>NZ_FOSW01000032.1 GCF_900114385.1 Geodermatophilus ruber
CCCCCTGGCTCAGCCAGGCACTCGTCTACGGCGCCCCCACCCTGCTCGCCGGCTGGCTCCTGCTCACCATCTGGCGCCCCACCAAGGACCCGGAGAACGAGGAGACCCCGGCCGACCCGGGGGCGGCACGGCCGTGCTGAGCGCCCTGGTGGTCGACGCCGCCGGCTGCAGCCGGATCGCGGACCTGCTCCGCCTGTTCGGCTGGGACGTCCGGGAGGCCACCGGCACCCGGGACGCCCTCGGGCTGGCGCGCCGCCACGAGTTCGACCTCGTGGTGGCCGATCTCGCCGCCGGTGCGGCCGAGGGTGCCGCCCTGCTCCGCCGCCTCCGGCTCGTGGGCTGCCGGGCCCACCTCCTCACGGTCGCCGGCGAGGCCACCACGGAGGACCGGGCCGCAGTCGCAGCCGCCGGCGCACTGGCGTGCCTGCCGAAACCGGTCGACGCCGGCCTGCTGCTGGACTTCCTGCGCGGCCGGGCCGGCGGACCGGACACCGCCGGGATCCTCGAGGAGATCCGCGAGGTCGGCGACCTGCACGACGAGGACGTCGACGCCGACCTCATGGACCGGCTGCAGGAGCTCTACGCCAGCGCCCTGCCGGGCCGGCTCTCCGCGATCGCGGACGGCGCCCGCACGGGGAACGCGCCGGCGCTCGCCGCAGCCTCGACCGCCCTTGCCGGGACCAGCGCCCAGCTCGGCCACCCCGACGTGGCGGCGGTCTGCCAGGCGATCACCCAGGACGCCCGGCGCGGCATCCTCGCCCACGATCTGGTCGTCGAGCTGCACGCGGTGGCCGGCGCCTGATCCTCCGGCCTCGCCGGAGATCCGCGGTTCTCTTGCGTCATTCTTGCGGCTCGCGGGCGGGTGACCTGCGGTTCGGTCCCCAGAGTCATCGGTGTCGCCGGAACACCCTGTTCCGGCCCTCCCCGATGCAGGAGACGCTGAAGATGAGCAAGAAGACCCGCACCAGCACCGCCCGCAAGGTCGTCGGTTCCCTCGGCGTGATCGGCACCGCCGCCGCGGTCGCCGGCCTGGGCACCTTCGGCACCTTCACCGACTCGACCGCCCCGGTCTCCACCCAGGTGCAGTCCGGCACGGTCAGCATCGACCTGGCCCAGGGCCCGATCGCGATCCCGGCCAGCACGACCGGCTTCGTCCCCGGCGACACGATGAGCCGCCTCGTGACCCTCCGGAACGACGGCGGCTCGGCGTTGTCCTCGGTCACCCTGAGCGTCACGCCCTCGAAGTCGAACGTGCTGACCACCGACAAGACCAATGGCCTCCAGCTGTCGCTGCAGGCCTGCTCCGGCACCTGGACGCAGGGCGGCGCACCGAACGCCCCGACCTACACCTGCACGAACGGCACCACGCGGAACCTCGTGGCCCCGGGTGGAGTCGCCCGCACCAACGAGGCCCTGGTGACCCCGGCCAGCCTCAACCCCGGCGGCGCGGACCAGCTCGTCTTCACCATCTCGCTGCCGACCTCGGCGAACAACAACTTCCAGGGCCTGGACACCCAGCTGTCACTGGTCTTCGAGGGCACGCAGCGCAACGGCACCGCGCGCTGAGCCCCGCCCCGAGCTGACCGACCGGAGAACCCGCCATGACCGCCGTCCTCCCC
>NZ_FOSW01000033.1 GCF_900114385.1 Geodermatophilus ruber
TGGCCCGGCTGGGCACGCACGGCGGCGGCGCCCCGCTGGACCTGCACCGCGGCACCTTCGACGTGGACGAGCGGGCCATCGGTGTGGGGGTGCGGCTGCTGGCCCGCACCGCCCTGCACGCCCTCGCCGCCGACGCCGGCCAGCCGCCGGCGGGGCGGTCGCCGCACCCCAGCCGCCACAGGCCGAGCGGCCGGCGGTAGACACTTCGCTGAATGCCCCACGACGCGGGAGCCCGACGATGAGCCCCTCCGAACAGCACACCGCCCACCCGGGCGACGCCGAGGTGCCGGCCGAGCACGAGGTCCCCCAGGACCTGCGGCTGGCCGCCGAGTTCCCGGCGGCCGACCGCGGGCAGTGGCGGGACCTGGTGTCCGCCGTGCTGCGCAAGGCCGGGCGGGAGGAGCTGCCCGACCCGGCCGAGGACGCGCTGCGCGTCCCCGTGGCCACCGGCGTGACGGTCGCCCCGCTCTACACCGCCGAGGACGCCGGTGACCTGCCCGCGGCGGTCGGCGTCCCCGGCCTGGCGCCCTTCGTCCGCGGCGCGCGGGCCGGGGCCGACGGCGACGGCGGCGTCCCCGGTGGCTGGGACGCCCGCCAGCGGCACGCCCACCCCGACGTCGCCGTCACCAAGGAGGCGATCGCCGCCGACCTGGAGAACGGCGTCACCTCGCTGTGGCTGGTGCTGGGTGACGAGGCGATCCCGGTCGACGCCCTCGGTGAGGTGCTGGCCGACGTCTACCTCGACCTGGCGCCGGTGAGCCTCTCCGGTGGGCTGCCCGCCGCCGAGGCGTTCCTCTCCCTGGTGGAGGGGCGGGACGACCTCGCCGCCGGCAGCTCGCTGGGCCTGGACCCCCTCGGCGTGCACGCGTCCTCGGGGCAGCCGCACGACCTCACCGGGCTCGCCGACGTCGCCCGCCGCGCCGCCGCGCACCCGGGCCTGCGCACCGTCGTCGTCGACGGCACCGTCTTCCACGACGCCGGGGCCTCGGTGGTCGAGGAGCTCGGCTGCGCGCTGGCCGCCGGGGTGGCCTACCTGCGGGCGCTGACCGACGGCGGGCTCTCCGTCGACGAGGCGTTCGGCCAGCTGGAGTTCCGCTACGCGGCCGGCGCCGACCAGTTCACGACGATCGCCGGCCTGCGCGCCGCACGCCGGCTGTGGGACCGGGTCGCCGAGCTCAGCGGCGCCTCGCCCGACGTCCGCGCCCAGCGGCAGCACGCGGTCACCTCGTCGGTGATGACCACCCGGCGCGACCCGTGGGTGAACATGCTGCGGACGACGATCGCCTGCTTCGCCGCCGGCGTGGGCGGCGCCGACGTGGTGACCGTGCAGCCGTTCGACGCCGCGCTCGGGCTGCCCGACGCC
>NZ_FOSW01000029.1 GCF_900114385.1 Geodermatophilus ruber
GCCTGTAGGGCGTGTGGTCAAGTCCTCGGCCTATTAGTACCGGTCAGCTCCACGCCTCGCGGCGCTTCCACCTCCGGCCTATCAACCCGCTGGTCTGGGCGGGGGCCTTACCCGGTTGACCCGGTGAGAGACCTCATCTTGAAGCGAGCTTCCCGCTTAGATGCTTTCAGCGGTTATCCCTGCCGAACGTAGCCAACCAGCCGTGCACCTGGCGGTACAACTGGCACACCAGAGGTTCGTCCGTCCCGGTCCTCTCGTACTAGGGACAGCTCTTCTCAAGTCTCTTACGCGCACGGCGGATAGGGACCGAACTGTCTCACGACGTTCTAAACCCAGCTCGCGTACCGCTTTAATGGGCGAACAGCCCAACCCTTGGGACCTACTCCAGCCCCAGGATGCGACGAGCCGACATCGAGGTGCCAAACCATCCCGTCGATATGGACTCTTGGGGAAGATCAGCCTGTTATCCCCGGGGTACCTTTTATCCGTTGAGCGACACCGCTTCCACCTGCCGGTGCCGGGTCACTAGTCCCAGCTTTCGCTCCTGCTCGACCCGTCGGTCTCACAGTCAAGCTCCCTTGTGCACTTGCACTCGACACCTGGTTGCCAACCAGGCTGAGGGAACCTTTGGGCGCCTCCGTTACATTTTGGGAGGCAACCGCCCCAGTTAAACTACCCACCTGACACTGTCCCTGATCCGGATCACGGACCGAGGTTAGACATCCAATTCGACCAGAGTGGTATTTCAACGGCGACTCCACGGACACTGGCGTGCCCGCTTCACAGTCTCCCACCTATCCTACACAAGCCGAACCGAACACCAATATCAAGCTATAGTAAAGGTCCCGGGGTCTTTCCGTCCTGCCGCGCGTAACGAGCATCTTTACTCGTAGTGCAATTTCGCCGAGCCTGTGGTTGAGACAGCTGAGAAGTCGTTACGCCATTCGTGCAGGTCGGAACTTACCCGACAAGGAATTTCGCTACCTTAGGATGGTTATAGTTACCACCGCCGTTTACTGGCGCTTGAGTTCTGAGCTTCGGCCCCGAAGGGCCTAACCCGTCCCCTTAACGTTCCAGCACCGGGCAGGCGTCAGTCCGTATACATCGTCTTACGACTTCGCACGGACCTGTGTTTTTAGTAAACAGTCGCTTCTCACTGGTCTCTGCGGCCGCCCTCCGCTGCCGGCAGCAAGTGCCTTCACGGAAAGCGGCCCCCCTTCTCCCGAAGTTACGGGGGCATTTTGCCGAGTTCCTTAACCACAGTTCGCTCGATCGCCTCGGTATTCTCTACCTGACCACCTGAGTTGGTTTGGGGTACGGGCCGCTGGGAACTCGCTAGAGGCTTTTCTCGGCAGCATAGGATCATCCCATTCGCCTCAATCGGCTATGCGTCGGGCCTCACCCTGTGTGCAGACCGGATTTGCCTGGTCTGCGGGCCACACCCTTGCACCGGTACTACCACTCACCGGCGGGACTACCTTCCTGCGTCACCCCATCGCTTGCCTACTACCAGTCCGGATCCCGCGCTAGTCCCGGCCGCTACCTCGAAAGGATCACGGCCGGTGTTCGGGCGGTTAGCATCGCTGGGTTCGGCATGGGCGTTCCTTCGCGGGTACGGGAATATCAACCCGTTGTCCATCGACTACGCCTGTCGGCCTCGCCTTAGGTCCCGACTCACCCTGGGCGGATTAGCCTGGCCCAGGAACCCTTGGTCTTCCGGCGGGGGAGGTTCTCACTCCCCTCTCGCTACTCATGCCTGCATTCTCACTCGCGTGGCGTCCACGGCTGGATCACTCCGCCGCTTCCCTCGCCACGCGACGCTCCCCTACCCATCCA
>NZ_FOSW01000028.1 GCF_900114385.1 Geodermatophilus ruber
TCCGCGATCGAGGTGATCACCTTCACCACGTTGCCGATCTCCGCCGAGGACTCCCCCAGCTTCGCCACCGTCGCCGTCGTCGTCTCCGCGGCCGTGACCGCGCGCGCCGCGACCTCGCTGGCCTCCGCCGCGTTGCTGGCGATCTCCCGAATGGACGCGCCCATCTGCTCCGCGCCGGCCGCAACGGTCTGCACGTTCCGCGAGACCTCCTCCGCCGCGCTCGCGACCACACCCGACTGGGCCGAGGTCTCCTCCGCCGACGCCGAGATCTGCGCCGAGGACGCCGACAGTTCCTCAGAGCTCGCCGCCACCGCGTCCGCGGACGACGCGACGGAGGACAGCACTCCGCGCAGGTGGCCGACGGCCTCGTCGAGGGCGGCGGCGGTGCGACCGACCTCGTCGTCCTGGGTGACGCCGCTGGACTTGGTCAGGTCACCCGCCGCCAGGGCGGTGGCCACGTCCATGACGGCGCCGAGCGGGCGGGTGATCCGCTGGGCCACCATGAAGGCGGCCGCCAGGACGAGAAGGGCCCCGAGGACGATGATCCCGATCATGATCTGCGTGGTCTGCGCCTGCTGGTCCTCCGCCGCCGTGTGCGCCAGGTCGACGCGGTTCGCCAGGGACTCCCGGAGCGCGGCCGTGAGGTCGATGACCTCGTAGTAGACGCCGAAGGAGTCGTTGAGGATCATCGCCTCGGCCGTCTCCG
The DNA here is from genome assembly GCF_900114385.1 of Geodermatophilus ruber. Lineage (GTDB taxonomy): Bacteria > Actinomycetota > Actinomycetes > Mycobacteriales > Geodermatophilaceae > Geodermatophilus > Geodermatophilus ruber. The sequence goes on from NZ_FOSW01000028.1 coordinate 707, forward strand.
TGGCTTGAGGGGTGTTCTGGGCGAACAGCGCGACCACCTGGTCGTCGATGGCGAAGAACTCGTCCCACTTGACGAGGATCTCGTCGTAGATGGCAGCCTCGCCCTCGGTCAGCAGCTCGACCGGCGCCTTCTCGAGCTCGCCGAGCAGCCGCTCCGTGACGTCGAGATAACCGGCGCGGTTGCTGCCCTCGATCGGCTGGACAGCCTGGGCTGCTCCGACCTGGTAGACGTCCCACGCGTAGGCGATCTGCCAGCCGCTGATGTCGGTGTTGTAGGTCTCGATGGTCTGCACGTAGCTCTCGGCACTCTCGAGCGCCGAGACCTCGTCAAGGCTCTCGCCTGCGCTCCCGAGTCCGTTGATGGCGAAGGTGCCCACCGCGATGGCGGCGGCCATGCCGGCGGCACCGACGGCCAGGATCTGGCCGCGGACGCCGATGCGGCGCCTGCCAGTGCTGGTGGTTTTCTCGGTCATGACCGGTGATTCCTTTTCTTCCTGTATGGGCGGGTGCGGAGGTGGAGCGGGCCACGCCGGCGGAGGCCGGCGGCCACCGATGTCTGACGCGAGAGAGGGCTCAGGAGTCACAGGCGTTGCACTGCGCAAACTAGGGCGATTTAGTTTCATGAAGGGGTGTCTGGGCTGCGTGTCTAACGCGGCGGGAAAATAGGTCGGCGACCGTTCCGCCATTGTCGACTTGTCCCCCGGAATGTCTGTCCTGCAATGCCACGGGGGTCGCGACCGGCGAACCGGTCACCACCCCTGAGACGGCAGGATCAGTGCGTCAGAAGCTGAACCTGCCGACGGTGGAGCGCAGGTCGGTGGCCATGCGGGACAGCTCATCGACTGCGGTCCGGGTCTGGGTCAGCGCCTGGGTGGTCGACTCCGCCGCCGACGAGACGCCGGTGATGTTGCCGGCGATCTCCGTCGTGCCGGTGGCGGCCTCCTGCACCGATCGGGCCATCTCGTTGGTCGTCGCCGTCTGCTCCTCCACCGCGGAGGCGATGGTGGTCTGCCGATCGGAGATCTGCGCGACGATCTGCGAGATCTCCCCGATCGCGGCCACCGCCGCGGTCGTGTCACCCTGGATCGCCTGCACCCGCCGGGCGATGTCCTCGGTCGCCTTCGCCGTCTCCTG
>NZ_FOSW01000024.1 GCF_900114385.1 Geodermatophilus ruber
CACGACCAACCTGTTCCTGGACATGGTCCGGCGCCGGCAGCGGATCCGGTTCGACGCGCTGCCCGAGGACACCGAGCGGCTGCCCGGCACCGCGCCCAGCCCCGAGCAGGTCTACGCCGACACCCACCTGGACCCGCAGGTGCAGGCGGCCCTCGACGCCCTCTCGCCGGAGTTCCGCGTGGCGGTGGTCCTCTGCGACATCGAGGGGCTGACCTACGAGGAGATCGCGGCCACCCTGGGGATCAAGCTCGGCACGGTGCGCAGCCGCATCCACCGGGGCCGGGTCCAGCTGCGGCAGGCCCTCGCCCACCTGGCCCCGCGCCGGCCGGTCACCGCGGAGGGGAGCGCGGGATGAACCTGCCCGAGAGCCACCTGGCGCAGGAGGCCATCGCCGCGCTCGTCGACGGCGAGCTGCCCAGCGGCCCGGCCGGCCGCGCCGCACGGCACCTGGCCGGCTGCGCGCAGTGCCGGATGGCCGTGGAGGCCCAGCGCGAGGCCAAGGAAGCCCTGCACAGCTGCCACGACGTCGCCGTCCCCGGCGACCTGCTCTCCCGCCTGCAGGCGATCCCGTTCACCACCGACGTGCCCGGCAGCGGCCCGGGCACGCTCAGCGCCGGCCCCGGGCAGCTCACTCTCCGCGACGCCTCCGGCGCGTGGTCGGTGCCGCTGGACCCGCAGCGGGACCGGCCGGAGCGGCACGGGCGGTGGCTCCGCCGTGGTGTCGCCGGCGCGCTCGCCGGTCTGGGCTTGGGGGTCACCGCCCTGGCCCTGAGCCTGCCCGCACCCGCGGCCGACCAGGAGCGCCCGCCGCCGGCGTCGGTCGCCGGGTCGTTCCCGGGGGAGCGCAGCGAGATCGTGCCCCCGATCGTGCGCACCCTGACCGCGCACGGCGACACCCAGGCCCGCAACGCCGGAGCTGCGGGCGGAACCCCCTGACCACCCCCACCGCCGGAACGCCCGGGGAGGACCCGCTGTCCGAGAACCCGCCGACCCCGGACGAGCCGCGCCCCGGCCCCCACGCCCCGGAGGCGCCCTCCCCCGACGCGGCCGCGGAGCCGGAGGAGGTCTTCGCCCGGCCGCGCGACGGGGTCGGCGGCTTCGACCGGCCCACCGCCCCCGCCCGTCCCGAGACGCCGCCCCGGCCGGTGCCCACCCCGGCCCAGCAGGTCGCCTTCGGCCGTCCCGCCGCCGTCGGCGGCAGCTTCGCCGGGGACCGCCCCACGCCTCCGCCGCGCCCGCTGCCGCCGCCCCCGCCCGAGGCGGTGCTGCGGGCGTTCGCGCCGGCCGAGTCGGGCGCGCGCGGCCTGCAGGAGCCCCCCGGCGGCCGGCCCGGGCGCCGGCGCACGGCGACCGGGCCGTGGTGGAAGGCGGACGCGCGCAGCGACCCGTGGCGTGACCCGTACGCGCCGGCCGGGCTCGGCGGTCCCGCCGTCTACGACGACGAGGCCGGGCAGCCCGGTCCCCTCGTGGTCGACGCCAAGGGACGCCGGAAGCTGCGGCTGCGCGACCTGTCGGTCCGGGTGTCGGTCCTCGTGGTGCTCGCGGTGCTGCTCGTCGCCGCGGTGGGCGGCGGCGCGGGCTACCTGCTGACCCGCACCGCCGACGAGACGCCGCTGCTGGCGCCCGGCACCCAGCTCAACGAGGTGAACGAGGGAGTGGCGCGCGAGCCGGGATCGGTCGCCGACATCGCCGAGCGGGTCACGCCGACCGTCGTCTCGATCGAGGTGCGACTGGGCGAGGCCGGCGCCACCGGCTCCGGTGTGGTCATCGACGGCGAGAACGGCTACATAGTCACCAACAACCACGTCATCTCCGGTGCCGACGGCGTCGAGGGCGCCGAGATCCGCGCCGTGTTCTTCGATGGCAGCGGGTCGGCCGCCCGCATCGTCGGCCGCGACCCCGCCAGCGACATCGCCGTCATCAAGGTCGAGAAGCCCGGACTGCTCACCGCCGCGCTGGGCAGCTCGGACGCCGTCGTCGTCGGCGACCCCGTGGTGGCCATCGGGTCCCCGCTGGGGCTGGCGAGCACGGTCACCAGCGGCATCGTCAGCGCGCTGGACCGCCCGGTGCGGCTGTCCGGCGAGGGCAGTGACACCAACGCGGTGATCAGCGCGGTGCAGACCGACGCGCCGATCAACCCCGGCAACTCCGGTGGCGCGCTGGTCAACGGCGCCGGCGAGGTCATCGGCATCAACACCGCCATCGCCTCGCTGGGCGGCGGCAGCGTCGGGCTGGGCTTCGCGATCCCGATCGACACGGCCCGCGACATCGCCGAGCAGCTGATCAGCACCGGGCAGGCGGTGCACGCCTCGCTCGGGGTGAACGCCCGCTCGGTCACCGACGGCACCCGCGACGGCGCGCTGGTGGTCAACGTGGAGCCCGACAGCCCCGCGGCCGCGGCCGGCATCCGCGAGCAGGACGTGATCATCGCCGTCGACGGGGAGCCCGTGGGGAGCTCCGAGGAGCTGGTCGTCCAGGTGGACGCCCACGAACCGGGGGAGACGATCCGCATCGAGCTGGTCCGGGGCGGCTCCTCGACGACGGTCGAGGCGACGCTCGAGCAGGCCTGAGGCGACACCCCCGGATCGGGGCACTGACCCCCGCGCCGGGCGCGCCTACTCTGGAGCCCGGCCGGACGCGGCGGAACGAACGGGAGCGGGTGTGTTCGACTCGATCGGCTGGGGCGAGATCATCGTCCTCGCGCTCGCCGCGCTGTTCATCTTCGGCCCCGAGCGGTTGCCCGACCTGGCCAAGGACGCCGCCTCCGGGCTCAAGAAGGTGCGCAGCGCGATCACCGGCGTCCGGGCCCAGGTGGACGACTCGCTCGGTGACGACCTCGCCAAGCTGCGCGACCTGGACCTGCGCCAGTACCACCCGAAGACGTTCATCCGGAACCAGCTGCTCGCCGACGACGACGCCCCGCCGGTGCGCCGCGGCAGCGCGACCGGCTCGGCCGGGCTCGCCACCGGTGCGGGTGCCACCGTCGCCGCGCGCGACGCGGTCCGCTCCCGCGATTCGGCGACCCCGCCGCCGTTCGACCCCGACGCGACGTGATCTGTCGTCTTCGGACGACAGCGCGGCCGGTCCACACGTGCTTCTGGGGTGTTCCTCCCGCTCCCGGAGTCCTGCAGGACCCCTGAAGCGGGAGGAACACCCCAGAAGAGGCGTCGATCAGGTCAGCGGCGGACCGGGGTGAGCCCCAGGCTCATGCCCTGCAGGCCGCGCTGGCGGGTGGCCAGGCCGTCGGCGATCGCGCTCAGCGCCTGCGCGGCGGGGGACTCCGGCTCGGCGAGCACGATGGGTGCACCGGCGTCGCCGGACTCGCGCACCCGGGTGTCCAGCGGGATCTGGCCGAGCAGCGGGACCCGCGCGCCGAGGGTGCGGGTCAGCGCGTCGGAGACGGCCTCGCCACCGCCGGAGCCGAAGACCTCCATGCGGGAACCGTCGGGCAGGTCCAGCCACGACATGTTCTCGATGACCCCGACCACCTGCTGGTGGGTCTGGGTGGCGATCGCACCGGCCCGCTCGGCCACCTCGGCGGCGGCCTGCTGCGGCGTCGTCACCACGAGGATCTCGGCGTTGGGCAGCAGCTGGGCGATGGAGATCGCGACGTCACCGGTGCCGGGCGGCAGGTCCAGCAGCAGGACGTCGAGGTCGCCCCACCACACGTCGGCGAGGAACTGCTGCAGCGCGCGGTGCAGCATCGGCCCGCGCCACACCACCGGGGTGTTACCCGGGGTGAACATGCCGATCGAGATGACCCGGATGCCGTAGGCCTGCGGCGGCATGATCATGTTGTCGACCTGGGTGGGCTTGTCGTCGACGCCGAGCATCCGGGGCACCGAGTGGCCGTAGATGTCGGCGTCCACCACGCCCACCGACAGCCCGCGCTTGGCCAGCGCCGCGGCCAGGTTGACGGTGACGCTGGACTTGCCGACGCCGCCCTTGCCGGAGGCGACGGCGTAGACACGGGTCAGCGAGCCGGGCTGGGCGAACGGGATGACCGGGTCGGCCGCGTCGGTGCCGCGCACGGTGCGGCGCAGCTCGGCGCGCTGCTCGTCGTTCATCACGTCCAGCGCGACCTGGACCGCGGTGACGCCGGGGACGGCGGAGACGGCCTCGGTGACCCGGCTGGTGATCGTCTCGCGCATCGGGCAGCCCGAGACGGTGAGGTAGACCTCGACGCGGACCGCGCCCGGGGCGCCGCCCACCCCGATCTGCACGTCCTTGACCATGCCGAGCTCGGTCAGGGGGCGGTTGATCTCGGGGTCCTGGACGGTGGCCAGAGCGGCGTTGACGGCGTCGAGCGCCGGCGTGCCGGTCAGCTGGTCGGACATCTGTTCGTCTGTCTCCTTCGACGGGGGACCCGGCCCGGCCGGCCGCGAGCGGGCGGCGACCTGCGCACACGGGTCGTCTCCCACTGTACGGCGGGCCACCGGTCCCGCCCGCCCGCGGAGGGGTGATCCGATGCTCAGCGGAGGGCCTCGGATCGGTCGTTAGCCTTGCTTTCCGTGTCCACCGCAGCCCGGTCCGCGACCCTCCGCGACGCGATCGGGCTGGGGGCGGCGGTCGGGCTCTACGGCGTCGCGTTCGGCGCGGCCGCCGACGCGGCGGGCCTGGACGTGTGGCAGGCGATGGTGCTCTCCGCGCTCATGTTCACCGGCGCCTCGCAGTTCGCGCTGGTCGGCGTGCTGGGCGCGGGGGGCAGCGCGGCCGCCGCCGTCGGCAGCGCGCTGCTGCTCGGCACCCGCAACACCGTCTACGGGGTGCGACTCGCGCCGCTGCTGTCCCCCCGGGGCCTGCTCCGCCGGGCCGCGACGGCGCACTGGGTGATCGACGAGACGACGGCGATGGCCGTCTCCGCCCCCGACCGGCAGCTCGGCCGGCTCGCCTTCTGGGCCACCGGGGCGACGATCTACCTCGGCTGGAACCTGATGACCCTCGTCGGCGCGCTCGGCGCGGCGGCCCTCGGGGGCGCGGCCCGGGCGGCGCTGGACGCCGTGGTCCCGGCCGCGTTCCTCGCGCTGCTGTGGCCGCGGCTGCGGAAGGGCTTCCCCGAGGCGCAGGTGCAGCGGCGGGTGGCGCTCGGCGGTGCCGTGGTGGCGCTGGTGCTCACCCCGTTCGTGCCCTCGGGCGTCCAGGTGATCGCCGCGGTGGTCGCGGTGGCGCTGGCCGGCCGGCCCCGGCCGAAGGCGGAGGAGGGAGCGTGAGCGGGACCACGCTGTGGGCCGCGGTGCTCGTCGCCTCGGTCGGGTGCTATCTGCTCAAGCTGGCCGGGCTGTCGGTGCCGGCGGCGTGGGTGGAGCAGCCGTGGGTCGCCCGGGTCGTCGACTTCGTGCCCGCGGCGCTGCTCGCTGCCCTGGTGGCGGTCCAGGCGGTGACCAGCGGCCACGACCTGGTGCTCGACGGGCGGCTGGTCGGGCTGGCGGTCGCGGCGCTCGCGCTGGCGCTGCGGGCGCCGTTCATCGTCGTCCTCCTGCTCGCCGGGGCCGCCGGCGCGCTGGTGCACGTCCTGACCGGCTAGCGGAGCAGCGCGTCCTAGTGCAGCAGCGCCTTGAGCGCGATCAGCACGGCGCCGACCAGTGCCACCGCCGCGCCCTGCAGGAGCGCCCGGGGGACCGGTGTGCCGGCGAAGCGGGCCGCCCAGTAGCCGTAGAAGCCGATCAGGCCCAGGCCGGTCCACTTGGCGATCGTGAAGGCGGTGCCGACCTCCATCACGCCGACCGCGGCGATCAGGAAGAACAGAGCGGGGAACCCGACGCCGAAGCCGACCGCGAGCGCGTCGTCGAGCAGGTGCGCGAGCTGGGGGCGGGTGACCCGGTGCCGCTCGCTGGTCTCCACCCCCACCACCTCGCTGTACAACTCGGCGAGGGCCACCGCGAGGGCCGTCCCCAGCAGCCACGCCGCCGTGACCCCGGCGCCCGGGGGGTGCGCCTCCAGCACGACGACCAGCGCGAGGCCGATGATCGCGCCGTAGACCACCCGTGCGACCTGCCGGGAGCCGAGGTGCGCCTCGAGGTTCGCCCGCACAGCCCAGCAGCCTGGTCGCCGCGGCGCCGCCGGGAACCATCCGCGCGGGAGGATCCGCGCGCCCTCAGCCGAGCGCGTCCCGCTTCCTCTTCGCCTTCCTCTCCCGCCGCTCGGCGTCCTCCCCGTCCTCCTCCGCGAGCCGGTTCAGCTCGCCGCGGATGAAGTCGCGGGTGGCCAGCTCCCCGATGCCCACCCGCAGCGCGGCCAGCTCGCGGGCCAGGTACTCGGTGTCGGCGCGGGTGGTGGCCGCCCGGGCGCGGTCCTCCTCGGCCTGCACCCGGTCGCGGTCGGCCTGCCGGTTCTGGGCCAGCAGGATCAGCGGTGCGGCGTAGGCGGCCTGGGTGGAGAAGGCCAGGTTGAGCAGGATGAACGGGTAGGGGTCCCACTGCAGCCGGACGGCGAAGACGTTCAGCGCGATCCAGACGATGACGATGATCGTCTGCACCGCCAGGAAGCGGCCGGTGCCGAGGAAGCGGGCGATCGCCTCCGCGAAGCGGCCCACGGCGTCCGGGTCGAGCCGGAGGAAACTGCCGAAACCGCGCGCCCCGCGGGGGACGTCGAGCCGGCGTCCCTCAGCCACGGCGGGACCGCTCGCGCCAGTCCTCGGGGAGCAGGTGGTCGAGGACGTCGTCCACGCTCACCGCTCCCACCAGCCGGCCCTGCGCGTCGACGACCGGTGCGGCCACCAGGTTGTAGGTGGCGAAGTAGCGGGTCACCTCGCCCAGCGGCGTCTCCGGCCGCAGCGGCTCCATGTCGTCGAGCACGCCGCTGACCAGGGTGGACGGCGGCTCGCGGAGCAGCCGCTGGATGTGCGCCAGCCCCAGGTAGCGGCCGGTGGGCGTGGCCGACGGGGGCCGGCACACGTACACCTGGGTGGCCAGCGCGGGGGTCAGCTCCGGCTGCCGGACGCGGGCCAGCGCCTCGGCGATCGTGGCGTCCGGGGTGAGGATCACCGGCTCGCTGGTCATCATCCCGCCGGCGGTGTCCTCGGAGTACTGCAGCAGCTGGCGCACCGGCTCGGCCTCGTCGGGCTCCATGAGCTCGAGCAGCCGGTTGCGGTCGACGTTGGAGAGCTCGGCGAGCAGGTCGGCGGCGTCGTCGGGGTCCATCTCCTCGAGCACGTCCGCGGCACGGCTCTCCTCGAGCATGCCGAGGATGGTGATCTGCTCGGTCTCCGGCAGCTCGCCGAGGACGTCGGCCAGCCGCTCGTCGTCCAGGGCCTCGGCCACCTCGTGCCGGCGCTTGAGCGGCAGGTCCTGCAGGGCGTGGGCCACGTCGGCGGCGTTGAGCTCCCGGTAGGTGGCGATCAGCGTCTCGGCACCCTGGCCGGACTGGGGGAGGGTCAGGCCGACGACCTCGTCCCAGTTCAGCTGGTGCAGCTGGCCGCGGCGGCCCAGCCGGCCCGGTTCCTGGACGGCGAGCCTGGACAGCACCCAGTCGCCGGTGCGGGTCTGCTCGATGGCGGCGTCGACGACCTGCGCCGGCCGATCGGACTCGGCGATCCGCACCGACCGGTCGAGCAGCTCGCCGAGGACGAGGGTCTCGCCGGCGCGCTGCTCGAAGCGCTTGAGGTTGAGCGTCCCCGAGGCGAGCACCACCGCACCCGGGTCGACCGCGGTCACCCGGCCCATGGGCACGAAGATGCGGCGGCGGGCCGCGACCTCCACGACCAGACCCAGCACCCGGGGCGGGGCGCTGTCCACGCGCAGGGCCACGACGACGTCGCGCACCTTGCCGACGCGGTCACCGTTCGGATCGAAGACGGGCATCCCCGCGAGCCGGGAGACGTATGCCCTGGTCGCAGTCGTCACGGAACCTCCTCGCCGGCGCTCGTCGGACCCGTGCCGCGGGTGCTGGATGGATGCGTGACCGCGCGCCCGGGCCACGGTGGCTGAGGCTACCGTCGCGGGCGTGTCGTTCCCCCGAGCAGAGCTGGACTACGAGGTCGTCGACGTCTTCGCCCCGCGTGCCTTCGCCGGCAACCCGCTGGCGGTGGTGTTCGACGCCGACGAGCTGAGCACCGAGCAGTGCCAGGCGCTGGCCTTCGAGTTCCACCTCTCGGAGACCTCGTTCCTGTGCGCGCCGACCGAGCCGGGCGCCGACTACCGGGTCCGCATCTTCACGCCGTTCACCGAGCTGCCCTTCGCCGGGCACCCCAGCGTCGGGGCCGCGCACACGCTGGTGCGGGCCGGCCGGCTGCCCGCCGGCACGGTGCGCCAGGAGTGCGGGGCCGGCGTGCTGGACGTCGTCGTCGACGCCGATGGCGCGACGCTGACCGGCGGCACCCCGACCCTCGAGGACGGGCCCGATCCGGCCGCGCTCGCCGAGGCCATGGGCCTGTCCGCGGCGGACGCCGTCGGGCTGCGCGCCGACGTCGCCGGCTGCGGTCTGGCCTTCACCTACCTGGCGGTGCACCCGGGGTTGGTCGACCACGCGGCGCCCGATGGTGACGCCCTGGCGGCGCTCGGCGTGGGGGACGGGGTCTCGGTGCTCTCCTGGGACGCGGCCACCTCCACCGCGTACGCGCGGGTGTTCGCCGAGGGGCTGGGCTGGGGTGAGGACCCGGCCACCGGCTCGGCGGCGCTCGGCACCGGCGTGTGGCTGGTGGCGGTCGGCCTGCTGGCGGGGGAGGGGACCTCGTCCTACGTCGTCCGCCAGGGCGAGAAGCTCGGCCGTCCGTCGGTGCTCTCGTGCACCGTCCTCGCCTCCGACGGTCGCGCGGTCGCGGCCACCGTGCAGGGGGCGGTGGTCCCGGTGGCCCGGGGGCGCATCCGGGTGCCGTGAAAGAGCACCCCGTCCCCCTCACGCCTCGCTCCGCTCGCCGCGAGCCTCTGGACGGGGCCGCCGCCTGGGCGGTCCACCGGCCCGCCGGCCGGGACGCCGGGCTCATGGTGATCGCGGTCCTCGGGATCTCGCTGTCGGCGCCGCTGACCACGCTGCTCGCGGCGCCGATGCTGGCCCTGGCCTTCTGGCGCAACGCCGCCGGAGCGGCGGCGTTGCTGCCGCTGCTGCTCCGGGAGCGCGGCACGCTGCGCGGGCTGCGGCTGCGCGACCTGCGCAGCTCCGTGGTCGCCGGGCTGTTCCTGGCCGCGCACTTCGCGGCCTGGCTGCCCAGCCTGTCGATGACCACGGTCGCCGCCTCGACCGCGCTGGTCACCACGACGCCGATCTGGACGGCGCTGGCCGCGCGGATCAGCGGGGTGCGGCTGCCCGCCGCGATCTGGTGGGGGCTGGTGCTCGCGGTGCTGGGCGTCGTGCTGATCGCCGGGGTGGATGTCACCGTCAGCCCCCGGGCGCTGGCGGGCGACGCGCTGGCCCTGCTCGGGGCCCTGTGCGCCGGCGGGTACGTCCTGGCGGGCGCCCGGGCGCGGCAGCGGCTGTCCACGTCGGCCTACGCGATCGTCTGCTACTCGGTCTGCGCCGCGGCGGTCGCCGTCGCCGCCGTCGTGGTCGGCGCCCCGCTGGGCGGCTTCAGCGGGCGCGACTGGCTGCTGATCGCCGCCATCACCGTCTGCGCCCAGCTGCTCGGCCACACCCTGCTCAACCTGCTGCTGGCCTCGGTCGGCCCCACGGTCGTGAGCCTCGTGGTCCTGCTGGAGGTGCCCGGTGCGCTGCTGTTCGCGCTGGTGCTGCTGCAGCAGGTGCCGCCGCTGCTCGCCCTCCCCGGGGTGGCGCTGGTGGTCGCCGGCGTCGCCCTCGTGGTCCGCGCCAGCCGCCCGGTCTCGCTGGTCGAGCCCGCCACCTGAGCCCGCCGGCTGTGCTGACTCCGGGGGAGCGGGCGGCGACCCTCCTGGTTACCCTCCGGTAGCTGAAGAACGTCGTCCTTGAAGAGAGGCACCGTGGCCGAGCTCCGATCCCGCCGTTCCAACCTGGCCGTGCCGGGCAGCAACCCCCGGTTCCTGGAGAAGGCCAAGGGCCTGAACGCCGACCAGGTCTTCCTCGACCTGGAGGACGCGTGCGCGCCGCTGGCCAAGCCCGGGGCGCGGAAGAACATCGTCGCGGCGCTCAACGAGGGCGGCTGGGGCGAGAAGATCCGCACCGTCCGGGTCAACGACTGGACGACGGAGTGGACCTACCGCGACGTGATCGAGGTCGTGGAGGGCGCCGGCGCCAACCTCGACTGCATCATGCTGCCGAAGGTCGCCGACGCCGCCCAGGTGCGGGCGCTGGACCTCCTGCTGACCCAGATCGAGAAGTCCAACGGGCTCGAGGTCGGCCGGATCGGCATCGAGGCGCAGATCGAGACCGCGCAGGGCCTGATCAACGTCAACGACATCGCCTTCGCCAGCCCGCGGATCGAGACGATCATCTTCGGCCCGGCCGACTTCATGGCCAGCATCAACATGAAGTCGCTGGTGGTCGGGGCGCTGCACCCGGACTACCCGGGCGACCCGTTCCACTACATCCTCATGCAGATCCTGATGGCCGCCCGGGCCCGCGGCGTGCAGGCCATCGACGGCCCGTTCCTGCAGGTGCGCGACGTGGACGCCTTCCGCGAGGTGGCCAAGCGCTCCGCGGTCCTCGGCTTCGACGGCAAGTGGGTGCTGCACCCGGGGCAGATCGACGCGGCGAACGAGATCTACGCGCCGTCCCAGGAGGACTACGACCACGCCGAGCTGATCCTCGACGCCTACGACTGGTGCACGTCGGAGGCCGGCGGGAAGAAGGGCTCGGCCATGCTCGGCGACGAGATGATCGACGAGGCCAGCCGCAAGATGGCGCTGGTCATCGCGGGCAAGGGCCGCGCCGCGGGCATGTCCCGCACCTCGTCGTTCACCCCGCCGGAGGCCTGAACACCCTGCTGACCACGACGGCCGCCCGGACCCCGGGCGGCCGTCGTCGCGTTCACGGGCCGAAGGAGACGCCGCCGGCCACCGAGGCGACGGCGATGATCCAGAAGAGGACCACCAGCGCCCAGACGGCGCAGGCGATGCCGCCGACGATGATCCCGGCCAGGGCCAGGCCGTCGCCCTCCTCGCCGGTCTGCCGGATCTGCCGGCGCGCCATCACCCCGAGCACCAGCCCCGCCGGGGCGAAGACGAAGGCGAACACGAGGGACAGGATCGCGAGGGTGTTGGTGGGCCGCCGGTAGTACCCGGGATAGCCGGGCGGGGGTCCGTACCCCGCGGGCGGGCCGTATCCCGGGGGTGGGCCGTATCCCGGGGGCGGGCCGTAGCCGGGAGGCGGCGGGGGCTGGGTGTGGTGGGCGGGCGGCTCGCCCCGGTAGAAGCCCTCGTCGTTCGTGCTCATCGTGATCCTCTCCGTGCCGGCCGGTCAGAGGCCGATCGCCGGGGCGGGCAGGGCGGCCATCCGGGTGGCGATGCTCCGGGCGGCCATCGCGCCCGCCGCAGGATCCTCCGCGATGAGCACCGACACCACCGCGCCACGCCCCTGGGCGACGACGTCCTGGGTGATCCCGCCGGCGAGCTGGTAACGCACCACGACGACGTTCTCGGCCAGCCCGTCGATCGCCGGCGGAGGCAGGAACGACCGGTCCTGCGCCGGGCAGGACCGGAAGGCGTCGCGCAGCTCGGTCAGGGCCAGCGCGCCGGCGGTGGCCGAGTCGTAGGCGATCGCCTCGGAGACGACGGCCGGGTCGCCCGCGGGGTTCAGGCCCACGCTGGGGAACTTGGCCGTCCGGTGGCTCTCCGAGGAGAAGGTCACGCCGCACAGGCCCTGGAGGCTCGGGTTGCGGGACAGGTCGCCGTTCGGCACCGGGTTGGCCTGCACCGTCCAGCCGGGCGGGAGGTCCGCCGCGCGCAACGCGACGGCCAGCGCCGCCTCGGCGGGCGTGCCGGTGGCGGCGGGGTCGGCGCTCTCGGCGGCCGACTGCTCGGCCTGGGCGGGCGCGGGCTCGGTGCGCGGTGCCTCCGCGCCCGGGTCGCCCCCGCAGCCCACCAGGACCAGGAGGGCAGCGAGCGCGGGGAGCAGCCGACTCCGCGAGGACTCCATCCGGACGACGCTAGACCTCCTGACCGGATGGCCGGAGTGAGCAGGACCACTCCGGTCCGGTCGGTGCCGGTGGCCCATACTCGCTGGTAACAACGGACACCGGAGTCCCCGAGGAGCAACGCGATGACCCGCCTGGCGCAGACCGCCGACCTGACCGACGTGCAGACCGAGATCCTGGCGACGGTTCGCAGCTTCGTCGACAAGGAGATCATCCCGAACGCCCAGGAGCTCGAGCACGGCGACGTCTACCCGACCGAGATCGTCGAGGGCCTCAAGGAGCTGGGCATCTTCGGGCTGACCATCCCCGAGGAGTTCGGCGGGCTGGGCGAGTCGCTGCTGACCTACGCGCTGGTGGTGGAGGAGATCGCCCGCGGCTGGATGAGCGTCTCCGGCGTCATCAACACGCACTTCATCGTCGCCTACATGATCATGCAGCACGGCACCCAGGAGCAGAAGGAGCGCTTCCTGCCGCGGATGGCCGCCGGCGAGGTGCGCGGGGCGTTCTCCATGTCCGAGCCCGGGCTGGGCTCCGACGTGGCCGGCATCCGCACCAAGGCCACCAAGCAGGCCGACGGCGACTACGTGATCGACGGGCAGAAGATGTGGCTGACCAACGGCGGGTCCTCCACGCTGGTCGCAGCCCTGGTGCGCACCGACGAGGGCGCGGAGAAGGCCCACCAGAACCTGACGACCTTCCTCATCGAGAAGCCCGCCGGCTTCGGTGAGGTGAAGCCCGGCCTCACCATCCCGGGCAAGATCGACAAGATGGGCTACAAGGGCGTCGACACCACCGAGCTGGTGTTCGACGGCTACCAGGCCTCGGCCGAGGACATCCTCGGCGGGACGCCCGGCCGCGGCTTCGCGCAGATGATGGACGGCGTCGAGGTGGGCCGGGTCAACGTCGCCGCGCGCGCCTGCGGCATCTCGATCCGGGCCTTCGAGCTGGCCATCGCCTACGCCCAGCAGCGGGAGACGTTCGGCAAGCCGATCGCGCAGCATCAGGCGATCGCGTTCCAGCTCGCCGAGATGGCGACCAAGGTCGAGGCCGCGCACGCGCTGATGGTGCGGGCCGCCCGGCTCAAGGACTCGGGCGAGCGCAACGACGTCGAGGCGGGCATGGCCAAGCTGCTGGCCAGCGAGTACTGCGCCGAGGTCACCACCCAGTCGTTCCGCATCCACGGCGGCTACGGCTACTCCAAGGAGTACGAGATCGAGCGGCTGATGCGCGAGGCGCCGTTCCTGCTCATCGGCGAGGGCACCAGCGAGATCCAGAAGACCATCATCAGCCGTGGGCTGCTCAAGGAGTACGCGCTCAAGCGCTGACCCCGGCCTCCGGTCGACGCGGCCACCGTGTTAGGCAGAGGGCATGCGAGCTGTCGGAGTGACCGAGTTCGGTGGGCCGGACGCCCTGCGCGTCCTCGACGTCCCGGCCGAGCCGCTGGGCCCGGGCCAGGTACGCGTGCGGGTCACCGCGGCGGCGGTGAACCCCACCGACACCTACGTCCGCAACGGGACCTACGCCGGGCGCGACCCGGTGCAGGAGTTCCCGTACGTGCCCGGGATGGACGTCGCCGGCGAGCTGGCCGAGATCGGACCCGGCGCGCAGACGGAGCTGGAGGTCGGCGACCCGGTGATGGCGATCGTGCTGCCCACGGGCGCGCACGGCGGCTACCGCGAGGACCTCGTGCTCCCGGTCGGCTCGGTGGCGCGGGCCCCGAAGCACGCCGGCGACGCCGAGGCCGCGACCCTGCCGATGAACGGCCTGACCGCCCGGCTGGCGCTGGACCTGATGGCGCTGCAGCCGGGGCAGGTGCTCGCGGTGACCGGTGCGGCGGGCGCCTTCGGCGGCTACGTCGTCCAGCTGGCCAAGGCCGAGGGGCTCACCGTCGTCGCCGACGCCTCGGAGGCCGACGAGCAGCTGGTCCGCGAGCTCGGCGCCGATGTCGTCGTCCGGCGCGGGGACGACGTCGCCGCGCGGATCCGGGAGCACTACCCGCAGGGGGTCGACGGCCTGGCCGACGGCTCGGTCCAGGACGAGCGGGTGCTGCCGGCCGTGCGGGACGGCGGCGTGGTCACGACCGTGCGCGGCTACCGCGGCGACGGGCAGCGCGGGGTGCGCGTGCAGCCGGTGATGGTGCGGCAGGTCGCCGAGGACGGCGCGGCGCTCGACCGGCTCCGGCAGCAGGCCGAGCAGGGCGTGGTGACCCTCCGCGTGGCCCGGACCTTCCCCGCGGAGCAGGCCGCCCAGGCGCACCGCCTGCTCCAGGGCGGCGGGATCCGCGGGCGGCTGGTCCTCACGTTCTGAGGTCGCGGAAGCGGCCCTCCACCTGCCAAGGTGGAGGGACGCGTGCCGGGCAGCGGAGCCCGGACGGAGGCGGAGGTGCCCGATGGTGCACAGGCTCGTGGTCAGCTACGGACAGCCCAGCGACCCGGCGGCGTTCGACGACTACTACCGCGACACGCACGTCCCGCTGGCGATGGAGATGCCCGGGGTGATCCGGTTCAGCACCGGCCACGCCCAGCCGATCGACCCGTCCCAGCAGGCGCCCTACTTCGTCGCCGAGCTGGACTTCGAGTCCGAGGAGGCGATGGGCGAGGCGTTCGGGTCGCCGGAGGGCAAGGCGGCGGCCGCCGACGTGGCCAACTTCGCCACCGGTGGGGCGACCATGGCGCACTTCGACGTGCACGAGATCCAGGTCGGCATGCCGAACCTGCCGTGACCGGCCCGCAGCAGCGTCGCCCGGGGGGTGGCCGGTGAACGGCGCCCAGGCGCTCATCCGCACCCTGGTCGGCGCGGGGGTCGGCGTGTGCTTCGCCAACCCCGGCACCTCCGAGATGCACTTCGTCGCGGCCCTGGACGAGGTGCCGGAGATGCGCGGCGTGCTGACCCTCTTCGAGGGGGTGGCCACCGGCGCGGCCGACGGGTACGCGCGGATGGCCGGGCGCCCCGCGGCGACGCTGCTGCACCTGGGGCCGGGCCTGGGCAACGGCCTGGCCAACCTGCACAACGCCCGCCGCGGCCGCGCCCCGGTGGTGAACGTCGTCGGCGACCACGCCCGCTCGCACAAGCGGCTGGACGCGCCGCTGGAGTCCGACATCGACGCGCTCGCCGGCACGGTGTCGAGCTGGGTGCGCCGCTCGCTGTGCACGAGCGACGTGGCCGGCGACGCGGCCGAGGCGGTGGCGGCCGCCGCGCGGGGCGCGGTCGCCACGCTGATCCTCCCCGCCGACGTCTCGTGGGAGGACGGCGCCGCCGTGGCCGACCCGGTGGCCGTTCGCCCCGCGCCCCGGGTGGCCGACGCCGTGGTCGCCGACGTCGCCGCGGCGCTGCGCTCCGGCGAGCCCGCGGTGCTCTTCCTCGGGGGCGACGTGGTCGCCGGCGAGGCGGGCCTGCTGACCGCCGGGCAGATCGCGGCCGGCACGGGGGCCCGGCTGATGACCGAGACGTTCCCGGCGCGGACCGTGCGTGGCGCCGGGCTGCCGGACGTCAGCCGGCTGCCCTACCCGCCGGAGATGGCGATGGCCGCCCTCGCCGGCACGAAGCACCTGGTGCTGGCCGGCGCCACCAGGCCGGTGCACTTCTTCGCCTACCCGGGCGTGCCCGGAACCCCGGTGCCCGAGGACTGCACGGTGCACGTGCTGGCCGAGCCGGGGGAGGACGGCGTCGCCGCGCTGCAGGATCTGGCCGGGCTGGTCGCGCCGGACGCGAAGCCGGAGCTGCTGGAGGCGTCCCGGCCGGAACTGCCGGCCGGGCAGCTCACCCCGCGGGCGCTGGCCGCCGTGGTCGGCGCGCTGCTGCCGGAGGGTGCGATCGTCGTCGACGAGGCGCTGACCTCGGGGGTGGGTCTGGACGAGCTGACCTCCGGGGCGCCGCGGCACGACAGGCTGGCCCTCACCGGCGGGGCGATCGGCGACGGGCTGCCGATGGCCGTCGGCGCGGCGGTGGCCTGCCCGGACCGGCCGGTGATCGGCATCCAGGCCGACGGCAGCGCCATGTACACCGTCCAGGCGCTGTGGACCCAGGCCCGCGAGCAGCTCGACGTCACGACGATCGTCTGCGACAACGGCTCCTACGCCATCCTCGAGGGCGAGCTCGACCGGGTGGGCGCGGGCGGCGGCGGCACCCGGGCGGAGCAGCTGCTGCGGCTGGACGGGCCGGCGCTGGACTTCGTCGCGCTGGCCGCCGGGATGGGGGTGCCCGCGACCCGGGCGACCACCGCCGAGGAGCTGGCGGACGCGCTGCGGAAGGCGCTGGCCGAGCCGGGTCCGCACCTGATCGACGCGGTACTGCCCGGCCGCGGGTGACCGCACGGTGCGACGACGGGCGGCCCGCGCGGCGCTCGTCGTCCTCGTGCTGCTCGCCGTGCTGACCGGCCTGCTGTGGGGGCTGCAGCGGCGGCTGATCTACCTGCCCGGCGACGGGCCGGTGCCGGCCGCGGCGGCGCTGGTTCCCGGCGGCCGCGACGTCACCCTGGTGACCTCGGACGGGCTGGCGCTGGGTGCGGTGTTCGTGCCCGGCGCGGAGCCCACCGCCGCGGCGGTCCTGGTCGCCAACGGCAACGGCGGGCACCGCGGCGGCCGGGCGCCGCTGGCCCGGGCGCTGGCCGGCCGCGGGCTGGCCGTGCTGCTCTTCGACTACCGCGGGTACGGCGGGAACCCGGGCACCCCGAGCGAGGAGGGGCTGGCCCGCGACGTGCGCGCCGCCCGCGTCCACCTGCTCGAGGAGGCCGGGGTGCCGCCCGACCGGCTGCTGTACCTCGGCGAGAGCCTGGGCGCGGCGGTGGTCACCGAACTGGCCACCGAGCACCCGCCGGCGGCGCTGGTGCTGCGCTCGCCGTTCGTCGACCTGGCCGCGGTGGGCCGCGTCCACTACCCGTTCCTGCCCGTCCGGGCGCTGCTGCGCGACCGCTACCCCGTGGCCGAGCGGATCGCTCGGGTGCCGGTGCCGACGACCGTCGTCCTGGGGGACGCCGACACGATCGTGCCGCCCGGGCAGAGCCGCGCGGTCGCCGCCGCCGCGGCCGGGCTGCACCGCCTCGTCGAGGTGCCCGGCGCCGACCACAACGACCGGGCCCTGCTGGACGGGGAGGCGCTGGTGGGCGCGGTCGTCGAGCTGGCCGACCGGGTCACCGGCTGACCGGAGGTCTGGCGCCGGCCGCGGCCAGCCGTGAGCATGGGCCCGGTCGCCCGGTGAGGAGGGGTCGGATGGACGCCGTACAGCTGCGGGAGCTGCAGGCGCCGCTCAAGCGGCGCTACCGCGACGAGCCGGAGGCGGCGCGGGCGCCGATGCACGCCCGGGGCGAGTTCACCGAGCCCGGCATCACCTGCACGGTGCAGAGCTGGGCCGGCCCGGTCCGCGCCGGGCTGCACCCCTCCACCGGCGGCGACGGCAGCGACGCCTGCTCCGGCGACATGCTGCTGCAGGCGCTGCTGGCCTGCGCCGGGGTGACGATGCGCAGCGTCGCGACGGCGATGGGCATCGACATCCGGTCGGCCACGCTCACCGCGGCCGCCGACATGGACGCCCGCGGCACGCTCGGCGTCTCCCGCGAGGTACCGGTCGGCCTCGGCGAGATCACCGTCGACGTGGCGGTCGACACCGATGCCGACGACGCGACGCTGGCCCGGCTCGGGGAGCTCACCGAGCGGTACTGCGTGGTGGCCCAGACCCTCGCCCGCCGTCCGCGCCTGACCGTCCGCCGCGCCGGCTGACCGCCGGGCTTCCGGCCGGTTCCCGCGCGGACCGTCCCGGCGTGCGGTCCGGCGGGGCGTCGCAGGTGGCGTGCGCCCCGGCCCTACGCTGCCGCCTCGTGATCACTGCCGCCGCCGTCCTCGTGTGCCTGGTGCTGGGCGCCCTGGCGGTCTTCCAGGCGTTCCTGGTGCTCGGCGCCCCGCTGGGGCGGTTCGCCTGGGGCGGGCAGCACCGGGTGCTGCCGGTCGCGCTCCGGATCGGGAGCGTCGTCTCGATCGTGATCTACGCGCTGATCGCCGGCGTCGTCCTGGCCCGCGCCGACCTCGTCTCGCCCGGGGTCTCCGAGGCCATCCTCCGGACGGCCACCTGGGTGGTCACCGGCTACTTCTTCCTCGGCATCGGGCTGAACCTGGCCTCCCGGAGCAGGCCCGAGCGGGCCGTGATGACTCCCACCGTCGCGCTGCTGTGCGCCCTGTGCGCCGTGGTCGCCCTCGGCTGACCCGGCCGACGCGCCGCGGGTGACACCCGACCGGGTGAGCCTCGGCCCGGGTTGTCCACAGAGTGTGACCGCGGGGCCCCGCGGACCGCCCGGTTCTCCTACAGTCCGTCGACCCGAGCAGGAAACCGACAGGCCGACGGGGGTGCCGTGCCGACTGCGACCAGTGCGCTGGAGGTCGTCGACGGCGAGGTGCGTGAGCTCATCCGCCGCCGCGGGCTCGACCCGTTCGTGGACCCGGCGCCGGTACGGGTGCTGGTGCGCGATGTCGTCGCCGACTACGCCGAGCGGTCACTGGCCTCGGCGCTGCCGCCGATCGGTGATCCCGACTCCGTCGTGCGGGACGTGCTGGACCGGGTGGCCGGGTACGGGCCGCTGCAGCGCTACCTCGACGACCCGGAGATCGAGGAGATCTGGGTCAACGAGCCCGGGCGGGTGTTCGTGGCCCGGCGCGGGCGCAGCGAGCTGACCACGACGATCCTGGGCGCCGGCGAGCTGGCCGACCTGGTCGAGCGGATGCTGCGCACGTCGGGTCGACGCATCGACATGTCGACTCCGTTCGTCGACGCGATGCTGCCCGATGGCTCGCGGCTGCACGTGGTGATCCCCGACATCACCCGCCGGCACATGGCGGTCAACATCCGCAAGTTCGTGCTCCAGGCGCACTCGCTCGACGAGCTGGTCGCTCTGGGCACGCTGCCACCCCAGGCCGCCCGCTTCCTCGAGGCTGCTGTCGCCGCCGGCCTGAACATCCTCATCGCCGGAGGTACCCAGGCCGGCAAGACCACCCTGCTCAACTGCCTGTGCGCGGCGATCCCCGCCCGGGAGCGGGTGATCACCTGCGAGGAGGTCTTCGAGCTCCGTGTTCCGCTGCCCGACGTGGTCGCTCTGCAGACCCGCCAGCCCAACCTCGAGGGCGCCGGTGAGATCCCGCTGCGCCGCCTGGTCAAGGAGGCGCTGCGGATGCGGCCCTCGCGGCTGGTGGTCGGTGAGGTGCGGCAGGAGGAGTGCCTGGACCTGCTCATCGCCCTCAACAGCGGGTTGCCGGGCATGTGCACCCTCCACGCCAACAGCGCCCGCGAGGCCGTCGTGAAGATGTGCACCCTCCCGCTGCTGGCCGGCGAGAACATCGGGCACGCCTTCGTCGTGCCGACGGTGGCGGCCAGCGTCGACCTGGTCGTGCACGTCGGCATCGATCCCGACGGGCGGCGCCGGGTGCGCGAGATCGTGGCCGTGCCCGGTCGCGCCGAGGACGGCGTCATCGAGCTGGCCGACGTCTTCACCAGCCGCGACGGCCGGCTGGTCCGCGCCTCCGGATACCCGCCGCACCCCGAGCGCTTCGCCGCCCACGGCTTCGACCTCTCGGCCCTCCTGGACGGCGGGCGGTGGGCTTCGTGAGTCTCACCGGCGCACTGCTCGGGCTGCTCCTCGGCGTCGGCCTGCTGCTGGTCTGGCGCAGCGGTCCGCGGGGGCCGGAGCGACCGTCCGGTCCGCGGGCCCCCGGCCGGCGGCAGCAGCTGCTCGCCGCGGCCGGGTTGACCGGTATCAACGCGGCCCA
Organism: Geodermatophilus ruber; assembly: GCF_900114385.1. Taxonomy (GTDB): domain Bacteria; phylum Actinomycetota; class Actinomycetes; order Mycobacteriales; family Geodermatophilaceae; genus Geodermatophilus; species Geodermatophilus ruber. The sequence continues at coordinate 19,729 of NZ_FOSW01000024.1, forward strand.
GCTGCTCGCGCTGCAGCTCGGGCTCGGGCTGCTGGCGCTGGTGGTCGTCCTGCTCACCACCGGAACGGTCACGGTGAGCCTCGTCTTCGGGATCTTCGGGTTCGTGCTGCCGGCCGTCCAGGTCCGCCGGCTGGCCGGGAAGCGCCGGGCCGACCTGCGCGAGGTGTGGCCCGAGGTGGTGGACAACCTCGCCTCCGCCGTCCGGGCCGGCCTGTCCGTGCCCGAGGCGCTGTCGGCGCTGGCGGTGCGGGGCCCGGAGGTGCTGCGCCCACCGTTCGCCCGGTTCGCCGCGGAGTACCGCTCCAGCGGCCGGTTCGGCGACTGCCTCGACCGGCTGAAGCACGAGCTGGCGGACCCGGTCGGCGACCGCATCGTCGAGACGCTGCGCGTGGCCCGCGAGGTCGGCGGCAGCGATCTGGGCCGGGTGCTGCGGACCCTGTCGGCGTTCCTCCGCGAGGACGCCCGGGCCCGCGCCGAGCTGGAGACCCGGCAGGGCTGGGTGGTGCAGGCCGCGCGGCTGGCGGTCGCCGCCCCGTGGGTCGTGCTGCTGCTGCTCGCCACGCAGTCGACGACCCTCGAGGCCTACGACACGCCGGTGGGCACCGCGCTGCTGGTCGGGGGCGCCGGCGTCTGCGTGGTGGCCTACCGGGTGATGCTGCGGATCGGCCGGCTGCCGCAGGACGTGCGGGTGCTGCAGTGAGTGAGCGTCGCAGCGAGCGTCAGCGAGCGAGGAGCGGAGCGATCGGGCCGCGGAGCGGCCGGGGAACATCGTGAGTGCTGCGCTGGCGGGGATGCTGCTCGGCCTGGCCGGGGCCGCCGGGCTGCTGCTGGTCGTCGCCTTCGCGCCGCCGTTCCGGTCGGTGCGGCTGGTCGACCGGCTGGCGCCCTACGTGCACGACACCCCGCCGCCGTCCCGGCTGCTGGGCACGGCCACCGAGGCGGGCCTGCTCACCGCCGCGCGGCGGGTGTTCGGCCCGGTCATCGCCGACGGCGCCCGGCTCGTCGACCGGGTCCTCGGTGGACGGACGGCGGTGCGCCGCCGGCTGGACGCGCTGGGCGGGAAGACCACGGTCGAGGACTTCCGCATCGAGCAGGTGGTCTGGGGCGGCCTCGCCCTGCTGGGCGCGGCGCTGCTGGCGACGGTCGGCTCGCTGCTGGCCGGCAGCCTCAACCTGTTCTCCGCAGCGCTGCTCTGCCTCGCGGGGCTGCTCGGCGGCGTGCTCGGCCGCGACTGGTGGCTGACCCAGCAGGTCCGCCGCCGGGAGGAGCTGCTGCTGGCCGAGTTCCCGGTGATCGCCGAGCTGCTGGCGCTGGCGGTGACCGCGGGGGAGAGCCCGACGGCGGCCATCGCCCGGGTCACCCGGCTCTCCGGTGGCGAGCTGGCGGGCGAGCTGGGGGCCGCGCTCGGGCGGACCCGCGCCGGGGTGCCGCTGGTCGACGCGCTGCAGCAGGTGGCCGACCGCACCTCCCTCGCCCCGCTCGCCCGCTTCATCGACGGGCTGCTCGTCGCCGTCGAGCGCGGCACCCCGCTCGCCGAGGTGCTACGGGCGCAGGCGGCCGATGTCCGCGAGGCCGGCAAGCGCCGGCTGCTGGAGGCCGGCGGCCGGAAGGAGATCGCGATGATGGTCCCGGTCGTCTTCCTGGTGCTGCCGATCACCGTCCTCTTCGCCCTCTTCCCGGGCTTGATCAGCATCGTCTCGCTGGCGCGATGAGGCCGCGGACACGACAGGAAGGACGACAGCGCATGCCGAGCTTCACGGGGGTCCAGGCGGTACTCGCCGCGCTGGGCGAACGGCTCCGAGGCCGGGATCCCGAGCGGGGCGACGTCCCCGGCTGGGTCATGATCACCGTGATGACGGCGGCCCTGGTGCTGGCCATCCTCATCCCGTTCCGGGAGGCGATCGTCTCGGCCGTCCAGAACGCGCTGGACTCCGTCACGAGCGGTGGCTGAGCAAGGCCCCCTCTGCCGCCCGCCGCTCGCAGGCTCGCGGCGGGACCCTGCCGAGGGGCCGCCCGAGGACGGCGAGCGCGGCGGTGCCGTCGTCGAGTTCGTGTTCGTCTCGACGCTGGTCGTGGTGCTGCTGCTGGCGGTGCTGCAGGTCGCGGTGTACGTGCACGTCCGCAACGTGGTGACGGCCAGCGCGCAGGAGGGGGCCCGGTTCGCGGCCAACGCTGACGTGCCCTCCGCCTCCGGCGCGGACCGCGCGGTGGCGGTCGTGGCGCGGGCGACCTCCGCGCAGACGGCCGGCGGGCTGCGCTGCGCCTCGGCGGAGGAGGTCGATGCCAGCGGGCTGACGCTGGTGGTGGTCCGCTGCTCGGGGGCGGTGCCCACGCTGCTGGCCGGGCTGGGGAACCTGCTGCCGGTCGAGGTGACCGGCCGGGCGGTCAAGGAGGCGGCGTGAGGTGGCTGCGGGCCCGGCGCGGCCGGCTGGCGGGGGAGCGGGGATCGGCGCTGGTCGAGTTCGTGTTCATCGCGCTCGTCGTCTTCGTGCCGCTGGTCTACGTCGTGGCCGGGTTCTCCGCGGTGCAGCGCGGAGTGTTCGCCTCGACCGCGGCGGCGCGGGAGGCCGGGCGGGCGATCGGCACCGCGCCGGACCCGGCCAGCGGGCAGGCGCGGGCGCTGCGGGCCGCGGAGCTGGCGGTGGAGGACCAGTCGGTGGATGCCACCGACGTGCGGGTGGCGTACGCGCCGGCCGGCGCCGACTGCGCTGCCGCGGGCGCATACACACCGACGCTGACGCCGGGGGAGGAGTTCTCCGTCTGCGTCACGGTCACCGTGCGGATCCCGCTGCTGCCGGAGTTCATCGACGCCAACACCGCCACCGGCCAGTTCGTCGTCGAGCGGGACCGCTACGTCGACCCCTGATCGCGCGGGCGCATCCTGCTACGCCGACGTGTGGCGGGAGCCTGCCGCCATCAGCACGGCCAGAGGTCGAACGGTGGAGAACCGGGCGGCCGGCTGCCGTGGTAGGTCAACGCCTCGAAACGCAGCCGGGCGCTGGTCTGGTTCGGGTTGCCGCCGGTCCACAGATCGATGCCCTGGAACGGGTAGCCGTCGACGACGGAGATGGTGCGGGGCTGGCCGCCGCACGAGGTGGGCGACAACCGCCGGCTGTCGCCACCGGGCGCCGTCCACGGGCCCAGGAGACTCGGGGCCGTGGCGTAGCCGGTCCCGGTGCCCGAGCAGTAGCCGCAGTTCGGATCGCTGTAGGTGAGGATCCACGTGCCCGTGGCCGCGTCCTGGTAGGCACCCGGCGACTCCACGGCGGTCAACCCGGCGAGGTTCCTGGCCCCGGTGCCGTCGCCGTTGGTGCCCCAGACGTCCAGTCGCGCCTGGCTCAGCGTCTGGTCCGCGTCGGTGCAGATCGCCACCGGACGCCCCGATGACGGGGTGACGATCGCGAAGTCCCCGTTGCCGCCGCAGTACGCGCCCAGGGCGGGTTTGTGCGTCGAGCCGCGCGGTCCGCTACCCGCACCGCAGGGGCCGGCCGGCCCTGCGCAGCCCATCGCGTAGTAGGGGTTGGCGCCGGTGGCGTTGAAGTCCTGCGGGGCGTTGAACCACAGGATCCACGCCCCGTCGTCGACACCCCATCCGGAGCGTTGGATCATCCGCGGGTTGAAACACCCGGCCCCGGTTCCGCCGCACACCTGCTGCCAGGTCTGGCCGTTCCACGGGTCCACGCCGTTCGGGTCGAAGAGCAGCCTCGGCGGGGACCAGTTGACCCTGTCCGTCGAGGTGCTGACCGCGAAACCGCACCAGGGGGTGTTCGGGGTGAGCCACTGGAACCCGCAGGCGTACTGCGTGCCGTACAGGTAGTACACGCCACCCACCTGGACGATCATCCCGTCGTGCAGGTCCAGCCCGGTGATCTCGAACGCGGCCGGGCCGGGGCGTGGACGGCGGACGCCGAGGCTGTCGGTGCCATCGCCGTTCCAGTCGCCGACGAGCGCGGTGTCGCCGGGGTCGCCGTAGGCGAACACGGTGTCGGCGACGCCGCTGGTGGTGCTGTTGCGCAGGAAGTAGGTGTTGCCGCGGCGCACGGCG
>NZ_FOSW01000023.1 GCF_900114385.1 Geodermatophilus ruber
CCGAAGTCGGCGGTCAGCGCGGTCTCCAGCACGTACTGGCGGCCGTCGAACTCGCGCAGCTCCTTGGGCTTGCTCACCTGGGCGACGGCCCCCTCGGGGGTGTAGCGCACCGGGATGCCGCCGTCGGCGACCAGCGTGCCCACCCCGGTGGGGGTGTAGAAGGCCGGGATGCCCGCGCCGCCGGCGCGCAGCCGCTCGGCCAGCGTGCCCTGCGGGGTCAGCTCCACCTCCAGCTGCCCGGACAGGTAGAGGCGGGCCAGCTCCTTGTTGCCGCCCACGAAGGAGGAGATCGTCCTGGTGATCCGCCCGGCGTAGAGCAGCACCCCCAGGGCCTGGTCGTCCACCCCGCAGTTGTTGCTGATCGTGGTCAGCCGGGAGGCGCCCTGCTCCAGCAGCGCCCCGATCAGCGCGATCGGCACCCCGCACAACCCGAACCCGCCCACCGCCAGCACCGCCCCGTCCGGGACGTCGGCCACCGCCTCACGAGCGCTGGAGACGACCTTGTCCATGCACCAACCCACCGTCTGCGTCAGGGGAGTCAGAGCAGGCTCACGCCGGCCTGCCCAACTCGCGGATGCCTTCGATCTGCACGCCGAGGGTAGCCGTGACCCTTTCGGCCGCCGCACGCTGCAGCAGCCGGGCGGGGTCGGGGTTGCGGCAGAGCACGAGGGAGGCTCCGGCGGCGAGCGGGGCGAGCAGCCAGGCGACCGGGCCGGCCTCGGCGGCGGTGCCGGCGTCGACCAGGACGCGGTCCCCGGGGCGCAGCCCCAGCCGGTCGGCGAGGCCCTGCGCGGTGCCGACCAGGTCCCCGAGGGCCAGCTCGACCCCGCCGGCGAGCAGGCCGGGATCGGCCGGGTCGGGCGGCTGGTAGGGCGCGAAGAAGTCGCCGTGCGCCCGCACCTCGAGGGCGAAGTCGCGGGCCGGGCCGGCGTAGCCGGCCATCCCCATGCCGAGCGGGTGCAGGGAGAGCCCGAGCAGCTCGGCCGGCTCCTGCTCCTCCAGGGGGGCCAGCCGGTCCTGGGCGGCGAGGACGACGTCGGCCTCGGCCAGCCGGCCGTCGTCCTCCGTGGCGGTGTCCAGCACGGCGGCACCGCAGCTCCACGCCGCGAGCAGCACCGCGGCGGTCTGCCAGTGCACCGGCAGCGCGAGGGCGACCGTGCTGCCCGGGCCGACGTCGAACTCGTCCTGGAGCAGGTTGGCGGTCTTGGCCACCCAGTTGGCCAGCGTGGTGCCCGAGAGCTCCACCCGGTCGCCGGTGGCGTCGTCGTAGTCGGTCAGCAGCGGCGCCGCGGCGTCGCGCCGCAGCGCGTCGGCGAGCAGGTCGGCGGGGGTGCGGGCCATCAGTTGATGCAGGTCGTGTCGGCGGCGGTCCGCGCGTCCTCGCCCTCCACCGGGGCGGCGGGGGCCTGCGGGGTCGTCGGCTGCCCGACCGCGTTGAAGTCCGAGCCGAGGACGAGTTGGACGGTGCCGGAGGCGGCGTCGTCGCTCTCGACCGCGGTCGCGCCGGGGATGGACGCGGCCAGCGTGGTGGCCAGGGCGTCGTCGCCTGCGGCGTACCGGATCTCGGTCCGCGTGTAGTCCGAGGAGTCGGCGTTGCCGGTACCCGAGACGGCGAATCCGGCGGTCTCCAGCGCGGCGGCGGCGCTGGCGGCCAGCCCCGGGATGCCGGAGCCGTTGTAGACCTCGACGCTGACCGCCGAGGGGGCGACCGTGGCCGGCGCGGCCGGCGCGTCGGGCTCCTCTGGCTCGGCCGAGAGCTGGGCGAAGAACTCGTGCAGCGTGTCCTCGTCCTGCAGCCGCAGGATGTAGCGGCCCTCCTCGTCCTCGTCGTCGCCGACGTAGGGGATGGTCTGGAACTCGATGCTGCCGGCGGTGACCGACTGCATCTGCGAGGCCAGGCCGAAGAGGTCCAGCGACTGGTCGACGGTCAGCGAGCCGGCGGCGGCCTCGACGAGCTGGCGCTGCTTGCCGAGGTCGAGCAGCACGTTCTCGGAGAGCATCTTGCGGATCATCCCGGCGATGAAGGTCTGCTGCCGGATGATGCGGTCGAAGTCACCGCGGGGCAGGCCGTGCCGCTGCCGGACGAAGGCCAGCGCCTGCTCGCCGCTGACCGTCTGCGGGCCGGCCGGCAGGTCGACACCGGAGTACCGGTCGCGCGCCGGGGCGCAGAGGTTGACCTCCACGCCGCCGACCACGTTGGACAGGTTGAAGAAGCCGAGCAGGTCCACCTCGGCGTAGTGGTCGATCTGCAGGCCGGTGAGGCCGCTGATCGTCCGGATCAGCAGCTGGGCCCCGGCCGCCTGGCGCTGGGTGTCGGTCGCGCCGTCCGGCGTCCCGAAGTAGCCGGCCGCGTAGGCGGCGTTGAGCTTGTCCCAGCCGTGGCCGGGGATCTCCACGTAGGAGTCCCGGGGGAAGGAGACGAACGACGCCTTCGACCCGTCGGCCGGCACGTGCACCAGGATCATCGTGTCGGTGTTCACGCCGGACTCCTCGCCGGCGCTGAGCTGGCCGAGCTGCTCCGGGCTCAGCGCGGCCCGGCTGTCGTTGCCGACCAGCAGCAGGTTCATCGCCGCGCCACCGTTGCCGGTGCCCTCGTTGCCGTCGGTCGGGATGGCGTCGGTGCGGTTGACGCTGGCGTCGGCGACCTGGCCGAGGTACCAGCCCCAGCCGCTGGCGCCCAGGACCACGAGCGCCAGGAGGGCGGCCACGGCCCGGACGGCGACGGCCGCGCCGTGACCCCGGCGCCGGCCGGTGTCGCCGGAGCGCGGTGCCCGGTCGGCGGGGTCGGGGGACGGGGTCGCCGAACGCCGTCGCGGGGTGCGGCCGGCGCCGGGGTCGAGGCGCGCCGGCAGCGGACGACGGCCGCCGGGGGCGCCGTTCTCGTTCCGCTCGGAACTCACGATCGACCTCACTCGCTGGGGAACCGGGGAGCCGGGCGCGGCAGCGCGCCGACGGGCGTGCGACGTCTGCCAGGAGGGACGTCGGCGGGCCGATGGTAGTTCCGCGCGGTGGGCCGCCGGCTTGCGCCACACGGATCCGTCCGCCCGTCCCGTCCTCCTCCGGCCCACCGAACGCAGTGGTCACACCACTCTCCGGAGTCCGTGCTCCGCATGCGGGACACTGGGGCGCACAGGTGCCGGGGTGTCCGCCCGGCGGAACGAAGGGTCGCGCGTGCGCATCTTGGTCACCGGCGGTGCCGGATTCATCGGTTCGCACTACGTCCGGACCCTGCTGACCGGCGGGTATCCGGGGTTCGAGGACGCCGAGGTCGTCGTCTTCGACAAGCTCACCTACGCGGGCAACCTGGCCAACCTCGCGCCGGTGGCCGACAACCCCCGGTACCGGTTCGTCCGCGGGGACATCTGCAACCCGGCCGACCTCGACGCGGCCCTGCCCGGGTCCGACGTGGTGGTCAACTTCGCCGCCGAGTCGCACGTCGACCGGTCCATCTCCGGGGCCGCGGACTTCGTGCTCACCAACGTGCTGGGCGCCCAGCAGGTCTTCGAGGCGGCCCTGCGGCACGGCGTCGGCCGGGTGCTGCACGTCTCCACCGACGAGGTGTACGGCTCGATCGACGACGGCTCGTGGACCGAGGACCACATCCTCGAGCCGAACTCGCCCTACTCGGCGGCCAAGGCCGGCAGCGACCTCATCGCCCGGGCCTACGCGAAGACCTACGGGCTGAACATCTCGATCACCCGGTGCAGCAACAACTACGGGCCCTACCACTTCCCCGAGAAGGTCATCCCGCTGTTCGTGACCAACCTGCTCGACGGGAAGAAGGTGCCGCTGTACGGCGAGGGCGCCAACGTCCGCGACTGGCTGTTCGTCGACGACCACTGCCGGGGCATCCAGCTGGTGGTGGAGAAGGGGCTGCCCGGTGAGTTCTACAACATCGGCGGCGGCCGGGAGCTGTCGAACAAGGAGCTGACCGAGAAGCTGCTCGAGGCCACCGGCCGCGACTGGAGCTTCGTGCAGAACATCGTCGACCCCCGGGGCGGCGGTCACGACCTGCGCTACTCGGTGGACTACTCCAAGACCGCCGCCCTCGGCTACGCGCCTCGGATGACCTTCGAGGACGGCCTGGCTCTCACCGTGCAGTGGTACCGCGACAACCGGGCCTGGTGGGAGCCGCTCAAGGCGGCCGCGGCGACCGCCCTGTCCGCGGACGTGGACGGCACCGAGGCATGAGCACCGCCTGGCTGGTGACCGGCGCCCGCGGGCAGCTGGGGCACGATCTGCTCGCCGAGCTCGGGAAGCGCCCGGACGACGCGGTGACCGCGGTCGGCCGCGCGGAGCTCGACCTGACCGACGAGGCCGCCGTCCGGACGACGGTGCGCGACTGGCTGGCCGGGGTCCGGGCCGACCGGGCCGTCCTGGTGAACGCCGCCGCCTACACCGCGGTCGACGACGCGGAGACCGATGAGGCGACCGCGCAGCGGGTCAACGGCGACGCCCCGGGCTGGCTGGCCCAGGAGATGGCCGGCGCGGGGCGGCTGGTGCACGTCTCCACCGACTACGTGTTCGACGGCGCCGCCACCGAGCCCTACACCGTCGACGCCCCGGTCGCCCCCCGCTCGGCCTACGGGCGGACGAAGGCGGCGGGGGAGCGGGCGGTCGCCGCGGCCGGCGGGGACGCGACCACGGTGCGCACTGCCTGGGTCTACGGCCAGCACGGGGGGAACTTCGTGCGCACGATGATCCGGCTGGAGGCGGAGCGGCCGACGGTCGCGGTGGTGACCGACCAGGTCGGCTCGCCCACCTGGTCGCTGGACCTCGCCCGGGGCCTGGTCGCGCTGGGCGACCGGGACGAGCCGGCGCCCCCGGTCCTGCACTACACCAACACCGGCGCGGTGAGCTGGTGGGAGTTCGCCCGGGCGGTGTTCGAGGAGCGGGGCGCGGATCCCGAGCGGGTGCTGCCGACGACCACCGAGGCCTTTCCCCGCCCGGCTCCCCGGCCGGCGTACTCGGTGCTCGACACCGGCTGCTGGACCGGCGCCGGCCTGCCCGCGCCGCGCCCCTGGCGGACGGCGCTGACCGAGGCCCTGCGCGCGTTCTGACCGCCGGTCGCCGTGACACCGGTGGCAGCGGTGCCCCGTGTGACGGATGAGGCGCCTTCCGGGGTTCGCGCAGGTCACTGTGACGAAAGAAGCCGCCGATGTTCATGGGCCGTTCGCGCGATATCACGCGCGGTGAGCGGCGCGCCTAAAGCTATTCCCTCGATCCGCCGTTGAAGCTGCGGTACGGGTCTGTCTCGCCGTGCGGCCAGGCCCTCGTCGTGCTTACGGAGGAACCTGCTCGTGCGCCGCTTACTCGGAGGCTCGTCCGCCTTCCTCGTCCTGACAGGAACCCTTCTCGTCCTGCCCGTCTACGCGGCTCCGACGCCGGAGGCCGAGCCGGTCGCACCCTCGATCGAGGCGGTCGACCTGGGTTCGGTGGACCAGCCGGAGGACGCCGCGGTGGTCACCGCCGACGGCGCCGTCGTCGACGCGGGGCCCGAGGCCGAGGTCGCGCCCCCCGCCGCGGGGCAGCCCGCACCGCCGGCGGCCACCGACGAGGTCGCCAGCTCCGGCGAGGAGATCAGCGGGGTGCCCGCGCTCACCGTCTCCCGCCCGGACGCCGAGCCGTTCTCGGCGGTCGGGGTCACCTGGGCGCAGGACGGCGCGGTGACCGCGGTGACCGTCCAGCTGCGCACCCGGAGCGAGGCGGGCCGCTGGGGCGAGTGGACCACCGTCGAGCAGGACGACGTCGAGCAGGAGGAGCCCTCCGCCTCGGCCGACGTCCGCGGCGGCACGGCGCCGGTGTGGACCGGCCCGGCGCGCGGCGTGGAGGTCATCGTCCAGGCCGCCGACGGCTCCACCCCGCGGGACGTGCAGGTCGAGCTCATCGACCCGGGCACGAGCGCGGCCGACGCCGCTCCCGGTACCCCGGAGATCACCGACCAGGCGCACGCGGCGGCCACCATGCCGCCGGTCTACTCCCGCGCCCAGTGGGGCGCCGACGAGAGCCTGATGACGTGGGGCGCCGAGTACGCGCCGACGATCAAGGCCGCGACGATCCACCACACCGCCGATGGCAACACCTACACCGCGGCCGACGTCCCCGGGATCCTGCGCTCGATGTACGCCTACCACGCGGTCAGCCGCGGGTGGGGGGACATCGGCTACAACGTGATCGTCGACAAGTTCGGCCGGGCCTGGGAGGGCCGCGCGGGCGGGCTGGCCAGCACGGTCGTCGGGGCGCACGCGGGCGGTTTCAACACCGGCACCTTCGGCGTCTCGATGCTCGGCAACTACGACCTCGTCGCCCCGCCGCAGGTGATGCTGGAGACGGTGGCCTCGGTCGTCGCCTGGAAGCTGTCGCTCTACGGCGTCGACCCGAAGGGCACCACGACGCTGACCTCGGGTGGCGGGGGCACCGCCAAGTACGCCGCCGGTGAGCAGGTCACCCTGCCCACGGTCTTCGGCCACCGCGACGTCGGCTCCACCGCCTGCCCCGGCAAGTACGCGTACAGCCGCATGGGTGACATCCGGGCGATGGTCGCGGCCAAGTGGGTCCCGGGTGGTGGGCCGGTGGCCGCGCAGAGCCTGCTGCGCAACTCGAACACCCCCGGCGGGGCGGACGTCGAGTTGATCCGCGGTGACCGCGGCGACCGGCCGCTGGCCTGCGACTGGAACGGGGACGGCGCCGAGACCGTCGGCGTCTTCCGCAAGGGCCGGTTCATCCTGTTCGACTCCAACGCCCAGGAGGCCAAGCCGGTCGCCGACTTCTGGTTCGGCAACACCGGAGACCGGCCGCTGTGCGGGGACTGGGACGGCGACGGCAAGGACAGCGTCGGCGTCTGGCGAGCCGGCTGGTTCTACCTGCGCAACGCGAACACCACCGGCCCCGCGCAGGGCGCGTTCCCCTTCGGCAACGTCAACGCCCAGCCGGTCGCGGGCAACTGGGACGGCGACCTCTTCGACACCGTCGGGGTCTACCAGGGCAACGTCTTCTACTGGACGAACACCAACCTGCGGCCGAGCGCCAGCGGCAAGGTGCCCTTCGGTGCCGGCGCCGACCGCCTCGTCACCGGGGACTGGACCGGTGCTGGACGGGACACCATCGGCGTCCACCGCAGCACCACCTTCTACCTGACCAACAGCCTCACCCGCGCGTCGACGGACGCGGCGATCCCCTACGGCGACGTCGCGGACGTGGCCCTGCTCGGGGACTGGGACGGGAACGGCATCGACACCCTGGGGGTCTCCCGTGGCTACTGAGCGGAGGACCCTGCGGCGCCAGGTCGCCGTCGCGCTGGCGAGCGTCGGGCTGGCCGGAGCGGTCACCGTGGCCGCGCCGGTTCCGGAGGCCCAGGCGGCCCTGACCGGTGAGGTGCAGTTCACCGGCCACGGGTGGGGGCACGGCCGCGGGCTGGGGCAGTGGGGCGCGTACGGGTACGCGACCCAGCACAGCTGGCCCTACACCCAGATCCTGTCCCACTACTACGGCGGGACGGTGCAGGCGCACCAGCCCGAGGGGGTCATCACCGTCCAGCTGATCGGGCAGGACAATCGCGACCTCGTGGTGACCTCGGGCCGGGACTTCACCGTGGGCGGGATCCCCGTCACCGCGGGGTCCGCGGCGCGGGTCCAGGCGCTGCCCGACGGTTCCTTCGTGCTCTCCACCAGCTACGGCTGCGCCAGCCCGACGGTGTGGACGACCACGATCCCGAACTCGCGGGTGGTCCCGTCGGTCGAGCCGGGCAACGACCTGCAGGCGATGCTCAGCCTCTGCGTCGCCACGGGCACCGTGCAGTATCGCGGGGAGCTGTCCGCGGTGTGGGCCGGCGGTGCGCAGCGCACCGTCAACAGCGTCCGGATGGAGGACTACCTGCGCGGCGTCGTGCCGCGGGAGTCGCCGGCCAGCTGGGGCGACGGCGGCGGCGGGAAGGGCATCGAGGCGCTCAAGGCGCAGGCCGTGGCGGCCCGCTCCTACGCCTGGGCCGAGGGCCGCTCCGCCTGGGCCAAGACCTGCGACACCACGTCGTGCCAGGTCTATCTGGGCGCCGGGACGAACTACGTGGCGCTGGAGGACCGGCGCACCGACGCGGCCATCGCCGCGACCGCGGGGATCGTGCTGCGCAACGGCCAGGGCGCGATCGTCCGCGCCGAGTTCAGCTCCTCGACCGGTGGCTGGAGCGCCGGGGGCACCTTCCCTGCCGTGCCCGACGCCGGGGACGCCATCTCGCCACACAAGGACTGGTCGCTGGCGGTGCCGGCCACCACGATCGCCGCCGCCTTCGGCGTGGGGACGTTGCTCGACATCCGGGTCACCAGCCGCAACGGCCTGGGCGCCGACGGCGGCCGGGTCACCCAGGTCGAGATCGTCGGCACGGCGAAGACCGTGACCGCCACCGGCTCGCAGGTCCGGACCAAGCTGGGCCTGAAGTCCGACTGGTTCAGCATTGCCGGCGCCGGTGGCCCCGGGGGTCCGGTCGGCGCGCCGGCTCCGGCACCTGTCCAGCCGGTGGTCTACCGCGGCTCGGGCAACGTGCTGGGCGCGACCGCCCAGCAGGTGGCGTTCGGCCAGCCCGGCGACGTCCCGCTGGCCTGCGACTGGAACGGCGACGGCGTGGACACGCACGGAATCTTCCGGGCCGGTGTCTTCCACATCACCGATGCGGTCGGCTCGGGACGGGCGGAGAACACGTTCGGCTTCGGCCAGGCGGGGGACCAGCCGGTGTGCGGTGACTGGGACGGCAACGGCAGCGACACCGTCGGCGTGTACCGCGCGGGCAAGGTGTTCCTGCGCAACAGCAACAGCACCGGTGTGGCCGACGGCTCGTTCGGGTTCGGCGACCGCGGCGACGTGCTCGTGGCCGGCAACTGGGACGGTGATCCGTTCGACACCGTCGGCGTCTGGCGGCGCGGTGTCTTCTACCTGACCAACAGCAACCTGGCGCCCGTGGCGAGCGCGGTGGTGCCCTACGGCGCCGCGACGGACCTGCCGACGGCCGGTGATTGGGACGGCAACGGCACCGACACGATCGGGGTCTACCGCACCGACGCCTTCTACCTGCGCAACAGCAACGGCATCGGGGCGGCCGACGCCGTGGTGCCCTTCGGTTCCTCCGGCGACCGGCCGCTGCGTGGGCACTGGACGGCCGACGGCGGCGACGTCGTGGGGGTCGCACGGGGCTACTGAGGTCCGTGGCGTGCGGGGGGCGGTGGCGACCGATGAGGTCGCGGCCGCCCCCCGCGGCGTTCGGGGCACCGCCCGGGCGCCGGGTACCGTCGATCCTCGTGTCAACTGCAGTGCCACGCTCGGACTCGCGCTCGTGGTCCCGGACCTTCGACGACCTCGCAGGTGGCTGGGCCCAGCGGCAGCTGTGGGGTCACCTCGGCTGGCAGGACATCAAGCAGCGCTACCGCCGCTCGGTGCTCGGGCCGATCTGGATCACCATCAGCATGGCGGTCACCGCCATCGCGCTGGGCATCCTCTACGCCGGGCTGTTCGGCAACGACCTGGCCGTCCAGCTGCCCTACATCCTGGTCGGCTTCATCGTCTGGGGCTTCATCAGCGGCTGCATCCTCGAGGGCGCCGACGTCTTCATCGCCAACGAGGGGCTGATCAAGCACCTGCCCTCGCCGTTGACGGTGCACGTCTACCGGCTGATCTGGCGGCAGACCCTGCTGTTCGCCCACAACATGATCGTGTACGCGGTCATGCTGGTGGTCTTCCCCCAGCCGCTGACCTGGACGGTGCTCGCCGCCCTCCCGGCGTTCGCCCTGCTGATGGCCAACGGGTCCTGGGTCGCGCTGCTGCTCGGCGTCGTGACGACCCGCTTCCGGGACCTCACGCCGATCACGCAGAGCATCGTGCAGCTGATGTTCTTCCTTACGCCGATCGTCTGGATCTACGAGGACCTGGTGAACAGCCCCAACACCGCGATCGCCGAGCGGGCGCGGCTGGCGGAGTTCAACCCGTTCCTGCACTTCGTCGAGATCATCCGGCGCCCGCTGCTGGGCGAGGACCAGCACCTGCGGCACTGGATCGTTGTCCTCGTCATCACCGTCGTCGGTTGGTCGCTGACGCTGTTCGTCATGCGCCGTTACCGGTCCCGCGTCTCGTATTGGGTGTGAACGTGTCCACCGTCCCCGCTCCCGAGGGTTCCCGTCCGGTCAGCATCACGACCAAGGACGCCTGCGTCGACTTCCCGATCTTCGACGCCAAGAGCCGGTCGCTGAAGAAGACGGTCATGGGCCTGGTCGGCGGCAACATCGCCAGCTCCAGCAAGGTGCCGATCATCGAGGCGCTGCACGACATCACGCTGCACCTCGAGCACGGCGCCCGGGTGGCGCTCGTCGGGCACAACGGCGCCGGCAAGACGACGCTGCTGCGGCTGCTGGCCGGCATCTACGAGCCCACCCGCGGCATCGCGGAGATCTCCGGCCGCGTCGCGCCGATCTTCGATCTGGGCGTCGGCATGGACCCGGAGATCTCGGGCCTGGACAACATCATGATCCGCGGCCTGTTCCTCGGCATGACCCGCAAGCAGATGGAGGCGCGGGTCGACGACATCGCCGAGTTCACCGAGCTCGGTGACTTCCTGCGGATGCCGCTGCGCACCTACTCCACCGGCATGCGGGTGCGGCTGGCACTCGGCGTGGTCACCAGCATCGACCCGGAGATCCTGCTGCTGGACGAGGGGATCGGCGCGGTGGACGCCGCGTTCCTGGAGAAGTCCAAGCAGCGGCTGGGCGACCTCGTGGAGCGGTCGGGGCTGCTGGTCTTCGCCTCGCACTCCGACGAGTTCCTGCGCGAGCTGTGCGACACCGCGATCTGGATGGAGCACGGTCGGGTCAAGCAGCAGGGCGACCTGGAAGAGGTCCTGCGGGCCTACAAGGGCCACCCGTGAGCGCCGCCGTGGCGGACGGGGACTGCATCGTCGCGGTCGTCGTCACCCGGCACCGTCGCGAGCTGCTCGGCGAGAGCCTCGCGGCCATCGCGAAGCAGTCCCGCCGCGTCGACCATCTCGTCGTGGTCGACAACGGGCCCGACCAGTCGGCCGAGGACGTGGTCCGGGAGTGCGGCCTGCCGGTCACCTACCTGCCCAGCCGGCGCAACCTCGGCGGTGCCGGCGGCTTCGCCCTGGGCATGCTGACCGCCCTGTCGCTGGGCGCCGACTGGGTCTGGTGCGCCGACGACGACGGCCGCCCGGCCGACGACACGGTCCTGGAGACGCTGCTGGCCGCCGCCCGCAGGCACGGGCTGGCCGAGGTCTCCCCGCTGGTGACCGACATGGCCGACCCCGACCGGCTGGCCTTTCCGCTCCGCCGCGGGCTGCGCTGGCGGCGGCGGCGCAGCGATTTCGCCGGGCTGGATCTGCTGCCGAACTACGCGTCGCTGTTCAACGGGGCGCTGTTCCGGGCCGACGCGCTCGACGTGGTGGGCGTCCCGGACTACCGGCTGTTCTTCCGCGGGGACGAGACGGAGATCCACCGCCGGCTGCTGCGGTCCGGGCTGCCGTTCGGCACCTGCCCGCAGGCGGCCTACGTCCACCCCGAGGGGACGACGGAGTTCGAGCCGATCCTCGGCGGGCGGCTGTCGGCGCAGTACCCGGCCAACGAGGTGAAGCGTTTCTTCACCTACCGCAACCGCGGCTACCTGATGGCGCAGCCGGGGATGCGCTGGCTGCGCCCGCTGGAGACGCTGCGCTTCGGCTGGTTCTTCCTCGTCCACCGCCGCGACCCGGGTGCCTGGCGCGAATGGCTGCGCCTCACCCGGGCCGGGCGGCGGGAGCGGTTCACTCGCCCCTGAGCTCCCCGCTGAAGGCCTTCTCCCAGCTCTCCGGGGCGGTGAGCTGCTGCAGGTGCTCGCGGTACTGCTTCTTGAGCTTCGGGAACTCCCGGAGCAGCCGCACGTGCATCCGCAGCGAGTGGTTGAGCATCTTCCAGAAGGTGTCCTGTTCGCGGCGGCGGAAGGTCACCCCGCGCCCGTCGGCGGTGCCGACCGTGGCGCTGTCGAGCCGGGAGAGCAGGAACCAGCGCGCGTCCTGGGCGCTGATGTTCATCTCCGGGCGCTCGGCCGCCTCCGGCTTCGGCCGCCGCAGGTTGTGCACCAGCGCCGCGGCCAGGGTGCGGCCGATGGTCAGCGGCGTCGTCGGCGGCTTCATGAACCGCTCGGCCTTGATCGCCCCCATCGACGGCAGCGGCAGGTCCGAGGATGACCCGATGACCTGGCCGTCGGGGTAGTCGCCCTGGTGCTCCAGCGCCGTCGGCAGGGCCGTGGGCAGGATCGGGAACAGCTTCTCCGGCCCGGCGAGGAAGTCGTCGTAGGCCCGGTGGTGCAGCGCGGCCGTGGCGTACTGGAGCATGATCAGGAACTTCAGGTCGAACTTGAAGGTGTCCAGCAGCAGCCGGCCGCCCCGCTTGTGGGGCGTGTGCAGCGCCGCTGCGACCAGCCGGTTACGGGTGTGGAAGTAGGCCTGCCAGCCGGCGGTGTCGTCCTTGTCGCTCCACGACAGGTGCCAGACGGCGACGCCGGGCAGGGTCGCGGTCGGAAAGCCCTGCTCGCCGGCGCGGATGCCGTACTCGGCGTCGTCCCACTTGATGAACAGCGGCAGCGCCAGACCCAGCTGCTCGACCGCCTGCCGCGGGATGAGGCACATCCACCAGCCGGTGTAGTCGACGTCGATGCGCCGGTGCAGGTCCGGCGACTCGCGCAGGCTGTCCTCGGCGAAGTCGTGCGCGTACTCGGTGTTCGGCGCGGCCCGCCAGAAGAACTTGTCGCGGGCCACGACCTCGCCCATGGTGTGCAGCACCGAGCGGTCCTGCAGGGCCAACATCTGGCCGCCGACCAGCATCGGCACCTTGGTGAAGCGGGCGAAGGCGTAGGCCCGGGCGATGCTGTCGGGCTCGAGTTGGACGTCGTCGTCGAGCAGGATGTGATGCGTCGCGTCGGTGTTCTTGAGCATCTCGTACATCGTGCGCGAGAAGCCGCCGCTGCCGCCGAGGTTGGGCTGCTCGACCAGCAGCAGCTTGTCGCCCAGGGCGCCGGATGCCGCACCGAAGCCGGCACCGTCGCGGACCTTCTTGTTGCCCTGGTCGGCGACGATGACCTTCGAGATGAGCTGCTCGACCACCGGGTCGTCGGCGAGGGCGGACAGCGCGGCGACGCAGTCGCCGGGCCGGTTGAAGGTGCAGATGCCGATCGACAGCCGGGTGTCGTGCTCGGGCGCCTGCGCCGCCCACCAGGCCGCCTCGTGGACGACCAGCGGGGCGTCGTCGGCGGTGACGTCGAACCAGTACCAGCCGCCGTCCTCGAACGGGGTGAGGTCGAGCTCGAACTCCAGCACCCGCTCGTCGCCGGAGGTGGTGGCGCCGGTGACGTGGATGATGCTGCCGTCGGCCTTGGACCGGTACACGTCCACCCGGCCGGGGCCGGAGACCCGCATGCCGAGCACGACGGACCGGAGCACCGTCCAGCGCCGCCAGTAGCTGGCGGGGAAGGCGTTGAAGTAGGTGGCGAAGGAGACCTCGTTGCCGGCGGCGACGCTGGCCTCGGACCGGGTGCGGGCCTTGACCCGCCTGGTGCCGGCGGCGCTCTCGTCGACGTAGAGCGAGCGGACCTTCAGCGGGTCGCCGGAGCGGGGCAGGATGACCCGCTGCAGCAGGGTCACCGCCTTGGCGGTGGCGAGCTCGGCCGCCGAGGCGTCGGCGACGCGTTCCGGGGACATGGGGGAGTCGGTCGTGGTCATCGGTGCGTAGTCCTCGCGGTCAGTCGTCGAGGCGGCCGTCGAGCGACTCGCCCTGGTCGAAGAAGGGCCGGATCCGGTTGTCGAACATGCTCAGGGCCGAACCGATGGCCATGTGCATGTCGAGGTACTTGTAGGTGCCCAGACGGCCGCCGAAGAGCACGCGCTTCTCCGCGGCCTCCTTCGTGGCCAGCTCCCGGTAACGCTCCAGCTTGGCGCGGTCCTCGGGGGTGTTGATCGGGTAGTACGGCTCGTCGCCGCTCTCCGCGAAGCGGGAGTACTCGCGCACGACGACGGTCTTGTCCTCGGGGTACTTGCGCTCGGGGTGGAAGTGCCGGAACTCGTGGATCCGGGTGAACGGCACGTCCTCGTCGGCGTAGTTCATCACCGAGGTGCCCTGGAAGTCGCCGATCGGCAGGACCTCGGTCTCGAAGTCGAGGGTGCGCCAGCCCAGCTCGCCGGCCTCGTAGCCGAAGTACTTGTCGATCGGGCCGGTGAAGACCGTCGGCACGTCGGCCGGCAGCTCGTCGCGCACGTCGAAGTAGTCGGTGTTCAGCCGCACCTCGATGTTCGGGTGGTCGGCCATCCGGGACAGCCACGCGGTGTAGCCATCGACCGGGAGGCCCTCCCAGGTGTCGTTGAAGTAGCGGTTGTCGAACGTGTACCGCACCGGGAGCCGGGCGATGACCGCCGCGGGCAGCTCGGTGGGGTCGGTCTGCCACTGCTTCTTGGTGTAGCCGCGGATGAACGCCTCGTAGAGCGGGCGACCGATCAGCGAGATCGCCTTCTCCTCGAGGTTGGCCGCCTCGGCGGTGTCGATCTCGCCGGCCTGCTCGGCGACCAGCGCGCGGGCCTCCTCCGGGGAGAAGCTCTTGCCGAAGTACTGGCAGATCGTGGCCAGGTTGATCGGCAGCGAGTAGGTCTTGTCCTGATAGATGGAGAAGACCCGGTGCTGGTAGTTCGTGAACTCGGTGAACTGGTTCACGTAGTTCCAGACCCGCTCGTTGGAGGTGTGGAACAGGTGCGCGCCGTACACGTGCACCTCGATGCCGGTCTCGGGCTCGGGCGCGGAGTAGGCGTTGCCACCGATGTGGTCGCGGCGGTCGAGGACGAGCACGCGCTTGTCCAGCTGACTTGCCACCCGCTCGGCGACGGTCAGTCCGAAGAAGCCGGAGCCCACGACGACGAGGTCAGGTCTGGCTGAAGTCACGCCTGGCGACGATACCGTCCTGTGACCAACCGGCCCGTCTCCGTGCGATCCCCGGCGTGGGGCGACCGCGCTGTGGCCTGGGCCCGAGGTTGTGCACTCATCGTGGTCCGGCCGCCGGTCGAGACCACGACGAGTGCACGAGCGGTCAGACGGTCAGCGCTGCGGCGATGCGGGCCAGCAGTTGCTCCGGCCGGTAGAGGTCTGCAGCCGTCACGAAGACCACCCGCCACCCGGCTGCCTGCAGGCGATTGAGCCGCTGCCGGTCGCGAGCGAACTGTCCGGGTTCGGCATGCCAGAGCCCGTCGTACTCGACCGCCACCTTCCGGTCGGGCCACGCGAAGTCGACCCGGCCGACGAAGCCGCGCTCGTTCCGGACCACGAACTGCGCCAGGGGCCGTGGAAGTCCGCCGCGAAGCATGAGCAGGCGCACTCGCGTCTCCTGCGGTGACTGCGCCAGCCCGTCGGCGAGGTCGCACGCGGTCCGCGCGCGGGTGGAGCCGGCGCCCGCCGTGGAGGCTGCGAGCGCGCGGACGACGTCCAGATCCACCACGGCGGAGGCCACCATCCGATCGACGGCCATGACCGCCTCCTCCGTCACCGGATGGGATGCCACGGCGACCGCCGTGGCGGCGGGGCTGGTCACGCGGACACCTCGGCGTCTGCAGACCTCTTCGGGGGGCAACCGCGCCCGACGCACGCGCAGCCCGCGCACCCTCACCGGGTTCGTCCCCGGCGGCACGGTGAGCTCCACGTCGTCGGTCACGTCGGCGAGGTCGACACCCCAGAGGACGGCGGCGCTGCGTCCGGAGACGACGGCGCCAGGGAGCAGGACTCCGGCCGCCGCGCACGTGCGCAGCGCATGTGTGAACGGCACGTCGCGGTGCACGTAGACGTCGGGGTACAGGCGGTGCCAGGACGCCCCGCGCAGCCGGTTGGGCGTGAGCAACCCGGTCGCGACGGCCCACGAGCCGCGGAAGACCCTGCCCTTCAGGGACTCGGGGACCAGCGGGGCCGTGGGCACCGGGGCACGGTGCCGCAACGCGCGCCGGCCGTGTGCCGGCTGTCCACAGGGCTCGTGGTTGTGCACTCATCGTGGTCCGGCAGCCGGTCGAGACCACGACGAGTGTACGAGCAGTACAGCCAGCCCGAGCCCGTCGCCCGGATCCGTCGCTGCGCGGGGGCGCCTAGGGTTGGCCCGTGCGGAACGATTCGGTGACGATGCCGCTACGGGTGGTTGCCGTGACCTACTCGCCCGGCGAGGCCCTCGACGGCTTCCTCGACTCGCTCGCCACGGCGACGACCCGCCCGGTCGAGGTGGTCCTCGCCGACAACGGGTCCACCGACGGCGCTCCCGAGCGGGCCGCCGCCCGCCATCCGCACGTCCGGCTGCTGCGAACCGGTGGCAACATCGGCTACGGCGCCGCCGCCAACGCCGGCCTGGCCGGGCTGACCGAGGGCTACGCGCTGGTCGCCAATCCCGACGTCCGCTTCGAGCCCGGCTCGATCGACGAGCTGCTGGCCGTGGCCCAGCGGTGGCCGCGCGCGGCGACCGTCGGGCCGGTGATCCGGACGCCGGAGGGGGAGCTCTACCCCTCGGCGCGCGACCTGCCGCGGCTGTCGACCGGGGTGGGGCACGCGCTGCTGGGCTGGGTGTGGCCGGCCAACCCGTGGACGGCCCGGTACCGCCGCGAGCGCGAGGAGCCGCGGGAGCGCACGGCCGGCTGGCTGTCGGGCTCCTGCTTCCTGGTCGATCTGGCGGCGTTCTGGTCGGTCGGCGGCTTCGACCCGGGCTACTTCATGTACTTCGAGGACGTCGACCTCGGCGAGCGGCTGGGCCGGCGCGGCTGGCTGCACGTCTACGCGCCCTCGGCCGTGGTGGTGCACGAGGGCGGGCACGCCACCCGCCGGGAGCCGCACCGCATGCAGCGGGTGCACCACACCAGCGCGCTGCGCTACCTGGCCGGCCAGTACCCGCGCCGCCGGCACGCCCCGCTGCGGGGGGCGCTGCGCGGTGGGCTGGGCGCCCGGATGCTGATCTCCTACGTCAACGGCCGGGTGGCCGCCGGCGCCCGCTTCCAGCGGCGGGCCGAGGACGTGGGCCGCTCGCGGACGAAGGGCTGAGATGCGCCACGCGGTGATCATGGCCGGCGGCTCCGGCACGCGGCTGTGGCCGCTGTCCCGCGCCGCCCGCCCCAAGCAGCTGCTCGACGTCGTCGCCGACGAGGGTGGCGGGGCGCACAGCCTGCTGACGGAGGCCTTCGAGCGGCTGCGCGCGGTGCTGCCGATCGAGCGGATCTGGGTCTGCACCGCGGCCCGCTACGGGGAGCAGGTGCGCGCGGCCCTGCCCGAGCTGGGCGCGGACCGGCTGATCCTCGAGCCGACGGCCCGCGACACCGCCAACGCCGTCGGGCTGGCCGCCGCGCTGGTGGCCGATGTCGACCCGGACGCCGAGCTCGCGGTGGTGAGCGCCGACCACGTCATCCGCCCGGTCGAGCGGTTCGTCGCGGCGCTGGGCACCGCCTACGACGTCCTGGCGGTGCGGCCGCACGCGCTGGTCACCCTCGGCATCACCCCGACCGCGCCGGCCACCGGGTTCGGGTACGTGCAGCGCGGCGCGCCCGCCGAGGTGCCCGGTGCCGCCGAGGCCGCCTCGTTCCAGGAGAAGCCCGACCGCGCGACCGCCGAGGCCTACCTCGCCTCGGGGGAGTACCTCTGGAACTCGGGCATGTTCGTGTGGCGCGCGCAGACGGTGCTGCACGCGCTGGCCGAGCACCTGCCGGAGTCCGCCGCCGGGCTGAAGCGGGTGGTGGCCGTTCCGGCCGGTCCGGAGCGGGACGCCGTCCTGGCCGAGGTCTTCCCGTCGCTGCCGAAGATCAGCGTCGACTACGCGGTGCTGGAGCCGGCGGCCGCGGAGCCGGGCCGGGTGCTGGTGGTCGATCTCGACGTCGACTGGCTCGACGTGGGCTCGTGGCCGGCGCTGGCCGGCACGCTGGAGGGCGACGGCGCGGGGAACGCGCTGCGCGGGCTCACGGTGCTCCTCGACAGCGCGCGCAACGTGGTGCTCAGTGACGACCCCGAGCACCTCGTGGCGCTGGTGGGCGTGCGGGACAGCGTGGTGGTGCACACCGCCGACGTGACGCTGGTCTGCCCGATCGGGGATGCGGAGCGGGTCAAGCAGCTGCTCGCGGAGGTCGAGCGGCGGCACGGGTCCCGCTTCTCCTGATGCGGCCGGGCGCCCAGAGGGGGCGGTGGGACTCGAGTAACTGGGCGTGACACTCCGGTGACGGTTCTCCGGAGTGTCGCCGGGAGCGGACGGGTTCGTCCCGCATCATCGACGGGTGAATGCGGCGGGGCGTGGACACCGGCTGGCCTCGCTCGACGGCCTGCGCGGGCTGGCCGCACTCGTCGTGGTGGTGCACCACTGCGCGCTGACCCTGCCGTCGCTGGCCGCGCAGTTCCTCGGGCCGAACTCCACCTCGCCCGCGTGGTGGCTGACCTACACCCCTGCGTACCTGGCCTGGGCAGGGCGCGAGGCCGTCCTCGTCTTCTTCGTGCTCAGCGGGCTGGTGCTCGCGCTGCCCCGTCTGTCGGGCGGCCGGTCCGGCGGCTGGTCGCGCTACTACCGGAAGCGGATGGTCCGGCTCTACGTGCCGGTGCTGGCGGCGGTGGCGTTCACCGGGATCGTGCTGGCACTGGTGCCGCGGACTCCGGGCGCCGGGTGGAGCTGGTGGATGCTGGCGCACACTGCGCCGCTCGGCCCGGTCGACCTCGCCCACGACGCCGTCCTGGTGGCCGGCACGGGGTGGGCCAACTCGGCGCTGTGGTCGCTGAAGTACGAGGTGCTGTTCTCCCTGCTGCTGCCGGTCTTCGTGCTCGTCGCCCGCCGGGTGGTCCTTCCGCTGTGGGTGTCGGTGCCCGTCGTCCTGGCCGGGATCGGCTGGGCGGCGTCGGCCGGGTACGAGCTGGTGAGCTACCTGGCCGTGTTCGGGGTCGGGGTGCTGCTCGCCCAGCAGCTGGGCACCTTGTCCCGGTGGGCCGCGTGGATCGACGGCCTGCGCACGAGGGGCGTGGCCTGGGCCGGCCTGCTGATCCTGGCGCTGACCATGCTGCTCGGCGAGGTGTGGGCCCGCCTGGCGACGCCGGATCCGTTCCACTGGTGGCTCCTCGGCCGCCCCGCAGCGGTCCTCGGTGCGGGGCTGCTGGTCGTCTGCTGCCTGCACGCACCGGGGCCGCGGCGGCTGCTGAGCGCCCGCCCGCTGCAGTGGCTGGGGACGGTCTCCTTCGCGCTGTACCTGGTGCACGAGCCGATCGTGGTGTCGGTCGCGACGGTGACCGGGCCGACGAAGGTCGGCGTGCTGGTCACCCTGGTCGCCGGGACGGCGCTGAGCCTGGGGGCCGCGGTGCTGTTCCACCGCGCGGTCGAGCGGCCCAGCATGCGGCTGGCCGACCGGCTCGGCCGCTCCACGCGCCCCGCCGCGCCGGCCCCGGTGCCGCCGCGCCCCGCCGCGACCGACACGGTGCTGCTCGGCCTCCGGACGCGCCCGGCCGTCCCGCCCACCCGCGTGCCCGCCCGCGCCGGGCGCTCCGCCTGACCTCGAACCCTGGACCACGGAGAAGCCAACCATGACGGTGACGTATGACTCGATCGCTCTGCGTGGGGGCGAGTCGTTGCGGGCGGGCCTAACATCCGAGGGGATGGACTCGCTGCGCAGGCAGACGGCCGACGCTCCGAATCCGGCGGCGCCGTCCTGGGACGACACCGTCGTGATCGTGCGCGTCTACAACGAGGCGCCAGTGGTCGGCGGCGTCATTGCCGAGCTCGTCGCCGCCGGGCTCTCAGTCATCGCCGTGGACGATGCCAGCACCGACGGGTCGGCCGAGGAGATCGACAAGGCCGGCGCTTTCCGGGTGAGCCACCCGATCAACCTGGGCGCCGGCGGCGCGCTGCAGACCGGCTTCGAGGCCGCGCTGCTGCTCACCGACGCCCGCTACATCGCCTGCTTCGACGCCGACGGCCAGCACCAGCTGCCCGACCTGCTCGGCATGATCGAGAAGATCCGCGAGGGCTACGACGTCGTCATGGGGTCGCGGTTCCTCGAGGGCGACGGCCCCACGCAGATGAGCTGGCTGCGGCGGGTCATCCTGCGCACGGCCGCCAAGCTGCTCAACCGCGGCGGGGGCACCCGGCTGACCGACGCGCACAACGGGCTGCGGATCGTCGCCCGGCACGTGGCCGCCGACATCCGGCTCTCGCACGCCGGCATGGCCTACGCCTCGGAGCTGGAGCGGCACCTCACCCGGCCCGAGTACAAGATCGTCGAGCACCCTGTGCACATCCTGTACACCGACTACTCGCGGTCCAAGGGCCAGCCGCTGCTCAACAGCATCAACATCCTGACCGAGGTGGCCGCGCACCGGGTCACGAACTGGGGACGCAAGTGATCATCCAGCTGCTGCTCATCCCGGCGCTCGTCCTCGCCGTGGTGAGCTCGTTGCGCTCCCGGACGTCGCTGCGCGGGCAGGCCCGGCGCAAGATCCTCGCCGTCCTCACCGTCGTCGCCGGCGTGCTCGCGGTGATGTTCCCCAACACGCTGCAGGCGCTGGCCGACTGGACCGGCGTCACCCGCGGCACCGACCTGCTGCTCTACGCCCTCGCGCTGGTGATCATCTACCTGGTGGGCAGCACGAGCGTGCGGTTCCGCGAGCAGGAGGCCCGGATCGTGCTGCTAGCCCGCCAGGTCGCGCTCGCCGACGCCGCGCTGCGGCACGTCGAGGCGATGCAGGCCCGCTCACAGCAGGCGGCGGACCAGGCTCCAGTAGCCGCTCATCGCGGCGTTGAGGGCACCGCCGCCGCGCGGTAGCGGCAGCACCGACTGGTCGAAGCGCGCCGTCAGCAGGCCGGCCAGCTCGCGGTCGCGCTTCGTGCGCACCCGCTGCACCGCCCGCCGGTGCGCGCTCAGCCAGCGGCACTCCTTCACCAGCCACCGGTAGCCGCGCAACTTGGCCGGCAGCCAGCCGTTGAGCACGGCGACGGCCAGCATCGCGGCCTCGAAGGCGAGCAGCGCGGGGGAGAGCAGCAGCAGCGTGCGTGCCTCGTAGAGGCTGAGCACCATGGCCAGCCGGTTGCGCTCGAGCAGGTAGAACTTCGCCTTGTTGCGGCTGAACTCGTAGTGGTGCGCGACGACCGCCGTCGGCACGTAGACCACCTGCCAGCCCTGCTGCCAGGAGCGCAGCGACAGGTCGGCGTCCTCGCAGTAGGCGAAGAACTCCTCGGTGAACCCGCCCAGCGCCGCCCACACCTCGCGGCGGACGACGATGGCTGCGCCGGTGGCGCTGGCGATCCGCTGCTCGGCGGGGAAGTCCGTGGCCGGCTCGCCGAGGTGGCCGGCCCAGGACAGGCCGAGGACGTGCACCGGGTTGCCGGCGGAGTTCAGCAACTCCGGGGTCTCCGCCAGGCGCAGGCTGGCCGAGGCGATGCCGACCTCCGGACGGGCGGCGACCTTGGCCAGCTCGGCGAGCGCGTCGGGCTCGACGAGCGCGTCGGAGTTGATGAAGGCGAGGAACTCGGTCGTCGCCGCGGTGGCGCCGAGGTTGCAGCCGCCGGTGAAGCCGGTGTTGCTGCCGGGCTCGAGCAGGGTGACGCCGGGGCGGTCGCGCAGCGGCTCGAGCGAGGGGCTGGTGCAGCCGTTGTCGACGACGACCACGTGCACGGAGACCCCGGTCGAGGCGAGGAGCCGGTCGACGACGTCGTGGATGTAGGGCTGCTCGCCGTAGGCGAGCACCACCGCGGTCAGCTCCAGGGTGTTTCCTTTCCGTCGGCCGGCACCGGCACCGCCGGGCTGAGCGGGCGGCGCAGGCGCAGGCGCATGGCGATGGCCAGGACAAGCGCGGCGACCGCGCTGCCGGCGAGGAAGGCGAGCCCGACCCGCTGCTCGAGGCGGAGCGGGGCGAGCAGGCCGAGGAGGAAGACGGCGGCACCGGCCAGCCACCCGGCGACCGAGGCCTTGTAGCCGCGCACGGAGATCAGGGCCTGGGCGAGCGCCGAGGCGAGCATGAACAGGCCGCTGGCGGCGGCGAGCGGCCAGAGGTCGGCGCGGGTCGTGACGTACTCCGGGCCGTAGACCAGGCGCACCAGCCAGGGGCCGACGGCGACGATGGCCAGCAGCCCGGCGACGCCGAGCGCGGAGACCGCGCCGACGATGAGGGTCAGCCGCCGGCGGAAGCCCTCCGTGTCGCCCTCGGCGGCGAGCGCGGCCATGCCGGGGAGGAACGAGGCCTGGATCGCGGCGAAGAGGAACAGCGGCACGCGGGTGAGCACCAGGACGCTGATGAAGATGCCGGCGCGGGCCAGCTCGTCCTCGCCGGCCAGCAGGCTGGCTGCCACCGGCGCGGCGTTGATGACGAACTGGCTGGCCAGCGCGCCGACGGTCAGCCATCCGACGGCGTGGGTGAGCTCGCCCCAGGAGTGGTGCGGGCCGGGCCGGGCGGCGGGGCCGAGCCAGCCGGCGGTGGCGAGGACGGCGAGGATCGGCGCCAGGCCGAGGAAGACGCCGTACCAGCCGGCGGTGGCGACACCGACCACGGCGAGGACGGCGGCGCTGCCGATGCGCAGAACGCCGTCGATGGCGAGCTGGGTGCCGTAGCGAGGGAAGACGCCGCCGCCGGCGAAGGCGCCGCGAGTGAGGTGCTCGGCGCCCAGGCCGACCAGCCCCAGTAGTAGGGCCACGACCAGGATCTGCTGCCCGGCGAAGACCTCGTCGGCGAGCGGCTCGCGGATCAGCAGGAGGACGACGGCGACCACGGCGATCAGGCCTCCGGCGAGGGCGCAGGCGCGCAGGAACACCGGGCGGGCGCCCTGCCCGTGTGCGGCCCGCTCGGCGACGGCGCGGCCCACCTCCTGCTCCAGGGGCTGGAAGAGCGCGGGGCCGAGGGCGTTGATGAGGACCCACAGCGTGCCCAGCGGCGCCAGCTCGGCCGGGCCGAGGGCGCGGCCGCTGACGGAGAGGAAGGCGAAGGACGCCAGGCCCAGCACGCCCAGGCCGACCGCCACGGGGCCGATCTGCCTGGTGACGGCGGAGAGCTGGCTCGCCACCTCTATATCCCCCTCGCACGCGCCGCGCGGCGCTCGGCCACCACCCTAGGCGACCTCCCGGATACGGCTCGGGGGTGCGCATGAGGGCACGCGGACCGATCCGTAACGCCACGCCCGAGGTCTGTGGGGCGCGGTGTGACTCATGTGACTGACTCGGGGATTTTTCGGGCGTGCCCTCCGTAAGAGGGAGGCCTTACGCCGTTAACCCGAACGAGCGGGATTTTCGCGTTCCGCATGTCAGCTGATGACTACGAGTCGACACCAGCACTAGTGAGTGACGCTCATTCGGCTGCGATCAGCGGCGTGTTGCCACGTAAAAGCCCACGACGACTTGTCGACGACGCGCCGAAAGTTGCCGTTCAGGGTCCTTGCCCTGGCGGTCCGTGCTGCTAACTTTCTGTGCGTCGCCCAACACGGGGCGCGATCGCAGGAGGATTTATGAGCAAGCGAGCACTTTCGGTCGGCATTCTGACCGCGGGGCTGTCGGCCGGCCTGGTCGCTGGCGCCATCTCCCCGGCCGCCGCCCAGGGCAACCCGGTTGGCGGTTCCGGCAACGTCTACTACCTGGGTGGTGCCGGCAGCATCGGCGGCAAGGCCCAGGAGACCCTGGTCTTCGGTGACCCGGGCGACGAGATCTACTTCGGCGACTGGGACAACGACGGCGTCGACACGCCGATGGTCAACCGCAACGGTGTCTTCCACGTGGCCAACAAGGACGGCAAGACCATCGACGTCTTCGCCTACGGCAACCCCGGTGACCGTGTCGTCATCGGCGACTGGGACGGCAAGAACGGCGACAGCATGGCCGTCGTCCGCACCGAGCAGGGCAGCAACAAGTTCTACGTGAAGAACGACGTCAAGACCACCGGCAAGGCCGACGCCGAGTTCTTCTACGGCGACGCCGGCGACAACCTCCTGGTCGGGGACTGGGACGGCAACGGCACCGACACCCTGATGGTGACCCGCCCCGACACGTCCTTCCACGTGAAGAACGACACCAAGACCGGCGTGGCCGACTACTCCTTCTTCTACGGCAACCCGGGCGACAACGTCATCGTCGGCGATTGGGCCAACCCGGCCACCTACACCGACGGCAACGGTGCGGACCAGATCGCGGTCCGTCGCGACGGCAACCACTACTTCCTGTCGAACGAGCTCGGCAAGGGCAAGGCCATCACGGCGCTGCGCGACTTCTACTACGGCGAGCCGACCGACACCGTCTTCGTCGCCTCGCTGCCCAGCACGGTCGGCAAGGTCGGCGACGCCAAGGTCGCGCTCGACGACGTCTTCGCGACCCACAAGAAGGGCGAGCCCGTCCTTCGCCTGCACCCCACCACCGGCGTGATCCTCGCCCCGGAGCTGGACTCCTTCGGCGACCCGAAGACCTACGCCGGTGGCGAGGCCAAGGCGCAGTTCAAGGGTGCGCCGAAGTACTACCTCGGCACTGAGCCCGTCCTGACGGCCGATGGCAAGCCCATGGTCTACGTCGCTGTCGGCGATGCCGATGAGCCGCACGAGGTGGAGCTCCCCGGCCCCAGCGTGCCGCGCAGCGAGGCCGGCGACTACGACCTCAACGCGGACGGTTCCCTCAAGTACGTCGCCGGCGATGACGTCGACTCGCCCGCGGTTCTGGGCACCGACAGCTCCGAGACCATCGCGATCGCGGTCGGGGACGTCGTCCTGCAGCGTCGCGGCGCCCCGGTGGAGCACGTGGCGGGCACGCCGGCCGTGTATGAGCTCGCTGGCGAGTACGTGGCCAACACCGACGTCGAGACGAGCGAGATCGGCGACTACAAGCTGGACGCGAACGGCAACCCGATCTGGGACGCCGACGCGAACGACTGGGTCAAGCTCACCGCGCCGGTCGTCAAGGTCGGCGGCTTCGCGCCCGGCACCCCGGTGACCGAGCGCCGGGGCGAGGCGATGGCCATCAACGCCTCCGTGTACACCCCGGCCGCGGCGCTTCGGACCTTCACCGGAACCGTCTCCAGCACCGCCAGCACCGTCACGGTGAGCGACGGCAATTTCACCGCCGCTGACATCGACCGCGACATCGACGGCACCGGCATCGCCGCCGCTGCCAAGATCACCTCGGTGCAGAGCCCGACTACCGTGACGGTGTCGGTGCCCAACACCGGGCCGGTCTCCGGCACGATCACGCTGCCGGCGGTGGCCAACGGCTGGAGCGTGGCCGCGCCTGTCTCGGACGACGAGCTGCGCAACGCGTACATCTTCGATGTGGCGCCGGCCGCCTCCTACGTGCCGACGGCCACGGACAAGAAGGTCAGCGACCTCGACGCCGACACCAAGTCCGAGCCCCCCATCTACATCGGCACGGAGCGGGTCCTGTTCGCCGCCGGTGACGACCGCAGTGTGGCCCCCTACGCGGGTGGCGAGCGGGTCGTCAGCCAGAAGAAGGGCACCATCTTCCTCAACGCTGATGGCACGCGGGTCAAGCTCTCCGCTGGCGACGTCGAGATCCTCGGTGACGGCCTGGGTGTCCGCCGCAACTTCGGCCGCTGACCGCAAGCCCCAGCGTCGCGCTGTGCCCTCGGGCTGAGAGCGGCACCGCACCACCGCAATAGGTCGAACCCCCGTCCGCGCTCTCGGGCGCGGGCGGGGGTTCGCTGATCCTCGCGGCGGGCGGAGGGTCGCCGTGTTCTTCCTTGCGCCTGGCCGCCACAAAAGAACCCCCGCTCGGACCCCCCCGGTCCGGGCGGGGGTTCGGTCGTTTTCGGGTTCGGTGATGGAGTTCACCGCGCCGCGATCGACCGCTCCCCGCCGTTCGTCACCGCATCTCGTAGCGTCACAGCTGATCGAAGCGAAACGGCTCCGGCCGGAAATGCTCGTTGCACTCGGCTCCGGGTAACAGCCAGTGCAGTACATCCGGCATCGGTGGACCGCACGCGGGGGAATGAAGCAGTGTTCATCGGCACCAAGACCATCGCCGCCTTCTTCGCGCTCATCGCCCTCGCGGGCGGTCACTTCCGGGGCGGCATCGCACCCCAGCCGACGGGAATCTCGGTCGCCGTCCTGGGCGACTCGTACGCGGCCGGGTTGGCGCGGACGCCGAGCACACCTGGGAGCACTACACCGCCCTGGAACTGGGCTGGTCGCTGGCGGCCGTCCGGGCCTATCCGGGCGCGGGCTACGTCAACCCCGGTACCGGCGGTCCTTACGAGTCAGCGCTCGCCGCGCAACCGCTCCCGGCCACGGTCAACCAGGTGATCGTGCAGGGCGGTTTCAACGACATCGCCTACGGGCCCGCGGAGGTCGGTCCGGCCGTGAGCCGGACCCTCGCGCTCATCCACGCGCAGGCCCCGCAGGCGTCTGTCACGGTCGTCGGCGCCTTCGATCCCGGGCCGGGCACCTTCACCTCCCGCTACCCGGCCATGCGCGCCGACGCCGCGGCGATCCAGCAGGCAGTCGAGGCGGCGGGGGACCGGTACGTCGACGGCTTCGGGATGCGCTACGAGGTCGGCCGGGACGGCGTGCACCCGACGCCCACCGGCCACTCCCAACTCGGATATGCGATCGCCGCGGCCATCCGGCAGGCGGCGCCGCAGACGACTGGCTCGCGGGCCGGCTGGCTGAACTCCCGCGCGGCCGCCGTCATCGGCATCTCCCGCGTCGGCGCGTTCGGGGCCCGCTACTTCTACCTGGTCGGCACCGAGGGCGGTCGGCTCGGTCCGGTCACCCAGGTGGCCTTCGGTGATGCCGGCGACATCCCCACGCTGCTGCAGAACGCGGCCGGGCAGTGCGTGCCGGCGGTCTACCGGCCGTCCAGCGGAACCGTGTACGCCGCCTCGCACCTCGCCGACGGCGGCGGCCAGGTCGAGGCCATCCCGTTCGGCAACCCGGGCGACCAGCTGGTCCAGAACACGCCCTACGCCACCCCGGCCGGCCGCACGGTGCTCATCCGCCGCCCGTCGCAGGGCACCTTCTTCGAGCGGGTCCCGCACGTCGGCGGCCAGCCCGACGTCGGATCCCTGCCGTTCGGCGACCCCGGCGACCGCGGCCTGCAGTACTCGGCCGCCGGCGCCGGCAGCACGCTGGGGGTCTACCGGCCCGGCACGTCCACCTTCTACCTGGCCGACCCCGGGAGCGGGCCCGCGACGGCGGTGCCGTTCGGGAGCCCCGGCGACCAGGGCCTCGTCGGCGCCTGGGGCTGGGCGAACTGGGACGGCTCGGACCGAGTCGGCGTCTTCCGCCCGAGCACGGCCCAGTGGTTCCTGGCCGACACCCCGACGCCGCTCACCGGCGGGGCGGCGCCGCCGATCACCTCCGTCACGTCCTTCTTCTTCGGCGACCCTGGGGACACCGCGCTGGCCTGCGACCCGGCCTGACCGCGCGCGCCCAGGCGCACCTGCTCCCGCGCTGTTACGGTCCGCTCGGTGCCGGAACCGCGGCACGTGACACGGGGGGTCCGATGAACAAGCGTGTGTTTCCTGCCGGCCTGCTCACGGCCGGGCTGTCCGCCGCCCTGGTCGCCAGCGCGGCGTCGCCGGCCGCCGCGCAGGGCGACCCGGTCTACGGGTGGGGCAACGTCTACTACCTCAGCGGGGCGCTGAACGACAGCGGCGAGGCGCAGGAGGTGCTCGTCTTCGGGGATCCGGACGACGAGGTCTACTTCGGCGACTGGTACGGCGAGGGCATCGACCTGCCGATGGTCCGGCGCGGCAACGTCTTCTTCGTGCCCGACCCCGACGACCCGTCCGTCACGGCGCGGGTCTTCGCCTACGGCGACCCGGACGACGAGATCTACGTCGGCGACTGGAACGGCGACGGCGTCGACAGCCTCGCCGTCCGCCGCGGAAACGTCTACTTCGTGAAGAACGACGTCGAGCGCTCCGGCGTCGCCGACACCGTCTTCGCCTACGGCGACCCCGAGGACGTCGTCCTCGTCGGCAACTGGGACGGCGTCCGCACCGCCCCCGAGACCGCTGGCGGCCAGGGGAAGGGCGACACCCTGCTGATCCAGCGGGGCAACCAGTTCTTCGTGAAGAACGACCTGCGCACCGGCGTCGCCGACTACACGTTCCGCTTCGGCGACGACTGGGACGAGATCCTCGTCGGCGACTGGGTCACCCGGCACCCGGCCGCCGACGGCACCGAGACCGTCGAGAGCGGCAACGGCGCCGACCAGCTCGCCGTCCGCCGCGGCTACATCTACCACCTCTCCGATGAGCTCGCGGACGCCCGAGCTCGCGGGAGCGACCCCGCCACCGTGCGGGTGTTCGGCTACGGCGACCCCGACGACGCGGTGTTCGTCTCCTCGCTGCCCACGCCGGTGGACGAGAACGGGCAGGTCACCGACTGGGAGAGCGCCGTGGCCTACGTCGACGGCGACGGCCTCGGTGTGCGCCGTCCGGACTGATCCGCGCGGACAGCAGAGCCCCCGGGGCGACCACGCGGTCGGCCCCGGGGGCTCCGTCGTTCAGCTGTCGCTCAGGCCGCGGGGGCCCAGGAGCCGTCCTCCTGCGGGCGCATCATCGGCGCGTCCCCGCGGATGCTCAGCTCGATCGGCGGCTGCAGCTGGGTGAAGGAGCCGTCGGCCTCCAGCCGCCGGCCGTTGAGCACGGTGCCGACCGCCACCTGCACGTCGGCGCCGGGCTTCACGCCCAGGCGGCCGGTGATGATCCCGCGGAACACGAGCGTGCCGCCCCGGGCGTGCACGTCGCCCTCCACGATCGCGGCGACGTCGGCCTGGCCGTCCAGCCGCACCTCGAGCGGGCCCTGGACCTTGCCGCGCAGCTCGAGCCGCCCGTTGGAGACGATCGCGCCGCCGCGGACCGTGCCGTCGACCTTGACCATCCCGCGGACCTCGAGGGGGCCCTGGATGTCCCCGGTCAGCGTCTCGAACATGCGGTGCCTCTTTCCTCGGTTCCGACGCCCCGGAGGGTACGTGGCCACGCCGACCCGGTCACGGACCGGTAACGGCTAGTGTCCGGACGCATGAAGAGCTTCGACGTCGCCGCCGTCGTCACCGGGGGCGCCTCCGGCCTCGGCGAGGCCACCACCCGCGCCCTGGCCGCCCGCGGGGCCGCCGTGACGATCCTCGACCTGCAGGACGAGCGCGGTAAGGCCCTCGCCGACGAGCTCGGCGGGCACACGACCTTCGTGCGCACCGACGTCACCGACGAGGCCTCGGTGCAGGAGGCGATCGCCGACGCGACGGGCAAGGACCGGCCACTGCGCATCGCGGTCAACTGCGCCGGCATCGGCTGGGCCGAGCGCGTCGTCGCCAAGAACGGCTCCCCGCACAGCTTCGAGGGCTTCACCAAGACGGTCATGGTCAACCTGGTCGGCACCTTCAACGTGCTCCGCCAGGCCGCAGCGGCCATGGCGGCGACCGAGCCGGGGGAGGACGGCGAGCGCGGCGTAATCGTCAACACCGCCTCCATCGCCGCCTACGACGGCCAGATCGGGCAGATCGCCTACAGCGCCTCCAAGGGCGGCATCGTCGGCATGACCCTGCCGGCCGCGCGCGACCTCGCCAACGTCGGCGTCCGGGTCTGCACCATCGCCCCCGGCCTGGTCGACACCCCGCTGCTGGCCGGCCTGCCCGAGGAGGCCCGCAAGGCGCTGGAGGCGGGCATCCCGTTCCCCAAGCGGCTGGCCCGCCCGGAGGACTTCGCCGAGCTGGCGCTCGACATCGTCGAGCACGGCTACCTCAACGGCGAGGTGATCCGGATGGACGGCGCCCTCCGCATGGCCCCGCGGTGATCTGATCAGCACCGGCACCACCCGCACGTCCCCAGGAGCACCGTTGAGCACCGCCGTCCTTCCCGCGGCGACGTCCCCCGCCTACGAGGGGAGCTGGCGACCGGACTGGCCGCTGGACCTCCGGCGCGCGCTGTTCCCGCACCAGCGCAGCGCCGGAGATCCGACGCTTCGCTACGACGCAGCCGGTGCCGCCTGGCGCACGACCACCACGCCGGAGGGCCCGGCCACCGTCCGGATCACGCCGGTGGCGAGGGAGATCCGCATCGCGGCGTGGGGCCCGGGGGCGGTCTGGGCCGGGCGGCAGGTGCCGGCGTGGCTCGGCGCCGACGACCGTCCGGAGACCTTCGACCCCGGCACCCATCCGCTGGTCGTCCGGCTGCACCGCACGATGCCCTGGCTTCGGCTGGGCCGGACCGGACGCATCTGGGACGCGCTCGTCCCCGCCGTCCTGGAGCAGAAGGTCACCGTCGTCGAGGCGCACCGGGTGTGGCGGGAGCTGCTCCGGCTGGCCGGTGAGCCCGCGCCCGGCCCGGTGCCCGACGGCATGCGGGTCATCCCGTCGGCGCAGCGGGTCCTGGACGTGACCGACTGGCAGTGGCACCGCTGCGGCCTGGACGGCGCCCGCCGCCGGGCGCTGCGGGCGGTCGCCTCGGTGGCCTCCCGGCTGGAGGTCGCCGACACCTACGACTCGCCGGCCCTGCAGCGCCGGCTGACGTCCGTGCCGGGAATCGGCGTCTGGACGGCGGCCGAGGTCGTGCAGCGCGCCCTCGGCGACCCGGACACCGTCAGCGTCGGCGACTACCACCTCAAGAACATCGTCGGCTGGTCGCTGGCCGGCCGGAAGACCGACGACGACGGGATGCTCGAGCTCCTCGAGCCCTGGCGCGGGCACCGCCACCGGGTGGTCCGGATGCTCGTGGCCGGCGGCAGCGCCCCGCCCCGCCGCGGCCCGCGCAACGCCCCGACGAACTACCGCCGCATCTGACCGCGGAAAGGCGCGTATGGGGTGGCCTCGCGGCTTACGCCGTCCCAGGACGAACCCGGCTACGGCTGCTTCGGCGTGCCACTGTGCAAGGTCGCGGTCACGTGCGGCTCAGCTGCATCACGCCCGGTGACCGCTCCATCACGTGCGCCTAACATGGGGGAGACTTCGCGGCCCGCTATCAGCGGCTGAGACCACCACGCCCTCGGTCCTGGGCTGTTCTGGGGGAACTCCACGCATGATCCTGCATCGCCCCGTCGCCAAGCTGCGTCACGTCCTGGAGCGGTTCGGCGCCATGGAGGAGCGGCTCGTCGACCTGCAGGCCCGGCTGCAGGAGCTCCAGCAGGTCGTCGCCGATGGCCAGCACCGCTCCGAGCAGGCAGCCGCCGGCCGCTTCGAGGAGCTGCGCGACAGCGTCCACCTCGCGGCACGCCGGTCAGGGCCGACGCGGCGACCGACGCGCGCGCTCTTCCTGGTGCACCACATCGAGGCGTGGGACAGCTACCACGACCTCGTCCGGGCGATGCGGAACGCGGCGGACTTCGAGCCGATCGTGGTCTCGATCCCGCGCCGCTTCCCCGGAGCGGACGGCTTCTCCTACGAGGAGGAGATCCACCGGGGGCTCGACGCGCGCGGGGTGCCGCACCTGCGGCTGCCGGCGCACGGTGCAGGTGAGGCGCTGCGGCTGATCAAGGCGATCGACCCGGACCTGGTCTTCCGCCAGTCCCAGTGGGACGTCGACGTCCCCGACGACCTCGCGACGCACCGGCTGACGTTCACCCGGCTGTGCCTGATCCCCTACGAGACGATGAACCTGGTGGAGAACGTGCCGGGGCCGGGCGGCGTCAACACCGCCGTCGACAATCCGCTGCACCAGGCTGCCTGGGCGGTGTTCTGCGCCAACGACCTCATGTTCGACATGGCGCGGACGGACGGCGTGCGGGCCGGTGACCGGTTCCGGGTCACCGGCCACCCGAAGGCCGACCGGCTCCGCGCGGCCGCGCCGTCCTGGCCGATCGACGGCCGGCCCTCCGGGCAGCGGCGCCGCCGGATCGTGTGGTCGGCGCACCACAGCATCGGGACGACGTGGTCGAACTTCGGCGCCTTCCCGGCCATGGCCGAGGACATGCTGGCCTGGGCCACCGAGGACCAGGACACCGAGTTCGTCTTCATGCCCCACCCCGCGCTGCTCACGATCGTCCACTCACCGGAGTCGCCGGTCTCCCCGGACCGGTTGGTGGACTGGCGAGCGGCGTGGGAGGCGTTGCCGAACACCGCCGTCTTCACCGACGGCGACTATGCACCGCTGCTGGTGGCGTCGGACATGCTGATCACCGACGGGCTCAGCATGCTGGTGGAGTACCAACTGATCGAGCGCCCGATCGTCTACGTGGAGCGCCCGGACCACCGGCCGTTCACCCCAATCGGGGAGATGGTCCGCAGGGGAACACACCCCGTCCGCACCGTCGCCGAGGCGCGCACCGTGGCGAACCCCTTCCTGGCGGGACAGCCGGATCCGTTGCGCCTGCAGCAGGCCCGGAATGTCGAGCGCCTCTTCGGCCAAGAGTCCAGCGTGCCGCGCATCCTGGACACGCTGCGCGAGATGCTCGCTGCCGAACGGAGCGATCCCGTCGCCCGACCACGGGACCCGGCGCCCCTTGCCGGGGCGGACCAGACCGCAGTGCTCGGGCGGGGGCGCTCCCAGAGGTGGTCCGACTGGCTGGACGAGGAATCGCAGACCTCCGCCGGCTGACCCGGCCTATCGGTGGCCTCGAAAGAGAGGCCGCGTCCACGAGGTCAGAGCCGCAGACGTCATCTCGGCGCGTGGCGAGAGCAAGGAGCTGACCCGACTTTCCGGGTCGGACCAATTGTCCGGCCGGGGGTCCAGTCGCATCACCCGCGGGGGTGGAGTGCTGCCCATCCGTCTGCACTTCCTCAAGCGCCACCCGCCTCGCGGCGATGACCGTCACGGCACCTAGAACTGCTCCCCGGTCCGATGACGGGAGGGCGGCGATGCCGGCAGAACGACTCACAGTCAGCGCAACCGCGGGGCGAGGACGTCGCCCGGGTGCGCTGACCACCGTCCTCACGGTGTCCCTCACCGTCGCAGCCATGCCCACGGGCGCCGCGCAGGCCCGTCCCGGCGGCGCGGGCGACCACTTCTTCTTTGCCGGGGCCGGCAACACCTCCGGTGTCGCGAGTGAGCAGTTCTGGTTCGGGGACCCGGGGGACCAGGTCTACGTCGGCGACTGCGCCAGGAACGGGCGCGACGACGTGATGGTGCGCCACGCACCCGCGCCTCCGCCGGCCTCGGGCTTCGGCGACGGCCTGCACCGCATGGGCGCCGGGATCGCTCCCGGCGCGTACCGCTCCTCGGCGGTCGGCGGGTTCTGCTACTGGGAGCGGCTGTCCGGCTTTGGCGGCACGCTCGACGACATCATCGCCAACGGCATCGGCAGCCCCGAGATCGTCACCCTCGAGGCGGGGGATGCCGGCTTCGACAGCAGGGGGTGCGGGACGTGGCAGCCGCTCGGCGCCACCTACCCGCCGAGTCCCCAGACGGTGTTCGGCGAGGGGACGTTCCAGGTCGGTACGCACATCGCACCCAGTACGTACCGGGCCGACGGCGTCGCCGACTCCTGCTACTGGGAGCGGCTGTCGAACTTCTCCCGCGAGTGGATCGACGGGGTGATCGCCAACGAGATCGGCTCGACGATGGTCACGATCGCGCCCACGGACGCCGGCTTCAGCAGCTTCGAGTGCGGCACCTGGACGCGCGTCGGCTGACCCTGGTCGTTCGCGTGGTGGGGCTGTGACTCCTGGGGCTGCTCGTGCTCCAGGGGTCACAGCCTCATCGCGTTCACGCTTCGGCAGCGTGTCCTCACGCGGAGTGTTGAGGCGAGTTCCTAACGTTTCGGCATCGATGGCCGGCAGCGGCCGCTCGACGGCCGGACCGGACGGAGAGCGGTGCGCTCGGACCCCGGGAGTACCACTTGTCACGCGCCGCGCTCCGCTCCACCCTGGCCCTGGCCGGGGCGGCCGGGCTGATGACCACCGGGCTGCTGCACGCCTCCGTCGCCGGCGCGACCGAGCCGTGCATTCCCTCCGCCGACGGGGCGACCATCGCCTGCACCTACGCCGACACCGGCGAGGAGTTGCGCTTCCTGGTACCCGACGGCGTGACGAGCCTGGACGTCGTCCTGCCGGGCGGTGAGCAGCCGGCCGCCGGCCCGACCACGCTCCTCGTGACGCCGGGCAGCACCCTGCTCATCGACCTCGGCGACGCCGACGAGCTGCCCGCCCCGACGGCGACCGCCGACCCGGCGGACGGCGAGCGCGTTCCGGGGCCGTGGTGGTACGTGGCCCCGGGGAACGGTGCGGCCGCCCTCCTCCGAGTGGCGGACCCCGTCGACGAGCCCGTCGAGGAGATGGCCGATCCCGACGAGGAGATGGCCGATCCCGACGAGGAGGCGGCCGATCGCGACGAGGAGGCGGCCGCTCCCGCCGCCGACGTTCCCGCGGGAACGCCCGAGCAGGACTCCGCGCCAGCCACGCCCGCGGTTGGCGAGGCACCGGTCGCCCCCGAGGACGGGTCTGCGCCGGTCGCGCCCGAGCAGGAGGCCGCGCCGCTGTCGATCGTGCTGACCTACCCGGCTCCCGCTCCCACGGCGATTCCCGGCGAGGCCGCGGAGGTCCACGAGACGCCCGCAGAGGCGCCGGTTCCGGATGAGGCCGCCGTCCCGGTCGAGACGCCGGGCCCGGTCGAGGAGCCCGCCCCGGTCGAGGAGTCCACTCCGGCCGAGGAGTCCACTCCGGCCGAGGAGCCCGCCCCGGTCGAGGAGTCCACTCCGACCGAGGAGCCCGTCCCGGCCGAAGCCCCGGCGCCGGCACCGGCCCCGGTCGAAGCCCCGGCGCCGGCCCCGAGCCTGGCGCCCGCGGAGACCGTCGCGTCCCTCGAGTTCGTCGAGACCCCCGAGCACGCCGAGACCCCGGAGCCTGTGGAGGCTGCCGAGTCCGAGGCGACCGTGCCGCCCGCCGAGGCGCCCACGGCCAGCGAGCAGCCGGCTCCCGCGGAGCGGGCCGCATCCGCGGCGCCGATCCAGCAGACCGCGCCTGCGCCGAGCCCCGTGCCCGCCGAGGTGCCGGAGCAGACCGCGAGTGCCGCACCCAGCGCCGTCCCCGCACCCTCCCCGCTCCCGGCGCCGGCGGCCCGCGAGGAGGCATCAGGCACCCGTACGGGGGAGGACCTGGTCGTCGCCGACGACCTGCAGACCGCCTCGTCCGCCGTCCCCAGCGACCTGTTCGACGCCGACGGCGTCGGAGTTCTGGCTGCCGGCCTGGCTGGGACGTTCACCCTGGCCGTGTGTGTCGGGCTGACCGTGGGCGCGCGGCAGCGGCGGGCCTCCAGCGGCACGGAGTGACCCGGCGGCCGGCCGGACTCAGCGCCCCTCGACGAGCAGGTTGAGCAGGTAGTCGCCGTAGCCGCTCTTGCCCAGCGGCTCGGCGGCGCGCCGGAGGCCGTCGTCGTCCAGCCAGCCGTTGCGCCAGGCGACCTCCTCGATGCAGCCGATCTTGAGGCCCTGGCGGTCCTCGACGACCGAGACGAACTCGGTGGCCTGCCGCAGCGACTGGAAGGTCCCGGTGTCCAGCCAGGCGGTGCCGCGGTCCAGCGCCGTCACGGTGAGCCGGCCCTGGCGCAGGTAGTGGTCGTTGACCGCGGTGATCTCCAGCTCGCCCCGGGCGCTGGGCGTGATGCCGCGGGCGATCTGCACCACCTCGTTGTCGTAGAAGTACAGCCCCGGCACGGCGTAGGAGCTCTTGGGCTTCTCCGGCTTCTCCTCGATGGAGAGCACCCGGCCGGACTCGTCGAACTCCACGACGCCGTAGTCCTGCGGGTTGGACACGTGGTAGGCGAACACGTGCCCGCCGTCGGGCTCCGGCAGTCGGGACAGTGCGGTGCCCAGGCCAGCGCCGTAGAAGATGTTGTCGCCGAGGATCAACGCCACCGACGAATTCCCGATGAACTCGGCGCCGATCAGGAAGGCCTGGGCGAGGCCCTCCGGGCGCGGCTGGACGGCGTACTCGATGCTCATGCCGAGCCGGCCGCCATCGCCGAGCAGGTGACGGAACGCCTCCTGGTCACCCGGGGTGGTGATCACCAGCACCTCGCGGACGCCGGCCATCATCAGCGTCGAGAGCGGGTAGTAGATCATCGGCTTGTCGTAGACCGGCATGAGCTGCTTGCTCACGGCCTGCGTGATGGGGAAGAGGCGGCTGCCGGTGCCCCCGGCCAGGATGATCCCGCGCATGATCATGAACGGTACCCACTGCCGGACCTCCGGGCAGGCGCTGGACGAGAACCGACCTCCCCACGGGTGAGCGCTTTCGGCAGCGCCCCCGCCGCTTCGTCCTAGAACGGGGGCGGATCGTCCGGCTCGGGTGGCGGTTGCGACGACGGTAGGTCGTCGTCGGTGCCGTAGGCGGGTGGGTGGGTGATCACCTGGGTGCCGCCGGGCAGGGTCCAGGCGATGGCGCCGTCGGGCATCGGTCGCATCGACCAGCCGGGTGCCTGGTGGGAGAGCCGGTGGTGGTGCTCGCACAGGCAGCACAGGTTGGCGTGCGCTGTCGGGCCGCCGCGGGCGTGCGGGAGCTGGTGGTCCAGGTCGCATCTGCTCGGGCGGGCGCGGCAGCCGGGGAAGCGGCAGCGGCGGTCGCGGGCGCGGACGAAGGCGGCCAGCGCTGCGCCCGGCCGGTACCCGGGGGTTTCCGGTGGCGGGCCGGCCCGGCCGCCGGTGCGCAGGGTGGCGGCGTCGGTGAGGGCGAGCAGGGCGCCGGTGAGCGGGTGGGTGAGCGCGAT
>NZ_FOSW01000008.1 GCF_900114385.1 Geodermatophilus ruber
GGCAGCGCCGCGCGCAGCCGCTTGTTGTAGCCCGACTGCCCGGGCAGGTAGGGAAACGCGCCGGGCAGCGCCTCGGGCACCAGCCGCAGCCAGCGGGCCTCGGAGTGAACGCCGAGCAGCACTTGCCCAACTGCCAGGGTGAGCAGCTCGGAGTCGGTCAGCCGCGGGCGGCGTCCGACGCGCACGCGAGCGGCGAGACGATCGTCGATCCAGACATACAGTGCGGTCAGGAGGGTGTTTAGGTCGGTCCTCACAACCCGAGCCTGGACACCCTCCGCCCGCACTCACAGCACCCTTCGGCCCTGCCCGCCAATAGGACTTACTCGTCTAGTCCCCGGACAACGTGACGGTGGACGACGGTGAGGCAGTCCTCACCATCCGCCCGGAGCCGAAGGAGGTCGAGGGGCAGGAGTACTCGCACTCGTCGGGCATCATCAGCAGCCAGAACTCGTTCGCGCTCCAGGACGTCGACTACGTCGAGGCCCGCGTCCGGGTTCCCAGCGGGGACGGGCTCTGGCCGGCCTTTTGAACTCATCCGCTGGATCGCTGGCCGCTGGAGATCGACATCTTCGAGTTCTTCGACACGTCGAAGTCCGAGCCGCCGATCTTCATCTACCACTTCCGGGCCCCATCGGCCGGAACGGCGACCTGCACATCTCGTCCTACGGCGATCCCACGCAGGACTACCGCGACTCCTGGCACACCTACGGGATGCCCCGATCCGAGGGCCGGATCGTCGTCTATCTGGACGGGGTCGCCTATGCGGAGGCCGGTGTGCAGGCCGCGGTCGACGATCTGCCCAGTTCATCATCCTGAACATGGCCATGTACGCGAACCGGTCCCCGGCTCCCGGCACAGCCATGCGGATCGACTACGTCAGGGTCTGGCGCCAGAACTGACCTGGTGCGGGGATCACGGCGCCCCCGACGGTTGGCGCCACACGGGCGGCGGCGGTCCTGCGGTGGTCCCGTCGACGGGGGGACGTCGGCTCCGGTGATCGGTCCCGACGGGCCGCTGGGGATCAGGACGCAGGCCCTCGTCCTTCCAGGCCACGAGGCCGCGGTGGCGTTGGCGTTGGCGTTGGCGTTGGCGTTGGCGTTGGCAGAGGATTCCGACACCCGGGAGCGGGCGGAACCAGCGGGTGACCCCCGAGCCGGTGGCGTCGAGGATGACGGCGGCGGGGCCGGAACTCCGGGACTAACCTGGAGGTACGGCCCCCCGCGCACCCGGCGCGACGTGCGTGGCCCCAGCCTCAGGAGAAGCTTTCGTGACCCTGCGCGGCGTACTCGACGTCGTTCTCACCGATCCCGGCATGGCCCGTGTGGTGGCCGCCGCCGGTCAGGCCGAGCTGGCCGTCACCGCCCCGCCGCCCGTGCAGCCGCTGGTCGCCGCCGCGCTCGCCGCCCGGGAGGGCGGGGCGGGCGTGCCGGTTCTCGTCGTCACGGCGGGGGAGCGGGACGCCGACGCCGTCGCCGACCAGCTGCGCTGTTTCCTCCCGGACCGGCGCACCGAGGTCTTCCCCGCCTGGGAGACCCTGCCGCACGAGCGGCTGTCCCCGCGCGCGGACACCGTCGGCCGCCGGCTCGCCGTCCTGCGCGACCTCACCCACCCCGGCGCCAACGGGACCATCGACGTGCTGGTCGCGCCGGTGCGCAGCGTCCTGCAGCCGCTGGCACCCGGCCTGGGCGACCTGGTCCCGGTGGAGCTGAAGCCGGGGGACAGCGCCGATCTCGACGACGTCGCCCGCGCCCTGGTCGACGCCGCCTACACCCGAGTCGAGCTGGTCGAGAAGCGCGGCGAGTTCGCCGTCCGCGGCGGCCTTCTCGACGTCTTCCCACCCACCGAGCCGCACCCGGTCCGGGTGGAATTCTGGGGCGACGAGGTCGACGAGCTGCGCTACTTCTCCGCGGCCGACCAGCGCTCCCTCGACGAGCGTCCCGAGCGGCTGTGGGCGCCGCCGTGCCGCGAGCTGCTGCTCACCCCGGAGGTGCGCGAGCGGGCGGCCGCGCTCGCCGTCGAGCACCCCGGCCTGGGCGAGATCCTCGGCCGGCTGGCCGAGGGCATCGCCGTCGAGGGCATGGAGTCGCTGACCCCCGCGCTGCTCGGGGACGCGCAGATGCAGCTGCTCACCGACCTGCTGCCGAAGGGCACCCACGTGCTCGTCGCCGACCCGGAGCGGGTGCGCAGCCGGGCGGCGGACCTGGTCCGCACCGCCGAGGAGTTCCTCGCCGCGTCCTGGGCGACCGCCGCCGAGGCGGGGGAGGCGCCGCTGGACCTCGGTGCGTCGTCCTTCCGCGACCTCGCCGACGTCGAGACCGCCGCCCGCGGCCGCGGCCTGCCGTGGTGGACGACCGGCGCCTTCACGCTGGCCACCGAGGACGACGACACGCACGTCGCCCTCGACGCGACCACCGTCGAGCGCTTCTCCGGTGACGTCCAGCGCGCCGTCGAGCAGGTGCGCACCTGGTCCCGGGACGGCTGGCGGGTCGTCGTCACCTTCGCCGGCCCGGGCCCCGCGCAGCGCGCTGCCGACCAGTTCACCGAGGCCGACCTCGGCACCCGGCTGGTGCCCGACGTCGCCACCGCGCCGGACCCGGAGCTGACCCACGTCACCCAGGGCACCCTCGATGCCGGCTTCGCCTTCCCCGGCGTCGGGCTGGCGGTGCTCACCGAGCACGACCTCACCGGGCAGCGCGGCACCTCGATGCGCGACGCGGTGAAGATGCCCGCCCGCCGGCGCAACGCCGTCGACCTGGTCCAGCTGCAGCCCGGCGACCTCGTCGTCCACGAGCAGCACGGCATCGGCCGCTACATCGAGATGATCAGCCGCACGGTCAACGGCGGGCAGCGCGACTACCTGATCGTCGAGTACGCGCCGTCGCGGCGGAACCAGCCGCCGGACCGGCTGTTCGTCCCCACCGACGCCCTCGACCAGCTCACCCGCTACGTCGGCGGGGAGCAGCCGGCGCTGTCCAAGCTCGGCGGCGCCGACTGGCAGAAGACCAAGGGCCAGGCGCGCAAGGCGGTCAAGCAGATCGCCGCCGAGCTGATCCGCCTCTACTCGGCGCGGATGGCCACCAAGGGGCACACCTTCGGCCCGGACACCGTCTGGCAGCGCGAGCTCGAGGACGCCTTCCCGTTCCAGGAGACCCCCGACCAGCTGGCCGCGATCGACGAGGTCAAGGC
Source organism: Geodermatophilus ruber (assembly GCF_900114385.1). GTDB lineage: Bacteria > Actinomycetota > Actinomycetes > Mycobacteriales > Geodermatophilaceae > Geodermatophilus > Geodermatophilus ruber. The sequence goes on from NZ_FOSW01000008.1 coordinate 3,187, forward strand.
GGACATGCAGCAGCCGGTGCCGATGGACCGGATCATCTGCGGCGACGTCGGCTACGGCAAGACCGAGATCGCCGTCCGCGCGGCGTTCAAGGCGGTGCAGGACGGCAAGCAGGTCGCCGTCCTGGTGCCGACGACGCTGCTGGCCAACCAGCACTACAAGACCTTCTCCGAGCGGATCGCCCAGTTCCCGGTGAAGGTGCGGGTGCTCTCCCGCTTCCAGTCCGACGCGGAGACGCGGCAGATCCTCGAGGAGCTCGCCGCAGGCGAGATCGACATCCTGGTCGGCACCCACCGGCTCCTGCAGCCCACGACCCGGTTCAAGGACCTCGGCCTGGTCATCGTCGACGAGGAGCAGCGCTTCGGCGTCGAGCACAAGGAGTACCTGAAGACGATGCGGACGGCGGTCGACGTGCTGTCGATGTCCGCGACGCCGATCCCGCGCACCCTGGAGATGAGCCTGACCGGCATCCGGGAGATGTCGACGATCCTCACCCCGCCCGAGGAGCGGCACCCGGTGCTGACCTACGTCGGCGCCTGGGACGACAAGCAGATGGCCGCGGCGATCCGGCGCGAGCTGCTGCGCGACGGGCAGGTCTTCGTCATCCACAACCGGGTGCAGTCGATCGACAAGGCGGCGGCGAAGATCCGCAACCTGGTACCCGAGGCCCGGGTGGCGGTCGGCCACGGGCAGATGAAGGAGCACGAGCTCGAGCGGATCATGGTCGGCTTCTGGGAGAAGGAGTACGACGTCCTGGTCGCGACGACGATCATCGAGTCGGGCCTGGACATCCCGAACGCCAACACCCTGATCGTCGACCGCGCCGACACCTTCGGCCTCTCCCAGCTCCACCAGATCCGCGGCCGGGTGGGCCGCGGCCGGGAGCGGGCCTACGCCTACTTCACCTACGACCCCTCGCGGCCGCTCACCGAGACCTCGGTCGACCGGCTGACCACCATCGCGCACAACACCGACCTCGGCGCCGGCATGGCGGTGGCGATGAAGGACCTGGAGATCCGCGGCTCGGGCAACCTGCTCGGCGGGGAGCAGTCCGGGCACATCGCCGGGGTCGGGTTCGACCTCTACGTCCGGCTGGTCGGCGAGGCGGTGGCCGACTACCGGGCGCAGGTCAGCGGCGAGGAGGCGCCGGCCGAGCCGCTCGAGGTCCGGGTCGACCTGCCGGTCGACGCGCACCTGCCGCACGACTACGTGCCGGGCGAGCGACTGCGGATGGAGGCCTACCGGAAGGTGGCCTCGGTGCAGGACGACGAGCAGGCGCAGGCGGTGCTCGACGAGCTGACCGACCGCTACGGCGCCCCGCCCGCGCCGGTGCTCAACCTGCTCGCCGTGGCCCGCTTCCGCGCCGCGATGCGCCGGTTCGGCATCACCGAGGTGTCGCTGCAGGGCCGGTCGATCCGGATCAGCCCGGTGCCGCTGCGCGAGTCCCAGCAGATGCGGCTGGCCCGCCTCGCCGACGGCGTCACCTACAAGGCGACCGCCGACACGATCTCGCTGAAGATGCCGGTCGGTCCGGACCGCCGGACGCCGCTGCGGGACGTGGCGCTGCTCGAGCACCTGCACTCGCTGCTGACCGCCGTCCTGGAGCAGCCGGTCGCCGCGGCGTCCTGAGCGGAGTGGATTCGTGCGCGTCACGCGCACGAATCCACTCCGCCTGCGTCGTGGGTCACACCGGGTGTGGCACGCTCCGAGCCGTGCAGACGCGTCGCCTGACCGCATCGCTGGCCGTCGGCCTGGTCGCGCTGGCCGGGGTGGCCGGCTGCCGGACGTCGCCCAACGTGGCCGCCTACGTCGGTGACGGCCGGGTGACCGTCGCCGAGCTGGAGGCGGCGGTCGACGCGCGGCTGGCCGACCCCGACCTCGCGGCGGCCACCGAGGGGCGCGAGGACGAGTTCACCCGGCTGGTGCTGACCCGCCTGGTCCAGGCCGAGATCTACGCCGTAGCGGCCGAGGAGTACGACGTCGCGGCCGCCGACGACGACGTCCGGGCGCTGCTCGACGAGCTGATCGGCGACCAGGACCCCGAGGCGCTGTACGCGCAGGCGGCCGCCCAGGGCGTCGCGCGGGCCGACATCTTCGAGACCGTTCGCCAGCAGCTGGTGCGCCAGCGCATCGCCGTCGCCGAGGGGCTTGCCGAGGGCCTGACCGAGGAGGCGCTGCGGGCCGAGTACGAGGCGGCCCGGTCCGGCCTGGAGCAGGTCCGGCTCGGCTACGTGACCGTGCCCGACCAGGCCACCGCCGACGCCGCGCTGGCCGCCCTCCAGGCCGATCCGGCCGGCTACCCGGCGCTGGCCGCGCAGTACCCCGGCGGCACCACCCTGCCCGAGCTGCAGCCGCGCGCGGCCGAGGAGGTGCCGGCCGTGCTCGCCGAGCAGGTCGACGCCGCAGCGCCCAACACCGGCTTCACCACGACCGTCCCCGAGATCCCGGGCGTCCTGGTCGTGTTCGTCGGCGAGCCGGCCATCCCCTCGTTCGAGGAGGTGCGGCCCCAGCTGGAGGACACCGCGGAGGCCGAGGCCGACGACGCCGCGCAGCAGCTCGTGGCCGACGTCCGCGCCGGGCTCGATGTGACGGTCAACCCGCGCTTCGGCGTGATCGAGGAGGGCGCGATCGTCCCGGCCGACGGCGGGGTCGTCGACATCCTCGAGGGCACGGCGGGAGCGGTTCGGCAAGACTGAACGGGTGCCCGTCGCGCTCGCCGTCACCGTCAGCCCCCGCCTGCCCGGACTCCTCGGACCCGCCGCCTGGCGCGCGCTGGCCGGCGAGCGCCCGGTGGTCGCGCTGCCCGGCGCGGCCGCGGCCGCCGAGGCGCTGCGGGCCGCCGGCTGGGCCGTCACCGACGTCCCGGACGCCGCCACCGCGGCCGCCCGCCCCGACGAGGTCGTCGCCCTGGTCGCCGGCGAGGAGGTCGACGCCGCCGAGACCGTGGACGGCACCCCGGAGCCGCCCGGCGCCCGGCTGCTGGACGTCGTCGCGGTGATGGACCGGCTGCGCTCGCCCGGCGGCTGCCCGTGGGACGCCGAGCAGACCCACTCCTCGCTGCGCGGCTACCTCCTCGAGGAGGCGCACGAGGCCTACGACGCGATCGTCGACGACGACCCGGTCGCGATGCGCGAGGAGCTCGGCGACGTGCTCCTCCAGGTGGTGTTCCACGCCCGGGTGGCCGCCGAGGCCGCCCCGGAGCGTCGCTTCGACGTCGACGAGGTGGCCGGCGAGCTGGTGGACAAGCTGGTCCGCCGGCACCCGCACGTGTTCGGCGACGCCGGCCCGCGGGACGTGGCGCAGGTCGAGGCCGGGTGGGAGGAGATCAAGCAGGCCGAGAAGCAGCGCCGGTCGCCGACGGAGGGGGTCTCCCGGTCCCAGCCGGCGGCCTCCTGGGGCGCCGCGCTGGTGCGCCGGGCCGGCCGGGCGGGGCTGCCCGTCCCGGAGCCGGCGGAGCTGTCGGCCCGCAGCCCCGAGGAGCTGGGGGAGCGGCTGCTGGCCGTGGTGAGCGGCGCCGCCCAGCGCGGCTGGGACGTCGAGGACGCCCTGCGCGAGGCGGTCCGCCGGTACGCCGGCGAGCTCGACGCCGCAGCGCACCAGGCGGGCGGCCGGTGAGCACATCGGTGCGGGCTGGCTAGGCTGGCTGCGTGGCCAGCATCGACGCCGTAGGCGCGCGGGAGATCCTCGACTCGCGCGGAAACCCCACCGTGGAGGTCGAGGTCGCCCTCGACGACGGGACGATCAGCCGCGCCGCGGTCCCCAGCGGCGCCTCCACCGGTGCCTTCGAGGCGGTGGAGCTGCGCGACGGCGGCGAGCGGTACGGCGGCAAGGGCGTCACCAAGGCCGTCGACAACGTGCTCGACGTGATCGGCCCCGAGCTGGTCGGCTACGAGGCCAGCGAGCAGCGGCTGATCGACCAGCGGCTGATCGATCTCGACGGCACGCCGAACAAGGCCCGCCTGGGGGCCAACGCCATCCTGGGCGTGAGCCTGGCGGTGGCCCGGGCGGCCGCGGAGTCCACCGGGCTGCCGCTGTTCCGCTACGTGGGCGGCCCCTCGGCGCACCTGCTGCCGGTGCCGATGATGAACATCCTCAACGGCGGTGCCCACGCCGACAGCAACGTCGACGTGCAGGAGTTCATGATCGCCCCGATCGGGGCGGCGACCTTCGCCGAGGCGCTGCAGGTCGGTACCGAGACCTACCACGCGCTCAAGGCGGTGCTGAAGGGCCGCCGCCTGTCCACGGGCCTCGGCGACGAGGGCGGCTTCGCCCCCGACCTGCCCAGCAACCGCGACGCGCTCGACCTGATCGCCGAGGCGGTGGAGAAGGCGGGCTACGCCCTCGGCCGGGACGTCGCGCTCGCGCTCGACGTGGCGGCCACCGAGTTCTACGCCGAGGGCGGGTACGACTTCGAGGGCGAGACCCGGTCGGCGGAGTACCTCATCGACTACTACCGCGAGCTGGTCGACGCCTACCCGATCGTCTCGATCGAGGACCCGCTGGCGGAGGAGGACTGGGACGGCTGGGTGGCGCTCACCGCCGCGCTGGGCGACCGCGTGCAGCTGGTCGGCGACGACCTGTTCGTCACCAACCCGGAGCGGCTCGCCGACGGGATCGCCCGCGGTGCGGCCAACGCGCTGCTGGTCAAGGTCAACCAGATCGGCACCCTCACCGAGACCCTCGACGCGGTCAACCTCGCCCACCGCAGCGGCTACCGCAGCATGATGAGCCACCGCTCTGGCGAGACCGAGGACACCACGATCGCCGACCTCGCCGTCGCCACCGACTGCGGGCAGATCAAGACCGGTGCCCCGGCACGCGGTGAGCGGACGGCGAAGTACAACCAGCTGCTGCGCATCGAGGAGGAGCTGGACGACGCCGCCCGCTACGCCGGCGCGGCCGCCTTCCCGCGGCTGCGCGCAGCCGACACCGGCCGATGAGGTCCACCGACCGATGACGGGGGTCCGGGGCCGGGGCAGGGGGCCCCGGGCCGACGGCCGGCGGGCCACCGGGCGGCCGCTGTCGCACGCGGCCTCCCGGCCGATCCCGGCCGGCCGCACCGGAACCAGCCGCCCGGAGCGGCGCCGCCCGGGCCGGCGGACCCCGCGCGCCGGCGGGACGTCGACCGCGCCGCGCCGGCCGCTGTTCACCGGCCGCGCGGTGCTGCTGGGCGGCCTGGTCCTGCTGCTCGCGCTCACCCTCGCCGGACCGATCCGCCAGTTCCTCGCCGGCCGCGCCGAGCTCACCCGGCTGGCCGCCGAGGGGACGGCGCTCGACGAGCGCATCGAGGCCCTCGAGGAGCAGCTGGAGCGGCAGGGTGACCCGGCCTACACCGCCCGGGAGGCCCGGGAGCGGCTGGCCTACGTCCTTCCCGGTGACCGGCTGGTCGTCGTGGTCGACGGCGAGGCGGTCGAGGGCGACGCGGGCACGGTGCCCGAGGTCGAGGACGGCGACCCGCCCTGGTACGACGCGCTGCTGCAGTCGGTCGCGGTGGCCGACGGCGACGAGGAGGAACCGACCGAGTGAAGGAACCGGTCACGCCCGAGGAGCAGGAGATCATCGCCCGCCAGCTCGGCCGGCCGCCGCGTGCCCTGCGCGCCGTGGCGCACCGCTGTCCGTGCGGGCAGCCCGACGTCGTCCAGACCTCGCCGCGGCTGGAGGACGGCACCCCGTTCCCCACGCTGTACTACCTGACCTGCCCGCGGGCGAACGCCGCGGCCAGCCGGCTGGAGTCGACCGGCCGGATGCGCGAGTGGCAGGCCGAGCTGGCCGAGGACCCGGAGCTCGCCGCGCGGTACCGCGCCGCGCACGAGGCCTACCTCGCCGAGCGGGACGCCCTCGGCGAGCTGCCCACCCGCGCCACCGCCGGCGGCATGCCCGACCGGGTCAAGTGCCTGCACGCCCTGGCCGCGCACGCGCTGGCCGCCGGCCCCGGGGTCAACCCGATCGGCGACCGCGCCGTGGCGGAGATGGGGGAGTGGTGGGCCAGCGGCCCCTGCGCCCGGCCGGAGGGCGAGGCGTGACCCGCGTCGCCGCGATCGACTGCGGCACCAACTCCATCCGGCTGCTGGTCGCCGACGTGCCTCCCGAGGGCGCGCACACCGACCTGCTGCGCCGCATGGAGGTCGTCCGGCTCGGCCAGGGGGTCGACGCCACCGGTCGGCTCGCGCCGGAGGCGATCGAGCGCACCCGGGCGGTGCTGGCCGAGTACGCCGCCCAGGCCCGGGAGCTGGGCGCGACGAGGGTGCGGATGGTGGCCACCAGCGCCACCCGGGACGCCGCCAACCGCGCCGACTTCGAGGAGATGGTCCTGGCCACCCTCGGGCAGTTGCCCGACGTCGTCCCCGGCGACGAGGAGGCGCGGCTGTCCTTCCTCGGCGCCACCGCCTCGCTGGACGCCGCGGTCGCCGCGCACGGCCTGCCGGCCCCGTTCCCGCCGTACCTGGTCGTCGACATCGGCGGCGGCTCCACCGAGTTCGTCCTCGGCGACGCCGGCCGCGTGCGGGCCGCCCGCTCGGTCGACATCGGCTGCGTCCGGCTCACCGAGCGGCACCTGCACGACGACCCGCCGACCGCCGACCAGATCCAGCGCGCCGAGGCCGACATCCGGGCCGCGCTCGCCGAGGTCGCCGCCGCCGTGCCGGTGGGGGAGGCGGCCACGCTCGTGGGGCTCGCGGGTTCGGTGACCACGGTGGCCGCGCTGGCCCTGGCCCTGCCCGCCTACGACCCCGCGGCCATCCACGGCTCGCGCATCCCGGTCGGCGCGGTCCGCTCGGTCACCGCCGGGCTGCTGACCGCGACCCGCGCCCGCCGGGCCGTCGAGCCGGTCATGCACCCGGGCCGGGTCGACGTGATCGGCGCCGGCTCGTTGATCCTGCGGGTGATCATGGACGCCTTCGCCCTCGACGACGTCGTGGTCAGCGAGCACGACATCCTCGACGGCATCGCCCTGCAGCTGGCCCGCGGCTGACCCCGGCCCGCGGCCGGGTCAGATCCGGGGGCTCTCGGTGTTCACCCCGGGCGGCAGCTTGCCGGTCAGCTTCTCGTAGGTTGCCGCCGCGCCGCGGGCGGCCAGCAGGCGGCCCCCGGCGACGGCGACGCCGGACACCGCGGCCCAGGCCAGCGCCTCGGGCCAGGTCACGCCCGGCGCGGCGGGGTTCTTGGGCGGCGTGCTGCCGCGCGCCGCGTACCAGCCGGCATCGGCCAGCTTCCGGACGGCGATGCCCGCGCCCGTGGCGAACCCCGAGCCGAGCAGCTTCCAGACCAGTGGGGACTTCTGCTTCTTCTTCCGGGCCACGGCGGTGATCATGCCGTCCGGGCCGGCGTCCGCGCGCCCCGGGACGGATGATCCACTGGGTGGGTGGCCACCGACGCCGCCGGTTTCCCGGTGACCCGCACCCCGGCCGGCGTTCTCCGTTCGGCCCGGGGCGCCCGCGATCTCGCCGCCCTCGACGCCCGCGTCTCCGGCTGCCGGGCCTGCCCGCGCCTGGTCGGCTGGCGGGAGGACGTGGCGCGGGTCAAGCGGGCCTCCTTCCGCGACCAGGACTACTGGGGCCGGCCGGTGCCCGGGCTCGGCCCGGCCGACGCCCGGATCGCCGTCGTCGGGCTGGCACCCGCCGCGCACGGCGGCAACCGCACCGGCCGGGTGTTCACCGGCGACCGCAGCGGCGACTGGATCTTCGCCGCGCTGTGGCGGGCCGGGCTGGCCAACCAGCCGACCTCCACCCACATCGGGGACGGTCTGGAGCTCACCGGCGTCCGGGTCGCCGCCGCGGTGCGCTGCGCCCCGCCGGCCAACGCGCCCACCCCCGCGGAGCGGGACACCTGCTCGCCGTGGCTGGCCCGGGAGCTCGAGCTGCTGCCGCAGCTGCGGGTCGTCGTCGTCCTCGGCGGGTTCGGCTGGACCGCGCTGTGGCCGGTCCTGGCCGAGGCCGGGTACCGGCTGCCGCGGCCGCGACCGGCGTTCGGGCACGGCGTCGAGGTCACCCTCGAGGGCCCGCGCGGGCCGCTCACCCTGCTGGGCAGCTACCACGTCAGCCAGCAGAACACCTTCACCGGCAAGCTGACCGAGCCGATGCTCGACGCGGTGCTCGGTCGCGCGAGGGAGCTCGCCGAGCCGCGCTGACCGGCCGCTCGGCCCTACGCTCAGGCCATGCAGCAGCGTCCCGTGATCCTGATCGTGGGCGGCGGCTACGTCGGCCTCTACACCGCCCTGCGGCTGCAGAAGAAGCTGTCCCGCGGGCAGGCGGAGATCGTGGTCGTCGATCCGCAGCCGCACATGACCTACCAGCCGTTCCTTCCCGAGGCGGCCGCCGGCTCGGTGGAGCCCAGACACGTCGTGGTGCCGCTGCGTCCCGTGCTGCGGCACTGCCGGGTCATCACGGGCGCGGTCACCGCCGTCCGGCACGCCGAGCGGCGCGCGTTCATCGCCCCGATCGAGGGCAAGCCGTTCCAGATCTCCTACGACATCCTGGTCATGGCGGCCGGCTCGGTGGCGCGCACGCTGCCCATCCCCGGCCTGGCGGAGCACGGCATCGGCTTCAAGACCGTCGGCGAGGCCATCTACCTGCGCAACCACGTGCTGGGGCGGCTCGACGCGGCCAGCTCCACCGACGACCCCGCCGTCCGGCGCCGCGCGCTGACGTTCACCTTCGTGGGCGGTGGCTACGCCGGCGTCGAGGCCTTCGCCGAGCTGGAGGACATGGCCCACTACGCCGTCGAGCACTACTACCCGCGGCTGTCCCCGACCGACATGCGGTGGGTGCTGGTGGAGGCGACCGGCCGGATCCTGCCGGAGGTCGACCTCGACATGGCGGCCTGGACGGTCCGCCAGCTGATCGAGCGGGGCATGGACGTCCGGCTCAACACCCGGCTGGAGTCGGTGTCGGACCTCGGCATGGTGCGGCTGTCCGACGGTGAGGAGTTCCCCAGCGACACCCTGGTGTGGACCGCCGGGACCAAGCCCAACCCGCTGCTGCAGCAGACCGACCTGCCGGTGGACGAGCGCGGCCGGGTCCTCTGCGAGCCGACCCTGCAGGTGCAGGGGCTGCCGGACGCGTGGTCGGCGGGCGACCTGGCCGCCGTCCCGGACGTCACCAAGCCCGGGGCCACCACCGCGCCCAACGCGCAGCACGCCGTCCGCCAGGCCCGGCGGCTGGCCGACAACATCCTGCTGACCCTCCGCGGCGAGCAGCCGGTGCCCTACCGGCACGAGTACGCCGGGTCGGTGGCCAGCCTCGGGCTGCACAAGGGCGTGGCCCAGGTCTACGGCGTGAAGCTCAAGGGTTGGCCGGCGTGGTTCATGCACCGGACCTACCACGTCAGCCGGGTTCCGACGTTCAACCGCAAGGCGAGGGTGATCGCCGACTGGACGATGGCCTCGGTGTTCCGCCGGGAGGTCATCGCGCTGGGGCAGCTGCAGGACCCGCGGCGGGAGTTCGTCGCCGCCGCCACCCCCCGGCAGCTGCCGCCGCAGGCCACCCCGGACAGCCGGGCGGGCTGAACCCGTGCCGATGGGGGCGGGCGGCGGGGCTAGCGTGCGCAGCGGGCCCCCGTAGCCCAACCGGCAGAGGCAGGCCCCTTAAAAGGGTCCGAGTGTGGGTTCGAATCCCACCGGGGGCACTCGGAATGCTGACCGTTGCTCCCGGTCGGTGGCGCTGCCATTCCGGCAGCCGATGCGCCGGCCGGCACGCCGGGCCGTTTCCGGGCATGCGAAAGGCCCGGACGGCCTCTTCCTCCCGCGCCGGCAGGCCGGCGCATGACGTCGGCCGCTCTGCCGATGCCGCGGCCGGGCCCGCGGCCTAGCGTGGAGGCCGGCTCAGCCCCGGCCGCAGCTGCGCGGAAGGACGCGGCATGAGCAGTCCCGTGACGAAGGCTCTGGTCGTGCGGATGACGGCGAGGCCGGAGACCCGTGACGAGGTGGCGCGGTTCCTGGCGGGGGCCGTCGACCTGGCCAACGCCGAGGCGGGGACCACGGCCTGGTTCGCCCTGCGGACGGACGACTCGACGTTCTGGATCGTCGACGCCTTCCCGGGTGAGGCCGAGCGGCAGGCCCACCTCGACGGCCAGATCGCCAAGGCGCTGCTGGAGAACGCCGAGCGTCTCCTGACCGGTGCTCCGGAGATCCTGCCCGCCGACGTGCTGGCCGCGAAGGTGCCCTGAGCCCACAGCTTGAGTGCCCCGACACGGGGGATGTCCCCACGCCTCCGGCCAGCGAGGTGCGGGAGGACGGGGACCGAGCGGGTGGACCGGTTCCAGCGTCGACATCCGGGTGTGGGCTTCCCACTCGCCGTCGTCTACAAGTTCGGTGACGACGGCCACTTCCTCGCGGCACTCATCGCCTACTCCGGCCTCCTCGCGTTGTCCCCCCTCCTGCTCCTCCTCACGATCGAGCAGGGCACGGCCGGCGACCCGCGCACGTCTGGGCTCGACCCCGGGACGATGACACCCGCTCGCGCCGCACGCTTCGCATTCAGCGTGAACCGCACTGCACGCTGCGCCGTCCGTCTAGCCAGGCCGGGCTGCGCGGCCTTTACTCGATGCCGAGCTCGCGGATGTCGGCTGGGACCTGGTGGGTTTCGGCGGTCTCGAGGAAGGCGCTGCCGTGGCCGAGGTGATCGCAGCCGCGTCGGAGACGGCCGCGGCGATCGCGAGGATTGCCGCGGAGCCCGCCTCGGTCGCCGAGCGGGCCGAGCAGATGCTGGAGCTGCTCCGGCGGGTGGTGCCCTGCGAAGCCGCGTCGATCTCGGTACGGGACCCGGAGCGGCAGGGCCGGTTCGCTCTCGCTGCCACCGGAGAGGTCGCAGCGCTGCACGCCTACTACGAGAGCCGGGAGGGCGACGCCGAGATGGACCGGCTCGGGTTGAACCGGCCCACCCCGCCGCTGCTGCTCGCAGACCTGGCGGTGCCGGCCGCGGAGACGCTCGCCTGGCAGGAGTACCTGTGGCCGGCCGGCTTCGGCGGCTCGGTGGGCGTCGGGCTGTTCACGCGCGACGGCCGGCACGTCGGCCATCTGACCGCGCTGACCGAGTCCGCCTCCCGGCCCACGGTCGTCGACCGGGACCTGCTCGGTGCGGTCACCGGGCTGATGGCGCACGCGATCGACCGGATGCGCACGATCCGCGCCGCCGCCGGGCTGGTGCGTGACGCCGCCGCGGGCGCCGTGCTCACCCGCGGCGGGAACGTGGGACCGCTGCCCGGGCTGCCGACTCACCGGGTGCTCGCCCCCGGCTCTCTCGCTCTGGCCGAGGCGGCCGAGCGCCTGGACGCCGGCGACGCCTACGCCGTCTTCTTGCATCCCGCACCGGGCAGCGACAGCGACGCCGGGGCGCTGCTGAAGGTCAGCGTGCTCGACTGCGACGAGGGCCCCGACCACCTGCGAGGCGTCGTCCTGGTCTCCCCGCCGCCGGATCTGCGCGGCATGTCCCACCGGGAACTGCAGGTCCTGGGCCTCGTCCTGGAGGACTGGCCGGACGAGCGCATCGCGCAGGCCCTGGGCACCACCACGAAGGAGGTCGCCGACTGCGTGCATCGCAGCATGGACCTGCTGGACGCCCCGTCGCGGACCGGGCTCGTCATCCGTGCGCTCCGCGAGGGGCTCTTCCTGCCGCGGCGGACTGTCACCGCGGCCTGACCCGACCGGGCACGGCGAGGGCCGCGGCTCGGTGCTCTGCTCCGCCGCTCCGGACCGTGCCCAGCCCGGAGCGAGGAGAGGAGCAGCTGGACTCGGCCCCTCCACCTGCCGGCTGTTCGACCATCCTGCGACGGGGCGAGCCCTCGCCTTCCCCACCCCGGTCCCTACCCGCGGGCGGTGCCACCAAGCCCCGTCCATAGGTACTTCTACCTATCCGCGCAACGTGTATGGGGGTGGCCGGGGGGTTGCCGGCCCGGTGAGCGGGGGCTGGTCGTGGCGCGGTCGCGGGGGGACGATGGCGGCCTCAGCCGATGCCGGATGGCGGCGGTCCACCCGCACGGGGCATGCCGGGGGGAGGATCCGGGTGGGCCGGCGGTGATGTCGGGAGTGTCGATGCCCTCAGACGTGGGTGCACGCGGGCTGCCGGTGAACGCCGCCGAGATCCTCACCGAGGTCACCGGCATCGGCGCAGCGCCGGGCACGCTGGCGGAGCGGGCCGGGGCCCTGCTCGCCCAGGTGCAGCGGGTGATCCCGTTCGAGGCCGGCTTCATCGCCCTGCTGCCCCCGGGCGGGAGCGCGCACGTGCCGCTGATCAGGCACGGCTATGACGACCGCACCGACGGATACCTCGACAGCCCGGAGTTTCTGCACGACCTCGAACTGGGCGGCCAGCGGCGGACCCGGCACCCGGTGCAGCACGTGGACACTCCCGTGCCCCAGGCGGAGATCCCCGTGTGGGCCGAGTACCTGCTCCCGGCCGGCTTCCGGGGAGCTGTGGGTGTGGCGCTGTTCACCCCGGACCACCGGTACCTGGGCCTGCTCGGGGTGACCACCGAGCGCGCCACCCCGACCGGCGCGGACGCCTGCAACCTGGCCGAGCTGCTGGCCGAGCAGGTGGCGGTGGCGGTGGACCCGTGGCGCTCGCTGGCAACCATCGCCGAGATGGTGCACGCGGCCACCGCGGGGGTCGTGCTCACCCTGTCGGGAATGGTGCAGCCCCTGCCCGGCCGACCCGATCACCGGCTGCTCGCACGCGGGTCCGGCGTGCTGGCGGCGGCCGTCGTACAGCTGGCCGAGGGCAGCACGTACGCCTCGTTCCTGGCCCCGTTGCCCGGCGGGGAGGACGGAGACGACGCGGGCACCCACGCCCGGATCACCGTGCTGGCCGCCCCGCCGGACCTGCAGCTGTTCGCCGCGGCGGTCGTCCTGGTCAGCCCGGCCGGGAACCTGCACGGGCTCAGCCGGCGCGAGCTGCAGGTGCTCGGGCTGCTGGTGACCGGGGCGACGAACGAGCAGATCGCCGAAGGCCTGGGCATCAGCGTCCGCACCGTCGCGGTGCATCTGGATCACGTGCGGGCGAAGCTCGGCGCACCGTCGCGCACCACGGCCGCCGCGCGGGCCCTGCGGCTGGGGTTGTTCGTCCCCTCGCCGCTCTGACCTCCTGCGCCGGGCCGCGCCGAGGCCGCCGTACGGCAGCGCCGGCCCCGGTGCCCCGCGGCTGTGTAGGAACTCCGCCGTTGGCGTGCAAGTACTCCCCCCCGAGGAGCGCTGCGCTGCTGGTCAGTGCAACGGTCAGCACCCCACCCCACCGGGCCATGCCCCCGTCCGGGTGCCCCGGGCGGGGTCAGGAACGTAACGAGCGCCCAGGGCGTTGACCAGTACGAGTGGGGTCTAGGACCGTAGCCCCCACGAACCGCCTGTCACCTCGAGGAGATGACGATGCCCAGCCACAACCCGGTCTTCGGCCGGGGATTCGCCAACGCGAACGCCGGCAACGGCCAGCAGTACACCCAGTGGGGTGGGCCGCAGCAGCAGTACGGCGCACCCCAGTACGGGGCCCCGCAGTACGGCGCTCCCGCGCCGGCGCCGTACGCGCAGCAGCCGTACGCGCCGCCGACGACGCGCTACATGACGATGGACGACGTCGTCCAGAAGACCGGGCTCTCGTTCCTGGTGACCGTCCTGGCGGCAGCCGCGGTCTGGGCGATGCCCGGACAGGCCGCCTGGGGTCTGGCGCTGCCCGCCGTCCTCGTGGCCTTCGTGCTGGGCCTGGTGATCGCGTTCAAGCAGATCGCCAACCCGGTGGCCACCCTGGCCTACGGCGCGCTCTACGGTGTCGCGCTCGGCGCCATCAGCGAGGCGTTCAACGATCTCTACCCCGGCATCGTCATCCAGGCGCTGATCGGCACGTTCGGTGTGTTCTTCGGCATGCTGGTGGTCTACAAGACCGGCGCCATCCGGGTCACCCCGAAGCTGACCCGCTGGATCGTCGGCGCGATGTTCGGCGTCCTGGCGCTGGTGCTGGTCAACCTGATCGCGAGCTTCTTCACCCCGGGTGGGCTGGGCCTGCGTGACGGTGGCCCGCTCGCCATCCTGTTCAGCGTCGTCGTCATCGGTGTCGCGGCCTTCACGCTGCTGCTGGACTTCGACATGGCCGACGAGGCGATCCGCCGCGGCGCCCCGGCGAAGTTCGCCTGGTACGTCGCCTTCGGCCTGCTCGTCACGGTCGTCTGGCTGTACCTGGAGATCCTGCGTCTGCTGTCCTACCTGCAGAACGACTGAGAGAGGGCCCCGCTGCCCCCCACGCCTCGCGCGCTCGGCGCGGGCCCCTGCAGCGGGGCCATCAGACGACAGTGGCCCGGTCCCCGCGAGGGGGCCGGGCCACTGTGGTTTCAAGGACCGGGGAGCCTCCAGACCTAGGAGAGGCGCTCCAGGATCATCGCCATGCCCATGCCGCCGCCGACGCACATGGTCTCCAGGCCGAAGGTCTTGTCCCTCGTCTGCAGGCCGTTGATCAGCGTGCCGGTGATGCGGGCGCCGGTCATGCCGAACGGGTGGCCGACGGCGATCGCGCCGCCGTGCACGTTCAGCTTGTCGATGTCGATGTCCAGGTCGCGGTAGCTCGGGATGACCTGCGCGGCGAAGGCCTCGTTGATCTCGACCAGGTCGATGTCGTCCATCGTCATCCCCGCCCGCTGCAGCGCCAGCCGCGAGGCGTCGACCGGGCCGTAGCCCATGATCTCCGGGGACAGGCCGGTGACGGCCGTGGACACGATCCGCGCCAGCGGGGTCAACCCCAGGTGGCGGGCCTTGGTGTCGCTCATCACGACCACGGCGGCCGCGCCGTCGTTGAGCGGGCAGGCGTTGCCGGCGGTGACCCGGCCGTCGGGGCGGAAGACCGGCTTGAGCCCGGAGATGCCCTCCAGCGTGGTCCCCGGCCGCGGGCCGTCGTCCGTGCTGACGACGGTGCCGTCCGGCGTGGTGACCGGGGTGATCTCCCGCGCCCAGAAACCGTCGGCGATGGCCTGCTCGGCGAGGTTCTGGCTGCGGACGGCGAACTCGTCCATCTCCTGCCGGGAGACGTCCTTGAGCAGCGCCAGGTTCTCCGCCGTCTGGCCCATCGCGACGTAGATGTCGGGGAGCTCGCCGCTCTCGCGCGGGTCGGTCCAGGAGTCCGCGCCGCTCTCCGCGGTCTTGGCCACCCGGGCCTGCGCGTCGGCGAACGCCGGGTTCTGGGTGTCGGGCAGGGAGTCGCTGCTGCCCTTGGCGAACCGGGACACCATCTCCACGCCGGCGGAGATGAAGACGTCACCCTCGCCGGCCTTGATCGCGTGCATCGCCATGCGGGTGGTCTGCAGCGAGGAGGAGCAGTAGCGGGTGATCGTGGTGCCCGGCAGGTGGTCCATGCCGAGCAGCACGCTGACCACACGGCCCATGTTGTGGCCCTGCTCGCCCCCGGGCAGGCCACAGCCGAGGATCAGGTCGTCGATGTCGGCCGGGTCGAGCGCGGGCACCTTGTCCAGCGCCGCCCGGACGATGGTGGCGGTCAGGTCGTCGGGGCGCAGGTCCTTGAGCGAGCCCTTGAACGCGCGGCCGATGGGCGAGCGGGCGGTCGCGACGATGACGGCTTCGGGCATGGGTCCTCCACGATGAGGTTCTCGGTCGACCCCGAACCTACTCTTCGGTAACGAACGCGGTGACCCGCTCGGGAACGGCCGGCAGCCGACGGTGACATGGGTCGGCCTGCGCGCCCCGGTCCGCTCCTCGCTCGTTCCTCGCTGCGATGCTCCCGGGGCTGTCAGCCGACGGTGGTCTGCTCGGCCCGCTCCGCCTGGTCCGGCGTGGGCAGGTCCGGCGGGCGGCGCCGGCGCAGCCGCGCCCAGGGGCCGCGCGGCCCGGTGTCGGAGCCGCGGACCTCGGTGGCCTGCACCTCGGTGCCGGTCCGGCCGGCGGCGCGGACAGCAGCCTGGGCGACCGGACGCACCGTGTCCCGGCGGAGGGTGCGCAGGCCACGGTCGGCGACGGCGGGCCACACGCCGAGGGCGTCGGCGACCGACGGCAGCAGCACGGCGGCCGCGGCGGCGTACCCGGCCGCGCTGGGGTGGAACTCGTCGATGCTGAACAGGCCGCGGTCCTGGGCGAACGTGGGCCCGAGGACCGAGCCGAGGGAGACGGTGCGCCCGCCGGCCTCGACGACGGCGATCGTCTGGGCGGCGGCCATCTGCCGGCTCCAGCGCCGGGCGAGCAGCCGCAGCGGCTGGCCGATCGGCCGGATCGTGCCCAGGTCGGGGCAGGTGCCGACGACGACCTGCGCGCCGGCCCCGGTGAGCCGGCCGACGGCCTCCCGGAGGTGGCGCACCGACGTCGAGGGTCGGGTGCGGGTGGTGACGTCGTTGGCGCCGATCATGATCACCGCGACGTCGGGGTGCTCGTCCAGGGCCCGATCGACCTGCTCGTCGAGCTCCCGGGACTCCGCGCCGGAGACCGCGAGCCGGACCAGTCGCACCGGGCGCTCGGCCAGCTCGGCCAGGGCGGCGGCGAGCAGCACGCCGGGGGTCTCCGCGGCCCGCTCCACCCCCAGGCCGACGGCGCTGGAGTCGCCGAGCACGGCGAGCACCAGCGGCTTGCCACGGCGGCGGCCGTAGAGGCCGTTGCCCGTGGGCGGGTCGGCCTTCGCCGTCCGGGCCTCGACCTTGCGCCGCGCCGCCCGCGCCTGCTCCCGCAACAGCGCCACCATGGCCACGCCGGCGAGGCCGACGCTCCCGCCGCCGTAGGCGGCCCCCGTGGCCAGCCGCCGTGCCCTGCTCGCTCGAGTCACCGCCGCCCTCGTCCCGTTCCGCTCGCCTCTGTCCCGCAGGTTAACCGCCCCCTACGGTGCCCCTGTGGGCGATTCCCCCGCACGGGTCACCGGCGGACCGGCGGACCGCGAACGGGCGCAGGTCATCATCGACGTACTGGTCGAGGCGTTCGCCGACCTCATGGCCGCAGACGCGGACGCGTTCCGCACCAAGTTCCGCAAGATGGCCGCCGACCCGTTCGCGTTCTACCGCGGGAGCGCCTGCCTGTTCTACGCCGACATGGCCCAGCTGGAGGACCGCTGGTGCGACGAGCGCACCAGCCGGGTGTGGATCCAGGGGGACCTGCACGCGGAGAACTTCGGCACCTACATGGACGGGGCCGGCCGCATCGTCTTCGACGTCAACGACTTCGACGAGGCCTACCTCGGGCACGTCAGCTGGGATCTGCGGCGCTTCGTAGCCAGTTTCGCCCTGCTCGCCTGGCGCAAGGCGTTCGGCGACGACGTCATCGCCGTCCTGCTCCGCCGCTACCTCGATGCCTACCTCGACCAGGTCACGGCGTTCACCCGGCTCGAGGACGACCGCTCGTTCGCGCTGGTCCGGGAGAACACCGAGGGCGCGGTGCGTGAGGTGATCCTGGAGACCAGCATGCGCACCCGCGGGATGCTGCTGGACCGGCTGACCGTCGTCGAGGACTACCGGCGGCGCTTCGCCGACCTCCCGCGCAACCGGCGGCTCCCCGAGGACGAGCGGGAGCGGGTGCTGGCCGCACTGGAGCGCTACCGCGAGACCGTCTTCCCCCCGCGCCGGCGCCGCGACGTGGCCTACGACGTCAAGGATGTCGTCGGCACCGGAGGCTTCGGGATCGGCAGTGCCGGGTTGCCCGCCTACAACGTGCTGCTCGAGGGCTACGACCAGGCGCTGGAGAACGACGTCATCCTCTCGCTCAAGCAGGGCAACGTCCCGGCGCCCAGCCGGATCGTGCGAGATCCGGCGATCCGGGGCTTCTTCGAGCACGAGGGGCACCGGACGGCGATGTCCCAGCGCGCCCTGCAGGCCAACGCCTCCCCGTTCCTCGGCTACACCGAGATCGACGGGGTGGGCTTCGTGGTGCAGGAACTCTCGCCCTACGAGCTGGACCTGGACTGGGAGGACCTGACCGAGCCCGAGGAGATCGGTCCGGTGCTGGTCCAGCTGGGCCGGGCGACGGCGAAGGTGCACTGCGTCGGGGACGCCGACAGCGACCACACCCTGGTGCCCTTCCAGACCGAGGAGGCGATCACGGCGATGATCGGCGGCCGGCGGGAGGAGTTCGTCGCCGATCTGGTCGACTTCGCGCACGGCTACGCCCGCCGCACGCAGGAGGACCACCGGCTCTTCGTCGACGCCTTCCGCGCCGGGGAGATCCCCGGGATCAGCTCGAGCGGCGCCCACCCGGCACGTCGCTGACCGCGACGGTCGCACTCAGCGCCCGCCCAGATCGGTGACCATCCCCCGGTGCCGGCCGATCCCCGGCTTGTCGTACGGGCCGGCGACCACGGTGAAGCCCATCCGCTCGTAGAAGCCGACGGCGGTCTCCCGGGCGTCGCACCACACCAGGTCCCCGCCGCGGGCGGCGACCCGCGCCAGCCCGTCGCGCACCAGCGCCCGGCCCGCACCGCTGCCGCGCACCGCCGGATCGGTGGCCATCCCGCGCAGCTGCCAGGGGGCGCGGGCCTCCGGCCGCCACGGGCAGGGCGCGGGTGAGAGCCGGGCGACGCAGGCGATCCGCCCGTCCGCGGTGCGGGCGGCCAGGTGCACCGTCGCCGGGTCGTCGTCCCCCGGCATGCCGGCCGGGCCGCCGTCGCGCAGCACGGCGCTGCGCAGCGGCAGGGTGAGCTCGACGGGGACCCGTTCGACGGTGACGGTGGAGGGCACGGGACCGGTCTGCGTCAGCGGGCGCGCCGTCCTCTCCGTGTGCGGAGGTAGTCGGCCACCACGTACTCACCGAGCCGCTCGCTGTCGGGGGTGAAGACCCGGCCGCCGGCCCGCTGGGTGATGTCGTGCACGAAGCGCACCAGCCCCGGCTCCGGGTCCAGGGCGAAGACGTTCATCGTCGCCCCCGACCGGGCCACCCGCTCCACCTCGGCGACCGTGCGGGCGATCGTCTCGGGCATCGGCGGCCAGCAGAAGAACGGCGTGCCGTCGTCCTCCAGGTGGGCGGTGGGCTCGCCGTCGGTGACCACCAGGACCACCGGTTCGGCGTCCCGGTGCCGGGCGAGGAACCGCCGGGCGAGGATCAGCCCGTGCTGCAGGTTGGTGCCCTGCAGGGTGTCCACCGACAGCTCGGCGAGGGTCTGCGGCCGCAGCACCTGGGCGACGGAGGAGAACCCGATGATCTGGATCGCGTCCTGCGGGAAGCGGGTGGTCACCAGCGAGTGCAGGGCCATCGCCGTCGACTTGGCCGCGCCCCAGGTGCCGCGCAGCGCCATCGAGTAGGAGAGGTCGACCAGCAGCGCGACCGCGGCGCCGCTGCGCCGCTCGGTCTCCACGACCTCGAAGTCGTCGACGGCGATCCGCACCCGCCGGTCGCCGTCCCCCCGGGGCTCGTGCGCGGTGCGCAGCACGGCGTTCTTCACCGTGCGGATGACGTCCAGCGGCTGCTCGTCGCCGAACCGCCACTCCCGCGACCCGCCGGTCAGCTCGCCCGCCGCGCCCGCGTCGGTCATGTCGTGGTCGCCCCGGCCGGTGGCGTCGAGCTGCGCGAACACCCGCCGCAGCGCGGTCGCCCCGAGCCGGCGGACCGCCTTGGGGGAGAGCTCCAGCCGGCCGTCGGAGCGGTTGAGGTAGCCCTGCCGCTCCAGCTCCCGCTCCAGCTGGCGCAGCGCGGCGAGGTCGTCGACGGCCGGCCGGCCCAGTGCCCGCTCGAGCAGCTCCTCGTCGACGTCGGCCAGCGACGCCCCGGCGTAGCCCTGGGAGAGCTGGTTGGACAGCGCCTCGAGCTCGGCGAGCTCGGCGACGGCGCTGGTCGCGTCGCCCAGGCCGAGGGCCCGCTCGCCGTCGGGCACCTGCCCGCGCTGCCCCCACGGCAGGTCGGGGCGGGCCTGGCGGAGTGCGTCCTGCAGGTGCGCCATCTCGCTGGCCAGGCCCATGTCGGCCATGGCCTGGGTCATGAGGTCGGCCAGCTCGGCTCGCTGCTCGGGGGAGAGGCCGGCCATCATCCGCTCCTGGGCGGCGGCCCGCCGGGCGAGGGAGTCGATCAGCTCGTCGATCGACTGCGGGTCGTCCGGGAAGAACTGGCCGTGCTTGTCCATGAACTCGGCGAACTGCTCGTCGGTGTCCTCGCCGCGGTTGTGCGCGTCGATGAGCTGCGAGAGGTCGGCCACCATGTCCTTGACCGCCTGCATGTCGGCCTCGGTGGCGTTCTCCAGCGCCTGCTTCATCGACGCGAAGGAGCTGTCGAGCACCTCGCGGCGCAGCAGGTCCTGGATCTGCTCGTAGGCCTGCCGGGCCTCGGCCGAGCGCCAGTCGTAGTCCTTGAGCGCCCGGACGGCGCCGGCGGTGTCCTCCGGCAGCGCGTCGAGCTCTGCCTCGGCCAGCCTCGCTGCGTCGTCCGGGTCGGGGAACAGCTCCCGGCGCTCGGCCTCCACGGCCTGCTCCAGCAGCTCGCGGACCTCCTGCAGCGTGCCGTCCATCCGCCCGGCGGTGCGCGCGTGCCGCAGCCGATCGCGCACCGATCGGCGCAGCTCGTCGAGGCCGCGCCGGCCGTCCATGCCCTGGCGCAGCAGCTCGCGCAGCGCCTCGCGCACGCCGCTGCCGCCGAGCACCGAATCGCCGATCTCGTCGACGGCGTCGCCCAGGTCGTAGGGCGGCGCCAGCGGGTCGGGTCCGCCCCGCCAGCGTCCGTACCGGTAGCCCTTCCCGGGCCGGCGGACCACGTCAGGCCCCGTACACCGTGCGGCCGCCGTCGGTGTCCTTGGCCAGCCGGCGGGTGAGGTAGAGCCCCTCGAGGGCGAACTCCACCGCGGCGGCGGCCTGCTCGGCCGACTGCTCGCCCTCCGGTACGCCGAGGCGGCCCAGCAGCTCGGCCAGCTTCGGGATCGTGCCCAGCTGACCCAGCAGCGCCGCGGCGGGCACCAGCTCGCCGGACTCGACGGTCTCCCCGCCGGTGAAGTGCTCCTGCAGCCCGGTGAGGTCCAGGCCGGCGCAGCGGGCGCGGAAGGTCTGCGCGGTCGCCTGGCGGAGCAGGTGCTCGAGGATCTCCAGCTCCCGCTCGTCGTCCGGGTCCGCGCCGGCGTCGGCGAACTCGACCTTGCCCCGGCTGGCCGGGACCACGCTGGGCAGGTCCACGACGCGGGCGACCGGCCGGGTCTCCCCGGCGACGGCGGCCCGGCGGACGGCGGAGGCGGCGATCGTCTCCAGCCCGGCGATGGCGAACCGGGCGCTGACGCCGGAGCGCTGGTCGACGTGGTTGGACTCGCGGACCAGCCGGGCGAAGCGGGCGACGATCTCGGCCAGGTGCTCGGGGATGATCGGGGCACCCAGGTGGCCGTCGCCCTGCGCGCCCAGCCAGCTGGTGTGCGCCTCCTGGTGCAGCAGCCGGATCTCGTCGGCCAGCTCGATCGGGTAGTGGGTGCGCACCTCGGCGCCGAAGCGGTCCTTGAGCGGGGTGATGATCCGGCCCCGGTTGGTGTAGTCCTCGGGGTTGGCGCTGGCCACCAGCAGCAGGTCCAGCGGCAGCCGCACCCGGTAGCCGCGGATCTGGATGTCGCGCTCCTCCAGCACGTTGAGCAGCGCCACCTGGATCCGCTCGGCCAGGTCGGGCAGCTCGTTGACGCTGAAGATGCCGCGGTTGGTGCGGGGCACCAGGCCGTAGTGCACCGTCTCCGGGTCGCCCAGGGTGCGCCCCGCGGCCACCTTGATCGGGTCGACGTCGCCGATCAGGTCGCCCACGGAGGTGTCGGGGGTGGCCAGCTTCTCCCCGAACCGGTCGCTGCGGTGCAGCCAGCCGACCGGGGTGGCGTCCCCGTGCTCGGCGATCTGCCGGTGCGCCCACACGCTGATCGGGTTGAGCGGGTGCTCGTTGAGCTCGCTGCCCGGGAGCACCGGGGTCCACTCGTCGAGCAGGCCGACGAGGGTGCGGATCAGCCGGGTCTTGCCCTGGCCGCGCTCGCCGAGAAGGACCAGGTCGTGGCCGGCGATCAGGGCCCGCTCGACCTCGGGCACGACGGTGTCCTCGAAGCCGACGATGCCGGGCAGGGTGGGCTCGCCGGCGCCGAGGCGGGCGAGCAGGTTGGCGCGGATCTCGGCCTTGACCGGCCGGAAGGTGGCCCCGCTGTCGCGGAGCTCGCCCAGGGTCGTGGGGGCGGGGGGAGCGGAGGCACTGCTGCCGGGGTCCGTCACCTCAGCCACGGTACGACGCCCGTGCCGCTGCGGGCACCCGTCGGCGCCTCATCCCACGCCCGGCGTCCGGTGCCCCGGGCTGGGATGATCGCCGGCATGACGGCGTCGGAGATTGCCCTGGTCTCCGGGGCGGACGTCGCCGCCGCGGCCGCGCTGCTGGACGGCGTGGTCCGGCGCACCCCGCTGGAGCACGCCCGCGCACTGGCCGAGCGGGTCGGCGGCCCGGTCTGGCTCAAGTGCGAGAATCTGCAGCGCACCGGCTCGTTCAAGATCCGCGGCGCGTACACCCGGCTGGCCCGGCTGACCCCCGAGGAGCGGGCGCGCGGCGTCGTCGCGGCCAGCGCCGGCAACCACGCGCAGGGGGTGGCGCTGGCCGCCCGGATGCTCGGCATCCGCGCGACGGTGTTCATGCCCGAGACGGCGCCCCTGCCCAAGGTCGAGGCCACCCGCGGCTACGGCGCCGACACCCGGCTGTGCGGGCACTCGCTGACCGAGGCGATGACCGCGGCCCTCGAGCACGCCGAGCGGACCGGTGCGGTGTTCATCCACCCCTTCGACCACCCGGACGTCATCGCCGGGCAGGGCACCGTCGGCCTGGAACTGCTCGAGCAGTGCCCCGACGTCGCCACGGTGGTGGTGGGCGCCGGCGGTGGAGGGCTGGTCTCCGGGATCGCCGCGGCGGTGCGGGGGCGGCGTCCGGACGTGCGGATCGTGGCCGTGCAGGCGGAGGGCGCCGCCGCGTTCCCCGGGTCGCTGGCCGCGGGGCGCCCGGTGGCCCTGGACGGGATGGCCACGATGGCCGACGGCATCGCCGTCGGCGCGCCGGGTGAGCTCACGCTCGCGCACGTCCGCTCGCTGGTCGACGAGGTGCGGACGGTCAGCGAGGAGGACCTCTCGCGCGCCCTGCTGCTCTGCCTCGAGCGGGTCAAGCTGGTCGTGGAGCCGGCCGGGGCCGCGGCCGTCGCCGCGGTGATGGCCGACCCCGACGCGTTCCCGCCGCCGGTGGTCGCAGTGGTCTCCGGCGGCAACATCGACCCGGTGCTGCTGCTCAAGGTCGTGCAGCACGGCATGGCCGCCGCGGGGCGCTACCTGCGCCTGCGGCTGCACGTCCCCGACCGGCCCGGCTCGCTGGCCGCGCTCCTGACCGCGCTCGCCGACGCCGGGGCCAACGTGCTCGAGGTCGGGCACGAGCGGACGGCGACGCGCCTGCATCTCGGCGAGGTCGAGGTCTTCGTCGTCCTGGAGACCCGGGGGCCCGAGCACGCCGAGGAAGTCCTCGCGGCGCTGCAGCGGGCGGGCTACGCGGTCACGCAGGAGTAGACCGATGAATTCCGCCGGGTCCCTCCGTCCTGTCTGACATGACTCTGCAGCTCCGTCCGAGACCGGTCCGCCCGTCGGGAAAACCAGTCGGAAACCGTCGGTGCTCCGGCCTAGCGTCCTGGGCATGAGCGACGCGATCGTTGTCGAGGGGTTGGTCAAGCGCTACGGCGGGACCACCGCGCTCGACGGGGTGGACCTGACGGCGGCCGAGGGGTCCGTGCTCGGGCTGCTCGGCCCCAACGGGGCGGGGAAGACCACCGTGGTCCGCATCCTCACCACGCTGCTGAAGGCCGACGCCGGCCGCGCGGAGGTGCTGGGGCTCGACGTCGTCCGCGACGGCGACGCGGTGCGCGCCTCGATCGGGCTGACCGGGCAGTACGCCGCGGTCGACGAGTACCTCACCGGGGTCGAGAACCTGGAGATGGTGGGCCGGCTGTACCGGCTGGGCCGCCGGCAAGCGCGGGCGAGGGCCGGCGAGCTGCTGGAGCGGTTCGACCTCGCCGGCGCCGCCGACCGCCCGGCCAAGACCTACTCCGGCGGCATGCGGCGGCGGCTGGACATCGCCGCCTCGCTGATCGCCCGGCCCCGGGTGCTGTTCCTCGACGAGCCGACCACCGGCCTCGACCCGCGCAGCCGGCTGGGCATGTGGGAGTTCATCGCCGATCTCGCCGACGGCGGGACGACGATCCTGCTCACCACCCAGTACCTGGAGGAGGCCGACCGGCTGGCCGACCGGATGGTGGTCATCGACCACGGGCAGGTCATCGCCCGCGGGACGGCCGACGAGCTGAAGGCCCAGGTCGGCGGCCAGCGGCTGGAGTTCACGGTGACGACGGCGGCGGTGCTGCCCGACATCGCGGCGCGGCTGCGCGGCCTGGCGGTCGACGAGCCGCAGGTCGACGAGCAGGCGCGCCGGCTCACCCTCCCGGTGAGCGGCGGTGCGGAGATCCTGGCCGAGGCACTGCAGCGGCTGGACGGGTACACCGCGGAGATCTTCGACGTGGGCCTGCGCCGCCCCGACCTCGACGACGTCTTCCTCGCGCTCACCGGGCACGCAGCGGAAGCAGCCGCCACCGACGACGACCCGCGGACCGAGCCGGCCGTGACAGGAGGTGTCCGATGAGCAGCCTCGCCGCGACGCTGTCCGACAGCGCCGTCATCACCAAGCGCAACCTGATCAAGGTCAAGCGCGTCCCCGACCTGATCGTGTTCGCGACGCTGTCGCCGATCATGTTCGTGCTGCTGTTCCGCTATGTGTTCGGCGGTTCCATCCAGGTCCCCGGTGACATCAGCTATGCCGAGTTCCTGCTGCCGGGCATCTTCGCGCAGACGGTGGTCTTCGGATCGACGGTCACCGGTGCGAGCATCGCCGAGGACCTGCAGAAGGGGCTGATCGACCGGTTCCGGTCGCTGCCCATGTCGCGGTCGGCGGTGCTCATCGGGCGCACGATCGCCGATGCCGGGCTGAACATCATCTCGATCGCGGTCATGGCGCTCACCGGGCTGGCCGTGGGATGGCGCATCCACACCTCGGTCGGCGAGGCGGTCGGCGGCTTCCTGATCCTGCTGCTGTTCGCGTTCGCGATCTCCTGGCTGATGGCGCTGGTCGGGTTGCTGGTGCGTACGCCGGAGGTGGTCAACAACGCCAGCTTCATCGTGATCTTCCCGCTGACGTTCGTCGCGAACACCTTCGTGCCGCTCGAGACGTTCCCGTCGGTGCTGCGGACCTTCGCCGAGTGGAACCCCGTGTCGTCGGTCGTGCAGTCGGCCCGCGAGCTGTTCGGCAACACCGTCCCGGGCGCTCCGACCTCGGACGCCTGGTCACTGCAGCACCCGGTGCTCTACACGCTGCTGTGGGTGGTGATCATCCTGGCCGTCTTCGTCCCGCTGTCGGTCCGTGCCTACCGGGGCACGGCCAGCCGCTGAGCAGCTGGTGGCCGGGCGGTCCGGCAGGACCGCCCGGCCAGGACCAGGATGGGCTGGTGAGCGCCGTCGAGACCACCCCCGTGTCCCCGGACAACCCGCTGCTGGAGCCGTCGGCCCTGCCGTACGGCCTGCCCCCGTTCGCGGCCATCACCCTGGAGCACTGCCGCGAGGCGATGCTGGCCGGCATGGCCGAGCAGCGGGCCGAGGTCGCCGCCGTCGTGGGCTCGGCGGAGCCGCCGACGTTCGAGAACACCGTGGTCGCCCTGGAACGGTCGGGGCGGCTGCTGCGGCGGGCCGGAGCGGTCTTCCACAACCTGGCCTCGTCGACGTCGTCGGCCCGGTTGCGGGAGATCGAGCGGGAGCTGGCGCCCCTGGAGGCGGCGCACTCGGATGCGCTGCGGCTGGACCCGGCGCTGTTCGCCCGCATCCAGGCCGTCCACGCCACCCGGCACGAGGCCGGGCTGGACGCCGAGGCGCTGCGGCTGGTGGAGCGCTACCACCTCGACTTCGTCCTCTCCGGCGCCGGGCTCGACGACGCCGGCCGGGCCCGCCTGTCCGAGCTCAACCAGGAGCTCTCCGAGCTCTCGACCACCTTCGGGCAGAACCTGCAGGTGGCGACCGAGGCCGCAGCGGTGCAGGTGACCGACGCCGCCGAGCTCGACGGGCTCAGCGACGAGGAGGTCGCCGCCGCGGCCCGCGCCGCCGCCGACCGGGGGGTGGAGGGCTACCTGCTCCCCCTGTCGCTGCCGACCGGGCAGCCGGCGCTGGCCAAGCTGCGCAACCGCGACCTGCGCCGCCGGGTGTTCGAGGCCTCGGTGGCCCGCGCGTCCGACGGCGCGTACGACAACCGGCCGGTGGCGCTGCGGATCGCCCGGCTGCGGGCCGAGCGGGCGCGGTTGCTCGGCTTCGCCACCCACGCCGACCTCGTGCTGGCCGATCAGACGGCGGGCAGCACCGAGGCGGTCGACGCGATGCTCGCCTCGATGGTCGGGCCGTCGCGGGACAACGCACGGGCCGAGGCCGCCGCGCTGAGCGAGGCCGCGGCCCGCGACGGCGTCGCCGAGCTCGCCGCCTGGGACTGGGCCTTCTACAGCGAGCGGGTGCGCGCCGAGCGCTACGCCATCGACACCGCCGCGCTGCGCCCCTGGTTCGAACTCGACCGGGTGCTGGTCGACGGCGTCTTCCGCGCCGCCGAGCTGCTCTACGGCTACCGGTTCACCCCGCGGCCGGAGCTGGCCGGCTACCACCCCGACGTCCGGGTCTGGGAGGTCACCGACGCCGACGGGCACGCCGTCGGCCTGTACCTCGGCGACTACTTCGCCCGTGAGGGCAAGCGCGGCGGGGCGTGGATGAGCTCGTTCGTGACGCAGTCGAGGCTGCTGGGCACCCGGCCGGTGGTCGTCAACAACCTCAACATCACGCGCGCCGCCGACGGGCAGCCGACGCTGCTGACCCTCGACGAGGTGAACACCCTCTTCCACGAGTTCGGCCACACGCTGCACGGGCTCAGCTCCGCCGTCACCTACCCGCGGTTCGCCGGCACCAGCGTGCCGCGGGACTTCGTGGAGTTCCCCAGCCAGGTCAACGAGATGTGGGCGCTGTGGCCCGAGGTGCTCGCCCACTACGCCCGGCACGTCGACACCGACGAGCCGCTGCCGGCGTCCGTCGTCGAGGCGATCGACGCGGCCCGGCTCTGGGGGGAGGGCTTCTCGACCCTGGAGTACCTGGCGGCCACGCTGCTCGACCAGGCCTGGCACCGGATCACGCCGGAGACCGAGATCGGTGACCCGGTCGAGTTCGAGCGGGCCGCGCTCGTGGCCGCCGGGGTCGCCGACGACCTCGTCCCGCCGCGCTACCGGACGACGTACTTCCAGCACGTCTTCGCGGGCGGCTACGCGGCCGGGTACTACTCCTACATCTGGTCGGAGGTGCTCGACGCCGACACCGTGGAGTGGTTCCGGGAGAACGGCGGCCTGCGCCGCGAGAACGGGGAGGTCTTCCGGTCGCGGCTGCTGGCGGTGGGCGGTTCGGTCGACCCGCTGGAGGCGTTCCGCGCCGTCCGCGGCCGCGATGCCGACCCGACCCCGCTGCTGCGCCGCCGCGGGCTCCTCGCTCCGCACCCCGCCGGCATGGACCGCGGCGAGGGCAAGGACCCGAGCTGAGCCGGCCCCGCTGTCAGAGCCAGGGCAGGCCGAGGACGACGTCCAGGTCGTCGGGGGCGTCGCCCTCGCGGACCAGCCGGTTGGGCTGGCGGTGGCCGCACGCCGTGCAGCGGTGGACCACCTGCCAGCCCTTGCCGGACTTCTCCACGAGGCCGATCGGCTCCATCGGCGCCCGGCACTCGCTGGCGCGGTCGCCGGGCAGCTCGTCGACGTGCAGCGACCACAGGCAGACGGGGCAGTGGTTGCGGTAGTGCCCGTCGGTGTTGGCCGGCACCGCCACCCGGCAGTGCACGCACTCGAAACCGGTGTTCTCCGCCCGCCGCGAGCGGACGCCGCCGCCGCGCACGTCCGCCGTCAGGGGACGAAGGGCTCGACCGCGACGACCTCGACGGTCATGTCGCGGCCGTTGGGCGCCTGGTAGGTGACCGTCGTGCCCGGCGCGGCGCCCATGATCGCCGACCCGAGGGCCGACTCGGGGGAGTAGACCTGCAGGCCGGTGGTGCCGGCGATCTCCCGGGAGCCGAGGAGGAACTTCTCGGTCTCCTCGTCCCCCTGGAACCGGATCGTGATCACGGTGCCGGTGGCCGCGTGCGTCGCCGTCGTCGGGGCGTCGCCGACCCGCGCCTTGCGCAGCAGGTCCTCCAGCTGCCGGATGCGGGCCTCCTGCTTGCCCTGCTCGTCCTTGGCCGCGTGGTAGCCGCCGTTCTCGCGGAGGTCGCCCTCCTCGCGGCGGGCGTTGATCTCGGCGGCCATGGCTGGGCGGCCCGCCACCAGCTGGTCGAGCTCGGCCTTCAGCCGGTCGTGGGCCTCCTGGGTCAGCCAGACGCCCTGTTCCTGCTCGTCAGTGGGGGTGGACACGGCATTGCTCCTGAAAAAGTAGGTGGCCGCCCCCCGTCCTGGGGAACGGCCGCTGTCTATCCGGTCAAGTTAACACCGCCGGAGGCCGTCGTGCCCGCACGTTTCCGGGCGCGGGATGCGGAACGCTAGCGGATCGGAGCGTGACGCGCGCCACCTTCACCCCTCCGGGTTCCCGCGGCGCGGCGAGCCGGGGCTCCGCCGAGGGACAATGGCCGGGTGACCGAAGCAGACCCGTTGCGCCTGCTCGCCGTGCACGCCCATCCCGACGACGAGTCGAGCAAGGGCGCCGCGACGATGGCCAGGTACGTCGCGGAAGGCGTCCGCGTGATGGTGGCGACCTGCACGGGAGGTGAGCGGGGCTCGGTGCTCAACCCGGCGCTGGACCGACCCGACGTCTGGGAACGCCTCCCGCAGATCCGGGTCGAGGAGATGGCCCGGGCGCGCGAGATCCTCGGGGTCGAGCAGGAGTTCCTCGGCTTCGTCGACTCCGGCCTGCCCGAGGGCGACCCGCTGCCGCCGCTGCCCGAGGGCTGCTTCGCGCTCGTGCCGACCGAGGAGGCCGCGGCCCCGCTGGTGGAGCTCATCCGCCGGTTCAAGCCGCACGTCATCACGACCTACGACGAGCGCGGGGGCTATCCGCACCCCGACCACATCAAGACCCACGAGATCTCGGTGCACGCGTTCGAGGCCGCCGGTGATCCCGACCGCTACCCGGAGCTGGGCGAGCCCTGGCAGCCGAGCAAGCTCTACTACCACATGAGCTTCACGCTGCCCCGGACGCGGGCGCTGCACGAGGCGATCCTGGCCTCCGGCGCGGAGTCCCCGTACACCGAGTGGCTGGAGAACTGGGACCCGGACCGGGACATGTCCCACCGGGTCACCACGAGAGTGCACTGCGCCGAGTACTTCGCCGTCCGCGATGCCGCGCTCATCGCCCACGCGACGCAGATCGACCCCGACGGGCGCTGGTTCGCCTGCCCGCTGGAGGTGCAGCAGCAGGTGTGGCCGACCGAGGACTACGAACTGGCCCGGTCGGTCGTCGACTCCCCGGTGCCGGAGGACGACCTGTTCGCCGGCGTGCGCAGTGAGGTGACCGTCCGATGACCACCGCTGTCGCCGGCGTGCTGGCAGCCACCAACGAGCAGCTCCCCGAGGACGTGGGCAAGGCCGGACCGCTCGGTCTGCTGCTCATCGTGCTGCTGCTGATCGCCACGGCCCTGCTGGTGAAGTCCATGTCGCGGCACCTCAAGCGGCTGCCGCGCAGCTTCGACCCGGAGGACGACGACCCCCGGGTCGTCGTCCCCGATTCCCCCGCGGACCTGGTCGAGCGGCGGCCGGAACCGGGCCAGGAGCTGCTCGACACGCTCCGCCGGGCCCCGCGGGCGATCGAGCCCCCACGGAACCGCGACGGTGACGGCAGGCCGGACGCCCCCGCTTCCGGGAGCTGACCGGCCGGCCGTCGCCGGCTGTGCCTACCAGCGGTGCGCGACGTCGAGCACGAGTCGCGCGCCCGGGCCCTCGCCGAGGACGAACGCCCGGAACGGCAGCCGCGCCCGGACGCCCACTCCGAGAACGGTCTCGCCCTCGAAGGAGCCACCCCAGGCCACCTGGCGCAGGGTCGGGAACCCGGACACGGTGACGATCTCGCGGGACGGCCGGGGGAACGTCTGCCCGTGCGCCCAGACGTCGACGGCGAGGTACGCGCCGCCGCGCAGCGGGATCGCCCGCTCGCCGGAGACGTCCCGGACCGACGAGGCGTAGCGCACCGACCAGGAGTCGAAGGCCGAGACGTTCCCGAGGTCGAGCACCAGGCGGTCGAAGCAGGCGTGCCGCCCGGCCCGCACGCCGGTCAGCGTGGCCGGGGTGAGCGGCTCCCCGCCGCCGGACCGGGCGACCGATCCCCAGGGGGTGCTGCACGAGGAGCTCGGAGCCGCCCATGCGGGGGCGCCCACCCCCAGGGCGGCCACCCCCAGGACGGCTGCGGTCATGAGGACGAGGAGTCGGGACAGGATCCGGTTCATGGCGGACCTCCTTGGTGAGCGGTGTCCGGCAGGATCCGCCGACACGCTGGGCCGGAACCAGGGGCGTCGACATACGGAACCGACGAAAGATCCACCCCCCGGCGGCAAGAGCTGACGACGCCCTCGGCGCGTCTCCATGAATTCAACGGCAGGCCGTGCTATGCGTGACCCCTTCGGGGGATGCTCCGCCGGAGTCGGCCCGTGACGGTGCAGGATCGCTGCGTGAGCTCGCAGCAACGAGTCAGTACTCAGCGACCCGGGGACCCCGAGGCGCGCGTGCCGCCGCCCGGATTCGGGCGGGTCGGCACGCGAGTGCTGGAGGTCGCCGAGAACGTCATCTACGCCGGCATCGCGCTGCTGCTGGTCGTCGCGGCGGTCGTCCTGCTGGTCGTCGCCGGGCGGACGCTGTGGTCGGCCCTCGGCGACCTCTCCCAGGCGCCGATGCTCGAGCTGCTCGACGTCCTGCTGCTCGTCTTCATCGTCGTCGAACTGCTCTTCGCGGTCCGGACGACGGTGGAGAAGCGGGAGCTGGTCGCCGAGCCGTTCCTGATCATCGGGATCATCGCGTCGATCAAGGAGATCGTCGTCCTCTCGGTCGAGGCCGCCGGCGTGGTCGGCGGCGGGGCGGAGTTCACCGACCGCATCGTGGAGATCGCCGTCCTCGGGGGTCTGGTCCTCCTGCTGGGGCTGACCTCCTGGCTGCTGCGACGCAAGGAGCGGGAGCCCGACGAGGGGGAGGGCGCCCCCGCCCGGACGCCCGCGCCGTGACGCCCCGGGGACGGGAGTGATCGCGCAGGGAGTCCTGGGTACGAGGAGGACATGACCCTCGTCGACCGGATGCTCGACACGTACCCGAAGGACCTCGGCGGGGTGGACCGGGAGCGGCTGCGCACCTGCATCGAGGCGTGCGTCGCCTGTGCCCAGGCCTGCACCGCGTGCGCCGACGCCTGCCTGGGCGAGGACGCCGTCGCCGACCTGCGGACGTGCATCCGCACCTGCGCGGACTGCGCCGACGTCTGCGACGCCACCGGGCGGGTGGTGTCCCGGCACACCGGCTACGACGCCAACCTCACCCGCGCGGTGCTCGCGGCCTGCGCCACCGCCTGCAGGGCCTGCGCCGACGAGTGCGAGCGCCACGCGTCGATGCACGAGCACTGCCGGGTGTGCGCCGAGGCCTGCCGCCGCTGCGAGCAGGCCTGCCGCGACCTCCTCGCCGGACCCGGGTGACGCGAGCCGAGGGGTGCAGCAGGCGTCGCGCCGCTGATGCTCCGTCCTGTGCCTGGGAAGCCGTCACGGCCGCCGGGGACGCGATCCGTCGACGTCAACCGCCTTGACCGCGCTCGCCGAGAGGCGTCCAATGAGGACACGGTGATGGATCTCGCCGGGATCTTCGCGGCCTACCGTGGCGCGGGGATCCGAACCGCCCCACCGGGCTGATGGACCCTACCGACTGGGTCCCCGGCGTCCGGGAGGTGGCGATGAGACTCCCCGAAGCAGAGGGTCGGCGGCGTCGCCCGCCGCGCGGGCAGCTGCACCCGACTTCTTCCGATCGGGCTCGGAGCGCGCTGCTGTCGGCATGTGGCGCCGCGCCAGCCGTGGTTCTCCGGCGGGCGGACTCGCCTGCGCCGGTAGCGGGCCGGGGGACCGGCTCCAGTGGGAAGGGCCGTGATCGGCATGTGGCTGGACGGAGCCGCGCGACGGCTGACCATCTTCGTCGACGAGGGCGGCAAGGCCCCGCACTCGATGAAGCCGCTCTACACCGAGGTCGTGCACCGAGCCCACGAGGCCGGGCTGGCCGGCGCGAGCGTCTTCCACGGGATCGAGGGCTACGGCGCGTCGAGACACGTCCACCTGAACAGGGTCCTGTCCTGGTCAGCGGACCTGCCGGTGGCGATCGTGATCGTCGACGTCCCCGAGAAGATCGACGGCTTCCTCCCAGTGGTGAAGAGCCTGGTCACCGACGGGCTGGTCACCATCGACGACCTGCGGGCCATCCACCGTGCCCATCCGCGGGGGGCGTCCTCGCCGGAGGAGGAGCCCGACGCCGAACGGCACCGCGGGGTGCTGCACCGGCTGACCCACCTGGGCGCTCTGACCCACGCCGGTGGGCCGGCGGACCATGCCCCGTAGGCCGGCGGCTCACCGGCGGTGCTCAGGTGAGCCCGGTGCCCAGGGTCCAGCCCAGGCCGACGGCGCCGAACCCACCGAGCAGGCTCGCGATCACGTAGGCGGCCGCGTAGAACCAGGCCCGGTCCTCCAGCAGCCGCAGGATCTCGTAGCTGAACGTCGAGTAGGTCGTGAGCGCCCCGCAGAAGCCGATGTCGACCGCCGCGGCGACCGCCGGCACCAGGTGGGCACCGAGCGCGGTGAACAGGCCGAGCACGAACGAGCCGACCAGGTTGACCGTCAGGGTGCCCCACGGGAAGACGCTGTCGTGCCAGCCCTGCACCGCCCGGTCGGTGAGGTAGCGGGCCGGGGCGCCGATCGCCGCGCCGAGCGCCACCCACAGCACCGTCATGCCCGTTTTTCCTGCCCGGCGTGGTGCACGACCTGCACGTCCTCGAGCAGCACCAGCCCCTCGCCGACCAGCTCCTCCAGTTGCGGCAGGAACGCGCCGATGCGCTGGGCGGTGTCGACGATGACGACGGTCACCGGGAGGTCCTCGGCCAGGTCCAGCAGCCGGGTCGTGTGCACCTGGCCGCTGGCGCCGAAGCCCTCGATGCCGCGGAAGACGCTGGCGCCGATCAGTCCGGCGGTGTGTGCGCGGTGCACGATCTCCGTGTAGAGCGGCCGGTGGCCGACGGTGTCGGACTCGCCGACGATGACCGTCAGCCGCTGCGCCGGCCCCTGCAGCGTGGTCATGCGCGCTCGCTCCGGCGGGCTCGCCGGCGTGGCCACACCACCGCGGCGGCCCTGGTCAGCGCCATCCCGACGAAGGTGGCGGCGACGGCGGCGGTCACGGTTCCGGCCAGGTAGCCCAGCGCCGCCCCCGGATGCCCGGTCACCGCCAGCTGCTGCACGTCGACCATCGCCGTGGAGAAGGTGGTGTAGCCGCCCAGCACTCCGACCCCGAGGAAGGGGCGGACGAGGCGGTGCGGGCTGGTCAGCTCGGTGATGACCACCATGAGGATGCCGATGAGGAAGCAGCCGCTGACGTTGATCAGCCACGTCGCCCACGGCCACTGTCCCGGCTCGTGGGGCAGCAGCACGCCCAGCCCGTAGCGGGCCTCGGCGCCGACCACCCCGCCGGCGGCGATCGCGGTCAGCACCGCCGGATCCCAGCCAGGTGGGCGGCGCCGCGCGGGGGCGGGCGCCGCGGCGTCGGGGCTGACCGGGTCGGCGGGGGCCCGGTGCTGGGCGGTCATCGGCTACCTCTCCGGGCACGAGGTAGAGGACGGCGGCGACCGCGTCACGGAGGACGACGGCCCGTCGCCTCAGCGCCCAGCCTACCGCCGGGCGCCACCACGGCCGCCGATCGACGCTCCCCGCGGCCACGAGGAGCGCACACTGGATCGTGCAGTCCTGCGTGGACGGACGCTGCACTGGAGGCGGTCATGCGCCGCGCTGAACGTGTGGTCCTCATGCCGATCCTGGCGCGTGGCGCTCACGTGCATCCCCGCGACGGGGGCTGCTTCGCCGAGGTCGCCGCCGCCCTGACCACCCACTGCTGGACCGACCACCCGGCGTGCATCCCGCCGGTGCTGGCCCAGCTGGCTCGCGGCGTCAACGACCGCACCAGCGCCGAAGCCCGCACCGCCCTTGCGCCGCTGATCCCGTGGGCGATCAACGGGCCGCGGCCGACGACCGACCTGACCGCCGATGCTGCGGTGATCTCGCTGTTGACGGGCCAGATCCCCGCTGAGGTGCTCCGGGCTCCTGTCCCGGAGCCGCTGCTGAGGCGGCTGGACCGCCGGCCCCGGCCACGGCACGTCCTGGATCGTGCGGGCTGGCGACGCGCTGCCCGCCGTCTCGTCCGCGCCCAGCTGCGCGCCGTCACCGCCACCCTCGACGGCCCGGACCGGGATGCACGCCTGCGCGCGCTGCTCGTCGGGGCGATCGACGCCACGCGCGCCGCGGTCGGACTCGGCCCACTGCCTGAGC
The DNA here is from genome assembly GCF_900114385.1 of Geodermatophilus ruber. Classification (GTDB taxonomy): domain Bacteria; phylum Actinomycetota; class Actinomycetes; order Mycobacteriales; family Geodermatophilaceae; genus Geodermatophilus; species Geodermatophilus ruber. The sequence continues at coordinate 37,665 of NZ_FOSW01000008.1, forward strand.
CGGGTGCTCCTCCGGAGGCGGGAGAGCAGCTGGTCCCCGTCATCGCCGACCTGGCCTCCGTCGACGAGGTCCTCGAACTGCGCGTCGACCCGGTGCTGGAGGACTGGCCCGACTGGCTGCGCGATCCCTGGAGCCGCCGTCTCTCGGAGATGGAGGCCCGCACTGCTCCGGACGGCGAGGAACGGCCGGATGGCCCCGCCGCCGTGGCCGCGGTAGCGGGCGTCGGGCACGGAGGCGGGTGATCCGCCACGGTCGCTGGCCGCCGGGGCGCAGCCGGGCCGGCCGGGACCCGGTAGCCCTTCGTGCGGCCCGCCCCGGAGCGGGCGATGACCTCCGTCGCCGGCAGGAAGGTGTACGCAGGATCCGTGGGGTAGCGGCTGTGCGTCATGGCGCGGACGGTGGGGAGCCGAACCGGCACGGCAACCGACTTTCCCCGGAAGGGGTGGCACGGAGCGGCACGGACCGGCCCGCCCGCCAACTCGTGGGTCGAACTCATGGGTAGAGCGGGCGCCTCGTCGGACGCTGGACCTGTTCTGGGCCCGGCGCCCATGGCCGGCCGAAGCCTGTGAGGAGGACGTGGTGGCCAACCGCCTGACGAGCGCAACCAGCCCCTATCTGCTGCAGCACGCGGACAACCCGGTCGATTGGCGGGAGTGGGGGGAGGAGGCCTTCGCCGAGGCACGCGAGCGCGATCTCCCGGTGCTGGTCTCCGTCGGCTACGCCGCCTGCCACTGGTGCCACGTGATGGCCCACGAGTCCTTCGAGGACGCGGCGACGGCGGCCCAGATGAACGAGAACTTCGTCTGCGTGAAGGTCGACCGCGAGGAGCGGCCGGACGTCGACAGCGTCTACATGACCGCCACCCAGGCACTCACCGGCCAGGGCGGCTGGCCGATGACGGTGTTCACCACGCCCGACGGGAAGCCGTTCTACTGCGGCACGTACTTCCCGCCGCGCCCCGCGCAGGGCCTGCCCGCCTTCCGCCAGGTGCTCGCCGCCGTCACCGACGCCTGGCGCACGCGGCGGGAGGAGCTGGAGTCGGCGAGCAGCCGCATCGTCGAGGGCATCTCCGCGCGGCTGGACCTCGGTGCTCCCACGCCGCTCTCGGCCGAGGTGCTCGACGCCGCGGTCGCGGCGCTGGCCGGCAGCTACGACGAGCGGTCCGGCGGGTTCGGCGGGGCGCCCAAGTTCCCGCCGTCGATGCTGCTGGAGTTCCTCCTCCGCGCGCACGCCCGCAACGGCGACGCCGAGGCGCTGCGGATGGCCCGCGGCACGCTCGAGGCGATGGCGCGGGGCGGCATCTACGACCAGCTCGCCGGCGGCTTCGCCCGCTACGCCGTCGACGCGCACTGGGTGGTGCCGCACTTCGAGAAGATGCTCTACGACAACGCCCTGCTGCTGCGTGTCGTCCTGCACCTGTGGCGGACCACCGGCGAGGAGTGGGCCGGCCGGATCGCCGACGAGACGGCGGAATTCCTGGTCCGCGACCTGGGCACGCCTGAGGGCGGCTTTGCCTCTGCGCTCGACGCCGACACCGAGGGCGTCGAGGGACTCACCTACGTGTGGACGCCGGCCCAGCTGGTCGAGGTGCTGGGGGAGGACGACGGCGCCTGGGCCGCCGCGGTGTTCGCCGTGACCGAGCACGGCACGTTCGAGCACGGGACCTCCACGCTGCAGCTGCTGCGCGACCCGGACGACGCCGAGCGGTTCGCATCGGTGCGGGAGCGGCTGGCCGCCGCGCGCGCCCGCCGCCCGCAGCCGGCCCGTGACGACAAGGTGGTGACCGCCTGGAACGGGCTGGCGATCGCCGCGCTCGCCGAGCACGGGGTCCTGACCGGCACCGAGGCGTCGGTGGCCGCCGCCCGCCGGGCCGCGGAGCTGATCGCCTCGGTGCACTGGGTGGACGGCCGGCTGCGCCGGGCGTCGCGGGACGGCGTCGCCGGTGCCCCGGCCGGGGTGCTGGAGGACTACGGCGACCTGGCCGAGGGGCTGCTGGCCCTGCACCAGGCGACCGGCGAGGGGCGGTGGCTGCAGCTCTCCGGGGCGCTGCTGGACGTCGTCGCCGAACAGTTCGTCGACTCCGCCGATGACCCGCCCACCTGGCACGACACCGCTGCGGACGCCGAGGCGCTCGTGCACCGGCCCTTCGACCCCACCGACGGGCCGACGCCGGCGGGTATCGCGGCCGCCGCCGGGGCCGCCGTCACCTACGCCGCCCTGGCCGGTTCCCCGCGGCACCGCGAGCAGGCAGCGGCGGCGGTCGGCTCGCTGGCGAAGCTGGTCGCGCAGGCGCCGCGCGCGGCTGGCTGGGCAGCGGCCGTCGGTGAGGCGCTGCTGGCCGGCCCGCTGGAGATCGCCGTCAGCGGACCGGCCGGCCCGGAGCGCGACGCGCTCGCCACCACCGCCCGCGCCGCGACCAGCCCGGGCGCGGTGGTCGTGGCCGGCGAGCCGGACGCGCCGGGTTTGCCGCTGCTGGCCGGCCGGCCGCTGGTCGACGGCCGGCCGGCGGCCTACGTCTGCCGGGGGTTCGTCTGCTCGGCCCCGGTCACCGAGGAAACCGCGCTCCGGGCGGCCCTCGGCCCTTCCTGACCGCGCCGCGCAGGCTTACCGTGTAAGCGTGTAATCACACGCGCGAGGAGGCCGTCGTGCACGGACACCACCATCGTTTCTCCGACTCACCCTTCCCCGGCATGCGCGGGTTCCGCGGTCGCGGTGGCCGCGGGCGGGGCCCCGAGGCGCCGCCACCGGTCGAGCGGGCCGAGGTCGCCGGCTGGTTCGCCGGCCGGCTGCCCGACGACTGGTTCACCGGCCCCCCGGAGCTGCTCATCGACCGCGACGAGATCACCGTCGTCGGCACGCTGCCCGAGCCCGCGGCCGGGGAGGGCGACCCGGCCGCCGCCTGCGCCGGGCGGATCGCCCGCTTCCGCGAGGAGACCCGCGAGCAGCGCATGGCGATCGCCGATGCCGCGCAGGCCCGCTACGGCCGCTCGGTCGCCTGGGGTGCGGCCTGCGGTGGCCAGCGGGAGGTGTTCACCAACCTCTCGGTGCCGGTGATGACCCGGCTGCGCCAGCCCGAGCGGCTGGTCCTGGACACCTTGGTCGACGCCGGGGTGGCCCGCTCCCGCTCCGAGGCGCTGGTCTGGGCCGTCCGGCTGGTGGGGGAGCACGCCGAGGGCTGGCTCGGTGAGCTGCGCGAGGCCATGGCCGCGGTCGAGGAGGTGCGCGGGCGGGGGCCCCAGGTGAGCTGAGCACGTCGCGTCCTCCGGATCGCACCCCGGTCAGGAGCCGTCCCCGGGTCGCGGGGAGCCGCCTCGTCGCTCCTGCGCGGAACCCTCCGGGTCCCACTCGGCACGACAGGACAGACTGAGGGCGTGACTGCCGGTGCCGCCCTCCCGACCGCGACCGACGTCCTCGTCATCGGCTCCGGGCCGGCCGGGGCGGCCGCAGCCGCCTGGGCGGCCCGGAGCGGGCACGACGTGGTGCTCGCCGACGCCGCGGTGTTCCCCCGCGACAAGGCCTGCGGTGACGGGCTGACCCCGCGCGCCGTCGCCGAGCTCGACCTGCTCGGCCTCGGCGACTGGGTGCGCGGCCACGCCCGTAACCGCGGGCTGCGCGCCGCCGGGTTCGGTCAGGTCTGGGAGCTGCCCTGGCCCGGCGGGCAGTTCCCCGACCACGGCAGCGCGGTGGCCCGCACCGAGCTGGACGCCCGGATCCGCGAGCTGGCGCTCGCCGACGGCGCGACCCCGCTCGAGGGCGCCCGCGCGGTCGACGTCGAGCGGGACGGCGACCGGGTGACCGGCGTGGTGTTCGAGGTCGGCGACCGGACGCTCACCGTCGGCTGCCGCCGGCTGATCGTCGCCGACGGGGTGCGCTCCCCGCTGGGCCGGGTGCTCGGCCGCGAGTGGCACCGGGACACCGTCTACGGAGTGGCCGTCCGCGGCTACGTGCGCTCGGGCCGGGCCGACGACGAGTGGATCTCCTCGCACCTGGAGCTGCGCGGCACGGAGGGGCGGCTGCTCTCCGGCTACGGCTGGGTCTTCCCGCTCGGCGCGGCGGCCGGGCGGGTGAACATCGGCGTCGGAACCCTGGCGACCGCGCGCCGTCCGGCCGGGGTGCAGCTCAAGGCGCTCCTGGAGTTCTATGCCGACGCCCGCCGGGCCGAGGGGCAGCTGGACGGCCCGGTGGAGGCGCCGTCGTCGGCGCTGCTGCCGATGGGCGGTGCGGTGTCCAACGTCGCCGGGCGCAACTGGGCGCTGATCGGGGACGCCGCGGGCTGCGTGAACCCGCTCAACGGGGAGGGCATCGACTACGGCCTGCAGACCGGGCGCTCCGTCGTCGACCTGCTGGGGGAGGACGACTGGTCGACGGCGTGGCCCGCGACCCTGCGCCGGCACCACGGGACGGCGTTCTCCATCGCCCGCCGGCTGGCCGGGCTGCTCACCGTGCCCCGCTTCCTCCCCGCCGCCGGGCCGGTCGGCATGCGGTCGCGGGCGCTCATGACCGTGGCGCTTCGGGTGATGGGCAACCTGGTCACCGAGGAGGACCGGGACGTCGTCGCGCGCGCCTGGCGGGCGGCCGGTCGGCTCTCGATGCGGCTCGACGACCGCCCGCCCTTCCCGGCGGCCGACCTGCGCACGGCGTGACCCCTGGCCCTGAGGAGCCGCGGTGTCGGCCGGTAGGCCGACCGGTCACACGAAGGGCGAGTTGTACATCGCGAAGTAGACGGCGATGTAGTGGCAGATCGCGGCCACGACCGTCATCCCGTGGAAGACCTCGTGGTACCCGAACGTGCCCGGCCAGGGGTTGGGCCGCTTGAGCCCGTACGCCACCCCGCCGGCCGTGTAGAGCACGCCGCCGACGGCGAGCAGGACCAGCGAGGCCACGCCGGCGATGTGCAGGATGTCGGTGAGGACGAAGACTGCGACCCAGCCCAGCCCGATGTAGAGCGGCACCCCTACCCAGCGTGGCGCGGTCGGCCAGGTGAGCTTGAGTGAGACCCCGGCCAGGGCGCCGGCCCACACGGCGGCGAGGACGACGTAGCCGGTCGGCTGGTCGACGGCCAGCAGCGCGAACGGCGTGTAGGTCCCGGCGATGAACAGGAAGATCATCGAGTGGTCGAGCCGCTTCATGATCTTCCAACCGCGGGGTGACCAGCGGCGCCGGTGGTAGAGCGCGCTGATGCCGAAGAGCCCGCAGATGGTCAGGCAGTACACGGTGACGGAGTAGCCGGCCCGGGCACCGAGCGCCGAGCCGAGCGGGATGAGCACGGCCCCGGCGACGATCGCGCCGAAGAAGGAGAACAGGTGCAGCCAGCCGCGCAGCCGCGGCCGGGTGTCGGGGTGTTCCCAGTCGGAATCGGCGAAGTCCGCGGCGGTCCAGGTCTGCTCGACCCGCTCGCCCTCCTCGACGACGGCGGACATCGCCTCTGCCCGGCCGGCCTCGATCTCGGCGCTGTCCGCCTCGATCCGCACGGGTTCACGGCCATCGGGGAGGGCGCTCATGGGCAGAGGTTACGCAGCCGTAGGTTGCGGTGCAGCGCGGTCCCGCACTGAGGTCGCCGGCAGCGGCCGGCGTCTTCGCGCAGCTCGCCGCGGGGTGCGCGGCGCCGTGGCAGTGGGGCCTAGGGTGGCCCTCGTGGGGGTACGCCAGTGGGTCCGTGACGCCCTCACCGTCGTCTACGAACGGCGGCTGGCCCGGGCCCTGGTGGGTGCCGAGACCCCCTGCCACGTCGGGGTGATCGTCGACGGCAACCGCCGGTGGGCCCGCGCCACCGGGCTGGAGGACCCGAACGCCGGCCACCGCCGCGGCGCGGACAAGATCGCCACCTTCCTCGGCTGGTGCGACGAGGCCGGGGTGGAGGTGGTCACGCTCTTCCTGCTGTCCACCGACAACCTGTCGCGGCCCGAGCCCGAGCTGACCCCGCTGCTGCGGATCATCGAGGGCGTGGCCCAGGACCTCGCCGCGCCCGACCGCCGCTGGCAGCTGCGTCCCGTGGGCGCGCTCGAGCTGCTGCCCGCCGAGACCGCCGCCGTCCTCAAACAGGCCGAGGAGGCCACCCGCGACCGGCCCGGCGCCACCGTCAACCTCGCCGTCGGCTACGGCGGGCGGCGGGAGATCGCCGACGCCGTCCGGTCGCTGCTGGCCGAGCACGCCGAGCGTGGGACGACGATGGACGAGCTGGTCGATGTGCTCGACGTCGAGCTCATCGCCGAGCACCTCTACACCCGCGGCCAGCCCGATCCCGACCTGGTCATCCGCACCAGCGGCGAGCAGCGGCTCTCGGGCTTCCTCACCTGGCAGACCGCCCACTCGGAGTTCTACTTCACCGACGTGTACTGGCCCGACTTCCGCCGGGTCGACTTCCTGCGGGCGCTGCGCAACTACGCCGCCCGGCAGCGGCGCTTCGGCAGCTGAGAGACTCGCCGCCATGGCAGCCGGCGCGGTCGACGTCCCCCTGGAGTACGTGCGCCTGGGGCTGCGGTTCGACCGGCTGGAGTCCGGCATCGTCGACGCCTACACCGGGGACAAGCGGATCCGGGCCGAGGTGGAGAACGAGCCGGTGCCGGCTCCGCAGACCCTGCGCGACCAGGCCCGGGCGCTGCTGCGCGAGCTGGATGCAGCCGACCTGCCCGCCGACCGCGCCGCCTTCCTCCGCGGCCAGCTCACCGCGCTGGAGTGCAGCGGGCGGAAGATGAGCGGCGAGCCGGTGGGGTTCCTCGACGAGGTGTCCAGCTACTTCCAGGTCGAGCTCACGCTGGGGGACCCGGCCGACTACGCCGCCGCCCACGCCGAGCTGGACGCGCTGCTGCCCGGTGGCGGTCCGCTGGCCGAGCGGTACGCCGCATACCGGCGTCGCGAGGAGTGCCCGCCGCAGCGGCTGGCCGAGGCGGTGCACGCCCTCTCCAGCGCGCTGCGCGACCGGGTGCGCGCCGAGTACGGGCTGCCCGAGGCGGAGACCGTCCACTACGAGGTGGTCACCGACCAGCCGTGGTCGGGCTTCAACTACTACGAGGGCGATTACCGCTCGCGGGTCGCCATCAACGCCGACCTGCCGCACCGGCTGGGCCAGCTGCCGCACCTGGTCGCGCACGAGGCCTATCCCGGGCACCACACCGAGCACTGCCGCAAGGAGCAGGGGCTGGTCGAGCGCGCCTCCCGCCTGGAGCACACCGTGTTCCTGGTGAACACCCCCGAGTGCCTGATGGCCGAGGGGCTGGCCGACCTGGGCATCCCGGCCTCGGTCGGCGCGGGCTGGGGTCCGTGGGCCGCCGAGGTGCTGGGCGACCTCGGCCTTCGCCTCGACGGCCACCTGGCCGAGCGGATCGCGGTGGCGACCGCCCCGCTCAACCGGGTCCGGCAGGATGCCGCGGTCCTGCTGCACGACCGCCGGGCCGACGCCGATGAGGTGGTCGCCTACCTGCAGCGGTGGTCGCTGGTCCGCGCCGATCGAGCGCGGCAGCAGCTGCGGTTCCTCACCCACCCGCTGTGGCGGGCCTACATCACCACCTACGTGGAGGGCTTCGACCTGCTCTCCCGGTGGCTCGACGCGCGGCCGGCGACGCAGCCGGTCGCCGACCGGTTCGTGCGGCTGCTCGACGAGCCGCTCACGCCGGCCGCCGTGGCCACCGAGCTGCGGGCCGCCTGACCGGATGGCACGGCGCGATCCGGAGGAGGCCCGCGACCTCGGTCTGTGGACCGCGGGCTGGCTGGCCGTGCTCCTGGTCGGCGGGCTGTGGTGGGTGGGCGACCTCGCGCTGCAGTGGCCGGTGCTGCTCGTACCGCTGATCTGGACGCTGGTCGCCCTGCGCCCGCGGCGGCGCCTCTGAGGTGGCTGGTGCGGATGGTGCCCCGATAGGGGGACACGCCGTCGGTCGGTCACCTACCTGTCACCGGACGGGCCTACCGTCCGCGGTGGACGACGAGCTCTCCTCGCCGTCCACGGGAGGCCCGGTGGGTACGACTGCGTTCGTCGACCAGGGGGCCGGTGCCCGGCCGCCGCGCCGGGGCCCGGCCACCTTCGAGCCGGGGCGCGTCCCGCGCCCCACGGGAGTCGACCGTGACCACACGCCGCCGCACGTACGTCCTCGACACCTCCGTCCTGCTCTCCGACCCGGCCGCGCTGGTGCGCCTCGGTGACCACGACGTGGTGCTCCCGCTCGTCGTGATCGGGGAGCTGGAGGACAAGCGCAACCACCCGGAGCTCGGCTGGTTCGCCCGCCAGACCCTGCGGCTGCTCGACGACCTGCGGGTGGTGCACGGACGGCTCGACGCGCCCGTGCCGGTGGGTGAGGACGGCGGCACCCTGCACGTGGAGCTCAACCACAGCGATCCGGCCACGCTGCCGGCCGGGTTCCGCAACGACAGCAACGACAGCCGGATCATGGTGGTCGCGCTCAACCTGCGGGCCGAGGGGCGCGACGTCTGCCTGCTGACCAAGGACGTGCCGCTGCGGGTCAAGGCGGCCGCGGTCGGCCTGGACACCGACGACTACCGGACGCTGGACGCCGTCGACGCCGGCTGGTCGGGCATGGCCGAGCTGCCCCTGGCGGACGCCGAGCTGAACGCGCTGTACGACAGCGGCGAGGTGTTCGTGCCGGCGGCCGCCGAGCTGCCCCCGCACACCGGGCTGGTGCTGCTGTCCTCCCGCGGGTCGGCGCTGGGGCGGGTCACGCCGGACAAGCAGGTGCGGCTGGTGCGCGGCGACCGGGAGGCGTTCGGGCTGCACGGGCGCTCGGCGGAGCAGCGGGTGGCGCTGGAGCTGCTGCTGGACCCGGAGATCGGCATCGTGTCGCTGGGTGGGCGGGCCGGCACCGGCAAGTCGGCGCTGGCGCTGTGCGCCGGGCTGGAGTCGGTGCTGGAGCGGCGGGCGCACCGGAAGGTGGTCATCTTCCGCCCGCTGTACGCCGTCGGCGGTCAGGAGCTCGGCTATCTGCCGGGCAGCGAGGGCGAGAAGATGTCGCCCTGGGCGCAGGCGGTCTACGACACCCTCGGTGCGCTGGTCTCCTCCGAGGTGCTCGAGGAGATCGCCTCGCGGGAGCTCATCGAGGTGCTGCCGCTGACCCACATCCGCGGCCGCTCGCTGCACGACTCGTTCGTGATCGTCGACGAGGCGCAGTCCCTCGAGCGCGGCGTGCTGCTCACCGTGCTGTCGCGGCTGGGCTCCGGGTCGCGCGTGGTGCTCACCCATGACGTCGCCCAGCGGGACAACCTGCGGGTGGGCCGGCACGACGGGATCGCCGCGGTGGTCGAGCAGCTGAAGGGCCACCCGCTGTTCGCCCACGTGACCCTGACCCGCTCGGAGCGCTCGCCGATCGCCGCCCTGGTGACCGAGATGCTGGAGGACCTCCCGCTCTGACGGTGGCCGGTCACCGCAGGCGGGAGCGGGCCCGCTCCCGCGCCCGGCGGACCTTCGCGGCAAGCCGATGGGGCCGCTGCAGCTCCGCCCACACCCAGCGGGTCACGGACCAGTCTTCGTCGCGGATGCCGTCCTCGCGCCGTTTCTCCGCGAAGACGGCGTCCCCCGGGTCCTGTCCGGGGCGGAGCAGGCGCCCGTACTTGATGCGTCCGTCGAACTCGCCGACCAGCCGCTCGTCCTCCCACGCGAAGTCGGTGCGGGCGATCAGGAGGCCGTCCCGGCGAACCTCGAACTGCAGCGCGGACGGCGCGAGCTTCCAGCGGTGCAGGATGACCCGGCTGCGCGACTCACCCACGCTCTCGCTGCGCGCGTCCGCATCGGCGACCGCGCGGGCCGCGCTCCTGCTGCCCGGCGTGCCCACGACGTCGAAGAGGCGCGCCCGCAGCTCGTCGTGCGAGAGCAGGGCGGCGTGCAGGGCGGCGTCGAGCGCGACGACGGCGGCCTCGTGCGGTAGCGACCGCGCGAGGTCGAGCGCCGTCCGTACCGGGCTGGTCACCGCCAGGCCGTCGACCTCGACGATCTCGTCGTCGCGGATCCGTGCCACGTGGCAGCGCACGACGCCGGAGGTGAAGTCCCAGGCCCGCGGCTGCCGGGTCACGTGGACGCGGTCGAGCGCGACGTCCCACAGCGGCAGCCCGAGCAGGACGGCTGCGGACTGGTGGCTGACGATCGCGGACCGGCGCAGCCCGGCCATCGTCGCCCGGACCAGCAGCCGGTGCTGCGCGGCCGGGCCGGCGGGCAGCACGCTGTCGACGTACGCCCCGCGGCGCAGCCGGACCAGGTCGCCGGCGCGCACCAGGCGGGCGAGTTCGTCGTCCGACCAGCCGGTGCCGACGGCGTCGCGGCGCAGCAGGAGCGCGGGGGTGGAGTCTGCGGGTTCGCTCATGCCGACGACAGTGGGGCGCCGGGGCGCTCACCGGGTATGCAGCCGGCGATCCGTGGACGGTCGGCGTGGTTGTGGACGGCGGCTCTGGGAGTGTTCCTCGCGCTCCTGGAGCGCCGCAGAACTCCGGGAGCGCGAGGAACACTCCGGAAGGGTGCCGTCAGGGGGTGGGGGCGGGCTTCTTCTCGGCCGCAGCTTCCGGGGGCCGCGGGGTGGCGGCCCACCGCAGCAGCGCCACCGCCGCCCAGCCCGCGCCCAGGCACCAGAGCACCCGGACCACGACCTCCTCGCCCGAGAGGTCGCCCCGCAGGCCGAGCGCCAGCACCGGCAGGGCGAGCACGAACCCGGCCGCGAGCACGTCCCAGCGCAGCGGGCTCATGCCCCGGAGGTCTCCAGCCGCTCGCAGAGCAGGGAGGCCCAGCGGTGCGCGGTCGCGCGGGCGCCGTCGAGGAGGGCCACGGGCAGCGTGCTGCGGGTCAGGACGGCCGCCGGGTCGGCGGTGAGGTCGGTGTCCTGCACGACCAGCGCGTCCACCCGCGGCAGCCCGTCGAGCCACGGGCCGACGTCCTCCGGCTTGCGGGTGGCCTCGACGACCGCCCACACCCCGGCCGGCGCGAACACCGCGAGCATCTGCTCCAGCCAGGTGCCGCCGCCGGCGCGCAGCGGCGCGTCCACGGCGACGATCGTCAGCGTGCCGGCCCGGTCGGCCTCCTGCTTGCGCTCCAGCGCGACGTCGATGCTGGTGATCCGGTTGCCGCGGGGTGCCAGGTTGGCCAGGTCGCTGCGGGTGGCCCACTGCAGGCGCTCGGCGTCCAGCCGCAGGGAGGCGGCCATCGCGCGGGCGGTGGCGAGGGTCTCCACGCCCGGGCCGACGACGACGAGCACCTCACCGGGGCCCGCGGGCAGCGACGGCGGCTGGGGCAGGCGCGTGGCCAGCGCCCGGGTGAGCGCGGCGTAGGTGCCGTGGCGGGCCACCTCGTCCGCGAAGTCCGGGCCGAGCAGCGACTCCGGCACGCCCAGGGCCCGCAGCCGGGTGACCACCTCCGCCTCGGCGGCGGGCACAGCCGACTCGGTCCGCGGGCGCTCGCGCACCGAGGTCACGACGACGGGGGCGCCGGGCCGCCACGTCGCGGCGCGCTTGGCCACCGGGAGCCGGGTGACCGTCGCCAGCCCGGGACCGGAGCGGGTGCCCGACAGCCGGGCCACCTGGGACCCCGGGGTGGCGGTCGGACGGCGGACCGCCGGCGGCACCGGCGGGCGGGACAGCAGCGGCGGGACGGCGAGCGCGGTCCCCGGCGCGGGCGGCGGGAGCAGCGACAGCGGCGGCAGGACGGTGGTGGCGTCGGCGGATAGCGGCGCCGGGTCGCTCGCGGTGGGGGCGAGGACCTCGGCGACGACCTCCCAGCCGTCGGCCTCCGCGGCCGCGTCCACCCACACCGGCAGCTCCGCGGTGGCGGCATCCTCGAAGGCGTCCGCGCACGCGTCGTCCGCCGTCCCTGCCCCGGCCGGCTCCGGCGCGGCCGGGCCGGCGAGCACGCCACGGAGCAGGTCGGTCAGGGCGGCGTCGGAGGTGTCGTAGGCGAGCGCCGCGCGCAGCACCTCGGCGATCACCTCCTCGCGGGAGGTGACCGGCCCGGCGGCGAGCTCCGGCTCGGTGGCCCACTCCGGGACGCGAACCGGCTCGGCGGCGGCCGGGGCGACCGCGACCAGCGGCTCGGCCGCGGGCCGCGGGGCGGGCGGGGGCACCGGTGGCAGGCCGCCGGCCGGCCGGGGCGCCGGGACGGACACCTGCGGCGCCGGGACCGCCACGGGGGGAACGGGGGCGGCCGGGGGAACCGGGTCGGCGGCGACCGGGGGAGCGGCCGGGGGCCCGGCGTGCGCCGCGATCGCCTCGTCGACCGCCTCCCGGACGTCGATGTCGCTGGCGACCATCTGCGCGAGGGCGGCGGTGAACGGCGACGGCGCCAGCACGACGTCGTCCGCCGGCGGCTGCGCCGGTTCCGGCGCCGGCTCCGGGGCGGGAGCGGCAGCCGGGCGGGCGACGGACGGCGGCCGGGCAGCGGCGCGGGGCGCCGCCGGACGCGCGGTGGCCCGCGAGTACACGCCGACCGGCTCGGCGGTGCCACCGGCGAACAGATCGGCGACCTCGTCCACCGGGTCGGGGAGCACCGGGGTGCGCCGCAGCGCCGCCTCGATCCGGGCGGCCGACTCGGCCCGGGACGCCGGCCGCCGCTCGGCGACGGACGCCGGCCCGGGCGCGGCCTCCTCCACCTCGGCGACGAAGCGCTCGGTGGTGAAGAAGCCCATGACCCCGCCGGAGCGGATCTTGCGGACGCCGACGACCCGCACGGACGAGCCGTAGCGCTCCCGCGCGGCGGCGATGGCACCCTCGCGGGTGGCTGCCTCAACGGATGGCAACGGCACCGTTCACCACTCCCAGTGACTCGATCTGGGCCGTCCGGGAGACCTCCGTGTAGGAGATGACCGGCAGGCGGGGAAGGATCTGACGCATCAGGCGGGACAGCGCGGCCCGGACCTGCGGCGAGCACACCAGCACCGGTGAGAGGCCGAGCCGCTCGGCGTCCGACAGCAGGCCGGTGCACCCGTTGACCAGGGCGTCCACCGTGCCGGCGTCCAGCGCGAGGACCTGCCCGCCCTCGCTGGGCCGGACCGCCTCCAGCAGCCGCTGCTCGAACGCGGGGTCGAGGGTCAGCACGTGCAGCCGCTCGTCCGGGGTGACGTAGGGGTGGCTGATCGCCGCGCCGAGCGCCGCACGGGCGGCCTCCACCAGCCCGTCGACGTCGGTGGACACCTTGGCCCGCACGGAGAGCGCCTCGAAGATGCGCACCAGGTCGCGGATCGACACGTTCTCCTCGAGCAGCGCGTGCAGCACCCGCTGGACCTCGCCCAGGGTGAGCAGCGTGGGGGTGAGTTCCTCGACGACGACCGGGTGGGTTCGGCGGACCATCTCCACCAGCAGGCGCACGTCCTCCCGGCCGAGCAGGTGCGCCGCGTTCTGCCGGACCACCTCGGCCAGATGGGTGGTGATCACCGAGGAGCGGTCGACGACGGTGGCGCCGGCCATCTCCGCCTGCCGCTGCAGCTCGATCGGCACCCACTTGGCCGGCAGCCCGAACACCGGCTCCCGGGTGGCCTTGCCCGGCAGCGCGTCCAGCGAGTCGCCGATGGCCAGCACCGTGCCGGCGGGGGAGGTGCCCTTGGCGGCGGGGACGCCGTTGAGCCAGATGACGTACTGCGAGGCCGGCAGGTCCAGGTTGTCGCGGGTGCGCACCAGCGGGATGACCAGCCCGGTCTCCATCGCGACCTTCCGGCGCAGGGCCTTGACCCGGTCGAGCAGGTCCCCACCGCGGGCGGTGTCGACCAGGTCGACCAGGTCGAAGGCCACCTCGAGCTCCAGCGGGTCGACCCGCATCTTCTCGGCGATCGCCTCGGGCGAGTCGGGCTTGGGCTCGTCGTCGACGGCGGCCAGCGCGCCGGCGTTCTCCTCGTCGGTCGGGGTCTCCTGCATGCGCGACGCCATGAGCAGGAACAGCCCACCGATGATCAGGAACGGCAGCTTCGGCAGGCCGGGGATGAGGCACAGGGCGAGCGCCGCCCCGCCGGCGATGCGGACCGGCTGCTTGAACCGGCCGAGCTGGGACAGCAGGTCGCTGCCCATGTCGCCCTCGCTCGCCGAGCGGGTGACGATGATGCCGGTCGCGGTGGACAGCAGCAGGGCCGGGATCTGGGAGACCAGGCCGTCGCCGACGGTCAGCAGCGAGTACGTCGCGACGGCGTCGCCCGGGGCCATGCCCAGCTGCATGATGCCGATCGCGAACCCGCCGATCAGGTTGATCAGCGTGATGATGATCGCCGCGATCGCGTCGCCCTTGACGAACTTGCTGGCGCCGTCCATCGAGCCGTAGAAGTCCGCCTCGGCGGTGACCTCCCGGCGCCGCCTGCGGGCCTGCTCCTCGTTGATCAGCCCGGCGTTGAGGTCGGCGTCGATCGCCATCTGCTTGCCGGGCATCGCGTCGAGGGTGAACCGGGCGCCGACCTCGGCGACCCGGCCGGCACCGTTGGTGATGACGACGAACTGGATGATCGTGAGGATCACGAAGATCACCAGGCCGACGACCAGCGATCCGCCGATGACGAAGTGCCCGAACGCCTCGATGACCTTGCCGGCGTAGCCGTCGGTGAGCACCAGGCGGGTCGAGGAGACGTTGAGCGCGAGCCGGAAGAGTGTCGCGATGAGGATCAGCGACGGGAAGACGGCGAAGTCCAGCGGCCGCCTGATCTGCATCGCGACCAGCAGGATCAGCAGCGAGGCGGTGATGTTCAGCCCCAGCAGCAGGTCCAGGAACCCGGCCGGCAGCGGCACCACCAGCATGAGGACGATGGCCACCACGCCGATGGGAACGGCGGCCTTCGTCAGCCCCTTCACGGGGAACTCATCGGCAGTCCGCGGGGGGCGGGGCACGGCCACGCCCCACCCGTCACTGCCGTCCCACCCGCTCCGGAGGAGGGGGGCAGGGAGTCAGCGGCGGCGCCCCGCCCTGGGCAGCCCCTCCACCTCGGGCGCGGCGAAGCCGGGCCGGTGGAACCCGCCGCGGACGCCGCGGGCGGACAGCTGCATGACGAAGGCGAGCACCCGGGCGACGGCGGTGAACAGCTGGGCGGGCACCTCCTGGCCGATGTCGCAGGAGGCGTGCAGGGCGCGGGCGAGCGGGATGTCCTGCACCATCGGCACCCGCGCCTCGGCGGCGCGCTCGCGCAGCGTGGCGGCGACCTCGTCGGCGCCCTTGGCGACCACGCGGGGAGCGCCGCGGTCGGCCTCGTACTTGAGCGCGACCGCGACGTGGGTCGGGTTGACCAGCAGGACGTCGGCGGTGGCGACCTCGCTCATCATCCGGTTCCGCGACATCGACATCTGCACCGAGCGCCGGTGGGCCTTCATGTGCGGGTCGCCCTCGGCCTGCTTGTGCTCCTGCTGGATCTCGTACTTGCTCATCTTGAGCTGCTTCATCAGCTTCGCGCGCACGACGAGGTAGTCGGCGATCGCGATGACCAGGCCGGTGACGGCCACGACGCGGAACATGAGGACGGCGGAGTCGGCGAACGTCGCGGTGATCGCCGAGAGCGGCAGCGCCCCCGCCGACGAGACCAGCTCCTGCGCCCTGCCGCTGGTGAGGACGACGACGGTTGCCAGGGCCCCGGTCTTGATCAGCGCCTTCGTCGCCTCCCACAACCCCTGGGTGCCGAACATCCGCTTCATCCCGGGGAAGGGATTGAGCTTCTTGAGCGTCGGCTTCATCGGCTTGCCCGACACCGCGACCCCGCCCTGAGCGGCCGCTGCGGCGGTGCCGACGACCATGAGCGCCAGCGCCATGGGCAGCAGCACGGTGAGGAAGGTGGTCAGCGCCTGGCCGAACAGGGCCGAGAGCTGGCTGGTCTCCGGGTGCGTGGCGACCGCGCCCACCTGCACGAACAGGCGGCCGACGCCGTCGAAGGCGTTGCCCACGAGCATCGGCAGCAGGAAGCTGGCCACCGCCGCGCCCGCCCAGGTGCCCAGCTCCTGGGTGCGCGGGATCTGCCCCTCCTTGCGCGCCTTCTTCAGGCGCTGGGGAGTGGGCTTCTCGGTCTTCTCGCCGCCGGGTCCGTCCTTCGCCATCGCCTCAGCCGCTCCGCAGGGAGACCATCGCCCGGGCGGCGTGCTCGAGCAGCCCGTCGAGGGCCGCGGGCAGCAGCGGGAAGGTGAGGCCCAGCAGGGCCAGGGTGAGCATGATCTTCACCGGGAAGCCGAACGCGAAGATGTTCAGTGCGGGGGCGGCCCGGCTGAGCAGCGCCAGGGCCACGTCGGCGAGCAGCAGCACCGCGACCATCGGCCCGGCGATCTGCAGCGCGGCCAGGAACATCATGGAGAACGCGGTGATGAGGACCTGACCGAGCTGGTCGGTGGGGACGTCGCCGCCGACGGGCAGCCCCTCGTAGGAGGTGGCGAAGCCCCGGACGATGAGCAGGTGCCCGCCGCTGGTGAACAGCAGCGTGATGGCCAGGAGGTAGTGCAGCCGGCCGACCGAGGAGCTCATCGTCATCGACATCGGGTCGTAGGCCGGTTGCAGCGAGAAGCCGCCGGTGAGGTCGATGATGTCGCCGGCGTACTGCACGGCGGCGAACAGCAGTTGGACGACGAAGCCGAGGGCGGCGCCGATGACGACCTCGGTGATCGCGCCGACCACGAGGAAGCCCGTCGTCGGCTCGGGGATCGACGGCGCGATCGTCGTCATCAGCGCGACCGACAGGGCGAGCGCGAGCGCCCCCTTCACCGGCGCGGGGATGCTCCGGGAGTTGAACGGCGGGGCCAGCAGGACGAAGCCGGCCGCCCGGGCGGTGCCGAGCAGCAGCGCCGCCAGGGTGCTCGCCGGGACCTCGAGGTCCATGGCCTCAGGTCCGGTCGAGCAGCCGGGGCAGCGAGTCGAACAGGCCCTCGGTGAAGCTGACCAGCTCGGAGAGCACCCAGTTGCCCGTGACGACCAGGGCGATCGCGACCGCGATCATCTTCGGCACGAAGGAGAGGGTCGGTTCCTGGATCTGGGTCGCCGCCTGGAACAGGGAGATGAGGAAGCCGACCAGCAGGGCGGTCAGCAGGACGGGTGCGGCGACCTTCGCGGCGACCAGCATGGTCTGCACCGCGATCTCGGTGACATCGGCGTCTGACACGGCCGGTTACCCGTACGACCCGACGAGCGCCGTGGTGATCAGCGCCCAGCCGTCGACGACGACGAACAGCAGCAGCTTGAACGGCAGCGACACGATGACCGGCGGCACCATCATCATGCCCATCGCCATCAGCGCGGCGCTGACCAGCATGTCCAGCACCAGGAACGGGATGAACACGACCAGCCCGATGATGAAGGCGCTCTTGAGCTCGGAGAGCACGAACGCCGGCACGAGGGTGGTCATGCTGACGTCCTCGCGGTCGGCCGGCGCCTCCTCCCCGGACAGGCCCACCATCAGCTTCAGCTCGTCCTCGCGGGTGTGGTCGAGCAGGAACTCCTTCAGCGGCACGACGCCGGTGTCGTAGGCCTGCGTCACCGTCATCTGCCCGTCGAGGTAGGGCTGCACCGCCACCTCGTTGATGTCGGCGAACACCGGGCCCATGACGAACAGCGTCAGGAACAGGGCCAGCCCGGTGAGCACCGAGTTCGGCGGCGACTGCGCCATGCCCAGCGCGTTGCGGGTCAGCGACAGCACCACGATGATCTTGGTGAACGAGGTGGTCAGGAGCAGCACCGCGGGCGCCACGGACAGCACGGTGATCGCCAGGATCAGCGTGATCGAGGTGCTCGGGCTGCCGCCGCCGATGGAGATGTCCACGCCGCCGTCGACGCCCGGCACCACCGGAGCGGTGGGAACCGTCGGCGGGGTCGGCGCGGTGGGCGCGGCCGACGCCGGGTCGGCCAGCAGCGTGAGCACCGCCCCGAGGAGCGCTGCGAGCAGCAGGACCAGACCCACGCGCCGGGCGACCGGGACGCCCCGGGCGGGTGCGGGGGAGGAGGTCATCAGCGGCGGACCGTCCGCTCCCGCAGCTGGGCCACGATCGCCGACCAGCCGCGGCGGTCGAACACCGATCCGGCGAGCGCGCCCGTGGAGGACGCTGCGGGGACCGGCCGCGCGACGGCCGTCCGGCGCTCCTCCAGGGCCTCCTCGACGGCCTCGCCGTCCACCTCGGCCAGCAGGGTGACCTGCTCCTCGGTCGCGCCCACGACCAGGACGCGCCCGGCGATGCGGACGACGTTCACCGAGCTGGCCCGCCCCATGCGCTGCCGGGCGACGACCTCGATGAGGCCGTTTCCCTGCCCGAGCCCGCGCTTCTTCGCCACCCGGGCGGCGAACCACAGGACCGCCGCGATGAAGGCCAGCGAGAGGACCAGCCGGATGATCATCCAGGTCATGGCCGGGGCTGCCCGATCTCGTTGGCCGGGTCGCTGACGATCTCGCTGATCCGCAGCCCGAAGTCCTCGTCGACGACGACGACCTCGCCGCGGGCGATGAGGGTGCCGTTGACCAGCAGGTCGGCCGGGGCGCTGGCCGCGCGGTCGAGCTCGATGACCTCGCCCGGGTGCAGCGAGAGCAGCTCGCCGACGGTCATGCGGGTGCGGCCGATCTCGACGGTGACCTCCATGGCGACGTGCCGCAGCAGGTCGAGGCTGCCGCGCTGGGTGCGCGCCTGGGGGAGGGTGACCTGCAGCGCGAACGTCGCCTCGACCTCGCCGCCGGGGGACAGCAGCGGGACGGCGACGAACATGCCCTTGTCCCGCAGGCCGTCCAGCGCGGTCACCGGGTCCTCGGTGCGCTCGGAGTCCACGCGCACCCGGCCGAGGGTGCCCGCGGCCGCCTCGAGCGCGGGCCGCAGCGCGGTGGCGACGTCCATCCGGCCGACGGGGGAGTTGCTCAGCGCGTCGACGATCTCGGAGGAGACCACGAGGACGACGTCCCCGGTGACCTCGCCGGAGAGCCGGGCGATCACGGCGCCGGCCGCCGCGGGCGGGACCGGGACGGCGTCGGGGTCGCTGACCGGGGCGCCGGGCACCAGCTCGACCGCGGCCGGGACCAGCGAGGCCGCGGCCCGCGCGGCGGACGCCACGACGGTGATCACGGTCTCGGAGGCCTGCGTGTGCTCCAGGGAGGCGGTCATGCGGTGTCCTTCTGGGCGGCGTACGGGGTGGGCACGATGGCGGCGGCGAGCCGGCGTCGGTGGTTGCTGGCGATCGCGTAGGCGAACGTGACGTCGTTGGTGGTGACCTCGAGCGGCGCGTCCGAGGGGTGGCGCAGCAGCAGGACGTCACCGACGGCCAGGGAGAGCAGGTCCTCGGAGGAGACCTCGAGCGGGGTGAACCGCACGCCGACCTCGACCGGGACGAGGTTGAGCCGCTCGGCCAGCGCCTCGGCGGCGTGCCGGCGCTTGGCCTGGGCCGACTCCGACAGCTGGGGGGAGGCCGCGTTGTTCAGCGCGGCGGCGAACGAGGAGAACGGGAGCACCAGCGTGGCCTCGCCGCTGCGGCTGCCCACCGCCATGGTGAACGTGGCCACCATGACGGTGTCCGAGCCCGCGGCGGCCTGGGCCAGCTGGGGGTTGTACTCCAGGCCGTCGAGCTCGGGCTGCAGCTGCACGATGTGCGCGAACGAGGCGGTGAACTCCTGCAGCAGGCGGCCCAGCAGGTGGTTGGTGATGGTCGTCTCCATCACCGTCAGCGGCCGCTCGGGCTGCTCGGCGGCGCCGGAGCCGCCGAGCATGTGGTCGACGGTGGCCATGGCGATGTCGAGCGGGTAGGCCAGCAATCCCTTGCCGGCCAGCGGCTCGATGGTGAACGTGACCATGAAGAACGTGTCCGGCAGCGTGGCGAGGTAGTCGTCGTACGAGTGCTGCTCGATGCCGACGAGCTCCAGTCGCGCCCCGGCGCGGAGCATGGAGGTGAGGACGGTCGTCGCCTGGCGGGCGAAGGCCTCCTGGGCGATCTGCAGGACCCGGACGTGCTCGCGGGAGAGCTTGGTGGGCCGCCGGAAGTCGTAGGTGCGGGGCTCGCCGCGTCGTCTGCGCGTGCCCGGGGCTGAGGACTGCGGGCCCGCAGGCGCGGGTCCGTGCTCGGGGCGGGTCACCCTGTCCTCATCGGCTGGGAACGACGCCGCCCTGACCGGCGGCGAGGGGCGCTGCCGATCAGGGCGGACGGGTGTGACGAGTGGTGCCTGCGGGGCTACTGGGTGACGTACTCCGTGAAGTAGATCTCCATGACCATCGTCTCGCCGTGATCCGTGTACGCCTCGATGATCTTCTGCTCCAGGGCGGCCTTGAGCGCGTCCCGGGCACCGGTCACGTCGGCCGGCTGCGCCTGCGAGAACGTGGAGATGACCAGGTCGAGGGCCTTGGAGCCGTCGACCCCGCCACCGCCGTGGCCCCCGCCGGCGGCCGCCTCGGTGAGCTGCAGGGCGATGCCCACCTTGAGGTAGCCACCACCGGCCAGGTTCACCGCAACCGGCTCGAGCGGGACCACCTCGCCGGCCACCGGCTCCTCGGCCGCGGCCTCGGCGGAGTCACCGGAGAACAGGAAGAAGTAGGCCGCACCGGCCACGGCGACCAGCGCCACGGCGACGATGATCAGCAGCTTCTTGCTGCCGCCCTTCGCCTCATCGCCGTCCTCGGGGGTGTCGGTCTTCTTGCTCATGGGGTGCCTTCCTGGGGAGTGCCGGCGTCCAGGCCGGGCAGCAATGCGTTGGCCTCCGCGGAGGCGGTGGACAGGACGACGACGTCGACGCGGCGGTTGACGGAGAGCGAGCCGGGGTCCGACGGCGGGACCAGCGGCCGGGTGTCGGAGTAGCCGTTGGCCACCATCCGGCCGCTGGGGATCCCGGTGCCGGCGAAGTAGCGGACGACGGTGGTCGCCCGGTAGGCCGACAGCTCCCAGTTCGACGGCCACGGACCGCCGGCCGTGACCGGCAGGTGGTTGGCGTGGCCCTCGACGCCGAGGGCGTGGGGCAGGTCGCGCAGCGTCGGCGCGACGGCGTCGAGGATCTGCCGGCCCTCCGGGCGCAGCACGGCCTCCTCGGCGTCGAAGAGCACCTGGTCGGCGACGATGTGCACCACCAGGCCGCGCTCGTCGATCTCGAACCGGGCCGCGCCGGCGTACCCGGCCTCCTCGAGCGCCGCCGCGATCCGGTCGCGGGCGGCGGCGAGCTCGTCGTAGGCGGCCTGCGCCTCGGCGGCGACCCGCTCGGCGCGCTCGGCGGCGGCCTGCGCGGCCGCCTGATCGACCTGCGCCTGGGAGACGGTGGGGTCCGGTGGGATGGCGGAGGCGATGTCGATGGTGCCCGGCAGGCCGTCGAGCACCGCGCCGTCGGGGGTGGGCGAGGGCTGCACCGCGATGGGCCCGCCGAAGGCGTCTGCCATGCCCTTGGCCAGGGCGGCGAACTTCTGCTCGTCCACCTTGCTCATCGCGAAGAGCACCACGAACAGCACGAACAGCAGCGTCATCATGTCGAAGCCGGACACCAGCCACCGTTCGTGGTTCTCGTGCTCCTCGTGCTCCTCGTGCTTCTTGCCGCGGCGGCGGCCGTGACCGGTGCTCACCCGGTCACGCCGCTTCCTTCTTCTGCGACCCCGGCGGGACCAGCGAGGTCAGCTTCAGCCGGACGGCGCGCGGGCTGGTGCCCGCCTGGATCTCGGTGATCCCCTCGACGAGCAACTCCATCTGGGCGGCTTGCAGCTCGCTGACCCGGAGGATCTTGGCGCCCATCGGCAGGAACCAGAAGTTGGCCGCCATGACGCCCCACAGCGTGGCGATGAATGCCGCGGAGACCATCGGGCCGAGCAGCTCCGGCTCGTTGAGGTTGCCCATGACGTTCATCAGGCCGACGATGCAGCCCAGGATGCCGATGGTCGGCGCGTAGCCGCCCATCGCGTTGAAGAACTTGGCGGCGACCTTGTCCTCGGCCTTCTTGGCCGCGATCTCGCTCTCGAGGACGGCGCGCAGCTCCTCCGGGTCGGTGCCGTCGATGCCCATCTGCAGTCCGCGGCGGAGGAACGGGTCGTCGATGTTCTTGACCTGCGCCTCGAGCGCGAGCAGGCCCTCCTTGCGGGCCTTCTCCGCGAGGCTCACCAGGGTCTGGATCTGCTCGGTGGGCGGCGGCACCTTGGCCGGCAGCACGGCCATCTTGAACCAGCTGCCGACCTTCTTCAGGTCGTCCAACGTCTGGCTGGCCGCCGCCGCACCGAAGGTGGCGATGACGACCAGGACGATCGCCGGAAGGAAGATCAGCGCTGACGGGGAGACGCCCTCGAGGGTCATGAAGACGAACAGGGCGACGACGGAGATCGCGAAGCCGATCAGGGTGGCCGGATCCATGGGTCAGCGCTCCTCGCGGGCCGGGAAGGGGACCACCGAGGCGCGGGCGTCGTCGCCCGGCGGGGTGACGGTGGAGCGGTAGGTGCCGCGGTCCATCTCGTAGGCGGTGGCGAGGATCGACGCGCGGTACTCACGGATCTCGACGAGCACCTCGTCCACGCTCTCGGTCACCACGTACTTGGTGCCGTCGACCAGGAAGACGACGGTGTCGGGGTGGCCCTCGACCCGTTCGATCAGGTCGGGGTTGAGCGCGAACCGCTCTCCGTTCAGGCGCGTCACACGGATCACGGGGAGGTCCTCTTGATCGGTCGGGGTGGGGAAGGCGGGCCGCTCGCGGCGACGTCACCGGCTGTAGTTCTCATCGGCGTGGCGCGGGCGCGGCTTGAGCCGAACGGGTGGCCTCCCCCCTCGGGGTGACCTGCACGAACGGGCGTGGGAAAGCGCGGCGGCCCGGCCCCTCGGAGGAGGAGCCGGGCCGCGTGGCCTCTCTCAGGCCCCTGAGGGAGGCCCTCCTGCAGGGTCCCGCCGCGAGCCTGCGAGCGGTGCGGGGCAGGAGGGTCCTTGCTCAGCGCTTGAGGTTGACCAGGTCCTGCAGGATCTCGTCGGAGCTGGTGATCACGCGGCTGTTCGCCTGGAAGCCGCGCTGGGCGACGATCAGCCCGGTGAACTCCTCGGCCAGGTCGACGTTGGACATCTCCAGCGCACCGGCGGAGAGGACACCGCGGCCGGCGACGCCGGGCTGGCCGACCATCGCCAGGCCGGAGTTGTTGCCCACCCGGTAGGTGCTGCTGCCGGCCTTCTCCAGCCCGCTGGGGTTGTCGAAGGAGGCCAGGGCCAGCTGGCCGAGGGTCTTGCGCTCGCCGTTGGAGAAGATGCCGGTGACCGTGCCGTCGTTACCGAGGCTGAAGGACTGCAGCGTGCCCGCGCCGTAGCCGTTCTGCTCGGTGGCAGTCGCGGACGAAGCGCTGCCGTACTGCGTCATCCCGCTCAGGTCGACGGTCACCGGACCGGTCCAACCCGACCCTGCGGGCGGGGTGAAGGGCACGGTGCTCGCACCCGCGGTTCCCCCCACGGCGCTCAGCTTGCCGGCGCCGTCGAAGGTCACGGTGGTCGCCGGCAGGAGGGGGACGGTGGTGGGGGGCGTGCCGGGACCGGGCCGGGTGATCTGGAGGCTCCACTCGTTCGCGTTCGCCGTCTTCTCGAAGGTGTAGGTCACCGGGATCTCGTTACCAAGGTCGTCGTACATCGTGATCGACGTCTCGACCTTCGTCCCTGGGGTGCTTCCGTTGGGCGCCGTAGCTCCGGCGAAGAGGTTGCCCTCGACCTTGCCGCCGATGATGGGAGCGGCGCCACCGGTGCCCTTCGGCTCGGTGACCTGGCCGTAGGGGATGGTCAGGTTGCCGACCGGGCCGTTGGGGTTGACCACGCCGGTGGCGGGGTCGACGCTCCAGCCCTGCAGGAGCGCGCCGCTGTTGGTGGCCAGGTTGCCCGCGGCGTCGAAGCTGAACGAGCCGGAGCGGGTGTAGAGCTGCTGGCCGCCGGACTCGACGACGAAGAAGCCGTCGCCCTCGATCATGAAGTCGGTGGAGCGGCCGGTGTTCTGCGTGGCGCCCTGGGTCCAGTTGGTGGTGATGCCGGCGAGCTTGACGCCGAGACCCACCTGAGCGGGGTTGGTGCCACCGCGCTCCGCGGCGGGGGCCCCGCCGGTGCGCAGGACCTGCGACAGGGTGTCCTCGAAGACGGTCTGCTGCGACTTGTATCCGACGGTGTTGACGTTGGCGATGTTGTTGCCGGTGACGTCCATCTTCGTCTGGTGGGCACGAAGCCCAGAGATG
Organism: Geodermatophilus ruber; assembly: GCF_900114385.1. Lineage (GTDB taxonomy): Bacteria > Actinomycetota > Actinomycetes > Mycobacteriales > Geodermatophilaceae > Geodermatophilus > Geodermatophilus ruber. The sequence goes on from NZ_FOSW01000008.1 coordinate 61,701, forward strand.
GCCGAGAACATGGAACGAAGCATGGGAAGGAACTCCTCGCTGGGGGTGCCGGGCGGCGGGGGAGGTCGGGTCAGGCCGACTTGGGCTGGGAGATCTCGGTGATGCGGCCCATCTCGACGGCCTTCGTGCCGATCATGGCCACGGCCTCGGAGGTGCCGGTGCCGAGACGGACGGACGTGACGACGCCGGAGGCGCTCGCGCCGGTCGCGTCGGTGTAGGTGACGGTGCGGCCGACCAGGGCGCCGGCGCTGGTCGAGCGCTGCAGGGCCAGCAGCGCGGCGTTCTGCTTGGCCAGCTCCTCGAGCTTCTCCACCTGGGTGAAGGTCGCCGTCTGCGACATCATCTGGCTGCTGTCGACGGGGTTGGACGGGTCCTGGTAGCGCATCTGCGCCACCAGGAGCTTCATGAACACGTCCTTGCCCATCTGGTCAGGGCGGTCCACCGTCGCGGCGGCCGGGGTGTAGGCCGCCCCGGCACTGCTCACGCCGCTCACTGCGTCCGGCATCTGTCGCTCCGTCTCACACGCGGACGTCCACGCCGGTGGACGTGGACGGGAGGGAGGTGGGGGCCGGGCGGCCCTCACCGAGGTCTGCCGACCGCAGCCACGGCCGCGGCCGGGCGTCGCCCCGGTCCTGTTGACCGCTGCGGTCACCGAACTGCTGCTGCGCCGACGTCCACGAGCCGCCGGTGTCCCGGTCGACCGAGGCGCGCGAGCAGGTCAGCCCGGCGCTCTCCAGGTCACGGCGCAGGTCGGGGAGCGCGTCGAGCAGGGCAGCCCGGCCCGCCTCGGTCGAGCCGCGGAGGCTGAGCTCCACCGAGCCCTGGGCCAGCGTCACCTGCACCTCGACCGGCCCGAGGGCCTCCGGGGTGAGGACGACGGTCATCGTGTGCGCGCCGTCGGGACCGTTGCGCAGGACCGCGACGTGCTGGGCGACCTGCGTGGCGACCGGCTGCGTCGCGGTGGCCGGGGAGGCCGGCGGTGCCGGGGAGGTGGTCGGCGTCGCGGGGACCGCTGCCGTGGCGCCGGTCGTCGTGCCCGCGGCGGGGGCCGGGGCGGCGTCCCCGTCCGGCGTGCTCCCGGTGTCGGGCGACGGCGAGCCGGCGGCCTGGTCCCCGCCGACGGCCGGGCCCTGGGCGGAGCCGACCGTCGGGACGACCTCCGCGGCCGGAGCCGGAGCCGGCGCCGGGGTGGCCGACGCGGAACCGGCCGACGCGGAACCGGCCGACGCGGAACCGGCCGGGGCGGAACCGGTCGGGGCGGTGGGCAGCGCCGGAGCGGTGGGCGCGGCGGGGCCGGCGGTGACCACGGTCAGGCCGGGAATCGTCGGAGCGCCCGCCCCGGAAGAGGCGGCGCTTCCGGCAGCCGGGCCGGGGACGGTTCCGGCGACCTCGGGCAGGACGAGCGCACCGACGGCGACGCCGACGGCTGCCGACGGACCGGGGACCGCGGCCGGTGCAGTGTCCGCGCCGGCGACGCCGATGGCTGCGGCCGTCGAAGGCACGCCACCGGCCGCCGAGGGGAGGGCACCCGGGGCGAGGGGCGCGCCCTCGGCCGTCGCGGCGGCCATGGCCGCTCCCGCGACCGCGGAGCCCTCCGCCGCGTGGGCGATCGCCGGTGTGGCGGCAGGGCCGGCGCCCGCGCGGACCAGCGCCCACAGTCCGGGCGGCAGCGCAGGCACCGTGCCGTCGGCCGTCTGCTCCTCACCCGGTACGGCGGGCTCGGTCTCAGAGCTCTCCTGCGCGGTGTCGGTGCGGCCCCGTCCGCCGGCACGGGCATGCCCATCGGCGACCGCCTCGTCGAGTGCGGAGGCGAACCGCTCCGCGCCGGCGGCGTCCCCGGCGGACGCGGGCGCGGCCGGGGTGCTGGGCGATGGTGCGGTGGCAACCACGGGAGCGGTCATCGGTAGGCCTCCGCCTTGCTCGTCACGGCGCGCACGTAGTTCTGGGTCTCGGCGTAGGGCGGGATGCCGCCGTGGCGGCTCACCGTGCCCGGCCCGGCGTTGTAGGCGGCGAGGCCGAGCTCGGTCGAGCCGAACTGCCGGGTGAGCTGGGCGAGGTAGCGGGCGGCGCCGTCGACGGCCGAGGACGGGTCGAACGGGTCGACCCCGAGGCCGCGGGCGGTGGCGGGCATGAACTGCATGAGGCCCTGGGCGCCGGCGGGAGAGACCGCGGACGCGTCGAAGCCGGACTCCTGCGCGGCGACCGCCGCCAGCAGCGCGGGGTCGACCCCGTGCCGGTTGCCCGCGCGGACGAACAGGTCGGAGTAGGGCACGCCGGCCAGCGGCGCGGCGCCGGCGGCCGGGGTGGCGGCCGCCGGTTCGGCGGGCAGCACCCGGCGGATGACGGCGGGGGAGCCGACGTCATGGATCTTCACCGTCTCGCCCTCCTGCGGGGCCGCGATCATCTTCCCGTCGCCGAGGTAGATGCCCACGTGGTCGATGCCGGGGCGGGACGAGTGGTCGAAGAAGACGAGGTCGCCGGGGCGGGCCTGGGCCAGCGAGGCCACGGCCGTTCCGGTGGTGGCCTGCTGCGCGGAGGTCCGCGGCAGGTCGATGCCGAGATTGCCGAAGACCAGCTGGGTGAAGCCCGAGCAGTCCAGGCCCTTGGCCGGGTCGGTGCCGCCCCACAGGTAGGGGACGCCGAGGTACTTCTTCGCCTCGGTGATGACCGCACCCTCGGACGCGGCACCGGCCCGCGCGGCCGCCGTCGACACCGACGAGGCCGCACCGCTGCCGGTCAGGCCCGCGGCGGAGGCCGCCGTCGTCCAGTCGCCGGTGGTCGTGGTGCGCAGGGGGGTGAGGAAGCGGGCCTGGATCTCACCGATCCGCGCCTGCACGGCGGTCAGTCCGTCCACGGCACCTCCTCGGCCGCGGTCCGGCGGCCGGAGCGGCCGGTGACGAGATCGTCCACGCTCCTTTCCTCGGCAGCCTGCTCGGCGAGTCGGATCGTCCGGACGTGACGTTCCCGCAGCCGTTCCAGCCCCTTGGTCCGCTGGGCGGCGGCTGTCCAGTCGGCGCGGACGAGCTCGGCCTGCTCGGCGGAGGCGGTGGCCAGGGCCCGGGCAGCCGCGGCGTCCTCGGCGGCGACCCGGGCCAGCGCCATGGCGGCGCGGAACCGGCCCGCGGTGAACGAGCCCGCCGGCACGGCGACGGCCACAGCGGCCTCGGCCTCGGTGGCCCGGCGGTCGGCATCGGCGGCCGCCCGTGCTGCCTCGGCGGCAGCCAGCGCCGCCGCCCGCTCCTCCGTGCGCCGCACCTCGAGGACCGGCTGCAGCCGGAACGCGGCGCGCTTCATGCGGCGCGCACGATGCGGTTGAGCCACGCCCACGCCTCGGCCGCCGGCGTCAGCTCACCGGTGGGCTGCTGCAGGAAGGCCTCGATCTGCGGGCCCAGCTGCCGGGCGCGGTCGACCAGCGGGTCGCTGCCGGCCTGGTAGGCGCCGATCTCGATGAGCTCCTTGACGTCCCGCAGCGCACCCATGAGCCGGCGCACCTCCCGCGCGTCGGCCATCTGCGGCGGCGGGACGACGGCGGTGGCCACCCGGGAGATCGACTCCAGCACGTCGATCGCGGGGAAGTGCCCCGCGGTGGCGAGCTTGCGGGTGAGCACGACGTGCCCGTCGAGGATGGAGCGGGCGGTGTCGGCGATCGGCTCGTTGTGGTCGTCGCCGTCCACGAGCACCGTGTAGAGCCCGGTGATCGAACCGACCGCGGCGGTCCCGGCCTTCTCCAGCAGCCGGGGCAGCATCGCGAAGACGCTCGGCGGGTAGCCGCGGGTCGCCGGAGGCTCCCCGGCCGAGAGCCCGACCTCGCGCTGGGCCATCGCCGTCCGGGTGATCGAGTCCATCATCAGCAGCACGTCGCGGCCCTGGTCGCGGAAGCCCTCGGCGATCCGGGTGGCGACGAACGCGGCCTTCAGCCGCACCAGCGGCGGTTCGTCGGAGGTGGCGACGACGACGACCGTGCGGGCCATCCCCTCCTCGCCGAGGTTCTCCTCCAGGAACTCGCGCACCTCGCGGCCACGCTCGCCGATCAGGCCGATGACCCGTACGTCGGCGTTCGTGCCGCGGGTGATCTGGGCCAGCAGGGTGGACTTGCCCACCCCCGACCCGGCGAAGATGCCCAGCCGCTGGCCCTTGCCGCAGGGCACGAGGGTGTCCAGCGCCCGCACGCCGAAGGTCAGCGGCTCCGAGACCCGGCTCCGGGTCAGCACGTGCGGGGTCTCGCTGGCCAGGTCGACGAACTCGAGGCCGGCGGCCAGCGGTGGGCCGCCGTCCACCGGCCGGCCCAGGCCGTCGAGGACCCGGCCGAGCAGGGCCTCGCCGACCGGGACCTGCAGCGGCATGCCGGTGGCGCGCACCCGCGCGCCGGAGTGGATTCCGGAGAGCTCGCCGAGGGGCATGCAGGTGAGCCGGTCGCGGGTCACCGCGACCACCTCGGCGAGCAGGCCGCGGGGGCCGGGGTTGACCTCCACGAGGTCGCCGACGGCGCCCACGATCCCCTCGACGGTCAGGGTGAGGCCCATCGCGCCGACGACCTGCCCGGTGATCTCCGGGCGGGCGGCGGCGCGGGCGCGGTCGAGCAGCCCGATGCTCATGGCGAGAGGACCGCGCGGACCCGCTCCAGCGCCGAGCCCAGCTGCGCGTCGATCCGGGAGGGACCGGTCTCGGCGATCGCGCCGGCCCGCTCGACCGCGGGATCGGCGACCACCCGCACCGTGTCGGGCAGGGCGGCGAGGTCCTCGGCGGCGATCTCGGCGAGGTCGTCGGGGTGCAGCCGGACGACGGCCGGGGCGTCGGCCGGGACGAGGGTCAGCGCGCGGCGGACCGCATCGAGGGCGGGGGAGTCGGCGATCGCCAGTTCCCGGCAGAGCACGTCCTCGACGAGGGTGAGCACCACGGCCAGCACCGAGTCCCGGACGTCGTCGGCGACCGGCGCGGTCGCCTCGTCCAGGCGGGCGACCGCCGCACCGAGGGCCGCGGTGGCCGAGGCCAGCCGCCGCTCCCAGCGCGCCTGCACCTCGGCCAGCCGCTCCCCGGCGGCGCGCTCGGCCTCGGCGACGACGGTCTCGGCGGCCCGGCTGCCCTCGGCGTACCCGGCGGCGTACCCCTCGCGGTGGGCGTGCTCGCGCAGCCGGGCCAGCTCCTCGGCGTACACGTCTCCGAGCCGGAACGAGGGCCGGTTGGCGGGCACGGGCATGTCGGCGGCGCGGCGAATCGTCGTCCGCCGCTCGACGACGGGCTCCGGGCGCTGCTCCGGAATCGCCTGGCGGTAGGCGACCGCCGCTTCCGCGGAGGCGCCACGCAGCAGCGCCGACCCCCGTGACACCTCAGGCGACGAAGTCATCCTCGCCTCCCCGCGAGATGGTCAGGACGCCCTGTTCCTCGAGGGTGCGGATGACGCCGACGACCTTGGCCTGCGCCTCCTCGACCGTGCGGGTGCGGACCGGGCCGAGCAGCTCGATCTCCTCGGCGAGGTTCTCGGCGGCCCGCTCGGAGAGGTTGCGGACGACCTTGTCCCGGACGTCGGGGCGCACGCCCTTGAGCGCCGTTGCCAGGTCGTTGGCCTCCACCTCCCGCAGCACCAGCTGCAGCGACCGGTCGTCGATGGTGACGATGTCCTCGAAGACGAACATCTGCGAGCGGACCTGGTCGGCGAGCTCCGGGTCGGTGTTGTCCAGCCACTCGAGGATGGAGCGCTCGGTCGGCCGGGGGGAGCGGTTGATGATCTCGACGAGGGTCTCCACGCCGCCGACGCTGCTCATGTCCTGGTGGGCCAGGAGCGACCCCATCCGGCGGCCGAGCTCCTCCTCGACCAGGCGCACCATCTCGGGGGAGGTGCGGTCCATGGTCGCGATCCGGTGGGCGACGGCGGCTTGCTGCTCCGGTGAGAACCCGGAGAGCACCTCGGCCGACTGCGCCGCGGTCAGGTGGGCGAGCACCAGCGCGATCGTCTGCGGGTGCTCGTCCTTGAGGAAGGTGACCAGCTGGCGGACGTCGGCGTTGCGCAGCGAGGCGAACGGGACCTCCGTGTAGACGACGTTCAGCCGGGCCAGGACGCTCTCGGCCTTGTCCTCGCCCAGGCCCGCGGCCAGGATCTCGCGGGCGAAGTCGACGCCGCCGCGCCCGACGAACCGCTGGGCGCTCATCAGGTGGTGGAACTCCTGGAGGACGCCGTCGACGTCGTCGGGCTCCACCGTGCCGAGCCTCATCAGCTCGCGGGTGACCGCCTCCACCTCGCGCGGGCGCAGCTGGGCCAGCAGCGTGCCGGCCTCCTCCTTGGAGAGCTGGGCGATGAACACCGCGGCCTTGCGGATGCCGGGCATCTCCGGCCGCTTGGGCGCCGGGGGCGCGCCGGTGGGAACGGGCAGGTTGGGCGTCAGCCCCACGAGCTGCTCGACGCTGGCCATCGTCATGACTTGGTCTCCGTCAGCCAGCCGCGCAGCATGGCGGCGACCTCGTCGGGCTTCTCGCTGACCATCGAGGCGATCTCGCCACGGACCCGCGCCCGCTCGGCGGCCTCGAGCTCCAGCTGCGCGTTGTCCACGGCCGGCATCTCGCGGGTGCTCTCGATGCGGATCCGGTCCAGCTCTGCCAGCACGTCGTCCGGCAGCCCGAGGGGCTCGTACTCCTCCTCCTCGCCGTCGTTCCGGCGGCGCGAGCGCAGCCAGACGATGAGCACGAGCAGGGCGATGCCGAGCGCGATGCCGCCGGTCTTGATCATCGACCAGAGCTGCTCCTGCTGCTCGGCCTCGCGGGCGGCCTCCAGTTCGGCCGCGGCCTGCTCGGCGGCGGCGTTGTCGAAGGCCATCGCGGCGACGGTGATGGCGTCACCGCGGGCCTCGTCCAGCCCCACGGAGTTGCCGATGAGCTCCTCGACCTGGTTCTGGTTGAGGGCGCCGGCCACCTCCTGGTTCATGACCACCGAGACGGTCAGCCGGTTGATCGCGCCGGGAGCGCCCTGGACGGTCTCGACGGTCTCGCCGACGGCGTTGTTGGAGGTCGTCGACTCCTTGTTGTACGTCGACTCGCCTCCGCCGGCGCCGGCGTCGGGCTGGTTCTCCGGCCCGAGCACGCCGCCGACCGCGACGCCGTTCCCCGCGTACTCCTCGGTGGTCGTGCTCTCCGAGACCGGCGGGGTGCCGTCCTCGTAGGTGTAGGTCTTCGAGGTGGTGTCCCGCTGGTCGAGGTCGAGGTCCGCACGCACGGAGACGACGGCGTTGCCGGGGCCGAGCACCCGGTCGAGGATGGCCTGGGCGTTGGAGGAGAGGCGCCCCTCGTAGTCCTGCTCCATCTGCGCCCGGGCATCGCCGGCGGCGGCGGTCACGCCCTGACCGGGGGCCGACAGCACCTGGCCGGTGGAGTCGGCGACGGTGACCTGGTCGGCGTCCATGTCCTGGATGCTCGAGGAGACCAGGTTGGTGACCGCCTGGATCTGCTCCCCGGAGAGCTGGGTGCCCGGCGCCAGGTCGAGCAGGACCGAGGCGGTCGGCTCGGCCTGGTCGGTCACGAAGACCTCCTCCTCGGGCAGCGCCACGTGCACCACCGCGGAGCGGACGCCCTCCAGCGACTCGAGGGTCTTGGCCAGCTCGCCCTCCAGCGCGCGCTGGTAGGAGACCTGCTGCTGGAACTCGCTGGTGGTGATGCCCTGCTCCTCGAGCAGCGCATAGCCGGTGTCGGAGCCGGCGGGCAGTCCCTTGCCGCTCATCGACAGCCGCAGGTCGTACACCGCGTCGTTGGCGACCATGATCGTGCCCCCGCCGTCGGCCAGCTCGTAGGCGACGCCGGAGGCGTTGAGCTCGTCGACGATCGCCGACGCGTCGGTGGACGCGAGGTTGGAGAACAGCGGCGCCATCGTCGGTGCGGTGATCCACCGGAGGAAGAAGAAGCCGCCGAGGAGCAGCCCGGCGGCCAGCAGGCCGATGACGACCTTCTGCCCGAGGCTGATCGTGGACAGCGCGGAGCGGATGCGCCCGAGCGGTCCGGCGAGGGCGGCAGGCATCAGACCGGCATCCTCATGATCTCGTTGAAGGCGTCAACGGCCTTGTTCTTGATGGTCACGACCATCTCGGTCGCGAGCTTCGCCTCGTTGGCCGCGATCATGTAGTCGTGCACGTCGCGCAGGTCGCCGGTGGCGGCCTGGGTGGCGAGGGTGTCGGAGGCCGACTGGGTCGCCTGCAGCCGGTCGAACGTGGCGGCGAGGACGTCGGCGAAGCCGCCGCCCGGCACGGCCTGGGCGCCGCCGGCGGGCTCGACGCCGGGGACGTCGGTGATCCCGCCGATGGCGGGCATGGGCATCACGGGGAAGCCGATGCCGTCGATGGGTGACGTCATGCGTTCCTCCCGAGGTTGAGGGCGGCCTGGTAGGCGTTGGTGGCGCGCTCGACGACGGCGAGGTTGGCCTGGTAGCCGCGCTGCGCGATGAGCAGCTGGACCATCTGGTCGCCCATGTCGATGTCGGGGTAGCGGACGTAACCCTCGGCGTTGGCCAGCGGGTGGTCGGGCTCGTAGACGACGCGCCCCTCCGGGTCCCCGCCGAACTCGGCGCGCGCCGCACGCACGCCGCCCTCGCCGGAGCCGTAGTCGATGGACTGGGCGATGATCAGCCGCTCGCGGAAGGGCTCCTCGTCGAAGCCCTTGACCGTGTTGACGTTGGCCATGTTGTCCGAGACGGCGTCCAGCCACTTGCGGTGGAGCAGCAGCCCGGACCCGGAGATGCCCAGGGTGTCGAAGACGGCCACGTCACTGCGTCCTGAGGGCGGTGCGCATGACGCTGTACTTGCCGTCGAGCGCGTTGAGGGCCAGCTGGTAGCGCAGCCCGGTCTCGGTGGCGATGACGGTCTCCGCATCCAGGTTGACGTTGTTGCCGTGGGTGTTGGTCGGCTCCAGCGAGCGGGCGACCGTGCCGGTGGACACCGTGGGTGCCTGGCCGTTCCGCAGGGCGCCGCGCAGGTTGGACTCGAAGTCGACGCGGCCGGCCAGGAAGCCCGGCGTCTGGATGTTGGCGATGTTGTCCGCGGTGACACGCTGCCGCTGGGCCAGGCCGGCGAGGGCGGCGTGCAGCGCCGACGAGGTGACGTCGCCGATCATCGGGCGGTGCTCGTCGGGCGGGCAGGGCTGCGGAACACGATCGGGCCTCCGGGTACGCAGGAGACACTCGCGAGCGAGTGAGGGGTCCGCCTATCCGTGGCGATGGTTGTGCTGTCCGTGCTCCTGTCTCATCGGCATCCGGGGCACCCGGGCTGACCCGCCGTCGCCCACGGGAGTGGCTGCTGTGGGCGGATGGGGTGAACGAGTCGCGTGTGACTGCTGAGAGTCACCTGGGGGCGCCGGGACGAGAAGAGCCCCCCGCGGCGCCGGGGACCGGCGGGCCGCGAGGGGCTTCTGGTGATGCGGGGCTCAGAGGACCTGGTCGATGTAGGAGGCGACCGGGCGGGTGGGGGCGTAGGACATCCGGGCGGCGACGTCGCGCTGGCGCTGGGACTGGATGATCCGCTCGACCAGCGCCTCGGCGACGGCCAGCTGGTGCTGGAGCAGCCGGGCGGCGCGCTCGCGGAGGTCTTCGGGGAGCGGCCCGAGGCCGGAGGGCGGCGTCCAGGCCTGCGCGCGGAGCGCCCAGGCGGCGATCTCGTCCGCCCGGTTCTCCGCGTCCTCGTGCATGGTCGCCTCGGCGGCGACGACCTCGCCCTCGAGCTCGCCGAGGACGGTCGCCCAGTCGGCGGGCTCCGGCCCGTCCCCGCCGGGGCGGGGGCCGGTCATGCCGGCGTCGCGGCCAGCGAGGCAGCGGCCTGCCGCCACGCGTCCCGGAGCGGCTCGACGACCTGAAGGCACGAGGCCACCCGGTTCCGGTCGGCCTTGATGTTGGCCTGGATCAGCTCACCGATCAGCCAGGTGTAGAGCGCGGCCAGTCGAGGGCCACCGTCCCAGGCATCGACCTGCAAGCTCTCGCGGAGCTCGAAGACGATCTCTTGGGCGTGTTGCAGCTGGGCTGCGGCTTCCTGCCGATTGCCCTCGCCGAGGGCCACCTGCGCACGCTCGAGGTCTAGGGCCAGCCGGTCGTAGAGCATGACCAGCAGCTGCTGGGGGGAGGCGGTGGCGACGGAGTCGCCGAGGTAGCGGGCGCGCAGCGAGGCGGCACTCATCGGGAGTTCTCCTGGTGCGTGGGGAGGAGCCGGTGGGGGACGGCCGAGGTCAGGACGAGGGGAGCGACTTCAGCTGGCCGGCCAGCCAGGTGGACTGGTTCTGCAGCGAGCTCAGCGCGGTCTCCATGGCGGTGAACTGCCGGGTCAGGGCAGCCTTGCGCTTGGCCAGCCGCACGTCCCAGGCGGCGATGCGGTCCTGGATGTCACGGGCCATGGAGTCCTGCCCCTTGGCCAGCGAGTTGAGTGTTCCCGTCGTGGCGTCCGAGGTGGCCTTCGCCACGCCGCGGAGCCGCTCGGCGATCCCCGGGACGGCAGCCAAAATATTGCCGTCGGCGTCCTTTCCCTCGGGGGTGCCGACCATCAGCTTCTGGGCGAGCGCGGGGTTGTCCTTGAGCGCGGCGGTGAACGTGTCCTTGGTGAAGGCGAGCTTGCCATCGCGGGTGAGCTCGAAGCCGATTCGGGCGGGGGAGTCCTCCCCGACGGCCTTGGAGAGGGCCTCCAGCAGCTGACCGCTGATCTGCGTGACGGCGTACTCGCCGCGCAGGGCCGCGGTGCTGCCCGGCGTGTTGTTCGTCTGCTTCTTGATCGTGTCCAGCGCTGAGTTCACCGCGTCGACGAGCGCGGACACCTTGGCGGTGATCGCATCGGGGTCGGAGACCACGCTGACGGTCACGGGCGTGGTCTCCTCCCGGGTCACCGTGATCGTCGTGCCGGCCAGGACCCCCTGGAACACGTTCGTGGACGAGGTCACGGAGTAGGCGGCGGCGGTGGTGCCCACCTTCAGCTCGGCGTTCTGGCCGACGGTGGTGGCCTTGAAGGTCTCGGTCCCCGCCAGGGAGAAGGTCCCGGCCTTGCCGGACACGGCGGCGCTGATCTGGAGGGCGAACTCGTCGGTCCCGGTCTGGACCACTGCAGCCTTGAGGCCGAGGTTGCTGCTGCCGTTGATCTTGGCGGCAACCTGGTCGAGCGACTCGGTGCCGTTGAGGGCGATGGTTCCCTTGCTCGTCGTTCCGTCGAGGCTCTTGACCTCGATGCTCGAGAGGTTCGCCGCCGTCGTCGTCGACCCCCAGCGGGTGGTGCTCACCGTGGAATGCGTGGCCGCCACCGAGGCGACGGTGAAGGTCAGCGAACCGGGGGTGGCACCCGGCGCGGTCGCCGCCGTGACGCTGCCCGCGGAACTGGTGCCCTTGGCGCTGGCCCACGTCTCCGGCTTGAGGGCCGTCTCGGCCGCGGTCATCAGGGCCTGCAGGGCGGTGTTCACCGTGCGGAAGGCGCCGGCAGCGGTCTGGGTCGCCGTGAGCTTCGCCTTGAGAGCCGCCTGCGGGGCGGCCTCGACCTGCATGAGCTGGGAGACCAGCGCGCCGGTGTCCATCCCGGAGACCAGGCCGGTGCTGATGCTCATCGTCATGTCACTGACTCCTGGCTCGACGGGGAAGGGGGCTCGAGGGATCGACGGCGGGAAGAGAGTGAGGGGGGAGACCCGAGGGCCTCCCCCCTCACCCGGGGTGTTGCTAAGGAACCGTGCCTCAGCTACTCAGCTGATCGCCGATCAGCGGAGCAGCGAGAGGACGCCCTGCGAGGCCTGGTTGGCCTGCGCGAGCATCGCGGTGCCGGCCTGCGACAGGATCTGGGAGCGGGTGAACCCGACCATCTCCTGCGCCATGTCGGCGTCACGGACCCGGCTCTCGGACGCGGAGAGGTTTTCCACCGCGACGTTGAGCGAGTTGATGGTGCTCTCCAGGCGGTTCTGCGAGGCACCGAGGGTGGCGCGGGCGCCCGACACCGTGCTGATCTGGGCGTCGATGCTGTCCAGGTCGGTCTTGGAGGTGGCGTAGGGGGTTGCGACCGTCGAGGCCTTCACGTTGGTCGCCACCGTCTTGATGGCGTCCGCGACCTTGAGGACGTTGGCCAGCGTCACGCTCTGCGTCTCGTTGCCGTTGGCACCGGTCTGGAAGGTGATGACCTTGTCGGCCCCCGCCAGGGTGCCGTCGACACCCTGCAGCAGCTTGGTGCCGTTGAAGTCGGTGCGCGTGGCGATGTCCTCGAGCGCCTTGCCGAGCTCGTCGATCTCCTTGCCGATGTAGCCGGCGGCGGTCGGGGTGACCACGCCGGTGTTCGACGCCTGCACGGTCAGGTCGCGGACGCGCTGCAGGATGCTGTGCACCTCGGTGAGGGCACCTTCCGCCGTCTGGACGACCGAGACGCCGTCCTGGGCGTTGCGGACGGCGACCTTGAGGCCACCGACCTGCGAGCGCAGGCCCTCGGAGATCGCCAGGCCAGCGGCGTCGTCGGCGGCCCGGTTGATGCGGAAGCCGGAGGAGAGCTTCTCCAGCGACTTGCTCATCTGGTTGTCGGTGATCGACAGGTTCCGGTGAGCGTTGAGCGCCGCAATGTTCTGGTTGATACGCAGACCCATGATGATCCTCCTTGGATGGGGTGGTTCCTGGTTCCCGCTGCATCCGTGCTGCGGGTGGTACATGTGTGGTTACGGCCGGAGGGGGCCGGGGCTTGAGGCGAGATCCCTACTTTTTCGGCCGGATCTCACTCAGGCGGGTCGGGCCGCTCCCTGCGCAACGGCCGCCCACGGGTTGCGGTGGGCCGCCGTCGCGCAGGGAGCGTTCCGCGGGTGGGGGAGCGGCGGGGCGTTGCGGCCGGCCACCCGGTCGACGTACGAGCGCTGCTGGTTGCGTGCCCGGACACCGCCCTCGGCTTGCACAGCCTTGCCCTCCCACACCTCACTCATCGCCGCGTGCAGCAGGGTGAGTGCCCGCGCCCGCATCTGCGAGACGCGGGAGAGGGTGACGCCGAGGTCGGCGGCGATGTCGGTCAGCGACTCCCCGCCGAAGAAGTTGCGCTCCACGACCTCGTCGAGCCGGTCGGGCAGCGCCCGGATTGCCTCGTGCAGGTAGCGCGACCGCTCCCCGCGCAGCAACGCCCGCTCCGGCGACTCCCCGGTGTCGGGCAGGTCGAGCGAGGTCCCGTCCGGTCCGGTCTCGGCGTCGATGCTCACCATGACCGCGCGGTGGACGTCGACCTGCAGCGAATCCAGCTCGCTCCTCGCCACGCCCAGGCGCGCGGCGAGCTCCTCCCGCGTCGGCGGCCGGCCCAGCTGCATGGCCAGGGCGTCGGCGGCGGCGTCGGTCCGCCGAGCGGCGGCGCGCACCGACCGGCTCGCCCAGTCCCCGGACCGCAGCTCGTCGAGCACGGCGCCCTGCAGGCGGGTCAGTGCGTACGTGGCGAACGACGCCCCCGCGGACGGGTCGAACCGCCGGGCCACCTCCACCAGCGCCACCTTCGCGCAGGACAGCAGGTCCTCGCGGCTGACGTGACTCGGTAGGGAGATCCGCGAGGCCACCGCGTTGACGGCGAAGGCGGCGAGCGGCAGGTGTTCGGTGACCAGGGCGTCGACGTCCGTGGTGGACGATGCGGGCCGCGGGGTGGGGGTCCGCTCGATCGCCGGGGTGCGGGAGGGCGTCACGCCCTTCTTCTCGGCGGACCCGGGCGGAGTCGGGACCCCCTATCGGCCGAATTCCGCCGAACTTGAGCACCTCGGCTTGAGACGTCCCCTGATGGTGCCGAAGCCAGTTCCGAGAACCCGCTGGCAGCACCGGATGACTGCCCCGGGGAGACGACGGAAGGACGGTGGGGGCGTGGACTACCAGCACCTGTCGACGTTGCTCTGGCGGGAGCAGGAGTTGCTGGACCTGCTGTTGTTCAAGGCGGAGGAGAAGCAGTACCTGATCGTCACCGGCAAGACCCGCTGGCTGGCGCGCATCGCGCACGAGATCGAGGTGGTCCTCGACCAGCTGCGCATGCTGGAGGTCGAGCGGGCCGCCGCGACCGAGGCCATCGCCGAGCGCCTCGGGGTGGGCGCCAATCCGTCACTGCGAAAGCTGGCCGAGGCCGCGCCGGCGCCGTGGAACGACCTGTACGCCAAGCACCACGAGGCGCTGCTCGTGCTCGTCACGGACCTGCGCAGCCTCTCCGATACCAACCGCGAGCTGATCGAGGGCGGGCTGGCCGCGCTCGGCGACGCGCTGCTGTCGGTGAAGGCGCCATCGGCGGGCACCTACGGCGCCACCGGCCGGACCGATGAGCGGGCCAACCGCGCGGTCACCCTGGACGGTGCCCTGTGAGCACTTTCTCCGGGCTGAACACGGTAACGACGGCGCTGTGGGCGCAGCGCCGCGGGCTCGACGTCACCGGGCAGAACATCGCCAACGTCAACACCGACGGCTACTCCCGGCAGCGGGTCGATCTGCAGTCGATGGGTGGCACCGCCGTGCCGGCCTTCTTCTCGACGAGCCGCGCCACCGCCGGTGGGGTGAGCGCGGACGACGTGATCCGCATCCGGGACACCTTTCTCGAGAGCCGAGCCCACACCGAGTACGCGAAAACCGCCCGGCTCACCATCGAAAGCAAGGCCTACGAGATGGTCGAGCAGGCCCTCCGGGAACCCGGGGACACCGGCATCCAGAGCCAGCTGTCGGACATGTGGGCGGCCTGGGGTGACGTCGCCAACCACCCGACGGACCCCGCGGCCCGAAGCCAGCTGCTGCAGCGAACCGAGACGCTGGTCAGCGGCTTTCAGGCCGCCCGGTCGTCGCTCGACGCCCAGTGGACCCAGGCGCAGGAGAACCTCGTCGCCCTCGTCGACGAGGTGAATGCCGTTGCCGGCGACATCGCCAAGCTCAACGAGGCGATCCGCCGGGCCACCCAGGACGGCAAGTCCGCCAACGAGCTGGCCGACAAGCGCGACGTCCTCGTTCTCAAGCTGGCCGACCAGGTCGGGGCCACCGTGCGGCCGGCCGAGGACGGCGTCCTCAACGTCCTCGTCGGTGGGGTGACGCTGGTGACCGGCGCCGCCGCGACGAAGCTGGCGGTTCAGGGAGCTGTCCAGCCGGACGACGCCCTCACCGACATGCCGCGCATCGTCACGGTGCCCGGCGGCACTAACGTCACGCCCGGCGGCACCGCGCAAGGGCAGATCACCGTCCTGACCGACATCGTCCCGACCTCGCGCGCGGCGCTCGACGAGGTGGCCCAGAAGCTCGTCGCGCAGGTGAACGCCGTGCACAAAACGGGCGTCGACCTCGCCGGTGCCCTTGGCCTGGACCTGCTGGGACCATTGCCGGCCGGTACGGTGACCGCGGCGACGATCCGGCTCAACCCCGCGATCGGGCCGGAGCAGATCGCCGCATCGAGTCTTCCGAACAGCACCGACGCGGAGATCGCCGACCGGATCGCCAACCTAGGGACGCTTCCGGGCAGCCCGGACTCCGTGTACCGCGACTTCATCGTCGCCCTCGGCGTCGAGGCCGCGGTCAGCTTCCGGAACCTCGGCATCCAGAGCGAGATCACCACGAACGTCGACGCCGCCCGCGAGTCGGTGGCCGGGGTCAACCTCGACGAGGAGATGTCCAACATGCTCCAGTTCCAGCACGCCTACTCGGCCGCGGCCCGGATGGTGACCGCGATCGACGAGACGCTCGACGTGCTGATCAACCGCACCGGCCTCGTGGGGCGGTGACCTGATGCGCATCACCCAGCGCGCGGTCGCGCTCACCAGCCTGCAGGGCCTCGGTCGCAACCTCGACGCGGTGGCTCGCCTTCAGGAGCAGCTCACGTCGGGCCGGATGATCAACAAGCCGTCCGACTCGCCGACCGGGACCAACCAGGCTCTTCAGACCCGCAGCGACATCGCGGCCACCGCCCAGTACGCCCGCAACATCACCGACGGGAAGACCCAGCTCGAGGCCACCGACTCGGCGCTCACCACCATGCTCGACCAGGTGCGTCGGGTTCGGGATCTCACCGTTCAGGCGAGCAACACCGGCGCGCTCGGACTGAGTTCACAGAAGGCCATCGCCGCCGAGATCGATCAACTGCAGCGGAGCCTGCTGGATCTGGCCAACCAGAAGTTGCAGGGGCACCCGCTGTTCGGCGGTATCACCCAGGGGACGCAGGCCTTCGACACTGCTGGGGACTACGTCGGTTCGCCCAAGACCGGCCCTCAGGTCATGCGTCGGGTCTCGGACACCGAGCGGGTCCGGGTGAACATCACCGGCGAAGAGGCATTCGTGATCAGGGACGCGGTGGGGCTTGACAAGAGCCTATTCGCGGTCGTGGCGGACATCTCGGCCGCCATCAAGGCAACTTCTGTCGACTCCGCCGCCCTGGCCAACGGCCTGGGCGACCTCGACGCCGTCCGCGACACCATGCTCTCCGCGCTCGCCGACGTCGGTGCCCGGTCGAAGCGGGTCGAGATCGCCCAGCAGATCACCGCGGACCGGTCGCTGACCCTGGGCAGCCGGCTGGCCGAGACCGAGAACATCGACCTGCCCAAGACCATCATGGAACTGGAGATGCAGAAGGTCGGGTACGAGGCGGCGCTCTCGGCCACGGCCAAGGCGCTCCAGCCGACCCTCGTGGACTTCCTGCGATGACCCTGGCGCCGGTCGCCACCCTGCCGCTGCTCGGGATGACCGAGGCGCTGCCGGGCTTCCCCGGGCACCGGGACTACGTGCTGGTGACGGCCGACGGCGACGGGCGGCTGTTCTGGCTGCAGTCGATGGACCCCGAGGGGCCGCGGTTCCTCGCCATCGACCCGGGCATGTACTTCCCCGACTACGCGCCCGTGCTGCCCCGCGCGGTGTGCGCCGACCTCGGTCTGGCCGACCCCGCGGAGGCGCGGCTGTACTGCCTGCTGACCGTTCCCCCGGAGGGGCCGGCCGCCGCGACGGCCAACCTGCGCGCGCCGATCGTGGTCAACCCGGCCAACTGGCGGGCCACGCAGGTGGTGCTCCACGACAGCTCACATCCGATCCGGCGTCCCCTGCGCCGATAACTCCTGGGGCGGCATCGCCGCCCTCATCCACCGCCATGGACGGCCACCACACACCCACGGAGGGGTTCACATGCTCACTCTCACCCGCGGCGTCGGCGAGACGATCCGCATCGGCGACGACATCGAGGTGCACGTCGTCGAGGTGCGCGGCGGCACGGTCCGCCTCGGCTTCAAGGCGCCGCGCGAGGTGACCATCCACCGCGAGGAGGTCTACCGGCAGATCGCCGAGGCGAACCTGCTCGCAGCCCAGGTCACCGCCGACACCCTCGGCGCCCTCGCGGCCTTCGCCCCGGTGCCGGCCGACCCCCTTGGCCCGGCGCAGGCTCCGGAGAAGCCCACGAGCTGACAGAACTGCACGGAGTCACCCCCTTCTGCTTTGGTGAGAACTGCCCAGAACTGCAACTCGGAGGCTGAAGCAGCCTCCGACACGGGCAAGACCTGCCGAAGAGATGCCCGGACAACTGCGTCAGGCACAGCGAGTCTTGTACCGGTTACGGGCAGTGCATGCGCGAGAGTTGCCCCTAAGCACGTAACAGGGGGCGATCACCATGCAACACAACGCAGTCGCGGTAGCCGGCATCGATGCCGGGGTCAGTGTCCCGGCCGGGTTCGCGGCCGAGTCCGACACGGTGGTCGTCCACGTGCAGCTGCGGCCTCGGCGGGGTTCGGCCCGTCGCTGCCTGGCGATGCTGGCCGAGCTCGCCGACGGGCACCCCGAGGTCTCCTTCAGCCTCACCGGGCTGAGCAAGGACGACCGCGTCGTCCGGGTGACCGTGGGCGTCGAGCTGGGCCCGCGGACGGCGGTCGCCCGGTTCTCGCCGCAGGCGCAGGCGGCCTACGCGTTCGTCAGCGCGCTGTTCACCTCGCTGTACGACCACATGCCGGTCTACACGCCCGCGCCGAGCGCTACCGACCGCGCGGCCGCCGTCGACCTGATGACCCGCCTGGCCGTGGCCGGCGCGGCGGACCTCGTCCCGGCCGAGCAGATCCCCGCCTGACCGTCCTCCCGAGCGTCACTGCGCACGCTCGTCGCGGCCTTGTCTTCCCCGCACAGTCGCCAGGAGATCCGGTGAACCACAGCACCCTTCCGACCGAACCGTCCATCCGACGCGCCCCGCTCGTCTTCGGCGGCATCCCCGAGGCCGAGGGCTGGGCCCTGGCTCCGATCACCCCGCGCGACCGGGTGCACTTCCGCGTCGACCACGAGCTGCCGCTCGAGGAGTTCCGCAGCGAGCTCCCCGATCGTGTCACCGTGAGCTACGACCAGGGCGAGGGGCTCTACCGGGTCGACGGCGCCTGCGGGTCGGCGCAGATGCTGGCCGACTGGGTGCGCGCCTGGTGCGCGGGCCGCGGCTGCACCACGGTGGGCCTGCGGGCGGAGACCGACGTCCGCCGCCGGACGCCGCGGGACCTGCCGCCGGCCTTCCTGGACGACCTGTGCCGGCACTACCTCCCGCTGAGCCTCAAGCGACTGCAGCGGAACATGAGCACGATCCGGCTGCACCTGCCCGACCCCGACGACCTCACCCAGCAGGTCAGCGAGTGGATCCTCAAGGCGGTCAGCCAGTACGACGAGGGCAAGGGCGTGCCGTTCGGGGCCTTCCTCGCCACCCAGCTGTCCAAGTGGGTGCACGACCTGGGCCGCAACGCCCACGGCCGCACCGCGGCGGACACCGAGAACAAGCAGCAGAAGGCGATCGCCGCCTTCGTCGCCGAGCACCAGCGGCGCCCCAGCGAGAAGGAGCTCGCCGCCTTCATGGGGCAGAGCGTGGCGACGCTGCGCCGCAACTCGCAGACGGTGGCGACCCTCAACGGGCTGCGCAACCTGCAGTCCCTGGACGGCGGTCCCGAGGCCACCGAGATCCTGCTGCCGGACACGCACGAGGCGCCCGACGAGATCATGGGCGAGGCCGAGCAGACGCTGCTGTCGCACGCGCTGACGGCGGCCTGCGCGCCGGACCCGACGGCGCGCCGCGACCAGCGGGCCGGTCAGCCCAACGTGCTGGGCTGGGCGACCTGGTACCTCACCATGTGGGGCGGGCGGACGAAGACGCAGCTGTCGGCCGAGCTGAACACCTCCGTGCGGAACATGAACGTGCACGCCGACCGGGTGGAGCGGTCGCTCAAGCTCCGGCTGGTCGAACTCGCAGACTGATCAGTTCCATTTGAACGAAAGTGGCTGGAACGGGTCGAACAGCGATCGGGCCTGCCGATATCTCTCATCGTGAGAAACGGCACGGAGATCCGCCTCGGCGGACCCGTGCGCCGACCGGTGACGGGGGGAGCGTGATGAGCACCCTCGCCGCAGAAGGCCCCGCGCCGGAGATCCTGGTGCCGCACTGGCTGGCCGCTGCCGACCGCGAGCAGCTGGCCGGCGTCGTGCGGTCCGCGCTGGAGGACCCGGCGGTGCATCCCGTCGCCGCCGTCCGGCTCTCCGATGTGCTGACCGAGCTCTCCGTGGCCGCCGCGCGCGACGCGGTGTGGCCCGCGCCGGCGGCCCGCGTCCGGCGGGCGACCGGCTGGGGGGTCGACGTGCTGCCGGTGCGGCTGTCGGCCGTGGAGCTGGCCAGCGTGCTCGCGCTGCCGACGCTCTCGGCCGCCCTGCGGACCGCCCTCAGCGGACCTCGGCCGTGAGCCCGCACTCCCTCGGCGGCGGCCTGCTCCAACTGCTGCGCCCGGAGCCGGTGACCGTGCCCGCGCTGCGCCGCGCCATCGACGATCTGCTGCCGGACCTCGCCGTCCAGGGGCTGCGCCTGGCTGTGCGCGATGACCGGGCCGACGGCCCCGTGGTGGAACTGGAAGAGGGCGAGCGGCGCGTGCGCGTGCCGCTCCACGACCTCGCCGAGGACATGACCGACGCGCGCGTGCCGTCCACCCCTGAGGGGATCGCCGCGGCGCTGTCGACCTGGGTGGATTCCCGGCCGGTGCCGGACGCGACGGCGGCGGATTGCGGCGTCGCCGTCCTGGACTGGACCGACCGGACCGAGACCGCCGTCGGCTGGCAGGTCGTCGTCCGCCGGGGGGCGCTCGCCCTGCCGTGGACGCCGTCGCCCGGGGCCGACCCCGGGGCCGTGGACCGGATCCGGACGGCGGCCACCGAGCGGGCCGGCGCGGTCGGCGGCGTGCTGCGGGTCGAGGGGCTCGTGGCGCTGTGGTCGCACCCGGAGGTGCCGCTGCTGGCCTCGGCGGCCCTGGCCGCGCCCGAGCAGCTGCTGGCCCGGATCGCGACGGCGGGCCTCGACGTGCCGGACCTGCACGTCGTGGTCACCCCGCGCTCCCCGGTGGCATGCGCCAGCTCCGGCGTCGCGGCCCGGCTGGCCGGCGAGTCCGGGGAACCCTGCCTGCGGCTGCCGTGGCGGCAGCTGACCAGGCTCCGCTGGATCTGAGCCGGACCGCGACGCGGTCCACAGCCGAACGGCCGGGCCTCAGGCCAGGTGCCCGAATTCCCAGTGCCACGGTTCGGGCTTCTCGCCGCCCGGCCGGGCCCAGTCGGGCTGGACGAATCCGAATCGCCCGGCGTTCGCGGCCATCCACGCCGACTCCGGCGTCCCGGCGACGTTGATCCCGCCGCACAGGTCCACCGCCAGTGCCCACCCGTGGTTCGACGTGCCCGGGACGGCCGCCAGGGCCGGCTTGCGCCGGAACGCCGTGACCTGGGCGGCCATCGGGCGGTAGGAGTCGGTGATGCACAGCGGCCGGTCGAACACCGTCGCGAAGGCGTCGGCGAGCGCGCCGTAGCCGGCCGCGGCGTCGCAGCGCAGCGCGTGGCCCCGGCCGATCGCGCACAGCGCCGTCGACGGGATGCGCCCGTTGGACCAGCCGCCCCAGGCCGGCGACACCGGGCCGACCGGAGCGGGAGGTGCGCCGCACGCCCCCCGGCCGGCGGTTCCGGCCGGCAGCGGGGTGTTGGGCTCCGCCGGAGCCGGCAGGGTCACCCGCACGGCGCCGGACCGGTCGGGCATCGAGCCGACGCCGACCTGGTACGTGGCGGCCGAGGCGCCGACGACCTCCCCCTCGCCCAGGTAGATGCCCACGTCCGAGCCCCCGTCGGTGAAGACGAGGTCGCCGATCTGCAGCTGGTCGGCCGGGACGGTGGCGCCGGCGGTCCACTGGCCGGCCGCGGTCGCCGGCAGCCCGTACCCGCCGAGCAGCCAGGCGCCGGCGGTGAAGCCGCCGCAGTCGTAGGCGTGCGGGCCGGTGGCGCCCGGCGCGAAGGGCGTGCCCACCAGCGCCAGCGCGCTGCTCACGGCGGCGACCGTCTCCGCCGGGAGCACCGTCACCGGTCGGTTGCCGGCGATCGCCCAGGCGACGCCGGGGATCGGGCGGCCCGCACCGTCCAGCGCGGGGGCGAGGCCTGCCGGGAGCGAGGCCGGGTCGGTGAGGGCGGTCGCCGGCGGTGACTCGATGCCCGCGGCGGTGAGCACGCCGAGGTACTCCTGCCAGCGGCGCAGCGCCTGCTGGTTGCGCTCCTGCTGCGCCGCGGCCGCGGGCCCGGTCGACAACGCGGCGAGCTGCGCGGCGACGTCGGTGCCGAGTCCGGCCACCTGCTCCCGCACCGCCGCGAGGACCCCGGCGGCCTGCCGGGCGACGGCGTCGATGGCGGCCCGGGCGGCGGCGACCTGCCGGGCGGCGACCTCCGCGGCCGTCGCGACGCGCGCGGCCCGGACGGCGAAACCCTCCCGGTCCAGCGTGGCCCGCTCGGCCAGCGCCTGGCGGTAGAGGACGTCGGGTGTGGCCGCCGGGTCGTGGATGCTCAGATCGAGCAGCGGGACGCGCTCCTCCGCGAGAGACCGGTACAGCTGCGCGGCGGTCCGGCCGACCGCATCCTGCTCGACGGCCATCCGGTCCCGGGCGGACCGCTCGGCCTGCTGCGCCTGCTCCAGCTCCGCCTGCCGCGCGGCGAGTTCCTCCTGCAGCTGCCGGTAGCGGCCGGTGCTGTCCCGGAGGGTGGTCTGCGCGGCCAGCGCGAGGCCGGCCACGTCGGTCGGTTCGGCGGCCGTGCCGGGCGCCTGCGAGCCGGGCACGAGCAGGCCGGCGAGCACGGGCAGCACGAGACCGACGGCGGCCACGGCCAGCCGGACCCGCAGGCGCCGTCCGCCGGCAGCCGGACGGCGTCGACGCGGCCGGCGGGCGCGGGGCGGGGGACGGCGGCGGGCGGGCGTGGGCCGGCCGGTGGGACGACCGGGGGCGCGTGCTCCCGGGCGCGCAGAGGCGCCCCCGCCGGCGGCAGCGCGGGCGGCCAGGAGGGCGCGCAGCGCCTCGGCCTCGCGGGGCGTGAGCGGGGGCCGCCCGGCGCCCGGACGGGACGCCGGTGTGCGTGGTGCAGGCACTGCGGTGTCCCCCGGCGGTCTCGGTCGTACGTGGCCGGCCCCGCGTGGTGCAGCGGAGCGCTCGCCGTCGTATCGACGGACCGGGGGAGTCCCCGGAGGGGTTCAGGGGGCGGTCTCACCCGCCCGGGTGAGGAGGATTCGCGGGTGGCACCCGATCGGCGTACCGGTCAGCCGGCCGGGCCGCTCCGGTCGGCAGGAGCCCACCAGCCGCCGTGGTGGTGCTCGAGCGGGATGCGGAGCTCGCCGCCGTCCTCGGTGGACACCACGAGCTCGACGCGGGCCACGCGCCGGGAGGTGCCGTCGAGGTCGACCCTCCGGCCGGTCGCGAGGGGGACGGGCGGGAGGACCAGGTCGTCCTCGGCGCAGGACTCGGCCATCGGGCTCCTTCCCGTGCAGTCCGCGTGGTGCACCCAGGAGAACATGCTGGCAGAGGGGCCGTGCAGACGCCGAGGTCCCGCCGTCCGGGCGGACGACGGGACCTCTGGCCCCGCTGCCGGGGCCCTCCGCGAGCCTGCGAGCGGTGGGGGGGCAGCGGGGTCCTTCTTCAGCGGTCGGCGATGTCGATGTAGGGCCGCTCGGTCTTCCCGGTGTAGACCTGCCGGGGGCGACCGATCTTGGTGGCCGGGTCGGCGATCATCTCCCGCCACTGGGCGATCCAGCCGGGCAGCCGACCCAGCGCGAACAGGACGGTGAACATCCTGGTCGGGAAGCCCATCGCCCGGTAGATCAGCCCGGTGTAGAAGTCGACGTTCGGGTAGAGCTTGCGCTCGACGAAGTAGTCGTCGGAGAGGGCGACCTCCTCGAGCTGGCGGGCGAGGTCCAGCAGCTCGTTGTTTCCGCCGAGCTTGTCCAGCACCCGGTCGGCGGTCTGCTTCACGATCGCCGCGCGCGGGTCGTAGTTCTTGTAGACCCGGTGCCCGAAGCCCATCAGCTTGACGCCGGGCTCCTTCTTCTTGACCCGCTCGACGAAGCGGTCGATGTCGCCGCCCTCGCGCTGGATGCTCTCGAGCATCTCCAGCACCGACTGGTTGGCGCCGCCGTGCAGCGGGCCGAACAGTGCGTTGATCCCGGCCGAGACCGAGGCGAAGAGGTTCGCGTGCGAGGAGCCCACCAGCCGCACGGTCGAGGTGGAACAGTTCTGCTCGTGGTCGGCGTGCAGCACCAGGAGCATGTCCAGGGCCGCGGCGAGCTCCGGGTCGACCTCGTAGGGCTCGGCAGGGAACCCGAAGGTCATCCGGAGGAAGTTCTCCACCAGGCCGAGGGAGTTGTCGGGGTAGAGGAACGGCTGCCCGACCGACTTCTTGTACGCGTAGGCGGCGATCGTGGGCAGCTTGGCCAGTAGCCGCAGCGTCGAGATCTCGACCTGCTCGGGGTCGAACGGGTCCAGCGAGTCCTGGTAGAAGGTCGACAGGGCGCTGACCGCGGAGGAGAGCACCGGCATCGGGTGCGCGTCGCGGGGGAAGCCCTTGAAGAACTGCTTGAGGTCCTCGTGCAGCAGGGTGTGCCGCCGGATCCGGGAGTCGAAGTCGGCCAGCTGCGCGGCGGTCGGCAGCTCGCCGTAGATCAGCAGGTAGCTGACCTCGATGAAACTGGCCCGGCCGGCGAGCTGGTCGATCGGGTAGCCGCGGTAGCGCAGCACGCCGGCGTCGCCGTCGATGTAGGTGATGGCCGACGTGCAGGAGGCCGTGTTGACGAAGCCGATGTCGAGGGCCACGTGGCCCGTGGTCGACAACAGCTTGCTCGAGTTGATGCCGTCCGCGCCCTCCGTCGCGGGGATCACGGGAAGGGGCAGTTCTCCACCGGGGTAGCGCAGGGCTACATCTGTCTCGCTCATCAGACAGGAACGCTACTCAGGTCGCGCAAGTTCTGTCCCGTTCCCTCGCCCTGGCGGGGTGGATCCGCAGCCGCACGAGCGGCGGACCCACCCCGCGGGGTCACGGGTGGGTCATCGAGAGGACATCGAGGGCCTCGTCGAGCTGCGCCTCGGTCAGCTTGCCCTGCTCCACGTAACCGCGTTCGACGACGACCTGGCGGATCGTCTTCTGCTCGGCCAGCGACTGCTTGGCGACCTTGGCCGCCTCCTCGTAGCCGATGTACTTGTTCAGCGGCGTGACGATGGAGGGGGAGGACTCGGCCAGCTCGCGGCAGCGGTCCACGTTGGCGGTGATGCCGTCGACGCAGCGGTCGGCCAGCAGCCGGCTGACGTTGGCCAGCAGCCGGATCGACTCGAGCACGTTGCGGGCCATCAGCGGGAGGGTCACGTTGAGCTCGAAGTTCCCCGTGGTGCCGGCGAACGCCACGGCGGCGTCGTTGCCGATCACCTGGGCGGCCACCTGGATGGTGGCCTCGGGGATCACCGGGTTCACCTTCCCCGGCATGATCGAGCTGCCCGGCTGCAGGTCGGGCAGGAAGATCTCACCGAGGCCGGTCCGCGGGCCCGACCCCATCCACCGCAGGTCGTTGGCGATCTTGGTCAGGCCGACGGCGATGGTGCGCAGCTGGCCGGAGGCCTCGACCAGCCCGTCGCGGGAGCTCTGCGCCTCGAAGTGGTTGCGCGCCTCGGTGAGCGGCAGGTCCAGCTCCCCGGCCAGCCGCTCGATGATCGCCGCCGCGAAACCGGGCGGGGTGTTGATGCCGGTGCCGACGGCGGTGCCGCCCAGGGGCAGCTCGCCGACGCGCGGCAGCGAGGCCCGGAGCCGCTCGATGCCGTACTGCACGGCCGCCGCGTAGCCGCCGAACTCCTGGCCGAGGGTCACCGGGGTGGCGTCCATGAGGTGGGTGCGGCCGCTCTTCACGACCTCGGCGAACTCGTCGGCCTTGCGGGACAGTGACACCTCGAGGTGCTGCAGCGCCGGGATGAGGTCGCGGACGATCGCCCCGGTCGCGGCCACGTGGATGGCCGACGGGAAGACGTCGTTGGACGACTGCGAGGCGTTGACGTGGTCGTTCGGGTGGACCGGCCGGCCGAGCGACTCGCTGGCCAGCGTGGCGATCACCTCGTTGGTGTTCATGTTGCTCGACGTCCCCGAGCCGGTCTGGAAGACGTCGATGGGGAAGTGCTGGTCCCACTCGCCGCGGGCCACGCTCGCGGCTGCCTCGCGGATCGCGGTGGCGACGTCGGCGTCGAGGCCCCCGAGGTCGGCGTTCACCTGCGCGGCCGCCCCCTTGATGGCGGCCAGGGCACCGATCAGCTCGCGCTCGATGGGCGTGCCCGAGATGGGGAAGTTCTCGACGGCGCGCTGCGTCTGCGCCCGCCACTTGGCCCATGCCGGAACCCGGACCTCCCCCATGGAGTCGTGCTCGATGCGGTAGTCGGTGTCGACCTGCTCGGCGCCGTCCTGCTGAAGGGCCACGCTGCGCTCCCGGTGTCGTGTGTGGTGACAGTGCTCAGGGAGCGACCCTAGAGCCCTCGCGTGCGCGGGTTCCCCGGTGCTGCCGCACCGCCGGGCAGCCGAGCCCTAGCATCCCCAGCGCACACCGACGCGCAGCCGAGGAGCCCACCAGCATGTCCCAACCGCCCAACCCGCCGCAGGGCGGCGACGAATCCTCGGGCGCCGGGCCGGGCCCGCACGGCTGGGAGCACGCGCAGCAGCCGGGCGGGCACGACGAGCCGACGCAGCAGCTGGACCGGCCCGCCGTCCCCGCGCCGCAGCCCCTCCACGGGCAGCTGCCGCCGGTGCCGCCGCCGGCCGGGAGGCAGGAGACGCAGCAGTTCGACCAGACCCCCTTCGGTCAGCAGCCCTACGGCCAGCAAGGCCAGCCCTCGTACGGGCAGCAGCCGCAGTACGGGCAGCCCTCGTACGGGCAGCCCTCGTACGGGCAGCCGCCCTACGGGCAGCCGCAGTACGGGCAGCCGCCCTACGGCCAGCCCCCGTACGGGCAGCCGCCCTACGGCCAGCCCGGGTACGGCGGGCCGGTGCCCCCCGGCGGGCCGGGGGGCACCGGCGGTGGCCGCAAGGGCACGGTCATCGCCCTCGTCGTCGCCGGTGTGGTCGTCCTCGCCGGCATCGCGGTGGCGCTGTTCCTCCTGCTCCGCGACGACGAGCCCACCTGGACCACCGGCGCGACCGGGTCGTCCGCCTCGAGCCCGTCCAGTTCGCCCACCTCCTCGAGTTCCTCGAGTGCGCCGTCCGGCGGGGCGGAGGATGTGCCGGCGGGCCAGCCGCCGGGCACCCTCGGCGACGACGCGTCGCTCGACGCGCTGGCCGAGGCCTGCTTCGAGGCGGACTGGGCCGCCTGCGACGAGCTGTTCTTCTCCAGCGACGTCGGCTCGGAGTACGAGAGCTACGGGAACGCCTGCGGCGGCCGCAACGAGCCGGCGTTCGGCACCTGCGAGCTGGGCTACACGGGGCAGCTCACGGGCGGCGAGATGGGCGTCCCCGCCGACGTGCCGGCGGGCCAGCCGCCGGGGACCCTCGGCGACGACGCGTCGCTCGACGCGCTGGCCGAGGCCTGCTTCGAGGAGGACTGGGCCGCCTGCGACGAGCTGTTCTTCTCCAGCGACGTCGGCTCGGAGTACGAGAGCTACGGGAACACCTGCGGCGGCCGCAACGAGCCGGCCGGCTTCTGCGCGTCCCTCTACGGCGGCTGACCGCCGTCGTCGGATCTCCGGACGTTCCTGCTCGGCTACGGTCGGCCGCTGTGACCTCCGACGCGAGCTCCGACCGGCCGCCCGTCGTCCGGGCCTCGGACGCCGACCGCGAAGCCACCGTGACCCGGCTGCAGACGGCGGTCGGCGAGGGCCGCATCGACCTGCACGAGTTCGGCGAGCGGGCGGGGGCGGCCTACGCCGCCGTCAGCACCGCCGAGCTCGACGCGTTGGTGGCCGACCTGCCCGCCGACGCCCCGCCCCCGGTCGAGATCGTCGGCACCCGGATGCCGGAGACGATGACCTCCGTCTTCGGCGACATCCGGGTGGAGGGCACCGCCTACGTGCCCCGGCAGGCCTCCACCGTCTTCGGCGACGTCCGGCTGGACCTGCGCAACCTGCGCACCGACGCCGACCGCATCGAGCTGGTGCTGGGCACCGTCTTCGGCGACGTGGACGTGATCGTCGCCGAGGGAGTGGACGCCGAGCTGTCCGGCTGGACGGTGTTCGGTGACAAGAAGACCCAGCTGGCGCCGGTGCCGCGGCTGGCGGGGACGCCGCGGGTGGTGGTCCGCGCCCGGACGCTGTTCGGCGACCTGCGGCTGCGCAGCCTGGCGCCGGGGGAGTCGGCCAGCCGCTGGCGCGCGGTCATGGAGCGGCTGGCCCAGCGGCACCTGCCGCCGCCGACGCCACCACCCCCGCCTTCCCTGCCCTGACAGGTCTCGGTCGGCCCCGTCCAGAGGCTCGCCGCGAGCCTGCGAGCGGTGAGGGGGACGGGGTCCTTCTTCAGGCCTGCTCGTCGCTGCGGTCGAAGGGGACCGCGGAGTAGGCCCGCAGCTTCTCCAGCGAGTGCAGGCTCTCGATCGAGCGGATCGTGCCCGAGCGCGAGCGCATCACCAGCGACTGCGTGGTGCAGCCCCCCGCGCGGTACTGCACCCCGCGCAACAGCTCGCCGTCGGTGATGCCGGTGGCGACGAAGAAGACGTCGCCGCGCACCAGGTCGTCGAGGTGCAGGACACGGTCGAGGTCGTGCCCGGCGTCGATCGCCTTCTGCCGCTCGCCGTCGTCCTTGGGCCACAGCCGGCCCTGCAGCTCGCCGCCCATGCACTTGAGCGCGCAGGCGGCGATGATGCCCTCCGGCGTGCCGCCGATGCCCATGAGCATGTCGACGCCGGTGCCCTCGCGCGCGGCCGCGATGGCCCCGGCGACGTCGCCGTCGGTGATGAACTTGATGCGGGCGCCGGCCTCGCGCACCTCCTTCACCAGCTGCTCGTGCCGCGGCCGGTCCAGGATGCAGACGGTGACGTCGCCGGGGGAGCTCTTCTTGGCCCTGGCGACCCGCCGGATGTTCTCGGCGACGGGTGCGGTGATGTCGACCACGTCGGCGGCGGCCGGCCCGACGGCCAGCTTCTCCATGTAGAAGACCGCCGACGGGTCGTACATCGCCCCGCGGTCGGCGACCGCCATGACGGCGATGGCGTTGGGCATGCCCTTGGCCATCAGCGTGGTGCCGTCGATCGGGTCGACGGCGACGTCGCACTCGGGGCCCTGACCGTCGCCGACCTCCTCGCCGTTGAACAGCATGGGCGCCTGGTCCTTCTCGCCCTCGCCGATGACCACGACGCCCTTCATGCTCACCGTGCCGATCAGCGCGCGCATCGCGTCGACCGCGGCGCCGTCGCCGCCGTTCTTGTCGCCCCGGCCGACCCACCGGCCCGCGGCCATCGCGGCCGCCTCGGTGACGCGCACCAGCTCCAGCGCGAGGTTCCGGTCGGGCGCCGGGCGGTCGGCGCGGAAGCTGCTCCTGGTGGGGGTGAGCGGGCCGTCGGGGAGGGGCAGAGTCACGGGACCTCCTGGTTGGACCACCGCGGAGCGGTGGTTGGCCGCCCGGCGGACGTGCCGGCCCGGTGCCGGCGCAGGGCGGGCGGCGGGGCCGCACGGACGCTCGGCGGCGGGGTGGGGGAGCGTGCTGCGATCCTAGGGGAATGACCGGAGTCGGCCCGACGAGCGAGCGTCCCCAGGAGGCGCCCGCCTCGCCCACGCATCCGCCCGCCCCGTCGCCCGCCGTCGAGCGGGCCACCCGGATGAGCGCGGCCAACATGGTCCGGTCGCTGGTTCCGCTGGTGCTGATCTGCCTGGTGCTCGTGGCCTGGCAGGCGTTCCGCAACAGCGGCGAGGAGACGGTGCGCGAGGTCGACCCCGCCGGCAGCGTGCAACTCGCGGCCGCCCGCGCCTCGTACCCGATGGTCGCCCCCACGGGCCTTCCGGAGGGGTACCGGCCGACCAGCGCCCGCACCGACGCCGGCGGTGCCGAGGCCGGTGCGCCGGTCACGCTCGAGGTGGGCTACCTGACGCCGGAGGAGGAGTACGCGGGCTTCGTCGTGAGCGACGACGAGGGCGGCGAGGTCCTCACCGGCATCCTCGCCGGCGCGGAGGAGCAGGGCACCGTCGAGGTCGGCGGGCAGACCTGGACCCGGTCGACCACGGAGCGCGGTGAGACGGCGCTGTCCCGGGAGGCCGACGGGGTGACGGTCGTGGTGACCGGTTCGGCCGACGACGAGGAGCTGGAGACGGTGGCCGGCGCGGTCACCCCCGTCGTCGGCTGACGACGCGGGTCAGGCCCGGCCCTGCTCGGGGTCCGGCGCGGCGGCGGACAGCCGCTCGCGGGCGCGGTCGAGCCAGTGCTGGCACAGCCCGGCCAGCTGCTCACCGCGCTCCCACAGGGTCAGCGACTCCTCGAGGGTGAGGCCGCCGGCCTCCAGCCGGCGCACGACCTCGGCGAGCTCCTCGCGGGCCTGCTCGTAGGTCGTCGTCGGCTCGGTCGGCTCGCTCATGAGGCCCCATCCTGCCGGTCGACGCGCACGGGCAGCCGCCCGCCCGCGACCCGCACCGTCAGCCGCTCGTCGTCGCCCACCGCGGCCGGGTCGCGGACCAGGGCGCCGTCGGCCCGCTGGACCACCGCGTAGCCGCGCTCCAGCGTGGCGGCGGGGGAGAGGGCGGCGACCCGGGCGCGGGCGTGTTCGAGGTCGCGCTCGGCGCTCTCCAGCCGGTGGGTGAGGGTGCGGCGGGCGCGGGTGCGCAGCGCCAGCACGTCGTCCGCGCGCCCCTCCAGCAGCCGCTGGGGGGCCGCGAGCGCGGGCCGGGTGCGCACGCTGTCCAGCCACCGCTCCTGCTGCTCGAGCCGGGCGGCCAGCAGGTGCCGGGCACGGGCGCGCAGCCCGTCGACCAGCCGCCGCTGCTCGCCGATCTCGGGGACCACGCGGTGCGCGGCGTCGGTGGGGGTGGCCGCGCGGACGTCGGCGACGTGGTCGACCAGCGTCGTGTCGGTCTCGTGGCCGACGGCGGTGACCACCGGCGTGCGGCAGGCGGCGATGGCCCGGACCAGGCCCTCGTCGGAGAAGGGCAGCAGGTCTTCCACCGAGCCGCCGCCGCGGGCGATGATGATCACCTCGACCTCGGGGTCGGCGTCGAGCCGGCGCAGCCCGTCGATGACCGAGGCGGCGGCCGAGGGGCCCTGCACCAGGCTGTGGTGGACGGCGAACCGGATCGCGGGCCATCGGCGGCGGGCGGTGACCAGCACGTCCCGCTCGGCGGCGCTGTCCTTGCCGGTGACGACGCCGACGAGGGCGGGGGCGAACGGCAGCGGCCGCTTGCGGGCGGCGTCGAAGAGGCCCTCGGCGGCGAGCAGCCGGCGGATCCGCTCGATCCGGGCCAGCAGCTCGCCCAGCCCGACGGCCCGGATCTCGGTGGCCCGCAGCGAGAAGGAGCCGCGGGCGATGTAGTAGTCCGGCCGGGCCCGGACGATGACGCGGGCCCCCTCGGTCAGTTCCAGGCCGGGCCGGTCGGCGACGTCCCGCGAGCAGGTGACCGGTACGGACAGGTCGGCGGCCGGGTCGCGCAGGGTGAGGAAGACGGTGGCGGCGCCGCGGCGGGAGAGCTGGGCGATCTGCCCCTCCACCCACACCTCACCGAGCCGGCCGATCCACTCGGCGACCTTGCGGGCCACCGTGCGGACCGGCCAGGGCGCTTCCGGGGAGGAGGGGGCGGTCATGCCCTCCAGCCTGCCGGACGGGACCGACAGGCCGGCGGCCCGGAGGGGGTCCTCGGTCAGATGCCGCGCGGCTTCAGGGGGTTGTCCGGGCTCTCGACCGCCTGCTGCTCCAGCTTCTCCAGCCGGTTGCGCAGCATCCGGACGTAGGGCTCGCGGGCCCTCGTCGCCTGCTCGTAGGCCAGCAGGTCCTGCACCGTGGCGAGCTGGTAGCCGCGCAGCCGGCCGCGGAGCTGAGCGATCGTGAGGTCGTCGTAGCCCTCGACGGGTGCGCCGCCGGCGGCGGGCTCCGCCGCCTCGGGCGCCTCCGCCGCCTCGGGTGCCTCGGGGGCGGCCAGGCCCTCGTCGGTGACCGTGCCCTCCACGGTGGCGACCTCGCCGTCGCGGGTGAGGACGTCGACCTCGCCGGCGCCGTCCTCCGCGCGGGTGCTAGCGGGCGCGCCGTCGGCCTCCAGCAGGGCGCTGGCGAGCGCGTCCTCGGCGGTGAGCCCCGGTTCGGGGACGCGCACCTCCTCGACGACCCCCTCGGGCGCCGGCTCGGGGGCCCGGCCGGGGAGCTCTTCCTCGAGGACGCCGGAGGTCGCGGGCTCCTCCTCGCCGTAGTGGCCGAGGTCGACCTCGGGGGTGCGGTCGAAGGCCGATGTGCGGGCGGCGTTGGCCGGAGGCTCGTCGGGGAGCTCCTCGTCGAACGTGGCCAGGCCCGGTTCGTGCTCGCCGCGGACGCCGGTGAACAGCTCGTCGCCGCGGGCCACCAGGCCGGCGTACTGCTGCTGCAGCTTCATCGTGATCTGCATGGCCAGCCCCACCACGCGGACCGGGAGGGCGGGCAGCACCTCGGGGAGCCGGCGGGTCTCGTCGACGACGGTGGCGGCCAGGCCGGCGACGGCACGGACGGCCTGCGGGATCTCACGCGACATGTGCCCAGCCTGCCGCAGCCCGGGACAGAAGGCAGCCTCACCCCGGCCGGCGCCCCCGGTCGGGCGCAGCGGCGGGGGCGTGTCTCCCGGCTGCCCCCTGCGCGGCCCCGGGGCGGGCGTGGCCGCGCACCTACGATGGGGTCATGGCCGATCAGCGCGGACGCGTCCTGCTCGCCGATCCCCGGGGCTACTGCGCCGGCGTGGACCGGGCGGTGGTGGCGGTCGAGCGGGCGCTGGAGATCCACGGCGCCCCGGTCTACGTCCGCAAGCAGATCGTCCACAACAAGCACGTGGTGGCGACGCTCGAGCGCCGCGGGGCGATCTTCGTCGACGAGACCGACGAGGTGCCCGAGGGCTCGGTCGTCGTCTTCAGCGCCCACGGCGTCTCACCGGCCGTGCACGAGGAGGCCACGGCCCGCCGGCTGCGGACGATCGACGCGACCTGCCCGCTGGTGAGCAAGGTGCACCAGGAGGCCAAGCGGTTCGCCAAGGAGGACTACGACATCCTCCTGATCGGCCACCGCGGCCACGAGGAGGTCGAGGGAACCTCGGGTGAGGCACCGGCGCACATCCAGCTCGTGGACGGCGCCGAGGACGTGGCCACCGTGCAGGTGCGCGACCCGGAGAAGGTCGTGTGGCTGTCCCAGACCACGCTGTCGGTCGACGAGACCCTCGCGACCGTCGACCGGCTGCGGGAGCGGTTCCCCGCGCTGCAGTCCCCGCCGAGCGACGACATCTGCTACGCCACGCAGAACCGGCAGCAGGCGGTCAAGCAGATGGCGGGGGAGTGCGACCTGGTGATCGTCGTCGGGTCCACCAACTCGTCGAACTCCGTGCGGCTGGTGGAGGTGGCGCTGGAGGCCGGCGCCCGCAGCGCGCACCTGGTCGACTTCGCCTCCGAGATCGACCCGGCCTGGCTCGAGGGCGTCGGCACGGTGGGCGTCACCAGCGGGGCGTCGGTGCCGGAGGTGCTGGTGAGCGAGGTGCTCGATTGGCTGGCCGGGCGCGGTTACCCGGACGTCGAGACGGTGAAGGCGGCCGAGGAGCGGTTGGTGTTCGCGCTGCCGCACGAGCTGCGCCCGCGGCGCGGCGAGCAGCCGGCCGACCCGGCCTGACCCGGCCGGCGCCTCCCCGGGGGCCGGGGGCTCAGCGCCGGGCGGCCCAGCGGATCAGGGAGAGCACCAGCCCGACGCCGGTGGCCACGGCCATCGTCGGGAAGCCCTGGATGAGCAGGGTCGCGACGGTCGGCAGGCTGAACGAGGCCGACGGCGCCAGCGCGATGTTCACCATCGCCACGGCGATGAAGATCAGCGGCGGGGCGACGACCATCGTCATCAGGTCGCTGCGGCGGACCCTCAGCGTGCCGATCGCCGTGGCCGCGGTGAGCGTGACCAGGGTGATCAGCCCGAGGCCGATACCGAGGAACGAGTCGGCGGCGGCGCCGGCGAGCGTGACCAGGAAGACGGCGAGGACGGCGACGATGCCGCGCAGCCGCCCGCCACGCTCGCCGGTCGGCGGCGTGCTCCGGGACGTCGCGCCGCGGGAGGACACCGGACGGCTGCGCCCCGCGGACCGGCCGGGTGTGCCGGCCCGGTCCTGTGCGGCGGGGCGCCGGGGGGCGGCGTCGTCGCGCCCTCCGCGGGCCAGGGGCTCGGGCAGCGGCGGCAGGTCGGGGCGGGCCGGACGCCCCCGCGGGGGCACCGCCGGGCGGGACAGGCGCGCGATGGGTTCGGAGTCGCCGGCGACGGCGGGATGCGCCCCGCGGGACGCGGTGCGCCGCTCGGCGCGACTCCCGGACTCACGCCACGTGTCGGCCGTTCTCGCCGTGGCCATGGCACACCCCCGTCCCGTCCTGGTGAGCCCCGACCGGGCTCGCTGGGAGGCCCACGGTAGCGATGGAGTCTGGGAGCAGCACGGAGGGCGAGGGCGACGCGCGACACGTCAGCGTGTCGAATTGGCCACTGTGCGTGACGGCCGTGGTGGCCGGGACGGGACGGTACGCGCGCGACGCGCGGGACGCCGGGCCGGTCAGCCGGTGGTGCCGTCGCGGGTCTCCTCGCGGCCGTCGTCGGTGACCGGCGTCTCCGCGGGGCGCAGCGTCCGGATCGTGGCCTCCAGCGGCTGGGGACTCGGCACGGGCGCCTCGGCCACGCCGAGGTCGTCGAAGCGGCGCGAGGCGACCAGCACCGACCCCTCGTAGGAGCCCACCGTCTCGTTGTAGCGGGTCATCGCCGCGCCGAGCGCCGAACCCAGCCGGGTCAGGTGGCCCGACAGCGTGGTGAGCCGGGCGTGCAGCCGGCGGCCCACCTCGAGCACCTGGTCGGCGTCGCGGGCCAGGCGCTCCTGCCGCCAGGAGTAGGCCACCGTGCGCAGCAGGGCGAGCAGCGTGCTGGGCGTGGCCAGCACCACATCGCGGGCGAAGCCGTACTCGAGCAGCCCCGGCTCGGCCTCCAGCGCGGTGGTGAGAAAGCCGTCGGAGGGCACGAAGAGCACGGTGAACGGCGCCGCCGGGCGGAACGCCGTCGGGTACCGGCGGGCGGAGAGCGTGTCGACGTGCGCGCGCAACTGGCGGGCGTGCGCGGCCACCCGCTCGGCGCGCACCGCGACCTCCTCGGCCTGCACGGCCTCGATGTAGCCGGTGAAGGGCACCTTGGCGTCGACCACCACCTGGCGGCCGTCGGCCAGGGTGACGACCAGGTCGGGGCGGACGCCGGCGCCGGCGTCGTTGGTGGCGCTGGGCTGCTCGACGAAGTCGCAGTGCTCCAGCAGGCCGGCCACCTCCACCACCCGGCGCAGCTGCACCTCGCCCCAGCGGCCGCGGACGTGCGGCGTGCGCAGCGCGGTCACCAGCGCCGCAGTCTCCTGGCGCAGCAGCGTCGAGGTCTGGCCGACGGTGCCCATCTGCTCCCGCAGCTCGCCGTGCGCCGTGGCGCGGGCCCGCTCCATGCCGGCCAGCAGCCGGTGCAGGTGGTCCAGCGACTCGTGCACCGGCTCCAGCCCCTCGTTCGCGGGACGCCGCCGGGAGAGCAGCGCGACGACGCCGAGAGTGGCCGCGGTGGCCAGCAGCGCGCCGAGGAGCAGACCGGTGAGCAGGGAAGCGGCGTCCATGGTCTGCGAGGTTGCCGGACGGGTCCGACAGTTCGGTGGAGGCGCGGGGATCAGACGACCAGGGTGAGCTGCGGGCGGCGGACCGCGGCCGCCTCGTGGTCGAGCAGCCAGCGCTTGACCGGCGTCCCCCAGCGGAAACCGCCCAGGCCGCCGTCGGACCCCAGGACCCGGTGACAGGGCACGAACAGCGCGGCCGCGTTGCGGGCGCAGGCGTTGGCCGCCGCGCGCACCGCGCTGGGCCGCCCGCACCGGGCCGCGAACCCGGCGTAGGTGTCCGGCTCGCCCGGGGGCACGGTGCGCAGCACCTCCCAGGCGTCCTCGAGGAACGGGCCGGAGCGCTGCCGCACCGGCACGTCGTCGATCGCGGTGAGCTCGCCGGCGACGAAGGCGTCCACGGTGTCGAGCACGGGCAGCCGCTCGGCCCGCTCGACCCAGGTCGGCCGCAGCGCGCGGTGCACCACGGGGAGGAGCGCGGCGACGTCGTCGGTCCAGCCGGCGGCGAGGACGACGTCCCGGCCGTCGGCGCCGGGGGTCACGACCACGGTGAACGGCCCGGGTGGGGTGGCGACGGTGGCGAACCGGGCGGGGGGAGGAGTCATGAGGCGCTCCGTTCGGGGAGGGGCGGGAGGCGACGGGTGAACAGGGTGGGCACGGCGAGCGCCCACAGGTGCATGACGGCGTAGGACCGCCACGGCCGCCAGCGGGTGCTCGCGTCGGCGTCGGAACTCCCCAGCGCGGCCAGGGAGCGCCGCAGCGCGAGGTCGCCGGGCAGCCATACATCAGGGTCGGCCAAACCGCGCAGCGCCACCAGGGCCTTCGTCCACGGTCCGATGCCGGGGACGGCGAGCAGTTCCCGGGCGGCCTGCTCGCGGTCGGCGCCGGCGTCCAGGCAGACAGACCCGTCGGCGAGGGCGGCGGCCAGCGCGTGCACCGTGCGGCGGCGGCCGCCGGTCAGCCCGACCGCCGTCAGGTCGGCCTCGGCGAGCGCGGCTGGGCGGGGGAAGGCGTGGGTGAGCGTGCCGACCGGTTCGGCCAGCGGGGTGCCGGCGGTCAGCAGCCGGGCGGTCAGCGTGCGGGCGCCGGCGACCGACACCTGCTGGCCGAGGACCGCCCGCACCGCCAGCTCGGCGGCGTCGGGGGAGGCGGGGACGCGGCGCCCGGGCGCGCCGGCCACCAGCGCGGCCAGGGTGGGGTCGGCGCCGAGGGTGTCGTCGACGGCCGCCGGGTCGGCGTCCAGGTCGAGCATCCGGCGGCACCGGCTCACCGCCACACCCAGGTCGCGCAGCTCGGCCGGCCGCAGCCGGGCGGTGACCGCCGCGGCGCCGTCCGGAGCGGGCGACAGCTGCACCACCGCCGGGCCGTGCGGTAGGTCCAGGACGCGGGAGAACGTCGTCCCGTCCCACTCCTCCAGGCCGGGGACGGCGTGCGCGCCGAGGAAGAGCAGCACCTCGGCGGCGTCGTACGGCGCCCGCGCGGCCAGCCGCAGGGTGAGCCAGCCGGGGGTGCCCCCGGTGGCGACGACCCGGGCGCGGCGCAGCTGCGTCGGGGTGGCGGCGAAGACCTCGCGCACCGTGTCGTTGAACTGGCGGATGCTGGCGAAGCCGGCGGCGAAGGCGACGTCGGCCATCGGCAGGTCGGTGGTCTCGATCAGCAGCCGCGCGGTCTGCGCGCGCTGAGCGCGGGCGAGCGCCAGGGGGCCGACGCCGAGCTCGCCCACGAGCAGCCGGTGCAGCTGGCGCTCGGAGTAGCCGAGCCGGGCGGCGAGCCCGGGGACGCCGCAGCGCTCCACCTCGCCGTCGGCGATCAGCCGCATCGCCCGGGCCACGACGTCGGCCCGGACGTCCCACTCCGGTGAGCCGGGGACCGCGTCGGGGCGGCAGCGGCGGCAGGCGCGGTAGCCGGCGCCCTGGGCGGCGGCCGCGGTGGAGAAGAAGGTGACGTTGCGGGCCAGCGGGGTGCGGGCCGGGCAGGACGGGCGGCAGTAGATGCCGGTCGTGGCGACGGCGGTGAAGAACCAGCCGTCGAACCGGGCGTCGCGGCTGGCGACCGCGCGGTAGCAGCGCTCGGGGTCCAGCGGCGGTGTCATGGGGACGAGCATGGCACCGCAGGGGCGAGGGGACTGGCGGGATTCGGACGCCGCCGTGAACACCTCTCAGCTGCGGGCGGGGTCGGCGACCAGCGCCGCGACGCCGTCCAGCAACCGCTCCAGGCCGAACGCGAACGAGCGCTCGGGGGCGAAGGCCGCCTGCAGTTCCTCCCCGGCCACCGGGCCGACCCGGGCGGCGGTGGGGAAACGCTCGGCGTCGAAGACCTGCGCGAGGTAGGGCTCGGTGGCCGCCCACCACTGGTCCTCGCCGAGGCCGGTGACCCGCTCGGCATCGGCCCGCTCCTGCACTCCGCCGACGGTGCCGCGCACGAACCCGGTGACCAGGGTGACCAGCAGGTCCATCTGCACCTCGGACAGGCCCAGGCCGTCGACCGCGCGCAGCTCGAGCTCGTACTTGCGCATCAGGTGGGGGCCCAGGGGCGGGCGGCCGGTGGCGAGGTGCAGCGCCCACGGGTGGCGGAGGAAGAGGTCCCAGTTGGCGCGGGCGACCGTGGTGAGCCGGTCGCGCCAGCTGCCGGAGGTCACCGCCTCCTCGGCGGGGTAGAGCTCGCCGAGGACCGAGTCGAGCATGAGGTCGACCAGCTCGCCCTTGCCGGGGACGTGGGTGTAGAGAGTCATCGCCCCGACGCCGAGCTCGGCGGCCACCCGGCGCATGGACAACGCCGACAGCCCCTCGGCGTCGGCCAGGCGCACCGCCGCGGCCACGATCCGGTCGACGTCCAGCCCGGCCCGGGGGCCCGGGCGGGACACCGGCTCGCCGGGGGTGCGCCACAGCAGCGCCATGCTGCGGGCCGGGTCGCCGGTGCCCGTGAACTCCGTCGCCATGCCCTCAGCCTCTCGCACACGATCTCCGTACCGTGTACCGGAATGCTCTCGGGCGGGGAGCGGCAGCGGCTCGAGCCCCGCGGTCGAGATGACCGGCGACAACTCGGTGCACGTGTTCCACGAACCGAGGACCGGCCTGACGTGGCCCCGCGCTTCCGGAGCGTTCCTCGTGCTGACGCAGCCCTGCAGAACTCCGAGAGGGCGAACAATGCTCGGAGGGGGGCGGGACTCCGGGGGCCGTACTCTGGACTTCCGTGAGTCTCACCATCGGCATCGTCGGGCTTCCGAACGTCGGCAAGTCGACGCTGTTCAACGCGTTGACGAAGAACGACGTCCTGGCCGCGAACTACCCGTTCGCCACCATCGAGCCCAACGTCGGCGTGGTCGGCGTCCCGGACTCCCGCCTGCAGCGGCTGGCGGAGATCTTCGGCAGCCAGAAGATCATCCCCGCGACGGTGTCGTTCGTGGACATCGCCGGCATCGTGCGCGGCGCCTCGGAAGGCGCCGGACTCGGCAACAAGTTCCTGGCCAACATCCGCGAGAGCGACGCGATCTGCCAGGTCATCCGGGTGTTCACCGACCCTGACGTGGTGCATGTCGAGGGCAAGATCAGCCCGGCCGACGACATCGAGACGATCAACACCGAGCTGGTCCTGGCCGACATGCAGACGCTGGAGAAGGCGATCCCGCGGCTGGAGAAGGAGGCCCGGAAGGACAAGGAGCGGGCCGCGCTGCTGTCCGCGGCGCAGGACGCGCAGCAGGTGCTGAACGAGGGGCGGACCCTGTTCGCCGCCGGGGTCGACCCCGAGCCGCTGCGCGAGCTGAGCCTGCTGACCACCAAGCCGTTCCTCTACGTCTTCAACGTCGACGAGGAGGAGCTGGCCAACGAGTCGCTCATCGCGGAGCTGCGCGCGCTCGTCGCGCCGGCCGAGGCGATCCTGATGGACGCCAAGATCGAGGCCGAGCTCGCCGAGCTGCCCGAGGAGGAGGCCGCCGAGCTGCTCGCCGGCATCGGCCAGGAGGAGCCCGGCCTGGACCAGCTGGCCCGCGTGGGCTTCGCCACCCTCGGCCTGCAGACCTACCTGACCGCCGGGCCGAAGGAGGCCCGCGCCTGGACGATCCCGGTCGGCGCCACCGCCCCGCAGGCCGCCGGGGTCATCCACACCGACTTCCAGCGCGGCTTCATCAAGGCCGAGATCGTCTCCTTCGACCAGCTGGTCGAGGCCGGGTCGATGAGCGAGGCCAAGGCGAAGGGCTGGGTCCGCATGGAGGGCAAGGACTACGTCATGCAGGACGGCGACGTCGTGGAGTTCCGCTTCAACGTGTGACTCGGCGCATCCGCGCTGGTCAGCGCAGTGCTCGGCCTTCCGACCCTGCGCGGTCGGAAACGTTCCTCCGGTAGTTGCTGCGCTGCCCTCCTCATCCGGTCCTCGGCGGTGGGCCAGAGGTGGCTGTCAGTGGTCTGCTGTGCGAGCCGGCCTCGAGAGGGGAGGTCGCGCAGGTCATCGTCGCCGAGTGGGACGGCAGGAGAGCGTTGCCTGCGTTCCAGTTGCCGAGCCGGGCGGCGCCTCGTGGGCACGTGCGGCTCGAGAGGCCGCGGGGCGGTGCGCGTGACGGAGCCGGCCTCCGAGTGCGGGCTCGGAGCTATCGGCGGCGCGAGGTGTGGATCGAGCGGGCGTGGTTCCTGTCCGGCGCGCCCTGGTCGCCCTGCAGCCGGAGGCGATCGTCGGCGATCGGGTGGCCCTGGCGGAGCGGAGTGCCCCAGCTCTGCAGGGCGAGGGGGCGTGGTAGTCGTCAACTGGGGCTCGACCCCTCGCCGCCGGGCGGTCCGGTGGCGGACCTGATCGCGGGTGTCCGGAGAAGCCGCGCCGATGAGCGTTCGACGCGGACGTCCTTTCGTGATGTCGCGCTGAGTGGAGGCGATACGGGGCGGGGGCCGGCGGGGCGCCGTGCAGCCCAACAGCGCCCGCGACCCGGCTGATGAGACCCTTGACACACTCAAACCTACACAGCTAACTTACCTAGCAATCCGCGGAAGGTAACTCTTGAAGACAGTCACCACCACCCGGCCAGAGCTGCTCGACAACGGCGTCGATGACCAGCGGTTCCGGGCTCTGATCTACGACCTGCTGGCGTTCAGCAGCCGACTGGAGGAGGTTCGAAATGGGCTAGGCGCGCTCCTCGGCGTCACGGGGCCGCAGTATTCGACCCTCATCGCCATCAGACTGCTGTCGGGAGAACGCGCCATCGGCATCACTGACGTTGCCGACTTCCTGCATGTCAGCGGCGCTTTCGTTACATCGGAAGTCAACAAGCTGGTCAAGCTCGCCCTGGTCGAGAAGGTCCGGGACCAGCAGGACCGCAGGCGGGTCTCGCTGTCCGTCACCGCAGAGGCAGAAGCCCGACTGGACGAGCTGAGCACCTTTCAGCGCCCGGTGAACGACCGCTTGTTCGCAAACATCACCAGGGAGGAATTCCTGGTCTTGTCCAAAGTGCTGAAGCAGCTGGTCAGCCAGGGCGACGAGGCCGAGCTCTACATGGAATACCTCCTCAAGAAACACCAACCAAGGCTGGCCGATGATGAGGCCGGCTGAGATCTGCGGCCGACGACGACGACGGCGCCATCCCATTCCTCCGGGCCGGGTGGTCCGTCGTCTCTGACGGCGGCCCTCAGCGATTGGACTGAAGGAATGACCAAGACCGGAGCTGACCACCTGAACTCCCTCCGCGACGGCCGGGAGGTCTACGTCGATGGAAAGGTGGTCGAGGACGTCACAGAGCATCCGGCATTCCGGCAATCGGTCGGGGTGGCCGCGTCGCTCTACGACCTGCACACCGATCCGGTTCTCGGTCCCCAGCTCACGTTCGAGAGCCCGAAGACGGGCGAGCGGGTCAACCGCTCGTGGGAGCTGCCGACGAGCTACGAGCAGCTCGTCGGTCGCCGGCAGGCCCTCATGAAGTGGCAGGAGCCGCACCTCGGCTTCTTCGGTCGCTCCCCGGACCACGTGGCGTCCTGCATCGCCGCCATGTACATGTCCGCCCACGTGTACGACGAGTACGACCCCGCGCGCGGCGCCGCCGTGCGCAACTACTACGAGCACTGCCGCGACAACGACCTCTACCTGACGTACACGATCATCAACCCGCAGGCGGACAAGTCGAAGTCCGTCAGCGAGCAGGCCGACCCCTACCTGACGCTCGGCGTCGTGGACGAGGACAGCGAAGGCATCACCGTGCGCGGCGCGAAGATGCTCGCCACCTCGGGTGTCATGGCCAACGAGGTGTTCGTCAGCGGGGTGCAGCCGCTGCAGCCGGGGGACGAGCGGTACGCCGTCTCCTTCGCGGTGCCCATGAACGCGAAGGGCCTGCGGATCCTGTCGCGCAAGTCCTACGAGGCCGCCGCGCTCTCCACCTTCGACAACCCGCTGTCCAGCCGGCTCGACGAGACCGACTCGGTCCTCTACTTCGACGACGTCAAGGTGCCCTGGGAGCGGGTCTTCGTCAACCAGGACATCGGCATGCTGCAGCGGCAGTTCCACGGCACGCCGGTGCACGTCTACCAGAACTACCAGTGCAACGTCCGGCTGCTGGTCAAGTTCCAGTTCCTCGCCGCCATCGCCCACCGGATCGCCGAGATCAACAGCACGCTCGGCTTCCCGCAGGTGCGCGAGCAGCTCGGGCAGCTCGCCGCGGAGGTGGGCTCGGTCGACGCGCTGCTGCACGCCATGGAGGTCAAGGGCTACAAGTACGGGGAGTACTTCATCCCGGACCCGGCGCTGCTCTACTCCTCGCAGGTGCTGACCCAGCAGCTGTATCCCAAGGTCATCCAGACGCTGCGCGAGCTCGCCGGCGGCGGCGTCATCATGCTGCCTTCCAGCGCCGACGACTACAGCAACCCGATGCTGGCCGACCTCATCTTCAAGACCCAGAAGTCCTCCGTCGCCACGCCCGAGGAGCGGGTCAAGCTCTTCAAGCTCGCCTGGGACGCCATCGGCAGCGAGTTCGCGTCGCGGCACCTTCAGTACGAGATCTTCTACAACGGTGCGACATTCGTCGTCCGCGGCAACGCCTACCGCACCTTCGACTGGGGGCGCGGGGCCGAGCTGCTCGACTCGTACATGAAGTCGTACGACCTTCCCGCGGCCGCTCGCTGAGCCGACCGGGGCCGAAACTCCAGGGACGGCCCCGGGTGATTCACGGAGTTCCGGCGCAATTCTGATCGGGCTTCC
Source organism: Geodermatophilus ruber (assembly GCF_900114385.1). Lineage (GTDB taxonomy): Bacteria > Actinomycetota > Actinomycetes > Mycobacteriales > Geodermatophilaceae > Geodermatophilus > Geodermatophilus ruber. Next base: position 103,839 of record NZ_FOSW01000008.1, read on the forward strand.
TGGTGACGCCGGCTTGTTCCGGGCGCCCGCCGCCCAGGCGTCACCCCCGATCTCGCCGCTCTTCTCGAGCGGCTTTCTCCACAGCATTATTTCGTCGGCCCCTCACGCCTGGATGTTCAGAAAGTCCGCACCGCTTTCCTGCATCGACAATCGAAGGGAGTCCCATCGCCATGCGCATGAAGAACTCGGTGAGAGCATTTCTCGCCGGTGCCGTCGTCGCCGTTCTGGCCGCTTGCGGAGCAGCGGGAGGAGCCGGCGAGGAGGCTGCGGCCGCCCCGGACGCCTCCGAGAACTGGACCATCGCTGCCGACTACACCCAGCCCGACGGCACGACCGAGGAGGCTGACTACGAGCCGATGTCGCCGGACGGCGTCGAGGGTGACTGGAAGGTCTGTGCCCTGCTGCCGCACGTGAAGGACGCGCTCTGGGTGTCGGCCAATTACGGCAACCTCATGGAGGCCCAGCGACTCGGCGTGCAGTACAACATGTTCGAGGCCGGCGGCTACGGGAACCTGTCGACCCAGATCTCCCAGATGGACGACTGCATCGTCCAGGGCTACGACGCCATCATCCTGGGTGCGATCAGCGCGGACGGGAACTGTTCGACGATCGAGCGGGCGATCGAGGCCGGCATCGTCGTGATCGACTTCATCAACGGCACCAACTGCTCCGACGCCGTGAAGTCGAGCGAACTGTTCGCCCAGGCCGTCGTCAGCTACTACGACACCGCGGCGCTCGCCGCTGAACACCTCGTCGAGACGTCCAACGGCGAACCGCGCAAGGTGGGCGTGTTCCCTGGTCCGGACGGTGCCACGTTCGCCAACGACGCCGCGCAGGGCTTCGCCGACGTCACGGAGGGCACCAGTGTCGAGACGACCGTCGTCCGGCGGGGCGACACCGGCCTCGACGTCCAGCTCTCGCTGATCCAGGACGCGCTGCAGGCCTACCCGGACATGACCGACGTCTTCGGCGTGGACATCGCCGCGGAGGCCGGCGTGGTCGCGCTGCGCAATGCCGGCAAGACCGGTGAGCTGGGCGTCTACGGCTACACGATCATCCCCGGCCTGTACGAGGCGATCCAGAACGGCGACGCCGCGGGTGCGGTGGCCGACCACACGCCGTTCCAGGGGCGCATCGCGATGGACATGGCGGTGCGGCTGCTCGAGGGCGAGGAGCTGCGGGCCACGCGAGTCGGCCCGGTCCCGGTGATGGTGAGTGACGAGAACGTCGACGAGGTCGATTACGTCGAGCTGTTCGGTCCGCGGGACTTCAAGCCGGTCTACGAGTGGGCCCCTTCGGGCAGCTGACCGACTGATCTCGCCGAGGAGAATCCGATGACTGCGACAGTGCCCACGGTGTCTCTCCAGGAGATTTCCAAGCGGTTCGGTCCCACCCTCGCTCTCGATGCTGTGTCCCTGGACCTCCTACCCGGGGAAGTGCATGTTCTGCTCGGCGAGAACGGAGCCGGCAAGTCCACTCTGGTGAAGACGCTGCTCGGGACGTATCACCCGGACAGCGGGCAGATCCTCATCAGAGGGCGGGAGGTGGCGCACCACAACCCGGGCGTGGCCCGGGACGAGGGGATCAACGTGGTGCTCCAGGATTTCAGCCTGGCTCCCACCCTGAGCGTGCTCGACAACCTGTTCCTCGGTCGCCAGCCGCTGCGGCGGCGGCTGATCGACACCGCAGCGATGCGGGAGGCCGCGGAGCGTACTCGCGAGCTCGTCGGGGGAACCTTCTCGCTCAACGCCGAGGTGGGTGCGCTGCCGCGGTCGGAGCAGCAGCTCGTCGAGATCATGAAGGCCGTCATGGGCAAGCCCGGGGCCCTCATCCTCGACGAACCGACCGCGGCGCTGAGTGAGAAGGAGGCCGAACGGCTGTTCGGCATCGTGGACCGCCTCGTCCACCAGGGGTGGGCGATCCTGTACATCACCCATCGCATGGCCGAGATCCGGCGGCTCGGAACGCGGGTCACGGTGATGCGGGACGGCCGACGGACCGGAACCCACCTGGTCAGCGCGGTGACCGACGACGAGCTCGTGCGCGAGATGATCGGTCGGGACATCACGGCGGTCTACCCGCACAAGGCCGACCCCCGGCACCTGGGCCCGACGGTGCTCCGCTTGACCGATGTCAGCAGCGCCAACGGCAAGGTCCGTGACGTCTCGCTGCACGTCCGGAGCGGGGAGATCGTCGGGATCGCCGGCCTGGTCGGGGCCGGGAAGGGGGACGTGGCCCGGGTGCTGTCCGGGCTGGAGCACACGACCTCGGGAGAGGTCGAGGTGCTCGAGTACCGGACCTCCCGGCCCCAGATCAGGAAGATGTTGGCCGCGGGCGTCGGCTTCATGCCCGAGGACCGCAAGCGGGAGTCCCTGGCTCTCCAGCTGACCACGGCGGACAACATCAATCTCGAGGCCTCGTCATCCAAGGCCCATGGTCGGTTCGGGTTCCTGCACCGGGGGCAGCTGCGTGAGGCGGCGATCAGCATGATCCGACGCCTCGACGTCCGGCCCGCGGATCCCCAGCAGGAGGTCGGCCTGCTCTCGGGCGGCAATCAGCAGAAGGTCGTGCTCGGGCGGGCGCTCACCCGGCCACGGAAAGTGTTCGTCGTCGCTGAGCCGACCGCGGGTGTCGACGTGGGATCGCGCCAGCAGATCTACGAGGAGCTCAGGAGGCTCTGCGACGACGGCGTTGGTGTCCTCGTCGTGTCCAGCGACCTGGAGGAGATCGTCGGGCTCTCCGACCGGGTCTACGTCATGCATTCCGGTGCCGTCTGCGCCGAACTCGTAGGTGACGAGATCAGCGACGAGGCAGTGATCGCGGCCGCCTTCGGCCACGGCGCGGACGAGCCGACAGCGCGAGTTCAGGAGGCCGTGTGATGACCCAGCTACAAGAGCCGGTGCAGCAGGACGCCGTTCCGGCACCCGAGACGACGGCCGGCCGAGGCCGCCGCTACTGGTTCCTCAAGGCATTCGCCACCGCGGGCCCGCTGCCGTTCCTGCTCCTGCTGCTCGTCGTCGGCGTCACGCTGGTCAACCCGGTATTCCTGAGCAGCAGCAACCTCAGCTCGGTGGCCACCCAGTCGGTCTACCTGCTGCTCGTCTCCCTGGCTCAGATGCTGATCCTGGTCACGGGCGGCTTCGACCTCTCCGTCGGCGCGAACGTCGCCTTGACCAGCGTCACCTCCGCGCTGGTCATGCAGTCGGTGTACGGGGGAGTGGACGAGTACTCCGGCATCGCCCTGATCTGGGGTCTGGTCGTGGCGCTGCTGGTCGGCCTCGTCGTCGGACTGGTCAACGGGATCGGCGTCGCCGTCCTCAAGGTGAACGCCTTCATCGTCACGCTCGCCAGCATGGGCATCTTCACCGGCGTGACGATGTTGGTGAGCGGCGGTTCGGAGGTCAGTGGCCTGCCGCGGGTGTTCACCCACGAGGTCGGTTCCGGGCGGGTGTTCGGCGTCGTCCCCGTCCCGCTGCTCATGATCCTGCCGGTCATCTTCCTGCTCTACGTGCTGCTCCGTCGCATGAAGTACGGGAAGTCGCTGTTCGCCATCGGTAGCAACGAGCTCGCCGCCCGGGTGGCGGGGACGCGTGTCGGGACGAACCTGGTCATGGCCTACGTCCTCGGCGGGGTCGTGACCGCGTATGCCGGCTGGCTGCTGACCGCTCGCGTCTCCTCGGGGCAGCCGCAGCTCGGGGCCGAGCTGGCGATGCAGTCGATCACCGCCGCCATCATCGGGGGCGCCTCCCTGCTCGGCGGTCGCGGCAGCGTCGGCGGCACGGTGCTGGGCGTGCTCTTCATCGTCGGTCTCACGAACGGCATGAACCTGATGCGCATGGATTCCAATCAGCAGAACATCGCCCTCGGGCTCGCGCTGGTCCTCTCCGTGCTGGTCAGCCGCGCCCGTGACCGTGCCCGCCGCGAGGTGGCAGTCATGGAGCTCGACCAGGGTGCGACACCGCCGGCGGCGGGGCCGGTTGGCAGCCTGCCCGAGCAGCGGAATCCCCTGGCGCCCCCGAGCTGACCGTCGACGGGAGCCGCCGCAGCACGTGGCGGTTCCCGCCCGGGGCGCACTTCCCGGCAGCCACAGAAGACCAACCGTTGCCCATGCCTCGATAAAAAGCTAAGTTACTTAGCAAAGTTTCTGAGACACTAACGTGCTCGTGACCCTTGGGAGGGGATCTTCGTGGCCAGGACACTGACCGCAGCCGAACTGCGCGGCGCGTTCTCACGATTCGCCACCGGCGTCACCGTGGTGACGTACGAGGTCGAGGGGGAGCCGCGCGGATTCACCGTGAACTCCTTCACGTCCGTTTCGCTCGATCCGCCGCTCGCGCTGGTCTCCGTGGCCCGTACCGCCGCGGCTGCCTCCCGTCTCGCGGGTGCGCGGTTCGCGATCAACGTGCTGAGCGAGGACCAGGAGGCCCTCGCGCTGCAGTTCTGCGGGCGGCAGCAGGACGACCTGGAGATCGGCTGGCGGATGACGCCCGGGCAGGCTCCGGAGCTCGACGACGTCGTGGCGGCCTACCAGTGCAGCGGCTGGCAGGTCGTGTCCGCCGGCGACCACGACCTGCACGTGGCGGAGGTGCTCTCGGTCCGCGTGGAGCCCGAGAAGAGCCCACTGCTGTTCATCAACGGCAAGTTCGTCACGGCTGCGACCGGCTTCCTGCTGGCCGGCTGACACGGCTGTCGAACCGAGGCGGACGTCAGAGAGGCGGAGAACATGGCGGACCTGAACGAGGCCGTGGTGCAGCGGCTGCTCGAGGGGCGGAACCACGCGGTCATCTCCACGCACACCCAGGACGGCGCCATCCACAGCGCTGTCGTGTGGGTGAACGTCGAGGACGGGATGCCTGCGGTCAACAGCGCCATCGGCCGGCGCTGGCCGGCCAACGCGGAGCGGGACTCCCGGGTGACGCTGCTCGTCTACGACCCGGCCAATCCCTACGAGTACGTCGAGATCCGGGGGCGCGCGACGGGGCGTACCGCCGGCGCGGACGACCACATCGACCGGTTGGCCCAGAAGTACTTGGGCGTGGACCGGTACCCCTTCCGGGCCGAGGGCGAGCGACGGATCACCTACCTCGTGGAGCCCGAACTGGTCCGCCACCAGCAGCAATGACGGCCGCTGGACCGGGCCCGGCGGCCGGCGGCACCACCCGCGACCGCGGGGCGTCCGCCGCCTTCCCTGCCGGCACGGGGGGCGCCCATACGGCCTGACCGGCAAGCCCGACGAAATCGACGACGTTCTGCGTGAATTTCACCGACAGGAGAGCGGACATGCTTCGACACATCTTCATGTGGCAGGTCGCGGAGGGGTGCGACAATCAAGAGATCATCGACCTCCTCGACTCCCTCAAGGGCCTCGAGCCCCTGCGCAGCTGGGAGCTGGCGGCGCACCAGGGCGAGCCCAACGAGAACGGCCGTCCGTGGGACGGTGTGCTCATCTCCGACTTCGACGACTGGGTGGGCCTGGAGGAGTACTCGAACCACCCGCTGCACAGCCAGGTCGTGGAGAAGCTCCTGCCGATGGTGTCCGAGCGCGCTGTCGTCGACTTCGTGCGCGAGGAGGCGTGATGGCGCGCGCGGACATCAAGGTCGGCATCAGCCCCTACGGGGCGGACGACGAGCGGGGCGCGCTCAACAAGATGACCGGGGTGTCACAGGCGAAGATCCTCGCCCGCGCCGACGGCTCGCACGTGTACGACCTGAGCATCGACTACTTCGTCGGCATGCCCAGCTTCCAGGCGGCCGGTGACCCCGCCTACCAGATCTTCATGAGCCACACGCCAGCCGGCACGGCGGTCGACAACCTCAACGGCGTCGGCGACGACGTCAACGGGCGGGTGTGCTACTCGGGCGACGTGATCTTCATGTACACGCACACCGGGACGCACATCGACGCGCTCAACCACTTCGGCGTGAACGGGAAGATCTACAACGGGTTCACCGCCGAGGACAGCCTGGGCAGCCGGCACTGGATGCGCGGCGGGGCGGAGCAGATCCCCCCGATCGTCGCCCGGGGCATCCTGCTCGACATCGCCGGGCTCAAGGGCCAGGAATGCCTGCCCCCGTCCTATGCGATCACGGTGGAGGACTGCCAGCAGGCGCTGGAGCAGAAGGGCCTGACCCTGGAAGAGGGTGACGTCGCTCTGGTCCGCACCGGCCGGATGGCCTTCTGGCCCGACGGGTCCAAGGTGCTGGGTAACCCGCCCGGCCTCAGCCTGGAGGCCGCCCGGTGGATCACCGACCAGGGAATCATCGCCATCGGTGCCGACCAGGAGTGCGTCGAGGTAGGCCCCTCGCAGCACGAGGACAACTGGCTGCCCGGCCACTGCCACTTCCTCACCGAGGCCGGTGTGCCGATGATCGAGCTGATGAACCTCGAGGAGCTGGCACGCGACGACGTCGCGGAGTTCTGCCTCATCGCCGCGCCGATCCGGCTCAAGGGAGCCACCGGTTCGCCGCTGCGTCCCATGGCGATGCCGCTCATCAGCTGACCGGGAATGAGCCGGGCGTCCGAGGCCCGGTCCCGAACGTGGCTGTGTGCTCGCCGGCCGACGGCTGGCGAGCACACAGCCGCGTCCAACCAAGGCTGGGCCTGGAGTGCCCACTCGACAGAGGAAGAACGAACGACGAGCCGTGACACGACTTCCGCAGCCGACGCCCTCCGCACCGGTCGGGCATGACGCCCGGCCGGTGCTCCAGGTCCGTGTCGTCCAGGTCGCTTATGGCGACGACGAGTCCGTCGAACAGCGAGTGACCCGTGTCGCCCAACTGGTGCGCCAGCAGCAGGACGCGGACCTCATCGTGCTGCCCGAACTGTGGTCGCACGGCGGGTTCGCACACTCCGCGTGGCGTGCGCGTGCCGAGCCGCTCACCGGCCCGACGGTCGCCGCCCTGTCGGCCGCCGTGCGGGAGACCGGTGCCGTCGTCCACATCGGCTCGTTGGTGGAACGGGTCGCCTCCGGGTCGTCGCCCGGCCCGGAGGGGCGTGGCCTCTGGAACACCTCCGTGGTTCTGGGCCCCGACGGGCAGATCCGCGCGACGTACCGCAAGGTGCACCGTTTCGGGTTCGGTGAGGGTGAGCCGGTGCTCCTCGAGGCGGGGGAGGAGATCGTCACGAGCGAGCTGACCGGCCGGCGCGGGGGCGGGGTCACGCTGGGCCTCGCCACCTGCTACGACCTCCGGTTCCCCGAGATGTTCCGTGCTCTGCTCGACGCGGGCAGCGAGGTGTTCGTCGTCCCCGCGGCGTGGCCCCTGGCTCGGGTGGAGCACTGGCAGCTCCTCGGTCGTGCCCGTGCCCTGGAGAACCAGTGCTTCGTCATCCAGTGCAACACCGCCGGGACGCACAGCGGCGTGGCCATGGGCGGAAACAGCCAGGTGGTGGGGCCGGACGGAGCAGTGCTGGCCCGCGCGGGAGTGGGGGAGGAGGTGCTGTCGGTCGCCCTCGACCTGGCCGAGTTGGAGGACTTCCGCAGCTCGTTCCCGGTACTCGGTGATCGCCGGCTCCTTCCGTCCTCCGGTCACGACAGCTAGAGGGGCACGGGTACCGGTTCGCGAAGACGCGGGAGATCGCCGGCAGTGGGAGCCGGGTCCACGGAGGCAGGGCCACCTCGGCATCGTTCTTGGTGGGGCCGGTGCCGGGACTTTCCGATCTCGGGCACAGCACGCGCAGGCAGCGCTCATGAGCTACGAGGGGGCGCGTGGAGGAGCTCCGCCGCTGTTCATCGCCTCTTGTCAGACCCCGAGCGCCTGCTGGGGACTCACCATCCCGGCGTCGAGAGGCGGAGGGTGCCCGTCAGGGCAGTGGGGTGCGGTCGATCCGCCACAGCGGATGAGGCGCTGTCCCGGCGCGCCCGCGAGGCTGAGGCCTGCGAACCGAAGTGAGGTGACGGCATGCTGCGAGGCAGGCGGGAACGACGCGAGGAGCGGCGGGAAGAGCGCCGGGGCGGCGAACAGCGGGTGCACTACAGAATGCGCCAGCGGCTGGTCTCCATCGGCGACGACTACTGGATCGAGACCGACCGCGGGCAGCGAGCGTACAAGGTCGACGGCAAGGCGCTGCGGCTGCGCAAGACGCTGGTCTTCGAGGACCCGGACGGGCGCGAGTTGGCGAAGATCCAGGAACGGGTCGCCCGGATCAAGGACTCGATGGAGATCGAGGACGCCGAGGGCCACCGGGTGGGGATGGTGAAGAAGGCGCTGATCACCCCGCTGCGGGATCGCTGGGTCGTGAAGATCGGAGACGGGCCGGACCTGGACATCCAGGGCAACGTCCTCGACCACGAGTACACGGTCACCGACGGCCGCACCCCGGTGGCCAGCGTGTCGAAGAAGTGGTTCCGGGTGGCCGACACCTACGGCGTGGAGATCGCACCCGACCAGGACCCGGTCGTCGTACTGGCAGCCACGGTCGCGGTCGACATGATGGCGCACCAAGGGCGGTGACACCGGCGCCGGCCAACGAGGCGAACGCCGAGGGTCGGCGCCCGTGAATGCGACGGCCGTCCTCGTCATCGCCGCGGCGATCTTCCTGTGGGCCGTGCCGTCGGCGCGGTTGGAGCGGGCAGGTCCCGGCCCGGGGCGCGGCTGACATTGGCCGCGCGGGTGGCCACCAAGCCCGGCTGTCGGCGTTCCGGTCCGTCACCGCCGGAGCTGGACCACCTCGTCGAGCCGGAGGTCAACCGGCCGTGACGCGCGGGGTGGGCGACCCGGGCTCGCACCGCGGGTGGTCGTGGATCACCGTCTGCCACTCGCGTCACGGCTCGACGCATCAGCGGATGCGAATGCCCAGCTCAGCGACATCCCGCTGCTACTTTCCCGGCGCTTCGCACGGGAACCTTCCGCGTGCGTCCGACCCGGGGAGATAGTCATCAGCCGCACCGCACGCCGCCTGTACCTGTTGGCAGCCGCGCCCGCACTCGTTCTCGGCCTGAGCGCCTGCTCGAGCTCCATCGCCTCGGACGACCTGGCGACCCGGACCGCCGATCTCCTCGAGGAGGAGGTCGGCGTCCGTCCGGACATCTCCTGCGACGAGGACCTCCCGGCGGAGGTTGACGCGACCACCCGCTGCCTCCTCACCGACGAGGAGACGGGCGAGGAGTACGGCGTCACGATCACCGTGACCGCGGTCGACGGCAGCGACGCCGAGATCGACATCGCGGTGGACGACGCCCCGAGCGAGTGACGACGCCGGGAACCGGCGTCCGGCAGGGGCGGGCGCAGCACTCGAGCGCCGGCGCCTGAGGATTCCGGACCCCGGGGCGGTCGTCCCTGACGGCCGCCCCGGGGGCCTCATCAGTCCAGTTCGACGGGAGCTCCGCCGAACGCGACGAGGCTGACCACCCAGTAGGCGGCGTAGAGCGCCAGCAGGGTGCAGCCGTGCCATCGCTTCAGCCGGCCGGTGGACAGGAAGTACGCGGCGAGGCCGGTGAGGCCGATCAGCGCCGGCAGGTGCCAGGTGAGCACGTCCGCGCCGACGACGATGCCCCCCGCCAGCAGGGTGATGCCCAGCTTCCCGGTGACCGAGAAGACGACGCTGCCGATGACGTTTCCGACTCCCATCTCCGGCACGCCCCGGCGGAAGGACTCCACCGTCAGGAAGATGTCCTCGATGGTCAGCACGGCGGTGGCGATGGTGGCCCCGAACACCGTGCCCTCCAGCCCGTAGGTCGAAAGGATCCCCGCGGTCCCGGTGCTGGTGGTCGCCGCGCCGATGATGAGCCCGGCGAGCGCGAGCACCGCCAGCCCGAGGTTGGCCCAGCCGGGCAGCTCGCGCGCCTGGGCGATCGGCATGTCGTCGAGGGCCTGCCGCTCCCGCTCGGCCGCGTCCCGTGCTCCGCCGCCGGCCGGTTCGACCCGCCCCACGTACGTCTCCGGCCCACCGACGGTGGCGGCCTCGTAGATCTCCACGTCCCGGAACACCGGCACGCTCCGGCGCAGCTCCCGCGCCGCGACATAGGCGATGAACAGGACGAACAGGCCCAGGAGGATCAGGCCGTCGGTGCGGGTGAGCGGCGCGGTGAGCGTGAACGGCACCGTCACCAGCGGGGCGGCGGCGAACAGGACGACGTAATCCCGCGGGATGTCGACCCGGCTCGGCGTGAGGATCGCGGCGAGCGCCAGCACCACCCCGGTGAACGACAGTGCCGTCCCGAACACGATGCCGAGCGCGACCCCGCTGAACCCCTCGAGGTTCAGCGCGACGCCCAGCGTGATGTCGTCGAACTCCACCCCGGTGAACACGATGGCGAGCAGGAACAGCGGGAGCCGCAGACCGCTGGCCGCCCCGACGAGGTGGGTGATCAGCTTCTCGGCGCTGACGATCAGCAGCGTCGCCCCGGAGATGAAGATGAAGATCGAGGTCACAGGCGGAGCTCCTCCCCGCCGCGGCCGGACGGCCGGGGCGTCGAAGCCTCAACCCGCGCAAGCTAGGGCGGCGCCGGGCGGGGTGACAATCCCTTCGGACCGCGGAGACGCCGGGTTCGCCGCGGAACGGCGGGGCCGCTGGGCGCGGCACACACGAAGCGCTACGGCCGGCGAACTCCCACCGGACCGGAACCGCGCGATCAGAGCCAGCGGCGTAGACCCCGGGTGACGACCGGCATCACGACGTACGTCATCAGCGTCAGCAGCACCAGCGGGAACAGCGCCGAACGCACCGGGAGCGGCAGGGACTCCGTGCGGGGCACGACGAAGGTCTGGAAGGCCAGTACCAGCGGGTAGATGGCCAGCAGCGAGACCAGCCACATCTTCCACCGCGGTGGGGGCCGCATCATCGCCGTCGGATGGGAGGGGACGTGGAACCAGGTCTCCAGCCCGGTCCGTTGCTGCACCGCCGTGCGGGCATCCGCCAGCGCGGCGCCCCGCTCGACCCACCGCGCCCGTTCCTCGGAGTCCAGCCAGCGTTGGAGGTCGCTCTGGTGGGCGAACTGGTGGATCAGGTGGAAGTCGCGGCTGCCGTCCTCGTGGATGACGGTGGCGCCCAGATGCCCGCGGAACCGGGCCGTCGCCGCGTGCGCCTCCTGCGCCCAGTCGGCGAACTCCTCCTCGCGTCCCGGCGCGGCCCGCCAGCTGAAGACGGCGGTCACCGGGTCGTCGCGGACAGCGCCGCGCCCTCGCTCAGCGGACTCGTCGCCGGCCCCGGCCATGCCTTCAGTGTCCGGCCGACACCGCGGCCCCACCACACGTCCTACGTCCTACGTCCTGCGTCCGGCTCCGCAGCCCGGCCTCGACGTCGCGCCGGGCCGTCGGGCTGCCCTGACCGTCGTCGAGAACGCCTGCCAGTTCCCCGACCGACGGGTTGTGGCCGACGACGGCCAGCGTCCGCACGTCCTCGGGCACGTCCCGTCAGGCGGAGAGCAGCGACTCGACGGAGTTGCCGTAGATCCGCGCGTCGACGAGGAGTCGGCGTGGCTGCACCGGCAGCGTCAGGTCCCGGCGACGGCCAGGCCCACCTGCGTCCGGACGAACTCGGCCACGACCTCGTGCACGGCCTCGCGGTCGTGCTCGTTGAGGACGTCGTGCAGGTCGCCGGGGAAGGTGCGCAGCGTCGCCCGCGGCAGCTGCGCGACGAGCGCCCGCGAGTCCACGACCGGGACCATCGGGTCGTCCTCGCCGTGCACGAACAGCGTCGGGATCGACGGCCGGCCCTCGGCCACCGCGGCCGCCACCTCCGGCCAGGTGCGCATCACCGCCTCCATGGTCGGCCGCGGGGCAGGCCCGCGGTAGACCAGCGGATCGTGCAGCAGCGCGTCCACGTAATCGGGGTGCGTGCTGAACATCTGCCGGGGGTCGGGCGACTCGATCTCCTCGGCGCCGGCCTCGAGCTCCGCCGCCACCCACGGCAGCGGACTCGCCGGCGGCGCGGAGACGACCAATGCCTGCGCCAGCCGGGGCGAGCGCTGGGCCAGCAGCAGGGCGGCCAGCCCTCCACCGCTGTGCCCCATCAGCACCAGCGGCCGGTCCGGGTGCTCGGCGCGGGCGAGGTCGGCCAGCGTGCGCGCGTCGTCGACGTACTCGTCCCAGGACAGGAACAGGTCACGCTCGCCGTCGCTACGGCCGTGGCCGATGGCGTCCAGGGCGTGCACGGCCATCCCGTCGGCGGTCAGCCGCCGGGCCAGCGCGTCGTAGAGCCCGAGGTGCTCGCCGAACCCTCCGTGGCAGAAGACGACGATGCCGCGGACGTCGCCGTCCGGCAGCCAGGCGTCGTGGTGGATGCGTCCCCGGGAGCCGATGAAGAACGGCATCGTCGGGATCCTTCCTGAACGGGCCCGTCCAGCAGATGGCGGGGAGCATCCACCGGTCATCGCGCCGCCCGCAAGGCGGTGGCTACTCGGCCTGGTCCGGGTCGTCGCCGTGCGCCTCGGCCGGAGGGTCGTTCGCGGGGTGGTCCGGCTCAGGTACGGCGTCGGGGCGCATCTCGTCGAGGCGACGCTGCAGGTCGCCGCGGACGGCGTCGTTGCGAGTGCTGTCCCTGGCCTCGGTCAGAGCCGCGCGGTAGGCCAGGGCGCCGACCGCCGTGCCTGCGGCTCCTGCCCGCCGGTACCACCCGTACCTCTCGACCACCTCGCCGGTGCCGGAGTGCAGTCGGCAGACCAGGTGCCACTCCTGCTGCTTGCGCAACGTCCAGTAGGTGCCATCGCGCGTGTACGCCGTGTAGGACATGGGCTCCGTGTACCCCGCCGACACCGGGCAGCCCCAACCCGACGGCGAGAGGGCATGCGGCGCACGGCGTTCGACCGGCGCACAGTGATCTGGTGACTTCGACGCGCGACGCCGCAGGCGCTCCGTCGCCACCGGCCGGGTCGGCGGACCACGCGGGCCACCGGGTCGGTGAGCCCGGTTACCGCCGGATCACGGGAGCGCTGTTCGCCGCGGGGGTGGCGACCTTCGCGGTGCTGTACAGCACCCAGGCGCTGCTCCCGGAGCTCGCCCGCGCGTTCTCCGTCTCCGCCGCGCAGAGCACGCTGTCGCTGTCGCTGACCACGGTCGGCCTCGGCGTCGCGCTGCTCGTGGCCGGCCCGCTCTCGGAGGTGGCCGGCCGCACGCGGCTGATCCACCTCTCGCTGACGGCGTCCGCGGTGGTGGCGCTGGCCTGCGCGGCCGCGCCCAGCTGGGAGGTGCTCCTGGGCATGCGGCTGCTGGAGGGGATCACCCTCGCCGGGCTGCCGGCGGTCGCCACCGCCTACCTGCGCGAGGAGTTGCACGCCGACACCCACGCCCGCGCCGCCGGCCTCTACATCGGCGGCACCGCCCTGGGCGGGATGACCGGCCGCCTGGTCACCGGCGCCGTCGCCGACGTCGCGGGCTGGCGCTGGGCGCTGGCGGCCGTCGGGGTCCTCGTCCTCGCCTGCGCCCTCGTCGTCCGGCTGTTGCTGCCGCCCTCGCGCAACTTCGTCCCCGCACCGGCCCGGCTGGGTTCCCTCGCGACCATGACGCGGCGCGCGGTCGCCGACCGCGGCCTGCTCGCCCTCTACGCCATCGGCGCCACCTCGATGGGCGCGTTCGTCGCGGTCTTCAACGCGATGGGCTTCCGCCTCACCGCGGCGCCGTTCTCCCTGGGGCTCGCCGCCGCCGGCCTGGTCTTCCTCGTCTACCCGATCGGCTCGCTGAGCTCGATCGTCGCCGGACGCCTGGCCGACCGCTTCTCCCGCCGCGGGGTCGCGCCCATCGGCTGCCTGATCACCGTCGCCGGCGTGCTGCTCACGCTGCCCGGCTCGCTGCCGCTCGTCCTGCTCGGCCTCGCCGTGATGACCGCTGGGTTCTTCGCCGTCCACGGGGTCGCCAGCGGCTGGGTGCCCACGCGTGCCCACGCCGGCGGCGTCGCCGCCGGCCAGGCGGCCTCGCTCTACCTGTTCGCCTACTACCTGGGGGCCTCGGTCTTCGGCAGCCTCGCCGGCCGGGCCTGGACGGCGGGCGGCTGGCCGGCGGTCGTCGCGCTGTCCTCCGCGCTGGTCCTCGTCAGCGGCCTGCTCGCCCTCCTGCTGCGGCGCACCCCCTCGCTCGACCCGGTCCGTCGCTGACCCGGGGGGCTCAGGTGCGCGGATCGTTCACGACGGCGAGGAACAAGGGCGAGCGCGTCGCGGGCCGATCTCGATCCCGTGACGCCGAGGGCTGCGGGGCTACCCCCGGGCCCCGAGGCTCGCGATCTGCTCCCGGTAGGCGGCGAGGAAGGCGCGGCCGGCGGCTCCGCGGAGCGTCTCGTCCCGGGTGACGATGCCGAGCTCCCAGAGGGGGGCGCCGGTCAGCGTGGCGACGGCGACGCCGTCGAAGATCTCGTGGTCGACGCAGTCACGCGGCCCGTAGGCGATGCCCATGCCCTGCTGCACCATGCTCAGGAGACCCCACCAGCCGTCGACCTCGAGGCGTACCTGCCGCCGCACGCCGTGCTCCTCCAGCAGCCGGTCGAACAGCTCGCGGGACTGCCATCCGGGGGTCAGGTCGATGATCGACTCGTCGACGAGGTCGTGGGGGTCCACGTCGTGCGCTCCGGCCAGGCGGTGCCCCGCGGGGCAGAAGACGGCGAGCGGCGTGCTGATCAGCGGCTCGAACTGCAGCGCGGGAGTCATGCGCTCGGTCCTCGGGGCGAGCGCGAAGTCGACCTGACCGTCGATCACCAGGTCGGTCATGGACCTCGCACCGGCCGGCACCACGCGCACGTCCACGCCCGGATGCTCGGCGTGGAACCGGCGGATCGTCGCGACGATGTCGAGGCTGCGGGGGGCGGCCACGGCAGCGACGCGGACCGACCCGCGGAGCAGCCCGGTGATCTCCGCGACGGCGTTCCGTGCCCGGTCGGCGTGCTCGAGCACGGCCCGCGCCGGCTCGAGGAAGGCCCGGCCCGCATCGGTGAGCTCGGCGCCGCGCCGGCCACGGATGAACAGCTCCGTGCCGAGCTCGCGCTCGAGCGCCAGCAGCGATGCCGAGAGGCTCGACTGCGCCAAGAACACGCGTCCTGCGGCGGAGGTGAACGAGCCCCCCTCGACGACGGCCAGGAAGTGTTCCAGCTGTCTCAGTTCCACAAACGGAGGAAACGATCGATGCGGACAACGGCAACGGAGAGTGATCTTGGGTGCTCGGCTCCACCGGCAGAAGTGATGGCCCCCGGCGTGCCGACCTGACGGCGTCCGCGCCCCGGCCACGCCCTACGCTGGGCAAAACGCTTTCCTCCACCCAGCGAGAGAGGCTTCCATGCACTCCGGGTCCGCGTCATCCCTCCCGACCTCCACCGTGACCCCCACGGTCGTCCTCGTCCACGGGGCCTGGCACGGTCCCTGGTGCTGGGACAAGATGCTGCCCCTGCTGGCCGAGCAGGGCCTCCAGGTGCGCACGGTAGACCTGCCCAGCAGCGGCCCCGACGTCGACGCCCTGGGCACCCTGGACGACGACGTCGCCGTCGTCACCGCGCTGCTCGACGAGGTGCCCGGCCCCAAGGTGCTGGTCGGCCACTCCTACGGGGGGCTGCCGATCACCGAGGCCGCGGCGGGGCGGGACGACGTGGTGCACCTGATGTACGTCTGCGCCTTCATGCTCGACGTCGGCGTCAGCCTGCTGGACGCCGCCGGTGGTCAGCCGATGTCGTGGTGGCAGGTCTCCGAGGACGGCCGGTCCATCACGGCGGGACGGCCGGAGTCGGTGTTCTACGACGACTGCGACCCGGAGGAGACGGCGGCCGCGGTCGCGCGCCTGACCCCGCAGTCGATGAGCTCGTGCACGACCCCGCTGCGCGCTGCCGCCTGGTCCACGGTCCCCTCGACCTACGTCGTGGCCGACCTCGACCCCGAGCTGCCCCAAGCCGTGCAGGAGATGATGGCCGCCGGCAAGGCGACGCACGTGCGGCACATCGACGCGGCGCACTCCCCGTTCCTCTCCCGCCCGCGGGAGCTGGCCGCGCTCATCACCGAGACCGTGCGCGCGGCAGTGGCGGAGCCGGCCGAACGCTGAGTTCCCCCGGCGGCTGCCGGCGAGGAGCCCGGACGGGCTCCTCGCCGGCCGGTCATCCGGCACGCTCACCGACATGAGCGACACCGCGCAGGTCGGGCTGGCCGTCGTCTGCTACGCCGTGGCGGTGTCGGCGCAGCTGGCCGGCCTCGCCCTGCTGGTCACGGAGGCGCGGAGGACCGGCGCCGCCCTGCGCCGGTGGCGCGACGAGGATCCCGAGCGCCGGTGGAGCGACGAGGACCCCGAGCCGGCGGGGCAGCACGGGGACCTCGACCGCGTGGTGGCCCGCCTCGTGGGCAACTCCTTCGACCGGACGGCCGCCGTCGTCCTGCTGGCGGTCGGCGTCGTGGCCGGCGCCCTGGGCCACTTCCTCAGCCTCTGACCGGGGACCTCCCCGACCCCGGAACCCGGGACGGATCCGGGCGTTCCCCGATGGTCCGCGGCCGGGCCGGTCGCGAGGCTGCTCCCATGACTTCAACGCCGAACCCCGTCCCGCCGGCCGTGGCCCAGCCCACCGGGGAGCAGCGCCCGCCGGTCCGCCCCCTGCTCCGCAGCGGCACCGATCGGATGGCCGGGGGCGTCTGCGGCGGGCTGGCCGAGTACAGCGGCATCGACACGGTCCTCTGGCGCGTCGGCTTCGTCGTCCTCACGCTCCTCGGCGGGGCCGGCGTCCTCGTGTACCTGCTGCTGTGGGTCCTCACCCCGTCCGCGCCCCTGGCGCCGGACCGCGCGCCCACCCCGCTCGACGGGCTGGTCGACCGGCTGCACGCGACGCTCACCGGCCGCCCCCGCCCGGGTGAGCGCGGCTAGCGGACCGGCGCTGGGCAGGGGCGATCAGCCGCGGGCGGGTGCCTGGCCGCATCGGACCGGAGGCGCCGTCGCCCTCGCGCGAGTCCATCGCTACGCTGGGTGAGTGGCTGCTGCCGCATTCCGCACCGCCGGGATGGGGTTGCCGCTGCTGACAGTCGGGTGCGACGGTCTCCGGGAAGGGTGCCTCGCCTCAGGAGATCCGAACAGCACGGGGGAGATGGAGGCGCGCGCTTGGACATCCCCGCGATGCGGGCCAGCTTCGCCAAGGCCGCTGCGGCCGGCGACGAGGCTCCCCTGTACTTCTACTCCCACCTCTTCCTCAGCCACCCCGAGACCCGGCGGTTGTTCCCCGTCTCGATGGCCCACCAGCGCGACCGGCTGTTCCAGGCGCTCGGCGACGTGGTCGCCTACGTGGACGACCTCGACCGGCTCGTGCCGATCCTCCAGGCGCTGGGGCGCGACCACCGCAAGTTCGGCACCGTCGCCGAGCACTACCCGGCCGTCGGCGCCAGCCTGCTCGCCACGCTCCAGCACTTCGACGACGAGTGGACCCCGGAGCTGGCGCAGGACTGGACGGCGGCCTACCAGCTGGTCGCGCAGGTGATGATCGAGGCGGCCGAGGAGGCCGCCGATGCGCCGCCGTGGTGGAACGCCGAGGTCGTCGCGCACGAGCGGCGCACGATCGACACCGCGGTCCTGTGGCTGCGTCCCCGGCCGGACTTCCCGTACCTGTCGGGGCAGTCGGTCTCGCTGGAGACCGACATCCGCCCCAAGCTGTGGCGCTACTACTCCCCGGCCAACGCCCCGCGCCCGGACGGGCTGCTGGAGATCCATGCCCGCGCCTACGCCGGCGGCCCGGTCAGCACCGCCCTCGTGCGCCGGGTCGGCGTGGGCGACGTGCTCCGCCTGGGGCCGCCCCTGGGGCACATCGACTTCGACGTGGACTCCGACCGCGACCTGCTGCTCGTCGCCGGCGGCACGGGGCTCGCGCCGCTCAAGGCGGTGATCGACCAGGTTGCGCGGTACGGGCCGCCGCGCCGGGTCGACCTCTACGTCGGGGCGCGCACCGAGGAACAGCTCTACGACCGCGCCGACCTGGAGCGCCTGGCGGCCGAGCTCCCCTGGCTCACCGTGACCTTCGCCGTCTCCGACGACGAGCTCTCCTCCCTGGAGCACGGGGACGTGGGGGACGTCGTCCTGCGGCACGGTCCGTGGGCGAGCCGGGACATCTACGTCGCCGGGCCGGAGCCCATGGTCGAGGACACGAACCGGCGGCTGCTCAAGGACGGCGTGCGGCCCGAACGGATACGCAGCGAGGTGTTCGCCCCCAGCCGGCTGGGGCCCAGTCTCGACGGAGAGGTGACCGAATGACCAGCCACGAGCACGGCCCCGTGCAGGGCGAGCGACGTCTGGCCCCGGCCGACGTCCGGAACGTCCAGTTCACGCGGGGGACCATGCTCCGCCCGGGCTACAGCGAGGACGAGGTCGACCGCTTCCTGCTGTGGATGGCCGACGAGCTGGCCCACCTCCACGCGGACAAGGCGGAGCTGCGCGACCAGGTGCGCGCCCTCCAGGCGCAGGTGGCCGACGCCTCCGCGGTCGAGCCGCCGAGCGAGCAGGCCGTGCGCATACTGGCCACCGCGCAGCAGACGGCCGACAGCTACGTCGCCGAGGCCGAGGACTTCAGCCGGCAGATGACCACCGATGCCCGCGCGCAGTACGAGGAGCAGCTGCGCCGGGCGCGGGACAACGCGGGCGCGATCATCGCCGCGGCCCAGGAGGCCGCGGCCAAGCTGGTCGCTGGCGGGCAGCCCGCGCCCGACGCCGCCGAGCGCCCCACCACCCAGGAGCTCGAGGACCAGGTCGCCTACCTGAAGGCGTTCGCCCAGGCCTGCCGGGTGCAGCTGCGGGCCTACCTGGAGGCGCTGCTCACCGACGTCGAGACCGAGTGGGGCCGGGCCGACCCGGGCTCCCTGCCGCAGCCGCCCCTCCGGGCCCCGGCGCAGCGCTCGACCGCCGACGCCGCCTCCTCCGCGCTGAACGTGGCCCGCGAGGTGCCGCTGGACGACAGCACGGGCAGCTCCGGGGTGATCACGCCGCGCGGGTGAGCCCGGGACCGCTCAGCGGGCGGCGAAGTGCTCGCTGATCCGGCGGGCGTAGTACTGCTCCCAGGGCTGCGCCGGCTGCACGTCGGCGATCTCCCTGTCCAGGAGGACGAGGAGGTAGGTCAGCTCGCTGCGCACCGGTGTGCGTCCCAGCAGTTGCGGTAGCTCGGACAGCTCGACGAGCCACTGCGCGTACCAGGACGCCCAGTCCGGGTCCTCCCCGTCGGTGATCCGGTAGACCCGGTGGTGGGTCTCGGCGGCCTCGTGCAGGAGATCGGCGATCGGTCCCGGTTCCATTGCGGCCCGTCCCCGGTCAGCCGCGCGGCGCGGCCTGGTCGATGCACATGGTGTTGCCCTCGCTGTCCTTGAACCAGGCCGCCCGGCCCATGCCGTCCAGGGTGGCGATCTCGCCGTCCCACCGGACGCCGGGCATGTCCGCGTAGACCTCGAAGGTCACGCCCTTGGCCTTGAGGTCACGCACCTCGGCCTCGATGTCGTCGACGTGCCACTGGGCGATCGTGTGCCCGGCCTGCCCGGCGTAGGCGGTCCGGTAGATCTGGAACGACGTCCCGCCCGCGGTCGTGTAGGCGAGGTACACCTCATCGACCTCGAGGGTCGGGGAGAGGCCGAGCTTGTCGGCGTAGAAGTCCCGCGCGCGCCGCAGATCGGCCGCCGGGATGTTCGCCTCGACCCTGCTGGTGGTGAGCATGCTTGCTCCCGACTCGCTGTCGTGCGCGCTGCACCGCTGGGGTGCCGCGACGCTAGTCCTGGCGCCGGCAGCGGGCAATGCCTGCGCCGACGCGGGAGCCCACCTCACCACGTCCGTGCTCCCGCCCGGGGGGTGCGCCAGGATGAGGTCCGCTCTCACCGCTGCACTCAGCCTCCGACTCCCGGGAGTCCCGCCGTGACCTCTCCTTCCGGCCAGCCGCCGGCCGCCATGGTCGTGCCCGCGTTCTTCGTGAAGCAGCGGATCACGATGATGGTCAACCGGTACGAGATCCTCGCCGCCAACCCCGACGGCAGCGAGGGGCAGATGCTGGCCTTCGCCGAGCAGAAGCGGATGAAGCTCAAGGAGGAGGTCGTCTTCTTCGCCGACGAGTCGAGGACCCGCCGGGTGTTCTCCTTCCGGGCGCGCCAGGTGCTCGACGTCTCGGCGCAGCACGACGTCCTGGACGAGAACGGCGTGGCGCTGGGCATGTTCAGCAAGGAGTTCGGCGCCAGCCTGCTCCGCTCGACGTGGCACCTGTCCGCGCCGGGCATCGAGGCCGTCGGCCAGGAGCGCCGCCCGCTCATCGCGATTCTCCGTCGGGTCTGGGACTTCATCCCCTACGTCGGCGACGTGTGGGTGCCCTTCGTCTTCCACTTCGACTTCGTCGACACCGCCACCGGCGCGGCCGTCCTGGTCAGCGAGCGGCAGAAGGCCATCCGCGACCGCTATGCCGTGACGGTGCCCGACCCCCGCCTGGACTTCCGCGTCGCGGCGTCCATGGCCGTGGCGCTGGACGCCCTGCAGAGCCGCTGACCCCGGCGAGGAGGGGGGCACCGGCTGTCGACCGGTAGCCGCCACCCGACCATGCGCTGGCCTCCCCGCACACAGGATCCCCAGGACGACGTCGACTCCGGCGCAGCAGCACTCCTCCACATCGCCGCCCACGTAGGTCCCGTCGGCAGCGCCGTGTCCGGCCTCGCGGCCGGCATCCGGGGGGTGCCTGCACCCGCATGTCGTCGGCGCACTCGCCGACTGTGCGTGGGGCCTTGACGACTGTGATGCACGTCCCTAGCCTTTGACTCAGTGAGACGCCATTCCGTTCAGCGGAACCACCTCACATGCATTGTGTCCTAACCGCAATACGGCGGGCTCTGTCACTCCCGGCATGGGAACGGCCTGTCGAACCACATCAAGGGAGATGCCTCCATGGGACGTGTCGAGGGCAAGGTTGCATTCATCACCGGGGCGGCTCGCGGGCAGGGGCGGTCTCACGCGGTGCGGCTGGCCCAGGAGGGCGCCGACATCATCGCCGTCGACTTCTGCACCCAGATCGACACCGCCCCGTACGACCTGGCGACCCCTGAGGACCTGGCGCAGACGGTCAAGGAGATCGAGGCGCTCGATCGGCGGGTCGTCGCGGTCCAGGCCGACGTGCGGGACTACGGCGCGCTGAAGGCCGCGCTCGAGCAGGGCGTCGCCGAGCTCGGCAAGGTCGACATCGTCGTCGGAAACGCGGGAATCCTCAGCCTCGGTCGGGCGCACGAGCTCACCGAGCAGGAGTGGCAGGACATGCTGGACATCAACCTCACGGGCGTCTGGCACACCGTGAAGGCCGCCATCCCGCACATGCTCGAGGCCGACAACGGCGGGTCGATCATCCTGACCAGCTCCACCGCCGGCACCAAGGGGCTCGGCAACGCGGCCCACTACGTCGCCGCCAAGCACGGTGTCGTCGGCATCATGAAGACGCTCGCCGTCGAGCTGGGGCCGCACAACATCCGCGTGAACACGGTGCACCCCACCCAGGTGAACACGCCGCTGATCTTCCACAAGCCGCTGTACAAGGCGTTCCGGCCCGACCTCGAGGACCCGACGCTGGAGGACTTCATCCCGCCGTCGATCGGGATCAACCTCATCCCGGTTCCGTGGATCGAGTCCGTCGACGTCAGCAACGCGGTGCTGTTCCTCGCCTCCGACGAGGCGCGTTACGTCACCGGCACCGAGCTGCGCATCGACGCCGGAGCCCTCACCAAGTAGTCCGCCGGGATGGTGACCGAGGCCAGGGATGGGTCGCGATCGACTGCGCGTCCCGCGACCCATCCCTCAGTCCGGCCGGCGGTGCGGCCCCCACATCTCAAGGAGACAGGCATGCAGACGCGTCCGCTCGGTCGGACCGGCGTGGAGCTGACGGTCCTCGGCATGGGCACCTGGGCGATCGGGGCGGGCAAGCGCCGCACCTCGAACCTGGGTCCGGTGGATGACGAGGAGTCGGTCGCCGCCATCCACCGCGCGCTGGATCTGGGGATCAACTGGATCGACACCGCGGCCTACTACGGCTTCGGGCACGCCGAGCGCATCGTCGCCCGGGCGCTGCGCGGCCTGCGGGAGCGGCCGCTGGTCTTCACCAAATGCGGGCTCGTGCCGAGCGAGGTCGCCGACTTCGAGAACCGCATCACCGCCGCCTCGATTCGCGAGGAGGCGGAGGCCAGCCTGGCCCGGCTGGAGACCGACGTCCTGGATCTGCTGATGATCCACTGGCCGATCCCCGACGACGACATCGAGGAGGGGTGGAGCGCGCTGGCCGACCTCAAGGCGGCGGGCAAGGTCCGCTTCATCGGCGTCTCGAACTTCTCGGCCTCCCAGATGGCGCGGTGCGAGCTGGTCGCGCCGATCGACGCGATCCAGCCCGAGTACTCGCTCGTCGACCGGACCGCGGAGGAGGAGGTGTTGCCCTACGCCGAGAAGGTCGGCATCGGGACAGTCACCTACTCGCCGCTCAAGCACGGCCTGCTCAGCGGCAGCATGACCCGCGAACGCGTCGCTGCGTTGACCCCCTCCGACTGGCGGCGCGGGCACGAGCAGTACACCGAGCCGAAGCTGTCCGAGAACCTCCGACTCGTCGACGCGCTCCGCGAGGTCGCCGGCCGGCACGGGTGCACGGTCTCGGAGGTAGCGATCGCCTGGGTGCTCCGCCGTCCGGCCGTGACCAGCGCCATCGTCGGTCCCCGGCGACCGGAGCAGCTCGGCGACCTGGTGGGCGCGGCGGACCTGCAGCTGCGCGACGAGGACCTGGCCACCATTGAGGCCCGTCTGGGCATCGCCCCGGGTGCGTTCCGGTGAAGGCCTGGTTCATCACCGGGGCCTCCCGCGGTCTGGGGCGCGCCTTCACCGAGGCTGCCCTGGGCCGGGGGGACCTGGTGGCCGGGGTGGCGCGCGATGTGGGTCCGCTGAAGGACCTCGTGGACCGGTACGCCGGAGCCTTCATGCCGGTGCAGCTCGACGTGACCGCCCGCGCGGACGTGCTGCTCGCCGTCGACCGGGTGCACGAGGTGTTCGGTCGCCTGGACGTCGTCGTCAACAACGCCGGCCACGGGGTCCTCGGCGCCATCGAGGAGGCGGGTGAGGCGGAGACGCGTGGGCTCCTGGACGCGAACCTGCTGGGCCCGATGTGGGTGGTGCAGGCTGCTCTGCCCTATCTGAGAGCGCAGGGCAGCGGGCACATCGTGCAGGTCTCGAGCATCGCCGGCGTCGCCGCCTTCCCCATGGTGGGGCTCTACTGCATGAGCAAGTGGGCCCTCGAGGCCATGAGCGAGAGCTTGGCCGAGGAGGTCCGGCCCTTCGGTATCGACGTGACGCTGCTCGAACCGGGAGCCATGCGCACCGACTGGGCGCACACGTCGATGCGCCGTGTCGCGACGACTCTCGATGCGTACGCGGACGCCTGGGACGCCAGGTTGGAGGCCATGTCCTCGGAGTTCGACCGGCAGCAGCCGGGCGATCCGGCCCGTGCCGCCGACCTGCTCCTGGAGATCGTCGACCACGCCTCGCCGCCGCGGCGGGTGCTGATGGGCTCTGGAGCGTTCGACCTGGCCGTCGATCGCCACCGGTCGACCTTGGCCGAGTGGACGGCGTGGGAGCGGTCCTCCCGAGGCGTGGATTTCCCGCCGGCCGACTGAGCCCATGAAGCGGGGGAGCGGTTCTGCTCCCGCGTGCACGCAGGTCCTGACGCCCGGGGGCGGTGCCCGCCCCCGGGCTGGACGTGCTTCCACGTCGTGCCTGCTCAGGGCCCTGCTCCGGGCGGGACAACTTCCTCCCGGGGTTTCCGGTCACGTCTTGACGTGACCGGAACCACTCTGCAAGCATTCAATCCACCGAGACAGCGTTTCGTTCAGCAGAACAAGCGGTGGACGGTACCCCGGAGGGGCCGCGCCTCGCGTCTCGATCGGATCGGCTCCGTGCCGAGGTAAGTCACCCCAGCGGCACCTGCCGCAGATGCAGTGAGGAGAAAGACATGGTTCAGAAGCAGGCAGAGGTGTGCCGCAACTTCGAGCTGGACTGGCTCGCCTGCGCGCAGGGCGAGGACGAGACGGGTCAGATCGACGCCGACTACATCGTTCTCCGCGCGAAGGGCGACATCGAGCAGCTCCGCAAGCTCGTTCCCGCTCCCCTGGAGGCCACCGACGAGGTGATCATCTACATGGGGTGGTTCAAGGAGACCCAGAAGGAGGGGAAGACCACCTGGGCGTGGCCGTTCCACGAGTGGGGCATCGGTGTCGTCTCCCAGCTCCCGGGCCGGCCGGAGACCAAGGGCAACTTCCTCGTGCAGCTCTACGTCGACGACGACCTCGTGCTGGTGCACGGCCGCGAGGTCTGGGGTTACCCGAAGAAGATCGGCGAGATGGAGATCTCGCCGAAGACCACCGACGGTGACTCGGACAGCTACGAGTACACGGTGAGCCGGCGCGGCACCAAGCTCATCTCCGCCCGGGTCGAGAACCTCCAGCCGATCGAGGCCTCGGAGTTCCCCTTCTTCGGCCGGACGCACGCCATCTGCTTCCGCCAGGTGCCGTCGCCGGACAGCGTCGCCGTCGAGAAGCAGCAGCTGGTCTTCGTCCAGCTCGACTTCGACACGACCGACGCCAAGAAGGGAACCGGGGAGATCACCCTCACCGACGGCCCGTTCGACCAGCTGCCGATCGGCCCGCTGACCGACATCGAGGCCTTCTTCGGCCGGTCGGCCTTCAACCACCGAGGCATCAACAACCTGGTGGTGGACGCCGAGGAGCTCGCCCGCCCGCTCGACGTGAGCAAGGCCGGCAAGAGCTCCTGATCGCCAGTGCTCGCCGGCGGGGGCTGCGTCCGAGAGCCCCTGCCGGCGAGCCGCCCACTCCGGTCAGCGCACCGGGTCGAGACCTCCGTGGAAGGCAGTGCTGAGGACATGAAGTTGAGCGGGAAGGCGTGCATCGTGACCGGGGGAGCGTCCGGCATCGGTCGCGCCACGGCGGTCGCTTTCGCGCGCGAGGGCGCCCGGGTCACCGTGGCGGACTTCAACGCCGCCGGCGGCGAGGAGACCGTCGAGACCATCCGGGCGCACGGCGGTGAGGCGGTCTTCGTCAAGAGCGACGTCGCGCAGGAGGACGACTGTCGCCAGGTGGTCGAGGCCACCGTCGACGCGTTCGGCCGGCTCGACGTCCTCTTCAACAACGCCGGCATCAACCCCATGGAGGGCAGCGTCGTCGACATGAGCGTGGAGGACTGGCGACGGGTCCTCTCGGTCAACGTCGACAGCATCTTCTTCTGCTCGCGCTTCGCGATCCCGGAGATGCGCCGCACCGGCGGCGGCCGGATCATCAACACCGCCTCCCCGGCCTCGTTCAAGGGATGGCCCGGCAACGCCGCCTACATCACCTCCAAGGGCGCCGTCCTGTCGCTCACCCGGGCGATGGCGATGGACCTGGCCAAGGACGGCATCAGGGTCAACGCCCTCGTCCCCGGCCTGATCATGACCGGCATCGGCCAGGACTTCCTCGCGGCGCAGGCCGATCCCGCGGCGGTCGCCGCGAGCAACCCGATGAGCCGCCCGGGCGAGCCCGAGGAGGTGGCCCCGATGGTGGTCTACCTTGCGTCGGACGAGTGCACCTTCTCCACCGGAGCTCCCTTCTTCGTCGACGGCGGCGAGCTCTCCGGCGTCGCCTGATCCCGGCCCCGCGCGACCGCCGGGCCGGCGGTCGCGCGGGCCCGGTGCCCCCCCTTGTCGACCGCCCGCGGGCGCCCCTGCGCAGCCGCCGGCGGTCCCTGCCGCGCCGATCCAGCGCGGTTTCTCGCTCCGCCCCCGGTGCGCGCGCCGTCACGAGGAGGGCGGACGCCGAGTGCCAGGAGATCGCGCGAGGCCGGTCGGCCCTCGCGGTACCGGAAGGAACGACGCACGATGACAAGCCACCCAGGAGACGGTCTCGCCGACCTCGTGGAGCCGGGCGCCGCGGTTGTACGCGTGGCGAAGGACTGCATCTTCACCGAGGGCCCGGTCTGGCTGCCCGACGGCTCCCTCCTCTTCAGCGACATCCCGGCGAACCGGCTGATGCGCTGGCACCCGGACGAGGGGCAGAGCGTGCTGCGCGAGCCCAACGCCAAGGGCAACGGCATGACGCTCGACAACGCGGGCCGGCTGGTCGTGTGCGAGCACGCCACCAGCACGGTCACCCGGGGGACCCCGGGGGGCGAGCGGACGCCGATCGCCTCGCACTGGCAGGGCAGGGAGCTCAACAGCCCCAACGACGTCATCGTCGCGTCGGACGGGTCCGTGATCTTCACCGACCCGACCTTCGGCCGGCTCATGGAGTCCGTCGGCGTGGTCCGCAACGTCGAGCAGGACATCCAGGGCGTGTACCGGGTCCCCGCCGATGGTGGCGACCTCGAGCTGCTCGTCGATGACATGGCGCAGCCCAACGGACTCTGCCTCTCCCGGGACGAGTCCCTGCTCTACGTCGGCGACACGGCGCGGGCCCACATCCGCGTCTTCGAGATGACCGGCGCGCGCCCGCTGGGCCGGGGACGGGTCTTCGCCGAGGGCATCACCGAGACCGCCGCCGGCGACGACGGCTACGTCGACGGCATGAAGCTCGACGAGCGCGGGAACGTCTACGTCACCGGCCCCGGCGGCGTCTGGGTCTACGCACCCGATGGCGCCCGGCTGGGCACCATCGAGGTGCCCGAGCAGGTCGCCAACCTCAACTGGGGTGACGCCGATTGGCGCTCGCTCTACCTGACGGCCAACACGTCGGTGTACCGGATCCGGATGCAGGTCGCCGGTCACCGCCTCGGATACATGCGATGACGCCGGTGGATGCGGCCGTGCTCACCGGCACGACCGCCGCGGGCGGCCCCCGCGCGGCCACGTCGGACGTCGTGGTGGACCGCCTCGCCGAGCTCCGGGTGGTCCCGGTGGCGGTCGTCCACGAGGTCGCCCACGCCGAGCCGCTCGCGCAGGCACTCGTCGCGGGCGGCCTGCCCTGCGTCGAGGTGACGATGCGCACGAAGCATGCAGAGCGCGTGCTGGCGCGGATGGCGGAGACATCCAGCCTGCTCGTGGGCGCGGGGACGGTCGTGCGGCCGGAGCAGGTCGACCGGGTCGTCGCGGCCGGCGCCCGGTTCGTCGTCACGCCGGGGTTCAGCCCGTCGGTCGTCGCGGTGTGCCGGGAGGCCGGCGTCCCGGTGATCCCGGGGGTGGCCACCGCCACCGAGATCGTGATGGCGCTCGACGCCGGTCTCGACGTGGTGAAATTCTTCCCCGCCGAGGCGGCAGGCGGTCTGAAGGCGCTGTCCGCCCTGAGCGACCCGTTCGCCTCGATCAGGTTCATCCCCACCGGTGGGGTCGACCTCCAGAACATCGACAGCTATCTCGGGCACCGCGCCGTGCTGGCCGTGGGCGGCACGTGGATCACCGCCCCCGCGCTGCTGGCCGCCGGCGACTTCGCCGCCGTCGAGCAACGGACGCGCGAGGCCGCTCTCCGCGTCGCTTCCCTTCCCTCCGCTGACGAGTCAGGAAAGGCCTGATGTCCGAGCTCACCTTCCGCCCCCGGGAGGAATGCCGCTACGACCTCGTCTCCCTGGGCGAGATCATGCTGCGGCTCGACCCCGGGGATCTGCGCATCCGCACCGCCCGTTCCTTTCGCGCGTGGGAGGGGGGTGGCGAGTACAACGTGGCCCGTGGTCTGCGGCGTTGCTTCGGCCTGCGCACCGCCGTCGTGACGGCGCTCGCCGACAACGAGGTCGGTCGCCTGATCGAGGACCTCGTGCTGCAGGGCGACGTGGAGACCGACCACATCCGGTGGGTGCCCTACGACGGCTGCGGTCGCACGGTGCGCAACGGGCTCAACTTCACCGAGCGAGGGTTCGGTGTGCGTGGCGCGCTCGGCATGTCCGACCGTGGGCACACCGCCGCCAGCCAGATGCGCACGGGCGAGGTGGACTGGGACCACATCTTCGGCACCCTCGGTGCCCGCTGGTTCCACACCGGCGGCATCTACGCCGGCCTGTCCGACACCACCCCCGACGTCATCGAAGAGGCGATGCTGGCCGCCAGGCGACACGGGACGATCGTCTCCTACGACCTGAACTACCGGCCCAGTCTGTGGCAGAGCTACGGAGGCATGGCGCGTGCCCAGGAGGTGAATCGCCGGCTGGCGCCGCACGTCGACGTGATGCTCGGCCTGGGCAACGCAGAGGATTTCACTGCGGCGCTCGGCTTCGTCGTGCCCGACTCGGACGCCGGACCCGGAGCTCTCGAGGCGGAGAAGTTCGCGAAGATGGTCGCCACGGTCTCTGCCGAGTACCCGAACTTCACGGTCGTGGCGACCACCCTGCGCACCGTCAGGACCGCGTCGGTGAACGACTGGAGCGCCCTGGCCTGGCTGGACGGTGACGTCTTCGAGTCGGTGCCCCGGCCCGGCCTGGACATCCTCGACCGGGTCGGCGGGGGAGACAGCTTCGCCGCAGGTCTGATCTACGGATTGCTGGAGAGGGGCGACATCCAGGCCGCGGTTGAGTACGGCGCGGCGCACGGCGCCCTTACGATGACGACACCGGGGGACGCGTCGATGGCCACCCTTGCGGAGGTGGAGGCGCTGGTCCGCGGGGTGGGCGCCCGTGTTCAGCGATGAACCGTGATGACGACCCCGGACGAGCCCCGACGTGCCACGGATCCCGGGATGGACGAGTACCGTTTCTCATCTTCACGGGATATCGGGACCACGGGGCAGGGGAATGACGCAGATCGACGACCAGGGGCCACCCAGTGCGATCGACCGCGCACTGGATCTCCTGTCCATCGCCGTTACCGCCCATCGCCCGCTGACGCTGGCCGAACTGGCCAGCGAGGCCGGCATCCCCAAGCCGACGGCCCATCGGATCCTGCGGCTCCTGGTGGCCCGGGACCTGTTGCGCCAGGCGGACGACCGGTCCTACTGCCTGGGCTCGAAGATGTTCGCGCTGTCGGGAGAGGCGCTGGCCCAGCTGGACTACGCGAGCGAGGCCAAGGAAGGGCTGCGCTGGCTCCAGACGATCACCCCCGACGCCATCCACTTCGGGGTCATGACGGGTGGCGTCCCGGTGTACGTATCGAAGATCGAGGGCAGCCGGCCCTACCGCATGGCCTCGACCATCGGGACGTCGCTGCCGGTGCACTGCACGTCGATCGGCAAGTCGATCCTGGCGTTCATGCCGCCGGAGCAGGCCGAGCCCTACATGCGCGGCCCGTTGGCGCGGCGGACGCCCTGCACGATCACCTCGTCCCGGGCGCTCAAGCAGCAGCTCGAGGAGATCAGGGCCCGGGGCTTCGCCATCGACGACGAGGAGAACGAGCAGAACGTGCGCTGTGTCGGGGCTCCGGTGTTCGACGCGCGGGGAGCGGTCATCGGCGGTGTCAGCGTCTCCTCGGCCACCTTCGACCTCAGCCTGGACGAGGCGCTCCGACTCGGGCCTTCGGTCGTGCAGGCTGCGCAGCTGATCTCGGCCTCGCTGGGTGCCCCCCGGGAGGTCCTCTCGCGGCTCGCGGCCCGCGCCGAGCCGGGTGCGGTTCTTTCGCTCGGGTCGGCGCGGTCCGACGGCCTGCCCCGGGTCGAGAAGGCCTGACGACCGGGCTCCGCTGAGCCGCATCGCCCCCGGCGGACGCGCATCCGCGCACGTCCGCGGGCTGCTGGGTCCCACGTAGTCCCGCCGCACCACCCCTGAGCCAGACCGCAGAGAGCTGTCCGCAGCTCCTCTGCGGCCGCTCCCAGCCCTGCCCTGCTCCGCCGTCCGGCGCTCTCGGGACCGCCCCTGGACGGGTGCTCCGTGCTGCCCTCCACCGGTGCGCACGACACGAGAAGAACTCCTCCTCGTGTGGCTCTTGACACATCCCCCGAGCCGGCGGCACGCTACGGACCGTTCCGGTGAGCGAAAGACCGTTTCGCTCCTGAACGCGATCGGCGAGAGCCCGGTCACAGCGCGGGTGACCTTCCGCGATCCGTTGGCACCGTGCCGACCCGGTTCTCGGGTTCCAACCCCTGCAGTTCAGCGCTCAACGCCAGCCCGACGCGGGATGGCCCCCAGCTCGGCCGCTGCGCGGCGAGCCCTCAATCCCAGGAGAGATGGATGACCCGAGCAAGGACCAAGGCGATGGCCGCGATCGGCGCCGGCCTGATGTCCCTCGCCGTCGTCGGCTGCGGCCGCGGCGAGGACGCCCAGGCCAGCGGAGGCGGCGGGGACGGCAGCTGCACGGTCGCGTTCTCGCAGGAGTCGCTCGGCTTCGAGTGGATGGTCGAGAACTCCCGCGACATGAAGGCCTCGGTCGAGGCCGCCGGCTGCGAGTTCATCCAGGCCGACGCCGAGGGTGACCCGGCCAAGCAGCTGCAGGACGTGCGCGACCTGCTCGCCCGCAAGCCCGACCTCCTCGTCGTCCGGCCGGTGACCTTCGAGCCGCTGGCCCCGGTCCCGGACCTGGCCGAGCAGGCCGGCGTGCCGCTGATCGTCGTGGACCGGTCGCTGCCCGGCACGCCCGGTGAGGGGCAGTACAAGGCCTTCCTGACCATCGACTTCGTCGAGACCGGCCGCCTGGTGGCCGAGAGCGTGGTCAAGGGCCTGACCGAGAGGAACGGCTCGGCGACCGGGCGCATCGTCCACATCACCGGCACCTCGGGCGCGTCCCCGGTCCTGGACGAGCAGGAGGGCATCGACGGGGTGCTCGCGGACAACCCGGGCATCGAGGAGGTCGCCCAGTGCGACGGCAACTACTCCCGCGAGCCGGGACGCCAGTGCATGGAGGACCTGCTCCAGCGCTTCGGGGCCGGTGAGATCGACGGCGTCATCGCCGACAACGACGAGATGGCCCTCGGTGCGATCGCGGCGATCAAGGCCGCCGGCCGCGACGAGCTGCTCGGCTGGATCTGGGGCAAGGACGCGCAGCGCACCGGCCTCCAGGCGATCCTCGACGGCGAGATGCGGATGACGATCTCGACGCCGCCGCAGTTCGGCGAGCTGACCATGCAGACCTGGGAGCAGGTGAAGGACGGCTCGCTGACCGAGACCACCCAGCTCCTGCCCAAGACCGTCTACGAGGCCGACTCGGACCAGGCGAAGCAGGAGATCCAGGCGCGGATCGACGAGCTGACCGAGCTCGGCATCGACTGCTGCTGATGTCCTGGGACGCAGAGAAGGAGCGCTGTCGACGTGACTGACGACGTCCTGGTCCGGATGGCCGGAATCACCAAGAGCTATCCCGGTGTCGCGGCCCTGCGCGGGGTCGACTTCGACCTGCGCGCCGGTGAGGTCCACTGCCTCATCGGCGAGAACGGTGCCGGCAAGTCCACGCTCATCCGCATGCTCACCGGTGCCGAGCAGCCGGACCAGGGCGTCATCACGATCGGCGGCCAGGAGTACACCGGCCTCCGGCCGGCCCTGGCGCACCGGCTCGGGGTGTCGGCCATCTACCAGGAGACCGACCTCGTGCCGCAGCTGACCGTGGCCGAGAACGTCTTCCTGGGCCACGAGCCCCGGGGTCGGTCCGGTGCCCTCGACCGGTCCGCCATGCGGAGCGAGGCACAGCGGGTCCTCGACGAGCTCGGGGTGACCCTGCCCGTCGACGCGCCGGTGAGCGACCTGACCGCCGCCAACGCGCAGCTGGTCCAGATCGCGAAGGCGCTGTCCCGCAACTGCAGGGTCCTGATCATGGACGAGCCGGGCGCGGTGCTCAGCGACCACGAGCTCGAGTCGCTGTTCGAGATCGTCCGGTCGCTACGGGCCCGGGGGATGGCGATCGTGTACATCTCCCACCGGCTCGAGGAGCTGATGCTCATCGGCGACCGGGTCACCGTGATGCGCGACGGCCAGTGGGTTCAGACCCGGGCCGTCCAGGACACCTCGGTGCCCGACATCATCCGCGCGATGGTCGGCCGCGAGCTCTCCGACCAGTACACCAAGACCACGGTCGTGGGCGACGACGTCGTCCTGTCGGTGCGCGGGCTGACGCTGCACGGCCACTTCGAGGACGTCAGCTTCGACCTCAAGCGGGGCGAGGTGCTCGGCCTGGCCGGCCTGGTCGGCGCCGGCCGCAGCGAGCTGCTCAACTGCATCTTCGGCGTCGTGCCCGCCGACAGCGGGACGGTGACCCTGAACGGTCGCCCCCTGCGGGCGCGGACGCCGCAGCAGGCCATCGACGCGGGCATCGGCCTGGTCCCCGAAGACCGCCGCGGTGCGGGGCTGATCCTCTCCCGCTCGGTCCAGGAGAACCTCACCCTGCCGTCGCTGGGGAAGCTCTCCCGCGGCGTGGTCGTGCGGGCCAAGGAAGTCGCGGCGGTGTGCCGCAGCTTCATCGAGGAGCTGCGCATCAAGACGCCGTCCGCGGCGCAACCCGTCCGCTTCCTCAGTGGCGGGAACCAGCAGAAGGTCGTGCTCGCGAAGTGGTTGGCCCGTGGCACCACGGTGCTGCTGCTCGACGAGCCCACCGCCGGGGTCGACGTCGGCGCGAAGAGCGAGATCTACGCCCTGATGGACCGGCTGGCCTCCGAGGGGATCTCGATCCTCATGGCCTCCTCCGAGCTGCCCGAGGTCCTCGGGATGAGCGATCGGGTCCTGGTCATGGCCGAAGGCCGGCTGACCTGCGAGTTGTCCAGAGAAGAAGCCACGCAAGAGGTGATCATGAGTCACGCAGTCCCCACGTCGGCGGCGATCGCGTCATGACCAACAAGATGGTTGCCGCCGTCGGCCCCGACGCCGCCGTCGGGATGCCGGCGACGAGCACGCGGCCGCTGGCCGGTCACGGGCCGTCGCGCTGGCTGTCCGCCCTGTCCGGGCGGGCGGTCGAGATCCTGTTCCTCGGGATGGTGCTCACCGGCTTCATCGCCAGCCCGAACTTCCTGACCTCGTTCAACCTCGAGGGGCTGCTGAGCCAGGCGGCGGTGCTGGGGATCCTCGCGATCGGTCAGTACATCGTCATCGTCGCCGGGGGGTTCGACCTGTCGGTCGGCGCCGTCGCGGCGGCGAGCTCGATGGTCGTCGCCTCGACCCTCGACGGCATGGGCCTGCTCGGCATCCTGGTCGCGGTGGCGGCCGGCGGGGTGCTGGGCCTGCTCAGTGGGTTCGCGGTCACCGTCGGCCGGATCCCGCCGATCGTCGCGACCCTCGGCGTCATGGGGATCGCCCAGGGCGTGGCCTTCACCATCTCCAACCGCGGCATCGTGATCACCGACTCGACGTTCATGGCGATCAACAGCACCTCGTTCGGGTTCGTCCCGCTGCTGTTCGTCATCTGGGCGGTGCTCGTCGCGCTGGTCTTCGCGTTCCTGCGCCTCACGCGGACCGGGTTGTACTTCTTCGCCGTCGGCGGCAACGCCGACAGCGCCCGGCTGGCCGGTGTGCCGGTCGCCCGGGTGCAGATCACCGCCTTCGCCCTCTCCGGTCTGCTGGCCGGCGCCGCCGGTGTGCTCTTCGCCGCCCGCGCCAGCAGCGGTCTGCCCGGACTCGGCGTGGGCTGGGAGCTGGACACCATCGCCGCCGTCGTCATCGGTGGGGTGAGCCTCTACGGGGGGTCCGGCAACCTCGTCAAGGCCATGATCGGCGTCCTCACCTACCTCATGATCACCAACGTCATGAACCTGGCGGACGTCGACTCGTACCTGCAGAACGTCCTCAAGGGCCTGCTGATCCTGGCGGCCGTGGCCGTCCCGGCCGTCCTGCTGCGCCGCAACCACCTGCTGGGGAGGACCTCGTGACCGTGTCCCAGAGCGAGACGAAGCCGGCCACCGGCAGCACGGCGCAGCCGGCCGGAGGCAAGGACAACCGCCGGCGGATCCCCGGTGGCGCGATGGTGTGGGTGCTCGTGCTGCTCATCATCGCGGCCATCGTGCTCAGCAAGGGTGTGTTCATCCGGCCGAGCAATCTGACCACGGTGCTGTACCAGACCGCCGTCGTCGGGGTCCTGGCGATGGCACAGGCGTACGCGGTGATCAGCAAGGGGCTCGATCTGTCCATCGGGGCGACCGCGATCCTCGCCGCGCTGGTCATCGGTGACGCCAGCTCGGCCGACCCGCAGTTCCTGCCGCACCTGCCGCTGCCGCTGGCGATCCTCGCCGGTCTGCTCGTCGGCCTGCTGGTCGGCGTGGTGAACGGGTTCATCGCCGGCCGGACCACGGTCCCGCCGTTCATCATCACGCTCTCGACCTACCTGGTGATCGTCGGCATCACGTTCATGCTCACGCAGGGCGCGCCGGTGACCCAGCCGGACCAGCTGCTGAAGGACCTCGGGGATGCGCGGGTCTGGATCCTGCCGGTGCCGGTGCTCCTGTGGTTCGTGCTGATCGTCATCGGTCACCTGGTGCTCAGCCGCACCAAGCAGGGCGCGATGCTCTACTCCGTCGGCGGCAACGAGACCGCCGCCCGGCTCTCGGGCGTCCCGGTGCCGCGGATCAAGGTGTTCATCTACGCGGCGGCGGGCGTCTTCGCCGCGGCGGCCGGCCTGCTCTTCCTGACCCGCACGGGCAGCGTCAGCCCCTCGGCCGGCAGCGAGTTCATGCTGATGTCCGTCGCCGCGGTGGTCGTCGGCGGGATCCCGCTCAGCGGTGGGCAAGGCAAGATCCGCGACGTCGTCCTGGGCGTGCTGATCCTCGGCATCGCCGGCAACCTGATGAACCTGATGCTGATCTCGCCCTATCTGCAGATGGCGGTGCAGGGCGCCATCATCCTGGTCGCCGTCGGCGCCAACCAGCGCCTCGCGCAGGGGCGCGGCGACTAGCGACCCCCTCCGCAGCGCGGTCCTGCCCGGGTGCCCGGCGCCCGGGCAGGACCGCGGCTGCCCCCACCCGCCCGCCGGCCGACGGCAGGGCTCCCCGTCCCGGCACAGGGACGCCCCCATGGACACCGAAGGAGGTCGACCGTGCGACTCGAGGGCAGAACGGCGATCGTAACGGGCGCCGCGCAGGGCATCGGCGCGCACATCGCCGAGGGCCTGGCCCGCGAAGGGGCTCGCGTCGGCGTGGCCGACATCCGGGCGACGCACCCCGTCGTCGACGCGATCCACGCCGCGGGCGGCACCGCCGTCGGGATCCACCTCGACGTCACGTCGGAGGACTGCGTCGCCGACGCCTTCGACCGGCTGGCCGACCAGTGGGGCCCGGTCGACATCCTGGTCAACAACGCCGCGCTGGGCACCCCGGTCGCGCTGGTGCGAGATCTGGAGCTCGCCGCTTGGGAGCGCACGCTCCGGGTGAACCTGACCGGGGCGATGCTCTGCACCCGCGCCGCGCTCCGGCAGATGACCGGCCGCCCCGGCGGCACGGTGATCAACATCGCCTCGAACGTGGCCAAGCGCGGCCTGCCGCACCGCTCGGCCTACGTCGCCAGCAAGTGGGCCCTGCTCGGGCTGACGCAGACGCTCGCACTGGAGGTCGCCTCGGAGGGGATCCGGGTGAACGCCGTCTGCCCCGGGCCGGTCGAGACCCCGCATCTCGACGAGGTGATGCGCGGCCACGCCGAGGCCGAGGGCACCACGGTGGCCGACATCGCCGAGCAGTGGCGCACGGGCGCGCCGATCGGGCGCTTCATCGAGGCGCGCGAGGTCGTCGACGTCTGCCTGTTCCTCGCGTCGGGCGCATCCTCCGCCCTCACGGGCGAGGCGATCAATGTCAGCGGCGGGCTCGTCATGAGCTGACTGAGCCGTCCCCAGCACGACCCACGAGCACGAACCGAAGGGAAGGGCACGACGTGAGCCTGGAAGGCAAGACCATCGCACTGCTCATCGAGGACGAGTACCAGATCCTCGAGGGCTGGTACCCGCTGCTGCGTCTGCAGGCCGCCGGCGCCACCGTGCGCGTGGTCGGCAGCGGGACCAAGCAGTCGTACGCCAGCAAGGAGGGCTACCCGATGCCGGCCGACTGCGCGGCGGCGGACGTCCGCGCGGACGACCTCGACGCTGTCGTCGTCCCGGGTGGGTTCGCACCGGACAACATGCGACTGCACCCCGAGATGATCGAGCTGGTCCGCAGCGTGCACGACGCCGGCCGGCTGACCGCGGCGATCTGCCACGGCGGCTGGGTGCTCGTCTCCGCCGGTGCGCTGAAGGGCCGCCGGGCGACCGGCTACCTGCCGATCCGGGACGACGTGGAGAACGCCGGCGGCACGTGGGTCGACGAGGCGGTCGTCGAGGACGGAAACGTCATCACGTCGCGGACGCCCACCGATCTGCCGCAGTTCGTCGAGGCGATCATCGCCCACCTCACGCGCACCGGCGACGCGCCGGCCGCCGGCTGAGCGGACGGGCGAGATGAAGATCGTGCGCGTCGAGGCGATCCCGCTGGGCAGCCCCCTCGACGAACAGCTGCGCTGGGGCGCCATGGTCGTCGGGGTCAAGGGCGGCATCGTCGTCCGCGTCGAGACCGACGGGGGCGTCGTCGGGCTGGGCGAGGCGGGGTTCTCCGCCGAGTACTTCCCGACCGTCGGCCCGATCGTCAACGACCAGCTGGCGCCGATGCTCGTGGGACAGGATCCCCGGGACATCGCCGCCCTGTGGCAGCAGATGCTCGATGCCACGCACATGTGGGGCCGGCGCGGGATCGAGACCTATGCGCTGAGCGGCGTGGACATCGCGCTGTGGGACCTGCTCGGGAAGGTCAGCGGGCAGCCGGTGTACCGCCTGCTCGGGGCGGCGAAGTCGACGGTGCGCGCCTACTTCGCGCCCTCGCTCAAGCCGACGCAGGACATCGTGGAGGAGTGCCGGCGGGCGGTCGCCGACGGATTCACGGCCATGAAGTTGCGGGCCACCCGGCGGCTGCGCGAGACGGTCGACCTGGTTGCGAGCGTGCGGGACGCCGTCGGGGTCGACATCGAGATCATGGTCGACGGCAACATGTCGTTCGACCGGCGAACCGCCCTCGCCCTGGCCCGCGAGCTGGAGCAGCTGGGCGTCTCCTTCCTGGAGGAGCCGATCCTGTCGCGCAGCCTGACCCAGTACGTCGACGACCACTCCTGGCTGGCCGACCGGGTCTCGCTGCGGCTGGCCGGCGGGGAGTCCCTGCTGACCAGGTACGAGTACCTCGACCTGCTCTCCCGCCGGACCTTCGACGTCCTCCAGCCCGACTGCACCAGTGTCGGCGGCATCTCCGAGGCCAAGCGGATCGCCGACATGGCGAGCGCCTGGAACATCGAGTGCGTCCCCCACATCGCCTGCTCCTCGGGCACCGGGATCTCGCTCGCGGCCGGCCTGCACCTGATCCTGGCCTGCACGAACGCCCCGCTCATCGAGTTCGACGCCTACGGCGGCCCCGGTTGGGACGGGCTGCTGGTCGAGCCGCACGCGGTGCAGGACGGGCACCTGGGCGCTGACGACCGGCCGGGCCTCGGCGTGGAGCTCGCCGACGACGCGATCGCGCGGTTCTCGCTGCTCGCGCGGTGAGCAGGTGACGGATTCACCGCGGCCGGCACGGTCGCGAGGACCGAACGAGCCCGCGCTGTCGCGCGGCCCCTGGATGTGACGAGGGATCTGGCATGGCCAGGACGTGTCGATGCCGGTGCTGATCAGCCCGACCGGGGTGCAGGCGGTCCACCGGGACGGCGAGGTGGCGGTGGGCGCGCGCCGCGGCGGGTGCTGGGCGTGTGCCGGGGATCGGGACGGGTGTCAGAACCGGGCGAACCGGTCCCGGGCGGCCTGAGGGCCCGTCCGGCCGGCCAACCAGGTGCGCAGCTCGCCGGCGGGAACCGGGTGCAGGACGAGGTAGCCCTGCACCGCGTCGATGCCCGCCTGCTCGACGAACCGCTGCTGCTCGGCGTCCTCCACGCCCTCTGCCACCGTCTGCAGGCCGAGCCGGGCGGCCATCTGGGCGATGGCCTCGAGCACCGCCTGGTCGGCGACCTCGGTCGCCGCCCCGGCCACGAAGGACTTGTCGATCTTGACGACGTCGACCGGCAGGGTCCGCAGCGTGGTCAGCGCCGAGTACCCGGTGCCGAAGTCGTCGACGGCGAGACCGACACCCAGACCCGCCAGGACCTCGACGCCGGCCTGGACGGCGGGGGAGTCCAGCACCGTGGACTCGGTGATCTCGATGATCAGCTGCCCGGGGGCGAGCAGGTGGGTCTCCAGGCACTCCCGCACGACGGCCCCGAAGCGCGGGTGGGCCAGCTGTGAGGG
This sequence comes from Geodermatophilus ruber, assembly GCF_900114385.1. Classification (GTDB taxonomy): domain Bacteria; phylum Actinomycetota; class Actinomycetes; order Mycobacteriales; family Geodermatophilaceae; genus Geodermatophilus; species Geodermatophilus ruber. The sequence continues at coordinate 141,838 of NZ_FOSW01000008.1, forward strand.
CGAGGCGTTGACGTGCAGGGCCACCGTCTCGCCGCGGTCCCGCCACGCGGCAGCATCGGCGCAGGCGCGCCGCAGCACCTGCTCGCCGATCGGGATGACCACGCCGGTGTGCTCGGCGACGTCGAGGAAGTCCGCCGGCGCCAGCAGGCCGCGAGTCGGGTGCGCCCAGCGCACCAGCGCCTCCACGGCGGTGCACCGCCCGTCGCGGGTGGAGACCATCGGCTGGTAGAGCACGACGAACTGCTCCTTCTCCACCGCGGCGCGCAGCTCGACCGCCAGGGCGGCGGCCGCGTCCACGTCCAGCAGGGTGGGGGAGAAGGTCTGGACGCGGTTCTTGCCGGCCGCCTTCGCGGCGTACATCGCGATGTCCGCCTGCTGCACCACCTCGGTCCCGGTGGCCCCGGGCTGCAGGCAGGCCAGGCCGATGCTGGCCCCCACCCGGGTGAGCCGCCCGTCCAGCGTGATGGGTGCCGAGAGCAGCTCGACCAGGCGCTGGCTGATCCGGCGGGCTTCGGTCTGCCCGGCGTCGCGCAGCAGGACGCCGAACTCGTCCCCGCCGAGGCGGGCGCAGAGGTCCCCGTCGCGCAGGGCGCCGAGCATGCGGGCGGCGACGTGCCCGAGGAGCTCGTCCCCGGCGACGTGCCCCAGGCCGTCGTTGACCACCTTGAAGTCGTCCAGGTCGAGAAAGAGCACCCAGGTCCGGCCGATCGCCTCGCGGGCGGCCTCGTCCAGCGCGGCGGTGAACGCCGCCCGGTTGGCCAGCCCGGTGAGGGCGTCGGTGAGCGCCTGCGCCTCGAGGTCGCGGTGGGCCTGGCTGCTGTGGAGCGCCAGCGCGACCAGGTTGTTCAGGGACTGGATCGCCGTGATCGCCTCGGCGGGAACGCCGTCGGGCGCCCCGAGCAGCATCGAGTGCCCCGGGAACACCGTGGCGTGCCCCGGGAACGCGGGCAACGGCATGCGCAGCCACTGCCGGATGAACCCGGTCGCCTCCGCCAGCGCTCCCGCATGCGCGAGCTCCTGGATCTCGTCCCCTGCCTCGCCGGCGGGCAGCAGATCCCGGGGCAGCGCGATGAGGTCCCGGTCGAACTCGCCGGCTCGTTCGACGATGCGCAGGGACCCCTGCTCGTCGTCGGCGACGGCGGCCGCGCGCAACCCCGGGGTCATCCGGCAGATCTCCTCGACGGCGCGCCAGCCCTGATCGCGGATCGCCATCGGATCGGTCAGCCCGAGCAGGCCGGTGCTCAGCGCGAGCAGCGCCGAGTCGCGGCCCCGGGCCTGTTCCCGCGCGAGCATTCTCAGGGCCAGGTGCCGGGCGCCGATGAAGGTCAGGCCGAGCACGGGAAGAGCGCCCACCACCGGGCCGGCCTCGGTCGAGCCGGCATGCCCGGGGACGAGCCCCCAGGCCAGGGTCGCGGCGACCAGCGCCCCGCCGAGCCCGACGACGTAGAGCCCCACGCGCCACGTCCGGCCGTACATCACGCGGAACCACATGGCCGGGAAGGCGATGCCGTAGGCGACGGCCGGTATCGGGCAGGCCAGCGCGAACGCGGTCGTCGCCATGACGTCGACGGCGTCCCACGCGAGTGATGTCGTCTGCGACCGGTAGCGGTGGGTCCAGGAGACGACCAGGGCCAGGCAGGAGACGGCGATCAGGACCAGGTCCGCGGCGCCCGCGCGGACGAGCGCCCCCGGGGTCGTGAGCAGCAGCGAGACCAGGGCGATCACGAAGAACAGCCACCGGGTCTGCTCCACCGGCTGGGCGGGGCGCGCCAGGAGCCGGCGCGCGCGACGCCACAGCGAGGGAGCGCCGGTGCGGCTCATCTCGGTCCTCCGGTCGACGGTCATGGCATGAAATCACGCGATCAGGGCATCGACCTGCGGCGTTCGGTGCTGGAGGCCACAGGGACCGACCTACCCCGAGGGGGTGGGAGCGCCTTCCGGCCGAGCGGTGTTTGCCGTCCGGGGGGTATCCGGGTAGGCGCTGTCCGTGACCTACTCGATCGTTGCCCGTGACCTGCAGACCGGAGAGATGGGCGTCGCCACGCAGTCGCAGGCGTTCGCCGTCGGCAACAGCGTGCCCTTCGCACTGCCCGGCCAGGGGGTGATCGCCAGCCAGTCGATGGCCGAGCCGATGTACGGCCAGATCGGGCTGGACCTGCTGCGCGGCGGGTTCACGGCCAATGAGGCGCTGATCGCGCTGCGCAGCGTCGACCCCCATCCGGAGCGCCGCCAGGTCGCCGTCCTCGACGTCTCCGGGGACCTCGCCGCCTACACCGGGAGCAACTGCGTGCAGGCCGCCGGCCACCTGGTGGGAGAGGGCTGCGTCGCGCTGGGGAACATGGTCACCGGTCCCGAGGTCTGGGAATCGATGGTGGCGATGTTCGAGACCTCCGACGGCCCGCTGGCGCACCGGTTGCTCAGTGCGCTCCGTGCGGCCGAGGAGGCCGGCGGGGACCTCCGGGGCCGGCGGTCGGCCGCGGTGATCGTCGTGCGGGCGGTCACCACCGGCCGACCCTGGCACGACACCGTCGTGGACCTGCGCGTCGACGACTCACTCGACCCGGTCACCGAGCTGGGCGAGCTCGTGGTCCGGCTGAGCCGGTACCAGGACGTCGTCCGCGGCTTCCAGCAGGCGATCGGCGGCGACCCGGTCACCGCCGACCTGGTCCTGGAGGAGCTGCGGGTGCCCGACCCGCACACCGAGCCCGACCACGTCCTGTGGCGCGCGATCGTCGCGGGCCTGGCCGGCCGGGAGGACGCCGCCCGAGAGCTGATGACCGAGCTGGCGGCAGTCGCCCCGCAGTTCGTCGAGGTGGGCCGCCGGTTCGGCGCGGCCGGGCTCGTGCCCGAGGACCTGCTCGAGCGCATCCTGCCCGCGCCCGACCGCGGCCGCCCGCGGGGGGCGACCGGCATCGCCGGTGAGGAGGCCGCCAGCGCCTGACCGGACCGGGTCAGCGGGGTACGGGTACGGGGAAGACCAGCGACGAGCTGGACGTCGTCGCCACCGCCCGGACGGAGCAGCGTGCACCGGGAACAGAGTGGGCGCCGGGGTGCCGGGGTGCTGCCCCTAGTCGACGTCGTCGCCCTCGGGGAGCTCGGCCAGCACCATCCGGCCGTCCTCGACCTCGAAGTGGGTGAGCGAACCGCGTCCCACCGGGATGCGCCAGTTCTCGCCCTCGACGCCCGTCAGCCGGGCCACGGCGAGCCGGATCATGACGGCGTGGGTGACCGCCACCACCGTCTCGCCGGCGTGTCGGCTGCCGATGAGCCGGAGCGCCTCCACCATGCGGGTCTGCGCGTCGCGGAGTCGCTCGCCCTGCGGGCACACCGCCCGGCTCGGTGACGTGCGATACAGCTCGAACGCCTCCGGGTCGAACACGGCGGCCTCGGTGGCGGTCATCGCCTCCCACGCGCCGTAGTCGACGTTGTTCAGCCCGTGCAGGATGCGCAGATCGGGCACCCGCGCCTCGTCCGCGATGATCTGCGCGGTGGCGATGGTGCGCCGGAGAGGTCCGCAGTACACCGCCGTGAGTCCCACTCCCGACAGCTGGCGCGCGGCATCGACCGCGTCCTGGTAACCCTGCGCATCCAGTGGCACGTCGCAGCGCCCGCGGTAGCGGTTCTCGACGTTCATGGTGGTGGTTCCGTGGCGGACCACGAACAGCCGGCACGCGGTGGCCCGCTGTGCTGTGACGGAGGGGGGCGTGAGCAGGGACTGCTCCGAGACGTCCACGGTTTCCCTCGCAATCGGTGCAGGAGATGCACCCGGTATCGGCCACCGATCGACGGACCGGCGCCACAACACCGGCGTGCAGGCGTGCGCAGACGTTAGGTGGGGCAACCGTGCCGATCGAGTTCCCGTACTCGTGGTGCGGTGAATCAAGGAGCGTTCTCGGCGGTGCGGAGCTACCCGCTCCCGCGCCGCCTCGCAGCGTGATCCTTTGCGTTCAGTAATTGCTGGGCCCTCGTGCATCTGCATGGTGGCGTGTCATGCAGATGACGGTTGACGACCGCCGTTCTCCGAGGGGGTCACCGATTTCCGGGGATTGTTGGGCACTGGGCGCCGACATCCTGCCCCCGACGTTCTCGACGCCGCTATCTTGACCGCCACCGAGGCCCGCCGGGCGGTCCGTCGGCACCATCACACGGGGTGGGGGATCCATGTCGACCGAGAGTCTGGGCTCGCTGGCGCTGGCGCTGTTGCTGCTGGTCGCCGGCGCCAACCTCCTCGGCCTGCTCGCCGTGCGGCTGCGTCAACCGAGAGTCGTGGGGGAGATCCTGGCCGGCGTCGTGCTCGGGCCGTCGCTGTTGGGGCTCCTGGCGCCGCAGGTCGCGGCGCAGATCTTCGGAGACGGTGACAAGGATCCTGCCACGGTCGTCCTGGGCTTTCTGTACCACCTCGGTCTGTTGCTTCTCATGTTCATCTCCGGCACGAGTGCGCGAAATGTGCTCAGCCGGGAGAATCGGAGACCGACGGCCTGGCTGCTCGGCCTGGGAACTGTGCTGCCATTCTGCTTCGCACTGGGCGTCGCGTCGATTCTCCCGTTGGGCGCATTCATGGGGGAGGCGCGCAGCGAGGCTGCGGTGATCCTCGTGATCGCCATTGCCGCAGCGGTGACCTCGATCCCGGTCATCACCAAGATCTTCTACGACCTCGGCATTCTGCACACCCGATTCGCGAGCCTGATGCTCGGTGTCGCCGTCCTCGAGGACATCGTGCTGTGGGGTTTCCTCGCCCTGGCGACGGCGATCGCGTCGGCGACCGTCGCCGCCGGCGGGCAGGCGGTCGCCGGGACGGTGGCCGTGCACGTGGGGATCAACATCGCCTTCGTCGTCCTCGGGATGACCGTGCTCCCACGGCTCCTGCGGCGGATGAGTCGGGCCCGCTGGAACGTCGTCGCCAGGCAGTCCCCGATCGCGTGGATCATCGCGGTGTTCCTCGCCTACGTCAGCGTCGCGGCGGCCCTCGACGTGACGCTGGCCTTCGCCGCGTTCCTGGCCGGCTTCGCGATCGTCGGCGGTGTCGACGGCACGGAGACGCAGCGCCTCCGGGCACCCCTGGACGCGATCGCGCACGTCTCCGGGGCGGTGTTCATCCCGATCTACTTCGCGATCGTGGGCTACCGGCTCGACTTCACCCAGGGCTTCTCGCCGCTGATGCTGGTCGCGTTCCTGGTCGGGTCCACGCTGGTGGTCGTCGTCTCGATCGGTGTGGCCGCACGCCTGGCCGGGTTCCGCGGGCTGGACATCGTGAATCTGGCGCTCACGCACAACGCCCGCGGCGGGCCGGGCATCGTGCTGGCGAGCGTGGCCTTCGACGCGGGCATCATCAGCGCCCCGTTCTTCACGACGCTGGTGCTCACCGCCGTGCTGACGTCGCAGGCGTGCGGATTCTGGCTCGACTTCGTCCTCCGCAGGGGCTGGCCCCTCCTGGCGACGGAGGGCCCGGTCGAGCAACGGCCCCCGGTGCTGGGCTCGGCGCCGGCGCCCGTGCACCCGACCTGACACGCCGGTCCGACCGGAGGAGCGCCATGGCAATCCCGGGTCCGCCCCCGCACGGCGGCGCGCTCGTCGACCTCCGGGTCGAGGACGGTCGCGCCGTGGCCGCGGCCGCGCAGGAGCTGCCCCGCTGGGAGTTGACCCGCCGGCAGCGCTGCGACCTGGAGCTGCTGGCCACCGGCGGGTTCTCGCCGCTGCGCACCTTCCTCGGCCGGGCCGACCACGCGTCGGTCTGCACCGCCATGCGCCTCACCACCGGCGAGCTCTGGCCGATTCCCGTGACCCTCGACCTGCCCGAGTGCGTCGTGGCGGCGGCCTCGTCAGCCGGGGGGCTCACGCTGTGCGCCCGGGGCGCCGACCTGGCCGTGCTGTGGCTGCGGGAGGCCTGGCGGCCGGACCGCGTGGCGGAGGCGGCGGCCGTGTTCGGCACGACCGACCCGGCCCACCCCGGCGTCCACACCTTGTTGCACGAGACCCACCCCTGGTACGTGAGCGGCCCGCTGGCGGTCCTGGCGCTGCCCACCCACCACGACTTCCGCTCGCTGCGCCACACGCCCGCCGAGTTGCGCCGCGAGCTGGCCGACCGCGGCTGGGACACGGTCGTCGCCTTCCAGACGCGCAACCCGATGCACCGGGCACACCAGGAGCTCACGATCCGGGCGGCCCGGGAGCTGGGGGCGCACGTGCTGCTGCACCCGGTCGTGGGCATCACCAAGCCGGGCGACGTCGACCCGTCCGTGCGGGTCCGCTGCTACCGCGCCCTGCTGCCCACCTATCCGCCGGGCACGGTGCTGCTGTCGGTGCTTCCCCTGGCGATGCGGATGGCCGGCCCGCGCGAGGCCCTGTGGCACGCGATCGTGCGCAAGAACCACGGGGCGACCCACTTCATCGTCGGCCGCGACCACGCGGGGCCCGGGCCGGACTCGCAGGGGCGGCCGTTCTACGAGCCGTCCGAGGCGCAGGACCTGCTGCGCAGGCACGAGGACGAGCTCGGCATCGGCGTCGTCCCGTTCCGGCAGATGGTCTTCGTCCGGGAGCTGCAGCGCCACGTCCCCGAGGACGAGGTCCCGCCCGGGCACCACTGCCTGCGCATCTCCGGGACCGAGCAGCGCCGGCGGTTGGCGCAGGGGGAGGAACTGCCGGAATGGTTCACGCCGCCGGAGGTGGCCGCCGAGCTGCGCCGCGCTTTTCCCGGCCGGACCGGTGAGGCGGTCGCGCTCCTCAGCTGATTCCCCAGGGGCGTCACCCTCAGGCGATTCCCCATCCGTCGAAGTCGGGCCCCAGGTGAGCGCGCAGGCGCCGCACGTCGTCTGCGAGCACGGCTCCGATCCGCTCCCGCAGCGCGTCGGCGATGTCGACGCGGGGCGGGGGGCCGGTCCGGCCGCCGCTCCGGCCGGTGACCCGGCGGATCCTGCTGAGCGTGTTGCTCTCCAGTTCCTTGAAGCGCCGGGTGCGGGGGAATCGGCGCTTGAGGCCCCTGCGGACCCGGAGCGGGACCAGTGAGCGAGCGGGGCGGTCCTCGGTCCGGTAGAAGTCCCGGTCCAGGTCGGCCGGCGCGAAGTCCGGATCGACCCCGATGAAGTCGTACACCCTCCGCATCGTGACCTGCCGGTCGGAACGGAGCTCCTCCGAGGTGATCACGAGGAGTTGTTCGCGTGGGAAGTGCTCGAGGTACTGCTCGATCTGCAGGGCGTACCGGCTGTAGTCGAGGTAGGCGGGGTCGGCGAACACCGCCTCGGCGAAGGCTGCCTTCTCCCTGCCCTCGGCGACGCGGTGCTGGTAGTGCGACCGGATCCGGGAGACCGGATCGCGCACCACGTAGACGAGCCGGACGTCGGGGAGATGCGTCGCGATCCGCGCAGGGACGCCCGCGTAGCGGGGGTACTTGGTGTACAGGTTGGACGCTTCCCCGACGGCCAGGATCTCCGGGCCGGGCGGCGGGAACTGCCGTCGGTACCAGTCGATCCCGCGATGCCAGTTGGACTCCGCGACGAAGAACTCCGGCGCCTTGTACCGGGGCGTGGCCACCTGGGGGTGCGCGCTGAGGTAGTGGTAGAGGCTCGTGGTGCCGGCCTTCATCGCCCCGATCAGCAGGAAGGTGGGCAGGCGCCCGGCGGTGGCGACCCCGGTCCCGGCCCGCAGGTGTGGATCGCGTGCGTCTCCGGTCATGATCGGCGCCCCTCGCGTTCTCGTGGCGGCCGCGCGATCGGCGGGCCGCCCTGGAGAGTGCGGCGAATCATCGCGTAGCGGCGCCCGCTCAGGAAGGGGGCGGGCAACCCTTCCCGGGATGCCGGCGGGCCTCCTGCAACCTGAGCGGGCGGGGTCCCCGCCCGCTCAGGTTGCAGATCCAGGTGCGCATGGTGAACCGGGCGGGATCGGTCGGGTTCCCCAACGGTGGTGGGCGCTTTCGTGCCTGAGTCTTGACGCGCGCAAAGGCGCCGCGCTTGTATACATCGAAATCCTGGAAAGACCGTAGGCGAGGAGTCAGCGTGAGCGATGCGGTAGTCCGGCCCCACGACGAGCTCGACCTCAGCGGGGCGTTCCGCCGCTCGATGAGTCTGTTGACGGCAGGCGTCGCTGTCGTGACGACCTCCGTGGGCGGTCGGCCCTGGGGCATGACGATCACCGCCACCTGCTCCGTCTCCGCTGAGCCCCCCATGGTCCTGGTGTCTCTTGCGCAGACGTCCGTCCCGGCGCGCATGATCGCCGAACACGGCGAGTACGGGCTGTGCCTCCTGGGTGCCCATGGCATCGAGACGGCCAAGTTCGGTGCCGCCCCGGGGATGCCGAAGTTCCTCGACGAGGTCGGCCGCGTCCTGCCCGGCGCTGGTCGCACGCCGTGCGTCAGTGGTTCGATCGCCCACCTGGACTGCGCCGTGGTCGAGCGGGTGGAGGCCGGTGACCACGTCATCTACATCGGGCGGGTCCGGGAGATCGCCTTCCCGAGCACCGGTGCGCCCCTCCTGTACGGCGCGCGGCAGTACCAGCGCACGGTGCCGGCGCTCCAGTTGGCGACGTCGGAGTCCGAGGACCACGCACTGGCCTATTCGGCCTGGTGAAGCGCGTCGCCTGACAGCCCGCCGGGTCCTCGTGCCCGGCGTCAGGGTCGGGGCACGAGGAGCGCGTCGACCGAGGTCGAGGCCTGGATGATCTCGGAGAGCTTCCGGCGCGTGGTGTCCAGGTGTTCCTTGACGATGGCCGCGGCCATCTCGGGGTCGCGAGCGCGGACCGCGTCGACCAGCGAGTGGTGCTGGACCCGGGAGTTGTCCCGAAACTCCTGGTCGACCGTGACCGCCAGGCGGACGTAGGGCTCGGACTGAGCTCGCAGGGACTGGATGAGCGAGGTGAGGCGCGGCATGCGGCTGCCTTCGAAGAGTCGCATGTGGAAGGCCTCGTGATCAGCGAACCAACCGGAGTCCACGCGGTGCTCCCGGATCTTCGCGAACCGCGCCTCGAGGTCGGCGACCAGTGCGTCGTCCGCGACGGCGGCGCACCGTGACGCGGCGAGTTGTTCCATCGGCAACCGGATGTCGTAGATCTCCAGCAGTTCGCTCAGTGAGGGGTGGAAGACGTAGGCCGTCCGGCCGTTCCGGGTCAGGAGCCCGCGTGCGACTAGTTCCTGGATCGCCTCCCGCACGGGAGTACGGCTGATCCCGAGCCGGGCGGCCCACTCCTCCTCATAGACCGGTTCATCGGGCTTGACCGCGCCGATGATCACTGCTTCCCGGATGGCGGCGGTGGCCAGTTCCGCAGCCGTTGCCTGGCCTGGGACTCGGCGGCTCATCCCCACCTCGCTGTGCGGTCGTCGTGGTGTCGGATGGGGCAAAGCGTCGGCGAGTCGCGGCCGGCGCCCGTTGAAGAGTAGCGGGTTCTCGCCTCCGGCGGTGCACAACCGTTCACTTCGCATCCAAGTCCCGATTTCTTTGTATGCAGAAGACCCTTGACTTGTATGCAAGCACGAGTACGTTCAGCGCCACGCAAGTCGACGGGCGCCTTGGTGTCCACGGACTCTGGCGGGCCACTCTGCCGCTGAGCCGTCGTTCTGCCAAGGCCCCGGGTGGCTGATCTGTCGTCCACCGGAGGTGGTCTGCCGTGCGAACCGAGTGGTTGCTCGTGGAGAACGGGAACGTCATCGATGCCACCGGCCGGGCGGTCCAGCCGAACGCGACGGTGCTCGTCCGCGGGAACCTGATCGAGGCGGTCGGCACGGACGTCGCCGACCGGGTGCCCCGGGGGGAAGCCGTCACGCGGGTCGATGCCTCGGGAAAGACCGTCATGCCCGGTCTCATCGACGCGCACTGTCACATGACCTACGGCGAGAGCCGGAGCGAGGAGGAGATCGACCTCTACACCAGTCCGGAGCTGCGCACGCTGAAGGCCGCCTTCCACGCCCAGAAGGTCCTGCGCGCCGGGGTCACCGGGATCTCCCAGCCCGGCGGCAGCTACTACATCGGCGTCGGCCTCCGGGAGGCCATCCGGGACGAGATGGTCCTCGGACCACGGATGACGGCGGCCGGTCGCTACATCACCACCAGCAACGGGCTGACCGACTGGTACCCCGACTCGGTGGGTGTACCGGAGGGGTCGATCGGGGTCCTCGCGAACACGGTGTCGGAGATGATCTCCGAGGTCCGGCACCAGGTGAAGAACGGCGTCGACCTGATCAAGCTGGCCGACAGCCCCTACGGGGACTACCAGGCCTTCACCGACGACGAGATGAAGACCGTCACCGCCCTGGCCCACCAGCTGGGCAAGCGGGTCACGATCCACGCGCGTGGCTCGTCAGAGGTCGGCGCGGCAGTCAACGCCGGCATCGACTGGATCATGCACGGCAACACGATGACCGACGACGTCATCGAGCGACTCGCCGACTCCCGGACACCGCTCGTCCCGACGCTGCTCCTGCTCGCCAATGTCGCGGAGTGGGGGCGGCTGGTCGGGGCGCCGGCGCCCCTGCGGGACGGGATGGCCCGCGCCCTGGACAAGACCGCGGCCACCCTGCACCGCGCCCACGAGGCCGGCGTCGTCTTCGTGACGGGCACGGACAGCGGCTTCTCCGTCACGCCCTACGGCGAGTGGCACGCCCGGGAACTGGAACTGCTCATGGACTACGCCGGGCTGTCGGCCATGGAGGCGATCCAGGCGGCGACCTGCAACGCCGCCGTGACCCTGAACCTCGAGGGCCGGGTCGGCACCCTCGAGCCCGGCATGCTCGCGGACATCATCGTCGTCGACGGCGATCCCCTGCAGGACATCCGCGTCCTCCAGGACAAGCGGAACATCCTCACGGTCATCAAGGACGGCGCTCCCGTCTCGTTCGACGAGGAGGCACTCGCCCGGCGCTGGCCGCACGAGCGAGGACAGACCTACTCCACCCATGACCTGACCTACGACCTCGTCCAGGGCAACGGCGAGGTGGAGTCCGACGGCGAGGAACAGCTCTCCTGGAGCGCGGACGACCAGCGTGACCTCGTCGCGACGGTGAAGCGCAGGGAGGCGGGTGCCGTCATGCCCGACTGAGGGGCATCCCGCTCGACCGTTCCGCGTCCGCACAGCCCGATCCCATGACCGGCCACATCCGAGGAGCAGACATGACCGAGCAACTGCTGTCCGAGCCCACGGGCACCGACGAGCCCGTCGCCACCCGACCTCAGACGGGGGACGAGTACCTGGAGAGCCTGCGGGACGGGCGCGAGGTCTGGTTCCGCGGCGAGCGGGTCGAGGACGTCACGACCCACCCGGCGTTCCGCAACAGCACCCGCATGATCGCCCGGCTCTACGACGCCCTGCACGACGAGACCCGCAACCAGAAGCTGGTCGTCCCCACCGACACCGGCAACGGCGGGATGACGCACGCCTTCTTCAAGGCGCCCTACACGGTCGAGGACCTCCAGGCCGGCGCCGACGCCTGTGCCGAGTGGGCGCGGCAGACCTACGGCTTCATGGGCCGGACTCCCGACTACAAGGCCGGGTTCCTCTCCACCCTCGGGTCGAACACGGAGTACTACTCGCCGTTCCAGGACAACGCGCGGCGCTGGTACAAGGAGGGCCAGGAGAAGGTCCTCTACTTCAACCACGCGATCGTCAACCCGCCCGTCGACCGGAACAAGGCGATGGAGCAGGTCAAGGACGTGTACATGCACGTCGAGAAGGAGACCGACGCCGGTCTCCACGTCTCCGGCGCCAAGGTTGTGGCCACCGGCTCCGTCCTGTGCCAGTACAACTTCATCGGGAACTACTCGCCGACTCCGATCAAGACCAAGGAGTTCTCGGCGATGTTCGCCGTCCCCATGGCGACGCCGGGGGTGAAGCTCATCAGCCGGCCGTCCTACGAGTACGCCGCCGGCCGGACCGGGAGCCCGTTCGACAACCCGCTCTCCAGCCGCCTGGACGAGAACGACTCAGTCTTCATCTTCGACAACGTGTTCGTCCCGTGGGAGAACGTCTTCTGCTACGACCCCGACAAGGCGTCGGAGTTCTACATGGGCTCCGGGTTCATCTGGCGCGGGCTCCTGCAGGGCTGCATCCGCTACGCGGTGAAGCTCGACTTCCTCTGCGGTGTGCTGCTCAAGAGCCTGGAGATGACCGGCACCCGTGACTTCAGGGGGGTGCAGACCCGGATCGGTGAGCTGATCACCTACCGGCACCTGTTCTGGTCCCTCGTGACCGCCATGGTGCAGGGCGCCACCAAGTGGTCGGACGGCACCTACGTCCCCAACGTCGAGGCCTGCACCGTCTACCGCATCATGGGCGGCCAGGTGTACCCCCGTATCCGGGACATCTTCCAGAAGGACATCGCCAGCGCCCTGATCTACACGAACTCCTCGGCCCAGGACTGGGGCGTGGAGGAGCTCCGTCCCTACCTCGACAAGTACGTCCGCGGTTCGAACGGCTTCTCCGCCGAGGAGCGCGTCAAGGTCCTCAAGCTCGCCTGGGACGCGATCGGCACCGACTTCGGGAGCCGGCACGAGCTCTACGAGCGGAACTACGCCGGCAACCACGAGCAGGTCCAGGTCGACGCCTATCTCGGCGCCACGGCCGCCGGACGGGTGGACGAGTTCGTGTCCTTCGTCGACCAGTGCATGTCGGAGTACGACACCGACGGCTGGACCGTTCCGGACCTGATCGACCCCCGTAGCGGGCTGTGAACCAGCCCGTCCCCTCCGGGACACGCCGCGGGCCGGGCGCGCCCGGCCCGCGGTACCCCCAGCCGGTCCTGACCTATCCCCTCACGGTGCCGTCGGGCACGACGAGGGTGATCGAGGCTGGCGACGGGGACGACGTCGTGGTCCTGCTCCACGGTGTCGGCGCCCGCGCCGACCGCTGGCGGGAGAACCTGGCGGCCTTGACCGATGCGGGGTTCCACGTCTACGCCCTGGACTTCCCCGGGCACGGCTTCGCGCAGAAGGGCATCGGTCCCGACTACTCCGTGCGCGGCTTCGCGCAGTTCGTCCGGGAGGTCCTCGACGAGCTGGGGGTCGTGTCGACGGCGGTCGTCGGCACCTCGCTCGGCGGCCACGTCGCCGCCCGCCTGGCGGTGGACGAGCCCGAGCGCGTCACCGCCGTCGTCCTGGTCGGCCCGATGGGGCTGGTTCCGGTGGGCGCCGATGCCCGGCAGGCCCTGGCCGACGCCGTCGTGGACACCGGTCGCGACAGAATTGCGCGGAAGCTGCGCGTCCTCGTCCACGACGACGGCCTGGTGACCGAGTCGTGGATCGAGGAGGAGTGGCGGATCAACAACTCCGGCGGCGCGGCGGAGTCGATGGCCGCGCTGGCGGCCTACTTCGCCGAGCGGATCGACGACGACCTGGTCGGCGGTGAGCTCGCCGCCTCGGCCCCGGACGTGCGGTGCCTGCTCGTCTGGGGCAGCGACGACGTCCTGGTCCCGACGGCGCTGGCGCAGCCGGCCCTGTCCGTCCTCCCGCCGGGCACGGAACTGGTGCTGATCGAGGCCGCCGGCCATGCCCCGTACCTGGAACGGCCCGACGACTTCAACCGTCCGGTCGTCGACTTCCTGACGAGCGCCCGAGGGCGCCTGTCACCCACCCACCGTCCTGAGGAGGACCAGGTGTCCATCGCAGACAGACGCGAGGTCCGCGTGCCCGGTCTCGCGGAACCGCTCAGCCACTACACCGACGTGGTCGTGCACCAGGGCGTGGCCTACGTCTCCGGCTGCATCGCCGTCGACGAGGAGGGGCAGCTGGTCGGGGAGGGGGACGTCGTGGCGCAGACGCGGCAGTGCCTGCTGAACATGGAGCGCGCCCTCCGCGCGGTCGGATCCACGTTCGGGGACGTCCTGAAGGTGACGGTCTTCCTGACCGACATCGCCGACCGCACGCGGATCAACCCGGTCCGCCAGGAGTTCTTCGGCGAGGCGCGACCGGCGAGCACGCTGGTCCAGATCAGTGCGCTCGCCCTCCCCGGAGCGGCCGTCGAGATCGAGGCCGTTGCGGCGGTCCGCTCGTGAGTGCGGCGGCGCACCGGGCCGCGGGGAGGTGCTGACGTGCGCCTCTACAACGTGGCCGGCCGCGCTTTCGTCGCGGCCTCCGACCGGTTGGTCGACGTGGCCGAGGCCAGTGCCGGCCGCTTCGCGGCCGATCCGCAGGCGCTCTACGAACGCTGGGACGAGTTCCGCGACTGGGCCGCCGGGCTGCCGGCGGACGGAGCCCCATCCGTGGACCCCACCTGTCTGTCCGCACCGGTCCCGCAACCGCGGCAGGTCTTCGCCATCGGCCTGAACTACGTGGACCACGCCGGGGAGTCCGGGTTCGCCGTGCCGACCGAGCCGGTGGTCTTCACCAAGTTCGTCAGCTCGTTCACCGGCCCGGCCGGACCGATCGCTCTCCCGCCCGGCAACGTCGACTGGGAGGTCGAGCTCGTCGCGGTCATCGGCCGGACCGCGAGCGCGGTCCCCGAGGACCGGGCCTGGTCCTACGTGGCGGGACTCACGGTGGCGCAGGACCTGTCGGAGCGGGCCAGCCAGCTGCGGGGGCCCGCGCCGCAGTTCAGCCTGGCGAAGTCGTTCCCCGGCTTCACCCCGCTGGGGCCCGCGGTCGTCACCCTGGACGAGGTGGCCGACCCCGACGACCTCGCGATCGAGTGCCGGGTGAGCGGCGAGACGGTGCAGAGCGGCCGGACGTCGGACATGGTCTTCCCCGTCCCGGAGCTCATCGCGCGGCTCTCGCGGGTGGTCACCCTGCTCCCCGGTGACGTCATCCTCACCGGCACACCGCCGGGCGTCGGGATGGGGCGGACCCCGGCCCGCTACCTGCGGCCGGGGGACGTCCTGGAGAGCCGCATCGAGGATGTGGGCGAGATGCGGCACCACATGGTCACGGTGCCGCCGCCGGCCCGGGAACCGGCGGACGACGTCCGGGGCGGCGACGAGGTCGCGGCCCTGGGCTAGCGCTCCGCACGAGCCGGCGCCCGGGCGCGCACGTCACCCGGGCGCCACCGAGCACCGAACTGCTCCGGAGCTGGGTGACGCATGCCCATCGGCCGGGGGAGTGCACCTCGCAGTCCGTCCCCGGGGCGCCCGGGGACGCACCGGTCCACCCCCGGACGGCCCGGGGAGTCAGTGGAGGGATCAGTACATGTTCGAGGAACAGGCAACGTTCGAGTTCATGACGCTGGCCTTCGTGTACGTGGTCGGCGTCGTGGCCATCATCATGGTCGTCCTGGGGCTGGGTCTGGTCGACGCCGGGCTCGTCCGCAGGCAGAACCTGGTGAACACGTGGGTGCAGAAGCTGATCGCCACCATGATCGCGGGCGGCGGGCTGATGCTGGGCGGCTACGCCTTCTGGCAGTGGCAGTTCAACCAGGCCTTCGGTGTTCCGGACCCGCTCCGCCAGGCGATCAGCGACTGGTGGCTGTTCGGCGCGTTCATGAACACGCCGGGTAATCGGATCGACCCTGCGGTGCTCCCCGAGGCCGATGTCCTGCAGGTCTTCGTGCCGTTCTTCGCGACGTTCTCGATGGCCACCATGGCGCTGATCCACTCCGGTGTCGTGGAGCGCATCCGCTCGGGCCCGCTCTACGTCATGTCCTTCGTCGTCGGAGCCGTCCTGTCCCCGCTGGCCGGCTACCTCTGCTGGGGCAGCCTGTCCCCGCTGACCAACCGGGGGGTGCACGACTACGACGGCGTGTTCCCGCTGTACATCTTCGCGGGCACCTTCGCGCTGGTCCTCGCCTGGCGGCTGCGCCCGAGGCTCGGGGCGTTCACCCCTGACCCCAGCGGTGCCCGTCCGTTCGCCCACGCGCCCGGCCTCGTCGCGATCGGCGTGCTGCTGGTGCTGTTCGCCAAGCCGATCATCTCGATCGGTAGCGGTTACATCATCCCCGGCCAGGGCTACTTCGGTATCTCCATGACGTCGTCGGGCATCGGCCTGGTGATGCTCAACTGGGCGTGCGGGGTGTTCGCCGGCGGGGTCGTCGGCGGCATCATCGCCCACCGCCAGAAGAACCCGACGTACGCGTTCCTCGGGCCGATCTGCGGTCTGGTCATCTGCGGGGCCCTCTTCGACGTCGGCCGTCCGTGGGAGTGCCTGGTCCTCGGAGCGGCCGGCCCCCTGGTTGCGCTGGGCACCGCCAAGCTGATGCGCCGCCTGCGGATCGACGAGAGCAAGGTGGTCCCGCTCGCGCTCGGCCCCGGCATCGTCGGCGCGATCGCGACCGGCTTCTTCGCCTGGGGGGAGAAGACCGGTGGCTACTTCGGTCTGGAGGGGGAGTACGCGTTCCAGCACGCGGAGATCACCCCGTGGTGGCAGCTGGTGGGTGTGGTGACGATCGTTCTCCTCGCCGGTGTCCCCGCACTGGCCATGGCGCTGTTCTTCGAGCGCGTCGGCGGCGGCCTCCGGATCACCAGGGAACTGGAGATCGCCGGCCAGGACGCCAGCCTCTGGGGTCTGGACGAACCGGCCCGGCGGGATGCGCCCGTGCCGGCGCCCCGGGGCTCCGACGCCGGGGAACCGGCCCAGGTCTGACTCTTCTCCGGTAATACGCGAAGCGGGCGGGGACCCCGGGTGGGGTCCCCGCCCGCCGGCGGTCGTGCTGGGCTCAGCTCTTCGGCCGGACACCGGCGCGCAGGGCGCCGAGCAGGTCGTGGTTGAGCCGGGAGATGGTCTCCATCGAGATGCCCTTGGGGCACGAGGCGGAGCACTCACCGATGTTGGTGCAGCCGCCGAAGCCCTCGCGGTCCTGCTGGGCCACCATGTTCACCACCCGGTCGTCGCGCTCGGGCTGGCCCTGCGGCATCAGGCCGAGGTGGGTGACCTTCGCGGCGGTGAACAGCATCGAGGACGCGTTCGGGCAGGCGGCCACGCAGGCGCCGCAGCCGATGCAGGTCGCCGCGTCGAAGGCCGCGTCGGCGTCCTTCTTCGGCACCGGCACCGAGTGCGCCTCGGGGGCGGTGCCGGTCGGGGCGCTGATGTAGCCGCCGGCCTGGATGATCCGGTCGAACGCCCGCCGGTCGACGGCGAGGTCCTTGATCACCGGGAAGGCACTGGCCCGCCACGGCTCGATGGTGATCGTGTCGCCGTCCTTGAACGACCGCATGTGCAGCTGGCAGGTGGTGGTCTGCTCAGGACCGTGCGCCTGCCCGTTGATCATGACGCCGCACATGCCGCAGATGCCCTCGCGGCAGTCGTGGTCGAAGGCGACCGGGTCGTCGCCGCCGAGGATCAGCTGCTCGTTCAGCACGTCGAGCATCTCGAGGAAGGACATGTCCGGCGAGATGTCGGCGAGCTCGTAGGTCACGATCCCACCCTTGACCGACGGGTCCTTCTGCCGCCAGACCCGGAGGGTCAGGGTCATGCCGCGCTGCTCCGGCGCCGGCGTACCGGCGGTCGTGTGGGCTGCGCCCTCACGTGTGGCTGTCACTTGTAGCTCCGCTGGGCGAGGTGGACGTACTCGTACTCGAGGGCTTCGCGGTGGAGGACCGGGGGAGCGCTCTCCGGCGTCCACTCCCACGCGGCGACGTAGGCGAAGTTCTCGTCGTCGCGCAGCGCCTCGCCCTCGGGGGTCTGGCTCTCCGCGCGGAAGTGGCCACCGCAGCTCTCGGCGCGGTGCAGGGCGTCGATGCACATCAGCTCGGCGAGCTCGATGAAGTCGGCGACCCGGCCGGCGTGCTCCAGCGTCGGGTTGAACGACGACCAGTCGCCGGACACCTTGACGTTGCTCCAGAACTCCTGGCGGATCTCGGGGATCCGGTCCAGCGCCTTGCGCAGGCTCTCCTCGGACCGCTCCATGCCGCAGAGGTCCCACATCAGCTTGCCGAGCTCCCGGTGGAAGGACGCCGGGGTGCGGGTGCCGTTGATGCTGAGCAGCTTCTGCACCTGGTCCTGCACACCCTGCAGCGCCTCGGCGGCGGCCGGGTGGCTCTCGTCGACCTTCTCGAACGGGCCGTCGGCCAGGTAGTCGTTGATCGTGTTCGGCAGGACGAAGTAGCCGTCGGCCAGGCCCTGCATGAGCGCGCTCGCGCCCAGGCGGTTGGCGCCGTGGTCGGAGAAGTTGGCCTCACCGATCACGAACATGCCGGGGATCGTCGACTGCAGGTCGTAGTCGACCCACAGGCCACCCATCGTGTAATGCACGGCCGGGTAGATCCGCATCGGCGTCTCGTAGGCGTTCTCCCCGGTGATGCGGTTGTACATGTCGAAGAGGTTGCCGTACTTGGCCTCGACGGCCGAGAGGCCCAGCCGCTGGATCGCGTCGGCGAAGTCCAGGTACACGCCCAGCCCGTTGGGGCCCACGCCACGACCCTCGTCGCAGACGTTCTTGGCCTGCCGGGAGGCGATGTCGCGGGGCACCAGGTTGCCGAACGAGGGGTAGATCCGCTCGAGGTAGTAGTCGCGCTCGTCCTCGGGGATCTCCCGCGGGTCGCGGGTGTCGCCGCGCTCCTTGGGCACCCACACGCGGCCGTCGTTGCGCAGCGACTCGCTCATCAGGGTCAGCTTCGACTGGTAGTCGCCGCTGACCGGGATGCAGGTCGGGTGGATCTGCGTGTAGCAGGGGTTGGCGAAGTACGCGCCCCGCTTGTGCGCCCGCCAGATCGCCGTGGTGTTGGAGCCCTTGGCGTTGGTGGACAGGTAGAAGACGTTGCCGTACCCGCCCGTGGCCAGGACGACCGCGTCGGCGAAGTGCGTGCTGATCTCGCCGGTGACCAGGTCGCGGGCGACGATGCCGCGGGCCCGGCCGTCGACGACGATCAGGTCGAGCATCTCGGTGCGGGCGTGCTGCTCGACGTTGCCCGCCGCGATCTGCCGCTCGAGGGCCTGGTAGGCGCCGTAGAGCAGCTGCTGACCCGTCTGGCCGCGGGCGTAGAAGGTGCGTGACACCTGCGCGCCACCGAAGGAGCGGTTGTCCAGCAGGCCGCCGTACTCGCGGGCGAAGGGCACGCCCTGGGCGACGCACTGGTCGATGATGTTGGTGCTGACCTCGGCCAGCCGGTGCACGTTGTTCTCGCGGGAGCGGAAGTCGCCGCCCTTGACCGTGTCGTAGAACAGCCGGTGCACGCTGTCGCCGTCGTTGCGGTAGTTCTTGGCGGCGTTGATGCCGCCCTGCGCGGCGACGCTGTGCGCCCGGCGGGGGCTGTCCTGGTACCAGAAGGACTTGACCTTGTAACCGGCCTCGCCGAGCGTGGCGGCCGCCGAGCCGCCGGCCAGGCCGGTGCCGACGACGATGACGGTCATCTTGCGGCGGTTGGCCGGGTTGACCAGACGAGCCCGGAAGCGGCGGCTGCTCCACCTTTCCGCGATCGGCACGTCCATGGGTGCCTTGGTGTCAGCGATCGGGTCGCCGACGTTGAAGAGGTCGAGAGGCATCGCGGGAGGACTCCTTAGTCGACGAGCCCGAAGAGGACGGAGAAAGGCACGAGGAGGAAGCCGGCGATCAGCAGCGTGGAGAAGGCGATGGCTGCGGCGTTCGCCGTCCGCTCGCGCCGCCGGTTGCTGAGACCCAGCGTCTGGGTGGCGCTCCAGATTCCGTGCCGCAGGTGCATGCCGAGAAGGAGCAGGGCGAGCACGTAGAACGCGGTGATGAACGGGTTCGAGAAGCTGGCCACCAGCCGGTCGTAGGGCGTGCCGTCCCCGTCAGGGTTGATCGCGCCGACCGTGAGGTCGAGCAGGTGGTAGATGATGAACAGCAGGACGATCACGCCGCCCCACCGCATGGTGCGCGCCGCGTAGGTCTGCGCGACCGCCTTCTTCACCACGTAGCGCTCGGGGCGGGCGCGCCGGGCCTGACGCCACAGCGACACCGCCGCCCAGAAGTGCGCGACCACGGCGACGAGGAGGACGATCCGGATGATCGTCAGCACCGTCTGCGCCGGGACCGCCGGCTCCCCGATGGTGCGGATCCACTCCGAGTAGTGGTTGAAGTTCTCGCGGCCCGTGAAGACCTTGAGGTTGCCGATCATGTGGGCGACCAAGTACAGCAGCATGATGATGCCGCTGACCGCCATTACCGCCTTCTTGAAGACCGAGGTGGTCTTCGCGGCCTTGGGGGTCCTGCCCTGGCCCGCCTGCGTCACCGTTGCCACGAGAGTCCAAGCTAGGTCGTTGCCCGCTTTGCGGCCAAGTTAACGCGCGGTGACCCATGTCTCGTAAGGGCATCCTTACCCCGTATTCCCGCTAGGGTGCGCCGCGCAACACTCCGCGGCGGGGTTGCCCCCACCCCGGAAGGGGGAGGACGACGACATGGCTGGACCCACCCGCGGCTTCCTCGGCCGCCAGCGCAACCGCGATCCCCGCCTCCCGCCCGGGCAGTACGACGTCGGCCGCGACTGGCCGGTGCTCACCGCCGAGCCGACCCCGCGGATCGCCCCCGAGACCTGGAGCATCACCGTCGACGGCCAGGTCGAGGCGCCCACGACGTGGAGCTGGGAGGAGGCGCACCGGCTGCCCCGCTCGGAGTACCGCGGGGCGATCCACTGCGTCACCACGTGGTCGAAGTTCGACACCCGGTTCGCCGGGGTCAGCCTCGACACGCTGCTCGAGGCGGCCCGGCCCACCGCCGACGCGCACTTCGTGCTGGCCACGTCGCGGACCGGCTACACCACCAACCTGCCTCTGGCGGACGTGACCGGCGGCAAGGCCTGGATCGTGTGGGAGTACGACGGTGCGCCGCTGCCGGTGGAGCACGGCGGGCCGGTGCGCCTGCTCGTGCCGCACCTGTACTTCTGGAAGAGCGCCAAGTGGATCAGCCGGCTCACGCTGACCACCCGCGACCAGCCCGGGTTCTGGGAGCAGAACGGCTACCACGACCGCGGGGACCCCTGGCGTCAGCAGCGGTACCAGGGTGACTGACCTGCTCCGCGGTACGGCGGCGCCCAGCGGCGGCTGGCGGACGGCGACGGTGGCCGGGGTGCGCCGGCCGATCCAGCGCGCGGTCCAGCTGCGCCTCGACGTCCCCGACCGGGTCGACCACCTGCCGGGCCAGCACTACGTCGTCCGGCTCACCGCCGAGGACGGTTACACCGCCCAGCGGTCCTACTCGGTGGCCTCCTCGCCGGGGGACCCGCTGGTCGAGCTGTTCGTCGAGCGGCTCGACGACGGCGAGGTCTCCACGTACCTGGCCGACGTCGTCGAGCCCGGCGACCAGCTGGAGGTGCGCGGCCCGATCGGCGGCTGGTTCGTGTGGGAGGGGGAGACGCCGGCGCTGCTGGTCGGCGGGGGCTTCGGCGTCGTCCCGTTCGTCGCGATGCTGCGCACGGCCCGGGAGCGCGGCGGCCTGTCCCTGCTGCGGATCGCGGTCTCCGCCCGCACGCTGGCCGCGCTGCCCTACGCCGAGGAGCTCGCCGCCGCCGGCGCCCTCCTGGTGACCACCCGCGAGGCGACGGGCACCCGGCCGGCCGGGCGGCTCACCGCGGCCGACCTCGCCCCGCTGCGGGACCCGGGGCAGACCGCCTACGTGTGCGGGTCGGCGGCCTTCGCCGAGGCGGCCAGCCAGCTGCTGGTGGACATGGGCGTTCCCGCCCCGGAGATCCGGATCGAGCGCTTCGGCCCGAGCGGCTGACCGGGGTGGGGCGGCCGCTGCGGCCGGGCGGCCTCGCCCAGCGCCGCGCGGGCCACCGTGCCCGCGTCCGGGGTGTGAGGAGCGGACCGGGAGAATCGTTGCCATGCGCACCGAGGTCTGCCCGTCCACAACCGTCGACGAGGAGCTCCGCGCGCAGTTGCTCCGCTGCTGGGTCGACGTCACCAACGCCGGGGGGGCGGTGGGCCTCGTCCCGCCGGTGACGGCCGACGACGTCACGCCCCTGCTCGACCAGCTGGTCGAGCGGGCGGCCGACGGCCGGGCGGTCCTCGGGGTGCTGCGGGTGGACGGCGCGGTGGCCGGCTTCGCGGTGCTGTCGCTGTCGACGGGCCCGCTGCGGCGGCACTGGGCCACCGTGCTGCGGGTCCAGGTGCACCCCGCGCTGCAGGGCCACGGGCTCGGGCGGGTGCTGATGACGGGGGTGCACGCGATCGCCCGGGACCGGGGGTTGGAGTTCCTGCACCTCACCGTGCGCGGCGGTACCGGGATCGAGAAGTTCTACGAGGGGCTGGGCTATCGGGAGTTCGGTCGCATGCGGGGGGCGATCCGCGTGGCCGAGGGCGATGACCGCGACGAGATCCACCTGACCTGCCGGCTGTAGCCGGTCGGGGTGCCGGTCCGCTGACCTGGGGGTCTGATCCACCGGAGCGCGACGGGCCGGCGAGAACGGACCGTGCCGGAACCCTGCGTGCGTGATCGCGTGCCGGCGGTGAGAACGAACGCCGCGTGAACGGATCGGAAACGGGACGGGAACGCGTCACCTGTTCTGGTACGCACCCGTGGCCTACCTTCCGCACGAAGCCCGCCGGAGACTAGTCCGGCCTGCAGCGCAGCGCGGGGCGGGGTACGCATCGAGCAGGGGGTGCGCGGTATGGCTGAAGCGTCGATGGGCAACCGCGGATACGCCGACGACAGGGTGTGCGAGCAGGTCGAGGAGCTCGTGCGGACGGCGTTGCACGAGATCCGCCAGCCGGTGGCTGCGGTGCTCGCGCTCGCCGAGGCGGCGCGGGGACTGGACGGGACGACACCGGAGGTGCGCAGCTACCTCGACCAGATCATCGCCCAGGTCATGGAGGTCTCCGGCGCGGCAGCGAGCGTGCTCGAGCGGCCGGAGAACGCGGATTCCCCGGTCGACGTCGACGAGGTGCTCGACTCCGTGCTGGACGCCTACGCGCTCACCTGGTCCGGCACGCTCACCCGGCGGGGCTGCGTCGGCGGGCTGTGGAGCACCGGTGACCGATCGACGATCCGACGCTGCCTGGTGAACATCGTCGACAACGCGGTCCGCGCTGCCGGACCGGCCGGCCGCGTCCAGATCACGGTGCACCGCGGCGCGCGGTCGGCCTGGGTCCTCGTCGAGGACGACGGGCCCGGGTTCGGCCGAGGGCCGAGCGGTACCGGGATCGGGCTGCCGACCACCCGGCGAGCACTGCAGGGCATCCGGGGGCACCTGTCGCTCGGCGCCGGGTCGGGGATGGGGGGAGCGTGCGTCGCGATGAGCCTGCCCCTCCGCGCCGGCGCCGGGTACACCGACGGGCCCGGACTGGGGGGAGCCGCGCGGACGGGCTGACCGTGCAGTGCCTTTCGGAACGGAGATCTCGTGCGCCTCGTGCTGTGTGACGACCACCGGCTGTTCGTGGAACCGCTCGCGGCCGCCCTGGCCACGCGCGGCCACGAGGTGGTGGTGGTGACCACGCCGGAGCGGGCGCTCCAGGCGGTCGTCGAGCACCGCCCCGATCTGGTGGTCATCGACCTGCGGTTCCCCGAGGGCAGCGGGCTCGATGCGCTCGTGGAGCTGCGCACCCGGAACGCCGGCTGCCCGGTCGTCGTCCTCTCCGCCTCGGCCGAGGACCAGGACCTGGCTGCCGTCGCCGACGCGGGCGCGGCGGCCTTCCTGCGCAAGGACCAGCCGATGCGCGCGATCTTCGATGCGCTGGACCGCGTCGCAGCCGGACGGGCGGTGACCACGCCCGCGCTCACCCGCACGCCGCCGGTCTCGGCGGAGCAGAGCCGGGTGCGCCGGCTCGTCGGCCACCTCACCGAGCGGGAACGGCAGGTGCTCCACCGCCTGGTCGAGGGGGAGGACACCACCGAGATCGCCCGATCGCTGGGGGTGGCGCACAGCACCGCGCGGACGCACGTGCAGAACGTCCTGCTCAAGCTCGGCGTGCACAACCGCCTGCAGGCGGTCGCCCTCGTCGCCTCACTGGGCGTCGATCGTGAGCTGTGAGGGTGCGCTACTGCAGCCGACGTACGCCCTCCTGCGTCACCTGCGGGTCGACCACCCCGCCGTCCCACCAGACCATCTCCTCATGCGCGAGATCCGGGTGGTGCTGGGCGACGGGCACCGGTCCTTCCTCGACGCGCTCGCCATGCGCCTGGATGCCGAATGCGGCCTCGACGTCGTCGGGACGGTCTGCGAGCCCGAGGAGGCGCTGAATGTGGTCCGGGCGCACTCGGTGGACGTCGCGGTGCTCACCGTGGACGGCGACGGCTTCGTCGGGGTGGGCCGCCGCCTGCTGGAGATCCGCCCCGATCTGAAGCTGGTCGGCGTCACCGGCGGCGACGACACCGCTGCCCTCGTGCACGCGGTCCGGCAGGGGTTCCGGGCGTGGGTGTCCAAGGACGTCGGCATCTGCGTCCTGCTCGACGTCCTGTACGCCGTCTGCAGGGGCGAGACCTGGATCCCGCCGATGCTCCTGACCCGGTTGCTGCAGAGGCTGCTGGAGGAGCGGGAGGAGCAGCGCGTGGCCGAACTGCCGCTGGCGGCCCTGACCGCCAGGGAGCAGCAGGTGCTGCGGACCATGGCCGGTGGGGCCACCCGGGACGAGATCGCCGAGCAGCTGTCCATCTCGGCGAACACCGTGCGCACGCACACCCAGAGCATCCTCAACAAGCTGGGAGTGCACTCGTCGCTCGCGGCCGTGACCCTCGCGCGCAAGGCCGGCGTCGCCTGAACCGCTCCCGGAGACGGGCCTGTCTCCACCCCGCGGGTCTGATCGACGCCGCGCGAGCGCTGCCCGTCTCCGCGACCTGCTGCCCCTGGTCCGCTTCGGTCGGGTATCCCCTCCGGCACACTGCGTACTGCGTCTCGTCCCCGTGGCGGATCCGGGGCCCGCACCCCCGACCTAGCGTCGGGCACTCCGTCGAAGACGGCGAGTGCCTGGGGGTAGCGATGAGATGCGTCGTCACCGGAGTCGCCGGGTTCGTGGGCTCGCACCTGTGCGAGAGCCTCCTGTCCTGGGGTGACGAGGTGGTGGGCATCGACTGCCTCACCGACTACTACGACCCCCGCCGCAAGGAGCAGAACCTGCGCGGCGCCCTGGAGCACGACACGTTCCGGTGGTGCCGCGACGACCTGCTGCAGGCCCCGCTGGTCGACCTGTTCACCGGGGCCGACGTGGTCTTCCACCTCGCCGGGCAGCCCGGGGTACGCCCCTCCTGGGGGCGGGACTTCGCGACGTACCTCTCCCGCAACGTCCTCGCCACCCAGGCCGTCCTCGAGGCGGCGCGGCAGGCCGGCCTCGTCAAGGTCGTCTACGCGTCGAGCTCGAGCGTCTACGGGGACGCCGAGTCCTACCCGACGGCGGAGACGCTGCGGCCGCAGCCGGTCTCGCCCTATGGCGTGACGAAGCTGGCCGGTGAGCACCTCTGCGAGCTGTACCGCGTGGCTTTCGGGGTTCCCACCGCGTCCCTGCGGCTCTTCACGGTCTACGGCCCACGGCAGCGTCCCGACATGGCCTTCTCCAGGCTGGTCGCGGCCGCTGTCCGCGGAGGCGTCTTCGAGCTGTACGGGAGCGGGACGCAGACCCGTGACTTCACCTTCGTGGCAGACGTCGTGCGGGCGCTGCGCGACGTGGCGCGGTCGGGCTTCACGGGCGTCGCGAACATCGGCGGAGGCAGCCGGACCTCGATGAACGAGGTCCTGCACCTCGTCGCGGAGCTGGCCGGTCCGCTGGAGGTCCGCCGGCTCCCCGCTGCGCGCGGGGACGTCCGCGACACCGCCGCCGACACGCAGGTGGCGTGCCGAGGCTTCGGTTATGCGCCGCGGGTGAGCCTGCGCGAGGGCCTGGCGTCGATGGTGGAGGCCGAGCGCGCGACCACCGGCGCCACCTCCGAGAGCCTGTTCCGGACGGGGGGCCGACTGTGACGTGTGCCGGACGACGGCACGACGGTGACGGAGCGGAGGTGCCGCTCCGTCACCGTCGTGCGGTCCGGGAACTGCGGCCGGCCCTGACCACCGACGTCGCGACGACCGGGACGTCGCTGGACGCGGAACTCCCGCAGGTGCGCACTCCTCTCGAGCCCGGGACGAGAACGGCGCAGGCGCCCACGTCATGGCCGGTGCTGCCGGCGCCCCGGAGGCGGACCCCCGCCCGGAGTTCCCTGCTCCCCGCGACGCTGCTGCTCCTCGACGTCACGGCGTTCGCGACGGCGACGCTGCTCACCGGGGCGGTGAACCCCAAGACGGTCGCGGTGCTGGCGCTGATCCTCCTGCTGTTCCACAACGCCGACCTCTACCGGTGCCGCCTGTCGCTCTCGGTGCTGGACGACGCCCCCTCGATCGTGGGGCGGGCCCTGGCCGCCGGCGCTGCGGCCATGGTGCTGGGCGGGCTGGAGGACGGCGTGGCCGGCATCGCCCGCCTGAAGACGGCCGCGGTGTTCGCCGTCCTGTGCCTGGGCGGTCGCGCCGTGGCGTACGGCGCGATCCGGACGGTGCGCCGGCACCACCGGATGCAGCAGCGGGCACTGATCCTCGGCGCCGGCACCGTCGCAGGGGCCCTCGCGGGCAACCTGCTGTCCCACCCCGAGTACGGCCTGCGCCCGGAGGGTCTGCTCGACGACGATCCGCTGCTGTGCCTGGACGAGCGCCCGGTACCCGTGCTGGGCAGGTATTCCGACCTCTGCCGGATCCTGGTGGAGAACGCCATCGACGTCGTGATCGTGACCTACGGCCGGATCCGCGAGCCGTCGGCGGTGGACATGCTGCGGGCCTGCGACCGTCTGTCCTGCGAGATCTTCCTCGTCCCGCGGCTCTACGAGCTGCACGCGGTCACCCGGGACACGGAGGTCCTCTGGGGCGTGCCGCTGGTGCGACTGCACCGGGCGCCGTTCCGGACCGGGTCCTGGACGGCCAAACGCGCGGCCGATGCCGTGCTCGCGGCCCTGGCCCTGGGGGTGTTCGCGCCGATCCTGGCCGTCTGTGCGCTGCTCAGCTGGTGGGAGACCGGGTCGGCGCTGTTCCGCCAGACCCGCATCGGCCTGGACGGCCGGCCGTTCACGCTGCTGAAGTTCTGCACCTTGCGGCCGGCGGTGGAGGCGGAGTCCGCCACCCGGTGGAACATCGGCGAGGACGGTCGTCTCCGGCCGGTCGGCAGGTTCCTGCGCCGCACCTCCCTCGACGAGCTCCCGCAGCTGTGGAACGTCCTTCGCGGTGACATGAGCTTGGTCGGGCCGCGACCGGAGCGGCCCTACTTCGTCGGCGAGTTCACCCGGCAGTTCCCCTGGTACATGGCCCGCCATCGGGTGCCGGTGGGGCTGACCGGCTGGGCCCAGGTCCACGGGCTGCGCGGCAACACCTCCATCGCCGACCGGGCGCGCTTCGACAACTTCTACATCGAGAACTGGTCCATGTGGGGCGACATCAAGATCCTGCTGCGGACCGTCGGACAGGTGCTCGGGGCGGTCGGCCGGTGACCCCCGAGCACGGACAGCGACATGCCAGAGCACTGCCTGTTGCAGCGGCAGGGCGCGGACGGATGGGACGGCGAGAATGGATCTGAACGAGGCGGCACAGCGCATCCTGAGGCGGCACTGGGTGCTCATCGTCGTGATGACCGTGATCGGACTGAGCATCCCGGTGGCGCTGCTCAGGCTGCAGGAGGACACCTACGAGGCGACGGCGCGCATCGTCATCGGCGCCGGTGACGCCCGGGACTCCAACGAGGCGACCGCTCTCGCCGACACGGCGCTGGCGTTGGCGACCAGCGAGGGCGTCCTCGGCCGGGCGCTGGAGCAGGCAGGGGCGCGCCGGGATCCGGTGATCTTCGTCGAGCAGGTGCAGGTCGAGCCGGTGGGGACGTCCGGGGTGCTGGAGCTCTCGGTCACCGACACCGACGCACGGGCGTCCGCAGCGATCGTGAACGCCATCGCGGCCGAGGTGGTGCGCATGCGGGACGACGGCTTCTACGCCTCGACCCGGCAGGCGCTCGCCGACACCGATGCGGAGATCGCGACGCTCTCGCAGCGGATCGCGGAGGTCGAGGCAGCGGCGGACTCGACGGTGGCCCGATTCGGGAGAGTCGATGCACTGGCGCTCCGGCATGCGCAGGCTGTGGGGGAGCGGGCCAACCTCCAGGGGCAGCGCCAGCAGCTCGTGCAGGCGCTCGCGGGGGCTGTCCGTCCGCAGGTCGTCGACGCCTCGGCCACCGCCGGGATCCTCGTGCCGTCGGAGGCGCCCAGCCGGCTGGCCGTCGGGGGCATCCTCGGCCTGGTCCTGGGGGTGGCACTGGCCGCGACGAAGGAGTCGCTCCGCCCCACGTTGAACGCAGCGGCGATCGCACGGCACCTCGGCGCCCCGCTGTTGGGCCGCTTGCCGCGGCGCCCCCGCGGGGACACCGGGGTGTCCGATCCGTGGCTGGCGAACTACCTGAAGCTCGCGGCCGACGACGCCGGCGTGCGGTCGGTCCAGCTCGTTCCGGTGGGACCGTGGGTGGACGTCTCCGGGCTGGCGCGGGATCTCGACGACGAGGAGGGCGGGCTGCGGGTCACCCCGCTCGCCCTCGACGCCGAGGCGACGCGCGACCAGGTGCGGCAGCGTGAGGCGGTTGGGCCCGGCGCGGGCATCGTGGCGGTGGTGCCCGCCGTGGTGAAGGGCACCGCGGTGTTCGAGCACGTGGAGCGGCACACGGAGCTGACCCGGCAGCCGGTCATCGGCGTCATCACGTACCGGGAGAAGGGCCGGCGCCGGCCGACCAGCGGCACCACCGCCCCGAAGCGGCCGGTGGCGGAGACCGGGGCGACGGTCGAGACGGACGCCGATCGCCGGCCCACCGTCGCCCCGGCGTCGTAGGCAGCGGCATGCGAGACGAGCTCGGCGGCGCACCCCGTAGCCCGCTGGATGCAGCGCCGCGGAGGCCGCCGGTCGGGCCGGCGGAGCCGACCCCGTGGCAGGCCGGCCCGGACGAGCCAGGGAGGCCGGTCCTCGCCGTCCTCGGCCTCTGCATCGCCCTGGTCCCCATCGTGAACCCCAAGGGGCCGGGCAACGCCGGGCCGATCGACGTCTTCATGGCCCTCGCCGTGACCGTCGCCCTGTTGTGGGCCCTGAGCCGGGGAGCCCGGCTGCGCGTCCCCTACTTCGTGCCCACGGCGGCCTTCGTGACCGTCGGACTGCTGGCGGCGATGCTCAGCGTGCTGCCGCTGCGCAGCGGCGTCGCCGTGGTCCAGGAGATCTTCCTGTTCTGCTGGTGCGCGGCGCTCGCCACCGTGTGCCGGACACCACACGCGCTGGGCGTGGTCATCCGGACGTGGGCGCTGAGCGTGACCGCCTGGGCCGCCGTGCTGGTCTTCGGGGTCGTGGCGGGTGTGGCAGCGATCACCAACGCCGAGGCCGGGGGAACGCGGGCCCGGCTGTTCTTCGACCACCCGAACATGGCCGGCAACTTCTTCATGATCGGCATGTTCGTGGTGGTGGCGTCCGGCTGCCCGCGGCGGCGCTGGCTGCGCTACGGATGTGTCGCCGTGCTCTTCCTCGCGATGTTCTACACCGCGTCGAACGCCGCCCTGCTGTCCCTCGTCGGCGGCGCTGCGGTCGCGGTGTTCCTCCACCTGAGGTCGCGTACCGGGATGGTCAAGGCGACCGCGGTCGGCGCGGCCCTGGTGGTCGCGCTCGGTGCCGGGGCCGTCGCGGCCCCGCCGCTGCTCGCGGCAGCGGAGCAGAGCCACAACCCGCTGCTCCGGTACACGGTGGGACGCAGCCCGGAGGCCGCCGACACGCGGACCCAGACCTTCGCCCAGCAACTCGAGGTCTTCGGGCGCGGCGAACTGCTCGGCATCGGCCCGGCCGCCACGAAGCACACGCTGGACAGCACGTTCGCCGGGCAGGCCAAGGAGGCGCACAACGACTACCTGGCGACGCTCGTCGAGCGCGGCCCCCTGGGGGTGCTCGCCCTGGTGGCCCTCATGGGTGCGGTCGGCGCCCGCGTCGTCGGCATCACCAGACGCCGGCTGCCCCCGGGCCTGGCGGCGGCGATCCCCGTGCCCGCCGCGCTGGGCGGAGCGTGCGCGGCGTTCGCGATCACGGCCGTGACGCACGAGGTGCTGCACTACCGGTGGTTCTGGACGCTCCTGGGCCTGGTCGCCGCCGTCCACCTGCTCGCCCGGCCGGTCGAGGCGACGTCGCGCACCGCGGCGCGGTCCGCCCGATGACCGGTATCCGTCGTCCCGGGACATGAGCACCGCGCTGTCCGCGGCGGCGGACGGCCACCGCCCGCCCGCGCCGCGGAGAGCGGTGTCCAACTCGACGGCGCAGCTGGCGACGTTCGCCTTCCGCGCCGCCGCCGGTGTCGGGGTCATCGTGCTGCTGGCGCGCAGCGGCGGGCCGTCGGCCCTCGGCATCGTCCAGTTCGCGCTGACGCTGACCGGGCTGCTGCCCTTCTACTACGGCGTCCCGACGCTGCTGGCCCGCGAGGTGGCCCGCCGCCCGGAGGAGGGACGGCGCTGGGTGGAGACCGGCACCCTGCTGGCCCTCCTGCTCGGCACCCTGTTCACCGTCCTGCTGCCGCTGGGTGCCCTGGCGGTGGGCGCCTCCCGGGACATGGTGCTGGCGTTGGGCGTCGCGTCGCTGGGGATGGTCCTCGACGGGGTGGCCCGGGTCCAGTTCGCCGCGTTCTGGGCGTGGGAGCGGCTGGAGCTGGAGACCCTGGTCACCGCCGTGCAGGAGACGGCGTACGTCGTCGCCACCGCGGTCGTCCTGGGCCTGGGCGGCGGGCCCCTGGAGGCGCTCATGGCCTTCACGGCCTCGCGCGCCCTGGGCGCGTGCGGGGGGTGGCTGCTCGTGGGCCACCACCTCGGCGGGCTACCCGTTCCCCGCGCCGGCCGTCCCCTGTGGCCGACGGTGCGCCAGTGCACCCCCTTCGCGCTCGGCGACACCCTCACCCTGACCTACGCCCGCTTCGACACGGTTCTGCTGGGCCTGTGGAAGGGGCCGGCGGCGGTCGGGCTCTACCAGGCCGCGACGAACCTGGTCCTGTACTTCAACGTGGTGCCGCGCAGCATCAACCGGGCGCTGTTCCCGCGCATGGGACGGGCCTGGCCGGCGCGCCCGGAGGAGTTCCGCTGGATGCGCGACGTCTCGCTGCGGCTCGTCGCCCTGATCGGCGTGCCGGTCACCGTCGCGTCGCTGCTGCTGGCCCCGCGCACGATCGACTTCCTCTACGGACCCGGCTTCGCCCCGGCCGTCCTGACCTACCAGCTGCTCGTCCTGATCATCCCGGTGCGGATGGTGGGCCACACGCTCAGCCTCTCCCTGGCGGCGACCGACCGGCAGACGGCGCGCACGGTCGCCGTGACCGTCGCCGCGGTGGCCAACGTGGCCCTGAACTGCTGGCTCATCCCGCGGTGGTCCTACCTGGGCGCGGCCGTGGCCACGGTGGTCTGCGAGGTGGGCCTGCTCGTCGCCTACGCCGTGCTGCTGCGCCGGGCGGCCGGCCGGTCGGAGCTCCTGCGGGCCAACGGGTGGCCGCTGCTGGCCGGCGTCCCGATGGGCGCGGCCATCCTGCTGACCGCCGGGCAGCACGTGCTGGTGTCGGCGGCGGTCGGGGCGGCGAGCTACGCGGCCGTCATCGCCGCTCTGGCGATGGCGAGCGTCCCCCGTGACCGGCGCACCCCGGGCCGGGCGCTGACCGCGCTGGTCAGCCCCGCGCGCTGAGCCGTTCGGCCCCCGTTCCCGCCAGCACGGGAGCCAGCGCGGCCCGCCAGGCGGCGGTGATCGCCTCCGGCGCCCAGCTGGACAGGTCGGCGCGCGGCTCCCGCTCGGCGGGGCCGGCGGCCAGCCAGGAGCGGGCGGCCCCGGCCACCTCGTCGAGCCGGCCGAGCGGCACCGCCGAGCCGCGGGCGCCCAGCGCCAGGATCTCGCGGACCCCCTCCACGTCGAACGCGACGAAGGGGGTGCCGGCGGCCGCCGCCTGCACCAGCACCTGCGGCAGGCCCTCCGCCTCGCTCAGCAGCACCACCAGGTCCGCGCCGCGCAGCGCGTCGTGCACGTGCCCGGGGTCGGCGAGGTGGCCGGCAAGGACGGCGTGGTCGCGGAGCCCCAGGGTGGCCAGCTCCCCGGTCAGCCGGTCCCGCTGCGGGCCGTCGCCCACCACCAGGAGATCGGGCGGGTCGGCTGCGCGGTCGTGCAGCCGGCGGAGCAGCGCGGCCAGCAGCAGCGGGTTCTTCCGCGGCTCGAGACTGCCGACGTAGCAGAGCAGCGGCCGGCCGGGCACGGTGCCGTGACGCCGGTCGAGGAGCCGCCGCGCCTCGGCGCGCGGCCGCAGCCGCCCGGGGAGCGGGACGCCGGAGCGCACCACGTGCAGCCGCTCCGGGGGGACGCCGACCGCGGCGAAGCGCTGCGCGAGGTCCGCCCCCACGACGCAGAACGCCGACGTCCGAGCGCCGAGCGCCCGCTCCACGTGCGGGAACACCCGGTTCTCCACCCGGCCGTAGCCCGGCCCGAAGCTGGCCATGGACAGCGAGTGGACGGCGGGCGGACCGCCGCCCGCCGCCGCGGCGATCCGGGCGAGCACGCCCGCCTTCGACTGGTGCGAGACGACGACCGCGTAGTCGCGCCGGTGCAGCAGCCGCCACAGGGAGACCAGTGCCCGCAGGTCGCGGACCGGGTCGACCGGGCGCACCAGCGTGGGCAGGGCCCACACCCGCTCCGCGCCGGTCTGCTGCCGGGCGAGCTGCAGGTCGGACTCGGCGCCGAGCAGCACGTGGTGCCGCAGCTCCGGCAGGGCGCGAATGCTGTCCCGCAGCCGGCGCTCGGAACCGCCGCGCTGGTAGCGCGTGCACACGTGCAGCGCCGTCGGCCGCTGGGTCTCGGGAACGACGTCCACGGGCGTGCTCCTGCCGGCCGGCGGAGATCGGGCTCAGCGCAGTGTGCGCGGGAGACGCGAGGGTGGGAAGCGTTCCCGTCGGCCCCGGACGAAGCTGCCGGGTTCCTCCGTCACACGCATGGCGCCGCCTACTGCACCCGCTGGTCGACATCGCCACGGGAATCCGCCTTATTACCGGTGAGAGGTCTCGGTAGGCCGGCGAACCGAAGGTGTCGACGTGCGGATGCGATGGCGGGGTCAGGCTGGCGTGCGGCTCGGCGAGCTCCGCAGCAGGCATCCGTGAACCCGGTGGCACGGACGTTCCGCCTGCGGCCGTCCCGATCCCTGCGCCTGGCCACCGCCGGCGGCATGTTCCTCGCCGCGGTGCCCAGTCTGACGGCACCACCCGTGGTGCCGGCGACGGTGACGGCCACGCTGATCGCCGACCGGCCCACGTCCACGTGGGACCGCCCCAGCCCCGATCCGTCCGGGATCACCTACCTCCCGGCCACGAACCAGTTGCTCATCAGCGACGGTGAGGTGGAGGAGACGCCGCTGTACGCGGGCACCAACCTGTTCCTCTCCAGCCTCGACGGGAAGCAGCCGGCCGGCTTCCCCGGCGGGACGAGCCTGCCCTGGACCAAAGAGCCGACCGGCATCGACTACTGGCCCGCCACGGGCGACGTCGTCGTGACCGACGACGACGCGGACCGGGTCCTCCGGTTCACCGCGGGTCCGGACGGCCGGTACGGCGCGCGGGACGACGAGGTGGCCTCCTTCGCCACGGCCGCGGTCGGCTCCGGCGATCCGGAGGACGCCACCGTCCTCACGGACCTGATGGGCGGCAGCCGCCTCTTCGTGGTCGAGGGGAGCGGGGCGAGGCTGTACGACTTCACCGCGGGCGTCGACGATCTCTTCGACGGGGTCCCTCCGGCCGGTGACGACACGGTCGTCGTCCACGACGTCGGCCGGTACGGCGCCCGGGACCCCGAGGGGGTCGAGTACCACCCGGGGCGGAACACGCTGCTCGTGCTCGACGGCTCCACCGAGACCGTGTACGAGCTCGACCTGCGGGGGGAGCTGCTCAACACAGTGGACATCTCCGCCGCCAATCCCCTGAAGGCAGGGGGGATCGCCCTCGCCCCCGCCAGCGACGGCTCGGGGGAGCTGCACCTCTACATCGTCGACCGCGGGCTCGACAACGACTTCTTCCCGCACGAGAACGACGGCCGCTTCTACGAGATGTCGCTGGACCTGCCGCCGCTGGCGGGCCGCGGCGCGACCGACGCTCCGGCGGGGAGCCCCGGTGCCGACCTCACCGTGCTGCAGCCCGATGCGGCGGCGGGCGGTGCGCTCCCCGGCGGTGAGCTGCGGCCGCCGATCGGCGTAGTGGCGCCGTCCCGGTCGCAGGTGGGCGGTCCGGGGTCGGTGAGCTTCGCCCGCCCGGAGCCGCCGGCGGGCGCCGGGTCCGTCGAGGCGGTAGCCGGGAGCGGCCTGCGGCTCCTGCAGTTCTCCTCCGTGCTGTAGGCCTCCGACGACGCAACGGTGCCGGACGGTGGAGGCCGGACCCCTGCTCCGTCGCGGGCACCAGGTGCGGCCGGAGCAGCGGCGCGGGCGGCGGATACGGAGAAATGATGACGCCGGATCGTCCACCTGGCGGTCCCTGACCAGCAGGAATAGCGGTTCGGTCACCTCTGCGACCGCGTTCGCACTGCGTTCGGAGACGCCGGGGACGCTGTCGGACATCGCCCAGGAGTGGTCGGCATCGTCGGTGTCCTCCGGACGCCGAGCGGGCCCGAACTAGTTCGGATGGTGATCGTGAGAATTCCTACCGCTGTGCGCGTCGTGCTCGTGCTGGCCGTCGTCGCCGGCGGAGCGGTGGTGACACAGGAGACCGCGCAGGCGGCCGCTCTCGCTGCGACGCTGGTCGCGCAGCACTCGACGTCCGGGTGGGGGCGGCCGAGCCCCGACCCGTCCGGCATCACCTACGACCCGCGGACCAACCAGCTCCTCATCAGCGACGGTGAGGTCGAGGAGACCCCCCTGTACGCCGGGACCAACCTGTTCGTCAGCAGTCTCACCGGCCAGCAAGCAGCCGACTTCCCGGGCGGCACGAGCCTGCCCTGGTCCCGCGAGCCGACCGGCGCCGGTTTCCGGCCCGCCACCGGCAACCTCTACGTCTCCGACGACGACGCGGATCGGATCTTCGAGGTCGTCCCCGGCGCCGACGGGCGATACGGGACCCCGGACGACGGCGTGACCTCCTTCTCGACCCGGCCCCTCGGCGGTGACGCGGAGGACGTCACCATCGACATGGACGTCGCCAGCAACGGTCACCTGCTGGTCATCGACGGGGTCGCCAAGGACGTCTTCGACTACGGCCCGGGCGCGAACGGCCGCTTCGACGGGGTCCCCCCGGCCGGTGACGACACGGTCGTCGCCTTCGACGTGGCCCGGTACGGCGCCCGGGACCCGGAGGGCATCGAGTTCCACCCTGAGCGCGGCACGATCCTCGTCCTGGACGGCCCCAGTCGGACCGTCTACGAGCTGGACCGGCAGGGTGGGCTGCTCAACACGATCAGCATCGCCGCGGCGAACCCGCGGAAGGCGGCCGGGATCACACTCGCCCCGGCCAGCAACGGGTCCGGCGGGCAGAACCTCTACATCGTCGACCGCGGGGTCGACAACGACACCAACCCGAGCGAGAACGACGGTCGTTTCTACGAGCTGGCGGTCACCCTGCCGCCGCTGCCCGGCGCTCCTGTCGACGGGCTGGGGGGACCGGGGGGTCTCGACGCGCCCGTGCGGGCCGGTGCGGACGACGCCGAGGAGCGCGCGTCGACCGGCGCGGTCGGCCTGACCAGCGGGGACCTCAACCTCGGACAGGACGGGACCAGGCCGCAGACGGTGGCCCTGCGGTTCACGGGGGTGGCGGTGCCGGCGGGGGCGCGGGTCACCAACGCCTGGGTGCAGTTCCAGGTCGACGAGGCCTCCACGGCTGCCGCGAGCCTGAGCATCGTGGGCGAGGCCGCGGCCGACGCCGGGCCGCTCACGACGACAGCGCGGAACATCTCGGCTCGGGCGAGGACCGCAGCCACCGTCGCCTGGGCTCCCGCGCCGTGGCCGACGGTCGGCGCGCGCACCGCCGACCAGCGGACCCCGGCCCTGACCGGGGTGCTGCAGGAGATCGTGGCGCGTCCCGGCTGGGCCTCCGGGAACGCGCTGGTGCTGATGGTCACGGGAACCGGGACGCGGGTGGCCGAGGCATTCAACGGCGGTGCGGCCCGGGCGCCGGTCCTGCACGTGGAGTACACGGTCTGACCGAGGCGCAGACCCGAGCCACCAGCAGCTCGAGGTCGGCGCCGTCGTCCGCCGCGCCGTCGAGCAGGTGCACCTCCCCGGAACGTGCCCACCACTCGGCCAGCCGGTCGAGCAGCCGGGCCCCGCGGTGCAGCTCGGCCAGCTGCGCGGGCCGGTCCAGCAGCTGCGTCCGGCTGTGCCGCGACACCCGCCGGGTCAGCCGCTCCAGCGCCAGCTCCGGCGGTACCCGGACGACGACGAGCAGATCGGCCGGGTGCCGGTGGGGGACGGCGGCGAGGACGGGATCCACGTCCCCGCGGATCCCGATCGACCACAGCGCCTGGACCGGTCCCTCGTCGAGGATGCTGACCCCGTCGAACCGCGCCGCGCGGGCGGCGGCCTCCTGGGCGACCAGCCACTGGACGACCCGGCCCGCGAGGTCCCCGGGGCCGGGCTGGTGGGAACCGGCGAGGGCGCGCAGCACGCGTGCCGTCGTTCCCGGCGCGGCGACCGCGGCGGCTCCGCAGGCCCTCGCCTTGCGCGCCAGCCGGCGGGCGGTCGGCACCGACGGGGCGAACCGCGCCTGGGGCTGGGTGACCGCGACCCCGAGGTGGGTCAGCCGTGCCGCCAGGGTCCCGACGCGGCGGCTCTTCCCGGACCCCGGGATCCCGGCCAGCTCCAGGCAGCGGCCCGGGGACGCCGCGGAGCCGGACGGGGGGCGGTCGGTCACAGGTTCGCCCAGACGGCGGACCGTGCCTGCGCGAGCACGTCGTCCGCCGGCCGGGCGGCGTCGAGCACCACCGCGCCGGTGGCGTGCCAGTCGGCGGCGAACACCTCGGCCGAGCGCGGGCGGACGAACTCCGCCGGGTCGACGCCGAGCTTGCGGGCCACCGCGGTGTCGGGATCGACCCGCAGGACGACGAGCAGGTCCGGGGGCGCGATCGCGGCGTAGGCGCGCTGCTCGGCCCGCACCAGCCGGCGGGCCAGGGCGGGCACCCCCTCGGTGGGTACCCACCGGGTGCGGGGGCCGTCCATGCGCGTGACCTGGTCGACGGGGAAGCGGTCGCAGACCACCAGGACGCCCCGCCCGGCCAGCGACCGGACCCGGCGGTGCTGCCGCCGGCGGTCGGTGGCGGTGACGAGCTGCCACAGCAGCCAGGCGTGGCCGGGGAAGCGGCCGCGGTGCTCTGCGGGGGTGGGGTAGTTGGGCAGCCAGCCCGGCAGCAGCCCCGCTCGGCGGGCTGCGGTGAGGGCACCCTTGACGACGAGGTTCGCCGGCCCGCGCGGGGGTTTGCCCATGTGCACGACCCGGGTGTCGAATGCGCCGCCGAGCCAGCCGGCCAGGCCGTTGGTCAGGGTGGACTTCCCAGCGCCGTCGCCGCCGACGACGGCGACGACGCTGCCGCCTGCCACCAGGCGCTTGGTGTTGCGCTGACCCAGTACGTAGTGCCGCACCCCCCACTCCACGCGGCGGCCGCACCGCAGGGCGGTGTCGACCGCGGGACGGCGGCGCATCAGGTCGCCGACCCCGCGCACGACGGCCCGGCCTGCGGGCAGGCACGCGCGGAGAGGCGCGCCGTCCAGGAGTGCGCGGTGGTACCGCGACCAGTCCCCCCATCCGATCCACGGGAGGTGGACCTCGACGACGCGGCGCAGGACCTCGTCGTCGACGCGTGCGGACAGGTACTGCAGCTCCCGACGCTCAGCGGGGCGCAGCGGGGCCAGGCCGAACGCGGCGGCGTCCCAGGTGGCGTGCTTGAGGGCGAGTCGCACCACGAGGACGGCGAGCTCGAACACCGGTGCGGGCACGGGGAACAGCGGCCCCTGGGTGCACGAGGCCAGGTAGGCCTGCTCGATCGGGAGCCGGACGCTCTTGGTCGTGTCGTCGCCGAGGACCAGCTGGGCCTGGGCGTCGACGTGGACCAGCGTTCCGGTGCGGGCGTCCAGGCCGTAGTAGTGGACCACCCCCGGCACCTGCCGCCCCCGCCGCGGGCGGGCCTGCTTGAAGCCGCACGCGGCGAGGACGCCGAGGAAGGCCGGCAGGTGCCGCCGGTCCACCAGGAGGTCGAGGTCGTTCACGCCCGAGGCGGAGAGGTGGAGCATGTCGGTGCTCTTCCAGTGGCAGTAGGACACACCGGTGTCGCGCAGCCGGCTGCACAGCTCCTCGACCAGCCGCAGTGGAACGGTGGGCACGGCCGACGACCGCCCGGGCCCGCGCACCGCTGTCGCAACAGGTGGAGCGTCGGGGTGCTCAGCCGCCACGTGCCCTCCTTCGTCCGAGCCCGATGCCGGCGTCCTCCTGGCGACGGCATCCGGCCGGTCCGTTCCGTTCCCGCACGGGCACCCACGCGGCTACGCCGCGGGCGGATCCGGGTTGATCATGCGGTTCATGTCCACGGCGTCGTCCCCGGCGACACCGTGCCGCGACTTCCAGTCGGCCACCGCGTTCTCGTAGACAGCCGGATCGGTGGTGAGCGTGCATCCATCGGGGACGTTGCCGGGGTACCGCCCGGGGCCGAGCCACACCAGCGTGACGTTCTCGTAGCGGTCGGCGAGCTGTCCCCGGCGTTCGGGGAGCTCGGCGTCCGACGGCTCCTGGAACCGTTCCGACGCGATGACGACGTCGCGCAGGACGAGCGCCGGCGAGTTGCGCCGGCTCTTGTAGATCTGGCCGTGGACGGCGTCCGTGGACCGGGTCTTGTAGCCGCCGGGGAACGGTCGCAACCGGACGACGCTGTTCTCGACGGTGACCGCGTGGTCCGTGGAGGCGTCGTCCAGGTCCTCGTCGTTGCAGGACAGGAACGTGTAGGTGCCCTCGACGAGGGTGTCGAAGACGTGCAGCTCGTGCCAGTCGTCGTTCTCGATCGCGTCGTCGTGGATGCTGCGCAGCCAGCAGTTGCGGATGTAGCAGGTGCCCGGGCCCTCGGCGAAGTCGCCGTAGAGGCCGATGCCGTCGTGGGTGTTGCGGACGCGCACCCCGTCCCACACCGCCCAGCTGCCCGGCTTGATGTAGACGCGGGGATCGCCGTCCTGGTTGCGGTTGTCGATCTGGCCGCGGTGCGGGTCGACGTCCTCCGGCCGGCCCGCGTCGATCCAGGCGTCGGTGTCGTCCTGCACGTGCTGGCCGTACTTCATCCGTTCCCAGGTCAGGGTCTCGGGCTGGGCGCCCTCGACCACGCCGCCGATGATGGCCGCACCGCCCACGGGTTGCCGGTAGCCGATCCGGATCGGGTGGGCGTTCTTCTGCTCCTCGGTGGCCCCGCCGGCGAACGCGTTGACCTCGAAGCGGGCGTCGGCGTCGAAGTAGCCGATGAACGTGGCGCCGCGCATGTCCCAGGTCGTGTCGTCGGACGGCCGGGGCACCTCGTACGGCGTCGTGAAGCGGCCGGTGGGCACCACGAGGGCGGAACCCGAGCGGGCGAGCAGTTCGCTCGTCGGCGCACCGAGGGAGTACTGGGGCGGGCGGGCCCCGGCGCTGCTGGTGGGGCCGTCTGGCGACGGGGCGGGCCCGGACGGTGCGGTCGCGGGAGGGTCCTCGGCCAGAACCTCCACGCCCAGCCACACCGCGACGGGCGCGGCCACCACGACGCCCGCGATCACGAGGAATCGTCGGCGGTCGAGCTCCATGTCCCCCGTCCTGCTGGGAAGGGATACCGGGGCGCGGCGACCATAAGGGACGTACGTCCCGCGGTGAAGGGCGAGGACGGCGACCGGAACGACGAGGGCCCGTCCCGCGGATTGCCCGGCCTGACGGTGAGCGGGCGGTCACGATCGGTGGGCGAGCGGCCGACCTGGCCGTTCGCCGTTCAGGCCAGGGGGTCGCGTCCGCCCAGGGTTCCGCCGGCCGACAGCAGCCCGAACCGGGCGAACAACTCCTCGGCGTACCAGCCCTGCCGAGCGGTCTGCTCGATCACGGCCGCGTGCGGTGCGCGGGTGTAGGCGAAGGCGTTGAGGGCCGCCGCCGACTCCCACACGCTGAACGTGCCCTGCAGCCCGATGGGCGCCTCCCCGATGCCGAGGGCCAGCCGCAGGCCCGGGCCGGCGTGCAGGTCCGCGGCGACCGGCGGCACGGCCCGCCAGAAGGCGAGCGCCTTGCGCGGGGCGAGGCGGGCGCGGGTGATCGCCGCGACGGGACCCTCCCAGCGCTGCGGCCAGGGGCGCCCGAACGGCTCGGCGCGGGACCACCGGCCGCGTGCGGCCAGCGGGCGCAGCCGCGCGGACCACTCCTCCTCGGCCGGCCGGCGCCACCGGCGCAGCAGGGGGCCGTGCTCGAACGCGTCCGCGTCGTCCGCGTCGTCCCACACCGCCAGCAGCGCCCAGCGGCGGGGGTCGGCGTCCCGCACGGTGAAGGTGCGTCCCCGGCCGGTGCCCAGCAGCTTGGCGAACCGCAGGCCCGGCGTGCGCCGCAGGGCGGGGCGGTCGGTGGCCACCCGGACCAGCGCGCCGGGCACCGCCCGGCCCGGCACGCCCCAGACGTGCAGCGTCACCATCCGTCGGGTCGTCACGGGCGCCGATCCTCCTCCCGATGCCGGACCGCCTGGAGCCGGGCCGAGGCGGCGGAGCGCCCCGGCCCGGACCGGCGGTCAGACCGTCGGCGGCACCAGCGACGCGCTGACCAGCGGCGTCCGCTCCCACGCCCGGTGCATCCCGAGGGCGGCGATCAGCCCGGTGGCCAGGGTCTTGTCGGACTTCTCGCCGGTCAGCACGCCCGGGGCCTCGACATCGACGCCTGCGGCCTGCAGCACCTCGACGCCGTCGCCCCAGGCGCCGACCGCCTTCAGGTGCCGGAAGGCCTCCTGCAGCATGACGAGGGCACGGAAGTCGCCGTCCTTCGGTGCGCCGTCGGCCACGACGATCGCATCGAACTCGATCGAGCGGCCGGTGGCGAAGGTGCGCTCGACGATCTCGACGTCCGAGCCGTCGACGAGCTGACCGCCGTGCGGGGCGATGACCCGCAGCAGCGCGCCCTCGGCCTCCAGCGCCTCCCGCAGCTTCGCGATGCCCTTCAGATCGGCGCCGGGACCGGCCACCACGCCGACGATCCGGCCCTCGATCGGGAAGGGCTCCGGCTTGATCTGGCGCAGCGCCGGCGACTCCCCGTGCTCCACCGGCTCGGGGGACGGCGCGGGCAGGCCGAGGCCGGCGGCGACCCGGGCGCAGAGATCGGCGTCGATCTTCGCGAGCACCGTCAGTGCCCGCTCCTTGATCGACTGCTCGTAGCACTTGCCCAGCTCGAAGGTGTAGGCGTCGGCCACGTGCTGCTGCTCGACGCTGGTGAGGCTCGCGTAGAACATCGCCGGCTGGGAGAAGTGGTCGTCGAAGGACGCCGGCGCGCTGCGGCCGACCTCGCCGCTGACCGCCCGTGGCACGTTCACGTAGCCGCCCTCGGACCAGTCCGACGGGAACGGGCTGCCGGCGTCGACGCTGTTGGGCGTGTACGGCGCCTGCCCGGTGTGGATCCCGTGCTGGTGGAAGCCGTCCCGGGTGTTGTCGTTGACCGGCGCGTGCGGCCGGTTGATCGGGATCTGGGTGAAGTTGGGGCCGCCCAGCCGGGTGAGCTGGGTGTCCAGGTAGGAGAAGTTGCGCCCCTGCAGCAGCGGGTCGTTGGTGCCCTCGATGCCGGGTACCAGGTGGCCGGTGTGGAAGGCGACCTGCTCGGTCTCGGCGAAGAAGTTGGTCGGGTTGCCGGTGAGCACCATCGTCCCGATCACCTGCACCGGCGCGAGCTCCTCCGGCACGATCTTGGTGGGGTCGAGCAGGTCGATGCCCTCGAAGGTCTCCTCCGGGGTGTCGGGGAAGACCTGGATGCCCAGGTCCCACTCGGGGAAGGCGCCGGCCTCGATGGCGTCGTAGAGGTCGCGGCGGTGGAAGTCGGGGTCGACGCCCGCGGCGATCTGCGCCTCCTCCCACGTCAGGGAGTGCACCCCGAGCCGGGGCTTCCAGTGGAACTTGACCAGGCAGGTCTCCCGGTCGGCGTTGACCAGCCGGAAGGTGTGGACCCCGAAGCCCTCCATCGTCCGGTAGCTGCGCGGGATCCCGCGGTCGCTCATGTTCCAGATCGTGTGGTGGGTGGCCTCGGTGTGGAGCGTGACGAAGTCCCAGAAGGTGTCGTGCGCCGACTGCGCCTGCGGGATCTCCCGGTCCGGGTGCGGCTTGCCGGCGTGGATGATGTCGGGGAACTTGATCGCGTCCTGGATGAAGAACACCGGCATGTTGTTGCCGACCAGGTCCCAGGTCCCCTCCTTGGTGTAGAACTTCGTCGCGAACCCGCGGGTGTCGCGCACGGTGTCGGCCGAGCCGCGCGAGCCCAGCACGGTGGAGAACCGGACGAACACCGGCGTCTCCAGGCCCTTCTCGGCGAGGACGGCGGCCCGGGTGACCTTCGCGGCCGCCCCGTTCGCGGTGAAGACGCCGTGCGCCCCCGCCCCGCGGGCGTGGACCACGCGCTCGGGGATCCGCTCGTGGTCGAAGTGCATGATCTTCTCGCGCAGGTGGAAGTCCTCGAGGAGGACCGGCCCGCGGGGGCCCGCCTTGAGCGAGTGGTCGGAGTCGGGGATGCGCACCCCGTTGGGCGTGGTGAGCGCGTCGCCGGCCTGCGCCCGGGGATCGCGGCCGTCCTTCGGGCCCTCGTGGCCCACGCCGGTGGGACTGACGGTGGTCGGCGCGGACTGGTTCGGCTGGCGTGCGGGGGGCATGGGTTCTCCTGAGGGGCCGTCCTGCGTGCGAGGCCCCGCGCTACCCGGTGTCGTTGCGTCCTCAAACGGCCAGGTCCGGAGCCCGTGTCCCTCGCGCCTCCACCCCGCGGCGGCCCCGGGCCGCGATGCTGTCCGGGTGATCGAGCTCGACGGGCTGACCAAGGAGTACCGCGAGCGGGTCGCCGTCGACGACCTCACCGTCCGCATCGAGCCCGGCCGGGTCACCGGCTTCCTCGGCCCGAACGGGTCGGGCAAGACGACGACGATGCGCTGCGTGCTCGGCCTCACCCGGCCCACCGCCGGGACGGCGACCGTGCTCGGCGTGCCCTACCGCGCCCTGGACCGGCCG
This sequence comes from Geodermatophilus ruber, assembly GCF_900114385.1. Taxonomy (GTDB): domain Bacteria; phylum Actinomycetota; class Actinomycetes; order Mycobacteriales; family Geodermatophilaceae; genus Geodermatophilus; species Geodermatophilus ruber. The sequence continues at coordinate 184,788 of NZ_FOSW01000008.1, forward strand.
ATGCGGCGGGTCGGCGCGCTCATCGACCCCGGCGCCCGGCACCCCGGGCGCACCGCCTACCAGCACCTGGCCGTGCTGGCGCAGAGCAACGCGCTGCCCGCCCGCCGGGTCGACGAGGTGGTGGAGCTGGTCGGCCTGGGCGGGGTGGCGCACGAGCGGGTGCGCGGCTTCTCGCTCGGGATGGCGCAGCGGCTGGGCATCGCCGCGGCGCTGCTCGGCGACCCGGAGGTGCTGCTGCTCGACGAGCCGGTCAACGGGCTGGACCCGGAGGGCATCCGCTGGATGCGCGAGCTGCTGCGGGAGCTGGCCGCCGAGGGCCGCACCGTGCTGGTGTCCAGCCACCTGATGAGCGAGATGCAGGACACCGCCGACCACCTCGTCGTCCTCGGCCGGGGCCGGCTGCTCGCCGACGTGTCGATGGCCGACCTGCTCGGCGCGCACGCCGCGGTCCGGGTGCGCAGCCCGGAGGCGCCGCTGCTGTCGGTGGCCCTGGGCCGGGCCGGCGCGCACGTCTCCCTCGAGCTCGACGGCGCCCTGCGGGTGCGGGGCCTGGATGCGGCGGCCGTCGGTGACGTCGCGTTCGCCGCCGGCCTGCGGGTGCACGAGCTGACCCGGGTGGTGGCCTCCCTGGAGGCGGTCTACCTCTCGCTGACCGGCGAGGACGTCGAGTACCGGGCGGGCCGGTCGTGAGCGTCGCCGTCCCGGCCCGGGCGCTGCTGCGCAGCGAGTGGACCAAGCTGCGCTCGGTGCGCTCCACGTGGTGGTGCACCGCGGTCTACCTGGTCACGGTCGGGGCCTTCGGCTGGCTGGCCGCGGCCACCACGCCGACGGCGATCCGGGCCGACGTCGCGGTGAGCGTGGCGCTGACCGGCTTCGGCTTCGGGCAGCTGGTGATCGTGGTGCTCGGCGTCCTGGCCGTCTCCGCCGAGTTCGGCACCGGCACCGCGCTGGTCTCGCTCACCGCGGTACCGCGGCGGACCCGGCTGCTGATGGTGAAGACCGCCGTCGTCGCCACCTGGACCGCCCTGCTGACCGCCGCGCTCGCCGCCGTGTGCGCGCTGGCCGCCCGCACGCTCACCGCCGTCCCCGGCGGGTTCCTCCTGACCGGGGAGGGCGTGCTGCGCCCGCTCGGGCTGCAGGTGGCCGGCGCGGTGCTCGTGGCGGTGCTCGCCGTCGGGCTCGGTGCGGTGCTCCGCTCCACCGCGGGCGGCGTCGGGGCCGGCGTCGCGCTGGTCTTCCTGCTGCCGCCGCTGCTCGCCCTCTCCGGGAGTGAGCTGGCCGCCCGGGCCTCGCAGGCGCTGCCGGCGCTGCGGGTGGGGGAGGATCCGTTCCTCGCCGTCCCCACCAGCTGGCCGGTGGGCCTGGTGGTCACCGGCGCGTGGGCGCTGGGGACGTGGGCGATGGGCGCGGTGCTGCTCGAGCGCCGCGACGTCTAGATGACCTGTTCCGCGGGGCGGGTTCGTCGGGGCACGTGCCGGCACCGCGTCCCCCGCCCGCCCCGAAGCACCGGAACGAAACGGCCTCGCTGAGCGCGGGTTCGCCGCTAGCCTCCGCCGCGTGACCTGCCTCGTCACCGGCGGTGCGGGGTCCACCGGTGGATGTCGTCGCCGCGGACCGCGGCGAGCCTCCGCGGTCACGCACCGGCCCTGGCGCCGACCACACGTGCGCGCCGGCTGGAGCTGCGGATCACCGCCCCGCTGTTCACCGACGCCTACCGGGTCAACCGGATCACCGGCAGCTTCATCCGTCATCGACGCGGCGAGCAACGCCACCGTCGGCGCCGGGATGATCCTCTGACCTCCGGCCAGACCGTTCCGCCGGACCGAGAGGCGGTGAGGCGAGCGATGACGTACCCGGGGGCGCTGTGGCCGGTCGAGGCCGGCCACGTCCGCTCGGTCTCCGCGCCGGGCATCGTCGTCGCCGCCCCCGACCGGCCCCCGGTCACGCTGCTGTGCGTCACCGAGTGGCTGGGGCAGCTCAGCGTCCACCTGACCTGGCCGCTGCGGGAGGGCGACCCCCATTGCGGTCTCCGCGAGGCCCACCACCTGGCCGACGCCGCCGGGCGTGGGTGCCCGCTCGTGGCGTCCCTGGTGCAGCCGGTCGCCGGCCGGATGGTGGAGGTGACCTTCTTCGACACCCGCTCGGTGTCTGGGCCGCAGACGCTGGCACTGCGGCTGCGCTCCCGGCTGGCCGTTGCCCTCGACATCCCCGTCGAGGGGTGAGCGCCGCCTCAGGCCGCTCCGCGCAACCGGCGCCGGTGCTGGAAGACGAACGGCGGCTCACCGTGCCGCACCCGCACCCACGCCCAGCCGGCCGCGCCGCCGACCGCCGCCGACACGCCGATCACCAGCACCACGGTGGTCGGGACGCCGAGCAGCTTGGCGCCCGACGCGAGCAGGATCACCGGGAGCGTCCGGCGGACCAGGCTCCCCGGCGACCGGGAGGAGACCCGTGCCCCCAGCCACACGCCGGGGAGGGCGCCGGCCAGGATGCTGCCGGTCAGGCCGAGGGTGAACTCGCCGAACAGCAGGTGCCCCAGGGAGGCCGAGGCGACCAGCGGGACGGCCTGCACCAGGTCGGTACCGACCAGCTGCCGCGCCTGGATGGTGGGGTACAGCAGGAGCAGGCAGACGATCATCAGCGAGCCGGCTCCGACCGAGGTCATCCCGACGACCAGCCCCCCACCGGTGCCGACGAGGACGGTGGCGAGCGGCCGCGGCGGGACGGCCGACAGCCCCGTCTCCGCGCGTGCGCGGCCCGCGGTGCGGGCCCGCTCCCGCGCGCACAGCTTCAGGTACGCGCGCGCGGCCATGCCGAACGCAGCGAGCACGAGGACGGCGCCCAGCGCGACCAGCAGGACATCCTGCAGCGGAGCCCTCTCGCCGATGAGCCGGAGGAGGAGCACCCCGCAGAACCCGCCCGGGATCGAACCCAGGCACAGCCACTTCACCAGCCCGACGTGGACGGTGCCGTGCCGCAGGTGCACCAGCCCACCGACCGGCTTCATGAACAGCCCGGCGACCACGTCGCTGGAGACCGCCGCCAGCGGGGGGACGCCGAAGAAGAAGACCAGGGCGGGCGTCATCAGGGCACCGCCGCCCATTCCCGTCAGGCCGACCACGACACCGACCAGCAGGCCGCACGCGGCGATCGCCGGGTCCCACCAGTCCATCGGGCCTCCACCCCGTCCGGTCGAGCCCCAGTGCTCGTCCCGCGGGATGTCGGAGGACTCGCGGGCACGCATCCGCCCGGGTCGGGGCGTCGACGATAGGCCGTCGACGGCTCCGCGGACACCGGAACGTCCGCGATCCGGCACATCGCGGTTCCGGACGTATCGGGTGGTTACTCCACGTCATCCGTCACGGACGGGCAGGTCACCGGCGAGTCGGGTCCGGGCAGCTCACCCCGAACGCGGCCGCCCAGAAGTCGCCGAACACCGCGGGGGGCTGCGGGGACGCCCACATCTGGTTGGTCAGCAGGATCGCCGTGACGCCCGTGACGGGGTCGGTCCACCACGAGCCGCCCAGGCCGCCGTCCCAGCCGTAGGTGCCCGCCGAGCGGCCGTCCGGCGCGGCGGCGATCCGGACCCCGATGCCCAGGCCCCACCCACCGCCCTCGTCGTCCACTGCGCCGACCTGATCGGTCGTCATCGCCCGCACGGCCGCCTCGCTGAGCACCCGGGAGCCGCCCGGCGTGCGGCCCCCGGCGGACAGCATCGCGGCGAAGGCGGCGAGGTTGTCGACGGTGGAGACCAGCCCGTCCCCGGCGTCGGGGAACGCCGGGGGATGCGCCCACTGGCCCTCCGCGGGGTCGTAGACCGTCCGGGTGCCGTCATCGGCGGGGGGCGTCCAGTGCGGTCCCAGCCGGTCGCGGGCCGGCCCGGGCACGCCGAACCCGGTGCCGGCCATGCCCAGCGGGTCGAGCACCCGCTCGGCCAGCACCTCCGGCAGCGGGCGGCCGGCGGCCCGGGCGACGAGGACGCCCAGCACGCTGGCGCCGGTGTGGTAGAGCCAGCGCTCGCCGGGCTGGTGGGCCAGCGGGACGGTGGCCAGCCGCCGCAGCCACTCGTCCGGCGGTGGCGCGGCCTGCGGCTGGGGCGGACCCGCGGGCAGGCCGGCGGCGCCCATCGCGATCAGGGTCGGCGACGGCCAGGGGGCGGTGAAGTCCATCCCGAGGCCGAGCCGGAACGTCAGGACGTCGCGCACGGTGATCGCCCGGCGGGCCGGCACCGTCCCCGCCGCTGCATCGGCCGGATCGGCGAGGACCACGCGCCCGCCGAGCTCGGGGAGGACGGCGTCCACCGGGTCGTCCAGCCGCAGCACACCCTCGTCGACCAGCGACATCACCGCCGCGGCGACGACCGGCTTGGTCACCGACGCGATGCGGAACACCGTGTCCGGTGTGACCCGGTCCTCGCCGCCGGGGACGTGCACCCCCGCCGCGCCCCGGGCCACCTCGTCACCCCGGCTCACCCACCAGCTCGCGCCGGGTACCCGGCCCGCAGCCACGTGGCTGCTCACCGCCCTCTCGACGTCCTCCGCCACCCCCACGCCGCCTCCTCGGTCTGCCTCCGTGCACATTCCGACCGGCCGACCGCGCCGGACTCATCGGCCGCCGGCCGCCCGACGGATCGCGGCGACGTACCGCGCCGAGGCCAGCCGCTGCACGACCCGGCTGACCGGCCCACCGAGACGGGCCAGCGGCGAGGCCAGCCGGTAGAAGACCCGGAGGGTGAAGACGACCTCCCCGGTGGGGGTCAGCCGGACGAGGAACGCCTCCTCGCCGCTCTCCGGGTGCCCGGGCAGCGTGCCGTAGGCGAACCCTCGCTCGTCCCCGGTGGTCTGCGCCCACACCACCCGGCACGGGATGTCGTAGCCCAGGCGTGGCAGCCCGGCGGTGAGGACGACGACCGTGCCCGGCTCGCTCGCCGGCCCGTCGGCCCGCACCCGCATCCCGACGCTGCGCTGGGCGCGCCAGTCGAGGACCGCGGCCGTGGCCCGCTCGAACGCCTTCTGCCCGGTGCCGACGACCACGGACCGCTTCCCGTGCGTGTAGCCGGCCGGGAGCTCGGCGTCCCGGGTGGCGCCCACTTCGGCGTAGGTCAACGGTGCGGCGGCGAGGTCGCCGGGGGAGGTCGCGCGGAGAAGGCCCACCGCTGCAGTGTCGCCGGTGGGGGCGGCGATAGGGTCCGCGCACTGTGCTGCCCGCCGTCACCGCCACCCGCTACGTCACCCCGCTGCGCGAGGGTGGCTCGCTGCCGGGGCTCATGGAGGCCGACGACCTGGGGACCTACGTGGTCAAGTGGCGGGCCGCCGGCCAGGGTGTGAAGGTCCTCGTCGCCGAGGTGGTCTGCGGCGAGCTGGCCCGGGCGCTGTCGCTGCCGGTGCCCGCGCTGGTCACCGTCGACGTGGCCCCGGAGCTCGCGGTGGGGGAGCCGGACTTCGAGGTGCAGGAGCTGCTGCAGCGCTCCGCCGGGACGAACCTCGGCCTGGACTACCTGCCCGGCGCGCTGGACTTCGAGGCCGGTGTCGCCGAGGTCGGCCCCGAGCTCGCCGGGCGGGTGCTGTGGTTCGACGCGCTGGTCGGCAACGTCGATCGCTCGTGGCGCAACCCCAACATGCTGTTCTGGCACGGGAGGCTGCAGCTGATCGACCACGGCGCGGCGCTCACCTTCCACCACCACTGGCCGGGGGCGGAGGCCGCGGTGGCCCGGCCCTACGACGCCTCGCAGCACGCGCTCGTGGAGTGCCAGCCCGACGTGGTCGGCGCGGACGCAGCGCTCGCGCCCCGGGTCACCCGGCCGATGCTGGAGGCGGTGCTGGCGCAGGTGCCCGACGACTGGCTGGAGGGCCCGTCGCCGGACGACGCCCCGGACGACGTCCGCGTCCGCTACGTCGACCAGCTGCTGGACCGGGTGGCCCTCCGCGACGCGTGGCTGCCGCAGCTGGTCGCCACCGCGGCCGCGGGCGGGGCGCGCCGCCGGTCGCCGCGCGGGGAGAACCGGCCGCCCTGGCTCGGCCCGCCGCCGCCGGAGGGGGTGACCCAGCGATGAGCCGGGACACCTTCGAGTACGCCGTCCTGCGGGTCGTGCCCCGGGTGGAGCGGGGAGAGTCGCTCAACGCCGGCGTCCTGGTCTACTGCCGCCAGCGGGACTACCTGGGTTCCCGCGTCGACCTCGACGTCGACCGGCTGCGCGCGCTGGACCCGACCGCCGACGCCGAGGCCATCGGCCGCGCCCTGCAGGCCGTGGTCGACATCTGCGCCGCGGCGCCGGAGGCGGGCGCGGCCGGCCGGGAGGCGCTGGGTGCCCGGTTCCGCTGGCTCACCGCACCGCGCAGCACCGTGGTGCAGGCGGGGCCGGTGCACACCGGCCTGACCGGGGACCCCGACGCCGAGGCCGACCGGCTGCTGGGCCTCCTGGTCCTCCCGGTCCAGCACTGATCCGCCCCGGTCCTGTCAGCGGGCGGGGGTAGGCCCGACCCGTGGAGATCGCCGCCGTGGCCGTCAGCGCCACCGACCTGCCCCGAGCCATCGCCTTCCAGGAGCTGCTCGGCTCCGTTCCCGCCGGTGGAGCCCGGGTCGGTGCCCCCGCGGGGCCGCCTGCCGCGTGCGGAGGGCACCCGACGCGTGGCCCGGGGTTCACCGCACGGGCAGGTGCAGGCCACGCGCGCGTCAACCGGGCTTCCTAGCGTCCGCAGCGGTCCATCGCCCGACGTCCTGGAGGCTCCGTGTCCCTCACCCTCGAACCCGCCGCCGATCCCGACGACGACGCCAGCAACCCCTCGACCGCGCGGCCGTTCTCGGAGATCGCCGGAGCGCGGCTGTCCCGCCGCTCCGTGCTGGCCGGTGGCGTGCTGGCCGCGGCCGGGTTCCTCACCACCAGCCTGGTCGGCCCGCCGGCCGCGGTGGCCGCGCCCCCCGGGGGCCAGGACCGCGGCGGGCGCGGGCTGCTCGGGTTCGAGCCGGTGCCGCCGGGCACCGCCGACGAGGTGATCGTGCCGCGCGGGTACACCGCGCGGCCGTTCATCCCGTGGGGCACTCCGATCCTCGGCTCGTTCCCCGCGTTCGCGCCGGGGACCGCGGAGGAGGGCGGGCCGGCCGGCAACACCGCCGCCGAGCAGGCCGAGCAGATCGGCATGCACCACGACGGGATGACCTACTTCCCGCTGCACAGCGGCCGCCGCGGCAACGAGCACGGCCTGCTGGTCCTCAACCACGAGTACACCGACGAGTACTACCTGCACCGCGCGCAGTTCGTGGACGGCTACAAGCCGACGTCGGCCGAGGGGGTGCGCAAGTCGCAGAACGCGCACGGGGTCAGCGTCGTCGAGATCGAGCGCGCCCGGTCGGGGGAGTGGCAGGTCAAGCGCTCCCCGCGGAACCGGCGGATCACCGCCACCACCCCGATGTCGTTCTCCGGCCCGGCGGCCGGCCACCGGTTGCTGAGGACGGCGGCCGACCCCGCGGGCAGCACCCCGCTGGGCACGATCAACAACTGCGGCAACGGCGAGACCCCGTGGGGCACGTACCTGACCTGCGAGGAGAACTTCAACGGCTACTTCCGGGTGGATCCCGGCCACGGCGGTGAGGACGCCGCGCTGCAGACCCGCTACGGCGTGGGCGGGGACCGCAACGGCTGGGCGGCGCACGACCCGCGCTTCGTGGTCCGGGCCGGTGACGCCAACGAGCCCAACCGCTTCGGCTGGGTGGTCGAGATCGACCCGCTCAACCCGCGCTCGGCCCCGGTCAAGCGCACCGCGCTCGGCCGGCTCAAGCACGAGGACGCCACGGTCCACGTCAGCCGCGGCGGCCGGGTCGTCGTCTACATGGGCGATGACCAGGTCAACGAGTACGTCTACAAGTTCGTGAGCGCCGCGAACTGGCGCTCGATGCGCGCCCGTGGCACGAGCCCCCTCGACGAGGGCACCCTCTACGTGGCCCGGTTCACCGACGACGGCCGCGGCGAGTGGGTGCCGCTGGTGCACGGGCAGCATGGGCTGACCCCGGAGAACGGCTTCGCCGACCAGGGCGACGTGCTGGTCAAGACCCGCCAGGCGGCCGACCGGGTGGGGGCCACGCCGATGGACCGGCCCGAGTGGACCGCCGTCGACCCGCGCAGCGGCACCGTCTACGTCACGCTGACCAACAACACCGGGCGGACCATCGCGAACGCGGCCAACCCCCGGACCCGCAACCAGTGGGGGCACATCGTCCGCTGGGACGAGGACCACGGGGACCACACCGCGACCGGGTTCAGCTGGGACGTCTTCCTGCTCGCCGGCCCCGGCGACGGGGCCGACGGCTCGACGATCGCCGCGGAGGACGCGTTCGGCTCACCCGACGGTCTGTGGCTGGACCCCGACAGCCGTGCCTGGATCCAGACCGACGGCACGCAGCCCGGCGGCGCCAACAACCAGATGCTGGCCGCCGACCCGTACCGGACCGACCGGAACGGGGTCCCCGAGGTGCGCCGCTTCCTCACCGGTGCCCGGCAGTGCGAGGTCACCGGGATCGCGATGACGCCCGACCAGCGGACCCTGTTCGTCAACCTGCAGCACCCCGGTGAGGACGGCGACAGCAGCTGGCCGGGGCTGGACGGCGTCACCACGCCGCGCTCGGCCACCGTCGTCGTCGCCCGGGACGACGGCGGCGTGATCGGCAGCTGAGCGACCCCGTCGGTTCCGGACCTTCCGCGCCGAGAGTCCGGAACCGACGGGGACTCTCCGCGCGGAGGGTCCGCTCAGCCGGGGAAGAGGGCGTCGATGCGCCGGGCGAGCTCGAGGTCGAACTCGGTGACCCCGCCCGAGGCGTGGGTGACCAACGTCAGGTGCAGGCGACGCCAGCGCAGGTCCACGTCCGGGTGGTGGTCCATCTCCTCGGCGACGAACCCGATGCGCACGATCGCGGCGACGGCGTCCGGGAAGCCCGGCAGCTCCACGGTGCGGTGGAGGCCCTCGCCGTCCCCCGACCACAGCGGGAGCCCGGACAGGGCGGCAGCGAGCTCGTCAGGGGACAGGCGCGGCGGTGGGGGCACGGCCCCATCCTGCCGCTAGGGCTTCGTTCCAGGGGCCCGCGGCGTGCGAAGCGCGGCGTGGGGTGGAACGAAGCCCTTCATCAGGTGTGCAGGCCGCACTCGGTCTTGCCGCGACCGGCCCACCGGCCGGCACGCGGGTCCTCGCCCGGGGCCACCGGCCGCGTGCAGGGGGCGCACCCGATCGAGGCGTACCCGATCTCGTGCAGCGGGTTGACCGGCACCTGGTGCTCGGTGATGTAGGAGTCGACGTCGTCCTGGGTCCAGGCCGCCAGCGGGTTGACCTTCACCATGCCGCGCTTGGCGTCCCAGTCGACCAGCCTGGTGCCGGCGCGGCTCGGCGACTCGTCGCGGCGCACCCCCGAGCCCCAGGCCGTGTAGCCCTCCAGCGCCCGGGCCAGCGGCTGCACCTTGCGCAGCGAGCAGCACAGGTCGGGGTTGCGGTCGTGCAGCTTCTCGCCGTGCTCGGCGTCCTGCTCGGCGACCGTCCGGGAGGGGCGCACGTTGACCAGCGTGATCGGCAGGACCGCGCTGATCCAGTCCCGGGTGCCGATGGTCTCGGCGAAGTGGTAGCCGGTGTCGAGGAAGACCACGTGGACGCCGGGCGCCGCGCGGCCGGCCAGGTGGGCCAGCAGCCCGTCGGCCATGGACGACGTGACCGCGAAGTCCTCGCCGAAGGTCTCCCCGGCCCAGCGCAGCACGGCGAGGGCCTGCTCGACCGGGTCGGCGATGCCCTCGAAGCGGGCGTCGGCCTCGGCGGCCAGCTCGGGGCTCGGGCGGATCGCGGTCGTCATGGGTGCTGCACTCCTGTCCCGGTCAGCCGAACGGTGAAGGTCCGCAGGCAGGCGGCGCAGTGCCACTCGCCCTTGTCCCCGTGCGGGGTCAGCTCCTCGTCCCCGCAGTACGGGCAGTGGAACACCGGCAGTGACCGGGCCCTTCCCGTGCCCGCCCCGGGTTCGTCGGTCACAGCAGCCAGGCCTCCTCGGCCCGCGACACGTAGTGGGCGAAGGACTCGCCCTCGGTCCGGCGCTCCTGGAAGCCACGCAGCACGCGCTCGCAGTAGTCGGCGGTCTCGGCCTTGGTCACCTTGTGCCCGCGGAACTTGCGGCCGAAGGTGGCCTCGACGCCGAGGTGCCCCCCCAGGTGGACCTGGAAGCCCTCGACCATCTCGCCGGTGTCGTCGCGCACCATCGAGCCCTTGAACCCGATGTCGGCGGTCTGGAACCGCGCGCAGCTGTTCGGGCAGCCGTTGACGTTGATGCCGATCGGCACGTCGAAGTCCGGCAGCCGCTTCTCGAGCTCCGCGTAGAGGTCCTGCGCGTGCTGCTTGGTCTCGACGATCGCGAGCTTGCAGAACTCCAGCCCGGTGCATGCCATGGTGCCGCGGCGGAAGGCACTCGGGCGCACCTGCAGGTCGTGTTCGGCCAGCGCCGCGACCAGGGCCTCGACCTTCTCGTCCGGGACGTCGAGGATCACGAGCTTCTGCTGCGTCGTCGTCCGGATACGCCCGGCGCCGTACTCGTCGGCCAGGTCGGCGATGCGGGTGAGCAGGCTGCCGCTGATCCGGCCGGTACGCAGCGCGAAGCCGACCGCGTTGTTGCCGTCCTTCTGCCGGGCCACGCCGACGTGGTCGCGCTGGTCGTGCTTGGCGGGCGCAGGGGGCGGGCCGTCGGGCAGCACCTCGTGCAGGTACTCGTCCTGCAGCACCTGGCGGAACTTCTCCGGGCCCCAGTCGGCCATCAGGAACTTGATGCGGGCGCGGTTGCGCTGCCGGCGGTAGCCGTAGTCCCGGAAGATCGCGGTGCACGCGGCCCAGACGTCGGTCACCTGGTCGGGCCGGACGAACACGCCGATCCGCTGGCCGAACATCGGGTTGGTCGACAGGCCGCCGCCGACCCACAGGTCGTAGCCGGCCTCGCCCGCGTCGTTCAGCACGCCGACGAAGGCGACGTCGTCGATCTCGGGCTCGGTGCAGTGGTCGGCGCACCCGGACATCGACGTCTTCCACTTGCGCGGCAGGTTGCTGAACTCCGGGTTGCCCACGTACTTGGCGACGGTCTCCGCGAGGACGTCGCTCGCGTCGATCACCTCGTCCTCGAGGATCCCGGCCAGCGGGCAGCCGAGCATCACGCGCGGCACGTCGCCGCAGGCCTCCGTGGTCGACAGGCCCACCGACTCCAGCCGCCGCCAGATCTCGGGCACGTCCTCGATGCGGATCCAGTGGTACTGCACGTTCTGCCGGTCGGTGACGTCGGCGACGTCCCGGCCGAACTCGGTGCTGATGCCGCCGATGATCCGCAGCGCCTCGCTCGTCAGCTGCCCACCGTCGATGCGCACCCGCATCATGAAGTAGGAGTCCTCGAGCTCCTCGGGCTCCAGCACGGCGGTCTTGCCGCCGGGGATGCCCTGGGCCCGCTGGGTGTAGAGACCCATCCAGCGCATCCGGCCGCGCAGGTCGCCCGGGTCGATGCCGTCGAAGCCGGTCTTCGAGTAGATGTCGAGGATGCGCTGACGGACCTCGAGCCCGTCGGAGTCCTTCTTCATCCGCTCGTTCGGGTTCAGCGGCTCGCGGTAACCCAGAGCCCACTGGCCCTGGCCGCGCTGCGGCCGGTTGCTCGTGCGGGAGGGGGCAGTCACGAGGGCACTTCCTTCTGCGCCGTCCGCCCGGGCGCCGGGCAGGGAGGGGGCGCTGCCAGATCGGGGGGCGCAGCGGGCGCTGCGCGGGGACCGGGGGGTGTCAGCGCGGGAGGCGACAGACAGCGCTGCTCACGCGCGCCAGGTCGATGTGACGGCGCGCGACGAGGAACAGCCCGCGGTCGCTCACCGGGACATCCTCCCACATCCCCCGCTGGGTCGAGCGGTGACTCGGGCCATGTCCTCGGGCCCGGCTCCGCTCCCCGGTCGTCCCTCGCTGCGCTGCCCCCGGGCTGTCATCAGGCGACCCCGGCGGACTCCTCGTCCGTGGCGGCGTCCATCGCGGCGCGGATGCGGGCGACCGACTCGGCCAGGGGGGTCACCGAGGTGTCGATGACCAGCTCGGCGCGCACCGGCGGCTCGTAGGGGTCGTCGATGCCGGTGAACCCGGGGATCTCGCCGGCCCGGGCCCGGGCGTACAGGCCCTTGACGTCGCGACCTTCGCACACCTCGAGCGGGGTCGACAGGTGCACCAGGAGGAACCGGCCGTGCTGCTCGACCAGCGCGCGGGCCTCCTCGCGGGCGGCCTCGTAGGGGGCGATCGCCGCGACGAGGACCGTGCCGCCGTGCCGGACCACCTCGCCGGCGACGAAGCCGATCCGACGGATGTTGAGGTCGCGGTCCTCGCGGGAGAACGTCAGCTCGCTGGAGAGGTGGGTGCGCACCACGTCGCCGTCCAGGACCGTGACCGGCCGGCCGTCCCGCTCCAGGTCGGCGACGAGGGCGTCGGCGATGGTGGACTTCCCCGCGCCGGAGAGCCCCGTGAGGAAGACGGTGACACCGCGCTGCTGCGTGCCTGGCATGTGGCCCAGTGTCACCCAGCGGCGACCCGGTGCCGAGAACTGCCCCCGCTACTCGCCCGGTTGGTCGCTGAAAGAGCGCCAGGCCGCCTCGAGGGCGGCCAGCTCGGCGACCGGGGCGGGGAGCTTCCCCGCGACGACGTCGGCGAGGGTGACCTCCTCCAGCACCCGCCGGTAGGCCTCCCGCGCGGCCACCCACACCCCGGCCAGCGGCGCGGCGGTGCCCGGGTACTCGACGTCCTCGGGCCGCTGGCCGTGCACCTCGGCGAGGAAGCCCTGCTCGACGCGCATGACCCGGGCGATGGACACCTCCTCCGGCGGCAGGGCGAGCCGGTACCCGCCCTCGCGCCCGCGCTGGCTGGTCACCAGCCGGGCGTGCTGGAGGTCGCCGAGGATCGACTGGAGGAACCGGGACGGGATGCCCTGCGCCGCCGCGATGCGGTCGCAGGTGAGAGCGCCGGGGGCCGCCGCGGCCAGCTCGACGGCGGCGCGGACGGCGTAGTCGACCCTCGCGGTGATGCGCACACGGGCATAGTGCCCTGGTCTGGGAGGGTGGGCGGGTGCCGCAGCTGCGATTCACCACCCTGGTGGAGGCGCCGCTCACCGTGGCGTTCGACGTCGCGCGCTCGCTCGGCCGCCCGTGGGGTGCCCCCCTGGAGGAGCTCGTCTCGCTCCGGCCGGTGCGGGACGTGTACTCCGTGCGGGCCGGCCGGGGCTGGCGCTGGCTGACGCACTCCCGGCGCTTCTCGGCCACCGGCGCCGGCACGCTGGTCGACGAGCAGGTGGACTGGGCGACGTCCGTGCCGGGCCCGCTGGGTCGGCTGCTCGACCTGCTGCTGCGCCGCCGGGTGCTGCGCGCGATGCAGGCCCACCTGGACGCCTACGCCGCGGCCGCCGCCCGGCGGGCGCTCGACGTGGTGCAGGTGGTCGGCGCCGCCCTCGTCGACGGGGACCGGGTGCTGGTCGCCCGGCGCTCGGGTGGGCCCTACGACCGGTGCTGGGAGTTCCCCGGCGGCAAGGTGGAACCGGGCGAGGACGACCTGTCCGCCCTGGTGCGCGAGATCGGCGAGGAGCTCGGGGCGCGGATCGCGCCGCAGGCGTTCCTCGGCGAGGTCGTGCTGGACGGCGTCGTCGCCGGCGGGGCCCCGGGTACCTCGACGCTGCGGGTGTGGTGGGCCCGGGTGGTCGACGGCGGGCAGCTCACCGCGCACGAGCACGCCGAGCTGCGCTGGGTCACCGCCGACGAGCTGGAGTCGCTCGACTGGATCCCCGCCGACCGGCCCCTGCTGCCCGCCGTCCGGGACCTCCTGGCCCGCCTCTGACCCTTCCGCCGGTTTCGCGACGACCACCCCCTGCGGGGGAGAGCGGGGGCGGCCGGGCCCGGGCCTCGACGGGGCTGGCTCATTCCGCACTCCCGCTGTCCGGATCGCGGGCCGTCCACCCCGCACGAGTGATCCCGGAGCGCAAACGCCCAGGTCGACGGAATACGTCCGGTGAAACGTGATCCGCACCGCAACTCCTGCAGGCCACTGTCCGGCGGCCTTGCGCAAGCAAAATTCCACCCTGTGAGATCCTGAGCCGAGGTCACAAGTCGGTGACGGCCGTGGACGCCTCTTGCGGAGCGCGCCTAGGGTCCCCCGTCGTACCGGCTCCCGCCGGTATCCGAGCACGACGTCCAGCCGTCCGGCCTCCGGTGCTGGCTGCTGGACCAGAACCAGTCCATTCCCCCCGCAGCGCGGGACGAGGGAGGCATGTACGTGAAGTTGGGCAAGCGCTCTGCTGCGCTCATCGCAACCGGCCTGTCCGGTGCCTTGGTGCTCTCCGCCTGCGGCGGCAGTGACGACGACAGCGGCTCGGGGGGTGGGTCCGCCGACGGCGGCAGCTTCAGCATCTACATCGGTGAGCCCGAGAACCCGCTGGTGCCGAGCAACACCACCGAGAGCGAGGGCCACCAGGTCATCTCCTCGCTCTGGACCGGCCTGATCGAGTACGCCCAGGACGGCGCGGTCGAGTACACCGGTGTCGCGGAGTCCATCGAGTCCGAGGACAACACGACCTGGACCGTCACGCTGAAGGACGGCTGGACCTTCCACGACGGGACGCCGGTCACCGCGCAGTCCTTCGTGGACGCGTGGAACTGGGGCGCCTACAGCCCCAACGCGCAGGGTGCCTCGTACTTCTTCTCGAACATCCAGGGCTACGAGGACCTGCAGGCCCCGACCGACGACGCCGGCAACGTGACCGGCGACCCGGCCGCGACGGAGATGAGCGGTCTGAAGGTCGTGGACGAGCAGACCTTCACGGTCACGCTGGCCAGCGCCTTCGCCCAGTTCCCCGTGACCGTGGGCTACAGCGCCTTCTACCCGCTGCCCGAGGCCTTCTTCGACGACCCCGAGGCCTTCGGCACCCGCCCGATCGGCAACGGCCCGTTCCAGGCCGACGAGGACTTCGTCCCGGGCCAGGGCTTCACCGTCTCCAAGTTCGACGACTACGCCGGTGAGCAGCCCGCGCAGGCCGACACCGTCGACTTCCGCGTCTACGCCGACCTGAACACCGGCCTCAACGACGTGGAGGCCGGCAACCTCGACGTGCTGCCGGACATGCCGCCGGACGCGCTCGCCTCGGCCGAGGACACCTTCGGGGACCGCTTCATCGAGGCGCCGTCGTCGGGCTTCCAGTACCTGGGCTTCCCGACCTACGACGAGCGCTTCGCCGACAAGCGGGTCCGCCAGGCGCTGTCGATGGCCATCGACCGCCAGTCGATCGCCGACGCGATCTTCTTCGGCGGCCGCACGCCGGCCACCTCGGTGATCGCCCCGGTCGTGGACGGTCAGCGCGACGACGCGTGCCAGTACTGCTCGCTCGACGTCGAGCGCGCGAACCAGCTGCTCGACGAGGCCGGTTTCGACCGCAGCCAGCCCATCGAGCTGTGGTTCAACGCCGGCGCCGGCCACGACGCCTGGGTCGAGGCCGTGGGCAACCAGCTGCGCGAGAACCTCGGTGTCGAGTTCGCCCTGCGCGGGGACCTCGACTTCGCCGAGTACCTGCCGCTCGGTGACGAGAAGGGCTTCACCGGTCCGTTCCGCCTCGGCTGGAGCATGGACTACCCGAGCCCGCAGAACTACCTCGAGCCGCTGTTCTCGACCTCGGCCCTCCCGCCGGCCGGCTCGAACTCGGCGTTCTACTCGAACCCGCAGTTCGACCAGCTCGTCGCGCAGGCCAACGCCGCGTCCAGCAACGAGGAGGCCGTCAAGCTGTACCAGCAGGCCGAGGACCTCCTGCTCGAGGACATGCCGATCATCCCGATGTTCTTCGAGGTGGAGCAGGCGCTGCGCTCGGAGAACGTGAGCGACGTGGTCATCGACGTCTTCGGTGACATCGACGTCGCGCGGGTCGTCGTCAACAGCTGACCCGCACCTGGCACCATCCGGCCGCCGGGGGTGGCTGTCCGTCTGGACAACCACCCCCGGCGGCGCGTGTGCCCCCAGGCGGGCACCATGAGTCCGGCGCCGGTCGAAGCCGGCGCGCGCCAACCCAAGGGGGGACATGGGCCGCTACATCGCGCGCCGACTCCTGCTCACCATCCCGGTCCTGATCGGTGCCTCGTTCCTGATCTTCGCGATGGTGTACGCCCTGCCGGGCGACCCCATCCGCGCGCTGGGCGGTGACCGGCCGCTCGCGCCCGCCGTCGTCGCGCAGCTGCGCGACCAGTTCAACCTCGACGACCCGCTGCTCATCCAGTACGTCAAGTACGTCGGGGACCTGCTGCAGGGGGATTTCGGCACGGACTTCCGCGGCCGCGAGGTGCTCGACACGATCGAGCAGCGGCTGCCGGTGACCGTCAAGCTCACGGTGGTCGCGATCGTCTTCGAGGCCGTGATCGGCATCATCGCCGGCGTGCTCGCCGGTATCCGGCGCAACGGCTTCCTGGACAACCTGGTGCTCGTGTCGAGCACCATCGTGGTGTCCGTCCCGATCCTGGTGCTGGCCTTCGTCTCCCAGTTCGTCCTCGGCGTGAAGTTCGGCTGGTTCCCGATCGCCGGCATCAACGACGGCTGGTACAGCTTCCTGCTCCCGGGCCTGGTCCTGGCCGCGGGCTCGCTGGCCTACGTCGCCCGGCTGACCCGCACCAGCGTCGCGGAGAACCTGCGGGCCGACTACGTCCGGACGGCGAGGGCCAAGGGGCTGCGCAACCGGGACGTCGTCATCCGCCACACGCTGCGCAACAGCCTGATCCCGGTGGTCACCTTCATCGGCGCCGACATCGGCACGCTCATGGGCGGGGCCATCGTCACCGAGACGGTCTTCAACCTCCCCGGCATCGGGCGGGCCATCTTCGACTCGGTCCAGGCCCAGGAGGGCGCGGTCGTCGTCGGCATCGTGACCCTGATGGTCTTCTTCTTCATCTTCTTCAACCTGGTGGTCGACGTGCTCTACGCCGTCCTCGACCCGAGGATCCGTTATGACTGATCAGCAGCAGGCCGACCTGCGGCACGACGAGGTCGAGGCCGGGACGCAGACCGTCCTGGCCGCGCCGTCGATCGACGTCACGAACGCCCGGCAGAACAGCCTGTGGAGCGACGCCTGGGACTCCCTCCGGCGCAACCCGCTGTTCTGGATCGGCGCCGTGCTCGGGCTGGTCTTCGTCCTCATGGCGCTGATCCCGCAGGTGTTCGCGCGCGGGG
Source organism: Geodermatophilus ruber (assembly GCF_900114385.1). GTDB lineage: Bacteria > Actinomycetota > Actinomycetes > Mycobacteriales > Geodermatophilaceae > Geodermatophilus > Geodermatophilus ruber. The sequence continues at coordinate 201,998 of NZ_FOSW01000008.1, forward strand.
CCGACCCCCGGGCCTGCAACCTGGCCAACAGCAACCAGAAGCCGTCGGCGGAGCACTGGTTCGGGTTCGACCAGCAGGGCTGCGACTACCTGGCCAACGTCGTCTACGGGGCGCGGAACTCGCTGATCATCGGCCTGCTGGCCGTGCTGGTCGTCCTGGTGCTGGGCGTCCTCGTCGGCGCCGTCTCCGGCTTCTACGGCGGGATGATCGACAGCGTGCTCTCCCGGATCACCGACATCTTCTACGCGCTGCCGCTGATCCTCGGCGCCCTCGTGGTCCTGCGCAGCGGGACCATCGGCCGCGGCGTCGTCGCCGTGGCCATCGCGCTGGCGGCCTTCGGTTGGATGACGGCGATGCGGCTGGTCCGCTCCCAGGTCATCGCGGTGAAGAGCTCCGACTACGTCGCCGCAGCCCGCGCGATGGGCGCCTCCAACCGGCGCATCCTGCTCCGGCACATCCTCCCGAACGCCGTCGCCCCGGTGCTGGTCTACACGACGATCACCATCGGGGTGCTGATCGCGGCGGAGGCGACGCTGACCTTCCTCGGCGTGGGTCTGCAGCGGCCGGCGATCTCCTGGGGGCTGCAGATCGAGAACGGCCAGTCCCTGCTGCGGACGGCGCCGCACCTGGTGCTGTTCCCGAGCCTGATCCTGACGACGACCGTGATGGCCTTCATCATGATGGGCGACGCCCTGCGCGACGCCCTCGACCCGAGGCAGCGCGCATGACCCGACCCGAACTGTCCGAGCACGCCTCGCCGGCGGCCCTGCCGGGGACGCCGGTCCTGGAGGTCGACGACCTGCACGTCGAGTTCCGGACCCGCTCGGGTGTGGTGAACGCCGTCAACGGCGTGAGCTACAGCCTGGCGGCGGGGGAGACCCTGGCGATCCTCGGGGAGTCCGGCTCCGGCAAGTCCGTCTCCGCCCAGGCGATCATGGGGATCCTGGACACCCCGCCGGCGGTCATCACCGGGGGCGGCATCTGGTTCGAGGGCCGCGACCTCCTGCAGCAGCCGGCCGAGGAGCAGCGCAAGGTGCGCGGCCCCGGCATCTCGATGATCTTCCAGGACGCGCTGTCGTCGCTGAACCCCGTCTACAGCGTGGGCTACCAGATCGGCGAGATGTTCCGCGCGCACCGCGGCATGTCCAAGAAGGACGCCAAGGCGCGCGCTGTCGAGCTCATGGACCGGGTGCGCATCCCCGCGGCGAAGTCGCGGGTCAACGACTACCCGCACCAGTTCTCCGGCGGCATGCGGCAGCGGGTCATGATCGCCATGGCGATCGCGCTGGACCCGCGGGTGCTCATCGCCGACGAGCCCACCACCGCCCTCGACGTCACCGTGCAGGCGCAGGTCATGGACCTGCTCAAGGAGCTGCAGCGGGACACCGGGATGGGGCTGATCCTCATCACCCACGATCTGGGCGTGGTGAACGAGGTCGCCGACAACGTCGCGGTCATGTACGCCGGCCGGATCGTCGAGCGGGGCACCGTGGACGACGTCTTCAGCGACCCGGCCCACCCCTACACCGACGGCCTGATGGGCTCGGTGCCGCAGGTGGAGGCCAAGGGCGGCCGGCTGCAGCCGATCGTCGGCCAGCCGCCGAACCTGGCCGCGATCCCCAGTGGCTGCCCCTTCCACCCGCGCTGCGCTCGCCGCCGCCTGGGTGCCGCCGCGGCTCCGGGCAAGGACTGCGCGGCCGACGTCCCGCCGCTGCGCCTGGTCGTCCCGGGCCGCGAGGCGGCCTGCCACTACAGCGAGGAGGTCCTCGGTGTCTGACGCCAGCTACGGGAGCATCGCAGCGAGCAACGGGCGAGAAGCGGACCGGGGCGGCCGCGGGGGGGAGACGCTGCTCGAGATCCGCGACCTGAAGAAGTACTTCCCGCTGACCCAGGGGATCCTGTTCAAGCGGACGATCGGTCAGGTCCGCGCGGTGGACGGCGTCAACCTGTCCATGCGCCGCGGCGAGACCGTGGGCCTGGTCGGCGAGTCCGGCTGCGGCAAGTCGACGGTGTCGAAGCTCCTCGTCGCGCTGGAGAAGCCGACATCGGGCTCGATCGTCTACAAGGGCCGCGACGTCACGACGATGAACAGCCGGCAGCTCAAGGAGTACCGGCGCGAGGTCCAGATCATCTTCCAGGACCCCTACGCGTCGCTGAACCCGCGGATGACCGTCGGTGACATCGTCGCCGAGGGCTGGGCGGTGCACGCCGACGTCGCGCCGCGGAAGGGCCGGCTGCAGCGCACGCAGGAGCTGCTCGACCGCGTCGGGCTCAACCCCGACTACGTCAACCGCTACCCGCACCAGTTCTCCGGCGGCCAGCGTCAGCGCATCGGCATCGCCCGCGCTCTGGCGCTGCGCCCGGAGATCATCGTCTGCGACGAGCCGGTGTCGGCCCTGGACGTCTCGGTGCAGGCCCAGGTGGTCAACCTGCTGGAGGACCTGCAGGACGAGTTCGGCCTGTCCTACCTGTTCATCGCCCATGACCTGTCGGTGGTGCGGCACATCTCCGACCGCGTCGCGGTGATGTATCTGGGCAGCATCGTGGAGGAGGGCACCGACCAGCAGGTCTACGCCTCGCCCTCGCACCCCTACACGCAGGCGCTGCTGTCGTCGGTGCCGCTGCACGAGCCGGCGCTGCGCGGGCAGAAGGACCGGATCCTGCTGCAGGGGGACGTGCCGAGCCCGGCCGACCCGCCGTCGGGCTGCCGGTTCCGCACGCGGTGCTGGAAGGCCCAGGACATCTGCGCCACCGAGGCCCCGGCGCTGGTGGACCGCGGCCAGGGTCACCCGTCGGCGTGCCACTTCGCCGAGGCCCGCGAGGTCGTCCCCGTCGACGCGGAGTAGGCGGCCGCGACGCAGCGGCTCCCCGGCCGCGCCGGACGGCACCTGGTCGCGGCGTCGTCCCGCGGGACGACCATGATGCAGCCGTGACCGACCGACGCCTGCTGCTCGTGCACGCCCACCCCGACGACGAGACCATCAACAACGGGGCCACGATGGCCCGCTACGTCGCCGAAGGGGCGACGGTCACCCTGCTCACCTGCACCCTCGGTGAGGAGGGCGAGGTGCTCGTCCCCGAGCTCGAGCAGCTCGCCGTCGACCACGCCGACCAGCTGGGTGGCTACCGGATCGCCGAGCTGCGGACGGCGATGGAGGCGCTCGGTGTCACCGACTGGCGCTTCCTCGGCGGCCCCGGCCGCTACCGGGACTCCGGGATGATGGGGACGCCGGCCAACGGCAAGCCGCGGGCGTTCTGGAACGCCGACCTCGACGAGGCGATCGCGCACGCGGTCGCCGTCGTCCGCGAGGTGCGGCCGCACGTCCTCGTCACCTACGACGAGAACGGCGGGTACGGCCACCCCGACCACATCCAGGCCCACCGGGTCGCCATGGGCGCGGTGACGGCCGCCGCCGACGCCTCCTACCGCCCCGACCTCGGCCCCGCGTGGGAGGTGGCGAAGGTCTACTGGACCTGCATTCCGCGCTCGGTCCTGAAGCGGGGGACGGAGATGATGGCCGCTCTGGGCGAGGCGTCGCCGTTCGACGACCTGGGTGACATCGACGAGGTGCCGTTCGCGGTGCCCGACGAGCTGGTCGCCGCCGCCGTCGACGGGCGGGCGTACGCCGATCGCAAGGACGCCGCGATGCGGGCGCACGCCACCCAGATCACCGTCGACGGCCCCTTCTTCGCCCTCTCGAACAACTTCGGCCAGGAGGTGCTGGGCACCGAGTACTACCGGCTCGTGCGCGGCGCGCGCGGCCCGGCCGGTGAGGGGCCCGACGGCTGGGAGGACGACCTCTTCGCCGGCCTGCCCGGATGAGCCCGAGCCCCTGGACGCGGGCGGGGGCGGGGCTGCTGGTCGTCGTCGCGGCGACGGAGCTGGCGCTGGTCGAGGTGTTCTGGCTGCCGCTGCGGATCGGCGGGGTGCTCGTACCGGTGTCGGTGGTCGCCGCGGTCGCGGGCAACCTGCTGCTGGTGCGGCTGGCCCACCGGGTCACCGGGTCCCGGATCGCCGCGGTGCTCCCGGCGGTGGTCTGGCTGGTCGTCGCGGTCGCAGCGAGCATCCGCCGTCCGGAGGGAGACCTGCTCGTCACCGGGACCGGGGTCGCCGGGTACGTCAACCTGGCGTTCCTGCTGCTCGGCGTCCTGGCCGCGGCGTTCGCCGTCGGGCGGGTGCTCGCCGCCCCGCGACCGGAGCTCAGCCGGCCGGCCGTGACCCGGTAGTGCTCCTCCGTCCAGCGCCAGCCGTGCGCGGCGACGCGCTCCAGGCCGACGACGTCGAGGCGGCCGCGGCTGCCTCCCGTGCGGAGGATCGTGGCGGGTACGGCCCGGGAGGCCGGCAGGTACCCATCGCGCTCGCGGGCAGGACGAGGCGCCATACTGAGGGCCGGAACAACCGACCCTGGCGTGGCCAGCGGTCGCTGCCAGCGCGTCCCCGGGAGGGATCCACCGTGACCTACGTCATCACCCAGGCCTGCGTCGACGTCCTCGACAAGGCGTGCATCGACGAGTGTCCGGTGGACTGCATCTACGAGGGCGACCGGATGCTCTACATCCACCCCGACGAGTGCGTGGACTGCGGGGCGTGCGAGCCGGTGTGCCCGGTGGAGGCCATCTACTACGAGGACGACGTCCCGGACAAGTGGAAGGACTTCTACAACGCCAACGTGGAGTTCTTCTCCGACCTGGGCAGCCCCGGCGGCGCCGCCAAGACCGGCAAGATCGGCCGGGACCACCCGCTGGTCGCCGCCCTGCCGCCGCAGGCGGAAGGCCACTGACGGCCACGGCCGCGGGGACGGCGAGCGGCCGGCTGCCCGACTTCCCCTGGGACTCCCTCACCGGGGCGCGGGCCAAGGCCGCCCGGCACCCCGGCGGAGTGGTGGACCTCTCCATCGGCACGCCGGTCGACGACACCCCGCCGGCCCTCAGCACGGCGCTGGCGGCGTCGGGTAACGCGCCGGGCTACCCGACCGCCCTGGGGACGGCGGACCTGCGCACCGCCGCGGCCGAGTGGCTGCACCGCCGGCTGGGCGTGCGGCTGGCCGACCCGCTGGGCGCCGACCCATCGGTCATCCCCACCATCGGGTCCAAGGAACTGGTCGCGCTGCTGCCCACGATGCTGGGCCTGCGCGCCGCCGGCACCGTGCTCGTGCCCGAGGTCGCCTACCCCACCTACGAGGTCGGCGCGGTGCTCGCCGGGCTCGCGGTGCAGCGCACCGACACCCCGCCGGACGACGCAGCCGGCGTCGTGCTCGTCTGGCTCAACTCGCCGGGCAACCCGCACGGGCGGGTGCTGGGGGACCAGCAGTTGCGCGAGTGGGTCGCTTGGGGCCGGGCCCACGGTGTCCCCGTGGTCTCCGACGAGTGCTACGTCGCGCTGGGCTGGGACGTCGCCCCGCGGTCGCTGCTGCACCCGGAGGTGGCCGGGGACGACCACAGCGGCCTGCTCGCGGTCCACTCGCTGTCCAAGCAGTCCAACGCCGCCGGCTACCGCGCGGGTCTGCTGTCCGGTGACCCGGCCCTGGTCCGCCAGGTGTGGGAGGTGCGCCGGCACCTGGGCCTGCTCGTCCCCACCCCGGTGCAGGCCGCCATGGCCGTGGGCCTGGCCGATGACGCCCACATCGACACCCAGCGGGAGCGCTACCGGGCCCGGCGGGACCGGCTCATGGCCGCCGTCCGGGGCGCCGGTGCCCGGATCGACCACTCCGAGGCGGGGCTCTACCTGTGGGTCACCCGCGACGAGGACTGCTGGGCGACCATCGACTGGCTCGCCGGCCTCGGCATCGTCGCCGCCCCCGGCTCGTTCTACGGTCCCGCCGGGGCCCGGCACGTGCGCATGGCGCTGACCGCGACCGACGAGCGGATCGCCGCCGCCGCGGAGCGCCTGGCCGGCTGACCCGGCGCGGGCCCGGCGGACGGCACGACGTCGTGTCGTCCGCCGGGGCGCGGGCTACTCCTTCAGGAAGTCCTGCACCAGCGGGATCACCGCGTCCGCCTTCTCCCACTGCGGCACGTGGCCCGCACCATCGATGATCTCGACCCGGGAGTCGGCGATCCTGGCGGCGAACTCCTCCGCATAGGCCGCCGACACCAGAGCGTCCTTGTCGCCCCACAGGACGAGCGTGGGCGCGGTGATGCGGTGCAGTCGCTTGTGCAGCCCCTTGTCCGGGATCGGCCAGACGAACTTGCCTGTCGTCCCCAGGGCCCAGATCAGGTCCGCCTGCGCGACGGCGGCCTCCTTGAAGTCCGCGGGCGGGGTCAGGAAGGCCTGCACGGGAGCGGGGCTCGTGTCGGCGAAGAGCGTGGTCACGAGGTCGTCCGGGGGCATGAGCATGTACTGCGCCACGGGCGCGTCGTCGCGCCACAGCCCGATCGCGCTCATGAGCACGAGCTTGCTGACCCGGTCCGGTCGGTGCGCGGCCACCTCCGCTGCCATCATCCCGCCGAACGAGCTCCCCACGATCGCCACCTCGCTGAGGCCGAGCCGGTCCAGCAGCTCGTCGTAGGCGAGGACGAGGTCCCAGAGCGTGTCGATCTGGTGGATGGAGTAGCGGTCGGTCTCCCCGGTGCCGGGGTGGTCGGGCGCGTACACCGTGTGCTCCTCGGCGAGCGCGTCGAGCAGCACGTCCCACCGGGGGCCGCCGGCCGTGTGCAGGTAGAGGACCGGGCTGCCGCTGCCGGCGACCTTCACCTTCGCCTCGAAGCCGCAGTGGTCGAGCTGGATGGTCTCCGTCTTCGGAGTGGGCATCGTCGTCTCTCCTCGAGTGCGATCAGGCCTGGCCGGCCAGGGCGGGGGCGGGGACCTTCTGGCACTTCTCGGGCCACCAGTTGTTGGTCCAGCCGTCCTCGACCCACAGGCGCTGCAGGTGCGGCAGGACCTCCCGGCCGAAGAGCTCGATGTTCTTCATGGCCAGGTCGTGGGGCATGGAGCCGAACTGTGGGACGACCATCAGGTGGCCGACGTTGAGCCGGCGGCACATGGCCTCGAGCTTCTCGCGCACCGTCGCCGGGCTGCCCACGATGGCGAACTCCTTCTCGATCATGTCCTTGGCGGTCAGCGGCTTGAGGTCGACCGAGTAGTCCATGTGCTCGAGGTAGGGGTTGCTGAAGAGGCTGACCATGCTCCGGTAGTCCATCTGCCCGGGGGGTGCGAGGTAGTGCGGAGGCAGGTGCAGGAGCTTGTGGTAGAAGAACTCGACGTGCTTGCCGAACTCCTCCTCGGCGCGCTCGTCGGTCTCGGCCACCCCGACCAGCTGCAGCATCGCCGCGCGGTAGGGGTTCCGGTCCCGACCGTGGGCCTCGCCCCGCTCCCAGAACCGGTTCAGCACGTTGTCCGCTGACTTGCCGCCGAAGTAGCTCAGGAAGGCGTACGGCACGTCGCGCTCGTGGCAGTAGTCCCAGGTCGAGGAGCTGGCCGCGCCGGGTACCAGCAGCGGCGGGTGGGGCTTCTGCACCGGCCGTGGCCACAGGTTCACCTTGGGCAGCTGGAAGTACTTGCCGTTCCAGGCGAAGAACTCCTCGGCCGTCCAGGCCTTGCGCATCAGGTCGATCGCCTCGGCCCAGCGCCCCCGCTGCTCGATCGGGGTGATGCCGTAGCTGACGTTGGCGTCGCAGCCGAGGCCGAGCGGCAGGCCGGCGACCAGTCGGCCGCCGCTGATGCAGTCGATGACCGCGTACTCCTCCGCGATGCGGATCGGCGGCGCGGTGGAGGAGACCGTGGCGCCCAGCTGCACCAGCGCGACGTCGTCCAGGCCGGCGTCCCTGGTCAGCTTGGCGAGGGTCGCGCCGAACAGGTTGGGGTTGCACATGAAGCCGTAGACGTTCTGGTGGTGCTCGTTGGTGCCCAGGCCGTCGAAGCCCATCCGGGCGGCGTGCATCAGTTCGTCGATCGACTGGTTGTAGTACTCGCCCACCTTCTCCGCGTCGCCGAGCTCCCACCACGGAGCATCGACCCAGGCGGACCGGTATCGCTGGTCGAAGTCATCGGGTAGGTCCCGGTAGGGCATGAAGTGGAACGAGGTGACCTTCATGTTCTCCTCCTTCACGTGCCGGCGGCGCGGCGCCGGCGGGGTGCCACTGGATCGCGGACGGTGCTCGGTGCGACGTGCGCGGCCGACCCCCGACGGGTGTCGGGCGCCACGCGCCGGGAGGAGGGCGGTCGCACGGACTCGTGCGATCGGCCACCCGGCCGGTCACCATGGCGCGGCTGCCGCGAGGCAGCTCGTGTGATCCAGGTCACCGCGCCGGGACAAAGTAGGGGCTCGGTGACTTTTAGGCAATGCGCTGCTCAGCGCTGCGGAGCGGCCGAGGTGTGTCAGTAGCCCGCGCCGGGCGTCCGCCGGGTGCCGGCGCGACGACGGCGCCGCCGGCTCAGCTGCAGGCCAGGTCGCCGTGGGCCAGGGCGGCCGCGAGCTCGACGGCCATGACCTCGTGCTTCTGGTAGGCCTCGGGGAATCCCGACCGCTGCACGATCTGCGCGGCGTCGGTCAGCCGCCGGGTCGGCCAGTCCGGCACCTGCACCAGGTGGTCGTAGAACTTCCCCGCCGCGTAGGCGGGGTCCTGCACCTGCTGCGGAGTGCCCCAGCCCTGCGAGGGGCGCTGCTGGAACAGCCCGAGGGAGTCGCGATCGCCGTAGTCGATGTTGCGCAGCCGCGACTCCTGCATGGCCGTGGCCAGCGCGATGACCACGGCCCGCTGGGGCAGCCCGCGGTCGAGGGCGATCTGGGCGATGATCCGGGCGTTGGTGATCTGCTCCCCGGTCAGCGTGAAGCCGGAGCCGGGCAGCGTGCACTGCGCGGCGGGCACTGCTGCGTCGGGCACATCGGCATCCTGCCCGCCACGGTCCCAGGCCAGCCCGGCGCCCACCGCGAGGACGAGGAGCAGTGCCGGCCACCAGCCGGCCGGTCGCAGCCGCTGCAGCCGCTTCGCCGGCCGGGACCGCCGTCGCGCCGGACGGCGTCCCTGCGGGCGCGCCGTCGTCCTCCTCCGAGTCCCGGCCGGGGGGCGGCGGGTCACCGTGCGTGCCGGGCTCATCACGCACGACTGTAGGGGCGGGGCTCGTCGGCCCCCGGGAGGTCCGACCGTCGCGCCGGACACGAGCCGGCGCCGACGAGCGGTCGTCGCTCCTGGCCCGGGGGCCCGCGGCCGGCCCGGCTTAGGGGCAGGAGGGCGCCGCGGGCGGCGCCAGGCTGGCCGCCAGGTCCGTCGCCAGGCCTTCCCACTGCTGGTAGAGCTCCGGGTAGCCCGACCGCTGCACGGCCTGCGCGACGTCGGTCAGCCGGCCGGCTTGCCAGTCCGGCACCTGCACCAGCCCGTCGTAGAACTTCGCCGCCGCGTAGACGGGGTCCTGCACCTGCTCCGGGGTGCCCCAGCCCTGCGAGGGGCGCTGCTGGAAGAGGCCCAGCGAGTCCAGGTCACCGTAGGGCAGCGAGACGAGCTTGGACTCCTGCTGCGCCGTGGCCAGCGCGATGACGACGGCCCGCTCGGGCAGGCCTCGGTCCCGGGCGACCTGGGCGATGGCCCGGGCGTTGCCGATCTGCTCGCCGGTCAACCCGGCGGGCGGGGGCGGGGGAGGGGTGCTCACCGGGCACGGCGGCCCATCCGGGGGCGCCTCCGGGGGCGCCGCTGGGGGCGGGGCGGCCTCGGCGGGCGGCGCCGCCTGAGCGGCCGGGGCGGCCGGGGCGCCGGGGGAGGCGCTCACGCCGATGGCGCGAGCGGTCCACGGCGTCAGCACCAGCACGGCGAGGCCCAGCAGCAGCGTCGGCCTGGCGGCCAGGTGTGCCCACCACGCCGTCCCGAACTCGCGCAGGCCGGTCCGGACGGCGTGCAGGAGCGCCGGCCACCAGATGGTCCGGGTGCACTCCCACGCGGCCCTGGCGGAGCGCTGCACGGCCCGGCCCGACCGCTGCAAGGCCCGCTCGGCACGGGGCAGCAGCGGAGAAATGGGGGCGAAGTGTCCGGCGTGTCGCTTGACAGCGGGGCGGATAACCGTCTGCGCAGTAGCCATCACTCCCACGGTATGAGCACTGAGCGAGCACGCCCATGTGCGTCGCGTCACGCCCCGGGTGGACGGCTGTCCCCGGCGGGTGCGGATCGCTACCGTGTGCCCCCCCCTGCCGAGGAGCGCCCATGGCCGACCTGCTGCTGCCCGGGGTCACCGCGACCCGCGTCCGCACGCCGCGACTGGTGCAGAACGTGCTGCAGGTCGAGGCCGCGGATTCCGGCGAGGTCGTCCTGTTCGTGCACGGGAACGTCAGCTCGTCCCTGTTCTGGCAGCAGCCGATGCTGGCGCTGGCCGGCACCGGGCGGATCCGCCCGCTCGCAGTGGACCTGCGCGGCTACGGCGACTCCGATCCGCTGCCCGTCGATGCCCGGCGCGGGGTGCGGGACTGGGCCGACGACCTGGCCGCGCTGGTCGAGACCCTCGGCCTGGACCGGGTGCACCTGGTCGGCTGGAGCATGGGTGCGGCGGTCGTGCTGCAGCACCTGCTCGACGCGCCGCAACGGGTCGCGTCGGTGGCCCTGGTCGCGCCCGTCTCGCCCTACGGGTTCGGCGGTACCGCGGGCCCCGAGGGACGCCGGCTGTCCGAGGACGGCGCCGGCTCGGGTGGCGGGGCGGCCAACCCGGAGTTCGTGGCGGCGCTGGCCCGGGGCGACACCTCGGCCGAGCACCCGACCAGCCCGCGGTCGATCCTTCGGGCGTTCTACGTCGCGCCCGGCGCGCTGCCGCTGGACCCGCAGCTGGAGGACATCTTCGTGGCCGCGATGCTCAGCACCCGCACCGGCGAGGACCACTACCCGGGCGACACCGCGCCGAGCGACGCCTGGCCGGGGCTGGCGCCGGGCGGACGCGGCGTGCTCAACACCATGGCACCGACCGTGCTCGACCTCTCCGGGATCACCGAGGTCGACGGCAAGCCGCCGGTGCTGTGGATCCGCGGGGACGCCGACGCGATCGTCTCCGACAGCTCGGTGTTCGACCTGGCGCAGCTCGGGGCGCTCGGTGCCGTGCCGGGCTGGCCGGGGGCCGAGCTGTGCCCGCCGCAGCCCATGGTCACCCAGACCCGGGCGGTGCTCGACCGGTACGCGGCCGCCGGGGGTGCCTACCGGGAGGTCGTGCTGGCCGGCGTGGGGCACTCACCGCACGTGGAGCGGCCGGACGAGTTCGTCGGCGCGCTGCTCCAGCACCTCGACGTGCCCACCGAGCAGCCGGCCAACCTGACCTGACCCGGCCGGTCGGGCACCGGGCGGGTCAGGCCCCGGCGGGCACCGGCGGCAGCCCGGTCAGGCCGGGAGCGAGCCGCTCCTCGGTCACGTCCTCGTCGACCATCCGGCCGGACAGGTAGGCGTCGTAGGCCGGCAGGTCGAGGTGCCCGTGCCCGCAGAGCGCGGTCAGGATGACCTTCTCCTCGCCCGACTCGCGGCAGGCCAGCGCCTCGCGGATGCAGGCGGCCAGCGCGTGCGCGGGCTCCGGAGCCGGGACGATCCCCTCGGTCCGGGCGAAGCGGACGGCGGCCGCGAAGCACTCGGTCTGCGGCAGGGCGAGCGCCTCCAGCAGGCCCAGCTCGTAGACGTGCGAGAGCAGCGGGGACATCCCGTGGTAGCGCAGGCCGCCGGCGTGGATCGGGTCGGGGACGAACCCGTGGCCGAGGGTGTGCATCTTGAGCAGCGGGGTCGTGCCGGCGGTGTCGCCGAAGTCGTAGGCGTAGACGCCGCGCGTCAGCGACGGGCAGGAGGCCGGCTCGACCGCCCGGATCGCCGGCGACATCCGGCCCGCCAGCTTCTCCCGCAGGAACGGGAACGCCAGCCCGCCGAAGTTGGAACCGCCGCCGGTGCAGCCGATGACGAGGTCGGGCGTCTCCCCGGCGGCCTCGAACTGCAGCAGCGTCTCCTCGCCGATGATCGTCTGGTGCAGCAGGACGTGGTTGAGGACGCTGCCGAGGGCGTACCGGGTCTGCGGGTCCTGGCCGGCGACCTCCACCGCCTCGCTGATCGCGATGCCCAGTGACCCGGGGTGCTCCGGGTCGTCGGCCCGGATGGCCTTGCCCGCCTGGGTGAGGTCCGACGGTGAGCGGTGCACGCGCGCGCCGAAGGTCTCCATCATGGTGCGGCGGTACGGCTTCTGGTCGTAGGAGGCGCCGACCATCCAGATCTCGCACTCGAGGTCGAACAGGGCGCCGGCGAAGGCCAGCGCGGTGCCCCACTGGCCCGCCCCCGTCTCGGTGGTCAGCTTCCGGACGCCGGCCTTCGCGTTGTAGTAGGCCTGCGGCACGGCGGTGTTCGGCTTGTGCGAGCCGGCCGGGGAGACGCCCTCGTACTTGTAGTAGATCCGGGCGGGCGTCCCGAGGGCCTTCTCCAGCCGGTGCGCGCGGTACAGCGGGGAGGGCCGCCACAGCCGGTAGACGTCGAGGACCTCGCCGGGGATGTCGACGAAACGCTCGGTGCTGACCTCCTGGGCGATGAGGTCCAGGGGGAACAGCGGCGCGAGGTCGTCGGGGCCCACGGGCTGCAGCGTCCCCGGGTGCAGCGGGGGCGGGGGCGGTGCGGGCAGGTCCGGCACGACGTTGTACCAGCGCGTCGGCATCTGCGACTCGTCGAGCAGGATCTTGGTCCGCGACTCAGCCACCGGCGTCTCCTCGACTCGGTCCGCCCGGGGTGCGGCGAGCCTAGTCGAAGGACCCCCTGCCCCCCACCACTCGCAGCCTCGCGGCGGGGCCCTGCAGGGGCCTCAGTTGGCGTGGAGTTCGGCGTTCAGCGCGCCCCAGTCACCGTCCCGCGGGAGGGCCTCCAGCGCGCCGCTCACGCTGTTGCGGCGGAACAGCAGCCCGTCGCGACCCGAGAGCTCCGCGGCCTTGACCGCCGAACCGTCGGGAAGGGTGACGCGCGAGCCGGCGGTCACGTAGCAGCCGGCCTCGACCACGCACCTGTCGCCGAGGGAGATCCCGATGCCGGCGTTGGCGCCGAGCAGGCAGCCCGAGCCGATCGAGATGACCTGCTTCCCGCCGCCGGAGAGGGTGCCCATGATCGAGGCGCCGCCGCCGATGTCGCTGTCGGCGCCGACGACCACCCCGGCGCTGATCCGCCCCTCGACCATCGAGGGGCCCAGGGTGCCGGCGTTGAAGTTGACGAAGCCCTCGTGCATGACCGTCGTCCCCTCGGCCAGGTGGGCGCCCAGCCGGACCCGGTCGCCGTCGGCGATCCGCACCCCGGAGGGGATGACGTAGTCGACCATCCGCGGGAACTTGTCGACCCCGAAGACGGTGACCTGACCGTGGGCCGCGCGCAGCCGGTGCAGGTTGAACGTCGCCGCCTCGACCGGGCCGGCGCTGGTCCAGGCCACGTTGGTGAGCAGCCCGAAGATGCCCGTCAGGTCCGCGCCGTGCGGGCGGACGAGCCGGTGCGAGAGCAGGTGCAGCCGCAGCCAGGCGTCGTGGGTGTCCACCGGCGGCGCGGACAGATCCGGGATGACCGTCCGGACGGCGATCACCTCGACCTCGCGGACCTCGTCCGTGCGCACCAGCCCGCCGTAGTCGGGGCCCAGCTCACCGGCCAGCTCGAGGGCGTTCAACCGGGTGGTCCCGGGGGTTGCGCCCTCGGGCGCGCCGAGCCGGGGCTCGGGGAACCAGCAGTCGAGGACCGTGCCCGAGGGCGTCACGGTCGCGAGGCCGGTGGCGACGGCGGAGAGCGGGGCGGCGGCAGTCACGCCCACGACGCTACCGAGGGCCTCGGACCGGGTCGGCGAGGGACCGGACGACGCGGGCCGGGTCCCCGACGGCGCTCATGGGTGAACGGGAGGTGCACGTCCGGCGTCCCCGCGCGCTGCGGCGTCCGCCCACCGACGGCGCCCGTAGGCTCGGGAACCGTGACCGACCAGCCCGTCCTGGACCTGTCCGCCGACGTCCTGACCCTCACCCGGGCGCTGGTCGACACCCCCTCGGTGTCGGGGTCCGAGCGTGCGCTGGCCGACGCCGTCGAGACGGCGCTGCGCCGGCTGGGCGGCCTGGAGGTGGAGCGGGTCGGCGAGGCCGTCCTCGCCCGCACCAACCTCGGCCGGCCGACCCGCGTGGTGCTGGCCGGGCACCTGGACACCGTGCCGATCGCCGACAACCTGCCCAGCCGGCTGGAGGACGGCCGCCTCTACGGCTGCGGGACCAGCGACATGAAGGCCGGTGACGCGGTGATGCTCCGGCTGGCCGGCCGGTTCGGCGTCCCGGGCGCGGAGCCGGCGCACGACCTCACGTTCGTCTTCTACGACAACGAGGAGGTCGAGGCCGTCAAGAACGGCCTCGGCCGGGTCGCCCGCGAGCGCCGCGGCTGGCTCTACGGCGACCTGGCGGTCCTGCTGGAGCCCACCGACGGAGAGATCGAGGGCGGCTGCCAGGGCACGCTGCGGGCGGTGCTCGAGGTGCCCGGCCGGCGCGCGCACAGCGCCCGGAGCTGGCTCGGGGAGAACGCGATCCACCGGGCCGCCGGCATCCTCGACACCCTCGCCGGCTACCGGGCGCGCGAGGTGGAGATCGACGGCTGCGTCTACCGGGAGGGGCTCAACGCCGTCGGCATCGAGGGCGGGGTCGCCGGCAACGTGATCCCCGACTGCTGCCGGGTGACGGTCAACTTCCGCTACGCCCCTGACCGGGACGAGGACGCCGCGGAGGCGCACGTCCGCGAGGTCTTCGCCGACGCCGTGGCCGCCGGCGCCACGCTCACCGTCGTCGACAACGCCGGCGGCGCCCTGCCCGGCCTGTCCGAGCCGGCGGCCGCGGCGTTCGTCGCCGCCGTGGGCCGGCCGGCCCGGGCCAAGCTCGGGTGGACCGACGTCGCCCGGTTCGCTGCGTTCGGCATCCCGGCCGTCAACTACGGCCCCGGCGACCCGCAGCTGGCGCACACCCGCGAGGAGCACGTCGTCGTCGAGCGGCTGCAGCCGGCCGAGGACGCGCTCGTCGCCTACCTCTCCGGGAGCTCAGCATGACCGCACAGCCCACCGAGGGCCGCCGTCCCCGGCCCACCCGTCACCGCGGCCCCGTGACCCTCCGCGGTGGGGAGCCCGACGCCCACCTCGCCGGGACCACGACCGACCAGCGGCTGCTGGACCGGCGCGGGCCCACCGACTGGGTGCACACCGATCCGTGGCGTGTTCTGCGTATCCAGTCCGAGTTCGTCGAGGGCTTCGGCCTGCTGGCGGAGCTGCCCCGCGCGGTGAGCGTGTTCGGCAGCGCCCGGACCCCGCGCCACCACCCGCACTACGAGGCGGGGGTGCGCATCGGTGCGGCACTCGCCCGCGCCGGCTACGCGGTCATCACCGGCGGCGGCCCCGGCGCCATGGAGGCGGCCAACCGGGGCGCGTCGGAGGCCGGCGGGTTGTCGGTGGGGTTGGGCATCGAGCTGCCGTTCGAGCAGGACCTCAACGAGTGGGTCGACGTCGGCATCTCGTTCCGCTACTTCTTCGTCCGCAAGACGATGTTCGTCAAGTACGCCCAGGCGTTCGTGATCCTGCCCGGCGGCTTCGGCACCCTCGACGAGCTGTTCGAGGCCCTCACCCTGGTGCAGACCCGCAAGGTGACCCGCTTCCCGGTGATCCTCTACGGCACCGAGTACTGGTCGGGCCTGATCGACTGGATCCGCAACACGATGGCGCTCGCCGGCACGATCCACCCCACCGACCTGGACCTGTTCACCGTCACCGACGACGTGAACGACGTCGTCCGGGTCGTCTGCGAGGCAGAGGCGGCCCGGCAGGCCGACCACGACTCCGGTGGTGGCATGCGGGCGCTGCCGCCCGACACCGGGCCGAGCGACGCCTGACGTGCTCTCCTTCCTGGTCGTCGTCCTCAGCGTGCTGGTCGTCGGAGGGCTGCTCTTCCTCGGTGGCTCGCTGCTGCTCGGGCGCGGCGAGAGCGAGCCCCCGGCGGACCTGGACCGGTCACCGGTCGAGCTGCCCGACGACCGGCCGGTGACCGCCGACGACGTCCGCGGCCTGCGCATCTCGGTGACGGTCCGGGGTTACCGGATGACGGAGGTCGACTGGCTGCTCGAGCAGCTCGCGCAGACGATCGAGGACCGCGACGAGCAGATCGCCGCGCTGCGGGCCCGGGTGGCCGATGCCGGACCGGCGCCGCGCCAGGAGGCCCGGCCCGCCGACGGGACGCCACCCTGCGGGAAGGGAGCGCACGCCGATGCCTGAGCTGACCGAGACGATCGAGGTCCTCGCGCCCCCGGAACGGGTGTGGGCCGCGCTGACCGACTGGACGCGGCAGGGCGAGTGGATGCTGCTCACCGACGTGGAGACCGTCGGCGGCCCGGCCACCGGCGTGGGCGGCCGGCTCGCCGCCCGCACCGGCCTGCCGTGGCGACGCGGCCGGCACCTCGGCGTCCTGGACACGATGGTGGTCACCGAGTGGGATCCGCCGCGGCGGGTCGTGATCCAGCACACCGGCCGCATCGTGCGCGGGCCGGGGATCTTCGAGATCGAGCCCCGCGGGGAGCGGTCCGCGCTGATCTGGACCGAGCGCCTCCACCTCCCGTTCGGGCTGCTCGGCCGGCTCGGCTGGGTGCTGGCGAAGCCGGTCGTGGTCGCCGGCATCCGGCGCTCGCTGCTGCGGTTCGCCGCGTTCGCCGAGTCCCACCCCGGCTGAGCCGGTCCGCTTCGCCCGCCGGGGCAGGTGCAGGATGTCGGCCGTGAGGCCGTGCAGCGTGCGCCGCGGGGGACGATGAGCCGCCGGGGCTGGGCGCTGTTCCTCGCGATGTCGGTCATCTGGGGCGTCCCGTACCTGCTGATCAAGGTGTCCGTCGAGGAGCTGTCCCCGGTGCTCGTCGTCTTCGGGCGCTGCGTGCTCGGCGCCGCCCTGCTGCTGCCCTGGGTGATCGCCCGCGGCTGGCTGCGCCCGGCGCTGCGGCACTGGCGGGCGCTGCTGCTGTTCACCGGGCTGGAGATGGCCGGCCCCTGGCTGCTGCTGTCCTACGCCGAGCAGTCGCTGTCCAGCTCGCTGACCGGCCTGCTCGTGGCCGCGGTGCCGTTCGTCGCGGCGCTGGCCGGGCGCCTGGTCGGCGAGGAGGACCGGCTCACCCCCGCGCGGCTGCTGGGCATGGGGCTCGGTGTCGTCGGGATCGCCCTGCTCCTCGGTCTGGACATCGAGGGCGCCCAGCTGCTGCCGATCGTCGCGGTGGGGCTGGTGATCATCGGGTACGCCACCGGGCCGCTGGTCGTCAGCCGGGCGCTGCCGGAGGTTCCCGGGGCGGCGGCCAGCGCGATCGCGCTCACCGTCGCCTCGGTGGTCTACGCGCCCTTCGCCGTCCCCCGGCTGGACGAGGTGGGGGAGGCCTCCGCCGCCGCCCTGGTGTCGCTGGCCGCGCTCGGCGTGGTCTGCACCGCGCTGGCGATGGCGCTGTTCTTCGCGCTGATCCGCGAGGTCGGGCCGCAGCGGGCGCTGGTCATCACCTTCCTCAACCCGGCGGTGGCGGTGGTGCTCGGCGTGCTGCTGCTCGGTGAGTCGTTCACCCTGGGCCTCGCCGTCGGCCTGCCGCTGATCCTGCTCGGCTGCGTGCTCGCCACCCGGCGCAGCCCGGCCCGCACCCACCGCTCCGAGCTGACCGACGTCGACGCCGCCGTGCCCTGAACCGGCCCGCCCGGTGTCGGTGGGCCGGGCTAACGTGCTCCGCCGTGGACCGCGTCCGGTGTGCGTGGGGGAACAGCGCCCCCGAGTACGTCCCCTACCACGACGAGGAGTGGGGCACGCCGCTGCACGGCGACGACGCCCTGTTCGAGCGGCTCAGCCTGGAGGCCTTCCAGTCGGGGCTGTCCTGGATCACCATCCTGCGCAAGCGGCCCGCCTTCCGCACCGCCTTCGCCGGCTTCTCCATCGACGCGGTCGCGGAGTTCACCGAGGAGGACCAGGCGCGCCTGATGGCCGACCCGGGCATCGTGCGCAACCGCGCCAAGATCAGCGCCGCGGTGCGCAACGCCCGCGCCGCGCAGCAGCTCCCGGAGGGGCTCTCGGCGCTGCTGTGGTCCTTCGCGCCGGAGGGGCCGCGCCCCCGGCCGGCCACCCTCGCCGACGTCCCGGCGACGACTCCCGAGTCGGCCGCCATGGCCAAGGAGCTCAAGCGGCGCGGCTTCGTCTTCGTCGGCCCGACGACCGCCTACGCCCTCATGCAGGCCACCGGGATGGTCGACGACCACGTCGCCGGCTGCTTCCGCGCGACCCCCTGACGGCGCCTCGGCTTGGACCTGAGCCGCGGATACGGGATCATGAGGTGCGAGGATTCTTGATCGACGACAAGCCACACCGCAGTCGACCGGGCGGCGGGTGGCCGGGCGAAGGAGGCACGCATGGCGGCCATGAAGCCGCGCACGGGTGAAGGTCCCCTGGAGGTCACCAAGGAGGGGCGCGGCCTCGTCATGCGCGTACCGCTCGAAGGTGGCGGCCGCCTGGTCGTCGAGCTGTCGCCCGACGAGGCCGCGGCGCTGTCGGAGGCACTGAAGGGCGCGACCAGCTGAACATCCCCGCGAGTCTGCCCCCGGGCAGCCCCGCTCAGGGCGACGCGGCCCCGGCCGCCGGCAGCACGCCGGTGACCGGGGCCGCGCCGTTGCCGCGGGTCGAGGTCCTGACCACCCTCCCGGAGCTCGGCGAGGACGACGTCCTGGCCGTACCGGTCGGTGCGGGCGGTGCCCTGCCCGGCTGGGCCACCGGCGCCGGTGCGCCGGTCGACGCCGAGCTGCTGGCCGGCGCGCTGCGCGACACGGGCAATACCGGCAAGCCCGGCGCGATCACCAACCTGCCGGTTCCCGGCCGCCGGCCGCGCAGCCTGGTCGCCGTCGGCACCGGCGACGGGACCGTGCCGGACCTGCGCAGCTACGTCGGGGTCGCCGTGCGCCGCGCCCAGACCCTCGCCGAGCACGGCGCCCGCCGCCTGGTGCTGCCGGTCGACGGCCCGGCAGCGCCCGCCGGCGCCGACGAGGTGCGGGCCGCCGTCGAGGCCGCCCTGCTGGCCGGCTACCGCTTCCGCGAGACCTCGCGGCGGCAGCCCCCGCGACTGGCCACCGTCACGATCGTCGCCGCCGACGGCGCCGACCCGGCCGTCGCCGCGGCCGCCCGCGCGGGCGAGGCGGCCGGCGAGGCCGTCACCTGGGCCCGCGACCTGATCAACACGCCCAGCAACACGAAGACCCCCGCCTGGCTGGCCGAGCAGGCGGTGGCACGCCTGGCGGATCGGCCGCACGTGACCGTCAGCGTGCTGGAGCCCGACGCGCTGGCCGAGGGCGGCTTCGGCGGCGTGCTGGCCGTCGGCGGCGGCTCGGCGAGTCCGCCCCGCGTGATCGTGGCCAGCTACCGCCCGCCGGGCGCCCGCCCCGGCCACCCGGTCCTGGTCGGCAAGGGCATCACCTTCGACACCGGCGGGCTCTCCATCAAGCCCACCGCCGGCATGCGCGAGATGAAGACCGACATGGCCGGCGGCGCCGCCGTGCTGGCCGCCCTCGACGCCGCGTCCCGGCTGGCGCTCCCGGTCGCGGTGACCGCCGTCGTCCCGGCCGCGGAGAACGCCGTGTCCGGGTCCTCCTACCGGCCTGCCGACGTCGTCCGGCACGTCGGCGGGCGGACGACGGAGGTGCTCAACACCGACGCCGAGGGGCGGATGGTGCTCGCCGACGGGCTGGCCCACGCCCGGCTGTCGCTCGGCGCCACCGTGCTGGTCGACGTGGCGACGCTGACCGGGGCGATGAAGGTCGCCCTCGGCACCCGCACCGCCGGCCTCTACGCCACCACCGACGGGCTGGCCGACGCGCTGCGCACCGCCGCGGCGCACGCCGGGGAGCCGGTGTGGCGGATGCCGCTGGCCGAGGAGTACGCGGACCTGCTGGAGAGCGCCGTCGCCGACGCCAACAACGCGCCCGGCAACCCGGGCGGGACGACGGCCACGCTGTTCCTCAAGCCGTTCGCCGGGGACCTGCCGTGGGCGCACCTCGACGTGGCCGGGCCGGCGCGGGCCGGCGCGGACGACGCCGAGATCGTCAAGGGCGGCACCGGCTTCGGCGCCCGCATCCTGCTGCGCTGGCTAGAGGCCGGGGCGCCGGTCCACCCCGTGCCGCCGGTCGTCGGCTGATGGATGACACCGGCGTCGTCTTCCCGGCCGGGCCCGACGGGCGGCGCAGCACCGCCACGCTCGGTCGCGCGGTCGTCGCCGACGCGCTGCGCCCGGTCGACCCACCGGGGGCGCGCGCCGCGGAGCAGGAGACCAACTGGCGGGCCGGGTACCTGACCCATTTCCGCCGGCTGGTCGAGGCGGGGCTGGAGTCCCGGGAGGACGCCCTGGCCATCGCCGGGGCGGGGCTGGCCTCGCTGCACGCGCGCATGCGGGTGGCCGGGCCGGCCGGCGAGACGGGCCTGGGCGCGCTCGCCACCGCACCGCCCGGGCGGCCCCTGGCGACGGCCGAGGTGACGGGCACCGGCGAGCCGGAGCGGGAGCTGTCGCTGCCGTTCCACGGCGGACGGCTGCGCGGTGACGCGCTGCAGCGCAGGCTCGACGCCTGGGTCGAGGCCGGGGTGGTCGAGCCGTCCTGCGCCGAGGCGGTGCGCACCGTGGCCGCCCACCCGGAGTGGCTCTCGCTGCCCGGCACGACCGTGGTCGTCCTGGGAGCCGGCGCCGAGATGGGGCCGCTGACCGCGCTGCTGCGCTGGGGAGCCCGGGTCGCCGGCGTCGACCTGCCGCGGGCGGCGCTGTGGGAGCGGGTGTTCGACACCGCCCGGCGCGGAGCCGGCACGCTGCTGCTGCCGGTGACCGGCGACAGCGCGGAGGACCCGGGGAAGGCCGACCCGGCCCGCGCCGGGGCGGACCTGATCGCCGAGGTCCCCGCCGTCGCCGACTGGGCGGCCGGGCTGCCGGGCCGGGCCGTGCTCGGCAACTACGTCTACGCCGACGGCGCCACCAACGTGCGGGTCTCGATGGCCGTCGACGCGCTCACCCTGCGGCTGGCCGAGGCCCGGCCCGACCTCGCGCTGGCCTTCCTCGCCACGCCGACCGACGTCTTCGCCGTCCCGGCCGCCGCGGTCGAGCGCTCCGCCCGCGCCTACGCAGACCGCTCCCGGGCGGCCAAGCTCCTCGGCCGGCCGCTGCGCACCCTGTCGGCCGGCCGGCTGCTGCGGCGCGCCTACGTCCCGGGGAGCGACCCGGGCATCGCCGACAGCCTGGTGGCGCAGCAGGGCCCGAACTACGCCCTGGCCAAACGGCTGCAACGGTGGCGGGCGACCGTGGCCCGGGCGGCCGGGGGCACCGTCTCGATGAACGTCGCCCCGCCGACGCGCACCCGGTCGGTGGTGAAGAACAGGGCGCTGGCGGCGGCCTACGCCGGTGCCCACCGGTTCGGTGTCGAGGTGTTCGAGCCGGCCACCTCCAACGTGCTCATGGCGGCGATGCTCGTCCACGACCTGCACACCGGCGGCGGTCCGGCGCAGCAGCACCCGTGGCAGGAGGAGGCGCACGCGGCGGCCCACGGCGGGCTGTGGCGCAGCGCGTACGCACCGCGCAGCGCCCTGGGCCTGGCGGCGCTGCTCGGCCTCGGCGCCGCCCGCGGCTGACGACGTCCGCCGGAGGGCGTCACGCCGGGCCGATCATCCCTGCGGCGATCTCGGCCGACAGGGCGACCAGCGGCAGCCCGCCGCCGGGGTGCGCGGAGCCGCCCACCAGGAACAGGCCCGGCACCGGCCCGGCGTTTCCCGGGCGCAGGAACGCCGCGCGGGTGCCGTTGCTCGACGTCCCGTAGATGGACCCGCCGACGCTGCGGGTGTCCCGCTCGAGGTCGGCCGGCGTCCGGACCACGCACCAGCGCAGCCGGTCCCGGACGTCGAGTCCCCGGCGGGCCAGGGTGTCGAGGACCTGCGCCGCGTACCGGTCGGCCAGCCCGGGGGTGTCCCAGTCGACGCCGCGGCCGGGGTCGTGCCGGGGGGCGTTGACCAGCACGAACCACGAT
Organism: Geodermatophilus ruber; assembly: GCF_900114385.1. Taxonomy (GTDB): domain Bacteria; phylum Actinomycetota; class Actinomycetes; order Mycobacteriales; family Geodermatophilaceae; genus Geodermatophilus; species Geodermatophilus ruber. Next base: position 223,962 of record NZ_FOSW01000008.1, read on the forward strand.
TCGCTGTCGGGGTCCGGGCGGGTCGCAGGGTCGTCGGGGGAGCTGATGTACACCGTCGGGTCGGGGGCCGGCTGCGGTGCCCCGCGGAAGCGGCCGACGCCGAAGACCGCGTCGAACTCGGCGTCGTAGTCCTCCGGGAACAGCACGGTGTGGTGCGCCCACCCGGCGGTGCGCCCGCACAGGGCCAGCAGCAGCACGAAGCCCGACAGCGACGGCGTGCTGCGGGCCAGGTGACGGCGGACCCGCCGGGTGGCCCGGTGCGGAGGCAGCAGGCCCGCGTACAGGCCCGCGGCGTCGGCACCGCAGACGACGACGTCGGCCCGCAGCTCCTCCCCGCCGGCCAGCCGCACCCCGGCCACCCGGCCGCCCTCGACCAGCACCCGCTCCACGGCGGATCCGGTGCGGATCCGGGCACCGCGGTCGGCGGCCCGCTCGGCCACCGCCTCGGCCAGCCGGCGCAGCCCGCCGCGCACGTACCAGGAGCCGAACGCCTGCTCGACGTAGGCAACGGTGGCCAGCACCGCCGGAGCCCGCCGCGGATCCGACCCGGAGTAGGTGGCGTAGCGGTCGAGCAGGGTGCGCAGGTGGGGGTGCTGCAGGTGCGCCCGGGCCAGGCCGCGCAGGGTGCGCCACGGCGCGACGGTCGCCACGTCGGAGCCGCTGCGGGCCAGCCGGGCCAGGGTCGCCGCACCGGCCAGTGGCGAGCGGAGGAACGGCTGCTCGGTGATCCGCCACATCGCCGCCGCGCGTGCCATCAGCGCCGCCCACTGCGCTCCGGTACCGGGGCCGAGGGCGGTGTCGATCGCGGCGGGCACCTCGACGGACGACCCGGGCAGCACCAGCGGCGTGCCGTCGGCGAACCGGTAGGCGACCGCGGGATCGACCCGGACCAGCTCGACGGCGTCCTCCAGCGGTCCGCCGGTCGCGGCGAACAGGTCGCGGTACACCTGCGGCAGGGTCACCAGGCTCGGGCCGGTGTCGAAGCCGTGCCCGCCCCGCGCGAACCAGCCGAGCTTGCCGCCGACCTCCGGGGCCTGCTCCAGCACGGTGACGGCGTGCCCGAGCGCGGCCAGCCGGGCCGCGGCCGCGAGCCCTCCGAGGCCGGTGCCGATCACCGCCACCCGCGCCACGCCGTCACCGTAGCCGCACCCCGGAACGGCCTTCGTGGCCTCGAGTCACCTGGGCCGCGTCGTCCGTGGTCGGCGGGGCGCACGCGGCCACCGGCCAGACCGGCTGACCTGCCGCCGTCCGGGTCGCTCAGCGCAGGTCGGTGCCCCGCTCGGAGAGGAAGGGCAGCGGGTCGGTGTGGACGCCGTCCACCAGGACCTCGAAGTGCAGGTGGCACCCGGTCGAGTCGCCCTTCGTGCCGACCCGGGCGATCTGCTGGCCGGCCACCACCTGCTGCCCGACGACCACGAGCAGGTCGTCGTCCTCCATGTGCGCGTACCGGGTGACGACCCCTCCGCCGTGGTCGACGACGACGAGGTTGCCGTAGCCGGACGCGGCCCCCGCCCGCACCACGACCCCGGCGGAGGCGGCCACGATGGGCGCGTCGCAGCCGGCGCCGAAGTCCAGGCCGGCGTGCATCTGGGCACCGCCCCCGGTCGGGTCACCGCGGGTGCCGAAGCCGCTGGTGAGCCGGCCGGAGACGGGCGAGGTCCAGGGGCCGGCCGTGGTGCGCAGGATCGGCGCGGCCCCGGTGCAGGGCAGGTGGCCGGTGCCCGGCGCGAGCTGCTCCACCGCCGCCCCCGACAGCGCGCCGGCCACCTCGAGCGCGGCGTCCCACCAGCGCGCGTAGTGATAGGGGTCGGCGTTGTGCTGCGTGCGGTGCGCCGCGATCGTCGGCGGCAGCGTCTGCCAGCCCGGCACCTCGAGCAGCGCGCGGAAGAAGTTGGTGGCCGACACCGTGGGGTCCATGCGGTCGCCGTAGCTGCCCCAGGCCCCGTTGTCACGCTGCTGGAACAGCCCGCGGCTGTCCGGGCCGACGGCGTCGCCGCGGTCGAGGACGGTGAGCGAGGACTCGCCCATCGCGGTCATCACCCCGATGACCTGGCCGCGCGCGTCCACCCCCAGGGCCTCGCCGGCCTGGAGGATCAGCGCGGCGTTGACCAGCTGCTCTCCGGACCACCCGGCGACCGGACCGGCCGGCACGCCGCTGACGGTGACCGACGTGCCGACGGGGTCACAGGCGCCCGCCTGCGGGTTCTCGTCGAGGGCCAGGGTCGCCGTGATGAGCCCGCCGGCCACGACGACAGGGACCAGCACCGCGGCCACCGTGGTGCGCTTCACGGGGCCGGCTCCGCGGGCGGGGCGGGGTCCGGAGGCGGGGGCAGGGCCCCGGACGCCGAGGGGGCGGCCGCGTCCACCGGCGTGAAGCGCTCCACCAGCCACGGGGCGCCGCCGCCCTCGCGCACGAGGAGGACGGCGTACTCCCCGGCGTCGGTCGGCACGAGCACGGTGGCGAGGTAGGCGCTGGAGTCGGGGCTCCCACGCGGCGGGCCGGTGACCGCCGACGCCGGAACCTGCTGGGGGTCCGTGCCCTCGTAGGCGGCCGCGGCCGCCGGGGTGAGCAGCGGGGAGAGCGCGGTCCACCAGCTCTCGGGTTCGAGGTCGGGGCGGGTGAAGGCGCTCAGCGCCGTGACGGCGGTGTCGAGAGCGGCCTGGTCGGAGGAGGCGTCGTCGGTGGGGGCCGGCTCCGGGGCAGGCAGGTCCGCGTGGACGTCCCCGGGCGGCTCGGCCGTCGCCGCGGCCGACGTCGGGCTCGGCGCGCTGCGGACCGGGCTCCCGCCGCAGCCGGCGAGCAGGAGCATCACCCCGACCCCGCCGGCAAGGCACCGCCCGGAGCTGGACATGCCGTGGCCTCCCGATCGCCCGGCCGGACCCCCGCCATGCCGGTGCGCTCGTCGAGTACAGCCCGGGCGGTCACCGTCGCGGCACCCCCAAAGTCGGGCATTGCTGCCCCGACCCGTCTGCATTCACCGTGGAGCCGTACGGAACGGCGGGGGCGACAGCGCCCGCCCGGGGGAGGGATCACGGTGGTGCGCAACCACAGGACGGGCAGCAGCGCGCCGGTCACCCACCGGCCGCGCACGAACGCGCCCGCCGCTCCCGGGCAGCTGGTGCTCCAGCGCCTCCTGCTCCGGTCGCCGGCCGCGGTCGGCGCTTTCCCCGACCTCCGAGGACCAGACGGATGACTTCGCTCGCCGCATCGCAGCTCCTGGCCGTCGTCGACCCCGGCGAGGGCGTCGCCCCACCCGGTGCCGAGGGCATCGCGACGATCGTCCAGTGGGTGGCCTGGACCGTCCTCGCCGTCTGTGTCGTGGGCGTGCTCCTGGTCGGCGCCCGCATGGCACTGGCCCACCGGCGCGGCGAGGGCGCGGAGCACGCGCTGAGCCTCGCCTACGTCCTCGGGGGTGCGGTGCTCGTCGGGTCGGCATCCGGCCTGATCGCCGCCCTGGTCTGACCGAGGGCCGGGGAGCGCAGCCATGCACGACGAGATGCGGGGGAGGTCGACGTGACCACCCCGGTGCCTGCGGAGCCCACCCCCACGCCCACCTCCGAGGTGACACCGACCCCGGCACCGACTCCGGAAGCGACGGCAACAGTGACGGCGACGCCCGAACCGCCCCCGCCGCCGACCTCGGACCCGCCGCGGACCTCGGACCCGCCGCCGACCTCGGACCCGCCGCCACCGCCGGTGTCGGAACCGCCGCCACCGCCGGTGTCGGAACCGCCGCCGCCGACCTCGGACCCGCCGCCCCCGCCGTCGCCGACCTCGGAACCGCCGCCACCGCCGGTGTCGGAACCGCCGCCACCCGCGTCGGACCCGCCGCCACCGCCGTCGCCGACCTCGGAGCCGCCGCCACCGCCGGTGTCGGAACCGCCGCCACCCGCGTCGGACCCGCCGCCACCGCCACCCACCTCGGAGGTCCTCCCGCAGGACGGGGTCCCGGAACTCACCCCCGAGGAGACCGCGCAGATCCTGCAGGACGACCGGATCGCCGCCGCGGCCCTCCCCGGCGGCTCCGGCCCCGACGACCCCGGCCCCGACGACCCCGGCGGCTCGGGCGGCCCCGACGACCAAGGCGGCCCCGACCTCGGCGGCCCCGACCTCGACGGCCCGATCACGGGCTCGGTCGACATCAGCGATCCCGACGTCCCGGACCTGGCCGAGGCGTTCCTCGACCCGGCGATCCCGGCTGCGGGCACCGGCGTGCTCGACAACAGTGAAGGAGGCAACCCCTTGGGCGATCTGGCGCGGGAGATCGTCGAGGCCGCCGGCGACGCACTGGCCGCCGTGGCGCGACTGTGGGCCGATCCGCCGTCCCCCGGGATCGGCACGGTCGGCCCCGACGGCGTCGCGACGCCGTCCGAGGCGGTGGGGCTGCTGACCGGCTCGCTGGCCTGGTACACCGGCGCGATGGCCGTGGTGGCCGTGCTGATCGCCGCGGGCCGCATGGTGTGGCAGCAGCGCAGCCAGCCCCTCGCGGACCTGCTGCGCGGCCTGGGCACGCTGGTGCTGGTCTCCGGCGCCGGCCTCACCGGCGTGATGCTGCTGGTCAGTGCGGCGGACGCGTTCTCGGTCTGGATCCTCGAGCGGGCCACCGGTGATGTCGAGGGCGGCCTGACCGAGCTGCTCGCCCTGCAGCAGAGCGACGACATGTCCGTCGTCCTGACGATCCTGCTGGGCGCGACGGTCCTGGTGGGCGCCGTCCTGCAGGTGGTCCTGCTGGTAGCCCGCGGGGTGGTGCTCGTCGTCCTGGCCGGGGTGCTGCCGCTGACGGCGTCGGCGACGAACACCGACACGGGCCGGGCGGTCTTCGTCCGCACCCTCACCTGGCTCGTGGCCTTCGCGCTGTACCAGCCGGCCGCCGCGCTGGTCTACGCCACCGCCTTCCTCCTCGCGCCGGCACCCGCCGACGCGCCCCTGGTGGCGGCGCTGAGCGGGGTCACGTTCCTGGGCCTGGCCATCGCCGCACTGCCGGTCCTGCTGCGGGTGCTGCGGCCCGCCGTGCGGACCGCCGCCTCCGCCGGCCGGATGCGCGTGGTCACCGGCGGCCTGCCGACCGGTGCCCGCGCCGTGGTGCCCGTGACGGTCGCCCCCGGTGGCGCGACCTCCGGCTCCGGTGGCGCCTCGCCGATCCGCGTCCCGTCGGCACGGGCTGCCGGCTCCCGGCCGGCGGCGGTGGTGTTCGTTCGCAACACCGCCCAGCCGGGCGCCGTCCTCCCGGGGATCGACCCCGACACCCTGCTCGAGGCCGGGACGGTCCCGGTGACCGGTCCCGTCCAGGACGGCCGCCGGCTGCGCGTCGCCGCTCCCCGGCCGGCCGCCGACGACCGCGCCCTCCCCACCCCGCGCACCGACGGAGAGGACCTCTCGTGAGCGTCGCGCCCCCCACCGCCACCCCCCGGACCTACGGGAACTGGCGCCGGCACGCCAGCGCGGGCCTCGGCAGCCTCGGCACGCTCGGCACCGGCCTGCTGCTGTTCGGCCTGATCGCGGTGATCGCCACGCTCTCCCTGGCCGGCCTGATGTGGGCGCTGCTGCCGGCCGCGCTGCTCACCGCGCTGCTGACGCTGCTCGTCGTGCGCGACCGGCACCACCGCTCGGGGGTCCAGCGGCTCGCCAACCGCCTCGGGTGGTCCCGGGCCCGCCGGGGCGGGAAGCACCTCTACCGTTCCGGCCCGCTGGGTCAGACGCCGTGGGGCACCTTCCAGCTGCCCGGGCTGGCGGCCGGCTCGCGGCTCTCGGAGTGGCGGGACACCTACGGCCGCCGGTTCGCGCTGGTCACCGTCCCCACGACGCGGCACGCCACCGTCGTCCTCGTCAGCGAGCCCGACGGAGCCTCGCTGGTCGACGAGGACCAGGTCGACAACTGGGTGGCCCACTGGGGTGCCTGGCTGGCCTCCCTGGGCAACGAGCCGGGCCTGGTCGCGGCCTCGGTGACCGTGGAGACCGCGCCCGACTCCGGCAGCCTGCTGCGGCGGGAGGTCGACACCCACCTCGACCCGCGTGCCCCGTCGGTGGCGTTGGCGATGCTGCGCGAGGTCGTGGACACCTACCCCGCCGGCTCGGCCACGGTCACCGCGTACGTGTCGCTCACCTTCTCGGCGGCCGGTCGCAGCGGTGGCCGCAAGCGGGAGCTCGAGGACGTCGCCCGCGACCTCGGCACCCGGCTGCCCGGGCTCGCCGCCGGGCTGAACGCCACCGGCGCGGGCGCGGTGCGCCCGGCGACCGCGCAGGAGCTGTGCGAGGTGGTCCGGGTGGCCTACGACCCCTCGGTCGCCCGGGTCTTCGACGAGGCACGCGCGGCCGGGGACGAGCCGCAGCTGACCTGGGCGGACGTCGGCCCGACGGCTGCGCAGGCCGGGTGGGGCTGGTACCGGCACGACGGCGCGGTCTCCGTGACCTGGTCGATGACCGAGGCGCCGCGGGGCGAGGTCTACTCGTCGGTGCTCGCCGACCTGGTGGCGCCGCACCCCGACATCGACCGCAAGCGGGTGACCCTGCTGTACCGGCCGCTCGACGCCGGCCGGGCCGCCCGCATCGTGGAGCAGGACAAGCGCACCGCCGACTTCCGCGCCTCCTCCTCGTCCCGGCCCAGCGCCCGGGTCCTGCAGGAGCAGCGGGCCGCGGCGCTCACCGCCGAGGAGGAGGCCCGCGGCGCCGGGCTGGTCGACTTCGGGCTGCTGGTGACCGCCACCGTGGCCGACGCCGACATGCTCGACGACCCCCGCGCCGCGCTGGACGCGGCCCGCGCCGCCGTCGACAGCCTGTCGGCGACCGCCCGCACCCAGCTGCGCCCGGTCTACGGCTCACAGGACTCCGCCTTCGCCGCGGCGCTGCCGCTGGGCATCGTGCCCTCGGCCCACCTGACCGTCCCCACCGAGTTCCGGGAGGCGCTGTGAAGCACCGGCGGGGGAGCCGCCCGGCGGCGGTCCCGGAGCCCGGCCCCCGCGGCTGGCCGGGCCGCGGCCGCGGCTCGTCGACCTACGTACAGGCACCCGACCAGTGGCGGGCCACCACGGTGCAGGCCTGCGGGCTGTGGCCGTTCGCCGTCGGCACCGGGACGCCGATGACCGGGGTGCCGCTGGGCCGCAACCTGCTGTCGGGCGCCACGCTGTGCTGCGACCCGATCAGCTGGTTCCAGCGGGCCAACCTGATCAGCAACCCGTCGGCGTTCGTGCTCGGCAAGCCCGGCCTGGGCAAGTCCACGGTGGTCCGCCGGATGGCCCTCGGCCTGGCCGGCTACGGCGTCATGCCCCTGGTCCTGGGCGACCTCAAGCCCGACTACGTCGACCTCGTGGAGGCCATCGGCGGGCAGGTGATCCGCCTCGGCCGCGGCCGCGGGTACCTCAACGTCCTGGACCCCGGCGAGGCGGTGGCCGCGGCGGCCCGGCTGACCGGTGACGCCCGCAGCCAGGTCCTGGCCGATGCGCACGGACGGCGGCACGCCATCGTGGCCGCGCTGATCACCGTCATGCGGAGCGCCCCGCCCACCGACCGCGAGGAGACCGTCCTCGACCGGGCGCTGCGCGTCCTCGACGACACTCACGAGGCGGCCCGCCGCGGTGCACCCACGTTGCACGACCTGCTGGCGGTGCTGCGGGCCGCGCCGGAGGACGTCCGCGCCGCCGCGCTCGACCGGGGGGACCGCACCCGCTACGACGACGTCACCGAGGACCTCGAGGCCACGCTCATCGGCCTGACCGGCGGCGGGCGGCTCGGGCGGATCTTCGCCGAGCCGACCACCACCCCGATGCGCCGCGACCGGCCCGTGGTGTTCGACGTGTCCAGCATCGACGACGCCCAGACCGACCTGCAGGCCGCGGTGCTGCTGGCCTGCTGGTCCGCCGGGTTCGGCGCGATCAGCGTCGGGCACGCCCTCGCCGACGCCGGCCTGGAGCCGCGCCGGCACTACTTCGTCGTGCTGGACGAGCTGTGGCGCGCGCTGCGGGCCGGGCGGGGCATGGTCGACCGGGTCGACGCCCTCACCCGGCTCAACCGGCAGCGCGGCGTCGGCATGGCGATGGTCAGCCACACCATGAGCGACCTCCTGGCCCTGCCCAGCGAGGAGGACCGGATGAAGGCCCGCGGGTTCGTGGAGCGCTCCGGGATGGTGATCTGCGGCGGGCTGCCCTCCGCGGAGATGCCGATGCTCACCTCCGCCGTCCCGCTGACCCGGGCCGAGCAGGACCTCCTCGTCGGCTGGCAGGACCCGCCGGCCTGGAATCCCGGCGTCGGTGCGGAGGCCGAGCCCCCGGGCCGGGGCCACTTCCTCGTCAAGGTCGGCGGCCGTCCCGGGATCCCCGTGCACGTCGCCCTCACCGGTGTGGAGCGCGAGCTCAACGACACCAACAAGCTGTGGCACGAGCTGTCCCGCTCCGCCGACGACCTGCCCTCCCCGTCGGCCACGGAGGACCAGATCCGCGGCTGAGCGGGCGAACCCGGTTCTGCGGGGGACGGGCGGGCTCAGCAGCCGGCGGATGGCGAGGGCAGCGGGCCCGGGTGGGGCCACACGCGGCCGGTGACCACGCCAACCATCTCCGAGGTGGGCACGGGGCCGAAGGCGCGGGAGTCCACCGACCCGTCCCGGTTGTCGCTGAGCAGGAACAGCGCGTCCGGGGGCACGGTGACCGGGCCGAACCAGACGCCATCCAGCAGGAGTGGGTCGATCGCCGGCTCGCACACGGGTGAACCGTTGACCACCAGGACGCCGTCCTCGATGCCGACCTGGTCGCCCCCGACCCCGACGGCCCGCTTGACCAGCATCCCGCCGTCCAGCGGGTGCTCCACGGCGACGATGTCGCCGCGGACGACCGGGCCGGAACCGTGGCGGACCAGCAGCAGGTCACCGGAGGTGACGGTCGGCGTCATGCTGTCCGAGTCCACCCGCATCGCCTGCACCGGCAGTAGCCCGGCCAGGGACCCGACGGCGAGGAGCGCCAGGGCCGCCGTCAGCCAGAGGCCCAGCCCGCGCAGCCGCTGCCACGCACGAGGCCGCCACGCACGAGGCCGCCACGCAGGACGGCCGCGGCTCCCGGTGCGGAGGTCAGCGGGAGCCGCGGCGGCTCGGGGGGTGTCGTCGCCGGTCGGGCGCGGCCGCTGACGTGCACCGCCGCGGTCACCGGTGCGGGGGTCAGCGGTGACCGCGGCGGCAGTCGGGGAGGAGCGGTTCACCCGAGGACGCCGGTGAACCAGAGCCCCCAGGTGAGCGCGCCGAGGGCGAACAGCCCGTTGACGATGCGGCCGCGCCAGCCGGCCGGCGCGAGCGCGGTGAGCGCTGTGAGGGCCAGCAGCTCGGCGGTCACCGTCGCGGTGCCGATGCCGTCGGGCCCGTGCCGGCCGGAGGCGGGCTGCTGGCCGTCCATGGCGAGCGGCCCCTCGGAGGAGATCGGCATGCCGGCGGAGAAATCGACACCGGTGACCGGGTCGATCTGCGTCTGACCGTCCCGGACGCCGCCGTGCCCGTGCCCGCCGGAGCCGTGGTCGGCCACTGCGAAGGCGTCGAGCAGGGACGTCATGTGGGCCACCAGATACAGCGCGAGCAGCGACACCGTGCCCAGGAGGGCCATGATGACCAGCTGCGGGCTCGGCCGGGAACCGGTCCAGGTGCCGATCGCCAGCCAGCCCGCCACACCGACCTGGGCCAGGGCGGTGAGGAGGAAGAACCCCACGGCCAGGTCCCCGGCCTCGAGGTGGTCCACCGCCGCGGCCACGTGCAGCACTCCGGCCGCGGCCAGCCCGAGGCCCGCGGCGGACTCCCACAGGCGGGTGACCCGGCGGGCGCGGGACGGCGCCGCGGACGTCATGGGGGCCGGCGGGACCTCGAGGACGTCGCGTCGGTTCACGCTCGGCGTTTCCATTCGAGAAGCTCCTCGCTGGCGCGCGATGGTTGCGGCACAGGAACTCTCCCGAGAACGCCTCGTCCGTTACAGCCGTGCTGTGGGGACCTCAAGATCCCCTGAAGAGGGGAGTCGATGAAGTCACGCTGCGTAGTCACGACCCTTCGTGGCCGGGCGGCACCACGGCAGTGAGGACGGCGCCGCCCCCAAGGCGCGCACTGAGCGTCACCGTTCCCTCCAGGTCGGCCACGCGGTCGTGCACCAGCGACAGCCCCAGGTGGCCTTCCTGCCGGCGGTCGGTGCCGCTCGCCGGGAAACCCACCCCGTCATCGGCGATCTCCAGCCGCACCGCCGGCGCCTCGTGCAGCTCGGTCTCCTCGAGGGTGATCCAGACGTGCGTGGCCTGCGCGTGCTTGGCCACGTTGGCCAGCGCTTCCTTGGCCGTCCGGTACAGCGCTGCTGCGGCGTCGGAGGTCATCTCCGGCAGCGGGGCGGCGTCCAGGATCACCTCGATCCCCTGGGCGCGCAGCGGATCGGCCGCGTCGCTGATCGCGGTGCCCAGACCGGGCCCGCTGAGGTCGGGGGGATAGATGTCGATCATGAGTCGGCGCAGGGACTGGACGGCGTGCCGGACGGTGGACACCAGCCGGTCGACCGTCGGCTGGCGTTCCCCGGGCACGCTGGACCTCAGCGCGCTCAGCGCGTAGCTGACCCCGGCGAGGTCCTGGACCGGTCCGTCGTGGACGTCCGCCGCGATCGCCCGGCGTTCCCGGTCCGACGCCTCGACCGACCGCTGCATGAGCTCGGCCCGTTCGGTCTCCTGGCGCCGGACCCGGCGGGCCAGCGAGGTGGCGATCGGGATCTGCACCACCTGCAGCAGCACGAGCGCCCCGAGCGCGACCGGGATGATCTCCCCACGCAGCAGGGCGGCCTGCCGGTCGATGCTGTCGTAGCTGAAGTAGGCCTCGACCGCCAGCGGCTCGCCCCGCACCGTCAGCGGGGTGTAGACCTCGAGCACCGCCTCGGCCGGGCCGGCGGGCGACGTCTCCGGGTGCTCGTCGATGTCGGCAACGGTCTCGCCGCCGATGGCCGCCCGGAGCTCCGGGGAGGGGTCGAGGACCCGGCCGATCAGGCTCTCGTCGCTGGCGAAGAGGATCCGACCTTCCGCATTCCACACGACGATCTTGGTGACCGACCCGTCGCTCGTCCGGTTCGCGACGTCCCGGCCCAGCTCCTCCCACCGACCGGGGACACCGGCCAGCGCGTCGCTCAGCACGGGGGCCACCACCAGCCTGGTGAGGTTCTGGGCACTGCGCTGGGCCTCGGCGAGCGCGTTGGTGCGCGCGATCCGCTCGCTGGCCCAGACGGTCCCGGCCGACACGGCGAGCAGGATCAGCAGGGCGCTGGCGAAGAAGGCGACGAGCTCACGCCGCGGCCGGTTCCCCGAGCGCGCGCGCCGATGCCGGAGTCGCGAGGAGAGGGTGCTGCGGGACGTGCTGAGCGGATCGAGCTCAGTGCTCATGCAGCGAGCCGAGCAGGCCCAACTGCTGCGCCTTGACGACCGCCTCCAGTTGGGACCGGACACCGAGCTTGGCGTGCAGGGACTTCACGTAGCCCCGGCAGGTCTCGAGCGTGATGCCCAGCACCCGGGCGATCGCCTTGACCTGCATGCCGCGACCCAGACAGTCGAGGACCTCCTGCTCGCGGCGGGTCAGCTGCGGCTGCGGCTCGCGGTCGGGCGACGTCGCGGGAGCGCAGGTGGGCCCGCCGGCGAAGGTCGAGGGGGCGACGAGCATCTGCCCCGGCTGCACCCGGCTGAGCACGTCGATCATCTCGGCGAGCGACCCGTCCTTGGGGATGAACGCCGAGGCGCCGGCCTGGGCCGCACGCACCACCCAGTCGGGGTCGCGGTGGGCGGTCACCACGGCGACGACCGCGTGCGGAGCGACCTCGCGGACGCGCCGGGTGGCGGCCAGGCCGTCCTGCCGCGGCATCTCGATGTCCATCACGATGATGTCGGGCTGCAGGTCCTGGGCCATCGCGACGGCCTGCGCTGCCGAGTGCGCCGTCCCCACCGCGTCCATACCGGCGGAGGCGAGCGCACCGGAGAGCAGCTCGGCGAAGGTGCGGTGGTCGTCGACGACCAGCACGCGCGCCTGGACGCGCTGAGTCGGCCGGTCGAGCTGGGCAAGCGCCATGGGGTCCCCCGTAGGTGATCGCTGCCCGCGGATCCATCGCCGCGAGCGCGCATATATCACCGGACGTCGGGCGATGTGACCAGGGTCTTTTCGCTTAGCGGTGACCTAAGACCTGCCTCGAACGAGGGAGGTGTCGCGAGCCGATACTCTCCGTAACCAGAACGCTGCCGTTCCGTAAGCGGGTTCACACTGCTCCGCGCTGGTGCGCCGAGGCCGCGGCGCTCCACGCCGTCCCCCCGGCCGCGACCGCGCGCACGTGGCCGGGGAGTGCGCCGGGGTCGTCGTCCTTGAGCAGGTAGCCGACCACCCCGATCTCCTCGGCCTCCTTGACGAGGGCGGGGGTGAGGGAGCCGGTGAGGATGACCACCCGGGTCCGCGGCTGGGCCGCGAGCAGCTCGCGTGCGGCCTCCAGCCCCGTGACGCGCGGCATCGCCAGGTCCAGCAGGACGACGTCGGGCTCGGTGCGCTGCGCGGCCTCGAGCACCTGCTCGCCGTCCTCGCACTCGGCGACCACGGTGACGTCGCCGCTCTCGGAGAGCAGGTCCACCAGGGCGTCGCGGACGAACGCGTGGTCGTCGGCGAGCAGCACCTTGATCACGCGTCACCTCCTGCCTCGGTCCGTGTTGCCAGCGGAGCGCACCGTACCGGCGGGCCGTTGTCGGGCTGCGGCGGGACTGCCGCGATGCCGTTCAGTGTGACCCGCCGACACGCTCGGTGACAGCCCTTGCCAACGGCCTGACGGCGGGGGTGGCCGACCCCCAATCGCGGGGGCATCCGAAACGGTCCGGCAACGCTCGGTGGGTCAACCCGGGGCGCGCAGCGGGAGGACCGCCGGCCCGTGCGGGCCGGGCACCACCTGGGCGCGCGCGCCGTAGTGGGCCTGCAGCGCCGGCGCGGTCAGCACCTCGGCCGGCCGCCCCTCGGCCACGACGCGTCCCCGCGACAGCATCGCGAGGCGGTCGGCGTACTGCCCGGCGAGGCTCAGGTCGTGCAGCGTGCTCAGGACGGTGAGCCCGTCCTGGCGACGCAGGAGGTCGACGAGGTCGAGCACCTGCTGGGCGTGCCCGAGGTCCAGGGCCGCGGTCGGCTCGTCGAGCAGCAGCACCCGTGGTTGCTGGGCCAGCGCCCGGGCGAGCACGGCCCGCTGCTGCTCCCCGCCGGACAGCGTCGAGAGCAACCGGTCGGTCAGCCCGGTCAGCTCGAGGCGCTCCATCACCTCGGCCACCACCCGCCGGTCCACCGACCGGGGCGCGGCCAGCAGTGACCGGTGCGGGGTCCGGCCGAGGATGACGTACTCCCCGGTGGTCACCCCGTCGGGCACGACCGGACGCTGCGGGGCGTACGCCAGGTGGCGGGCCCGCTCGCGCCGCGGCATCCCCGTGGTGGGGACGCCGTCGATCCGGACCAGCCCCTCGTGGCGGTGGAAGCCGAGCACCGAGCGCAGCAGCGTGGACTTGCCCGAGCCGTTGGGCCCGATGACCGCCGTCCACCCGCCGGGCTCGACGGTCAGCCGGACCTCCTCGAGGACCGGGGTGCGCCCGTAGGCCGCGCTCAGCCCGACGACCTCCACCCGGGCGCCGCCGGTGGCGGGCGGCGTGCTCCGGCCGGTCACCGCCGCCGCGCCCCGAGCCACAGCAGTCCCGCGAAGAACGGGGCGCCGATGAACGCGGTCACGACCCCGATGGGCAGCTCGGCAGGGGCGAGCACCACCCGGGCGACGAGGTCGGCGAGCACGAGGAAGGCGCCGCCGGTGACCAGCGCGACCGGCAGCACGCGGGCGTAGGAGCCCCCGACGAGGCGGCGGACGATGTGCGGCACCACCAGGCCGACGAAGCCGATCAGCCCGCTGACCGCCACGGCCGACGCGGTGGCCAGCGACGCGGCGAGGAGGACCAGCAGCCGCAGCCGGCCCGGCAGCACCCCCAGCGACCCGGCCTCGTCGTCGCCGACGGCCAGCACGTCCAGCGCCCGCCCGCACACCAGCAGCACGAGGCAGGCCGGGCCCAGGTAGGGGAGCACCAGCACCACGTCGGACCACTGCGCCCGGCCCAGCTGCCCGAGCAGCCAGCCGTACACCTCGCGCAGGTCGTCGGTGTTCTGCTGCTGGACCAGGGTCTGCGCGGCGGCCAGGAACGAGGCCACGGCGACCCCTGCGAGCAGCAGCGTCGCGCTGTGCGAGCCGCCGGCGGCGGTGCCGAGGGCGAGCGCGGCGCCCACCCCGACCAGCGCCCCCACGAAGGCGGCCAGCGGCACCACGCCGACCGGTCCCAGCGACGCCCCCGGCGCGTAGGCGATGACCAGGGTGGCGCCCAGCCCGGCGCCGGCGGCGGCACCCAGCAGGTAGGGGTCGGCCAGCGGGTTGCGGAAGACGCCCTGGTAGGCGGCCCCGGCCACGGCCAGCCCGGCGCCGACGAGCGCGGCCAGCACCACCCGGGGCAGCCGCAGCTGCAGCAGCACCGCCGCCCCGGTGGCGTCCAGCCCCCCGTCCACCTCGACGCCGAGCGGGCCCAGGGCCCGGTCGAGGAGCGTGGCGACGACGGCGCCCGGGGGGAGGGGCAGCGCACCCACCCACACCCCGGCCAGCGCGGCCAGAGTCAGCGCCAGGACGGCGCCGCCGAGCACCAGCACCCCGCGGCGGCCCGCCCGCCCGGGTGCGGCCCCGGCGGGCGCCCGGCCCGAGCGGGTGGTCGCCGTCATCGCCGTCCGGCCTCAGCCCTGCAGCGCCGCGGCCACGGACTCGGCGAAGTCGGCCACCCGCGGACCCCACCGCGAGGCGATGTCGTCGTCGGCCTCCAGCACCCGGCCCTCCTGGACGGCGGGCACCGTGTCGAACGCCGGGCGCTGGGCCACCGTCTCGGCGGTCTGCTGGCAGCACACCGTGTCGGCGAGCACGATCAGCCCGGGCGCCTGCCCGACGACGTACTCGGCGGACAGCTGCGGGTAGCCACCGGCCGCGTCGGCGGCGCCGTCGGCGATGTTCTCCAGCCCGAGCAGCGTGTAGACGCTGCCGACGAAGGTGTCGCTCGTGGTCGAGAAGAAGCTCGGGTCGAGCTCGTGGTAGACGCGCATGCCCTGGGCCTCGGCCGGGACGGAGGCCACCGCGGCGTCGATGCGCTCCTGCATGTCGGTGATCACCTCGGCGGCGCCCTCCGCGTGGCCGGTCGCCTCGCCGAGGGTCTCCAGCTGGGCGTAGCTGTCGTCGAGCGTGTCGGCCGCGCCGAGCAACAGGGTCGGCACCGCCAGCGCGTCGAGGGCGTCCACGATGCCGTTCATGTCGTCGCTGAGGACCACCAGGTCCGGCGAGTAGGCCGCGATGGCCTCGGCGTTCGGCGTGAAGGCCGACAGGTCGGTGGTCGGCGCCTCGGCCGGGTGGTTGGACGTGCTGTCGACGGCCTCGACCTGGTCACCGGCGCCGATCGCGAAGAGCATCTCGGTCGCCGAGGCCGACAGGGACACGATCGCCTCGGGCCGCTGCTCGAGGGTCAGCTCCCCGTCGTCGCCGGTCACGGTGACCGGGAAGGCCCCGCCGTCGGCCGAGGTGGTGGTGGCGGTGGCGGCCCCTCCGGCGGCGGGGGCGTCGCCGGAGCAGGCCGCGAGGGCCAGGACCAGCGGGAGGAGCAGCGTGGCCGGGGTGAGCCGGCGGGTGCGGGACAACGGAATTGCCTCCTGGAGCGGCGGCGCGCGCCGCCCACGGGCGGCCCGCGCCCGATGCGCGACCCTTACCGCGAGGGTCGGAACACGACGCAGGGCAGGCGATCTGGCTCAGGCCGCCGAGGCGGTCATCACAGTTGCGGGACAGCGCCGGGTTCGCACCGGACTTCGCTGCAGCAGCGTCGCCGGCGCCGGGCCGGCGGAGGGGAAGGTACCAGGGGCGCGGGGTCAGCCCCGGGCGGCGAGCACCGCGGAGTAGACCCCGACCGTCTGCTGGGCGATCGCGGGCCAGCCGAACTCGGCGAGCACCCGCTCCCGCCCGGCCGCGCCCATCGCGGCGGCGCGGGCCGGGGCGGCCAGCAGCTCGCTGATCCGGGCGGCGAGCCCGGCCTCGAAGGCGGCGGGGTCGGCCGGGTCGTAGGGCACCAGCAGGCCGGTGACGCCGTCCTCGACGACCTCCGGGATGCCGCCGACGGCGCTGGCGACGACCGCGGTACCGCACGCGGCGGCCTCCAGGTTCACGATGCCCAGCGGCTCGTAGACCGACGGGCAGACGAAGACCGTGGCCTCCGTGATCAGCGGCACCAGCTGCTCGCGGGGGAGCATCGCCTCGATCCAGACCACGCCGTCCCGCCGCTGCTGCAGCGCGGCGACCGCGTCGGCGACCTGCTGCCGCTCGGCCGGGGTGTCGGCAGCGCCCGCGCAGAGCACCAGGCCCGCGTCGGCCGGCAGCTGCTCGGCCGCGGCGAGCAGGTGGGGCAGCCCCTTCTGCCGGGCGATCCGGCCGACGAACAGCGCGTAGGGCCGGTCGGGGTCCACCCCCAGCCCCCGGACGACGTCGGGCGCGTGCACCGGGCGGTAGGCCTCGGCGTCCACGCCGTTGTGGACCACGTGCACGCGGGCCGGGTCCAGCTCGGGGTAGACGGCCAGCACGTCCTCGCGCATCCCGGCGCTCACCGCGATCACCGCGTCGGCCGCGTCGTAGGCGGTGCGCTCCACCCACGAGGAGAGCCGGTAACCGCCGCCGAGCTGCTCGGCCTTCCAGGGGCGGCGCGGCTCGAGGGAGTGCGCGGTCACCACGTGCGGCATGCCGTGCACGAGGGAGGCGAGCAGGCCGGCCGCGTTGGCGTACCAGGTGTGGCTGTGCACGAGGTCGGTGCCGGCCACGGCCGCGGCGATCTCGACGTCGACCCCGAGCGCCTGCAGCGCGCCGTTGGCGCCGGCCAGCCCGGCGGGCACGGCGTGCCCGGACGCGTCGCTGCGCGGATCGCCGAACGCGTGGACGTCGATGTCCGGGCCCGCGGGCAGCTTGCGCAGGGCGTCGACCAGGTGCTCGACGTGCACTCCCGCGCCCCCGTAGACGTCCGGCGGCCACTCGCGGGTCACGATCCCGATGCGCACGGGGACACCCTAGGGGTGCACTTGCGCATCCTGGGGCGGCGCGGGCCACCGTCAGCCGCTACGTTGCGTGACATGGGTGGCGGACCTCGGGTTCTCGGCATCGTCCTGGCCGGCGGCGAGGGCAAACGACTCGCACCCCTGACGGCGGACCGCGCCAAGCCGGCCGTGCCCTTCGGCGGCAACTACCGGCTGGTCGACTTCGTGCTGTCCAACCTGGTGAACGGGGACATCCGGCAGATCGCCGTCCTCACGCAGTACAAGAGCCACAGCCTCGACCGGCACATCACCCAGACCTGGCGGATGTCCAGCCTGCTGGGCAACTACGTCACGCCGGTACCGGCGCAGCAGCGGCTCGGGCCGCGCTGGTACACGGGCAGCGCCGACGCGATCTACCAGAGCCTCAACCTCATCTACGACGAGCGGCCGGACATCGTCGTCGTCTTCGGCGCCGACCACGTCTACCGGATGGACCCGCGGCAGATGATCGACCAGCACCTGCAGACCGGCGCCGGCGTGACCATCGCCGGCCTGCGGGTGCCGCGGCACGAGGCGACCGGGTTCGGCGTCATCGACTCCGACGCCGAGGGGAAGGTGCGCGGCTTCCTGGAGAAGCCCACCGACCCGCCGGGCCTCCCGGACTCGCCGGAGGAGAGCTTCGCCTCCATGGGCAACTACGTGTTCACCACCGACGCCCTGCTGGAGGCGCTGCGCGCCGATGCCCAGGACGAGAGCTCGGCGCACGACATGGGCGGCTCGATCATGCCGATGCTCGCCGGTGCCGGGGAGGCCTGGGTCTACGACTTCTCCACCAACATCGTCCCGGGCAGCACCGAGCGCGACCACGGGTACTGGCGGGACGTCGGGACGATCGACTCCTACTTCGACGCGCACATGGACCTGGTCTCGGTGTCGCCGATCTTCAACCTCTACAACGACCGCTGGCCGATCTACTCGCTGCCGCCCCAGCAGCCGCCGGCGAAGTTCGTCCTCGGCGGTCGCGCCGAGGAGTCGATGGTCAGCGCCGGGGCGATCATCGGCGGCGGCGCGGTGCACAACTCGGTGATCTCCCCCGGGGTGCGCGTGGAGCGCGGGGCGCGGGTCGAGGACAGCGTGCTCATGGACGGCGTGCACGTCGGCGAGGGGGCCTACGTGCGGCGGGCGATCCTCGACAAGAACGTCGTCGTCCCGCCGGGGGCCCGGATCGGCGTCGACCTGGTCGGCGACGCGCAGCGGTACCACGTCAGCCCCGGCGGGGTCACCGTCCTGGGCAAGGGCGCGCGGGCCTTCGTGTAGGTCGGTCGGGCGTCAGCGGCGCTTGGTGGCCACCAGCAGACCGGTGCCGATCGGGAGGACGGCGGAGGTGAGGTCCTCGTGCTCGCGGACGACGCGGGCCACCTCGCGCCAGGTGACCGTCTCCTTGTCCCGGGCCGACCGGTCGGCGATCCGGTTGCCCGCGAGCAGCCCGTGGCAGGCCACCGTGCCGCCGACCCGCACCAGGTCGAGGACGGCGTCCAGCTGGGCGGCGTACTCGGTGGGCGTCCCGGCGCACACCACCATGTCGTAGGCACCCGGGGTGAGCCGGGGGAGCACCTCGGCAGGGGTACCGAAGATCATCCGCGTGCGGCCGGGGGGGAAGCCGGCCTCGGTGAACGCCCGGCGGGCGGCGCGCAGCTGCTCGGGGTCGCCGTCGAGGGCGGTGAGGACGCCGTCGGGCCGCATGCCCTCCAGCAGCCACAGGCCGGCCATGCCGCCGCCGCTGCCGATCGAGACGACCGCGCGCGCTCCGCAGCCGGCGGCCAGCACGGCCAGGGTGGCCCCGACCGCGGGCTCCACCGGGGCGGGGCCGTCCAGGCGCGCGGCGCGGGCCCGGGCGGCCGTCAGGGCGGGCGTCTCCACCGCGAAGCGGTCGGCGTACGCGGCGCCGTCCGTCCCCGGCCGCGGTCCCGCTGTGCTCACTGCTCGACTCCGGGCTCGATCCGCTCCGCGCGCTGCACCTCAGGGCGCCTCCGCGGTCGCTCCGCTCCTCGCTCGCCGGCCCTGGCTGCGATGCTCACTTCCTGCCGGCGCCCGCCTCGCTGCGACGCTCGCTCCCCCGTCGTCCCCGCAGCGCTCATCACCGGCCGAGGGTAGTGGCCGATGCGGGGGGACCGGCCGCGCCCGGCCGAGATGGGAGCTTGCTGTGAACGGGAACACTGCCTCGGCCCTGCCCCGTTGACCCTGGCGTGCGCCCCGAGCGAGCCGCGATCCCCCGACCCACGGCCGAGGGCGGGCAGTCGGCCGTCTCCGTCTGGAATCCTGGAGCCGTGCCCGACGCCCCCGTCCCGCCGCAGGCCCCCGCCGCCCCCGAGCTGACCGCCGCCGGTGGGGAGACCTGGGTGGCCCCGACCTGGGAGCAGGTCGTGCGGGAGCACTCCGCGCGGGTCTACCGGCTGGCCTACCGGCTGTCGGGCAACGCCCAGGACGCCGAGGACCTCACCCAGGAGACGTTCGTCCGGGTGTTCCGCTCGCTGGCCGACTTCTCGCCCGGCACGTTCGAGGGCTGGCTGCACCGGATCACGACCAACCTGTTCCTGGACATGGTCCGGCGCCGGCAGCGGATCCGGTTCGACGCGCTGC
>NZ_FOSW01000009.1 GCF_900114385.1 Geodermatophilus ruber
TTTAGGTCGGTCCTCACAACCCGAGCCTGGACACCCTCCGCCCGCACTCACAGCACCCTTCGGCCCTGCCCGCCAATAGGACTTACTCGTCTAGTGGGTGGGAAGTCCCGCATACGAGCTGCCGGCACAGGTCGATACGCTTGTGCGGGACCGGCAGCTCCCCCCGTGGCTGCGGGTCCGCTTCTCCGTGGACGCCTCCATCGGATGGTGTGGCAGGCAGCACACGCCAGCTGTCTTTACTCCTCGTACATGTCTCACTACCGTCCGCGAGATAGTTCGCTACGGTCGGGACCGGTGGTCGGGCGGACCTTCAGCCTCCCGACCACCCCGCGGCCAGGCTGGAGGCCCTCACTCTTCCGGCGGCGCCGCGTCGGCCCGGCGCCGCTGGACGGAGTCGCCGCGTGACCGGGGGCGGGTAGCGGCAGCATGACCGTGCCAGCGGATGCGCGCGGCGAGGGGAAGAAGGCGACATGGTGGCGACGATGGAGGGCTGGCGGCTGTGATCGTGACCAGTCGAGCCGGCGCCCCGGCCGGCGATCTGCAGATCGCATCGACGGTGGCCGACGTCCTCGCCCGCCGGGCCGCGCTCGAGCGCCCACCGGTCAGCCTGGCCATCCCGGACGCGGTGGCGCTCGGTGTCGCCGCCATGTTCCGCAGCTCTACCCCGTCGGGTCAGGTGCTCGATCGCTTCCTCCGCACCGGCTCGGCCGAGGCCGACGCGCTGATCGAGGCGGCCCGCACCGAGCAGGCGTACGCCTCCCCGGAGGGCCACGCCGCGCTGTACTGCCTGATCGGCTGGGTGCGCGCCCGGCTGCATCGCCAGACGGCGGCCGCCTCCACCGCGGTCTGACCCCCCCCCGGGACCCTCGGCGGCGCGGCGGTCTGACCCCAACGGGTGCAGACGCGCCGGTTCCGGTTCAACCGGGGGAGAGGCACTGCCGATGTCGACTCGGTGATCATGGTCGGGTCCGGTGGACGGCTGCGCCGATTGCTGCTGTCGCGGACCGTCGCCGTCCTCGTCGTCGTGGCGGTGCTCGGCGGATTGGTGTGGTCGCTGCACGGGCTGAGCGCCCGGGAGCGGCAGCGCCTCGTGCAGCAGGCCGAGGCGAACGCCGCGGGGATCGTGGCGGCCACGGTCAACTCCCATCTGCACGCGTGGGTGCGCGACGGGGTGGGGTTGTCGGCCGAAGGCGCCGCGGACCTGCGCCGCGATGCCCACCAGCTGCGCCAGGCCGGCCGGCTGGGTGGGATCGGCATCTGGCGACTCGACGGCACGCTGCTGTTCGCCGACCCGCCGGACGGCGCCCAGGCCATCACCGTGTCACCGGCCGACCTCGCCCGCGCGCGGGCCGGCGTGGCGTGGACGACCGCCGGTGCCCGGGTCGGCGAGCAGGCCAGCTTGCGCGTCTTCCTGCCCACGCACCCGGACGGCGCGCCCGAGGCGGCGCACACCTGGCTGGTCGCCGTCGACATCCCGCAGGACCCTGCCGAGGGCGCGCTCACCAGCGCGGCCCTGCGGACGCAGATCACCCTCGCGACGATGATGCTGTTGCTGATCGGCGGCCTGCTGGCGCTGCGCCGGGCGCTGCTGCGCGGTGAGCGGCGGGCGCGCACCGATGCGCTCACCGGCCTGGCCAACCACGAGGCGCTGGTCGAGGCCTGCGCTGCGACGCTGCCTGCCGCGACCGTGGAGCGCCCGGCCGCGCTGTTGCTGATCGATCTGGCCGAGTTCAAGACGATCAATGACACCCTCGGCCACCTCGCCGGGGACAAGCTGCTCACCCAGATCGCCGCCACCCTGCGCGGCCTCGTGCGCGCTGCCGACCTGGTCGCCCGGCTCGGCGGTGACGAGTTCGCCGTCCTGCTCACCGACCTGCCCGACGCCGCCGCCGCGCAGCTGCGCGCCGAGCAGTTGCTGGCCGCGCTGCGCACCGCCACCTTCGAGCTCGAGGGCATCACGCTGCCGGTGGACGCCAGCATCGGGGTGGTTCTCGCCCCGCGTCACGGCGAGCACTACCTGGAACTGCTGCAGCGCGCCGACGTCGCCATGTACGAGGCCAAGCGCGGCCACAAGGGCACGATGCTCTACGACGAGAACCGCGACGGGCACACGGTGGACCGGCTGCAGCTGGTCGGCGAACTGCGTCGCGCGTTGGACCGCGGCGAGTTCGTGCTGCATTACCAGCCGAAGATGGCGCTGCCCGACCGGAGCATCTACGGCGTCGAGGCGCTTGCCCGCTGGCAGCACCCCAGCCGTGGACTGCTGCCGCCGGGCGAGTTCCTGCCGCTGCTGGAGTCCTCCGGGCTGATTCAGCCGTTCAGCAAGTGGGTTGTCCGCACGGCCGCGCGCCAGGCGGCGGCCTGGCGCGAGGCGGGCATGCCGCTGAAGGTGGCGGTCAACCTGAGCACCCGCAGCCTGCTCAGCCCCG
This sequence comes from Geodermatophilus ruber, assembly GCF_900114385.1. Lineage (GTDB taxonomy): Bacteria > Actinomycetota > Actinomycetes > Mycobacteriales > Geodermatophilaceae > Geodermatophilus > Geodermatophilus ruber. The sequence goes on from NZ_FOSW01000009.1 coordinate 2,430, forward strand.
CCCTGCCCGCCACCGTGCTGTCCATCGTTTCCGGCGCCGATCTACCGCCGTCGCTGCTGGAGCTGGAGATCACCGAGACGGCGCTCATGACCAACCCCGACCTGGCCGCGCGCGTCCTCGCTCAGCTGCGCGCTCGCGGCGTGGAGGTCAGCATCGACGACTTCGGCGCCGGCTACACCAGCCTCGCCTTTCTGCGCGTGCTGCCGATCACCGCGCTGAAGATCGACCGCAGTCTGGTCAGCGGCATGCTGGAGAACGCCTGTGACCGTGCGGTCACCGAGGCCGTCGTCGACCTCGGCCACCGTCTGGGTCTGCGGGTCATCGCCGAGGGCGTGGAAACCGAGCAGTTGCTGGATGCTCTCGCCGATCTGGGCTGCGACCGCGCCCAGGGCTACGCCATCGCCCGCCCGATGCCACCCGCGGAGCTGGAACGCTGGCTGAACGACGAGAACGCGAGCGAATGGAGCGGCACGGGCAGCACCGCACGCCAACGCGCCGGCACCGCATTGGAACTCATCGGCAGATCCGGAAAGCGCGCCCAGCTGGCGCCCGACCGTCAATAGCGACACACCCGATGAGACAAGGTGTGGGCGGTCACCACGTCACAGCGACCGCGGCAGCCGCAGCCGTGTCGGGCCGTATCCGGTCTGGTGTCGGCCCCGTTGCTGGCGCTACCGGCAGCGCCAGGACGCCGGCGCGCCGGTGGCGCGGAGGCGGGACCCGGGGCCGGGTGTGAGCTGGGCGCCGCATCCCCTGCCCGGCGTCGAGGACGCATGTGCGCTGCCCACCTCGACGACGTGCTGCCCGGCGCGGATGCCGCGCCCGGCCAACACGCCCAGCGGCGGTGCGACGGCCAGCCACGCCAGCGCGCCCGCGACCCAGGCGATCACCGGGCCTGACCTGTGTCGGTGGCTTCGAGGCGGTCGACCGCGTTCAGCAGCGCGGCGGCCAGCCGGCGAGCGACGCCGGTGCTCATCGGCCAGTCATCCCCGCGCAGCACGACCCACGGTCCCGGATGCTCGGTCACCCCGGGCACCGCGCCGGAGAACAGCAGCACTCGGCCTCGTGGCGGCGTGCCCTGGGATGAGCTCAACTGCGGCGCCCCTGCTCGAGGTGCACGGTCGATCCGGGTGCGGCACGGTGCGGAGCCCTCCCGGGCCGGCGCTGGAGTGTGCGCGGGGCTGTGGTCCTACCCGCCGGGGTCACGCAGCGCACCTCCGTGGATACCGGAGGGTAGTCGTGGGCAACCCGGTGGTGCCCCATCGACCGACGGCCGGTGCGGGCCATCCGGACCGGTTTCCGCGCCGGTCGACGGGGTAGTCCCGCTGCCCGCGGTGCGGTCCTCGACCGGCCGCGGATGCACCTGTTGGGGTGGGCGGCCTGTTCGCCCTGGACACGTCGAGGACCAGGTTGACCGAGACCGTGTGGGCGCGGCGCGCGTTGCCGGCGCCGTGGCCCGGCGCGCGGGTGCTCGGCTTGTGGCAGCCCGCCACCCCGGCCGATGTGACCGCGCACCGCCGCCAGCTGTCCGCCGCGCTGCACGACGGCGCCCGGCCGCCCGGCGCCGCCGAGGACGCCATCGAGGCACTCGCCCTGGTGTTCGAGGAGCTGACCTCCAACGCCGTCCGGCACGGCCGCGCGCCGGTCTGCGTGGAGGTGACCGCGGTGCCCGGCGGATGGCTGATCGACGTCAGCGACGCCGCCACCGACCGCCCGCCGACCCCGGCCATCGGTCGAGACCCGGCCCACGGCGGTCTCGGTCTGCACCTGACCGCCGCCCTGTGCGCCGACCACGGCTGGACCGTCGTCGGCGACCGCAAGCACGTGTGGGCCGCCCTCGGCAATGCCGGATCGAGACCTCCCGTGGCGGCGATCCCGGTGCGGCGCTTCGCGGCTGCCAACCGAACGGCGGTTCCTGACCGGTCAAGGTGGCGCGCCAGCTGGTCGGCCGGTGAGCCCACCAGCGGAGTGGCCCAAGCGGAGGCGTGAACCGGCCTTCCGGAGACCCATCGTCGACACCTCCGGCCTCGGCCTGGTTTCTGACGGTGAACCCGCCGACGGCCCCCGAACTCGGCGTCTCGGACGCGAGATTCCCACCCAGACGTCACCTTGCTGCCGAACTCAAGAACAGCCCCTCCTTACGGTGAGAGTGAGATACGCAGCCCGAGGCGGTAGGCCGTCAGGCTTCGGGTGAGGACGCTGACCGCCAGAGCGACCACACGTCCTGCGCGACGGCTGCGTAGCGGATTGCAGGTCCGGCGGTGTCCTCGTCGAACCACCGCACGAACTCCTCGCGGACCAGCGTTTGGACGTCCTCGACGGAGCGGGCGCGGTGAAGGCCAGCAACGATGCTCCGCGCCTCCGGGAGGTATTCACCCGGGTTGTCCCCGAAGGCGATACCGATCGGATCGTGGCGGTACAGAAGCGCGTCCACCTCCGCCCACCCGCCGCTTCGCCATCACACCTTCACCGTAAGGGGGGAGAACAGCTGAGTACGGCAAATGAGGGTGACGGATCGGGCCAACTCCGAAGATGCGACCGCGCGAGACGCGGTCAGACCCGCTGGTCCGGGGAGCCTGCGACGTTCGCCCTAAACGGCCCATTTAAGGCCAGCGGCCTGGTAGGCGATCCGAGCCTCGTCCGACGACCAACAAACGGACGCGCTCAGTCCCGCGCGTCCGCCCCGTTCCGGGCATGTGAAGAGTCGCCTCCACGGCGACGCGGGCCGCTGCCCGGTTCCCGGCGTCGGCTCGGCGGCGAGGGCCGAGCATCGGCAGAGCGGTCGCCTGCTGCGGCCCAGGTGTAGTGAGATCGAAGGTCACTGCCCGGCGGCGTCAGCTCCGCTCGTGCCTCGCTCCTCGTTCTCGGGCCGCGCTCCCGAGGCCTGCGAGTCCGTGCGCTCGAGGCGCTGACGGATCGCCGCGACGTTGAGCACCAGATCCTCGAGCGCCTCGACGGCGCGCGTGGCGAGCGCGAACGTGAGGTTCTCGCGCTGCTGCTCGGCGCTGGGCTCGTGGTTGCCCGGCGGGATCTCGGAGCGCTCGCGCGGAGGACGCGTCGCCTCCGCCCACGGTTGATCATCGCTGCGCGGATCGCCGAACAGCTCGCGCAGCATCCGCTGTGCCAGTTCGAGGAAGTCGCCCGGGTCAGGCCGGTTGGTCGCCATCCGTTCCCCTCTCAGCTCCTGTCGAGCACGTCGCGTGGACCGGGGAATGGCCGGTCCGCGAGGTCCGGTGCCGCGGCCGGGGCTGCCCCCGGCCGTGAACGGCGAGGGCGTCCAGGACGGCCGCGCCGACCACATGGTCCACCCCGTCGGGGACACCGTCGCGCTGATCTCGCACGCCTTCATCCTGTGCTCCGGCGCTGCTGGCCACCGGCGCGCCGTCGGACGGCGGCTCTCTCCGGACGCCACCGCGGCACCCCCCCGGCTGCGCCGGGCAGGACCTCACCGTGAAGACCGCCGGCGTGCCGATGATGGCCACCGTGCTGGCCCTGGCTGGCCCGGTCGCGGCGACGGTCGTCGGCCGGCAGGGGGGTGGGGCGCTGGCCGGGCTCGCCGTCCTCCCGGGGCTGGCCGCGTCAGGTGCGACGGTGTGCGTACAGCCGGCGGGTCAGCTCGGCCAGGGCCCGCGCGCGGGGTGACAGGCGGACGTCGCTGGGCCAGGCGAGCACGACGGGGACGGCCGGCAGCGGCGGAACCACCTCGCGCTCGATGAGCGGCAGCCCTTCGTAGCTGGACTTGTTGGGTGGCCGCTGGACGAGGATCGCGTACGTGCGCCCGCGCGCGACGATCGAGCGGGTCAGCTCGTAGCTCTGCGTGCGGTGGCGGATGTGCGGCACGAGTCCGCGGGCGTCGAAGGCCGACATCGCGTAGTTGGTGCTGGGCGGCTGGTCGAACAGCACGAGCGGCTCCGGGGCCAGGTCCTCGAGCGTGACCGTCGGCTGCTGGGCCAGCGGGTGGTCCTCGCCGACGAGGGCGTAGCCGCAGGCCTCGTAGAGCAGGATCGTGTCGAGCCCCTCGAGGCCGCCCATGTCGTACATGACGGCCACGTCGATCCGGCCCTTCAGCAGCGCCTCGTGGAGCACGTCCTGCGATCCCTCCAGGAAGTCCAGGGTGACCTTCGGGTGGGCTGACTCCATCTCGCTCAGCAGCCGGGGCAGCACCGTCGGCGCCAGGGTCACGAAGCAGCCGATGCCGAGCGGGCCGGCGAGCTCGGCACCGCCCCCACGCACCATGTACGTCAGTTCTGCTGCGTCCGCGAGGAGCTGTCGTGCCTTCTCGAGAACCTGCCGGCCCAGCGGGGTCAAGGTGACTCCCTGGGCCCGACGCCGCACGCACAGTTCCGCGCCGAGGACACGCTCGAGTTCGGTGATCGAGCCCGACAGTGCCGACGGCGACATGTAGAGCCGCTCCGCGGCGGCGCTGATCGTGCCGCACTCGGCGACCGCCACGAAATGCGACAGCTGGCGGAGCGAGTAGTCCCCGGGGCCGATCTCGATGGGGTTCACGACTCGCTCTCCCCAGGCCTGGCGTCGCGGGGGTTGGTCGGCCGGACGGGCGCGCCCAGGTGCGTCGGCGTCCTCCTCGCTGCCCGTTCCGCGCAGGGGCGGAGAGCCGCCAGTCTCGTGCTCACCCACGGGCATCCTCTCCGGCACATCCACGGATCCGCCGTGGTTCCTCCACGGAACGCCGTGATTGACGATCGTGACGCCCCGTGACGACACTCACTCCCAGCGGCTGACGACCCCGGATCGTCGCCGGCACCGAGCCTGCCGTCGGGTTCTGGCCGAGCCCGACGCACGTCCTCGCGAGACCTCGCTCCCGCGTCGATGACGCACGTCCGTAGTCGCTGTTCCGCCACGTCCGGGCGGTCGACGGCGACTGCTGAGAGGAAGAGAACCCCATGAGCAGCATCACCAGTATTCCCACTGCCGCGTCCGAGCTCAGCGCCGGCCTGCCCTGGGCGCCGGCGCCGATGAGCGCCGATGACGTCCTCGCGGCCGCTGAGCGGCTGGTGCCGGTGCTGCGCGAACGGGCGGCCCAGACCGATCGGGAACGCCGGGTCGCGCCGGAGACGTTCCGGCTGATCCAGGAGGCGGGGGTGCTCCACATCCTGAAGCCGAAGGAGTACGGCGGCTTCGAACTGACCGAGCACGACCACGCCAAGGTGGCGATGACCCTCGCCCGGGGCTGCGCCTCCACGGCCTGGGTCGCGTCGATCCTCAGCTCTGACAACGTGGCGATCGTGGCCTATCCCCAGGAGACGCAGGATGAGATCTGGGGCAGCAACACCTACGCCACGCTCGCGGGCAACACCAACCTGAACCCGAAGGCGAAGGCCGAGCGGGTCAGCGGGGGGTACCGCCTGACCGGCAGCTGGGGGTTCTGCAGCGGCTCGGACTTCTCCGAGTGGCTGATCTTCAACGCGCCGGCGGGGGAGAACGGCGAGGGCCACATGTTCCTCGTCCCGCGCGAGGACACCGTCACGGTCGACGACTGGTTCCCCACGGGCCTGCGCGGGACGGGCAGCCGCACCATGGCCGTCGAGGACGTCTTCGTCCCGGACCATCGGGTGCAGGCGACGAAGGACACCGTCGAGAAGATCAAGGAGCGGCGGAAGCTGCACCCCACGTTCGACGCGATGTACGCACCCTGGCCGTCGCCGGGCAAGTTCCCGTTCGCGTCGGTCGGCGTGGGCGCCGCGCTGGGAGCGGTGGAGCACTTCGCCGAGACCGCGGGTTCCAGCACCCGCGTCGCCGGCGCGCTGGGTGGCACGGTCAAGCTCGCAGAGCAGGAGTACGTCGCGACCGAGTTCGCCGAGGCGTCGGGTGAGGCGGAGATGGCGCGGCTGATGGTCGAGGCCAGCAGCGCCCGCTTCTCCCAGTTGGCCCGGCAGCGCCAGACCCCGACCGAGCAGGATCTGGGGCGGGGCCTGCGCGACAACGCCCTCGTCACCCGGATGGCCCTGCGTTCGGTCTCGCGGATCTTCTCGCTGGTGGGCGCCAAGGCCGGCTTCTCCGACCACCCGATCTCCCGCGCGAAGCGGGACGTCGAGATGATGTCCCACCACGTGACCCTGAACTGGCGGCAGAACGCGATGACCTACATGGCGTCGCGGATGTGAGCCGGGGGCCGCGCCGATCGGGCTCGGCGCCCGGTGGAACGCACCGACCCTCACCTGGGCCCGGGCCTGCCACCGCATCGGCGACCACTCACCGGTCGTCCTAGCACGCCGGTCGTCATACACCGGCTCCACCACCGTTCAGGCACCACTCACCCGCGCAACGGCGCGTTCGAAGGAGAGCACATGCTGCACCGGCCCCATCGCACCCGCACCCGCACCCTGCTCGGCGGCCTGGCCGTCGTGGCGCTGACCGCGACCGCCTGTGGCGCCGGCGACGGTGGCGGAGACGACGGCGCCGCTGCCGGTGCGGCCGGGAGCGCGAACGGCGAGCTGACCACGGTCCGCATCGGCACGCTGCCGATCGCCAACGCCGCCGCCATGCACCTCGGGATGAAGGAGGGCTTCTTCGAGGAGGAAGGACTGCAGGTCGAGCCCACCGTCCAGGCCGGCGGCAGCCAGATCATCACCGGCCTGGTCGCCGACGAGTTCGACTTCGGCTTCGTCGGCTACATCTCGGCCGGCGTCCCGATCGCCCGCGGCCTCCCGGTGTGCGTGGTCACCGCCAGCGACGCCACCGGAACCACCCCGGAGGACGACTGGCAGCTCATCCTCGCCGGCCCGAACAGCACGATGGACGGACCCGAGGACCTCGCCGGCGCGCGGATCGGGGTCAACGCACTCGGCGGCGTCGCCGAGCTCCAGACGAGGGTCGTCGCGGAACGGGCCGGCGTCGATCCCAACTCGCTGGTGATGGTCGAGATGCCCTTCCCGGACATGCCTGCGGCGATCGCCAGCGGGGACCTCGACGCCGCGTACGCCTCCGAGCCCTTCGTCACCACGATCCTGGACCAGGGCGGCAAGGTCGTCGTCGCGCCGGGGGCCTACATCGCCCCGGAGTACCCCCTGGGCAACTACATGACCAGCAACCAGACCTTCGAGAGCGACCCCGAGATGGTCGAGGCGTTCCGGACGGCGATGAACCGGTCGCTCGATTTTGCTCGGGAGAACCCCGACGCCGTGCGGGAGATCATCCCGACCTATACGAAGATCCCCGCCGAGGTGGCCGAGCGCATGCGCCTGCCGATCTACACCTCCGAGATCGACGAGGCCGCCGTCGAGGAGCAGATGGGCTTCCTCGAGCAGTACGGCGTGGTCGAGGACGCCCCCAGCGTCGACGACCTGCTCTGCGGCTGAGCCGCCGGCCGCCGCGCCCGGCCCCGGGCGCGGCGGCCTCCGGCCGGCCAGGACCGCGGGCCCGACGCGGACTACCGGACATGGAAGAGGGCCGCGGCGCAGTGCACCGCGGCCCTCCCCGGCGTCAGACCGGGCGGACGTTCTCGGCCTGCGGGCCCTTCTGGCCCTGCGTGACGTCGAACTCGACCTGCTGCCCCTCGTCGAGGGACTTGTAGCCGTCGCCGATGATGGCGGAGTAGTGGCAGAAGACGTCGGCGCCGCCGCCGTCCTGGGCGATGAACCCGAAGCCCTTCTCCGCGTTGAACCACTTCACAGTGCCCTGAGCCATCTCGTTCTCATTCCGTGCTGGAGGTGTCCGAACCGACAGGCGTCGGGTCGGGGTCGCCGCACCGACCGGCAGGACCGAGAGGAACGTCAGGCAGAGACAACTGCGGCCGTTCGAGAACGAAGCAGAGGCACGACGGCGACCGCCGCCGACAGTACGGCTCCCCACGTGCCAGCGGGGCGCCGGCGACCGGGGCATTCTTCCGGGCGGAGGCGCATCGCCACGTCACGACGGGCATCTGGAACAGGGCGGCTACCAGCGCAATGGATCCGTCAGGCGGGAGTGCGCCGTCCGGCACGCCCGGCAATTGCCCCACGTGACGATGGCCAGCGGCGTCGTCGGGGAGCCGCACTCGGGGCAGTCGACCATCTGTTGTGACTGGGCGCGGGCCTCGGCGATCGCCTGGGACCGTTCCTCGTGGATCGTCTCGTCGCCCCGGCAGGGACATCCGAGATGAGTCTCAGCGCAACGTCCGATGTGAGTAGCGATGGGCACCCCTCTTGTCCGCGTCGACGCTACTCCGCTCCACGAATCCCGGGACGCAGACATGCGGGAATCGTCACTGCGCAGCGGTATCGGCGCCGTGCGCTGAGTCGAGCGGCCCGGCTCGAGTTCACGATCACCGCACTGGCCGGGGGCGGGTAGCCGATCGACCTCTACCCGCGCGTCACCGGCAGAAGCAGCCGGGAGGTTCCCCCGGCGCCGTGCGCGATCGCGCGGTGCGACGGCTTCATCGCGCGCCCGGTGGCCGGGTCCTCACCGGTACCGAGGTTGCGCGCCCAGTGGGGGTGGGAGCCACCCGAGACCTGCAGGCGCAGCCGCGTGCCGGCGCGGAACCGATGCGCCATCGCATCCAGCTCGAGCCGGATCGTGCCGTCGGCGGCGGCCGGGGCGAGGCGGTGGAACGTCTCGCTGACGTTGCGGGAGCGGCCCTTGGCGTCGACCTGGCAGAGCCGGACGAAGAGGTCGGCGTGCGGGTTGTCGCTGCTGTGCGCCAGCTCGACCACGGGCACGCCGATGACCTCGACGTCCTCGGTCAGCACCGGGCCGGTGAAGGTGAGGACGTCGTCGCGCGCCTCCAGCTGTGCGTTGTTCCGGTAGCCCCCGTCCGGGGAGAGCAGCCGGCCGCCGAGCGTCGGTGTGGGGTCGGCCGGGTCGTAGGTGAACCGGGACGGCGGGATGTCGGGCGTCGGCGGCGAGTCACCGAGCGCGCCGTCAGGCTGCAGGTAGAGCACTCTCTCCCTGCCCTCCGGCGGCCACGAGGGCAGGTCGCGCCACTCCCCGGCCCCGGTGACGTGGAGGTGCACCGGGGCGGGCCGGCGGTGGGTGCCGGTGCCGGCCAGGTGCTCGGCCAGCCAGTCGAGGCTCTCCCGCGTCACCAGGGGCGCGCCTTTGGACAGCATCTCGGTGTGGGTCCACGGCCCGACGGTGAGAGCCACGTCGACCCCGCGGCTGTGCAGGCGTTCGTACTGCGCGAGCGTCTGCTCCAGGAAGAGGTCCTGCCAGCCGCCGAACAGGAGGACCGGAACCTGCACCCGCTCGAGGGCGGCGGACAGCTGCATGCGTTCCCAGTACGGGTGGTCCGGTTCCGGGCGGGCGACCCAGTCGCGGTACCAGGGCGCGCTGCCGGCGAGGACCCTTTCCCCCGCGTCCAGCAGAGGCACGTCGTGCAGGCCCGGCTGGAGCCGGCGGGCGGCCAGCACCTGGCGGACCAGGCCGCTTGCGAAGTTTCCCTCCTCCTGGTGGGCGACCATGTCGCTCCAGCCGAGGAAGTCGTTGAGCTTGAACGCCCCCGCCCCGTGCACGCTCTCGTGGAAGTCGTGCGGCCCGACCATCACCAGGGCAGTGGCCAGCTCCGGGGGCGGGTCGGTCATGAGCGCCCACTGGGTGAAGCCGAGGTAGGACAGCCCCACGGTGGCGAACCGCCCGCCGAACCACGGCTGCTCGCGCAGCCAGACGACGGTGTCCGCGCCGTCGTCGACCTCGTGCAGCATCGGCTCGAAGACGTCGCCGGAGCCGAAGGTGCCCCGGCAGCTCTGCAGGACGACGTGGTAGCCACGCTCGGCGTAGAGCCGGGCGAACATCAGCGAGAAGGGACCCGACCGACCGTAGGGACCGCGCACCAGCAGCGTGCCGAGGGCGCGGCCGGTCGGTGCGTAGTGGTCGGCGAGCAGTTCGACGCCGTCGCGCATCGGCACCCGCACCGCCCGGGTCACCGTGTAGTCGCCGGACGCCTTCGGCAGCCGCAGCACCCGGGTGAGCGTCCGGTCGACGGCGCGGGCGGCCCGGGAGCGGGGCCGGGCAGGAACGGTCGGGTGCCGGGTGATGGTCACGGGCGGGTCCTCCTCGGGTGAGGTGGGGCGCTTCCCCGCATCCTGCGTGGTCAGGGCGCCGTGCGTCCACCGCGAGCTCGACGGCGACGATGCGCGTGGCAGGGTGCGTCCGCGCGTGGGTCACGATCGCTCGCGGCGGCCACGCAGGTGGCTCGGCAGGAGGAGGAGCATGTCGGAGAGCACCCAGGTGCGGCGGGTCGCCGCCGTCCAGATGCACGCCGTCCTCGGGGACGTCGACGCCAACCTCGACCTCGCCGAGCGGGCGGTGGACCAGGCCGCCCGGGACGGCGCGCGGGTGGTCGCTCTGCCCGAGTTCTTCACCTCGGGGGTGGCCTTCCTGCCCGAGGTGGCCGCCGCGGCCCAGCCGGTCGACGGCCCGGCGGTGCAGGCGCTGTGCGGGTGGGCGCGCACGCACGACGTGCTCCTCAGCGGCAGCCTGCTCGTGCGCGATCCCGACGGCGAGGTCCGCAACGCGGTCCTCGCCGTGGACCGCACCGGAGTCCGGGGGCGGCACGACAAGGACCTGCCGACCATGTGGGAGAACGCCCTCTACGTCGGAGGCACCGACGACGGGATCGTCGACGTCGACGGCACGAAGGTCGGGCTGGCCGTGTGCTGGGAACTCACGCGCGAGCGCACGGTGCGCCGCCTCGCGGGCGGGGTGGACCTCCTCCTCGCCGGCAGCGGCTGGTGGACGGTCCCGCGGTGGCGCCCGTACCGGCTCTTCGACGCATGGGAGAGGGCCAACGCCGCCCGGGCACTCCAGACACCCGGACGGTTCGCCCGGCACGTCGGCGCGCCGATCGTGCACGGCTCGCACAGCGGCGCCCTGGCCTGCCCCATGCCCGGGCTGCCGCCGCTGCGCTACCGGGGGGCCTACGAGCCGATGGCCGGTATCTGGGCCGCCGACGGAACGGCGATCGCCCTCGCCACCGGCCCGGAGGCCCAGGTCGTGATCGCCGACCTCCCGCTCCGCCGCGCGACGCCGGTTCCTCCGCCCGACACGTACTGGCTCACCCCGCCCGGTCCGCTCCCGCTGTTCGCCTGGTACCAGCAGCGCTGGCACGGCCGCCGTTGGTACGCCCGCCACCGGCGCGGGGCACCGGAGTCAGCGGTGGGGCCGGGCCGGTCTCCGTCGGCGCCGTCATCGACCATGTCCTAGGGATCGGGCCAGTCGGGCACGGCTGCTGCCTTCCTCCGACTGGACGCGTCGCGGAGGTTGCCGTGGCACGGACGAACGAGCATCTCGAAGGCGACCGACCAACGACCAGCGAACCACTGTCGAGGGCAGGCGATGACCGTGACGGCCAACGACCTGCAGTGCCGCTGACAGTGCCGCTGACGAGCAGTTAGCGGGGAACTACCGGCAGCACGACGTGCGAGAGCCGGTCGCCGTCGTGGAACACCGACTGCAGAGCCGGTTGCAGGTCCTCCGGGCCGTCCTGACCCAGGGGGTGGCCGGTGTTCGGGTTCGGCTCGATGTAGGGGAACGAGCTGCTGGTGATGTCGACCCGGATCCGGTGTCCTTCGAGGAACACGTTGCTGGTCGCCACGAGGTCGATGTCGTAACGCTCCACGGCCCCCCGCTCGACCGGTGACGTGTTCCCGAACCCGTTCCGGTTCCGCGCGCGGACGACGCCCTCGGCAAGGATGCGGGAGGCCCCGTCCGGGTGCACGTCGCACAGCCGCACGATCCAGTCGGTGTCCGGAGCGCTGGTCGCGGCATGCAGCACGGCGGTCAGCGGTCCCGTCACCTCGAGCGGCTCGTCCAGCACCTCGGAGGTGTAGACGAGGACATCGGGCCGTGCCTCGTTCGGGCGCTGGTCGTAGGGACCGACGTTGATGCCTTGAGCCAGGCCCGGGAGGCCGACCGGGCCGCCGAGAGTCGGCGCCGGGTCGGCCGGGTCGTAGAGGTAGTGGTCCGGCCGCTCGGTGGCATCCGGCTTCTCGGGGGACAGCAGCCCGCCACCGGCGCCCGGATCCCCGGCCCGCAGGTACCAGGGCTGGGGCCGGCTGCGTTCCAGCGGCCAGGTCTCCTCGTCTCTCCAGACGTTCTCCCCCATGACGAAGATGCGCACGGAGGGTGCCTCGTCCAGCGCCTGCTCGTCGCCCTGCAGGTACCGCGCGAAGTGCTGGAGCTGGTAGCCGGTGAAGTCCGAGGCCAGCGTCGAGGCAGCGAACCCGAAGTCGTACTCGGCGCTCGTGGAATTCAGCAGGTGGTCCCAGGGGCCGATCAACAATCTCTGTGCATGGCGTGCGGACTCGGATCCGCCGTGGGCGCGCATCTGCGCGTAGTTGTGCAGCGTCCCGCTGAGGAAGTAGTCGTACCAACCGCTGACGTTCAGGGCCGGGATCTCGACCGCGGCGTAGTGCGCGCGCAGCGCTTCGGGGTCGGGGTCGTGCAAGGCCTCGTCCCGCACGACATCGTGGTACCAGTCGGCGACGGGGTTCTCCTGCAGCAGCGGGATCTTCGACAGTGGCCGGTACGAGGCGAGGCTCGCCACGTCGTCGCCGGCCTTCAGCACCCGGAGCATCTCCGCGGCGTCGGTCTCTCCGGCGAGGGCGCGGCGCCGAGCGGTCTCCGGCCCGAAGAACTGCGAGATGAGCCAGAGGACGTAGCCGAGGTTGAAGGCCCCGCCGGTGAAGCAGACCTGCTCGAAGGCATTCGAGGTGCCGATGTTGATCGGGATGATGGTCCGGAGGCCCGGGGGCCGCTGTGCCGCGGCCGCCCACTGCACCAGGCCGAGGTAGGACAGCCCGCTCATCCCCACGTTGCCGTCGCACCACGACTGACCGGCCAGCCACTCGACGGAGTCGTAGCCGTCCTCGGACTCCTGGAACATGACCAGGTCGCCATCGGAGGCGTAGCGGCCGCGCAGATCCTGGAAGACGACCGCCATCCCGCTCTCGACCGCACGGATCGGGTCCAGCGACATGACCTGTGCCAGGAACAAGTCCTTGCTGTACGGGGTGCGGACCAGGATCGCCGGTACCGGCTGGTCCCCGTCCGGGCGGTAGACGTTCGCCCGCGTGACGGTGCCGTCCCGCATGGGGATCTCCACGTCCTTGTCGAGCCTGATTCTGGCCACGGCGAGTTCCTCCCGACCGGCGGTCTCGACCCGTCATCGGACCGGTGTCCGCAGCCTCGTGCATCCCGCAACGCGACGCCCACCCCCCGAAAAAGGGGGTTGTCGACGGGTGATGGCGCGCGCCGGGCGACCGCTCACCCGGTGGGGGTCGCCGACCCCGAGGTCGTCATCCCAGCCTCGGTGGACGGGGGAGCGGTGGACGTGGGCGCGGCGGACTCCGTGGCCCCGTCCGGGGCCGCGCCGGTCGGGCCGCTGCTCGGCGTGGCCGAGCCGGCCGGCGTCCCGGTCGCCTCGGGGGTCGCGCCACTGGTGCGTGGGGAACCAGTCGTCTCGGCGGCGGCGCCGCCTGCGGCGTCATCGCCCGGGCCGTCACTCCCGGTCCCGGTGCTGTCGGAGGCGGGTCCGTCGCCGTCCGTCCCGGCGTCCTCGGCCGGGCTGCCGGCCGCCGGTGGGCCGCCCGCCTGCTCGGTGGCGTGCTCCCGGACCACGTCCAGGATGCGCACCTCGAAGTCGGTCAGCCGGTCCCGGAGCTCGGCGAGGGGTACGCCCTCGATCTGCTCGCCGAAGATCCGGAGCTCCTCCCAGATCGCGGCGAGCTCGCGGCTTCCCACCTCGCTCAGCGGGCCGGGCAGGCTGACGACCAGCTGGGTCGCCAGCGCGTACGTCACGCACTCGACGCAGGCGTAGTTGACCGCGGCCGCGAGGTTCTGCGGCACCACCACGTCGACCGACCCGACCAGCAGGACCACCTGGAAGGCCACCGCGACCGTCCGGCAGTCCCGGCAGCTGGCCAGCGCGTACGCCTCGTTCCGGTTGAGCGCGGCGTCCTCGTCGGCCCAGACCAGCGCGAAGGAGACGTCGTAGGCGACGGATCCGTCTGCCGTGTTGACCGCCAGCGCCTGGTTGTCGCCGTCACCGGGCGGGGGTGGGGCGTCGAACGGGAAGACCCAGGTGGGCGCGGCCGTCTCGCCGGCGTCGCTGCTCCGGGCAGGTGCCCGGCCCTCCTCGCCCCGCCCGGCAGCTCCCTGCGACGCCGGGGTCAGCACGAGCGCCAGGACCGGCCGGTCCGCGGTCGGCAACGGGCCGGCGTCCGCCGGCCAGATCGTGGCGGCGGTGCCGCGGGATCCCGTGTCCAGGGGTGCGCCGGCGCTCGCCGGCACGGCGTCCAGGACCGTGCCGCCTTCCCAGGCGCGCACCGGCCGGTAGCGGTCGGCGTCGGGCCACCAGGCCCAGCCGAGGCCGGCCACCAGGGCCGTGACCAGCAGGCCCGCGAGGCCCCGGCGGACGGGGCGGCCCTCGGTGCGCCGCCACACCCCGACGGCGCTGCGCCGCACCAGCCGGAGGAGCACGTACCCGAGGCCGAGCAGCGGGACCACCACGGCGACGACCGCCAGCACCCGGACGAGAACCTCGAGCATGTCCCCGTCGCCGAACGCGTCCCCGAGCAGCCGGCCCTGCTGCCGCACCGACGCCCAGGCCGTGGCCAGCAGGCGCGGCAGGGCCAGCACCATCAGCAGCAGCGACACCGCCATCAGGGGGACGACTAGCAGCACCCAGGCGATGACGGTCACGCGAGCCCAGGTCTTGAGCGCGGTCGCCTCGGGCTGTCGCCACCGGCCCGGCAGCAGTCCGGTCAGCACCGGGCCGATGCGCTGGTAGAGGTCCGGGACCCCGGTCAGGTCGGCCAGGACGTGGTAGCCGTCGAAGCGCAGCAGCGGTGCGAGCTGCCGGATCATCTGCAGCACCTGGGTGGCCACGACGAGCAGGACGGCGTGCCACCCGGTGAGCCACCAGACCGCGAAGGACAGGAGCACCACGACCGCGTTGAAGTACAGCCCGCCCAGGTCGGTGCGGACCCGCCCGGCCCGGCCGAGCCGGTAGCTGTCGGTGACGTCGGTGTAGAAGGCCGGCCAGAACAGGTAGATCCCGAAGCCCATCGCCCCGGGCGTCGAGCCGCCGTACCGGGCGGCGGCCGCGTGACCGAACTCGTGGAAGCCCGCCGACAGGACGGTCACGCCGACGACGGCGAGGAACAGCGCGGGGTTGCCGAAGGCCTGCGCCGTCGCCGCGGCCAGCCCCTGGCTGAACAGCACCCAGCCGGCCACGGCGCCGAAGGCGAGCACCACCGGCACGACGACGAACGGGCTGAAGAGGACGGCGAACGGAGCTGTGAGCCGGCGGGTGAGCACCGGGTCGGTGACCACCCGCCGGAACCTCAGCGCGAGCAGCGGGTCCGACCGGCGGAGCTCGGGTTCGGTCCCGTCGGCCCGCCGCAGCAGGCCGAGCGGCCGCAGCGAGGCGTCGATCAGCTGCCGCACGTCGTCGGGCCGCACCAGCCGGCCGGACGAGCCGCTGACCGCCTCGGCGACCTCGGCGACCGTGCGCCGCCCGTCGACGGCGTGCAGCACCTGGTGCAGCAGCGGCGTCAGCTGGACGACCTGCCCGTCCCGGCGGCGGGCCAGCGCCGGTGGCCGGCGGTAGCCCGAGCCCGGCACCTCGCCGAGCAGCTCCACGCCGTCCGCCCGCGCCGGGACCTCCCCGTCGCTCCCGGCCGCCGGGTGCTCACCCGGCGGCGCCGCCTGCGTCGTCATGCGCGGGCGGTCACTGGGTCACGTCGGACTGCTGATCGGCAGTCGCCTCCGCGTTCGCGTCGATGTCCTGGGTGATGATCGCGTCCTGCTGGGCGACGGCCGTGGCCTCGGAGCCGATCGAGCCGACGTTCGCGGCCACGGCGGCGTCGATCGGGGCGGCCACGTTGGCGTTGGCCGCCACTGCGCCGGCGATCGGGGAGGCGAGGTCGAGGTCGGCGGCGAGGTCGACGTTCACGTCGAGCAGGTCACCGGAGAGCGGGTCGCCCACGGTCTCGGTCGCGCCGCCGCCGTCGACGGGCGCGGGGGCGGGCTCGGCTTCGCCGACGGTGTCGTCGGACTGGTCGATCGTGCTGTCCTGCGGGGCGTTGGCCACCGCCTCGCCGGTGATGCCCTGGTCGATGAGCACGCCCTGGTCGGCGAGCGCCTGGGCCGTCGAGCCGGTCGACAGCACGTTCGCCCCGACGGCCGCGTCGATGGGCGCCGCCACGTTGGCGTTGGCAGCTACCGCCAGGTCGATCGGGGCGGCGGCGTCGAGGGCGATGTCCAGGTCGGCGTTGAGGTCGAGGAGGGAGATGACCTCCTTGTCGGGCAGCGCGGCTCCGGTCTCGGCGGCCAGCTCCTCCGGCGAGAGCGGTCGAAGTGCGTCGTCCTGGCTCATGGCTCCTCCTTCATCGGATCGGCCGGCTGCCTTCCCTCAGGTGAGAGGGTGCAAACGCACAGGTGAAGCCTCTGCTGCGGCCAGCCGGTGCTGATGCTCGGCGGGCCGGTTCCCGCGCTCAGCGCGCGACGTCGCTGAACGAGGCCGCTCGGCGGGGGGCTGGCCGACGGGCACGTTCCGACGCCGGCGGCGTACGGGAAAGCGGAGACCTGTACCGACCGACCTGGCGGACGGCTGCGCGTTCGTGGGAGGGATCGCGTCGGAGGACAGGACGGTGCACCTGGTCGACGGCGCGGACCACGAGCTGCTGGACGACGTCTGTGCCGACGAGGTGCGCGCACTGGTCGTGGGCTGGGTGGGTTCGCGCGCCTGACCGACCGGCGGACCGGCACATCAGCGCATGCCGCTGCAGGGGGTCCCGTACGTGAACTCGTTTCGTTCGGGCGGTCACCGGCTGGGCGTTGTCCGTCTGCGGAGATCCGCAGGGTCACCACGTGGAACTGCCCCGGAGATCGACGTGCTCTCGATGCTCCCGGGCAGTTCCACGTGCTGTCCGATGCACGTGGGTGAATCCCGACGTGGACGGCGCATTACCCGACCCTTGCACTGACGCCGACAGTCGGCGACGTTCTCGTGGCCTCCCGTCTCAGGTGAGCCCGCTGATCAGTTGTTCGTGATGAAGTCGTCGACGAGGCGGTTGAACTCGTCGGCGTGCTCGAGTTGCGCCCAGTGGCCGCACCGGTTCAGCAGCACCATGCGCGAGTTCGGAATGGCCGACACCGTGCGGAGGCTGGCCTCGAAATGGACCGTCCGATCGTCGCGTCCATGGATCGCCAACGTGGGTACGGTGCTCCGCTGAAGTGTGGGAGTGATGTCTCCCCATCCGGCCCAGGCCTGACCGGAATGCCAGAGATCCAGCCAGTTCTTGTTGTGCTCGGGAAACTCCCACGCGGCCTTCGACCGCTGTTCGGCCAGTTCGTCAGTGGCGTTGGAGGAGTCATAGCACATGACCTGCACCAGGCGCTTGAAGTTCTCGGGCGAGGGGTCCGTGTAGGCCTCCACGAGGACACGCATGCCTTCCGACAGCCCGCCCGCGGTGAAGATGCCCGCACCGACCCCCGTTCCCGACCCCATCGTGATGAGGTGGGTCACGCGCTCCGGGTACTGCGCAGTCATCTGAAGCGAGATCATGCCGCCCATCGAGTTGCCCACAAAGGCGGCGCGATCGATTCCCATCGCATCCATGAGCTGGACCATGGCCCGGACCTGGTCCCGACCCGTCTCGAGCGACTGCGGGCTCGACTCGCCCCAGCCGGGCATCGTGACGGCGATGCAACGGTATTTCCCCGAGAGGGTCTGGATGTTCGGGGCAAAATTGCTCCAGCCCGTCGCGCCGGGCCCCGTGCCGTGAATCATGAAAACCGGATGACCGCTGCCGGCCTCGTTGATCTGGATCCGATAGTCCTTCGTGTCGATGAGCTTTTTCGTGCTCGTGAACGTAAGGGGAGTCGTCATCGTTCTCCTTCGCCGGAGGGCTCGTTGTCACGCGGGAGCCGGCTTGCCAACGGGTCGAGGTCGACGCAATCACGGCCGCCGGCGATCCCCGCGGTGCGTGTCCCGCGGAGTGGAACCGCAGGTGCGTCGATCGGTCTGACCTGTACGCGGACGGGGTCGTGCCCAGGTGGCCGGCCTGGCTCACCCTGCCGAGCCAGGTCATCTGCCGGGCCAGGTCATGCCGCCGACGGCGGTAGACCTCGACCTGCCCGCCGTTGCAGTGCTCGGACGCACGGGGGCCACGCCCCGTGGCAGGAGGGGTTCCGTCGGGTGGAACGGCTTCATGGAGGGCCCGGAAGCCCCGGCACAGGCTGTGGCAACCGACCAGCGCAGGAGGGAAGACCATGGCGATCGCGGACCAGACGTTGCACGAACTCGTCTCCCTGGAACGAGGAGAGGTCGACCGGAGCATCTACAGCGATCCGGACATCTACGAGCAGGAGATGAAGGAGATCTTCGGCCGTAGCTGGCTGTTCCTCTGCCATGAGACGCAGATCCCCAAGCGGGGCGACTTCGTCGAGGCTCCCATGGGTCGTGACAACGTCCTCGTGGTCCGCCAGAGGGACGGCAGCATCAAGGCCCTGCTGAACACCTGCGCGCATCGCGGCAACGCGGTCTGCCGTGCCGACGAGGGCAACGCCAAGAACTTCATGTGCACGTACCACGGCTGGACGTACGACATCGCGGGCAACCTGGTCGGGGTCCCAGGGCAGAAGGAGCTCTACCACGACGAGCTCGACATGTCCGCCCACGGGCTGCGCGGGGTCGCGCAGCTGGACACCTACAAGGGCTTCGTCTTCGCCACCTCGGACCCGTCAGCGCCGCCGCTGGCGGAGTTCCTCGGCCGGACCGGCCGCGCGGGTCTGGACATGATCGCCTGCCAGGGTGACATGGAGGTCATCCCGGGCGTCCAGAAGTTCGTCATCCCGTGCAACTGGAAGTTCGCCGTCGACAACCTGTTCGACTGGTACCACCCGCAGATCACCCACCTGTCCGCGATGTCCCTGGACATGTTCGCGAATCAGGCGATGCCCGAGAGCAAGCGCGTCGACATCGACGGGGTGGCCACTCAGGAGGGAGCGCAGCTCCGCCTCCCCGGTGGTCCCGCCGGTGGTGACAACGTCGACGAGCTCGTGTTCGTGGACATCTTCGGTCACGCCCTGGCCGGGCCGACCCGGGACACGTATGTCGGCGTGACCGGCAGCGACTCGTGGCGGGACTCCGAGCAAGCGCGGGAGGCACTCGGGCCGGTGGCGCGCCGGGCCGCCGGGCACACCAACATCTTCCCGACGCTGTGGATCAACCCCGCGGGCGGTCAGATCTCGCTGCGGGTGCCGCGCGGTCCGTTCGAGACCGAGATCTGGTGGTACTCGTTCGTGCCCCGCGAGGCCCCCCCGGAGCACCGGGCCCTCGTACTCGCGATGGCCAACCACGTGTTCGGTCCGGCCGGGCTGCTCGAGCAGGAGGACGGGGAGAACTGGAACCAGAGCACCATGACGACCACGGGCCTAGCCAGCCGCAGGATCCCGCACGTGCTGAAGATGAACCTCGGCCGGGGCAAGGTCGTGAACGACGTCGACAGCATGGACCCCCCCTACATCGAGTGCGGCATCAACGAGCACGGGCAGCTGTGGACCTACGCGGCGTGGGCGCAGTGGATGTCCGGCTGCAGCTGGGACGAACTGCGCGAGCGGACCATCCCGCCCGCCGTGCTCTGACCACGGACCGAGGAGAGAACAGACGACCATGACCGTTGACACGAGTACCCGAGCCGAGGCTGCCCTCCTCGCGGACGCCCTGCGCCAGTTCGAGGTGGAGCGCTTCTACACCAAGGAAGCGGCGCTGCTCGACGCCCACGACTACGAGCAGTGGGTCCAGCTGTTCAGCGACGACACCCACTACTTCATGCCGATCCGCAGGACACGGCTGCGCCGCGAGCTCGACAAGGAGTTCACCCAGCCCGGGGAGATGGCCTACTTCGACGAGAGCAAGGAGTTCCTGCTCACCCGCGTCGCGAAGATCACCAGCGGGCTGGCGTGGGCCGAGGACCCCCCGTCGCGGACCCGGCACATCATCACCAACGTGCGGGTCGTGGAGGACCGGGGCGACGAACTGGAGGTGCACTCGAACTTCCTGCTCTACCGCACACGGCTGAAGTCCGAGGAGACCACGTGGATCGGGTCACGCCGTGACCTGCTGCGGCGCACCGAGGGGTCGTTCCTCATCGCGCGCCGGCACATCCTCCTCGAGCAGACGCTCCTGCTGTCGCAGAACCTCAGCAACTTCTTCTGATTCCACCGGCGGATGCGGTCGTGGCGCCGGGCATCACGGCGCCGCGGCCGCATCCGCTGCCTCTGGCGACGCGAGGCCGGTGGTTGCGAGCCACCGGTCCCCTCACGGACGAATGTCCGAGGACGTATCGAACGATCCACGAAAGGCAGGGACGGTAGTCCATGGCATGGGTGAGGGCGTGCAGCGTCACCGACATCGAGCCGGGGGAGGCGGTCGTGGTCGACGTGGATCCGCCGCTGGCGGTGTTCAACGTCGACGGTGAGTTCCTGGCGGCCGCGGATACCTGTACCCACGGTGCCTCTTCCCTGGCGGACGGCTACATCGACGGCGCCGAGGTGGAGTGCGCGTGGCACTTCGCCAAGTTCTGCCTGCGGACGGGGAAGGCGCTCACGCTCCCTGCCACCGAGGCGATTGCCACCTATGCGGTGCGTGTCGAGGATGACGCCGTCTTCGTCGACGTCTGAGCCGTCACGGCCGCGAGCGGGTGCGGTTCAGCGGGCAGGTCTCCCCGGAGCACTCGGGCCACGCGGAGGCCGAGTCCTCCGGGGCAGCACGAACCGTGCCTCGCCGGACTCCGGGTGGAGAGTTCCCACCGCTAGCCGGCGCCGGCTTCGGCGTGGTCGGCTGCCCGCGTGAGCAGCTCCGCGACGCGGCGCGCTCCGGCGGGCGTCAAGCGGATGACGCGGTAGCGACCTCCGAGGTGGTGCGCCACCTCGACCGCCGGCTCCCAAGACGCGGCATCCGCGTCGTCCGCGGGGTAGAGCGCGGCCCGGACGTCCACCGATTCACGACGCTGGGGCTCCGAGGGGCCAGCCAGGTTGAGCAGGGAACCCCCGCTGATGTGCCAGACCGCGCTGTGGTCCGGTGCCCCGTGCATCACGCACCACGCCGGGCAGCGCGACGAGAAGTCGACGAGATCCTTGCCGTCCATTGCCACCTCACCGTGGTCGGTCTCCTCGATGTCGTCGAGTCTCCGTGGAGGCCATCGATCCGGGGGGACCGGCGTGCCATCCGGTGGAACCGTTGGGCCGTCGACGACCTGGTCCGCCCGCTGCAGGACCGCCCCGTGCAGGTCGACCGGGAGACGGTGACGCTGGGCTACGCCGGGGTCTACTCCAGCCTTCTCCGCCACGCCGAGGCCGCCTCCTAGCAGTACGGCATCGACGTCCGCTCGATCCTGCTCGAGGTCGGCCGCCGCGGCCTGGTCGGCGGTCGGGAGGACATGATCGTCGACATCGCCCTGGACTGCCTCGCCGCCCGCCAGGACGCAGAATCCGCGTCCGCGTAGGAAGGGAATCCGGACGCTCCTGCTGAGGCGGGACCTCGGCAACTCTTCCTGACCACACCGGCGGATGCGGGCAGCCAGCCCTCACGGCTGAGGGGCCGCACCCGCTCGGTCCGGCACACGATGCACGCCGGTTCCTCCGGCGCCCGGGCCCGCTGAACGAGTTCATCGAGGACATCGGGGTGGTGCTCCCACTCCGCGGGAAGGTCGCAGACATGACCACGGCGACAGAACTCGCCCGCCGACAGCTCGGGGCCTCCGACCTGCACCTCTCCGTCGTGGGACTGGGCGGCAACACCTTCGGGCCGCCGCGACTCGACGAGCAGCGGACCCGCCGGGTCGTCCATGCCGCACTCGATCTCGGCGTCAACTTCGTCGACACGGCGAACGCGTACGGGCAGGGACGATCCGAGGAGTTCATCGGTCGCGCGCCGGGCCGCTGCTGGCCGAGCTGGCGATCGCCTGGCTGCTGGCGAACCCGCTCGTCGGCTCGGTCATCACCGGCGTCAGGAGTGTCGCGCAGCTGCAGGCCAGCGTAGCCGCGGCCGGGTGGCAACTGTCCGCGGAGGACGAGCTGGCCGTGGACGCCATCATCAGCGGACCGGCGGGCGTGCCCGACCCCGAGCAGCCGCCCTACGGACGTCCGTAGCGGACCGACCTGCCCGAACCCAGGGCCGGATTGTCCCGAGGCACATTGCTCCCCTGGCGGGCGCGACCACCGCACGGCAACGGCCAGAAGACGGCAGCTGACGGCGCGGCCACCGTCTTCCGGCACAGCGGTTCCGAGACGGGCCCGGATGGAGCACCCGGCGCTCACTGACGTGCAACATCGCCGGATCTCCGAGGTGCCTGCAGGAGGCACCACGTCCGGCCGCGCGACGCGATTCTGGCGGTCGGTCGTCATCCGTCGCCGCCTTCCCCGTCGCGGCCGTCCGGGCGTCAGGTCTCACCGGATGCGATGGCCGGCGGGCGGGCACGCGGAATCGATCTCGGTGCCACGTGATGGAACGCGATCCGACCGCATCTCGCGCCTGCTCAAGAGACTCCACGGCACGCGCAACGGAACGGGAGGGCGGATGCGGTGCAGCCATGCGCTGGCCACCGGGTTCTTCGCCGGCCAGCTCTGACAGCGACCGATCAGCTCGCCGTACGACCACACCAGTCCCACCCCCGCTCCGCGGGTGGTCTTCATCGAAAGGTGCAGTCATGACCAGCAACGTCACGGCATTGGGCTACCTCGTCGTCCGCGGTCCGGTGGAGGAGTGGCGCCGGTTCGGCGCGGAGGTGCTCGGCATCCAGGAGGTGGCCAGCGACCATCCCGGTGAAGCCCACTTCCGTACCGACGAGCGGGCCTATCGGATCGTCGTGGAGGACGGACCGCCTAGCGGGCCGATGTCCCTGCAGGCGCTCGGGTTCGAGACCGCCACCGAACCGCAGCTGCGGAAGCTGGTCGACTCCCTGACCGCTCAGGGCGTCGAGGTCACCGAGGACACGGAGCTGGCCCGACGGCGCAAGGTCCGCAGCCTCTACGTCTTCCGCGACTTCGACGGCAACCGTCTGGAGGCCTACTACGGCCAGGCCGCCGACCACAGCGCCTTCGTGTCCCCGCGCGGTGTCCGGTTCGTGACCGGGGACCTCGGCGTCGGCCACGCGTTCCTCTTCTCCGCCGACGCGGAGAAGGCGGCCGCCTTCTACACCGACGTGCTCGGCTTCCGGCTCAGCGACACCATCGACCTCGGCATCGCCGAGGGCATCTTTCTGCACTGCAACCCTCGGCACCACTCCATCGCGGTGGCTTCGATCCCCGGCCCCCCGCCGGGGCTGGGGCACCTGATGCTCGAGGTCGAGTCGCTCGAGGCGGTCGGCCGCGCATTCGACACCGTCAAGGCCCGCGGGGACGCGATCACGATGACCCTGGGCGAGCACACCAATGACCTGATGACCTCCTTCTACGTCAACACTCCCTCGGGATTCCAGGTCGAGTACGGCTGCAACGGACGCCTCATCGACGACGAGAAGTGGACCGTCAGCCACTACGACGCGGCCAGCATCTGGGGACACCAGTTCCAGGACATCGGCGCGCCGCCCGCCCCGGCCGAGGCGGCCCACGTCTGAGCGTTTACGCACTCATCGTCGAAGGGAGCAGAACGTGGTCGACATCGGCACGTTGGTGGATTCGAAGCAGGGGTTGATCAACCCCCTGATCTACACCGACCCGGCGCTGTACCAGCTGGAACTGGACCGTGTCTTCGGACGGAGCTGGCTCTTCCTCGCGCACGAGAGCCAGTTGCCCAACCGGGGCAGCTTCGTGCAGACCTACATGGGTGAGGACCCGGTGCTGGTGGTCCGCCAGCGCGACGCGTCGGTGAAGGCGTTCCTGAACCAGTGCCGGCACCGCGGAATGCGGATCTGCCGGGCGGATGCAGGAACGAACAAGACCTTCACGTGCAGCTATCACGGCTGGGCCTACGACCTCGAAGGCAATCTGATCAACGTCCCGCTCGAGGAGCGCGCTTACCACAATCAGATCGACAAGTCGCAGTGGGGAGCGACCAAGGTTCCGCGCGTGCAGAGCTACAAGGGCTTCTACTTTGGCACCTGGTCCGACGAGGTGCCCGAGTTCGAGGAGTACCTCGGCGAGATGAAGTACTACTTCGACGCCGCCGTGGACAGGTGGGACAACGGCCTGGAGTTCGTCAAGGGCGCCACCAAGTGGGTCATCGACTGCAACTGGAAGTTCGCTGCTGAGCAGTTCACCAGCGACATGTACCA
This sequence comes from Geodermatophilus ruber, assembly GCF_900114385.1. Classification (GTDB taxonomy): domain Bacteria; phylum Actinomycetota; class Actinomycetes; order Mycobacteriales; family Geodermatophilaceae; genus Geodermatophilus; species Geodermatophilus ruber. The sequence goes on from NZ_FOSW01000009.1 coordinate 26,648, forward strand.
CGCGCCCATCTCACACGCGTCGGCGATGGTGGCTCTGTTCGAGGACCCGGCGATGCGCAGCCTGTTCGATCCGTCGCCGCACGACCAGGGGCGGCAATTCGCCGGGCATGGTCACGGAACGGGGTCCATGGGCATCCCCGAGTTCGGTCCCGACATTCTTGCCGGGCCGGAGTACAGCGCCTGGCAGATCGCCAACCGGGACCAGGTCTACAACCGTCTCGGCACCGACCGCGCCCACAAGATCATGATCCACAACAACATCTTCCCGAACTTCTCCTGGCTCGGGACGGCCTCGACGATGCGGGTCTGGCATCCGCGCGGACCGGGCCAGATCGAGGTGTGGGCGTGGACGTACGTGCCCAAGGACGCCCCGGAGTCGGCACGCAAGGGCGTCCGGGAGGTCACCCAGCGCACCTTCAGCCCGGCGGGGGTCTTCGAGACCGACGACGGGGAGAACTGGACGGAGATCCAGCAGGTGATGCGGGGATGGAAGGCACGCAGCACGCTCTTCAACGCGCAGATGGGTCTCGGGTTCGAGCAACGTGACTACCCCGGCATGCCCGGCATGTCGAACGACCTCTACAGCGAGATGGGGGCGCGGGGCTTCTACCAGCGCTGGCAGGACCTGATGAAGAACCTGTCCTGGAAGGAGATCGCCGAGTTGGACGCGCAGCGGCGAGCAGCCGAGCAGGAGGTGCAGCCGGCATGAGCACGGCTGTCGACCAGGCGGTGGAGGCGGGGCCGTCGACGTTCCGCCCCACGTCGATGGAGCTCCAGCACCGCGTGGAGAAGTTCTTCTCGGCCGAGGCGGAGCTGCTCGACGACCACCGCTACACGGACTGGGTCCAGCTGTTCACCGAGGACGTGCACTACTGGCTGCCGACCCGGATGACCCGCACCATCCGGGAGCGGGACCAGGAGGTCGCCGCTGCCGGCGAGAACGCGCTCATCGACGATGACCTCACCGCACTCCGGGGGCGCGTTCGCCGTGTCACGTCGGGGATCCAGTGGTCGGAGGAGCCGCCGTCGCGCACGCGCCGGTTGATCACCAACGTGCGCATCGACGAACGCGGTGACGGTGAACTCGACGTCCGGTCGAACTTCTGCATCTACCGGAGCCGGCTCGAGCGTCATCAGGACTGGTTCGTGGGGGAGCGTTTCGACCTCCTGCGCCCGGCCGAGGGGGCCTACCCCTACCGGATCGCCAGCCGCAAGGTCGTCTTCGAGCAGACGACGATCCTGGCGCCGAGCATCAGCATCTTCTTCTGATCCCGGCCTCCATCCGGATCGACCTCCCCAGAGATGGAGATCGACGTACAGATGACGTTCGCCGAATCCGGCGCCCGGTGGATCCGCGCGTGCGCGGTCGACGATGTCGAGGACGACGAGGCGGTGCGGCTGGGCACCCAGCCGCCCGTCACGGTCTTCAGATCCGAGGGCGAGTTCTTCTGCATCGATGACACCTGCACGCACGAGACCTATTCCCTCTCCGAGGGATGGGTCGAGAACTGCCTCGTCGAATGCACCTTGCACATGGCGAAGTTCGATCTGCGAACGGGCCGGCCTCTCTCGCCGCCGGCGAGGAGCCCCGTCCGCGTCCACCAGCTGCGGGTCGAGGACGGTTCCGTCTTCGTCCAGCTGCCGAACGACTACACATGCGACGACTAGGAAGGTGGGACATGGGTCGGCTGGACAACACCACGGTGCTCGTGACGGGAGGCGGATCAGGGCTCGGACGGGCGATCGTGTCCGGGTTCGTCGAGGAGGGGGCGCGCGTCGTCGTATTCGACCGGTCGAAGGAGAAGCTCGACGACGTCGCGGTCTCCTTCGGGGAGGCGGTGCGCACTGTGGCCGGCGATGTCACCTCGGTGGCGGACAACGAGGCGGCGGTGGCGGCAGCTGTCGACGCCTTCGGAGGGCTGGACGTCCTCATCGGCAACGCGGGGATCTGGGACTTCAACGCCTCTCTTGACGCCACCGGCACCGACGAGCTGGCCAGCGGGTTCGACGAGCTGTTCGGGGTGAACGTCAAGGGCTACCTGCTGGGGGCCAAGGCGGCCCTCCCGGCCCTGCGCGCCTCCCGCGGCAGCATGGTGTTCACCCTCTCCAACGCCGCCTTCTACCCCGGTGGCGGCGGACCCCTGTACGTCGCCTCGAAGCACGCCGGTGTCGGGTTGGTCCGCCAGCTGGCCTACGAACTGGCCCCCGAGGTCCGGGTCAACGCCGTCGCACCCGGTGGCATGGCCACCGACCTGCGCGGGCCGGGATCGATGGGGCTGGCCGACCAGTCGATCACCCGGGCCATGCCCATCCAGGACATCATGCGCGAGCACGGTGCGCTCAAGATGGACATCACCGCCGAGCACTACGTCGGCACCTACGTGCTGCTGGCCTCGAAGGAGGCGGCCACTGCGACCGGAGCCGTCTTCGACATCAGCAGCTTCGGGACGCCGCCGCGGCGGGACCTCGGCTGACCTGCGCGCGTCGCCGGACCAGGCACCGAGCCGCCAGTTCCCAGGGGACTGGCGGCTCGGCCGCGCGGGGGAGCGGCGGGGCGAGCGACCGTCCGATCGAGCGGGCTGCCGCCTCACGCCGACCGGGGCGCGCTCTCCGGGAACGGGGCGCAGGCGGTGGCCGGGGTGATGCAGGCCTGCAGGGCGGTGGCGAAGACGTCGACGGTGCGGGCGAGCGCGTCCGGGTTCGGGGAAGGCGCGTCGGGGTCGATCAAAGTGCCGAAGGCGAACAGGCCGAACCCCATGATCTGCGCGGCGATGAGCCGGGCGCGCAGCTGGGCGTCCGGGCCGTGCAGGACGGCGGCGAGAGGGTCGGTGATGCGCCGGTCGATCTCCGCGGCGAACAGCTGCCTGGCCTCCTCGAGGTCCAGCGATCGCACGAGGGCGATGGCCGGGAAGCTGTAGTCCAGGTTCAGCCAGTACGTCGCGAGCAGGCGCGCGAGCCGCAGACCCATCGTCTCCACGGGCCCGTCCAGGTCGGCCATCCTGATCGTGGGACCGTCCTCGGCCTGGGCCACCGCCCGGAACAGGTCGAGTTTCGAGTCGAAGTAGTGCACCACGAGCGGGGCGGTCACCCCCACGTCGGCGGCGATGTCCTTGAGCGTGACCGCGGCATACCCCGCCCGCGCGAACCGGCGCCCCGCAGCGACGAGGATGTCCTGCCGGGTCTGCTCCGCGCTCTGCCGGCGCCGGGGGCGGGTCGCTGCCCCGGCCACCTCACCGGCTACCGGGTGATCGGCGGACGTCATCGCGGCGCCGACGCGTGCGCGGGAACCAGCACGTCGGCCAGGGTAGTCCGGCAGGACGGCGGCCACGGTCAGCTGCAGCCGTACTCGGCGTGATCGGCGGCCGGCAACAACAGCTCCGCGACTCGTCGCGCGCCGACAGGGGTGAGGTGGTCGACGCGGTAGCGATCGCCCACGTGGTGTGCCAGCTCCACCGCGGGCTCCCACGTCGCGCCGTCGGGGAGGTACTGCGCTGCCCGCACCTGCATCGACGTGCGGCGCAGCGGCTCCGATCCCGGGAGGGTGAGCAGCACGCTCTCGCTGACGTGCCAGATCACGCTGTGGTCGGGAGTGCCGTGCATGACGCACCGTGCGGGGCAGTTCACCGATGCGGCGCCGGCGTTGCGGTCGATGGCCATGGGCACCTCGTGCGGTCGTCGCGTTGCCGGGCCCAGCACATCCCATGACGCCGGCGCACCCGTCCGATGCGTCCCGTCGCGTGGAACCGATCCGGTGCCGGGTGGTGGAACGAGGGCGGAGCGCCACCCGGATCCGGCCGGTGAGACTGGGGCCGGCCGGTCAGCACCCTGGCGGAAGGCGGATCCCGTGCAGCCCTCGTTCGTGATCGTCGGAGCCAACCTGGCCGGTGGCCGGGCCGCGCAGGCGTTGCGCAGGGAGGGCTTCTCGGGGCGGGTAGTGCTCGTCGGCGCGGAGCCGCATCCCCCCTACGAGCGCCCGCCGCTGTCGAAGGACCTCCTGCTCGGGAAGCAGGCGCCGGAGGCCCTGCGCATCGCGGACCGGCAGTCGTGGTCCGACCAGGAGATCGACCTGCGGCTCGGAACCACGGTGACCCGCCTGCTGCCCGGGGAACAGTCTGTCGAGACCGACAGCGGGGAGCTGATCAGAGCGGACAAGGTCCTCCTCTGCACCGGTGGCCGGGCCCGCCGGCTGGCGGTCGAGGGGCATCACCTCGGGGGTGTCCACGCCCTCCGTTCGCTCGACGATGCGCTGACCATCCGTGAGCAGCTCGTGCCCGGCGCCCACGTCACCGTCGTCGGCGCCGGGTTCATCGGCGCCGAGGTCGCCGCATCCGCTCAGGCGCTCGGCTGCCGGGTGACGCTGCTGGAGGTGGCCGGTCTTCCGCTGCAGCGAGTCCTCGGGCCGGCGCTCGGGCAGGTCCTCGCCACCGCCTACCGCGACCAGGGGGTGGATCTGCGGCTGGGGACCGGGGTGCACAGCCTCGTGGGGGACGACCGGGTCCGGCGGGTGGTCACCACGGACGGCAGCGTCATCGAGACCGACCTCGTGGTGGTGGGGATCGGCATCGAACCGGCGGTCGAGCTCGCGGCGTCGGCCGGAGCCCGGGTCGACAACGGGATCCTGGTCGACGAGTTCTGCGCGACCTCGATCGACGGGATCTACGCCGCGGGTGACGTCGCCAACCACCCCAACCCGATCCTGGGGGAGCGGGTCAGGCTGGAGAACTGGCAGAACGCCCAGAACCAGGGCCTGGCGGCAGCCGGTTCCATGCTCGGGCACCGCCGGCCGTTTGCGGAGGTGCCCTGGTTCTGGTCGGACCAGTACGCCTGGAACCTGCAGATGGCCGGCCAGGCCGGGCCCGAGGACGACGTCGTCTGGCGGGGGGACGTCGATGGATTGGCCTTCAGCGCCTTCTTCCTGCGGGCCGGAGTGCTCCGCGCCGCGTTCGCGGTCAACCGACCGCGCGACGTCCACGGTGCCCGGCGGTTGATCGAGCGGGGGGGCGTGGTTGACGTGGATGCCCTGCGGGACCCGGGGGCGGATCTGCGCAAGCTCGCGGCCTGAACCCACCGCGCCCGGGTCCACGTCGATTCGCGGACGCCGGTGCCCGCGGCCGCGCAAGGTGCGGCCGCGGACCGCTCACAGAGCGGTCTGCGAGAGCGTGTCGGCGGCCTTGCGCAGTCGTGCGGCGAATCGCCGCTTGTCGAAGCGGGCGGTCGGCGAGCTGATGGACAGGGCGGCCACCGCCTCACCGGTACGGCGATCGATGATCGGCGCCGCGACGCAGGCCAGTCCGACCCGGCACTCCTCCACCTCGACCGCGACACCCTCTTCCCGCGCCACGCGCAGTTGCTTCTGGAGGGCCTCCGGATGAGCCACGGTGTGCCGGGTGGGCCGGGCCAGGTGCCCGGTGAGGACGTGCCCGACCGTCTCGGGGGACGAGTACGACAGGATCGACTTGCCCAGCGCGGTGGCGTGTGCGGGATTGCGCCCTCCGATCGTGGTCGGACAGGGCCAGGCCCGGTGCCCGTAGATCTTCTCCACGTAGACGACGTCGTCGTCGTGGAGGATCGCGAGGTGCACGATCTCGAGGGTCTCGTGGTGCAGCTCGGCCATGAAGGGGATCGCCCGCTCGCGAAGCCCCCTGGGCCAGAACGCACGTGACCCCAGCTCGAAGACGCGCTCGGCCAGCCGGTAGCGGTTGCCGTCCCGCTTCACGTAACCGTGCTCGTGAAGGACGGCGAGCAGTCGATGGGCGGTCGACTTCGGAACCGCAGCGCGTACGGCGATCTCGCTCACGCCGAGTACGGCACGAGAGCCGCCGAAGGCGCTCAACACGGCAAGCGTGCGGCTGGCGGCGTTGGTCCGGGAGGGATGCTCCGCGACGTGTGCGAGCTCGACGTCGTCCAGTGGCGAGGCAACGCTGCCTTGAGTCATGGCACCTCGATCGAGGGCTAATTGAACGGTCGTTCAGACGCTACTGTGACGTGCAGCACAGGTCAATGGACTCGCGTTCGGTACGGTGATCGGTCAGCGAACGGGTGGTCCGGGGCTGGATCGGCTGCGGGAGCAACGGGGCGAGAGCCCTCAGGCCGCTTCGGGGCAGCGCCGATCGCGCCTCAGGGCCGGTCGACCCCGAAGGGCGACTCGAGCAGGCCGGAGAACGTCTCGGTGCCCTGCCGGGCGAGGCCGTCAAGGGCGCGGACGTGGAGCCGGACCGCGAGAGGTGATGCCCGGTGAACATCGTCGTCCCTGCCGACCACGACCGGGCCGCGACCCAGGACGCGGCGAACGCCGGGTGCCTGTCCGGCTGGGGGCGTGCCCAGCTGGTGCGTCGCCGCGTGCTCACCGCGCAGCTGGACCGGCTGGCTTGCAGTGTCGGCGACGCCCTCCTCGAGCATCCGGATGGCCTCCGGGCCCAGCAGCACGCCGAGCCGGGAGGAGGCGCAGCCGGGGGAGTCGTCGACGCGCCCAGTGGGGTGGGACCTGGTCGAGGGGCGTCTGGTGGTTCACCCGCTCGCAGGAGTCCGCTGCCGGGGAGGGGCGCGACCGCGCACCCGGCTGCCACGATCGCCGAAGTCCGGAGCTGAGGGAGGAGTGCCACCCGTGGAACTGCGGCACCTGCGGTACTTCGTGTCCGTCGCGGAGGAGCTCCACTTCCGCCGGGCCGCGGAGAAGCTGCACATCGTGCAGCCGGCGCTCAGCAAGCAGATCAGCGCGCTCGAGCACGAGCTCGGGGTCCGGCTGCTCGAGCGCGACCGGCGGGGGGTAGCCCTCACCGAGGCGGGGCGGGTCTTCCTCGCCGAGGCGGTGGAGGTGCTCGCCCGGGCCGACGGTGCGGTCGACCGGGCGCGCGCCGTCGTCCGGGGTGAGGTCGGCCGGCTGGCCGTCGGCTTCGTCCAGCCCGCCCTGGCCGACCTGCTCCCGCGGTCTCTGCGCGCCTTTCGCCAGCACTACCCCGACGTCGTCCTCACCCTGAGCGAGACCACCAGCCGGACGGCGATCGAGCAGGTCACCGACCGCAGCCTGCACCTCGCTTTCGTGCGGCTGCCCATCGCGCCGCGACCGGACCTGCGGACGGAGGCGGTCAGCCAGGAGCCGGTGCTGCTCGCCGTGCCCCGCGGGCACCGGCTGGCCGAGCGGCCGGCGGTGCGGCTGGAGGAGATCGCGGAGGAGGAGCTCGTCCTCATCGCGCGCCCGGTGGAGCCGGGGTTGCACGACTACTACGTCACCGCCTGCAACCGTGCCGGGTTCAGCCCCCGGGTGGCCCACGAGGTGAGCAGCACCTCGATCGCGATCGGCCTGGTGGCCGGTGGTCTCGGGGTTGCCTTCGTGCCGGCGTCGGCCCGGTTCGCCGCGCAGCCCACCGTCGCGCACGTCCCGCTGGAGGACGCCGACCTGACGCTCACGATGGGTGCCCTCTGGCGGGCCGGGCCGCCGCCGGCCGTGCTCGACAACTTCCTCCGGCTCCGCCCATGGGAGGACGGCAGGACGCCGACCGCGGCGATGTGACGCCCGTCCGGTGGACCCCGGGAGGCTGATTCCGAACGGTGATCAGACCCGCCCGACTCCCTATCACCGAGGCATCGTGTTCCTCGTCACGGCTGCCTAGATTCCGACGGGGACCACGGCGAAGGAGCGGGGCATGACGACGGTGCAGAAGCGGCCGGTGGCCGAGGCGGGTCCGAGGGAACCCGAGGCGGTCATCCGGGCGGCCGAGGGCCTGCACGACCTGGTCGACGGCCACGGCGCGCAGAACGACCGCGAGGGCCGCATCGCCGAGCCGGTCGTCGAGGCGCTGTTCGAGATCGGCGCGATCGGGGTCTTCACCCCGCGGGAGCTCGGCGGCGCCGAGATGACCCCGCGGCAGGCGATGGACCTGTTCGGCACCCTCTCCCATGCCGACCCGTCGACGGGCTGGGTCACCATGGCCATGGGCCTGGCGACCGGCCTGGCCGGTGCGTTCTTCGAGAAGGACGCCGCCCGGGAGCTGTTCGCCACGCCGCGGCTGGGCATCGCCGGCCAGGGCACCAAGCCCGGCCGCGCCGTCCCGGTGGCCGGCGGTCACCGGATCAGCGGGGACTGGTCGTTCGCCTCCGGCATCAAGCACTGCACCCACCTGCACACCGCCGCCCAGGACGTGCAGACCGGCCAGACGCGGTTCTTCATCGTGCCGGTCGAGCAGGTCACCTTCATCGAGAACTGGGACGTCCTGGGCCTGCGCGGCACCGGCAGCATCGACTACACGCTCGAGGACTGCTTCGTCCCGCTCGACCACAGCTACCCCTCGCTCAGCACCGAGCCGGTCACCGGCGGGGCCCTCTACCGGATCGGCATCGGCAACTTCGCCAGCATCAACCACGGCGGCTGGGTGCTCGGTGTCGGGCGGCGGTTGCTCGACGAGCTCGCTGCCGTCGTCCGCGCCAAGGCCGGCCTGCCCGGGGCGCAGACCGACACCGTCGCCTTCGCCGAGCACTACGCCAGGGCCGAGGCGAAGCTGCGGGCAGCCAAGGCCCTCCTCTACGAGGTGTGGGAGGAGATCGAGGAGGCGCTGCTGCGCGGCGGGGAGATCCCGCTGCGGCTGCAGACGCTCAACCGGGTGGCGCTGCACAACGCCACGTTCTCCGTCGCCGAGATCGCCCAGTTCGTCTACACGTCGGCCGGCAGTGACGCGCTGCGCAGCGGCACGATCCAGCGGCTGTTCCGGGACGTGCACGGTGGTACCCAGCACGTGTCGTCCTCGCCGCTGATCATGCAGTCCGCCGGCCTGGAGCTGGCCGGGCTGGCCGAGGGGAAGCGCTGGGTGCACTTCTCCCTGAGGTGACGTCGGTTCGGCGGAGCGGAACTTCCTCCGCGATGATTGCAGCATGAGAAATAAGTGACGTAGCTTACGTCCGCCGTCCGCCTGGACGGACCCCGCACGATGCCCCGAGGAGACCGATGAAGCTCTCGCGAGCCGCCTGGACGGCGCTCACCGCTGCCGCGCTCATGGCGACCACCGCCTGCGGCGGGTCCGCCGACGGCGGCGGGACCGACGCGGCCGGCGCCACGGAGGAGGGCGGCCTGACGACGCTCACCATGGCCGAGACGCCGGGCGGGCCCTACTCCTTCGTGGCCTACGGCGTCCAGCGCGGGCACTTCGAGGACGAGGGCATCGACCTGCAGGCGCAGGTGAACCCCGGCGGCGGCACCGCGACCGTGCCGGCTCTCCTGCAGGGGGACTTCGACGTCCTGGGCCTGGACCTGGTCTCGGCGCTCACCAGCATCGGCCGCGACCTGCCGCTCACGATGGTCGCCGCCGGCAGTGCCACCTCCGAGGAGGCCGACGGCGACTTCGCCGCGGTGCTCGTGCGGGCCGACAGCCCGATCCAGGGCCCGGAGGACCTCGACGGCGTCCGGATGGGCGTCAACGCGCTGCGCAACGTCAACGACCTGGCGATCGGCCGGATCCGCGACGAGCAGGGCTTCGCGGAGGACGCGATCAGCCCGGTCGAGCTGCCCTTCCCGGAGATCCTGGCCGCGATCGACCGCGGGGACGTCGACGCCGGCATCGTCATCGAGCCGTTCGCGACCATCGGCCAGAACCAGGGCATGCGCGTCGTCCACCGCCCGTGGTGGGGGATCGAGCCGGGCCTGCAGATCGGGACCATGGTGATGACCGAGGAGGCGGTGGCCGCCGACCCCGAGGTGGCCGAGGCCTTCTCCCGGGCGGTGCAGGCCACCGCCGACGACATCCGCGAGGACCCGGATTCCTTCCGCGCGGCCCTGCCCGAGCTCATCGACCTCGATCCGGCGCTGGCCCAGGGGATCAACCTGATCCAGTGGCGCGGGAAGAACGACCGGGAATCGATCGAGACCTTCGGTCAGCTCATGGTCAGGTACGGCCTGCTCGAGGAGGAGATCGACTACGACGCGGCGATCCTCGACGACTGACGACGTGCGGCCCGGTGCGGCGCCTGCTCGGCAGGCGCCGCACCGGGCGCCCGGCTGCGATGACAGGAGCCCCATGACGACGGCCGTGCCCGTCCTGCCCACCGGCGGCCCTCAGCTGGTCGACGTCCCGGCCGAGGACGGCGTCCTGCTGCAGGGACTGCTGTACCCGCCGCCCCCGGAACCCGTCGCGGCGGTGCTGCACGTGCACGGCAAGGGCGGCAACTTCTACTCCGGCCCACCCCGCACGCTGCCGCCGCTGGTCGCCCCCGATCGCTTCGTCCACCTCGCGCTCAACCTGCGCTGCCACGACCTGGCCTACAGCCGGCTCGGCGACGCCGCCGGCATCGCCACCGGTCGCGAGGCGGCCTACGGGGGCATGTGGGAACGGCTGGACGACGGCCCGACCGACCTCCGCGCGGGCGTGTCCTGGCTGCGCGAGCGCACCGGCCTCCCGGTGTTCGTCGTCGGCCACTCCGCCGGCGGCTACTTCCTGGGCGACTGGTCACCCGGCCCCGAGGAGGTGGCCGGGCGGGTCTTCCTCTCCCCGCTGACCTCCGTCCGGTTCCCCCTGTCGGCGTGGTTCACCGACGACGCGGCGCTGGACCGGGCACGGGCGCAGGCGCAGCAGCTCGTCGACCGCGGGGACGGCCACCTGCTGCTGCCCGTGCCGGCCTGGTACTTCGCCATCTCCGCCGACTCGTTCCTCGAGCGGCTCGCGGAGCGCCCCGGCCGCTGGCTGGACGGGTGCAACGCCTCGCCGGTACCGCTGCTGCTCGCCTGGGGCGGCGCGGAGACCCGGGCCGCGGCCTGGCGGGAGCTCTTCGACCGCATGACGGTCCCGGACCGGGTGTGCGCGGAGCTCCCGGGCGCCGGGCACGAGTACGGCGGCCAGGAGGCGGCGCTCGCGGGGGAGATCACCCGCTTCGTCGACGCGCGGGTCTGACGCCGGGGCCCCTGGCAGGCCCGCCTCGGTCACGACGGCCCCGAGGTGGGGCGCGACGAACTGGAGGGGTGATCGGCGGGCCGGCTCAGTCGTAGGTGTGGAAGCCGCGGCCGGTCTTGCGGCCGAGCTCGCCGGCGGCGACCTTGTCGCGGAGCAGCTGCGGCGGGGCGAACCGCTCGCCGAGGGTGCGGTGCAGGTACTCCGCGATGGCCAGCCGGACGTCGAGGCCGACCAGGTCGGTGGAGCGCAGCGGCCCCATCGGGTGGCGGTAGCCCAGCTCCATCGCCGTGTCGATGGCCTCGGCGTCGGCGACGCCCTCCTCGAGCATCCGGATCGCCTCGAGGCCCAGCAGCACGCCGAGCCGGGAGGAGGCGAAGCCGGGGGAGTCGTTGACGACGACGTCGGTCTTGCCCAGGGCCCGCACCCAGCCCCCGGCGGTGCCGACCAGCTCGGGGGCGGTCTCCGGGGCGACGACCACCTCCACCAGCTTCGAGGCCGGCACCGGGTTGAAGAAGTGCAGGCCGAGGAAGCGGGCGGGGCGCTCCAGCGCCGCGGCCAGCTCGGTGACCGACAGGGAACTGGTGTTGGTGGCCAGCACGGCCTCGGGTCCCACGGCGGCCTCGGCGGCGCGGAGCACCTCGGCCTTCAGGTCGGCCCGCTCGGGCACCGCCTCGACCACCAGACCGGTGGCCGGGTCCAGCTCGGTGGGGGAGTCCAGCAGGGTGAGCCGGCCCAGGGCGGTGGCGACGTCACCGTCGAGCTTCCCCCGCCGGGCGGCCTCCTCCAGGCCGTCGGCGATCCGGTTGTGCGCAGCCTGCGCGGCGTCCCCGCCGGCCTCGACGACGGCGACGCGGGCACCGGCGGCCAGGAACACCTGCGCGATCCCGGCACCCATCCGGCCGCCGCCGATCACGCCGACGGCGGCGGGCACGCGGCTCACAGCGTCTCCGCAGGACGGCTGGACATGGGATCTCCTCGATCTGTCGGAGCGCAACGGCTGCATTGTCCGCGAGCCGGAGCTCGCCCGTGGGCGCGGGCGCTCAGAACTCGGCGAGCGCGCGGATCGGCGACTCGACGCAGTCGGCGACGAACCGCAGGAAGCCCCCCGCCGTGCCGCCGTCGCAGACCCGGTGGTCGAAGGCGAGGGTGAGCTGGGTGACCGATCGGACGGCCAGCTCGCCGTCGACGACCCAGGGCCGGTCGATGATCCGGCCGATGCCGAGGATCGCGACCTCGGGGTGGTTGATGATCGCGGCCGAACCGTCGACGCCGAACACGCCGTAGTTGTTGACCGTGAAGGTCCCCCCGGTGAGGTCCGCCGGCGCGAGCCGGCCGGTGCGTCCCTGGGCGGTCCGCTCCTCGAGGGCGTCGGAGAGGTCGCGGGTCGACATGCGATGGGCGTTCCGCACGACGGGGACCACCAGACCCCGGTCGGTCTGCGCCGCGAACCCCAGGTGGACCGCGTCGGACAGGACGATCTCCTCGCCCTCCACCCGTCCGTTGAGCTCGGGGAACCGGCCGAGGCCGAGGACGGCGAACCGGGCCACGAGGGACAGCAGGCTGACCGGCCGGTCCGGTTCGTAGCCGTTGAGGGTCCGGCGGGCGGCCAGCAGCTCGGTCGCGTCCACGTCGACCCAGACGGTGGCCTCCGGGATCTCGCGGCGCGACCGGCTCAGCTTGTCGGCCACGGCCTTGCGGACGCCGCGCAGGCGGATCCGCCGCTCGTCCGTGCCCGGCTCGCCGGCGTCGGTGCGGATCGGGGCGTCCGCTGGCTCGACCACCGGCTGTTCGGCCGGCGTCGCCGCGGACCCGGCTGCCCGGGCGGCCAGCGCGTCCTTGAGGTCCTGCCGCGTGATCGTCCCGCCCCGTCCGGTCCCCGGGACCTGACGCAGGTCGATCCCCTCGAGGCGGGCGAGTCGTCGCACGATCGGCGAGATGACCGCGACGGCCGTGGTGGGCTCGGGTGCCCCGGGCCCCGGCGGCGCGGCGGGTTCGGCGTTCACGGGACGCCCGGCGCGTCGTCCGCTGCGCCGGCGGCGCGGTGCTGCGGAGGTGCCGTACCCGATCAGGACGTTGCCGCTGCTCTCCTCGGCTGCGGCAGCGCCGTCCGGCGGGTCGGGCGTCACCGCGCCCGGTTCGCGGAAGCCGCGCTGCCCGGGCCTTGGGTCGGTCGGCGGCGTCGGCACCGGTGCGTCGATCTCGGAGGCGGCCCCCACCTCGACGAGGGGACTGCCGACGGTCAGCACCGACCCTGCGGCGCCGTGCCGCTTGGTGACCACACCGGCGAAGGGCACCGGCACCTCCACCGTCGCCTTCGCCGTCTCCACCTCGACGATCGGCTGGTCGACGACGACGGTCTGGCCCTCCTCCACCAGCCAGGTCACGATCTCCGCCTCGGTGAGCCCCTCCCCGAGGTCCGGGAGCAGGAAGACGGGCATGTCAGTACCCCTTCCGCGGCGGCTCGACCTGGTCGTCCCACTGGAGGCGGGCGACCGCGTCGAGGATGCGGTCGACGCTGGGCAGGTGGTGCTCCTCGAGCTTGGGTGCCGGGTAGGGGATGTCGAAGCCCGTGACACGCAGGACGGGCGCGGCCAGGTGGTGGAAGCACTGCTCGGTCAGCCGGGCCGCGACCTCGGCGCCGTAACCGCCGAAGCGCTGGGCCTCGTGGACGACGACCGCTCGCCCCGTCCTCCGGACCGACGCCGCGACGGTGTCGTCGTCGAACGGAGCGAGGGTGCGCAGGTCGACGACCTCGACGTCCCAGCCCTCCTCGACCGCGGCCTCGGCCGCCTCCAGGGCCGTGGCGAGCATGCCGCCGTACGCGATCAGGGTGACGTCCGAGCCGGCCCGGCGGACCGCGGCCCGGTCGATCGGCAGCGGAGCGGCCCCCAGGGTGGTGGTCTCCTTGCTCCAGTAGCGCCGCTTGGGCTCCAGGAAGATGACCGGGTCGGGGCAGTCGATGGCCGCACGCAGCAGGTCGTAGGCGTCCCCCGGCGTGCCCGGGGCGACGACGCGCAGGCCCGAGGTGTGCGTGTAGTAGGCCTCCGACGAGTCGCAGTGGTGCTCCACGCCGCCGATGCCGCCGCCGTACGGGACGCGGATGACGACCGGCAGGCCGACCGCGCCGCGGGTGCGGTTGCGCATCTTCGCCAGATGGCTGGTCACCTGCTCGAACGCGGGGTAGGCGAACGCGTCGAACTGCATCTCGACGACGGGCAGCAGCCCGTTCATCGCCATGCCGATGGCCGTACCGACGATCCCGCTCTCGGCCAGGGGGGTGTCGAAGACCCGCCGGTCGCCGAACCGGGCGGCGAGCCCGTCGGTGATGCGGAAGACGCCGCCGAGGGTCCCCACGTCCTCCCCGAAGACGAGCACGCGGTCGTCGGCCTCGAGGGCGTCGGCCAGGGCGCGGTTCAGGGCGCTCGCCATGGTCACGGGGGCCGCGGCCGGGGGAGCGCCCAGGGTCGCGGTCACTCCGCCTCCTGCAGCAGCTCGTCGGTCAGCAGCTGCTGCTGGGCACGCAACTGCAGGGTGGGCTGGGCGTAGACGTGCTGGAAGAGGCTCATCGGGTCCACCTCGACGTCGGCGTTCATGCCGGCGCGGACGCGGGACGCGAGCCCCTCGGCCTCGGCGGTGATCGCTGCGCGCGCGTCCTCGCCGAGGAGTCCGCGGGCGGTGAGGTAGCGCTCCAACCGGTCGATCGGGTCCCTCTCCAGCCAGGCGGCGACCTCGGCGTCGTCGCGGTACCGCTGCGCGTCGTCAGCGTTGGTGTGCGACTCGATCCGGTAGGTCAGGGCCTCGATCAGCGTGGGCCCGTGGCCGGTGGCGGCGCGCTCGACGGCCTCCCGGACGACCACGTGGACCGCTGCCGCGTCGTTGCCGTCCACCAGCACCGACGGCATCCCGTAGCCGATGCCCTTGTGCGCGAGGGACGGCGCCGCCGTCTGCTTCGCCAGGGGCACGCTGATCGCGTAGCCGTTGTTCTGCACCAGGAACACGACGGGCGACTTCCACACGGCGGCGAAGTTCAACGCCTCGTGGGTGTCCCCTTCGCTGGTGGCGCCGTCGCCCAGCAGCACGAGGGCCACGGTGTCCTCGCCCTTCACCGTTGCGGCGTGCGCCAGCCCGACGGCGTGGAGGGTGTTGGTCGCCAGCGGGGTGCACTGCGGCGCCACCCGGTACTCGTACGGGTCGTAGCCCAGGTGCCAGTCACCGCGCAGCAGCGTCAGCGTCTCCATCGGGTCGACACCCCGCGTGACCAGCGCGACCGAGTCCCGGTAGGTGGGGAACAGCCAGTCCTGCGGCCGCAGCGCGACGACGGCCCCGACCTCGCACGCCTCCTGCCCCCGGGACGACGGGTAGACCGCGAGCCGGCCCTGCTTGGTCAGCGCCGTCGCCTGGGCGTCGAATCGGCGCCCGACGACCATGCGGCGGTACAGGTCGAGGAGGACGTCCTCCTCGGGCATCGAGAGGCGGGAGTCGACCTCCCGGCCGTTCGCGTCGAGCAGGTGCAGCGGCGTCGGCGTCGGCAGGAGGGCCTCCGGGTGCCGGTCCGAGAGCTCCTCCGGGAGCTGGGCCGATTCCGGCACTGGTGGAGCGACCACGGCTACCTCCGCAGATGAGCGAGACAGATCGCGCAACTGTCGGACGCAGCCCGGCCATGCGTCCAGGGTCCCGGATCGAAACCGGACGACCGGTCAAGATCACGGGGGAGGGCGCGGCGGCGCGGGACTGATGGCTGCCGCTACGGCCCGGTGCCGACCGTCCGTCCGGCCGGAGCGTCGCCCACCTCGTCGAGGATCAGGATGGTGTGCGTCGCCCGGACGCTGGGGATCGCCTGGAGGCGGTTGAGGACGAGATCGCGGAGTGCCGCCGCGTCGGAGGTCCGGACCAGCAGCACGAGGTCGTACTCGCCGGAGACGAGAGTCGCGTGCCAGACCTCCGGGATCGCGCAGATGCGCTCGCGCACCTCCTTCCACGTCTGCTGGGCGATGCGCAGGTGGACCAGCGCTGAGACCGACAACCCCAGCCGGTCGGGGTCGACGCGGGCCTGGTAGCCCAGGAGAACGCCGTCGCGCTCCAGGCGCTGGACGCGTGCGTGCACCGCCGCGCGGGAGACGTGCACCTGCTCGGCGAGGGCGCGGACCGACAGGCGGCCATCAGCGCGCAGCGCGTCCACGATCCGCCGGTCGATGTCGTCCAACGGGGATGGCCGCGCCCCGGTGGACACGGGGCGCTCGGGATCCTGCTCCGTCACGGGGAGCAGTCTGACCGACGTCCCGGTCCGCTCCGGACGGGTAGCGGTGGCGCGGAGCGAGGCGGGGCCGCCGCCCGCGGCGGTCGGCCCGGCCCGGGTGGGCCGGCGAAGGCCTGGGCCAGGTCCAGCCACCGGTCGGCGTCGGCGCCCACGGCCTGCAGGGCGAGGTCGTCGCGGTGCCGGCGCTGGGTGACCCGCAGGCAGAAGTCGAGGGCCGGCCCGGTGACCCGCTGGGGCGCCTCGGGCGGGCCCCACGTCCAGACCTCGCCGTCCGGACCGGTCAGCTCGACCCGGAACTCCGCGGCCGGGGGTGCCAGGGAGTGCTGCCGGAAGGCGAAGCCGCGGGTGCGCACCCCCAGATGGGCGACCGCGCGCAGGCGGGAGGTGGCGGGGATCGGCCGGCCGAGGGCGTCGCGGACGTCGACGCCGTGCGCCCAGGTCTCCATCAGCCGGGCGGTGGCCATCGACGGCGCGCTCATGTCCGGGCCGAACCAGGGCAGCGCCGTGCCCGGCGGCAGCGCGGTCAGGGCCGAGGCGAGCGTGGCCCGCGCCGTCCGCCACCGGGCGAGCAGTTCCGGCGGGGCGGTGGCCGCGCCCGCCGCGGCCGCGGCGTCCACCGCCGCGGTGACGTCCGGCGCGCTGGCGACCAGGTCGGTGCGGAACCCCTCCGGGTCGGTGGCCGCCCGCAGCGCCACCTCGTCGGTCCAGACGAGGTGGGCGATCTGGTGGGCGACCGTCCAGCCGGCCGCGGGCGTGGGGCTCGCCCACCCTGCGGCCGGCAGCGGGGCCACCAGGTCGTCGAGGTCGCGCCCCTCTTCGGCCAGGTCGGCGAGCAGGCCGGTCAGCAGGTCCGCGGCCGTCACGACGACCGGGCGGGGTTGATGCGGACGCTCGGCACGCGATCGGGTTCGTCGTCGAGCCTGGCGCAGACCAGGTGGAAGAGCGTGCTGTCCATGGTTCTCCTCCGACTCCGACTCCGACTCCGGCGTGCCGGGCGTCGGGCTGTTCGGGCCCCACCTCCGGGCCCGGGAAACGCGCAACCGCGAGCGGCCGGCCGGGGTCGATGCCCCGGCCGGCCGCCCGTACCTCAGATCTTCGTCCTCACTCGGCCGGGACCTGCGTGGGCACCGCGGGTGCGGTTCCCGGGAGCGGCCGGCCGGCCGGACCGGCGAGCGGGCGCAGCAGCAGGTAGGCGGCCGAGGCGACCACCGCACCGGCGACCAGCGAGAGGTCCGCCCCATCCAGCGCCGCCGCGATCGGCGCGGTCCACAGCGTGGTGTTCACGCAGAGCAGGGACACCACCGCCCCCAGCAGCAGCGCGACCGCCCCCGCCCAGTTGACCCCGCCGCGGTACCAGAACGGGCTGCCCGGCGTCTCGTCGTGCAGCGCCACGCCGTCGTACCGGTTGCGGCGCACCGCGATGTCGGTGGCGTACACCGCCATCAGCGGGGCCAGGACGACGATGCTGAACTGCACGAAGTTGCTCACCGTCACCAGGAAGTCGGTGGCGAACGAGGCGTAGAAGGCCACCGCGGTGATCAGCACGCCGATGAAGAGCACCGAGCGGACCCGGCTCAGCTTCACCCCCATGCCCTGCTGGTACAGGCCGGCCGAGTAGGCGAGCAGCACGTTGTTCGACACCGCGCCGCCGACGACCACGAACAGGAACAGCGGGTAGAACCAGCCGGGCACGATCTCGGCGATGGACACCTGCGGGTCGGTCATGTCGATCCGGGTACCGGCCAGCACACCCAGCAGCGAGATCACGACCGACGGGAGCATCCCGCCGGCCGCCGTCCAGAGGGTCACCTTGCCGCGGGAGGACGAGACCGGCAGGTAGCGGGCGAAGTCCGCGCCGTTGACGTAGGACATCGCCGGGGCGGCGATCAGCGTGAAGCCGATGAGGAGCGACGCCAGCAGCGGCGCGCCCTCCAGCGGGGCAGCCGGCGCGTAGCCGAAGTCGGCCTTCGAGACGACGAAGATCCCGAGCACGACGATGACGGCGCCCATGACGAGGCCGAAGACCGGGCTCAGCTTCACCATCGTGGCGTGGCCGTAGATGGTGACGGCGAACGTGGTCACGGCCAGGGCCAGCAGGATGACGACCTGGACCGGCACGTTCACCGGGATCCCGAGCTCGCCGGCCAGCGCGAAGCCGGCCAGCGCGCCGAGGGCCAGGTTGATCGCGCCGTAGACGACGGCGATCACCCACATGATCCCGGACATGAAGACCCGGTTGCCGCGGACGCCGAACACCGCCCGGGTGATGACGGCCGACGGTGTCCCGGAGGCGAACCCGCTCGTTGCCAGCCAGCCCACGAGCACGTAGACGAGGTTGGCCGCGACCACCACGCCGATCGCCTGCGCCAGGGACAGGCCCAGCAGGAGCATCGTCCCGCCGAGCACGAAGAACAGGTAGAGCATGTTCGCGGAGAAGTAGATCCACGCCACGTCCCGAGGACCGCCGTGGCGTTCCTCGGGCGGGACGAAGTCGATGCCCCTCACCTCGACCTTGCCGGCGACGTCGGTCGCGGGGGCCGCGGTGCTTCCCTGCGGGGTTCGAACGGTGTCGGACATGGGAACTCCTAGGAACGGGCGCCGCGTCTCCGCGCTGCCGATCGTGCGGTCATCCGCCGGGGCTCGAGCGGACGCCGTGGTGCGCACGTGCCGGAGCACGTCGGAGCCCGGGTGCAGGCGTCCCGCGAGGGGGCACCTGCACCCGGTGGAGCTCGGGCAGCGCAGCGCTGCGTGCCCGCGACCGTGGGATCAGCCGGCCAGCGACTCCAGCGCCTCGTCGACGCCGACGAGGCGGGACTCGTGGTGGTGGACCAGCCGCCAGCCCGCCGGGGTGCGACGGAGGACGAACGAGCAGCGGACCTCACCGTCGAAGGTCGGGTCGGCGCCGTGGAGCTTGATCCGGGTGCGCAGCCGGCTGAAGCCGAACGCGGCGTCCCCGAGGACGGCGACGTCGGTGGCGATCTCGTCCCACTCCAGCATCGACTCGACGTGCCCGGTGTCGCTTTCCCAGTAGCGCAGCAGCGCGTCCCAGTCGGTGATCGGGAGGACGTGCTCCTCGGGCTGGTACACGAGGCCGTCGAAGTCGCTGTCCCAGTACTGCCGGCCGGCGGTGAAGTCGAGCGCCTTCATCGCCTGCACCCAGCCGGTGATGGTGGCGCGGACCGCCTGCTCGTCGCTCGTCACGTACGGGTCTCCTCGGAAGAGTGGGGAAGGGGTGGCTCAGGCGTCCAGGTCGAGGACGACCCGGTTGCTGGTGGGGCGGGCCTGGCAGGTGAGGACGTAGCCGGCGCCCAGCTCGTCGGCGTCCAGCCCGGTGGTCCGCCGCATCACCACCGAGCCCTCGACCGTGAGCGCCCGGCAGGTCGCGCAGACGCCGTCCCGGCAGGAGTAGGGGACCTCGGGGCGCACCGGCAGCACCGCGTCCAGGACCGAGCGGTCCTCGGCGGTCACGCGCACCGTGGTCTTCTCGCCCTGCGCGATGATCGTGACGTCGCTGTCGACGACCTCTCCGGACGGCTCCTCCTCGGCGTCGTCCTGACCGGAGGTGAACAGCTCGTGGTGGATCGAGCGCGCCGGCACCCCGAGTGAGGCGAGCAGCGTGGTGATCTCACTGATCAGCTCCTCCGGCCCGCAGAGCAGCCAGGCGTCCACGCCGTCGGCCGCGACCGTGGTGCGCAGCAGCTCCCCGGTCAGCCGGCCGGAGAGGTGGTCGCCGGGCACGGGCTCCCGGGAGAGCACGTGGTGGACGGTGAGTCGGCCGGGGTACCGGGTGACCAGCTCGTCGATCTCGGCGGCGAACATCGTGCTGGCCCTGGTCCGGTTGGCGTACACCAGCGTGACGGTGCTGTGCCGCTCCACCTCCAGCACGGTCGCGACGTGCGACAGGATCGGGGTGATCCCGCTGCCGACCGCGATCGCGGCGTAGTGCTTGCTGTGGGTGGGCAGCAGGTCCAGGCAGAACCGGCCCATCGGCGTCATGACGTCGAGCTCGTCCCCGGGGCGCAGTTCGGTGATCGCCCAGGTGGAGAACAGCCCGCCGTCCTGCCGCTTGACGCCGACCTGGAGCCGGCCGCCCGCGGGGCTGCAGATGGAGTAGGTCCGCCGGGTCTCGCCGTCCGGGTGGACCAGCACCAGGTGCTGCCCCGGGCGGAACCGGAAGTCGTCGCGCAGGCGGTCCGGCACCTCGAAGCTGATGCGCACCGCGTCCTCGGTCAGCGGGTGGACGTCGGCGACGCGCAGCCGGTGCAGGGCGGGTGCCCGCCGCCGCGCGAGGGGGTTGAACGCCGGGGTCGTGCCCGCCGAGCGTCGGGACAGGGGAGGCATGGTGCCGGACCGCGGTCGCGCTCAGGCGCCGAGGTTGGGGACCGACATCTCGCCCTCGCCGTCGACGAAGCCGTAGTTGCGCATCGGCCCGGTCGGCGGCATCACCTGCTCGTGCTCCTCCTCGTCGGTCCACACCGCGGCCTCGACGACGCCGCTGGCGTCCTTCCACTTCCCGGTGCCGCCGAGGAACGTGTAGACCCCGCCCTGGTAGCCCTCGCGGACCACCCAGTCGACGCGGCCGAAGAGCTTGTCGCCGTCCTCGTCGTTGCCCTCGATGTGGCCGAACCCGCCACTGACGGGGGCCGTCGCGCCCAGGTCGATGTCGTCGACGCCGGCGTACCGGGTCTTCACGTGCACCACGCGGCCGTTCTCGAAGGTGTACCGGGTGACCATCCAGGTCTCGTAGTTCACCCGCCACTGGTCCAGGCCGATCTGGACGGGGGTCTCCCAGTTGGCGGTGCCTGCTGCGGTCATCCGGACCTTCACGTTCTTCACCTCTGTCTGTTCGGCGGTTCCTCGTGAGCGATCTCACAGGCAGGGGAGGGAACCGACAATTGGCGCAAACGCCGATCTTCGACGGCAGAGGCCGGTCGAAGATCGGTTTTCGACCGCCGCGGCCCGCTCAGCGGGGGAGGATGAGCCCCTCGGCCAGGGCGCGGGACACCGCGGCCGAGCGCGAACCGACCCGCAGCTTGGCCATGACGTGCTCGACGTGGGCACGCACGGTCCGGGTGGTCACCGACAGCTGGTCGGCGATGTCGCTGTTGGAGTCCCCGGTGGTGAGGCTGGTGAGGACCTCCAGCTCGCGGGGCGTGAGGTCGTGCAGCCGACCGGCGTCCCGGACCGCGAGGACGGCGACGCCGTCCCGGCAGCGGAAGGCCTGGCAGGAGTACCAGCCGCCGCCGTCGCGGGGCCACAGGAACGAGGCGGTCCACCGGCCCCGGGGCAGCACGCGGGCGACGATCTCCGTGACGGGGAGGTCCAGCACGGGGGAATCGGTCCCCCCGGGCACGTGCAGCGGGACGACGGTCCCGTCGGGCCGGACGGCCAGCGACGTGGCGTCGGCCTCGAGGGTCGTGGCCAGGACCCGTGCCGACTGCATCGGGTCGACCATGTTCGCCAGCGCCAGGGACAACCGCCCGACCACCGCACACGCCTCGTCGGACGGGGACTCCTCGCTCGACCCGGAGAGCATGAGGAAGCCGGTGTGCCGGCCGTCCGGCGTGTGGAGGGCGCTCACCATCCCCTCGTAGAGCCCCTGGGCGCGGCCGTACTCGGCGATCCCCCGGACGGTCATCGGGTCGACCGGCAGGTCCCGTTCCCGCAGCGGCCACCCGGTGCGCGGCATGCCGAAGGGCTCGATGAGCTCGGCCTGCCACTCGGGGCTGAGCAGGTACTCGACGAAGTCGTCGTCGTAGCCCCGGGACAGGATCGGTGTCCGGGAGCCCGACGGCGTGGTGGTCGAACTGGTCACGATGCCGGCGTCGAAGGGGAAGACCCGCCGGAGCTGGTCGAGCACCTCCTCCATGCGCTCCTCGACCGAGGCGCTGGAGGTGACGATCCCCGCGACCTGCGAGACCACCTCGACGGCCTCGCTGCTGAGCGGGATGCCCTGCCAGGGCGGCATGCCGGCCATGAGCGACCTCCCGTCGGATGGATGAGCACCGGGCGACCGCATGGTGCTCTTCTTTCGACCCGAGGTACAGGAAGTCGACCAAAATTAACGCGTCGGTGAGGCGATCCGTACCGATCCACACGGGCGTGGGGTGGGTCCGGCACGGCGCGAGCCCGCCGCGTCCCCCGAGCTCGGGGGACGCGGCGGGCCCGTGGGGTGGGTCGCGCCGGTCAGCCGACCAGCTTCTTGGCCAGGTACCGCTGGAAGGTCTGGATGGCCACCTCCAGGTGCGACAGCGGCCCGCCGTCGACGTTGGTCCGGGTGGTCAGCGCCATCTGGACGTCGGCCTGCGCCTTGGCGTCCTCACCGTTCACGCTGCTGAGCCACTCCCGGTACTCCTTGACCTTCTCCGTCAGCTCCGGGTCCGACAGGGCGGACTCGTGGACCAGGATGTCCAGTTCCGCGTAGTGCGACGTCGGGCCGGTCGGCAGGAAGGTGATGGTCAGCGTGGCGTCCGGGCCGGGGACCAGGATGAAGCCCGGATACATGCCGGCCACGGTCACGAAGGATCGCTCGTAGGCCGTCAGGTTCGGCGCTCCGGGCAGCAGCAGCGGCTGGAGGTAGTGGCCGTCCTCCTGCCCGCCGGCCGCCTCCGGGGAGACGAACATCCGGGCGAAGAAGAAGTCGCTGGTCTCGACCTCGTCGAAGTCGACCATGTGGGCCGGCCACATCGCCTCGAGCGAGTTCAGGTGCGTGCCGATGTGGTGGTAGGCCTCCCGGCCGTTCTCCATCCCGACCTTCCAGTTGGCCTCCACCTCGCCCCAGATGATGCGGTCGGCCAGCCGCCACTCGCTGATGTCGTAGTTGCCCAGGCGCGGCTCGATCTGGTCGGTCAGGTCGCTCAGCGGGGCGGGGTCGGCGTCCAGGTTGACGAAGACGAAGCCCTGCCAGACGGCGGTCTTGAAGGTCGGCAGCGCGATGCTGTCCTTCGTCCGCTGGAACAGGTTGCTCTTGCCCATGTGGGCCGCACCCTCCAGCTTGCCGTCCAGCCCGTAGGTCCACTTGTGGTAGGGGCAGGCGAAGGACTCCGCGTTGCCCTTCTGCCCCTCGCAGTCGGCGAGGATGTCCATGAACCGGTGCTGGCAGACCCGGGACAGCGCCCGGATCTCTCCGTCGGCGCCGCGGGTGATCAGGATCGGCTCGCCGGCGATGTCGTGCTTGATGAAGTCACCGGGCTGGGCCAGCTCCTCCACGCGGCCGACGCGGATCCAGGACTTGCGCCAGATCTTCTCGATCTCGAGCTCGTAGAGCGCCTCGTTGGTGTAGAAGGCGCCGGGCAGGGCGCGGGCCTCCTCGAGGGGACGGGCGGCCCGCTCGGCCAGGACCTCGAGCAGGCCCTGGAGCTGCTCGGCCCCACGCAGGGGCGCGGCCGGGGGAGTGGCTTCCGTCAACGACATGGTG
Source organism: Geodermatophilus ruber (assembly GCF_900114385.1). Lineage (GTDB taxonomy): Bacteria > Actinomycetota > Actinomycetes > Mycobacteriales > Geodermatophilaceae > Geodermatophilus > Geodermatophilus ruber. The sequence continues at coordinate 50,196 of NZ_FOSW01000009.1, forward strand.
GGACCTCCGCGGGGGTGTGAAGCTCGTCACCCCGAATGCTGGGCGGTCGGTGGTGCGCGGTCCATTGGCGCAAAGGCCAGTCTTTCCAGGCCGGGCGGCCGCGGGGGCCGCAGCCATGGCCTTTCGGCCAATTGCGACGAGCAGCGCGGATGAGGACGGTGAGGCCCCTGTCACATCCCAGGAGGAAGCACATGAAGGCCGTCCGGCTCCACGAGTACCACACCATGCCCCGGCTCGACGACGTCCCGCAGCCGGACCTGCAGGGGCCGAACGACGTCATCGTCCGGATCGGCGGCGCCGGGGTGTGCCGCACCGACCTGCACGTGCGCGACGGTTGGTTCGAGCAGGTCATGGGCCCCGAGCTGCCCTTCGCCCTGGGCCACGAGAACGCCGGCTGGGTCGAGGCGGTCGGGGAATCGGTCACCAGCGTGAAGGTCGGTGACACCGTCATCTGCCACCCGCTGGCCACCTGCGGCGTCTGCGCCGGCTGCCGGCGCGGTGAGGACATGTACTGCGTGGCCGGCATGTTCACCGGCGTCAACGCCGACGGCGGCTACGCCGAGTACATGCGGACCTCGGAGCGGGCGCTGGTCGTGCTGCCGCAGGAGATCGACCCGATCGACGTGGCCCCCTACGCGGACGCCGGGCTGACCGCTTACCGCGCGGTCCGCAAGGCCTCGAAGATCCTTCAGCCGGGGCAGACGGTCGTCGTGCTCGGCGCGGGTGGCGGCCTCGGGCACATCGGCGTCCAGTTGCTGAACGAGATGACGCCGGCCCGGGTCGTCGGCGTCGACAAGAGCGAGCTCGGCCGCGACCTGGCCGCCAAGGTGGGTGCCGAGGCCGTCTTCGGCGTCGAGGACGCCGCGGCGGGGGTCGCGGAGCTCACCGGCGGGGCCGGCGCGAACCTGGTCCTCGACTTCGTGGTCGAGGGCGACACCCCGCAGCAGGCCGTCTCGATGCTGGGCCAGGGCGGCACGTACTCGATCGTCGGCTACGGCGCCCAGCTGGGCCTGGCGACGATGGAGCTGATCCTCAAGGAGGCGACCGTCGTCAGCACCATGGTCGGCAACTACGCCGACCTCTCCGAGCTGATGGCCCTGGTGGTCCGCGACCGGGTGAAGCTCGAGACCAAGCGCTACGCCCTGGAGGACGCCGTCTCGGCCCTCGACGACCTGGACAACGGCCGGGTCCGCGGCCGCGCCGTCCTCACGCCGAACGCCGCTTCCTGACCCGCTCGCCGAGCGCGCCACTCCGTGGCCGGCCCGCAGGGGCCGGCCACGGCTGTGGCATGCCCGGGGACCGGTCGTGGGGCGTCCCGTGACGGTCGCGTTACGCAGGTCGAAATTCCGCGATTCATGCAGCTCGGGCCGTTGACATTCGATGCAGAGCTGCGAAGCTGCTACGAAATCCGATCAAGGAGTGACTCATGACACAGGCGCAGGAGCTGCGCGACCAGCTGATCGAGCAGGGCGTCGAGTACGTCTTCGGCTGGTACACCGACATCCACGGCGTGCCCAAGAGCAAGTGCGTGCCGGTCCGGTCGTTGCCCTCGATGGCCAAGGGCTCGGAGCTCTACACCGTCGGGGCGCTGGAGGGCATGGGCGAGCTCGGCCCGCACGAGGACGAGTGCGCCGGCATGCCCGAGCTGGACCGGCTCGTCGTCCTCCCGTGGGACAAGCGCTTCGCCCTGGTGCCCACCCGGCTGCACCTGGACGGCGTGCCCTACGAGCAGGACGCGCGCAACACGCTCGTCCGCCAGGTGGAGGCGGCGGCGGCGGCCGGCTTCACCGCCAACGTCGGCATCGAGCCGGAGTTCTACGTCGTGCGGGAGACCGCCGACGGCTGGCAGCCGCTGGTGGCCAGCGACCGGGTGCACGCCAAGACGCGCGGCTACGACGTCGAGGCCACGATCCTGGCCGAGCCGTTCCTGGGCCCGATGGTCCGGCACATGAACAGCCTCGGCTGGGGCGTCTACTCCTTCGACCACGAGGGCGGCGACGGCCAGTACGAGTTCAACTTCGACTACACCGACGCGCTCACCATGGCCGACCAGATGGTGTTGTTCCGGCTGATGGCCAAGGCCGTGGCGCGGGAGAACGGCTGCATCGCGACCTTCATGCCCAAGCCGTTCCAGGACGACTTCGGCTCGGCGGCGCATATCAACATCAGCCTCGCCGACCTGCACACCGGCGAGAACGTCTTCGCCGCCGGCGACGGCACCCCGGCCTACAGCGACCTCTCCCGGCACTTCGTCGCCGGGGTGCTGGCCCACGCCGGCGCCATCAACGCGGTCATCTGCCCGACGGTGAACTCCTACAAGCGCTTCACCAGCAAGGGTTTCATGGACGAGATCTCCTGGGCGCCGGTGCACCGGGCCTGGGGGGAGAACAACCGCACCCTGATGTGCCGGATGCCGGTCAACCGGCACTGCCTGGAGGTCCGCACCGCCGACAGCGCGGTCAACTACCACCTGGGCATCGCGATGGTCCTGGCCGCCGGGCTGGACGGGATCAAGCGGCAGCTGGACGCCGGTGAGCCGCTCAACCGGGACACCTACAAGCTGAGCAAGGAGGAGCTGGCGCAGTACGGCAACCTCGCGCTGCCGGCCACCCTCGACGAGGCGCTGGACGAGTTCGAGACCGACGACGTCGCCAAGGACGTGTTCGGCGCCGACTTCCACGCCACCTACCTGGCCTACAAGCGGCAGGAGGCGCACGAGTACCGGTCGGTCGTCACCGACTGGGAGACCCGCACCTACCTGCAGCGGATCTGAGGCCGCCGGTGACCATCGATTCCCAGGCCTTCGCTCTCGACCTGCCCGCCGACGTCGAGGAACGCCGCCGCGCCGCCAACGCGGAGACGCTGTCCCGGCTGACCGCCGCGGAGCCGGTGCTGGTGGACGTCGCACCCGCCGGGGACGTCGTGCCCGGCATGACGCCCTCGACGATCCTCACCTCGGGCGCCCCCCTGGAGTGGCACGAGTACACCGGCGGCCAGCGCCGGGCGGTCCTCTACGCCGCCGTCTACGAGGGCCTCGCCGCCGACCTCGCCGGGGCCGAGCAGGCCATCGAGTCCGGCCGGGTCCAGGTGCGCAGCACCCAGCAGCACGCCTGCATCGGCTCGGTCGCGGGCATCTACACCGCCTCGATGCCGGTGCTCGTCGTCCGCGACGAGACCCACGGCAACACCGCCTTCTGCAACCTCTACGAGGGCGAGAGCCGCCACCGGCTGAACTACGGCTCCTACGGCGAGGAGGTCGTCACCGGGCTGCGCTGGCTGGAGGAGGTGATGGGCCCGCTGCTGGCCGAGTGCCTGCGCCGCACCGGCCCGATCCGGCTCAAGCCGCTCATGGCCCGGGCGCTGCGCCTCGGCGACGAGCTGCACAGCCGCAACACCGCCGCCACGCTCCTGCTCACCCGGGAGCTGACCCCGGCGTTCCTGGACCTGGAGTCCACGGAGCACGCGGCGGCCGCCCGTGCGGTGTTCGAGTTCCTCAGCCGCAACGAGTACGCGTTCCTCCGGCTCGGCATGGCGGCGGCCAAGGCCACCGCGGACGCCGCCCACGGCATCCCGTACAGCAGCGTGCTCACCGGCATGGCGCTGAACTGCCGCGAGTTCGGCATCCGGGTCAGCGGGCTGGAGGACGAGTGGTTCCGCGGGGCGCACCCGCGCCTCGAGGGCCGGTTCTTCGACGGGTTCACCGAGGCCGACGCCGAGTGGATCGGCGGGGAGAGCTGCGTGACCGAGACCATCGGGCTGGGTGGCTTCGCCCAGGCCTGCGCACCGACCCTGCAGGCCTACCAGGGCGGCACCAGCGAGGCGATGCGCGCCAACAACGAGGCGATGTACGCGATCACGGTGGGGGAGCACCCGGACTTCCGGCTGCCGCCGCTGGACTTCCGTGGCTCCCCGGTCGGCATCGACGTCTTCAAGGTGCTGGAGACCGGGGTCGTCCCGGTCATCGACGGTGGCCTGGCCGGCAAGGACGGCGGGCAGATCGGGGCCGGGGTCCTGCGCCCGGACCTGGACTGCTTCACCGACGCGGCCGACGCCTACCGCCGCCGGTACGTCACCGGCTGATCCCTGCGGCCCGGGTGGGCGGGGCCCTCCCGCCCACCCGGGCCGACCACCCCTGCACCTCCCGGCGAGGAGGGCTCCACTCCTTCGCCGGGCGCCCACACCACCCGCCCGCACCGCCGGCCGACCCCAGGAGAGCTCGTGGCCACGTCAGACCCCGTCCGGCCGGTCACCCCCGGCGCGTCGTCCCCCTCCGTCGCGGGGGACCGGGACGCCCGGCTCTCGCGCACCCGCATGGGCCCCTTCGAGCTGGCGTTCTTCGTCGTGGCGGCGGCCGGGCCCCTGCTGGTCGTGGCCGGCTTCGCCCCGCTGGCCTTCCTCATCGGCGGGGTCGGCGCCCCCGGCGCGCAGCTGGTCGCGGCCCTGGTGCTGCTGCTGTTCGCCGTCGGGTTCACCCGGATGGCGCTGCGGATCCGCAACCCCGGGGCGTTCTACTCCTACATCGGGCGCAGCCTGGGCCGGCCGATGGGTGGGGGCGCGGCCGTGCTGGCGCTGTGCGCGTACTCGGTGATCGCGATCGGCCAGCTGGGGGCGTTCGGGTCGTTCTCGGCCGGCACGGTCAGCCGGCTGACCGGGGTGGACGTGCCGTGGCCGGTCTTCTCGCTGCTCGCGATCGTGATCGTCGCGGTGCTCGGGCACCGGCGCATCTCGCTGTCGGCCAAGGTGCTCGGCATCGCGCTGCTCGCCGAGGTCGCGATCCTGCTCGTCCTCGCCGTCCCGGTCCTCCTCCAGGGCGGCCCGGAAGGGCTGGAGTTCGGCTCGTTCTCCCCGTCGGCGATCTTCGCCGGCGGTGGCACCGGTGCCATGTTCGCCGTGGTCTTCGGCGCCTTCATCGGTTTCGAGTCCACGGCCATCTATGCCGAGGAGACCCGGGAGCCGGCCCGCACGGTGCCCCGCGCGACCTACCTGGCCCTCGGCTTCCTCGGCATCTTCTACACGTTCATGGCGTGGATCGCCGTCGTCGCCTTCGGGGAGTCGCAGATCGTCGCGGCGGCCACCGAGAACCCGACGGAGCTGTTCTTCATCGCCACCGAGCAGTACGTGGGCCACGGGGCGACGGTGGTCATGGAGATCCTGCTGATCACCAGCGCATTCGCCTCGACGCTCGCCTTCCACAACACGACCTCCCGCTACCTGTTCACCCTCGGCCGGGAGGGGCTGCTGCCCCGCCGGCTGGCGGCGGTGCACCCGCGGCACGGGTCGCCGCACGTGGCCAGCGCCGTCCAGGCGGCGGCCGCGGTGGTGGTCGTGCTGCTGTTCGCCCTCGCCGGGGCCGACCCCTACCTGGGGTTGTTCCTGCTGATGGTGGGGCCGGGCATCCTGGCTGTCATCGTGTTGCAGGCGCTGTGCGCGGTGGCGATCGTCGTCTACTTCCGGCGGCACGCGGCCGGGCACGGGATGTCGGTCTGGGCGACGCTGGTCGCCCCGCTGGCCAGCCTCGTCGGCCTGGTGGTCGCCACCTGGCTGGTGGCCATCAACTTCGAGCTGCTGAGCGGGCGGACCGACTGGGTCAACGTGCTGCTGCTGGCGTGCCTCCCGGTCGCCTTCGCGGTCGGCGTGGTGGTCACGACCGTGCTGCGCCGGCGCGATCGGGCCCGCTACGAGGCCCTGACGCAGACGCAGATCTACTGATGGGTCCACCGGTCGGGCGACCGCACGGGACCGGCCGGCCTCCTAGGCTCTCGCCCATGCCCCGTCGCAGCTCACCGGCCGAGTCCAACGGCCGTCCCGCGGACGGCGTCGTGCCCGGCGCCCTGCCCGTGACGGCCATCGACGACACCGATCGCGAGATCCTCCGCGTCCTGCAGGTCGACGGCCGGACCAGCAACACCGAGATCGCGCGCCGGCTCGGGGTGACCGAGACGACCGTCCGCAAGCGGCTGGCGGCGCTGCTGGAGGGCGACCTCGTGCAGATCGTCGCCGTCCCGACACCGCGGCTGGCCGGCCTCACCGTCTCGGCGATCATCGGCGTCTCGGTGCAGTTGAAGCTGCTGCAGACGGTCGCCGACGCCCTCACCGAGCGGCCCGAGGTGCGCTACTGCGGCATCTCGGCCGGCCGGTACGACCTCATCCTCGAGGCGTTCTTCACCGACCACGAGCACGTCGTCCGCTTCTCCACGGACGTGCTGGGGCCGATGGAGGGGGTCATCGACGTCGAGACGTCCCTGATCCTGAAGATCGAGAAGTTCTCCTACGAGTGGGAGATCCCCTGACGGGGGCGGCACCGCCGGCTTCGCAGTCGTGCCCGAGCCGCGGTTCCGCCGGGCGATAAGCTGCTCAGCACACGTGGGCCTGGCCCCGGACAGATGGGGGCGGCGTGCCGACCACGATTCGCGACGTCGCGGAAGCGGCCGGGGTGTCCATCACCACCGTGTCCCACGTGCTGAGCGGGCGGGGCCGGATCGCGGAGGGCACGCGCCGCCGAGTCGAGCAGGCGGTGGCCGACCTGGCCTACCGGCCCAACGTGCACGCGCAGCAGCTGGTCACCCGCAAGAGCCGCACCGTGGCGATCCAGGTCGCAGGCTTCGCCGACCACGTCAGCTCCAGTGCCCTGATCCCACGATCGGACTACTTCCTGGATCTGCTCAACGGCGCCGCCGAGGCGGCCGCCGAGCGGGGGTACGCGGTCATCCTCACGCCGCCGAGCGCCGACGCCGCCACGGTCGAGGAGTTCGCCGTCGACGGCGTCATCGTCGTCGACCCGCGCGGTGACGAGCCCCTGTTCTCCGACCGGTGGCACCACCCTCGCCGGATGGTGACCACCGGCCGGCCGACGATGGTCGAGCAGGTCGCGGCAGTCGTCGACAACGACCACCGGGCGGCGGCTGTCGCCATGCTCGAGCATCTGGCCGAGCAGGGGTACCGGCGTCCAGCCCTGATGATCACGACCACGGCGCGCTCGTACACGTCCGACGTGCTCGAGGCATACGCCGCCTGGACGGCGGCGCGCGGGATGCCGCCGGTGGTGGTGACGGTGGACGAACCGCCGACGGAGAACGCCGCCGCCGAGGCCCTGCGCTCGCTGCTCGACCGTGACCCCCGGCCCGACGCCGTGTATGCCAGTGCCGAGGACCTCGCCCTCGGGGTCCTGCACGAGGCACAGCGCCGCGGCCTGAGGGTGCCCGAGGAGCTCGGCGTCTGCAGCGCCGTCGACAGCTCGGTGCTCCAGCTGACCTCTCCGCAGGTCACCGGGATGTTCCTCCACCCCCGCGACATCGGTCGCGCCGCTGCCGGTGCACTGCTCGACGTGCTCGACGATGCCGCAGCCCCGCCCCGGGACGTCCACGTCCCGGTGGAGCTGTTCGCCCGCGGGTCCACCCTCCGCCGGGGCTGACGAACGTCAGCGGGCCCCGGGTGGTGCGCACACCACCCGGGGCGCCGAAGGACGCCGGTCAGTCCGCCGAGGACCAGACGGCGTTGTCGCGCGGCGTGTCGAACCGGTAGTCGGTCACCCGGGCGTCGAACAGCCGCCGGCCCAGGTCCGCCGCGGCACCCAGGGGGTTCCCGGGGTCCAGCCGCACGTCACCGCGGCTGTTGCCGATCCCGACGACGACGCCGACCAGGTCCTGCCGCAGGTAGCGGGTCAGCTCCTGGAACTGGGCCTGCAGCCCCAGCGTCGCGCCGCGGTAGCTCTCCTCGCAGGCGATGAGGACGCCGACCCGCTTGCCGGGAAGCCCGGCCAGCACCGTCCCGGAGCCCGGGTAGCCCTCGGACATGAAGCAGAACAACCGGTCGACGGCGCTCTTGAGCCGGGCGCTCATCCCGTACCAGTAGAGCGGCGTGGCCAGCACCAGCGCGTCGGCCGGCACCAGGTCGTCCAGCAGCAGCCGCTCGTAGCCGTCATCGATGCCGCAGCTGCCGTCGGCCCGCCGGCAGGTGCGGCAGTCGCGCAGCATCCCCTCGACGGCGTCGTCGAGGTGCCGGACGGTGACCTCGTGCCCGGCCTCCCGGGCGCCCGCGGCCGCGGCGTCGGCGAGCAGGGCGGAGTTCCCGTCCCGGCGGGGGCTCGCCTTGAGCACGAGGACCCTCATCGCGGTCTCCGCACGTGCGAGCCGCTCACGCGGGTTCCGCCTCGGCCGCCAGCACCGGCGGAGCCGCCGGGGCGGCCGGGCCGAACACCACCGACGGCTCCGGGAACAGCCGCAGCGCCAGCGGGTAGAGCGCCGCGGCGACGATCCCGGCGACCAGGAAGCCGACGTCGGTCCCCCCGATCAGGTCCGCACCGGGGCCGACGAACCAGGTGTTGGCGGAGAAGAGCAGACCGGCCGCCGTGGACAAGCCCCACACCGTCATGGCCGGCAGGTGGAACCCGTGCCAGAACCAGTAGATGCCGCCCTTCTCGCCGCGGTTGAACACCTGCAGGGCGTCGACGTCGTACCAGCCCTTCCGGCGGAAGTGGCCGATCGTCACCATCACGATCCACGGGATGGAGAAGCTGGCCAGCAGGGTGAGGAAGACGCTGACGCCGTCCTCGATGCCCTGGCTGAACTCACCGACGTAGACCAGCGCCGTCGCGACGACGCAGGCGAGCAGGGTCGCCTGCGTCCGGTTGAGCCTCGGGATGATCGCCGAGGTGTCCAGGCCGGTGCCGTAGGTGTTGATCACCGCCTGCGCCGTCCCGGACGCCAGGCCCATGTAGATCAGACCCGGCACGAACCACAGCGGGGCGGCGTCGACGAGGGCGAGCACGTACGGCGTCCCGGCGTCCGCGGTGCCGGCGGAGAACATCGCCGCGGAGGTGAACGTGCCCCACATGAAGGGCCCGCCCATCCCGAACAGGCCGCCGAGGAACAGCGACCGGACGATCGACCCGTCGGTGTGCAGCTTGGTCGAGATGTGCCGGGTCCAGTCGCCGGCATAGGCGCCGTACGACGCGACGGTCGATCCACAGATCAGCGCGGAGACCACCCAGGTGGCAGCGAGCGAGCCGAGGGCGTACTCCCCGGTGCCGGCGTAGGAGGCGTCGAAGTCGCGCCCGTAGACGAACAGGCCGACCACCATGACCAGCCCGGCCGTCGGGAGCATGAACCGCTGCGCGGCGACCATGTTGGCGTGCCCGAGGATCGACACCACGGTGACGATCACGGACAGGATGCCGTAGGCCACCAGCCGCGGGACCGTGTCGTCCTCGATGTCGAAGAAGGCCTGCAGGGCCCCGGCCAGTGCGTCCCCACCGGTCCAGATGCTCAGCGCGGCGAATGCCAGCGAGGCGGTGGCCTCGAGGAACGAGCCGATGAGCCGCCCGGCCACGCCGAAGTACGCGCCGCTGGAGACCGGGTTGTTGGTGCCCGTGCGCGGGCCCATCAGCCCCATCGGCGCGAGCAGCGCCGCCCCGAACGCCGACCCCACGACGACGGCGCTGGCCGCCTGCCACCAGCTGAGCCCGAAGCTGATCGGGAACCAGCCGATGATGATCAGGCTGAACGTCAGGCTGCCGCCGAAGAGGATGGCGCGGATGTTGCGGGGCCCGGAGTGCCGTTCCTCCTCGGGGATGTGCTCCACGCCGTACTGCTCGATCCGGCCGACCCGATCCTTGGAGCCGACCGGGAGCGGTGCGGCGGTGGTGCTCTCTCGGTTCACGTGCGCAACCCCTGTTCTCCGTCGACGAGCCACTGGAAGGGACGTAGGTGCCGGGGGTCGGCGGCGAAGAGGGTCTCGGGATGCCACTGCACCCCGAGCAGGCCGGGCCCCTCGATCGCCTCGATCACCCCGTCGGTGCTCCACGCGGTGGCGGTCAGCCCCTGGCCGGGGGAGTGCACCGCCTGGTGGTGGTGGGTGTTGACCTCGTCCAGCCCGCCGAGCACGGCCTCGGTGAGGCTGTCCGGCTCCGCCTTGACCCCGTGCCGGAGCGTCGCGTAGCCGCGGTCGTGCCGGACGTCGACGTGCGCGTCGAAACCGGCGGCCGGCAGGTCCTGGATCAGGCTGCCGCCGTGCGCCACGGCCATGAGCTGCGCGCCCCGGCAGATGCCCAGGGCCCGGATCCCCGACCGCTCCGCCCACCGCAGCGCCCGCAGCTCCACGTCGTCGCGCACCGGGTCGACGTGGTCGAGCGTGGTGGTGGTCGGGGCGCCGTACCGGGCGGGGGCGATGTCACCCCCGCCGGTCAGCAGCAGCGCCTCCACCGGGGCCAGCGCCCGGTCGAGGCGGTCGTCGCCGGGCCCGAAGGCCGCGGGCAGCACCACCGGGGTGCCGCCCGCGGCGAGCACGGCGTCGACGTACGCGCGCAGGAGTACGAGGGACCTGCCCTCGTGCCCCGCGACGAGGCCGACGATCGTCACAGGTTCAGCAGGTAGGCCGCACGCTCGCGGTCGGTCACCTCGAGGTTGGCGCGGTCCCACTCGGCGACCTTCATCTCCGCGTACTCGCGGATGAAGTTGGGGTGGAACACCTCGTGGGTGAGCGGGTCGGCCTCGAAGGCCTCGACGGCCTCCAGGAGGCTGCGCGGCAGGCTGTCGACCTGGGCCATGTAGGACAGGTCGTCGCGCGCCTCGCCCGGGTCGATGTTGTTGCGGATCCCGTCCAGCCCGGCGGCGAGCATGAAGGCGGCCGTCAGGTAGGTGTTGGCCGCGCTGTCCACGGCGCGGTTCTCGACGGCCGGACGGTTGGCCGGCAGCCGCAGCATGCAGGACCGGTTGTTGTAGCCGTAGCTGATCTTCGTGGGGGCCCACGAGATCTGGCCGTCGGCCAGCCGGGGGACCAGCCGGCGGTAGGAGTTCGTCGTCGGGTTGGCCAGAGCGGTCAGCGCGCGGGCGTGCTTGAGGATGCCGCCGACGAAGGCGTAGGTCAGCTTGGTCCAGGCATCGTTGCCCGTGCCCTCGCGGAAGACGTTCTTCCCGGAGTCGGCGTCCTCCAGGCTCATGTTGAAGTGCGCGCCGGAGCCCCACAGGTCCGCGAAGGGCTTGGGCATGAAGGTCACGAGCAGGCCGCACTCCTTGGCCGCCTGCCGGGCCATGAAGCGGAACAGCGTCAGCCGGTCGGCCGACTCGAGCACCGGGGCGTGCGCGAAGTCGAACTCGTACTGCCCCTCGCCGCCCTCGGCGTCGAAGCTGAACAGCCCGAAGTCCAGCTCCGCCATGTAGCTGGCCATCTTGTCGAGGAAGGGCAGCGAGTCGACCGTCGTCTCGACGTCGTAGGCGGGGGACGGCTTGATCTCACCGCTCTGCGCCATCGGGATCAGCTGGCGGCTGCCCTCCTGCAGCGACTCGGGCTTGAAGACGTAGAACTCCGGCTCCACACCCAGCTGGGCGACGAAGCCCAGCTCGGCGGCCGCCGCGACCTGCTTCTTCAGGATCGACCGCGGGCAGAGCGCGTAGGGCTCGCGGCCGCCCCAGGACATGTCCGCGACCATCCAGGCGACCCGCCGGTCCCAGGGGAGGACCTTCAGGGTGGAGAGGTCCGGGATGCCGGCGACCTCGTCCTCGACCGGGTCCATGACCCCGATGCCGCCCATGCCGCGCGGGGTGTACCGCTCGGACCCGGCCAGCAGGTTGGGCAGGTGGTCGATCGGGACCGTCTTGGACTTCGGCCGGCCCAGGACGTCGATCCAGCTGGCGAAGGCGTACTTCACGCCCTTGCCGGCCAGCTCCTGCGCGAGCCTGCGGTGCTCGTCGGTGATCTCGTTGACGGTGTCCATGTCGGTGTCTCCTGTCGGGAGCCCCGCCGGAGGGCGGGGGAGTCGGTGGGGGTGTGTCGAGGACGGCGATCAGGCGGGGAGGGCGTCCCCGGCCGGCTGTGCCGCGAGCGCCGCGGCCGCGTCGAGGAAGGGCTGGAGCGGAGCGCGGAAGCAGCCGGCACCGATCTGGCCGCCGGCCCGCCCGGCGATGCCGACGTCCATGACCGGGGTGATGCCGGTGGCCGCGACCCGCCGGGCGTCGATGCCGGCCGGCGTCCCCCGGTACTCCAGGAAGGGGATCCGGAACGTCGGGTGCTCGGCGACGGTGATCTCGTACATCTCGAGGTTGCGCTCGACCATGCGCTGTGGCGTGCCGCCCTGGTAGGCCTGCAGCGGGAACGCCGCGGCCTGGGCCAGCCCGCCGAGGCCGTTGACCTCGGTGATCGGGCTCTCGCCGCCCATGACCTCGATGTCGTCGGCGGTGAAGCCGGGGAAGAGCTGGTGGGTCTCCGGTGCCGGCAGCGGCCCGCGGAACCAGCGCGACCCCAGCCCGGACACGCGGATGCCGAACTCCCGGCAGGAGAACGCCATCGCGGTGACGACCGAGGAACCCGGCACGTCGTACGCCCGGTCGGCCATCGACTTGGAGGCGGCCATCGACAGGCGGAGGAAGAAGTAGTCGCCCGAGGTCATGTAGTCGGTCAGCGCCCGGGCGTGCGGTGACGCCAGGTCGAGCAGGGCCGGCACGAGCTCGCGGAGGAACAGCAGCGACGCGGCGGTGTTCCGGCTGTGCAGCTCGTCGCCCTGGCGCAGGGCCCGCTCGATCAGCGGACGCAGCGGGATGCCGCCCTCGACGGACCGGACCGCCTCGCCCAGCGTCGGGCCGATCACGTCGGCCAGGAACTCGAGGTTCTGCTGGACGTCGGCGTCGTAGAGGCCGTAGTTGAGCCGGGCCTTGGTCTCGCCCTCGAAGAGCGTGCAGTGCCCGCGGTGGCCGCTGTGCTCGTCCTCGACGACGAGCACGGGCATGGACGCGGTGGTGACGCCGGCCAGCGAGCCGACGGTGGCGAAGTCGTGGCAGCCGGCGACCCGGATGTCGCCGTTGGCGAGGGCCTTCTCGGCCGCCGCGAGGTCGGGGGCGAGGCCCTCGTAGACCGCTCCGCCGGCGATGGCCCGGCGCTGGCCGCCGGTGTACTCCGACCAGGGGAGCGGCGGGCCGGAGGTGAGAACGGTGTCCTTCGTCATCCCGGGCAGGACGTCGATCGCCGGCCGGACGTCGACCAGCCGGGGTTGCCCGTCGAAGAGTCGCTGCACGGCTTCGCGGTTGGCCGCCTCGATCCGGGCGTCGGGGTCGTGCACGTGGGCCTCCAGGTTCTCGCCGGTTGCCACGGCGGAGGCGGCAGCCGGCTGTGCGTTCAGGCGTGCGGTGTGCAGGGGTGGAGCGGTGCGCCGCGGTGGATGTCGGCCACGGGCGGTCGGAGCGCGCGGGCCCCTCCGGCGTGGTGCCAAACCGTTTTGCTCACGGCATCGTGGCGATGCGTCGGGCACGTGTCAAGCACCACTCCGGCGGGACGCGGATGCCCCGATCGGTACCGCCGCCCGGGGTGCGTGTAGGCGCAACAGGCCGGAAACAGGGCCGTAACCAGCGGGAATGCAGGCAGGTCGCGCGCGGGGGTGCGGTGACGTCGGCGCACGAGGGGGGACGGTCGACAGGCTGTGCCCGCCGACGGGGGTCAGTGGAGGAGCTTGAGTCCGACCACGCCGCCGACGATGAGCGTCAGGCACAGGAGGCGCAGGGCGGTCACCGGTTCGCCCAGCACGACCATCCCGTAGGCCGCTGTCCCGACGGCGCCGATGCCGACCCAGATCACGTAGCCGGTGCCGACCGGCAGCTCGCGGAGCGCGTAGGCGAGCCCGGCCATGCTCACGACCATGCCCACGGCCCAGATCGTCACCGGGATCGGGCGGGTGAAGCCCTTCGACTCCGCGAGCGCGACGGCCCAGACCGTCTCGAACAAGCCGGAGATCACCAGCACGACCCATGCCATGGCGGGGAGGTTAACGACTGATCACGATTTCGCGACGAGGGATCGTCTCTCGTCCCGTTCGCCCACGATCCTTGCCGGATCTCGCTACCGCAGCCTAGTTTTCGGTTCGAAAACTCGCTCCCGTTCTGGGAGTCACCTGCGAACCCGGGAGATCCACGTGCGCATCCTGTACTCCACGGCAGCAACCGCCCGCGGGGGCCGCGACGGCGAGGTCGTCAGCGACGACGGCATCCTCGACCTCGAACTGGCCTCGCCCGTGGAGCTGGGGGGACCCGGCGGGGACAGGACCAACCCCGAGCAACTGTTCGCCGCGGGTTACGCCGCCTGCTTCTCCTCGACGCTGCAGCACGTGGCAGGCAAGCGCGAGCTGGATGTCGCCGGCCTCGAGGTCACCGCGAAGGTGGGCCTGGCCCACGAGGGCGGCGTGTCCGACCTGGCGGTCACCCTCGTCGTCGCCTTCCCGTCCTCGGTCACCGCGGAGCAGGGCGAGGAGCTCGTGGAGGCGGCCCACCAGATGTGCCCCTACTCGCGGGCGACGCGCGGCAACGTGGAGGTCACCCTGCAGGTCGCCGAGCGCATCTGAGCCTGCTGCAGCTCCGCAGGGCCTCCCGGCGCGTCCGCCGGGAGGCCCTCGCCTCCGCAGCACCGAGGGGCGGATATCGAGACGGATGGCAGCTTCCTTCCTCGATCTCGATCCAGACGACTCTCATGGCATTGACTTCCGAAGCGCGCCGCACCTAGCGTCCAGCGCACCCATCCCCCCGTCCGGCCGCTGGACCTGGTCGTCGGTCCTGTGCCGCGCCCGACGTCCGCTCGCCCGAACCGGTCCCTCAGGAAGGAATCCCGCATGCGCGTCCTCTACGTGAACCCGCTGCCCGAGGGGGGTAACCCGGCCATCGACGCGCTGGCCTACGGGCTGGCCGCGGCGGTGCGTCAGGCCGGCGGCGAGACCCGGGTGCTGACGACGGACTTCCGTCTCCCGGACATCGGCAAGCAGACCGCGGACGCCTTCGACGCCGCGGTCGCCGCGGGCGTCGACGCCATCGTCATGTACGCCCTCGACCCCACCCAGCCGGCCGAGGCCGCCGCCCGCGCCCGCGCCGCCGGTGTGCGCGTCGTGTCGCTGGTCCAGCCCGACTTCGAGGTCGACGGCGCCGTGCTGTACCCGAACTTCAACCAGGGGCTGTTCATGGCCACCTGGCTGGCCGCCCGGCTGACCCGGGAGGACCGGATCGGCATCATCGGCGGCCCCGGGACCGCCGACGACAACGAGGAGGTCGCCGGCCTGCTGTACGGCTTCCGCCGGGCCGGGATCCCCGTCGTCAACGACCCCGGGCTCGCCGAGTGGCGCAACATGACCGACGTCGCCGACGGCGGGCACGAGGTGGCCGTGCGCCTGCTGGCGCAGCACCCCGAGATCACCGCCCTGGTGCCCTACAACGACGAGTCCATGCTGGGCACCCTCCGCGCGCTGGACGGCGACCCCCGCCTGGGCCGGCTGCCGATGGTCTCGCGCAACGCCGCCCCCAAGGCCGTCCAGGCGGTTCGTGACGGCCTCACCTCCGGCACCTGGGACATCGAGCCGACCGGCATCGGCTGGGCCGCGGGCGCGCTGGCCGCCCGCGTGCTGAACGGCGACGCCGCGCCGGGCGAGCTGGTCATGAGCCCCGTCGGCCGGATGGTGCACGCCGGCAACCTCGACACCTGGAAGCCGTGGGAGCAGCGCGTGGACTGGCGTCCGCTCGTCCACGGGCTCGACTGAGCTGACCCACGAGGAGGAGAAGACAGTGCGCGTGTTGTTCGTCAGCCCCATGGCCTACGGCTCCAACCAGGCCGTGGACGCCCTCGGCCACGGCCTGGAGAGCCGGCTGGCCGCCGACGGGATCGACTGCCGGGTGATCCACCCGGACTTCCGGCACGACAACTGGCTGGAGGCCTACGGCGAGGCCGTCCGGGCCGGTGCCGAGTCCGGTGTGGACGCGATCGTCGTCTGGGTGATCGACGCCGGTGAGCCGGCCGAGGCCGTGGCCTACGCCCGCAGCAAGGGCATCAAGGTCGTCACCCTGGAGAAGCCGCGGTTCCCGGTGGACGCCTCGGTCGTCTACCCGAACTTCAACCACGGCGTCTACATGGCCGAGTCCCTGGCCGAGATGCTCGAGCCCGGGGCCGAGGTCGCCGTCGTCGGCGGTCCGGACGTGGTGGACGACATCGAGCTCATGCTCGGGATCACCTACGGCGTGAAGTGGGCCGGCCTGCGGCTGGTCAACGACCCGGAGGACCCGCGCTACAAGAACATCACCGACGTCGCCGAGGGCGGCCGGGAGAAGACGGCGAACATCCTCGCCGACTTCCCCAAGCTCGACGGGCTCATCCCGTACAACGACGAGACCATGCTCGGCGCCGTCCAGGCGCTGGAGGAGGCCGGGCGGCTCGGCGAGGTCAAGATGGTCTCCCGCAACGGCACCCCGAAGGCCGTCGACCTCATCCGCCGCGGCATCCACCACGGCACCTGGGACCCGGACATCCCGGGCATCGGCACCACGGTCGGCGACCTGCTCGCCCGGCACTTCCTGCACGGCGAGCCGCTCGACGGGCAGGTCTTCGTCAGCCCCATCGGCCGCATGATCACCGCCGACAGCCTCGACGCCTGGGTGCCCTGGGAGCAGCGCGTCACCTACAACGAGCTCAAGGGGCTGGACGCATGAGCACCGGCCGCATCCTGGTCATCGGCGGAACCGGCGCCACCGGCGCCGAGGCGGTCCGCCACCTCCTCGCCCGTGGCGCGCAGGTCCGCGTCGTCACCCGCGACCCGTCGGCCGCGGCGGACAACCCGGCGCTGCAGGGCGCCGAGCTGGTCGCGGGTGACTCCTCCCAGCCGGAGACGCTGAAGGAGGCCTTCGAGGACGTCGAGAAGGTCTACCTGGTCCCGCCGACCCACCCGGGCTGGGACGAGACGCAGTCCGCGATCATCGACATGGCGGCGGCCGCGGGCGTGCGGCACCTGGTCAAGCTCTCCGTCTTCGAGGCCGACCCGGACGAGCCGTCGCTGATCCTGCGCTTCCACCACCGCGGCGAGCAGGAGATCGAGCGCCACGGGATGGCGTTCACCCACATCCGGGCGAACTCCTTCTTCCAGAACGTGCTGCTGCTCGACGCCCCGGCGGTGCAGGCCCAGTCCTGCTTCTACTCGTGCGTGGGCGACGCCAAGTTCGCCAAGATCGACGCCCGCGACATCGGCGAGGTCGTGGCGAAGGTGCTGACCGAGCCCGGTCACGAGAACCGGACCTACGAGCTGACCGGGCCCGCCGCGCTGAGCTACGACGACATCGCGGCCGAGCTCAGCCGGGCCTGCGGCCGGGAGATCCGGTACGTGGACATGCCGCCGGAGGACTACGCGGCCCTGCTGACCTCGGTCGGCGTCCCGCAGTGGCTGGCCGAGGAGTTCGCCACCCTCTACGGCCGGGGCAAGCAGCGCGCCGGGGCCAGCGCCCGGACCACCTCCACGGTGGAGGACCTCCTCGGCCGGCCGCCGCGGTCGTTCGCCGACTGGGCCCGCGAGCACGCCGACCTCCTGCGCGCGGTCTAGCTCCACCCCTGACCCGGGTCTCCCGGTCGCGCGTCGGGCGCGGCCGGGAGACCCGTTCCATCCCGCCCGCGTCCTCCGGTCGCCGGCACCGAACCGAAGGAGAGGCCCCATGACGGCCCAGCCCCGCGTCCTGGTCATCGGCGGCACCGGCGGCACCGGCAGCGAGGCGGTCGCGCACCTCCTCCGCCGGGGCGCGCAGGTGCGCGTGGTCAGCCGCGATCCCGAGCGGGCCCGCACGCTCCCCGCCCTGGCGGGGACCGAGGTGGTGGCGGGGGACTCCTCGCGACCGGAGACCCTGGCGGCCGCGTTCCAGGGGGTGGACAAGGTCTACTACGTCCCGCCGACCCTCCCGGGGTGGGACGAGGTGCAGTCGGCGACGGTGGCCCTGGCGGCCGACGCCGGCGTCCGGCACTTCGTGAAGATGTCGGCGATCGGGGTCGCCGCCGACGAGCCGTCGATGAGCCTGAGCTTCCACTGGAAGGGCGAGCAGGACGTCGAGCGGTCGGGGATGGCCTGGACGCACATCCGCCCCAGCTCCTTCTTCCAGAACGTGCTGCTGCTCGACGTTGCGTCGCTGCAGAACGAGAACCGGATCTACGCCCCGCTGGGCGACGCCCGGGTGGCCAAGCTCGACACCCGGGACATCGGTGAGGTCGTCGCCGTCGTCCTGACCGAGCCCGGGCACGAGAAGCGGGCCTACGAGCTCACCGGGCCGGCCGCGCTCAGCTACCCGGAGATGGCCGACGTGCTGAGCGAGGCGCTCGGCCGGCGGATCGAGTACGTGGACCTGACCGCCGACGAGTACGAGGCCCACCTGGTCGCGACCGGCTGGCCGGAGTGGGTCGCCGTCGAGTTCGCCTCGATCTACGGCCGCGGCTTCTACCGGGCAGGCGGCAGCAGCTTCGTGACGACGACGGTCGAGGACCTGCTGGGCCGCGCGCCCCGCTCCTTCGCCGACTTCGCCGCCGACCACGCGGACGTCATCCGCGGCTGAAGGCGGTTCGGGCGGGGCCGGTCGGCGGGGAGTCCGCCGACCGGTCCCGTCGTCATGCCCCCTGCAGCGAAGGGGTGAGGGCGGCGAGGGCCCGCGACGGGCTGGGGCGGCCGAGCTGCCCGGCCAGCCAGAGACTGGTGCGGGCGAGCGCGGGCAGGTCCACGCCGGTGTCGATGCCGAGGCCGGACAGCTGCCAGACGAGGTCCTCGGTGGCCAGGTTGCCGGTGGCGCTGCCGGCGTAGGGGCAGCCGCCGAGCCCGCCGGCGGAGGCGTCCACGGTGGTGACGCCGTGCTGCAGGGCGGTCAGCGTGTTGGCCAGCGCCTGCCCGTAGGTGTCGTGGAAGTGGACGGCGAGCCGGTCGACGCCCAGCCCACCGCGCCCGAGCAGGTCCAGCAGGGCGGCGACCTGCCCGGGGGTGCCGACGCCGATGGTGTCGCCGAGGCTGATCTCGGTGCAGCCGAACTCGGCCAGCCGCAGCGTGACCTCCGCGACCTGCCCGAGCGGGACCGCGCCCTCCCACGGGTCGCCGAAGCACATGGAGACGTACCCGCGCACCGGCAGCCCGGCGGCGCGGGCCTGCGCGACGACGGGGGCGAACATCTCCAGCGACTCGGCGACGCTGCGGTTCAGGTTGCGCCGCGCGAAGGACTCGGTGGCCGAGGCGAACACCGCCACCTCGCGCGCGCCTGCCGCGACGGCCCGCTCGAGCCCCTTCTCGTTGGGCACGAGCACGGGGGCGCGCGGCGGCTGGTCGTCCCCGAGCAGCTCGAGCAGCTCCTCGGCGTCGCCGAGCTGGGGGATCCACCGCCGCGGCACGAAGCTGGTCAGCTCGACCGTGCGCAGCCCCGCGGCGACCAGCCGGCGCACGAACTCCGCCTTCACCGCGACCGGCACGACCGCCGACTCGTTCTGCAGCCCGTCGCGCGGGCCCACCTCGTAGATCTCGACCCGCTCGGGCAGGCCGGGCAGCCGCGTGCTGGCGACCCCGCGCGCGGATGGGCCGGTCTCAGGGGTCGCCACCACGTCCACCTCCAGTGCTCGCCCGCGGCTCGGTGGCCGGCGGTCATCAACTGCCCGGCACGTTAACGCACGTTCACGCCGGTGTCGTCCACGACCTGCGCAGACCGGTCACCCGAGAGGCGGCTGCGCCCGGCCGCGCCCGCTGCCCTCGGTCAGGGCGCTCAGCAGGGGAGCGACCCGGTAGGGAACCGGCGTGCTGAGCGCGATCTCCGTGGCCGTGCGCAGCACCCCGGGGACGGCCAGCACGTCCTGCAGCACCGCCTGCAGTTCCGGGTGGCTGCGGGCCGCGATCCGGACGACCAGGTCGCTGCGCCCCGTCGTCGCGTTCACCTCCAGCACGTGGGCGCGCGAGCGCAGCTCGTCGATGACCGCCTGCAGCGCGCCCTGCGCCAGCTCCAGGTGGACGAAGGCCACCACCGCCAGGCCCAGGCGTGCCAGGTCGACCCGGGCGCCGAAGCCCTCCAGCACGCCGGCGTCCGTCAACCGGGTCAAGCGCGCCTGGACGGTGTTCCGGGCGACGCGCAACCGGGCGGCCAACTCGCTCATCGGCAGCCGCGGATCCGCGTCGAGCGCGGCCAGCAGTTCGGCGTCGAGCCGGTCGATGCTGCTCACCTCGTTCACTTCCTGGCACCTCCTTCGATGTGAGCTGATCGATCTGACAGGCAGTTCAAAAGGATCTTGACGGCTTTGCGCAGGTCCGGTCAACGTGCACGTGACCTGGACCACTGGGAGGACCCGCATGACCGAGACCCTGCCGCGCCCCACCGACCCGTCCGGTACGGCCCACACCGACGCGGGGGGCTACACCCTGGCGGACCGGTACCGCCCCGGGGCGCGTCCGGTGCTGCTGACCGGGGTGCAGGCGGTCGCGCGCCTGCTGGTGGAGCAGCACGCGCGAGACGCGCGTGCCGGATGGCGCACGGCCAGTCTCGTGTCGGGCTACCCGGGCAGCCCGCTGGCGGGCCTCGACAAGACCCTCATGGGCGTACCCGCGCTCCGGGAGGAGCACGGGGTGCACCTGGTGCCGGGGCTCAACGAGGAGCTCGGCGCGACGGCGGTGTGGGGCAGCCAGCTCGAGCCGCCCCAGGGCCGCCGCACCCACGACGGCGTCGTCGGGGTCTGGTACGGCAAGGGCCCCGGCCTGGACCGCAGTGGCGACGTGCTCCGGCACGCATCGCTCTACGGCGCTCACCCGCGCGGCGGCGCCCTCGTGCTGACCGGCGACGACCCGGGAGCGAAGTCCTCGACGGTGCCCTACGTCAGCGAGCGGACCCTGGCCGCCCTGGGCATCCCCGTGCTCTACCCGCGCAGTGCGGCGGAGATCGTCACCCTCGGTCTCCACGGCGTCGCCCTGTCGCGGGCCTCGGGCTGCTGGGTCGCCCTGAGGATCGTCGCGGACGTCGCCGACGGCCTGTTCACCGTGGACGAGGACTTCGGCGCTCTGCAGATCACCGTCCCCGCGCTCGAGTGGCAGGGGCGCCCGTGGGCCTACCGGCAGCGGGTGATGGCCGCGCCGGCGGACAGCCTGCTCGCCGAGGAGGACCTCGTCGGACCGCGGTGGTCCATGGTGGAGGCCTACGCCGCGGCCAACCCGCTCGACGTCGTCGAGGTGGACCCGGCGCGGGCGTGGCTCGGCATCGCCGCACCGGGTGCGCAGTTCGACGCGGTGCGGCAGGCGCTGCTGGACCTCGGGCTGGACGACGCCGCGCTGCACCGGACCGGGATCCGCCTGCTGCGGATCGGCATGCCCTATCCCCTGGGCGGTGCCACGTTGCGCCACTTCGCGCGGGGCCTGGACGAGCTCCTGGTGGTGGAGGAGAAGGCGCCGTTCATCGAGACCCAGGTCCGGGATCTGCTGTACGGCACGGCGCGGGCACCCCGGGTGCTGGGCAAGCGGGGGCGGGACGGCGAGGTGCTCATCCCGGCCGGGGGCGCCGTCACGGCCGACCGCCTGACGGGCGCGCTGCGGAGCCTCCTCCACGGCCTGGAGCTCGCTGCTCCGCGGGCGCCCCGCCGGCCGCTGACGCTGTCGATCACCCCGGTGCAGCGGGCCCCGTACTTCTGCAGCGGCTGTCCGCACAACCGGTCCACGGTGCTGCCCGAGGGCTCGATCGGGGGCGGCGGGATCGGGTGCCACACCATGGTGACCCTCGCCCCGCGCGAGACGTCACAGGTGACGGGGCTGACCCAGATGGGCGGTGAGGGCGCGCAGTGGATCGGGCAGGCGCCGTTCACCGACGTCCCGCACATCTTCCAGAACATCGGCGACGGCACCTACTTCCACTCCGGCCAGCTGGCCGTGCAGGCGTGCGTCGCCGCCGGGGTGAACATCACCTACAAGATCCTGTTCAACCAGGTCGTGGCGATGACGGGAGCGCAGCACGCGCAGGGCGCGCTCGAGGTGCCCGCGCTCACCCGCAAGCTGCACGCCGAGGGGGTCGAGAAGATCATCGTCTGCGCCGAGGACCCCCGCCGGTACGGGCGGCAGGCGCGGTTCGCGCCCGGCACGCTGGTCTGGGACCGCGACCGCCTCGACGAGGCGCAGCGGCTGCTGCGGGACGTCCCCGGGGTGACCGTCCTCATCTACGACCAGCAGTGCGCGGCCGAGGCCCGCCGGTTGCGCAAGCGCGGCCAGCTGCCGGCACGCACGACACGGGTGGTGATCAACGAGGCGGTCTGCGAGGGCTGCGGCGACTGCGGGGTGAAGAGCAACTGCCTGTCCGTGCAGCCGGTGGAGACCGAGTTCGGCCGCAAGACCAGGATCGATCAGACCTCGTGCAACACCGACTACAGCTGCCTGGACGGGGACTGCCCCTCCTTCCTCACCGTCGAGCTGCCCCGGTCGGCGGCCGCGGCCCGGCGCACCCCGCCGGCCGCTCCCGCCGTCCCCGATCCGCAGCTCCCGCAGCCCAGCCCGACCTTCGAGGTGTTCCTCGCCGGGATCGGCGGCACCGGGATCGTGACGGTCAACGCGATCCTGGCCACGGCCGCGCTGCACGAGGGCCTGCGCAGCGTCGGGCTGGACCAGACCGGCCTGTCCCAGAAGGCGGGGCCGGTCACGTCGCACCTGCGTCTCACCCGCGAGGACGCCGCCGCCCCGGCCAACCGGGTCAGCGCCGGCTCCGCCGACGTCGTGCTCGCCTTCGACCTGATGGTCGGCAGCGACGCCAGGTACCTGCCGCTCGCCGCCCCGGACCGCACGACGGTCGTGGCCTCGACCAGCCGCACCCCGACCGGCGAGATGGTGTACGACCCCAGCGTCCGCTACCCCGACGAAGGCGCGATGCTGGCCCGCCTGTCCGGGGGCGCCCGACGGACCGAGAGCCTCGACGCGCTCGCCGCCGCCGAGGCGCTGTTCGGGTCCACGGAGGTCGCCAACCTGCTGCTGGTCGGGGCGGCGTTCCAGGCCGGTGCGCTGCCGATGTCCGCCGCGTCGCTGGAGAAGGCGATCGAGCTCAACGGCGTGGCCGTGGCGCTCAACCTGGCTGCCTTCCGCTGGGGCCGGGTCAGCGTCGCCGACCCCGCCGCCTTCGCGGCGGCGACCCGCCCGGCGGCCCGCACCCGCCCGCTGCCGGACGGCAGCGCCTTCGTCGAGGGACGCGCGCTGGCGGAGGAGACCCGGCGGCTCACCGCGATCCGCGCCGCCGGGATGGCGGACCACTCCGGGCCGCGCGCCGGGCATCGGTACGCCGAGCTCGTCGAGCGGGCCGCGCTGGCCGAGCGCCGGGTGGGGGACCGGACCGCGTTCAGCGAGGCGGTGGCGCGTGGCGCTCACCGCCTGGGCGCCTACAAGGACGAGTACGAGGTGGCTCGGCTCCTCACCGATCGCGGTCTCGAGCAGGAGGCGCTGGCCCAGGTGCCCGGGGCGACGTCGCTCACCTACCGGCTGCACCCGCCCGCGCTGCGCTCGGCCGGGCTCGACCGGAAGATCGCGCTCGGCCCGGCGTTCCGGCCCGCGCTGCGGGTGCTCGCGCGCGCGAAGCGGCTGCGGGGCACGCCGCTGGACCCGTTCGGGTTCGCGCGGATCCGCCGGATCGAGCGAGCGCTCGCCGCGGAGTACACCGGGACGATCGACCGTCTGGCCGCCCAGCTGGATGCCGACTCCTACGACACGGCGGTCGCCGTCGCGGAGGCGGCCGAGCTGGTCAGGGGCTACGAGGGCGTCAAGCTCGCCAGCGTCGAGCGATACCGGCAGCACCGCGCGGAGCTGGGGGTGCCGCTGGGCGACGAGGTGCTGCGCCTGCTGCCGGCTCAGGACTGAACGCCCGGCGGCGGAGGGCGATCGCCGGGCGCGCTCGGCGTCCCGGCGCGGCACCCGCCACCCGCTGCAGCACGATCGGGCCGGTCACCGGCGTCCACCAGGTCGGACGGCCGTCGATCTTGACGTCGCCCGCAGCTCCGTGGCTGGATGGGCCACCTCACACAGCGGGCGTGGCGGGGGTGCGATGCAGCAGGCGGCGCGCGCTCTTCCGTGCGGCGCACGCGCTCCCCGGATCAGCGAGTAGTGGTGCCGCTCGATCCGCCGGCCCGCCGGTGCCGACGGCTCCGTGCCGATCCGGGGCAGGGGGCGCGGGCGCCCCCGGGGCGGCGGATCGGCACGTCCTCGTTCGTGCGGCAGCAGGCGCCTCCGCCCGCTCCGCCGCGGTAGCGGCGCTCCCGCGGCTCGATCCGACTCTGCCCCGGCATGCCCCTGCCGGACGACCTGCTCAGCACTCCCTGACTGGAGAACACACTCGATGACCACGACTCCTGACCCGGCCGGCGCGACCGTTCCCCTGTGGAGGCGCGGAGCGTCCGAGCTGGCCGAGCTGATCGCGAAGGGGGCGGTGACCTCCCTCGAGGTCGTGGACGCCCATCTGGAGCGGATCGACGCCGTCAACCCGCATGTGAACGCCGTCGTCCGCGTCCTCCGGGACGAGGCGCGGGCCGCGGCGCGGGAGGCCGACCGTGCGGTCGCGGAGGGACGTCCGCTGGGCCCGCTGCACGGCGTCCCGTGCACGATCAAGGAGAACGTCGACGTCGCCGGTACCCCGACGACGGACGGCATCCCCGCCCTCGCCGATGCGGTGGCGGCGCAGGACGCTCCGCTGGTGGAGCGGCTCCGGGCGGCCGGCGCGATCCCGATCGGCCGGACCAACATGCCCGACTTCGCGCTGCGCATCCACACCGACTCGAGCCTGCACGGCCTCACCCGCAACCCGTGGGACTCCTCGGTCACCTCCGGCGGTTCCAGCGGCGGGGACGCGGCAGCGCTGGCGGCGGGGATGACCCCGCTCGGCATCGGCAACGACATCGGCGGCTCGTTGCGCAACCCCGCGCACGCCTGCGGGATCGCCTCGATCAAACCGACCACCGGGCGGGTTCCCGAGGCGCACGCCAACGAGCCCTTCGACGCCGGCCTGAGCGTGCAGCTGATGCAGGTCAACGGGGTGATGGCGCGCACCGTGGCCGACGTGCGGCTCGGCCTGTCCGTCATCGCCGGCCCGCACGTCCGGGACGCGACCACGGTCCCCGTGCCGCTGGACCTGCCGCGTCCGGAGGGACCGCTCCGGGTCGCCCTGATCGCCACGCCACCCGGCGGGGACACCGATCCGGGTGTCGAGGACGTCGTACGGCGGGCCGGGGACACGCTCCAGGCGGCCGGTTACGAGGTCGAGGAGGTCGTCCCGCCGATGTACGAGGAGGCCCTGGACGTCTGGGGGCGGTGGCTGTTCACCGACGTCCGCGCGCTGCGCCCGGTGCTCCAGCAGTTCATGGGCCCCGACGGCATGCGGTTCCTCGATCTCATCGAGCCGCTGTATCCGGAGCAGACCGTCGAGACGCTCGTCCAGACCTTCGTCCAGCGGCGCACGATCGCCCGGCTGTGGGCGGAGTTCCTGGCCCGGTATCCGCTGGTGCTCTCCCCGGTCTGGACCCAGCCGGCGTTCAAGCACGGCTTCGACATCGAGAACGCGGACACCGCGGCGGCGACCATGCGGCTGCTCCGTCCCGTCATGCCCGCCAACCTGCTCGGCCTGCCCGCAGCCGTCGTCGCCGGCGGGACGACCGGGGGACTCCCGGTGGGTGTCCAGGTCCTGGGGGACCGCTTCCAGGAGCTGCTGTGTCTGGAGGCCGCCGAAGTGATCGAGCACGAGGTGGGGGTGCTCACGCCCATCGACCCGGTGCACTGACGACCGGTCCGGCCCCGGGGCATCGGGACCCGGCCCCATGCCCCGGGGGCGGACAGCCGTGTCGATCACTCCGGACGACGGGAGAGACGGTGACGGCGCACCGAGCGCCCGGTCGGCGGAGAGCCGGCTACCTCCCGGGCTGCCAGCAGGCGAACCCGAGCCCGGTCACCGCGTGGTGGAGGGGGAGGTAGTCGACGACCTGAGCGGGCAGACCGGGGAAGGCGCCCGCCACCGTGATCCAGGAGCGGATCTCGCCGCTGCCGCCCCGGAGCGTGTCGGAGTCGAACTCGAACAGCCTGGTCAGTTCCTCTCCGCGGCCTTCCGCGATCCGGCTCAGCACCCAGGTGTCCAGCCGCTGGTCGATCCAGCCGGCCCGCGGCCCCAGCGGGTCGTGCGACAGCCCGCCCGATCCCAGGATCGCGATCCGCTCCGGCCTGCCCTCGGCGATCTCCCGGAGGGCCGCGCCCAGGTCGTAGCAGCGTCGCGCCGACGGAAGCGGGTCGTGGTAGGCGTTGAGGAAGATCGGCACCACCGGGATCCCTGCCTCGGCCACGCCCAGGACGTGCGCCGGGCGGGTGAACGCGTGCCCGATGCCCTCGGGGCGGCTGAGCGGCCGGAGCTCGGTCATGACCGCGGGGTCGAAGCCGCGCCGCGTGAGCTCGGCGGCGACGTGGGCCCCGAGCTCGCCGGCGCACTTCAGCTGTACCCGTTGGTCGAGGCCGGGCCGGTCGCGGAAGCGGGGCAGGGTGCTGCCCGACACCTCGGCGCCGCAGAAGACGGCGAGGGTCGGGTTGAACGCCGGGCCGAAGACCTCCTCCTGGTCGTCCCCGACGATCACCAGGACGTCGGGGCGTGCCGCGGCCAGCGCCTCGCGCAGCGCGGTGAAGCCTGCGTCGATCCGCTGCCGGGCGACTGCGTTGGTCTGCGGGGTCTCGGCGTCGGCGGTCCGGGGCTGGGGGACGTCGCCGGCCACCATCCGGTAGGCGGCCGGCCAGTGCTCGACCGGCAGGAGCATCGCGGGGGCGTGCGACGAGGCCAGTCCCAGGACGAGCATCAGCTCGCTCCTCCGCCGGGCACCGTCACGTACACCCGCCCGTCGAGGACGGTGACCGGGTAGGCCCGGACCGGGAGGAGGGCGGGGAGGGAGCGGGCCCTGCCGGTCTCGAGGTCGAACCGGGCCCAGTGCAGCGGGCACTCGACCTGGCAGTCCTTCACCTCGCCCTCGGCCAGCGACGCCGTGGCGTGGCTGCAGGTGTCGCTCAGCGCGTAGAACCGGCCCTCGTCGTTGAACACCGCCACCGGCTCGGGCAGCTCGTCCGACTCGACCCGGAGGCCCTCCCCGACGGGGACGTCCTCCACCCCGCACACGTACACCTGGGTCATCGACGACACCGCGGACACCGTCAACTCCTCACCGGTTCAGGCGTCCACGCGGCGACTGCCATCCCCATCATCGCTCGGTAGAAGGGCTGGTACTCGACGAAGGCGGCGGGTTCTGCTCCGAGGGCACCCAGCAGGGCGATCCACGCACGCAGCTCGATCTCGCCGTGCTCCAGCAGGTCGGCGTCGGTCAGCCGGGCGAGCGTGTGCCCCTCACCGCGTTCGACCAGGTCCAGGACGACCCGGTCGAAGTCCGTGTCGATGGCCCCGTGCGTCCGCGGGCCCCGATAGGCGGCCCAGGGATACCCGGCGGTGAAGTGCGACCAGCCGCCGGAGGCGTAGACCGCCACCCGCTCGCCGGCCGGCCGTGCGCGCACGACGCGGGCCAGCAGCTGTCCGAACTGCTCGCACCGCCACGGCTCGACCGCCGGGTGGTGGACCGCGTTGAGGAACACCAGCACGACCGGGAGGTCGGCGCGGGGCAGCAGGTCCGCCAGCACCTGCGCGTGGGCGTGGGAGCGCAGCTCGTCGTTCTCGAACGAGCCGAGGGACGCGATGTCGAACCCCTCGCGCACGCCCTGCTCGAGGAGCGCCGTCGCGAGCTCGCGGTGGACCGGGTACGGCACCTCGCTGGTCGCCAGCGGGTTGGCCAGTGTGAACGAGGTGCCGACGTGGACGGCCAGTTGCGGGACGTTGGCGGTGCTGAAGTTCTCGTCCTGGTCGTCGCCGATGACGACCAGGACGTCCGGCCGACGATCGGCCAGCACGGTGCGCAGGCGGTCCAGTCCACCGCGGATGCGCGCGTACCCCTCCCGGTTCATGGCCAGGGTCTCGTCGTGCACGCCGTCCTGCACCGGCGGCAGCACCCCGCTGCGCCGGTGCAGTATCTGGCGGTTCCGCTCCCGGAAGTCGTCCCACCGCTGAGGTTCCATGAACGCGAACGCGTGCGACGACGCGAGGCCGGCGACGATGCTGCCCACTGCACTTCCTCCCGGTGGTCGACTCCGCTCAGGCGGCCCGCGCGGGCGCCCGCCCGAACAGGGTCCTGAGGAGCTCGTAGACCTGCTGCGGCTGGTCCGTCTGCGCCTGGTGGCCGGCGCCGTCCACCACGGAGAAGGGCACCTGCGGATAGCGCTCGCGCATGCCGGCACCGAGCGAGCCCAGCGGGGCGGTGCGGTCGTCGGCGCCCCAGATGATCGACCAGGGGACGGTGAGCTTGGCCAGGCGCGGACCGACCTCGAACACCTGCTGCTGGTCGGCGTCCTCGGTGAGGAGCGTGCGGTAGTGCCACAGCGAATCGAGCATCTCCCGGTGCCCGGGCAGCGATGCCACCGCGAACCGGGCCTCGACGAGTTCCTCGGTGAGCTGCGCGGGGTCGTTGACGATCGTCTCGAGGAACGCGACCAGGGACGCCCGGGAGCCGTCGAACCGGGGCAGCGGCACCGCGCGCCCGTCATCGCGCAGGCCGACCGCTGAGGCGAGGGTGGCCGTGCCGATCGTCCCGACCTGCTCGACGCGGGCCGGGTGGTCGAGTGCGTACTTCACCGTCACGTAGGCGCCCTGCGAGTTGCCGACGAGGCGCACCTGCCGGAGGCCGAGGACGTCGACGAACCCGGCGAGGTGCTCGACGAGAGTCTGGAACGAGTAGTCGATCAGCGGCTTGTCGGTGTGACCGGAACCGATCAGATCGACGGCCAGCACGCGGAAGTGCCGCGCCAGCAGGGGCAGGACCCGCGCCCAGCCGCTGGCCCCCGACGCCCCCGGGCCGCCGCCGTGCACCAGCACGACGGGGTCGCCCTCACCCGCCTCGACGTAGTGCGTCCGGACGCCGTGGACCGTCTCGCTCAGCGCCCGCACCTGGGGCACCACGACGGACCGGGAGCGGAACGGCGTGCCCTCGGCGACGCTGGCGGCCGCGGTCATGCCGCCGCCAGGAAGTCCAGGGCGACCCGGTTGAACTCTGCCGCGTGCTCGATCTGCGCCCAGTGCCCGCAGCGGCGGAAGACGTGCAGGCGGGAGTCCGGGATGTCGCGCAGCAGCTGCAGAGCGATCTCCAGGGGGTTCACCCGGTCCTCCCGGCCCCACACGATGAGCGTCCTCGCCCGGATCCGGGAGAACTCGTCGGTCTGGTCCCGCCACGGCGCCGTGGAGCGCGCCGCGGCGTCCCGGTGGGACTCGTTGCGCGCCGCCCGCACTCGTTCCTCCAGCGCCTCCCGCGGCAGCAGGGCGGGGTCGAACAGCATGGTGTCCACCAGCGCTTGCATGGTCTCGACGCTCGGGTTCGCGCCCGCCTCGGCCAGCCGCCGGTGCCCCTCGGTCGGCTGCGGCACGACCACGGTGCGCGTCATCCCCGCTGCGCCGACGAGGACGAGCCGCTCGGTCCGCTCGGGGTGGTCGACGGCGAAGGCCATGGCCGTCGTGCCGCCCATGGAGTTGCCGACGAAGCTGGCGCGCTCGATGCCGAGGGCGTCCATCAGGTCACGGAGCGCCCGGGCCCGGACCGTCGTGGCCGGTTCGGCGTCGAAGACCACCGACTCGGACCCGCCGAACCCCAGCATGTCCACCAGCAGGGTGCGGTGCTGCTCCGCGAAGGGCCCGAGGTTGCCGCTGAAGTTGGACCACGCGGTGGCCCCGGGGCCGCCGCCGTGCAGCATGATCACGGCCGGGCCCTGCCCCGCCTCGTGGTAGTGGACGCGGTAGGGCCCGGCCTGGACGGAGTGGCTCGTGCCCTCCTCGCTCAGCGTCGCCACGACCTGCGTCATGCGTGTCCTCTCTCGTGCAGCCGCCGGGCGCACCGCCGGCCCCCGTGCGGGGGCCGGCGGTGCACGTACCGGCATCAGAAGAAGATGGCGATGCCGCGGGGCAGGACCGTGGCGTCGAGGTGGACCTCGCGCCGCGCGATCTTCCAGCCGCCGTCGACCCGGCGCAGCCGGTCCCGGCGCCGGCCGGCCCACCACGCCTCGTCGCGGAGCTTGCGGGCCTGGCGGACGGTGAAGGCGCTGAGCACTTCGACCTCGTCGGGCTCGGGCCCCTCGTCCACCACGACGTTGCTGATGAGGTGGCAGGTCATCGACACCGGGGTCTCCACGTGCGAGTACCCGGTGGCGTCCTTGCGGACCCGGACCGTCAGCATCTGCTTGTCGTCCTTGATGACGGGGTGGCCCGCCGGCGCCACGTCCCCCTGGACGTACTCCCGCAGGGGGACGAGGTACTCGGCGTCCTCGGTGAAGAGGTCCAGCCAGTCCTCGAGGCGGTGCTCGTCGAGGATGTGCGCCTCCCGGTACAGGAAGTCCTCGACCTCGCGCTTGAGCTCCCAGTTCACCGATGTCGTCATCGTCAGCTCCGCTCCATCATCTCGAGCCAGAACCGGTAGAACTGGCGCTGGTTGACCTCGCTGGGGTTGGGGCCGAGGTTCCCGGGGAGGCCCTTGGGGCCCTCGTCCTCGTGGCCGAGCTGCAGGCCGTAGTGGAACGGGCGCCGCCAGCTCCGCGCCGGCTTGCCGGCCTCGACCATCCGCTCGAAGTTCTCGACGTCGTCGGGGGCGATCACGCCGGCCCCGTGCTGACCCTGGTAGACCCGCTGCACCGCGAGGTCCTTGACCACCTGGGGTGCGTCGCGCTCGACCATGGTCCACTGCCAGCACTCGTGCTCGACCGGCCCGCGCGGGTGGAACATCTGGAAGTGGCGGCCGAGCATGGGCGAGAAGAAGCCCATCAGCGCCATGTTGGGGTAGACCAGCCCGTTCATGAAGCTGTACGGCTTGACCGGTCGACCCTGGGCGAGCTCGAGGAGCTTCTCCCTCCGGTACTCCACCCAGTCGACCGCCTCGGGGCCCAGCTCCTGGGCCTCGGCGAGGTCCCGCTTGAACAGCGAGTCGTTGTCGGCCACGACCATGCCCATGCCCATGGGCGCGCCTCGGCCGTTGCCACCGGCGCTGCCCTCGTACATCGGCCCGTCCGTGGTCCCGGGGTAGGTGATGATCGGGATCCGGACCCCCTGCTCCATGAAGTCCTGGATCATGGCCAGCCAGGAGACGTGGGTCGCGGAGTACACGTGGTAGTCGTCGCCGATGAAGTTCTCGCAGACGAGCTTCCAGTTGCCGGGGGAGCGGTACCGGTGCCAGCCCGGCAGCATCTCCAGCCCGCCGAGCGGGGTGGAGAGCACGAAGTTCTCCAGCCACCAGCGCGCGTCCGCATCCAGCCAGCTCTCGAAGGCGGGGGCCGAGCGGTCGAAGGTCGCGAACAGCAGCCCGTGGAAGTTGACGACCTGCGCGACCGGCTCGAGTCCCCAGGCCGCCTTGTCCAGCTCTCCCCGGTAGAGCATCTGCTCCATCGGCGCCCCGGTGAGCGCGCCGTCGAGACCGAAGCTCCAGCCGTGGTACGAGCAGGTGAACCCCTTCACGTTGCCGCGGTCGAAGAGGCAGACCTGGTTGCCGCGGTGCGAGCACTTGTTCACGAGGACGCGGATCTCGCCCTGGGCGTCCCGGACGACGATGACGGGCACCTCGCCCATGTAGTTGGTGATGTAGTCACCGGGCTTGCGGACCATGTCCTCGTGGCCGACCACCAGCCAGGCGCGGTCGAAGACCCGCTCGGCCTCGACGCGGTAGACCTCCTCGTCGAAGTGGATGGCGGGTGCGACCAGCCCGTGCTCCCAGTCGACGATCTCCCGCAGCGCGTCGACGGTCCGCGCGGAGGTCCCCGCCCGGGGCCGCGGCGGCGCGCTGCCCGATGCGGCCGGCTGCGCGCCGGGATCCTGCCACCGCGTGGCGGTCGGTAGGCCGGCGTCCGGTGTGTCCGTGCCGGTGCCCTCGACGGTCGACATGGCCCCAGCTCCCTTCGAACGGATCTCGCCGGACGGCGGCCGCGGCGGCCGCGGAGCGCTCGGCGTGGCGTGTGGGAGCAGGACGCTATGGCGTGCATCACAGTGGTGTCCATAGAATAGTTCGGATTGCAGCTATTCACGACGCGCATTGATCTGCGTTGACGCGGTCGAGGGGCTGCCCTGGAACCAGCCCGGATCCGCCCGACCACCAGGAGCGTTCATGGCCGTCCCCGACCCCGTTCGTCACCGCGGCAGGACGCGGTTGCCCTCCTCCGCCGAGGGCCCGCGGTGACCGCGTGGACAGTGGACCGGGCCGCTGCCGAACTGCTGTCCTGCGAGGACACGCGGCGCGAGCGCGGGCCGATCACCGAGGAGTGGCCGGACCTCGACCTCGAGAGCGCCTACGCCGTCCAGGACGAGGTGCTGCGCCGGAGACTGGAACGCGGCGAGCGGCTGGTGGGGGTGAAGCTGGGGCTGACCTCGCGGGCGAAGCAGGCGCGGATGGGGATCGCGTCCCCGCTGACCGCGTGGCTCACCGACGCGATGGTCCTGCCGGCCGGCGTGCCCGTGCCCCGGGAGCGGTTCATCCACCCCCGAGCCGAGCCGGAGATCGTGTTCGTCCTCGGCCGGGAGCTGCGCGGCCCGGGCGTGACGGCGGCCGTGGCGCTGCGGGCGGTGGACGCGGTGTACGCGGGGATGGAGATCATCGACTCCCGCTACCGCGACTTCCGGTTCACCCTGCCCGACGTCGTCGCGGACAACGCGTCGTCGGCCGCCTTCGTCACCGGCCCGGTGCTCCGCTCGCCGTACGGCCTGGACCTCTCCCTCGAGGCCTGCCGGCTGGAGGTGGACGGCCAGGTCGTCGACTCGGCCGCCGGAGCCGCCGTGCAGGGCCACCCGGCCGAGGCGCTCGCCCTGGCGGCCAACTCGCTCGGCGCCCGGGGGCTTGCGCTGCAGCCCGACTGGCTCGTCCTCACCGGCGGGATGACCGACGCCGTCGCCGTCGAGCCGGGACACAGCGTCGCCGCGCACTTCACGTCACTGGGCTCGATCACCCTCGCCGGAGGCTGAGCGGCACGGGATCCCGGGTGGGTTGGGATCCCGTGCCGGCCTCATGCCCTCACTTCAGCGCGTACCCCGCGTCCACGGTCATGGCGGCACCGGTGACGTACCGGCTGTCGTCGGAGGCCAGGAACACGACCATCCTGCTGACGTCGACCGGGTCGATCCACGGCACGGGCAGGAGGTTGAGCGCCACGTAGGGCGACTCCGGCGCCTCGGCGTCCGCGCGGGTCGGCTCGTCGAGGTAGGGCATGAACAGCTTCATGATCGAGGGGTTCTGGATCATCGGCGTGTCGACCTGGGTCGGCAGCACCGCGTTGACCCGGATCCCGTGGGGCGCCAGCTCGATGGCCAGCGTCTCGGTCAACCCCAGGATGCCGTGCTTGGTCACCACGTAGTGACCGAGGTTCGGGACGGCGCGCTTGGCCGTCGAGGAGCTCGTCAGGATGAACGAACCACCCCGGCCGCCCTGGACGACGTGCGGGATGGCTGCCTTGACCGTGTGGAACGCGCCGGTGAGGTTGACGTCGATCACGTCCCGCCACGTCGCCTCCTCCATCTCGGCGATCGGGCTCATGGAGGCGATCCCGGCGTTGACGCAGACGATGTCCAGACCGCCCAGCTGCGCGACGGCGGCGTGGACCTCGGCGGTCAGGGCCGGCAGGTCGCGGATGTCGACCTGGTGGGTGGTGATCCGCCGGTCGAGCTGTTCCACCAGCTTCGCGGTCTCGGCCAGGTCGTCCGGTGTGGACAGGGGGTAGGGCACGCTGTCGATCTGGGCGCACAGGTCGATCGCGATGATGTCCGCCCCCTCGCTCGCCAGGGAGACGGCGTGGGAACGCCCTTGGCCTCGTGCCGCGCCCGTCACCAGGGCCACCTTTCCTTCCAGCTTCGACATCGCGGGCAGCTCCTCTCGACAGGGGATCTCGTGCGGGTGGCTCCGGGGTCCGGAGAGCGCCGCGCGCGACGACGCAGGAGAGGGACGCGGAGAAGACGGCGGGAGCGCCCGGGGAAACGGCGCCGCCGGGGCCTGCCGGACCCGGAGGTGACGGGCACCGTAGGAGACGACCGGTGCTGCCCACAAGATCGGGTGGGGCTCGCGACATCCGGCTGTCGTTCAGGGACGGGCGTCAGGCCTCGGGCGGGTGGGTGTGCCGGACGTGCCGGGCGAAGGCGCGGACCGGTGGCGCGAGGGGGCGGTGGCGGGCCCAGTAGAGCCAGATCGGCGTGGTCATGGGGTAGCGCTCGTCCACGAGCACCGGCCAGGTCCCCGCCGGATCCAGGGCGAGGTTGTCGTCGGCCAGCACGGCGACCCCGAGTCCCGCGCGGGCCATCGCGACGAGGGTGGGGGCGTTGCCCGTCTCGAGCGCGGTGTTCAGCACCACCCCCTCCTCGCGCAGGGCCGGCTCCAGGAGGCGCCGGGTCAGGCTGCCCGGCCCGCCGATGAGCACTGGCACGCCCGCCAGCTCCGACGCCGGGATCTCCGCCCGGTGGCGCCACGGGTGGTCCTCGGCGGTGACGACGATCAGCTGGACCTCGCCCAGGCGGTGCCCGGCCAGCGCCTCGTCGGAGCGCGGGAGCGCGGTCACGAAGTCGACGTCGCCGGTGAGGACCTGCTCCACCGGCGGCAACCCCGGCGACTCGTGAACGGCGACGTGCACCCCGGGGTGGGTCCGGTGGAACCGGCCGATGAGCGGTGCGAGGAAGCGCGGCACGTGGGGGTGTGCGCAGCCGATGGACACCACCCCGGCCCGGCCGTGCGCCAGTTCGCCGCTGAGCACCCGGATGGCCTCGGCCTGGGCGAGCAGCTGCTCGGCCCGCGGCAGCAGCTGGGAGCCCGCGCTCGTGATGACCACGCCGCGGCCGGAGCGCTCGAACAGGGGGACGGCGAGCTCCGCCTCCAGCGCCTTGACCTGGCGCCACAGCGACGGCTGTGCCACGTCGAGCCGCTCGGCCGCGCCCAGGAACGAGCCCACGTGCGCCACCTCGGCGAAGTACCGCAGCTGCCGTAGCTCCATCAATGCTCCATCTGCATAGCTTGTATCCGAACTATTCTATGGACGTCACTGTGATCTGCGCCATAGCGTGGCGCTCCGCATCGCCCGGCAGGACGACGGTCGTGGACCGGGTCGCCCTCCGCCGGCGCCGACCTTCGCAGTGAGGAGCGCGAGCATGTCGATCGACGAGGCGACCAGCGCCGAGTCCCCGGGCGCAGCCGCCGTCACGGCCCGGCAGAGAGAGATGGTGGAGCGCACCCTCCGCGAGTGGCGGGGTGAGCTCGAGGGCCGGGTCGCGGTGGTCACCGGTGGCGCCCGCGGCATCGGCCGGTGCATGGCCGAGGGCCTGGTGCGCGCCGGCGCGAGGGTCGTCGCCGCCGACCGGACCTGGGACGGCGCCGAGGACTTCCGCAAGCAGCTCGAGGCCGATCAGGGGATGGCCGTCGAGATGGACATCACCGACGACGCCCAGCTCGACGCCGCGCTGGCGGCGGTCCTGGACCGGTTCGGGACCGTCGACATCCTCATCAACAACGCGGCGCTGGTCTCCGAGACGCTCTTCTACCCGACCGGGCACCGCAACACCCTGGACACCACGGACGACGACTGGCGTGTGATGTTCGACGTCAACGTCTTCGGGACCCTGAAGGTCATCCGCCGGTTCATCAGGCCCATGCAGGAGAAGAAGCGGGGCAGCATCATCAACGTCGTCAGCAGCGGCGTCCTCAACGTCGCGGCCGGCGGCGGTTACCACGGGTTGCGGCCATGGACGGTGGAGATGCCCTACCAGGCCACCAAGGCCGCCGTCACCGCGCTGACCTTCTACCTGGGTGAGGAGGTGCGCGGCGACGGCGTCGCAGTCAACGCGATCATGCCGGGGCACACCCGGGCCTCGTGGTTCGACGCCACGGCGCGCGCGTTCAACGACATCGGCGTCGTCTACTTCATGCGGCCCGCGATCGCCGAGCACCTGCTGCCGATCACCCTGTTCCTCTCCGCCCAGGACGGTCGGGGAGCGGCCGGCCGGCTGTACTACGTGCCCGAGTGGAACTACGACCACGGCTTCGGCGACTACGCCGCGTGGCAGGACCACGAGCTGCCGGCCGACATGGAGGAGATGTACGGCCGGCTCGAGGCGGCCATGCCGCAGTACGAGCGGGCCGGCGTGCCGCACCTGCCCTTCGACGCGCAGGGCGCGCTCTACACCGCGGCCATGGCCAACCTCGGCGCGCAGGAGAGCTGGGCCGGCGGCAGCACCCAGTGAGCTGACCTCCGGCCGGATCCCGGCGAGCGGCCGGCCGCCCGGGGGCCGGCCGCTGCAGCAGCCGCCCGGTGCGGCGGGCAGCGGCCGACCGCTGCCCGCCGGGCCGGCCGGTCCGCACCCGCTGCCCTCATCAGGAAGGACAGTCATGACGATCGAGGACTTCCGTGAGGCGGCCGGCCCCGGCCCCGAGGCCCCGGCGCGCTCCATCTGGCTCGATCTCCTGGGCGCCGAGATCCGTTTCCGCGACGTCGGCGGACACCTCACGCGCAGCGTCGAGGCGGGAGCCGGGGAGCCGGTGGTCCTGCTGCACGGCATCAGCGGGCACGCCGAGACCTGGGTGCGCACCGTGACCGGCCTGGCCCAGGACTTCCGGGTGTACGCCCTGGACATGCTCGGGCACGGCTTCACCGACAAGCCGCCCATCGAGTACTCGATCCAGGCACTCGGGGAGCACGTGCTCGACTTCCTGGACGCCGTGGGAGTGCGTGCCGCGCACCTGGTCGGCCAGTCCCTCGGCGGCTGGGTCGCCGCCTGGCTCGCCGCGACCCACCCCGACCGGGTCGCCTCGCTGGTCAGCGTGACCGGGGCCGGGCTGCAGCTGACCGAGGACGGCGCCGAGCTGACCGCACGGGTCGGCCGTCAGGTGGGTGACGCCACGCGCCGGGCCCTCGACGGGCCGACCCGGGAGAAGGTGCGCACCCGGCTGGAGTGGCTGATGCACGACCCCGCGGTCGTGACCGACGAGCTGGTCGAGGCGCGGTACCGCATCTACACCCGGCCCGACTTCGCCGCGGTCGCCGGCCGGCTCGTGGAGGCCTTCACCGCCGGGCCGCGGCAGGAGGAGATGCTCACCGCCGACCGGTTGCGCGGGATCGCCCGCCCGACGCTGGTGCTGTGGACCCGGCAGAACCCGACGATGCCCTGGGAGGTGGGGGAGCGGGCCAGCCGGCTCATCCCCGGCGCCGCCTGGTACCTGATGGAGGACGCCGGGCACTGGCCGCAGTACGAGAAGCCCGAGGAGTTCCTGGCCGTCGTCGGCCGGTTCCTGCGCTCGGTCGCCGGCCCGGCCGACTCCACGGGCGGGGCGGCCTGATGGGCGTCCTCGTCGCGGGCTACGGCGTCTCGCACACCGCGATGATGATCCGCAAGTTCCGGCCGGAGGACCCGATCCACCAGCGGGTGCACCATGCCTTCGGCCGACTCCGGGAGGAGATCGACCGGCTGGCCCCCGATCTCATGGTCGTGATCGGCAGCGAGCACCTGAACTCCTTCGGCTACGAGGCCTTCCCTCAGATCTGCGTCGGCATCGGCCAGACCTGCACCGGCTGGGGCGACGGGGGCGTGGCCAGCGCACAGGTGCCCCTCGCCGGCGGGTTCGCCGCGCAGCTGCTCGAGGACGGCCTGGAGGCGGGGTTCGACCTGGCCTTCTCCGGCAACCCGCGGATCGACCACGCCTTCATGGCCCCGCTGTCCCTGATCCGCCCGGAGATGGACATCCCGGTGGTGCCGGTCTGGCAGAACGCCAGCACCGAGCCGATCCCACCGCTGTGGCGCTCCGCCGACCTCGGCGTCCTGATCCGGGACGTCGTCGGCCGGCGCCCGAGCGCCGAGCGGGTCGTCCTCCTGGGCACCGGGGGGCTGTCGCACTGGGTTGCCACACCGGACATGGGGACGGTCAACACGGCGTTCGACGAAGGCCTCCTCGACGCCGTCCGCGCCGGCGATCTCGACCGCCTCGTGGCGATGAAGATCGCCGACGTCGTCACCGCGGCCGGCAACGGTGCTCCGGAGATCCGCAACTGGATCACCGTCATGGCGGCGCAGCCCGGGCCGGGCGACGTCCTCGCCTACGCATCCGTCCCCGACTGGGCGACCGGCATCGCCCTCGCTCGGCTCTTCCCGCAGGACGCGCCGTGAACATCCTCCTCGACGAGCTGCTCCGCCGGGTCGCCCGCGACCCCGACTTCCGGGAGGAGGCGCGGCGGGCTCCCGCGGACGCGGCGGACCGCGCCGGCGTCCCGCTCGCCGACCTGACCGCCGTCCTCGACGGCGACCTGGTCGCCCTGCACGACCGCGGGGCCCATCCGCTGCTGATCATGCACCTGGCCGCTGCGCTCGGCATCGACCCGATGGATCGCTTCGCGCGCGCCGTCCCCCTCGTCCAGGGGGCGATCGCGGCCGCGGCCGACCGGCTCCGGCAGGCCGAGGAGACGCGGACCCCGTGCCCGCCGGTGCGCGACGTCCTGCCGCTGGAGGTGGCGGCCGGGTACGCCGTCCAGCGGGTCCTCACCGGCCGCCGGCTGAGCGCCGGCCGCCGGGTCGTCGGCCGCAAGATCGGGCTCACCAACCCGAAGGTGCAGGCGCAGCTGGGCGTCGACCAGCCCGACTTCGGCGTGCTCTTCGACGACATGGCCGTTCCCCACGGCAGCACCGTGGACGTCACCCGGCTGCTGCAGCCGCGGATCGAGACCGAGGTGGCGATGGTGCTGGGCGAGGACCTGGACGGTCCGGGCCTGGAGCCCGGCCGGCTGCGGGGTGCGGTCACCGAGGTGGTCGCCGCGCTGGAGATCGTCGACAGCCGGGTCGCCGGCTGGGACATCTCGATCGTCGACACCGTCGCGGACAATGCCTCCAGCGGCCTGTTCGTGCTCGGCAGCTCCCCGGTGCCGCTGGGGGGCCGGGACCTGCGCACGGTCGCCATGTCCATGGCCGAGGACGGCGTCGAGGTGTCGGAGGGCACCGGCGCGGACTGCCTGGGCGATCCGCTCGCGGCGCTGGCCTGGCTGGCCACCACCGCCCGGGACCTCGGCGACCCGCTGCGCGCCGGCGACGTGGTGCTCTCCGGCGCGCTCGGGCCGATGGTGCCGGTCCGCCCCGGTGCCACCTACACCGCCGAGGTCACCGGCCTCGGGCCGGTCGGCGTCACCTTCACCGCCGGGGGAGCGTGAGCACGAAGATCGCCATCGTCGGCTCGGGCAGCCCCGGCGCAGTACGGCGTGGACACCCGCGACGTCCTCGTCGAGGTCGGCCGGCGGCGGCTGGTCGGTGGCCAGGAGGACATGATCGTCGACGTCGCCCTCGACCGGGTCGCCGCGCGGGAGGCCGCGGCCCCCGGCTGTCGGCGTCAGCGGCTCAGACGACCACGGCGGCGAGGGACTCCGGGGCGAAGAGCTCCTCGGGCTCGTAGCGCCGGGGCGAGAGGCCCTGCTCGTGGTGGTAGCGCAGGAACGTCTCGAGCGTGGTCCGGTTGGGCTCCAGGCCGTAGGGCCACCAGTCCTCGCCGAGGGCCTCCCGCGTGCGCTCGACCTCGGCCCACAGCCACGGCAGCGCGTAGGTCAGGGCGGCGGTCTCCCCGATCCCGGCCAGCCCGGCCGTCTTGGCGGCGGTGCAGGCCTTGACCAGCTCGCCGGCCAGCCACCGGTGCTGCTCGTAGACCTCCCGGCGGATCACCAGCGTGTGCATGATCGGGAAGATGCCGGTGCGGGAGTGGTACTCCCGCTCGGTCCCGGCCGGGTCGAGGAACAGCCGCCGGATGCCCCCACCCCCGGGCGTGTTGAACGGTCCGGGGTTGCGTGCGCTGTAGACGGCGTCCAGCTTCCCGTCGAGCAGCAGCTGGGACAGCGTCTCGGTCGCGGCGATGGGGGTGACGTCCACGCCCGGCGGCAGGTCCAGCCGGATCTTCTCCACCCGCCCCGGCTCGTCCAGCCCGCCGGTGCGGTAGCGCACCGAGGCGACGTCCAGCCCGTGGTGCTCGGCGAGGATGCCGCGGATCCACACCGAGGCCGTGATCTGGTACTCCGGCACCCCGACGGTGCCGCCTTCCAGCTGCGCCGGGTCCGTGATCGGCGAGTCGGCGCGGACGTAGATCCCGCTGTGCCGGAAGGCCCGCGACGGGAAGACCGGCACCGCGACGAACGGCGCGCCCCGGCCGAGGGTCAGCACGTAGCTGGACAGGGACAGCTCGGCGATGTCGAACTCGGCGAACCGCAGCATCCGGAAGAAGGTCTCCTCGACCGGGAGGTCGAGGAAGTTCAGCCGTGCACCGCCGAGACCGACGGTGCCGTCGCGCAGTGGCTGCATGCGGTCGTAGGCCTGGCAGGCCAGCGTGAACAGTGGCGCGTCCGGCGCGGGCGCTGCGCTCATCGGGCCCGGGACCCGAGCAGGCGGGAGACGAGCGGGATCCCCACGTAGACCGCCAGCGGGACGAGCAGGGCTGTGGTGAGGAGCGTCCTCGGGAGCAGGGGCATCGCGGCCAGCGCGGGCCCGGCGGCCGCGTTGAGCACCAGGGCGAAGGGAAACAGCCCGGCCCACACGATCAG
Organism: Geodermatophilus ruber; assembly: GCF_900114385.1. GTDB lineage: Bacteria > Actinomycetota > Actinomycetes > Mycobacteriales > Geodermatophilaceae > Geodermatophilus > Geodermatophilus ruber. Next base: position 90,550 of record NZ_FOSW01000009.1, read on the forward strand.
CGACGTCCGCCAGCGGGGTGGCGGCGGGGTGCCGGGGATCAGCGCCGCGGTGACGGGGGCCCCGTCGGTGAGCAGCTCCCCGCGGGCCAGCAGGTCCGCCCGCTCCGGGCTGGCCTCCCACGCCGAGGCCGCCGTCGCGGTGGCGAAGGTGAGTGACACCGTCACGTGCGCGGTGTCGCCCGTGCGCCGGCGCCGGACGTCGGAGCGCAGGTGCCCGGGGAACCGCGCGGCCGTCTGGCAGAGCGTGGCGGCCCACGCCTGCAGCTCGTCGGCGCGGGCGGGCTGCGCGCGCCGGGTCGCGGCCACCGTCACCGGCAGCGTCGTCGTCGTCATCGGGCCTCCGGTCGGGGGTGCGGGCGGCGTCCGGCGGCGCTCCGCCCGGCGTTGACACCGTCGTGGGCTGTGGCCTAGAACACGGGCTCAGCAGAAATGCATTCTGCAACGTGGAGTGGGGTGCCACAAGCGCGCCCCGGTCGCCGCCCCGAGGAACGGAGTCGCCGCGCCATGGACAACCAGCTCTTCCCCTACAGCCCGATCCCCGAGCGGCCACCGATCACCTGGCCCGGTGGCGCCCGCGTCGCCTTCTACCTGGCCCTGAACATCGAGCACTACCAGGTGGACAAGCCCTCGACGAGCATCTTCGGGGGCACCGCCGGCCTGGCGCCCGATCCGCTCAACTACGGCTGGCGGGACTACGGCGCCCGGGTCGGCATCTGGCGGATGCTCGAGAGCCTCGACCGGCACGGGATCCGGGCCAGCGCGCTGGTCAACTCCGACGTCTGCCGGCACTACCCGCAGATCGTCCAGGCCGGGCTCGCCCGCGACTGGGCGTGGATCGCGCACGGCCGGGACAACTCCACCTTCCAGGCGGGGATGGACCGGGAGGAGGAGCGCGCCTACCTCACCGAGGTGGTCGAGACCATCGAGGCGGCGACCGGCCACCGTCCGCAGGGCTGGCTGGGCCCGGCCCTGACCGAAACCTTCGAGACCCCGTCGCTGCTGGCCGAGCTGGGCCTGGGCTACACGCTGGACTGGACCAACGACGACCAGCCCTACGAGCTCGCCGTGCCCGGTATGTGCAGCGTCCCGTACTCGATCGAGATGAACGACGTGACGCTGTTCGTCTCCAAGAGCTACACCGGCCCGGAGTTCCTGCAGGCGGTCCGCGACCAGCTCGACCAGCTCTACGCCGACGCGGCGGGCAGCGGCCGGGTGATGGCACTGTGCGTGCACCCCTTCAGCGTCAACCAGCCGTTCCGGCACAAGTACCTCGACCAGGCGCTGGAGTACATCGCCGGTCACGAGGGTGTCTGGCTGGCCACCAGCGACGAGATCGCCGAGGCCTACCGGGCCCAGCGGGGGGCTGCGGCGGCCACGGTGCCCGCGGCGACGACGGGGGTGGCCCGGTGAGCGAGGTGCTCGACGAGTACGCCCGTCTGCGCGCGGAGTTCCGCGACAAGGGGTTCGGCCGGCGGGTGGGCTTCGGGCAGCGCCCGGCGCTGCTCGTCGTCGACCTCATCACCGGCTTCACCGACCTGCGCTCCCCGCTGGCCGGGCAGCTGGAGCCCCAGCTCGAGGCCACCAACGCCCTGCTGGCGCCGGCGCGGGCGGCCGGGATCCCGGTGATCTTCTCGACGGTGGCCTACGACGCCGAGCTGCAGGAGGCCGGCATCTGGATCCGCAAGATCCCGGCCAACAGCTGGCTGGTCGAGGGCAGCGAGTGGGTGGAGGTCGACAAGCGGCTCGACCAGCGGCCCGACGAGATGACGCTGGTGAAGAAGTACGCCTCCTGCTTCTTCGGCACCGACCTGGCCGCCCGGCTGATCTCCCGCCGGGTCGACACCCTGATCATCACCGGCTGCACCACCAGCGGCTGCGTGCGGGCCACCGCCGTCGACGCCTGCTCCTACGGCTTCCACACCATCGTGGTGGAGGAGGCGGTCGGGGACCGGGCGGCGCTGCCCCACGCCGCCAGCCTGTTCGACATCGACGCGAAGTACGGCGACGTCGTCGGCCTCGAGGAGGCGGTCGGCCACCTGCGCGGGCTGACCGCCGGCTGACCCGGGGGCGGGGCGCGCCGGCCGGCCACGGCGCGCCCCGCTCAGGGGTCAGCGGGCGGCCGGCGGGGTGAGCCCGGGAGGCAGGCCGTACATCCGGTCCTGGACGACGTCGATGATGGCCGGCCGGTCCTGGGCCAGGGCCTTGTCCACGGCCGCGGCCAGGTCGGCGTCGGTCTCGACCCGCTCGCCGTAGCCGCCCAGCGAGCGGGCGAACGCGGCGAAGTCGGGGTTGCCGTAGAAGACCCCGAGGTAGCGGCCGCCGTGCGCGGTCCGCTGCCGGTCGCGGGTGTTCCCGTACGCGAAGTTGTTCATGACGACGTTGACCACCCCGATGCCCTCGCGGACGCAGGTCTCGAAGTCCTGGGCGACCATCCAGAAGCTGCCGTCCCCGCTGACGGTGACCACCCGCTGGTCGGGGCGGGCCAGGGCCAGGCCCATGCCCGCCGGCAGCCCCCAGGCCATGGCGCCGCCGGCGGAGGCATAGAGGCTGCGCGGCCGGGACAGCCGCAGGTGCCGGTGGGTCCACGGCGCGAAGCTCGGGGCGTCCTGGAGCAGCAGGATGCCGTCCCGGTCGGCGAGCTCCTGGAGCACCCGCACCGCGCTGAGGCTGCTGACGCCCCCGCCCGGGTCGTCGGCCGCGAGCTCCTCGGCGTCGAGGGAGGTGACCCGGTCGAACTCGGCGCGCAGGTCGGCCAGCCGGGCGCGCCGGGCGTCGGCACGGCCGGCCGGCGGCGCCGGCGCGGCGGCGAGGGACTCGGCGACCAGCCCGGCGTCGGAGACCATCCCCACCTCGGGGAGGTACACCCGGCCCAGCTCCGTGGCGTCGATGTCGACGTGCACCAGCCGGGTGGTGGGGGAGAGCAGGGTCCACCGCTTGGTGGTGAACTCCGAGAACCGGCAGCCCAGCGCGAGCAGGACGTCGGCCTCGCGCACGATCCGCTCGGTGACCTCGTGGGCGCCGTAGCCGAGCGCGCCGAGGTAGGCCGGGTGGTCGTGCGGGACGACGCTCTGCCGCATCCAGGTCGTGAGCAGGGGGGCGGACAGCCGCTCGGCCAGCCGCAGGTAGCGCTCCGGACCGCCGACGGCTCCGCCGCCGAGCAGGATCACCGGGCGCTCGGCGCCGGCGAGCAGCTCCACGGCCTCCCGCACCGCGGCCTCGGCCGGGGCGGGGGGGTGGCTGCGGCGCCGCGGCGCCGGCTGCAGCTGCGGGGCCGCCGGTGCCTGGAGGACGTCCAGCGGCAGCGAGACGACGACCGGTCCGGGGCGACCCGAGACCGCCTCGCGCACCGCGCGCTGCAGCAGTTCCGGGATGCGCTCGACCCGGTGGACCTCGACGGACCACTTGGTCATCGGCCGGAACGTGGCCAGGACGTCCATCTCCTCGAACGAGCGCCGCTCGGTGATCCCGCCGGGGACCTGGCCGATCAGCACGAGGACGGGGACGGACTCGTCGTAGGCGTTCTGGACCGCGATCGCGAGGTTCGCCGCGCCGGGCCCCCGGGAGGCCAGGCAGACGCCGAGGCCGGCGCCGGACCGGGAGACGCCGTCGGCGAGGAAGCCGGCGACCTGCTCGTGCCGGGTGGCGACGAACCGGATCGTGTCCTGCCGGGCGAGGCTGTCGAGCAGGTCCATCACGGTGGTGCCGGGGACGCCGGCGACCAGCTCGATCCCTTCCGCCTGCAGGCACGCGACCACCAGGTCGGCGCCGGTCCGGGAGGGCGACGGGTCCGCCGGAGCGGGGGACGGTGCCGAACGGGTCACGGGGCCTCCTGCCACAGGGGTGTCCATGGTGCGGAGCTGTGCTCTGCAGCACAGAACCTGCCCGGTCTCGAGCGCGCCGTCAATCCGTCGGGCCCGGCCCCCGGCGCGGCGCCGGTCCCTGTGAGGCTTGACACAGCCCGGCCCAGGGCAGAAAGTGTTTCCGCACAACAGAGGTCACGGGGCGGCCGGGATTCCCCGGGTGCGCGCGTCTTCTCGCGCCTCCTCGCGCCGTCCTCAGCTGTCCGAACCCCCCAGCCCCGGGAGAGTTGTGTCCATCCACGTCATCGGCGTCGTGGCCCTCGTGCTCGTGTTCGTCCTCGGCACGCTCCGGCCGGTCAACATCGGCGCCCTCGCGCTCATCGCCACGTTCCTCATCGGCACGCTGGTGGCGAACGAGAGCGTCGACGAGCTGCTGGCGGGCTTCCCGCCCGACATCTTCGTGCTGCTCGTCGGCGTCACCTACCTGTTCGGCCTCGCGGCCGTGAACGGCACCATCCAGTGGGTCATCGACCGCGCCGTGGGGCTGCTCGGCGACCGGCCGGTCTGGGTGCCCTGGCTGATCTTCGTCTTCTCCGCGATCCCCACGACGGCCGGCGCCCTCGGCCCCGCGGGCGTCGCCATGCTGGCCCCGCTGTGCCTGCAGCTGGGTGAGCGCTACGGGATCGACCGCCGCATGTCCGCCCTGATGGTCATGCACGGTTCCTGCTTCGGGAACTTCTCGCCGCTCAACGGGCTGGCGATCATCGCCCAGCAGCAGGCGGACGCCAACGGCCTGGAGGTCTCCTCGGCGGCGCTGTTCTTCAGCAACGCCGCCTACAACGTCGGGCTCGCCGTCGTCATCTACCTGGCCTTCGGTGGCCGCCAGCTGCTGCGCGAGCGGCGTGAGCGCCAGGCCCCCGGCGGCGTCGGGCTCCCCCGGCCGCCCGCGGTCGAGGACCCGGTCGTCGGCGGGGTCGGGACGAGCGACGTCTCCGTGGTCGGGGGCACCGGCAGCGGCGGCGTGCGCGTCGCACCGTCCGGCGGTGTGCAGGTCCAGGCCCAGCCGGTCCCGGCGCGGCGCACGCCGTTGCGCATCGACCAGGTCATCACGATGGTCGTCATCCTCGCGGTGGCGGTCGGCGCGCTGGTGTTCGACCTGGAGATCGGGTTCCTCGCGCTCATCGCCGCGGCCGGCCTGCACGCGCTGTTCCCCGAGCGGGTCAAGAACGCCGACCGCCGGATCGTGTGGTCGGTCGTCCTGCTGATCTGCGGTGTCGTGACCTTCGTCGGCGCCCTGCAGCGCTACGGCACCATCGACGCCGTCGGCTCCGGCATCGCCGGCATCGGTGCGCCGCTGCTCACCGCGTTCCTGCTCTGCCTGGTCGCGGCGATCACCTCCGCATTCGCCTCCAGCGCCGGCCTGATCGGCGTGCTCATCCCGCTGACGGTGCCCTTCCTGCTCCAGGGCGAGGTCGGCGTCACCGCGATGATCGTGGCGATCTGCATCTCGGCCACGGTCGTGGACTCGACCCCCTTCTCGTCGGTGGGGGCCCTGACCCTGGCCAACTCGCCCGAGGACGAGCGGCCGCGGCTCTTCCGCGTGATGTTCGCCTGGGGCATCTCGATGGCGATCACGGCCCCGGTGCTGACCTGGTTGCTCTTCATCCTGCCGAGCACCCTCTGACGAGGGTGACCGCCGCTGCGCCCCGCCTCCGGCGGGTGCTCCCGACGACCCGAGGACGACAGAAGCGATGACACTGCTCGAGACCGCCTCCACCGCCGTCGACCGGTCCTGGGAGGTGCTGCTCGGTGGCCGGCCGATGCCGACCGCTGCCCGCTACGACGTCGAGGACCCGACGACCGGGCGCCGCCTGACCGACGCGCCGGACTGCTCACCGGAGGAGGTCGACCGGATCGTCCGCGCCGCAGCCGAGGCGCAGCGGGCCTGGGCGCGCCTCCCCGCCCGTGCCCGCGCGGCCAGGGTGCGGCAGTTCGCCGGGTTGCTGCACGAGCACGCCGAGGAGCTGGCCACCCTCGACGCGGTCGACGCCGGCTTCCCGCTGCCGGTCATGCGCGCCGACGTCGGGGCGGCGGCCACCCTGCTGGAGATCATGGCCGACCACGCGCTCGGCCTGGGCGGGGGCACCTTCCCCCTGTCCGGCAACCTGCACTACAGCCTGCAGGAGCCCTACGGGGTGGTCGGCCGGATCGTGCCGTTCAACCACCCGCTGTTCTTCGCCGCGGGCAAGGTGGCCGCGCCGCTGGTGGCCGGCAACGCCGTCGTGCTCAAGGCCCCCGACCAGACGCCGCTGTCGGCCCTGCGCATGGCCGAGCTCGCCGCCGAGGTGTTCGGGCCGGACCTGTGCGCGGTCATCACGGGCCGCGGGGCGGTCAGCGGCCAGGCCCTGGTCCGCCACCCGCTGATCCGGAGGATCGGCTTCATCGGCGCGCCGGACACCGGCCGGCTGATCCAGCGGCAGGCGGCCGAGAGCGGGGTCAAGCACGTCAGCCTGGAGCTGGGCGGCAAGAACGCCCTGATCGTGATGCCGGACGCCGACCTCGCCCGGGCCGCCGACAGCGCCGTTCTCGGCATGAACTACACCGCCACGGCGGGCCAGTCCTGCGGATCGACCAGCCGGCTGCTGCTGCACGAGTCGATCGCCGAGGAGGTGCTCGGCCCGGTGGTCGAGCAGGTCCGGTCCATCCGCGTCGGGCACCCGCTGGACGAGGGTGTCCAGATGGGCCCGCTGATCGACCGCAGGCAGTACGACAAGTCGCTGGGCGCCATCCGCGCGGCCACCGCGGCCGGCGCGCAGGTGCTCACCGGGGGCGGCCGGCCGGAAGGCGTGGGGGAGGACGGCTGGTACGTGGCCCCCACCGTGCTGGGGGCCATGGCCCCGGACAACCCGGCCGCGGTCGAGGAGATCTTCGGCCCGGTCCTGTCCGTGCTGACCTTCCGGGACGAGGAGGAGGCCGTCGCGATCGCCAACGCGAGCGAGTACGGGCTCACCGCCGGGGTGTGGACCAGTGACGTCACCCGAGCCCACCGCATGGCCGCGCAGCTGCAGGCCGGCTACGTATGGGTCAACGGCAGCTCCCGGCACTACTGGGGGCTGCCCTTCGGCGGGGTCAAGTCCTCGGGCGTCGGCCGGGAGGAGTCCCTCGAGGAGCTGGTCAGCTACACCGAGACCAAGGCGGTCACCGTCGTCCTGGAGTGACCCGCGCGCTGGGCGACCGGCGGGTCCGGCCGCGCGGTGGACGACGTGGCGTGCGCACCAGCGGGCCCGGGCCGGCCGGGGGAGGGCCGGGCCCGCGCGCGTTCCCCGGCCGCCGGTGCGGCAGGGCCCGGGGGTGAGGTGTCCGAGGTTGACCTTCGTCACGTCATGCGTTCTACTGAATAGAGAGAAGTTCTCTGGTGCAGAGATACTTGATCATCCGCCCCTGGGAATCCGTCTGGATGGAACAGCGATGAGCGACCAGTCAGCAGTGCTGAACGACGTGCGACGGGGCATGATCCCGGCGCACATCTACAACGACCAGGAGCTCTTCGAGCTCGAGAAGGAGCGGGTCTTCGGCCGGGCGTGGGTCTTCGTCGCGCACGAGTCGGAGATCCCGAACGCGGGCGACTACGTCGTCCGCCGGGTCCTGGAGGACTCCTTCATCATCGCCAGGGACGAGAAGGGCGTCGTCCGGGCGCACTTCAACATGTGCCTGCACCGCGGCATGCAGGTCTGCCGCGCCGAGATGGGCAACGCCTCGCACTTCCGCTGCCCCTACCACGGCTGGTCCTACCGCAACGACGGCCGGATCGTGGGGCTGCCGTTCCACCAGGAGGCCTACGGGGGCGAGGCGGGGTTCAAGCGCAAGGGTCAGCGGCTGCTGCCGGCGCCGAACCTGGCCAGCTACAACGGGCTGATCTTCATCTCGATGGACCCCGACGCGCAGCCGCTGGAGGAGTTCCTCGGCGACTTCCGCTTCTACCTGGACTACTACACCCGGCAGAGCCCCAGCGGGATCGAGCTGCGCGGGCCGCAGCGGTGGCGGATCAAGGCCAATTGGAAGATCGGCGCCGAGAACTTCGCCGGCGACATGTACCACACGCCGCAGACCCACACCTCGGTCGTCGAGATCGGGCTGTTCCGCGAGCCCAAGGCCGAGAAGCGCAAGGACGGCTGCACCTACTGGGCCGGCAGCGGCGGGGGCACCACCTACAAGCTGCCTCCGGGGAGCCTCGACGAGCGGTTCCGCTACGTCGGCTACCCGCAGGAGATGGTCGACCGGATGAAGCAGATGCTGTCCGAGGACCAGCTGAAGGTCGTCGGCGACGACGGGTTCATGATCAGCGCCGCCTCGATCTACCCGAACCTCTCCCTCGTGCACAACTGGCCGAAGGTGGCCGACACCGACCAGGTCCTGCCGTTCATCTCGATCCGGCAGTGGCAGCCGATCAGTGCCGACGAGACCGAGGTGCTGTCCTGGTTCGCCGTGGACGCCGAGGCGCCGGAGGAGTTCAAGGCGCTCTCCTACAAGGCGTACCTGATGTGCTTCGGGTCCACCGGCATGTTCGAGCAGGACGACGTCGAGAACTGGGTCTCGCTCACCAACACCGCCGCCGGGTCGATGGCCCGCCGGCTGCTGCTCAACAGCCGGATGGGCCTGCTGGAGGACGGCACCGAGGTGGTGCCGGCGCTCGGGCCCGACCAGTTCCACGGCCCGGGTGTCGCGCACACCGGCTACGCCGAGTACAACCAGCGCGAGCTGCTCACCCGCTGGGCCGACCACATCGAGCAGCCGGTCAAGGCGGCCTCGACCCTCGAGGTGGGCGGCGCCGAGCAGGTCTCGGTCAGCCAGGCGGGTGCCGCCCGGCCCGCCGTCCCGGAACCGGCCGACCAGGACCGTGCCGACCAGGCCCGTGCCGACCGGCTGGGGGCGCAGGCATGAGCACGCCCGCGACCACCCCGGTCTCCGGCCCGGCCGCCCGGGGCGTCACCCCCGTCGACCTGCACTCCGCCCGCTCGGTGCTGGGGGCGCACGCCTCCCGGATCCAGCGGACCGGTCGCACGCTCCCGTTCAGCGACGAGCGGCACCTGCAGGCCTCCCAGTGGCTGGTCGACGAGGCCTGGCTGCTCGATGCGCAGGCCTACGAGGAGTGGCTGGAGCTGCTCACCGACGACATCCACTACCTGATGCCGGTCCGGGTGACCACCGCGCTGGGCGCCGGGTACGACACCTCGCCCGGCATGGCGCACTTCGACGAGGACAAGTACTCCCTGTCGCGCCGCGTGGCCCGCTTCCTCACCGAGCACGCGTGGACCGAGGACCCGCCGTCCCGGCTGCGGCACCACCTGTCCAACGTGCGCACCTTCGCCACCGACGACCCCGATCACCTCGTCGTCGACTCGGCCACCCTGCTGTTCCGCAACCGCGGCGACGTGCGGGAGGGGTCGTTCGTCTCCGCCGGCCGCGAGGACCTGCTGCGCCGGACGGACGAGGGCTGGAAGCTGGCCCGCCGGACGATCATGGTCGACGACGCGGTGATGCGGATGCAGAACCTGGCCATCTTCCTGTGATGAGAGGACCCGGAGGGGAGGACGTCGGATGACCCTGCAGTGGGAGGGCGAGGAGGAGGACGCCCGGGCCGCGCGCCGGGCGGCCGCTGAGCGCGCCGAGCTGCTCGAGCACGCCACGGGCGAGCCGATCGTCATCGCCAACGAGTTCGCCGAGGTGCGGGTGCTCCGGGTGGAGACCCGCAACGGTGCCCGGCTGCTGATCGAGGCGCCGAAGTCGGGGCAGTGGGTCGCGCTGTGCCCGCTGGAGCTCGAGGCGCTCACCTGGCAGAACACCGCGACCTTCTCGGCGATGGTGGGCAACCCCTTCGGTCCGCTGGTGCGCGACGAGGACGAGGAGGGGCCATGAGCGGCTGGCTGGCGGGCCGGCGGGCGCTGGTCGTGGGCGCGGGGTCGGGGATCGGGCGCGCCGTCGTCGACGCCTTCCTCGCCGAGGGAGCGCGGGTCGCCGTCCTCGAGCGGGACCCGGACAAGGGCAAGGCGCTGGCCGAGGCGCTCCCGGACGTGCCGGTGACCGTCGGGGACGCGACCACCCGGGGCGCCAACGACGCCGCGGTGGCCGCGGCCGTGGACGCCTTCGGCGGGCTGGACGTGCTGGTCAGCTGCGTCGGGATCTTCGACTACTACCGCAGCATCGAGGACCTCGACGCCGACCTGCTCGACACCGCGTTCGACGAGATGTTCCACCCGAACGTCAAGTCGCTGCTGCACTCGGTGAAGGCGGCGCTGCCGGCGCTCCAGGAGTCCGGTTCGGGCGCCATCGTGCTCACCGAGTCGACCTCGGCGTACTACGCCGGCCGCGGCGGGGTCCTGTACCTGGCCTCGAAGTTCGCCGTCCGGGGGCTGGTCACGGCCCTGGCCCACGACCTCGCGCCCGGCGTCCGGGTCAACGGGGTCGCGCCCGGCGGCACGCTGAACACCGACCTGCGCGGCCTGCCCAGCCTCGGGCTGCAGGCGCGCAGCCTGGGCGACACCCCCAACCGCGCGGCGGAGATGGCCGCGCGGGTCCCGCTGCAGGTCGCGCTGTCGGGAGAGGACCACGCCTGGAGCTACGTGTTCCTCGCCTCCTCCCGCGCCCGCGGCATCACCGGGACCACCGTCCACCCGGACGGCGGCATGGGTGTGTCGGCGCCCAAGAAACGATCCTGAGTCGAGAGGAGAGCCGGTCGTGCCGGTGCTGAAGGCGGATTTCGGTGCGTGCCAGGGCTACGCCAACTGCGTGGATGCCGCGCCCGACGTGTACGACATCGACGACGACGGCGTCGTCGTGCTCCTGAAGGAGGAGATCTCCGACGAGGAGCGGCCGCGCATCGAGGAGGCCGCCCGCAGCTGCCCGGTCAGCGCCCTGATGATCGAGGACGCATGAGCCGCACGGTCGTCGTCGTCGGGTCCTCGATCGGCGGGGTGCGCGCGGCCCAGGCGCTGCGCAGCGAGGGCTTCGACGGGCGGGTCGTGCTGGTCGGTGAGGAGGCGCAGGCACCCTACGACAAGCCGCCGCTGTCCAAGCAGTTCCTCGCGGGGGAGTGGGACGCCGACCGGACCCTGCTGCTGTCGGAGGAGGCAGCCGAGAGGGCGGGGATCGAGCTGCGCCTGGGGGTCGCCGCGACCCGGCTGGACGTCGCCGGCCGGCAGGTGCTGCTCGCCGACGGCAGCCGGCTCGACTACGACGCCGTGGTGATCGCCACCGGCGCCGCGGCCCGGCCCTCCCCGTGGCGGCCGGGGTCGGGCGTGCATGTCGTCCGCACCCTCCAGGACAGCCAGGCGCTCCAGGCCGACCTGCAGCACGACGGCCCGGTGGTCGTGGTCGGCGGCGGGTTCATCGGTGCGGAGGTGGCCGGCACCGCCCGCGGGCTGGGCCGCGAGGTCACCGTCGTCGATCCGCTGCCGACCCCGATCGGGCGGGTCGTGGGGCCGGAGATCGGCCGCTACTTCACCGAGCTGCACCACCGGCACGGGGTGAGCACCCGGTTCGGCGTCGGGGTGGAGGAGATCACCGGCTCGGCCGGCGACCTCCGCGTCCGGCTGACCGACGGCACCGAGCTGCCCGCGGGGACCGTGGTCGTCGGCATCGGCGCCGTCCCCAACGACGGCTGGCTGGCCGACTCCGGGGTGCCGATCGACAACGGCGTGCTGTGCGACGAGTACTCCCGGGCCGTGGACGCGCCCGACGTCTACGCCATCGGCGACGTCGCCCGCTGGTTCCACCCCGGCCACCGGGAGCACGTGCGCGTCGAGCACTGGACGAACGCCGTCGAGCAGGGCATGTGCGCCGCGCACAACATCACCCACCCCGACGACCTGCGGTCCTACCGGCCGGTCGAGTACGTCTGGAGCGACCAGTACGACTGGAAGGCCCAGATCGTCGGCCGGCCCACCCGCGGCACCCGGCACGAGCTGGTCGGCGATCTGGCGGGGGAGAAGCCGCGGGCCGCCGCCCTCTACACCGACGACACCGGCCGGCTGTGCGGCGCGGTGACGGTGAACTGGCCCAAGGCCCTCGCCCAGTCCCGGCGGCTGGTCACCGAGGGCGCGACGTTCGACGACGCGATGGCCCGGGTGTCGGCGCTCCCGCCGCCGGCTGCCCGCCCCGCGCCGGTCCCGGCCGCCGGGGGACGTCCGTGAGCGCGCCGGCCGATCTCGCCGCGCTGCGCCAGGAGATCGCCGACGCGTGCCGCGTCCTCGCCGCCCGCGGTCTGGCCGAGGGCTACCTGGGCCACATCAGCCTGCGCATCGACGAGGAGCGCCTGCTCGTGCGCTGCCGCGGCCCGGAGGAGCGGGGGCTGGCCTACACGACGGCCGACGACATCCGCCTGGTGACCCTCGAGGGCGCCCCCGGGGGCGAGGGCGAGCTGGACGGGTGGAGCCCGCCCAACGAGCTGCCGCTGCACACCGAGGTGCTGCGCCGCCGACCCGAGGTGGCCGCGGTCGTGCACGCCCACCCGCCGGCCGTGGTGGCGGCCGACCTCGCCGGGCTGGGCATCCGACCGATCGTCGGCGCCTTCGACATGCCCGGTACCAAGCTGGCCGCCGGCGGGGTGCCGGTCTACCCCCGCGGCGTGCTCGTGCGGGACCGCCGGCTGGCCGGCGAGATGGTCGTGGCCATGGGGGACCGGCCGGTGGTGGTGCTGCGCGGGCACGGGCTGACCAGTTCCGGCGGCAGCGTGGCCGAGGCCGTGCTCAGGGCCGTCTCGGTCGACCAGATCGCCCGGCTCTCGCTGACGGTCGCCTCGGCCGGCGGACAGCTGCGCGACCTGCCGGAGGAGGACATGGCCGAGCTCCCCGACCTGGGGGGCGGGTTCAACCTGACGACGGCCTGGCGGCACGAGCTGGCGCGGTTGGGGTGAGGTGCGCACGCCCCCGGCCAACCGAACAGAGAACCCGGGATTCCTCTCTGCAGAGCAGACAGCGCATAGGCTCTGCCCGTGACCGGATCCTTCCCGCCCACCCCCGAGTACGGCGCCGTTCCGCAGTACCCGATCGAGTCGGTGGACAACGCCCTGCGGGTGCTGCTGCTGCTCGGCGAGAACCCGAGGCTGCGGCTGACCGACGTCAGCCAGTACCTGGGGGTGGCCTCGTCCACCGCGCACCGGTTGCTGGCCATGCTCCAGTACCGGGGATTCGTCCGGCAGGACAGCGCCACGCGCGGGTACGTCCCGGGGCCGACGCTCGACGGCCTGGCCTTCGGCGTGCTGCGCCGGCTGGACGTGCGCACCCGGGCCCGGCCGGTGCTGGAGCGGCTGAACGCCGAACTGCAGGAGACCATCCACCTGGGTCGGCTCGAGGGCAGCGACGTCCACTTCATCGACTCCATCGAGAGCGCCCGGGCGCTGCGGGTCGGCGGCCGGCTGGGCCGGTCGATGCCGGCTCACTGCACGTCGACCGGCAAGGCGCTGCTGGCCGAGCTCACCGACGACGAGCTGCTGCGGCTGTACCCCGGCGAGGACCTCGTCCAGCTGACCCCCCGCTCGATCGGCACGCGGGCTGCGCTGATGACGGCGCTGGCCGAGATCCGGGAGCAGGGCTACGCGCGCAGCCAGGAGGAGAGCGAGGAGGGGGTCAGCTCGCTGGCCGTGGCGCTGCACTCGACCCGCTCGCCGCGGCTGGCCATCAACGCCTCGGTCCCGGCCAGCCGGATGAGCGAGGAGACCCGCGAGATCATCCTCGAGCACCTGGTCGCCGCCGCCGAGGAGCTCGACCACCTGTTGCTGTAGGCCCCGCGCCGATCGTGGGGCCCCGACCGAACGGAGACCCCACCCCATGAGCGCGGAGATCCGCGATCTCGTCGCCACGTCCTCGCGCGTCCTGGCTGCGGCCGGGCACGCCGACCTGATCTGGGGGCACTCGTCGGCACGTGATCCCGAGGGCCGGGGGGTGTGGATCAAGTCGGCCGAGTGGGGGCTCGAGGAGGTCACCCCGGAGCGGGTGCACCTGGTCTCTCCGGACGGCAGCGTGCTGGCCGGCGAGGGGGCCCGGCACAGCGAGTACCCGATCCACACCGAGATCATGGCGGCGCGGCCGGACGTCGGCGGGGTGGTGCACACCCATCCGCCCCACGCGGTGGCACTGGCCGCCACGGGGCAGGAGCTGCGGCCGGTCAGCCACGCGGCCAACTACTTCGTCCCGCCCGCGGTGCCGCGCTTCACCGACACCGCCGACCTGATCCTGACCCGGGAGCTGGGGGGAGCGGTGGCGCGGACGCTCGGCGAGGCCCGGGCGGTGTTCCTCGTCAACCACGGCATCGTCGCGGTGGGGGAGACCCTGCAGGGCGCCACGGTCGCCGCGGTGCTGCTGGAGCGCGCGTGCCAGCAGCAGCTGCTGACCGCCTCGGCCGGTGGCTGGCCGACCTGGTCGTCGCCGGAGGAGTCCCTGGCCAAGCGGGAGCACATCTACAACGAGCGCGCCGTCGCCGCGGTCTGGGATCACCTGGTCCGCCGGCTCCCGGGGTGAGCGCGGCGGGGCCACGGCGGTCCGGGGTCGAGTCCGCGCCGGCCCCGGCGCACCGTCGCCGGCTCGCCCGGGCCGCCGACCGGCGTGCCCGGGACCTCGGCCCCCGGCTCATGGTGCCGCTGTGCGCGGGCGCGGTGCTGAACCCGGTGAACTCCACGATGATCGCCACCGCGCTCGCGCCGATCGGGCGGGAGTTCGCCGTGGGGGCCGGCGCCACCGCCTGGCTGGTGTCGGTCATGTACGTCGCCAGCGCCGTCGGGCAGCCGGTCGCCGGCCGGCTCGCGGACCAGTTCGGTCCCCGCCGGGTGTTCCTGGCCGGCGGGCTGCTGGTGGCGGTCGCCGGCCTGATCGGCGCGCTCGCCCCCACCTTCGGCTGGCTCGTGGCCGCCCGGGTCGTCGTCGGCCTCGGCACCGGCGCCGCCTATCCCGCCGCGGTGGCCATGGTCCGGGAGCAGGCCGACCGGCTGGGCGTGCCGACCCCGGCCCGGGCCCTCGGGCTGCTGAACACCGCGAGCCTGGTCACCCTGACCGTCGGCCCCCCGCTGGGCGGCGTGCTGGTGGACACGGTGGGCTGGCGCGCGGTCTTCGCGATCAACGCGCCCCTCGGCCTCCTGGTGACCGCGCTGGGGCTGCGCTACCTCCCGCGGTCGCGTCCGAGGGCCCGCACGCTCCCCGCCTGGCGGGTGCTGGACCTGCCGGGAGTCGCGCTGTTCGGCGGCGCCGTCGTGCTGCTGATGCTCGTCCTCACCACGCTGCCGGCCCCGCCGTGGCCGGTCGTGCTCGGCCTGGCCGGCTGCCTGCTCGCGCTGGTCCTCACCGAGCTGCGCTCCCGCAGCCCCTTCCTCGACGTGCGGATGCTGGCCGGCAACCCGCCGCTGGTGGTGACCTACCTGCGGGTGGTCCTCACCTTCCTCGTCGTCTACGGGGTGCTCTTCGGGGTCACGCCGTGGCTGCAGGAGGGGCGGGGCCTGTCGGCGAGCGCGGCCGGCTTCGTGCTGCTGGGCATGTCGGCGGTGGGCACGGTCGCCTCGCTGTTCGCCGTCCGGGGCCCCCGCCCGTTCTGGCCGCTGTTCGTCCCGGCGCTGGGCCTGCTGGCCGGCAGCCTGTCCCTCACCGTCCTGGACGCGGGCACGCCGGTCGCCGTGCTGGCCTGCGTGGCCGCCGTGTTCGGGCTCCCGAACGGGATGGGGCAGGTGGCCAACCAGGTCATGGTCTACCGGGCCGCGCCCGCGGAGCAGGTCGGGGCGGCGACCGGGCTGTCCCGCACCGCCCAGTACACCGGCGCGATGATCGCCACGAGCCTCACCGGCCTGGCCTACGCCCACGGCGTGGACGACGCGGGCCTGCACGTGCTGGGCTGGGCCTTCACCGCGGTCGGCGCGGTGCTGGTCACGGTCACGCTGGCCGACCGCAGCCTGCGCCGCCCCCTGGATCCCGGGGCGCCGCGGTGATCGGGGAGGCGCTGGCCGTCGGGTCGCTGCTGCTGTTCAGCGCCAACGTGCTCCTGGTCGGTGCGGCGACGCGGCGGGTGCCCCAGGACGTCGGCTTCCTGCTGGCGCTGACCAGCAACGTCGGGTTCGCCGGGCTGATCGTGCTCGGCCAGTACACCGTCGGCGGGCAGTCGCTGTCGCCCGAGTGGGACGCGGTGGGGCTGTTCGCGCTGGGCGGGCTGCTGACCTCCTACCTCGGTCGCTGGTTCTTCTTCCGGTCCGTGACCACCATCGGCCCGACCCGGGCCAGCGCCCTGCAGATCACCAACCCCGTCTTCGCGGCGCTGGCCGCCTGGGTGCTGCTCGACGAGTCGCTGCCCCCGGTGGCCGTGCTCAGCGGCGTCCTGGTCCTCGCCGGGCTTTACCTCACCTCCCGGCGGGCGGGCGGTGCCGCGGCGGAGCGCGCGGCGGGCCGCCGCCGGTCCCTGCCGTTTCCGGAGATCGGCCTGGCGCTGCTGGGTGCCGCGGCGTACGGGCTGGGCAACGTGGCCCGGGGGGCGGGCGTCCGGGACTGGGCGGCGCCGGTGGTCGGCAGCCTGGTGGGGGCCGCGGCCGGGCTCCTGCTCTACACGCTCGTGAGCACCGATCTGCGCAAGCTGCGCACCGTCGTGGCCGGCGCGGATCCCGTCGGCCGCCGGCTCTGGCTGCTCTCCGGGGTGCTGACCATCAGCGCGCAGACCTGCCTCATCGCCGCCAGCCTGTTCATCCCGGTCGCGGTCGCCGTCGTCATCTCCGCCGCCCTGCCGATCGTCGTGCTGCCGGTCAGCGTCCTGTTCCTGCGCCGCGCCGAGACCGTCGGTGTCGCCACCGGGATCGGCGCGCTGCTGGTCCTCGCCGGCGTGGCCGGGCTGGTCCTGAGCTGAGACCGGCGGTCCCTGCCGGCCTCCCGTCGGGGATCAGTTCGGCGGCGTGCGCCCGCAGCCACCGGACCGCCGCCCGGGCGTCGTCCAGCGGTGCCGGGAAGGTCGCCTGCCCGCTGAGCCGGCACTGGACGGCGGCCACCGCCACCCGGCTGCGGGCCATGGGGACGAGGCGCTGCTCGGCCCGGTCGGTCCGCGAGCCCCGCATCCAGCCACCGCCGTGCAGCCACACGCACGCGGGCGCCGGACGCATGTCGGGCAGGTACAGGTCCAGCCGCAGGTCCAGCCCGTCGACCGTGGCGTAGACGACGTCGCGGTGCACGGTCACGCCCTCCGCCGTCGTTTCCCCGCCGCCGTCCTGGAGAGCGGTTCCCGGGGCACGTGACGTCGTCATGTCTCCTCCGTGGTGGTGGGGCGCTGCCGGGAGGGCCTCAGCTGAAGGCCATGCCGCCGTCCACGATCAGGGTCTGCCCGGTGATGAAGCCGCTGCCCCGGGAGCACAGGAACGAGACCGCAGGGCAGAGGTCGGTGGGTTCCATCCGCCGGGGGACGGCGCGTCGCCCGGCGGCGGCCGCCAGGTAGGCGTCGTCGTTGAGGGCCAGCGTGGCCTCGGTCTCGACGATCCCCGGTGCGATCGCGTTGACGGTGATGCCGTCCTGGCCCACCTCACGGGCCACGCTTCGGGTCAGCGCGATGACCGCCCCCTTGGAGGCGGTGTAGTGCGCGAAGTAGGGGACACCCATGTGCACGGTGGACGACGCGATGTTGACCACGCGGCCGTGCCCCTGCCGCTTCATGGCCGGGTGCACCGCGCGCATCCCGAGCCAGACGCCTCGGGTGTTCACCGCCATCACGCGGTCCCACTCCTCGACGGAGATGTCCGTGAACGCCCGCTTCGCCCCGAGTCCCTGGTAGACGGCGGCGTTGTTGACGAGCGCGTCGATCCGGCCGTGCCGGTCCAGCGCCGTGGTCACCAGATGGCGCCACGACGCCTCGTCGCTCACGTCGGTCCGGACGTGGGTGACGCCCAGACCGTCCGCGTCCCACTCCGCATCCACGACGTCGGCGGCGACGACGGCCGCCCCCTCGGCCGCGAGATGCCGGGCCAGCGACGCGCCGATGCCCCGGGCCCCCCCGGTGACGAGGACGACCGTCCCCGGTTCGACGGTGCTGTGGAGTGCACTGGGCCGGTCCACGTCGACGTCCTCTCCTCGTTCTCGTGTCGCCATGTCGATCCCGCTCAGGCAGCCGGCAGGAGGGCGTCCAGGTCGGCGGGCTCGGTGAGGCTGCCGTAGCGGGCCCCGATCTCGGACATGTACTCGAAGGACCCCGTCTCGAGGTCCTGCGGCCACCCGGTCAGCGTGATCGCCTCGGTCAGTTCCGGGCTGAGCTGGGTGTAGGTGCCGAGGATCCGCCGCGCCTCGTCCGGGTTCTCCGTCGCGTAGGCGAAGGACTCCCGCAGGCCCTCCACGAAGGCATCCACCAACTCCGGGTCGGACTGGGCGGTCTCCGCCGTCGTGAAGTAGGCGCCGATGAGCAGCGGGTCGTCCTGAGCCTCGGCGAAGACGCTGGAGAGGCAGCGGCCGCCCTGCTGGAGCGCGATGGTCTTGAACGGCTCGACCGCCACCGCCGCGTCGACCTGGCCGCTGCCGACGGCCTGGGGGACGTCGGGGTGGGCGATCTCGAGGAACTCGATGGCCGAGGAGTCGGCGCCCGCGCGGTCGACCAGGTCGCGGATGACCGCGACGTTGATGTTGTTCAGGGTGTTGGTGCTCACCCGGGTCCCGGGCAGGTCGGCCAGGGACTGCAGCGGGCTGCCCGCGGGCACGAGCACGCAGGCGAAGTCGTCCTCGGGGTCGCCGGTCGACGCGTTCCCCGGGGCGACCACCCGGATCGGCAGGCCGGCCTCCTGCGCGACCATCAGGGACAGCGTGTTGCTGAAGGCGAAGTCCTGCTCCCCGCTCACCACGGCGGGGATGAGCGCCGCGCCACCCTGGCCGGGGACCAGCTCCACGTCCAGGCCGCGGTCCTCGAAGAAGCCCTGTTCGACCCCGAGGTGCAGGGGGGCCACGTCGGCGATGGGGATGACCCCGACCGTCACCGAGCGGGGTGAGCCGCTCGAGCCGGCACCGGTCGGCTCACCGTCGCCGCTTCCGCCGCAGGCGGCGAGCAGCACCGAGCAGGACAGCAGGACGGTCAGGCGCAGGCGGGACATGGAGAGCCTCTCGACGCTGGGAGGATGGGGGATCGCCCGGTACGGGGAGCGGTGCCCGGTCAGGCGGGGGTTGCCGAACCCGCGACCGACGCCGCGAGCCCGGCCGGGCCCGCGGTCTCCGACCGCACCGCAGGGATGACCTCGTCGCGGAACAGCCGCACGGAGGAGAGGACCGTCCCGACGTCGAGGGAGCCCCAGGCGAAGGCGCCGGCGAGGTAGTTGATCCCGCCGACCGTCACGGCTTCGGTGACCTGGGCGGCGACGGTCTCCGGCGACCCGACGAACAGCTTGCGCTCGGCGACCAGCTGGTCGAAGTCCGCCGGGCCGGTGAACCTGTTGCTGCCGTGCAGGCGCCACAGGTGGGTGAAGCTCGTGTAGTGGTCGGCGAAGGCGGACCGGGCGATCGCGGCTGCCTCCCGGTCGCTCGCCGCCACGACGACGTGCCGCAGCATGCCGAAGCGCGGCGTCCGGCCCGGCAGGCTGTAGCGGACCTCGCCGCGGGCCGCGGACTCGCGGAAGTGGGCGAAGAAGATCCGGCTCTGCTCGCGGACCACCTCGAGCGGCGGGGAGGCGAAGCCGAACCCGAACAGCACGTTGTAGCCCTCGTCGCCCAACCGTGGGATCGAGTCGGCGTTCGACGTCGGGTACCACAGCGGCGGATGCGGACGCTGGTACACCGGCACGTGCAGCTCGATCTCCTCGGCCGCCGTCCCCTCGGCACCCGGGCGGCGGAACCGGCCGCTCTCCATCGCGGCGACGATGGCCGGGAACAGCGCCTCGAAGCGCTCGGCGGTGTCCTGAGGGGTCAGCCCGTACATCGCCGCCTCGATGGGCGAGGAGCCCTTGCCCACACCGACGTCCAGCCGCCCGTGGCTGAGCTGGTCGAGCATGGCGATCTCCTGCACCAGCCGCAGGGGGTCGTAGAGCGGGACGATGAAGGTGGTGGGGGCCAGCCGGATGCGCTCGGTCTCCCGGGCGGCGGCGGCGATGAACACCGACGGCGAGGGCGCCAGGCCCAGCGGCGTGCCGTGGTGCTCGGCGATGTGGTACGTGCTGAACCCGCCGCGGTCGGCCTCCGCCAGCACGCGCAGCCGGGCGTCGTAGGTCTGCGCCGTCGGCACCCCGGTGTGCGCGTCGATCCAGTCGAAGAGACCGAACTCCAGGTCCTGCTGGGGATCCTGCGCGGCCGGCTCTGAGGACATCGTCGTTCCCCTTCGGGATCTGGGCAGGCTCGGACGGCACGTCAGAGCGCGAGGGTGCGCCGACCGGGGCCGTGTCCCCACCGGACGAGGTGCGCGCCCCCGGCGGGATGTGACGTGGCTCATTCAATCGGCAGGAAAGTTCGTACGTCAAGAAACCTTCTCGACGGCGAGCCGCTCAGTCAGTGGCGACGAACTCCTCGAGGAGCCGGAGGAACACCGCTGTCTTGTCCGGAGGGAGCCGAGCCTCGAACGCCTGGCGCAGCCGCTCCACCCGCGGCTCGAGGTCGGCGTGCAGGCGCCGGCCCGACTCGGTGAGCCGCAGCTCGAAGCGGCGCCCGTCCTGGGCGGAGCGTTCCATGGTGAGGTGGCCGGCGTCCTTGAGCCGGTGGACGACGGCGTGCGTGCTGGCCGGGTCGAGGACGATCAGCCGCGCGATGCTGGCCTGGTCGAGCGGCTCGTGGCGGGCGAGCGTCGACACGACCGCGTACTGCACCGACGACACCGTGCCCGAGACGTGGCGCGTCCACATCTCGTTGTGCACCTGCCCGGCTCGGCGGATCAGGTGGCCGGGAAGGTGCGCGAGGTGGGGCGCGACGGCCGGGGCCTCGGCGTCTGCGCTCGTCGCCACGGGGTCAGTCTAGGGAGCGGGGTGATCTCGCGGCGGGTTCGGCGAAGCTTCACCGCACGGTCACGGGACGGTCGCGCAGCGCACGGCGCCCGGCCGCCCGGCATTCCTAGCGTCGTCGCGTCGCAACCACGCACCACTTCCCAGCCGAGGAATGCCCGTGCCCTCCCGCACTGCCCGTGTCGCCGCCGCGGCGACGTTCGCTGCGCTGCTCACCGTCCCGGCCGGTCCGGCCTGGTCCGCCCCCGGCGGCGGAGGCCCGCTTGGCCGGCCGACGCTGAGGACGGCCGGCGGAGCCGGGCAGGGCGGAGACGTCGACGTGGTCGGCGATCGTCTGCGGCTGGGTGCAGATACGTGCCGCGCCTGACCGTCCCCGGTCGCGCATCGTCAGCTCGGCGTGATGACCACCTTGAGCGCCTCGTTGGCCGCGGCGTTCGCGAACACGTCGTAGGCCTCGTCCATCTGCCCGAAGGTGAACGCGTGGGTGCCCATCTTCTCCGCCGGGATCCGGCCGCTGGCCACCATCCGCAGCAGGGTGGGGATGGAGACGGTGTCCACCAGGCCCATGGTGAGCGTGACGTTCTGGATCCACATCTCCTGCATCGGCAGCTCCACGGGGACGCCGTGGACGCCGATGTTGGCGATCGTGCCGCCGGGGCGGACCAGCGCGGCGGCCGTGCGCAGCGTCTGCGGGTAGCCGACCGCCTCGATCGCGACGTCGACGCCGAGCCCGTCGGTCAGCGCCCGCACCTCGTCGACCGCGCCCGGACCGGCCTCGACCGCGTCGGTGGCGCCGAACTCGAGGGCCTTCTGCAGCCGGAACTTGTTGGTGTCCACGGCGATCACCCGGAAGGCGCCCCACAGACCCGTCGTGAGGACCGCCGCCAGGCCGACCGCGCCGGTGCCCACCACGGCGACCGTGTGCCCCGGCCGCACGTTGCCGGCCAGCACGCCCACCTCGTAGCCCGTCGGCAGCGAGTCGGCCAGGAAGATCGCCTGCTCGTCGGTGACGGTGCCGGGGACCCGGTACAGCGAGGTGTCGGCATAGGGCACCCGGACCAGCTCGGCCTGGGTCCCGTCGACGAGGTGGCCGAAGATCCAGCCGATGCCACCGACCGTCTGGCAGTGCGACGGCATGCCGCGCTGGCAGTAGTCGCAGCGGCCGCACTTGGTGATCGCCGGTACCAGGACGCGGTCCCCGACGGCGAAGCCGCGAACGGCGTCTCCGATCTCGGTGATGGTGCCCACCGCCTCATGCCCGAGGATCCGGCCGTCGGTCACCGCGGGCACGTCGCCGTGCAGGATGTGCAGGTCGGTGCCGCAGATCGTCGTCGTGTCCACCCGGACGACCACGTCCGTCGGCTCCTGGATCGTCGCGTCGGGAACGTCCTCCCAGGCCTTGTTCCCCGGTCCGTGGTAGACGAGCGCCTTCATCTTCCGCACCTCCGGTGAGCCCGATGGTGGCGGCCGGGTCGGGCGACCCGGCCCTGCCGGTTCGGTGCGTCGACGGTAGGGCGCCGCCGGGGCGCCGACTGTCGCAAAATGAGCAGGCCCCCGCGGCCGGCCCTGCTCCTGCGGGGACTGACCGATGCCCGGCTCCGGCCCGCGACGGCGCGGACCCCGCTCTCGCTCCTCGACCCGGCCACTTCTACGGGCCCGGCGAGCCGGCCCGATCGACGGTCAGGCCGCGACGGCGGTGACGAACGTGCACACCCCTTCGCCCTGGTGCGCCCGCTGCCGTACGCCGATGACGGTGAGCAGGGCGATCTCGATCCGATGGACCAGCCGCCGCAGGCCGCGGTAGAAGGTGTCACCGCCCCGCGTGACCTCGATGCGCTCGAACCCGGCCAGGCGGATGTGCTCGGTCAGCATCCAGTCCGGCAGGATCGTGATGTGCCCGGGCCGGTAGTAGTGGTCGGGCCCGAAGATGTACGGGGCGCCCAGGAGCAGCATCTTCAACCGCGAATGCGGGTGCGTCACGTTCGGGGTGCTCACCAGGAGCTTGCCGCCGACCGGGAGCAGTGACCGGATCGAGCGCAGCACCTGGCGGGGATTCTCCACGTGCTCCAGCGTCTCGACGCACACGACCATGTCGAAGGGGCCGCGGGTCTCCTCCGTCCACTCCGGATCATCGAGATCGAGCCGGTGGATCCACTCGTGGGGCGGGTCGAGATCGGTGGGCACCACCTCGAGGCCGGCGTCGCGGAGCCGCAGCGCCAGGGCGCCGCAACCGGCGCCGACCTCGAGGATCCGCCCGCCCTCGGGAAGTGCCGCGCGCACCAGTGCGACGGCGTACTCGTGCACTCCCGGGGCGGCATGGATGTCGTGGCCCCCGTAGGACCGGACGGCCTCTGTGCGGTGGACGGTCTCGCGTGCCGACCCTGTCACGGGCTCAGAGTGGCATACCGCCTCGTCGAACGGAGATGCGACGAGTGCGGTGAGTCACATCAGGCCGGACCGAGCCGGTCAGCCCGAGGTCAGTCGATGACAGCCCGTGAGCAAGCCCCCAGGTTGGCCGCCGTCGACTCCCGCCTGTGGGGGTGGGTTCCGGCGCGCTCGGCCGTCACCGTGGTGCCGTGCCGGGCCGCCCGCTTCCCCCGGGCGGGCGGCCCGGCACACAGCACGCAGCCAACGGCGGCGACGGGCGAAGGGAATCCGATGGAGTGGTGGATGTGGCCGCTGGCGGCCTGGATCTCCATGACGTCCCTCGCGGCGCTCACCTCGGTCCTGGCGCTGGGCCGGCCGGGGAGCCGGCGCTCCGCCGGCCGCCGCGCTCGCGAAGGTCTCAACCGCGTTCCGGCCGGGCCGGCTGCAGGGGCGTCCGGAGACTGCGGATCACCCGGACGCCCTCCGGGAGGCCGTCGAGCTCGGCCCGGTCCCCGTCGATGACGAGGGTGACCCGGTGGCCGCCCAGTGGCAGGTCGCGGATCCGCAACCGGCCGTACCGCGCGGGCCAGGCCGGGTCGAACCACACCTCGCCACGCGGCATCCGCGGCTCCAGCCGCAGCAGCATGCGCATGACCTGGATGGGCGAGGCCGCCGCCCACGCCTGGGGCGAGCACGACGTCGGGTAGGGGATCGGGGACGGGTACTCCGACCGGTCGAAGCCGCAGAAGAGCTCCGGCAGCCGGCCGCCGAACTCGGTGGCCGCGTCCAGCAGACCGGCGCCGATCCGCTGGGCCTCCTCGACGAAGCCGTAGCGCATCAGCCCGGTGGCGACGAGCACGCTGTCGTGCGGCCAGACCGACCCGTTGTGGTAGCTCATCGGGTTGAAGCGGCCCATCGAGGAGGCCAGGGTCCGCACGCCCCAGCCCGTGAACATCTCGGGCGACATCAGGTGCTCGGCGACCCGCGCGGCTTTGTCCTCGTCGACGATCCCCGTCCACAGGCAGTGACCGATGTTGGAGGTCAGCGCGTCGACCTGCCGTTTGGCGCCGTCCAGCGCGATGGCGAACCAGCCGCGGTCGGGCAGCCAGAACCGCTCGTTGAACGCCGCCTTGAGCGCATCGGCCTTGGCTGCCCAGCGCTCGGTCGCCGCGTCGTCCCCCGCGACGTAGGCGAAGTGCGAGCGTGCGACGTAGGCCGAGTACACGTAGGCCTGCACCTCGCAGAGCGCGATCGGCGTCTCGGCCAGGGTGCCGTCGGCGAAGTTGACGCCGTCCCAGGAGTCCTTCCAGCCCTGGTGGACCAGCCCCACCTCGGTGCTGCGCTGGTACTCGACGAACCCGTCGCCGTCCCGGTCCCCGTACTGCTCGATCCACGCCAGGGCCCGGTCGGCGTGGGGGAGCAGTGCGTCGACCTGCTCGGAGGCGATGCTCCACCGCCGCAGCTCGCCCAGCAGCACCACGAACAGCGGAGTGGCGTCGGCGGTCCCGTAGTAGACGTTGCCCCCGCCGCGGGTCAGGGGGAAATCGGCACCCAGCCGGGTCTCGTGCAGGATCCGGCCGGGCTGCTCCTCGGTGCGCGGTTCTGTCTGCGTCCCCTGCAAACGCGCCAGCGTCCGCATCGTGCCCAGCGCAAGGGTCGGGTCGAGGGGGAGGGCCATGTAGGAGGACAGCAGGGAGTCGCGGCCGAAGAGGGCCATGAACCACGGGGCGCCGGCCGCGACGGCGACGGTGTCGGGGTCCTCGGGATCGAAGAGCCGCAGTGCCCCGAGGTCCTCCATGGACTGCCGGAGGGTCCGCAGCAGCTCGACGTCGTCGGTCTCCACGCCAGGGGTTCGCGCCCGCCAGTGGCGCAGCCGCTGCGCCGGGTGCGACTCCTCCACGGAGAGGCCGACCGGGAACGTCGGCTCGACCTCCTCGCCGTCGACGACGGGGGTGACCATGACGGTGGTCTCCCAGTCGCTGTGCGGCGGGAGGAGCAGGTCGAAGGCGAGCCCACCCCGGTGCGCCTGCGCGCTGGTGGCCGAGATCCGGACCCCGAGGTGCAGGGCACCGTTGCGGAAACCGAGGACGATCGTGTCGCCGTCCAGGCTGACCGAGACCTCCCCGCGCTCCTGGACCCGGCCCTCCTTGACCGCGAAGACGTCGGCGAAGTCGCTGTCGACGTCCAGTCGGAGCCGGGTGGCCACCGTCTGCATGCCCAGGTTGCGGACCCGCAGGTCCTCCCGCATCCCCTCCCCGACGTAGCGACGGCGCTCCACGAGCAACTCGGTCGAGGACGACTGCGGTGGGACGCGGCCCAGGAAGGCGGTCCGGAAGGGTTCCTGCGGCAGCACGGCGAGGACCTGCAGCGGCCGGTCGTCCAGCCGCAGCCTCCAGGTGGACAGCAGGCGGACGTCCCGGAAGAACAACCCCTCCGGGCCGTCGGCGCTCATGTCCCCCGACCGTCCCGAGACGGCGAAGGTGGAGCCCTCGACCAGGGTCACCGACTGCCCGGCGAGGGCGGGCGGCTCCTCCTCGGGATCGACGTGGATCGGGCCGGCTACAGCAGGGGATGACTGCGTCATGGCGACTCCTCGCCAGCGCGTGCAGGGCCGGGTCCTCCGGCGCCAGCGTGGTCCGTGCTTCCCCCTCGCCGGCTCCTCAACCGCGCCGCCCGCTCCCCGTTGGACGATCCCGGCGGGGTTCCTCGCCGCCGTACCCTCCCGGCGGGATCGGCTCTATCGTGGACGGCAGGCGGCCGCGTCCGCCGCGTGCTGGAGCCCACAGCGACTCGTGCGATCGACCCCGGGGAACAGCATGTCCTCTCCAGCCCCCACGATGACGAGAACGGGCGAGGTCGCCACGACCGACCCGGGCGTGGCCCACGACTGGCTGCAGGCGGTCTACAGCGACTACCAGCCGGAGGAGACGAACAGCCGCAGGGACTTCCGGTTCCGCGGCAGGCACACTCAGCTGGGCCGCAGCGGCGTCTCCCGGCTCCAGTACTCGATGAGCGCGGACAACAACGTCGAGCCCTCGGACGTCCTGCTCGTCCTCCAGCCCTCCGAGGGTGTCATGCGGGTGAGCGTGGGACGCGACGAGGTGGTCGTCTCCCCGGGTACGTCCGTGCTGTTCCCCCCTCACCAGGCGGTGAGCGCGCTGTGGGGGGACACCGACGTCGGGTGCGTCTGCCTGCAGACCACCGACGTCGAGCGGGTCGCCCTCGAGACCACGGACATCGAGGACACGCCGGTCCGGTTCACCGGGGTCCGGCCGATGTCCCCGGAGCGCGGCAGGCAGTGGAGCGACGTGGTCCGGTACCTGGTGGGCGCGGTGCTGCGCGACCCGGACGTCACGGCCACCCCCCTGGTCGTCGGTCAGCTGACCCAGCTGCTGGCCGCCGCGGCTCTCGACACGTTCCCCAGCACCACGCTGGCCGCCCACCGCCGCATCCCACCGGACCACGCCGCGCCGGCGGTGGTCCGGCGCGCGATCGACTTCATCGAGGCCAACGCCGACCGCGAGACCACCCTCAGCGAGATCGCGTCCGCCTCGGGGATCGGGCCGCGGGGACTGCAGGCGGCGTTCCAGCGTCACCAGGACACGACGCCGACCGCCTACGCCCGGCGGGTGCGGATGGAACGGGCGCACCGGGACCTCCAGGCCGCCGACGCCGCGGGCCGGGAGACCGTGCCCGCCATCGCGGCCCGGTGGGGCTTCGCCGACACCGGACGCTTCGCCACCGCCTACCAGCAGACCTACGACCGGACGCCCGGCGAGACCCTGCGCAGCTGAGCGCTCCCCGGCGTCCCGGCTCCGCTCAGCGACGTTCGCCCAGCTTCCGGAGCAGGTCCTCCCGCCGCTGCTCGAGCACAGCGATGAAGGCCTCCTGCTCCTCCGCGGCGGTGATCATCGAGGCCCTCTCCTCGGCGTCGGTGGGCTCGTGCCAGCGCTCACCGATCCGCCGGCGCAGGTCGGCAGCGGCCTCGCGGAGCTGCGCCAGCTCCTCCTCCACGACCCGGAGCTCCTCGCGCAGTGCGACAGTCGGGCTGTCGGCGTCCATCGGCGTCCTCTCGGGACGGTGCTCGTACGGACTGGTGTCGGTGTCGCCCGGCGAGGTCCATGCTCGCTCAGACGGTCGGGGGGCACAACGCCCGAGCCGGTACCCCGGTGCCGTCGCGTGAGACCATCCCCGACCGTCACCGGTGGCCCCGCGCGCACGTGGACGCCACCCCACGACGTCGAGGAGGAGCTCCCTACATGTCCGACGCCCCGCCCACGGGCCGGCCGAACCTCGCGTTCACCTATCAGGCGCTGCCCATGCGGGTGCTGTTCGGCGCCGGGGTGCTGGCGCAGCTGCCCGACGAGGTGGCGCGCCTGGGCCTGGGCCGGGTGCTGGTGCTGTGCTCGCCGGAGCAGGAGGCCACGGGGCACGCGGTGGCCGCGGCGCTGGGGGAGCGGGCGGCCGGGGTGCTGGCCGAGGCGCGGATGCACGTGCCGGTCGATGTCGCCCGCCGCGCCCGCGAGCGGGCGGGCGAGCTGGGCGCCGACGGGTGCGTGGCGGTCGGGGGCGGGTCGGCGATCGGGCTGGGCAAGGCGATCGCGCTGGAGCACGGCCTGCCGGTGGTGGCGGTGCCGACCACCTACGCCGGCTCGGAGATGACCCCGGTGTGGGGGCTGACCGAGGGCGGGGCCAAGCGGACCGGGCGGGACGAGCGGGTGCTGCCCCGCAGCGTGCTGTACGACCCGCAGCTGACCGTCTCGCTGCCGGCCGGGCTGTCGGGGACCAGCGGGATGAACGCGATCGCGCACGCGGTGGAGGGGCTGTACGCGCCGGATGCGACCCCGATCGTCTCGCTGATGGCCGAGGAGGGCGCCCGGGCGCTGGCCGCGGCGCTGCCCCGGGTCGTCGACGACGGTGCCGACCTCGACGCCCGCGCCGAGGCCCAGTACGGGGCGTGGTTGTGCGGCGCGGTGCTCGCGGCAACCACGATGTCGCTGCACCACAAGCTGTGCCACAGCCTGGGCGGCACGCTGGACCTCCCGCACGCGCAGACGCACACCGTGGTGCTGCCGCATGCGCTGGCCTACAACGCCCCGGCCGCGCCGCAGGCGGTCGCCGCGCTGTCCCGGGCGTTGGGCGGCGCGGCCGATCCGGCCCGGGAGCTGTGGGAACTGGCCGGCCGGCTGGGCGCCCCACGGTCGCTGGCCGAGCTCGGCATGGCCGAGGAGGACGTCCCGCGGATCGCCGGGCTCGCGGTGGCCAACCCGTACGCCAACCCCCGCCCGGTCACCCGCGACGGCGTCGAGGCCCTGCTGCGCGCCGCCTGGGCCGGCGAGCCGCCGACCGGGTCGTAGCCGCCCGCAGCTCCGCCGCCGGCACCAGGGTGAGGTCAGCGGACGACCGCCGCCACCGCCGCGGCGATCGCCCCGGCGTTGGCCGGCACCGGCACGCCCGCGACCAGCGTGGTGGGGGTGCCGCTGACCCCGCGCGCCAGCGCCCGCTGCGTGACGTAGTCGGCCCACGGCACGTAGGCGTGGGCCGGCACGCACTGGACGAAGGCCGGGTCGCTCAGTCCCAGCGCGAGGCCCAGCTCCACCAGCTCCTCGTCGGTGAGGCCCGGCCCACCCTCCGGGGGCTGGTTGGCGAACAGCGCCTGGGCGTACGGGCTGAACCCGCCGGCATCGGAGGCGCACCCCGACGCGGACGCGGCGCGCGACGAGTAGTGGTTCGTCGAGGCCTGGTCCAGGAAGTCCATCGGGTGGTAGATCAGGGTGATCAGCCCGTCGGCGGCCATGGCCCGCAGCGCGTCCCCGGACGACATCTCGAAGGCCCGGCAGAACGGGCACTGGAAGTCGATGTAGGCGTCCACCACGACCGGCCCGGCGCTCACCACGACGCCGTCCCCGTCGGGCGTGCTGCCGGCCGGGACCCGGGGCGGCGCGGCGGGGGCGCTCCCGCCGGGCGCGGCCCGCGCCAGGGCCAGCAGGAGCAGTGCGGAGATCGGGATCGGCAGTCTCACGGTGCCCTCCTCGGTGCCGGGCGTTCCACTCGGACCTGCCCCCCGCGCGCCGGGGCAAACCGGCACCGAGGCCGATCCCTGGCGTGGGACACGGTGGGTGAGCGGGCCGATCCGGACGCCGACGGCCCGCCAGCCGGAGCGGGATCAGCCCGTGCCGCTGTGCACGTCGTAGTGGCCCTCGTGGCTGGCGTGCCGCTGCCCGTCGTGGACGTAGTCGACGTGGTCATCGTGCTGGACGGCCTCGTGGCCGCAGCCCTCACCATGGACGTGCGGGTGCTCGCCCGACTCCTGCTGGCTGCATCGTGCCGACGTGGTCACGTGTGCCGCCTCCTCGCAGTGGAGTGCGCTGCGCAGCCGGCCGGAGATCGGGAGGGCGCAGCGGCGGATGGGGCGGACCGGTGTGCTCCCGTGGTCCCCACCACGAGGAACGCTACTCGGCGCTCGCGGGGGTGTCACGGCTTGGCGCGGACGGCGAACCGCCCGCGTGGTCAGACCCGGTGGTCGCGCTTCCCCCACCCGAACACGGCGGTGGCGACGACGAGGACCAGGCCCACCACGACGAGCCAGAACAAGCCCTTGATCACGGCACCGATGACCGTGAGGGCCAGCCACAGGACCAGCAGCAGGCCGAGGAAGCGGAGCACGGGGACCTCCGGGCGTCGAAGGTGGTGGAGCAGCGAGCCTATGCCCCCACGGGAGGAGCGCGCCGGAGCGCGCGACGCCGTCCTCGTGCTCAGCGCGCCCGGGCCAGCCGCGCCGCCAGGTAGGGCGCCGTCCGGCTCCCCTCCGTGCGCGCCACCTCCGCCGGCGGACCCACGGCCACGATCCGGCCGCCCGCGTCGCCCCCGCCCGGCCCCAGGTCGATGACCCAGTCGGCGCTGACGACGACGTCCATCTCGTGCTCCACCGCGACCACGGTGTTGCCCTGGTCGACCAGCCGGTGCAGCTGGCGCAGCAGCAGCGCGACGTCGGCCGGGTGCAGTCCGGTGGTCGGCTCGTCCAGGACGTAGAGGGCGTGCCCGCGCCGCCCCCGTTGCAGCTCGGTGGCCAGCTTGATGCGCTGCGCCTCCCCGCCGGAGAGTTCCGTCGCCGGCTGGCCCAGCCGCAGGTAGCCGAGCCCGACCTCCTGCAGCGTGGTCAGGCTGCGGGCCGCCGCGGGGACCTCGGCAAGGAACTCCGCCGCCTCGTCCACGGTCAACGCGAGCACCTCGGCGATGTTCTTCCCGTGCCAGGTCACCGCCAGCGTCTCGGGGTTGTACCGGGCGCCGTGGCAGGTCGGGCAGGGCGCATAGGTCCCGGGCAGGAACAGCAGCTCGACGGCGACGAACCCCTCGCCCTGGCAGGTCTCGCACCGCCCACCGGCCACGTTGAAGGAGAACCGGCCCGCCGTATACCCGCGGCGCCGCGCCTCCTCGGTGCCGGCGAAGAGCTTCCTGACGGCGTCGAACATGCCGGTGTAGGTGGCCAGGTTGGAGCGCGGGGTCCGGCCGATCGGCTTCTGATCCACCCGCACGAGCCGGTCGAAGGCCTCGACGCCCTCGGCCTCGACCGCCATCCCCGCGTCCGGTCCGTCCTCTCCGGTGTCGTCGTCCTCGGCGGAGCGGACCCCCAGCCGCCGGGCCACCACGTCGGCCAGCACCTGGGTGACGAGCGTGGACTTGCCCGAGCCGGACACCCCGGTCACTGCGGTGAACACCCCCAGCGGGACGTCGGCGTCCACGTCGCGCAGGTTGTGCCGGGTGATCCCGCGCAGGTGCAGCCAGCCGCACGGCTGCCGCGCCGGGCGCACCGGCGGACGCTCCTCCCCGAACAGGAACCGGCGGGTCACCGACTCGTCCACCCCGGCCAGCCGGTCGACCGGGCCGCTGTACAGCACGCGGCCCCCGTACTGGCCCGCGCCGGGACCGACGTCCACCACCCAGTCCGCACGGCGGACGACGTCCAGGTCGTGCTCGACGACGAACAGCGAGTTGCCCGACTTCTTCAGCCGATCCAGGACCTCCAGCAGGGGTTCGGCGTCGGCCGGGTGCAGTCCGGCCGAGGGCTCGTCGAGCACGTAGACGACCCCGAAGAGCCCGGCGCGCAGCTGGGTGGCCAGCCGCAGCCGCTGCATCTCCCCGGGCGACAGCGTGGTGGTCGTCCGGTCCAGGCTCAGGTAGCCCAGCCCCAGCTCCTCGAGCACCATGATCCGTTCCCGCAGGTCCCGGGCGATCCGCACCGCGACCTCGGTCGTCTCGCCCGACTCCGACGACAGCCACGCCGCGTCCGGGTCGGTGAGCTCGGCGGTGTGCAGCAGCACCGCGGCCAGCTCGTTCACCGGTAGCCGGGCGAGCTCGGCGATGGTGCGGCCGGCGAAGGTGACCGCCAGCGCCTCGGGCCGCAGCCGCGCTCCGTTGCACACCGGGCAGTCGACGGTCTGCACGTGCCGCAGCGCCCGCTCCCGCATGGCCGGGCTGGTCGAGTTGGCCAGCGTGTGCAGCACGTGCCGGCGGGCGCTGGAGAACGTGCCGCGGTACGTGTAGTCGGCCTGCACCGCCGCCCGGTCGGGGCGGATGTCGACGGTGGGCTGCTCGTCGGTGAACAGGATCCAGTCGCGCTCCTCCTGCGGCAGGTCCTGCCACGGCCGGTCGATGTCGTGCCCCAGCGTGACGAGGATGTCGCGCAGGTTCTGCCCGTGCCAGGCACCGGGCCAGGCGGCCACCGCCCGGTCCCGGATGCTCAGCGAGGGGTCCGGGACGAGCGTCTGCTCGGTGACCTCGTGCACCGAGCCCAGCCCCGAGCACTCCCGGCAGGCACCGACCGCTGTGTTCGGGGAGAACCAGTCGGAGTCCAGGACCCCCGTCGCGTCCGGTGGATAGGACCCCGCGCGGGAGAACAGCATCCGCAGCGAGTTCGACAGCGTCGTCAACGTGCCGACGGTGGAGCGTGAGCTGGGCGCCCCGCGCCGTTGCTGGAGGGCCACCGCCGGCGGCAGGCCGGTGATGTCGTCGACCTGGGGGACGCCGGCCTGGTTCAGCAGACGACGGGCGTACGGCGCCACCGACTCGAAGTACCGCCGCTGCGCCTCCGCGTAGATCGTGCCGAACGCGAGGGAGGACTTGCCCGACCCGGAGACGCCGGTGAAGGCGACGAGCTCGTCGCGGGGGACGTCGACGTCCACGTCCCGCAGGTTGTGCTCGCGGGCGCCCCGCACACGCACGAACGAATCGGGGACGGGGGGCGCGGCCGCCTCGACCACCTCGGCGGCCGTCATCGGCTTCCGCCCTCGGAGGCGTGCCTCATGGGGCCCGTGTACCCCCGCAGCCGCTCAGGACACCGGGTGCCGTCGGGCGCCCGCCGGGGGCATGGGCATGCCCCCGGGCGCGGACGACCCGTGCCACCGGGGCAGGTGGCACGGGCCGTCGGGGGTGGGTCAGCTGCGCGTGGGTTCCGGTTCGCGCTCCTGCTCGGGTCCGGGGGGCCCCTGCTCGGGTGGCACGCCCTCCTCGCCGGGCCGCTCCTCGCTGGGCCGCTCCTCCTCGCTGGGCCGCTCCTCCTCGCTGGGCCGCTCCTCTTCGCCCGGCCGTTCCTCGCTGGGCTGCTCGCCCTCCCCGCCGGGGCGGCGCTCCTCCTCCGGCCGGCGCTCCTCCTCCGGCAGGCGCTCCTCCTCGGGCTCGCGGCGCTGGGCCTCCTCGGCCGCCTCGATCTCCTCCGGGGGCCGGACGACCTTCCCGTCGTGGATCTCGCCGCGCCACGACCCGGTGGCCTCCCCGCGCTTCATCAGGAAGCGGCGGAAGTGCTTCAGGTCCAGCCGGGTGCGCCGGCCGCCCGCGCGCCAGAGGTTGCCGATCCGCTCGATGATCCCCTTCGGGTAGTACTCCATCGCCAGCAGCACCTGGGTCAGGTCGTCGGCCAGGGGGTGGAAGGTGACCCGCCCCTCGGTGGTGCCCTTGGCGCCCTCGGAGGTCCACTGGATGTACCGGTCGGGCACCTGCTCGGTCACGGTCGCGGTCCAGCTGCGCCGGATGAGCCAGACCTTGACCTTCCAGATGCTCTCGACCTCGTCCTTCTTGTTGACCGACTCGACGCCCTTCATGAAGGACGGGAAGGACTCGTAGACGCTCCACTGGTCGTAGACGACCCGGATGGGGACGCCGATGCGGAGGTCCTCCTCGATGTTGGTCATCTTCGGCCCCGAGCTGCCACCGCCGAAGACCTTCTTGATCCCCTCCTTCAGCCTGCTGAACCCGCCCTTGAGCTTGCCGAGGACCCCGCGCTTGGCCACCTGGGTGACGGCCTTGGCCGGGGACCCGCCGGTGGCCACCGTCTTGGCCGCCTCGGCGACACCCTTGAGCAGCTCGAGCTTCGGCGCGCCGGGCTTGGAGTCGTCGTCGCCGTTGCCGTCGCCGCCGTCGGACCTCCGGGCGCGCTGACCGGGCAGCACAGAGGTGACGCGGCTGGTCGCGTACTCGATCGCCTGCTTCTTGAGCCGGTCGGCCGCCGGCCCGGTCACCAGGGACTGGAGCAGCGTCCCGAGCAGGCCGCCGCCTCTACGTTCCGTCGTCGTCATCCCGTCCTCCCGTCAGGCCGACTCGGCGGGCTCGCGTGGGGCGGATCCGCCGCCACCCCCGCCGCCGGTTGTCACCGGGACGTTCTCCTGCGAGCCCCCGCTCGCCTGCGAGCCCCCGCTCTCCTGCGAGCCCCCGCCCTCCTGGGCGC
The DNA here is from genome assembly GCF_900114385.1 of Geodermatophilus ruber. Taxonomy (GTDB): domain Bacteria; phylum Actinomycetota; class Actinomycetes; order Mycobacteriales; family Geodermatophilaceae; genus Geodermatophilus; species Geodermatophilus ruber. The sequence continues at coordinate 124,343 of NZ_FOSW01000009.1, forward strand.
CCCCGCTCTCCTGGGCGCCCGTGCCCTCGCCGGCGCCCGCCCGGTCCCCGCCACCCTGCTGGTCCCCGCCACCTTCCTGGCTGTTCCCGGCGGAGTTCTGACCGGTCAGCTTCCCGGCGGCCCCGGTGACCGTCCCGGCGGCCTGCGTAGCCGTCCCGGCGGCCTGGCCCGCGGTTCCGGTGGCCTGGCCGGCGGCCTCGGTGGCCTGTCCAGCGGCCTGGCCCGCGGTTCCGGTGGCAGCACCCGCCGCACCGGTGGCCGCACCGGTGGCCGCACCCGCTGCGCCGGTGGCCGCACCGCCCACCGCCTGCAGCGACTTGGTCCGCTCCTGCAGGGCGTCGGCGATCCCGTTCAGCCGTGCCTCGAGGGCCTCCCGGACGAGTCGCTGGGCCTCCGCCACGACCGGCCCGCGCAGCTGCTCGGCCAGCTGGGCGACCTCCGGGTTCTGCAGCAGCTTGCCGACGCCCCCCCGGGCGAGCGCCTGCGGCTGCACCGCGCTGCCCTTGCCGCTCAGCCACAGGGCCAGCCGGATGGCCGCCTTGCCCTTCTTGGTGCGGCCGAGGACGTACCCCCCGATCAGTGCCATGGCCACCTTGCTGTTGTCGCTCATCTGCCCACTCCTCTCCGTCCCCCGCCCTGTCCGCGGTGCGGAACCGCGGTCGTGCGCTGTGCGGCGTGCTCGCAGTGGCGTCCCGGCCGGCACCGGGCTGTCACCACCCCCATCTCGATGCCGGCGCGGTGGCGCACTCCGGCCGCTCGTCCCGGTCCAGGAAGCTGAAGGCCGGCAGCGGCCCGACGTAGCCGAGGTCCACCTCGTGACCGCGCCGGGCGCGCAGCCCGGCGATCGCGGTGTCGAGCTCGTCCAGCCGGTCCCGCTCGACCAGGAAGGCCCACCGCTCGACCTCCTCGCTGGGGGCGGCCAGGTACCGGGTCTGCTCCACCAGCGGGGCCAGCTCCTCGGCGATCTCCTCGGCCCGCCGCGCCCGGAGCTCGCTCAGCAGCTGCGCGGTGGCCTCGCCGACCTGCAGCTGCTCGTCCATCCCGGCGCCGGGTGCGCGGGCCCGGGCGGCGAGGTCGTGCAGCTCCGGGTGGCCGGTCAGCAGCGGCGGGAGGTCGCGGTCGTCGCTGGACGTGAGGTCCAGGCGCACCTCGATCACCCCCTCCAGCGCGGACAGCCCGCGGCGCAGGTCGTCGGCGCGGGCACCGAGCACCTCCTCGCGGACGGCGTCCTCGTCCGGCGCCGTGGTGCCGAAGCGCAGCGGCAGCACCGGTCCCCGGGCCACCAGCCCGGTGAGCACGTCGAGGTGCCGGACGGCGTCGGACTCGGTGAGCTCGCGGTCCGGGTCCAGCGGGCTGACGACGGCGGCGAGGTCGTCGCGGGTGACCGCCGACAGCGGCGGCCCGTTCTCGGTGCCGGGGGCCGCGGGAACCTCGCCCGACAGCAGGTCCGCCGTACGGACCACCCCGTACAGGTGCAGTGCCATGGCCGGCCTCCTTTCGGCGGGCGGGGCTGTCAGCGGCTGGGGTCGCGCCCCTCGGGGACGCCGCGGTCCGGCGGGGGACGGCGCTGGGCGGGGGGCCCGGGGCCGCTGGATCCGCCGCTGCCCCTGTCCAGCACGGACTCGACGGCCTCGGCGGCCTTCTCCCGCACCCCGCTGGCGGCGCCCTTGGTCACCCCTCTGGCCTTCGACGAGGCGACGCCCTCGGTCATCTCGTGGAGCAGGCCGGGGACGCCGGCCACCTGGTCCTCGTGCCGGATGTCGAGCCGGTTCACCGCCTCGGCGAAGCGCAGGTAGGTGTCCACGCTGGCGATCACCACCCGGGCGTCGATGGTCAGCAGCTCGATGCCGACGACGGCGATGCGCGCGTACACGTCGATGACCAGGCCCTTGTCGAGGATCAGGTCCAGGACGTCGGCGAGTCCGCTGGGGCGCGGGTCCCGCTTGGCCAGCGCGGCGGTCATGGGATCGCTCCCTTCCACGGGGATGCGCGGGGCAGGTCAGCGTCGGTCGCGGCGTTCGTCGGGGAGCAGCGCGTCGAGGTCCACCGGGAGGCGGGCATCCCCCGGCGCCACGCCCAGCACGTCGCGGAGCTCGGTGAACTGGTCCTGCAGGGCGAGGAGGGCCCGGCCGAGCCGCTCGACCTCGGCGTCGGTGAGCTCGCCGGCGGCCATCCGCCGCACGGCCTGCCGCTCGAGCAGCTGCCGGACGACGTCCAGCAGCACGACGACCAGCCGGCCGAGGCCCCGCCCCAGGTCGTCGGCGTCGGCCGCGACCCGCAGGGCCGGCCGGGATGCCGCGTCCCCCGGCGGGCGCCCGTCCGGACGACGACCGGCCGGGGGCGGACGGTCGGGCGGCGGGGGGAGCGGGTCATCGGGCCTCACGCCTCCTCCACCGGGCGGGCAGGCGCCGCGGCCAGCGCGCTGTGCACCCCGGTGAGCAGCAGCCGCAGGTCCAGCAGCAGCAGGTCGACATCGGCCAGGGAGATGACCACGTCCCCGGTGACCACGACGCCGCGGTGCACGACCCGGTCGAGCAGGTCGACCAGGCCGACGGTCTCGTTCCCCGCGCGGCTGCGGCTCGGGCGCTGCGCGGGGGCGGGCGGCCACGACCCGGCGGTCCGGTCGGCCGCGCCGGGGCCGCGGACCCGATCAGGCTCGGTCATGGACGACCTCCTCGGCGAGCTCGGCGAAGGAGTAGGGCGGCCACGGCCCGGTCGTGGTGAGCTCCAGCCCGGCCGGGGCCAGCTCACCGGCCAGCCGGTCGGCGGCAGCGGTGAAGGCAGCGTCGGCGTCCAGCGGGACCAGGTAGGCGGTGTCGAGGTCGACGAGGTCGGAGGCGCCCGAGCGGGTGATCGCGTCGGTCGCGTGCCGGCTGAGCTGCCGGTGCACGTCGTCGGCGGCGACCCGGCGGGCGTGGCGGCGCCGGTCGGCGTCCTCCAGCTCGCGGCTGCGCTGCCGCAGGTACTCGGTGCCGTTCATCGGGCCGGCCGGTTCGGCCGGCGGCGGCTCCGGGTCGGTCCGGCGCAGCCGGACCCCCCACTCGCGGTGACCGGCGACGCGGTCCAGCCGGGCGCGCGTGCCGGGGCCGGTCTCGGCCAGCAGCCGGACGGCTGCGTCGCGGTCGGCCACCGCGGTGCCGAAGCGCAGCGGGAGCACCGGCGCCCGGTCGGCGACGGCGCGGACCACGGCGTCGTGCCGGCGGGCCAGCCGGGCGAGGGCACCGGTCTCGGAGACGTCGTCCTCCGAGACGTCGGCCAGCACCGTGGCGGGGACATCGCTGACGACGAGGGCGAGGTCCCCGGACTCCACGAGCGTCACGGTGGAGCGATCGTCCACGCCGGCCACCTCCGCCAGGTCCAGCGGCCCGGCGGGGGTGATCGCGTACGCGTACAGGCAGCGGTCGGGCCCGGCGGCCTCGGGGCTCGCGGTCCCCGGCGGCGCCGTGCGGGGGCCGGGGGCCGGTGCCTCCGGCGGGGCGGTGGGGGATCCGGGATCGGGCGCCGGTGGGCTCGGCGCGCCGCGGGCGGCACCCCCCAGGACCTCGCTGGTCGGGAGCCGCCCGACCGCCGTCAGGATCGCGGTGGCCAGCCGGTCGGTCAGCTGCTCGGCGGCCCGCCGCCGGGCGTCGTCCAGCGCCCGGCGGAGCACCGCCGGTGCCGCGGCGTCCCCCAGCGCACGGACCAGGCCGTCGAGTGCGTCGTCCCGCCGGGGGCCGGTCACGACTGCTCCGGGGGTGCCGGTGGGCCGTCGGTCTGCCCGGCCGGCGCCGGGGGTGCGGCCGCGAGGGCCCGCTCCAGCCGGTCCAGCCGCTCGCGCAGCTCCCGGTTCTCCGCCTCCAGCCGGGCGGTCTCGTCGCCGGCGACCTGCGCCGCGCTGCCGCTGAAGAACGGATCGCGGGACCACCAGTCCATGCCCATCTGCTTGGCGGTGTCGGCGGAGGCGATGAACAGCCGCAGCTTCAAGGACAGCAGTTCGATGTCGACGATGTTCACGACGATGTCGCCGGCGATGACCACGCCCTTGTCGAGCACCCGCTCGAGCACGTCGGCCAGCGAGTCCGCCCGCGGGGCCGGGCGGTTCCCCACCCGGGGGTCGAGGCTCACAGCGGGTCCGTGGCGCCCCGGTGGTACCGGCGCAACCGTTCGTAGGAGACCAGGTCACCGTGCTCGTCCAGGTCGACCCGGAAGGTGGCCATGACGCTGGTCGAGGCCGGGATGCGGTCGAGCTCGACGACGTCGATGAGCGCCGACCAGCCGTCCTCGGAGCGGCGGACGCCGCTGACCCCCTCCGGTTCGCGCCCCACGAGTTCGGCGAACTGGGACGCCGCCCGGCGCACGATCTCCGTGAGGGGCAGGCGACGCCGGTGCCCATCGGCATCGCCCACCGGGCACTCGACGGGCTGGTCGTCCTCGGCTGCGTTCATGCGCCGGCCAATCTCCGGACCCTCGCGGGCGGACGGGACGGTGACCGCCTGCTGCACTCACCGCCGTCGACCGAGCCTACGTCCGGGGCGTCGTCCCGCCAACGCATGGAGCTGCGGTGATGACCGGGCGCGGCGGGTCGGCTGCGTGAGGACCGCGCGGGTCGCGGCTCAGCGCCGGGGGGCCACCAGCGCGGCGACGGCCACGACGCCACCCAGCCCGGCCAGCTGCAGCACCGGTGCGGCCAGCGGGGCGAGGAGGAGCAGACCGGCGCCGGCAGCAGCACCGGCCACCAGCCCGGCCAGGATCTCCAGGCTGTGCTGCACGTCGCGCACCCCGCGGCCGCCGACCAGGCGCATCACCACCGTGGTCAGGGTGCCGGTGAGGTAGGTCGTGGACAGCCCGGGGACGCCGAACCGCTGGACGACGCTGCTCTGCACGCCCATCGCCGCCGACATGCACCCCAGCAGGAGCAGGGTGAGCGCGGCGCCCGGTTCGCCTCCGGTGACCCACCACCCGGCCGCGTACCCGGCCACCAGGACCAGTTCCACGACCAGCCCGAGGGTCACCGCCCGCGGCCACACCGGGTCGCCGGGCTGCGGGGAGCCGGCCAGCCGAGCGCCCAGGGCCGCGCCGAGGCAGAAGGCGAGGATCGCGCCGCCCGAGGCGAGCGCCAGCGTGCCGTCGGCCGAGCTGGCCGAGACCCCGAGGATGACCAGGTTGCCGGTCATCACGCTGGTGAACGCACCGCCCAGCGCGAGCAGGCCGATCGCGTCGGTGGCGCCGCTCGCGACGGCCAGGACGACCACCAGCGTCTGCCGCAGCCGCGTTCCCGGCCGCACGGCGGAGGGGGTGGCCGGCGGCGCCGTGGCGGGCGGGCGCGGCGGTGCCGAGGGCGGGGTGGCGGGTCCGGACACGACTGAGGAGTCTCCGACCGCGCGGCCCCCTCCGCCTTGGTCCTTGTGCCCACCCATCCGGCCGTTCCCTGTGCACTTTGACCCTCTCGGGAGAGGGGTGCGGCGGCCAACACTGGGTCCACACAGCCATCCGTGGAGACGACCTGAGAAGGCGAATCACATGACTTCGATGCTGGACCGCACCCAGCCGCTCGACCGCGACGACTTCCGCGTCGCGCTGCAGGACGCGATCAAGGGCCGGGAGGCCAAGAACGCCTCCTTCAGCAAGGCCTGGGCGGACGGGAAGCTGGAGCGGCACCACTTCGCCCGCTGGGCCGAGAACCACTACCAGTACGTCGGCCCCTTCGCCGACTACCTCGGTTACGTCTACGGCAACACCCCGGACACCTGCACCGAGGCCAAGGACTTCCTGCTGCAGAACATGTACGAGGAGGAGCTGGCCGACATCCGCCACACCGACCTGCTCATCCGCTTCGGCGAGGCGTGCGGCACCACCCGCGAGCGCATCGAGGACCCGAACAACGCCAACGCCGTCACCCGCGGGCTGCAGGCCTGGTGCTACGCGACGGCCATGCGGGAGCACTTCGTCGTGGCCACGGCCGCGCTCATCGTCGGCCTGGAGTCCCAGGTGCCGAGCATCTACAAGAAGCAGATCGTCCCGCTGCGCGAGGTGTACGGCTTCACCGAGGACGAGATCGAGTTCTTCGACCTGCACATCACCTCCGACGAGGTGCACGGCGAGCGCGGCTACCAGATCGTGCTCGAGCACGCCAACACCCCGGAGCTGCAGCAGCGCTGCCTGCAGTTCGTCCGCTGGGGCGCGGAGGCGCGCTACGCCTACACCCGCTCCCTGTACGACGAGTACGTCGCCCCGGACCTCTCGACCGGCGACGCAGAGCCCCTCGCCTGAGGCCGACCATCCCGAGCGGAGCGCCGGGGCGCGGACACCGCGCCCCCGGCACTCCGCTCGGCCACAGAATGCGGAGGACCCCATGAGCGAGTGGGTGCACGTCGCCGAGCTGAAGGAGCTCCAGCGGCGCAGGAAGAAGCTCGTCACCGCCGGCGACCGGCCCATCGCCCTGTTCCTCGTCGACGGCGAGGTGTACGCGATCGACGACACCTGCGTGCACAGGGAGCGGTCGCTCTCCAAGGGCACCCTGCTCGACGGCCAGGTCATCTGCCCCGGGCACCAGTGGCGCTTCGACCCGCGCACCGGCCACCCCGAGGACCAGGAGGGCTGCCTGGCAACCTACGCGGTACAGGTCAGCGAGGACGGGCACGTCCTCGTCGACCCCGCGCCGGTGAGCCCCCGGCGGGAGACCACCCCCGAGGCGGCCGCCGCCGCTCCCGCCCCGAACCCCGCCGCGAGGTGAGCCCCATGACTGCCGACCCGACCCTGGTGGTCGTCGGCGCCGGGCACGTCGCCGCCTCCGTCGCCCGGGCGCTGCGCCGCCGCGGCTTCGCCGGCCCCGTCGTCCTGCTGGGCGACGAGCCGGTGGGCCCCTACCAGCGGCCGATGCTCTCCAAGGAACGGCTCGCCGACGGCGGCGACGCCGGCCTCTGGCTGCTCGACCCCGAGTGGTGCGCGGCCCACGACGTCACCCTGCGCACCGGCAGCCCGGTCGAGCGGATCTCCGCCGGCACCGCCGAGGTGCTGCTCGCCGACGGCACGAGCGTGCCCGCCGACCTCGTCGTCCTTGCCACCGGCGGCCGGCCCCGCCGGCTGCCCGGCGTCGACGGCGACCGCGTGCACACGATCCGCACCCTCGCCGACAGCGACCGGCTGCGCGAGCGTCTCGCGCCCGGCCGCCGCATCGGCGTGCTGGGCGGCGGCTTCCTCGGCACCGAGATCGCCGCCGCGGCGGTCACCCGGGGTGCCGAGGCCGTTCTCTTCGACCTGGACCCGGTGCTGCTGGCCCGGGCTCTCGGCAGCGAGATCGGCAGCGCGGTCACCGCGCTGCACCGCAGCCGCGGGGTGGATCTGCGGCTCGGCCGGCCGGTCACCGGCGTGCACGCCCGCCCCGACGGCGTGGACGTTCTCACCGGCGCGGGCACCGAGACCGTCGACGACCTCGTGGTCTGCATCGGCATCGAGCCGAACACCGAGGTCGCCGTCCGTTCCGGACTGGTCGTCGGCAACGGCGTCGAGGTCGACGCCGCCGGCCGCACCTCGATCCCCACCGTCTTCGCCGCCGGCGACGTGGCCGCCCACGACCACCCCCGCTACGGCCGGGTGCGGGTCGAGCACGTGGACGTCGCCCAGCAGCAGGCCGCGGCGATCGCGAAGACCGTCGCCGGCACGCCGGCCGCCTTCGCCGATCCGCACTGGTTCTGGACCGACCAGTTCGAGCTCAACGTGCAGGGCCTGGGCCTGGCCGCGGTGCGCCCGGGGGACGAGGTGGTTCCCCGCGGCGACCTCGCCGCCCTCGACGGCACGGTCTTCTGGCTGCGCGAGGGCCGGCTGGTCGCCGCGGCCAGCGTGGAGCGCGGGGAGGAGATCTCGGTGGCCCGGGAGCTCATCGACCTGGAGGTCGCCGTCCGGGCCGAGCAGCTCGCCGACGAGTCCGTCGAGCTCGACGGGCTGCTGGAGCTCGACGGGGCGGGTGTCTGATGGGCGCCCACCCCGTGCGCAACCTGATCGACGGCGCCCGCGTGGACTCGGCCACCGGCCGGGTCCGGGAGCGGCGCGACCCCGCCGACACCCGCGAGGTGGTCAGCACCTTCCCCGAGTCCGACGCCAAGGACGCCGACGCCGCGGTCACCGCCGTCGCCGCGGGCTGGCGGGCGTGGGCCGACACCGCCCCGGAGCGGCGCGGCCGGGCCCTGGAGCGGGCCGCCGACGTGCTGGAGGCCCAGCGCGAGCAGCTGATCGAGGAGCTGGTCCGCGAGGAGGGCAAGACCCGCGCCGAGGCCACGATCGAGGTCTCCCGGACCCCGGCCAACCTGCGCTTCTACGCCGGGGAGGCGCTGCGCACCGCGGGGCGGACGCTGCCCACCGGCGACGGCAGCCTGGTGTTCACCACCCGGGAACCGGTCGGCGTGGTCGCCGCGATCACGCCGTGGAACTTCCCGCTCAACATCCCCTCCCGCAAGCTCGGCCCGGCGCTGGCCGCCGGCAACGGCGTCGTCTTCAAGCCCAGCGACGTGACCCCGCTGCTCGGCCAGCGGCTGGCCGACGCGCTGCTCGAGGGCGGGGTGCCGGCCGGCGCGCTGGCCGTCCTGCACGGCGGCGCGGAGGTGTCACAGGCGCTGGTCGCCGACGACCGGCTGGGCGCGATCACCTTCACCGGCTCGACGGCGGTGGGGGAGTCCATCCACCGCGTGGTGCGGGCCAGCCAGCGCACCCAGCTGGAGATGGGCGGCAAGAACCCGGTCGTCGTCCTCGAGGACGCCGACCTCGACCGGGCCGCCGCGCTGATCGCCAAGGGCGCGTTCGGCCTCTCCGGGCAGGCATGCACCGGCACCAGCCGGGTGATCGTCCACACCGACGTGCACGACGCGCTGCTGGAGCGGGTGGCGGCGAAGGCCGCCGCGCTGAGGGTGGGCCCGGGTCTCGCCCAGGGCGTCGACCTCGGCCCGCAGGCGACCGCCGCGCAGCAGCAGTCGGTCCTCGGGCACGTCCGCCGGGCGATCGACGACGGCGCCCGGCTGGTCGTCGGCGGCCCCGGCGACCCCGCCGACGACGCCCCCGAGCTGGCCCACGGCCACTTCGTGCGGCCCACCGTCTTCGCCGACGTGGACCCGGCCTCGGCGCTGGCCACCGAGGAGGTGTTCGGCCCCGTGCTGGCCTTCCTCCGGGTGGCGTCGATGGACGAGGCTCTGCGAGTGGCCGACGCCACCCGCTTCGGCCTCTCGGCGGCGATCGTCACCGCCGACGTCGGCCGGGCGCTCCGTTTCGCCCGGGAGGTCCCCGCCGGCCTCGTGAAGATCAACCAGCCCACGACCGGGCAGGCGATGAACGCCCCGTTCGGCGGCCTCAAGGACAGCAGCACGCAGACGTCCAAGGAGCAGGCAGGAGCAGCGATGATGGCCTTCTACACGGTCGACAAGACCGTCTACCTGAGCGCATGACCGCCCCCGACGCGTCCTTCGACGCCGACGTCGCGGCCGCCGGCACCGAGTGCCGGTTCGTGCGCATCTGCCGCGCCGGCCAGGTGCCGAACGGGTACGTGCGCCGGTTCTACGCCGAGACCGAGCACGGCCAGCTCGAGCTGGCGATCGCCCGCCTCGACGGCAGGGCGTACGCCACCTCGAACTACTGCACCCACCTGGACTGCCTGCTCAGCTCCGGCAAGCTGCAGGACGACGGCATCCGGTGCTCGTGCCACAACAGCGTCTTCGACCTGGAGACCGGCACGCCGATCCAGCCGCCGGCGACCGAGCCGATCCGCACCTACCCGGTGCGGGAGGAGGACGGCCACGTGCTGGTCGGCCTCTCCGAGCGGGACGTGATCGAGGGCGGGCCGCGCCGGCGCAAGCCACCGGCGGTCGGCTAGATGCAGGCCTGGTCGCCGGCGGTGGAGGCCGGCCGCGGGCCCACGGTCGCCGCCGGCGGCATGGTGACCAGCAGCTCGCCGGTGGTCAGCCGGCTGGGGGCGGCGGTCCTGGCCGACGGCGGCACGGCCGTCGACGCCGCCCTGGCGATGACCGCGATGGCCTGGCTGGCCCTCCCCGGCCAGTGCGGGATCGGCGGGGACGCCTTCGCCGTCGTCCGCGAGCCCGACGGCCGGGTGTGGACGGTCAACGGCAGCGGCTACGGCCCCGACGGCGCCTCGGCCGAGGCCTACCTCGACGAGGGGCTGACGGCCCTGCCGATGGGCGGGGCCCGCGCGGTGGCCACGCCCGGTGCGCTCGGCGCGCTGGCCACCCTGCACGCCGCGGGCGGCACCCGGGACCTCGGCGAGCTGTGGGCCCCGGTGGTCGCCGCGGCGCGGGCCGGGCTGCCGTGCACGGTCAAGAACCGGGCCGACATCGCCGAGCACGCCGACGCGCTGGCCGCCGACGACGGACTGCGCCGCTGGCTGATGCCGGCCGGCCGGGTGCCGTCGGTCGGCGACCGGCTGCCGGCCGAGGAGCTGGCCGCCAGCATCGAGCGGCTCGCCGCCGACCCCCTCGCGCTGTACCGCGGCGCCCTGGCCGAGCAGGCGGTGGAGCTGCTGCGTGCCGGAGGTGCCCCGTTCTCCGGGGACGAGTGGGCGGCCGGCGGCACGGTGCCGGCCGAGGACGCGATCAGCGCCCCGTACGGCGACCTCGTCGTCCACCAGACGCCGCCGCCCTCGCCCGGGTGGATGGTGCTGCACCAGGCCGGGCTGCTCGACGAGCTGCTGACCGGCCTGCCGACCTGCGGCGCCGACGCCGTCCACCTCCTGGCCCTGGCCGCCCGCCGGGCGTTCCGCGACCGCTACGAGCGCTGCGGCTCCGACACCGACGCCTGGCGGACCCTGCTCACTGCCGACGCGCTGGCCCGGGCCCGCGACGAGCTCGCCGCGCAGCCGCTCGTGCCCGGCGGCGTGGGCATGGCCGGGGACACCACCAGCTGCGTCGCGGTCGACGGGGACGGGCAGGCGGTCAGCGCCATCTCCTCCCTGGCGTTCACCTTCGGCGCGCGCATCTCCCTCCCCGGCACCGGGATCGCGCTGAACAACCGGCTCGGCCGGGGGGCCTACCTCCTCCCGGGGCACCCGAACGCCCTGGCGCCGCGGCGCAAGCCGCTGCACACGCTCAACGCGTGGCTGCTCACCGACCGCGCCGGGCGGCTCCGGCACGTGGGCAACACCCCCGGGGGCGACGGCCAGGTGCAGTGGAACATGCAGCTGATCTCGCACCTGGTCGACGGCGGCCTGGACCCGCAGACCGCCGTCGCCGCGCCCCGGTTCACCGTCCACCCGGGCAGCGACGCCGACGCCCTGGGCGGCACCGAGACCCTGCAGTGCGAGAGCCGGCTGGGCGGCGCCGTCCTCGCGGAGCTGGCCGTCCGGGGTCACGACGTCCGCGACGTCGGCCCGTGGGGAGCCGGCGGGAGCGCGCTGGTCGTCTCGGTCGACCCCGAGCGGGGCGTCCTGGCCGGCGGCGCCGACCCCCGGCAGGACGGGGTGGCGCTCGGTGTCTGAGCAGCCGGCGCCCGCCACCGCCGTCCCGCCGCAGGGCGCCTACGTGCCGGCCGTCGTCCACGGCGGCCTCGTGTGGACGGCGGGGATGACCCCGCGCCGCGACGGGCGGCTGACCGTCCGCGGGGTGGTCGGCGCCGACGTGGACCTGGCGGCCGCGCGCGAGGCCGCCGCGCTCGCCGCCGGCAACACGCTCCTCGCCGTCGCCGAGGCCCTCGGCAGCCTCGACGCCGTGGCCCGCTGCGTGCGGATGACGGTGTTCATCGCCGCGGTGGACGGGTTCACCGAGCACGCCGCCGTCGCCGACGCCGCCTCCGCGGTGCTGCGGGAGCGGCTCGGCGAGCGCGGCATCGTGGCCCGCAGCGCGATCGGCGTCCGGACGCTGCCGTCCGGGGCGCCGGTCGAGGTCGAGCTGACCGCCGCCGTCCGCTGAGTCCCACGACGACAGAGCTAGGGGTCAGACGAGCGCCGGGTCCTGCGCCACGTACTCGGCGAAGGCTTGCAGCGCCGCCGCCCCCACCGCCTTGTCCTGCTCCCCGTTGCCGCCGCTGACACCCACCGCGCCGACGATCTGCCCCTCGTGCACGATCGGGAAGCCGCCCACGAAGATGGCGAACTTCCCCGGCAGCATGTGGGAGATCCCGAACGCCTCGTTGCCGGGCAGCGCCGGGCCGTTCGGCGGCTCGTTGAACAGGTGCGTGGCGCGCTCGTGGCCCGCGGCGGTGAACGCCTTGGCGATGGAGATCTCCACGCCGGTCAGCCGCGCACCGGGCAGCCGGTGCAGCGCGATGACGTTCCCGCCGTCGTCGCACACGCAGATCGTCTGCTTGACGCCGATCTCCTCCGCCTTGGCGCGGGCGGCGGCCAGGATGGGCAGGGCGTCGTCGAGGGTGATGCGGAAGACCTGGTGCACGGGGCTCTCCTCTTCCGGCCGGCGGCCGGGTCGTCGGCTGCCGGGTCTCCGCGGAGGACACCCGGCGGTGTGCTCCAGCCTCCGGGCTGGACGCCCGGCCCGGCAATGGTGAGACTGCCGTCCGCACCCGGTAGGACCTTGTGCACTCTGACCAGAGCTGCGCACCGCGACCAGACCAGAGGAGGGCGCCATGCCGCACGCCCACTCCGACGACGCGCTGACGCTGGCCCGCCTGCTCCAGGAGCCGGCGCTGCGGCGCGCGCGGATCCACGCCGGGCGGTCGGGGGCGGTCACCCGGCTGGACTGGGTCACCCCGTGGGCGGTGGTGCACGACCAGGAGGAGCCGCTGGCCGGCGTGCTCGTGCACGCGCACGCCGCCGAGCTCGCCGCCGCGGGCAGCTCCGTCCCCGAGGTGGCGGGCCGGCTCGCCGAGCGCGGGGCCGCGGCGCTGCTGGTCGACGGGCACCAGCCCGAGGCCGGGGACGCGGCGGCCGCCTGCCGGCTGCCCCTGGCCACCATGGCCGACACCGTGCCCTTCGCCGTCCTCAACCGGCTGGTCGCCGACCTGACCCTCGCCCGCGAGACGCACGTCCTGCGCTACGGCCTGACCGTGCACCGCGCCCTGGCCGAGCTCCTCTACCGCGGCGCCGAGCTGTCGGCGCTGTGCAGCCAGATGTCGCGGATGTCCCAGCGGCCGGTCGCCGTCTTCGACACCCACGGCCAGCTGGCCGCCCTCGAGCAGCGGCAGCCGCGGGTCGTGGAGCCGGCGGATCTCGTCGCGGCGTTCAGCCGGCAGGCCGAGACCCTCGGGACGGCGGGGGAGCCCACCGAGCTGCACCCGCGGTTCGCCGGGATCGAGCTGGCCGGTCGCGAGCTGTCGTGCGTGCTCACCCCGATCGTGCTGGGCGGCCGGCACGACGGCTGGATCCTGCTGCTGGAGGAGACCGACGACCCCCACCCGCACGATCTCGCCGAGCACCGGGTGCTGGTCGAGCAGGCGGCGCCGATCATCGGCACCGAGATGCTGCGGCTGCGCAGCGTCCAGCGGGCCAAGGAGCAGGCCCGCGGCGACTTCGTGCACGGCCTGCTGCACGGCCGGTTCGCCACGATGGAGGACATCAGCGCCCGCGCCGCGCACTACGAGTTCCCGGTGCGGTCCTGGTTCGGCGTGGTGGTCGCCTCAGGGCTGACCACACCGGCCGACGCCGACTCACCCACCCGCCTGCAGTCGATCGCCGTCCAGGCCGCGCGGCTGCTGCCCGAGCAGGACCGGCACACCCAGGCTGCCATGGTCGGCGACGTGCTGGTCGTCGTCCGGGAGGCCGCCCGCCGCGGCTCCATGGGCACGCCCGACAACGCCATCGGCGCCGTCGCCGAGTACGCCGCGGCGCTGCACCGCTACCTCAGCCGCCGCAAGGACCAGGGGGACCGGCCGGTGCAGGTCGCCTACGGCCGGCCGGTGGTGGACGCCCTGGCCGTTCCCGACAGCTACCGGGAGGCGCGGATGGCGCACGGGCTGCAGGCCCGGCTGGGCCTGGCCCCCGTCTGCGGCTACCAGGACCTGCGGGTGCACGCCGTCCTCGAGGACGTCGCGGCCAGCCGGACCGGCCGGTCCTTCGCCGAGGACGTCCTGGCGCCGCTGCGGGACCCGGGCGCGGGCGGCCTCGAGGAGGCGGTGCTGGCCTACGTGGCCTCCGGGGGCAACGTGAACGCGGCCGCGCGCGACCTGCACATCCACCGCAACACCATGCTCTACAAGCTCGACCGGGCCTCGCGGCTGCTGGGCATGGACCTGCGGCAGGCCGAGAACCAGTTCGCCGTCTGGCTCGCGCACACCCTCGATCTGCTGTCCGCCACCGGCGCCGAGGTCGACCGGGTGGTCCGCCCGCCGTCGTGACCGGATCGGTCGGGGAGGCTTCGTTCGCAGGTCAGCCCGGCCCGGTGGCCGCCGGGGAGCCGGCGAGCGAGGGCGTCCGCAGGTGGTGGTCGGTGCGGCGCTGGTACTGCGTGGCGACGCCGAGCACCGTCGGCACGTCCCGGCCGACCACCTGCAGCCCGATCGGCAGCCCGGCCGTCGTGAGCCCGCACGGCACGGTGACCGCCGCCAGGCCGCACCAGCTGAACGGCCCGCACAGCCGCATGAGCGTGCCCACGATCGGTGCGCGGCCGTCGCCGTCCTGCTGGACCTCGCACGCGGCGACCTCCGGTGCCGGGACCGCCGTGGTCGGCAGGACGAGCACGTCCACCTCCTCGAACCCGGCCCGCAGCAGCCCCTCCAGACGCTCGAGCTCGCGGATGGCGGCGTCCCGGTCCGGCCGGGTGATCGTCTCCGCCACGGCCAGGTAGCCGGCCACCTCCGCCCCGTAGCGCGCCCGCCGGTCGGGATACCAGCCCGCTGCGCGGTGCACGGCGAGGAAGTCGTGCAGCACGTACACCGTCCGCGGAGCGCTCCACGCGGGGAACGGCGGGACGCGGGCGGGGCGGGGGAGGGCTCCGGCGTCCGCGAGGACCCCGACCGCCGCCTCGACGGCGGTCAGCACCTCGGGGTCGACCTCCCCCAGAGCGGCCTCGGGCACGGTGCCCACCCGGAGGCCGGCGATCGGGCCCGGCAGGGGGGCCGGCCGGCCGGCGAGGACCGCGAACAGCAGCGCGAGGTCCGCGGCGTCCCCGGCCAGGGGACCACAGGTGTCGAGCCGGGGGGAGAAGGGCACGCAGCCGGCGGTCGGGACGTCGGCCGGGCGGGGGCGCAGCCCGGAGACGCCGCACAGCGCCGCCGGCACCCGGATCGAGCCGCCGGTGTCGCTGCCCAGGGCCGCCGGGCACTCGCCGGCGGCGACCGCCGCGGCGGAGCCCCCGCTGGACCCCCCGGGGATCCGGCCCGGGTCCCACGGGTTGCGGGTGGGCGGGGTGGTGACGCCGTGGGCGAACTCGTGGGTGGCCGTCTTGCCCAGGATCAGCGCCCCGGCCTCCCGCAGCCGCCGCACCGCGGGGGCATCCTCGGTCGCCGCCCGCTCGTCGGTGGCGCGGGAACCGGCGCGCGTGGGATGGCCGCGGACGTCCAGGAGGTCCTTGACCGCGATCGGCACCCCGTGCAGCGGGCCGCGGAACCGGCCGCGCGCCGCCTCGGCGGTCAGCGCGGCGGCCTCCGCCCGCAGCCGGTCCTCGTGCACCGAGACGAACGCCTGCACCACCGGCTCGACCGCGGCCATCCGGTCCAGGGACGCCTCCAGCACCTCGAGCGGGGAGCGTTCCCCGGCGCGGACGGAGCGGGCGACGTCCCGGACCGACCCGCGCCTCACCAGATCACCGCGGCCACGACCACGCTGAGGACCAGTCCGGCGACCACCGGGAGGAACAGCTTCCGGGCCAGGGTCGTGACCGGGACGCCGGTGACGCCGGCGACGGCGATGAGCGACGACCAGATCAGCAACGTGCCGCCGCCGGTCCAGCCCGCGGCGTTCTGGGCGATCGCCGCGAGGGTCGCGGTGTCCGCCCCGGAGGACGCGGCGAGGGCGTCGGCGAGCCCGCCGGTGAACGGGAGCCCGGCCCAGCCGGAGCCGTCGAGGCCGATGAGCATGCCCGCGATCAGCATCGCGAACATGACCACGACCGAGTTGTCGGGGATGAAGCGCTCGCCGCTGGAGATGACGTCGAAGAGGAAGCCGGGGGCGGTGGCGTCCTCGGGCAGCAGCATGATGCGCCCGGCGAAGTCGGAGATGCCCACGAGGACGAACCCGGCGACGGGGATCACCACCCCCATGGCCTTGAAGGCGAAGAGCAAGCCGTCGACGAAGTGCTGGCCGGCACGCTCCAGGCCGTCCGCGCCCGAGGACAGCGTCACGCCGAGCATGAGCAGCAGGGCCAGCCCGCCGACGAGGGCGGCTCCGTACCCGCTCTCGACCTCCGGGACCAGGTCGGTGGTCTTGCCCAGGACCAGGTAGACGACGAGGGCGGCGAAGGCCGCCGGAACGGCGATCGCGAAGAACCGTGTCCGTGGCGCAGCGTTCGCCGCGGCCCCGCCACCGTCCGCGGGTGCGGCGCCGCCGCCGGTGCCGTTGCCGTTGCCGGCCCCTGGTTCCGCGCCGTGGTCGTCGCCGGTGAGGACGCCGACCTGCTCGGCGGGTGCGTCCGGCCGGCCGGCCGTCCGCAGCGGCTCACCCTTGGTGGTCAGCGCGTCCCCGACGAGGGCCGGGATGCCGGCCAGCGGCGCCGGAGAGGCGGGCAGGGCCGTGCTCGCGACCGCCTCGCGGTGTCCTGCCCGGCCGCGGCCCTCGGCGAGCACGCGCCCGAGCGAGCCGGTGCGGACGTACAGCAGGTACGTGAGCGTGATGGCGACCCCGCCCACGACCCAGCTGAGCAGCAGCGCCCGGTCGGCGATCTGGTCGGCGGGCACCCCGGCGCCGCTGGCCGACAGGCTCGGGCCGACGCCGATGACGTAGTCGGAGGCGAGCGCCATGCCCTGGCCGGCGATGGCGATGGCCATGGCCGCGCCCAGCGGGGACAGCCCGGCCGCGATGGCGGCCGGCAGCAGGATGGCCGCGAGCAGCGCGAGGGTGGGCGTCGGCCAGAAGACGAGGGAGAGCAGGTAGGTGCCGACGAAGAGCACGACGTAGGAGACCGGCCCGTTCTTCATCAGCCGGGCCAGGGGGAGGACCATCCGCCGGTCGGCGCCGATCGCGCGCAGCGCCCCGAGCAGCGCGGTCACGACCGTGAGCACCAGGAAGATGTTCAGCAGCTCCGTGGTGGCCACCATGCTGGCGCTGAAGACCGAGCCGAGACCGTTGAGGAAGTTCCCCGTGTACAGCCAGGCGGTGACGAACGTGGCGATGACCGCCGGGACGATCACGTTCTTCCGCAGGAGCATCACGACGATCAGCGATGCCACACCTGCCATGTAGACCCAGTGCGCTGCAGTCAACTCCATGGTGCCTCCGGGATCGGTCCGCGGGGCCCGGCCGAGCCGGGGACACCGGCCGCCGAGCGGGAACAGCGTGCTGACCACCGATGACGCCGGGTGATCACGGCCGACGCTAGCGATGGCCGTGAGGTAGATCACTGACATGCTGCCCAGCGCTGGGAACCGCTTTTGTGCAGCGTGCCCATGCGGCGCCGAGCGGGTGGTCAGCCCGCCTCCAGTTCGGCAGCAAGACGAGGCAGTGGGGATGAATCCGGGGCGCTGAGACCCGCGAGAAGGCCCGCGCTACCAGGCGTTGCCCCGGGCGTTGCGGTACCCGACCGATACCCACCAACTCACGCTGTTGCCGAACCCAGCTCGTGGTGAGTACGGCTCATGAGGGTGATGGATGGGTCCGTAGGGCGGGCTTTCGCATCGGCGCTTACCGGTTGCGCCGACATCCGGAGCGTTGGGCGCATCTGCGGAGCTGACCGGGTCACACCCCGACGGCGCCGTCGATGCCCTCCCGGATGAGGTCGGCGTGCCCGTTGTGTCGTGCGTACTCCTGGATCACGTGCACCATCACCCGACGCAGCGAGTACTCCTCCCCTGACCGGCGGTCGATCCCGATCACGTCCAGGGACTCGGCCGCCTGCTCGATCCGCCGGGCGCGGGCAATCTCGACCTCCCAGGCCGTGAAGGCCTCCGCCGAGCCGGCATCGTCGGTCCGGTAGGCCACCTGGAAGTCCCCGTCAGGCGACCACACCAGCGGCACGTCCTCCCCGCCGATGACCCGGCGGAACCAGGACCGTTCCACCTCGGCCATGTGACGGACGAGCCCGAGCAGCGACAGCGACGAGGAGGTCGTCAGGCGGCGCAGGTCGCCGTCGGAGAGCCCCGCGCACTTGAGCGCCAGCGTTTCCCGGTGGAACTGGAGGTAGGCGCGCAGGAGCTCGCGCTCGCCCCCGGTGCGGGGGACGTCGGTGCGTTCGAAGGCCATCCGCGCACCCTGCCAGGTCCCGCCGTCCTCAGCTGACCTCACCGCGCGGCCGGAAAGTGGACCCACGGCATCACCCTCTTCAGCCGTACTCAGCTCGTGGCGAGTACGGCTAATGAGGGTGACAGATCGGGCTAGCTCCGCGGATGCGAGCGCCCGAGATGCGGTCAGGACGTCTGGCACGGGGAGCCCTCGAAACTCGCCCTAAGCGCCCCACCAAGGGGCAGAGGGGCCCTGGGAAACGCCCCGGTTGTGTCGGTGCGTGATGAGTTGCTGAGGGGCTATGAGTAGAACGACGGCGGACCCGAACGCCCACTGGCTGTTAGCCAGGATCGCGCCGATGACGGCGACGGCAACACCGGCCAGTCCGATGGTCAGCGAGGCGCCGAACCTCGCGTTCTGGGTCTGGGGGACCGTCTGGCCCGGATTTGATCCCACGAGAAGGGCTGCAGCGGATGCAGTCACCACGCAGCCAATGATGATGAGAATCCAGCCCACGTCTGGATCTTGCCGCAGCAGACAGCGTGCTGCTGCTTCATCTGGAGTCGTTATGCCGAAGGCTGGACCCCTGGCCCGATCAAGAGATCCGGAGGAGGTTAGGACGAACTGGACCTCTAACTAGTCCGCGACGGTGTCCCATAGGCCGCCCTCTGTCCCATAGCGGCCCACTTAGGGACACCTCTTGGCCAGGGATAGGCGGATGCAGCCGTGGCGGGGAAGAGCACGATGCCCGTGTGAGTAAGGAGCAGAAGAAGCCGAAGGGCGGCGGCCGGTCGCCGCAGGAGTACGGCATCGTCGCGCGCTTCGCTGACGGCTCATGGTCGTACTACTTCCGCGACGACCGGTATCACGACGACCAGGGCCGGCCACACGAGCGATGGGGTAGAGAGTCCCAGGCGACCCGCTTCTCCTCGGAGACCGACGCCCAGCGGATTGCCGGAGGGATGCGGGTCAGCTTGGCCGTGAAGGCGTACCACGTGGTGCCCCTGCCTCCTCCTGTACCGCAGAAGCGCAACGCCCCGACCTCGACTCAACACCCGCCGCCGACGCAGCGCTCGTGGTGACGGTCGTCGGCGGACTGTCCCAAAGGCCGCCCTCTGGGCGAGTCCGCGACGGGCAGTTAGCCCGATGCGATCACCCTCATTAGCCGTACTCAGCTCGTGGTGAGTTCGGCAGCAAGGTGACCTGCGGGTGGGGAACTTCGGTTCTGGCCAGAGCGACGTCGCGAAGTACCAGGGCCGCACTGAGGGCGTGGCATCGATGCCGAGGCCCGAGAGCTCACCTCGGTGCGCGAGCGCGTGCAGCACCGATCAGTTCTGCCTTCCTGCATGGTCCCTACGGGCGACGCGCCACGTGGCGCCACTGAAGACCGAGGGCCATGCGGCCCCCTCTCGGAAAGGACCCCGCAGATGCGCACCCTGATCTACACCGCCTTCGTCTCCCTCGACGGCGTCGTCGACTCCCCCGGCGGCGGCACGCCCAGCGAGGCCCACCGCAGTGGCGGCTGGACGTACAAGGACATCGACTTCCTGCCCGAGGCCTACGAGCTGAAAGGTCGCGAGCAGGAGGAGGCCGGCGCCCTGATGCTGGGCCGGATCAGCTACCAGGCGTTCAGCCCCGTCTGGCCGTCGATGACCGAGGAGTTCCCCCGGTACAACGCGATGCCGAAGTACGTCGTGTCCACCACCCTCACCGAGGATGCACTGGTCGACAACTGGGGCGAGCAGACCATCCTCCGCTCGCTCGACGACGTCGCGACGCTCAAGGAGACCGACAGCGGCCCGATCAGCGTGCACGGCAGCGCCACGCTCGCTCGCAACCTGTCCGACGCCGGCCTGATCGACCGCTACCACCTACTGGTGTTCCCGGTCCTGCTCGGCGCCGGCAAGCGCATGTTCAGCGACACCGACAAGGACAAGCAGATGCTGAAGGTCGTGGAATCAGAGACCTACGCCAACGGCATCACGAAGCTGGTCTACGACGTGGTGCGTTGATCCGGGTTCAGGCGGTGCGGTCTCCGTCTTGCCTGGGGTACGTCCTCGTCTGATGCAGGTCGGTGGCGTTCATCGGGTCGGGGAGGATGTCCGTCGTCCTCGAAGAAGCCGGCCTCTTCCAGGAGTTGGTCGAGCGCTTCGCGGACTGGCCGGCCGTCACGGTGGTACAGGCGCAGCCGCCGCTCCCGTCCTCGGGGAGGTCGAAGTTCCCAGCCATGCTCCGCAGCGGGCGTCGGGCCTCGGCGAGGTACTCCTCCTCGGTGTCGGACGGAACGCCCTGCTTGGTTCGAGCCACGGGAGCTCCTCCGTTCGTTGATGGTTGGGACGTCCCCAACCATCACCGCACTGGGCCCGCCTCGACGGCCGGCGTCGGGGCGGCGGACGGGGCTCCCGGTTCCGCGGCCGGCGCGACCTCGCGGCCGAGGAAGCTGAGCACCAACCCGAGCACGGCGATCGCGGCGCACCCGGCGAACAGCACGCCCAGGGCGTCGGGGTAGGCCGCGGCCACGCCGGCGGCGCCGACGGAGGCACCCACGAACCGCATCATGTTGAACAGCCCGAGGCCGGCGCCGCGCTGACCGGCCGGCGAGCGGGTGGCGCCGGAGAGCGACGGCGTCTGCACCAGCGCGACTCCGAGACCGGCGACGACGAGCACGACCGCGAACGGCAGCGCCGCCGTCGCCCCCGTCCCGAGCAGCACGGCCAGCGCGACGGACACGCCCAGCAGCACGCCCAGCCCGGTGCGCAGCACCGGCCGGGGGCCGATCCGGTCGGCGAGCAGGCCGACCAGCGGTGCGGAGGCCGCCCAGACCACCGGCAGCAGGAAGACCAGCAACCCGGTCGCCGTGCCCGAGAGCCCGGCGACGCCGGTGAGGTGCAGCGGCACCGCGACCAGCGCCGCCACCAGCGTCACCTGCTGCACGAAGACGCCGGTCGCGCTGCGCAGCCAGCGGATCTCCACCAGCAGCCGCGGGTCGATGAACGGCCGCGCCCGGCGCAGCCCCGAGCGGGCGAAGCCCGCGAGGGCGGCCAGGCCGAGCAGGAGCCCGCCCAGGGGCAGCCACAGCGGGACGCCGTCCTGCGGTGCGACCGTCAGCGCACCCATGACCAGCGCCACCCCGGCGGTAAGGAAGCCCAAGCCGAGGGCGTCGATCGGTACCCGGGTGCCGGAGTCACGCGGGACGACGACGACCGCCAGCACCAGGACGGCGACGGTGACCGGCGTCAGGACCCAGAAGATGGACCGCCAGCCGGCGGCGTCGGCGAGGAGCCCGCCGATCGGCGGGCCGATCGCCTGGCCGATGCCGTTGGCCGCGCCCCAGCCCCCCATGACCCGGTTCCGCCGGTCCGCCGGCCAGGCCCGGGCCAGCATCCCCATCACCGCCACCGGCACCAGCGCGCAGCCCAGGCCCTGCACGGCGCGCGCCGCGACCAGCCAGGGGGGGCCCGGCGCCAGCGCCGCGCCGACGGTGCCGGCCAGCAGCACGGTCAGCGCCAGCATGATCGTGCGGCGCCGGCCCAGCCGGTCGCTGACCCAGCCGGTCAGCGGCATGCTCACCGCCAGCACCAGCAGCGTCGCCGAGGCGACGAGGACGCCCTGGGTCACCGGCGCGGACAGGTCGTCGGTGATCTGCCGCAGCGGCACGTTGACGACGTTGTTGCTGATCGTGCCGAGGACGGTGGCGCCCAGCAGCGCGGCGAGCAGCCAGCCGGCCCGCGGGGGGGATGTCTGCTCCGGTGCGGGTCCGGAGGGAGCCGGAGCCGCCGAGGACCGCTCCCGCTCCGTCGAGATCCCGGCCACCGGCGTCCTCCCCCTGTCCTTTCGCCCGACGGAGCTCAGCGTGCCAACCTGCACAGCTCGCTACCACGGCACGCTGCACATTCCGGGGTGGGGCGAGTGTGCACATCGCTCATGGACGGCACCCGGACGATCCGGGACCTTTGCTCTCCATCACATTGGGCTCACCCCTAGGGGCGTCGATGCAACTGACAGCAGCGCACTGGGTCTTCCTGGCCGGTGTCGTCGTCATCCTGGCGACGATGATCATGCGCAAGAACATCGTGGTGCCGGCCGTCATCGCCACGTTCCTGACCGCGCTGGTCTACACGGGAAGTCTGGCGACGGGGTTGTCCTCGGTCTTCAACGCGAGCCTGGTCGCCGCGACCAGCCTCTTCAGCATCTTCCTGATCATCGCGATGGTCACCGCGATGCTGCGGTCGCTCGAAGGGCTCGGCGCCGACCGGAGGATGGTCGCGCCGTTCCGAAGGGTCATGCGCAACGGGCACCTGGCGTTCTGGACGCTGGTGATCGTCACGTACTTCATCTCGCTGTTCTTCTGGCCGACGCCGGCGGTGCCCCTGATCGGGGCCGTCCTGGTCCCGGTGGCCATCCGGGCGGGACTGCGGCCGCTGGCCGCCGGGTTCACCGTCGCGATCGCCGGCCAGGGCATGGCGCTGTCCTCGGACTACGTGATCCGCGTGGCGCCGGGGCTGTCGGCGACCGCGGCCAACGCCGACCCCGCCGTGGTCGCCGACCGCGCGTTCGTCCTGTCGCTGATCGTCGGCGGCATCGCCCTGGCCATCGGCTACGCCATGGAGATCCGCAACATCCGCCGCCCCTCGGACCAGTGGCTCGACGAGTGGGACGCAGCCGCCGACCGCCGGTCCGACTCGGCCGAGGCCGACCCGGACGCCGACCGACCGGAGGGCCCCGCAGGCGGGGGGACCGCCGGGGGCGGCGGGGCGGTGGGCGCCGGTGGCCGCCCGACCGGCCCGGCCACGGTCGCCGCGGAGCGGGAGCTCGTCGGGGCCGGCGCCGGTTCTCCGGTGCCGCTCAACTCGGCGGGGGAGCCGCGGATCGTGGGCCACGGTGTCGCGCTGCGCGGCACGCCGGCCGGGGAGCCGGTCCCGGCCGAGGCGCACACGGTGACCGTCGTGGACAAGCCCGCGGCGTCGAAGTTCTTCGCGGTCTTCGTGCCGCTGGCCTACCTGGCGCTGATCATCTACCTGGTGATCGCCAGCGTCTCCGACGCGGTGCCGGACCTGCAGGGCGGCGACGCGGCGGCGCTGGTCGGCGGGATCGCGCTGCTCACCGTCTTCGGGGCCGCGTTCGCCCGGGACCGGAGCACCTTCATGGAGACCTCCGCCGAGCACATCGTCGACGGCCTGGTCTTCGCCTTCAAGGCGATGGGCGTGGTCCTGCCGATCGCCGGGTTCTTCTTCCTGGGCAACGGGGAGTTCTCCGGCCAGATCATGAGCCTCGGCGAGGGCGTCACCGGACCGGCGTTCCTGTACGACCTGGTGGTCGCCGGCCAGGACCAGCTGCCGGCCAGCGGGCTGATCACCGCCTTCGGGATCCTGCTCGTCGGCCTCATCGCCGGGCTCGAGGGCTCGGGCTTCTCCGGCCTGCCGCTCACCGGCTCGCTCGCCGGCTCGCTCGCCGAGGGGGCGGGCGTCAGCAGCCCGACGCTGGCGGCCATCGGCCAGATGGGCAACATCTGGTCCGGCGGCGGCACGCTGGTCGCCTGGTCCTCGCTGCTCGCCGTCGCCGGATTCGTCCGGGTGCCGGCGGTGGAGCTGGCGCGGCGGTGTTTCCTGCCGGTCATGGCCGGGCTGGTGGTGGCCACGCTTTTCGGGGTGCTGGTCCTCGGTTAGTCCCGCACGTGCAGCAGCCCCGGTCCACGTCGTCGGGCCGGGGCTGCTGCACGTGTCAGACGCCGACCTGCCGCGGGGAGGTGCTGAACACCTGCCGCCGGACCTGCGCGACGGCCCGGCCCGCGAAGAGGACGGCGACGACCGGCCCGAGCACCTTCCAGACCGTCGCGGCGTCCCAGGCGAGCGGGAGCACCCCGAGGACGACGACGATCAGCGCGGTGTTCGCGAGGGTGTGCGCCAGCGGGCTGCCGGCGGGCGTGCGCTCCTGCATGAGGTCAGTGTCACCCCGGGGTTTCCCTCGCCGGCGCCACGAAGCCGCGGGCCGGACGCGGGTGTGGCGAGGGTCACCCCCGTGCGGGTGACAGCTCCGCCAGCAGGGCCCGCACGCGCCGCTCGATCTCGTCGCGGATCGGGCGGACGGCGTCGACCCCCTTGCCCGCCGGGTCGGCCAGGGGCCAGTCCAGGTAGCGCTTCCCGGGGTAGACCGGGCAGGCGTCGCCGCAGCCCATCGTGATGACGACGTCGGAGGTCGCCACGGCGTCCGTGGTCAGGACCCTCGGCTGCTGGTCGCCGATGTCGATGCCGACCTCGGCCATCGCCTCGACCGCGGCGGGGTTCACCCGATCGGCGGGCAGCGAGCCGGCCGAGCGCACCTCGACCGCGTCCCCCGCGAGGGAGCGCAGCCAGCCGGCCGCCATCTGGGAGCGGCCGGCGTTGTGCACGCAGACGAACAGCACGCTGGGTCGATCGCTCATCGGAGGACCTCCTCGGCGGGGAACCAGCGGCGCCGTGCCGCCAGTGCGACGTGGACCAGCGCGACCAGGACCGGGACCTCGATCAGCGGGCCGACGACGCCGGCCAGCGCCTGGCCGCTGGTGACGCCGAAGGTGCCGATGGCGACGGCGATGGCCAGCTCGAAGTTGTTGCCGGCGGCGGTGAACGCGAGCGTGGCGGTCTTCGCGTAGCCCAGCTGCAGCCGCCGGCCGAGCAGGAACGAGCCGCCGAACATGAGGGCGAAGTAGGCCAGCAGCGGGACGGCGATGCGGGCGACGTCCCAGGGCCGGGAGGTGATCGCGCCCCCCTGCAGGGCGAAGAGCATGACGATGGTGAACAGCAGCCCGTAGAGGGCGACCGGGCCGATGCGCGGCAGGAACCGGCCCTCGTACCAGTCGCGGCCCTGCGCCCGCTCGCCGAGCGTGCGGGTCAGGAAGCCGGCCAGCAGCGGGATGCCGAGGAAGACCAGCACCGAGCCGGCGATCGCCCACACGCTGAAGTCCGTCGACGTGGTCGACAGCCCCAGCCAGCCCGGCAGCACCTGCAGGTAGAACCAGCCCAGCGCGGCGAAGGCGAGGATCTGGAAGACCGAGTTGATCGCGACCAGCACCACGGCGGCCTCGCGGTCGCCGCAGGACAGGTCGTTCCAGATCAGCACCATCGCGATGCAGCGGGCCAGGCCGACGATGATCAACCCGGTCCGGTACTCGGGCTGGCCGGGCAGCAGCAGCCAGGCGAGGGCGAACATCAGCGCCGGCCCGACCAGCCAGTTGAGCACCACGCTGGCGACCATCAGCGTGCGGTCGCCGGTGACCCGGTCCAGTTCGGAGTACCGGACCTTCGCCAGCACCGGGTACATCATCAGGACCAGCCCGATCGCGATCGGCAGGCTGACGTTGCCGATCTCCACCGCCGACAGCGCGTCGTCCAGGCCGGGCACCAGCCGGCCCAGCAGCAGGCCCGCTGCCATGGCCGCGACGATCCAGACGGGCAGCAGCCGGTCGAGGGTGGACAGCCGCTGCAGGACGGGTGCCTCGGCGCCGGCGACCCCGGTCTCGCGGACGGCGTCGCTCACGCGAGCGCCGGCATCTCGAAGAGGTTCGCGACGGCGGTCAGCGCCTCGCGCCGCACCGCGTAGTAGACCCATACGCCGCGCTTCTCCCGGTCGAGCAGGCCGGCGGAGTGCAGCACCTTGAGGTGGTGGCTGATGGTCGCCTGGGTCAGGTCGAAGGCGTCGTTCAGGTCGCAGACGCAGGCCTCCCCGGTGGCGCTGGAGGCGATCAGGCTGACCAGCCGCAGCCGCACCGGGTCGGCGAGCGCCTTGAGCAGGGGAGCGACCCGCTCGGCCTGCTCCGCGGACATCGCCGTGCCGGTCAGCGGCGTGCAGCACGCCAGGCCGGGGTCGCTCATCGTCGTCTCCTCGGGTGCGGACATCGGTGCAGATCATAACGACAGCCATCGTATTGACAAGCATCGATGTCTTGTGGTGGGTTCGTGGCCATCGACGCCCGTCGATGTCTGACAGCCAGAGCCCAGGAGGCCCACCATGTCCCGCGTCCAGCTCGCCCTCCGCGTCGCCGACCTCGACGCCGCCGTCGACTTCTACGCCCGGCTGTTCGGCGCCGTCCCGGCCAAGCGCCGCCCCGGCTACGCGAACTTCGCCCTCGCCGAGCCGCCGTTGAAGCTGGTCCTGCTGGAGGGCGCGCCCGGCGAGGCCACCCGCATGGACCACCTCGGCGTCGAGGTGGGCTCCCCCGAGGAGGTCGGCGCGGCCACCGCGCGACTGGCCGATGCCGGCCTGGCCACCCGCGTCGAGGAGAACACCACCTGCTGCTACGCCGTCCAGGACAAGGTCTGGGTGACCGGGCCGGGCGGGGAGCCGTGGGAGGTCTACGCGGTCACCGGTGACGACCGTCCCGAGCTGGAGGGGGAGAAGGCGCTCGAGCGTTCAGCGGTCGGCGGCGACGGCGGCTGCTGCGCCTCCTGAGCGCCCCGAGTGCTACGAACGCCGAGTTCGCAGGGCACGACGACAGCGAGGGGGTGCCGTGGATCTCGACGAGGTCGCCGACGAGCTCTACGAGGTGCCGCCCGAGGAGTTCACCGCCCTCCGCAAGCAGCGCCAGGACGACGCCCGCGCCGAAGGCGACCGGGCGCTGGCCAGGGCGGTGGGCGGACTGCCCAAGCCCTCGACGGCGGCGTGGGTCTGCAACCTGCTCGTGCGGGAGCACCGCGACGAGATCGCGTCCCTCGTCGAGCTCGGCGGCCTGCTCCGGGAGGCGCAGGAGAACCTGGCCGGGGACCAGCTGCGGGCGCTCAACCGCCAGCGCTCCCAGCTGCTGGCCGCCCTCGTCCGGCAGGCCGCGGCCCTGGCCCGCGAGCGCGACCACCGCGTGAGCAGCTCCGTCGAGGCCCAGGTGGAGGACACGCTGCGCGCCGCGCTGGCCGACCGCGAGGCCGGCGAGGCGCTGCTCACCGGCCGGCTCACCTCGCCGATGTCCTACAGCGGCCTGGGGACGACGGGCGCGCGGCCGGTCCTGCGGCTGGTCCCCCCGCCGCAGCCGGAGAGGACGGCGCCAGCCACCCGGCGCGGCACGGGCGCGGCCGAGCGCCGGCGGCGTCGGGAGGAGGAGGCCCGGCGGGTCGCGGAGGAGGAGGCCCGGCGGGTCGCGGAGGAGGAGCGGCAGCGTCGGCTCGAGGACGCCCGGCGCGCGGCCGAGGAGGCCACCGCGGTCGCTGCGGAGACCCGGGCCTCGGCGGAGGAGGAGCGGCACCGGGTCGACGACCTCGATGCCCGCCGGGCCGACCTCCAGGCGCGGGTCGGGGAGCTGGCCGACGAGCTGGCCCGCGCGGAGCACGAGGCCGCCGAGGTGGCCGAGGAGCTCCAGCGCGCCGAGCGGCACCGCCGTACCGCCGAGCGGCGGGCCGGCGAGGCGGTCGCCGCCCGCGACCGCGCCGTCGCCGCACTGCGCGCGCTGGAGGAGGGATGAGCCGGATTCCCTTGCCCGCCGGGGGACCGGGGCCGACACTCTCGCACGACCGCAGTCGGCGAGGAGATCACGTGCGCGAAGCCCAGGAACCGGCGACCGAGGGCACCCCGGCCGACCACGCCCGCAGCGGCGCCGACGTCGCCGAGGCGATCGAGGCCGCCGAGCGGGGCAGCTCCGTGCAGGAGGTGCACGACCGGGGGACGGAGGCGGCGCCCGGCTCGGCGCCGGTGGAGCAGGCGGCGGGCGACCCGGAGATGACCGAGGGCCAGGTCGTGCTCGGGGAGGGTGCCGCGAGCGGGAGCGCCGGCTCCGGGCCGGCCGCGCCCGAAGGGGTCTCCGGCGGGCGGCAGTCGGTGCAGGGAGCCCGCGCGTCGGACCGCGCCGCCGCCGAGCCGGAGGAGGACCCGGCGTAGGGGACCCGGCGGCCGGCGCGGCCCTCGACGTGCGGCGGTGCGGTGCTCAGCTGTTGCTCCACAGCTCCACCCGCACGGTGGGCCGGGCGCGGTCCCGCGGGGCCCGGCCGGCCAGCAGCGCGCTGGTCGCCTCCGGCGTGGTGAGGAACCGCTGCAGCGCCGTCGCCGCGGGGACCGCCCGCCCCTCGCCGGGCACCCCGCTCCACCACATCCCGGTCACCGGCGTGCCCTCCACCGCCAGCCGCACCAGCACCCCGGAGCGCAGGTCGTCACGGACGGCGTGGCCCAGGGCGAGCAGCACGCCGGCGCCGGCGCGGGCCGCGGCCAGCGCGGCCGCCTCGCTGGGCAGCCGCTGCACGTCCAGGGACCTACCCGCCCGCCCCCGCTCCGCGCGCTCGGCCCAGCGCCGCTCCTCGGTGCCCGGCTCCCACCCGGCGGGCCCGGTCAGGCAGGGGTGCCGGCCCAGTGCCGCCACGCTCAGCCGGCCCCGCCCGGCCAGCGGGTGGCCGGGAGCGGCCACGACCAGCCGCTGGTAGCGCAGGAACGGCACCGCCGCGATCGCCTGCCCCGGTGCCGGGACCGGCCGGGCGCCGAGCACGACGTCGGCCGCGTCCTCGGCCAGCGCGGCGGAGGTCGCCGCGGCCGGCCCGACGGCGAGGTCCAGCTCGGTGCGCGGCGCCCGCCGCGTGAAGGCCTCGAGCAGCGTGCCGGCGACGTGCTCGGCGCAGGCCGCGGTGGCCAGCACGCGCAGCCGCCGGGTGGTCGCGGCCTGGGTCACCTCGCGCCGGGTGCGGTCGGCCATCCGGACCAGCTCCCGGGCCCGCGCGGCCAGCGCCCGCCCGCCCTCGGTCAGCTCGATCCCGCCGGCCGCGCGCCGGAACAGCGGGTCGCCGAGGTCGGCCCGCAGCGCCGCCATCGCCGCCGAGACCGCCGGCTCGCTCACCCCCAGGGCGGCCGCCGCCGCCCGCAGGGAACCCAGCTCGGCCACCAGCGCGAACGTGCGCAGCTGGGTGAACGTCACGGTGTCCCGCCCTGATAAGGGGTTGCTTATCGGGATGTTGACGGAGGTCGGGCGCAGGGACAAGCTCCTGCGCCACCAGGGGCCCCGGCGTCGCGGCCCCCATGCCGGAGGAGTCACCGTGCAGGTACCGGCCCCCTTCGAGTACGCGCGGGCGACCAGCGTCGCCGACGCGCTGGAGCTGCTGGAACGGCACGGGCCGGAGGCCCGCGTCCTCGCCGGCGGGCACAGCCTGCTCCCGATGATGAAGCTGCGGCTGGCCCGGCCCGACTGGCTCATCGACCTGGGCGACCTCGCCGAGCTGCGCCACCTCATCCGGGACGGCGACTGGCTGCGGGTCGGCGCGCTCACCACGCACGCCGACCTGCTCGCCTCCGCGCAGGTCGGGCGGCTGCTGCCGATCGTGCACGACGCGGAGCGGGTGATCGCCGACCCCGTCGTCCGCAACCGCGGCACGATCGGCGGCTCGCTGGGCCAGGCCGACCCGGCCGAGGACCTCAGCACCGTCTGCGACGTGCTGCGCGCCCGGGTGGTCATCACCGGCCGGGCCGGCGAGCGGGTGATCGGGATGGAGGAGTTCCACCGCGGCCCCTACGAGACCGCCTGCGAGCAGCACGAGCTGATCACCGAGGTCCGCTTCCCGGTCCGGCCGCGCTCGGGCAGCGCCTACGAGAAGGTCGAGCGCCGCGTCGGGGACTGGGCGGTCGCCGCCGCCGGGGCCGCGCTCGTCCTCGCCGACGACGGCACGATCGCCGACGCGAGCATCGGGCTGACCGCCCTGGGGCTCTCGGGCCTGGCCACCGACGCCGCCGCGGTGCTGCTCGGCACCCACCCCAGCGAGGAGGTGTTCGCCGAGGCGGGCCGGCTGGCCGCCGCGGCCAGCTCCCCGGTCGAGGACCAGCGCGGCCCGGTCGACTACAAGCGTCACCTCGCCGAGGAGCTCACCCGCCGGGTGCTCCGTTCCGCCGCCGAGCGCGCCGGCGCCGGTGCCCTCACCGCCGTCCAGGGAGGCTGAGCATGCAGGTCACCATGACCGTCAACGGGGCCGAGGTCACCCGCGACGTCGAACCCCGGTTGCTGCTCGTGCACTTCCTGCGCGACACCCTGGGCCTGACCGGCACCCACTGGGGCTGCGACACCAGCAACTGCGGCACCTGCGTCGTCCTCGTCGACGGCGTCCCGGTGAAGTCGTGCACCGCGCTGGCGGCCATGACCTCCGGGCACGAGGTGCGCACCGTCGAGGGGCTGGCCGACGGCGCCGCGCTCGACCCGGTCCAGCAGGGCTTCATGGAGGAGCACGGCCTGCAGTGCGGGTTCTGCACCCCCGGGATGATGCTGACCGCCCGGGCGCTGCTGGACCGCAACCCCGATCCCGACGAGGCCGAGATCCGCGAGGCGATCTCCGGTCAGATCTGCCGCTGCACCGGCTACGCGACGATCGTCCGCGCCGTCCGCTGGGCGGCCGCCCACCCCGCCACCGAGGAGGTGCGGGCGTGACCGCGGTGGAGCACCGGCCGGCCAACCCGGCCGCGACGTCGGCCGACCGGCCGATCGGTTTCGGCCGCATCCAGCGCAAGGAGGACCCGCGCTTCGTCCGCGGGAAGGGCCGCTACGTCGACGACATCGTGCTGCCCGGCATGCTGCACGGCGCGATCCTGCGCTCCCCGGTGGCGCACGCCCGGCTGGTCTCGGTCGACACCACCGAGGCGCTGGCCCATCCGAAGGTGCACGCGGTGATCACCGGCAGGGACCTCGAGGGGCTGAACCTGGCGTGGGCACCGACGCTGTCGGCCGACGTCCAGGCCGTGCTGGCCACCGACAAGGTGCGCTTCCAGGGGCAGGAGGTCGCCTTCGTCGTGGCCGAGGACCGGTACGCGGCCCGCGACGCCCTCGAGCTCATCGATGTGGAGTACGAGGAGCTCCCGCCGGTGATCGACGCCCGCCGCGCCCTCGACCCCGGCGCCCCGGTCATCCGCGACGACCTCGCCGGCCGCACCGACAACCACGTCTTCGACTGGGAGGCCGGGGACGCCGCCGAGACCGACGCGGTCTTCGCCGCCGCCGAGGTCGTGGTCGCCCAGGAGGTCGTCTATCCCCGGGTGCACCCGGCGCCGATGGAGACCTGCGGGGCCCTCGCCGACTACGACCCGGTCGACGGCACGCTCACCCTCTACGAGACCACCCAGGCCCCGCACGC
The DNA here is from genome assembly GCF_900114385.1 of Geodermatophilus ruber. Classification (GTDB taxonomy): domain Bacteria; phylum Actinomycetota; class Actinomycetes; order Mycobacteriales; family Geodermatophilaceae; genus Geodermatophilus; species Geodermatophilus ruber. The sequence goes on from NZ_FOSW01000009.1 coordinate 155,630, forward strand.
GCACCGCACCCTGTTCGCGATGGTCGCCGGCATCCCCGAGCACAAGATCCGGGTGATCAGCCCGGACATCGGTGGCGGCTTCGGCAACAAGGTCGGCATCTACCCGGGCTACATCCTGGCCGTCGTCGGCTCGATCGTGACCGGCCGGCCGGTGAAGTGGATGGAGGACCGGTCGGAGAACCTGATGTCCACCTCGTTCGCCCGGGACTACATCATGCGGGGCGAGATCGCGGCGACCCGCGAGGGCCGCATCCTCGCCGTCCGCACGCACGTGCTCGCCGACCACGGCGCGTTCAACGCCACCGCCCAGCCGACCAAGTACCCCGCCGGGTTCTTCTCCATCTTCACCGGCAGCTACGACCTGCAGGCCGCGCACTGCGCGGTCACCGGCGTCTACACCAACAAGGCGCCCGGCGGCGTGGCCTACGCCTGCTCGTTCCGGGTCACCGAGGCGGTCTACCTGGTGGAGCGGATGGTGGACGTCCTCGCCGCCGAGCTGGGGATGGACCCGGCCGAGCTGCGGCTGCGCAACTTCATCCGGCCCGAGCAGTTCCCCTACCGGAACAAGACCGGCTGGGAGTACGACTCCGGCGACTACGAGCCGGCGATGCGCAAGGCGCTGGAGATGGCCGGCTACGACGAGCTGCGCCGCGAGCAGGCCGAGAAGCGGGCCCGGGGCGAGCTGATGGGCATCGGGGTCTCGTTCTTCACCGAGACCGTGGGCGCGGGCCCCCGCAAGCACATGGACATCCTCGGGCTGGGCATGAACGACGGCGCCGAGGTGCGGGTGCACCCCACCGGCAAGGCCGTCGTCCGGCTGTCGGTGCAGACCCAGGGGCAGGGCCACGAGACGACGTTCGCGCAGATCCTCGCCGAGGAGCTGGGCATCCCACCCGAGGACATCGACGTCGTCCACGGCGACACCGACCGGACGCCGTTCGGCCTGGGCACCTACGGCAGCCGCTCCACCCCGGTCAGCGGGGGAGCGGTGGCCCTGGCCGCCCGGAAGGTGCGCGACAAGGCGCGGGCGATCGCCGCGGCGATGCTCGAGACCCGGCCCGAGGACCTCGAGTGGGAGAAGGGCCGCTGGTACGTGCAGGGCGATCCCTCGGCCGGGCGGACGATCGCCGAGATCGCCCTCGGCGCGCACGGCACGGTCGCGCTGCCCGAGGGGGTCGACGGCAACCTCGACGCCGAGGTCACCTACGACCCGCCGAACCTCACCTTCCCGTTCGGCGCCTACGTCTGCGTGGTCGACGTCGACCGGGGCACCGGAAAGGTCCGCGTGCGCCGGTTCGTCGCGGTCGACGACTGCGGCACCCGCATCAACCCGATGATCATCGAGGGGCAGGTGCACGGCGGGCTGGCCGACGGCGTGGGCATGGCGCTGATGGAGTTCATCGGCTTCGACGAGCAGGGCAACTGCCTGGGCGGCTCGTTCATGGACTACCTGATCCCCACCGCGATGGAGGTCCCCGACTGGGAGACCGGCCACACCGTGACGCCCTCGCCGCACCACCCGATCGGCGCCAAGGGCATCGGGGAGTCGGCGACGGTGGGCTCGCCGCCGGCGGTGGTCAACGCCGTGGTCGACGCGCTGGCGCCCCTCGGCGTCCGGCACATGGACATGCCGTGCACCCCCGCCCGCGTCTGGGCGGCCATGCAGGGCCGCGCGACCCCGCCGATCTGAGGCCTGCGGAGTGGATTCGTCGGGGTTACGCCCACGGATCCACTCCGCACGGAAGGAGAGAGATGACCGTCGCCGAACGGGCCGAGGAGCTCGTGCGCTCGCGGGTGCCGTTCGTGCACGCCACCGTCGTGCGGGCGCAGCGGCCGGCCAGCGCGCACGCCGGCGACACCGCCGTCATCCGCTCCGACGGGGTCATCGACGGCTTCGTGGGCGGCACGTGCGCCGAGTCGTCGGTGCGGGAGTACGGCCTGATGGCGCTGTCGACCCGGGAGCCGCTGCTGCTCCGGATCGTCCCCGGGGAGCAGGTGCCGCAGGCGTCGGAGGAGGGCGCGGTCACCGTCGCCAACCCGTGCCTGTCCGGCGGCTCGGTGGAGATCTTCCTCGAGCCGCGGGTGCCCGCCCCGCGGATGCTGGTCGTGGGGGACAGCCCGATCGCCGAGGCGCTGGGCGCGCTCGGGGGTCCGCTCGGGTTCGCCGTCGAGCGCGTCGCGGGGGAGGACGCCGCCCCCTCGGCGGACGATGCCGCGCTGGTGGTGGCCTCGCACGGGCAGGGCGAGGAGCCCGCGCTGACCGCGGCGCTGCGGCTGGGCGTGCCCTACGTCGGGCTGATCGCCAGCCGGATCCGCGGCGCCGCGGTGCTGGCCGCCCTCGACGTGACCGACGAGCAGCGCTCCCGGGTGCGCAGCCCGGCCGGGCTGGACATCGGGGCGCGCACCGCGGGGGAGATCGCGCTGTCGGTGCTCGCGCAGCTCGTCGCCGAGCGGCGGGCTGCCGAGCGTCGTCCACCCCCACCCGCCCGCGCGGTCGACCCGGTGTGCGGCATGACCGTCGCCGCGGTCGGCGCCACCCCGCACGTGACCCTCGACGGGGTGAGTACCTGGTTCTGCGGCCCGGGCTGCCGCACCGCCTTCCTCGCCGACCCGGCCGGCCATGCCCCCGCCTCCTGACCCGGCTCCCGAGGGTCGAAATGGCCATTTCGGCCGTCCCGGGGCAGCGCGGGTGGGGGCGGAGGAGGAGGTCCGGGAGCGGGTGCCCGACGTCGAGACCCTGGCCGCCGCGCTCGACGCCGTCGATTACCTGGCCGACCCGGGGCTGGCGACGGCGCTGTTCCTGGCCGTGCGGCTGCCGCAGCCGCTGCTGCTGGAGGGTGAGCCCGGGGTGGGCAAGACCGAGGCGGCCAAGGCGCTGGCCCGGGTGCTGGACACCCCGCTGTACCGGCTGCAGTGCTTCGAGGGCATCGACGCCGCCGAGGCGCTCTACGAGTGGAACCACCCGCGCCAGCTGCTGGGCATCCGGCTGGCCGAGGCGTCGGGCGCGCCGCTGGCCGAGGACGACCTCTTCGGCCCGGAGTACCTGCTGCGGCGGCCGCTGCTGCAGGCGATCGAGCACCCCGGGCCGCGGCCGGCGGTGCTGCTGCTCGACGAGATCGACCGGGCCGACGCGGAGTTCGAGGCGTTCACCTTCGAGGTGCTGGCCGAGGCGGCGGTCACCGTGCCGGAGCTGGGCACCCTGCGGGCGGCCCACCCGCCGGTCGTCGTCCTCACCTCCAACCGCACCCGGGATCTGCACGACGCGCTCACCCGCCGCTGCCTCTACCACTGGATCGACCACCCCTCGCGGGAGACGGTGGCCGAGATCGTCCGCCGCCGGGTGCCCGGCAGCGCCCAGCCGCTGGCCCTGGCCGCGGCCGCCGCGCTCACCCGGCTGCGCTCGTTGGACCTGGTCAAGCCGCCGGGCATCGCCGAGGCGATCGACTGGGTGGCCGCCCTCGCCGTGCTGGGCGTGGACCGGCTCGAACCCGCCGCGGTCCAGGCGACATGGGGGTCGCTGCTGAAGAACCGGGACGACCAGGAGCTCGCGCGGACCCGCGGCGCCGCCTGGGTGGCCGCCGGTGGCTGAGCCGCCCGCCGTCGCACCGGGGCCGCTGGCGGTCGGGCTCACCACGGCGCTGCACCGGGCCGGCCTGCCGACCACCCCCCAGCGGACCGCCCGCCTGGCGCGGGCCCTGCAGCTGGTGCTCCCGGTCGACCGGACCGCGCTGTACTGGACCTGCCGGGTCGCCCTGGTCACCGACCACGCGCAGCTGCCGGTTTTCGACGCGGTCTTCTCCGCCGTCTTCGACGGTCGCCTCGACCCCGCCGACCGTCGCGGCGACCCCACCGCACCCCCGTCGGCCGGGGCGCGACCCCGGGTGCGCCCGTCGCCGCCGGACCACCGGCCGCCCCCCGGAGCGGGGGAGCAGCGGGCGATCGGCCTGCCGGGGGCGGAGGACGGCGAGGAGGGGCAGCGGGACGTCGTCCTCGCCGCCGCCTCGACCGAGGAGCGGCTGCGGCACACCTCCTTCGCCGAGCTCACCGACGAGGAGCTGGCCGGCCTGCGCGAGCTGGTCCGCCGGCTGGTGCTGAGCACACCGCAGCGGCGCAGTCGGCGCACCCGGCCCACCCGCCGCCGTGCCGACCGGCTCGACCTGCGCCGCACCGTGCGGGCCGCCCAGCGCTCCGGCGGCGATCCGGTGCGGCTGGTCGCGGCCACCCGGCGGACGCAGCCGCGGCGGCTGGTGCTGCTCTGCGACGTCTCCGGGTCGATGGAGCCGTACACGCGGGTGTATCTGTCGCTGCTGCAGGGCGCCGTCGCCGTGGCGCGGGCGGAGGCGTTCGTCTTCTCCACCCGGCTGACCCGGCTCACCCGCCAGCTCGCCGTCCGGGACCCCGACCAGGCCCTGGCCCGGGCGGGGGCGACCGGGCCGGACTGGGCCGGCGGCACCCGGCTGGCCGAGGGGATCGGCGGCTTCGTCGCCGGCCACGGCCGCCGTGGCCTGGCCCGCGGCGCCGTGGTGGTCGTGCTCTCCGACGGCTGGGCGACCGACGACCCGGAGGACGTCGCGGCGGCGATGCGGCGGCTGCGCCGGCTGGCGCACCGGATCGTGTGGGTGAACCCCCGCAAGGCCGCCCCGGGCTACGCCCCGCTGGTGGGCGGGATGGCGGCGGCGCTGCCGCTGGTCGACGCGTTCGTCAGCGGCCACAGCCTGGCCGCGCTCGAGCAGCTGGCCGCGGCCGTCGCCGAGCCGTGAGCATCGGCGGCTGGCAGCCCGACGCGCCGATGATCTCGATGGCTCGGGGCGGGCTCAGCCCATCGTCTTCTGGCCGTCCAGGGACTCCCGCAGGATGTCGGCGTGCCCGGCGTGCTGGGCGGTCTCGGCGATGATGTGCAGCAGGGTCCGCCGCGCCGACCAGCGCGCGCCCGGCTCGAACCACGGTGCCTCGGGCAGCGGGTGCTCGGCGTCGAGGTCGGGCAGCGCGGCGACCAGTTCGTCGGTGTGCCGGGCGACCTCGTCGTAGGACATCAGCACGTCGGCCAGGGTCTCGCCCGGCTCCAGCCGCCACTCGCGCGCCCACGCCTCCGGGGTCCAGCCGCCGCTCATCGCCTCCGGCCCGCCCTCGATGAACCGGGTCCACGACGCCTCGGTGCTGGCGACGTGCTTGATCAGCCCGGCCAGGCTCAGCTCGCTGACCGTCGTCCGCCGGGTGGCCTGCTCGTCGGTCAGGTCCCGGACGGTGAACCGCAGGAAGGAGCGGTGCCGGTCGAGGCTCTCCAGGAGATCGGCGCGCTCGCGGGACAGGGTCGTCGTGGCGGTGGACATGTCCTGGCCTTCCGGTCGGGAGCTGCGGGCTGCCCACGCTAGGCGGGACGGCGCGGCGATGGTCGGGCTCGGACGCTCCGGTGTGCGCGGCGTCCCATCCTCCCGTGCACTGTCTGTCACACTCCGTCATCCCCGCAGGTCAGGCGGGCAAGAGCTGGAGTGAGGAATCATGCGTCGATGGTCGGTTGTGGGTGCCGCGCTGTGCGTGCTGGCAGCGGGATGCTCCGGGGAGGCCGGCGACCCGGCGGAGGAGGCGGCCGCCTCGGGTGAGGGCTGGACGGTGCTGGTCTACTCCATCGCCGACACCGACCTCGAGCCCTACCTGCTCGCCGACCTGACCGAGTTCGCCGGGGTGGGCTCCAACGAGAACCTGCAGATCGCGGCCATGGTCGACCGCGCCGCGGACTACAGCACCGACCCGCTGCTGGGCCTCGACGACTGGGTGGGCGCCAAGTACCTGTCCCTCGGGCAGGGCGAGGTCACCGAGCTGGCCGACCTCGGCGAGGTGGACACCGGGGACCCCGCCGCGCTCAGCGACTTCATCGCCCAGGGCATCGCCGACCACCCCGCCGAGAACTACGCCCTGGTCATCTCCGACCACGGCGCCTCCTGGCCCGGGGTGGGCGGTGACGAGTCGGCCGGCCACAGCACGTTGACCCTCGACGAGCTGCGCAGCGGGATCGGCGAGGGCCTGGCCGAGGCCGGCGTCGAGAAGCTGGACCTGCTCGGCTTCGACGCCTGCCTGATGGCCACCTACGAGACGGCCAGCGCCATGGCGCCGCTCGCCGACCGGATGATCGCCTCCCAGGAGCTCGAGCCCGGCCACGGCTGGGACTACGGCGCCTTCCAGGTGCTGGCCGACGACCCGGCCACCGACGTCGACACCCTGGGCGCCGCCATCGTCGACGGCTACCAGGCCCAGGCCGAGGCCGAGGGCACCGGCGCCGACATCACCCTGTCGATGCTCGACCTCGGGCAGATGGGCGCCGTCGACGAGGCGCTGGCCACCTTCAGCGCCGCGCTCACCGACCGGGTCGCCGACGTCGCGCCGGTCGTCGGCCGGGAGCGGGAGACGGTCCTCGGCTTCGGGCGGGACGCCGATCCCACCGTGGACACGCACATGGCTGACCTCGGGCTGCTCGCCTCCGAGATCGGCGTCGAGGCGCTCGACGTGTCCGACGAGGCCGACGCGCTGGTCACCGCGATCAACGACGCCGTCGTCCACGAGGTCACCGGGCCGGCCGCACTGGGCGCCAGCGGGCTGTCCATCTACTTCCCGCCGACCGAGGAGCTGCTGGACCCCGACTACGCCTCGGTGGAGAGCGCGCAGGCGTGGGGCGCCTTCCTGGCCAGCTACTACGACGCGGGCGACGCGATCCCCGCCGAGGAGCAGCCGGAGTTCCAGAACGCCGGCGGCCAGGCCGAGGTCTTCTTCGACCAGGACGGGCTCAACCTGGTCGGCACGTTCGACCTGGCCGCTGCGGACAACCTGGCCACGGCGACGATCGGCTACGGGCAGGTCGCCGCGGACGGCTCGGTGGTGTTCTTCGGCGAGGAGCCCGCGGAGATCGCCGACGACGGCTCCGGCATCGCGCTGGGCATCTACGACCTGACCACGATGACCATCAGCGACGGCGAGGACACCTCCTACGCCTACCTCACCCTGAACTATGACGACGAGGCGGAGGTCGCGACGATCGACGTGCCGCTGGCCTACTACGCGCCGGGTGCGGACGACTACGAGGACGTCATCCTGTCGATCACCTTCGACCCGGAGAGCGGCGACGTCCTCAACGAGACGTACTACGGCTACAACCCGCAGGCCGGGACCTTCGGCGAGCTGTACGCCGACCCGACGGGGCTCATCGTGCCCAAGCTGCTCGTCGTCGCGCCGGACGGCACCGCGTCGTGGGAGCCGGCCTCCGACATCGGCCTGTACGCCGACCTGCCGTCCCTGCAGTACGACTTCGAGCCGCTGCCCTCGGGCACCGAGCTGTACGCCGAGCTGACCGTCGCCGACTTCGGTGGCAACAGCGACTCGGTCTGGGCGCAGGTGGTCGTGCCCTGAGCCGAGCTGCCGCCGCCCCGGCCGGACCGGGGCGGCGGCGAGCCGGGCTCACTAGCGTGCGGTCATGACCGGGAGCAGCGAGCGGGTCGCGATCGTCACCGGGTCGGAGTCGGGCATCGGCCGGGCCGTCGCCGTGGCCCTGGCCGAGCAGGGCTGCGACGTCGGCATCACCTGGTACCGCGCGCCGGCCGCCGCGGAGGCCACCGCGGCGGAGGTGCGCGGGCTCGGCCGGCGGGCCGAGGTGCGCCACCTCGACCTCACCCGGCTGCCCGGGGCGGCCGACGTCGTGGACGACCTCGCCGACGCGCTCGGGGGCGTCGACGTCCTGGTCAACGACGCCGGCACCGGCCACCGGACCCCGCTGCTCGACCTGGACCTGGCCACCTGGCGGCAGGTGCTCGCCATCGACCTCGACGGCGCCTTCCTCTGCCTGCAGCGCGCCGCCCGGCGCATGGTCGCGGCCGGCCGTGGCGGGCGGATCGTGAACATCACCAGCGTGCACGAGCACCAGCCCCGGGTCGGCGCGGCGGCCTACTGCGCCGCGAAGGGCGGGCTGGGGCTGCTCACCCGCGTCGCGGCGCTGGAGCTCGCCGAGCACGGCATCACCGTGAACGCCGTCGCGCCCGGGGAGATCGCCACGCCCATGACCGGGCAGGAGGACGAGGACCCCACTGCACCCGGCCACGAGCGCCCCGGCATCCCGCTGCGCCGTCCCGGCGACGCCCGGGAGGTCGCCGCCGTCGTCGCCTTCCTCGCCTCGCCGGGGGCCGGCTACGTCACCGGCGCCTCCTGGCCGGTGGACGGCGGGATGCTGCAGATGGGCCCGATGGCCGGCTCCCACCTGACCTCGGACGCCTGGCGCCGCCCCTGACCGCCAGGAGAGATGCCATGGCGACCTCCGCGCCCGTCGTCCCGGCACCGTGCCACCGGGCCCGGCGGAGCGGACAGGGTCGACGGGGCCCGGCCGAGGGGATGCCGGGCTCAGGTCACCGGCGGCTGGCCTTGTGCCGGTAGAGGTCGGTGTCGGCGCGTCGGAGGAGGTCGGCCAGGGTGTCCCCGGGCGCGGCCGCCGCCGTGCCGGCCGACCAGGACGCCGGATGGCTGGCCCGCAGCCGGGCGACGAGCTCCTGGGTGCGGGCAGCATCGGTGCCGGGCAGGCACAGGACGAACTCGTCGCCGCCGTACCGGCCGAGCAGGTCGGCGGTGCGCAGCTCGCTGCTCCAGGCCCCGGCCAGCGACTGCAGCAGCGCGTCGCCGGCGCCGTGCCCGTCCTCGTCGTTGACGGTCTTGAACCCGTCCAGGTCGAGGAGGACGACGGTCAGCGGCTCGCCGCTGCGCGCCGCGTGGGCCAGGCTCCGCTCGGCGCCGGCCTCCCACGCGCGGCGGTTGGCCAGCCCGGTCAGCGGGTCGGTGCCCGCGGCCCGGTGCAGGGTCGCCGAGATGCGGGTCTGCGCCTCGACGAGGGCGGCGACGGTGACGACGTTGGTCAGCCAGGGCAGCGCGATGCCGGAGGGCGCCGCGGCGAGGGCTCCCGCGGTGGTGACCGCGAGCAGGTAGACCGCGTGCGCCCGGGCCGCCGGGCGCGGCAGGTAGTGGGCGGTGTAGACGGCCAGCGCGACCATCGAGGGGCCCAGCCCGACCACGCCCACCGCGGTCACCGACCGCCAGGCCAGCAGGGCGATGAGGGTGGCCATCGTCGCGACCGCCACGTGGACCGCGCCGGTGCTGAGGCGCTGCCGGCGCAGCCACAGCAGTGCCGCACCGCCGCAGCCGATGACGGCCAGCACCCAGAGCAGGCCGACGGGGGTCTCGGGCGTGAGCGGGTTCAGCGCACCGAGCAGGCACAGCGTGCCGCTGACGGCGTACAGCAACGACAGCAACGGCGTTCCCGCCGGCCGGTCCGCGTGCATGAGGTCCCTCCCCCCGTTCGTCCCCGCGAGCATCGGTCGTCCCGGTGACGTTCTGGAGCGCTCCGCGACGACCTGCCCCCATGGGGGGAGGGCCGGTGACGCCGATCGGGGGAACGCCGGCGGGGGACGGTCACGCTCCGGTGAGCTCCGTCGGCACGGTGATGACGTCGACCATCGCGCCGCGCCGATACACCGTCACCGGCAGCGACCGCCCGATCGCGTCGGCGAACAGCAGCCGCTGCAGGCTCTGCGCCTCCGCGACCGGGCGCCGGCCGGCCTCGAGCACCAGGTCGCCGGCCTTGAGGCCGGCGCGGTCGGCGGGGGAGCCGGGGACGACGTCGACGATCCGCAGCCCGCGCCGGCGGCCGGTCCGCGCGGCCAGCGGAGCCGGCAGCGGCGCGGGCGAGCTGACCAGGCCCAGGTAGGCCCGGCGCACCCGGCCGGCGGAGACCAGCGCGGCGACGATGCGGCGGGTCGTGTCGTTGATCGGCACGGCCAGTCCGAGGCCCCAGCCGGCGACGGCGGTGCTGATGCCGACGACGCGCCCGGCGGAGTCGGCCAGCGCCCCGCCGGAGTTGCCGGGGTTGAGCGCGGCGTCGGTCTGGATCACGTCCTCGACCACCCGGGCCGTGCGGCCGTCGCGGGTCGGCAGCGACCGGCCCAGGCCGCTGACCACGCCGGCGGTGACCGAGCCGGCCAGGCCCAGCGGGTTGCCGACGGCGACGACGAGCTGGCCGACGCGCAGCTCGGCCGCGTCGCCGAGCACCGCCGGCGGCGGGATGACGCCGCGGGCCCGGACGACCGCGAGGTCCGACAGCGGGTCGGCGCCGACGACGTCGACGTCGGCCTCGCTGCCGTCGCTGAACACCGCGAGGCCGGAACGGGCCCGGCCCACCACGTGGGCGTTGGTGAGCAGCAGCCCCTCTCCGGGGACGACGACCGCCGAGCCGGCGCCGTGGCCGGCAGGCCCGCTCACCTCGAGGGCGGCCACGTGCGGGCCGAGGTCGGCGGCGACGGCGGTGACGATGCGCGAGTAGGCGTCCAGCGCGGTACCGGAGAGGGAGTCGGAGTCGGGTGCCATGGCGGAGCCTCCTGATTACGTGCTTACAGCTCCCAGTCAACGCCGTCCGGGCGCTCCGCGGCAGCGGTCGCGCTGTGGGCGAACATCGCGATACTGACCCGATGACGGTCTCGGTAGCCGCCCGCCGGGAATCGGCGGTGCGGGCATGGGGGCAGGTGCGGGCGCGGCTGGCCGAGGACGCCGTCGCGGCCCTCGGGACGGCGGACGCCGATGCGTTCCTGCACAGGGTGGACCTCGCCCTGCTCGACGTGCACGAGCCGCTGGCCGCGCTCTACGGGGACCGGGCGGACGAGCTGTTCGATCGGGCGCTGCGGATCGCGCTGGCCGCCGCGACCGAGCGCCCGGAGGAGCTGCGCCGGCTGGACCGGCGCCGCGAGATCGACCCCGGCTGGTTCCAGCGGACCCGGATGCAGGGCTACGTCTGCTACGTCGACCGCTTCTGCGGGACCCTCGACCGGCTGCCGGAGCACCTGGACTACCTGGCCGAGCTCGGCACCAGCTACCTGCACCTCATGCCGCTGCTGGCGCCCCGGCCGGGCGAGAACGACGGCGGCTACGCGGTCGCCGACTACCGCGCGGTCGACCCCCGGCTGGGCACCATGGCCGACCTCGAGCGGGTGGCGGCGGCGCTGCACGAGCGGGACATGAGCCTGTGCATCGACCTGGTGCTCAACCACACCGCGCGGGAGCACACCTGGGCGCAGGGCTGGCTGGCCGGTGACCCCGCGTACGCCGGCTTCTACACCGCCTTCCCCGACCGGACGATGCCCGACGCCTACGACGCGACCATCCCGGAGGTCTTCCCCGACCGCGCGCCCGGCTCGTTCAGCTGGGTGCCGGAGGCCTGCGGCGGCGCCGGCGGCTGGGTGTGGACCACGTTCTGGCCCTACCAGTGGGACCTGGACTACACGAACCCGGCGGTCACCCTGGCCATGCTGGAGGAGATCACCTGGCTGGCCAACCGCGGCGTCGACGTGTTCCGGATGGACGCCGTCCCGTTCATGTGGAAGCGGCTGGGCACCAGCTGCCAGAACCAGCCCGAGGCGCACACGCTGCTGCAGCTGCTGCACGCCCTCACCCGCCTCGCCGCCCCGGGGGTGATCTTCAAGGCCGAGGCGATCGTGGCCCCCGACGACCTGGTCCCCTACCTCGGCGGGCACGAGCGGTACCGGCCCGAGTGCGAGCTGGCCTATCACAACTCGCTGATGGTGCTGCTGTGGAGCAGCCTGGCCACCGGGGAGGCCCGGCTGGCCCGCACGGCGCTGGCCCGCATGCGGCCGATCCCGCCGACCGCCTCCTGGGTCACCTACGTGCGGGGGCACGACGACATCGGCTGGGCGATCACCGACACCGACGCCGGCGCGGTGGGCGTCAGCGGCTTCGGGCACCGACGGTTCCTCAACGACTTCTACGCCGGCCGGCTCCCCGACTCCTTCGCCCGCGGTGCGCTGTTCCAGGAGAACGAGGCCACCGGCGACGCCCGCGTCTCCGGCACGGCGGCCTCGCTGTGCGGCATCGAGGACGCCCTGGACCGGGGCGACGACGCGGCGCTGGAGGCCGGGATCCGCCGCCTGGTGCTGCTGTACTCGGTCGCCTGCTCCTTCGGCGGGATCCCGCTGCTGTACATGGGCGACGAGCTCGCGCTGCGCAACGACGCCGGGTACCTGGCCGACCCGGCGCGGGCGCCGGACAACCGGTGGATGCACCGGCCGCCGATGGACTGGGCCGCGGCCGCCCGCCGGCACGACCCGGCGACGCTGGAGGGCCGGGTCTTCGCCGCGGTGCGCCGGCTGGGGGAGGTGCGTCGCTCGCTGCTGGCGCTGCGCGGCGGCACGGAGGCGGAGCTGCTCGACGCCGGGAACGACGCGGTCCTCGTCTGGCGGCGCCGGCACCCGCGCAGCGGCACCTTCATCGGGGTGGCCAACGTCGGCCCCGGGCCGCAGGAGGTCGACGCCGACACGGTCACCGGCTACGGGACGTTCGCGCAGGTGCACGGCAGCGACGGCCCGCTGCACGTTCGGGACGGCCGGCTGCGGGTGCCGGGCCTCGGGTTCGCCTGGTTCGCCGAGCCGTGAGCCGGACCGCGGTGCCCCGCCCTGCAGCGGAGGCGGCCGTCGGCGTCACCCTCGGCGTGGAGGAGGAGTTCCACCTCGTCGACCCGGAGACCTTCGCGCTGTCCGGGAACCCCGACCTCGACGCGGCGCTCCGCGCGGGCACCGCGGGTCAGCACCTCAAGTCCGAGATCACCACCAGCCAGCTGGAGACGGCGACCGGCGTCTGCACCACGCTCGCGCAGCTGCGCGCGGAGCTCGTCGCCACCCGGGCCGAGGCGGCCGGCGCGGCGGCCCGGGCCGGGCTTGCGGTCCTGGCCGCCTCCACGCACCCGTTCGACTCCTGGCGGGGGCAGCAGGTGACGCCTGCTGCGCGGTACGAGGCGATGGTGCGGCGGTGGGGTGGGCTCGCGCTCCAGCAGGACATCTGCGGGTGCCACGTGCACGTGGGCGTCCCGGACCTGCAGACCGCGGTGGCCGTCATGGACCGTGCCCGGCCCTACCTGCCGGTGCTGCTGGCGATGACCGGGAGCTCGCCCTTCCACGACGGCATCGACACCGGGTACGACAGCTTCCGCACGCTGCACTGGTCGCGCTGGCCGAACGCCGGACCGCCGGAGCTGCTCGGCGACGCCGCCCGGTTCCGGGAGCTCGTCGACGGGCTGGTCGCCGCCGGGGTGATCGCCGACGGCTCGCACCTCTACTGGGACGTGCGCCCGTCGGCCCGGCTGCCGACCCTGGAGTTCCGGCTCGGTGACGTGTGCACCAGCCTCGACGACGCCGTCCTGCACGCCGCGCTGGTCCGGTCCCTGGTCCGCGTGCTCGCCGGCCGCGCGCAGCGGGGTGAGCCGTTCCCCGACCCGCGGCCGGAGCTGCTGCGCGCCGCGCGGTGGCGGGCCGCCCGCGACGGCCTCGGGGGCGCGCTGTTCGACCCCGCGCGCGGCGTGCTGGTCGGCGCGCGCGCAGCGGTCCGCGGCCTGCTCACCGAGCTGGACGAGGACCTGCGCGCCCACGGCGAGCAGGAGGAGGTCGCCGAGCTGGTCGGCCGGCTCTGGCGGCGGGGCACCTCGGCCGCCCGGCAGCGCCGCGTCTGGCGGCGCACCGGGGACGCCCGCGCCGTGGCGGCCGCGCTCGTCCGCGAGGGCGGCGGCTGACCCGCGCGTGGCCCGCGGCCCGGCGGGTACCGGCAGGGGCATGAGCGACGAGCGCCCCCTGGCCCTCGTGACCGGCGCCTCCAGCGGGATCGGCCTGGAGCTGGCCCGGCAGTTCGCCGACGCGGGCTTCGACCTGATCGTCAACGCCGAGGATGCCGGGCTGACCGCCGCGGCCGAACAGCTGCGCGCCGAGGGCGCCGCCGTCCGGGCGGTGCAGGCCGACCTCCGGACCCTCGCGGGCGTCGAGGCCCTCTGGGCCGCGGTGCAGGCCGCCGGCCGCCCGGTCACGGCCGCCGCCCTCGACGCCGGGGTCGGCAAGGGTGGGCCGTTCCTGGAGAACGACATCGAGGAGGAGATGGACGTCATCTGCCTCGACATCGTCTCGACCGTGCGCCTGACCAAGCTGCTGCTGCGGGACATGGTGGCCCGCAACGAGGGCCGGCTGCTCATCACCTCGTCGATCGCCGCGACGATGCCCGGCCCGTATCAGGCGGTCTACAACGCCTCCAAGTCGTTCCTGCAGTCCTTCGCCGAGGCGCTGGTGGAGGAACTGGACGACACCGCGGTCGCCGTCACCTCGCTGATGCCCGGGCCCACCGGCACCCACTTCTTCGAGCGCGCCGGCATTCAGGGCACGAGGATCGGCGCCGGCCCCAAGGACGACCCCGCCCAGGTGGCGCGGCAGGGCTTCGAGGCGCTCATGGCCGGCAAGGAGAAGGTGGTGGCCGGCTCGCTCACGACCAAGGCGCAGGAGCTGGCCACTACCGTCCTGCCGGACCGGCTGAAGGCCATGGTGCACCGGCAGATGGCCGAGCCCGGCTCGGCAGGCGACCGATGACCGGCCACCACGAGCTCGCCCGGCCACTGCGGAGCCCCGCCGACCTCGATCCGTTGCTGGAACGGATCGGCGACGCGGGGATCGTCGCGATCGGGGAGGCCAGCCACGGCACGCACGAGTACTACGCCTGGCGGGCAGCGTTGACCCGCCGCCTGATCGAGGAGCGCGGCTTCGGCTTCGTCGCCGTCGAGGGCGACTGGCCCGACTGCTACCGGGTGAACCGCAGCGTCAAGCTGCGCGACGGTGCGCACGAGGACCCGCGCGACGCGCTCGACTCCTTCGACCGCTGGCCGACCTGGATGTGGGCGAACGACGACGTCGTCGACTTCTGCCGCTGGCTGCGCGGGTTCAACGTCGAGCGGCCCGAGGCCGAACGGGTCGGCTTCTACGGCCTGGACGTCTACAGCCTCTGGGAGTCGATGCACGAGCTGATCGGCTGGCTCCGTGAGCACGAACCCCAGCACGTCCAGCGGGCGATCGAGGCGCTGCGCTGCTTCGAGCCGTTCGGCGAGGACGGCGCCGAGTACGCCTTCGCCACCCGTTTCGCGCCCACCACCTGCGAGCAGGCCGTCATCGACCTGCTGCGCCATCTCGCGGAGGAACGCAGCCGCGGCACGGCCGGAGATCCGGAGGACCGCTTCTCGGCGGAGCAGAACGCTGTCGTGGTGGCCAACGCGGAGCTCTACTACCGCACGATGGTGCAGAGCTCGGCGGAGTCCTGGAACGTCCGTGACGTGCACATGGCCGACACCCTCGACCGGCTGTTCGAGTTCGCAGGGGACAAGGCCGTCGTCTGGGAGCACAACACGCACATCGGCGACGCGCGGGCCACGGACATGGCCGCTGCCGGCATGGTCAACGTCGGCCAGCTGCTGCGCGAGCGGCACGGGACGGACGACGTCGTCCTGGTCGGTTTCGGCGGCTACCGGGGCGGCGTGATCGCGGGGGCGGAGTGGGGGGCGCAGATGGAGCGGCTACCGGTCCCGCCGGCCCGCTCCGGCAGCATCGAGTCGGTTCTGCACGGGCTCCTGGGGGAGGACTCGCTGATCGTCGTCCCGGGGCACGGCGAGGGCCCGGAGTGGCTGCACGGCCGGCTGGACCACCGGGCGATCGGCGTGGTCTACCGCCCCGAGCGCGAGCGGTGGGGGAACTACGTGCCCACCGTCCTGGGGGAGCGGTACGACGCCTTCCTCTACCTCAACGACACCTCGCCGCTGCGGCCGCTGCACCTCGAGCGCCCCGAGGAGCACGTCCCGCCCCTCGCCCACGCCGTGTGAGTGCGCGGGCGGCCCCCTCCGTGGCGTCCCCGAGCGTGCGAGGGGACCCAGGAGGGGGTCCCTTCTCAGGCCGACCGGCGTCGCGTGAGGTCCTCGGTGGCCTGGACCTCGTCCTTCGGGCCGCCGCTCTTGGAGATGGAGAAGTGCGGGCCGAGCTGCTCCAGGGCCAGCCGCCCGTAGACCTGCTGCTGGGTGGCCACGCGCTGGGAGCGGTTGGGGCCGAGGAAGCTGACCACCCAGTGCAGCACCGCGGTGAGCCGGCTGCGGAAGCCGACGATGTACATGAGGTGCACGACCAGCCACAGCACCCAGGCGATGAAGCCCTCGAACTTCAGCTTGCCGATCTCGGCGACGGCGGAGTACCGCGAGATCGTCGCCATCGACCCCTTGTCGAAGTACCGGAACGGGCCCTTTGGCGCCTTGCCCGCCAGCCGGCGCTTGATCGCCTCGGCGGCGTACCTGCCGCCCTGGATGGCCACCTGCGCCACGCCGGGCAGCCGATCCAGGCTCATCATGTCGCCGACCACGTGCACCTCGGGGTGGCCGGGCAGGGTGAGGTCGGGCTGCACCGCGACGCGGCCGGCCCGGTCGATCTCGGCGCCGGACTGCTCGGCGAGCTGCTTGCCCAGCGGGCTGGCCTGGACGCCGGCGGCCCAGATCTTGGTGGCGGCCTGGATCCGGCGGGCCTGTCCGTCGGCGTCCTTGACCTCGATGCCGTCTGCGTCGACGTCGGTGACCATCGCGCCCAGCTGCACCTCGACGCCGATCTTGTTGAGCTGGCGGCGGGCGCGGTCGCCGAGCTTCTCGCCGAAGGACGGGAGCACGGCAGGGGCGGCGTCGAGCAGGATCACCCGCGCCTGGGTGGGGTCGATGGTGCGGAAGTCGCGGCGCAGCGTGCGGTGGGCCAGCTCGGCGATCTGCCCGGCCATCTCCACACCGGTGGGGCCGGCGCCGACGACGACGAAGGTGAGCAGCCGATCGATCTCGGCCGGGTCGGTGGCCAGCTCGGCCAGCTCGAACGCGCCGAAGATCCGGCCGCGCAGCTCCAGGGCGTCGTCGACGCTCTTCATCCCGGGGGCGAACTCGGCGAACCGGTCGTTGCCGAAGTAGGACTGCCCCGCACCCGCGGCCACGACCAGCTCGTCGTAGGGGTGCACCGTGGAGCGGCCCAGGATCGTCGAGGTGACCGTCCGGTTGGCCAGGTCGATGTCGGTGACCTCGCCGAGCACCACCCGGGCGTTCTCCTGGCCGCGCAGCACCTCGCGGGTGGCCGGCGCGATCTCGCCCTCGGACAGGATGCCGGTGGCCACTTGGTACAGCAGCGGCTGGAACAGGTGGTGGCTGGTCTTCCCGATGACGGTGACGTCGACCGGCGCCCGCTTGAGCGCCTTGGCGGTGAACAGCCCGCCGAAGCCGGAACCGATGATGACGACCCTCGGCCGCCCGGACGTGGTGGTTCCGGCGGGGGCGCTCGCAGGTGATGTCGTCATGATGAATGAGTCTCCCACTCCGGCTTTCCCGGGCCCGAGGGGCTCCGGTGCGATCCAGGACACAGCGGGGATCCCCTACCCGCAGACGCCCAGGTCACTCGGCCGTCGGTGGGCGAGCGCCGGTGCACGCGGGGCCGGGCGCCTCACCCGTCGGGGGGTGGCGGGCCCGCGGGAGCGGGCACGGCCGCCCGCCGGAGGGCAGCCAGGCGGGGCAGCAGCGCCGAGGTCAGCGTGGCACCCCCCGCGCAGCCGACGACGATCGCCCAGCCGACCGGGCCCAGCGGGGTGCAGTCGAAGAACCGGCTGATCCCGGGCAGCTGGATGATCGTGGCCAGCACCGCCGCCGAGCCGAGGCCGGCGCCGAGCACCAGGGGATCGCGCCCGCTGAGCAGCAGCGTCTGCCCGAGCTCGGCGCCCACGAGCGCGGCCAGCCCCACGGTGCCGGCGCGCCGGGGCGTGCCGCTGAACCGGGCGAGCTGCCAGGCCAGCAGGGCCGCGGCGCTGGTCACCGCCCCCCGGGCGGCGATGTCGTGCAGCAGTGGCCGGCCCAGCGACGGCGGGTCCTCGGCGAGCAGGGCCGCGCGCGCGGCCGGCTCGACGGGGGTGGGCGCCAGCGCCAGGGCCATCGAGGGCAGCAGGTCGGTGAACATGTTGACCACCAGGAACTGCCGGGTGCTGATCGGGGCCCGCCCGGCCAGCGCCGTGCCCACCAGCGTGAACGCCAGCTCCCCGGCGTTCCCCCCGAGCAGCACCGCCACCCCGTCCCGGACCCGCCGCCACATCGCCCGCCCCTCGACGACGGCGTCGATCACCAGGCCGACGTCGGGCTCGGTGAACACCAGGTCCGCGGCGCTGCGGGCCGAGGTGGAGCCCCGGGCGGCCATCCCGATCCCGACGTCGGCCATGCGGATCGCCGCGGCGTCGTTGGCGCCGTCCCCCGCCATGGCCACCACCGCGCCGCCGTCGCGCAGCGCCGCCACGATCTGCAGCTTCTGCTCGGGGGACACCCGGGCGAACACCGACGCCCGGCCCACCCGCTCGGTGCGGGCGGCCGCGCCGAGCGCGCTCAGCTCGGGACCGGTGACCACCTCGCCGGCCGGGATGCCCAGGCCCGTGGCGATGGCCCGCGCGGTGACCGGGTGGTCCCCGGTGATCATGACGGCGCGGATGCCGGCCTGCTGCAGGGCCGCGACCGTGCCGGCCGCCTGCGGGCGCGGGGCGTCGGCCAGGCCGAGGAAACCCAGCAGGGTGAGGTCACCGAGCTCGGCGACCTCCTCGGCCGGGAACGGGTCGCTGCCGTTGCCCACGTTGCGGCGGGCGACGGCCAGCACCCGCAGGCCCTGGCCGGCCAGGGCGTGCACCGCCGCGGCGGCCCGCGCCCGGCCGGCCGGGTCGAGCGGCCGCTTGCCCCGGTCGTCGCGGACGGAGCTGCACCGCGGGAGCATCACCTCGGGAGCGCCCTTGACCACGAGCCGGACCTTCGTCGGCGTGCGGCCGACGGCGGCGGAGTACTTGCGCTCGCTGTGGAAGGGGATCTCGGCGAGCTCCTCCCACGCGGCGTCCAGCTGATCGCCCAGGATGCCGCGGGCGGCGTCGAGGACGGCCTGGTCCGTGGCGTGCCGCGGGGCGTGCGGACCGTCGGGCTGCGGCGTGGCCAGCGCGGCGGCCCGCAGCACCCGCCGGGCCGGTGGGGCGTCGGGGGAGCGCTCGCCGGCGGGGTCGGCGACCCGCACCAGTCGCAGCCGGCCCTCGGTGAGGGTGCCGGTCTTGTCGAAGCAGACGGTGTCGACCCGGCCCAGCGCCTCCACCGTCCGGGAGGCCCGGACGAGCACGCCGTGCTGGGACAGCCGGCGGGCCGCGCCCAGCTGGGCGACGCTGGCCATGAGCGGCAGCCCCTCGGGCACGGCGGCGACGGCGACGGCGACCCCCGAGGCGATCGCCGTCCGCAGCGTCCCCCCGCGCAGGAGCGCCATGCCGGTCACCGCCGCGCCGCCGAGGAACGTGGCCGGGATCCCCCGCCGGGTGAGCTCCTCCAGGCGGGCCTGCATGCCGACCGGGAACCCGGCGCGGCCGGCCAGGGCCAGGGCGCGGCCGGCCTCGGTGGCGGCGCCGACGGCGACGACCACCGCGCGGCCGGTCCCGGCCACCACCGTCGTGCCCTCGTAGACCATGCAGGCGCGGTCCTGCAGCTCGGCGCCGGGCGTGGCCGCCGGGTGCTTGCCGACGGCGGTGGACTCGCCGGTCAGGGTGGCCTCGTCGACCTCGAGGTCCTCGACGAGGAGGAGCCGCCCGTCGGCGGGGACGACGTCGCCGGCCCGGAGGTCGACCACGTGGCCCGGGCGCAGCAGGGCGGCCGACACGGTGCGCACCCGGCGCCCCCCGCCGCGTGCCCGCGCGGCGGGGTCCGGCCCGGCGCCGTCGGGGGCGACGACCCGCGCGGGCAGCCGCTGCCCGAGCAGCAGCGTGCGCACGGCCCGGTCCGCGCGCATCCGCTGCATGCCGCTGATCACCGCGCTGGCGGCCAGCACGCCGCCGACCAGGACCGAGTCCGTGGGGGAGCCGATGACGGCCGACGCGGCCGCGCCGGTGGCCAGCACCGGGGTCAGCGGGTCGGCGAGCTCGGCGCGGACGTTCGCGGCCAGCGTGCCCGCCGACCGCACGGCCTTCATCAGCGGCGGCGTCGGGCGCGCCCGGTCGCCGTCCGCGGGGGGCGGCCCCGGGTCGGGCAACCGCCCGAGCACCTCCGCGGCGTCGAGGGCGTGCCAGTGCGTGTGCGGCACCGGCTCCGGCGGGGGCCGCCGGTCGACGAGGCGGGCCGCGCGCGCCCCCGTGACCAGTGCCCCGGCCGCGGCCACGGTGACGGGGAGGGCGCTGCCGGCCCGACGGCCCACGGCGAGGAGCAGGCCGCTGAGGAAGGAGCCGCTCATGGCCAGCCGCACGCCGCGCTCGCTCACCTCGCGGGCCGCCGGGACCGCGGCGAGCAGCCGGGGCAGCTCCTGCAGCGAGGGGCCGCAGAGCAGGTCCGCCGCCCACGGCGCCCGGCCGGCCCCCGAGATCACCCCGATGCCGACGTCGGCGGCGTCGAGCGCGGCCTCGTCGCTGCCGATCACGGCCACCACCTGGCCGGCGGCCTGGAGCCGGCGCACCTGACCGCGCAGCCAGGCGGGGTCTGCGGTCCCGCCGCGGAGCACCTCGTCGGCCCGGCTGCCCAGATGGGCTGCCGCCGGGGCCTCGGTGAGCACGAGCCGCAGCCCGGCGGTCCGGACGGCGGACAGCAGGGCGTCGGCGAGGGGGTCCAGCTCCCGCCCGACGAGGACCTCGCCGGCGGGCCGGCCCCCGAGGAGCAGCCGCCACCGGGTGAGCGCCGCCCGGCCCTGCCCCGCGCCCACGTCGTCCCCGGCGGCCACGAGCGCGACGTCGCCGGCCGCGGTCCCGGGGCGGGCGTCCAGCAGCCGCTGCGCGACGCGCCACACCCGCTCGCGGGGCCAGCCGTCGAGGGGGTCGGCGTCCACGACCAGCGGCCGCTCGACGTGCAGCACCGCGCTCTCGACCACCGCGGTGGTGAGCCGGTCGAGCCGGTGCAGGACCCGGGGATCGAGGCGCACGACGCCCCGGCGAGACAACGCCACGGTGAGGACGGAGGCGAAGGAGTCCCGGGCCGTGGGAGCGGCCCGGGGGACGCCGGTGAGCAGCGTCCGGCCGGCGAGGTCGGGATCGGCGGTCAGCCCCGCGACGGCGCCGGCGGCGGCCAGCGATGCGGCCGCGGCACGGCGCTCCAGCCGCTCCACCGGGCCGGCCGGCAGGGGCAGCGGCCGCGGATCGGGCGGCAGCGGGGCCGGCCGCCGGGGGGCGCCCAGCTCGGGGCCGCGCCGCGCCCGGACCTCCTCGGCCGCCTGCCGGGCCCGCCGGACCAGGCCGCGCTGCGCGGTGTCCAGCAGCAGCGGGGGCGCGTTGCCGGCCAGGGCGTGGACGGTCGGGGCGGCCAGGGCCAGCGCGAGCTCGGTGCGGGGAGCCCCCAGGACGCGCACGAGACCACCGCGCAGCCACGGCTGGTGCTCGACCAGGGCCACCAGCGCCGCCGTGCTCGTGGGGAGGGTGGGGATCCGCGCCAGCCGCGCCGCGGCGGCGACCGAGAGCCCCAGCAGGTCGGCGACCAGCGCCGTGGTGTCGACGTCCGGGGTGCCGGCGTCCGGCGGGCCCCGGCCGGTCCGGCCGGCCGGGGCCCCGGCGGGGCGTTCCGCCGCCGGTGCCCGCTCCGCCGCCGGTGCCGGTCGTGCGTCCTCGACGCCGTCCAGGGCGGCGGCGAGGTCGGCGGCGGTGAGCAGCTCGGGCCGGTAACGGACGGCGACCCGGCCGGTGGGGGCGTCCGGCCGGACGGTGGTGACCCCGTCGAGCCCGGCCAGCGCGGCGCGGGCCGCGCGCATGCCGCGGGTGGGGTCGCCGCCGGCGGGGGAGCGCACCTCCAGGACCGCCCAGCCGCCTGCCGCCCACACCTGCCGCCCGTCGCCGGCACCGGTCAGGGCGCGCACCGTCGTGCGGGGCAGGGCGGCGAGGTCCCCGGCCAGCCGGCCGGAGGAGGTCACCGCCTGGGAGGTGAGCGCCAGGGAGGCCTGCAGTGACCTGCGGAGGAGGGCCGTGGCCTGTCCCAGCGCCATCCCGCCCTCCTTCGTGCCGCGACGCAGTCGCGAGGAGCGGCCCGGAGGCGGGCCGACCGCACCGGCGCGGCCGCGCGGGAGCGGGCCGCAGGTCTCCCATCGTGGCACGCTCGGCGGACCGTGCCAGGACGAGAGGCCCGCGGCCCCGCGGCGGCGCTCAGGCGGTGGGCACGCCCAGTACCCGCCTGATCCCGGCGACGAGGAGGGCGACCAGCGCGGCACCGACGGCCTCGGTCAGCAGGGTGAGCAGGATCTGGGACATTGGCGGCTCCTCGACGGATGGACGGGCCTCGCCGATGGTCGTGGCGATCCGCTGCCGGCAGGAGGCGGGCGGGCGTCGCCGGGGTGAACAGCGGGCGACGGATCCGCGCGGGCCCCCCCTTACGGTGAAAGTGTGATGGCTGCCCATCGCATTCATCCCGCAAGCGCCCCTGGCCGGGGCGTCCAGTGCTTACGCCACGCCGAGGCGTGGCCGGCTGGTTCCTGCTTCACCGGGCAGCACCGCCGCGACCGGGACGGCCGCGGCTGACACCCACCCTCCACAGGCATGCCGAACAGGTTCGGCTGACGGGCCGCCCGGGTGGCGGTCCCCGGCCCGGGTCACGCACGGGCAGATCCCGAGCGTGTGCTCGCCCCAGGCGGCGAGGTTGGCCGCGGCGTTCACGTCCCGATCGGCCACATGGCCGCAGGACTCGTCACCGCAGTGGAATGTGCGCTCGGCGAGGGTGAGCTTGGGTCTCACCGCACCACACGCCGAGCACGTCTTCGAGGACGCGAACCAGCGGTCCGCGACGATGAGCTGCCCGCCGTGGCGGGCCGCTTTGTAGGCCAGCTGCCGGGCCAGCTCGGCCCAGCCCTGATCCCCGATCGCGGCCGCGAGGGACCGGTTGGCCATCAGGTTCTTCGTCGTCAGGTCCTCGACGACCACGACGCCGTGCTCGCGGGCCAGGGTTGCGGTGAACGGGTGCAGCGCATCGGCCCGGACCGAGGCCGCCTTCGCATGCGCTCTCCCGAGGCGGGCGACGGCCTTGCGCCGGTTCGCCGAACCCCTCTGCGCCCGGGAGACGGCCCGCTGCAGGTGCTTGACGTGGCGCAGCCGGTCGCGCAGCGCCCGCGACGCCGGCAACTGCGCGGCGACCTGCCCGTCCGCGGTGGCGACGACGGCCGCGGTCTTCACCCCGCGGTCCACCCCGACCACCGGGCCGGCCGGTGGCGCGTGCTGTTCGGCCGGGATACGGACCTCGCGCGTGTAGTTCACGGTGGCGTACCAGCGGCCGTCGGAGTGCCGGCTCACAGTGACGTGCTGCACGGTCGCATGGCCACGGCGCAACAGCCGGCGCAGCTTCGCCTGCTGCGGGCAGGCGGCGATGCGCACCCAGCCGTACTTCGCCAGCCGCACCCGCCCGGCCTCCAGCGCCAGCCCGTCGCGGACGGTGAACCGCGCCCGGTCCCGATGGCGGGCCTTGAACCGCGGAAACCGCCGCTGCCCGGCCAGGAACGCCTGGTGGGCGTTGGCCGCGTCGCGCAGCGCGTACCGGAACGTCCACGTCGAATGCTCACCCGCCCACGGCGCCACCCCGGGCCGCTCAGCGGTCCACAGCTTGCCCAGGGTGAAGTAGCTCAACGGCCGGACCCGGTCCGGCTTCTCGACGCCGTAGCTGGCCTCCGCCTGCCACTGGTCGGCGTTCGCCTTGATCCTCGCCACCGCCCAGTTCCACGCGAACCGGCGGGCACCCGCGGCGCGCAGCAACATGCCAGCCTGGACGTCGGTCACGTCCAGCCGCACCCGCACCGCACCGTGGCCCACGCGGGCCATCGTGCAGGTCAGGTCGGACAGATTCAGGGAACCCGCATCACACTTTCACCGTAAGGGGGGCTCAGCGGGCGGTGCGCCGGCCGACGGTGAGCGCGGCGAGCGCGCCGAGGACGACGATGCCGGCGATCTCCGCCCAGAACGACTCCCACCACAGCGTGGCCGAGGTGGTCTCGATGAAGCCGAACAGGCCGACGGTGGTCGACAGGACCAGGGCCGCGAGGGAGCCGGCCGCGAACGCGACCCCCAGCGCGGCCGCCCACGGCAGGAGCCGGGGCGGGGCGACCAGCACGAGCAGCGCGCCGCCGGCGCCGAGGACCGTCTGCACCAGGAACGCCGGGCCGATCACCTCGATGCCGCTGTACCCCTGCTGCCAGAGGTAGCCGTGGATGAGCGCGATCGCGGCCAGCAGCGCTGCTCCGAGCAGCCGCAGGAGCGCGATCGCCACCCCGGACCGCGGGCGGCGCACGACCGTGCCGGTGCTCACGCCGTCACCGTCACCGGGGCCTCCATGCCCATCGCGCGGTGGTTCCCGATGGAGCAGTAGAAGACGTAGTCGCCGGGCTCGAGGGTCACCGTCAGGGTGGCCGACTGGCCGGGGGCGATGCTGTCGGTCGCGGCGACCTCCTGGCCGTCCCGCTCGACGACGAGGTCGTGGGTCGCGCTGCCCTCGTTGGTCACCTCGACGGAGTAGGTGCCGGGGGCGAAGGAGTCCGCGGAGAGCCTGATGAACATCTCGCCCTCGGTGGCGGTGATGGTCTGGCTCTCGGCGGCGCCCTGGGTCGGGGACGCCGACGTGGCCGGCGCCGAGGTGGCCGGGGTGGTGGCCTCGCTCGTCGCAGCCGAGGACGCGGAGTCGCCGCCGTCCGAGCAGGCGCCCAGGAACCCGAGCGCGAGGGCGAGGACGAGCGCGCCGCCGCGGCGGGCGGTGCGTCGGCGGCCAGGGGACGTGGAGATGGTCGGAGCGGGCACAGGACCTCCTCGGGGCCGGCGGTCGCACCGCCCGGTGGCGGAAACCGCGTGCCGAGATACTGCAAGGTTGCAGGACCTGGGTGGAACCCCTTGCCAGGGGGTTCACAGGTCCTTGACAGGCTCCCCGCAGCTGGTCACTCTCCGGCACCACGCGACCACGGCGGAGCGCAGTTCGGCGTCCACCGGACGGCGCAGCTCCTCGCGGTAGGCCTTCATCGACGCCGGGCCGGGCTGCCGGCGCAGCAGATGGCTCAGCTCCGGCACCCGCTGCACCTCGACCGGCCCGCGGACGGTCGCCCGGATCACCTCGAGGTCCTCCGGCCGGGCCTGCAGGTCCTTGGCGCCGGTCAGCGCGAGCACCGGCGCGGTCACCCGTGCCAGGTCCGCGCGCGGGTCGTGGGCCAGGAACTCGCGGGTCCAGCGGGCGTTGAGCCGCTGCAGCCCGATCCGGGCCACGTCGGTCGTCGTCGCCTTGATCCGGGCGTGGTTGGCGGCCACCTTCTTCTCCAGGTCGATGCGCAGCAACCGGAGCAGGCCGCGCACCGGAGCCGGGAGCGTGGGGGCGATCCGGCGGGCCTGCCAGCGCAGCAGCTCCTCGCCCGGCGTGGCCGAGCCGGCCAGCAGCACCAGGCCCGCGACGGGCACGCCCCGAGCGGCCAGCGCGGTGGCCAGGACCGCGCCCTCGCTGTGCCCGGCGAGCAGGAGCCGGTCGGGATCGATCTCCGGGCGCGCGGCGAGCGCCTCGAAGGCGCGGCCCAGGTCATCGACGTTGTCGTGCAGGCCGGCGGTGCGCCAGTCACCGGGCGACTCGCCGACGCCGCGCTTGTCGTAGCGCAGCGAGGCCAGCCCGCCCGCGGCCAGCGCGTGGGCCAGCTGCCGGGTGACGTCGATGCGGGCGCGGCGGTGGTTGGAGTCGCGGTCGAGCGGGCCCGAACCGGCCGCGAGCAGGACCGCCGGCACCGGACCGGGGGAGTCGGGCAGGGTGAGGGTGCCGGCCAGCGGCGGCTCGCCGGGCACCTGCATCGGCAGCTCCCGCACGGTCAGGCCCGGGTGAGCTCGCCGGCGACCGCGGCGGCGTCGTCGGTGCCGAGGAGGAGGGTGTCGAAGCGCTGGCCGGTCAGCCGCACGCGGACCGCGGGCTGCCCGCGGCGCACGGAGACCAGGGTCTTCTCCCCGCGGCCCCGCCACGTGCCGACCTGGCGGACGCCGGGCAGCGCCAGCCCCGGGGCGCGCAGCCCGCGCGTGGCGGTCAGCCCGTCGGGGACCACGGTCACCTCGCGCACCGCCGAGCGGGGCACCTCGAGGTCGCGGAGCAGACCGAGGAGCTTCTCGGCCCGGCTGAGGGAGACGGTGAGCGTCTGGGGTGTCGTGCGGAGCGTCGCCATGACATGATCATTACCAAAGTCGCGACCAATGTCAACTATGAGAATGGAGAGTGTCGATGGCGACGGCCGGCCTCTTGCTCCACCCGGTGCGGCTCCGGATCGTGCAGGCGTTCCTCGGGGACCGGACGCTGACCACCGCCGACCTGCGGGCCGAGCTGCCCGACGTCCCGGTGGCGACGCTGTACCGCCATGTGGGCGTGCTCGCCGACGCCGGCGTGCTGGAGGTGGTGGGGGAGCGGCGGGTGCGTGGCGCGGCCGAACGCAGCTACCGGCTGGTCCCCACCGCTGCGTCGGTGGACGCGACCGGCGCGGCCGGGATGTCCACCGACGAGCACCGGCAGGCGTTCGCCACCTTCGTCGCCGGGCTGCTGGCCGACTTCGACCGCTACGCGGCCGCGGCCGGCGAGGAGCGGCTGGACCTCGCCCGCGACGGCGTGGGTTACCGGCAGCTGGCGCTGTGGCTCAGCGACGAGGAGTTCACCGAGCTGGTCACCGAGCTGCGGGCGGTGCTGACCGCACGCGCGGGGCGGGGGCCGGACGGGGAGCGGAAGCGACGCATCGTCAGCCAGGTGTTCCTGCCCGGCTGACGATGCCGGGGTTCAGGAGCGCCGGCGGGCGGCCCGGACCGCCCTCTTGTTCGCCCTGGCGAGGGTCTTGGCGGCCCTGCGGACCTGCCGCGGCTCGCGCTCGACGGTGCCGTAGGTGAGCAGGCCGACGCCGATGCCGAGCAGCCACACGTCCTTGGCGAGGGCGAGCCCCTCCGGGGTGGGTGCCAGGCTGCCCGGCTTCCGCATGCCCGGGGTGTTGAGGTAGAGCCCCAGCAGGCCGCCGGAGAACACGGTGAGGATGGCACCGGCCACCGCGGTGGGCACGATCGGCGCCAGCAGCGCGGCACCGATCCCGATCTCGGTGTAGGCCAGGAGCTTGACGAACTGCTGCGGCGGCAACTTCTTCACGAACGGGTAGGTGCCGGCGGCGAAGTTCTGCAGGCTTTCGGCGGTCTGCTCGTCGGCAGCGCGCTTGCCCAGGCCGCTGTTGAGGATGAACGCGCCGGCCGAGACCCGGGGACCGATCTCGGACAGGCTCATGGGCAGACGCATGGTGCACCTCGATGGGGTCGTCGGGGGGGTGATCGGACTTCACACCGGACGCCGGACGATGCTGCAGTGCCCACCCGTCCCGACCTCAACCGTCGCCGGTCGGGGCGGGCCCGGAGTGGGCCCGCCCCCGCCGGTCAGCGACCGCCGCGCCGGGAGCGACCGCTGAACGACGCGGCCGAGTGGGATCCGGCGCGCGCGGCCAGCTCGGCACGGGTGCGCGCCGGCCCCGCGGACCGACCCGAGCCGCCCCGGTTGCCGGAGGTCGCGGCAGCGGCCGCGGCCGTGCCGCTCCCGCCGCTCGCCGCGCGGCGGCGCCGGCCGCCGCCCTGACCCTGTGGCTGGGGCGCGGGCGCCGGGGCCGGCTCGACGTAGGGCGCCGCGGGGCCGGTGAGCGCGGTGATCTCGCGGGCGCCCGGCTTGATCGCCGCGACCTCCGGGGTGATTCCCGCCTGGCGGGCCAGGGTGCGCACCTCGCCGGCCTGATCGGGCGTGGCGATGGTGACGACGATGCCGCCGGCGCCGGCGCGGGCGGTGCGCCCGGAACGGTGCAGGTAGGCCTTGTGCTCTGCCGGCGGGTCGACGTGCACGACGAGTGCGACGTCATCCACGTGGATGCCGCGGGCTGCGATGTCGGTGGCGCACAGCACCCGCGACTCGCCGGAGCTGAACGCCTCGAGGTTGCGCTCGCGGGCGTTCTGGCTGAGGTTGCCGTGCAGGTCGACGGCCGGGATCCCGGCCGCGGTCAGCTGCTTGGCCAGCTTCTTGGCCTGGTGCTTGGTGCGGGTGAACAGCACGCTGCGGCCGAGCCCGGAGGCGAGCTGCCGCACGACCTCGGACTTGTCGGCGGCGTCGACCCGGAACACGTGGTGCGTCATGGTCGAGACCGGCGCGACGGCCGGGTCGACCGAGTGCGTCGTCGGGTTCGACAGGTACCGCTTGACGAGGACGTCGACCCCGTTGTCCAGGGTGGCGGAGAACAGCAGGCGCTGGCCGACCTTGGGGGTGCGGTCCATGAGCCGCTTGACGCCGGGCAGGAACCCGAGGTCGGCCATGTGGTCGGCCTCATCGAGGATGGTCACCTCGACCGCGCCCAGGTCGGCGTGCCCCTGGCCGATGAGGTCCTCGAGCCGGCCGGGGCAGGCGATGACGATGTCGACGCCCGCGGCCAGGGCCTGGACCTGCGGGTTCTGGCCGACGCCGCCGAAGATGGTGGTGGTCTTCATGCCCAGCGCGCGGGCCAGGGGGTCGACGACGGCGAACACCTGGTTGGCCAGCTCGCGGGTCGGCACGAGCACCAGCGCCCGGGGGCGCCGGGCCTGCCGACGGCTGTCGGAGGCGGCCAGGCGGGCCACCAGCGGGATGCTGAAGGCCAGGGTCTTGCCCGAGCCGGTGCGGCCACGGCCGAGCACGTCCCGGCCGGAGAGGCTGTCCGGGAGCGTGGCGACCTGGATGGGGAACGGCGACTCGATGCCGCTGGCCGCGAGGACCTCGACCAGGGGGGCGGGCACGCCGAGGGCGTTGAAGGTGGTGTCGGTCGGCAGGACGGTGGCGTCACTGCCGACGGGGACCACGGCGGGGGCCGGGACGGCCCGCGCCGCGGTGGCGGGCGTCTGCTGCTGGTTCTGCTGCTCGCCGGCGGGGCGGGTGCCCCGACCGCGGCCGCCGCGACGACGGCGGGTGCCCCCGTCGGAGGTGGCGGGGGAGTTGTTCATGGAGGTCAATGGAGTCCTTCGACGCTCGAGTGGCCGCACGAGCACCTCGGCGAGCGCGAGCGCCGGCACACCTGCGCATGGGCAGGGCGGGCTCGCATCGTCGGCGAGACGTCGGTCAGCCGGGCGCACCTCGGTGGCGCAGCCTCAGCCCGACGTCGATTCCTGCAGCTCCGGATGAGCGGAGGGCGGCGCCGGTACATCTGACTCAACCAGATGCGGGCCGCGGTTGTGCCCCGGGGTGGGAGAGGGACCGGTCACACCGGCGGCACCGACCGGCCCGGCGGTCGGTCATCCTGGGCCGGTGATGCTCCCCGCACCCGCCCGGCCGTCCCGCCGCATCCACCCGGCCTGGTGGGTGGCGGCGGTGACGTTCGTGGCGCTGGTCGGCGCCGCGGCGTTCCGGGCGGTGCCGGGGGTGCTCATCGAGCCGCTGCGCGCCGAGTTCGGCTGGTCGGTGTCGGTCATCTCGGCCGCCGTCGCACTGAACATGGCGCTCTACGGGCTGACCGCGCCGTTCGCGGCGGCGCTCATGGAGCGGTTCGGCATCCGGCGGGTGGTCGTCGCCGCGCTGCTGGTCACCGCGGCCGGCAGCGGACTCACCGTGTTCATGACCGCCAGCTGGCAGCTGGTGCTGCTGTGGGGCCTGCTCGTCGGGCTCGGCACCGGATCGATGGCGCTGTCCCTGGTGGCCACGGTGACCGGCCGCTGGTTCGTCGCCCGGCGCGGGCTGGTCTCGGGCATCCTCACCGCCGGCGGGGCGACCGGGCAGCTGGTGTTCCTCCCCCTCGTCGCGCGGGCGGACGAGGAGTGGGGGTGGCGGTCGGCGTCGCTGGGCACGACGGCGGCCGCGCTCGCCGCCGTCCCGCTGGTGCTGTGGCTGCTGCGGGACCGGCCGCGGGACCTCGGCGTCGCCCCGTACGGCGGCACCCCGGCCGACGACGTCGACCCGGTGCGCACCGGCGCGGCGCGGACGGCGCTGCGCGGGCTGGTCGAGGCCGCCCGCCGCCGGCCGTTCTGGCTGCTGGCCGGCGGCTTCTTCATCTGCGGGGTCTCCACCAACGGGCTGGTGCAGCCGCACTTCATCCCGGCCGCGCACGACCACGGCATGCCGGTGACGACCGCCGCGGGGCTGCTGGCGGTCGTGGGCGTCTTCGACATCGTGGGGACGGTGCTCTCCGGCTGGCTCACCGACCGGGTGGACCCGCGGATGCTGCTGCTGGCCTACTACGGGCTGCGCGGGCTCTCGCTGTTCCTGCTGCCGCCCCTGTTCGGGCCGGACCTGCACGCCAGCATGATCGCGTTCATCGTCTTCTACGGCCTGGACTGGGTGGCCACCGTGCCGCCCACGCTGGCGTTGTGCCGGGAGCACTTCGGCGCCCGCGCGCCGATCGTGTTCGGCTGGGTGTTCGCCGCCCACCAGATCGGCTCGGCGGTCGCCGCGTTCGGGGGCGGGGTCATCCGCGACGTCACCGGCTCCTACGACCTGGCGTGGTTCGGCGCCGGTGCGCTGTGCTTCCTGGCCGCGGCCATGTCGATCTCGATCCGCCGCCGGCCGGCCGCCGTCGGCACCGCGCACCCCGCGGACCCGGAGGAGGCCGCCGCCGCCCAGGCGCACGGCTGAGCCCCTCCCGGCGGTTGTCGCGAGAGCCGTCCGCGACGGGGCGTCAGGAGGTGCGCTCGAGGGTGTAGCGCACGGTCTGCACCCGGATCGCGTCGTCGCCGAAGACGAAGGTGTCCACGCCCTCGGCCCGGGCCTTCTCCGCGACCGCCGTCCACTCGATGAAGAGCACGTCGCCCTCGAAGACCTGGGTGGGCACCTCCCAGCGGGCGTCGGGGAGGTCGCCGAGCAGCGAGGTGAACGCCTGGCGGATGCCGTCCCTGCCCCGCACCACGCCGGCCGGGGTGATGAACGTGGCGTCCTCGGCGTAGTCGGCGGCGACCGCGTCGACGTCGCCGGCCCCGATCGCGGTCACGTGTGCGGCGAAGATCTCCTGCGGGCTGCGGGCCATGGCTCCTCCTGATGCCGGGCGGGGTGCCCGAGCATGCTCCGCAAGCCCGGCGGTGGACAGCCCCTCCGGAGCCCCTTCTGGGGTGTTCCTCGCGCCTGGGGAGTCCTGCAGGACCCCGGAAGCGCGAGGAACACCCCAGAAGGGAGGGGACGGGCGCCTCAGGCGGTGCGGGTGAGGGTGGGGTCGACGCTGCGGCCGGCGATGAGGTCGGCCGCCCGCTCGGCGATCATCATCGTCGGGGCGTTGGTGTTGCCGCGCACGAGCGTCGGCATCACCGAGGCGTCGGCCACCCGCAGGCCCTCGATCCCGTGCACCCGCAGCTGCGGGTCGACCACCGCGTCCTCGTCCACGCCCATCCGGCAGGAGGAGACCGGGTGGTAGAGGGACTCCAGGGTGTCCTTCACCGACTGCCGCAGCGCGTCGCGGCCGCGCACGGTGCCGCCCGGCGACCACTCCTCGGCCAGCACCGCGGCCAGCGGCCCGGTCGCGGCGATCTCCCGCGCCTTCTCCACGCCGCACACCAGCGCGTCGAGGTCCCGCTCGTCGGTGAGGTAGCCGGCGTCGATGGCCGGCGCCCAGGTCGGGTCGGCCGAGCGCAGCCGCACCGTGCCGCGGGAGTGGACGTGCACGAGCACGGCGGCGGCGGTGAACGCATCGACGTCGGGGTCGACCTCGGCCTGCCGCCAGAACTTGACCGGCAGGAAGTGGTACTGCAGGTCGGGGGCGGGCAGGTCGGGACGCGAGCGGGTGAACAGCCCGGCCTCGGCCAGGTTGGACGACAGCGGGCCGCGCCGGGCGGCGAACCACTGCGCGTAGCCCGCGGGGGACTCCGCGCGGAACAGCGACTTCCCGGACCGGGTGTGCCAGATCGTCGGCACCAGCGGGTGGTCCTGCAGCCCGCCGCCGACGCCGGGCAGGTCGTGCACGACGTCCACGCCGACCTCGCGCAGGTGCGCCCCCGGCCCGATGCCCGAGAGCATGAGCAGCTGCGGGGAGTTGACCGCCCCGCCGGCGAGGACCACCTCGGCGGCGGCGTGCGCGACGTGCACCCGCCCGCTCCGGCGGTACTCGACCCCGGTGGCCCGCCCGCCGGAGACCAGCACCCGGGTGGTCAGCGCGCCGGTCCGGACGGTGAGGTTGGGCCGGCCCAGGGCGGGGCGGAGGTAGGCGTCGGCGGCCGACCAGCGCCGCCCGCGCCGCTGGGTGAGCTGGTAGAGGCCGGCGCCCTCCTGCGCGGCGCCGTTGAAGTCGTCGTTGCGCGGGTGGCCGGCGGCGATCGCCGACTGGACGGCGGCCCGCGACCACGGGTGCGGGGAGCGCGGGTCCTCCACCCGCAGCGGCCCGCCCACACCGTGGAAGCGGTCGGCGCCGCGGGCGTTGTCCTCCATCCGCCGGAACAGCGGCAGGACGTGCTCGTAGGACCACGACTCGTCGCCGGTCAGCTGCGCCCACTCGTCGTAGTCGCACCGCCCCCCGCGCATGTAGATCATCGCGTTGATCGACGAGGACCCGCCGAGCAGCTTGCCCCGCGGCCAGAACAGCCGCCGGCCGCCCAGCCCGGGCTGCGGCTCGGTCGTGTAGTTCCAGTCCCGCCGGGTGCGCCACACCTTGTACAGCGCCGCGGGCACCTTCACCTCGAGGACGTCGTCGGAGCCGCCGGCCTCCAGCAGCAGCACCCGCAGCGCCGGGTCCTCCGACAGCCGGGCGGCCAGCGCGCAGCCGGCCGACCCCGCGCCGACGACGACGACGTCGAACTCCTCGCGGTCCTCCGCTGGGGAGCCGCCGTGGCCGTCTCGGCCGCGGGACGCCGCGCTCACCGGTGCCGCCCGTGCACGAGACCCATGACGCGCGCGAGCGCGTCGGCGGCCGCAGCGGGCCGCCGGAAGCTCATCAGGTTCACCGGCAGCGGCACCCGCTGGCGGGTGATGGCCTTGGCGCGGGTGAACTCCTTGAGCCCGTCCTCGCCGTGGATCCGGCCGAAGCCGCTCTCGCCCACGCCCCCGAAGGGCAGCGCCGGCACCGAGGCGAAGGTGAGCACCGAGTTCACCGAGGTCATTCCGCTGCGCATGCGGCGGGCCAGGTCCATCGCCCGCTCCCTGGACCGGGAGAACACCGCCCCGGCCAGCCCGTGCGGGTTGGCGTTGGTGCGGGCGAGGGCCTCCTCGGCGTCGCGCACCCGGCTGATGGTCAGCGTCGGCCCGAAGGTCTCCTCGCGCACCGCGGCGGAGGTCTCCGGGACGTCGAGCAGCACGGTGGGGGCCACGTACCGGCCCTCCACGGTGCCGCCGGCGAGCACGCGGCCACCGGAGGCGACGGCGTCCGCCACGTGCCGGCGGACGACGTCGGCCTGGGACGGCATGGTCATCGGCCCGTAGGTGGCCGCGTCGTCGGACCCCGCCCGCAGCTCCCGCACCCGCTCGGTCACCTCGGTGACGAACCGGTCGTAGACCGCGCCGGTCGCGTAGACCCGCTCGATGCCGATGCAGGTCTGCCCGGCGTTGCTCATCGCGCCCCACACGGCGGCGTCGGCGGCGGCGGCCACGTCGGCGTCGTCGTCGACGATCATCGCGTCCTTGCCGCCGAGTTCCATGAGCACCGGGGTGAGCGTCTCGGCGCAGGCGGCCATGACCCGGCGCCCGGTCGGGGCCGAGCCGGTGAAGGCCAGCTTGCCGACGCCCGCGCGGCACAGCGCGGCACCGGTGTCACCGAAGCCGGTGACGACCTGGAAGGCGTCGACGGCGTCGGGGACGGCGGCCCGCCACGCGGCGGCCAGCCACGCACCGACGGCCGGTGTGTGCTCCGAGGGCTTGAAGACGACGGCGTTGCCGGCGGCCAGCGCGTAGGCGATCGAGCCCATCGGCGTGAACACCGGGTAGTTCCACGGGCCGATCACGCCGATCACGCCCAGCGGCTGGTACTCGAGGTAGGCGGCGTGGTTGGCCGCCAGCATCCCGGCGGACACCTTGCGCGGGCCCAGCGTCTTGCGCGCGTGCGCGCCGGCCCAGGCGAGGTGGTCGATGGCGAGGGTGATCTCGAGGATCGCGTCGGCGTGCGGCTTGCCGTTCTCGCGGTGCACGAGGTCGGCCAGCTCGTGCATCCGCCGGGCCAGGTAGCCGCGGTAGGCGTTCAGCCGCTGCCTGCGCCCGTCGAAGCCCAGCGCGGCCCAGGCCACGGCGGCCGGGCGGGCGTGCTCGACGGTGGCACGCACCGCCTCGGCGTCGTGCACGGGGAAGACGCCGACGACCGCGCCGGTGGCGGGGTCGGTCGACTCGAAGGTCTCGGTGGTCGCGTGCCGGTCCACGGTGCCGGCGGCGGCCCCGGTGACGGTGTCCATCTGCTCGGCGAGCGTCATGGTGACGCAGGTTACCCACCGGTAGCCGGGGCCGCCCGCGCTGGCGGTCAGCCCTCCCCGCGTGCCACCCGCCCGGCCCAGGAGAGGTCGGCCTTGCCGACGGGGGAGCGCCGCACCTCCGGCACGAACACGACCTCGCGCGGGCGCTTGTAGTCGGCCAGCTCCGCGCCGACCGCCGCGCGCACGTCCTCGACGGTGAGCCGGGCGCCCGCGGCCAGGGCGACGACGGCGGTGATCCGCTGGCCGAACCGCTCGTCGGGCACGCCCACCACGACCGCGTCGCGCACCGCGGGGTGGCGGAGGATCACCTCCTCGACCTCCTCGGGCTGCACCTTCTCCCCGCCGGTGTTGACGACCCGGCTGCCGCGGCCGCGGAAGACCAGCGTGCCGTCGTCCTCCAGGGTGGCCAGGTCGCCGGGCACCGAGTAGCGGACTCCGTCGACGTCGCGGAACGTCGCGCTGCTGGCCGCGGCGTCACCGGAGTAGTGCACCTCGGCCGGGGCGGGGGCGGCGAGCACGCCGACCCGGCCGGAGCCCGGCTCGACGTCGCGCCCCTCCTCGTCGAGCAGCCGCGCGCCGGGCGCCAGCACGAACCGCGAGGTGGGGGCCACCTCCCCGCGGCGGGTCAGCGACATGGCGTACGGGCCGCCCTCGGAGGCGACGACCACGTCGGTGATGTCGACGTCGGCGTGCCGCAGCAGGGCCGCCTTGCTCTCGGCGCTGAACACGGCGCCGACCGACACCACCCGGCGCAGGCTCGACAGGTCGTGCGGCCGCCCGGCCGCCGCGGCGGCGTCGAGCGCGGTGACCAGGGGGCGGGCGAAGACGTCGCCGACGATGACCACGTCGGTCACCCGGTGGCGGGCGACGGCGGCGGCCAGCTCGTCGGGGTCGAACGACCGGGAGGTGGGGAAGACGACCCGGCCGCCGGCGACCAGCACCCCGAGGGTCGAGTAGATGCCGGTGCCGTGCATGAGCGGGGTCGGGGTGAACAGGACCAGCCGGTCGGGCTCGGCGCGGGACTCGCGGACCCGCTCGGCCAGCTCCCCGAGGGTCCGGGGCGCGGGGATGCCGAACTTC
Source organism: Geodermatophilus ruber (assembly GCF_900114385.1). Classification (GTDB taxonomy): domain Bacteria; phylum Actinomycetota; class Actinomycetes; order Mycobacteriales; family Geodermatophilaceae; genus Geodermatophilus; species Geodermatophilus ruber. The sequence goes on from NZ_FOSW01000009.1 coordinate 190,907, forward strand.
GCGAAGCCGTTGGGCACACAGCTGACGGAGAACACCGCCGACTGCCGGGAGAGGACGCCCTTGGGCCGGCCGGTCGTCCCGCCGGTGTAGAGCAGCCACTCGCCGTCCGGGCGAGTGGTGCGGGGGAGGGAGGGGCTCGCGGCGAGGACGGCCTCGAGGTCCTCGCCCACCGGGTCGGCGTCCCCGGCGGGGCCGACCCGCAGCAGCGCCCGGACGGTGGGCTGTTGCCCGGTCGCCTCGGCGACGACGGCGCCGGTGGTTGCGTCGAACACCAGGCCCGCCGCGCCGGAGTCGGTCAGCACGTGCAGCAGTTCCGCGGCGCGGTACCGGTAGTTGACGTTGAACGGCACCGCGCCCAGCTTGCAGACGGCGAACACCGTCTCGACGTACTCCGCGCTGCTCCACAACCCGACGCCGACCCGCGACCCCGCCCGCACCCCGCGCTCGGACAGTGCGGCGGCGAGGCGGGCGGCGCGGTCGTCGAGCTCGGCCCAGGTGCGCACGCGGTCGCCCTGCACGACGGCGACAGCGTCGCCCATCGCGTCGGCCACGGTCTCGAGGATCGTCGCCAGGTTTTCCTCCATGAGAGGCACACTACTGGCGTTCGTCACCGATCTGCGTATCTTGATCTCTACGTCCCCGCGGGCGGGAGGCCCTCCTGCCCGCCCGGCGGAAGGCGGGTTGCACGCGAGCGCGGACCTCACGCCGCGCCGAGGGTCCCGGAGAACGGCAGGAGTCCGCCATGACGAGCAGTTCCGCACGCACCGCGGGGAGTGCTCGGCCGTGACCACCACCGCGTTCCCCCCGTTCGGCGACGCCGACGCCGGCGCGACCCCGGCGCCGGGGGCCGTCCCGCACGTCGACCCCCTCGCGCCGGCGTCGGTGCGCCCGCAGACCCACGTGCTCATGTTCTGCGGCGTGCACCTCGCCGACCCCGCCGACGCCGTCCCGACCGTCGGCCTGATCGATGCGCTCTCCCGCGTGGGCGTCGGCGAGCACGCCGCGCGCTCGACGGTCAGCCGGATGCTGCGCCGGGGCACGCTGCAGCGCCGGCGCCGCGGCAAGCGCATCTACCTCTCGCCCACGCCCGGCATCCGGGCCGCGCTGGCCGAGGGCGGCGAGCGCGCCTGGCAGTCGCCGGTCAACCGCACCTGGGACGGCCAGTGGACGCTGCTGGGCTTCTCCCTGCCGGAGAGCCGGCGCGCCGACCGGCATCTGCTGCGCTCGCGGCTGCAGTGGGCCGGCTTCGGCATGCTGCAGAACGGGCTGTGGGTGGCGCCCCGGCGGGTGGACGTCGAGGCGCTGCTGCACCAGCTGGACGTGCTGGACCACCTGAAGGTCTTCCGCGCGTCGGTCGCCGCGCCCACCCAGGTGGCGGAGCTGATCGACGACGCCTGGGACGTGCCGGCGATCGCCCGCGGGTACCAGCAGTTCCTCGACCGGTGGGACCGTCCTGACCCGCTCCCCGGCGCACCCGACGACCTCGCCCGCCAGCTGTGGCTGCTCGGCGAGTGGACCCTGCTGGCCCGTCACGATCCGGGCCTGCCGGTCGAGTACCTCCCCGCGGACTGGCCGGCCGTGCGGGCAGAGCACGTCGCCCTGCGGCTGCGCACCCGTTACGAGACCGGTGCGGCGGCCATCGCCGCCGGGCTGGTCGAGCGGCTCGACCCGCTGGACGACGAGCCGGCCTGACCGGCGCCTTTCCGTCGACTGCGACCCAGCGTTGACGTTCGCCACAAAAGTGAATAACTTGCCGGGAGGGGCAGGAGTCCCGGTGCGTCCCTCGCGCACACCTCCTGCGGCCCGGTTCCACACTCGAGAGGACTCCCATGCAGCTGAACGGCAAGGTCGCCGTCGTCACCGGGGCCGGTCGCGGCCTCGGCCAGGCCTACGCCAAGGCGCTCGCCGCGGCCGGTGCCGCCGTCGTGGTCAACGACCTCGATGTCGAGCTCGCCGAGGAGACGGTCAAGGCGATCCAGAACGCCGGTGGCACCGCCGTCGCCGAGGGGTCGGCCATCGGCTCCACCGAGGCCGCCGACGCGATCGTCGCCAAGGCGGTCGAGGAGTTCGGCCGGCTGGACATCATGGTCACCAACGCCGGGGTGCTGCGGGACCGCTCGCTGCTGAAGATGGAGGACGCCGACTTCGACCTCGTCGTCCAGACCCACCTGCGCGGCACCTTCACCTGCGGCCGCGCCGCCGCCAAGCAGTTCAAGGAGCAGGGCGGCAACGGCCGGCTCATCCTGATCGGCTCCCCGGCCGGGCAGCGGGCCAGCTTCGGGCAGACCGGCTACACCGCCTCCAAGGCCGGCATCGTCGGCCTGGTCCGCACCTGGGCCGCCGAGCTCGAGCGCAGCGGCAGCACGGTCAACGCCGTCATCCCGGTCGCGCTGACCCGCATGGTCGCCACCATCCCCGGCATGGCCGAGCTGGTGGAGAAGGCCGACCGCGGCGAGCCGATCCCGGCCGAGGTGCGGGCCACCGGCCTGGGCACCCCCGACGACGTCGCCGGGCTCGTGGTCTTCCTCGCCTCCGACGAGGCCGCCGGCATCACCGGCCAGGCCATCGGCGCCGGCGGCGACCGCATCGCCATCTGGTCGCACCCGAGCGAGGTCGTGGCCGAGGTGCGCGAGGGCGGGTGGAGCGCCGACGCGCTGGCCGAGGCGTTCCCGACCACCTTCCAGCCGCACCTGCAGGCGTTCAAGCCGGACACCGTCCCCGGCGTCCCCGAGGGGAAGTGACCGCCGGCATGGCCATCAACCTCGACGAGATCGTCGCCATCGACGTCCACACGCACGTGCACAAGTCGGTCCGCGGCGACCAGCACCGCACGGCCGGGGCCGAGGACATGGGGGAGTACTTCGGCATCGGCAAGATGCCCGAGTACTCGCTGCCGGAGCTGGCCGAGTACTACCGCGAGCGCAAGATGGCCGCGGTCGCCTTCGGCGTGGACAGCGTCTCGCAGACCGGCGAGGAGCCGGTGCCCACGAACGAGGAGGTCGCCGAGCTCGCCGCCGAGCACAGTGACGTCATCATCCCGTTCGGCAGCATCGACCCGGCCCGCGGCGCGGCCGGCGTGCGCGCGGCCCGCCGCCTGGTCACCGAGTACGGGGTCAAGGGCTTCAAGTTCCACCCGAACACCCAGGCGTTCTTCCCGAACGACCGGATGGCCTACCCGCTCTACGAGGTCATCGCCGAGCACAACCTGGTGGCGCTGTTCCACACCGGCCAGACCGGGGTGGGGGCGGGTCAGCGGGCCGGCGGCGGCATCCGGCTGAAGTACTCCAACCCGATGCACGTCGACGACGTCGCCGTCGACTTCCCCGACATGAAGATCATCCTGGCCCACCCGTCCTTCCCCTGGCAGGACGAGGCGCTGTCGGTGGCCACGCACAAGCCGCAGGTCTACATCGACCTGTCCGGCTGGTCGCCGAAGTACTTCCCGCCGCAGCTGGTGCAGTACGCCAACTCGCTGCTGAAGAACAAGGTGCTCTTCGGGTCGGACTTCCCGGTCATCACCCCCGAGCGGTGGATGAAGGACTTCGACGGCATCGCGATCAAGGACGAGGTGCGTCCGAAGATCCTCAAGGAGAACGCCGTCAAGCTGTTCGGGCTGGACGGTTCGGGGGCGTGAACGAGAGCTTCGCGACCGTCCTGGAGACGGTCGGGGACCTCCGCCGCGACCGGCTGGCGGTCAGCCACGGGGAGCGCACCCGCACCTGGGCCGAGCTCGACGAGCGGGCCGCCCGGCTCGCCGGGCACCTCGCCGCCCAGGGCATCGGCCCGGAGTCGCGGGTGGCGGTGGCGCTCTACAACGGCATCGAGTACCTGGAGAGCGTCTTCGCGATCCTGAAGCTGCGTGCCGTGCCGCTGAACGTGAACTACCGGTACCGCCGGGACGAGATCGTGCAGCTCCTCGACGACGCGCAGGCCGAGGCCGTCGTCTTCGACGCCTCGCTGGCCGAGCGGTTCGGCGAGGCCCGGAGCGCGCTGCCGAAGCTGACCGCGCTGGTCCAGGTCGGTGCGCCGGACGAGGTCCCCGGGTGGGCGGCCGACTACGAGCAGGCCCTGGCCACCGCCGAGCCGGCGCCGCGCATCGAGCGCGGCAACGACCACTGGCTGATGTACACCGGCGGCACCACCGGCAAGCCCAAGGGCGTGCTGTCCCGGCACTCCGGGCTGTTCGCCACGTGCAGCGCCAACGGGCTGCTGCTGCTCGGCGAGCGCCTCCCGCAGTCGCTCGACGAGCTGCGGGCCACCCTGGAGCGGCTCGGCCTCGACCGCGACGCGATGGTGTGCCTGCCGGCGCCGCCGCTGATGCACGCGACCGGCATGTACACGACCTTCGGCGCGCTGCTGGCCGGGGGGCGGGTGGTCTACCTCGCGTCGAAGTCCTACGACCCCGACGAGCTCGCGGCCACGGTGCAGCGGGAGCAGGTCGACACGGTGTCGATCGTCGGCGACGTCTTCGCCCGGCCGCTGGCCGACGCGCTCGACGCCGCCGAGGCGGCCGGCCGGCCGTACGACCTGTCCAGCCTGCGCCTGGTGATCAGCGTCGGCGTGACCTGGAGCGCCGACGTCAAGCAGCGGCTCCTCCGGCACGCCGACATGGTCTGCCGGGACCTCGTGGCCTCCTCCGAGGGCGGTCCGTACGCCGTCCAGGAGACCCGCCGCGGCGACCCGGCCGAGACCGCCCGCTTCCAGCTCTTCCCGGGCGCGCAGGTCATCGACGAGACCGGCCGGCCGGTCGCCCCCGGCTCGGGTGAGATCGGCATGCTCGCCGCGCCGGTCGACGAGCACATCGGCTACCAGGGCGACGCCGAGGCCACCGCCAAGACCTTCCGCGAGTTCGGCGGGAAGCGGTGGGTGGTGCCCGGCGACATGGCCAGCGTCGACGCCGACGGCACGGTGGTCTTCCACGGCCGCGGCAGCCGCGTGATCAACACCGGCGGCGAGAAGGTCTACGCCGAGGAGGTCGAGCAGGTCCTGCTCACCCACCCGGCCGTCCGGGACGCCATGGTCGTCGGCGCCCCCGACCAGCGGTGGGGTTCCCGGATCGTCGCCGTGGTCGCGCTGCGGCCCGGCGCGGAGCTCACCGACGAGGAGGCGCGGTCCTACGTCGGCGAGCGGCTGGCCGACCACAAGCGCCCCCGCGAACTGGTCGTCGTCGACGAGCTCAAGCGCAGTCCCTCGGGCAAGGCAGACCTCGGCTGGGCCCGTAGCGTCGCGCAAGCGGAGCGTTGAGAACTCGAGCGTCGTCCAGTCCGCCCGCACATCCCTCAGAAACAAGGAGAAACCCCATGGCCACCCCCATCAGCGTCGACGGCGTCGAGGGCGTCAAGAGCCTCGTCGGCAAGGAGCTCGGCCCGACCGAGTACGTCGAGATCACCCAGGACATGGTCAACCTGTTCGCCGACGCCACCGGTGACCACCAGTGGATCCACGTCGACGTGGAGCGGGCGAAGAAGGAGAGCCCCTTCGGCGGCCCGATCGCCCACGGCTACCTGACCCTCTCCCTCATCCCGCGGTTCCTGCCGCAGCTGACCCAGTTCACCGGTTTCGGCATGGGCGTCAACTACGGCACGGAGAAGGTCCGCTTCCCCTCGCCGGTGCCGGTGGGCGCGAAGCTGCGCGCCAAGGCCGTCGTCGACGAGGTCACCGAGATCAAGGGCGGCGTGCAGATCCAGCAGACGGTCACCTTCGAGACCGAGGGCGGCACCAAGCCGGCCTGCGTCGCCACCATCGTGGTCCGGCAGTACGTCTGATGAGCGGCCCGCCGGCCGGGCCGGCTTCCCTGCTGGCCCGGCTGGCGGCCCTCGACACCTGCGCGCTCTCCGACGCCCTCGACGGCTACGGGCGCGCGGGGGTCCTCCCCGGGGTCCGGCCGCTGTGGCCGGTGCCCCGGGTGGTGGTGGGCCGGGTCCGCACGCTGCGGGTCGGTCCCAAGCCGCCCGGCTCGGGGCCCACCGTCCACCTCGGCACCCAGCTGATCGAGACCGCCGAGCGCGGGGACGTCGTCCTCGTCGACGCCGGCGGGCGCACCGACGTCTCCTCCTGGGGCGGCATCCTCAGCACCGCCGCCACCCAGGCGGGCATCGCGGCGATCGTCATCGACGGCGCCTGCCGCGACATCGGCGAGAGCGAGCAGCTCGGCCTGCCGGTGTTCGGGAAGGCCGTCGTCCCGACCAGCGCCCGCGGTCGCATCGTCCAGCTCGGCATGGACGAGGAGATCACCGTCTGTGGCGTGCCCGCGCGCACCGGCGACCTGCTGATCGCCGATGTCTGCGGCGCGGTCGTCGTCCCCCAGGACCTCGCCGAGCAGGTGGTCGAGCTGGCCGAGCGGATCGCCGCCCGCGAGCGGGACATGGTCGCCGCGGTCCGTTCCGGGCGGTCGGTGGTCGACGTCATGCACGACTCGCAGTTCCCCAGCCCCCAGTGACCCAGGAGCGCCCGCACCGATGAGCGACCCGCTGCCCGCCACCGAGTTCGCCGGTCTGCCCACGGCCGCGCTCTCCGACGCCATGGACCGCCTGGCCCTGCCGGCCGCCTGCCAGGGCATCAAGCCGCTGGCCCCCGGGCAGCGGCTGCTCGGCCGGGCGTTCACCGTCCGCTACGTGGCCACCGGGCGGCCGCCGGGCACCGTGGGCGACTTCGTCGACGACGTCCCGCCGGGGGACGTCGTGGTGATCGACAACGGCGGCCGCGAGGACTGCACCGTGTGGGGCGACATCCTCACCGCGGTCGCCTCGCAGCGCGGCGTCGCCGGCACCGTCATCGACGGCGTGTGCCGCGACGTGCACCGCGCCCGCGACATCGGCTATCCCGTCTACAGCCGCGGCTGGTTCATGCGCACCGGCAAGGACCGCGTGACCGTCTCCGACGTCGGGACGCCGGTGAGCGTCGCCGGCATCCGGGTGCGCGCCGGTGACCTGCTCGTCGGGGACGACGACGGCGTGGTGGTGATCCCGGTGGAGTACGAGCAGGAGGTGCTCGCCCTCGCCCGGGAGATCGAGGAGCGGGAGGGCGCGATCCTCGCCGCCGCCCTGGCCGGCAGCAGCCTGCGCGAGGCGCGGGCGGCGCACGGCTACCACCAGCTGCAGCGGGCGGCCGACCCGCGATGAGGGACGACCTCCTCGCCCGCGCCGCCCACCTGGGCGCCTCCACCGTCCACGAGGCCGCCGGCCGCATCGGTGCGCTGCCGTCGTCCATCACCGCCCTGTACCGCGAGCAGCCGGCGATCGCGGGCCGGGCCGCCACGGTGCTCTGCCCCGACGGGGACAACCTCTGGCTGCACCGCGCGATCTACACCGCCGCCCCCGGCGAGGTGCTGGTCGTGGAGGTCGGCACCGGGGAGGACTTCGGCTACTGGGGCGAGATCATGGCGACCGCCGCCCAGGAACGCGGCATCGCCGGCCTGGTGATCTCCGGCTGCGTGCGCGACGCGGTGCAGATGCAGCGGCTGGGCTTCCCGGTCTTCAGCACCGGCACCTGCATCCGCGGCACGGTCAAGGACCCGCTCCGCCCCGGCGCGATCGGTGGTCGGCTGCGGCTCGGCGACGTCCTCGTCTCGCCCGGTGACCTCGTCGTCGGCGACGCGGACGGGGTGGTCGTCGTCCCCGCCGAGCAGGCCGAGGCGGCCGTCGCGGCGGGCGAGGCCCGCGAGCGCAAGGAGGCCGGCGTGATGGAGCAGCTGCGCGCCGGCGGCACGACGCTGGAGATCTTCGGCCTGCCGGCCGGGGGAGGAGTGCAGTGAGCGCCCGACGGTCGGTCGAGGTCGAGGGTCTGCACCACGGCGGGGTGCCGATCCCCATGGCGTGCCGGGTCGGTCCGCTGCTGGTGTCCAGCAGCGTGCTGGGCCAGGACCCGGTCACCGGCGCCCTGCCCGACGACGTCGCCGAGCAGGTGGCGCTGGTCTTCGCCAACGTGCGCCGCGTGCTGGAGGCCGGCGGCGCCACGACCGACCACGTCGCCAAGCTGACCTTCCACGTGCGCGACCGCTCGGCCCGCGCCGCCATCGACGAGCACTGGCTCGCCATGTTCCCCGACCCCGCCAGCCGCCCGGCCCGGCACACCGTCCCCGGTGACCTGCCGCCGGCCTTCCACGTGCAGTGCGAGGTGCTCGCCTACGTGACCGAGGAGACCCCGTGATCATCGACGCCCACGCCCACGTCGTCGCGCCCGAGGTGTTCTACGCCTACCGGGCCCAGCTGCTCGGCAGCGGCGGCTACCACCAGGACCCCCCGAAGCTCACCGACGAGTCGCTCGCGCAGGCGGCGGCGGCCAACGTGGCGATCATGGACAGCGTCGGCACCGACGTGCAGTTCATCTCGCCGCGGCCGTTCCAGCAGATGCACTCGGCCAAGCCGGACGAGATCGTGCACCGCTGGATCCGCGCCAACAACGACGTCATCGCGAAGTCGGTCGCGCTGCACCCCGACCGGCTGGCCGGGGTCGCCGGGCTGCCGCTGTGCGCCGGCGCGCCGGTCGCGTCGTGCCTCGACGAGCTGACCCGCGCGGTCGAGGAGCTCGGCTTCATCGGCGTCAGCCTCAACCCCGACCCGTACGAGGGCACCGGCGGGAACACCCCGACCCTCGGCGACGAGTTCTGGTACCCGCTGTGGGAGAAGCTGGTCGCCCTCGACGTCCCGGCGCTCATCCACTCCGCCGGCTGCTACAACGGCCGGGAGGTCTACAGCGACCACTTCATCACCGAGGAGTCGATCGCCGTCCTGTCGCTGATGCGCTCCCGGACGTTCCTCGACTTCCCCGACCTGAAGATCATCGTCGGCCACGGCGGCGGGTCGGTGCCCTACCAGATCGGTCGCTGGAAGGCCGCCCGGCTCGCCCCCGGCCTGGGCAAGGACGTGCTCGAGGAGCGGTTCGAGGTCTCGCTGCGGCGGCTGTGGTTCGACACCGTCCTCTACGACCAGGCCTCGCTGGCCTACCTGTTCCAGACCGTCGGCCCCGACCGCTGCCTGTTCGGCACCGAGAAGCCCGGCAGCGGCTCGGTGACCGACCCCGACACCGGCCGGTCCTTCGACGATCTCAAGCCGGTCATCGAGGGCATCGGCACGCTGACCGACGCCGACCGCCGCGCGATCTTCGAGGAGAACGCGCGGACGGTGTTCAGCCGCTGGAAGGGCCCGCAGCCGGCATGACGGCGCTCGCCCTCGAGGAGCTCGCCGATCTGCGGGCGACGGTCGCCGGCGCGCTCACCGCGGCCTGGGACACCCCGCAGAGCGCCGGGCACCCGGATGCCGGCGACGCGCGGCTGGGGGCGGCCTGGGACGTCGCCGTCCGCCAGGGCTGGACCGAGCTCGGCGGCGAGGGGGCCCTCGACGCGCTGGTCGCGGTCACCGGCGAGCTGGGCCGGCTGGCCTGCCCGCTGCCGCTGGCCGACGTCTACGTGGCCACCCGGCTGCTGGGCGGCGACCTCGCCGCCGCGGTGGCCGACGGGCGCATCCGGCCGGTGGTCGCGGCCGCGGAGGCCGCCCGCGACGGCGTCGTCGGCTTCGTCGAGGCGGCGGCCGCGGCGACGCACCTGCTGCTCGTCCCGGCCGGGGACGGCGAGGCGACGCTCGCGCCGATCGCCGGCGTGCGGCCCACCCCCGGGACGCCGGTGCCGGCGTGGTCGGAGGTGTCGTGGTCGGCCGACGGCGCGGTGACCGTGCCGGTGACCGGGGCGGCGGCCGAGGAGGCGCGGGCGGTGCTCCGGCTCGCCCTCGCGGCGCGCGCGTACGGGGCGGCCGGGCGCTCGGCGCAGCTGGCGCTCGAGCACGCGAACCTGCGGCACCAGTTCGGCCGCCCGATCGGTTCCTTCCAGGCCGTCTCCCACCGCTGCGTGGACGGCGCGATCGACGTCGCCGCCTTCACCGCGCTGGCCGGGGAGGCGGTGCGGCTGGGGCTGGCCGGCGACCGGGCCTGGCTGCTGGCCGCCGAGCTCGCCGTCGCCCACGCCGCCGCGACCGCGCCCCGGGTCCAGTTCGGCGCCCACCACACGCTCGCGGCCGTCGGCTACTTCGAGGAGCACGAGGCGCCCTGGCTGTTCCGCCGGGTGCACGCCGATGTCGCCCGGCTGCGGGAGCTGCCGCCGGCCGGCGGGGAGCCCGGCGACGTCCTCGTCGAGGGCGGCGCCGGTCTGCCGCCGCTGGACCTGGGGGAGCGGGCCGAGGCCGCCCGCGCCGAGGTGCGCGCCTTCATCGCCGAACGGGTACCGGGCGGGCCGACCGGGGAGGACCCGGTACTGCTGGACCTGCTCGCCGCCGCCGGCTACCTGGCTCCCGGCCTGCCCCGCGAGTACGGCGGCCGCGGGGCCGACCCCGCCGAGCAGGTGGCGATCGGGGAGGAGCTCACCTACGCCGGCCTGGCCCGGCAGGCGCGGGTGGCGGCCGGCATGCTGGGCCCCTCCATCGCCGCGCACGGGACCCCGGAGCAGAAGAGCCGGTTCCTGCCGCTGATCAGCCGTGGCCGGATGCCGTTCTACCTGGGCTACTCCGAGCCCGAGACCGGCTCGGACCTGGCCCACCTGCGGACCACCGCGCGGCGGGACGGCGAGGACTGGGTCGTCACCGGCCAGAAGATGTGGGGCACCGGCGCGCACACGGCCGAGTGGATCTGGCTGGCCGCGCGCACCGACCCCGAGGCCCGGGCCCACGCCGGCATCACCGTCTTCTGCTTCCCGGTCGGCCTGCCCGGCTGGAGCATCCAGCAGCACCGCTCGCTGGGCGGGGAGATCTCGTGCACGTCCTTCTTCGACGACGTCCGGGTGCCCGACTCGGCCCGCATCGGCGAGCCGGGCGGGGGCTGGCGGGTGCTCACCGAGGCGCTGGCGCACGAGCGGATCCACATCGCCTCCGGTACCGCCCGGCTGCTGCGGCTGTTCGACGACCTGCTCGGCGTCCTGCGGGCCGACCCGGCCGCGGCCGGGATGCGGGGCTCCGCGGCGCGGGCCACGCTCACCGGGCTCGCGGTGCGGCTGCAGGCGGCCCGGGCGCTGGTGGCGTCCAGCACCCGGGCGGCGCTGCAGGCGGGCAGCGACCCGGCAGCGGCGGCCATGGCGAAGATCATCGGCAGCGAGCTGGAGGAGGACCTCGGGGAGGCGGTGCTCCAGCTGCTCGGCCCGGCCGCGGCGCTGGCCGACGGGCCGAACGCGGGGGCGCCGCAGACGTTCGAGGAATCCCTGCGGCTGTCGATCATGATGGTGGTCTCGGGCGGCACCAACGACATCCAGCGCAACCTGGTCGCCCGCGCGCTCGGCCTGCCCCGCTGAGGGCCGATGGAGTGGATCGGCCGGGGTCACCCCGGCCGATCCACTCCGTCAGTGCAGGTAGCCGCCGCCGTCGCAGATGATCGTCTGGCCGGTGATCATGCGGGCGTCGGACCCGCAGAGGAACGAGACCAGGCCGGCGAGGTCCTCGGGCCGGACCCGCCGTCGGATGGCCTGCTGCGCCATCGTGCGGTCGAAGTCCTCCTCGGAGTTGTACTGCTCGGTGCCCGGGGTGGCGACCTGCCCGGGCATGACCGCGTTGACGGTGACCCCGGAGGGCCCGAGCTCCTTGGCCAGCACGCGGGTCATCCCGATGACCGCGCCCTTGCTCGCGACATAGGCGAGCTGCCCCGGGCTGCCGGTGAAGAACGTGCGTGAGGCGACGTTGACCACGCAGCCGCGGTCGCCGGCGACCAGCCAGGGGTGCGCGGCCTGGGTGGCCAGCGCGTAGCCGACCGCGTTGACCGTCAGGTACCGGAGCAGCTCCTCCTTGCCCGACTCCAGGTACGGACGGCGCGGTGAGATGAGCCCGGCATTGTTGACCAGGACGTCGATGCCGCCGGAGCGCTCGGCCACGTCCTCCATCGCCGCCTGCAGCTGGTCGGGTTCGGTGACGTCGCAGCGGATCCAGTCCGTCGTCGCGGCGTCGTCCGGCTCGACGACGTCCAGGACGGTGACCCGGTGCCCGTCGGCGCGCAGCCGCTCGGCCAGCGCCCGGCCGATGCCGCGGGCGCCGCCGGTGACGACGGCGGTGGTCACCACGTCAGGCGCAGCGGCAGGGCCTGCGGGCCCCGGTTGACGAAGCTCGGCAGGTAGTCGACGGCGTCGGGGCCGACGGCCAGCTCGATCCGGGAGATGCTGCCGAGCAGCGTCTCCAGGGCCACCCTGCTCTCCAGGCGGGCGAGGATGTTGCCCAGGCAGGAGTGCACGCCCTTGCCGAAGGCCAGGTGCGCCGACGGCGACCGGCGGGCGAGGTCGAGCTCGTCGGGCCGCTCGACCAGGGCCGCGTCGCGGTTGCCCGAGCCGTACATCACCTGCACGCGGGAGCCGGCCGGGATGGCCACCCCGCCGACCTCGGCGTCCCGGGTGGTCATCCGGAACAGGCCCTGGATCGGCGACTCCAGCCGCAGCGACTCCTCGATGAAGTAGGACAGCCGTGACGGGTCGGTGCGCAGCCGGTCGGCCAGCTCCGGGTCGCCCGCCAGCAGCACCATGCTGTTGCCGAGGTGGTCGGTCGTCGTCACGTTGCCGGCGATCAGCAGCTCCATGACGAACCGTGTCGAGTCGTGCCGGGGGAGCCCGGCGGTGCGCTCGGCGGCCGCGATGGTGTGCAGGATCGTGTCCTCCTCCTCGGCGGCCGCGGCGGCCTCGAGGGAGGGCGCCAGCAGCGCGGCGAACTCCTTGGCGATCCGGACGATGTCGGCCGGGTCGGCGGCGTGGTTGCCGACGGTGGAGGCCAGCTCCTCCGACAGCCGGCGGAAGGAGGCGGTCTCCTCGTCCGGGACGCCGAGCACGGTGGTGATCACCGCGATCGGCAGCGGGACGGCGAACTCCGCCATGAAGTCGACCTCGGTGCGCCCGCGGATGCCCTCGACCAGCCGGGTGCACAGCTCCCGGATGCGCGGCTCGAACTTCGCCAGCCGGCTCGGGGTGAAGGCCCGCTGCACGAGCTTGCGGCGCTCCGAGTGCGCCGGCTCGTCGGAGAGCAGCAGGAACGGCACGTGCTTGGCCAGCTCGCTCTCCGGCGGGATCGGCGGCGCGCCGATGGCGTTGCGGGAGGAGAACGTCTCGTGATCGCGCAGCACGGCGTCGATGTCCTCGGCGCGGGTCACCAGGTAGGCGTTGGCCGCCTCGACGAAGGTCACCCCGCGCTCGCGCAGCTCCGCGTAGGCGGGGAAGGGGCAGCGGAGCGCCTCCGGCTCGAGCTTCGCGGCGGCGTCGATGAGCATGCGCAGTCCCTCTCGTCGGCCGGGCTCCGGCGCCCGGTGTCCGGGTCGGCACCCGGCAGCACCCGCCCGAGCAGGGGCGCTGCGCAGGCGGGGGATCGTCGGTCCCGAGACTGGCGCAGTCGTCGTATCCCGTCAAGGAAGCGCATCAGGTTCGGAACGCCGATCGGGGCCGTGACGCGCCCCACATGTGCCCCCTGAGCTGCGCAAACGGGTCGTAGACGGCGTCGAGGTCATGGGCGGCCGCTCCGATCGGCCTGCCGTAGGGCGGAAGACGTTGGGCAGATCGTTGACGGTGACCACCGTCACGCCTACCTTCCCGAGTGCCCCCGCCGCACCCGCGGCGCCGGCGAGAGGGAACGCGGAGGAGCGAGATGACTGACCAGGTGGCCGCCCTCGAGGCGCGGATCGCGGAGCTGGAGAACCGGGTCACCCGGGCCGAGGACATCGAGGCGATCCGCCGGCTGCAGTACACCTACGGCTACTACCTCGACAAGACCTACTACGAGGAGGTCGTCGAGCTCTTCGCCGACGAGGGCGCCGAGGTCCGCTTCCTGCACGGCGTCTTCCGCGGCAAGGAGGGCGTCAAGCGGCTCTACACCGGCCGCTTCATGACCAAGTTCGCCGAGGGGCACAACGGCCCGCGCTACGGCCGGCTGCTCGACCACCCGCAGATGCAGGGGATCATCACGCTCTCCGAGGACGGCCGGTCGGCCAAGGCCCGGTTCCGCTCGGTCATGCAGGCCGGCACGCACGAGACCGTGCCCGGGTTCCGCCAGTGGTTCGAGGGCGGCATCTACGAGAACGAGTACGTCAAGCAGGACGGCGAGTGGCGGATCCGGCTGCTGAACATGCGGTCGTTCTGGCAGGGCGACTTCGACAAGGGCTGGTCCCGCTGCCCGGTCGAGTACCAGGGCTACCTGACCGAGACCTACCCGGCCGACCCGCACGGGCCTGACGAGATCGTCGACGACTGGAAGATGTTCCCGCACACCGAGACGATGCCGTTCCACTACGTGCACCCGGTGACCGGCAAGCAGGTCCAGGACTGACCGCCCGGCGACACCGACCCAAGGAGCACTGATGGCCACCATCGTCGGGGCGATCGGCACCTCGCACAGCCCGATGCTGCTCACCAACCCGCGCCTGTGGCGGGAGCGGGCGGCGCAGGACCGCAGCAACAAGGAACTGCACGACACCTCCGGCCGGCACGTCACCTTCGACGAGCTGTCGGCCGCGGTGGGGGAGCGGTACGCCGCCGAGCTCACCGACGAGGTGTGGGAGCAGCGGTACACCGCCTGCGTGCAGGGGATGGACCGGCTCGCCGCCGACCTCGCCGAGCTGCGGCCCGACGTCCTCGTGGTGATCGGCGACGACCAGGAGGAGGTCTTCGACGCCACCAACCAGCCGTCGATGGCCGTCTTCTGGGGCGACAGCTGGGAGACCGGCACGATGGAGGGCGCCCCGCCCGGGGAGTTCTTCGAGGCGGTCAAGACCGGCTACGCGATGGACGCCGTCCACAAGTTCGACGGCCACCCGGAGCTCGCGCTCGACGTCATCCGGCACCTGGTCCGCTCGGAGTTCGACGTCGCCAGCGTCGCCGCCACCCCGCCCGGCCACGGCTTCGGCCACGCCTACGGGTTCATCATCCAGCGGCTGCTGGGCGAGCGGACCGACGTCCCGGTGGTGCCGGTCATGCTCAACACCTACTACCCGCCCAACCAGCCCTCGGCGAAGCGGTGCTTCGACTTCGGGCGGGCGCTGGGCGCCGGCATCGAGGCCTCGCCGGTCGACGCGCGCGTCGTGCTGGTCGCCTCCGGCGGCCTGTCGCACTTCGTGGTCGACGAGGAGCTGGATCGGCGCGTCCTCGACGGCATCGCCGCCCGGGACGCCGAGTCGCTGCGCACCATCCCCGACGCGCTGCTCAACGCCGGGTCCTCGGAGATCCGCAACTGGGTGGCCGTCGCCGGCGCCATGCGCGACCGCGAGGTCGCGTGGTCGGAGTACGCCCCGTGCTACCGCACGGCGGCGGGCACCGGCTGCGGCATGGGCTTCCTCCGGTGGCAGTGACCCGATGACCGGTGCGACCGCCGCTGCGGCGGCTCCGCAGCGGGGCGCGGACGACCCCGCGCCCCTGCTGCGGGTCGAGGACGTCAGCGTCCGCTTCGGCGGCGTGGTGGCGCTGGACGGGCTCTCCTTCGACGTCCCCCGCGGGAGCATCTGCGGGCTGATCGGCCCCAACGGGGCCGGCAAGACGACCATGTTCAACGTCGTCAGCCGCGTCTACGAGGCCAGCTCGGGGCGGGTGCTGCTCGACGGCGTCGACCTGCTCCGGCTGCCCCCGCACCGGATCGCCTCGGTCGGGGTCGCCCGCACGTTCCAGAACATCGCGCTGTTCCCGACGATGACGGTGCTCGACAACATCACCGTCGGTGCCCACTCCCGGGGCTCGGGCGGCTGGGTGCGCGCGGCGTTCCGGCTGGGCAACCGCCGCAACGACTCCGCCGCACGGTCCGACGCCATGGCGCTGCTCGAGCGGCTGGGCCTGGCGCACCTGGCGCTGCGGCCGGTGGCGGGGCTGCCCTTCGGCACGATGAAGCGGATCGAGCTGGCCCGGGCCATGGCCGCCCGGCCCAAGCTGCTGCTGCTCGACGAGCCGGCCAACGGCCTCACCCACTCGGAGGTCGACGAGCTGGCGGCGGTCATCCGCGGGCTGCGCGACGACTTCTCCCTGTCGGTCCTCCTGGTGGAGCACCACATGAAGATGGTCATGGGCATCAGCGACCGGGTCACCGTGCTGAACTTCGGACGGCGGATCGCCGACGGCACCCCCAGCCAGGTGCAGCGCGACCCGGCGGTGATCGAGGCCTACCTCGGCGGCGACTCGCACGCCGACGAGCCGGGCGGGGGGCATCGTGGCTGAGCCGCTGCTGCAGCTGTCCGGCGTCCACGCGGCCTACGGGGACGTCGAGGTCCTGCGCGGCGTCGACCTGGAGGTCGGCGAGGGGGAGGTCGTCGTCCTGCTCGGCGCCAACGGCGCGGGCAAGACGACCACCCTGCGGGCCATCTGCGGGATGGTCGGCACTCGCGGCTCGGTGCGCCTCGGCGGCACCGAGCTCACCGGGAAGCCGACCGAGTGGGTGGTGCGCCGCGGCATCTCGCACGTGCCGCAGGGCCGGGGCGTCTTCGGCGTCCTCTCGGTCGAGGAGAACCTGCGGGTCGGCGCCTGGAACCGCACGGACGCCAAGGGCATCGAGGCCGACATCGAGCGCTGGTACACCGTCTTCCCCCGGCTGGCCGAGCGCCGCACGCAGCTGGCCGGCGGGATGAGCGGCGGGGAGCAGCAGATGCTCGCCGTCGCCCGTGGCCTCATGGCCCGACCCCGGCTGCTGCTGCTCGACGAACCGTCGCTGGGCCTGGCCCAGATCATCACGCGCGAGCTGTTCGCCCAGCTCGAGGCCATCAACCGGGAGGAGTCCGTGGCGATGCTCATCGTCGAGCAGAACGCGGAGCTCGCGCTCTCCTTCGCCCATCGCGGCTACGTGCTCGAGTCCGGCTCGATCGTGCTGTCCGGCAGCGCGGACGCAGTCCGGGGCAACGAGGACATGCGCCGCGCCTACCTGGGCTACTGACGGGGGTCCGCACATGTCACCGAACATCGACAACCCCGCCTACCTGCTGACCCTGCTCACCGGCGGGCTCACCAACGGGGTGCTCTACGCGCTGGTCGCCCTGGCGATCGTGCTGGTCTACAAGACGACCAGCCACATCAACCTGGCCCAGGGCGAGATGGCCACGCTGGGCGCGTTCTGCGTCTTCGAGCTGACCCGGCACGGGGTGAACGTGTGGCTGGCCATCGCCATCGCCCTGGTGCTGTCGTTCTTCTTCGGCGCGGGCCTGGAGCGGGGGCTGATCCGGCCGCTGGAGCGGCGCGGCGTCTTCCCGGTCATCCTCGCCACCCTCGCGCTGTTCCTCATCATCAACGCGGGCGTGGCCATCATCTGGGGCACGCAGCCGGTGGCCCCACCGCGGCCGTTCCCGAGCGGCATCGACGACAAGATCGACCTCATCGGCGGCGCCCCGCCGTTCTTCATCACCCACGTGTCCCTGGGCGTGCTGGCCGTCCTGGTCGTGCTCCTGCTCGGCCTGTGGCTGCTGCTGGAGAAGACCAAGCTCGGCCTGGGCTACCGGGCGGTGGCGGCCAACCGGGAGGCCGCGGAGGTCATGGGCATCCCGGTCGGCCGGATGTACATGTTCGGCTGGGGGATCGCCGCGGCGCTGGGCACCCTCGCCGCCGCCCTGGTGGCCGAGACCGCGGGCGCCCTGGACTTCAACTCGATGGGCGTCATCCTCATCTTCGGCCTGGCCGCGGCCACCCTCGGCGGGATCGACAGCGTGCCGGGTGCCGCGGTGGGCGGCCTGGCCCTCGGCCTGGTCATGGCGGTCGTGCCGGGCCTGTTCACCGTCATCGAGGGCGACCTGAGCCTGGTCATCGCCCTGCTCGTCGTGCTCGTCGTCCTCCTCGTCCGGCCCCAGGGGCTGTTCGGGACCAAGACCCTGGAGCGGGTGTGAGTTCGCCACGCGTCGTCCTCGAGGGCTCGCGGGCCCACCGGCTCTGGCAGGGCGCCGGGCTGCTGCTGGCCGCGCTGGTGGTGCTGGCCCTGCCGCTGCTGGCCGGCGATTTCCGCATCGGCCAGTTCAGCCTGGTCATCGCCTACGCGGTGGCGGTGCTCGGGCTGAACCTGGTGACCGGGTTCAGCGGCCAGATCTCCCTCGGCCACGGGGCCTTCTTCGGCCTGGGCGCCTACACCACCGCCATCCTGGTCACCGACCACGGCTGGGCCTGGGCGGCGACGGTGCCGGTGGCCGCGCTGCTGGGTCTCGCGCTCGGCTTCGTCGTCGGCGTCCCGGCCCTGCGGCTGCACGGGCTCTACCTCGCCGTCATCACCCTGGCCGTCGGCGTCGCGTTCCCGGTCGTGGTCAGCCAGCCGGTCGGCCTGTCGCTGGGCACCGGCGGGGTGGCCGGCAAGACGGTCCGCATCGCCTGGGACAAGCCCGCGTGGTTCGGCCTGGACGTCTCCGACCGCGGCTGGATGTTCCTGGTCATGGCCGCGGTCGCCGGGGGCCTGTTCTGGATCGCCACCGGGCTGGTCCGCAGCCGGGTCGGCCGCTCGATGGTCGCGCTGCGCGACAACGGGACGGCGGCCGCGATCTCCGGCGTGTGGCCCGCGGAGGTCAAGACGGTCGCGTTCGCGGTCAGCGCCCTGTACGGCTCGGTCGGCGGCAGCCTCTACCTGCTGACCACGCCGATCATCAGCCCCACCACGGTCGGCTTCACCATCACCCTGCTGTTCATCACCGCGATGGTGCTGGGCGGCGCGGCCACCGTCTCCGGCGCCTGGCTCGGCGGCCTGGCCATGGTGTTCCTGCCGTACTACACGGCGGAGTGGGCGGCGCGGATCCCGCTGCTGAGCGACCTCACCGACCAGCCGGGGCTGTTCGCGAACGTCCTCTACGGCGTCATCCTCATCGTCTTCATCTATTTCGTGCCCGGTGGCGTGGTGCCCCTGCTCACCCGGCTGCGTTGCCGCTTCCTGGTGATCGTCCCGCCCGAGGCGGCGGCGGCCGCCGGGCTGCCGTCCTCCGGCAGCGACACCACGCCCGGGGCCCCCGACGGAGGACTGGCCGGGCCCACCCCGGCCATCGGCGGGCCGGTGTCGCCCGCCGGCGAGCCCGACCCCTCCCACGGTCCCGGGCACCCCGCCCCCATCCGTTCCTGACCCGTAGTCCCAACCAGCCCGTAGTCCCAGCCAGTAGGAGAGAACTCGATGACGAGAACGTCCCGCTCGATGGCGCTGGCCAGCGCCGGTCTGCTGCTCCTCGGCGTCGCCGCCTGCGGGGACAGCCGCAGCGAGGGAAACGCCGCGGGAGGCGGTGGCGGGCAGACCAACACGGAGGGGCGGTTCGTCGTCGACGCCTCCGCCTGCCCGGAGGACGCCACGACCGCCCTGGCCGACGGTGAGCCGATCACGATCGGCACCAGCCAGCCGCTGAGCGGCCCGCTGGCCTCCGGCGGCGCGGCGAACGTCGCCGGCATCACCGCCTACTTCGAGAAGGTCAACGAGGCCGGCGGCATCGCCGGGCACCAGCTCGAGCTGGTGGCCAAGGACGACGCCTACGACGCCGCGCGCGCGGTGACCAACGCGCAGTCCTTCGTCGGCGAGGAGCAGGTCTTCGCCAACCTCGCCCAGGTCGGCACCCCGCAGATCCGCGCGACCCAGCCGATCTACGAGCAGGCGTGCGTGCCGCAGCTGTGGACCATCACGACCGGTCCGGCCTTCACCAACCCGACCGAGCACGAGTGGACCGTCAACGGCATCCCGCCGGCACCGGTCGAGGCCAAGGCGATGGTCGACTACATCGCCGAGCAGGTGCCCGGCGGGTCGGTCACCGAGATCAAGGGCTCCGACGCCCTCAGTGAGGACTTCCACGCCGCGCTGCCGCGTCTCGCGGAGGACGCCGGGCTGACCGTGCAGCCGGCGCAGACCATCCCGGCCGGCGCGACGAACATCGACGCGCAGATCTCGGCGGCGGTCGCCGGGGAGCCGGACGCGATCGTCCTGGAGGCCCTGCCGAACTACGCCCCCGGGTTCATCACCGGGCTGGCGCGGGCCGGCTACGAGGGCCTGGTCGTGCTGAACTCCTCGGCCAACGGGGCTGCGCAGTGGATCACGCCGTCCGACCCGGCCGGTGAGGGCGTCGTCGCCCCGCTGTTCCGCAAGGACCCGTCGGACACCCGCTGGGACGGCGACCCGGCCATGCAGGAGTACCTGGACGACATGGCGGCCGCCGGCCAGCAGGACCTGGCCCGGTTCGGCAACGCCCTCGACGGCTACGGCTGGGCGCAGCTGATCGTGCAGAACCTGACCGACGCCGCGGAGATGGACGGCGGCCTGACCCGCGCCAACCTGATGAGCGCCGCCTGGAACACCGACCTGGAGCGGCCGCTGATGCTGCACCCGGAGGCGAGCACCAGCGGGCCCGACGACCCGTTCATCGCCGAGTCCGGTGAGATGGCCTCCTACTCCACGGAGACGAAGGGCTGGGTCTCCGAGATGGAGTGGGACTACTCCGGCACCAGCGGGGACATCGTCGGCCAGGGCTGACCCGACCGGGCTCCCGCGGGGCCGTCGCCGGACTCGTCTCCGGCGGCGGCCCCGTCGTCGTCCACCGTCAGCTGGCCGGCTTGAGCTCCTCGTGCCCGAGCGCCTCCCGGTCGGACTCCAGGACGTCGGCCGCGGCCACGACGATGTTCGGATCCGGCGTGCCGACGACGGACTCGTCCTTGCCCTCGTAGGGCAGCCGGCTCAGGACGTGGCGCATCGCCTCCAGCCGGGCCCGCTTCTTGTCGTTGCTCTTGATCACCGTCCACGGGGCGTGGTCGGTGTCGGTCGCGGTGAAGATCGCCTCCTTGGCGGCGGTGTAGTCGTCCCACTTGTCGAGGGAGGCCAGGTCGGTGGGGGAGAGCTTCCACTGCCGCACCGGGTCGATGGCCCGGATGATGAACCGGGTGCGCTGCTCGCGCCGGGACACCGAGAACCAGAACTTCACCAGGTGGATCCCGCTGTCGACCAGCATCCGCTCGAACTCCGGCGCCTGGCGCATGAACTGCTCGTACTGCTCCTGGTCGGCGTAGCCCATGACCCGTTCGACGCCGGCGCGGTTGTACCAGGAGCGGTCGAACAGCACGATCTCGCCGGCGGCCGGCAGGTGGTTGACGTACCGCTGGAAGTACCACTGCGACTGTTCGCGCTCCGACGGCTTGTCGAGGGCGACCACCCGCGTGCCGCGCGGGTTGAGGTGCTCGGTGAAGCGCTTGATGGTGCTGCCCTTGCCGGCCGCGTCCCGCCCCTCGAACAGCACCACCAGCTTCTGCCCGGTGTCCTTGACCCAGCTCTGCAGCCGCAGCAGCTGGATCTGCAGCCGGCGCTTCTCCCGGTCGTACTCCGGGCGGCGCATCTTCTCGTCGTAGGGATAGCCCTCCCGCCAGGTCTCGACCAGCTCGCCGCCGGGGCCGAAGAGGAGGCCGTCGTCGTCCCAGTCCTCGTCGGTGTCCGCATCGGGCAGGGCCTGCAGCCGGTAGCGGGAGAGATCGATCTCGGTCACGGCAGCTCCCTACCCCGCCGGTGCCCCGGCCCACGCGCGGACGTCGGGTGCCGCTGGGATGCTGACGCCGTGCCCGACCCCTTCGACACCGCCGAGCTGCGCCGGCGGGTGCTGGCCGCCTGGACCGGGTCCCCGGCCCGCTTCCGGGAGGACGCCAACGCCGAGGAGGACCTCGTCCGCGGCGGGTACCGGGACCGCCTGCTCGTCGAGCTGGCCCAGAATGCCGCCGACGCGGCCGCCCGGGCGGGGGTGCCGGGCCGGTTGCGGCTCGAGCTGGTCGAGGACGGCGCGGGCGGGGAGGTGCTGCGGGCGGCCAACACCGGGGCGCCGCTGGACCCGGCCGGGGTACAGGGGCTGGCCTCGCTGCGGGCGTCGGCCAAGCGCGACGACCCGGCGAGCGTCGGCCGGTTCGGGGTGGGCTTCGCCGCGGTGCTGGCGGTCAGCGACGAGCCGGCCGTGCTCTCCACCACCGGGGGCGTCGCCTTCAGCGCCGCCCGCACCCGGGCCGCGGTCGCCGCCGTTCCCGAGCTGACCGGGGAGCTGGCCCGCCGCGACGGCGGGGTGCCGGTGCTGCGGTTGCCGTGGCCGGCGGAGGGGGCGCCGCCGGCGGGCTTCGCCACCGAGGTGGTGCTGCCGCTGCGCGCCGGGTCCCGGGCCGCCGTCCGGGCCGCGCTGGAGGAGCTCGGCGCCGAGCTGCTCCTCGCCCTGACCGGGCTCGAGGCCGTCGACGTCGTCCTCGACGGCGCCGTCCGCACGCTCTCCCGTGGACTGCCCGCACCGAAGGTCCGCCTCCGGGACGGGGACCGGACGACCACCTGGTACGTCGTCGAGCGCTCGGGCGAGCTCCCGGCCGAGCTGCTCGCCGACCGGCCGGTCGAGGAGCGCGAGCGGCGGGCCTACACCGTGACGTGGGCGGTGCCGGTGGACGACGACGGCCGCCCGGTGCCGCTGCCGCTGCCGCAGCGGGTGCACGGGCCCACGCCCAGCGACGAACCGCTGACCCTCCCGGCCCGGCTGATCGCGCCGTTCCCGCTCGGGCCCGACCGCCGGCACGTGCTGCCCGGGCCGGTCACCGACGCGCTGGTCGCCGTCGCCGCCGAGGGCTACGCCGCGCTGCTCGCCGCCCTGCCGCCGGACCCGGCGGTGCTGGCGCTGGTCCCGCGGATCGGGCTGGCCGGCGGCGAGCTGGACGCGGCGCTGGGGACGGCGGCGCTCGGCCGGCTGCGGGCGGCGGCGTGGCTGCCGGTCGCCGGCGCCGGGGAGGAGCGGCAGCCGCCCGCCCGGGCCGCGGTGCTGGCGGAGGCGACCGAGCCGCGGGTCGCCGCGCTGACCGGCGTGGTGCCCGGGCTGCTGCCGGCCGACTGGTCCCGCCGCTCCGGCGCCCCGGCCCTGGCCGCGCTCGGCGTGCGCGCGGTGGGGACGGCCGAGGCGGTGGAGGCGGTGCGCGGGGTGGACCGCGCGCCCTCCTGGTGGGCCGGCCTGTATGCGGCGCTCGACGGCGCCGACCGCGAGGACCTCGCCGCGCTCCCGGTGCCGCTGGCCGACGGGCGGACCGCGCACGGCCCGGCCGGCGTGCTGCTGCCCGACGCCGGGCTGCCGGTCGAGCGGCTGGGGCCGCTGGGCCTGCGGATGGCCGCCCCGGAGGCGGTGGCGCCGCCGGCCGCCCGCCGGCTGCTGGAGCGGCTGGGCGCCCGGCCGGCCACCGCCGCGGGGGTGCTCGCCGACCCGGAGGTGCGGGCGGTGGTGGAGGGCTCGCTGGACGCAGCCGAGGACGCCTGGGACGCCGACCCCGCCGCGCTCGCCGACGCGGTGCTCGCGCTGGTGGCGGCCGCCGGGACGGCCCCCGGGGAGCTGCCGTGGCTGGCCGAGCTCGCGCTGCCGGACGCCGACGGCGGCTGGGCGCCGGCCGGGGAGCTGGTGCTGCCCGGGTCCCCGTTCGCCGCCGTCCTCGGCCCGGGGTCCCTGGGCACCCTGGACGCCGGCACCGCTGCGGCGACCGACCCGGCGGTGCTGCGCGCGGTCGGGGTGCTGGACGGCTTCGCGGTGGTCGCCGCCGAGGACCCCGACGAGCTTGACGTCGACGGCGCGCAGGAGTGGGCGGACGCCGTCCTCGACCGGCTGCCCGCCGACGCGCCGCCGCCGCGGTGGCCGGCGGTGACCGCCGTCCGGGACCTGGAGCTGGTCGAGGACTGGCCGCGGGCCCTGCCGCTGCTGGCCGCGGCGCCGGCGGAGGCGTGGGCGGACGTGCCGCTGGACGGGGTCCCGGTGCCCGGCTACCTGCGGTGGTGGCTGTCCACCCACCGGGTCCTCGACGACCGCCGTCCCGACCGGTTGCGGCACCCCGAGAGCCGCGAGCTGCAGGGACTGTACGAACCGGCGCGGGCCGGGGCGGAGCTGCTGGCGCTGCTGCGGCCGCCGGCGACGGTGGCCGACGTGCTGGCCGACGTCGACGGCGCGGTGGACCTGCTCGACCGGCTGGGGAACTTCGCGCGCACGGTGCCGCCGGCGGTGCTGCGGACGGTCTACGCCCGGCTGGCCGCGGCGCTCGACGGGGTGGACGTGGACCCGCCGGAGCGGGTGCGGGTCGCCCCGGACCGGGTGGTGGACGCCGGGGACGCCGTGGTGCTGGACGCGCCGTGGTTGCAGCCACTGGTCGATGCGGCGCTGGTGCCCGCCGGGGGGACGCCGGGCGCGGTGGCGGATCTGCTCGACCTGCCGCTGGCCGGGGAGGTGGTCCGCGCCGCGGTGGAGAGCCGCCCGTCCCGGGTGGTCCGGTGGGTGGAGCTGCCCGGCGCGGAGCTGGCCGCCGCCCGCCTCGGCCGCTCGCTGCTCGAGGGTGCAGCGGTGCTCGAGGGTGAGGTGGCCCTGCACGACCGGCTGCGGGTCGGTGGCCGGGCGGTGCCGTGGTGGGCGGAGGACGGCGTCTTCCACGTCGACGGCAGCCCCGCCGCGCTGGGCCGGGCGCTGGCCTGGCGGGCCGGTGCCTGGCCGCTGCGGCAGGCGCTGGCCGAGGCGTTCGCCTGCCCCGACCGGGCGGCCGAGCTCGCCGCCGAGGACGCCGTCGACCCGTGACGGGCCGCGGCTACCGCGAGCGGCGGGCGGCTACTGCGACCGGCGGGTCCTGCGCGCCTGGTGGGCCTCCCACCGGGCGCGGTCCTTCGCGCGGGCGTCCTTGGTCTTCTCCCGGTGCGCGGCGCGGCGGCGGGCCCGCGCCATCTCCCGCTCCTCGAACGTGGAGTGCTGCTCCCAGTTGCTCGCCAGGACCGCCACGACCCAGATGCACAGGCCGAGGATGGTCACGAAGGCGGCGAGGATCGGGTCGAGGAGGAGGAACGCCGCGACCGTCACGACCGCCCAGAACCCGCCCCACACGATCAGCCGCTTGGACACGCACCCAGTATCCCGCGTGCGCCGGGCGGGTCCTCGCCCGGCAGTGCCGTCGCCGGTCGCGATCGGGACATGAGGCCGGACGGACCCTTGCGCTCGAGCGGCTGGGCTCCTACGGTCGGGGCAGCGGTTCAATCAGGCAGCCGTGGTACCAGCACCGGACTCTTCGCCGTGCTGCGGTGTCGCTGCCGTGGTTCTCCGTACGGGCCCGCTCTCTCGATGAGGCTTCCGTGACCGCTACCTCCCTCCCGCCCAGCCAAGATCTCGTGTCGGTCGATGTGACCGCTGTTGATGACCGCGTGCGCCTCACCGTCGTCGGCGAGGTGGACTCCTCCTCCGCCCCCGCCCTCCGCGCCGCCCTCGGCGACGTGCTCGTCGCCGGCGTCACCCAGGTGATCGTCGACCTCGACGGGGTGACCTTCCTCGACTCCGCCGGCCTCTGCGTGCTCGCCGGGGCCCACCGCCAGGCCACCGAGCTCGGTCTCCGGCTGCGCATCCTGGCCTCCGGCCGTCCCGTCATCCGCCCGCTGCAGCTCACCGGGCTGTGGGAGCTGCTCGACGTCGAGCAGGTCGAGCCGAGCAGCGGCGCCGCCTGAGCCGCCGCACCGCCGCCTGGTCCAGCCGCCACCGCCCGAGCGGTGGCGGCGCATCCGCGCGCCCGCGGAGAGGCCGCTGTCCCGGCCCGGCGCCCCCAGGGGGAGACTCTGGGGACGCTGGCGACGAACGAGGAGGACCCCCGTGCGGAATGCGGTCATCTGTGAGCCCCTGCGGACCCCGGTGGGGGGCTTCGGCGGATCGCTCCGGGACGTACCGGCGCAGGACCTGGCCGCCACGGTCATCCGCGCGCTGATGGAGCGCACCGGGCTGCCCCCGGAGTCGGTGGACGACGTGGTGCTCGGCCACTGCTACCCGACGATGGATGCCCCGGCGATCGGCCGGGTCGCGGCGCTGGACGCCGGCCTGCCGGTCACCGCCTCCGGCATCCAGCTCGACCGGCGCTGCGGGTCCGGCCTGCAGGCGGTGCTGTACGCCGCGATGCAGGTGCAGACCGGCGCCGCCGACGTCGTCCTGGCCGGCGGGGCGGAGTCGATGAGCAACGCGCCCTTCTACTCGACCGCCATGCGCTGGGGCGTCAAGGCCGGGCCCGGGGTGCTGCTCAACGACGGGCTGGCGCGCGGCCGGGTGACCGCCGGCGGCCGGAACCACCCGGTGCCCGGCGGCATGCTCGAGACCGCGGAGAACCTGCGCCGCGAGTACAAGATCTCCCGCGAGGAGCAGGACGAGTACGCCGTCCGCAGCCACCAGCGCGCCGCCGCGGCCGCCGAGGCCGGCCGGTTCGCCGACGAGATCGTCCCGGTGACGGTGACGCACCGGAAGGGTGAGACCGTCGTCGACCGCGACGAGCACATCCGCCCGGACTCGACCGTGGAGACCCTGGCGAAGCTGCGCCCGATCATGGGCAAGGACGATCCGGAGGCCACGGTCACCGCGGGCAACGCCAGCGGCCAGAACGACGGCGCCGCGATCGCCATCGTCACCACCCCGGAGAAGGCCGCCGAGCTCGGCCTGCGCCCGCTGGCCCGGCTGGTCTCCTGGGCCGTCGCCGGCGTGCCGCCGGCGACCATGGGCATCGGCCCGGTCCCGGCCACCGCCAAGGCCCTCGACCAGGCCGGGCTGGCGCTCAAGGACGTCGACCTGATCGAGCTCAACGAGGCCTTCGCCAGCCAGGTGCTCGCGGTGACCCGCGAGTGGGACTTCACCGAGCGTGACTTCGAGCGGACCAACGTCAACGGCTCCGGGATCTCCCTCGGCCACCCGGTGGGCGCCACCGGCGGCCGCATCCTGGCCACGCTGACCCGCGAGATGGCCCGCCGCGACGCCCGCTACGGGCTGGAGACCATGTGCATCGGCGGCGGGCAGGGGCTGGCCGCGCTGTTCGAGCGGGTTCCGGCGTGAGCGCTGCCGACGGCCGTGTCGCGATCGTCACCGGCGCCGCCCGCGGCATCGGTGCCGCCACCGCCCGTCGGCTGGCCGCCGACGGCTTCGCCGTCGCCGTGCTCGACCTGCAGGAGGACGACGCCCGCGGAACCGCGCGGGCGATCGAGGAGGCGGGCGGCCGGGCGCTCGCGGTGGGGGCCGACGTCGGTGACAGCGAGCAGGTGAGCGCCGCCGTCGACCGGGTCGCCGACGCGCTCGGCCCGCCGCTGGTGCTGGTCAACAACGCCGGGGTCACCCGCGACAACCTGCTGTTCAAGATGACCGACGCCGACTGGGACCTGGTGATGCACGTGCACCTGCGCGGCTCGTTCCTGATGACGCGGGCGGTGCAGCAGCACATGGTCGAGGCCGGCTGGGGCCGGATCGTCAACCTGTCCAGCGTCTCGGCGCTGGGCAACCGCGGTCAGGCCAACTACGCGGCGGCCAAGGCCGGGCTGCAGGGCTTCACCAAGACCCTCGCCATCGAGCTGGGCAGGTTCGGGGTGACCGCGAACGCCATCGCCCCGGGGTTCATCGTCACCGACATGACCCGGGCGACCGCCGCCCGCATCGGCGAGGAGTGGGAGCCCTACGTCGAGAAGCGGGCCGCGGCGATCCCGGTGCAGCGCGCCGGGCAGCCCGAGGACATCGCGCACACGGTCTCGTTCCTGGTCAGCGAGGGTGCCGGGTTCGTCTCCGGCCAGGTGATCTACGTGGCCGGCGGCCCCCGCACCTGAGCCGCGTCACCCCGGCGGGCGGGCCCGCGGGGCGCGGGCGTCACGACGACGGGTCGCGGTCGGGGTAGCAGGCCCGGGCGAGGGCGTAGACGCCGAATGCGGCGAAGCCGACCGCGATCCCGGTGAGCAGCCGGGGGCCGGCCTCGACCGCGGCGATCGCGGTCATGGCGCCGTCCAGCCCGGTGGCGGTGGAGACGTCCGCCGAGCTGCCCGCCTGCCACAGCAGCACGCCGACGAGAGCGAAGGCGAGACCCTTCGCGACGTAGCCGACGCGTCCGGTCGCGGCGATGAGCGGTTCCCAGCGGTCGGGGGCCGCGGGCAGGTCGATGTCGCGCATGAACCCGCCGGTGAGGCCCCGGGCGAGCGTGTAGACGCCGACGCCGACCACGGCGACGGCGACGCTGAGGACCAGGGCCGCACCCCCGGGGAAGCGCAGCGTCTGGCTGGTCAGCTCGCGCAACCGCTCGTCGGCCTCGTACTCGGCGCCGACGGCGAAGAGCACCGCGGTGACCCCGAGGACGGCGTAGACCGCGGCCTTGGCGAGGCACTTGGCGCAGACGTAGGCCGCCCGCCTCCAGCGCTCACGCTCGAGCAGACCGTGCCACCACAGCAGCACCTCGCCGGCCTGCCAGACGGCCAGAGAGAGCATGCCCACCCCGATGACCCACAGCAGCAGCCGCCCGCCGGGTGAACCGGCGACGGCGTGCAGCGCACCGGTCTGGTCGGCGTCGGCGTCGGTGTCGCGGGCACCCCGGGCCAGCTGCAGCGCGAGCCAGCCGATGAGCAGGTGCATCGCGCCGTAGGCGACGAGGCCGACGCGGGCCACGGCCTCGAGCACGGGGTGGTCGGTGACCTCCCGGGCGGACTCGGCGGCCCGGTGAACACGGTCGAGCAGCGAGCGGGCGGTCGGCACGGGTCGATCGTGCGCGAGGGCGCGGGCGGCGGCTACCTCGACGGATTCCCGCCGCGGCGAACGGTGCTCAGGTGCGCTCGGGGTAGCGGGCGCGGATGAAGCAGAAGGCGCCGAACGCGGCGATGCCCACGGCGATCAGGGTGAGCAGCAGCTGGCCGAACGGCGCCGCGAGGACGGTGCGCAGCGCGCCGTCCAGACCGGTGGCCTTGGCCGGGTCGAAGGTGACCGCGGCATACACCAGCAGGCCGCCGACCAGTCCGAGGGCGACCCCCTTCGCGGGGTAGCCGGCCATGCCCAGCTTCTCGACCAGCGCCGTGGCCTTCGGCGGTGCCTGGGCCAGGTCGATCTCCTTGAGGAAGCGCTTCGAGAGGCCCTTGTAGACCAGGTAGACGCCGACCCCGATGACCACCAGGCCGGCGATCCCGACCAGCCAGCGCCCGCCGGGCCAGCTGAAGACGCCGCTGGTCTCCTGCTGCTGCTGACCCGAGCTGGACTGCCCGCCACCGGTGGCGAAGCGGATCGCCAGCACCGCCAGCGCGAGGTAGACGGCGGTCTTCGCGACCGACTTGCCGATCTTCTTCAGCGCCCTCGTCCGGGCCTCGCCGCCCAGGGACAGGCCGCGGCGCCAGAGCAGCGCCTCGGTCAGCTGCCAGGCCGCCAGGGCGATCATCCCGACGGCGATCACCCACAGCAGCGGCTTGCCCACCGGCTGCTCGGCCAGGGTGGCCATCGCCCCGGACTGGTCGGCCGGCGCACCGGTGTTCCCGCCCCACGCCAGCTGGAGGGCCAGCCAGGCGATCAGCAGGTGCACCACGCCGTAGGCGATCAGGCCCACGCGGGCCAGGTTCTCGAGGGCGCCGCTGCTGCCCGCGCGGCGGGTCGTGCCCGCTGCCGAGCCCGCTGTTCCCGGACCGCTCATGCCGTCTCGCTCCTCCCGGATCCCGGGAATCAGCCTGGCACAGCGCGACCGGGCGTGCCGGGTCGAGCGCGGGCAGGGTGGCGTCCCGGCCGGTGGCGCGGGCACCTCCCCGTGCCGGCTGCGCACCCTGACGAGGGGTGACACGGGTCGCGCCGGATCGCCGGGGACCGGCCCGGACCGCGCGCGCCGGTAGGGGACACTGGCACCCGTGGCGAGCGGCGGAACGGCAGGAACGGTGGAGCGGACCAGCCCGGAGGTGGCGCGCAGGACCTGGCCGCGGTGGCTCGCCGGTGGCATCGCGCTGCTGCTCGTCGCGGTCGTGGCGGTGTTCTGGTCCGACGGCGGGGACCGGCTGCTGCTCGGGATCGTGGGCGCGGCGGCCGCGGTGCGTGGCGCCATCGGGACGACCCGGCCGCCCGCTCGGCGTGCCGCCCTCGTGATCGGCGGGCTCGCCGCTGTCGGCCTCGCGCTGGCCTCCGCGCCGCTGTCGGGCTGGGTGCTGCTCGCCGGCGTGCCCGCGGCCCTGCTGACCGGTGCGCTGGTCCTGCTCGGCCGCGGGGGTGCCGTCCGCCGCAGCGGCCAGGCCGGGCTGGTGTGGACGGCCCTGCTGACCGGGGTGCTCGTCGTCACCGGCATCGCCTCGAGCTGGGAGCGGGCTGCCGGCGGCGCCGCGGTGGCCGCCGCGCTCGGCGTCGGGCTGGTCGGGGTCTTCCTGCTGGTGAACGCGGTCAACCTCCGCGCGGTCGCGGTGCAGCCCCCGGCCCCGGCCCGGCCGTCGGCCTGCGCGGGGTGTGCCTGCGGGGCCGGCGGGTGCGGCGTCCGCGCCTGAGCCGCCCGGCCGCCGCCCCGAGCGGCCGTCCCTGCGTGAGCAGCGCCGGCGCCGAGGCCGGCGGTTAGCCGGTGTCCCGGGATGGGCATCGCTGCCCCGTGCTCCGACCCCGCCGGGACGAGACCCTGCTCCTGCTCACCCAGGGCTACGCCTGGCTGCCCGACGGGCGACGGGCGCGGGGCCGCCGCACGGTGTCCACCCGGCTGCTGGGCCGGCCGGCACTCGGCATCGAGGGCCCGGACGCGGCCCGCTTCCTCTACGACGAGGACCACGTCCGGCGGGCGGGCGCCATCCCCGAGCCGGTGCGGGCCACCCTCTTCGGCGAGGGCGGCGTGCACACCCTCGACGGGCCCGCGCACCGGGCGCGCAAGGCGATGTTCGTGGCGCTGCTGATGGGTGAGGGCATCGAGCCGCTGGTCGAGCGGGCCGTGGCGGGCTGGGACGCCGCGGTGCCCGGCTGGGCGCGGCAGGAGCGCATCGTGCTGCTCGAGGAGTCCCGGGTCGTCCTGACCCGCGCGGTGTGCGACTGGGCCGGCGTCCCGCTGGCCGAGGACCAGGTGCCCGCGCTGGCCCGCGACCTGGCCGCGATGGTCGACGGGTTCGCCACCGGCGGCCCCCGGCACTGGCGGGCCCGCCGGGCGCGCACCCGGCGGGAGGCGGAGCTGGCCCGCGTCGTGGAGGACGTGCGCAGCGGCGAGACGACGCTGCCGGCGGGCACCGCGGTGGATGTCGTCGCCCGGCACCGCGACGCCGGCGGCGAACAGCTCGAGCCGCGGGTGGCCGCGGTGGAGCTGCTCAACATCATCCGGCCCACCGTCGCGGTCAGCTGGTTCCTCGCCTTCTCCGCGCACGCGCTCATCCGGTGGCCGCGGCACCGGGAGCGCCTGGCCTCCGGCGAGCCCGGGTTCGCCCGGGCGTTCGCGCACGAGGTGCGCCGGTTCTACCCGTTCGCACCGTTCATCGGCGGACGCGCGCCGCATGCGGTCGAGTGGGACGGCGAGCAGGTGCCGGCCGGCGCGATGGTGCTGCTGGACCTGTACGGGCAGGACCACGACGCCGACCTGTGGGGTGACCCGTACACGTTCCGGCCGGAGCGCTTCCTCGGCCCGGAGAGCGGCCCGTTCGAGATGGTGCCGCAGGGCGCGGGGGACCCGCGGACCAACCACCGGTGCCCCGGCGAGCAGATCACCGTCGCGCTGCTGTCGGCGCTGGCGGTCCGGCTGGCCCGCCTGGAGGCCGACGTCCCGGAGCAGGACCTCAGCATCTCCCTGCGGCGGATCCCGGCCCGACCGGCCAGCGGTGTGGTGCTCCGGGTGCGCGGCTGATGACGCCGCCCGGGGTGCCCGCTCGCGGTGCGCGATGGACGCACCGGAGCCGGCGGTGACTGTCCCCGGTCCGTGGTCTGATCGATGCCACGGGGGGACGGGGGAGGACGAAATGAGCAGGTGGTTGGCACCGGTCGCCGGTGCGGTGGGGCTGCTCGCGCTGGTCGTCGGGTTGGTGTGGGCGGAGCTGGACATGACGTCGATGAGTGGCGTCGGGCTGGTCGGCCTCGGCGCCGTCGGCCTGCTGCTGGGGGCGGCCGTCGCCGGCGTGCGCCAGGGGGCCGAGGTGCTGGCGCGCCACCGTCACGGCTGACGCCTGCTGCCGCGGTCCCGGACGGGCACCCCTGAGCCCCGCCGGCGGGGTCGCGCGGCGGGGTCGGCGGTCTCGGGGGTTCGGGCGGTTCGGGGTCAGGCGGCGCGCAGGTCTGCCGGGCCGGTGCGGATCTCGGTGCCGTCGGGGCGCCAGGTGCGCCAGCGGCCGTCGGGTTGTCGGGCGAGG
>NZ_FOSW01000012.1 GCF_900114385.1 Geodermatophilus ruber
AGAAGACGTTTCGTAAGTAGGTCGTCGGGCTCTGTCGGCCCGTAAAGAACCGGCGCAGGCTGCGGGTCGTGTCGTCGCCGGTGTCTTCCCCGCCACCACGGTTGATCAGTGACGAGCTGTGGTCGCTGGTCGAACCGCTGATCCCACCGCAGAAGCCGGCGATCCACGGGCGCACCGGCCGGCCGCGCACCGGCGACCGGGAGGTGCTGGAGGGGATCGCCTTCGTGCTCTCCACCGGCATCGGCTGGACCAAGCTGCCCACCGAACTCGGCTACGGCTCGGGGGTGACGTGCTGGCGGCGGATGCGCGAGTGGGCCCAGGCCGATGTCTTCGACCGACTCCACCAGGCCGTGTTGGACCGGCTGGGTGAGCAGGGCCGGCTGGACTGGTCGCGGGCCAGCCTGGACTCGGTCAGCGTCCGGGCCAAAAGGGGGGTGCGCTGACCGGCCCCAACCCCACCGACCGGGGCAAGGCCGGCAGCAAGTACCACCTGCTCGTCGACGCCACCGGGCTGCCGCTGAACATCGCCGTCTCCGGCGCCAACCGGCACGACAGCATGCTGGTCGAGCCGATCCTGGACTCGATGCCGGCGATCAAGCGCGGCGGCCGCGGCCATCCGCGCCGCCGGCCGGTCAAGCTGCACGCCGACAAGGGCTACGACATTCCGCGGGTCCGCCGCTACCTGCGCCGGCGCGGGATCACCGCCCGGATCGCCCGCATCGGCCGCGACTCCAGCTCCCGGCTGGGCCGCCACCGGTGGGTGGTCGAACGGACCCTCGGCTGGCTGCTGTCCTACAAGCGTCTCGCGCTGCGCTACGACCGGACCGCAACCACGATCACCGCGCTGGCCCGACTCGCCGTCACGCTGATCTGCGCCCGCCGCCTACCGCCGAACTAATGAAACGTCTTCTAAGTCCTAACGGCCCGGAGAGTCACAGGCCTGTAGTTGGAGGCGGAGGGTGTTCAGGCTCTGTTTGTGACGACAGACCTCAACACCCTCCTGACCGCACTCTACGTCTGGATCGATGACTTTCTCGCTGGTCGCGTGCGCGCTGGACGTCGCCCGCGGCTGACCGACCCCGAGCTGCTCACGCTGGCCACCGCGCAGGTCCTGCTGGGCGTGCGCTCGGAGGCCCGCTGGCTGCGACTGGTGCCCGAGGCGCTGCCCGGAGCGTTTCCCTACCTGCCCGGCCAGTCCGGCTACAACAAGCGGCTGCGTGGCGCGCTCCCGCTGCTCAAGCGGGTGATCCGGGACCTGGCCGCCGACACCGACCTGTGGACCGACCCGGTCTGGCTGGTCGACTCCACCCCGGTGGAATGCGCCCGCTCCCGCCCGGCCGCGCTGCGCTCGGCCCTGGCCGGAATCGCCGGCTACGGCTGGTGCCGGTCACATTCGCGCTGGTTCTGGGGGCTGCGGCTGCACCTGGTCTGCACCCCGCCGGGCTGCCGGTCACCTGGGCGTTGGCCGACCCCAAGGTCGACGAACGCCAGGTGCTGATGTGCATGCTCGACCAGGAACCGCACCTCCTCACCGACCGCCCCCACCTGCTGCTGCTCGCCGACAAGGGCTACATCTCCGCCGAGCTGGATGACTACCTGCATGCCCGCGGCGCCGACCTGCTGCGCCCGTCTCTCCGCAGCCGCGCCCCGGACAGGCGCTGCTGGCACCGATTCGTCAACTGATCGAGTCCGTCTACGACACCCTCAAAGGCCAGCTGGACCTCGAGCTGCACGGCGCACGCACGCTCCCCGGCGTGACCAGCCGAGTCGCCCAACGCCTGCTGGCCCTGACCGCCGCGATCTGGCACAACCGCGCCACCGGCCAGCCGATCACCCGATCCCTGATCGCCTACGACCACTGACCGACTTCGGACTTACTCGTCTAGCTCCCGATGCCGCGCGCCCGCGCCGCGAGGACGATGATGTCGACGACCGTGTCCAGCGGCAGGACCGTGCTGTCGAGGACGAGGTGGTAGTTCCGAGCGGCCGAGGGATCGCAGCGGTAGAAATGCCGCACGTAGGCCTCCCGGGCCCCGTCGTTGGCCTCCAGGTCCCGCCGGACCTCCTCGTGCGGCCGCCCGGAGCGGGCCACGATCGCGTCCAGCCGGCGCTCCCGCGGCCCGTCCAGGCGCACGTGCAGGGTGCGCGGCCGGTTCCCGAGCACCATCGCGGCGGCGCGGCCCAGCACCACCCCGCCCGGCCCCTCGGCGATCTCGGACACGATCCGCTCGGTCTGCTGGCGGAAGGCCCGCTCGTCGGGCAGCTGGGCGACGGGCACGACCCCGCCCACCGGGTCCGGCATCGTGCCCAGCGAGGCCACCAGCCGCCACAGGCCACGGGCCACCGTCTCGTCGTTCGCCTCCGCCTCCGCCAGGGACACGCCCAGGCGGCCGGCGACCTGCACGGGGATGGCGCGGTCGTGGAAGGCCAGGCCCAGCCCGTGGGCGACCGCGAGCCCCACCTCGTGCCCCCCGGCCCCGTACGAGGCCGAGACCGTCACGATGCCGTGCGTTCCGGTGCCCATGGCCCCTCCTCCCCGTGCTGGCGCGGCCGGTCCTGGTCCACGCCGTCCGCCGGGAGATCCTTGCCGAGGAAGACCGCCCCGGGCGAGTCGGCGTACCTCCCGTAACCGGGTGCCGGGGTGTAGCCCAGGGCGGCGTAGAGCGCCAGCGCCTCGGGCTGCCGGTCGCCGGTGTTCAGGACGACCGCACGGTGACCGGCCGCCGCCGCGCTCGCCTCCAGGGCGCGCACCAGCACCTGGGCCAGGCCGCGGCGCCGGAACCCCGGCTCCACGTAGACCCGCTTGACCTCCACGACACCGGCCTCGTGCACCCGCCAGGCACCGCACCCGGCCGGGACGCCGTCCACCTCCGCGACGAGGAACAGCCCGGCGGGCGGCGCGAACTCGGCCGGGTCGACGACGGCCTCGTCCGGCCCGCCGTACCGGGTCACGTACTCGCGCTGCACCCGGTCCACGAGCTGCCGCGCGACCGGGTGCTCGTAGGGCACCGGCCGCAGCCGCACCACCCGCCCGTCGGTCGGCCCGACCTCAGCGGAAGTGGACATGCCCCGCCCCTTCCGCGCCGACGGCCGCGACGACGGCGTCGGCGGGGTCGCCGTCGACCCGCACCCCCCAGCCCTCCGGCGCCTCGCGCACGGAGCCGATCGCCGTCCACCCCTCGGGCAGCTCGGCCCCCGGGGGGAAGGTCGCGATCAGCGCGTGGTCCTCCCCGCCGGTGAGCACCCAGGCCATCGGGTCGCCGCCCAGCGCGGCGGCCACCTGCTGCAGCGGGCCGGGCGGCTCGAGCGTGGCCCGCTGCAGCGCCGAGCGGTCGATCTCGATCAGCACGCCGCTCTCCTCGGCCAGGTGCCCGGCGTCGGCCAGCAGCCCGTCGCTGACGTCGCACATCGCGGTCGCCCCGGCGTCGGCGGCCGCGGGTCCCGCCGCGTAGGGCGGGGTCGGCCGCCGGTGGGCGGTCACCGCCGCCACCGGACTGGTGAAGCCGCGCCGCAGCACCGCCAACCCGCAGGCCGACCACCCCAGCCGGCCGGTCAGGGCGAGGACGTCGCCCGGCCGGGCGCCCGAGCGCAGCACCGGGGCGCGGCCGGCGAGGTCCCCGAGCGCGGTGATCGACACGACGATCGCGTCGCTGCCGGGGGCGGCCGCGACGGTGTCCCCGCCGACGACGGCGGCCCCCAGCGGGGCGCATTCCTCGGCCAGCCCGGTGGCCAGCCCCTCCAACCAGGACGTCGGGGTGCCCGGGGGGCAGGCCAGGCCCACCAGCAGCGCCGTGGTCACCCCGCCCATCGCGGCCACGTCGGCCAGGTTGGCCGCGGCCGCCTTGTGGCCGACGTCCTCCGCCGACGACCAGTCCCGCCGGAAGTGCCGGCCCTCGACGAGCACGTCGGTGGTCGCGACCACCCGGCCGTCGGGCGCGCGCAGCACCGCGGCGTCGTCACCGGGGCCCACGTCGGCGACCCGCGCGGTACCCGCCCGGGCCACGACGCGGGCGATCACCCCGAACTCGCCGACCACCCGCACGCTGTCGGCCGGATCGTCCCGCGGAACCAGCGGGCGAGGGCGAGTCACCGGTCACTCCGCAGCGCTGGGGTAGGTTGCCGAACTGTCCGCCGACCGGCGCGGACGCCGCTACGGCAGCGCTGCCCGAGGAAAGGTCTCCCGTGGTCCACGCCTACATCCTCATCCAGACCGAAGTCGGCAAGGCCGCCCAGGTCGCCTCGACGATCAGCTCGATCGCGGGCGTCACCAAGGCCGAGGACGTCACGGGCCCCTACGACGTGATCGTGCGCGCCGAGGCGGAGACCGTCGACGAGCTCGGCCGCCTGGTGGTGGCGCGCGTACAGTCGGTGGACGGCATCACCCGCACACTGACCTGCCCCGTCGTCAACATCTGAAGCTCCTGACCGAGAACCCTCCAGCCGACGCACCCCGGGAGTCCACGCCCCCGGGGGAACCCGGCCGACCGACGCCTCGGCAGGACGATCCCCTGCGGCGGCTCGCGCTGATCGTCACCGCCGTCGTCCTGCCGCTCGTCGTCGTCCTCCTCGTCCTGGTCCGGGTCGTGGGCGGGGACGACGCCGACGGCAGCGGGGACGGCGTGGCCGAGGTCTCCGGCACCCCCACCCCGGAGCGGGCCGACCTGCCGCCCCTGGAGGTGGAGGTGCCGCCGGTGACGCCCGAGGCGGACGCCTGGTGCCCGGCGCTCATGGGCGCGCTGCCCCTCGAGCTCACCGGGGAGCCCTCCCGCCCCGTGCGGTCCGACTCGCCCTACGCCTACGCCTGGGGTGAGCCACCGATCGTGCTGGTCTGCGGGGTCGAGCCGCCCGCCGGCTTCGAGGCCACGTCGCCGCTCATCCAGATCAACGGCGTGCAGTGGTTCGTCGACACCAGCGATCCCGACGCCACCGTCTGGACCACGGTCGACCGCCCCGTGCACGTCCGGGTGACGCTCCCGGCCGCCACCGACAGCGCCCCGGTGACCGCGCTCGGCCCGGTGATCAACGACGCCCTTCCGGTGCAGGAGCCGCAGCCGGGCGGCTGACCCGGCTCAGGACGGCGGCAGCCGCTCCAGCTGCGCCTCGACGACCGCGTGCACCTCGGCCATGGCCTCCTCCACCGACCCGCCGACCGCGGTCACGGCCACGCTGAAGACCCCGTGCCCGCACCAGGCGAACGCCGCGGGCCCGGTCAGGCCCGAGTCGGTGTGCGCGTCCTCCACGGTGAGCAGCCGGCACCCCCCGGGCAGGCGCGGCGGGTCCTCCCGCAGCACGCCGTCGTAGTACTCGGCCTCGTTGGCGGCGAGGTCCCGGGCGTAGGCGCCGGCGCCGGCGCGGTCGTCGAACTGGTCGACGAAGACGCTGGTGAGCGCGCCCGCGGCCCCGCCCCAGAAGCGCTCCCAGCCGTAGCGGTAGCCGTAGTGCTCCAGGATCTCCCGCTCGCGCTCGGGGTCGTCGGCGTACCCGGCGACGTCGTCGACGGACTTCTCCCCCGCCGGAGGGGTCAGGTGCTCGTCGGGCACCCGGGGCAGGTCGGAGGGCACCTCCGTGACCAGCAGCGCCTCCAGCTCCTCCGGTGAGGCCGGCGTCGGCCGGGCGGGCGCCGGGGTGGCCTCCCCCTCGACCGCCGTCGTGCAGCCCGGCAGCAGCGCTACCAGCAGCAGCGCCAGCCCGGTGAGCCGGCCGGGCACCGGCAGGGTCACGCCCGTGCGTCCCGGTCCACTGCCGGGCGGTCGCGGGCGCCGTGCACCGCCGGGGCGGCCGCCAGGAGGTGGTCCACCAACTCGGCGAAGCCCACCCCGGTCACCGCCCACATCCGCGGGAACATCGAGATCGGGGTGAAGCCGGGCATGGTGTTGACCTCGTTGACGACCAGCCGCTCGGCCCCGTCGGGGCCGACGCCCAGGAAGAAGTCGACCCGGGCCAGCCCGGCGCAGTCCAGCGCCAGATAGGCCCGCACGGCCGCCTCCTGCACCGCGCGCGTCTGCGCCTGTGTCAGGCCGGCGGGGACGTCGAACTCGGCGGCGTCCTCGAGGTACTTGGCGGTGAAGTCGTACCAGTCGGTCCCCGGCCGCAGCCGGATCTCCGCCGGCAGGCTGGCCCGGGGGGTGCCGCCGTCGGGGCCGGTCAGCACGCCGCACTCGATCTCCCGGCCGGGGACGGCGGCCTCGACGATGACCTTCGGGTCCACAGCGGCCGCAACCGCCACCGCCTCGGGGAACTGCGCCCAGTCGGTCACCCGGCTGATCCCGATGCTCGACCCGGCGCGGGAGGGCTTGACGAACACCGGCAGCCCCAGCCGCTCCCGCGCGGCGTCGTCCAGCAGGCCGGGGTCGGCCCGCAGCGCCCCGGAGGCGTCCCGGAGGACGACGTGCTCGCCCTGGGACAGGCCCGCGGCGGCCAGCAGCTTCTTGGTGAACTCCTTGTCCATCGACGCCGCGCTGGCGAAGACGCCGGAGCCCACGTACGGCAGGCCGCTCATCTCGAGCAGCCCCTGGATGGTGCCGTCCTCGCCGTAGGCACCGTGCAGCACCGGGAAGACGACGTCGAGCTCCGTGCGCGGCTCGTCCCCGGCCAGGGGCAGCAGCCCGCGGAAGGCGGGGTCCCCGACCAGCGTCACCGGGGTGCCGCCGGTGACCTCGGGCAGCACCCCGTCGACGATCTCCAGCCGCAGCCCGGGGTCGGGCAGCACCCACCCCCCGTCGCGGGTGAT
Organism: Geodermatophilus ruber; assembly: GCF_900114385.1. Taxonomy (GTDB): domain Bacteria; phylum Actinomycetota; class Actinomycetes; order Mycobacteriales; family Geodermatophilaceae; genus Geodermatophilus; species Geodermatophilus ruber. The sequence goes on from NZ_FOSW01000012.1 coordinate 6,731, forward strand.
CCCGACGGGGATCGCCTCGTACCGGTCCGGGTCCAGCGCCGCGAGGACGGCGCCGGCGGAGATGCAGGAAATCGAGTGTTCCGCGCTGCGGCCCCCGAAGACGACCGCCACGCGCAGCTTGCCTGCCTGTCCGCTCATCGCGGCCGACCCTAGTCGAGCCGCCCGGATCCGCCCCGGTGACGGGGCGGCGGGCCGCGCACCCGAGGCCGCGAGGTGTGGGAGCCTCGACGCCGATGCGCGAGAACGTGGCGGCCCCGCCGGACAGGGCCCGAACCGGGACGACGGCCGGCGACGACGATCGGCCGCGGCCGTTCCCCCGCGGGCTGCGGCTCGCCGGGTCCGCGGTCCACCTCTACACCGCCAGCGGCACCGTGCTGGCGCTGCTGATCGTGCTGGCGGCGTTCGACGGCGACGCGGTCACCGCGCTGTGGCTGATGCTGGCCGCCCTCGTGATCGACGGCACCGACGGGATGCTCGCCCGGCGCCTGCGGGTCAAGGAGACGATCCCCTGGTTCGACGGGGCCCGTCTCGACGACATCGTCGACTACCTGACCTACGTGTTCGCCCCCGTCGTCCTGCTGTGGACCACCGGCTCGCTGCCCGACGGCCCGCTCGGCTGGGCCGTGGCCGCGCTGCCGCTGCTGGCCTCCAGCTACCAGTTCTGCCGGGTCGACGCGAAGACCTCCGACCACACGTTCCTCGGCTTCCCGAGCTACTGGAACGTGGTGGCCTTCTACGCCGTCGTCCTGGATCTGGGGCCGGGGACGATCGCGGCGGTGCTCGTCGTCTGCTCGGTGCTGGTCTTCGTCCCGGTGCGCTACCTGTACCCGTCGCGCACGCAGGCCCTGCGGGGGCTCAGCCTCGCGCTGAGCGCGCTGTGGTTGGTCAGCTACGCCGTCCTGCTGCTCCAGGTGCCCGACCCGCACCCGCTGCTCGTGGCGCTGTCCCTGGCCTACCTCGGCTACTACGTCGCCGTCAGCGGCTGGCTGACCGCCCGGGCGGCGTACCGCCGACAGGCCGCCGCCGGCTGACCCGCCCGGCCGGGCTCAGAGCACGTCGAGGGCGGCGGCGAGGTCGGCGACGAGGTCGGCGGTGTCCTCGATCCCGCAGGAGAGCCGCACGAACCCACCGGGGACGGCGTCCCCGCCCCACTGCGCCCGCCGGTCGATCGTGCTGTGCACGCCGCCGAAGCTGGTGGCCGCGGCCCACAGCCGGCTGGCCCGGAGCAGCCGGGCCACGGCCGCCTCGTCGGCGAGCTCGGCGGAGACCACCCCGTTGGGGCGCAGCATCTGCCGGGCGGCGAGGGCGAAGGACGGATCACCGGGCCGCCAGGGCCAGCGGACGCCGGTGACCGCCGGGTGGCCTGCCAGCAGCTCGGCCACCGCCGCGGCCGACTCCGCCTGGCGGGCCAGCCGCAGGTCCAGCGTGCTCATCGACCGGTGCCCCAGCCACGCCTCGAACGGCCCCGGCGTGCCGCCGGTGTGGTCGCGGAACGCCTTGATGCGGGCGTGCAACTCCCCGTCGGTCGTGCTGACGTGGCCGAGGAGCAGGTCGCTGTGCCCGGTCAGCGCCTTGGTGTCGCTGCCGAGCGTGAGGTCGGCGCCGAGCGCCAGCGGGCGCTGCCCCAGCGGGGTGGCCGTGGTGTTGTCGACGGCGAGGACGGCCCCGGCCGCCCGGGTGGCACGGGCCACGGCGGCGATGTCGCAGACGTCCAGCTGCGGGTTGCTCGGGGTCTCCAGCAGCACCAGCCGAGCGCCCTCGAGGTCCCCGCGGGCGGCGACCGCCTCGATCTCGGGGGTGGGCACGTACTCGACACGGACGCCGAAGCGTTCCAGCTCCTCGCGCGCGAGCAGCCGGGTCGTGTAGTAGCCGTCCGCGGGCAGCACCACCCGGTCCCCCGCCCGGGCGGTGGCCAGCACCGCGGCGCTGATCGCGGCCATGCCGGTGGCGAAGGACAGGCAGCGGCCGCCGTCGAGCGCACCGACCGCGGCCTCGAACACCCGCAGCGTCGGGTGCTCGGTGCGGGCGTAGGCGTCGGCGCCGCCGGCGCGGGGCGGCAGCTCGCCCAGGTGGTACGGGGCGGCGAAGACCGGCGAGGGGCGCAGCGGCGCGCCCGGCTCGGCCGCCGGCTCCCCCGCGCGGACCGACCGGGTGCCGTCACCCCAGCTGTCCTCGCCCGGGCTGTCGCCCCACGGACCGTCGGCGATCACTCCGGCTTGGCCTCGCGGGACATGATCTCCTTGACCATCTGCGCCGCCGGTACGCCCTCGTGGCACACCCGGACGACCGCCTCGGTGAGCGGCATGTCGACCCCGTGCGCGCGGCCCAGGTCGAGCACCGACCGGCAGCTCTTCACGCCCTCGGCGACCTGGCGGGTCGTCTGCAGCGCCTGCTCCACCGTCATGCCCCGGCCGAGCTTCTCGCCGAAGGTGCGGTTGCGGGACAGCGGCGAGCTGCAGGTGGCGACCAGGTCACCCAGCCCGGCGAGCCCGGCGAAGGTGGTCGGCTCCGCCCCCAGTGCGGCGCCCAGCCGAGCGGTCTCGGCCAGCCCCCGGGTGATCAGCGATGCCCGGGTGTTGTCGCCGAAGCCCATGCCCTCGGTGATACCGCAGGCCAGCGCGATGACGTTCTTCACCGCTCCGCCGAGCTCGCAGCCGACCAGGTCCGGATTGGTGTAGGGCCGGAAGTACGGGGTGTGGCAGGCGGCCTGCAGCTGCTCGGCCCGCTGCTGGTCGGCGCAGGCGATGACGGTCGCGGCCGGCTGCTCCTCGGCGATCTCCCGCGCGAGGTTGGGCCCCGACATCGCCGCGACGCGGTCGGGCCCGGCGCCGGTGATCTCGCAGACGACCTGGCTCATCCGCTTGGTGGTGCCGAGCTCGATGCCCTTCATCAGGGAGAGCAGGACCGCGTCCGGCGGGAGCAGCGGCGCCCACTGGACGAGGTTGTCCCGCAGCGACTGCGACGGGACGGCGAGCACGACCAGCTCGGCGGCCCGGAGCGCCTCGGCCGGGTCGGCCGTGGCCCGCAGCCCCTTCGGCAGCCGGATCCCGGGCAGGTAGTCGGGGTTCTCCCGGTCCTCGCTGATCGCCCGCGCCAGCTCCGGACGCCGGGCGTGCAGGGTGACCGCGCAGCCGGCGTCGACCAGAACCTTGGCGAAGGTCGTGCCCCAGGAGCCTGCCCCGAGCACGGCGGCGCGGGCGCCCTGCCCGCTCTGTGGGTTCACGCGGCGCTCCCCGGCAGGTCGGTGGACGCCCCGTTCCCCGGGCGCCGCGCGAACGCCGCCGGCGCGGGCTCGCCGCGCAGCTCGGCCAGCTGGTCGCGGACCACCGTCATGATCCGGTCGGTCACCTCCCGGAGCAGCTCACCGGTCACCGGCCGGCCGGCGCGCACCTGCGCCCGCAGGTCCTCCAGGTCGATCGGCTCGCCGACGAGGTAGTCGGCGGGCACCCGCAGCCGCAGGTGCAGCTTCTTGGCGTGGTAGTCGTGCAGCCGCTGCGGGCCCCACTGGGCCACCGGCAGCACCACGGCGTCGGTCGTGATCGCCAGCCGTGCCACGCCGGTCCGGGCCTGCATGGGCCACCAGTCGGGGTCCCGGGTGACGGAGCCCTCCGGGTAGAGGACCACGACGTTGCCGGCCGCCAGGTCGGCTTCCGCGGCGTTCAGCGACCCCTTGGCGTCCGCCGAGCCGCGAGCGACCGGGATCTGGCCCGCGGCGCGCAGGATCCGGCCGGCCGCCCCCTTGAACACCGACGACTTGGCCAGGAAGTGCGGTACCCGGCCGCTGTCCCACACCAGCCGGGCGCAGGCCAGCGGGTCGAGGATCGACACGTGGTTGGCCACCACGAGCACGGGGCCCGTCCGGGGGATCCGCTCGGCGTGCCGGTAGCGGAGCCGGAACAGCAGCGAGGCCACCGGGTGGACGACGAGGAAGCACAGCCACAGGGCCGGGGGGATCGGCCGACGGGTGTGCCACCGGGACGGTGCCGATCCGGGGCGGCGCATCGCGGCTCCATCCGGGGAACCCTCGGGGGTCACCGGCTCCCTCCCTCCTGCACCGCCGCGCCTGCCGCGCCGGGCCATGACCTGCGCCCCATCATCGGGCCCGGGCCGCAGACCACTATCGGGCCTGGGCAACAGACCAGGGTGCACCGGGTCCCACAACGGGGCCGGTGTGCTCACATTGTGGCCGTGCTCCCCTGGTCGGTCGTCATCCCGGCGAAACGGCTCGCTGTCGCCAAGACCCGCCTGACCCCGCTGCCCGACGGGCTCTCCGGCAGCGCGCACGCCGAGCTCGTGCTGGCCCTGCTGGCCGACACGGTTGCCGCCGCGCTGGCCGCGCCCGCGGTGACCGGCGTCGTGGTGGTCACCGACGACCCGGCCGCCGCGGCGGTCGTCACCGGCCTCGGCGCCCGCACGGTGCCCGACGAGCCCGACCGGGGGCTCAACCCCGCCCTGGCCCACGGGGCGCGCGCCGCCGGCGGCGCCGCGGTCGCCGCCCTGTCCTCCGACCTCCCCGCGCTGCGCCCGGAGGAGCTCTCCGCCGCGCTGACCGCCGCGGTGTCGGCGCCTCGCTGCTTCGTGGCCGACGCGCAGGGCACGGGGACGACGCTGCTCACCGCGACCGGGGTCGAGCTCGCCCCGGCCTTCGGCGCCGGCTCGGCGGCCCGGCACCGGACCGGCGGCGCGCTGCCGCTGACCGGCGCCTGGCCCGGGCTGGCCCGGGACGTGGACACCCCCGAGGACCTGCGGGCCGCCGTGGCCCTCGGCGTCGGCCGGCACACCGCCGCGCTGCTGGCCGCGCTGGGGGATCGCACCGGCTGAGGGCCGCCCGCGGCCGGTCATCCTGCGGCACGATGGGCGGGTGACCACCACTCGTCCCCTCGCCCCGGCCGAGAGGTACCTCAACCGCGAGCTGTCCTGGCTGGACTTCAACGCCCGGGTGCTGGAGCTGGCCGAGGACGAGTCGTTGCCGCTGCTGGAGCGGGTGAAGTTCCTGGCGATCTTCGCCAGCAACCTGGACGAGTTCTACATGGTGCGCGTGGCCGGGCTGAAGCGCCGGCGGAGCATGGGCCTGACCGTCCGCTCCCCCGACGGGCTGACCATCCGCGAGCAGCTCGAGCTCATCCAGCAGCGCACCCAGGAGCTGGTCCGCCGGCAGGCGGACGACTTCAACAAGGACATCGCGCCCCGGCTCGAGGACGCCGCCATCCGCATCCTGCACTGGGAGGACCTTCCGGAGGACGCCGCCCCGCGGCTGCGGGAGTACTTCCGCGACCAGGTCTTCCCGGTGCTCACCCCGCTCGCGGTCGACCCGGCCCATCCCTTCCCCTACATCAGCGGTCTGTCGCTCAACCTCGCCGTGTTGGTGCGCAACCCGGAGACCGGGGTGTCGCACTTCGCCCGCGTCAAGGTCCCGAACAACGTGCCGCGGTTCGTCGCCGTCGAGCCCCCCGACCACGCGGCGACCTTCCTGCCGCTCGAGGACCTCATCGCGGCGCACCTGCCGCAGCTGTTCCCCGGTCTCGAGGTCGTCGCGCACCATCCGTTCCGGGTCACCCGCAACGCCGACGTCGAGGTGGAGGAGGACCGGGACGAGGACCTCCTGCAGGCCATGGAGCGGGAGCTGTCCCGGCGCCGGTTCGGGCCGGCGGTCCGGCTCGAGGTGACCGAGTCGATGGACCCGCAGATCCTCGAACTGCTGCTCTCGGAGCTGGAGATGCAGCCCGGGGACGTCTTCCACGTGCCGGGGCTGCTCGACCTCGCCTCCCTGTGGCAGGTCTACGCCCTCGACCGGCCGGAGCTCAAGGACGAGCCGTTCGTGCCGGCCACCCACCCGCGGCTGTCGGAGGGCGAGTCGCCCACGAGCGTGTTCGCCACCCTGCGCGAGGGCGACGTGCTGGTGCACCACCCCTACCAGTCGTTCGCCACCAGCGTGCAGCGGTTCATCGAGCAGGCCGCCGCCGACCCGCACGTGCTCGCGATCAAGCAGACGCTCTACCGCACCTCCGGCGACTCCCCCATCGTCAACGCGCTGATCGACGCGGCCGAGGCCGGCAAGCAGGTCGTCGTCATCGTGGAGATCAAGGCGCGTTTCGACGAGGAGGCCAACATCAGCTGGGCCCGCTCGCTGGAGCGGGCCGGCTGCCACGTCGTCTACGGGCTCGTGGGGCTGAAGACGCACTGCAAGACGGCGCTGGTGGTGCGCCGGGAGAACGGCGTCATCCGCCGGTACTGCCACATCGGCACCGGCAACTACAACCCCCGGACCGCCCGGATCTACGAGGACCTCGGCATCCTCACCGCCGACCCGGGGGTGGGCGCCGATCTCACCGACCTGTTCAACACCCTCACCGGGTACTCGCGGCAGACCAGCTACCGGCGGCTGATGGTCGCCCCGCACAGCATCCGCGCGGGGCTGCTGGAGCGGATCCACCGGGAGGCCCGCAACGCCGCGGACGGCCGGCCGGCCGGGATCCGCATCAAGGTCAACTCGCTGGTCGACGAGCAGATCATCGACGCGCTGTACGAGGCCTCGACCGCTGGGGTGCCCGTGGAGCTGCTCATCCGCGGGATCTGCGCGCTGCGCCCGGGGGTGCCGGGCCTGTCGGAGAACATCCGGGTGCGCTCGATCGTGGGCCGCTTCCTCGAGCACTCGCGGGTGATGAACTTCGCCGGCGCCGGCGACCCCGAGTGGTGGATCGGCAGCGCCGACCTGATGCACCGCAACCTGGACCGCCGGGTGGAGGTGCTGCTGCGCGTCTGCGACGAGACCGCGCAGCGCCAGTTGCAGGAGATCTTCGACGCGGCGATGGCCGACGACGTCCGCTGCTGGGAGCTCGGCAGCGACGCGGTGTGGCGGCGCATCGGGGAGCGCGACTACCAGGCCGAGCTGATGGCGGCCGCCAGTGAGCACGGAAGCTGACACCGGCCTGGTCGTGCGGGCGGCCGGCGGGGCGCTGTGGCGCCCGGCGGACGACGGCACGGTCGAGACCGCCGTGGTGCACCGTCCCAGGTACGACGACTGGTCGCTGCCCAAGGGCAAGCTGGACGCCGGCGAGCACGCGCTGACCGCGGCGGTCCGCGAGGTGACCGAGGAGACCGGGCTGGGCGTCGTCGCCGGGCGGCGCAGCCTGCGGACCGAGTACGCCCTACCGGTGGGCGCCAAGCGGGTCGACTACTGGCTCATGCGGGTCGTGGGCGGCGAGTTCGTCGCCAACCAGGAGGTCGACCGGCTGCGCTGGCTCCCCCTGCCCGAGGCCGCTGCCCTGGTCACCCACGAGGCCGACCGGGCGGTGCTGGCCGACCTGGGGCGCACCGACGTCCCCCGGGCGCCGACCCTGCTGCTGGTGCGGCACGGGCGGGCCGGGGACAAGTCCCGCTGGGAGGGGCACGACGACCTGCGACCGCTGGACAGCAAGGGCCGCCGGCAGGCGCGGCGGCTGGCCGAGGTGCTGCCGCTGTTCGGGCCCACCGAGGTGTTCACGGTCCCCCGCACCCGCTGCCGGCAGACGGTGGAACCGCTGGCCGAGCGGCTGGGCCTGCCGGTGCAGGACCTGCCCGAGCTCGGGGAGCAGGAGTTCGCCGCCGACCCCCAGGCGGGCCTCGCGGTGGTGAACCGGCTCCTGTCGCCCCGGGGCACCCCGGGGGTCAGCGTGGTCTGCAGCCAGGGCGGTGCGATCCCGTCGGTGCTGCTCAGCCTGGGGGTGGGCCGGCCCGGCGTCGCCGCGCGGCTGCATCCGCCCGCCGCCAAGGGCAGCGTGTGGGCCCTCGGCGGCCGGCCCGGGGAGCTGGCCGCGGACTACTACCGGGACTTCGAGGCCGATCCCGACGCACCCGAGAGCGCGCCGGGATCGGCTCCGGTTCAGGCCGGCAGGACCGGGAGCGCCTTCGGCAGCCAGGGCTGACGGGCGGCCTCGTAGGCGTCGATGTCGGCCAGGTGGCGCTCGGTCAGCCCGACGTCGTCCAGGCCCTCGAGCAGCCGCCAGCGGGTGTAGTCGTCGATGTCGAACGGCACCGTGACACCCGCGTACCGGACCTCCTTGGCCTGCAGGTCGACGGTCACCTCGGTGGTGGGGTCGGCCTCGACCGCCGTCCACAGCGCCTCGACGTCGGCCTGCGGGAGCAGCACGGTGAGCAGCCCGGCCTTGGTCGAGTTGTTCCTGAAGATGTCGGCGAACCGGGAGCTGATGACCACCCGGAAGCCGCCGTCCAGCAGCGCCCAGACGGCGTGCTCGCGGGAGGAGCCGGTGCCGAAGTCGGGGCCGGCGACCAGGACCGAGGCGCCGGCGTACTCGGGCTTGTTGAGCACGAAGTCCGGCTCGTTGGTGCGCCAGGCGACGAACAGGCCGTCCTCGAAGCCGGTGCGGGTGATCCGCTTGAGGTACTCGGCCGGGATGATCTGGTCGGTGTCGACGTTGGTGCGCCGCAGCGGGGCCGCGGTGCCGGTGTGGGTGGTGAAGGCGTCCATCGGGGTCAGACTCCAGCGTTCTCGAGGTCGGCGGGCGCGGTGAGCGTGCCGGTGAGCGCGGTGGCGGCGGCGACGGCGGGGCTCACCAGGTGGGTGCGACCGCCCTTGCCCTGCCGGCCCTGGAAGTTGCGGTTGCTGGTGGAGGCCGAGCGCTCCCCCGGCTTGAGCTGGTCGGGGTTCATGCCCAGGCACATCGAGCACCCCGCGCCGCGCCACTCGGCGCCGGCCGCGACGAAGACCTGGTCCAGGCCCTCCTCCTCGGCCTGGGCCTTGACGGCGACGGACCCGGGGACGACGAGCATCCGGGTGGCGGGGTCGATCGTCTTCCCGCGCAGCAGCTCGGCGGCGACCCGGAGGTCCTCGATCCGGCCGTTGGTGCAGGAGCCGAGGAAGACGGTGTCGACCTTGATCTCGCGCAGCGGGGTGCCGGCGGTCAGCCCCATGTAGGCCAGCGCGGCCTCGACGTCGCGGCGGTCGTTCTCGTCGGCGAACTGCGCCGGGTCCGGCACGCTGCCCGAGATCGGCAGGCCCTGGCCGGGGTTGGTGCCCCAGGTGACGAACGGCGTCAGGGTGGAGGCGTCGATGCGGACCTCGCGGTCGAAGACGGCGCCCTCGTCGGTGCGCAGGGTCTTCCAGTACTCGACAGCGGCGTCCCAGTCGGCGCCCTGCGGGGCGTGCGGGCGGCCCTGCAGGAAGTCGAAGGTGGTCTGGTCGGGGGCGATGAGCCCCGCCTTCGCGCCGGCCTCGATCGACATGTTGCAGATCGTCATCCGGGCCTCCATCGAGAGCTTCTCGATGGCGCTGCCGCGGTACTCGATCACGTGGCCCTGGCCGCCGCCGGTGCCGATCTCGGCGATGACGGCCAGGATGATGTCCTTCGCCGACACGCCCGGGGGCAGCTCGCCGTCGACGGTGACCGCCATCTGCTTGGGCCGGTACTGCGGCAGCGTCTGGGTGGCCAGCACGTGCTCGACCTCGCTGGTGCCGATGCCGAAGGCCAGCGCGCCGAACGCGCCGTGGGTGGAGGTGTGGCTGTCGCCGCAGACGATCGTCATCCCCGGCTGGGTCAGCCCGAGCTGGGGGCCGATGACGTGCACGATGCCCTGGTCGCGGTCGCCCATGGGGGCCAGCCGGATGCCGAACTCGGCGGTGTTGCGACGCAGCGCCTCCACCTGCGCGCGGCTCACCGGGTCCGCGATGGGCGCGAGGATGTCCAGCGTGGGGACGTTGTGGTCCTCGGTGGCCATCGTGAGGTCGGGGCGGCGGACCGTGCGCCCGGCGGCGCGCAGCCCGTCGAAGGCCTGCGGGCTGGTCACCTCGTGCACGAGGTGCAGGTCGATGAAGAGCAGATCCGGCTCGCCCGCGGCGCTGCGCACCACGTGGGCGTCGTAGACCTTCTCGGCCAGGGTCTTCGGCACGACTGGTCCCCTCCTGGGTGGCGGCTCGCTCCCGGCACCGGATGCCTGCTGGTCATCTCACGGAATGGGATGCGAGTATTGCTGTGTGGGACAGCCTAACCCCGTCGCCGTGCTGGACAAAGCAGTGGCCATCCTCCGCGCCGTCGCGGCCGAGCCGGCGACCCTCGCCGAGCTGGTCGAACGCACGGGGCTGCCCCGCGCCACCGCCCACCGCCTCGCCGTGGCGCTGGAGGGGCACCGGCTGGTCCGCCGGACCGCCGCCGGCGCGTGGGCGCCCGGGCCGGCGCTGGCCGAGCTCGGCCGGGGGGTCGCCGACCTCGCCGAGCTCGCCGGCCGGCACCTGGCCACCCTGCGCGACATCAGCGGGGAGAGTGCGCAGTTCTACGTGCGCGACGGCGCCAGCCGGGTCTGCGTCGCGGTCGCCGAGCGCGCCAGCGGGCTGCGCGACACCGTCCCGGTGGGCGCCCACCTGCCCCTCACCGCCGGGTCCGCGGCGCACGCGCTGCTGGCCTTCGCCCCGGCCGACGAGGTGAACCCGCTGCTCCCGTCGGCGAGCTTCACCGCCCGCACGCTGCTCGACGTCCGCCGGCGGGGCTGGGCGCACAGCATCGCCGAGCGGGAGCCGGGGGTGGCCTCCCTGTCGGCCCCGGTCCGGGACTCCGCCGGCGGCGTGCTCGGCGCGGTGTCGATCTCCGGGCCGATCGAACGGCTGGGCCGGCGCCCCGCTCCCGAGGTGGTCGGCGCGGTGCTCGACGCGGCCGCCGCCATCTCCCGGGCGGTGCGCTGACCTTCCGGTGATCAGGGGCGCCCGGGCACCGGCCGGCAGTCGGCGGTGCAGCGCGGGCTCTCGGCCACCAGGTCCCCGATCTGCTCCGGGGTAGCCAGCCCGGTCAGGTCGCCGCCCCGCCGGACGGCGAGCAGCCACGCCATCGCCAGGGAGCGCTCCCCCTCCCGCTCGGCGGCGATCTCCCGGTACGTCGCCGCGCCGGAGTTCAGCCGGCCGGTGAGCGCGGTGACCTCCTCGGCCATCGTCGCGCCCTCGGCGATCGGGAAGTCGAAGTCGCGCGGCAACGCGTACCGGCCGGTCCGCCACCCGTCGCGGATGTCGAGGTACTGCCCTCCCAGCGGGCCCAGCACCGCCACCCCGGCCGCCGTGACCAGCAGCAACCGGGCCAGCGGGGCCCGGCGACGGGCCAGGACGTCGACCACGACCGCCAGGGCGAGGGCGACGAGGACCGGGATCGCCACCGCCCGGCGGACGCCGAGCACCCCGCCACTGAGGGCGTAGAGCACCACGGTGAGGACCAGGGCGAGCGTCCACGGCCAGAGCCGGGGCCGCAGGGCCGTGCCGGCGACCACCGCGACGGCCAGGACGCCGGCCAGCCACGGGGAGCCCAGCGCCGGCGCGTCGGTGAAGTAGTAGTAGGACTCCCCCCGGACGAACAGCTCCCCTCCCAGGCTGCGCAGCGCGGCCACCGGATCGGCGGAACCCACCGACCCGCCGCCGAGCACGATCCGCCCACCGCCCTCCCACCACACCAGCGGGACGAGCACCACGGCCAGCCCGGCCGCGGACGCGGCGAGAACGGCGCGCAGGTGGCGTACCCGGCTCGGGGAGCGGACCAGCCGGACGGCGACGAGCGCGCCCACCGCCCCGGCCCACGCCAGCCCGGCGCCATAGCTGGAGACCGCCACCCCGGCCGCGACCGGCGCGAGCACCCACACCCGCCGCTGCGAGGTCGCCAGCAGCAGCGCGGCCAGGCCCCACACGACCTCCAGGCCGTTCTCCGTCGCCAGCCAGGCCACGGCGCCGACGCCGGGCAGGAGGACGGCCGCCAGCGCGCCCAGCGCTGCCGGTCCCCGCCCGCAGCCGAGCCGGCGGCGCAGGGTCGCGTGGACCAGCGGCGCCACCAGCGCCATGGCCAGCGCCTTCCAGGTGCGCCCGTAGAACAGGTCGAAGGAGGGGTCCAGGTGGGAGAACAGCCAGAACTGGACGTGCCCGGCGAAGTTGGTCGCGTAGACCGTGGGCTGGAAGCGGCCGGGCACCGCGACCACGTCCAGCAGGCTCACCGAGACCTCCTCGCCGGAGAGCAGCCCCTGGGCGTTCACCGCGGCCACCGAGGCCAGCCCGACCGCCGCGGCGACGGCGTAGAGCCCGGCGGCGATCGCCGCGTCGGCCCACCGGCGCAGGGCCCGCGCGGCCGACGCGAGGCCGGACGCTGCCGCCATCACCGGCTACCGGTGCTCGCTCATCTCTCGCGCCTCGCTCACGCGTCCTCCCCGCTGGCGCTCGTCGGCCGCCCGCGCGGCGCTGCCGTGCCCCTGGATGCGCTCGGATGCTCGCTCACCGGAGCGCCAGGTTCAACACGACCACGAGCACCGCGCGATGCCGACCACGACGCCGACCACGAACGCCGCCCGGCGGCGACGAACGACGCGTCCGGGCGCAGGGCGTCCCCGGGCTCGGGGCCCGGTCGGGTGGGCTCAGGCGATGCGGCGGGCCCCCGGCGACGGAACGACGGTGAAGGTCCGCGGCGCGCGGTACCCCTCCTGCGCGAACCGATCCGTGATCATTGTCGCAACTGTGCTGGTCAGCGCGGCATCGACGAGCACGACGGCGCTGCCGCCGAAGCCGCCGCCCACCATGCGGGCGCCGGCCGCACCGCCCTCGAGGGCGGTGACCACGGCGGTGTCGAGCTCGACCGTGGAGATCTGGAAGTCATCGCGCAGCGAGGCGTGCCCGGCGGTGAGCACCGGCCCGATCGCCGCCGGGTCCTCGGTGTCCCGCAGGATGCGCACGACCTCGAGCACCCGGGCGTTCTCGGTGACGACGTGCCGCGCCCGGCGCAGCAGCACCGCCCCCTCGGGGGTGCCGTCGTCCAGCGCGGCCGGCGCGGTGACGTCGGGGACGTCGCGCAGCGCGGCCACGCCCAGCCGGGCCGCGGCCTGCTCGCACTCCCGCCGCCGGTCCCCGTAGCCGCCGGTGGCGTGGTCGTGCGCGGTCCCGGTGTCGACGACGAGCAGTTCCAGCCCGGCGGCCGCCAGGTCCAGGGGCACCTGCTCGGAGCTGCGGTCGCGGGTGTCCAGGAACAGGGCGTGCCCGGCGGTGCACAGCAGCGACGCGGACTGGTCGAGGATGCCCGTCGGCGCGCCCACGAAGTCGTTCTCCGCCCGGCGGGCGACGTCCACCAGGTCGGCGACGGCCAGGTCGGGCGCGGCGAGGTCGCGCAGCGCCAGCGCCACCGAGCAGGACAGCGCGGCGGACGACGACAGGCCCATCCCGGCCGGGACGTCGCCGTCGACCAGCACGCTGAGTCCGCCGCGCACCCGGTCCCGCAACGCGTCGACCACCCCGGCCGGGTAGCCGGCCCAGCCGCCCGGGCGCCCGGGCGCCAGCTCGGCGACCGGCACCTCCACCCGGTCGCTCGGGTGCTGCGCGGAGACCAGCGCCACCCGCCCGTCGCTGCGCCGGGCCACGGCGGCGCGGGTGGTGTGCGGCAGGGCCACCGGCAGCACGAAGCCGTCGTTGTAGTCGGTGTGCTCGCCGATGACGTTCACCCGGCCGGGCGCGGCCCACACGCCCTCGGGCTGCCCGCCGAACGCCTCGGCGAACGCCCGCCGGGCCCGTGCGGCAGCCGTCACCGCACGCTCCGCAGCTGCTCGGCGACGTCCTCGGGGGTGGTGTCGCTGATGAAGGCACCCATGCCCGACTCCGAGCCGGCCAGGTACTTCAGCTTCCCCGGGGCGCGGCGCAGGGAGAACAGCTGCAGGTGCAGCCACCAGTCCTCCCGGCCGCGGCCCACCGGCGCCTGGTTCCACGAGGAGATGTAGGGCATGGGGGTGTCGAACCGGCGGGCGAACCGGCCGAGGACGTCGAGGGAGATCCCGGCCAAGGCGTCGCGCTCCTCGCCGGTCAGCGCCGGCAGGTCGGGCACGCGGCGGTGCGGGAACAGCTGCAGCTCGTAGGGCCAGCGGGCCGCGGCCGGCACGAACGCCGTCCAGTGCTCGTTCGCGGCCACCACCCGGGGCCCGCTGCGCTCGGCGGCGACGACGTCGGCGAACAGGTCGCCCCCGGTCGCCCGCCGGTGCCGCTCGACCGAGGCCAGCACCTTCTCCACCCGCGGCGTCACGAACGGGTAGGCGTAGATCTGCCCGTGCGGGTGGGAGAGGGTCACCCCGATCTCCTCGCCGGAGTTCTCGAAGACGTGCACCTGCTCGACGCCCTCGACCGCCGACAGCTCGGCGGTGCGGTCGGCCCACACATCGACGACCAGCCGCGCCCGCTCGGGCCCGAGGGTGGCGAAGGACCGGTCGTGCTCGCTGGTGAAGACGACCACCTCGCAGCGCCCGAACCCCGGGCGCAGCTGCGTGAGCGGCGCCCCCGGCGCCGAGGGCGGGACGTCGAACTCCACCGCCGTCGCCAGTGCCGGGAACCTGTTCTCGAAGACCGCCACCTCGAAGCCGGCCTCGGGGATCTCCGTGGGCGGCCCGTCCGGGCGCGTGGGGCACAGCGGGCACCGGTCGGCCGGCGGCAGGAACGTGCGGGACTGCCGGTGGGAGGCCAGCGCCACCCACTCGCCCAGCAGCGGGTCCCACCGCAGCTGCGAGCGGGTGCTGACCGCGGGCAGCTCCCGCGGGTCGACCGCGGTCCGCTGCGGGGCCTGCGTCCCCGCGGCGAAGTACAGGATCTCCCGGCCGTCGGCCAGCCGACGGCTCGTCCGGACCACCACTGCTCTTCCTGCCTCCGGTCACCGGGCGTGAGCGGCGTCCAGACGCTAGCCCCGCCGTTGCTCACCGGCTACCGGGGCCGTGCACCCGGTGGCCGGGACGACGAGAGCCCCCGGCCGGATGGCCGGGGGCTCTCGCCCGCTGTAGCCCCGAAGGGATTCGAACCCTCGCTACCGCCGTGAGAGGGCGGCGTCCTGGGCCGCTAGACGACGGGGCCGTGCGCACAGCATTTTGCCACGCCCGTCCCGGCAGCCGGACACCGACCCCGGGTCGGGCAGCGTCCCCCGGAACGACGAGAGCCCCCGGCCGGATGGCCGGGGGCTCTCGCCTGCCGTAGCCCCGAAGGGATTCGAACCCTCGCTACCGCCGTGAGAGGGCGGCGTCCTGGGCCGCTAGACGACGGGGCCGTGCGGTCGTGCGGTGGTGCTCGGAGGAACGCTGTTTCCAGGACAACAGCTTCCTCGCTGGGGTACCAGGACTCGAACCTAGACTAACGGAACCAGAAACCGTCGGGCTGCCAATTACCCCATACCCCAAGGGTCGTGCTGCGCCTCGCGGCGCCGAGAAACACCATACCCGACGTGCACGGAGGGGTTCGGCACCCCCCGGGGTGACGCTGGTCGCAGGTCCTGCGCCGGGGTGACCGTCTCCGGGTGCAGCCGCCCGCGGGAGCGGGCCACCAGGGCGACGTAGGCGGCCATGGCCAGCAGATCGATCGCCACGATCAGCAGGCCGGTGCCCGTCGGCACCGAGTCGGTGGTCACACCCTCACCGAGCCCGCCGGCCAGGAGGAAGACCAGCACGTTGTTGACCGCGTGCAGCACGATCGCCGCCTCGAGCCCGCCGGTCAGCCACACGACCGCCGAGGCGGCCAGGCCGAAGGCGAACCGGTCGAGGAAGGTCCACACGTCCGGTGGGACGTGCAGTGCGGAGAACAACGCCGCGGTGAGCACGCCGGCGACCACGGCGCCCGTGCCCGGGGAGCGGAACCAGCCGGCGATCGCCTGGCTGAGGTAGCCGCGGAAGACGTACTCCTCCGCCGCGGACTGCAGCGGCGTGGTGCACACCACCACCAGGACCAGCCAGAGGAAGGACGAGGTCGGGCCGGTCACCTTCCCGCCGTCGACGAGGAAGCCGAGCAGGACGGCGAGCAGGATGCCGACCCCGAGGGTGGGCAGCGCCAGCAGCGTGTAGGGCAGGAACAGCCGCCAGCGCAGCCGGGCGCGCACCGACGAGGACCACCCCGGCCGCATCCCGTGGGCGGCCACCCAGGCCAGCCAGATGATCGGGATGGCCACGATCAGCGAGAGGTTGGTCACCAGCAGCGTGCCGGGATCGACCAGGTCGAGCAGCTTCAGGTCGGGGAACACGCCGGTGACCAGCGCCACCAGCACGACGCCGGTGGCTGCCACCAGGTAGACGACGGTGATCAGCAGCAGCCCGAGCAGGGGCCGCCACCACCGCCAGTCCCGCGAGCGCATGGCGCGCAGGTACGGGACCGGCACGTCGTGCGGCGGCGTCCCCGGCGGTGGCGCCCACCGCATCCCCGGGGGTGGCGCCCAGCCGCCGGGTGGCGGTGCCCACGAAGGCGGAGGCCCCGGCGGCCCGGGGACGGGGGTGTGCGGCCCCGGCTGCATCGGCACCGGCCCCAGAGGCCAGGGCACCGGCCCCGGGGGCGACGGCACCGGACCGGCCGCAGCGCCACCGGGCGGCGCCGAGCGGGCCCCGTGCAGCGCCCCCGGGACGAACGGCGGCGCCCCGTAGGGCCCGGTCGGCGGCGGCCCGGTGTAGGGCTCGTCTGCGGAACCGGGCAGCTCGTCGTCCCGGTCGTGCGGCGGCACCCCTGTCGTCACCGGGCTCCGATCACCCGGCGATCGTCGCGCGGGCCGCGGCCAGGCGGCCCAGCGTGCGGTCCCGCCCCAGCAGCTCCATCGACTCGTACAGCGGCGGGGAGACGGTGCGCCCGCTGACGGCCACCCGTACCGGCCCGAACGCCTGCCGCGGCTTGCGGCCCAACCCCTCCACCAGCGCGCTCTTCAGCGCGGCCTCGATCTCCGGGGTGGTCCACTCCCCCAGCCCGGACAGCGCCGCCGTCGCGGCGTCCAGCACCTCGGCCGCCTCGGGGCCGGCCAGCTGCTTGGCCGCGGCCGCCGGGTCGATCTCGACGTCGTCGGTGAAGAGGAACCGCAGCAGCCCCACCGCGTCGGAGAGCACGATCATCCGCTCCTGCGCCATCGGCGCGATCGCCCGCAGCAGCCGATCCTGCTCGGGCGTCGGCGGGTCGCTCACCAGCCCGGCCCGGGCGAGGAAGGGCACCACGCGGGAGATGAAGTCCTCCAGCGGCAGGGCGCGCAGATGGGCGGCGTTGATCGCCTCGGCCTTCTTCAGGTCGAAGCAGGCGGGGTTGGCGCTGACCCGGGTGACGTCGAAGGCCTCCACCATCTCCTCCATCGAGAAGATGTCGCGGTCCTCGGCGATCGACCAGCCCAGCAGCGCGAGGTAGTTGGCCAGCCCCTCGGGGAGGAAGCCCCGATCCCGGTAGACGTCGAGGTTGGACTGCGGGTCCCGCTTGGACAGCTTCTTGTTGCCCTCGCCGGTCACGTACGGGAGGTGGCCGAACCGCGGGGTCCCGGAGGCCACGCCGATGTCGGTCAGCGCCCTGTAGAGGGCCAGCTGACGCGGCGTCGAGGGCAGCAGGTCCTCACCGCGCAGCACGTCGGTGATGCCCATCAGGGCGTCGTCGACCGGGTTGACGAACGGGTAGAGCGGCACCCCGTTGGCCCGCACGAGCACGAAGTCGGGCACGGAGCCGGCGGCGAAGCGGATCTCCCCGCGCACGAGGTCGTCCCACACGAGGTCCTCGTCGGGCATCTTCAGCCGCAGCACCGGCTCGCGGCCCTCGGCCCGGAAGGCGGCCTTCTGCTCGTCGGTCAGGTACCGGTCGGCGTTGTCGTAGCCCAGCTTGGGGTCCTGCCCGGCGGCGAGCCGGCGGGTCTCGACCTCCTCGTTGGTGGAGAAGGACTCGTAGGCGTGACCGGCGGCCAGCAGCTTCGCGGCGACGTCGCGGTAGATCTCGTGGCGCTCGGACTGCCGGTAGGGCTCGTGCGGGCCGCCGACCCCGGGGCCCTCGTCCCAGTCCAGGCCCAGCCAGCGCATGCAGTCGAGCAGGTGCCGGTAGGACTCCTCGGAGTCGCGGCTGGCGTCGGTGTCCTCGATGCGGAAGACGAGCCTGCCGCCGGTGTGCCGGGCGTGCGCCCAGTTGAACAGTGCCGTCCGCATCAGGCCGACGTGCACCATGCCGGTCGGCGAGGGGCAGAACCGGGTCCGCACGGTCGCGGGGGTGGTCACCGCGCGCCTCCGGCGGTGGACGTGGTGTCGGCGTCGGCCACGGTGTTGGCCAGCGTGCCCAGGCCCTCGATGCTCACCTCCACGCGCTGGCCGGCCCGGATCGGGCCGACGCCCGAGGGCGTGCCGGTGAGCACCACGTCGCCGGGCAGCAGGGTCATGACCTGCGAGATGTGGGAGATCAGCGTCGGGACGTCGAACAGCAGCTGGCTGGTGCGGCCCTGCTGGCGCAGCTCGCCGTCGACGGTGCAGGTGATCTCGAGGTCGGCGGGGTCCTTGCCCAGCGCGGCGAGGTCGGTCTCGATCCACGGGCCCAGCGGGCAGAAGGAGTCGAAGCCCTTGGCGCGGGTCCACTGCCCGTCGTTGCGCTGCATGTCCCGCTCGGTGACGTCGTTGCCGATCGAGTAGCCGAAGACGCTGGACAGCGCCTGCTCGGGGCTCACGTGCCGGGCGCCGCGGGCGCCGATGACGACGGCCAGCTCGGCCTCGTGGTGCACGTTGGTGCTGCCCGGCGGGATCCGGATCGCATCGCCCGGGCCGATGACCGAGGTGGAGGGCTTGAGGAACAGCAGCGGCTCCTTCGGCGCGTCGCCGGTGTTCATCTCCTGGACGTGCGCGGCGTAGTTCTTGCCGACGCAGACCACCTTGCTGGGCAGGATCGGCGAGAGCAGCCGGACATCGGCCTGGTCGAACCGCTGGCCGGTGAAGGAGATGGTGCCGAACGGGTGGCCCTCGATCTGGGCGACCTGGCCGTCGCCGTCGAGGACACCGAAGGACATGCCGGAGGGCGAGGCGAAACGAACGATGCGCACGGGTCGAGGCTAGTCGCCGGGGCATGGTGCGTCCGGGCTGGTCGGTCACGGGGCGGTTGCCCCTACGGTGACGCCATGGCGTGCCGGCTCAGCGAGATCGTCGTCGACTCCCGCGATCCCGAGGCACTGGCCGCCTGGTGGGCGCAGGTCCTGGGCTACCGGGTCCTGTCCCGCGAGGACGGGGCGGTCGAGATCGGCCCGGCGGCCGGGTTCGGCGGGCCGGCACCGACCCTGGTGTTCACCCCCGTCGCCGACCTGTCGCCGGGCAAGCCCCGGCTGCACCTGGACCTCAACGCCACCGACCGGGACCAGGACGCCGAACTCGACCGGCTGCTGGCTCTCGGCGCGGTGCACGCCGATGTCGGCCAGACTGGCGCGGAGAACTGGCACGTGCTGGCCGACCCCGAGGGCAACCCGTTCTGCCTGCTGCGCCGCCGGCTCGACCCGCTGTAGATCCCGAGTCCGAGGAGATTGCCGTGATCCTGATCGTCGTCAAGTTCCCCGTCCGCCCCGAGCGCGTCGACGAGTGGACGACGCTGGCCCGCGAGTACGCCCAGGCGGTGAACCAGGAGCCGGGCAGCCTCTTCTTCGAGTGGTCGCGGAGCCTGGAGGAGCCGGACACCTTCGTGTGCGTCGAGGGCTTCCGGGACGCCGACGCCGGCGCGGCGCACACGAAGACCGAGCACTTCGCGAAGTTCGTTCAGATCGCACCCGACCTCGTCTCGGCGCAGCCGCAGATCATCTACGTGGACGCCCCCGAGGTCAGCGGCTGGGGACCGATGGGCGAGATCCAGCCGCGATGACACTGCGGTCCTCCGGACCGCACCGCGGCCAGGTGCCGTTCCCCGGTCGGGGTGGCCCTGGCCGCGGGGTCACCGTCAACGGTGCCGAACGGCATAGGTGAGGGCGTCGACCAGCGCGTGCCAGGAGGCCTCGACGATGTTGTCGTGGACGCCGACGGTGGTCCACTCCCCCACCCCGTCAGTGGTGTCGATGAGCACCCGCGTGGTGGCGCTGGTGCCGCCCTTCCAGCCGAGGATGCGGACCTTGTAGTCGGCCAGCGACACGTCGGCCAGCCGCGGGTAACGGCTCACCAGCGCCTGGCGCAGCGCGTTGTCCAGGGCGTTGACCGGGCCGTTGCCCTCGGCGGTGCTGATGATCCGCTCAGGCGTGCCGTCGTCGTCGAGAACATGCACCTTCACGGTGGCCTCGCTGACCACCACGCCGTTGCCCCAGTGCTCGACGGAGGTCTTGTAGCTCTCCAGCTCGAACAGCGGCGCGGGGGCGTCGGGCAGCTGGGCGCGCAGCAGCAGCTCGAAGGAGGCGTCGGCGGCCTCGAAGGACCACCCGTCGGCCTCCAGCACCTTCACCTGGTCGACGACCCGACCGATCACGTCGGCCTGCCCGTCGAGGTCGACGCCGAGCTCGCGGCCCTTGAGCTCGACCGAGGCCCGACCGGCCATCTCGGTGACCAGGATGCGCATGTCGTTGCCGACGACGGCCGGGTCGAGGTGGTTGTAGAGCTCCGGACTGACCTTGATGGCGCTGGCATGCAACCCGGCCTTGTGCGCGAAGGCCGAGGCCCCGACGAAGGGCTGGTGGTCGTCGGGGGCGATGTTGGCCAGCTCGGCGATCGCGTGGCTGACCCGCTGCAGCTCGGGCAGGCACTCGGCCGGCACGACGGGCAGGCCCATCTTGGTGACCAGGTTGCCGATCAGCGCGAAGGTGTCGGCGTTGCCGGCCCGCTCGCCGTAGCCGTTCGCCGTCCCCTGCACGTGGGTGACCCCGGCCTCCACGGCGGCGAGGGTGTTGGCCACCGCGCAGCCGGTGTCGTCCTGGCAGTGGATGCCCAGCTTCCCGTCCACCCGCGCCCGGACGTCGGCGACGACCCGGCCCACCTCCATGGGCAGCATGCCGCCGTTGGTGTCGCACATGACACCGACCTCGGCGCCGGCGTCGAACGCCGTCTGCAGCACCCGGACGCCGTAGTCGCGATCGGCGGCGTAGCCGTCGAAGAAGTGCTCGCAGTCCAGGAACACCCGCCGGCCGTGCGCCACGAAGAACGCGACGGTGTCGCGCACCATCGCCAGGTTCTCCTCGAGCGTCGTCCGCAGCGCCTCGCGCACGTGGCGCACGTCGGACTTGGCGACCAGGCAGACCACCGGCGTCCCGGCGTCCAGCAGCGCCTGCACCTGCGGGTCCTCCTCGACGCGGACGCCGGCCTTGCGGGTGGCGCCGAAGGCGACCAGCACGGCGTTGCGCAGCGCGAGCTCGGTGCGGGCGCGGGCGAAGAACTCGGTGTCCTTGGGCAGCGCACCCGGCCACCCGCCTTCGATGTAACCGACCCCGATCTCGTCGAGCAGCCGCGCGACGGCGAGCTTGTCGGCGACGGAGTAGCTGACGCCCTCGCGCTGGGCGCCGTCGCGCAGCGTGGTGTCGAAGACGTGGAAGTCGGGGTCGGTGGCCACGGGAGCTCCTGGGGGCGGGTCGGCGAGAATGTCCCGGCAAACAAAAAGACCCCCCGGATACGGGAGGTCTGCGCGCAGTCGGAGGGTGACTGCGCGCTAGGCGATAATGATCGTGCCGGCGAGGTACATCACCATGGAGTAAAGCACAGTCCCGCCGTCCCGCGGACCGGCCGTCAGGGCCGGCCGTCCCCCGGGACGAGGGCCGGATCCGCGCCGAGCACCTCCAGCACCGCCGCCATGTCGACCGCGGCGGCGTCGTCCACCCGCTCGGCGGCCGCCGCCATGGTCTCGAGGACGGCGGCGGTGAGCCGGTCGGGGACCCCCGCCGCCTGCTGGGCGGACCGGATCAACCCGAGGTCCTTGACCGCCCCGGCGAGGGCGAAGCTGACCGTGTGGTCGCCGGCCAGCATGGCGGCCCCCTTGGCGCGGGCGTACGCGCTGTCCACCGGGGCGCCCTCGATGGCGCGGAAGAAGTCCTGCGGGTCCAGACCGAGCCCGCGGGCGAGCGCGATCGACTGGGCGACGCCCGCGGTGAGCAGGAAGATCCACGCGTTGCAGGCCAGCTTGAGCCGGCTGCCGGCCCCGGCCTCCCCCAGCCAGAGCGTCCTGCGCCCGATCGCGTCGCACACCGGGGCCAGCCGCGCGCGGATCTCCTCCGGCCCGGAGGCGAGCAGCACGAGGGCGCCGTCCGCCGCGGGCTTCCGGGTGCCGAGCACGGGGCTGTCCACGAGCACCAGGCCGAGCTCACCGGCCACGGCGATCACCCGGTCGACGCCGGCCAGGCCGACCGTCGCGCACTGCAACCACGGCGTGCCGGCAGCCGGCGCGGCCCGCCGGATCACGTCGATCACCGCATCGGCGTCCAGCAGCACGGTCAGCACCACGTCGGCACCCGCGGCCGCCTCGGCCGGCGAGTCGAAGGCCTCGGCGCCGGTGCCCGTCAAGGCGCGCGCCTTCCGGCCGTCGCGGTTCCACATCCGCACCGGCAGGCCGGCCCGGCGCAGGGAGGCGACCATGCCCGCGCCCATCACGCCGGTGCCGAGGACGGCGACCACCGGGGCAGCCGCGCCCCCTGCCCCGGTCACCCGACCGGCTCCACGGCGCCGCTGCGCGCCGACCGGGTGATCGCCTCGAACGCCCGGACGGTGGCGGCGATCTGCGCCGGCGGGATCGGGTACTCCGCGGCACCCTCCACCGCCACCGCGAAGCTCTCCAGGTTCTCCCGGACCGCCGCGGAGGGCGGCACGAAGCGCTCCTCGCGCGCCCCGCCGCGGTGGGTCGTGGTGACGTCCCAGCCCGCGGGGCTCTCCGGGTGGCTGCGGTCGCGGATCTCCATCCACCCCTGTGACCCGAGCACGCACACCCGGCCGTGGAAGGGCGTGGTGAGGATGGCGGTGAGGGTCGCCGTCGCGCCGTCCGGGAAGCCGAGCGTCACCGACAGGGTGTCCCCGTTGCCGAAGCCGGTGGCCCGCGTGGCCAGCCGGGACCAGACCTCGGTGGGCTCGCCGAGGATGCTGACCGCCAGGTCGACCAGGTGGATCCCGGTGGCCGACAGCGGCCCGACCGGGGCCTCGGTGGCCGACAGGCGCCAGTTGTCCGGCGGCAGCGCCAGGAACTTGTCCTGGCTGAAGTTGCCCTCGAACACCAGCGGGATCCCCAGGTCACCGGCGCGGCAGCGCTCCCGGAGCTCGACCACCGGCGGCTCGAACCGCCGCTCGTGCCCGACCCCCACGCAGACGCCGGCCGCCGCCACCGCCGCCAGCGCGGCCTCGGCCTCGGCCGCGGTCGTGGTGAACGGCTTCTCGCAGAACACGTGCTTGCCCGCGGCGGCAGCGGCGCGGATCTGGTCGGCGTGGAACCGGTGCGGCGAGCACAGCACCACCGCGTCGATCCGCGGGTCCTCGAGCGCCGCGTGCAGGTCCGCGGCGGCGGCCAGGCCCAGCTGCTCGGCCCGGGCGCGGCCGGCCGGCTCGGGGTCGATGCCCAGGACCGGCCGGATCCGGGCGCTGCCGGCCAGCTGCGCCACGACCTGCCGGCCCCACCAGCCCAGCCCGACGACGGCCACCTCGATCACCGGCTCCCTCCCTTCCCCGCTCCGGCCGGTCCCGCCGCCGGGGCCTCAGCCCTCGAGCTTGAGCAGCTTGGCCGCGGTGGCGCCGCGGATGAGGTCCTTGTCCTCCTCGCCCACCCCGCGCACCCCGTCGATCTGCCCGAGCGGGTCGTAGTGGCCCATGTCGAAGGGGTAGTCGGTCCCGATGACCACGTGGTCGGGGCCCATCTGCTGGACCAGGAACTCCAGGTGCGGCGAGTCGAAGACCAGGCAGTCGACGAAGACCTGCCGCAGGTAGGTGCTCGGCGGCCGGGTGATGTGGTGGCGCCCCTCGGGACGCAGCTCGTAGGAGTGGTCCATCCGTGAGGAGTAGAACGGCAGGAACCCGCCGCCGTGCACGAGGCAGAGCGTGAGCGCGGGGTGCTCCTCCAGGACGCCGCCGTGGATCATCCGGGTGATCGCCACGGTGGTGTCCAGCGGATTGCCGATCACGTTGGTCAGGTAGTACTTCTGCAGCCGCTCGCCGTGGGTGAACCCGTTGGGGTGCAGCAGCACCACGACGTCCAGCTCCTCGGCCTTGGCGAAGAACGGGCGGAAGCGCGGGTCGTCGAGGTCGAGCCCGAACACGTTGGTGTTGATCTCCACGCCCCGGAAGTCCAGCTCGCGGACGCAGTGCTCCAGCTCCTCGACCGCCGAGGAGACGTCCTGCAGGGGGACGGTGGCCAGGCCGACGAACCGGTCGGGATGGGCCTGCACCATGGCGGCGAGGTTGTCGTTCTGCAGGCGCGCCAGCCGCCGGCCCAGGTCCACGTCGGTCCAGTAGTAGTACTGGGGCGGGGCCACCGAGAGGGCCTGGACGTCGATCCCCATCGCGTCCATGTCCGCCAGCCGCACGTCGACGTCGGTCGCCTTCGGGAGGATCTCCCTCATGTGGCCGGCCTGGTACTGGTTGGTCTCCCCGCCCGCCCAGTAGGAGAACGGTTCGTACTGCGGCTCCATCAGCCCCTGCACGAGCTCCAGGCAGGCGGGGGTGAGGACGTGCGCGTGGATGTCCACGGTGCGGCCGGTGCGCCCGCTCATGGGTGGGGGTCCTCTCGGCAGCCGGAGTGGTGCAGATCACAGTGGCCTGGCATCGTCTTGTGCATACGTAGTCATGTCAAGCGCTGAGATCTGCTGCCCTTCGGCCGGCTGCCACGCAGCTCATTCCAGCGCCCCGCATTCCGAGAAGGCGCTCGAGAGGTGCTTGACGCATGCATAGCGATGCAGGCATGGTGCGCCCCGAACGTGGCCTACATCACATCTTCTGCACGAAGTGCTCCACCGGGCTCCGCCTCCCGCGGAGCGGGCCGGCGACGAACCGTGCACGTCCCCGGGTCCCCGCGACGGCGCAGCCGGCTCCCCCATCGCTGCACCAGCTGGACGCGCCGGTCGCGTCCGACGAGAGAGGGCGAGGACATGCGGCACAGGACACTGAGGTGGATGGCCGGGCTGGCCGCGATCGGCCTCGCCGCGTCGGCGTGCGCCTCGGGCGGAGGATCGGGCCAGGCCGAGGGAGAGGCCGAGGACGCCGGCGGCGTCGTCAACATGGTCATGGCCCCCGACCCGGTCTGGAAGTGGCTCGAGGACCAGGGCATCAAGCAGGAGATGGAGGAGGCCGCCGGCATCCAGATCCTCACCTCCTCGTCCTGGGACGAGTTCGGCGTCTACGCCGGCGGGCACGCCGACGTCATCTCCGCGGCCACCTACGAGGTGCCCGACCTCGAGGAGGCGACCGGGGACCCGGCCACCGTCTTCGGGGCCTACAACACCGACCGCAGCATCCTGGCCGTCCGCGCCGACAACCCCGCCCAGTCCATCTGCGATCTGGCGGGGCAGCGGATCGCGACGTTCACCAACGTCAGCATCACGCTGATCTGGGGCATGTACGCCAAGGACAAGTGCGACCTGGACCTGCAGGCCGGCGGCGGTGACTTCGAGCTGGTCGTCACCGACATCCAGAACCTGGCCAGCCTCGTGGCCCGCGGCGACGCCGACGCCTGCCTGTGCCTGCCGGACTTCGGCATCCCCGAGCTGTCGTCCAACCAGATCAAGCCGCTGTACGACGGGCAGTCGGCCGCGCAGTTCTGGGCCGCGAACTACGCCGGTAACTCCGAGGACGTCACCCACCCGCAGACCAACGTCTTCGTGGCCCGCGAGGCCTGGGTGGAGCGCAACCCGGACGAGGCGCAGTTCCTCATCGAGCTGTGGGACCGCGGGATCCAGGAGTGGCAGCAGCACCGCGACGAGATCATCGCCGCCTACCCCGAGGACTTCGCCGTCCGCACGCCGGAGGAGATGGCCTTCCTCCAGGACTGGCTGGACAACCGGTTCGACTGGTTCGTCCCGACCGCGTTCATCGACGACGCGTGGGTGGAGGGCGAGACCGAGGTCTTCGACCTGATGCGGGAGACCGGATTCATGGGCGAGGACGTCGAGAACCCCTCCTTCACCACCCTCCAGCCGGAGTCCTGACCGCGCCCGCACCCGGGGAGGGGGAACCACCGTGGCCCGTCCCGTGATCGAGGCGCCGCCGACGACGCCCGCGGGTACCTGGCTGGAGGGCGAGGAGCTGGCCCGCCGCGCGGCCGCGCGGACCCGGCGCAAACGCCTCGCCCTCCTGGTGGCCGGCTGGGCCGCCATGCTGGGGATCTGGCAGGTGGCCGCGTACTACCTGCCCTTCGGCACGCTGCCGAACCCGCTCGAGGTGAGCGTGGAGATGTGGGAGATCGTCGCCAGCGGCGCGCTGGTCTCCGACTTCCTGGCCAGCGTCCTGAAGACCTTCGCCGGCTTCGGGGTCGCCGTGCTGATCGGCGCCCCCGTGGGCTACCTCATGGGCCGCTACGGCTACTGGCGGGCGTTCTTCCTGGACGGCGTGACCGTCGCGGGCACCATCCCGGCGCTCACCTACGCCGTCCTGTCGCTCATCATCTTCGGCCTGTCGAACCTGGGCCCGGTGCTCGCCGTGGCCCTGGTCTCGACGCCCTACGTGGCGCTGAACGTCGCCGAGGGCATCCGCGGGGTCGACCAGAACCTCGTGAAGATGAGCCAGGCGTTCGGCCGCAGCCCCCAGCAGATCCGCCGGGAGGTGTTCATCCCGACGATCGTCCCCTACCTCTTCGCGGCGGTGCGCATGTCCTTCGCGGTCGCCTGGAAGGTCGAGGCGCTCACCGAGGTCTTCGGCGGCACGAACGGGGTCGGCTTCCAGATCCGCACCCGGTACCAGCTGTTCGACATCACCGGCGTCATCGCCTGGATGGCCCTGTTCATCGTGTTCATGCTGCTGATCGAGCGGCTGTTGCTGCGCAAGCTGGAGCAGCGGGTGCTCGCCTGGCGCCCGGAGGAGAGGGCGGCCCGATGACGGACACCCTGACCCGCCGTCGCTCGACGGAGGAGATCGCCCGGTCCCGGCCGGCCTGGCAGCGCCGGCTCACCTCCGACCGGGCGGCGCGGCTCACCTTCTACGTGGTCGCGTTCCTGTTCTGGATCGCGCTCGCCGGGCTCTTCGAGCGGATCCCCGGACCGCCGTCGGTGGTGGACAGCCTCGTCGAGGAGTTCCGCCGGGGCGAGGTCTTCGGCAACTTCGCCGACACCTTCTACCGGTTCGGCATCGGGGTGGCCCTGTCGGTGGGCGTCGGCATCCTGGTCGGCGTCGTGATCGGGCTGTCCCCCATGGCCCGGGCGTTCCTCGAGAGCCCGGTCCTGGTGGGGCTGTCCATCCCCGCGATCATGTGGGCGTTCCTGACCGTCATGTGGTTCGGGTTCGGGCACACCAGCCCGATCGTCACCACGTTCCTGACGGCGGTCCCGTTCGTGATCCTCAACGTCGCCCAGGGCGTCCAGGGCGTCTCCCGCGACCTGCGGGACATGTCCTCCTCCTACGGCGTCCCGCTCGGCCGGCGGGTCCGGGAGCTCGTCCTGCCCGCGGTCGCCGGCTACGTCGTGGCCGGCCTCCGGTTCGCCGTGATCATGGGCTGGAACGGGGTGCTCCTGGCCGAGTGGTTCGGCGGCTCCGGGGGCGCCGGGTACCGGGCCCGCTTCTGGTACGACGCCAACCAGTTCGCCGGGTTCGCCGCCTGGGTGGTCCTCTTCGTCGGCGTGATCATCATCCTCGACCAGCTCCTGCTGGAGCGGCTGTCGCGGCGGATGTTCCGCTGGCGGGACGCCACCCACTGAGACGCCGAGCGCCGACCGGCCCCAGACCCACCACGTCCGAGAGGCAGTGAGATGGCCGTCCTGACGGTGAACGACCTGTGCAAGACCTTCGGCGCGGGCACGGCGCGCAGCAACCGCGTCCTCGACCACATCTCCTTCGACGTCCGCGGGCAGACCTTCGTCTCCGTCGTGGGCCCGTCCGGCTGCGGCAAGAGCACGCTGCTGAACATCATCTCCGGCGTCGAGACCCACACCTCCGGGGACGTCTCCGTCACCAGCGACGAGGGCCGGCCGGCGCGCCTGGGCTACGTGTTCCAGGACCCGCGGCTGCTCCCGTGGCGGACGGTCCGGAAGAACATGCTCTACGTCCAGGACAAGGACGACGACCAGGCCCGGCGCCGGGTGTCCACCTACCTGGACATGGTCGGGCTCGGCCAGCACGGCGACTTCTTCCCGGGCCAGCTCTCCGGCGGCATGCAGCAGCGCGTGGGCATCGCCCGGGCGTTCGCGGTGGAGCCGGACCTGCTGATCATGGACGAGCCGTTCAGCCACCTCGACGCGATCACCGCCCGCGGGCTCCGCGCGCAGCTGCAGGACATCTGGGCGCAGTCCCGGAAGACGGTCGTGTTCGTGACGCACGACGTCGTGGAGGCCGTGGAGCTCTCCGACCGGATCATCGTGTTGCAGCCCGGCGGCCGGATCTTCGAGGACATCCCGATCGACCTGCCCCGGCCGCGCCGGCAGTCCGACCCGGCCGTGGCCACCCTCCAGGCCGAGGTCCTGGCCCGGTTGGAGAAGATGAAGGCGATCACACCGCAGGCGGCCACCGCGGTCTGAACGACTCGACACCTGTCCCCGGGGGACCCCATGCTGATCTCCACCGCTCCGGGCTCCGGAGCGCCGCTGCCGGGCCGGAGCCTCCCGTGACCGCCGGGTCCGCGGCGCTCGACCCGGACGACGGCGAGGCAGCGACGCCGCGCTCCCCGCTGCCGGCGTCCCGCGGCCGCGACGCGGAGGACTTCCCGCCGACCAGCTGGACCGTCGCGCGTGCCGCCGGTGTCTCCCAGTCCACCGTCTCCCGGGCGCTGCGCGGGGACCCGCGGGTCCGCGAGGCGACGCGGCGGCGGGTCGACCAGGCCGCGCGGCGGCTGGGCTATGTCCCGAACTCCCTGGCCAGTGGGCTGGTCTCCCGCAGCACGGGGACGGTGGCGGTCATCGTCTCGGACCTGACCAACCCCTTCTTCCCGTCGCTGCTGACCCCGGTGCACGACGAGCTGCAGCTCCTGGGGTACCGCGTCGTCCTGCTCACCGAGCGCACCGACCTGCCGACCGGGCAGGAGACCCTGCGGCGGTTGCTCGACCGGTCGGTCGACGGGGTGCTCGTCACGACCGCCACCCTCGGCTCCCGCTTCGCCGGCGAGCTGCAGCGGCGCGGGGTGCCCATGGTGCTGCTCAACCGGTACATCGACGGCCTCGACGTGGACCGGGTCGTCAGCGACAACCACGGCGGCGCCCTCAGCGGCACCCGTCACCTGCTCGAGCTCGGCCACCGCCGGATCGCGGTCGTGCGCGGCCCCGCGAACACCTCGACCAGCCGCGACCGCCTCGCCGGCCTGCAGGAGGCGCTGGCC
Organism: Geodermatophilus ruber; assembly: GCF_900114385.1. Taxonomy (GTDB): domain Bacteria; phylum Actinomycetota; class Actinomycetes; order Mycobacteriales; family Geodermatophilaceae; genus Geodermatophilus; species Geodermatophilus ruber. Next base: position 35,841 of record NZ_FOSW01000012.1, read on the forward strand.
GCCGCCGGGCTCGTCCTCGACCCGGCGCTGGTCCGCGAGGGCACGTACTCCCACCAGAGCGGCTATCAGCACGCCCGCGAGCTCCTCCGGCTGCCCACCCCGCCGACCGCACTCGTCTGCGGGAACGACGTGGTCGCCTTCGGGGCGCTGGACGCCGCCCTGTCCCTCGGGGTCCGGGTGCCGCAGGACGTGTCGATCCTGGGCTTCGACGACATCCCGATGGCCGCGTGGGAGGTCTTCTCGCTGACCACGCTGCGCCAGCCCACGGGGGACATGGCCCGGGCCGCCGTCCGCATGCTCGCCGAGCGGATCGAGCACGCGGGCGAGCTCGGGCCGGGCCGCGAGCAGGTGTTCGCCACGAGCCTGGTGCGACGGGCGACCGTCGACCGGCCGCCGGACCCGCACTGAGCGGCGGCCGGCTACCCCGCGCCGGCGGGCAGGCCGGCCACCGCCCGCACCACCTCGTCCAGGTCGGGCAGCACGAGGGCGTCGTCGGTGACCCACCGGTAGCGGACGGTCCGGTCGCGGTCGATGACGAAGACCGAGCGCTTCGCCACGCCCGTATGGCCCTTCCACACGTCGTACCGCACGCCGTAGGCCGCGCAGACGGTGCGGTCCCAGTCCGACAGCAGCGGGACGTCGATGCCGAGGGACGCGGCGAACGCCGTCTGCGAGAACGTCGCGGTGACCCCGACCGCGAGCACCTCGGCGCCCAGCGCCCGGAACTCCGGCGCCCGTCGTCCCAACTGGGACAGCTCGGTGCCCTAGTAGCCGCCGAAGTCGAAGACGTAGAAGGCCAGCACGACCGGGCCCCGCTCGAGGACCCGGTCCAGGTCGACGTCCTCCTCGAAGGTCCGCCGCAGCCGGAAGCCGGGGGCGCGGTCCCCCACGTCGGGGGCGGGCCGGGCGGTCACGTCCCCCACCTCACGTCAGGGGGTGCAGGGGGCCGGCCTCGGTGATCCGGGCGGTGATCGCACCGAGCAGGTCGACCTCCAGCCGCACCTCGTCACCGGGGGTGAGCCATGGGTAGGCCTGCTCGCCGTGCACCGCGGCCAGCTCGAGGATGCAGCCGGTGCCCACCGTGCCGCTGCCGATCACGTCACCGGTCTGCACCCGGGTGCCGCGCGAGGCGTAGGCCACCATCTGGCCGAAGCTCCAGTAGAGGTCCGCGGCGTTGCCCTTGCTGCACGGCCGGCCGTTGACCGCGGCGCGCATCTCCAGGTCGAAGGAGACCCCGGCCCGGTGCGGCTCCAGCTCGTCGGGCGTGATCAGCCACGGCCCCAGGCTGGTGGCCGTGTCCTTGCCCTTGACCGGGCCCAGGCCCTGCCGCATCTCACGCGCCTGCAGGTCGCGGGCGCTCCAGTCGCAGAACAGCGTGTAGCCGGCGATGTGCCGCTCCGCCTCCTCCGGCCGCAGGTCCGCCCCGCCGCAGCCGATGACCGCGGCGAGCTCCAGCTCGAAGTCGAACTGCACGCTGCCGGGAGACATCGGGATCTCCTCCCGCGCCGACCGGATCGCCGCCGGGTTCTGGAAGTAGAAGACCGGCAGCTCGTACCACCCGGGGTCCATCTGCTGGCCGTTGGCCTCCCGGTAGGTGCGGACGTGGGTCTCGAAGGCGTAGAAGTCGCGCACCGACGGCGGTGCGGGGATCGGCGCGAGCAGCCGGGCCTCGCCCTCGGGGACGACGTCGAGGGGGTCGGCCAGCGCCTCCTCGCCCGCGCGGGCGAGCCGCTCGCCGTCGTCGCCCAGGAGATCGATCAGCCGGGTGGCGGTGCGCAGCCCGTGCAGGGCGCCGCCGGAGACGACGGCCGGGTGCTCCCGCCCGTCGGTGGGCGAGAGGTAGCTGCTCCAGCGCATGCGGGCTCCTTTCCGCGGGTGGGCCGTGTGGGTGCTCAGAGGGACGCCGAGCCGGAACCGGGCAGCCGCTCCCCGGCCGCGCGCAGCTCCCGCTCGCCCGCCGGCACGGGGACGTCCAGGCCGTCCAGCAGGTGGCCCATCCGGCGCTTCTTGGTCCGCAGGTAGGCCAGGTTCTCCGGGTTCGGGACCGTCTGGAGCGGCTCACGCCCGACGATCTCCAACCCGTAGCCGGTCAGCCCGCCGTACTTGACCGGGTTGTTGGTGAGCAGGCGCAGGCGGCGGGCACCGAGGTCGGCGAGGATCTGCGCGCCGACCCCGTACTCCCGGCTGTCGACCGGGACGCCGAGGTCGAGGTTGGCGTCGACGGTGTCCCGCCCGGCGTCCTGCAGGCCGTAGGCGCGCAGCTTGTGGCCCAGGCCGATGCCCCGCCCCTCGTGGCCGCGCAGGTACACGACCACGCCCCGCCCCGCCGCCGCCACCCGGGCCATCGCCGTCTCCAGCTGCGGCCCGCAGTCGCAGCGCAGCGACCGGAAGATGTCGCCGGTGAGGCACTCGCTGTGCACCCGCACGAGCACCTCGTCCTCGCCGGCGACGTCCCCGACGGTGAACGCGACGTGCTCGATGCCGTCGAGCAGCGAGCGGTAGCCCAGGCAGCGGAACTCGCCCCAGGGAGTGGGCACCCGGGCCTCCCCGGTGCGCTCGACGAGGACGTCGGCCCGCCGGCGGTGGGCCACGAGGTCGGCGATCGTGATGACCGGCAGCCCGTGCTCGTCGGCGAAGCGCAGCAGGTCCGGACGGCGGGCCATCGTGCCGTCGTCGTTGACCACCTCGGCGAGCACGCCGGCCGGGGCCAGACCGGCCAGCCGGGCCAGGTCCACCGCGGCCTCGGTGTGGCCCGCCCGCTTGAGCACCCCGCCGTCCCGGGCGCGCAGCGGGAACACGTGCCCGGGCCGGGTGAACGCCGCGGGAGACAGGGACTCGTCGGCCAGTGCGCGGACGGTCGCCGAGCGGTCGGCGGCGGAGATCCCCGTCGTGGTGCCGGCCGCGAGGTCGACGGTCTGCGTGAACGCGGTGCGGTGCGGCTCGGTGTTGTGCCCCACCATCATCGGCAGCTCCAGCGCGTCGCAGCGCTCGCCGGTCAGCGCCACGCAGAGCACCCCGGAGGTGTAGCGGACCAGGAACGCGACGTCCTCCGGGAGGACGTGCTCGGCGGCCATCACGAGGTCGCCCTCGTCCTCCCGGTCCTCGTCGTCGACGACGACCACCATGCCGCCGTCGGCGATCTCCTGCACCGCCTGCTCGACGTCGTCGAAGCCGCGGGGTTCCCTCTCCTCGGTACCGGTCACGGCGGCACTCCTGCTCCGGGCGTCGGGTGGTCTCAGGTCTCGTAGGGGGTCATCTCGTCGAGCGCGGGCTTGACGTGCTCCATGAACAGCTCGAGCTGCCGGACCACGCTCGCGGCCGGTTGCTGCGCCCAGTGGTAGATCAGCACGACGTACTCGGCCGGGAGCTGCCGCCACAGCTCCACGTACTGCTCCCTGGCCTGCTCGGGCGTGCCGACGACCCACAGCCCGGAGTTCACGACCGAGTCGACGGGGCGGTCGGGGTCGAACGACATCGGCGTGGTGCCCGCGTAGAGGTCGCGGAAGATGTCCACGTCGTACTCGGCGACCATCCGGCGCGCCTCGTCCTCGGTCTCGGCGATCTGCCCCCACCGGACCAGCGCCTGGTTCTGGCCCAGCGCGTAGCTCCGCCCCGCCGCGGCGGCCGCGTCGACGTAGGCGCCGCCGAACTCGGCGGCCCGCTCGATCTTGGAGAAGTAGGTCGGGATGAACCCGCGCGGCCCGCAGTACTCGATCGTCTCCTTGCTGGCGTTGCTGGAGACGAAGACCGGCGGGTAGGGCTTGGTGAGCGGGCTGGGGACGACGCTGACCCGGCGGATCTTGTTGTGCTCGTCCATCTCCCCGGGGGCTCCGAGCTCCCGGGTCGCCGTCATCGTCCAGTCGACGCCCTGGTCGTAGGGGTAGGGCACCTGCCAGCGGCCCTTGGCCTCGACGCTGTCCTGGGTCCAGGCCTGCAGGACCAGCTCGACGTTCTCCTCGAAGATCTCCCGGTTGATCTGGTCGTCGGAGATCCGGGCGGCCTGCGTGGCCTCGTCCAGCTCGGCCATCTTCTCCTGGTTGCCCGAGGGCGAGAGCGTGGCCCGGGAGCCCAGGTGCTGGCCGAGGATGTTGGTCCAGCGCGCCTGATAGCCGCGGGAGAAGCCGCAGAAGCTGCGGCCGCCGGCGAGGTGGTCGATGACGGCGACGTCCTCGGCCACGCGGAACGGGTTCTGCGCACTCATCGTGTAGCCGAGCTGCCCGACCCGGATCCGCTTGGTGATCGCCGCCCAGTAGGCGTCGAGCAGCCCCGGGTTGGGGCCCACCTCGTAGCCCTCGCTGTGGAAGTGGTGCTCGATCGAGGAGATCCCCCACAGGCCGAGCTCGTCCGCGGCACGGACGATCGTCGGCATCTCGCGGATCAGCGCCTGGTAGCGCTCCGCGTCCCGGCCCAGCGGGCGCTGCGCGATGCGCTCCTCACGGCCGGCCCGGACCTGGGGGTACAGCTGCAGGATCACCTTCACCATGGCCGGCGGCCTCCGCTCCGTGGGGAGATGTGGGCTGGGTCACTCCCGTCGCCGGAGGACGCTACGGATTCCGGCAGGGGCGGACGTGGGAGGCCGCGACAGGGTGGGCGGGGCCTCCTTGTGGACGCGCACAAGGAGGCCGCCGGCCCGGCCGCCCGATACTGGCGCCTCCTCAGGCCGCCGCCGCACGACCAGGGACGCCGCATGACCATCGCCGAGTTCGACGGACTGCCGATCGCCTGGACCCCGCCGCCGGGCGCCTTCGCCGCCTCCCCGGCGGGCCGCTTCGCCGCCCGCCACGGCCTCGCCGACGCCCGGGCGCTCGCCGACCGGGCCGCCGCCGACCCCGCCTGGTACTGGGCCGCGGGCGCCGAGGACGTCGGCATCCCCTGGATGCGGCGCTTCGACCGGGTCGTGGACCTCTCCCGGGGCGTGGAGCACCCGGAGTTCTTCGTCGGCGGGCTGCTGAACTGGGCGGACTTCGCGGTCGACCGGTGGGTCCGGGAGGGCCGCGGCGACGCCCGGGCGGTGGAGTGGGAGGGGGACGACCGCAGCACCCGCACGCTGACCTACGCCGAGCTGAAGAAGGACGTCGACGCCGCGGCCGGCGCGCTGCGGGCCCGCGGCGTGGGGGCCGGCGACGTGGTCGCCCTGCTGCTGCCGATGGTGCCCGAGGCGATCGCCACCGTGCTGGCCGTGGCGAAGATCGGCGCGATCGCCATGCCGCTGTTCAGCGGGTACGGCGCCGGCGCCGTCCGCGCGCGGCTGGTGGACGCCGGCGCCACCGCGCTGGTCACCTGCGACGCGTTCCCCCGCCGCGGCCGCCCGGTGGAGCTCAAGCGGGTCGCCGACGAGGCCGTCCGCGACCTGCCCGCCCTGCGCACGGTCCTCGTCGTCCGCCGGCTCGGGACCGAGGTGCCCATGACGCCCGGCCGGGACGCCTGGTGGCACGAGGAGTGCGCCACCGCCCGGCCGGTGGAGCAGGCCGAGCCCGTGCCCGCCGGCGCTCCCTGCCTGCTGCTCTACACCTCCGGCAGCACCGGCCGCCCCAAGGGCTGCGTGCACACCCACGCCGGCCTGCCACTCAAGATCGCGTTGGAGGCGCGGCACGCCCTGGGGGTCGACGAGACCTCGGCGATGCTGTGGCTGACCGACATGGGCTGGGTGATGGGCTCGTTCGTCATCGCCGCGGCGCTGGGCAACGGCGGCACCGCGGTGTTCTTCGAGGGGGTGCCCGACTGGCCCGCCCCCGACCGGCTGTGGGCGGTCGCCGAGCGCAGCCGGACCACCGTGCTGGGCGTCTCCCCCACCGTGGTGCGGGCCCTCATGGCCCACGGCAGCTCGTGGCCGGACCGGCACGACCTACCCGACCTGCGGGCCATCGGGTCCACCGGGGAACCGTGGAACGTCGAGCCGTGGCTGTGGTGCGCCCGGCACGTGGGCAAGGGCCGGGTGCCGATCGTCAACATCTCCGGGGGCACGGAGGTGGGCGGCTCCCTGCTCTGCGGCTCGATCTACCAGCCGGTGAAGCCGGCGGCGTTCACCGGCCCCACGCTCGGCGTCCGCACCGACGTCGTGGACGAGCAGGGGCGCCCGGTGCGCGGGGAGATCGGGGAGCTCGTCGTCCGCTCCGTCTGGCCGGGGATGACCCGGGGGTTCTGGGGCGACGACGAGCGCTACCTGGACGCCTACTGGCGGCGCTTCCCCGGCGTCTGGCACCACAGCGACCTGGCCTACGTCGACGCCGACGGCTTCTGGTACCTCCTCGGCCGCTCCGACGACACCATCAAGGTGGCCGGCAAGCGGCTCGGGCCGGCCGAGGTGGAGTCCCTGCTGGTCGCCGACGAGCGGGTGGTCGAGGCCGCGGCGATCGGCGTCCCGGACCCGGTCAAGGGCGAGGCGCTGGTCTGCTTCGTGGTGCTGCACCCCGGCGTGGACGCGGCCGCCGCCGCCGACGGGCTGCGGACGGCGGTGCGCGAGGCGTTCGGCAAGGCGCTGGCCCCGTCCGCGGTCCACCCCGTTCCCGCGCTGCCCAAGACCCGCAACGGCAAGATCCTCCGGCGGGTGGCCCGAGCCTCCTATCTCGGCAGCCCACCGGGCGACCTCAGCGCGCTGGAGGACGCCGCGGTCCTCGAGGACTGGCCGCGCACGGGCGGGTCCGGGTCGGGGAAGCCGCGGTCGCGACAGCGTGATGCACGGGCCGGACTCCCTAGAGTGTCGTGACCCGGAACACATCGTCGTGGAAGGGCCGCTCGTGGTGCACCCACCGCTCACGGAGCCCGACGTCCTCCTCGCCGGGGAACCGCCCACCGCCGAGCTGAGCTCCTGGCTCGACGCCATCGCCGAGATCACCCGCGCGGCCAACCGCGACGCGCCGCTGGCCGATCTGCTGGACCTCATCGCCGGGACGACCGCGCGGCTGACCGGTTACGGCTTCTGCGCCGTCTTCGTCGCCGACTTCGAGCGCCAGGCGCTGCTCATCAAGGGCTCCTACGGGCTCTCCCAGGAGTACATCGCCACGATCAACGCCCGCACCCCGATCCCGCTGCGCGCCGGCGAGACCGGCGAGGGCCCCTCCAGCCGCGCGTACCGCGCCCAGCGCCCCACGACGATCCTGGACATCGCCGCCGATCCCCCCTCGCGCTCCTGGGAGACCGTGGCCGCGCAGCAGGGTTACTCCTCGCTGCTGTCGGTGCCGCTGGCCGTCGGGCAGACCCTGTTCGGCCTGATCAACTGCTACACCGTCGAGAAGCACGAGTTCTCCGCCCGCGAGATCATCCTGATGGAGAGCATGGCCAACCAGGCCGGCCTGGCCGTCGAGACCGCCCAGCGGCTGGCCGAGGGCCGCCGCCGGGCCCAGGAGGCCGCCGAGCGGGCCGACGCGCTCCGGGCCGAGCTCGACGCGCAGCGGCAGGCCGAGGAGGACCACCGTGCCCTGCTGCGGGTCGTGCTGCGCGGCGGCGGCCTGGCCGCCATCGCCGAGTCGCTGGCCGCCATGCTCGGGTGCGCGGTGGTCATCGACGACGACGCCGGCCGGGTGCTCGCCTCGGCCTGCCGCGACGGCCGGACGGGCTGCCGCGATCCCCGGCTGATCGCGGCCTACCAGCGGGCCCGGGCGCAGGTGGGCCCGCAGGTGGGCCGGGAGACCGTCGCCGTCACACCCGCCAGGGAGCGCCGCGGGGAGCCGACAGGGCTGGTCGTCCCCGTCGTGCTCGACGAGAACCTGGCCGGGCACCTGTGGGCGCTGGACCCGGCCGCGCCGTTCGGCCCGCCGCAGCGGCAGGCGCTGGCCCGGGAGGCGGCCGTGGTCGCGCTGGCCCTGCTCAAGGAGCGGACGGCGCAGGAGGTGGAGTGGCGGCTGTCCCGGGACTTCCTCGACGACCTCTTCGACCCCCGCGGGCAGAGCGCCGAGGCGCTGCACGCCCGCGCCCGCCAGCTCGGTGCGGACCTGTCGCAACCGCACACCCTGCTGGTCGTCCGGCGCGATCCCGCCCGCGGGGGCGCGGCCGTGCACGAGGAGCGGGAGGCCTACGCGCAACGGTCGCTGCTCTCCCTCGTGCAGCGCACCGCGGCCGGGGAGCCCGGGGCCACCCTGACTGCCACCCGCAGCGACCACGTGGTGGTCCTGTGGCACGACGACGGGAGCAACCGCGACGCCCAGGACTTCGCCGAGCACCTGCACCGGGAGATCCAGGCCTACGCCGGCGGGTGGACGGCCACGATCAGCGTCGGCCCGACCTGCCACGACGTCCAGGAGTACGACGATGCCTACCGGCTCACCTGCGGGGTGCTGGACCTGGTGCAGCAGTCCGGCCGCCGCGACCGGGTGGCCTCGCTGGGTTCGATCGGCGCCTTCGGGCTGCTGCTGCAGGTCCGCCGTCCGCAGGAGCTGCAGTCCTTCGCCGAGTCGATGCTCGGCACCGTCCGCACCTACGACCAGCGACACCAGACCGGCCTGGGGGCGACCCTGCGCTGCTACATGGCGCAGCGGTGCAACGTCACCCGCACGGCCAAGGAGCTGCACGTGCACCCCAACACGGTGGCCTACCGGCTGCGGCGGGTGGAGGAGCTGCTCGGCATCGACGTGGGCGATCCCCAGGCGATGCTGCACCTGCAGCTGGCGCTCATGATCGAGACGATCCTGGGCGACTAGACGAGTAATTCCGAAGTCGGTCAGTGCCGGCAGGTTGGTGAGCGTGAAGACTCGGCCGTCGGTGCGCGGAGGCCCGGGCCGAGGGTGTCGTTCACCCGCGCCGTCGTCATGCGGGCCATCGCAGGACTGGTGCGAACCGGGGTTGCGCAGGTGTGACGGGTTCCTCAGCGGGGCATCAGGCGGGCGGGAGCAGATGGGCCCGGGGGTTCTGTTCCACCACGCAGCATGGGCGACGGAGCCACGACGTGCTGAACCTCTCCCTCACCCTGGCGATCGGCCTGCCGCTGACGTTCCTGCACGTCTGGTCGCCCTACGTCCACCCCGGCAGGTACATCGACTCGAGGTACTGGCTGCCGTTCGCCGACGGCATCTCCATCACCTACATCTTCCTGCAGCTGTTGCCCGAGATCACGCACCTCGCTGACGAGGTGCTGCATCCGGACGAGCCCTATGTCGTGAGGTTCTCCGGGTGGCTCGAGGCGCTCTCCGCCTGGGGCGCGCAGAACCCCTTTCTTCCCCTGCTGGTGGGGTTCACGTTCTTCTACGGGCTGGAGAGAGGGTTCGAACGCCCCGTCGCCCACGGGCCCAGCGACGGGGCGGAGCGTCGGGTGCACTTCTGGGTGCACATGTTCGGCATGTCGCTGTACAAGATCCTGCTGGGCTACCTGATGGGCCAGATCACCAGCGTGTCCGGCCTCCTCATCTTCGCCTTCGCCATGACGATGCATTTCCTGGTGATCGACTTCCACCTGCTGGAGATGCACCGCTCGGCCTACCACCGGATCGGCAGATGGATCCTGAGCGGCGCCTTCCTTGTCGGATGGATCCTCAGCACGCAGGTCGAGATCGCCCCACCGGTGCTGGCCATGCTGGTCTCGTTCGTAGCGGGCGGCGCCGTGCTGATGGTCATTCAGGACGAGTTCTCGGAGAGCCACGACAACTCCTATGCCGCCTTCCTGATCGCGGTCCTCCTGTACGGCTCGCTGCTGCTGGTGTTCTAGTGCCGGGTCACGCCACCTTCGCCCTCTTGATGGGTCTCGGCTCGGCGGATCACCTCGCGGAGCTCGGGCTCGGTGACGTGTCACCGACCCGGGAGCGTTCGCAGCCGCGGCACCAGCTCCCGGCCCCGTCGCGTCGGCGGCGCGCAGGATCGGTCCGTCGCCGCAGCCCGCTCATCGGCTCACGGTTGGCGGGCAGAGGCGACGAGCTGCTCGCCGAGGAAGCGGGCACCCCGCTCGGCGGCCAGCTCCAGGTGGCTCTTGTTCGTGTACAGGACCATGTGCGACGTGTCGTTCATGACGAAGAGCTCCTTCTTCGTCGTGGGGATCCGGTGGAAGGCGTCGATCTCCAGGTCCCAGGAGGTGATGTCGTCGTTCTCCGCGACGATCATCAGCGTCGGGGTGTCCAGGATCCGGCCCACGTAGGGGAAGACCGTGTAGTTCCAGAGCAGCTCCACCGACTGCACGGTGTTCCAGTGTTCGTGGTTGGGGGCGTCGGTCGCCTTCAGCGCCTCGAAGCCGGAGGTGACCTCGGGGAACGGCCAGACGCACGGCTCCGCCGCCGGGTCCTTGCTGGACATGGGGATCCTGCCGTGCTCGCCGGAGCCGAAGCGCGACCGGCGGTCGGCGAGGACCAGCTCCCGCAGCCGGCGGAAGCCGAGTGCTCCGTGCACCCGCTCCATCGTCCGCCAGCCGTCCACCACCGGGATGGTCGAGACGATCGCCCGCACTCGGGGGTCGGTCGCGCCCACGACGAGCGCGTGGCCCCCGCTGTAGGAGATGCCCCACACGCCGATGCGGTTGCGGTCCACCACCTCGAGGGTCTCCGCATAGCTGATCGCGTTCCGGTAGTCCTCGATCTGCCGCCACGGGTCCAGGTGCTGGCGCGGGCTTCCGTCGCTCTCGCCGAGGTTCCGGTAGTCGAACACCAGAGCCGCGCAGCCCTGGTCCACGAAGGCGCGTGCGTAGGTGGGCTGGACCAGCTCCTTGACGTAGCACCACCCGCCGGCCATCACCACGAGCGGGAACGGACCCGAGCCCTCGGGCAGGTACAGGTGCCCGCGGACCGTGGTGCCCTCGCTGGTGAACTCGAAGTTCTCGGGCATGGGACTGCCTCCTTCGCTGATCGCTGTTCACCGCCGGCCACCGGCGGCCGTCAGGTCGGGGCGAGCGCCACCACCGTGCGGCGGACGCCGGCCACGTACGTCTCCTCCGCCGCGACCGGGTGCGGCACGACGGCGACCGTCGCCGCCTCCGTGCCGTGCCAGCCCACCAGCTGCTCCCGGCACCGGCCCGGCGGGCCCACCAGGCAGTACTCGTCGATCAGCCGGTCGGAGACGGCCGCGCGCAACCCCGCCCGGTCGTCGGCGGCGAACGCGGCGGCGATCGCCGCCGCCTCGGCCTCGTGGCCGGCCGCGGCCAGGGCGCGGTTGTAGGCGGGCAGCCCGACCCAGTACGAGAGGGCCGCCCGGGCGGCCTCCCGCGCGGCCGCGAGGTCGTCGGTGACGAAGGCGTGCACGGTGACCTCCACCGGCGGGGCGGGCCGGCCGGTGCGTTCCCCGGCCCGCGCCGTGGCGGCCGCCAGCGCGCCGACCCCCGACCTCGGGACCAGCCAGGCCATCACCCCGTCCGAGACGGCGGCACCGGCCTCCGCCATCCGCGCCCCCACCGCGGCGGTGTACACCGGCACCGGGTACTCCGGTCTGCGGAAGTCGAGGAGCTGGTCCCGGTAGGTCTGCGGCGGCAGGTCGGGGTAGCGCTGGCGGCCCCGGCCGGACAGCACCGCCTTCACGTCGCGGACGTAGGCGGGCAGGTCGACCGACGGCCGGCCGACGGGCACCCCCAGGGCGCGCAGCCGCATCGGGTGGCCCAGACCGACGCCGAGGACGAAGCGCCCGCCGGAGAGGTCGGAGGCGGTCACGGCCATCTGCGCGGCGATGACCGGGTGCCGCAGGTAGCTGACCGTGACGTAGCTGCCGACCCGGATCCGCGAGGTGCCCAGCAGGATGGCCAGGTCGATCGAGAGCGTGTCGGTCAGCGACTCGGTCGTGAAGCAGGCGTCGTAGCCCAGCTGCTCGGCGCACCGGGCGAGGTCCACGAACTCACGGGTGCGCGCGGGCGCGAAGGTGAGCAGCGCGACGCCGAGCTGCGCCACGGGCACCGTCCTCTCTCGCGGGCTCGCGGCCCGCGGGGTCACAGCTGCAGGTGCTGCGCCATCCAGGTGGGGTCGGCGCGCAGCGCCGCCGCATCGCCGGAATGGACGACGACCCCCTGGTCCAGCACGAAGACCCGGTCGGCCAGCTCCAGCGCCATCTGGCTGTTCTGCTCCACGAGGAGCACGCCGAGCCCCTCGTCGGCGACCCGGCGCAGCATCCGGCCGAGGTCGGCTGCGATGTTGGGGGCCAGGCCCTGGGTGATCTCGTCGACGAGCAGCAGCTTCTGCCCGCAGATGAGCGCCCGGCCCACCGCCACCATCTGCTGCTGCCCGCCCGAGAGCCGGGAGGCGTCGCGGTCCAGGTGCGGTTCCAGCTGCGGGAACACCTCGAGCACCCGGCGCACCGCGGCCTGCTGCTGCGGCCGGGGCCGCCGCGAGCCGAGCGCGGCCAGGCGGAAGTTCTCCCGCACGGTCAGGCCGGGGAACATCCGGCGGTCCTCGGGCACGTATCCCACGCCGGCCCGGGCCACCTGCTCGGCCGGCAGCCCGACGACGTCGCGCCCGTCGCAGCGGATGCGCCCGCCCCGCACGGAGACCAGCCCCATGATCGAGCGGACCGTCGTGGTCTTGCCCGCGCCGTTGCGGCCGAGCAGCGCGACCAGCTCGCCCGGTCCCACGGTGAGCGACACGCCCTGCAGCACGTGCGCGAGGCCGTAGTACGCCTGCACGCCGTCCAGCTCGAGCAGCGGCCGGGGCTCCGCCCGCACGGCGGCGCTCACAGCGTCCCCGTCAGATAGACCTCTTGCACCCGCGGGTGCGACTTCACGTCCTCCGGTGCGCCCTCGAAGAGCTTCTCGCCCTGGTGCAGCACGGTGATCCGGTCGGCGATGCTGAGGATCACGTCCATCTTGTGCTCGATCATGAGGATGGTGACGTCCCGGTTGAGCTCCTTGACCAGCTCGACCGTCGCCGCCGTCTCCGAGGGGCTCATGCCCGCCGTCGGCTCGTCGAGCAGCAGCAACCGCGGCGAGGTGGCCAGCGCGATCCCCAGGTCGAGCCGGCGCTGGTCGCCGTGGGAGAGGTTGCTGGCGATCACGTCCCGCTCCCCCGCCAGGCCGATCCGCTCCAGGACCTCCTCGGTGTGCGCGACCACGGCCCGGATGCCGTCGGCCGGCCGCCAGAACACGTAGGAGTGGGCCGCCGCCTGGGCGGCGATGCGCACGTTCTCGAAGACGGTGAGCAGCGGGAACACCGTGGTGATCTGGTAGGACTTCGCGAGTCCCTTGCGGGCCACCTTCGAGTACGGCATGCCGGTGATGTCCTCGCCGGCGAACCGCACGCGCCCCGCGCTCGGCCGGGTGTGCCCGGTGATCAGGTTGAACAGCGTCGTCTTGCCCGAGCCGTTCGGGCCGATGATCGCGTGCAGGGCACCCTGCGGGATCTCCAGCGAGACGTCGTTGACCGCGTGGATGCCGCCGAAGGACCGGTCCAGCCCCGCCGCGGTCAGGATGGGCTCGGTCATCGCGTCCTCCGCCGCTTCCGGAACAGCCCGGGCAGCGTCTGGGTGAGCAGCCCCCACAGCCCCTGCGGGAACGCCAGCACGCAGATCACGAAGATCGCCCCCACGATCAGCTGCCAGGAGGCGAAGTAGCGGCTCAGCGTGCTCTCCAGCAGCAGGTAGACCACGGCACCCAGGAACGGGCCGAACAGCGAGGACCGGCCGCCGAGGATGACCATGATCAGGACGACGCCGGACAGCAGCCAGTACGGCTGCAGGCCGACGAAGTTGTTGAGCATCGCGAACAGCCCGCCGGCCAGCCCGGCGACGGCCCCGGCGACGACGAAGGTGGCCAGCTGCACCAGCCGGGTGCTGTAGCCGCAGCCCCGGGCCCGCTCCTCGCTCTCCCGGATGGCCTGCAGGACCCGTCCCATCGGCGACTCGGTGTAGAGGATCAGCCCGGCGAAGACCACGAGCACCAGCACGGCGGTGACCACGAAGAACGTCAGCGGGTCGCGCAGCGCGTTGAGCTCCACCGTCGTCCCGGGCAGCCAGAGGGTCGGGACGGGGATGCCGGCGAGGCCGTCGTCCCCACCGGTCAGGTCGTCCCACTGCAGGGCGATGAAGAAGCCGAGCTGGGCGAAGGCCAGCGTCAGCATGGAGAAGTAGACCTCGGTGCGCCGCAGGCAGACCGCGCCGACCAGGGCCGAGAGCACGGCCATGCTCACCACCGCGACGAGCAGGGCCAGCCAGGCGCTGCTGCTCACGTGCAGCAGGGTCAGCCCCGCGGCGTACCCGCCCCAGGCGAACGGGAGCGCGTGCCCGAAGGAGACCAGCCCGCCGTAGCCGACGAGCAGGTTGAGCCCGGCGGCCCACAACCCGTAGATGAGCATCCCGATCGCCAGGCTCGGGTTCGGCACGGTGAAGAGCACGACCACGGCGAGCACGACCAGCAGGCCCAGCTGCCCCCAGGTCCAGCGGGCCGGCGCCGCGCCGGAGAGGCGGGCGACGGTGACCGCGGCCTCGCCGGCGGTCGGGGTGCCGTCCGTGGCCGACGGGGTGGTCAGGTGCGTCATGTCGCCCCCAGCAGGCCGCGTGGCCGGAAGGTCATCACGAGGATCATCAGGACGAACGGGACGATGCCCGCGTAGACGCTGGCGTACAGCGTGGTCAGCGAGACGACGACGCCGATGAGCAGCCCGGCGACGACCGCGCCCCAGAAGCTGCCCATGCCGCCCACCACCACGACGACGAAGGCCAGGATGAGGATGTCGGCCCCCATCTCCGGGTAGACGCCGGTGATCGGCCCGGTGAGGACGCCGGCGATGCCGGCCACGGCCACCCCGAGGGCGAAGACCAGCGTGCGGTACCGGTCGAAGGGCACGCCCAGCGCGCGGATCATGACGTGGTCGCGGATCCCGGCCCGCACGATGAGCCCGACGTCGGTGCGCCGCAGGAACAGGTGCAGCCCCGCCACGACGAGCCCCACCACCACGACCACGAAGAGCAGGTAGGCGGGGAGCCGGACGATGCCGAGGTCGACCTGGAAGCGGAGCAGCTCCGGCGTCGACACGCGCCGCCCGCCGGAGCCGGCGATCATCCGGACGCCCTCGATGAGCACGTAGGTCAGCCCGAAGGTCAGCAGGAGCGCGTCGACCTGGTCCCGCCCGTACATCGGCCGGATGATCGTGCGCTCCAGCCCCGCACCCAGCAGCGCCATGACGACCGGCACGACGAGCAGGGCGGGCCAGAGGCTGCCGGTGGCCACCGCCAGGTAGGAGGCGACGTAGGCCCCGACCATGTAGAGGGCGCCGTGGGAGAAGTTGATGAACTCCAGGAGCCCGAAGATCAGGTTCAGCCCCAGCGCGAGCAGCACGAGCAGCGCACCGCTGACCAGACCCAGGACGATCTGGGAGATCAACTGGCCCATGGGAACCCTTCCTGGCAGGGATGGTCCGGGCCGGATCCGGCTGCCGCTGCCTCAGCCGGCCCGCTGGAACTCCGTCTGGACCTCCTCGCACGTGGGGGCGTAGTCCTCGCTCCCCGGCAGGGTCTCGACCACCTCGCGGTAGCCCCACTGGCCGTCCCCGCCCCGGCTCTCCGCCTCGTCGGCCGCCAGCCCCTCGAGGATGACGATCGGCGCCAGGGCCTGGTGGTCGCAGGCGCGGATGGTCATCTCGCCCTGGGCCAGGCTGACCTCCTTGCCCTCCATGAACTCGCGGAACTCCTCGGGCGTCTCCGCGCCGTCCTCGATCGACGCAGCGATCAGGTTGATCGCGTTCCACAGGTAGACGCCGTAGCCGCCCGGCGGGGCGCCGTAGGCCTCGCGGTAGGCGTCCACGTACTCCTGCACGCCCTCGTCCTCGACGTTCCAGTAGAAGGCCGCCATCGCCCAGGTGCCGTCGATGAGGTCGAAGCCGAGCTCCTGGTCGAAGCTGAGGTCCTCGATGCTCAGGAACGTGCGGAACCGGTCGGTGAGGCCGAACTGGTCGACCTGGCGCAGGAAGCTGACCTGGTCGCGGCCGGCGCCGCCGAAGACCAGGACCTCGGCCCCGGATCCCTCGATCGTAGGGATGTAGGGGTTGAAGTCGGTCGTGCCGAGCGGGAAGTAGGCCGTGCCGACCACGGTGCACCCGGCCTGCTCGGGGATCGCCTGCTTGTAGGCCGCCTCCTGCTCGTGGCCGAAGGCGTAGTCGGGCATGAGCAGGAAGACGCTGCGGCCCAGCTGGTCGCAGATGAACGGCGAGCCGGCGTTGATCGCCTGGGACGGGGTCGGCGCCAGGTGGTACGTGAGGTCCGCGTCGTAGTTCGGCGGCCGGTTGAGCTGCTCGGTCTGGCAGGTGCCGATGTAGGGCACCCCCGCCTGCGTCGCGATCTGGTTGACCGCCAGCGTCGTGGCCGCGGAGACGCACCCGGTCAGGTAGTCGACCTGCTCCTCCTGGACCAGCGCCTGGGCCTCCCGCAGGGCGACGTCGGGCTTGAGCTGGTCGTCGCGGACGATCAGCTCGATGGGCCGATCCCCGATCTGCCCGCCCAGCTGCTCGACGGCCAGCTCCGCGCCGTTGCGCTGCTCCTCCCCCAGCTGGACGTAGGCACCGGTGAGGCCGGTGATCACCCCGATCCGGACCGGTTCGTCGGAGCCGCCCCCGCCACCGCCGCCCCCGCCGGCCACCGTGCCGCCGCACGCGGTCAGCAGGAGCACCGCCCCCGCCACGCCCACCGACTTTCCCCGCATGTGATCGCCTCCCCTGCCCAGCCAGCTGGCGGGCACCCTAGGGGCGCGGACGTGACGCACGTCTCGTGAAGGGCCACACAAAGCGGGCGGGGGAACTTGGGGGTCGGCACAAGCACGGCGCGCGCGGCCTGCTGTTGCATGGCTCACCGGCCCCCGCTCACCCGGCCCTGCGGACGAGGCGAGGAACGCATGCAGATCGGCCTGTTCCACTCGATCCAGTGGCCCGAGGGCAGCGACCAGCGGGAGCGCTACGAGCAGGCGACCGCCCAGGCCTGCGCCGCCGACGACCTCGGCTTCGACTCGATCTGGCTGACCGAGCACCACTTCAGCCGGCACGGGATCGTGTCCGACAGCCTCGCTGTGCTCGCCCACCTGGCGGCCCGGACCGGCTCGGTCCGGCTGGGCACGGCCGTCACCGTCCTCCCGCTGCACCACCCGCTGCGCGTCGCCGAGGCCGCCGCGACCGTCGACCAGCTCAGCGGGGGGCGCCTCGACCTGGGCATCGGCCGCGGGTACCAGCCGGGCGAGTTCCGCGGGTTCGGCGTCGACATCGCCGAGAAGCACGACCGCTTCACCGAGGCGCTCGACGTCCTGCGCCGGGTCTGGACCGCCGACGGCCCCGTGTCGCACACGGGGACCTACTGGTCCTTCGAGGACGCCGCACCGCAGCCGCGGCCGGTCCAGCGTCCGCACCCACCCCTGTGGGTGGCCACCGACAGCCCCGACGGCCTGGCGATCTGCGCGGCCGAGGGCTACGGCGTGCTGCTCCCCCAGGGCACCTCGCTGACCGTCACCGCGGCCCAGATGAAGCGCTACGGCGAGGCGCTGGCCGGCGCCGGGCTCGGGCCGGCCGGCGGCCGGGCCTACCTGGCGCGGGCCGCGCACGTGGCCGCGACCGACGAGCAGGCGTGGGCCGAGGCCGAAGGGCCCTACAAGGACTTCCTCGGCTACGCCGACCGGCTCCGCCGGGCGCGGTCCGGCAGCGACCCGGGCGGCCGCAGCCCCTTCGACCTCGATACCGACCTGCGCGACAGCGCCCTGTTCGGCTCGCCCGAGACGGTGATCTCGCGGTTGCGCGACATCCGGGAGCTCGGCATCGAGCGCGTCATGCTGTTCGTGCACCTGGGCGGCCTGCCGCACGAGCGGATCATGTCCTCGCTGGACCTGCTCGCCCGGGAGGTCCTGCCCGTGGTCCGGGAGCTGTGACCATGACCGCCGACGCCCCCTCCCCCGTCGTCGACGCGCAGGTGCACGTCTGGCTGCCCGAGGGGCCGGACCGGCCCTGGCCGGCCGGTGGGGCCGAGCGCGCGCGGTCGATGCACCGCCACGAGCCGATCAACGGCCCCGGTCTGCGCGCCGAGATGCGGGCGGCGGGCGTGGACCGCGCCGTCCTCGTGCCGCCGTTCTTCGAGGGCTACCGCAACGACTACGCGGTGGCCTGCGCCGCGGAGTTCCCGGACGCCTTCCGGGTCATGGCCCGGGTGGACCTGCGCACCGGCGATCCCGGCCCGGTGCGGGAGCTGCTGCGCGACCCGGTCGTCGCCGGCGTCCGCCTGGTCTTCCTCCCGGCCGACGCCGGGCGGGTGGAGGACCCGGCCGCGGAGTGGCTGTGGTCCTTCGCCGAGGACGAGGACGTCCCGGTGATGCTGCTCGCCTCCGGTCAGCTCGACGCGCTCGGCGACGTGGCGAAGCGGCACCCCGGGCTGCGGCTGGCCGTCGACCACCTCGGGCTCACCGGGGAGGCGACCGACGGGGCGGCCGCACCGGAGATCGCCGAGCTGGCCGGGCTGGCCGGGCTGCCCAACGTCTCGGTCAAGCTCACCGCGCTGCCCTGCTACAGCACCGAGGACTACCCGTGGCCGGCGATGCACCCGCACCTGCGCCGGCTGTTCGACGCCTTCGGTCCGGAGCGGCTGTTCTGGGGGTCGGACCTCTCCCGGCTGCGCGGGCCCTACGCCGACCTGGTCCGGCTCTTCCGCGAGGACCTCGACTTCCTGTCCGCGGCCGACCTGGATGCGGTCCTGGGCGGCAGCGTGCTGCGCTGGCTGGGCTGGCCGGTCTGACCGGAAGGGAGGAACGGCGGTGGCCGCCGTCCTCCTCGGGCTGCTGACCGCCCTGCTGTTCGGGACGGCGGCCTACCTGGGGCCCGTGCTCGGCCGCAGCCACGGGGCGGCCGCGGTGCTCGCGGTCGGGCAGGTGGCCGCCGTCGTGGCCGCCGGTGCGCTCGTGGTCGCCCTGGGCCCGGCGCCCCCGGCCGGCCGTGCCCTCGTGCTCGGCCTGCTCGCCGGGGTCGCCAACGGGCTGGCGCTCTCGGCGATGTTCGAGTGCGCGCGCCACCTGCGGCTGAGCGTGATGGCACCGATCGGGGCGTCCGGGGGCGCGGTCCCGGTCGTGGTCGCCCTGCTGCTCGGGGAGCGCCCGGCCCTGTGGCAGCTGGCCGGGATCCCGCTCGCGCTCGTCGGCGTCGCCCTCGTCGCGGCGGGCCAGCGGGGCGGCTCCGGCGCCGATCCGCCCGGCGGCCACCGGGTGCTCGGGCTGTGGCTGGCCGGGGCGTGGGCGCTGCTCTACGGCGTGTTCCTCAGCCTGTTCGCGGAGGCGGTCGCGGCCGGCGACGCCGGCACGGACGGAGGGCTGTGGGCGGTGCTGACCAGCCGGGTCACGCTGCTGCTCACCGTCCTCGCCGTGCCGCTGGTCCGCCGGGCGCCGGTGCGACTGCCGCGGTCGGCGGTCCTGCCGGTGACCGTCAACGGGCTGCTGGTCCTCGCCGGCGTCCTGACCTTCGCCGGCGCCGTCTCCGCCGGGCTGGTCAGCGTGGTCTCGGTGCTGGCCACCCTGTCGCCGCTGGTGACGGTGGCGCTGGCGGTCGGCCTGCTGCGCGAGCGGCTGGGCCCTGGCCAGCAGATCGGCCTGGTCGCGGCCACGGGCGGTGTCGTGCTGCTGGCCGCCGGCTGACGGCGCCGGGGGGCCGGTGTGGCCACAACGGCCCCGCGCAGTCAGTACATGACCAGCCCGTTGGACACGTTGAGGTCCTCCCCCGTGATCGCCGCGGCCCGCGGTGAGGCGAGGAACGCGACCGCCTCGGCGACGTCGCGCGGGCGGACCAGCCGCTGCAGCGGCGAACCGCCCGCGAAGTCCGCCCGGGCCTCCTCGACGGTGATGCCCCGGGCCCGGGCCTGCTGCTCGAGCACCCAGTCGATCCGGGGCCCCTCCACCCCGCCCGGGGAGACCAGGTTGACCCGCACCCCGGAGGGGCCCAGCTCCCAGGCGAGGGTGCGCACGAGGCCGATGAGGGCCGTCTTGGACGCGGCGTAGGGGGTCCGGTTCACCAGCGGCCGCTTGCCGGTGACCGAGCCGATGACCACGACCGACCCGGAGCCGCGGGCGATCATCCCCGGGAGGAACGCCTTGCAGGCCAGCATCGTCCCGGTCACGTTGACCCGGAAGGTGTCCTCCCACTCGTCGAGCGGCATCTCCACCAGCGGCGCGCTCGGCCCGCCCACACCGCTGTTGTTGACCAGCACGTCGACCCGGCCGAACTCCGCGTCGGCCGCCTTGGCCGCCGCGGTGATCGAGTCCGGGTCGCGCAGGTCCAGCGGGACGACCAGCGCCCGCCGCCCGCCGGCCCGGACCCGGCCGGCGAGTTCCTCCATCGCATCGGTCGAGCGGCCGGTCAGCACGACGTCGGCGCCCTCGGCGGCCAGCCGCAGGGAGATCTCCCGCCCGATCCCGGTGCCCGCGCCGGTCACCGCGGCGACCGACCCGGTCAGCTCCGGTGCGCTCACTTGACCGCGATCGCGTTCATCGGCGAGCCGGCGGCCCCGGTGATGGGCAGCGGGGCCGCCGACAGCAGGAACTCGTGGACGCCGTCGGCGGCGCAGTCCTCGCCGATCGCCTGCAGGTCCCAGATCTCGCCGAACGGGATCCCCATGTGCACCAGGGCCACGACGTGCAGCGGCTGGAACAGGTCGACCTCGTTGGGCCGGACCTCGCAGCCCCAGGTGTCGGTGGCGATCGCCGCGACGTCGTGCTCGTAGAGCCAGGGCGCGGTGTGCAGCGACAGGCCGGGCGCCGGCCCGCCGTTGTAGTCCCCCCAGTTCCCGCGCCGGGTCTCGGTCATCCCGGTGCGCACGATCAGCGCGTCGCCGGTGCGGATCTCCACGCCCTCCGCGGCGGCGGTGGCGTCGAGGTCCTCGACCGTGATCGCGTAGCCGGGCTCGAGGCAGTCCACGCCCTTGTGCCGGGCCACGTCCAGCAGCACCCCGCGCATGACGAACTTGCTCCGGGCGACCTCGATGCCGCAGGTGGCCGCCCCCTTGGCGGTGACGTTGCCGGCGTCGAAGCCGTTGTACATCTGCCCCTTCCAGAAGATGTGCGCCAGGCCGTCCCACTGGCTGCCGGACTGGTTGGGGGTGACCAGCACGTCGTCGGAGAAGCCGAACCCCTTGGACGGGCCGAAGCCACCGGGCAGCGGGTCCTGCTTGCCGGCCAGGTAGTCGGTGCCCGTCGCCGTCATCATGTTCAGCGGGTTGGCCCGGAAGCCGCCCGACTGCGGCCCGTCGAGGTCCAGCGGCAGCCCCATCGAGATGACCTTGCCCTGGCGCACCAGCGCGGCGGCCGCGGTGACCTGCTCCGGGCCGACGTGGTTGAGCGCACCGAGCTGGTCCTCGGCCCCCCAGCGGCCCCAGTTCGAGAACTTCGCGATGTAGTCGCGGATGACGTCGTCCCCGCGGAAGGGCACCTCATCGACCGGCGAGCTGACCATGGTTCCTCCTGAACCGGTGGGTGGCCGCGTCCCGGGCCGGGACGCGGGGTGGCGGGCCTCACCGGACGCGCATGTCCGCCGAGTCGCCGGGCGTGCGGAGACCGAACGTGAGCGAGGGGTCGCCGGGCACCCAGTCGCTGCGGAACTGGGCCCCCTCCCCCAGGTCCCGGGTGCGCGCGAGCAGCGCGCGACCGAGATCGAGCTGGGCCGGCTCCCAGAGCCGCAGGGCCTCGCGGACGTCGCCGCCGGCGCGGACCAGCGCCGCCGCGAGCGCCCACACGTCGTCGGCGCCCTTGGCGGTCGCGGCGGCCGCATGCGGGCGGACGGCGAAGGCCGCGTCACCGACGAGCGCGACCCGCTCGAAGGCCATCCGTGGCACGTCGACGTCGACCATCACCTGGAGGAAGGGGGCCGGGCTCTTCTCCGCGACCTCGGCCAGCGGGGGCGGCAGCCGGGCGGCCGCGGTGGCGGCGAAGTCGGCCAGGTGCTCCTCGCGCACCGCGCCCGGCGGCAGGGACACCTCGCGGCGCCGGCCGGAGCGGTCGGTGAGCAGGTCGGCCAGCGGCTCGCCGTCGGGCACGTTGCGGTACCAGACCAGGTTCATCAGCCGGCGGCCCGGCTCGACCGCGCCGTCGTAGTGCGGGATCGGGTAGGTCAGCGCGTGGGTGCCGGGCCGGACGAAGTAGGTGAGCGAGTCGTCCAGCGCGGCGAAGGTCGCGGGGCTCAGCTCCCGCTCGTCGACGACCGCCCGCCAGGCCACGTAGCCGCCGTAGCGGGGCCGGACGTCGGGCAGCATCGTGCGGCGGGTGAAGGAGGAGATGCCGTCGGCCCCGACGAGCAGGTCGCAGGTCGCGGAGCGGCCGTCGGCGAAGGCGATCCCCACCTCGTCGGCGGTCTGCCGGATGCCGGTCGCCTCGGCGTCGAGGTGGTAGCGGTCGGGGTCCACGGCGCGCAGGAGCGTGCCGTAGAGGGTGTTGTAGCTGGTGAAGTGGTGCCGCCGGGCGGCCTCGGTGAGCACCGAGCCGTCCTCGGCGAGGTACCGGTGGTGGGCGGCCGTCGTGCTCACCGCGGAGAGGTCGAGCAGCCGGTGCTCCAGCAGGTACCGCACCGTCGTCGGGTGCAGCACGATGCCGACGCCGCGGCCCTCCAGGGGCACCCGCGAGCGCTCATGGACGTCGACGTCGCAGCCGAGGTCGCGCAGCACCAGTGCGGTCGTCAGCCCGATGAGCGAGCCCCCGAGCACGGCTACGCGCAGCCGCCGCCCGGCCTGCAGCCGGCCGGTCACCAGCGGCCCCCCGCGCCGGCGGCCCGCAGTGTGGCCTGCGTCACGTGTAGCGTCTCGGCGGCGCCGACGGTGGAGGAGGAAGCCCGGTGCTCGACGCCGCGGACCCCGCGCTGACCGCCCCCGGCAGGCCGCCGCTGCCCGGGTGGGTCCGGGAGATGGCCGCCGACGTCGACCTGGTCGCCCTGTGCGAGCGGGTCGTGGCCCGCGACATCGCGGTGGCCTTCCCCGGCCTGGCGCAGGACGACGGGTTCGCCGGGCACCTGCGCGCGAGCGTGCGGGAGAACCTGCGCCTGCTGCAGCAGGTGCTCTGCGGCCGGCTGCCGCTGGCGGCGGTGCGCCTGGAGCAGCCGCTGGCCTTCGCCCGCGTCCAGGCCGAGCTGCACATCCCGCAGACGGCCCTGCAGCGCTCCTACCGGGTCGGCTTCGTCGAGATGTGGCGGGCGTGGGCCGACCGCCTGCAGGAGGTGGCCGAGGCGAGCGACGTCCCCCGCGCGGAGGCGGTGCGGGCGCTGGCCGACCTGACCGCCGCGATCCTCGACTACCAGGACCACGTCGCCTCGCTGGTCGCGGAGAACCACGCGCGGGTGGACGAGGCGCTCAGCCGCACGCGGGCGCACGTCCGGCAGGGGCTGGTCCGGGAGATCCTGCGCGGCGACCGCTCGTCGCTGGCCCCCTCGGACCTCATCACGCTCGACCACGACCTCGGCGGCGAGCACGTCGTCGTCCTCCTGCCGGCGGTGGCCGAGGGCGCGGCCGGCAACCTGATGACCGGGCTGCGGGCCCGCACCGGCGTGCGGCAGACCCTGGTCCACCCGCTGGACCTGAGCCGGACGGCGGTCTGGCTGACCGTCCCGAGCTGGACCGGGGGCATGCACCGGCGCCTGCTCGCCGCCCTCGCCGACGCGGGGATGGAGGCCTCGGTGTCCGAGCCGCTGCGCGGTCTCGCCGGCTTCCGCGAGGCCCACGAGCAGGCCCGGGACGTCGAGCGGGTGCGGGCGGCGTGGGGCCGCGCCGCCGCACCGCGGGTGCTCGGGCACGCCGACGTCGCCCTGGAGATCCTGCTGCTGCGCGACCCCGCGCGGGCCCGCCGGTTCGTGCGCGCCGAGCTGGGCCCGCTGGCCGAGGACACCCCCGAGGCGGGCCGGCTGCGGGAGACGCTGGAGGCCTCGTTCCGGCTGGGCAGCCACGTGGGCACCGCCGAGCACCTGGGGCTGCACGAGCACACCGTCCGCAACCGGCTGCACCGGGCCGAGGAGCACCTCGGGCACCCGCTCCCCGAGCGGCGCACCGAGCTGCAGGTCGCCCTCCGGCTGCAGCGGCTGCTCGCCGGCGCCGGCTAGCGGCCGGGCCGGGGCGCCGGGGGTCACTGGCCGGCCAGACGCTGCAGGACGCCGAAGACGCAGGCGGTGTCCTCCCGCAGCCGGTCCTGCGCGACGGCCGCCTGGTACAGGACGGTGCTCGCCGAGAACAGCGGCGTCGGGCTGGCCAGGCTCGCGGCGAACTCGGCGATCAGCGCGTTGTCCTTCTGCATGGTGGCCACGGTCGCGGTCGCCTCGGCGAACTCCCCGGCGGCCATGAGCGGCCCGCGCACCTGCAGCATCCGGGAGCTGCCGGCACCGTCCCCGACCGCCGCCAGCACCGCCCCCAGGTCCAGCCCGGCCCGCTGGGCCAGCAGCAGCGCCTCGGCCGCCGCCGCGTTGTGGACGGCGACGAGCAGGTTGGCCACGAGCTTCATCCGGGTGCCCTGGCCGAACGCCCCGAGGTCGTGCTGCGCCCGGGTGAACGCGGCGAGCACCGGCCGGGCCCGCTCCTTGGCCGCCGGCTCCCCGCTGAGGTAGGCCACCAGGTCGCCGTCGCGGGCCTGCTGGCCGGTGCCGCTCACCGGGCAGTCCAGCAGCGTGGCGCCGAACGCCCGCGCCCGGTCGGCGGCCTCCTGCTTGGCCTGCGGGGACAGCGTGCTCGTCTCGACGATGACCAGGCCGGGGCGCGCGCCGGCAGCCACGCCGCCCTCCCCGTCGAGGACGGCGTGCAGCGCCGCCGCGCCGGGCAGCGACGTCACCACGACCCCGGCGCCCCGCGCCACCTCGGCCGGGTTCGCGCAGACCGCGCCGCCGCGCGCCGCGTGCCCGGCCCGGCGGGCGGGGTCGACGTCGAAGCCGAGGACCGGGACGCCGGCGGCGAGCAGGTGCCCGCTCATGGCCGAGCCCATGACGCCGAGCCCCAGGAACCCGACCGGCTCACCGGCCATCGGGGCTCCCCACGCGCAGGTCGGGCAGCAGCGGGCCCTCGGGCACCGGCGTCCGGGCGACGTTCATGACCATCGCCAGGGTCGTGTAGTAGCCCGCGGTGACGACCAGCTCCACGAGGCCGGCGTCCCCCAGCTCGGCCAGCGCCCGGTCGAACGTCCCGTCCGAGACGCCCCGGGTCCGGTGCAGCTCGTCGAGCAGGTCCCAGACCGCGGCCGCCCCGGCGTCCATCCGGGCGGGGCGCCGGTTCTCGGCGATCGCGTCGGCGATCGCCGGGTCCAGGCCGGCCGCCAGCGCCAGCGGGTGGTGGTGGCCCCACTCGAACTGCTGGTCCCAGTGGCGGGAGACCACCAGGACCGCCATCTCGAACAGCCGGCGGGACAGCCCTCCGGCGAACCGCAGGTGCTCCCCCACCTTCTGCACCCGGGTCATCAGCTCCGGGCTGCGCAGCAGCGGGGCGAACGGCCCGATCACCCCTCCGCGCGGTCCCGCGCTGATCTCGGCGACGGCGGCGCGCTGCGCGGCGCTGCGCTCCTCCTCGGGTGGCAGCGGCAGCCGGTCCGGCCCACCGGTCATGCGGCGCCGCCGGTCCCGAGCGCGTCCTCGATCTGCGGCATGACCTTGGTGGCCATCAGCTCCATCGAGCGGCGGGCCAGGTCGGGATCGACCCAGTCGAGGCCGGCGTAGACCAGTTCGCCGAAGTCGCCGGTCCGCTCGCGGAAGGTCAGCAGCTGCTCGGCCACCGCGTCGGGGGTGCCGCAGATGACCAGGTCGTCGAGGACGCCGTCGAGGGTGACCGCCTCGTCCGGCTGCTCCCGCGAGGTCTTGAACAACCCGAGGCGGCCCAGCGACCGCATCTTGGCGACCATCTTCGTGTAGTAGAAGCGGTACGGGCTCCGCGCGTCGGCCCGCCCGTAGGCCTCGGCCACCCGCGCGTCGTCGGCGACGAACACGGTGCGGGCGATCCGCCAGTCCGCGGGCGAGGCGCTCTCCCCCACCGACCGCTTGCCCTCCACGTAGTTGGGCCAGTGCGTGGCCACCCACTGCGGGAGCAGGAAGTTGGCCGACAAGGGGTGGAAGTCGCGGGCCCCCATGGCCACCACGCCCTTCGAGAAGGGGGCGACGACGGTGCCGACGATCTCCGGCCGCGGCTGCTGCAGCGGCCGGCCCACGATGCCGACGCCGGCCTCGTCGTCGTAGGTGGTGGCGGTGGTGACGGGAAACCGGTTGCCGGGCAGCTCGATCCGGTAGGGCGGGTCGCGCTCCCACAGCGCGGTGATGACGTCGATCGCCTCGGCGAACAGCTGGTTGCGGTCCTCGTCCAGGATGCCGAGCAGCTCGGCGTCCGACGGCAGCGCGCCGGGGCTGACCCCGAGGATGAACCGCCCTCCGGACAGGTGGTCGAACATCGCGGCGTGGACCGCGACCAGCGCGGGGTGCAGGTGCGAGAGGTTGGTGGTCCCGGTGGCAAGGCGGATCTGCCGGGTCTCCGGGACGAGCGTGGCGAGGAAGACCAGGCTGTTGGTGATGTTCTCGTGCCGGTCGGTGAGGTGCTCCCCGATGAAGGCGTCGTGGAAGCCGAGCCGGTCGGCGAGGATCACCGCCTCCCGGTCCTCGCGCAGCGTGTCGGCCCACGCCCGGCCCCGCGGGTGCATCGGCATCGCGAAGTAGCCCAGTCTCACGACGATCCCCTCTGCGGCGGCCGGTGGTCGTCGCAGTCTCGGGCGGGGGCGCCGCGAGGACAGTGTCGGCGGCTGTGAAGTTCACCGGCGCGGGATGACGGCCTCCACCATCCCGCGGGCGGCCCGTCCCGGGTCTACTCGGCGGACCGCGCCCGCGTCCCGGGTGCGAACGGCCTCCAAGGACGGTCCGCGTGGCGACCTCGGCGAGCGCAGGCATCCCGGCGTGCGATCCGGCGACCTTCCGCCATGTCGTCGGCCATCTCGCCAGCGGCGTGACGCTGGTGACCACCCGGACGGCTGCGGGCAGCTTCGGCATGACGGCGAGCTCGGTGACCTCGCTGTCGCTGAGCCCGCCGATGATGCTGGCCTGCCTGAACACCACCTCGACGACGTGCGCCGCCGTCGTCGAGGCCGGTGCCTACGCCGTCAACGTCCTCGGCCAGGGCCAGGGGCACCTCGCCCAGCAGTTCGCCACCCCGTCCGCCGACAAGTTCACCGGCGTCCGGGTGGTCGAGGGGGCGCTGGGCCTGCCGGTCCTGGCCGACGCCCTGGCCCGGATCGAGTGCGAGGTCGTGGAGCAGGTCCAGGCGGCCACGCACACCGTCTTCCTGGGCCGGGTGCTGCACGCCGAGGCGGCCCCGGGCAGCCCGCTGACCTACTTCCGCGGCGGGTTCGGCCGGTTCGAGTTCACCCGGGACGACGAGGTCTACCAGCGGGCCCGCCGGCAGGTGCTCGACCGGGCCTACGCCCCCGACGCGGTCCTCTCCCTCGACGACCTCGCCTACACCCTCGACGTCGACAAGCCGGCGGCGTTCTACGCCCTCACCCGGCTGACCGCCGACGGGCTGGTCCGCCGCGACCCCGACCGGGGCTACGTGGTGGTGCCGTTCGACACCCGCACCTCCGACGCCACCTTCGACGCCCGCTGCGCCATCGAGCTGGGAGTGGTCGACATGGTCATCGGCCGGGTGCCGGCCGACGAGCTGGCCGCGCTGCGCGCCCGGTTCGAGGCCATGGCGGCGCTGCTGGTCGGTGACCGTTTCGTCGACTTCGACGGCTACCTCGACGCCAACTACGCCTTCCACGAGACGCTGGTCGCGCTGGCACGCAGCGCGCCGCTCACCACGGCGTTCGCGCAGCTGCACATCCGGAGCGTCATGACCCGCAGCTTCGGGGCCACGCCGGTGACCTCGCAGCGCTTCATCGAGGCCCAGCGTGGGATCACCGAGGGCCTGGAACGCGGCGACGGCGCGGCCGCGCGGGCGGCGGTCCACCGCTACACGGAGCTGGCCAAGCAGCGGGTGCGGCAGATCCTCGAGCAGACCGGCGGGCGGCTCTGAGGCCGGCGCCGCCCCGCTCAGGCGGGGCCGCCCGGCGCCGCGCCGCGGGCGGTGATCGTCGCCCGCACCTGCGCGGGCTCGGTGCCGCCGGCGAGCAGTGCCCACAGCAGCAGGCGGGCCTTGCGGGGGTCCAGCCACCCCGCCGGCACCACGCCACGGGCCAGCAGGTCCTGCTCGGAGCCGACGAACCCGTACGTCCCGCCGAGCACGGGGCCACCGCCGGTCCGGCCGGCGAGCACCACCGGCCCGCGCTCCACCGCGGCGCTCACGGTCTCGGCCAGGGCGGCCGGGACGTGCCCGGCGCCGAACCCGGCCAGCACCACACCGTCGTGGCCGGCGTCCAGGACCAGGCGCAGCAGCTCACCGGTGTCGCCGAGGTGGGTCTCCAGCAGCGCGACCCGCGGGTTCCGGCCGGCCGACGGGCCGGGCAGCCGGGGCCAGCGGGCGGCCCGGCCGGCGTAGGTGACCCGGCGCTCGTGCACCCGGCCGACCGGGCCGAAGGCGCCCGAGGTGAAGGCGTGCAGCGCGATGCTGTCGGTCTTGCGCACGCGGGCGGCGGCGTGCACCTGGTCGTCGAGGACGACGAGCGCACCACGCCCCCGCGAGGCGGCCGCGGCCGCGACCACCGTGGCGGCCAGCAGGTTGGCGGGGCCGTCGGCCCCGGCCACGGCGGGTGTGCGCATCGCCCCGGTGACCACCAGGGGCTCGGGCCGGTCCCAGTACAGGTCCAGCAGGTAGGCGGTCTCCTCGATGGTGTCGGTGCCCTGGACGACGACGACCCCGTCCGCGTCCTGCGCACGGGCCCACTCCGCCACCGCCGCGACGTCGAGCGGGGTGAGCCAGGCGCCGGGCACCGTCCGCAGCGTGCAGGCGGCCAGGTCGGCCACCTCGGCCAGGCCGGGGACGTCGCGCACGAGATCGGCCGCCGCCAGCGTCGGCAGGGCGCCCCCGCCGGTGGACGGGGGCGTCATCGTGATCGTCCCGCCGAGCGACCCCACGACCACCCGCGGCCGCCGTGCCCCCGTGCCCATGCCCATGCCCCGGCCCTCCCCTTCCCCGCCCGGACGGGTGGGGCCACCGTACGACCGGCCCGACCCGAGGAGCACCCCGTGACCGAACTGGACCTGCTCGTCGCCGGCGGCACCGTCGTCACGCCCGGCGGCCGGCGCCGGGCGCACGTCGGGGTGCGCGACGGCGTCGTGGTCCACCTCGGCCCGGCCGGCCCCGCAGGGGAGCTCCCCGCCGCCCGCACCGTGGACGCGGCCGGGCTGGTCGTGCTGCCCGGCGGCGTGGACACCCACGTCCACCTCATGGACCCGGGCAGCCCGGAGCGGGAGGACTTCCCGACCGGGACCGCCGCGGCCACCGCGGCGGGCGTGACGACGATCGTCGAGCACAGCCACGGCTCCCCCGTCCGGACCGTCGCCGACCTGCGGGACAAGACCGCCTACCTGCGCGACCGGTCCGACGTCGACTTCGGCCTGGCCGCCCACGCCTGGCCGGGTTCCGCGCGCGAGGTCGCGGGCCTGTGGGCCGCCGGGGTGACCTTCTTCAAGGTCTTCACCTGCACCACCCACGGCGTGCCCGGGCACGACGCGGCCCGCCTGAAGGAGCACCTGACCGCGACCGCCGAGGCCGGCGCGGTCAGCCTGCTGCACTGCGAGGACGAGTCGCTCACCGAGGCGGCCGAGACCCTGCTGCGCACGGCGGGCCGCACCGACGGCGGCGTCCTGCCCGACTGGCGCAGCCGGGACGCCGAGCTCGTCGCCGCCGTCGTCGCGGCGCTGCTGGTCCGGCGCACCGGGGCCCGCGCCACCGTGGCCCACGTCAGCCATCCCGAGGTCGCCGGCTACCTCGCCGGGGAGCGGGCCCGCGGGGCCGCGCTGGCCGCGGAGGGCTGCCCGCAGTACTTCCTGCTGCGCGAGGAGGAGGTGCTCGACCACGGGCCGCTGCGGAAGTTCACCCCGCCGGCGCGGGCCCGCACCGACGCCGACGAGGCGGAGATGTGGCAGCTGCTGCGCTCCGGCGTGCTCACCCACATGTCCAGCGACCACGCGCCCTCGACGCTGGAGCAGAAGCGCGCCGGGGACATCTGGAACGTGCACTTCGGCCTGCCCGGGCTCGACAGCACGATGGCCCTGCTGCTCGACGCCGTCGCCCGCGGCCACCTGTCGTACGAGGACGTCGCCCGCGTGTACGGCGAGCGCCCGGCGCGGACCTACGGGCTGTGGCCGCGCAAGGGTCGGATCGCCGTCGGCGCGGACGCGGACCTGGTGCTGGTCGACCCGGGGCAGGAGCGGACGCTGCGCCACGAGGACGTGCTGTCCAAGGCCGGCTGGACGCCGTTCGCCGGTCGCACGGTGCGCGGGTGCGTGGTGCAGACCTACCTGCGCGGCGCGCTGGTCGCCGAGGCGGGGCGGCCGGCCCGCGCCCGCTCCGGCCGGCTCCTCCACGGCGCGGGGTGGTGCCCCCGCTGACCACCGTCCCCTTGTCCCGCCCCGGGGTCGTCCCTAGGGTCGCCGCACCGCGTGCACCGGCCCGTCCCCGCATCCGGCCCCACGTCGCCATCCCCCCGAGGAGCGTTCGTGACCCTCTCGCCCCCCTCCCCGTCCGTGGTGGACCTGCCGGTCGCCGCCCTCCCGACCGGCCTGCGGATCGGCGGTGAGCTGCTGCCCGGCCGGGCCGACCCCATCGAGGTGCTGAACCCGGCCACCGGGCAGGCCTTCGCCTCGGTGGCCGCCGCCGACGCCGCCGATGTCGACCGGGCCGTGCAGGTGGCGCACGAGACCTTCCGCTCCGGGGTGTGGAGTCGGCTGCCGATCCACGACCGGGCGCAGCTGGTGCACCGCTTCGCCGACGGCATCGAGGCCCGCATGGCCGACCTCTACACGCTCGAGACACGGAACAACGGCCGGCCGATCACCGAGACCCGGGCGCAGATCACCCGGCTGCCCGAGTGGTACCGGTACAACGCCGCGCTGCTGCTGGCCGACCGCGACGCGGTGGTGCCGCTGCGCGGGGACTACCACGCGTACACCAGCCGCTTCCCGCTCGGCGTGGTCGGCATCCTGGCGCCGTTCAACCACCCGATGATGATCGCCTCCAAGAGCCTCGCCCCGGCGCTGGCGACCGGCAACAGCGTGGTCCTCAAGCCCTCGGAGCAGACGCCGCTGACGGCCCTGCTGCTGGCCGACATCGCCGCCGAGGCCGGCATCCCGCCGGGGGTGCTCAACGTGGTGAACGGGCTGGGCGCCAGCACGGGTGCGGCGCTGACCGAGCACCCGCGGGTTGCGAAGGTGGTCTTCACCGGCGGCACGGAGCCCGGCCGGGCCATCTCGGTGGCCGCCGCCCGCCGCTTCGCCAAGGCCACCCTCGAGCTCGGCGGCAAGTCCCCGGTCCTCGTCTTCGCCGACACCCCGGTGGACGTCGCCGCCCGCGGCGCGGCCTTCGCCGGGTTCATCGGCGCCGGCCAGACCTGCATCGCCGGCAGCCGGCTGCTGGTCCAGCGGGAGATCTACGCCGACGTGGTCGACGCGCTGGCCGAGCAGGCCGGGCGGATCCGGATCGGCGACCCGGCCGAGCCTGCGACCCAGCTGGGCCCGGTCATCTCCGCGCGGGCCCGCACCCGCATCCTCGGCGCCGTCGAGCGGGGCGTCGCCGAGGGGGCGCGGCTGGTCACCGGCGGCCGGGCCGCCGGCGTCCCGGAGCTGCCCGGGGGCTTCTTCGTCGAGCCGACGGTGCTCGCCGACGTGCGCAACGACATGGAGATCGCCCGGCAGGAGATCTTCGGGCCGGTGGTCGTGGTCATCCCCTTCGACGACGAGGAGGACGCCGTCCGGCAGGCCAACGACTCGCCGTTCGCCCTCGGCTCGGCGATCTGGACCCGGGACGTCGCCCGCGCCCACCGCGTCGCCTCGCAGCTGGAGATGGGCATGGTGTGGATCAACGACCACCACCGGCTGGACCCCTCCTCCCCGTGGGGCGGGCTCAAGGAGAGCGGCACCGGCCGCGAGGGCGGCTGGGAGTCCTTCCACGACTTCACCCACGTCCGGGCGGTGACCGTGCGGACCGCGCCGGACGACGTCGACTGGTACGGCGGGCGCGCCACGGGACGGCTGAACTGATGGCCGGGCTGACGGTCTCCCCGGTCACCGACGGCGTCGTCGTCGCCGACGTCGACCGCCCCGACCACCTGTGGGCCCTCGACGACCTGCGCGCGCTGGCCGGCCTGCTCACCGACCCGCCGGAGGGTGCGCACGTGCTGCGGGTGCGCTCGCGCGGGGCGGCGTTCTGCCTCGGCCGCGAGCGCGGCGGCACCAGCACCGCCCCCGGCGCGGTGCGCGGCGAGGCCGAGACCCTGGTGTCCGTCACCCGCGCGTTCCGCCGTACCCGGCTGGTCACCGTCGCCGAGGTGCAGGGCGACGCCGCCGGGTTCGGCGTCGGCGTGGTGGCCGCCTGCGACGTCGCGGTGGCGGTGGCCGACGCCCGGTTCTCCTTCCCCGAGGTGGGCATCGGGCTGGCGCCGGCCCTGGTGCTGACCTGGCTGCCGCGGCTGGTCGGCGAGCGGCAGGCGTTCTGGCTGACCGCCACCGGGGAGCAGGTCCCCGCCGCCCGGGCGCTGGAGCTGGGCCTGCTCAACGCCGTCGTCGCCGCCCCGGAGGAGCTGGGCAAGGACGTCGACGAGCGGGTGGCGGTGCTGCGGTCCCGCAGCCCGCGGGTGCACGCGGAGATCCGCGACATGCTCCGCGCCTTCGCCGCGGTCGGCGAGGACCAGGCGCTGGACATGAGCATCGACCGCCTGGTGGTGGGGTCGATGCGCCGCGGCGAGGACTGACGGCACTCCGCGGGGGCCGCACCCCCGTGGGCGGCGGCCCCCGCGAGCCGGTGGACCCGCGTCAGTCGACCAGGGCGACCGCCCGGGTCGGCCCGCCGTGGGCGCCACGCACCTTGAGCGGGAAGCCGACGAACGTGAAGCGCGTGTCGACCACCTGGTCGAGGTTGGCCAGGTTCTCGTAGTGGGTGATGTGCTCCCGCCGGCACATCATGTGCACCGGGTAGGACTTGCTGGCCGGGTTGTCCGGCGTGGGGCTGTCCACCCCGAAGGTCTTGACGCCGCGCTGGACGATCCACTCGGCCGCCGACGCCCCGAGGCCGGCGAAGTCGGTCAGGTACCGCGGGTCCCCGACGTACTTGTTCCAGGTCGCGGTGTGGAACAGCACGATGTCGCCCGGCCGCACCTCGACCGACGACTCGGCCTCGACGCGGTCGAGGTCCTCGGCGGTGATGTCGGTCTGCGGGACGAACGCGGTCACGTCCAGGCAGACCGCCGGGCCGTAGAAGAGGTCGAGGGACATCTGGTCGATCGTCTCGGCCCCCGGCGTGGGGTCGAGGTGGGAGAACGAGTCGACGTGGGTGGGCCCGTTGTCGTTGAGCATGAAACCGGTGGTCTGGAAGGAGAAGCCGCCCTCGAAGCGGGGCGCGGTCTCCTCGTGGGTCGCGTGCTCGAACTGGACCGTCTTCAGATGGCCCGGGTAGACCTTCATCCCCTCGTAGATGTCCTGCGACAGGTCGACGATCCGCATGCGCGCTCCTCGGTCGGTGGGACGGTCGGACAACGCATCGTCGTGGGCCCGGCGGGCCGCTCACCATGTGCGTGGGCACAGGCCCCGACGCCGGGGGCTGTGCTCCCGCTCAGCCCGGAGGAGCCCCCTCCGCCGCCCGGATGGCCGCGCGCAGCCGGTCCGGCGTCATGGGCAGCTCCGTGACCCGCACGCCGAGGGGGGCCAGCGCGTCGTTGACCGCCACGTTCAGCGCCGCCGGCGCCATCATCCGGCCGCCCTCTCCCCCGCCCTTGATCCCGTGCGGGGTGTAGGGCGAGGGCGTCTCGACGTGGTCGATCCGCAGTTCCGGCACCTCCATCGCCGAGGGGATGGTGTAGTCCAGGAAGCTGCTGGTGACCAGCTGGCCGTGGTCGTCGTAGACGAACTCCTCGTACAGCGCGGTGCCGATGCCCTGGGCGGTGCCCCCGACGATGTGACCGGCCAGCGACCTGGGGTTGACCAGCGTCCCGCAGTCGTGCACCGCGGCGTAGGCCAGGATCCGCACCTCCCCCGTGGCGACGTCCACCTCGACGACGGGCACGTGGCAGGCGTGGCCCATGAAGGGGTAGAAGACGCCGAGGTCGGAGCGGTCGGCCGAGGGCATCGTCGTCCACGGGTGGTCGAAGACCTTGCTCTCCTCGAGGCCGCTCTCGATGTCCTCCGGGAACGTGTGCTTGAACAGGTGAAGCGCGATCGCGATGTCCCCGAGGCTCTTCCGCCGGTCGGGCACGCCCCGGACCTGGAAGCCACCCTCGGTCCACTCCAGGTCGTCGGGGTCGACCTCCAGCAGCTCCGAGGCGGCCCGGCGGGCCTTGGCCTTGATCTTCGCGCTGGCCCCTTCCACCGCGCCGGCGAGCATCACGGTGGTGCGGGAGCCCCCCGGCCCGGTCGCCGGCAGCCCGCCCTGGCTGCCGTGGTAGACGATCGACACGTCGTGCGGCTCGCAGTCGAACTCCTCGGCCACCAGCTGCGCCACCATCGTCTCGGGGCTGTTGCCCCAGAAGGCGCACGAGTACAGCGTCGCGGTGATCCCGCCGGTGGCGTCCACGTTGAGCGTGACCGACTCGGGCATCGACGTCACCGGGGCGCCGGGCTCGTCGAACCAGAACCAGAACTCCGTGGCGGAGAAGACGCTGCGCTCCTGGGCGGTGATCAGCCCGATCCCGAGGTAGCGCCCCTCCTCCCGCGCGCGGGCCTGCTCGGCCCGCCAGCGGTCGTACTCGCCCAGCTCCAGTGCCCGCTCCAGGACCGCCTCGTAGTCGCCGGAGTCGTAGGCGTTCCCGGTGGGGATGAAGTACGGGAACTGGGCCGGCTGGATGAAGTTGCGCCGCCGGATCTCCACCGGGTCCATGCGCAGCTCGCGGGCGGCCTTGTCCACCATCTGCTCGAGCATCCAGTTGTTGACCTCGGAGCCGAAGCCGCGGTAGGCGCCCTGCTGGTTCTTGTTGGTCAGCGCCGCCCGCACCCGGTACCGGACGCTGCCGATCGTGTACGGGCCGGTGACCTGCGCGAGGGCGTTGCCGTGGTGACCGACGCCGAACTGGATGTAGGCGCCGTAGTCGTCGATGGTGTCGATCCGCAGCCCGCGCAGCGTGCCGTCGCGCATCACCGCAAGCTCGACGTCGTACACCCGGTCGCTGCCGTGGTGGTCGCAGTTGGAGATGTTGTCGACGCGGTCCTCGAGGAAGACGACCGGCCGGCCGACGATCCGGGAGCACATCCCGGCGATCACCAGTGGCTTGGTGACGAACAGCTTGGAGCCGAAGCTCCCCCCGGCGGGCACCTGGCGGATGTCGAGCTTGTTGGCCGGGATCCGCAGGGTGGCCGCCGCCATGAACAGGTAGCTGGTGAACGACAGCGAGTTGGTGTGCGCGGTCAGCTGCCCGGTGCTGGGGTCGAAGTCGGCGATGGCGCCGACGGTCTCCAGCGGCTGCCCGCCGGAGCGGTGCCACCGCAGCCGGTCGCGGACGACCAGGTCGGCCTCGGCGAAGTCGGCGTCGACGTCCCCGAAGTCGAACGTCCGGTCGTAGGCGAGGTTGGCGCCCAGCGCCTCGTGCACCAACGGGGCGCCGGCGTCCAGCGCCCGGACGGGGTCGACCACGGCGGGCAGCGGGTCGTACTCCACCTCGATGAGCGCCAGCGCGTCCTCGGCGAGGTAACGGTCGTCGGCGACGACGACCACCACGCCCTCCCCCACGTACCGCACCTTGTCCACCGCCAGGCAGCGCCAGGTGTGCTTGGCCGGGTCCGGGCCGAAGTCCGGCAGCGGGTCGGTGAGCTCGGCCGCCTGCGCGCCGGTGACGACGGCGTACACCCCGGGCATGGCCTCCGCGGCGGTCGTGTCGATCGAGACGATCCGGGCGTGCGGGTACGGGCTGCGCAGGACGGCGGCATGCAGCATGCCGGGCCGGACGAGGTCGGCGATGTAGCCGCCGCGGCCGCGCAGGAACTTGGGATCCTCGACCCGGCGGATGGACTGGCCCACCCACCGGCGGGGCCCGTGGGTGCGGGCCGGCGGGACGTCGCGGCGCTCGATGATGGTCATGCCTTCGCCTCCGTCGGCACCGTCGCCGCGGTCCCGGCCGTCGGGTCCCACTGCTGCCCGCCGCGCAGGCGGGGGGCAGCGGCCAGGACGGCCTCCACGATGTACTGGTAGCCGGTGCAGCGGCACAGGTTGCTGGCGATCTCCTCCCGCACCTGTTCGGGGGTGGGATCGGGTTCCTGCTCGAGGATCTCCACGGCCCGCATGAGCATCCCGGGGGTGCAGTAGCCGCACTGCAGCCCCTGCTTGTCCCAGAACTCCTCCTGCAGCGGGTGCAGGTCCGGGCCGGAGGCCAGGCTCTCCACCGTGCGGACCGAACGGCCGTCGACCTGCACCGCCAGCGTGCTGCAGGAACGGATGCTGGCCCCGTCGAGGAGCACGGTGCACGTCCCGCAGACCCCGTGCTCACAGCCGATGTGCGTGCCGGGCAGCCCCAGGTCCTCCCGCAGGACGTCGACCAGCAGCCGGCGCGGCTCGACCGCCAGCGTGTGCTCGCGTCCGTTCACCGTCAGCGTGATCTCGTGCAGGTCCCTCATGCCGGGTCACCTCCGATCCAGGGCGCGTGCGAGGGCGCCCTCGATGCCCCGGCGCAGGCACGCCCGGGCGATGTCGATGCGGGTCTCGGCACCGGCGTGCAGGTCGCCGGCCGGGGCGAGCCCTGCGGTCCCGGCGTCGACGGCGGCCTCGATGGCCGCGGCACCGGGGGCACGTCCGACGAGGGCCTCCTCGGCGGCGGTCAGCCGCAGCGGTGTCGGGCCCATCCCGCTGACCGCCACGGCCGCCCGGGTCACCTCGCCGCCGGCGAGCGCCACGAGCGCCGCCACCCCGACGATCGCGAAGTTGCCGTGCGTGCGGGCGAACTCCACGAAGGCGTGCCCGCCGGGGAACGGGGGGAAGCGGACCTCGGTGAGGATCTCGTCGGGCTCCAGCGCCGTGGTGAACGGGCCCAGGAAGAACTCCGCCGCGGGGATGCGGCGCGCGCCGCCCGGGCCCGTGGCGACCATCTCGGCGTCGGCGGCGAGGGCGACGGCGGGCAGCTCGGCGGCGGGGTCGGCGTGCGCGATGCTGCCGACGACGGTGCCGCTGTGCCGGATGGGCGGGTGCGCCACGTGGCCCAGCGCCTCGGCCAGCAGGGGGGCGGCCAGCGCGACGTCCGGGCTGCGCTCGGCCGTGGACTGCCGGACCATGGCGCCGATCACCAGGACGTCGTCCTCGAGCCGCAGGGTGTCCAGCCCGGTCACCCGCCGCAGATCGATCAGGTGCCCCGGCTGGGCCAGCCGGAAGTTCATCAGCGGGACCAGGCTCTGCCCGCCGGCGAGCACCCGCGGGTCGTCGTCCGCGTGCTCGACGAGGAGCGCCACGGCGTCGGACACGGTGGTGGGTGCCGAGTAGCGGAAGGGCGGCGGCTTCACGGCGGCCTCCTCGATGCGGGCGGACTCCCCGGGACGTGCGGTGATCCTGCCCGGCGCGGAATCCGGCGGCCATGTGCGCGCCGCCAGAATGCGCACCGGTCCTTGGGGGCGCCGCACAAGACGAGCGGCGGCACCGCGCGGGCCGCGTTCCGCGGGCCCACGGCACGCTTCCGGCGTCGTACGGTCTGGCGCCATGACGACCGCCGACGCGCTGCGGCAGCGCTCCGCGGCCCAGGCGGTGGCCCAGGCGATGGCGGCCGCGGCCACCACCTGGCTGGACGGGCTCGACCCCGACCAGCTCGCTCTCGCCCGGTGGCCGGGCCCCGACGAGGACGCCGACAGCGAGGCGGAGCGGCTGCGTTGGTACTACACCCCCACCGACCACGGCGGGTTGCCGTTGAACCGGCAGCGACCGGCGCAGCAGTCGCTGGCGATGCAGCTGGTCGCCACCGGCCTGTCCACGGCCGGATACGTCACCGTGTGCACGGTGATGGGCCTGGAGAACGTCCTCGACCACGTGGAGGGCTTCACGGTCGACTGGGGCCGCGAGCGCGGCCGGGACCCGGGGCTGTACTACCTGCGGGTCTTCGGTCGGCCCGGGGGGCCGCAGCCGTGGGGATGGCGGTTCGGCGGGCACCACGTCTCGCTGAACCACCTCGTCGTGGACGGGCGGGTGCGGTCGGTGACGCCGTGCTTCATCGGCGCCGACCCGGCCGCTGCTCCGCTCCTGGGGCCGGCGATCCTGCGCCCGCTGGGGACGGCCGAGGACCTCGCGCGGGAGCTGGTCCGATCCCTGCCGCCGCCGCTGCGGGCGCGCGCCGTGCTGCTGGACCGGGCCCCGTCGGACATCGTCGGCGGGAACCGTTCCCGGCTCACCGACGGCGACGAGATGCTCGGTCTCCCGGAGATCTGGCGGGGCCGGTTCACCGATCCGCGGCTGCTCGACCGGGTGACCGGCATGGAGCGGCGCGCCCGGGAGGCCACGGGCTACGCGCCCGCCGACCACCGCCGCCTCGCCCTGACCGCGCAGCCGCAGGGGCTACCCGCCGCCGAGCTGGACGGCGAGCAGCGCGAGCTGCTGCGCACGCTGCTGGGCGTCTACCTGGGGCGGGTGCCCGACGGGCTCGCGCCCCAGGTAGACCTGGACGAGGTGCACCTGGCGTGGGCCGGCCCCACCGAGCCGGGGCAGCCGCACTACTACCGGCTGCAGGCCCCGCGGCTGCTCGCCGAGTGGGACAACACCCAGCGCGGGGCCAACCACGCGCACTCGGTCTGGCGGGACCCGCAGGCCGACTTCGGCGTGGACGCGCTGGCCGCGCACCGGGCGGCCCACCACGCCGGCTGACCGGCTCCCCGGCCGCCCGGTCAGCCGCCGGCGAGCGCGGCGAGCCGGTCGCCGACCTCGGTGGTGCGGATCGGCGCCTTCGGGTCGCGGGTGGACAGGTCGAAGGCGACCGCGGCGTTGACCTTCCGCGCCTGCTCGGTCCGGCCCAGGTGCTCCAGCAGCAGCCCCACCGACAGCACGGTGGCGGTCGGGTCGGCCTTGCCCTGCCCGGCGATGTCGGGCGCCGAGCCGTGCACCGGCTCGAACATGCTCGGGTGGGTGCCCGAGGCGTCGAGGTTGCCGCTGGCGGCCAGCCCGATGCCACCGGTGACCGCGGCCGCGACGTCGGTGATGATGTCGCCGAAGAGGTTGTCGGTGACGATCACGTCGTAGCGACCCGGGTCGGTGATGAAGAACATCGAGGCCGCGTCGACGTGCTGGTAGGCGACGGTGACCTCCGGGAACTCGGCGGAGACCTCCTCCACCGTCCGTGACCACAGCGACCCGGCGTGGGTGAGCACGTTGGTCTTGTGGATCAGCGTCAGGTGCCGGCGCGGCCGGGCGACGGCGCGCTCGAAGGCGTAGCGCACGACCCGCTCGACACCGAAGGCGGTGTTGAGGCTGACCTCGGTGGCCACCTCCTGCGGGGTGTCCCGCCGGATCACGCCGCCGTTGCCCACGTAGGGCCCCTCGGTGCCCTCGCGGATGCAGAGCATGTCGATCGGGCCCGGGTCGGCCAGCGGGCTCTGCACCCCGTCGAACAGCTTGGCCGGGCGCAGGTTGACGTGGTGGTCGAGCTCGAAGCGCAGCTTGAGCAGCAGGCCCCGCTCGAGGATGCCGCTGGGCACGCTCGGGTCGCCGATCGCGCCCAGCAGGATCGCGTCGTGCTGGCGCAGCTCGTCGAGGACCGTCTCGGGGAGCAGCTCGCCGGTCCGCAGCCAGCGGGAGGCCCCCAGGTCGTAGGGGGTGCTCTCCACGTCGGGAGCCACCGCGGTGAGGACCTTGAGGCCCTCGGCCACCACCTCGGGGCCGATGCCGTCTCCAGAGATCACTGCCAGGCGCATGACGACGACCCTAGGTCAGCGCGGGGTGAGGTCTGCCGAGCGGGCCTCGCGCGCACCGATGCGGCCGGCGATGTCGCCGAGCAGCTCCGCGGGGACCGGGCTGTCCACCGTCACGGCCATCAGCGCCTCGCCGCCGCGGTTGGTGCGGCTGACCTGCGCACCGGCGATGTTGATGCCGGCCTCGCCCAGCGCCGCGCCCACGGTGCCC
Organism: Geodermatophilus ruber; assembly: GCF_900114385.1. Lineage (GTDB taxonomy): Bacteria > Actinomycetota > Actinomycetes > Mycobacteriales > Geodermatophilaceae > Geodermatophilus > Geodermatophilus ruber. The sequence goes on from NZ_FOSW01000012.1 coordinate 75,828, forward strand.
ACGACACCCGGCCGGTCGGTGTAGACGAAGAACAGCAGGTAGCCCGACAGGTCCAGGTCCATGTCGAAGCCGCTGAGCTCGACCAGCTTGGGCACCTGGTTCTTGCCGAACAGCGTGCCGGAGACGGCGATCTCGGTCCCGTCGGCCATGGCGCCGCGCACGCTGATGAGGTTGCGGTAATCGGGGCTCTCGACGTCGCTGCCCATCGCCACCGCGAGGCCGCGCTGCTCGGCGAACAGCGGCGCGTTGACGTAGGTGACCTGCTCCTCGACGACGTCGGAGAAGACGCCCTTGAGCACGGCCAGCTGGACGACGGAGACGTCGAACTCGGCGATCTTGCCGCGCACGTCGACGGTGACCGACTGGGCCAGCCCGCCGGCGACCGCGGTGAAGACCCGGCCCAGCTTCTCGGCCAGCGGCAGGCCCGGCCGGACGTCCTCGGCGACGACACCGCCGGCCTGCACGTTCACCGCGTCGGGCACGAACTCGCCCTGCAGCGCCAGCCGTACCGAGTGCGCCACCGCGGTGCCGGCCTTGTCCTGCGCCTCGGTCGTGGAGGCGCCCAGGTGCGGCGTGACCACGGCGTTCGGCAGCTCGAACAGCGGGCTGTCGGTGCACGGCTCCTTGGCGTAGACGTCGATCCCGGCCGCGCCGACCTGACCGGACTTCAGCGCGTCGGCCAGGGCCGCCTCGTCGACCAGCCCGCCGCGGGCGGCGTTGACGATGATGACCCCGCGCTTGGTGGTGGCCAGCTCCGCGGCGCCGATGAGCCCGAGGGTCTCCGGCGTCTTGGGCAGGTGGATGGTGATGAAGTCCGACTCCCGGAGCAGCTCCTCCAGGGAGACCATCCGGACGCCGAGCTGCGCGGCGCGGCCCGGCTGGATGTAGGGGTCGTAGGCGATCAGCGTGACGCCGAAGGCGGCCAGCCGCTGCGCGACCAGCTGACCGATCCGGCCCAGCCCGACGACGCCGACGACCTTGTCGGTGACCTCGACGCCGCTGAACTTCGAGCGCTTCCAGGTGCCCTCGCGCAGTGAGGCGTCGGCGGCGGGGATGTGCCGGGCGGCGGCCAGCAGCAGCGCCACGGCGTGCTCGGCGGCGCTGACGATGTTCGACGTCGGCGCGTTGACCACCATGACGCCGCGCTCGGTGGCGGCGGCGACGTCGACGTTGTCCAGCCCGATCCCGGCCCGCGCCACCACCTTGAGTTGCGGGGCCGCGGCCAGCGCCTCGGCGTCGATCTGCGTGGCGCTGCGGATCATCACCGCGGAGGCGTCGGCCAGCGCCGGGAGGAGGGCGGAACGGTCGGCGCCGTCCACGTGGCGGATCTCGACGTCGCTCCCCAGCACCTCCAGCACGCTGGGAGCGAGTTCTTCGGCGATCAGGACGACGGGCGCGCTCGTGGTCACGGGATGACAGCCTAGGGAACGGCTCCGCACCCCTGACCCGTCAGCCCCTGTCCGCACCCACCGTCCCGCCCCGGTAGCGCGGCGACACCCCCCGCCGGAGGGGTGGCTGTGCTTGCCCGCGTCCGGCGCGGTCGACATCCTGGCCGCGCAGAGTCGGCGACAGCCGGCGCCGACGGAGGAGAACATGAGTACCCACGACAACGACCACGGGGCGGGCGCGGGCCCGGAGTACGGCCAGCCCCACGGGGCGCCGCAGCCGTCCTACGGTCAGCAGTACGGCCAGCAGCCCTACGGGCAGCAGTATCAGCCCTCCCCCTACGGGCAGGGGCAGCAGTACGGCCAGCAGCCCGGCTACCCCCAGCAGTACGGCCAGCAGCCCGGGTACGGCCCCTACGGCCAGTCGGCCGTGCCGGCCAAGCCCGGCGGGGTGGTCACCGCTGCGGTCCTCGGTTTCGTCTTCGGCGCCATCGGCGTGATCGTCACCCTCTTCTCGATCATCGCCGGGGCCGCGGTGGGCGGTAGCGCCACCGACATCGACGACATCCCCGGCCTGGAGGGCCTCGCCGGTGCGATCGGCGGGGTCCTGCTGGTGTTCGGGCTGATCACCCTGGCCTGGACCGTCGTCACGATCTGGGGCTCGGTGTGGGCCCTCACCGGCCGCAGCCGGGTGATGCTCCTGGTGGGTGGATCCATCGCTCTGGCCGTCACCCTCTTCGGCCTGATCGGCAACCTGTCCGAGGCCGACGTCAACGGCGCCGGCGGCGTCGTCACCAGCCTGCTGTTCTTCCTCGCCGCGCTGGCGATCGTCGTGCTGCTGTCGATGAAGCCGGCGGCGAACTTCTTCGCCGCGCACCGCGCCCGCCGCGGCCGCTGACCGATGTCCGGGGCCGGTGACGCACCGCAGGGCGCACCCGGTGCGGAGCGGCGCCCGCCGCAGGTGCTCGCCGCGGCGGTCCTCGGCTTCCTCGAGGCCGTCCTGCTGCTCCTCGCGTCGCTGGCCTACTTCACCTTCAGCTCGATCGTCGGCTTCCTGGCGGTGTTCGGCGTGCTCTTCCTGGCGCTCGCCGTGGGCTGCGTCTGGGGCGGCGTCCGGGCGCTGCAGGGGCGGGACGGCCGCGTCCTGCTCATCGCGGCAGGGATCGCCGCCGGGCTCGCGCTGCTGGCCGTCGTCATGGCCGTGGCCGGCGGCGCGGGGCTGGACGCCTTCTCGCTGCTGACCCTGCTGCTGGGTGCGGCGACCGTGCTGCTGCTGTCCCGGCCGGCCGCCCGGCGGTGGTTCGCCGCCCGCGGCCCCCGGTAGCACCTGCACGAACGACGGAGGGCCCCCGCTGCCACGTGGCAGCGGGGGCCCTCCGCACGTCAGGACCCGTCCCGGGCCGGCCCCGTCCAGAGGCTCGCCGCGCGCCTGCGAGCGGTGCGGAGGACGGGGTCCTTCGTCAGTTCCGCGCGGCGGTGCCGGTGTAGTCGTCGGAGGCCGACACCCAGCTCATGAGGCCGCGCAGCTTGCGCCCGGTCTCCTCGATCGGGTGCGCCTCGGCCTCGGCGCGGCGGCGCTGGAAGTCCGGCGCCCCGGCGTCCTGGTCGGCGATGAAGGCCGCGGCCCAGGAGCCGTCCTTGATCGCCCCGAGGACCTCCTTCATCGACTGCTTGACGCGCTCGTCGATGACCTTCGGGCCGGAGGTGTAGTCGCCGTACTCGGCGGTGTCGGACACCGACCAGCGCTGCTTGGCGATGCCGCCCTCGTACATGAGGTCGACGATCAGCTTCAGCTCGTGCAGGCACTCGAAGTAGGCGACCTCGGGCTGGTAACCGGCCTCGGTGAGGGTCTCGAACCCGGCGGTGATCAGCGCGCTGGCGCCACCGCAGAGCACGGCCTGCTCGCCGAACAGGTCGGTCTCGGTCTCCTCGGCGAACGTGGTCTTGATGACGCCGGCCCGGCTGCCGCCGATCGCCTTCGCGTAGGACAGCGCCAGGGGCAGCGCCTGGCCGCTCGCGTCCTGCTCGACGGCCACGAGGCAGGGCACACCCTTGCCGTTCTCGAACTCGCGGCGCACCAGGTGGCCGGGGCCCTTGGGCGCCACCATGGCGACGTCCACGCCGGCCGGGGGCTTGATGTACCCGAACCGGATGTTGAAGCCGTGCCCGAAGAACAGCGCGTCGCCGTCCTGCAGGTTCGGCTCGACCGACTCGGCGTAGAGCGTCCGCTGCACGTGGTCCGGCGCCAGGATCATGATCAGGTCGGCCTCGGCGGCTGCCTCGGCAGGCGTGACGACCCGCAGGCCCTCGGCCTCGGCCTTGGGCCGGCTCTTCGACCCCTCGGGCAGACCGACACGGACGTCGACGCCCGAGTCGCGCAGCGAGAGCGCGTGCGCGTGCCCCTGGCTGCCGTAGCCCAGGACGGCGACGGTGCGCCCCTGGATGATCGAGAGGTCGGCGTCGTCGTCGTAGAAGATCTCGGCGGCCATGTGCGGGGTGTTCCCTTCGGTTGACTCTGCTTCAGCGCGGTGAAGCGGGTTCTTCGGTGGTGAGTTTCAGGCGGTGCGGTCGACCGGCCGCAAGGTACCGGCGCCCGACATCGACCGCGGCCCCCGGCCCAGGGCCACGGTGCCCGACTGCGCCATCTCCTTGATCCCCAGGGGGGCGAGGACGGCGAGCAGAGCCTGGAGCTTGTCCGGGGTGCCGGTGGCCTCCAGGGTCACGGTGTCGGTGTTGACGTCGATGACGTGGGCGCGGAACAGCTCGGCGGTCTGCAGCACCTGGGTCCGGTCGGCCATCGGGGCCCGGACCTTGACCAGCAGCAGCTCGCGCTGGACGGCGGCGACGGACTCCAGCTCGACGATCTTGATGACCTCGATGAGCTTGTTCAGCTGCTTGGTGATCTGCTCGAGCGGCTGGGCGTCCGCGTCGACGACGATCGTCATCCGCGACAGGTCGGGGTTCTCCGTCGGGCCGACGGCCAGGGACTCGATGTTGAAGCCGCGCCGGCTGAACAGCGCCGAGACCCGGGCGAGGACGCCGGACTTGTTCTCGACGAGGACCGACAGGGTGTGGCGGGTCATCGTGGTGAAACCTGCTTCCGATTGGTCGTCCGGCCCCGTTCCAGGGGCCCGCCGCGAGCGTGCGAGTGGTGGGGGGGAACGGGGTCCTTCATCAGACCTGTCCGTCGCCGAAGACCGGGCGGACGTCGCGCGCGGCCAGGATGTCGTCGTTGCTGGCGCCCGCGGCGACCATCGGCCACACCTGGGCGTCGGAACCGACGACGAAGTCGATGACGACCGGGGCGTCGTCGATCGCCATGGCCTTCTGGATGACGGCGTCGACGTCGTCCTTGCTCTCGCAGCGCAGACCCACGCAGCCCAGGGCCTCGGCCAGGGCGACGAAGTCGGGGATGCGCACCGGCTTGGGGCTGCCGTCCTCGTTGCGTGCGTGCAGCCGGGTGTTGGAGTAGCGGCCCTCGTAGAAGAGGGTCTGCCACTGGCGCACCATGCCGAGGTTGCCGTTGTTGATGACGGCGACCTTGACCGGGATGCCCTCGATGGCGCAGGTGGCCAGCTCCTGGTTGGTCATCTGGAAGCAGCCGTCGCCGTCGATGGCCCACACGGTGGTGTCGGGGCGGCCGTACTTGGCGCCCATGGCTGCCGGCACGGCGTAGCCCATGGTGCCCAGGCCGCCGCTGTTGAGCCAGGTGCCGGGCTTCTCGTACTTGATGAACTGCGCGGCCCACATCTGGTGCTGGCCGACGCCGGCGGCGTAGATCGCGTCCGGCCCGGCGAGGGCGCCCAGCCGCTCGATGACGTACTGCGGGGACAGCGCGCCGTCCTCGGGCCAGTCGTAGCCCAGCGGGTAGGTCTGCCGCCACGAGTCCAGCTGGGTCCACCAGGCCGTGAGGTCGGGCGTGCGGCCGGCCTCGTGCTCGGCGCGCACGGCGGCGACCAGCTCGGCGATCGTCTCCCGCGCATCGCCGACGATCGGCACGTCGGCCTTGCGGTTCTTGCCGATCTCGGCCGGGTCGATGTCGGCGTGGACGACCAGCGCCTCGGGCGCGAACGACGACAGCTGGCCGGTGACCCGGTCGTCGAAGCGCGCACCCAGGGCCACCAGGAGGTCGGCCTTCTGCAGCGCGGTCACCGCGGCGACCGTGCCGTGCATGCCGGGCATGCCCAGGTGCTGCGGGTCGCTGTCGGGGAACGCCCCGCGCGCCATCAGGGTGGTGACCACCGGGGCACCGGTGAGCGCGGCCAGCTCGGCCAGCTCCGCGGTCGCCTGCGCCTTGAGGACGCCGCCGCCGACGTAGAGGACCGGCCGGCGGGCAGCGGCGATCAGCGCCGCCGCCTCGCGGACCTGCTTGCCGTGCGGGCGGGTGGTCGGCTTGTAGCCGGGCAGGTCCAGCCGCGGCGGCCAGGTGAAGTCGGTGGTCGCCTGCAGGACGTCCTTGGGGATGTCGACCAGGACCGGGCCCGGGCGGCCGGTGGCGGCCAGGTGGAACGCCTCGGCGATCCGCTGCGGGATCTCGCGGGCGTCGGTGACCAGGAAGTTGTGCTTGGTGATCGGCATCGTGATGCCGCGGATGTCGGCCTCCTGGAAGGCGTCGGTACCGATCGCGCCGCTGGGCACCTGGCCGGTGATCGCGACGACCGGGACCGAGTCCATGTGCGCGTCGGCCAGCGGCGTCACCAGGTTGGTCGCGCCCGGCCCCGAGGTGGCCATGCAGACGCCGACCCGGCCGGTGGCCTGCGCGTACCCGGTGGCCGCGTGCCCGGCGCCCTGCTCGTGCCGGACCAGCACGTGCCGCACCTTGGAGTCGAACAGCGGGTCGTAGGCCGGGAGGATCGCGCCGCCCGGGATGCCGAACACCACGTCCACCCCGACGGCCTCGAGCGAGCGCACGAGGCTCTGCGCCCCGGTGATGCCGCTGATCGGCTCGTGGGCCGCGTTCTCGAGCGAGCGGGCCGCGGTCTCGACACCGGTCAGCGCAGCGGCGGCCTCTCGGGTGGCGGACTCTCCGGGGGCGGAGCTGTTCATGTCGGCGTTCTCCTGGCAGGGCCCCGGTCTGGGGCCGTCGGTCGGGGGCCGGGCGGTGTGGGCACCGGTGGCTGCGGGCGCGGACGGGGCCGCCTGCCGGTGGCTCAGGAGGCCCGTCAAACAAAAACCCCTCGTGCCACAGGCACAGAGGGGTGAGCGCGTCGGTCGGGAGACCGGCGCGCTAGGCGATTACGAGAAGCAGACAGGCCGGACGCACGCGCCCACTGTGCGCCTCCGGTGGCGCGCCGTCAACTATGCCGTCCCATCCAGTGGACGCCACGGACCTCAGAAGTGGGACGGAACACCATCGAGCACGCCCGGCCGGAAGCCGGCCAGCAGCAGCGGCAGCCGGTCTGCCGGCACCGGGCGGCCCAGCAGGAAACCCTGCAGGTAGCCGCAGCCGATCCGGCGCAGGGCCGCCAGTTGGCCCGGGGTCTCCACCCCCTCGGCCACGACGTCCATGCCCAGCGTGCGGCCGAGCTGCACCACGCTGGCCACGAGCGCGGCCGCACGCGGGTCGTCGTCGATGTGGGCGACGAAGGCGCGGTCCATCTTCAGCACGCGGACCGGCAGCCGGGCCAGCCTGGCCAGGCTCGAGTAGCCCTTGCCGAAGTCGTCCAGTGCGACCCCGCACCCCATCGCCCGCAGGGTGTCGAGGTCGTTCTCCATCCCGTCCCCGGCGCCCATGAGCACCGACTCGGTGATCTCGAGGATCAGTCGGTGCGGGGCCGTGCCGGACTCGGCCAGCGCGCGGGCTACGTCGGTCGCCAGGCAACCGGCCTGCAGGTGGCGGATCGAGATGTTGACGCCGAGCCGCAGGTCGTGACCCTCGGCGAGCAGAGGTGCCAGCGCGGTGGTCGCGACCCGCAGCACCCAGCGCTGCAGCGGCACGACCAGGCCGTCGTCCTCGGCGAGTCCGATGAACTCGTCCGGAGGCACGTCGCCGAACTCCGGGTGGTGCCAGCGCACGAGGGCCTCCAGCCCCACGATGCGGTGCTCCTGCACGCCCACCACCGGCTGGAACACCAGCGACAGCCCACCGCCGGCGATGGCCGCGGGGAGGTCGCCGGCCAGCCGGGCACGCCGGTCGACCGCCCGGTCCAGCGCCTCACCGGAGGAACGGACGCAGTTCTTGCCGGCGGCCTTCGCCGCCCGCAGCGCCAGGTCGGCCCGGCGCACCGCCTCGGCAGGGGTACAGCCCGGTCGCAGCTCCGCCACACCGACGCTTCCCGACACCGCGAAGACCGGGCCGCCCCGGGATTCGCCGTCGGGCGCGAACGGACGGTGGTCGTGGTCGAGGACCGCCACCAGCCGCTCGGCCAGGGCGGTGGCCTCTGCGCGTCCGGCGCGGACGAGGACGGCGAACTCGTCCCCGCCGAGGCGTGCGACGACGTCGCCCTCCCGGGCCGCCGTGCGCAGTTCCCCGGCGACCTCGCAGAGCAGCCGGTCCCCCGCGTCGTGGCCGGCGACGTCGTTGACCGCCTTGAAGCCGTCGAGGTCGACGAGCAGGAGGCAGCCGGGCTCGCTCCCGGCCCGTACCTCGGCGAGGGCGTTCATGAAGCGGGCGCGGTTGGGCAGCCCGGTGAGGAAGTCGGTGTAGGCCAGCCGCTCGAGCTCCCGCTGGGTGACACTGCGGTCGCTGACGTCGCGGAGGTGCAGGACCAGCCCGTCCCCGCTGCCGGCCCCCGGCGCCCCGACCCGGGCGGCACCGGACACCTCGACGTCGCGCCAGCCGCCCTCGCGGGTGCGCAGCCGCACCGTCGCGGGCAGCCCGTCCGCGACCGAGCCGTCCCGGACGGCGGTCCGGACGCGGTCGACGAGGTCCCGGTCGGCCGGGTCGAGCAGGCCGGTGAGCGTCCGCCCGGAGAGCTCCGGCTCCGCCCACCCGAGCTGGGACCGCACCGCCCCCGACAGCCAGCCGATCCGCCCATCGGCGTCCAGGACGACGGTGACGGCGTCACCGCTGTCCACCAGCGCCCGGAAGTAGCCCTCCGTCCGCCGCAGTCGCAGGGTCAGCCGACGGCCGTCGACGCCCCACAGCGCGGTGCGGGCAGCGGTGAGGACCAGCAGGGTCGCCGCCCCGACACCCTCGACCGGGGAGAGCGGGTACCCGGCGGCGGCGACGACGGTGAGGCCCAGCAGGACGGCGAAGGCGGCGGTGTGAGCCAGGACCACCCCGCGCAGCGGCAGCGTCCTCTTGTCCCGCTCGGGCACAGGCGGCCGCTCGGGGGCGGCCGCGACGGCGCACACGCCCGCGGCGAGCATGACGAACCAGGCCTGCCCGTGCAGCAGCAAGGCGACCGCGCCGCCGAGCGCGCCGCTGATCGCCACGACCGCTGCAGCGGTGAAGCAGGCCAGCAGCCAGGTCGCTGCGCGCCGTCGGGCGTCGTCCACCGCCGTGACGGTGATGAGCCCCACACCGCAGAGCAGCGCACCCGCCGCCGGATAGCCGGCCGAGACCAGCCCGTCGGCCCCGCCCGGGACGCCGGGCAGGACGTCGTCGAGCAGCACGCGGCCGATCACACCGACCCCGACGGTCACCACGGCGCCGTCCAGCAGCACCCGCGAGCCGACCCGCCGCCGGGCACGGGGCGGCAGCAGGAACACCGCGGCGGCGATCGCCACCGGGATGGACAGGACCATCGGCAGGTCGGCGGCGCCGCCGCGGCCGAGGTCGCGCCCGGTGTCGCCGAACCAGGCGATGACCTGGCCGACGGCGAGCAGTGCCGGGACGAGGGCCAGGACGTGCCACGTCCGCCCCGTGCGCCCGGGCAGCCGGGACGCGGATCGCTGCGCGACGACCGCGGTCGCTGCCGCGCCGACGGCCAGGCAGGCCGGCACCAGGTGGGCGGCCTGCGGGTGCGCCGTCACCTCCAGGGTGGCCGTGCACGCCGCCAGCAGGGCGAGCAATCCGAGGACCGCGGCTCGGGCTGCCCTGGCCGGCCCGCCGTCCGGATGGGCCTGCCCTGGGGGCATCAGCGGGTGCCGACCAGGCCGGGCCACAGCACCCCGGCGCCGTCGGCCAGCAGCGCCCCCAGCTCCTCCTGCCGCATCGGGCGGGCCAGCAGGAAACCCTGCGCGAATCCGCAGCCCAGGGTGCGCAGCGCGCCGAGCTGCGCCGGCGTCTCGACGCCCTCGGCGACCACGTCGAGCCCGAGGGTGCGCCCGATGGTGACGACGGACTCGCAGAGCGCGCGGGTCTTGGGGTCACGGTCGACGCGTGTGACGAAGGACTCGTCGAGCTTGAGGATGTCGATCGGCAGCCGGGTCAGGTGGGCCAGCGAGAAGTGCCCGGTGCCGAAGTCGTCGAGCGCCACGTGCACGCCCATGAGCCGCAGCGCCTCGAAGTCGACGGCCACGTACTCGCCGTCGGCCAGCACGGTCGCCTCGGTGATCTCCAGGACCAGCCGCTCGGGGGCCAGTCCGGTGGAGCGCAGCACCGCGGCGACGTCCCCGACGAGGGTGCGGGCGGCCACGTGGGAGGCGGAGATGTTCACGCCCAGGCGCAGCGGGACACCGTTGGTGCTCGGCAGGGCCACGGCGGCCTCCGCCGCCCGCTCCAGCGCCCAGCGCTGCAGCTCGCCGATGACCCCGGCGCGCTCGGCGATGGGCACGAACTCCGCGGGCGGCACGTCGCCGAGCTCGGGGTGCCGCCAGCGCAGCAGCGCCTCGACGCCGGTGACCCGCTGCTCCTCCAGGGAGACGATCGGCTGGAACAGCACCGCCAGCTCGCCGCGGGCCACGGCGTAGGGCAGGTCGTCGCGCAGCCGGGCGCGGCGGACGGCGGCGTTGCCGAGGGCCGGCCGGTACTGCTGGGAGGTGCCCGGGCCGGAGCGCTCGGCCGCCCGGACGGCGAGCTCGGCGCGGGCCAGCAGCTCGTTGACGGTCAGCCCGGCCTCGAGGTCGACGACGCCGACGCTCGCGGTCAGGTCGAAGATCCCGGCTCCGGTGGCCAGGGGCTGCTCGATGGCGGACAGGCAGCGGTCGGCGAGCAGGCCGGCGGTGTGCCCGGCGCTCTCGGCCAGGACGGCGAACGCGCCGCCGCCGAGCCGGGCGACCGCCTCCGACCCGCGCACCGTGGCCCGCAGCCGCCGGCCGAGCTCGACCAGCACGGTGTTCATCACGTCCCGGCCGGCGTGCTCACGCACCTCGTCGAGGCCGTCGAGCTCGACGAGCAGCAGGCTCCGGCCCGGCGCCCCGCGCTCGGCCGGGGCGGCCAGCGCCTCCTCCACCCGGCGCGCCAGGCCGGCCCAGTTGGGCAGGCCGGTGAGGGGATCGGTGAACGCCAGCTGCTCCAGGACGCGCTCCCGCGCCAGCCGGGCGGTGACGTCGCGGCAGTGCAGCACCACCGCGCCGACGTCCGCGTCGCGGCGCAGGTCGGAGACGCTGGCCTCCAGGTGCCGCCAGGTGCCGTCGGCGTGCCGCAGCCGCAGCCGCAGCAGACCGGCGGACGGGTCGCCGTCGGGCCCGGGCTGCAGCGCCCCGGCCACGGGCAGGGCGTCGTCGGGGTGGACCAGCTCGATCAGGTGGCGGCCGGGGACGGCGTCGGCGGTGTCCCCCAGCGCGGCGGCCAGCGTCGCCCCGGCCCAGGTGACCCGGAGGTCGCCGTCGAGGATCAGCACCGCGTCGCCGCTGGAGCGCACCATCGATCGGAAGTAGGCCTCGCTGCGCCGCAGGCGGGCACCCAGGTGCTGCTCCCCGCGGGCGGTGACCCACCGGTGCACAGCGGCGAGCACGGCGCACAGGAGGAGGCCGGCGAGCAGGACCGGGCTGGGCCGGCCGGCGACGAGCGCGGCGACCGCCGCTCCCAGGAGGGCCACGACCATCGCGAGGTGCGGCAGCAGCTGGCCGAGCTGGGTGGAGCGGCCGCTGTCCGGGCGGGGCCGGGCACCGTCGTCCTCGCAGGGACCGGGGTCGAGCAGGACGGCCGCCCCGAACAGGACCAGCCCGGCCACGATCATGAAGCGACTGAGGTCGGTGACGCCGACCGCGCCGGAGAGCAGCGCGGAGGTGGCCAGCGCGCGGCCGGTGGTGAGCAGGATGGCGCCCGCGAGCAGCACCAGGGCCATCCGCTGCCGGTGGCTCTCGATGACCCCCAGGACGACCAGCGCGGCAGTCATGGTGGCCGAGGTGACGACGACGGCAGCGCCGAGGATGAGCACCTCGCCGGGGGCGAGGTCCAGCCAGCTGCGGTGCGGGCCGAGCACGAGCAGCTGGACCACGAGCAGGCAGGCGGTGCCGAACAGGGCCAGCTCGACGGCGGCACGGGCACCGCGGAGCAGCCTGGTCCGGTCGACGAGGGTCAGGATGCCGGCGACGGCGATCACGTAGGCGGGGACGGTGGGCAGCCAGCGGAGCACCACCAGCTGCATCGGGTCGGTGATGCCCACCACGGTCGACGCGGTGAACCCGATGACCGGCAGCAGCGGGCCGATGGCGAACAGCCGCCACCCGCGCAGTCCGGACTGCCGGGACCGTCCGGCGCACCAGATCACGACGGCGGTGACCACGCCGAGTGCGGCGACCGCGACGTCGCCGACGACCCGGGCACCCGTTCCGGCGGAGACCGCGCAGGCGGCGCCGACCGGCACGGCGCTCCCGAGGAGCCACCACCTGACCCTGTCCACACCAGGGAACTCGGCAGGCGGCGGCGCCCACGACAGCGGACCGGGCCGGCGGTCACCCCTTGGGGGGAGCCCCGCCCCCGGTCCTGACCTGGGCGTTCAGGCCGGGACCGGGAGCCGGGGCGGAGGGCTCAGCCGCAGATCGCGCCCTGCGCCGCGGAGCCGACCAGCTTGGCGTACTTGCCGAGCACGCCGGTGGTGTAGCGCGGCGGCAGCGGCGTCCACGCCGCCCGCCGGCGGGCCAGCTCGTGCTCGTCGACCAGCAGGTCGAGGGTGCGGGTGGTGAGGTCCAGCCGGATCCGGTCGCCGTCCTGCACCAGCGCGATCGGCCCGCCGTCGGTGGCCTCGGGGGCGACGTGGCCGACGCACAGGCCCGTCGTCCCGCCGGAGAACCGGCCGTCGGTGAGCAGCAGGACGTCCTTGCCCAGGCCGGCGCCCTTGATCGCGCCGGTGACGGCGAGCATCTCGCGCATGCCGGGGCCGCCCTTGGGGCCCTCGTAGCGGATGACGACGACGTCACCGGGCTGCAGGGTGCCCTCGGTGACGGCGTCCATGGCGCCCTGCTCGCCGTCGAAGACGCGGGCGGTGCCCTCGAAGACCTCGGCGTCGAAGCCGGCGGACTTGACCACCGCGCCGTCCGGGGAGAGCGAGCCGCGCAGGATGGTCAGGCCGCCGGTCTTGTGGATCGGGTCGACCATCGCGTGGATGATCGCGCCGTCGGGGTCCGGCGGGGCGATCTCGGCGAGGTTCTCGGCCATCGTCCTGCCGGTCACGGTGAGCGTGTCGCCGTGCAGCAGGCCGGCGTCGAGCAGGGCGCGCAGCACGACCGGGACGCCGCCGATGCGGTCGATGTCGGTCATCACGAACCGGCCGAAGGGCTTGACGTCGGCCAGGTGCGGCGTGCGGTCGCCGATCCGGTTGAAGTCGTCGAGGGTCAGGTCGACCTGCGCCTCGTGCGCGATCGCCAGCAGGTGCAGGACGGCGTTGGTGGAGCCACCGAGCGCCATGACGACGGTGATCGCGTTCTCGAACGCCTTCTTCGTCATGATCTGGCGGGCGGTGATGCCCTGGCGGAGCAGGTTGACGACGGCCTCGCCGGAGGCCACCGCGAAGGCGTCGCGCCGGCTGTCGGGCGCGGGTGGGGCGGCGCTGCCGGGCAGGGCCATCCCGAGCGCCTCGGCGACGCTGGCCATGGTGTTGGCGGTGTACATGCCACCGCAGGAGCCCATCCCGGGGCAGGCGGCCTTCTCGATCTCGGTCAGCTCGTCGCGGGTGATCCGCCCGGCCGCGCAGGCGCCGACGCCCTCGAAGACGTCGATCAGCGTGAGGTCCCGGTCACCGAGCTTCCCCGGCAGGGTGGAGCCCGAGTACAGGAAGACGCTGGCCAGGTCGAGGCGCGCGGCGGCCATCAGCATCCCGGGCAGGGACTTGTCGCAGCCGGCCAGCAGCACCGAGCCGTCGAGCCGCTCGGCGAACATGACGGTCTCGACCGAGTCGGCGATGACCTCGCGGGAGACCAGCGAGGCGCGCATGCCCTCGTGGCCCATCGAGATGCCGTCGGAGACCGAGATCGTGCCGAACTCCAGCGGGTAGCCGCCGGCGGCGTGCACGCCCTCCTTGGCCCGCTTGGCCAGCCGGTCCAGGGACAGGTTGCAGGGGGTGATCTCGTTCCACGACGAGGCGACGCCGATCTGCGGCTTGTCCCAGTCGTCGTCGCCCATGCCGACGGCGCGCAGCATCGCGCGGGCGGGAGCCCGGGTGATCCCGTCGGTCACCTCACGGCTGCGGGGCTTGATGTCGGCGGTGGCTGCGCGCGGTTCCTCGACGGTCGTCACTCGTTCTCCTCGTTGGCGCTCGTCGGCCTCGCGCCGCCTCGTCGTGCTCTGTTCCGGCGTGAGCTCGCACGCTCACATCCGGCGATGGTAGGCGGCCCGCGACCGGCTGCCGAGACACCGCTGATACTGGTACCAGCACCACTACCGAGCCGGAGGAGGCCCCGTGTCGGCTGCCCTGCGCCGCGAGCTGGCCGACTTCCTGCTCTCCCGCCGCCGCCAGGTGGACCCCGCGACGGTCGGCCTGCCCCCGGGCGGCCCCCGCCGGCAGCCGGGCCTGCGGCGGGAGGAGGTCGCGCTGCTCTCGGGCGTCAGCCACACCTGGTACACGTGGCTCGAGCAGGGGCGAGACATCCGCCCCTCGCGCCGGGTGGTCGACGCCCTGGCCCGGACGCTGCGCATGTCGGCCGCCGAGCACGAGTACGTGCTGCGGCTGACCGGGCACGGCGTGCCCTTCCCCGCCACGCCGGGGCCGGAGCTGCCGACGCACGTGCAGCGGCTGCTCGACGCCCTGGTGCCCTCCCCCGCGTACGCCATCACCGCGAGCTGGTCGATCGTCGGCTGGAACCGGGCCTACGGGCGGCTCTACCCCGGGGTCGCCGAGGTGGCGCCCGCGGACCGGAACCTGCTGTGGCTGGTCTTCACCGACCCGGCGGTGCGGGCGCTGCTCGGCGACTGGTCCGCCGACAGCCGCCGGTTCCTCACCCAGTTCCGCGCCGACGTCGGCGCGCGCCTGCAGGACCCGGAGGTGGTCGACCTGCTGGCGCGGCTGGAGGCGGCCAGCGAGCACTTCCGGACCGGCTGGGCCAGCCACGACGTGGACCGCTTCACCTCCGGCGAGCGCCGCTTCGAGCACCCGCAGGTGGGCACGCTGCTGCTCGAGCACCACCAGCTGACCCCGGCCGACGCCCCCGGCCTGCAACTGGTGGTCTACACCGCGGCCGAGGGCAGCGACGCCGCGGCCAAGCTGGTCCGGCTGACCGCGTGAGCGCCGCCCGCGCCGGCGGCTGGGAGGATGTGTGAACGTGGTCGTCACTGCGCGGATGCGGATGAGCCGAACGGCCCTGCTCCCCGTCGTCCTGCTGTTCGTGTGCTTCGTGCCGCTGGCCTTCGCCGCGTCCTGGACGCCGGTGGTGCTGCTGGTGCCCCTGCTCGCCGCGTTCTGGGTGCTGCGGGTCGGCGTCGACGTGGCCGACGACGGCGTCACCGTCCGGTCGCTGCTCGGCTCCCGCCGGGTCGCGTGGGCCGACGTCGCGGGCATCCGCGTCGGCCGGCGCGCGGACCTGTGGCTGGTGACCACCGGCGGGACGGAGGTGCGCCTGCCGGTGCTGCGACCGCGGGACCTGCCCCGGCTGGCCGCCCTCTCCGGGGGCCGGTTCGCGGTGCCCGAACCGCCGCGGTGAGGTCAGTACGCGTCGACCACGTTCACCAGCGGCTGCCCGGCCAGCACCCGGGACAGCTGGTCGGTGACCGCGGCTGCCGCCCGGTCGTCGGTCCCCGGCACCGCCCCGGCCACGTGCGGCGTGAGCAGCAGCCCGGGCGCTGACCACAGCGGGTGTCCGGCCGGCAGGGGCTCGGGGTCGGTGACGTCCAGGGCGGCCCGCAGCCGGCCGCGGCGCAGCTCGGCGAGCAGCGCGTCGGTGTCGACGACGACGCCGCGGCTGGCGTTGACCAGCAGCGCGCCGTCGGCCATCGCCGCGAGGAAGGGCGCGTCGACCAGGCCGGTGGTGGCCGGGGTGACCGGCACGACGACCACCACGACGTCGGCGGCGGGCAGCAGCTGCGGCAGGTCGGAGACGGGGCGCACGCCGTCGCGGGCGGTGCGGGCGACGTAGGTGAGCTCCACGTCGAAGCCGGCCAGCATCCGGCCGATCGCGCGGCCGATGTCCCCCGCCCCGACGACGAGCACCCGCGCGCCGACGAGCGAGCCGAAGGTCCGCTGCGTCCACCGCTGCGCGGCCTGCTCCTGCAGGAAGAACGGGAGACCGCGCTGGGCGGCGAGCGTGGCGGCCACCACCCACTCCGCCGTCGACGGGGTGTGCGCGCCGCGGGCGTTGCACAGGACCACCCCGTCGGGCAGCCGGTTGACGAACCGCTCGGCACCCGCGCTGACCAGCTGGACCAGCCGCAGGCGGGGCAGCGCCTGCAGCAGGCCGGGGTCGGCCCCGCTGCCGGCCCGGGGCACCCACACCTGCGCCCGGGCGGCCGCACCGGTCGGCGGGCCGTCGGCCGGGGCGATGCGGTGGGCCCGGACGCGGGAGGAGAGCGCCTCGACGGCGGTCGCGAGCGCCCGGGACGGCACGAGGACGTGCAGGGTCTCGTCGGAGCCGACGATGTCGGAGCCGGTGATCGCAGGGGGCACGGGCTCTGACCCTAGGCCCCTCGCCGCCCGGCGCACGTACTGTTCTCGGGGTGAGCCGGCAGCACGCCAGACGGGCGTCGCGGGGAGCCGCCGCCGTGATGCTGGCCGCCGTCGTGGCCGGGTGCGGCAGCGGCGGCTACGAGCCGGCCGGGCCGTTCCGCCCGCGGCCGGAGGGGCCGCCGCCGCAGGTCGGGCCGCCTTCGGACTCCACGCCGGCGCCCGCCCCCGGCGACCCCGCCGACCCGAACTCCGGCGAGGAGGCCGGCGACCCGAACGTCGTCGCCTCGCACCTCACCGTGCCCACCGGCCTGGTGATCCTGCCCGACGGCACCGCCATCGTCGGGGAGCGGGAGACCGGCCGCCTGCTGCAGGTCTTCCCCGACCGCTCCCCCGCCCGCGAGCTCATGACCGTGGCCGGCATCGACACCGCCGGGGACGGCGGACTGCTCGGCCTGGCCCTGTCCCCCACCTACGACGAGGACGGCCTGCTCTACGCCTACCTCTCCACCGCGACGGACAACCGGGTGGTGCGTTTCCCGCTCGGCGGCACCCCGAACCCCGTGCTGACCGGCATCCCCCGCGGCGAGGTGCACAACGGCGGCGGCCTGCTCTTCGGCCTGGACGGCACCCTCTACGTGGGCACCGGCGACACCGGCAACCCGGCGCTGGCGCAGGACCCGGCCTCCCTGGCGGGCAAGGTGCTGCACGTCGACGTCTTCGGCCAACCGGTCGGCGAGGGGACGGTGCACAGCCGCGGGCACAGCGATGTGACCGCGCTGTGCCTGGGCGGTGACGAGACCCTGTTCGCCACCGACGACTCGGCCACGGGGGCCGACGAGCTCAACGCGGTGCTGCCCGGCAGCGACCACGGCTGGCCGGCGCGGGGTGGCGACAGCGTCGACGCGGTGGTCGAGGTGCCCGCGGCCGAGGGCGGCCTGGGCGGGTGCGCCGTCTCGGGCCGGACGGTGTACCTCGGCGCCCTCGACGGGCAGCGGGTGTACGCCGTCGAGCTCCACAGCTCCGGCGCCGCGGCCGGGGACCCCACCGCGTTCCTCGGCGATCGGTACGGCCGGCTGCGCACCGTCGTCCTGGACGCCGAGGGCGCCCTGTGGATCACCACGTCGAACCGGGACGGCATCGGCACGCCGGCCGAGGACGACGACAAGGTGCTGCGGATCCTGCCGCCGGGCGGATCGGCGGAGTCCCCGCTGTGACCCCGTCGGCCTACCGGCCGCCTCCGCCCGCCGGTCCACGGCGCGGCGAGGAGCGGCGGGCGACGCGGTGCCTCAACCCCCGAGAACGCGCTCCTCGAGCATCCGCTTGACCGTCGCCGCGTCGGCCTTGCCGCGGGTGGTCTTCATGACCGCTCCGACGAGCGCGCCGAGCGCCTGCACCTTGCCGCCCTGCACCTTGGCGACGACGTCGGGCGCGCCGGCGATCGCGGCCTCGACCGCGGCGACCAGCTCGTCGGACTCGCCCATGACCGCCAGCCCGCGGGCCTCGACCACCCGCGCCGGGTCGCCCTCGCCGGCCAGGACGCCGTCGAGCGCCTGCCGGGCCAGCTGGTCGTTGACCGTGCCGGCGGCGACCAGCGCGGTCAGCTCGGCGACCTGCCGCGGCGTGACCGGCAGCTCGGCGAGCTCCACGCCGGCGTCGTTGGCGCGGCGGGCCAGCTCGCCGAGCCACCACTTGCGGGCGTCGGCGGGCGAGGCCCCGGCGGCGACCGTGCCGGCGACCAGATCGACGGCGCCGGCGTTCGCGATCCAGGCCATCTCGGTGGCCGAGAGCCCCCACTCCTCCTGCAGCCGCGCGCGGCGGGCGGCCGGGAGCTCGGGCAGCTCGGCGGCGAGCTTCTCCACCCACTCGGCGTCCGGGGCGACCGGGACCAGGTCCGGCTCGGGGAAGTACCGGTAGTCGGTCGCCTCCTCCTTGCTCCGGCCGGGCGAGGTGCTGCCGGTGTCCTCGTGGAAGTGCCGGGTCTCCTGCAGCACCCGCCCGCCCCCGTCGAGGACGCCGGCCTGCCGGCGTATCTCGTGGCGCACCGCGCGCTCCACCGCGCGCAGCGAGTTCACGTTCTTGGTCTCGGTGCGGGTGCCCCACTCCAGGCTGCCGATCGGCGCCAGCGAGGTGTTCACGTCGCTGCGCAGGTTGCCCTGCTCCATGCGGACCTCGGAGACGCCGAGGGCCAGCAGGATCTCGCGCAGCTCGGTGACGTAGGCCCGCGCCACCTCCGGCGCCTTCGCCCCCGCGCCCGGGATGGGGCGGGTGACGATCTCGACCAGCGGGATGCCCGCCCGGTTGAAGTCGACCGCCGAGTACTCCGCGCCGTGGATGCGCCCGGTGGAGCCACCCACGTGCAGGTTCTTGCCGGTGTCCTCCTCCAGGTGGACGCGCTCGATCTCGACCCGGTAGGTCTCGCCGTCGACCTCGACGTCCAGGTGGCCGGCGGTGCACAGCGGCTCGTCGTACTGGCTGATCTGGTAGCCCTTGGGGATGTCCGGGTAGAAGTAGTTCTTCCGGGCGAAGCGGCTCCAGGTGGCGATCCGGCAGCCCAGCGCCAGGCCGATGCGGATGGTCGCCTCCAGCGCCGCGGCGTTGGCCACCGGCAGCGAGCCGGGCAGGCCCAGGCACACCGGGCAGGTCTGGGTGTTGGGCTCGGCGCCGAAGGTGGTGGCGCAGCCGCAGAACATCTTGGAGGCGGTGCCCAGCTCGACGTGGGTCTCCAAGCCGATGACCGGCTCGTAGCGGGTGAGCGCGTCGTCGAAGTCGACGAGGCGCGCACCGGTTGCGGTGCTCACGGAGTGTCCCCCTTGGAGGTAGTGCGGCCGGTGATCCAGGCACCGATCCCGGTCAGCACGCCCAGGACGATGAAGACGGCGAAGACGGCCCGGCCGGTGAGCAGCCAGAGCAGCAGGCCCGCGACGACGACGAACGCCGTCAGGGCCCAGGCGGCCTTGAGCGCGCCGTTCACGCCGCGGCCGCCCGGCGGGCGAGCTCGTCGAGGAACCGGTGCCCGCGCGCGTCGGCCAGCGCGGCCTCGACCGCGGCGGCCACCCGGTAGCAACGGTCGTCGGCCAGCGCGGGGGCCATCACCTGGAAACCGACCGGCAGCCCCTCGGACAGCCCGACGGGCACCGAGATGGCCGGCAGGCCGGCCAGGCTCGCCGGCAGGGTGCACAGGTCGGCGGCGTACATGGCCAGCGGGTCGTCGACGCGGGCGCCGAGCGGGAAGGCCACGGTCGGCGTCGTCGGGCTGACGAGGACGTCGACGTCGTCGAAGGCGGCGGTGAAGTCCCGGCTGATCAGCGTGCGGACCTTCTGCGCCTGCCCGTAGTAGGCGTCGTAGTAGCCCGCCGACAGCGCGTAGGTGCCGAGGATGATCCGGCGCTTGACCTCGGGGCCGAAGCCCGCTTCCCGGGTGAGCGCCATGACCTCGTCGACGGAGCGGGTGCCGTCGTCGCCGACCCGCAGGCCGAAGCGCATGCCGTCGAACCGGGCGAGGTTGGACGACGCCTCGCTGGGGGCGATGAGGTAGTACGCCGGCAGGGCCAGGTCGAATGAGGGGCAGGAGACCTCGCGGACCTCGGCGCCCATGCTCTCCAGCAGGGCCACCGTCTCGGCGACCCGGGCCAGCACGCCGGGCTCGTAGCCGTCGGTGTGGCCTTCCCCGCCCAGCTCCCGGACGACGCCGACCCGCAGGCCCGAGAGGTCGCCCTCGGCGCCGCGGCGGGCGGCCTCGGTGAGCACCGGCATCGCGGCGTCGATGCTCGTGGAGTCGCGCGGGTCGTGACCGCCGATCGCCTCGTGCAGGACGGCGGCGTCGAGGACCGTGCGGGCCATCGGCCCGGCCTGGTCGAGGCTCGAGGAGAACGCGATGAGGCCGTAGCGGGAGACCGAGCCGTAGGTGGGCTTGTGGCCGACGAGGCCGGTCACCGCGGCCGGCTGGCGGATCGAGCCACCGGTGTCGGTGCCCAGCGCCCACGGCGCCAGGCTGCCGGCGACCGCGGCGGACGAGCCGCCCGAGGACCCGCCGGGGATGCGGTCGGTGTCCCACGGGTTGCGCGCCGGCCGGTAGGCGGAGTTCTCGGTGGAGGAGCCCATCGCGAACTCGTCCATGTTGGTCTTGCCGAGCAGCACGGTCCCGGCGTCCTTGAGCCGCGCCGCGACGGTGGCGTCGTACGGCGGCCGCCAGCCCTCGAGGATCCGCGAGCCGCTGGTCGTGGGCACGCCCTCGGTGACGAAGACGTCCTTGAGCGCGACCGGCAGGCCGGCCAGCGGGCCGAGCTCCTCTCCGGCGGCGCGGGCGGCGTCGATCTCGCCGGCCCGGGCCAGGGCGGCCTCGGCGTCGACGTGCAGGTAGGCGCCGAGCACCTCGTCCTCGGCGGCGATGCGGTCCAGGTAGGCGCGGGTCAGCTCGACCGAGCTGAGCTCACCGGCGGCCAGCCGGCGGCCGAGCTCGACGGCGTCGACCCCGGTGAGGTCGCTGTTCGGCACGGAGGTGCTCACTCGCCTTCCTCGCTGGCGCTCGTCGGCCGCGTTCGCAACGCTGCTCTGCTGCTCCGGTGAGCTCGCACGCTCGCTCACTCCTCGTCTCCCAGGATCTGCGGCACGCGGAAGCGGCCGTCCTCAGCGGCGGGGGCCTCGGCCAGGACCACGTCCCGGGGCAGGCTCGGCTCCACGACGTCCGGGCGCGCCACGTTGGTCAGCGGCACGGCGTGGGTGGTCGGCGGGACGTCGGCGACGTCGGCCTTGCCGACCTGCGCGACGGCGTCGAGCACCGCGCTGAGCTGTCCGGCGAAGTGGTCGAGCTCCTCGTCGGTCAGGGCCAGGCGGGCCAGGTGCGCCAGGTGCGCGACGTCCTGCCGTCCGAGTCCGGCACTGCCCTGCCGGCCGGGAGCTTCCTTCGGGGAGGGGGTGCTCACTGCGGTGCGAACTCCACTTCGGCGGTGCCCTCCGGGCGCCGCTGGGGACCAGGTATCCAACCACGCCACTGTACGTGTGCGGTGCTCGCGACCCGTCGGCGGCGACGGTTCCCGCAGCCGTTCCGGCCGGGCGGCTCGACCCGGTACGGGCCGATGGGGGAAGCTGGTCCCACCGCGATCGATGGAGATCGGCCCGTACCTCGAGCACGCCCACGGAGGGAACCGTGTCCTATCTCCTGCGGCTGGTCGTGCCGGACCGCCCCGGCATCCTCGGCGCGGTGGCCACGGCCCTGGGCCATGCCGACATCGACATCATCTCCGTCGACGTGCTGGAGCGCGGCGGTGGCGTGGCCGTCGACGACATCGTCGTCGACCTGCCCTCCGACCGGCTGCCCGACAGCCTGATCACCGCGGCGCAGGCCGTTCCCGGCGTCCAGGTGGAATCGCTGCGGCCGTTCGCCGGGGTGCTGGACACCCATCGGGAGCTCGAGCTGCTGGAGGCGCTGGCGCGGACCGGCGAGGGCACCGCGGTCAAGCTGCTGGGCGCCGAGCTGCCCCGGGTCTTCCACGGCGGCTGGGCGGTGATCCTGCACGGCACCGAGGCCGGCCCGTGCGACGTGCTGGCGGCCTCCGACGCGGCTCCCACGTTCGAGGGCATGACGGTGCCGTGGCTGCCGCTGCCGGCCCCCCGGCTGCTGCCCAGCGAGGACGACTGGCTGCCGGAGCGCTGGCGGGAGATGGCCATCGAGATGATGGTCGCGCCCTTCGGCAGCCCGCGGACCGCGGTGGTGCTCGGCCGCTCCGGCGGGCCGGCCTTCCGCCGCTCGGAGCTGCTGCGCCTGGTGCACCTCACCGGGATCGCCGCGACCGTCGCCCAGCTGCCGCCCGCCTGAGCCGGGCGACCGCCGGCGGGGGCACGGGCTCACTCCCCCGCCGGCTCCGCCTTCGCCGCCTCAGCCCCCGCGGGCTCGCTGCCGTCGCCGATGGTGGCCACCGCCCGCGCCGCCTCCGGCCCCTCCTCCAGGAGCACCCGGAAGCCGTCGTCGTCCAGGATCGGCGCCTTGACCTGCACCGCCTTGTCGTACTTGCTGCCCGGGTCGGCACCGACGACCACGAAACCGGTCTTCTTGCTCACCGAGCCGGTCACCTTCCCGCCGCGCTGCTGGATCGCCGCGATCGCCTGGTCCCGGCTGAAGTCGCGCAGCGAGCCGGTGACGACGACGGTGACCCCGGTCAGCGGCCCCGGCCCGGCGTCCTCCCCCTCGTCGGCCATGCGGACACCGGCCGCCCGCCACTTCTCCACGACCTCGCGGTGCCAGTCGACGGCGAACCAGTCCTTCACCGACCGCGCGATGGTCGGGCCGACGCCGTCGGCGGCGGCGAGCTCTTCCTCGGAGGCCTCGGCGATGCGGTCGAGGGAGCGGAAGTCCCGGGCCAGCGCCTGCGCCGCGGTCGGCCCGACGTGGCGGATCGACAGCCCGACGAGCACCCGCCACAGCGGGACGTCCTTACGGGTCTCCAGGTTGGCCAGCAGCTTGCGCCCGTTGGCCGACAGCGCGCCGTCCTTCTTCGTGAAGAACGCCGTCCGCTCCAGCTTCTCCTCGTCCAGGAAGAAGATGTCGCCCTCGTCCTGCAGCAGCCGGCTCTCCAGCAGCGCGATCGCCGCCTCGTAACCGAGCACCTCGATGTCGAACGCCCCGCGCCCGGCGACGTGGAACACCCGCTCCCGCAGTTGCGCGGGGCAGGACCGGGCGTTCGGGCAGCGGATGTCGGCGTCGCCCTCCTTCTCCGGCCGCAGCTCCGTACCGCACTCCGGGCAGTGGGTCGGCATGACGAACTCGCGCTCGTCGCCGGTGCGCGCGGCGACGACGGGACCCAGCACCTCGGGGATGACGTCGCCGGCCTTGCGGATGACGACGGTGTCGCCGATGAGCACGCCCTTGCGCTTGACCTCGCTGGCGTTGTGCAGCGTGGCCAGCTGCACCGTGGAGCCGGCCACCTTGACCGGCTCCATGAACGCGAACGGCGTCACCCGGCCGGTGCGCCCCACGTTCACCCGGATGTCGAGGAGCTTGGTGGTCGCCTCCTCCGGCGGGTACTTGAAGGCGATCGCCCAGCGCGGCGCCCGCGAGGTGGAGCCGAGCCGGCGCTGCAGGGCGATCTGGTCGACCTTGACCACGACGCCGTCGATCTCGTGCTCCACCGAGTGCCGCTGCTCCCGGTAGCGCTCGATGTAGGCCCAGACGCCCTCCAGGTCGTCGACCACCTCGTAGCGGGCGCTGACCGGCAGGCCCAGCGCCCGCAGCCGCTCGTAGGCCTCCGACTGCCGCTCGGCCGAGAACCCCTCGGCGGCGCCGAGGCCGTGCACCACCAGGCGCAGCGGCCGGGAGGCGGTGATCCGCGGGTCCTTCTGCCGCAGCGAGCCGGCCGCGGCGTTGCGCGGGTTGGCGAACGGCGCCCTGCCCTGCTCCACCATCGCGGCGTTGACGTCGGCGAACGCCGCGATCGGGAAGTAGATCTCGCCCCGGACCTCGAGCAGCGCGGGCACGTCGTCCCCGGTCAGCTGCTGCGGCACGTCGGCCATCGTGCGGACGTTGGCGGTGACGTCCTCCCCGGTCACGCCGTCGCCGCGGGTGGCCGCGCGCACCAGGCGGCCGCGCTCGTAGACCAGCGCCACCGCGACGCCGTCCACCTTCAGCTCGCACAGGTAGGCCACCCCGGTGCCGGCCTCGCGCTCGACGCGGGCGGCCCAGGCGGAGAGCTCGTCGCTGCTGAACGCGTTGTCCAGGCTCTGCATCCGCTCCAGGTGCTGGACCGGGGAGAAGGTCGCGGTGAAGCCGCCGTTGACCTTCTGGCTGGGCGAGTCGGGCGTCACCAGCGCCGGGTGCTCGGCCTCGATGCCCTGCAGCTCGCCCATCAGCTGGTCGTACTGGGCGTCGCTGACCAGCGGCGCGTCCTGCACGTAGTAGGCGAAGGCGTACCGGTCGAGCTCCTCGGAGAGGTCCCGGTGCCGGGTGCGCGCCTCGTCGGAGACCTCGGTGAGGTCCTCCCGCTCGGCCGCGGCCCCCACCTGCGGGGCGTCGTCCAGCGACTCGTCCAGGTCGGCTTCGGTGGTCACGGCGAAACGGTATCCGCCCGGTACGACGGTCGACCGGCCCTTCCCCCGCCTGGCCCCGTCCACGGGACCGCCCCGAGCTCGCGAGGGGGGGAGGACGGGGTCCTTCTACTCCGGCCGCAGGTACCGCGCCGCCTCGCGGACGTGGGCCATCGCCGTCCGCGCGTAGCCGGGCGTGGCGCCGGCCAGGCCGCACGCCGGGGTGAGCGTGACGGCATCCGCCAGCCGGTCCGCGGGGAACCCGAGCTCCCGCCACCAGGCCTGCACCCGCGACGCGGTCGCCTTCGGCGCGGGCAGCGAGGCGTCGGTCCCGGGGACGACGCCGGGCAGCAGGTGGACGCCGGCCTCGACCGCGGCACCGATCGGGTCGAGGTCCTGGACCAGCCCCAGGTCGAAGGAGACCGCCGCGGCGCCGGCGGACCGGAACAGCTCCAGCGGCGCGCGGGAGGCGCAGCAGTGCACCACGACCGGCACCGGCAGGGCCGCGACGACGGCGGCCAGCTCCTGCTCCACCACGGAGGCCTCGACGGCCGGCAGCCGGCCGAAGCCGCTCGCGGTGGGCAGCGCTCCCTGCAGGACCGCGGGCACCGAGGGCTCGTCCAGCTGGACGACGACGCGGGCGCCGGGAACCCGGGCGACGACGTCGGCCACGTGCGCGGCCAGCCCCTCGGTCAGCGACTGGGCGAGGTCGCGGCGGGCCCCGGCGTCCACGACCGCGCGGTCGCCGCGGGTGCGCTCCAGGCCGGCGGCGAGCGTCCACGGGCCCGCGGCCTGCAGCTTCCACGGCCCCGCGTAGCCCTCGGCCACCTCGTGCAGGGCGTCGAGGTCGCGGGCGAGGAGCTCCCGGGCCCGCCGCAGATCGACGCCGGCCCGCGGCACGAGGCGCCAGCCGGCCGGCGTGAGCTCGACGGCGAGGTCGACCAGCAGCGCGGCGCTGCGGCCGATCAGGTCCGCGCCGGGTCCGCGATCGGGCAGCTCGGCCTGGTGCGGGAAGTCGGGCAGCTCCCCGGTGACCAGGCGC
This sequence comes from Geodermatophilus ruber, assembly GCF_900114385.1. Taxonomy (GTDB): domain Bacteria; phylum Actinomycetota; class Actinomycetes; order Mycobacteriales; family Geodermatophilaceae; genus Geodermatophilus; species Geodermatophilus ruber. The sequence continues at coordinate 101,135 of NZ_FOSW01000012.1, forward strand.
AGCGCCTCGGCGGGGTCGGTGCCGGGCAGCGAGCCGACACCGGTGGCCGGGCCCCACGCCACGGGGGTCGCAGTGCCGCCGTCCTCGGGCGAGACGTCGTCGGGGGCACTCGGTTCGATCGGCGGGACCACGACCGCGACGGTAGCCCGGTCGGGATCAGGCCCGGACCGGCCGCCCGGTCGCGCGCACCGTGCCCTGGCCGAGCACGAGGTCGCCGCACCCGGCGTCGGGCGAGTACAGCACCGCCGACTGCCCCGGCGCCACGCCCCGCTGCTCCTCGGCCAGCAGCAGCAGCAGCCCGCCGTCGTCGGCCGCGCGCACCTCACACGGCACCGCCGCGCCGTGCGCGCGCAGCTGCACCTCGGCGGTGCACGGCAGCGCCGGGGCCGGGCCGGTCCAGGTCGGCGGGGCGGTGCGCACCTCGGTGACCCCGGCCAGGTCGGCGGTGCCGATCGTCACCGTGCGCGACACCGGCTCGATGCCGAGCACGTAGCGGGGGCGGGAGTCGCCGACGGCGACGCCCAGCCCGCGACGCTGGCCGACGGTGAAGCCGTAGGCGCCGGCGTGCTCCCCCACGGTCGCGCCGGTGGCGGCGTCGACGACCGGCCCGGGCTGCTCCCCCAGGCGCCGGGCGAGGAAGCCGCGGGTGTCGCCGTCGGGGATGAAGCAGATGTCGTGCGAGTCCGCTTTGGTGGCCACCGCGAAGCCGCGCTCCGCGGCGATCTCCCGCACCCGCTTCTTGGTCATCGAGCCGAGCGGGAACACCGCGCCGGCCAGCTGCTCGGCGGTGAGGACGGCCAGCACGTAGGACTGGTCCTTCCCCGCGTCCACCGAGCGGCGCAGCTGCCCGTCGGCCAGCCGGGCATGGTGCCCGGTGACGACGGCGTCGAAGCCCAGCGCCTGCGCCCGGTCCAGCACCGCGGCGAACTTGATCTTCTCGTTGCAGCGCAGGCACGGGTTGGGGGTGCGGCCGGCCGCGTACTCGGCGACGAAGTCGTCGACGACGTCCTCGGTGAACCGCTCGGCGAGGTCCCAGACGTAGAACGGGATGCCCAGCTCGTCGGCGACCCGGCGGGCGTCGTGCGCGTCCTCCACGCTGCAGCACCCGCGCGCCCCGCTGCGCAGCGTCTGCCGGTCCGGCGAGAGCGCCAGGTGCACGCCGGTCACGTCGTGACCGGCCTCGACGGCCAGCGCCGCGGCCACGGCGGAGTCCACCCCGCCGCTCATCGCGGCGAGCAGCCTCATCGCCGGCCGAGCCCGGCCCGGCGGGCGCGCTCGACCACCGGGCCGATGACCGCGAGCACCGCGTCGACGTCGGCGTCGGTGGACGTCGCGCCGAAGGTGAACCGCAGCGAGCTGCGGGCCGTGGCCGCGTCGGCGCCGACGGCCAGCAGCACGTGGCTGGGCCGGGCGACGCCGGCGCTGCAGGCCGACCCGGTGGAGCACTCGACCCCGCGGGCGTCCAGGAGCATGAGCAGCGCGTCGCCCTCGGCACCGGGGAAGGACAGGTGCGCGTTGCCGGGCAGCCGCCCCGGCCCGCCGGCGAGGACGTCGTCCAGCGGGGCGCCGTTGAGCTGGACGTCGGGCACCCGGTCCATCACCCCGTCGACCAGCCGGTCGCGCAGCGCGGCCAGGCGGGCGGCCCGCTCCTCCCGGCCGCCGACCGCGGAGGTGGTGGCCACCTGCAGACCGACGATCGCGGCCACGTCCAGCGTGCCCGAGCGCACGTCGCGCTCCTGCCCGCCGCCGTGCAGCAGCGGCATGCACGCGGCGTCCCGGCGCAGCAGCAGCACGCCGGCGCCCATCGGCCCGCCGAGCTTGTGGCCGGTCATGGTGAGCGCGTCGACGCCGCTGCCGGCGAAGTCGACCGGCACCTGCCCCACCGCCTGCACCGCGTCGGTGTGCAGCGGCACCCCCACGGCGTGGGCGGCCTCGGCGAGGGCGGCCAGGTCGCTGACCGTGCCGATCTCGTTGTTGGCCCACATGACGCTGGCCACCGCGACGTCCTCGCCGTCCCCGAGCGCCTCGGCCATCGCCTCGGGCGTCACCCGGCCGGTCGGCTCGACCCGCAGCCAGGTGATGTCGGCTCCGTCGTGCTTGGCCAGCCACTCGACGCTGTCGAGGACGGCGTGGTGCTCGGCGGGGCTGGCCACGATCCGCCGCCGCCGGGAGTCGGCCTCCCGCCGGGCCCAGTACATGCCCTTGACGGCGAGGTTGTCGCTCTCGGTGCCCCCGCCGGTGAACAGCACCTCCGAGGGGCGGGCGCCCAGCGCCTCGGCCAGCCGCTCGCGGGACTGCTCGGCCACGCGGCGCGCGGCCCGGCCGCTGGCGTGCAGCGAGGACGGGTTCCCCACGCGCCCCAGCTGCTCGGCCATCGCGACCAGCACCTCGGGCAGCACCGGCGTCGTCGCCGCGTGGTCCAGGTACGTCACCCGCACTCCTCGCTGGCGCTCGTCGGCCATGTGCCCGTCATGTTCTGCTCCTGCGCGACCTCACCCGCTCGGTCACGTCGCCAGGGTAGTCGCGGGTTGCGGGCCGCCCGCCGCTCCCACCGGGGCAGCGGCCCGCGGGGCCACCACGGCGCCCAGCACGGCGAGAGCGGTGAGCACGACGGCGGCGACGACGACCGCGACCGAGAGCGGCAGCAGCGCGGCGGTCGCCGCGGCGACGAGCACGCCCACCAGGCCGACGCACAGCGCCGAGCCGGTCACGTCGGCGATCTGGAAGGCGGCCGAGTCCGCGCCCCGCCGGTGCTCGGGGGACTGCTCGAGCAGCAGCACACCGACGCTGGGCATGCCCAGCCCCATGCCCAGCCCGGCCACCGCCCAGGTCAGGTAGGCCGGCCAGCCGCCCACCCCGGGGACGGCGACGAGCGCACTGGCTGCCACGCCGGTGGCCAGCAGCACGAAACCGGCGCGCAGCAGCCGCCCGCGGGAGACCTGCGGACGGCGACCCTGCAGCTGGGAGGCGATCGCCCAGCCGACCGCGCCGGCGGTGAGCGGGATCCCCGCCGTCGTGGGGCTGTAGCCGTGCAGCTGGGTGAGCGCCAGCGGCAGCAGCACGTCCATCCCGAAGAACGCTCCGGCCAGCAGACCACGGGCACCGACGACGGCGGGCAGCCCCGCCCGCGCGCGGGCGACGCCGGGCGGCAGCAGCCGGCGCAGCCCGCCCGCCAGCGCGGCGAGCCCGGCCGCGGCGAGCGCCACCGAGGCGAGATCCAGCCGCTGGCCGGCCGCCTGCAGGGCGCCGATGCCGAGACCGGCCAGCCCGGCCCACAGCGGGCCGAGGGCGACGCGGGAGGCCGACGGCGCGGGCGCGGCCAGGCCGCGCAGTGCCGGCAGCACCAGCAGCAGGCTCGCCGCGACCAGCGGCAGGAGGCCGAGGAAGACCCAGCGCCAACTGGCGTGGGTGGTGACCAGCCCGGCGACCAGCGGCCCCACCAGCGCCGGGAGCACCCAGGCCGCGGAGATGGCACCGAACAGGCGCGGCCGCAGCGCCCCGTCGTAGGCCTGGCCGGCGACCACGTACAGCGAGACTGCGATCAGCCCGCCGCCCAGGCCCTGGACCGCCCGGGCGGCCACGAGCGGCGCCATGCTCCCGGCCAGCCCCGCGGCCAGCAGGCCGGCGGCGAACACCCCGCCCCCGGCGACCAGCGCCGTCCGCGGGCCGCGCCGGTCCCCCAGGTCGCCGCCCATCACCATCCCGACGACCGAGGCGACCAGGTAGGCGCTGAACGGCCAGCCGTACCAGGCCAGCCCGTCGAGCTCGGCCACCACCGTCGGCATCGCCGTCCCCACGGCCATCGCCTCGAAGGCGATGAACGTGACGAGCAGCAGCAGCCCGGCAGTCGGCAGCCGGTGCCGCCGGTCGAAGATCCCTGCGGCCGGCCGGGTGTCCACGTCCCCGCCAACCACCGGCTCCCCCGTCCGCTTCCCGCCCCGGACGCGCGTCGGGCGCCGGCCCCCGCGGAGGGGGGCCGGCGCCCGACGGATGCGGCCCGGGACGGGCCGGTGCTCAGCCCTTGCGGGCGGTGATCGCCTCGGTGGCGGCCGGGACGACCGTGTTCAGGTCGCCGACGATGCCGAAGTCGGCCAGCTCGAAGATCGGGGCCTCGGGGTCCTTGTTGACCGCGACGATCGTCTTGGACGTCTGCATGCCGGCCCGGTGCTGGATGGCCCCGGAGATGCCCACGGCGATGTAGAGCTGCGGGGAGACGGTCTTGCCGGTCTGCCCGACCTGGAAGGTATGCGGGTAGTAGCCCGAATCCACCGCCGCGCGGGAGGCGCCCACGGCCGCGCCGAGGGAGTCGGCCAGGCCCTCGATGATGGCGAAGTTCTCCGCCGAGGCCACCCCGCGCCCGCCGGAGACCACGATCGCGGCCTCGGTCAGCTCCGGGCGGCTGCTCTTCTGCTCCACCACCCGGTCCACGACCTTGGTGGCCCGGGCGGCGTCGGACAGCTGCACCGCGACGGTCTCCTCCGCCGCGGCCGCCGGCGCCGGGGTGGGGGTGACCGAGTTGCCGCGCAGCGTGTAGATCGGGGTGCCGGCGGTGACCTTCGAGTGCACGATGGTCTGCCCGGCGAAGGCCACCTGGGTGGCGGTGCCCTCGGCGGTGACCTCGGTGACGTCGGTCAGCAGCCCGCTGCCGGTCTTGACCGCCAGCCGGGCGGCGACCTCCTTGCCCTCCGGGGAGGACGGGATGACCACCGCCGCGGGCTGCTTGTCGGCGACCAGGCCGGCGAGCACCTCCGCCTTCGGCGCCACCAGGTAGTTCTCGATGTCGTCGGACTCGGCGACGTAGACCTTCACCGCGCCGTACTCGGCCAGCTGCGCACGGGCGCCGGCCGCCGCGCCCGGGGCGCCGGCCACCACCGCGGCCGGCTCGCCCAGCGCGCGGGCCGCGGTCAGCGCCTCCAGCGTGGTCTTGCGCACGCCCTCACCGGCCGGGTTGAGCTCGACCAGGACCAGGACCTCAGCCATGACTGTTGATCTCCTCGCAGAAAGAAGGGAAAGGCTTGATCGGCCCGGGTCAGACGATCTTCTGGGCGGCCAGGTAGTCGACCAGCTTCTGGCCGCCGTCGCCCTCGTCGGTGACCTTCACGCCCTCGCCCTTGGGCGGGCGGCCGGCGAAGTCCAGCACCTGGCTGGTGGCCGCACCCAGGCCGACAGCGGAGGCATCGATGCCCAGGTCGGCCAGCGTCTTGCGCTCCACCGGCTTCTTCTTGGCCGCCATGATCCCCTTGAAGGAGGGGTAGCGCGGCTCGTTGATGGTGTCCCAGGTGGACACGATCGCCGGCAGCGGCGCCTCCAGCGCCCAGTAGCCGCCGTCGGTCTGCCGCTCCACCTTCGCCACCCCGCCCTCCACGGTCAGCTTGCGCGCCCCGGACAGCTGCGCGATCCCCAGCCGCTCGGCCAGCAGCGCCGGCATCACGCTCATCTGCGAGTCGGTCGCCTCCGCGCCGCACAGCACCAGGTCGTACTCCAGCTGCCCCAGCGCCGCGGCCAGCACCGCCGAGGTCGCCACCGCATCCGACCCGTGGATCGCCTCATCCGAGACGTGCACCGCCCGGTCCGCGCCCATCGACAGCGCCTTGCGGATCGCGTCAGCGGCCGAGTCCGGCCCCACGGTCAGGATCGTCACCTCGCCGCCCTGCGCGTCGCGCAGCTGCAGCGCCTCCTCGATGGCGTACTCGTCGATCTCGTTGACCACGTTGTCCGCCGCCCCCCGGGCGACGGTGTTGTCCGCCGGGTCCAGACTCCGCTCACTCCCCGAGTCGGGAACCTGCTTGACCAGAACGACGATGTTCATCGTCAGACCTACCTCCGCACTGGGGTCAGGGCGCGGACCTCCGCCCGCCTCGCTCCGATAGTGGACGTTACCGCCGAGTAACGGCGCTGCCCTCCCCAGAGCCGGTGACCCGGATCACGTGAGCGCGATCACCCGGCCGGCGCGACCAGCACCGCTCGCTCGGCGGGCGTCACCGTGACCGCCGTGCCCGGGACGAGGGCCTGGCTCTCGGCGCTCGCGACGTCCACGACGACCTCCACGCCGCCGGGCAGGGCCACCGCCAGCCGGGTCGACGCCCCCGAGAACGTGCGGGTGACCACGCGCCCCTCCCCGGCCGGGTCCGCGGCGACCAGCAGCGCCTCGGGGCGGACGAGGGCGACCACCGGCCCGCCGGACGGCGCGGCACCGGCCACCGGACGGCGGACGCCGAGCAGCTCGACCCCGCCGCCGGCGAGCACCGCCGGCACCCGGTTCATCGTGCCGACGAACTCCGCGACGAACGCCGTCGCCGGCCGCTCGTAGAGGTCGTCGGGCGAGGCCACCTGCTCCAGCCGCCCGGCCCGCAGCACCCCCACGCGATCGGCCACCGACAGCGCCTCGGCCTGGTCGTGGGTGACGAAGACGGTGGTGATGCCGAGCTCCAGCTGGATGCGGCGGATCTCCTCCCGCAGCTGGACCCGCACCCGGGCGTCCAGCGCCGAGAGCGGCTCGTCGAGCAGCAGGACCTGCGGCGCCACGGCCAGCGCGCGGGCCAGGGCCACCCGCTGCTGCTGCCCACCGGAGAGCTGGTGCGGGTAGCGCCCCGCCCGGTCGGCCAGCCCCACGAGTTCCAGCAGCTCGCCCGCGCGCCGGCGCTGCTCGATCCGGCTCCGGCGGCGCACCCGCAACCCGAAGGCGACGTTCTCGGCGACGGTCAGGTTCGGGAACAGGCTGTAGGCCTGGAACACCATCCCCGTGTCCCGCTTGCTGGCCGGCACGTCGGTGACGTCCCGCCCGTCGAGCAGCACCCGGCCGGCGTCGGGGCGGTCGAAGCCGGCGATCGCCCGCAGCGCCGTCGTCTTCCCGCAGCCCGAGGGGCCCAGCAGCGCGAGCAGCTCGCCACCGGTGACGTCCAGGTCGAGCCCGTCGAGCGCGAGCACCGAGCCGTACCGGCGGGTGAGGCCCTCCAGCCGGACGCCGACTCCCGGGCGCTCGCGCAGCTCCGCGGGGGCCGTCCCGGCGGGCGCGGCAGGGAGCGTGGTCATGCGGACTCCTTCCCCGGCCGCCGGCGGTCCAGCGCGGAGATCAGCAAGAGCAGCAGCCAGGTCATCGCCAGGGAGAGCACCGAGACCGCGACCGACAGCTGCGGCTGCGACCCGGAGATCTCCAGGATCCACGTCGGGAAGGTCCGGAAGCCGAGGATCGCTGCGACGGTGAACTCACCCAGCACCAGGGCGAGGGTCAGGAAGGCGGCGTTGAGCACCGAGGTGCGCAGCACGGGCAGCACCACCGAGACCAGCACCCGCGGCCAGGAGGCGCCGAGGTTGCGGGCGGCCTCGGTGAGCGTGCGCAGGTCGGTGCCGCGCAGCCCGGCGTCCAGCGCCCGGTAGACGAACGGCAGTGCCAGCACGACGTAGACGAACACGAGGATCCACGGCAGCGACGGCCGCTGGAGGGCGAAGAACACCTCGGCCAGCGGGGTGCCGAAGAAGTGGTCCGGCGCCCAGGCCAGCACGCTGCGCACACCGACGACCAGCGCGATCGGGGGCAGCACCAGGGGCAGCAGGGTGAGCAGCTCCACCGTCGTCCGCAGCCGAGGCAGCCGCAGCTCGACGAGGACGACCGTCGGCACCATGAGCAGCAGGGCCAGCAGCACGGTGAGGCTGCCGAGGGCCAGCGACCGCCCGAAGGTCTCGGCGAACCCCTCCGCGGCCGGGATGCCCGTGTAGTGCTCGGCGGTCAGCCCGCCCGCGCCCCCGTCGCGGAGGGTGAACCACAGCGAGGCGCCGATCGGCACCAGGAAGTACAGGCCTGCGGCGGTGAGCACCACCCACCGCCAGGTCCCGGCGCCGCGCCGCCCGGCCCGGACCGGCATCTCCGGCGCGACGCCGCCGGCGCCGGTGACCCCGGCCGTCGACAGTGCGCTCATGCCAGCCACCGCTGGGTGCGCCGCTGCACCCAGGCGTAGAAGGCCATGACCAGGCCGATGAGCACCACCATGCCCAGGGCGAGCGCCTTGCCGAGGTTCTCCGAGCCGACGACGACGTTGCTGGAGAGCGCGTCGGCGATCTGCAGGGTCACCAGCGGGATGCTGCTGCCGACCAGCGCGCGGGCGGTGGCGTAGGCGGCGAACGCGGAGGCGAACAGCAGCATCGTCGCGCCGAGGACCGGCGGCGCCAGCACCGGACCACCGACGTAACGCCAGTACTGCCAGCCGCTGGCCCCCAGGTTGTCCGCCGCCTCGCGCCACTGCGGGCGCAGCGCCTCCAGCGCGGGCGTGATGGTCAGGACCATCAGCGGCACCAGGAAGTACAGGTAGACCAGGGCCAGGCCGGCCATCGAGTACAGCGAGAAGCCGCCCCAGCCCAGCGTGTCGGTGAGCAGGGCGGTCACGACCCCGGCGTTGCCGATGGTGGCGATGAATGCGAAGGCCAGCGGGACGCCCCCGAAGTTGGCCAGCACCCCCGAGGCGGTGAGCACCAGGCGGCGCAGCAGCCGGCCGCGGCGGGCGCGCAGCACCGCGACGGCCAGTGCCAGCCCGAGCGCGGCACCGAGGACGGCGGTGATCGCCGAGAGCTGGAGGCTGCCGACGTAGGCCCGCCGGTAGGCGCCGTCGGTGATCGTCCCCAGGTTCGCCGCGGACCAGGCGTCCTCGAAGGTGACCGGGTCGGTGACCCGGAAGGCCTCCACCGAGAGGACGGCGATCGGCAGCACCAGGAACACCGCGACGTAGAGGAAGAAGGGCAGCGCGCCGAGGGCGGCGAGCAGCCCGGCGCGCCGGCCCCTCCTGCGCGGGGCCGGCGCGTCGGGCGCACCCGCCGGGCGCGCGACCGGTTCGCGGGCGGTGCTCAGCCGGAGATCTCCGCGTTCCAGCGCTCGGCGACCACCTGCTGGGCGGCGGTCTCCTGCTCCTGCGTCGGGAACTCCGCGGTGCCCTCCACCGGCGGGAGCGCCGACAGCGCGTCGGCGTCGGCGGTGCCGGCCTCCTGCATCGACGGCAGCCGCACCGGCCGCGCCCCGCCGTTGAGCCAGATGTTCTGCCCCTCGTCGCTGTAGAGGAACTCCTGCCACAGCCGCGCGGCGGCCGGGTGCGGCGCGAACGTGCTGATGGCCTGGCTGTAGTAGCCGCCGAAGAGGCCGTCGGCCGGGACGTGCACCTCCCACTCGACCCCCTGCTCGGCGAAGGTGTCGGTGAAGGAGGCGTTGAGGTAGTCCCAGTCGATGGAGATCGGCGTCTCGCCGCTCTGGATCGTGGCCGGGGTGATCTCGACCGGGTTGAAGTTGCCGGCCGCCTTGACCTGCGCGAAGAAGTCGATGCCCGGGCCGATGTCGTCGAGGCTGCCGCCGCTCGCCAGCGACGCCGCCCAGACACCCGCGAACGCCGCGGCGGCCTGCGTCGGGTTGCCGTTGAGCGCCACCTGGCCGGCGTACTGCGGCTCGAGCAGGTCGGCGAAGGTGGTCGGGCACTCGGCGACCACCGTGGCGTTGCAGCCGATGGAGATGTAGCCGCCGTAGTCGTTGTACCAGTGGCCGTCGGCGTCCTTCTGCCCCTCGGGGATCTCGTCCCAGGTCTGCACCCGGTAGGGCGCGAGCAGGTCCTGCGCCTGCGCCTGCCGGGCGAACGCGGTGCCCAGGTCGAGCACGTCGGGCGCGCGGTCCTGCCCGCGCTGGCTGGTCACCGCGTTGAGCTCGTCCTGGCTGGAGCCGTCCGGGGAGGCGCTGTTGATCTCGATGCCGTACTTCTCGCTGAAGGTCTTCAGCATCTCGCCGTAGTTCGCCCAGTCCGGCGGCAGCGCGATCACGTTGAGCACCCCCTCGGCCTGCGCGGCCTCGATCAGCGCCTCCATCCCGCCGAGGTCCTCGGCCGAGGTCGCCGTGGCCGCCTCGCTGCCGGCCCCTCCCCCGCCGGAGCCACCGTCGTCGGACCCGCAGGCGGCCAGGGCCAGGGTCGCGGTGACCAGCGCCGCGGCCGTCCGCACGGTCGGGCGATTCCACAGGGTGCTGCGCTGCACGTCTCTCCTCCAGTGGTGTGCCGGCAGGGGGTGCACCGGCGGGGCAGGCTGCCGGGATCGTGGCAGAGCGGGACCGTCCGTGACGGGTCAGGAAGGCCGCCACCCGGTGACCGTCCGGGAAACGATGATCACCGGCCGGCGAAGGTCGCCTTCCCCGGACCGCTCTCCAGGAAGGAGCTCATCCCGGTCTTCTGGTCCTCGGTGTCGAACAGCTCGGCGAACAGCCGGCTCTCCAGGGCCAGCCCCTCGCGCAGCGGCAGGTCCAGCCCCTCGTCGATCGCCCGCTTGGCGGCGGCCAGCGCCAGCGGCGGGCCGGCGGCGAACTTGCGGGCCATGGCGACCGCGGTGTCGTAGACCTCGTCGTCGGGGACGACCGCGTCGGCCAGCCCGATCTCCAGCGCCTCCTCGGCGCCGACGTGCCGGCCGGTGAACACCAGGTCCTTGGCCTTGGCCGGGCCGACCAGGCGGGCCAGCCGCTGGCTACCGCCGGCGCCCGGGATCACGCCGAGCAGGATCTCCGGCTGGCCGACCTTGGCCCCGGCGCCCATGACCCGGAAGTCGGCGCACAGCGCGAGCTCGTAGCCGCCGCCGAGGGCGTACCCGGTGATCGCCGCGATGACCGGCTTGGGGATCTCCTGCACCCGCGTGAAGGAGTCGGTGAGCTCGCGACCCCAGGCCACCATGCTCGCGCCGTCCAGCTGCGCCATCGCCTTGATGTCCGCGCCGGCGGCGAAGACGCGCTCACCGCCGTAGAGCACCACGGCCCGGACGTCGGACCGCTCGGCGGCCTCCATCGCCGCGGCCCGCACCTCCCGGTGCAGCTGCTCGTTGATCGCGTTCATCTTCGGCCGGTCGAGGCGGATGGTCCCCACCCCGTCCGCCACCTGCAGGGTCACGAACTCGGGCGCTGCCATGCGGGGCCTCCATCGAGGGGGGACGACGTCGTCGCCGCACCCTAACCAGGCGGGCCCTCAGGCCACGCGGCGCGCCGTGTACCGGCCGTCGGCGCGCCCCACCTGCAGCGCCAGGCCGAAGGTGTGCGACAGGGCCTGCTCGGTGAGCACCTCGTCCACCGGGCCGGCGGTCACCACCTCACCCGCGCGCAGCAGCAGCGCGTGGGTGTAGCCGGGCGGGATCTCCTCGACGTGGTGGGTCACCAGCACCTGGGCGGGGGCGCCACGGTCCCGGGCGAGGTCGGTGAGCCGGCTGACGAGGTCCTCCCGGCCGCCGAGGTCCAGGCCGGCCCCGGGCTCGTCGAGCAGCAGCAGCTCGGGGTCGGTCATGAGCGCGCGGGCGATCTGCACCCGCTTACGCTCGCCCTCGCTGAGGGTCCCGAACGGGCGGTGGGCCATCGCCGCCACGCCCCACTGGTGCAGGAGCCCGGCCGCGCGGGTCAGGTCGTCGACGTCGTAGCGCTCGCGCCAGCGGCCGACCACCGCGTACCCGGCGGACAGGACGACGTCCCCGGTCCGCTCCGACGCCTCGATGCGCTGGGCCAGGGCGGCGCTGGTCAGCCCGATCCGCGGCCGCAGCTCGAAGACGTCGACCGCCCCGAGGGTCTCCCCGAGCAGGTGCACCTCCCCGCGGGTGGGGTGCATGTGCGCCGCGGCCAGCTGCAGCAGCGTCGTCTTCCCCGCGCCGTTGGGCCCCAGCACCACCCACCGCTGGTCGGGCCCGACGGTCCAGTCGATCCCACGCACGAGGTGCGCCTGTCCGCGGACGACGTCCACACCGTGCATCTCGACGACCGGCTCGCTCGACACGGCGCCCATCCAACCAACCAGGGCCGCCGCGTCCGCGGACCGCCCCGCCCACCGGCCGGTCTCCCACCGCATCCGGCGGAAACTGGGACGATCGGGGCGTGCCTACGAGCCCCGCGGACGTCGAGGTCTGGCCCGGGTCCCCCACGCCCCTGGGCGCGCACTGGGACGGCACCGGCACCAACTTCGCCCTGTGGTCGGCCGCGGCGCAGGCCGTGGACCTGTGCCTGTTCGACGACGCCGGCACCGAGCACCGCCACCGGCTGCAGGAGACCACCCACCAGGTCTGGCACGCCCGCCTGCCCGGCGTCGGCCCCGGCCAGCGCTACGGCTACCGGGTGCACGGCGGCTACCAGCCGGGCTCGGGCCACCGCGCCAACCCGGCCAAGCTGCTGCTGGACCCCTACGCCCGCGCGGTCGACGGGGACCTCACGCTGCACCCGTCGCTGTTCGGCTACCCCGACGCCGCGGTCGACGGCCCGGTGCCCGATCCGCGCGACTCGGCCCCCTACGTGCCGCGCGGCGTCGTCGTGCACGACTCCTTCCCGTGGGACGGCGACCGGCGACCGGGCACCGCGTGGTCGGACACCGTCATCTACGAGGTGCACGTCAAGGGCGCGACGATGGCGCACCCCGACGTCCCGCCGGTGCTGCGCGGCACCTACGCCGGCCTGGCCCACCCCGCGTTCGTCGAGCACCTGCTGGCCCTCGGGGTCACCGCCGTCGAGCTGCTGCCGGTGCACCACTTCGTCAGCGAGCCGCACCTGCTGCGCCGCGGCCTGACCAACTACTGGGGCTACAACACCCTCGGCTACTTCGCGCCGCACGCCGGCTACAGCTCGTCGGGCTCCGGCGGCCAGCAGGTGACCGAGTTCAAGGCGATGGTCAAGGCGCTGCACGCCGCCGGCCTCGAGGTGATCCTCGACGTCGTCTACAACCACACCGCCGAAGGCGACCACACCGGGCCGACCCTGTCGTTCAAGGGCATCGACAACCGCGGCTACTACCGGCTCCGCGAGGGCGATCCCTCCCGGTACCAGGACTACACCGGCTGCGGCAACACCCTCGACGTCCGCCGTCCGCAGGTGCTGGCGCTGCTCATGGACTCGCTGCGCTACTGGGTCACCGAGATGCACGTCGACGGGTTCCGGTTCGACCTGGCCGCGGCGCTGGCCCGTTCCATGCACGACGTCGACCGGCTGTCGGCGTTCTTCGACGTGGTCCACCAGGACCCGGTGGTCAGCCAGGTGAAGCTGATCGCCGAGCCGTGGGACATCGGCGAGGGCGGCTACCAGGTCGGCAACTTCCCGCCGCTGTGGACCGAGTGGAACGGCAAGTACCGCGACACCGTCCGCGACGTGTGGTCCGGCGCGCACGTGGGCGTGCGCGACCTGGCCTACCGGCTCACCGGCTCCTCGGACCTGTACCGCTCCGACGGGCGGCGGCCGCTGGCCAGCATCAACTTCGTCACCGCGCACGACGGCTTCCCCCTCGCCGACCTGGTCACCTACGAGCACAAGCGCAACGAGGCCAACGGCGAGGACAACCGGGACGGCGAGCGCCACAACCGCAACTGGAACTGCGGAGTGGAGGGCGAGACCTCCGACCCGCAGGTGCAGGCGCTGCGCGCCCGGCAGGTGCGCAACCACCTGGCCACCGTGCTGCTGTCGACCGGCGTCCCGATGCTCACCGCCGGGGACGAGCTGGGCCGCACCCAGCAGGGCAACAACAACGCCTACTGCCAGGACAACGAGCTCTCCTGGCTGGACTGGAAGTCCGTCGACGAGGACCTCCTCGCCTTCGTCACCCGCCTGGTGCGCCTGCGGCGGGACTCCCCCGTGCTCCGGCAGGAGGCGTTCTTCGAGGGGCACGAGATCCCCGGCACCGGCGGCACCCGGGACCTCGCCTGGTTCCATCCCGCCGGGCACCAGCTGTCCACCGGCGACTGGTTCGACACCGGCCTGCAGACGATCGGGATGTACCTCGACGGCCGGGGCATCCGACACCGCGACGAGCGCGGCCGGGCGGTGCAGGACGACTCGTACCTCGGGTGGCTGCACGCCGGTCCCGAGCCGGTGACCGTGCACCTGCCCGGCCCGCCGTGGGGCGACGACTACGAGCTGGTCGTCTCCACCGAGTACGCGACCGGTGCCCCGCCGCAGAACACGATCGTGGCCCCTGGCCCGGTCGAGCTCCCCGGCCGCAGCGTCTGGGTGATGCGCGTTCTCCGGAGGCCGTGAGCACGGCAGTCACGCCGAGTAGGCCCCGGAGGGGTCCGCGCAGGCGCGACGAAGCGGCTCAGCTCAGGTCGGGGACGGCACCTGGCCGCGGTGCGACCCGGAGGATCGCAGTGTCGTAGCTCAGTCCTGGGGCTCCTCGAAGGTGATGACCGTCCAGCCGAGCAGCAGCCGGTCGCCGTCGGAGAGCGGGTGGGCGACGCCCGGCTCGAGCTGGGTCCACTCGGTGGCCTCGGGGCCGGCGACGTGGGTGCCGTTGAGCGAGCCCAGGTCGACCAGCGCGATCTCGCGGCCGTCGCGCTGGATCGCCGCGTGGGCCGAGGAGAGCACGTTCTGCGTGTCGGCGATGGGGACCGCCCGGGCCGAACCGCTGGTGACCAGCTCGTGGCCGTCGGGCCGGCGGCCGAGCACGAGGTCCTCGTCGACGGTGATGACCAGCCCGTCATCGAAGCGCAGGATCGGCGCCGCGGGCGGCTCGGGCTTCCAGAAGGCGGTCGACTCGCCGCTGTCAGGCCCCTGGGCCGGGGCGGCGGTGGCGGCGAAGCCGTCGGAGGCGGCCCCGCCGAACCCGGCGTCGGAGCCGGCGGTGAACGACGACGCCGCGGCGCTCGCCTGCGGGGCGGCGACCGAGGAGGGGTGCGCGGCGGCAGCCAGCTGCAGCATCGCGCCGGAGCCGGGGACGGTGCCCTCGACCAGGTCGTAGGCGACGCCCGGGGGCATCGACGGCACCGGCTGGCCGGGACCGACGTAGAGGGTCTGCCCCAGCTGGAAGCCGCTGGCCAGCGTGCAGTGGTCGGCCGGGGACCCGGACACCGGGACGCCGTCGACCGCCGGCTGGCCCTTGCCGGACCACAGCGCCACCCCGGTGCCCGTGCCGCCCGCGGTGTCGACGAGGACCAGGGCGAAGGACGCCGAGCCGCCCCCGAGTGCGGTCACCTGGTGCGCGACCGCGGCCAGGACCCGCTCGGCGCCGGGCCCGGAGACACCCAGGCAGGCGTGGAGGGCGGCGACGAGCGCCGGCGCGCCCGGCGCGTCCACCCACAGCAGACCGCTCCCCCGTCGGGCGACGACGGAGTCTCCGGGCAGGACTTCACAGCGGTCGGGCATGGCTGCCAGCCTAATGACCTCAGCCGGGGTCGGCGGAGCCGCGACACCCGCCACGCCGAGGGTGACGGCACCGCCCGGTACCGGTGCGACCGGCGAGGCGGGTGTGGCCAGGCACGGGCCCCGCGGGCGCGGGGATCAGGGGTGCGCGACCACGCCCAGCTCGGCCGGGTCGGCCAGGTGCGCGGAGTGCGGCAGGACCCGCACGGTGTAGCCGAACGCCCCGGTGCGCTCCAGCGGCAGCGTGGCGGTGAACCAGTGCCGGGTGCCGTCGGTCTGCTCGTGCTGCATCGGCACCGTGGTCACCTCGTGCAGGGCGTCGGTGTCGTCCACCCGGCCGTAGGCGGCCTGCACCTCGACGTCGGAGGGGGTGAGCCCGGGCAGCTCCACCTCGGCGCGCAGCGCGAGGGTCGAGCCGATCTCCGGGGTGTCGCCGGCGCCGGTCGCCTCCACGTGGGCCACCCGCACGTCGCCCCAGTGCTCGAGCAGGTGCGCCCGCCAGCCGGCCTCGGTGCGGGCCGCGCCGTACCCGCTCTGCGCCATCTCCCGGGCGGAGCCGGCCGCGGGGACGTACAGCTGCCGCACGTAGTCGCGCAGCATCCGGGTGGCCAGCACCTTCGGGCCGGTCTCCCGCAGCGTGTGGCGCACCATCTCGACCCAGCGGGTGGGGATGCCGTCGCGGTCGGTCTCGTAGAACCGCGGCACCACCTGGGTGCTGAGCAGGTCGTAGATCGCCCGGGCCTCCACCTCGTCACGCCGGTCGGGGTCGGCGATGCCGTCGGCGGTGGGGATCGCCCAGCCGTTCTGGCCGTCGTACCACTCGTCCCACCAGCCGTCGCGGATGGAGAGGTTCAACCCGCCGTTGAGCGCCGACTTCATGCCCGAGGTGCCGGAGGCCTCCAGCGGCCGCAGCGGATTGTTCAGCCAGACGTCGCACCCGGACATCAGGTAGCTGGCCATGCCGATGTCGTAGCCGGGCAGGAAGGTGATCCGGTGCCGGATCTCCGGGTCGTCGGCGAAGCGCACCATCTCCTGGATGAGCTGCTTGCCGGTGTCGTCGGCGGGGTGGCTCTTGCCGGCGATGATGATCTGGATGGGCCGCTGGGGGTCCAGCAGGAGCGCCTTGAGCCGCTCCGGGTCGCGCAGCATCAGGGTCAGCCGCTTGTAGGAGGGCACCCGGCGGGCGAACCCGATGGTCAGCACGTCGGGGTCGAACGCGGTGTCGGTCCAGCCGACCTCGGCCTCGCCGGCCCCGCGGGCCAGCAGGGTCTCCCGCAGCCGTCGGCGGACCTCCTCGATCAGCCGGGCGCGCAGCCTGCGGCGGGTGCTCCACAGGTCGGCGGCGGGAATCTTGTCCACGCCGTCGAAGTGCTCCGGGCCGTCGATGACCAGCGGGTCCCCCTCGCTGGAGGTCTGCGCGCCCAGCTCGATCATCTCGCGGGCGGTCCAGGTGGGCGCGTGCACGCCGTTGGTGATGTACCCGATCGGCACGTCGTCCGGGTCGAACCCGGGCCACAGGTCCTGGAACATGTACCGGCTGACGATGCCGTGCAGCCGGCTGACGCCGTTGGCGCGCTGGGCCAGCCGCAGGCCCATGTGCGCCATGTTGAACTTCGACGGGTCCTGCTCGGCGCCCAGCGCGATGAGCTGGTCCAGGGGGACGCCGAAACCGGCGAAGTAGCGCTCGATGAGCGCCCGCGGGAACCGGTCGATGCCGGCCGGCACCGGGGTGTGGGTGGTGAACACCGTGCCGGCGCGCACCGCCTGCAGCGCCTCGGCGAAGGACAGCCCGTGGGACTCGGTGAGCTCGCGGATCCGCTCGACGCCCTGGAAGCCGGCGTGCCCCTCGTTCGCGTGGAAGACCTCCGGCTGCGGGGTGCCGGTCGAGGAGCAGTAGGCGCGCAGCGCCCGGACGCCGCCGATGCCCAGCAGCATCTCCTGGCGCAGCCGGTGGTCCTCGTCGCCGCCGTAGAGCCGGTCGGTGACGCTGCGCTCGGCCGGCGCGTTCTCCTCGATGTCGCTGTCGAGCAGCAGGAGGCACACCCGGCCGACCTGCGCGCGCCACACGTGCGCGTGCAGGGTGCGGCCCTCGGGCAGCGGCACGGTGATGACCACGGCCGACCCGTCGGGCTGGCGCAGCAGCTTCACCGGCAGCCCGTGCGGGTCCAGCGACGGGTAGTGCTCGAGCTGCCAGCCGTCCGGGGAGAGGCTCTGCTCGAAATAACCGGCCCGGTAGAGCAGGCCGACACCGATCAGCGGGACGCCGAGGTCGGACGCTGCCTTCAGGTGGTCGCCGGCCAGGATGCCGAGACCGCCGGAGTACTGGGGCAGCACCTCGGTGATGCCGAACTCGGCGGAGAAGTAGGCGATCGTCGCCGGCGCCTCGGCGCCCAGCGACTGGTACCAGTGCGGCGCGGTCAGGTACTCCTGCAGGTCGTCGACGACGTCCTGCATCCGGCGCAGGAAGCGCCGGTCCTTGGCCAGGGCGGCCAGCCGCTCGGCCGACACCTCCCCGAGCACCTTGACCGGGTCACCACCGCACTTCCGCCACAGCTCGGGGTCGAGGGCCTCGAAGAGGTCCCGCGTCTCCGGGTGCCAGGACCAGCGGAGGTTCATCACCAGCTGGGACAGCGGCCTCAGCTCCTCGGGGAGCGACGCCCGGACGGTGAACCGGCGGAGTGCACGCACCGCTCGAGACTAACCAGCCGCGGTGCTCCCCACAGGGCGTCGCCGGCGCGCTGCTCGCCGCGCCCCCGCCCCGTCACGGGAACTCCCTCGCCGACGTGCCCGGATGCCGTGACCTCGATAGCGTGGCCGGGATGACTGGCCGCGCTGACCTCCGTCTCGGCATCACCGATGTCGCCCCCGTCGTGTCGTGCGGGTCGTTCTCGGCCCGCGCCGTGGTCGGCGAGCACGTGCCGATCACCGCCACCGTCTTCCGCGAGGGCCATGACGCCGTCGCCGCGAACGTGGTCTGGACCCCGCCCGGCGGCGGGGGTGCGGCCGCGCTGAACCGGATGACCCGCTTCGGTGACCAGCCCGACCGCTGGCTGACCACGGTCGTCCCGGACCGGGAGGGCATGTGGACCTTCCGGATCGAGGCGTGGAGCGACCCGCTGGCCACCTGGCGGCACGCCGTCGAGGTGAAGATCGAGGCCGGCCAGGGCCCCGAGGACCTCGCCAACGACCTCGAGGAGGGCGCCCGGCTGCTCGACCGGGTCGCCGCCGAGGCCGACGACGAGTGGCGCGGGCGGGTCGCCGACGCGGCCGCCGCGCTGCGCGACGAGTCCCAGGAGCTGACCGTCCGGGTCGCCCCGGCGCTGGCCACCGGGCTGCAGCGGTACCTGCACGAGCACCCGGTGCGCGAGCTGATCACCGCCACCCCCGACCACGAGGTGTGGGTCGACCGCCCGCGGGCGCTGTTCGGCTCCTGGTACGAGTTCTTCCCTCGCTCGGAGGGGCCCGTCGTCGCCGGGCAGCCGGTGCACGGCACCTTCGTCACCGCCGCCGACCGGCTGCCGGCGATCGCGGACATGGGCTTCGACGTGGTCTACCTGCCGCCGATCCACCCGATCGGCAAGGTCAACCGCAAGGGCCCGAACACCGTGCAGTTCCCGGGCGGCAACCCCAACGAGCTGGGGGCCGACGACGTCGGCTCGCCCTGGGCGATCGGCAGCGACGAGGGCGGGCACGACGCCGTCCACCCGCAGCTGGGCACCCTCCAGGACTTCCAGGACTTCGTCTGGCGCGCGGGCGAGCTCGGCCTCGAGGTCGCCCTCGACCTGGCGCTGCAGGCCGCGCCGGACCACCCGTGGGTCAAGGAGCACCCCGAGTGGTTCACCGCCAAGCCCGACGGCACGATCGCCTACGCGGAGAACCCGCCGAAGAAGTACCAGGACATCTACCCGGTCAACTTCGACAACGACCCCGAGGGCATCTACGCCGAGGTGCTGCGGGTGGTGCGGCACTGGATGAACGCCGGGGTGCGGATCTTCCGCGTCGACAACCCGCACACCAAGCCGCTGAACTTCTGGCACTGGCTGATCTGGGAGGTCAAGAAGACCGACCCCGACGTGCTCTTCCTGGCCGAGGCGTTCACCCGGCCGGCGATGATGCACCAGCTGGCCAAGCTGGGCTTCACGCAGTCCTACACGTACTTCACCTGGCGCACCGAGCGCACCGAGCTCGAGGTCTACGGCCGCGAGCTGGCCGCCAACAGCCACTACATGCGGCCCAACTTCTTCGTGAACACCCCGGACATCCTGCACGAGTCGCTGCAGTACGGCGGCCCGCCGATGTTCAAGATCCGCGCCGTGCTGGCGTCGATGATGAGCCCTACGTGGGGCGTGTACTCCGGTTACGAGCTGTTCGAGCACGTCGCCGTGCGGCCGGGCAGCGAGGAGTACCTCGACAGCGAGAAGTACCAGCTGCGCCCGCGCGACTGGGCGGGCGCCGAGGCCTCCGGGCGCAGCCTGGCGCCCTACCTGCGCCGGCTCAACGAGATCCGCCGCGCCCACCCGGCCCTGCAGCAGCTGCGCACGCTGCGGTTCCACCACGTCGACAACCCGAACCTGATCTGCTTCACGAAGACCGACCCGGGGTCGGCCGACGCCGTCCTCGTGGTGGTCAGCCTGGACAGCCGGCACGCCCAGATCGGGACGACCGCGCTGGACCTGCCCACGCTCGGCCTGGACTGGCACGAACGGTTTACCGTCGTCGATGAGCTGACCGGAGCCAGGTACGACTGGGGCCAGTTCAACTACGTCGAGCTCGATCCCTACCGGGAGCCGGCGCACATCTTCTCGATCACCTTCCACCGGCCGGTGCAGCCGCCACCGCCGGTCGACTGAGAAAGGACCCGCGTGCCCCCCACCGTTCGCACGCTCGCGACGGGCCCCTGCACGCGGGCCACCAACCCCACCCCGCTCCCCTGCAGAACCGAGGGCGATCCCCCGCGATGACCGTTCCCCTCCCCGGCCTTCCCGCCGGAGACTCCGAGCCGACCCCGAGGTCCGCGCTGCCCGCTCCGGGCACCGACCCGGAGTGGTACAAGCGCGCCGTCTTCTACGAGGTCCTCGTGCGCGGCTTCGCCGACAGCAACGCCGACGGCGTCGGCGATCTCCGCGGCATGATCGACAAGCTCGACTACCTGCAGTGGCTGGGCGTCGACTGCCTGTGGCTGCCGCCGTTCTTCGCCTCCCCGCTGCGCGACGGCGGCTACGACGTCAGCGACTACACCGCCGTGCTGCCGGAGTTCGGCGACATCGAGGACTTCAAGGACTTCCTGAACGCCGCCCACGCGCGTGGCATGCGCGTCATCATCGACTTCGTCATGAACCACACCTCGGACCAGCACCCCTGGTTCCAGGCCAGCCGCAGCGACCCCGAGGGCCCCTACGGCGACTTCTACGTGTGGGCCGACGACGACACCGGCTACCCCGACGCCCGGATCATCTTCGTCGACACCGAGAGCTCGAACTGGACCTTCGACCCGGTCCGCAAGCAGTACTTCTGGCACCGCTTCTTCTCGCACCAGCCCGATCTCAACTTCGAGAACCCGCGGGTGCAGGAGGCGATCATCGAGGCCCTGCGGTTCTGGCTCGACCTCGGCATCGACGGCTTCCGGCTCGACGCCGTCCCCTACCTGTTCGAGGAGGAAGGGACCAACTGCGAGAACCTGCCGCGGACCCACGAGTTCCTCAAGCAGGTCCGCAAGGTCGTCGAGGCCGACTATCCCGACCGGGTGCTGCTGTGCGAGGCCAACCAGTGGCCGGCCGACGTCGTCGAATACTTCGGCGAGAACGGCGACGAGTGCCAGATGGCCTTCCACTTCCCGGTGATGCCACGCCTGTTCATGGGCGTGCGCCGGGAGCAGCGCTTCCCGATCTCGGAGATCATGGCCCAGACGCCGGACATCCCGGACAACTGCCAGTGGGGCATCTTCCTGCGCAACCACGACGAGCTGACCCTCGAGATGGTCACCGACGAGGAGCGCGACTACATGTGGGCGGAGTACGCCAAGGACCCGCGGATGAAGGCCAACATCGGCATCCGCCGCCGGCTGGCACCGCTGCTGGACAACGACATGGACACCCTGGAGCTGTTCAACGCGCTGCTGCTGTCGCTGCCGGGCTCGCCGGTCCTCTACTACGGCGACGAGATCGCCATGGGTGACAACATCTGGCTCGGTGACCGCGACGGCGTCCGCACCCCCATGCAGTGGACGCCGGACCGCAACGGCGGCTTCTCCACGGCCGACCCCCAGCGGATGTACCTGCCGCTGAACCAGGACCCGGTCTACGGCTACCAGACCACCAACGTCGAGGCGCAGCTGCGCAACACCAACTCGATGCTGCACTGGATCCGGCAGCTGATCCACGTGCGCAAGGAGCACCCCACCTTCGGACTGGGCAGCTACGAGGAGATCGGCTCGCGCAACCCGACGGTGCTCTCCTTCGTCCGCCGGTTCGGCGACGACATCGTGCTGTGCGTGAACAACCTGTCCCGCTTCCCGCAGCCGGTGGAGCTCGACCTGCGCCAGTTCGAGGGCTACACCCCCATCGAGCTCACCGGCCGGGTCGAGTTCCCGCAGATCGGCGTCCTGCCCTACATGCTCACCCTCGCCGGTCACGGCTTCTACTGGTTCGAGCTGTCCAAGCCGTCCGAGCCGGTGGCCGAGGAGCCCGAGGAGGAGTGGGAGGCCGCCACCCCCAGCGCGGTCGCGGAGTCGCTGCTGGCCGCGGGCGTGGTCAGCTCGGCGGAGGAGATCCCCGGCGACAGCGACACCCGGACCGGCGACGACGTCCCACCCAGCAACGGAGGACCCCGATGAGCGCTGCCCTCACCGACCTGCTCCGCGAGTGGATGCCGCACCAGCGCTGGTTCGGCGGCAAGGGGCGGGAGTGGGCCGACGTCACCGAGGAGGGCTTCCTGCTCGACCAGGCCCACCCGGTGCTCTCGGTGCACCGGGTCCGCGTCACCTACTCCGACGGCGCGAGCGAGACCTACCTGGTGCCACTGTCGTGGCGCGACCACCCCGCCGAGGAGCTCAGCTCGGCGTTCATCGGGCCGGTGCAGTCGGCGGACCGGGAGACCTACGCCTACGACGCCATGCGGGACCGCGACGCCACCTGTCCGTGGCTGATCCACCTGGTCAACGCCTCCACGATCGGGCCGATGCACTTCCACCCGGCCGGGGTGACCTACATCCCCGAGGGGCTGCCCGGCGACATCCTCTCCACCGAACAGAGCAACACCTCGCTGGTCTACGGCCAGGAGGCGATCTTCAAGCTGTTCCGCCGGCTGGAGCCGGGGCTCAACCCGGACGTGGAGATCCACGACGCGCTGCGCAAGACGGAGAACCCGCACATCGCGCCGCTGCTCGGCCACATCGAGATCGACGACCCCGACCCGTCGGTGGAGCCGGCCACCGTCGCGATGCTGCAGACCTTCGTGCCCAACGCCAGCGACGGGTGGCGGCTGGCCACGGCCAGCGTCCGGGACCTCTACGCGGAGGGCGACCTGCACGCCGACGAGGTGGGCGGGGACTTCGCCGCCGACAGCGAGCGGCTGGGCGCCGCGACCGCCTCGGTGCACGCCGACATGGCCAAGGTGCTGCCCACCGAGCCGGCCGACCCGGCCTGGTTCGCCGCCCTCGCCGCGCAGATGGCCGCCCGGCTGGAGGCGGCGATCGGCGTCGTCGGCCAGCTCGCCGAGTACGCCGAGGGGCTGCGCGCGATCTACGCGGCGGTGGCGGACAGCGCCGAGGACGTCATCCGCCAGCGGGTGCACGGCGACCTCCATCTCGGGCAGGTGCTGCGCACCGCCACCGGGTGGATCGTCCTGGACTTCGAGGGCGAGCCGGCCCGCCCGCTGGCCGCCCGCCGCGAGCTCGACAGCCCGATGCGGGACGTCGCCGGCATGCTGCGCAGCTTCGACTACGCCGCACGTCACATGCTCGTCGAGCAGCCCGAGGACCCCCAGCGTGCATACCGCGCCCAGGAGTGGGCAGAGCGCAACCGCACCGCCTTCTGCGCCGGGTACTCGGCAGCGAGCGGCACGGAGGCGTGCGGGGACTCACCCCTGCTGCGGGCATTCGAGGCCGACAAGGCGGTCTACGAGTGCGTGTACGAGGCACGCAACCGCCCGCACTGGCTGATCATCCCGCTGCAGTCGCTCGCCCGGCTCACCGCCGTGGGATGACGCGCGGGCCCCTGACCACGGAACGACCGGCACCGGAGAGGACGGCGACGGGGATGACATCCACCGACGGAGTGACCGGCGAGCCCGAGCGCAGCACGGACTCACCCCTGACCGGCGGGCGCCCGCCGGCCACCGGGGACGAACTGCAGGCCGCCGTCGAGGAGCAGACCGCGCAGGCGGAGGCGGCGGAGAACGACCCGATCGTGAACGCCGCCCCGGCCCGCAAGCGGGCCGCCGCCAAGAAGGCGCCGGCCAAGAAGACGACCGCCAGGAAGAGGACGGCGGAGCAGACGACGGCTGTGAAGGCGACGGCCGGGCAGGCGACGGCCGAGAAGACGACGGCCGAGAAGACGACGGCGGCGAAGAAGGCGCCCGCGGCCCGGAAGACGGCGGCGAAGAAGACCGCCGCGGAGACCGGGAGCCCCGCGGCGACGACCGTCCCGGCCAGGCGGGCGCCGCGCAAGAAGGCGGCCCAGGCCGATGTCGCCCAGGCCGATGTCATGGCCGAGCAGGGCGGCACGGCGCAGCCGGAGCGGCCGGGCCCCGACCCGGTCGAGCCGGGCACCCCGCAGGTGCCGACGGACCTCGACGGGCAGCCGCCGGCGGAGGAGGGCGCCGCCCAGCACATGACGCCGGCCGAGGTCTCCGAGGAGCAGCTGCGCGCCGTCGTCGAGGGGTGGTCCTACGCCCCGCACAGCGTGCTCGGCGCGCACCCCGCCACCCAGGGCTGGGTGGTGCGCGCGCTGCGGCCGGACGCGGTCGCGGTCACCGTCGTCGGCGAGGACGGCTCCCGCTACGAAGCCCGGCAGGTGCACGCCGGCGGCATCTTCGAGGCCCGGCTGCCCGAGCAGCCCGGTGACTACCGGCTCGAGGTCGCCTACGCCGACGCCCAGGGTGGCACCACGACCTTCGTCGTCGACGACCCCTACCGCTGGCTGCCCACCGTCGGCGAGCTCGACCAGCACCTGATCCGCGAGGGGCGGCACGAGCGGCTGTGGGAGGTGCTCGGCGCGCACGTCCGGCGCTACGAGACACCCCGCGGCACGGTGCAGGGCGTCTCCTTCGCCGTCTGGGCCCCCAACGCCCAGGGCGTCAAGGTGACCGGCGACTTCGACTACTGGGAGGCCCGCGCCTACCCGATGCGCTCGCTGGGCTCCTCCGGGGTGTGGGAGATCTTCATCCCGGGCGTGCAGACCGGCACCCGCTACCGCTACCACGTCCTCGGGCGCGACGGCGTGTGGCGGGAGAAGTCCGACCCGCTGGCCTTCGCCACCGAGGTGCCCCCGCTGTCCGCCTCGGTCGTCACCGAGTCCCGCTACGAATGGGCGGACGACGAGTGGTTGACCGCCCGGGCCGACGACCGCTGGCACGAGCGGCCGATGAGCATCTACGAGGTGCACGCCGGTTCCTGGCGGCAGGGCCTGTCCTACCGGGAGATGGCCGACGAGCTGGTCGACTACGTGGTCTCCGCCGGCTTCACGCACATCGAGTTCATGCCCCTCGCCGAGCACCCCTTCGGCGGGTCGTGGGGCTACCAGGTCACCTCCTACTACGCCCCGACCGCGCGGTTCGGCAGCCCCGACGACCTCCGCTACCTGATCGACCGCGCCCATCAGGCCGGCATCGGCATCATCGTCGACTGGGTCCCGGCCCACTTCCCCAAGGACGACTGGGCGCTGGCCCGGTTCGACGGCACGCCGTTGTACGAGCACCCCGACCCGCGGCGCGGCGAGCAGCAGGACTGGGGCACCTACGTGTTCGACTTCGGTCGCGCCGAGGTCCGCAACTTCCTGGTCGCCAACGCCCTGTACTGGGCCAAGGAGTTCCACATCGACGGCCTCCGCGTCGACGCGGTCGCCTCGATGCTCTACCTGGACTACTCGCGCACCGAGTGGGTGCCCAACGTGCACGGCGGGCGGGAGAACCTGGAGGCCGTGTCGTTCCTGCAGGAGATGAACGCGACGGTCTACCGCGAGGTGCCCGGCGTCGTGACCATCGCCGAGGAGTCCACCGCCTGGCCCGGTGTCACCCGGCCCACCCACCTCGGGGGCCTGGGCTTCGGGTTCAAGTGGAACATGGGCTGGATGCACGACTCGCTGGCCTACGTGTCCAAGCAGCCGGTGCACCGCAGCTACCACCACGGCCAGCTGACCTTCTCGATGATGTACGCCTACTCCGAGAACTACGTGCTGCCGATCAGCCACGACGAGGTCGTCTACGGCAAGGGCTCACTGCTGCGGAAGATGCCCGGGGACCGCTGGCAGCAGCTGGCCAACCTGCGCGCCTACCTGGCCTACATGTGGGCCCACCCCGGCAAGCAGCTGCTGTTCATGGGCTCGGAGTTCGCCCAGGACGCCGAGTGGGCCGAGAGCCGCTCGCTGGACTGGTGGCACCTGGAGGACCCCGCCCACCGCGGGGTGCTGCAACTGGTCACCGACCTCAACGCCCGCTACAAGGAGCTGCCCGCCCTCTGGTCGCTGGACGTCGACCCGGCCGGATTCGAGTGGATCGACGCCAATGACGCCTCCGGCAACGTGCTGTCGTTCCTGCGCTACGGGGTGCCCGCCCCGGCCGCGACGGAGGACGGCGCGGCCGAGGCGCCCACCGGTCCGGCGCTGGCCTGCGTGGTGAACTTCTCCAGCGTCCCGCGGCACGACTACCGGATCGGCCTGCCCCGGCCGGGCGTCTGGCGCGAGGTGCTCAACACCGACGCCGAGGGCTACGGCGGCTCCGGGGTGGGCAACCTGGGCGGCATCGAGGCCGTCGAGGAACCGTGGCACGGGCAGCCGTACTCGGCGTCCCTGTCCTGCCCCCCGCTCGGCACCGTCTGGTTCCTGCACGAGGGCTGACCCCCGCGCGGCCGGGCGCACCGTCGCCCGGCCGCGGCCCCGCTGCCCCGCGGCCGCGCACGCAGCGCGACCGGGCCTCGATCCGGTACCGATGCGCCACCGGGATCCCTCAGCACGGCTGCGACCAGGCATCATGTCCCGGCGCCGCCGTCGGTCCGCGGCATCCGCCCAGACGAGGGAACGGGGCTCCATGAGGCAGGTCCAGCGCCGCGCGCTCGCCGCGGCTGCCGCGGGCAGCATGCTGCTCGCCGGCTGCGCCACCACCGTCACCGGCACCGCGGCCGCGGCGCACCCCCTGACCGACGTGCCGGCCGAGGCGCTGCCGATCACCGGCGCCGGTGACGGCGCGATCGACGTGCTGGCCCGCAACGCGATGGCCGACCTGCTCACCTACTGGGAGCGGACCTACCCGGAGCTCTACGGCGAGCCGTTCGTCCCGCTCGAGGGCGGGATCTTCGCGGTGGACGCCGACGACCTGGACCCCGCCGTCTACCCCGACACCGGCATCGGCTGCGACCGGCTGCCCGTCGACCCCTCCGAGGTCGAGGGCAACGCCTTCTACCTCCTCCCCTGCGACCTGGTCGCCTACGACAGCGCACTGATCGAGGAGCTCGCCGCCGCGCACGGCCGGTTCCTGGGGCCGGCGGTGATGGCCCACGAGATGGGCCACGCGATCCAGGGCCGCAACGGCACGTGGGACACCGTCGACACCATCGTCAGCGAGACCCAGGCCGACTGCTTCGCCGGCGCCTGGACCCGCTGGGTGGCCGACGGCAACGCCGCTCACTCCAGCCTCCGGGTCCCCGAGCTCGACGAGGTCGTCGTCGGCTTCCTGGAGCTGCGCGACCCGGTCGGCACCGGGACCGACGAGGACGGCGCCCACGGCTCCGGCTTCGACCGGGTATCCGGCTTCTTCGCCGGATGGGACGGCGGCGCGACCGCCTGCCGCGACGAGTTCGACGAGGACCGGCTGTTCACCGCCGCGGAGTTCACCGACCACGGGGACCTGGAGAACGAGGGCAACGCCTCCTACGACGAGACACTGCTCATCGTCGACGCATCCCTCCCGCTGTTCTACGAGTCGATCTTCCCGTCGGAGTTCGGCACCCGGTTCCAGGTCCCCGCCCTGGAGGCGTTCGACGGGACAGCCCCCGACTGCGGCGAACTGGGGGCCCACGGGCGGGACCTCGGCTACTGCGGCGCCGACGGCACCGTCTACTTCGACGAGACCGACCTGATCGAGCCGGCCTACGCCGAGCTCGGCGACTTCGCGGTGGCCACCGGGATCGCCCTCCCGTACGCGCTGGCCGCCCGCGATCAGCTCGGCCTGTCCACCGACGACGGCGCCGCCACCCGGTCCGCGGTCTGCCTGACCGGCTGGTACACCGCCGACTTCTTCGCCGGGGACTTCCGGGAGGTCACGTCGCTCTCCCCCGGTGACGTCGACGAGGCCGTCTCGTTCCTGCTGACCTACGGCCAGACCGAGTCGGTGCTGCCCGACACGGGGCTGTCCGGGTTCGAGCTGGTCGGCGCGTTCCGCGACGGATTCCTCCACGGGGGCGGCGGCTGCGACGTCGGCCTCTGACCTCCCGCCGCCCCGGCCCCGACGCCTGCCCGGGGGCGGGCGTGTCGCCGCGGTGGGACCATCGTGGGGCCATGAACCGCCTGCAGCTGCGCCGAGCGGTCGTGGGCCTGGTGGCCGCGGTCGCGCTCCTCGTGCTGAGCGGGTGCTCCGTCGTCGTCGACCGGCCCTCCCAGCTGCCCGGGGCCCCCGACGACGCCGGCCCGGACCAGGTGAGCATCGTCGGCGCCGACGACGGTCCGGTCGACGTCTCGGCCCGCAACGCGCTGGCCGACCTGGAGACCTTCTGGGCCGAGCAGCTCCCCGCGGTGTTCGGCGTCGTCCTCGAGCCGCTGGCCGGCGGCTACTTCAGCGTCGACCCCGGGGCCGTGGACCCCGGCGAGTACCCGCAGGGGCTCAGCTGCGGCGTCGACCCGCTGGAGGTCCAGGGCAACGCGTTCTACTGCCGCCCTGCCCAGTCCCCGAACGCGGACTCGATCAGCTACGACCGTGCCTTTCTCGGCGAGCTCGCCCACGGGTACGGCCGGTTCATCCCGGCACTGGTCATGGCGCACGAGTTCGGTCACGCCGTCCAGGCGCGGGTGGGCGCCCCACGCACGTCGATCGCCGTCGAGACGCAGGCCGACTGCCTGGCCGGGGCGTGGACCGCCTGGGTCGCCACCGGTGAGGCCGGGCACACCCGCATCCTGGAACCGGAGCTCGACCAGCTGCTGCGGGGCTACCTGCTGCTGCGCGACCCGGTGGGGACCGGGACCGACACCCGCGAGGCGCACGGCTCCTACTTCGACCGGGTGTCGGCGTTCCAGGAGGGCTTCGACGGCGGGGCGGCCCCCTGCCGCGACCGGTTCGGTCCCGACCGCGCCTACACCCAGAGCGAGTTCGCCAGCGACGGGGACTTCCGGGCGGGGGGCAACGCACCGTTCGGGACGATCGAGCAGATCGTCGACCAGTCCCTGCCGGTGTTCTGGGAGCGCGCCTTCACCGAGGAGCTCGGCGCCCGGTTCCGGGCTCCGGAGATCGAGTCCTTCACCGGCCGGGCGCCGGCGTGCGCCGCCGCCGACGCCGACCTCGTGTACTGCCCTCCTGGGGACGTCGACGGCGCGCCGAACGGCCTGGTGGCCTACGACGAGCGCGAGCTCATCCGCCCCGCGTACGAGCAGCTGGGCGACTTCGCGGTCGTCACCGCCGTGGCGATCCCCTACGCCCGGGCCGCGCGGGAGCAGCTGGGGCTGGCCACCGACGACGAGGCGGCGCTGCGCTCGGCGGTGTGCCTCACCGGCTGGTACGGCTCCCAGGTCGCCGACGGCACGATCCCGGGGGTGGTCATCTCCCCCGGCGACCTGGACGAGAGCGTGCAGTTCCTCCTCGAGTACGGCAACGACCCGCAGGTCCTCCCCGACGTGGAGCTGTCGGGGTTCCAGCTCGTCGACCTCTTCCGCAGCGGGTACCTGGAGGGGCCCCGCGCCTGCGGCATCGGCGTCCGGTGAGGCTCAGAACAGCGCCTGGGTGAGCTGCCGGCGGGCGGTGCCGACCCTCGGGTCCTGGTCGCCGACGATGCCGAAGAGCTCGACCAGGTGCCGGCGGGCCTTGTCCCGGTCCTCCCCCGACGTGCGGCGGACGACGTCGAGCAGCCGGTTGAAGGCGCCCTCGACGTCGCCGTTGCCGAGGAGGAAGTCGGCGGCGCGGTTCTGGGCGTCCACGTCGTCCGGCGCGGCGTCGGCGCGGACGAGCGCGTCGGGCCCGGCCTCGTCGGCCCGGCGGAACAGCTGCACCTGGCGCAGCGCCAGCCCGGCGACGGGGTGATCGGGTTCCTCGTCCAGGAGCCCCTGGTAGGCCGCCTCCGCGGCCGCGAGGTCACCCCGCTCGAGGGCGGCCTCGGCGGCGTCCAGACGCGGATCCTCGGTCTCGGCCGGCTGCCCCTCGCCGCCGCCGGGGACGGCTCCCCCGGTGGTCGCCCGCACCAGTTCGGTGACGAACTCCCGGGCCTGCTCCTCGGGGATGGCGCCGGTGAACTCGGCGACCAGCTGCCCCTGCCAGACCGCCTTCACCGCCGGTATGCCCTGCACCCGCAGGCCCTGGGCCAGCGTGGGGTTGGCGTCCACGTCGACCTTCGCCAGGACCCACGACCCGCCACCCTCGGCGGCCAGCCGCTCGAGCACCGGCGAGAGCTGCTTGCACGGCCCGCACCACTCGGCCCACAGGTCGAGGACGACCGGGACCTGGAAGGACCGGTCGAGCACCTCGGTCTGGAAGGTCGCCTCGGTGACGTCGACGACGGTGGCGCCGGGCGCACCGGCCGGGGCGCCGGGGCTCGGCGGGGGTGCGGCTTGAGCACGGGCGGCCGCTTCGGAGCGCGCCTTGACGGCGGCGAGGTCGACCGCGCCGGCGAGGGAGGCGGCCAGCTGGGCCTGCTGGGCCTGCGCGCGCGGGTCGGGACGTCCGGGGCGAGAAGGCTGCATGGTCTCGATCATCCCACCACCGCACCCGGGGCGCGGGGCGGTGTCGCGGTGTGGTTCAGCGGACGGGCGGCCCCACGCCCGCGACGTCCCCGGCGCCGAGCCGGACCCGCCTGAGCACGTCGAAGAGCGTGTCGAGCTCGGCGTCGGGAACGTCGCCCAGCCCGAACTCCAGACCGGTCAGCGCGGCGGTGGCCAGCTCCACGACCTCCCGGCCGCGGTCGGTGATGGCGGCGAGGACACCGCGCCCGTCGGCCGGGTTGGGCCGGCGCTCGACGTACCCGGCGGCGACCAGCCGGTCGATGGCGTTGGTGACGCTCGTCGGGTGGACCATGAGCCGGCTGCCGATCACCTTGAGCGGCAGCTCGCCGGTGCGGCTGAAGGTGAGCAGGACGAGGACCTCGTACCGGGCGAAGGTGAGGCAGTGCGGCCGCAGCGCCTCGTCGAAGCGGGCGAGCAGGATCTGCTGCACCCGGAACACCGACGTCGCGGCGCGCATCGCGGCGGCGGGACCGAACCGCCGCTCCCACGTCTCCCCGGCGCGCTCGATGGGATCGAACGGCAGCCCCAGCGGTCGGACCATGCTCCCGACGCTACCGGTAGGACCCGGCACTGCACCGAGATCGGCGGTAGGCCGGCCACCGCCGATCTCGGTTCCCGGCCCGTACGCAGCCCGCCGAGCACCGGTCGGATCAGGCCGGCACGGGGGCGGGGCGCAGCGCGGGCACGTGCCGGACGCCGAAGACCTCGCGCAGGGCGACCCGCGCGGCGAGGTCCCCGCACATGCCGTGCACCGCCGGTCCGGGCGGGGTGGCCGCCGAGGCGAGGTACACCCCGCGGACCGGGGTCTTGTAGGTGTTCCACCGCGGCACCGGGCGGGCCAGCATCTGCCACAGCGAGGCCTCCCCGTTGGAGATGTCGCCGCCGACGTGGTTGGGGTTCCACTGCTGCATCTGCACGGCGTTCTTCGTGGCGCGGTCGACGATCGTGTCGCGGAAGCCGGGGGCGAACCGTTCGATCTGCGCCTCGATCGCCTCGGTCATGTCGACGTCGGAGCCGTGCGGGACGTGCACGTAGGCCCAGAGGACGTGCCCGCCCGCCGGGGCCCGGGTGGGGTCGGGCACGGTCGGCTGGACGGCGAGCACGTAGGGCTTCTCGGCCGGACGTCCGGCCGCTGGCGCCGCCTCCCCGGCGATGGTCTCCTCCAGCGTGCCGGCCACGTGGACGGTGCCGGCCCGGCGGACGTCGGGATTCGCCCACGGCACCGGCTCGGAGAGGATCCAGTCGACCTTGAAGACGCCGGGCCCGTGCTTGTACCGCGACACCCAGCGGCGGTAGCCCTCGGGCACCCGGTCCCCCGCCATGGCCACGAACGCGCGCGGGGTGGTGTCCAGCAGCACCGCCGGCACGCCGTCGAACTCGCGCAGGTCGGTGACCTCGTGCCCGGTGACCAGCTCGCCGCCCTGCTGCTCCAGCGCGGTCACCATGGCGTCGGCCAGGTTCTGCGACCCGCCCTCGATCAGCGGCCAGCCGACGTGGTGGGCGAGCATGCCCAGCACCATCCCCAGGCCCGCCGTGAGCGGCCGGGAGAGGTCCAGCATGCCGTGCGCGGCCGCACCGGCGATGAGCGCCTGCCCCTCCTCGGTGCCGAAGTACCGCCGGGCCAGCCAGCGGACGTTCGGCAGCGCGTTGAGCCCGAACTTCGTGATGGGGCCGACGCTGCGCGTGGGCAGCCGCCGCAGCCGGCTGGACAGGAAGAAGTCGATGACGTCGTCGCCGTGCTCGACCAGCGGGGCGAACAACCGCTCGTAGGACGGCCCGTCCGGGCCGAGGCCCGCGGCGGTCTCCTCCAGCGAGCGGCGCGCGACCGCCGCGCGCCCCCCGTCGAGCGGGTGGGCGTAGCAGATCTCCGGGTGGACCAGGCGCACGCCCCGGCTGGGCAGGTCGAACTCGCGGAAGAACGGCGCCGCCGCGGCCATCGGGTGCACCGTCGAGCAGACGTCGTGCCGGTAGCCCGACCGGATGAGCTCCTCGGTGCGCAGACCACCGCCGGCCCGGTCGGCCCGCTCCACGACCTGGACCCGCAGCCCGGCGGCCGCCAGCCGCAGGGCCGCGGCCAGGCCGTTCGGGCCCGCTCCGACGACGACGGCGTCCGGCTTCCCGCTCACCCGGTCATCCTGCCCTCAGCAGGTCAGAGTTGCGCGACCAGCTGGTCGGCGGCGCCGAACGGGTCGGTCCCCCCCGCGACCACCGCGTCGGCCAGCGCGCCGAGGGCCGCGGAGCCGCGGACGTCCCCCATCCGCTCGCGCAGCCCGGCCAGGGCGATCGCCTCGATCTCCCGGGCCGCCCGCTGCACCCGCCGCCGGTGCCCCTCGCCGGAGGACTCCAGCCAGCGGCGGTGCTCCTCCACCGCCTCGAGCACGGTGTCGATGCCGTTGTCGGTGTCCCGCGCGGCCACCGTGCGGCAGATCGGCGGGCGCCAGGCGCCGGCGGTCTCGTGCCGGCCACCGAGGGAGAGCATGTAGCGCAGGTCGCGCACGGTCTGGTCGGCGCCGTCCCGGTCGGCCTTGTTGACGACGAAGGCGTCGGCGACCTCCAGGATCCCGGCCTTGGCCGCCTGGATGCCGTCGCCCATGCCCGGCGCCAGCAGCACGAGCGTGGTGTCGGCCAGCGAGGCGATCTCCAGCTCCGACTGCCCGACGCCGACGGTCTCGATCAGCACGACGTCGCACCCGGCGGCGTCGAGCACGCGCAGCGCCTGCGGCGTGGCCCACGCCAGCCCGCCCAGGTGCCCACGGGAGGCCATCGAACGGATGTAGACGCCGGAGTCGCCGGCGTGGTCCTGCATGCGCACCCGGTCGCCGAGCAGGGCCCCGCCGGAGAAGGGGGACGAGGGGTCGACGGCCAGGACGCCGACCCGCCGGCCGGCCCCCCGGTAGGCGCGCACCAGCGCGGTCGTCGTCGTCGACTTGCCGACACCGGGCGACCCGGTCAGGCCGATGACCTGGGCGTGCCCGGTGTACGGGGCGAGCGCGGCGGCGACCTCGCGCAGCGCCGGGCTGGCATCCTCCACCAGGGAGATCAGCCGGGCCACGGCACGGGCCTCGCCCTCGCGGGCCCGGGCGACCAGGTCGGCGACGTCGACCGGGCGCCGGCCCCGCCGGCCCCGGAGGGCGGCGGGCGCCGGCGTCTGGACCGCCGTCTCGGCGACCTCGGTCAACGAGCGGGCACGTGCACGATCAGCGCGTCGCCCTGGCCACCGCCGCCGCACAGCGCCGCGGCGCCCACACCGCCGCCGCGGCGGCCGAGCTCGAGGGCGAGGTGCAGCACGATGCGGGCGCCGCTCATGCCGATCGGGTGGCCGAGGGCGATCGCGCCGCCGTTGACGTTGACCTTCTCCGGGTCGATGCCGAGCTCGCGGGTGGACACGATGCCGACCGCGGCGAACGCCTCGTTCAGCTCGACCAGGTCGAGGTCCTTGGGGTCGATGCCCTCGCGCTCGCAGGCCTTGGCGATGGCCCGCGACGGCTGGCTCTGCAGCGTGGCGTCGGGCCCGGCGACCACGCCGTGCGCGCCGATCTCGGCGAGCGGGGTCAGGCCCAGCTCGGCGGCCTTCTCCGCGGACATGACCACGACCGCGCAGGCGCCGTCGGAGATCTGCGAGGCGGTGCCGGCGGTGATCGTGCCGTCCTTGGCGAAGGCCGGCTTGAGCTTCGACAGCGACTCGGCCGTCGTGTCGGCCCGGATGCCCTCGTCCTCGCGGAACTCGATCGGGTCGCCCTTGCGCTGCGGGATGAGCACCGGGGTGATCTCGTCGTCGAACAGGCCGTTCTTGGCCGCCGCGGCGGCCTTCTGGTGGCTGGCGGCGGCGAAGGCGTCCTGCTCCTCGCGGGTCAGGTCGTAGCGGGCGTTGGCCTGCTCGGTCAGCTCGCCCATCGCCACCTGGTCGAAGGTGTCCGACAGCCCGTCGTGGGCCATCGAGTCGACGAGCTTGGTGTCGCCGTACTTCGTGCCGGTGCGGGAGTTGGCGAGGATGTGCGGGGCCTGGGTCATCGACTCCATGCCGCCGGCGACGACGACCTCGAACTCACCGGCGCGGATGAGCTGGTCGGCCAGGGCGATCGCGTCGATACCGGACAGGCACACCTTGTTGAGCGTGAACGAGGGCACCGACATCGGGATGCCGCCGGCGACGGCCGCGGGACGGGCCGGGTTCTGGCCGGCCCCGGCCTGGATGACCTGTCCCATGATCACGTAGTCGACCTGGTCGCCGGAGATGCCGGCCCGCTCCAGGGCCGCCTTGATGGCGACCCCGCCGAGGTCGGCTGCGGAGAAGTCCTTCAGCGAACCGAGCAACCGACCCATCGGGGTCCGGGCGCCGCTCACGATGACCGATCGGGGCATGGGGGCCTCCAGTGCCGGGCCACCGTCGTTGGCGGCCGAGTCTTTTCGGGCCGGCCGCGCAGGCGAGGCGGCCGTCGGGCTGCTGCTCAGGATAGGACCGCACCCCCGGCAGCGACCTGCAGATCGCGGCCGGGAGTGATCCATCCCACCCGACACGCCTCCGAGAAGTGTCCTCGGGAGCCACCGGGTAGTGCTCGACGGACCCGACCGCGACGCCCGAGGAGACCGCGATGCCCCGCATTCCCGTCGGCACCGAGAAGGGCACCCCCGTCGAGCTGCACTACGAGGACCACGGCTCCGGCCGGCCGGTGGTGCTGATCCACGGCTGGCCGCTGTCCGGCCGATCGTGGGAGGCCCAGGTGCCGGCCCTCGTGGACGCCGGCCACCGGGTCGTCAGCTACGACCGCCGCGGCTTCGGGCAGAGCTCCCAGCCGTGGACGGGCTACGACTACGACACCTTCGCCGCCGACCTCGACGCGGTGCTCAGGCACCTGGACCTCACCGACGTCGCGCTCGTCGGCTTCTCCATGGGCGGTGGCGAGGTGGTCCGCTACATCAGCCGGTACGGCACCGCGCGGGTCACCCGGGCGGTGCTCGCCGCGGCCGTGCCGCCCTACCTCTACAAGTCCGACGACAACCCCGACGGCGGCCTGGACGACGCCACGATCGCGCAGTTCGAGGAGGGCGTGCGCCGCGACCGGCCGGCCTTCCTCGACGGGTTCACCGCCGACTTCTTCAACGCCGGCGGCAAGGGGGTGTTCGACCGCAAGTCGGGCGCGGTCAGCGAGCCGATGCGGCAGTACGCGCTGCACATCGCCGAGTTCGCCTCGCCCAAGGGCACGCTGGACTGCATCGCCGCCTTCGGCCGCACCGACTTCCGCGGCGACCTGGGCACGATCACGCTGCCGACCCTGGTCATCCACGGCGACAGCGACGCGATCGTCCCGTTCGAGGTGAGCGGCAAGCGCTCGCACGAGCTCCTGCCCAACAGCGAGCTGGTCGTCATCGAGGGCGGCCCGCACGGGATCAACGTCTCGCACGCCGAGCAGTTCAACCGCGCACTGCTGGACTTCCTGGGGCGCTGAGCGACGGCCGGGCGAGGCCCGGGCTCCCGGGCCCCCGCGTGACTCCCGCCACATCGAGCTGTCGTCCCGGACGGGCGCACGGGAGGATTCCGGCGTGACCACCGACACGAATGCCGGCCTGCCCACCGAGCTCTTCACCACGATCGACCACGTCGGGATCGCCGTCCCCGACCTCGACGAGGCGCTGGCCTTCTACGCTCAGGCCTTCGGCGTGCACTCGGTGCACGAGGAGGTCAACGAGGAGCAGGGCGTGCGCGAGGCGATGCTCGCGGTCGGGGACGGCGACACCCGCATCCAGCTGCTCGCGCCGCTGACGCCGGAGTCGACGATCGCGAAGTTCATCGGCCGCTCGGGCCCGGGTCTGCAGCAGCTGGCCTTCCGGGTGGACGACGTCGAGGCGGTCAGCGCGACGCTGCGCGAGCGCGGCCTGCGGCTGCTCTACGACACCCCCAAGCGCGGGACGTCGGACAGCCGCGTCAACTTCGTGCACCCCAAGGACGCCGGCGGGGTGCTCGTGGAGCTCGTCGAGCCGGCTCGCGCTCCGCACTCCTGACCCGACTCGCCGCTCGAGTTACCGGTCGGTAACCTCCCCGCCGACCTGCACCGCACGATCGCCCCTCACGAGCCGACGAAGACCCGGGAGACCGCGTGAACGAGATCAGGGACGCCATCCTCGCCGACCAGCTGGACGCCCTCGCCGGACTGGAGGTGCCGCAGTCCTACCGGGCCGTGCTGGTCCGCAAGGACGAGCAGGACATGTTCGAGGGCCTGCCCACCAAGGAGAAGGACCCGCGCAAGTCCCTCCACGTGGAGGAGGTCGCCACCCCGGAGCTCGGCCCGGGTGAGGCCATC
This sequence comes from Geodermatophilus ruber, assembly GCF_900114385.1. Classification (GTDB taxonomy): domain Bacteria; phylum Actinomycetota; class Actinomycetes; order Mycobacteriales; family Geodermatophilaceae; genus Geodermatophilus; species Geodermatophilus ruber. The sequence goes on from NZ_FOSW01000012.1 coordinate 137,665, forward strand.
GTGGCCGTGATGGCGTCGTCGGTGAACTACAACACCGTCTGGACGTCGATCTTCGAGCCGGTCTCGACCTTCGGGTTCCTGGAGCGCTACGGCCGCGTCTCGGAGCTCACGAAGAAGCACGACCTGCCGTACCACGTCGTCGGCTCCGACCTCGCCGGCGTCGTCCTCCGGGTGGGCCCGGGTGTGAACAAGTGGAAGCCCGGGGACGAGGTCGTCGCGCACTGCCTCTCGGTGGAGCTGGAGGACCCGGCCGGCCACGACGACACGATGATGGACCCCCAGCAGCGGATCTGGGGCTTCGAGACCAACTTCGGCGGCCTGGCCGAGCTGGCGCTGGTCAAGAGCAACCAGCTCATGCCCAAGCCGGCCCACCTCACCTGGGAGGAGGCCGCCGCCCCGGGGCTGGTGAACTCCACCGCCTACCGGCAGCTGGTCAGCCGCAACGGCGCGAACATGAAGCAGGGCGACACCGTGCTCATCTGGGGCGCCTCCGGCGGCCTGGGTTCCTACGCCACCCAGATGGCGCTCAACGGCGGCGCCATCCCGGTCTGCGTCGTCTCCTCCCCGGAGAAGGCCGACATCGTCCGCTCCATGGGCGCCGAACTGGTGATCGACCGCTCCGCCGAGGGCTACAAGTTCTGGAAGGACGAGGCCACCCAGGATCCCAAGGAGTGGCAGCGGTTCGGCAAGAAGATCCGCGAGCTCACCGGCGGCGAGGACGTCGACATCGTCTTCGAGCACCCCGGCCGGGAGACCTTCGGCGCCAGCGTCTACGTCGCCAAGAAGGGCGGCACGATCATCACCTGCGCCTCCACCACCGGCTACCTGCACGAGTACGACAACCGGTACCTGTGGATGAACCTGAAGAAGATCCTCAGTTCGCACTTCGCCAACTACAAGGAGGCGTGGGAGGCCAACCGGCTGATCGACAAGGGCCTCATCCACCCGACGCTGTCGAAGGTCTACCCGATGGAGGAGGTCGGCCAGGCCACCCTCGACGTCCACCGCAACGCCCACCAGGGCAAGGTCGGCGTCCTCACCCTCGCCCCCACCGAAGGCCTCGGCGTCAAGGACGCCGAGAAGCGCGAGAAGCACCTCTCCGCGATCAACCGGTTCCGGGGCGTGTGACCACGCCGGTACGCGGACTGGAGCCGCCGCGCCCCGCCCGGCCCAGGGCGGGGCGCGGCGGTACGCCGTGCAGGGGTCCTGGCAGTCTGCTGGGAAGCTCTCCCGACACGCCGACCCCGTCTCCCGACTCTGCGAGGATGACCGCATGACCGATCCCCGTCGCGACATGCTGCCGATGCGTGAGGCCCAGCACTCGTTCGACGTGGTGCTGCGGGGCTACGACCGGCACCAGGTGGCCGAGACGATCGAGCGCCTCGAGGCCGACATCCGCGTGGCCCTGGCCGACCGGGATGCCGCGATGGGCCGGGTCAACGACCTGGTCAGGGAGTTGCAGGCCCGCCAGGCCGAGACCGACGCCCTCCGGCGCCAGGCCGCGGACGCCGGCCCGACGACGATGGCCAACATGAGCGGGCGCATCGCCCACATGATGCAGCTCGCCCAGGAGGAGGCCGACGAGATCCGCCGGACCGCTCAGGAGGAGGCGGCCGCGCTGCGCGAGCAGACCGCCGCCGAGGAGCGGGCCATGCTCGAGCGGCACGCCGCCGGGCAGGCCGAGGTCGAGCGCATGATGGCCGAGGCGCGGCAGAACGCCGAGCAGATCGCCACCAAGGCCCAGATCCGCGCCGACGAGCTGGTCAGCAAGGCCCAGGAGAAGGTCGCGCATCTCGATGCGGAATCCCAGGCCCGCCGGACGAAGGTCGAGGAGGACTTCGAGATCGCCCAGCGAGCCCGCCGCCAGGAGGCCGCCCGCCTGGAGGAGGAGCGGGATCGAGCCTCGGCGGAGGCCGCCCGCCAGCGCATCGCCGCGGCCGAGAAGCACGCCGCCCAGCTGGTCAGCGAGGCCGAGACGGCCGCCGCGGCCATCCGCGCGGTGCGCGACGAGCTGACCGGCCGGCTCGCCGAGGCGCGGCGGGTGCTGGACAGCATGCCCGACCTGGGTGACCGGCGGCCGGGGCAGAAGGCAGGGGCCAGGCCGCCCGTCCCGGGGCAGCCGCCGGCGCCGGGCCAGCAGCCGCCCGTCCCGCCCAAGCAGCAGCAGCAGCCGGCCCAGCGTCCCGCGGAGGCGCCGTCGACCGGTACCGGGGAGGCAGCTGCCGCCCGCCAGCCCACCCGCACGCCGACCGCCACGCAGCCGGCCGTCCAGCAGCAGCCAGCAGCCCCGCAGCCGGCCCCGGCGCAGCAGCAGGCGGCGCCGCAGCAGACCCAGCAGATGCGCCCGGTGCCCGGCCCGCCCACGCAGGTGCAGCCGGCGGTGAAGCCGGCGCCGGCCGACACCGGCAACCAGCCGGCCACCCCCGCGTCCCGCTGAGCCGGCCGACAGCCGGCCGGGCGCCGCGCACCGGAGGACGCGGCGCCGCGGGCACCGGCGCCCGGGGAACGCGCGGGAGGACAGCGGTGGCCCGGTGTGCCCGCGTGCTGGGCGCCGTCCTGCTCACCGCCGGGATCGCGCTGACCGGCCTGCCCCCCGCGGCCGCGGCCGGGGACGGGTACCTCCGGCTGGCCCACCTCTCCCCCGACACCCCCGCCGTGGACGTCGCCGTCGCCCCCGCCGGCGAGCCGACCGCGGCGATCACGGGCGCGCAGCTCGGCTACGGCGAGGTGTCGGAGTACCGCCCGCTGCCCCCCGGCAGGTACGCCGTCAGCGTGCGCACCGCCGGCGGCGACCCCGCGACGCCTCCGGTGCTGTCCACGACCGTCGAGCTGCCCGCCGCCGGCGACGCGCGGACAGTGGCGGCCACCGGCTCCTTCGCCGGCCTGCAGCTGGCCGTGCTCGACGACGACCGCACGCCGCCTCCCGCGGGCATGGCGCGGGTGCGCGTCGTCGCCGCCGCGGCGACCGTGCCCGCGCTGGACGCCACGGTGCCGGGCAGGCCACCCCTGGCCAGCGGCCTGGCGTTCCCCGGAGCCGGGGACTACGAGCCCGTGCCCGCCGGCGCCACGGTGCTGCGGGTGACCGGCGACGGGACGGCGACGGAGGTGCCGCTCGACCTCGCCGCCGGCTCGGTCTACAGCCTGCTGGTGCTGGACCGCCCCGGCGGGGGGCTGGCGGTGCGGCCGCTGGTCGACGCCGTGGGCGCCGCCGTCGTGCCGGGGGGTGGGGTGGAGGCTGGGGCCGGCGGCACCGCCGGGGACGGCCGCCTCCCGACGGCGGTGGCCGGCGCGGGCCTGCTCGTCGCCGCCGCGGTGCTGGTCCTGACCCTGCGCCGGTCCCGGCGGTGAGCGGCGGGCTGCCGCTGGCCCGGCGCCTGCTGGCCGGCACCGCCCTGGTCGCCGGCGCCGTCGCCCTGCTCTCCCCCGCGCCGCCGGGTGCCGCGCAGGCGCCCGCCGGCGCGCCGGTCGTGGCCGAGGCCCTGCCGCCCGAGCAGACGGCCGGACCGGCCCGGCTGCGGATCCCGGCGATCGGCGTGGACACCTCCCTGGCACGGCTCGGCGTCGATGCCGCCGGTGCCCTGGTCCCGCCGGCGGACTTCGCGCAGGCCGGCTGGTTCACCGGGAGCGCCACCCCGGGCGCGGTGGGCCCGGCGGTGGTCGCCGGCCACGTGGACTCCACGGCGGGCCCCGCGGTCTTCTTCCGGCTGGGCGGGCTCGCCCCCGGCGACGACGTGCTGGTCGACCGCGCGGACGGGACCACGGTGCGGTTCACGGTCACCGGCACGAGCCGGTACCCGAAGGACGCGTTCCCGACCGCCGCGGTGTACGGGCCCACGCCGCGCGCGGAGCTGCGGCTGATCACCTGCGGCGGCGACTTCGACCGTGACCGGCGCAGCTACGCCGACAACGTCGTCGTGACGGCGGTCGCGGTCTAGCGCCGTCGCCCGCGGGCCCGCCAGCAGGCGGTGTGCCAGTGGCGGCGCCAGTCGGCGGCCGAGTCGGTGTCCCAGGGATCCAGGTCGGAGTCGCGGGCGTACACCGGCCAGGTCACCACGTGCGGCGTCCCGGGCCGGATCTCCTGATCGCACCCGGGGCAGCGGTAGGTCTTCCCCGTCGAGGACCCGGTGACCGAGCGGACCGCCCAGTCGCCGTCCGCCGCCTCCTCGACCTGCTCGGCGCGGCGGACCGGGTCACGTCCGGAGGGACGTGACCCGGTCCGAGCACGCCGGCGGGGCACCGCGGGTCAGCGGCTCGCGTAGTCCCGGAACCCGCGGCCGGTCTTGCGCCCCAGGTAGCCGGCGGTGACCAGGTGCTCGAGCAGCGGGGCCGGGGCGAAGCCGGGCTCCCGGAACTCGGTGTAGAGCTCCCGCTCGATGGCCAGCGACACGTCCAGGCCCACGACGTCGAGCAGCTCGAACGGGCCCATCGGGTAGCCGCAGCCGACCTTCATCGCCGCGTCGATGTCGTCGGCGGTCGCGTAGTGCGCCTCGAGCATCTTCACCGCGTCGTTGAGGTACGGGAACAGCAGCGCGTTGACGATGAAGCCCGCCCGGTCGGTGCAGGAGACCGCGTGCTTGCCGAGCTTCGCGCTGACCGCATGCGCCGTGGCCGCCACGTCGGGGGCCGTGGAGATCGTGGAGACGACCTCCACGAGCTTCATCACCTGCGCGGGGTTGAAGAAGTGCATGCCCACGACGTCGGCCGGGCGGCCGCTGGCCTTGGCGCACTCGATGACCGGCAGGCTGGAGGTCGTGGTGGCGAGCACCGCGCCGGGCTTCGCGATCTCGCCCAGGTTGGCGAACAGGGCCTCCTTGACCGGCAGCGACTCGACGACCGCCTCGACGATCAGGTCGCGGTCGGCCAGGTCGTCCAGCGACGTCGTCCCGCTGACCCGGCCGAGGATCCCGTCGCGGGTGGACTCGTCGAGCCGGCCCCGCTGGACCTGCTTCTCCAGCGACCTGGCCAGGGCCTTCTGCACGGCCTCGACCTTCTCGGGCGCACGGGCGACGAAGCGGACGTCGTAGCCGCCCTTGGCGACCACCTCGATGATCCCGGTGGCCATGGTTCCGGAGCCGACGACGCCGACGGTCGACACCGGCCGCGCGCCCTCCGCGGCGCCCCCGCTGGCCGGGGTCTGCGCGTCGGTGACCACCTCGGCCGAGTCGCGCTCGGCGTAGGTGTAGAAGCCGCGGCCGGACTTCCGGCCGAGCAGCCCCGCGGTCATCATCTGCTTGATGATCGGGCTGGGCGCGTGCAGCCGGTTGCGCGACTGCTTGTACATCGTGTCGAGGATCTCGTAGGCGGTGTCGATGCCGATGAGGTCCATGAGCGCCAGCGGGCCCATCGGCAGGCCGCAGCCCAGCCGCATCGCCGCGTCGATGTCCTCGCGGCTGGCGTAGCGGTTCTCGTACATGGAGACCGCGTGGTTGAGGTAGCCGAACAGCAGCGCGTTGGCGATGAAGCCGGCCTTGTCGCCGATGGTCACGTCGACCTTGCCCAGCCGCGAGGCCAGCGCCTCGACGTCCTCGACGACGGACGGCTCGGTGACGACGGTCCGCACCACCTCGACGAGCTTCATGACCGGCGCCGGGTTGAAGAAGTGCATCCCGATGACCTTGCTCGGCCGGCCGGTGGCGACCGACAGCTCGGTGACCGACAGGCTCGAGGTGTTGGTCGCCAGGATGGTGTCCGGCAGGCAGATCTTGTCCAGCGCGGCGAAGATCTCGGTCTTGAGCTCCATCCGCTCGGGCACGGCCTCGATGACCAGCTCCGCGGCGGCGAGATCCTCCAGCGAAGTGGAGAACCGGATCCGCCCGAAGATCGCGTCCCGCTCGGCCTCGTCCAGCTTGCCGCGGCTGATGGCGCGGTCGGTCGAGTGCTGGAGGTGGGCACGACCGCGGGCGAGGGCCTGGTCGCTGACCTCCACGGCGGTGACCGACAGGCCCGCCCGGGCGAGCACCTCGGTGATGCCGGCACCCATGGTGCCCAGCCCCACGACGCCGACCTCGGTCAGTTCTCTGGCCACGCTGCCATCCCCTCTGCGTCGGCCCCGGCGACCCGGGCACCGTCGTCCGTGATCGAAGGCAGTGTCGCACCCGCCGGCCGCCCCGCCCACTCGGGGCTACCCATCGGTAACCAGCGTCAGAAGAGCCGCTGGGAGGGGTCGTCGGTGCCCTTGAGGACGGCGTAGTCGACGGTGAGGCAGTCGATGCCGCGGTCCCCGGCCAGCACCCGCGCCTGCGGCTTGATCTCCTGGGCGGCGAAGACGCCGCGGACAGGGGCCAGGAGCGGGTCGCGGTTGAGCAGCTCCAGGTATCTCGTCAACTGCTCGACGCCGTCGATCTCGCCGCGGCGCTTGATCTCGACGGCGACGGTCCGGCCGTCGGCGTCCCGGCACAGCAGGTCCACCGGGCCGATCGCGGTCGGGTACTCCCGGCGGACCAGGGTCCAGCCGGTCCCGAAGGTCTCCACGTGCAGCGCGAGCAGCCGCTGCAGCTCCGCCTCGACGCCGTCCTTCTGCAGGCCGGGATCGACGCCCAGCTCGTGCGAGGAGTCGTGCTCGACCGACTCGATGGTGATGATCAGCTGCTCGCCGGCCTTGTTGGTCACCGTCCAGGTGCCCGCACCGTCGAGCAGCTCGTCCCGGAACGAGCAGGGCGGCGTCATCCAGTTCAGCGGCTTGTAGGCCCGGTCGTCGGCGTGCACCGAGACCGAGCCGTCGGCCTTCACCAGCAGCAGCCGGGAGGCCATGGGCAGGTGGGCGGTCAGCCGCCCGATGTAGTCGACCGAGCAGCGGGCGATGACCAAGCGCACGGGGCCCGACGGTACCGGGCGGGACGGCGCGGCCGTGACGGAGACCGGAACCGGCAGCGCGGGCCGATCGTCGTAGGGCCGTGACCCCGCGCGCCGTCCGGTCGACCGCCGTCCTGGCCCTCGTGCTCGTGCTCTGCGCGTGCGCCCAGCGCGGCGGGCCGGCCGCGCCCCGCCCGTCGGCACCGGAGGGACCCGGCCGGCTGGTGCTGCAGATCGAGCACGTCGGCGGGTTCGTCACCCCCGAGATGCTGGCCGGCCGCCTCCCGCTGGTGAGCGTCTACTCCGACGGCCGGGTGATCGCCCAGGGGCCCCAGATCGCCATCCACCCCGCGCCCGCGCTGCCCAACCTGCAGGTCTGGCGGCTCGACGCCGACGGCGTGCAGACCGTGGTCGACCGGGCGCTGACCGCCGGCGTGGCCGAGACCGGCGACCTGGGCAGCCCCCCGGTCGCCGACGTCCCGTCGACCCGGTTCACCCTCGTCACCGACACCGGGACGTCGGTCCGGGAGGTCGCCGCCCTTCTCGAGCTGCCCGACGAGGTGTCCGGTGACCTCAGCCCCGAGCAGCGGGCCGCCCGCGGTGAGCTGCGCGGGCTGCTCGACGTGCTGACCTCGCCGGAGGAGTCGCTGGGTGCTGCGGGTCCGGAGGCCTACCGCCCCGACGCCGTGGCCGCCGTCGTCCGGCCGTGGGCGGCCGACCCGGATCCCGAGCTCGTCCAGCCCGAGGTGAGCTGGCCGGGACCGGGCCTGCCGGGCGAGCCACTGGACCAGCGGCTCGGCCTGTCCTGCGTCACCGCGCGCGGCGCCGAGGCGACGGCGGTGCTCGAGGCGGCGGGCGTGGCCAACGCGCTGACCCCCTGGGTGGCCGGTGACGGCACCCGCTGGGCGCTCACCCTCCGCCCGCTGCTGCCGCACGAGACCGGCTGCACCGCCCTGTCCGGCTCCTGAGACGCCGCAGGCCCCCTCCTCAGGCGGCCACGGGGCGGCGCCGGTCGGCGTCCGCTCCCCCGCACTCCTCCGCCGGCGCCAGCGGGTCGACCGTCGAGGTCGACCGGTAGCGCTCGACGTCCAGGATGCCCTCGCGCTTGGCGACGATGGTCGGCACCAGCGCCTGGCCGGCGACGTTCACCGCGGTGCGACCCATGTCGAGGATCGGGTCGATGGCCAGCAGCAGCCCGACGCCGGCCAGCGGCAGGCCCAGGGTGGACAGCGTCAGGGTCAGCATGACCACCGCGCCGGTGACGCCCGCGGTAGCGGCGGAACCGGCCACGGAGACCAGAGCGATCAGCAGGTAGTCGGTGACCGACAGGTCCACGCCGAAGAACTGGGCCACGAAGATCGCGGCCAGCGCCGGGTAGATCGCCGCGCAGCCGTCCATCTTCGTCGTCGCGCCCAGCGGGACGGCGAAGGAGGCGTAGGACCGCGGGACGCCGAGGTTCTGCTCGGTCACCCGCTCGGTCACCGGCAGCGTGCCGATCGACGAGCGGGACACGAACGCCAACTGGATCGCCGGCCAGGCACCCGCGAAGTACCGCAGCGGGGAGAGGCCGTGCAGCCGGAGCAGCACCGGGTAGACGACGAACAGCACCAGTGCCAGGCCCGCGTAGACCGCACCGGTGAACGCGCCGAGGGAGCCCAGGGACTCCCAGCCGTAGCTGGCCACGGCGTTGCCGATCAGGCCGACCGTGCCGATCGGGGCCAGCAGGATCACCCACCACAGCACCCTCTGCACGATGGCCAGCGCCGAGCGGGTCAGTGCCAGGAACGGCTCGGCCGGCTCGCCGACCTTGAGCGCCGCGATTCCGATGGCCACGGCGATCACGATCAGCTGGAGCACGTTGAACGACAGCACGCCCTCCGCCGAGGACTGCAGGCCGAAGATGTTGCCGGGCACCAGGCCGGTGAGAAAGTCCCACCAGGAGCCGGTCTTCTCCGGGACGGCCGCGCTCGCGGCGTCGACGGAGCTGTTGCTGCCGGGCTCGGTGAGCAGGCCCAGTCCGATGCCGATCGCAACGGCGATCAGCGCGGTGATCGCGAACCACAGCAGGGTCTGCCCGGCCAGCCGGGCGGCGTTCGACACCTGCCTGAGGTTGGCGATGCTGACGATGACCGCGGTCACGATCAGCGGCGGGACCAGGACCTTGAGCAGGGTCACGAAGGTGCTGCCGACGGTGTCGAGGGTGCTGGTCAGCCAGTTCGGGGTGCCGTCGGCGACGGGCCCCAGGTCCCGGGCGACCAGCCCGAGGGCGACGCCCACGATGAGAGCGAGGAGGACCTGCGCCGCGAAGGGGACGCGACGGAGACGTGCGAGCACTGCAGTGCCTTCCGGGGACGGTGCGGGAGAGGACGACCGAGGCGCGGGGGCGCTCAGGAGTCGGTCGTCATCCGTCCGAAGTCGAGCGCACGCCGCCGCGTGAGGTTCCACAGGTCGTGCACACGGGGTGCAAGCCCGTCGCGGCGCCGCCCCATCCCGCTGTGCGGGATCTCACGGCACGCGATCAGTCGGGCCAGACCGGTCGGCGCTTCTCCAGGAACGCAGACATGCCCTCGACCGCGCCGGGCAGCTGGCTGGCCGCGGCCATCACCTCGATCGCGGTCGTGTAGGCGTCCCGCTCCGGGCGGTCCAGCTGCGCGTACATCGTCTGTTTGCCCCACGCCTTGCTCGCCCGCGAGCCGCGGGTGGCCCGGCCCATCAGGTCGGCCACCGCGGCGTCGAGCTGGTCGTCGGGCACGACCCGGTTCACCAGGCCCCAGTCCAGCGCGGTGGCGGCGTCGATCACGTCGCCGGTCAGCGCCAGCTCCATCGCCCGCTTGCGCCCCACGTTGCGGGCGATCGCGACCATCGGCGTGTGGCAGAACCAGCCGCCCTTCCCGCCCGGGGCGGCGAAGCCGGCGGACTCGGCGGCCACGGCGAGGTCGCAGGAGGCCACCAGCTGGCAGCCCGCGGCGGTGGCCAGCGCGTGGACGCGGGCCAGCACGACCTGCGGGACGTCCTGGAGGGTCTGCATCAGCTCGGTGCACAGCCGCAGCAGGCTGCGGACCTCCGGCAGGGAGGCCCCGGCCACGTCGGCGAAGTCGTGCCCGGCGCTGAAGACCGGCCCCTCGGCGGCCAGGACGATGCCCAGCGCGTCGCTCTGCCCGACCTCGGTGACCGCGGCCAGCAGCTGTCCCAGGTGCTCGCGGGACAGGGCATTGCGCCTGGCCGGGCGCGTCATCGTGATCGTGGCGACGCCGTCCTTGCGCTCGATCCGGGGCGCACCGTGTCCGTCCATGCCGGGACTCCACCACGATCGTCCGCGGCGGGCAACGCAGCGCGCGCCGGTCGCCGACGACCACCCCGAGCTGCAGGCGTACGCCTCGCTCGCGGAGCTGGCCGGCGCCGAGACGGTGACGGTTGCGCCACCGAGCGTCTTCGCGTCAGGCGTGGGCCTCGCGGATCACGTCGACGACCTGACCCATGATCTCGGTGAGCCCGAAGTCCTTCGGCGTGAAGACGCGGGCCACGCCCTGCTCGCGCAGCCGGCGCGCGTCGCTGTCCGGGATGATCCCGCCGACGACGACCGGGACGTCGTCGAGGCCGGCCTCCTTCAGGCCGCGCAGCACCGCCGGCACCACCTGCAGATGCGAGCCGGAGAGCACCGACAGGCCGACGACGTGCACGTCCTCCTCGACCGCGGCCGAGACGATCTGCGCGGGCGTGAGCCGGATGCCCTGGTAGATGACCTCGAACCCGGCGTCGCGGGCGCGGACGGCGATCTGCTCGGCGCCGTTGGAGTGCCCGTCCAGCCCCGGCTTGCCGACCAGGAAGCGCAGCCGCCCGCCCAGCTCCTCGCCGGTGGCCCGCACCCGCGCGCGGACGTCGGCCAGCGTCTCGTCGGCCTCCCCGCCCCCGGTCGCGGCGGCGACGCCGGTGGGCGCCCGGTACTCGCCGAAGACCTCGCGGAGCACCCCGGCCCACTCCCCCGTCGTCACGCCGGCGCGGGCGCAGTCGAGGGTGGCAGCCATCAGGTTGGCGTCGCCGGCCGCCGCCTCGCGCAGGGCGTCGAGGGCCTTGTCGCACGCGTCCTGGTCCCGGTCGGCCCGCCACTTCTTCACCGCCTCCTGGGCGGCGGCCTCCACGGCGGGGTCGACGACCATGATCGCGGTGTCGAGGTCGGCGGTCAGCGGGTTGGGCTCGGTGGTCTCGAACCTGTTCACACCGACGACGACGTCCTCGCCGCTCTCCATCCGCCGGCGCCGCTCGGCCAGCGAGGCGACCAGCTGGCCCTTCATGTAGCCGGACTCGACGGCGGCCACCGCGCCGCCCATCTCCTGCACCCGGGCGATCTCCGCGCGGGCGCCCTCGACGAGCTCGGCGACCTTCTGCTCGACGACGACCGAGCCGGTGAAGAGGTCCTCGTACTCGAGCAGGTCGGTCTCGTAGGCCAGCACCTGCTGCAGCCGCAGCGACCACTGCTGGTCCCACGGCCGCGGCAGGCCGAGGGCCTCGTTCCACGCGGGCAGCTGCACCGCGCGGGCGCGGGCGTCGCGGGACAGCGTGACGGCGAGCATCTCCAGCACGATCCGCTGGACGTTGTTCTCCGGCTGCGCCTCGGTCAGCCCGAGGGAGTTGACCTGAACGCCGTAGCGGAAGCGGCGGTGCTTGGGGTCCTCGACGCCGTAGCGCTCCCTGGTCAGCTCGTCCCAGAGCTGGGTGAAGGCGCGCATCTTGCACATCTCCTCGACGAAGCGGACGCCCGCGTTGACGAAGAAGGAGATGCGCGCGACGACCTCGCCGAACTTCTCCTGCGGCACCTGCCCGGAGTCGCGCACCGAGTCCAGGACGGCGATCGCGGTGGAGAGCGCGTAGGCGATCTCCTGCACCGGCGTCGCCCCGGCCTCCTGCAGGTGGTAGCTGCAGATGTTGGTCGGGTTCCACTTCGGCAGGGCCGTCACGGTGTAGGCCACCATGTCGGTGATCAGCCGCATGCTCGGCCCGGGCGGGAACACGTAGGTCCCCCGCGACAGGTACTCCTTGATGATGTCGTTCTGCGTCGTCCCGGCGAGCTTGCTGACGTCGTGCCCGTGCTCCTCGGCCACCGCCTGGTAGAGCGCGAGCAGCCACATCGCGGTGGCGTTGATCGTCATCGACGTGTTCATCTCGTCGAGCGGGATGCCGTCGAACAGGGCGCGCATGTCGCCGATGTGCGTGACCGGCACGCCCACCTTGCCGACCTCACCGACCGCCAGCTCGTCGTCGGGGTCGTAGCCGGTCTGCGTCGGCAGGTCGAAGGCGACCGACAGGCCGGTCTGGCCCTTGGCCAGGTTGCGCCGGTACAGGGCGTTGGACTCGGCCGGCGAGGAGTGGCCGGCGTAGGTGCGCATGACCCAGGGGCGGTCGCGCTCCAACGGCTTCGAAGGGAACGGCATGCCCGCGAAGTGTAGGGCGGTTACCCACCAGTAGCATCTCCGCCCCCCGAGCCCGGTGGGACACTCGCAGAGCAGCCGCGAGGAGGTCGCCGATGCCGGTCGGGACGGGCAGCGCCCTGCACCATCTGGTCGGCCCGGCGATCGCGTTCGCCGTCGTGGGCTCCTGGCCCTGTTCCTGCGCTGGGCGTTCGCCCCCGACGAGCGCCGCCGTCCGCCGACCGACGACGGCCTGCTGACGCCGGTCGCCACGCTCGCCCGCCGGGAGTCCGCGCTGGCCCTGCGGGCGGTCCTCTCCGATGCCGGCATCCGCTCGACGGTCCGCGGGTCCGGGCCGCACCGGGTCGAGGTGCTCGTCTTCCCCGAGGACGCCGACCGGGCAGCGCGGCTGGCGGCCTCCTTCCCCGCCGGGTGAGGGCGGGTCAGTCCGGCCGGTGGATCCGCTCGATCTGCGCGCCGAGGCCGCGCAGCTGCTCGACGAAGTCGGGATAGCCCCGGTCGACGTGGTGCACGTCCTGCACCTCGGTCACGCCGTCGGAGACCAGGCCGGCCAGCACCAGCCCGGCGCCGGCGCGGATGTCGGTGGCCAGCACCGGGGCGCTGGAGAGCCGCTCCCGACCCCGGACGACGGCGTGATGCCCGTCGATGCGCACCGATGCCCCGAGCCGGACCAGCTCGTTGACGAACATGAACCGGCCCTCGAAGACGTTCTCGGTGATCAACGCGGTGCCGGTGGAGACCGCGGCCAGCGCGACCGCCATCGGCTGCAGGTCGGTGGGGAAGCCGGGATAGGGCAGCGTCACGACGTCCACGCAGCGGGGCCGCCCGTCCATGGCCACGCGCAGGCCGTCCTCCACCGGCTCGATGTGCGCGCCGGCGTCGGCCAGCTTGGCCAGCGCCACGGTCAGGTGGTCGGGGACCGCCCGCTCGATGACGACGTCGCCGCGGGTCATCACCGCCCCGATCGCCCAGGTGCCGGCCACGATGCGGTCGGGCACGGTCGTGCAGGTGACCGGCTTGAGCTCGGGCACGCCGTCCACGGTGATCGTCGAGGTGCCGGCGCCCTCGATCCGCGCCCCCATCGCGGCGAGCATCTCGCACAGGTCGGCGATCTCGGGCTCGCGGGCGGCGTTGTCGATCACGGTGGTGCCCTCGGCGAGCACCGCGGCCATCACCAGGTTCTCGGTCGCCCCGACCGAGGGGAAGTCCAGCCAGATCGACGTGCCGCGCAGCCGCGGCGCGGTGGCCACCAGGAAGCCGTGCTCGCTCTCGATGGTGGCGCCCAGCCGCTCCAGGCCGGAGATGTGCATGTCCAGGCCGCGGGAGCCGATCGCGTCCCCGCCGGGCAGGGCGACGCGCGCCGACCCGCAGCGGGCGACCAGCGGCCCCAGCACGCTGATCGAGGCCCGCATCTTGCGGACCAGGTCGTAGTCGGTCTCGGTTCCCGGCTCGGCGGGGACGTCGACGACCACCCGCCCGCCGCCACCGCCGAGCGAGTAGCGCTCGTAGGTGACGTCGCAGCCCAGCCGGCGCAGCACCTCGCTCATGATGGCGACGTCGAGGATGTCCGGGACCTCCTCGATGGTGGTACGCCCGGACGCCAGCAGGGCCGCGGCCATGAGCTTGAGGGCGCTGTTCTTGGCGCCGGTGACCCGCACCCGGCCGGTCAGGGCCGTCCCGCCGGTGACCTCGAAGCACTCCACCGGCCCACCCTACGGTGGCCCTGCTGCAGGGTCCCGCCACGAGCCTGCGAGGGGTGGGGGGCAGCAGGGTCCTTCTTCTAGGCTCCCGGCATGACCGTCCGGCTCACGCGCATCTACACGAAGACCGGTGACGCCGGCCAGACCCACCTGGGCGACATGAGCCGGGTGGCCAAGACCGACCCCCGGCTGGTGGCCTACGCCGAGGTCGACGAGGCCAACAGCGTGCTCGGGGTGGCCCTGGCCCTGGGGTCCCCGACGGCGGAGCTGGCGGACCTGCTGCGCAGCGTGCAGAACGACCTGTTCGACGTCGGCGCGGACCTGTGCACGCCGGTCGTGTCCGACCCGGGGTTCCCGCCGCTGCGGGTCACCGCCGCCTACACCGAGCGGCTCGAGGCCGCCTGCGACACGTACAACGCGACGCTGCCCAAGCTCGCCAGCTTCATCCTGCCGGGCGGGACGCCGCTGGCCGCCCTGCTGCACCAGGCCCGGGTCGTCGTCCGCCGCGCCGAGCGCAGCGTGTGGGCGCTGCTGGCCGACGACGGGGACCGGACCAACGCCGAGACCGCCCGCTACCTCAACCGGCTCTCGGACCTGCTGTTCATCCTCGCCCGGGTGGCCAACCCCGGCGGCGACGTGCTGTGGGAGCCCGGCGCGCACAGCGGGGCGCACGCCCAGCGGGCCGCGTCCACCACGGTGCCGGAGAGCTCGGCGCCGGAGGGCGCCCAGGAGCCGGCCGAGGACTGACCCGGCTCACCGGATCGGCGGCGCGGACTCCACCCAGGAGAGGAAGCCGGTCACCGTCGAGGGGTCCATGGCCAGCTCCTGCCGCCGGTTGCCGGTCTCGATGGCGAGGACGGCGACGTCGTCGGGCAGCGGGACGTCGTCCGGACCGGCGTTCCGCCGGCCCTCGATGCGCACCTGCGACCGGTCCAGGCGCTGGTTGGGGCGCACGGACAGCGACAGCGCCCGGTACCAGAGCAGCACGTCGCCGCCGTACCAGGCGACTCCCACCGACCAGCGGCCCGAGCCGGCCGGGCGCAGCCACATCGTGACCGCACCGAGGCCGGAGAGCAGGAAGCGCCGCCGGAGCAGGAAGGCGACCACCAGCCCGACGACCAGGACGCCGGCCAGGACGAGCAGTGCGGTGGTCATCCCCGGGCCCGGCGCCGCGCCTCAGGAAGCGCTCAGGCGTCCTGGCCGGCGGCCCGCAGCCGGGACTGGGCGCGGCGCGCCGCGGCCACGGCCTCCGGGTCGTCGCCGCCGTCCTCGGCGCGACGCAGCGCCTCTCGGGCCCGCTCGACGTCGATCTCGCTGGAGATCTCCGCGGTCTCGGCGAGGATGGACACACCGCGCTGGGTCACCGACAGGAACCCGCCGTGCGCGGCGACGATCATGTCCTCGCCCTCGGTGGTCCGGACCCGGACCACGCCGCCGGGGGCGAGCTCACCGAGCAGCGGCGCGTGCCCGGGCAGCACGCCGATCTCGCCCTCCGTCGTGCGCGCGATGACCATGCTGGCCTCGCCGGACCAGATCAGCCGCTCGACGGCCACCAACTCGACCTGCAGGGTCGCCACGACACTCCTCGAGGTCCACCGACGGGCGGTGCGGGGTCGCCGGGCCCGGGGCGGGCACCGACGACGGATCGGCACCACTCTAACGGCGCGCTCGGCGCGACCTGCGGCGAGCCGGGTTCTGCGGCCTGCGCGGGGTGCGGGCTCAGGCGGCCCGGCGGTAGAGGAGGGTCCAGCGGCCCACCCGTACCCACGGGTGGCGGACGGTGGAGGCCGGCGCCCAGTGCTCGGTGACGAACTGCTGGCCGCCGGCATAGGGGACGCCGCCCGAGGGGGGCCAGCTCCAGCCGGCGTCGCCGTGCGACCTCGTCCCGGTCGTTCCGTCCACCATCGTCTCCCGTGCGGTACCCGGGTGCTCCGGGCTCTCGGCATGCTTGATCGGCACCGTCTTGATCGGCATCGAGTGTCTGCCCTTGAGTGCCCAGCACCAGCGTTCACTCACACGGGAGCGGAAGATTTCCGGTCCGGTCAGCCGATCCGCTGCCAGGTCCCGCAGCGCTCGGAGGCGAACGCGACGTCGGAGGCCCGGATCGTCACGGTGGCATCCCCGGCGCCGATCCCGTTGGTGATGATCTCGTCGAAGTCACCGGAGAGCCCGGACCGCCGCTCCCAGTAGCAGTCCTCGGGGCTGCTGGCGCGGTAGGTGCCCGGGGCCACCTCCGCGCCGACGAGGCGGACCCCGCTGCCCGGGAAGCCGCCGTCCTCCGCCTGCTTCTCCAGTACCGCCACGGCGTCCTCGCGGGCGGCCAGCTCGCCCTCCCGGCTGTCCAGCTCGGCCGCCCGCGCGTCGAGCGCGGCCTGCCGGGCGCCGTTCTCCGCCTCCACCGCGGCCTGCGCGTCCGCGCGCGCGGTCGCGACGTCCTCCTCGGCCCGGGCGCGCACGTCGGCCACCTCGCGCTCGAGGTCGGTCACCTCGCCCTGCAGCCCCTCCACCTCGGCGTCGAGCGCGTCCACCCGGGCCTGGTCGTCGGCGGCGAGCACCCCGATCGCGACGCCGCCGCCCAACCCGACGGTCAGGACGCCGGCGACCAGCGCCGCCACGGGCCACCACCGGCGGCGCGGAGCGGGAGCCGCTCCGGCCTGGGCCGGCGGCGGGGCCCCGAGCGGCCGGGCGGGGGCCCCGGGCACCTCCCAGACGACCGTCGGGGTCCAGGCCGGCGGCCCCTGCTCGGCCACTCCCGGTCCGGTCCAGGCCGGCGGCACGGTCCCGCCGGCCGTGCCCGACCACGCCGGGGCGCCGTCCGCCGGCGGGACCGGGGGTGCCCATCCGGCCCCCGCCGTCCCCGTCCCGGCGTCGTCCCGTCCTGCGTCCACTGCCGCCCCCATCCGGTCCCCGGCTCCGACAGCCGGGCGAAGGCATCCTCATCGGTACCGGGACCCGCCGATCCCCGACACGCAGAACGGCCGGACCCCCGCGAGGGGATCCGGCCGTCCGGTGTGCGAGTGAGCGAGCTCAGCCCCGCTTCAGCTTCTCCGCGTTGCGCTCGAGGTCCTCGAGGCCACCGCACATGAAGAACGCCTGCTCGGGGACGTGGTCGTACTCGCCCTCGGCCAGCGCCTTGAACGCCTGCAGCGTCTCGGCCAGCGGCACGAAGGAACCCGGCTGACCGGTGAACGCCTCGGCGACGAACATGTTCTGCGAGAGGAACCGTTCGATGCGCCGGGCCCGGTTGACGGTGACCTTGTCCTCCTCGCCGAGCTCGTCGATGCCGAGGATGGCGATGATGTCCTGCAGCTCCTGGTAGCGCTGCAGGATCTGCTTCACCGTCTGGGCGATCGAGTAGTGCTCCTGGCCCACGTACTGCGGGTCGAGGATCCGGCTGGTGGAGTCCAGCGGGTCCACGGCCGGGTAGATGCCCTTCTCCGAGATCGGCCGGGAGAGCACGGTCGTCGCGTCGAGGTGGGCGAAGGTCGTGTGCGGCGCCGGGTCGGTGATGTCGTCGGCGGGGACGTAGATGGCCTGCATCGAGGTGATCGAGTGGCCGCGGGTCGAGGTGATCCGCTCCTGCAGCTCACCCATCTCGTCGGCCAGGGTCGGCTGGTAACCCACGGCGGAGGGCATGCGGCCCAGCAGCGTGGAGACCTCCGAGCCGGCCTGGGTGAACCGGAAGATGTTGTCGATGAAGAGCAGCACGTCCTGGTTCTGCTCGTCGCGGAAGTACTCCGCCATCGTCAGCGCCGAGAGCGCCACCCGCAGCCGGGTGCCCGGCGGCTCGTCCATCTGACCGAAGACCAGCGCCGTGGAGTTGATGACGCCGGACTCGGACATCTCGGTGATGAGGTCATTGCCCTCACGGGTGCGCTCGCCGACGCCGGCGAACACCGACACGCCACCGAACTCCTGGGCGACGCGGCGGATCATCTCCTGGATGAGCACCGTCTTGCCCACACCGGCACCGCCGAACAGGCCGATCTTCCCACCGGCCACGTAGGGCGTCAGCAGGTCGATGACCTTGATGCCGGTCTCCATCATCTCGGTGCGGCCCTCGAGCTGGTCGAACCGCGGCGCGTGCCGGTGGATCCCCCAGCGCAGGGCGTCCGCGCCGTAGCCCGGCTCGTCGAGGCACTCGCCGAGGGCGTTCCACACGTGGCCGGTCGTCACGTCACCGACGGGCACCGAGATCGGGCCGCCGGTGTCGCGCACCTCCGCGCCGCGGACCAGACCGTCGGTCGGCTGCATCGAGATGGTGCGGACCACGTTGTCGCCCAGGTGCTGGGCGACCTCGAGGGTCAGCGTCTTGCCCAGGTCGGCGAGGGTGACCTCCACCTTCAGGGCGTTGAACAGGTCGGGCATCGCGTCGCGCGGGAACTCGACGTCGACGACCGGCCCGGTGACCCGCACGACGCGGCCGGCGGCCTGCGTCTGCGAGATGGTCGGACGGTCCTCGGTGACGGTCATCTGTAGTGCTCTCCTGCCCTCGGGCTCGGTTGTTCCGCGTCTTCAGTGTCCCCGGCGCGCCGCGGCCGGGTCGTGATCAGTCGTCGGCGCCGGCCGACACGAGCGCGTCGGCACCGCCGACGATCTCGCTGATCTCCTGGGTGATCTCGGCCTGGCGGGCCTGGTTGGCCTGCCGGGAGAGGTTCTTGGCCAGCTCCTCGGCGTTGTCCGAGGCCGACTTCATCGCCCGCCGCCGGGACGCCGACTCCGAGGCCGCGGCCTCGAGCATCGCCGCGTAGATGCGGGTGGTGACGTACTTGGGCAGCAGCGCGTCGAGCAGCGCCTCGGCCGAGGGCTCGAACTCGTAGGAGGTCGGCACGCCGCTGTCGCCGGTGACGCCCTGCTCGCGCTCCTCCCGCTCGTAGTCGAACTCCTCGACCTCCTCGACCTCCAGCGGAGCCATCCGCTTGGCGACCGGGACCTGCGAGAGCAGCGAGCGGAACTCGGTGTAGACGATGTGCAGCTCGTCCACGCCGGCGATGCCGTCCTCACCGGGGCCGCCGTCCTCGTCGTCCTCACCGGCGGTGAAGGCGGCGATGAGCTCCTCCCCCACCCGCTGGGCGTCGGGGTAGGACGGCTGCTCGGAGAAGCCGGTGAAGGTGTCGGCCATCTCGCGGTGACGGAAGGAGTAGTAGGTCTCCCCCTTCCGGCCGACCACGTAGAGGACCGGCTCCTTGCCCTCCTGCCGCAGCAACGAGAGCAGTTCCTCCGTGCGACGCAGCACGTTCACGTTGTACGAGCCGGCGAACCCGCGGTCGGAGGTGATCACGAGGACTGCCGCGCGGCGCGGGTTCTGCCGCTCGGTCAGCAACGGGTGGTCCAGCGATGCCGAGGACGCCAGCGCCGACAGCACGCGGGTGATCTCCCGGGCGTAGGGCTTGGACGCCTCCACCCGGGCCTGGGCGCGCACGATGCGGGCACCGGCGATCAGCTCCTGCGCCGAGAAGATCTTCTTCGTCGACTGCGTGGAGCGGATGCGGCGCCGCAGCGCGCGGAGGTTGCCGGCCACGGTCAGGCGCTCCGCTTGACCTGGACGCGCTCCTGGCCGCGCTGGGACGCGTCCATGGCCTCGGCCTCGGGCTCGTTCAGCTGCAGGGTCTCGCCCTCGGCCGTCTGGAACTGGCCGTAGAACTCCTCGACGGCGGCCTCCAGGGTGCGCACGGCGTCGTCGCCGAGCGCCTTGGTCTGCCGGATCTCGTCGAAGACGCCGCTGTACTTCCGGGCGACGAAGTCCAGGAACTCGGCCTCGAAGCGGCGGACCTCCGACACCGGCACCCGGTCGAGCTTGCCGGTGGTGCCCAGCCAGATGGAGACGACCTCGCGCTCCACCGGGTAGGGCTGGTACTGGCCCTGCTTGAGCAGCTCGACGAGGCGCTGCCCACGCTCCAGGGTCGCCCGGCTGGTGGCGTCCAGGTCGGAGGAGAACGAGGCGAACGCCTCGAGCTCGCGGTACTGGGCGAGGTCGAGCCGAAGGCGGCCGGCGACCGCCTTCATCGCCTTGATCTGCGCCGAGCCACCCACGCGGGACACCGAGATGCCCACGTTGATGGCGGGGCGGACGCCGGAGTTGAACAGACCGGTCTCGAGGAAGATCTGCCCGTCGGTGATCGAGATGACGTTTGTCGGGATGTAGGCCGACACGTCGTTGCCCTTGGTCTCGATGATCGGCAGCCCCGTCATCGAACCGGCGCCCATCTCGTCGGAGAGCTTCGCGCAACGCTCGAGCAGCCGGGAGTGCAAGTAGAAGACGTCACCGGGGTACGCCTCGCGGCCCGGCGGGCGGCGCAGCAGCAGGGAGACGGCGCGGTAGGCCTCGGCCTGCTTGGACAGGTCGTCGAACACGATCAGGACGTGCTTGCCCTCGTACATCCAGTGCTGGCCGATGGCCGAGCCGGTGTAGGGCGCGATGTACTTGAAGCCCGCGGCCTCCGACGCCGGGGCCGCGACGATGGTCGTGTACTCCATCGCGCCGGCCTCCTCCAGGGAGGACCGGATGGCCGCGATCGTCGAGCCCTTCTGGCCGACCGCCACGTAGATGCAGCGCACCTGCTGCGCCGGGTCGCCGGTCGCCCAGGCTTCCTTCTGGTTGATGATCGCGTCGAGCGCGATGGCCGTCTTGCCGGTCTGGCGGTCGCCGATGATCAGCTGACGCTGGCCGCGGCCGATCGGCGTCATGGCGTCGATGGCCTTGATGCCGGTCTGCAGCGGCTCGTGCACCGACTGCCGCTGCACCACGGTGGGCGCCTGCAGCTCCAGTGCGCGGCGGGCAGTGGTGGCGACGGGGCCGGCCCCGTCGATCGGGTTGCCCAGCGGGTCGACGACCCGGCCGAGGTAGCCGTCGCCGACGGGCACCGAGAGCACCTCGCCGGTGCGGCGGACCTGCTGGCCCTCCTCGATCCCGGCGTAGTCACCGAGGACGACGACACCGACCTCTCGGACGTCCAGGTTCAGGGCCAGGCCGCGGACGCCGCTCTCGAACTCGAGCAGCTCGTTGGTCATGACCGAGGGCAGGCCCTCGACCCGGGCGATGCCGTCGCCGGCCTCGGTGACGATCCCGACCTCTTCCCGGGAGACGTCCGGGGAGTACTCGGTGACGAAGTTCTGGATGGCACTGCGGATCTCGTCTGCGGAGATCGTCAGCTCGGCCATGGGTCTGCGTCCTCTTCCCTGATGGGGTGGTGTCTGTCTGCTGGACTGGGGCTCGGTGCGCGGTCCGCCGGCCTCAGCCGGCGAGCCGGCGGCCGGCGGCCTCGAGACGGTGGGCGATGCTGCCGTCGATCAGCTCGTCACCGACGCGGATGAGCAGGCCGCCGAGGATCTCCGGGTCCACGGTGACCTGCAGCTCGATCGCCCGTCCGTAGAGGCGTCCGAGCACGTCGGTGAGCCGGCGCTGCTGCACGGCGGTGAGCGGAACGGCACTAGTGACGCGCGCGACCGACCGGCCCCGCCGGCTGGCCGCCACCTCCGAGAGCCGCTCGATGACCACCTCGGCGGTGCTGACCTGCCCGCTGGTGAGGTGGTTGCGCAGCAGGAGCGCGGTGATCGGGCTGACCCGCCCGGACAGCAGCCGGTCGAGCAGCGCGGCCTTGCCGGCCGCCGGGACCAACCGGTCGCCGAGGATCTGCGACAGCTGCAGGTCCCCGGCCACGATCCGGCCGAACCGGAACAGCTCGTCCTCGACCCCGTCCAGCTCCCCCTGCACCGCAGCCGCAGCCAGGGCGGCGTCGGTGGCGAGGGACATCACGGCCTCCACCAGGTCCCGCGGGCGCGACCAGCGCTGCCGTGCCACCGTCTCGACCAGGTCCAGGGCCGGCTCGGCGATCTTGCCGCCGAAGACCTGGCGGGCCAGGCCGGCCCGGTCGGCCGGCTTGACCGACGGGTCCGACAGCGCCCGGCGCAGCGTGACCTGCTCGTCGAGCACCCGCGCGACGGCGAACAGCTCGTCGGCGAGGGCGAGCAGCGCGGGGCCGGTCGCCCCCTGGGTCCGCTCGGCCAGGCGCTCGCGCGCCTGCGCGAGCGCCTCCCGGCTGGAGGCATCCATCAGCGGTTGCCCTCCGGGACGTACACCGAGCTGCCGGGGCGGCCGTCGGGCGAGCCGGCGGCCATGCCGTCGAGCTGGTCGAGGAACCGGTCGACCGTGCCGCTGCGCCGGGCCTCGTCCTCGAGGGACTCACCGACGATGCGGCCGGCGAGGTCGACGGCGAGCGCACCGATCTGCCCGCGCAGCTCGTTGATCACCTGCTGGCGCGAGGCCGCGAGCTGCTCCTCGCCGCGGGCGATGATCCGCGCGGACTCCTGCTGGGCCTGGACCCGCAGCTCCTCCAGGATCTGCTGACCCTCCGCGCGGGCCTGGTCCCGGATCTGTGCCGCCTCGGTGCGTGCCTCGGCGAGCTGGGCGCGGTACTGCTCCAGCGCTTCTCTGGCCTCGGCCTGCATCGCCTCGGCGCGCTCGATGCCGCCCTCGATGGCTTCCCGGCGAGCACGGAAGACCTGCTCGAAGCGCGGCGCGACGAACTTGAACATCACCAGCAGCACGATCGCGAAGGCGATCAGCCCGATGATGATCTCGCCGAGCGGCGGGATGAGCGGGTTGGCGCTCTCCGCAGCGAGAATGCTCATGCTCTCAGTGTCCCTGTCTGGAGTCGGTGCCTGTACTCAGGCGGACGAATCAGGTCCCGAAGACGAAGGGGACGACGAAGCCGATCAGCGCCAGCGCCTCGGAGAGGGCGAACCCGAGGAACGCGTAGGTGCGGGTCAGACCGGCGGACTCGGGCTGCCGGGCGGTCGCCTGGATGTAGGCGGCCCAGACGATGCCGACGCCGATGCCCGGGCCGATGGCGGCGAGACCGTAGCCGACCGAGCCGATGCTGCCGGTCAGTTCTGCCAGAACGTCCATTGCGGGGTGTTCCTCCTCTGTCGTCGCCCGGCGGTCGCCGGGCGGCTGGCGGGGTCGTGCAGGTGGAGCAGGTGGTGCAGATCAGGGGTGGTGCCGGGTGCCGACGGCCGTCAGTGCTCGGCCTCGATGGACCCGTTGAGGTAGGTCCCCATCAGGACGGTGAAGACATACGCCTGCAGGAAGATGACCAGCAGCTCGAAGAAGGTCATCACGATCGCCATCAGGGCCGAGATCGGGCCGAAGACCGCCGAGAAGTTGCCGACCGTGAACAGGTAGGTCGCGCCGAGCGCGAAGACCACCAGGAGCATGTGGCCGGCGAACATGTTCGCGAAGAGTCGGACGGCGAGGGTGAAGGGCCGGACGACGAAGTTCTGCAGGATCTCGATCGGCGTCACCAGGATGTACATCGGCTTCGGGACGCCGGGCAGGAAGAGGATGTCCTTGAAGTACTTGCCGGCACCCTGCTCTCGGATGCCGACCCAGATGTAGAGCACCCAGCAGATCGCCGCGAGGACGAGCGGGAAGGCGAACTTAGACATCGGCGAGATCTGGGCGAACGGGATGATCGCCATCAGGTTGTTCGCCAGGATGAAGAAGAACAGCGAGGCGAGGAACGGCGCGAACGGCAGCCCCTTGGGGCCGACCACGTCGCGGGCGACGCCGTCGCGGATCAGCGAGTAGCCGGTCTCCCCGAGGTACTGCAGCTTGCCCGGCACGATCTGCGGCTTGCGTACCGCGGCGACCAGGAAGGCGATCATCGCGAGGGTCGCGATCCACAGGATGATCGTGATCCGGGTGATCTCGAAGTCCACACCCAGGAGCGAGAAGGTGGCCACCGGCTCCGGGTAGAACTCGCTGAGCCCCGGGGCGACGAAGCCGCCGCCGGGGTCGCTCTCGACAGCGAGCACGCTGCCGCGCTCGAGGGCGCTGGAGGTCACCGTTGTCCCTTCTGCGTCCTGGGCCGGCTCCGTCGTCCGCCCGGGGTCGTGCGTGTTGGCCGCCGTCCCGCGGGGGGCGGGTCGGCGGCTCCGTACCGGGCCACCACCAGGTAGATGGCGACCGCCATGCCGAAGATGATGCCGACCGGGAAGAACACCCGCGTGTCCAGCCACTGGTCAAGCAGCCACCCGGCCCCGCCCCACACGGCCATCCCGGAAATCATCGTCCCGATGACCGCATAGCCCGTCTCGGCACCACTGCCCTGCCGTGCCGGACTCGCAGGTCGGGGCCGAGAGCCCCCGCGTGCGGGGTTGTCCTCGGCCATCGGTGCGGAGACTATCAGCCGCGTGTTCGGGGCCCGTCCGGGTCCATGCGTTCGGGGGAATCGGGGGCCTCCCGCGGGGGCGCGGGCGGCTGGACGTAGTAGAGCGGCCGGCTCCAGACCCAGCGCAGTTGCACCGCGCTCCACAGCAGCGCCCCGGCGACGACGGTCCAGGCCATCGTCAGCCGGTCGAGCCACCCGTCCTCGGGGAGCGCGTTCAGCACGGCGAAGAGCACCAGCGCCTTCACGAAGAACGCTCCCAGCGCCGCCGGCAGGGTGAAGGTGTCGTTGATCCGCCCGGCCCAGGCCACGACCACACCGGAGACGACGAAGAACGCGGTGACCACCACGGCGCCCACGAGCACGCCGACGGCGTCGGCCCAGCCGGCGACGAGCCCGGTGACCGGCGCGGCCACGGCAGTCACCGCCGCGGCGACCAGGGCACCGACCCGCAGGAAGGACAGGTCCCACGGGGCATCGGACGGTGCGGGCGAGGTGCTCACCGGACTCCTTGACTGGCGCCGGCGGCACGCGGCGCCGGCTCGGTGGTGAGGGGCCGGACGCGGCCGGCCGACGGCTCGGAGGTGTCCGGCGGGAGCGCCCGCGAGCCGCGCGCGCTGGGGTGATCGGCCCTGCTGCGCTCCCGCTGGGCGGCCTGCTCCGCCGCGCGCAGCTCCCGGGCATCTCGGCGGGCGTGGGGGCTGAGCACGACGACGACGCCGATGACGAGCAGCACTCCGATGGCGATCAGCAGCTCGGCCGTGCCCCCGGTGATGGACAGCGCCACCGCGCCGAAGGACAGCAGCGCCGCCCAGAAGTACATGACCAGCACCGCCCGGCGGTGCGAGTGCCCGATGGACAGCAGCCGGTGGTGCAGGTGCATCTTGTCCGGCGAGAACGGCGAGCGCCCGCGGCGGGTCCGCCGGATGACGGCCATCACCAGGTCGATGAACGGGATGAACAGGACCGCGACCGGGACGAGCAGCGGCAGGGCCAGCGGCAGCAGGCTGGCGGCCGAGTCGAAGGACTGGGGGTCCACCCGGCCCGTGGCGGTCACCGCGGCCGCGGAGAGCATGAGGCCGACCAGCATCGAGCCGGAGTCGCCCATGAAGATCCGCGCGGGGCTGAAGTTGTGCGGCAGGAAGCCCAGGCACGCCCCGGCCAGGACGGCGGTGATCAGCGCCGGGGCGCTGGCGATGTCGTCGTAGCCGACCAGGCCGAGGTTGTAGCTGTAGGCGAAGAAGGCGAGCGCGGCGACGGCCGAGACCCCGGCAGCGAGCCCGTCGAGCCCGTCGATGAAGTTGAGCGCGTTGACCGTGAGGACGGTCAACAGGATGGTCAGCGGCACTCCGATCGAGGGCCCGAGCGACAACGTGCCGATGTCGGCGACCGGCAGGAACACGAACGCCAGCTGGACGCCGAGCAGCACCATCACGCCCGCGGCGGCGATCTGCCCGGTCAGCTTGGTCAGCGCGTCCAGGCCGAACTTGTCGTCCAGGACGCCGAGGGCGCAGATGAGGCCGCCGGCGACGAGCACCGCCGCGGTCTGCGAGTCCTCGAAGGTGCGCTGCAGGGCCGGGAGCCGGGTCGCCACCAGCACCGCCGCGGCGACGCCCAGGTACATGGCCACGCCACCGCCCCGCGGGGTCGGGATGACGTGCACGTCGCGATCGCGCGGTGCCGCCATCATCCGCAGCCGGATCGCCGCCATCCGCACCACCGGGGTGGCCAGGAAGGTGACCAGCCCCGCGGTCAGCAGGACGACGATGTACTCACGCATGGCTCAGGCGGGGGCGGCCAGGAACGCGACCGAGGGGGCGCGCCCGGCATGGGGGCGCCCGGCGGGCGTGCTCATCGCGGCGGAACTCCTGGCGTGGGACGGCGAACGATCCTCCCACGGTATCGCCCCGGGCCCCGCCTGACCGGGAGCGCGCGACTACCGCGGCCGCGCCCTCGGCGTTCCCGAGCCTGCGAGGGGCCCCGGGAGGGGTCCCTGCTCAATCCGTGAGCTCGGGCACGACCTCGCGCAGCCGCTCGACCGGCAGCGCCCCGATCCGGAGCACGCGCGGGACGGGTCCGGTGCAGTCGACGATCGTGCTCGGCGCCGATGTCGCCCGCGGCCCGCCGTCGAGGACGACGGCCGCGTGCATGCCCAGCTGCGCGATCGCGGCGTCCGCGGTCGTGGCGGCCGGCCGGCCCGACCGGTTGGCGCTGGAGACGGCCAGCGGCCCGGTCCGGCGCAGCAGGTCGCGGGCGATGTCGTCATCCGGCAGCCGCACCGCGACCGTGCCCTCGGCGTCACCGAGGTCCCAGGCCAGCGAGGGCGCGTGCTCGAGCACGAGCGTGAGCCCGCCGGGCCAGAACGCCTCGGCCAGCCGGGTCGCCACCAGCGGCGTGGTCAGCACGAGACCGGCCAGCGTGGAGGCCTCCCCGACCAGCACGGGCACCGGCATCGTGCGGCCGCGGTTCTTGGCGGCCAGCAGCCCGGTGACGGCGGACGGCGTGAAGGCGTCCGCGGCGACGCCGTACACGGTGTCGGTGGGCAGCAGGACGAGGTCGCCGCGGGCGATGGCGGCGGCCGCGGCAGCCAGGCCGGCCGCGCGGGCCTCGGGGTCGGAGCAGTCGTAGACGTCGGCCACGGACGGCGAGTCTGTCATCCCGCGGCGCGCCGGGCCGTCGTGTACCTCGGCCGGCCGGCCAGGTCGGGGTGGTCGGCGACGTCGGTGAAGCCGCCGTGCGCGCGCACGAGCGCGGGCACGGCACTGCCCTGCTGGTCGGCGTGCTCGATGCCGAGCCACCCGCCGGGCCGGAGCAACCGGGCGGCGGTCACCAGCAGCCCGCGAACGACGTCGAGCCCGTCGGGGCCGCCCCACAGCGCCAGCGGCGGGTCGTGGTCGGCGACCTCCCGCGGCACGACGGCGCCGTCCGGGACGTACGGCGGGTTGGAGACGACGACGTCGACGGCGCCGTCCAGCTCGCGCAGCAGGTGCGGGTCGGTCATGTCGCCGGAGATCACCTCGACCGGGGTGTCCCCCGCCGCGGCGCGCACGGCGGCGTTGTGCCGGGTCCACTCGATCGCGCTGATGTCCCGCTCCACGGCTGTGACGCGGGCGGCGGGGTGCTCGTGTGCGACCGACAGCGCGATGGCCCCCGAACCGGCCCCCAGGTCGACGACGACGGGGGCGTCGGTGGCGGCCAGCCGGTCCAGCGCCCAGCCGGCCAGCTGCTCGGTCTCGGGGCGGGGCACGAACACGCCGGGCCCGACCGACAGCTCCAGATGGCGGAACGCCGCCCGGCCGGTGAGGTGCTGCAGCGGCACGCGGTCGGCGCGCTGCCCGACGAGGGCCGCGAAGCGGGTGGCCGCGTCGTCCGGCACCGCGGCGGCCGTGAGCAGCCCGGTGCGGGTCACGCCGAGGACGTGGGCGAGCAGCAGCTCGGCGTCCACCCGCGGGGACTCGACCCCGGCCTCGGCGAGCCGCCGCGCCGCCTCGGCGAGGAGCGTGCGGGGGCTCAGGAGCCGGCCGCCAGCAGCTCGGCGGTGTGCGCCCGGGTCAGCGCGTCGATCACCGGGTCCAGCTCGCCGTCGAGCACCTGATCGAGGTTGTGGGCCTTGAAGCCGACCCGGTGGTCACTGATCCGGTTCTCCGGGAAGTTGTAGGTGCGCACCCGCTCGCTGCGGTCCACCGTGCGGACCTGGCTGCGCCGCTGGTCGCTGGCCGCCGCGGCGGCCTCCTCGCGGGCGGCGGCCAGCAGCCGGGAACGCAGGATGCGCAGCGCGGACTCCCGGTTCTGCAGCTGGCTCTTCTCGTTCTGGCAGGACACCACGATGCCGGTGGGCAGGTGGGTGATCCGGACGGCGGAGTCGGTGGTGTTGACGCTCTGCCCGCCCGGCCCCGAGGAGCGGAAGACGTCGATGCGCAGATCGTTCGCGTCCACGGTGACGTCGACCTCCTCGGCCTCGGGCAGCACGAGGACGCCGGCCGCGGAGGTGTGGATGCGCCCCTGGCTCTCGGTGACCGGCACTCGCTGGACCCGGTGCACGCCGCCCTCGAACTTCAGCCGCGCCCAGATGCCCTCGTCGCCGCGGGCCTTCACCGCCACCGAGACGTCCTTGTAGCCGCCGAGGTCGGCCTCGACGGCGTCGATGACCTCCGCCGACCAGCCGCGCCGCTCGGCGTAGCGGAGGTACATGCGCAGCAGGTCGCCGGCGAACAACGCCGACTCCGCGCCCCCCTCCCCCGCCTTGATCTCGAGGATGACGTCCTTGTCGTCGTCCGGGTCCTTGGGCAGGAGCAGCTCGCGCAGCCGGTCCTCGAGCTCGGGGATGCGCTGCTCCAGCGCGGTGGCCTCGGCGGCGAAGGAGGCGTCCTCGGCGGCGAGCTCGCGGGCCGCGGCGAGGTCGTCGCGGGCGGACTCGAGCACCCGCACCGTCTCGACGACCGGGGCGAGCTGGGCGTAGCGCCGGCCCAGCCGCCGGGCGCGGGCGGCGTCGGCGTGGACCGCCGGGTCGGCGAGCTCGGCCTCCAGGGCGGCGTGCTCGGCCACCAGCCCGGTCAGCCGGTCCGGTGCGGCCGTCTCAGGGCTGCTCATCAGGGTCACTTCCAGGGAGCGCCGGTCCCGGGAGGAACCGGCGGAGGGTCGGGGACGGTTCTCGCGGGAGCCGTCCGGGGAGCGGGGGCGGACATGACGACGGCGCCCGCACCCACCGGGAGAGGTGGGTGCGGGCGCCGTCGGACGTGCTACTTGCCGGCGTTCGCGCCGCGCTTGCCGAAGCGCTTCTCGAAGCGGGCGACGCGGCCACCGGTGTCGAGGATCCGCTGCTTGCCGGTGTAGAAGGGGTGGCAGGCGGAGCAGGTCTCGACGGTCAGCTGGCCGCCGGGCGCCGTGCTGCGGGTGGTGAAGGTGTTCCCGCAGCCACAGGTCACCGTGGTGGTGTGGTACTCGGGGTGGATTCCGGGCTTCATATCGCCTCTTCTGAAGTCTGTGCCGTACTGGTCGGTCGAACGCCGGCGGCCGGCCGGTCATTCCGGCCGCACAGCGGGGCTCGGCCGACCAGTATCCCTCATCGGTGAGCCCCGCCGGCAGCGAGGGGCTGGAACGGCCCTCCTGCAGGGTCCCGACCCGAGCTGGGGGTACCGCCCGCTTGCGGGGGACAGCGAGGGTCGGGGGGGCAGGAGGGCCCTTGCTCAGTCGCTCCCGGGGCCCAGGGTCGTCTTCTGGATCTGCATGAGGAACTCGATGTTGTTCCGCGTCTTCTTGAGCTTGTCCAGCAGTAGCTCGAGAGCCTGCTGGGGCTCCAGCGCGGCGAGCACCCGGCGCAGCTTGATGACGATGGCCAACTCGTCGGGCGACAGGAGGATCTCCTCCTTGCGGGTGCCTGACGCGTTGACGTCGACGGCCGGGAAGACCCGCTTGTCCGCCAGCCGGCGGTCGAGCTTGATCTCCGCGTTCCCGGTGCCCTTGAACTCCTCGAAGATGACCGTGTCCATCGTGGACCCGGTCTCCACCAGCGCCGAGGCGATGATGGTCAGCGAGCCGCCGTTCTCGATGTTGCGGGCGGCGCCGAGGAAGCGCTTGGGCGGGTACAGCGCCGTCGAGTCGACACCACCGGAGAGGATGCGCCCGCTGGCGGGGGCGGCCAGGTTGTAGGCGCGGCCCAGCCGGGTGATCGAGTCCAGCAGGACGACGACGTCGTGGCCCATCTCGACCAGGCGCTTGGCCCGCTCGATGGACAGCTCGGCGACCGTGGTGTGGTCCGACGGCGGCCGGTCGAAGGTCGAGGCGATGACCTCGCCCTTCACCGAGCGCTGCATGTCGGTGACCTCCTCGGGCCGCTCGTCGACGAGGACGACCATGAGGTGGCACTCGGGGTTGTTCGTGGTGATCGCGTTCGCGATCGCCTGCAGCACCATCGTCTTGCCGGCCTTGGGCGGGCTGACGATCAGCGCGCGCTGCCCCTTGCCGATCGGCATGACCAGGTCGATGACCCGGGTGGTCAGCTGGTGCGGCTCGGTCTCCAGCCGCAGGCGCTCCTGCGGGTAGAGCGGGGTCAGCTTGGTGAACTCGGGGCGCTGCCGGGCCTGCTCGGGCTCTAGGCCGTTGACGGAGTCCAGCCGGACCAGCGCGTTGTACTTGTCCTTGCGCTCGCCCTCGCGCGGCTGCCGGACGGCGCCGGTGATCGCGTCACCGCGGCGCAGGCCGTAGCGGCGCACCTGCGACAGCGACACGTAGACGTCGTTGGGCCCGGTGAGGTAGCCCGACGTCCGGACGAACGCGTAGTTGTCGAGCACGTCGAGGATGCCGGCGACCGGCAGCAGGACGTCGTCCTCGCTGACGGTGGGCTCGGCCTGGTCGAAGCGGTCCCGGCCGTTGCCGCGGCGGTTGCGGTCGCGGTAGCGACGCCCGCGGCGGCCGCGGCCGCCCTCGAAGTCGTCGTCGTCCTCGTCGGTGCGGTTGTCGGTGCGGTTGTCGGTGCGGTTGTCCGGCCGGCCGCCCCGGTCGCCGCGCTCGTTGCGGTCGGGACCGCGGTTGCCGCGCTCGGCACGGTCGCCCCGCTCGGCACGGTCGCCCCGCTCAGCACGGTCGCCCCGCTCAGCACGGTCGCCCCGCTCAGCACGGTCGCCCCGCTCAGCACGGTCGCCCCGCTCAGCACG
>NZ_FOSW01000010.1 GCF_900114385.1 Geodermatophilus ruber
CCGGCCTGCACCAGCGCCTCCAGCGCGGTCTGCAGCTTCTCCCCACCCACTGGGTCCAGGTCGCCGCGGAAGGAGAGGTGCCCGTCGGGGTGCGTGGCGAGGCGCAGCGTGCGGCCCTCGGTGGGGTCGGGCTCGGGGCCGTCCTGATCCAGCCAGGCCAGGTGCCGGTGCACCGCCATCCGCAGCTCCGCATGCGGCCGCTCGGTGGCGAGCCCGGCCAGCACCCGGTCGATCTCGGCCAGGTCCACCCCCCGCTCCGCGGCGGCCGCGCGGTTGTCCGGGCGGGTGATCGGCTCCACCACCGCCACCTGCTCCGCGGTCACCCGCCCGGCCGCATGGGCGGCGGCCAGCGCGGGCAGCTGCTCCAGCGCGCGGCCGTTGTGCACCAGCTGCCGGGCGGCGGCCGCCGACAGCCGGGCGTGCCCGCGCAGCCAGGAGGCCATCGTCTTCAGCCCGTCGTGCTCGGCCGCGCCGTTCAGCTCGCACTCGCGCACCGTGCGGGCCACCTCGGCGGCCAGCCGGTTCTGCGCGGTGAGCAGCCCGCGCAGCCGATCCAGCAGCACCGGGCCCACCAGCGGCTTCAGATCGGCAGCGGCCAGCCCGTCGAGTGCCTCGGTCAACCCGGCCACGACATCCCCTCCACGATCCGAACATATGTTCGAATCCTAGCCCGCAAGAGCGGGCCCGGCGAGGCGAATCCCCAGGTCAAAGCCCTGTCCACAGATCTGGAGGGGGTCTTGACAGGGCCGCCGTCGGAGGGGGCGGTCGGGAACGGGCCTCAGGCCAGACGGGACAGTTCCTCGGGCAGCTCACCGGGGGAGAGGACGCCGAGCCGCTGGGTGGCCCGGGTCAGCGCCACGTAGAGGTCGTTGTGCCCGCGCACCCCCTCGTCGAGCATCCGCTGGGGATCGACCACGAGCACCGAGTCGAACTCCAGGCCCTTGGCCTCGGCCGGGGTGATCACCACGGGGCCGAGCGAGGAGTCGGCCGCAGGGCCCGAGGAGACGCCGGAGACCCGCTCGGACACCGCGGCGGCCACCTCGGCGACCCGGCTCGCCGGCACGATGACGGCGGTGGTGCCCTCGTGCTGCGCGAGCCCGGCGGTCACCTCCGCGACCCGGACGGCCACCCCCGGACCGGTGAGCTCCGCCCACGGGTCCTCCGTGGCCGGGCGCACCGACCGCGGAGCCGTCGCCCCGGTGCCGCCGGCGGCCAGCACGTCCGCGGCCACGGCCATGATCTCGGCCGGGGTGCGGTAGTTGACGGTGAGCTCCTCCAGCCGCCAGGCGTCGCCGACGTGCGGCCGCAGCGTCTCCTCCCAGCGCGAGGCGCCGGCCAGCGTGCCGGTCTGGGCGAGGTCCCCGACGGCGGTCATCGACCGGGTGGGGCAGCGGCGCACCAGCAGCCGCCACGCCATCGGGGAGAGCTCCTGCGCCTCGTCGACGACGACGTGCCCGAAGGTCCAGGTGCGGTCGGCGGCGGCCCGCTCCGCGGTGGTGCGGGAGTCGACCGTCTGCTGCCGCTCGGCCAGCTGCTCGGCGTCGATGAGGTCACCGGCGCTGAGCACCTCGGCCTCGAGGTGCTCGTCCTCCAGGTCGACCGAGCGCGAGCCGTGCAGGACGTCGAGGGTCTCCTGGGCCTCGGCCAGCCGGCGGCGGCGGTCGCGCTCGGCCCGCGCCCGCTGCGCGCTGTCGTCGAACCCGAGCAGCTCCTCGGCCTCCTCCAGCAGCGGGACGTCGGCCGGCGTCCACGCCGCGCCGCGGGGCCGGTGCAGGAGGGCGCGGTCGGCGTCGGACCAGTCCGGGGTGGCGGCGGCGATCCGCGCGGGGTCGGCGAACAGTTCGCCGAGCAGCCGCTCGGGGGTCAGCACCGGCCACAGGTCGTCGATCAGCAGCCGGACGGCGGGCTCGGCGGCGACCTCCTTGCGCAGCGACGCGACGTCCTCGCGGTCGAGCAGGTTGCCCCCGCCGCGGACGTCGGCGCCGATCCGCTCGGTGTAGCGCTTGGTGAGCGTGTCGACGATGCGGCGGGCGAACACCGCCCGCGCCAGGTTGTGCAGCCGATCGGCCTTGCGCGCGGTGTTCTGCGCCCGCCGCACGTCGATCGGGCGCAGCCGCAGCGCGAAGCCGTCGACGGTGACCTCCACGGGACGGTCGGGCACGACCTGCCGGTCGGCGACGGCCGCCGCCAGCACCTCGATCATCCCGAGCCCGCCCTTGACCGCGGCCGCCTCGGCCGACTCGGTCCCGCGGGCGTCCAGTCCGGGACGCAGCTGACCGAGCCCGGCCAGCAGCACGCCGGTCTCGCCGAGGGAGGGCAGCACGTCGGCGATGTAGCGGAGGAATGTCGGGGTGGGCCCGACGACCAGCAGCCCGCGGCGGGCCAGCCGCTCGCGGTGGGTGTAGAGCAGGTAGGCGGCGCGGTGCAGGGCGACGGCGGTCTTGCCGGTGCCCGGCCCGCCCTGCACGACCAGGACGCCGCGGTCGTCGGCGCGGATGATGCGGTCCTGCTCGGCCTGGATGGTGCGGACGATGTCGGTCATCCGCCCGGTGCGCGCGGTGTCCAGCGCGTCCAGCAGCGCTGCCTCACCGGTGAGGCCGGACCCGGCGACGCCGTCGGCGAGCACCTCGTCGTCGAGCCGGACGACGGTGCGTCCCCGGGTGCGGATGTGCCGGCGCCGGTCGACCCCGAGGGGCTGCACCGGGGTCGCGGTGTAGAAGGGCCGGGCGGCGGGCGCGCGCCAGTCGACGAGGGCGGGGTCACCGCCGGCGTCGTCGGCGGCCAGGCCGATCCGCCCGATGTAGAGGGGCCCGTCCTCGGTGCGGTCGATGCGGCCGACGCACAGGCCGGCCTCGGCGGCGTCGAGGGCGGTGACCCGTTCGGTCTGGAACCGGACGGTGGCATCGCGCTCCTGCAGCGCCTGCGGGTCGACCGCCGGCCAGGAGATGGCCTGCTTCAGCCGCTGCGCGGCCAGGTTCCGGGCGGCGTCCAGGCGGCCGTAGAGCTCCTGGACGTACTGCTGCTCGGCTGCGATCTCGGGGTGGGGAACGAGCTCGGGCTGCGTCGTCGGCACTGCGCGTCTTCCTGTCGGGTCCTGCGTCGGCTCAGGAGCAATCGCCCATGGTGCCCCGGCATTCCCGTCGGGCGGCTACGGCATGCCGGGGAGCAGGTAGCCCACCAGCCGGTCGGCGGGCCGGCTGAGCGCGACGAGGTGCCCGCCGGCTCCGGGCACGGGGACGAACGTCGCAGCCATGCTCCTCCGACCCCGGGCCGCGGCCGGACTCATCGACTGCCGCCGGGGTCACACCCGCCGGCGGCAACGGCAACGTGGAGGTCACCTCGGTGACATCTGCCCTTCCTAGCGTGGGGACGCACCGACCTGGAGGACCTCACGCACGTTCTGGAGGACGCCATGAGCACGCTCACCACCCCGGCGACCACCCGCCGCGGCACGGCCCGCCGGCCGCGCCCCGAGCGGACCGTCTGGACCTGCCCGAACTGCCAGCGGGAGACCCGGCCGCCGCGCAAGCGCTGCGCCGACTGCGGCACCTCCCGCTACTGACGGCCCTGGCGCGGCGCACCCGCACGGGCCACCATCGGAGGAGGGCATCTGCGGCGCGGGAGGCGGCCATGGAGTGTTCTCCCAATCCGGTGACCGACGCCATCGACGGCGCCACCGGTGACATCACGATGTCCGGCGATGCGATGCGCTGGTCGCCGGAGCTCGCCGAGGGGCACGGGCAGGCCCACCCGGGGGTGACGTCCCTGCCCGG
This sequence comes from Geodermatophilus ruber, assembly GCF_900114385.1. Lineage (GTDB taxonomy): Bacteria > Actinomycetota > Actinomycetes > Mycobacteriales > Geodermatophilaceae > Geodermatophilus > Geodermatophilus ruber. Next base: position 3,774 of record NZ_FOSW01000010.1, read on the forward strand.
CCTCGAGTCCGCCGCGGGCTTCGGCTCGCTGCTCGGGCTGGACGGCGCCGGGGTCCGCCGGCTCGTGTCAGGGGCGGTGAACTCGCTGGCGACCGCGGCCGGCGACGTCGTCTCCGAGCTCCGCCAGCTCACCCGTGGCGGTTCGGACGAGGAGGAGGGCGCCGAGGACCGCTGAGCCCGTCGGTGGCGGCTCTGGCAGGCTGCGGGGACGTGCCACACCGACGTGGGGAGCCGCACCGCATGAGCAGTCCACTCGCGCCGGCTCCCGCGCCGCCGTCCGAGGCCGCGGAGAAGGTTCGCGCGGAGGTGCGCGAGTTCCTCGCCGCCGAGCAGGCCGCCGGATCCTTCACCACCCACGTCGACACGTGGCTGTCCGGCGTCGACCCGGCGTTCTCGCGGAAGCTGGGGGAGCGGGGCTGGCTGGGGATGACCTGGCCGAAGCGGTACGGCGGGCACGAGCGCTCGGCGATGGAGCGGTACGCGGTGACCGAGGAGCTGCTGGCGGCGGGGGCGCCGGTGGCGGCGCACTGGATCGCCGACCGGCAGTCGGGCCCCAACCTGCTGAAGTTCGGCACCGAGGCGCAGCGGCAGGCGATCCTGCCGCGCATCGCGGCGGGGGAGTGCTTCTTCGTGATCGGCATGTCCGAGCCGGACTCCGGCTCGGACCTGGCCTCGATCCGCACCCGCGCCACCCGCAACGGCGCCGGCGACTGGGTGGTCACCGGCGCGAAGGTCTGGACGTCGAACGCGCACCACTCGCACTACGGGATCGTGCTCGTGCGCACCGCGCCGGTGGATCCGGGCAACCGGCACGCCGGGCTGTCCCAGCTGCTGGTGGACCTGTCGCTGCCGGGGATCAGCATCAACCCGATCCGGATCCTGGACGGCGGGCACCACTTCAACGAGGTGGTGTTCGACGACGTCGTCGTCCCCGGGGACATGCTGCTGGGCGAGGAGGGCAACGGCTGGCAGCAGGTGACCGCCGAGCTGGCCTTCGAGCGGTCGGGGCCGGAACGCTTCTTGTCGACATATCCCCTTCTCGCCGAGTTCGGACGTCGAGTTGTCGACTCCGGCGACCCGGCGGCGCTGGCCACCCTGGGCCGGCTCTCGGCCCGGCTGCTGGCGCTGCGGCAGCTGAGCCTGCGGATCGCCGCGGCGCTGGACCGCGGCGAGCTGCCCGACATCCCCGCGGCGCTGGTGAAGGACGTGGGGACGACGTTCGAGGCCGATGTCATCGAGGAGATCCGCCGGGTGGTCGAGGTGGCGCCGTCGCTGGACTCGCCGGATCCGCTGGCCCGGGCGCTGGCCGAGGCGCAGCTGCACGCGCCGGGCTACACGCTGCGGGGCGGGACGAACGAGATCCTGCGCGGCATCGTGGCGAGGGGGCTGGGGCTGCGATGAGCGATCAGGACCTGGTCGTGGAGACCGTGCGGGACATCCTGTCCGCGCACGAGCCGTTCGTGCTCACCCCGGAGCGGCCGTGGGACGCGGAGCTGTGGTCGACCCTGGCCGAGGCCGGGCTGACCGGGGTCGGGCTGCCCGAGCAGGCCGGGGGCTCGGGCGGGGAGCCGGCCGACGCGGTCGCCGTCGTCCGCACCCTGGCCGCCGGGGCCGCGGCGGTGCCGGTGGCCGAGCAGCTGCTGGTCGCCGGCCCCGCGCTGGTCGCGGCCGGCCTGGACCTGCCGCCGGTGGACCAGCCGCTGACCGTGGCGGTGGAGGGGGCGGTGCACGCCGAGCCGGTCGACGACGGTGACGGGCCCGGCCGCTGGACGCTCACCGGCACCGCCACCGACGTCGCCTGGGCCGGGGTGGCCCGGCACGTCGCGGTGCTGGCCGCCGCACCGGCCGGGATCGAGGGCGCCGTGCTGGCCCTGGTCGACGCCGCGGGGCTGGCCGGCAGCGAGGCCCGCAACCTGGCCGGGGAGCCCCGCGGCTCGCTGGTGCTCGGCGGCGCACCCGCCACCGGGGCGCTGCTGCCCCCGGCCCGGGCGGCGCGGGTGCGGGCGCGGTTCGCCCTGGCCCGGGCGGTGCAGCTGGCCGCGGCGCTGGAGCAGGTGCTCGCCTGGACCGTGCGGTACGCCGGGGAGCGGCAGCAGTTCGGCCGGCCGCTGGCGAAGTTCCAGGCCATCCAGATGCAGCTCGCGCAGATGGCCGGGGAGGTCACCGCCACCGGCGCGCTGGTCGACGCCGCCGTCCAGGCCCTCGACCGCGGGGAGGACGTCGTCCTGCCCGCCGCCGCGGCCAAGGTGCGCGCCGGCGCCGCGGTCGAGCCGGTGGCCCGGCTGGCCCACCAGGTGCACGGCGCGATCGGCTTCACCCAGGAACACAAGCTGCACCACCTCACCCGCCGCTGCTGGTCCTGGCGCGACGAGGCCGGATCCGAGCTCACCTGGGCGCGGGTCCTCGGCGTCGGCCTGCTCGCCGACGGCGGCGACGCCCTCTGGCCCGCCCTCACCCGGGTCGTCTGAGGACGCGGGCGAGAGCGGGCCGCCGGTGTGTCAGGCGCCCCTCGACAGCAGGTCCAGCAGCTCCTCCGCCCACTCCGTGCGGTACTCCTCGAGACGCGGGAAGCCGTCCGGCGGGGCCGCGGTCCAGTGGTAGGTCGCACCGGGGTTGTGCGTGGCGAAGCCGCCCGCCGCGAACAGGTGCGGACTTCCCTGGACGTCCGGCCGCTGGGCGACCTCCCACTGCGCGTAGACCTCCCGCCGCCCGGCTCCTCGGGCGAGAGCGCCGGCCAGCGCCGCAGCATCGACGTGCGCGCACTGCTCGGCCACGTCGAGGATCACGCTGTGCACGCTGATGCAGCGTCCCTCGGCGTAGAAGGCCCGCCGGAGAGCGGCGTCGAGCTCATCGCTGGCGCGCAGACCGCCGACGGCCGGGTCCTTCGCCGCCTGGACCGCCTCCATGGCCGGCAGCATGGTCACCGGGTACGTCGAGTCGGGCTGGGTCCAGGGCCGCCAGCCCAGGTCGGGGCAGTGCGCGGCGATGGCCACGACCTCGACATCGATGATCAGCTTCGGGGTGCCGCGCCGGTTGAAGAGCTCCAGGGGGAACGCACGGTGGTCGACCAGCAACGGGTCGTCGCGCTCCGCGGCCCGGCGGTGCAGGGTGTGCAGGGCCAGCGACGCCCACGGGCAGCCGATGTCCGACCAGACGGTCACGACGCCGGGCGCCGGGTTGCGCAGCGGCTCGGTGAGCTCCGGAACCTCGAGCGCGGTCATGCCGGGGCCGCCTCACGGGCGGGGGTCCCCAGACGGCGGTCGTCGAGGACGGGGAACGACCGGCGGTAGTGGTCCACCTCCCGCAGGTCCAGCTGCACGTCCAGGACCTCCGGTCCCGAGCCGGCCTGGGCCAGGACGACGCCGTTCGGCGAGACCACCTGGCTGCACCCGCCCATCGCGACGCCACTGTGCGTGCCGGCCGTGTTGCACTGGATGAGGAACGACTGGTTCTCCAGTGCCCGGGCGCGACCCAGCAGCTGCCAGTGCTCCACCCGTGGCGCCGGCCATGCGGCGGGCACCACGAAAAGGTCGCTGCCCGCGTCGAGCAGGGTCCGGAACATCTCCGGGAAGCGCAGGTCGTAGCAGGTGGCCAGACCGATGGTCGCGACCTCGCACCCATCCGTGCCGGTCAGCGGCGTGGTGACGATCCGGTCACCAGCGTCGAGGAGACGGGGCTCACCGTCCCCGAAGCCGAACCGGTGGACCTTGCGGTAGGTGGCGCGCAGCGCGCCGTCCCGCCCGAACAGCAGCGAGGTGTTCCACAACCCGCGAACCTCCGGGGCCCGGGCGGCGTCGGCCGGCGCGCGTTCGATGATCGAGCCCGCGTGGAGGACCGCGCCGGCAGCCCGGGCGGCCTCGGACATGGCGCGGGCCACCGGGCCGTCGAGCGGCTCGGCCCGATCGACCCACGTGTCGCTGGCGAACCCCCCGTGCGCCCAGAGCTCCGGGAGCACGATCAGGTCGGCGTCGGTCAGGCCGCACACCAGTGCCGCCACCCGGTCGATCCGGTCACTGACCGGCTCGTCGTCGCCGTAGGCGACCTGCACGACCTTCACGCGGATGCGGTAGCTCGAATCGCCGCAGCCGGAGCTCCGGGGCCGGCGGACCGTCGTCTGGCCCTCGCTCATGACGGGTTCTCCTCTGATCTCACAACAGGGACCGGGGCGCCGTCCCGCCGCGTGACTGGGCAGGACGGCGCCCCGGTTGTTCGGGCTGGTGCGGTCAGTCCCGCAGCGCCATGGCCAGCGGACGCAGCGGAGCGCCGGAGGCCCCCCGCAGCCGGATCGGGGCGGCGATCAGGCAGAACTCGTACACCCCGTCGCGGGCGAGCTCCTCCAGGTTCACCAGCTCGATCATCGGGACGCCGGCCTCGGCCAGGAAGTGGCAGTGCCCCGGCAGCCAGTTGTCCTCGTGCTGCGAGGGACCGACCTCGACGCACTCCTGGTCGGCGGCGATGGCGATGATCCCCTGCTCGGTGAGCCAGCGGGCGGCGTCCAGCCCGACCCCGGGCGGGTTGCCCAGGACCTTGGAACCGTCCGGCCAGTAGGCCATCCGGCCGGTCCGGATGAAGGCCACGTCGCCTTCCTCCAGGGTCAGCCCGGCCTTGTCCAGCGCCTGCTGGCAGTCCTCCACCGTGATGGCGTAGGAGGGCGGGAGGCACTCCTCGTTCTTCAGGCCGGCGATGTCGAGCATCACGCCCCGGGCGACCAGGGGCGGGATGGTCTCGGCGCCACCACGCATCCAGTGCCGGCTACCGAGGTGCTCGTCCGCGGTGAACCCGTTGTAGATCTTCCCGTCGACCCCGAAGTGGTTCAGCGAGTCGATGTGCGTACCGGTGTGCGTGTACATGAAGATCACGTCGCCGGAGTAGCAGACGTTCCGGTTGATCTCGTCGCCCACGCCGTTGAGGTTGTCCACGACGGTGCCCTGCGGGGTGTGCGACATGTAGATCTGGTAGCTGGGGTCGCCGGCGGCCTGGAAGCTGGGCATGCCCACGAAGTAGTCGATGCTCAGGTCGTAGACCTTGGAGCCGTCGGCCCGGGCGAGCACCGCCGCCGATGACGCGGCCGTCATCTTGTTCATGGCCCCGAGCTGGTCGTCGGGACCGTAGGGGCTGGAGCCGACCTTGATGTCCGCCCGGGCCATTACGCCTGCTCGCGGACGAAGTCGACCACAGCGCGCTCGGACACCATCGGCAGGAGCTGCGCCACCACCTCGGCGTGGTACGGGTCGTCGGAGTACTCCGCCAGCCCCTGCCAGTCGTCGAAGTCCGAGATGAGGACGCCGTCCCACGGGCGACCGTTGTCGTTCGGCTCCCCGGCGTGGCTACCCAGCTCCCAGCTGCGCAGCTGGGGGAGCTTCTCGGAAAGCGTGGTCAGCAGCTCGACGACCTTCTCGGGGTCGTGGCCTTCGGCAACCTGCCACATGAAGACGTGACGGATCATGACTCTCTCCTCGCTGTCCGACCCGGCTTGCGACCGGGCCCGGTGGGGTGTTTCTCCTGGTGCCACAGGTCTGTGGCGGTCGTGGACGTCGTCGTCCGCGACCAGGTTCGTGGGGGCGCCGCGGGGCGGCGCGCGTCTCAGGCGTCGAGGACCAGGCGGTCACTCCGGGCCCGCGAGACGCAGGGGAAGATGATCTCGGCGGTCTCGCGCTCGGCGACGCTGAGGATCGAGTCGAGGTGGAGGGGCCGACCCTCGAGGACCTCGAGCTCGCAGCTGCCGCAGGTTCCCTCGCGGCAGTCGAAGTTGAGGTCGACGCCGGCGTCGAGCAGGGCGTCGAGCATGCTCTGGCCCGCGGCGACGGTCACGGTGACGTCGGACTCCTGGCAGTGCACCTCGAAGGCTGTCTGCTCGCCGGCCTCGGGCAGCTCGCGCGCCGCGAACCGCTCGACGTGCAGCGTCCCCGCGGCGCGGCGGGTGCAGCGCTCCTCGACGGCGGCGATGAGGGGCTCGGGACCGCAGCAGTAGATGTGGACGCTGTCGGGGACGTCGAGGATCTCGTCGAGGTCCAGGAGCCCGAACTCGTCCTGGGGGCGGACCACCACCTTGTCGCCGTAGGCGGCCAGCTCGTCGAGGAAGGCCATCGACGAGCGCTGCCGGCCGCCGTAGACGAGGCGCCACGGCCGGCCGCGTCGCTCCACCTCGGTGATCATGGCCACGATCGGGGTGATCCCGATGCCGCCGGCGACGAACAGGTACTCCGCGGCATCCTCGAGCGCGAAGTGGTTCCGCGGCGGGTGCACGGTGAGGGTCTGCTCCGCGCACAGCTGCTCGTGGATGAACTTGGAGCCGCCGCGGCTCTCCGGCTCCAGGAGGACGCCGAGCCGGTAGGTCCCGCGTTCGCGAGGGTCTCCGCAGAGCGAGTACTGGCGGGTGACGCCCGGCATGCAGACGTCGACGTGCGCGCCGGGCTCCCAGGCCGGCAGCTCGCGTCCCTGCGGGTCGGCGAGCACCAGCGAGACGACGCCGTCAGCACAGCGGGACAGCTCACTGACGACCAGCTGCAGGTCGTCGGTCCCGGACGGGGGGACAGCGGTGTCCGAGCGCATGGTGGTTCCTTACGTGAGTGCGTGTGCGGGAACGGGTCGAGGGACCGCTGCCGGGTGGCGGACAGCGAGTGCGCCACCCGGCAGCGGGGCTCATCAGCGACCGACGACGAATCCTCCGTCGACCGGCAGGGCGATTCCGGTGACGAAGGCCGCCGCGTCCGAGCAGAGCCAGGCGATGGCCGCAGCCACCTCCTCGGCGGTGCCCATCCGGCCCATGGGGACGCTCTCCTCGACCTCGCGGAGCATCGCGTCGCCCTGGCCGCCGGCGTCGTTGGCGATGACGTCGAGCATCGGGGTCATGGTCGGTCCGGGGCACACCGCGTTCACCCGGATGCCGGCCTCGGCGTAGTCCATCGCTGCGGACTTGGTCAGGCCGATCACGCCGTGCTTGCTCGCGTTGTACGCCGGGATGCGCTTCTTGCCGACCAGCCCGAAGTTCGAGGACAGGTTGACGATCGACCCGCCCCCGAACGGCAGCATCGCGGCGATCTCGGCACGGAGGGCGAGGAACGTGCCGGTCAGGTTGACCCCGATCGTGCGCTCCCAGTTGGCCAGCGTGCACTCGGCGGCGGGGGCCAGGTCGCCCTGGACACCGGCGCTGTTCACCGCCGCGTCCAGCCGGCCGAACGAGCGCACGGCCAGCTGGACGGCCTCCTCCACCTGCGCCGCGCTGGTCACGTCGACGGCGAGGGCCTCGCCCGTGCCGCCGGCTGCGGTCACCAGGTCGAGGGTCGCCTTCGCCGCGTCGGCGTTCGCGTCGGTGATGACGACGGCCAGCCCCTGCCGGGCCAGCGCGACCGCGCTGGCCCGGCCGATGCCGGATCCACCTCCCGTGAGGAAGGCGACCTTCTGCTCAGACACGAGCGGGCTGTCCGTCGAGCGTCGACACGAACAGGCGGAGATCGGCCCCGTCGGGGACCTCGGATTCGCCGTAGACCTCCACGGCGTTCGCGATCTCGAGGAAGGCGAACGTCATGTGCATCAGCGCCATGTCCTCGGGCGTGGCCTCGGCGACCGGGACGGTGAGCAGGTGGCTCATGATCCGCTCCTGCTCAGCCAGCATGCCCTTGTAGAACTCGACCGACTCCGGGTAGGGCCTGTCGAGGCGGGCGGCGATCCGCTCCCGCTCGGTCGGCAGCACCCAGGAGGCGTAGCGGCTGAGGTGCTCGAAGCCGGCCGGCAGGGCGACGGTGCTCTCGGGGGTGGTGGTCTCAGGCATTCTCGGCACGCTCCATCTGCTCGTCCAGGTTCTTGTGGAAGGCGCGGATCTGGATCTCCTGGTCACCCAGGACGAAGGAGTCACGGGCACGCGACTCGAGGCCGACCTGCAGGGCCTCGTGACCGGCCTGGTCCTCGCAGAGCAGGTCGCGGAAGCGGTTCTTCGCCTGCTCGTTGAGCGCCCACTCGGCCAGGTTGGTGGCCGCCGGGTAGTGCAGCCGGATCTCCCAGGTCGTCTGGTTCACCGCCTCGGGCCAGATGTTGTAGGTGAACAGCTGGTTGCCGAAGAAGGCGAGGACCATGTTGGGGAAGATGACGTGGAAGGCGAAGGGCACGTCGAGCGGCAGCTTCAACTCGCTGAACGACGGGGAGACACCGCTGTTGACCTTGCCGGTGGCGGTCTCCTCGAAGTCGTCGTCGGAGTCGGACTTGTAGACCGAGTGCCTGCCCAGCCGCTCGAAGTCGTGGATCCGGGTGTAGCCCTCGTCGTTGCTGGAGAACGCGCCACCGGCCAGGAAGCGGTGCAGCGGGGCCAGCATCGGCACGTGGTAGATCTCGTTCTGGGCGTCGAGGGCGACCTTCCAGTTCGCCCGCTCGGGCACGTCGAACCGGGCGAAGAGGCTCAGGATGTCGAACGGGAAGTCCTTGAGCTTCTCGCCCAGCGGGCCGAGGTACTCGTGCAGGTCCTCGGTGCCGTCGTCGTCGAGGTTGACGAAGACGAAGCCGTTCCAGACCTCGGTGCGGACGGGGACGAGACCCCAGTCCTTCTTGTCGAAGTGGAAGACCTCCTCGTCGGGCACCTCCTTGAGCTCCCCGTCGTGGGCGTAGCCCCAGCCGTGGAAGCGGCAGGCGAACAGCTTCGGGCAGGCGCCGTCCTTCTCCCAGATGAGCTTGTTGCCGCGGTGCGAGCAGACGTTGTGGAAGGCCTGGACCTTGCCGTTCTCGTCCTGCACCACCAGCAGGGAGACGCCCAGGAGCTTGATGTCCCGGACGAAGAAGGAGTTCGGGCCGGTGAAGTCGTGCCGCGAGCCGACGTTGAGCCAGGACTTCGCGAAGACCTCCTTGCGCTCCCGCTCGAAGAACTCCTCCGAGATGAACCGGTCCGTCGAGATGGGACCGGTGCCGAGCTCCGGGTACTTCTTGATCCACCGATGCGGGTCCGGCGCGGCCGCGAACTCCGCGTCGAGGGCCTCGAGGGTCCGGTCGTCGAGATCCGTCATGACGTCCTCCTGTGTCGGGGTGCTCTTCGTGCTGTGCGTGCGGTGCTGCGGTGAGGTCGGGAGGGGGTGAGTCGCGGGTGGTGCCGGTGTCCCGGCACCACCCGCGGGGATCACCTGCCGGCGGCGCTGACGGCCTCGGCCGGGATGTCGCTCTCGAGGAACAGCTGCCCGTCCTCGACGACCGACGGGTAGACCGCGATCGGCTTCTTGGCCGGACGGCGGGTCGCCTTGCCGGTGGTCACGTCGAAGCGCCCCTTGTGCAGGACGCACTCGACCTCGCAGCCGAGCAGCCGGCCCTCGGCCAGGGACGAGGCTCCGTGGCTGCACAACGCCTCGAAGACGTGGAACGCCCCTTCGACGTTGGCGACCGCCAGCTCGGGCAGGCCCTCCAGCTGGATCGCCTTCACGTGCCCGTCGGGCACATCGGCCAGGTCGCAGAGCAGGCGCCTCATCTGACGTCCCTCCTTCTTTGGGTGTGTCGTTCTCGGTGCGGTTGATGCGTGGTGCGGTGGCGGGGCAGCCGTGGGGTGCCGGTCAGCCGGTGTGGCCGGCGGTCGCCTCGACCACGGCCGCGCGGTGCAGCTTCGGGCTCGCCGAGGCGCAGCCCGAGCAGATGGCCGCGTGCTCCTCGTGGCTGGGATCCCGGTCCATCTCGAGGGCGGTGTAGGACTTCTCGCAGGCGTGGCACTTGATCCGCGCCGCCCACGCGTCCTCGACCTCGTCGCGGGGGTCGTTGCCGCGCTCGAGCAGGACGTCGTACCTGGAGACGGCGAGGTAGCCCACCGCGGCGAGGAGGAAGGTGATCGGAGCCGACCACGTCGCCCCGACGGTGCTCCCCGACTCGACCAGGTAGATGCCGATGACCGAGGCGACGATCCAGACGGCGACGGCCGGCGTCGCGGCCTTGAGCCGGCCCGGGCGGAACTCCGGCGTGCCGGTGTCCTTGCGGGTGACGGCGATGTGCACCAGCGCGATGGCGACCCAGGCCACCACGAACACGCCCTGCCAGTTCAGCGCCCTGAGGATGTAGCTCAGGACGTCGGTCAGCATGATCAGGTAGACCAGCACGCCGCAGGCGATGGCCCAGGTGAACCGCGGCAGCTGCACCTTGAACACCCGGGAGGCGAAGGCCTCCAGGTTGGTCGAGGCGAGGTAGAGGTTCGCGGTGTTGATGCGGGTCTGGCTGACGAAGATCAGCAGCAGGCCGAAGATGCCCATCGTGCCCACGACGCCGGAGACGATGCCGGTCTCGGTGATCCCCGCGTCACCCAGCACGCCGGGCACCGTGGCGGCCAGGAAGATGCCGATCAGGCCGTTGCCCAGGTAGGTGAGCAGGTAGAAGGGCGGGCCGAAGGTGACGCTCGCGTGGAAGGTGGCGTCCTCGGGCTTGCTGAAGCGGGCGAAGTCGACCGTGTACATCATCAGGATGTAGACGCCCATGTACACGGTGAAGGCCCACACCCAGCCGGGCGCGGCCAGCGACAGACCCGGGTCGGGGACGTCGAGGCTGGCCCCGTTCTCGATGCTGGCCCAGACGACCAGCGCGATCATCCCGACGATGTAGAACGGCAGCAGGGCGCCGTTGAGCCGGTCCATCCAGGTCCGGACGCCACCGGCGATCAGCGGGATGCTGTAGAGGACGACCAGCAGGTACCACAGGCGGATGTCGCCGCCGCCGAAGAAGTTCTCCAGGGCGTGGGCCACGATGGAGCCCTCGAAGACGCTGTAGTAGATCGTCGTGGCCGCGAAGATCAGCGGCGCCAGGACCGACCCGACGTAGCCGAAGAGCCGGCGGGAGAGCAGCGCGACGGTCAGGCCGGTCCGCGCCGCGTACTTCGTGAGGACGAAGTTCGTCCCGCCGTAGACCAGGCAGGTCAGGACGATGCCGATGATGGCGTCCACGGTGCCGACCGCCGCGGCGATCAGGGCACCCATGTAGACCCAGAACATCGCGCTGACCATCGAGCCCCAGGCCATGGCCAGGGAGAGCCGGCCGCTGCGCCAGGAGCGCGGCATCACGTGGGTGGAGTAGTCCTCCGTCGCGGCCTCTTTGACGACCCGCGGGTCGTCTGTGAACGAGACCTCAAGGGGCGCCGGGCGAACCGGTGCGCCACTGGATGCTGTGGCTGGCTGAACCATGCAGAGCACCGCCATCTGGGTGGAGCGGGGTAATCCCGCGGGTCAAGGTGTGCACACTTTGGGGTCAGCGGAGTGTGTTGTCAAGCACTCGCCCGGACCGCAGTGCGACCGTAACACCCGGTAGCAGACCGGGGCCGCTCCGCAACGAGACGGAAACGTCCCGATCACGTCCTCGACACAAAACCGCTGGTCAGGAAGGCATAGAGCGCAACGGGAAACCGGTGGCGGGGAGCCGCGTCTCGCGTGTTCATCCGGACGAGCCCGCCCTGCCCCGCGTCGCCGGACCGGGTGCCGACATGGTGATTTTGCTTGCCATGGGCCGACCGGACTGTGTGTAGTTTCTGCAGGTAGGCGCCGAGCGTGCGCCGCTCTCCGCCGCCTGGCGGGGGGAGGGGGTCGAGGAAATGTGACAGGCGAGGGTCGCAGCGGTGGCAGGCGTGTAGGACGTCTGCTGCGGTGTTGTCGCGGGGTCCCCGGCTCTCGAGGGCGCCGCTGCCCGGATCGGCGCGCATCCATGGGCTGCTGCGCTAGAGAATTCCCATTAGACTACTCGTGTGAAAGGGGGAGGGATGTCCATTGCTGAACTCCTGATCAATTCCCCGCGTCCGGAGATTGCGGACCCTCGCCAGACCAGCGTGCAGATTCATCGGCACCTGAGGGACCTGATCACCACGGGGACGCTCCCTCCCGGAACGGAACTGAAACAGGCGGAACTCGCGCGCCTGTTCCAGGTGAGCCGGACGCCGTTGCGGGAAGCGTTCCGGATGCTCCAGGAAGAGGGACTCATCGCGGCGGAGCCCAATCAGCGCGGACGCGTCACGGAACTCGACGTGGACGAGCTGGACCAGATCTACGGATCCCGGATCGCGCTCGAGGGCTTCGGCGTGCGGCTGACCACCGGCCGTCTGAGCCCCGAGGAAGCCGATGATGCGCGAGCAACGCTGGCGCGCATGCTGACCGCCGGTGAAGCCCATGACCTGCCGGCGTGGAACCGGGCGCATCAGCATTTCCACGAGGTCCTCGTCTGCAGGGCCGGGGCACGCGTCTGCCGGACGATCGCCACCTACACGGAGATGAGCGAGCGGTACCTGAACACGTACCACTCCTCGCGTCCCGAGGCGCCGGCCGGTCGGCACCGCGAGCACCAGGAATTGCTGGCGGCGGTCCTCGGTGAGGATCGCGACGAGTCGGCTTTCCTGATCGCCCGGCACCTGGAGATAACCGCGCTCTCGGTCCTTTCGGACATCGCTCCCGGAAGTGACGCACTGGCCGTCCGGAATGCGGTGCAGATGGTCGCCGGTCCCAAGCTGGCCGAGGCGGCGCGGCGGCGGGCCGGTGGACGTACCGGCCGGGGCCGCGCCGGTGTCGTGGGGGACCATCTGCCGGCGCCGCAGCACGGTTGATGCTCCGGGGCCGGCTCGCGGTCCCCTCCGGTGGGGCCGCGGGCGGGCGGTCCAGACGGTCGTGGCAATGACGAGGAACGCGGCCGCGCGTCCGCGCTGCGCACCGGTCGGGCACGCCGTCCGACCAGGGGCGACCGACTAGCGTTGCACCATGCGCAACGGTGCGGCCGGGAACGGGGCGGCCCAGCCGGTGCAGTCGGTCGACCGCGCGCTGGCCATCCTCGAGATCCTGGCCCGCCGCGGGGCCACCGGCGTCACCGAGCTCGGCGCCGAGCTGGGCGTGCACAAGTCCACCGCCTCCCGGTTGCTGGCCACCCTGGAGCAGCGGGGGCTGGTCGAGCAGCTCCGCGAGCGCGGCCTGTTCCGGCTCGGCTTCGGCCTGGTCCGCCTGGCCGGGGCCAGCGCCGCCCAGCTCGACCTCACCGACGTCACCCGGGCGGTGGCCCAGCGGCTGGCCGCCGACCTCGACGAGACCGTCAACGTCGCCGTGCTGGACGGCGTCGAGGCGGTCAACGTCAGCCAGGTGAACGGGAGCGCCTCGATCGGCGTGCTCAACTGGGTCGGCCGGCGGACCCCGCTGCACGCGACCGCCAGCGGCAAGGTGCTGCTGGCCTTCGGCCCGGGCGAGGTGGCCGGCCGGGTGCTCGCCGCCCCGCTGGAGCGGTTCACCCCGGCGACCGTCGGCGACGCCGCCGTCCTCGAGCGGGAGCTGGCCGCCGTCCGGGAGCGCGGCTGGGCGGCGACCGTGGGGGAGCTGGAGGCCGGGCTGAACGCGGTGGCCGCGCCGCTGCGCGCCGCCGACGGGCGGCTGGTCGCGGCGATGAGCGTCTCCGGGCCGTCCTACCGGCTCCGGCCGGAGGACTTCGCGCGGGTGGCCGCCCGGCTGTGCGCGGCGGCCGCGGAGGCCGGCGGCGCGCCGGGCTGAGCCGGCGACGTCCCGTCACGACCCGCGGAGGGCCGGCCGGGGCGGTCTTGACGCCCGCCCGCCCGGCCGCGAACCGTGTTGCGCATTCCGCTCGTCGTTGCGTGCAGCGCAACCAGTCGGAGGGCGTTGCCATGGGTCGCGTGGTCGTCATCGGCGCCGGGATCGTCGGCTGCGCGCTCGCCGACGAGCTCACCCAGCGCGGCTGGACCGAGGTCACCGTCCTCGACCAGGGGCCGCTGTTCGCCGCCGGCGGGTCGAGCTCGCACGCCCCGGGCCTGGTCTTCCAGACCAACCCGTCGCGGACGCTGGCCGGGTTCGCCGCCTACACGGTCGGCAAGCTGCGGGGGCTCGCGCTGGACGGGCAGCCGTGCTTCCGCCAGGTGGGCGGGCTGGAGGTCGCGACCACGCCCGAGCGGCTGGCCGAGCTGGCCCGCCGGCACGGCTTCGCCACCGCGGCGGGGATCGACGCCCGGCTGCTCGACCCCGCCGAGTGCGCCCGGCTGCACCCGCTGCTCGACCCCGGCGCCGTCCTCGGCGGGCTGCACGTGCCCACCGACGGGCTGGCCGCGCCGGTCCGGGCGGGCGAGGCGCAGGCCCGCCGGGCGAGCGGGCGAGGGGCGCGCTTCCTGGCCCGGCACACGGTCACCGGCATCGCGCAGGACCGCGGCCGGGTGAGCGGGGTGCACACCGACCGGGGGTTCGTGCCGGCCGACGTCGTCGTCTGCGCGGCCGGGTTCTGGGGCCCGGACGTGGGGGCGATGGCCGGGGTGACCGTGCCGCTGCAGCCGCTGGCGCACCAGTACGCGCGCACCGGCCCGGTGCCGGCGCTGGCGGGGGCGGTCTCCGAGGCGAGCGCCCCGATCCTGCGACACCAGGACCAGGACCTCTACTACCGCGAGCACGGCGACCGGCTGGGCATCGGCTCCTACGGGCACCGGCCGATGCCGGTGCGCGCCGCGGAGGCCGCGGCGCACGCCGACAGCTGCCTGCCCTTCACCCCCGAGGACTTCGCCGAGGCGTGGAAGCAGAGCCTGGTGCTCCTGCCCGGGCTGGCCGGGACGGAGGTCGCCGACGGCATCAACGGCGTCTTCTCCTTCACCCCCGACGGGATGCCGCTGATGGGCGAGTCCCGGGAGCTGCCCGGGTTCTGGGTCGCCGAGGCGGTGTGGGTGACCCACTCGGCGGGGGTGGCCCGGGCGATGGCGGAGTGGCTGGTGGAGGGGCAGCCGCGCACCGACGTCTCGGAGTGCGACCTGCACCGGTTCACCGACGTGCAGCTGTCCCCGGAGTACGTCGCCGAGCGCGGGATCGCGCAGTTCGTCCAGGTCTACGACGTCGTGCACCCGCTGGCCCCGCTCGCCGGGCCGCGGCCGCTGCGGGTCAGCCCCTTCGTCGCGCGCCAGCAGGAGCTGGGGGCGGTGTTCGGGGAGAGCCGCGGCTGGGAGCGGCCGCTGTGGTTCGCGGCCAACGCACCGCTGGCCGCGGAGCTCGACCTGCCGCCGCGGGACGCCTGGTCGGCGCGGCACTGGTCGCCGATCGCCGTGGCCGAGGCGCGGGCCACCCGGGAGCGGGGCGGGCTGTACGACCTGACCCCGCAGACCCGGATCGAGGTCGCCGGCCCCGGCGCGGCCGGCTTCCTGCGGGAGCTCACCACCGGCGACGTCGGGCCGGTCGGCGGCGTCGTCGACGCGCTGTTGCTGCGGGCCGACGGCGGCGTCCGCGGGATCGTCACCCTCGCCCGGCTGGGCGAGCAGCTGTTCCAGGTCGGCGCCGGCCCGCTCGACGTCGACTGGTTCCGGCGGCACCTCCCGGACGACGGCTCGGTGCAGCTGCGCGAGACCACGGCGGGCACCTGCGGCATCGGGCTGTGGGGCCCGCGGGCCGACGAGGTCCTGGCGTCGCTGGCCGCGCCCGACGCGCGCGGGGGCGCCCGCTGCTCCGTCGGCGGGGTCCCGGTCACGGTGCTGCGGACCGCTCCGGTCGGGGAGCCCGGCTGGGAGCTGCACACCGACGCCGCCTGCGGGCTGCGGCTGTGGGACACGCTGCGGGCCGCCGGTGAGGAGCACGGCCTGGTGGCCGCGGGGCAGCACGCCTACGACAGCCTGCGGCTGGAGGCGGGCACTCCGGCCTGGGGGCTCGACGTGACCGCCGAGCTGGACCCGGTCGAGGCGGGCCTGCAGGCCGCCGTCCGGGCGGACGGCGGCTTCCTCGGGCGGGCGGCGCTGGCGGGCCGCCGGCACGAGCGGCGGCTGGCCCGCCTGACGCTCGACGACCCGGCCGCGATCGTCATGGGCCGGGAGCCGGTGCGGGTGGACGGGAGACCGGTGGGCCACGTGACCTCGGCCGCGTTCGGCCCCACGATCGGCCGCGCCGTCGCGCTCGCCTGGCTGCCCGCCGACCTGGCCGAGCCGGGCCGGGCGGTGACGATCGACTGGTTCGGGCAACCGGTGGCCGCGACCGTGGTGCGCGAGCCGGGCGTCCCGGTGCGGCGCTGAGGGGGCGCACGTGGCGGGCTACGACGTGATCGTGATCGGGCTGGGCGGCATGGGCAGCGCCGCGGCGGCGCACCTGGCCGCCCGCGGGCAGCGGGTGCTGGGGCTGGAGCGGTTCGGGCCGGCGCACGACCGCGGCTCCAGCCACGGCGGTTCGCGGATCACCCGGCAGTCCTACTTCGAGGACCCGGCCTACGTGCCGCTGCTGCTGCGCGCCTACGAGCTGTGGGACCAGCTGGCCGCCGACTCCGGCATCGACGTGCTCACCCGCACCGGGGGGATCTTCTTCGGCCCGCCGGGCAGCGTCACGGTCGCCGGCAGCCTCCGGGCCTCCCGGGAGTGGGGGCTGCCGCACGAGGTGCTCGACGCCGCGGAGATCCGCCGCCGGTTCCCGACACTGACCCCCGGCCCGGACGAGATCGGCCTCCACGAGACCGCCGCCGGGTTCGCCCGCCCGGAGCGCACCGTCGCCGCGCACCTGGAGCTGGCCGGGCGGCGCGGCGCGGAGCTGCGGTGCTTCGAGCCGGTCGTGGACTGGACGACGACGGCGGACGGCGGGGTGCGGGTGCGCAGCGTGGCGGGGGAGTACACGGCCGGCCGGCTGGTCGTCTGCCCCGGGGCCTGGGCGCCGGTGCTGCTGGCCGACCTGGGACTGCCGTGCGTGGTGGAGCGGCAGGTCATGTACTGGTTCCAGCCCACCGGCGGGGTGGGGCCGTACGCGCCGGACCGGCACCCGGTCTACATCCACGAGGCCGCCGACGGCACCCAGGTCTACGGCTTCCCGGCCCTCGACGGGCCGGACGGCGGCGCCAAGGTCGCCTTCTTCCGGCGCGGCACGCGGTGCACCCCGGAGACGCTCGACCGGCAGGTCGGTGCCGAGGAGGTCGCGGTCATCGCCGAGCACCTGGCCGGGGTGCTGCCGACCCTGCCCGGGAGGTTCCTCACCGCGGCCACCTGCATGTACACGACCACGCCGGACCACCACTTCGTGATCGCGGTCCATCCCGGCGCCCCGCAGGTGAGCGTGGCCTGCGGCTTCTCCGGGCACGGCTTCAAGTTCGTGCCGGTGGTCGGCGAGATCCTCGCCGACCTCGCCACCGAGGGCGCGACCGCGCACCCGATCGACCTGTTCGACCCGCGCCGGCCGGCGCTGGAGGCGACGGTATGAGCACCCATGGCATGACCACCGACGACCTGACCCGCCCGGCCGGTACCCCGGCGCCCGCGCCGGACAGCACCCTGCGGCCCACGCTGCCCGGCCGGTGGTACACCGACCCGGAGCTGTTCGCTCGCGAGCAGGCCCGGGTGCTCGAGGCGACGTGGTGCTGCGCGGTCCGCGGTGACGACGTCGCCGAGCCCGGTGCCTTCCGGCGGGTGCAGGTCGGCCGGGAGAGCGTGCTGGTGGTCCGGGGCCGGGACGGCCGGCTGCGCGCCTTCCTCAACGTGTGCCGGCACCGCGGGGCGCTGCTGTGCACCGAGGAGGCGGGGCGGACGCGGCGCACGCTGCGCTGCCCCTACCACGCCTGGACCTACGGCCTGGACGGCGCGCTGGTGGGGGCGCCGAACCTGCGGGCCATGACCGACGCCGACCGGGCGGCCCACGGGCTGGTGCCCGTCGCGCTGCGCGAGTGGCTCGGCTACGCATGGGTCTGCGCGGCCGCGGACCCCCCGTCCTTCGAGGGCGAGGTGGTCGGCGCGGTCGGCGAGCGGCTGGGCGACCCGGCGGCGATCGAGGGCTACGGCGCCGAGCGGCTGGCCCTGGGCCGGCGGATCCGGTACGACGTGCGCGCCAACTGGAAGCTCGTCGTCGAGAACTTCATGGAGTGCTACCACTGCGCGACGATCCACCCCGAGCTCACCGGCGTGCTGCCGGAGTTCGCCCGGGGCGTGGCCACGCAGTCCGCGGTCGGGCACGGCGCCGAGTTCGCGCCGGGCGCTGCGGGGTTCACCGTCGACGGCGGCGCCGGCTTCCCGGCGCTGCCCGGCGTCGACCCCGGCCGGGATCGGCGGTACTTCGCGGTGACGGTGCCCCCGACGACCTTCCTCAACCTGGTGCCCGACCACGTGATCCTCCACCGCATGACGCCGCTCGCGGTCGACCGCACGGTGGTGGAGTGCGACTGGCTCTACGCCCCGGAGGTCGTCGCGGCGGATGCGGACCTGTCGCGTTCGGTGGAGCTGTTCCACCGGGTCAACCTGCAGGACTTCGCGGCCTGCGAGCGCTGCCAGCCGGGGATGGGGTCGCGCGCCTACGCCGCCGGCGGGGTGCTGGTGCCCGTCGAGCACCACCTCGCCGGCTTCCACGACTGGGTGCGCAACCGGCTCGGCGAGCCCTGACCGACCGCTGCCCGCCGTCCCCCGGGGCACGTCTGTCTGCAGATCCTCGTGCTCTGCCCACGGTGGGGGGCAGAGCACGAGGATCCACCAGGACACCTGGTGTCCGCGCGGCGCGCCGGTCCCGGCCGCGCCCGGCTCAGCGCCGGGCCGCGGCCCACTCCGGGGTCCGCACGCCCAGCTCGACGGCGTGGGCCAGCCGGAGGCTGCCGCTGAGCCACACCAGGACGTCGTGCAGCCGCAGGCGGGTCAGCGGCACGCCGCCCGTTTCCCGGAGCAGGCCGGCCGCCGCGCTCTCGAGCGCGGCGAACCCCTCGGCGGCGGCGCGCAGCTCCCGGTGCACCACCGCCTCGACGCCGCTGTCGCCCTCCTCGACGTGCGGCAGCAGCTGGCGACGGGTGACCGGGTCGATGAGCGGGACGAGCGCCGGTCGCCGGTGGTGCAGCGCCGCCGACAGGTAGGCCGGCAGCGGGTCGGGGCCGAGCGACCGGAGGGCGCGGAGGGCGGCGCCGACGGTCCCGGGCTCGCCGAGCACCGAGAACTCCTCGGCGGGGAGTTCCCAGAACGGCCGGCCGGCGGCGCGGTCGGCGACCGCGCCGGCGAGGCCGGCCACGTCGTCCAGCGCCGTCCGGACGGCCGCCCAGCTCTCGCGGGGCAGCCTGCCGTGCAGCGCCTCGGCGGCGAGGACGTCGTCGTCCCCGAGCGCGCCGGACCGGGGCGGCCGGGCGTCGAAGCGCTCGTAGCCGAACGCCGGGATGCGCACCCACCGGCCCTGCGGGTGGCTCGGCGAGCGGAACCACAGCGGCCGCCGTCCCCGCGCGTAGCCCAGCACGGCCGCGAGGGCGGTCGCCAGCGGGATCGGGTCGGGCCCGGCGCTCGGCAGGCTGAGGAGATCGGCGGCCATCCGCCCAGCCTGCTGGACGGCGGCCGCGCGTGTCGGCTCAGCGGTGGCCGATGCCGCCCGGGCCGTGGTCGGCCGGGACCTCCTCGCCCTCGGCGAGCGGGCCGGGCGGGGTGCCGTCGCCGAACGGGGAGCCGCCGAGCTCCTCGCGGCCGTGCGGGGTCAGCCAGTTGGCCGTGTCCGGGCCGGCCGGGATGACCTGCGTCGGGTTGATGTCGGCGTGGACGACGTAGTAGTGCTCCTTGATCTGCGGGAAGTCGATCGTGTCGCCGAACCCCGGGGTCTGGAACAGGTCGCGGGTGTAGGCCCACAGCACCGGCATCTCGGTGAGCTTGTGCCGGTTGGTCTTGAAGTGGCCGTGGTAGACGGCGTCGAAGCGGACCAGGGTGGTGAACAGCCGGACGTCGGCCTCGGTGATCGTGTCGCCCATGAGGTACCGCTGACCGGTCAGCCGGTCCTCCAGCCAGTCCAGCGCGGTGAACAGCCGGGCGTAGGCCTGGTCGTAGGCATCCTGCGAGCCGGCGAACCCGCAGCGGTACACCCCGTTGTTGACCTCGGTGTAGACCCGCTGCATGACCTCGTCCATCTCGTCGCGCAGCTTCTCCGGGTAGAGGTCCGGGGCGCCCTCGCGGTGGAAGGCCGTCCACTCGGTGGAGAGGTCCAGCGTCATCTGGCCGAAGTCGTTGGTGACGACCTGCTTGCTCGGGACGTCGACGATCGTGGGCACGGTGATGCCGCGGTCGTAGCCGGGGAAGCGGGCGAGGAAGGCCTCCTGCAGCCGCTCGTAGCCCAGCACCGGGTCGCGGCCGCCGGGGTCGAGGTCGAAGGTCCAGCTGCGCTCGTCGTGGGTGGGGCCGCACATGCCCATGGAGATCGCACCCTCCAGGCCGAGCAGCCGGCGCACGATCACCGCCCGGTTGGCCCACGGGCAGGCCCGCGCCACGACCAGCCGGTACCGGCCGGCCTCGACCGGCCAGCCGCCGGAGCCGTCGGCGGTGATCCGGTCGGTGATGTAGTTGGAGTCCCGGCTGTACTCGCCGCCGGTCACGTAACCCGATCCGCTGTCGTCGCTCACGCCTCCCAGCTTGATCGACTGTGCGGCGCGACGCTCGTCAGAGGCGGGTGATCGTCGCCGTGTCGCGCTCCCCGCCGAAGCAGCGGTCGAGCACCTCGCCGAAGACCGGCTCGTCGGGTGCCGCCTCGGCGAACAGCGTCATCGACGACCGCAGCTTCATCGCGTCGGTCGCGCCGAGGACCCGCACCGGATCGGTGGCGCCCAGGTCGAGCAGCGCCCGCGCCGCCTCGACCAGCCGCGGGCCGAGCACCGGGTGGTCGAGGTAGGCCCGCGCCTCGGGCAGCCCGGAGATCGCGTAGCGCTGCGCGGTCGCGCTGCGGCCCAGGCCGGTGATCTGGGGGAAGACGAACCACATCCAGTGGCCGCGTTTGGCGCCGGCCCGCAGTTCGCGCAGCGCCGACGCGTACGTGCCGCCGTCCTGGGCCTGCACGAACCGCTGCAGGTCGTGGGGGTCGCTCACCCCGGCAGGGTCGCCCGCACCCCCTGCGCCGTCAACCGGGGGAGCTCGGTGCCGAACGTCGTGTCGTACATGACGTGCCGGTCCTTGCCCAGCGCCTTGGCCCGGTACATGGCCGCGTCGGCGTACCGGAGCAGCTGCCCGGCCGACGCCGGCGGACACGATCCCGGGTCGTGCACCACGATCCCGACGCTCGCGGTCACCGTCACCGTCACCGACCGGCCGGCCACCGCGACCGGAGCCCGGACCGCCTCCTCGAGGCGGCGGGCGATGTGCGCGGCCTCGGCGGGATCGGCTCCCGCGCAGAGGACGGCGAACTCGTCGCCGCCCAGCCGCCCGACGGTGTCGCGGGGGCGCACCACCCGCCGGAGGCGCTGGGCGATCTCGACCAGCAGGTCGTCCCCGGCGGAGTGCCCGTGGCCGTCGTTGACCGCCTTGAAGCCGTCGAGGTCGAGGAACATGGCCGACACCGGCGCGCCGGTGCGTCGCGCGTCGGCGAGCGCCTGGTCGAGGCGGGAGGTGAACAGCGCCCGGTTGGCCGCGCCGGTCAGCGGATCGTGCTGGGCCAGGTGCCGGACCTCCTCGTCCAGCCGGGACCGCTCGATCGCCGCGCCGGCCTGCCGGGCCAGCGTGCGGTGCAGTTCCAGCTGCTCGGGGGTGAAGCCGCGGCGGCGGCGGAACGTGGCCTGGTAGGCCCCGACGACCCCACCGTCGGCGGCCAGGGGTACCGCGAGCAGCGACTCCACGCGGGCCCGGTGCATCGGCAGCGCCACGGCCGGGAAGTCCTGCTCGGCGGCCGCCGGAGTCGGGACGGCGACGACATCGTGCCCGCGGACCGCCGCGGCGAGCGGTACGGGTGCCGCCGCGGGGACGGCGGCGTCGGCGACGGACGCGGCGGGCGGGCCGTCCTCACCGGCGTGCACGAGCGCCGCCCGGTCGGGGTCCACCAGCCAGACGCCCGCGCCGGCGTTCCCGGGCTCGTCGGCGAGGATCCCGGCCAGCGCGGCGACGACCTCCGCGGTGCTCGTGGCTTCCGCGAACTGCGCCGCGGCCCGGTGCAGGACGCGGACGCGGCGCTCGGAGTCCTCGGCGGCCTTCCGCGCCCGCACCAGCTCCCGCTCGTAGGACCGGCGCTCGGTGTGGTCGACGACCGCCGTCCGGACCAGGACCGGGGTGCCCGAGGCGTCGGCCCGGACGTCGGAGCTGACCAGCACGGGCAGCCGGCGTCCGCCCGGGCACAGCAGCTCGAGCGCGATCGCCTTCACGGAGCCCTGCAGCCGGAGCAGGGGAGCGACGTGGGTCTGGTGGTAGATCCGCCCGCCCGGGGTCAGCAGGTCCTGGAAGGGCCGCCCGATCACGTCCTCGGCGCGGTGGCCGGTCCAGTCGAGGAAGGTGGCGTTGACCTTGACCACCGTGCCGTCGGGGCGCGTGGACAGGTAGCCGCACGGCGCGTGCTCGTACAGGTCCTCGAGGTCCTCCTCGGGGAAGTCGGTGTCCCCCGGGGTCACGTCGTCTCCAGGAACGCCCGGATGGCGGCGGCCGTCTCCTCGGGCGCGCCGATGTGCGGGCAGTGGCCCGTGGCCCGCAGCTGGACGAACCGGCTGCCGCGCACCTGGCGGTGGACGTACCGCCCCACGGCCTCGGAGGCCAGCACGTCGTCGGAGCACTGGAGAACGAGCGTCGGCACCTCGACACCGGCCAGGTCACGGCGGTGGTCGGCCAGGAACGTCACCGTGGCGAAGTGCTCGGCGATGGCGGGATCGGTCCGGCAGAAAGCGTTCACCAGCTCCTCGGCCAGTTCGGGCCGGTCGGGATTGCCCATGAACACCGGGGCCATCGCCGCGGACCAGCCGAGGTAGTTGCCGGCCAGTGTCTCGAGCAGGTCGTCGATGTCCTCCCGGGAGAAGCCGCCGGTGTAGCCGTCGGCCGGGTCGTCGAGGAAGCACGGCGAGGGGGCGACGAGGACGAGGGCACCGATGCGTCCGGGCGCGCGCTGCGCCGCCAGGACGCCGATCGTCGCGCCCACCGAGTGGCCGACGAACACCGCGTCGCGCAGATCGAGCGCATCGCAGATCTCGACCACGTCGGCGGCGTAGCCGTCCAGGGTGTCGTACCTGGCCCGGTCGTAGGCCGACAGGTCCGAGCCGCCGGCACCCACGTGGTCGAAGAGCACCGTCGGGTGGTTCTCGGCGAAGGCCGGGGCGACCCAGCGCCAGACGTGCTGGTCGCAGCCGAACCCGTGGGCGAAGACGAGCGGCCGACCGTCCGGCGCGCCGGCGACCGAGACGTTGTTGCGGCGCAGCACCCCGGTCGTGTTCCGGTGCCGTGTACTCGCCTGGACAGCCATGCCGTTCTCCCTGGGTACGGGGACCGCCGCCCCTTCCCCCTTCCATCGGACGCCCCCTCCGGCCGCTTGAGCGGAACTCACTCGGCCGGATTACCTGCCCGCGTGATCACGGGGTGTGCGCCAGGACGACGTCGACGAGGTGCTCGGCGATCGCCAGCGACGAGGTCGCGGCGGGGGAGGGCGCGTTGCGCACCGCCACCACCGCGCCGCGGCGGGAGATGCGGAAGTCGTCGACCAGGCTGCCGTCGGCCTCCATGGCCTGGGCGCGGACCCCGGCGGCGGCCGGCACCATGTCCGCGGCGGTCAGCTCGGGCAGGTACCGGCGGGCCGCGGCGGTGTAGGCGCGCGTGCTCAGCGAGCCGCGCATCTCGGCCAGGCCGGTCCGCCAGTGCTGCGCGGCGAACCGCCGGAAGCCGGTGAACCCGGCGATCGCGGCCAGCTCGCGGGGGGAGACGTCGCGCCACCGGTACCCCTCCCGGGCCAGCGCCAGGACGGCGTTGGGGCCGACCAGCACCTCGCCGTCCACCCGCGGGGTCAGGTGCACGCCGAGGAAGGGGTACCGCGGGTCGGGCACCGGGTAGACCAGGCCGTTGACCAGCGCGCGCCGCTCCGGCCGCAGCGCGTAGTACTCGCCGCGGAAGGGCACGATCCGCGGCGACTCGGCGTCCCCGGCCAGGGCCGCCAGCCGGTCGACCTGCAGCCCCGCGCAGAGCACGACCCGGTCGACCACCAGCTCCTCCCCGGTGGTGGCGCCGACGACGACCTCCCCGCCGGTGCGCCGCAGGGCGGCCACCTCGAAGCCGGTGCGGACGGTGGCGCCGGCCGCGCGGGCGTCCGCGGCGAGGTGCTCGGTGACGGCGGCGTAGTCGACGATCGCGGTGGTGGGCGAGTGCAGCGCGGCGATGCCGGCGACGTGCGGCTCGCGCTCGTGCAGCTCCGCCCGGTCGATGATCCGGACGCCGGGGACGCCGTTGGCCCGGGCCCGCTCGGCGATCGCCGCCAGCCGGTGCTCCTCGGCGGCGTCGAGCGCGACCAGCACCTTGCCGATCTCCCGGTACGGCAGGCCCTTCGCCGCGCAGAAGTCCCGGAGCAGGGCCACGCCGCGGCGGCACAGCGTCGCCTTCAGCGAGCCGGGCTGGTAGTAGAGCCCGGCGTGCACCACGCCGCTGTTGCGGCCGGTCTGGTGGGCGGCGAGCCGGTGCTCCTTCTCCAGGACCGTGACGACGGCGTCCGGCTGCCGCTGCAGCAGCCGCCGGGCCACCGCCGTCCCGATGATCCCGCCCCCGACAACGGCGTACCGCTGGCCCGTCATGGTTCCCCGCTCTCTCCGTGCAGCTGCAGCCCGCGAGCTCTTCCCGACGCATGCTCGTGCTCGGCTGCCACTGCGCAAGCAGAGCACGAGCAGCCGGGGAGCACAGGTCCGTCCGTGGATACTCGTGCTCTGCCCACTGTCGTGGGCAGAGCACGACTGCGGTGAACCCCATGGGACCGCGCTCCGTACCGTTCGCGCAGTCGGCCGGCCACCCGCGCGAGCTCGACGAGCGACGGCCGGCCGACGTCATCGCCACCTCCGCTGAGTTCTGTGGCGGTGGTCCGTCTGCCCTCCATGGAGACGACGCGGATCGATCTCGCACCGCAGGCGGCGGAGGTCGCCGGGGTGGTGGCCGGCGTGCGCGGCGACCAGCTGGGGAACCCGACGCCCATGGCCGGCACGCCCGTGGCGGCGCTGCTCGACCACCTGGTGGGACTGACCCTGGCGTTCCGGCTGGCGGCGGAGAAGACGCCGGTGCCGGGCGGGCCGTCCGCCTCGGCCGAGCACCTGTCGCCGGAGTGGCGGCGGCTGATCCCGGCCCAGCTCGACGCGCTGGTGGCCGCGTGGCAGCGCCCCTCGGCGTGGGAGGGGACCGCCGAGGCCGGTGGCGTCACGATGCCGGCGCCGGTCGCGGCGGCGGTCGCGCTCGACGAGGTGCTGGTGCACGGCTGGGATCTCGCCGTCGCCACCGGCCAGCCGTACTCGGCCGACCCGGCGTCGGTGGAGGCGTGCCTCGGCTTCGCGGCCCAGGTGGCGGCCGGGCCGCCGCAGCCGGGCCTGTTCGGCCCGCCCGTGCCGGTGCCCGACGACGCCCCGGCGCTGGACCGGCTGCTCGGGCTCACCGGCCGCGACCCGGGCTGGCGGCCGCCGTCCTGATCAGGTGAGGTGCTGCTGCAGGAAGCGCAGCTGGGCCGGCGCCGACCGCGCGAAGCCGTCGCCGACGTAGGCGTCGAAGTGCCCGGCGGGCAGCACGACCAGCTCCTTGGGGTGCCGGGCGCGCTCGAAGTACTCCAGCGTCAGGTCGGCGACGGTGAGGTGGTCCTGCGCGGCGACGACGACCATCAGCGGGGTCGGCGCGATCTGGCCGATGTAGGCGCCGGGTTCGTACTCGGTGAACATCTCCACCGAGCGCAGGGTGACCTCGTTGCGCCAGGTGGTCGCCCGCTCGAGGATCGGACCGAGGAAGAAGTCGTGGCTGTCCGTGGTGGGCAGCGCGCACGGCTCGTCGGGCTCCTTCTCCCAGACCACCTGGATCATGGCCGGGTCCTGGCCGGCGTACCGGGCGGCCCGGTCGCCGTCGAACATCTGCCGCAGGCCGGCGAAGGCGTCGGCGCGGATCAGCCGGCGGGCGTTGGCCAGCCCGCTGACCAGCGGCACCTGGGAGACCACGCACGCCACCCGGCGGTCGAGGGCGGCGACGACGAGCACGTGGCCGCCGCTGTAGCTGGAACCCCAGACGCCGATGCGGGCGGGATCGGTCCAGGGCTGGGTCAGGGCCCAGGTGATCGCCGTCCGGTAGTCACGGATCTGCTGCCACGGGTCGAGCTCACCGCGGGGCGTGCCGTCGCTGGCACCCAGGTTGCGGTTGTCGTAGACGAGGACGCCGAGGCCGCCGGCGGCGAAGTGCTCGGCGAAGTCGTCGAGGTACATCTCCTTGGTGGCGGAGAAGCCGTGCGCCATGACGACGAGCGGCGCCGGTCCGTCCCCGCCGTCGGGGGAGTAGTGCCAGCCGCGCAGGGTGACGCCGTCCTCGGCCGTGAACTCGATGTCTTCTCGCATGGGGCCCTCTCGCATGGGCCGGACTGTGGCGGCCCGGCGGCCGGGGGTCGTGACGATCGGTGCAGCACGTCCGGCGATGCCTGCAGGCCTTGCCGCGCCGGCCCGGGCCGGAGTTGGCTGCGCGGCGGGAGGTCCCCATGGCCGACGCCGCCGAACACCGCAGCTCCGGCGACGCGGCGCCGCGTGCCCCGGCCCGCCACCGGGTGGGGGACCTCGTGCTCGTCGACTCCCGGTGCGGTCCCGGGCGGGCGCCCCGGGCGGTGGGCCCGGGCGACGTCGTCGGGGTGCTGTTCGTGCGGGAGGGGCTCGCGGTGGTCGAGCGGGGCGGCGTGGAGGTCGTCGTCCGCCCGGGCTCGGCGCTGCTGCGGTGCGGGGCCGAGCCGGTGCACGTCCGGACGCCCGGACGGCTGCACATGTGGACGCTGCTCGTGCCGTCGTCCCGGCTCCCCGGCTCCCGCAGCGGGCTGCTGGACCCGGCGGCGGCCGGCCTGCTGGCCGTCCTGCTGGAGACGGCGCTGGGCACCGCGGCGGCGCTGGACGGGTGGCTGGGGCAGTCGGTGGCCGACGCGGCGGTGGCGCTGCTGGGCGGTGCCCCGGGCCCGGGCGCGGACGACGCGGCCTGGGCGCGGGTGACCGGCTACGTGGCGGCGCACCTGCGCGATCCGGGGCTGGATCCCCCGGCGATCGCCGCCGGGGCCTACCTGTCGGTGCGCTCGCTGTACGCGTTGTTCGCGGCGCGCGGCCGGACGCCGGCGGGGTACGTGCGGCGGCTGCGCCTCGAGGGGGCCTACCGCGAGCTGGTGCGCAGCGGGACCGCGGTGACCGTGGCGGCCGTGGCGCACGGCTGGGGGTTCCGCGACCAGGCGACGTTCGGCCGCGGCTTCCGCGCGGCGTTCGGCCGGACGCCGGACGAGGTGCGCCGCGGGGCGGGCTTCTCCGGCCGGGCGGTGACGGCGGCGGGTGAGGGGGCCGCTGCGCAGGGTCCGCCGGGAGCGGGACCGGCGCGTCCCGGGGACAGCGGGCGTTGACGCGCGGCTGCGTGCGCGCCGACCGTGGGCGACCGGAAGAGGGAGGTCCCGATGGCCCGCAGTGATGTCGACGCCCTGAACGCCACGTTCCTGCAGGGGGTCGAGAAGGGCGACGCCGCGCTGATGGCCACGGTCTACGCGCCCGATGCCCGGCTGCTGCCGCCGGGGTCGGACCGGGTGACCGGGGTGGCGGCGATCGAGGAGTTCTGGCGCGGCGTGCTCGGCATGGGGGTCACCGGGGGCCTCCTGGAGACGGTGCAGCTGGACGAGTGGGACGACGTGGCCGTCGAGGAGGGCCGCTACGAGCTGCGGGTCGGCGAGCAGGTCGCCGACATCGGCAAGTACGTCGTCGTCCACCAGCGGCAGGCCGACGGCGGGTGGAAATGGGGCCTCGACATCTGGAACTCCAGCCGGCCGCCGCACGCGGGTTGAGCGGGAGGTTCCGCAATGGGCCAGATGTACCTGCACCGGTTCGCCTACCGCGACGGCGTCGCCAAGGCGGAGATCGACGCGGCCTGGGCCGAGGCGATGCGGACGTTCGCGAAGTCCGGCAACTGGGGCGGGGTGGAGCGCGGGATCACCCACCACAAGACCTACGGCACGAGCTGGGGCGGCTACGTCCTCTTCGAGGCCGACGACCCCGAGGCGCTGGCGCGCTACCAGGCCTACCAGCTGCAGCACTACGCGCACGCCGTCGAGATCACCATCGAGCCGCTCTACGACATGGACTCCGCCCTGGCCGACGCCATCGGCAGCTGGCGCTGACGGCGGCCAGGGGGCAGTGGGGCGCGAGCGTGCCGTGTGGTCGCTGAGGCGGCACGGCCCCGGGCTGCGGCTTTCCGCGGCCGAGACCGTTCCGTCACACCCGCCGGGCTGCCGATAACCCGGGGCGAGGCGGCGGCTCACCACGACCCCCGTCGCCCGGGGGTGCGTGCAGGTGGCCGCTCGACATCGGCGGATCGGCGACGGCCTGGCGGTGCTGGGCGGCGGGCGTCCCGACGTGCTGGAGGCGGCGCCGGGGGCGCGCCCGCGGTTCGTGGCGCTGGGCGGGGTCCTGCTGAGCACCGGTGGGCTCGCCGTCCTGTCGGCGGCGTTCGCCGTGCACATGGCGCTGGGCGTGTGGTGGCCGTTCGCGCTGCTCGTCGGCCTCGGCTGGGGGCTGGTCATCGTCAACCTCGACCGGATGCTGCTGGTCGGGATGGCGCACGACGCGTCGCTGAAGCGGAACCTGGTGCTGGCCGTGCCGCGGGTCGGGCTCGCGCTGGTGCTCGGCATCGTGATCGCGACGCCGCTGACCCTGCAGGTGTTCGCCAAGGAGATCGACACCGAGGTCGTGTCGATGCAGGCGGAAGCCGCCGATGCGTACCGGAGCTCGCTGGAGTCCGACGCGCGGTTCGCCGGCCTGCCGGAGCTGCAGGAGCGGATCGCCACCCAGGAGTCGATCGTCGCCACCGGCGGGCAGAGCGACCCGGGCCTGGTGGCCGTGCACGGTGAGGCGAGCGCCCGCCAGGAGGCCTACGACGCGGCGCTGGCCACCCAGCGGGAGCTCGAGGCCAAGGCGCAGTGCGAGCTGGACGGCACCTGCGGCACCGGCGAGGCCGGGACCGGCACCGCCTACCAGCAGGCCCGGGCGGCCGCGGACGCGCAGGCGGCGGTGGTCGCCTCGGCGGCGTCCTCGCTGGACGGGGCCGTCGCGGCCGCGTCGGCGGCGGAGGCGCGCAGCGCGGAGCAGGCGGCGGCGGCGCTGGTCGGCGACCGGGCGGAGCTCTCGCGGCTCACCGCGGACCAGGACCGGCTGCAGGCCGCGTTCGACGCGACCAACGAGGGCGCCGGCGGCATCCTCATGCGACTGGAGGCGCTCGACCGGCTCGGTGACCGCAACGCCACCCTGGCGGCGGCGCAGTTCATGCTCTCGCTGCTGTTCATGAGCATCGAGATCCTGCCGGTGCTGATGAAGCTGCTGCTGAACTTCGGCCCGCCGTCGGCCTACGACCGGCTCGCGGCTCTGCGCGACGCCGGCGACGTGGAGATCGAGGAGCTGCAGCAGGGCTCGCGGCTCTCCGTCGCCCAGGCGCGGGAGGAGCTGCTGGTGATGGCCGAGCGGGAGCGGATCGAGCGGCAGAAGGAGGCGGTCCTGGCCCGGCGGCGGACGGCCGTGGCGGCCCTCGCCGAGCCGCCGGCCCCTGTTCCCGAGGAGCCGGCCGACGCCGAACCGGAGGACCCCGCGGCGGAGGCGCGGCACCTCTGGGACACCTCGCCGGTGCTGTTCAAGGCCCGCACCGCCGCGGCGCGGACGGTCCGCTCGGTGCGCCGTCGGCCGGCCAACCGGGTGTCGACGACGGTCTGATCCGGGGGCGCGCCGGTCGTCCGCCTGCCGGGCTGGAGCGCGGGTGTGACCTAGCGTTGCTCCTGCGTCCTCGCCCCGTCTCACGGCGTGCTCTCGGCACACCCCCGGTCGTCCCTCGGCCGGTGGCGCATGTGCTCGGCAGAGCCCCGATCGCGGAGCGGCGGGGATCCCGCCACCGATTCATCCAGATGTAAGGAGCCTGCAGCGTTGTCCGGCACGCCATCCAGCGGGGCGCCTCGCGCCCTCTCCACCGGCAACCTGATGGCCGACTGCGAGCGGTGGTGCCGGGACACCCTGCCTCCCCGCGCGGTGCCGCGCCAGGAGCGTCGGGAGGGGAGGGCCCTGCGGGTGGTCACGCCCCCGGTCCCGGCGGCCGCTCCGGCGCCGTCCCGCCGCGGGACCTTCCGGCCGGGACCCGGCTGGCCCGGCATCCCGGTCGCGCGCACCGGCAGCTGAGGAGCCCCGGGACCCGGGGCCGATCAGCCGGTGCCCTCGGCGGCGATCAGGTCGGTGATCTCCTGCGGGCGGGTCGAGCAGTCGTCGTCGGCGGCGGGCTGGTCGGCGGCGAGGCCGTCGATGCCCATGTCCTCGACGGGCCGGAAGCCCAGGTTCTCGATGTGGCGGGGCACCCGGTTCTGCGCGTTGATCACGTGCGAGCGGGAGAGCCAGCCGCGGCCGTCGGCGACGTCGAAGTCGAGGCCGCCGCCGGGGGCGCGCTGGACGTGCCCGGGGGAGGGGAGCAGCCCGACGAGCTGCACGGCCTGGTCGACGGGCAGGTTCTGCGGCGGGGTGTCGAAGTAGTACCAGCTGGCCGCGCAGACGCCGTAGATGGTCGGCCCGAACTGGGCGTAGTTGACGTAGAGCTCGAGCACGCGGCGGTCGTCGAGGAGCAGGGCCAGCTCCATGGACAGGGCGGCCTCGACGGCCTTGCGCCAGGCGCTCATCTCCTGGTTGAGGAAGAGGTTCTTGGCGACCTGCTGGGGGATGGTGGAGCCGGTCGGGTCCTCGTCGCCGGCGAGGTGGGCCTGCGCGCGGTCGAACAGCTCGCCCCACTCGAAGGCGCCGGTGCGGTAGGGCAGCTGGGCGTCCTCGTGGGCGATGACCGCGGCGAGGAAGTTGCGGGAGACGTGCTCGACCGGCACCGACTGCTGGATCGCGCCGCCGGGGTTGGCGGCCATGAACGCCGTCGTCGGCGGGTCGATCCAGCGCAGCGACAGGATGACCAGGGCCTGGACGACGGCGACCGCGGCGAGCAGCGTGCTGAGCCTGCGCGCGAGCCTGCGGCGGGGGCGGTCGGGCCTCGTGCGTCGCCCCGGGCGGCGCTCGGGGCGGTCACGCTGCCACCGCCGGCGCTCGGCGGGTGTGGGCTCCGGCGGGGGTGCGTACCGGCGGGGTGCCGCGGCGTCGTCCGTCGGGGTGCGGGGGCCGGGGACCCGGGGCAGCGGGGCCGTCCGGCCGTCCTGGGGCCAGGGGCGAGTGGGGTCCTCGGTCCGCCGACGACGGAGGTTCGACCAGAGCTCCGACAGGACGTCGGCCATGGGGCGGTTGCTCTCCCTGCCTCGTGGATGCGAGACGTCATGGTACGTGTGCGGAGCGTGGTGGCCGGTGGCTCCGGGGGCCGTTCCCGATCGCCCGGGCGGGGCGTTCTGCGGCCGTGGTGAGATGCCTGCGGGTGTCGGCCGGCGCTGGAGCCGGCCTGCTGGCTGAGAGGTGGGCTCGTGGCTGCTGGCTCCGGTGAGGTGCTGCTCGAGGTCGACGGCGCGGTCGCGGTGGTGACGCTGAACGCGCCCTCGCGGCGGAACGCGCTGACGCCGGCGATGGCCCGCGAGCTGATCGGGCTGTTCGACGAGGTGGACGCGCGGCCGGAGGTCGGGGCGCTGGTCGTGCGGGCGGTGGGGAAGTCCTTCTGCGCGGGCGGGGACGTGAAGGTGCTGACCGACGCCGGCCGGGACCCGGCCGAGCCGACCGCCTACGAGGGGATGTCGGCGATCTACGACTCCTTCTACCGGCTGGGGCAGGTGAAGGTGCCGACCATCGCCGCGGTCCGGGGCTCGGCGGTGGGCGCCGGGATGAACATGCTGCTGGCGACCGACCTGCGGATCGTCGCCCGCGACGCCCGGCTGCTGTGCGGGTTCCTCAAGCGGGGGATGCACCCGGGCGGTGGGCACTTCGTGATCCTGTCCCGGCTGATCGGCCGCGAGGCCGCGGCGGCGATGGCGCTGTTCGGCGAGGAGATCAACGGCGACCGGGCGCGGGAGCTCGGGCTGGCCTGGGAGTCGGTGGACGACGCCGACGTCGAGAAGCGGGCGCTGGAGCTGGCCGCTCGGGTGGCCGCCGATCCGGAGCTGGCGCGGGTGGCGGTGGGCAACTTCCGCAAGGAGGCCGTGGGCGGCGCGGTGGGCTGGGACGTCGCGATGCAGTTCGAGCGGCCCGCGCAAATGTGGTCGATGCGCCGGTCCGCCGGCTGAGGTTCCCTCACACCGTCTCGGGCACCCGCAGGTGGGCGAGGGCGAGGTCCATCTCGGCGACGTCCACGATCCGGGCGCCCATGGCCCGGGCGAACTGCTCGCGCAGGGACCTGGCGTGCTTGCGCACCAGCTCGAGGGCCTCGCGGGTCTCGAAGCTGGTGACGCTCACCGTGCGGCTGTTGCGCCGGTCGACGAGCATGCTGACGCTGCAGAAGCCGGGCAGCTCTTGGAGCTTGGGCATCAGATTGTGGCGGTAGGCCTCGAGCAGGTCGTCGAGATGGTTGGGCGGGATGCGGGCCCAGGTGACCTGTGTGCCGGCGCCGTCGCCGGCGGGGCGGTCGCGGTGGAGGATCGCGATCTCCCACTCCTGGACGTCGGCGTGCCCGCCGCCGAGCATGTGCAGCAGGCGGTGCTGGACGGTGCGGTCCTCCGCGGCGTTGGCGCGCATGTCCTCCTCGTCGGCCCACGCCGTCGCGACGATGCAGCGGCCGTTCTCGCGATCGGTGAGCATCGAGAGGCCGATGCAGCCCTCTGCCTGCTGGACCGCCGGTAGCACCTCGTCGCGCACGTAGGCGATGCCGACATCGAGGTTGGCGGGGTTGCCGCGGATGCTGGTGGACCGTGCGTGCATGCCGCCGTTCCTCCCGCTGTCAACGGCGGCGCCCCGGTGGCATCGCCACGGGGGTCACTTTGGCGGCAATTGCCCCCCTTCGCAATGCCCTCACGGACAGGGCCCTGCCTGCCGGTGAGCACGTCTCGCGAGTGGCCAGCAAGTCAGCCACCGTTGCACCTCGTCGGCATCGCGGAGGTAGTCGGCTTCCGCGACGAACCACTCGCGCCGCTCGGTGAAGAGGTCCCGGACGTCGAGGTGAGGAGGCGCCGCTCGCATGATCGGGGAGAACCTCTTCAGCATGCTCAGGTCGGCGACCAGCGACTCGGCGGTACCCGGTTGCTGAACCTTGGCGGCCACTCGGCCTGCCGGCGGACCAGGCGGCGCGGTGGACCTGCCCGATGCTGTCAGCCGCGTGGGTGGACCGGACTGCCGACGGGACAGCGGCATCGGTTAGACACGCTCCATGACCGACGTGACGACGGCGACCGATGCCGGCTGGCTCTCCCGCGACGACATGGACGCCGCTCGCGAGCGGCTGCCGATCCTCTACGTCGACGTGGTGCCCGTGCGGGTGGACGACCAGGGCACGGTCATCGCCGTCGGTCTGTTGCTGCGGGCCGGTGAGGACGGGCAGATCAAGCGGGCGCTGGTGTCGGGCCGGGTGCTGTACCACGAGCGGATCCGCGCGGCCCTGCTCCGGCACATGGAGAAGGACCTCGGCCCGCTGGCCCTGCCGCGGATCCCGCCCGCACCGCAGCCGTTCACTGTCGCCGAGTACTTCCCGACCCCGGGCGTGACGCCGTTCCACGACCCGCGGCAGCACGCCGTGTCGCTGGCCTACGTGGTGCCGGTCGAGGGGGACTGCGAGCCCCAGCAGGACGCGCTCGAGCTGACCTGGTTCACGCCGCTCGAGGCGCGCGACCCTGCTGTCCTCGCCGAGTTCGAGAACGGGCAGAGCACCCTGCTGCTACAGGCGCTGTCGCACCTGGGCGTCTGAGCCGGCTCAGGCGGGGAACGAGCTCCCGCTCCGGCTCGGCGCTGCCGGGCCGGTGCCCGGTGGGCAAAGGCGGCGGCGACGACGAGCGCGGCGGCGAGGGCGGGAAGAATCAGCGCCGTCTCCGGGCCCAGCTTTTCGACGAGCGCGCCGGTGACGGCGGAGGCGACCGCCTGGCCGACGAGTGCGGACACCGGAGCAGCTGCGGTGGGTGAACGCGCTGTGCCGGCTGGTGGAGGCGGCAACCGTCGTCGGATGAGGCTGCCCGCGTGCGCGGGCCGGTCGGGGCCGTGGTCTGATGCCTGCCAGACAGAAGTGGCCGGCGTCGGGGCTGGTTCGCTCGCCACATTGGTGGGCTCGTGGCCGAAGATGCGCCGCTCGGCTCAGTAGTCGGAGGCGCGCCGACCCCGGATGCCGGGTGAGGGCGCGGACGCGCGCCATACTTTCTGGACCACACCCGTTAGGAGCCCCCTTAATGATGAGGGGCGCCTGATCCCCTGGGGCCGAGCGGTGCACGGAGAGGCAGTATGCCGATCATGCTGCGTTGCACGTCCTTATGAGCGGGCTTGCTTCGCCCCTACTGCTGCTGAAATTTCGAGGTAGTGCTGTGCCTGAAGAGTTGGTCAACGCTGTAAGCCTTGTTGACAAACACACGGACAAGGACCGAGTCCAGGTTGAAGGCGAGCGGGCGGAGATCCGCGAGTTCGTCAGTAGCCTGACGCCTGATGAGATCAAGTCCGGCGGCTGGTTCACGCGTCTGCTCTCTCTGTCCCTGAACTCTTACACGGAGAAGGTGGACTGGCAGTACTTCCAGGAGAAGTACAAGGGCGTGCCGGCGGACGGCATTGTCGAGCAGCGGATCAAGATGGCGGCCCGCTACGCGGCAATCGAAGGCGGTCTCTCCGCTAGTGCGTACACGGCGACGGTGGCTGCCACGATCGGTTCACTCGGTGGCACTTCGCCGGCAACTGTTCCGGCCGCGGTTGCGACCGTCATGGTCGACGTCGTTTACATCACTCGGCTGCAGCTTCGCCTAGCCTACGACATTGCAGTCCTTTATCGAGTGCCGATCGACACGTCGGACCCGGACGACCTCTGGAAGCTCATCCGGGTGGCGTTCACGATCAAGGGTGGAGAGGTCGCCCGGGAGGGCGTAGTCAAGGTCGTTCCGGTCCTGATGCGCCCGCTGATCAAGCGCTTCTACTCCAAGGGCGTATTGGCCGCAGGCAGGGCTCTTCCGGTTGTGGGCAAGGTTCTGCTGCAGCGCAACGTCATCAAGATCGGTATCCCCCTGGTCGGCGTTCCGCTTGCGGCACTGGTGAACCGCTACACGACTCAGATCGCCGGGCGTCATGCGCGGGCCATCTTTCGGAACGAGGCCCGCATAATCGAGCTGGCCGGGGACTTGAGTGAGTGCAGTCGGCACCCGCGACTGTTGCTTTGGGTTGCCTGGCTCGTCATGAACGCTGACGGTCGGGTTTCTGATGACGAGGCGCTCCTGTTTCGACACCTGGTGAAGCTGGTTGCGGAGGCCCATCAGGTGGTGGACGAGCAACTCGCACACCTGGTGGACCTCGACCCCGAAAAGGTGTTGCGACGTGTCGAAAGCGAAGAGGGGGACCTGAGTGACCTTCTCGATGCCGCCGCGCGCGTAGCGGGGGTGGATGGCGAGACGAACTCGCGCGAGCGGAAGCTCCTGGCGGAGCTTGAAGCCAGGTGTCGGCCGAGTCGGCCTGAGGCAGGCACTAACTAGCTTTGGGCTTGCCGCCATCGGCGGGCTTCAAGGCTCGCGCTGCGTCCGCACTTAGCATCGCCTGCATGGCGAGCGAACTTTCGCTGTTTGGTGACGAGCCCCCGCGGCCACCGGGTCAGCCGGTTCCCCGGGACGAGTCGATCGCCGACTGGTTGGTGAAGGACATCAGGGCTGCACTGACTGCGCGTGGCTTGACCACCATGGCGGAGAGGCAAGGAGCGATCGAGGCCGCGGTTCAGCGCCCCGTCGAGTCCTTGCGGGCGTTGACGCGTGCGGAGGCGCTGCGGGTCCTTGCTTCGCTCCGCTCACCCTCAGCGCCGACGGACAACGCGTCGTCGTGGGACAACCGCGACGAGGACACCTGGATCGATCGGCTCTGAGGACGCGATGACGTGCCGAGCGTTCGCCCGGTCACTCCGAGTGCAGCCAGTGGACCCGTAGCTGTCGGCGTGGGGTCGTGCATGGGCGTGTTGCCCAATCTTGCCGGCTTGCGGGAAGAGTCTGGACGAAGTCTGGAACAAGCGATAGTTTCTCCGGCATGGTTGCGGACGGCGTTCCCCGCGAGGCGATGGCGCGCGTCGCGGAGCTGCAGGCGGCTCTTGCGGAAGCGCTGGAAGCCGGCGACCTTGCTGCGTGGGAAGAGCTCGCTCGCGAGCTTCGCCTGGCAGAGCGGGACCGTGATCGCGCCATCGAGCGGGCCGTCGCGCGAGTGCACAAGGAGCGGGGCACCTACCGGTCGGCGCTGCCGGCGCCCACAAGTCGCGAACAGACGCACGCGCTCCTCAACGCCGTCGGGGTGCCGCTCTCACCGCAGCTGATCATCAGCCTCGCGGGCGCGCTCTACGGGGAGGAACTTCCGTACAAGGCCGTGACGTCGCTCCGTCATGACGAGCGGCGTGCGCACCTCAAGGCGCCTGGGGCCCGCAGTTACTACATCTGTCCGGCGCTTCAGCACGACACCTTCGCTCCCGTGCGGGGCCTGCTTACCGTGTCGAGTTGGGACTTGGCCGACCGATTGATCGGGCCGCTCACCCCTCGTACGACGCACCTTCGACTCACGATCCACCTGGCGGAGTCGCTTGATCGCGTGAGGGACGGCGAGACCGACCCGTCGGCGAACGCAGTCGCAATCGAGCGCCTCCTGTGGCGATTCAGCGCAACCGTTCCGGGCGTTCGGCGCAGCGAGCTCGACGCCGGCCGCATCCGGGAAGCCGCTGATCGCGAGCTCGCAGTTCTCGCAGATCAGGATGCCGCGGATCGGGCGACCGCTGCGCGCCGCGCCGTCGACTTGCCCGAGGTCCAGCGACTGTTCGGCGCCTCGCTCAAGGCGGCGAAGACCGACAAGACCACGACGGGGGGCGCCTGATGAAGCTCACCCGATCCGCGTCCATGGCTTTCGAGCTGACCGGTGTGCCGATGCGGATGGATGTGGCCTACGAGGGGGGAGAGCCGCGATGAGCAGCGTGTCGGATCACGATCACATCGACGCGGTCTTGGATCGCCTCCGCGGGGCCCAGCCGCCCAAGGCCGGGCACGCCCGCGATGTTGCTGCGGACCTCGACCATCCGGGATGCCATCTGCGCGCAGTCCTCGATGCCGCTGCAATCGACAAGGCGGCGCTCGCCGCGCGCATGGGCCATTCGATGCCCGAGGAGCAGTCCCCGGCGGCGCTGCGCCGCGGCAACCTCTTCGAGCGGATCGTCGTCGAGGAAGGCCACCTGCTTGCTGAGGCTCGCAAGCAGCTGCACCTCGACATCTCCGAGGCCCGCTACAAGGACCTCTCCGACGTCCCCCAGGGGCTCCGCGGGCGGGCCGCGCTCAAGTGGCGTGCTCAGCGGACGACGGACGCGCTGGCGGACATGCTCACCGATCCCAACGCGGCCTACAACATCCTTCGCCACCCGGTCACGACCCTGAGGCGCAGCGGCCGTACCTGCTATCTCGAGCAGGACGCGCTCGCCTTCGTCGTCGGTGGCCGCCTCTACGTCGTCGAGATCAAGTCCTTCGCCGTGATCGCAGGAGTCCCCAACGAGCGATCACACGTCTCGCAGGCGGCACGACAGAGCGCGGTGTACGTCCTCAGCCTTCAGCAGGCACTGATGGAGCTCGGCTTCGATCCCGACGTCGTCTCGACGACGACGCTTCTCATCACGGCCAAGGGCTACGGGCTCACGCCGACTAGTCACACGCTCGACGTCCGCAACGAGCTCAAGGCGCTGTCCCGCCGGCTCGCGCGTCGCACCAAGCTCTCCACCATCCTCGACGAGCTGCCTGACGATCTAACCTTCGATATCAACGACCCCGACGAGCTCGCCGAGCAGGTCGCCAAGGTCGATCACCACTACACGCCGGGCTGCCTGAGCTCCTGCTCCATGGCCCGCGCCTGCCGGCAGCGGTGCCTGTCGGGAGACCGGCTCGACCGCCTCGGCCAGAACGTCCGCTCGGATCTCGGAGTCTTCGACACCGTCGCGGACGCTGTGCATGCTGCGCGGACCGGCGCGGTTCCGCGAGGGATCACGGGGACTCCGGCGGTCTTCGCAGCGGACGTCACCGCTGCCCTACATCTCGCACACGAGGCCTACGTCGACGCCGGAGGTGTCGCGTGACCGTCTTCGACGCCTACCTCAAGGTGCGGGCTGCGGCCGAGGACCGGGCGCTGCCGCGTGCCAGCATGTGCCACCGTCACCTGAGCGACGAGCCGCTCGTCATCGTCACGTACAAGCTGGCCGGCGACCCGGCGAGTCCTGTGGGGGTCCTCGTCGGTACCGATCGCGAGGACCCGCACTTTTTCTGCGCCCCCGAGCCGCGCAACCGCGATCTGCGCTTTGGTCTGATTAACCCGTTCGCGGAGATCGTCCTCCAGTACCTCAATGGGTACGAGCCGATCGAGGGTGACCCGGGGGCGATGACCGAACGGCCGTGTCCCCAGCTGGTCGTTCCCAACACGGCGACGGCGCAGTTCCTCGAAGTGCTCGGGCGGAGCATTCGCCACCCCGGTCCGGCGGGGCTCATCCCGCCCACCACGGTCCAGGCCGGTCGCCACCTCGCCTGGTTCGGTGGCCAGTCCGAGCACCCTGGGCAGGCGCTGGTCCTGCCCATGACCGACCTGCTCTGCCAGCACTGGACGACGGGACAGTCGGCGCTCGAAGACGAGCTGCTGGCTGCCGTGCTGGCCTGGGTCACCCCGGGTCCCGAAGGAGCGGCCGCCGCGGCCATCGCGGCGGAGGACGGACCGACAGCCGGACCCGCGTCGAGCCCGCAGTGGGACAAGCGGCATCTCGACCCGGCGATCAGCGACTTCAACACCGCGCGCAACGGCAGCACGGATCCTTCTGTCGTCGACCCGCTCGCCGAGGAGGTGCGGGCCGTCGTCCGGACGGCGCTGGAGGCGGCCTGGACGGACACCTGGACCGCATTGGACCTGCTCCGCGGGCTGCCGCCGGCGGCCCACGCGACCGCGCGTCGCGGTCGAGATGTCGAAGCGTGGGAGCGGTGGTGGAGACGGAGCACCGGTGACGACGTCCGCCTGCGCAACACGCTGTCTGATCGGGAAGCCATCTGGCTGCTCGCCGAGCGGGAAGCGGACACCGAGCTCGTGCTCGCCCAGGAGTGCGCGGACGACCCGCTGCGCTTCGTCGCACAGGAGGTCGATGGCACGGGAGTCCGCGGCGACGTGGACTACGCCGAACCCGACCGGCGGATCGTCCCTCCCGGCAGGTCCAACCGGGTCCTGCGCCCCCTCATCCGCCTCCGGCTGGCCCACGAGAACCACCGTGTCGTCGCCGGTGACAGCCTGTGCTGGACCGAACGGGACGGCGGGGTCTCCATGACCGTGCTCGACCGCGATGACGCCACGATGACGCTCGAGATCACCTCAGGTGTCAATCGTTCGCGCGGGGTCGCCCCCGACCTGCCGACCCAGTTGGGGCGCACCGTCCGCCTGACATCCCTGTCGCTCAAGAAGGGCCCGGTCAAGCCCCTGCACAGCCTGCGCGAGACCTGGACCCACCGTCGTACCGAGGACGACGTCGACGCGATCAATGACGTCAGCACCGACGCCTCGACACCGACCCCCGCGACGCCGGCGAGCTGAAGGAGCCCCATGCCCAAGCAGACCGCCATCGACGACTCAGCCGCGGCGACGAGAAAGATCACCGACGCGCTACGTCGTGCCGAGCATCGGGTCGTGATCGCCAAGGCCCCGCCGGGTGCTGGGAAGACGACGACGATGCGCCGGGTCACCCGCACGCTGCTCGACGACGGCCTCCCGGTCGTGCCCATCGTCGTGCAGACGAATGCCCAGGCAGACGACCTGGCGACGGCGCTGGCCGCTGAGGGGATCCGCACCGGGCGGTTCGTCTCCGAGGGCGGGGAGCCGGAGGCGCGGACCCGCGCGGCCTCGGCGCCCGGGCTCGTCGTCGACCGTCAGCTCAGCGGGCTCCAGGGCTGCGAGGCGATCGTCGCGCCGGCCGACAAGTGGGTGTACTGCAACAACCCGCGAGCCGCCGCCGCGCCGCCGCACTACGACCTCGCGCTCATCGACGAGGCCTACCAGATGCGCGGCGACAACCTCTTCCGCGTTGCCAACCTGTTCGATCGAGCGCTGGCGGTCGGCGACCCCGGCCAGCTCGATCCCTTCACGATCGCCGACACCCGCCGCTTCGAGGGCGTCCCCCTCGGTCCCCTGGAGACGGCCGCTGGGACGCTGGAGCTGTCATACCCCGATGCGCCGGTCGTTGAGCTGCCCGTCTCGTGGCGACTGCCCGCATCCGCGGTCGATCTCGTCCGATCCGCGTTCTACGAGCTCGACTTCACCAGCGCCACGGACCACGACGAGCGCGAGCTGCACGTCGACCGTCTCGACATCGGCTCACCGGCCGACGCCGCGGTCACGACCATGGCCCGGACGGGCTGGGCCTATCTCGAACTGTCCGCCGCCTTCACGACGCGGACGGACTCCGGGATGGTGACGGCGGTCGCTGACGCGGCCACCGCGCTTTTCGCGCGCAATGCCCAGACCCGGTGCGAGCAGAACCAGGGCGGTATCCCGCTCGTCGGCGGTCGTGTGGCCGTTGGGGCGGCACACACTGACCAGGTCGCGGCACTGCGCCGCGAGTTCCAGCAGCGATTGGCAGCCGGAGGTCCGGCGCAGCTCGCGGACGTCGTTGTCGACACCGCCAACCGGCTTCAGGGGCGCGAGTTCGACGTGACAGTCGTCTGGCACCCGCTGGCTGGGCGGCGGGACGCGACCGCTTTCCACCTCGAGGCCGGCCGGCTCTGCGTGCTGCTCAGCCGGCACCGGCACGGCTGCATCGTCGTGGGTCGAGAGGGGGTGGGCGACCTTCTGGACGCACACCCGACCGAGTCGAACGTCTTCCTCAACCTGCCGGCCGACTGCCCCGACGGCTGGGAGGCGAACCACGCTGTGCTCACCCACCTCTTGCGACACCGGGTGGCGGGTTAGTGGCGTCGCATCGGAGTCATGACAGCTTGTTGAACGGTGCGCCGCTTAGGGTGACGGCGGCACGGAAGAGGACCGGAACGATGATGGGACGTGGTCGCGCGTGACGGAGACCCTCGCAGCGAGCCCGATCCTCAATGGGCCGTATGACCCGCCGGCTCGGTACTACGAGATGGGATCGAGCGGGCGTACCAGCACGATCCTCGAGGGACGTCGACCGAGCGAGTCGTACATTCCCATCCCCGCGGCCCGCAAGGGCAAAGTGAGCGATGCCGGCTTCATTCAAGACGCCATCGACTTCGATCTCACCGGCGAGCGGCGCGAGCGCAACAGTTTCGTCAACGACCTCCGTCGCGAGGTTGAACGCTGGCGCCATCGCGACTACGAGCGCGTGACGCCCACCAGCCGCAAGCTGCTCCAGCACTGGGCCGACCCCACGAGGGAGAACCGCGTCCTCTTCGCCCAGCGGGAAGCCGCGGAGACGGCGATCTTCCTCACCGAGGTCGCCGGTCGGCACGGCTATGCCGACTGGCGCCGCCAGATCGACGAGGCCAACGCCGACCACAACTCGGGGCTGCCGCGAGTCGCGCTCAAGATGGCCACCGGATCGGGCAAGACCGTCGTCATGGCGATGCTCATCGCCTGGCAGACAGCCAACAAGGTGCTCAGCCCACGTGACGCGCGTTTCGCCAAGCGGTTCCTGATCGTGGCGCCCGGCATCACCATCCGGGACCGGCTCCAGGTGCTGTACCCCGGCCATCCCGGCAACTACTACGACGAGCGTGACCTTCTGCCGTCAGACGTGCGCGCCGCGGTTCAGCAGGCACAGATCGTGATCACCAACTACCACTCCTTCTTGCTGCGGGACGCGAAGGAGATTAAGGGCGTCGCCTCGAACACGAAGAAGATCCTCCTCGCCGGCAAGGCGGAGGATCCCTTCAAGGAGACGCCGGAGGCCATGGTGGCCCGGGTCCTGCGCGATTTCGCGGGCCGCAACGAGCAGATAGTCGTGTTCAACGACGAGGCGCACCATTGCTATCAGGACAAGCCGATCCCCGCCGTCAAGGGCGCGCCGGCGTCGCAGACCAAGGAAGACCTCGAGACTGCGCGCGTCTGGTTCAAGGGCCTTCAGGCGATCCAGCGCAAGGTCGGCATCAAGTCGATCTACGACCTGTCTGCGACGCCGTTCTACCTCGGGGGCTCCGGCTACTCCGAGGGCTACATCTTCCCGTGGGTGGTCAGCGACTTTTCCCTCATGGACGCCATCGAGTCGGGCATCGTGAAGATCCCGCGCACACCAGTGGACGACGACGCGACCGGCGATCTGGTCACCTACCTGCGGCTCTGGGACCTCATCGGCGCACAGCTCCCGAAGAAGAAGCTGTCGTCCACCGAGTCGTTGCACGGCTGGGTCCCCCCGGCCGAGCTCGAGGGAGCGCTCAAGAGCCTCTACCGCAGCTACACCAAGTCCTTCGACCACTGGGAACGGACGCTCAGAGAGCACGGCGAGCCGCCGCCCGTGTTCATCGTCGTCTGCCCCAACACGGTCGTCTCCAAGCTGGTCTACGACTACATCGCCGGCAAGGAGACGGACGGCGGTGTGCTCGTCCCTGGAGAGCTCGAGCGGTTCAGCAACGTCGAGGACGGCCGCTTCCTGACCCGACCGCGGACCATCCTCGTGGACTCCGCGCAGCTGGAGTCCGGCGAGGCGATGAAGGCCGACTTCAAGCAGGCCGCCGCCGCCGAGATCGAGGCATTCAAGGCTGACTTCCGCCGCCGCAACCCGGGCGCGGACGCCGACTCCCTCACCGACGAGGACCTCCTCCGCGAGGTGATGAACACCGTTGGGAAGAGGGGCAAGCTCGGCGAAGGCGTTCGCTGCGTCGTCAGCGTCGCTATGCTGACCGAAGGATGGGACGCCAACACGGTGACCCACATCCTCGGCATCCGCGCATTCGGCAGCCAGCTGCTGTGTGAGCAGGTTGTCGGCCGCGGACTCCGCCGCCGATCGTATGCGCTGGGCGAGGACGGCAAGTTCGAGCCGGAGTACGCCAACGTCTACGGCATCCCGTTCGCCTTCATCCCGAACGACAAGCCTGGCCCGGATCCGTTGCCGCGCCCGCCGGCGATCATGGTGGAGTCGCTCCCGGGCCGTGAGCACTTGCGGATCGAGTTCCCGAAGCTCGACGGGTACCGGGTCGAGATCCCGGACGAGCAACTCATGTTCGACGCGGCGACGGCCGAGCGTTTTCACATCGGTCCGAGCACGGTGCCGACGCGTACGGACGTCGAGGGCGTGGTCGGTGAAGGCGAGACGGTCACCGACGACGAGGCGCAGGGGCGTCGCCGGCAAGAGGTGGCCTACCGCCTGGCGGCTCGACTCTTGCGGACGCACCTCACCGCGCTGGGGCAGGACCCGCGGCCGTGGCTGTTCCCGCAGTTGGTCAAGATCGCGCAGCAGTGGCTCGAGCAGTGTGTCGACGTGGCCCCCGGGTATGCGATCGGACACCTGCTGACGTCGACCGAGGGCCAGGCCGAGGCCGCGGAAGCCATCCACCGGGCGATCGCTGTCCAGGTCGGTAACCGCCGCGAGCGGCTGCGCCCGATGATCCGACGCTTCGACCCGATCGGCTCGACCGCCGAGATCGCTTTCCCGACCCGTAAGGCCGTCGTTCCGGCGGAGAAGTCCGAGGTCAGTCACGTCACCTTGGACGGCAAGGACGGTAATACCTGGGAGCAGCTACTGGCTGCTGAGTGTGAGCTTCACCGGGACGTCCTGTCCTACGCGAAGAACGACCACCTCGGCTTCGTGATCCCGTATGTGCACAAGGGTCGGACGCACTCGTACGTCCCCGACTTTTTGGTCAGGCTGAAGCCACGCGAGGACGACGTGGTGCGGACGCTCATCATCGAGGTCTCCGGCGGCCAAAAGAGCCCCGGCCCGACCAAAGCTAAGGCGGACACCGCACGCGATCAATGGTG
This sequence comes from Geodermatophilus ruber, assembly GCF_900114385.1. Lineage (GTDB taxonomy): Bacteria > Actinomycetota > Actinomycetes > Mycobacteriales > Geodermatophilaceae > Geodermatophilus > Geodermatophilus ruber. Next base: position 47,574 of record NZ_FOSW01000010.1, read on the forward strand.
CGTGGCTGTGAACAACCACGGCGGCTTCGGACGCTGGGGTTACGTGGAGATCTCCACCATGCTGGGCGTCCGCGACCGCCTTTCTGAGGCCATCGACTCGCTGTACGCCGACGATCCCATCGTCGGCGATCCCGATCTGCTCGACTATGACGAGGTCACACGTGGTGCGTAAGCCGAACGGTCCCAAGATGCCGACGCCGGTCGAGGCGATTGAGCACCGGGACACCCGGGTCAACTTGCCAACCGCCGACGCGGTCGAGGACTTCGGGACGTCGGAGCTCGAGACTATCCGCACCGTTGCATTGGCACGAGACCCGAGCCTCGACCCTCAGCTCATCTGGAAGGGCAAGTACCCGGACGGTGACCCGGCCGCCGGCGCCGACCTGACTGCGGATGCGCCGCCGATCTACATCCAGGAAAAGGTTGACCCACGGGTGCTGGTCGAGAACCTCCGCAAGACCGCTGCGTCGGGGGAGTCTGAGCCCGAGTTGTCGCTCTTCGAGAGTTTCGACGGTCTCGATGAACTCGACATGGTCGACTTCTATAAGCACCAGGCGAACTGGTCCAACCGAATGATCCTCGGCGACTCGCTTCAGGTCATGGCTTCGCTAGCCGATCGTGAGGCGCTTCGCGGCCAGGTGCAGATGATCTACATCGATCCGCCGTACGGCATTAAGTTCGGGTCTAACTGGCAGGCGTCCACACGAAAGCGGGACGTAAAGGACGGTAAGCTCGAGCATGCCGCGCGAGAAGCGGAACAAATCAAGGCATTCCGGGATACCTGGGAACTCGGTGTCCATTCGTACTTATCGTACCTTCGGGACCGCCTGGCCGTCGCGCGGGACCTGCTCACTGAGAGTGGCTCATGCTTCGTCCAAATTGGCGATGAGAACGTTCACCTGGTTCGCCTTTTGATGGACGAGGTCTTCGGCAGTGAGAACTTTTGCTCGCAGATAAGCTTCGTGAAGACGAGCTCGGCCAACAGTCCAACCGCGAGCGTCAACGTCGTAGGTGCCGTCACCGACTACATTCTGTGGTACGCAAAGGATGCATCTTTGCTCAAGTATCGGCAGCTCTTCAAGCGGAAAGAGCTGGATGGTGTCGGTGGCGGGCAGTACCGACTCGTCGAGGAGCCAGACGGCACTCGCAGACGAATCTCTCCGGACGAGATCCGGAACCCAGCCAAGGGTCTCAAGGTGCTGCGTCCCGATCAAATGACTTCGGCGGGTATTGGTGCCACCACTACCTTTCCCTTCGAATTCGAAGGGCGGAGCTTTACGCCGGGAAATGGGCACTGGAAGACCACGCGGAACGGCATGGACAGCCTCGCCAATGCGCACCGTCTGATGGTCGTCGGGAACACGCTGTGCTACGTGCGATATCTGGATGACTTTCCGGTCTTTCCAATGACGAACACCTGGGACGACACCGTAGCGTCGGGTTTTGGCGACCCGAAGTTGTATGTGGTGCAGACGAATAGCAAGGTCATCGAGCGCTGCATGCTTATGTGCACGGACCCCGGCGACTTGGTCTTGGATCCCACGTGCGGCTCTGGCACGACCGCCTATGTTGCCGAGCAGTGGGGGCGTCGCTGGATTACCATCGACAGCTCTCGCGTGGCTCTTGCTCTGGCGCGACAGCGTCTGATGGCTGCAAAGTTTCCGTACTACTTCATTGCCGATTCCATCGAAGGGCGCGCGAAGGAGGAGCAAGCCAGTGGCAAGTCGCTCCCGCCCGCTGAGGTCACGAACGACATCCGTCATGGTTTCGTGCTCGAACGCGTTCAGCACATCACGCTCAAGTCGATTGCCAACAATCCCGACATTCGTGACGGTATGTCGCGTTCACAGATCGATGCGGCCATCAAGCGGCACGCCGACTTCGAAGTCCTTTACGACAAGCCGTATGAGGACAAGTCCAAGGTTCGGGTGACCGGACCTTTCACCGTCGAGAGCCTCTCGCCGCACCGATCATTGGCATTCGCCGGTGGTCCAAATGACGTTGAGCATCGGGAGACAATTAGCGAGCAGAGCGCGGCGGAAGATGCATCCGCGCCGACGTTCGAGCAGTCGATCCTCGACAACCTCGCGAAGGCCGGCATCCAGAACGGCAAGCGCAAGGAGCGGATCCACTTCGCCGGTGTCGAGCCGTACGCAGGCATCTACATCCAGGCGATCGGTGAGCGGGCCGAGGCGACCGACGCTGAAGCAGCCGCCCCGAGCAGAGTCGGGGTGGCGATCGGGCCGCAGTACGGGACTGTCTCGCCCACGTTCATTAAGTCCGCCGCTCGTGAAGCGATCAGGGCCGGAGACGTGGATCTGCTGTGCGTGCTCGGCTTTGCCTTCGACGCACAGGCCACCGAGGTCACTGAGGCTGACGGGATCACCGTCGAGAGCACCGATGACGGCTTCGCGTCTGTCGCCGGCGAGCGCACCGTGGGTCGCATCCGCGTGCTGCTTGTGCGCATGAACGTCGACCTGCTGATGGGGGAGGACCTCGCGAAGACGAGCGCCGGGAACCTCTTTACCGTCTTTGGCGAGCCGGACATCGAGCTGCGCTCTACCGACGCAGGCCAGGTCATGGTGGATCTCAAGGGCGTCGACGTCTACGACCCTACGAGGAATCAGATTCGCAGTGGCGACACCAGCCAGATCGCGCTCTGGATGATCGACACCAACTACAACGAGGAGTCGTTCTTCGTCCGGCACTGTTACTTCACCGGCGGCAACGACCCGTACAAGCGGCTCAAGGCAGCGTTGAAGGCGGAGATCGAGCCGGATGCCTGGGAGTCGCTGTACCGCACCGAGTCCCGGCCGTTCGACAAGCCGGAGACCGGCAAGATCGCCATCAAGGTCATCAACGACTACGGCGACGAGGTCATGAAGGTATTTGAGGTCTAGTGCTGTGACGAGGCGCTTCCCAACATCACGACTGGGCAGGAGACGCAATGCCATCAATGACCGCTGAGCAGCGGGACGACATCGGTCAGGCGGTAACGGCGCTCGGGACGTCGGATATCTCTATCCGAAGCGTCGACTTCGAGGAGCGCGAGGAGCCGGGTGAGCACTACGTACTCGTCCAGGTAAAGCTGGCGCCGCCCGGTTCTGAAACCTGGCCGGCTGATGCCTTCTACGAGTTCCGTCGAAGCGTGCGCGAACTTATCGCCAGGCGCCTTGGGGAAGGAGTGGACTTCCAGCTCACGTACGTGCCGGAGGCGACTGCAGCCGTGGAGGATGACGCTGATGCGGATGCCGCCCCCGACGCTCACAGCAAGCCGGTCGGAGGTGACGCCTAAATGGCGGTTCGTCCCATCCAGCCTCTTGAGCTGATTGAATTGGCCGACGAGCTAGCAGGCCGCAACAGTGGGGCGGGAAAGCCCAAGACGATCAGACTCCGTCGGTCCATCAGTAGTGCCTATTATGCCGTCTTTCATGAACTTTCGTTTCGTGCGACCAGCCGGCTGCTTGGTTCCACTGGTTGGGGTTCGACGGAAGCGGCTGTCACTCGGTGGATCACCCATACAGATCTCGCCGACCTAACGACGGCAGTAGCCACCGGCACAGGCAGGGGAGCCAAGGCCCTCAAATTGGCGCTCGGAGTCGTGCATCCTGACGTCACGCGTATCGCTCAGGCGTTCGTTGACTTGCAGGACGCGCGGCATCGGGCCGATTATGACGACACCTTCGACGTCTCCAAGGCTGTCGCGCTTTCCTTCGTCGATCTTGCGGGAGATGCTGTTCGTCGATCTGGCGCGCTAATCGATGCAGATGACGCGACCTATAGCCGGTTCTTAGCTCTCGCCATGGGCGGCGTGAAAGTTGCACGGACTCGCTGACTAGCTGGTTCAAGGTGCTTCCCGGCCTGCGGACCGCATCACTGCGCCGAGCGCGCCTGCCGGCGGTCGCCTGTTCATTGAGCGGCCTTGCAGAGCACCCTGACATCACAGCCTCGGCAGACTATTCCGGGCTTGGGTGTGAACTGCCGCTGGCGCAGACCATGCAGCACCGTGGCCACCTTCTGTTCGGCCGTGTCGATGGCAGGTGACCCAACGTCGACCGCGTCGCGGGCGCCGCGCTTGAGATCGTGCACGTAGGCCCCTCGCACATCGAGACCCTCGCGGCGGCCCGCGTCGGCGTATACCTGAAGCTGCAGGTCGTGAGCGCCGGCGTCCCCGGTGGACGTCTTGTAGTCGACGATGGCCAGGCCGGTCGTCACGCCGCCCTCCTGGTCGAGGATGACGTCCGCCCGCCCGGAGATCACCGCATCGCTGAGGTGCAGCTCGAACGGACGCTCCGTCATCCACACGCGGTGCAGGTCCGACGCGTTGTCGGCGATGTAGCCGTTCACCAGCCGTCGGGCGGCGTCCTTCATCTCCCGGTGCGCCACCTTGTTGGCGGCCGGCAAGAAGAGCTCCTCGTCGAGGATGCGGTCAACGTCCGCGGGGTCGGGGGCGCGGCCCGTGGCCTTCGTGTGTTCGGCGATCGTCCGCATGACGTGGTGCACGGCCTTGCCATAGCCGAGTTCCGGAGCCAGTGTCGGCTGGAAGCCGAGCACGGTGCGCAGCCGGTAGGCCAGTCCGCACAGGTCGTAGGCCGCCAGCTCGCTAAAGGTGACCTGCAGCAGGGCGGCGCCCTCCGTTGCGGCTGACGTCAGCGTGGGCACGCTGAGCGGTGCGGTCGTGAGGTGGCTGGTCGGGATCTCGTCCCAGTACGGGGACGCCCTCGTGCTCTTGACGTTCACGCGCTCGTGGCGCGACAACGACAGCCAGTCCCGCGCCCGGGTCATCGCCACGTAGAACAGTCGCCGCTCGTCGGCGTCCGAACCCTCGTACCGGTCGGCGTCGAAGAGGCCGCGGTCGATCAGCCAGGACCGGGCCTTGCCGGTGCGGCGCGAGGGGAAGCGGTTCTTCGTCAGCGAGGGGACGAAGACAACCGGCCATTCGAGGCCCTTGGCGCTGTGCACCGTGGTGAGGTCGACGGCGTCGGTGTCGACGTCCGGCTCGCCGTCGAAGCCCTCGTACTCGCCGTTGGCGTAGTTGGTGATGTGGATGGCGAGGTTCTTGTAGTACCAGAGGCCGCGGTCCTGGCCGCCGACCTGCTCGCCAGGAGCTGCGTCGTCCGGACGTGCCCGCCGGCGGACAGACTCGTAGTCGGCGAGCAGGGTCGTGAAGCGGGCAAGCGTGCCGAGCCGGGTGATGGCGTAGGGGTCGTCGTGGTTCCAGTGCTTGCAGCCGAGCACGTCGACCAGCTCGTAGAAGTCGCGAACGAGGTCGACCCGTCGGGTCTCCTGGTGCACCGCGCCCTTCCACTGTCGAAGAAGACTCCGCACCTGTGCGCCGATCGGCTTCGGAAGCGTAAAGGCCATCGCGTAGTCGGCAACCAGGCTGTCTTCGGTGATTGCCTGCGACTGGACGCCCCAGCCTGCAGGCCGGTAGTCGTGGTCGACCAGCCAGCAGTAGGTCATACCGAGCACTTCGGCTTCGGGCCGGTCGAAGAGGCCGGTGCGGCCGGCCGGCTGGACGGGGACCCGGGCGTCTTCGAGGGCCTGTAGCAGAGCGGGATAGCTCGTCCGGCTGCGGACCAGGATTGCGATGTCGCGGTAGGCGAGGCCGTTGTCGTGCAGGCGGCGGATGGCCTCGGCGATCTCGGCGGCCTCGTCTTCCTCCATGTCCTCGACCCACTTGACGAGCTCGACACCGCCGGCCGGTCGGGTGGCCGTCATGACCTTCGACAGCCGGCCCGCGATCGACTGAGCGAACGCGTCGGCCGTGCTCACGATCGTCGGCCGGCTGCGCCGGTTGGCGGTGATCGAGAAGGTGGCGACGTCGTCGTAGCGCTGTGCAAACGAGGTGATGTTGCCGACGTCCGATCCTCGCCAGCCGTAGATGGCCTGGTCGTCGTCACCGACGACGACCAGGTTGACGCCGGGCCCGGTGAGCCGCTCGATCAGCGCCTCTTGGGCCGGGTTAACGTCCTGGTACTCGTCGACGATCAGGTGTCGTAGGTCTGCGAGCACCGTGTCGCGGACTGTCGGTCGGTCAAGCTCCGCAACGGCGCGGGCGATCTGCTGGCCGTAGGTCAGCAGCCGGTATTTTTCGAGCGAGGCGTAGTAGCGCTCGAGCACGCTGCGAAACGGGTCATCGAGCTGGTCCGGGCGCAGGAGCTCGTTCTCGACGACGTCGAGGTTTTCCAGGAACGTGCGGATCGACTTGAAGAGCGTGCCCTCGAGGTCCTTGATTTGAAGACGCGTGGCTTCGCGGACGAGGAAGGCTGTCAGCTGGTTCTCGTCTAGAACGTCGAAGGTCTCGTAGCGAGGGACGTGTGTCTGAAGGAGCCGGAAGCAGTAGGCGTGGATGGTGCCGACGTAGAGACCGCCGAGCTGGTCAAGTGCCTGCGGGCCGAGACGTTCGGCTACGCGGGCGCTGATGCGCTCCTTCAGTGAGGCCGCCGCGCGCTCGGTGAACGTGAAGGCGACGATGCTGCGCGCTGGCACGCCCTCAGCCAGTAGGGCGGCCACTCGCTGAGAGACAACCTCCGTCTTACCGGATCCCGCACTCGCGATGATTTGAATGTGCGAGCCGCGGTGCTGAACAGCTGCTAGCGCTTGACCCTGCAAGATCGGCGTCAACATAGAGCTCCCTTTCCCCGATAGCCAGTCTCTCTCGTCGTCCGCTCGATGTGCAGAGATCCGTCGTGATTTGGCCAAAAAGGGCCAGTTGTGTCTGGAGTGCGACTGGCCACAGCTGGGACTGGTGGGACGCAAGAGGCGAGCGAGCAGATCGAGCCACGCCGGTTTCGCATGAGCCCTTTTGTCGGTGCGCCATGGCATGGTCCGCTCAGCGGTACGGAGAGCGGGGGACAGATGAGCGGGATTGTAGTGGTGGACCAGCCTGTCGAGGACCGGGTGGTTGTCTGGCACGTCAGCGTTGGCGACGGCTTGGAGTCGACCATGGCGGGCGCCTGGGTGCTGCCTGCAAATGATGAGCGCATTGACGGGCTCTTTGTCGGCCGGCTGTTGGTGACTACAGATGCGGCGGCCCACCGCTTCGGCGTGGGGGCGGATCCGGCAGCGCTCGCCGCGGCCATCCAGAAGCAGGTAGATCTGCTCGATGCGGCCTTCGCTGGACACCTCGCCACACTGCCGTCGTCCCGTCGGCAGCTCGTCCGACCGAGATGGCCCCGAATCCCTGCCACGTCTACTGAGGCAGTTGCCGGGGACCCGGTTGCCTCGACGACGTTGACGCTGGCGCGCTGGGTGTCCGACTTGTTGGTCGCATGGAGCGAAGTCGAGAAGCTGCGGCTTGCGCGCTCGTTCCTCGTGACGCCTGGCGGAGACGAGGCGCGGGCTTACCCGCCCGACTGGCCGGGTGACGCGGCAGGCGCGACGACGGGTGCGGCGGCATGAGCGTCGCCGTCGTCGACCTGGAAACCACCGGCGTGTACCCGAGTGTCGACCGCGTCGTGGAGATCGGTGTTGTCCTGCTGGACGAAGCCGGTGGCGTGGAGCACGAGTTCTGCACCGTCGTCGACCCGGGCCGGGACGTCGGCGCCACTTCGATCCACGGCATCCGTGCGTCGGACGTCGTCGGTGCGCCCACGTTCACCGAGGTGGCGCCCTACCTGGCTGCGTTGCTGTCCGGCCGGGTGGTCGTCGCACACAATGCGTTGTTCGACCTGCGCTTCCTTGCCCGTGAGTTCGGCCGTGCTGGTCTGCCGATCGAGCTATCACCCGCGCTGTGCACCATGCGGCTCGCCGCGTTCTTCGATCGTTCGATGCGCTCGCTGGCGTCCGTCTGCGAAGCGCTGTCTATCGCGCACGACCACGCGCACGCGGCACTTGAGGACGCCCGCGTGACCGCGATGGCCCTCTGCCGCCTGCGCGAGCTGCTCGGTGACGAGGCGCTGACCGATGCCGCTCTGGCGGTGGACTTCGATGTCGACGGCAGCTACGTGCGGTCCGGGGGCGTATCCACACGGGAGTGGGCAGCTCTGCTCGCCGAGGTGTCGGTGAGCCGACGACCGTCCATGGATCCCTGTCGCAGCGTGACCCGCTCCCGAGCGGCGGCGGCCCGTTCGGAGCGAGACGACTACCTGCCTAATCTCGTTTCGGCCTTGCCTGACCTGGCGACTGCTCCGCCGACCATGGCGCCGTACCTCGCGGTGCTCGACCAGGTCCTCGAAGACCGCCTGGTGAGCGTCAGCGAAGCCGATCAACTCATCATGCTGGCCGGGGAGCTCGGCTGCGGGCCGGGCCACGTCGAGGCCGCCCATCGGTTGTACCTCGATGCCCTGGCTACCGTCGCGCTTGCCGACGACGTGGTCACCGAAGCCGAGCGTCGCGACCTCGACCGGGTCGCCGTTCTGCTGGGGATGCGACCGGACGACGTCGACACAGCCCTGACCATGGTTCGATCCGGTGCGCGGGTGTCACTTCCGCGCGGTGCGCAGGGCCTCTCGTCCGGCAACACGATCGTTTTCACCGGAGAGATGTCCCGCCCGCGGTCAGCGTTCGTGGACGCCGCCCGCGCCGCCGGCCTAGAGCCGATGAATGCGGTTTCGGGCAAGACCGATGTGCTCGTGTGCGCTGACCCCGAGTCGCAATCAGGGAAGGCGCGAAAGGCTCGCGCGCTCGGGGTGCGGGTGATCGGCGAAGCGGCGTTCTGGGAGTCCGTCGGCCGTCTCGGCTGACTGCTGAAGGGGAGTAGATCAGCGTGTCCACGAGCACGGGGGACGACGGCCTGCACGAGCGGCTCTCCCAGCGGATAGACCAGTCCACGCTTTCCGAGGCGGCCAAACTCCTGGTCCTCAGCGCTTTCTGGGGCGACGAGGAGTTTCGGGCGGCTCTCGACGGGGCGGTCCACGGTGATGTTGCCGCGGTTGGCACGGTTGAGCCGGCCGACGTCCCAAAGACCTACCTGACGGCGGTTACCGTCACCGGCTTCCGCGGTATTGGACCGCAAACGACCCTCGCGCTGCGGCCCGGACCCGGCCTCACCCTCGTGGTTGGCCGGAACGGATCAGGCAAGTCGAGCTTCGCCGAGGCCGCCGAGATCGCCTTGACCGGCACTAACGCGCGCTGGCGGGACCGCTCGTCGGTGTGGCGGGAGGGCTGGCGCAACCTGCATCGCGGCGGCGCGCAGCCGTCGGTGGAAGTGGAACTGCAGGTGGACGGCGAGCCGGGCGCGACCCGGGTGGCCCGGGAATGGGACGGAGAGGACGTCGACGTCTCCCGCGTGTGGGCCCAGCGACACGGGGCGCGCCGGGAGTACGGCGAGCTCGGCTGGGCTGATGCCCTGACTGCCTACCGACCCTTCCTCTCCTACTCCGAGTTGGGCTCCGTGCTCGGCCGCCCGTCCGATCTTTACGACGCGCTCTTCCGCATCCTCGGGCTGCAGAAGGTGTCTGACGCGCAAGAGCGACTGCACCGCGCCTTCACCGATCTGGAGAACCGGCGCAAGGAGTGCGCGGCCGAAGGCAAGGAGTTGTTGGCGGCGTTGCGCGCTGCCGACGACGACCGTGCCCTGCGAGCGGCCGAGGCGCTCGGCGGACAGGCGCCCGACCTCAATGTCGTGGCCGACGTGCTCCGAGGCGAACAGGCGCCGACCGGCAATTCGGCCGTTCTCAGGGCATGGACCGATCTCATCGCTCCGGACCCTGCCGCGGCCCTGCGTGCGGCCGAGGAGCTCGAGGCGGCCGCCGGTGCTGTCCAGGAGCTGTCCGGCGGTGACAGTGACCAGGCGCGGCGTCTGGTCGCGCTGCTCGAGCAGGCGGTCGACCATGCCGATCACGCCGCGAGTGCCGACTGCCCGGTGTGCAGTGCGCCTGGGCGGATCGATGCCACGTGGCGGGCCGCTACCGAGAAGCAGCTGGCGCGGTTGCGTCAGGAAGCCGAAGCTGCTGACCGGGCTCATGCTGCGCTTCGCGGAGCCCGGGCTGCACTCCACCCGCTTGCGGTCTCGCTGCCGGCCGTGTTGCGCGAGGTGGCACCACCCGACATCGACGGGGCTGCCCTGCACGCACGCTGGACCGCCTGGACGGCGGCCATTCGAACCGATGACCCGGCGACCGCGATCGCCGCTCTGCGGGATGACACCACAGCCCTTGCAGAGCTGATCAGCGCGGCCTCAGCGGCGGCCGGTGCGGAACTTCGGCGGCGCCAGGACGCCTGGCAGCCCCTGGCGGAGCGGTTGAGCGCGCACTTGCCGAGGGCCCGCGACGTGTCCGCGCAGTCGCAGGTTCGCGCAGACGTGAAGTCCGCCCGCGACTGGCTGAAGGGCCAGGCTGACGACCTCCGCGACGAGGGCCTGCGGCCGATCGCTGACCAAGCCGCCGATGTCTGGCGGCAGCTGCGTCAGGAAAGCAACGTCGACCTGGGGCCCGTTCGGCTGGAGGGCACGAAGACCAGGCGACGGGTTGAGCTCGACGTCACTGTCGACGGCGATGCGGGGGCGGCGCTCGGGGTGATGAGCCAAGGAGAGCTGCACGCCCTCGGCCTCGCGCTCTTCCTGCCGCGAGCGATGCTCGACCAGAGCCCGTTCCGCTTTGTTGTGATCGACGATCCCGTGCAGGCCATGGACCCGTCGAAGGTTGATGGACTCGCCCGCGTGCTCGCCGGGGCCGCGCGCACCCACCAGGTCGTCGTCTTCACCCACGACGACCGCCTTCCCGACGCCGTCCGCAGGCTTCAGCTACCCGCGACCATTTGGGAGGTCGTCCGTCGGGAACGCAGCGTTGTCGAGCTGATGCAGTCCGACCACCCCGTCACCCGCTACCTCGATGATGCCCGGGCGGTCGCCCGGACCGAGAGTCTCAACGACGCGGCGAAAAAACGGGTGGTCGCCGGCTTCTGTCGCAGTGCGCTAGAGGCGGCGTGTCACGACGTTGTGCGGAGGCGGCGTCTCGGGAGGGGCGACCGGCACTCCGACGTGGAGGGGGCGCTGGTCCGCGCGACCACGCTGACGGCCGTCACCGCCCTCGCACTCTTCGACGACGCAGGACGGGGCGGTGAGGTGCTGGCGCGCTACAACAGGCGCCTGGGCTCGTGGGCGGGGGACGTGCATCAGGCATGCAACAAGGGCGTGCACGGAGGGCCAGCTTTCGACGCGGTTGACCTGGTGGAGAAAACACAAAAGGTGGCCGATTTCCTTCGTGCCATCGATCCGAACGCGGCCACCCCGTGACCGAATCGGAGAATCTCCTTACCCAGGCCGACTTTCTTCTCCTCGCCGGCGGCGCGGACGCCCGCGGCTGGTGGCCGCGAACTGTCGCCTTCCTCATCCGGGCCGCTCTGGAGCTGGAACTCCAAGCCTTCTGGGACTGCACCGCGCCGGGCACGGGAGAGGCATCGATGAGGGCGCAGCTGCTTGTGCTCGCGATGTCCTCACCGCCCGGGGCTGAGACGGCGCGGGATGTCGCGGCGACCTGGCACGCGCTGAGTCGGGCCTGTCACCACCACCCCTACGAGCTGGCACCGACGGCTGCCGAACTTCGGACGTGGCACACCGCGGTGACCGGGCTTAGCGAAGCACTGCAGCTGAACGACACAGTGGCGCAAGGGGAAGCAGCGTCGTGAGGGCGATGACGGGGAGAGCGTCATGAGGTTTCGCCTCAACGGCGTCGACCATGATCTGGAGGTCGACGGGGTAAGGAACGCCTTGAGGGGTGGCGCGCCGGATGGCATTCAGGACCACTGGGTAGAGGTAGACGGGATCCGCTGGCCCCCGAAACACGCACTCTCCGTCGCCGCGGGCATCGATCGCGGAGACTTCACCTCCCGTATGGCATTGCGGCAATTTCAGCGACTTGGTTTCCCAACTAGCCAATGGAGTGGTGGTCCGGGCAGATCGCGCCCCACCTCATCACCGCATGAGCGCAGCCCAACGGGGTTGTCCAAACGCACGACACCGACTCGCTTGCACGTCGATGCAGCCGACTCCGCGGCGGCGTTCGCGATGCTGGTGGGGTTCCTGTCCTCCGGGCTGACTGAGTGCATAAGTCAGGCGGAAGCGGCCCTCGACGGAGCGGACGGAGTAGAAGCTGCCGCGATCGTCGAGCGCTTCGGGATGACCGAGGAGCTGTTGGCGTCAGCGCTTCTCGTCCGTCAACAAGCGGGGCGGCTAAACGACGTAGTGCACGCGACGACGATCGTCCAACTCCTGCCTACCCTGCTCGAGCCTGGGGAGTGCGTCCGAGTCCGGCCGTCGCTCGGCGCGGGCAACGACTCCAGTAGGCCATTTGATTTGGAGACTGACCGACGAATCGCCGAGTTCAAGCTTTCCTTTTGGAAGGGCGCCGACGCCATGCGAATGCGCGGTGTCTTCGCTGACCTCGTCCATCTGGCGATGGATGACTCGGGCCGCCGGGCTCAGCTCTTCGTCGTCGGCGCTCGGCCGATCCACTTTCTCCGAACGGGCTCGTCGTCAGCGGAGTGGGCACTCGGTCGTTCCTCGCCGCGGCTCCGGGCGCGGTTCGCTGAGCACTTCGGCGATCCATCGATCGCAGTCCGGGACTTTTCAAACGGCCCGGCGTCGCACGTGGAGCTGATTGACCTGACGCGACTGGTGCCGGTACTCGCTGACGACGTGCACGACTGATGGGGTGACGAGGACGGTCCTCGTTGCGCACTCCGACATGAGAGGGAATGACGTTGCCTGCTGAGGGCATCTTCTTGCGGTCCGGTGACGGCCTCGCCGTCTTGAAGCAGACCGCCTATGACTCCGAGGCAATCCTGCAGACCGCACTGGCTCAGTACCCGGAGTTCATCGCCGGCCCAACCACGACCGGCGATGACGAGGCACGCTTGCTCCTGATTCGGCGGGAGATGCAGGTGCCAGGCGGCCAGGAAAAGCAGGGAGCATTCAGTCTCGACCATCTCTTCGTCGACGCCGAGGGCGTCCCGGTGCTCGTAGAAGTCAAGCGCTCATCTGACACTCGGATACGTCGTGAAGTGGTCGGCCAGATGCTCGACTACGCCGCCAACGCTGTGAAGTACTGGCCTCTAGCGTCGCTGCAGCAGTCCCTTGCGCAGACGGCGGCGGAGAGGAACGCCTCGCCCGAAGAATTGATTGAAGAGCTACACCCTGGCGTTGACCCGGACGAGTTCTGGCGCACCGTCGAGACGAACCTCAAGGCCGGCCGGGTCCGCCTGGTCTTCGTTGCTGACAAGCTGCCCGAGGAACTCGAGCGGATCATCGAGTTCCTTAACGAGCAGATGAATCCAGCGGAAGTTCTTGGCGTCGAGCTGCAGCAGTTCACCGGCAGTCAGCACACCGTCTACGTTCCCCGTCTCGTTGGGCGGACGAGCGGCGCGGTCATGACCAAGTCGGGCGGTGCCGCATCGGGGCGGCAGTGGCACTACGAATCCTTTTTTGCGGCGGCCGAGGGACGATGCTCGCCGGCCGAGGTCGCGTTGATGCGCCGGCTCGTTGACGACGTCGAATCCCGGGGTCAGCGCATCAATTGGGGGCGTGGTATCACCCCCGGACTGAGCGGCTGGTATCGCATCGATGATCGACCGGCGGGTGTTTGGAGCATCAACGCAAACAACGAGAGCCCGTCAACCCGTGCGTACCTCGTCCTGTACTTCGCCGACCTGCTTCCGCGGCTGGGCGTCGAGCGCATCGAGAAGGCGGCGCGGCGACTGGAGGAAATCCCACCCCTCATGCAGAAGATCCAGGACGCCCGGCATAGCGGATGGAAGAAATACCCGTCCCTGTATCTGGCAGACGTGGCCGGGGACCAGCACAAGGAGCAGGTGCTCGTCGATGCAATTGGTGAACTCCTGGCCGAAGCATGACTGCTCCCGTTACCCGACGGCAATCAACGGCAGCACGTCGACCAGCGTTGGCGCAGAGAGGCTCGCTGCCTCTGGTTCACTCCCGGTCAGCGGTTCTCAAACCGGTGAGCGACTCCCCGAGCAGTTCTTCGGGCGACGTCGGTCGCACACCCGTAGCCTTGCCCTCCATCCATGCGACGACGTCGAGCACTCGAAGGGCCGACACCTCGCGGCCGAGGCCCGCCCGCCCTCGCAGCTCGATAAGACGCTCGTATAGCCCATCGGAACGCAGCACCTGGCGCAACGGCTCCCAATGGAAGTTCCCGATGCCGCACACCTTCGCCACGACCGAGTCATAGATTGGGAACAGTCGCGGACGCTTACGGGCAAGGAGCTTGGTGCCGATTGTTCGGCCGACGCCATAAAGGCCGAGGATTGCTCGGTACAACTCCGAGCCCGGCTGGTCTTCCGTAACGGGCTCCGCCTGATCGGCGAGGTCGCGATCAGGGCCGACTGACCTCAGCAGCGCCGTGAACTCGTCCGCTCGAGTGTCGAGTAGTTCGCGTGCAGCCATCGGCGGCACGACGACGGACAGGAAGCTGACAGCGACTAGGTCGTCTGCGGTGATCCGTTCGGGATCGCTGCCCGCTGAGGCCCAGGTGTCGAAGTAAGCACCCGTGTACGGCTGGCCGTAGTAGATCTGCAGATAGCGAAGCGCTTGACCGAGATCGCTGCGGGCAAGGCAGTCCGGCAGTCGAATGTTCATATCCGCCTCTCTGTCCCGCCCCGGGTTCAGTGGAGGCTCGGAACTAACGCGGCTACGGTAGCCGCCGCAGGGTTGTGCCGATAGAAGACGTCCTCGTGCTCGGCCGGTGGAACGGGGCCGATCTCGCCGTGCAGGCGTCGGTGGTTGAACCAGTCGATGTACTCGGCCACGGCGATCTCGAGGTCGTCGATGCCCTTCCAGGGGCCCTTGTTGCGGACCAATTCCGCCTTGAACAGCGAGTTGAAGGCTTCGGCCAGCGCGTTGTCGTAGGAGTCGCCGGTGGTCCCATCGGAGGCGACCGCGCCGGCCTCGGAGAGGCGCTGGGTGTAGCGCACGGCGACGTACTGAACGCCCTTATCCGAGTGGCGAATTAGCCCGCCGAGGTCGCGACCGGCTCGCCGTCGGGTCCAGATGCTCATCTCCAGCGCGTCAAGGGCCAGGTCGGTGCGCAACGAGCGGGACAGCTGCCAGCCGACCACCCGGCGGGAGTAGACGTCGATGACGAAGGCGGCGTAGACCAGCCGGCGAAGGTGCGGCAGTAGGTGATGTCGGCAACCCACAGCTGGTCCGGGGCGGTGGCGGTGAACGCGCGATCGACCAGGTCCGGGCGGGTATCCGGGCCGGTGCCGGGCACGGTGGTTCGCGGTCTCTTCGCCCGCGTGATGCCGCGCAGCCCGGCCGCGCGCATCAGTCGCTCGACGGTGCAGCGGGCCACCGGATGGCCCTGCCGGCGTACTTCGGCATGCACCTTGCGGGCGCCGTAGACCCCGTAGTTCTCGGCATGCACCTTCTCGATCACCGCGGTGGTCGCCACGTCGGTAACCGACCGCGCCGAGGGCAGCCGGGTTCGGTGCGCGTAGTAGGTGCTCTGGGCGATCTTCGCGCCGGCCTCGGTGAGGACGCGGCAGATCGGCTCGACCCCGTGTTCGAGCTTGTGCTGATCGATGTAGGCGACGATTAGCGAGACGGGCGGTCGAGCTCCGCCGCGAAGAAATCCGATGCGTTCTTCAAGTTCGCGTTTGCTCGACGCGGCTCCCGGTTCTCCCGCTCCAGTTCGGCCAGCCGGGTGGCGTCACGGTCGTGGTGCTCGGCCGGTGACCCTCGTCGATCTCGGCGTGGATGACGCAGTTGCCCAGCGTCTCAGCGTTGATGCCCAGCTGCTCGCCGATCCGCCGCAACGCTCCCGACCGAGTCGCCGGGTCACGCCGGGCCTCGACCGCCAGCCGGGTCGCCCGCTCCCGCAGCTCATCGGTCCTCGGTGCCACCATGCCTCTCATCCTCACGTGGATTGAGAGACTCCATCAGACCCGGGGCGGGACACCAGCGGTGCTTGTCGCGCCGATCCGACTCGAACCGGTGACCTAAAGGTCGAGTCGGTCACGATTGTCGTGACTAGATGGCAAGCTCCAGTGACCCGGCGCAACAAGTGGCCGAGACGTCCCGACAGGAGCTCGCATGCCTGCCCCGATCAGCCCTGCGCTGTGTGTCGACGATGACCGCAGACGGTGGAGTGAAAGCTCTACTGGGCAGGGGGCGGGGATTCGGTGACCCAGGTTCTCCCGCGGGTCACCGGGGACCCGAGTGAACACCCCGACATGCCGTACGAGCAGGCCTACATCTCGCGGGCCTACCAGCTCCTCGACCGCGGGCTGGCGACCGCGGAGCACACGTACAACACGTACGACGAGCTGAACCGCTCGACCGCGTCGGCCCTCAAGCGGTCGCTCGAGATCCTCAAGAACGCCCGAGGCGCAGGCCAACTCGTCGTCGGGCGGATGGACCGTGACGGCGAGACGCTCTACGTCGGGGTCCGTCGCGTCCACGACGAGCACAAGGACCTGGTCGTGGCCAGCTGGCACGCGCCCGCAGTCGTCCCCTACTACGAGGCGACGCCTCAGGACCCGCAGGGCATCGAACTCAAGCGGGTCTTCGTCGAAGAAGACCGCGTCCTCAAGTCCGTGGTCGATGAGATCGTCAGCCGCGCGGCAGCGGACGTCACCGATCCGGACGCCACGGCGCCGTCCTCGGTCAGCGACGCACTCCTCAACGAGCTCGACCGGTCCCGTGACGGGGCTATGCGTGAGGTCGTCGCGACCATCCAGAGCGAGCAGTTCCGCATCATCCGTGCCGAGCGCGACGTCGTCCTGGTCGTCCAGGGCGGCCCCGGCACCGGCAAGACCGTCGTCGGTCTGCACCGGGCCGCCTACCTGGCGTTCAACGACGAGAAGCTCCGCCGCGAGGGCATGCTCGTCGTCGCTCCGAACCAGGCGTTCCTCAGCTACATCAGCGGCGTGCTGCCCTCGCTCGACGCGTCGGACATCCTGCAGATCGACCTCGCCAGCCTCTACACCGGTGAGGCCGGCGTCGTTGCCACAGAGGATGTCGACGTCGCGAGAATCAAGGGCAGCGCGGCCATGGTCACCGTTCTGCGTCGTGCGCTGCAGGCGCGCACAGGATGGGGCAGCGGGAACCTCGAGTTCTCACTCGGCGGTGCACGGACCACTCTGCCGGGTAGCCGCATCCAAGAGCTCATCGCTGACGTCGAGCGCCGCAACCTGCCGCACAACCGCGCACGTGAGGTCCTCCGCCAGTCACTCTCGGCTGCCGCCTATGAGGCATACCGCACCGCCCAGAACGCCGCCGGACGAGCAGTGATCGCCACCGAGTCGTCCATTCGGCGGCTGTCCACCTTCACCAACGCGCTCGACCGGATGTGGCCCTCGTTTACGCCGGAGGACCTGCTGCGCAGCCTGTACGGCACCCAGTCCTGGCTGGTGTATGTCACAGAGGGCGTCCTGTCGGCGGACGAGCGTGCACTCCTGTATCGGGAGCCACGCGAGAACATCTCCGAGGAGCCCTGGACCGTCAGCGACCTGTTCTGCCTCGATGAGCTGGCTCACCGACTCAACGGCGAGCTCCGTACCTACGGCCACATCGTCGTCGACGAGGCTCAGGACCTCTCACCGATGCAGGCGCGTGCTCTCGCCCGGCGGTGTCCTTCCGGCTCGTTCACCGTCCTCGGCGACCTGGCGCAGGCCACCGGACCCTGGGTGCGGGACAGCTGGGACGAGCTGACCGACCACCTCGCCTCCACCGAGGTCCGCGTCGAGACACTGAGCATCGGATACCGAGTGCCCGGTCCGGTCCTCGACCTCGCCGCCCGGCTCCTCCCCCTGATCTCACCGGGATTGACCGCTCCGCGCTCGGTGCGACAAGGCGCCGGCGAGCCCTCGGTGCATCTGGATGACGTCGTCCCCGACGTGGACAGGGCGATCGAGCTGGCGGCCGAGGACGTACGGGCGGGCCTGACCACCGCGCTGATCGTCCCCGACGACCGCTACGACGAGTGCGTCCGGCGCTGCAGGTCGGCCGGTCTGAGCGTGGGGGACGGGCGCGACGGCGACTTCGCCTCCGACCTCACTGTCGTCCCGGCCACCGCTGCCAAGGGCCTCGAGTTCGACTCGGTCGTCCTCCTGCGACCCACCCAGGTGGTCGGTGCGTCCATCGACGGGCGCCGGGTCCTGTACGTGGCGATGACCCGGTGCACCCAGCAGCTGCGTCTCGTCGAGGAGGACCAGCTCCCCGAGGGACTTCGGCACCTCCTACCGCCCACCGAGGCGGACGACGAGCTCGACGTCCTGGAGTGGGACCAGGCCCCGGACGCCGAACTGGACCGCATCATCCGCCTCTTGGCCGAGCTCTCCCCGGA
This sequence comes from Geodermatophilus ruber, assembly GCF_900114385.1. Classification (GTDB taxonomy): domain Bacteria; phylum Actinomycetota; class Actinomycetes; order Mycobacteriales; family Geodermatophilaceae; genus Geodermatophilus; species Geodermatophilus ruber. The sequence continues at coordinate 65,822 of NZ_FOSW01000010.1, forward strand.
GGACCTGGAGCTTGTCGGCTCCCTGGTTCGACGGTTGTCGTCGAAGGACGGAAACCACCAGCGTGACTGACAAGCACAACGCCACCGTCGGGCAGTCCGACGGACCCGAACTGTCGGATCAGCAGGCAGCCAAGTTGAAGCGCCAGCTCGATCTGTGGCGACGGGACCTCGTCGCGCTGGACCGCCGGCAGCGGCTTCTGTACTTCAAGCACACGCGCTCCGCCTCGCTGGAGATCGCCTCGCCGGCGGTCGAACAGGTGCTCGTGCTGGTCGACGGGGGGCGTTCTCCTGTCGAGCCGCGACCAGAGGTGGAGGGCGTGGGTCGCCCCGAGCCGGGCCGATCACCCGAGCCGATCGTCGTCGCCAATAAGTCGGCGAAGGACCTGCCGGCATCCCTGCGGCGGCTGGACCAGCACAGCCAGAACACCTACGCGGACAAGGGGTTCTGGACGCTCTACCTCGGTCTCGGCGTGCTGCAGTGGGTCGACCCCAGGGACGACAAGCCGGCCCACAGCCCGTTGCTGCTCGTCCCTGTACGACTCAAGCGGGAGGCAGCGCACGAGCCCTATGTCCTGGTGCGAACCGAGGACGAGGCCGTCGCCAACCCGGCTCTCGACCTCAAGCTGCAGCAGGACTTCGACCTCGAGCTGCCCGACCTCGACCCGGAGGCCTTCGACGTCGCCACCTACCTGGCGCAGGTCGAGAGGACCATCCGTGGGCGGGCAGGTTGGGAGATCCAGCCTCGGGTGGTCCTGACGACCTTCAGCTTCCACAAGGAGGCGATGTACCGGGACCTGCTCGAGCACGAGGAGCAGGTGCTCGCTCACCCGATGGTCCAGCTCGTCGCCCTAGGCCCGGACTCTCCAACGGCCGGGGGCTTCGCCTTCGATCCGGTGTCCGACGAGGAACTCGACCAGGTCCTCCCACCGGAGCAGCTGTTCAGCATTCTCGACGCCGACGGCAGCCAGCGGAAGTGTGTCCTCGCCGCCCGGGACGGCCGCAGCTTCGTCATGGACGGTCCGCCCGGCACCGGCAAGAGCCAGACGATCGCCAACATCATCGTGGAACTCATCGCCGCCGGCCGGACCGTTCTCTTCGTCAGCGAGAAGGCCGCCGCGCTGGACGTGGTCCGCAATCGACTGAGCGCAGCGGAGCTGAGCCCCTTCCTGCTCGAGCTGCACAGTCACGCCGCGACCCGCAAGCAGGTCGTCATGGAACTCGACAAGGCGCTCACCCAGAGCGTGACGGCGAGTCGGCAGTTCACCTCGGCGGATGAGAAGACCCTCTCGACCAGTCGCACGCAGCTGTCCGACTACGCCCGAGCGGTCAACGACGTGCGTCCCGGGCTGGGCCGGAGTCTCTTCGACGTCCTGGGGCGCTTGGCCTCGCTGGACGACGTCAGTGACTACGCCGGGCCGGTCGGCGAGAGCTGGGCGCGCCTCGACGCGGCGACCTTCAGCGAGATCCGCTCGCACGGGGAGCGCCTGGCGCGAGCCTGGCGACCGGTGTCGGAAGGTGACGCCTTCATGTGGCGGGACCTGGCCGACCCTGACGTCCAAGGCGCGGCCGTCGAACAGATGGGGCGCGTGGCGGCATCGGCTCACGCGGCAGTCGGCGCGCTGCGGGACCGGGCGACTGCGGTCGACGACGACCTCGGAAAGGCGTTCGGCCCATCGCTCGGCGACGTCGTCCGTCGCCGCGATCTGCTCGCGCACGTCGAACAGCGGCCTGCCGCGGTACTGGCCGGGTGGTTGACCGTTGATGACGATGCGTTCACCAGGCTCCGTGGTCGAGCGGTCGAGTTGCAGGACCTGACGACCGAGTACAAGTCGTTGGCCTCACGACTCTTGCGGAACGCCGGCCCTGACTGGCAGACGCTCGACGCGGACTTGGCAGACGTCGTCGCCGACCTGCTTCGTGCCGGCGAGCAGGGCTGGGCGCCGGCACGACACACGACGGCGACGACGCTGCGCGCACTGGTGAACTGGCTCGACGGTGCACCGTCGCGGCTGGCTGACATGCAGGAATCGAGCAAGCGACTCGCGGCGATGCTGGGGATGAGCTGGTCTGCACCCAGTGCCGCGGAGGCACAGCGCCTCGTGGGCCTGGCGCTCCTCGGTGAGGGAACAGCGCCGCCGGAGTCGTTCTGGCTGCACCCGTCGATCCAGGCTGCTCTTGACGAGTCCGCCAACGTCCTGGCGCAACTCGTCGTTGCTGTGCAGGAGCGCGAGCAGGCGCTCGCACAGACGTTCACCCGTGACGCGCTGCAACTGGATCTGGCCGCCCTGGATGTCAGGTTCCGCGAGACGCACAAGGGAATTCGCAAGTGGTCGAGTCAAGCCCGTGCCGACCGCAAGGCGCTCAGGGCCGTCACGACGTCCGGCAAGGTGGACGAGACCGTGCTGGCACGGCTCGGTGAAGCCGTTGCATGGCAGCGCGCCGAATGGTCCCTGAGTGCCGGAGAGCATGACCACGCGCCCCGGCTCGGCAGCTACTACCGCCGTACGCAGACCGACTTCGGTCGCGTGGCCCAGGCCATCAACGCGGCTCACGAGGCCGTTCGTCTCGCGGGAGAGGACCTCAACGCCCAGGCGCTGGCTCAGCAGCTCGCGCTCGGGGGGCAGCAGGACCCGGCGCTCAACACGGTCGGACACCGGCTCGACGGAGACCTGTCCCGTTGGTCGGAGGAAGCGGTTCTCCACCTCGGGGACTTCGCCGCCCAGTTGCAGGGGCGGACGTTCCTCGAGGTCGCCGAGTGGTGCATGGCCCTGGCCGAGCGACTGCGTCCCGGCCTGATCGCTGTCGAACACGTGGCACAGGTGACGAAGCGGGACATCACCGTCCACGAGTCCAAGGCCCTTCTCCGCGAGGCCGGCCGGGTGGCGGAGTGCAACGCGCGGATCTTCGAGGCCTTCGAGGAGGACGTCGCCCTCTTCGGATCGGCCTACGAGGCTGTGGAGACGGACTGGACGACGATCGCTCAAGCCCTCGACTGGACCGCCACTGCCCGTGGCTTGCTCGGCGGTGCGGTGCCGCCGGTCGTCGGCGAGCGCGTACTGGCCCCCACGCTGACCGCAGCCGATCTGTCGCAACGACTCCACGAGTGGTCCTCGGCCCGCGGCGCCCTGCTGGCCTACTTCCTCCCGGCGCGCGCCCAAGAGCTAGCGGAAGAGTTCGCCCACGACCTCGGGATGGCCCTCGATCTCACCGATGAACTCGTCGAGACCGCGGCTCGCGACATCGAGGAGTGGGGCGAGCACACCCGCGTCCGCGCATGGCTTGCCGACGAGGGCTTCAGCGACGTGCTCGGCCAGCTAGAGACCCGTCTGACGCCGGCGGACGACGTTCCGCGAGTGATCGAGCGGGCGGCCCTGCTTGCCTGGACCGACGCCACGGTCAAGGGCGATCCGGCCCTCCGGCGCTACCGCGCCGGTGACCGGGACGCCTTGGTCGCAGCCTTCCAGGACCTCGATCGTCGACTCGTCGCCGACGCTCACGGCGCGGTCGTCAACGCCTGCTCGGCGCGCCGCCCACGGAACGCGAACAGCAAGGCGGCGCAGATCATCCGACGAGAGGCGCAGAAGAAGTCGCGGCACAAGCCGGTGCGGTGGGTGCTCGGGGAAGCCGCGGCTGTCGTCCAGGAGCTCAAGCCCTGCTTCATGATGAGCCCGCTGTCGGTCTCCCAGTTCCTCCCGGGAGGCATGCGATTCGACGTCGTCATCTTCGACGAGGCCTCCCAGGTGCTGCCCTCTGACGCGGTCAACTGCATCTACCGGGGAAGCCAGCTGATCGTCGCCGGCGACCAGAAGCAGCTGCCGCCGACGAACTTCTTCGCCCAGTCCATGGACGACGACCTGGTCGCGGACGAGGAAGAGGAAGCCCCGGACAACTTCGAGTCGGTCCTGGACGTGTGTAAGGCTGCCGGCGCGCTGCCTTCCCTGCCGCTCCTGTGGCACTACCGGAGCAAGCACGAGGCACTGATCACTTATTCGAACTACAAGTTCTACGAAGGCGAGCTGCACACTTTCCCCGGGGCCACGTTCGAGGCGCCTGACTTGGGGGTTGAGGCCTTCTTCGTCAACGGCGTCTACCGACGGGGCGGAGGACGCGACAACGTCATTGAGGCGGAGAAGGTCGTCGACCGGCTACTCCACCACCGGACGGTGCACCCGGATCTGTCCATCGGCGTCGTCACGTTCAGCGCCGCTCAGGAGGACGCCATCCAGGCCGCCATCGAACGACGGGCGCTGGACGAGCCCCTTCTGAACGGACTCCTCAACGAGCACGACCGTCTCGACGGCTTCTTCGTCAAGAGCCTGGAAAACGTCCAGGGCGACGAGCGGGACATCATCCTGTTCAGCATCGGTTACGGCCCGGACGAGGCCGGGAAGTTCACGATGAACTTCGGCCCGCTTAACCGAGAGGGGGGATGGCGCCGCCTCAACGTCGCGATCACCCGTGCCCGGCGTCGGGTCGAGGTGATCTCCTCTTTCCGGGCCGGCCAGATCTCGGGGACCACGTCCAAGGGCGTTCTGCACCTGCAGGGCTACCTCGACTTCGCCGAGCGCGGCACGGCTGCACTGGCGCTCGACGTCGGCACGGATCATCGCGACGCCGAGAGCCCGTTCGAGGAAGACGTCATCCAGGTCATCCGGGAGCTCGGGTACACCCCCGTGCCACAGGTCGGTGTGGCCGGCTATCGCATCGACATAGGCATCCGCCATCCGGATCGGCCGGGGGAGTACGTCCTAGCAGTCGAGTGTGACGGTGCGGCCTACCACTCGGCGAAGGCCGCCCGAGACCGCGATCGCCTGCGCCAACAGGTGCTCGAGGGCCTGGGTTGGACGGTGCACCGGATCTGGGGGCTTAGCTGGGTCCGTGACCGGCGGGGGCAGATCGAGCGCTTGAGGCTCGCCATCGAGGCGGCCGTCACGGGCGGCAAGGTCCAATCGGCGGCCGTCGTGACACCGCGGAGGGCCAGCATCGTGGTCGAGGACGTGGACCTCGACGCCCCACCGGCGTGGGCGGTCCCGTATCAGCGTGGCGTGGCAACCCCGGACCGGTGCCCGTACGCGCCACAGTCGACCGAGGCTCGCCCCTACCTGCGGCGGTACTTCGAGCGGCTGATCGGCGTGGAAGCACCGGTGCACGAGGACCGACTCCTGGCAGCATTCCGTGAGGACTGGGGGGTGGGGCGGGTCGGCCACGTCATCAAGGACAACATCCGCGCCGCTCTGGCGCGGGCCACGAGCGGTGGCCTGGCCATCAAGCGCGATGACGCCGGCTTCTACCGCGTCGAGGATTCCCGGTTCGACAAGGTCCGGGTGCCCGTAGACGCCGACACCCTGCGTCCGGTCAGCCAGGTGCCTCCAGAGGAGATCGACGTCGCGGTCCGGGGCATTGTCGGCGACGCCCGCTTCATCGAGGACGAGATCGTGGCCCAGACAGTCGCCCGACTCTTCGGCTGGCGTCGTCAGGGACTGGACATCCAAGCCGCCGTCTACGGATCGATCTCACGGCTGCTGAACCAGGGCCGTCTGACGCGGACGGACGAAGGGCTGCTGCGACTTACCTGACTGACAGGTGTTCGGGCCTCCGGCAGCTGCCGGAGGCCCGAATGGTCAGGACGTGCGGCCGCTGTTATGAGCGTCGACCAGTGAGTGCAGGAAGGCGTGAGTCTCCGCATCGGTCGAATACAGCAGCGTGCCTCGCATCCCTCGGCTCAGGAGGACTTTGTAGACGTTCCTCACCAGCGCGTCGAACTCCCGATCACTGACGCGCATGGCGTTCCGGAAGTCCGGGTCCCGGTTGGCTGACCGGACGGCGACCCACCGGTCGGTACGCCACACCAGGTCCGACCCCAGGAGAACGCCGTTCCAGTCGTACTCGAAGCCCTGTGCGGTGTAGACGCAGCCGATCTGGCCGAAGCCGGCCGGCTCGCTGGCCCACAGTGCGGACGGGGGCGCGCCGCCGACCGACCGCTCGCCCTTGAGGTTCCACGGCCGCGCCCAGTCACCGATCTGGACGTCCGGCACGAGAGTGCCGTCCTTCCGTGGGTCGCTCCAGGGCCAGCAGTAGCCGGCTGCCATCCGAGCCCCGAAGTGCTCCGCGAGCTTGGCCTCCAGGGCGCGTTCCATGGCCGATGGCGAGTCGACCACCCGTACCTCGAAATTCGGGTCGCCGTCCCACCGAACAGGGCCGCCGGGCTTGAGTCCGAGCAACCGCTCGACCCAGTCGATGTAGGCCTCCGAGCCGCCGCAGCGGTACTGAGCGCTGAGGTCCACGTGGTGGACGGCGAGGCCCCGCTTGCGTGCTGCCTTCTCGATGTCCTTAACCGTCCCGAGTTCTCCGGGGCGTACAACCTGGTTCTGGTCCAGAAGAAAAACCGGGACGCGGGCTGCGTCGATTAACTCGTCGACTTGCGCCTTGCCAGTCCGTTGATCGGCTCGCGTCCAACGGTTTGCCGAGGTCTCGCGGAGGCGGTGGGCCTCGTCGGCGATGAGGACGTCGAAGCCGTTCTTGTCGGCGTCCGTGAAGCTATTGAAGTACTTGAACAGGGACTGGACCTGGCGGGAGCCCCTGCCCGCCACCTTGCGCAGCGTCTGGGTGAAGGAACGGGAGCCCGTCGCGTGGATCGCCGACCGTCCCCGCCGGTTCAGCTCCCCTAGCAGCGACAGGGCGATGACGCTCTTTCCGCTCCCAGGACCGCCGGAGACGATGACGACGCTCTTGTGGTCGCTGGCGCGGGCCTTCTCTACCTCGTGCATCACCAGGTCGAAGGCGACGCGCTGCTCGTCGAGCAGGACGAATTGCTCCCTTCGACGGACCTCCTCCGCGGCGACGGCCATCAGCTGCTTGCTCGGCGCGATGGTGGAGTGCAGCAACCGGTCCGCGTGGACACTGCCGTCGGTCGATGCGAACCGGCTGCGCAGGAAGTCGAGCCACTCGCCGTGGTTCTGCCCGGTGAACAGTCGCCCCAGCTCGTCCTGCGGGTAGTTGAAGAGCTCGCCGACCTTGGCTGTCGTCGCGTTGTGCAGGTAGGCAGCACCGGCGAGAACGTCGGTCGTTCCGTGCAGGACCGCGGTGAAGTCCAGCAGGTACTCGGCGTACGCCCGCACCTGCGCGACTGGGTGCAGGATCGGCCGCGGTCCGTATGACGGCTGCAGCACGAGTTCGGCGTCGTCCTCGAACTCGCTTGCCTCGGTCCACTGCTTGAGCTCGACGATGACGTAGGACGGCGCGTCCCGGTGCGGGTGGCGGCCGGCGAGCACGACGTCGATGCGCTTGCTGCTCAACGGCAGCTGGTACTCCAGCAGGACCTCGACCTGCCCCAAGCCCGCCTGCAGCAAGTCGTCGGCGAGCACGCGGAGGCTTGCGTCCCAAGAGCGCATTTCGGCGGCCGAGGCCCGGCGCTTCAACTGGAAGGACATCTGCTCCGCGAGGGCAGCGCTCGCCCGGCCCTCTCGGGCCAGATCGGCGAGGCCTCGCGCGGAGGTGCGCAGCAGGGGCAAGGACTGTCTCCGGGCAGCACGAATCGACTCGTGCGGGTGGAGGCATGTCCGGAGAGCGGAAGCCTGACGGGCCGCGTCTCCAGACAGTAGTTGGGCAGCTCGGCCGGGCCCGTGCTGATACTCGGTCCGTGTCGGACATCGAGGACCTCACCAGTCGTATGCGCCACTTCACCGAGGCCCGCGACTGGGCACGGTTCCACGACCCCAAGTCACTAACGCTCGCGCTGGTCGGCGAGGTGGGGGAGCTGGCCGAGCTCCTGCAGTGGCTTCCCCACGAGGAACAGGTGGACGCCGTTCGCTCGCAGCCCATGCACGGCCGGCTGGCGGAAGAGCTGTCCGATGTCCTGCTGTACCTGTTGCGCCTGGCGGACGTGGTTGGTGTTGACCTCGCCGAGGCAGCCGCGTCGAAGCTCCGAGCGAACGAGGAACGCTTTCCGCCGGACGACCACCGGAGCGTGGCGCCCACCAAGACGTGAGCACATCTGTCCGGAGTGTCATCGCGTCCTGAGTGCAGAAGTCTCCGCATAGTGGAGCGGCCGGCGTGGCAAGCGTCGGCATCGCGAGCACGGCCCAACGGGCTTCCGTCAGGACATGCCCTCACCCGCTGCGAACACCGGACGGCGCGGATGAGTGACGCATTGGGTCGGATCGATCTCCTTCGAGCAGCGGGACAACTGGGAGATCTGCAAACGCACATCTCTCTTCGGCTCTAACACACCGACAGCGCTCGGCGTCCGCGAAGGCGACGAGCTGTTCATCTGGGGTTCCCAGCAGGGATGGCTCGCTCGGTGTCGGGTCACCGCTGACGCGCGCCGTCCAGGCGGGGTGGATGACGTCCCGTGGCCAGACCCTGAGCGGTATGTCGCGCTCATCCCCATCGAAGTACTCGGCGAGCCCGAGCAACCCGTGGCGATGTCCGGGTCGGAGATCGAGCGGACCCTCGGGATAGGCACCATCCAGCTGCCGCGTTTCCCGCGCGTCGACTCCCAGCACGCTGAGCGGCTGACCGTGCTGCTCTCGGAGAGCTACCGGTCCCACGGCCAGCTGAACGCCGCCGCGTCCTCGCAGCCGACGGCGATTGATCACCCACTTCTGCAAGCGCTCGACGACCTGAAGGTCGACCGTCAGCTGGGCCGGCCCGCGCCGTACCAGCAGCTCGTCCTCCTGTGGGCCACCGCCGAAGCGGTTCGCGGTGGTGACCGCTTGCGGTCGTTCTCGTCTGCGCGTGACGAGTTGCGCGCTCTCCTTGCGCCCTTCGCGGTGGGCGAGAGTGCGCCAGACCCCGAGCTGCCGTGGTTTGCCCTGCGGAGGTCTCCCTGGTGGCAGCTGTCTCCCGAGCCGGACGGTCCGGTCAGCCGCGGGGGTAGGGACTTTGTTCGGCGTGAGGATCCAGTCGCCGGATTGACCCGCGAGGTCCACCGCCTCGTTCGAGACAACCCGGCCTTCCGTCAGCGCGCCATCGAGAAGCTGACTACGCCGCTGGCCGGTCACGCTGCGCTGCAAGCCGCCATGGCGTCCCTCTTCTCGGCGCCAGCTCCGGAGCCAGGAGTACATGGCGAGGCCGTCACCGTCCTCACCGAGCTCGTGGGTCGGCGGCTTAGGACGGCGACCGGTCAGGTGAACCGGGTCCTCAGGGTGGAGCCAGCCGTCGTCATCGTCGCCACGGAGCGGTCGCCGCAAGGCCAGCCGGTGCCGATCTCCGACGTTCAGCGCGCACTCGACATCCTGCGTCGGGACGGCGCTGTGACGATCGACGTGCCGACGCTGGGACATCGCAGCTCCTTCGTCGGCGCAGTGCTGGCCACTCGTGAAGACGTCTCGATCGACGGATCTCCGCCAGTTGCGTCGCTCGTTCGCGCTCCAAGGTCGCCGGGCGCCGAAGGTGCCGCATCTGTTTCAGAGCCGCCCGCCGAGCAGTCGACCGGGTCTGCGGCAAGGACGTCTGAGCAGGATGTCGCTGCACGGCCCGGTGCGGCGAAGGACCGGTACTTCGGTGAGCTTCCTGGTGTTCCCGCCGGTGCTACCTGGGCGACGCGTGCCGAGGTCGCTGCAGCGGGTGTGCACCGACCGCTTCAGGGCGGAATCAGTGGCACACGAGCTGAAGGCTGCGACTCGATCGTCGTCAGCGGTGGCTACGAAGACGATTACGACGACGGCCACGAGATCATCTACACCGGAGCCGGTGGGAATGATCCAGCGAGCGGCAAGCAGATCGCTGATCAGACACTTGACCAGCCAGGTAACGCGGGCCTTGTTACGAGCCAGAACCTCGGTCTTCCGGTCCGCGTTGTGCGGGGAGCCAAGGGAGACCCGGTGCACTCACCGGCCACTGGCTACCGCTATGACGGGCTCTATCGGGTAGCTGACCACTGGAGCAAGCTCGGCAAGAGCGGATTCCGGGTCTGGCAGTTCCGGCTGGTGCGCATTTCGGACCAGGAGTCGACTCCGTACGTCCCTCAGGAGAACGCTCCAGGTGGGCGGCAGACGCCGAAGGTTGCCCAGGGTGTGACTACTCGGGTCATCCGAGACACGAAGGTCTCCGTATTCATCAAGAAGCTGTACGAGAACGCGTGTCAGGTCTGCGGCACACGGCTGGAGATCCCTGGTGGCTCAGTCTCCGAAGGTGCACACATTCGAGCGCTGGGAAGGCCGCACCTCGGTCCGGACACTGTCGACAACATCCTGTGTCTCTGCCCGAATCACCACACGCTGTTCGACCAGGGGGGCATCTACGTAAGCGACGACCTGAAGGTCCACGATCACCATGGGGCGGTCATCGAAGTTCTCACCAAGCATGCAAGGCACCCCATCGACCTTGCCCATCTGAAGGCCCATCGCGAGCGGTGGGGCTATTAGGGACTCGGCAGACTGAAGCTGAACACGGTCCCAAAATGGGACGTCACCCCAGCATCGGTTAGCGAGGCGCTGGCTCGGTCGACGGACTGGGCGGGCATCCAAAGGTGAGCAGATGTCCCTGTAGTGGAACTCGGTCGAGCTGAAGTGCCCCGGGTACTCGATGACGTCGACCAGCGCAGACGACGCGCCCCGCGGGGTCTCCTTCCTCTACGACCTGAACCGGCTCAACGTGGCGGTGTCCCGGGCCAAGGCGCTGGCCGTCGTCGTGATGAGCGAGCAGCTGCTGGACGCCGCGGTCCGCACGCCCGAGCAGCTGCGTCAGGTCAACGCGCTGTGTCGGCTCGTCGAGATGGCGTCTGTGCTCGGCTGAGATCGGCCTCCGCGGCGACACCGCGCCGGGCGAAGGCGACAGAGGGCACGGAAGACCAGCTGGGTTCCAACTACGTCACCGTGTCGCCCGTTCGAGGGCCCACGGTCGGGGCCACCGCTCAACCGTCTCGCGGAACAGGCCGATAGGACCCCCAGTCGGATCAGCGGACGGATTGCAGGGGGATCGCCAGTGCAGCCTGACTCTGGGCGAGGACGTGTCCCCGATGGGCTGCGTTCCTCACCCACTGGCCGCGTCCCCCAGTGGGTCCTCGACGAGGCGAGCGGTAGGCGCGACGTCGCCGTCCCGTGGCGGGCCTGGTCGCCTGCTGGACCGACGGCTGGCGCACGACCTCTCCGCAGACGACGCCGAGCCGTCCTCCTCGCCATCGTGCTCGGGCTGATGTTCGCCGCCGCACTGCTCGACCCCCTTGACCTCGGCGGCAGCGGGGCAGGTGGGGCACGGGCCGCATGGCCGACACCTGGATTCGAGGAGGCGGATGCTCCACTCGGTACTCCGATGGCGGCCCCGGCCCATGGAGGCGCACACGCGTTCGTCGCGGTGCAGGAGGACGGGCAGCGGCCAGTGACCTACGACCCGTGCCGGCCCATCCACTACGTCATCCGGCCGGACAACGCTCCGGCGGGCGGAGACGGGTTCGTCCACGAGGCGTTCGCACGGATGGCGAACGTGACCGGGCTGCAGTTCGTGTACGACGGTCCAACCGACGAGGCGCCGTCGCAGGAGCGGGAGATCTTCCAGCCCGACCGCTACGGCGACCGGTGGGCGCCTGTGCTGGTCTCGTGGCAGACCGAGGCGGAGTCTCCGGAGTTCGCCACGGACGTCGCCGGTCGCGCGGGCAGCACCGCGGTGTCGCCGCCGGCCGGACCGCAGGTGTTCGTCACGGGAACCGTGGACCTGGATGCAGCGGCATTCAGCCGCATGTTCGCCGACGAGGCCGGGACGGCAGTGGCCCGCGGGATCCTTCTGCACGAGCTCGGCCATCTCGTCGGTCTCGACCACGTGTCCGACACCGGCCAGCTCATGTACCCGACGACGAGCACCGTGGTTGACTTCGCCGCCGGGGACCTCGCCGGACTGGTGGAACTCGGACGAGGCGAATGTGTGCCAGGCGTCTGACGACGAGCCCGGCCTCAGTACGGATACTTGGCGAGCAGGCTGCGAATAGCTGCCATGTCTCCCTCGAGTTCACGCGTGGTGTCCGCCGTCCACGCCATGGCCGACCTCGGCGCCTGAGCCCGTCGTGCCGCGGCGCCGCTCGACGTGCCGGCACTATCTCGGCGCAGCCGGGATCAGACCGGACGGGGTGTCGGTCAGCCGGTCCTCGACCAGCGCCTGGCTCAGCGCCACCTCCAGCAACGGGAACAGCACCGGGTGCGGACGGCGGTGGCCGAAGACGGCGAGGCTCGCGTGGAAAAGGTCGTTCCGCGTCCCGCCGGCCCCGGCCCGGGACAGCGCCACCATGGCGTTTCCGATCTCCTCCGGCGCGATGTGCTCCAGGGGGCGGTCGGCGCTCCAGCGTTGCCGACGGAATCCGGTCCAGCCGGCGCGGTGCAGGTCCGCCGGCCACAGGAACTCGCCGACGGCGGTGGCCGACTCGGGAAGCACCGCCAGGATCGACTCCCGCAGCGCGGCGGGCACGCGGTCGATCCCGAACGCCCAGGCGGTCAGCCGGGCCAGCCGGTTCGCGTGCACCGGCCCCTCGGCCCGCAGCCCTTCCTCCAGCACCCGGCGCACCGTCGCTGCTGCCGTCGCGGACGGCAGCAGGTCCAGCAGCCGGGCGTCACCCGCCGGCTCCGGCGTCCACGGCCGGAAGGGCACCTCGCCCTCGAGCCGGGCCGGGGCCACCGCGGGCCGGGCCGCGGTTCGGACCGGGGCGGCCGGCTCCGCCGGCGCCGCCCCGTTCCCGGGTCCGCGCCGCGGCGTCCCGGGCGGCCACCTCCAGCCGGTCGAGCACGCCCTCGCGGTCGGCCAGCCACGCCGGCAGCCACACCCGCTCGACCCGCGCCCACCCCTGCCGGCCGGCCAGCACGTCGGCCGGCAGCGCGTCGCGGTCCCAGACCGTCGGCCGCCGCGCCCACGCCGGGCCGTCCAGCAGCACCGCCGCCTCCGGCGCCCCCGGAGCCGGGGCGACCGCCAGGTCGATCCGGAACTCCGACAGCCCGACGTCCGTCCGCGCCGCCAGCCCGCGGGCACGCAGCGCCGCGGCGATCTCCTCCCGGTGCGGGTCCGGGAGGCGCACGGTGCGTCCGTCCCGCGGAACCCCAGCCGGCCCGAGCGCCGCCAGGTCCAGGTAGGCCCGCAGCAGACGGATCCCCGGTGACGACGTCTCCTCGGCCGGCAGCGCCGCCGGGTCGAACGAGCAGAAGACCACCACCTCCCGCCGCGCCCGGGTCACCGCCACATTCAGCGCCTGCGGCCCCCGCGGCCCGGCGAGCGGCCCGACGTCCGGTGCCGGCACGCCGCGCTCGTCCACGCCGAGGACCACCGAGAGCAGCACGGTCTCGCGCTCGTCGCCCTGCGCGTGCTCGACGTCCGTGACGCACACTCCGTCAGGGGCGTCCAGCGCCTCGACCAGCAGCCGGTCCCCGGCGTCGCGGAGCATCCCCTCGACCAGCGACCGCTGCTGGGGCGTCAGCGTCACCACGGCCAGCGACGGGACGGCGTCCGATACGGCGGCGAAGCGTCGCCGCACCTCGGCCACGACCGCCGCGGCCTCGCCCGGGTTCGTCCCGCGCAGCCGCCCCGTGCGGACGAACGTCCCGTCCGTCCGCACCAATGAGATCCCCGTCCCCTCGGACGGCGCCGGGAAGCTCTTCAGCCCGCCGCCGTAGACAGCGGTGTTGCTGAACGCGATCAGCGCCTCGTCCCGGCTGCGGTAGTGCCACGACAGCTCCAGCCGCGGCACGCCGGCCCGCGCGCAGGCCGCCAGCAGGCCCTCCGCGCCGTCCGGCGGCGGCAGCTGCCGGCGGTCCCCGACGACGACGGCTGCCCGCGCGCGACCCAGCCCGCCGGCGGCCGCGGCCACCGGCAGCCGGGACGCCTCGTCGAACACCACCAGGTCGAACCGCTCGCCGGCCGGGAGCAGGCGCGCCACGGCGTCGGGGCTCGCCAGCACGCAGACCCCCCGCGCGCCGGCCACCCGGGCGGCCCGGGCCGCCCGGGTGGCCGCGACGAACTGCCGCCGCGTCCGCTCGTGCTCCTCGCCGTCGAACGCGTCGAGCCCGGTCGCCGCCCGGCGCTCGGCCATCGCGGTCTCCGCCAGCCCGCGGGCGAACGCCCGGGCCGCGTCCTCGGCCGGCACGGCCCCGGCGAGCAGCACCTCCCGCGCCTCCTCCAGCCCGGCGGCGCGGAACAACTGGAGCCGGTCGAGCAGGTCGAGCCAGCCGCGCAGCGCGGGCAGCCCGGGGAGGTCGGCATCCCGCTGCTCCGCGGTGGCCCGCCACCGAGCCGGCAGGCCGTCGGGGCCTGCCCAGGCGGCGAGCTGCTCGGACGTCGTCCGGCCGGCCGACAGCAGCACCTCCACGGCGTCCCGGAGCCGGGCGACCGCGACCGCCGCGGCGGGCGCCGGCCCGACGGCCGCCTCCCGCAGCACGCGGGAGAAGCCGGTCGACCCGGCCACCGCCGTGCCGGCCCGGCGCAGCTCCTGCACCCGGCGGGCGAGCAACCCGCCGTCGGTGAGCGGGGTCCACCCGGACGGCGGCGCCAGCCCCGGGACCGCCGCGGCCCGCTCCAGGAGCTCGCCGGCGGCGGCCTGCGCCTCCCGCAGCGCCGCGGTCAGCTGCGGCAGTTCGTGGGGATCCACCTCGGCGTCCGCCCGCAGCCCCGGCGCCAGCCGGGCGAGGACCGCCAGCAGCCGCCGGCGCCGGGCCAGCGGGTTCGCCGCGGCGGCGTCCCGCGCCGCGGCGGCTAGTTCGGCCAGGGGCAGGTCGAGCACGGCCGGAGTCGCCTGTGCGAGCACGGGATGCGCGGCGGGGAAGGCGGCCGTCCGGGCGCCGACCGCGGCGGCGCTCGCCGACCAGCCCGCCGTCCGCGTCGCGTCGAACACGTCGAGCGGAACGGCGGGGGCGGCGAGGACGGCGGCGAGCGCGTCCAGGTCCTCCGGCGTCCGCACCTCGGCCAGGACGGCGGCCGGCGGACCATCGGCCGGTAGCTCCGCGACCGCCCGGTCGACGGCGACCGCCGCCTGGGCCACCTCGTACGGATCGGCGTCGGGGTCGTCGAGGAACCCCCACGGGGAGCGGGAGCGGGGGCCGGCCCCCGCAGCGGGTCCCGGTAATTCGCCCAGGGTGCGGCGCAGCCGGTCCACCGTCTGCGGGGAGCTGCTGGTCACGAACCCGGGCGGCACCGGCAGGGCCGGGACGTCGTCCCCGGCCGCCAGCATCCCGGCCCATGCCGACCAGTAGGACAGCCCGGCCCGGTTCTCCTCGTGCAGCCGGCGCGCGTAGTCGGCCAGGGCTCGGCGGGCGGCGTGCCGCCGTTCCGGATCGGCGCCGTGCTCCCCGGTGGCCGGGGCCGCGGCGCTGACGGTGGCCGGCCGGTGCAGGGGGAGCACCGTGCTGCCGAGGCCGGCGGTCTCCAGCCGGCGGGCGACGACGTCCAGCGCCGTCCGCTTCCCGGCCACCACGAGCACCCGCCTGCCCTCGGCGACCGCCCGGGCGGCAAGGTTCGCGATCGTCTGCGACTTCCCGGTGCCGGGGGCGCCCTCGAGCACGAAGGTGCGGCCCGCGGTGGTCTCCGCGACGGCGCGCAGCTGGTCGGCGTCGGCCGGCAGCGGGCAGCGCGCCGCCAGCTCGTCGAGGTCGACGCGGGCGGGCTCCGGAACGGGATCGGCGAAGGCGGTCCGCGCCGCCAGCGCGGCGAGCAGCGGATTGCGCGCGAAGTCGGCCCAGTGCGCGGCGAGGTCCCGCAGCTGCCGGGACGCGGCCACCGGCAGGAACGCGAGCTCGGCGGTCGGCTGCACGCGCCAGGGGAGACCGGTGACGGCGCGGGCGACCGCCTCCAGCTCGGCTACCGGGTCGAGCCGGCTCCCGCCGGGCTCCGGCTCCGGAACGAGCAGGCCGTGTACCCGGCGCAGCGCGTCCAGCAGCTCGCCGTTGCGGGTGACGGCACCAGCACCGGCCAGGGCGATCCGGTAGGCGCCGGTATCCGGATCACCGGAGAGCACCACCGGCACCAGCACCAGGGGCGAGCGCACCGGCCTGCCGTCGAGCTCCCAGACGAGGCTGCCGAGGCAGAGGTGCAGGTCGACGGCGCCGGTCTCGGCGACCGCCGTCCGGGCCCGCGCGGCGAGCTCCCGCAGCCGGGCCGGATAGTCGGCTGCCAAGACACCCGCCCGCACCGCCGCGTCCTCGAGCAGTGCGCCGGCCGGCACCTGGCGCGGCCGGTTCGAGGGCACGAGCGTCACCGGCGCCCCGGAGACGACGAGCTCCGCGAGAGGCGCCAGGTCGTCCCCGGGCACCGACAGGGCCAGGCCGGAGTCCGGGGAAACGTCGAGCAGCCGGCGCCGCGGGTCGCCGCCCGGCCACCGCCACCGCCCGGCCGACGCCCGCCGCGTCGCGGCCCGGCTGTGCACGGCCGGGTCGTAGCCGACCTCGGTGTCCTCCCCGTCCGCCCCCCGGATCCGGACGGGGAGGGGCGCGATGCCCGCGAGCCGCGCGCGGACGACATCGGTGACCCCGAGGACCCCGAGCAGGTCGCCGGTCAGCCAGGCGGTGTAGGGGGCGCGGTGCAGGTCGCCGAAGGTCGCCGGCCCGGCCGCGTCGGTCAGCAGCGCCGGCTCGACCAGTGCGATCCGCCCGCGGTCGACCAGCTCGGTCAGCGCGGCGACGTCGGGCGTGACGGCGCCGCCGGTGCGGTCGCGCTCGCGCCAGTAGCCGAGGAAGGCGTGGTCCGCGGTCAGCCAGAGCAGCGGCTCCAGCCCGGCCTGCTCGAGGGCGGCCGCGAGCACGGTGACCAGGTCCAGCGGGGTGGCGATGCGGTCCTCGAGGACGGCGACCGGCGAGCGGATCGGCCGCCCCAGCTCGCCCCGCTCTGCCGCCCCGGCGGCGCGGACGCCCCGGCGGCGCACGGCGTCCACGACCGCCCCGGCGACCTGGTCGATCCGCTCGGGGTCGGCTGCGGAGGCCGCCATCGCCGGATCCCCGGTGCGCGCGGCGAGGATGTCGGCGGCGGCCCCGACGAGCGCGGTGACCGCCGGGTGCTGGGGCAGGACGTGCGCGGCGAGCAGCTCCGAGGAGAGCGGCCGCGGGAGGGTCGGCCACTCGCCGGCAGCGAGCACCCGCACCGGGACGCTCCGGTCGGCCAGCAGCCGGTCGCCGTCCCGCACCTCCACGTCCATCGTCCCCGCGGACCCCCGTCCGATCCGGCTCATCACCGCCGGGTCCAGCCGCAGGCCGGCGTCCGGGACGACGACCGTCCGCCCCGGCTCGAGGTCCACGCGCAGCTCGGCGTCGGGGCCGAGCGGACCCTCCGCCGTCCGCACGGAGAGCGTGACCGACGCCGCCTGCACCGGCTCGCCCGCACACGTGAGGGCCAGGCGGGACACCACCGGCACCCCACCGGCCGCCAGCGCCAGGCTCAGCACGGGGGTCGGCGTCACGTCGATCCCCACGGGCGGCGGAGCCGGACGGGGACCGGCTCCCGGGGGACTGCCCATGAATCCTGTCTACCCGCGGAGGGCCGCCGAGCCCGGGAAGGCGAGGTCGCGACGGAGTTGCGGACGAGCTGGAGGCGACACCCGGGAGGGACACGGGGCGCCGATCTCGGGGACCGGGGCCCGCGGGTGTCAGGCTGCCGGGCGGGAGCTGTGACCAACGGGGGAGTAGATGTGACCGCGCGCAGATATCCGGACGAGCCGGTGTTCGGCTCGCCCGCCGAGCAGCTGTTCGTCGAGGCGCTGCAGGAGAACCTGCCCGACGACGCTGTCCTGTTCTGCAACCTGCGCTTCAGCGACGGCAGAGAGGACCGCGAGGCTGATCTGATCGTCGCCTGGCCGGGCGTCGGCGTCGCCGTCGTCGAGGTCAAGGGCGGCAGCGTCTCGCTGCAGCGCGGGGAGTGGCGCCAGATCGGGGACGGCGTCGACCGCGTCATCCACCCGGTCGACCAGGCGGTCGCGTGCAAGTACCTGCTCTGCGACTACCTGGCGGAGCACCCGCGCTGGTCCGCCGGCCGCCCGCGCGCCGCGCACCTCGTCGCGGTGCCGGCCACCACGCTGCCCGCGGAGTTCATCGCGCCCGGCCTGGCCCGCTGGATGGCGATCGACAAGACCGACATCCCGCACGCCGCCGCGCGGATCCGTGCGGCGCTGCAGAAGGTCCGCGACGAACCCGAGCCGCCGACCGCTCAGGACGTGGCCGACCTCGTCGACTGCCTCGCCGGGACGGCGATCCCCCAGCAGCACCTGCTGGCGCGGCTCGCCGAGCGGGAGGCGGCCTGCGACCTGCTGACCAAGGACCAGGCCAAGCTGCTGGATTTCCTGGACGGGCGGCACCGGGTCGAGATCACCGGAGGCGCCGGTTCCGGCAAGACCTGGCTGGCCGTGGAGAAGGCTCGCCGGCTGGCCGCCGACGGCCAGCGGGTGGCGCTCATGTGCTACTCGCGCGGCCTGGCGGAGTTCCTGAGGCGCCGGGTCGAGAAGCTGCCGAAGCGTCAGCGGCCGCACTACGTCGGCACCTTCCACAACCTCGGCATCGGCTGGGGTGTCTTGCAGGGGTCGGACGACGACAGCCGGTACTGGGAGGAGTTCCTGCCGGCCGAGATGGTGTCGCTGGCCGGGGCCCTGCCGGAGTCGGAGCGTTTCGACGCGATCGTCATCGACGAGGCGCAGGACTTCGCCGAGAGCTGGTGGGACGCCGTCCTCGCGGCGTTGCGGGACCCCGAGAAGGGGGCGCTCTACGTCTTCTCCGACGAGGGGCAGCGGATCTTCGCGCGGCAGGGGCGGCCGACCGTCGACCTGGAGTCGTTTCCCCTCATCGAGAACCTGCGCAACACCAAGCAGATCGCCGGCACCTTCTCCAGTCTGGCGCCGGGGATGAAGGCCCGTGGGCTGCCCGGCGTGCCGGTGCGCTTCGTGGATTGCAGTTCGGAGGAGGCGATCGGCGCGGCCGACGACGTCGCGGACGCGCTGCTCGAGGAGGGCTGGCCGCCGGAATCGCTGGCCCTGCTGACCACGCACCGGCGGCATCCGGTGCAGGTCGAGCGCCAGGCCGAGGGGCAGGACGCCTACTGGGCGACCTACTGGCAGAACGACGACCTCTTCTACGGGCACGTCCTCGGGTTCAAGGGGCTCGAGCGGCCGGCCGTCGTGCTGGCGGTCAACGGCTTCCGGGACGAGGCCCGTGCCCGGGAGATGTTGTACGTCGGCCTCTCCCGCGCCCGCGACCTGCTGGTCGTCTGCGGGGACGCGGAGCTCATCCGCCGCGTCGGCGGCGAAGCGGTGGCCCATCGCCTGTCCAAGTCGGTTGCGGGTTGAGGAGCGACGTGGCTTTCATCCTGAACGGCGTCCACTGCGAGCTGGACGCAGGGACCGTGCGCTCCGCTCTGCGGGGTGTCACTCCGGACGCCGTGCGTGAGCACTGGGTGGACGTCGATGGCGTGCACTGGCCGCCGAAGCAGGTGTTCGCGCTGGCCACCGGTCTTGAGCGAACCGAATTCACCTCCCACACGGCGCTGCGCCAACTTCAGCGTCTAGGTCTCCGGACCAGCAAGTGGGGCCCGTCCGGGACCTCTCCGAAGCCGGCTCCCGAGCCGCTTCCGGAAGCGACCCCTGCATCGACGCACCACGGCGCGGAGGCCGCCACGTCGTCGCTCCGCGTCGTCCTCGTCGGTTGCTCGAGTTCCAAGGCCCCAACCCCTCGGCCGGCGGCCGAGCTGTTCACCGGAGGTGCCTTCGGCAAGGCGCGGGACCTGGCTCGCAGCTCTGGGCTGCCCTGGTATGTGCTGAGTGCCAAGTGGGGCCTGCTCGACCCTGATGAGGTGGTTGCTCCCTACGACGTCTACCTGGGAGACCGCTCGACTGAGTACCGGACGGCGTGGGGCGCGTGGGTGGTTGCCCAGCTCGCCGATCGTCACGACCTGCGCGGTGCTGTGGTCGAGGTCCACGCCGGCCGGACGTATTGCGACCCGCTCGCGGCTCCCCTCGCCGCCGCGGGAGCGACGCTGCACCAGCCACTCGCCGGGCTCCGGCAAGGGGAGCGGCTGGCCTGGTATGCCCGGACGCCGGCGGCCGACGACATCCCACTGACACGAGATCCGTACGTCATCCCCGACGTCAGTTGGCTGCTCGACCCTGAGCACGCCGTCGCGCCTGCCGACTTCCTCGCGGCGGGACGCGCCAATGTCGACCGTCCCGGGCTCTACAGCTGGTGGGTCGATGCCGAGGGAGCCCACGCACTTTCCGCCGCTCTCGGCGACCTGGTGGATCCCGGACTCGTCTACGCCGGTCGGGCAGGAGGCGTGCGACCCAACGGGTCGTCCTCGACGAACACGTTGTGGGGCCGGGTCGCGGAGATGCACCTCGGAGGCAACCGGTCGTTCTCCACGTTCCGGCTGACCCTCGCCGCGTGTCTCTCAGCGGCGGCCGGGCGAGTTGTCACCGAGGCCGAGCTGAGCGCCTGGATGCACGAGCACCTGCGCGTCGCCGTCCTGCCGCTCGAGCCCGACGAGGTGAGCGCGGGCGAGACGGAGTTGCTGAAGGTGGCGGATCCG
Source organism: Geodermatophilus ruber (assembly GCF_900114385.1). Taxonomy (GTDB): domain Bacteria; phylum Actinomycetota; class Actinomycetes; order Mycobacteriales; family Geodermatophilaceae; genus Geodermatophilus; species Geodermatophilus ruber. The sequence goes on from NZ_FOSW01000010.1 coordinate 86,285, forward strand.
CCGCTGAACCTGAGCGGCGTGGCCCGCACGCCGCTGCGACAGACACTCAGCCGACTGCGGTCGGCCCTCAAGGAGACGGTATGACGACGGCCGACATCGCACACGTGGCATCGGACAACGCGATCACGCGGCGCGAGCGGCGACGACAGTCGCAGTTCCGCGGGCAGGTGCTCGGCCTCCCCGCCGGGACTGACCGGAGCGGTCGGACTCTCGGCAACTACCTGCCGGCCGAGCACTGGCGACGCAACTTCCTCAGCGAGGAGGCCGCCGAGTACGCCGAGCGGCGCGCCGAAGCCGTTCAGGCCGAAGGCGGACAGCTGGAGAAGACCCGCCTGTTCACCAACATGCTGAGCTCCATGCCCTTGGCCTTCAGTGTCTTCGGGCACCTGAGGACGCACCGCGATGCCGCAGTCCGCGTCCTGAGTGATCTGCTGGATGTCGAGATCGCCGAGCTGGTACCCGTCCGAGTCGGCCACCGGGCCATCGACGGCATCGAATGCGAGTGGGCGCCTGAGCGACGCAAGCACCTGGACGACCGGTCCGCGTTCGATGCTGTGGTCTCGACCCGGCTGGCGGACGGCCGCACTTTGCTGGTGGCGGTGGAGACCAAGTACGTCGACAACTTCAGCCGCGACCCCGAGAACGCCGACGCCGACCGGAAGTACGACCGCTTCTGCCGACAGTTCGGCATGGCGGAGGGCGCCTTCGAGCGGCTCGGGAGATTCCCGACGCGGCAGCTGCTGCGGAACGTGCTGCTCACCGAGAGCGTCCGGCGCGGCGGAGCAACCGGGTCACCGATCTTCGACCAGGCGGTGACGGTCGTCCTGGCTCGGGACGACGACACGACGGCGCGCGCCGCGGTCGACGCACTGGACGCCGACCGCGGCGACATGCCGACAACGGTCCGCTTCATCGGCCACGGGGAGCTCGCGTCAGCGGCAGACCGGGTGCCTGAGCTCGCCGCGTGGAGCCGGGACTTCCGGCGGCGTTACGTCGGCGAGTGACCCCCAGTCGGGGCTGATCAACCTCCGCCTCGGCTCACCGAGGGGAGTGCTCGATAGCCCTTACAGCCACGCTTCGATCTCATCGAGTTGCTCGTGGGTGAGCCCGACGAACAGATCCGGCGCGACCACCAGCACGTGCGGATGGGCGGCCAGCCACCCGCCGGTGTCGGCGGCCTGCATCGCCAGGTCGTCGTCGATCCACACGATGCGCCGGTCGGGCTCCGCCTCGGCCACCGCGCGGGCGAGGTCGAGCTTCCGCCAACCCGCCTGGCCACCGAAGACCCCGAGGAACCCGGTCGGCGCGGCTTCCTCCCGGGCGTGCACCTTCAGCCCGCGCGGCAGCCCCATCGGCTCGGCCAGCAGGCGGTCGGCGTCCCCGGCCCACGTGCTCAGCCACTGGATCTCCACCCGGCCGGACTCGTGCAGCTCCCGCAGCCGAGCCGTGACCGTCGGGTCCCACGACAGCACGAACCCGTTGAAGGTCCCCCGCTTCCACCCCTGAGGCAGGTCCACCCGGGCCGCGTTGAGCACGCCGTCGACGTCCAGCAGCAGGATCGGGACGTCGTCGCTCTCTGCCACGGGGATCACCTCCAGCCCGATGCCGCTGGGTCGTCCGTACCCCTGCGCTCGCACCTTCGGGTGACGGGCCTTTCGTCCGCCGGTTACGCACCGTGACACTGAGGGTCAGGAGTCGATCGTGTTCGAGAGAACGCATCGGCGCACGGGGGACAGGCGCGGTCACGCCGCGCAACGGGGGAGACATGTTCCGGGAACCACTGCGGCGTGATCCGCTGGTCATCGGCTGGGCGCTGGTCATGCTCGTCGCAGGCCTCGTGGCGCTGAGCAACAACACCGAGTGGAGCGGGCAGCTCGAGGCCGACCGCGTCGCGGGTTTCCTCAAGGACCTCGCCGAGGCCTTCCTCTGGTCCTTCCTCCTCCTGCTCCTCCTCGCATGGCTGCGCGCCCGGGGCTGGCGGCGGCTGGACGCCGGCGCCCGGCCGGCACGAGGCGGGACGGCGCACAGCGCCGCACAGCCGTCCTCGCCGCTGCCCTGGACCGACCGCTGGATCCGGGACTGGCGCGAGGCCGAGGCCCAGCAGGGTGCCGCTGCTGACGAAGCCGGGGACGTCCCCGCGGCCGTCGCCTGCCGGCACGGCGTACGAGTAGACGCCGAGACGCCGGTCGAGCAGGCGCCGGTGCTGCGCGCACTGTCGGTGAGCCACACGATCGTCCGCCCCGGTTCGGACGTGAGTGTCACCTGGTGCTTCGAGCACGCCCGGGACGTCGCCGTCGACGGCCGGAGCGGCTACCCGGCCTGCGGCCAGGCCCTCGTCCGCGTCGACTCCACCCGGCGGATCGAGGTGATCGGACGCAACCGGCACGGGACGACGCCCGTGGCCACCGCCGCCGTCGTGGCCATGGCCGTGCCGCAGCTCGACCTGCCCACCGTGGCGTCACCGCCTCCGGTGGCCCTCCGGGCCGACGTCGTGGCCACGGTCGGCGCACCCCCGCCGATCACCCAGCGGCTCGACGCCTTCTGGACGACGCAGGACAGCCTGCGGCCGCGCCTCGAGGCCTCCCCGCGGTTCGTGGGCGTGCCGGCGCCGGTCGTCGACGGCCTGCGGCGAGTGGGTCGCAACGGTGAGGGCGAGGCGAAGTGACAGTGAGGACGGAACGGTCGTCGGTTCGCCGCCGGGTGACCCGGCGCGCCATCGCCGAGCAGCTGCTCACGGTCTCGGGTGCGAACCGCGACGTCCTGCGCGACGCACCCAAGGAGCGCACCAAGCAGGTCGCGATGGGCGCGGTGCTCCTCTCCACGGCCGCCATCGCCGCGGTGTCGGCGTCCTACGCCCTGCACCTCGCTCTGCACTTCTGGTGGCCGTTCGCCGTCCTCGGCGGGGTTGCCTGGGGCCTGGTCATCCTCAACCTGGACCGCTGGCTCGTCGTCTCGACCCCGCGGCTCAAGACCAAGCTGGGCACCATCGCGATGGCGCTCCCGCGCGTTCTCCTCGCCGTGCTCATCGGCGCGGTCATTTCGACCCCGCTCACGCTGGCCGTGTTCAGCGCGGAGATCAGCACCGAGGTCCAGGTCATGGCGGCCGAGGACGAGGCGGCCTTCAACGACCAGCTCGAGCGGGACAGCCGTTACGGCCGGCTGCCGGAGATGCGTGAGCAGATCACGGACCTGGAGCGCGAGCTGAGAGAGGACCCCACCGAGGCCGACGTCAACAGCGACCCGGCCGTCGCGGACCTGCAGCGGCGGCTGGATGAGGTCACCCGGCAGTACAACGAGGCGGCCGCAGCAGTGCAGTGCGAGATCGACGGCACCTGCGGCACGGGCGTCCCGGGGATCGCGGCCGCCGCAGAGCAGAAGATCGCCGAACGGGACCGGCTGCGCGCGGAGCGGGACGACCTGAGCCGGCAGATTGAGGAGCTGAAGCCCCAGGTGGTTGAGCAGCGCCAGCAGCAGGACGAGCGCGAGAACGCGGACGCTCAGGCGGACCTGGCGGACCTCCGGGCAGACCTCGCGGACATCGAGGAGCAGCGGGCGCGGGAGATCGCCGACCACCGGGCGGCCGTCGGAGACAGCGACGGGATCCTGGCCCGGCTGGCCGCGCTCGGGCGCATCAGCGACGCCGACCCCGTGCTGCACACGGCGCACCTGCTGCTGTTCCTCTTCATGACCGCGCTGGAGTGCCTGCCGATCATCTTCAAGACGATGCTCGCGCTGGCGCCGCCGTCCCTCTACGAGCGGCTCGTCTCGCTCGAGGAGGAGAAGGTCGAGCAGCGCATCCGGCTGCGTCTGCAGACCGAGTACGAGGAGGCTGAGACGCTGGCCCGCTCGGCGCTGGCGGCCGCGGAGGCCCGGGCGGCCAGGACGCTGGAGGCGGAGTCCCGGGCCACGGGCATGGTCCTCGACGCCCAACTGGACGTCACCCGCGACGGCGTGCACCGCTGGCGGGACGAGCAGCTCGGGCGGACGACGGCGTCGCGAGGGGCTTCCTCCGCCGACGACCTCGACTCCCTGTACTCGACCGACTCGTTCGGCTCCGAGGACCCGCAGGACAGCCGGCTGGCCGGCTCGTCGTCGGCTCCCGTTTGAGTCCTGCGACCCGGGAGGCGGCCAGGTGACCGCCTCCCGGCGCGTCACTCCCCGGGAACGACGACGGCGCGGCCGCCCACCGTGCCCTCGTGCAGCTTGCGGTAGGCCGCGGGTACCTCTCGAGTGAGTACCGCTCGACCTCCATGTGGATCGCGCCGGCCCGCGCGAGGTCGAGCACCACGCATATGGGCTCCTCCGTCCGGAATGGGTCGGCGTCCCCGTATCCGGGGTACCTGCGAGGACCCGTGGCTACCGGCGAGGTCCGCGCCGTCGGCCCTCACCAGGAGCGCTCGTGACCCAGATCGACGTGTCGGGGCAGCCGCTGTCCCGCACCGTCCGGTTCGCCGGCAGAGCGCTGGGCCGCCGCTGGCGGCTGCCGGCGCCGACCGGGCCGGTGCGGCTGCTGCGGGACGTCGGCGTGCCGATGCGCGACGGCGCCGTCCTCCGCGCCGACGTCCACCTGCCGGCGACCGGCGGTCCGCACCCGACCGTCCTGCTGCGGACGCCCTATGGCCGCGGCCCCGTCTCCACCGTCGCCATGGCGCTGCCGTACGCGGCGCGCGGCTACGCGGTGCTGCTGCAGAGCGTGCGCGGCACGTTCGGCTCCGGCGGCGAGTTCGCGCCTGTCGTCAACGAGGAGCACGACGGTCAGGACACCGTCGCGTGGCTCCGCGACCAGCCCTGGTTCGACGGGCGGCTGGCGACGCTCGGCCCCAGCTACCTCGCCTACACCCAGTGGGCCCTGGCGCTCGACCCGCCGCCCGAGCTGAAGGGGATGGTCCTCCAGCTCGGGCCGCACGACCTCGCCGCGGCCGGAATGATCGACGGCGCCTTCCAGCTGCTCAACCTGGCCACCTGGACCGAGCTGATCGCCCACCAGGAGCGCTTCGGGGTGGTGCGCGGGACGCTCCGGCTGATGACGGCGGAGCGGCGGCTCGCCCCGCACCTGCACCGGCTGCCGCTGCAGGGGCTGGCCGAGCGCTTCGGCGGGACGCCGGCGCCGTGGTTCGACGAGTGGCTCGCCCACCCGGACCTCGCCGACCCCTACTGGGACCGCTACCGGGCGACCCCGGCCGTGCACTCCTCGACCGTCCCGGCCCTGCTCATCGGCGGCTGGCAGGACTGGTTCCTGGAGCAGACGCTGTTCCAGTACGCCGCCCTCCGCGACCGCGGGGTCGACGTCGAGCTGGTCGTCGGACCGTGGGCCCACCTGGGCCTCGACACCGCGGTCACCACCTCGGCGAGCCTGGCCTGGCTGCGCAGGCACCTACCGGTTGACGGCGCGCCGCCAGGGCCCCGGCCGGACCGGGTACGGGTGTATGTCACGGGCGCGCGCGAGCTGCGCGGAATGCCGGACTGGCCGCCGGCCGGGCGCATCGACCGCACCTGGTTCCTGGGCTCGAGAGGCCGGCTGGCCGACCAACCGCCGACCGAGACCGGCGCGGCGACCACCTTCCGGTACGACCCGATGGACCCCACCCCGTCGGTCGGCGGCCGGGCTCTGGCCCGCCGCGCCGGGCGGCGGGACAACCGCCGGCTGGAGGCGCGGGCCGACGTCCGCACCTTCACCACCGCGCCGCTGGAGACACCGGTCGACCTGCTCGGCGGTGCGCGGGTGCGGCTGTTCCTCACCTCGGACAACCCGTACGCCGACGTCTTCCTCCGGCTGTGCGACGTCGACCCGCGGGGCCGGTCGGTCAACGTCACCGACCGGCTGGTCCGGCTCGACCCGGCCGAGGGGGAGGAACCACGAGCGGGGGAGCGGACCGTCGAGGCGACCCTGCCCGACACCGCGCACCGCTTCCTCGCCGGCCACCGCATCCGGCTGCAGGTCTCCGGCGGGGCCCATCCGCGCTACGCGCGCAACCTCGGCACCGGCGAGCCGCCCGGCCGGGCCACCCGCGGGGTGCCGGTGACCCACCGGATCGGACACTCCGCCGCGTCGCCGTCGCAGATCACCCTGCCGACCGGCTGACCGGGCTGCACGGGCGCCCCAGAATCTCAGGGCAGGCGGTCGCGGACGGCGATGCTGTCCGCCCGGGTGGCCTGCCACGGCGCGGCACCTGCCGGCACGGCGCCCTCCGTGACAGCCTCCTCGAGGCTCTGCACGCTGCACCACGGGGGAACGTTGTCGCACTCATCCCTGCCCGCCGCCGTCCGCTCGAACGAGAACTGAGCCGTGTACCGCGTCGACGGGCGGCTGGTCCTCAGCCCCAGCGACCTGACCCGGCACCAGGAGTGCCACCACCTCACCGCGCTCAATCTCGCCGTCGCCGGCGGCGGGTTGCAGCCGCCGGCCGAGGGGGCGAGTGATCAGACGGTGCTCGTCGCCGACCTCGGCCTGGCCCACGAGCTGCGCTACCTGGAGTCGCTGGAGGAGCAGGGCCTGACGACGGTCCGGCTGCAGGGCCGCCGCAGCGAGGCGGCCACCGTCGAGGCGATGCGCGCCGGGGTCGACGTCATCCACCAGGCGACCCTGTTCGACGGCACCTGGGGCGGCCAGGCCGACTTCCTGCTGCGCATCGACGAGCCGTCCGACCTCGGCGACTGGTCCTACGAGGTGGCCGACGCCAAGCTGGCCCGCCGGATCAAGGTGCCGGCGCTGCTGCAGATGGCCACCTACGCCGACCGGCTGGCCACCCTGCAGGGCCGCACGCCCGAGCGCATCAGCGTCGTCACCGGCGACGGCGAGACCCGTCCCTGGCGGCTGGTCGACGTCGCCGCCTACGCCCGCCGCGCCCGCACCCGCCTCGAGCAGTTCGTCGACGACGTCCCATCCACCGGCCCCGTGCCGATCGCGCACTGCGACCAGTGCACCTGGCAGGCCCGCTGCGCCGACGAGCTGCGCACCGGCGACGACCTCAGCCTGGTCGCCGGCATGCGCCGCGACCAGCGCGCCGCCCTCCTCGACGCCGGGGTCGCCACCCTCGAGCAGCTCGCCGCGGCCGACGACGAGACCCTCAAGGCCACCGGCATCAGCCGAGGCACCCGCGAGCGGCTGCGGGACCAGGCCCGCGAGCAGCTCCGCGGCCGCCGCGCAGGCGAGCCGACCCGCACCCTGCTGGCACCCCAGCCGGCCCAGGGCCTGCTGCGCCTCCCCGCGCCCAGCCCCGGCGACCTCTACCTCGACTTCGAGGGCGACCCGCTGGCCGGCGACGGCGAGGGGCTGGAGTACCTGGCCGGCCTCGGCGACCGGGAGGGCCGGTTCACCGCCCTCTGGGCGCACGACGCCGCCGAGGAGCGCCGCATGGTCGAGGACCTCATCGACCGCATCGTCGAGGCCTGGCGCGCCGACCCCGGCATGCACGTCTACCACTACGCCGCCTACGAGGTCAGCGCGCTCAAGCGGCTCACCGGCCGGTACGGCGTCCGCGAGGCCGAGCTGGACCAGCTGCTGCGCGCCGAGCGGTTCGTCGACCTCTATCCGGTCGTCCGCCAGTCGATGCGGATCAGCAAGGAGTCCTACTCGATCAAGAAGGTCGAGGCCTTCTACGGGCGCGAGCACACCGGCGACGTCGCCGACGCGATGTCCAGCGTCGTCGAGTACGAGCAGTGGCTGGCCGACCGCGACCCGGCCCGCCTGCAGGCCATCCACGACTACAACCGGGACGACGTCGACTCCACCCGCGAGCTGCACGACTGGCTGGAGACCCAGCGCGCCGAGCTGGAGGCCGAGCACGGTGAGCTGCCGCGCCCGATGCTGTCCGAGATCGACGCCCCGGCGCCGCGGTCGGACGCCGAGGTCACCGAGCTGGCGCTGGTCGAGCGGCTGCAGGACACGGGCCACCCGCTGCTCGGCGACCTGGTGCAGTGGCACCGACGCGAGGCCCGGCCTGGCTGGTGGGAGTTCTTCAGCCGCGGCGAGCTGGAGGACGAGCAGCTCGTCGAGGACCGCACCGCGCTCGGCGCGCTCTCCGGCGGCGCCGAGATCGGCACCGAGAAGCGCAGCAAGCTCTACGAGTTCACCTTCCCGCCGCAGGACACCAAGCTGTCGGTCAAGTCCGTGGCGTTCGACGTCGACACCCGCGTCCGGGTCGGCGAGGTACGCGAGATCGACGCCGTCGCCGGCCGGGTCGTGGTCAAGAGCGCCAAGCCGCCGGCGCCGCCGCGCGGCCTCGGCCCGGAGGGCCCGCTGGACGACAAGGCCATGCGGGCGGCGATCGCCGCGACCGCGGACGACGTCCTCGCCGGCCGGCCCTGCCTCGGGCGGGCGCTGCTCGACCGCGTCGTCCCGGCCGACTGCCGGCGGCTGCCGGGGGAGGAGGCCGGGGACGCCGTCGTCCGGCTCGGGCTGGAGCTTGAGGGGCAGGTGCTCGCCGTGCAGGGGCCGCCCGGCAGCGGCAAGACGCGGGCGGCCTCGCGGCTGATCCGCGCGCTGCTCGACGCCGGCAAGAAGGTCGGCGTCACGGCGACCTCCCACGCGGTGATCGGCAACGTGCTGCGTGCCGTGGGCCGCCCGGCGCTGCAGAAGTGCGAGGAGCACCAGGCCTGCGGGGCGCCGGACGTCGAGTGGTCGAAGGACTCGGGCGAGGTGGCCTCCCGGCTGCTGGACGGGTCGGCGTCGCTGGTCGGCGGGACGGCCTGGTTCTGGTGCCGGCCGGATTTCGCCGAGGCGGTCGACGTCCTGGTGGTCGACGAGGCGGGGCAGTTCTCGCTGGCCAACGCGGTCGCCGTCGCCCGCTCGGCCCGTTCCCTGGTGCTGCTCGGTGACCCGCAGCAGCTGGCGCAGCCGACGCAGGCCGTGCACCCGGGGGAGTCGGGGCTCTCCGCGTTGGAGCACCTGCTGGAGGGGCACCCGACCGTGCCCGAGGACCGCGGCGTCTTCCTCGACCGGACCTACCGGATGCACCCGGCGCTGACCGCGTTCGTCTCCGACCTGGCCTATGAGGGGCGGCTGGAGTCGGCGGCCGACCGCGAGCGGATCGCGGTGCGCGGCTGGGCCAGCGGCCTCGCCGTCCGGTTCGTCGCGCATACGAAGCCGGCGGCGGCCGCATCGGACGACGAGGCGGCCGCCGTGGCGGAGCTGTGGCGGTCGCTGCAGGGCGTCGTCTGGGTCGACCACGAGCTGGTCGAGCGGCCGATCGGGCCCGAGGACGTGCTGGTCGTCGCGCCGTACAACAACCAGGTCGCGCGCATTCGAAGCCTGCTGCCGGACGGCGCGCGGGTCGGCACCGTGGACAAGTTCCAGGGCCAGGAGGCGCCGGTCGTCGTCTACTCGATGACGTCGACCAGCGCCGAGGACGCCCCCCGCGGGGTCTCGTTCCTCTACGACCTGAACCGGCTCAACGTGGCGGTGTCGCGGGCCAAGGCGCTGGCCGTCGTGGTCATGAGCGAGCAGCTGCTGGACGCCGCCGTCCGCACGCCGGAGCAGCTGCGTCAGGTCAACGCGCTGTGCCGGCTCGTCGAAATGGCGACCGTCGTCGGCTGACCGCGGGCTCAGCCCGCTGCATGTTCGGTGGCCCGCTCGCCCCGGGCACCACGTCCGTTTCGCGCTCCCGGCACGCCCCTGTGGGAGCCGGTTCCGGTACGTAGGCTGTCCATGACCGAGCGTGAAAGGACGGCATCGTGGGCAAGCACCTGCTCGACGAGACGGCGGAGTTCAAGCTGCCCTGGGTCGGCCGGCACGCGGCCGAGGACGACGGCGAGCTCGAGATGACGCAGCGGTCCGACCCCGGCTTCCGGCGGCGGCCCCCCGTTCCCGAACCGCAGTCGGAGAAGGGTGCGTGGTGACCCTCCGGGGCGAACGAGGGCCCAGCGGCGGCGGACACGGGCCGTGCTCAGCCGTCGCGCGCTGCTGCGGGCGAGCGTTCGCCCCGACGCCCGGATGATGCCGCGGGGCGCTTGACCGCTGAGGCCAGGAACGCCGCGCCACCTTCACGATCGGCGTGAGGTGGAGCTCCCGGGGTCCCGACCTTCGAGGGAGGTCGCCAGCTCGCGGTCGATCCAGCGCCCGATCACCTCGACCACGTAGGACCGCTCGGCGCGGTCGAGCCGTTGCCCCTTGGCGATGCCGTGCCACGTCTCCAGGCAGCTGCGGCAGCAGGTCGCGGTGGCGTGCTGGGCCACGAAGACCGGGTGGTTGCGGTAGGGGGTCTGCCGGCCGTCGTTGCGGGGCTCGGCCGGCGCCAGCCGCTCGGCGATGATCTCCGCGGCGTGAGCCCGCATCGTCTGCGGACCGCGCAGCTCAGCCGTGGCCCGCTCGCGCCCGCGCAGGTGGAACCGCCGCCCGAAAGGCCGCGCGCTCGCGCGGTCGATCCGTTCATCGATCTCGGCGCGGTCGGGCACGCCCCCAGACTAGGCACGGCACGGTGGCCGACGACGAGGAGAAGACCGGCCGGGTCCCGGCGCGGCTGCGAACCGGCCTGCTGCGTCCGACCGGCGGCTCACCCCTGCGAGGTGACGCCGGGGCCGCTCGTGGCGTCGACCGTGAGGGCATGGCCGAACCCGAGGTCGAGATCCGACGCACCCTTCCGCTGTGGCTCACCGTCGTGCTCGGCGTGGCCGGCACGGCCGTCGCGCTCTGGGGCATCCGCGCCGCTGCGCCGATCCTGGGCCCCGTCGTCCTGGCCTTCGTCCTGACCGTCACGGTCCACCCGCTCGTCGGCGCGCTGGTCCGCCGCGGGATGCGGCGGGGACTCGCCGTCGCGGTGGCCGTGCTCGTCGTCAACGGCGGGCTGATCGCCTTCGCGCTCGCCCTCATCGTCTCCGTCGGCCGGCTCGCGACCGTGCTGCCGGAGTACTCCGACGAGTGGCAGCACATGCTGGACGGGCTGCGCTCCGCCCTGGCTGGTGCGGGGATCGGCCGGCAACAGGTGGAACAGGCACTCCACTCCGTGCAGCTGGGGACGGTCCTCTCCGCGCTCGTCAGCGTGCTGTCGAGGACGGCCCTCGCGGTCGGCGCGCTCGCCCTGGTGCTGGCGACCGTCGTCTTCATGGCCGTCGACGCGACCGGCATGCCGGAGCGACTGGCCGAGGTTCCCGGGACGTCGCGTCTCCGCGCGGCCCTCGATGACTTCGCGAGGAACACCCGGCGCTACCTGGTGACGACGACCGTGTTCGGCTTCGCCGTCGCCGTGGTGGACACGATCGCCCTCGTCGTCCTCGGGATCCCGCTGGCCCTGCTGTGGGGCCTGCTGTCGTTCCTCACCAACTACGTGCCGAACATCGGGTTCTTCCTCGGCCTGGCGCCGCCGACGATCCTCGCTCTCCTCGTCGGCGGGCCAGGGACGGCGGTCCTCGTGGTCGTCATCTACGTCGTGGTCAACTTCGTCCTCCAGTCGGTCCTCCAGCCGCTCGTCGTCGGGGACGTCGTCGGCCTCTCGGTGACCCTGACCTTCCTGTCCGTCATCGTGTGGACGGTCGTCCTCGGACCCCTCGGCGCGGTCCTGGCGATCCCGTTGACGCTCCTCGTGGTCGCCGTCCTGGTCGCCCAGGACCCGGACCGACGGTGGGCCAGGACGCTGCTGGCAGGGGCGTCGGGCGCCGACCGTGCAGGCAAGCGCCCGGCCCGGGAGGGCCGGAGGCGAGACCGCGCCCGGCGGTCGGTCCCCACGCCACGCTTGGCCCCGGGTGACGCGGCCGTACCCGCCGGCGCGCCGGCGCAGGAGGTGCGCGAACAGCCGGACGCCGAGGACGGCGCCTGACGCGTGGGGGTCACCATCCGCGGGCAGTCACTCTCCGGTCTCGAGCGGCAGGTCCCGGTTCGCCGCCCACTCGGTCATCGAGCCGTCGTAGACGGCGACGTCGTCACGGCCCAGGCGGGCGAGCGAGAAGGCGCTGTAGGTCGCCGCGATCCCCGAGCCGCAGTAGGTGATGACCTGCCTGTCGTCATCGAGCGCCCCGGTCCCGGCGAATGCCTCCCGGATCTGCTCCGGCGTCGCCACCTGGCCCGGGGCGCTGTACAGCGACATCGCGGGGACGTTCCTCGACGCGGGGATGTGCCCGGGTCGGGCGTAGGTCACCCGCTCGCCGCGGAAGGTCTCCGGGTCCAGCACGTTCACCAGCAGGGTGCCGTCGGCCTGCGTGGCGGCGAGCACCCGCTCTACGTCCGCCCGCAGCTCCGGACGCCGGCGCGCGGTGAACGCCTTCGGCTCGCGCGTCTCGTCCCCGGTGGCCACCGGCAGGCCGGCGTCCCGCCAGGCGGGGAAGCCGCCCTCGAGAACGGAGACGTTGTCGAAGCCCTCGAAGCGCAGGTTCCACCACAGGCGGGTGGCCCACATGAGCGCTCCCTGGTCGTAGATCACCACGTGGTCGTTGCCGATGCCGAGCCGGCCGATCCGCTGGGCGAACGTCTCCGAGTCCAGCGCGGTGAACGTCGTGGGCGCGGCCTCGTCGGCGAGGTCGTGGAGGAGGTCGGCGAACACCGCCCCAGGGACGTGGCCCTTGCGGTAGGCCTCACGGCCGGACTCGACGTCGTAGTAGCCGTCGCCCTCCGGGAAGGTGAGGAACGTCGTCGCGTCGACGACGACGACGCCTGGGTCGTCCTTGTGGGCGGCCAGCCAGTCGACGTCGACGACGAGTGGCGTGGTGGTGGTCTTCTCGGTGGTCATCGTGCTCCTCCTGATCGAGGGCTGCGCGCGCAGCAGTTGGCGCTGACGGTCTGCTGTCAGGGCGGCGGCAGGAGGCCGTCGAGCTCGTCGGGCGCGAACCCGAGCGCCTGCCGGATCCGTCGACGAGCCCTGAGGAACATCGTCGCCCTCCTGCCGGGAGGGTCCTCGCTGTCGGTCTCGAGCCCCTCGAGGAGCCAGCGCAGCCCCAGGCTCATCCATCGGTTGGCCGCGGCGAGGTCACCGGCGGCCTCGTAGTCCTCAGCGATCAGCAGGTAGACGTCCGCGTCGGTCGGCCGGGAGCGCCGGACCTCCTCGGCGAGCCGGCGGGCCGCGTCGACGTCACCGACCGCGATCAGGCCGTGGTGGAGGTAGCAGCGGACGTCCGGGACGACGTCGCCCTCCGCGCGGATCGCGCGGCGATACAGGTCGAGGGCGGCCTCGTGGTCCCCGACCATGGCCAGCAGCTCCCCGGCGTGCACCAGCAGCATCGCCGGGGTGACCTCCGCGTCGTCCTCCGGGTGGGGCTGCTCCGACCACGTCACCAGCCGGGCGGCCGTCGCCCGGCACTGCTCCGGCGTCCGGACGGCCAGGTCCAGTTCCTCGACGTCGTCCAGGCTCAGCGGGCCACGCATGCGCTGACCGTAGGGCCGCGACCGCCGGCACGGCCGAGCCGGCGCTCGCCGTTGCGGAGGGGCAACGAGGTGCGTTCGACCCTGGTGCCGTAGCGGTCCGTTCCTACGCTCGAGGCGCATGGGCAGTCCCTTGCTGGTCGCCGTCGACGACGATCCTGACCTGCTGCGCGACGTCGAGCGCGAGCTGCGCAAACGGTACGAGCCCGACTACCGCGTCTGCTGCCTGAGCTCGCCGGACGAGGCGCTCGTCGCGCTGGAGGAGCTGGCGGCGGCCGGCGAGGACGTCGCCCTGGTGCTCGCCGGCGAGGCGGTCGCGGGGGCACCCGGCGCGGAGGTGCTGGCGGAGGTGCGGCGGCTGTTCCCGCACGCCCAGCGCGCCCTGCTCATCGGGTGGGGCCACCTGGGGGAGCCGGACACCGGTGATGCGATCTTCGAGGCGATCGCCCGCGGCCGCATGGACCAGTACCTGGTGCGGCCGGCCTCGCCACCGGACGAGCAGTTCCACCAGGCCGTCGCGAGCTTCCTGCTCGCCTGGGCCGAGGCCCGCCGCCTCGCCCCGCACACGATCGAGGTGGTCGGGGAGACCTGGTCGGGCCGGGCGTACGAGCTGCGCGAGGTGCTCGGGCGGTGCGCGATGCCGCACCGCTTCCACCTGGCCGGTTCCGACGAGGGGCGCGCCGTCCTCGCCGGTGCCGGCGCGAGCGGGAAGCTGCCGGTCCTCGTCATGCCCGACGGGCGGGTCATGGAGGACCCCAGCGACGCCGACATCGCGCGGGCGTCCGGGACGGCGATCGACCCCTCGGGGGACCGGTACGACCTGGTGATCGTCGGCTGCGGACCCGCCGGCCTCTCCGCGGCCGTCTACGGCGCCTCAGAGGGGCTGCGCACCCTCGTCATCGACTCGGGCAGCATCGGCGGGCAGGCCACGGCGAGCTCGTCGATCCGCAACTACCTGGGCTTTCCGAGGGGCCTCAGCGGCGCGGACCTGGCCCGCCGGGCCTATCAGCAGGCGTGGGTCTTCGGCGCCCGCTTCGCCTTCATGCAGCAGGTCACGCAGCTGGCGCGCGAGCGCGACGGCATCGTCGTCGGCCTGGACACCGGCGGGGTCGTGGTGGCCCGCGCCGTCGTCCTGGCGATGGGCGCCAGCTACCGCCGCCTCGGCGTCGAGCCGCTCGAGGCGCTGCGCGGGGCCGGCGTCTTCTACAGCGCCGCCGCCTCCGAGGCACCGCTGGTGGCGGGGGAGGAGGTCTACATCGTCGGCGGCGCGAACTCCGCCGGGCAGGCCGCCCTCCACCTGGCCCGCTACGCCAAGCGGGTCACGCTGCTGGTACGGGCCGCCCGGCTCGACGCCGGGATGTCGCACTACCTCGTCCGCGAGGTCGAGGAGGCCCCGAACATCGAGGTCCGGACGTCGACCGAGGTCGTCGACGGCGGCGGCGACGGCCGGCTGGAGCACCTGGTGCTGCGCGACCGCGCGGACGGCGCGGAGGAGACCGTCAGCGCCTACGCGCTCTTCCTGATGATCGGGGCCCGGCCGCACACCGAGTGGCTGCCCCCGACGGTCGAGCGGGACCCCGCCGGCTTCGTCATGACCGGGGCGGACCTGAGCGCCGAGGCGCTCCTGGGGTTCGGGCGCCCGGCCCTGGCGCTGGAGGCGAGCGTTCCGGGAGTCCTCGCGGCCGGCGACGTCCGGCACGGCTCGGTGAAGCGCGTGGCCTCCGCCGTCGGCGAGGGCTCGATCGCGATCCAGCTCGCCCACCGGCTGCTCGCCGTGTGACCCCCGCGGACACGGGAAGCGGCGCCGGTGGCCGCCTCAGCCGTCCGGCCGGAGGCGGTGCAGCGCGGCGGTGAAGCTGTCGTTCCACAGGCCCAGGTGCGGCCACCGCTCGGCGACGTGCGCCGTCGCCGCCTGGACCGACATCCCCTCCTCGCGCACCAGCCAGCCGCGCAGCACCAACCCGGTCCGCGAGGCGCCGCCGTGGCAGTGCACGAGCAGCCGGTGCCCCTCGGCGCGCAGCGCGGCCATGTCGTCGAGGATGTCGGCCAGCACCGCGTCGATGTCGGCGTTGTGCTCGTTGTCGGCCAGGTAGGCCAGCCGATGAACCGGGTGCGGGAACGGATCGCCCAGCCGGCACAGCGAGATGACGGCGAAGTCGCCCTCGCTGTAGCGGGCGCCGTCGAGGTTGCCGGCCCAGATGCCCGGCAGGACCTCGGCGGGCCCGATCCGCGGGATCACCCCCGGGTCGTAGCTCTGCTGCACGCCGCCGTCGAGCGCGGCCGCCAGCTGCTGCAGGTCGGCCAGCCGCCACAGCCGGTTGCCGTGGCCGGGGATGCGGCCGTGCACGACCGACGCCCACCGCATCGGGATGCCGCCCATCCCGAACACCGCCCCGGCCAGCCCGCCGGCCACCGCGGCCACCGTGTCGGTGTCCCCGCCCAGGTCGATGACCAGCCGCAGCACCTCGGCGAAGTCCCGGCCGTGGCGCAGCGCCCACACCGCCTGGCCGAGCGTCGGCCACACCGCGCCGTTGGACTCCGTCGCCTGCTCCGGCGTCCAGTCCTCCGCCAGGACGGCGGCCCACCGCGCCCGGTGCTCGGCCGGCACCGCGATGAGCGCGAAGGGGAGGAAGGCCAGCGGGTCCTCGCCCTCGAGCGCGACCCGCATCAGCTCGTGGAAGATCGCGCAGCCCTCACCGGTGGCCGGGTCGCCGTGGGTCAGCGCCGAGATCCGGCGGGCGGCGTCCAGCGTGGCCGCGCGGCCCTCGCGGGCGAACCGGATCGCCGCGGGCGTCGTGCGCATCAGGGACCCGTTGCCGGCCGCGCGGCCGGTCCGGCGGAAGTGCTCGGCCGCGGCGGCGTCCCAGGCGAGCCCGGAGCCGAGGACGGCGCGGGTCTGGACGCCGACGTCCGGGGGATCCGCGGCCGCCCACCCGCGGAACCGGTCGAACAGGTCGGCCTCGTCCAGGCCGTCGCGCTCGACCAGGGAGGTCGCGACGAGCAGCGCCATCTGCGTGTCGTCGGTGAACTCACCGGGCTCCCACCCGAGCGAGCCGCCGCCGCACATCTCGGTGTGCGCGCCCCGCGCCGGGGAGGGAAAACGCGCCGAGAACCGGCCGGCCGGGCCGAACTCGAAGGGGGCGCCCAGGGCGTCGCCGACGGCCGAGCCGACCAGCGCGCCGGCGACGCGGTGCGAACGGTGCATGCGCGGGATCACTCGGGCATCCTGCGAGGGAAACTCCGCCGCGGCCACACTCCGGCGGACACCCACACGGGGGACTTGTCCGTCACAGGCGTTAGTTCCCCGCACCGACGGGACATGACCGTGCTTCGCTGAGAGTCGAGTGCAGACCCCGGGGGAGCCGCAGATGTCCGACCACCTCGAGCCGCATCCCGCCGCGTGCCGGGTCGACTCGACGAGCACGTGCCGGCGCTACGCCCGCGGGCACGCGCCGCACCCGGTGCTCGTCCAGCTCGCGCAGAGCGGCCCGGACGAGCACCGGCTGCCGGTCATCGTCATGGGCGCCGTCGGGGACGTCGTCACGGTGGCGGCCGGCGACGAGCTGCGCCGCTACCGCAACCACGAGGCCGCGCGGATCACCGAGGTGACTCGCGCCACCGGACCGGAGGCGCTGCTCAACACGCACCACGGCGTGCTGTTCCTCCGCTCCTGGCCGCGCGACCGGGGCGCCGTCTTCTCGCTGCAGCCCGCCGACGAGGTCACCGAGAGCTGCCGGCAGGACTGAGGAACAGCGCTGCCCCGGCCGCTCGAAGACGAGCGGCCGGGGCAGCGGTGCATCAGGCGATGCGACGCGCGCCGACGAAGCCGGGCATCGAGTCGAGCTTGATGGTCTTGACCGTCTGGCCGGGGGTCGGGGCGTGCACCATCTGGCCGTTGCCGATGTACATGCCGACGTGGCTCACCGGGCTGTTGAAGAAGACCAGGTCACCGGGCTGGAGGGCGGCCTTGGACACCGGGGTGCCGAAGCCGGCCTGCGCCTTGGAGGTGCGCGGGATGGTGATGCCCGCCGCCTTGTAGGCGAAGGTGGTCAGCCCCGAGCAGTCGAAGGCGTTCGGGCCGGTCGCGCCCCAGACGTAGGGGTCGCCCCGCTGGGCCAGGGCGGTGTTGACGGCGATCTGTGCCTTGCCGCTGGAGGCGGCGGCCGGAGCGGCGGCGACGGCGGCGCCGCCACCCCCGCCCGCGTTGGCGGAGGCCGGCAGGGTGGTCAGGGCGATGCCGGCAGTGGCCATGAGGGCGACGGCGGCACCGCGGAGCGAGCTACGGGCGACGGACTTGCGGGCAGTCGTCATCGACGACGGTTCTCCTGTTCCTTCCGTCCGCCTACCGAGTTAGCTGACGGGTTCGGGCGGGGAGGTCGCCCGGCGCAGCCTGAAAAAGGCTGCGCTTCACCCCAGTGCTGCGGTGGGTCCCCGGTCCGGCGTCGGCAGAGGGCCGACGCCCAGTTCGGCGGTGTCCGACGGAGGTCACTACGGACCAGTGACTAAGGGCCCCGTCCGGACTGAGATCGAAGGTAAGACGGGGCCCAAGGTCCCTGCGTGCTTCAAGCACCTCGGGGGGACGACGGCGGTCGCACCGGGAAACCCCACCCCCACCTCTGAGGACGACGGAGGGTCACCGCCCTGCGAGCACGAACGCCCAGGTCAGAAAGTAGGGACCAAAGTCGTCGCTCACGGAGCGCCGTCACAACACGTACCTGATCCACAGCAATGAGTGGTGGAACCGGAAGGGTTGGCCGGAGCGTTGGGCGGGCACGATCACGGTCAACCGACGAGGAGGTAGACGATGGCAGGCATGCTCCGGAAGGTGCTGGCGTCCGGAATCGCGGCGAAGGTCTTCCAGGAGGCCCGCAAGCCGCACAACCAGGAGAAGATCAAGAAGTTCATCTCCGACTTCCAGGCCAAGCAGAAGGGCGGCGGGAAGGGCTACGGCAAGGGCTTCCCCCGCTGAACCAGGCGCACGGCGGCCCCCGCTCGGCACCCGCCGGGCGGGGGCCGCTGCACGCGGACAGGGGCACCGTGCACCGCATCGCCGTCCTCGACGACTACCAGGCCGTCGCCGCCGACTTCTGCGACTGGACCCAGCTCCCCGAACCGGCCGAGGTCACCTACTTCGCCGACCACCTCGTCGACGAGGACGCCCTCGTGCAGCGGCTGGAACCCTTCGACATCGTCGTGGCCATGCGCGAGCGCACCCCGTTCCCGCGCAGCCTCCTCGAGCGGCTGCCGAACCTGCGGCTGCTGGTCACCACCGGCCCGCGCAACGCCGCCATCGACGTCCTGGCGGCCACCGAGCGCGGCATCACCGTCTGCGGCACGCGCTCCCGCGCCTCGGGCCCGGTCGAGCTCACCTGGGCGCTGATCCTCGCGGTGGCCCGGCACGTGCCGCAGGAGGACGCCGCCATGCGGGCCGGCGGCTGGCAGCACACCCTCGGCGCCGACCTCGCCGGCGCCCGCCTCGGCGTCGTCGGCCTCGGCCGGCTCGGCACCCGGGTGGCCCGCCTCGGGCAGGCCTTCGAGATGGACGTCGTCGCCTGGAGCCCGAACCTCACCGACGAGCGCGCCGCCGAGGCCGGGGTCCGCCGGGTCGGCAAGGAGGAGCTGTTCGCCACCGCCGACGTCGTCACCCTCCACCTGGCGCTCTCCGACCGCACCCGCGGCCTCGTCGGGCGCGACGAGCTGACCCGCATGAAGCCCACCGGGATCCTGGTCAACACCTCCCGCGGCCCCATCGTCGACGAGGCCGCCCTGCTCCACGCGCTGCGCTACGGCCGCATCGCCGGCGCCGGCCTCGACGTCTACGACCGCGAGCCCCTCCCGCCCGACCACCCGCTGCGGCGGGAACCCCGGGCCGTCCTCACCCCGCACCTGGGCTACGTCACCCGGGACACCTACGCGATCTTCTTCCGCGACGCCGTCGAGGACGTCGCCGCCTGGCTCCACGGCGCACCGGTTCGAGTTCTCCCGCCCAGGTAGCCAGGAGGGCGAGCACGAGGAGGCCCGCGATGACCGAGGGCAACATGACCGGTCGCCCCCACGGCGGCGTCAACAAGCCGCCGGACGACGACGTCCTCCCGGGCGAGAAGCCCGCGCCCGGCGAGGTCGGGCCGCCGCCTCCCCAGCAGGAGCCGCGGGCCGCGCGGGAGGGCGAGATGTCCCGCCACCCCGGCGAGCCCGGCAGCGGCGTGCCGAACCCGGACGACCCGCCGGTCGGGGACGACCGGAGCTGACACCACCCCTGGCCAACCGTTCCCACGGCCGGCAGTGCCGGGCGGCCACGTGTTTCGCCGCGTCGCCGGCGTCCTCACCGGGTCGCGCTACCCCGGCCCCCAGTGGGTCCTCCGCGGAAGCTCGTGCTCTGCCCACCACGGTGGGCAGAGCACGAGCTTCCGCAGACCACGTTGCCGCCCGGCTCAGTCGCCCTTCACGTTCACGATCTGGCGCAGCGTGTGGCGCGGCTCGACCAGATCGGCGGCGTCGGCCATCACTCGATCGATGGGCTTGTAGGCGTCCGGGTGCTCGTCGAGGAACGCGTCCGACCGGCCCCACGCGATGCCCGCCATCCGCCGGTCCAGGTCGGCCCGGCTGAACATCCGCCGCGCCTCGCCCCGCGAGTGGTTGCGGCCGGCCCCGTGCGGTGCGGACTTCAGCGCCATCTCGTTGCCCTTGCCGACGACGACGTAGGACGCCGCCCCCATCGACCCGGGGATGAGCCCGTCCTGCCCCTCGTACGCGGCGATCGCGCCCTTGCGGGTCAGCCACACCTCGCGGCCGAAGTGGGTCTCCCGCTCGGTGTAGTTGTGGTGGCAGGAGATCTCGGTGCGCCGCTCCACCTCGATGCCCAGGAACCGGGAGACCTGCTCGGCGAGGCGGTCCATCATCTCCGCGCGGTTGAGGAAGGCGAACCGCTGCGCCCACCGCAGCGCCTCGATGTACGCGTCGAACGTGGGCTCGCCCTCCTCCAGCCAGGCCAGGTCGCGGTCGGGCAGGTCGAGGTGCTCGGCCCGCGCCCGCTCCTGCGCCACCCGGATGTGCCTGGACGCCAGCTTGTTGCCCACCCCGCGCGAGCCCGAGTGCAGGAACAGCCACACCCGGTCGGCCTCGTCCAGCGACACCTCGATGAAGTGGTTGCCCGAGCCCAGCGAGCCCAGCTGCAGCGGCCAGTTCGGCGCGGCGGCGTCCGCCTGCCCCGCCCCGGGCAGGTCGCGCAGCTCGGCGACCCGCCCGGCCGCGGTGTCCCGCACCTTGCGGTTGTGGTGCCCGGCCGACAGCGGGATCGCCCGCGAGACCTGCTCGTGCAGCACCGCCAGGTTGCGCCCGCCCAGGTCGTCGGCGGTGAACTGGGTCCGCACCGCGTTCATCCCGCAACCGATGTCCACCCCCACCGCCGCCGGGATGATCGCGCCGTCGGTCGGGATCACCGACCCCACCGTCGCGCCCTTGCCCAGGTGCGCGTCGGGCATCAGCGCCACGTGGGGGTACATGAAGGGCAGGGACGCCGTCCGCTCGGCCTGCAGGCGGGTGGTCGGCTCCAGGATCGACGCCCAGTTGTACAGGCGGTCGTTGATCTTCTCCACGCCCCGCCGGTACCCGCGGGGGCCCGCCGGACTCCCGCCGGCGTCGGACCAGCCGCAGCGGCGGAGGAGATCAGCCGAGCTGGAACGGGTCCCGGGTGCCGCCGGTGAGCTCGACGAGGACCGACTTCGTCTCGGTGTACTCGTGCAGCGCCTCGATGCCGTTCTCCCGGCCGAGGCCGCTGGCCCCGAAGCCGCCGAAGGGCATGTTCGGCGCGACCACCCGGTAGGCGTTGATCCACACGGTGCCGGCGCGCAGCCTCGCCGCGACCCGGTGCGCGCGGTGCACGTCCGTGGTCCAGACCGCACCGGCCAGGCCGTAGGGGGTGTCGTTGGCCATCGCCAGCGCCTCCTCCTCGGAGGTGAAGGGGACGACGGCGAGCACCGGCCCGAACACCTCCTCGCGCACGATCGTGTGCTCGGGGGTCACGCCGGTGACGACCGTGGGGCGGACGAACAGCCCGTCGGGGCCGGCCGCCGGCTCGCCGCCGCAGGCGAAGGTGGCCCCCTCCTCGCGCGCGCCCTTCAGGTGACGGAGCACCTTCTCGTACTGCGGCCGGTTGGCGACCGGCCCCATCTCGGTGTCGGGATCGGTCGGGTCGCCCAGCGCGATGGTGTTCGCCCGGGCGACGATCTTCTCGACCAGCGCGTCGTGCACGTCCGCGTGGACCAGCAGCCGGGAGCCGGCCATGCAGGTCTGCCCCGCGGCCGCGAAGACGCCGGCGACCAGCCCGTTGGCGGCCGCGTCCAGGTCGGCGTCCGGGAAGACCAGCTGGGGGCTCTTGCCACCCAGCTCCAGCGTCACCCGGTTGACGTTGGCCGCGGCCGCCTGCGCGACCTGGACCCCGGTGGCCGTCGAGCCGGTGAAGGCGACCTTGTCCACGCCGCGGTGCCCGGCCAGTGCCGCGCCGGTGGACCGGTCCCAGCCGGTGACGACGTTGAGGACGCCGGCGGGCAGCCCCGCCTCGTGCAGCACCTGCGCGAAGGCGACGGTCGATGCGGGGGAGTGCTCCGAGGGCTTCGCCACCATCGTGTTGCCCGCGGCCAGGGCCGGCGCGAGCTTCCAGGTGAGCAGCAGCAGCGGCGAGTTCCACGGCGTGATCGCCGCGACCACCCCGACCGGCTCGCGCCGGGTGTAGCCGAAGTAGGCGGGGTTGACCGGCGGGACGGTGCGCCCCTCCAGCTTGTCGGCCAGCCCGGAGAAGTACAGGAACCACTGCGGCAGCACCTGCAGCTGCCCGCGCATCTCCCGCAGCAGCTTGCCGGAGTCGCGCACCTCCAGCAGCGCCAGCCGCTCGGCGGAGTCGGCGATCGCCTCGGCGCAGGTCCGCATCACCGCCGCCCGCTGGAAGCCGGTCAGCGACCCCCACTCGCCGTCGAACGCGGCGCGGGCGGCGGCGACGGCGCGGTCGACGTCCTCGGCACCGCCGTCGGCGATCCGGGCCCAGGGACGCCCGAGGTAGGGGTCCTGCGACTCGAACGTCCGACCCGACAGCGCGTCGACGGGCTTACCGTCGATGAAGAGCCTGAACTCCTCCAGCTCACCGGTGGCGGTCATCGGCGGTCTCCCCTCGGTGCTGTGTGGTGGGGTGTAGAACACCTTCCGGCCGCCGCCGGCGCCAGGCATCGGCGCGCGGCGCGCCCGGGGACGGCCGTCGCACGCCGGCCGACGAGTACCGAGGAGCGCGACCCATGAGCGGAACGGACGCCCGGAGCGGGCTCGGCGTGCGGCCGCAGGAGGCCGAGCGGGACCGGGCCCTGCGGGCCGTCGAGCAGCGGGTGCTGTGGCTGGCGACCGCGATCGTCGACCACGCCAACCGGGTGCGGCCGAACCCGGGCGGGCTCAAGGTCGGCGGGCACCAGGCGTCCAGCGCGTCGATGGTCACGATCATGACGGCGCTGTGGCTGGAGCAGCTGCGCGCCGAGGACCGGGTGTCGGTCAAGCCGCACGCCTCGCCGGTGCTGCATGCGCTGGAGTACCTGCTCGGTCAGCTCGACCGGTCCTACCTGACCACGCTGCGCGAGTTCGGCGGGCTGCAGAGCTACCCCAGCCGCCTCAAGGACCCGGTGCCCGCCGACTACTCCACCGGGTCGGTGGGCATCGGCGCGACGGCGCCGATCTGGGGTGCCCTGGCCCGCCGCTACGTCAACACCCAGCTGGGCGCGGGCGGCACCGGCCGGCAGTGGTCGCTGGTCGGGGACGCCGAGCTCGACGAGGGCGCCGTGTGGGAGGCGGTGCTCGACCCGATGGTCGCCGAGCTCGGCGAGGTCGTGTGGGTGGTCGACCTCAACCGGCAGTCGCTGGACCGCGTCGTCCCCACCTTCGGCGCGCCCCGCCTGCAGGGCATGTTCGCCGCGGCCGGCTGGCAGGTGCTCACCGTCAAGTACGGCCGGCTGCTCGAGGAGCTGTTCACGCGGCCGGGCGGCGCCGCGCTGCGCGCCCGGATCGACGAGATGTCCAACGCGGAGTACCAGCGGATGCTGCGCCGCTCGCCCGCCGAGCTGCGCACCGCGCTCACCGGCACCGGGCCCGATGCCGACGCGATCGCCGCGCTGGTCGCGGACGTGCCCGACGCGGAGCTGGCCGCAGCGGTGCGCAACCTGGGCGGGCACGACCTCGGTGCGCTCCGCGAGGCCTTCGCGCAGATCGACGACACCCGCCCGACGGTGATCCTCGCCTACACGCTCAAGGGATACGGCCTGGCCACCGAAGCCCACCCGCAGAACCACTCCGCGCTGCTCACCGAGGCGCAGCTGGGCGAGCTGGCGGAGCGGCTGGGCACCGACCCGGCCGACCCGTGGGTCGCCTTCGCCGCCGACAGCGCACCCGGCCGGCTGCTCGCCGACGCGGCACGGCGGCTGCGCCGCACCGCGCTCTCCGCGGAGCAGGTCCCGGCGGTGCCCGGGGACCTCGGGCGCACCCCGCACGGGACGGCGACCACCCAGGCGGCGCTCGGCCGGACCCTGCTCGACCTGCACCGGGCCGCTCCCGAGGTGGGCCGCCGCGTGGTGACCGTCAGCCCCGACGTCAGCTCCAGCACCAACCTCGGCGGCTGGGTGAACAAGGTCGGCGTCTGGTCGCACGAGGACCGCCGCGACTGGTTCGCCGACGACGCCGAGACGATCCTGCACTGGCGGGAACGGCCCACCGGGCAGCACATCGAGCTCGGCATCGCCGAGACCAACCTGGTCGGCGCGATCAGCGAGCTGGGGGCCACCTGGAGCCGCTGGGGCCAGCCGTTGCTGCCCATCGGCGTGCTGTACGACCCGTTCGTCGAGCGGGCGCTGGAGCCCTGGTCGTTCGGCATCTACGCCGGCGGGCAGTCGATCCTGGTCGGCACGCCGTCCGGGGTGACGCTCGCGCCGGAGGGCGGCGCGCACCAGTCCATCACGACCCCCTCGATCGGCCTGGAGCAGCCCGGCTGCGTCACCTACGAGCCGGCGTTCGCCCTGGACACCGAGTGGTGCCTGCTCGCCGCGATGGCGCAGCTCGGCAAGCCCGGCGGCAGCTCGGCGTACCTGCGGCTGTCCACCCGGCCGGTCGACCAGGCGCTGGCCGCCGTCCCGGAGGACCCGGCGGCGCGCGAACGGCGCCGGCGGCAGGTGGTCGCCGGCGCCTACCCCCTGCGGCGGACGCCGCGCCCGGCGGTCACCCTGGTCGCCATGGGCGCCGTGGTGCCCGAGGTGCTCGCCGCCGCCGACCGGCTGGCCGGACTCGGCTTCCCCGCCGACGTCGTCTGCGTGACCAGCCCGGGGCTGCTGTTCCGGGCGCTGCGGGCCCGGCGCGGCCTGGACGACGCGCCGGGCTGGGTGCTCGACACGGCCTTCCCGGCCGACCGGGCGGCGCCGATGGTGACCGTGCTCGACGGGCACCCGCACACGCTGGCGTTCCTCGCGGGGGTGCGCGGGGTGCCGGCCGCGCACCTGGGCGTGACGTCGTTCGGGCAGAGCGGCGACCTGGCCAGCGTCTACCGGCACCACGGGCTGGACACCGAGTCGGTGGTGGGTGTGGCCCTCGACCTCGTCGACTGATCCGCCCCCGGTCAGCCGCGGCGGGACCTGCGGCCGCGGCGCGCCGGGGTGCCGTCGGCGGGCCCGCGGGCCAGCGCCTCGGCCACCGCGCGCGGCCAGCCGTCGTCGGCCAGCAGCAGCGCCAGGTGCCGGTCGAGGATGCCGGCGACCTCGGCCGGCGGCAGCTCCGCGCCGAACACGACCTCCCGCAGCGCCCACCCGTTGCCGGCGGTCGCCCCCGTGGCGACCGCCGCCGCCAGCCGCTCCACCCCCGGGACGTCCAGCCGCAGCGACGCCCACCGCAGCACCGCCGGCAGCCCCGACGGCGGGACGGCGTCGGCCAGCCGGTCCAGCCAGCCGACGTCGGCCACGAGCAGGTGCCCGAGCAGCGCGCGGTGCTGCTCGTCCCAGGCGGTCCAGGACGCCCGCCACTGCTCCGCCAGCGCGTCACCGACCACCGGGCGGCGGCCGGCCAGCAGCGCCAGCTCCCAGTGGTCGCCGGTGAGCGAGAGCAGCGGGAGCGGGAAGCCCAGGCTCAGCGCCTGCTCCACCAGCAGCCCGGCCGCGGGGTCCAGGTGCGCGATCCGCCGGCCGGCGGCGGCGGCGTCGGCCAGCGCGGCGCACAGGTCGCCCTGGGTCAGCCCGGCCAGCTCCACCGCCTGCTCCTCCGGGCCCGCAGCGCCGTCGAAGACCTCGTCGAGCAGCGCCCGCAGCACCTCCGCGCGAACGCGGGCGGCCGCCCCCGGGTGCCGCTCGACCGCCGCCCGCAGCGCCGCGCCGAGCGGCCGGCTGGTGGCGACGGCGTCCAGCGCGGCGCGGGCGTTGCCGCCGCGGTCCAGCCAGCGCGGCGCGGCGTCGGACTCCAGCACGCAGGCCACCTGCTCCGCGGTCAGCTCGGCGGCGTCCTGCTCGGCCCACGTGCCGGCGAACAGCCAGCGGTCCAGCCGGTGCAGGTCGGCGCACTCGTCCGGGGGCAGCTCGCCCTTGCTGGCCGCCTCCAGCAGGGTGCGGGCGCGCTCGGTGTCGATCGCCTCCGCGGCCAGCCGCCGCCCGCCCGCGGCGGCCCGCGCGACCGGGACGTCGTCGAGCTGCACCGTGACCGCCGCGCGGTCCCCGGCGTCCCCCGGTGCGCCGCAGCGCAGCGTCACCGCCGCGGTCAGCGCCCGGGGCAGCACGTCGAAGACGACGTCGGCCGGGGCGCGGCCGGCCGCCGTCCGCCGCGGGAGGGCGACGGCGCCCTCCCCGGCGGCGAGCGCGGCCAGCAGCAGCGCCAGGCCGGGGGTGAGGGCCTCGATCTCGTCGGTGGTCAGCGCCGGCGGCGTCCGCGGCGCGAACGGCACCCGCAGCGGCGGGAGGTCGCGCGTCGGCGACGCGCCGTCGGGCAGCGCGTCGAGGAACCGGCCGGCCCGGCGCAGCCCGAGCAGGTCGCGCACCCCGAGCCGGTCGCTGTCGTCCCACAGCAGGTGGACCAGGTAGTTGCCGTCCCGGCCGAAGCCGTCCGCGCGGACGGCGACCTTCCGGAACAGCACCCGCCCGGCGTCCCGCTGCACGACGCCGAACGCCTCACCGGCCTCGGCGGCGAAGCCGACCAACGCGCCCAGGGCGGTGCGGGTGCGGCCCAGCTCCGCCGGCCAGTCCGGGGACAGCGCGAACACGCCGAAGCCCGGGCCCTCCAGCGTCCGCCGGGCGGAGGTGTAGACCGCCTGCGGGCAGGCGCGGCCGCTCACCGCGACCACTCGCCGCGGGCGGTGGACTCCTCCGGGTCCAGCCCCTCGTCGGTGAGGAAGCCGTGCCGGGCCAGCAGCACCAGCAGCGGCTCCAGGCAACCCACCGGGGCGATCCGCGGGTAG
Source organism: Geodermatophilus ruber (assembly GCF_900114385.1). Lineage (GTDB taxonomy): Bacteria > Actinomycetota > Actinomycetes > Mycobacteriales > Geodermatophilaceae > Geodermatophilus > Geodermatophilus ruber. The sequence goes on from NZ_FOSW01000010.1 coordinate 113,023, forward strand.
CCGCCGTCGCGCGCGTCGGCGCCGGTGGCCGACACCGCGTGCACGGTCGGCTGCGGAAGCCGGTTGAGCACGGCGGTCAGCAGGTTGGAGCCCCCGTTGACCTCGAGGAAGTCCACGAGCCGGGAGCTGGTGCGCCGCACGTCCTCGAAGCAGGCGGCCAGCGGCATGCTCGCCAGGTCGGCGTCGCGCAGCACCTCGGCCGGGAAGCCCTCGACGTCGCGCACCTTGTCCGCCTTGCTCAGGACGACCGCGGTGGAGACGCCCTCCAGGTGGCTGTCGGGGTGCAGGTTGCGCGCGCTGCGCAGCAGGGTGGCCAGGTTGACCACCATCTGGGTGTGCCGGGACAGCCCCATGCCCTCCTCGCCGGGGTCGGCCAGGTGCCGCAGCCGCGGGAAGACGCCGGGGGAGAGCAGCACGAGCACCGAGGACGTCGCGTAGAGGAACTTGCCGTACTGCCCCATGTCCTCGCTGCGGTAGAGCTGCTCGCCGGAGGCGTCGAAGAACACCAGGTTGATCGCCCGCTCGGTGCCGCTCCGCCCGGGGCCGCGGAGCACGAGCACGAACGGCTCCGGTGAGCTGCCGGCGCCCAGCAGCGGCGGGGTCAGGGGCAGCTGCCGCCGCTCCACCATCAGCCGGTAGCGGTGCTCGTCGAAGCGGGCCGCGCTGTCCTCGTCCATCTCCACCGAGATCCCCAGCGGCGCCAGCGCCCCCTCGTGCAGCAGGTCGATCAGCACGGTCAGGTAGGTGCTCTTCGACGCCCCGGTCAGCCCGACCAGGCCGACGACGGCGGCCGGCCGGTCCAGGAAGGCCGGCGGCAGCCGGTGCCCGTTCGGGCAGGTGGGGCTGACGTTCGCGGCCGCGGCGCCGGCGGCGGCCCTGGGCGTGGGCGCTGGAGGCGCGTCGCCCAGCAGCGGATCGAGGAAGCGCTGCCACCGGGTGCGCCGCGCCACCGGCGGCGGCTGGGGGCGGCCGACGGCGTCGCGCCACACCGGGGTGTGCAGCGCCTCCAGGCAGCGGGGGCAGACGCGGCGCGGCATCGCGGTCAGCGGACGAAGACGGCGAAGAAGACGATCGCCGTCGCGCAGAACACGGCCACCAGGACGCGCTGCCGCTCGCGGAAGCGGTGCCGGCGCGCGTCCAGCCGCTGCTGGGCGAGGGCCCGTTCGTACATCCCGGACACGGCTCGACCTCCCTCAGAAGACCATCTGCTCAGACCGCCATGTGCCACAGCACGGCCAGCACCATCGCGGCGACGATCCCGAGCACCGCGGCGGCCCCGAGCGCCGCGGCGTACCCCCACCGGGTGTCCGCGACCGCCCGCTCCAGCCGGGCCAGCTCGAACCGCGCCGCCTCGACCACCCCGCCGAGGGACTGCAGGTCGGCGAACGTCGTCCGCGGGTCGGGGATCTGCGAGGCCTGCCCCAGCCACCGGGTGCTCTGCTCGACCTGCCGGGCCAGCCGGGCCACCGACGGACGGCGCTCCGGGGCGTACCGCAGCGCCTGCGACACGCTGTCGAGCAGGTTGGCCGGCACCGCCGACAGGTTCAGCCGGCCCGCGCGCAGGGCGAGGAAGTACTCGGCGTCGGGCAGCACGTCGTCGGGGTCCACCGGGTGGACGGCGCCGGCGGCATAGGCGATGACCATCCCCCAGCTGTAGACGTCGCTGGCCTCGGTGAGCACCGCGCCCTGCAGCTGCTCGGGGCTGGCGAACAGCTTGGTCCCGAGCGCGGCCATCCCGGTCGTCGCGGTGCCCGACGGGGGCTCCGGCTCGAGGGATGCGCTGATGCCGAAGTCGACCAGGTAGACGTCGGTGCCGGAGATGATGATGTTGCCGGGCTTCACGTCCCGGTGGACCACCCCGGCGGCGTGCACGTCGCGCAGCGCGCGCAGCAGGCCGATCGCGATCCGGCGCAGCTCCTCGGCGTTGAGCCCGGCCGAGCCGCGCTGCGCGAGGAACTCGTCGAGCGGGGTGCCCGCGACGTACTCCTGGACGTAGTACGGCGCCCCGGCCGCCAGGTCCTGGTCGACGATCCGCGCCACGCGCGGGCTCTTGACCCGGCCGGCGTTCTCCACCTCGCGGGCCAGCCGGCGGCGGGCGCGGTTCGGGGCGCCCTCCGGCAGCCGCTTGATGACCACCAGCGGGCTGCCGGGGGACACCGAGCCGACGAACACGTCCGCGCCCTGGCCGCCCCGGGGCAGCCGGCAGAGCAGGCCGTACGGGCCGATCCGCTCCGGGTCGCCGGGCTCCAGGAGCTCGAGCCGGCGGGTGCCGGCCAGCGCCGCGACCGTCCCGGCGGAGTCCAGCGCGTCGTCCACGGTCCGGCCCTCCCGTCGGCGGCAGGTGGGGCGACGGTAGAGCGCGAAGCTGTGAATTCCCACGGGTTCGGCGCCCGTCGGCTTGCCTTCGGCCGTCGGCGCAGGTCAGGTTGCCGGTATGAGCGATGCGCAGCGGTACGGGTCCGGACTGGTCGTCGAGCAGCGCGGGCACGTCCGCCTGCTCACCCTCGACCGGCCCGAGCGGCGCAACGCGCTCTCGACCGCGCTGCAGGCCGACCTGGTCGAGGAGTTCCTCGCCGTCGCGACCGACGGGCGCACCCGGGCCGTCGTCCTCACCGGGAACGGGCCGGCCTTCTGCGCCGGGTTCGACCTCAAGGAGATCCGGGAGGCCGACGAGCGCGGCGAGCCGTTCCGGCCGCCGATGAACCGGCCCGGACGGAACCTGTTCGAGGTGGTCACCGAGACGCCGGTGCCGGTGATCGCCGCGCTGGCCGGGGCCGCGGTGGCCGGCGGGTTCGAGCTGGCGCTGGCCTGCGACCTGCGGGTGGCCGCCTCCGGCATCCCGATGGGGCTGCCGGAGGCGCGGATCGGGATGGGCGCGAACTTCGGGTCGGTCGTGCTGCCCAAGCGGATCCCGATGGGCATCGCGCTGGAGCTGCTGTTCACCGGCGAGAACGTGACCAGCGAGGTGGCCGAGCGCTGGGGGCTGGTCAACCGGCTGGTGCCCCGCGAGCAGGTGCTGCCGGCCGCGCTGGAGCTGGCCGAGGGGATCGCGGCCAACGCGCCGCTCTCGGTCCGCCGGATGAAGGAGACCGCGGTGAAGGGGCTGGAGCTGCCGCTGTGGCAGGCGCTGCGCCTGGACGTGGGCCCCAACCCCTACCTGAGCGAGGACCGCCGCGAGGGGATCGCCGCGCGGCTGGAGAAGCGCGCCCCCCGCTGGTCCGGCCGCTAGCCGCTCGCGGCGTCCGGGCCGCGGAACCTCTCCTGCCGAACCTCGTGCTCTGCCCACCAGGGTGGGCAGAGCACGAGGTTCGGCGGACACAGGTGGTCCGTCCCCCTCCGGGTGCCGGACCGTCAGCCCCTGATGGCGGCTCTGGCCAGGTACTCGACGAGAACTCCGGCGCCGCCGCGGCGCGGGTTCCGGCTGATCCGCGAGAGCGATGCACCCCTGCCGTGGGGGCTCTCGGTCGTGGTCTGCAGCAGATGGTCGCCACGCCAGAACGTGATGACGCGGGCGGTGATCGTTCGCTGGTCGAGGCGGAGCTCCGTGGCGCCGGTGGTGAGCAGCTCCTCCGCGCCTCGCCTCAGCTGGGGCGCCCAGCGCCGCTTCGCGTCGGCGAGCGCGGTCTCGCGGTCGCCGTACCGGGCGGCCTGCTCTGCCGGTTCCGCGCGTCGGGCGCCGATGGCCGCCGGGGGGCTACCCGGCGCGCCAGGCGCGGGGAGGGCGAGCTGCCAGGAGGCGGCATGCCGACCGGCCTCCAGGTCGCGCCGGTAGTGCTCGAGGTACACCTGCGCGGGGTCGACGACCCGCAGGAGAAACCTCGGCAGCGCCATCTGTCGACGGTAGCGGCCCGGCGGGCCGGTGAGGGGCCGGACGGTCCGCCGTACCGGTGGGCGAGCCGGTGTCCGGTCAGCTGACAGCCAGCAGGCCGTTGTCCTGCAGGGTGAGCCGGCCGGCGTCGACCACGGGTGCCAGCGCGGCCTCGAGCAGCGGCGTCAGGGAGGGCGTGCGGCGGCGGTAGCCGAAGACCTCCGTCGTCCGCAGGAACAGCTCCTCCTGGCTCATCCCGGCGCTGGCACGGCACAGCGCGACCATCGCGTTGCCGATCTCCTCCGGCGCGACGTGCTCCAGCGGCCGGTCGGCGCTGGCCGCCTGGCGGCGGAAGTACGCCCAGTTCGACCGGTCCAGGGTCTCGGGCCACACGAAGTCGCCGACGTGGACCGACGGCGGCAGCAGCGCGAGCAGCGCGTCGCGGCGGGCCTCGCTGACCCGGGAGAGCCCGAACGCGCTCGCGGTCAGCCGGGCCAGCCGGTCGCGGTGGACCGGCCCCTCGGCCTTGAGACCGGCGGTGAGCACCCGCTTGACGGTGCGCGCGATCCGGGCGTCGGCGAGCTGGTCGAGCACCTTGCGGTCCCCGGCGGTCTTGGGCTCCCACGGGATGAAGGGCATCTCGCTGTCCAGCGGCGCCGCGGCGGGCACCTTCCGCGGCGCCCGCCGGGCGGGCCGGGCCGGCGGCGCGACCTCGGCCGTCTCCGCCACGGGGGCCGGGGCCGGCAGCGGCTCGATCACCGCCGGCGCCGCGGCGCGCAGCGGCGGCAGCTGATCTGCGGGGGGAGCGGCCGGCGCGGGGACGACGGAAGCCACCTCGACGGCCGGCTCGGGGTCCGCGGGTTCGTCGGCGGCCGGCGCGGGGTCCGTGGGCTCGTCGGCGGCCGGTGTGGCCACACAGGCCGGTTCCTCGGGCGCCGCCGGTTCCTCGGGCGCCGCCGGGGTGGGGGTGGGAGCGGGGACGGCGTCCACCGCCGCCACCAGCCGGTCGAGGACCGCGGCGCGGTCGCGCAGCCAGGTCGGCAGCCAGACCCGCTCCACCGCCGGCCAGCGCAGCATCCCGGCCAGCACGTCGACCGGCAGCCCGTCCCGGTCGCCGACGGTCCGCCGGCGGGCCCAGGCGGGACCGTCGAGCAGCACCGCCATCACCGGCGCGTCCGGGGCGTCGGCGCGGGCGACCGACAGGTCGACCCGGAACTCCGAGAGCCCCACGTCGGTGCGCACCACCAGCCCGCGCGACCGCAGCGCGGCCGCGATCTCCTCGCGGTGCCGGTCCGGGACGGCGACCGGGCGGGCGTCGCGCGGCAGTGCGTCGGTGCCCAGCGCCGCCAGGTCCAGGTAGGCGCGCAGGTGCTTGATGCCCACCGACGCGGTCTGCTCGGCGCGCAGCTGCGCGGGGTCGAACGAGGAGAACACGACCACCTGGCGCCGGGCGCGGGTGACGGCGACGTTGAGCCGCCGCTCGCCGCCGACCCGGTTGAGCGGGCCGAAGTTCAGCGGCAGGAACCCGCGGTCGTTGACGCTGAACCCGGTCGAGAACAGGACGACGTCCCGCTCGTCGCCCTGCACGTTCTCCAGGTTCTTGACGAACAGCCCCTCGCCGTCGGTGCGGTCCAGCGCCTCGACCAGCCGCTCGTCGCCGGCGTCGCGCAGCAGCCCCTCGATGTAGGTCCGCTGCTGGGCGTTGAAGGTGACCACGCCGATCGACGGCAGCTCGCACGGCGAGGCCTCGAAGCGGCGGCGGACCTCCGCGACCACCGCCTTGGCCTCCATCGGGTTGGTGCGCAGCAGCCGCCCGGCGCCGGAGCGGTGGAAGGTGCCGTTGACCCGCACCAGCGAGATGCCCCGCCCGTCGACGTCGGCCGACGGCCGCCCGTGGGTCGGCGCCGGGAACGAGGAGAGCCGGTTCTCGTAGTAGTTGGCGTTGCTGAACGCGATCAGCGACTCGTCCTGGCTGCGGTAGTGCCACGACAGCCACTGCCGCGGCACCCGGGCCTGCACGCACTCGGAGAGGATCGACTCCTCGTCCTCCACCGCGGTGCCCAGCAGCTCGATCAGGTCGTCCTCGGCCGACCCGGAGGACGGCTCGGCGAAGGACGTCGGCGGCATCTGCCGGCTGTCGCCGACGACGACGGCGGCCTTCGCCCGGCCGAGCGCGCCGACCGCGTCGGCCACCCGGATCTGCGAGGCCTCGTCGAACACCACGAGGTCGAACAGGCCGGCCTCGGCGGGGAAGAACCGGGCGACGGAGTCCGGGCTGACCAGCACGCACGGCATGACCGCGGTGACCAGCTCGCCGTACTGCGCCAGCAGCCCGCGCACGCCCAGCCCGCGGCGGGACTTGGCCAGCTCCCGCTGCAGCGCGCCGACCTGCCCGTTGCCGCTCTGCGCGTCGAACGGCCGCGCGGCGAGCACCGCGCCCGGCACCGCCGTCCGCAGGTGCTCGCGAACCGCGCGGGAGGCGGCGGTGAACCGGTGGATCGCCTTCTCGTGCGCCTGCGCGTCGAACGCCTCCAGGCCGCTGGCGTCGCGCCGCTCGGTCACCGAGGACAGCGCCACGCCGTGCTCGAACGCGCGGACGGCGTCGTCGGCGGGCAGCTCGCCGCTCCGCAGCAGCGCCCGCGCCTCGTGCAGCCCGGCCGCGCGCAGCGGCTCCAGGGTGTCGATGAAGTCCGCCCACCGGCGCAGCGACATCAGCCCGGTGTGCTCCACCCCGCGCTCGGGGCGGGTCATCTGCCAGCGCAGCACCAGCCCGTCGTCCCCGGACCAGTCGGCCAGCCGCCGGTCGTCGCTGCCGACCACCTGCAGCAGCGCCGCGACGGCGTCCCGCAGCCGGGCGACGGCCGCGGCGGCCGCACCGTCCGGGCCCGGGCCGGCCACGACGTAGCGGCGCAGCGCGACGGCGAACTCGCTGGCGCTGTCGGTGGCGGCGCCGGCCGTGCGCAGCCACGCGACCTGCCCGTCGAGCAGGGCCGGCTCGACCAGCGGGTTCCACGCCGGCGGGACGGCCAGGCCCGGGATGACCGCCGCCCGGGCCACCAGCGCCTGCGCCGCCTGCTGCACGTGCCAGAGCGACGCGGTGAGCTGCGGGACGTCCGCGAGCGGGACCTTCACACCCTCCCGCAGCACCGGGGCGAGCTGCTCGCGGACCGCCTTGAGCCCCTTCCGGCGGGTGAACCAGCGCCCGGCCTGCGCGGTCTGGGCGGCGACGTACAGCTCCGCCAGCGGCAGCTCCAGCGCCGCCGGGGTGGCCAGCTCCAGGCCGGGGTGCACGGCGGCCGCGAACGCGGCGACCTCGCCGAGCAGCGCCGTCGTCGCCGCCGTCCACCGCTCGGTGGGCACCTCGTCGAGCACGTCGAGGCTCGTCACCGGGCCGGCGAGCAGGTGGGCGAGGGCGTCGAGGTCGCCCGGCGTGCGCACCTCGCGCAGCGCGCGGGCCAGGTGCGGCTCGGTGGGCAGGTCGCGGATCGCCGCGTCCACGGCGGCCGCGGCCTGCTGCGCGGCGAGCAGGTCGACCTGCGCGGTGTCGACGAACGCCCACGCGTGCCGGGGGGAGGGGCGCACCAGGTCGGCGATGTCGGGCAGCAGCGCCAGCGCCCGGCGCACCGCGGTCATCGTCTCGGCGGTGGCCGCCGCGACGAACACCGACGGCAGCGGCAGCGTCGGGGTGTCCTCCCGCGCCGAGAGCACCGCCGTCCGCGCCGAGTAGAACGACAGCCCGGCCGCGTTCTCCGCGTGCAGCCGGTCGGCGTAGCGGGCCAGGGTGCGGCGGGCCGCGCGGAGGTCCACGCTGTCGGCGGCCAGGCCCTGCTCGTCGACGGCGACCGCGTGCTCCAGCGCCGCCTTGATCTGCGCCCGCACCACCGGGGTCTTGCTGCCCTTGTCGTGCAGGTCGAGGGCGAACGGGCCCATGCCGACGGCGTCCAGCCGGCGGGCGACGACGTCCAGGGCCGCCCGCTTCTCGGCGACGAACAGCACCCGCTTGCCGTCGGCGACCGCGCGGGTGAGCAGGTTGGTGATGGTCTGCGACTTGCCGGTGCCGGGCGGGCCCTCGAGCACGAAGGTGCGCCCGGCGGCGGCCTCGGCGACCGCGCGCAGCTGCGAGGCGTCGGCGGGCACCGGGCACTGCGCGGCCAGCTCGTCCAGGTCGACCCGGCCGGCGGTGTCCGGCGCCGGGTCGGCGAAGGCCTCGGTCGGCCGGTGCACCAGGTGGGCGACGAGCGGGTTGGCCGCGAAGTCGGCCCAGTGCTCGTCGAGGTCCTTCCAGAGCCGGTACTTGGCGAACTGCAGGACGGCGAGGTCGGCGGTCGGCTCGACCCGGTAGGGGAGGCCGGCGTCGGCCAGGGCCTGGCGCGTGGCCTGCAGCGCGCGGTCGAGGTCGATGCCGGCGCCGTCCTCGGCGGGCTCGGCCAGCCCCGGCACGGTCAGCCCGTGCAGCTGGCGCAGCTTCTCCAGCAGGCAGTAGTTCGGGGTGCTGGTGCCGGTGTCGTCGAGGGCGAGCCGGTAGACGCCGTTGCGGCTGGTCGGGGTGAGCGTCACCGGGACGAGCACCAGCGGGGAGCGCAGCGGCCGGCCGTCGAGCTCCCACGCCAGGCTGCCCAGCGCGAGGTAGAGGTTGTTGGCGCCGGTCTCCTCGCGCACCGTCTTGGCCTTGTAGGCGAGGTTGCGCAGCCGGGGCAGGTAGCCGCCCTCGGTGACGTCGGCGTGCACCGACCGCCGCTCGACCAGCAGCTCGGCGAGCTGGTCGGCGGGCAGCTCCCGCGCCGAGCGCAGCCCCCGCTCGTGCTGGACGGCGGCGATCCGGTCGGCCGGGAGCAGCGAGATCGCCGTCCCGTTGTGCAGCAGGTTCTCCAGGGTGGCCAGGTGCGCGGCGGGGACGGCCAGCGGCAGCCCGCCGCGCTCGGTGTAGTTGATCAGCCGGTTGCGCAGCGACAGGTCCAGCAGGCTGTTCTTCCACTGCTGGATCCGCGCCGGGGCCTCCGGCCGGCCGCCGGCCACCGGCGGCACGGGCACCCGCTCGACCGGCTTCGCGGCGACGCTGTGCACCGCCGGCCGGTACTCGAACACCTGCACCACGCCGTCGCGCCCGCGGGTGCGGGCCGGCAGCGGCACGATGCCGTCGCGCCGCGCGCGGTGGACGTCGGTGACGCCGAGGACCCGGTCGAGGTCGCCGGCCAGCCAGGCGGAGTAGGCGGCCTGGTGCAGATCGGCGTCCGCGGCCGGCGCCCGGCTGGTCAGCAGCGTCGTCTCGACCAGGCGGACCAGGCCGAGGTCGACCAGGTTGACCAGCGGCGCGACGTCGGTGGTGGCGGCGCTCTCCGCGCCGCGCTCCTCGCGCCAGTAGCCGAGGAAGGCGTGCCCCTCGGCCAGCCACAGCAGCGGCCGGATGCCGGCCTGCTCCAGCGCGGCGGCGAGGGTGACGACGGTGTCCAGGCAGGTGCCGACCCGGCCGTCGAGGACGTCGCCGGGGTTGCGCACCTTCTGCCCGACGTCGGCCCAGCTGGCCGGCGGCTCGCTGTAGCGGATCTCCCGGCGCCGCATCGCCTCCACCAGCGCGGCGACGATCTCGTCGACCCGCTCCGGCCCGGACTGGTAGCCCTGCACCGACGCGCTGCCGGTGCGCTCCTCCAGCAGCGTGCTGGCCTCGCCGATCAGCGCGGTGATGGCCGGGTGGTTGGGCAGCACGTGGGCGGCGAGCATCTCCAGCGCCAGCGGGATCGGCGCGGCCAGCCACTGGTTGGCCGCCAGCACCTGCACCGGGACGGCGGTGCCGCCGACGTCCTCGCCGTCCACGAGCAGGTCGATCTCGATCGAGCCGGGGCGCTGCTCCTCGATCTGCAGCATCGCCGCGGGGTCCATGACCAGCCCGACGTCGCTGAGCACCGTCGTCTGGCCGGCGTCGAGATCGACCAGCAGCTCCACGGGGGTGCCGATCGGCCCCTCGGCGTCGCGGACGCCCAGCCGGACCGTCGCCGCGCGCACCGCGCCGCCGTGGTTGGTGAAGGCCAGCCGGGAGACGACCGGCACCCGGTTGTGCGCCAGGGCGTAGCTGAGGACCGGGGTCGACGTCGCCTGGATCGCCACGGCCGGCCGGTCGGCGGTCTCGGTGGGCCGGAGGTCCGTGGTGCTCATGGCGACGTGTCTACCGGTCCGGACGGACCGGTCCGGACAGGCGCGGGGCGCGTCTGGGGCGGGTGTGGCGGGAGCGTCCGGACGGGTGGTGATTTCCGTCCCGGACACCGCTCGGAGGGTCACGGAGCGATGCCGAGGCGCCGAACGGGAGTGCTCCGGCCGCGGCCGGACGACGAGGGTGCCCGGACCGCGCGTCGGGGACTGGCCGGGTGCCTTAACACAACGGCAACCAAGAACTTTCAGCGGGTTTACGCCAACCCCTTCCAATGTCGTACTTCACAGCGCTACCTTCTGCTCTCCCAGATCCGGGATCCTGGATCCAAGACGCAAACGTGCAGGTCAGTGACCTAGACGCGGAGGTAGCGCGTGCCCAGAACAGCGGAAATCGCCGGTGCGGGGCTGTCCGGTCTCGTGCTCGCCACGAGGCTGGCTCAGCTCGGGTGGAAGGTGCGGCTGCACGAGCGCAACCCGGAGTTGCGGATGTTCGGTGCGGGCATCTGGATCTGGGAGAGCGGCCTGCGGACGCTGGAGACCATCGGCGCCTTCGACCAGGCGACGGCCAAGGCCCGGAGCATCGCCGAGTGGCGGATCGCCGACCGCAACGGCGGCGTCCTCATGTCCCGGCGCACGACTCCGGACGACCGGCTGCTCCTCCCGCCGCGGGCCGACCTCTATGAGGCCCTGATCACCCAGGCCGAGCACTTCGGCGTGCAGATCGAGACCTCGTCCCTCGCGGTGGGGGCCTCGCCGGAGGGCCGCCTGCAGATGGAGAACGGCAAGGAGTACTCGGCGGATCTCGTGGTCGCCGCGGACGGCGCCTACTCCCGGCTGCGCGAGTCGATCTTCTCCACCGCCTGGATGGACTTCGGCACCGAGGCCGGCATCCGGATGATGATCGAGCGCGACGAGGGTGACCCCGAGGACACCATCATCGAGTACTGGCACGGTAGGCGTCGGCTGCTGTACAACCCCTGCACCGACGGTCAGGACTACATCTTCCTGAGCGCTCCGGTGTCCGACGAGCGGGCGAGCCGGATGCCCGTCGACCGCGACCTGTGGCGGACGCAGTTCCCCGCCGCTGCCCACCTCGTCGACCGGTTCGCCGAGGCCAGCCGCTGGGACCGCCTGGTCAACGTCCGCTGCCGCTACTGGTCCAAGGGGCACGTCGCAGTCATCGGCGACGCCGCCCATGCCATGCCCCCGAACCTCGGCCAGGCCGCCAACACCGCCTTCATCAACGCGATGGCGCTGGCCATGACCCTCGAGCGCGAGAAGGACGTCCCCACGGCCCTGGGCCGGTGGGAGCGCGAGAACCGCGCGCTCACCGACCACGTGCAGTGGTGGTCCTACCTCTACGGGTTCGTCGTGGCGAAGGTCCCCGAGCGGATGGACGGCGTGCGTGCCCGTCTGCTGCGTTCGGTGTCCGGCAGCCGGCCCTTCCAGAACGGCCTGAACAAGGGGGCCCGGCACGTGCCCGCCGGCGCCCGCACCACGTCCCTGACCCCCGCCTGATCCCGTGATCCGACCCCGTGCCGCGCGCACGGACCTGGAGGCTGCCTCGTGAAGTACGTGTCGTTCCTCGGCGACGCCGGTCCCGGCGTCGGGGTGGTGCTCGGCGACCACGTGTTCCCCGTTCCCCACGGGTACGCGGTCAGCTCCGACGGCGCCCCCATGGGGCTCCTCGAGCTGATCCAGCGGGGGACGCCGGGCTCCGTGCCCTGCTCGACCACGCCCCTCCCGCTGGCCGACGTCCGGCTGCTGGCGCCCATCCCGCGGCCGCCCCGCAACGTGATCTGCGTCGGCCAGAACTACCACCAGCACTCGCTGGAGTTCGACGCCTCCGGGTACAACTCCACGCCCAGCAACGGCGTGCCCGACCGCCCCGTCGTCTTCACCAAGGCGCCCAGCTCGGTCATCGGCCCGGGCGAGGTCATCCCGCTGCACGACAACCTGACCACCGAGCTGGACTACGAGGCCGAGCTCGGCGTGATCATCGGCAAGGGCGGGCGCGGCATCCCCGCCGAGGAGGCGCTCAGCCACGTCTGGGGCTACACGATCATCAACGACGTGACGGCCCGCGACGTCCAGCGCGACCACCGCCAGTGGTTCCTCGGCAAGTCGCTGGACGGCGCCTGCCCCATGGGGCCGTTCGCGGTCACCGCCGACGAGGTGGACCTCACCGATCTGCTCGTCGAGACCCGGATCAACGGGGAGCTGCGGCAGAGCGCGAAGACCGCCGACCTGATCTTCGACGTCCCCACGCTCATCGCCACGATCAGCGCCGGCATGACCCTGGAACCCGGTGACGTGATCGCCACGGGCACGCCTGCGGGTGTCGGCATCGGTTTCGACCCCCCGCGGTTCCTGAGCGCAGGCGACACTGTCGAGGTCAGCATCACCGGGCTGGGTACGTTGATCAACACGGTCGGGGGCCCGCCGCAGACCGGCGAGGGAGAGCCCGCATGAGCACTGACCCCACGGCCGCCGGCGCGCTGGCCGGGTTCTCCCCGATCCAGCGCGGCACGATCCGCGACGCGACCCGGGACGCCCTGCGCGATCTGATCATCAGCGGCGGCGTGGAGGTCGACACCCCGCTGCGCCAGGACGAGCTCGCCGCCCGGATGGGCATCAGCCGCACCCCGCTGCGGGAGGCCCTGCACGCGCTGGCCAGCGAGGGCCTGGTCACCTTCGACGCCCACCGCGGTGCCGTGGTCACCCGGCCGTCGGTGCAGCAGCTGCTCGACCTCTACGAGATCCGGGAGCAGCTGGAGGTGCTGGCCGGCCGCAAGGTCGTCGCCGGCACCACGGACGCCCACATCGCGGCCGTGCAGGAGCTGCACGACTCGATGGACGGCCTCACCGACCCGGTGGCGTGGGCCCAGCTCAACCAGCAGTTCCACGCGACGCTCTACGCGCCGTGCGAGAACCGGGAACTGATCACCCTCATCAACACGCTCTCGGCCCGGGCCAAGTTCTACGTCCGCATCCTCGTCTCCACCGGACCCTCCGCCGCGGTCGCGCACGACGAACACGGGGAGATGCTCGCCGCGCTCACCCAGCGCGATCCCGACGCGATGGAAGCGGCGATCCGCTCCCACCTGCACCGCACCGCAGCACAGGTCGCCCCCACCCTCGAGTCCGACGGCGGCTGAGCCCCCAGCCTTCCCGCACCACCTCCACGACACGCCTCCGCCCGGCCCCCGCGCCGGCGCGATCAGGGCGTGTCGGGGTCCCGCACACCCTTCGACAGCCAGGAGAGGAGTCCCCGTGTACGAGGACTGGACCCTGATCACCGGCGGCACGGTCATCGACGCCACCGGCGCCGACCCCCGGCCGAACACCGACGTCGTCCTGCACGGCAACACCATCATCGCCGTCGGGGAGGACACCACCGGCATCCAGATGCCGCCCAAGGAGAAGATGCGGCGGATCGACGCCACCGGGCGCACGGTCATGCCCGGCCTGATCGACGTGCACTGCCACATGACCTACGGCGAGGCCCGGTACGAGGAGGAGATCGACCTCTACACCAGCGCGGAGATGCGCACCCTGATCGCGGCGGCCAACGCCCGCAAGGTGCTCCGGGCCGGCATCACCAGCATCTCCCAGCCCGGCGGCAGCTACTACATCGGCGTCGGGATCCGCGAAGGCATCAACGCCGGACTGGTCCAGGGCCCTCGGATGAGCGCCGCCGGCCGGTACCTCACCACCAGCAACGGTCTCACCGACTGGTACCCGGACTCGGTCGGCGTGCCCGACGGCAACATCGGCACGCTGACCAACACCGTGGACCAGATGAAGGTGGAGATCCGCCACCAGGTCAAGAACGGTGTCGACCTGATCAAGCTCGCCGACAGCCCCTACGGCGACTTCCAGGCCTTCACCAACGACGAGATGAAGGCCGTGGCCGACCTGGTCCACCAGCTCGGCAAGAAGGTCACCATCCACGCCCGCGGCCCGGGCGAGGTGCGCGCCGCGGCCGACGCCGGCTTCGACTGGATCATGCACGGCAACGTGATGACCGACGAGGGCATCGAGAAGATGCTCGAGAACGACGTCACGCTGGTCCCCACGCTGCTGCTGCTGGCCAACCTGGCCGACTGGCCCGAGCTCACCGGCGCCCCGTACGGCCAGTACCACGGCTGCCGGCGGATGCTCGAGAAGAGCGTCGACAGCCTGCACCGGGCGCACGAGGCCGGCGTCACGTTCGCCATGGGCACCGACTCCGGCTTCGCCATCACCCCCTACGGCGAGTGGCACGCCCGGGAGCTGGAGCTGCTGCAGGTCTACGCCGGCCTGTCGAACATGGAGGCGATCGTCGCTGCCACCGCCAACGGCGCGAAGATGCTCAACCTCGAGGGCACGCTCGGCAAGCTGCTGCCCGGTTACCTCGCCGACGTCATCGTGGTGAAGGGCAACCCGGCGGAGAACCTGCACGTCCTGGTCGACAAGCGCAACGTCGAGATCGTCATCAAGGACGGCGTCGTGCAGACGTTCCCCGACGACCTCGACATGGTCCGGTACCACAACGACCGCGACCCGCTGATCTACAGCCAGACCGAGCTGACCTACGACATGGTCACCGGCGACAACCCGGAGAAGCCCTACAGCGTGCTGCCGTGGTCGATGGCCGACGGCGTCGAGATCGCCCACGAGATCGACCGCGGCCAGAAGGCCCTCGCCACGGAGGACCTGGTCCCGGAGGACGGCGCCGTCCACGACTGACCCCCCGCACCCACCCCCGATGCCGGCCCGCGCCGCGCGTCGATCCCCCACCTGTCCGCACGTCGTGAGGAGACACCACCCGTGACTGTCCACCTGCACCGCAAGCCCAAGGGCCTCGGCGAGCCGCTCGGCCGCTACTCGCACGTCGGCGTGGTCGCCGACGGCGACCCGGTCTTCATCGCCGGCCAGGTCGGCATGGCCGAGGACGGCCAGCTCTACGGCGACGGCAGCTTCGCCGACCAGGTCCGGGGCGCCTACGCCAACCTCGGCACCGCCCTGGCCGCTGTCGGGGGCACGTTCGCCGACATCGTGAAGATGACCACCTACCTGGTGGGTGGCGGTACCCACCTGCCGGAGTTCATGAGCGTCCGCGGTGAGGTCTTCGCCGAGATCTACCCCGACGGTGGCTACCCGCCGAACACGCTGCTGTTCGTCGAGCGCCTGGTCGAGGAGCCGCTGCTCATCGAGATCGAGGCCGTCGCCGCCGTCCCCGGCGCCGCCCAGGTGGCGGTGGACGATGCCTGAGGTGACCGTCAACGGCCACACCACCACCTGGTGGGAGGCCGGCAGCGGTGAACCCCTGCTGCTGATCATGGGCACGGGGATGAGCGGCCGGGCCTGGGCGCACGAGGTCGAGCACCTGTCGCAGCAGTACCGCTGCATCACCTACGACATGCGGGGCGTCGGCACCGCCGACTGCCCCGACTCGGACTACACGCCGGCGCTGCTGGCCGAGGACGCCGTCGCGCTGCTGGACGCCCTGGGCATCGAGTCCGCGCATGTCATGGGCTTCAGCCTCGGTTCCTGCACCGCGCAGGAGATGGTGCTCAACCACCCTGAGCGGGTCCGCTCGGTGGTGCTGCTGTCCACCTGGAGCCGGACCGCAGACGAGAACCACGTCCGCCGGCACTACGAGTCCCGCCGCTACGCGCTCCAGCACGGCCCGCTCGACGTCTTCTCCAAGTTCGCCTTCTGGATGTGGTCGCCGACCCTGCTGGAGGAGGAGCACGAGCGGATCACCACGCTGGAGGCCGAGCTGCGCGGGTGGACCGGCTCGAAGGACGTCTCCGGGTTCATCGGCCACTTCACCGCAGACCTTGCGCACGACGCCATCGACCGGCTGCCCTCGATCGACACGCCGGTGCTGGTCGTCCACGGTGACGAGGACCGGATCACCCTGCCCCGGTACAACCGGCGGGTCGCCGCGGCCATCCCGGGCGCGGAGTACGTGGAGATCCCGCGCGCCGGTCACCTGGCCTTCCTCGAGCAGCCGGCCGCGCTGAACAAGGCCGTCGAGGAGTTCCTCAGCAGGTCGGCGGGCTGAGCGCCATGACCGCGACCACGGGTGCGCCGCGCTTCGGCGTGCGTGCCGCCGTCCACGACTACTCCGGGGTCGTCGTGCTCCGCGAGGTCGACTTCGAGTTGCGCGGCGGGGAGATCCACGCGCTGCTCGGGGAGAACGGCTCGGGGAAGAGCACGCTGATCAAGGTGCTCACCGGAGCCGTGCGGCCGACCGGTGGCACGCTCCTCCTCGACGGCGAGCCCGTCCACTTCGCCACGCCGCAGCAGGCGCAGGCGGCCGGGGTCGCGGTCGTGCACCAGAACTACAACCTCTTCCCCGATCTCTCGGTCGAGAAGACCCTGCTGGCCAGCGCCGCGGACGTCCCGCGGCGGGCCAGCAGGCTCGGCGCCGTCGACCACCGGTCCTGGCGGCGGCAGGTGCAGGAGCTGCTGCACCGTCTCGGGGTCGATCTCGACCCCCGGGCTCTGGTCGGGGCGCTCGGCCCGGCCGAGCGCAAGTTCGTCGAGATCGCGCGGGCGATGGTGACCGAGCCGCGCTTCCTGATCCTCGACGAGCCCACCGCCTCCCTGGAGCCGGCCGCCGCCGATCGGGTGCTCGCGCTCATGCGCACGCTGCGCGGTCACGGCGTCGGGCTCGCCTTCGTCTCGCACCGGCTGGACGAGGTGGCGGCCACCGCCGACCGGGTGACCGTGCTGCGGGACGGGCAACGGGTCGCCGAGCGCGCCAGCGCGGGGCTGACCACCGCCGAGATGGCCCGCCTCATGGTGGGCGACCGGCCGCAGGAGTCGGTGCGGCCGGACACCTCGACGGTGCGCTCGGAAGTGCTGCTGCGGATGCACGACGTCCGCTGCTCCGACGACGGCGACGCCTTCGACATCGACGTGCACGCCGGGGAGATCCTGGCGGTCACCGGGCTGGTCGGCTCGGGCGCGGCGACCTTCGTGTCCATGGTCGGCGGGGACGTCCCGCTGCGCGGCCGGGCGGAGGTCGACGGCCACGAGGTGCGGCTGCGGACCGCGCGGGACGCCCAGGCCCAGGGGATCGGCTTCATCCCCGAGGACCGCAAGGCCCGTGGCCTGGTGCTCGAGCACTCGTGCGCGGTGAACATCTCGCTCGCGTCGCTCGGCCGGGTGTCCACCGCAGGTCGGGTGTCCCGGCGCCGGCTCCTGCGCCGCGCCGAGGAGTACCGGAACCGGTTGGACATCCGGATGCCCTCGCTCGGCGCGCCGGCGTCGGCGCTGTCGGGCGGCAACCAGCAGAAGGTGCTGGTCGCCAAGTGGCTCGCCTCCGGCGTCCGGCTGATCGCGGTCGAGGAGCCCACCCAGGGCGTCGACATCGGTGGACGGGCGCAGATCCACGACCTGCTGCGGGAGTTCACCGCCGCGGGCGGTGCCGTGGTGCTCTTCTCCACCGACGTCCGCGAGGTGCTCGCCCTCGCCGACCGGGTGGCGGTGTTCCGGCACGGGTGCCTGTCCCGCGTCCACGCCTTCGACGATCTCGACCAGGCGCGGCTCACCGCGCTGACCGCGGGGGAGGACGACTCGTCCGCGGCCCTCGGGTTGCGGGCGGACGGCGCCGTCCCGTCCTCCGCCGCCCCGCTGTCGACCCCGATCCCGTCCTCCCGCCCGACCGTCCGGATGGAGAGCTCCCGATGACCGCGATGCGTGAACGCCCGGCTCGCAGCGACCCGACGGGGGAGCGGACCCCCCGGCCCCAGGTGCGGGTCCGCGGCGCCCTGTTCGACCGGCTGTTCGTGCCGGCCGTGCTGGTGACCCTCGTCGTCTACCTGTCGGCCACCAACGACGCCTTCTTCTCCCGGATCAACGTCACCAACGTGCTGATGCAGGCGTCGATCCTGGCGATCGTCGCCTTCGGTGCGACCTTCGTGATCATGGCCGGGCAACTCGACCTCTCCATGGGCACCGGTTCGGCGTTGATCAGCGTCATCGGAGCGACGGTGATGGTCGACACCGGATCGGTCCTGCTGGGCCTGGGCGCCTGCCTGCTCGCGGGGCTGCTGCTGGGCCTGGTCAACGGCGTCGTGGTCACGGCCCTGCACGTGCCCTCGTTCATCGCCACGCTGGGCACGATGATCATCTGCGGGGGCATCGCCCTGGCGATGACCAACGGCGGCGTGGTCAGCGGCCTGCCGGCGGGCTTCCGCGAGATCGCCACGCTCCGCCTGCTCGGCCTGCCGGTCCTGGTCTGGGGGACCGCCGCGATCTTCCTGCTGCTGTGGTGGCTGCAGCGGCAGACGGTCTTCGGTTACCAGGTGCTCGCCGTGGGCGGCAACGCCGAGGCGGCCCGCCTGTCGGGCATCTCCCTGGGCCGGGTGCGACTGCTGGTGTTCGTCCTGGCCGGAGTGGCCACCGCGCTGGCGGCGATCGCGCTGCTGGTCCGCGTGCAGTCCGGGCAGCCCAACGCCAACGGCACGCTCGCGCTCGAGGCCATCGCAGCGGTCGTCGTCGGCGGCACCAGCCTCAACGGGGGTCGCGGTTCGGTCGTGCGGACGCTCTGGGGCGTGCTGCTGATCGCCGTCCTGCGCAACGGCCTGGACCTCAGCGGCATCAGCGAGGACTACAAGCAGGTCGTCCTCGGCACGGTGTTCATCCTCGCCGCGTCGGTGGACTTCCTGCGGCGCCGCCTGGTCCGCCGGCGGGTGACCCCGTCGAGCGCCGGTCCGACCCTCTCCTCCCCGGGGGCGCCGGACACGACGCCGGGCCAGGTGCCTGCAGCCACCGGAACCGTCCCACCGTCGTCAGCCGCCGCGCCGGCGCGCTGACCCCAGCCCGCGCCTGGCTCGCTCCGCCGCGCGCGTCCGCAGGTCCCCGCCTGCCCGTACCGCCCCGGTCAAGGACACCGCCGTCCCCCCGGCCGGTGTCCACCACCCCTCCAGGAGGCATCCGTGCGCACCCGATCCCTGCTCCTCCCGCGTTCCTCGTCTGCCCACCCCCTCGACTCCCGCTCCCGGCGCGGTGTCGGAGCCGTCGCCGCCGCGGGTCTGGCCCTGTCACTCGCGGCCTGCTCCGGCGGCGGTGGGGAGGCATCGGCCGGTGGCGGCGACGACCCGATGACCGTCGAGGTGAACGTCTACTCGCGGTCGCTGCCCTACTTCCAGGACTTCGTCGCGGGTGCCCAGGAGCGTGCCGAGGCGGAGGGCGTCACGCTGAACGTCACCTACGGCGAGACCGACCCGCAACTGCAGTACGACCAGGTGCAGAACGCACTGACCAAGTCGCCGGACGGCGTGATCGTGGTCCCGGTCGACCCGGCCGCCCTGGTCCCGGTGTTCCAGCAGGCGTCGGACGGTGGGCTCCCCGTGCTCACGGCGGTCAACGACATCGAGGAGGACGGGTGGCCGTACGTCGTCGGCCACGTCGGCAAGGAGTACTTCGAGGTCGGCCGGGAGAAGGCGCAGTACATCGTCGACGCCCTCGGCGGGCAGGGCACGGTGGCCATGATCCACGGCATCCGCGGCCTGCTCTTCAGCGAGCTGCAGGGGCAGGGGGCGATGGAGGTCTTCGCCGAGAACCCCGGCATCACCGTCATCGACGGTCCCTACACCGGTGAGTTCAGCTCCGACGCCGGCCTGGCGGCCGCGGAGAACGTGCTGACCGCCAACCCGGACGTCGACGCCCTCTACTTCGACAACGACGACATCGCTCTGGGTGGGGTCCTCGCCGCCCAGCAGCGGGGGATCGCGATGGAGGACATCGTGATCATCGGCACCGACGGCGGCGAGCCGGCCCGGCAGGCGGTGGCCAACGGTGAACTCGACATGACGATCACCCTCTGCGGGGTCGCCACCGGCAAGCTGGCGATGGACACCCTCGTGGCCTTCGTCCGCGACGGGCAGAAGCCCGACGAGCGGTTCGTCGACGTGCCCAGCCAGCTGATCACCACGGAGAGCTACGAGGACGTCGAGGCGCTCATCGCCGCCGGCGACTGCTGACCGCGCCACGGCCCCGGTCCGGCCAGCGCGGCCGGACCGGGGCCGGTTCCTCCCGAACCACCATCCCCACCAGGAGCCCACATGTCAGACGCCCGCCCGTTCACCTCCGGTCGTGACCAGGTCATCAGCTATCCGGTCACCGCGGCCGGGATCCGCACCCGTGTCGTGGAGTCCACCGGCGGCGGGGAGCCCCTCGTCTGCCTGCACGGTGCCGGCTCCCGGGCCGACCGGTTCGTCCCGGCGATCCCGAGTCTGGTGGCTGCCGGCTACCGCGTCTTCGCCGTCGACTTCCCCGGCCACGGGCTCGCCGACAAGGGACCGGGACCGGACTACACCGCGGCCGGGTTCGCCGCCTTCATCGCCGGCGTCCTGGACGAGCTGGGCCTCTCCGGCGTCACCGTCGCCGGCACCTCGCTGGGGGCCCACGTGGCCGCACACCTGGCCCTCGACCGGCCGGACCTGGTCTCGTCGCTGGTGCTCATCGGCGCCATCGGGCTGGCCCCGCTGCCCGAGGAGAACATGGTCCCGCGCGAGGTCCTGGCCGATGCCAGCGACGCCGGCGTGCGCCGCAAGCTCGACCTGCTGGTGGCCGACCCGGCCATGGTGACCGACGCCTGGGTGCGGGAGGAGTCGATGATCAACTCCTCGCTCGGTGCCCGGGAGTCGTTGACCGCGGTCGCCGACTTCCTGCTCGGCCCCTGCAACGACGACCTGGTCGTCGACGCGCTGCAGGCGGCAGGGCTCGCCGAGCGGGTGCTGCTGGTGTGGGGCGAGGACGACCGCTGGACGCCCCTGGCGATGGGCCGGGCCGCGCACGCGGCCCTGCCCGGGTCGGACCTGGCCGTGATGACGGGCTGCGGGCACGCCCCGTACTTCGAGGACCCCGACCGCTTCGCCGAGATCATGACCGGCCGGCGGCGCTTCCCGGCGTGACGCTCCCCCGACGAGCGGTCGGCATCCTGTGAAGGAGTGACCGGAGGCCGGTCGCCGGAGGGCTGGCCCTGGGCCGGGGGGCGGGGCCGGACGCCATGGTGCTCACGCGGTCGAGGACAGAGCGCAGGGAGGGCCGACGCCGCCGCGCGGTGGTGGGAGCGGATGGGACGCAGGGGGCGGATCGTCGCCGGATCGATGCCGGCCGCCCGCGTGTGCGGGGCTGGTCGCCGTCGGGGATCAGCGAGGCTGCGGACGACCGAGTACTCGCACCACCCTTCCACGGAGCAGCAATGACCCACCCCACCCCGGGTAGCGACCCGTCCGGACTGCCTGCCGACCCGTCGCAGCCCGCGCCCACGCCGGGCGCCTGGCCCCCGCCGCAGCCGGGCGCCTGGCCTCCGCCGCAGCAGGGCGCATGGGCTCCGCAGCCGGCGGGTGCCCCGGCGGAGGGCGCCCCCGCGCCGAAGCGGGCGAAGAAGTGGCTGCGGGTGGCCGTCCCGGTGGTGGTGGCCGGCGTCGTCGGGACCGGTGTGCTCGGCAACGCCCTCGGCCTGGGCGATCCCGAGGTGGGCGACTGCGTGCAGATGCAGGGCACCACGGACTTCGAGGTCGTCGACTGCGGATCGGCGGAGGCCGAGTACCGCATCGTCGGCATCGAGGACGAGGAGCAGACCTACCCCGACTTCATGGCCGACGTGGACACCTGCGCCGACTTCCCCGCGACGGAGGCCGCGCTGTGGATCGGTGGCATGGAGACCGAGCCCGGCACGGTCTTCTGCGCCGAGCCGCACTGAGCCGACCGGTACGCAGGCGGGTCCTCGTCCCGCGTCCGCACATGACGGTTCCTTGACGGCTCGTCCCATCGGGAGCGCTGCGGGCCCGCTCGCGCTCCGGTGCTGCCAGGGTCGGCCCCGTCCGTGCAACCGAGGAGCGGAGGTCGACCGTGTCGTGTGGCCAGTGCGGTGCCGAGCAGCAGCGTGGACGGTTCTGCGTCCGGTGCGGCCGGCGGCTGCCGTTCGTCGTCCTGGCGACGACGACGGTCCGGCTGCCACCCCGCAGGATCCCCACCCCGCGCCCGCCGGTCGAGGGAGGCCTGGCCCCCGCCTGATCCGGGCGACGTGCCAGGGTGGTGCACGTGCCTGGCATTCCCCTGATCCGGCGGGCGCTGCTCGTGACCCTCGCGCTCCCGGTCCTGATGGCCTGCGGGGGAGCGCCGGACACCGAGCAGGCCGCCCGCCAGGCCTGCGTCGACGCGGTCGGCGGGCGGGCCACCGAGTCCACCTTCGACGACGGCACCGCGACGGTGCTCGGCTTCGACGAGGGCGGCCGCGCCTGGACCTGCCACGCGCGCTGGTCCGACGGCGACTGGACGGCGGCGATCCGCCCCGGCCACCCCTGACCGCCGGGAGCCCTCGGCCCTCGGGAGCCCTCAGCCCCGGAAGCGCTGCTCCAGCTCCTGCACCTCGGGCAGGCCGACGAGGTCGGTGAACTCCTCGAACGCCGGCAGCCCGTCGAGCGGGGGGACGCCGTCGGCCCTCAGCCCGGCCAGCAGTGCGCGGATCCCCGCGGTCGCGGCCAGCAGCGTGCCGATCGGGTAGATCACCAGCGAGAAGCCGAGCTCGGTCATCCGCTCCAGCGACAGCGGGGGAGTGCGCCCGCCCTCGGCCCAGTTGAACACCAGCGGCGCGACGCCGGAGAGCTCCTTCGCGATCCGCTCGATGTCGGCCTCCGACGTCGGGGCCTCCACGAACAGCACGTCGGCGCCGGCGTCGGCGTACCGGCGGGCCCGGCGCAGGGCCTCGTCCACGCCGTGGGTGGCCACCGCGTCGGTGCGGGCGATGAGCACCAGGTCGGGGTCGCGCCGGGCGGCCACCGCCGCGCGCACCTTGCCGGCCATCTCCTCGGCGCCGATCAGCGCCTTGCCGCTCATGTGCCCGCACTTCTTGGGCATCACCTGGTCCTCGAGCTGGATGCCGGCGATCCCGGCCTGCTCGTAGATCTGCACCGTGCGGACGACGTTGAGCGCGTTGCCGTAGCCGGTGTCGGCGTCGGCGATCACCGGGACGTCCACCGCGGCGGCGATCCGCCGGGCGTTGTCGGCCATCTCCGCGCCGGTGAGCAGCCCGACGTCGGGCCGGCCGATCAGCGAGGCCGTCGTCCCGAAGCCGGTCATGTAGACCGCGTCGAAGCCGGCCTGCTCGACCAGCCGGGCCGAGAGCGCGTCGTAGGCGCCCGGCGCGAGCAGCGGCGCGGGGGCGGCCAGCAGCTCCCGCAGCCGGGCCCGCGGAGCGCGGTCGTTTCCCAGCAGGTTCCCCACGACGCCCCCTCCTTGTATGCAGTCATCCGAAAGGTACGCAGAACCGTTGCCGTACGAAATGCGCGCCCCCTAGGTTTGCACACAATCTCCGAGGGGGTGTGACGGCTGACACGTGCGATGACGTCCGCGGAACGGGCGGTGTCCACGCTCCGGGACCTGATCATGGGCGGGGAGCTGACCCCCGGCGCGCGGCTCGGTGAGGTCGAGCTCGCCGAGCGGCTCGGGGTCAGCCGCACGCCGGTCCGCGAGGCGCTGTCCCGGCTGGCCGCCGAGGGCCTGGTCGAGGTGGTGCCCAACCGCGGCGCCCGGGTGGTCACCTGGACCGTGGCCGAGCTCGAGGGCGTCTTCGACCTGCGCTCCAGCCTCGAGCCGCAGCTGACCGCCCACGCCGTCCCCCATGCCACGCCCGCCGACGTCGACGCGCTCGAGGACCTCGCGCGGCGGATGCTCGCCGTCGGCAGCCCCGGGCCGGGGCAGGACCTCGACGCGCTGGTCCCGCTCAACCGCGCCTTCCACGACCGGCTGGTCGCCCTCGCCGCGCACCCCACCCTGGCCACCGCGCTCGCCGCCGCGATCCACCCGCCGATCGTGCGGCGGAACTTCCTCACCTACGACGAGGCGTCGCTGCGCCGCAGCCTGGCCCACCACCTGGAGATCGTCGCGGCCATGCGCGCCGGCGACCCCGACTGGGCCCGCGCCGTCATGACCTCGCACATCGCCAACGCCCGGGCCGTGATGGTCCGCGCCGCCCGCCAGCGGAGCGCACACCCCCGAGAAGAGGAGACCACATGAGCTACCGGCTCGGAGTCGACGTCGGCGGCACCTTCACCGACGTCCTGCTGGTCGACGAGGACAGCGGGGCCACCTGGCGGGCCAAGACCGCCTCCACCCCCGCCGACCAGGCCGTCGGCGTCCTGCACGGCATCGAGAAGGTGTGCACCGAGGCCGGTATCGGGCTCGCCGAGGTCGCCTCGGTGCTGCACGGCACCACGGTGGCCACCAACGCGATCCTCGAGGGCAAGGGCGCCACCGTCGGGCTGGTCACCACGCAGGGCTTCCGCCAGGTCCTGCAGATCGCCCGCTCCTTCGTGCCCGGCGGGCTGGCCGGCTGGATCATCTGGCCCAAGCCCCAGCCGCTGGCCGACCTGGAGAACACCGTCGAGGTCGACGAGCGGATCGCCAGCGACGGCTCGGTGGTCCGGCCGCTGGACGAGGCCGACGTCCGCGCCCAGCTGGCCCGGATGGCCGGCCGCGGTATCCAGGCGCTCGCGGTCTCCCTGATCAACTCCTTCGCCGACCCCGCGCACGAGAAGCGAGTCGCGGCGATCGCCGCCGAGGTGCTGCCCGGCGTGCCGGTGTCGCTCTCCTCCGACGTGCTGCCCGAGCTGCGCGAGTACGAGCGCACGCTGACCACGGTGGCCAACGGCTACGTCCAGCCCCGGGTGCAGGGCTACGTGCAGCACCTCTCCGGCGGGCTGCGCGAGGGTGGCGTGGCCGGCGAGCTGTCCATCCTGCGCAGCGACGGCGGGCTGCAGTCGCCCGACGCCGCGGTGGGCGCGCCGGTCACGATGCTGCTCTCCGGCCCGGCCGGCGGGGTCACCGGCGCGGTGTGGGTCGCCGAGCAGTGCGGCTACCGCGACCTGATCACCTTCGACATGGGCGGCACCTCCACCGACGTCGCCCTCGTCCGCGACCTGTCGCCGCGGATCGGGCGGGAGACCAGGGTCGGTGACCTGACCGTGCGGGCCTCCAGCGTCGACGTCCGCACCGTCGGCGCCGGCGGCGGGTCGATCGCGCACGTGCCCGAGCTGACCCGCGCGCTGCGGGTCGGCCCGCAGTCGGCCGGCGCCGATCCGGGCCCGGCCGCCTACGGCAAGGGCGGGGTCGAGCCCACGGTCACCGACGCCGACGTCGTCCTCGGCTACCTGCCCTCGGCGCTGGCCGGCGGCGAGATCACCCTGGACGTCGAGGCCGCCCGCGCCGCCGTCGGCAAGGTGGCCGAGGCGATGGGGCTGGCCTCCCCGGAGGCGGCGGCCGCCGGCATCGTCGACATCGTCAACGAGAACATGCTCGGCGGCCTGCGGTTGGTCTCGGTGCAGCAGGGGTTCGACCCGCGCGACTTCGCGCTCGTCGCCTTCGGCGGCGCCGGCCCGCTGCACGCCAACGCGCTGGGCCGGCTCACCGGCGCGTGGCCGGTCATCGTGCCGCCGTCCCCCGGGGTGCTCTGCGCGCTCGGGGACGCGACCACCAGCCGGCGCGACGAGTCCGCCCGCACCGTGCTGCGCCGCTTCGGCCAGCTGACCGGCGCCGAGCTGGGGCTGATCCTGCGCGACCTCGCCGACGAGGCCGGCGAGCGGCTGGCCGGGCAGGGCCTGGCCCGTGCCGAGCAGACGGTCGGCTTCCAGGTCGACGTCCGCTACCACGGGCAGGGCTTCGAGATCCCGGTCGACGTCGATCCGGCCTGGCTCGACGGCGACGGCGGGGCGGGTGGGGGCGGTACAGACGCGCTCGCCGAGCTGGGGAAGGCCTTCGACGCCGAGCACGACCGGCTGTTCTCCTTCCTCCTCGACGTCGACCACGAGCTGGTCAACGCCCGCGCCACGGTCACCGGCCCGCGCCCGGACGTCGCACCGGTGCGCCTCGAGGCGGGGGACGGCGACCCGAAGGCGGCGCTGGTCACCGAGCACCCGATCCACGTCGGCGGCGAACAGGTGAGCGCGGCCGTCTACGACCGGGCCGGGCTGCGCGCCGGCGACGTGGTGCCCGGCCCCGCGATCGTCACCGAGATGGACTCCACGACCCTCGTCCTGCCCGGGCACGCCGCCACCGTGCACCCCTCGGGCAGCCTGCTCATCAACCCGGTGGAGGGCTGATCACATGGCACGGATCATCGAGACCGCGACCGGCGCCGTCGAGCGGGTCGACGTCGACCCGGTGACCCTCGACCTCATCGAGAACGGGCTGCGCAACGCCCGCTACGAGATGGACGAGGTGCTCTTCCGCACCGCGCTGTCCCCGGGCATCCGCGAGCAGCACGACGAGTTCCCGCTGATCGGCGACCCCGGCGGGAGGATGGTCGTCGGCCAGTTCGGCCTGTCCATCCCCGACTTCCTCGACGGCTTCGACGACACCGTCGAGGAGGGCGACGTCCTGCTGACCAGCGACCCCTACGCCTGCGGGGCGGCGATCAGCCACGCCAACGACTGGCTGCTGGTCCTGCCGGTCTTCCACGAGGGCCGGGTGGTGGGCTGGGCGTCGATGTTCGGGCACATGTCCGACGTGGGCGGCAAGACGCCGTCGTCCATGCCCACCGACGCGCGGACCATCTACGAGGAGGGCGTGGTCATCCCGCCCTTCAAGCTCTACCGCCGGGGTGAGCTGAATGCCGACGCGCTGCGGATCATCCTCAACCAGGTCCGCATGCCCGACTGGAACCGCGCCGACCTCAACGGCTTGGTCGCCGCCTGCCGCACCGCCGCCCGGCGGGTGGTGGAGATGTGCGAGCGGTTCGGCACGGCGACCTACCTCTCCGCGCTCGACGCGCTGCTGCAGCGCAACTACGACGCGATGAGGGTGCTGCTGCAGACGGTGTTCGAGGAGGGCCGCACGCTCGCGTTCACCGACTACATCTGCGACGACGGCGTCGGCAACGGTCCCTACGAGCTGAAGCTGTCGCTGACCCGCACCGGCGAGAAGGTGCACCTGGACTTCACCGGCTCCTCGCCGCAGGCGGCCGGGCCGATCAACTACTACATCAACGAGAACCTGACCCGGATGTTCTTCGGGATCTACATGATCACCGTCGCCGACCCGCAGATCCTGTGGAACGACGGGTTCTACCCGCTCGTCGACGTCACCATCCCGGACGGCTCGTACTGGAAGCCGGCGCACCCGGCCGCCCTCAACGGCCGCAACCACGGCATCGGGCGGGTGTTCGACCTGTTCGGGGGGCTGCTCGGGCAGACCAACCCGGCGCTGCTCAACGCCGCCGGGTTCTCCTCCTCGCCGCACTTCATGTACTCCGGGCACTACTCCGGCGGCGAGCGGAAGGGGGAGTGGTTCCAGCTGTACTCGATCGGCTTCGGCGGCATCCCCGGCCGGCCGCTCGGCGACGGCCCGGACGGGCACTCGCTGTGGCCGAGCTTCGTCAACATCCCCTGCGAGTACCTGGAGTCCTACTACCCGCTGCGGATCGAGCGGTGGGAGACGATCGCCGACACCGGCGGGCCCGGCCTGCACCGCGGTGGCAACGGCGTCGACGTCGCCTACGTGTTCGAGGAGCCCGGCGAGATCGCCATCCACGACGACCGCTGGCTGACCTACCCGTGGGGTGTCAACGGCGGCCTGCCCGGCGCGCGCGGGCGCAAGTGGATCGACCGCGCCGACGGCACCCGGCAGATGCTGCCGTCCAAGTGCCACGGGGTGCCGGTGGCGGCGGGCGACGTCCTGCACTTCGTCACCTGGGGCGGCGGCGGGTGGGGCGACCCGCTGGAGCGTGACCCGGAGCTGGTGGCCACCGAGGTCCGGCGCGGCCTGGTGACCCAGGAGGGCGCCCGCCGGTACGGGGTGATCGTCTGCGACGGCGGCGAGGTCGACGCGCAGGCGAGCGAGACGCTGCGCGACCAGCTGCGGGCCGACCGGCCGACGCCGCTGCCGGTGTTCGACATGGGCCCGCCGGTCGAGGAGCTGCTGGCCCGCTGCGAGGAGGAGACCGGCCTGCCCGCGCCGAAGCGCCCGGCGTGGGCGGGATGAGCGTCCTCCGGCCGCACGGGTCGGCGTTCTCCGGCCGGCTCGGCTGGGGCCGCGCACCCGCGGTCGTGGTCGTCGACCTGGTGCGCGCCTACACCGACCGGGACGGGCCGTTCGGCCTGCCCGACCCGGAGCCGGCGGTGGCGGCCACCCAGCTGCTGGTGGACGCCGCGCGGGCGGACGGGCACCCGGTCGTGTGGACCGTGGTCCGCTACGCCCCCGGGCTGGCCGACGCCGGGCTGTTCGTGCACAAGGTGCCTGCGCTGGCCTGCTTCGGCGAGGACGCGCCCGGCCACTGGGGCGAGCTGACCCTGAAACCCGGGGCGGGAGAGCCGGTGGTGGTCAAGCAGTACGCCTCGGCGTTCTTCGGGACGACGCTGGCCTCCACCCTGCACGGGCTGGGTGTGGACACCCTGGTCGTCGCCGGCGTCTCGACGTCGGGGTGCGTGCGGGCCACCGCGACGGACGCCCTGAACTACGGCTTCCGGCCGCAGGTGGTGCGGCAGGCCTGCGCCGACCGGACACCGGCGCTGCACGACAGCAACCTCGCCGACCTCGACGCCAAGTACGCCGACGTGGTGGACCTGCCCGAGGCGCTCGCCCACCTCTGAGACAGTGGGCGGGTGGCGAGGACGAGCGCGGGGGTGCTGCTCTACCGGCGCCGGGACGAGGGGGTCGAGGTGCTCCTCGGCCACATGGGCGGGCCGTTCTGGGCGCGCAAGGACGACGGCGCCTGGTCGATCCCCAAGGGGGAGTACGGCGACGGCGAGGACCCGTTCGCCGTGGCCCGGCGGGAGTTCGAGGAGGAGCTCGGGACGCCGGTGCCGGCGACGGACTTCGTGCCGCTCGGCGAGGTGCGGCAGGCCGGCGGCAAGCGGCTGACCGTCTGGGCCGCCGAGGGCGACCTCGACGCCGCCCGGACCCGCAGCAACACGTTCGAGCTGGAGTGGCCACCGCGGTCCGGGCGAATCCAGGAGTTCCCCGAGATCGACCGCGCCGCGTGGTTCGGGATCGAGCAGGCGCGGGCCGGGCTGGTGAAAGGGCAGGTGCCCTACCTCGACCGGCTGCTCGAGCGGCTGTTGCAGCCGTGAGGCCGGCCGAGGTCTACGCGGACCTCGGCCGGCCGGGGGCTGCCGATCAGCGGACGGGCGGTGTCTCGGTCCACAGGGACGTCTCGAACTCCGGCCGCAAGGTCGGCTTGAACTGCTCCAGGCTGATGCCGAGCTTCGGCAGCACCTTGTCCACCAGGAGTTCGTTGCTCTTCAGCATCTTGTCGATCGGCGCCGGCCCGATGCCCTGCCACAGCACGAGCAGGTCGGTGTCGAAGTCCTCGATCACCTTTTCCAGCTTGCGGGCGACGGTGTCGACCGACCCGGTGAGGGAGTACCCGCGGTCGACCATGCTCCGGTAGTTGTTCGGGATCGGGCCCTCCTCGCCGGGGTAGCGCAGCGCCTCGTTGAAGCCGAAGAAGTCGTGCCACTCGGGCCAGATGAACCCGAGCGCGTCCGAGCCGACCGCGAAGGCCTCCTCGTCGGTCTCGGCGACGACGATCTCGCGGAAGTGGCCGACGTTCTCGCCTCGCTTGATCGAGGGGTCTCGCTTCAGCGCCTCCTCGTGGTAGGCGTCCAGGCAGGAGTCGACGATCTCCTTGATCGGGCTGAAGATGATCGGCCAGGCCGCCTGCTGCGCGGCCCACCGGATGGTGTTCGGGCTGAGCGTGAACGGCACCATCAGCTCGATGCTGGCCGGGTCCTGCAGCGTGTTCGGCGCGATGCCGATCTTGCGCAGCGTCCCGTCCGGGGAGACCGTCGACGGCGCCATCGACTGCGTCCCCGGGTGCTGCCAGGAGATGCCCTCCGGCGGCACGCTCCAGTGCTCGCCCTGGAAGGCGAACTCCCGGTTCTCCCACAGCCCGCGGATGATCTCGTAGCTCTCCTCGAAGAGCTCCCGGTTGACCTTGTCGTGCGCGGCGTAGTCGGGGTCGGTGGCGTAGGTCGCGAACGCGTTGTTCTTCTGACCGACGGTCATGACGTGCCGGGACTGGTAGCCACGCGCGAAGCCGGCGAACATCCGCCCGCCGCTGAAGTGGTCCAGCATCGCGAGGTCCTCGGCCACCAGGATCGGGTTGCGCGAGGGCAGCACGGTGGCCATCTGCCCGATCCGCAACCGCTTGGTGATGCCGGCCGCCCACGCCCCCAACAGGATCGGGTTGTTCGACATCTCGAGGCCCTCGAGGTGGAAGTGGTGTTCGGAGAAGGCCACGAAGTCGAAGCCGAGATCGTCGATCTGCTTGATGATCTCGCTGTTCTCGAACAGCGCCCGCTGGTAGTAGTTCGGGTTCGCGCCGGCGTAGCCCTTGCGGAAGTCGGCCGGCGAGGCAGCGGCGCTGGGCAGCAGGAAGGTTCCAAGCCTCATGGTCCAGGTCAACCCTTCGTGGTCGTCGCCGGCGCGGTGCCGGACGAGGTGGGGATCCGTCCGAGGGACATCGGGCGCCGGCGGCCCTCAGCGCTCCGGGCCCGCCGCCGCGGGCAGCGCGCCGCCGGCATCGGGCTCGTCGCCGAGTGCTCCCAGCTCGTGGCCGAGCCGGTCGCGCTTGGCCCGCAGGTAGCGCACGTTGGCCGGGCCGGGCGCGACGAGGATCGGCTCCCGCGAGCTCACCGCGATGCCGTGCTCGGCGAGGTCGCGGCTCTTGTCGGGGTTGTTCGTCATCAGCCGGACCGAACGGACACCGAGGTCGGTGAGCATCTGCGCGGCGACGTCGTACCGGCGGAGGTCGACCGGCAGTCCGAGTGCGAGGTTGGCGTCGAGCGTGTCCAGGCCCTGCGCCTGCAGCTCGTAGGCCCGCAGCTTGTTCGCCAGCCCGATGCCCCGCCCCTCGTGACCGCGCAGGTAGACCAGGATCCCGCGGCCGGCCGCGGCGATCCGCCCCAGCGCCGCGTCCAGCTGCTGGCCGCAGTCGCAGCGGTGCGAGCCGAAGAGGTCGCCGGTGAGGCACTCCGAGTGCACGCGGGCGAGCACGTCCTCGCCGTCGCGCACGTCGCCCATGACCAGCGCCATGTGCTCGATCGGGTCGCCGGTCCCGGCGTAGCAGTAGGCCTGGAAGGTGCCGTGGTCGGTCGGCAGCGTCGTCCGCGCCGCCCGCCGGACGGTGGACTCGACGGCACGCCGGTGCCTCGCCAGATCGGCGACGGAGATCAGGTGCAGGCCGTGCTGCACGGCGAACCGCTGGAGGTCGGCGCGGCGGGCCATCGTCCCGTCGTCGTTGACGACCTCGGAGATGACCGCCGCGCTGCGCAGCCCGGCGAGCCGGGTGAGGTCGACGGCGGCTTCCGTGTGGCCGGAACGCTCCAGGACTCCGCCCGGACGGGCCCGCAACGGGAAGACGTGACCGGGCCGGACGAAGTCCTCGGCGGCGTGCGCCGGATCGGCCAGCGCCCGCACGGTCGCTGCCCGGTCGGCTGCCGAGATGCCGGTCGTGATGCCGGTGCGCAGGTCGACGGAGACGGTGAAGGCGGTGCCCTTCGGGTCCTCGCTGTCCTCGACCATCTGCGGCAGCTGCAGAGCTGCCAACCGCTCGGCGTCCATCGCCACGCAGACCACCCCGCCGGTGTGCCGGACGATGAACGCCATGAGCTCGGGGGTCATCAGTTCGGCGGCGGCCACCAGGTCGCCCTCGTTCTCCCGGTTCTCGTCGTCGACCACGAGGACGGGTTCCCCCCGCCGGAACGCGGCCACGGCAGCGGGCAGGCCGCCGGAGCACCAACCCGGCGTGGGCACCTCGGGCGCGCCGGTCGGGAAGGTGATCCCACGGCGCTCTGGCAGACGGTCCATCGACGCCTCCTGACATGCTAGCGTGCGAACCGTAGTGGGATGAGACCTGCGCCACAAGGGCCCGATCGCATGGCAGCCCCGGGGTGGCCGGGCGACCGGCCGGACCGGGCCCGGGTCGGCGGTCCGCGGCGGGGGCTTTCGGCCGGTCCGGCGGCGGCGGCCGGGCCGAGCGGGGTCAGCGGCCTGCGGCCTCGGTGGCGTCCCCGCGTGCCCCGGAGCGGATGAGCTCCACCGTCCCGACGATGTGCCGCTCCGTCGCGGCCCGTGCCCGGTCGGCGTCGCCGGCCACCAGGGCCTGGCGGATCTCCTCGTGGTCGGCGTGCCGCTCGTCGAGGGCACCGCTGAGCGGCTGGGGTGGGCCGGCGGTGTTGATGAGGAAGTCGCTGAGGTCCCACATCCGAAGGCTCATCTCCTCGACCATGTCGGAGCGGGCCATGCGGTGGATGATGCCGTGGAACTCGCGGTTGAACTCGCGGTAGCCGTGTGCCCGCACGGCGGCGTCCCGCTCGCCGCACAGGTGGCCGACCCGGGCGTGCACCTCGTCGAGCACGGCGAGGTCTGCCGGCGTCCTGCGCTGCGCCGCCACGGCCGAGATGGCCCCCTCGAAGGCGCCGAAGAGGGTGAAGAAGTCGGCGACGTCCTGCGGGCCGTAGGACGTCACCCGGCAGCCGACCTGCGGCACGATCTCCACGAGGCCGTCCGCGCTCAGACGGCGCAGAGCCTCCATGACCGGCTGCTTGCTGACGCCGAGAGCCGACTTGAACATCTCGACCGACAAGCGCTCGCCGGCCGCCCAGCGTCCCTCGAGCAGTTGCTCCTTGATCTGCCGGTAGGCGAGCGTCCCCATCCGCATGGCGGAGCGGTCGGTCGGCGGGGTCAGCGCGGTGTCCTCCGGCGAGCGGGGCCTGCGCGGGGGGAGATCGCCGGCCATGGAGGCAGCGTAATCGCTCATCGACTCTCCTCCGGTCGTGCCGCGCAACCTCCGGGGCCGCCTCGGAGGTGTGCGTCCGGGAGGGGCTTGCGCTCCAATGTGACCCCCGCTACTTTCCGCGAAACGCTAGCATGCCAGTGGGGAGACCGAACCATGCCGATCCGTACCGGTGCCCAGTACATCGACCGGCTCCGGAGCACACCCCGGGAGGTGTGGGTCCGCGGGACGCGGGTGGACGACGTCACGACCCACCCCGCCTTCGCCGCGCCCGTCCGGCAGATCGCGCGGCTCTACGACATGCAGCACGATGCGGAGTACGCGCCGGTGCTGACCCGGCCCGGCCCGGGCGGGCCGGTCGGCGTCGCGTTCGTGCCCCCGCGCTCCTACGAGGACCTGGTGGCCCGCCGGCAGGCCTTCCGGCTGTGGGCGGAGGCGACGCTCGGCCTCATGGGGCGCTCTCCGGACTTCCTCAACACCACGGTGATGGCCTTTGCCGAGGAGCCGGCAATCTTCGCGGAGCTCGGTGCCCGCTACGCCGAGAACGTGCAGAACTACTTCGAGTACGTACGCGACAACGATCTCTTCCTCACCCACGCGCTGATCACGCCGCAGACCGACCGGTCGAGGACGTCGTCGGAGCAGGCGGACGAGTTCCTGCACATGGGCGTGGTCGAGGAGAACGCCGACGGGCTGGTCGTCCGGGGCGCGCGGATGCTCGCCACGCTCGCGCCGATGGCCGACGAGATGATCATCTACAACCTTCCCGGGCTGCGCCCGGGGGACGAGCGGCACGCCGCCGCCTTCGCCGTGCCGATCGACACCCCCGGCCTGCGGCTGATCGCCCGCGAGCCGTACGACGACGGCAGCCGCAACGCGTTCGACCACCCGCTGTCGGCCCACTTCGAGGAGGCCGACTGCCTGGTGGTCTTCGACGACGTGCTGGTCCCGTGGGACCGGGTGTTCCTGCACGGGGACGTCGCGCTGTCCAACGCGATGTACAGCCGGACCAACCTGCGACAGCACACCGGGCACCAGACCGGCGTCCGGGGCCTGGTGAAGATGCAGTTCGCCACCGGGGTGGCGATGGCGCTGTGCCAGGCCGTGAAGGTGGACGGCTTCCTGCACGTGCAGAAGACCCTCGGGGAGGCGATCGCCGCGACGGAGATCTGTCACTCCCTCCTGGTCGCCGCCGAGGCGGAGTACGAGACCGGGCCCCACGGCTCGGTGCGACCCCGGTTCGAAGCCCTGCAGACCCTCCGCATGCACCTGTCCGCCAGCTATCCCAAGGTGATCGAGGCGCTGCAGACCCTCGGTGCCGGCGGGCTGCTGATGATGCCCTCGGCCGAGGACTTCGGCAGCGAGATCGGCGCGGACGTCGCGAAGTACTTCGTGGGCGCCGACGGGCTGCCCGCGGAGGACCGCGTGCGCCTCTACAAGCTGGCGTGGGACCTCTGCGGTGACGCCTTCGGCCAGCGGGCGGTGCAGTACGAGCGCTACTACGCCGGTGACCCGGTCCGGCTGTACGCGGGCAACTACCTGGCCTACGACAAGTCGACCGGCCAGCGACTCGTGGACCGGGCCCTCGCGCTGGCCGGCAAGCCCGAGGACGCGGTGGCCGCGGCCGCCGCCCGCGCCCCCCGGGCATGACGATGCCGGCGGCCGTCGCCGACGTCGATCCGCGCCTCCTGCGGCGGGCGATGGGACAGTTCGCGACCGGCGTCACGGTGATCACCACCGTCACCGAGGGCTCCGCGCCCGCGGGCTGCACCGTCAACGCCTTCACGTCGCTGTCCCTGGACCCGCCGCTGGTGCTCGTCTGCATCGGCAGGGGCCGGGCCATGCACCCCCTGCTCACCGAGGGCCCCGGCTATGCCGTCAACGTGCTGGCCGCCGACCAGGAGCCCCTCGCCGGGACGTTCGCCCGTCCCGGCCCCGACCGGTTCGCCGGCGTCGCGGTGCGCTCCGGTCGGCACGGCGTCCCCCTCCTCGAGGGCGCGATCGCGCACATCGAGTGCGATCGGTACGGCGTCCTCGACGGAGGTGACCACGCCATCGTCGTCGGCCGGGTCCGGGACCTCCACGTCGGCGACGGCGAGCCGCTGCTCTACAGCCAGGGGGCCTTCCTCGACCTGCCCCGGCAGGACTGGGAACGGGCGACGGCCGACGCCCGGCACGAATGGCTGCTCTCGGCCCCCTGGTGATGACCCGACCCCCGACGCGCGGAAGGTGAACTCGATGTCCCTGGCGGTGTGCACCGTCTCCCACACGCCCCTGATGACCCGCAACGAGCCGGCTCCCGGTGTGCGGGATCGGGTGGAGGCCGCGTTCGCCGAGGCCCGGGCCTTCATCGGCGACTTCGCTCCGGACGTCGTGGTGGTGCTCGCGCCGGACCACTACAACGGCTTCCTCTACGACATGATGCCGCCGTTCTGCATCGGTACGGAGGCCCGGTCCGTGGGGGACTACGGCTACGAGGAGGGCCCGCTGCAGGTGGACCGCGACCTGGCGCACACCCTCGCCTCGGCGGCGCTCGCGGCGGGAATCGACGTGGCCGTTTCCGAGCGGATGCACGTCGACCACGGCTTCACCCAGCCACTGACCCTGCTCTTCGGTGGGATCGCGGCAGTGCCGACCGTCCCGGTCTTCATCAACAGCGTCGCCGAACCGCTCGGTCCGGTGAGCCGTGCCCGGCTCCTCGGGGACGCACTCGGCCGGGCCGCGGCCGGGCTCGGCCGGCGGGTCCTGTTTCTCGGTTCCGGCGGGCTGTCCCACGACCCACCGGTGCCGGCGCTCGCCGGCGCCACCCCCGAGGTGGCCGAGCGGCTGATCAGCGGGCGTAACCCGACGCGTGAACAGCGGGCCGAACGGGAGAAGCGGGTGACCGCGGCCGCCCGGGAGTTCGCCGCAGGCACCCTGCCGCTGCAGCCACTCAACCCCGAGTGGGACCGGGCGCTGCTCGACGTCCTCGCCTCCGGGCGGCTGGAGGAACTCGACTCGTGGAGCAACGAGTCGTTCGTCGAGCAGGCCGGCCACTCGTCCCACGAGGTGCGCACGTCGATCGCGGCCTACGCCGCCCTCGCCGCGACCGGTCCCTACGTCGTCACCCAGTCCTTCTACGAACCCATCCCGGAGTGGATCGCCGGCTTCGCCGTCACGACCGCACGGACCGCCTGACCGCACCACTCCTCACACCCACCCCCAGCCGGCCGAGCCGGAGCCGCAAAGGAGCAGCAGTGGAATTCGTGATCGGAACCTGCGCGAAGATCGACCAGATCGGCATGGTGAAGCAGGCCGAGGACCTCGGCGTCACGCACTTCGGGGCCGGTGAGGGGCCGCTTCTGTTCAGCGACCCGTACCAGTTCCTCGCCATCGCCTCGCAGCAGACATCCACCATCCAACTGGGCACGATGGTCACCAACCCGCTGACCCGCATCGCGCCGGTGACCGCCAACTCGATCGCCACGCTCAACGCCCTGGCGCCGGGGCGAACCTTCCTGGGCATCGGCACGGCCAACAACGCCTTGCGCTCGATGGGCCACCGCACCGCCCGGATCAAGGAGCTCACCGACTCCCTCGAGGTCTCCCGCGGGCTGCTCAACGGCGAGCGGGTCGTCCACGACTGGCTGGGCGAGCAGCGCGAGATCGAGTTCCTCGACCCCGACGCCGGTTGGTACAACATCAAGGATCGGGTGCCGATCTGGGTCGCGGCCGGTGGCCCCAAGGGGCTGCACGAGGCCGCCAAGTACGCCGACGCCGTCGTCTACTGCCTCGGCCCGAACCCCGAGATGATCGGCCTGGTCCGCCGCGAGCTGGACAAGGCGGTCGCCGATGCGGGCCGCCCGGTCGGCTCGGTGAAGCTCGTCGCCGTCACCTGGTTCTACGAGCTGCGCAACGGTGAGACCTGGGAAGACGGCATCACCAAGGGCTTCGGCTCGGGTCCGATCAGCTCCTGCCTGACCAACATCGGGTTCATGAACCAGCACGTCGACGAGCTCGGCGGCGACATCGTCAACGCCACCAACGAGGCGGCCATGGCCTACCTCGGCGACCCGAATGCCGTTGACCGGCCGCACTACCTCGACGTCTGGAAGCAGTACCTGCGCGGCCTGGACCCCAAGCACCTGCCGCTGATCACCAAGGAGCTCGTCGACTACTGGTGCCTCTACGGCAGCCCGGACGAGCTGCTGGAGAAGGCGCAGCTCATCACCGAGTCCGGGGCCGACATGGTGCAGGTCTTCCTGTCCAACCCCTACACGGCCGAGCGCGACATCAACGACATCGGCAAGAGCATCCTCGCCCGCGCCTGACCTGCCCGTCCCCGATCCACCCAGCCGATCCACCCCGACCAGGAGGAATCCCCATGGAGCTCGACCCCCGCACCACCGCGCTGCTGGCCGTGCACCTGCAGAACGACGTCGTCGGCGCTGACGGTGCCTTCGCCGACTTCTTCCACGAGCAGGTCGTGGCCCGCAACGTCGTGGCGGTCAATGCCGATCTGATCGCCGCGGCACGGGCGGCCGGCGTCCCGGTGATCTACACCCGGGTCGCGTGGAAGCCCGACTACTCCGACCTGCACGCCAACTCTCCGCTGCTGGGCATGGTCTCGCAGTTCGGCTGCCTCAAGGAGGGCAGCCCCTCGGCCGAGATCATCGACGAGGTGGCGCCGACCGATGGCGACCACGTCGTCACGCACCGGCGGGTCGGCCCGTTCGTCGACTCCCCCCTGCAGGGCCTGCTCGAGGAACTGGGCGTCAGCACGCTCATCGTCTCGGGTGTGGCGACCAATGCCTCGGTCGAGGCGACCGTTCGTGGCGCCAGCGACCACGGGTACCGCACGATCCTGGTCGAGGACGGTTGTTCGGCCGGGACCCTCGAGGCGCACCAGGCCTCCGTCGGCTCCATGGGGCTGCTCGCCGAGATCACCACGGCCGCCGAGGTGACCCAGGCGCTGGGCGCCACGGAGGGCGCGACCGCATGAGCGACACCCCCGTCTGGGTCACCCTCGGCGACGTACCGCACAGCCTCGAGCACATCGATGTCGGTCCGTGGCGCACCCGGGTGCTGCAGGCCGGCTCTGGGGAGCCGCTGGTGCTGATGCCCGGCACCGGCGGCCACCTGGAGGCCTACGCCCACAACATCGGACCGCTGGCCGAGCACTTCCGGGTGATCGCCTACGACTACCCGGGGCACGGGTACACCACCCTTGCCACGAGCGACCTCGAGCTGCCCGACTACGTCGAGCACCTCGCCGGCCTGCTCGACGTCCTGGGTGTGGCCAGGGCGCACCTCAGCGGGGAGTCCCTCGGCGGGTGGGTGGCGTTGAAGTTCGCTGCCGCCCACCCGGACCGGACCGGACGTCTGGTGCTGAACACCCCGGGCGGGACGATGGCCCGGCCGGAGGTCATGGAGCGGATCCGCAGCCTCTCCCAGGCGGCCGCGGACGATCCCAGTGAGGCGAACATCCGGGCCCGGCTGGAATGGCTGATGGCCGACCCGGCAACCGTCACTGACGAATTGGTGGCCATCCGGCGGACCATCTACGCCCGTCCCGGTTTCGCCGAGTCCATGCGGCACCTGCTGTGCCTGCAGGACCCGGAGATCCGTCGCCGCAATCTCGTCACCGACGAGGAGCTGGCTGCCGTTCCCCACGGGGCGATGGTGATCTGGACGTCGGACGACCCCTCCGGGCCCGCCGGTGTGGGGATGGACATGGCCGAGAAGATCCCCGGTGGTCGCTTCGAGTTCATCGACGGAGCAGGGCACTGGCCGCAGTGGGAGCAGCGGGCGACGTTCAACCAGCTGGTCATCGACTGGCTGACGAAGGAGGGGTGACCGGAGGCCGGGACGCCGTGGTGGCCGGGGAGCCCCCTCGCCAGGGGACTCGCCGTCCACCGCGGCCCGGCACCGGGCGAGCCGTTCGGAGCGGTGAGATGGCAAGCGATGAGCTGACCGGCGGGCGTGGGCCCGGGACGGAACCGCTGTCCCGCCACGTCGTCCTGGCGTCCGCAGATCTCGACGAGGCCCGCCGTGGCATCGGGAACGTCTTCGTGCCCCACCGCGTCGACGTCGCCGGCCCGGGGGCGGTGGCCGCCCGGCTGCACGCCGTCGTACTGGACCGGGTCACCTTCGCCTACTCGCGGTACGGCGCTCCGGTGGAGATCGGTGGGCTCGGGGCGATGGGCCCGTGCTACCACCTGAACCTCCTGCACCGGGGTGCCGTCCGGTCGTGGCGCGGTCGTGACGAGGTGGACCAGTCACGCCGCGGTCAGGGTGTGGTCTTCACCCCGGGGGAGGGATGGCGGATGAGCTGGGGCGGCGACTGCGCCCAGGTCGCCGTCCGCATCGACCAGCAGGCGCTGCAGAGCCACTTCGAACGCACCGTCGGCCGCCCCAGTGGCGGGCCGATCGCCTTCCGCTTCGCCCTCGCCGAGAGCCCGGCGGTCCGCAGCTTCGTGTCCCTGCTGGGCAGCCTCGTGACCGAGCTCGACACGACCGCCGGCAGCTGGCTGTCCAGCCGGCTGATGGTCGCCCAGGTCGAGGACTTCGTCATGAGCGGGCTGCTGGCCGCCCAGCCGCACAACCTCAGCGACGTGCTCACCGCACCCCCAGGGCCGAGCCGGCCACGGCACGTCAGGCGGGCGATGGACCTCATGGCCGAGCGCCCCGACGACCCGCTGACGACGACCGACCTCGCCGCCGCCGCCGGCGTGAGCGTTCGCACCCTGCAGGCGGCGTTCCACAGCCACGTCGGGATGTCGCCGATGGAGTTCCTGCGCGACGTCCGGCTCGAGCGCGTGCACCGGGAACTGGCGGACGCGGGCGGCGGCACCACGGTCACCGCCGTCGCGCTGCGCTGGGGCTTCGGCCACCTCGGCCGGTTCGCTGTGGCCTACCGGCGCAAGTACGGCTGCTCCCCGTCGGACACGTTGCGCTCGGGAGGATGACCGGGAGCCCCGGGACCCGCGACGAAGGCGTGCGGGCCCCGGGGCTCGAGTGGCTCAGCCGGCGTTCGGCTCCTCACCGGGGAGCCGCAGCCCCTTCAGTGCCGGGATGACGCCCTGGGAGTACAGCTCGTACGAGCGCTTCGTCTGCTGCTCGGTGAGGTTGCCGAACGTGCCCCAGACGATGATGTTGCCGCACTCGAGCTCCTCGGCCTGGGCGACGAGCTTGTCCCGCACCGTCTCCGGCGACCCGACGCAGATGATCCCGGCGTCGTTGAGGTCCTTCCAGCTCACATTGTCCTGGACGAACGGGCGGAAGAAGGACTGGTAGTACTCGTAGCCCTTCGGGACGTTGTCCAGGTCCTCGAAGATGGCGTGCGTCCGGAAGAGGCCGAACAGGTGGTCCAGGGCCGGCTCGGCGAGGTCGTTGGCCTCGGCGTCGGTCGGGGCCACGAAGATGTTGCGCATCACCGCGACGCGGTCGGGCGCCGTCGAGTTGCCGGCTTCGCGGGCCGCCTTGCGGTACCGGTCGAACATGTCCTTGGTGTCCGGGACCGGCAGGAAGGTGTGGGCCATCTTGTAGCCCTGGGCGCCCGCCCACTCGGTCGTCGCCGGGCTGAGCGCGGTGATCCACACCGGCGGGTTCGGCTGCTGGATCGGCTTCGGCCAGACCGCGACGTCGTCGTAGTCCCAGAAGCGGCCGTGGTGGGTGAACGACGGGTTGTGCCATGCCTCGTGGATGAGCTGCATGCCCTCCTCGAACCGGGGGCGGGTCTCCTCCATCGGGATGCCGGCCTTCTGGAACTCCAGCTCATCCACGCCGCGGCCCAGGCCCACCTCCAGACGGCCGTGCGTGAGGTAGTCGAGCATGGCCGCCTCTTCGGCGAGCCGCAGCGGCTCGTGGAACGGGATGATGTTGGCCATCACGCCCAGGCGGATGTTCTTGGTCCGCGCGGCCACCGCCGCGACGAGGAGGTTCGGCGACGGGCTCACCGTGTAGGCGGTGAAGTGGTGCTCGCTGAAGAAGACCCCGTCGAAGCCCTGGTCCTCGGCGCCCACCCAGGTGTCGAAGTGCCAGTCGTACAGCTGCGAGCAGAGCTCCGGGCTGAAGTTCTCCGCCCGCTTGTCGTAGGGGTAGTTGAAGATGTCGAACATCCAGGACTTGACCACGGTGTCTCCTGTCGACGGTGCCGGTCGGCGGGGTTGAGCCGGGCGCACGGTAGCCGCGGGTCGCCGCCGGAGCCGAGCCGAAAAACGCCGGTTCCGGTCGCCCTGCGCAGCCGGTTCCGGGCATGTCCGGGGGTCAGAAAAGCGCAGGTGGGGGGCCTGTGGTCAGGTTCGTATAAAATACTTGACCACGACGACGCCGCCGCCTAACTTGGCGCGAGCAGGGCAGGCCATGAACCGGCCGCCCGCGGCTGCGTGGCGAGCGAACGCCGGAGCCCTTCCCTCCGGGTGGCCGCGGGTCGCTCGACGTCGCCCCCGACCAGAGCTGGAGATCACCGATGACCGTGTGGACCGACCTGACGGGGCTGGAGTTCAGCGTCAGCTCCGTCGATGTCGACGGCATCCCCACCCGGAGCCTGCGGGCGGGGTCCGGCCCGCCGTTGGTCTTCCTGCACGGGACCAGCGGGCACCTCGACGGCTTCAGCCGCAACATCGCCGCGCACGCGGAGCACTTCACCGTGCACGCCATCGACATGCTCGGCCACGGCTACACCGGCAAGCCGGACCGGCCGTACACGATCCCGGCCTACGTGGAGCACCTGCTGGGCTACCTGGACGCCTGCGGCGTGGACCGTGCGCACCTGGCGGGGCAGTCCCTGGGTGGCTGGGTCGCCGCCTGGGCGGCGGCCGAGCACCCCGACCGCGTGCGTTCCCTCTCGCTGCTCGCTCCTGGCGGCACCGTGGCGAAGCCCGAGGTGATGGACCAGATCCGCACGTCGACGCTCGCCGCGGTGGAGAACAGCGACCCGATCGGTACCCGCCGCAGGATCGAGTGGCTGATGGCCGATCCCGAGACCAGCGTGACCGATGAGCTGGTCGCCATCCGGCACGCGATCTACCAGCAGCCGGAGATGAAGCAGAACGTCGGAAACATCCTCGTCCTGCAGGACATGGACGTCCGCACCCAGAACCTCATGACCGAGGAGCGGCTGGGCCGCATCCAGGCCCCGACGCTGGTCGTGTGGACCGCCGAGGACCCCACGAGCACGATCGCCGAGGGGCACTTCTGGGCGGACTCCATCCCCGGGGCCCGGTTCGAGATGATCGAGGACGCCGGCCACTGGCCGCACTACGAGCAGCCCGAGCGGTTCAACGCCCTCCACCTGGAGTTCCTGCGCTCGACGCTGGACTAGGTCCTCCGGCGCTCGATCAGCGGCTCGAACAGTTTCCTTCTGCAGACGGGTGGACCATGGACCTGGGTATTGCCGGCAAGCGCGCGGCCGTCGCCGCGTCGACCAGCGGGCTCGGTTTCGCGGCGGCGCAGGCGCTCGCGGCCGAGGGCGTGCAGGTGGCGATCTGCGGGCGGCAGAGGGAGCGCGTCGAGAAGGCTGCCGCCGCCATCGGGGGCGAGGTCGTGCCGATCGAGGCCGACGTCAGCACGCCCGAGGGTGCGACCGGCTTCGTGGACGAGGCGCAGCGGGCCCTCGGCCAGGTCGACATCCTGGTCGTCAACGTGCCGGGGACGCCGGCCGGGACCTTCGGGTCCACGGCGCTCGAGGCGTACGGGCCCGCGCTGCAGAATCACGTGCTGAGCGCGGTCGGGATGTGCAAGGCGGCCGTGCCCGGCATGCAGTCCCGGGGCTGGGGTCGGGTCGTGGCCATCACGTCGGTGGGGGTGCGGCAGCCGTTCCCGGACCTGATCCTGTCCAACACCGGGCGGTCGGGTCTCACCGCGTTCCTGAAGACCCTCGCCCTGGAGGTCGCCCCGGACGGCGTCACCGTGAACACGGTCCAGCCCGGTTACCACCGCACCGAACGGCTCGAGTCCTGGGCCGGGGAGCGGCTGGCAGACCTCGCGGCGGACGTGCCGGCGAACGCCGTCGGCGAACCGGCCGACTTCGGCGCCGTGGTGGCCTTCCTCTGCTCGCGGTCGGCCGGGTACCTCACCGGGGCCGCCGTCCCCGTCGACGGCGGGCTCTACGGCGGCCTGCAGTAGGTCTCGGCGGGCGGTTCGGGGGAGCCCGGGGCCGGCCGCTCAGCTCCGCCGCGGCTGCGCGGTGGTGACGCCGAAGCCGGCCAGCCACTCCGGGATGGCCTCGTAGAAGCTGGAGCGGACCTCGTAGGAGCCCTGGGCGGACAGGGCGGCGTGGGCCGCGAGCCAGGTGCGCACCTCGTGGGAGGAGTGCCCGGCCTGCTCGACGAACGACTCGTTGCTCCACGAGTCGATCTGCGCGAGGTCCCCGGAGGCCATGACCGCGAGGAACCGCCGGTCCCACTCGGGGTTGAGCGGCATGAGGTCCGTCGTCCCGGCCGCGTAGGCCAGCGCGGCGTCGAACACGCGCGCCTGACGGGCGGCCCGCTGCTCGGGGGTCGGGTTGCGGCCGGCGATCAGCCGCTCGGCCACCTCGGGTGGGGCCTCGGCCAGCCGCGGGACCGGCGGGTCGTGGGACAGGCCGCCGGAGCCCAGCAGCAGCACCCGGCGGTCCAGCGTGACCGCGGCGGAGCCGATCGCCTCGCCGAGCAGGCGGGCGCGACCCACCGGGCCCAGCGGCTCGGCGACGCAGTTGATGAACACCGGCACGACCGGCACCGCATCGATGCCGCCGAAGAGCAGGTCCAGCGGCTGCACGCAGCCGTGGTCGACGGTCATGCGCTCGGAGAAGGCCACGTCGACCCCGCGCTCCAGCGCTGCCGCGGTGAAGGCCCGTGCCGCCGAGCCGTCCACCGGCAGGGGGCCGCCCGAGGTCCCGTAGTCGCCCACCGCCGTCGCGGCGGCCCCGATGCAGAACGACGGCATGAGGTCGTAGAGGAAGCCGTTGTAGTGATCGGGGGCGAAGACCACGACGAGCTCGGGGTCGAACTCGACCACGAACTTCCGGGCGTCGTCGATCGCCGCCTGCACCCGGTCGACGACGTCGTCGGCGGGCTGGTGGACGCCCATGACCGGGGTGTGCGACAGGGCGCAGAGAGCTAGGGACATGGCGGTGCGCTCCGGTTCCCAGCCGTTCCGGCGGGAGCGGCTGTCGGCGGTGTCAGGTGTGGTGGGGCGGGGTCATGCGTACGGCAGTCCGCCCCGCTCGACCAGCCGGCGGGCGATGATCGAACGCTGGATCTCGTTCGTCCCCTCGCCGACGACCATCAGCGGGGCGTCGCGGTAGAAGCGTTCGACGGGGTACTCGGCGGCGTAGCCGTTGCTCGCGTGGATGCGCACCGCCTGCTGGCAGAGCTCCAGGCAGACCTCGGAGGCGTAGAGCTTGGCCATCCCGGCCTCCAGGTCGCACCGGGCGCCGGTGTCCAGGCGCTCGGCCGCGGCGGTGATGAGCATCCGCGCGGCCTCCAGCTTCACCGCCATGTCCGCCAGGTAGTTGCCGATCGACTGGT
The DNA here is from genome assembly GCF_900114385.1 of Geodermatophilus ruber. Lineage (GTDB taxonomy): Bacteria > Actinomycetota > Actinomycetes > Mycobacteriales > Geodermatophilaceae > Geodermatophilus > Geodermatophilus ruber. The sequence goes on from NZ_FOSW01000010.1 coordinate 157,211, forward strand.
GCTGCCAGATCGGCACCCCGAAGGCCACCCGCTGCTGGGAGTAGGCCAGGGACGCGTCGAAGGCCGCGCGGGCGACCCCGCTGGCCCGGGCGGCGACCTGGATCCGGCCGAGCTCCAGCCCGCGCATCATCTGCGCGAAGCCGGCACCGGCCACCCCGCCGAGCAGCTGGGTGCTCGGCACACGGCAGTCGGTGAAGGCGATCTCGCAGGTCTCGACGCCCTTGTAGCCCAGCTTGGCGAGGTCGCGGGAGACGCTCATGCCCGGCCCCTGCTCCACCAGCAGGATGCTCATGCCCCGGTGAGCGGGCCGGGCGTCCGGATCGGTCCGGCACAGCAGCGCGACCAGCCCCGACCGGCGGGCGTTGGTGATCCACATCTTGGTGCCGTTGACGACGTAGCCGTCGCCGTCGGCGCGGGCGACGGTCCGCATGTTCTGCAGGTCCGAACCGCCGTCGGGCTCGGTGAGGGCCATGGTGGCGCGCAGCTGCCCGGTCGCCAGGGACGGGAGGTAGCGCTGCTGCTGCTCCTCGGTGCCGAACCGGGTGAGGAGGCTGACGACGACGCTGTGCCCGCCCATGGCCCCGGCCAGGCTCATCCAGCCCCGGGCGAGCTCCTCGGTGACCGCGGCGAAGCACGCCGTCGAGACGCCGAGGCCACCGAAGCGCTCGGGCACGACGAGCCCGTAGACGCCCAGCTCCTTCATCTGCTCGATGAGGGCTTCGGGGTAGGTGTCGCTGTGCTCGAGCTCGGTCGCGACCGGCACCACCTCGCGTTCCACGAAGCGGCGGACCGTCGCGACGATGGCCCGTTCGTCCTCGCTCAGCTGGGGCATCCGGAATCTCCTGGTCGTGGGTGGGGAGGGGGGTGCGCGGTGGTCATGGCGCCGGCCGGGGAGCTGCCGGGCCGAGGGCCGCCGCGACCTCCGGCTCGTCCAGCCCGGCCCAGCGCAGCACGGCGACGCTGTGCTCGCCCACCTCCGGCACCGGCCCCATGGCAGCCGGCCGGTCGGGGCCGGTCAGGGGAGGTTCGAGCGCCCGCAGCGGGCCGGCCGGGGAGGCGACCTCGCGCAGGCGGTGCCGTGCAGTGAGGACCGGGTGGTCGCCGAGGGCGGTCACGTCCGCGATGCGCGCGTGGGCCACGGAGGCGCGGTCCAGGAGGTCCTCCACGGTCCCGGCGGGCAGCCGGCCGAGGCGCTGATCGATCCGCTCCTGCAGCTCGGTCCGGTGCTGCACGCGCCGGCTGTTCGTCGCGAACCGGGGGTCGGTGGCCAGCGCCGGGTCCTCGAGCACGACGGCGCAGAACCGGGCCCACTCACGGTCGTTCTGGACGGCGAGGACGACCTGCTCCCCGTCGCCGGTGCGGACCGGGCCGTAGGGGGCGATCGCGGCGTGCGCGGCACCGTTGCGCACCGGCGCCTGCCCGCCGTAGGCGCCGTAGTAGAAGGGGAAGCCCATCCACTCGGCCAGGGAGTCGAAGAGGGACACCCGCACGGCCCGGCCGGTGCCGGTCCGTTCGCGCTCGTAGAGCGCCGCGAGGATGCCGCTGAAGGCGTACGTTCCCGCCGCGATGTCGGCCACGGGGATCCCCGCCTTGGCCGGGTGCTGCGGCGTCCCGGTGACCGACAGGAGCCCGGCCTCCGCCTGCACCAGCAGGTCGTAGGCCTTGCGGTCGGCGTGCGGGCCCTCCGCCCCAAATCCCGAGACGTCGCAGGTGACCAGGCGCGGCCGAGTGGCCCGGACCGTCTCCGAGCCGAGCCCCAGGCGCTCCGCCGCCCCGGGGGCGAGGTTCTGCACGAACACGTCGGCGCGATCGAGCAGCCGCTCCACGGCGGACCGGGACCCGGGCCGCTTGAGGTCGAGCGCCACCGATTCCTTCGAGCGGTTCAGCCACACGAAGTGGCTGGACAGGCCGTGGACGGTCGTGTCGTAGTCCCGGGCGAAGTCCCCGCGCCCGGGTCGCTCGATCTTGATCACTCGCGCGCCGAGGTCCGCCAGGTGGCGGGTGGCCAGCGGGGCGGCGACGGCCTGCTCGATGGTCACGACGACCAGCCCGGTCAGGGGCAGGGTGACCCGCGGTCCGGCCATGGTCGCGCACCATACAATATAAAAGATTGCTCCGTGGGATAGTGGGGCCTCCCGGTGCGCGACCCCGGGCCCGCCTGCTGGGGGAGGACCGACGTGGAGCCAGGTGCGCCCGACCCGTCGGGGCAGGACGGTCTGCCCTCGGCGTCGGACTTCCGCAAGCGCACGCGCGCCCACCTCAGTGACGAGGTGGCGTCCTACATCCGCGACCTGATCATGTCCGGGCAGGTGCGCGAGGGCGAGTTCCTCCGGCTGGAGCGGATCGCCGACGAGCTCGGGGTCAGCGCCACGCCGGTGCGCGAGGCGCTGCTGTCGCTGCGCGGCGAGGGGTTCGTCAGCCTCGAGGCCCGGCGCGGTTTCGTCGTCGCCCCGCTGAGCCGGCAGGACGTGGCCGACCTCTTCCAGGTGCAAGCCGACGTCGCCGCGGAGCTGGCCGGCCGGGCCGCCGAGCGCCTGGCGCCGCAGGTCGTCGACCGGCTCACCGCGCTGCAGGAGCAGCTGGAGGAGGCCGCCCGGCGGGGCGCGACGGAGGAGATGGAGGAACTCAACTTCCAGTTCCACCGGGCGATCTACCGCGGGGCGGCCTCGCCGAAGCTGACGTGGGTCCTGGGCAGCCTGGCCCGGTACGCCCCACGTCGCTTCTATGCCGGCATCCAGGGGTGGCAGGGGGCGTCCGTCGCCGAGCACGGCGCGATCATCGACGCGCTGCGCCGGCGCGACCCGGAGCAAGCCCGCCGTGCCATGCGCAGCCACGTGAACCACGCCGGCCGGCTGCTGGTCGCCCACCTCGAGAGCCGGGGCTTCTGGGGCGACGACCCGGCCTGAGCTCCGCCGGCGCCGGGTGGCGGGGAGCTGCCCTGCCCGCCGGGGCGGACCCGGCCGCGCCTGATCCCGACCGCGGCCGCGGGGGCCGGAGGGATCCGCTCGAGCGTGGCGGAGATCACCCTCTTGTCACTGGCATGCCAGCATTCTACTGTGCCCTCCACGAGCGGGGCTCCGGTCCGGGACCGGTCCCTCGACCGGCTCGACGTCCGGGCCCCGACCACGCACAGCGACCTGTTCGACGAGCTCGCCCGGGGCTCCCGCGCGGCTGAGACCTGCCTGTCCGCACCCGATCCGAGAAGAGGCGCACGTGGATTTCATCGTCGGCAATCTCGCGCACATCGAAGGGCTCGACCAGGTCAAGCTGGCCGAGGACGTGGGAATCACCCACTACGGCGCGGGGCAGGGGCCGCTGCACTCCAGTGACCCCTTCCAGTTCCTGGCGCTGGCCGCGCGGGAGACCTCCACGATCAAGCTCGGCCCGTACGTGCTGGACCCGCTCACCCGGATCCCGCCCTCGGTCGCCAACTCGCTGGCGACGCTGAACCTGGTCTCCGAGGGGCGGGCCTTCCTCGGCCTCGGGACGGCGAACTCGGCGCTGCACGCCATGGGCCGCAAGAGCGCCAAGCCGGAGGAGCTCGCCGAGGCGGTGCAGGTGATCTCCGCGCTGGTGCGCGGCGGCCGGGCCGACCACACGTGGCGCGGCGAGACCAAGGCGGCGCAACTGCTGGGCGCCCCGGACGCCGGCTTCTTCCGCACCGATCCCGACTTCCCGGTCTACATCGCCGCCGGCGGGCCCAAGGGCGTCGCCAACGCCGCCCGGTACGCCGACGCGATCCTCTACTGCGTCGGACCCAACCCGAACTTCATCAAGATCGTCCGGCGCGAGCTGGAGCGGGAGGTCGCCGCGGCGGGGCGCCCGCCGGGCAGCGTGAAGCTGATCGGGCTCACCTTCTTCTACCAGCTGCGCAACGGCGAGACCTGGGAGGACGCCCTCACCAAGGGCTTCGGCACCACGGCGCCGATGGGCTCGACGATCAGCGACATGGGCTACCTCAAGAAGTTCCGCGAGGAGATCGGCGCGGACATCGTCGACAAGTCGATCGCCATGGTCCAGAACACGATCATGGGCGCCCCCGAGGAGATGGGCGCCGCCAGCCACCTGGACCAGTGGGACACCTACGCCAAGGGCTTCGACGAGCGGCACATGCCCTACATGTCCCAGGACATCCTCGACTTCTGGACCCTGTACGGGTCGCCGGACGACCTCCTCGAGAAGGCCCAACTCATGATGGAGAGCGGGCTCGACGCGCTCAGCGTGTTCCTCTACAACCCGTTCACCGCCCGCCGGGACATCGCCGACATCGGGTCATCGATCCTCGCCCGGATCTGACGGGCGCCGTGGACGCACACCCCGACCGGCTCGCCGGCACCGACCTGCGGCCCACGCCCAGCGCGATGCGCCGGGTGCTGCGCCGGGCCCGCGACTCGGTCGCCCTGGACCGCACCGAAGCCGAGCTGCTGCTCACCGCACGGGGGGAGGCGCTGGCCGAGCTGTCGGCCAGCGCCGCCCGGGTGCGCGACGCCGGCCTGCTCGCCGCGGGCCGGCCGGGCGTCATCACCTACTCCCGGAAGGTGTTCGTCCCGCTGACCCGGCTGTGCCGGGACCGCTGCCACTACTGCACCTTCGCCACCGTCCCGCACCGGGTGCCGGCACCTTTCCTCGAACGCGACGAGGTGCTGGAGATCGCCCGCGCGGGGGCGGCGGCCGGCTGCAAGGAGGCGCTGTTCACCCTCGGGGACCGGCCCGAGGACCGGTGGGACGTCGCGCGGACGTGGCTGGAGGAGCGGGGGTACGCCAGCACCCTGGAGTACCTGCGGGCCTGCGCCATCGCGGTGCTGGAGGAGACCGGCCTGCTGCCGCACCTCAACCCCGGCGTCCTCTCCTGGGAGGAGCTGTCCCGGCTCAAGCCGGTGGCGCCCTCGATGGGGATGATGCTGGAGACGACCGCCGAGCGGCTGTGGTCCGAGCCGGGCGGCCCGCACTTCGGCTCGCCGGACAAGAACCCGGCCGTGCGCACGCAGGTCCTGCACGATGCCGGTCGTACCGCCGTCCCGTTCACGACCGGCATCCTCGTCGGGATCGGCGAGACCCTGGCCGAGCGGGTCGACGCCCTGTTCACGCTGCGCGAGATCGCCCGCGCCTACCGCGGGGTGCAGGAGGTGATCGTCCAGAACTTCCGGGCCAAGCCGGACACCGCGATGCGCGCGCACCCCGACGCCGACCTCGAGGACCTGGCCGCCACCATCGCCGTCGCCCGGTTGCTGCTGGGGCCCGACGTGCGCATCCAGGCCCCGCCCAACCTGATCGGCGAGGAGTACCGGACGGTGCTCGACGCGGGGATCGACGACTGGGGCGGGGTGTCGCCGCTGACCCCGGACCACGTGAACCCCGAGCGCCCGTGGCCCCACCTGGAGGAGTTGGCGGCGCGGACCGCCGAGGCGGGGTTCACCCTGCGGGAGCGGCTCACGGTGTACCCGCCCTACCAGCGCGAGCCCTGGCTGGACCCGCGGGTGGCCGCGCACGTCGCCGCGCTCGCCGGGCCGGACGGGCTCGCCCGCCAGGACGCCGTGCCGGTCGGTCTGCCCTGGCAGGAGCCCGAGTTCGGCGCCACGGGCACTGGCCGGGTCGACCTGCACGCCGAGGTCGACACCTCCGGTCGCACCGACGACCGGCGCGGCGACTTCGACACCGTCTACGGCGACTGGGACACCGTCCGCGGTCACGCGGCCCGCACCGGGGCGGCCGCGGCGCCGCTGCCGGCCGACGTCCGGGCCGCGCTGCGGCACGCCGAGACCGACCCGGCCGGGCTGTCGGACGCGGAGTACCTGGCGCTGCTGACCGCCGACGGGGCCGCGCTGGAGGCCCTGGCCGCGCTGGCCGACGCCGTCCGCCGGGACGTCACCGGCGACGACGTCACCTACGTGGTGAACCGGAACATCAACTTCACCAACGTCTGCTACACCGGCTGCCGGTTCTGCGCCTTCGCCCAGCGGCGCACCGACGCCGACGCCTACACCCTCTCGATGCAGCAGGTCGGCGACCGGGTGGACGAGGCCTGGGCGGCCGGGGCGACGGAGATCTGCATGCAGGGCGGCATCCACCCCGACCTGCCCGGCACCGCCTACCTCGACCTGGCCCGCGAGGTGAAGAAGCGGCAGCCGGGCATCCACCTGCACGCGTTCTCCCCGATGGAGATCGTCAACGGCGCCACCCGCACCGGGCTGTCGGTCGCCGACTTCCTCGTCGCGGCGAAGGAGGCCGGGCTGGACACGATCCCGGGCACCGCCGCGGAGATCCTCGACGACGACGTCCGCTGGGTGCTCACCAAGGGCAAGCTCTCGGCGGCGACCTGGCTGGCGGTGGTCGGCACCGCTCACCGGCTGGGCATCCGCTCCTCGGCCACGATGATGTACGGCCACGTCGACACCCCCGCCCACTGGGTCGCGCACCTGCGCACGCTCGCCGCGCTGCAGGACGACACCGGCGGCTTCACCGAGTTCGTGCCCCTGCCGTTCGTGCACGGCAACGCCCCGCTGTACCTCGCCGGCATCGCCCGGCCCGGCCCGACCGAGGCGCAGAACCGGGCGGTGCACGCCGTCGCCCGGCTGCTGCTGCACGGCCGGATCGACAACATCCAGTGCTCCTGGGTCAAGCTCGGCGACGGCGGGGTGCAGCGCCTGCTCACCGGGGGCGCCAACGACCTCGGCGGCACGCTGATGGAGGAGACCATCAGCCGGATGGCGGGCTCGGCGCACGGCTCCGAGCGGACCGTCCCGGAGCTGGAGGCCATCGCCGCGGGGATCGGCCGCCCGACCCGGCAGCGCACCACCACGTACGGCCCCGTGCCGGCCGAACGCCTGTCCGCCCAGCGGCGCCTGCCCAGGGTGCTGCCCCTCGTCCCCGTGGAGAGCAACTCGTGACCGCCCGCCGCCCGCCGTCCGCCGACCTCCCCGGCGCGCCGGTCATCAACGCCGCCGCCGCCCGCCTGCAACAGGCCGCCGACTCCGGTGTCCCCTGCGCGCCGGTGCGCGACCTGCTCCCGATGAGCCTGGAGGCCGGTTATGCGGTGCAGCAGGTCCTCACCGCCCGTGGGCTGGCCGCCGGGCGGCGGATCATCGGCCGCAAGATCGGGTTGACCAACCCGAAGGTGCAGGCGCAGCTGGGCGTCGACACCCCGGACCTCGGCGTGCTCTTCGACGACATGGCCGTTCCCCACGGCAGCACCGTGGACGTCGCCCGGCTGCTGCAGCCGCGGATCGAGGCCGAGGTGGCGTTGGTCCTGGGCGCCGACCTCGACGGCGAGGACCTGGCCCCCGAACGTGTCCGCGCGTCGGTGGACCGGGTGGTGGCCTCGCTGGAGATCGTGGACAGCCGCATCGCCGGATGGGACATCAGCCTGGTGGACACCGTGGCCGACAACGCCTCCAGCGGCCGGTTCGTGCTCGGGGGCGACCCGGTGCCGCTGGAGGACCTGGACCTGCGTGCAGTGCAGATGTCGATGCTGGAAGACGGCCGGGAGGTCTCCTCCGGGACCGGCGCTGACTGCCTGGGCGATCCGCTGGCCGCGCTGGCCTGGCTGGCGGCCGCCGCGCGGGACCTGGGTGCGCCGCTGCGCGCGGGGGACGTCGTGCTCTCCGGTGCCCTCGGCCCGATGGTGCCGGTCCGGCCCGGCGCGACCTACTCAGCCGAGGTGTCCGGACTCGGGCCGGTCACCGTCACGTTCACCGATAGGGGGACACCGTGACCACGAAGGTCGCCATCGTCGGCTCGGGCAACATCGGCACCGACCTGATGATCAAGATCCAGCGCTTGTCCGAGGAGCTCGAGGTCGCCGCGCTGGTCGGTATCGACCCGGACTCCGACGGCCTGGCCCGCGCCCGGCGCGCCGGCGTCCGGACGACGGCTGACGGCGTGCAGGGGCTCATCGCGATGCCCGGCTTCGAGGAGATCGGGATCGTCCTGGACGCCACGTCGGCCCGGGCGCACGTGGCCAACGCCGAGGCGCTGGCCCCCTACGGGAAGCGGCTGATCGACCTCACGCCCGCCGCCATCGGCCCCTACGTCGTGCCGACGGTCAACCTCGACCAGCACCTGGCCGAGGGGAACGTGAACATGGTGACCTGCGGGGGGCAGGCCACGATCCCGGTCGTGGCCGCCGTGGCCGCCGTGGCGCCGGTGCACTGGGCGGAGATCGTCGCCTCGATCTCCTCGCGCTCGGCCGGGCCGGGGACCCGGGCCAACATCGACGAGTTCACCGAGACCACCGCGCGCGCGATCGAGGTCGTCGGCGGGGCGGCCCGCGGCAAGGCGATCATCGTGCTCAACCCGGCCGATCCGCCGCTGATCATGCGGGACACGGTGCTGTGCGTCGTCGACGACTGCGACCGCGACGCGGTCACCGCCTCGGTGGAGGAGATGGTCGCCCGGGTCCAGGCCTACGTCCCCGGCTACCGGCTCAAGCAGGCCGTGCAGTTCACCCCGCTGCCGGCGTCGGAGTCGCTGCGCACCCTGCTGGGGGACGACGCCCCCGCGGTCGACCGCCTGCAGGTGTCGGTGTTCCTCGAGGTCGAGGGCGCCGCGCACTACCTGCCCGCCTACGCCGGCAACCTCGACATCATGACCTCGGCTGCTCTGCAGGTGGCCGAGCGGATCGCCGCCGGCACGTCCCAGCTCCTGGAGACCCGCTCATGACCAGCATCTACGTCCAGGACGTCACCCTGCGGGACGGCATGCACGCCGTCCGGCACCGCGTGGGCGTCGACCGGGTCCGGGCCATCGCCGCGGCGCTGGACGCCGCCGGCGTCGACGCGATCGAGGTGGCCCACGGCGACGGGCTGGCCGGCGCGAGCCTGACCTACGGGCCCGGCAGCCACACCGACGACGAGTGGATCTCCGCCGCCGCCGAGGTGGTGAAGAACGCGCGGCTGACCACCCTGCTGCTGCCGGGCATCGGCACCATCGGGAACCTCGAGCGCGCCCACGCTCTCGGCGTGACCTCGGTGCGGGTGGCCACCCACTCCACCGAGGGGGACGTCGCCGCGCAGCACATCGGCAAGGCCCGCGAGTTGGGCATGGACGTCTCCGGCTTCCTGATGATGAGCCACATGACGCCGGCGGCCGAGCTGGCCCGGCAGGCCAAGCTGATGGAGTCCTACGGAGCGCACTGCGTCTACGTCACCGACTCCGGCGGCCGGCTGACGATGGACGGCGTCCGCGAGCGGGTGCGCGCCTACCGCGACGTCCTGGACGAGGGCACGCAGATCGGCGTGCACGCCCACCAGAACCTCTCCCTGGCGGTGGCCAACTCCGTGGTCGCGGTGGAGGAGGGCGTGTACCGGGTCGACGCCTCGCTGGCCGGCCTGGGCGCCGGTGCCGGGAACTGCCCGATCGAGCCGCTTATCGCCGTCGCCTCGATCCAGGGCTGGGACCACCGCTGCGACCTGTTCGCCCTGCAGGACGCCGCCGACGACCTGGTCCGCCCCCTGCAGGACCGGCCGGTGCAGGTGGACCGGGAGACGTTGACGCTGGGCTACGCCGGGGTGTACTCCAGCTTCCTGCGCCACGCGGAGAAGGCCGCGGCGCAGTACGGCCTGGACACCCGCGACGTCCTCGTCGAGATCGGCCGCCGGCGGCTGGTCGGCGGCCAGGAGGACATGATCGTCGACGTCGCCCTCGATCTCGTCGCCGCCCGCCCGACCGGCGCGGAGCCCTCTGCAGGCGCGGCCGCCGCTCCGCGGTGATCCTGCCCGGCTGGACGGTGCTCGTGCCGGTCAAGGCGCTGGACCGGGCGAAGTCCCGCCTGCGGGCGTCCACCGGCCGGGACACGTCGGCGCTGGCGCTGGCCTTCGCCCTGGACACGGTCGAGGCGGCCGGCCGGGCCGGCGGCGTCGGCGGCGTGCACGTGATCACGGCGGACCCGCTCGTCGCGGCGGAGGCGGTGGGGATGGGCGCCGCCGTCCTCCCGGATCTCGGCGGCGGAGTCCTCAACCTCGCGGTCGGCCGGGCCGCGGAGCTGCTTGCCGGGCCGGACGCCGGGGTCGGGCTCGGGCTCGCGGTGCTCCCCGCAGACCTGCCCGGGCTGGACCCGGCCGACCTCGAACTCGCCCTGTCGGCGGCGACGGCCCATCCCCGGGCCTTCCTCGCCGATGCCGGGGGAGTCGGGACCACGCTGCTCACCGCTCGTGCGGGGCACCGACTCGAGCCCCGATACGGCCCCGGTTCCGCCGCTGCCCACCAGGCGGGGGGAGCGCACCCGCTCGGTGTCCCGGCGCCTACGGTGCGCGCCGACGTCGATCGATCGGCCGATCTGCGCGCCCTGCGCCACCGCCCCTGTGGCCGGCGGACCCGGGAGTGGCTCGACGGTCACCCGGACCGGCCCTCGACCGGTGCGGCCCTCGTGTACGGGGCCTGACGCCGGTCGGCCCGCGCGTTCGTCCGGGCCCGTGCCGGCCGCGGCGTCACAGCGGGAGTGCATCGCGACCGGCACGGGGGCGTTCCGGGTGACCGGTCAGGCGCCCACCATCGACCGCCACGGCCGGACGGCGAGGCGGTCGGTGCCGGCCCGGGCGGTCAGCCCGGCGGCCGCGGCCGCGGACCGGGCCCGCACGTCGGCCTCGTCCGCCGTGGTCAGGGCGCCGCCGGAGACCACCAGCCGCCCGTCGACGTAGACCCGGTCGACCTCGTCCCCGCGCTGGCTGTAGACCAGCGAGGACACCGCGGCGTGCACCGGCGTCGCGCACAGGTTGGACAGGTCCAGCACGACCACGTCGGCCCGCTTGCCGGCCTCCAGCGAGCCGATCGAGTCGGCCATCCCCAGGGCGCGGGCGCCGTCGATGGTGGCCATCTCCAGCGCCTTCTCCGCCGTCATGATCTCCGGGTCGCGGTGCACCCCCTTGTGGATCAGCGCCGCGAACTTCATGGCCTGCAGCATCGAGTGGTTCGACGAGGAGGCCGGGCCGTCCGAGGCGAGCCCCACCGTGATGCCGCGCCGCTGCATCGCCGGCACCGGCGCGAACCCCGAGCCGAGGTAGAGGTTGGAGCACGGGTTGTGCGAGACCTTCGTGTCCGACTCCTGGATCAGGTCCAGGTCCCGGACGTCGACCTGCACGCAGTGCGCCGCCAGCAGGTCGGGGCCCAGCAGCCCGGTGTGCGCGGCGAACGGCACGTCGCGCATCCCGTACCGGCGGATCGACTCCTCGACGTCGAACGGCGACTCGGCCAGGTGCATGGTGACCAGCGCCCCGGTGGCGTCGGCCAGGGCGCGGGTCTCCCGCAGCGTCGGCTCGTCCACCGTCCAGCTCATGCACGGCGCCAGCCCCACGGTCACCCGCGACCCGGGCCGGTTCCACTCGTCGATCAGCCGCGCGGCGTCGGCGAGCGCGGCGTCCAGCGGCTGCACCAGCTCCGGCGGGGCGCCGACGTCGGCCCCGGACGTCATGTAGCCCCGGGCCATCACCCCGCGGATGCCGACGTCGCTCATGGCCGCGGCCACCGCGTCCCCGAGCCCCGCCCGCGGGTGCACGTACATGAAGTCCAGCAGCGTGGTGGTGCCGGTGGTCAGCGCCTCCGCGCAGCCGTGCAGCGCGCCGGCATAGCAGTCCTCGGGGGTGAGCTGCACCGCCGAGGGACCGGTCATCGTCAGGAACCAGTCCGACAGCACCCGGTCATCGCCCAGCCCCTTGAGCAGGGTCTGGAACAGGTGGGTGTGGGTGTTGACGAAGCCGGGCAGCACCACCTTCCCGGCGCAGTCGACGACGTCGGCGTCCGGATGGGCGGCGAGCACCTCGGCGGAGGGCCCGACGGCGAGGATCGTGCCCTCGGCGGAGAACGCCACCGCCCCGTCGGTCAGCACCCGCCGGGCGTCGTCCATCGTGACGACGGTCGCGCCGAAGAGGACGGTGACCGGGCCCCCCGCGCAGGTCATGCCGACGCCCCCGCCGACCGGAGCAGCTGCCACACCGCGGCCGGCTTGAGCGGGGTGCGGGTGACCGTGACGCCCAGGTGCTCGATCGCATCGGCGACGGCGTTGGCCACCGCCGAGTGGGCGCCGATCGCGCCGCCCTCGCCCATGCCCTTGACGCCCAGCGGGTTGAGCGGGGACTTCGACTCCAGGTGGCCGATCTCGACGTCGGGCACGTCCAGCGAACCGGGGATCAGGTAGTCCATGAACGACGTCGACTGCGGCTGGCCGTCCTCGCCGTAGACCAGCTCCTCCATCAGCGCCCCGCCCAGGCCCTGGGCCACCCCGCCGACGATCTGCCCCTCGGCGTTGCGCGGGTTGACGATCGTCCCGGCGTCGTTGACCACCACGTACCGGCCGACGGTCGTGTAGCCGGTGTGCGGGTCGACCTCCACCTCGGCGATGTGGATGCCGTAGGAGTAGGGCGCGGCCAGGTTCTCGAAGTACTGCACCGACTCCAGGTCCGGCTCCATGCCGGCCGGGCGGCTGCCGCCGGGGCTGGCGGCCGCGGCGACCTGCGCCCAGCTCACCGACGACGCCGGGACGCCCTTGACCGAGAAGGCGCCGTCCTCGAGCACCAGGTCGGCCGGGTCGGCCTCGAGCAGGTGCGCGGCCAGTTCCTCGGCCTTGTCCCGCACCTTGCGGGCGGCCAGCACCAGGGCCGTTCCCGCCATGACCGCGTTGCGGCTGGCGTAGGTGCCCATCCCGAAGGGCAGCCGGCCGGTGTCGCCGAACACGAGCTTGATCGAGTCGTACGGCACCTGCAGCTCGTCGGCGGCGATCTGGGCCAGCATCGTGGCGGTGCCCTGACCCATCGGGGCGGCGCCGGAGACGACCGTGACCTCGCCGGTGGGGTCCACCCGCACGCTGCCGCCCTCGAACGGGCCGGGTCCGGTGATCTGGTGGTAGACGCAGATCCCCAGGCCGACGAGCCGGCCCTCGTCCCGGGCCGCCCGCTGGCGGGCCGGGAAACCGGCGTAGTCGATCATCTCCAGGGCCTTGTCCAGCCCGGCCGGGAAGTCGCCGCTGTCGAGCACCACCGCCGCCTCCGCCGACGCCAGCCCGGTGTCGAAGGGCAGCTCCTCGGGGGTGAGCAGGTTCCTGCGGCGCAGCTCGGCGCGGTCGATGCCCAGCTCGCGGGCGACGATGTCGAGCAGCCGCTCCCGGGCGAACGTCGATTCGGGCGCGCCCGCGCCGCGGTAGGGCGAGGCCGGGGCCTTGTTGGTGGAGGCGCAGACCGCCTCGACCCGGTAGTTCGGCACCCGGTAGACCCCGCCGAGGCTGGTGGCGGAGAGCGAGGCGTTGATCACGCCGAGCGGCCGCTGGTAGGCGCCGCAGTCGGTGATGTGCCGGGCCCGCAGGCCGAGGATCGTGCCGTCGTCGCGCAGCGCGATCTCCACCTCGTGGATCTGCTCGCGGGAGTGGGCGATGGACAGGAAGTGCTCGTTGCGGTCCTCGATCCACTTGACCGGCTTGCCGGTGCGGACCGCGGCGAAGGGCACGAGGAAGTCCTCGGAGTTGAAGTCGGCCTTGACCCCGAACCCGCCGCCGATGTCGGGGGTGATCACCCGGATCGCGCGGGCCGGCATGGCGAGCATCCCGGCGAGGATCGTGCGCACCGTGTGCGGCCACTGGGTGGAGTTCCAGACGGTGAGCTCCCCGGTGACGGCGTCCCGCGAGGCGACGACGCCGCGGGTCTCCATCGGGATGCCGGTGTAGCGCTGCATGTCCAGCCGCTCGCGGATCACCCGGTCGGCGGCGGCGAAGGCCGCGTCGACGTCGCCGGTCTGGTAGACCTGCCGCGCCGCGACGTTGTCCGGCGCGTTGGCGTGCAGCACGGGCGCGCCGGGCTGGATGGCCGCGTAGGCGTCGACCACCGCCTCGAGCGGCTCGTACTCGACCTCGATCAGCTCGAGCGCGTCCTCGGCGACGTGCCGGCTCTCGGCCACCACGACGGCCACCGGCTCCCCGACGAACCGGACGGTGTCGGTGGCCAGCGGGTACTGCGGGGCCGGGTGGAAGGTGTCCATCGCGAACAGCGCCGGGATCGCCGGCGGCTGCGCGCCCAGGTCGGCGGCGGAGAAGGCGTCGTCGACGCCGGGCAGCGCGCGGGCGGCGCCGACGTCGACCGACAGCACCCGGGCGTGCGCGTGCGGGCTGCGCAGCACCGCCATGTGCCGCAGCCCCGGCACCTGGATGTCGTCGACGTAGGCGGCCTCGCCGCGCAGCAGCCGGGGGTCCTCGAGGCGCTTGACGTTCGCGCCGATGGTCTGCACGCCCATGTCAGCGCTCCCAGGTCTCGTCGGCGGCCTGGACCGAGCGGACGATGCCCTGGTAGCCGGTGCACCGGCAGAGGTTGCCGGACACCGCCTCCCGGATCTCGGCCTCGTCGGCGCCGCGGTTGTCCCGCAGGAAGTCGTAGGTGGTGAGCAGGATGCCCGGCGTGCAGAAGCCGCACTGCAGGCCGTGGTGGTCCCAGAACGCCTGCTGGATCGGGTGCAGCCGGTCGCCCTCGGCCAGCCCCTCGACCGTCGTGAACTCCGCGCCGTCGGCCTGGACGGCGAACATCAGGCAGGCCCGGATCGGCTCGCCGTCCATCAGGACCGTGCAGGCCCCGCACACGCCGTGCTCGCAGCCCACGTGCGTGCCGGTCAGGCCGAGGTCCTCGCGGAGGAACTCCACCAGCGAGCGTCGGACCGAGACGGTGCGCTCGTGCACGGTCCCGTTGACCGTGACCCGGATCGACTTCTCCGCGGCCGGGGTCGCCACTGCCGGGCGGTCCTCCACATGCATCGTCTGCTCGCTTCCCCGGCCGGTCGTGCCCGGCGCGCTGGTCGGTTCGGTGGGTGCGGTGGTGGGCGGCACGGTCATGCCGCCGCGGCGGAGGACCGCCCGGTCGCCTCGGTGAGGGCCCGCTCCAGCAGGTGGGCGGCCAGGGCGCGGCGGTACTCCGCGGGGCCGTGCACGTCCGGCGGCGGATCGAGGGTGGCCGCGTAGTCGGCGGCGAGTTCGGCGAAGGTGCCCGCCGCCGGCGCCTGGCCGACCAGACCGTCCTCGAGCTCGCGGGCGTGCACGGTGCCGCCGGCCACCCCGGCCAGCGCGATGCCGGCGCGGGTGATCCGGCCGTCGGCGACGGTGATCGCGGCGGCGACCGCGACCTGGGCGAAGTCCCCGCGGCGGCGGCTGACCTCCAGGAAGGAGGTGCCGGTGCCGGCCGGCCAGGCGGGCACGCGGATCGCGACGAGCAACTCCTCGGGGGCCAGGCAGGTGGTGAAGAAGCCCTCGAAGAACTCATCGGGGCCCACCTCGCGCTGGCCGTCGGCGCTGCGCAGGCAGAGGGTGGCGCCCAGGGCGGTGACGGCGGCGGGCAGCTCCGCCGCGGGGTCGGCATGCGCCAGGCTGCCGCCGAGCGTGCCGCGGGCGCGGATCTGCTGGTGTCCGACGTAGCCGACGGCCTCGGGGAGCAGGCCCCACGCCGAGGGCCGGGGCAGCTGCCCGGGTAGCCGCGTCTCGAGCGCCCGCTGGCGGACCGCCGCGCCCAGGGTCAGCGAGTCGGCGGCGACCTCGATGCCGTCGAGACCGGCCACGTGGTTGATGTCCACGAGGACGGCGGGCCGGGCCAGCCGGAAGTTGAGCATCGGTACCAGGCTCTGGCCGCCGGCCAGGACCTTGGCCTCGTCGCCGTGCTCGGCCAGCACGTCGAGGGTCTCCTCGATCGTGGTGGGGGCGAGGTAGTCGAACGGAGCAGGTTTCACCAAGTCCCTCTTTCTCCGGTTCGGGGTGCGGACGCACCGCTCACCCGTTCGTGGGAGGCCATCCTGGCGAACCGGTCCGGCGTGACTCCATGGACGTTCTGTGGCGTCTTGGTCCCCAGCGCTGGACGTTCTGTCCCACCCCTGCTGGACTCCATGCGTGGTCGTGACCCTGGGTGAGGTTCTCCGGCTCGACGCCGTGCAGCGAGCCGCCCCGGAACTCGTCGTGGGCGCCGAGCTGCTCGACCGTCCGGTCCGGTGGGTGCACACCAGCGAGCTGGCCGAGGCGGCCTACCTGCTCAAGGGCGGTGAGCTGCTGCTGACCACCGGCCTGGGGATCACCGGCCGCGGCGCGGTGGGGGAGGCCGCCTACGTCGCCGCGCTGGCGCAACGGGGCGTGGCGGCGCTGGCCCTGGAGCTGGGCTGGACCTTCCCCGAGGCGCCGGCCGCCCTGATCGCCGCCTGCCGCGAGCACCGGCTGCCGCTGCTGGTGCTGCGCGAGGTGGTGCCGTTCGTCGAGATGACCGAGCAGATCCAGACCGCGCTGCTCGACCGTGCCGCCGAGGGCGCCCGCCGGGAGCGCGACGTCCGGCAGGCGCTCACCGACGCGCTCCTCGACGGCGCCGGCCCCCAGGACCTGACGGCCGTGATGGCCGAGCTGGCCCGGGCGCCGGTGGTGGTCACCACGGCCGACGGCGCGCTCGTCGCCGCGGCCGGCCTGCCCCCCGGGGCTTCCCGTCGGCGTGGCCGCCCCGTCGCCCGCCGGGACGTCGTCCTGCTCGAACGGCACTGGGGGCAGGTCGCCGTCCTGCCGCCGGGCCGGGCCGACGACCCCGCGCTGCCCGCGCTGGTCTCCTACGGGGCCGAGGCGCTCGGCCTGGCCCTGCTGCGGTCGGCGGCCGGCGGCGACCTCGACGACCGCCGCCGGCAGCTGCTCGCCGACCTCACCGAGCGCCGCTGGCGGGCGGCGGGCGAGCTGGTCACGCGGGCGCGCGTGCTGGGCCTGTCGTTCCCCCCGGACGCCCGCTACGCGGCGCTGGTGGTCACCGACCTGGGCCGGGCCGACCTCGACGCCGTCGCCCGGGCGGCCGCGGGAGCCCTGGCCCCCGGGAGCGCCCTGGTCGCCGACCTGGGTGCGGACGTCGTCGCCGTCGTCCGCACCTCGGCGGTGCTGGCCGCCGCGCGGGCGGTGCTCGTCGCGGTGGATGCGCTCGGGGTGCCGTCCGCGCGGGTGGTCGCCGGTGCGGTCGTGGCGCGGCTGGAGGACGTCGACCGGTCCGTGGCCCGCGCGCGCAGCGCCCTGCGGCTGGCCGCCGCCGGTGAACGCGTGGTGGCGGCCGGGCAGATGACGGCGCGGTTGCTGCTCGACGGGGTCCGGCAGGAGCCGCTGGCCGAGCAGCTGGTGGGCGAGGAGCTCGGCCGGCTGATCGCCCACGACGCCGCACACGGCAGCGAGCTGGTGCGGACGCTGCGGGTCTACCTGGCCCACTCCTCGTCCAAGGTGCGGACGGCGGAGGCGCTGCGGTTGCGCCGGCAGACGCTCTACCTGCGGCTGCAGCGCATCGAGGAGCTCATCGGCGACGTGCACGCCCCGCAGCGGCACGCCGGGCTGGTCGTCGCGCTGGCCCTGGCCGACCTCCCGGGCGGCGGCACCCGGGGGGCGCGCGGCTGACCGGCACATAACGGATCGTTGACGTGTCGCCCCACCCATCCCGCGACGGGCAGGTCGGGGCCCGCGACCTGGCAGTGTTCCCCCGCCGAAGTCGCACGGACTTCGCCGCAGAACGAGGAGGCACTCCATGTCGTGCGCGCAGTGCGGGACCGTCGGCCAGCAGGGCCGGTTCTGCGTGGCCTGCGGGCAGGCCGTCGCGCCGTCTGCCCGGCCGGCCCCGCGCCGGTCGCCGCTCTCCGACGAGCTGACCCAGCCGGTGCTCCGGCTCGAGCGGCCGTCGAAGCCCGCCGTCCCGGCGCGGTAGCCGCGGTGTGTGCCGGATGCTCAGCGTCGAGGGTCCGGCACGCTTTCCTGTGGGGGCGGGGCCGACGGGGTGACGCGCTTCACAGCAAGCATTATGCTTGCTGAAGTTAGCAGGGAGGGGATCGCGGGCATTCCCTCTGACGTCAGGTCATCCCCGAGGTCTGGAGTTCCCCGTCATGACCGACACCATCCGCAGGACCGACGCCGGTCGCAAGGCCGACACCGCCACGATCGTCAACCAGCTGCGCGCCCTCCGCCTGCTCACGCAGACCGAGGAGCAGATCGCCCGCACCCGCATCCCGCAGGCACGCACCGAGGCCGTCCACCGGGAGCTCACCCAGAACGCCGACCACGCCGCCGAGCGGACCGCGGCCATCACCGAGCAGCTGCGCGCGCTCGGGGGTGTGCCGGACGTCGTCACCCCGGTGGTCGGGCGGCTCGGCGCCGTCGTCAAGGCCGCCGTCGAGCAGGTCGAGCCGCTGGAGGAGGCCCTGCTGCAGGACCTCTCCCTCGAGCACCAGCTGCTCGACCGCGCCACCTACCTCCGGGTGCTCGCCGAGCAGGCCGAGCTGCCGGCGGTCCGCCGGCTCGCCGAACGGCTGATCACCGCGCACGCGGCCACCGTGGAGTGGCTGACCGTGGTGCTGGCCGAGGAGGCCATGGGCGGCCCGGCGGCGCTGCGGCCGACGCCGTTCCAGCGCGTCGCCGGCACGGCGACCCGCGCGGCGGTGGCCCCGGTCCGCTTCATGGCCAACCGGGTCAACTCCGCGGTCGACAGCGTGCACCAGCGTCGTGAGGAGGCCGGTGAGCGGCTCGGCGACGCCGCCGGCAAGGCCACCGCGTTCACCGAGGCCGTCCGCGAGACCCTCACCGCCGGGCGCGACGCCGCGCTGCGCCGCGCCGAGCGGCTCACCCAGCGGGACGGCAACGAGGAGGCCGCCGCGGCGGCCAGGGCCACGCGGGAGGAGCTGGGCGACGTCTCCGCCGACGAGCTGCCGATCAAGGGCTACGACTCGCTCTCGACCCAGGACGCGATCAAGGCGATCAAGCAGCTGACCGTGCCGCGCGAGGTGCGCGTGATGATCCGGTACGAGGAGACCCGCAAGAACCGGGCGAGCGTCATCAGCGCGACGCAGACCCGGCTGGCCGCGCTGGCCAAGGAGGCCGTGGGCGTCGACAGCTGACACCCGGCCCCGCGCGACGAGGGTCCGCACCCCGCCCAGGGGTCGCGGGCCCTCGTCGCGGGTCCGGCGGGTGGAGATCTGGGTCGCTCCGGGTTTGCCCCGGACGGCGGAGGGGATGGGAGGCCTCATGAGCATCACACCCGACGCCCTCGAGCAGGAGTTCTCCCTGACGACGGCCGTCACCCGCCTGGACTTCCTGAGCCGGCGGGACAGCGAGGAGACCGCGTCGGATGCCGCGGGTGCCGCGGACGGGGACGAGGACGACTGGAGTCATCTGCAGGGCGGGTCGACGTCCCTGGACGTCGCCGAGTCCCTCGAGCTGCTCGCGCTCGGTGAGGTCGTCGCCCGCAGGGCACGCGACAGCCGGCTGGTCGGGTTCCGCGCTGCGCTGCGCGGCGGGGCCTCCTGGGAGCTGGTGGCCGCCGCGCTGGGCGTGACCCCGGCGGAGGCGTGGACCGCGTACCACCGGCTCATCGACGAGCAGGAGCAGGCCCGGGCGCTCGACGCGCAGTCCGCCGCTGCGGCGCGGGATCTCGCCGGCAGCAAGCCCGGAGGCTGAGTCGGCGCGGCCGAGCGCGCGCGCGACCGTTCCCGCGGGGCCCGCGATGCGTTGCACTGGGAGGCGTCCCATCCGCACCGCCTGCCGAGGAGAGGGTCATGACCAGCACCACCGAGACCGGCGACATCACGGGCACCCGCGACAAGGACTACGACCTGATCTGGTTCACCGAGCAGTGCCTGAGCAACGCCCTGCGCCTGGACCTCTACACGCAGGACGCCGAACGGGCCGGCGACCAGGAACTCGTCGACCTGTTCCGGCGGGCGCAGGCGGAGAGCCGCAAGGGCGCCGAGCAGGGCAAGCGGCTGCTCGCCACCCGCCTCAGCGGGTGAGCCCGGGTGGGGGCGGGCCGGCGCCCGCCCCCACTCAGGAGACGGTCACGCCCCGCCAGAAGGCCACCCGGTCGGTGATCTCCTTCGCGGCGTCCTTCGGCTCCGGGTAGAACCAGACCGCGTCCGGGTTGGTCTCGCCGTCGACCTCGAGGGTGTAGTAGGACGCCGTCCCCTTCCACGGGCAGAAGGTGGTGGTGTCGGAGGGGCGCAGCACGTCGTCGCGCACCGCCTCCCGGGGGAAGTAGGCGTTGCCCTCGACGATCACGATGTCGTCGGACTCGGCGATGACGGTCCCGTTCCAGCTCGCGGTGGCCATGTGGCCGGGAACACCTCCCGCCCGGCGGGGCATTCCCGGCCGTCCCGGTCCGGCGGCTCAGGACGGCGAGCGCAGCCGGGCCTGGACCTGCTCGGCGCCGCGCTGGACGGCGGGGGCGAAGGCGCGGATGGATTCCGCGTCGGCCATCCGGCTGCTCGGGGCCGCCACGCCGAGGCCGGCCAGCGGCTGGCCGACGGTGTCCTTGAGGGCGACGGCCACCGCGCAGACGCCGTCGGCGCTCTCCTCCCAGTTGAGGGCGTAGCCCTGGGCGCGGATCGCGGCCAGCTCGGCCTGCAGGCCGGCCAGGTCGGTGAGGGCGGCGGTGGTGCTGGCCGGTGGCAGGGACCCGTCGGGGTAGCGGCGGTCCAGCTCGGCGTCGGAGAGGCCGGCCAGGATCGCCTTGCCGACGGCGGAGGCGTGCGCCGGCCGGACGACGCCGGTGCGGTTGCCGACCCGCACCGACCGCGGGCTCTCCACGCAGTCGACGAAGCGGACCGTCGTCCCCTCGAGCAGGGCCAGGCTGACGGTCTCCTGGGTCTCCTCGCGCAGCTGCTCGAGCACCGGGCGGGCCACCCGGCGGATGTCGATGCGGCTGACCGCGGCCAGCCCGACCTCGTACAGGGCCGGGCCGGGGCGGTAGGCGCCGTTGGGCCGGTCCTGCATCACGAACCCGCGCCGCCGCAGCGCGGTCAGCAGCCGGTGCGCGGTCGAGCGGGCGACGCCGAGGAGATCCGCGGCCTCGGCGACCCGCAGCGCCTGCCGGTCGCCGACCAGCTGGAGCAGCCACAGCGCGTTGTCCACCGACGTGGTCGTGGGGCTCTCGGACGGCTCGCCCGGGGGCCGGCGACCCGAGGTGTTCGACATGGCGGAACTCTATCGCGTCGACTGTACTCAGGGTGGAACAGATGCCTAGCCTGACGTGCATGACCTGGGATCCCGCCACCGCCGCGGCGGTGCGCCCCGACCGGCCCGTCGTCGTGGTCGGCGCCGGCCCGGTCGGGATGACCGCCGCCGCCACCCTGGCCCACGAGGGGCTGCCGGTGGTCATCGTGGAGCTGCACCCCGAGCCCCGGCCGGACTGGCGCGCCAGCACCTTCCACGCCGCGACCCTCGAGCTGCTCGAGTCCATCGAGATCACCGACCAGATGCACGCCGAGGGCCTGGTCGTCCCGACCTACCAGTTCCGCGACCGGGTCGAGGGGCTGGTGGCCGAGTTCGACTTCCGGCTGCTCGCCGACGAGACGCGCTATCCGTACCGGCTGCAGCTCAACCAGCAGCACCTGGTGCGGATGCTGTTCGACCGGCTGCAGCAGGACCCGGGCGTGCAGCTGCGCTTCGGCACCCGGCTCACCGGCCTCCGGGTGGCCGGCGACGGCCCCGTCCTGGAGCTGGAGGGCCCCGACGGGCACACCGAGCTGGCGGCGTCCTACGTCATCGGCGCCGACGGCCCGCGCAGCGCCGTCCGCAACGCGGTGGGCGTGCCCTTCGAGGGGTTCACCTACCCCGAGCGGTTCGCCATCACCAGCACCTCGGTGGACCTCCAGCAGTTGCTGCCCGACCTCGGCCACGTCAACTACGTGGCCGACCCGGAGGAGTGGCTGTTCATCCTCCGGACGCCGGAGGCCTGGCGGGTGGTCTGGCCCGTGCCCCCGGAGCTGAGCGCGGAGGAGGCCGGCGACCCCGACCGGCTGCAGCGCCAGCTCCAGCGGGTGGCGCCCTGTGAGCCGGGCTACCCGGTCATCGACCACCAGGTCTACAACGTGCACCAGCGGGTGGCGGCGGCGATGCGGGTCGGCCCGGTGCTCCTTGCCGGGGACGCCGCGCACATCAACTCGCCGATCGGCGGCGTGGGCCTGAACTCCGGGATCCACGACGCCATGGACGCCGCCCGCCGGCTGGGCCGCATCGCCCGCGGCGAGGCGGACGTCGAGGCGGAGCTGGCCACCTACGACCGGGTGCGGCGGACCGTCGCCCTGGAGTACGTGCAGGCTGACACCCAGCGCAACACCGACCGGCTGCGCGAGCGCGACGACGCCGTCCGCCGGCAGCACCAGGACGACATGCGGGCGATCGCCGCCGACCCGCAGCGGGCCCGGGCCTACATCCGCCGGGTCTCGCTGCTGGAGAGCGTGCAGCGGTTCGGCATCGGCCGGCCGCCCGCCGAGCTGCAGGAGGAGGCGCTCCGATGACCACCAGCCCCGAGACGCGCACCGACCTCGAGCTGGAGGCGCTGTACCGCGACCTCGCCGCGGTGGACCTCAAGCCGCTGTGGACGATCACCGAGCAGCTGCTCACCCCCACGCCGCAGCCGAAGGCGATCCCGTGGCTGTGGTCGGCGGCGACGATGAAGCCGCTGGCCCGCCGGGCGATCCAGCTCGTGCCGGTCGAGCGCGGCGGGGAGCGGCGGGTGCTCAGCCTGCAGAACCCCGGCCTCGGCGGCCGGCCGTACGCGGCCGGCACCCTGTGGGGCGCGTTGCAGTGCCTGGGCCCGCGGGAGACCGCGCCGGCGCACCGGCACACCCCCGGCGCGATCCGCTGGGTGCTGGAGGGGGAGGGCGTCTGGACGACGGTCGACGGCGACGCCTGCGACATGCACCCCGGCGACCTCGTGCTCACCCCGTCGTGGAACTGGCACGACCACGTCAACGGCGGCGACTCGGAGATGTTCTGGTTCGACGGCCTGGACCTGCCGATGGTGGAGGCGCTGGACGCGGTGTTCTTCGAGCAGTACCCGGGCCTGGGGGAGAACCAGCCGCAGCCGGCCGAGCACAACCTCTCCGAGCGGGCCCACCCGCCGGGCACCCGCTACGTGCAGGGCGCCGTCGACGGGGCGCTGACCCCGGCCCCCTCGCCACTGCTCATCTACCGGTGGGCCGACACCGCCGCCGAGCTGGACGCGCTGGCCGCCGGCTCGGACGAGCCGCTGATCGCGCTGGAGTACGTCAACCCGACCACCGGGGCCAGCGTGCTGCCGACCCTGGCCTGCTCGGTGCTGCGCGTCCGGGCGGGCGGTCGCAGCCGGCCGGTGCGCCGGTCGGGCAATGCCGTCTACGTGGCCTTCCAGGGGCACGGGTCGACGGTCATCGACGGGCAGCGCTTCGACTGGGGCCCCGGTGACATGTTCGTCGCGCCGTCCTGGTCCGCGGTCGAGCACGCCGCCGACGAGCAGGCCGACCTCTTCCTCCTCACCGACGCCCCCGTGCTGCGGGCGCTGGGCGTCCACCGCGAGCAGGTGCTGCCCGGCCCGCAGCCGGTGACCGGCACCTTCACCCCCCGCTGAACTGGAGCCCTGTGAAGCTCGCCCTCTTCGACGACGCCCGGCTCGGGGTCGTCTCCGCCGACGACACGACGCTGGTCGACGTCACCGACGCACTGCCCTGGCCGCACGACCCTGACCCGCTCACCGCCGGCTGGTGGCGGGCGCTGTGCCGGGACTTCGCGGCGGTGGCGCCGCGGCTGCGCGAGGCCGCCGCGGCGGGCACCCCGCGCCCGGTGGCCGGGGTGACCCTGCGGGCGCCGGTGCTCGGCCCGTCGAAGGTGATCGCCGCCGCCAGCAACTACGGCGCGCACGTCGCCGAGATGCACGGGGTCCAGGAGCGGACCCTCGGCCGGGTCGAGGCCTGGATGATGGAGTTCGACGTGTTCCTCAAGGCGCCGTCGTCGATCGTCGGGCCGGGCGCGGCGATCGTGCTCCCGCCGGACGTGGTGGCGGCCGGGCACGAGGTGCACCACGAGTCCGAGCTGGTGGTGGTCATCGGTGCCGGCGGCAAGGACATCCCGGTCGAGCAGGCCATGGACGCCGTCCTCGGGTTCACCGCCGGGCTGGACATCACCGTGCGCAGCGCCGCCGACCGGTCCCGCCGCAAGAGCTACGACACCTTCAGCCCGCTGGGGCCCTGGCTGGTCACCGCCGACGAGATCGGGGACGGCTCGGACCTCGACATCCGGCTCGCCTGCGGCGGCGAGCTGCGGCAGGAGGTCAACACCGGCGACCTGCTGACCCCGGTGCCGCAGATCGTCTCCTACGCCTCGCAGGTGATGACGCTGCTGCCCGGTGACGTGCTGTTCACCGGCGCCCCGCCCGGGGTCGGGCCGATCGCCGCGGGCGAGAAGCTGGAGATGACGATCAGCCGGATCGGCTCGATGACGGTCGCCGTCCACTGATCGGTTCCGCGCAGCAGAACGCCGACGGCGACCTGTCGTGCTGTCACGAACCGCGCCCTAGCGTCAGAGGCGTCCTCGCCCAACGACGTGGAGGGAGCGTGCCGTGACCACGCTGGAGAACCGTCCGGGGCCGGTCGATTTCGACAGCCCGGAGCACCAGGGCAAGCTGGCCGAGCTGTACCGCGACTTCGACGCGGTCGGCATGACACCCCTGTGGCGCACCCGCGAGGGGCTCATGCCGCACCACCCCGAGCCGCGGGCGGTGCCGCACCTGTGGCGCTGGTCGCAGCTGTACCCGCTGGCCGCGCGCAGCGCCGACCTGGTGCCGGTCGGCCGCGGCGGGGAGCGGCGCGCCATCGGCCTCGGCAACCCCGGCCTGCCCGGTGACCCGTACGCGACCCCGACCCTGTGGGCGGCGATCCAGTACCTCGCGCCGCGGGAGAACGCGCCCGAGCACCGGCACTCGCAGTCGGCGTTCCGCTTCGTGCTGGAGGGCGAGGGCGTGTGGACCGTGGTCGACGGCGACCCGGTCGCGATGCGCCGCGGCGACCTGCTGCTGACCCCCGGCTGGCACTTCCACGGTCACCAGAACGTCTCCGACACCCCGATGGCCTGGCTCGACGGCCTGGACATCCCGCTGGTGGCCGCGACCGACCAGGGCTTCTTCGAGTTCGGTCCCGACGAGGTGCGGGACAAGGCCACGCCGGACCGCAGCCGCTCGGAGCGGCTGTGGGGCGGCCCCGGTCTGACCCCGGTGTCGGCGGCCGGCCGGCCGCGCCCGTCGTCGCCGCTGATGGCCTACCGGTGGGCGCACACCGACGCCGCCCTGGCCGCCCAGCTGGAGCTGGAGGCCGAGGGGCAGCCCGGGGTCGTCGAGCCCGGGCACGCCGCGGTCCGGTTCACCAACCCGACCACCGGCGGGGACGCGCTCACCACGATCCGCACCGAGATGCACCGGCTGCGGGGCGGCACCCGCACCCGGCGCAGCCGCACCTCGGCGTCCTCGGTCTGGCAGGTCTTCTCCGGCGGCGGCACGGTGACCATGGACGGCCTCGACCGCACCCTCGAGCACGGCGACGTGTTCGTCGTGCCCGCGTGGACCGAGTTCTCCCTGCAGGCCGCCGACGGCTCCGCCACCGACGGCCTGGACCTGTTCGCCTTCTCCGACGCCCCCGTCCTGGAGAAGCTGTCCCTCCTTCGCACCGAGGTGAGCAACTGATGCGCCTGGCCACCATCCGCACCGCCGGCGGCACCCGCGCCGTCCGGATCGACGGCGACCGCGCCGTGGAGACCGGGCACGCCGACGTCGGCGAGCTCCTGGCGCGGCCCGACTGGCGGGCGGTCGCCGAGGCCGCCGACGGGCCGGCGCACGACCGGCCGAGCCTCGACCTCGCCCCGGTGGTGCCGCGGCCGGGCAAGATCATCTGCGTCGGGGTCAACTACGGCGCGCACATCAAGGAGATGGGGCGGGAGACCCCGCAGTTCCCGACCCTGTTCGCCAAGTTCCCCGAGGCGCTGGTCGGCGCGTACGACGACGTCGTCCTGCCGGCGGCGTCGGAGGCCGTCGACTGGGAGGCCGAGCTGGCCGTCGTCATCGGCTCGACGGTGCGGCACGCCGATGAGGCCACCGCCGCCGCCGCGATCGCCGGGTACACGGTGCTCAACGACGTGACGGCGCGGGACTGGCAGTACCGCACGCTGCAGTGGCTGCAGGGCAAGACGTTCGAGGCCACGACGCCGCTGGGCCCGGAGCTGGTCACCCCCGACGAGGCCGGGACCGGGCTGGACCTGACCTGCGCCGTGGACGGGGAGATCGTGCAGTCGGCCAACACCGCCGACCTCGTCTTCGGCCCGGTGGAGACGATCGCCTACGTCTCCACGATCCTGACCCTGCGCCCGGGTGACGTCATCGCGCTGGGCACGCCCGGCGGGGTGGGGCACGCCCGCGACCCGAAGCGCTACCTGCAGCCCGGCCAGGTGCTGACCACGGCCATCGCCGGCCTGGGGGAGTGCCGCAACACCTGCGTCGCGGAGAAGGCGGCATGAGCCGGCCCGCCACGCTCGACCGGTGGGCCGAGGGCGAGCGGCTGCTCGGCACGGCCCTGGGCCGGCTCACCGACGCGGAGTTCGACGCCCCCTCGCTGCTGCCCGGCTGGGCGCGCCGGCAGCTGCTCGCGCACCTCGCCCGCAACGCCGACGCCCTGGTCAACCTGCTCACCTGGGCGCGCACCGGGGTCGAGACGCCGATGTACCCCTCGGCCGAGGCCCGCGAGGCCGGCATCGCCGAGGCCGCCGCGTTCGACGCGCCCCGGCTGCGCGCGGAGGTGCTGGCCGCGGCGGGCCGGCTGGCCGACGCGGTGCACGGCCTGCCCGAGGAGGCCTGGACGGCGACGGTGCGCACCGCACAGGGACGGGATGTGCCGGCCGCGGAGGTGCCGTGGATGCGCTGCCGCGAGGTGTACGTGCACGCCGTCGACCTGGACGCCGGCGTCACCTTCGCCGACGTCGCCGAGGACGTGCAGGCGGCGCTGATCGACGATGTCTTCGGCATGTGGGAGCGCCGCGGCCAGCTGCCCGACGTCCGCGTGACCGCGGGCGACCGCACGTGGGGGACCGGGTCGCTCGCCGTCTCCGGCCCGCTGCCGGCGGTGACCGGCTGGCTCACCGGGCGGAGCGCCGGGAAGGGGCTGGACGCCGACGGCGGGATCCCGGAGGTGCCGGCATGGCTGTGACGACGGCGGAGCCTGCGGTGCGGGCGGCCGAGACCACGGCGGACGTGGTCGTGGTCGGCGGGGGCATCGGCGGGCTGACCGCCGCGCTGGCGCTGGCGCGGTCCGGCCGCTCGGTGCGGGTGCTGGAGCGCTCGGCGGAGTTCGCGGAGGTCGGCGCGGGGCTGCAGCTGGCGCCCAACGCCACGCGGGAGCTGGCCCGGCTCGGGGTGCTGGACGAGGTGGTCGCCCGCGGGGTGCTGCCCCGACGCCTGGTGCTGCGTGACGCCCTCGACGGCGCCGAGCTCACCTCCCTCGACCTCGACGAGGAGTTCCGGAAGCGGTACGGCGGGGTGTACGTCGTCGCTCACCGCTCGGACCTGCTCGACGTGCTGGTCGAGGCCTGCGCGGCGGCCGGGGTGGCGCTGGAGACGGGGCGGGCCACCGTCGACGTCCGGCAGGACGGCGAGGTCGCCGAGGTGGTCTGCGCCGACGGGGCGGTGCACCGGGCCGGTGCCGTCGTGGGCGCCGACGGGCTGCGCTCGTCGCTGCGGACCCGGCTGTCGGACGACGAGCCGGTCGCCTCCGGTTACGTCGCCTACCGGGGCACCGTGCCCTTCGCCCGGGCGGGGGCGCACGTCGACCCGGCCGACGTGACCGTCTTCATCGGCCCGGGCCTGCACTGCGTGCAGTACGCGCTGCGGGGCGGGGAGATGGCCAACACCGTCGCGGTCTTCCGCTCCCCGGGGTACCTGGCCAACCCCGACGACCCCGACTGGGGCGGCCCGGAGGAGCTGGACCAGGTCTTCGCCGGCACCTGCGCGGCCGTGCAGGAGGCACTGCCCCTGCTCTGGCGGGACCGGCGCTGGCAGATGTTCGACCGCGATCCGATCCGGCAGTGGGTCGACGGCCGGCTCGCGCTGCTCGGCGACGCGGCGCACCCGATGCTGCAGTACCTGGCACAGGGGGCCTGTCAGTCGATCGAGGACGCCGTTGCCCTGGCCGGGGCGCTCGCCGAGACGCGGGACGTGCCGGCCGCGCTCGATGCCTACGCCGAGGCCCGCCGTGACCGCACGGCGCGGGTGCAGTCGACCGCGCGGGTGTGGGGCGAGATCTGGCACGTCGACGGCGTCGCCCGGCTGCTGCGCAACGAGCTGCTGCGCACCCTCGACCCGGCGCAGCACGGCCCCCGGTACGTCGACTGGCTCTACGGCCCGCCGCAGGTCTGAGTCCACGGGCGCCCCGGGGAGCAGTGCTGGTGGCCGGCTCTCACGGCTCTCAGAACGGCGGCGGATCGTCGACTTCCCTCGGCGGCTCACCTGCCGTTCGTCCTGATGGCGGAAGGTCGTCGTCGGTGCCGTAGGCGGGTGGTTGGGTGATCACCTGGGTGCCGCCGGGCAGGGTCCAGGCGATGCCGCCGTCGGGCATCGGTCGCATCGACCAGCCGGGTGCCTGGTGGGAGAGCCGGTGGTGGTGCTCGCACAGGCAGCACAGGTTGGCGTGCGCTGTCGGGCCGCCGCGGGCGTGCGGGAGCTGGTGGTCCAGGTCGCATCTGCTCGGGCGGGCGCGGCAGCCGGGGAAGCGGCAGCGGCGGTCGCGGGCGCGGACGAAGGCGGCCAGCGCTGCGCCCGGCCGGTACCCGGGGGTTTCCGGTGGCGGGCCGGCCCGGCCGCCGGTGCGCAGGGTGGCGGCGTCGGTGAGGGCGAGCAGGGCGCCGGTGAGCGGGTGGGTGAGCGCGATCCGCGGGCG
>NZ_FOSW01000016.1 GCF_900114385.1 Geodermatophilus ruber
CTGGTCTTCGAGGGCACGCAGCGCAACGGCACCGCGCGCTGAGCCCCGCCCCGAGCTGACCGACCGGAGAACCCGCCATGACCGCCGTCCTCCCCCTCCCCGCCCCGGGGGCAGCCCGCCCGCTGCCCCCGGCCGCGGCCCGGCCCCGCACCACCGGCACCCTGCGCCCGCTCGCGGCGTTCCTCACCCGCTGGTCGGTCCGCGCCCTGGTGGGGATCGCCGTCCTGGCCTTCGCCGGCCTGGCCATCGGCCCGCACGTCCTCGGCTACCGCACGATGACCATGCTCACCGGCTCCATGGCCCCCGCCATCGACCCCGGCGACCTGCTCATCACCACACCCCTGGACGTCGCCGACGTCACCGAGGGCATGATCATCACCTACCACATCCCCATCGACGACCGCCGCATCGTCACCCACCGCGTGATCTCCGTCGACCACGCCGCCGACGGCACCGTCACCGTGCACACCAAGGGCGACGCCAACGACCACGCCGACCCCTGGACCGCCATCCTCCTCGGCGACACCGCCTACCAGGTCCAGGCCGTCATCCCCGAGGCCGGCCACCTCATCGCCGCCCTGCGCACCCCCTGGCTCAGCCAGGCACTCGTCTACGGCGCCCCCACCCTGCTCGCCGGCTGGCTCCTGCTCACCATCTGGCGCCCCACCAAGGACCCGGAGGAACAGTGACCACCACCCGCCGCATCCTGGTGACCCTCGGCCTGACCCTCGCCGTCATCCTCACGGCCGGCCTGCCGGCGCAGGCCGCCTTCACCGCCAAGGCCACGCTCCCGCAGACCGCGGTCAGCACCCTCACGGTGGCGCCGGTCTCGAACCTGGCCGTGACCGCCTCCTGCACCCTGGTGACCAGGACCGACACCACGACCACCGTGACCGACGCGGCCGGCACCGTCCTGAGCCGGTCCACGACGTCGTCGTACAGCTACGCCCCGACCGACACCGTGGTCACCGAGGGCCCGCTGGACCGCGGAACCACCAGCTACCCCAACGCCGACGGCACGACAACGACGGTCACCAAGGCCGACCACCGGTACACCACCTTCTCGGTAGAGGCGTCCTGGACCGGCAGCCCGACCCGTGGAGTCATCGGCTACGAGATCGTCGCCATCCTGCGGGGTCAGCCGAATCTGTCCTTCGGACTGCAGGCGGGGACGAGCGCCTCTGTGTCCGACATCCCCAGCTCCTACCTCAGCGCCGAGCCGAGGGTGACGGTCCGCACGCACACGAGCTACGGCTGGACCGAGCAGGCCAAACCGCAGGGGCCGATCACCTGCTGACCATCCGACAGCGGGCCCGGCCCGAGCTCGGTCCGGGCCGGCTGTCGTGCGGAGAAGGGCTCAGGCGACGAGGCGGCGGCCCGCGCCCGTTCTCCCGGAAATCCTTGCGGATTTCCCGCGGAGGGCCTGCGGCCCGGGCGGCAGTGTGGTCCGCAGCACCCGGGACATCCGTCCCGGACCGATCGAGGCGAGGAGGCGCGCGATGACGATCCGCAAGCGGATCATGACGATCCTCGGGCTGGTCGTCGCCGCCCTGCTCGCCGGCACCGTGGCCGCCTCGGCCGCGTACAAGGACACCGCCGCGCTGCCCCAGACGTCGATCGCCACACACGTCATCGCGGCGCCCACCGGCGTCGAGGCGACGAGGGCCAACTGCTCCAACGCCCGGTGGATGGACGTGACGGTCACGTGGCAGCCCAGCACCTCGGCCCGGATCAGTGGGTACGAGATCAAGGCCTACCGCGACGACGGGCGCGTGTTCACCGTCGCGACCACCGGGACCGGCACCACTTCGGCGACCACGCGCACCGACAAGCACGAGGGCGCCCCGACCACGTACACCTTCACCGTCACCACGCTGACCAGCTCCGGCTGGACCAGCCCCGAGTCCCTCCCGTCGGGGAGCGTCACCTGCTGAGCCGCGTCCCGACCCGCGGAGGGGCCGTGCGCCATCAGGCGACGAGGCGGTAGCCGACCCCCCGCACGGTGCGGATCTCCGCGGCGGCCAGGCCGGCGGCCTGCAGCTTGCGGCGCAGGTTGGACATGTGCGCCTCGACGAGGCGGACGCTGCCCTCCCAGTCGGTCTGCCAGACCTCGCGCAGCAGGGTCTCCCGCTGCAGAACCCGGCCGGGCCGGGAGGCCAGCGCGGCCAGGAGGTCGAACTCGGTGCGGGTGAGGTCGACGACGGCGCCGTCCACCCGCACCTCGCGGCTGTCCTCGTCGATCTCCAGATCGGCGAGCCGGCGCACCGATTCCTCGGCCGGGGCCGGTCGTGGCGCCGGGACGCGGGGACGGCGGAGCATCGCCTGGACGCGCGCGACGAGCTCGCGCGGCGAGAAGGGCTTGGCCATGTAGCCGTCGGCACCGACCGCGAGGCCGATCAGCAGGTCGACCTCCTCGGCGCGGGCGGTGAGCATGAGGACGTAGCACTCACTCTCGGCCCGGATCTGGCGGCACACCTCGGTGCCGTCGGCGTCCGGGAGGCCGAGGTCGAGGACGACGACGTCGGGCACCTGCCGGCGGACCTCGGCCAACGCCTCCGTACCGGAAGCGACCGCGCGGACGTCCATGCCCGCCTTGCGCAGGACCGTGCAGACCAGTTCCCGGATCTCCTCGGTGTCCTCCACGACCAGCACGGACTGCTCGGGCACGACCTCTCCTCCCCACGGGTGGACGGCGGTGGCGGCACGTCCGTCACCTGACCGGGTGATCGGCCGCGCCGCGGCCGGCCTTGAGCTGCCGTGTGGCGCCTCCCCCCAAGGGAGGAGCGCCGACGCCGGCGCCGTGAGGTGAGTCACACCTGCTACGCGCTGACCGGGTGCGATGACCGGGAGTCGCTTCTCCGTCACCGGTTCGTGATGCGAGCCGAGGGAGGCCCTCCTAGCGTCGGGAACGATGGCTTCGGCAACCGGGACCGAGACACGGTCCGCGCACGCTCCCTCCGGACGGCGGATCGACCTCGACGTGGTCCGCGGCATCGCGATCGTGCTGGCCCTGGGCTGGCACTTCAGCCGCCATCCCAGCGGCAATCCCGTGCTCGACGCGCTCCAGTGGCCGGGGGGCACCTTCGGCTGGGCCGGCGTCGACCTCTTCTTCGTGCTCAGCGGCTTCCTCGTCGGGCAGCTGGTCCTGCGCGAGCACGCGCGCACTGGCCGCTTCGACGGCCGACGGTTCACCGTGCGGCGCGCGCTGAAGCTCTGGCCGGTGCTCTACGTCTTCCTCGCCGTGCAGGCGCTGGTGGGCACCGAGCCGTGGGACACCTACCTCTGGCAGAACGCGCTGCACCTGCAGAACTACGCCGGGACGTCCCTGGTGCATCTGTGGTCGCTCGCCGTCGAGGAGCACTTCTACCTCGCCCTGGTGCTGCTGTTCCCGCTGTTCGCCCGCCGCCGCGGCTCCACCCGCCTGCTCATCGGGGTCCTCGCCGGGGTGCTGGTGACCGCCCTGGCCCTGCGGGTGTGGGGCACCGCCGCGGACCTGTCCGACGTGACGCTGCAGTGGCGCACGCACTTCCGCGCCGACTCACTCGCCGCCGGCGTGCTCCTGGCGGTCGTCGCCGTCCACCGGCCGGAGCTCTTCGCCCGGCTGCTGCAGCGGCGCCGGCTGTGGGCCGGGCTCACGCTGGCCGGCATCGCGTTCCTCGCCACGGTGGGCAAGGACGGCGCCGTCGGGACGACGATCGGCTACACGGTCGCCTACCTGACCGCCGCCGCGTTCCTCCTGCTGCTCCACAAGGCCGAGTGGGTGCCGCGCGTCCGGTGGGTGACCGCGCCGATGGCGGCCCTGGGCCGCTACTCCTACGGCGTCTACATCTGGCACATCTTCGCCGCGCAGGTGCTGCTGGGCTGGCTGCCCGGTGTCGCCTACGAGTCGTGGACACCGGTGGAGCAGGTGCTCAAGTACGGCGCGGCCGTGGCGGTCGGTGTGGTCGCGACGGTTCTGGTGGAGAAGCCGGTGCTGCGTCTGCGCGACCGGCTCCTCCCGGCCTCGGCCGAGGTGACCACGCCCGCCGTGCCGGCGTCGGGGTGGGGGGCGGGCCCGCGGCCCGAGCCGAGTGCCTGGGCCCACCAGCCGGAACGGCAGCTCGTCGGCCTGCGGTGATTCGCTCCCGGGCCGCGGCACGGTTACGGCCCGGACGCCCGGGGAACACCGCGAAAGTCCGCCCAGGCCCGGCGGTTCACCACCGGCCCTTCCGGAGGCCGCCATGGCCGTGGTTTCCCCTGAACAACGCACCGAGTGGA
This sequence comes from Geodermatophilus ruber, assembly GCF_900114385.1. Lineage (GTDB taxonomy): Bacteria > Actinomycetota > Actinomycetes > Mycobacteriales > Geodermatophilaceae > Geodermatophilus > Geodermatophilus ruber. Next base: position 4,258 of record NZ_FOSW01000016.1, read on the forward strand.
CCAGGCTCACCGACCGACTCACCGCCGAGTACCGGGGATACGACGTCACCGTCGAGGTGCTCGACCCCGAGATCGGGGACCAGCCGCTGGTCGACCGGCTGCCGTTCGACAACGTCACCTACGACTACAAGGACGACGTGGCGGTGGTGGCTGCCGCCGAGGACCCGGAGCACGAGGACGTCGCCCTGCGCCACATGGTCAACCACCCGCGGGAGTTCGTGGTGGATCTGATCCCCGAGGGCGCCGCGCTCAAGATCACCGATGACGGCGGGACGACGACTCTGGTCAGCCTGGTCCGCCATCAGGACGCCAGCAGCCAGGGCGCCTGAGCCCAGCGGCCCGTGGCTGCACGACCGCTGCCGGTCCCGGCCGGGTCAGCCGTGCAGCACCAGATCGGTCTCCGCGGACTCGACCAGCCGCTGCAGGTGCAGGCCGTGCTCGATGTCGAACTGGTGCGACCGCCCGTCGCTCACCGCCCGGGCGAACTCGGCCACCATCCGCCGGTGCGAGTCGGGCGTGACGGCGCCGATGGCCTCGACGTCCGCCGTCCCCTTCGGGCCGGTGACCTCGACGAAGGCGACGTCGGGGCCCCGGGTCCTCCCGGCGTAGAGCGTGGCCTGCGAGACGCGACCCACCCGGTGCTCGAGCGTCATGGCCGTCCAGCCGCGCGGGTCACCGCGGGCGTGCATGCCGGCGATGGGCCCCAGCGCCGCCTCCAGCAGGTCCAACAGGTCCGGCCCCTGGTCCCGCAGCACCCCGCGGGCCAGCCGCCAGGTGGGCGTCGCCGCCCCGCGGGCGTGCGTACCGGTGAGCAGCCGGCCGGTGCCCCCGACCGGCTCGACGTCGGGCACGTCATTCTCCAGGAAGCGGCGGACGTCGTCGGTGAAGCGCCAGGTCAGCGAGACCATCGTGGGGACCTTCTCGCGGACGGCGACGGAGGTGAGCTCCTCCGCCCCGGCGATGTCCCCGCCGATCGGCTTCTCCAGCAACAGGCCGCGGCCGTGCCGGGCCGCCCGCTCGGCGTACTCCGCCTGGACCGGCGGCGGCACCGCGAACACGACCGCCCGGCACCGCTCCACCAGGTCCTCGAAGCGTTCGCACGGCGCCGCCCCGTAGCGCTCGGCCAGCTGCCGGACCGGTTCCGGGGAGCGCCCCCACACCCCCACGAAGTCCACATCGGGACAGGCCGACAACGCCGGTGCGTACACCTCGCTGGCCCGGCGACCCGTACCGGCCAGGCCGACGGGAACTGCCACGGCCCGACCTTAGGTGCGCCCCCGGTCCGCCGCCGGGAGCCGCAGACCGGTCAAGGCCTGTCCTCACCCTCTGTATCCCCTTCCTCCACGTATCCCGAGGAGTGCCTGCCATGACCGCAACCACCCACCGCACCGTGACCCTGCCCAACGGGACCGTCGTCCCGGCGCTGGGCATGGGCACCTGGTACATGGGGGAGGATCCCGACGGGCACGACATCGAGCTGGGCGCCCTGCGCACCGGCATCGAGATCGGCCTGAACCTGATCGACACCGCCGAGATGTACGGCGACGGGGCCGCCGAGGTGCTCGTCGGGGAGGCCATCGCCGGCCGACGCGACGAGGTCTTCCTGGTCAGCAAGGTGCTGCCCCACCACGCCACGCTGCAGGGCACGATCGCGGCCTGCGAGGCCAGCCTGCGGCGGCTGCGCACCGACCACCTGGACATGTACCTGCTGCACTGGCGCGGGCCGGTGCCGCTGGCCGAGACGGTGGCGGGGTTCGAGGAGCTGGTCCAGGCCGGGCTGATCGGCTGCTGGGGGGTGAGCAACTTCGACGCGCCGGACATGGCGGAGCTCGTCACCGTGCCCGGCGGGGCGCGGGTGCAGACCGACCAGGTCCTCTACAACCTGGCCCGGCGCGGCCCGGAGTACGACCTGATCCCGTGGTGCCGCGAGCACGGCATGCCCCTCATGGCCTACTCCCCGGTCGACCACGGCCGGCTGCTGGAGCACCCCGCGGTCCGGGACATGGCCGCGGCCAAGGGAGTGACCCCGGCTCAGCTGGCGATCGCCTGGGTGTTGCGGCTGCCCGACGTGTTCGCCGTCGCCAAGGCCCGTAACCGGGCGCACGTGATCGAGAACCGTGCCGCCCTGGAGATCGGCTTCACCGAGGCGGAGCTGGCCCAGCTGGACATGATCTTCCCGCCGCCGTTCACCAAGGTCCCGCTCGAGGTGCTCTGACCGGTGATCGCGGTCCACCCCTACGGGTGGGCGACCACGGCCCGGCTCAAGGAGGGGGCGGCCCTCGCCGACGGGGATGGTGCCCGAACCGGATGCCCGTACAGCAGGAGGACCGCCATGATCGGCCTCACCCGCCGCAGCGGCGAGCGCTGCTCCCTCGACCCCGACACCATCGAGCGGGTCGAGGCGCGCCCCGAGACGGTCGTGTTCCTGACCGACGGGGCCAAGTACTGCGTGGTCGAGACCGTCGACCAGGTGATCCGGCGCGTCCTCGACGACCGCGCCGCGGTGATCGCCGCGTGCTACCTGCTCGACCGCGGCGAGGACCCGGACCCGCTGCAGCTCAGCCGCCGGGAGACCGCACCTCCGGCGCACGGACCGGTGCCGGTCCGCCCGGGCCGGTTGCCCCAGCCGTCCGTGTGACATGTGACAGTCACGCGCGGGCACGGCGGCACCAGGGAGCAACCCTGCCGGCTCCGTGATGATGTGGCTCCGTTTCGACGTGGAACCGAGTCGGCTCGAGTACCTCCCGGCCGTTGTCGCGGAAGGCGCGTTCACTCGTGCCGCCGCCCGGGTCTTCATGGTGCACTCTGCCCGCGTCCCCGCCGGCGATGGAGCACGAACTCGGCACAGAACTGGTCATCCGCCGGCCGCACCGGCCGAGCCACGATCCGTCACCGACCTGAACCACCTCGTCGGCCCATCCGTAGTCCTCTACACAGGCAGTCACGGAGGCACGATGGACACGGTTCCACCGAGACGATGGCCCATCTGGGTCCAGTGGTGAGACAGGACGAGCGCGCTGCATTTCACGCGGCGCTGCAGCGGGCCAGGGAAGCCGCCTATCCTCCCGGCGAGTACGTCGGGCAGGAGAGTTTCATGCGCGCCGACGAGATTCGGCAACTGGCTCGCCGCTCCCGCATCGGCCGCGGCGTCTCGGTTCTCGACCTGTGCTGCGGAGTGGCTGGTCCCGGCCGGTTGATCACGGCGGAGTCGGGCTGCCGATACCTGGGCCTGGACTACTCCGCCAGCACTGTGGAGATCGCCCGGGCCCTGGCCGGTGACCTGCCGTGCCGCTTCGAGCAGGCCCACGTCCCGCCGTTGCCCGACGGTCGCTTCGAGGTCGTGCTCCTCCTGGAGGCGATGCTGGCCTTTCCCGACAAACGGGTCCTCGTCAGGAACGTGGCTCGCGCGCTGGAGCCGGGGGGCCGCTTCGCCTTCACCCTCGAAGAGGGCCGCCCGCTCACGCCGAGGGAGCGGGCCCGGATGCCCGACGCCGATACCGTCTGGCTCATCGAGTCGGCGGAGTTGACGGCAGTGCTGCGTGAGGTCGGGTTGACCGTGACCTGGCAGGAGGAGTGCAGCGCGTCCCATCACGCGACGGCGGTGGCAATGCTGCAGTCGTTGCGCGCCGACTCGGCCGAGATCGCCCGCCAGATCGGGGCGCGGGCCCTGGCCGAGTTGATCACCGCTCATCAGCTGTGGAGTGAGTGGCTCGGCGGTGGACGGGTGCGCAAGTTCGCACTGGTGGCGGAGAAGCGATGAGCTACCCCTACACCCGCTACCTGGCCGCGAAGAAGAGCGTGGATGACCGGGCCCTCAATGGCCGGGTGCTGGCCGACATGCGCCGCCTGATGCCGGCGGGCGCGGCGCAGGTTCTGGAGATCGGCGCCGGTCTGGGGACGATGGTGGCCCGCCTGCTGGAATGGCGGGTCATCAGCGCCGGCGAGTACACGCTGCTGGACGTCGATCGCCAGCTGCTGCGGGATTCCCGCGCGTGGCTCGGCGAGTGGGCGACCACCCGGGGGCTGCGCGCCGAACCGCTGCCGGATGGGTTGCGGTTGGGCGATCTGCGGGTGCGCATGGTAGCTGCCGAGCTCGGCAGCTACCTGGAGGCCGGGCACGGAGAACCGGCCGAGGTGTTGATCGCCAGCGCGTTCCTGGATCTCGTGGACGTGCCGGCCGTCCTGCCCGGACTCCTGCGGTTGCTGGTCCCGGGTGGCGTGTACTGGTTCACGATCAACTTCGACGGCGAGAGCATCTTCCAGCCCGATCACCCCTGCGACGACGACATCATGCGGGCCTATCACCGCAGCATGAACGAGCGCGTTCGCTTCGGCCGGCCCGCCGGGGAGAGCCGGACGGGGCGCTACCTCTTTCGCCACCTGCGCTCCGCCGGAGCGCCGGCGCTGTCGTCGGGTTCGTCCGACTGGGTCGTGCACGCCGGACCGGACGGGAGCTACCCGGATGATGAGGCCTACTTTCTGGACAGCATCCTGCAGACGATCCAGGACGCCCTGAAGGACCGGGTGGAGCCCGCCGACCTTGCCGACTGGATAGCGGTACGCCGCCGACAGCTGGCCAGCGGTGAGCTGCTCTACATCGCACATCAATTCGATTTCGCGGGCAGGGCGCCCGGATAGCGAACCGCCCATCGGGGTCGCGCTCGGGTGCCCTCCCCCCGCGCACGGGCAGTGGCCACTCACCACCCGCCGCAGCGGCACCTACCCGACGGCCGCCGGTGGACCTCCCGTCGGACACCGCCGATCGAGGTCGGCCTCGTCGGGCGGCGGGAGTCGCCCAGCTCCACTCCCCGATCGCGCCGCACCAGCACGGCGGCCGCGGCTGGCAGCGTCGGCGAGAAGCATGCCGGCGCCGGGGACGACGGCGGCCAGGGAGAGCACGCCGTAGACGATCGCGACGGTCACTCCGGTGGCGGCGCCGAGCCCGGCTGCTGCGAAGGCCCAGGCGGCGGCGCCTTCGCGGAGCCCCCACCCGCCGATGCCCAGGGGGAGCACCATCGCGGTCTGGACCAGCATCGCCAGCGCGACCAGTTCGGCCATCGGTGCGGTGCAGCCGGCGGTGCGCGCGGCGATGACGAACGTGGTGGTGTGTCCGGCGATGACCAGCACCGAAGCCACCATCAACTGCGGCCACACGTCTCCGGCGAGCAGGCCGTGGCGCACATCGCCGGCCACGGTTCGCGCGGCGGCCGTCAGCCTCGATCGGCCGCGGCGAGCGGCACGGCGCACCGCCAGGGCAGCACACGCGGTCGCACCCGCGACACTGGCCAGGACGACCGGCAGCACCGGGCGGACCGGCGACGGCAGGGCAAGCAGCACGATGCCGGTCAGCGCGGCCTGGACCAGCTGCCCGCTGAACCGTTCCCAGCCCACCGCGCGCAGGGCACGGCCCACGTGACCGGCTCGCCGGCCGTGCACGACCCCGCGGTGCAGGTCACCGACCACCCCGCCGGGCAGCACGGAATTGAGGAACTGGGAGCGGTAGTAGGCGCCGACCGCGGGTGCCAGGGGCATCCCGACGCCCAGAGCGCGCGCGACGACGCGCCACCGCCAGGCCGAGCACACCGTGGTCATGACAGTGATCGCGACGGCACTGCCGACCGCGGGAAGGGTGACCGCGCGCAGCCCCTCCTGGAAAGGCGCAGCGCCGAGGTGCTGTCCGAGCACCAGCAACACGGCCAGGCCACAGGTCAGCCGTAGCAGGGGCGGCCCGGCGCGGTGCACGACCGGGCCCATCCCGATAGGCACGACGCGCAGAGGCACCACGAAGAGTGGCACGCGGCGGCCGGCCACGCGGTTCACCCGCATGGTTCCATGCAAGCCTGTCCGGGGCGCGTGGTGAACCGTCGCGACCGCGGATCCGTAAATCCCGTCAGAGGTGACGAGGGATCATTACGGAGGCGCCGTGCGCACGATCCGGCTCGAGATGATCCTGGGCGCGCTGACCACGCCCGCCCTGCTCGGCATCCTTTCCGTGACGGTCGGTCTCGACGTCGCCGGCTGGCTGATCGGACTGGCTGCCGGCTGGGCGGTGACCGCGCTGCTGGCCGTCGGCCGGGTCCGCAGCGAACAGCCGGCGATCCTTCCGCCGGACTGGGTCACCCTGACCCGGGCTCTGCTGACCGCCGCCGTCGCTGGGCTGGTCGCCGGCTCTGTCGACCGGCCGGCGCGGGTGACCATGCTGGTCGCCCTCGCCTCCGTCGCGCTCGCCCTCGACGCCCTGGACGGACGTCTGGCCCGGCGCACGGGAACCGCCACGCCGTTCGGCGCCCGCTTCGACGGCGAGGTCGACGCCTTCCTCATCCTGGTGCTGAGCGTCGCGGTGTCCCGGGACTACGGCGGCTGGGTGCTGGCCATCGGCGCCGCCCGCTACGCGCTGCTGGTCGCGGGGTGGGCGGTCCCGTGGCTGGCCGCACCGCTGCCACCCCGGTACTGGGGCAAGGTCGTCGCCGCCGTGCAGGGCATCGTCCTCACCGCCGCGGTGTCCGGGGTACTGCCCCGCCCGGTCGGCATGATCGCAGTCGGCGCCGCGCTGCTGCTGCTGGCCGAATCGTTCGGCCGCAGCGTCATCTGGCTGTACCGCAGCGGCGCCGGCCCGCGCACCCGCCGGGCGCTGCGGGGTGCCACCGCGCTGGTCGCTGCCGCGGTCGTCTGGGCCGTTCTCGTCGCTCCGGACCGCCTCGACCGGCTCACTCCCGCCGCCTTTGCGCGCATCCCCGTCGAAGGGCTCGCCCTGGTGGCGATCGGGCTGCTGCTGCCGCCCCGGCCGCGACGTGTCGTAGCGGCGACGGCCGGAGTCGCGTTCGGCCTGCTCACCATCCTCAAGATCCTCGACGCGGGCTTCCACGAGCAACTCGGCCGGCCGTTCGACCTGGTGCTCGACTGGGGCAATCTCGCTCCGGCGATCGGTGTGGTGCGCGATTCGATCGGGGCCGCGGCCACCGACGTCCTTCTCGTCCTGGTCGGGCTCGCCCTCGCGGTGCTGGTCGCCGTCGTGACCGCGTCGGCGGTCCGGGTCAGCACCGTGACGGCCCGGCACCGGAGGGGCTCGGCTCGCGGGATCGCCACCCTGGGCGTGGTGTGGGCGGTGTGCGCCGCACTGTCGCTGCAGCTCGCGCCGGGAGCCCCGATCGCCTCGACCAGCACTGCCGATCTGGCCGTCGCGCACGGGCGTGCCGTCGAGGGGGCCGTGCGCGACCAGCAACGCTTCGCAGCGGCCAGCCACTCCGCCGACCCGTATGCCGACCTTCCCGCCTCGGACCTGCTCACCGGCCTGCGCGGCAAGGACGTCATCGTCGCCTTCGTCGAGAGCTACGGCCAGGTCGCCCTGCGGGGCGCCAGCTTCTCTCCCGGCGTCACCGCCGTCCTGCGCAGCGGCACCCACCAGCTGGCGGAGGCCGGCTACTCGGCCCGCAGCGCCTACCTCGACTCGCCCACCTTCGGCGGTGCCAGCTGGCTCGCCCACGCGACCCTGCAGTCCGGACTGTGGATCGACAGTCAACAGCGCTACGACCAGCTGATGGCCAGCGACCGGTTCACCCTCAGCGTCGCCTTCGGCCAGGCGGGCTGGCGCACCGTCGGCGTCAACCCCGCCAACGACGGAGGGTGGCCGCACGGCACGTCCTTCTACCACTTCGACCAGCTCTACGACCGGCACGGCCTCGGCTACCAGGGCCCGGCCTTCAGCTGGGCCACGATGCCCGACCAGTACACCCTGGCCGCGTTCCAGCGGCTCGAACTCGCCCCCGGGCACCGCCCCGTGATGGCCGAGATCGATCTCGTCTCCTCGCACACCCCGTGGACCCCGCTGCCGACCATGGTGCCCTGGGACCAGGTCGGCGACGGCTCGATCTTCGATCCCATGCCCGCCCAGGGGCCTTCGCCCGACGTGGCCTGGCGAGACCCGGAGACCGTCCGCCGGCTCTACGGGGAGTCCATCCAGTACTCCCTGCGGGCCCTCATCTCCTGGGTCACCACGCTGAACGACGACGACCTCGTCCTCGTCCTGCTCGGCGACCACCAACCCGCCACGACGGTCAGCGGCCCCGAGGCCAACCACCAGGTGCCCATCTCCGTCGTGGCCCACGACCCCGCCGTGCTCTCCCGCATCGCCTCCTGGCACTGGCAGGACGGGCTGCTCCCGAGCCCGACGGCGCCGGTGTGGCCCATGGACGCCTTCCGCAACCGGTTCCTGGAGGCCTTCAGCACGGCCTCCCTCGCGCTGCCGATCCGGCCGCCACGGTGAACCACGATCGCCTGGGCCGGTTGCGGGCGCCCGCTGTGAGCACGGTCCATGTCGTCGTCCCCGAGGGGATCGACGACCCGACGCGCCCCAGCGGCGGGAACCGCTACGACCGCCGGATCTGCGACGGGCTGGCCGCGCGGGGCTGGGACGTGCGGGAGCTGCCGGTGTCCGGCTCCTGGCCGGCGCCGGACACCGCTGCCCTGTCCGCACTCGCCCGGGCGCTCTCGGGCCTACCCGACGACGGCCTGGTGGTGGTCGACGGGCTGATCGCCTCCTGCGCACCGACGGTCCTCGTGCCGCAGGCCTCTCGCCTGCGGCTCGTCGTCCTCGTCCACATGCCGCTCGGCGACCGGGACGGCGCCGCGGTCGCGGAGCGGGCCGTCCTCACCCGGGCGCGTGCCGTGCTGGCCACCAGCCGGTGGACCCGCCGGTGGCTGCTCGACCGCTACTGCCTGCCGCCGGGCGCGGTGCACGTGGCGCAGCCGGGAGTCGACCTGCTCGACCCTTCGCCGGCGAGCCCGGGGGGCGGCAGGCTGCTCTGCGTGGCCGCGCTGGTCCCGCAGAAGGGCCAGCACCTGCTCCTGGAGGCACTGGCCGGCATCACCGGGCCGGCGTGGTGCTGCACCCTGGTCGGCTCGCCACACAGCGATCCGCCGTTCGCCGCCCGGCTGCGGCAGCTCGCCGGCACGCTGGGCATCGCCGATCGCGTCCGGTTCGCCGGATCGTGCCCGCCTGACCAGGTCGGTCGCGCGTACCAGTCGGCGGACCTGCTCGTTCTGCCCTCCTGCGCGGAGACCTACGGCATGGCGGTCACCGAGGCACTGGCGGCCGGAGTTCCGGTCCTCGCCACCGCCGTCGGCGGCGTGCCGGAGGCGCTCGGTGAAACCGACGTGGGTCTGCCCGGGCTGCTGGTGGCCCCCGGTGACCGACCCGCCCTCACCGCGGCACTGAGCGCCTGGCTGACGACGCCCGACCTGCGGCATCGGCTCACGGGCGCGGCTCTCCGACGGCGCAGCACGCTGAGGGGCTGGGGCGCCGCCAGCGAACGCGTCGCGGCGGTGCTCAGCGCCGTACGGGAGGAACCGTCCGGCCCCGGGCTCTGTGCGTCCCTGTGACCGAGGGTCCGTGCCAGGGCCAGGAGGTGGGCTGCGCCGTGGCCAGCGGGGCGTGGGGGCGATGCGGTCGGTGGGCGGTGGTGCCCAGGTGCTGCCGACGGCCGCGGCCCGAGCGGAGGCCGGGTGTTCAGAAATCGCACAGCCCGGCGCGTTGTGACCCACCGCATACTCGGCCGGAGGAACCCGATCCCACCGAGGAGGGACCATGTCCACGGTCGACGCCTGGGAGACCTTCCAGCGCGGCGAGGTGCCCGTCGGGGTCCGCGACGAGGTGCTCACCTCCTGGCGCCGGTCCCGCTGGAGCGGCGTCGACCCCCGGCTCGACGTTCCGCCGGTCGGCGAGGCCGACGACGACTCGCCCTTCGTCCGCGTGGCCGCACCGGTCCTTCTCCGTATGGCCGACCTGCTCGCCGACAGCCGCACCTGCCTGTCCCTCACTGATCGGAACGGCCACGTGGCGTGGCGCTGGGTCTCCGACCGCACGCTGAGTGCCGAGTGCGATCGGTCCGGGATGCAGTTCGGCTCCGTCTTCGACGAGCAGCAGGTCGGCACCTGCGGCATCGGTGCGGCGCTGGAGACCGGCCGGCTGGCCACGGTTCTCGGCGCCGAGCACTTCGTCGAGTCCTTCCAACGGTGGGCCTGCGTGGCCGCGCCCGTGGTCCACCCGATCACCGGGCACACGGTCGGCGTGGTCAACGTGACCTGCCGGGCCGCCGAGGCCAACCACTTCATGCAGGTCGCCGCACGCTCGCTGGCCGACGAGGTCCGGTCGGCGCTGTCCGCGAGCGCGACGGATGTCGAGCACCGTCTCCTCCGGGCTTTCCTCCACGCGCGGCAGCGAACCACTGCACCGGTCCTGGCCCTCACCGAGGACCTGCTGCTCACCGATCCCGCCGCCTCCGAGCTCGGCCTCGACCACGCCGAGACGTGGGCCCGGGTCACCGAGGCCGGCCCCGGCGCCACGGTGATCCCCTTGGGCGACGACGTGGTCGCAGAGGTCATCCGCACCGGCGCGGACCACCGCCGGGACGGCGCCGTGCTGGCGCTGCGCAGCGCCTCAGCGGAGACCCCCGCGGGGCGGGTGGGGCCACCGGAGCGACTCATCGGACGCCGGCTGACTCCGCTCGAGCAGGCCGAGTCCGACGTCATCGCCAGCACCTTGGCCGAGTGCGGTGGCAACAAGTCCGCGGCCGCAGCCCGACTCGGCATCTCCCGCGGCACCCTCTACCAGAGGCTGCGGCGCTACCGCCCGCTCACCGCGTAGGTCCCGATCCCGCAGCAATCCCGCTGCGTGCCCTCGTCCCCCGACGTACCCGAGGAGTGCTCGCGTGTCGAAGATGCGTTTCGGCCTGTTCATGCCGCCGTTCAACAGCCCGCCCACCCAGAACCCGACGACCTCGCTGCAGCGCAACATCGAGACCATCCAGCTGCTGGACCGCCTCGGATACGACGAGGTCTGGGTCGGTGAGCACCACTCCGCCGCCACGGAGATCATCGCCGACCCGCTGACCTTCCTCGCCCACGTGGGCCCGCAGACCCGCCACATCAAGCTCGGCACGGGGGTCGTGTCCATCCCGTACCACAACCCACTCTGGATCGCCGACCGCGCGATCCTCGTGGACCACCTCACGCGCGGCCGCCTCATGCTGGGCGTCGGCCCGGGATCGCTGCCCACGGACGCCGCGATGATCGGTCTCGAGCCTGAGCAGCTGCGCCCGGCCCTGGCCGAGGACCTCGACGTCCTGGTCCGGTTGCTGACCACCGAAGAGCCGGTATCGGTGAAGACCGACCGGTACGAGCTGGTCGAGGCCCGCTGCCAGCTGGCCCCGTACCAGGACCCGTGCTTCGAGATGGCGGTGGCCGCCACGGCCTCCCCCACCGGCCCGCGGCTGGCCGGGAAGTACGGGATGGGAATGCTGTCGGTGGGCGCCACCACCGAGATGGGTTTCGACGCCCTGGCGCTGCACTGGGATGTGCTGGAGGCCGAGGCCGCCGCCGCGGGGCAGACCACCGACCGGTCCCGGTGGCGGCTGATGGGCCCCATGCACATCGCGGAGACGCGGGAGCAGGCCGTCGAGGACATCCGCTACGGCTTCGACGCCTTCGTCGACTACACGCAGAAGACGCTGGCCCTGCCGCCGGTCCGCATCCCCGGGGACACCTTCGAGGAGAGGCTGGCGTGGATCGACGAGAGCGGCTGGGGGGTGGTGGGCACACCCGACGACGCGATCGCGCAGATCCAGCGGCTGGTCGACCAGTCCGCCGGCGGGTTCGGCTGCTACATCCTGCTCCAGCACGACTGGGCGAACTGGCAGGCGACCCAGCGGAGCTTCGAGCTCTTCGCCCGCCACGTCATGCCGGTGTTCCAGCCCTCCCAGAAGCGACTGCTGGCCGCCGAGGCATGGGCCCGCAGCAAGCACAGCGAGCTCGACGCCAAGAACGGCGCGGCCATCCAGGCCGCGACCGACCGGTACGCCCAGGAGAAGGCCGCGCAGCAGCCGGCCGGCGCCGGCCAGGCCTGACCCGGCGGGAGGCCGCCGGAACTCCCGGCGGCCTCCCGCCCCCCCGCGAGCGGCGCGTCGACCGGTCCGCAGACCGGGATACGAGGAGCCCACAGTGACCATCGACGACGCGCGCCCCCAGGCGGGTCAGGGTCACGAACTGGCAACCGGTGTGGTCTGCGCCGAGGCGATCAGCCATGCCGAGTTCTCGCGCACGACCACGCAGGTGAGGTGCCCGACGCCGGGAAGGGCGGCGAGGCCCGGGAGGACGGCGCCTCCGCGGTAGATGACGGCGAGCTTGTCGGAGCGGGTGGCCACGCCGCGCCAGTTCTTCAGGGCGTTGAATTGAGCGCTCGACGACGTCGCGGGGCTTGCGCCTCCGGTCGTAGCTGACCGTCTGGCTGCCACCGCAACCCCACTGGGAGCATCTGGGTCAGCAGGAAGGCGCGACGCTCCCCTGCCAGTTCGTGCTGGTCACCGGACGGTTGCACTCCATGCGAGCACCCTCAGAAAGAAGAACAGGCGGCCCACGCGGGACCGCCTGTTCCATCTGGTGTCACTCGGACTGCGAGTTCTCCAGCTCCTGAATGCTCTTGTCCACCTCGTTGACGAAGGACCCGAAAGCGACGAAGGACACGATGATCGCCAGCAGGCAGATCGCCGAGCCGATAATCGACATGACCCGCTTCGACTTCCAAATCCCGATGACGCCGAGCACGAGGCCGACGACGCCGAGGATCACAGCGATGTAGTTGACGAACGGGATCCAGCTCAGGAACAGCGCGACAATGCCGAGCACCAGGCTGGTGATCGCCAGACCGGCGCCCTTCTGCTGCTGCACCGGCTGCTGCGGATACCCGTACTGCGGGGCCTGCTGCTGCTCATTGTAGGGCGTGCTCATCTTTGGGTTCTCCCGTTTGTGGTTGGCCGGCAGGTACTACCGAACCGTGCGGCGCAGACCGTACTCGACGGCGGCCGCAAATGCCTGGAAGGGAGTGATGCGTGCAACGGCTCGGTGCGCAGTCGGTATCGCCCTCCACTCCTGTCCCGCACACACCGCGACTCGCGTTCGGAACACTGACAACACCAGTCCCAACCGGCCTCGAGGATCGAGAGAATGCGCTCCTTAAACTTGGCGGCCTTCTCGGTGAAAGTGAAGGCGATAACGTTGGACTGGCCGATCTTGTCGCCGGCAAGCTGTCTCTGCAGACCAAGAAGGGCAACGCGCGAAGTGAAGGTGTCGGCGCTGCTGGCCGGGCGCATCGCACACGCGGACTCGATCGATGCCGGCCCTGGCTCGGGAGGCGGCGGACCGGATGGGCGCCCTGCTGCTGCCAGGTAAGGGTGGGCAAACTGCAACCACAACTGCGACCAGAGACGACTCAGGCCTCCCTCCCGGAGGAGAACGGCCTGGTCATCGGGGTGGAGCTGAGGGGACTCGAACCCCCGACCCCCACACTGCCAGGCCGTCATGATCGCGTTCGCGGACATCCGCAGAAGTCCGAAGCAGCGCTCTGAGCAGCAGATTCACGCTGTTCCGAGACAAGAGCGGACGCAGGCGGACGGCCACGAATTCACCGCAACTGCAACCAGAACTGCCACCACCGGGAGCCGCCTCCACATGGTTGCGCCCGATCCTGACGGCGCGCCTACCGCCTTGGGTCAGAGCCTCCCGCGTGTCCCTGAAGGCGGCCTTAGAGACACCACTGGCGTCGGTAGCGTGCTCGCCTGTGGTCAGGTTCTGGCAGGTGGACTTCTATCCGATGGAAGCGCACACAGCCGTCATCGAGGCACATCCCCGCTGGGTCCTGACCCCGGTCAAGAGGTTGGCCAAGTGCGGCACAGCTGTGACGCGGGCGTACAGCCAGGCGTTGCGAACAGGGCCTCCCGTGGAGGCAAAGACCTCCTGGGGACGCTTCGTCTTCACCCCGGACGCGCCGCCGTTCGCGCCGAGCCGCGTTCCAGCCCTCGGGTCGCTTGGCATGGGCGAGATCCACGAGGTCCAGCCGCCACCGCTTTCACTGCTGGACGCGCCTGACTACGACCGCCGTCTCGGCCTCCTGACGTTCCTCCATGAGCACCTGCTCCGTCTGGCTGCTGCGCTCGACTGGTACACGCAGCCCTTCGAACAGGCCCGGCTCGCGGTCCTCGCTAGCGACCTCCGCTACGTGCTCCGGTCACCCATGAAGGCCAGCCCGGACCGGCGACATCGCGCGGGGGTGACGATGGAAGTCGACGGCAACGGCGACGCCTGGCTGGAGTTAGCGGTGCTGACCCAGGCGGGCGACGTCGTACACACCAGCCCGCCCCTGATGACGCATGAGAGCGAGCGCGGATTCAACGCTGTTCGTCGGACCATCCATTGGTCGAGCCGGACAACGGTCACCGTCGACGCCTGGCCGCTTGACGACCCGTTCGGCCCAGAGGGAGGCGGCAAGTACATGGCCGAAGTCAGGGGTGATGTCTCTTAGTGGGCCGCTTGAGGACACCGCGCGGCGTGCTCCTGCCAGCACGAATGACGTTGCTGCGAAACTCGCTCGGTGCCCCTCATCATCGCCGTGCTCATCGCGGTTCTCCCTGCGGCCGTGATGCTCGGCGGCCGCAGGTGGTCTGTTGGAGGTGTCGCTCTGTGGGTACTCAGCGTCGGCCTTCTGGTCCTGTGGGTCGTGGCCTTGGACCGGGACATGACTCAGGCTGACGAGATGGGCGGCCCCGGCAGCATCCTGGCCGGAGTCGGGTGGTTGATCGGGGGCGTGGCGACCGCCCTGGCTTCCGTCTTGGTGACGAGCCGAAGACGCGGCTCGGGCGTCCGCCCCTGAACCGAGGTCAGGGGGGGCGCTAACCCAGGGCGTCCCTAAGTGGGCCGCTTAGGGCGAGTTTCGCGGGCTCCCCGGGCCAGACGTCCTGGCTGCATCTCGGGCGCTCGCATCCGCGGCGTTAGCCCGATCTGTCACCCCTCATTTGCCGTACTCAGCTCGCGTGAGTTCGGCAGCAAGGGGTGAAACGGGTGGACAAGTCCGTCTGCCGGCGAGTGTCCTCTCTGCACGCGTGGCGAGGCAAACGCAATCTGCGTGAGTACCCCGTGCGGTCGCGAGGGCGGGACTGCCGTCATCGGGGGCGCACCGACAGCGACCTCTCCGTCGTCACGGGAGCCGGCACCGCCGGTCTCATCGCCCTCGCTCTGGGCCGGCTTTCCCATCTCGTCGTGAGCGGACCCGGCAAGATCACCGGGCCGAGCGGCGCGGCTGCCGCCGAGGCCGCTGACAGCGACGAACACGGCACACTCCCTGCGTGCATGAACTTCGGAGCGCCCTGGTCCGGTTGACGGTCGGGCAGCAGCCGACCGAGGAGCTTCCCGACCTGGCGGCACGCGCCCTCGCCGAGGGCATCGACGCGCCAGCCTTGCGCGAGTTGACCGGCCTGAGTCGGGCGGACGTTCGGGAGGCCCGAGACCTGTTCCTGCTCGCGATGGAGCAACTGGGTGCCGACGTCCCCGTGTCCCGTTGGGATGCCGTCCGGTTCTGGGCCGCGGAAATCGTCAATGGCGCGCTCACGCCCTACGAGGGCGCTCGCCTCATCTGGTTCCACGGCTACTTGGAACTCGACTGCCCTGATGAGTTGACCCCGTTCGTCGGCCTCGCCAGCGAATGGGAAGACGATCCCGCCCACCGCGCCCTCTATGAGCAAGACATCCTGAACGAGGCGCGCCAACTCATCGGTCAATCCGCATAGAAGGCGGCCCGAATAGGGACATACCCGGCTAGGAGGGTCCCAGCCAGTTCCGAATAAGAGGTGCGGCGCGGTGCAGTGAAGCCGCGACCTCATGTGCACGGACTAATACCGCTGCCTCATGAGTCGTCGCGAGTGCGAGCACTCGCATTCCGGCTGCCAGCCCTGCCTCTACCCCCGCAGGCGCATCCTCCACGACCAGGCAAGACGCTGGGTCTACCCCGAGCAGTCGGGCGGCAAGCAGGTAGCCCTCCGGATCAGGCTTACCCCTGGTAACCGCCTCGGTATCCACCAGAACCATTGGGCTCGGGGCTCCGCCTGCCGTGAGGCGACTGCACACCGTGGCAGACCGCCCAGAAGTGACGATGGCCCATTCAGCTAATGGGAGCTCCGCAAGCAGCGCGGCGGCCCCGGGGTACAGCGGAAAGGCATTGCCCTCTCCAGCGACGTACTTCCGCAACAGCGTGTACTCAGCTGCTGGATCGAGCAGCGGCGCGACTTCGGCGACGGTCTCAAGCGGACGGCGGGCGTGTGTGGCAGCCCAGACCACGTCGGGCTCCAGCCCCCGCAAGCTGGCCCAGCGATCCCAGACCCGCCGATAGGCCGTGTAGGAGTCCACTAGCACGCCGTCGACATCGAAGAGGACAGCACGCCGGCCGGTGCGTTGGGTCACCTCGATCACCGGTACACCCTGTCAGGCGCTCCGGGCCTGGCTCCTGCGCAAAAGGAAAGACGTGCTCACAAAGGGCTGCCCTCGCCACTCCGCCACCATCCCTGGGACGGCCCGCCGTGTTCATGTGTCCCTTGAGGCCGCCGGGTCGCCCCGCGGTGCGGCTCGCACCGGACGCACGGATGTGCGGTCTCAGCTGCCGACGGCCAGACGGAGTTGGTCGTCGGCACGCCACCAGCCATAGCCCTGGGAGACGGCGCACCCGTCGAGTGCGACGACCGTCTCCTGGCTCCCTCCCATGTTGAGCACGGCGAAGCTGGTCTGTTCGTGACGGCTGCAGCTCGGGTCATGACGCACGTGCCCTAGCGCCGTGTTCAGCGCCCGGAGCCGGTCCCCCGACAGAATGCGGTGTCCGTCGAGGTGGCCGATGCGGTTGCCGTCCGCATCGGTGGTGATGCGGTACTCACAGACCGACACCGGGTCGGACAACGGCTCGGGTGCAAGGCCGTCGTCGGCTCCGCTCAGCCGGTCTCGCTCATCCAGCGACAGGATGTCCTTGAACGCGTCCGGGCACTGCGTGTCCACCGACAGCTGGCTCTGGATTCGGGCGTCCGACCGCTCCCGGACCACCGTCGTGACCAGTGAGTCGTAGGCGGACCGTGCCTGCGCGGTCGGGGCGCCACAGGTATCCACGGGCGCTCGCACGGCTCGCGTCCCACCATCGCCGTGCAGGTACACGACGAGCGGGTCGTACCCGATGGCAGCACAGGCGATGCCCGACACCGGGGAGTCGTCGGGCGCGGCGTAGGCCTGGAGGAGTGGATCCAGCCCGCCGCTGACGCGCCGCACGACCTGGAACATCCACATGCCGTCGTCCGGGACGGCGCGGCTCTCCCGCGTGCAGATGTAGACCTCCGTGGCATCCGCGCCGCCTCCCGACAGGTGCTCGGGGGTCTGCACGGGGCAGGCGGCCTCCGGTTCCACCGCGGGTCCAGACGAGCTCGGCGCCGGAGTGGCGGGCGAGCCACCGCCGGGTGTGTGCTGCCCGGTGACGGCGGTGCCGCAGCCCGCGACCACGACGGCCAGCAGCGATCCCGCAATGCACCTGCTCAGGACCCGCATGCTGGCAGGATGCACCCCTTTTCTCCCAGGGTTCCTGCGGCGGCCCCCTCGACGTGCCGCCCCGTCACCCGCGCAAGGTGATGCCGTGGAGAAAATCGGCATTCGGCGGGTCAGCTTCGTACCCACTAGCTCATCTTGCTGCCGAACTGATCCGCTCTTGAGTACGGCTCATGAGGGTAATCGCATAGGGCCAACTGTCCGTCGCGGACGCGCCTCAGAAGGCAGCTTTAGGGCGCGCCCTGGGGTCTGTTCGTCCTGCCCGCCCGACCCCGACACGGTGGAGATCACGCCTCGCTGATGGGCTCCCCGGTCGACCGGAAGATGAAGTGCCAGGACTCTCCGCGCCCTTCTCCCTTGTACCAGTCGTCGAGAGGCTGCCGGGTCAGCTCGCCGTTCAGTTTGATCGGGCGGTTAGTCCCGGCGATCGGCAGAGTCGCCGAGAACTGGATCGAGTCGGCGGCTTTCGCCTCGTCGTAATCGCTTGTCAAGAGCTCCGATAGGTGGACCTGCAGGGGGAACGCGGCGGGACCGGTCAGGACAACGCCGTCTGTGCGCAGTTCTGCCCCGTGGGCACTCGCCGGGCTCTTTGGTCTTGGCTGCCCGATAGGTGACGTCGGGATGGAAGGACTTATCGAAAGCTCCTTCACCGTGTCGCCGTACGCGATCGACGCACGCATCGCGTGTGTGGGGAGCATTAGTGGGCTGGTGCCCATGTGCTCGACGAACGGCGTGACGTAGCCGTTCAACGACTTTCTCTCGGCGCCACCAGTGTTGCCGCCGGAGTTGAGCCACATGTCGACCTTCAGCAAGGTGGACGGCGGGTGGCCGATCGACGGGAGCAGCAGCCGGAGCAGTTCGTGGCGATAGGCGGACCGGGTCGACGTTCCTTCGCGCATCGGCACGTCGCGCCCCTGACCATTCTTCACGACGTACGGCACGCGGTCGGTTCCGAACGCGAAGGCGTGCACCTTCTCCGTCGCGCTGATGTGCACGAGCATGTGGCGAAGCACGTCGAGTGGCGTTTGATCGAACTGCCCCACCATCCCCTGCCACCAGTCGGCAGGGTCGGTCGCACCAGGATCGACTACTTCACCGCTCCGGTCGTCGAAGCCGACGATGAGCACGACCGGTTCACCCGCCGCACGGTTCGCGAGTCCGGCGAGCTGACGGGCCTTGTCCTTCTCCGGCCACCGTCCCTTGCATTCGACGAAGTCGTCTTCGGGGGGCACGTTCGCGTTGCGGCGCGCGTCGATTGCGGCAACGACGCGGCCTTCCAGCTCGACAGCGCGCATGTGGCGCAGGGTAGATGGGGTGACCGACATGCAGATAAGGCCACGCCCAAGCGGCTCGGGAGGCTCGCCAAGTGGCCCGGAATGGGCCGCTCAGGGACACCGGCACGAAACGATGTTGCTCAAGCACGCCTAGATGCTCAAACTCGCATGTGTCAGATGAGGACGTCCGCGAGGTTCGCCACCGGACCTTGCAGGGTTGCGGGTTCAAATCCCGTCGGCACAACTAGCTGGGGCCGGAGCTCAACCAGGTAGAGCGCAGCGCCCCAGTCAGCTCAGCTGGCCGGGGCGTTGTGTATGTGGGCGTCGCCCTAAGTGGGCCGCTCAGGGCGACGTGTCTCGCGGTAGTTCAGCCCCGCAGGCGTCGCACAGATCCCCCGCTCCCAGCGGCGCGCGGCAGTTCGGGCACGTGAACCGGGGCGGGCCGTCGGGCGGAACGGTTGGCGGTGGCGATGTGGGCCAACGCCAACGGTCACGACGACGCCACCTGTCAGGCACCGGTAGAGGCACGGCCTTCATCCTGCCCGCGGGTGTCCCTGAGTGGGCCGTTATGGGACAGAGGGCGGCTGCAGGGACACCCCTGACTCGCCGAGCTAGAAGGTCGCTACACCCGTCTGGGGGCTCTGAACGAGACATGGTGCTCCCGGCACGTGCGTCGTCCTATCGTTCGGGCATGGCACCCGGGGAACGACCGAAAGGGCTCCTGCCCCGACTACTGGGCTTCGCGCTCGCTCTGGCGGGCATCGCGCTGTTCTTCCGCGGCGTTGGCATCTTTCGGCACGGTGGCTCGTTCCTCGCTGGCGCTGCGCTACTGATCGTCGGAGTCATCTGCTTCGTCGTCGCAACCATCTGGGCGCGACGTTTGAAGGCGCGCTACCCCCTCGAACGCCGTTGAGAATCGTCGACGCCAGACAAGAGACTCCGGACCGTCTCTAAGCGGGCCGCTATGAGACAGGACCGACGGCGGGCGTAGTCACTGGCGGGCTGATGGGAACGGCGGCACAGGAGCGGGCTCGTCCCGCGCGGGACCTGCGGCCACGGCTTGTTGGAGACGATCGAGGTGGGCCTGATCGGACACCTCTACATCCAGGACCCGGTGCGCTGGGGACCCCGCCATCCGGAAGCCCCGTGGCTGAAGATGCGTCCGCCAAAGCCAATCGAGCCAAACAGCAGCCCACGCGCCCTCGTCCCCGCGTCCCGATATCTGCCTCCACCGGCCGGGCGAAGACTGCTCGCACGGGCAGGAGCTGTGCCACCAATAGGCATCGCTCACGGTCAGGGCGTATGCACCCGCGGGCCGCTTGTTGAACCAGCCCGGGGTCGTCACGGCCAGACGCTAACGCCTCACCCTGAACTCCGGGTGCGGTGTCTCAAAGTGGGCCGCTCAAGGACATCGATCAGCTGGCCCAGCCAGCGAGGAAGCCGGCGACCTGATGCGAGGCGTGGCGCTCGAGCGCTTCGCCGGTGATGTCGTAGCTGCTCAGGGTGGTCTCGGGGCGGGCGTGGCGTAGCAGCCGCTGGACGTCCCGCAACGGGATGCCTTGGTTGAGCCCGACGGTGCCAACTGTCCGGCGGAGCGCGTGCGGGCCGATGGGCCGGGCAATGCCGGCCCCCCTGGCGGTCGCGGCGACGTAGCGGTGCACGGCGCGCCGCTCCATGCCGGCGCCCGAGCGGGTGCGCAGCAGCGGCCCGGTTGTCCGGCCGTCGACGGCGGCCTGCACGGCCGCGAGCGCCGGAATGGGCACGGGCACGCGAGCGGGCTTGTCGCCCTTGCCCAGGACGATGAGGGTGGCGTAGCCGCGCACGGCGCCGAAGGACTCCACGGTCAGGCCGGCCATCTCCGTGGCGCGCAGGCCCATCATGCCGCCGAGCACGGCGATGGCGTGGTGGGTCGGGCCCAGGTGACGGGCGGTGGTCAGGAAGGCCGCGTACTCCAACACGGTGAGCACCTCCCGCCGCTGCAATTCCCGCTGGATCTTGGGGCGGGTGACGCGGGCGCACGGGTTGGCGGCGACCAGCTCCTCCTCGTAGGCCAGGCGATAGATGCTGGCCACGGCGTCGTAGTGTCCGGCAACCGAGGCGCGGGACAGCCCGGAATCGGCGACGGTGCGCAGCCACAGTTCGACGTCGGCGCGCCGGGCAGCCAGCGGGTCCATGCGGCGGTCGGCGCACCACCTGCTCCAGCGGGGCAAGTAGGTGGCGTAGGTCAGTTGCGTGGAGGGCTTGAAGCGGGACAGCCACCAGGCGGCGAGGTCATCCCAGGCGGCATGCCCCGAGGGCGGCAAGGTCACAGAGCTCACAGACGTGAAGACCCACGCATCTCTCCGAACTGTCGCCTGTCGCCTCGCCCCTTCGACGAAACAACGCGAAAGAGGAACCCCGGTCGCCCAACGGGGTGAGTGACCGGACCAGCCGCGGCGTCCTTGAGCGGCCCACTCATGGACATCAGTCAGCAGGTGCTCAGATGCCTGGCCTGGCATGACACCGGTTCATCGGAGCCTCGTCCCCGAAAGGCTGACGCGCGGTTGCGTCAGGGGACGGCTGCGTGTCGGGGCGGCTACCTTCACGCCGTGGCGACCGAGCGTAGACAGCCCTCCTGGTTGATACCTGCGTTCATCGCCCTCGTGGCGGTCGGGCTGGTGTTCGTCATCGTGGGGATTGCCAACCAGGTCTGGTTCGCAGTCGTCCTAGGGACTGTGGGAGTCCTCGGGAACACGTTGGGCCTATGGGCACAACTCCTCACCCGCCGCTCGCAAGCAGCCCGTCGAGGCGACTGACCTGATTAGGCCGACGGTGGGTGCTGTGGTCGGACACACGACCGCGCCACCTGTCCCCAAGGCCGCCCTCACGGCGAGCGGCCGGTGTCCCAGAGCAGGCCCATTTGGGACGGTCGCTCCAGGCTGTCTCCTCGGCAAGGTGGACCCGAGCGACCCGCCTCCCCGAACCGCGTCACGGGCAGCCGAGCGGCATGATCGCCCACCGTGGAAGGTGACTGGAACGACGCCGTCTCGATGCGGCTTGCCTGCCTGGCGCTGGACAAGGGTCGGTTGACCGACGACCTGGTCACTGCGCTGGCGGTGCGGGGAGCGCTCCTGGTCGATCTCGCGCTGCGCGGCCGGCTGACGGAGACAGCCGACGCCGTGGAGGTCGACCACGAGCCCAGTGGCTTCGCCCCGGCCGACAAGCTCATCGCCGGCGGGGCTCCGTCGTTGACGGAGCTGCTCACGCGCGGGCCGGTCGACCAGTACGACCTGGCGGCCGAACACCTGCGGCGCGGTTCCTGGACGCTCAAGCGGCGGCTCTTCCTCCGGCGCTATGTCGATCATCAGGAGGATCGGACACGGCGGGACGAGTGGGCGATGAAGTCACGATCTGGCCGCGAATGGACCCCGCCCGACGCCGCCCTGGCCGCGATCGCGGGTGTCCTGGGGCTGCTGCCGACCGGGCGCGCCCTGCCGACGGAGTCGCTGCTGGAGGCCACCGGCCCGGTACGAGGGCTGGTCGAACTGGTCGTCGGGGAGGTGAATCGACGAGTGGTCCTCGGGAGGGCGGTGCGCTGGGCGGACGCGTAGGAAGCCGCCCTGGCTCTGAGCGGCCCACTGTGGGACAGACCGGAGCAGATCACGGCTGAGGTGGCCGGCTCGTCGTGATGCCATAACGCCGCCGTGCCCAGACGCGGAAGATCAGCACGACCGCCAGCAGGATGGCAGCACTGACCAGGCCCCAGAGCCATCCCTGTAGCAGCAGGCCGATGACGAACAGCACCACCATCCCCGCTAGCGTTTGCATGACAGTGCGGGTAAAGGGCACTCCGAAGCGCTGCTGCGTCCAGGCCGCGTTCCCTGCCTCCACGCGCCCAACCCCTGCCTCGTACCGCTTCTGCCACGAGTTCTCTCGATCACCGTTCATGATCGACACTGTGGACGGACCCACCGCCAGCCGCCACTCATGATCCACAAGCGGGTGTCCCAGAGGCCGCCTTCAGAGATGCGTCGCCCGTCAGAGCTCGGCCACGGTAATGCGGGCGCCGGGGTCTTCGTTCTCGCCGGCATGGCGCTTGGAGGCCGCGATGCGGTCAACCCGTACGTCGTCCGCTTCCACGCGTAGCCCTGTCCCTGTGCGTACGCCTAGTACGCCGTCGAGGGCATCGATCGCCGCTTTGATCAAGTTGTCGAGGTCCGGCTCGTTACGCCCTCTCTGGTCCTGACCGAGCAAGAACTCGAGCTCCACCTGAACTCGACAACCGGCCGGAAGCGTGCAGCCGGAGAACGCCGACCGGAGATCCGCTTTCCAGCGCTGCTCATTGACTCCGGCTGAGTAGCCAGTGGGCCTGCCGCGGACCACCCGCTCGAAGCGGCCGGGTGTCGGCACGCTGGCTAGTCCACCAGATCGTTCGGGTTGCTGCGGTCGGTGCAGCGGCGGGGGCGGCGCGACGATGTAGCCGACTTCGACGTCGCCGTAGACCTCCAGCGCGCTGCGCCGGTGGTGCCACAGCCACGCGAGGTGCGCGCAGACGATGGCGTCCAGTTCGTCTTCCACGCGGGTGAGGTCGCCGCGGCGCGGCGCGGCAAGTGCTTGTTTCAGTTCCGCCCACCGCGGATTACTGAGGAGTGCCAGCTCCGGGATGGACTCGAGGTGCTGCACGAACAACCGGAATCCCGGCGCCCGTCGTTGATCGTTGCCCTTCTTGTAGTCCAAGCGGTACGGGAGCTCGAACAGCCCCACAAGCGCAGGGTGCGGATAGACCTCGATGCAGACGCCGACGTCACCGCCGGTGGGCGTTCGGGGATCCACCGCCCATCCGAAGTGCTGAGCCAACCTCATGGCCCGCGTGTCACCACCGGGAAAGCGGGTGTGGTTGGAGGTGTGAGCAGACGCCCCGAAACCGCCGAATGCCTGACCTATGAGCCTCTCGGGGACGCGTTGACCAGTCTCGTTCGGCACGATCAGAGGGGCGTCGACAGCGGCGACGACGACGTGACCAGGCTGCGCCGCTATCCATTCAGCAATCTGATCGTCGGTCCTGGCACACGCAGATCCCGTCAGGCGGCCCGTTTCGTCGACGGCTGCCAGCCCTGTGGCACCGGTTGACCAACCGAGATCGACACCCAGGAAGACCGACGTGCTGCGCGCCGCCTCAGCACCATTCATCTTCCTAGTCTGCCAAGACGGCGCTCACTGCCTGGCCGCGCAGGCCCAGCTGGAGAAAACAAGATCACGGGCCCTCACACCTTATGCACCTAGGGTCCGCCGATTCGTGGTGACGGGTTTCTGGAGACTCGCGCGAAGCCTTGACGGCATGGGAACCAGCGGCAGCCCCGGCTACCAAGCGCGACGGCGGGAGCGAGAGCGGCAACGGCGCCAGCAGGCTGGGCGCACGCCGATGAAGAAGGCCGGCTCACCCAAGCCCGGCTCCGGCGTGGAAGAGCGAGACCGCCGGACAGCAGCGACGGCCTGCGGCTGGTGCGGTGGGCCGATCACCCCGGGGAGCCGGGGGCCGATTCCGAAGTGGTGCTCGGCTACCTGCCGGCACCGCGCCTGGGAGCAGGCGAGGGCCGCTACCTCCGGTCTGTCCGCGGTGGAGGTCGTCGAGCGGCGCGTCGAGGTCCAGGTTCCTCTCGTGCCCACCCGCCGCGACTGGCCAAGTCTGCTCGGCGAGCTCGCCGGCCAGTTGAACGACGGGCGGGTCTACGACCGCGACCTGCCTGCCCTTGCGCGGGCACTGCAACCCGTACTGGAGGCCTACCGGAGACGGGCCCACCTCACCGGCGCCCCCGATGTGCGCTGAATCCGAGGCTCCTGAACTTCTCCAGCCAGCAGCAGCCCGCCGCTCGAGTCTCCAGTCCCCCGCGCACGGCCACGTTCGTCTGGCTGGAGAGGAACTGGAGGTCGGCGGCAGACCGCTCCCCCACTGTCGTAGGGAAGCTTCACGCAGCAATCCGCGACCGAACCGGGAGAGGCCGACATGGGTGATCCGCAGCCGCTTCGGGACGTCATGGCCGCCGGTCGGCTTCTCCTCACGCCAGAGGAAGCGGCGGAGGTCCTCCGGGTCGGCCGCACAACGGTGTACGCGCTGATGAAGTGCGGGGATCTGCGTGCCGTACACATCGGCCGCAGTTGCCGGATCTCTCAGGCAGAGCTCAACCGCTACGTCCGCCGGCTTGAGGCTTCCCCGTCCCGTCCACAGCCTTCGCCGGACGCCGCGTGAATCCACAGTGCGCCTACTCATCGCGTGAGCGGTCTCCCAGACTGAGCCTCCGGAAGCGCGCCGAGAGGTAGCTGATGGCGGGACGCGCGTCGAACGGCGAGTCGACGATCTACAAGGGCGCCGACGGGCGCTGGCACGGCTACGTCTCCGTCGGCTTCACGCTCGACGGCACGCTCGACCGCCGGCACGTCAGCAGCAAGAAGCGAGGCGTCGTGGTCGCCAAGGTCCGAGAGCTCGAGCGCAAGCGCGACGCCGGGACCATCACCGACACGTCGACCCCAACCGTGGGTGCCTGGCTCGAGCACTGGCTCACCACCATCGCCCCGCGCCGCGTTCGGCAACGAACGCTCGAGAGCTACGAGTCGGCCGTCCGCCGGCACCTCGTCCCAGGCATCGGCCGCCACCGCCTCGACCGCCTCCGGCCGGAGCACCTCGACGGGCTGTACACGGCCCTGCTGAACGACGGCTACTCCCCCGCCACGGTGCTCCGGCATCACCGGATCCTGTCCCGGGCCCTGACCGTCGCCGTCCAGCGCGGCCACGTCCCCCGCAACGTCGCCGCCCTGGTCGACCCGCCCGCGCAGCAGCCGAGCGACCTGGCCACCGCCCTGGACCTCGGCGAAGCCCGCGCCGTCCTTGAAGCGGCCGCCACCGTGCGCAACTCGGCACGCTGGACCGTCGCCCTGGCCCTCGGCCTGCGCCAGTCCGAGGCGCTCGCGCTGCAGTGGAAGGACATCGACCTGCTCAACAACACCCTCATGGTCCGGCGCAGCATCCACCGCGTCCGCGGCGGTGGCCTGATCTACGAGGAGCCCAAGAGCAAGCGCAGCCAGCGCACCCTGGCGCTTCCGCTACCGCTCGTCGCAGAGCTTCACCGGCACAAGGCCGCCCAGCTCGGTGAGCGGATGCTGGCCGGCTCCGAGTGGCACGACGAGGACCTCGTCTTCGCCCAGCCCAACGGCCGGCCGATCGACAAGAAGAGCGACTACGACGAGTGGACGCGTCTGCTGCAGAAGGCCGGCGTCCGCCACGTCCGCCTGCACGACGGGCGACACACCGCCGCCACCCTGCTGCTGACCGAGAACGTCCACCCGCGGGTGGTCATGGAGCTGCTCGGCCACAGCCAGATGCGCACGACCATGGACATCTACAGCCACGTCATGCCGGCCCTCGCCCGGGAGGCCGCCGACCGGATGGGAGCCCTGCTGCTGACAACTAAGGGCAGGCAAACTGCAACCACAACTGCAACCAGAGACGACTCAGGCCGCCCTCCAGAAGGAGAACGGCCTGGTCATCGGGGTGGAGCTGAGGGGACTCGAACCCCTGACCCCCACACTGCCAGTGTGGTGCGCTACCAGCTGCGCCACAGCCCCGTACCGACCCGGTCTGGTGTGTCCGGGCCGTCGACAACTGTACAGGGCCGGTGCGGTCGACCGGCGCAGGGGGTGGAGATGCGCGGCGTGGTCCTCCCCACCGCGACGGCGCAGGGTCAGCCCTGCTTCATCTGCGCGATACGGAGGTGGTTGCCGAAGGGGTCGCGCAGCCCGAAGTCGATGCCGTAGGGCTGGTCGACGGGCTCCTCGGTGATCTCCACGCCCTTCGCCTTGAGCTCGGCGTGGGTCTTGTAGGCGTCGTCGCACTGGAAGAACAGGTGCCCACCGGCGGCACCCTTGCTGATCAGGTCGCGCACCTGAGCGGCGGTCTCCTCGCTCATGGACGGCGGCCCCGGCTTCTCCAGAAGGACGGCGCGGTCGGGCTGACCCGGCAGATTGACCGTCAGCCACCGCATGGGGCCGAAGTTCATGTCGGACTGGACCTCGAAGCCGAGCTTGCCGACGTAGAAGTCGAGCGCCTGGTCCTGGTCGGGCACGTAGATCTGGGTGATGGTGATCGCGGTCAACATGGGGAGAACGCTAGGGAGGGTCACGCCCCCGGCGCTTCTCCGAAACTGCTCGGTCGCGCCCACGCCATGGCGAAGCAGGTGGGCACCGGCGGCAGCGGCCCACGACGCCGGTAGGCGCTGGGCGGCTCCCCCACGATGTCCCGGAACACCCGGCTGAACGTGCCGAGGCTCGAGAACCCGACGTCCATGCAGATGTCGGTGACGCTCCGGTCGCCCGACCGCAGCAGGAACATCGCCCGCTCCACCCGCCGGCGCTGCAGGTACCGGTTGGGGGTCTCGCCGAAGGTCGCCCGGAAGGTCCGGATGAAGTGCGCCTCGGAGACGAGCGCGATCCGGGCCAGGGTGGGGACGTCGAGCGGCTCGGCGTAGGCGCGGTCCATCGCGTCCCGGGCGCGGAGCAACCGCCGGTTGGCGTCCTCGGCGGCACGGCTCACGCCGCGATCACATCACGGGCGGTCGCGGGTCAGATGTCGACGCCCCGCTCCCGCAGCCACGGGAGCGGGTTGATCCGGTCCCCGCCGACACCGCCCTCGTGCACCTCGAAGTGCAGGTGCGGGCCGGTCGACTGGCCCCGGTTGCCGAGCAGGGCGATGGTCTCCCCCGCCTCCACGTACTGCCCCGGCTCCACCAGGATCTGGTCCATGTGGCCGTAGACGGTCACGTCACCGTTCTCGTGGAGGATGTAGACCGCCAGCCCGAACCCGCTGGCCGCCCCGGCCCGCAGAACGACGCCGTCGACGGCCGCGTACTCCGGTGTGCGCATGGGCGCGGCCAGGTCGATGCCGTAGTGGAAGGTGCCCCAGCGCCCGCCGTACCCGCTGGTCAGGCGCGCACCCGCGACCGGGAGCACCGCCTTCGGGCGGGCCGCCTCGGCCGCCGCCTCCGCGGCCGCCGCCTCCGCGGCCGCTGCCTCGGCCCGCGCGGCGCGCGACGCGGCGACCTCCGCGAGCCGCGCCTCCGCCTCCGCCACGGAGATGGAGGCCTGCGGCAGCAGCTCGACGTCCTGATCGGCGGCGAACAGCGCATCCTGCGCGTCCTGCACCGCCCCCTGCTCCGCGGCGGCCTGGGGGGCACCTGTCACGCCGGTCACCCCGGCGACCAGCCCGCCCGCCACCAGCGCACCGAGGAGCAGCGACCCGCGACGCAGGCCCGCCGCCGGCCGCCGCCCATCCGCAGCCGCGGCGCGGTGCGACCGCGAGCGGGCGGGGGCGGGACCAGCCGAGGGGTTCGGACCGGGACGCCGACCAGCCATGCACCTACCCGTCTCGTGGGGGAAGAAGCCCGTCGCCGGGCCCGATGGGGTTGCCCCCGATCGAAACACTCCGTGACGATTCCGTGACCAGGCGTTCGGCGTGTTCGTCGGGACACGCCGCGTGGTCTGCCTCACACGTCCCGCCCGTCACAACCCGGGGCAGGCGGCCCGCGCGGGGCCGGTCAGCCGACCGGCAGTGCCTGGTCGACCGCGCGCGGCCGGGGCCCCTCGGCCTCCCGGAACCGCCGCACCGCGGCCATCCCGCCCGGCACGCACCCGGCTCCGAGCGCGACCAGCACCGCGACCGCGGCGCGGGCCGGCAGCTCCGGCCCCGCGGAGAGCACGTGCGCGGTCCACAGGACGTCGACGTCGGGCAGGCCCTGCACCAGCAGCAGCCAGCCGAGGACCACCGCGAGCAACCCCGTCATCGCGCCCCGGCCGCGACGAGCGGCGACGAAGCCGAGCACCGCGACGGCCACCGCGGTCACCCCGGGCAGCAGCGCGGAGGCGATCGCCCCGGCGTGCGAGGAGACGCTCGCCGGCGGCTCGGGCGTGGCCAGTGCGTGCCACAACGCGGCGGCCCCGCCGAGCAGCAGGAGGGCCCCGAGCGGCCGCGGCCCGCGGGCCAGCAGGCCGGCGGCGACGGCGGCCAGCGCCAGCGCGGCGTAGATCGGCCACACCGCCCACGGCGGGGGTGGCGGGCTCCAGACCAGCTCGCCGCGCACCTGCACCTGCTCCCCGCCGTAGGTCATGGGCACGACCCACTCGGAGACGACGTGGCTGCGGGTGGGGTCGGCCGCGACCACCGGCGGCAGCACGCCCTCGCTCATCCAGTGCGTGCGGTGGTCGTGCCACGTGTACTGCGGCTCGGTGGAGACCTGCGCCCACTCCGGCTCGGCGGCCGGGTCGGCGCTGGGCGGCAGCGCCGCGCGGCCGTAGCGGTCGAGGTTGATGTAGGTGGCCGGGCTGCGGGAGTTGCGCCAGACGCCGTCCGGGCCGATCCGCAGGTAGGGCTCGTCGGAGTAGCCGGGCACCTCGACGTCGGTCGCCGTCGGGTTGACGACCTCGAACTCGTCGCCGAAGGACAGCACCCGCACCGAGACCCCCGGCAGCGCGGGGGTCACCGACAGCACCCGGCCGTCGAAGTCGCTGCCCGCGGCCCCCCCGCCGACGTGGGCGGCGGCCGGGCCGGCGACGAGCAGCCCGGCCAGCCCGGCGAGGACGACGACCAACAGGCGGCCGAGCGCCCGTCTCACGCCCCGGCCACCACGCGCTCGAGGTCGGCGGCCATGTCGCGGCTGGTGTTGCCCGCGTCGAAGGCGACGTGCGCCAGGTCGTCCGCGCCGTAGAGCAGCACGTGGGTGGAGTGCAGCCGGCCGTCGTCCTCCGCCTGCGGCACCCCCGCCGCCAGCTGCGCCTGGTCGATCTGCTGCTGGTCACCGGTCAGCCCGACGAAGCGGGTGGGCAGGTCGGCGTCGAAGCGGCCCAGGTACTCCGCCAGCACCGCGGGGGTGTCGTGGCCCGGGTCGGTGGTCACGAAGACGAAGGTCACCTGCTCGGCCACCGCCGGGTCCAGGCCCCGGAGGGCGACGGCGGCATCGGCGAGGGTGGTCGGGCAGACGTCGGGGCAGTTGGTGTAACCGAAGAACAGCAGCGTCGGCCTGCCCTCGGTGGCGGCGGCGAAGTCGTAAGCCGCCCCGCTGGTGTCGGTGAGGGTGAACGACGGCCGCTGGTACGGGTCGGCCAGGTCGATGCCCGCGTAGGTGTCCTCCGGGCCCTCGACCGCCGCCGGGGCGCCCGACGAGTGGTCGTGGCCCTCCCCCTCGGCGGCGGCGTCCCCACCGCAGCCGGCCAGCACGAGTCCGGCCGAGACGACCAGGGCGGCCAACCGGCTGCGGTGGTGCGAGCTCACGAGGACACGGTACGTCGGCCCGCCCGCCAGCCGAGGACGACGCCGCCGAGCCCCAGCAGGACGGCGACCACGGAGAGCACGAGCGCCACGGTGCCCGTGGAATCGCCGGACGCGCTCTCCGAGGTCGCGGCCTCCTCGACCGGCGTGTCGGCGGCGGCCGGCTCGGGAGTGGCGGTGTCGTCGCCGTGGCTGCCGCTCACCGCGTCCGAGCCACCGGCCAGCGTCAGCACCGGCGCGGGCCGGTCCGGCTCCGGCTGCCCCTCGACCGCGGGCTCGATCCAGGCGGACTCGGTGCCGTCGCTGTAGCTCTGCACGGTCGGGAACACCAGCTCCCCGGTCTCCGGGAACGGGCCCCCGGAGAGCGCGAACTCCTGGAACTGGCCGGGCGCGATGCCGCCGCCGTCCGCGGCGCGGAACTCCACGACCGAGACGTAGGAGGTGACCTGCTGGCCGTGGTTCTCCAGCGGGGTAGACAGCTCCGAGGTGGTCA
This sequence comes from Geodermatophilus ruber, assembly GCF_900114385.1. Classification (GTDB taxonomy): domain Bacteria; phylum Actinomycetota; class Actinomycetes; order Mycobacteriales; family Geodermatophilaceae; genus Geodermatophilus; species Geodermatophilus ruber. The sequence goes on from NZ_FOSW01000016.1 coordinate 34,712, forward strand.
GCGTGGCCGTCCAGCCGGGCACCGGCTGGACGCGCAGCGAGGCGAGCGCGGCCTCCGCCGGGATGGAGATGCGCAGCGCGACGGTGCTGGCGGTGTCGCTCTCGTTGGGGACGCGGAAGGTCAGTTTGCCGAACCCACCGGGCGCGGCGTCGGAGGACGACACGCCGACGTGGGCCGCGGCGGCGCCGGCTCCGGCGACCGCGGCGGCCAGCGCGGTGAGCACCGCGAGCAGGACGACCGCCAGGCGGGCCAGGGGGCGGGGCAGGGACGTGGACACAGTTCTCCTGTCGGATGGGAGCGGACGGGGTCAGCGCACCGGGAAGGTGGTGCTGGCGGTTCTGGCGGTGAATTCGTCGAGCCGCACGGTCACGGTGAGGGTCCAGGTGCCGGCCGTCGGGATCACCATGCCGTCCCCGATGGAGTGGCCGGGCCCGGCCGGTGCCAGGGGAACCTCGATCGGACCGAGCTCCTGGGCCGGCTCGGTGAGCGCCACCCGGATCTCGACCGGCTGGATCAGCTGCCCGGCCGCGTCGAAGAGGTAGACGTGCAGCGTGTTGGGCCCGGTGGTGGCCGGGTCGACGGAGATCTGCACGTTGCCGTCGGCGCCGGCCGTGGTCTCCAGCGGCACCATCACGTCCACCGGGCGGGCGATCTCCGCGCGGGCCGGTGGGGTGCCGACGAGGACCGCGGACAGCGCGAGGACGACCACGGCCAGGCCCGCCTCGACCAGCACCGAGCGGCGCAGCACGGGCCGGTCCTCCGCCGCGGCCTGCGCCTGCACCTCGGCCCGCGCGCCGGCCGCCGAGTCGACGGCGGGATCGGCCTCCGCCTCCTCCGCGGCGGCGAAGGCGTGGGCGGTCACCCGGCGGCGGCCCGCCGGGCGCGGCCGGGCGACGCCGAGGTGCTGCTGCACCCACACCCGGGAGATGCCGGCGGCGGCGAGCACGAGCAGCACGACGGCCAGCTTGGCGACCAGCAGCCAGCCGTAGGTGGTGGTGACCAGCGCGACGGGCGACCCCACCTCCCGCACCGCCTGCACGACGCCGGTCACCACCAGGGCGGTCACCGAGCCGGCGGCCAGCCGGGAGAACCGCGGCAGGACGTCGGCGAGGTCGGCGCCGTCCCGGGACAGCACGCCGGCCAGCAGGCCCGCCAGCCCGCCCAGCCACACCGTCATCGCCGCGACGTGGACCGTGGTGGCGACCACCGCCAGCCCTGGCCACGGCCCGGCGACGGGATGCCCCACCGCCGCCACCGTGACCACCAGCCCCGCGGCGAGGACGGAGCCGAGCAGCAGCGCCGGCCGGGACGGGGGCACCGCCCGCCGCCACACGGCGCGGAGCACGAGGGCGAGCGCGGCGGCGAGCCCGACCCGGACCAGCAGCGTGAGGCCGTGCACCGAGGACGCCGTGGCGCCCAGCAGGGCCGGGTCGAACGCCGAGCCGATCCCGCTGGCCGCGGCGTACGGCCCCTGCAGCAGGAACGTCAGCACGGCACCGAGGGCCACCGCGGCCAGCCCGCCGGCGGCCATCCGCCGCAGCCGCGGGGAGGACCAGCCGGACGGCCAGCAGGTGAGCAGCAGGACCGGCACGCCCACGCCCAGGGCGAGCCCGGCGAAGCCCAGCCAGCGGGCGGCCGGCAGCGCGGCGGCGACGGCCGGGTCGACATCGACCCCGTCGTCGGCCGCCCCGACGGGGACGAGTTCCCCGTTCCCGACGACGAAGGAGAAGGCCCCCGAGATCGGGTGCGAGTCGGCCGACACCACCCGGAAGGTGACGAGGTAGCCGTCCTCGGGCAGGTCGCCGCGCAGCGGGATCGTCACCGCGCCGCCGTCCACGGCCGGGGTGCCGGTGTCGACACGGTCCCCTCCGGAGCCCAGCACGCGGGCGTACCCGGCGCCCAGGGACACGCCCTCGCTGAACTGCAGCGTCACCTGCTCCGGCGCCTGCGCCAGCCGGGCGCCCTCCCCCGGGTCGGTGGCGACGAGCTCGGCGTGCGCGGCGGCCGGTCCCGCGGTCACGACCCCGAGCCCGAGCCAGGCGGCCACCAGCGCGAGCAGCAGCAGCGCCGGCGAACGGCGGCTCACGCCGGGACCCGCTCGCGGGCGACGGCGGGCACCGCGCGCCGGCGGCGGCCCCGCCAGGCGATCGTGGCGATCAGGGCCACGCCGGCGAGGAGCACCAGGTGGGCGGCGGCGCGTTCGGCGTGCACCTGCCCGGCGCGCAGGTCGGCGACGGTGAGCACGGCCAGCAGCACCACGAACGTGCCGAGGAAGGGCAGCGCCCCGCCGGCCAGGCGAGGCGCCGCCGCCACGGCCAGGAAGGCCGCCGCGACGGCGAGGTTCCAGGCGCCGGACTCGTGCGCCATGTGCACCGGCGCGCTCATCGCCGCGGCGCCCGCGCTGAGGGAGGGCCAGGCGAACCCCGCCTGGGCCACGCCCACCGCCAGCAGGGCCAGCCGCAGCGCGGTGGCGGACAACCGGGACCGCGCGGCCGCCGCGGTGCCGGGCAGCTCGCGCGGCAGCGCGGTCAGGACGGCGGCCGTGAGATCGGGCACAGCCGGTGCCGCCGCCAGGCGGGCCCGCCGGGTGACCAGCTCGGCCTGCCGGGCCCACGCCGCGCACGCGGCGCAACCGGCCAGGTGTCGGTCGAGGTCGGCGGCGGGCATCCCGAGCGGCTCGCCGTCGAGCCGGGCCGAGATCGCCTCGCGGAATCCGGGACACTGCATGCATCAGTAGTCGTCGGCGAGACCCTGCTGGTTCCCCTCAATTTCGGGAGCGGCCCGCGCACCGTCCGCCGGGGATGATGAAACGCGTGGACGAACTGGAGCGGACCGCCGCGGCGGCCGTCGACGGGGACCCGCTCGCCGCGGCGGCGCTGGTCCGGGCGACCCAGTCCGACGTCTGGCGGCTGTGCGCGGCGCTCGGTGACCGGGAGTCCGCGGACGACCTGACGCAGGAGACCTACCTGCGTGCCTTCGGCGCGCTGCACCGGTTCGAGGGGCGCTCCTCCCTGCGCACCTGGCTGCTGGCCATCGCCCGCCGCGTCTGCGCCGACGCGGTGCGCTCCCGCCGGCGCCGCCGCCTGACCCTGGTCCGCGAGGACGCCGACCTGGAGGCGCTGGACCGCACCGACGGGGCCGACCGGGTCGGCGAGGGCGCCGTCGTCGCCGACCTGCTCGCCCGGCTGGACCCCGAGCGGCGGGAGGCCTTCGTGCTCACCCAGCTGCTGGGCCTGCCCTACGCGCAGGCCGCCGAGGTCGCCGGCTGCCCGGTCGGCACGATCCGCTCCCGCGTGGCACGGGCCCGCGCCGACCTCGTCGACGCGCTGGCGGAGGACGGGCGGGGCGCGGCGCGCGGGTGACGCCTGGGGAAACGGCGGGGAAGCGGAGACCTATGCTGCCCGACGGCCCTGCGGCCGCCAGGAGGCGCGGGCGGCGGCATTCCCCTCCCGGACCGGAGCCCTGCGTTGCCCTTCAGCCTGACCCCCAAGGATTCGAGCTTCTACCCGCTGTTCACCGCCTCGGCACAGAACCTGGTGGCGGCCACCGACGTCCTCGGCGAGTTCATCCACGACCAGGCCCGCCGCGGCCCGCTCGCCGACAAGCTGCGTGAGCTCGAGCACGTCGGCGACCAGTCCACCCACGCGATCTTCCGGCAGCTGAACTCCAGCTTCGTGACGCCGTTCGACCGGGAGGACATCTACAACCTGGCCAGCGACCTCGACGACGTCATGGACCACATCGAGGCCGCCGCCGACCTCGTCGTCCTCACCGGCCTGGGTGCCCTGCCGGCGGAGATGGCGCAGCAGACGGCGCTGCTCCAGCGGGCCGCTGTCACGACGGCGGAGGCGATGCCGCGGTTGCGCTCGCTCAAGGACCTCTCCGACTACTGGATCGAGGTCAACCGGATCGAGAACGAGGCCGACAAGCTCTACCGACGGCTGCTCTCCCGGCTCTACAGCGGCGAGTTCGACGCGCTGGAGATCCTCAAGCTCAAGGAGGTGGCCGACCAGCTGGAGGAGGCCGCGGACGCCTTCGAGCACGTGGCGAACGTCGTCGAGACGATCACCGTCAAGGAGTCCTGAGCCGGATGGACGCGGCCTTCGTCGCCCTGCTCGTCATCATCCTGGTCGCCCTGGCCTTCGACTACACCAACGGCTTCCACGACGCCGCCAACGCCATCGCCGTCGCGGTCTCCACCAAGGCGCTCACCCCCCGGGTCGCGCTGGCCCTGGCCGCCGTCATGAACCTCGTCGGGGCGCTGCTGTCGACCGAGGTGGCCAAGACCGTCGGCGCCGGGATCATCGCCCCGCCCGAGGGCACCGGCGGGCTCGAGATCGTGTTCGCGGCGCTCATCGGGGCGATCGCCTGGAACCTGATCACCTGGTGGTTCGGGCTCCCCTCGTCCTCCTCGCACGCGCTCATCGGCGGCCTGGTCGGCGCCGCGCTGGCCGCCGCGCACACCGTGCAGTGGATGGGCGTGGTCGAGAAGGTCGTCATCCCGATGGTCGTCTCACCGCTGGTGGGCTTCGGCCTGGGGTACCTGTTCGTGCTGGCGATCCTGTGGACCTTCCGCCGGTCGAACGTCGCGCGGGCCAACCGCGGGTTCCGCTACGCGCAGATCGCCAGCTCCGCGACCATGGCCCTCGGCCACGGCCTGCAGGACGCACAGAAGACGATGGGGGTCATCACCCTCGCGCTGTTCACCGCCGGGGAGATCGACGACTTCACCGTCCCCCTGTGGGTGGTCCTGGCCGCGGCCCTGGCGATCAGCGCCGGCACCTACGCCGGCGGCTTCCGCATCATGCGCACGATGGGGCGGCGGATCATCCAGCTGACCCCGGCGGGAGGCTTCTCCGCCCAGACGGTCGCCTCGGGCGTCATGGTCACCACCGCGACGGTGTTCGCCGTCCCGGTGTCCACGACGCACATCACGACCACCTCGATCATGGGCGTCGGTGCGACGCGCCGGCTGTCGGCGGTCCGGTGGGGCGTCGCCGGCAACATCGTGGTCGCCTGGATCGTCACGCTGCCCGCGGCCGGCGCGATGGCCGCGCTGGCCTTCTTCCTCACCTCCGCCGTCGTCGGCTGAGGGCACCGGTGACCGGCCACCCCCGAGCCCTCTCGCTCGGCCCACGGGGGCGCGCTCGTCGCAGCGGAGCCGGGGCGCGACGAATCCCCTTGACGCGTAAGTCTATCGATCTGGTAGACATTGGGCCGTGACACGGACGACGGCGCTGCTCCTGGTGAGCCGACGGCACGTCGATCTGCTGCGCGTCTGCACCGCCGCCTGTCCGGTCTGCTGAGCCCCGCGCCCCCGAGAGCGCACTCCTGCTCGATCCGCGCTGTGCCGCGCCCTGCTGCGCGCCCGCGGTCCGCCTCGTGAGATCCCGGAGTCCAGCCCCGTGAAGACACTCGTCCTGCTCGCCCTCGTGGGCTTCGGCGCGCAACTGGTGGACGGCAGCCTGGGCATGGCCTATGGCGTCACGTCCACCACGCTGCTGCTGGCCATCGGCACCAACCCGGCCGCCGCGTCGGCCACCATCCACCTCGCCGAGATCGGGACGACGCTCGCCTCCGGCCTCGCGCACTGGAAGTTCGGCAACGTCGACTGGAAGGTCGTCGCCAAGATCGGCGTCCCCGGCGCGATCGGCGCGTTCCTCGGGGCGAACGTGCTGTCGAACCTGTCCACCGAGACCGCCGCGCCGGTGATGTCGCTGATCCTGCTGTCGCTCGGCGTCTACCTGCTGATCCGGTTCACCCTCCGCGGCGTCGACCGCCGGCACCTGGGCAAGCCGATGCGCAAGCGCTTCCTGGGCCCGCTGGGCCTGGTGGCCGGCTTCGTCGACGCGACCGGCGGCGGCGGGTGGGGCCCGGTGGGCACCCCGGCGATCCTGGCCAGCGGCCGGATGGAGCCGCGGAAGGTGATCGGCTCGATCGACACCTCCGAGTTCCTCGTCGCCCTCGCCGCGAGCCTGGGCTTCCTCGTCGCGCTGGGGACGCAGGGCATCGACCTGATCTGGGTGCTCGGCCTGCTCGCCGGCGGCCTGGTCGCCGCCCCGATCGCGGCCTGGCTGGTGCGGCACGTGCCGCCGCGGATGCTGGGCTCGCTGGTCGGTGGCGTCATCGTGCTGACCAACACCCGCACGCTGCTGCGCAGCGACTGGATCGACGCCTCCGACCCGGTCCGCTACGCGGTCTACGCGGTGCTGTACCTGATCTGGGCCGCCGCCGTCGTCCACTCCTTCCGCGAGTACCGCAAGGACCGCGCGCTGGAGTCCGCCGATGCCCTCGCGGCCGGGAACGGCCGGACGCACGACGAGATCGAGCTGCCGGCGGACGCCGCCGACGCCGCGGACCTGGACCGCAGCCTGACCCGCGGCCGCCCCAGCGCCCCGCAGGACTGAGAAGGGCCCCTCCCAGGCCCCCTCCCCGGCACGGCCGGGGAGGGGGCCTGCCGCCGTCCATGGGGACGTCCTGCCCCCAAGGCCCCTGCTCAGCGTCCGGCCGGGCGGGCGCGGACGTGCATCCGCTCCCCCTGCGGGCCGAACAGCATGAGCACCTCGGCGTCGCGGTCGCCGGCGCTGCCGAACCAGTGCGGCACGTGCGTGTCGAACTCGGCCACCTCGCCAGGGGCGAGCACGAGATCGTGCGTCCCGAGCAGCAGCCGCAGCCGCCCCGAGAGCACGTAGATCCACTCGTAACCCTCGTGCGTCTGCAGCTCCGGACGGTCCCCGCCCGTCGCCCGGGGCGGGATGAGCGCCCGGTACGCCTGGAGCCCGCCGGGGCGGCGGGTCAGCGGCCACATCGTCATGCCGTTGCGGCGGATCGGCCGCGGGTGCACCCGCGGATCGGCGGCCGACGGCGCACCGACCAGCTCGTCGAGCGGCACATGGTGGGCGCGGGCCAGCGGCAGCAGCAGCTCCAGCGTCGGCCGCCGCTGCCCGGACTCCAGGCGCGAGAGCGTGCTCACCGAGATGCCGGTGGAGGCCGAGAGCTCGGCGAGGGTCGCGCCGGCCTGCTGCCGCAGGGCGCGCAGCCGCGGTCCCACGCCGGTCAGCACGCCGTCCACATCGTCAGCCATGTCCCCATTTGCCGATATGGCAACGGAAGTTGTCAAGAGCAGGCCGCCGATCGCAGAGTCGGTCCGTCCCTGCGAGGCGAGGGACCGAACCCAGCGGAGGAGCCGACATGGAGCAGCAGTACGACGTCGTGGTGGTCGGCGGGGGCGCCGCCGGGCTGAGCGGGGCGCTGGCCCTGAGCCGCGCCCGCCGCTCGGTGCTCGTGGTGGACGACGGCGCACCTCGCAACGCCCCCGCCGGCCACGTGCACAACTACCTGGGCCGGGAGGGGACGCCGCCCGGCGAGCTGCTGACCGCCGGCCGGAGGGAGGCCGCCGGGTACGGCGCCGAGTTCCTCGCCGGAGAGGCCACCGGCGCGCGGCCGGTCGACGACGGGTTCGTCGTCGACCTGTGCAACGGCTCGTCGGTGCGGGGTCGCCGGCTGCTGGTGACGACCGGGCTGGTCGACGAGCTCCCCGACGTGCCCGGGGTGCGGGAGCTGTGGGGGCGCGACGTGCTGCACTGCCCGTACTGCCACGGCTGGGAGGTGCGCGACCAGCCGGTCGGCGTGCTCTCCACCGGCCCGCTCGGCGTCCACGGCGCGTTGCTGTGGCGGCAGTGGAGCGCCGACGTGACGCTCTTCCAGCACACCGGGCCGGCGCCCACCGACGAGGAGCGGGAGCAGCTCTCGGCCCGGGGCATCAGCGTCGTCCCCGGGGAGGTCGCCGGCCTGGTCACCGCCGGCGACCGGCTCTCCGGCGTGCGGCTGGTGTCCGGACAGGTCGTGCCGCGGGCCGCCCTGGTGGTGGCGCCGCGATTCACCGCCCGGTCCGGCCTCCTCGACGCGCTCGGGCTGCCCGCAGTCGACCAGGAGATGGCCGGGCACGTGTTCGGCAGCGCCGTTCCGTCCGATCCGTGGGGCGCCACCGCGGTGCCGGGGGTCTGGGTCGCCGGCAACGTCACGGACCTGCGCGCTCAGGTGATCAGCTCCGCCGCGGCCGGGCTGAACACCGCGGCGGCCATCAACGCCGACCTCATCGCCGAGGACACCCGCCGGGCGGTCGCCGACCGCGCCGGCCAGCACGGGCACGGGACGGCGCACCGCCACGCGTGCACCGCGCAGGACGCCGCCGCCTGGGACGAGCGCTACCTGTCCTCCCCGAGCGTGTGGAGCGGACGGCCCAACGCGGCGCTGGTGGCCGAGGTGGCCGACCTGCCCCCCGGCCGCGCGCTGGACCTGGGCAGCGGAGAGGGCGGGGACGCCGTCTGGCTGGCCTCCCGGGGCTGGCGGGTCACCGGCGTGGACTGGTCACCGACTGCGCTGCAGCGGGCCGCCGTGCACGCGGCCGAGGCCGGCGTCGGCGACCGGGTCGAGTGGGTGACGGCCGACCTGACCACCTGGACGCCACCGGCCGGCGCGTTCGACCTGATCGCAGCGGCCTTCCTGCACCCGACGGCGGCGGAGCGCGCGGCGCTGCTGGCCCGGCTGGCCTCTGCGCTCGCGCCCGGCGGCGCGCTGGTGTGGGTGGGGCACGACTACACCGAGGAGCGCGCGGTCTGGGGCGCGGACCGGTTCGCGGACGTCGACGACGTCGTCGCCGACCTGCCCGGCGACTGGGAGGTGCTGGTCGCCGAGCAGCGCCCGCGGGAGGCGCGCGGCCACGAGGGCGGGGCGCCGCCCCTCGTCGACGTGGTGGTGCGGGCCCGCCGCCGCTGAGCGCTCTCAGCGGGCGGCGAGCAGCTGCTTCTCCAGCTCGGCGGGCAGGCCGGGGGACGGCCGACCGTGAGGGGGCGGGGGCAGCTGGTCGACCGTCTGGAGCCAGGCCCAGGTGGCGGCGACCGACTCCGCCAGCGGCCGGCTGGGCAGCCCGAGCGCGCGGGCCCGCGTCGTGTCGACGTCCCAGGCGGTGCGGGCCACCTCGGCGGGCAGCCACAGCGGCAGGTGCTGCCACGGTTCCACCCCGGCCGCCAGCAGCTCCTGCTCGGGCACCGGCACCCACTCCGCGTCGCTGCCGGTGACCTCCCGGACCAGGTCGAGCAGGCCGCCGAAGGTGGTCATGCCGGCGGGCCCGGTCGCGCTCACCCCGCCGGAGGCGCCCGCGGCGGCCAGGTCGACCAGCCAGCCGGCCAGGTCGCGGGCGTCGACGACGGCGATCGGCTGGTCGAGCGCGGCGGGGACGACGACCCGCCCGCCGCGGGCGATCCGCCGCAGCCACCAGCCCAGCCGATCCACGCGGTCGTCCGGGCCGACGATCAGCCCGGCGCGCGCGGTGAGGAAGCGGCCGGGCAGCGCGGCGCCGAGGATGCGCTCGGCGTCGGCCTTGATCGGGCCGTACTCGTCCTCGTCGCTGGTCCAGGTCGGCTCGTCGTCCTCCGGGCCGATCGGCCCGGGTGGCCAGTGGGCGTAGGCGTTGAGGCTGCTGACGAAGGCGTAGCCGTGGACCCCGCCCAGGACCGCGGCGGCGTTGCGGGCCGCGGCCCGGGTCTGGCAGGAGGTGTCGACGACGAGGTCGGGCTGCCAGTCCGCCAGCGCCGCCGGCAGCGCGGCGGGATCGTCACGGTCGCCGTGCAGCGCCCGGACGCCGGCCGGTGGCTCCCCGGAGACGCCGCGGGTGAAGGTCGCCACCTCGTGACCGCGGTCGAGGCCCGCCGTCGCCACGTGCCGGCCGAGGAACTGGGTGCCGCCGAGAACCAGGAGTCGCATGCCTGCAGCTCAGCCCAGCCGCTCCCCCGCCGTCCAGCCGGTTCACGACCGGCGTAAGACCCCGTCCGGAGGCTCGCCGTGAGCGTGCGAACGGTGAGGGGGACGGGGTCCTTTCTCAGACCGCGCGGGTCACCGGCAGCACGGGCACCTGCGGCAGCGGCGTGGAGCGCGCGGCGGCGAGCACCATCTGCGGCGAGCGCGGCAGCCCGCGGCGGGTGCACAGCCGCAGCGCGCGGGTGCCGGTGATGACGTCGGTCTCCGGCGGGACGGCGAGCAGGTCGGCCCGCCGGGCGCCGCCGGCCCAGCTCAGGCAGACCACACCCGGGTCCATGCTGCGGAACCCGCCGGTGCGCACGACCCGGCCGCCGACGAGGACCTTGCGCGGGGCCGGGAGCCAGGCGTCGAGGGCGTAGGTGAACCGCTCGATCCGCACCCCGCGCTTGTCGAGGGCGGCGACCAGCTCGGGCACCTCGACGGCGAGGTCCCGGCTCCGGGGGAACCAGGCGCCGTCGAAGGCCTGTTCACCGGACCCGGCATCGCTGCGCAGGCTCACCCGGACGTCGATGCCGCCCCGGTGACCCTCGTTGTCCAGCGTTGCGCGGGTGGTCCTCATCAGCGTTCGGCCGCCTCTCTCGTTCGCCCCGGCCCGGTGCACACGGGCCCGAGGCGACCGTAGGCAGCGGGAGCGGGGGGCTCCGGCGAGCCGCGGATGGGCGGGTCGCCGGGCCCCGGCTCGTCATCACGGCCGGTAACGAAACGATCACGGCAGCCTCCCGGCCCGGTACGCGCGAAACCCCCTGCCCGCGGGTGCGGACAGGGGGTTTCGCGCGCAGGGGGTCAGGCCTTCGGCTTGCGGTTCTTGGCCTTGCCGCGCTCGCTCTGGTCGAGGATCACCTTGCGCACCCGGACGGCGGCCGGGGTGACCTCGACGCACTCGTCCTCGGCGCAGAACTCCAGCGCCTGCTCCAGGTTCAGGATCCGCGGCGGGATCAGCCGCTCGAGCTCCTCCGCGGTCGAGGACCGCATGTTGGTGAGCTTCTTCTCCTTGGTGATGTTGACGTCCATGTCGTCGGGCCGGGAGTTCTCCCCGACGATCATGCCCTCGTAGACCTCGGTGCCCGGGGCGACCATCATCGAGCCGCGCTCCTGCAGCGAGAACATCGCGTACGAGGTCGCCACGCCCTGCCGGTCGGCGACCAGCGAGCCGGTCGGGCGGGCGCGCATGTCGCCCAGCCACGGCTCGTAGCCCTCGAGGTTGTGGTTGAGGACGCCGGTGCCGCGGGTCTCGGTGAGGAACTCGGTGCGGAACCCGATCAGCCCGCGGGACGGGACGATGTACTCCATCCGCGCCCAGCCGGTGTCGTGGTGCACCAGGTTCTCCATGCGCCCGCGGCGGGTGGCCAGCGCCTGGGTCAGCGTGCCCACGTACTCGCCGGGGGTGTCGATGGTGACCCGCTCGACCGGCTCGTGCAGCTTGCCGTCGATCTCCTTGGTCACGACGGTCGGCCGCCCGACGGTCAGCTCGAACTCCTCGCGGCGCAGCTGCTCGACGAGGATGGCCAGCGCCAGCTCGCCGCGGCCCTGCATCTCCCAGGTGTCGGGGCGCTCGGTGGGCAGCATGCGCACCGAGACGTTGCCGACCAGCTCCTGGTCGAGCCGGTTCTTGATGAGGCGGGCGGTGAGCTTCTTGCCGGACTTGCCCGAGATCGGCGAGGTGTTGATCCCGATGGTGATCGAGATCGACGGCTCGTCGACGGTCAGCGGCGGCAGGGGGCGCGGGTCGTTCGGGTCGGCGAGGGTGTCGCCGATCATGATGTCCTCGATGCCGGCGATGGCGACGAGGTCACCGGGGCCGGCGCTCTCGGCCGGGGTCCGGGTGAGGCCCTCGGTCATCAGCAGCTCGGTGATCTTGACGTTCTTGACCGTGCCGTCCGTGCGGCACCAGGCCACCTGCTGGCCGCGCTTCATCTCACCGGAGTGGATGCGCAGCAGCGCCAGCCGCCCCAGGAACGGGGAGGCGTCCAGGTTGGTGACCTGCGCGCGCAGCGGCTCCTCGGCGTCGTAGCTCGGCGCCGGGATGGTCTCCAGCAGCGTCTTGACCAGCGGCGCCAGGTCCGGGCTGTCCGGCACGGTGCCGTTCTCCGGGCGGTTCAGCGACGCCTGACCGGTGCGCCCGTTGCAGTAGACGATCGGGAACTCGAGCGCATCGGGGTCCAGGCCGTTGTCCTCGAGCAGCTCCATGAACAGCTCGTAGGTCTCGTCGACGACCTCGTCGATCCGCGCGTCGGAGCGGTCGGTCTTGTTGACCGCCAGGATGACCGGCATCCCCTTGCCCAGCGCCTTGCGGAGCACGAAGCGGGTCTGCGGGAGCGGCCCCTCGGAGGCGTCCACGAGCAGGACGACACCGTCGACCATCGACAGGCCGCGCTCGACCTCGCCCCCGAAGTCGGCGTGGCCGGGGGTGTCGACGATGTTGACGACGACGGGGTTGCCGTTCTCGTCGGCCAGGTGGATCGCGGTGTTCTTGGCGAGGATGGTGATGCCGCGCTCACGCTCGAGATCCATCGAGTCCATGACGCGGTCCTGCGTGGTGTCGGCGTCCGTGCCCTCGCCCTTGGCGCGGCCGAGGGCTCCGGCCTGACGGAGGAGGGCGTCGACCAGGGTCGTCTTGCCGTGGTCGACGTGGGCGATGATCGCCACGTTGCGCAGGTCGTCGCGGGTGGGCATGCGGAAGGGCACCTCGGAAGAGTTCGGGGAGCCGCCGCACGGTCGCGCGCGGGGCATCAGGTGTAACGGCCGCCGGCCCGGCGACCTTCCCACTTTAGGTGTTCAGCGCCGGGTGACCGCTGCCTGCGGCCGGTCGGCCACCGCGAACGTCACCCCTGCAGCGGCGATCGTGACCAGACTCACGGCCAGCCAGGCCGCCATCCCCACGCCCAGCGCCAGCACGTGGGCCAGCACGAACGCACCCACGTAGAGCCCACCGAGGCCGAGAGCGACCGCCCAGCCGCGCCGCTGCACCCACAGCCACGCCGCACCCAGGCCGCCGAGGGCGAAGAGCGCGCCACCCAGCGCCCGGATGCCGGTGCTCTGGGCGACGCCGAAGCCGGCGGCCAGCCCGACCGCGACGAGGACGGCGGAGGGGAAGCGGGTGCGGGCGCGGGTCAGGGTCGAGCTCGTCATGCCGCCCAGTCTCCCCTCCCCGCGTCCGCCTCCCGGCGCGGGCCGGGCCGGTTCTTCCGCCGGCCAGGGGCGCACGGGGCGGGCCGACGCCTCCGGCCGGAGCTCCGTCAGCTCCGGGTCGCGGCAGCGACGGCGGCGGCGAGGCCGGCCGCCGTCCGGTCGGCCAGCGCCTTCCCGTCGACCAGCACGGTGGGAGTGCTCGTGACCCCGGCCCGGCTCGCGTCGTCGGTGACCTGGCGGGTCCACTCCGCGAACCGCAGGTGGGTGATGCCGTGGGTGACGGCGGCGCCATCGGCTCCGGCCTGCGCCGCGAGCGCGGTCAGTTGCGCGTCGGTCAGCCCGCGGCTGCCCTCGGCCGGCTGGTGGGCGAACGCCAGGTCGTGGAAGGCCAGGAACGCCCGCGTGCCTGCCGCGTCGGCGACCACGGCCGCCGCGTTCAGGGCCCGGGTCGAGTACCGGTCGGTCGAAGCCCGGTCGAGGACGGCGATCGGGTGGTAGCGCACCTGCGCCGTCCCGCGCGCGGCCAGGACGGCCAGCGTGCCGCCGGTCTCGGCCTCGAAGCGGCTGCAGACCGGGCACTGGAAGTCCTCGTAGACGTCGACGGTCACCGGCGCGCGGGGCGAGCCCGCGACGAACGCCGTCCCGCCGTCGACCGCGCCGGCGGGCACGGCGGCGTCGCTGCGCGCCGGCCCGTGCGACTGGACCGCGATGACGGTCAGGACGGCGACCATCAGCACCGCCACGGCGACGGCGACCCGCACCGCGGGGTGGCCACTCCGGCCGGCGCCTCGTCCAGGGTGCATCCCGACCTCCCTCCGGACGGCCGGACCGGCACCCGCGCGACCCCCGCGCCGCCCACGACCGGCCACGGGACGACGGGGACCGGCCGGTCCTCCGACACGCTGCCGACGCTGCTCCCCGGAGCCGGGGATCCGCTGGGGAGCGACTGGGAACCTCCTGGGAACCGCCGGAGCCGCCGCCGACCAGTTCCACCGGCAGGCGCGGTACCAGGACGGGCAGGACCTGTGCCGGAAGCCCTGCGCGCCATTCCGCACGCCGATCGGCGTCGGCCCGGTACGGCTGCGCGGATACGACGAGGGGCCTGGGCGGCGCTCGCCCAGGCCCCTCGGAAAATACCCACTGCCCCCCACCGCTCGCAGGCTCGCGGCGGGACCCTGCAGCGGGCGTCAGGCGGTGCGGAGCACGCCCTGGATCTCGAGCTCGACGACGATCTTGTCGGCGACGACGACGCCGCCACCGTCCATCGGCATCGCGATGTCGACGCCGAAGGCGGCGCGGGAGATCTCGGTGCGGGCGGAGAAGCCGGCGCGCGTGCCTCCGTAGGCGTCGGGGCCGAAGCCCTCGAGCTCCAGAGCCAGCGAGACGGGCTTCGTGTTGCCCTTGAGGGTGAGCTCACCGTCGACGATCCAGTCGGCACCGTCGGCGCGGACGCCGGTGGAGCGGAAGGTCATCTGCGGGTGGTTCTCGACGTCGAAGAAGTCGGCGGAGCGGATGTGCGCGTCGCGCTGCTCCTGCCGGGTGTCGATCGAGGCCAGGTCGATGGTGGCGGTCACGCTGGACTGCGTCGGGTCCTCGGCGGTGACGATCTCGCCGGAGAAGTCGCGGAAGTAGCCGCGGACCTTGCTGACCATCATGTGCCGGACGACGAAGCCGACGGTCGAGTGGGTGGCGTCGATGTCCCAGGTGCCGACGACGTAGCCGGGGATCTGGACGTGGGCGGTGCTGGTCATGGGAAGTCCCTCCGAAGTCTGGTTGAGCGTTTGACTTTCTGCTCGGTCCGCAGCCTAGTTGATGGCTCAATCATTCCGCTAGTACCCTAGTGGCATGACCGCGGTCGCGCACGGGGCGCCGAATGACCGGGCCCGCCCGGCGGGCGAGCCGCGCTGGCTCGACGCCGAGGAGCAGAAGGCCTGGCGCGCCTGGCTGTACAGCGCGCAGCTGGTGCTGGACCGGCTCGACCGCGAGCTCACCCACGAGACGGGCATCTCGCACGCCTATTACGAGATCCTCGTCGCACTGTCGGAGACCCCCGGCCGGATGCTGCGCATGAGCGAGCTGGCCGACCGCTGCCTGTCCTCCCGGAGCCGGCTCTCGCACGCGGTCTCGCGGCTGGAGGAACGCGGCTGGGTCCGGCGGCAGGTCTGCGCGGAGGACGGCCGCGGGCAGCTCGCCGTCCTCACCGACGACGGCTTCGAGGCGCTGGAGGCGGCCGCGCCGGTGCACGTGGAGAGCGTGCGCACGCACCTGTTCGACCAGCTCTCCCCCGAGCAGGTCGAGGCGATGCGCGACCTCGGCGAGACGCTGCTGCGCCACCTCGCCGCCCGCTGAGGCTGGTCCCCCGGGCTGACGCGCGGATCCCCCCACGGGTGGACGACGCCCCACCGCGGGCTGCCTAGGGTCGTCGCGATGGACGGCCGCCCCCCGCTCGAACACCTCGCCGCGTGGTTGCGCGACCACCCGTTCCACGTCGACGTCGCGCTCGCGGCCCTCACCTGCCTCGCGACCGTCGTCCTGCCCGCGGGCAGCTACTGGTCGAACCCGTCCCAGGCGTTCCTCATCGGGTTGCTGCTCACCGTGCCCCTGGCGTGGCGGCGGCGGGCGCCGATCCCGGCCGCCGCCGTCGTCGTGGCCGCCGGGCTGCTCGAGCTCGTCGCCGTCGAGACATTCCTGGCGGCCAACGTCTCGGCGCTGCTCATGATCTACGCGCTGGCCGCCTACGCGCCGCGGTGGGCGGGGCGCGCGGGGCTGGCGATCGGGCTGTTCGGCGCCGTCCTCGCCGCGCTGCGCTTCTTCTCCGCGAACGCCGGCGACGCGCTGATCGTGACGGCGGGCTCGATCGGCGTGGCCGTCGTCGCCGCCTGGGCGCTGGGCGACCTGCGGCGGGCCCGGGGGCTGCGGATGGCCCAGCTGGAGGAGCGGGCGCGGCTGCTGGAGCTGGAGCGCGACCAGGAGATGCGGCTGGCCGCCACCGCGGAGCGGGCCCGCATCGCCCGGGAGATGCACGACGTCGTCGCCCACTCCCTGTCGGTGGTCATCGCCCAGGCCGACGGCGGCCGGTACGCCGGGCGCACCGACCCCGAGGCGGCCACCGGCGCGCTCGAGGCGATCGCGGCCACCGGCCGGCAGGCGCTGGCCGACATGCGCGGCCTGCTCGGCGTGCTGCGCGAGGACGGCGGCGAGGAGTACGCGCCGCAGCCGGACGTCGCCGCGGTCTCCGGGCTGGTCGAGGACGTGCGGACCAGCGGGCTGGACGTCGACCTGCTCGTCGAGGGCGCGCCGCGGGAGCTGCCGGCCGGCCCCCAGCTGGCCGCCTACCGGATCGTCCAGGAGTCGCTGACCAACGTCCTCAAGCACGCCGGGCCGGCCAGCCGCGCCTGGGTCCGGCTGCACTGGCGCCCCGACGCGCTCGAGCTCTCCGTCCTCGACGACGGGCGGGGCGCCTCGGCCGCGATGGTCGAGGCCGACGGCGCCGGCCAGGGCCTGGTCGGCATGCGCGAGCGCGCCCGGCTGCACGGCGGCCGGCTGGACGCCGGTCCCCGCCCGGGCGGTGGTTTCGGCGTGCACGCCGTCCTCCCCTACCCTGCCCGGCGATGACGACAGCGAGCGAGCAACGAGCGAGCGCGGAGTCGGGCAAGGCAGTGGACCGATGAGCGAGCCGATCCGGGTGGCCCTGGTGGACGACCAGCAGATGGTCCGTGCCGGCTTCCGGATGGTCATCGACTCCCAGCCCGACCTGGCCGTGGTCGGCGAGGCGGGCACCGGCGCCGAGGCGGTCGGGGTGCTGGAGCGCGTGCCGGTGGACGTCGTCCTGATGGACATCCGGATGCCGTCGATGGACGGCATCGAGGCGACCCGGCGGGTCACCGCGCTGCCCGACCCGCCGCGGGTGGTCGTGCTGACCACCTTCGACCTCGACGAGTACGTGGTCGCCGCCATCGGTGCCGGCGCCAGCGGCTTCCTGCTCAAGGACGCGCCGCCGGAGGAGATGCTCGCCGCCGTCCGCACGGTGCACGCCGGCGACTCGGTGATCGCGGCCAGCTCCACCCGCCGGCTGCTGCAGCACGTCGCGCCGATGCTGCGCGGCGCCGCGCCGGTGGCCGCCCCCGACGACCGGGCCCTGGTCGAGCTCACCCCGCGCGAACGCGAGGTGCTGGTGCAGATGGCCTACGGCGCGACCAACGCCGAGATCGCCGCGCACTTCGTGGTCAGCGAGGCGACGGTGAAGACCCACGTGGGGCGGGTGCTGGCCAAGACCGGCTCGCGCGACCGGGTGCAGGCCGTCGTCCTGGCCTACCGCACCGGCCTGGTGCAGCCCGCCGACCTGCTCCGCAACGCCCCCGCCTGACCGCGGTCGCCCCTCAGGCCGGGGCGGGCACCGGACTGTCCGACCGGGGGATGACGCCTGGTCAGACCACAGGCTGGCACCACGATCGCCCCGTGCTCCGACGCGACGAGCACCCCCCGACCGGCAGCGTGATCACCGTTCCCGTCCACGCCTTCCGGAGGTCGCCCCGTGTCCGCACCCGTTCCCGTCATGACCGTCCCCGGCGAGCCGCCCTCAGCGGCCGCCGCCGTGCGCGCCACCGGGCTGACGAAGACCTACGGCAGCGGGGAGACCGCCGTGCACGCCCTCGCCGGGGTGGACGTCGCCTTCGCCCGGGGCGCCTTCACCGCGATCATGGGGCCGTCCGGGTCGGGCAAGTCGACGCTCATGCACTGCCTGGCCGGGCTGGACGCCGCGACCGGCGGGCAGGTGTGGCTGGGCGACACCGAGCTGACCCGGCTGCGCGACGACGAGCTGACCCGGCTGCGCCGCGAGCGGATCGGCTTCGTCTTCCAGTCGTTCAACCTGCTGCCGGTGCTCGACGCCCGGGAGAACATCGTGCTGCCGCTGCAGCTGGCCGGCCGCCGTCCCGACTCCGCCTGGTTCGACGCGGTGATCGCCCGGCTGGGTCTGCGCGAGCGGCTGCGGCACCGCCCCTCGGAGCTCTCCGGCGGCCAGCAGCAGCGGGTCGCCGTCGCGCGGGCGCTGCTCCCCCGGCCCGACGTCGTCTTCGCCGACGAGCCCACCGGCAACCTCGACTCCCGGGCCGGTGCGGAGGTGCTCGACCTGCTCCGCAGCAGCGTGCGCGAGACGGGCCAGACCGTCGTGATGGTCACCCACGACCCGATCGCGGCGGCCTACGCCGACCGGGTCGTGCTGCTCGCCGACGGCCGGCTGGCCGGCGAGATCGAGCACCCCACCGCCGACTCCGTCGTCTCCGCGCTGCGCGGGCTGGGCGCCTGAGGTGCGCTCGGTCGTCCTGGCCCAGATCCGCACGCACGCCGCGCGGCTGGTCGCCTCCTGCCTGGCCGTCGTGCTCGCCGTCGCGTTCGTGGTGGCCACGCTCGTCCTCAACCAGACCACCCGCGACACCGTCCTGACCGCGGCGGGCGCCCAGTACCTCGGCGCCGACGTGGTGATCAGCACCGAGGACGGTTCCTCGCTGGCCGACGACGTCGAGACGCTGCGCACCGTGGAGGGCGTGCGCGCGATCGCCCCGGAGTGGGAGGTGGCGGTGCAGGCGGTGGTCCCCGGCCGCACCGGCAGCCAGTACCTCGACGTCTCCGCGGTGGCGGCCGACCCCACGCTGCGCTGGCAGCAGCTGGCCGACGGCGCACTGCCCGACCGGCCCGGGGAGGTCGCGGTCAGCGAGCGGGTCGGCGCCGCGGTGGGCGATGAGCTGACCGCGGTCTCGGTCGCCGCCGACGGCACCGAGTCCACCACCACGGTCACCGTGACCGGCGTCGTCGACCTGGGCGGCGATCCGGGTGCCGGGCTGTACGGCCGGGCCTACGTCGTGCCCGAGCAGGCGCAGGCCTGGGGGGCGGTCGATCCCACCGAGGTGCGGGTCGCCGGCTGGCCCCGCGCCGACGAGCAGCTGCTGGCCGCCGCGGTCCGCGACGCGCTGGACGGGCGGCTGACCGTGCGCACCGGCACCGAGCAGGCCGAGGAGCGCGCGGCGAGCATGCTCGGGAACTCCTTCGCGCTCACTGCCATCCTGCTGGTCTTCGGCACCGTCGCGGTGGTCGTCGCCGGGCTGGTCATCGCCAACACCTTCGCCGTCCTGCTCGCCCAGCGGACCCGCGAGCTGGCGCTGCTGCGCTGCGTCGGTGCCACCGGCCGGCAGGTGCGCCGCAGCGTGCTGGGCGAGGCCGCGCTCACCGGCCTGGCCGCCTCCGCGCTGGGCGTCGGCGCCGGCATCGGGCTGGCCGCGGCGGTCTCGGCGCTGGCCGAGGGCGTCGAGTCGCCGGTGCCGCTGTCCGGGCTGGCGGTCCCGCTCCTCGCCGTCGTCGCCGGGCTCGCGGTCGGCACGCTGACCACGCTGCTCGCCGCGTTCGCCCCCGCCCGGGCGGCGACCCGGGTGGCGCCGCTGGCCGCGCTGCGCCCCACCGGCCCGGCGCCGCTGCGCTCCCGGGCGGGGCTGCTGCGGCTGCTGCTCGGCCTGCTGCTGCTCCTGCCCGGTGCGGGCCTGCTCGCCCTCGGCGTGCTGATGTCCGACGTGTTCGTCGCCCTGCCCGGCGGCGTGGCCAGCTTCCTCGGCGTGGTGCTGCTCGCCCAGCGGGCAGTGCCGCCGGTGGTGCGGGCGGCCGGCGGGCTGGTCACCCGGATCGGCGGGGTGCCCGCCCGGCTGGCCGCGGGCAACGCCACCCGCAACCCCCGGCGCACGGCGGCCACCGCCACCGCGCTGCTCATCGGGGTCACGCTCACCACCGCGATGGTGGTGGGCACCGCGTCGACCCGGGCCACCGCGACCGCCGGGCTGGCCGCCGCCTACCCCGCCGACGTCGTCGTCGAGAGCCTGTCCGGGGAGCTGCCCGGGACACTGCTCGGCCGGCTGCAGGCGGTGGAGGGTGTCGCCCAGGGTGCCGCGCTGCCGACGGCGCTCCTCACCGGTCCCGACGGGCAGGAGTGGGCGGCCTACGGGGTCGACGTGTCGACCGCCGTGCCGGTGCTGCGCTCGACCGCCGACACCCCGCTGCCCGACGCCGGTGAGGTGCTGCTGCCGGAGTGGATGGCCGATTCCTGGGCGGTGACCGACGGGTCCCCCCTGGAGCTGACCGGACCCGGCGGCGGGTTGTCGCTGCGCGCCCAGGTGATCGCCGAGGGCCCGCTGCTGCTGACCGCCGCCGAGCTGACCGCGCTGGTCCCCGACGCGACGGTCGGCCAGTTGTGGCTGCGCCTGGACGACGCCGGGGACCCGGCCGCGGTGGTCGACGCGGTCACCGCCACGGTCGGCACCGCGGTCACCGACGCGCAGGTCACGGGGGTGGTCAGCCTGCGCGAGCAGATGAACGAGGTGCTCGACATGCTGCTGCTGGTGGTCACCGGCCTGCTCGGGGTCGCGGTGGTCATCGCCCTGATCGGCGTCGGCAACACCCTGGCGCTGTCGGTCGTCGAGCGGCGACAGGAGAACGGCCTGCTGCGGGCGCTCGGGCTGACCCGGCGGCAGCTGCGCGGGCTGCTGGCGTGGGAGGCGGTCCTGGTGTCCGGGGTGGCCGCGGTGCTGGGCGTCGTCCTCGGCGGGATCTACGGGCTGACCGGGACGGCGTCGGCGCTCGGCATGACCGGCGGGGTCGTGGTGACCGTGCCGTGGCTGCAGGTGGCGGTGATCGTCGCCGTCGCCACGGTGGCGGGGCTGCTGGCTTCGGTGCTGCCGGCCCGCCGCGCCGCCCGCACCTCGCCGGTCGCCGCCATCGCGAGCTGAGCGGAGTGGATCCGTGCGCGTCACGCCCACGGATCCACTCCGCTCAGCGGCCGCGCGGGGCGGCCCGCCGGGTCGCGGGGGCGGTCGCCGGGTCCTCCGGCCAGGGGTGGCGCGGGTAGCGGCCGCGCAGCTCGCTGCGGACGGCGGGATAGCCGGTGCCCCAGAAGCCGGCCAGGTCCGAGGTGGTCGCCACGACCCGGTTCGCCGGTGAGAGCAGCTGCAACCGGAGGGTGCGGCCGGCCACGGGAGGTGCGGCCGCCCAGCCGAAGACCTCCTGCAGCCGGACCGACAGCGTGGGCACCTCCGGATCGGAGTAGTCCACCCGGATGCGCGACCCGGTCGGCACCTCGACCCGCTCGGGCACCAGCTCGTCGAGCCGGCCGGCCAGCTGCCAGGGCACCAGCGAGCGCAGCGCCGCGACCACGTCGATCCGGTCCAGATCGGCCCGGCTGCGGGCGACGGCGAGGGCGGGGCCGGTGGTGAGGGCCTCCCGCAGGGCGTCCTCGTCCACCGCGGGCCACGGCTCCCCGAGCCCGGCGTGCGCGGCGGCCAGGCGCTCGCGCAGCGCCCGGGCGGCGGGGGTCCAGCGCAGCAGCGCCGGCCCCTCGCGGCGGAGTCCCTCGGCGAGCGCGGCGGCCACCGCGGCGGGGTCCGGGTCCGGCAACGGGCGCTCGGCCAGCACGATCGCGCCGAGCCGCTCGACGCGGGCGGACACCAGGTCGCCGTCCCGCCAGCCCACCTCGGGCCCCTCGGTGGGCCCGCCGACCTCCCGGGCGGTCGCCTCGTCCACCGCTACCGCCTGGCGCACCCGCGCGTCGCGCCGCCCCGGAGCCCGGTCGGCCGCGGCCACCGCCAGCCAGGCCGCACCGCCCAGCGCGGTACCGGGTGCCAGCTCCGCGCCGGTCCCCGCCGCCAGCAGATAGGTGCGCTCGGTGCCGGGGCGCCGGCGGGCCAGCCACTCGGGGTGGGCCAGCCCGACCACCAGGCCGGCGGCGACGTCGTCGGGCAGGTCGGCGTCCGGTGCCGGTGGGGCCGCGCGGGCGAGCCGGCCGGCCTCCTCACGCCAGCGGGCGGCCGCCCCGCTACGGCTTCCGCGCAGCGTGCGCCAGTCGGCGACCAGGTCGTCGGAGCCGGCCGGGAGGTCGGCCGAGAGCAGCGCCACGACCTCGGCCGCGCGCCGCCGGCCCACCCGCGGGGCCCCGTCCAGCAGCGCCCGCGCCAGGCGGGGGTGCGCGCCGACGGCGGTGAGCGACCGGCCGCGGGCGGTGACCCGGCCGCTCCCGTCCACCGCACCGAGCCCGGCCAGCGCGGCCCGCGCGACGGAGAAGGCGGCGGCCGGCGGCGGGTCGGGCAGCGCCAGGCCCCGGCCGTCCGGAGCGCCCCAGCAGGCCAGCTCCAGGGCCAGGCCGGTGAGGTCGGCGACCGCGATCTCCGGCTCCGGGGCGGCCGGCAGGCGGGCGTGCTCGGCCTCCGACCACAGCCGGTACACCCGGCCCGGTCCCTCGCGCCCGGCCCGCCCCGCGCGCTGGACGGCGGAGGACCGCGACACCCGGACCGTGACCAGCGTCCCCAGCCCCCGGGACACGTCGAACCGCGGCACGCGGGCCAGCCCCGCGTCGACGACGGTCCGCACCCCGGGCACGGTCAGGCTGCTCTCGGCCACGTCGGTGGCGAGCACCACCCGCCGGCGGGGGCTGGGGACGAGTGCCGCGTCCTGCTCGGCGGCGGGCAGCCGGCCGTGCAGCGGCCGGACGTCGGCGTCCACCCCGGCGAGCCGGCTCCCGACCCCGGCGATCTCCGCGGCGCCGGGGAGGAAGACCAGCACGTCGCCGGAGGTCTCGGCCAGGGCCCGGCGGGTGGTCGCCGCGACGGCGTCGAGCAGCCGCGGGTCGACCCGGCCGCCGTGCGGCGGTGCCACGGGGGGCTCGGGCGGGCACCACACCGGCTCGACGTCGTGCAGGGTGCCGCTCGCCTCGACCACCGGCGCCGGGGCGGCTGCGCCGAGCAGCCGGGCCAGCCGGCCGGCCTGCGCGGTGGCCGACATCGCGAGCAGCGCCAGCTCCGGGCGCAGCGCGGCGCGGACGTCGAGGACGAACGCCAGCGCCAGATCCGTGTCCAGGTGCCGCTCGTGGCACTCGTCGAGGACGACGGCAGCCACCCCGGGAAGCTCCGGATCGGCCTGCAGGCGCCGCACCAGCAGCCCGGTGGTGACGACCTCGACCCGGGTGTCCTCGCTGCGCCGGCTGTCCCCGCGGACGCTGTAGCCGACCGAACGGCCGACCGGCTCGCCGAGCAGCGCGGCCATCCGGCGGGCGGCGGCGCGGGTGGCCACCCGGCGCGGTTCGGCCACCAGCACCCGCCCCGGGAGCTGCCCGGCCAGCGCCAGCGGGACCAGGGTGGTCTTGCCGGTGCCGGGCGGCGCGACCAGCACCGCGCTGCCCGCACCGGCCAGCGCGGCGGCCACGGCCGGGAGCACGGCCCGGACGGGGAGGTCGGTTCCCGGCGTCCCCGGCGGTGGCAGCACGCCGCCAGTCTCCCGGAGCCGCTGACCGGAGTGGATCCGTGCGCGTCACGCCCACGGATCCACTCCGGTCAGCGGAAGAACTTGTCGGGCGTGAGCGGCAGGTCGCGGATGCGCCGCCCGGTCGCGTGCCAGTAGCCGTTGGCCACGGCTGCCGCGGCGCCCACGATGCCGATCTCCCCGATCCCCTTCAGGCCGAGCTCGTTGACCCAGGGGTCCTCCTCGTCGAGCCAGGAGATGTCGATCTCCCCGACGTCGGCATTGGTGGCGATGTGGTACCCGGCCAGGTCGTGGTTGACGAAGTGCCCGAAGTGCTCGTCCTGCAGCGACTCCTCGTGCAGCGCCATCGACAGCCCCATGCAGAAGCCGCCGAGGAACTGCGAACGGGCGGTCGTGGCGTTGGCGATCGTGCCGGCCGCGTAGACGCTGGTCGCCCGGGGCACCCGCACCTCTCCGGTGTCGGCGTCGACACGGACCTCCACGAAGTGCGCGCCGAAGGAGTGCATCGAGTACTGCTCGGCGTGCGGTGAGGGGCCGGGCACCCCGCCGTCCACGGTCAGCCCGTCGGGCGGGGGCTGACCGCCGAGGGATTCCAGCCGAGCGCGCAGCTGCCGCGCGGTCAGCACGACCGCCGACCCCCACGAGGCCAGCCCGGTCGAGCCGCCCGCGCCGCCGGCGAAGGGCAGCCGGCTGTCGCCGATCCGCAGCTCGACCTCGCCCAGGCCCACGTGCAGCGCGTCGGCGGCGATCTGGGTCAGCGCCGTCCACGTGCCGGTGCCGATGTCGGAGCCGTCGATCTCGACGAGGTACCGGCCGCGCCCGTCCACCGAGATCCGGCAGTCGGCCTTGCGCCGCCGGCTCGGGTAGGTGGCCGCGGCGACGCCGGTGCCGACCAGCCACCGCCCGTCGGTGCGCACCCCCGGGCGGAGGTCCCGCCCGGCCCAGCCGAAGCGCTCGGCCCCGGTGCGCAGGCACTCGACCAGGCTGCGGGAGGACCAGGGGACGTCGCGCTCCGGGTCGCGCGGCGGCTCGTTGCGGATGCGCAGCTCCACCGGGTCGATGCCCAGGGTGTGCGCGAGCTCGTCCATCGCCGACTCGAGCGCGAACATGCCCGGCGTCTCCCCCGGCGCCCGCATGATCGTCGGCGGGGGCACGTCGAGGCGGGCCAGCCGGTGCGTCGTCCGCCGGTGCGGGGCGGCGTACATGACCCGGGTCGCGGTGGCCGTCTGCTCGGCGAACTCGGCGATCCGCGCGGTGTGCTCGACGACCTCGTGGCTGATCGCGGTCAGCCGGCCCTCGGAATCGGCGCCCAGCCGCACCCGCTGGATGGTCGGTGTCCGGTGCCCGACCAGGCTGAACATCTGCTGCCGGGTGAGCTCGAGGACGACGGTGCGGCCGACCACCCGCGCCGCCATCGCGGCCAGGATCTGGTGCGGGTGCGCGAACGCCTTGGACCCGAAGCCGCCGCCGACGTACGGCGAGATCACCCGCACCTGCCCGGCGGTGAGGCCGAAGGCCGTCATCAGGTCCCGCTGGATGGTGTGCGGGCCCTGGTTGGCGTCCCAGAGGGTGAGCGAGTCGCCGTCCCAGCGGGCCATCGAGGTGTGCATCTCGATGGGGTTGTTGTGCTGCGCCGGTGTCTCGTAGGTGGCGTCGACGGTGACCGCTGCGGTGGACAGCGCCCCGTCGACGTCGCCGATCACCGAGTCGGTCGCGAAGCCGGCCATGACCTGCGCCGGGGCGTAGAGGTCGGGCCGGTCGGCACGCAGCGTCACGTCCGGCTCCTCGGCGGCGTACTCGACCCGCACGCCCCCGACCGCCGCCCGCGCGATCTCGGAGGTCTCGGCGACCACCGCCGCGACGACCTGCCCCTGGTAGTGCACGTCGAGGGACTGCAGCACCGGCAGGTCCGCGGTCAGCTCGCCGGAGAGCCGGGGGGCGTTGGCGGGGGTGAGGACGGCGAGCACCCCGGGCGTCGCCTCGGCGGCCGAGGGGTCCAGGCGGGTGATCCGGCCGCGGTTGATGGTGCTCTGCACCAGCGCGAGGTGGGTGATCGGCTCGCCGGGGTCCTGCTCGAAGGCGTAGGGCGCGCTGCCGCGGACCTTCGCCGGGCCGTCGATGCGCTCGATGCCGGCACCGAGGACGCGGTCGATCGTGGTCATCGGGTCCCTCCGGACAGGTCGAGCAGGGTGCGGACGACGACGTTGCGGGCCAGCGGCACCTTGAAGCCGTTGTCCCGCAACGGGGTGGCCGCGGCGAGCTCGGCGCCGGCGGCCGCGGCGAACGCCTCCTCGGTGGCCGGCCGGCCGAGCAGCGTCTCCTCGGCGGCGCGCGCCCGCCACGGCGTGTGCGCCACGCCCCCGAGGGCCAGGCGCACGTCGGCGACGACGCCGTCCTCGACCCGCAGCGCGGCGGCGACGCTGACCAGCGCGAAGGCGTAGGAGGCGCGCTCGCGCACCTTGCGGTAGCGCGAGGGCAGGTCCAGCGGGGGGAGGTCCACCGCGGTGATCAGCTCGCCGTGGCGCAGCGTGGTGTCCCGGGAGGGGTCGTTCCCGGGCAGCCGGTGCAGCTCGCCGATCGGGAGGCTCCGCTCGCCGTCGGGGCCGAGCACCCGCACGACCGCGTCGAGCGCGACCAGCGCCACCGCCATGTCCGACGGGTGGGTGGCCACGCACGCACCGGGCCCCTCGAAGGTCTGCCCGAGGATCGCGTGGTTGCGGTGCACGCCGTGCAGTGCGCCGCAGCCGCTGCCGGGGCTGCGCTTGTTGCACGGCCGGGTGACGTCGGTGAAGTAGCCGCAGCGGGTGCGCTGGAGCAGGTTGCCGCCGGTGGTGGCCCGGTTGCGCAGCTGCCCGGAGGCACCGGCCAGCAGCGCCTGCGCGAGCACCGGGTAGCGCTCGCGCACCCGCCGGTCGGCGGCGAGGTCGGCGTTCGGGACGCCGGCGCCGATGCGCAGGCCGCCGTCGGGCAGGTCGCTCACCTCGGCCGAGGTGAGCTCGCGGACGTCGACGAGGACGTCGGGCGTGGCGACGCCGAGCTTCATGAGGTCGACGAGGTTGGTGCCGCCGCCGAGGAAGGCGCCGCCGGGTTCCCGGGCCAGCAGGGCGACCGCCGCCGCGGGGTCGGGGCTGCGCTCGTAGCGGAACTCCTTCACCGCCGCACCCCCTCGGCGGCGGCCACGTCGGCCACCGCCGGGACGATGTGGGCGTAGGCGGCGCAGCGGCAGAGGTTGCCGCTCATCCGCTCGCGGATCTCCGTGTCGGTCAGCTCCACCGCGGCCGTCAGGTCCGCGGTCACCGCGCTGGGCCAGCCGGCGCGGGCCTCCTCCAGCACGCCGGCGGCCGAGCAGATCTGGCCGGGGGTGCAGTAGCCGCACTGGAAGGCGTCGCGCCGGACGAAGGAGCGGTGCAGAGGGTGCGGCTGCCCGTCGGTGGCCAGCCCGTTCGACGTCGTCACCTCGGCATCCCCGACGGTGACGGCCAGGACGAGGCAGCTGTTCACCCGGCGGCCGTCCAGCAGCACGGTGCAGGCACCGCACTGGCCGTGGTCGCAGCCCTTCTTGGGGCTGGTGTTCCGCAGCCGTTCGCGGAGCGCGTCGAGCAGGGTCGTGCGGGTGTCGACGGTCAGCGGGTGCGCCGCCCCGTCCACGCGCAGCGTGATCTCGGTGTCCACACCGGCGCTCCTGCCCGCACGCCCGGGGAGGAAAACGGTCGGGCGACGCCGGCAGTGCTCGCACGGGGCCGCGGCGCTCCTAGGGTCACGTATGACCGTCTACTCCGCTGCGCCGGTCCGCCCGTCCGGGAGTCGCTCCGCGCGCACCGCCGACAGCCGGCTGCTGATCCTCGACGCGACGGTGACGTGTCTGGTCGAGGACGGCTACGCCGGCGCCTCGACCCTCGCCGTCCAGGCCCGCGCCGGGGTGTCCCGCGGGCGGCTGCTGCACCACTTCCCGTCTCGCGCCCAGCTGCTGGTCGCCGCCGCGGGGCACCTGTCGAGCACCGTGCTGGCCGCGGTCCGGGAACGCGCCGCCGCACTCATGGCCGACCAGCCGGCCGGCCGGGAGCGGGTGGACCGCGCGATCGAACTCATGTGGGCGACGTTCCAGGAGCCGCCGTTCTGGGCGGCGATGGAGCTGTGGACGGCGGCCCGCACCGATCCCGGGCTGCGCACGGCGCTGCGGGCCGAGGAGCGGCGGCTGCGGGCCGCGATCTACGGAGTGGCGGACGAGATCTGGGGTCCGGAGCTCGCCGCCGCCGAGCGCTACCCCGAGGTCTGCGAACTGCTGTTCACCAGCATGCGCGGGGTCGCGATCGTCCACGCCTTCGAGGACCGGCCGGCCACGACCGATCCGCACCTGGCGCTGTGGAAGCGGCTCGCCGAGCGGATGCTGTCCGCGCCAGGAGCGGGGTGACACGGCCGGGGCGCGACTGCCCGCGCCCCGCCGGTCGGGTTTCCCCTCGGATCGACACCGTCGGGCAGCAGGAGTGAGATGGAGAAGGCGGTGCCGGCCGTTCGGGCCGCCGCACCACCGACGATCCCGCCGAGACGTCCTGGCGGGGCACCCCTCGGCCGGCCCTGCCGGCCCGAGCTCCTGGGGCCTCGATGCGCCTGTCCCGCCTCATGCACGCCCTCCGGACCAGCATCTGGCCGATCCCGCTGCTGTGCCTGATCGCCGGCATCCTGATCGTTCTCGGCACGCTCCGGCTCGACCGTCGCTCGGGCTACACGCTGATCCCGCAGGCATTCACCGGCACGCCCACCGACGCGCAGACCATCCTGTCCACGTTCGCCACCGCGACCGCGACGCTGACCACCCTCGTGCTCACGATGACGCTGGTCGCCATCCAACTCGCGATGGGCCAGTTCTCCCCCCGGATCGTGGCCGCCCTCCTCACCGACCGGGCCAACCAGGTGGCCATCGGCCTGTTCGGGGCCACCTTCGTGGTGTCCGTGATGGTCCTGCGCGAGATCCGGGACACCGATCCGGCAGCCGTTCCGGGGCTGTCGATGCTGCTGGCGTACGCGCTCATGCTGGCCAGCGTCGTGACGCTCGTCCTCTTCGTCCATCACGCGGGTCAGGAGCTGCGGGCAGCCGGCCTCATCGACCTGGTCGGCGACCGCACCCGCCGGCACATCACCTCCGCCGACCCGCCTGACTTCGCCCCGCCCGCCGACCCGGACGTCATCCCCGCTCCGGCGCCGGGCAACGTCTACCGGGTCGACCGCCGCCGCCTCGTCGCCGCCGCCCGTCGCGCCGACTGCGTCCTCGAACTCGTTCCCGTCATGGGCGACTACGTCGTCGGCGGCGCACCGCTGTTCCGGGTGCACCGGGCGCCCGGGGCCGGCACCGGTGACGGCCGCCCCGGCGGCGGCCGGATCCGGCCCGAGGAGATCACCCGCCTGGTGCTGGTGGCCGACGAACGGGTGCACATCGAAGACCTCGCGTACGGATTCCGGAAGCTGGTCGACATCGCCGAGCGGTCGATCGCCCAGCCCTTCAACGATCCGACGACGACCCTGCAGGCACTGCACCGGCTGCACGACCTGCTGCGCCTGCTCGCGGTCCGCCCGTTGCCCCCCGGCGAGCACCGGGACGCGGACGGCGTGGTCCGGCTGGTCCAGCGCACGATGACCTGGGACGGCTACGTCCGGCTCGCCTTCGACGAGATCCGGCTGGCCGGCGCACCCTCGCCGCAGGTGACCCGGCGCCTGTCGGCCGCGCTCCACGACCTCAAGACCGTGGTGCCCCCCGAGCGGCAGGCGCCGCTCGACCGGCAGCTCCGCCTGCTCGCCGACGGCGTGCACCGGGCCCACGGGAACGAGGAGGATGCGGCCGCCGCGCTCGTCCCCGACACCGAGGGGATCGGGTCCGGGCCCGACGTCACCACGGCCATCCGCCTGGACGGGAGCAGGGTGGGCCCCGGCGCCCGGCCCGACGCCCGCGTCCAGGCCTGACGCCGCTCAGCCGCTCCAGACCTCGGCGACCTGCTCGGCGACGGCGCCTGCCTCGGCGCGCCCGGCCCGCGCCGCGCCCGCCCGGGCGGCCGGGTCGAGCACGTTGCGGCCGATCGCCTGCCTGCTCCCGGCGTCGGGGGCCACGACCGCCACCCGCGCGACCATGCCGGTCACCTGCGCGTCGACGCTGGCCATCGGCCCGACACCGCGCGGGATGGGCGCGAGGACGACGACCCGCGCGCAGCCCTCGGCGAGGTCGGCGTTGGCCGTCGAGCGCATGCCGCCGTCGACGTAGCGGCGCCCCTCGATGGTGATCGGCGGGTAGATCCCGGGGACGGCGCAGCTGGCCGCGACCGCCTGCAGCAGCGGAACTCCGGAGGAGCGGTCCAGGGGCCGGAACTCGCCGGTCGCCGCATCGACGGCGGTGACGACGAGGGCCCGGTCGGGCGACCCCGGCCTCGGCCAGGCCGGCGAGGACCCCGATCTCCCACGCGATGCCGGTGATGCCCCCGCCACCGAGGACGAGGGCGGCACGCTGGCCGCTCATGCCCGCATCCTCACCCACCGTGCACCCTCGACAGCAAATGTGACGTGCGCCACGCTGAGGGCTCTCTCCGGAGAGGACCCGCATGACCGCGACGCAGGCCGGCCCGACCCCGACGACGCGCAGCTGGCCGCCCGGGCTGCCGCGCTCGCTGGACTACCCGGCGGTCCCGGTCGGCTCGATCCTGCGGGCGGCGGTGCGCCGGTGGGGCGACCGGCCGGCGTTCGTCCAGCACGAGGTGCCGCTGAGCTTCACCGAGCTGGGGCGGCGGGCGCACGCGGTCGCGAACTGGCTGGCCGACCACGGCATCGGCCGCGGTGACGTCGTCGCCGTCCACCTGCCCAACCTCCGCCAGTACCCGGCCGTCTACTACGGGATCCTGCTCGCCGGCGCCACCTTCTCCCCCACCAACCCGCTGCTGCCCCCGGCCGACCTCGCCGCCCAGCTCACCGACGCCGGCGCGAAGGTGGTCGTCACGCTGGACCTGGTGCTGCCCGCCGTCCGCGCGTTGCGCGCCGGCACCCCGGTGGAGACGGTGATCGTCACCGGCGACGCGCACGCCCACGACCTCGCCGCCCGGCTGGAGCTCGCCGGGGACGAGGTCGACCTCGCCGACCTGCTGGGCGGCGACCCCACCGACCGGCACCTCGACGCCGGTCTGGACCCGGCGATCGATCTCGCGCACCTGGCCTACACCGGGGGCACGACCGGCGTCAGCAAGGGGGTGGAGCTGCCGCACCGCAGCGTGGTCACCAACGTGCTGCAGTCGGCGTGCTGGACGTCGGGGTCGGTGCCCGCGCGTGACGAGGCCGGCGACGTGACCCTCCGCCAGGTCTGCGGCCCCGAGGAGTACCCCGTGCGCCTCGGCGAGGGCCGGCTCATCAACCTGACCCCGTGGTTCCACGCCATGGGGGCGATCGGCTACCTCAACGGCATGGTCATCGGCGGAACGACCACGATCGTGCACCCCCGCTTCGACCCGGTGGTGTACGTCGGGGACGCCGTCCGGTACGAGGTCACCAGCATCGGCGGCGCCCCGCCGGTGTTCGTGGCGCTGCTGCAGGTGCCCGGGATCGCCGACGCCGACCTGTCGCACGTCCGCGGGGTGTCCAGCGGCGCCGCGCCGCTGCCGGTACCGCTCATCGAGCGGCTTCGGCAGCTGCTGCCGGACGCGGTGATCGGCGAGGGCTACGGCCTGACCGAGGTGACCATGCAGGCGACCGGCAACCCGTCGTTCCGCTCCGGCACCCGCAAACCGGGCAGCGTCGGCGTGCCGGTCTTCGACACCGAGATCAGCATCCGGCCGCTCGGCGGCGGGACGCCGCTGCCGCCGGGGCAGCGGGGCGAGGTGTGCATCCGCGGCCCCCAGGTGATGCGCGGCTACGCGCACCGGCCCGCGGCCACCGCGGAGGCGATCGACGCCGACGGCTGGTTCCACACCGGCGACGTGGGGGTGCTCGACGCGGACGGCTACCTGTCGATCGTCGACCGCACCAAGGACATGCTGCTCTACAAGGGCTACAACGTCTTCCCGCGCGAGCTGGAGGAGATCCTGTTCGGCGTGCCCGGGGTGGCCGGGGCCGCCGTGGTCGGCCGGCCCGACGAGGAGGCCGGGGAGCTGCCGGTCGCCTACGTGGTCCGCCGGGACGACGACGCCGGCGCGGCGCTGACCGCCGAGTTCGTCATGGCCGCGGTGAACGACCGGGTGACGCCCTACAAGCGGCTGCGCGACGTCGTGTTCATCGAGGCGATCCCGGTGTCCGCGGCGGGCAAGGTGCTCAAGCGCGAGCTCGCCGCCCGGGAGCGGGCTGCCGCCTCCGCGGGCTGACCACCCACCCGCTCACCCGGACGGGTGCGGCGGTCACGCATGCGCGCTACGGGCTCACTATCGTGCCGCGGGTGGACGGCGACACGGGACCGGTGACCGAGCACACCGGCGTGCGGATCGCGCACGTCGAGCCCTCCCCCACCCGGCAGGTGCTGCAACGGGTCGCCGCCGCCGCGTTCGTCCTGCTCCTCACCGTGCTGATCGTCTACCTCGACCGGGACGGCTACCGGGACAACAACGGCGACGGGATCGACCTGCTCGACGCCTTCTACTACACGACCGTCACGCTCTCGACGACCGGCTACGGCGACATCGCCCCGGCCTCCGACAGTGCCCGGCTGATCAACACCCTGGTCATCACGCCCCTGCGCATCATCTTCCTGATCATCCTCATCGGAACGACCCTGGAGGCGCTCACCACGCGCACCCGGGAGGAGTTCCGCATCCGTCGCTGGAGGTCCCGCGTGCGCCAGCACGTCATCGTGTGCGGCTACGGCACCAAGGGGCGCAGCGCCATCCGCTCGCTGCAGGCCAACGGCACCCCGCTGGAGCAGATCGTCATCGTCGACCCGGATCCGCGGGCCATCGACGAGGCCAACTCCGTCGGGCTCACCGGCATCGTCGGCGACGCCGGGCGCACCGAGGTGCTCCGCCGGGCATCGGTCGAGCGGGCGCGGTCGGTGATCGTCGCGGCCAACCGGGACGACGCCTCGGTCCTCATCACGCTCACGGTGCGCCAGCTCAACCCCAGCGTGCCCATCACCACCAGCGTGCGCGAGGAGGAGAACGCCGCGCTGCTGCGCCAGTCCGGCGCCGACACGGTGATCACCACCTCGGCCACCTCCGGCCGGCTGCTGGGCCTGTCCACCGACAGCCCGCGGGTCGTCGC
Source organism: Geodermatophilus ruber (assembly GCF_900114385.1). Taxonomy (GTDB): domain Bacteria; phylum Actinomycetota; class Actinomycetes; order Mycobacteriales; family Geodermatophilaceae; genus Geodermatophilus; species Geodermatophilus ruber. Next base: position 67,166 of record NZ_FOSW01000016.1, read on the forward strand.
CACCGTCGAGGACCTGGTCACCGGCGGGCAGGGCCTGGACCTGCACCAGCGGCGGGTCACCGCCGGGGAGGTCGGGCTGAGCCCGCGGCAGCTGCGCGACATCGTCCTGAGCGTGACCCGCGGCGGGCGCACGCTGCTCTTCGACGACCCGCTGATCGGCACGCTGCAGGCCGAGGACGTGCTCGTGGTGGTGCGCGCCCACCCCGGCCCGCAGCCGGCCGGGACGCAGGCCGCGACCGCCTGAGGGTCAGCAGGTCCGGCAGACCCAGGTGCGGGTCGGCTCGTCCCGGCCCCGCAGCCGCACGACGCCGTCGGGTGCCCAGTGCTGCGCCTCCGCGGGATCGGCGGCCCGGACGGCGGCCTCGCTGGCCACCGCCCGGCCCGGGTGGTCCTTGGCCGGTCCGGTGAGCCGGGCGGCCTCGTTGACCGGGTCGCCGACCACCGTGTACTCCAGCCGGCTGGCCGCGCCGACCTGACCGGCCCACACCGGGCCGAAGGCCACCCCGATGCCGAGGTCGAGCTCGCCGGCCTCGCGGACGGCGGCGCTGATGCGACGGGCCGCCCGCAGCGCCGCCCCCGCCGGGTCGGGGTGCTCGGCGGGGGCGCCGAAGACGCACAGCGTGGCGTCGCCGGCGAACTTGTTGACCAGGCCACCCTCGTCCTCGACGGTCTCGACGACCACGGCGAAGAACCGGTTGAGCAGGCCGACCATCCGCTCCGGCCCGGTGCGCTGCACGAGGGACGTCGAGCCGGCGATGTCGACGAACAGCGCCGCGACCACCCGCTCCTCCCCGGCCAGGGAGACGCCCGTGGCCAGCGCCCGCTGGGCGACCGTCGTCCCTACGTGCCGGCCGAACAGGTCGCGCAGCCGCTCCCGCTCGGCGAGCCCGTCCACCATGCCGTTGACCCCCGCCTGCAGCAGCCCGATCTCGCCGGCGTCGTCGACGGTGACCCGCACGTCGTGGTCACCCCGTCCGACCCGCTGCACCGCCCGGCGCAGGTCCTGCAGGGGGACGCCGACCGCGCGCGCGGTCAGCAGCGTCGCGAACAGGCCGACCAGCAGCGCGACGATGATGAGGAAGACGACCGGCCCTTCCTCGGGCCCCTCGGGGTTGCTCGGGTCGAGGAACAGCAGGATCAAGCCCAGGAGGGGGACGCCGCTGGTCAGCCCCCAGCTGAGCAGCATGCGGGGGCGCACCCCGAGCCGGAGCGCACCGGTCGGCGGGTGTGCGGTGAGCGCCCGCGTGGTGACGCCCCGGGCGACCCGGCCGACGAGCAGGTAGGTGACGCCCGTGGTGACCACGCCGCCGAGCAGTGCGGCCAGCCCGACGCGCAGGCCCACGAGGGGGAACGGGGAGACGAAGGCCCCGACGATCCCGACGAGGAAGCCGCCACCCAGCCAGGTCGCCGCGGCGATCAACCCGATGTCCAGCGGCAGCCGCAGCGCGCGGCGGGCCTCCTCCGGCCTGGGCTGCCGCCCGACGCTGAGCCAGGCGGCGGTCGCGCGCTGGCGGCGCATCCCGGCGAACGCACCCAGCGGCAGCGCCACGGCGAGGTAGCCGGCCGCGGTGAGCACGATCGTCGCGCGGCCGCTGCTGCCCTGGGCATCGACGGAGAGCCCGAGCAGCAGCACCGCCACGGTGCCGACGCCGACCAGGTTGGCGGCCACGACCAGCAGCACGATGGCCGGCACGGCGATGCGCCCGCTGGGCGTCCACTCCAGCCGGGCGTCGTCCCGTGCGCGGGACGTCATGATCCCCCCAAAGAGGACGGAACCGTCCGGAATCGGTCACCGTCCGCACCGGCGGGCCGTCGCGGGGGGTGGGAGCGGGACGTCCGATGGGCCGCTCCGGGTGACGCCGGACCGCGGGACGGGTAACTCTGCAGGACTGCGCGCGCGACCCGAGGAGTTCCCGTGAGACACCCGACGCTCGTCGCCCCGACCGCGGTCCTGACGATCGTCCTCGCCGGCTGCGCCTCCGATGGGGGGAACCAGGCGGCATCCAGCTCCGAATCGAGCAGCGGAACGTCGGGCCCGACCAACGTGGCAGAGCTGACCGCGCCGCTGAACGACCCGGAGGGCACCCGGGTCGGCAACGCGATCTTCACCGACACCGTCAACGGCACGCAGGTCCGCGTCGAGGCCAGCGGTCTGCCACCGGGCTTCCACGGTATGCACCTGCACGAGGTCGGCGTCTGCGAACCGAACAGCGCCGACCCGAGCGACCCGTCCCAGACCGGGAACTTCCTCTCCGCGGGGCCGCACCTCGGCAGCGCGGACGGCCCCCACCCCCAGCACACGGGCGACCTACCGACCCTGGAGGTGAACGCCCGGGGCTTCGGCTCGACGTCCAGCCTGATGCGGGTGGAGAACCTCGAGGACCTGCTGAAGGGGGACGGCACGTCGCTGATCATCCACGCGGACCCGGACAACCTGGCCCACATCCCGCCGAGGTATCCCCCGGGCGGGCCGGACCAGGAGACCCAGAAGGCGGGTGACTCCGGCGCCCGGATCGCCTGCGGCGTGCTCGGGCACTGACCGGCGGGCGGCCGATCGGGAGGCGGGAGGTTTCCCTGATGCGACACGAGCGGGCAGGCCGTGTGTGACGGCGGTGGCCCCGAGGCCGCCCAGAGGTCGGCACCGCGCGCCGCGGGGGGCGCCGCCGTCGACCCGATCTCCCTCGAACCCGTCGACGAGCTCGTGGTGACCATGCTGATGGACAACACCTACGACGGGCTCATGGCCGACCTCGGGCCCGCGCGGCGCACCCCGATCGCCCGGCTGCCGACCGTGCCCGCACCGCAGTACGAGGAGCGGCGGACCTATCCCGGGCTCGTCGCGGAGCACGGGTTCTCCGCCCTGGTGACCGTCCGGCGCGGCGGCACCACGCACGTGCTGCTGTTCGACACGGGCATCTCCCCCGACGGCCTCGCCATCAACACGGAGCGGCTCGGGGTCGACGTCGGGACGATCGAGGCGGTCGTGCTCAGCCACGGTCACCTGGACCACGCCGGCGGCTTCGCCGGCCTGTCCCGGCTGCGCAGGGGCACCTCGCTCCCGCTGGCCGTGCACCCGCTGGTATGGACCCACCGCCGTTTCGCGATGCCGGGAGCGCCGGAATGGGTGCTGCCCACGCTGAGCCGCGCAGCGCTGGAGAGCGAGGGCTTCACCGTCGTCGAGCGCCGGCAACCGTCCCTGCTGCTCGACGACGCCGTGCTGATCACCGGCGAGGTGGACCGGACCACCGACTTCGAGCGCGGCCTGCCGTTCCACGAGGCCCGCAGCGACGGCAGCTGGGAACCCGACCCGCTGATCCTCGACGAGCAGGCCCTGGTCGTGCACGTGCGCGGCCGGGGACTGGTGGTGCTCACCGGGTGCGGCCACGCCGGCGCGGTGAACATCGCGCGGCACGCGCTGCGGCTCACCGGGACCGACCGGCTGCACGCGATGCTGGGCGGGTTCCACCTCACGGGGGCCGCGTTCGAGCCGATCATCGAGCCCACGGTTGCCGCGTTCACCGACCTGGCGCCCGACGTCCTCGTCCCGGCGCACTGCACCGGATGGAAGGCCCAGCACCGGTTCGCCGAGGCGCTGCCCGAGGCCTTCATACCCAACGCGGTGGGGACGGCGTACGCCTTCGCCGCCGCGCCGGGGTAGGTCTACCGTCGGATCCAGCGCTCCCGGAGAAACGAGGCCAGCGGTGAGCGAACCCCAGGATGCCCGCACCGGGATCCTCGACGAGGTGCTGCACCTGAGTGGCGGGTTCTCGGAGGCGGACCGGCCGTGGGTGCGCGAGGCCCTGTCCGGGCTGGTGCCGCACCTGTCCCGCTGGGATCCCGAGTCCATGCTCCTGGACGTGTCGGTCAAGCACCGGGACGGCAAGGAGCAGCAGGTCACGCTGCGCGCGGAGCTGCCCGGGTACCCGCCGCTGGTGGCCAAGGCCACCGAGAGGAACCTCGAGCGAGCCATGGCCGAGGCGAAGCGCCAGCTCATCCAGCAGATCGAGGACGAGAAGAAGAAGCGGGAACCGAAGAGCAACCGGCTGCTGCGGAAGAAGATGACCTGACCCGTCGGGTGCGCCCGGGGTGACTCGGCCAGGCCCGTCGGTCAGTTTGGGCAGCGGTCGGACGATCGTGAGCGGAAGCAAGACCGGGCACGCCTTCCACCGGATCGATTCGGATCGAAATCCGTATGTCAGGACGGTTTCACCGGTCGCCCATCTGCCTTAAGTGCCGCACCCTGGATCGGGTTCCGTCTCACTGGCCACAGACACTGTTGACTTCCGAACCTACGGCGCCATAGCGTTTTGGCATGTAGTCCGGATCACAGCCCGGCGCGGCTGCACAGATCAGGAACTCGATGACGTGGTGCCCGCCGGGCCGCGCGCGCCGGTCCGCTGCAGCAGTCACATGACGAACCCGCCCCGCCAGCATCGGGCTGGCGGGCGCGCCCCTCCCAGACCATGGAGACGCCCATGTTCCGTGTTCGCGGACCGCTGGCCATCACGGCCCTCGCGGTCACCCTCGCGGCCTGCAGCAGCTCGACCGCCTCGGGAGGGGGCGGCGGCGAGGAGGCGTCGGACGACCCCATCATCATCGGCGCCGCAGTCGCCGAGTCCGGCGGTTTCGAGCTCTACGACAACGCCCAGACCGCAGGCATGCAGTACGCGATCGACGAGATCAACGCCGCGGGTGGCATCGACGGCCGTGAGCTGCAGCTGATCACCGCGGACCACAAGAGCGACCCGACCCAGGTCGCCGCGGTCACTCAGGAGCTGCTCGACGAGGGGGCCGACATCATCGTCCCCACGGTGGACTACGACATGGGCGCTCCCGCCGTGCTCACCGCCCAGGCGGCCGGCAAGGTCTCCATCGGCGGTGCCGGAGCCACCGAGTTCGGCATGCAGGGCCTCGGCCCGCTGCACTTCAACGTCTTCCAGGCCACGCCGAGCGAGTCGGCCGCGCTGGCCCAGTTCGCCTTCGGGAGCCAGGGGCTGCGGGCTCCCTACCTGCTGGAGGACACCAGCATCCAGTACTCGAAGTCGCTGTGCGACGAGTTCCAGACGGCCTGGGAGGCGCTGGCCGGTGAGGGCACGATCACCGGCCGGGACACCTTCGACAACAGCGACCCGTCGGTGGCCAACCAGGTCAGCAACGTGCGGGGAGCCACCGGGACCGACTTCGTCGTCCTGTGCTCCTACCCGCCGGGCGGCCCGAGCGTGATCCGGCAGCTGCGCACCGCCGGCGTCGACCTGCCGATCTACGGCGGGGGCGCCTTCGACGGCACCTTCTGGGGCGATGCGGTGCCGGACCTGCAGAACTTCTTCCACGCCGCGATGGTCTCCTCGGGCGGCGACGACCCGAATCCCGACGTCAACGAGTTCCTCGAGAACGTGGAATACGAGGGTTCGCCGAGCTACGCGCTGTTCGGCTACATGAACATCCAGACGATCGCCTGGGGCATCGAGCAGGCCGGGACGGCGGAGGGCGCGGAGCTCGCCGCGGCGCTGGAGACCCTCGACGAGGAGGAGTTCCTGGTCGGGCCCACGAGCTACTCGGCCGACTGCCACGCCCCCGTCGAGCGGCCGGTGGCGATCATGACGGTCGAGGGCGGCACCGCCCGTCTCGTCGAGTACGTGTCCAACCCCGAGGTCTCCCGCGCGGCCTGCTGAGTACCCCTCGGCAGGCGGCTCGGCGACAACGACTCGCCACGGGAGCGACTCGGATGAGAAGTGGAGAGGTGACCGTGACGAGGAGCGGGCCGAACGCGGCCGCTCCCTCCCCCACAGGGGAGGGAGCGGCCCGGCTCGAGGCGCGGGGGGTGCACGTGCGGTTCGCCGGCGTGCACGCGCTCGACGACGTCCACCTGGCGGTGGAGCAGGGCGAGATCGTGGGGTTGATCGGACCGAACGGGGCCGGGAAGACCACGCTGGTCAACGCCCTGAGCGGGTTCCAGCGGCCCACGACCGGCCACGTGCTGCTCGACGGCGCGGACATCACCCGCTGGGCCGCCCACCGGCGTGCCCGGGCCGGTGTCGCGCGCACCTTCCAGAGCGTCCGGGCCTTCCGCGGGCTGACCGTGCGCGAGAACGTCGAGGCGGCGGCCCGGAGCGCCGGTGCGGCCGGCCGCGGGGCCGCCGCCCTGACCGGGGAGGTGCTCGATCTCGTCGGCCTCGGTCCCAGCGCGGGGTCGGTGGCCAGTGCGCTGTCCTACGGGCAGGAGCGCCGGCTCGGCATCGCCCGGGCGCTGGCCGGCCGGCCGCGCATCCTGCTGCTCGACGAGCCGGCCGCCGGGCTCAACGAGCAGGAGAGCGACGAGCTGCTGGAGATCCTCCGGGGCATCCGGGCCGACCACGGGTGCGGGCTCCTGGTGATCGAGCACGACATGCGGCTGATCATGCGGCTGTGCGACCGGCTGCACGTCCTGGACTACGGCCGCACGCTGGCCGCGGGACTGCCCGCCGAGGTCGCCCGGGACGCGCGCGTCCGCGAGGCCTACCTCGGCTCCAGCGTGACGAGGGTCGGCGCGGCAGGCGCCGGTGAGGAGGGCAGCCGTGCTGCGGGTTGAGGGTCTCGACGTCCAGTACGGGCGCATCCGGGCCGTGCGCGACGTCTCGCTGGAGGTGTCGCAGGGCGAGATCGTCGGCCTGCTCGGCCCGAACGGGGCCGGCAAGACCAGCACGCTCGGGGCCGTCTCCGGCCGGCTGCCCGTGGCCGGCGGCCGGGTGCTGCTGGAGGGTGAGCAGCTGGACGGACGCCCCGCGGAGGAGATCGTCCGGCGCGGGGTCTCCCTGGTCCCCGAGGGGCGCCACGTCTTCGCCACCCTCACGGTGGCGGAGAACCTGGCGATCGGCGCGACCGTGCGCAAGGACCGCGCGCAGGTGGCCGAGGACATCGAGCGGCAGCTCGAACGCTTCAGCGTGCTGCGCCGCTACTACCGGTCCAACGCGGGCAAGCTCTCCGGCGGGGAGCAGCAGCAGCTGGTGATCGCCCGGGCGCTGCTCAGCCGGCCGCGCCTGCTGCTGCTCGACGAGCCCTCGCTGGGCCTGTCCCCGCTGCTGGTCGACCTGGTCTTCGAGACCATCGAGCAGCTGCGTGCGGAGGGCCTGACGATCCTGCTGGTCGAGCAGAACGCAAGCCGCACGGTCGAGGTGGCCGACCGCTGCTATGTGCTGCGCGGGGGCGAGCTCGTCGCCCACGCCCCACGCGGCGATCTCTCCCCCGAGGAGCTCGGGGACATCTATCTCGGCGCCGGGGAGCGGTGATGACCACGGTTCTGCAGTTCGTCGTCGACGCGCTGACGGCGGGCAGCTTCTACGCCCTCTTCGCGCTCGGCATCGCCTTGATCTTCGGCATCATGCAGCTGGTCAACTTCGCGCACGGCGAGTTGATCATGGTCGGTGCGTACACGATCTTCCTGACCCAGGCCTGGCCGTGGCAGGCCACGCTGCTGATGGCGGTGGTCGCGGTGGCCGTGATGGCGCTGCTCATGGAGCGGGCGGCCTTCCGGCCGATCCGCGGCGCCAACCCGGCGACGTTGCTGATCACGTCCTTCGCGGTGAGCTTCCTGCTCCAGAACGTGGCGCAGATGATCTTCACGACCCTGCCGAAGTCGGCCGACGTCGTCCCGCTGTTCCGCTCCTCGGTCACCGTCGGCGGGCTCACCGTCGGCTGGCTGAGCGTCGTCACGATCCTGGCCACCGCGGTGCTGCTGGTCGCGCTGGCCCTGTTCATGACCCGGACCCGCGCCGGCGTGCAGATGCGTGCGGCCGCCGAGGACTTCGAGATGGCCCGGCTCTGCGGCGTCCGGAGCAACCGGGTGATCGCGAGCGCCTTCGCCATCGGCGGCCTCCTGGCCGGGGTCGGGGCGATCCTGCTGGTCGGCCAGACCGGGGGCATCTCCCTCGGCATCGGCCTCACCCCTGTGCTGTTCGGGTTCACCGCCGCGGCGATCGGTGGGCTGGGCAGCCTGCCCGGCGCCGTCGTCGGTGGCTACGTCCTGGGCGTGGCCACCGCGCTGCTGCAGCAGCTGCTGCCCTATGAACTGGCCGGCTACCGCGACGCCTTCCTCTTCGCCGGCGTCTTCGCGCTGATGGCTCTCCGTCCCGGCGGCCTGTTCCGCGTCGCCGCCCTGTCCCCGAGAGTGTGAGATGACCACCTCCACCCGGCCCTGGCTCCGCGCCGGCGTCCTGGCCGCCGTCCTGTGCGCCCTCGTCGCCCTGGCCACCCTGCTCGGCACGCTCGGCGGACCGCGCCTGGACCGCGCCACCGGAATCGCGTTGATCATGCTCATCGTGGTGGTGGGCCTGAAGATCTTCGTCGGCGACTCGGGGATCTTCTCCTTCGGGCACGTGGCCTTCATGGGCGTCGGCGCCTACACGACCGCGATCGTGATGATGGCGCCCGCGCAGCGCGCCTTCCAGCTGCCCGAGCTGCCCGGGTTCCTGGCCGACCTCGAGCTCTCCGCGTTCGAGGCAGCCCTGCTGTCCGGTGTGGTGGCCGCGGTGTTCGCCCTGCTGGTGAGCCTGCCGCTGATGCGGCTGTCCGGGCTGACCGCCAGCCTGGCCACCGTGGCGCTGCTCATCACCTGCCACTCGGTGCTGCAGAACGCCGATCGGTTCACCCGGGGCAGCGGTGGGCTGATCCTGATCGTCGAGCCGCCCGCCCTGCTCACCCTGCTGGTCTGCGCCTGCGTGACGATCGTCGCGGCGCTGGCCTTCCGGCAGTCCCGGATCGGCCTGCGGCTGGCCGCCTCCCGCGAGGACGAGGTCGCCGCCCGTGCGATCGGCGTCCGGGTCTGGTGGGAGCGTGGCATCGCCTTCGTGGTCAGCGCCTTCGTCCTCGGCGTCGCCGGGTCGCTGTTCGTCCGCTACGTCGGTTCGATCAACCCCGATTCGTTCTTCCTCTCCCTCACCTTCACTGCGATCGCCATGCTGGTGGTCGGAGGGCTGACGAGCGTCTCCGGTGCGGTGATCGGCACCATCGTCGTCTCCGTCGCGCTGGAGGTGCTGCGCGTGATCGAGAGCGGTGTGACGATCGGCGGGCTGGAGATCCCCTCCCGGTCGGGTCTGGCGTCGGTGGGTCTGGCGCTCGTGCTGCTCGGCGTCCTCCTGCTCCGCCCGGCGGGGATCACCGGCGGCCGCGAGCTGTCCGAGCTCGTCCCGCGCCGTTCCCGCCGGGCGGAGCAGCGTCCGGCCGAACCTGACGCCCGTACCGGTCCTCCGCCCGTGCCGGTCGGCGCCGTCGAGGAGTGATGAGGAACTGACGTCGGGCCGGCGGCGATCGCACGGGGACGCCCGCCGATCGCAACCGGTCAGGAGGCGTCGTGCAGGACGAGGCCGAGGGCGTGCCGGCGCCCCGAGCGGACGGGGCTGACCCCGTGGCGGACGGGTGCCGCCGACCAGCCGCGGGGGGCGCGGACGGGGCGGTCCCGGGTGGTGAAGACCAGCGCCTGCCCCTGGCCGAGCTTCAGCCGCCGGATCGGTCCGTGGACGGCCGGCCCGGCAGGGAGCGTCCGAGTACCAGTGCACCCACCCCGGCGAGCACGACCGCGAGCAGGGCGATCCGCAGGCTGGTCGCATCCGCCAGGGCGCCGATCAGCGGCGGGGAGACGAGGAAGCCGATCCGCAGCAGCCAGTTGATCACTGCCAGCCCCAGCCCGTGCGGCAACCCGGGCAGCTCGTCGGCGGCCTGGTAGACGGCCGGGATCAGGGTGGCGACGCCGAGACCGGCCAGGGCGAACCCGGCCAGCGTGGTGGGCACCGACGGCAGCGCCAGGGCCAGACCCATGCCCGCAGCGGTGAGCGCACCACCGGCCCGGGCCACCCGGCGCCGGCCGAACCGGTCGACGACGCGGTCGCCGGTCAGCCGCCCGACGGTCATCGCCACCGACAGCGCGACGAAGCCCAGCCCCGCGGTAGCGGCCCCGGCGTCCAGCTCGGTGCGCAGGTAGAGCGCGCTCCACGATGCGCCGGCGTCCTCGACGAAGGCGCCGCACGCGGCGAGCACGCCGAGCACCGCGAGCGCCGGGACGGCGGCCCGCCGGCGCGGGCGCTCCCGCGGATGGTCCTCGGCGGCCGGCTCCGGTTCGTCCCCGCCGGGCAGCATCGCCCGGGAGATGACCAGCGCGACGGCGCCGAAGACGACCGCCGTGCCGGCGAGGTGCGCACCCAGCGGCACGCCCAGCCCTGCCGCGGCCGAGCCGAGCAGCCCGCCCGCGACCGCGCCGATGCTCCAGACGCCGTGGAAGGCGTTGAGGATCGAGCGCTGGTAGAGCCGCTGCACGCGCAGCCCGTGCGCGTTCTGCGCGACGTCGACGATCGCGTCCAGCGCGCCGATGACCAGCAGCGCCGCGGCGAGGCCGAGCCAGTTGGGCGCCACCGACACCGTCCAGACGGTGACGCCGAGGGCCACCAGGCCGTAGGAGGCGACCCGGCCGGAGCCGAACCGGCGGATGAACGCCGCCGACGACAGGCCGGCCAGCAGCGCGCCCAGCGGCAGGGCCGCCAGCGCCGCGCCCAGGGCGGTGCTGCTCAGCCCCAGCTGGGCCTTCACCTCCGGCAGCCGCGGCACGAGGCTGGCGTAGAACACGGCGTTGAGGAAGAAGCAGCCGGCGACGGCGACGCGGGCACGGCGCAGGCGCGCGGCATCGGTGTCGGTGGAGGCGGCCACGGGGTCCTCGGGGCGGTGTCAGCCGGCGAGCCGGTGGAGGGCGGAGCGGATCTGGTCGGCGGTCATCGGACCGGTGGACAGGGCGCTGTGCAGGACCAGCCCCTCCACCAGCGCGTCGACCTCCCGCGCGGTGACAGGGTCGAGGTGGCGCTCCAGGCTGCGGCGGCTGCGGGACATCCAGTCCTGGGTGACCGCGCGCAGGGCCGGATTGCGGGCCGCGGCGACGTAGAGCTCGACGGCGAGCACCAGGTCGCGCTGGGAGCCGAGCAGGTCGCCGGTGAGGTGTTCGACCAGCGACTCGAGCGCCGCCGCCCGGTCCGGTGCGGCGCGCATCCGCTCGTCGAAGCGGGCCGCGACGGTGTCGACGTGCCGGGTGAACGCCGCGGCGAGCAGGTCGGTCAGCGAGCCGAAGTGGTAGGTCAGCGACCCCAGCGGGACGTCGGCCGCGCGGGCGATCGCCCGGTGCGTGGCGGCGGCGACGCCCTGCTCGGCGACGACGTCGAGCGTGGTGTCCACCAGCCGGTCGCGCCGGCCGGGGTCGTACCGACGGGCTCGCCGTGCCGGGGCGGGGGTGGCGCTCACCGGCCGGGCCCGTGCAGGGTGCGGACGGCGCGGGCCGGGTTGCCCACGGCGACCACGTCGGCCGGCAGGTCCCGGGTGACCACCACGCCGGCGCCGACGACGGTGTTCTCCCCGATCGTCACGCCAGGCAGCACGATCGCCCCGCCGCCGAGCCAGACGTTGCCGCCGATGGTGATCGGCGCGACGTCGAGGGCGACGAGCCCGAAGTTCGCGAAGCAGCGGGGCGGGGCCCGTCCGCCTCGGGCCGGAAGCTCATAAGAACGAGCGTACACAGCGGTTGCCGCCGGTCGCCTGTTCCGCGCCGGCTCGTCGGACCGGCGCCTGCCTCGCTACCGCCGGTCCGCTGCTCCGCCGGCTGACACGGCGGCAACAGGGTGAAGACGCGCGTAGGGCCCCGTCGGCCGACCGGGCCCTACGTGGTGGAACTGGGGGTTCTCCCCGAAATGACACCCTGCAGGTCAGGACGTCGCGGACGATCGTCCTCGACGCGCTGTCACATCACGGTGGCGATGTGTTCACACGGTCGCGGCTCGGGTGATGGTCCGAGGGGCGGTTCAGGCAGCTGGATGGCGCGCAGGGCGCTCAACGCCGCCGGCCACCCCTTCTTCCGCCCCAGCCGGGTCCACCGGTCGTCGCCGTCCCTCGCCGCCCATGGTCAGGCCTGAGCCGTGGCGGCGCGGCTACCGATCGTGTCGAGTGCCTCCAGCAAGTACCGCCGGAAAAGTTCATGGTTCTCGCTCATCGGGAAGTGGCCGATGTTCTCCATCTCGATGAACTCGGCGTTCTTGATCTTACTCGCGGTCCGGCGGCCGTCCTCCGGCGTCGTCAGGTAGTCGTAGCTCCCGGTGAGCATCACGACCGGGCACCGGTCTCCGTCGATCTGGTCGAGCTTGCCCCGCAGATCGTGGTCGACCGAGTAGAAGTACAGGTCTCCCTTGAACGCCTCCGAACCCTGGGTGTAGTAGAACCAGGTCTTCCAGCGGTCGGCTTCCGGGGACTGTGGTGCCATGAGGTCCCACACGCCGCTCGCACACACCTGCGCAGCGTTCGCGTGCGGGTGCTGCCACCAGTCCAGGTAGAAGCCCGGCGAGTAGTCGGCACCCTCGACGGGGATCACGGCCCGGAAGCGGTCCGGGTAGCGCAGTGCCAGCTGGAGCGCCACGTTGCCGCCGAACGATGAGCCCATGAAGATCGGCTGCTCGAGGTCCAGCTCGTCGCACAGCGCGACGATGAACTTCGTGTAGTGGTCGGCGGTGAGCCGGTACTCCTCCTTCCACCACTCCTCGTTCTCGGGCGGGTCGGACTTCCCGTGCCGGGGCAGGTCGTAGGCGATGACTCGGTGGTTGCTGGTGATCTCCTCGTCCTCCAGCAGTCCGCGCCACTGGTGGTTGTGGCAGCCCGCGGTGTGCTGGCACACCAGCGGCTGACCGGTTCCGTTCTCGAGGTAGAAGACCTTGTACTGGACGTCATCCACGTCGACGGTCACGTAGTGGCCGGTGACGGGCGAGATGCGTGGCATTACGTGCTCCAGACTTAGACAGGGACGCCCACGGAGCGCAGGAGTTCGATCTGGCGGGTGATGCAGCGGAGGTTCTGCATCAGGACGAGGACATCGCCCTCCAGCTTCATGTCCCGGCGGAAGGTGGCCGCCCAGATGCCGTGGAACATGGGCGGGGGAATCGCGGTGCCGAACCCTCGCCAGGTATCCACGCCCGCCCGGATGAGGAACTGGTAGCCGACGTCCAGCGGCCCGGGATCCACCGCGAGCTCGGCCACCCTGCCCGACACCATCCGGACCACGAAGTGGTGGTCGGTCATGTCGAGCAGGTAGGTGCAGGTGAAGTACTTCCCGTGGGCCTGGATCTCGGGGTCGTTGTCCGAGGCATCGGTGAACGAGCGGACCCACTCCTCGACAGGGACAGTGGGTGCATCTGCAGTGGCGGTCACTGAGGATCTCCTCGCCTGGCTGGTTCCGGTGCAGGCGCGAGGTGAGGACGCCGGCGGCACTGCGGCGCCCGGACGCGGCGACTGCTTGGAGAAGGGCTCCCTGCGGCACCTGTCGCGGCGGCCTCTCGCAGAGAGGATGCATCGGTCCTGCCAGGCGGCAAGCTCTCCACCGTGTCCGGCTGGTGCCGCGGACGTAAGGGTGCATGAACCGTCTCGGGTTCTGGCGAGGGACAACTGGCCAGCGACCCGTGGGAGTAGAGCGGCGGCTCTCGCATCGCGACCTCGATCCGGCCGTATCCTCGCGACGCTACTCCCGCCGCCCCCGCGGAGCACCGCGGACAGCAGCGTTCAGGCCGCCCCGGGCCCGGGCTCATCGACGACCCGGTACGTCCGTCAAGGGCGCCGAGCGTCACGTCCGGACGGCTGGGACGGCCACTACCTCGACGGCTGACGCGAGCGCCCACACCAGCCACCGATGAGCCCGGACACACGTAGGGCCCGGTCGTCCGACCGGGCCCTACGTGGTGGAACGGGGGTTCACCTGCGGACTCTCCCCGAGCGCCGGATTCGGGGAAACGAATCCAGGTTCTCGGGGAGAACCCCGTGGTGGAGGTGGCGGGAATCGAACCCGCGTCCTCCGACGCCTGACCAGGGCTTCTCCGAGCGCAGTCCGCTGCGTCTCTGCTTGACCCCACCGATCTCACGAACGAGTCGGTGTGACGGGCCCAGTCGCTGTGCGGTGTCCCGTGCGGATCCGCGACCGATCCGCACGGTGAGTCATCTAGCTGATGCCAGGATCCGGGCCGATGACGAACCCGGGCTGACAGACTCACTCCTGCTGCTTAGGCAGCGAGAGCGAAGTCGCGCTGACTGGAGTCGGCGCTTGTGTTGTTTGCAACGCGTGGTTAACGAGCTCATCGTTGCCTTCCTCGGCTCGCTTCCCCTGGTCACACGACCGAAGTCGAGACCATTCACCCCCTGTGTAGTTGTACGAAGACTCTAACGGCTCCGGCAACGCGGTTGTTCCCCCCGCGCACCGGTCCCGCCCGGCCCCGTCGATCACGGGGTCGTTGCCGCGGGACGCGCTCGGCGCCGCACGTGGGCGGGCGACGAGCCCATGATCAACGCCAGGAGGGCGCTACGCCGGGAGCTCCGCGGGCGGGACGCCGGTGTTCATCACCTCGAGGATCGTGTGCGCGTCGAGGTGCCGACCGGTGAGCCGCGCGCAGATGCGGCCGTCGTAGAACACCACGACCTCGTCGCAGACCGCGGCGAGCTCCCGCGGGTCGGAGGAGGCGACGATCTGCACCGCGCCGCGGTCGGAGAGCCCGCGCAGGAGGTTGTAGATCTCGGCCTTGGCGCCGACGTCGATCCCGCGGGTCGGGTCGTCCAGCAGCAGCACCGATGGCTCGGCCTCCAGCCACTTGGCGAACACGACCTTCTGCTGGTTGCCGCCGGAGAGCGCGCCGACCTCCTGGTCGACCGACGGCGTCTTGATGCCCAGCCGGGCCACGTGCTCGCGGGCCCGCTCCCGCAGCCGGCCGGCCCGGACGAAGGACCCGTCGCGGCGCAGCGCCACGGAGCCGACCTGGCCGACGTTGTCCCAGATCGGCTTGTCGAGCATGACCCCGAACCGCTTGCGGTCGCCGGAGACGATGGCGACGCCCTGGCTGATGGCGCCGCGGATGCCCCCCTTGAGCGGCGCGCCGTCGGGCAGGACCACGCGGCCGGCGTCCGGCCGGAGAACCCCCGCCGCGACGCTGAGCACGGCCCGGTGACCGGAGCCGGCCACGCCGGCCAGGCCGACGACCCGGCCGCACGGGACGGCGAGGTCGACCTCCCGCAGCTGACCGCGCACGGTGACCCGCTCCAGCCGCAGCGCCGGCGCCGACGGGTCGACCGCCACCGCACCGGTGTGGGAGCGCTCCTCGACGATCGCGGCCACCTTGTCGCCGAGCATGTGCGCGACGATCCGGTCGACGGTCAACGAGCTCGCCGGCGCCGCGGGCACGGCCACCCGGCCATCGCGCATGATCGTGACCTCGTCGCAGACCGCCAGCACGTCCTCCAGGTGGTGGGAGACGTAGACGACGGCGACGCCCCGCGCCCGCAGCCGGCGCACCACGTCGTGCAGCCGGTCGGTCGCCTCCGCGTGCAGCGCCGAGGTGGGCTCGTCGAGGATCAGCACGCGGGGGTCGGTGACCAGCGCGCGGGCGATCTCCAGCAGCTGGCGCTGGTCGAGCGGCAGGTGCTCGACCGGCTCGTCGAGCGCGACGGCCAGCCCGAGTTCGTCGAGCACCGGCCGGGCCCGCTCGGCCATCTGCCGGCGGTCCACCAGCGGCCCCCGGCGCGATTCCCGCATGGGGAACAGGTTGGAGAGCACGTCGAGGTCGGGGAACAGGCTGAGCTCCTGCGACACCACCGCGACGCCCTCGTCGACGGCATCCGCGGTGGAGCGCAGCCGCAGCTCCCGGCCGTCGAGGCGCAGGACACCCGCATCGGGATCGACGGCGCCGACCAGCACCTTGACCAGCGTCGACTTGCCCGCGCCGTTCTCCCCCAGCAGCGCGTGCACGGTCCCCGGCCGGACGGTGAGGTCGACACCGGCCAGAGCGACGACCCCGCCGTACGCCTTGCGGATGTCCTGCGCCTCCAGCACGGCTAGTTCGCCTCCGCCAGGTCGCGCAGCGGCGGGTTGGCGAGCTGCTCCTCGACGAGGTCGGCGTAGTACTCCATCTTCGCCTCGGTCGACTCCTGCCGGGCCTGGATGTCGGCGACGTTCTCCTGCGTCACCAGCTCCGCGGTGCTCACCCACCAGCCCTCGAACATCTCGCGCTCGCCGAGGGCGGACTCGATGAGGAGCCGGGTCGCCAGGTAGCCCTTGAGGAAGTGCTGCGGGTCGGCCGCGGCGAAGTTCGTGCCGTCGGCGACAGCCTCCACGCCGGCCTGGTTGAGGTCGAACGCACCGGTCAGGAAGCGGCCACCGTTGTCCCGGTTGATCCTCGCCAGCGAGGCGAGGGCGGCGTCACCGGAGTCGAGGAACACCGAGGCCCCGCTGTTGGCCTGCACCAGGTTGTTCCAGGCGCTGAAGTTCGACGTCGGGTCCGGGGCGCTGGCCACCGGGCCGACGACCTCGAAGCCGGGCAGGTTCTCCTCGAACGCCTGCTTCATGCCGAGGGCCCGGTTGTCCAGCGGGGGGATGCCGGGGATGGGGCTGGCGACGACGGCCGACCCCTCCACGGTCCCCGCCTCCTGCAGCCGGCGGATCGCCTCCTCGGCCAGCATCGCGCCCGCGGCGACGTTGTCGTTGCCGATGTAGGAGGTGACGTTCGACCCCGGCAGGGGCGGGGTGTCCACGGACATGACCGGGATCCCCTGGTCCACCGCGCGGGCCTGGGCGCGGACGAGCAGGTCCGGCGTCAAGGTCTGCACCGCGATGCCGTCGGTGGCCGTGCGCATCGCGTCCTCGAACATCTTGACCTGCGCCGGGCCGTCGAGGCTCGTCGGCGCGATGACCTGGACGTCGACGCCGAACTCCTCACCGGCCGCCTCGGCGCCGGCCATCATCTCCTGGGTGAAGTTCTGGCTGCCGTCGGAGCCGATGAACGCGATGTTCAGGTCCTCGGCGGCGACGTCGCCACCGGCTGCCGCAGCGCTGCCGCCGTCGTCGTTGCTGCCGCACGCGGCGAGCAGCACGACCATGGCGCCGGCGACCAGGGCGCGGGGGGCCCGCGCCGTCGGACCGGTGCGTCCGGTCCCCGAACGTGTGCGCACGATGTTCCTCCTGGGGGGTGGTGCCCGGATTCCGGGCAGGGTGGGAACGCCCCAGGCGATGTGCTGCGCCTGGGAGTCAGGGAGGCGAACGCCGGTGGGCCGGCGTCCTACAGCTGCGGGGCGCTGTTCCGAGCGGCCGTTCGTCGGCGGCGGACCACGCTGTCCAGCGCCACCGCGGCGAGGATGACCGCGCCGGTGGCGAACTGGTTCCAGTTGATCGGCACGCTGAAGTAGGCCAGGCCGCTGCCGACCACGCCGAGCAGGACGGCGCCGAGCGCGGCGCCGACGATGGTGGCCTTGCCGCCGGCGAGCGACGTGCCCCCGATGACCGCCGCGGCGATCGCCAGGAGCTCGTAGCCGGTGCCGGTGTTGGGATCGGCCGCGCCGAGGTAGCCGATGGTCAGCACGCCGGCCAGGCCGCCGAGCGCCCCGGTGAGCACGAACGCCTGCATGCGGACCCGGTTGACCGGGATGCCGCTGAACGCCGCCGCGTCGGGGTTGGACCCGATGGAGCGCACCCGGTAGCCGAACGGCGTCGCCCGCAGGACGACGGTGAGGACGAGGGCGACCACGACGAGCACGATCCCGGTGACCGGGACGCCGGCGACGTCCCCGCCGATGACCTGGGAGAAGGAGTCGTCGACCGGCGGCCCGAGGACCTGCGTCCCGTCGCTGAGCGCGAGGGTGAGGCCGCGGAACATCGCGAGCGTGGCCAGGGTGGCGACGATCGACGGCAGCTTGAAGTACTGGATCAGCAGCGCGTTGAACAACCCGAGCAGCCCGCCGACGACGATGGCGAGCAGGGCACTCAGCCACGGGTTCAGCCCGCTCTGGACCAGCATCGCGCACGCCAGCGCGGTGAGCGCGTACACCGAGCCGACCGAGAGATCCAGCTCCCGCATGGCGAGCAGGAAGGCCATGCCGCAGGCGAGGATCCCGACGTAGGTGGCCTGGTTGAGGATGGCCATCAGCTGGTCGAACTGGAGGAAGCGCGGGTAGAACGCGCCGATCGCCAGGACCAGTACGACGGTCGCGATCAGCACCCCCAGGTACTCCTGGGAGAGGACGGTCCGGCCTGTGCGGCGCAGCGAGCCGCCGTCGCTTCCCGGACCACGACCGGCGTCGCCCCGCCGGGGAGCGTCGGTCGAGGGCGAGACGGTGGTCTCGCTCATGTGCGCGGGGTCGCCGCGAGCGGCCGGTCGCAGAAGACGTCCACTGGGTCCCCTTCGTCTCGCCCGGGAGCCGGGCACGGTCGTCGTCCTCAGCGCGCCGGGGCGTCGCCGGCCTGAGAACGGGGAGCGCAGAGGCCCCCGTTCTGTACGCAGTGCGGACATTCGTTCGCTGGCGGGGTGACCCTGTTGCAGCACCGACTGTGCTGTCAAGCACAGTCGTGAGGTGCGTCTCCCGATCGTTATCCGCGCTGGCAGGAGCCCCGTGAACGCCGCGGGATCCGGACAGAGGACGCGCGATCGGGATGGCCGGGGACGCCCGTAGGCCCTAGGGTCCACAGCCCGGAGGAGGTCTGTCGTCCGTTCTACGGACGGACCAGCGGGTCGGGCCCGGGGCCCGCGGCGGTCAGCCGGTGCGCGTGCGGGAGGGCAGCTCCCCGAAGCGCTCCCGGTAGGCGGCGGAGAACCGGCCCAGGTGCGTGAAGCCGCACGCGAGCGCGGCCTCGGTGACGCTCGAGCCGCCGTCGGCCAGCAGCCGGCGCACCTGGTCGAGCCGGACGTCGCGCAGATAGCTCATCGGTGACTGGCCGAGGTGGGCGCCGAACGCCTCCTGCAACCGGCGCGCGCTCGACCCCGCCGCGGCGGCGAGATCGGTCACGGTCAGCGGCTGGGCGTAGTGCTCGTGGATGTGCTCGAGGGCCCGGCGGACGGTGCGGGGGCGCAGCGGCCGGGCGGAGTCGGCGAGGTCCGCCGAGTAGTTGTGCGGCTGCGCGGCCAGCAGGCCGGCCACCAGGGTGCGGACCTGCCGCCGGCGGACCAGCGGCGAGTCCAGCAGCCCGGGCCGGTCGAGCGCGGTCAGGGTGAACTCGACCAGCGACAGCCAGGAGCGGCCGGCCCCCCTGCGCAGGTCGAAGCCGGCCGTCCACCGGACCGGGTCGGTGACCGGGCGGCCGAGCATCGCGCCCAGCTCGCCCTCGACCAGTTCGCGACCGAACTTCATCCCGATCAGCCGGCTGCCGGCGCGGGCCCGCAGCTGGTGGCGCTCGCGCACACCGTGGACGGCGGCGATGCCCGGCTCGAGCAGTACCTCGTCGCGGCCGCTGACCGCGACGACCGAGCCGGACAGGACGAGGTTCACGTGGTGGGTGGTGGTGTCCTGGTCCGGGGTCACGTCCACGCTGCCGCCCGGCTGGATGTAGCCGAGGGTGAAGTCCGGCTCGTGCAGGGCGTTCAGCACCGACGGCGCCGGGAACCGCCCCGCGGACTCGGGGGCGACGTGGGCCGGGTAGTAGACCCCGTTGAGCCGGGCGGTGAACTCCTCGACGTCGCTGGAGAGGCACAGCGGGAATCGGTGCAGCGGCGGCGCCGGTGACATCGGGCTCCCTCGCGACGGAACGACGGACACGGGCGCCCCACGGTAGAGGGCACCGGAGCGCCACGACAGGCGCGCCCCCGGTCCGCGCCGGCCGTGTCGCCCTTCCGTGGGGTGGGATGGACCCGTTCCGGTCGCGGATTCCGGCTCCCGCCCGCGCGCGGCGGACAACCGGCCGGCACGCACCGTCTACCGTGGCCGGGCTCACATCACTTCCGGAGGGCCGCCGCATGACCGACGTCCGCACCGACGCATCCGCCGTCGTTCCCGAGGACATCACCGAGGAGACCGTCACCGACGCGACCGTCGCGAGCTTCGCCGCGACCCCGGACACGCGGCTACGCGACCTGCTCTCCGCCGTGGTGCGCGGGCTGCACGCCGCGGTCCGCGAGGTGGAGCCGACGATCGCCGAGTGGGAGGCGGCGGTCGACTTCCTCACCCGCACCGGGCAGAAGTGCGACGACGTCCGGCAGGAGTTCGTGCTGCTCTCCGACGTCCTCGGCGTCTCCGCCCTGGTGGAGAACATCAACCACCGCAAGGTCGCCGGCGCGACCGAGGCGACCGTCCTCGGCCCGTTCCACATGACCACCTCCCCGGCGCGCGAGAACGGGGACTCGATCGACGAGGTGGGCGGCCGGGAGACGTGCGTGGTCACCGGGCGGGTGCTGTCGGTCTCCGGCGAGCCACTGACCGGCGCCACCGTCGACGTGTGGCAGGCCGACGAGAACGGCTTCTACGACGTGCAGCAGCCCGACGTCCAGCCGCCGGGCAACGGCCGCGGGCTGTTCACGACCGACGCCGAGGGCCGGTTCTGGTTCACGACCGTCGTCCCGGCGCACTACCCCATCCCCACCGACGGCCCGGTGGGCGAGCTGCTCACCGCCACGGCACGCCACCCGTTCCGGCCGGCGCACATCCACTTCATCGCCGAGGCGGCGGGCCACGTGCCGGTGACCACGCACATCTTCGTGGCCGGCAGCCCCTACCTGGACGCCGATGCGGTGTTCGCGGTGAAGCGCAGCCTGGTGCGGGACTTCGCCCCCGTCGACGACCCGGAGGAGGCGGCCCGCCTCGGGGTGGCCAACCCGTTCCGGCGCGCGGTCATCGACCTGGTCGTCCAGCCGACGTGACCCGGGCGAGGCGTCAGATCCAGCCGCGGCGCTTGAAGACGGCGTACAGCGTCAGGCTCACGCCCAGCATCGCCAGCAGCGCGAACGGGTAGCCCAGCGACCAGTGCAGCTCGGGCATGTCGTCGAAGTTCATCCCGTAGACGGTGCCCACCAGCGTGGGGGCGAACAGGATGGCCGCCCACGCGGAGATCTTCTTGACCTCCTCGCCCTGGGCGATCGAGGCCTCGGTGAGCTCCCGGATCTCCTCGTTCTGCCGCTGCGCCACCAGCGTCGCGTTGACGGTGAGGATGTCGCGCAGCTGCAACCGGAACGCCTCCACCCGCTCGGTCACCTGGACGACGTGGTCCTCGACGTCCCGCAGGTAGCTGCGCAGCTCCTCCTCCACCCCGTACTTGTCGAAGCCGGCGGCGATCGCGGCGAGGATGCCGGTCAGCGGCTGGGCGGCCCGCTGGAACTCCAGCACCTCCTGGGAGAGCTCGTAGATGCGCCGCGAGACGCCGGGGTCGCCGCGGAAGACCTCGGTCTCGATCTCGTCGATGTCGTTGGCCAACCCCTCGACCACCGGCGAGTAGCCGTCGACGACGGCGTCGAGGATGGCGTAGAGCACCGCCTCGCTGCCCTTGGCCAGCAGCGCCGGCTCGCTCTCCAGCCGGCGGCGCACCCGGGACAGGTCCGGCGACTCGCTGTGCCGGACGGAGATGGCGAAATTGCCGCCGAGGAACAGGTGCAGCTCTCCGAACTCGACCTCCTCGGCCGCGTCCACGTACCGGGCGGCCTTGAGGACGACGAACAGCGTGTCCCCGTAGCGCTCGAACTTCGGCCGCTGGTGGGCCTTGATCGCGTCCTCGACGGCGAGCTCGGGCAGGTCGTACTGCTCGGCCAGCTCGCCGAGCGCGCCCGGCTCGGGTCGATAGAGGCCCAGCCAGACCAGGCGCTCGTCGTCCTCGGCCAGGTACGCCCGGCTCTCGCCCACCGTCTCGGGCGTGGCGATCCGCCGCCCTTCGGAGTAGACGGCGTTGTCCACGATCCGGGACGGCCGCGGCGGTGCCGCCGGGGCGTCGGACGAGGCGGGAGCGAGCGTCAGCTCCGGCCGCGGACGGCGGGCGAGGGTGGACAGGGCGGTGAGGGACGCACGGCGGCGGTCGACCACGACGGACTCCTGAAAGGAACGCTGGAGGGGGACGCGTCGGAGGTCCGCGCCCGCGAGGCCCCGTCCCGGGTCCCACCCTGAGCGTGCGAAGGGTGGGGAGGACGGGGTCCTTCACCAGGCGGTGCGGACCTCGCGGCCGGTACTGGGCGGCTCGCTGCGCATGCGCGCGCCCTCCCTCCCGTCGCTGGTCCGGCCGGCGCGTTCGGCAGGCCGCCGTCCATCGTGGCACGCCGTGTCGACCCGACTCCCTCGGGCGGGTGAACGTCAGCCGACGGACCCGAGGACCAGGTCGACCATCACCGGCAGCAGCAGCACGATGAGCAGCCCGCCGAGGATGTCGAAGGTGATCCCCGACCGGATCATCTTCGTGATCGGCACGACGCCGGAGCCGTAGACGATGGCGTTCTGCGGCGTGGACACCGGCAGCATGAACCCGAACGAGGCCGCGAACGTCGCCGCCAGCGCGGGCACGAACGGGTTGATCCCGGCGGCCACCGCCACCGGGATGATGATCGGCACCACCACCGCCGCCGAGGCGGTGTTGCTGGTGGTCTCGGAGATGATGATCGCCAGGATCACCGCGAACACGGTGATCGCGAAGGTGCTGGTCAGCCCCAGGGTGTCGGCCGAGCTCTGCCCGATCGTCTCCGCCAGGCCGGTGTCGGCCAGCAGCGAGCCGAAGATGATCCCCGTGCCGAACAGCAGGATCGTGCCCCAGTCGATCTTCGCCGCGTCCGACCAGTTGAGGGTGAACTCGCGGCTCTTCCAGTCGGTGGGCAGCAGGAACAGCAGCGAGGCCCCGAGGACCGCGACGATGCCCTCGTCGAGGCGATCGCTGATGGTCGTGTAGAGCTCCGAGTCGGTGCCGGCGGTCAACGCGATGACGCCGGGGAAGATCCACAGCGCCACGGTGATGCCGAACGCGGTCAGCGTGTTCCGCTCGGCCCGGGTGACCGGCCCGAGCTCGGCGCGCTCCTGCTGCACGTACTCGTGCACACCCTCGATCCGCTTGATCTCCGGCCGGTTGAGCAGCAGCAGCACCGCGGCGAGCGCCACGAACATCAGCGCGCAGATCGGCAGCGCGATCAGCATCCAGTCGAGGAAGCCGATCCGCTCCCCCGTGGCCTCCTCGATCAGCCCGCGGCCGATCAGGTTGGGCGGCGTGCCGACCGGGGTGAGCAGCCCGCCGACGCTCGCGCCGTAGGCCAGCATGAGCATCAGCGCGACGCCGACCCGCAGCCGCAGCGGGTCGAAATCGGGCCTCACCAGCCCCTTGTCCTGCATCAGCTTGGCGATCACCGAGAGGATGCCGATCGCCGTCGGCAGCAGCATCGCCACCGTCGCGGTGTTGGAGACGAACGCCGACAGCAGGCAGGTGATCAGCCCGAACGCGATGATCACCCGCGCGGTCGACCCGCCCACCCAGTTCATCGACAGGATGACCATGGCGAACCGCCGGGCCACCCCGTGCTTGAGCATGGCGGCGGCCAGGATGAACGCGCCGATGAACGTGAAGACCGTCGTCGACCCGAAGGGCGCGACCGCGTCGTCGGCCGGCACCACCCCGAGGACGACGATCATGCCGACGCCGATCAGCCCGCCGATCGGGATCGGCACCGGCTCGGTGATCCACAGAACGATGACGCCGAGCAGCACCGCGGCGAGCAGGTGCTGGTCGCGCGGCAGGTCGAGCGGCAGCAGCGCGAAGACGATCGTGACGACGGGGGCCAGGAACAGCCCGACGGTGCGCCGCCCCTTCTCGAAGCGCTCCTCGGCCGGGCTGAGCGTCTGCTCGCCCAGGCTGCGGTAGGTCGCGCTACCGCGGAAGGCGGCATCGACGTCCGTGCGCTGTCCCGGGCCGGGCTGTCGGTCGGTGGCGGTCATGACACCCTCCCTCGGACTGTGGTCCAGACCCTAGGGAGGGTGCGGTTATCCGGCGACTTCTCCATCCGGCGCCGGGACCTGCAGCGCGACGAGGAAGCGGGACACCATCGCGTAGCCGGCCACGAGCGCGGTCAGCTCGACCACCTGGCGGTCGTCGAGGTGCTCCCGGACGGCGGCGAACACCGCGTCGGGGACGGTGACCTCGCGGGTGGCGGCGTCGGTGAAGGCGAGGACGGCGGCCTGCACCGGCGACCAGCCGGGCCCGGGAGCGGGGTGCGGCAGCCGGAGCAGCTGCAGCTGCACGTCGGTGAGCCCGGCCCGGCGGCCGATCGGTTCGTGCGCGGTCCACTCGAAGGTCGCGTCGTTGAGCACCGCCACCCGCAGGATCACCAGCTCGCGCAGGTCCGGCGGCAGCGTGGTGCCGGTGCGCAGGGCACCGAGCAGCGCGTTCCAGCCCTCGGCGACCGGCGGGCTGTGCAGCAGCAGCCGGTCCAGGTCGGAGAGCCGGCCGCCGCGCCGGGCCCTGAGCAGCTCGGCGGTGGGGCCGTCCTCGGCGGCCCCGGGCAGCCGGGGCGCCTCCGCGGTCATCGCGCCGAGAACAGGCCGGCGGGGTAGGCGCCGTTCGCGGCCAGCCGGCCGGAGAGGGCCCGGCCCAGCTCGACGACGCGCGCGGTGCGCTCCGCGCCGAGGTGCTGCCACGGGGCCGCCGACGACGCGTCGGTCTCGGCCTCGATGTCGGCCCGCAGCTGCCGGCCCGCCTCGGTCAGGGCTCCGCCGGCGAGCAGACCCCGCTCGGTGAGCCGGTCGCAGGCCGCGGCCCACTCCTCGTCACCCCAGCCGCGGGTGGCCTTGGCGGCGGGCTCGGTGAAGCCGCGGCCGGTCACCGTGTGGGTGATCAGCGCCTCGAGGCCGGACAGGCCGTGCCGCAGCAGGGCGGCCAGGTGCCCGTCGCCGCGGTGCTCGCGCAGCAGCGTGGCGCCGTGCCACAGCGCCGGCACCGGCTCCTCGGGCCAGGCCAGGTCGGCGTGCCCGGCGTAGAGCGGGCGTCCCTCGGGGGTCAGCGCTGCGCAGGCCTCCCGCAGCAGGCCGGCCAGCTCGGCCACCTCCGGCGCGGCGGCGGCCTCGGAACCGCCGAGCAGCCGGGTGAGGGATGCGCGGGCGGCGGTGAAGCGGGCGGCGATCACCTGCTCGGGCGTGGCCAGGGTCCAGGCGCGGGGGATGTGCCGGGCCACGAGCGCCGGCGCGAAGTTGTAGAAGGTCGCCGTGACCGCGCCGGGGCCGACGGCGCCCAGCGGAGCAGCCCGCCCGGCGAAGTAGCACATCCGGCCGGGGCGCAGGCCCAGCGCGGTGAGGTGCTCGTCCTGCTCGGGGGCGAAGTACAGGTGGTTGTGCAGCGGCTCGACGGCGCGGTGCGCGCGGGCGACGTCCGCTGGGGCGGCCGGGGGCTGATCGACGCTGACCATGCCGCGGACCCTAGCGAGGCCCCCGACGACGGGGAGCGCGGGCCGGTCACATTCTCGGCGGCAGCGTGCGGGCCCACGACGTGTGCGTGCGGACCGGGGTGAACCCCAGCCGCCGGTAGAGGCGCGGGGCGCCGGTGGCGTTCTCGGAGTCGACCTGCAGGCCCACGGTGCGGCAGCCGTGCCCGGCGGCCGCGCGCAGGGCCGCCGCGATCGCCGCGGAGGCCACCCCGCGCCCACGGGCCGCCGGCAGCACCCCGATCTGCCCGAGGTAGCTCTGCCGCGCGCCGGTGGCCCGCGTGTCGGCCTCGTACACGTAGGCGAGCACGTAGCCGACGACGGCACCGTCGGCCACCGCCAGCACCGACAGCTCCGGGCGGAACGCCCGCTGCCCGGTGAACCAGGTCTGCCACGTGGTCCGGTCGCGCTCGGTGGACCCGAAGTGCTCGGCGAAGGCCACGTTGTGCACCAGCCGCACCTCCTCGTCCCGGGTCCGGGTGAAGGGCACCAGGTCGATCCCGGGCAGCCGCCGGACCTCCGGCAGCGCGGTCAGCGGCCGCTCCATGTCGGCGTACCAGCGCGCGGGGGTGAAGCCGGCCCGGCGCAACAGGCGCGCCAGCGAGCCCATCGCCGGGTACACCGCCGCGGTCAGCCGCCCCGGCAGCTCGGGGTGGTGGGCTGCGTGCAGCTCGGCACCGTGGCGCTGCTGCCAGGCCAGCAGCCTCCGCCCGATCCCCCGGCCGCGGTGCTCCGGGTGCACCCGGCCCTCGAGCAGCACCCGGAAGTCCGCGCTGACGCCGCGGGACGCGATCGCGGTGGCCCAGCCGACCAGGGTGCCATCGGGGGCCTGCACGGCCAGCCCGTCGCGCGCCAGGTCGACCAGGTCGTTGACCCACCACTCGACGAGGTCGTCGGCGCCGTAGTGCTCACCGGTCCCGTCGACGGCCTCCGCGGCGGCCAGCAGCGCGGCCGCGGCCGCGGCGTCCCCGGGGGTGAGCGGACGGACGGTCAGACCGGCGGGCAGCGTGTCCACGAGGCGCAGGGTAGGGACACCGCGCCGACGGGGCGAAGCGAGTTGCGCCCCTCGACGGTCGGTCACCGCCGCGCCGGGACCGCCCGCCGGCGCGCCGGTCGGTGTTGCGGTGGGTCCGTGCCGGTCGGGAGCATCGCGGCCGCACGGGGGCCGGACACGGAGGCCGCGATGCCGCGATTCCTGTTAATCGCCAACTACGCGCCGCAGGGTTCCAAAGCGATCCTGGCGGCCGGCGGGACCGCCCGCCGCTCCGCGGTCGAGAAGATGTGCACCGAACTGGGCGGCCGTCTGGAGACGTTCGACTTCGCCTTCGGCAGCGACGACGTCTACACGATCGTCGAGCTGCCCGACTCCCGGACGGCGGCCGCGGTCGCGCTGACCGTGAACTCCAGCGGGGTGGCGCACGTGCGCACCGTCGTGCTCATGACCCCCGAGGAGATCGACGCGGTGGGGCAGGTGCACGCGAACTACCAGCCGCCGAGCGCCTGAGCCCTCACCACCCGGGCAGGAAGAGGCAGAACGGGTGGCCGGCGGGGTCCTGGCACACCCGGACGCCCTCCTGCGGCTGGAACTCCGCCGCGGTCGCGCCCGCCTCGACGGCGATCGCGACCGCGGCGTCGAGGTCGTCGACCTCGATGTCCAGGTGCACCTGCATCCGCGGGTCGCCCGGACCGGCCGGCCACATCGGCGGGACGTGGTCGGCCTCGCGCTGGAAGGACAACCCGGCGCCGCCGACCTCCGGGCGGAGGGTGGCCCACTCCGGGGAGTCGTCGCGCAGCGGCCAGCCGAGCAGCCGCTGGTAGAAGCGGGCCAGGCCCGGCGGGTCGGGGGTGTCGAGCACCGCGGCGGCAAGCCGGAAGCGCGGGTTCATCGGGCTCCGAGCCCGAACAGCCGGGCGCCGTTCTCCCACAGGACGGCGCGCAGCCACTCCTCGCCCAGGCCCAGCCGGTGCAGCGCGGCGAGCTGGTGGGCGTACGGGTACGGGATCGAGGGAAAGTCGCTGCCCAGCAGCACCTTGTCCCGCAGCGCGGCCAGCCGGGGCAGGTCGGCCGGGTCGAAGGGCATCAGCCGCTCGGTGAAGTCGGTGGCGAACATCGTGGTGTCCAGGTGCACCCGCTCGAACCGGTCGGCGAGGTCGAGGAACGCCCCGTACTCGGGCATGCCCAGGTGTGCGATGACCAGCTGCAGCCGCGGGTAGCGGTCCAGCAGCCCGACCATCGGCGCGGGCCCGGTGTGCTCGCCGGCCAGCGGCCCGGACCCGCAGTGGATGACCACCGGGGTGCCGGTCTCCTCCAGCCGCCCCCAGACGGCGTCGAGCAGCTCGTGCCGCGGGTCGAAGTTGCCGACCTGCACGTGCACCTTGAACACCCGGGCGCCGCGGTCGAGCGCCTCGGCGACGTAGAACGGCGCCTCCGGCTCCGGGAAGAACGTCGCCGAGTGCAGCACGCCGGGGTGGGCGGCCGCGAACTCCGCCGACCAGTCGTTGAGCCAGGAGGCCATGCCCGGCTTGTGCGGGTAGGGCAGCGTCGAGAACGCGCGCACGCCCAGCCGCTCGAGGATCGCCAGCCGCTCGGTGTCGGGCAGCGGGTAGTGCACCGGCCAGTGCGCGCCGTAGTGCGCCTCGGCATCGGCGAAGAACTTCCAGATCTTGGCCTGCACCCGCGCGGGCAGGAAGTGCACGTGCACGTCGACCAGGCCGGGCAGGCCGAGCTCCCGCCAGTAGCGCGGGACGTCGGCGTCGTCCACCGGCGGTCGAAGCACTGCGCTCATCGGAGCGTGACCACGACCTTGCCGCGCACGTGGCGCTCACCGACCAGCCGGTGCGCTTCGGCGATCTGCTCGAGCGGGAACGCCTTCGCGATCGACACCCGCAACTGGCCGGCGTCGGCCATGCGGGCCAGCTCCTCCAGGTCGTGCTGGTCGGGGCGCACGAAGACGTACCGGCCGCCCAGGTCGAGCACGGACGGGTCGACGATCGAGACGATCCGCCGGGGGTCGCGCACCTGGCGCGGGGCGTCGCGCAGAGCGTCCCCGCCGACCAGGTCCAGGACGGCGTCGACCGGCTCGGACAGCTGCTCGCTGACCGGCCCGGCGGCGTAGTCGAGCACCTCGGCCGCTCCGGCGTCGCGGAGAAAGCCGTGGTTGCGCGGGCTGGCCGTCCCGATGACGTGCGCGCCGAGCGCGGCGGCGATCTGGACCGCGAAGAAGCCGACCCCGCCCGCGGCCGCGTGCACGAGCACCCGGTCGCCCTCGCCGACGTGCAGGGCCTCGGTCAGCGCCTGGTACGCGGTCAGGCCCGCCAGGGGCAGGGCCCCCGCCTCGGCGAAGGACAGGGACGACGGCTTGTGCGCCACGCACCGCAGCGGGACCGGCACGAGCTCCGCCGTCGTCCCCCACTGCACGTCGTCGCGCCGGACGTAGGCGAACACCTCGTCGCCCGGCGCGAAGTCGACGACGGCGGGCCCGACCCGCTCGACGACCCCGGCGAGGTCCCAGCCCGGGATGATCGGCAGGTGGTGGGGGTAGGCGCCGGTGAGATGGCCCTCCCGGATGCTGAGGTCGACCGGGTTCACCCCGGCGGCGTGCGCCCGGACCAGGACGACGTCCGGCCCCACCGGCGGCTCGGGCAGGTCGTCGCGGATCTGCAGGACGTCCTCGTGGCCGAACCGG
This sequence comes from Geodermatophilus ruber, assembly GCF_900114385.1. GTDB lineage: Bacteria > Actinomycetota > Actinomycetes > Mycobacteriales > Geodermatophilaceae > Geodermatophilus > Geodermatophilus ruber. The sequence continues at coordinate 96,008 of NZ_FOSW01000016.1, forward strand.
TCGTAGGCGGCGCCCCTCACCGGCGCCCCTTCACGTAGCGGCCGAAGGCCTTCTGGATCTCCCGGCGCGAGTCGCGCTCGGCGAGGTCCTGCCGCTTGTCGTAGGACTTCTTGCCCCGTGCCAGCGCGAGGGTGGCCTTGACCTTGCCGTCCTTGAAGTACAGGTCGAGCGGCACCAGGGTGAGGCCGCCCTCCTTGGTCTTGCCGATGAGCTTGTCGATCTCGGCGCGGTGCATGAGCACCTTGCGCTTGCGGCGCGGCGCGTGGTTGGTCCAGGTGCCCTGCGTGTACTCGGGGATGTGCACGTGCTGCAGCCACACCTCCCCGTCGTCCACGGTGGCGAACCCGTCGACGAGCGAGGCACGGCCGGCACGCAGGCTCTTCACCTCGGTGCCGGTGAGCACCAGGCCCACCTCGTAGGTGTCGAGGATCGAGTAGTCGTGCCGCGCCTTCTTGTTCTGGGCGATGAGCTTGCGCCCCTGTTCTCGCGGCATGTCACCAGGTTAACGCCGGGACACCCGGCGAACTTCCTGCCGACGATCACGGCGCCGGAGCGGCGTCCCGCCGCAGCTGCGCCTCGCTCGGCGCCTGGACGGGCAGGAAGGCCGCTTCCCGCACCCGTCGCGCGGTGGGGCTGCCGGCGCGGTAGCCGCCGCCGCCGCTGACGGCCGACTCCAGGCGCACGGCGCGCGCGGCGACGTCCATGGCATCCAGCCGCAGCCGGGCCAGGTCGCGCGGATCCGTCCCGACCTTCGACTCGGCCCGGTCGTCCATCCGGACGGCGATGTCGTCCCGCCGGGAGGCCAGCTGCTCGTGGTCGTCCCGCAGCCTGGCGTTCATCCCGGTCAGGTGGTCGGCCGCCGCGTCCAGCGCGGCGTCGGCCAGCCCCACGGCGAGCGCGGACTGCGTCAGCAGCATCGTCGGCCGGCACAGCGCCATGAAGTCGGGGAGGTCGTCGCTGAGCACCTGGTCGGGGCGGACGGCGACGCCGTCGAGGTGCACGCCGCCGGTGCCGGTGCCGCCCAGCCCCAGCAGCTCGTAGTGCGGGGTCGGCGTCACACCGGGCGCGGCCAGCCGGAACAGCACCACCAGCCGGCCCTCCTCGGGCGCCCGCGCGGGGGTGACGACGACCGCGTCGTCGAAGAGGTTGGACGCCCAGCCGACGGTGCCGGACAGCCGCCAGCCGTCGCCGTCCGGCGCGGCGCGCACCGGCAGCTCGCCGTGGCCGGCCAGGTCGGCGATCGCCGGGGCGAGCGCACTGGACCCGGTCACCTCGCCGGAGCGCAGCGCCTCGACCAGGCCGGCGGTCGGCTCCGACGGCGGGCAGGTGGTCAGGTATTCGAGCACCATCCGTTGCGACCACATCGAGAAGGCGGCGGCCAGCGAGACGCCCGCGAGCTCGCGGACGAACCGCACCGCCTCGGCCAGCGCGACGGTCGGGTCGCCCCCCGCCGAGTCGAACGTGCCCGCCGCGCCCAGGCGGCGCAGGACCGTCCGCACGTTGTCCGCTCCGGTGTCCAGATCGTCCGCCCCCTGCTCGGTGAGCCCCGCCGCGTCGGTCGCCGTCATGCCGCTCCTGTGCCCCCGGCCGCCCACGGAAAACGGGCCGGCCCCCTACTCCCCGGCGGTACGCGACCCGGCGGCGCCGCTACCAGGACCTCGCCGACGGCGGGACGCTGGACTTCCTGCCCGGGACGAGAGCGATCCGGGAGGACGACTCCCATCCCCTGAAACGGCGAGATCGGCGATCTCGCACGCTGTCGATGCTCGAGGCGTGCGAGATCGCCGATCTCGACGGGCGGGAGAGGCGGGCGCTACAGCCGCACGTAGAGGCGCAGCGTCACGTAGGCGGCGATCGCGGCCAGGCCGACGCCGGCGCCGGCGATGACCGGGCTGATCGTCGCGATCGCCCCCCAGTCGACCGGCGGGATGATGCCGGCCTTGATCGGCCCGGCCAGCGTCTTGTCGACGAACAGCACCTTGGTGAGCACCAGCCCGCCGACGGCCAGCAGCGCACCGATCAGCCCGGCCAGTGCCGCCTCGAGGATGAACGGCAGCTGGGTGTACCAGCGCGAGGCGCCGACCAACCGCATGATGTTGGTCTCGTTGCGCCGGTTGAACGCGGCCAGCTGGATCGTGTTGGAGATCAGCAGCAGCGCCGCCAGCGCCTGGACGACGGCCACCGCGATGGTCGCGTTGCGCGCGCCGTTGAGCAGGCTGAACAGCCGGTCCAGGAAGTCCCCCTCGTCGCGGACCTGGTCCACGCCGTTCTCCCCGTTGGGGAACTCCGCGGCGATCACCTCGTAGCGCTCGGGGTTGACCAGCTCGATGCGGAAGCTCTCCGGGAGGGCGTCCGGCGGGGTGTTCTGGACGAGCTCCGGCTGCTGGCTGAACTGCTGCTGGAAGCGCTCGTACGCCTCGTCCTTGGACTCGTAGAGGTAGCTTGCGATCTCGGGCGAGGACTCGAGCTCGGACTCGATGGCCGAGCGCTGCTCGTCGGTGACGTCGTCGGCCAGGAAGATGGAGACCTGCACCTTGTCGTAGTAGATCTCCTTCATGTCGGAGATCATCCCGGCGATCAGCAGGCCGGTCCCCATGAGACCGAGCGAGATGGCCGTGGTCAAGATCATCGCGACCGTCATGGTGAGGTTGCGACGCAGCCCGGTGGCCACCTCGGAGAGCACGAAGTTGACGCGCATGGATTCCCTGTCGTGAAGTTCGGCTGGCGGGGGTCAGCGCCCCGGGGGCTGCCGGCCTGTGGTCAGCCGGCCTGGGTCAGCGACCGACGCCGTACACGCCGCGCGACTGGTCCCGGGCGACGACTCCCCCGTTGAGCTCGATGACGCGGCGCCGCATGGAGTCGACGATGTGGTAGTCGTGCGTGGCCATGATCACGGTGGTGCCGGTGCGGTTGATCCGCTCCAGCAGCAGCATGATCCCCTCGCTGGTCTCGGGGTCGAGGTTGCCGGTGGGCTCGTCGGCGAGCAGCACCAGCGGCCGGTTGACGAACGCGCGGGCGATCGCCACCCGCTGCTGCTCACCACCGGAGAGCTCGTTGGGCAGGCGGTTGGCCTTGCCCTCCAGGCCGACCATCTCCAGCACCTCGGGGACGACGCGCTTGATGGTGCGCTGCGGCTTGTTGATGACCTCGAGCGCGAAGGCCACGTTCTGCGCCACCGTGCGGTTGCGTAGCAGGCGGAAGTCCTGGAAGACGCAGCCCATGGTGCGGCGCAGCTTCGGGACCTGCCACTTGCTCATCGTGTTGAGCGTCTTGCCGTTCACCTTGACGGTGCCCTTGGTGGGATCGTCCTCCTTCAGCAGCAGCCGCAGGAAGGTCGACTTGCCCGACCCGGAGGAACCGATGAGGAAGACGAACTCCCCCTTGTCGATCTCCGTGGACACGTCATCGAGAGCCGGCCGGGCGCTGGCCGGGTACAGCTTGGTGACGTGTTGCAATTCGATCACGAGGCGCCACGGTACCTGCCTGGAGGCACAGCGCGACCGGTTCGCCACGGAACGCTCCGGTGCAGATATCGCGCAGCGTGACCGCCGTCCGGCAACGGCCAGGACGGCGGTCACGCAAGGTCGCCATCCCCGGCGTCCCGGCGTGTCGGTGTGACGATGTCGACGCCGATGCGGTAGGGGGGCCTACGTGGTGGGCGCCGCCTCCTGGCGGCGGCGCCAGCGGATCCCGGCCTCGATGAAGGAGTCGATGTCGCCGTCGAGCACGGCGGCGGTGTTGCCGGTCTCCTGCTCGGTGCGCAGGTCCTTGACCATCTGATAGGGGTGCAGGACGTAGGAGCGCATCTGGTTGCCCCAGCTGCTGCCCTCGCCCTTGAGCGCGTCCATCTCGGCCTTCTGCTCCTGCTGGCGGACGACGAGCAGCCGCGCCTGGAGCACCCGCAGCGCGGCGGCCCGGTTCTGGATCTGGCTCTTCTCGTTCTGGCAGGACACCACGATGCCGGTCGGGATGTGGGTCATCCGGACGGCGGAGTCGGTGGTGTTCACGCTCTGCCCACCGGGCCCGGAGGAGCGGAACACGTCGACCTTGATCTCGTTCTCGGGGATCTCCACGTGGTCGGTCTGCTCGACGACGGGCAGCACCTCGACGCCGGCGAACGAGGTCTGCCGGCGGCCCTGGTTGTCGAACGGTGAGATGCGCACCAGCCGGTGCGTGCCCTGCTCGACCGAGAGGGTGCCGTAGGCGTAGGGCACCTTGACGGCGAAGGTGGCCGACTTGATGCCCGCCTCCTCGGCGTGGCTGACGTCGAGCAGCTCGGTCGGGTACTTGTTGCGCTCGGCCCAGCGCAGGTACATGCGCATGAGCATCTCGGCGAAGTCGGCGGCGTCGACGCCGCCGGCCTCCGAGCGGATCGTGACCAGCGCCTCGCGGGAGTCGTACTCCCCCGACAGCAGGGTGCGCACCTCGAGCTCGTCGATCGCCTTGCGCAGCGCCGCCAGCTCGCGTTCGGCCTCGGCGGCGGTGGCCTCGTCGTCCTCCTCGACCGCCAGCTCGTGCAGCAGGCCCACGTCGTCCAGGCGGCTGCGCAGCTCCTCGACCCGGCGCAGGTCGCCCTGCAGGTAGGAGAGCTTCGAGGTCAGCGCCTGGGCGGCCTCGACGTCGTTCCAGAGGTCGGGCGCGGCGGCCTGCTGCTCGAGCTCGGCGACCTCCCGGCGGAGGCGGTCGACGTCGAGCACGGCCTCGATCGACTGCAGGGTCGTGTCGAGCTCGTCCAGGACGACGGAGAAGTCAGCGGCCACGTCGACCCAGGGTAGTGCGCTCCCGCCCGGGGTAGGCACTGTGGCATGAGCGAGCCCGGTCGTCACCGGACGCGGCATGGGCGCTCCCGCGAGGAGTACGAGCGCGGCCTGCCGGGCTGACGCGGTGCCGCCGGCCCGACCCGCCCAGGTCAGCCGGCGACCGGGGCCGGGCGGGGCTGCGCGGCGAACCAGCCCACCAGCTCGTCGGCCGGCATCGGGCGGGCGATGTGGAAGCCCTGGGCCAGCACGCAGCCGAGCTCGGCGGCGAGCTCGAGCTGCTCGGCGGTCTCCACCCCTTCGGCCAGGCTGCGCACGCCGCAGGCCCGGCCCAGCGCGACGACGGCGGCGATCGCCGCGGCCGCCTGGCTGCGCCGGCCCGCCGGGAAGGCGACCAGGCTGCGGTCGATCTTGAGGATCCCGGTGGGGAGGGAGACCAGCTGCCCCAGTGAGGAGAAGCCGCTGCCGAAGTCGTCGATGCAGACCTCGACGCCGCTGCGGCGCAGCTCGGCGAGCTGGGCGGCCGCCCGCTCGACGTCCTCGGCCACGGAGGTCTCGGTCAGCTCGATGACCAGCTGCTCCGGCGGCAGCTGCGCCTCGGTGAGCGCGTCGAGGACGTCGCGCACCAGCGTGCCGGTGGAGAGGTGGCCGGCGCTGATGTTGACGCCGGTGACCAGGTGCAGGCCGCCGCGCGCCCACTCCGCCGCCTGCCGGCTCGCCGTGCGCAGCACCCAGCGGGCCAGCGGGGTGAGCAGCCCGTGCTGGGCGGCGGTCGGGAGGAACTCCGCCGGCGGCAGCAGACCCCGCTCGGGGTGCTGCCAGCGCACCAGCGCCTCGACCCCGGTGCAGCGGCGGGAGGGCAGGTACATGATCGGCTGGTAGTGCAGCACGAGCTGGTCGTCGAGGATCGCCTCGCGCAGCTCGGTGGCGAGGGTGACCCGGCGCTGGGCAGCCGTGCGCAGGTCGGCGGTGAACAGCCGGACCCGGTTGCGCCCGGCCCGCTTGGCGGCGTACATCGCCAGGTCGGCGTCGCGCACCAGGTCGGTGGCACGCAGACGGCGGGTGTCCTCCGCGGTGGCGATGCCGATGCTCACCCCCAGCCGCACGAGCCGCCCGCCCAGGTCGAACGCGCGGTCGATGCCGGCCCGGCAGCGGTCGGCCAGCGCCTGCGCGCCGGTGATGTCGCAGTCCCGGCAGAGGACGACGAACTCGTCGCCGCCGAGCCGGCCGACGGTGTCCCCGGCGCGGGTGGACCCGGTCAGCCGCCCGGCGATCTGCCGGAGGAGCTCGTCGCCGGCCTCGTGCCCGAGGGAGTCGTTGACGTCCTTGAAGCCGTCGATGTCGAGGAACAGCACGCAGACCGGCCCGCGCTCGGGGCGCTGCAGTTCGGCGTCGATGAGCTCGTGCAGGTGGGCCCGGTTGGGCAGTTCGGTGAGGGTGTCGTGGCGGGCCCGCCAGTCCGAGGCCCGCTCGGCGCGCACCCGCGAGGTGACGTCGGTGTGGGTGACCACGACCTGCCCGGCCTGGTCGACGCGGGAGGCCTGCAGGTGGAACCAGCGCGTGCCCTCGCGGTGCGGGAAGGCGTAGTCGGCCTGCACCGACGCGCACTCTCCGCGGGAGAGGGCGCGCAGCCGGTCGATGAGGGCATGGGTCCCCGGGTCGTCGCCGAGCCGGCGGGCCATCGCGAAGTAGTTCCCGTCGATACCCAGCCGCACGCGGTCGTCGTCGAGGACGTCGGCCGCCGCCTCCCAGGCGGGATTGGCCAGCAGCACCGTGCCCTCGGCGTCGATGAGCAGCGTCGGGAAGGGCAGCGCGTCGAGCACCGCCTCCACCGCCACGGCCGAGCTGGTGAGCCCCTCGACCCGGCGGCGCACGTCCAGGGGCAGCTCGGGTGCACCCGGCCGCCGTCCCACCCCCGCACCCCCCGTGATCCCGGAGCACTCCCCGCGGTGCCCCGCCCGCTCATTGTGATCGGCCCGGCCGGTCCCCGCTCGCCGCTCCTCCATGCCTGCCCACCCCATCGGGTGAGCCCTCAGGCCTCCGGCTCCCGGGTCTCCGCGGCGATCCACGCCAGGTAGCCGGGGTCGCCGCCGACCACGGGGAGGGCGATCACGCACGGGACGTCGTAGGGGTGCAGCTCCGCGGTGCGCGCGACGATCGCCGGGACCAGCGCCGTGCGGGTGTGCAGCGCGACCCGCGCCTCGGCCTCGTCGTGCACCTCCCCCTCCCACCGGTACACCGAGCGGATCGCGGGGATCTGGTGCCCGCAGGCGGCCAGCCGCTCCTCGACCAGGATGCGGGTGTAACCGGCCAGCCAGTCGGCGTCGTCAGCGGTGACGACCACCTCGCAGAACTCCTCCGCCACCCCGCCATCCTCTCCTCCGTGGACGCGCGGCGAGCGCCGGGCCGCCCCTCAGCGGGCGCCGGCCAGGAGGGCGGGGCGCCACCCGCGAAAGGTCGAGATGGCCCGGGCCGAGCAGGCGGCATCGACCTCCTGACCGTGCGGCGCGATCCACCTCCGGGGCCGAACCTCACGCGCCGGCGCCGGCGGGGACGGCGATGACCTGCTGCGCGACCAGCGTCCGGTACACCGCCACCGCGAGATCACCGATCTGGTCCTGATCGTCGGCGGGATGGCTGTTGAGGCCCATGGCGATGATGACGTCGGAGTCGGGCAGGAAGACGTGCAGCGTCCGGAAGCCCAGCGTCTCGCCCTCGTAGAACCAGAAGGTTCCGATCGGCTCGGCCGTCAGCTGGGCGACCCCCAGGCCGAAGCCGGTCGGATCGCTCGCCGACGTCCGCTCGATCGGCTGCCCCGTCGCGGTCGACACCAGGCTGGTCAGCTCCGCCTGCTGCGCGGCCGGCAGCAGGCGGCCGGCGTACAGCGCGCGTTCCCAGCGGGTCATGTCGCTCGTCGTGCTGAGGATGCCGCCGGCGCCCCGCGCCCAGGACAGCGTGTCCCGGCTGACGTCGCGCCCGACCAGCCCGGCCAGCGCGGGCTCCCCCGCGTCGGCGAAGTAGCCGGCGGGTTCGCGCCGGGTCACCGAGGACGGGTAGCGGTGCTCGCGGTAGTACAGGTCCTCGAGCCCCAACGGCTCGATGAGGCGCTGCTCCAGCTCGTGCCGGTAGCTCTCCCCGGTCACCCGCTCGATGAGCATCTCCGCGAGGACGTAGTTGGTGTTCGAGTAGCTGTAGCCGGATGTCGCCGCGGCGCCCACCGCGTAGCCGGCCAGCCGCTCCGCCGAGAAGTAGGTCTGCGGGTCGGCGGCGTAGTCCGCCAGGAACGCCGCCTGGTCGTCGTAGGTCGGGATGCCGCTGGTCATGTTCAGCAGCCGCCGGATCGACACGTCCCGCCACTGCGGGTACTGCGGCAACCAGCGGCCGAGCGGGTCGTCGATCGACAGGCGCCCCTCCGCCTCGAGCTGGAGCAGCAGCACCGATGTGAAGGCCTTGGTGTTGCTGCCGATCTGCCAGACGCTGCTCGGGTGCACCTGCTCCGAGCCACCGAAGGTCGTCGTCCCCGCGCTCACGTCGATGCTCTCCCGCCGATCGGGCAGGCTCACGCTCAACCCGGCGGCGGAGACGTGCTCGGCCACACCGCGGGCCTGGAGATGGGCCTGGAGGTCGGCGCGCAGCTCCGACCGCAGGACGTCGTCGTCGATCGCGGCGCTCGCGGGGGCGGTCTCCACCTGTGGAGCCACCAGCCCCGCGAGCAGCAGGAGCGCGGCGAGGAGGGTGCGGGCCCACGCGTCGCGGATGGGCAGGGAACGGTCTCGTCGTTCGGTCATCGCGGGCTCCGCCGGCGAGGAACGCGCACGTGTCGAGCGCCTGGAAGACCAGGGTCCCCCGCCGGCAGCCGAAGCGACAGCCCTGCAGCTCTCACGCCCCCCGTCGGATCACCCGTCGACGTAGCGGTCGCGCTCGACGACGAACTGCCCGGGTTCGGCGCGGTGCCGATCGCCCACCCGGCCGGTCACCTCGACCGGCAGCCGGTTCCCCAGCCCCGCCGGCGCCTGCGGCCGCTGCGCCCTCCGGTGCTGCTCGACCGCCACCGCGCGCACCGTGTGCCCGGGCCGGACAGGGGGTAGAGCCCCTCCGACGCCTTGCCGCGGCGCCCCGGACCGACGCCCGGAGAGCGACGCATGAGCCGCCTGTTCTCGCCGCTGACGCTGCGCGGCACGACGTTCCGCAACCGGGTGTGGGTCGCCCCCATGTGCCAGTACAGCTCGGTGGAGGGTTATCCGAACGACTGGCACCTGGTGCACCTCGGCGGCCTGGCCCGCGGCGGGTCCGGGCTGGTGATGCAGGAGGCCACCTCGGTGACCCCGACGGGCCGGATCACGCCGGCCGACGCCGGCATCTGGGAGGACGAGCAGGCCGACGCGTACATGCCGATCACGGCGTTCGTCCGGGCGCAGGGGGCGGTGCCCGGCATCCAGCTCGCGCACGCGGGCCGCAAGGCCTCGACCGAGCAGCCGTGGGTGGGTGACGGCTACGTCGAGGTGGGGCAGGGCGGGTGGGAGACGGAGGGGCCCTCGCCGGTGGCGTTCGGGGAGTGGCCGGCGCCGCGGGAACTCGGCGCCGACGAGATCCACTCGCTGGTGCAGGCGTTCGCCGACGCGGCCGGGCGGGCGCTGGCGGCCGGCTACGGGGTGGCCGAGATCCACGCCGCGCACGGTTACCTGCTGCACCAGTTCCTCTCCCCGCTGTCCAACCACCGCACCGACGAGTACGGCGGCGACCTGCACGGGCGCAGCCGGTTCCTGGTGCAGGTGGTCGATGCGGTGCGGGCGGTGTGGCCCGAGGAGCGACCGCTGTTCGTCCGCTTCTCGGCCACCGACTGGGCCGACGGCGGCTGGAGCGTGGACGAGACGGTGGAGCTCTCCCGGCGGCTGGTCGCGCACGGGGTGGACCTCGTCGACGTGACCAGCGGCGGGCTGGTGCCCGGGGCCCGCATCGAGGTCGAGCCGGGTTACCAGGTGCCCTTCGCCCGCGCGATCCGGGAGGGCTCCGGCCTGCCGGTGTCCGCGGTGGGGCTGATCGTGGCGCCGGAGCAGGCCGACCAGATCCTGGTGAACCAGGCCGCCGACGCGGTGATGCTGGCCCGGGAGCTGCTGCGCAACCCGCACTGGCCGTGGCGGGCGGCGCGGGCCCTCGGGGACGACGTGCCCTGGCCGCCGCAGTACGTCGGTGCCCGGCGTCGCCAGTGAGCGGTTCTCCGGAGCACGAGTCGTCCGAGCGGGACGGGAGGAGCTGTCCGTGGAGTACGAGGAGTTCATCGAGCGCGTGGCCGAGCGCGCGGGCGTGAGCCGCGAGCACGCGGCGAAGCTGACCGAGGCCACCCTGAAGGTGCTGGCGGACCGGATCAGCGGTGGGGAGGACCTCGACCTGGCGGCCATGCTGCCGGACGAGCTCGCCCGGCACCTGCGCAGGCCACACCAGAAGCAGCCCAAGAAGTACGGCTTCGACGAGTTCGTGGGGAAGGTGCGTGACCGCGCGGACGGCGTCCCCCGCAAGGAGATCCGGCCGGGCATCCGAGCGGTGCTGCTCACCCTCCGGGAGGTCGCCGGGGAGAAGGAGTTCCGCGACGCCCTGGCCCAGCTGCCGCACGAGTTCGAGCAGCTGCTGCAGGAGGAGGGCGCGCCCGAGGCGGCGTCCGGCGACCAGGACGACCGCACAACGGCGTCCGACGCCCAGGACGACCGCACAACGGCGTCCGACACCCAAGAAAACCGCACAGCGGCGTCCGACGCCCAGGACGACCGCACAACGGCGTCCGACGACCAGGACGACCGCACAGCGGCGTCCGGCAGCCCCGGCCCCCGGGCCGCGCAGGACGCGCTCGTGCGACGGACCGCCGAACGCGCCGGCGTCTCCAAGGAGCTGGCCACCACGCTCACCCGGGCGACGCTGGAGGTCCTCGGCGACCGGATCGGCGCGGCGGCGGCACACGACCTCGCCGAGCGCCTGAGCACCCCGAGCGCCCGGTGGCTCGAGGAACCGCCGGGCACCCCCGCCCACAACTACGGCCCGGACGGCTTCGTGAGCCGGGTGCGCGAGCGCGCCATCGGGGTGGCGGACGACGACGTCACCCCCGGGATCCAGGCGGTCATGGTCGCGCTGCGCGAGGCGGTCGGTGAGGCCGAGGTGGAGATCGCTCTCCAGCAGCTGACCGACGAGTACGACGTCCTCGTGCGGGTCAGCTGAGCCCGGACCCCCGTCGTCAGGGAGCGTTGCCCGGGCGGCCGCGGCTGCGACCGCTCCCGACGGCGTCCACGTTCGCCGGCGGGTCCCCCGCGGCGGCGGCCGCCGCGGCCTCGGCGGGCAGCGGGGGCGGGTCCTCGAGGAAGTCGGCCGTCGGGACGAAGAACAGCGTGCCGGTGACCGCGGCGGAGAAGTCCAGCAGCCGGTCGTGGTTGCCGGGCGGGTCGCCGACGAACATCCGCTGCAGCATCCGCTCGAGGACGCCGGGGTCGCGGGCGTAGCCGATGAAGTAGGTGCCGAACTCGCCGTGCCCGACCCGGCCGAAGGGCATGTTGTCCCGGACGATCTTGCGTTCGGTGCCGTCCGGGTCCTCGATCGTGTTCAGCGCGACGTGGGAGTTGCTGGGCTGGACGTCGTCGGGCAGCTCGATGTCGGTCAGCTTGGTGCGCCCGACCGCCCGTTCCTGCTCCTCGGTGCTCAGCGCGTTCCAGGCACGCAGATCGTGCAGGTACTTCTGCACCACCACGTAGCTGCTGCAGGCGAAGCGCGGGTCTTCCTCCCCCACGAAGACCACGTCGTTGGCGATGTCGCCGTCGGGGTTCTCCGTCCCGTCGACGAACCCGAGCAGGTCGCGCTCGTCGAAGTACTTGAACCCGTGCACCTCGTCCTGCAGGGTCACCGAGCCCGCGAGCCGGTCCATGATCTGCCCGCCGAGCTCGAAGCACAGGTCCATCGTCTGGGCGCGGAGGTGGAACAGCAGGTCACCAGGGGTGGCGGGCGCCCGGTGCCGCGCTCCCGCGACCTCCCGGAAGGGGTGCAGCCCCGCCGGGTGGGGCCAGCTGAACAGCCGGTTCCAGACGTCGGAGCCGATGCCGGCGACGCAGGAGAGCCGCCCCTCGGGGTCCCGGAAGCCGACACCGCGGCGCAGCCCGCCGAGGTCGCTCAGCAGGTCGTGGGTGACCTCCTCGCCCCCCTCGTCGACGGTGAGGACGAGGAACAACGCCGCCGCCGTCGGGGGGCCGATCGCCCCCTGGGAGCCGACCGGGGTGACTGGGTTCAGCGGCACGGTCATGTCCTCACGCCTCCCTGGACTCGAGCGGGCCTCCTCCCATGGTCGGCCCTGCGGGCGCCGTCCGGACGGGCAGCCGGCGCCGGCACCCGTAGCGTGGACGCCGGCGGCGTGAGAAATCGCGCCCGGCCCGGTACCCGGCGGTGACGTCGTGCTCGAAGCGCTGCTGTGGGGCCTGGCGGCGGCCTCGTCGCTGGCCATCGGCGCCGCGATCGGGGTGCTCCGGCCGTGGCCGGACCGCGTCATCGGTGCCGTCCTGGCCTTCGGCGCCGGCGCCCTCATCAGCTCGGTCAGCATCGAGTTGGCGCTCGAGGGCCAGCGGGAAGCCCGCGGTTTGACCCCCGTGGCCATCGGTCTGGCCGTCGGCGCGGTTGCGTTCTTCCTCGGGGACGCCGCCGTCGACCGGCTCGCCGAGCGACGGGCCGCCGCGGGCACTGCCGGAGTGGGCACGGCCGGAGCGGGCACGGCGCTGGCGTTGGGCGCCTTCCTCGACGGGGTGCCCGAGAACGCGGTGCTCGGTATCGGGCTCTCCCGCGGCGAGGGCGTCAGCATCGCCCTGGTCGTAGCAATTTTCATATCCAACCTCCCCGAGGCGATGGGCTCGGCCAGCGAACTCCTCAAGGCCGGCGTCGATCGGAGGCGGATCGTGCTCGGTTGGGCCGCGGTGGCGGTCACGACCGCGCTCACCGCACCGCTCGGGTTCCTCGTGGCAGACACCCTCGGCCGGGAGTTCATCGGCGTCGCGAACGGCTTCGCCGCCGGTGCGCTGCTGGTCCTGCTCGCCACGACGATGGCGCCGGAGGCCCGGGAGAAGGTGGGCCGCCCCGCGGGCCTGGCCACGGTCCTCGGGTTCGCGCTGGCGGTGGCCCTGTCGACGTCGTCCTGAACCGGTCGCCTCAGCCGTCGACGTAGCGGTCCCGCTCGATGCCGAGCGGGCCGGTGGCGGCGGCGATGAACTCCGGCGCCAGCGCGCGGTCGGCGCCGGAGGCGGAGGGCACGTCGGCGTCGGCCGCGTACCCGGGGGCAGTCCCCACGCTTGCGTGCCACCCAGGGCCTGCATGACACCGAGGCTGCTGCGCTGGCGGGAAGGGGCCCCTCCCGCTCTGCGGGGTCGCCGACCACCCCGACGACCTGAGGGGTTCAGCCGCGGCCGACCGCGGGGCTCACCCGGGCCGTAGCTCCCCCGAACGGGGGACACCCGACTCGGTGAAATGTGCCTCCGGGGCCGCGGTCCCTGTATCCGGCATCGCGAGCCCCTAGCCTCGGCGGCTCGAGTGCGCCGTTCACGGGGAGATGCTGTGAGGAAGATCGTGTGCCTGGGCGTCGTCGTGAGCGCCACGACCGTCGGGATCGGCCTGATCCCGGCCCCCGCGACGGCGAAGGGCGGCGCGGTCGGCGGCAGCGGTGCCGAGTACTTCCTCAACGACAGCTTCACCGGGACGGCGAACACCGTCTTCTCCTACGGCGACCCCGGCGACACCGTCCTCGTCGGCGACTGGAACGGCGACGGCACCGACACCCTCGCCGTGCGCCGCGGCAACACCTACTTCCTG
>NZ_FOSW01000030.1 GCF_900114385.1 Geodermatophilus ruber
ACCACGCCCGACTGCGCCGAGGTCTCCTCCGCCGACGCCGAGATCTGCGCCGAGGAGGCGCTCAACTCCTCCGACGACGCCGCGACCGCGTCCGCCGAGGACACCACCGAGGCCAGGACCGCGCGCAGGTTGCTCTGCGCCGCGTCGATGGCGGCGGCCATCCGGCCGATCTCGTCACCCTGGTCGACCTCGGTGGCCTGGGTCAGGTCACCCTCGGCCAGCCGCTCCGCGGTTCGGCGCACGCGGTTGACGGCGGATGCGATGGAGCGGGCCACGAAGATCCCCGCCAGCAGAGCGACCACGCTGCCGATGGCGATCGCGAGGATCAGCGTGGTCCGCGTGCCGGCGTAGGCGTCCTTCGCGGCGGCTGCGCTCTCGCGGGCCGCATCCTGCTGCGTCGCCGACAGGTCGGCGAAGTCGGTGACGATCTCGTTGCTCAGCGGCGCGATCTGGTCGGCCCGGAGAGCGTCGTACTCGGCCAGCTTCCCGGCCGCGCGGAGATCGAAGGCCTGGTCGGCGAGGACTAGGTACTGGTCGTAGTCATCCATCACCTCGGCGACGAGCTCCAGCACCTCCGCGCTGGGCTGCGTCTCGGTCCGAAGCTTGTCGACGGCCGCCAGCATGGCCTCGTGCTCGGCGTCCCGCAGCTTCCGGGCAGCCGACTGGGCCTCGGGCGTCGACGCGCTGTTCATGTTGGTGGCGTGGAGGCGGTAGGACATGTAGTGGAACCGGATTTCCTCGGACAGCTGCGCACCCATCGTGTTCTGGGTGTACATCGCCGTGGTGCGGTCCGCTGTGGCCGACAGCGAGTTAAGGCCGAGAACGCCGACGAAGACGGCGACGAGGACGGCGATCCCGACCGAGGCCGTGATCTTCACGGCGACGCCACGGTCGCGAACCCACCGCGTGACGGTCTTGCTCATGATCGTGCTCCTGGTGAAAGAAGTGGGCGGGCCGGACGGCCCGGGACGCACTGCAAGCGTGCGGTGGTTCCCGCGTGTGGCCCGTGGTGCGCAGGAGAATTCTGAACGGGTTCGGACGTTTTCGGCCACAATTGCGAGCGCGTCGCGAACCGGTCCGAAGATTGGTCGGTGACCGTTCTCGAGCCGCCCATTTGTCGACATTCGGAGGTCACCACGATGACCGTAGAATGCGCGGGAGCGCACGGCCGTGACGGCCGTGCGCTCCCGTGTTCCCGGCCGCATTGGCGGCCGGCGGATCAGTAGCTGAACCTCCCGACGGTAGAGCGCAGGTCGGCGGCCATCCGGGACAGCTCGTCGACCGCGGTGCGGGTCTGGGTCAGCGCCTGGGTGGTCGAGTCCGCCGCGGTGGAGACGCCGGTGATGTTGTCGGCGATCTGCCCGCTGCCGCTGGCAGCCTCCTGCACCGACCGCGACATCTCATTGGTCGTCGCTTCCTGCTCCTCCACCGCGCTGGCGATGGTGGTCTGCCGATCGGAGATCTGCGCCACGATCGTGGAGATCTCCTCGATCGCGCTGACCGCGGCGCCGGTGTCCTTCTGGATGGCCTCCACCCGGCGGGCGATGTCCTCGGTCGCCTTGGCCGTCTCCTGCGCCAGCTCCTTCACCTCGTTGGCCACCACCGCGAAGCCCTTACCGGCCTCCCCGGCGCGGGCCGCCTCGATCGTGGCGTTCAGCGCCAGCAGGTTGGTCTGCTCCGCGATCGAGGTGATCACCTTCACCACGTTGCCGATCTCCGCCGA
>NZ_FOSW01000006.1 GCF_900114385.1 Geodermatophilus ruber
GACATCACCGACGCCGGCTTCACCCTCCGCGAGACCGCCCCCGGCGTTCCCCTCGACGAGATCATCGCGGCCACCGGCGCCCCGCTCACCATCCCCGACGACGTCCACGAGATGACCCTCCCGGCCAGCGTCTGACGAGCCCCACCCGCACGAGGACCCCTGGACGGTCGTCACGACGACCGCCCAGGGGTCCTCGTGCGCCCGGCGGCCGCCCGGGGGCGACCCGCTCCTGACTCAGGGTCGTCACCACGCCGGCGCGGTACGGGACGGACCGTTCCGTCCCCAGTCTTGGGGATTCGGCCCGGCGTGGACCCGTAACTAGCTTCGGTCGGCATCGCGGCCTCCGCGGTCATTCGTTCCCCGGCCCGGATTCCGCGGTCTTCCCGAACACGGCCGACCACCAGCGGAGCACCCCATGCGCAGAACCCTCATCGCCGCCGCCTCGTTCGCCTTCCTGCTGGGCAGCGCGACCGCGACGGCGTCCGCCGCCGAGGACCCCGACAGCACGGCTGGATCCGACCATGTGGTGGTCGCCTCCGGCCTGGACAACCCCCGCCAGCTCAGCTGGGACGGGCGCACCCTGCTCATCGCCGAAGGCGGCCGGGGCGGGGAGGACTGCGCCCCGGCCGAGACGCCGGCGGAGGAGCCGTCCACCCCCGAGACGCCGACCGGCGAGACGCCCGCTGCCCCCGACGACGACGGCACCCCCGACCAGGGCACCGGCGACGTCCCGCCCACCCCCGACACGCCGCTGCCCGACGACGACGGCACCCCCGACCAGGGCACCGGCGACGTCCCGCCCACCCCCGGCGCCGACACCCCGCTGCCCGACGACGGCACCTCCGACGACGGCGTCTGCGGCGGCTTCACCGGCGGCATATCCGCCGTCGAGCGACCGGGACGGGCCGAGGACACCGAGCCCGAGCGGATCGTCGACCAGCTCTACTCCGTGGAGACCGCCGAGGGCACCGTGGGCTCGGACGGCGTCGCGGCCACCGGCATCCGCGACGTCCTCGTCATCGCCCAGGGCGAGGGCACCCCGGAGCTGCTCGCCGGGGCCGGCCTCGAGACCGACGACGCCGACGCCGAGACCCAGGAGCACCTGCTCCTCAGCATCGACGGCGCGGCCGTGCCGTGGGTGGACCTCGGCGCGGCCGAGGAGGAGCTGAACCCCGACGGCAAGGCCGCCCTCGACAGCAACCCGAACGCGGTGCTCGCGGTCGACCCCGGCCGGGGCGGCGCCGAGTACGTCCTGGTCGCCGACGCAGGGGCCAACGCCGTGTGGAAGGTGACCCCGGACTTCTCCGACCGCGACGAGGACGGTCTGCCCGGCTACGAGATCAGCGTCTTCGCCGCCTACCAGGCCGACGACGACCCGACGACGTCCGACGAGTTCGCGCCCAGTGCCCTGGCCCAGGACCGGGACGGGAACGTCTACGTCGGCGGGGTCGGCGCCGCGGTGGCCGGCAACGCGGCGGTCGGGCGCTACGACCGGAACGGCGAGGAGACCGGGCGGTGGGACGGCTTCACCGGGATCAACGGGCTCGCCGTCGACCGCGACGGTGAGCACGTGTACGTCGCGCAGGTCTTCGGCAGCGACGGGCCGCCGGCGGGGACCGGCACCGTCGTCCGGTTCGACACGGCGGCGGAGACCTACGCGACCGTCGACGTGCCCTTCCCCTCCGGGCTGGCACTGGGCCGCAACGGTGCGGTCTACGTCTCGGCGTACAGCACCTTCGCCGCGGACGGCGACGACCCGCTCACGACCGACGTCGTGGAGGGCGGCCAGGTGTGGCGCTTCACCTTCCCGCGGGACGCCGAGGAGACCGCGCTGCCGGTGACGACGCCGCCGTCCACCGACGACCCGGCCACCCCAGACCCGTCCACCCCAGACCCGACCACGCCCGCCCCGACCGACGACGACGGGACGCCGGACCAGGGCAGCGGTGACGTGCCCGGGACCACGCCAGACCCGGCCACCCCAGACCCGGCCACGCCCGCCCCGACCGACGACGACGGCACCCCGGACCAGGGCTCGGGGGACGCCTGACGCCACGGTGCGCCCCGGGCCCCGAGCCCGGGCCGGCACAGAAGGAGGCCGTGCGGTGCTGCCATGCCCGGCGCACCGCCACGGCCTCGTCGTCGGGCCGGAGCGCCCGGCTCAGCCCTGGCGCAGCTCCTCGAGGATCGGCTGGGCCACCTTGAAGGCGTGGTTGGCCGAGGGCACCCCGGCGTAGACGGCGGCGTGCTGGATGACCTCGGCGATCTCCTCGTCGCTGAGGCCGTTGTTCTTCGCCGCCCGCACGTGCAGGGCGAACTCGTCCCAGTGCCGCAGCGCGATGGTGATCGACAGCGTCATCAGGCTGCGGTCGCGCCGCGCCAGTCCGGGCCGCTGCCAGATGTCGCCCCAGGCGACCCGGGTGATGAAGTCCTGGAAGTCGGCGGTGAACGGCGTCGTGCCGGCCACGGCCCGGTCCACCCACGCGTCGCCGAGCACCTGGCGCCGGGTCGCCATCCCGGCATCCCGGCGCTCGTCGTCCGTGCCGGGGGGCCGAGCCCGGCGCTCCTCGTCGCCGGAGGGCAGCTCGGAGTCGCTCATCGGGCACCTCCGGCCGCGTCGAAGTGGGCGAGCAGCGCGCCGGTCACCTGGGACGCCTGCTCGATGTTGGCCAGGTGCGCGCCCGGGCTGACCGAGAGCAGCCGCGCACCCGGGATGCCGTCGACGATGGCCTGCTGGTGCTCCGGCGGGGTGGCCGGGTCCTCGACGCCGGAGACCACCAGCGTGGGCGCGGTGATCGTGGGCAGGTCCGCGCGCAGGTCCATGTCGGCGATCGCCTCGCAGCAGCTCGCGTAGCCCTCGTCCGGGGTGCCCGCGATCATCGCCTGCATCCGCCCGACCAGCTCCGGCTCGGCCGCGGCGAAACCCGGGGTGAACCAGCGGCCGACGACGGTCGGCGCGAGCGCCCCGGTGCCCTCGGTCCGCGCGGTCCGCGCCCGGTCGGTCCACGCCTCCCGCGGGCCGAGCAGCGACGAGGTGCACAGCAGGGCGATCCGGTCCACCCGCTCGGGCTCCCGGGCGGCCAGCCGCATCGCGGTCATCCCGCCGAGGGAGAGCCCCGCGACGTGCGCCCGCCGGATCCCGAGCCGGTCGAGCAGCGCGACGACGTCGTCGACCAGGTCGTCGAGGGAGTACGGGCCGGCCGGGACCGGCGAGGCGCCGTGCCCCCGGGTGTCGTAGGTGACCACCCGGAAGCGCTCGGCCAGCGCCGGGACCTGCGCGTCCCACATTGCCCGGGTGGCGCCCAGGGAGTTGGAGAGGACGACGACCGGCGCGTCGCGCGGCCCCTCCTCGGTGTACGAGACCTCTGCTGCCGTCACGGTGCCCCTTCGGTGAGTCGTTCGTGCTCGGCGAGGGCGGCGTCCACCTGGGCGCCGGCCTCGCCCACATCGGGTGCGGCCGCGGCGAGCACGGCCGCAGTGTCCACATCGGCCCGCTCCGCGACCACCTCGGCCAGGGCGCGGCCGCTCTCGCGAGCCCGGCGGACGGCGTCCGCCGCGGCATCGTGGGCGGCCCCCTTGCCCAGCGCGGCCGTGAGCGCCTCGGCGAGGGCGCCGGCCAGCGGTCCCTCGGCCGCCGCCGCGGCGGTGGCCGCCATGCGCGGCACGTCGGGCTGCAGCCCGCGCAGGCTCTCGGCCAGCCAGGCGGCCGCCGAGCCGACGGTGGTGAGCAGCTCGGTGAGCGCCGGCCACTCGCTGTGCCAGGCCCCGGCGGCCCGCTCGTGCTCCTGCTCCATCGCGGCGAACAGCGTGGCGACCAGGCCCGGCGCCCGGCGGGCACAGGCGCGGGCGGAGATGGCGGCCACCGGGTTGCGCTTGTGCGGCATCGCCGACGAGCCGCCGCGCCCCTCGCCGACCTCGGCCACCTCGGCCACCTCGGACTGGGCGAGCAGCACCACGTCGACGGCGACGGTGGCGAGCGCGCCGGCCGCGGCGCCCAGCGCCCCGGCCAGGTCGGCGATCGGCAGCCGCACGGTGTGCCACGGGACGGCTGTGGTCACCAGCCCCAGCTCCTCGGCCAGCGCCGCCCGCAGCGCGACGCCGGCCCCGTCGCTGGCGGCGAGGGTGCCCACCGCACCGCCGTACTGCACCGGCAGGGAGGCGACCACCTCGGCCAGCCGCAGCCGGGCGCCGTCCAGACCGGCCAGCCAGCCGGCGGCCTTGAGCCCGAAGGTCGTGGGCAGCGCCTGCTGCATCAGCGTGCGGCCCATGACCACGTCGTCCCGGTGGGCGCGGGCGAGCCCGGCCGCGCACTCGGCCGCCGCGGCCAGGTCGGCGTCGATCGCCGCGATCGCGCGCCGGGCCAGCAGCACCAGGCCGGTGTCGAGGATGTCCTGGCTCGTGCCGCCCACGTGGACGGCGACCGCGTCGCGCTCCCCCACCGCGTCCTGCAGCGCCCGCACCAGCGGGGGCACCGGGTTGCCTGCGTCGGCGGCCTTCGCCACCACGGTGGCGAGGTCCAGCCGGGACGGATCGGCGCAGGCGGCGGTCACCGCATCGGCCGCCGTCATCGGCACCAGCCCGGTGCCCGCCGCGGCGCGGGCCAGGGCGGCCTCCACGTCGAGCAGCGCCCGGAACCAGGCGTCGTCGGAGACGGCGGCGGCCGCTCCCCCTCGGGCGAACGTGCCGGCGAACAGAACTGTCACGCCACTGTTCCTACCGCGCCGCTCAGACCGCGAAGAACACGGTCTCCCGGTCCCCCTGCAGATGGACGTCGAACCGGTAGCCGTCCTCGGTGGGGGTGGCGATCAGCGTCTGCCGCGCGGCGTCGTCCGGGAGCGTGCGCAGGACGGCGTCCTCGGCGTTGGCCTCCGCCTCGTCGGCGAAGTAGATCCTGGTCACCACGCGGTCGAGCAGGCCTCGGGCGAAGACCGAGACGTCGATGTGCGGCGCCTGCAGGCCCCCCTCGCCGTCGGGCACCCGACCGGGCTTGAGCGTGCAGATCTCGAACCCGCCGCCGACGGTCTGCGCGCGGCCGAACCCGCGGAACCCCGGGTAGGCGCTGGCACCGCGCGGGTCGTCGGGGTGGTCGAAGCGGCCGTCGGGGTCGGCCTGCCAGGTCTCGACCATGGCGTCGACGATCGGCTCGCCGTTGCCGTCGAGGACGACCCCGCGGATCCGGATCGCGCCCGGCGTGCCCTCCGGGACGACGAGGTGGCCGTCGTCCCAGGTGAGCCCGATCGCGAGGTAGGGGCCGACGGTGGCGCTGGGGGTGGTGAGCGGCTGGGTCATCAGGCCACGTCTCCGTCGTCCTCGGTCTCGAACGGGGTCTGGTCCGCGCCGCGCAGGACGATGTCCCACTGGAAGGCCAGCGCCCAGTTGGGGACGGTCCGCTCGTAGTCGAAGCGGCTGATCGCCAGCGGCCGGGCGGCCTCCGGGATCGCGTTGAAGATCGGGTCCTGGAAGAACAGCGGGTCGTCCGGGAAGTACATCTGGGTGACCAGGCGCTGGGTGAACGCGCGGCCGAACAGCGAGAAGTGGATGTGCGCGGGCCGCCAGGCGTTGTGGTGGTTGCCCCACGGGTAGGCGCCCGGCTTGATCGTCGTGAACTCGTAGCGGCCCTGGTCGTCGGTCATGACCCGGCCCAGCCCGTCGAAGTGCGGGTCCAGCGGCGCCGGCCAGTTGTCGACCACGTGCCGGTAGCGCCCGCCGGCGTTGGCCTGCCAGACCTCCACCAGGGTGTCCGGCACCGGACGGCCGTCGCTGTCGAGCACCCGGCCGTGGACGATGATCCGCTGGCCCTGGGCCTCGCCCCCGGCGCGCTTGGTCAGGTCGGCGTCGGCCGCGGTCACGCGGTCCTCGCCCAGCACCGGGCCGGTGACCTCGGTGAGCCGGTGCGGCAGGTCGACGGGCGTGCGCAGCGGCGCACGCAGCCCGGTGCTCTTGTACTCGGGGTAGCGGAGGGGCGTGCGCAGCGAGGCGTCCTCGCGCAGGTAGCGCGGCAGGTGGAGCCGGCTGCCGGATGTGGTCCCGGTCATGCACGGACCGTACGGCCGGCGACCGGGGCACCCCAAGCCGGGGCTTCCACTGGATGGGAGGGTTGCGCGGTCTAGCATGCTCCCGCCCGGTCGTTCGCCGGGCGGATGGAGTGCGCGGTGGCCGGTGGCAGTGCGACGTCCGGGAGATCGGTGACCTCCCGCGCCCTGGCGGTGCTCGACGCCTTCGACAGCGCCTCCCCGCGGCTGTCGCTCTCGGAGATCGCCGAGCGCTCCGGGACGCCGCTGTCCACCGCGCACCGGCTGCTCGGCGAGCTCACCGAGTGGGGCGCGCTGTCGCGGCGGGCCGACGGCCGCTACGAGATCGGCCGCAAGCTCTGGGACCTCGGCCTGCTGGCCCCCGTCCAGCTGGAGCTGCGCCAGGTCGCCGCCCCGTTCCTGCTCGACGTGCACACCGCCACCCGGGACACCGTCCACCTGGCCGTCCGCGAGGGGCACTCGGCCCTCTACGTCGAGCGCATCTCCGGCCGGGTGTCGGTGCCGGTGGTCAGCCAGGTGGGCAGCCGGCTGCCGCTGCACGCGACCGGGGTCGGCAAGGTGCTGCTCGCCGCGGCGCCCGACGACGTCGTCGCGGCGGTGCTGCGCGCGCCGACCCGGGCCACCCGGCACACCGTCATCGAGCCCGCCCGGCTGCGCCGCCAGCTGGCCGAGGTGCGCCGGCGGGGGTTCGCGCGCACCGCCGAGGAGATGTCCCTGGGCACCGTCTCGATCGCCGTCCCCGTCCGGACCGAGCGCGCCGACGGGCCCGCGGTGGTCGCCGCGCTCGGCGTCGTGGCCGCCAGCCACCGCCGCGACCTCGCCCGCCTCGTCCCGGTTCTGGAGGTCGCCGCCCGCGGCATCGGCCGACAGCTCTCGCGGGCCTCCCACTTCCACTGAGCAGAAGGCCGAGGTTCCCCCCCGCGGGCCGCGGCGGTCACACTCGGCCCGTGCGTACTCAGGTGGGGATCATCGGCGCCGGCCCGGCCGGCCTGCTCCTGTCGCGGCTGCTCGCGCTCCAGGGGATCGACTCGGTCGTGCTCGAGAACCGGTCGCGGGAGTACGTCGAGGCCCGCATCCGCGCCGGCATCCTGGAGCAGCACACGGTCGACACGCTGACCGCCGCCGGCCTCGGTGACCGCCTGCAGCGTGAGGGCCTCGAGCACCGGGGCATCTACCTGCAGTACCCGGGCACCCGCCACAAGCTGGACTTCCCCGAGCTGTGCGGGCGCAGCGTGTGGGTGTACGGCCAGACCGAGGTCACCAAGGACCTCATCAAGGCCCAGCTGGACGGCGGCCCGCCGCTGCTGTTCGAGGTCTCCGACGTCCGCCCCGAGGACGTCGACACCGACGCCCCCAGGATCCGCTTCGTCGACGCCGACGGCACCGAGCAGGTGCTCGAGTGCGACGTGATCGCCGGGACCGACGGCTTCCACGGCGTCTCCCGGCCGATCGTCACCGGCGGCGGTCAGGGCCGGACCTGGGAGCGCACCTACCCCTACGCCTGGCTGGGCATCCTGGCCGACGCCGCCCCGGCGACCGACGAGCTGATCTACGCCTGGCACCCCGAGGGCTTCGCCCTCTACTCGATGCGCTCGCCGAAGGTGTCGCGGCTGTACCTGCAGGTGGATCCGACCGAGAAGATCGAGGACTGGTCCGACGACCGGATCTGGGACAACCTCGCCACGCGGTTCGCGCACGAGGGCTGGGAGATCACCACCGGCACGGTCACCGAGAAGTCGATCCTGCCGATGCGGTCCTTCGTCAGCGCCCCCATGCGCCGCGGCCGGCTGTTCCTCGCCGGGGACGCCGCGCACATCGTGCCGCCGACCGGCGCCAAGGGCCTCAACCTCGCCGTCGCCGACGTGACGCTGCTGGCAACGGCGCTGGTCCGGCTGCTGCAGGAGAAGCAGAGCGACCTGGTCGACAGCTACTCCGACCGGGCGCTGGCGCGCGTGTGGCGGTGCACGCACTTCTCCTGGTTCATGACCTCGATGCTGCACCGCTCCGGGGACGACTTCGACGCCGAGCTGCAGCTCTCCCAGCTGCGCCGGATCGTCGCCTCGGAGTCGGCCGCCCGCGAGCTGGCCGAGAACTACACCGGCCTCCCGCTCGACCTCTAGGACGGTTCGCCCGGCAACCGTGCCGGACGGGTCAGCGGCCGGCGTCGAGCAGGGTGAGGACGGCGCCGGCCGTGCCGGGCCGGAGCGGCAGGTGCGGCAGCAGCGCCGGCAGTTCATCGGGCTCCAGGCCCTCCGCCAGCAGCGCGGCGAGCAGCCGGTCGGCATCGGCCGGGGGCACCGGCTCGGGAAGCCCGGCGGCCTGCAGCGCCGTGCGGGCGAGGAACAGCGCGCCGGACACCGCCGGGTCCTCCGCGGCCGGGGCGGCCACCGGCGGAGCGGCGTCCCGGGCCAGGGCCGCGGCGGCACGGACCAGCGCCAGCGGCAGCCCCTCGGCCTCGACCTCCAGCAGCGGGACATCGGCCAGCGCGGCCAGCACCAGGTGCTCGGCCTCCGTCCGCAGCGGCGCCTCCCACCCGCCGGCGCGGACCACCGCGACCAGGTCGTCGTCGCCCTCGCCGAGGTCGTCGAGCAGCTCGGCCCACGCCGCCTTCCGCGTCTCCCGGGCCCGCTCCGCGGCCAGCACGCAGGTGTCCAGCACGAACGGCTCGAGCACCTCCTGGTCGAACCGGTCGGCGTACACCACTCCGGCGGCGTCCACCGCGTTGAGGACGTCCCGGAAGCTGCCCGGCCGCGCGTCACCGAGGTCCAGCCGCCCGTCCTCCTCGCCGCTGAGCGGCTGGCCGCGTGCGGCGCGGTCGCCCATGGTCCCGCCGGTGGCCACCAGCCGGCCCCGCCGGCGCTCGTGGTGCGGCCGGTCGGAGATCCCGACGCTCCAGGCGCACGTCTCGGCGATCAGCGCGGGCAGCCGTTCCCGCAGCACGTCGCGGGAGACCTGCCCCATCCAGTCGACGACGAACACACCCGTTCCCTGCCCCACCGCACGCCGCCCCACGCGCGCCGGCGCCCGCGGGCTCAGCCGAACAGCCCGCCCGGCACGGCGCGGACACGCCGGGACGGTCCGGCCCAGCATTACCGGCGAGTAGGAAATGTGGGATCGTCGAGGACCCACCCTGCGAGACGGCGGCCACACCGAGGGGGCCGGCGTCAGGAGAGAGGTCCGATGCGGTTGCAGCTGTCCCCGGAGATGGAAGCCTTCCGGGAGGAGATGCGGACGTTCTTCACCACCGAGGTGCCCCAGCAGATCCGTGACACCGTCGCGGCCCGCCGGGACCTCACCAAGGACCAGTACGTGCAGACCCAGCGCATCCTCAATGCGGCCGGTCTGGCCGTACCGCACTGGCCGGTCGAGTGGGGCGGGAAGGACTGGACGCCGCTGCAGCGACACATCTGGCGCGAGGAGATGCAGCTGGCCGGCGTCCCCGAGCCGCTCGCCTTCAACGCCAGCATGATCGGCCCGGTGCTCGCGGCGTTCGGCAGCCTGGAGCAGAAGGAGCGCTTCCTCCCGGCGACGGCGAACCTCGACATCTGGTGGTGCCAGGGCTTCTCCGAGCCCGACGCCGGCTCGGACCTGGCCGGCCTGCGCACCACCGCGGTGCGCGACGGCGCCGACTGGGTGGTCAACGGCCAGAAGACCTGGACGACCCTGGGCCAGTACGCCGACTGGATCTTCTGCCTGGTCCGCACGGACCCCACGGCGGAGAAGAAGCAGCGGGGCATCTCCCTGCTGGTGTTCCCGATGGACTCCCCCGGGGTCACACTGCGCCCGATCGAGCTCATCGACGGCAGCCACGAGGTCAACGAGGTCTTCTTCGAGGACGTCCGGGTGCCGGCGGAGAACCTCATCGGTGAGGAGAACCGCGGCTGGGACTACGCGAAGTTCCTGCTCGGCAACGAGCGGGTGGGCATCGCGCGCATCGGCTACACCAAGCGGCTGCTGGCCCAGGCCAAGGCCGGCGCCCGGGAGGTCGTCGTCGGCGGCCGCCCGCTGGCCGAGGACCCGCGGATGGCGGCCCGCATCGCCGAGCTGGAGAACGAGCTGCTGGCGCTCGAGCTGACTGCGCTGCGCGTGGTCGCGAACTCGGCCGACGGCAAGCCGCACCCGGCGTCCTCGGTGCTCAAGCTCCGCGGCTCCGAGCTGCAGCAGGCCGCGACCGAGCTGATCGTCGACATCGCCGGCCCGCTCTCGGTGGCGTCCTTCGCCGAGGAGGACTCGCTGGTCCCCGACTGGGCCCGGGTGGCCACGCCGGAGTACCTCAACTACCGCAAGGTCTCCATCTACGGGGGCTCCAACGAGGTGCAGCGCACCATCATCGCCGGCACGATCCTGGGGCTGTGATCTGAGTGGACTTCAACTACGACAGCGAGCAGAACGACCTCCGCGAGGCCGTCGCCGGTCTGCTGGGGCGCGCCTACAGCGACAGCGAGCAGCGCCGGAAGGTGGTCGCGTCCGACCCGGGCTTCGACGAGAAGACCTGGTTCCGGCTGGCGGAGATGGGCCTGCTCGGGCTGCCCTTCGCCGAGGAGCACGGCGGCATGGGCGCCGGGCCGATCGAGGTGGCGATCGTCGCCGAGGAGATCGGCCGGGTGCTGGCGCCCGAGCCCTTCGTCGAGGCGGTCGTGCTGGCCGGCGGGCTGGTCGCCGCCGTCGGCACGGGTGCGCAGCGGGGCGAGATCCTGGCCGGCATCGCCGCCGGCACGACCCTGGCCGCCGCGGCGCTCGCCGAGCCCGGCACCCGGTGGAGCCCGGCGGCCGCCGGCGTCACCGCCACCGCGGACGGCGGCGCCTGGCGGCTGACCGGCGTCAAGGAGCCGGTACCCAACGGCGCGCGGGCCGACGTGCTGGTCGTCAGCGCCGTCACCGGCGGGGGGACGGCGCTGTTCGTCGTCCGCGGCGACGCCGAGGGCCTCACCCGCACCGGCTACCGCACCCACGACGGCGGCCGGGCGGCCCACGTCCGCTTCGACGGCACCCCGGCCGAGCTCCTCGGCGAGGGCACCGGCGACCGCACTCCTGACGTCGAGCGGACACTCGCCGTCGCCCGGATCGCCTACGGCCACGAGGCGGTCGGGGCCATGGACACCGCGCTGCGCACCACGGCGGAGTACCTGAAGACCCGCAAGCAGTTCGGGATCACCCTGAACAAGTTCCAGGCGCTGACCTTCCGCGCCGCCGACATGTACGTGTCGCTGGAGCTGGCCCGCAGCACCGCGCTGTGGGCGTCGATGGTGGTCGACGCCGGCGGGGACGTCGTCGCCGCGGCCGACCGCGCCCGGCTGCAGACCAGCCGCGCCGGCCGGCACATCGGCAAGGAGGCCATCCAGCTGCACGGCGGCATCGGCATGACCGCCGAGTACCAGGTGGGCCACTACACCAGCCGGCTCACCGCGATCGACCACCTGCTCGGCGACGGCGACTGGGCCCTGGCCCGCCTGGCCGACGGGGTCGGCGAGTACGAGACGGTCGACCCGCTGGGCGCGCCCTACACCCCCGCCTGACGCGGTATCCCGAAACGGCGGGCCGCGGCAGCCACTGTGGCCCCAGGGGCCGCTCCATGAGCGGCCCCTGGGGCCACGATGGCCTCGCGGCTACTGGCCCAGCATCGCCAGGCGCAGCTCCTCGGCCTCCGCGCGCACCTTGTCGATGACCGGCGGGAGCGCGTCCTCCCGCAGCAGGCCGCACGTCAGCCGCTCGACCGGCACCGGCTCGTCGTCCGTGGCCAGCCGCGCGGCGACCTCCAGAGCACCCCGCAGCAGCGCGCTCTCCTCCGCCCCGAGGTCGTCGACGCCGGTCAGCGGCGCCACCATGCTGCGCGGGAAGCCCCACTGCTCGAGGGCCACCGCGGTCAGCCGGAGTGCGTGGATGCCGTACCGGCGGACCTCCGCCGCCCGGCGGGCCGCGGTGGTCCGCTCGGTGGCGGTCAGCGCGGCGTAGCCCTCCGGGTCGTCGTGGTGCAGCAGCGCGATCCCCAGCGGGGCGAGCAGGCCCAGGCACAGCGCGTCCTGCGGCCGCTCGCCGAACCGGGGGGCGAGCGTCGAGGCAGCGAGGCCCACGCTGGTGCTCACCCGCCAGAAGTTCGCCGGCAGCCGGGACTCGTCGTCCAGGTCGGTCAGCGCCACCGTCGCCATCGTGCGGACGGTGGTGAACCCGACGACGGTCACCGCGAACTGCAGCGAGGTCACCCGGCCGCGCATGCCGAAGTAGGCGGAGTTGGCCAGCTTCATGACGCGACCGGCCAGCGCGACGTCGCTGCCCAGGATCTGCGCCAGCTCCCGGGCGCTGGTGTCGTCGGAGTTGGCCACCGACACGATCTGCGCGGCGACCGGCTTCTGGGCGGCCATCGTGTCGATGCTGGCCAGCACCTTCTCCACGTCGAAGGACGGCGCGGCGGTCAACATCGGCGGCACATCGCCTCCAGCGCGGGCACGGGGGTTCGGGGTCATCGGGCGGCGAACCACGCGGCGGTGTCGGGCCCGGTCATCGGCGGGGCGAGGCTGTAGCCCTGGAGGAAACCCGCGCCCAGCTGGGCCAGCTCGGTGGCCTGCGCGGCGGTCTCCACCCCCTCGGCCACGGTGGTCAGCCCGAGGCTGCGGGCCAGCGCGATGACGGCGGAGGCGATCTCGGTGTGCCCGTCGGCGAGCTCGGCGACGAACGTGCGGTCGACCTTCAGGCAGTCCACCGGCAGGTGCCGCAGGTAGGCCAGCGACGAGTAACCGGTCCCGAAGTCGTCGATCGCCAACTGCACCCCGAGCGCGCGCAGCCCGGCGAGCACCTCGCGGGCCGAGGCCGGATCCTTCATCAGCGCCGACTCGGTGATCTCGATCGACAGCCGTGACGGGGACAGGCCGTGCCGGTCCAGTGCGGCGATCACCTGCGGGAGCAGGTTGGCGTCCAGCTGCAGCGCCGAGACGTTGACGTTGGCCCGCCGGGGCGCGGCGACGCCCAGCGTGCGGTCCCAGTCGGCCAGCTGCCGGCAGGTCTCGTCGAGCACGAGCAGGCCGAGCCCGCCGATCAGGCCGCTCTCCTCGGCCAGGCCCACGAAGGTGCCCGGGCTGATCGCCCCCCGCCCGGCGTGGTGCCAGCGGGCCAGCGACTCGACGGCGGTGGCGGTGCCGTCGGTCGCGCTGAAGATCGGCTGGTAGAGCAGGGTGATCTCGCGCCGCTCGATGGCGTCGCGCAGCTCGGCGACCAGGAGCAGCTTCTCCCGCGCCTCCGCGCGGGCCTGCTGGTCGAGGACGGTGATCCGCCCCTTGCCACCGGTCTTGGCCTGGTACATGGCGATGTCGCAGTCGCGGATGAGCTCCTCGGCGGCCGCGTGCTCCGCGGTCTGCGCGGTGACCCCCACGCTCGCGCGCGGCCGCACGTCGACCCCGCCCAGGCGTACCGGCACGGCCAGTGCCGCACCGATCCGCTCGGCGAGGGTGATCGCCTCCGCCTCCCCCACGCCCTCGCAGACGACGACGAACTCGTCGCCCCCGAAGCGCGCGACCAGGTCACCGGGCCGGACCGTGGCCCGCAGCCGCGCGGCGACCTCCACCAGCAGCTCGTCACCGGCGCCGTGGCCGAGGGAGTCGTTGACGACCTTGAAGTTGTCCAGATCGAGGAACAGGCAGGCCAGGCCGCTGCCGCCGGGGCGGAACCGGGCGGACACGTACTGGGCGAGGAGTGTGCGGTTGGGCAGGCCGGTCAGCGGGTCGTGGTTGGCCTGGTGGGCCAGCCGGGCCTCGAAGGCCAGCCGCTGGGTGATGTCCTCGATGGTGCCGACGAAACCGGCGCCGACGCCGGGGGTGAACAGGTGGGCGAACCGGATGACCGTCATCCGCTCCGAGCCGTCGGCACGCACCAGCCGGGCCCGCGCCTCGCCGTCCCCACCGCCCAGGACGACGACCACCTGCTCGATCACGGCGTCGAGGTCCTCGGGGTGGACGACCGACATCCAGCCGGTGCCCAGCAGCTGCTCGGACCGCAGCCCCACCAGGCTGCAGAAAGCGTCGTTGACGTGCGCCAGGCGCATGCCCTGCTCGGAGAGCAGGGTCGGGATGGGCGAGCGCTCGGTCAGCGTGGCGAACCGCTGCTCGTGGGCGTCGGCGGTGGCCCGCAGCGCGCGTTCCTGCTCGCTGGCGGCCGGGACGACCCGGAGCGTCCACATCCGTCCCGTCGGCGAGGGCGTGCTCAGCACCACCGACTCGACGAAAGCGCCGCTGGCCGTGCGCACCGACAGGCGCATCCGGGCGGCCCGCTCGCGGCGCAGCAGGAGCTTGACCTCCCCGCCGCGCAGCGTGGGCACCAGCGTGCTCACCGGCAGCGCGCCCAGGTCCTCCGCCGCGTAGCCGAGCAGCCGGACGGCGCCCTCGTTGCCCCAGGTGATCCGCGGGGTGCCGCCGACCATCTCGGCCACCAGCAGCGCCAGGGTGTCGCTCACGGTGACGCCGTAGAAGATCGACGAGACGATCTCCGGCGAGACGGATGATCCGGCAGGCACGGTCGACGCTGACACGCTCCTCCTCCGTTCCGGAGCCGGGTGGCTCCGGCCAGGGCCGGACCTCTCCGACCCACCTCCCAGTACGGCAGCGTGGGGCCGTACCTGCAGCCGACGCACCGGCGTGTCACCCCTTCGGGCGGCGTCGGAACGCGGACGGCATGATCGGGGACGGCTGCGGCACCCCGCACGCCACCCCGGTCCCCGCCGGCACAGGCGGGCCCTGCTTCGCCTCGCACCACGCACCTCGCGGTCGCGGCCCCGCCGGCGGCCGACCGACCTGCCGGAAGGGGAGTGGACGTGCTCATCGGAGTTCCGCGGGAGGCTCGCCCCGGGGAGACACGGGTCGCGGCGACACCGGTCACCGTGCGGCAGCTGATCGGCCTCGGCTACGACGTACTCGTCCAGAGCGGGGCCGGGTCGGCCAGCAGCTTCCCCGACGAGGCCTTCGCCCAGGCGGGTGCGCGGGTCGGCACGGCCGCCGAGGCGTGGTCGGCCGACGTGGTCCTGCACGTGTCCAAGCCGACCCCCGGGGAGGTGGCGCAGCTACGCGACGGGGCGCTGCTGATCAGCTCGCTGACCCCGGCGTTGGACCCCGAGCTGGTGGACACGCTCGCTGCCCGCCCGATCACCGCGCTGGCGATGGACGCCGTCCCCCGGATCTCCCGCGCCCAGTCGCTGGACGTGCTCAGCTCCATGGCCAACATCGCCGGCTACCGCGCCGTCGTCGAGGCCGCGCACGCCTTCGGCCGCTTCTTCACCGGCCAGGTCACCGCGGCCGGCAAGGTGCCCCCGGCGAAGGTGCTCGTGGTCGGCGCCGGCGTCGCGGGGCTGGCCGCGATCGGCGCGGCCAGCAGCCTGGGCGCGATCGTGCGGGCCACCGACGTGCGCCCGGAGGTCGCCGAGCAGGTCCGCTCGCTGGGGGGTGAGTACGTGGCCGTGCGCGCGGCCGAGACGCAGGTCAGCAGCGACGGCTACGCCCGCGAGATGTCCGACGACTACAACCTGCGGGCCGCCGAGCTCTACGCCGAGCAGGCCCGGGACGTCGACATCGTGATCACCACCGCGCTGATCCCCGGCCGGTCGGCGCCGCGGCTGATCACCGAGGAGATGGTCGCGAGCATGCGGCCGGGCAGCGTGATCGTCGACATGGCCGCGGCCCAGGGCGGAAACGTGGCCGGCTCGGTGCCCGACGAGAAGGTCACCACACCGCACGGGGTGACGATCATCGGCTACACCGACCTGCCCGGGCGGCTGCCGGCGCAGGCCTCGCAGCTGTTCGCCACCAACCTGGTCAACCTGGTGAAGCTGCTGACCCCCGGCAAGGACGGGCAGATCGTGCTCGACCTGGACGACGTCGTGCAGCGGTCGATGACCGTCGTCCGGGACGGCGAGACGCTGTGGCCCCCGCCCCCGGTGCAGGTCTCGGCGACCCCGGCCGCCGCGCAGGCGTCGCCCCCGCCGGCCCCTGCGCGGGAGAAGCCACCGGCCTCCCCCGCCCGCACGTTCGCGGTGGTCGGGATCGGCGCGGTGCTGCTCTTCCTGGTCACCGCGTTCTCGCCCGACCAGCTGATCGAGAACTTCACCGTGTTCGCGCTGGCGATCGTGGTCGGCTTCTACGTCATCGGGCACGTGCACCACGCGCTGCACACCCCGCTGATGTCGGTGACCAACGCGATCTCGGGGATCATCGTGGTCGGCGCCCTGCTGCAGCTGGGCCACACCAGCACCCTGGTGGGCGTGCTCGCGTTCGTCGCCGTCCTGGTGGCCAGCATCAACGTCTTCGGCGGCTTCGCGGTGACCCGGCGCATGCTCGGCATGTTCACCACCACCCGGCCCACCCGGACCCCGTCATGACCGCCACCACCGCCGCGTCGGCCGCCTACATCGTCGCCGGCCTGCTGTTCGTCCTGAGCCTGGCCGCCCTGTCCCGGCACGAGTCGGCCCGCTCCGGCATCGTCTACGGCATCACCGGCATGGCGATCGCGCTGGCGGCGACCGTCGGCCTGGCCGCCCGCAGCGTGGAGGCCTCCGCGATCGCCCTGATCCTCGTCGCGATGGCCGTCGGCGCCGTCATCGGGCTCTGGCGCGCCCGCCGGGTCGAGATGACCGGCATGCCCGAGCTGATCGCCCTGCTGCACAGCTTCGTCGGCCTGGCCGCGGTGCTGGTCGGCTGGAACGGCTACCTGTCGGTCGAGGCCCGCAGCGGCAGCCAGACCGAGGTGCCCGCGAACCTGCTCGGCATCCACTCCGCCGAGGTCGCGATCGGTGTCTTCGTCGGCGCGGTGACCCTCACCGGCTCGATCGTCGCCTTCCTCAAGCTCTCGGCGCGGATCAAGAGCAACCCGCTCATGCTGCCCGGCCGCAACTGGCTCAACCTCGGGGCACTGGCCGCCTTCGTCGTCCTGACCGGCACGTTCGTGGCCAGCCCGAGCCTCGGGGAGCTGACCGCCGTCACCGTCCTCGCGCTCGCCCTCGGCTGGCACCTGGTCGCCTCGATCGGCGGCGGCGACATGCCGGTGGTCGTGTCGATGCTCAACAGCTACTCGGGGTGGGCCGCGGCGGCGTCGGGCTTCCTGCTGGACAACAACCTGCTGATCCTCACCGGCGCGCTGGTCGGCTCCTCCGGTGCCTACCTCTCCTACATCATGTGCAAGGCGATGAACCGGTCCTTCCTGTCGGTGATCGCCGGCGGGTTCGGCAACGAGGGCGCCACCGTCGCCGCGGGGGCGCAGGGGGAGCACACCGAGATCACCGCCGACGACGCCGCCGACCTGCTGCGCGACGCCAAGTCGGTGATCATCACCCCCGGCTACGGCATGGCCGTGGCGCACGCCCAGGGCCCGGTCGCCGACCTCACCCGGAAGCTCACCGAGGCCGGCGTCGAGGTCCGCTTCGGCATCCACCCGGTCGCCGGCCGGCTCCCCGGCCACATGAACGTGCTGCTGGCCGAGGCGAAGGTGCCCTACGACATCGTCCTGGAGATGGACGAGATCAACGACGACTTCCCCGACACCTCGGTCGTCCTGGTCATCGGCGCCAACGACACGGTGAACCCGGCCGCGCTGGAGGACCCGGGCAGCCCCATCGCCGGCATGCCGGTGCTGGCGGTCTGGGAGGCGGAGCAGGTGATCGTGTTCAAGCGGTCGATGAACACCGGCTACGCCGGCGTGCAGAACCCGCTGTTCTTCCGGGAGAACACGCGGATGCTCTTCGGCGACGCCCGGGAGCGGGTCGAGGACATCCTCAAGGCGCTGTGAGCGGCTCCCGCCGGTTGCGGCGGGAGCTCAGGGCGCGGACGGTTGCGGGATGGACCCCTTCCGGAGCCTGGGGCTCCCGCGCATCCCGGGGCTGTCCGAGCTCATCGCCGCGCTGCAGGCCCAGACCGAGGCGCTGGCGCAGCTGCCCCGCACGATGACCGACCTCAACAGCGCCGTCCGGGAGCTGATCGCCGCGACCGCGGTGGCCACCGAGGCGATCGCCTCCGCGCAGCGGACCGCCGAGCGCCTGGAGGGCCTGGTCGAGGAGCTCGAGGAGCCGGTGCGGGCGCTGAAGCCGGGGCTCGAGCGGGCGGGCCGGGTGCTCGACGACCCGGCGATCGACACCGTCCCGGACACCCTGCGGCTGATCTCGGAGGACCTGCTGCCCCTCATCCACGGGCTGCGCCAGGCGACCGCGCGGGTGGGCGCGGTCACCGGCGTCCTGCGCCGCCGCGGCCGGCCGGAGGACGGCGCGCCGGTCTGATCCGCCGCCGCCCCCGGGTACTGCGCCGCGGTCGCCCTCCAGCACGAAGAAGAACGGGGCGCCCAGGCCCCGCAGGTCCATGAGCCCGAGCAGCAGCCCCGGGCCGACCTGCCGGAACACGTCGATGACCGGCAGCCGGTCGTAGACCAGCGCCGCCGTCGCCACCCCGCGGTGCTCCACGACGCGCAGCCGCGCCGCCGACCGCCGGGTGCGCAGCAGCGGCCGCGCCGCGGCGAACGCGACCCGGGCCGGGGCACTGCGGGCCGACTGCGGCAGGAAACGCAGGACCGACAGCGGCACGAACGCCGGCTGCACCGGCCGCGGCACGCCGGCCCGGTCGGGGAACAGCAGCGGGTGGACCGTCTCGGCGTCCACGACCTCCTTGCCGTGCCAGCGGTGGGCGGTCAGCAGCCCGTCGAGCGGGGACCCCGTGGGTAGCTCGGCGCCGCGCCAGCGGCCGATCAGGGAGGCCGGGCCGACGGCGGGCAGCCGGTCGAAGAAGGCGAGGACGTCGCCCGGGGCCGCTCCGCCCCGGTGCCGGTCCAGCCAGCGGACGGCGTCCTCGGGGTCGGCCCGGGTCACCGTCGCCGGCGCCGGGGCGCCGCCGGCGGCGCGGCCGCCGTCCAGTGCGCCGGCCGGTCCAGCGCGGCCGGGATCCGGGTGCTGCCGTCGCCCCGGGCGGCGGCCAGCTGCGGCCGGGTGAGGAAGAGGACGCCGGTCAGGTCCGTCCCGCGCAGGTCGGCGGCCCGCAGGTCGGCACCGAGCAGGTCCGCGGTCCGCAGGTCGGCACCGCGCAGATCGGCGCCGATGAGGTAGGCGCCGCGCAGGCCGGCGCCCCGCAGGTTCGCGCCGCGCAGGTCGGCGCCCATCAGGTCCGCGCCCCGCCGGTCCCGGGCCCGGCCCGGCAGGCCGGAGCGGACCAGCTCGCTGACCGACAGCAGCAGCGCGCCGGCCTCCTGCCGCAGCAGCGCGGTGTCGACGGCGGCCAGCTCGTCGGGCCCGGCGTCGGCCAGCCGCTGCGTGCGGTCCCGGGCGGCGCGCAGCTCGGCGTGCAGCGGGGCGGCCGCGGGCAGGGTCAGCGCCTCGGTCAGGTACCACAGCAGCTCGTGCAGCTGCCGGAGCACCCCGAAGGCCGCGAACATGGGCGCGGCGAGCTCCGGCGAGCTGCGCCAGTCCCGCCCGCCGAAGGTGTGCTGCACGGTCTGCTGGCCGGCCCCGAAGCAGTCGAACACGGTGCAGCCGGGGAAGCCGCGGTCGCGCAGGTCGGCGTGGATGCCGCAGCGGAAGTCCGGCTGCAGGTTGCCGCACGGCCGGCCCGCGGGCTTGTCGACGGCGAAGTCGGCCGACGCGGCGAACGCCGGGGCCACGCAGCACAGCCCCGCGCACCGGGCGCAGTCGGCGCGCAACCCGGAGCGGAGGTGGTCGTCGTCGGGCACCGGCGTCCTCCGGGGGTGGCTTCAGGCGATCGGGCGCTCCAGGGTGACCAGCACGCCCTCGACGCTGCCGGGGCCGATGCGCCCCTTCACGTCGACCGACGTGACCGCCTTCAGCTGCCACCCCTCGCGGGCGTGGTCGTTGAGCACCTTCTCCAGCTTCTCACCGGACATCTTCCCCCCGAGGAGCCCCTCCCGGAGCTCGATCACCTTGTACTCGACACGCTGGCCGATCACGGCGTCCTCCTGCCTGGCCTGCCGGGGTGGTCGTCCACCCCGCATGATGCCGGAATGGACGTGCTGAGCAGCCGGATCCTGCTGCGCCCGGAGGACCCGGAGCGGTCGCAGGCCTTCTACCGCGACGTCCTGGGGCTGGCGGTGTACCGCGAGTTCGGCCCCCCCGAGCACCCGGGGGTGGTGTTCTTCCTCGGCAACGGCCTGCTCGAGATCTCCGGCGGGGACGGCGCGCCGCCGCAGGGGCTCGCGCTGTGGCTCCAGGTGCGCGACGTCGCCGCCGAGCACGACCGGCTGCGGGCCGCCGGGGTGCCGGTGCTCCGCGAGCCGCACCGGGAGCCGTGGGGGCTGGTCGAGATGTGGGTGGCCGACCCCGACGGCATCCGCATCGTCGTGGTGGAGGTGCCGGCGGACCACCCGCTGCGCCGCGACCAGCGCTGAGCTCAGCTCTTCGGGTCGGGACCGTCGACCGGGCCGCGGACGAGGTCGGCGACCGACTCCTCCAGCCGCGCCCAGGTGGCGCTCCACTCGACCAGCGGGTCGAGGATCCGCTCGAAGACCGCCAGCTGCTCGTCGAAGGCCTGCAGCTGGGCGATCATGGCCGCGATCTGCTGCCGCTGGCCACGCACCGCCTGGTCGATCGCCCGCAGCTGGGCGGCCGACAGCGCCCCCGGCGGCGAGGGCAGCCGGGGCAGCGAGAACGGGACCGCGCTCCCGGCGAGCCCCCGCGCCCGGTCGGTGAACGCGCGCAGCTGGCTGACGAACTCCTCGACCGAGCGGGCGACCCGCCCGGACCCCGGCTCCCGGCGGCCGTCCTCGGGCTCACTCATGCGGCTCCTCCTCGCTCGCTCGACCGCTGCCCAGTGTCCCGTTCCTGCACCCGGGCCGCGCTCCCTGCGCCCGGTCGGCCTCCGGGTCGTGGCGTGGGCCCTGTGCATATGGCGGCCGAGCGCGCACCCTGGAGGGGGCGGAGTGCTCAAGCCGCGGCCACCCGCGTGACCGCCCGGACCAGCCTGGAGGCGGCGGTGATGCTGCTCAGCGAGAGCCCCGGCGAGGCCATGGCGTCCGACTTCCGGGCCGCGTGCGTCGAGCTGGCCGATGCCGAGGCGGTGTGCCGGTCCCGGGACACCCCCGCGACCCGGCGGCGCGTCGAGGAGTGCCGGGACCGGATCGACGCGATCCTCGACATGTGGAACGCCGCCGGCCACGCGAGGTGACCCCGCGCCTCAGACCGACGGCCAGGGCGGCGGTTGCGGCGTCCGCGATCGGCGGGGACGCCGGCCACGGAGGCGCCGGGCGGCGGGGCGCCACGGTCGGGGCCCTGTCGATCAGGGCAGCCGCCAGACCGTCGTGGGCCGCAACCCCGGGCCCTCGGTCTCCGGGATCTCGTAGCGGGCCACGGCGGTCAGCCGGTCGTGCGGCAGGTACATCCGCCCCGGGTCGCCGAGGTAGACCGCGCAGCCGCGGGCGCGGGCCCGCTCGAGGAAGGGCAGCAACCGCTCGGTCATCTCCCGGTCGTAGCAGACGTCGCCGGCCAGGATCACCTCGACGCCGGGCAGGTCCCGCCCCAGGACGTCCCCGGTCACGCTGATCCCGGGGACGCCGTTGAGCCCGGCGTTGACGCCGATCGCCGTCCGGCTGAACGGGTCGACGTCGCTGGCCAGCACACTCCTGGCCCCGGCCCGCACCGCGGCGATCGCCACCAGGCCGCTGCCCGAGCCCAGGTCCAGCACGCTGCGCCCGGCGACCGCGGCCGGCTCGTCCAGGACGTACCGGGCCAGCGCCTGCCCGCCCGGCCAGGCCGCGGCCCAGAAGGGCGGCGCCTCGCCCGCACCGCCGCGCTCGGCCTCCATCGCCTCCCAGAGCGCGACGACGTCCTGGGCGACGTGCAGCCGCACCTCGGGCACGGAGGACGGCCGGCCGACCTGGGTGTGGGCGCGGACGAACCAGGCGGGGATGACGCGGGAACTCACACCTGCAGTCCAGCACCCCGCGAACGCGTCCGGCGCCGGACCCCCGAGAGGGGCCCGGCGCCGGTCGGCGTGTGGAGGGGGCCTAGTACCAGTTCTTGGCCTGCGAGTGCGCCCAGGCCGCGCAGGGGCTGCCGTAGCGGCTCTCGATGTAGATGAGCCCCGCGTCGATCTGCCGGTAGCCGTCGGAGGTCTTCGCGATCCCGGTGCTCGCCCACGTGGAGTCGAGGAACTGCGGGATGCCGTAGGCGGTGCTGGTGCGGTTCTGGGCGTTCGGGTTCCACCCGCTCTCCTTGCCCCACAGGTTCTCCAGGCAGCCGAACTGCTGGGCGCCCACCTGGCTCATCGCGTACTCCTTGAAGGAGCCCCGGGCGGCGGGGGCGGCCGGGGGCGGCGCGGCAGCGGCCTGCTCGGCGGCGGCCCGCTCGGCCTCGGCAGCGCGCGCGGCCTCGGCCGCGGCGGCCTCCGCAGCCGCCTGCTCGGCGGCGGCCTTCTCCGCGGCAGCCTTCTCCGCGGCGGCACGCTCGGCGGCCTGGCGGTCCAGCTCGGCCTGGTCGGCGGCGGCCTGGGCCTCGGCGGCACTGGCCTGCGCGGCGTCGCGCTCGCTGCGGGACGCGGCCAGCTGCTCGAGCGCGGCGAGGTCGTCGCCGGCGGCGGACTCGGTGGTGATGCCGAGCTGCTCGGCGACGCTGGTGGAGGCGCTGACCGGCTCGGCCTCGGCTGCGGGTTGGCCGCTGACGAGGACGTTGACCACGAGGGCACCGGCGGCGGCCGCGGCCAGCAGGATCGCCGGGCGGCGGCCCCTGGCCGGCAGCCGCAGCCGGCGACGGCCGGCCGGGGCCGCCTCGGCGTCGGCGTCGGCGTCGGGGGCGGCCGCGGTGTCGAGCTCGGCCGTGCTGTCGCCGGCGGGGAGCTCGAGGTCAGGGGCGGTCTGGCCGTCCTCGAGCGGGCGGGAGAACTGCGGGCGGTGCGTCATCGGGTGGGGTGCTCCGGAGCGAGAGGGCGCGCGCGAACCGGCCCCCTCCCGTGCGGAGGGCAGCCTGCGACGGCGGCGGGTCTACGGGGTGGCGGCGGCGTCCGGACCGGACGGCGCGGCGGCGGCAGGCGGGATCAGCGACCCGGGAAGAAGGCGCGTGGTGCGCGTGGTCGGCTGTCGCAGCGTGCGGCCAGGGCCCGTGTGCGGGGCATGCGGAGGCTCTCCGTTTCTTCCGTGGCCGCCTACCGGGTTAGCTGACGGATTCGGGCGGGAAGGCGCCCTACCCGGCCGCCGAGCGAGGCTCGGCGGGCAGGATTCACCCCAGTACTTCGGTGGGTCCCCGGCTCAGCTCCACGCGGGGTGGACCTGACTCGGCGGCGTCCGGCCAGGCTCCCCGAGCGGGGAGTGACGACCGGCCGGACGCCTCACACCGTAGGGGTCGTTACACAGCCGTGACAATCTCTGGCTGAAGATTTGTGGGGTGACTCGCGTCGCCACCGCCGGATGAGGGCCGCCGTCCGGCCGTCCGGCTATGAATCGGAACCAGAACGGCCGACAGCGTCGTCCTCGTCGCGCAGGGCCTCGTCGAGAAGGGCCCGCAGCCCGGCGATGCTGACGTGCGGCCGGTCGGTCCGGAGGACGACCGGGTCCTCGCCCCCCTCGGGGCCGGCGAGCGCGCCGGAGATGGCGGCGGCGGTGCGCAACGCGGTCTTCCCGAACCGGTCGCGGGCGGCATGCGGCTCGATCGGCGCGCGCTCGGTCGAGGGGCGCTGCTCGGTCATCGGGCCGCTCCAGGGGTGCACCGACCGCCACCGGGTGACCCTGGGTCATCCCCGGACTCGGGTGGGTAAACGGCGCGCGGTGGGTAGGGACTCTGCGGCAACCTGAGTACCCCGGGAGCCACTGGATCCACCCCGAGGAGACGATCCGTGGATTCCCGGATCGAAGTGTGCTGGGCGTGCCGTCCCTGCGAGGTCGAGGGGCGGGACGCGACCGACGGTCGTGGAGCAGAGCCGTCGTGCTGGAACTGCGGCGGACCGGTCGTCGTCACGGCCCGGCCGACGGTCACGACGGGACGGGCCCGGCCACCAGGAAACAGCGCCCGGGCCCGTCCGCACGGATCACTCGCGGGTGAGCGTCACGAGGTGACCGCGCACTGCCCCCTGTCGGCCCGGACCGGTCCGGACGCCGACGGCCGGATGTCGAAGTCGAAGATCGCCGTCGGCAGGTAGAGCGAGCAGCAGGCATTCGGGATGTCGACCACGCCGCTGACCCGCCCCTCGATCGGCGCCGAGCCGAGCAGCAGGTAGGCCTGCTCCCCCGAGTAGCCGAACTTCTTCAGGTACTCGACGGCGTTCAGGCACGCCCGCCGGTAGGCCACCGTGGCGTCCAGGTAGTAGTTCGTGTCGGTGTCGTGGTCCACCGAGACCCCGATGAACGTCAGGAACTCCGAGTAGCGCGGCTCCACGATGCCCGGCATGAACACCGGGTTGGTGGTCACCCCGTAGGTCTCCATGCCGCCCTTGATCAGGTCGACGTGGAAGTCGATGAACCCGCCCATCTCGATGGCGCCGCAGAAGGTGATCTCGCCGTCGCCCTGGCTGAAGTGCAGGTCGCCGCCGGAGAGCTTCGCGTCCCTGACGTGCACCGGGTAGAAGACCCGTGAACCACGCGAGAAGTTCTTGATGTCGTGGTTGCCGCCGTTCTCGCGGGCCGGCACCGTGCGGGCGCCGTCCCGGGCGATGCCCTGGGCGACGTCCCCGCTCGCCGTCCCGCCGAGGGCCTGGTCCTCCAGCGGCGGCAGGGCCAGCGGCGGCACCCGGTCCGGGTCGGTATCGATGAGCGCCCGCTCCCGGGCGTTCCACCGGGCGAGCAGCTCGGCCGACGGCGCCGTCCCGAACAGCCCCGGGTGGGTGATGCCGGCGTACCGGACTCCCGGGATGTGGCGGGACGTCGCGAACTGGCCCTGGAAGTCCCAGATCGCCTTGTAGGCGTCGGGGAAGTAGTCGGTCAGGAAGCCGCCACCGTTGACCTTGGCGAAGATCCCGGTGTAGCCCCAGCCCTGGCCGGGCGCGTCGCCGTACTCCTGCGGCGGCTGGACCGGGCCCAGGTCGAGGATGTCGACGACCAGCAGGTCGCCGGGCTCCGCACCCTCGACCCCGATCGGCCCGCTGAGCATGTGCGCCCGGGTCAGGTCGACGTCGCGGACGTCGTTGGCCGAGTCGTTGTTGCCGATCTGGCCGTCGGTCCACTCCCGGCACTCGACCCGGAGCGTCTGCCCGGGGCGCACCATCGTGGCGACGGGGACGTCGGGGTGCCACCGGTTGTGACCGGGTACCGCCTGGTCCCGCATCGACTTGGCCTGGTCGACCGTGAACACCACGTCTGGCATGTCGCCACTCTCCGATCTGCGTTGACGGGACGGATCAGCCCGCGGGGAGCGGGCCGTCGGTGGCGGGCGCGGCCGGCATCGTGGCGGAGTCCCGGGCCGCGGCCGGGTGCGGGGGCGCGGGCGGCTGCGGGCGATCGGTACGCCGGCGACCGGCCATCGGCGGCACCCCCTGGTCTCACGGGGCTCGGCTGAGGGGGCGAAGCTAGTGGCCCCGACACGGGGACGGGGCCGGTACTCACCTGCCCGGTAGCGACGCGCCGGGCGCCCCTACCGGCGGCCGGGGCGGGGTGACCGAGGGTAGGAGCCGGCAGCCGGGCATAGCGGCGAGAGAGCCGGTGTTGCAGTGGCCAGTAGTTGCACTCTCAACTAGCAACCGGAGACGGACATGCAGTTCGGCATCTTCACGGTCAGCGACATCACGACCGACCCCACGACCGGCCGCACGCCCAGCGAGGCCGAGCGGATCCAGGCGATCCTCACGATCGCGAAGAAGGCCGAGGAGGTCGGGCTGGACGTCTTCGCCCTGGGCGAGCACCACAACCCGCCGTTCTTCTCCTCCTCCCCCACCACCACGCTCGGCTTCATCGCCGCGCAGACGCAGACCCTGCAGCTGTCGACGGCGACCACGCTGATCACCACCAACGACCCGGTGAAGATCGCCGAGGACTACGCGATGCTGCAGCACCTGGCCGGCGGCCGGGTCGACCTGATGATGGGCCGCGGCAACACCGGGCCGGTCTACCCGTGGTTCGGGCAGGACATCCGCAACGGCATCCCGC
The DNA here is from genome assembly GCF_900114385.1 of Geodermatophilus ruber. Lineage (GTDB taxonomy): Bacteria > Actinomycetota > Actinomycetes > Mycobacteriales > Geodermatophilaceae > Geodermatophilus > Geodermatophilus ruber. The sequence continues at coordinate 26,058 of NZ_FOSW01000006.1, forward strand.
TCGCGGTGGAGAACTACGCGCTGCTGCGCCGGCTGTGGACCGAGGACGTCGTCGACTGGTCCGGGCAGTTCCGCACGCCGCTGCAGGGCTTCACCTCCACCCCGCGGCCGCTGGACGGCGTGCCGCCGTTCGTCTGGCACGGCTCGATCCGCTCCCCGCAGATCGCCGAGCAGGCCGCCTACTACGGCGACGGGTTCTTCCACAACCACATCTTCTGGCCGGCCGAGCACACCGCCCGGATGGTCGAGTTCTACCGCCGCCGCTTCGAGCACCACGGCCACGGCGCCGCCGACCAGGCCATCGTCGGCCTGGGCGGGCAGGTCTTCATGCGCAAGAACAGCCAGGACGCCGTCAACGAGTTCCGGCCCTACTTCGACAACGCCCCCGTCTACGGGCACGGCCCGTCGCTGGAGGAGTTCACCCGGGAGACCCCGCTGACCGTCGGCTCGCCCCAGCAGGTCATCGAGCGCACCCTCGGCTTCCGGGACTACGTCGGGGACTACCAGCGGCAGCTGTTCCTCATCGACCACGCCGGCCTGCCGCTGACGACCGTGCTCGAGCAGCTGGACATCCTCGGCGAGGAGGTCGTGCCGGTGCTCCGGAAGGAGTTCGCCGCGCTCAAGCCCGCGCACGTGCCGGACGCCCCCACCCACGCCGCGCGCGTCGCGGCCCGCACCGCGTCCGCGGCTCCCCAGGAGGTCGACGCCCGATGAGCACCCGCACCCTGGCCGTCGTCAGCGCCGGGTTGGGCACCCCGTCGACCAGCCGGCTGCTGGCCGACCGGCTGACCTCCGCCACCGTCGCCGCCCTCCGCGACCGGGGGGACGACGCGACGGTGGAGGTCGTGGAGCTGCGCGAGCACGCCCGCGACCTCGCCGACAACCTGGTCACCGGCTTCGCCAACGCCGCGCTGCGCAGCTCCGTCGACACCGTCGTGGGCGCCGACGCGCTGATCGCGGTCACCCCGGTGTTCTCCGCCTCCTACAGCGGGTTGTTCAAGACGTTCTTCGACGTCCTGGACAAGGACTCCCTCACCGGCACGCCGGTGCTGCTCGGCGCCACCGCGGGCACCGCCCGGCACTCCCTGGTGATCGACCACGCGCTGCGGCCGCTGTTCGCCTACCTGCGGGCGGTCCCGGTCCCGACCGGGGTCTTCGCCGCGACGGAGGACTGGGCCGGCGGCGACGGGATCGACCGGGCGCTGGCCGGTCGGATCGACCGCGCCGCCGGGGAGCTGGCCGGCCTGGTCGCCGGCCGGCCGGCCGCTGTCCGCCCGGTGGACCCGTTCGAGGACGTGCCCTCGTTCGAGGACCTGCTCCGCGGCGCCTGACGCCCCGGCTCGCCCGCCACCGGGATCAGCTGGCGAGCTGCGGCTCCTCGTCGTCCCCGAGCTCGTCGGCGAGGACCGTGGTGAGGTCGCGCAGTGCCGCGTCGATCTGGCCGGTCAGCCGCCGCAGGGCCGCCCGCGCCTCCTCGCGCCGGCGGTGCAGGGCATCGACCTCGGCCTGGGCCGCGGCCACCCGGCCGGCGCATTCCTCCGCGAGCGCGCTGCGGGTGCGGGCCTCGAGCTCGGCCAGCTGGTCGGCTGCGGCAGTGGCGGCGCGGGCCCTCTCGGCGGCGGCCTCCTGGGCGAGCCGGGCCCGCTCGGCGGCGGCCTCCTGGGCGAGCCGGGCCCGCTCTGCGGCGGCGGCGGCCAGCACCCGGTCGGCCTCCACGCGGGCCTGCTGCAGGTGGGCCGCCGCGGTGTCGCGGGCCTGCTGCACCTCCGTGGCCAACTCCTCCCGGGTCTGCTCCACCTCCTCGCCGAGCCGCATGCTCTCCGCGACCGCGGCGGTCTTGATCTCGTGCGCCCGGCGCAGCACGCCGTCGGCCTCGGCCCGCGCCTTCGCGCGCACCCGGTCGGCCTCGGCGGCGCCGGCCTGGGTGAGCCCGGCGGCCTCGTCGGCGGCCAGCCGGAGGATCTCCCCCACCCGCTGGGAGGTCCGGACCAGCTCGCGCCCCTCCGGCGAGCAGGCCAGCAGGCGCCGGGAGATCTCCAGCTCGGCCGAGGAGGCCCCGTAGCGGTTCAGCAGGTCGTCGTTCTCGCGGCGGACCGCCCGCAGCTCGATCTCCACCCAGGAGACGTAGTTGTCCACCTGCAGCCGGTCGTAGCCGCGCAGCGCGGACCGGAAGATCGGGCCGGGATCGAGCATGCTCTCCAGGTCACCGGCGAGATTGGGACGGCGGAACCGGATCTCGGCCCCCGGCGCGGTCGCCGGCGCGTCCTGCTGCCGGGAGCCATCGACGACCACGCCCTCGCTGCGTCGGAACATGTGGGTCTCCCTCGGGACCGGCGCCCGCTCCTCCGCACTGCTCGCCCCGGTCCGGGCGCCCGGCCAGTTCGGCAACTGCTGAGGAAGGCGAGATTGCCAGACCCGGCCGCCCCGGCAGCCCCTCCGGGAGCGGGTGCGGAGGCCTCCCGGCGTACCCCGCCCCCAGGTACCGGAACGGCTACCGTTCGTTACTCCGACCGCGTCAGTGGTCGGCGGAACCCCGCAGGCGGGCGCCGACGGCGACCCGCAGGGGCGTCAGGACGACGCCGTCGCCGGCCAGCCGGGCGCGCAGCTCGCGCCGGTGCCGCAGCACGCCGACCAGCCCTACGGCCCAGAAGACGTACTGCACCGCGAAGGCGGCGCGGAAGGCGTCCAGCGAGTAGTCCGTGGACGCGCCGGGGGTGAGCACGTCCAGCACCGCCCCGATGGCGAGGATCGTGAGCAGCGAGGCCAGGAAGCCGCCGACGTTCACCACGCCGCTGGCGCTCCCCTGCCGCTCGGCGGGGTTCCACGTGCGGGCGAAGTCGAAGCCGATCATCGAGCCCGGCCCGTTGGTGCCGAGGACGACGACCAGCAGCACCAGCAGCGGCAGCGGCGCCCGCCCCGGCCACAGCAGGACCACCGTCCACACCCCCGCGGTCGCCCCGAGGATGGCGAAGACCAGGACCGAGCGGCGCAGCGGCCAGCGGCCGCACAGCCGGCCCAGCAATGGGCCGACCAGGATCGCGACCACGACCAGGACGGTGAGCAGGGAGGCCGCCGCCGCGGGGCTGAGCCCCTGGCCGACCACCAGGAACGGGTAGCCCCAGAGCAGGGCGAACGCCGTGCCGGAGAACTGGGTGACCAGGTGGGTGTACAGCCCGATCCGGGTGCCCGGCTCCTGCCAGGTGAGGGTCAGGCTGCGCCGGACGGCGGCCAGCCCGGCCGGCGCGGCCGGCTCCGTGCCGGCCGGGGCGTCGCGCAGGGCCACCAGCACGAGGACGGCGACCAGGACGCCGACCGCCGCGGCCCCGAGGAACGTCCGCTCCCAGGAGGTGCCGTGCAGCAGCGCGACCAGCGGGTAGGCCGCCACCACCTGCCCCAGCTGGCCGAGCATGCCGGTCAGCTGGGTGATCAGCGGGACCGTGCGCCCGGGGAACCAGAAGCCGATCACCCGCAGCACGCTGACGAAGGTCATCGCGTCCCCGGCGCCGACCAGCACCCGCGCCGCGGCTGCGGTGGGCACGTCGGTGGCGAGCGCGAGCAGCGCCTGCCCGGCAGCCATGGTCAGCGCGCCCGCGAGGATCAGCCGCCGGGAGCCGAACCGGTCCAGGGCCACCCCCACGGGCACCTGCAGGGCGGCGTAGACGGCCAGCTGGAGGACGAGGAACAGCGAGACCGCCGAGGCGCCCGCCGAGAACCGCTCCTGCGCCTGCACCCCCGCCACCCCCAGGGAGCCGCGGTGGAAGACGGCGACGGCGTAGGCGGCGAGCGCCACGAGCCAGACGACGTAGGCGCGGGCCGTGGGGCGGGCAGCGGTCGGGGTCGTCACCCCGGTTGCGACACCTGCCGGGCCCGGATTGTTCCGGGCCGACGGGTGAACCGCCTCACCCGTTCACCCGGAGTGATCATTTTCTCGCTCCACGACGAGTAAGCGCCGGGGCAGACGGGCAGAAGGGACGGCGTCCGTCCGGTCGCCTGCCCCTCGCCCGGACGCAGCTGATCCGCCCGACGAGAGGAGCGCCGTCCATGGCGTCCGTCATCCACTTCACCATCGCCACCGAGGCCGAGAAGTCCGCCGACTTCCGCCGCGTCCTGTGGACCGGCCAGCACACCCAACTGGTCATCATGACCATCCCGCCGGGCGGCGAGATCGGCGAGGAGGTGCACGAGGACACCGACCAGATCCTCACCTTCGTCAGCGGCACCGGGAAGGCGATCGTCTCGGGCTCGGAGAAGAACGTGGCCCAGGGCGACCTGGTCGTCGTCCCGGCCGGGCTCAAGCACAACTTCGTCAACACCGGGCCCAACCCGCTGGTCCTCTACACCGTCTACGGCCCGCCGGAGCACGCCGACGGCGCGGTGCACAAGACCAAGGAGGAGGCCGACCGGCTCGAGGAGGAGGGCAAGGACGAGCCGCCGACCGAATGAGGCCGCGCACCGGAGTGGATCCGTCGGCGTGACGCGGACGGATCCACTCCGGTGCGTCCGGGGAGGTCCTACGTCGCCCGTCCAGATGCGCGCTCGACCGGGCCGCTGGTCGACTACCGCCCGTGAACGGGACCGGTACGAGGGAGCAACCCATGGCCACCAGGGCACCAGCGCCTGCCGGACGCCCGCTGGTGTGCGTCTCCCGGCTGGTCCCGGCAGGCGGGGTCGACATCCTGCTCACCGCCTTCGGCCTCCTCGTCGACGACCGGCCCGGGCTCGCCCTGGAGATCGTCGGCGGCGGGCCGCTCGGCCGGGTGCTGCGCCGCACCGCCGAGGAGATGGGGCTGGCCGAGAGGGTGCACTTCCGCGGACCGCAGCCCTGGCCGGCCGTGCGGGCGGTGGTGCAGCGCAGCGCGATGCTGGTCCTCCCCCACCGGGCGGACGTCGCCGGCAGCAACGACCACGACGGGCAGGGCGCACTCCTGCCCGTGCTGCGGCACGCCCTGGCCTGCGCCCGCCCGGTGGTGGCCACGCGCGCGGTGGCCCCGCACGTCCTGCGGCACGGCGAGACCGGACTGCTCGTGCCGCCGGAGGACCCGGTCGCCCTCGCCCTGGCGGTCGCCGGCCTGCTCGACGATCCCGACCGGGCGGCCGCGCTGAGCAGCGCCGGGCGCCAGGCGGTGGCCGGGTTGCCCGACGGCGACCCGGGCGGCGGCCGGCTCCAGTGGCTGTGGCAGAGGGTCACCGGATGAGGTCGTAAGACCTCCGTCCCCTTGCGCTCCCCACCTCCGGAGTGGCACAACTCCCGGGCAGGCCGGTGCCGCTGGGGTCCGGATGGGGTGTCGGGTGCGTCGTCGGCGCAGGCGGGGGTGGGCGATGACCACGGACACCGTGCGGACCGCGGAGCGAACGGCGACCGCCGGGCAGCGCGCGCCGGGAGACGGCGGGCCCGAGTGGGTCGTCCTCGTCGACGGTGCGAGCGCGGGCCGCTCGCGCCGCCGGTCGCCGTCGGTGCGCCAGGTCGTCAGCCGCTTCGTCGCGGCCAACCTGGTCGCCGTGCTGCTGCTGCTGGCCGGCGGGGTGTGGGCCAGCATCGAAGCAGCCGAGAACGAGGCCCTCGCCGACGCCCGCCACACCACCGACCTGCTGGCCACCCTGCTGGTCGAGCCGACCCTCGATGAGCGGGTGATGGCCGGTGACCCGGCGGCCCTGGCCGCGTTCGACACCTCGCTCGGCGAGCGGCTGGCCGAGGCGGGCGTCATCCGGGTCAAGATCTGGACGGCCGACGGCCGGATCGTCTACTCCGACGAGGCGGCGCTGATCGGCCAGCCGTACCAGTTGGACGCCGAGGACCGGCGGGCCCTCCGGGACGGCGTCACCCGGGCGGAGGTCAGTGATCTGAGCCGCCCCGAGAACCGGTTCGAGCGCTCGGAAGGCCGGCTGCTGGAGGTCTACCGGCAGATCGACGGGCCGGCGAGCCAGCCGCTGCTGCTGGAGACCTACACGCCCTACGAGCAGGCCACGGCCCGGCAGCGGGAGATCTGGTGGGGGTTCGCGCCGATCCTGGTGGCGGTCGTGCTCATCCTCGTCGCGGTCCAGCTGCCGCTGGGCCACCGCATGGCCACCCAGCTGCGGGCCACCCAGCGCGAGCGGGAGCAGCTGCAGGCCCGCGCGCTGGACGCCTCCACCGAGGAGCGCCGGCTGATCGCCGGCAGCCTGCACGACGGGATCGTGCAGGACGTCTCGGCCTCGGCGCTGCTCGTGGCGCGGGCCGCCGACCAGTTGCGCGCGGCCGGCGCACGCCAGGTCGGGGAGGGCCTCGGGCAGGCCGCGGGGGCGCTGCGGGAGTCCGTCGGCTCGCTGCGCTCCCTGCTGGTGGAGATCTATCCGGCGACCCTCGAGCAGGCCGGGCTGCCGATGGCCCTCGCCGACCTGGCCGGCCGCCTGCGACCCCGCGGGATCGAGGTCCGTCTGCACGTCGACGACGACCTCGATCCGCCCCCCGCGGCCGCCTCCGTGGTGCTGCGGACGGTCCAGGAGGCACTGCGCAACGTCGTCAAGCACGCCGGTGCGCGCAGCGTCGACGTCACCGTCGAGCAGACCGCGGCGGGCCTGGTCCTGGAGGTCACCGACGACGGCGTCGGGTTCGACCTCGCCGCGCCCAGGCGCAGCGCCGACCACCACCTGGGCCTGCGGCTGCTCGGCGACCTGGCTGCCACCGAGGGCGCCTTCCTCGCGGTGCGCACCGCACCCGGAGCGGGCACCAGCCTCCGGCTGGAGGTGCCGTGGTCGTGATCGACGTCCTGGTGGTCGACGACCATGCGCTCATGCGGACGGGGCTGTCCGGTCTGATCGACGCCACCGACGACATGCGGGTGGTGGGCACCGCCGCCGACGGCGCCGAGGCCCTCGCCGCGGTCACCCGGCTGTCCCCGCACGTGGTGCTGATGGACCTGTCCATGCCGGTCATGGACGGCGTCGCGGCCACCCGGCGCATCGCCGCGGAGCACCCGCACGTGGAGGTGCTCGTGCTCACCTCCTTCTCCGACCAGCAGCGCGTCATGGAGGCCCTCGACGCCGGGGCCGGCGGCTACGTGCTCAAGGACACCGAGCCGGCCGACCTGCTGGCCGCGATCCGCTCCACGGCCCGCGGGTACTCACCGCTGGATCCCCGGGTGGCCCGCACCGTGCTGCACGCGCGGCGCGGTCCGGCCCGGCTGGCAGACCTCACCGAGCGGGAGCAGGAGGTGCTCGCGCTGGTCGGCCGCGGGCTGGCCAACAAGCAGATCGCCCGGGCCCTCGGCATCCGCGAGGGGACGGTGAAGGCACACCTGACCAGCGTGTTCCAACGCATCGGGGTGCGGGACCGGACCTCGGCCGCGCTGTGGGCCCGCACCCACCTGCCCGAGGACCCCGCCGCGCACTGGAACTGACCCCGGTCGCCGCTGCCCGGCCCGCGGGCAGAGACTGGCCGGGTGAGCAGCCCCTCGGGAACCGGGCCCGATCTCTCCGACGCCGACCTGCTCGCCGCCCTGCGCCGCGCCGGGGTGGCCGACGTGGACGGCTCGGGGCTGGCTCGGGCGCTGTACTCCTCCGACGGCTCGCTGTACCGGGTGCTCCCGCGCGCCGTGGTGCGGCCGCGGCACCCCGACGAGCTGGACGCGGTGCTGGCCGTGTGCCGCGAACTGGCGGTGCCGCTCACCGCCCGCGGGGCGGGCACCTCGATCGCGGGGAACGCGGTCGGCCCCGGCGTCGTCGTCGACACCAGCCGGCACCTCGCCCGGGTCCGGAACATCGACCCCGAGGCGCGGACGGCGACCGTCGACCCCGGCGTCGTGCAGGCGGCGCTGCAGGCGGCCGCCCAGCCGCACGGGCTGCGGTTCGGCCCCGACCCGAGCACCCACAACCGGTGCACGGTCGGCGGGATGATCGGCAACAACGCCTGCGGCTCGCGGGCCCTGGGCTACGGCCGGACGTCGGACAACGTGGTCGGCCTCGACGTCACCACCGGCGCCGGCGACCGGCTGACCCTCACCTCGCCGACGGCCTCCGTGGCCACACGGGCCCAGGATCCGGCGGCCACAGTGGCCACAGGGGCGGCCGGGGTGCTCGGGGAGCTGCAGCGACTGGTGGCGGGCGAGCTCGCGCTGCTCCGCACCGAGTTCGGTCGCTTCGGCCGGCAGGTGTCGGGCTACTCGCTGGAGCACCTGCTACCCGAGCGCGGCTTCGACGTCGCCAAGGCGCTGGTCGGCAGCGAGGGGACCCTGGTCCTGGTGCGCGGCGCGACCGTGCGGCTGGTCGCGGACGCCCCGCACCGCGGGCTGGTCGTGCTCGGCTACCCGTCGATGGCCGACGCCGCCGACGCGACCCCCACCCTGCTGCGGCACCGGCCCACCGCCTGCGAGGGCCTGGACCAGCGGATCGTGCAGCGGCTGCGCGACGTCCCGGCGGCGGTCGTGCCCGACCTGCCGCGCGGCGAGGGGTGGCTGATCGTCGAGCTCACCGGCGCGAGCGCGGCCGAGGTGGCCGACGCGGCGCAGAAGGTGGTGGCCGACGCCGGCGCGCTGGACACCCTGGTGGTCACCGACCCGGCCGACGCGGCGGCGATCTGGCGGATCCGCGAGGACGGCGCGGGGCTGGCCGCCCGCACCTCCGACGGCCGCCCCGCCCACGCCGGCTGGGAGGACGCCGCCGTGCCCGTCGAGCATCTGGGCGCCTACCTGCGCGGCTTCGAGGCGCTGCTGACCGAGCACGGCCTGCAGGGGGTCCCCTACGGGCACTTCGGCGACGGCTGCGTGCACGTCCGGATCGACTTCCCCTTCGGGCGCGGCGAGGACCGGGGGCGCGGCGCCTACCGCGCCTTCGTCACCGACGCGGCCGCGCTGGTGGCCCGCTTCGGCGGGTCGATCTCCGGGGAGCACGGCGACGGGCGGGCCCGCAGCGAGCTGCTGCCGCACATGTACTCCCCCGAGGCCCTGGGGCTGTTCGAGCGGGTGAAGGGGCTCTTCGACCCCGGCGACCTGCTCAACCCCGGGGTCCTGGTGCACCCGGCACGGATCGACGACGACATCCGGGTGGCCGCCGCCCCCCGCCTCACCGAGGGGCTGGCGCTGGCCTACCGCCACGACGGCGGGGACTTCAGCGCGGCGGTGCACCGCTGCACCGGCGTCGGCAAGTGCCGGGCCGACCTCGGCAGCGGCGGGGTGATGTGCCCGTCCTGGCCGGCGACGCGGGAGGAGAAGGACACCACCCGCGGCCGCGCGCGGGTGCTGCAGGAGATGCTCGCCCCCGGCGGTCCGGTGCGGGACTGGCGCTCGCCGGAGGTGCACGCCGCCCTGGACCTGTGCCTGTCCTGCAAGGGCTGCTCGCGGGACTGCCCGACCGGCGTGGACATGGCCGCCTACAAGGCCGAGGTGCTGCACCAGAGCTACCGGCGCCGGCTGCGGCCGCGCTCGCACTACACCCTGGGCCGGCTGCCCCGGTGGGCCGACCTGGCCGCCCGGGCACCCCGGCTGGTCAACGCGGTGATGGCCTCTCGGCTCGGCGGCCGGCTGGCCCGGTGGGGTGCCGGGGTGGACCGGCGTCGCAGCCTCCCGGCCTTCGCCGAGCAGACCTTCCGGCAGCGATGGCACGGCCGAGCCCCGGTGGAGGGCGGGCGGCCGGTGGCGCTGTGGGTGGACTCCTTCACCGACCATTTCGCCCCCGAGGTCGCCGAGGCCACCGTCGCCGTCCTCGAGGCGGCCGGCTACCGGGTGCTGGTGCCGCCGGCCGAGGCCTGCTGCGGGCTGACCTGGATCACCACCGGCCAGCTCGACGCCGCGCGCCGCACCCTCGGACGCACGGTGGAGCTGCTCGCCCCGCTGGCCGAGGCCGGTATCCCGGTGGTCGGCGTGGAGCCCTCGTGCACCGCGGTCCTGCGCGGCGAGGCGCTCGAGCTGGTCGGGGGGCCGGCCGGGGGAGGCAACGCGGAACGGGTCGCCGCCGCCACCCGCACCCTGGCCGAGCTGCTCCGGGAGACGCCGGGCTTCACGCCGCCGTCCCTGGCCGGGGTGGAGGTGGTGGCCCAGCCGCACTGCCACCACCACGCGGTCCTGGGCTGGGCGGCCGACGAGCGGCTGCTGCGCGGGGCCGGCGCCGCGGTGCGCCGGCTGGGCGGCTGCTGCGGGCTGGCCGGCAACTGGGGCGTGGAGCGCGGCCACCACGAGGTGTCCGTGGCGATCGCCGAGCAGCAGCTGCTGCCCGCGGTCCGGGAGGCCGGACCGGACGCGGTCGTGCTCGCCGACGGGTTCTCCTGCCGGACCCAGCTCGACCAGCTCGCCGGCCGCCGCGGCGTCCACCTCGCCGAGCTGCTCGCGGAGCGGCTGCCCGGGACCTCCTGACGGCGCCGCCGCCGCCTGCCACGACCGGGCCGTGGACCTCGCGGAGACGTGGCTGCCCGCCCGGGCGCGCCGGCCACGCCCCCCGCCCGGAGATGATCATGGGGTTGTCGCACGCGATCACGCCGGGAGCGGCGTGTCCGCGTGCGACAACCCCATGATCGACAGCGGGCTGCGGGCCGGGTCAGGCCTTCGGGCCGCCCGCGGCGTAGACCACCTGGCCGGAGACGAAGCCGGCACCCTCGCTGACGAAGAAGGACACCAGGTGGGCGATGTCCTCGGGCTGGCCCACCCGCTGCACCGGGATCTCCTTGGCGGCGCCGGCGATGAAGTCCTCGAACGGGATGCCGATCCGCTCGGCGGTCGCCTTGGTCATGTCCGTCTGGATGAAGCCGGGCGCGATCGCGTTGGCGGTCACCCCGAACTTGCCCAGCTCGATGGCGAGGGTCTTGGTGAAGCCCTGCAGCCCGGCCTTGGCCGTGGAGTAGTTGGCCTGGCCGCGGTTGCCCAGCGCCGAGACGCTGGAGAGGTTGACGATCCGGCCCCACTTGGCGTCGATCATGTGCTTCTGCACCGCGCGGGTCATGAGGAACGCGCCGCGCAGGTGCACGTTCATGACGACGTCCCAGTCCGCCTCGGTCATCTTGAACAGCATGTTGTCCCGGGTGACCCCGGCGTTGTTGACCAGCACGGTCGGCGCACCGAGCTCGGCGGCGACCCGGGCGACCGCGGCCTCGACCTGCTCGGCGTCGCTGACGTCCGCGCCGACGGCCAGGGCCCGGCCACCGGCGGCCTCGATGGCCTGCACGGTGTCCTTGCCCGCGGACTCCTCCAGGTCCAGCACGCCCACCGCGCACCCGTCCTGCGCCAGCCGCAGCGCGGTGGCGGCCCCGATACCGCGGGCGGCGCCGGTCACGATGGCCACGCGGGACCCGGTGCTGCTTGCCTCGCTCATACGTGTTCCTTCCCGTCTGCAACCGTCCGACTGCTCGGGGGACACGGTACGTCCGCGCCCTCCCGGCCCTACCGGCCGGTAGCGGACGGCGCGGGTCAGGGCCAGATCGAGGCGATGATGATCGCCGCGACCGCCAGCTGCATCGCCGCGAGCACCAGGCTGGCCGGGTGGAACGGGACCTCGGTGACGTGCTGGCCCAGCCGGCCGGGGGTGATGAGGTCGAGCACGAGGAAAGCCACCGCCTGCAGCAGGACGCCCAGCACCCCGAACACGACGGTCCACAGCAACGCCGGGCCGAAGCCGCTGGTCGCGTTCGTCCAGATCGCGGCGAAGACCACGGCGCCCTGGCCGAGGAACCCGGCGGCGAGGACCAGCCCGGCGTTGACCGAGCGCTGCTCGTGGATGTGCCGGCCCAGGTGACCGGGGGTGAGCAGGTCGAGGACGAAGAACCCGAGGGTCAGCAGCGCGATGCCGACTCCGGTGTAGGCGACGGCGTAGCCGATGCTGGCCAGCACGGGCGGGACCTCCAGGGCAGGGGGCGGCGGACCACAGGTCTACCGCACCGGCCTCCACTCGTCGGTGGCGGCATGCCCACTCCCGGGCCGGACGACCTCCACCCGGTCGAACCCCTCGGCCGTGGACGGCGGCACGAACCGCTTCGCCGTGCCGTAGAGCCCGGCCGGCGGTACCCGGGCCCGGCCGGCGCGGGCCGCGTTGCGCTCGGCGCTGGTGGTCACCGGGGTGTCCAGCCAGACCGCCCGGACGGCGGCACCGGCCGCCCGGGCCGCGGCCACCAGGGGCGCGCGGTCCTCGGGCGTGGGGTTGGTGTTGTCCACGACGACGCTCTCGCCCCCGGCGAGCAGCTCCGCGACCACCCGCCGCTGGCGGGCCTCGCGGCGCCGGGCGTTGGGCCAGTGGTCCTTGCTGACCACCACGTGGGTGCCGGCCAGGTGCTCGCCCACCCAGGTGGACTTGCCGCTGCCCTGCACGCCGGCCATCACGACCAGCTCCGGCCCCCTCCTCGACGCCCCCGGGCCCGGGAGGGGGTCCATCCTCAGGCGGACGGCCGCAGCGGCGTGACCGCCGCGTCGTCGTCCAGCGCCGGCCGGGGGGCCGGGTGCTCCACCAGCGCGAGGACCCGGCCGGACATGAACCGGGCCGTGCGGACCGCGGTGCCCCCGCGGGTGCTCTCGGTGACCTCCACCAGCCCGCGGCCGTGGGTGACGTCCACCCGCCGCCCGGCCCGGGTGGCCTCGATCTCGTACGTGCGGGTGCTGCCGCCGGCGTCGATCACGACCTCTACGCGGTCGCCCTTCATCGCATGCCTCCGAAGACGTCTCGCCGGGCCGTGCGCCCGACTACGTGTCAACGTCCTCCGGGGGTCCGACATTCCCCGCTGACCTGGGCGTTCCCTCCTCGGAGGACCGTCGGTGGGGGCGCGGGACGTGCAGCGCGCGGACCGCGGCCAGCGCCGCCCGGCGGGCGTCGGCCCGCTGCCGGGCGCGGCTGGTCCGGGGCGCCCGGGGTTCCTCGCGCAGCAGCGCGTCCAGCCAGTGCCCGCGCGGGTCGACGTCCACCAGCAACGCCTTGACCAGCAGGGTCAGCGGGATGGCCAGCAGCGCACCGAGCGCCCCCAGCACCCAGCCCCAGAACAGCAGCGCGACGAACGTGACGGTCATCGACAGCCCGACCGAGTCGCCGACGAACCGGGGCTGGACCAGCGTCTGGACGACGAAGTTCAGCAGCGAGTAGACCGCGACGACGATCCAGAACGCGGTCCATCCGCCGGCCAGCAGGGCCAGGATCGCCGGCGGCACCAGGCCGAGGACGAACCCGATGTTCGGCACGTAGTTGGTGATGAAGGCCAGCAGCCCCCACACCACCGGCAGCGGGATCCCGAGGACGGCCAGCGCGATCGTGTCGCCGATCGCGACGACCCCCCCGAACACCGTGCTGACCAGCAGGTAGCTGCGGGTGCCGCGGGCGAACAGCCCCAGGGCGATCGGCAGGTGCGGCCGCTCGGCGGCGACCAGCGCCAGCCGCCGGCCGAACCCCCCGGACTCGATGGAGAGGAACACCAGCGCCGACAGCAGCAGGACCAGCGTGGTGGCCGCGTCGGTGAGCCGGGACAGCAGCCCGGTGGCCACGCCGACCAGCTGGCTGTAGTCGAACTGGGCGACCAGGTCGGAGAGCTGGCCGGAGGCGATCCCCGCGTCGTTGAGATCGGCGACCACCTGGGCCAGGAGCACCTCGGCCTGGCCGGCGTAGTCCGGCAGCAGCGCCGCGAACTGGGCTATGGACACCACCAGGAGCGCCACGAAGGCCAGCAGCACGGTCCAGACCAGGACCAGCAGCACGGTGGCGCTGGCCCACCGCGGCCAGCCGTGCCGCTGCAGGAAGCGCTGGACCGGCATGAGCGCGACGACCACGACCAGGGCGAGGAGCACCGGGCCGACCAGCCAGGCCAGGGACCGGACGCCGGCGATCACGACGGTCGCAGCCGCCCCACCGACCAGCAGCACCAGCCAGCGCGGGATCCCCCCGGTCGACGGGGCGGCGAGCTCCTCGGAGCGGGCCGGGCCGCCGTCCCCGGCGGTCTCCTGGCCGGCCTTCACCTCGGCCACGTCGGCCGGAGACAGCGCCGTGGCACCGGCGGCCCGGGCGCAGGCAGCGCCCCCCTGCGACAGCCCCCGCTGCGCGACCATCGTTCCCGCTCCGCCGGCTCAGGCCGTGCGGCGGGAGCGGTCGGACCCGTGCCTGCAGGACGTCCCGATGCCGGTGGCGACCATGAGCCCTCCGCTCTCCCCCCGTGCGGCGCCGCACTCTCTGGGCCCCAGCCTGACATGTCGGGGCCGCTTCCTCAGGACTCCCCACCGTCCAGCAGCGCCGTCATGTCGGGCAGGCCGAAGAACGCGGCGGTCTCCCGGGCGGTGGGACCCCCGGCGTCGGGATCGGCGCCCGCGGCGAGCAGCTGCCGGACGGTGTCGGCGGACTGCTTGAAGACCGCGGCGGCCAGCGCCGTCTGGCCGCGGTCGTTGACCCGCCCGGGGTCGGCGCCGCGGGACAGCAGCGCGGCCACGGTGTCGGGGTGCCCGCGGTAGGCGGCCAGCAGCAGCAGGGTGTCGCCCTTGTCGTTGGTCAGGTTCGCGGGCACGCCCGCGTCGACGTAGGCCGCCAGCTCCTCGGTGTACCCACCGCGGGCCAGGTCGAAGACCCGACCGGCCAGCTCGATGACGCCCGGGTCGATCCCGCCGCCCTGCTCCTCGGTCACGAGCCGAGCGTAGGAGGTCCCGGCGGGGACGGCTCAGCAGATGCGCGGCAGCTGCTCCCCGGCCGGCAGGTCGACCACCCGCGTACCGCCGAGGCCGGTGCGCGCCACCACCATGCCGGGGTGCCGGTCGACGACCGTGCCGATCACCGCGGCGGCCGTGCCCTCCGGCCGGGCCCGCATCGCGGCCAGCACCTGCTCGGCACCCTCCGGCGGCACGAAGGCGACCAGCAGCCCCTCGTTGGCCACGTAGAACGGGTCCAGCCCCAGCAGCGCGCAGGCGTCGACGACCGGGGCCGGCACCGGCACCTGCCGCTCCACCAGTTCGACGCCCACCCCGGCGGTGCGGGCGATCTCGTTGAGCGCGGCCGCCAGCCCGCCCCGCGTCGGGTCGCGCAGCACGTGCACGTCCACGCCGGTGTCCAGCATCGCCGCGACCAGCCCGTGCAACGGGGCGGTGTCGCTCTCCACCGTCGTCCCGAACGCCAGCCCCTCGCGGCAGCTGAGCACCGCCACGCCGTGCCGGCCGACCTCCCCGCTGACCAGCACCACGTCGCCGGGCCGGGCCCGGCCCGGCCGGATGTCGGCGCCCTCGCGCACCAGCCCGACGCCGGTGGTGGTCACGTAGACCCGGTCGCCGTGACCGGCGTCGACGACCTTGGTGTCGCCGGTGACCACCGCGACGCCCGCCGCCCGGGCCGCCGCGCCCAGCGCGGTGGCCACCCGGCCCAGCTCGGCCAGGGCCGTCCCCTCCTCGACGATGAACGCCGTCGACAGGGCCAGCGGCACCGCACCGGACATGGCCAGGTCGTTGACCGTGCCGTTGACCGCCAGGTCGCCGATGCTGCCGCCGGGGAAGAACAGCGGGCGGACGACGAAGGAGTCGGTGGAGAACGCCACCCGCGCGGCCCCGACCGGCAGGACGGCGGAGTCGGTCAGCTCCCCCTGACCGCCGAACGCCGGGCGGAAGAGGTGCTCGACGAGCTCCCCCGACATCTGCCCACCGCCGCCGTGCCCCATGACGATCGTCGGCGAGTCGGCCAGGGGCAGCGGGCAGCTCCAGCCGGTGATGTCCGGGCGGTCGCCGGCCCGGGCGGGCGGGGCGACGTGATCAGCCACGGCGAGCGCCCGTCGGTTCCGGCTCCAGCAGTTCCAGCCGCCGGTAGAGGTAGTAGGCCGCGCACGCGCCCTCGGAGCTGACCATGGTCGCGCCCAGCGGGTTGCGCGGCGTGCACTCGTGCCCGAACGCGGCGCACTCGTGCGGCTTGATCAGCCCCTGCAGCACCTCGCCGGAGCGGCAGACCGCGGATTCGTCGGTGTGCAGCCCGCCGACGTCGAAGCGGGCCTCCGCGTCGAACTCCCGGTAGGCGTCGGCCAGCCGCCAGCCGCTGTCCGGGATGACGCCGATGCCCCGCCAGGCCCGGTCGGTGACCTCGAAGACGTCCCGCAGCATCGCCTGGGCGGCCGGGTTGCCCTCGGGCGGCACGGCCCGGCGGTAGGCGTTCTCGACCTCGTGCCGGCCCTCCTCGAGCTGGGCCACGGTGCGCCGGATCCCCTCGAGGACGTCCAGCGGCTCGAACCCGGTGACCACGATCGGCACCCCGTAGCGCTGCGCCAGCGGCGGGTACTCCCGGGTGCCCATGACGCTGCACACGTGCCCGGCGGCGAGGAAGCCCTGCACCCGGCAGGACGGCGACTCCATGATCGCCGCGATCGCCGGCGGCACCAGCACGTGGCTGACCAGCAGCGAGAAGTTGCCGATGCCCAGCCGCCGGGCCTCGTACACCGTCATCGCGTTGGCCGGGGCGGTGGTCTCGAAGCCGATACCGAAGAAGACCACCTGCCGGTCGGGCTGCTCCCGGGCCAGCTGCAGGGCGTCCAGCGGGGAGTAGACGACCCGCACGTCCCCGCCGGCGCTCTTCACCCGGAACAGGTCCGCGTCGCTGCCCGGCACCCGCAGCATGTCCCCGAAGGAGCAGAAGGTGACCTCCGGCCGGGCGGCGATCGCCAGCGCCTTGTCGATCAGCTCCAGCGGGGTGACGCACACCGGGCAGCCGGGTCCGTGGATCATCTCGATCCCGTCGGGCAGCAGCTGGTCGATGCCGTGGCGGATGATCGAGTGCGTCTGGCCGCCGCAGACCTCCATGAGCGCCCACGGCCGGGTGGTCAGCGCCGCGATCCGGTCCAGCAGCCGCCGGGCCAGGTCCGGATCGCTGAACTCGTCGAGGTACTTCACGGTCGTCCCTCCCCCTCGGCCGGCCCGCGGCCGGCCTGCCGCGCCGCGGCGGTGAACCCGTCGCCGAACTCCTCCTCGAGCACCCCGAGCCGCTCGAACTCGGCCAGGCTCTCCAGCGCGGAGCGCTCGTCGAGCCGCTGGATGGCGAAGCCGACGTGCACGATCACGTAGTCGCCGTGCACCACCTCGGGCAGGTACTGCAGGCAGACCTGCTTGCGGACCCCGCCGAAGTCGACCTCGGCCATGGCCGTGCCGTCCCGGTCGTACCGCCCCACCACCCGACCCGGTACCGCGAGGCACATGGCGCTCACTCCTCTCCGTCGCGCGGGGCGCTCCCGGCCACGAGCACCTGGCCGAGGGCGAGCCCCCCGTCGTTGGGCGGCACCACGCGGTGCCGCAGCACGGTCAGCCCGTCCTCCCGCAGCCCCCGGCCGGCGGCGGACAGCAGGACGGCGTTCTGGAAGACCCCGCCGGTCAGCCCGACCACGTCGCAGCCGGTGTCGCGGCAGACGTCTCCGGCGAGGCGGCGGACGAGGTCGGCCAGCGCCGCGTGGAAGCGGGCGGCCACCACGGCGGGCGGCACGCCGGCGCGGACGTCGTCGGCGACCGCGCGCACCACGGGGCCGGGGTCGGCGGTGCGCACCGGGCCCGGCCGGACCGGGAAGGCGTAGCGCCGCTCCCCCGGGTCGGTGCCGCGGGCGGCGGCCTCCAGCTCGATGGCCGCCTGCGCCTCGAAGTCGACCACCTGCCGGATCCCGGCCAGCGCGGCGACCGCGTCGAAGAGCCGGCCGACGCTGGAGGTGGGCACGCAGCCCAGCCCGGTGGCCAGCTGGTGGGCGAGCACCCGCCGCTCCGGCGCGGGGCAGGCGGCGACCGGTGGCAGGTCCGGGTGCCAGGGCACGCCGGCGGCCGCCAGGTGCGCCAGCGCCATCCGGTACGGCCGGTCGACGGTGGCGTCCCCGCCGGGCAGCGGCACGTAGGCCAGGTGCGCCCGGCGCGTGAACCCGGCCCCGTCGGCCAGCAGCACCTCCCCGCCCCAGACCGCGCCGTCGGTGCCGTAGCCGGTGCCGTCGAACGCGACGCCCACGATCGGCCGGTCGGCGGGCCGGCCGGACTCGGCGATCAGCGAGGCGACGTGCGCGTGGTGGTGCTGCACCGACCGCACGCCCTGCTTCCCGGCTCGCCGCTGCGCCCACGCCCGGGACCGGTAGCCCGGGTGGGCGTCGGCGGCGACCACCCGCGGCCGGACGGCGGTGAGGTGCTCGAGGTGCCGCTCGGCGGCGGTGGCGGTGTCCAGCGTGGCCAGGTCGTCCATGTCGCCGATGTGGCCGGACAGCCACGCCCGCCGGCCCGCGGCCAGGCACAGGGTGTTCTTCAGCTCCGCCCCGGCCCCGAGCACCGGCGGGACGGCGACGGGGAGCCGCACCGGCAGCGGCGCGTAGCCCCGGGACCGGCGCACCGGCAGCTCCTCGCCGTCGACGATCCGCACCACCGAGTCGTCGCAGGGCACGTGGATCGGCCGGTCGTGCCGCAGCCACCCGTCCGCGAGCGCGGCCAGCCGGGTCAGCGCCTCGCCGTCGTCGGCGACGATCGGCTCCCCGCCGAGGTTGCCCGAGGTCATGACCAGGGGCCCGGGCCCCGGCCCGTCGGGTCCGGGGCCCAGCAGCAGGTGGTGCAGCGGGGTGTAGGGCAGCAGCAGCCCGAGGTCGGGGTTGCCGGGGGCGACCGCGGCGGCGGCCGCCGCGGTCGCCCGGCGTGGGAGCAGCACGATCGGCCGGGCCGGGCCGGTGAGCAGCCGGGCGGCGGCGTCGTCCACCTCGGCCAGCGCCCGGGCGGCGGGCAGGTCGGCCACCATGACGGCGAAGGGCTTGGCGCCGCGGCGCTTGCGCCGGCGCAGCGTCCCGACGGCGGCGGCGTCGCCGGCCCGGCAGGCCAGGTGGTAGCCGCCGATGCCCTTGACCGCGAGGACGCCGCCGCCGCCGAGCAGGGCGCGCGCGGCGGCCAGCGCCGGCTCGTTCCCGGGCACCGGCTCACCGTCGGCCGGCCGGAACTCCAGGCGCGGGCCGCAGTCGCGGCAGGCGATCGGCTGGGCGTGGAAGCGGCGGTCGGCGGGGTCGGCGTACTCCCGGGCGCAGCGCGGGCACATCGGGAACCCGGCCATCGTGGTCGTGGCCCGGTCGTAGGGCAGCGCGGTGGTGATGGTGAACCGCGGGCCGCAGTTGGTGCAGGTGGCGAAGGGGTGCCGGTAGCGGCGGTCGCGCGGGTCGCGGACCTCGCGCAGGCAGTCGGCGCAGGTGGCGACGTCCGGGGCGGCCAGCGTGGGCTCGGCCGCCGACCCGGCGGCCGAGCGCTCGATGGTGAAGCCGTGCCCGCCCGAGGGCGGCAGGTCAGCGGTTCGGACGTCGTCGATCACCGCCAGCGGCGGGGCGCCGGGCACCAGCCGGGCGGTGAACTCCGCGACGGCGCCCGGCGTGCCCTCCACCTCGCAGACCAGGCCACCGGCGTCGTTGCGGACCGTGCCGGCCAGCCCGAGGCCGGTGGCCAGCCCGTGCACGTAGGGCCGGAACCCGACGCCCTGGACGACGCCGGACAGCACCAGCCGCCGCCGGATCCCCGCCGGGGGCGCCGGGGTGGTCAGCCGGGACGGCCCGGTCGTGGTCACATCCGCCGGATCCTCAGGTACCGCACCAACGACGGGTACTCGTGCCGCAGCGCCACCGCGGCTCCCAGGCCGGCGGCCAGCAGCATCGGGCGTGCCTTCACGTCGGTCCTCCTCGCGAGGGTGTCAGCCGGGCGGCAGGTTGGGCATCGCGGCCACGATCGGGTTGCGCCGCGACGGGTCGATGCCGGTGGAGCGCCGCGCGTCGACGGTGCCGTCCGGGTGGAATCCGGGCTCGTTGTGGAAGGCGTCGCCCTCGTTGCCCTCCGGCACACCGGGTACGTGCGCCGGCGCGTCGGGTGCCACGTCGGGCCTGCCCACACGGATCATCGCTGGTTCCCTCCTCGGTCGTCCCTGCCGCTGTCCACCGAGGCCGCGCCGGGTGCCCGGCCGGCCAGCTCGGCGAAGAACCCCTCGATGGCCGGCCAGACCCGGTCGCCGCCGGACAGCCCGGTCCAGGTGCGACGCACCAGCGCCACCAGCCGGTAGCAGTCGTCGATCGGCACGATCCAGCGCTCCCGCGCGCCGCGGGCGGTGTTGACCAGCAGCGCCTGCACGTCGGGCTGCAGCGCACCCAGTTCGGGGGACTCGGCCGCCAGCCGGGCCCAGACGTCGTCGGCGACGTCCCACCGGGTCGCGCCGAGCGGGCTCGGGTAGTGCGCCTCCACCGACCCGTCCGGCCGCCGGACGAAGAAGGCCAGGCCGACGGGCACACCCAGCTCGCCCGGCTCGGCGCCGCCCAGCCGCCGCCGCTGCTCGGGCACCAGCCGGTAGTGGCCGCGGCCGGCCGCCTCGCGGGAGAACAGCAGGGCGCAGGCCCGGCAGGCGCACATCAGGTCCGCGCGCTCCTGGTCGACGAGGTGCCGGTGCCGTTCGGCCAGCGGCGCGGCGCACAGGTCGCAGCGCGGGCTCTCCTCGGCCCGGGTCGCCGCCCGGCGGACGACCCGCTCCAGCGCCGGGGTGGGCACGGCGGTCACGGCGTGCCCGCCGGGCGGCGCAGGGCGTCCAGCGGCACGAACGCCGGGGCCCGCGCAGCCGCCACCGGCCGGACGTCGGCCAGCTCCGGCGCCACGGCGAGGACCGCCTCCCGGACGACGTGCGCGGCCTCCGCCGTGGTGTGCCCGCAGCCGGCCGGCAGCCGGACGGCCGCCACGCCGTCGGCGACGCCGACCAGCGAGACCTCCCCGCCGAGGCCGGGGTGCAGGCCCTCGAGCACCCGCTCGATGCGCCGCTCGACCGGCTCGGGGTGGATGCCGTGCAGGACGAGCAGGTGCCCCAGCAGCGGATCGCCCAGCATCACCTCGACCGCGGCGGGCGGCGCGGCGGCCAGCGCGCGGGCCAGCGCCTCCCCGTAGACCTCCGCGAGCGCGGTGACCGCCTCCATCGCCAGCGCACCGGCCGGCCCGGGCGTGGCCTCCACCTGGGCGAGCAGGTCGTCCAGCCGGGTCAACCGCTGCTCGACCTGCGGGTCGTCGAGCCGCTGATCAGCCATGGCTGGCGCCGAACATCGGCGAGTGCGCCTGCTGCAGGGTCCGCCCGCCCCCGAGGTACATGTGCACGCCGCACGGCAGGCAGGGGTCGAAGCTGCGGACGGCCCGCATGATGTCGATGCCCCGGAAGTCGTCCGGGCCGTTCTCCTCGAACAGCGGCATGTCCTGGATGGCGTCCTCGTACGGCCCCGGCGTGCCGAACCGGTCCCGCGGGCTGCCGTTCCACGGGGTCGGCGGGTACGGGTGGTAGTTCGCGATCATGCCGTCGCGGATCACCAGGTGGTGGGAGAGCACACCGCGCACGGCCTCGTGGAAGCCGACGCCGATGGCCGCGTCGGGCACCTCGAAGTCCTGGAACACCTTCAGGTCCCCGCGGCGGAGGCCGGCCATCGCCCGCTCCAGGAAGTAGAGGGCCATGGCGCAGGCGTAGGCGATGAAGTAGACCCGCGCGCGGTCCCGCTCGATCGCGTTGGACCACAGCGGGATCCGCCACTCGAGGGTCTGCTCGGGCAGCTGGTGGCTCCTCGGCAGGTGGATCTGCACGCTGTGCCCGGTCGACCTCACGTACGGGGTGTCCACGATGTCGGCCAGCGCGGTCGTGTACAGGCGGGCGTAGGCGCCCCCACCGGTGTCGAGGGCGAGGTGCTCGCCGGTCTCCGGGTGCAGCCAGCGCGGGCTCATCACCCAGCTGTACTTGTCCCCGAAGTCCCGCTTGCCGGGCGCCGGCAGGGTCGTCTGGTTCCACGGGTGGCGCATGTCCACGGGGTTGCCGAGCGGGTCGTGGGTGACGAACGGCTCCTCGCCGACCCAGTCCTCGTAGTACGAGCTGCCCAGCAGGATGCGCATGCCGAGGTTGATGTCGACCAGGTCGGTGGTCACCAGCCGCCCGTCGACCACCACGCCGGGCGTGACGTACATGGCCTTGCCCCACGCGTTCATCGACTCGTAGCGGTAGTCGACGACGGCGGGGTCCTGGAACGCGCCCCAGCAGCCGAGCAGCACCCGGCGCCGGCCGACCTCCTCGTAGCCGGGCAGCGCCTCGTAGAAGAAGTCGAAGACGTCGTCGTTGAGCGCGACCGACTTCTTCACGAAGTCGAGCACCTGCAGCAGCCGGGAGAGGTAGTCGGTGAACAGCGTCGGGGTCGGCATCGTGCCCACCCCGCCGGGGTAGAGCGTCGAGGGGTGCACGTGCCTGCCCTCCATCAGGCAGAACATCTCGCGGGTGATCCGGCTGACCTTCAGCGCCTGCTTGTAGGTCTCCCCCTCGAACGGGTTGAACGAGCGCATGATGTCGGCGATCGTCCGGTAGCCGTGCACGTCGGCGTGCGGTGCCGGGGTGTTCTCCGCCCGGGCCAGGACGCTGGGATTGGTGTCCTTGACCATCGCCTCGCAGAAGTCCACGAAGATCAGGTTGTCCTGGAAAATGGTGTGGTCGAAGATGTACTCGGCCGCCTCGCCGAGATTGATGATCCATTCCGCCATCGGCGGGGTCTTGATGCCGTAGGCCATGTTCTGCGCGTAGATCGAGCAGGTCGTGTGGTTGTCGCCGCAGATCCCGCAGATCCGGCTGGTGATGAATCCGGCGTCGCGCGGGTCCTTGCCCCTCATGAAGACCGAGTAGCCGCGGAACAGCGACGAGGTGCTGTGGCACTCGGCCACCCGCTGGTTGGGAAAGTCGATCTTCGTGTAGATCCCCAGGTTCCCGACGATGCGGGTGATCGGGTCCCACGACATCTCGATGAGCTGGCCCGGCTTCTCGACTGCCGGTGCCCGGTCGGTGGCGGTCATCGTTGCGTCCCTCCTCGGGGGTCGCGGGAACGTGCCGGGTCGGGGGTGCCCGCGGCGCTCACCGCCGGTACCGGGGGTCGTAGCCGGAGGTCAGCACGTCGCGGTTGTGCCGCCACTTCGGTTCCTTGTTGACGGTGCGGTTGGTGATGCCGCGCAGCCGGCGGGTGAAGGCGCCGTAGGGCTTGATCAGCACCGAGGAGAGGCTGGCGCCGGGCGGCATGTCCATGAACGGCATGAACTTGTCGGGGAAGCCCGGCATGGTGCAGGCGATGCAGATCCCGCCGACGTTCGGGCAGCCGCCCACGCCTCGCATCCAGCCGCGCTTGGGCACGTTGCAGTTGACGACCGGCCCCCAGCAGCCGATCTTCACCTGGCACTTGGGCGAGTTGTAGTCCGCGGCGAAGTCGCCCTGCTCGTAGTACCCGGCGCGGTCGCAGCCCTCGTGCACGGTCCGGCCGAACAGCCACTGCGGGCGCAGCTGGTCGTCCAGCGGCGGCGGGGGCGCGGCACCGGCGGCGTGGTAGAGCACCCAGGTGAGGGTCTCCATGAAGTTCTCCGGCTGCACCGGGCAGCCCGGGATGTTGACGATCGGCAGGCCGCCGGTACTGCGGTAGTCCCACCCCAGGTAGTCGGCCAGGCCCATCGACCCGGTCGGGTTGCCGGCCATCGCGTGGATGCCGCCGTAGGCGGCGCAGGTGCCCACGGCGACGGTCGCCCACGCCCGCGGGGCCAGCCGGTCCAACCACCAGTTCAGGGTCAGCGGCTCCCCGGTCTGCGGGTCGTTGCCGAAGCTGGTCCAGTAACCCTCGCCGTTGATCTTCTCGTTCGGGATCGAGCCCTCGATGACGAGGATGAACGGCGTCAGCTCGCCCTCGGCGGCCGCGCGGAACGGCGCCAGGAACTCCTCACCACCGAGCGTCGGGGAGAGCACCTTGTTGTGCAGGTGGACCGTCGGCAGGCCGGGCACCACCCCGGTGACCACGTCCTCGATGCTGGGCTGGTCGCAGGCGGTCACCGAGACCGTGTCCCCGTCGCAGCTCATCCCCTCGGAGATCCAGAGGATGTGCACCTCGTCGAACCCGGCCTCGCGCGCCGGGGTCGCCTCGCGCGTTGCGGTCATCTGTCGCTCCGTCCGGTCGGGGGTCGTTCCGGCCCGCCGTCCCCTCTCGTGTCGATCCCTGCGCGGGCTCAGCCGCGGACGCCGTCCTCCTCCCCCGGCCGGGCGGCCGCGCCGGACACCACCTCGTGCACCAGTGCGACGGCGGGCCCGACCGCCGCCGCGACCGGCGGTGACAGGTGCATGGCCGGGTGCACGTCGGCCGGTGCGCAGCCGACCACCAGCACGCGGGCGACCGAGCCGCCCAGGTCGCCGAGCAGGTGGAGGACGGCGTCGGGGTCCAACCCGTGCCCGTCCACCACCGCCGCGGACCCCGCGGGGGCGTGCCCGCCCGCCCCGGGGGCCGGCACCTCCAGGACGGCGAGGGTGCCGGGCGGCCCGTCGAGCGGGACGGCGTCGACGAGGACGACGGTGTCGTGGGCCCCGTCGAGCAGGTCGTAGGCGAGGTGCACGCCGCGGATGCCGTAGTCGACGACGTCGACGCCCGGGGGCAGGGCCGCCGGGTCGATCCGCCGGACGACCTCGACGCCGAACCCGTCGTCGCCGAGGAAGACGTTGCCGATGCCGGCGACGAGCACCCGGCCGGTCACGGCCCCGGCTCGTGCCCGAGGGGACGCAGCTCCTCCGGGGCGAAGTAGCGGTAGCGGCCCGACGCCCCGGCCAGGTCGGCGGCGGGGTCGTCCTCGAGGGTCACCGCCACGTGCCGGCCGCCGTCGACGTCGAGGAACACCGCGGCGACGCGGGCGCTGCGCCCGTCGAGGAAGCGGTCCTGCGGATCGGTCCCGCGCAGGCGCGGCCGCAGCCGCACCCGCGACCCCCGGGCCACCCGCACGCCGTCGACGACCACCGCGTCGCTCTCCGGCGAGACGGCGGCGTCGGCGCCGGGGTCCCACCAGGGCAGCGTGCCGGCCTCGGCCTCGCCACCGGGAGGGACCGGGCGCAGCGACCGGATCGCGCCGTGCAGCCGGTTCCAGACCTCGCCCGGCAACGCGTCGACCCGGTCGAGGATGGCGGCGGCGCGCGGATCGGTGGCCCGGGCCTCACGCTTCTCCTCGTCGGTGAGCGTCAGCGTGCGCAGCGACAGGATCTCGTCGATCTCGCCGGAGTCGAACAGCTCCCCCGGGCTCTCGGGGGCGATCCGCGGATGGTCGTACAGGATGATCGGCGAGGAGAGCAGCACGTCACGCTCGCCGGGCGCCCCGGCCAGCACGGGGAAGGTGTGCTCGTTCCGGCAGGCCCGGGCGGCCGCGGCCGCCTCCTCCGGCGGCTCGAGCAGCGAGACGAACGCGCCCCCGGTGACGCCGGCGAGGCAGTGCGCGGCGACCAGCGAGCGCCGGACCGCCTCGTCCCGCGGGGCGTCCGGCGGCAGCTCGGCGGCACCGGTGGTGTTCGCCAGCACCAGGCGCAGCCGCCGCAGCGGGCCCGGTGCGGGCGTCGGGCTGGTCTCCAGGAGCAGCTCGCCGCGCAGGGGGCACCGGCGGCGGACCAGCCGGCCGGCACCGCCGTCCAGCAGCTCTACCTCCTCCCCGCCGGGCACCTCGACGGGGACCCGCCGGCCGGTGGCCAGGTCGCCGACCCGGGCGGCGACGGCGACCTCGCGGGCGACGGCCTCGTCGAAGGTCAGCCAGCGCCGGTCGCCGGCCTCCAGCGCGTCGACCGTGACCCAGCCGTCGGCCGCGGCTCGCTGGACGGACCGGTGCTGCACCTGCAGGAAGCGCACGCACACGTGCAGCCACGCCTCGTCCAGGGCGGCCTCGTCGGCTGCCTCGAGCAGGCACTCGGTCAGCTGGTGCCAGGCGTCGGCGGAGCCGGCGACGGTGGCGCGGACCGACCCGCGAGCCTCCAGCCACGGGCGGGGGGCGAGCACGCCGAACTGCCAGCGCACGCGGTTCTTGCCCGACGAACGCCGGTACGGGTAGAGCAGGTAGCCCTCCCAGAGGACGGCGTCCGCGACGGCGCGGGCCCGCGCGAGACCGGCGGGAGGTGCGGGGGTGTCGCGCCCGGACGGCGGCCGTGAGGCATTCCGGGGAGCACCGCTGGGCAGCGGGGTCCCGGTCCGTCCGGCCGCCGGCGTCATCGCGCGGCGCTTCCCGGTTCGGGCGGCGGCCCGGGTGGGCGGTCGATCCGGAGGGCCGCGGCGAGGGCTGCGCGCATCGGAGCTCTCACCGCCCTCCGCCGTACCGGCACAGCAGACGTGGCACGGATCAGACACCTGGGCGCGCGGGGCTGTCAATCACCGGGAGCGCGGGGCCGACGGCGGCCGCGGCACGGGTGCGCAGCCAGCCGAGCCAGTCGGCCATCCCGTCACCGCGGGTGGCCGACACGGGCAGCACGGTGATCTCCGGGCGCAGCCGGCGCAGCAGGTCCAGGCAGCGGGCGAGGTCGAAGGACACGTAGGGCAGCAGGTCGACCTTGTTGACCAGCACCACGTCGGCGGTGCGGAACATGTGGGGGTACTTGGCGGGCTTGTCCTCGCCCTCGGGCACCGACATCACCACGGCGCGGCAGGTCTCGCCCAGGTCGAACAGCGCCGGGCAGACGAGGTTGCCGACGTTCTCGACGACGACCAGCGTGCCGTCGGCCGGGTCCAGCGCGGCCATGGCCCGGTGCAGCATGCCGGCGTCGAGATGGCAGCCCGAGCCGGTGTTGACCTGCACGACCGGCGCCCCGGCCGCGCGCACCCGCTCGGCGTCGACGACGGTCTCCTGATCGCCTTCGACGACGCCGACGGGCCGGCCGAGCGTGCGGATGGTGCGCTCGAGCAGCGTCGTCTTCCCCGAGCCCGGCGAGCTCATCAGGTTCACCACGACCAGGCCCCGGGCGGCGAACTCGGCCCGGTTGCCTGCGGCCAGTTCCTCGTTGCGGGAGAGCACCGCCTCCTCGAGGCGGACGGTGCGGGACCCGCCGTCCACCTCGGGGGCGTGGTGGGGGTGGCCGTGGTGCGCGGGGTCGTGGGCGGCGGAAGGCCCGGCGTCGAGCCGGGTGAGCCGCGCGCCGTCGTCGCCGCACCCGCAGGTTCGGCACATGTCAGGCCACCTCCACGGCCGTGACGACGAGATCGTCCCCGCCGCGGACCCGCACGTCGGTGCTGCCGCACCGGCAGCCCAGCAGCAGGTCCTCCACGGCGAAGACGGCCCCGCAGGAGTTGCAGCAGCCGACCCCGGGGGGTTCGTCGATCTCCAGGCGGGCCCCGGCGACCGGGGTCCCCGCGGCGACGAGGTCGAAGCAGAACCGCACGGCGTCGGGCACGACCCCCGACACGCGGCCGATCCGCAGGTGCACCGCCGTGATCCGCGCGTCGCCGATCCGCGCACCGCCGACCTGCTCGACGACGGCGTCCACGACGGCCTGGGTGATCGCGAGCTCGTGCACCGGCGGCTCCCCGGTGGGCCCGCGGGCGACCGGGCACCACCGCGGCCGGGGGCGTGGGCCCCCGCCCGTGCCGTTCGTCCTAGACCCGCGGGCGGCCGCGCGCAAGGGCGGTGGCGCCCGGCGTGCGGTCAGCCGGCGGCGACCCGGTCGGTGAGCGCGAGCACCCGCCGCCAGACGTCCTGGCAGGCGTCGGCCCACTGGCCGTGCGCCCGGTCGAAGAACGAGTGGGGCGCGCCGTCGTAGACCGCGGTGGTGACCTCGGCCCCGCCCGCGCGCATGGTCTCGGCCAGGGCCAGCTGGTCGGCCACGGGGGTGGCGCTGTCGGCCCCGGCGATGATCATGAGCGTCGGCCGGGACGCGCGCTTGGCGGCCTCGCCCACCATGGAGGGCCGGCCGTAGAAGCCGATGCAGGCCGCGAGATCCAGCTCGCCACCGGCCAGCCGCCAGGAGTGGCTGCCGCCGAAGCAGAACCCGACGGTGACCACCGGCAGGTCCGGGCCGGTCCGCTCCCGCAGGTAGCCGATCGCCGCGGCGACGTCGGCGTCGACGCCGGCCTCCGTGGTCTGCGGGATGTGCGCCTGCCAGTCGAAGTCCTGGTCGCGGGTGCCGGTGGGCGAGGGCTCGGCGGTGCGCCCGAAGTAGTCGATCGCGACCGCGGCCAGCCCGGCCTCGGCGAACCGCTCCGTCAGCGCCACGTAGTAGGGGTGCAGGCCGCGGATGTCGGGGAGGACGACGACGCCTACGCGCGCGGGGGCTGCGGGGGTGGCATGGGCCGCGGCCACCTCGGTGCCGTCAGCGGCGGTCAGGGTCAGCAGTCCTCGTTCGGCGACGTCCCCGGTCCGGGGCGGCGCGGGCGGTCGGCTGTCGGGGTCATGGCACATGCCCCGATTTGTACCGGGGCCGGGACCGGGCCGCCCAGCGAGCCGTGCTCAGGTGTCGGCGGCGGCGTCCGCGAGCTCCGACCGGCCGCCGAAGAGCTCCGCCGCCACCTCACGGCGGGCGTCGGCGAGCCAGTGGTGCTGCTTGTCGGCCTGGTTGATCAGCCGCTCGAACAGGACGCGGTCGATCCGCGGGTCGACGTCGGTGAGCGAGAGCAGCGTCTCGAACCCGGCGCGCTTGGCCAGCACCGCGATGGCGATGAACTCGAACTCGACGAGGTCGCTGAGCGGGGACCGGGACAGCAGGGCGCCGTTGAGCTTGCCCCGCGCCAGCTTCTCCCCCACCCAGGTGAGGGCCTGCTTGTACTGGCGGACGGGGATGCCGAGCGCCTGCATGGTCGTCTTCAGCGCGCTCCGCTCCTCGCGCAGCTCGCCGAGCAGCTCCTCCAGCCGCGGCCCGTAGGTGCTGGCACGGTGGCGGCCCAGCATGCGCCTGACCAGCTCGATCCCGCCGGTGGACGCGGCCAGGTGGTCATTGAGATAGATGCCGAGCAGCTCGAGGTTGCGGATCCCACTCGGTGCGGACGACACGGGCACTCCCAGGGACGACAGGACGGCGGTGGCGCCATTCTCGTCGCCCGGTGAACCCGGCGCGCGGCGACGGCGTGCTGGGCTCACCCGGCCGCGCGGGCGAGCAGGCGGGCGGCGGTGGGCCGCAGCTCCCGCTCGAGCTCCCAGGAGCCGGCGGCCAGCCGCTGGCCCACGGCCTGCCGGGAGATGCCCAGCGCCGCAGCCGCCTCGGCCTGGGTGCGGCCGGCGGCGACCAGCCCGATCGCCTCCCAGGCGTGCGCGCTGCGCCGCTGCACGAGCGCGGCCAGCGCGGTCAGCACCGCCTGGGCGTCGCCGGCCTCGGCCGGGACCGCGCCCCGCACGGCCAGGCGGGCCGCGCGCTGCCCGGCCGCGTCGACCGCACGGCGGGCACAGCGGAACGCGGTCCCGGCGCCGGTGCGCGGGCCGTCGGGCACCGGGCCGGCGCCCACGCCGATGCACCAGCCCGCCGCGCGGACCAGCTCCAGTACGACGTCGACGACGGCGTCGGGCTCGGCCAGGACCCCTTGGAACTCGGTCCCGGTGGTCCGCTCGAACGGCAGAACCGTCGGCACCGTCTCGTTGAGCCGCCGCACGGCGTCCGGCACCCGGTCCCGTGCGCTCCGCGCATCCGGGTCGAGGAGGAGGACGTACGGCACCCGGCCAGCCTCGCAACCGGCCCCCGTCGCAGGCAAGCTTCAGAGCTTGTCGACGACCTCCGGCGGAAAGCCGCCGGTCGCGATCGGCCCCCAGCGCTCGATGGTGATCCGCAGCAGCGACTTGCCCTGCCGGGTCATGGCCGCGCGGTACTCGGACCAGTCGGGGTGCTCCCCGCTGATCGCGCGGTAGTAGTCGACCAGCGGCTCCAGTGCCTCGGGCAGGTCCAGGACCTCCGCCCGCCCGTCGACCTGCGCCCATGGCCCGTCCCAGTCGTCGGAGAGCACGCACAGCGAGACGGCCGGGTCGCGCCGGGCGTTGGCCACCTTGGCCCGCTGGGGGTAGGTGGAGACGACGACCCGCCCCTGGTCGTCGAGGCCGCAGGTCACCGGCGAGAGCTGGGCGCCGCCCTCGCTGCGGCGGGTCATCAGCACCGCCCGGTGCCTCGGGCGCAGGAACTCCTCCAGGGCGGCGCGGTCGACCCGGTCGGCGGTCGCGGTTCTCGGCATGGCGCCGACGCTACGACGTGGGGAGCGATGATCGTTTTCTGCCCGGCCCGGAGCGGTCCGGTGTGTTGTGATCGACCCATGAGGCTCCGCCCACCCGGTCGCACGAGCGCCACCCCGGCTCCGGCGCGCCCGGAGCCGGCCGGCCCGGCGGCCGACGAGCGCCGCGACCCGGCTCTGCCCGCGGCCACCCAGGCGCCGGCCCCGACCGCCGGCCGCGGCCCCCGGCTCCAGGCGGCCGCCCGCAAGGTGGCCATCGGCTCGGCCCAGTTCCTGCTCATCGTGGCCGCCGTGGTCGTCCTCGGCTACGTGCTCGGCCGGCTGTGGGCCATCCTGCTGCCGATCGTGCTCGGGCTGCTCATCGCGACCGTGCTCTGGCCCCCGACCCGGTTCCTGCGCAGGCACGGGTGGCCCCCCGCTCTCGCGGCGGCGCTGGTCCTGCTCGCGTTCATCGCCCTGATCGTCGGCATCATCGCCGTCATCGCGCCCCAGGTCGCCGACCAGGTCGTCGAGCTGGCCGATCAGGCGACCGCCGGCCTGCAGGACATCCAGCAGTGGCTCGCCGGCCCGCCGTTCAACCTGGGCGAGGACCAGATCGGCAACGCCGTCGACTCCACGATCAACTCCATCCAGGGCAACGCCCAGAACATCGCGGGCTACGCGCTGACCGGCGTCTCCGCCGTCGGCAACAGCCTGATCAACCTGCTGCTGGCCCTGGTCCTGTGCTTCTTCTTCATCAAGGACGGGCCGCGCTTCGTGCCCTGGCTGTCGGCGCAGACCGGCCCGCGCGCGGCCCGGCACGTGGCGGCGCTGTCCTACAAGACCTGGTCGACGCTGTCGGAGTTCATCCGCCAGCAGGCCCTCGTCGGCTTCATCGACGCCTTCTTCATCGGCCTCGGGCTGTGGATCCTCGACGTCCCGCTGGTGATCCCGCTGGCCGTGCTCACCTTCTTCGGCGCGTTCATCCCGATCATCGGTGCCTTCGTCGCCGGTGCCTTCGCCGTCCTGGTGGCGCTGGTCGACGAGGGCTTCACCGTGGCGTTGATCGTCCTCGGCGTCGTCGTGCTGGTGCAGCAGCTCGAGGGCAACGTGCTGCAGCCGATCATCCAGGGCCGCGGGTTCAACCTGCACGCGGCCGTGGTGATCCTGGCGGTCACCGCCGGGAGCAGCCTGGCCGGCATCACCGGGGCCTTCCTCGGCGTGCCGGTGGCGGCGCTGATCGCCGTGGTCTACCGGTATGTCCGCGACCAGCTCGACGGGCGGTCACCGGAGGTGGCCGAGGACGGCACCCGGCCGCGGATCACCGGCGACGAGGACGGGGCCGCCGTCGAGCACGAACAGGTGCAGGCCCGGGCGGCCGCCCGGGGCCCCGAGGGGGACAGCGAGCCCTGACCGGGTGACAGCGGGAATGCCGCCGCACCCCCTGCAGCTGGACAGCACGAACGATCCCGGACCGAGGAGGCACGACCGTGGCGCAGCAACCGGAGGAGCTCGTCGAGCTGCTCCCCGAGGCCGAGCCGTTCCTCGCGCGCGAGGCGCAGGCCGCCGGGCCTGCGCAACGCCGCGGACTGGTGCTGGTGCACGACCTGGCCGGCGAGTTCGACGCCGCCCGCGCCGGGGCGCTCGCCGGCGCGCACCTGCTGGCGAGCCTCCCCCACGAGGTGATCGCGCGGTTCGACGCCGACAGCCTCGTCGACTACCGGGGGCACCGGCCGCGGATGACCTTCCACGGCGACCGCTACGAGTCCTTCGTCGCGCCGGAGATCCTGCTCTACGCCCTGGAGGACGACGCCGGGGAGCCGTTCCTGCTGCTGCACGGCGCCGAGCCGGACTTCGCCTGGGAGCGGTTCGTCGCGGCGGTGAGCATGCTGGTCGAGAGCCTGGGAGTCACGTCGGTGGCCGCCCTGCAGGCCATCCCCATGCCGGTGCCGCACACCCGCCCGGTCACCGTCACCGCGCACGCCACGCGCCGCCAGCTCATCGAGTCCTACCCCGTCTACTGGGGGGAGCTGCAGATCCCGGGCAGCGTCGCCGCGCTGCTGGAGCTGCGGCTGGGCGAGGCCGGGGTCGACGCGTTCGGCGTGGCCGCGCACGTGCCGCACTACCTGGCGCAGGCCACCTTTCCGGCCGCCTCGCTGAGCCTGCTCGAGCACCTCTCCGCGCTCACCGGGCTGCACCTGCCGACCGAGACGCTGCGCGAGGCCGCCGAGTCCCACCGCACCGAGGTGGACGAGCAGCTGGCCCGCTCACCGGAGAACACCGCCGTGGTGGCCGCGCTGGAGGAGCAGTACGACCGGTTCACCGCCGCCCGCGAGGGCACCGACCTGCTCGGCGGCGCCGGCGAGGTGCCCAGCGGCGAGGAGCTGGGGGCGGAGTTCGAGCGGTTCCTCGCCGAGCGAGACCGCCGCCGCAACGAGTGACCGCTCCCGGCCTCAGGCCCGCCGCGGCCGCGCGGCGCTGATGCCGACCGCGCCCAGCAGCCCGACGGCGGCGAACAGGTAGAAGCCCCACGGGAAGGCCAGGCCGGCGCTGACCAGCAGGCCCGCGAGCAGCGGGCCGACGATCGCGCCGACGCGGCCGGCTCCGGCCGACCAGCCCAGCGCCGTCGCGCGCACCTGCGGCGGGTGGTTGGCGCTGACGAACGCGTACACCAGCACCTGCGCGCTGAACACGAAGCAGCCGGTCAGGAAGACCATCAGGTAGATGCCCGCGATCGGCAGCCGGACCGAGAGCAGGGCCAGCAGCAGCGCGGCACCGGCGAACCAGACGATGCCGGCCGGGCGCACCCCGATCCGGTCGGCGACCGCGCCGGCGATCAGCAGGCCGACGACGGCGCCCAGGTTGAGCACGGTGAGGAAGGCCAGCTGCGCGCCCAGGTCGTACCCGGCCTCGCGCATGATCCCGGGCAGCCAGTTGTTCAGCCCGTAGACCAGCAGCAGCCCCATGAACGAGGTCACCGCGATCGCCACGGTGTTGCGCAGGTAGCCGCCTCCGAACAGGGTGCGGAGGGCCGCCGCGGCACCTGTCGCGGGCGCCGCACCCGCGCCCGGCGCCTCCAGTTCGAGCCCGTACCGGCCGGCGACCACCTCGGCCTCCGCGCGCCGGCCGTGGGCGAGCAGCCAGGCGGCCGACTCGGGCAGGTGCCGCAGCATGAGCGGGACCAGCACGAGCGCGGGCAGCGCGCCGACGACGTACATCCAGCGCCAGCCGATCGGCGCCACGACGAGGATGCCCGACGCGGCGGTGGCCACCGCGCCCACGTGGTAGCCGGTCATCATCGTGGTGGTCGCCCGGCCGGCGCGGGTACCGCGGCTGAACTCGTTCACCAGGGCGATCGCCGTCGGCAGGCAGCCGCCGAGGCCCAGGCCGGCGAGGAAGCGCAGCGCGCCGAAGACATACGGGTTCGGCGCCGCGGCGCACAGCAGGGTGAGCACCGAGAAGGAGATCACCGCGCCGATCAACGCCCTGCGGCGGCCGAACAGGTCGGTGAGCGCGCCGATGCTCAGCGCGCCGGCCATCATGCCGACCAGCCCGACGGTGATCAGCGCGCTCGCGCCGCCGGCGGTCAGCCCCCACTCCTGCTGCAGGCCGCTGAGCGTCGTCGGCACCACGACGAGGTCGAACCCGTCGAGCAGCACGGCGATCCAGCACAGCGGCGCGACCCAGCCGGCCGCGCGGGCGGCGGTCCGCCCGCCCGACGACTCCCTCATGGCAGTGGTGCCCACATCTCCCCCTGGTGCGCCTTCGGTCGGATCGGGGCGACGGTAGGCGTGTGAGCCGGGCCTCAGCGGGGTGGGGTGGGGCGGGATGTCACCCGCCCGACGTCACGGCCCCGCTCACGCGATGACCGACGCCCGAGCTCCGCTCACGCGAAGACGATGGTCTTCGCGCCGTCCACGATCACCCGGTCCTCGACGTGCCAGGTGACGGCCTGGGCGAGCACCTGCCGCTCCACGTACCGGCCGATGCGGCGCATGTCCTCCACCGTGGCCCGGTGGTCGATGCGGGCGACCTCCTGCTCGATGATCGGACCCGCGTCCAGCTCCGGCGTCACGTAGTGCGCGGTCGCCCCGATCAGCTTCACGCCGCGGTCGTGCGCCGCCTGGTAGGGGTTCGCGCCGACGAACGCCGGCAGGAAGCTGTGGTGGATGTTGATCAGCCGCTCCGGGAACCGGGCGCAGAAGTCGGCCGAGACGATCTGCATGTAGCGGGCCAGCACCACCAGGTCGACGTCGCCGATCAGCGCCAGCGCCGCGGCCTCCGCCTCGGCCTTGGTGTCGGCGGTGACCGCCACGTGGTGGAAGGGGATGCCCGCCGCGCGGGCGACCGGCTCCAGATCGGGGTGGTTGGAGACGACGGCGGCGAGCTCGGCCCGCAGGTCCCCGGAGCGCACCCGGTAGATCAGCTCCTGCAGCACGTGGTCGGTCCTGCTGACGAACACCGCCAGCCGCGGCCGGTGCGCGGCCTCGGTCAGCCGCCAGGTCATCCCGAACTCGCCCGCCAGCGCCGCCAGCCGCTGCTCCAGCTCGGCCCACCTCCCGGCGAGGTCGGCGAGGAAGAACTCCAGCCGGAGGAAGAACGTGCCCCCGCTGGGGTCCGAGGAGTGCTGCTGGGAGTCGGTGATGTTCGCGCCGACCGCGGCCATCAGGCCGCTGACCGCGGCCACGATGCCGGGGCGGTCGGGGCAGCGGACGACGAGGCGTCCGACGTCGGCCAGCCGGTCGTCGCGGGGACCGATGGTGGGCAGTTCAGCAACGGACACGAGAAGCGAGGATGCCAGGCCCGGGGACGGCCCCCTCCAGGGCACCGCCCCGAGCGCGCGAGGGGTGGGGAGGAGGGGTCCGTGTTCAGGCCGGCGGCAGGACGGCGCGCCGCGCGCCGGCGATGTCGAACAGGTCGCCGTACTCCTCGACGCGGGCGAGGACGTCCTCGGTGCGGAAGCGCAACGCGCCCGGATCGGCGCCGTCGAGCACCGCCTCCACCTCGTCCCAGCCGATCGGCGTGGACACCGGGGCATCCGGGCGGGCTCGCAACGAGTAGGGCGCGACGGTGGTCTTGGCCGGGTTGTTCTGGCTCCAGTCGACGAGCACCTTGCCCGGCCGCAGCACCTTCTCCATCCGCCACACGACCCGGTCCGGCGTCTCGGCGGACAGCTCCTGCGCCAGCTTCTTCGCGTACCGGCTCGGGTGCTCGCGGTCGCTCACCCGGATCGGCGCGTACACCTGCATGCCCTTGGACCCCGACGTCTTCACGACCGGGTCCAGACCGTCGTCGACCAGCCGCTCGCGCAACCGCTCGGCGACCCCGCAGCACTCCCGGATGCCGGCGTCCGGGCCGGGGTCGAGGTCCAGCACCAGCAGGTCGGGCAGCGCCGGCTGCAGCCGGCTCCCCACCTGCCACTGGGGCACGTGCAGCTCCAGCGCGGCCAGGTTCGCCGCCCAGGCCAGGTCGGCGACGGTCTCCAGGATCACCATGTCGAGGGTCTCCCGGCCCCGGGAGCTGCCCGGGCTGGGCACGGTCACCCGGCGCACCCAGTCCGGGGCGTGCCGGGCGCTGTTCTTCTCGAAGAACGCCGGCCCCTCCACGCCCTCGGGCCAGCGGGTGAAGGTGACCGGCCGCCCGGACAGGTGCGGCAGCAGCGCCCGGGCGATCCGGACGTAGTAGTCGATGACCTGCGCCTTGGTGAAGGAGACCTCGGGGAACAGCACCTTCTCCAGGTTGGAGACGTACAGCTGCCGCCCGTCCACGCGCACCAGCTGCCGGCTCACCGTGTCCTCACCACTCCTCCACCACGTCCTCCGCGGCGATGTCGTCGCGCAATCCGCGCCACGAGGGGTGCCGCAGCCGACCGTCGGCGGTCCAGACGGCGAAGGCCACCTCGCCCACCAGGTCGGGCTCGACCCAGCGGGCGTCGCGGATCACCTCCCGGGCGAGGCGGCCCTCGAACGGACAGGTCGGCCTCGGCGTGAACAACTCGGCCAGATCCCGCAGCGCCTGCGCGGTGAACCCGGTGCCCACGTGACCGGCGTAGACCAGCCGACCCGCGTCGTCGTGCACGCCGACCAGCAGCGACCCCACTCCCCCGGCCCGGCGTCCCAGGCCCGGCCGCCAGCCACCGACGACCACCGACTGGGTGCGGACGTTCTTGACCTTGAGCCACTCCGGGCCGCGCGAGCCGGGGCGGTAGGGCGAGTCCAGCCGCTTGGCGACCACTCCCTCGAGCCCGTTCTCCCGGCTCGCGGCGTGCACGTCGGCACCCCCGCCGCGGAACCAGGGGGTGGTGACCCAGCGGTGCCCGCCGGGCCCGAGCGCGTCCAGCCGGCGCCGGCGCTCCGCGTACGGCGCGTGCAGCAGGTCCTCCCCGTCCCAGGCCAGCAGGTCGAAGACGAGGTAGGTGACCGGCGCGGCGGCGGCCAGCCGGCGCACCTCCGGGCCGGTGCGGTGCATCCGGGTCTGCAGGGCACCGAAGTCGGGCCGGCCGCGGTCGTCGAGGGCCACCACCTCGCCGTCCAGGACGGCGTCGTGCCCGGCCAGCGCGTCGGGCAGGCGGGCCAGCTCGGGGTAGCGGACGGAGATGTCGGTGCCGCTGCGCGCCCAGAGGGTGAGGGCTCCGTCGTGGACGGCGGCGACCGCGCGGACGCCGTCCCACTTGAACTCGTAGCCCCACCGCCCGTCCTGCGCGGCCGGCGGCAGGTCGCCGGGGGTGGCGAGCATCGGCGCGGGCACCGGGACCGGCGCGGGCACGTCAGGCGGTGCGGCGGGCGCGCTTGGCCGGCTGCTTCCCCGTGGCGGTCGACTTCTTGGCGGCCGTCGTCTTCTTCGCCGTCGTCTTCTTCGCGGGCGTCGTCCTGGTCGCCGCCGCCTTCGTCGCCTTCGGGGCTGCCGTCGCCGTCGTTGCCGTCGCCTTCGGGGCTGCCGTCTTCTTCGCCGCGGTGGCCTTCCTGGCCGGCGCCTTCCGCGGCGTGCTCTCCGCCTCGGGCGCGCCGCCGCGGGCCTGCTCGACGCTGCGGCGCAGCGCGCTCATCAGGTCGACGACCGCGGCACCGGAGTCCGCCGTCTCGGGCAGCGGCTGCACCTCACCGCCGGTCTGCTTGGCCTCCAGCAGCGCCGCCATCGCCTCGCGGTAGTCGTCGGTGAACGCGGCGGGGTCGAACTCGCCGGTCATCGAGGAGATGAGCGCCTCTGCCATCTGCAGCTCCTGCGGCCGCACCGCGACGTCCTCGTCGAGGAAACCGAAGTCCGGCGTCCGGATCTCGTCCGGCCAGCGCATCGTGTGCAGCACCAGCACGCCGTCGCGGACCCGCAGCGCGGCCAGCGACTCCCGCTGCCGGATCGCGATCTTGGTGATCGCCACCCGGCCGGCGTTCTCCAGGGCGTCGCGCAGCAGCACGTAGGGCCGGGTCGCTGACGCGTCGGGCTCGAGGAAGTAGGTCTTCTCGAAGTGGATCGGGTCGATCTGGTCCTGGTCGACGAACTCCAGCACCTCGATCTCCCGCCGGGAGGTCAGCGGCAGCTCCTCGAAGTCCTCGTCGGTGAGGATGACCAGCTGGCCGTCGGGCAGCTCGTAGCCCTTGGCGATCTCGCTGTACTCGACCTCCTCACCGTCGATCGAGCAGACCCGCTTGTACTTCACCCGGCCGCCGTCGGTGGCGTGCACCTGGTGGAACCGGATGTCGTGGTCCTCGGTGGCGGTGTAGAGCTTCACCCCGATGCTGACCAGACCGAAGGACACCGCGCCGCGCCAGATCGACCGCATGCCGCACTCCTCCGAGAGACCCGTCCGGGACCGCGGGCGGGGAAGGCCGGGCGGTCAAGATCGCAGGATAGGTGCGCTCCGCGCACCGCGGCAGGCCGAGCGCCCCCTCTCTCCTCCGGACGGAGGACCTCACCGCACCCCGGCCGACTGCTCACCGGGCGCGTGTCCCACCCCGTTCTGGAGGGCGTCGTAGGCGAACTGCAGGACGTCGGAACCGGCGACCAGGGTCATCGTCAGCGCCGCCATCCGGGTCGCGCGCGGCGCGGTCGCGTAGCCCAGCACCAGCGCGGTGGCCACCCACTGCGCCAGGCAGAACGGGCAGGTGAGCAGCTCACCGACGGCGTGCTTCACCCCGCCGTGCTCGCGGACCTCCTCGGCGACCTCGGCGTGCCCCGACGGCCCCTGGAACGCGGTGAAGGGGGCCCGGAGCGGGCTGGTCACCGGGTCCTTCGCGATCCGCCGGGACAGCCGGAACGTGGCCACGGCCAGCAGCGCGACGTCCCCCGGTGGGATCCGCTTCGGCAGCTCCCGGCCCGAGGCCCGCACCGCGGCCACGCCGGCCGACACCAGGCCCAGGTACACGCCCATGGCCCCGAGATCCCCGCCGAGGGGGCGGGCCTCCCCCCGCGAGTACTCGCGCTTCTGGGTGCGGGCCCAGCGGCGGGCCGGGGCCGCGAGCCGCTGCACCTCCTGTGCGATTGCCATGGTGAGCGCGCTACCCACCCTTCCCGGCGCCCTACCGCGCGGCCCGCACCGATGCTGGGAGAACCCTCACGCATGGGCCCGGGAGCGGCGGGTAGGCGGGAGGCAGTCCGCGGCCGGCGTCCCGGCCGCATCGCGAGCACGCGGCTCACCGCACAGGAGGAACCCATGACGCAGTTCGAGCGCCGCCGGAGCGAGGGCGAGACCGCCCGCGACGTCTTCCCCGAGGAGGAGGGGATCCCCGACATCATCAACGACGACTCACCCACCCTGCATCGGACGGAGGACCCCCAGTTCGCCCCCGACCCCGGGCGCGACGAGCCCGGGGCCAGCGTCGACTACGGCACCACCGCCTTCGAGCAGTCCCAGGGCGAACCGCTGGACATCCGTCTGGGCCGCGAGGTGCCCGACGTGTTCCCCGACATCCGGCCCGCCGAGGACCCCGACCGCCCCCAGATGCAGCTGGAGCAGGACCTCGACACCGCCCCGGACACGGACTCCGGCACCAACCGGACCGCCGACGACGTCGAGGCGACCGCCGAGCAGGCGACCGGCGGTGAGGGCCCGGAGGAGGCCGCCGTCCATCCCCGCGACTGACCTGCGGTGGCCGGCCCCGCGGCCGGCCACCGCCTCAGGCGGTGTTCTCCGGTCTGTCCTCCAGCGCCATCCGCTGCGCGAACGAGCCGGCGGTGTCGAAGGTGAGGCGGTGCACCCGGTCGTAGGTGTGCTCGCTCTTGCGGACCACGGTCCGGCCGTGCAGCCACTCCGCGTCGTCGACCAGGTAGCCCTCGCCGGGCCCGTACAGGATCCGCGTGGCCGCGGCGTCGCTCGCGGCGATGAGGCCCGAGTCGTCCGGCCGGTCGTGGTAGCCGAACACCTCCTCGTAGGCCTCCATGTCCCACGGGACCTCGCGGCGGACCAGCCGCAGGCTCCGCGCCGCCCACTCCGGGCCGAACGCGACCGCGGCCAGCTCCCCCCACTCCGCCACCGACATCAGCAGCGAGGCGCCCTGCTGGTCCGGCGCCGGCTGGTGGAAGACGTTGAGCAGGTAGCGCCCCGGAAAGATGTCGGCGTGCAGCGGGAAGGAGCCGTCCTCACTGCCCGACCCCATGCCGATGGGCGCCTTCATGCCCGTGGTGTGGTGCGCCGAGGCCTCGACGACCGCCCCCTTCAGCGCCGCGAGGAGGGCGCTGATGTGCCGGCCGACCGGTTGGGTCATGCCGGTCAGGTGCGCCAGGCCCCCGTCCGGGACGACCCGCACCTGCCACAGCGATGCGCCCATCGCCCGGACCGCGGCGGCGACATCGGCCGGCAGCGCGTCGAGGTCGACGGTCTCGTCCGGCGGGGCGCCGAAGGACTCGTTGCGGTACCACTCCAGCGACTCCCACCGCGGCTGCGGCGGGTCGGCCGCCGCGAACGCCTCGAGGACCGGCACCCAGGCCGGGTGCCAGGTCATCAGCGGCCGGCCGAGGCGGGTCCCGACCGTGGTGAGGGCGGGGGTGCCCGCCGCCGGCACGACCAGCGCGGGCCGGCGCGCCACGAGCGGGGAGTGGTTCACGGGGCCTCCGGGAGGACGTCGGGACCGGCGTCGGCCGCGGTGTGCACCGCGGTGTGCACTGCGGTGCGGACCGTAACGGCACGCGGTGGTGCGAGTCAGCTCTCCACGCCCACGGCACCGGGAAACGCCCTCCGGGGCGGGGTGGCGTGCGGGAGAGCCGTTGTCTACGTTGGGGCGGCGGTTGAGCAGGCAGCCGTCGCCGTTCCGGATCGCGCGGACCGGGCCCGGGCACGGACGACGTGCGCGGGGCCGCCCGCACCGCACGATCCCGCAGCGGTAGATTGACCGAGCGGTCGTGCCGACGGGCACTGCCGTTGAGAGGAGCTCAGCCCGTGACCACATCCGACCTGCCTGCCGAAGGGCAGCCCGACGTGTCGACCGAGGGCACGGAGGCACCCTTCGACGACGTGATCACGCTCTCGACCTCCACCGGTCAGGACGGCGCGGTCACGGTGACGGTCGTCGGCGAAGTGGACACGTTCACCGCCCCCGTCCTGCGGTCGTCGCTCGACACCCAGCTCGAGCAGCAACCGAAGGAGCTCGTGATCGACCTCTCCGGCGTCCAGTTCCTCGGCTCCGCCGGGCTGGCCGTCCTGGTGGAGACGCAGAAGTCGGCCCGCTCCCGCGAGGTCGACCTCCGGCTGATCGCCACCACCCGGGCGGTCACCCGCCCGCTCGAGGTCACCGGTCTGATCGACCTGTTCACGATCGTGGACGGCACCGCTCGCTGACCTGCGTCCGGGTGCGCCCGGACACCGACGCACGGAGAAGGCCCCGCCACGTGGCGGGGCCTTCTCCGTGCGTGCCCGTCAGCCGGTGAGCATCGCGCAGACGGCGGCCTCCACGACCTCCTGCCGCGCGCGGTCGTCGGTGGCCCTGGCCGCCTCCGCCAGCGCGTCCGCGACCGTCTCCCCCTGCTCGAACCGGTCCACCACCCGCGGGTCGACGTAGCTGGCCCGGCACACCGCCGGCGTGTTGCCCAGCTGCTCGGCGACGGCCTTGTAGGCGGCGCTGACCGTCCTCTTCCGGGCGGTCCCGGTCCGCGGCTGCGGCGCCTCGGCGAGCCTCGCGGCCATGAGCACCGTGGCGCTCCAGGTGCGGAAGTCCTTCGCGGTCACCTCGGCATCGCTGATCTCCTTGAGGTACCCGTTGATCTCGTCGCTGGTGACGTCGTGCCAGGTGCCGTTCTCCAGCCGGTAGGCCAGCAGGTCCTCCCCCGCGTCGGCGGGCCGGGCGAGCAGCTTCCGGACGACGGCGGCCGTCGGCCGGTCCTTCACCTCGACCTCGCGTTCGAGGCCGCCCTTGGCGGTGTAGGAGAAGAAGGTGCGCTCCCCGCGCACGTGCACGTGGTCCCGCCGCAGCGTGGCCAGGCCGTAGGTGCCGTTGTCCTCCGCGTACTGCTCGCTGCCGACGCGGAAGTAGCCCAGGTCCAGCAGGCGGACCGCGGTGGCGAGCACCCGGTCGCGGGTGAGCCCGTCGGTGTCGATCGCGGCGAGGACCGCGTCGCGCACGTCTGGCAGCTGGGCGGCGATCTCCAGCACCCGCTCGTGCTTCTCCGCGTCCCGGCGGGCGCGCCAGGCGTCGTGATAGCGGTACTGCCGCCGGCCCGCGGCGTCCACGCCGGTGGCCTGGATGTGCCCGTTCGGCCAGGGGCAGATCCAGACGTCCTGCCACGCCGGGGGGATGGCCAGGGCCTTGACCCGGTCCAGCCGGTCGTCCTTGATCAGGACGCCGTCCTCGTCGTAGTGGGCGAACCCGCGGCCGGCGCGGCGGCGCCCCCAGCCGGGGCCGTGCACGTCGCTGCGGCGGAGTCTCACGCCCGGAGGATGGGCACCGGATCCGTTCCTCAAACAGGCCGCCGGTCAGCGCAGCCCGACCAGGCCGGCGTCGGGCAGCAGCGGGAGGAACGGCGGCAGCACCGAGCGCTGCACCTGCTCCCGGGTGCCCGCGTCCTCCTCGGGACGGGACTCCGGCGGCAGGCTCTCCCCGGCTGGCGTTCATCCGGCGCCAGGGAACAACACGCCCCAGGGCTCGGCAACCGCGCGCTCCCAGGCCCGACGTGGGGGTTTACCGCCCGGCTGCCGGGCTATATCGGCACCTCAGGATTCCCACCCCCCGCGCCCGCGCTCTCGGGCGAACGGTCGGGCAGGATGGATGACGACCTCGTGCCCGCGACCCGCGGCGGGAGGCGGCGACGATGAGGAGCGAACGACGGATGGCGGATTCGAGGGGTGCCCTCGCACACGACGGCCGGCGCGCCGAACGACTGGAGCTGCGGCTGCCCACCACCCCCACCCAGCTGCCCGCGGTGCGGGCCATGGCCGGCGACCTGGCCATCCGGATGGACTACGACCTCGACGCGGTGGAGGACCTGCGCCTGGCGGTTGACGAGGCCTGCGCCACGCTGGCCTCGATCGTCGCGGACGACCACCCGCTGACCGTCGTGTTCGAGACGACGCGGGCCGGCCTGCACATCGACGCGTGGGTGCCGACCACCGAGGGCACCGACGTTCCTCGCGACGGTTTCGGCTGGGCGGTGCTGCACACCCTGGTCGACAACGTCGAGGCCGGCCCGGCCACCCAGGCCTCCGTTCCGGCCGGGGACGGCACGTCCGGTCCGGTCGCGCTCATCTCGATGGACAAGTTCCTCCCGGGACAGCACCCGGACCAGTTGCTCGGCGGGGCGGGCCAGAACATCTCGGTCGCTCGGTGACCCGGGCGTCCGCCCCGAAGCCGACCACCGTCGAGGAGGACACCCTGCGCCACGACCAGTCCCCGCCCGCCCCCCACGGGGCGCAGGGGGAGCTCGCGCCGGACGAGCAGCCGGTCGAGGTCCCTGCCGTCACCCCGCGCGCACCCAGCCCGCGCCCCGCGGCCGACGAGGCCCCCGAACCCGACGCCGAGGCCGCCCCCGTGTCGGACAACCGGCGGCGGGCCGAGCGCACCGCCCCGCTGTTCGCCGAGCTGGCGACCCTGGAGAAGGACGACCCGCGCCGCGAGCGGCTTCGCGAGATCCTCGTCGAGGAGCACCTGCCGCTGGTACGGCACTTCGCCCGCCGGTTCAGCAACCGCGGTGAGCCGTTCGACGACCTGCTGCAGGTCGGCACGCTCGGCCTGATCGCGGCCATCGACCGGTTCGACCCGAACCGGGGCGTGGAGTTCCTGTCCTTCGCGGTGCCCACGATCACCGGGGAGATCAAGCGGCACTTCCGCGACCAGGGCTGGTCGGTACGGGTGCCGCGGCGGCTGCAGGAGCTGCACCTGTCGCTCAACGCCGCCGTGGGCGAGCTGGCGCAGAAGAACGGCCGCGCGCCGACGCCGTCGGAGCTGGCCGAGCACCTGGGCATCCCGCGCGCGGAGGTGCTCGAGGGCCTGGCCGTGGCCAACGCCTACCGGTCGAGCTCCCTCGACGAGCGGCTCTCGGGCGAGGACGACTCCCCCACCCTGGCCGCCACGCTCGGCGAGGAGGACGCCGCGCTGGAGGGCGTGGAGTACCGCGAGTCGCTGCAGCCGCTGCTGGCCACCATCCCGGCCCGCGAGCGTCGCATCCTGATCCTGCGGTTCTTCGGCAACATGACCCAGTCGCAGATCGCCGCCGACATCGGCATCTCGCAGATGCACGTCTCGCGGCTGCTGTCCCAGACGCTGGCCAAGCTCCGCGAAGGACTGCTCAAGGACTGAATCCCTCGTCGGCCTACCGGTCGACACCGCCACCGGGTGCCGTCCCCGACCGGGCTGAGCCGCTGCCCAGGCCCCGGTCGGGGACTCCCGCAACCAGGTGTCTCGTCAGCGGGCGGGTGGCTCGGCCCCGCCGTCCTCCGCCTGGCCGGCCACCTCCTCGGCCGCCTGGTGCAGCGACGGGGTGGCCGGCATCTCCGGCGTCGGGACGCTCGGCGCGATGTCCGCGATGCTGGTCAGCTCGATCTTCGCCTCCGGCTGGTCGGCCGCCGGCGGCAGCGCCGACTCGAACCACCCGCTGGTGTCCATCTCCGCGGTGGGGCGGGCCGCCGGCGCGCCCGTCCCGCCGTCCGGGGACGACCCGACGTCCATCCACGACCGGCCCTCACCGGCCCCGCCCAGGTTGGCCAGGCCCTCCAACGCCTTGCTGAACTCGCTCGGGACGATCCACATCTTGTTCGCGTCGCCCTGCGCGATCTGCGGCAGCGTCTGCAGGTACTGGTAGGCCAGCAGCCCCTGGTCGGGCTTGCCGTCGTGGATCGCCTGGAACACCGTCTCGATCGACTTGGCCTGGCCCTGGGCCTGCAGGAACAGCGCGGCCCGCTCACCCTCGGCGCGCAGGATCCGGCTCTGCCGCTCGGCCTCGGCCTCCAGGATGGCCGCCTGCTTGCGACCCTCGGCGGAGAGGATCGCCGAGGCCTTCTCGCCCTCGGCGGTGGTGATCGCCGACTGCCGCGCACCCTCGGCCTGCAGGATGATGGCGCGCTTGTCGCGGTCGGCGCGCATCTGCTTCTCCATCGAGTCCTGGATGGACGGCGGCGGGTCGATCGCCTTGATCTCCACCCGCGCCACCCGCAGCCCCCACGGGCCGGTGGTGCCGTCGAGGACCTCGCGCAGCTGACTGTTGATGCCGTCCCGCCCGGTCAGGGCGCCCTCGAGGTTCAGCCCGCCCACCACGTTGCGCAGGGTCGTGGTGGTCAGCTGCTCCATGCCGGTGATGTAGTTCGCGATGCCGTAGACGGCCAGCCGCGGGTCGGTCACCTGGAAGTAGACGACGGTGTCGATGCCCACCTGCAGGTTGTCGGCGGTGATCACCGGCTGCGGCGGGAACGAGATGACCTGCTCACGCAGGTCGATGGTGGCCCGCACCCGGTCCACGAAGGGCACCAGGAGCGACAGCCCCGGGGAGAGCGTGCGGCTGTACCGCCCCAGCCGCTCGACCACCTTGGCCTGCGCCTGCGGGACGATCGTCAGGCTCTTCGCCAGGACGATCACCACCAGCAGGGCGATCACGATGAGGGCGATCAGTGCGGGCTCCACGGGTTTTCCCTTTCGTTGGAGAAGCGGGCCCGGACGGGCCGGGGGTGGGTCACTGCAGCTCGAGCG
Source organism: Geodermatophilus ruber (assembly GCF_900114385.1). Lineage (GTDB taxonomy): Bacteria > Actinomycetota > Actinomycetes > Mycobacteriales > Geodermatophilaceae > Geodermatophilus > Geodermatophilus ruber. The sequence continues at coordinate 70,970 of NZ_FOSW01000006.1, forward strand.
CATCGCCGACGACGGCCGTGGCCCCGTCGACGTGGAGGATGCGCACGGTGGCGCCCACGGGGAACCGGTCGGCGTCGAACTGGCTGCGGGCGCTCCACTCGTCGGCGCCCAGCCGGATGCGGCCGCCGTGCCCGTCGACGGCGCGGGTCACCTGCGCCGTCCGGCCGATGACCGTGGCGACGCCGTCGACCTGCTCGGGCGTCCGCTGGGTGAGGTGGCGCTTGGCGAGCGGGCGGACGAGGAACAGCAGCAGCGCCGAGACGACGGCGAACGCGGCCAGCTGCAGCGCCACGGGTCCACCGAGCAGCGCGACGGTCATCCCGCCCAGCGCGCCGCCGGCGAACATGAGCAGCACGAGATCCAGGCCCGCCATCTCCCCGGCGGTGAACAGGCCCGACGCAATCAGCCACAGCAGCCAGGCGTCCACCCCTCCACTCTGGCAGACCCGGACCGCTCGGTGATGGCTCGCCACATCGTCATCCGCCCGGGACGGCGGCATAGCCTCGCTGGGTGCACGACTTCCCCGCTGGCCGGTTCGCCGCCTGGGCGACCGCCTGGCTCACCGGCCGCAGCTCCTACGACGAGGCGCTGGACGCCCTGCTCGGCGACACCGCCCACCGGGTGGTGGGCCTGCCCGGCACCACCGAGGCGGTGCCGCTGGGCTGGGCGCTGACCGCGCTGCGCGGCCTCGGGGAGCACCGGTTCCGGCTGGTGCTGCCCGTGCCCGGCGACGTGCGCGGGATCCCGCGCGTACCGGGGCTGACCGAGCTGGCGCTGGAGGCCGGGCAGCTGGCCGTGGGCGAGCGGCTGGCCCTGGTGCCGGAGCCCCTCGGGCCCGAGGTGGTGCAGTGGACGGCGGTCGTGCTGGACGGCGCCCCGCCGGTGCCCCCGCCGGTGGAGGGGAGGCTGCGCGCGGTGTCCGGGGCGCTCGACCTCGCCGTCGGGGACGCGGCCCGCACCCTGGCCGAGCTGGACCTCGCCCGCTGGCACCCCGAGGTGCCGGCCCTGCTCGCCGGGCTGGCGAGGCCCGGCCGTGCGACGGGGCTGCCGGCCGATGCCGACCCGCTCGCGCTCTCGCTGCTCGCCCGGGCGCAGCGGCTGGCGAAGGTGCTCGACCTGGCCCTGACCGACGCCCCGGGCGGGGCGGTCAACCACCGGCAGGCCGCCGCCCGCGACGAGGCGCTGCGCCCGCTGTCCGACGCGGTCCGCGAGGCGGTCACCGCCGCGTTCAACGGGGAGCCGCGCTCCTGACCTGACCACTGTCCGAGCGAGCAGGGGCGGGCCGCGTCCTCAGGCCGTCGGACGGGCCGGCCGCGCGACGTGGCAACAGCTCGCCGGGCAGGCGGTGCCCAGCCTCGGCGGGCCGCCGGCGCGGCGCTCCTGCACCAGCTCGCGGACCGCGGCGACGAACGCGGGGTGGGTGCCCGCCGTGCCGGCCCGGGCGAACGCCAGGCCCAGCTCCTCGGCGGTCTGCCGCGCCTCGTGGTCGAGGTCCCAGATCACCTCGAGGTGGTCGCTGACGAACCCGATCGGGAAGAGCACGACGGCCCGCTCCCCCGCCGCGGCCAGCGCCCGCAGGTGGTCGTTGACGTCGGGCTCCAGCCACGGCATCGACGGCGGGCCGCTGCGGCTCTGCCACACCAGGTCGAAGCGCCGGCCCGGGACGGTGGCGTCGACGACCTTCTGCGCGGCGACCGTCAGCTCGGCCTCGTAGGCGTGGCCCGGCGGACCGGCCACCTCGGCCATCGCGACCGGGATGCTGTGCGCGGTGGCGACCAGCCGGGCGGTGTCACGGACATCCTCGGGCAGCGACGCCAGCGCCGCGGCGAGCGCCTCGGCGTTGGCCCGCAGGAAACCGGGGGCGTCGTAGTAGTGCGGCAGCTTCTCCGCGGTCGGCGCTCCGGGGCCGAACGCGGCGCGGGCCCGGGCCACGTCCTCGTGGTACTGCCGGCAGCCCGACGCCGAGGCGTAGGCGGAGGTGGCGAAGACGTAGGCGTGCTCGATGCCGTCCTCGGCCATCTGCCGCCAGGTGTCCTCGACGTAGGGCGCCCAGTTGCGGTTGCCCCAGTACACGGGCAGGTCCACCCCGGCCGCGGCCAGATCCGCCTCGATCGCGGCGATCAGCGCCTTGTTCTGGTCGTTGATCGGGCTGACCCCGCCGAAGTGGTGGTAGTGCTCGGCGACCGCCGCGAGCCGCTCGCGCGGGATGCCGCGGCCGCGGGTGACGTTCTCCAGGAACGGCAGCACGTCCTCGGGGCCCTCCGGCCCGCCGAAGGAGAGCACCAGGAGCGCCTCCCGCCGTCCCGGCGGGGCGGGCTCGGCCGACGGCGGGACGCCGCCATTGTTGCGCACCGCCAGCGAGGGCTCCTCGTCGGGGCGCTGACCCGCGTGGATGTCGACGTCGGACGCCAACGGCATGACCGGCTCTCGCCCTACACGCCCACGGCGTGGAAGCCACCGTCGACATGGACGATCTCGCCGGTCGTGGCGGGGAACCAGTCCGACAGCAGGGCGACGACGGCCTTGCCGGCGGGCTCGGTGTCGGTGACCGACCAGCCGAGCGGGGCGCGGGTCTCCCACGCCTGCTCGAACTGCTTGCTCCCCGGGATCGACTTCATCGCCATGCTGCGCAGCGGCCCCGCGGCGACCAGGTTGACCCGCACGCCCTCGGGGCCGAGCTCGCGGGCGAGGTAGCGGGAGGTGGACTCCAGCGCCGCCTTGGCCGCGCCCATCCAGCCGTAGACGGGCCAGGCGACGGTGGCGTCGAAGGTGAGCCCGACGACCGACGACTGCTCCTTGAACAGCGGGCGGCAGGCCTGGGTGAGCGAGGCCATCGACCAGGTGGACACCTGGAACGCCGTCGCCGCGTGCTCCCACGCCACCTCGGGGAAGCCGTCGCCCATCGCCTCCTGCGGCGCGAAACCGATGGAGTGCACGACGCCGTCGAGGGTGTCGACGTGCTCGCGCAGCCGGTCGGCCAGCGTGGCCAGGTGCTCGGTGTTCGTCACGTCCAGCTCGACGACGGGCGCCTCCTGCGGCAGCCGCTTGGCGATCCGCTGGCACAGCGACAGGGCGCGGCCGAAGTTCGACAGGACGACGGTGGCGCCCTGCTCCTGCGCGATGCGAGCGGTCGCGAACGCGATCGACGCCTCGGTGAGGACCCCGGTGACCAGGACCGTCTTGCTCTCGAGAATGCCCATCAGTGCCCCATCCCCAGTCCGCCGTCGACCGGGACGACCGCCCCGGTGATGTAGCCGGCCGCGTCGCTCGCCAGGAAGCGCACGACACCGGCGATCTCCTCCGCCGAGGCGTAGCGGCCCAGCGGCACCTGCCCGAGGATCTCCTGCTGCCGCTTCTCCGGCAGCTCCGCGGTCATGTCGGTCTCGACGAAACCGGGCGCCACCACGTTGGCGGTGATGCCGCGGCTGCCCAGCTCGCGGGCGATCGAGCGGGCCAGGCCCACCAGGCCGGCCTTGCTCGCGGCGTAGTTGGTCTGCCCGGCCGAGCCGAGCAGCCCCACGACCGAGGAGATGAAGATCATCCGGCCCGAGCGGGCCCGCACCATCTTCGCCGAGGCCCGCTTGGCCACCCGGTAGGCGGCGGTGAGGTTGGCGTCGAGGACGTCGGTGAAGTCCTCCTCCTTCATCCGCATGAGCAGCCCGTCGCGGGTGATGCCGGCGTTGCTCACCAGCACCTCCACCGGCCCCTGGTGCTCCTCCACCTCGCCGAACGCCCGGTCGACGGCCTTCGCGTCGGTGACGTCGCAGTGCACGCCGAACAGCCCGTCGGGTGCGCCGCTGCCGCGGTGGGTCACCGCCACCCTGTCGCCCTGCTCGGCGAAGGAGCGGGCGATCGCCAGCCCGATGCCTCGGTTGCCACCGGTCACCAGCACTGATCTGCCCACGGACCACTCCCCTACCGACCGCCTGTGTCGGCGTCGAACCTATCCGGTGGGCCCAGGTCACACCCGGCTGCGTCCGGTTCGCCCGCTGCAACCGTGGTGAAGCGCGCTGACGCGGCATGCCTGTCGAGTGAGGACGGACGAGCCGGGCGACGAGCTGGTCACGCTTCGGTTCGCCCGGGGACGTGTCCGGCTGGCGGGTGTGGGTACCCCACTCACCGCTGAGCAGCCTGCCAGGCATGAACAGCTCTTGGGCGCCCCTGACCGAGGCCTCCGCTGCCAGGGAGTTCCGCCATCTCTGCGGCGCCATCGAGCGACAGGGGGACGACATGCCCACCAGACGCCGGCTCAAGGGCCGCACGATCGCCACCCTGGCGGCCGACGGCTTCGAGAAGGTCGAGCTGACCATTCCGATGCGCGCCCTGAAGGCAGCCGGCGCCAGGGTCGACGTCGTGTCCCTACGGCGCGGACGGATCCGCGGCGTGAATCTGCACATGCCGGCCAGCCGGGTCCGCGTGGACAAGGAGATCAGCGAAGCCGATCCGGGCGACTACGACGGCCTGCTGCTACCCGGCGGGTTCATCAATCCCGACCTGCTCCGGCAGTCCGCCCCGGCACGGGCGTTCGTTCGCGCGTTCGCCGCGACCGACAAGCCCATCGCCACCCTCTGCCATGGGCCGTGGGTACTCGCCTCGGCGGGACTCCTGGACGGACGGACCGTCACCTCCTGGCCCGGGATCCGCGACGATCTGGTCAACGCCGGCGCCACCTGGCTCGATCAGGAACTCGTCCGGGACCGGAACCTCACCACCAGCAGAGGGCCCCAGGACATGGCGGCCTTCGTCCCCGGAATGCTCGATGCCTTCGCCAAGACCGCGCCGGAGCCGGCGACGACAGCACCGCGTCGTCAATCGGATCCGCCGCGCGACGCACCCGTCGGCTGGGCCGTCGCCGCGCTGCGGTGGTCGCCGAAGCCGTCAGCCGCCGCCGTGGTGGGCATCGGCTTGGCCGCTGCCGCCCAGCGCGCCCTGCGTGGCCCGGCTGCGCAGAGCTGACAGACGCGGGCGCCAGCTCGTGCCGAGTGATGCCGTCGCCGGTGGCGGAGGCCTGAGAGCCACCAGGTCGATCAGCCGCCGGTCGCGGGGCACGAGCCGGCCGGGTTCGCCGGCCATGCGGGCACGCATCGCCGCGCTGAACGAGATCGTCCGGCTGACCGCGTAGCCCGTGCCGGCCACCGCCGCGGCTGGGAGGTCCGCGGATCGAGGCGGGGGACGCCTTCGGGGCGGCGGGGCGTCACCGTGCGCGGGTCAGGCGGTCGAGGCTGATCCGCTTGTGCACCCCTTCGTCGTCACCGATCTGACGGAGAACGTCCGCGAGGGAGTCGTACGTGCCGTACTCAGGAGCGGCCAGGGACTGGAACGGCCTGTCGTCCCACTCCGGGTGCTCGGCGACGAACTGGGCGTACTCGTGCTCGGCGTGGTCTTCGATGTCTGCGTTGAACCGGTAGGCCCAGGACGGCCTGAACACGCGCATCAGCCAGAACTGCTGGTACACGGCGAAGGCGATCAGCTGCGGAAGGAGCCGGAAGCGCAACCAGCTCTCCTGTCCTCCCTCGGCGGCCTCGAGCTCATCGAGGATCAGCACGTGCCACTTCTCGTTGTCCTGCTCCGCCCGGTCGACCTCGACGGTGTCGTGCAACTGGCGGGCGCGGGCGCTGCGCTCCTGCAGCTTGCCGGCGAGGTAGTAGGCAGCCTGTTCCCAGGCCTGGTAGGCAACCCGGTTGATGATCTCCAGGGCGCGGAATTTCGGCACGCTGCGCCCCCGGCCGAAGACGACGTCCTCCAGCCGGAACAGCAGCCGGGCCGGGATGCCGTACCGGAGGCGGGGCGAGTGGAGGGTGTTCTCCTGCCACTGACGGCGCTGCGCGGGGGTGAGCGATCGCATGGCGCCGTGCGGGCGGGCTTCGGCGGGTATGGGCTCCGACACGGCCGCCCCCTAGCAGGCTCCGCGGTTGTGCCACCGCGGAGCCTGACGCAGTGGCGGTGATGCGCCGCTCCGTCCGTGGCGGCCGCCTCCACCAACATGTCCCGGCCGGCTGATCGACGCACTCGGTAGAACAACCGATCTCGGCGGCCGGACGGCGCCGCGACGGAAGGGAGCTACGGGGCGGGCTCCAGACCGACGTTCAGCCCGCTGCGGGGAGACAGCCGGCCGGGCGAAGTGGTTCGGCCGCATTCGGGGCTCCCTCGCCTCCGCCCGACAGGACGAGTTGACCCGGCTCCTTGGTGCGGATCGTGGACCGGCCCCTAGCCTGACCTGCATGCGTGCCGTGCAGATCACCCGCTTCGGCGGGCCCGAGGTACTCGACGTCGTCGACCTGCCCGAGCCCGAGCCGGGCGACGGCCAGAAGCTCTACGACGTCTCCACCGCCGGCATCAACTTCGCCGACACCCACCAGATCGAGAACTCCTACCTCTCGGCGCAGACCCTCCCGCTCACCCCGGGCGCGGAGTTCGTCGGCACCCCGTCCGGCGGCGGGCAGCGGGTGGTCGGGCTGCTCGACGGCGGCGGCTACGCCGAGAAGGTCGTCGCGCACGACTTCCTCACCTGGGCGGTGCCCGACGGTGTCACCGACGAGCAGGCGCTCGCCGTCGTCCTGCAGGGCGCCACCGCGTGGCACCTGCTGCGCACCAGCGCCCACCTGGTGGCCGGGGAGACCGTCGTCGTCATCGCAGGCGCGGGCGGGGTGGGCTCGCTGGCCATCCAGCTGGCCCGGCGCTGGGGCGCCGGGCGGGTGATCGCCACCGCCTCCAGTCCGGAGAAGCGGGCGCTCACCGAGGAGCTCGGCGCCGACGTCTCGGTCGACCCCGCCCTGGCCGACGACGACCCCACGGGCTTCACCGCGGCCCTGCGCGAGGCCAACGGCGGCCGGCCGGTCGATGTCGTGCTGGAGATGACCGGCGGGCACGTGTTCGACGGCTCGCTGGCGGCGCTGGCACCGTTCGGCCGGCTGGTCACCTACGGCATGGCGAGCCGGACGCCGCCGCAGCCGGTGAACCCGACCTCCCTGATGGCCACGAGCCGCGCGGTGATCGGGTTCTGGCTGGCCCACTGCATGCGCCGACCGGAGATGATGGACGCCGCGCTGGGCGAGCTGCTGCCGCTGGTCGCCGAGGGGGCGCTACGCCCGGTGATCGGCGGCCGCTACCCGCTCACCGCCGTCCGCGAGGCGCACCAGGACCTGCGCGCCCGCCGCACCACCGGCAAGCTCGTCCTCGACCCCACCCGCTGAGGCGAGAGGCTTTCCGCGGAACGCCCTCATCCCCCGGCCCCGTAGCGAAGCGTGACGGCGGTCTCACCCTGTACGGGTGTTGCGTTCGCCCCTTCCGGTGACGGACCCCCGATGCCCGCGGGTGATCGCTACGTTGGGTGACGGTCGCAGTCGGGGGAGCGCGTCCGGAGTCGTCCTCCCGTGCGGTCATCCGATCGAACACGGGGGAAGTCGTGCCACGACGCACACTCAGATCCGGCGCAGTCGCCGTCGGGGTCTCCATCGCCGCAGTCACCGGTCTCACCGGCTGCTCCTGGGCGGACCTCGGCATGAGCCCGGGGATCACCATGGACGCCGCCCACGACGAGGCCACGTCCACCGAGGAGGCCACCGAGGAGGTGGTCACCGAGACCGCGGAGGCCGCGGCCGTCTCTCCGGCGCGCCCGGCCGGGGAGCTCGACAGCGGCTCGGTCACCCACTCGCTCGCCGCCGGCGACCGTTCGGTGGTCATCGACTACTGGACCGCCCAGGAGGCCAGCACCTGGACGGCGGAGGATGCCAAGACCGTCCAGCTCTCCGCGCACGTCGAGGGCGGCGAGAATGCCACGGTCATCACCGTCACCCGCTTCGTGACGACGGCCGACGACGGCGCCTCCCGCACCGTCGTGGCCGAGGACCGCGGGGAGTTCGCGCTCACCCCGCCATTCAGCTACACGACCGCGTTGAGCCTGCCGGAGTCGTCGACCGACGCGACCTCGGTGACCCTGTACGTGCAGTTCGACCTTCTGGTCGAGACCGAGCCGGGGTCCGAGCGCTTCTACCGCCAGACGGTGCTCGACACCCTCGAGCTCCCGCTCCTCCAGGAGGACCCCCAGTGACGCAAGTCGTTCTGCACGGCATGCGGCGGGCGACCGACCGCGTGCACCTCCTGCCCCGCGGCGTGCAGGACGTCCCGGACATCAGCTCCCTCGTCCCCGCCGAGTTCGGCGGGGGTCAGGCCACCGACGAGCGCCGGCACGCGACGATCAGCTGCATCATCCCCGCCTACAACGAGGAGTCGACGATCGCCGACGTCCTCACCTCGCTGCTGGGGCAGACCCGGCCGCCGGACGCGATCCACGTGATCGTCAACAACACCGACGACGACACCGTGGAGATCGCCGAGCAGTTCAGCGGCGAGCACCTGCGGATGATCAAGAGCGAGCCGTTCACCACCCGCGTGCACGTGCACGACATCGGGGAGAACCCCGACAAGAAGGTCGGCGCGCTCAACTTCGGCTACTTCGTCAGCCGCGGACACGACTACGTCCTCGGCGTCGACGGCGACACGACCCTCGAGCGGCGCTGCCTCGAGTGGCTGGAGAAGGAGATGGTCAGCGACCCGCGCATCGGCGGGCTGTCGGCCATCTACACCTTCGACAAGTCCCGGGTGAAGGGCGCGATGGCCCGCTACCTGGTCGCCGGCCAGCGGGCCCAGTTCGCCGGGTTCAACATGGACAACCTGGTGCGCGGCCGGAACATGGCCGTGCTCGGTGGCCAGTGCAGCCTGTTCAGCATGCGGGCCCTGGAGTCGATCATGTACCGCAACCACCAGGCCGCGCCCTGGGTCCGCGACTCCGAGGTCGAGGACTCCAAGCTCTCCCTGCAGATCAAGGACGCCGGGTTCAGCACGAAGATCAGCGCCCGGGCGCGGGCCTTCGTGGGCCCGATGACCACCCTGCGGGCGCTGCACGGCCAGCAGGTGAAGTGGAACTTCGGCGGCATCGACCTGCTCTGGCCCGGTCAGCGCGGGGACACCAAGGGCCAGCCGCTGCACCCGAACCTGCGGCTGCGCTGGTACGAGAACGTCTCGATGTTCTTCAACATCACCACCCGCATGGCCTTCCTGCTCCTGCTGGCCGCGGCGCTGTCGATCGACGCCTTCGTCTTCAACCCGATCTGGCTGATCCCACCGGTGGTGGCCACGCTGCTCAACCTGCGGATCGCCGCGTCGATGCACGACAAGAGCGCGTCGGACATCTTCTATGCCCTCCTGTTCTTCCCCGCCGAGATGTACATGTGGGTCCGCATGGGCCACTTCATGACGGCGTGGGTGCAGTTCTTCGCCCGTGTGGAGAAGGACAACTGGGCCGCGCAGGCCGCCGCGGAGCGGGGCCGGGGATCGGCCTACGTCTTCCCGGCGATCTGTGCCATGGCGACCTTCCTCGTGCTGATCTTCGCCTGGAGCCAGCAGAGCATCGGGGTGCAGTCGGCGATCCTGTCGGTGGGCTGGCCGGTGCTCTACCTGATCACCGTGCTGCAGACCCTCTTCATGCTGAAGAAGCTGCTCCGCCGCCAGCGCGGCTTCACGGTCTGACCCGGAGCGGAGTGGATTCGTGCGCGTGACGCGCACGAATCCACTCCGCTCACAGCAGGCGGTTGGTCCAGAGCAGGCTCAGGACGACGCCGAGCAGGGCGAACAGCACCCCGCCGCGGACGAACCAGTAGCTGACGTCGCGGGGCTCGGTGGTGTAGCCGATCTGGCTGCCCAGGTCCTCGTAGACCTGCTCGAGCTCCGCGGCGCTGGCCGCCTCGCTGTAGCTGCCCCCGGTCTTGTCGGCGATCTCCTCCAGCGTCGCCCGGTCCACCGGCACCGGCACCCGCTCGCCGTCGAGGTCGAGGGTGCCGTAGTCGGTGCCGAAGGCGATGGTCGAGACCGGGATGCGGGCGTCGACGGCGGCGTTGACCGCCTGGGTGTCGTCGCGGCCGACGGTGTTGTAGCCGTCGGACAGCAGCACGATCCGCGCCGGTGGCAGGTCCTCCTCGCTGCTGTCCAGCGACGCCTGGAAGTTCTCGATCGCGGTCAGCGAGGTGAACACCGCCTCGCCGATCGCCGTCGACTCGGCCAGGTCCAGGTTGTCGATCGCGCTGCGCACCTGGCCGCGGTCGGTCGTCGGGGTCACCAGCGTGGTGGCGGTGCCGGCGAAGGAGACCAGGCCCAGGTTGATCCGCTCGGGCAGGACGTCGACGAACTCCTTGGCCGCCTTCTGCATCGCCTCGAAGCGGCTGGGCTCGATGTCGGTGGCCTGCATCGACAGCGAGATGTCGACGGCCATGACCACCGTCGCCCGTTCCCGCGGCACCCGCACCTCGGTGCTCGGCACCGCCAGCGAGATGATCAGCGCTCCGAGCGCCAGCGCGACCAGCCCGAAGGCCACGTGCCGCCGCCACCCCGGCCGCTTGGGGACGATGCTGCCCAGCAGGGCGACGTTGGTGAAGCGCGCCGCGTAGGCCCGCCGCCGCAGCTGGAGCACCACGTACAGCACGACCAGCGCCACGACGGCGAGGAGGCCGAGCAGCCACAGCGGGGCCTGGAAGGTCATCGAACGGCTCCCTGGCTGCCGGCGCGCCGGCGCTCGGCGACGTAGCGGACGACGTCCATCAGCCAGTCGCGGTCCGTGCGCAGCTGCAGGTGCCCGGCGCCGGCGCGGCGCAGCGCCCGGGCGACGGCCTGCCGCTGGGCGGCCGCCCCGGCAGCGAAGCGGGCGCGGAACTCCGCGTCGCCGGTCGGCACCTCGAGGGTCTGGCCGGACTCGGGATCGACGACGGTCAGCAGCCCGACGTCGGGCAGCTCCAGCTCCCGGGGGTCGACGACCTCGATGGCGAGCAGCTCGTGCCGCCCGGCCAACCCGCGCAGCGGGCGCTCCCAGTCGCTGTCGCCCAGGAAGTCGGAGACGACGACCACCAGGCCGCGGCGGCGCGGTGGCCGGCGCAGGCTCTCGAGGGCCATGGCGAGATCACCCCGCCGTCCCCCGGCCGCCCGCGGGGTGGCGACGACGGACCGCAGCAGCCGGTCGGCGGCCAGCCGCCCGGCCATGGCCGGGTAGCGGTCGACCCGCTCGCCGGTGGTGACGACGGCGCCCAGCCGGTTGCCGCCGCGGACGGTGAGATGGCTGACCGCGGCCAGCCCGGCGATCGCCAGGTCTCGCTTCTGGCAGGCGGCGGTGCCGAAGTCGAGGCTGGCCGAGAGGTCCACGACCGCCCAGGTCTCCAGCTCGCGGTCGGCGATCGTCTGGCGCACGTGCGGCACCTGGGTGCGGGCGGTCACCGGCCAGTCCATCCGCCGGACGTCGTCGCCGGGGTGGTAGGTGCGCGAGTCGCCGGCCTCCGTGCCTGAGCCGGGGACGAGCCCGAGGTGGTCACCCTGCAGCAGCCCGTCGAGCCGGCGGCGGACCGTCAGCTCCAGCCGCTGCAGGAGGACGTCGGCCGGCCCCTCGGCGAAAGCCGGCGGCGCACCGTCGCCGGCGCCCGGGTCGATCCCGGAGCCGGGGGTCGGGGCGTGCTCGGGCGGCGCCGCGGCGGGCTGCCCGGCGGCGGCCGAGCGGCGGCGGAGGATCACGCCTGCTGGGGCCCGCGGGCGTAGCCGTTCGCGGCGGGCTCACCCTGCGGCCCCGCGCCGGGGTGGCCCGAGGGCACCGGCCCCTGCGGGCCCGGGCCCGGCTGGCCGTAGGCCGGCGGCCCGAACTGCGGGCCGGCCTGCGGTCCGAAGGACGGGACGCTGGGCCCGCCGGGAGCACTCGGGCCGAAGCCGTCGGCCCGCTGCCGCGGCGTGACCTGCGGCAGCGGCACGGTCTGCAGGATGCGCTTGACCACGTGATCGGCCGGCACCCCGTCGGCGAGCGCGTCGTAGGAGAGCACCAGCCGGTGGCGGAGCACGTCGACGGCGATGTCGAGCACGTCCTGCGGCAGCACGTAGTCCCGGCCGCGGACCAGGGCCAGCGCCCGGCTGGCCGCGATCAGGCCGAGGGAGGCGCGGGGGCTGGCGCCGTAGGACACCCACGAGGCGACGTCGTCCATGCCGTGCTCGCGCGGGGCGCGGGTGGCCACGACGAGGCGGACGACGTAGTCGACCAGGGCGTGGTGGACGAACACCTGCGAGGTGGTGTGCTGCATGCGGCGGAGGTCCTCGGGGCCGAGCACCGTCTCGGCCACCGGCGGGATCGCGCCCATCCGGTAGATGATCTCCCGCTCCTCCTCCGGGGTCGGATAGTCGACGAGCACCTTCATGAGGAAGCGGTCGCGCTGGGCCTCGGGCAGCGGGTAGACGCCCTCGGACTCGATGGGGTTCTGGGTGGCCAGCACGAGGAAGGGGTCGGGCAGCGGGTGGGTGACCCCGCCGATGGAGACCTGCCGCTCGGCCATGACCTCCAGCAGCGCCGACTGGACCTTGGCCGGCGCGCGGTTGATCTCGTCGGTGAGGACGAAGTTGGCGAAGACCGGGCCGAGCTCGGTGTCGAAGGCGTCCTGCCCGGCCTTGTAGATGCGGGTGCCGATGATGTCGGCCGGCACCAGGTCGGGGGTGAACTGGAGACGGGCGAACTTCCCGCCCACGACGGTGGCCAGCGTCTCCACGGCGAGGGTCTTGGCCACGCCGGGCACGCCCTCGAGCAGCACGTGCCCGCGGGCCAGCAGCGACACCAGCATCCGCTCGACGAGGCGGTCCTGGCCGACGATCACGCGCTTGATCTCGAACAGGACCCGCTCCAGGCGGGCCGCGTCGACCGACGGCGGCACCGGCTGCGCGGCGCTGGTCTCGACGGGCGTGCTGGCGGCGCTGGTCACGCGGCCTCCTCGCTGGTGCTCGTCGCCCGCGTGCCCAACGGTGCTGGGCTCATCGGTTCGCTCGCAGGCTCGCTCACAAGGCTCCCTGGTCGTGCCGTTCCGCGGCCTCCGGGAGGCCGGTGCCGGGCGGAGCGCCCGTCCCTGCGCCAGTGTCCTACACGTTCCTGTGCGGGGGCTGTGCTCGGCGTCGGAGGAGGGCGGTGCGTCGCGGGCGGCGCACCGCGGCGGGACCGTGCGTCGCGGGCGGCGCACCCGGGCGGGACCGTGCGCCGCGGCGACGCGCCCGGGCACCGCGCGGCGCATGCAGACCCCTGCCCCCGAGGGCGGCGTGGCTGATAGCCTCCATACCGCGTCGGGCAGCTCCCCCCGTGGCTGCCCGACGCCTTTTCCTGCCGGCGCCGACCGGCCGCCCCGAGGGTGAAATCCCCGGCTCAGCCCGTGGGTCGCACCGCGCCGAAGTAGTCCGCGCCGAAGCGCATGGACGAGACCTTCACGAGGTCGCCGCTCTGCGGCGCCTCGATCATCTGGCCGCCGCCCAGGTAGAGCGCCACGTGGTAGATCGACGTGTACTCCGGACCGGAGGCCCAGAACACCAGGTCGCCCGGCTGGAGCCGGTCGGCGGCGACGGTCGCGCCGCGGAAGCGCCAGTACTGGTCCCGGCTGGTGCCGCCGATGGCGATGCCGGCCCGCGCGTAGGCGTACTCGGTCAGCCCGGAGCAGTCGAAGCCCACGATGTGCTGGTCGGGGTCCAGGCCCGCGGTGGGGCCGGAGCTGCCGCCGCCGCCCCAGCTGTAGGGCAGGCCGCGCTGCGACTGCGCGGCGGCGATCGCGGTCTGCACCGCCGACCCGGACGGCGCGCCCGCGGTCGTGCCGGGGCCGGCGGACCCACCCGCGACGCTGCCCGACGACGCCCCCCGGGGGGTGGAGGTCCCGGCCGGGGAAGAGGAGGTCCCGGCCGGGGAGTTGGTGGCCCCGGCCGAGCTGCCGGACCGGCCGGCCGGCGGGCGGGACGCTGCCGCCGCGGCCGCGGCGGCAGCGGCGGCGGCCGCCCGCTGGGCGCCCTCGAGCCCGTACAGGGTCTGCTGGGCGGCGGCGAGCTCGGCCTCCCAGGCGCCCCGCTGGACGGCGAGGTCCGCGGCCTGGGCACGGGCGGCGAGCTCCTGCTCGCGCGCCTGCGCGAGCGCCCCGGCGGCCTCCGCCTCGAGCGCGGCGGCGGCCTCGACCGCCGCAGTCGCTGCGGCTGCGGCGGCCGCGGCCTGCTGCTCGAGCACGGTCAGCCGGTCGACGACGTCGACCCGGTGCCGGCCGGCCGCCTCCAGCAGGGCGGCGCGCTCGATGAGCTGCGCCGGGCCGTGGGCACTGACCAGCGCGGCGGCCCCGGGTGCGGTGCTGCCCTGCATGTAGCTGGACCGCGCGAAGGCGGCGACCTCGGCGCGGCCGCCGGCGAGGTCCGCCTCGGCCTGGGTCGCCGCCGCGGCGGCCACGTCCGCCTCGGCGCGCGCCGTCTGGAGGCCGGCCTGGCGCTCCTCGTACTCCTGCAGCGCGATCTGCGCGGTCTGGTGCGCGGCCGCGGACGCGGCCTCGGCCTGCGCGAGCTGGGCGCCGATCGCGCCGACCTGGGCGGCCGCGGCGTCCCGGGCGGCCCGCGCGTCGACGACCTCGGCCCCGGTGGGGGCGGCGGCGGCCATCCCCGGGACGGCAACGGCGGCGACCAGCGTCGCGATCGCCGCCCCGACGGCCCGGAGGACCCACCGGGGCACCGGCCCCCGGGCATGGATGTGCCGCCCGCCCGCACCGCTGTCCACGAATCCGACCTCCCCGCGCGCGGCGACGTCCCGAGGGGACGTCGCCACGCGACCCGTCACTGCCCGCGCCCTGACGGGCGCTCACTGTGACGGGGATCGACGGGATCGGCCGGTGGATTGAGCGGGCCCTCCCCCTTCCGGGTGAGCCCGGCATGGCCCCTTCCCGAGGCCGGGAAGGGTGCCTCTCAGTGCACCTGGCGGTCCGAGGCCGACCAGAAGTCCTCGCGCAGCTTGAACTTCTGGATCTTGCCGGTGGCGGTGCGGGCGATCTGGTCCCGGAACTCCACCCGCTTGGGCGCCTTGTAGTGGGCGATCCGGGCCCGGCAGTGGGCGATGATCTCCTCCGGCGTCGCCGTCTGCCCCTCGGTGAGGACCACGATCGCGGTCACCATCTCGCCCCACTTGTCGTCGGGGACGCCGATGACCGCGACCTCCGCGACCGCCGGGTGGCTGAAGACGGCGTCCTCCACCTCGATCGAGGAGACGTTCTCGCCGCCGGTGATGATCACGTCCTTCTTGCGGTCGGAGATGGTGAGGAAGCCACCCTCGTCGATCGAGCCGCCGTCGCCGGTGTGGAACCAGCCGCCGTCCAGCGCCTCGGCCGAGGCGTCGGGGTTCTGCCAGTAGCCGGTCAGCACGGTATTGCCCCGGGCCAGCACCTCGCCGCTGTCGCTGACCCGCAGCCGGGTGCCGAGGCCCGGCACGCCGGCCCGGGACAGCCGCTTGGCCCGCTCCTCCGGCTCGAGGTCGTCGTACTCGGCGCGGGGCCGGTTGATGGTGAGCAGCGGCGCGGTCTCGGTGAGCCCGTAGATCTGGTTGAACTCCCAGCCGAGCTGGGCCTCGACCCGGGCGATGGTGCGCGAGGGCGGCGGGGCGCCCGCGACGATGATCCGCACCCGGTCCCGGCCCGGGATCTCGCCATCCCAGTCGGCCGCGGCGTCCAGCACGGCGTTCCACACCGCCGGCGCGCCGGCCATCACGGTGACCCCGTGCTGCTCGACCCGGCGGAGGATCTCCGCGCCGTCGACCTTGCGCAGCACCACCTGGCGGGCGCCGACGCCGGCCATCGTGTAGGGCAGCCCCCAGCCGTTGCAGTGGAACATGGGCAGCGTGTGCAGGTAGACGTCGCGGTCGCTGACCTGCATGTGCATGCCGAACGTCACCGCGTTGACCCACTCGTTGCGGTGGGTCATCTGCACGCCCTTGGGCCGGGCCGTGGTCCCGCTGGTGTAGTTGATGGTGGCGGTGGCGTTCTCGTCCGGCTGCGACCACGGCACCGGTTCGGTGTCGTACCGCAGCAGCTGCTCGTACTCCTCACCGGTGGTGAACCGGTGCTCGGCGTCCACGCCCTTGAGCGCGGCCTCCAGCTCCGGGTCGACCAGCAGCACCCGCGCGCCGCAGTGGCCGACGATGTAGCTCACCTCCTCCGGCGAGAGCCGGAAGTTGATCGGGACGGCGACCCGCCCGGACGACGGCAGGGCGAGCAGGCACTCCAGCAGCCGGCCGGCGTTGTGGCTCACGATCGCGACCCGCTCGCCCTCCCCCACGCCGAGCGCGTCCAGCCCGGCTTGCAGGGCGCGGCCGCGGCGGGCGACCTCCCGGTAGGAGACCTCGCCGAGCGACGGCGCGGGCTGCGTGGGTTCGTCGACGATGCCGATCCGGTCTCCGTAGACGAGCTCGGCGCGGTCGAGGAAGTCGCTGGTGGTCAGGGGCACGTTCATGACGGCTCCAAGGTCCTCGGGTCACCGGCTGCCCGCGCGGGGTGCCCGACAGCCGCTCGACGTGGTCCCCGTCACGCTATCGGCCGCCCCGGGACGCGACGAGCGGAGCGCGGCCCGGGCCCCGCCGTCAGGAGGCCAGCAGGCGGGGCAGCGAGGTGCCGATCGGCTCCCGGACGACCAGGTCGGCCAGCCGGTCGTAGGGGGTGGGGTCGGCATTGACCACCACGACCCGCGCCCCGGCGCCGGCGGCGAGGTCGGTCAGGCCGGCGGCCGGGTGCACGGTGAGCGAGGTGCCGGCGGCGAGGAAGACGTCGCAGTCGACGGCGGCGGTCGCGGCCGCGTCGATGACCGCGGGGTCCAGCGCCTGACCGAAGCTGATCGTCGCCGACTTGAGGATGCCGCCGCAGGCCTGGCAGGCGGGATCGGGTTCCCCGGCGTCCACCCGGGCGAGCGCGGCGGCCATCGTCGTCCGGTCGCCGCAGGACAGGCAGGCCACCTCGTGCACCGTGCCGTGCAGCTCGTGGACCAGCTCCGGCGCGGACCCCGCCTGCTGGTGCAGCCCGTCGATGTTCTGGGTCACCAGCGCGCGCAGCCGGCCCCGGCGCTCGAGGTCGACCAGCGCACGGTGCGCCGCGTTGGGCCGCGCGCCCCACGGGTGCGCCCGCCGTGCCTGCCAGGCCCGGCGGCGGATCTCGGGGTCGGCGACGTAGTACTGCAGCGTCGAGAGCTCCTCCGCCTCGGGGTCGCGGGTCCACACACCCTGCGGCCCGCGGAAATCGGGGATGCCGCTGTCGGTGGAGATGCCGGCGCCGGTCAGCACGGTGATCCGGCGGGCGGCGGTCAGCCAGTCCGGCAGCGGCCGGGGGACGGCGCTCACCCCTCCACGGTAGGTGTGGCGGGCGCGCTCTCCGGGTCCCGCGCTCCCGGCCGCACCCGGCGCGCGACCCCGGCCAGCACCGGCCCGGCCCGGGCCGCCACGAGGACGACCCCGCCGGCGTAGAGCGCCCCCAGCACCGTGTCGATCACGTAGTGCTCCCCGGCCCACACCAGGACCAGCGGCATCAGCACCGCGTAGGCGACCAGCGCGGCGCGCTGCCAGACCCGCCGCGCGGCCGGGAAGAGCACCAGGCAGGTCAGCACCGCGAACGCCGTGTGCAGGGAGGGCACCGCCGCCACCTGGTTGACCTGCCCCTGGCCGGCGGCCAGCAGCGCGCCGGCCCGGGGCAGGCCGAGCGCCTCCCAGCCCACGCCGCTGAGCCGCTCGACCGGCTCGATGACCCCGTCGCGGGCGGCCAGCCACGGGGGCGCGGCCGGGTAGAGGACGTAGGTGACCAACCCGGCGGCGGAGAGGGCGACGACCAGCCGGGCGAACCGCAGCCAGCGTGCCCGGTCCCGCACCCACAGCACCGCGAGCACCAGCGGGGTGACGACGAAGTGGCTGCCGTAGACCAGCGCCGCGAACGCCTCCCACCAGGTGGCGGCCCAGTGCTGCTGCAGCACGACCGTCGGGAGGGCGCCGCCGGCGAGCCACCGGTCGACCGCCGCGGGCTCCGTGATGTGCACGGGCACCCCCAGCCCGTCCGCCAGTCCCCGGCTCACGTCGTAGACGAGCAGCAGGGCCACCAGGGGCAGCCAGTCGGCGAGCAGCCGGTAGACCGAGCGGAGCCCCCCGGCGACGGCGTGCACCGCCAGCCCGGCCAGCACCCAGCCCAGCAGGACGACGCGGTCGGTGGGGAGCCCCGTGACCAGGCAGGTGGTGGCGAAGGCCAGGGCCAGCCCGGCCCAGAGCAGTCGCCGCAGGTGCCGGCTGCGCGGGCTCGGGTTCCCCGCCCCCTCGACCGCCATGGGGGTGGCTGGGATCGCCGTGGTCGGCGCCGTGGGGTCGACCGCGGTCATGGCGGGGGACGCTAGGGCGCGGACGGGCCCCCGACCAGCGACTCACCGTTCCGTTCACCCGGTGGCGTCATCCCTGGTGCGCCCGGGGCGGTTGGGACGAGGCCGGCCCCGCGCCCGTCGCCAGGACCAGTGAGCGGGGTCACGGGCGAAGGTCAGGGTCGCCTCACCGCGTGCTGCCGCTGCCGGGCTGGGATGATCGGGGGTGGTCAAGAGGCCGCAGCGATCCAGCGAGGGGTAGGCGCAGCAGTGGCAGCCAGCAAGGACAGCTTCGGAGCCCGGTCGACGCTGAGCGTCGACGGCACCGACTACGACATCTACCGGCTCGACGCGGTGCAGGGCGCCGAGAAGCTGCCCTTCAGCCTGAAGGTCCTCCTCGAGAACCTGCTGCGCACCGAGGACGGCGCGGACATCACCGCCGACCACATCCGGGCGATCGCCAACTGGGACCCGAACGCCGAGCCCGACCAGGAGATCCAGTTCTCCCCGGCCCGCGTGGTCATGCAGGACTTCACCGGCGTCCCCTGCATCGTCGACCTCGCCACCATGCGCGAGGCCATGGCCGAGCTCGGCGGCGACCCGCAGAAGATCAACCCGCTGGCCCCGGCCGAGCTGGTCATCGACCACTCCGTCATCGCCGACGTCTTCGGCACGCCGGAGTCCTTCGAGCGCAACGTCGAGATCGAGTACGAGCGCAACGGCGAGCGCTACCAGTTCCTGCGCTGGGGCCAGGGCGCGTTCGACGACTTCAAGGTCGTCCCCCCGGGCACCGGCATCGTGCACCAGGTCAACATCGAGCACCTGGCCCGCGTGGTCTTCCCGCGCCAGGAGGGCGACCGCACCGTCGCCTACCCCGACACCTGCGTCGGCACCGACTCGCACACCACGATGGTCAACGGCCTGGGCGTGCTGGGCTGGGGCGTCGGCGGCATCGAGGCCGAGGCCGCGATGCTCGGCCAGCCCGTCTCGATGCTCATCCCCCGCGTGGTCGGCTTCAAGCTGACCGGTGAGCTGCCCGACGGCGCCACCGCGACCGACCTGGTCCTCACCATCACCGAGATGCTGCGCGCGCACGGCGTCGTCGGGAAGTTCGTCGAGTTCTACGGCGCCGGCGTCTCCGCCGTGCCGCTGGCCAACCGCGCCACGATCGGCAACATGAGCCCGGAGTTCGGCTCCACCGCGGCGATGTTCCCCATCGACGAGGAGACCATCACCTATCTGAAGCTCACCGGCCGCTCCGAGGAGCAGGTGAAGCTGGTCGAGGCCTACGCCAAGGAGCAGGGCCTCTGGCACGACCCGTCACGCGAGCCGGCGTTCTCCGAGTACCTGGAGCTCGACCTGTCCACGGTCGTCCCCTCCATCGCCGGCCCGAAGCGCCCGCAGGACCGCGTGTCGCTGAGCGACGCCAAGGCGTCCTTCCGCGAGGCGCTGCCGACCTACGCCCCGGTCGACCAGATGCAGCAGGACCCGGACGACGCCCCCCGTGACACCGAGTCCCAGATCGACGAGGCGCTGGAGGAGACCTTCCCGGCCTCCGACCCGATCGCGGAGACCCACGGCAACGGCGAGGCCGGAAGGCCCCACCACGTCACCCTCCCCACCGCGGCCGCCGACCGGCCGTCCAAGCCCACCAAGGTGGTCCTGGAGGACGGGACGGAGACCTACGTGGACCACGGCCACGTGACCATCGCGGCCATCACCTCCTGCACCAACACCTCGAACCCGCAGGTGATGATCGGTGCGGCGCTGCTGGCGAAGAACGCCGTCGAGCGTGGCCTGACCAGCAAGCCGTGGGTGAAGACGACGCTGGCCCCCGGGTCGAAGGTCGTCATGGACTACTACGAGAAGGCCGAGCTCACCCCGTACCTGGAGAAGCTCGGCTTCTACCTCGTCGGCTACGGCTGCACGACCTGCATCGGCAACTCGGGCCCGCTCCCGGAGCCGGTGTCGGCCGCGGTCAACGAGGCCGACCTCGCCGTCGTCTCGGTGCTCTCGGGCAACCGCAACTTCGAGGGCCGGATCAACCCCGACGTCAAGATGAACTACCTGGCCAGCCCGCCGCTGGTCATCGCCTACGCGCTGGCCGGCTCGATGGACATCGACATCACCACCGAGCCGCTGGGGCAGGACACCGAGGGCAACGACGTCTTCCTGCGCGACATCTGGCCCTCGCCGCAGGAGGTCCAGCGGGTCATCGACCACGCCGTCTCGGCGGAGCAGTTCGGTCGCAGCTACGAGGACGTCTTCGCCGGCACCGAGCAGTGGCAGGCGCTGCCCACCCCCGAGGGCGACACCTTCGAGTGGGACGAGCAGAGCACCTACGTCCGGCGTCCCCCGTACTTCGAGGGGATGCCGGCCGAGCCGGCCCCGGTCGAGGACATCACCGGCGCCCGCACCCTCGCGGTGCTCGGTGACTCGGTGACCACCGACCACATCTCCCCGGCCGGTTCGATCAAGGCCGACAGCCCCGCGGGCAAGTACCTGCGCGAGCACGGCGTGGACCGCCGCGACTTCAACTCCTACGGCTCCCGGCGCGGGAACCACGAGGTGATGATCCGCGGCACCTTCGCCAACATCCGGCTGCGCAACCAGCTGGTGCCGGGCACCGAGGGCGGCGTCACCAAGAACCACCTGACCGGCGAGACGACGACGATCTACGACGCCTCGCAGGCCTACCAGGAGGCCGGCATCCCGCTGGTCGTCCTGGCCGGCAAGGAGTACGGCTCGGGCTCGTCGCGCGACTGGGCGGCCAAGGGCACCGCGCTGCTGGGCGTCAAGGCGGTCATCGCCGAGAGCTACGAGCGCATCCACCGGTCGAACCTGATCGGCATGGGCGTGCTGCCGCTGCAGTACCCGGAGGGCCAGAACCGCGAGTCGCTGGGCCTGACCGGCGACGAGGAGTTCACGATCACCGGGATCACCGAGCTCAACGAGGGGCGCACGCCCCGGACGGTGAAGGTCAAGGCCGGCGACGTGGAGTTCGACGCCCGCGTCCGCATCGACACCCCCGGCGAGGCGAACTACTACCGCAACGGCGGGATCATGCAGTACGTCCTGCGCTCGCTGCGCAGCGCCTGATCCCGGATGGACCTGGGTCTGGGCGGTCGCGGTTACCTGCTCACCGGCGCGAGCCGAGGGCTGGGTTTCGCGACCGCCCGGGCCCTGGTCGACGACGGGGCGCGGGTGCTGGTCAGCTCGCGCTCGCAGGACTCCGTGGCCGCCGCCGTCGCCGCGCTCGGCGGGGCGCCGGCGGCGCACGGGCTGGCCGGCGACCTGGCCGATCCCGGCGCCGCCGAGCGGCTGGTGGACGGCGCCCGGGAGCGGCTCGGCCGGGTCGACGGCGCGCTGATCTCGGTGGGCGGCCCGCCGGCCGGCACCGTGCTCGAGACCGGGGAGGAGGACTGGCGGGCCGCCTTCGAGAGCGTCTTCCTGGGCACGTTGCGGGTGGTCAGGTGCCTGGTCCCGCACCTGGGCGAGGGCGCTGCCATCGCCCTCGTGCTCTCCACGTCGGTCCGCCAGCCGATCCCGCACCTGGCGATCTCCAACGGGCTGCGTCCGGGGCTGGCGATGACGGCGAAGGCCCTGGCCGACGAGCTGGGGCCCCGCGGCATCCGGGTGCTCGGGCTGCTGCCCGGCACGATCGCCACCGACCGGACCACCAGGGTGTACGGCACCGAGGGGCTCTCCCGGGTGGCCGCCGATATCCCGCTGCGCCGCGTCGGCCGCCCGGAGGAGTTCGGCAAGGTCGCGGCCTTCCTCCTCTCCCCCGCCGCGTCGTTCGTGACCGGGACGATGGTCCCGGTGGACGGCGGCATGCTGCGGTCTCCCTGATGACCGCACCGGTGCTGGTCGCCTGCGCGCACGGCACCCGCAACGCCACCGGGCGGCGGCTCGTCGCCGAGCTGGCGCTCGCCGCGCGGGCGCAACGGCCCGGCCTGGTGACGACGGCGGCCTTCGTCGACGTCCAGCCCCCCACCGTGGCCGACGTCGTGGCCGGGCTCACCGCGGAGGGCCGGCCCGCCGTCGTCGTGCCCCTCCTGTTGTCCGGGGGCTACCACGTGCACGTCGACATCGCGCGGGCCGTGGAGTCGGCGCCCGGTGCCCGCGCCGCGCGGCCGCTGGGGCCCGACCCGCGGCTGGTCGACGTCCTGCACGACCGGCTGCTCGATGCCGGCGCCGACCCCGGCGCCCCGCGGACGGCGGTCGTCCTGGCCGCCGCCGGCTCCAGCGATCGCCGGTCGGTCGCCGACGTGGAGCGCACCGCGGCCCTGCTGCAGCAGCGCTGGGCCGGGCCGGTGACGATCGGCTACGGCTCGGCGGCGCGGCCGGCGGTGCCCGACGCGGTCGCCGCGGCCCGCCGGGCGGGCGCGGACCGGGTCGTGCTGGCCGCCTACCTGCTGGCGCCGGGGCACTTCCACGACAAACTGGCCGCGGCCGGCGCCGACGCGGTCACCGCCCCGCTGCTGCCCGACCAGCGGATCGCCGCCGTGCTGCTCGACCGCTACGACGCGGCCCTCGCCCCACCCCCGCCCGCCTGACCCCGCCCGCCCGACCCGCCCTGCGCCGTGGCCACGGCCTGCCCGGGGAAGCCGCCTGCGCCGGTGGTGAGAGCATGAGTGCGGGCCCCGACCGGCCCCCGGACGAGCGGTGCCGTACCCGGTGAGCGACAAGACGGCGCCCGTGGAGGCGTCGTGGCCTGGGTTGTCCTGGTGCTGTCGGGTGTGCTGGAGGCCGTCTGGGCCACCGCGCTCGGCCGCTCGGAGGGTTTCAGCCGGTTGACCCCCTCGATCGTCTTCGCCGTCGGGCTCGTGCTGAGCATGGCCGGGCTGGCCTACGCGATGCGCGAGCTGCCGGTGGGGACGGCCTACGCCGTGTGGGTCGGCATCGGCGCGGTGCTCACCGTGGTCATCGCCATGGTCTCCGGCCAGGAGGCGGTGACCGCGGTGAAGGTGCTGCTCCTGGCCGGCATCATCGGCTGCGTGGTCGGGCTCAAGCTGCTGCACTGAGCCGGGGCCTCCCCGCTCCCCGCTGACCCGGCCGCCGGGCCGGTCAGCCCGGTTCGGGGCCGGTGGCCGCCGGGCGGGCGGGGTCGTTCGCCCACTGCGACCACGACCCCGGCCACAGCGCCGCCTCGATCCCGGCCACCGCCAGCGCCGCCACTGCGTGGGCGGCCGCGACCCCGGAGCCGCAGTAGGCGGCGACCGGCTGTCCCGGCCGCGCCCCCAGCTCGGCGAACCGCTCACGGAGTACAGCGGCTGGAAGGAACGTGCCGTCGCCGGCCAGGGTGTCCGTCGCCGGTGCACTCACCGCACCCGGCACGTGGCCCGCCCGCGGATCGACCGGCTCGACCTCCCCGCGGTACCGCTCGCCGGCCCGGGCGTCCAGCAGGGCGCCGCCGGAGGTCGGCAGCGCGGCCGCCTCGTCGATCGAGACGACCGGCATGCCCCCGCCGGTGAGGGTGACGTCGCCCGGCGCGGGCTGCACGTGCCCGGACTCGATCGGGCCGCCGGCGCGGCGCCAGGCCGCCAGCCCGCCGTCCAGCAGCCGGACGTCCTCCAGCCCGGCCCAGCGCAGCAGCCACCAGGCCCGTGCCGCCGCCGATCCCCCGGCGTCGTCGTAGACCACCACCGGATCACCGTCGCGCAACCCCCACCGCCGCGCCGCGGACTGCAGCCGCTGTAACGACGGCAGCGGGTGCCGGCCCTCCGCGGCCGACGGCGGATCGCTCAGCTCGGTGTCGAGGTCGACGTAGACCGCCCCGGGCAGGTGACCGGCGAGGTAGCGGTCGTGGCCGTGTGGGTCCCCGAGGGCCCAGCGGACGTCGAGCAGCACGCCCCGGTCAGGACGCCCGAGCAGCTCCCCCGCCGGCACCAGCACGCTCATGACGGGGCCAGCAGCCCGCGCAGTTCCCGGGTGAGGGCGTCGCGGGCCGCCGTCCGGCCGTGCCAGGCCGCCGGGGTGGCCTGGAGCAGGGCGATCCGCCAGCGTTCGCTGCCCTCGTCGACCGCGACCATCGTGTGCACCGTGTGCAGGTCGGGGTCCAGGTCGCTGCCGCCCGGCGGGATCATCCCCGCGTGGGCCAGCAGCATCGCCGCCCCCGGGGCGACCGGCCGCACGGAGCGGACGAGGGCCACGTAGGAGGGCGTCTGGTGGCTGCCGAAGACCTGCCGCAGATCGGCCGCGATCGACAGCCGGCCGCGGTGGTGGGTGCCGTCGAACCCGATGATGTCCCCGTCGTCGGCGAACCCGGCAGCGACCGCTGCGCCGCTCCGCCTGTTCCAGCCGTCGATGAACTGGGTGTAGAGCGCGGTGATCCGGTCCTCGGCGGGGTGTACGGCTGTCACGGGAGTGACGCTAGTGGTCAGGCCGCGCCGACCGTTCGATGCTCGCCGTCGGCGAACTGGGTGCGGTACAGGTCGGCGTAGCGCCCCCCGAGCGCCAGCAACTCTTCGTGCGTGCCCGACTCCATGATGCGACCGTCGTCGACCACGAGGATCCGGTCGGCGCTGCGGATGGTGGACAGCCGGTGGGCGATGACCAGCGAGGTCCGGCCGGTGAGGGCGGTGTCCAGCGCGTGCTGCACCGCCACCTCCGACTCGCTGTCCAGGTGCGCCGTCGCCTCGTCGAGGATGACGATCCCCGGCGCCTTGAGCAGCACCCGGGCGATCGCCAACCGCTGCTTCTCACCGCCGGAGAGCCGGTACCCCCGGTCCCCGACGACGGTGTCCAGGCCGTCGGGCAGCGAGCGCACCAGGCCGGCGATCCGGGCCCCGGCGAGGGCCGCCCACAGCTCCTCGTCCGTCGCCTCCGGCCGCGCGTAACGCAGGTTGGCGCCGATCGTGTCGTGGAACAGGTGGGCGTCCTGGCTGACCACGCCGATCGCGTCGCGCAGCGAGTCGAGCGTGACCCGCCGGACGTCCACCCCACCGACGCGCACGGCGCCGCCGGTGACGTCGTAGAGCCGTGGCACCAGGTGGGCGATCGTCGACTTGCCCGCGCCCGAGTGCCCGACCAGCGCGACCAGCTGGCCGGGTTCGACGCGGAAGGAGACGTCGTGCAGCACCGCCGTGGGCCCGCCGTGCTCGGGCAGGGAGACCTCCTCCAGGGAGGGCAGGGAGACCTCGGCGGCCGCCGGGTAGCTGAACGACACGTGCTCGAACTCGATCGACCGGTCCCCGGCCGGGACCGGCACCGCGTCGTCGGCCTCGCGGATCATCGGCGGGAGGTCGAGCACCTCGAAGACCCGGTCGAAGCTGACCATCGCGCTCATGACGTCGACCCGGACGTTGGACAGCGCCGTCAGCGGGCCGTACAGCCGCGAGAGCAGCAGCGCCAGGGCGACGACGTCACCGGGGCTGAGCGACCCGGTGAAGGCCAGCCAGCCGCCCATGCCGTAGACCAGGGCCGTCGCCAGCGCCGCGACCAGGGTCAGCGCGGTGAAGAAGGTGCGCCCGTACATCGCCGACAGGACGCCGATGTCGCGCACCCGGGCCGCCCGGCCGCGGAACCCCTCGGCCTCGACCGCGGGGCGGCCGAACAGCTTGACCAGCAGCGCCCCGGCGACGTTGAACCGCTCGGTCATCGTCGCGTTCATCGACGCGTTGAGCCCGTAGGACTCCCGGGTGATCTCCTGCAGCCGCCGGCCGATCCGCCGCGCGGGCAGCACGAAGACCGGCACCAGCACCAGCGAGAGGGCGGTGATCTGCCAGGACAGCGAGAACATCACCGCGGCGGTGAGCACCAGCCCGATGACGTTGGACAGCACGCCGGACAGGGTCGAGGTGAACGCCTGCTGGGCGCCGATGACGTCGTTGTTGAGCCGGCTCACCAGCGCGCCGGTCTGGGTGCGGGTGAAGAAGGCCACCGGCATCCGCTGGACGTGCTCGAAGACCCGGCTGCGCAGGTCGTAGATCACGCCCTCGCCGATGCGGGCGGAGAACCACCGGGTGGCCAGCGAGATGCCGGCGTCGAGCACCGCCAGCCCGGCGATGACCAGCGCGATCCGGACGATGTCGCCCGCCGTCCCGTCCAGACCGGCGATCCGGTTGATGATCTGCCCGGCCAGCAGCGGGGTGAGCACCCCGATGACCGAGGAGCCGATCACGAGCAGCACGAAGAACGTGAGGTCCCGCCGGTAGGGGCGGGCCACGCCGAGGATGCGGCGCACCGTGCCCCTGGGCAGCTCGCGCGCGGTCACCGAGGGGTCCCGGCGGAAGGAACGCATCGCTGCCATGGAGGTCATGGAGCCGTTCATGTCCACCACCTCCTTTCGAGCGGCCAACACCGCGGGTGGTCGGCCTGTTCCGGGGGCAGTGTCTCAGCGTCCTCCGACGAGATCGTGCAGCCGCCGGACCTGCGCGGCGCGCTCGGCGGCGTCCTGGGCCACCGCGCCGTTGTGCACGGCGGAGCGGATCAGCGCCGCGGTCTCCCGGCTGGCGCCGGCCGGCGGCGCGCACACGGCCGAGACGAACCCGGCGACGGCGGCGTCGAGCTCGTCCCGCGGGACGACGGCGTTGGCCAGGCCCATGGCCCGGGCCTCGGCGGCGTCGACGGGACGCCCGGTCAGGCACAGCTCCAGCGCGCGGGCGTAGCCGACCAGCTCGACCAGCGTGCTGGTGCCGGTGAGGTCGGGCACCAGGCCGAGGGTGACCTCGGGCAGCCGCAGCTGCGCGTCGTCGGTGAGGACCCGCAGGTCACAGGCGAGCGCCAGCTGCGCGCCCGCGCCGATCGCGTGCCCCTGCACGGCCGCGATCGACACGATGCCGGGCGAGCGCAGCCACCGGAAGCCGGCCTGGTAGCCGCGGATGCGCTCCTGGGCCTCCTCGGCGGGCAGCGCGACCAGCTCGGCGAAGCCGGCGGCGAGCGGATGCCCGGGCGTGAGGTGGCCCCGGTCCAGGCCGGCGGAGAAGGACCGGCCGGCCCCGCGCAGCACCACCACCCGGACCTCGTCGTCGAGGGAGTCCCCGACGGCGGCCAGCGCCTGCCAGGTGGCCGCCGTCTGCGCGTTGAGCTGGTCGGGGCGGTCCAGCGTGACGGTGAGGACGGCCCCCGCACGGTCCGCCCTCACCCAGCCGTCTGCTTCTCCTCCGGTCACGCCTTCTTACTATTCCGGTTGGCACCCCCGCGGCTGCGGAGGGTCGCCCCGGACTCCGACAGGAGACGGTGGACGAAGCCGTAGGACCGGTTGGTGGAGGTCGCCAGCGAGCGGATGCTCTCCCCGCCGTCGTACCGCTTGCGCAGCTCGTCGGCCAGGGAGCTCCGGTCGCCCCCGGTGATGCGCTTGCCCTTGCCGAGGTCCGCAGTGTTCGAGTCGGCCATGACTCCCCTCCGTCAGCGGCCGTCCGCGGACCGGGGTGATCCGCCGAGGCTGCTCGTCCCCATGGCGCCGGGTCCGGGTGACCTCGGCATCCCGCGACCCATGATCACCCAGGCCCGCGACTCCGGCCACGTGAAGAGCGACGACGTCCCCGGCGGGACGGCAACCGACCGCGGTGACGTCCGGAGGACGACGAGGTGTCAGGCCAGCTCGACCAGGTCGGCGAGGTCCTCGCTCCAGGCGTCCTCGGTGCCGTCGGGCAGCAGGATGACCTTGTCCGGGTTCAGGGCCCGCACCGCGCCCTCGTCGTGGGTCACCAGGACGATCGCCCCGGTGTAGGTGCGCAGCGCCTCGAGCACCTGCTCGCGGCTCGCCGGGTCGAGGTTGTTGGTGGGCTCGTCGAGCAGCAGCACGTTGGCCCCCGAGATCACCAGGGTGGCCATGGCCAGGCGGGTCTTCTCGCCGCCGGAGAGCGTGCCGGCCCGCTGGTCGACGGTGTCGCCGGAGAACAGGAACGCGCCCAGGATGCGCCGCAGCTCGGTGTCGGTGCTGTCCGGGGCGGCCGAGCGCATCACCTCGAGCAGCGAGCGGTCCAGGTCGAGGGTCTCGTGCTCCTGCGCGTAGTAGCCGATCCGCAGGCCGTGCCCGGCCTTGACCTCGCCGGTGTCCGGAGTCTCGGTGCCGGCCAGCATGCGCAGCAGCGTGGTCTTCCCCGCGCCGTTGAGCCCGAGGACGACGACCCGCGTGCCGCGGTCGACGGCGAGGTCGACGTCGGTGAAGACCTCCAGCGAGCCGTAGCTCTTGGACAGCCCCTCGGCGGTCAGCGGGGTCTTCCCGCACGGGGTGGGGGTCGGGAAGCGCAGCTTGGCCACGCGGTCGGAGACCCGCACGGCCTCGAGCCCGGCGGCCAGCCGCTGGGCGCGCTTGTCCATGCTCTGCGCGGCCTTGGCCTTGGTGGCCTTGGCCCGCATCTTGTCCGCCTGCGCGCTGAGCGCGTCGATCTTGCGCTCGGTGTTGGCCCGCTCCTGCTTGCGCCGGCGCTCGTCGGTCTCGCGCTGGGCCAGGTAGGGCTTCCAGCCGAGGTTGTAGACGTCGACGGTGGCCCGGTTCGCGTCGAGGTGCCACACCTTGTTGACGACGGCGTCGAGCAGCTCGACGTCGTGGCTGATCACGATCAGCCCGCCCTTGTGCGCGGCCAGGAAGCCCTTGAGCCAGCTGATGGAATCCGCGTCGAGGTGGTTGGTGGGCTCGTCGAGCAGCAGCGTCTCGGCGTCGGAGAAGAGGATGCGGGCGAGCTCCACGCGGCGGCGCTGGCCGCCGGAGAGGGTGCGCAGCGGCTGCGCGAGCACGCGGTCGGGCAGGCCCAGCGCCGTGCAGATGCGCGCCGCCTCGCTCTCGGCCGCGTACCCGCCGAGGGCGGCGAACTGGTCCTCGAGGCGGCCGTACCGGCGGACCGCGCGGTCGCGCTCCGCGTCGTCGGCGGGCTCGGCCATGGCCACCTGCGCCTTGGTCATCTGGGCCCGCAGCTCGTCCAGCCCGCGTCCCGAGAGCACCCGGTCGCTGGCGGTGATGTCCAGGTCGCCGCTGCGCGGGTCCTGCGGCAGGTAGCCGATCTCCCCGGAGACCTCCACGGTGCCGGCGTGCGGCAGCCGCTCCCCGGCGAGGGTGGTGAGGGTCGTCGTCTTGCCGGCGCCGTTGCGGCCGACCAGGCCGATGCGGTCCCCGGGCTGAACGCGCAGCGTGGCCTCGCTGATGAGGATGCGGGCACCGGCGCGCAGCTCGAGACCGGTCGTCGTGATCACTGATCCCAGGATAGGCGGTCTTCCCGCCCGCTTCCCCGAATGGCCGGGTGACATGGGCAGCACGGTTGTCCACAGGCGCGCTCCCGGCCCTCCCGCGCGGGCGCGCGGCACGCCACGATCCCCGCATGACCTCGCCGAACGGTCCGGCCTGGGCACCGCCGTGCCCGGTGTGCGGCGCGCCGAGCACCGGTGCGGGGCCGGCGCCCTGCCCGTCGTGCGGCCTGCCGGCCGCCGGCGAGGCGGCGCGTGTGGTGGCCCGCATCGGCGCGACCATCGACGAGCTGGCCCGCGACCGCGACCGGCTGGTGGCCACGCTGCGGGCCGCCGCGGCTCCCCCGGCGCCGCCGCCCTCCCCGGTCCCCGGACCGGTCGCCCCGGCGCCGCAGCCGCCCGCCCCGGCGCGGCGGCTCTCGATCGAGGAACCGCTGCCCGCCGTCCCGCCGTCACCGGCGAGCCGGGTCAGCCCGCAGCAGGTGCTCCTGGGCCTGGGCGCGCTGCTCGTGGTGGCCGCCGCTCTCGCCTTCGTCGCGGTGGCCTGGACCCGGCTCGGCCTGGTCTTCCAGGCGGCGGTGATGGGCACCGTCACGGCGACGGCCTGCGGCGCCTCGGCGTGGACGGCCCGTCGCGGCCTGCGGGCCACCGAGGAGGCGCTGGCCGGGGCCGGGGCAGCGCTGCTGGCCGTCGACCTCGGCGCGGCGCACGCACTCGGGCTCTGGGGCCTCGACGGCGTGCCGCCGCGGCTGTGGACGGCGGTCTCGTGCCTCACCGTCGCGGGCGCCGCGCTGGCCCTCGGCCGGCTGACCCGCAGCACGGTCACGTGGCCGCTGGCCGCCCTGCTGGCCGCCCAGCCGGTGCCGCTGCTGCTGGTGCCCGCGGGTGCCGAGGCGGCCGCGGTCGCCGCCGCCCTCGGCACCGCGCTGCTCGACGTGATCGTGCTGGTCCGGCTGCGGCCGGTCCTGGCGCCGGTCGCCCAGGTGCTGGCGGGGCTGGCCGGGGTGATCGCGGCGCTCGGCGGCGCGGCCGTCGCCTGGGCCGGCACGACGGTCGACGCGTGGACCGTCACCGCGCTGCTCGGCGGGGCGGGGGCGGTCGTGCCGCTGCTGCGGCGGGAGCCGCGGCTGGCGCAGCGGCTACCGGGGGCCGTGCCGGCCGCGGGGGCCGGTGCCGCGGTGCCCGCCGTCGCGCTGGCCGGGTCACTGGCCCGCTACGACGTCGCCGGCTGGACCGCGGCCGCGGCGACGGGCGTCGTCCTGCTCACTGCGGCGGTCGTCGTCGTGCGCCGGCCGGTGGCGCCGGCCGCGCTGCTTCCCGGCGGCGGGGTGCTCACCCTGCTCGGTGGAAGCCTGCTGGCGCTGGAGGGCCGGTACGGCGTGCTGGCCCTCGTCGTGCTCGCGGGCACCGTGCCCGCGGCGCTGGCCGCGGTCCGGCTGCCCGGCCTGCGCCCGCGGGCCGTGGTCGCCGCGCTGCTGTGCCCGGCCGGGGCGGTGCTGCTCGCCCGGGAGGAGGGCTGGTTGGGCACCGCCGTCGCCGGGCTGCTCGGCGTGCTGGTGGCCGTGGCCGGGTTCGCGCTGGCCGCCGTCCGGGCCGCCACCCCCGAGGAACGGGCCGCCGCCGGGGCGGCCGCCCTGGCCACGCTGGTCGCGGCGCTGACGACGGCCGAGAGCGGGGCGTGGGGGCAGACGGCCCTGCAGCTGGGCCTGGCCGGCGCCGCGGCCGGGGGCTACGCGCTGGTCGCCCACCGCCGCGATGTCGCGGCGCTCGCGGTCGCCGACCTGGTGGTCGCGAGCTGGGTCGCGGCGGCCGGTGCCGCGGTGGAGACGCCGGAGGCCTACACGCTGCCGGCCGCGGCGGGGCTGCTGCTCGTCGCCGTCCCCCAGCTGCGGGCCGGCCCCCGGTCGTGGGCGGCGGAGGGGCCGGCCGCCGGGACCGCCCTGGTGCCCTCGGCGCTGGTCGCGGTCGCCGAGCCGTCCGCGCTGCGCCTGCTGCTCGTCGTCGTGGCCGCAGCGGCGGTGACCGTGGCCGGCGCGCTCACCCACCGCCAGGCGCCGTTCGTGGTGGGCGCCGCGGCGCTGGCCTTCGTCGTCGTGGGGCGGCTGTCGCCGTACGCCCCGCTGGTCCCGCGCTGGCTGACGCTCGCCGTCGTGGGGCTGGCGCTGCTGCTGGCGGGCGCGACCTACGAGCGCCGGCGTCAGCAGGCCCGCGAGGCGTTCGCCTGGGTGGTGCAGATGCGCTGACGGCGGGCGGGCCGGGTGTGGTCCCCCTAGCGTGGACCGCACGCACGGACGCGGGAGGGGGACGTCGTGGGCTCTGCGCCGGTGCCGCCGCTCCCCTACCGCGCCCGCCCGGCCCAGCTGCTGCTCGTTGTCGGCGCGGTGCTCGTGGTCTGCGCCGGGGCGACGGCGGCCGCGGTGTTCGGCGGCGGCTCGGCGCGGATCCTGCTGCTCGCGCTGGCCGCCGCTGCGGCGGGCGCCTCGGCGTGGGCATCCCGGCTCCGGCTGCGCAGCACCGAGGAGATCCTGGCCGCCGCCGCCGTCGCGCTCGCCGTGCTGGGCGCCGCTGCCGAGACCTCACTGCTGGGCGGCTCGGTCCTCCCACCGCTGGCGCTGGGAGGGGTGTTCCTCCTGCTCTCCCGGCTGCTGCCCCGCCCGGTGAGCTGGCCGCTGGCCGCCTGGGCCGTGGGGCAGCTGGCCGCGCTGCGCGCCCTGGACGCCGGGCCCGCCGGCGTCCCGCGGACCCTCGCGCTGCTGACCGTCGCGCTCGTCGGGCTCGGCGTCGCGCTGACCGGACGGCGGCTGGTGGCCCGCGCCGCGCTGGTCACCACGGCGCCGTGGTGGGCCGCCGGGGCCCTCGGCGGTGTGGCGACCGCCTGGACCGGGGCCGCACCCGACCGCTGGGCGTGCGCCGCCTTCACGGTGGTGGCGGCCGCGGGGCTGCTCGTCGCCCGGCTGGCGCGGGACCTCGAGCCGCTGCTCGGCCCCCCGGTCACCGTCCCGGCGCTGGCCGGCGCGGTCGCCGCGGCCGGGGCCGGCGGCGCGCTGTCCGCCCCCGGGCCGGGCGGCGTCGTCCTCGCCGGGTACGCCGGGGTGCTGCTGACCGCGTGGGCGGCGGCGCGGCTGACCGGCTGGCCGCGCGGTCTGCTGCTGCCGGCGGCCGCCGCGGCCGGCGGCACGCTGGTCGCGCTGAGCGTCGGGCAGCTGGTCGCCGGGGGCCGGTGGCCGGCGCTGGCGCTGCTGCTCGTGCTCACCGCGCTGCCATGCCAGCTGGTGGCCGTCCTGCGGCCCGACGAGCGGCCGGCGGCCGTGCCGACCGCGGTCGGCTGCCTGGCCGGCGCCGCGCTGGTCGCGGTGCCGGCAGAGGTGCTGAGCCCCGCCGCGGCGGCCGGGGCGCTCGGCGTCCTGTACGCCGCCGCCCTCGGTGCTGCGTGGGTGCTGGAGCGGTCCGCCCGCCGGCCCACCCTCGCCGTGGGAGCGGTGTGCGCGGCCCTGGCGGTCGCCGTGCTCGTCGCCGCCGGCGCCCGGGGGCCGCTGGCCGCACTGCTGGCCGTCCAGGGCACGCTCACCTGCGTGTGGGCCCGCGCGGCGGGGCACGGCGCGTTCGCCCTCCGGGCCGGGGCCGCCCAGCTGGTGCTGGCCGCCTGGACGACCACCGCACTCGCCGGCTGGTCGGTCCCCGAGGTCTGGACGCTGCCGGCCGCGCTGGGGGTGCTGATCGCCGCCGGCCCGCGGCTGGTCAGCGGGCCCTCCTGGCCCGCGTGGGGGCCGGGCCTGCTGGTCGCCGCCGTGCCCTCGGTGGTCGCAGCGGTGGCCGCGCCGGGCAGCGTCCGGCCGGTGCTGGTGCTGCTGGTCGCGGCCGGGGTGATGAGCCTTGCGGCGTGGCGGGCGGTGCGCGCTCCGCTGGTGGTCGGCGCCGGTACCGCGCTCGCGCTGGCCGCGGGGCTGGCGCTGGTCGCGCTGCCGGCGCCGGTCACCGGCGCGCTGCTCGTGGGCGCCGCGCTCGTGGCGGTGGGCGCCCGGCGGGAGCGCCGTCCGGTCGCCGGCTTCGGCGCCCGCCTCGCCGAGATGCGCTGACCCAGCCGCGGGGGTGGGACGACGACGGCCCGCGTCCCCGGGCGGGGACGCGGGCCGTCAGGAGGCCGGGATCAGACGCGGAAGCCCAGGGCCCGCAGCTGCTCGCGACCGTCGTCGGTGATCTTGTCCGGGCCCCACGGCGGCATCCAGACCCAGTTGATCCGGATGTCGTCGACCAGGCCGGGGCCGGGGCCGCCGGTCAGCGCCTGGCGGGCCTGGTCCTCGATGACGTCGGTCAGCGGGCAGGCCGCCGAGGTCAGCGTCATGTCCAGGACCGCGACGTTGTTGTCGTCCACGTCGATGCCGTAGACCAGACCGAGGTCGACGACGTTCACGCCGAGCTCGGGGTCGACGACGTCGCGCATGGCCTCCTCGACGTCCTCGAGGAGGGCCGACTTGTACGCCGGCAGCTCGGCCGAGGTCCCGTGGCCGGTGGCGTTCTCGGTCGTCTCGCTCATGCGGTGCTTCCTCCGGTCGGGGTGGTGGGGTGGGCGACCGACAGAGCCCGGGCGCTGGCGTCCTTCAGGGCCATCCAGCTCATCAGTGCGCACTTGATGCGTGCGGGGTACTTCGACACCCCGGCGAAGGCGACGGCGTCCTCGAGGGAGTCCTCGAGCTTGTCGGCGACGGTGGTGTCCCCCTTGGACTGCATGAGGGTCATGAAGTCCTCACCGACGGCCAGCGCCTCCGGGACCGTCTTCCCGATCACCAGGTCGTACATCGCCGAGACCGACGCCTGGCTGATCGAGCAGCCCATGCCCTCGTAGGACACGTCGGCGAGCGTGTCACCGTCCAGGTGCACCCGCAGGGTCACCTCGTCCCCGCAGGTCGGGTTGACATGGTGCACCTCGGCCTCGAACGGCTCGCGCAGCCCGCGGCCGTGCGGGTTCCGGTAGTGGTCCAGGATGATCTCCTGGTACATCGACTGCAGCTGCAAGCTCAGTTCACCTCCGCCGGGTCCTGCGGGGCCACCCCGAAGAACTGCTGGGCCGCACGGACGCCGTCGGCCAGTGCGTCGATGTCGTCGTACCCGGTGTGCACGTAGAAGGTCGCCCGGGTCGTGGCCGGGACGCCGAAGCGGCGGATGACCGGCCAGGCGCAGTGGTGGCCCACCCGGACCTGCACGCCGCGGTCGTCGAGGACCTGGCCGACGTCGTGCGGGTGGATGCCCTCGACGGTGAAGGAGACCGCTCCCCCGCGGGCGACGGTGTCCGGCGGGCCGATCACCGTGACGCCGGGGATCTCGGCGAGCCTCTCCAGCGCGTAGGCGGTGAGCGCCTTCTCGTGCTCCTCGACCGCGTCCATGCCGAGGGCCTGCAGGTACTCGACGGCCGCGGCCAGCCCGATCGCCTGCGCGGTCATCGGCACGCCGGCCTCGAACCGCTGCGGCGGCGGCATGAAGGTGCTGCCCTCCATGCGGACCACCTCGATCATCGAGCCGCCGGTGAGGAACGGCGGCAGCGCGTCGAGCACCTCGTAGCGGCCCCACAGGACGCCGATGCCCGAGGGGCCGAGCATCTTGTGCCCCGAGAACACCAGGAAGTCCGCGCCGAGCTCGGTCACGTCCACCGGCTGGTGCGGCACCGACTGGGCGCCGTCGACCAGCACGAGCGCGCCGACCTCGCGGGCGCGGGCCACGATCGGCTCGAGCGGGTTCACCGTGCCCAGCAGGTTGGACTGCTGGGTGACGGCGACCAGCTTGGTCCGCTCGTTGACCACGGTGTGGAGGTCGGAGAGGTCCAGCCGGCCGTCGTCGGTCAGCCCGAGCCAGCGCAGCGTGGCGCCGGTCCGTTCGCACAGCTGCTGCCAGGGCACCAGGTTGGCGTGGTGCTCCATCTCGGTGACCACGATCTCGTCACCCTGGCCGACGGCGTAGCGGCGGAACTGCTCCTCCTTCGCCGTCGCGGCGTTGGAGAGCGCGTAGGCCACCAGGTTGATGCCCTCGGTGGTGTTCTTGGTGAAGACGATCTCCCGCTCGGGGGCGCCGATGAACGCACCGATGGTCCGCCGGGCGTGCTCGTAGCGGTCGGTGGCCTCCTCGGCGAGCTGGTGGGCTCCGCGGTGGACGGCGGCGTTGCAGGTCTCGTAGAAGTCCCGCTCGGCGTCGAGCACCGCGCGGGGCTTCTGCGAGGTGGCCCCGGAGTCCAGGTAGACCAGTGGCTTCCCGTCGCGGACGGTGCGCGACAGGATCGGGAAGTCCGCCCGGATCGCCTCGACGTCCAGAGGCAGGGGCGTCCTCTGCGCCCCGGCTCCGGGACGCGAGACGGTGGCGGTCATGCGGATGCGACCTCCGTGGAGCCCTTCACGTACGAGGCGTAGCCCTCGTTCTCCAGCTTCTCGGCCAGCTCCGGGCCGCCCTCCTCGACGATCCGGCCGTTGACGAAGACGTGCACGAAGTCCGGCTTGATGTAGCGCAGGATCCGCGTGTAGTGGGTGATCAGCAGCACCCCGACGTCACCGTCGGCGCGGGTGCGGTTGACGCCCTCGGAGACGATCCGCAGCGCGTCGACGTCCAGGCCGGAGTCGGTCTCGTCGAGGATCGCCACCCGCGGCTTGAGCAGCCGCATCTGCAGGATCTCGTGGCGCTTCTTCTCACCGCCGGAGAAGCCCTCGTTGACGTTGCGCTCGGCGAACGCCGGGTCCATCTCCAGACCGGCCATCTCGGTCTTGACGTCCTTGACCCAGCTGCGCAGCTTGGGCGCCTCGCCCTTCACGGCGGTGGCGGCGGTGCGCAGGAAGTTCGACACCGAGACGCCGGGGACCTCGACCGGGTACTGCATCGCCAGGAACAGGCCGGCGCGGGCCCGCTCGTCGACGCTCATCGCGAGGACGTCCTCGCCGTCGAGGGTCACCGTGCCACCGGTGATCGTGTACTTGGGGTGGCCGGCGATCGAGTAGGCCAGGGTGGACTTGCCCGACCCGTTGGGGCCCATGATCGCGTGCGTCTCGCCGGAGCGGACGGTCAGGTCGACGCCACGGAGGATCTCCTTGGCGTCGTCACCCTCGCCGACGCTCACGTGCAGGTCGCGGATCTCCAGCACGGACACTCTTCTTCTCGCTCCTCAGTTGCTGGCCGCGGCGGGGAGGCTGTCGTCGACCGACACGTCGACGTACACGTCCTCCCCCTCCACGCGGACCGGGTAGACGGGGACCGGCTCGGTGGCCGGCGGGTTGATGGGTGCGCCGCTGCGCAGGTCGAAACACGACCCGTGCAGCCAGCACTCGATGGTCGGGGCGCCCTTGAACTCCTCGACCTCGCCCTCGGACAGGGGGACCTCGGCGTGCGAGCAGACGTCCTCGAGCGCGTAGATCTCGCCCTCGAACCGGACGACGGCGATGTCGACGTCGTCCAGCTCCACCCGCAGCGCGCCCGGCTCGGGGACGTCGGACAGCGCGCAGACCCGCTCGAAGGCCATGATCAGGCCACCTCGACCGGCTGTTCGTCCAGGCCCGGCAGGGCACCGAGGCGGGCCTCGATCGAGCCCATCAGGCGGTCCTGCAGCGCCGGGACGCCGATGTGCTGGACGACGTCGGCGAAGAAGCCGCGCACCACCAGGCGGCGGGCGGTCTCGGCGTCGATGCCGCGCGAGCAGAGGTAGAACAGCTGCTCGTCGTCGAACCGGCCGGTGGCGCTGGCGTGGCCGGCGCCGACGATCTCGCCGGTCTCGATCTCCAGGTTGGGCACCGAGTCGGCGCGGGCGCCGTCGGTGAGCACCAGGTTGCGGTTGAGCTCGTAGGTGTCGGTGCCGGTGGCCGCCGGGCGGATGCGGACGTCGCCGATCCACACGGTGTGCGCGTCCTCGCCCTGCAGCGCGCCCTTGTAGAGCACGTTGCTGGTGCAGTTGGGCACCGCGTGGTCGACCCAGAGCCGGTGCTCCTGGTGCTGGGTCTCGTCGGCGAAGTAGACGCCGTACAGCTCGGCGGTGCCGCCGGGGCCGGCGTACTGCACGTTGCTGACCAGCCGGACCAGGTCGCCGCCGAGGGTGACCACGACCTGCTTGACGGTCGCGTCCCGGCCGACGACGGCGTCGAACTGCCCGCCGTGCACCGCGCCCGGGGCCCAGTCCTGGACCGACACCACGGTGACCTGCGCGCCGTCGCCGGCGAGCACGGCCACGCCGCCGGAGTAGCGGGCCAGGCCGGCGTGGTCGAGGACGACCGTCGCCTCGGCGAAGGCGCCGACCTCGACGACCAGCTGACCCCAGACGACGTCGTCGGAGCCGGTGCCCGACAGCCGCAGGGTGACCGGGCGGTCCAGCTGCGCCTCGGCCGGCACGCGGATGACGGCGGCGCCGCCGCTGCGCTGCCGGGTGAGCGCGGCCAACCGGTCGACCGGCTCGGGCAGGCCCTTGAGCAGTGGGTCGTCGGCCTCGACGCGGGTCAGCTCGACCCCCTCGGGCAGGTCGGTGTCCCACTGCAGGGAGGCGTCCGACGGCGCACCCTTCAGCAGCGGGCGGACGCGGCGCATCGGGGTGAAGCGCCACTCCTCCTCCCGGCCGGTGGGCTCGCCGAAGGCGTCGGGGTCGGTCGAGGTGAACCGCTCGGCCGGCGAACCGGTCGGCACCGGCCCGCCGTGCGAGTGGGCGCCCGCGGGAAGGCCCTCGGACGTGGTGCTGGTGTTTGCAGGGGCTGACATCAGCCGACGGCACCTTCCATCTGCAGCTCGATCAGGCGGTTCAGCTCGAGGGCGTACTCCATGGGCAGCTCGCGGGCGATCGGCTCCACGAAGCCGCGCACCACCATCGCCATCGCCTCGTCCTCGGACAGGCCGCGGCTCATCAGGTAGAACAGCTGGTCCTCGCTGACCCGGGAGACGGTCGCCTCGTGCCCCATGGCCACGTCGTCCTCGCGGACGTCGACGTAGGGGTAGGTGTCCGACCGGCTGATCGTGTCGACCAGCAGCGCGTCGCACTTCACCGTCGACTTGGAGCCGTGGGCGCCCTCGTCGATCTGGACCAGGCCGCGGTAGGAGGTGCGGCCGCCGCCGCGGGCCACCGACTTGCTCACGATGGTCGAGGAGGTGTTCGGGGCGGCGTGCACCATCTTGGCGCCGGCGTCCTGGTGCTGGCCCTCGCCGGCGAAGGCGATCGAGAGCACCTCGCCCTTGGCGTGCTCGCCGGTCATC
This sequence comes from Geodermatophilus ruber, assembly GCF_900114385.1. Taxonomy (GTDB): domain Bacteria; phylum Actinomycetota; class Actinomycetes; order Mycobacteriales; family Geodermatophilaceae; genus Geodermatophilus; species Geodermatophilus ruber. The sequence goes on from NZ_FOSW01000006.1 coordinate 109,472, forward strand.
CAGACCGCGGGGTACTTCATCGTCACCTTGGAGCCGAGGTTGCCGTCGACCCACTCCATGGTCGCGCCCTCGTGGGCGATCGCCCGCTTGGTGACCAGGTTGTAGACGTTGTTCGACCAGTTCTGGATGGTCGTGTACCGGCAGCGGGCGTTCTTCTTGACGATGATCTCGACGACCGCGGAGTGCAGCGAGTCCGACTTGTAGATCGGCGCGGTGCAGCCCTCGACGTAGTGCACGTAGGCGCCCTCGTCGACGATGATCAGCGTCCGCTCGAACTGGCCCATGTTCTCGGTGTTGATCCGGAAGTAGGCCTGCAGCGGGATCTCCACGTGCACGCCCTTCGGCACGTAGATGAACGAGCCACCCGACCAGGTGGCGGTGTTCAGCGCGGCGAACTTGTTGTCGCCGGACGGGATGACCGAGCCGAAGTACTCCTTGAAGAGGTCCTCGTGCTCCCTCAGCGCCGTGTCGGTGTCGAGGAAGACGACGCCCTGCTCCTCGAGGTCCTCACGGATCTTGTGGTAGACGACCTCGGACTCGTACTGGGCGGCGACACCCGCGACCAGCCGCTGCTTCTCGGCCTCCGGGATGCCCAGCTTGTCGTAGGTGTTCTTGATGTCCTCGGGCAGCTCCTCCCACGAGGTCGCCTGGGCCTCGGTGGAGCGCACGAAGTACTTGATGTTCTGGAAGTCGATGCCGGAGAGGTCCGAGCCCCAGTCGGGCATGGGCTTCCGGTCGAAGAGCTTCAGGGCCTTGAGCCGCCGCTCGAGCATCCACTCGGGCTCGTTCTTGCGGCGCGAGATGTCGCGGACCACGTCCTCGGAGAGGCCGCGGCGGGCGGAGGCACCGGCAACGTCGGCGTCAGCCCAGCCGTACTGGTAGCGGCCGAGCTGATCGATCTGCTCGTCCTGCGTCAGCGGCGCGCTGGTCACCGGCTGCTGGGTGCTGGTCATGCGGGCGTCCTCTCCCGATTCGTGGGGGTGAAGCTGGTGGACTGTGCGGTGCGCGGAGTCCGCGCTCCCTGCTCACCTGGTACAGGGCGCGCGGGGGCGGATCTGTTCCCCGTACGCGTGTGGTCCCGGCCGCCTGCATCCGCCGGCACGGGGCCGGGGATGTGTGTGGTGCAGACGCCGTCGCCGTGGGCGATCGTGGCCAGCCGCTGCACGTGGGTGCCCACGAGCCGGCCGATCACCTCGGTCTCGGCCTCGCACAGCTGCGGGAACTCCGCCGCCACGTGCGCCACCGGGCAGTGGTGCTGGCAGAGCTGCCCACCACTGGAGATGGCCGAGGCCGAGGCAGCGTAGCCCTCGGCCGTCAGCGCCGCGGCCAGTACCTGAGCCCGGTCGACCGGGGCCCCCGCGCCGTCGCTCGTGGCTCGCTCCACCGCGGTCGAGCAGCGCTGTTCCAGGCCGGAGAGCTGCTGCTCGGCCACCTCCCGCACCGCCTCGGGGCCGCCGTGCGCGGCGACGTGGCGCAGCGCGGTCAGCGCGAGGTCGTCGTAGGCGTGCGGGAACGCCGAGCGGCCGGCGTCGGTCAGGTGGAACAGGCGGGCCGGGCGGCCGCGACCGCGCCGGGTACCCGGCGCGTGCCACTCCTCGACCCGGCCGGCGGCCACCAGCGCGTCGAGGTGCCGGCGGACGGCGGCCGGCGAGACGCCCAGCCGCGTGGCGAGCTCGGCGGCGGTCTGCGCCCCGTGCTCGAGGAGGAGTGCGGTGACGCGGGCACGCGTGCGCCCGTCGTCGGCCGCGACCGACGGGCGCAGGTGCACCGCGAGGCTTTCCACAACACAAGTGTGTCCTATTTCGGCGACCTCGCAAGCAAGGGTGACCTAAGCCGCGCCTGGCCCATGATCTGCGTCACCGCCCCCGGACCGGGCTCCGGCCGGTTCAGGTCTGGCCGGAGGCCGCCGGCTCCCGCTCCTCGACCACGTCGAAGGCCAGGGCGTCGTCCCGGACGGTGACGCGCACCCGCTGACCCTGCTGCACCCGCCCCTCCAGCAGCAACCGGGAGATCGGGTTCTCGACCTCGCGCTGGATCAGCCGGCGCAGCGGCCGCGCGCCGAACTCCGGTTGATAGCCGTGCTCGGCCAGCCAGTCCACCGCCTCAGGGGTGAACTCGACCTGCAGCCCCTGGTTCGTCATCCGGCGGCGCGTCCGGTCGAGCAGCAGGTCCGTGATCTGCCGGAGCTGCTCGGCCTCCAGTCGCTGGAAGACGACGATCTCGTCGATCCGGTTGAGGAACTCCGGCCGGAACGACTCCCGCAGCCGCCGCATGAGCTGCTCGCGCAGCGTGTCCTGCTGCTGCACGCCGCTGCCGGTGAAGCCCAGAGGCTCCCGGCGCCCGACGATCAGCTCCGAGCCGAGGTTGCTGGTCATGATCAGGACGGTGTTCCGGAAGTCGACGGTGCGGCCCTGGGAGTCGGTGAGCCGACCGTCGTCGAGCACCTGCAGCAAGGTGTTGAAGAGATCGGGATGGGCCTTCTCGATCTCGTCGAGGAGCAGCACCGAGTAGGGGCGGCGGCGCACCGCCTCGGTGAGCTGCCCGGCGTCCTCGTACCCGACGTAGCCGGGCGGCGAGCCGACGAGCCGGCTGACCGTGTGCCGCTCCTGGAACTCGCTCATGTCCAGCCGGATCATCCGGTCCTCGGAGCCGAACAGGGCGGCGGCCAGCGCCCGCGCCAGCTCGGTCTTCCCCACACCTGTCGGGCCGAGGAACAGGAAGCTGCCGATCGGCCGGTTCGGATCCCCCAGGCCCACCCGGGAACGGCGCACCGCCTCGGCCACCACCTCGACCGCCTCGTCCTGCCCGATCACCCGCTCGTGCAGGTGCTGCTCCAGGTGCAGCAGGCGCTCCATCTCCTCCTCGGTGAGCTGGCTGACCGGGATGCCGGTGGCCCGCGACACGACCTCGGCGATGTCCTCCACCCCGACCTCCGGGACGACGGTCTCCCCGCTCCCACGGGCCTCGTCCAGGCGCTGCTGCGCCACGGTGAGCTGCTCCTTGAGCTGGGAGGCGCGCGCGTACTGCTCCGCTGCCACCGCCTGGTCCTTCTCCCGGTGCAACCGGGAGACCTCGTACTCGAGGCCCCGCAGGCCGGTCGGTGGGGTCTTGACCCGCCGCCGCACCCGCGCCCCGGCCTGGTCGATGAGGTCGATCGCCTTGTCGGGCAGGTACCGGTCGGTGATGTAGCGGTCCGACAGCTCTGCCGCCGCCACGAGCGCCTCGTCGGTGAACCGCACCTCGTGGTGGGCCTCGTAGCGGTCGCGCAGCCCCCGGAGGATCTCGACGGTCTCCTCGACGCTCGGCTCGGAGATCAGGACCGGCTGGAACCGCCGCTCCAGCGCCGCGTCCTTCTCGATGTTGCGGCGGTACTCCTCCAGCGTCGTGGCGCCGACGATGTGCAGCTCGCCGCGGGCGAGGGCCGGCTTGAGCATGTTCCCCGCGCCGGCCGATCCCTCGGAGCTACCCGCCCCGACGACGGTGTGCAGCTCGTCGATGAAGACGAGCAGCTCGTCGGAGTGCTCCCTGATCTCCTCGATGACCTTCTTGAGGCGCTCCTCGAAGTCACCGCGGTAACGGGTGCCGGCGACCAGGCCGGTCAGGTCGATCTCCACCACCCGCCGGCCGCGCAGCGTCTCGGGGACGTCGTCGTCGGCGATCTGCGCGGCGATCCCCTCGACGATCGCGGTCTTGCCGACGCCGGCCTCGCCGATCAGCACCGGGTTGTTCTTGCGCCGCCGGGAGAGAACCTCGAGGGTCTGCTCGATCTCGTCGTCCCGCCCGACCACCGGGTCGATCTTCCCGTCGCGGGCCAGCGCGGTCAGGTCACGGCCGAACTCGTCCAGCGTCGGCGTGCTGGACGGCGGCTGCCCGCCCCCGGGCGCCATCCCCCCGCCCATGGCCGCCTGGCGCAACGTCTCCGGCGTGATGTTCATCGCCCGCAGGATCCGGCCGCCCGGCGAGTCCGGGTTGACGGCGAGGGCGAACAGCAGGTGTTCGGGGCCGATGTAGGTCGAGCCCAGCGCCCGCGCGATCTGGTGGGCGTCGAGCAGGGCGCGCTTGGCGGCCGGGGTGAGGGCCGGCGGCTCGGTGCGCGGCTCGCCGCGCCGGCCCAGCCCGTCGAGCTGCTCCCGCAGGTGGTCGGGGTCGGCGCCCGCCCGCATGAGCAGGTGCCGCGTCGACTCCTCCTCGGTCAGCGCCCAGAGCAGGTGCTCGGTGTCCAGATCGGGGCTGCCGGTCTCCGCAGCCCGCCGCGCGGCCGCGTTCACCAGCTCCCGGCCCTGCTCGCTCAGCAGCTGGCCGAGGTCGATCCGGTGCCTGGGTTGTCCCGGGCCACCGCTGAGGTAGCGCGAGATGAAGTCGTCGTACGGGCCGCCGTAGCCGCCGGGAAAGGTGCCGCTGCTCATGCGAGCCCTCCACAGGACGGTCGTCCGGGGCCCACGGCTGAGCTCGACACCGACCCTACCCAGCTCGGAGCTCCGCCTAGCATCGAACCGTGCCGGTCCTCCCCACCGCCTTCTCCTCCACCGCCGTCTCCCGCCTGGCGCTGGCCAACGTCGTCGCCAACGGGCTCATCGTGGTGACCGGCGGCGCCGTCCGGCTGACCGGTTCCGGGCTGGGCTGCCCGACCTGGCCGCGGTGCACCGACGAGAGCCTCGTCACCACGCCGGAGATGGGCGGCCACGGGATCATCGAGTTCGGCAACCGGCTTCTGACGTTCGTCCTCACGGCGGTGGCCGTGGCGACCGTGGTGGCGGTGTGGCGCTCGACCCGTCGGGACCTGCGCCCGCTCGCGGCGCTGAGCTTCCTCGGCATCCCCGCGCAGGCGCTGCTCGGCGGGGTCACCGTGCTGACCGGGCTCAACCCGTGGACCGTCGCGGCGCACTTCCTGCTCTCGATGCTGCTCGTCGCGGTCGCCACGGTCCTCTGGCTGCGCTCCCGCGAGCCCGGGGTCGGCCAGCCGCTGCTGCGCCGTCCGCTGGCCCTGCTGGTGTCCGCGATCGCCGCGGTGACCGCGGTGGTGCTCGTGCTCGGCACGCTGGTGACCGGCAGCGGGCCGCACAGCGGGGACGTCGACGAGAACGACGTCCCGACCGGTGACCGGATGGGCTTCGACCTGCAGCTGATCAGCCAGCTGCACGCCGACGCGGTCTTCCTGCTGCTCGGGCTCACCGTCGCGCTGCTGGTGACGCTGTACGCCACCGACTCCCCCGGCCGCGTCCGCCGGGCCGCCCGCGATCTGCTGCTCGTCCAGCTCGCGCAGGGTGTCATCGGTTACCTGCAGTACTTCACCGGGCTGCCGGTCGTCCTCGTGCTGCTGCACATGCTCGGCGCGGTGCTCATCAGCGTCTGCACGGCCCGGCTGGTGTGGGCGGTCCGCGGCCCGTCGGCCGAGCTGCCGCTGGACACCCCGGCCGAGCCCGCAGCCCTTCCCCGCTGAGCGACGTGCGGCTGTGGCGGGTTGTCGGCCACAGCCGGCTCCGGCCGTACCCGGTCCTCCGGTTCAGCCACCGGCGGCGGACGACCGAGCCCGACACCGGCCACCGCCGGCCCCCTCGTCGGCGTCCCCGACGCCTGTGAGGGGACCCAGCAGGGGGCCCTTGTTCAGACGAGGACGTCGACGACGATCGCGATCGACAGCAGCGCCATGTAGGTGATCGAGATGTGGAACAGCTGCATCGGCTTGGTCTCCGCGCCGGAGCGGATCCGCGCGAGCAGCCGGTGCGCCTCGACGGCGAACCACAGGCCCAGGGCGGCTGCCGTGGCGGTGTAGATCCAGCCGATGCCGTACTCCCCCGCCACCGGCCACAGCAGCAGCGAGACGGCGACGGTCAGCCACGTCCAGGCGACGGTCTGCCGGCCCACCGACAGGGCGGTCGCGACCACCGGCAGCATCGGGACGTCGGCGCGGGCGTAGTCGGCGCGGAAGCGCATCGCCAGCGCCCAGAAATGCGGCAGCTGCCAGCAGAAGACGACGCCGAAGAAGACCACCGCCGGCCAGGCCAGCGAACCGGTCACCGCGGCCCAGCCGATGAGCACCGGCGCCGCGCCGGGCACGCCGCCGAACAGGGTGCTGTGCCGGGTGTGCCGCTTGAGCACGATCGTGTACAGCACCGCGTAGTAGACGATCGCGGCGAGCGCGAGCCCCGCGGCCAGCAGCGTCGTCGTCGCCGCGAGCAGGGTGATCGAGACGACGGTGAGCACCACCCCGAAGACCAGCGCCCCCCGCGCGCTCACCTCGCCCATCGGCAGCGGCCGCCGCTCCGTGCGGTGCATCAGCCGGTCGATGTCGCGGTCGTACCAGCAGTTGAAGACGTTGGCCGCGCCGGCGGCGAGCGTGCCGCCGACCATCGTGGCGATCAGCAGGCCCCAGGAGGGCCAGCCGCCGTCGGCCAGCATCATCGCCGGCAGCGTGGTGACCAGCAGGAGCTCGATGATCCGCGGCTTGGTGAGCGCCACGTAGGCACGCACCGTCGCGGAGAGACGTCGGGTCTGGACGGCCGGACGCTCGGAGAGCGCCGTCACCGGGTGGCCTCGGGCGCACAGGCGCGCGGGCAGGGCACCACCGGGCACCTGGACAGCACGGGGTCCCTTCCAACTGGGGACAGGAGAACGGATCAACTGTAGCCCGCGGCCGACGGGCGCCCGTGCGGACATGACTAGGGTCTCGTCACGTTGGTGCTGCGGGTGCAGCGGGTAGGGCCGACGTCGACGACGACGGTGCGTCCGGTTCCGGCGCGTCGGGGCCGGGGGGCGCGGGCCGGTCGCTGGGGCCGCGCACCGCCGTCCGCCCGGGGTCGGGTCCGCACCCGCCGGCAGTCCCGGGCGGTTTCGCACAGCCCGACCCCGAGGGAGCACCAGCACGATGGGAACGAAGAGCACCGAGCCCGAGGCCCCGGCCGAGGCCGCCACCGACACGCCGACCGGCAGCCCGCGACAGCCGAACCCGACCCTGCCCGACGACTTCGGCGACCTCGACCGTCGCGCCATCGACACCGTCCGGGTCCTCGCGATGGACGCCGTCCAGAAGGTCGGCAACGGCCACCCGGGGACGGCGATGAGCATGGCCCCGACCGCCTACCTGCTGTTCCACAAGTGGCTCCGGCACGACCCGAGCGACCCGCACTGGATCGGCCGGGACCGGTTCGTGCTCTCCATGGGGCACTCGAGCCTCACGCTCTACATCCAGCTCTACCTCTCCGGATACGGCCTGGAGCTGGCCGACCTGCAGGCGCTGCGCACCTGGGGCTCGCAGACACCCGGTCACCCCGAGGTCGGCCACACCGCCGGCGTGGAGACGACGACCGGCCCGCTGGGCCAGGGGGTCGGCAACGCCGTCGGCATGGCGATGGCCGCCCGCCGCGAGCGGGGCCTGCTCGACCCCGACGCCCCCGAGGGCGAGAGCCTGTTCGACCACACCATCTGGTGCTTCGCCTCCGACGGCGACATGGAGGAAGGGGTCAGCGGCGAGGCGTCGTCGCTGGCCGGCACGCAGCGGCTGGGCAACCTGATCCTCATCTACGACGACAACCGGATCTCCATCGAGGACGAGACGACCGTCGCCTTCACCGAGGACGTCGGCAAGCGCTACGAGGCCTACGGCTGGCACGTGCAGCACGTCGACGACGGCGAGGACCTCGCCGCGGTCGACGCCGCCTTCGCCGCCGCCAAGGCCGAGACGACCCGGCCCTCGATCATCGTGCTGCGCACGATCATCGCCTGGCCGGCGCCGAACAAGCAGAACACCGGCGCCTCGCACGGCTCGGCGCTGGGCGCGGACGAGGTGGCCGCGACCAAGCGGATCCTCGGGTTCGACCCCGAGCAGTCCTTCGCCGTCGACGACGAGGTGCTCGCCCACGCCCGCTCGGCGGTCGAGACGGGCCGCAAGGAGCGCGCGGAGTGGGACGCGCGCTTCGCCGCCTGGGAGAAGGCCCACCCCGACCGGGCCGCGCTGCTGGCCCGCATGCGCGAGCGCCGGCTGCCCGAGGGCTGGGCCGACGACCTGCCGGTCTTCCCGCCCGACCCGAAGGGCGTGGCCACCCGCAAGGCCTCGGGCCAGGTGCTGGCCGCGCTCTACCCGAAGCTGCCCGAGCTGTGGGGCGGCTCGGCGGACCTGGCGGAGAGCAACAACACCGCCGTCGAGGGCGAGCCCTCCTTCCTGCCCGGCGACCGGCAGACGAAGATGTGGTCCGGCGGCCCCTACGGGCGCACGATCCACTTCGGCGTCCGCGAGCACGCCATGGGGTCGGTCATGAACGGCATCACCCTGCACGGCGGTACCCGCGTCTACGGCGGCACGTTCCTCGTCTTCTCCGACTACATGCGCCCCGCCGTGCGGCTGGCCGCGCTGATGCGGCTGCCGGTCACCTACGTGTGGACGCACGACTCCATCGGCCTCGGCGAGGACGGCCCCACCCACCAGCCGATCGAGCACCTCGCCGCGCTGCGGGCCATCCCCGGCCTGGACGTCGTCCGCCCGGCCGACGCCAACGAGGTGACCGTCGCCTGGCGGACGATCCTCGAGCACACCGACCGCCCCGCCGGCCTGCTCCTCTCCCGGCAGAACCTCCCGGTGTTCGACCGGGAGCAGTACGCCTCCGCCGAGGGGGTCGCCCGGGGCGGCTACGTGTTCGCCGAGGCCTCCTCGGGCGAGCCGCAGGTCGTGCTCATGGGGACCGGTTCCGAGCTGCAGATCGCCGTGGCCGCGCGCGACGCCCTCGAGGCGGAAGGCGTCCCGACCCGGGTCGTGTCGTTCCCGTGCCTCGAGTGGTTCCTGGAGCAGGACCAGGCCTACCGCGACTCGGTGCTGCCGCCGTCCCTGCGGGCCCGCGTCGCCGTCGAGGCCGCCGTCCCGCTGAGCTGGTACCCGTACGTGGGCGACGCCGGCCGGATCGTCGGCCTGGACCACTACGGGGCCAGCGCCGCCTACACCGACCTGTACGCGCACTTCGGGCTGACTCACGAGGCCGTGGTTGCCGCAGCCCGCGAGAGCCTCGAGGCGGCGCGGTCCGGCGACGCCGTCCCGGTGCTCCCCGCGCCGGCCCCCGGCGGGCTGCCCGACACCGGCCACCAGTGAGGCGCCTGACACCACCGAGTCCGAAAGGCAGAGACATGGCTCAGAACGAGAGGCTGGCCGAGCTGTCGGCCGCCGGGGTCGCCGTCTGGCTGGACGACCTCTCGCGCGACCGCATCCGCACCGGGAACCTGCAGACCCTGATCGACGAGGACTGCGTCGTGGGCGTCACGACCAACCCGACGATCTTCGCCGGGGCGATCCACGGCTCGGACTCCTACAACGACCAGCTGCACGCCCTGGCCGTCCGCGGGGTCAGCGTCGAAGAGGCGCTGCGCACCATCACCGCCTCCGACGTCCGGGATGCCTGCGACGTGCTCGCCCCGGTCGCCGCGCGCACCGGCATCGACGGGCGGGTGTCCCTCGAGGTCGCCCCCGGGCTGGCGCACGACACCGACGCGACGGCGGCCGAGGCGGCGCACCTGTGGTGGCTGGTCGACCGGCCGAACCTGTTCATCAAGATCCCCGCGACCGAGGCCGGGCTGCCGGCGATCAGCGCGACGATCGCCCGCGGGATCAGTGTCAACGTCACGCTGATCTTCAGCCTCGAGCGGTACCGGGCGGTCATGGATGCCTACATGACCGGCCTCGAGCAGCGGCTGGCCGCGGACCCCACGGCGGGCCTGGGCGGCATCGAGTCGGTGGCGTCCTTCTTCGTCTCCCGGGTGGACACCGAGATCGACAAGCGGCTGGACGCGCTGGGGGCCGACCCCTCGCTCAAGGGCAGGGCGGCCGTCGCCAACGCGCGGCTGGCCTACCGGGCCTTCGAGGAGGTCCTCGCCTCCGACCGCTGGCGGGCCCTCGAGGCCCGGGGCGCCCGCCCCCAGCGGCCGCTGTGGGCCTCGACCGGGGTGAAGAACCCGGACTACCCGGACACGCTCTACGTCAGCGAGTTGATCGCACCGGGAACGGTCAACACGATGCCGGAGAAGACGCTGATGGCCTACGCCGACCACGGCAGCCCCGGCACCCCGGTGCAGAAGGCCTACGACGAGGCCGCCGCGGTGATGAAGTCGGTCCGCGACGCCGGGGTCGACCTCGACGACGTCTTCCGGGTGCTCGAGGAGGAGGGCGTGCAGAAGTTCGTCGACTCCTGGGACGAGCTCACCGAGTCGGTCCGCAGCGAGCTCGAGGCCAACAAGTGAGCCTTGAGTTCACCACCGTCGGCCTGGACGTGCCCGCCCCGGTGCGGGCGCCGCTCGTCGAGGACGACGTCGCCGCCCGGCTCGTGCGGAAGGACCCCACGCTGTGGGGTCCCGACGCGGTACCCGAGGCGACGGTCCGGCTGGGCTGGCTGGACCTGCCGGCCAGCTCGCGGGAACTGGTGTCCCGGCTCGCGGAGCTGCGCACCGAGCTGGTCGCCGCGGGCCTGGACCGGGTGGTGCTGTGCGGCATGGGCGGCTCCTCCCTGGCGCCGGAGGTCATCTGCCGGGCCGCGGGGGTGCCGCTGGTCGTCCTGGACGCCACCGACCCGGGCCAGGTGGCCGCGGCGCTGACCGACCTGGACCGCACGGTCGTCGTCGTCAGCTCCAAGTCCGGCGGCACGATCGAGACCGACAGCCAGCGCCGGGCCTTCGTCGCCGCCTTCGCCGAGGCCGGGCTGGACGAGCGGGAGATCGGGGCGCGCTTCGTCGTCGTCACCGATCCCGGCTCGCCGCTGGCCGACATCGCGGCGGCGATGGGGGCCCGCGCGGTTTTCCTCGCCGACCCCACCGTCGGCGGGCGCTACAGCGCGTTGTCGGCGTTCGGCCTGGTCCCGGCCGCGCTGGCCGGGGCCGACGTCGGCGCGCTGCTCGCCGAGGCGGAGGGGCTGGCCGAGCAGCTGTCGGCCCCGGACAACCCGGCGCTGGAGCTCGGCCTCGCGCTGGGCGCGGGGTTCCGCGCCGGCCGGGACAAGCTGGCCCTGGCGCCGGCCGCGCCGGACAACACCCTCCCGGGCTTCGGCGACTGGGCCGAGCAGCTGATCGCCGAGTCCACCGGCAAGCAGGGGCGCGGCATCCTGCCCGTCGTCGTCGAGGACATCGGCGCCCCGGGTGCCCGGGGCGCCGACGTCCTGCTCGCGGTGGCCGGCGGCAAGGCCCCGCCGGAGGAGCCGTCGGTCGGCGTCGCCGGCCCGCTCGGCGCGCAGTTCCTCGGCTGGGAGTACGCCACGGCGGTCACCGGGCGGATCCTGGGGATCAATCCCTTCGACCAGCCCAACGTCACCGAGAGCAAGGAGAACACCCGGCGGATCCTCACCGAGGGCCTCCCCGAGGAGCGGCCGGCGGCGACGATCGGGGCGATCGAGGTGCACGGCAGCGGCGGCCTGCTCGACCGCGTCGATCTCAGCGCGCACGACGGGGTGGCACTGGCCCTGGACGCCCTGCTGGCCTCGATCCCGCCCCGCGGCTACCTGGCCGTGATGGCCTACCTGGACCGGGAGCGCGACGCCGCTGCGGCGGCGCTGCGCGCCGTCCTGGCCCGGCGCACGGAGCGCGCGGTCACGTTCGGGTGGGGCCCGCGGTTCCTGCACTCGACCGGGCAGTACCACAAGGGCGGCCCGCAGCTCGGGGCCTTCCTGCAGCTGACCGGCGCGGTGGCGCAGGACCTGCCGGTGCCCGACCGGCCCTACAGCTTCGGTGCGCTGCAGGCCGCCCAGGCCGCCGGGGACCGCGCGGCCCTGGCCGACCGCGGCCGCCCGCTGCTGCGGCTGCACCTGACCGACCGCGCCGCCGGGATCGAGCAGCTCCGCTCGGCGGCCTCCTGAGCCCCGCGAGCGGGCCCAGCTCCCCGGCCCGACGGCAGCCCCCCGACCCGAGGGACGAACCATGATTCTCAACCCGCTGAGGGATCCACGGGACCGGCGGCTGCCCCGCGTACCCGAACCGTGCGCCCTGGTGGTGTTCGGGATCACCGGCGACCTGGCCCGCAAGAAGCTGCTGCCCGCGGTCTACGACCTCGCCAACCGCGGCCTGCTGCCGACGAACTTCGCGCTGCTCGGCTTCGCCCGCCGGGACTGGGGGGACACCGAGTTCGCCGAGCTGGCCCGGGACGCTGCCCGCGCGCACGCCCGCACCCAGTGGCGCGAGGAGGTGTGGGAGCGGCTGGCCGAGAGCGTCCGCTTCGTGCCGGGCTCCTTCGACGACGACAATGCGTTCGACGAGCTGCGCCAGGTCCTCGACGAGCTGGAGGGAACCCACGGGATCGGGGGGAACGCGGCGTTCTACCTGTCGATCCCGCCGGAGATGTTCCCGCCGGTGCTCAAGCAGATGCAGCGCACCGGTATGGCCGAGAGCACGCCCGACCGGTGGCGCCGGGTCGTGGTGGAGAAGCCCTTCGGCTACGACCTGCCCTCCGCCCGGGCGCTCAACGAGCTGGTCGACTCGGTGTTCGGCCCCGACGACGTCTTCCGCATCGACCACTACCTGGGCAAGGAGACCGTCCAGAACCTGATGGCCCTGCGGTTCGCCAACACCCTGTTCGAGCCCATCTGGAACGGTCACCACGTCGATTCGGTGCAGATCACGGTGGCCGAGGACGTCGGCATCAGCGGGCGGGCGGCCTTCTACGAGAAGACCGGCGCCGCGCGTGACGTGCTGCAGAACCACCTGCTGCAGCTGCTGGCGCTCACCGCCATGGAGGAGCCGGTCGAGCTGTCCGCGGAGGAGATCCGCACCGAGAAGCTCAAGGTGCTGCGCGCCATCTCGCTGCCCGAGAACCTCGCCACCTTCGCCGTCCGCGGCCAGTACGAGCAGGGCTGGCTGGCCGGCGAGCGGGTCCCCGGCTACCGCCAGGAGGAGGGCGTCGCGCCCGACTCGCGGACCGAGACCTTCGTCGCCGTCCGGTTCGGCGTGGAGACCCGCCGGTGGGCCGGGGTGCCGTTCTACCTGCGCACCGGCAAGCGGCTGCCCCGCCGCGTCTCCGAGATCGCGCTGGTGTTCAAACGCGCCCCGCACCTGCCCTTCGCGCCGACCGACACCGAGGAGCTGGGCAACAACCAGCTCGTCGTCCGGGTGCAGCCGGACGAGGGGGTAACCCTCAAGTTCGGGTCGAAGGTGCCCGGCAGCGTCATGGAGGTCCGGGACGTGTCCATGGACTTCCTCTACGGCGAGAAGTTCACCGAGGCCAGCCCCGAGGCCTACGAGCGGCTGCTGCTCGACGTGCTGCTGGGCGACGCGACGCTGTTTCCCCGCAACGCCGAGGTGGAGGCGTCGTGGGCGGCCATCGACCCGCTGGAGGAGTTCTGGGCGGACACGCGTCCGTATCCCTACCGGGCCGGTGAGTGGGGCCCCCGCGCCGCCGACCGGATGCTCGCCGCCGAGGGCCGCAAGTGGCGCCGGCCGTGACCGGAGGGGCCCGATGAACGTCCCGACCCGACCCGAGGAGGCACCGTGACGACCCTCTGGGACACCACCGGCACGGCCGTGGTCAAGGAGCTCGCCGCGCAGCGACGCACCGGTGGCGCGGTGGTCGCCGGCGTGGCGCTGACCATGGTCATCGTCGCCGACGAGGGCCGCGTGGCCGAGGCGGAGGACGCAGCCGCCACCGCCGCCGAGCAGCACCCCTTCCGGCTGCTGGTGGTCGTCCGCCGGCAGGTCGAGAGCGCGATCCCCCGCCTGGACGCCGAGGTGATCATCGGCGGGCGGCTGGGCCCCTGCGAGGCCGTCGTCATGCGAATGTACGGCCGGCTCGGGCTGCACGCCGAATCGGTGGTGCTGCCGCTGCTGGCCGCCGACGCCCCGGTGGTGACCTGGTGGCACGACCGGCCGCCGAGACGGCTGGCCACCGACGCGCTGGGCGTCATCGCCGACCGGCGGATCACCGACATCTCGCTCGCCCCGGACCCGCACGACGCCCTGCGCGTCCGCGCGGACGACTACGCCCCGGGCGACACCGACCTGTCGTGGACGCGGGGCACGCCCTGGCGGGCCACGCTGACCACCACGCTGGACTCGGTCGCCGGGCGCCGGGGCGAGCCCGTGCGCATCCTCGGCGGCAGGGTCGAGGGCGACCCGGGCAACGCCACCGCAGCCCTGCTGGCCGGCTGGCTGATCTCGCGCTGCGGCTGTGGCATCGACGTGGTCAAGAGCGAGCGGAGGCCGGGCGCCAGCGGGGTCGACCAGGTCGTCCTGCAGCTGGACGAGAACGAGGAGGTTCGGGTGCAGGCCGACCGGCGGGGCGGCGCGGTGGTCATCCAGCCCTACCGGCCGGACACCAGAGTGGCACTGCGCGACCGCCCGCTCGGCGACCTGCTCGGCGAGGAACTGCGCCGGCTGGACCCCGACGAGCCCTACAGCGAGGCGCTGGGGGCGGCCACCCGCACGACCGGGCTCGCCGAGCGCTCCCCCGTGCGCCAGCACATCTGGGTCGACCCGGCCCAGCCTGACGCGCTGCCGGTCGACCCGGAGAGCCCGGACGAGGAACTCCGACAGAGCCCGCGGGACGCCGGGGCGGCGAACCGATGACCCTGCCGCCCGGAGAGCGGATCGCCGAGGAGCTGGCCGCCGAGGGCCGTCCGGTGCCCGACATCGTCATCGCGCCCGACGCCGACCACCTCGCCCGGGCCGTCGCGGAGGCGCTGATCACCCGCGTGGCGACCGCCCAGCACGTGCACGGCACCGCGTCGGTCGTGCTCACCGGCGGGGGGATCGGCACCGCCGTCCTCGAGCGGGTCGCCGCACTGGCGGCGGACCCGCCGCGCCACCGGGTCGACTGGACCGCCGTGGACTTCTGGTGGGGCGACGAGCGCTGGCTGCCCGCCGGCGACGCGGAGCGCAACGAGACCGCCGCCCGCCGCGTGCTGCTCGACCCGGTCGGCGTCCCGGCCGGACGGGTGCACCCCGTGCCCCCGTCGGACGGGCCGTTCGCCGACCCCGAGGAGGCGGCGGCCTGGTACGCCGGGGAGCTGGCCGCCGCGGCACCGGAGGGCCGTGACCTCGCGCGCTTCGACGTCCTGCTGCTCGGCGTGGGCGCCGAGGGCCACGTGGCCTCGATCTTCCCGGGGTCCCCCGCCGTGCACGACCGGCGCACGGTGCTGGCGGTGCGCGACTCCCCCAAGCCGCCGCCCACCCGGATCAGCCTGGGCTTTCCGGCGATCAACTCGGCCGAGGAGGTCTGGCTGCTGGCCGCCGGCTCGGAGAAGGCCCCCGCCGTCGCCGCGGCCCTGCGGGGCGACGTGGGGCCCGACCAGCTGCCCGCCGCCGGGGTGCACGGGCGGCGGGCCACCCGCTGGCTGCTCGACGAGGCCGCGGCCGGGCAACTGCCCCGGTCGCCGGAGCCGGCCGGCCGGTAGCCGTCAGGCGCCGCGGCGCGCCCGCAGCTTGCTCAGGGCCTCCTCGAGCAGCGCGTCGCCGTCGGCGTCGCTGCGTCGCTCGCGGACGTAGGCCAGGTGGGTCTTGTAGGGCTCGCTCCGGGGGGCCGGCGGCGGTGCGGCGTGGTCCTGCCCCGCGGGCAGCCCGCATCGGGGGCAGTCCCACGTCTCGGGCGCCTCGGCCTCGGAGGCGAAGGCCACCCGGGTCTCGTGTCCCTGCGAGCACCAGAAGGCGACGCGGCGCCGCGGCGCGGACTCACCGCGTTCGGCCTCCCCCATCGGCCCTGCGCCTACCCGCGTCCCCCGGATCGCGTTGCCACCAGCCACGTGCGCTCCCTGCGGTCGGAGAGTGTGCGCGGCCTGGTGTGGCCGCGCCGCGCGCAGTCTAGGGCCTGAGGAGTGAGATTTCGGGCACGTCCGTCGCGACGGAACAGGGCTGTTCCGGATCAGACCTTCAGCAGGATGCCCAGCCCGACGACGCAGACGGCCCAGATGAGCGCCGTGAAGATCGTCAGCCGGTTGAGGTTCTTCTCGACGACGGAGGACCCGGACAGCTGCGAGGAGACCGCGCCGCCGAACATCGAGGACAGGCCCCCGCCCTTGCCCCGGTGCAGCAGGATCAGCACCACGAGGAGCACGCTGGTGAGCACCAGCAGCACGTTGAGGACCAGTTCCATGCGTCGAGCGTAACCGACCCGCTCCGCCGGCCCGGCCGACGCGGCCGAGGGTCAGCGGACGCCGGCGGTCGCCAGGTCGTACCCGGTGAACGGGGTCATCACCACGCCGTTGCGCAGCCGCTGGCCGGCGAGCAGCTGCACCCGGGTCTCGGTCAGCGGCACGTACGCGCCGGTGTCCCCGGCCGCCGCGGCGACCTCCTGCCACGCGGACCGCGCCGCCGCCGGATCACCGGCCGCCCGGGCGGCGTCGATCAGCCCGTCGATCGCCGGATCGGCCAGGCGGGCGAAGTTGGTGTTCCCGACCGGGCTCACCGAGCGCCCGTCGACCAGCGGCACCAGGAAGGAGCCGGGGGTCGGGAAGTCGGCGGTCCAGGTGGCCAGGACGATGCCGAAGCCGTTGGCGGCCACGTTGTCCGGGTTGCCCACGTCGGTCGCGTAGAAGCTGGGCGCGGCCAGCGGGCGAACCTCGGCCCGGATGCCGATCTCGGCCAGCTGACCGGCGATCTCCTCGGCCACGGTCACGCTCGTCGCCGCGTCGGGCACGGCCAGCACGGTGGCGAACCCGTCCGGCTGCCCGCAGGCGGCCAGCGACTTCCGCGCCGCGTCCAGGTCGGGGCCGGGGTCGGGCTCGTCGGGGCCGCCGTCCAGGCCGCGGGGCCACAGCTGCGAGGTGCGGACGGCGTTCCCGGAGCCGCCCAGCACCTCCTGCACCGCCCGCCGGTCGACGGCCTGGGCCACGGCGGCGCGGCAGTCGGCGTTGTCGGTGGGGGCCACGTTCGTCGGCAGCGCGAGCAGCCGGACCACACCGCTGGTCACCTCGTCGACCCGGTCGCGCAGCGGCGCCCCGCCCTCGACGTCCCCGGTGAGCCGGGCGGTCGTCGGCGTCTGGATGCCGGTGCCGGAGATGTCGACGTCCGCCGAGCCGGCGAGCAGCGCCTGGTCCCGCTCGACGCCGGTCAGCCCGGTACGGACGATCACCTGGTCGGGCAGCGCCGTGCGCACGTCGTCGGTCGCCGGGTCCCACTGCGGGTTGCGGTCGAGCACGATGCCGGTGACCGCGTCGACCGAGGTGACCGCGTAGGGGCCGGTGGAGACCGGGTCCCCGCCGTAGCCGCCGCCGGTGTCGTTCTCGATCGGGACCGGGCTGCTGGAGGGCAGGGCCATGACGTACGGGAAGTCCGGCGACGGCGCGCGCAGCCGGAAGACGACCGTCCGGTCGTCGGGGGTCTCCACCGCGGCCAGGCCCAGCTTGTCCGCCGCCTCGTCCTGGTACGGACCGGCGTACGGGTTCTCCGGGTCGTCGAGGAGCTCCACGACGTGCGTGGGCCCCCCGACGACGACGTCGGAGGCGAACGAGCGCTCGATGCCGTACTTGACGTCCCGCGAGGTGATCGCCCGGCCGTTCTCGAACCGGACGCCGTCCCGGAGCGTGAAGGTCCAGGTCGTGCCGCCGTCGGGCGTGGTCCCCAGGTCGGTGGCGAGGTCGGGCACCAGGTCGCCGGTGCGGCCGGGTTCGGTGGAGTAGGTGACCAGCGTCCGGGCGTAGAGCCGCATCAGGTTCCACACGCCGGGCAGGTAGGACCGCTGCGGGTCGAGGCTGTCGACCTCCCCGGTCACCACCCGCAGCACCCCGCCGGCCTGGTCGGACGGGGCGCGCACGCCGGTCAGCCCGGCGTCGGCCGCCCCGTCCTGGACCGGCACGCCCGTGCCGTCGTCCCCGGTGCCGCTGCAGCTGACCGCCAGGACGACCACCAGGAGCACGGCGACCGCGATCCCGGCGACCCGGCCGCGGGTACCGCGCACCCACGCCGGGCGCCGGTCCGCCAGTCGCTCGATGTCCACCTGCTCCGCTCTCCGCCCCGGGCCGGCGGCAGCGGTCAGCCGCCGTCGGCGGCTGTCCGACAGATCTGCGCGAACTCGTCGGCGTCCAGGCTGGCACCACCGACGAGCGCGCCGTCGACGTCCGGCCCGGCCAGGATCCCGGCCGTGTTGGCGGCCTTCACCGACCCGCCGTAGAGGATACGGACGACGGCGGCCGTCTCCGCTCCGAAACGCTCGGCGAGCCGGGCGCGCAGCGCCCCGCAGACCTCCTGCGCGTCCTCGGGGGTGGCCACCTCGCCGGTGCCGATCGCCCAGACCGGCTCGTAGGCGATCACCAGCCCGGCCACCTGCTCGGCGGGGAGCCCCTCCAGCGCGGCGTCGAGCTGGCCGGTGGTGTGGGCGATGTGCCGCCCGGCCTGCCGCACCTCGAGCCCCTCCCCCACGCAGAGGATCGGGGTGAGCCCGTGCCGCAGCGCCGCCTGCACCTTGGCGTTCACCACCGCGTCGTCCTCGTGGTGGTAGGCCCGCCGCTCGGAGTGGCCGACGACCACGTAGCGACAGTTCAGCGCGGCGAGCATCACACCGCTGACGTCACCGGTGTAGGCGCCGGAATCGTGCTGGCTGAGGTCCTGCGCGCCGTAGCCGATCTCCAGCTTGTCACCGGTGACGAGGGTCTGGACGCTGCGCAGCGCGGTGAACGGCGGCAGCACGACGACCTCGGCGGCGTCGAGCTCGGCCTCCTTGAGCGAGAAGACGACCTTCTGCACCAGGCCGATGGCCTCCAGGTGGGTCAGGTGCATCTTCCAGTTGCCGGCGATGAGCGGCCGGCGCCCCTCGCGGCGCGCCGGGGTGTCCTTGCGTGCCATGTCCGTCCCCTCAGTCGGCCAGCACCGCGAGGCCCGGCAGCTCCCGGCCCTCGAGGTACTCCAGCGACGCCCCGCCGCCGGTGCTGATGTGCCCGTAGGCGGCCTCGTCCAGGCCCAGCTGCCGCACCGCGGCCGCCGAGTCCCCGCCCCCCACGACCGACAGCCCGTCGACCGCGGCGACCGCCTGGGCCACGCCACGGGTGCCGGCCTGGAAGGGCGGCAGCTCGAAGACGCCCATGGGACCGTTCCAGAACACGGTCCGGGCCCTACCGAGCTCGGCGCCGAACACCTCGACCGTGCGGGGGCCCACGTCCAGCCCCATGAGGCCGTCCGGGATCGCGTCCGCCGGCGTCACGCTGGTCTCGGCGTCGGCGGCGAACTTGTCGGCGCAGACGATGTCGACCGGCAGCACGATCCGGTCGCCCGCCTCGGCCAGCAGCCGCCGGCACGTGTCGACCTGGTCGGCCTCGAGGAGCGAGCCGCCGACGCCGTGCCCCTGCGCGGCCAGGAACGTGAAGCACATGCCGCCGCCGATCAGGAGTCGGTCGACCTTGGGCAGCAGCGCCTCGATGACGGCCAGCTTGTCGCTCACCTTGGAGCCGCCCAGGACGACCACGTAGGGCCGGTCGGGGGCGGTGGTCAGCCGGGTGAGCACGTCGAGCTCCTGGGCGACCAGGCGGCCGGCCGCGTGCGGCAGCCGCCGGGCGACGTCGTAGACCGAGGCGTGCTTGCGGTGCACCGCACCGAACGCGTCGTCGACGTACAGCTCCGCGAGCGCAGCCAGCCGGTCGGCCAGCTCCCCGCGCTCGGCATCGTCCTTGGCCGTCTCGGCGGCCTCGAAGCGGACGTTCTCCAGCAGCAGCACGTCGCCGTCGGCGAGGGCGTCGGCCTTCGCGCGGGCGTCGTCGCCGGCCACGTCGTCCGCCAGCGGGACGTCGGTACCCAGCAGCTCCCCCAGCCGCGCCGCGACCGGCGCGAGCGAGTACTGCGGGTCGGGTGCGCCCTTGGGCCGGCCGAGGTGCGCGGCCACGATCACGCGGGCGCCGGCGTTCCGGAGGGCCTGCAGGGTGGGCAGGCTGGCCCGGATCCGGCCGTCGTCGGTGATCTCGCCCGTGCCCTTGTCCAGCGGGACGTTCAGGTCGGCGCGCACGAGCACGCGCCGACCCGAGACGCCCTCGGCGAGGAGGTCGTCGAGGCTGCGCATCAGAGCGAGCGACCCACCAGCGAGGTCAGGTCGACCAGGCGGTTGGAGTAACCCCACTCGTTGTCGTACCAGCCGAGCACCTTGGCCATCGGGCCGAAGACCTTGGTCAGCTTGGCGTCGTAGATGCACGACGACGGGTCGGTGACGATGTCGGTGGAGACGATCGGGTCGTCGGTGTAGGTCAGGTACTTGCCCAGCGGGCCGGCGGCGGCCTCGCGGTAGGCGGCGTCGATCTCCTCGGCCGAGGCCTCGCGGGTCAGCTGGACCGTCAGGTCGGTCGCCGAGCCCGTGGGCACCGGGACGCGCAGCGCGTAGCCGTCGAGCTTGCCCGCCAGCTCGGGCAGGACGAGGCCGATGGCCTTCGCGGCGCCGGTCGAGGTCGGCACGATGTTCAGCGCCGCGGCGCGGGCGCGGCGGAGGTCCTTGTGCGGGCCGTCGTGAAGGTTCTGGTCGGCGGTGTAGGCGTGGATCGTGGTCATCAGGCCGCGCTCGATGCCGAACGCGTCGTTGAGGACCTTGGCCAGCGGCGCCAGGCAGTTGGTGGTGCAGGACGCGTTGCTGATGATCGTCTGGGAGCCGTCGTAGAGGTTGTCGTTGACGCCCATGACGATCGTGATGTCGTCGTCGGTGGCCGGCGCCGAGATGATGACCTTCTTGGCGCCGCCCTTGTCGACGTGCTTGCGAGCGTCGGCGCCCTTGGTGAAGAAGCCGGTGGACTCCACGACGACATCGACGCCCAGGTCACCCCAGGGCAGGTTGGCCGGGTCACGCTCGGAGAGCACCTTCATGGTGTTCCCGTCGACCTTGATGCCCTCGCCGTCGGCGGTGACCTCCTCGGAGAGCTTGCCGAGGATGCTGTCGTACTTGAGCAGGTGCGCCAGCACCTCGGGGCTGGTGAGGTCGTTCACCGCCACGATCTCGATGTCCTGGCCACTGGCCTTGGCGGCCCGCCAGAAGTTGCGGCCGATCCGCCCGAACCCGTTGATGCCTACCCGGACCGTCACTGCAGACCTCCTGTTGTCTGTGGAAGGTGTCCTCTCGGGGGCCGCGCGCCGCGCGGCCTCGCTCCGCGACGACCCTATCGGTCCTCAGCCGCCGCGGCCCGGGCCGCCCGAACGGGCGACCCGGGCCGCGGGCCGGGAGTGAGATCGGCTACTGGGCGAGCATGTCGTCGGTGACGACCGACTCGGTGTCGGGGATGCCGAGGTCCTTCGCCCGCTTGTCGGCCATGGCCAGCAGGCGGCGGATGCGGCCGGCCACCGCGTCCTTGGTCATCGGCGGGTCGGCCCGCTGGCCGAGCTCCTCCAGCGAGGCCTGGCCGTGCTCCAGCCGCAGCCGGCCGGCGACCAGCAGGTGCTCGGGAGCGTCGCCGTTGAGGATCTCCAGGGCGCGCTCCACCCGGGCGCTGGCGGCCACCGCGGCGCGCGCCGAGCGGCGCAGGTTGGCGTCGTCGAAGTTGGCCAGCCGGTTCGCCGTGGCCCGGACCTCGCGGCGCATCCGCCGCTCCTCCCAGGCCAGGACGGCGTCGTGGGCGCCCATGCGGGTCAGCAGCGCGCTGATCGCGTCCCCGTCGCGGACCACGACCCGGTCGGCGCCGCGCACCTCGCGCGCCTTGGCCGCGATGCCGAGCCGCCGGGCGGCACCCACCAGCGCCATGGCCGCCTCGGGCCCGGGGCAGGTGACCTCCAGCGAGGAGGAGCGACCGGGCTCGGTGAGCGATCCGTGAGCGAGGAAGGCGCCCCGCCAGGCGGCCTCGGCGTCGTTGATGCCCCCGGAGACCACCGACGGCGGCAGCCCGCGCACCGGCCGGCCCCGCTGGTCCACCAGGCCGGTCTGGCGGGCCAGGCCCTCGCCGTGCTTGGCGATGCGGACCAGGTAGCGCACCCCCCGGCGGATGTTGCCACCGGCGAGCACGCTCACACCGCTGGTGTAGCCGTACACCTCGCTGATGTCGCGGCGCAGCCGCCGCGCCACCGACCCGGTGTCCAGCTCGGCCTCGATGACCACCCGCCCACCGACGATGTGCAGGCCGCCGCTGAACCGGAGGAGCGCCGTGACCTCGGCCTTGCGCTCGGAGGTCTTCGTGCACTCCACCCGGGACAGCTCGTCCTTCACCATGGCCGTCATCGCCATGCCATCCACCCCCACGTCCCCCCGGGGTAACCAAGCCCCATGTGCCGCGTCTCCTCTTCCCCCTCGACCGGCTCGGTACCGCATGCTTCCGGTACTCCGCCGGGAATTTCCATGCTTCAGCGCGCCGCGACCGCAGATCCCAGTGCCGCCGCGAGGCGGACGGGGTCGTGTCGCGGTGCGCCGTCGAGCTCGGCCACCGGAGCCAGGACGAGCTCGGCACCGCATTCCCGCACCGCTGACAGCAGACCACAACGGTCAACCACCGAATCAACATCGGCGATCACCCAGTGCAGCGCCACTCCGCCCAGATGTGCCCGCAGGACCGCGAGGTGCTCCTCCGGGGAGAACCCGTCGGTCTCCCCCGGCTGCGGTTCGAGGTTGAGCACCACGACCACCCGGGCGGAGCTGGCGGCGAGCGCGGCCCGCAGCCGGGGCACCAGCAGGTGCGGCAGCACGGAGGTGTACCAGGACCCCGGCCCGAGGGAGATGACATCGGCCGCGGCGATCGCCTCGAGGACGGCGGGGTGCACCGGCGGATCGGGGGGCGAGACGATGATGTCGCGCACCCGGCCGGGCGTGGTGGCGATGGCCACCTGCCCGCGGATGGTGCGGGTCCGCGCCGGATCGTCCGGATCGGTGCTCTCCACGCGCGCCACCAGGTCGAGCGGGGCGTCGGCCATGGGGAGCACCCGGCCGCGGGCGCCCAGCAGCCGGCACAGGTCGTCCAGGGCCCGCACGGTGTCACCGCCGTGCATCTCGACCAGCCCGGTCAGCATCAGGTTCCCCACCGGGTGACCGGCGAGCACCCCGGTGCCGCCCAGCCGGTGCTGCAGCAGCGCGGCCATCTGCCGGGTGTCGGCGCCGTCGTCGGCCAGCGCGGTCAGCGCCATGCGCAGGTCGCCCGGGGGCAGCACCGGCATCTCCCGCCGGATCCGGCCGGAGGAGCCGCCGTCGTCGGCCACGGTGACCACCGCGGTGAGGTCAGGCGTGAGCCGGCGCCAGGCGGCCAGGGCGGCGGCGAGCCCGTGGCCGCCGCCGAAGGCGACCACGCGCAAGGGTCTGTCCACCGCCGGGGCCGGGGGCCCCGCGTGCAGCGCCCCCACTACTCGCGGCCCAGGTCGCGGTGCTGGGCGGTGGCGGCGACGCCGTCGGCGGACAGCCGGCGGGCGAACTCCTCGGCGATCGCCACGCTGCGGTGCTTGCCGCCGGTGCAGCCGACCGCGAGCGTCAGGTACCGCTTGCCCTCGCGCCGGTAGCCGGGGACGAGCAGCCGCAGCACGTCGGTGTACCGGTCGAGGAACGCTTCGGCGTCCTCCTGACCCAGCACGTAGTCGCGGACGGCGGGGTCCTGGCCGGTCCGCGGCCGCAGCTCCGGGACCCAGTGCGGGTTGGGCAGGAACCGGGCGTCGACGACGAGGTCGGCGTCCAGCGGGAGGCCGTACTTGAAGCCGAAGCTGAGCACGGTGGCGGTCAGCGGCGGGGTCTGGCCCTCGCGCACGAAGGCGTTCTCCAGCGTCGCGCGCAGCTGGTGGATGTTCAGGTCGCTGGTGTCGACCCACAGGTCCGCCTCGCCGGCGATCCCGGTCAGCAGCTCCCGCTCCGCGCCGATGCCGTCGATCAGCCGCCCCGAGCCCTGCAGGGGGTGCTCGCGGCGGACGGACTCGTAGCGCCGGATCAGGACGTCGTCCCGGGCGTGGACGTACACCACGCGCGGGCGGTGGCCGGCCTCGGCGAGTACCCGGATCGCCTCCTGCAGGTCGCTGGAGAAGGCCCGGCTGCGGACGTCGACGACGGCGGCGAAGCGGCGGATGTCGCCGCGCGCGCCGAGCTCCACCATGGGCAGCAGCAGTGCGGGCGGCAGGTTGTCGACGACGAACCAGCCGAGGTCTTCCAGCACCCGCCCGGCGCTGAGCTTTCCCGCCCCGGAGAGCCCCGTGACGACCACGACCTCGAGCGGCTGCGCCTCGGTCGTCGTGGGGGCCAGCGGCGGCGGGACGTCGCTGTGCGGGCCGGCCGGGCCCTCCGCCGCCCGGCGGCCGCGACCGCGGCCGTCGCGGCCGGGCCCACGGTGCTCCAGGCCGGCCTCGCTCATAGGGCCACCCGGCCGACCTCGGCGATGTCGCCGGCCCCGGGTTCGGGGGTACCGCGCTCGGCCGGACCGCACGGCGCGAGCGTCGTCTCCACGACCTCGCCGGCCGGCTCCTCCACCGGTGCGTCCACCGCTGCTGCGGGCACGGCCACGGCCGCCTGGACCGCCTCCGCCGTCCGCCGGCCGATGCCGGGAACGGCCATCAGCTCCTCGACCGTCGCGGCCCGGAGCCGCTTGAGGGACCCGAACTGCTTCATCAGCGCCTTCCGCCGCGTCTCCCCGAGGCCGGGGACGTCGTCCAACAGGGAGACCAGCATGCTCGTCGAGCGCTTCTGCCGGTGGTAGGTGATGGCGAACCGGTGGGCCTCGTCGCGGACCCGCTGCAGCAGATAGAGCGCCTCGGAGGTGCGGGGCAGGATCACCGGGTCGCTCTCCCCCGGCAGCCACACCTCCTCCATCCGCTTGGCCAGCCCGCAGACGGCGACGTCGACCACGCCGAGCTCGTCGAGGGACCGGGCGGCCGCGGCGACCTGCGGGGCGCCGCCGTCGACGACCAGCAGGTTCGGCGGGTAGGCGAACCGGCGCGGCCGGCCCTCCTCGGCCGCGATGCCCTGCTCGTCCTTCCGGTCGGCCTCCTCCTTGAGATGCCGGGCGAACCGCCGCCGGACCACCTCGGCCATCGCCGCGGTGTCGTCGGTTCCGTTCGTGACGCTGAACCGCCGGTAGTCGGACTTCTTCGCCAGGCCGTCCTCGAACACCACCATGGAGGCCACCACGTTGGTGCCCTGCACGTGGCTGATGTCGATGCACTCGATCCGCAGCGGGGCCTCGGGCAGCTCGAGGGCCTCCTGCAGCTCCGCGAGCGCCAGCGAGCGGGCGGTGAGGTCGCTGGCCCGCTTCACCCGGTGCCGGGCGAAGGCCTCCTTGGCGTTGCGCTCCACGGTCTCGAGCAGGGCCCGCTTGTCGCCGCGCTGCGGCACCCGCAACGACACCCGGGAGCCGCGCAGCTCGCTCAGCAGCTCGGCGTAGACCTCGGCGTCCTCGGGCAGCTCGGGCACCAGCACCTCGCGCGGCACCGCCTCGCCGACCTCGCCGGCGCCGGTCTGCTCGTCGACGCCGCCGTAGACCTGCAGCAGGAACTGCTCCACGAGCTCGCCGGTGGTGACCGCCTCGACCTTGTCGACGATCCAGCCGCGCTGGCCGCGCACCCGCCCGCCCCGGACGTGGAAGACCTGGACCGAGGCCTCCAGCTCGTCCTGCGCGAAGGCCACGACGTCGGCGTCGGTGCCGTCGCCGAGGACGACGGCCTGCTTCTCCAGCGCCCGCCGCAGCGCCCCCAGGTCGTCGCGCAGCCGGGCGGCCTTCTCGAACTCCAGCGCCTCGGCGGCCGCGGTCATCTCGCGCTCGAGCCGCTTGACCATCAGGTCGGTGCGGCCGGCCATGAACTCGACGAAGTCCTCGACGATCGCGCGGTGCTCCTCGGCGTCGACCCGGCCGATGCAGGGGGCCGAGCACTTGCCGATGTAGCCCAGCAGGCAGGGGCGGCCGATCTGGCCGGCCCGCTTGAACACCCCGTTGGAGCAGGTGCGGGCCGGGAAGACGCGGGTGAGTGTGTCGAGGGTCTCGCGGATGGCCCACGCGTGCGCGTAGGGGCCGAAGTAGCGGACGCCCTTCTTCTTCGGCCCGCGCATCACCTGCAGCCGGGGGTACTCCTCGTTCAGCGTCACGGCGAGGCTCGGGTAGCTCTTGTCGTCGCGGTAGCGGACGTTGAACCGCGGGTCGTACTCCTTGATCCAGTTGTACTCGAGCTGGAGCGCCTCGACCTCGGTGCCGACCACGGTCCACTCGACGCCGGCCGCCGTCGTCACCATCTGCCGGGTCCGCGGGTGCAGGCCGGCGATGTCGGCGAAGTAGCTGTTCAGCCGCTGCCGGAGGTTCTTGGCCTTGCCGACGTAGATGACCCGACCGTGGGGGTCGCGGAACTTGTAGACCCCCGGGTCCTCCGGGATGCTGCCGACCGCCGGTCGGTAGGTGGACGGGTCGGGCATGGCTCCCAGATTAGGTGCGGGGGACGACGCTCCGCCGTCCGCGGTACCCGCCCGGCCCTCGGGGACGACATCTGTGTGATTCCGGCCGCGCGGGGTGCGCGAGGGCGTTGACAGGCCCACCGCGGCGGCACGAGCCTCGGTGGGTAGGTCGTCCTCCGCCCGGGGGTGCGCGATGAGCTCCACCCAGGACCCGGCCAGCCCGACCCGGACCGCCGGCATCCCGGTGGCGCGCGGCGAGCCCTCGGCGCCCGAGCTGGCCGACCCGCTGGCCGACCTCGCCACCTTCCCGCTGGTGGAGGCGCTGTTCGGGCGGCGGTCCCGGCGGTTCGCGCTGGGCGACGAGATCCCGGACGGCCCGCTGGCCTACCGGTCGCGGCACGCGCCGCAGCCGCTCACCGAGCTGGAGCGGATGCTCGTGCTCAGCGCCATGGGCGGCACGACGGGGTGGCACTACTCGATCACCCGCAACCCCCGCTACGCGCCGCACCCGGCGAACTACGCGGGCAGCGCGACCGGGCGGACCTTCCCGTCCGCGGCCGGCTTCCACACCGCCGAGCTGTTCTTCACCGACGACTCCGGCGTCTGGTTCTTCCCGACCCGGGACGCCGGCACGCTGGTCGACCCCGCCACCGAGCAGGTGACGGCCGAGCTCATGGTCGAGCGGCACCGGGGGCGGGTGCGGCAGCTCGCCGACCAGCGGCTGCACCTGCCGGCCGAGGAGCCCTACCTGGAGGGGCACAACACCTGGTGCGTCAACGTGCCCGGCTCGCTGCTGGTGGTGCCGGTAGCCGACATCGCCCAGCACATGCTCGCGATCCTCTGCTTCTTCACGCAGAACGGGTACGCGATCTTCGACGACGTGAACGGGCGCGAGATCCCCGGCCTGGAGCGGTTCCGCGACCGGGTGGACGTCGACGCGCCGTTCCCGCTCACGTTCAGCGAGCAGTACGCGCTCACCGAGGCCACCGCCGAGCTGGCCACCAGCTGCTACGCCGGCGTGCTCATGCTCCAGGCGATGGGGCTGGGCGGGTGGATGTTCGACGGCATCGACCGGTTCAGCGTGCTGGGGGCCTCCGGGAACCCCGACGTCCCCGGCCTCGGGTTCCGCTACGACCGGGACGAGCGCTGGGCGGTGCCCAACCCCACCGGCCTGCCCGGGGTCTTCGAGGCGTTCTGCCCACCCCACCACGCGGACATGGCTGCGGCGGTCGCGGCCTTCACCGAGCGGAAGTTCGGCGCCGGCGGCCCGTTCCACCCGCGGACACCCGGCGCGTGGTCCGACAGCCCGGGGTTCCGCGGCGCCGCCGAGCCGCACGACGAGGAGTTCCAGGCCTGCGTCGCCCTGCAGGCGCAGTACATCCTCGACACCTTCGGCAAGTTCCCGGGCACGGTGCCGACCCTGTTCATCCTCAACTACGTGCAGGCCCACCACCTGGATCTGGAGTTCTACGACCGCTTCTTCCAGCCCGGCGCCTACCTGCGGACACACGCGGAGCACCGGGAGCGATGGCACTCCCCGGAGGGGGCCTGACGATGGGCCGGCACGTGCGCGTGGCGAACCTGGAGGTCTGGACCGAGCAGGTCGGCGCGGGGCCCGACGTCCTGCTGGTCGGTGGCGCCGGCGACACCGTCGAGTCCTGGCAGTTCCAGCTGGACGGGCTGGCCGACCGCTACCGGCTGACCGCGTTGGACAACCGCGGCACCGGGCGCACGGCGATGCCCGACGGGCCGGTGACCGTGGCGGTCATGGCCGACGACGCCGCCGGGGTGCTCGACGCCCTCGGCGTCGGGGCGGCGCACGTGGCGGGGTTCTCCGGCGGCAGCATCGTGGCCCAGGAGCTGGCGGTGCGCCGTCCCGACCTGGTCCGCAGCCTGGTGCTGCAGAGCACGTGGGCGCTGCCGGACGTCTACCTCCGGTCGTGGCTCCGGTTCGTCCAGTGGCTGGTCGCCGTCGCCCCGAGCGAGCGGGCGTTCCTGGAGGGCTTCTTCCTCGACATCTACACCGCCCGGGCGCACGAGGACGGCACCGTGGCCGCGTTCGTCGAGGAGATGCTGGCCTTCCCCCACAAGCAGACCGCGGAGGACCTGCAGCGCTACCTGGACGCGTTCCTCGACGACGGGACGCCGGACCGCCCGGCGCGGATCGCGGTGCCGGCGCTGGTGCTGGCCGGCGGGGTCGACTCCACCGCCCGCCCGGTGCTGGGCCGGGCCGTCGCCGAGGCGATCCCCGGAGCGCAGTTCGAGGCGTGGCCGACCGAGTGCCACCAGCCGTTCCAGGAGGTGCCCGGCCGCTGGAACACCCGTGTCGACGCGTTCTGGCAGCAGGTCGAGGCGGGCGCCACCCCGAGGCCCCGGGAGGCTCCCGACCGTCCCGCCGAGCCGGCCGGACGCGGATGAGGCTCAGCCCGCGAGCCGGGCCCGGCGGGCCATCCGGACCGCGCGGCGCACCAGAGCCAGCGCGGACACGAGGGCGACCCCGCCGGCGAGGACGGCCACGACGCCCGGCACCGCCGCACCACCGAGGACGAGCAGGGACGCGGCGAGCGCGGCGAGCAGCACCAGGGTGGTCCGCACCCGTGGAGGACCGCTGGCCCCGCCGCCGAGCGGGGAACCGCAGATCGACAGGTCCGGGTCGCAGTCGGGCGTGAGCGCGCTCATCGCCGGCTGCCGGTCTGGTGCAGGACAGCGCCCATGCGCAGCTCCTCCTCGGCGGACCCCGATCACACCGACGGCGTCGGCGTGACCCTCGTCACACCGACGGTACGGCGACGGCCACTCCCCGTACAAGTGCGGGAGTGGCCGTCGTCGGTGCGTCGCGTCAGCTGGCCTTCTTGCGGGCCCGCTTCTTCGGGGCGGCGGCGGCCGCCACCGCCTCGGCGTCGAGCATCCTCGCCAGGTACCGGCCGGTGTGGCTCTCCGGGACGGTCGCGACGAACTCCGGCGGCCCCTCGGCCACGACCGTGCCGCCGCGGAAGCCGCCCTCCGGCCCCATGTCGATGAGCCAGTCGGCGCTCTTGATCACGTCCAGGTTGTGCTCGATGACGACGACCGAGTTGCCCTTGTCGACCAGGCCCTGGAGCACCAGCAGCAGCTTGCGGATGTCCTCGAAGTGCAGCCCGGTGGTGGGCTCGTCGAGCACGTAGATGCTGCGGCCGTTGGACCGCTTCTGCAGCTCGCTGGCCAGCTTGACCCGCTGCGCCTCACCGCCGGAGAGGGTGGTCGCCGGCTGCCCGAGCCGCACGTAGCCCAACCCGACGTCGGTGAGGGTGCGCAGGTACCGGGCGATCGCCGGGATGGCGGCGAAGAACTCGGCCGCCTCCTCGATCGGCATGTCCAGGACCTCGGCGACGGTCTTCCCCTTGTAGTGCACCTCGAGGGTCTCCCGGTTGAACCGGGCGCCCTTGCACACCTCGCAGGGGACGTACACGTCGGGCAGGAAGTTCATCTCGATCTTGAGCGTGCCGTCGCCGGAGCACGCCTCGCAGCGGCCGCCCTTGACGTTGAACGAGAAGCGCCCGGGCAAATAGCCGCGCATCTTCGCCTCGGTCGTGCTGGCGAACAGCTTGCGGACGTGGTCCCACACCCCGGTGTAGGTGGCCGGGTTGGACCGCGGGGTGCGGCCGATCGGCGACTGGTCGACGTGGACCACCTTGTCCAGCTGATCCAGCCCGGTGATCGTCCGGTGCCGGCCGGGCACCAGGCGTGCGCGGTTCAGCTCGTTGGCCAGCGTCGTGTACAGGATGTCGTTGACCAGGGTGGACTTGCCGGAGCCGGAGACGCCGGTGACCGCGACCAGCATGCCCAGCGGGAAGGTGACGTCCACGCCCTTGAGGTTGTGCTCGCGGGCGCCCTTGACGACCAGCTCGCGACCGGGGGTCGGCTCGCGGCGCACCTGCGGGACGGCGATCTCCTTGCGCCCGGACAGGTACTGCCCGGTGAGGGACCGCTCGCTGGCCAGCAGCTCCTCGACCGTCCCGCTCACCACGACCTCACCGCCGTGCTCGCCGGCACCGGGGCCGATGTCGACGACCCAGTCGGCGGTCTTGATCGTGTCCTCGTCGTGCTCGACGACGATCAGCGTGTTGCCCATGTCGCGCAGCCGGACCAGCGTCTCGATCAGCCGGGTGTTGTCCCGCTGGTGCAGCCCGATCGACGGCTCGTCGAGGACGTAGAGCACGCCGACCAGCCCCGAGCCGATCTGGGTGGCCAGCCGGATGCGCTGCGCCTCACCGCCGGCGAGGGTGGCCGCCGGCCGGTCGAGGGAGAGGTAGTCCAGCCCGACGTCGACGAGGAAGGACAGCCGCGCCTGGATCTCGCGGAGCACGCGGTCGGCGATCGCCCGCTCACGCTCCCCCAGCTCCAGGGAACCCAGCAGGTGGGACGCCTCGCCGATGGACAGGTTGGTGACCTCGGCGATCGACCGGCCGTTGAGCTTGACCGCGAGGATCTCCGGCTTGAGCCGGGTGCCGTGGCAGACGGGACAGGCCACATCGCGCATGTAGCCCTCGTACTTGTCCCGCATGTAGTCGCTGTCGGTGTCCTCGTGCCGGCGTTCCAGGAACGGCAGGACGCCCTCGAACGCGGCGTAATAGCTGCGCTCGCGGCCGTAGCGGTTCTTGTAGCGGACGTGCACCTGGTCCGGGGAACCGTGCAGGATCGCCTTCTGCGCCTTGGCCGGAAGCCGCTCCCACGGGTCGTCCATCGAGAACCCGAGCTGCTGGGAGAGGCCGGTGAGCAGCCGGGTGAAGTACTCGTTGCTCATCGAGCTCGCCCACGGGGCGATGGCACCCGCTGCCAGGCTCTTCCCCGGGTCGGGCACGACGAGTTCGGGGTCGACCTCCTTGCGGGTGCCGATCCCGGTGCACTCCGGGCAGGCGCCGAAGGGCGAGTTGAACGAGAACGACCGCGGCTCGAGCGCCTCGAACGACAGCCCGTCGTCGACGCAGGCGAGGTGCTCGGAGAAGGTGCGCTCGCGCTCCGGGTCGTCCTCGGCCAGATCGACGAAGTCCAGGACGACCAGGCCGCCGGCCAGGCCCAGCGCGGTCTCGATCGAGTCGGTCAGGCGGCGCTTGGCGCTCTCCTTGACCGTCAGCCGGTCCACGATCACCTCGATCGTGTGCTTCTCCTGCTTCTTGAGCTTCGGCGGCTCGGTGAGCGGGTGCACCACGCCGTCGACCCGGACGCGGGAGAAGCCCTGGGTCTGCAGCGAGCTGAACAGGTCGACGTACTCGCCCTTGCGGGCCCGGACGACGGGGGCGAGCACCTGGAACCGGGTGCCCTCCTCCATGCTCAGCACCTGGTCGACGATCTGCTGCGGGGTCTGCCGGGAGATCGGCTTGCCGCAGTTGGGGCAGTGCGGCTGCCCGGCGCGGGCGTAGAGCAGCCGGAGGTAGTCGTAGACCTCGGTGATGGTGCCGACGGTCGACCGCGGGTTGCGGTTGGTCGACTTCTGGTCGATCGACACCGCGGGGCTCAGGCCCTCGATGAAGTCGACGTCGGGCTTGTCCATCTGGCCGAGGAACTGCCGGGCGTACGCCGACAGCGACTCGACGTACCGGCGCTGCCCCTCGGCGAAGATCGTGTCGAAGGCGAGGCTGGACTTGCCCGAGCCGGACAGCCCCGTGAAGACGATCAGCGCGTCGCGGGGCAGGTCGAGGTGGACGTCCTTGAGGTTGTGCTCGCGGGCGCCGCGGACGACGAGGCGATCCATGTGTTCCCTGTCGGTCGAGTGCTCGGTGGAGGCCAAGCCGTGAGGTCAGGCCGTGCGGTCATGCCGTGTGGTGCTGCGTGTGCGGGGCGGCGCCGGCCCGGGCGCGCCGTGCACCGGCCGCGGCGGTACCGGTGCCGGCGCTGCTCAGGCGGGTACGGGGGCCGGCTGTGCGGTGGGGTCGAAGACCGGCGCGTACCGGCGCCATGGCCGCCGCCGCTCCAGTTCTCCTGCGATCCAGAGTAGTCGCTCCTCGGCACCCGGGCCCCCGACGAACTGGACGGCCAGGGGGTGCCCCTCGCGCCGGGTGCCCGCGGGCAGCACCAGGGCCGGCAATCCGGCCAGGTTCCAGGCCGCGGTCCACGGCGCCCAGCGGGCGTTGGCGGTGACGTTGGCCAGGAAGGACCGCTCGTGCCAGGGGCGCGCCGGCAGCGGCGGCCCCGTGGTCACCGGGGTGAGCAGCAGATCAAGGACCTCCCCGCCCCCCACTCCTCGCACGCTCGGAGCGGAACCCTGCGGGGAGGCCGAACTGGCTCCTGCGAAGAAGGCGACCATGCGCTCCCGGAAGCGCTCGGCGGTGCGCGGCCGCACCAGGCCGGCCGCGCGGACCGCACGCCCGATGCGGGCGTGGGTGCGGCTGCGGGGCTGCAGGTCGTGCAGGGCGATCCCGAGGTGCTCGGCGTCGTCGGCGGCGCCGGCCATCCAGCGGGTGAGCGCCCCGGCCGCCGCGCCGGGGGTGATCGGCGGATCACGCCGGACGACGGTGTGCCCGGCGGCGGCCAGCGTGGCGGCCACGGCGTCCACCGCGGCCCGCGCCGGGCCGTCGGCCCGCACCCCGGGCACCGGCGAGCGGGTCGAGACGGCGATGCGCAGCGGCCGCCCGGGCGGGGCCGGCGCCGCCGGTTCCTGCCCGGCCAGGAGCGCGTGGGCCAGCGCCAGATCGGCGACGGTGGTGGCCAGTGCACCGTTCACCGCCATGCCGGACCAGTCGTCGGCGCCGATCCCCGCCGGCACGACGCCGCGCCCGGGCTTGAGGGTGACCAGCCCGCAGGCGGCGGCCGGCAGGCGCAGGGAGCCCATGCCGTCGTTGCCGTGCGCGAGCGGGACCGCCCCGGAGGCCACCGCCGCGGCGCTGCCGCCGGAGCTGCCCGCCGGGGAGCGGGCGGTGTCCCACGGGTTGCGGCTCACCGCGCCCGGGCCGTCGGTGGCGGCGTACAGGCACAGCTCGGGAGCGCGGGTGATGCCGACGACGACCGCGCCGGCGGCGCGCAGCCGGGCGACCACGGCGTGGTCCTCGCTCGCCACCCGGCTCGGGCAGGCCGGCGAGCCGTCGGTGCAGACCTCCCCGGCCACGTCGACGTTGTCCTTGACCGCGATCGGCACCCCGGCCAGCGGCAGCGCGGCGCGGTCGGGGGCGGCGTCGACGGCGGCGGCCTCTTCCAGCGCGGCCTCGCGGCGCACGACACGGAAGGCGCCGATCCGGGCCTCCACCGCGTCGATGTGCGCGAGGTGCGCGCGCACCACCTCGACCGCCGTCAGCTCCCCCGCGCGCACCCGCGCGGCCAGCTCCGTCGCGGGGAGGCCGACGATCTGACCGGCTGCGGCACCTCCGCTAGCGTCCATGCCTGGACCGTAACCGCGGCTGCCGACACATCTCGAACGGAGGCTCAGGATGAGCGCGGGAACCTACACCGGCGACGTCGAGGTGGGTGGCCCCGCCGACGTCCGGGAGCTGCCGGGGCTGATCATCAGCAAGCTGGCGGTCAGCGACATGGCCAACAACGCCTACCTGCTGCAGTGCACGGCGACCGGGGAGGCGCTGCTCGTCGATGCGGCGGCCGACCCCGCGGCCCTGCGCGGCCTGATCGGCGACGCCGACCTGCGCACGGTCGTCACCACCCACGGGCACTGGGACCACCACCGGGCCCTCCCCGACGTGGTGACCGCGACCGGCGCGACGACCGTCGCCCACCCTGCGGACGCCGGCGACCTGCCGGTCCCCGTCCAGCGGCCGGTGGAGCACGGGGACACCGTGACCGTCGGCGAGCAGACCCTCGAGGTCATCCACCTGCGCGGGCACACGCCGGGCAGCATCGCGCTGGTCTGGCGCGGGCCGGGCGACGCGGGCACGCACGTGTTCACCGGCGACAGCCTGTTCCCCGGCGGCGTCGGCAACACCCAGCAGGACCCGCAGCGCTTCGCCAGCCTCGTCGACGACGTCGAGGCCCGCTTGTTCGGCGCCCTGCCGGACGACACCTGGGTCTACCCCGGCCACGGCAAGGACACCACGCTCGGCACCGAGCGCCCGCACCTCGGGGAGTGGCGCGCCCGGGGCTGGTGAGCCGGCCCCGGGGTGACGTCGGCGCGCCGGCCCCCGGCGGGGTGCGCGCCGTAGCCTCCGGGACGTGCGCCCCGGGCTCGTGTGCATCGGCACCGCGGTCGCGCTGCTGGCCGGCTGCACATCCGGGCAGACCGGGCACGCGCAGCACGCCGGGCCCTCCGGCACCACCGCACCCACGGCCGCACCGCCGTCCGCGGAGGGGGCGGTGCCCGGCGCCGCCGGGGACGATCTGCCCGGCATGCCCCCGGTGACCGATCCCGGCAACGTCTACGCCGCCGCCGGCGCCGGGATGCTGGCGCCGACCGCCCGGGCGGCCCGCCCGCTGGTCTACGTGCCGCACAACAGCGGGGAGGTCTGGGTCATCGACCCGGCGACGTTCGCCGTCGTGGACCGGTTCCCGGCCGGCGACGAGGTCCAGCACGTCGTGCCCTCCTACGACATGCGGACGCTGTACGCCACCGACGACGTCGGCGACACCGTCACGCCGATCGACCCCCGCACCGGCCGGCCGGGCGCGCGGATCCCGGTCGTCGACCCGTACAACATGTACTTCACGCCCGACGGCGGCGCGGCGATCTCCGTGGCGTGGGACCACCGGGCGCTGGTCTTCTACGACCCGCACAGCTGGGCCGAGCAGGGCCGTCTGGCGGTGCCCGACTGCGCCGGGGTGGACCACGCGGACTTCACCCTCGACGGCCGGATCGGCGTCTTCACCTGCGAACGGGCCGGCAGCGTGGCCGTGGTCGACGTCGCCGCCCGCACCCTGCTCCGCATGATCGACATGCCGGTGCGCCACACGCACATGGGCCCGCAGGACGTCAGGCTGGCGCCGGACGGCTCGCGCTTCTACGTCGCGGACTCCGACCAGGGCGGCCTCTGGGTCCTCGACGGCGCGGCCACCCGGGTCATCGGCGAGATCCCCACCGGTGCCGGGGCGCACGGGCTGTACCTCAGCCGCGACGCCGGGCAGCTCTACGTGTCCAACCGGCTGGACCACAGCGTGAGCGTGCTCGACGCCCGGACCGGGGCGGAGATCACCCGGTGGCCCGTCCCCGGCGGGAGCCCCGACATGGGCGGGGTCACCGCCGACGGCAGCCAACTGTGGCTCTCGGGGCGCTACGACAGCGAGGTGTACGTGCTCTCCACCGTCGACGGGCGGCTGCTCGCCCGCATCCCGGTCGCCGAGGGCCCGCACGGGTTGTGCGTGTGGCCCCAGCCCGGGCGGTACTCCCTCGGGCACACCGGGAACACCCGCTGACCCGGGCCGCCGCCCGACGACACGGCCCTACTCCTCCTCGAACAGCGCCACCAGCTCCTCGGCCGTCCCCGGCACGTACAGCGGGACCACCGACACCGCCCACCCCGGACGGCGCTCGTCGATGCTGACCGCCAGGTCCCACGCGGCCCGGGCGGTGAGCGGGCCGAAGCAGCCGTCCTCGCCGTCCTCGCTCACGGCCACCTCGACCAGCCACTGGTCGGAGAGGTCAGCGGCGAGCTCGGCGAAGTCGGGGTCCGCGTCGTCCTCCGGCTCGGGCGAGTCGGCCTGGATGGGATAGATGAGCGCCATGAGCGAACGCTAGGGGGCCCCGGTGCGCCGGACCAGATCCCGGCCGGCCGGAGCCGGGCCGATCAGAGCTGGATCCCGCGGGTCAGGGCGCCGTCCACCACCAGGTTCGTGCCGGTCGTGAAGCTGGAGACCGGGCTGGCGAGGAAGACGACGGCGCGGGCCATCTCCTCGGGCAGGCCCATGCGGCCGGTGGGGTTGAGGCCCAGCGCGGTCTCGTACAGCTCGGGGTCGCCCTGCTGGATCTGCTGCCAGACACCGCCCTCGAAGAAGGTGTTCCCCGGCGAGACCGTGTTGGCCCGCACGCCGCGGGGGGCGAGCTGGAGCGCCAGCCCCTGGATGTAGCCGACGACCGCCGTCTTCATGGTCCCGTAGGGCCCGGAGGCGAAGTCGGCCTCGCGGCCGGAGACGCTCGAGATCGCGGTGATCGACCCCCTTCCGCCGGCCTCCAGATGCGGGAGCGCGGCCGTCGCGAGCCGCACCGTGTGCATGAGGTCGACCTCGAAGGAGCGCCGCCAGTTCTCCTCGGTGTCCGGGATCGCCAGCGCGCTGACGTTCGCGACGACGGCGTCGAGGCCGCCGAGCCGCCCGGCGGCCTCGGCCACCCAGGCGGTGAGCGCGGGGCCGTCGGCGACGTCCAGCCGGACGCCGGTGGCCCGCCCGCCCCGCTCGGCGATCGCCTTCTCGGTCGCCTCGATCTCCGCGGCGTCCCGGGCGCAGAACTCGACGACGGCGCCCTCGTCGACGAATGCCTCGACGATCGCCCGGCCGATGCCGCGGGTGCCGCCGGTGACCAGCACGCGGGAGCCGGTGAGCTGCAGGTCCATGGGAGTTCCTCCGGGTCGGTCAGAGCAGGGTCGCGGCGCGGCGGCGCAGGTCGTCGTGCAGCCCGCCGAAGGCCGTGGCCGGCGGGAGCAGCGACTTCCGGGCCTTGACCACCGCGCTGTAGTTGGCGTCGACGACGTTGGCGATCGGCACCTCGGTGATCTGGCTGAGCAGCTGGTAGGCGTCCATGGGGTGCAGGCCGTAGAGCTCGCCGAACCAGCGCACGAGCTCCACCTGGCCGATCCGCCAGGCGTCCTCCAGCGGCCGGCTGGAGCCCACGGTCATCCAGTGGGTGTCGTCCTCGATCCGCGGCCACAGCGGCGCCCCGCCCTTGATCAGCTCGACGATCAGGGTGGTCGTCATCGCGCCCTCGACGGCGGTGCCGCAGGCCTCACCCTCGCCCTGGCGGTAGTGCCCGTCCCCCACGGAGAACAGCGCGCCCTCGACGTTGACGCCGAGGAAGCAGGTGGCGCCGGGGCGCATCTGCGGGGTGTCCATGTTGCCGCCGAACCGCTCAGGCACCAGCGAGCTGCGCACCTCCCCGCCGGGCGGGGCGACGCCGACCGTCCCCAGCATCGGCGACACCGGCAGGTCGATCTGCAGGTCGGTGTGCTGCGCGACGAAGGTGACCGTGTTGCGGGCCCGGTCCAGCTCGTAGATCCAGGTGGTGTCCGGCAGCGGGTCCTGCAGGGTCGCCACCCGGTCGGTGCCGGTCAGCCCGCCGAAGAACGGGATCGCCGCGGAGGCGCCCCAGTCCCGCGCCGGCGTCATGGCGACGAAGTGCAGCGCGAGGGTGTCACCGGGCTCGGCGCCCTCGACGTAGAAGGGTCCGGTCTGCGGGTTGACGAAGCGCAGGTCGACCTTCTCGCTGGAGAGGTCGGTGGTCTTCTGCAGCGCGCCGCAGAACGCGTCGTCGGACCACACCCGCAGCGCCGTCCCCGGCCGGACCCGCCCGAGCGGGGCCACGCCCCCGAAGGTGAAGGCGTACTGCTCGAAGGTGGGCACGACCTCGACGACGTCCATGCCGCACCCTAGGAACCCCCCGGTCCGGGAGCAATGGGCCGGTGGACGGCCGCCCGCGTCAGCCCCGCAGCCGGACCCGGTCCGGCGTCAGCTCCGCGACCGACGGGACGCCGAGCAGCTGCAGCGTCCGGGCGATCTCGCCGGCCAGGATGTCGGCGACCCGCTGCACGCCCCGCTCGCCGCCGGCCATGAGCCCGTAGAGGTAGGCCCGGCCGACCAGGCAGCCGCGGGCGCCGCAGGCCACCGCGGCGACGACGTCCGCCCCGTCGAGGATGCCGCCGTCCAGGTAGACCTCCGCCCGCTCCCCCACGGCCCGGACCACGGCGGGCAGCTCCTCCAGCGGTGTGGGCGCGCGGTCGAGCTGGCGGCCGCCGTGGTTGGAGACGACGACGGCGTCCGCGCCGGCGTCCACGACCGCCCGGGCGTCGTCCGCCGTCTGCACGCCCTTGACGACCAGCGCGCCCGGCCAGGTCTCGCGCAGCGCCGAGACGTCGGCCAGGGTCGCCGCGGGCTCGAAGACCCGGTCCGCGAGCTCGGCCACGGTGCCGCCCCAGGAGCGGAGGGAGGCGAACTCCAGCGGCTCCGTGGTGAGCAGGTCGATCCACCAGCGCGGGTGGACGGCGGCGTTGGTCACGGTGCGCAGGGTGAGCGCCGGCGGGATGGTGAACCCGTTGCGGACGTCGCGCAGCCGCGGGCCGGCCACCGGGGTGTCGACGGTCAGCACGAGGGCCTCGTACCCGGCCTTCGCCGCCCGCTCGACGAGCGCGGCGCTGGCCTCGCGGTCCCGCCACAGGTAGAGCTGGAACCACCGGCGGCCCATCGGGGCCGCCTCCGCGAGCGCCTCGATCGTCGTGGTGCCCATGGTGGACAGCGCGTGCGGGATGCCGATCCGCTCCGCCACCCGCCCGACCCCGACCTCGCCGTCGGCGTGCATGAGCCGGGTGAAGCCGGTGGGCGCGAACACCAGCGGCAGCGCCGACGGGCGGCCGAGCAGCCGCGTCGTGGGGTCGACGACGGAGACGTCGCGCAGGACGCTGGGGCGGAACTCGACCCGCGCGAAGGCCTCCCGCGACCGCCGCAGGCTGATCTCCGCACCGGCCGCGCCGTCGGTGTAGTCGAACACCGCCCGCGGGACGCGCGTCCGGGCGATCTCCCGGAGGTCCCCGACGGTGGCCGCCCGGGCCAGCCGGCGGTCCGTCGCGTCCCCGGGGAGGCGACGCGGGCGGACCAGCTCGCGCAGCTCCGGCCAGCGGGGCATCCGACGCTCGGCCACGGGGGCCTCCCTCCATCCGGCTGGGCGTCACCCTGCCAGCCCCGGCGGCTCGCGGGAACCGCCGGCGTTCAGCCCTCGAGCCGGACGGCGCGGACGGTGAGCGGCTCGGGGTGCGGGTCCGCCTCCGGCAGCTCGGCCATCCCCGGGCCGGGGTTCTGCGGCGTGGGCAGCCACCGGGCCCACCAGCGCAACAGGTGCTCGAACCGGGCGAGCCGATGCCGCGGCCGCCCGGAACGGGAGAGCTCGTGCCCCTCGCCGGGGAACAGCAGCAGCTCGCTGGGGACGCCGCGGCGCTTGAGCTCCACGTAGAGCCGCGCCCCCTGTTCGACCGGGCAGCGCCGGTCCTGCTCGGAGTGGATGACCAGCGTGGGGGTGGTGATCGTGGCGGCCTCCGCCAGCGGGCTCTGCGCCGCGAGCCGCCCGAGGTCCTCGCCCAGGTACTGGTCGGCGAAGTACCACCCGATGTCGGAGGAGCCGACGAAGCTGACCGGGTCGGTGAACGCCCGCTCGGCGACCGCGGCGGCGAAGCGTGTCGTCCGGCCGATGAGCAGCGCGGTGAGGAACCCGCCGTAGGAGCCGCCCATGATGCCCACCCGGTCGGCGTCCAGCGCGGGGTCCTCCAGGGCGGCCTCCAGGAAGGCCAGGACGTCGTCGGCGTCCACGCCGCCCCAGCCGCCCCTGACCGCCCGGCCGTGCGCCTCGCCGTAGCCGGAGGAGCCGCGCGGGTTGCACTGGAGGACGGCGTACCCGGCCGACACGTGCACCTGGACCTCGTCGAGCAGGCTCCAGCCGTGCTGGGTGAACGGCCCGCCGTGCACGATCAGCAGCACCGGGTGCGGCCCGGGCCCCGCAGGCAGGGTCACCCAGCCGTGCACCGGGGTGCCGTCGGGGGCCTGCGCCGTCCGCTCCCGCACCCGGTGCAGCCGGCCGGTGGCCCCCAGCCGGCGGCCGAAGGCGGTGAGCAGCCGGCGCCGGCCGGGGGTGATCGCGATCAGCTCCCCCGCCGACCGGTCGTGCGCCACGGTGGCCACGACCACGCCGCCGCCGGCGGCGACGCCGCGGACGGTGAACGGGCCGTCGACCAGGGCCTCGGTCGCCCCGCCGTCGAGCGGCACCCGCAGCAGCTCCACCGCGCCGCGGCGCTGCACCCCGACGAGCACCCCCTCCGGGGTCACGACCGTGCCCGGGTTCTCGTCGCCGCGATGGGTCTCCCGCGGGCCCAGCAGCGGCTCCAGCTCTCCTCCGGCGGCCGGTACCCGGCACAGCGTGCGGCCGCGGCCGGCGAAGTCCAGGCCGTCCGGGCCCAGGTCCGGGACCGCCGTCACGTAGAGGTACCGCCCGCCCGGGTCGTAGGCCGGCCGGCTGCACTGGGCACGCGACCCGGTGATCTGCCGCAGCCCGGTGCCGTCGGGGCTGATGGCGAACACGTCCTGCACCAGGTCGCGGTCGGCCCGGGGGTGCCGGGCGGAGACGAACGCCAGCTCGGTGCCCTCCGGGTGCCAGACGACCTCGGCGGCGTCGGCGTCGGCGGAGGTGACCTGCAGCGGCTCGGGCAGCGGCACGCCGTCGTCCTCGAGGTCCTCGGGCAGGTCCAGGACGAAGACCTGGCTGCGCTGGTCGCCGACGAAGCCCACGTCGTCGAGCCGGTACTTCAGGGTGGTGATCAGTCGGGGCGGTTCCGCCTCGGGCCCCACCCCCTCGACGGTGCCGTAGCGGCCGTGCTCGGGGACGCGGGCGGTGTAGGCCAGCCGCCGCGAGTCCGGGCTCCACACCGGGACGCCGGCGCCCAGGTGGTGGGCGGTGAGCCGGCGCGGCGCCCCGCCGGACGTGGGCAGCACGTGCAGCTGCGGCCGGCCCGGCTCCTCCGCCCGCAGGAAGGCCAGCCAGCGCCCGTCCGGGGAGAACGCGGGGGCGCTGTCCCGGGCGCCGGAAGTGAGCGGCCGGGCCGGTGCCGACCCGTCGGTCGGGACCGCCCACAGCTGGCCGGCGTAGGTGTCGGCCTCGAGGTCGGGGCGGGCGACGGCCACGACCGCCATGCGGCCGTCCGGGGAGACGGTGGGGACGCCCGGCGTGCGGAGCAGTGCGAGATCGGTCGGGCGCATGATGAGCGACGCTAACCCAGCGGGACGCGCCCGCCGGGTTGCCGCCTCAGGGGCGGCTGCGCTCCTGGTCGCTCGTCCGCTCGTCGCCCCGCTGCTCGGCGCGGCGCTCGGCCTCGGCCAGCGCCTCCGGCCCCTGGGCGCCGACGGTCCCGGCGACCCCGGCCTCCGCGGGCGAGGGCTCGGGGGCCTGGCCGCGGGTCTTCAGCAGGCTGGCGATCGTGGCGATCGCGAGGACGCCGACGATGACGGTGAGCGACAGCCAGATCGGGATGGTCGGGACGGCGGCGATGTGCTCGCCCCCGTTGATGAACGGCACGGTGTTCTCGTGCAGCGCCTCCAGGACCAGCTTCACGCCGATGAAGGCGAGGATCACGGCCAGGCCGATCGAGAGGTACACCAGCCGCTTGAGCAGCCCGCCGAGCATGAAGTACAGCTGGCGCAGGCCCATCAGCGCGAAGACGTTCGCGGTGAAGACGATGAACGGCTCCCGGGTGAGCCCGAAGATCGCCGGGATGCTGTCGAGGGCGAAGATGAGGTCCGTCGTCCCGAGGGCGAGGAAGACGACGATCATCGGCGTCCACAGCTTGCGGCCGCCCTCGAGGACGCGGATCTTGCTGCCCTGGAAGTCCGGGGTCATGGGCAGGACCCGGCGCATCCGCCGGATCAGCGCGTTCTCCTCGTAGTTCTCGTCCTCGCCGCGGTGCCGCAGCAGGTTGATCGCGGTGTACACGAGGAAGGCGCCGAAGAAGTAGAAGACCCAGGTGAACCGCGAGATCAGCGCGGCGCCGGCGAGGATGAAGACCCCGCGCAGCACCAGCGCGATGATGATCCCGACCATCAGGACCTCCTGCTGCAGGTGCCGCGGCACCCGGAAGCGGGCCATGATGATCACGAACACGAACAGGTTGTCCACCGAGAGGCTGTACTCGGTGAGCCAGCCGGCGTAGAACTCCGTCGCGTACGTGCCGTTGGTGACGGCGAAGAGCACGACACCGAAGACGAGCGCCAGCGCCACGTAGAAGCTGACCCAGAGGCTCGCCTCCTTGAAGGAGGGCTCGTGGGGACGGCGCGCGACGATGGCGAGGTCCGCGATCAGCAGGACCGTGAGCCCCACGAACGTCGCGATCTCGAACCAGACGGGGAGCTCCACGGAGCCCGACTCTACGGGCCGTCCTCGGCCGCTGCCGCGCAGCCCGGGGGCGCGCCGGACCCGCCCCGGTGAGGGGTCGGGTCCGGCGCGGACGGATCAGCCGGGCCGGTGCGCGGAGCCGCCGCGCGCGGCCGGCGGCGCGTCGGAGCCCTGCTCGGCGGGCCCCTCGGCAGCGGTGGCCGCACCGCCACCGGCAGGCGCGTCGCCGGCGCCGGTGGCCGCCTCGGCCCCGCGGGCCGCGTGCCGACGGTTCTTGGCCAGGCTGGCCACCGTCGTCACGACCAGGGTCACCAGGATGACCGCCAGCGACAGCACGGTGGGCACCTCGGGGATCACGGTCACGGGCTCGCCACCGTTGAGGAACGGCAGCTCGTTCTTGTGCAGCGCGTGGATGAGCAGCTTCACGCCGATGAAGCCGAGGATGACCGCGAGGCCGTAGGAGAGGTACACGAGCCGGTCGAGCAGGCCGTCGATGAGGAAGAACAGCTGCCGCAGGCCCAGCAGGGCGAAGGCGTTGGCGGTGAAGACCAGGTAGGTCTCCTGGGTCAGGCCGAAGATCGCCGGGATCGAGTCGACGGCGAACAGGATGTCGGCGCTGGCGATGGCGACCAGCGCGATCGCCAGCGGCGTGAGGTACCGCTTGCCCGCCAGTTTCACGACCAGCTTGTCCGAGTGGTAGTCCTCGGTGGTCGGCACGACCCGGCGGGTGAGCCGGAGGACGCTGTTCTCCTTGAACTCCTCGTCGTGCGAGTGGCCACCGCTCCTGGCCTGCGCCCACGCGGTCCAGATGAGGAAGCCGCCGAAGAGGTAGAAGATCCAGCTGAAGTTCTCGATGGCCGCGGCGCCGACGAGGATGAAGATCGTCCGCAGCACCAGGGCGAAGGCGATGCCGAGGAGCAGCACCTTCTGCTGCAGCTCCCGGGGTATCGCGAAGCTCGCCATGATGAGGACGAAGACGAACAGGTTGTCCACCGAGAGGCTCTTCTCGGTGATGAAGCCCGCGAAGTACTCGCCGCCGTACTGGGGGCCCCAGACCCACAGCACGATGAGCCCGAAGAGCACGGCGAGCCCGACGTAGACCGCCGACCACATGCCGGACTCACGGATGGTGGGCGCGTGGGGCGTGCGCACGTGGCCGACGAAGTCGAACACGAGCATGCCCACGATCGCGGCGATCGTCAGGGCCCACACCCAGAAGGGGACGTCCATGCAGGGATACCTCCGGAGACTGGCGAGCGTCAGTGACCGGAGGTCTCTCCCACCGTGGACCGCTGGGTCCACGACCGGCAGGGCCGGAGGCGACCGACCGATCGGTCGGACCTCGTGCTGACGACCCTGCCGCGGGGGGATACTCCCCTCCACTCCGAGCCACCGGGGCGCGGGGTGTGCGTCATCGCACCGTCGCGACCGGCGGTCTCGGACACTCTGACGTTCGGGACACCCCGACCGTTCCCAGCCGCCGGGTGATCCACGCCATGTTCAGTCCGGTGTCCACGCCGGGGGTCGTCAGGCGTGCGCGGCGTCGAGCTGCCGCAGCTCCTTCTTCAGCTCGGCGAGCTCGTCGCGCAGCCGGGCGGCCACCTCGAACTGCAGCTCGCGGGCGGCGGCCAGCATCTGCTCGTTGAGCTGCCCGATGAGGTCGGCGAGCTCGTTGCGCGGCAGCCCCTGCACGTCGATCGCCCCGGCCTTGCCCGCCTTCTTCGACGACAGCCCCGGCACCGGCGCCTTGCCGCGGGACTGCTGGCGACCGGACCCACCGATCAGCTCGGTCGTCGCCTCGGCGTCCTCGGCCTCGCGGTAGATGCCGTCGAGGATGTCGACGATCTTCTTCCGCAGCGGCTGCGGGTCGATCCCGCGCTCCTTGTTGTAGGCCATCTGCTTCTCGCGCCGCCGGGCGGTCTCCTCGATCGCCTGGGCCATCGACGGGGTGACCTTGTCGGCGTACATGTGCACCTGACCGGAGACGTTGCGCGCCGCGCGGCCGATCGTCTGGATCAGCGAGGTGCCCGACCGGAGGAAGCCCTCCTTGTCGGCGTCGAGGATCGCGACCAGGGACACCTCGGGCAGGTCGAGGCCCTCGCGCAGCAGGTT
Organism: Geodermatophilus ruber; assembly: GCF_900114385.1. Classification (GTDB taxonomy): domain Bacteria; phylum Actinomycetota; class Actinomycetes; order Mycobacteriales; family Geodermatophilaceae; genus Geodermatophilus; species Geodermatophilus ruber. Next base: position 153,748 of record NZ_FOSW01000006.1, read on the forward strand.
GATGCCGACGAGCACGTCGTACTCGCCCTGACGCAGCTCGCGCAGCAGCTCGACCCGGCGCAGGGTGTCGACCTCCGAGTGCAGGTAGCGCACCTTGATGCCGAGCTCGAGCAGGTAGTCGGTGAGGTCCTCGGCCATCTTCTTGGTCAGCGTGGTGACCAGGACCCGCTCGTCGCGCTCGGTGCGCACCCGGATCTCGTGCACCAGGTCGTCGATCTGGCCCTTGGTGGGCTTGACCACGACCTCGGGGTCGATCAGGCCGGTCGGCCGGATGACCTGCTCGACGACGTCGCCCTGCACGCGCCCCAGCTCGTAGGGGCCGGGGGTGGCCGACAGGTAGACCGTCTGTCCGATCCGGTCGGTGAACTCCTCCCACTTCAGCGGGCGGTTGTCGACCGCCGACGGCAGTCGGAACCCGTGCTCGACCAGCGTGCGCTTGCGGCTCATGTCGCCCTCGTACATGCCGCCGATCTGTGGCACGGTCACGTGCGACTCGTCGATGACCAGCAGGAAGTCGTCGGGGAAGTAGTCGATGAGGCACGCCCCGGCCGAGCCGGCGGGGCGCCCGTCGATGTGCCGGGAGTAGTTCTCGATGCCGGAGCAGAAGCCGACCTGGCGCATCATCTCGATGTCGTAGGTGGTGCGCATGCGCAGCCGCTGCGCCTCCAGCAGCTTGCCCTGCCGCTCCAGCTCGGCCAGGCGCTCCTCGAGCTCGGCCTCGATGGACGCGATCGCCCGCTCCATCCGCTCCGGGCCGGCGACGTAGTGGGTGGCCGGGAAGACGAACAGCTCGTCGACCTCCCGGACCACCTCGCCGGTGAGCGGGTGCAGGTAGTACAGCCGCTCCACCTCATCGCCGAACATCTCGATCCGGACGGCCAGCTCCTCGTAGACCGGGAAGACCTCGATGGTGTCGCCGCGGACCCGGAAGGTGCCGCGGGTGAAGGCGAGGTCGTTGCGGGTGTACTGCTCGGTGACCAGCGTGCGCAGCAGCTCGTCGCGGTCGTGCTCCTCCCCCACCTTGATCTTCAGCGCCCGGTCGACGTACTCCTCGGGCGTGCCCAGGCCGTAGATGCAGGAGACCGTGGACACCACGATCACGTCGCGGCGGGTGAGCAGGCTGTTCGTCGCCGAGTGCCGCAGCCGCTCGACCTCCTCGTTGATCGAGGAGTCCTTCTCGATGTAGGTGTCGGTCTGCGGGACGTAGGCCTCGGGCTGGTAGTAGTCGTAGTACGAGACGAAGTACTCGACCGCGGCGTCGGGCATCAGCTCGCGGAACTCGTTGGCCAGCTGGGCGGCCAGGGTCTTGTTCGGCGCCATGACCAGCGTCGGCCGCTGCACCTGCTCGATCAGCCAGGCCGTGGTCGCCGACTTGCCGGTGCCGGTGGCGCCGAGCAGGACGACGTCCTGCTCGCCGGCCTTGACGCGCTGGGCGAGGGCGGCGATGGCGGCCGGCTGGTCGCCGGAGGGCTCGAACTCGCTGACGACGCGGAAGCGCCCACGAGTGGGCCGGAGGTCGCTGGTCGTGCGCACGTCCTCGACGGTACGACGGGGATGTGACAGAACCGCGCCCCTGCGACTTCCGGGTACCTGCGGGGCGCACGGGACGGACGAGGCCGCCCGGTGCTTGCCCCGCGGCGACCGGCACCCCTAGCGTCCCCGGTCGCAGGAGCGGTCAGCGCCGAGGACCAGCGCCACCCGGGCAGGCGCCCGGGCGAGGTCGGACCCCGGCGCCGCTGCCCCGGCCGGACCTGCGCACGACGCCCCCCGCGGTCTTCTCCGCGGGGGGCGTCGTCGTCGCGGGCAGTCCTCGGACCGCCGGCCCGGGACGGCGCACGGGCACAATGGGTGAGCGACATCTCCGTCCCCGCCGTCCGCGGGAGGGTTGGACGGCTGCGGCGTCGGGCAACGGGCCTGGCAGCACGTGCCCCGGCCCCCTGCCGACGCCCCGCGGCGCGGAGGCCACCGGCCCCCGCCCCGCGGGGGCGCCGAGCAGGAGGACTCCCCCCAGATGAACCAGGTGTGGCCCGGCAGCGCCTATCCCCTCGGTGCCACGTTCGACGGCACCGGCACGAACTTCGCGATCTTCAGCGAGGTGGCCGAGAAGGTCGAGCTCTGCCTGTTCGACGACGAGGGCAACGAGGAACGCATCCGGCTGCCGGAGATGGACGGCTACGTCTGGCACGCGTTCCTGCCCGGCATCCAGCCCGGCCAGCGCTACGGCTACCGCGTGCACGGCCCCTACGACCCGTCCCAGGGGCTGCGCTGCAACCCGAGCAAGCTGCTGCTCGACCCGTACGCCAAGGCGATAGACGGCCAGGTGGACTGGGACCCGTCGGTGTTCGGCTACGACTTCGAGACCGGGGAGCGCAACGACGAGGACTCGGCCCCGCACATGCCGAAGTCCGTCGTCGTGAACCCGTACTTCGACTGGGGCGTGGACCGCCCGCCGCGGACCCCGTACCACAAGACGGTCATCTACGAGGCCCACGTCAAGGGCCTGACGATGACCCACCCGGACGTCCCGGAGGAGCTGCGGGGCACCTACGCCGGCCTCGCCCACCCGGCGGTCGTCGCGCACCTGACCGACCTCGGCGTCACCGCCATCGAGCTCATGCCGGTGCACCAGTTCGTGCAGGACGACACCCTGCAGCAGAAGGACCTGCGCAACTACTGGGGCTACAACACGATCGGGTTCTTCGCGCCGCACGACGAGTACGCGAGCAGCACCGACAACGGCATGCAGGTGCAGGAGTTCAAGGGGATGGTCCGCGCCCTCCACGAGGCGGGCATCGAGGTCATCCTCGACGTGGTCTACAACCACACCGCCGAGGGCAACCACCTGGGCCCGACGCTGTCGTTCAAGGGCATCGACAACCGGGCCTACTACCGGCTGGTCGAGGACGACCCGACGTACTACATGGACTACACGGGCACCGGGAACACGCTCAACGCCCGCACCCCGCAGGCCCTGCAGCTGATCATGGACTCGCTGCGCTACTGGGTCACCGAGATGCACGTCGACGGCTTCCGCTTCGACCTGGCCTCGACCCTGGCCCGCGAGCTGCACGCCGTCGACCGGCTCTCGGCCTTCTTCGACCTGGTGCACCAGGACCCGGTGGTCAGCCAGGTCAAGCTCATCGCCGAGCCGTGGGACGTCGGCGAGGGCGGCTACCAGGTCGGCAACTTCCCCGCCTTGTGGACCGAGTGGAACGGGAAGTACCGCGACACCGTCCGCGACTTCTGGCGCGGTGAGAGCGCGACCGTCGGGGAGTTCGCCAGCCGGATCACCGGCTCCTCCGACCTCTACCAGCACTCGGGCCGGCGCCCCGTGGCGAGCATCAACTTCGTCACCGCGCACGACGGCTTCACCCTCACCGACCTGGTCTCCTACAACGAGAAGCACAACGAGGCCAACGGCGAGGGCAACAACGACGGCGAGAGCCACAACCGCAGCTGGAACTGCGGCGTCGAGGGCGAGACCGACGACCCCGAGGTGCGGGGGCTGCGGGCCCGGCAGCGGCGCAACTTCCTGGCCACGCTGATGCTCAGCCAGGGCGTGCCGATGCTGCTGCACGGCGACGAGCTCGGCCGCACCCAGCAGGGCAACAACAACGGCTACTGCCAGGACTCGCCGCTGACCTGGATCGACTGGGCCGACGTCGACGAGGGGCTGCTGGAGTTCGCCCGGCTGGTGACCAAACTGCGCACCGACCACCCGACGTTCCGCCGCCGCCGCTTCTTCCACGGCCGGCCGGTCCGGCGCCCGGAGGGCGCGCCGGTGCCGGACATCGCCTGGCTGACGCCGTCCGGCGACCTCATGACCGAGGACGACTGGGACGCCGGCTGGGCCCAGTCGATCGCCATGTACCTCAACGGGCACGGCATCCGGTCCACCGACGAGCGCGGCGAGGCCGTCCTCGACGATCACTTCTACCTGGCGTTCAACGCCTCGCACGAGCCGATCGAGTTCACCCTGCCCTCGGAGGAGTACGCCGGCGCCTGGACCGTCGTCCTCGACACCGCGGAGATGGGTGCGGTCGAGCCGGTGCAGCTCAAGCCGAGTGAGACGCTCACCCTCCGGGACCGGTCGATGGTCGTGCTCAGCGCCCCCCGCCGCTCGTGACCGGGGCACCGAACGGGGGCCGCCGGCGGGAGGTGCCGAGCGCTACCTACCGGCTGCAGATCACCGCGGAGTTCCCCCTGGACGCGGCGGCGTCGGTGGCCGGGTACCTGGCCGACCTCGGGGTGAGCCACGCGTACTCCTCGCCGCTGCTGCGCGCGGCCGAGGGCAGCACCCACGGGTACGACACCGTCGACCACGCGCACATCGACGAGGCACGCGGCGGCCGGCCCGGGTTCGACCGCTTCGTCGCGGCGCTGCACGCGCGCGGGCTCGGCCTCGTGCTGGATCTGGTGCCCAACCACATGGGCGTCGCCGACCCGGCCGCGGCGCCGTGGTGGTGGGACGTGCTGGCGCACGGCCGGGGCAGCGCCCACGCCGACGCGTTCGACATCGACTGGGAGTCCGGCGGCGGGAGGGTCCGCATCCCGGTGCTGGGCTCGGCCGAGGACGTCGAGAAGCTCGAGGTGGTCACCGGCGGGGAGGGTGGGGACGGCGCAGCCGAGCTGCGCTACTACGACAACCGCTTCCCGATCGCCCCCGGCACGGGCGGCGGCACGCCGCAGGAGGTGCACGCCCGCCAGCACTACGAGCTGGTCGACTGGCGGCGCGCGGACACCGACCTCAACTACCGCCGGTTCTTCGCGATCAACACCCTCGCCGGCCTGCGCGTGGAGGATCCCGCGATCTTCGACGCCACGCACGAGCTGGTGCTGCGTCTGGTGGCCGAGGGCGCCGTCGACGGGCTCCGGATCGACCACCCGGACGGCCTGGCCGACCCCAAGGGCTATCTCGACCGGCTGGCCGAGGCCTCCGGCGGCCGGTGGACGGTGGTGGAGAAGATCCTCGAGCCCGGCGAGGACCTGCCGGAGTCGTGGCGGACCGCCGGCACCACCGGCTACGACGCCCTCGCCGAGGTGGACGACGTCCTCGTCGACCCGGCCGGCGAGCCGGCGCTGACCGCGCTGGACACCGAGCTCAGCGGCGCTCCGGTCGACTACGCGCGGCTGGTGCACACCGGTAAGCGCGAGGTCACCGACGGCATGCTCGGCTCGGAGGTGGCCCGGCTGGTCCGCGTCATCGGCGAGCTGCCCGGCGTGCCGGCCGCGGAGCAGACCGAGGCGCTGGCCGAGCTGCTGGCGAGCTTCCCGGTCTACCGCAGCTACCTGCCCGACGGCCGCGAGCACCTCGATGCCACCGTGGCCGCGGTGCGCGCGCACCGTCCGGACCTGGCGGCGGCCCTGGACGCGCTGCACCCGGTGCTCTCCCAGGCGGGCACCGAGGCGGCGACCCGCTTCGAGCAGACCAGCGGCCCGGTGATGGCCAAGGGGGTCGAGGACACCGCCTACTACCGGTGGGCGCGGTTCGTCGCGCTCAACGAGGTGGGCGGCGACCCGGCGCGCTTCGGCACGACCGTCGAGGAGTTCCACGCGGCGCAGCAGCGCCGGCTGGAGCGCCGGCCCGCGTCGATGACCACGCTGTCCACGCACGACACCAAGCGCAGCGAGGACGTGCGCGCCCGGCTCGCCGTGCTCGCCGAGATCCCGACCGAGTGGGCGCGGCTGCTGCGCGGGTGGCTGGACCGGCACCCGCTGGCCGACCGCCCGCTGGCCCACCTGGTGTGGCAGAACCTGGTCGGCGCCTGGCCGCTGTCCCGGGAGCGGGCGCACGCCTACGCGGAGAAGGCCGCCCGGGAGGCCGGCACGGCGACGACGTGGACCGACCCGGACGAGCAGTTCGAGGGCCGGCTGCACGCGCTGGTCGACGCCGCGTTCGACGACGAGCGGACCCACGGCGAGATCGAGGCGTTCGTGGCCCGGATCGCCCCCGCCGGGCGGTCGAACTCGCTGGCGCAGAAGCTGCTGCAGCTGACGATGCCCGGCGTCCCGGACGTGTACCAGGGCGCCGAGCTGTGGGACCTCTCCCTCGTGGATCCGGACAACCGGCGTCCGGTGGACTACGAGCGGCGCCGCCGGCTGCTGGCCCGCCTCGACGAGGGGTGGGTGCCACCGGTGGACGAGGAGGGTGCGGCCAAGCTGCTGGTCGTCTCCCGAACGCTGCGCGCCCGCCGCGACCACCCCGAGTGGTACGCCGGGTACGCGCCGGTGACGGCGACCGGCGGCGCCGCCGAGCACGTGGTCGCCTTCGACCGGAGCGGACCGGGGGCCGGCGGCGCGGTGGCCGTGGCGACCCGGCTCCCGGTCGGCCTGGCCGGCGCCGGCGGCTGGGGCGACACCGCGCTGCAGCTGCCCACCGGCGCCTGGCGGGACCTGCTCACCGGGCGGCGGCACGTCTCCGACGCCGGGGGCCTGCCCGTGGCTCCGCTGCTGGACCGGCTGCCCGTCGCCCTGCTGGTGCGCGACTGACCGGCTGACCAGCCCGCTTACCGGCCCCCCGACCGCTGCCCCGCGCGGTCGGGGGGCCGGTGCGAACAGACCGTGACCAAACCGTTACTTTCTTTCCGCACTCGTTCGACCACAGCGGGTGCCGGAGCCGGTCCGCCCAACCCCGTCCGTCGGCCTCCGTACCTCGATGCACCGTCCAGGACGGGGGTGGGGGACCCACTTCGGCGCGCCGCGGTCGGCCGCAGCGCGCCTCGGGGTGAAGCCGCGAGCGCGCGGCCGGGGCACCGATCGTCCCGAACCCGACAGCTCACCTCGCCGGCGGCGGATCGGGAGTTCATCGATGAGCAACACCTACGTCGGCCGGCACCGCGCACCCGTCACCCCCGGCCGGGGGGCGAAGCTGGCCCGCACCACCGTCGTGACCGCCGGCGCGGCCGTCGCCTCGCTCGGCCTCGCCACCAGCCCCGCGCTGGCCGCCGGGAACGACTGGGACGCCGTCGCGCAGTGCGAGTCGTCCGGCAACTGGAGCATCAACACCGGCAACGGCTACTACGGCGGGCTGCAGTTCAGCCCGAGCACGTGGCAGGCCTTCGGCGGCACCGACTACGCCGCCCGCGCCGACCAGGCCACCAAGGAGCAGCAGATCGCCGTCGCCGAGCGCACGCTCGACGCGCAGGGGCCGGGGGCGTGGCCCTCCTGCGGGAAGAGCCTGGACCGGGACGCCGACACCGCCGCGGCGCCCGCCTCCGTGCCCGCGCCGGCGCCCGCGCCCGCCCCGGCTCCGGCTCCCGCACCGGCTCCGGCTCCCGCACCGGCTCCGGCTCCCGCCCCGGCGCCGGCCGCCGCGCCCGCTCCGGCCGCTGCACCCACCGAGGTCCCCGCTCCCGCAGCCGCCCCCGCTCCCGCCGGGGACGGCGACGGCGACGGGCAGACCTACGTCGTCCAGCGCGGCGACACGCTGGGGACGATCGCCAAGCGGCACCACGTCGACGGCGGCTGGCGGGCCCTCTACGACCAGAACCGGCAGCACATCCGCAACCCGCACCTGATCTTCCCGGGCCAGGCGCTGTCGCTCTGATCTCCTCCGGTCCTCCCGAGGACCGACCGTGACGGGCCGGGGGCGGTACGCCGCCCCCGGCCCGGCCTGTCGCCGCCACGCCGGAGGACACGCCGGGGGTTTCGATCCGTCGGTGAGCCGGATCGATCCGTTCTGCATAGCGTCGCCCGGGTGCGCCGGCTGTCCGGCCGGGCACGGCGTCGTCCCGCCCAACCCCGTCCGGCGGCGCCACATCTCTGGTCATCCGTGGACGGGGGCGGGGGAACCCGCATGCGACGCGTTCCGCGTCTGGGGGTGAAGCCGCGCACCGCGGCCGGGGCACCGATCGTCCCGAACCCGACAGCTAACCCCGCCGGCGGTCGATCGGAGGAACCCATGCCTCGGAATGACCATGTCCGCATGCCCGTGCGCGCCCTGCGCCGAAGCGCCGTGACCCTGGTGGGCGCGGCGGCGATCTCCGCGATGGCGATGAGCGGCTCGGCCCAGGCCGCGGGCCGCAACTGGGATGCCGTCGCCCGGTGCGAGGCCAGCGGGAACTGGAGCACCAACACCGGCAACGGCTACTACGGCGGCCTGCAGTTCAGCCACCGCACCTGGCGGGCCCACGGGGGCACGGCGTACGCGCCGCGCGCCGACCTGGCGACGAGGGCGGAGCAGATCGCCGTCGCCGAGCGCACGCTGCACGTCCAGGGGCGGGGGGCCTGGCCCCACTGCGGCCACCACCTGCGCGCCTGACGGAGTGCCGCACCCGATCCGGGGCCCGGTCGACGCGTCGGCCGGGCCCCGGCGTCCCTCGGGTTCAGCCGCCGGCGGGGCGGGCATGATCGACCCCGTTCGCCGGCCCGATCCCCCGCCTGGAGGCGCGCTGCATGACCGCACCCGTGAACTTCTCCGTCTGGGCGCCGCTGCCCGAGCGCGTGCGCCTGCAGGTCGACGGCGCCGTCCACGACATGCGCCGGGACCAGGACGGCTGGTGGCGGGCGACGGTGGAAGCAGGGCCGGAGGCCGACTACGGCTTCCTCCTGGACGACGACGACACCCCCCGGCCGGATCCGCGCTCGCGGCGCCAGCCCGCGGGCGTGCACGGGCCCTCCCGCCGGTTCGATCCCGGCGCCCACGCGTGGGGCGACGCCGCGTGGACCGGGCGGCCGCTGGCCGGTGGCGTGGTCTACGAGCTGCACGTCGGCACCTTCACGCCCGAGGGCACCCTCGACGCCGCGATCGGGAAGCTGGACCACCTGGTGGAGCTGGGGGTCGACTTCGTCGAGCTCCTGCCGGTCAACGGCTTCAACGGCACGCACAACTGGGGCTACGACGGCGTCCTCTGGTACACGGTGCAGGAGGACTACGGCGGCCCGGCGGCCTACCAGCGGTTCGTCGACGCCGCCCACCAGCGGGGCCTGGGCGTGATCCAGGACGTCGTCTACAACCACCTCGGCCCCTCGGGGAACTACCTCCCGCAGTTCTTCCCGGTCTTCGCCGCCGGCAGCAACGCCTGGGGCAGCTCGATCAACCTGTCCGGGCCGGACTCCGACGAGGTGCGCCGGTACGTCATCGACAACGCGCTGATGTGGCTGCGCGACATGCACGTGGACGGGCTGCGGCTGGACGCCGTCCACGCGCTGGTCGACGAGCGCGCCACGCACGTGCTCGAGGAGCTCGCCCAGGAGGTCGACCGGCTCGCGGTCGCCGAGGGCCGGCCGCTGACACTGATCGCCGAGAGCGACCTCAACGACCCCCGCCTGGTCACCCCGCGCGCGGCCGGCGGCACCGGGCTGACCGCGCAGTGGAGCGACGACTTCCACCACGCCCTGCACGCGGTGCTCACCGGCGAGGGCCAGGGCTACTACGCCGACTTCGCCGCCGCCGGGCTGGCGGGCCTGGCCAAGACGCTGACCGGGGCGTTCTTCCACGACGGCACCTGGTCGAGCTTCCGGCGGCGGCACCACGGCCGGCGGGTCGACACCGCCGGGCTGCCGGGCTGGAAGTTCCTCGGCTACCTGCAGGACCACGACCAGATCGGCAACCGCGCCGTCGGCGACCGGATCGCCGCGTCCCTCTCCCCCGGCCTGCTCGCCGTCGGCGCCACCCTGGTGCTGACCAGCCCGTTCACGCCGATGCTGTTCATGGGCGAGGAGTGGGGCGCGAGCACCCCCTGGCAGTTCTTCACCAGCCACCCCGAGCCGGAGCTGGGGCGGGCCACCGCGGAGGGGCGGATCGGCGAGTTCGCCGAGCACGGGTGGGACGCCGACGTGGTGCCCGACCCGCAGGACCCGGAGACGTTCACCCGGTCGAAGCTGGACTGGGGCGAGCTCTCGAAGGAGCCGCACGAGCGGCTGCTCGCCGTCCACCGGTCGTTGCTGGCCCTACGCCGCGCCCACCCGGACCTCGTCGACCCCGACCTCTCGGCGGTGCAGGTCTCCTGGGACGACGCCGACCGCTGGCTGGTCGTGCACCGCGGAACACTCCGCGTCGTGGTGAACCTCGCCGACCAGCCGCGGGGCATCGACCTGGACCGTCGGGTGGCCGACATCCTCTTCACCACCGGCGAGCTCCCAGTGGTGGACGGCGCGACCGTGACCATGCCGGCCGAGAGCGCCGCCGTGCTCGGCATCCGCTGACGTGCGGCGGCTGCACCCCGACCCGGCGGACCTCGACGACGCCGGCCTGGTCGAGGCCTACCGGCTGCCCCCCGGGCGCTCGCTGCGGGTGAACTTCGTGACCTCCCTGGACGGCGCCATCAGCGTTGGCGGGAAGAGCGCCGGGCTGGGCTCGCCGGGCGACAAGCGGGTGTTCCGGATCCTGCGCGCCCTGGCCGACGTGGTGCTCGTCGGGCACGGGACGGCGGCGGCCGAGGGCTACCGGCCGATGGCCGCGGACGCGGAGGTGGGCCGGCTGCGGACGGCACTGGGCCGGCCGGCCACGGCGCCCATCGCGGTGGTGTCGCGCCGGGCGTCGCTCTCCCCCGGCGACCGGCTGGCGGTGCCGTCGACGATCTGCGTGACCTGCGAGTCCGCCGATCCCGCCCGCCGCGCCGCGCTCGTCGACGCCGGGGTGGACGTGCTGGTCTGCGGCGAGGACGACGTGGACCTGCCGTCGGCCGTCGACCGGCTGGCCGACCGCGGGCTCGGCCAGGTGCTCTGCGAGGGGGGTCCGGCGCTGCTGCGGTCGGCGCTGGCCGCCGGTGTGGTCGACGAGCTCGACCTCACGCTCGCGCCGGCGCTCGTCGGTGGCGAGGCCCGGCTGCTGGGCGCGGCGCTGCCGGACGTCGTCCGGCCACGGCTGGTGCAGCTGCTGGAGGAGGACGGGAACCTGTTCACCCGCTGGTCGATCGGCTGACCGGGCTCATCCCCTGCTGCCCACGCCGGTGTCCCGCGCGCGGGCGACGCCCGGGTGGTCCGTCGATGGCCCGCGTCGCCCCCTGCTGATCTACTGCCCGGCATGGACCTGCCCGTGCTGCCGCCGGTGAAGCCGATGCTGGCCAAGGCGACGACCACCCTGCCGACCGCCGAGGGCCTCTACTACGAGCCCAAGTGGGACGGCTTCCGCTGCATCGTCTTCCGCGACGGCGACGAGGTGGAGCTGGGCAGCCGCAACGAGCGCCCGCTGACCCGCTACTTCCCCGAGGTGGTGGAGGCGGTGAAGGCGGCGCTGCCGGAGCGGTGCGTCATCGACGGCGAGATCGTCATCCCCCAGGGCGACCGGCTGCACTTCGAGTCGCTGCTGCAGCGGATCCACCCCGCGAAGTCCCGGGTCGACCTGCTCGCCGAGCAGACCCCGGCCACGTTCGTCGCCTTCGACCTGCTGGCGCTGGGCGACGAGTCGCTGATGGAGCTGCCCTTCGCCCAGCGGCAGGCCCGGCTGCGGGAGGTGATCGGCGCCGGCACGGAGTCGGTGCACGCCACCGCGATCACCCGGGACGCGGCGACCGCGCGGCGCTGGTTCGAGGAGTTCGAGGGCGCCGGCCTGGACGGCGTGGTCGCCAAGCCGGCCGACCTGCCCTACGGCCCCGACCAGCGGCTGATGACCAAGGTGAAGCACACCCGCACCGCCGACTGCGTGGTGGCCGGCTTCCGCTGGCACAAGAGCGGGCCGGTCGTCGGGTCGCTGCTGCTCGGGCTCTACGACGACGAGGGCGACCTGCAGTTCATCGGCGTCGCCGCCTCCTTCCCGATGAAGCGGCGGGCGGAGCTGGTGGAGGAGCTGGCCCCCTACCGGGCCGACGCCCTCGACGGGCACCCCTGGCAGGACTGGGCGAACGCCGAGACCAACGGCAACGGCAACGGTGAGCACCGGATGCCGGGCGCGCAGAGCCGCTGGAACGCGAAGAAGGACCTCTCCTGGGTCCCGCTGCGCCCCGAGCGGGTCGTCGAGATCAAGTACGACCAGCTCGAGGGCCGTCGTCTTCGTCACACCGGCCAGTTCCTCCGCTGGCGCCCCGACCGGGACCCGCGCAGCTGCACGTACGACCAGCTCGACGTGCCGGTGCACTACGACCTGGCCGAGGTGTTCGCCGGCTGACGGGCGCGAGCCGGCGGAGGGCCTCGGGGCTGAGCGCCCTCCGCTCGGGGCACGGCTTCTGCGGCGCGCCGCGCGGGCTCATACGCTCGTGATCATGCGCGTGTCCCGCGGCCTGCTCGCCGCTGTCTCCGGCCTTCTCGTGGCGGTCTCCGGCTGCACCTCCTCCTCGGAACCGGCCCCGGAGGAGGAGACCGCGGCCACGACGGTGGCGGAGCCGCAGGCCGCGGAGATCGCGTGGAGCGACTGCAACGAGCAGATCCGGCCGCTGATCGCCGGGAGCCCCGGCAGCGACCGGAACCTCTCCTTCGAATGCGGCCGCACCGAGGTCCCGATCAGCTACGACGAGCCGGGCGGCGCCACGCTGCCGCTGTTCCTCGTCCGCGCGGTGTTCGGCGAGCAGGTCGACCGGATCGGCTCCCTCATGATCAACCCCGGTGGCCCGGGGGCCTCCGGCACCGATGCGGCGATCCAGATGGCGCTCACCCTGCCCGAGGACGTGCTGCGCCGGTTCGACCTGGTCGGCTTCGACCCCCGCGGGGTGGGGCTGTCCACCCCCGTCGAGTGCATCCCCGACGACCTCAAGGACCAGTTCGTCGCCGCCGAGCCGCGCCCGACCACCGACGAGCAGTTCGACGCCCGGTTCGCCCTGACCGACGAGATGGCCGACGGCTGCGCCAAGGAGTACGGCGACGCCCTGGGCACGTTCAACACCGTCGACACCGCCCGCGACATGGACCTGCTGCGCGAGGGGCTGGGCGAGGAGCAGCTCACCTTCCTCGGCTACTCCTACGGCACCACGCTCGGCTCCACCTACGCCGAGCTCTTCCCCGAGCAGGTGCGGGCGATGGTGCTCGACGCGGCGGTGGACCCCGACGGCGAGACGCAGGCCGAGACCGAGGCCCAGGCCGCCGGTCTGGAGGCCGGGTTCGACGCCTTCGCGGCCAACTGCACCCAGCTGATCGCCGGCTGCCCCATCGGCCAGGACCCGCGGCGCTTCGTCGAGGACCTCCTGGCCAAAGCCGCCCAGGCGCCGATCCCCAGCGCGAAGGAGGGCGAGACCCGCCAGGCGACCCCTGGCGTGGTGCACACCGCCATCACCGCCGGCCTGTACAGCCCCGCGGCCTGGCCCCAGCTGGCCCAGGGCCTGGCCGCCGCGGCGGCGGGCGACTCCCAGCAACTGTTCTCCCTCGCCGACAGCTACTACCGGCGGCTGCAGGACGGCACCTACAGCAACCTGCTGGACGCCAACATCACGATCAACTGCGCCGACACCGACGACGAGTTCGACGAGCAGACCGTCCGCGACCTCGCCGTCGAGTGGGGCCAGCGCTACCCGCTCTTCGGCGCCGACTCGGCGGTCGACCTCTACACCTGCACCCCGTGGGAGGCCGAGGTCACCCCGCTGCCGGAACGGGACGCGGAGGGCAGCGCCCCGATCCTCGTCGTCGGCAACTCCGGTGACCCGGTCACCCCGCTGCCGGGCGCCGTCGACATGGCCGAGGAACTCACCTCCGGCGTGCTGCTGACCTGGCAGGGCCAGGGGCACACCGCCTACCCGCGGGACGAGTGCGTGACGGCCGCCGTCAACAGCTACCTGATCGATCTGGCGGTGCCGCAGGACGGGCTGACGTGCCCGGCCTGACCCTCCGGGCCTAGGGTTCGCCGCATGGGTCGCGGCGACGGGTGCGGTGCGTGATGGCGGCGTCGAAGGACGCCGTCGTTCTCGAGGTCGACGGCCACGAGGTGCGGATCTCCAACCCGGAGAAGCCGTACTTCCCGGAGCGCGGCATCCGCAAGATCGACGTCGTGGAGTACTTCCTCGCCGTGGGCGATGGGATCCTGAACGCGCTCCGGGACCGGCCGACGACGCTGGAGCGGTGGCCCGGCGGGGTCTTCGAGGGCGCCCGCATCTCCACCCGGGTCGACAACAGCGGCGACGCGTTCTACCAGAAGCGGGTGCCGAAGAACGCCCCCGCGTGGGTGCCGACGGCGCACATCACCTTCCCCAGCGGCCGCACGGCCGACGAGATCGCGCCGGACTCGCTGGCCGTCGTGGCCTGGTGCGCCAACCTCGGCACGCTCACCTTCCACCCGTGGCCGGTGACCAAGCACGACGTCGACTCCCCCGACCAGATCCGCATCGACCTCGATCCGCAGCCGGGGACCGACTTCGCCCACGCCGTCCGGGTGGCGCCGCACGTGCGCGCGCTGCTCGCCGAGTTCGGCATGGAGGGCTGGCCGAAGACCTCCGGCGGGCGCGGGGTGCACGTCTACGTGCCGATCCAGCCGCGATGGACGTTCCGGGAGGTGCGCCGCGCGGTGATCGCCTTCGGCCGGGAGCTGGAACGGCGGCTGCCCGACCAGGTGACCATGGCGTGGTGGAAGGAGGAGCGCGGCGAGAAGATCTTCATCGACTACAACCAGATGGCCCGGGACCGCACGATCGCCTCGGCCTACTCGATCCGGGCCAAGCCGCACGCGCCGGTCTCCGCGCCCGTGGACTGGGACGAGCTGCCCGACGTGCGCCCCACCGACTTCGACGTGCTCTCCATGCCGGCGCGGTTCAAGGAGGTCGGCGACAAGCACGCCGCCCTGGCCGACCACGCCTTCGGCATCGAGCCGCTGCTGGAGCTGGCCGACCGCCAGGAGCAGGACCAGGGGCTGGGCGACCTGCCCTATCCCCCCGACTACCCGAAGATGCCGGGCGAACCGATGCGGGTGCAGCCCAGCCGCGCGCGTCGTCCGCACGGCACGAACCCGTGAGGTAGCCCGCCGGCTGTCTCACGGGGCGCCTCACGCCTGGAGCCGGCGCCGGCGCCGGCGCCGACCCAGCGCGGCGTCCACCGACCAGGTACCGGCCCCGGTGAAGGCCAGGACGACGCCGAGGAGGGCGAGCAGCAGGGCGGCCTCCCCGTCGAACCCCTGGCCCCAGACGAACCCCAGCGGCGCGTGGACGGTGATCCACACCAGGCCCATCATCACCGCGAGCAGCGCGCCGGCGATCCGGGTGAGCAGGCCGAGCAGGATCAGGAGGCCCAGGCCCACCTCCCCGAGGATCTCCAGCCACCCGGCCACCTGCGGCAGCGGCACCCCCAGTCCCTCGACGGTGGCGAGGAACCCCGACGGGTCGGTGAGCTTCGGCAGCCCGTGCTCGAGCAGCAGCAGCCCCACGGCCAGCCGCAGGATCAGCAGGCCGGTGGACACGCTGCCCAGCCGCCCGATCCGCGCTGCGGCGAACGGGTCCGCATCGGTGATGTTCATGTCGGCTCCCCCTCGATCCGGTGCACGCGCCCCCGTCTGACGCAATACGGATCCGATCCAACCGAATCTTGAGAGGTCAAGCAGGGCGGGGGACGACTCACCGACAGGCCCGATGGGCCTGACGCCGAGTAGGCGGACCCACGCGGACGGGCGCGGGCGCCGGGCCGGACGCCGCCGGGCTCCCCCGCAGGGGTGAGCGCCGTCCCGGCGATCGCTCCCCCGGCTCCAGCCGGGGCAGGCCGTGGTCGATGCAGCAGTCGACCACTACGGAGGAGTCGGGATGCGGGTGTCGTTCTTGGTGTACGGCGTGCTGTACGTCGTCATCGAGATGGTCGGCCACCAGCTCGCGCTCGTCGGCTGGCCGCAGCTCACCCCGCTGGACGTGGCGAGCGCGGTGGCCGATGCCGGCCTCACCGTCGCCGTCGGTGTCGCCGTGCTCGTCGCGCTCGACGTCGGCGGCCGGAGGTGGCGAGGCTCCGTGCAGGCGTGGCGGGAGGAGCAGGCCCGGCGGGCCGAGGAGTTCTGGGCGCAGCCGCCGCTCGACGTCCCCTCCTGGCGGCCGGCACCCCTGGCCCTGCCCGCGGGACCGTCCGCGGCCCCGCCCCCGGCCGACTACGCCGCGCCGTCGGCCGCGCGCCCCTTCCCCGAGGAACCGGGGCGACTGCTCTGAGGCGCGGCTCAGCCGGCGAGGATCGCCGCCCCGGGCCCGAGGGCGTGCACCGCGCCGGCGGCCGCGCCGCCCCGCCGGATGGCCCGGGCCAGGGCGACCGCGTCGGCCGGGCCGGGACGCTCGCCCCGGGCGGCCTCCTCGAGCCGCTCGGCCAGGTCGGCCTCGCGGTCGGCCTCGGCGAGATCGTCGATGTCGGTCAGGACGATCAGGGCGGCGGGCTGCGGGGCGAGTGCGGTGGGCATGGCGATCTCTCTCGTCTCGGGACGCCGGATTCCTCCCGGCCCCCGGGACTCTTCCGCCCGTTCCGCAGCCGTCCGCCGAGGAAAGCGCAGGAACAGCGCAAGGCTCCGGGCGACGCCCCGGACACCCGGAACACGCGATTCCGGGCTCCCACCGTCCCGCACCCGGCGATCGACGGCTAAGGTCGTGACGTCGGGAAGGCCCCGCGCTATGGCAGGACCCCGATGCACTACCTCAGCTAGGAGCGAGCAATGCCCGAAGGAACAGTGAAGTGGTTCAACGCGGAGAAGGGGTTCGGCTTCGCCACCCCTGACGGCGGCGGACCGGATGTGTTCGTCCACTACTCGGCCATCCAGTCCAGCGGGTACCGCTCGCTCGACGAAGGCCAGCGGATCGCGTTCGACATCGAGCAGGGCCAGAAGGGCCCGCAGGCTGCGAACGTCACCCCGCTCTGATCTTCTGATCAGCACGTGCGCCCCCGTCCGGTTCTCCGGGCGGGGGCGCTGTCGTCGGAGGCCCGGTCAGCGGGCCCGGGGCACGTACCCGCCGATGAGCGCGGACATGAGGAGCGCGCCGTCGTCCGGGCCGACGGCGACCGCGGCGTCGGCGAAGGCCCGCCAGCGGGCCCGCTCCACGTCGGTCGGCGCGTTCTCCGCCCGGGCGGTCAGCTGCTCGACCAGCCGGTCCCACTCCCCCTGGGGCGTCGGCCAGAGCCCGGCCAGCCGCCGCGCCTCGCCGGAGATCGCGGTGATCCGGACGATGTCGCCGGCGTGATTGGTCAGCGGCTCGATGTAGCCCGCCGACGCCAGCGCCTTCGCCGCCGCGATTACCTCCGCCTTGGGCAGCCCGCTCGCGGGCACGACCGACCCGAGCAGGTAGGGCGCGCCGCCGTGCTTGGGCTCGTCGACCAGCCGGGCGATGGCCCGCAGGACCGGCAGGTCGCGGGTGAACCAGACATCGGGCAGGGGCTGACCAGGGGTGCTCACTCCCCCAGTCTCCGGCACGCCGGAGCCCCGCCTCCCGGTCGGGAGGCGGGGCGCCGGACGGCCTGTCTCACCGGGCGACGGTCAGCTCCGGGCGCCGGGCCAGGATCACGCCGAGGGCGACGTAGCCGATCAGCAGGTGCGCACCGGCCACGTACTGCCCGACCGCGGGCAGCGTCACCGCGATCGGGACGCAGACCGGGGCCCAGCTCTCGGCGACGAGCGGCCAGAAGCGGGCGGCCCCCCGCCAGCGGCCGGCGATGGCGATCCGGACGCCGATCGCGGCCATGCCCAGCATCGACAGCGGCCAGAAGACGTCCAGGGCCAGGTACCAGGCGGTGTCGTGGTACTCGCGCAGGAACATCGAGGTGAACGTGGCGGCGATGGCGAGGCCCAGCAGGACGTGCTCGGCGTGCAGGAAGCCGCGGGCCAGCCGACCGGTGCCCGTGGCGCCGGTGCGCAACTGCAGGGTGACCAGGCCGACCAGGCCGAGCTGGAACAGCAGCGCGCTCGCCTCGTACACGTAGTGCTGCCAGGTGCCGTCGGTCGGGCTGTTGCTGAACGCCAGCATGGCGGCCGACCACGCGGCCGACCCCGCGGCGACGCCGATACCGACGCGGCGCGCCAGCCGGGTGCCGGCCTGGGAAGCGGTACTGGTGCTGCCCGGCACCGCGACGTCGGTGCGGGCCGGGGCGGGGGTGGTGCTCAGAGACATCTCGTCCTCCGTGGTCGATCCCGGTGCGCGGTGCACCGGCTGACCTGAACCTTCGGGGGACGGCGTCCCGGGCACCCAGGGCCCGGCGCCATCGATCGCGTCCTCGAACGTGTCCCGGGTGACACGGGACACCTGCCTCGTTCCCCTCGGGACGCCCGCAGGCGAAGATCCCCCGGTGCAGGCGCAGGCTCCTCCCATCGGCCGGGACGTCGCGGGCTCCGCAGCCGCGGTGGACCCGGCCCACGGGGCGCCGCCGTCCCGCCGACGCCGTCTGGTGGCCTGGGGCTCGTTCGCGGTGACGCTGCTGGCCGCTGTGGCCTCCGCCGTCCTCGACGCCGTCACGCCCGAGGCCGCGCGGGCCGCCGCGGACGCGACGACCGGCTGGATCGTCGGCCTGCCCGGCGTCGCCCTGGCCCTTCCCGGCGCGCTGCTGCTGCAGCGGGCCCCGCGCAACGCCGTGTCCTGGGTGCTGGCCGGAACCGGCCTGCTGTGGGCGGCCGATGGCCTGGCCCAGTCGTGGCTGGTGCACGCGGTGCAGAGCGACCCGCCGCTGCCGGGGGCGGCGTTCTCCTTCTGGTTCGTCCAGCGCTTCGGCGCCACCCTGCTCCTGGGGCTGCCGCTGCTGTTGCTGCTCTACCCCGACGGCCGCCTGCCGTCGGGCCGGTGGCGGCCGCTGGCCGTCCTCAGCCTCGCCTCCACCGCCGCGCTGCCGGTGCTGCTGACCGTCGTGCCGTCGGAGATCGCGATCGCGCGGGCCGGCGAGCCACTGCCCGAGGTGCTCGGGCGCATCGACGTCGACCCGATCAGCCTGCCGCTGCCCGAGTCGCTGGCCCTCCCGCTGCTGCGCATCGCCTTCCCCGCCGCCGTCCTCGGGGTGCTCGTCCCGGTCGCCAGCGTGGTGGCCCGGCTGCGGCGGGCGGAGGGCGAAGACCGCCGGCGGATGCGGTGGCTGCTGTGGGCCGGGCTCGCCGACGTGCTGGTCATGGCCGGCGCCCTGCTGGTGCCCGGCGACGAGAGCTCGGCTGCGCTCTCGCTGGCGGTGGCGCTCACGGGGGCCGCCGTGGCCTTCGGCATCCTGCGGCCGCGGGCGGTCGACATCGACCGACTGCTCGGCGGCACCGTCGTCTACGGCCTGCTCGGGGTCGGTGCCGTGCTGCTCGACCTGGCGGTGGTCGCCGGCGCCGGGGCTCTGCTGGGCGACCGGTTCGGCGAGCGGGACGCCACGCTGCTCACCCTCCTGGTCGTCGCGGCCGTCTACCTGCCGCTGCGGGCGCCGCTGTGGCGGCTCGTCCGCCGCTGGGTGCTCGGCGAGCGGGAGGACCCCTACCGCGTGGTGTCCGGTCTGGCCGAACGGCTCGAGCGCTCCGACGGCGCCGAGGAACAGCTCATGGCCGTCGCCGCCGCGGTCGCCGAGGCCTTCCGCTCCCCCTACGTCGGCGTGGAGGTGGAGCAGGTCGGCGGCGGCTGGCTGACCGCCGAGCACGGCCGCCGGCCGGCCGCGGCGCAGTCGCTGCCGATCGCCTACCGCGGCGAGCAGGTCGGCAGGTTGCTGCTGCCGCGCGACGGCGTCCGCGCCCAGCTGGTCACGCGCGACGAGCGCCTGCTGGCCGACGTCGTCCGGCAGGCCGCTGCCGCCGCGCGGGCGTCGTCCCTGGCCGCGCAACTGCAGACCGGCCGCGAGCAACTGGTGAGCGCCCGCGAGGAGGAGCGCCGCCGGCTGCGCCGCGACCTGCACGACGGGCTCGGACCGGTGCTGGGTGCCGTCGTGCTGCGCATCGACACCGCGCGCAACCTCGCGGCGGCCAAGCCCGAGGAGGCCGACCGGCTGCTGCGCCAGGCTCGCGACGACGTCGCCGCGGCGCTGGCCGACGTCCGCCGGCTCGTGCACGACCTGCGGCCGCCGGCGCTGGACGACCTCGGGTTGGCCGGAGCCGTCCGGCAGCAGGCCGAGCGGCTGCTCGCGCCGCGCACGGCGGTGACCGTCGAGTCCGGTCCGGACGCCGACGACCTGCCCGCCGCGGTCGAGGTGGCTGCCTACCGGATCGCGTCGGAGGCGCTGGCCAACGTCGCGCGGCACGCGCGCGCCTCGAGCTGCCGGGTCGAACTCGCGCGCCACGCCGACCGGGCGCTCGTCGTGACCGTGACCGACGACGGCGTGGGCATCGCTCCCGGTGCACCGGCGGGGGTCGGGTTGGTCTCGCTGCGGGAGCGGGCCGCGGAGCTGGGCGGCCGCTGTTCGGTGCAGTGCCCCGCGGACGGCGGCACGGTGCTGCGGGCGATCTTGCCCGTCGACGGAGGAGGAGCGCGTGATTGAGCCTGTCGATGACGGACCGCTGCGTCTGGTGGTGGCCGACGACCACCCTGTCTACCGGGACGGGCTGGCCATGCTGCTCGGGTCGGTGGCCGGCCTGACGGTGGTCGGCACCGCCGCCGACGGTGCGGAGGCGGTCGCGCTGGCCCGGGAGGAGCAGCCCGACGTCATCGTCATGGACGTGCAGATGCCGGTGCTGGACGGCATCGAGGCCACCCGCCGGATCGCCGCCGAGTCTCCGTCCGTGGGCGTCGTGGTGCTGACCATGAGCGAGGACGACGGCACCGTGTTCGCCGCCGTCCGCGCCGGTGCCCGGGGTTACCTGCTGAAGGGCGCCGACCAGGAGGAGGTGGTCCGGGCGATCACCACGGTCGCCAACGGAGGAGCGGTGTTCGGGGCGGCGCTGGCCCGGCGGATCGCCGAGTTCTTCGCCGCGGGACCGACGGGCCCGGAGGCGGCCTTCCCGCAGCTCACCGCCCGCGAGCGGGAGGTGCTCGACCTGGTCGCCGCCGGCCGGTCCAACGCACAGATCGCGGCGACGCTGTACCTGTCGCCGAAGACCGTGCGGAACAACGTGTCGAACGTGCTCACCAAACTGCAGGTGACCGATCGGTCGCAGGCGATCGTGCGGGCCCGGGAGGCGGGGTTCGGTCGCTGATCCGGTGGCAGGACTCGGCCACTGGACGTGGCGTGCCAGCCGTACCGTGGAGGCATGACCACGCACGCATCGCAGCAGCCCCCGGTCGTCAAGAGTGACGAGGAGTGGCGCGCCCAGCTGTCGCCCGAGGAGTACGCGGTCCTGCGCCAGGCGGGCACCGAGCGGCCGTGGACCGGTGAGTACGTCGACACCAAGACCCAGGGGGTCTACACCTGCCGGGCCTGCGGCGCGGACCTGTTCCGCTCCGAGACCAAGTTCGACTCGCACTGCGGCTGGCCCTCGTTCTACGAGCCGTCCGCAGCCGACAACGTGATCCTCCGCGAGGACCGCAGCCACGGGATGATCCGCACCGAGGTGCTCTGCGGCAGCTGCCACAGCCACCTCGGTCACGTCTTCGCCGACGCCCCGCAGACCCCGACCGGCGACCGCTACTGCATCAACAGCGTCTCGATCCGCCTCGCGGAGGCCTGACCGGAGTCGCTGGAGCGCGGTGCCCGCGCTCCAGCGACTCCGCAGGTCACGGCAGGTCGGCGATCAGCTCGCGTACGGGCTTGCGGACGCCGGTGTAGAACGGCACCTCCTCGCGGACGTGCCGCCGGGCCGTCGAGGCCCGCAGCTCCCGCATGAGGTCGACGATGCGGTGCAGCTCGTCGGCCTCGAAGGCGAGCATCCACTCGTAGTCGCCGAGGGCGAACGAGGCGACGGTGTTCGCGCGGACGTCGGGGTACCCGCGGGCCATCTGCCCGTGCTCGGCGAGCATCGCGCGGCGTTCCTCGTCGGGCAGCAGGTACCACTCGTAGGAGCGCACGAACGGGTAGACGCAGACGTACCGGCGCGGCTCCTCGTCGGCGAGGAACGCCGGGATGTGGCTGCGGTTGAACTCCGCCGGCCGGTGCAGCGCCATCTGCGACCAGACCGGGTCCAGGTGCCGGCCGAGCGTGGTGCGGCGCAGCCGGGTGTAGGCCTCCTGCAGCGCCTCGGCGGTCGAGGAGTGCCACCAGACCATCAGGTCGGCGTCGGCGCGCAGCCCGGCGACGTCGTACACCCCGCGGACGACGACGTCCTTGCCGGCCAGCTCGTCGAGCAGGCCCTGCACCTCCTCGGCGGCCGCGGGCCGCTGCTCGTCACCGAGCGGGCGGGCCAGCCGGAACACCGACCACATCGTGTAGCGGATGGTGGCGTTGAGTTCGTTGGCCCGCTTGCCGATGCTGCGCTGGTCGGTCTGCTCGCTCATGCCCCCATTGTCGCCCGCTGCCCCGCCGGGCCGACCCCGGGTGCGGGGTCACGGTGAGGGCGGTGGCCGGGCGCCGCGCTGCGCATCGGCGACACGGGGCTCAGAGCAGCGCGTCGAGGGCGTGGTGGGCGTCGCGGATGCAGGCGGCCACGCCCACGCCCCGGAACGCGGCCCCGGCGATCGCCAGGCCGGGGACCTCGCTCACCGCGGCGCGGACGGCGTCCACCCGCTGCTGGTGGCCGACCAGGTACTGCGGCAGACCGCCGCCCCAGCGCACCACCCGGGTCGCCACCGGCTCGGGCCGCTCGAGCTGCAGCAGGTCGGCCACGTCGGCGACGACGGCGGCGGCGAGGTCCTCGTCGGAGCGCTGCAGCTGCGCCTCGTCGCGGAACCGGCCGACCGAGGACCGGACCAGCAGGTGTTCCCCGGCCAGGTGCGGCCACTTCGCCGACGACACCGTCACGCCCTTGACCAGCCGGCCGGTCACCGGCGGCACGAGCAGCCCCGAGCCGGCCGCCACCGGCTGGGCCGGGAAGGCCATCGCGACCACGGCCATCGACGCGTACGGGATGCCCTCCAGCGGCGCGACCGCGCCCGGCGCCACCTCGGTCAGCAGCCGCGCGGCCTTGGGGGCCGGGGCGGTGACGAGGACGGCGTCGGCGGTCAGCCGCTCGGGCGCGGCCGCCGGGCCGATCCAGAGCTCGAAGCCGGCCGCCGTCCGGGTCAGGGCGTGCGCGGGGGTCCGCAGCCGGACGTCGGCGCCCGAGGCGGCGACCAGCGCCGCCGGCAGCGCGCCGATGCCGTCGGCGACCGTGACGAACACCGGCCCGCCGGCGTCGAACCGGCTGCGCGCGCCCGCGTCCCGGGCGGCGGCCGCGGCGGCCAGCACCGACCCGGCGGCGGGCAGCTGCGCGGCCAGCGCCGGCATCGTCGCCACCAGGGACAGCTCGTCGGCCCGGCCGGCGTAGACCCCGCCGAGCAGCGGCTCGACCAGCCGGTCGACCACCTCGTCGCCGAGCCGGTCGCGCAGCAGGGCGCCGACGGCGACATCGCCGCCGAGGTGGGGGCACCTCCCGCTTGCGGGGGACAGCGGCGGCAGCTCCGCCTCGGCGGCCACCCGCGCGACCCCGGCCGGGGTGAGGATGCCGTCGAGGCCTTCGGCCGAGGCGGGGACGCCGAGCACGGTGCCGGCCGGCAGCCGGTGCCGCCCGTCGGGCAGGACGACCGACGCCTGCGTGGTGGCCGGCGCGACCAGCCGGTCGGCCAGGCCGAGCCGCTCGACCAGCTGCACCGCCTCGGGCACCCGGGCCAGCATCGCCTCGGGCCCGGTGTCGTACCAGTGCCCGGCCAGCTCGATCCGGCCCAGCTTGCCGCCGACCCGGTCCCCGGCCTCGAGGACGACGATCTCGTCGGCGGGACGCCGTCGGCGCCACTCGAACGCGGCGGCCAGGCCGGTGATCCCGGCGCCGACGACGACCAGGCGGCTCATCGTGCGGACAGCTCGTGCACCAGCTCGACGACGTGGGTCAGCACGCCGGGGTCGGTGTCGGGCAGCACGCCGTGGCCGAGGTTGAACACGTGCCCGCGGGCGGCGCGGCCCTGCTCCACGACCCGGCGCACCTCGCGGTCCACCGTCTCCCGGTCGGCGAGCAGGACGGCGGGGTCGAGGTTGCCCTGCAGCGAGCGCTGCGGCCCGACCCGGCGGGCGGCCTCGTCCAGGGGCACCCGCCAGTCGACGCCCACGGTGTCGGCCCCGGCGTCGCCGATCAGCGGGAGCAGCTCCCCGGTGCCGACACCGAAGTGGATGCGCGGCACGTCGCGATCGCCGAGGCCGTCGAACACCGCCCGCGAGTGCGGCAGCACCCGCTCGCCGTAGTCGGCGGCCGAGAGCACGCCGGCCCAGGAGTCGAACAGCTGGACCGCCGACGCCCCGGCGTCCACCTGGGCGCGCAGGAAGGTCGCTGCCGAGATCGCCAGCCGGTCGAGCAGCCGGCCCCACGCCGCGGGCTCGGCGTACATGAACGCCTTGGTGCGGGCGTGCTCCTTGGAGGGCCCGCCCTCGATCAGGTAGGTGGCGAGGGTGAACGGCGCCCCGGCGAAGCCGATCAGCGGGGTGGGCCCGAGCTCGGCGACCAGCTGCCGGACCGCCGTCTGCAGGAACGCCAGCCGCTCGGGCTCGAGGTCGGGCAGCGCGTCGACGTCGGCGACGGTGCGCACCGGGTCGGCGACCACCGGGCCCACACCGGGCTTGATCTCGATGTCCACGCCGGCCACGACCAGCGGCAGCACGATGTCGGAGAAGAGGATCGCGGCGTCCACCCCGTGCCGGCGCACCGGCTGCAGGGTGATCTCGGTGACCAGGTCCGGGTCCTGGCAGGCCTCGAGCATCCGGGTGCCGGCGCGCAGCGCGCGGTACTCCGGCAAGGAGCGGCCGGCCTGGCGCATGAACCACACGGGGGTGCGGGCCACCGGCAGCCCTCGGGCAGCCCGGACCAGGTCCGAGTCGGCGGGGGACGGGGCGGTGCCGGGAACGGACGTCACGGGCGGCAATCCTCCCAGAGCGGCGCGGCGCGTCGGCCGCACGGGGGCCGTGGGCGACCTACCCTGCCGGGGTGGAGCCTTCCAGCCCGGCCGGCGGCGGGCACGGTCCGGGGAACCCGGCGGGCGGCGACCCCCCCGCCGAGTTCCGCGCTGCCCTCGCCGCGCTGGCCGGCGTGCAGGTCCGGCCGGAGATCGTCCTCGAGCACATCCCCGCGCCGCAGCGGCTGGCGCCCTACGCGCACGCCGTGGGCGCGCTGGTCACCGAGCGGGACGGCGAGGAGGACGTCGAGATCGCCAGCGGGCGGTTCATCGTCCTGCACGACCCGGCCGGTCACGAGGCCTGGGCCGGCACCACCCGGTGCGTCGGCTACCTGTCGGCGGCCACCGACGAGCACCTGGTCGACGACGCGATGTTCTCCGAGGTCGCCTGGAGCTGGCTGACCGACGCCCTGGCCGACGCCGGCGCCGCCCACCACGCGATGGGCGGCACGGTGACCCGCACCGCCTCCACCCGCTTCGGCGAGCTGGCCGGCCCGGAGCACTCGGTGGACGTGGAGATCCGCGCCTCCTGGACGGCGGAGGACACCGCCCTCGACCGCCACCTCGCCGCCTGGCTCGAGGTGCTCGGCAACGCCGCGGGGCTACCGCCGCCCGGCGTCCGGCTCCTGGGTCCCGGACCGGCCGGGAGCGAGACTCTCTAACATCGCAGCGTGGAGGGCACGAGCCCCCCTGCGCCGGACGCTCTTCCTTCCCGGCCTCCAGCGGTCCCCCGCGCCGCGGAGCCAGGCGACCGGCGTGTGCCACGCTGACCAGACGGGCGAGAAGGTGGACGGCAACTGAGCACCGAGCCCATCTCCACGCCGGAGGAGGACACCCCTCCCCCGGCCGTCCCGCTCCTCGCCCCCCGCGACGGGCTGCCCCCGGTCATCGAGACCTCCACGGCCCTGGTCGACTACGCCGCGGCACTGCGCGAGGGCACCGGCCCGGTGGCCGTCGACGCCGAGCGGGCGTCGGGCTACCGCTACGGCCAGCGCGCCTACCTGGTGCAGCTGCGCCGCAACGGCTCGGGCACCGGCCTCATCGACCCGGTTCCCCTCCCCGACCTCTCCGTCGTCCAGGACGCCATCGGCGACACCGAGTGGGTGCTGCACGCGGCCAACCAGGACCTGCCCTGCCTGGCCGAGATCGGCCTGACCCCGGAGCGGATCTTCGACACCGAGCTGGCCGCGCGGCTGGCCGGGCTGCCGCGGGTCGGGCTCGGCGCGGTGGTCGAGTCGCTGCTGGGCTACTCGCTGCAGAAGGGGCACTCGGCCGCCGACTGGAGCACCCGGCCGCTGCCGGAGGAGTGGCTGGTCTACGCCGCCCTCGACGTCGAGGTGCTCGTCGACCTGCGGGACGCGCTGGCCGCGATCCTTCAGGAGCAGGGCAAGACCGAGTGGGCCCGCCAGGAGTTCGAGGCGATCCTCGCCGCCGGGCCGCCGCCGCCCCGCTCCGACCCCTGGCGGCGCACCTCCGGCGTGCACGGGCTGCGCAGCCGCCGGCAGCTGGGCATGCTGCGGTCGCTGTGGCAGGCCCGCGACGAGCTGGCCCGCCGCCGCGACGTCGCCCCGGGGCGGGTGCTGCCCGACGCCGCCCTGGTGTCCGCCGTGCAGGCCGACCCGCGCACGGAGGGGGCGCTGCTGGAGCTGCCGGTGTTCCGCGGCCGGGCCAACCGGAAGCTGGTGGGCACCTGGTTCGGTGCGCTCGCCCGCGGCCGGGAGCTGCCGGAGTCCGAGCTGCCCATGCACAGCCGGTCCGGGGACGGCCCGCCGCCGGTCAACCGCTGGGCCGACCGCGACCCCGCCGCCGCGACCCGGCTGCAGGTGGCCCGCGCCGGGCTGGCCGAGCTGGCGGAGAGGCATACGGTCCCGGTGGAGAACCTGCTCTCGCCCGACCTGGTGCGCCGGCTGATGTGGAGCCCGCCCCAGCCCCGGGACGCCGAGACCGTCGCCGCCGCCCTGCGTGCCGGCGGGGCCCGGGAATGGCAGATCGACCTGACCCGGGAGCTGCTCACCGACGCGGCCAACCGGGCCTGAACGCCGATCCTCGTCCGGTCGGGGCCGGCTCTCCTCCGGTCGAGATCGCGCGATCTCGTACGCGGCGAGGCCCGTGGCCGTGCGAGATCCCGGGATCTCCCCCGAGTTCGCCGGCGACAGCCCGGACGGGTCGCCGCCGCTGTTACCGGCGGGTAACTTGTCGGGTGCCGGGCCCGGACCGGGCCGGCTCCGATCTGTTGCGGAGGTCCCATGTCCCGCTCGCTGCGTGAGGTCGTCTTCGTCGACGGCGTGCGCACCCCCTTCGGCAAGGCCGGCCCGAAGGGCATCTACGCCGAGACCCGCGCCGACGACCTCGTCGTCCGCGTCATCCGCGAACTGCTGCGCCGCAACCCGGCGCTGCCGGCCGAGCGCGTCGACGAGGTGGCCATCGCCGCGACCACCCAGGTCGGCGACCAGGGTCTGACCCTCGGCCGGACCGCCGCTCTGCTGGCCGGACTGCCGAAGTCCGTGCCCGGCTACTCGATCGACCGCATGTGCGCCGGCGCGATGACCGCGGTCACCACGACGGCGTCGGGCATCGCCTTCGGCGCCTACGACGTCGCCATCGCCGGCGGTGTGGAGCACATGGGCCGCCACCCGATGGGCGAGGGCGCCGACCCGAACCCCCGGTTCTTCAGCGAGAAGCTGGTCGACGAGTCCGCGCTGGTCATGGGCGCGACGGCGGAGAACCTGCACGACCGCTTCCCGCACCTCACCAGGGAGCGCGCCGACGCCTTCGCGCTGGCCAGCCAGCAGAAGTACGCCAAGGCCGTCGCCACCGGCCAGATCGGGCCCGAACTGATCACCATGGCCACCCGCTCGGCCGAGCAGGGCTGGGGCGTGGCCACCGGCGACGAGCCGCCGCGGCCGAACACCACCCTCGACGGCCTCGCCACGCTGAAGACGCCGTTCCGGCCGCACGGGAACGTGACCGCCGGCAACGCGGCCGGTCTCAACGACGGCGCCACCGGGTGCCTGCTGGCCGCCGAGGAGGTCGCGCTCGAGCTCGGCCTGAACGTCGGCATGCGGCTGGTCGGCTACGGCTTCGTCGGCGTCGAGCCCGAGGTCATGGGTGTGGGTCCGGTGCCCGCTACCGAGAAGGCGCTGGCCCGCACCGGCCTGTCGATCGAGGACATCGGGCTGTTCGAGCTGAACGAGGCCTTCGCCGTCCAGGTGCTGGCCTTCCTCGACCACTTCGGCATCGCCGACGACGACGAGCGGGTCAACCCGTGGGGCGGCGCCATCGCCGTCGGGCACCCGCTGGCCTCCTCGGGCGTGCGGCTGATGACGCAGCTGTCCCGCCAGTTCGCCGAGCGACCCGACGTCCGGTACGGCCTGACCGCCATGTGCGTGGGCCTGGGCATGGGCGCCACCGTGATCTGGGAGAACCCGAACTGGGAGGGCGACAAGTGACCGCGGTGTTCGAGGACGAGGTCGTCACCACGGCGCTGGTCCGGTACCTGCGGGTGCCCGGCCTGGCCGGTGAGCTGGCGCTGATCACGCTGGACAACGGGCACGACCACACCCGCCCGTCCACCTTCGGGCCGGGCGGGCTGGCCTCGCTGGACGCCGCGCTCGACGAGATCGCGGCCCACTCTCCCGCCCCGGCGGCGATCGCGGTGACCGGCAAGCCGTTCATCTTCGCCGTCGGTGCGGACCTCTCCGGCGTCCCGTCGGTCACCGATGCGGCCGCCGCGCGGGAGATCGCCGAGACCGGGCACCGGGTGTTCCGCCGGCTGAAGGACTCGACGGTCCCGACGTTCGCCTTCGTCAACGGCGCCGCGCTCGGCGGCGGCCTGGAGCTGGCGCTGCACTGCCACTACCGCACCATCGCCACGACGTCCGTGGTCGCCTTCCCCGAGGCGTTCCTCGGCCTGGTGCCCGGCTGGGGCGGCACGCAGCTGCTGCCGAACCTGATCGGCATCGACGCGGCGGTCACCGTGATCGTCGAGAACGCCCTGGCGCAGAACAAGATGACGCCGGGCCCCAAGGCCGCCAAGCTCGGCATCGCCGACGCGGTGTTCGAGCCGGCCGACTTCCTCGAGCGCTCGCTGGAGTGGGCGGCCGGCGTGCTGGGCGGCGACGTCGCCGTGTCGCGTCCCGAGGTGGACCGCGGGGCGTGGGACGCCGCGATCGGCCGGGCGAAGGCCATCGTGGCCGGCCGCACCCGCAACGCCTCTCCCGGCGCCGTGCGGACCGTCGAGCTGCTCGACCTCGCCCGCAACGGGGTCGACGGCGACGCCTCTGCAGGGTCCCGCCGCGAGCTTGCGAGTGGTGGGGAGCAGAGGGGTCCTTTCTCGGTGGGCACCGCGGCGGAGGACGACGCCCTCACCGAGCTGCTTCTCAGCGACCCGCTCCGGGCGAGCCTCTACTCCTTCGACCTGGTCAACAAGCGGGCCAAGCGGCCGGCCGGCGCGCCCGACAAGTCGCTGGCGCGCAAGGTCACCAAGGTCGGCGTCGTGGGCGCGGGCCTGATGGCCAGCCAGCTGGCGATGCTGTTCGTCCGGCGGCTCGAGGTGCCCGTCGTCCTCACCGACATCGACCAGGCGCGCGTGGACAAGGGCGTCGGGTACGTGCACGCCGAGCTGGACAAGCTGGCCGCCCGCGGCCGGCTGTCGCAGGACAAGCTCAACCGGCTCAAGGGCCTGGTCACCGGCTCGCTGTCCAAGGACGTCTTCGCCGACGCCGACCTCGTCATCGAGGCCGTCTTCGAGGAGATGTCGGTCAAGCAGCAGGTGTTCGCCGAGGTCGAGGCGGTGGTGTCCGACACGTGCGTGCTGGCCACCAACACGTCGGCGCTGTCGGTCACCGAGATGGCCAGCAAGCTCGAGCACCCGGAGCGGGTCGTCGGGCTGCACTTCTTCAACCCGGTGGCCGTCCTGCCCCTGCTCGAGGTCGTGCGCGCCGAGCAGACCGATGACGCGTCGCTCGCCACGGCCTTCGCCGTCGGCAAGTCGCTGAAGAAGTCGTGCGTGCTCGTGGCCGACGCCCCGGCGTTCGTGGTCAACCGGCTGCTCACCCGCTTCCTGGGCGAGGTCACCGCGTCGGTGGAGCAGGGGACGCCGGTGGCCGTGGCCGACCGCGCGCTGGACCCGCTGGGCCTGCCGATGACGCCGTTCGAGCTGCTGACGCTCGTCGGCCCCCCGGTGGCGCTGCACGTGGCCGAGCGGATGCACGAGGCCTTCCCCGACCGGTTCCACGTCGGCGAGGGCCTGCGGAAGATGGTCGAGCTCGGCAAGTCCTCGGTGTACTCGGAGCCCGGCGTCGTCGACCCCGACCTCGCGGGCATCGGCTATGGCTCCCCCGCCCACCCAACGCCGCTCACCGAGGAGCAGGTGCGGGAGCGGGCCGAGCGGGCGCTGGCCGAGGAGATCCGGCTGATGCTCGACGAGGGCGTCGTCCAGGCGGTGCAGGACATCGACCTGTGCATGCTCCTGGGTGCCGGCTGGCCGTTCTGGCTGGGCGGCATCTCCGCCTACCTGGACCGCATCGGGGTCTCCGAGGCGGTCACGGGCAAGCGGTTCCTGCCGAAGGGCGTGGCATCGCTCCCCGCCTGACGCACTGACGATGACGGCCCCGCACTCCGGAACAGGAGTGCGGGGCCGTCATCGTCCTCCGGCCGGGGGCAGCGACCGGGGCGTCGGAGGAGCCCGGTGGTCAGCGGAACTTGGAAGTCAGGCTGTCCATGGTGCGGTTCACCGAGGCGACCTTGATGTGCGAGAGCCCGCCGGTCGCGCCCGCCGCGAGCATCGCCTCGTGCGCGGCACGCAGGGTCGCCCACACCTGATCGGCCTCGCCCTCCAGCGTGGTGCCGAGCGCCCCGACCTCGTGGCGCAGCCCCGACGCCTGGATCACCGCGATCGCCGCCTCGACGTACGCGTGCGGGTCCTCCGCGGTCCCGGGCGGCGAGGGCGCCACCTGGATCTCCGCGACGACGTTCACGGGGCGTCCTCCACCGGCTCGGCCACGCCCTCCTCGGCACGCTCGGCGAGCACCGCGGCCCACTCGGTGATCCGCCGGGCGACGTCCTGCTCGGTGAGGCCGGCGTCGGCGAGCACCTGGCCGCGGCTGCCGTGCTCGAGGAACTCCTGTGGCAGGCCCAGCGCCCGCACGGGCACGTCGCAGCCGCGGTCCTGCAGCGCCTGGGTGAGCGTGCTGCCGACCCCGCCGGCGCGGCCGCCGTCCTCGACGGTGACCACCAGCCGGTGCCCGGCGGCCAGCTCCACGAGCTCGGCGGCGACCGGCAGCACCCAGCGCGGGTCGACGACGGCTACCTCGATGCCGTGGTCGGCGGCGCGCTCGGCCGCGGCCAGGCACATCGGCACCATCGACCCGACGGCGACCAGCAGGACGTCGTTGCGCTCGCCCCGGCGCAGGACGTCGACCGGCCCGCGCCGCTCGAGCGCGGGGATGTCCACCGGCGGGGCGCCCTTCGGGAAGCGGACGACGGTCGGCCCGTCGGTGACCGCCACCGCCTCACGCAGCGCCTCCCGCAGCGTGGGCTCGTCGCGCGGCGCGGCCAGCCGCAGGCCGGGGACGACGGAGAGGATCGACATGTCCCACACGCCGTTGTGCGAGGCACCGTCGGTGCCGGTCACCCCGGCCCGGTCGAGGACGACGGTCACCGGCTGGCGGTGCAGCGCGACGTCCATGAGCAGCTGGTCGAAGGCCCGGTTGAGGAAGGTCGAGTAGACGGCGACGACCGGGTGCAGCCCGCCCATCGCCAGGCCGGCGGCCGAGGTCAGCGCGTGCTGCTCGGCGATGCCGACGTCGAAGGTGCGCTCGGGGAAGCGCTCGGCGAAGGGCGCCAGGCCGGTCGGGTGCAGCATGGCCGCGGTGATCGCGACGACGTCGGAGCGCTCGGACCCGATCCGCACCAGCTCGTCGGAGAAGGCGGTCGTCCAGTCCCGGGTGGCGGCGGGGCTGGCCCCGCTGTCGGGGTCGAACACCCCGGTGGCGTGCCAGGCGTCGACCTGGTCGGTCTCCGCCGGCGGGTACCCGAAGCCCTTGGTGGTGACCGCGTGGACGAGCACCGGCCCGCCGAACGAGCGCGCCCGGCGCAGCGCGGACTCCATGGCCCGGGCGTCGTGCCCGTCGACCGGGCCGACGTACTTCAGGCCGAGGTCCTCGAACATGCCCTGCGGGGAGAGGACGTCCTTGAGGCCCTTCTTGATCGCGTGCAGCGCGTCGTAGAGCGCCGAACCGACCACCGGCGCCCGGTGCAGCGCCTGCCGGACGGCGTCCAGCACCTGCTCGTACCCCGGGCGCAGGCGCAGGGTGGCCAGCGCGTCGGCGACCCCGCCGATCGTCGGCGAGTACGAGCGGCCGTTGTCGTTGACCACGATGACGACCGGGCGGTCCTGGGCGGCGGCGATGTTGTTCAGCGCCTCCCAGGCCATGCCGCCGGTGAGCGCGCCGTCGCCGATGACGGCGACCACCGGGCGCTTCCCCCCGCGGATCGCGAGGGCCTTGGCCAGCCCGTCGGCGTAGGACAGCGAGGTGGAGGCGTGGCTGTTCTCGACCCAGTCGTGCTCGCTCTCCGCCCGGCTCGGGTAGCCGGAGAGGCCGCCGCGCTGGCGCAGCCGCTCGAAGCCCTCGACCCGGCCGGTGAGCATCTTGTGCACGTAGCTCTGGTGGCCGGTGTCGAAGATGATCGGCTCGCGCGGGGAGTCGAAGACGCGGTGCAGCGCGATGGTCAGCTCGACCGCACCGAGGTTGGGGCCCAGGTGCCCCCCGGTGCGGGCGACGCTGGTGACCAGGACGTCGCGGATCTCTGCGGCCAGCGTCGGCAGCTGGTCGGCCGGCAGCGCACGGAGGTCGGCGGGCGTGCGGAGCGTTCGCAGGAGCGACACGAGGGGGTGCGGTCCTCTCAGAGGGCGACGGGTGCACGGCAACGCGGTCGGCCGCCGATCAACTGTAACTGCGCCTACCCGGCTCTTCCGGTCGAGCAACGGCTGTGGATGCAGCTCACAACCGGGGTACCCAGCGCTCGCCGCGCAGCGCCCCGGCCACCGCCTCGACCCCGCGGGCGGCGGCGGCCAGCCGGGCGCCCTCGCGCTCGTAGGCGGTGATCGCGGCCTCCATCGCGTCGGCCGGCAGCTCGTCGGCGAGGTCGACGCGGACCGTCCGCCAGCCCGCCCGCGCGGCCTCGAGCCCGGCGCTCACGTGGTCCCGGGCGAAGCGGGCGAGCAGCACCGGGTAGCGGCGCAGTACCTCGTGCGCGCGGTAGTCCGGCGGGACGAGGTCGAACAGCCAGGCGACGGCGGACAGCTCCCAGTCCGGCGCCCCGGGCGGGCGCACGGCATCCGGCCAGGCCGGCGGCAGAGTCGGGTCCACCGCGCCAGTCTGCCGCACGTGTCGAACATCCGTTCGACGAGGCGCGCAGGGACGGCGGCAGCTACCTCATGCCGAGCTCGGGCGCTTGAGCCAGAACTGCTCGAACCCCCAGGTGCCGGCACCGCTGGAGTGGTAGCTGACCAGCTCCCACCCCTCGCTGCCGAGCCGGTTGAGCACCGAGCTGGTGTCGCCGCTCTGGCGCTCCAGGGTTCCTCCGGGGAGCTTGACGCTCACCCCCGCGCGCTGCGACTCCGCATCGTTGGCCGTGATGACCGAGGCGTACTCCCAGGTGGTCACGGTGAGCAACGGTAGCTCGTCCCCACAAGGGCTCAGCGCGCGACCAGCAGCGGGGCCAGCCGGTCGGCGATCAGCGCGTGCCCTCGGTCGTTGGGGTGGATCGGGTCGGCCCACACGCCGGGGTCGTCCGGATCGGTCCAGTTCTCCGCCGCGGGATCGACGAACGGCAGCCCGACCCGCTCCGCCGCTGCCGCGACCTCCCGGTTGACCCAGTCGATCGTCGCGTCCGGCGTCCCGGGGTTGTACGAGGCGCCCACGACGAGAATCCGGGCGGTCACCGGCGCCTCGGCCCGCAGCCGGGTGAGGGTGTCCGCCGCCGCCGACCGCAGCGCCGCGGCGGTGCTGCGGCGCTCGTTGAGGCTGCCCTGGACGACGATCACATCCGCGCCCGAGCCGGCGGCGGCAGCCACGCGATCGGCGTAGGTGCTGTCGTTCGGCCCGGGGACGCTGTACCCGCTGCCCCCGATCCCGAAGTGGAGGTAGCCCCAGCCCAGCCGCTCCGCGGTCAGCGGGGCGTAACCGCGCCCGGCCGTCGCCCCGGCGCCCCGGGTCCAGGAGTCCCCGAGGAAGGCGACCAGCGGCCGCCCCTCGACGACCGCGCCACCGCCCGACCGGTCGGCGCGGGCCGCGTCGCGCACGGACGCCCAGACCAGCGCGGCGAGGGCGACGGCGACCAGCGCACCCGCGGTGAGGAGGAGCCGCACGGAACGGCGGCGCGGGGCGGGCACGCGCGCACCCTAGGGGCGGTTCGGGCTCCGACCCGGCACCGCGGGCCGCGGCGGGCCCCTCCGGCCACTCGGATCCCGGGAGCCACGTCGCACGGTCCAGAGGTCGCACCGTCCTGATGCAGAACTCCGGCGGCTCGTTTACCGTGAGGGCGTTCCCGACCTCACCGTCTCCTTCCCCGTCGGACTGGGGGGAACTGCCGTGACCTGCACCCTGCCGTCGGCCACCGCGCCGCACCGGAGCGCCGAGGACGCGCACTGATGGCGCGCGACCCCGGTTCGACGTGGCGGCCCCTGCCCGAGGCCGGCCCGCCGGACGGGCACGCCAAGACGCAGATGATCTACCACTCCACGGGATCACTGGCCCCGGCCTCGGCCATCGGGAACTACTTCGCCCAGGAGAACGTGGCCGTGGAGTCGACGTTCATCGTCGGTTGGGGGCCGCACGACCCGACGCTGCAGATCATGGACTCCACCGACCGCGCGGACGCCAACGGCAGCGCCAACCAGCGGGCGATCTCCGTCGAGGTCGTCGGGGACGGCATCGGCCCGTACAACGAGTGGCAGATCGCGGAGTGCGTCCGCCTCGGCCGGTGGGCGCGGCGGGAGCACGCCATCCCGCCGCGCGTCATCCCGAGCGAGCCGGCGGGCGGGTTCGGCTGGCACGTCATGTTCGGCGCCCCCGGCCCCTGGACGTCGGTGCGCGGCAAGATCTGCCCGGGACCCCGGCGCATCCAGCAGCTCCAGGACACCGTGTTCCCGGCCGTCTTCGCCGGAACCCCCGCCCCCGAGGAGGACGACTTGACCCCCCAGCAGGCCGCACAGCTGGATTTCGTGTTCAAGCGGATCGCGGGCCGCGACGTGCAGCGCTGGATCAAGGGCGGCCCCGAGCTGGGCGGCTTCGTGGTCCTCGACCAGTGGGAGGACGGCGCCTGGCCGGCCCGCTCCGCCGACGTCGGCGACGTCATCGGCATCCTGCGCACCGTGCAGAGCGGCGACCAGCGCGTGCTCGCCGAGATCTCCTCGGCGTTCCACCAGGAGGCCGACCGGGACGCGGCGAACATGGCCTCGCTGACCACGCAGCTCGCGGCCATCGGCAACGGCGACCCCGCGATCCTCGCCAAGGCTCTCCGGGAAGCGCTCGGCCCCGAGCTCGCCGCCGAGGTCGCCGCCCGACTCGATCCCACGACGTCCTGACAGCCGGCTCCGGGGCCGATCGGGGCTCAGACGGTCAGGACGAGTCCCTGACCAGCAGCGCCACGCACTCCACGTGCGCGGTCATCGGGAAGGCGTCGAAGCCGCGGAGCGCGGCGAGCCGGTAGCCGGCCCCGGCGAAGGCGGCGACGTCGCGGGCCAGCGACGCCGGGTCGCAGGCGACGTAGACGACCGCGCGGGCCCCGGTGCCGGCCAGCACCCGGCTGACCGCGGCACCGGCGCCGGCCCGGGGCGGGTCCAGGACGACGACGTCGGGCGCGCCGTCGAGCTCGTCGAGCAGGCCGGCCAGCCCCTCGGCGTCCACCTCGCCCTGCCACACCTCGGCCTGCGGCAGATCCGCCAGGTTGGCCTCGGCCGCGGCACAGCCCGCGGGATCGGCCTCGACGCACAGCACCCGGCCGGTCGGCCCGGCCGCGGGGGCGAGCGCGCCGCCGAAGAGACCGGCGCCGGCGTAGAGGTCCAGCACCGTCTCCCCCGGCCGGACGGCGGCGAACGCGGTGACGGCGTCGACGAGGGCGTCGGCGGCCGCCGGGTGCACCTGCCAGAACCCGGTGCCCTCGACCTCCCAGTCCCGCCCGCCGGCGTGCCGCTCGGCCCGCGCCGAGGGCTCCTCGGGCAGGTCGCCCCCCGGGCGGAGCACCCGGCTCGACGTCGGCCGACCGCGCCTGTCCAGACGCGTGGTGGTGACCGCCCCGGTCGAGTCGACCGACACGTCGACCGCTCCGGCGCCGGGCCAGCGGCGGCCGAGCACCGCCTGCGCGGCCGGCTCGACGGTGATCAGGCAGTCCTCGAGCGGCACGACCTCGTGCGAGCGGTACCGGCGCAGGCCGGGCGTCCCGGACCGGTCGACGGCGAACCGGGCGCGGGAGCGCCAGCGCAGCGGCCCGCCGGGCAGCTCCTCCACGGCCAGGTCCCGGACGACGGGGTCCGCGGCGGCCAGCCCGGCGAGCCGGACCAGCTGCTCGCGGACCACCTCGGCCTTCAGCCGGCGCTGCTCGGCGGGATCCGCGTGCTGCCAGTCGCAGCCGCCGCACCGGCCCGGCCCGCTGTACGGGCAGGGCCGCGGCACCCGCGCCGGCGAGGCGTCGAGCACCTGCACGGCGTCGGCCCGGCAGAAGCCGGGCTGACGGTCCTCGGTGACCCGGACGACCACCCGCTCCCCCGGCAGCGTGTGCCGCACGAACACCACCCGGCCCTCGTGCCGGGCCACGCAGTGCCCCCCGTGGGCGACCGGCCCGACGGTGACCTCGAACTCGCGCCCCACCCAGCCGCCGCCGCGCGCGGCCCCGTCCCGGGTCCGGCCCCGCTGCAGGGCCCCGCCGCGAGCCTGCGAGCGGTGGGGGGCAGCGGGGTCCTTCTCCGAGCGGTGGGGTGGACGGGGTCCTTCTCGGGGTCCCTTTTCAGCCATAGGGCGTCGCCTCGGGCTCGTCGGCCAGGCCGCGCCGCAGGTCACCGGGCGCCGGGCCGTTGCCGTTCTCGTCCCGGCCGACCGAGCTCTCCAGCTGCCACGGCACCGTCGTGATCATCACGCCGGGCTGGAACTGCAGGCGGGCCCGCAGCCGCAGCGCGCTCTGGTTGTGCAGCAGGTTCTCCCACCGGTGCCCGACCACGTACTGCGGCACGAAGACCACGACCAGCTCGCGCGGGCTGTGCCGGCGGACGCTCTTGACGAAGTCGAGCACCGGCCGGGTGATCTCGCGGTAGGGGGACTCGATCACCGTCAGCGGCACCGGGATGTCGTAGCGGTCCCACTGGGCCTGCAGCTCCCGGGTCTCCTCGTCGTCGACGTTGACCGTCAGGGCGGTCAGCGCGTCCGGGCGGGTGGCCCGCGCGAAGGCCAGCGCCCGCAGCGTGGGCTTGTGCACCTTGGAGACCAGCACGATCGCGTGCACCTTGCTGGGCAGCATCCGGGAGTCGGTGTCGGGCACCAGCTGCCCGGCGACGTTCGAGTAGTGCCGGTTGATGGCCTTCATCAGCACGATCAGCAGCGGCATCGCCACCAGCACCAGCCAGGCGCCGTGGGTGAACTTGGTCAGCACGATGATCACCAGGACGACGGTGGTCAGGCTGCCGCCGACCGCGTTGATCAGCTGCGATCGCCGCATCCGCCCCCGCTCGGCCGGGTCCTCCTGGGAGCGCAGCTCCCGGTTCCAGTGCCGGACCATGCCCCACTGGCCGATGGAGAAGCTGGTGAAGACGCCGACGATGTACATCTGGATCAGCCGGTTGACGTCGGCCTCGAAGCCGACGAGCAGCAGCCCGGCGAAGCCGGCCAGCAGGAGGATCCCGTTGCTGTAGACGAGCTTGTCGCCGCGGGTGTGCAGCTGACGCGGCATGTACCGGTCCTGCGCGAGCACCGAGCCCAGCAGCGGGAAGCCGTTGAAGGCGGTGTTCGCGGCCAGGATCAGCACCAGGGCCGTGGCGGCCTGGATGTAGAAGAAGCCCACCGAGGTGTCGCCGCCGAAGGTCGCCGCGGCGATCTGGGCGATGACCGTCCGCTGCGGTTCGGTCTCGCAGTCGCCGGCGAAGCCGCCGATGTCGCAGGTGTTCTCCACGTACTTGACGTCGGCCAGCAGGGCCACCGCGGTGACGCCGGCGAACATGGTCGCGGCGATGCCCCCCATCAGCGCCAGGGTGGTGGCGGCGTTGCGGCTCTTCGGCGGCCTGAACGCGGGGACGCCGTTGGCGATCGCCTCCACGCCGGTCAGCGCGGTGCAGCCGGAGGCGAAGGCGCGCAGCACGAAGAACAGCAGCGCGAGGCCGGTGAACTGCTCGAAGCCGGGCTCCGGGGTGACGGTGTAGCCGGCGCTCTCGGCGACCACCGGGGAGTCGGTGAAGAAGTCCCGCACCAGGGCGGTGCCGATCATCACCAGGATGCCGGAGATGAACAGGTAGGTCGGGGCGGCGAAGGTGCGGCCCGACTCGCGCAGGCCGCGCAGGTTCGCCGCGGCCAGCAGGGCGACCAGGGCCAGCGCGATGGGCACGCGGTGCTGGTTGAGCGACGGGAGGGCCGAGATGATGTTGTCGGTGCCGGCCGCGACGGAGACGGCCACGGTGAGGACGTAGTCGACGAGCAGGGCGCTGGCGACGGTGAGGCCGGCGAACTGGCCGTGGTTCTTGACCGCGACCTCGTAGTCGCCGCCGCCGGAGGGGTAGGCCCTCACCACCTGGCGGTAGGAGAGCACCACCGTGCCCAGCAGCAGGACGACGGCGACCGCCAGCCACGGCGCGAGGAAGAGGAACGCGGTGCCGGCCAGCGTCAGCACGAGGAGGATCTCCTGCGTGGCGTAGGCCACCGAGGAGAGCGGGTCGCTGGCGAAGATGGGCAGCGCCAGGCGCTTGGGCAGCAACGACTCGCCCAGCCGGTCGCTGCGCACGGCCCGGCCGAGAATCAGCCGCTTGGGGAGTTGTCCGAGGTCGGACAGGATTGGCACGGCGGCGATGGTACGGACGCCGGAGCCCTCGCCGCCGCCCCCGCGCGGAGTGATGTGCGGCGCTGCGGACGCCGGGCGGTGCCGCGGGCGGGTGTAGCTTCGCGGCCGGACAGCGCGGGCGGACGGCGCCGGCGCACCGCAACGTGAGCGGGGAGTCATCCAGTGCACGTGGTCGTGATGGGCTGCGGCCGCGTCGGTTCGGCCATCGCCCGCCGGCTCGAGGAGATCGGCCACAGCGTGGCCGTCATCGACCAGGACCCCGAGGCCTTCCGCCGGCTGGGCCCGGACTTCGCCGGCCGCCAGGTCACCGGCCTCGGGTTCGACCGGCAGACGCTGCTGGACGCCGGCATCGACTCCGCCGGGGCCTTCGCCGCGGTGAGCAGCGGCGACAACTCCAACATCATCAGCGCCCGGGTGGCCCGCGAGACCTTCGGCGTCCAGCACGTGGTGGCCCGGATCTACGACTCCAAGCGCGCCGAGGTCTACGAGCGGATGGGCATCCCGAGCGTGGCCACCGTCCCCTGGACGGTGAACCGGCTGATGCGCGAGCTGCTGTCGGTGAAGGTCAGCGAGCTGTGGCGGGAGCCCACCGGGCAGGTGGTGCTCATCCGCGTGACCCCCACGGAGCGCTGGGTGGGCCACCGGCTCTCCGAGCTGGAGGCCGCCTCCGGCGCCCGCGCCGCCTGGCTGGTCCGGTACGGCGAAGCGCAGCTGCCCACCGCGACGACGGTCCTGCAGGACGGTGACCAGGTGGCCGTCGCGGTCACCGACGAGATCACCCCGCGCCTGTACGAGGTGCTCGAGCACGGCCCCGAGCGGAGGGACTCCTGATGCGCGTCGCCATCGTGGGCGCCGGCGCCGTCGGCCGGTCGATCGCGGGTGAGCTGCTGTCCAACGGCCACTCCGTGATGCTCATCGAGAAGGACGGGCGCAAGGTGCGCACCCGCTCGGTGCCCGGCGCCGAGTGGGTGCAGGCCGATGCCTGCGAGGTCTCCTCGCTGGAGGAGGCGCAGCTGGCCACCTGCGACGTCGTCGTGGCGGCCACCGGTGACGACAAGGCCAACCTCGTCGTCTCCCTGCTGGCCAAGACCGAGTTCGCGGTGAACCGGGTGGTCGCCCGGGTCAAGGACCCCCGCAACGAGTGGCTCTACACCGAGGCCTGGGGCGTCGACGTCGCGGTCTCCACGCCGCGGGTGCTGGCCGCCCTGGTCGAGGAGGCGGTGACCGTCGGGGACGTCGTCCGGCTGATGAGCTTCCGCAAGGGCGCGGCCAACCTGGTGGAGATCACCCTCTCCGAGGACACCCCCTGGGTGGGCAAGCCGCTGCGTGAGGTGCCGCTCCCCCGCGAGACGGTGCTCACCGCGATCCTGCGCGGCGACCGGGTGATCACGCCCTCGCCCGACGAGCCGCTCGAGGCCGGCGACGAGCTGCTGTTCGTCACCCACGCCGACGTCGAGGAGCAGCTGCAGCATGTGCTCTCCCCCACGCACCCGGGCTGAGTCCGCAGCTCAGGCGGCGGGCCGGTCCTCCTGGCCGGGGTCCGGCCCCCGGCCGGCTCCGGCCGGCTCGGTGCGGTGCCGGTGCAGCCGCGCGACCACCCAGAGGCTCAGCAGGACCGCGGCCGCGGTGACCGGCAGGCCGAGCGCGAGGGACGCGGTGCCCAGCCACTCCACCTCGTTGCGCCAGTACAGGAAGCCCTGCACCGCCGCGCGCAGCACGAAGATCGCCGCCCAGAGCACGGTCAGCCAGGAGTAGGCCCGCAGCATCCGCGGGTCCTCGCGCCAGTGCCGGGCGGCGACCGGGTCCGGCGGGCGGACGCCGGTCTCCGGGTCCGGCGGTGGACGGTGGTGCAGGGTGGCGCGGGCCCGGTCGATCCTGCGGCGCAGCAGGGGCAGCGAGTGGGCGGCCATGGCCCCCAGGTGGCTGGGCGCGAGGAACTCGGCGATCACCCCGACCAGCGGCCGGCGCACCGCCACGGAGCCCAGCAGCACCAGGCCGACGGCGGCGTTGCGCACGATGCCCAGCACGAAGAAGTCGCGGGCCTGACCGGAGGCGGCGGCGATCGCGACCGCGATCGCGACCCCGAACAGGCCGCTGAAGGCCTGCTGCACGCTCTCCCGGCGGACCAGCCGCAGCCCGAAGACCAGGACGGCGGTGCCGAGCGCGGCCCAGATGCCGGTCCGCAACCCGTCCAGGGAGTTGGCGACGATGAAGGCGACGGTGGGCAGCGAGGCGTCGATCATGCCCCGCCAGCCGCCGAGGGACTCCAGCACCAGGTGCCGGTCGAAGACCGGGGTGCGCTCGCCGGCCTCGGCCCCCTCGGCCACCGGTTCCCGGCGCACCGGCTCCTCGGGCCGGGGCTCGCCGGAGGGTGCAGCCGTCACCCGGCGCTCAGCTCGTACCGCGGGTTGTAGATGACCTTGCGGCTGTCGAACGCGGCGAACCGCCCCCGGGCGGTGAGCGTGCGCCCGGGCTCGATGCCGGGGATCCGCCGCCGCCCGAGCCAGACGAGGGTGACCGAGCCGGAGCCGTCGAACAGCTCGGCCTCGAGGGTCGGCACAGTCTCCCGCGGGGTGTAGACCACCGACTTGAGCCGGCCGGTGACCGTGACCACCTCACCCTTGCGGCAGGCGCTCACCGGCTCGCACCCGGCGCTGACCGCACCCTCCCGCAGCCGTTCGGCGTCGATGGTGTGGTCGTCGGCGGTGAGGCGCTGCAGCGTCCGCGCGAACCAGCCGCCCGCACGAGTCTCTGTCACGGATAGAGGGTAGATCCGGCGAGCCCGCAGGCGGCACGCCGGCACGGCCAGTCGCGCACCACCGGCACCGACCCGGCGAAGGCGGGCGGCGTCAGCTCCAGGAACTGGTCGGGGCGCGACCCGTACGCGGTGGTGCGGGGCCTCACGCGGGTCCGGGCGCGGGCGGGCCGCCGGCGGCCCGCTTCCGGGCGGCCTGCTGGGCGGCGACCTGGGCCGCGGCCTGCGGGGGCAGGGTCAGCGGCAGCTGCTCCCGGACCGGCATGGGGTCGGCGCCGCGGACGACGACGATCTGCCGGAACGCCTCCTCCAGCTGTGCCGCCGCCTCCGGGCTCTCGGCGGCCGGGCCGCTGATCATGCCGCGCAGGAACCAGCGCGGGCCGTCGACACCGAGGAAGCGCGCCGCGCGGCGGACCGGCTGGGCCGGCGCGGTCTGGCCGGGCTGCGGCGGCGGCGCGGCCAGCACGTGCCCGGCCAGCTCGGGCCCGAACGGCCCGTCGACCTCACGCAGCGCGCCGCCCTGGCCCGCGGCGCTGCGGGCGAGGTCCTCGCGGACGGAGTCCCAGATCCCGGCGGCGCGGGGGGCGGCGAAGGCCGACACCTGCAGCAGCGAGTCCCCGGCCCGCAGGGTCGCCCCGACCACCTTCTGCTGGGCGTTGACGTCGACCCGCAGCTCCGTGCCCGGCACCGCGGGCAGCCGGAGCGAGCCGAGATCGACGCGCGCGATGCGGTCCTCGGGCGCGTCGGCCTCGTCCCAGGGGCCGGTGGTATCCGCCTCCTCGCGCGGCCGGTGCTGCGGCTCCGGGGGGACGCCGCGCTCGCGGAGGCTGCGGTCGATGCGGTTGCGTCGCCGTCCGAACGGCATGTCAGGTGAGTCCCTTCGACTGTGCGGTGGCGTGGCCACCCGTGGAGCCGTGCCCGCCGGTGCCCCGCAGGCTCTCCGGCAGCTCCTCGACCGGAACGAACCGGGCCCGGACGACCGGCTGCACGACCAGCTGTGCGACCCGGTCACCGCGCCGCAGCACGAGCGGCGTCGTGGGGTCCAGGTTCACCAGGTTCACCTTGATCTCGCCCCGGTAGCCCGCGTCGATCGTGCCCGGCGCGTTGACCAGGGTCAGGCCCAGGCGGTGGGCGAGTCCCGAGCGGGGGTGCACGAACCCGGCGTAGCCCTCCGGGATCGCTACCGCCACCCCGGTGCCCACGAGGGCCCGCTGGAGGGGGGCGAGCTCGAGGTCCTCGGCGATGGCGA
Source organism: Geodermatophilus ruber (assembly GCF_900114385.1). GTDB lineage: Bacteria > Actinomycetota > Actinomycetes > Mycobacteriales > Geodermatophilaceae > Geodermatophilus > Geodermatophilus ruber. The sequence goes on from NZ_FOSW01000006.1 coordinate 196,493, forward strand.
GGTCCGCGCCGGCGTCGCCGGGAAGGGCGTAGCCGGGGACGGCGTCCTCGGGCGAGCTCAACCGCACCGGCACCTCGACCTCGGGAAGGAGTGGCTCGGGAAGGGGGACGGCGGACACGACGGCGACCCTAGTGCCGTCGCGGCGCCCGGCGCCGTCAGGCCCGGGAGGCCCGCAGGGCGGAGCGCACCCGGCCGGCCAGCACCTCGGTGGCCCGGCGGTTGGCGCGCCCACCCAGCGCCGCGCCGATCAGGAACGGGGCGGCGGCCGGGACGGTCCGGGCCAGCCGCCGGGTCAGCCGCCGGCGCAGCGCCCGCAGCCCGGCCGCACCGAGCCCGTCGGCGAGGCCGGTCAGCAGCACGCCGTCCACGGGGCGCTGGGCCGACCAGCTCGCCAGGTAGGCCGTCGCCCGCGCCCGGGCGTCGCCGGGGGCAGGCCGCCCGGAGAGCTCGTGCAGCTCACCGAGGAGCACCACCTCCACCGCGGCGACGAGCACCGTCTCGGCGCCGAGTTCCAGCGGCAGCACCAGGAGGGAGGCGGGTGCGAGCCAGGAGGCCGCGGTGAGCCCGCCCGTGGCGGCGCCGATGCCGGCGGTGAGCCGGGCGGCCCGGGCGACGAGCACGTCGGCGATCTCGTCGTCGCTCAGCCCCGGGTGGGTGGTGCGCAGCCGGGCGCGGTCCCGGATCGGCAGTCGCGGCACCGCGGCGGCCAGCACGTCGCCCAGGACCGCTCCCGGGGCCCACCCCTCCTCGGGGCCGGGCGGCGCGGCGTCGGGGGTCGCCTCCCCCGCGGCCGGCCGCCGGCGCGGTCCGGCCACCGCCCGGACCGCCGCGACGACGTCGCGCAGGGTCGACGCGACCGGCCGGCGGCTCTCCTGCGCGGCGCCGCCGGCCGGCGCGGCTGCGCCGGAACCGTCCACGAGACCGGAGACGGCATCGGCGAGCAGCCGCCCGGCACGGCCGAGGGGGCTCTCCTCGGCCACGTCGACCGGGCGCCCCCCGCGCCCGGTCGGCCCGATCGGGCGCGGCGGCGGGACGTCCCGCACCGCGCCGGTGCGCTCACGGCGTTCGGTCATGAGCCCTCCCCTGCGACCGGCCGGCCGCCGGTCTCAGGCGGCGCAGTCGCGGCAGTACAGCTGGTCGCCCTTGGTCGCGGCCAGGCGGCTGCGGTGCTGCACGAGGAAGCAGCGGGAACAGGTGAACTCGTCCTCCTGCTTGGGCAGGACGCGGACGGTCAGCTCCTCGTTGGACAGGTCGGCGCCGGGCAGCTCGAGGTTCTCGTTGAAGTCGGTCTCGTCGACGTCGACCGACGCGGACTGGGCCTCGGCCCGCCGCGCCTTCAGCTCCTCGAGCGAATCCTCGCCCAGCTCGTCCGCCTCGTTGCGGCGCGGGGCGTCGTAGTCGGTGGCCATGGGGTGTGCCCCTCCTCCGGGGTTCTCGCGGGCGTTCAGCGCCCGCTGCGTCTGTCTGGTGGCACCGGAGCGCCACCGTGCTGGCCGGTCGTGGGGCGACCGGTGGTCGGGAGACCGGAGCCCCAGGCTTGGGCTCCGGCCGGTGCTGCAGTCCGCGCGCCCGATCCACCGTGGGACGGCGGGGCTTCGGTGGCTCTGGACGTGGCCAGCCCCCCCAACGTCACGCGGTGCCCGTTTGTGCCCGGTCCGCCGAGGTATCCACACATCGGAACGGATTCGGGCCAAACCAGCTGCGGAGCGCCAGAGGTTACCCTGCGCCCGTGTCGACTCCCGCGGGTGCCGATCCCGCCGTCGTGGGCCCCTATCTGGCCGCCGTCCTGAACGACGAGCGCTGGCGTTCGCCGCGCCTCGAGCTGATCGCCGCCGGGATGTCGAACCTCACCTACGTGGTGACCCCCGACGGCGGCGCCCCCGAGGACGCGGTGATCCTCCGGCGCCCGCCGACCGGGGCGGTGCTGGCCACCGCGCACGACATGGCCCGGGAGCACCGGGTCATCACCGCGCTGGGGCCGACGCCGGTCCCCGTCCCGCGGACGCTGCACCTGTGCACCGACGAGTCGGTGCTCGGCGCCCCGTTCTACGTCATGGAGCGGGTGATCGGGCTGCACGTGGTCGACGAGCTCCCGCCCGGCTACGCCGACGAGCCCGCCCGGCGCCGGGAGCTCGCAGAGGGCCTCATCGACGTGCTGGCCGACCTCCACTCGGTCGACCACGCGGCCGTGGGCCTGGGCGATTTCGGCCGGCCGGAGGGGTTCATGGCCCGGCAGGTCCGCCGCTGGACCACCCAGTGGGAGGCGACCCGCGACCGCGACCGGCCCGACCTGGACGCGCTGGCCGCCCGGCTGGCCGAGACGGTGCCCGCGACGCAGCGCACCGGGATCGTCCACGGCGACTACCGGCTGGACAACTGCCTGCTCGACCCGCAGACACCCGGGCGCATCCGCGCGGTGCTGGACTGGGAGATGTCCACCCTCGGCGACCCGCTCGCCGACCTCGGCATGCTGTTCGTCTACTGGCCCCAGGCCGGCGAGGACCGCCCGGTGGCGCTGAGCCCGGTCACCACGCTGCCCGGTTTCCCGACCCGGCTGCAGCTCGCCGAGCGCTACGCCACCCGCAGCGGGCTCGACCTGGCCGACCTGGCCTGGTACGTCGCCTTCGCGTACTTCAAATTCGCCGCGATCGTCGCCGGGATCGTCGCCCGGTCGGCCGCCGGGGCGATGGCCGGCAAGGACACCTCCGGTTTCGCGGAGCGCATCGACCCCTGCATCCGGCTGGGACGCGCCGCTCTGGACGACGGTGCCCTCTAGCCCCTGGGGGCGGATCTAGACTCCGGCCGACCGTCAGCGAGCGAGGAGAGCCCGTGAGTGCGCCGCCGACCGACCGTCCCGCGGTGCGCCCCCGCAGTGGCCGGCGTCCGATCCCGCCGCTGATCTTCCTGCTCGTGCTGGCGCTGGCCGCCCTGACCGTGTGGTGGAGCGTGCTGCAGGACGAGCAGGAGCGCGACGCGCAGCAGGCCGCCGCGTGCACCTCCGCGGCCGCGGCACCGCCCTCGCTCGACCCGGGCACGCTGTCGGTGCGGGTGTTCAACGCCACCGACCAGGGCGGGCTGGCCCAGAGCGTCGCGGCGGAGCTGCAGGGGCGCGGCTTCGTCGTCGAGGAGATCGCCAACGACCCGACCTCGCGCGAGGTCACCGGGGTCGGCGAGATCCGGCACGGACCGCGCGGCAACGACGCCGCCGCCTTCCTGGGCCTCTTCCTCCGCGGCGCCGGCGACTACCTCGACACCCGCGCCACCGCGGTGGTCGACCTCGTCCTCGGCCCGGAGTTCGTCTTCCCCGACAGCCTCACCAGCCCCGAGGACGTCGCCGCCGCGCTGCGCAGCGTCTCCAGCGCCTCGGCGGCCTGCTGAGAAGGCGCCCCCTCCTGGGTCCCCTCGCAGGCCCGGGGACGGCCTGCGAGGGGCCATCCGTCGCTCGGGGACGCCCAGCAGGGGCCCGGTTCAGGCGGCGTGCAGCCGGTCGAGCAGCTCGACCAGCGGGCCGGCCACCGAGGGGGCCGCGGCGATCGCCAGGGGCTCGGCGAACGGCCGCCCCGGCAGGCCGGTGACCACCAGCCCAGCCTCGGCCGCCACCAGCGCGCCGGCGGCGTGGTCCCAGGGCTTGAGGTCGAGCTCGTAGTAGGCGTCGACCCGGCCGGCGGCCGCGGCGCACAGGTCGAGCGAGGCACACCCGAACCGGCGGATGTCGCGCACCTCGGGCAGCAGCCGGGCCACGACCGCGCCCTGCGCGCGCCGCTGCTCGACCCGGTAGCCGAACCCGGTGGCCACCAGGGTCCGGTCCAGCGACGGCGGAACGCTGCCGGTCAGCCGGTGGGGCCGCGCCGTCGCCGCCGTGGTCAGGTACGCGCCGCCACCGGCGACGGCGGTGAACAGCTCCCCCGTCGCGACGTTGAGCACCACCCCGGCGCGGACCACCCCGTCGACCTCGGCCGCGATCGAGACGGCGTACGCGGGCAGGCCGTAGAGGAAGTTCACCGTGCCGTCGATCGGATCGACGATCCACCGCACCCCGCTGGTGCCCTCCCGGGCCGCCCCCTCCTCGCCGAGGACGCCGTCGTCCGGGCGGGCGGCCAGCAGGCGGCCGGTGATCAGCTCCTCGGCCGCGGTGTCGACGGAGGTGACGACGTCGGTCGGGCTGGACTTCACGCCGACCTGCTCCGCGGCCGAGGCCCGGTCGCGGGCGATCAGGGCCGCCGCCTCCTCCGCCGTCGCGACAGCCAGGTCGAGCAGGGCGGTGGGGGCCGGAGCCGAGGTCACGCCCCGATCCTGCCTGAGCCGCGCGCCGCTCATGGCGCGGGTCACTACCCTGACCGCGTGCTGGGCTTCGGCGTCGACATCGGTGGCAGTGCGATCAAGGGCGGGCTGGTCGATCTCGACAAGGGTGCGCTCCGGGGCGAGCGGCTGCGCATCGAGACCCCGCAGCCGGCCGTCCCCGGTCCCGTCTACGACGTGGTCGCCCGGATCGTGGACTCCTTCGGCTGGACCGGGCGGATCGGCGTCACGTTCCCCGGCGTCCTCAAGCAGGGCGTCGCCCACACCGCCGCCAACGTCGACCGCAGCTGGCTGGGCACCGACGTCGCCTCGGGGCTGGCCGCACTCGTCCCGGACGGCGTGCAGACCCTCAACGACGCCGACGCCGCGGGGCTGGCCGAGATGCGCTACGGCGCCGGGCGGGACCGCGCGGGCGTCGTCCTCATGCTGACCTTCGGCACCGGGATCGGCAGCGCCCTGTTCACCGACGGCGTCCTGGTGCCCAACACCGAGTTCGGGCACATCCAGGTCGACGGCGAGGACGGCGAGCGGCGCGCGTCCGCGGCGGCCCGGGAGCGGGAGGACCTGAGCTGGCCCGAGTGGGCGCGCCGGGTGGACCGCTACCTCGACGTCCTGGAGGCCTGCCTCTGGCCGGATCTGATCATCGTGGGCGGCGGGGTGAGCAAGAAGGCGCACAAGTGGGTGCCGCTGCTGAGCCCCCGCACGCCGGTGGTCGCGGCCGAGCTGCTCAACGACGCGGGCATCGTCGGCGCCGCGCTCGCCGCCGAGGAGCGCATCGGCCAGTGAGCCGTGACCTCCGTGCCGCTGGTCCACCACGGAGAGTGAGAACGCACCTGGACAGGGGCTTTCCACCCTGCTGAGCGAGCCGGACTGCTGGGAAACGGTGGAATCACTCCGGAGCGTCGTTACAATGGAAAAGCCCCGCCCCGTCGCTCCCCAGCCCGCAGGCATCCCCCACCCGACCGCCGGTCAAACCGGATCCGGTCCGTGGAGAGGTGCCCGCCCTCCGGACGCCGGCCGAGGCCGCTGCCCGGGGACCACACGGCCCCTCGGGGAACGAACCCAGCACGGGAAGGAACCTGAGTGCCCGCCGATCAGCCAGCACCGGAAGCAGCCGCTGCGAGCACCTCGAGTCGCTCCAGGACGGTCGCCGCCGGACCCCGGGCCTCCCGGACCAGCGCACCGGTCACCGCGGGTGAGGCCAAGGCCCCCGCACGCAAGAAGGCCCCGGCGAAGACCACCGCCGCAAAGAGCACGCGCAAGCCGAGCATCGCGCCGTCGCCGGGCGGGAGCGAGGGCGCCGTCCTCACCGCCGTTGCCAACGAGGACTCCGCGGTGGCGGTGATCGACGCGGGCAGCGAGGGGCTCAAGCTCGACGAGACCGTCGTCGCCGGCCCCGACGGGGTCGCCGAGAGCGAGCCGGCGGCCGAGGAGGCCGAGGGCGCCACCGACTTCGAGTGGGACGACGAGGAGGAGTCCGAGGCGCTGCGGCAGGCCCGCAAGGACGCCGAGCTCACCGCCTCGGCCGACTCGGTCCGCGCCTACCTCAAGCAGATCGGCAAGGTCGCGCTGCTCAACGCCGAGGAGGAGGTCGACCTCGCCAAGCGGATCGAGGCCGGGCTCTACGGCGCCGAGCGGCTGCGCCAGGCCGAGGAGGAGGGCCAGAAGCTCTCCCCGCAGATGCGCCGGGACCTCAACTGGATCGTCCGCGACGGCGAGCGCGCCAAGAACCACCTGCTGGAGGCCAACCTCCGCCTCGTGGTCTCCCTCGCCAAGCGCTACACCGGCCGCGGCATGGCCTTCCTGGACCTGATCCAAGAGGGCAACCTGGGCCTGATCCGCGCGGTCGAGAAGTTCGACTACACCAAGGGCTACAAGTTCTCCACCTACGCCACCTGGTGGATCCGGCAGGCCATCACCCGCGCGATGGCCGACCAGGCCCGCACCATCCGCATCCCGGTGCACATGGTCGAGGTCATCAACAAGCTCGGCCGCATCCAGCGCGAGCTGCTCCAGGACCTCGGGCGCGAGCCCACCCCGGAGGAGCTGGCCAAGGAGATGGACATCACCCCGGACAAGGTGCTGGAGATCCAGCAGTACGCCCGGGAGCCGATCAGCCTCGACCAGACCATCGGTGACGAGGGCGACAGCCAGCTCGGCGACTTCATCGAGGACTCCGAGGCGGTCGTCGCCGTCGACGCGGTGAGCTTCACGCTGATGCAGGATCAGCTCACCAGCGTGCTGCAGACGCTCTCGGAGCGGGAGGCCGGCGTGGTCCGGCTGCGCTTCGGCCTCACCGACGGCCAGCCGCGCACGCTGGACGAGATCGGCCAGGTCTACGGCGTGACCCGCGAGCGGATCCGGCAGATCGAGTCCAAGACCATGTCGAAGCTGCGCCACCCCAGCCGGTCCCAGGTGCTGCGCGACTACCTGGACTGAGAAGGAGACCCCCTCGACGACCCCGGCCGGCCCGGCCGGGGTCGTCGTCGTTCCGGGGTCTTCGGGGCGAGGGTTCTGCCGGTCCGGGGCGGGGCGTCACCAGCCGGTTTCCCCGGGCCGGCCATGTCTCGGGAGGGTCACGATCTCACCCCGCGGCGCGAGCGCAGCGGTGTACGCCGTCACCGTCCGGGTAAGCGGCGTAGCGTGGGGGCATCGAGACAGCAGCGGACCCACAGCCGGAACGGACCGGCGACGACACGACCAACCAGACAGAGCAGCACCCGGTGACGTCCCTGCTGGCCCGGACCGACCCGCATCGACGGCACGGATCCGCCGCACTCCGGCGAGTTCGAGCGTCGATCGGCAGGATCGGGAACACAGGGGTCCATCCTGGCGCTGTGCAGGAGGCCGATCCGCAGTCGCGGGTCCGTGCGGTAGAGAGCGAGTGATGACCCAGATGACCCAGACGCTGACGACGACCCCCGCCGCCGACGAGCTGGTCGTGCCCTTCCACTGCGACCGGTGCGGCGCGCTGGCGAAGGTGCGAGTTGTGCTGGCCAACGGCAGCGACCTCGTCTTCTGCGGGCACCACGCCCGCGAGTACGAGGGCAAGTTGCGCGACATCGCCGTCGACATCATCGAGACCGACGGCGAGCAGCGCCCCACCTCCTGAAAGAGGCGCTATCGTCGCGGACAGCGATGAAGCCCTCACCCGACGCCGCCGCCGGCGCCTCCGATCCGCGGGATGCGGACGGGGGGCCGGCGGCTCCGTCGTTTCCGGGGATCCCCGGTCGACGGCCACCCGGAGATCCCCAGATGCCCCAGCCTGCCCCTCACGACCAGACCGTCCGCCTCGAACCCGAGGACCTGTCGGACGACACGCGCCCCGTCCCCCGGGACCGCGGACCGCTCGGGCCCGACGGCTCCGAGCCGGCGATCCCCGTGCCCGCCTCCGGCGACCGCCCGGCGACCGACCCGGCCCCCGATGCCGCACCCCCGGCGAGCGGGCCGGTGGCCGACCCCGAGCCGGAGCCGGCCGCGGACGCGACTTCGGACTCCCCCGCCGCCCCGGCTGCCGCCGACGACGAGGGGCCGACCCAGGACATCCACTTCGCCCCCGGCCAGGCACCGGGACAGCTCCCGCCCCCGCCCGCCGCGGAGGCCACCCCCGCGATGGAGCCCGGCACGACGGGAACTCCCGCGGCGGTGCCCTCGGCCGGCTCCGGGAGCGGCGGGTCGGGCGGCGGTACCGGGGCCGGTGACGCCGGCGTCGAGCCGCCTCGCCGCCCCTGGTGGCGGCGCCCGGCCGTGCTCGCCCCCGTCGCCGCCGTGGCTGTCCTCGCCGCCACCTACGGCGTCGACCTGCTCGTGGCCGGCGGCGAGGTGCCCCGCAACACGATCGTGGCCGGCGTCGACATCGGCGGCTTGTCCCCCGCGGCGGCGGCCGAGCGCCTCGAGGCCGAGCTCGCACCGCGGGTCACGGCCGACCACGTCGTCGTCGCCGGTGACGTCGAGGCCACCCTCTCCCCGGCCACCGCGGGCATCACCCTCGACGTCGACGAGACCGTCGAGGCCGCCGGCGACCAGCCGCTCAACCCGTGGACCCGGCTGACCAGCCTGTTCGGCGACCGGCAGGTCGACCCCGTCATCACCGGCGAGGACACCGCCCTGGCCGCGCAGATCGACGTGATCGCCGAGCAGGTCGACCGGGCCCCGCTCGACGCGACGATCGCCGTCGAGGGGACCTCGGCCCGCGTCGTCGAGCCCGAGGAGGGCCGCACGCTCGACCGCGAGGGCGCCGCCGCCGCGGTCACCGCGGCGCTGGCCTCCGGCGGCGACCCCGCCACCCCCATCGAGCTGCCGGTCGAGTTCACCGATGTGTCGGTGACCACCGAGGAGGCCGAGCGGGTCCTGGCCGAGACGGTCACCCCGGCCCTGGCCGCCCCCGTCACCGTGACCAGCGAGGACGGCGCCCGGTCGGTCGAGATCCCGGAGAGCGCGATCGCCGCCTCGCTGGTCTTCACCCCGCAGGAGGACGGTGTGCTGGCCGTCGCGGTGGACCCGGCCGCGCTGCAGGAGGCGCTGGGCGAGGGCCTGAGCGAGTTCGGCACGCCCGCCGAGGACGCCCGCTTCGAGGTGTCGGGCACGTCGGTCTCCGTCGTCCCCTCGGTCGACGGCACCGGCGTGGACCCGGCGGTGCTGGCCGGCCAGCTGCTCGAGGTGCTGGCCCAGCCAGAGCCGCGCACGGTGACCGCGCAGCTGGGCCCGGTGGAGGCCGAGTTCAGCACCGCGGACGCCGAGGCGCTGGGCATCCGCGAGCAGATCAGCACCTTCACCACGAACTTCAGCAGCGCCGCCAGCGGCACCAACATCCGGGTGGTGGCCCAGGAGGTCGACGGCGCGCTGGTCCGGCCCGGGGAGTCCTTCAGCCTCAACGGCTACACCGGCCCGCGCGGCACCGCCCAGGGCTACGTCGAGGCGGGCGTGATCAACAACGGCGCCTTCACCACGGCGGTCGGCGGCGGCGTCAGCCAGTTCGCCACCACGATGTTCAACGCCGTCTTCTTCGCCGGGCTCGAGGACGTCTACCACAAGCCGCACAGCTTCTACATCAGCCGCTACCCGGCCGGCCGGGAGGCGACGGTGTACTACGACTCGATCGACCTGAAGTGGCGCAACGACAGCGACACCGGCGTCTTCGTCGACACCCAGTGGACGCCGAGCTCGCTGACGGTCAGCTTCTACGGCACCAAGCACTACGACATCGAGTCGATCAGCAGCAACCGGTACAACCTCCGCCAGCCGGTCGTGCAGGAGAAGCCCGACGACGGCAGCTGCCGCCCCCAGGGCGGCTCGACCGGCTTCGACATCACGGTGACCCGGGTGTTCCGCGACCCGGCCAGCGGGGCGGAGGTGCGCCGGGAGGACTTCCAGACCCGCTACGCGGCCGAGCCGGTCATCCGTTGCGTGCCGCCCGCGCCGGAGCCCGTGCCGCCGGCCGGCCCGGAGGGCACCGCACCGGCACCCGCACCCGCACCCGGAGCACGGCGGCCGGGCCGCCGCGGACCGGGCTGAGCCCTCCCCCTCGCGGGTCGCGCCCGGCGGCGGCACCCGCCGCCGGGCCGGGCGGCCCCGGTCAGGCGTGCACACTGGGACGGTGAGCACCGTCCTGCCCGGTGGATCGTCGCCCCCGGCCCCCAGCGGCCGGGACGCCGACCCCGGCACGGACGGCGCCCCCGCCCGGCCCCTGCCCGCCGCCGGGACGCCCCCGCGGCGCAGCCGGGTGGCCCGCTGGCCGGCCCCGCTGCGCGTGCCGCTGCAGGTGCTCGGCCGCACGGTGGCCAAGGCGTGGCAGGACCGCATCCTCGGGTTGTCCGCGGAGGCGGCTTTCTGGCAGATCCTGTCGGTGCCGCCGCTGCTCATCGGGTTGCTCGGGTCCCTGGGCTACCTGGGCACCTTCATCGGTGCGGACTCGGTCACCCGGATCGAGGATCAGCTGGTGAGCGCCTCGGCCGAGGCGCTCACGCCGGACGTCGTCACCTCGCTGGTCGAACCGACCCTGGCCGACATCCTGAGCTCCGGGCGGCTGGACCTGGTCAGCGTCGGCTTCCTGCTCTCGCTGTGGGCCGGTTCGTCCGGGACGGCGACGTTCATGAACACGATCGTCATCGCCTACGGCCAGCGCGACGTCCGCGGCCCCATCGCCACCCGCCTGATGGCCCTGTGGCTGTTCGTCGTGGGCCTGGTGCTGGCGGTGGTCATGCTGCCGCTGCTGGTCCTCGGCCGCGGGGTCCTGGTGTCGCTGCTGCCGACGGACTGGCAGGGCACCGCGACCCTGCTGGTCAACGCGGTGTACTGGCCGGCCGTGCTGGTCGGCCTGCTCCTGGCGCTCACCAGCTTCTACTACGTGGTGCTGCCCTGCCGGCTGCCGTGGCGGCGGCACCTGCCCGGCAGCATCCTGGCCGTCGCCTTCTTCGTCGTCGCCGTGCTGCTGCTGCGCACCTACGTCGCCGACATCCTCACCGCCACCCTGCCCTACGGGGCGCTGGCGACCCCCATCGCGGCACTGCTGTTCTGCTACTTCTTCGGGATGGCGGTACTGCTGGGCGCCGAAATGAACGCCACCGTGCAGGCCCGCTGGCCCACCCCGCGGCGCCGGTACCAGAAGCGACGGCGGCAGCGACGGGCGGCCACAGTCGGGCAGTCCCGGAAGATGGACCCGCTGTGACATCGCGGTCCTCCGGACCTGCCGGGGTCCCTCACTCCTTGCGCAGCTGCTCGTAGACCTCCTTGCAGGCCGGGCACACCGGGCTGCCGGGCTTGGGGCTCTTGGTCACCGGGAAGACCTCACCGCACAAAGCCTCCACCAGGGTGCCCATGACGGCGCTCTCGGCGATCTTGTTCTTGCGGACGTAGTGGAAGACCTCGTTGGCGTTACCCGTGTCGCCCTCGCGGACGTCGGGCTTCTCGAGGAGGTCGGTGCTGCTCACGGGCTGCTCCCTCGTGTCGGGACTGATGCCGGTGGGGGCGGCCGGTCGAGGCAGGCCCGGGCGCGACTCCCCCGCCCCCCATGATGGCAGGGTGTACCGCGACACCCCGCCGCCCTCCGTCCAACTGTCCCCCGAGGTCACCGACGCGCTCGACGCGGGCCTGCCGGTCGTCGCGCTGGAGAGCACGCTGCTCGCCCACGGCCTCCCACGGCCGGACAACCGGGCCGCGGCCGACGAGGTGGAAGCCGCCGTCCGGGCCGGCGGCGCGGTACCCGCGACCATCGCCGTGCTCGACGGCGTCCCGCACGTCGGGCTGACCCCCGCCCAGCTCGACCGGGTGTGCGCCGACCCCGAGCTGGCCAAGCTCGGGGTGCGGGACCTCCCGGTCGCCGCCGCCTTCGGCCTCAGCGGGGCGACGACGGTCTCCAGCACCGCGCTGTTGGCAGCCGGCGCGGGGATCACGGTGTTCGCCACGGGCGGCCTCGGTGGGGTCCACCGGCAGTCGGCGGAGACCTTCGACGAGTCCGCCGACCTGGTCGCGCTGGCCCGCACCTCGCTGGTCGTGGTCTGCGCCGGGGTGAAGTCCATCCTCGACGTGCCGGCAACCCTGGAGCGGCTGGAGTCGTTGTCTGTGACCGTCCTGGGCTACCGCACCCGCACGTTCCCCGGCTTCTACGTCGCCGATTCCGGCTCCCCGCTGGACTGGTCGGTAGACGACGCCGCGCAGGCCGCTGCCGTCTTCGCCGCCCGCCGCGCCCTGGTGCCCGGCGCGGTGGTGGTCGCCAACCCGCTGCCGGCCGAGGAGCAGCTCGACCCCGCCCTGCACGACCGGGTGATCGCGGGGGCGCTCGCCGCCGCCGAGGCGGAAGGGGTCCGCGGCAAGGCGGTCACCCCGTTCGTGCTCGACCACCTGCACCGGGCCAGCGAGGGCGCCACGCTGGCGGTCAACGTCCGGCTGGTGCTCCGCAACGCCGAACTGGCCGGGCGGATCGCCGCAGCTCTGGCCCCGCAGATCGCCGCGTGATCATCGGCGGATGGCTGCGCGACACGCTGACGGCGACCGCCACTCGCCGATGATCACGGCGGAGGCGCCGCGGGTGGTCGTCGTCGGGGACCTGACCACCGACGTGGTGGTGGTCCTCGCCGGGGCGCCGGCCCCGGGCTCGGACCGGCCGGCCGCGATCCGCAGCGGGGGCGGCGGTGCCGGCGCCAACGTCGCGGTCCACCTGGCGCGGCTCGGGACGCCGGTCGTCCTGGCCGGCTGCGTCGGCGAGGACGCCGCCGGCAGCGGGCTGGTCGCCGAGCTCGCCGCCGCCGGGGTGCGGCCCTGGGTGCGCACCGTGGCCGGCGCGTCCACCGGCACGATCGTGAGCCTGGTCGAACCCGGCGGGCAGCGCAGCATGCTGGCCGACCGCGGGGCGAACCTGGCGCTGCGGCCGGACGACGTCCCGGCGCCGGCCCCGGGCGGGCACCTGCACCTGTCCGGCTACACCCTGCTCGACCCCCGGCCGCGGGCAGCGGGGCTGGCCGCCCTGGCCGCGGCCGCGGCGGCCGGCTGCACGATCTCGGTGGACCCGGCGTCCACCAGCCCGCTGGCGCGCTACGGCGTCGAGCGATGGCTGGCGGACACGGCGGCGGCCACGGTGCTGCTGCCCAACGCCGAGGAGGCGCGGCTGCTCACCGGGTGCGCCGACGTCGCCGACGCCGCGCGGGCGCTGGCCGCCCGGTTCCCGGTCGCGGCGGTGACCCTGGGGGCGGACGGCGCGCTGTGGGCGTCCGGGGGGCAGCTGGTGCACCGGCCGGCCCACCCGGCGACCGTCGTGGACACCACGGGCGCCGGCGACGCCTTCACGGCGGGCCTGCTGTCGGTGTGGCTGGCCGATCCGGCGGGCGACCCCGAGTGCGCGCTGGAGGCGGGCCTGGCCCGGGCCGCGGAGGTGGTGGCCCGGACGGGGGCGCGCTAGTACTCGATGACCCGGTCCGGCCGGTCGGGGTTCTCCAGGATCCGGTCCGGGCGCGGGGCGACGTAGCGGTTGACGTGCTGTTTGCTCTTCGGCGGCTCGTCGTTGGCCATCATGACCGCGATCCACGGCAGCACCGTGCCGAGAGCCGCGAAGATCAGCGCCAGCCAGAGCGTCTGATAGAAGACCGCGGCGAGGACCAGGCTGATCGCGCGGACGGCCATGGTGAGCACGTAGCGCCTCTTCCGGGCGGCGTGCAGCTCGGCGCGGCTCGGCGCGGCCTCGGTGATCAGGACCGGCTGCGGCCGGCGGGAACGCGCGGGCTGCTGGCTCGAGGCCACGGGTCGTCCTTCCCTCCGCCGACCGGAGCACCGGTGTTCGGCGGATCCCCTGCGCGGGCTGTGGCGCCCGGCGTCCCTGCGGCGTCCGGGTCCCGGCACAGCCCCGGGTCACCCATCGTGCCACCGGTGGCAGGCCCGTGCCGACGCCTCCGCGCGCCGTTCTCAGGAGTTCGCGGCCGCCTTCACGGCCTGCTTCTTCTCCTGCTTGAACAGGCGCACCTCGGCCAGCGACTCGGGGCCGGTGATGTCGGCGACCGACCGGCGGGAGCCGTCCTCCCCGTACTCCCCCGCCGCCTCCCGCCAGCCGGGCGGCGTCACGCCGTACCGCTTGCCGAGCAGCGCGAGGAAGATCTTCGCCTTCTGCGCGCCGAAGCCGGGCAGCTGACCGATCCGCTTCAGCAGCGTGGCGCCATCCGGGACGTCGGCCCACAGCCCCTCGGCGCGGCCGTCGTAGCGCTCGACGAGGAGCCGGCAGACCGCCTGGGCGCGGGCGGCCATGGACGCCGGGTAGCGGTGGATGGCCGGCGGCCCCTGGAACCAGGCGGCCAGCTGCTCGGGGTCGGCGTCGGCGATGTCCGCGGCCGACAGGGAGTCGACGCCCATCCGGTCGGCCAGCAGGCGGGGGCCGGCGAAGGCGCGCTCCATCGGGAACTGCTGGTCCAGCAGCATGCCAAGAAGCAGCGCGAGCGGGTCGCGCCCGAGCAGCTCGTCGGCCGCGGGGTCCTGGGCGATTGTCACGGTCGGCACGCGGAGATCCTGCCGCACCCTGCGTCGGGAGAGTCCTGGGCGTCCCGCCGTCGTCAGTCGAGTCGCAGCGGCCGCCCGAGCTCGACGACCTTCCTCAGCGAGCCAGGTGGTCGGCGAACCGGTCGGGAGAGCGGCGTCACGCTCGGCTGTGTGGCATTCACCACGTCGGGGGCAAGCAGTTCCGCCACCCCGCGGTCGGCACCCTCGAGCTGATCGACCACACCCTCGACCGGCCACCCGCGGACCACGGGAAGCTGGCCCCGACCATCGCCACCACCGTCCCGGCACACCGTCCGAGGACGCCCTCAAGCTCCTGGCCAGGTGGGCGGCCGCCATCGCGGCCTCGGCCCCGACCCGGCCACCACCGCGACCGACATCGCCTGGCCGGCCGCCCGGGACAGCCGGCGGCTGGGACGTCACCACCTGATCAGCGATGACGCCAGGTCGAGGCAGCGGACGCGGCGAGAGGACCTCATGCCGCGCGTCTCCATCACCGGCCCGGCCGGATGACGCCGTGATGCACAACGCCGGCGTCTACACCGGCCGGACGATCATCCCGTCAACGTCATCGCCGCCTGCAGGACCCGGCGTCGTCGTAGTGGCTATCGGTGCGCTCCCGGCGTCCCTACCTGGAGGAGTCCGGCGATCTCCTGTCAGCCGGCCGTCCTGGCACCCGCAGGGCGAGCGCGAAGTCGACGCTCATCTCCTCCTGCCCGCCGACCAGGCGGTGGCGACGAGCACGTCCAGCACCGCTCGGTAGCTCAGCCCGGCCGCCGCCCACATCTGCGGGTACTGGGAGGAAGCGGTCATCCCGGGCATCGTGTTCACCTCGTTGACCACCGGCTCCTCGCCGGGGCGGACGAAGAAGTCCACCCGCATCAGCCCATGTCCGCCCAGTGCCGTGAACACCTGCCGCGCCCGTTCCTGCAGCAGCGCGGTCGTGACCTGGTCCAGCGCGGCGGGCACCCGGAACGGAGGCCGGGCCGATGCGTACTTGTGGGCGCCGTCGAAGAAGTCGCCGTCCGGCAGCACGATCTCGAGGGGCGGGCCGGCCACCACCTCGCCGTCCGGGTGCTGCAACAGGCCGACGTCGACCTCCCGGCCCGGGACGGC
Organism: Geodermatophilus ruber; assembly: GCF_900114385.1. Lineage (GTDB taxonomy): Bacteria > Actinomycetota > Actinomycetes > Mycobacteriales > Geodermatophilaceae > Geodermatophilus > Geodermatophilus ruber. The sequence goes on from NZ_FOSW01000006.1 coordinate 211,883, forward strand.
GGCCTCCACGAGCACCGTGCCGTCGACCGCCCGCGCCCGGGCCACGGCCGCAGGCAGGTCGGCCTCGTCGGTCACCCGGGAGACCCCGATGCTCGAGCCGGCGCGGGCAGGCTTCACGAAGACCGGCAGCCCGAGCCGGGCCCGCTCCGCCCGGTCCGGCGCCGGCCGGTCCGGGCTGAGGGTCACCCCGGGGGCGATCCGCAACCCGCACGCCTGCAGCACCGCCTTGGTGACCGCCTTGTCCAGGCCCACGGCGCTCGCCGCCACACCGCAACCGACGTAGGGCAGGCCGATCGTCTCCAGCAGGCCCTGGACCGTGCCGTCCTCGCCGGCGCTGCCGTGCAGCACGGGGAACACCACGTCAACGCCGGCCAGCGCCGCGGCGATCTCCGCGAGGGTCCCGCCCGGGCTGCCGGCCGGCCGCTCCGCGGGGCAGGCCGCGCCGGGGGTCGCCCCGCCGTCGGCGTAGACCAGCCACCGCCCGGCGGGCGTGATCTCCACCGGCCGCACCTCGTACCGGGCGCGGTCCAGGTGGGCGAGCACGCCTGCGGCGGAGGCGCGGGAGACGGTGTGCTCCGGGCTCTGCCCGCCGAAGAGCACCGCCACCCGCAGCCGTCGGCTCAACGCTGCGCCGCCCGGGTGTAGCGGCGCACCACGCGCCGCCCGAGGCCGGTGAAGACCTGCTGCACCGGGCAGCCGGCCCATGCGGCCCACTCGGCCGCGGTCGGCTCGCCGCGGGTCCCCGGCCCGAACAGGACGACCTCGTCCCCGACCTGCCCGGGGCCGTCGGCGAGGTCGACGACGAACTGGTCCATCGCCACCCGCCCGGCCACCCGGGCCCGGCGCCCGCCGATCCAGACCTCGGCGCGGTGGCTGGTCGTCGTCGGCACCCCGTCTGCGTAGCCCACCGGGACGAGCAGGAGGCGGCCGTCCTGCGGGGCGCGGTACTCGTGGCCGTAGGAGACGCCCGCGCCACGGCGGACGGACTTGGCGAGGACCGCGCGGGCGCGGAAGGTCATCGCCGGACGCAGGCCGCTGACCCGGCCGGGCACCGGCTCGACCCCGTAGAGGCCGAGCCCGGCGCGGACCAGGTCGAAGCGGGTCCACGGCGCGTGCAGGGCGGCGGCGGAGTTGGCCATGTGGCGCAGCGATGCCTGCACCCCCTCGGCGCCGGCGAGGTCCACGGCCCATTGGAAGACGCCGAGCTGGGTGTCGACCAGCGGATCGTCCGGGTGGTCGGCCGCGGCCAGGTGCGACCAGATGCCCTCGACGACGACGGTACCGCGGGCCGCGTACTGGGCCGCCGTCCGAACCAGGCCCAGCCAGTCCGCCGGTGAGCAGCCGTTGCGGTGCAGCCCGGTGTCGACCTTCAGGTGGATCACGGCGGGCACGCCGGCCGCCGCGGCGGCCCGGGCGACGGCGTGCAGGTGCGGCAGCGACGGCACGGAGAGGGCCACCCCGGTCTGCACGGCGGGCAGCACGTCCTCGTCGGCGCCGTACAGCCAGGTCAGGACGGGCGCGTCGATACCGTCCGCGCGCAGGTGCAGCGCCTCGGCCAGCGTGGCGACGCCCAGCCAGGTCGCACCGCCGGCCAGGGCGGCCCGGGCCACCGGCACCGCGCCGTGGCCGAACGCGTCGGCCTTCACCACGGCCATCACCGGCACGCCGGCGATGCGCCGGAGGACGCCGGCGTTGTGCGCGATCGCACCGAGGTCCACCTCGACCTCGGCGAGCGGAGGGGCGGCGGACGCGGTACAGGGGCGGGTGCCTGCGCTCGGGCGGGCCGTGATCGCGGTCATGACCGACAGCCTCGGGGCCGCGTGTCACCGGCCGACTCGTGCGCTGTCACGGATCCGCGACAGCTCTGTCACCGTTCGATACGGGCGGACGGCGCCCGCCGCTCACCTGCCAGACTCGCCCGGCCACGTTCCGGACCCGGAGGTTGATCGACGCATGAGCCGGCTGCTGCTGGTGGAGGACGACGCGGCGCTGGCAGAGGCGCTGCAGCTCGCACTCTCCGGGCTCGGGCACGACCTCGTGCTCGCCGGATCGGGGGAGGCCGCCGTCGACCTGGCCCTCGGGGACGAGCCGGTCGACCTGGTGCTGCTCGACGTCATGCTCCCCGGCATCGACGGCTTCGAGGCCTGCCGGCGGATCAGCACGGCATCGACGACGCCGATCATCCTGCTCACCGCCCGCGGGGACGCCGTCGACACCATCGTCGGCCTCGAGTGCGGCGCCGACGATTACATCGTCAAGCCCGCCGAGCCGCGGCTCATCGACGCGCGGGTCAAGGCGGTGCTGCGCCGGTCGAGCAGGCGGCCGGCGGAGCCGGCCCGGCGGCACGTCCTGGGCCGCGTCGAGCTGGACGAGACGGCGATGGTGGTCACCCGGGACGGGCGGGAGCTCTCGCTCACCCCGACCGAGCTGCGGCTGCTGGTCGAGTTCGCCCGGCACCCCGGTCAGGTGCTCAGCCGGCAGGTGCTGCTCGACCGGGTCTGGGAGTACGGCTACCTGGGTGATTCGCGGCTGGTCGACGCCTGCGTGCAACGACTGCGCGCCAAGGTTGAGCCGGACCCGGCCAACCCCACTCTCATCCGCACCGTCCGCGGCATCGGCTACCGACTCGCGCCCGCGTGAACGGCCAGGGGCCTCGGCGGCGGTTCACGGGGCTGCGCGGCCGGATCACCGCCACCGTCGTCCTGTGCGTCCTGACCGCGACCGTGATCGTCTCGACGGCGACGTACCTGCTCCAGGACCGCCACTCGCGCGAGCGGTTCGGCAACGCCGCGCTCCTGGCCACCCGGTCCGACGGCGCCCAGGCCGCTGCCCTGGCCGGAGGGACGGTCAACCCGGTCAAGGAGGTGATCGCATACCTGGCCGGACGCCAGGGTGTGGAGTGGATGGTCGTCGACCTCTCCGGGCCGGAGCCGGTCCGCTGGTACAGCGATCGCATCCCCGCGGAGCTGGTGGACCCGCGGCGCACGGACGTCCTGCGCACCCGCGGCGATCCGGTGCGCGTCCAGGCGGGCGAGCGCACGTTCCTGGCCGTACTGTCCGATGCGGGACCCGGGATCGAGATCGTCGAGTTCTACGACCTGCGGCCTCTGGAGGTCGAGCTCACGCAGCTGCGCCGGAACACGGTCCTGGTCGGCCTGCCCGTCCTGCTGTGCACCGCCGTCCTCGGCGCCGTGATCGCCGGCCGCATCGCCCGGCCGATCGAGCGGGCCAGCGCCGCCGCCCGCCGCATGGGGGCCGGCGACCTCTCGCCCCGGCTTCCCGACGCCGGCAGGGACGAACTGGCCGAACTCGGCTCGGCGATGAACGAGATGGCCGGCGAACTGGACCGCACGCTCACCGAGTTGCGGCGCATGGACACCCAGCATCGGCGGTTCACCGCCGACGTGGCACACGAACTGCGCACCCCGCTCGCTTCGCTGGTGGCCGCGGCGGACAGCCTCGACGTCGAGGACCCCACCGTCCGGCACCGAGCAGCGGTACTGCTCCGCCAGCAGACGCGGCGGCTGGCCACGCTGGTCGAGGACCTGCTCGAGGTCTCCCGGTTCGACGCCGGCGCCGCCGTCGCCGACCGCTGCGCGGTCGACCTCGGGGCGCTGGCCGCCGAGGTGGCGGCGACCTGCGAGCGCCCGGCCGACGTCCGCGTCACCGTGGTCGGCGATCCGGTGCTCCAGGCCGATCCCCGGAGACTGCACGCCGTGCTGCGCAACCTCGTGGCCAACGGCCTGGCCCACGGGGCGCCGCCGGTGCTGGTCGAGGTGCGCGGGCGGGCGGACACCGTCGAGGTGGTCGTCTCCGACCACGGCGACGGCGTACCGGCCGGCCTGGAGGCGTTGCTGTTCGACCGGTTCGTCCGGGGGGACCCTGCCCGGGGCAGCGGCGGCAGCGGCGGCAGCGGCCTGGGGCTGGCCATTGCGCGCTCGAACGCCGAACTGCACGGTGGGTCCCTGCGACTCCGCCCGGGCGCGGGCCGCGGGGCGAGCTTCGAGCTGGCGCTGCCCCGCGGCTGAGGCCCGGGCGTCGTCGGCCGCGGGCGCCCGGTACTGGTCGAAGTCAGGACCCTGCTGTCCGCTCCGGCAGGGACATGTCCTGGCCGTTCACGGTGCGTTCAGCTGCTTCGTCGACGAAGGTGCTGGTCCAGCATCATCCCAAGAAGTAGGGCGAGCGGGTCGCGGCCCAGCAGTCGTCGGCGCGCGGGTCCTGGGCGAGGCGGAGGGGCGGCACGACGGAGATCGTGCCGTATCGCCGCTGGGAGATGACATCGACGGGGCGGCATGGTGGACGTCGCGGTCGGCACCGGACACCCTGGACCTCACGCGGAACGCCTGCCGCGCGTTCACTGCGCATGAGCACACAGACCACGGCCGGCCCGGCCCTCCCGGCAGTCGCTGCGCCCCGCCGGCACCGGGTGATCGCCTCGCCGCTGGGCGAGCTGACCCTGGTCGGCGAGGCCGACGCCCTGGCCGGGGTGTACTTCGCCCAGCACCGGGGCCGTCCCGGCACCGCGGCCCTCGGCCCGCGCGATGACACGATCCTCGACGAGGCGGCCACCCAGCTCGGTGAGTACTTCGCCGGTGTCCGCACACGGTTCGACCTGGCGGTACGAGCCGACGGCTCCCCCTTCGACCTGGCCGTGTGGGAGCTGCTGACGCACATCCCGGCCGGGGAGACCCGCAGCTACGGCCAGCTCGCCCGCCAACTGGGAGACCCCGCGCTGGCGCAGGAGGTCGGCGCGGCCAACGCCCGCAACCCGCTGTGCATCGTGGTGCCCTGCCACCGGGTCATCGGCAGCGACGGGCGGCTGGTCGGCTACGCCGGCGGCCTGCGGCGCAAGCGCGCGCTGCTGGACCACGAGCGCCACGCGGCCGGCGGCAACGGGTCGCTGTTCTGACCGCTTCGGACGTTCCGGCCCGGCCGGGACCGGGACGTCCGATGACCGCCAGCCATCCCGCCCGCCACCCGTTGGGATCGAGCCGTGACCAGTGCGCCCCGCCCCGCCCCACCCCCGCGGCCGGCTGCCGACCGCCCCGGCGCGGACGCCCCGCGGCCGCCGTTCGACCAGCTGATCAGCGACCACGGCGCCGTCGTGCTGCGGGTCTGCCGGGCGGTCTGCGGCCCCATCGAGGCCGACGACGCCTGGCAGGAGACCTTCCTGTCCGCGCTGGAGGCCTATCCACGGCTGGCTCCCTGCAGTGATCCGCGGGGTTGGCTGATCACCATCGCCCACCGCAAGGCGATCGACCAGCACCGCCGGGCCCAGCGCATCCCCGAACCCCGCGCCGAGCTGCCCGACATCCCCACCGGTCACGGGATCCCCGGCGACGACCGCCGCCAGCAGGCCGCCGACCTGTGGGCCGCCGTCGCCACCCTGCCGTTCAAGCAGCGGGCCGCCGTTGCCTACCACCATCTCGCCGGGCTGCCCTACGCCGCCGTCGGCGAGCTGATCGGCTGCAGCGAGCCGGCTGCCCGGCGCAGCGCCGCCGACGGCGTCGCCGCGCTGCGCGCCCGCTACCGAGGAGCCCTCGCATGACCGACCTGTTCGCCGACCTGCCCGCCGAGGCCACCGGCCCGCTGCGGGCCCGGCTCGCCGCGGCCGCGGCGCAGCGCGGACTGCTCGACGTCGCCTACCGCACCCTGGACTCCCCCCTGGGCAGCCTGCTGCTCGCCGCCACCCCGGCCGGGCTGGTCACCATCGCCTACGCGGTCCAGGACCACGACGCCGTGCTGGCCAGCCTCGCCACCCGGATCAGTCCCCGCGTGATCCGCACCGGACTCGGGCTCGACGAGACCGCCCGGCAGATCGACGAGTACTTCGCCGGTCGCCGGCACACCTTCGATACGCCGATCGACCTGCAGTTGGCCCGTGGCTTCCGCCGCACCGTGCTGCAGCACCTGCGCCAGGTCGGCTACGGCACCACCACCAGCTACGCCGGCCTGGCCGCGGCGGCCGGCAGCCCGAACGCGGTCCGCGCCGTCGGCACCGCCTGCGCGACCAACCCGCTGCCCATCGTGCTGCCCTGCCACCGCGTGATCCGCAGCGACGGCTCCCCGGGCCACTACGTCGGCGGCGACGCCGCGAAGACCGCCCTGCTCGCCCTCGAAACCAGCCAGGAGACCCGATGACCACCGCATGCCCGAAGACGACCACCGCATTCCCGAGCGCACGGCCCAGCCAGGAGCACGCGGGTGCGCCGCTCGCCACGCGCGTCGACGACCTCGGCTGGCCGGCGCTGACCGCCCAGCTCGACGAGACCGGCGCGGCCCTGTCCGGTCCGCTGCTGACCCCGCAGGAGTGCCGGGAGATCGCCGGGCTCTACGACGACGTCACCTGCTTCCGCAGCACCGTCGACATGGCAAGGCTGCGCTTCGGCGCCGGCCAGTACCGCTACTTCGCCCATCCGCTGCCCGAGGCCGTCACCGCACTGCGCTCGGCGTTCTACCAGCGCCTGCTCCCCGTCGCCCGCGTCTGGGCCGACCGGCTGCGTTGGCCGATGACCTGGCCGGACACCCTCGACGAGTGGCTGGACCGCTGCCACGCCGCCGGGCAGACCAAGCCCACCCCGATCCTGCTGCGCTACGGCCCCGGCGACTGGAACGCCCTGCACCGCGACCTCTACGGCGACCTGGTCTTCCCCCTGCAGGTCGTCGTCGGCCTGACCGCGCCCGGCACCGATCACACCGGAGGAGAGTTCCTCATGGCCGAACAACGCCCCCGAGCCCAGTCACGCGGCTACGCCACCGTCCTCGGCCAGGGCCAGGCGCTGATCTTCACCACCCGCGAGCGGCCGGTCCGCTCCGCCCGCGGTTGGTCGGCCGCACCCGTCCGGCACGGGGTCAGCACCATCCACACGGGCCGCCGGCACGCCCTCGGCCTCGTCCTGCACGACGCCACCTGAGCGGCCACCTGACCGATCCCCGTGACCAGCCCTTCGAGCACGCCGCGTCACACCTGGCGCCTCATGGGCGCCGATGGCCGGCTCCACGAGAGCCCCACCCCCGGCACCCTCGGGGGACACCGCCGCCAGCGCATCTACGGCCGCCTCGACTGCCCCGCCGCACTGCGCGCACTGGCCCGCGGCGGCTACCGCTCCCGCCGGGTCTTCTTCGCCGACGAGCCGGCGGCCGTCGCCGCCGGCTACCGCCCCTGCGCCACCTGTCTGCCTGACGCCTACCGCAACTGGAGGGCAACCCCTGCGGTCGTTCATGAACAGGACCAGGCCCCCCCACCCCGACGGGGTTCGTCCCGCAGGTCGTGACGCCGGAAGCCACCTGCTGTTCCTGTCGGCAGGTGCTGGTCGACGCGTCTGCCGAGGACCTGGCGGGCAGAGGTCAGCAGCGCTCAACACCCGTCCCCACTGCTTCGTTCACGCATGTGCTGGTCGAGCAGCAGCGCGAGCGGGTCGCGGCTCAGCAGCTCGTCGGCGGCGGTGTCCTGGGCGATGTGGAGTGTCGGCACCCACAGAATGTTGCCGCACACCGATTCGGGCGCATCGGTTCCGGCCGGCAGAAGGGCACACGCTCGGTCGGCACGGTTGGGCGACGTCCAGAGCTCAGGGCCGGGGCAGGACGGTCAGGACCCGGACGACGTGATCACGGAATTCCTGCATGTAGTCCTTCAGGAACTGCGCCGTCGTCTCGTCGATGACTTCGCCGTCGTCCTTGAACCGCTCCGGCGAGTACGTGATGTACGCCTCCGGCGAGGTCATCTGACGGGCGTTGCAGAAGCTGAGCACCGCGCGCAGGGACTGTTGCGCCACGGCCGTGCCGATCGCCCCGACCGAGGCCCCGATGACGCCGGCCGGGATGTGGTGGAAGGAGTTCTGCCCCCATGGGCGCGATGCCCAGTCGATGGCGTTCTTCAGCGCGCCGGGGATCGAGCGGTTGTACTCGGGAGTCACGAAGAGCACGGCGTCCGACCGCGAGATGGCCTCCTTGAGCCCTCTCGCCTCCGGCGGGAAATCGGTGTCGTAGTCCTGGCTGTACAGGGGCAGATGGCCGATGGGGATCTCGGTGAACTCCAGATCGCTCGGAGCCAGCCGGATCAACGCCTGGGACAGGATCCGGTTGATCGAGGTGGACGACAGGCTTCCGATGAAGTAGCCGACCTGGTAGCGCCTCGTGGGCTCAGCCATCTGTCTCCTCCATCGCCGTCGGCTCGGTCCTGTCACGAAGCCTGATCGGCGTGCCAGCAGTCACGGCGGAAGGGGTGCCCGGCAGCTCAGGTGCCCCCGGCAGTCCGGGGCGCCGACGCCCGTGGCGTGGTGCGCTAGCGCCCCCGAAGGGATGCGAGGAGCGTAGCGGTCCATCCGCCGGTCAGTGCAACATGACCGGCGGCGCCCCGGAGGCCGGACCGCAGAGGTTCACACGACTGCGATCGCAGGTGCCGGGGGTGACCGCACAGGTCCTCACCGCCTCCCTGCGTGGACTCGAACGCGACGGCATCGTCATCCGTCGGGAGCACCCCGCCGTACCGCCGCACGTCGGGTGCGACATCACCGAACTGGGGGCGAGCTGCCATCGTCCTCGCGTCGACCGCGTGGCTGCGGATGAGCCAGAGGGTGCCGTGCTCCGCTGCTCCGCTTGCTCCCGCGCCGGTTCGCCTGCGAACCGCCGGACGGATGCTGCATCATCACAGCCGCGGGACGGCGGGAGGCGGGCATGGCAGCGGAGCCGTTGGACCGGTTCCCGGCGGCGCGGACGTCGGACTGCGATGAAGCGCAGGCGGCGATGGCCGCGACGTTCCTGCCGCTGCGCCTGCGGATGCTCGAACCGCCGGGCCCCGACGGGGTGGACATGCGGCTGAACGCGCTCCGGGTCGCGGACGTGACGGTCGCCTACGCCCGGTTCGGTCGCGCCGTGGAGGTCGCCACGGCCGAGGCCGAGAACTACCACGTGGACCTGCCGATCTCCGGCTCGGCCCGCTTCCGTGCCGGCCGGCTGGAGCGCGTCGAGGGCACGCCCCGCCGCGCGGCGGTGTTCATGCCCGGGGAGTCCGCCGGCATCGACTGGAGCGGCGGCTGCGGGCAGTTCTGCCTGATGTTCCCTCGTGCGCAGCTGCAGGGGGAACTGGAGGCCATGCTGGACCGGCCGCTGGTCGAGCCGCTCGTCTTCGCCGAGACGATGGACGTCGATACCGACGCGGGTCGGTCCTGGCTGGACACGCTGTGGCTGGTCGAGCGCCAAGCGCGCCACGCGCACGGCCTGCTCGACCATCCCCTGGCTGCGTCCCACGTGGCGCAGGCACTCGCCGCCGGGTTGCTGCTCGCCCAGCCGCACAACTACACCGACGCCCTCGCCGGTCCGCGCCGCCCGGCCGCCCCGCCGGCGGTGCGCGAGGTGGTCGACCTCATCCACGCCCACCCCGAGCACCCGTGGACCACCGCGAGCCTGGCCCGCCGGGTGGCCGTGAGCGCGCGGAGCCTGCAGGAGGGGTTCGCGCGGTCCTACGGGGTCCCGCCGAGTGCGTACCTGCGGTCGGTGCGCCTCGACCGTGCGCACGCCGGACTGCAGGCGGCCGACCCGCACACCACGACGGTCGCGCGCGTCGCCGGCCGGTGGGGCTTCCTGTACCTGAGCCGGTTCGCGGCCGCCTACCGCGAGAAGTTCGGCGAGAACCCGTCGGCCACCCTGCGCCGGGCGTAGGGCGGCAGGTCCGCGCGAATCGCACCAAGCTCTGCGGTTTGCGCGTCGACCTCCCCGGCCCGCTGCCGTTGCATGGATGCCCTCAGCTCAGAACCGGCTGGAGCATCCCGATCGCGGCCCGTGCCCGGCCTCGGGGAGGCGGGCACGTGGCCGAGGACGGTGCGGCGGCGCGAGCGGCCACGGCTATCACCGAGATCGCGGATGAGCCGGCGCCGATCGCCGAGCGCGCCCGGCGGATCCTGCAGGTGCTCGACCCCGTGTTCAGCTACGACGCCGCCTCCATCGCGCTGCGGGACCCCGAGCGGCAGATCCGGATTCCGCTGGCCTCCGCCGGCGACGCCGCTGCGCTGCACGCCTACTGGGCCAGCGGTGGGGCCGACGCCGAACTGGCCCGGCTCGGGCTGAACCGGTTCGGGCCGCCGCTGCTGTCCACGGAGCTGTCCCCGCCCGCCGCCGAGACGGTGTACTGGCGCCGCTACCTGGCGCCGGCCGGCTTCCGCGGCGGCATCGACGCCGCCCTGTTCACCGCCGACGGACGGCACGTCGGGCACCTGACCGTGCTCACCGAGGCCGACGCCCCCACCCTCGCGGACCGGGACCTGACCGGCGCCCTCGCCCCGCTGATCGCGCGGGCGGTCGACCGGCTGCCCGCAATCCGCCTGTTCGCCGGGATCGTGCCCGACGTGTTCGCCGGGGTGGCGCTCACCCGGGCAGGCAACACCGTGCCCCTGCCGGGGCTCCCCATCGACCCGGTGCTCGCCGCCGGCTCCCCGGTGGTCGCCGAGGTGGTCGAGCGGCTGGCCGTCGGCGACCTGTACGCGACCTTCCTGCACCCCGCACCCGACGCCGGGGACGGAGCACTGCTGCGAGTCACCGCGCTCGACTGCAGCAACAAGACCACCGACCATCTGCGCGCCGCCGTCCTGCTCTCCCCGCAGCCGGATGTGCACGGCCTGTCCCGCCACGACCTGCAGGTCCTCGGCCTGATCGTGGCGGGCTGGGAGGACGACCGGCGCATCGCCGCCGCCCTGGACAGCACCCCCGAGGACGTCGCCGAGAGCGCCCGGCGGGGCATGCAGCTGCTGGGCACCCCATCGCGGACCGGCCTCGCCGTCCGCGCGCTGCGCGAGGGGCTGTTCCTCCCGCCACGCGCGCCCAGCGCCGCCGGGTGAACGGCCCCGAACAGGGAGGGGCTCGCCGCTCGGCGGGCTCTGAGTCGCCGCCCGCGAAGAGCGCGAGAAGCGGCGCCCGCCGGCTCGGAGCCGACCTGACGGGCCCCCTGTCGGTCACCTCCGGGTTCGTGAGAGGAGCCATCGCGGGGCTGGTGCTCCGCGCGGACGGCGGGAGCGAGGAGCTGCCGGGGCTGGGAGGCCATCCGCTGCTGGGCGTCGGCTCGCCGGCGCTGGCCGCCGCCCGCGCGCAGATCGACGCGGGCCGGGTCTACGCATCCTTCCTGTGGCCCCTCGGCGGCCGCCGCGCGGCGGGCGGGCACGCGCGCCTCACCGCAATGGGCCGGCCAGAGCAGGCACCGGCCGCGGTGAGCGGGCTGGTGGTGGTGTCCCCGCCGGGAGACCTGTGGGACCTCACTCCGCGCGAGCTGGAGGTACTGGGGCTGTTGATCGAGGGCCGCACGGCAGACGAGATCGCCCGCGCTCTGCTCCTCGTCCCACGCACCAGCGCCACGCACCTCCGGCGGATCCTCGGCAAGCTGTCGTCCCCGACCCCCACCCTCGCCGCGCTGCGTGCGGAGCGGGACGGCCTCTACGTCCCGCCTCGGATCGGAACTCCACGCCCGCGGCCGAAGCGGGCCTCGCACCATGACCCGAACGACAGGACGACTACGACAGGGGTACGTCGCAGGTCAGGGGGGCGGCCGGCCCTCCGGGACGCGAGCGGAGCGGCGGACGAACAGGGCCGGTGGCACGAACAGGCCCAGCCGCAGGGCCCGCGCGGCCGCGGCGGTGCGGGACCGCGCGGCCAGCTTCGCCCGCACGTGGTCCACGTGTCCGTCCACGGTGCGCCTCGTGATGCCCAGCGCCGCCGCGATCCGCTCGTTGGACGCCCCGGTGACCAGCAGCCCGAGCACCTGCAACTCCTGCGCGCTGAGCCCGTGCAGCTCCGCGACCGGGCCGGCGAGGACGACCGCGGTGGCCAGGCGTCGCACGTCCGGCGGGACGGCGAGCGCCGTGATCCGGAGGTGCGTCCCCGCTCCGTCGCCCGCCGCGGCGGCGCCCGTTGCGACGGGGAGCGGAGCGAGGAACGAGACCAGCGAACCCCCGTCGGCGAGCTGCGCGGTGGCGGCGGAGAGGACGCCGGAACCGGGGGTGAGCAGCCGGTGGCCGGGCAGGCCGGGCAGCGGCTGGACCGCTCCGGAGGGGGTCAGGACGGTCCCGGCCGTGGCGTGGTCCACCACGCGGGCGACCGCAGCGAGGGACCGCCACGGGTCCACGCCGGTCGCGATCGGCGTCGCGAGCAACCCGAGCAGGTCCCGGGCGGTATCGGTGATCCGGCCCGCGGCCTCGGTGTTCAGGCCCAGCAGTCCCAGGTAGTGCCCCTCGGCGGTGAACAACCCTGCGGCGACGCCGTCCCGGAACCCCGCCGGCTCCAGGTACTCCGCCCACCCGACCAGTTCCGACGGCGGGACCAGCAGGTCACCCAGCCGGACCGCCCGGTGCGACCGGCGCAGGCCGACCAGTTCGAGGTCGGCCAGCAGGGCCGGGCTGTCCAGGTAGTCGCGGACCCGCTCGTCGTAGCCGGAGCCGAAGAGGGTCGCGTGCGCGTCCTGGTCCGGTGACAGCAGGCTGATCGCGCCCGCGTCGAAGGGCACCACCTGCTGCAGGCGCGACAGCAGCGCCTCGGCGCGCACGGCAGGGCCACCCGGTTCGGCGGCGAGGCGGGTGAACTCCCGGAGGATCTCGGCTGGGCCCATCGACGTCCTTCGACACCCTGCACTCACGGCGGTGTCCCGGCGACGCTCGGGACGTCCACCTCCTGGCCACGTCTCAGCGCAGGTGGACCGCGATCGCACGGTGTCGTGCTGGGACGATCATCGCGCACCGCGAGGTGGGGCGCGACCGACCCGCCGGCCACCCGGTACCGCCCATCAATACCCGTAAAAATGCCTACCGTGTGCGCGTGCCGGCCCCGACGAGGGGTAACAGCCGCGCGGGGAGTGCCACCCCGCAACGGCGTGGAGCGGTCAAGCAGCGGCCCCCGTGCACGGAGCAGGCCAGCTGCTCCCCCTCCCCGCTCCCCGCTGAGAAGAGGCGCGGAGTGGAGAGCCACGGCGCTCCCTGATGCCGGAGCGGATCAGGCGCGGAGACGGGCGCGGAGCGCGGCCTGCTCGGCGGCGCCGAAGCCGTGCAGCTCCAGCCAGCCCATGTGCTGGTCCAGCAGCATGCCGATCACGAGCGCGAGCGGGTCTCGACCGAGCAACTCGTCGGCGACGTCGTCCTGGGCGATGCGGAGGGTCGGCACGCCAGAGATCGTGCTGTCCGGGATGGGGGCGTAGCGGCAGCAGCTGCCGGTCGTCACGGTGTTGCGCAGCAGCCGGGCCCCCGTACGGCCCGAGGACCTGCCGCGGATCTCGCAGTCGCAGTCCTCCGGTCCCGCGGTCAGACCGGCGGTTCGAGGCCCCCGCTGGACGACGACCCGCGCGAACGGCGACCGCCGATGGTCTGTGCGCGACGCCAGGGGGCCACGCCTTCGATCTCGATCTCCAGGGAGAAGCTGAGGAACGTACGAATCAACACGATGACGCCCAGGATCGCGACGTTCTCCACGGTGGGCGCCACGGCCACGGTGCGGACGAGGTCGGCGGCGACCAGGATCTCCAGCCCGAGCAGGATCACACCGCTGAAGGTCTCCCGGAGGAGCTGATACGCCGCCCGCCCGTCGTGGTGCTGCCACCAGGCACGGATGGCGACTGCGACCGACACGCCCAGGCCGCCGAGGAGCACCAGCGCACCGATCGCCTCGAACAGCTGCGCCACTCGGTCCATGACATCCAGGAACGTCATGTCGGCGCACTGTAGGAGGAATGCCGGGCTCCCGACGGTGCGCGCGACCGGCTGCTCGGTCCTCTCCGCGCTCAGTTCGCCGGGGCGGATGGCGCGACTGCGCCGGTCGTGCGCGTCCCGGGATCGTGCTCTGACACCACCGCTGCCCCCTTGCCTGACGACTCCGTGAACGGTCCGTGCGGGAGGTCGTCCGACGGCCGCCGCGGAGAGATTCCGCAGGCCTGGTGGGCACGCGACCAGCGCGCCTAGACTGCGGTCGCGGTCAGCAGTGGTCGTCCTGGCGGGCACCATGCGTCGCCCGACCTGGCGGCCGGCTGCGCAACGGTGTGGGGCCTTCGTGGCTGGGCCCGCGGACGTACCCCGGCTCAGCGGTCGAAAACGCGGGCCGCTGGGCCGCCGTCAGGAGGACGAGGCACCCCCGTTCCGGAGCTGTACCGGCGAACCATGCTTGCAGCCCGGTGGCTTGCATGGCGTTCCAGCCACCGCATCATGCCTCCGCGTTCCCCTCCGGCCTCTAGCCCGGCGGCTGGGGCGCCTGGCAGGGTTGGCCCCGAGCTGATCTCGTCGAACAGGCGCGAGAACCCTCCAGCACCCGGAGGCCGGGATGACGCGCCTGCCAGTGCCCTGGCGGCTGATCCTCGTCGTCGCCGCGGGATACGCCGCCGGGTCGATCACGTCCTTCGTGCTGTTCGAGTCCTCGAGCACGGGCGCGGTGCTGTTCCTGCCGGCCGGGGTCACCCTCTCCGCGTTGGTGCTCAGCGACCGGCGCCGGTGGCCGTGGATCCTGGCCACCGCCGCGTTCGTCGAGGTGGTCATCGACCGGGCCCAGGGCATCGGCCCGGTCGCCGCCTGGGCGTTCGCCCTGGCCAACACCGCCGAACCCCTCGTCGGCGCCCTGCTGCTGTGCCGGTTCGCCCCGGACCCCGACCTGAGCCGGCGCCGTGACCTCGGGGCTTTCCTGCTCTGCGGCGTGCTGGCCGGCCCGCTCGTGGGCGGGCTGATCGGTTCGCTGACCATCCACTGGTCGCAGGGGCCGGCCGTGCTCGACGGCCTCCTCCCGTTCTGGGCCGGGGACGGGCTCGGCGCGCTGACCGTGGGCGGGGCCGTGCTGACCTGGCGACTGGACCGGGGCCGGCCCGACGCCCCCGGCCCGGCCCGGCGCGCGCTGCTCCTCCTGCTGACTGCCGGGGTGACGGTGGCCGTCTTCTGGCCGGTCGTCATCCCGTTGGCGTACCTGACGATTCCCTGGCTCTTCTGGCTGGCCGTCCGGTACGGGGTCGCGGTCGTCACCGAGGCCGGTCTGGTGGTCGCGGTCACCGCCAACGTCATGACCGTGGTCGGGCGCGGACCGTGGGCGACGCTCAGCGACTCGCCGCGGAGGGAGGCCGCCGTCCTGCAGCTGTTCATCGCCGTGGCCGTCCTGAGCGCCTGGCTGCTGGCCGTCGAGATCGCCGAGCGGGAACGCGCCCGGTCGGTGTCCCGGCGGGAGGCCGCGGCGCGGCGCCGGGTGGAGGCCCTGCAGGAGGTGACCGCCGGGCTGGCGACCGCGGCGACCACCGACGCCATTGCCGAGGTGCTCGTCCGCTCCGGAATCGGCCTGCTGGCCGATTCGGGGGCCGTCGGGGTGATCGACCGGGAGCGCGCCCGGCTGCGGGTCTGGACCACGGCCGGGGACGGCGCGGCGGACCTGCCGCTGGACGATCCCTCACCCCTGGCGACCGCCCCCCGGCGCGGGGCGGCCGTCAGGGCGCGGTCGCCGGCCGCGCTGGCAGTGCCGGCCCGGGCCGCCGGCACCACGTTCGGGGCACTGGAGTTCCGGTTCACCGACGAGCACGCGATCGACGACGACGTCGCCGCGATGGCGCGGACGCTCGCCGAGCTCATGGCGCCGGCGCTGCACCGGGCGCGGCTGTACGAGGAGGAACGGGAGGCCGCCCACCAGCTGCAGCAGTCCTTCCTGCCCGTCGTGCCCGACCAGCTGCCCGGGGCGGAGTTCGCCGGCTGCTACCGCCCGGCCGACCAGCACCACGACATCGGCGGCGACTGGTACGACGCCTTCCCGCTGCCCGGCGGCCGCATCGGGTTCGCCGTCGGCGACGTCGTCGGCCACGACCTGCGCGCCGCCGCCGCGATGGGCCAGCTCCACTCGGCACTGAGCGCACTGGCCGCCGCGCCGCACGACGGCCCGGCCGGGGTCCTCGACGCGCTGGACCGGGCCTCGGCGAGCATCGCCGGCGCGGAACTCACCACCATCGGCTACGGCGAGTACGACCCGGCCACCTGCCGACTGCACTACGCCTGCGCAGGCCACCCACCCCCGCTGCTGGTCACCGACCACCACGCCCAGTTCCTCACCGGCGGGCGGTCCCGTCCGCTGGCCGCCGCAGCCGGCCCGCGCTCGGAGGCCACCGTCGACGTCCCGCCCGGTTCGATGCTGCTCTGGTACTCCGACGGCCTCGTCGAACGGCGCGACGCCGATCTCGACACCGGCCTGGGCCACTTGACGTCGATCGCCTCCCGCCTCGACGGCGCCCACCCACGGACCTGGTGCGACGCCCTGATGCGCGAGCTGACCGGCGGCCAGCGGCTGCACGACGACGTGGTGCTCATCTGTCTGCGGCTGCAGCCGTCCGCGCCTGACGCCGCCGGCCCGCAGGCCGTGTCGCTGGAGGCCGGCAGGGTGCCGTCCCTTCTGCGTGGACCACCCGACCTGGCCCGCCCGCAGCAGCCGGCGCCGAACCCCCGCCAGTCAGTACCGGGCCACCACGATCAGCAGTGAGCCGACCCGGTTCCCGCGCCGGCCGTGCTCACGTCGCTGCTGCCAGGTCGGACCTGGTCGACGGCGGCGTCCTGGGTGAGGAGGGGTCGGCACGGGGTGGCTCCTGCCCGGCGGCGAGGATGGGCCGGTGCGCGCGGTGGTCAGCAGGGTCGGGGCAGCGACCGTCACGGTGGACGGCGGGGTGGTCGGCGAGATCGGCCCGGGGCTGCTGGCGCTGGTCGGTGTGGGCCGCGACGACGACGCCGACCGCGCCCGGGCGCTGGCGCGCAAGGTGCAGGAGCTGCGCGTCTTCCCCGCCGAGGAGGGGGAACGGTCGGTGGCCGACCTGGGGCTCCCGGTGCTGGTGGTCAGCCAGTTCACCCTCTACGCCGACACCCGCAAGGGCCGCCGTCCCTCCTGGCAGGACGCCGCCCCCGGTGAGCTGGCCGAGCCCCTGGTGGACGAGGTCGTCGCCGAGCTGCGCCGGCGGGGAACAGAGGTGGCCACCGGGGTGTTCGGTGCGAAGATGGTGATCTCCGCGGTGCACGACGGTCCGATGACCTTGCTGCTGGAGGTCTGATCCACGTCACGGCGGGGTATCACCGCGTGACGCAACACACGTCCTGTGCGTTTGCTGTGAAACCGGCATTCGTGGAACACCCGAGCTGGTCGGAGCCGTTGTTCAGGACGTATCACACCGGACGAAGCGAGGGCCTGATCGGCCACCCCGGGGCCCTCGCCCATGACGCCCGGATGCACCGGCCCGCCGATCCTGGGCCGGGTGCATCCGACACGAAGGCAAGGACGAAGACAGACCGTGACGCTGCTGCAGTCTTCCCCCACCGACACCCTCGAGGTGCGTTCGCGCTCGGCGCGGCGTGAGCCGGACACCAGTGGTCTGGTCTCCACCGACCTGGTGCGCGTGTACCTCAACACGATCGGCAAGACCGCGCTGCTCACCGCCGAGCAGGAGGTCGAGCTCTCCAAGCGGATCGAGGCCGGCCTCTACGCCGAGCGTCTGCTCGCCGAGAAGCAGGGCCTGTCCCCCAGCTACCAGCGCGACTACAAGGCGCTGGCGATCGACGGCAAGGCCGCCAAGCGGCACCTGCTGGAGGCCAACCTCCGGCTGGTGGTCTCGGTGGCCAAGCGCTACACCGGCCACGGCATGACGTTCCTGGACCTGATCCAGGAGGGCAACGTCGGGCTGATCCGCGCCGTCGAGAAGTTCGACTACACCAAGGGCTTCAAGTTCTCGACCTACGCGACGTGGTGGATCCGCCAGGCCATCACGCGTGCGATGGCCGACTCCGGCCGCACCATCCGGCTGCCCGTGCACCTCGCCGAGCAGGTCAACAAGGTGGTGCGCACCCGGCGCCGGATCCACCAGGAGCTGGAGCGGGAGCCCACGGCCGAGGAGCTGGGTCTCGAGCTCGACATGACCCCGGAGCGGATCACCGAGCTGCTCGAGTACAGCCGCGACCTGGTCAGCCTCGACCAGACCGTCGGTGCCGACGAGGAGTCCCGGCTCGGTGACTTCATCGAGGACGCCGACGCCGCGGTCGCCGAGGACGCCGTCGCCTTCCAGATGATGAAGGGCGACGTCCGCAACGTGCTGTCGACGCTGGAGGAGCGGGAGCGCGACGTCGTCGTGCTGCGCTTCGGCCTCGACGGCGGCCAGCCGCGGACGCTCGAGCAGATCGGCAAGCAGTTCGGGCTCTCCCGCGAGCGGGTGCGCCAGATCGAGCGCGAGACGATGGCCAAGCTCCGCGACCCGGAGCGGGCCGACGCCCTGCGCGACTACCTGGCCTGACAAACCCCCCTGCCCCCCGCCACTCGCACGCTCGCGGCGGGACCCTGCAGGGGGCCGAGAGCCCGTCACCTTCGCGGTGGCGGGCTCTCGCCGTCTCTAGACCCCGGGGGCGCGCATCCGCCGGGGGCCCGGCTCCACCCGCGCCGTCGGGGGCCCGACCCGCACGGTGGCGCCGGCGACGACCAGGGAGCGCCCGCCGTGCCAGGGATGGGCCGGGCCGACGATCACCGGCTCGAGGGCCAGCTGCAGCACCTCGGGCAGGTCGTCGGCCAGCCGGGCGACCCGCAGCAGCAGCTCCTCCAGGGCGGCGACGTCGACCGGCTCGGAGCCCCGGTAGCCGTTCAGCAGCGGCCAGGCGCGCGGCGCCCGGACCAGCTCGGCGGCGTCGAGGTCGGTGAGCGGGAGGGTGCGGTAGGCGCGGTCGCCGAGCAGGTCGGTGGCGACCCCGCCGAGCCCGAAGCTGACCAGCGCGCCGAAGGACGGGTCGTCGACGACCTCCACGACGGTGGCCACGCCGGGTGCGGCCATCTCCTGGACGATCACCGGGTCGCCGGACGGGATCGCCGCGAACGCCGAGCGCACCGCGTCGGCGTCGAGGAGGTCGAGCCGGACCCCGCCCAGATCCGAGCGGTGCCGCAGCCAGGGCGCGGTCGACTTGAGCACCACCGGGTAGCCGATCTGCTCGGCCGCGGCCACGGCCGCCTCCGCGTCGGTGACGGTGCGCGTGTCCAGCAGCGGCACGCCGTAGGCGGCCAGCAGCGCGATCGTCTCGTCGTCGGTCAGCCCCCGGCCCTGGGGAGCCTCGGCCAGCGCGCCGAGCACGACCGACCGTGCGGCCTGCTCGTCGATGTCGGGCAGCTCGGGCTGCTGGCCGACCGGGCGGCGCCGCCAGCGGGCGTACCGGGCCACCCTGGCCAGCGCGATCACCGCCCGCTCCGGGGTGGAGAAGGACGGCACCGAACCGCGGGCCGGCGTCCCGTCCTCCCCCGGGACGGCGAGCTCGGGCGGGATCCCCTCGGTGGAGAGGAAGGTGGCCACGACCGGCTTGCCCGCGCCTCCTGCCACGTCCAGCAGCGCCCGGCCGAACTCGGCCGATCCGCGGGTCACCGGCGGGAGGAAGACCGCGACGACGGCGTCCACCCCGTCGTCGTCGACCGCCTCCTGCAGCGCCGCCCGGAACTCCTCGGCCGACCCGCCGGCGCCGATGTCGACCGGCGCCTCGTGGGCCAACTGCAGCCCCTCCTCGAGGACGGCGTCGGTGACCAGCACCCCCATCGCGGTGGAGTTCCCCACCACCGCGACCCGGTCGCCGGCGGGCAGCGGCTGGTGGGCCAGCAGCGTGGCGACGTCGAACAGCTGGGGCAGCGTGTCCACCCGGATGACACCGGCCGAGGCGAACAGCGCCGCCACCGACTCCTCGGGCACCGCCACCGACGTACCGGCCAGGCCCTCGGTCATCCGGACGTGCCGGCCGCTCTTCACCGCGACCACCGGCTTGGTGCGCCCCACCCGGCGGGCGAGGCGGGCGAACTTGCGCGGGTTGCCGAAGCTCTCCAGGTGCAGCAGCACGACCTCGGTGCCCGGGTCGGTGGCCCAGTACTGCAGCAGGTCGTTGCCGCTGACGTCGGCGCGGTTGCCGGCCGAGACGAAGCTGGACAGGCCGATGTTGCGGCTGCGCGCCTGCTCGAGCAGGGCCACGCCCAGCGCCCCGGACTGGGCGAAGAAGCCGACCCGCCCACGGCCGGGGATCTTCGGGGCGAGGCTGGCGTTCAGCCGCACCGCCGGGTCGGTGGAGACGATGCCCAGGCAGTTGGGGCCGACCACCCGCATGCCCGAGGCGCGGGCGGCCGCGACCAGCTGCCGCTCCGCCCGCCGTCCCGCGGGGCCGGATTCACCGAACCCGCCGGAGATCACCACCAGGCCGCGTACCCGCTTGCGCCGGCAGGCCTCCACGACGTCGGCGATCTCGTCGGCCGGCACGGCCAGCACGGCCAGGTCCACGTCGTCGGGGATGGCCTCGATGTCCGCGTAGGCGGGCACTCCGCGCACGTGCCGCGTGCCGGGGTTGACCGGGTAGAGCGGGCCGCGGAAGCCGTAGTCGAGCAGGTGCCGCAGGACGGCGTGGCCGATCTTGCCCTCGTCGTTGCTGGCGCCGACCACGGCGACCGAGGACGGGGTGAGCAGCCGGGCGATCGACCGGGACTCGCTGCGCTGCTCCCGCTCGTACACCACCGCCAGCGCCGTCTCGGTGGGCGCGATCGGGAAGGTGAGGTGGACGACGCCGTCCTCGTAGGAGCGCTCCGGCGTGTACCCGGCGTCGAGGAAGACCCGCACCATCCGGTTGTTCTGCGCCAGCACCTCGGCGACGAAGCGCTGGATGCCCCGCTCCCGGGCGGCGGCGGCGAGGTGCTCCAGCAGGACCGAGCCCAGGCCGCGGCCCTGGTGGGCGTCCTCGATGAGGAAGGCGACCTCGGCGTCGTCGGTGCCCGGGTACCGGTCGTAGCGGCCCACCCCGATGATCTGGTCGCCGAGCACCAGGACGAAGGCCACCCGCGCGTCGTGGTCGACGTGGGTGAAGCGGTGCAGGTCCCGCTCCGAGAGCCGCTTCATCGGGCCGAAGAAGCGGTAGTAGCGGGTCTGGTCGGAGCTGCGGTCCATGAGGCCGACCAGGTCCTCGGCATCGCCGGGCCGGATGGGGCGCAGGTGCACCGTCCCGCCGTCGGCGGCGATGATGTCGGCCTCCCAGTGCGCCGGCGGGGCCGGCGGCTCGGTGACCTCCTCGGCGGGAGCGGATGCGGTCCGGGTCTGCTGCTCAGTCACGGGGGTCGTCCGGGTCGAGTCCGAAGTAGGGGAAGGCCGCCCTGCGGGTGCGGGAGATGGCGCGGTCGACGCGGGACTCGGTGAACGGGTCCCAGCGGGTGAAGCCGGTGTACCCGCCCTCGGTCATGTGCGTGGGCGGCCGGGCCCGCAGCCCGCGCCGGACGACGTCCTCGCGCCAGGACTCCGGGATCTCGGTGGCCGGGTCCAGCCGGGCGCCGGCGGCCTCGGCGATCAGGTGCGTCCAGGCCCGGGGCACGCAGCGCACCAGCCCGTACCCGCCGCCGCCGAGGGCGACCCAGCGGCCGTCGGAGACCTCGTGGGCCAGGTCGTGCAGCGCGCGGTAGCTGGCCCGCTGGCCGTCGACGGTGAGGGCGAGGTCGGCCAGCGGGTCCTCGTGGTGGGCGTCGCAGCCGCACTGGGTCACCAGGATCTCCGGCTGGAAGGCACGCACCACGCTGGGCACGACCGCGTGGAAGGCGCGCAGCCAGGCGGAGTCGTCGGTGCCGTTGGGCAGGGCCAGGTTGACCGCGCTGCCGAGGGCCTGCTCCGGATCGCCGGTCTCCTCGGGGTAGCCGGTGCCCGGGAACAGGGTCAGCGGGGTCTGGTGGACGCTGACGGTGAGCACCCGCGGGTCCTCGTAGAAGGCCGCCTGCACCCCGTCGCCGTGGTGGACGTCGACGTCGACGTAGGCGATCCGCTGGTGGCCCTGGTCCAGCAGCCAGCGGATGGCCACGGCGGCGTCGTTGAACACGCAGAACCCCGAGGCCCGGTCGCGCATCGCGTGGTGCAGGCCGCCGGAGATGTTCACCGCGTGCTGGGCGCGGCCGCTGTGCACCTGCTGCGCGGCGAGGACGCTGCCGCCGGTGATCAGCGCGGCGGCGTCGTACATCCCCTCGAAGATCGGGTTGTCCATCGTGCCCAGGCCGAACCCGACGTCGGGGTCGGCCGGCGCCCGCTTCACCGCCTCCAGGTAGGCGGGGTCGTGCACCCGGGTCAGGACGTCGACGTCGGCCGGGGTCGGCCGCAGGAGCTCCACCCGGTCGCTGGCGAGGACCCCGAGGGAGTCGGCCAGCCGCATGGTGAGGTCCAGCCGCACCGGATGGAGCGGGTGGTCGCCGCCCATCGTGTAGCCGAGCAGCGCGTCGTCCCAGACGACGGCGATCGAGTCGCTCACCGGCCCTCCTCGCTGATCCTCGCCGGCGCGGGCGGTGCGAACCACCAGCGGCCGGAGGCCCACTTCCGGGGCGACGCTACCGCCCGCCCGGCCCGATCCGCCCCGCCGCGTGACCCGTCGCACGCACCCCGTCCCCGTACGATGGGGGCGACACGGAGGAGACCTGTGAACGACCTCATCGACACCACCGAGATGTACCTCCGGACGATCTTCGAGCTGGAGGAGGAGGGCATCGTCCCCCTCCGCGCACGCATCGCCGAGCGGCTGCACCAGAGCGGCCCGACGGTGAGCCAGACGGTCGCCCGGATGGAGCGCGACGGGCTGCTGACCGTGCAGGGCGACCGGCACCTGCAGCTCTCCGAGGAGGGCCGGGCGCTGGCCACCGCCGTCATGCGCAAGCACCGGCTGGCCGAGTGCCTGCTCGTCGACGTCATCGGCCTGGACTACGCCGACGTCCACGACGAGGCGTGCCGCTGGGAGCACGTCATGAGCGAGGCCGTCGAGCGCAAGCTGCTCACGCTGCTGGGCAACCCCACCGTGTCGCCGTTCGGCAACCCCATCCCCGGGCTCGACGCCCTGGGCGGGGAGACCTCGGCGGTGCTGGACGCGCTGACGCTGCTGTCGACCACCGCCACGCCGGAGGGGCGCCGGGTGGAGATCAAGCGGATCAGCGAGCAGCTGCAGGAGGACGCCGAGCTGATGCGCACGCTGGCCGACCAGGGCGTGCGCCCCGGCGCGGCCGTCGTGGCCCAGCTGGTCGCTGGTTCGGTCCGCCTCGATGGGCAGATGCTGCCGGCCGGAGTGGCGCAGCACGTGTTCGTCAGCGCGCTCGACGAGGACCGCACCCCCGCCGAGGCCGCGGCCCAGCTCTGAGCAACGCCCGGTCGAGGAGGCCGCAGCCCCGGCGGGCTGCGGCCTCCTCGCGTTCTCGCCGGGCCTGGGCCACCGCCGCGGCCGGCGGGCGGGCTGACTAGCGTGGCCGGCGACGTCCCCGCCCGCGCCAGCCGCGAGAGAAGGCCCCCGGTGAGCGAACCCGCTGCTGCTTCCGTGCCCGACGAGCCCCCCGCCCCCAGCGCGTTCCACCGGCTGGCCGACTTCGTGGCGCTGCCCCGCCTGGGCGGGCTGGCCCTGTCGGCCGACGGCCGCCGGCTGGCGGTCGGTGTGCAGACGCTCGACCCCGAGCGCACCAAGTGGCAGTCCGCCCTGTGGGAGATCGACCCGGAGGGACGCCGGCCCGCGCGCCGGCTCACCCGCAGCGCTCCCGGGGAGTCCTCGCCGGCCTTCGCACCCGACGGGTCGCTGCTGTTCACCTCCGCCCGCCCCGATCCCTCGGCCAAGCCCGACGGGGAGGACCCCCGGCCCGCGCTGTGGACCCTGCCGGCCGACGGCGGTGAGGCCCGGCCGGTGGTCACCCACCCCGGGGGGATCGGTGGCTTCACCGTTGCCGCGGACTCCGGGGAGGTGGTCGTGGTGGCCGCGACCATGCCGGGCGCCGCCGAACCCGCCGCCGACGCGGCGCGGCGCAAGCGGCGCAAGGAGGCCGGGGTCACCGCGATCCTGCACGAGGCGTACCCGGTGCGGCACTGGGACGCCGACCTCGGACCCGCCGCACCGCACCACTTCTGGGCCGGGCGGCTGCCGGTCGAGCCGCCGGCCGGGGCCTCGCCGGAGCCGGCCGCGCTGCGCGACCTGACGCCCGACGTCACACCCCCGGACGGTGCCGGCGAGGAGGTGGCGCTCTCCCCCGACGGCCGGCTGCTGGTCCGCGCCGAGGAGCTGCCCGACGGCCCGGCCGGGCGGCGGCAGCGGCTGGTGCTGGTCGACACGGCCGACGGGGCATCGCGCGTGCTGGTCGACGACCCGCTGGCCGACGTCTACGCCGCCCGCTTCTCCCCCGACGGCGCCAGCGTGGTGTGCGTGCGGGAGTCGATGTCCAGCTACGAGGAGCCGCCGGACCACACGCTGCTGCTGGTGGACGTGGCCTCCGGCGCGGCGCACGACCTCACCCCGGGCTTCGACCGCTGGCCCAGCGCGCCGCAGTTCGGTGCCGACGGGCGGTCGGTCTACTTCCTCGCCGACGACGACGGGCGGCACGCGGTCTTCCGGGTACCCGTCGACGGTGGGGCTCCGGTCCGGCTGACCACCGACGGTGCCTACAGCGACCTGCAGGTGGCCCGGGACGGCAGCGCCCTCTACGCCCTGCGGGCGGCGTTCGACCACCCGCCGGTCCCCGTGCGGCTGGACCCTGAGGCGACCGGCCAGCACCCCGACCCGCTGCCCCACCCCGGCGCCGTCGGCCCGCTGCCGGGCACGCTGCAGGAGGTGGAGACCACCGCCGCCGACGGCACCCGGGTGCAGTCGTGGCTGGTGCTGCCCGAGGGCGCCTCCGCCGACGCCCCGGCCCCGCTGCTGCTGTGGATCCACGGCGGCCCGCTGATGAGCTGGAACTCCTGGTCGTGGCGGTGGAACCCGTGGATCATGGCCGCCCGTGGGTACGCCGTCCTGCTGCCCAACCCGGCCCTGTCGCAGGGCTTCGGGCAGGACTTCGTCCGCCGGGGCTGGGGGTCGTGGGGCGAGGCGCCCTACACCGATCTGATGGCGGCGGTCGACGCCGCGGAGCAGCGGCCCGACATCGACGCCACCCGCACCGCGGCGATGGGCGGCTCCTTCGGCGGCTACATGGCCAACTGGATCGCCACCCAGACCGACCGGTTCCGCGCGATCGTCACCCACGCCAGCCTGTGGGACATGGACTCGTTCATCGGGACCACGGACGCGGCCTACTACTGGGAGAAGGAGTGGGGCGACCCGCGGCAGCAGCCGAAGCGGTACGAGCAGAACTCGCCGCACCGCTTCGCCGACGCCATCCGGACGCCGATGCTGGTGATCCACGGCGACCGCGACTACCGCGTGCCGATCGGCGAGGCGCTGCGGCTCTGGTACGACCTGCAGAAGCGCGGGGTGCCGTCGAAGTACCTCTACTTCCCCGACGAGAACCACTGGGTGCTGACGCCAGGAAACGCGTCCGTGTGGTACGAGACGGTGCTGTCCTTCCTGGCCGAGCACGTGCTGGGGGAGGACTGGCAGCGCCCCGAGCTCCTGTAGGCGGCCGGGTACACCTGCTGACCCCGTGCCGGGTGAGGACCGGCAACGCCCCGCGCTGCTCTGGCGCGGGGCTTCACCCGGCGACCCGGTCCTCGTCCACGTCCGCGATCGCCGCGGTGATCATCGCCCGGAGGTCGGCCGGGGGCAGGCACGCCGCCAGCCCCCGGGCGAGGAGCTGGGCGAGGGTGTAGGTGGGCCGGCTGTCCAGCGCCCGCTCGAGCGCGACGTTGGCCATCGCGCCGTCCCCGCGCAGCCACGCGCTGACGGCCAGCAGGGTGGCCGGCGCGGCGTCGAGCGGGGCGGGGGCGCGCCGCGTGCACTCGGTCCACAGCGCCTCGGCCGCGGGCGCGTCGTCGCCCAGGGCGAGCCCGAGGGCCCGGTCCCGCACCCGCAGGTCGGCCAGCGCCCACAGCACCGGGGCCAGCTCCCGGTCGGCCGGCGGAGTGGCCGCCGCGGCGCCGGGGCGGCACCTCTGCACCGCGCGCAGGACCAGCTCCCACGACCGCGCCGCCTCGGCCTCCCGATCGCCGCGCGCCGCCCGCGCGTGCCGGTCGCCGACCCGCCAGGTGAGTTCCTCCATCGCCGCCAGCGCCGGCCCGTCGATGCGGGCGATCCGTGCCGCGAGGGCCGCCCGATCCCGCTCGACGACCACGCCGCCGGCCACCGCGGCCGCCGCCAGTTCGGTCGTGCCGCCCGGCAGCGGGGCCCCTGCGTCGGGCGCGCAGCACGGGTGCGGGCAGTCGTAGGACCACCACCGGCCGCGCCGCACGAGGATCGTGTCCCGCACCGGGATGCCGAGCCCGGCCAGCGCGACCACCGCGTCGTGCACCACGTCGCGGTGCGGCAGGCCGGCCACGGCCTCCCCGGCCGGCTGCCCGGGGAGCGGCTCGAGGTCGTCGGGCGCCTCCGAGACGACCGCGACGATCACGCCGGCCGGGTCGTCGGTGGCGACGCTGCGCGCGAGCACCCCGACGACCGCCGGGGCGGCCGACCGGCCGGGCAGGTCACCGCGCACGGTCAGGCCCACCCGGCGGCCGCTCGGGCCGCCGAGGGCGACCAGCACCACCGACTCGTGCGGGTGGAAACCGATCAGGTGCGGCAGTGCCGCGGCGATCTCGCCGGGGTAGGAGAGGCGGACCGTGGGGCGGGGGGCTTCGTCCATGCGCCGACCCTCGCCGGGAGCCGCGGCCGGGCGGGCCGCGCGGCGGGATCTGTGGACCGGTCCCGTGCCTGTGGACGGCCGGAGGGGAACCGTCGGGGGGGGTCTGCGGGGCCGGCGGCCGACCCGCCGCCGGCTCAGTCCAGCGCCTCGGCCTGTGCCTGGTAGGCCTGCTCGAGCAGCCCGGTGAACGCGGCCGGGTCCAGCTGCCCGCCCTGCGGGTCGGTGCTGAGCAGGGTCACCATCCGGTCGCCGTCACGCACCAGGCCGATGAGCGCGGGCACCGTGACCTGCGTGCCGTCGGGCGCGGAGGCGACCGTGGTGAACGAGACCCCGGCCGAGCCGTCGCCGAGGTCGGGCACGTCCAGCTCGCCGAAGCTGATCGTCGCGGTCCCGACCTGCGGCGCGCTGACCTGGGCCTCCGGGCAGGCGGCGATCTGCTCGGCCAGCGACGAGACGGCGTCCTCCACCGGGCCGCCGAGGGAGAGCAGCTCCACCGTGGTCGTCGTCCCGCGGACCGCGACCTGTGCGGCGAGGTCCTCGAACTCGTCGATCTGCGGCTGCGTCCCCTGCACCGCGGCGGCGCACGCCTCCGGGGTGATCTGCGCGTCCTCCAGCGAGCCGCCCGCGGCGGTCGCCCCCTGCCGCAGCTGCTGCTCGGTCAGGGGGGTGACCTGGGCGTCGGGACCGAACGCGTCGGCGGGCAGGAGCCCCGGGGCGAGATCGGTCCCCTCGTCGACGGAGGACGCCGGCGCTGTCGACGACTCCGACCCCGGGGACGCCGCCTCGTCGCTGCCCTGCGCGCACCCGGAGAGGACGGCGCCGGCGGTGATCCCCGCGGCGAGGAGGGCGGCACGGCGGGAGCGGGAGGATCCGGTCATGCCGCGACGGTAGCTGCGGCACTCCCCCGGTGCAGGCGCTCAGACCTCGTACTGGGCGGCGGTGCGCTGCGCCAGGTACGGGGTGACGTGCTCGGCGATCACCTTCAGGTGCGCCGGGTGCTCGGCGTAGCGCCGCCACGCCTCGACGTCGGGGAAGTCGGCGACCAGCGCGGTGTCCGCGTTGCCCTCGCGCAGCCCGGCGTCCGGGCCGACGGCGAAGGAGGTCATCCCCCCGACCTCCTCGGGGAGCCGGCGGAGCGCGGCGATCGTGGCCGCCCGGCGCTCCTCGTCGGCGGCATCGGACCAGGTGAAGAGCACGACGTGGCGCAGCATGCCGGCCACCCTCTCAACCCGGTCAAGGGGGCCGCAGCCCGGGCTCCCCGAACTGGCCGGTAACAATTGCCGGTTAGAGTCGCCGTCCATGGGACGGTCGCTGCGCATCGCACTGCTGTCCTACCGGAGCAAGCCGCACAGCGGGGGCCAGGGCGTCTACGTCCGGGCCCTCTCCCGCGAGCTCACCGCCCTGGGCCACGCGGTCACGGTGCTCAGCGGCCAGCCCTACCCGGAGCTGGACGACGGCGTGCCGCTCACCCGGGTGCCCAGCCTGGACCTCTACCGCAAGCCGGACCCGTTCCGCACACCCCGGCCGGGCGAGTTCCGGGACTGGATCGACCTGGCCGAGTGGGCGACGATGTGCACCGCCGGGTTTCCCGAGCCGCTGACCTTCAGCCTGCGGGCCGCCCGGCTGCTGCTGCCCCGGGCCGGCGAGTTCGATCTCGTGCACGACAACCAGAGCCTGGGCCTGGGCCTGCTGCGGCTGGTCCGCGCCGGGGTGCCCACCGTGGCCACGGTGCACCACCCCGTCGCCATCGACCGGGACCTGGAGCTCGCCGCCGCGCCGTCGCTGCGCCGCCGGCTGACGCTGCGCCGCTGGTACGCCTTCACCGGCATGCAGGCCCGGGTGGCGCCCCGGCTGGACGGGATCACCACGGTCTCGGAGAACTCCCGCCGCGACATCGAGACCCACCTCGGTGTGCCGGCCGAGGGGATCCAGGTCGTCCCGGTCGGCATCGACCCCGCCGTCTTCACCCCGCCGCCGGCCGACCGGCCGCGCGACCCGGACTCGATCGTGGTCACCACCAGCGCCGACGTGCCGCTCAAGGGACTGGTGCACCTGCTCGAGGCGGTCGCGAAGCTGCGCACCGAGCGGCCGGTGCGGCTCACCGTCGTCGGCAGCGCACGGCCCGGCGGCCCGGCCGAGGCGGCGCTGGACCGGCTGACGCTGCACGATGCCGTCCGCTTCACCGGCCCGCTGCCCGAGCCCGACCTCGTGGCGCTGCTGCAGAGCGCGGCCGTGGTGGCCATCCCGTCCCTGTACGAGGGTTTCTCGCTGCCGGCGATCGAGGCCATGGCGTGCGGCACCGCGCTGGTCACCACCGACGCCGGCGCGCTGCCGGAGGTCGTGGGCAGCAGGGCCGGCCTGCGGGTGCGCGCCGGGGACGTCGGGGAGCTGACCGCGGCGCTGCAGCTGGTCCTCGACTCGCCGTCCCTGGCCGAGCAGCTGGGCCGGGCCGGCCGCCGGCGGGTGCTGGCCTCCTACACGTGGCGCTCCACCGCCGAGCGGACGGCGGAGTGGTACGCCGAGGTGCTCGAGCGGAAGGGCCGACTGTGACCACGACGCGCCGAGGAGCTGCGCAGCGGTGCTGACCGTCGACTACGACCTGCTCGACCTGCGGCCGGGCATGACCGTCCTCGACCTGGGCTGCGGGGAGGGCCGGCACGCCTTCGAGGCCTACCGCCGCGGTGCGCGGGTGATCGCGCTCGACCGGGGCGTCCCCGAGGTGGGGACGACGAAGCGCTGGCTCGGCGCGATCGCGGCGGCCGGCGAGGCCCCGGAGGGCGCCCGCTTCGAGGTGGTGCGCGGGGACCTGCTGGCGCTGCCGGTGCCCGACGCCAGCGTGGACCGGGTGATCGCCGCAGAGGTGCTCGAGCACATCCCCGACGACGCGAGCGCGCTGGCCGAGATCGCCCGGGTGCTCAAGCCCGGCGGCCGGGTCGCGGTGAGCGTGCCCCGGTACTTCCCCGAGCGGATCTGCTGGGCGCTGTCGGACACCTACCACGCCAACGAGGGCGGGCACATCCGCATCTACCGCGGCGACGTGCTGCGCACCCGGCTGACCGCCGCCGGCCTCGAGCCGGGGCGGCAGCACCACGCGCACGCGCTGCACGCGCCGTTCTGGTGGCTCAAGTGTGCCGTGGGCGTGGCGAAGGACAGCGCCGCCGTCCGCGCCTACCACCGGCTGCTGGTCTGGGACCTCGAGAAGCGGCCGTGGGTGACCCGCACCGCCGAGCGGCTGCTCGACCCGGTGCTCGGCAAGAGCCTGGTCGTGTACGCCGACAGGCCCGCGGTCGCCGCCGTCCGGACAGCGGAGTCCGAGCTGGAGCCGACCGCTGTCTGAGCTGCTCCCCGAGCTGCCGGGGGTGCTCAGCGGGGAGCAGCTGCGCGCGACGGTCGCCGCGATCGCCGCCGAGCAGGAGGCCGACGGCGCGCTGCCGTGGTTCCGCGGCGGGCGGCTGGACCCCTGGGACTCCGTCGAGGCGGCGATGGCCCTCGACGTCGGCGGCGCGCACGACCAGGCGCGGGCCGCCTACCGCTGGCTGGCCGCTCGCCAGCGGTCGGACGGGTCGTGGGCGGCCGAGTACCGGGACGGCGTCGAGACCGCTCCGGGCGTGGAGAGCAACCACGCCGGATACCTGGCCGTGGGGCTGTGGCACCGCTGGCTGCGCACCGGTGACGAGGAGCTGATCGCCGAGCTGTGGCCGGTCGTGCGCCGCGCGCTGGACCTGGTCACCCGCATGCAGCTGCCCGGCGGCGCGGTCGGCTGGGCGCTGCGCCCCGACGGCACCCCCGACGGCACCGCGCTGCTCACCGGCAACGCCAGCCTGTTCCAGGCGCTGCGCTGCGGGGTTGCGCTGGCCGGGCTGGTCGGCGAGCCGCAGCCGGACTGGGAGCTGGCCGCCGACGACCTGGGCAGCGCGCTGCGCACCCGCCCGGAGGCGTTCGCCGACCGCTCCCGCTACTCGATGGACTGGTACTACCCGGTGCTCGGCGGCGCGCTCACCGGTACGGCGGCCGCCGAGCGGCTGGCCGAGGGCTGGGACCGCTTCGTCGTCCCCGGGCTGGGCGCCCGGTGCGTCGCCGACCGGCCCTGGGTGACCGGCGCGGAGACCTGCGAGCTGGCGCTCGCCCTCGTCGCCGCCGGGCAGCCCGACGCTGCGCTCGAGCAGGTCGCGGCGATGCAGCACCTGCGGCACGAGGACGGTTCCTACTGGACCGGCTACGTCTACCCCGACGACGCCCGGTGGCCGGTCGAGCGGGCCACCTGGACGGCGGCGGCCGTCGTCCTCGCCGCCGACGCGCTGTCCGGCGCCACCGCCGCGGCCGGCCTGTTCGCCGACCCGGGCGCGCTGCCGGCCGCCGGCACGGAGGGCTCGCCGGGCACGGCGGATTGGCTGCCCGACGGTGCGGGCAGAGGGAGGGCGTGAGCAGCCCCGCCGACGTCACCGTCGTCGTCATGAGCAGGAACCGCCGCGAGGACCTCCTCCGCACCCTGCCCCGCCACGAGGCGCCGGCCGTGCTGGTCGACAACGGCTCCACCGACGGCACCGTCGACGCGGTGCGGGCGGCGCTGCCCGGGGTGACCGTGCTGCCGCAGGCGCGCAACCTCGGCTCCTACGCGCGCACGGTCGGGGTCGAGCACGCGGGCACCCCGTTCGTCGCGTTCGCCGACGACGACTCGTGGTGGGCGCCGGGCGCCCTCGCGCGGGGCGCGGCGCTCATGCGGGCGCACCCGCGGCTGGCGGTGCTCAACGCCCGGATCCTGGTCGGCCGGGAGGAGCGGCTCGACCCGGTCTGCGCCGAGATGGCCGCCAGCCCGCTGGGCACCCCGCCCGACCTGCCCGGGCCGTCGCTGCTCGGCTTCGTGGCCTGCGGCGCGATGGTGCGCACCGGTGCCTTCCTCGCCGCCGGCGGCTTCGATCCCGTCGTCCGCTTCCCCGGTGAGGAGGAGCGGCTCGCCCTCGACCTCGCCGCCGCCGGCTGGGGCATGGCCTACGTCGACGAGGTCACCGTCCACCACCACCCGTCGTCCCGGCGGCACGCGCCCGACCAGCGGCAGACCGCGATCTGGCGCAGCCGGCTGCTCACCGCGCTGATGCGCCGGCCCGCTCCCGACGTGGGCCGGCTCGTGCTGCAGGCGCTGCGCGGGGGCGCGCCCACGCGGCGGGCGCTGCTGCGGGCGCTGCCCGACGTCCCGGCCGCGCTGCGCCGCCGCCGTCCGGTCCCGCCCGCCGTCCGGGCCGACCTGCGGCTGCTCGCCGGGGACGCGGCGTGACGGCGACCGAGGCCGGCCCCGATCCGCGGGTCGCCGTCGTCGTCATCACCCACCAGCGCCGCGAGGAGCTGCTGCTGGCGCTCGCCCGGCTGCGGGCGCTGCCCGAGCAGCCGCCTGTCGTCGTGGTCGACAACGGCTCCGGCGACGGGACCGCCGCCGCCGTCCGCGAGCGGTTCCCCGAGGTGGAGCTGATCGCCAGCCGGGAGAACCTCGGCGCGATCGGCCGCAACCTCGGCGTGGCCCGGGTGCACAGGCCCTACGTGGCCTTCTGCGACGACGACACCTGGTGGGAGCCGGGCTCGCTGCGGACCGCCGCCGACGTCCTGGACGCCCATCCCCGCCTGGCCGTGCTGACCGCCCGGATCCTGGTGGAGCCCGGCGGCACCGAGGACCCGATCGTCCCGGAGCTGCGCGACTCCCCCGTCCCCGGCGCCGACTGGCTGCCCGGCCCGGCGCTCGGCTCGTTCCTCGCCGGCGCCTCGGTCCTGCGCCGGGAGGCCTTCGACGAGGTCGGCGGGTTCTGCGAGCGGCTGTGGCTGGGCGGCGAGGAGGAGCTCCTGGCCGCCGACCTGGCCACCCGCCGCTGGGAGCTGTGCTACCTGCCGGCGCTCACCGTGCACCACCAGGCCAGCCGCGCCCGGGACCCGCACAAGCGCCGCAGCGACGGCATCCGCAATACCCTCTGGACGACGTGGCTGCGCCGGCCGCTGCGCCCGGCGCTGAGCCGCACCGCGCACCTGCTGCGCACCCTGCCCCGGGACCGGGTGACCGCGGCGGGGCTGCTCGCCGCGGTGCGCGGGCTGCCGTGGGTGCTGCGCGAACGGCGGGTGCTGCCGCCGCACGCCGAGGCCCGGTTCGCCGCACTCGACGCCGTCCAGCGCCGGTCCACCGCCCGCCGCTACGTGAGCTGAAAGGACCCCCTCGCCCCCACCGCTCGCGAGCTCGCGGCGGGCCCCTGCGAGGGGGCCGTCAGCGCGCGCAGACGATGCAGGTGCGGGCGGCGGGCCGGGCGGCCAGCCGCTCGGGCGCGATCGGCCGCCCGCAGGTCTCGCAGACCCCGTAACGCCCCTCGTCGCGGCGGACCAGCGCCGCCTCGACGTCGCCCAGCCGGCGCCGGGCCGAGTCGAGCAGGGCCGCGACCTGCTGCCGCTCGAAGGCGATGGTCGCGCCCTCCGGGTCGTGCTCGTCGTCGGCGTTGGACTGCCGCGATGCCGCGACGACCTCGTCGAACTCACGGGTGAGCGCCTCGATCTGGGCCCGCGCCGCTGCCTCCTCGGCGGCCAGCGGGTCGGCGGGCCCCGTCCAGGGCACCGCCCCGAGCCTGCGAGGGGTGGGAGGGACGGGGTCCTTCTTCATCGCAGCCTCCGCAGCAGCCGTAGGGAACCGGTGCCCGGCAGCTCCTCGAAGTCACCGGAGGCCAGCACCCGCGTGTAGACCCCGAAGGGCGCCCGGCCGCCGTCGGCCGGGTCGGGGAAGACGTCGTGGATGGCCAGGGTGCCGCCGACGGCGAGCTTCGCGACCCAGGCGTCCTGGTCGCGCTGCGCCGACTCCTCGGTGTGGCTGCCGTCGAGGAACAGCAGCGCCAGGGGCGTGGACCACAGCGGCGCGAGCACCTCGGAGCGGGTGACGACCGCGATCACGACGTCCTCGGCGCCGGCGTCGGCGATCGTCCGGCGGAACCGGGGCAGCGTGTCCACCAGCCCGACCTCCGGGTCGACCAGCGAGGGGTCGTGGTACTCCCAGCCGGGCTGGTGCTCCTCGGAGCCGCGGTGGTGGTCGACGGTGATCACCAGCCGGCCGCTCTCCCGGGCGGCCGCGGCGAGGTAGAGCGCGGACCTGCCCATCCAGCTGCCCACCTCCAGCAGCGGCCCGGGGACGGCGACGTCGCACGCGGCGGCGTACAGCGCCGTCCCCTCGTCGTCGGGCATGAAGCCGGGGGCGCTGCGGGCGGCAGCGAGCAGATCGGCCCCGGCCAGAGCCCGGCTCATCGCGCGAACCGGGCGCGCAGCGCGCTCATCCGCCGCTCCGTCGCCGCCCCCGCCGCGCCGCTCGCCGCGATGGCGAAGAAGGCGCCGGCCGCCGTCGTCACCGGGACGGCCAGCACGAGAGCGATCGCGCCGACGAGCGTGCGGATCACCTCCTCGGCCAGGGCCGAGCTGGTGAGGGTGGTCCAGATCGGCTGGTCGTAGAGCTCGAAGAGCATCAGCAGCGGGAGCGCCGCCCCCGCGTAGGCGAAGACGATCGTATAGACGGTCGAGGCGATGTGGTCCCGACCGACGGTCATTCCTCGCCGGTACAGCTGCCGCCATCCCAGCCCGGGGTCCACCTCGTGCAGCTGCCAGATCGCCGAGGCCTGGGTGATGGTGACGTCGTTGAGCACGCCGAGGCCGGCGACGACGATGCCGGCGAGCACCAGCCCGGAGAAGTCCAGGGTCGGGTCGAACGTCTGGAGCTGGATGGTCTCCTCGCTGGTCAGCCCGGTCAGCCGCGCCGCCTCGACCGACACCGCGCCCATGACCGCGACCAGCGCCAGCCCGAACAGGGTGCCGACCAGCGCCGTCGTGGTCCGGGCCGAGAAGCCGTGCGCCAGGTAGAGGACGACGAACATGATCGCCGCCGACCCCACCAGGCTGGTGAGGGTCGGCGACTGGTCCGACAGGAGCCCCGGCAGCACGAACTGCAGCAGGACGAAGAAGGCGAAGGCGAGCCCGACCAGCGAGGCCAGCCCGCGCAGCCGGGCCACCACGGCGACGACGACGGCGAAGGCGATCGCCAGCACGATGATCGGCAGATCGCGGGCGTAGTCGTAGAACTGGTAGCCCGCACCACCCTCCGCTCCGGCGTCCCGGGTGAGGACGAGGACGTCCCCCTCCTCGACCCCGGCCGCGTAGACCTCCGCGGGCAGCTCGATCTGCTGGAACTGCCCGGCGCCCTCGCCCTCGGTGATCTCGACGACCGCCCGGGCGCAGGTGAGCTCCGAGCTCGGCTGCCCGGGCGCGCCGGGCAGGGAGCAGTCGAACGGCTCGACGGAGACCACCCGCGCCTCGGGAAAGGTGGTCCCGGGCGGCACGAAGGCCTCCGCCGCCACCTCGGCCCGGGTCGGCTCGCCGCTGGGCCAGAGCACGACCAGGCCGATCACGGTGGCCAGCCCCACGGGCACGAGCACGAGGAGCATGAGCCAGACCGCGCGTCGGCGGCGGGCGAGGACCTCCGGAGTCGGCGGCGGGGCGTCGGCCGCGGGCGCGTGGCTGTGAGTGGGGGCGGAGCTCGACGGCACCCGGTCAGGCTAGGAGCCCCGGTCCCGGCCCCGGCCCACCGACCCGGCACCGGACCCGCCGGTCACCCGTCGCCCGGCCCCTCCACGACGGGGAAGCGGTGCCACAGCCCGCTCAGCTGGAGCGGCCGGGCCACCACCGACGACGGGTCGATCAGTACCACCTCGACCCCGCGTGGCCGGCCCAGCTTCTGCAGCTGGACCAGCACGGCCGTGCCGGCGGAGTTCAGGTACGTCACCCGCCGGGTGTCCAGCCGGACCTGACGGAGGGTGGGCACCTCCAGGAGCAGGTCGGTCATCGTCCGCACCAGCGGCCGCCGGGCGGCCTCCGTCAGCTCCCCGTCGACCGTCACGGTGGCGACGTCGCCGTCCAGCGTGCGGCTCACCTGCGGAGTCCCGGACTCCTCGAGGTCTGCCCGCTCCGGAAAGTTGGTCGTCTCCTCCACGCCTCCCCTCTGCCCCGTCCGCCCGCCGCTCATGCCCTGGGCGGCGCCCGGCGGGGGTGGACCCGCCCACCCGAGCCGCATCGGAAGAAAATTCCTCAGCACAGGTTTACGCACACGGATGCCAGAGGTAATCTTCAGTTGCCACTAGAGGTTCCACCTCGGGCAGCGAACACCGCCATACCGCACAGGGAGGTTGCACACCGATGATGCTGACCGCCTACGACCCGTTCGCCGCCACGTCCGCCGCCTTCCGCGCGCTGGACCAGCTCACCGGCCGCTCGGGCTCGATGACCGCCCGCCCGCTCTCGGGCATGCCGATGGACGCCTACCGGGTCGGCGACAACTTCGTCGCCCACTTCGACCTGCCCGGCGTCGACCCCGGCTCGATCGACCTGGCGGTCGAGGGCACGACGCTGACCATCACCGCCGAGCGCTCCGTGCCGCAGCTGGAGAACGCGGAGTGGGCCATCGCCGAGCGCCCGTTCGGCAGCTACACCCGGCAGCTGGTCCTGGGCCGCAGCCTGGACACCGACCGGCTCGAGGCGCACTACCACGACGGCGTCCTCACCGTGAGCATCCCGGTGGCCGAGAAGGCGCGGGCGCGCAAGATCACGGTGACCCGGGCCGACGCCCCCGTCGCCGTCGAGGGGCGCACCATCGAGGGTGAGCAGCCCGGAACCGCGCGGGCGGAGAGCGGGGCCGTCGAGAGCTGAGCCGACACAGCCCTCGAGGGGCCGGGTCCGCACGGACCCGGCCCCTTCGCTCATCCGGACCAGGAGGTCCTGCCATGGTCGACCACTCCCCCGGCGGCGATGCGCTGCGCCGGCTCGACGACCCGGACTTCCCGGCGCTGACGATGAGCCAGGCCTCCGAGCTGCTCGGCGTCCAGGCCGCCTTCCTGCGCAGCCTCGACGCCTCCGGCGTCCTGCAGCCGCACCGCTCCCCCGGCGGCCACCGCCGCTACTCCCGGCACCAGCTGACCCTCGCCGCGCGGCTGCGCGGACTGCTCGACGAGGGGCACACGCTCGCCTCGGCCGAGGTCATCCTCGGCCTGCAGGACGAGCTCGCCGACGCCCGCGCCACCGCCGAGCACCTTCGCGCAGCCGTGGACCGGCTCCAGCCCCACCCCGAGGGCACCGGCGACGCGTGAGGGCACCCGTCGGCAGCTCGGAACCCTAGGGGGGTATAGTTCCCTGTTGAGAGCTCCCGACCCGCCAGGAGGAAGAGCGTGGAGACCGTCGAGCACCCCGGTCCGCACGGGTACATCCACCGCAAGGACGACTACCTCAAGCGCCTGCGGCGAATCGAGGGGCAGGCCCGCGGGCTGCAGCGGATGGTGGAGGACGAGAAGTACTGCATCGACATCCTCACCCAGGTCTCGGCGATGACGAAGGCGCTGCAGTCGGTCGCCCTGGGCCTGCTCGAGGAGCACCTGAGCCACTGCGTCGTCGAGGCCGCCGCCGCTGGGGGCCGCGAGGCCGAGGAGAAGGTCCGCGAGGCCTCCGAGGCGATCGCCCGTCTCGTCCGTTCCTGACCCACCCATCCCGAGAGGACCCCATGAGCACCGCCACCTACACCGTCGTCGGCATGACCTGCGGCCACTGCGTGAACGCCGTGACCGAGGAGGTCGGCCAGGTCCCCGGCGTCACGCAGGTCGACGTCGACCTGGCCAGCGGCGGGTTGACCGTCACCGGCGAGGCGCCGGTCGACGAGGCCGCCGTGCGCGCCGCCGTCGAGGAGGCCGGGTACGCGGTCGCCCCCGGCTGACCGCGCCGGTCAGAGGACCGGCAGCAGCAGCAGTGCGGTCGGGGCCAGCAGGAGCAGGCCGGCGGCGAGCAGCGCGAGCCATCGCGCCCAGCCCGGCAGGGGGGACGGCGGCTCGAGCAGCCGCACCACCCGCGCGCGCACCGCACCCCCGGCCACGGCCAGCGCGCCGCTGGGCACCTCGGCTCCCCCTCCTCCGCCCGCGGCGGCGACGATCGCCTGAGCCAGGGTGCGGCGCGGCGCGGCGCCGTCGAGCGAGCGCAGCGCGACGTCGTCGGCCCGCATCTCCACCAGCGTGCGCACCGCCGCGTGCGCCCGAGCGGCCGCGGGGAGCACGGGCAGCGCCGCCTCCCACGCGACGAACGGCAGCAGGTAGAGGTGGTGGTGCTCGCGCAGGTGCGCCCGCTCGTGCGCGACCACCGCGGCCAGCTGCGCCTCGTCGAGCTCGGCGACGATCCCCGAGGAGAGCACCAGCAGCGGCCGGGCGCCGGGGATGCAGAACGCCACCGGGGCGGGGTGCTCGAGCAGCCGGGCGTCGGGAACCGCAGCGGGGCGGACGACGACCTCCAGCAGCTCCCGGTGCCGCCGGCGGGTGCGCGCGGTCCGCACCCAGGACAGCACCAGCACCCCCACCAGCTCGACGGCCAGGACGCCGGCCAGCGTGAGGGTGACCCAGTGGTCACCGCGCACCGGGTCCTCGGCCGCGTCGCCGGTGAGCACCGACCAGGCCGCCTCGGGCAGCGAGTGCCCCCAGGGCGCGAGGCCGTGCACCAGCAGCGCGCCGATCATCGACAGGCCGCCGGCGAGCCCGATCGCCTGCCAGCAGACCAGCGCGACCAGCGGGTCCCGCCGCGGCCAGCGGGCCCGGGCCAGCAGCGCCGGCACCGGCCAGGCCAGCAGGGCGGCCAGGACGGCGAGCGCGGCCGCGGTGGCGGGCA
Source organism: Geodermatophilus ruber (assembly GCF_900114385.1). Taxonomy (GTDB): domain Bacteria; phylum Actinomycetota; class Actinomycetes; order Mycobacteriales; family Geodermatophilaceae; genus Geodermatophilus; species Geodermatophilus ruber. The sequence goes on from NZ_FOSW01000006.1 coordinate 250,085, forward strand.
GCACGGTCGGAGCAGGTCGGTCAGGCGGGCGGGCCGCCGGCGAGCAGCTCGCGCAGCAGCCGCGCCTCCTCGGCGTCCACCCCGCCGACGAAGCGGGCCAGCACCGCCTGCCGGTCCCCGGCCTGGCCCAGCACCTCGTGCATGAGCTCGGCCGCGTGCTCCTCGCGGGTGGCGCGCGGCCGGAAGCGCCGGGGCCGGGCGTCGTCGTGGACGACGAAGCCCTTCTGCTCCAGGCGGGTCAGGACCGTGTGCACGGTGGTCAGCGCGAGGCCGCGGTCGGCCAGCCCGTCGCGCAGGTCGCCGGCCGAGACGGAACCGCCGGCGGACCACAGCCGGTCCATGACCGCCCGCTCCAGCTCACCCAACGACGCCACCGCTCCTCCTGTCTCCCGTCTCACACCCACTTTTTCTACGTGTCGTAGAACTTTGAGTTCTACTCAGCGTAGAAAGAACGCGACCGATCGTACGTCGCTGCTGAGGAGACGAGCCGTGGACGTCCTGGACGTGGCGCGCTGGCAGTTCGGGATCACGACCGTCTACCACTTCCTGATGGTCCCGCTGACCATCGGACTGGGGATCCTGGTCGCGGTCATGCACACCATGTGGGTGCGGACGGACAAGCCCGAGTGGCTGCGGATGACCCGCTTCTGGGGCCGGATCTACCTGATCAACTTCGTGCTCGGCGTGGCCACCGGGCTGGTGCAGGAGTTCCAGTTCGGGCTGGCCTGGAGCGAGTACTCCCGCTTCGTCGGCGACGTCTTCGGCTCGCTGCTGGCGCTGGAGGCGCTGCTGGCCTTCTTCCTCGAGTCGACGTTCCTCGGCCTGTGGATCTTCGGCTGGGGCCGGATCCCGAAGAAGGTGCACCTGGCCGCGCTGTGGGCGGCGGTGATCGGCTCGATCGTCAGCGCGTACTTCATCATCGCGGCCAACTCCTGGATGCAGCACCCGGTCGGGGTCGCGGTGGCCGAGGACGGCCGCCCGGAGCAGGTCGACTTCTTCGCCGTCCTGACCAACAACACCGCGCTGGCCGCGTTCAGCCACGCGATCGTCGCCGCGCTCATGGTCGCCGGCGCGCTGCTGGTGGGGGTCGGCCTGTGGCAGCTGCGCCGGCGGAAGCTGGCCGGGCAGCCGACCGCCGACGCCGATCACCAGGTCTGGCGCCGCTCGGTGCGGCTGGGCGGCTGGGTGTCGCTCGCGGCGTTCGTGCTGGTCGCCCTGACCGGCGACTGGCAGGGCAAGCTCATGTACCAGCAGCAGCCGCTGAAGATGAGCTCGGCCGAGGCACTGTGTCAGACCGAGGCGCCGGCGTCGTTCTCGATCCTCGCGTGGAACAAGCTGGGCTCCAACGAGTGCGACGACGTCCACTCGATCACCGTCCCCGGGCTGCTCTCCTTCCTGGCGCACAGCGACTTCTCCTCGGCGGTGCCGGGCGTGAACGACCTGCAGGAGCGCTACGCCGCGGTCTACGGGGCGACCTACCCCGACGACCCGTCGTTCGGCGCCAAGGCCGGCGAGCCGATCGACTACACCCCGGTGCTGGCGGTCACCTACTGGAGCTTCCGGCTGATGATCGGCACGGGCGCGGTCTCGGCAGCGGTCGCCGCCTACGCGCTGTGGGCGACCCGCAGGGGCCGGGTGCCGACGTCGCGGATCGGCGTCCACGGGGCGCTGCTGGCGGTGGCCGCCCCGTTCGTGGCCAACGCGACCGGTTGGATCTTCACCGAGATGGGCCGCCAGCCCTTCGTCGTCGTCCCGAACCCCGACGTCCCGGTCGACGAGCAGGTCTGGTTCTTCACCGCGCAGGCGGTCTCCCCCGGCGTCTCGGCCGCCGAGGTGTGGACGTCGCTGATCGCGCTGACCGCGGTCTACGGGGCGCTGGCCGTGGTCGAGCTGTGGCTGATCACCCGCTTCGTGCGCCGCGGCGTCACCACCGGGGACGACCACCCGACGCCCGGGTTCACCCCGCAGCCGCCCGACGAGGTCGACGACGGCGGTGACGCGCCCCGGCGCGACCGTGACGACGACGTCCTCTCGTTCGCCTACTGAGCCGCAGGAGTTGCTCCCATGGATCTGCAGACCCTCTGGTTCGCCGCCGTCGCGGTGCTGTGGACCGGCTTCCTGCTCCTGGAGGGGTTCGACTTCGGCGTCGCCGCGCTGCTACCGGTGCTGGGCCGCCGCCCCGCCGACCGGCACCTGCTGCTGCGCACCATCGGCCCGCTCTGGGACGGCAACGAGGTGTGGCTGATCACCGCCGTCGGCGCGGTGTTCGCCGCCTTCCCGGGCTGGTACGCCACCTGGCTGCCCGCGCTCTACCTGCCGTTCGTGCTGGTGCTCCTCGGGCTGATCATCCGGGCGGTCGCCTTCGAGTGGCGGCACTCCCACCACACCGCGGCGTGGGACACGACCTGGACGCGGGTCATCACCGCCGGCTCGCTGATCGCCGCCCTCGGCATCGGCGCCGCCCTGGGCGCGACCACCCTCGGCCTGCCGGTCGACGGCGAGGGCAACCGGGTCGGCGGCGCGTTCTCCGGGCTGGGCTGGCCGGCGGCGCTGGGCGCGGTCGCCGTGCTCGCCTTCTCGCTGGTGCACGGCGCGATCTTCCTGTCGCTGAAGACCGACGGGCCGGTGCGGGTCGCCGCCCGGCGGTTCGCGCTGCGGTGGGCGCCGGTGGCCGCGCTGCCGCTGCTGGCCTGGGCCGGGCTGGTGCACCTGCGGTACGGCACGCCGGTCACCGGGGCGCTGTGGCTGCTCGCCGCCCTGGCGGTGGTCGTGGCCTGGGCGCGGATCCGGGTCGGCCGCGAGGGGCAGGGCTTCGCGGCGTGGGGCACGATGCTCGCGGCCGCGGCGGCCACGATCTTCGGTGCGGCCTACCCGGTCGTCGTCCCCTCGACGATCGACCCGGCCTTCGACGTCACCGTGGCCGACGCCTCGGTCAGCGACTACACGCTCACCGTGATGACCTGGGTGGCTGCCGTCGGCCTCCCGGTCGTGCTCGCCTACCAGGCCTGGACCTACTGGGTGTTCCGCACGCGGCTGACCGCGGAGCCGGTGCACGCCGAGCCCGCCGGGGTGCCCGCGTGACCAGCCATGGTGGCCACAAGGGCCCAGGTGTCGGCGGCCCCCCGGGCCACGACGGCCGGGGACGGGGGCCGCTGGCGCCGCTCGACGGGGTCCCGGGGCTACCCGCGGCGCTGGGCCGTGCCGCGCTCGCCGCCCTGGGGCAGACGGCGGGGGTGGTGCTGCTCGCGGCCGGGCTGGCGCACGCCGTGGCCCGGGCCGTCGGGCACGCCGAGGGGGCCCTTCCCGGTCCGCTGGTCCTGGCCACCGCCGGGGTCGCGCTGCGCGCGGTCGCCGGGTCGCTGGGCGAGCTGGCCGCCGCCCGCGACGCCCGGCGGGCCGAGGAGCGGCTGCGCGCGAGGCTGGTCGACCGGCTCGCCGGGTCGCCGGCGGCGGTGGCCGCGGCGGGCGGTCCGGGCCCCGCGGCGGTGCTGGCCACCACCCGGCTGGCCGACCTCGCCCCGGGGCTGACGACCTACCTCCCGGCGCTGGCGCAGACGCTGGTGGTCCCTCCGGTGCTGCTGGCCGTCCTCGCCGCGACCGACCTGCTCTCGGCCGTCCTGGTCGCGGTCACCCTGCCGCTGGTGCCGGTGTTCATGGTGCTGGTCGGGCTGGCCACCCGGGACGGCACGACCGGCGCCGCCCGGGCGCTGGACCGCATCGCCGCGCACGTCGCCGAGCTGGTCCGCGGCCTGCCGGTGCTGGTCGGTCTGGGCCGCGCCGCCGAGCAGGTCGCCGCCCTGGCCGAGCTCGGGGAGACCTCGCGACGGCGCACCCTGGCCACGCTGCGGCTGGCGTTCCTCTCCGCGCTGGTGCTCGAGCTGATCGCCACCCTGTCGGTCGCGCTGGTCGCGGTCACGGTGGGCCTGCGGCTGGTGCACGGGAACGTGGAGCTGGCCGTCGGGCTGACCGCGCTCCTGCTCGCCCCGGAGGCGTTCGCCCCGCTGCGGGCCCTGGGGGCCGCCCACCACGCCAACGAGGACGCCGCGCTGGCCGCCGCCGAGGCCCGCGCGGTGCTCGCCGCGCCGCCCGCCCGCTCGGTGGTCGCGGCGGGGCCGGACGACGACCCGCGCGGTGCCGACCTCGCGGTCACCGGGCTGACCGTGCGTCACCCCGGCCGGGACCGGCCCGCCCTTCCGCCGGTGGACCTCGCCGTCCGGCCCGGCGAGCTGGTGATCGTGCGCGGGCCGAGCGGCGCGGGCAAGTCCACGCTGCTCGCCGTCCTCACCGGGCTGGTCGACCCCTCGGCCGCGGTCGGCGGCACGGTCACCGGGGTGCCGGCCGGCGGGGTGGCGTACCTGCCCCAGCACCCGCGGACCACCGGCGCGACGGTGGCCGACGAGCTGCGCCGGCACGCCGGCTCCGAGCCGGGGGCGGACGAGATCGTGGGCGAGGCGTTCGTCGTCGAGGCGCTGGCCCGGGTCGGTGCGACCGAGCTGGCCGGCCGTGGGTGCACCACCCTCTCCCCCGGCGAGCTGCAGCGGGTGGCGCTGGCCCGGGCCCTGGTCCGGGTGCGCCGCGGCGCCCGGCTGCTGCTGCTCGACGAGCCCACGGCGCACCTGGACGACGTCGCCGCCGCGCGGGTCGCCGCGGTGCTGGCCGGGCTGCGCGGCACGGTCACGGTCCTGCTGGTGACCCACGACCCCGCCCTCGCCGCGCTGGCCGACCGCGCGATCACCCTCGCCGCCCCGGAGACCGCACCCCCGGAGCTGGCTGTCCGCGCCGAAGGTCCGGCCCCGGCCGCGGAGCCGGACGTCCCTGCGCCCACCTCCGGCGCGGAGAGGCCGGTCCCGGCCTCGGACGGGCAGCGCCGGGCGCTGGTCCGCGCGGTCGCAGCCGGCACCGCGTCGGCCGGTGCCGGCGTGGCGCTGACCGCGGTCTCCGGCTGGCTGATCGTGCGCGCCGCGGAGATGCCGCCGGTGCTCACGCTGATGGTCGCGATCGTCGGCGTCCGCCTGTTCGGCCTGGGGCGGGCGCTGCTGCGCTGGGTGGAGCGGATGACCGCGCACGACGCCGCGCTGCGGCTGGCCGCCGGGCTGCGGGTGCGGCTGTGGCGGGCGCTGGGCGCGCAGGGCCTCGCCGCCGACCGGACGCCGGGCGCGGCGCTGGCCCGGGTGGTCGGTGACGTCGGGCTGGTGCAGGACCTCACCGTGCGGGTCGTCCCGCCCGCGCTGGTCGCCGGCGCCGTCACCGCGGGCACCGTCGGTGCGCTGGCGCTGCTCTCGCCGGCCGCGGCGGGCACGGCCGGCCTGGTGCTGGCGGCCACCGTCGCGCTGGTGGTGGCGGTGCACCGGCGGCTCGACGCCGGCGCCGCCCGTGCCGAGGCCGCGCTGCGGGTGACCGTGCTGCGCGACACCACCACGGTGCTCGAGGGCGCGGCCGACCTGCGGGCGCACGGCCTGGCCACCCGCACCGCGGCCGACCTGGCCGGGCTCGCCGCCCGCCGGGCGACCGCCGCCCGCAGGGGCACGCGGGCCGGCGCGGTGGGCAACGGCCTCGTGGCGCTCGGCACCGGGCTGGCCGCGGTCGCCGCGGCGGCCGTCGGGGCGACCGCGGCCACCGGCCCGGTCGTCGCGGTGCTCGCGCTGGCCCCCCTGGCGCTGGCCGAGCCGCTGACCGCGCTGGTCGGGGCGCTGCAGCGCCGGGGTGCTCTGGCCGACGCCCGCGCCCGGCTGGACGCCGTCCTCACCGCGCCGGTGCCGGACGACCCGCCGGCGCCGCTGCCGGTCCCGGCCCCGGTCGGCGGGCTGGCCACGGCGGGGCTCACCGCCGGCTGGCCGGGCGGCCCGGACGTGCTGCGCGACCTGAGCACCGCGGCGTCGGCCGACGGCGGCTGGCTGGTGGTCCGGGGCCGGTCGGGGGCGGGCAAGTCGACGTTCCTGGCCGTGCTCATGGCCGCACTGCGTCCCCGCGCCGGTGGCTACCGGCTCGGGGCGGTGCCGGCCGACCGGCTGACCGGGGACGGCGTGCGCTCGCGGATCGCCTGGCTCCCGCAGGAAGCGCACGTGTTCGCCTCGAGCATCCGGGCCAACCTCGCCGTGGCCGCGCCCCGCGGGGCGCTCGCCGGGCCGGAGGGCGAGGCCCGGATGCGCGCCGCGCTGACCGCGACCGGGCTGGCCGGGCTGCTCGACGGGCTGCCCGCGGGCCTGGACACCCCGGTCGGTGCGGGCGGGACGGCGCTGTCGGGCGGCGAGCGGCGCCGGCTCGCCGCCGCCCGGGCGCTGCTGACCGACCGCGACGTCGTGCTGCTCGACGAGCCCACCGCCCACCTGGATCCACCGACCGCCGCGGCCCTGCTCCGCGACCTGCGGGGAGCGCTGGACGGCCGGGTGGTCGTCTGCGTGACCCACGACGACGCCGTCGCGCAGCCCGGCGACACCGTCGTCCGCCTCGGGGAGCCGGCCGCCGCGCTGGCCGGGTGACCGAGGTCAGGCCGCGTGCACGCGGGGGCCGGCGGGCCGGGCCCGGACGACCTCGAACCCGGGAAAGGCGGGCAGCTCCGGATCGACGACGAGCGGGACGCCGGGCGGCGCACCGAGGGTGCCCCGCTCGACGGCCGCGCGCGCGGCCGGGTCCAGCTGCGCGAGCATGCACGCGTGCAGCTCGGGTCGGATGCGGATCTCCCGCGGCGGCGCGGCGTGCCGATCGCGGGCGATCGCGAGGACGTCGCCGGCGATGTCCGGTCGGGCCCAGTGGATGGTGGACATGGTGGCCTCCTGGGCGGTCCCCCCGCACTCGTGTGCAACACCGGGGGGACCTCGTCCATGTCCTATCCGCGGGGTCTGACGGTCCGGCGCGCCGGCGGAGCCCCGACGTGTCACTGCTGTCGGGCACCCTGCCGGCATGGACACCCCCTTCACCGGCTCGGTATTCCTCGGCATGAGCGTCGACGGCTTCATCGCCCGTCCCGACGGCGACCTCTCCTGGCTCACCGGGGGCGCCGAAGCCGGCGGCGCCCCGGACGACGGCGCCGGCGGCGACTTCGGGTTCACCGCGTTCGTCTCCGGCGTGGATGCCCTCGTCATGGGGCGGAGCACGTACGAGGTGATCGCGCCGCTGGCGGAGTGGCCCTACCAGGGCAAGCCGGTGCACGTGATCAGCACGACGCTCGAGCCCGGCGAAGACGCCCGCATCACCGTGCACCCGTCCTTCGACGACGCTGTGGCGGCGCTGACGGCGGCCGGGTACCGGCGGGTGTACGTCGACGGCGGCCGGACGGTGCACGCCTTCCTCACCGCCGGGCTGATCGGTGACCTCACCCTGTCGCGGGTGCCGGTGCTCATCGGCGCGGGGCACACCCCGTTCGGCGTGCTGCCGGCCGACGTCCCGCTCGCGCACGAGCGGACCGAGGTGTTCCCCGGCGGCATGGTGCAGACGACCTACCGCGTGCTCCGAGAGGGCTGAGCGCGGCTCAGGCCGGGGGCACCTCGACCGGGATCTCCGGCCCGAGGGTGGCTCCCTGCAGGAGCTCGAGATCGTCGCCGGACCAGAAGCTGCCCGGGTCGTAGGCGTTGCGCGGTCGGTCGCCGTCGAGCAGCCCCATCGCGGTGTAGGTGGCGGCCACCAGCTCGGCGCAGAACACCGTCTCAGCGGTCGTCCCGCGGCGCAGCCGGCCGTTCACCCACCCGCGGACCAGCCCTCGGGTGGTGGGGAACGGCTTGCCGTCGAACCGGGCGACGGCGCGCAGGACGGCGTCCTCCATCTCCCGGGTCACGCCGCCGTCGTCGGCCGGGCCGACCAGCTGCCGCAGCCAGGCCCGCTGGCCGTAGCGGTGCCGCCAGGTGCGCACGGCGTCGGCGAGGTCGTGCAGCTGGACGCCGCGCTGGTGCTGGCCGGTCCAGACGTCGGGCAGGGTGCGCCCCAGCTCGGCGTGCCAGAGCAGCGGCGGCAGGTCGTCGAGCACGACGGCCATCCCGACATGGTTGACCGGGGCGTTGGTGAACGCCCGGATGGCGCGGTCGGCCACGGAGGCGCCACGGAAGACCCAGACGTCACCGGTCCGGGTCAGCTCGACCGCCTCGTCGAGCGGGAGCGCACGGACCGGGGGCATGCGGCTACGTTAGGCGACCGTGCGCGTGTGGAAGCTGCTCGGAGTGGCCGGCCTCGCGGGCGTCGCGGCGACGGGCGCGGTGCTCGCCCGCCAGGAGCGCCGGCGCCGCGCCCACACGCCCGAGGAGATCCGGGCGCGGCTGCGCGAGCGGCACGCGGCGCTGGAGCCGGCCCCCGAGCCCGCTCCCGCGGCCGCGCCCGGGAGCGAGCGCAGGCTCTGGCTGCGCCGAGCGCTCCGCCGCGGCTGACCGGCCCGCCACGGAGGGCGACCGCCACACCGCCCCTCGCGCGTGCAGGTTCCGCCGCGTCCGGCGCGGGCCCACACTGCTCGCGCCGGCGTCGCCGTCCGTCGAGCTCTGGGTCATCCGGATGGCGGCGCCGACGCGGTCGGTGCCCCGGGGGACGAGAACCCCGGCGGCTCCCCGATGAGGACCCCATGCGGTCCGGGCGTCGGGGCCGCCCGGTGACCGGAGTGGATCGGTCGAGGTGACGCGGACCGGTCCACTCCGCTCGGCGACCGGGCATGGCTCGCGTCACACCAGGCCATCCGGGATACTGCTGCGTAGGACACGACCGGGTGGCACAACGCCGAACGAGAGAGGACGCAGGAATCGGTGGGGACGCTCGATCGCGATCCGGCGCAGCAGGGACGCGGCAACCAGGAGGGCGACCTGCTCGACCTGCTGGCCTCCGGTGGTGATCTCAACGACTTCCTGACCGACCTCGTCCACCTCGCGGTGCGGCAGACCCCGCACGCCCAGGCGTGCGGGCTGACCCTGGCCCGCCCCGGGGGCGCGGTCACCGTGACCAGCACCGGCCCGCTCGCCCAGCAGGCCGACGAGCGGCAGTACCAGACCGACGACGGTCCCTGCCTGCAGGCGATGCGCGAGGGCGTCGTGGTCCGGGTCGACGACATGCCCGCGGAGACCCGCTGGGGCCCCTATCCCGCACTCGCCGCGCAGGTCGGCGTCCGGTCCTCGCTGTCCCTGCCGCTGTTCGTCGAGGAACGCAGCATCGGGGCGCTGAACCTCTACTCCACCGAACGGGGCGCCTTCGGGCCCGAGGACGAGCCGATCGGCAGCCGCTGGGCCGCGCACGCCTCGGGCGCGCTCGGGGTGGCTCTGCGGATCGCCGACGGCCTCGACCACGCCGAGCAGCTGCGCGGCGGCCTGGACACGCGGGCGACGATCGGCCAGGCGATCGGGCTGCTCATGGCCCAGGAGAAGTGCACCACCCAGCAGGCCTTCGAGCTGCTGAAGCTCTCCTCGCAGCGCCGCAACGTCAAGCTCCGGGACGTCGCCACCGCGCTCGTGGCCTCCTTCGAGAGCGAGCTGCCGGAGCGTCCCGCCCGCTGGTGAGCGCTCAGAGCGAGCGCCAGCGGCCGTCCCTGCGATTGCCCTCGGATCGTGAGGCGAAGACGTTGCCCTCGCTCGGCGGGGCGCCGTCCCCGGCGAGCGCGAGCGCCCGGAACAGCGGGCCGACCAGCGCGTCGTACACGGCCGGCAGCAGCCGGAAGGCGCCGATCACCAGCGGGTTGGCGACGCCGGACTGCACCAGCCGTCGCGGCCGGTCCAGCCGCGCGACCACTGCCCGCGCCACCCGGGCGGCCGAGTAGACCGGCGGCGGGGGCCGTCCGGTGCTGCCGGCCCACGTGCCCGCCTGGTGGTAGATCGGGGTGTTCACCCCGCCGGGCGCCACGGCGGAGACGTGCACGCCGGGCACGTCCCGGACCTCCTGCTGCAGGGTGCGCACCAGCCCGAGCTGCCCCCACTTCGCCGCCGCGTAGGTGCCCATCAGCGGTGCGGTCACCGAGGCCAGCAGCGAGCTGACGACGACCAGGTGCCCGGCGCCCTGGCGGCGGAAGATCGGCAGCACCGCCCGGGCGACGTTGGCGGTGCCGTGCAGGCCGGTGTCCACGACCGCCTCGAACACCCGGCGGGGCACGTCCTCGATCCGGCCGTAGGCCATGGTCTGGGCCGCGTGCACGACGACGTCGAGCCGGCCGAACCGCTCGACGGCGGTGTCGACGGTGCCCTGCAGGGCCTCGGCGTCGGCGACGTCGGCGGGGCGGACCAGCACGTCGGCGGCGCCCGCGGCGCGCGCCTCGGCGGCGGTCTCCTCGAGCGCCTCCCGGCCGCGGGCGACGAGGACCAGCCGGTCGCCGCGGCCGGCGACGGTGTGCACGGTGGCCCGGCCGATCCCGCTGGACGCGCCGGTGACCAGGACGACGAGCGGGCGGGACGGCGTGCTCATGCGGCTCCTCGGGCCGGGGCGCCGAGGGCTCGCACCGTGTGGCCACCGCCCCGGCTCGACGTGCCCGGCGGTCTACCCCGGGCGCTCGCCGCTCATGCGGGGCCGCTCGGCCAGCACCCCGAGCAGCCAGCCCGGGCCGACGACCGGCACCTCCTCGGGCAGCCGCGCGCGCAGCCCGCGGTCGGCGGTCACCACCAGCACGTCGACCCCCTCGGCGGCCAGCCGGGCGGCCTGGTCGGCCAGGGCGTCGTCCCCGCTGCCCGGGGCGCGCACGACCGTGATCCCCTCGGGCGCGGTGACGTCCCGGGCCGCCCCCTCGACGACCACGACCACGTCGTCGACGGTGAGGGGCGTCCCGTCGGGGCCGGGCACCGTGCGCCCGACCAGTGCCGCCAACCGGGCCAGCAGCCGGACGTTGGCACCCAGCCGGTCGCGCCACCAGCCGTCGGGCCGGGCGCCCACCACGTTGGCCGCGTCGACCAACAGCACCGTCATCGTCGTTCCTCCTCGTCCACCACACGGGCCGGTGCCGTCGTTTCGGGCAACGGGCGGGCGGGCACCGTGACCGTGCGCTCCGCTGTCCCGACGTCCCGGCGCCGCCGGGGGCGGAGTTCCTTTCCGCCCAGCAGGAGGCTGCCCATGGTGACCGACGACCACACCGCCCACGACCGCGACGCGACCCGGGCGGGCGCCTCGGCCACCCGCGGCCCGGTCCGTGACGCGGTGGCCGCGCAGCGCTCGACCTTCGGCGGGATGAAGTGGGGCGCCGCCTTCTTCGGGTGGCTGTCGGCCAACGGCCTGGCCGTCCTGCTCGTCGCACTGCTCTCGGCGGCCGGGGTGGCCCTCGGGCTGACCCAGGGGGTGGCTCCGGCCGGGGACGTCTCGGCCGGGGCCGAGACGATCGGCCTGGGCGGCGCGGTGGCCCTGCTGGCGGTGTTGTTCCTCGCCTACCTGGCCGGCGGGTACGTCGCCGGGCGCATGGCCCGCTTCACCGGCCTGCGCCAGGGTGTCGCCGTCTGGCTGATCGGGCTGCTCGTGGTGACGGGGCTGTCCCTCGCCGGCTTCCTGCTGGGCCGGGAATACAACGTGCTGGAGGCCCTCGACCTGCCGCGCATCCCCATCGACGAGGGTACGGCCACCACCGCGGGGATCCTCACGCTCCTCGGCATGGCCGTCGTGACGCTGCTCGGTGCGGTACTCGGGGGCGTGCTCGGCACCCGCTACCACCGGAAGATCGACCGGGTCGGCTTCTCCGGCTGACCGTCCCCGTTCACTCCTAGGCTGCGGCCATGTGCCGCAACATCCGGCCGCTGGCCAACTTCGAGCCACCGGTCACCGACGAGGAGATCGCCGCCGCCGCGCTGCAGTACGTGCGCAAGATCAGCGGCACGACCCGGCCGTCACACGTGAACGCCGAGGTCTTCGACCGCGCGGTCGCCGAGGTGGCCGAGGCCTCCGCGCGGCTGCTGGCCGCGCTGGTCACCACCGCGCCCCCGAAGGACCGCGAGATCGAGGCGGCCAAGGCCCGGCAGCGGGCGGCGGCCCGGTACGCGACCTGAGCGGCGCACCGCCGGGTCGCGCCCGGCGCGCGTGACCGGACGCCGGGCCGGGTAGGCCCGGGACCCGGCCGGTCCGAGTCCGGGGTGCGGCCGGGCACGCACCCTCCCAGGGGGAGCCGTGGACCGCACCTCGGGCGCCGCACCGCCGTCGACGGTCTCCTCGGGCCGGCCGACCCGCTGCCCGAACTGCCGCGACGGCCTCGGGGCCGCGCGACCGGTGCGGCCAGGATGCTGGCGGGATCGCATCCGCCGCCGGCCCGTCCTGGGCACCGTCTACCGGATCGCCGTTTTCGTGATCGGCCTGTTGTTCGTGCTGCTCGGCGCCGCGCTCTCCGTGCTGCCCGGTCCGCTGACCGTCCCCCCGGTCCTCGTCGGCCTCTGGGTGTGGTCGACCGAGTTCGACTGGGCGCGCCGCTTCCTCGCCGCGTTCGGCCGCAACGCCCGGGACGCCTGGGCGCACGCCCGGCAGCACCCGGTGAGCTCGACGGCGATGACCCTCGGCGGCCTCGCCGCGATCGGCGTCGTCATCTGGGCCGCGGGCCGCTACGACCTGCTCGACCGGATCACCGCAGGCGTGGACGGTTGATCTCCCTCACGGAAGCCGTGCCCGGACCCGGTTTCCGCCCCTCCGGTCCGTTCGTGGTAACTACTCCGCCCCAGGGGACGACAGGTGGACGGACGAGGGCGGTGACCGGCATGGCCGGCGTGCACGCGGCGCGCGAGCGGGGCGACCCGGGGGGCGAGAGCCACAAGGAACGCATCGACCGCGAGCTGATGGAGCTGCTCACCGAGCTGCGCGTGGCGCTCCCGGGCGTGCAGTTCCTGTTCGCCTTCCTGCTCGTGGTGCCCTTCCAGGCGCGCGGCGCGGAGCTCGACGAGTTCCAGCGCGGCGTCTACTTCGTGACGCTGCTGGCCGTGGCCGTCGCCACCGGGCTGCTCATCGCCCCCGCCGCGCAGCACCGGGTGCTGTTCCGGCAGCGGGAGAAGGAGGCCCTGCTGCGGCGCAGCAACCGGTCGGCCTTCGCGGGCCTCGTGGTGCTGGCCGTCGCGATCCTGGCGGCGCTGCTGCTGGTGGTCGACGTCGTCTTCAGCCGCACCCTGGCCTGGCTGACGGTCGGCGCCGTCGGCGCCCTGCTGGCGTGGTGGTGGATCGTCGTGCCGTTCTGGAAGCGGACCCGCACGCCCGGTGAGGAGGACGGGCCTGCCTAGGCTGAGGCCGTGAGTGCGACAGCGGTCCGCCCGGTCGCGGCGCCGCCGGCCGCACCGCCGCTGCGCTGGTCGCCGGCGGAGCTTCTGCCGCCGCTGGTGGTCGCCGTCCTCGGCACCGTGCTGCTGCTCCCGGGGCACGGGCTGTGGTTCGACGAGCTGTTCACCGCCGAGGTGGGGCGGCTGCCGGTGCGGGAGATCCTCGCCGCGGTCGTCGAGGGCCGGGGGACGACGAGCTACCTGGCCGACGTGCCGCCGTCGTACAACGCGCCCTACTACCTCGTGGTCTGCGCCTGGACGTCGCTGCCCGGGCTGGGCGGGGACACCTCGCTGCGGGTGCTGTCGCTGCTGGCCACCGCCGGCGGGCTGGCCCTGGTCACCCGCGCGGTCACCCGGCTGGCCGGACCGGCCACCGGGGTCCTCGCCGGCACCGTGCTCGCCACCGCTCCCCTGCTGCTCGAGCAGGCCGTGGAGGCGCGCAGCTACGGCCTGGTCGTGCTGGCGACCGGCGCCGCGCTGCTGGGGCTGGTGCGCCGGCTGCAGGAACCGCCGCGGGGGCTGCTGCTGTTCGGCCTGGCCGGCGCCGCGATGGGCCTCATGCACTGGTACGCGGTCACGGTGCTGGCCGGGTTCGTCGTCGCGGCGCTGCTGCTGCGGGGGCGGCGGGCGCTGCCGGTCCTGCTCACCGGCGCCGCCGCCGCCGTCCCCACCGCCGCGCTGGTCGCGGTCAACCTGCTCAACGGCACCGGCGGCCGCAACGCCGAGCACCTGCGCGACACCGGCGGGACGCTGGCCGACCGCGCCGTCGAGGCGTGGGCCGGGGGGCGCACGCCGCTGCTGTACCTGACGGTCGGGCTGGCGGTGCTGGGCGCGCTGCGCGCGGCCGGCCTGCGGGTGGTGGCGGCCTGCTGGCTGCTGGTCCCGCTGCTGCTGCTCCTGGGCGCGGAGCTGGTGCGCCCGGTGTACCTGCCGCGCTACCTGCTGGCCGGCCTGTTGGCGCTGGGCGTGCTGGCCGCCGCCGGGGCGCTGGCCGTCCCCCGCGCCGCCCGGGCGCCCGTCGCCGCGCTGCTGGTGGCCCTGTCGCTGCTCGCGGCGGCCCCGCTGGCCGCCCGCGAACCGCGTGAGCGCGCCGATGAGGTGGTCGCGTTCCTCGCCGAGCGGCACCGCCCGGGAGAGCCGGTGGTGGCGGCCGACCAGCGCTCGGCGACCGGCGTGGACCACTACGTGCGGACGGCGGCTCCGCAGCTGCGGCCCGACGTCGTCCTGCCCCCGGACGACGCCCCGGCCGGCGCCGACCGGGTCTGGCTGGTCCGCCGGCTGATCGACGGCGCGCCGGTGCCCACCGACGACGACGCGATCCTGGCCGGCGCCGGGCTGCGGGTCACCGCCGAGCGCTCCTTCCCGGCCGTGAAGACCGACCTCGTCGTCCAGCTCTGGGAGCGTTAGCGGCGGCGCAGGGCCCACGCCAGGGAGCGCGCCGACTGCGCCAGCCGGGCCCGCGCGGTCCACGCCGACCGGCCCTCGGGGCGCGGATCGCGGACCACCGGCAGGCTCGTCACCGGCCGCCGGGCCAGCCCCACCGCGAGGACGACGCTCGGCGCCTGCGCGGCCAGGACCGCCTCCCTGACGCGGGGTCCCAGGGCGAGGAACGCGCCGGCGTCCGGCGGGAGGCCGGTGAGCCGGGCGGCCACCCGGCGGTGCACGGTGCCGGTGAACCGGCGCAGCGGGGACTCGTAGGCGCCGCGCCGTCCGCCGAAGACCGCCTCCACGTCCCCCTCGGCCAGCCGCTCCAGCAGCAGCGGCACCGCCTCGGGCGGGTCCTGCAGGTCGGCATCCAGGCACACCCACACGTCGGCGTCGGGCTCGGCCGCCAGGCCCTGGACCAGCGCGGCGTGCTGCCCGACGTTGACCGGCAGGCCGGTCACGGCGATCCGCGGGTCGGCCGCGCCCAGCGCGACGGCCACCTCGGCGCTGTCGTCCGGTGAGGCGTCGATGACCAGCCGCAGCCGCCACGGCCGGCCCTCCAGCGCGGCCGCGAGGCGCTCGGCGAGCGGGGCGAGGGTCGCCGCGTTCCGGTACACGGGGACGACGACGGCGACCCGCGGCCGGGTGGCCCCGCTCATGCCCCGGCGGCCCAGGTGCGGGCGAGGCCCGCGGCGAGGTCGACCGTGGGCCGCCAGCCCAGCAGGGCGGCGGCCAGCGAGGGGTCGCTGACCCAGCAGTCGGTGTCCCAGGCCCGGCCCGGGTGCGCTCCCGGGGCGGTGGCGATCGGCCGCCCGGTCACCCGCGCGGCGGTGGCGACGAGCTCCTCGGTGGAGGTCTGCACGCCGGTGCCCAGGTTGAGCACCTGGCCCGGCGGCAGGTCGTCGGCGAGCGCGGCCCGCACGCAGGCCTCCACGACGTCCCCGACCCACACCCAGTCCCGGCGGCTCGTCCGGGCCGGAAGCGGGACGACACCACCGCTGCGTGCGGCCGCGAGCACGACCGGGACCAGCCGGGTGGGGTGGTCCCCGGGGCCGTACACCTGGAACGCGCGCAGCACGGCCGCCCGCACGCCCCGCTCGGCCGCGGCTGCCTGCAGCAGCAGCGACCCGGCGGCCTTGGTGGCGCCGAAGAAGCCGCGGGGGTGCAGCGGTGCGGACTCGTCCAGCGGGGCGGGGCCGGCCGCGTACTCGGTGGAGGAGCCCAGGCGCACCACCACCCGGCACCGGTCGGGCAGGGCGTCGACCAGCCACGGGCTGGTGTTGACCGCCGTGGTCGCCGCGCGCTCGGCCGCATTCGCCCTGGCCCGCCCGGCGGCGAGGGAGAACACGACGTCGGGGTCGGCGGCCCGGACCGCGGCTGCAGCGGCGGCGGCGTCGGCCAGGTCGACCCGGTCCCGGGTGAGCCCGACGACCTCCCAGCCGTCGGCGCGCAGCCGGTCGACCAGGTGCCGCCCCACGAAGCCGCCGGCGCCGGTCACCAGCGCCCTCATGCCGGCTGGGCCACCGGCATCTCCGCCGTCACCGCGGCGACGAACGCGGCCCGCCGCTCCGCCACGTCGGGCCGGCCGGCGGAGCGGAGCTGGGTGAGGGTGGCGAGCAGGCGGGGCACCTCGACGAAGGGGTCGCGGCCGGCCATGTCGGCGGTGAAGGACCGGCGGAGGAAGGTGAAGTCCGCGCCGAGCCGGACCAGCTCGGCGGCCAGCAGCCGGCCCGGCACCGGGAAGCCACCCTCGGGCAGGGTGAGCCCGCCGACCCCGAAGGGCCGGTCCACCAGCGCGCGGATGGCGTCGACGGTGCCGTCGACGAGCGGCTGGAAGAGCTGGTCGGAGCGGCTGTCGATGCGCAGGTCGTTGAGCCCGACGTAGATCCGCGCCAGCGGCCGCCGGGCCAGCTCGGCGATGCGGTCCACGGCGGCGCGGGTCTCCACCAGGATGCCGAGCCCGCAGCGGCCGGCGACCAGGTCGAGGGTCCGGTCGACCTCCTCGGGGGTGCGGACCATCGGCAGCAGCAGCTCGTCGGCACCGCGGGCCACGGCGTCGTCCACCTCGCCGGCCGTCCACGGGCCGTAGCCGTTGAGCCGGCACAGCAGCCGCCCGTCGGTGGCCGCGCGCACGCGGGAGAGGTCCGCGGGCGTGTCGGTGCTGATCTGGGTGCTCTCGCCCAGCTGCCGGCGGTGTTTCCCCCGGCGCTCCCAGTCGACGATGATCCCGGCCGCGCCGGCGGCGACCACGTCGGCTCCCCAGCGGGGATCGACGGTGAAGAGGAAGAGGTCCACGTGGGTGAGCTTAGGCACACCTAAGTTCTGCCGTGTTAGGCCCCCCGGACCTGGGCGACGGCGGGTGCATCCGGGGCGCCCGCGGGGAACGGCAGCGCGGCGCCGACGACCCGCACGGAGACGTCCTCGCCCGCCACCGGCAGGTCCCAGCCCTCCAGCCGGGCGCTGCACGCCAGCCCGGAGGGCAGCTCGAGCCGCACCCGCGCATCGTGGCCGAAGAAGTCGACGCTGCGCACGCGGGCCACCGGCACGCCCCCCTCGACCGGGGCCAGCCGCAGCTGCTCGGGGCGCAGCAGCACCCGGGCCGGACCGTCCGGGCAGGGCCGCTCGAGGGCGAGGGCGCCGAGCGCGGTGTGCGCCTGCCCGGCGCGCACCTCGGCGTCGAGGACGACGGATTCGCCGACGAACGACGCGACGTCGAGGTCGCGGGGGCTGCGGTAGAGGGTGCGCGGGTCGGCCAGCTGGACCAGGCGCCCGCGCCGCAGGACGGCCACCTCGTCGGCCATCGACAGCGCCTCGGCCTGGTCGTGGGTGACCAGCACCGCCGTCGCGCCGGAAGCCCGCAGCGCGTCGACCACGGCCTGCCGGGTCTCCTCGCGCAGCGACGCGTCGAGGGAGGAGAACGGCTCGTCGAGCAGCACGAGCGAGGGCTCGGGCGCCAGCGCGCGGGCCAGCGCGACCCGCTGCTGCTGGCCGCCGCTGAGCTGGTGGGGCGAGCGGTCGGCGAGCGCGGGGTCGAGGCCGACCAGGGCGAGCAGCTCCGCCACCCGGCCGCGGTCCCGGCGCTGCCGCCGCGGCAGGCCGAAGGCGACGTTGCCGGCGACGGGCAGGTGCGGGAAGAGCCCGCCCTCCTGCGGCACGAAGCCGATCCGCCGCCGGCGGGCGGCGACGCTGCGCCCCGGGCCCGCGACCAGCCGGCCGCCGACGTCGACGGTCCCGGTGTCGGGGTCGTCGAAGCCGGCGATCAGCCGCAGCAACGTCGTCTTCCCGCAGCCCGAGGGGCCCAGCAGGGCGGTGAAGCCCCCGCCGGGAACGTGCAGGTCCACCCCGGTGAGCACCGGGGTGGCGCCGTAGGACTTCGTCACGCCGGTGACGGTCAGAGAGCTCACGTCGTCGGGTCCTCGTCGGGCATCAGGTCGTCAGTCCTCGGCTGGAGTCGCGGGAGAGCAGCACCGTAGCCGGTGCGCTGAGCAGCACCATGACCACGGCGTAGGGGGCGGCCGCGCCGTACTCCAGGGCGCTGCTGGCCGACCAGAACGCCGTCGCCAGGGTGGTGGTGCCGGTCGGGGCCAGCAGCAGCGTCGCGGTCAGCTCGGTGACGACGGCGAGGAAGACCAGGGCGGCGCCGGCGCCGATGCCCGGGGCCAGCAGCGGCAGGGTGACCCGGCGCAGCCGGTCCGGGGCCGAGGAGCCGAGCGAGGCGGCGACGTCGTCGTAGAGCGGGGGCGACTGCTCGACCGCGGCACGGACGGTGACGATGGCCCGCGGCAGGAACAGGATCGCGTAGGCGGCCAGCAGCACCGGAACGGTCTGGTAGAGCCAGGGCGTCGCGCGGATGGCGAGGGTGACCAGCGCGAGCGCGATGACGATCGCCGGGACCGAGCTGCCCAGGTAGGTGCTGCGCTCCAGCAGCGTGGCCACCCGACCCCGGGAGCGGACGGCCAGCCAGCCCGTGGGCAGGGCCATCGCGGTGGTGACGACGGCGGCCGCGGCGGCCAGCCCGAGCGTCGTCCCCGTGGTGGTGGCGAGGGCGCCGAGGTCCAGGGCCGTGGAGGAGCCGCGGACCAGCCAGGTGCCGAGGCCGGCCAGCGGGACGGCGAGGGAGAGCCCGACCAGTGCCGCGAGCGCCAGCAGGGAGGGGACGGTCAGCGCGCCCAGCCGCACCCGCCGGCCGGGGCGGGCCACCCCCGCCCCGGTGCGCGCGTAGCCGCGGCGGCCGCGCAGCCGCAGCTCGGCGAGGAGCAGGAAGAGGCAGAGCAGCACGAGGACGCCGGCGAGCGTCGTCGCGCCCGGCCCGTTGAACGTGGCCCGGTACTGGTCGTAGATGGCCGTGGTGAACGTCGGGTAGCGCAGCATCTGCAGCGCCCCGAACTCGGCGAGCACGTGCAGGGCGACCAGCAGGCTCCCGCCCAGCAGCGCGACCCGCAGCTGCGGGAGCTGCACCCGCCGGAAGACCGCCCAGCTGGACAGCCCCAGGCCGCGGGCGGTGTCCTCGAGCGCCGGGTCCAGGCCGCGGAAGGCGGCCACGACCGGCAGGTACACGAACGGGAAGTAGGACAGGGTCACGACCAGCAGCGCACCGGCGTAGGTGTCCACGCCGGGCAGCAGCGAGATCCACGCGAAGCTGTTGACGAACGCCGGGACGGCCAGCGGGGCGACCAGCAGCACGTGCCACACCCGGCGACCGGGGACCGAGGTGCGCTCCACCAGCCACGCCGCGCCGACGCCCAGCACCGCGCAGAGCACCACGGTGCCGCCGGCGAGCCGGGCGGTGTTCCACAGCAGCTCGCCCACCCGGGGGCGCAGCACCAGCTCCCGGATGCCGCTCCAGCCCAGCCCGGCCGTGGAGACGGCGATGTAGCCCAGGGGCAGCAGCGCCAGCGCCGCCACGGCCGCGGCCAGCAGCAGGGTGACCGGGGTGCGGCGCAGCCCCGGGCGGCGCGCGCGCACCGGGCCCGGGGTGCCCGGCCCGGCCGGCGCCCCGGGCCGTGCGGCCGGTGACACGGCGGCGCTCAGAGCAGCCCCACCTCCTGCATGAGCTCGGTGACCCGCCGCTGGTCGAGGGCGCCGGGGTCGACCGGTGGGGCCTGCAGGTCGGCCAGTGGGGGCAGCACGTCGGCGGAGGCGACGCCGGTGCCCACCGCGTACTCCAGCGCCGAGCTCTCGGCCAGCCGCTGCTGCGCCGCCGGGCTGGTCAGGTAGGCGACCAGCCGCTGGGCCTCCTCGGGCTGGTCGCTGGAGGCGAGGACGCCGGCGCCGGAGACGCTGAGGAACGCGCCCGGGTCCTGGTTGCCGAAGTAGTGCAGGCGGGCGTCGTCCCCCTTGAGCGCCTTCTCCGCCTGGTCGCGGTACCAGTAGTAGTGGTACATGATCCCGGCGTCGATCTCGCCCTCGTCGGCGGCCACCATGACCGCGGTGTTGCTCTGGTAGACGGCGGCGTTGCGCTCGAGACCCTCCAGCCAGGCGCGGGTGGCCTCCTCCCCCCGCAGGGCGAGGACGGCGCTGACGATCGCCTGGAAGTCCGCGCCGCCGGCGGCGATGCCGATCCGCCCCTCCCACTCCGGGTCGGCCAGGTCGAGGATCGACGCGGGCAGCTCCGCCTCGGGCAGCTGGGCGGGGTTGTGGACCAGGACGGTGGAGCGTGCGGCGAAGCCGGTCCAGTTGCCCGACGAGGGGCGGTACTGCTCCCCGACCTGGTCGAGGGTCGCCTGGTCGAGCGGGGCCAGCAGGCCCTCGTCGTCGAGGACGTCGATCGCCGGGCTGTTCTCGGTGAGGAACACGTCGGCCGGCGAGGCCTCGCCCTCCTGCACGATCTGGTTGGCCAGCTCCGCGTCGTTGGCGTCGCGGAACTCCAGCGCGATGCCGGTCTCCTCGGTGAAGTCCTCGAGCATGGTCCGGATCAGGCTCTCGTGCTGGGCGCTGTAGACGGTCAGCGTCCCGGCGGCGGCCGCGTCGTTCGAGCCGCAGCCGGCGAGCACACCGGCCGCGGTGAGGGGAGCCGCGAGAATCGCGGTCACCCGCGCGAGCCTGGTCACGTGGTTCCTCCGGGAAGATAGGCAAGGCAGACCTAACCGGAAGGTGTATCACGACCGGCGGCCGGGCGGGTGGGCGCATCGGCTACAACTGGCCCATGCCCTCCGGAGAGCGCTCCGCCCCACCGCGCCTGCGCACGGCCCGCTTCGCCGAGCTGACCCCCTTCGAGCTCTACGCGCTCTGCCGGCTCCGGGTCGACGTCTTCGTCGTCGAGCAGCGGTGCCCCTACCCCGAGCTCGACGGCCGGGACGCCGAGCCGGCCACCGTGCACCTGTGGTTCGAGGACGACAGCGGCGTGCTGGCGACGATCCGGGTGCTCGACGAGGGGGAGCGTCGCACCATCGGCCGGGTTGCGACGGCGGCGTCCGCCCGTGGCCGCGGGCTGGCCGGCCGGCTGCTCGAGGCCGGCATCGAGCTCTGCGGGGACGCCCCGATCTCCCTCGGCGCGCAGGCGCACCTGGAGGGCTGGTACGGCACGTTCGGCTTCCGCCGCAGCGGCCCCGGCTACGTGGAGGACGGCATTCCGCACGTCCCGATGCGCCGCGAGCCCACCGCGCCGTGACCCTGCCCGACGAGGAGTCCGCAGCCCTGCTGCGGGCCGCGGCCGACCGGCTGGAGGCCCTCGCGGGACGGACGACGCCCGGCGACTGGCGGGCCGGCGGGCTGCTGGCCACCCGGCCGGAGGTCGTCGCG
Source organism: Geodermatophilus ruber (assembly GCF_900114385.1). Classification (GTDB taxonomy): domain Bacteria; phylum Actinomycetota; class Actinomycetes; order Mycobacteriales; family Geodermatophilaceae; genus Geodermatophilus; species Geodermatophilus ruber. The sequence continues at coordinate 271,414 of NZ_FOSW01000006.1, forward strand.
CACCTCCCCGGGGGCGGCACCGAGCACGTGGCCGAGGCGCGGGCGGGCACGGCCGGGTGGATCGCCGCGCTGTCCCCCGACGTCGCCGGCCCGCTGGCGGCCTGGCTGCGGGCCGCGGCCGGGGTGCGGCCGGTGACCGGCCCCGCCGTCGCCGTCGCCCGGGCGCTGCTGGCCCGGCTGCCCTGAGATCCGGCGGGGGCGCGTACGGCCGCTCAGCGCAGCGGACCGCCGCAGGCCGCCGCGCGATCCGACAGCAGGACGCGCTCCTGCTCGTTGCGGGTCAGCGCGGCGGCGCGTTCGAACTCGGCCCGGGCCTCCGTCGCGCGGCCGAGCCGGGCCAGCAGGTCGCCGCGGACGCTCGGCAGCAGGTGGTAGCCGCGCAGCGCCGGGACGTCGACCAGCGCGTCGACCAGCTCCAGCCCGGCGCCGGGACCGTAGGCGCGGGAGACCGCGACCGCGCGGTTGAGCTCGACCACCGGGGAGGGCGCCAGCTCGGCGAGCGCCTCGTACAGGGCGGCGATGCGGATCCAGTCGGTCTCCGCCGCCGTCCGCGCCCGGGCGTGGCACGCGGCGATCGCGGCCTGCAGCGCGTACGGGCCGAGCGCGGTGCCGGTCCGCTCGGCGCGGCGCAGCGCGGCCAGCCCGCGGCCGATGAGGACGTGGTCCCAGCGGCCGCGGTCCTGCTCGTCCAGCAGCACCGGCTCGCCGGTCGGGCCGATCCGGGCCCGCATGCGGGAGGCCTGGATCTCCATCAGCGCCACGAGCCCGTGCACCTCGGGCTCCTCCGGCGTCAGCTCGGCGAGGACGCGCCCGAGCCGCAGCGCCTCCTGGCAGAGCGTCGGGCGGGTCCAGTGCGCGCCCGCGGTCGCCGCGTAGCCCTCGTTGAAGATGAGGTAGACCACCTCGAGCACCGAGGAGAGCCGGGCGGTGAAGTCCGGGCCGGTCGGCATCTCGAACGGGACGGCGGCCGCGGCCAGGGTCCGCTTGGCGCGGACGATGCGCTGGGCGACGGTCGACTCGGCGACCAGGAAGGCCCGCGCGATCTCATCGGTGGCGAGCCCGCCGAGCAGGCGCAGGGTGAGGGCGAGCCGAGCCTCGCGGGAGAGCACCGGGTGGCAGGCGATGAAGACCAGGCGGAGCAGGTCGTCCTCGACCACCTCGTCGAGCGCCGCCGCCCAGTCGGGCTCCTCGGCCTCCTGCAGGTCGCGGCCGAGCTGCGCGGTCTTGCGCTCGAGCCGCTCGGCGCGGCGGAACACGTCGACGGCGCGGTGCTTGGCGGTGGCCATCAGCCAGGCCGCCGGCTTGTCGGGGACGCCGGTCTGCGGCCACCGCTCCAGCGCCGCGACCAGCGCGTCCTGGGCCAGCTCCTCGGCCAGGCCGACGTCCCCGGTGACGCGGGCGAGGGCGGCGACGAGCTTGGCGGACTCGATCCGCCACACGGCCTCGACGACCCGGTGCGTCGTCCCGCTGCTCATCGCCGCCCCTCCCCGACCGTCAGGACTTCTGCTGGGCCTCGACCATCGCCCGCAGCCGGTCATCCCGCTCGCGCAGCTCGGGGGTGAAGGCGTCGCCGAAGTCGTCGACCTCGAAGACCTGCCGGACCTCGAGCTCGTCGTTGCGGAACGGTGCCCGCCGCACCCACTCCTCGATCTCCTCGCGGGAGGAGACCTGCAGGATCCAGTAGCCGGCGATCAGCTCCTTGGACTCGGCGAACGGGCCGTCGACGACGGTGCTCTTCCCCTCGCCGTCGTAGCGCACCCGGAACCCGCGGGAGCTGGGGTGCAGCCCGTCGCCGGCGAGCATGACGCCGGCCTTCACCAGCTCCTCGTTGTAGGCGCCCATCTCGGCCAGCTCCTGCTCGGTGGGCATGACGCCGTTCTCGGTGTCCTCGTTGGCCTTGACGATCACCATGTAACGCATCGCGGCTTCTCCTCGTGTGTCCCGGCGGGGGCCGATCCTGTCGACCGGCGCGAGCCCGCGCTACTGAGACGTCGAACGGCAGCCTCCCTGATCGACAGGAGCGCCGAGATTTTTTTCCGCCGGCGCCCGGCCCCGCGGTCTCCCCGCGCCGCGGGCTTTCCGGCACGCCTGGCTAGCGTTGCCGGGTGACCGCTGCCCGGACGCCTCCCCCGGCGTACCTGGTGGACGCCGCCGACAAGGCGCTGCAGCTGGTGGTGCTGCTGCAGACCACCGAGTCGGTGAGCGTCAGCGAGGCGGCGGCACACCTGGACGTCGCCCGCTCCACCGCCCACCGGCTGCTGGCCACTTTGCGGCACCGGGAGTTCGCCGTGCAGTCGGGTGACCGCCGGTACCGGGCCGGTCCCGCGCTGCGCCGCACGGTGGCCCGCCCACGCTCCACCTCAGCGCTGGTCGAGCTGGCCGCGCCGCTGCTGCGCCGGCTGCGCGACGAGGTCGACGAGACCGTGCACCTGGTCGTGCTCGACGGGGCGGAGGTGGTGTTCCTGCACAGCGAGGAGAGCCGCCAGCCGCTGCGGATCGGCTCCCGCGCCGGCGCCCGGCTGCCCGCCCGCCACGCCTCGGGGGGCAAGGTGCTGCTGGCCGCGCTGGAGCCCGCGGAGGTCGACGCCCGCCTGGGGGGCGAGCTGACCGCCACGGAGCTGGCCGCGCTGCACGAGCAGCTGGCCGGTGTCCGTGCCGCCGGGTACGGGCTCAACCAGGGCGACACGGAGCCTGGCATCAGCGCGATCGGCGTCCCGGTTCTCGACGACCACGGAGTCGCGATCGCCGCCGTCTCGGTGTCGGTGCCGGCGATGCGGCTGCCCCGGGCCCGACTGCCCGAGCTCACCGGCGCGCTGCGCCGCTGCGCCGCCGACCTGACCAGCCTCGCGGGTTGAGCCTGCCGGGGCTGGCCGCGCTCGAGCCGCGCTTGATCGGCCCGGGTCGCCAGGCGCACCTCGGGCCGGACGTCCACGACCATGCGGCGGAGGCTGGCGGGCTCGGCCGGTGTCCGACCAGAGAAGGCTGCCACGGCGCGGGTGGTGCGCCGCACTGCGCTCACCGTGCGCTGTGCTACCCGGGCGGGGACACCGCCTTCAGTTGGCCCCGACACGAGCGTGGCCGGCCCACCGCAGCGAGTCCTTCACAGGGTGCGCCCCCTCCGTTCGAAGAGAGACGACTGCGCTACCCAAGAGCCTTGTTCGGGCTGGTCAGCAGGCACATGAAACCGCTATCATCGAACATGTGTTCGAGATGTTGGAAGGCTCGTCAGTCGAGTCCTGCGTGCGCGGGTGGCTGCTGGGGGCCCGGCGCTCGGTCGGCCGGGCGCACCGGTTCCGGACGCCGCTGAAGTTGCCTGCCGACCCACCGCGGTTCCGCGATGCGGGCATGGAGGAGCAGCCCCCGACGCCGCTGGCGCGGCTGCTCGAGGAGGGCGCCGCGCAGCTGGACCGCGCCGAGCACGCGCACCGGGCGGCGGGGCGGGCGGCTGCGGGGCGGTTCCGGGCGCTGGCCGCCTTCGCCCGGTGCCGCCCGGCCGGGTCCCTCGACCGGATGCCGGGTGAGCGGGGTGCGGCCTCGGCGGCGTCCCGGGCGGCGCGCCCGGCGGTGTTGACCAACGTGTCGGAGTGGGCGGTCGATGAGGTGGCGGTCCGGCTGCGGCTGACCGCGCACGCCGCCCAGGCGCTGCTGGAGCAGGCGGTGATCCTGGACGAGCAGCTGCCGGCCACCCTGGCCGCCCTGGAGGCCGGGCGACTCGGCGAGCGGCACGCCGCGGTGCTGGCCGACCTGCTGCCGCTGCTGGCCGACCCCGCCGTGCGGGCGGCGGTCGAGGCCGGGCTGCTGGCCCGGCTGGGCTCGAAGACCCCGCCCCAGCTGCGCGAGGCCACCCGGCGGGCGGTCCTGCGCGCCGACCCGAACGCCGCGCTGCGCCGGGCCGCCGCGGCGCTGCGCGAGCGCGGCGTGCGGCTGCATCCCGGCCAGGACTGCATGGCCACCCTGGCCGCGGTGCTGCCCGCCCCGGTCGCCCGGGCCTGCCACGCCGCCCTCGAGCAGTACGCCGCCGCCTGCGCGGTCGCCGGGGACGAGCGGACCCAGCAGGCGCGGATGGCCGACTGCCTCACCG
>NZ_FOSW01000005.1:0-182493 GCF_900114385.1 Geodermatophilus ruber
CTCCGGGTCCTTGGTGGGGCGCCAGATGGTGAGCAGGAGCCAGCCGGCGAGCAGGGTGGGGGCGCCGTAGACGAGTGCCTGGCTGAGCCAGGGGGTGCGCAGGGCGGCGATGAGGTGGCCGGCCTCGGGGATGACGGCCTGGACCTGGTAGGCGGTGTCGCCGAGGAGGATGGCGGTCCAGGGGTCGGCGTGGTCGTTGGCGTCGCCCTTGGTGTGCACGGTGACGGTGCCGTCGGCGGCGTGGTCGACGGAGATCACGCGGTGGGTGACGATGCGGCGGTCGTCGATGGGGATGTGGTAGGTGATGATCATGCCCTCGGTGACGTCGGCGACGTCCAGGGGTGTGGTGATGAGCAGGTCGCCGGGGTCGATGGCGGGGGCCATGGAGCCGGTGAGCATGGTCATCGTGCGGTAGCCGAGGACGTGCGGGCCGATGGCCAGGCCGGCGAAGGCCAGGACGGCGATCCCCACCAGGGCGCGGACCGACCAGCGGGTGAGGAACGCCGCGAGCGGGCGCAGGGTGCCGGTGGTGCGGGGCCGGGCCGCGGCCGGGGGCAGCGGGCGGGCTGCCCCCGGGGCGGGGAGGGGGAGGACGGCGGTCATGGCGGGTTCTCCGGTCGGTCAGCTCGGGGCGGGGCTCAGCGCGCGGTGCCGTTGCGCTGCGTGCCCTCGAAGACCAGCTCGAACGTGCTGCTCAGGTTCTGGAAGTTGTTGTCCGCCGAGGTCGGCAGCGAGATCGTGAAGACCAGGTGGTCGGTGCCATTCGGCTGCAGACTTGAGAGGTCGCTGTTGAAGGTGTGCGAAGTCTTGACCCGCCCCTGACGCAGCGCCTTCTCAGTTCCGCTGCACGTGTAGGTCGGGGCCTCGGCGGTGCCCCCCTGGGTCCAAGCCACGGAGCACGACTTCAGCGACATCTGCAAACCGTTGATGGAGTCGGTGTCCAGGATGCTCGACACCTGAGCCTTGGTGTTCAGAGTGATGAAGGCCAGGGCGGAGTTGCCCTTGTTGGACAGCGTGACCGCGCGGCTCAGCGAGTCACCAGGCACGAAATTGGCGGTCGTGACCGGGATCGGGGCAGCCGGCTGCGCCAGGTCGATGTCCACCGTGCCGGACTGCACCGTCGTCGAGACCGGGGCGGTCGAGTCGGTGAACGTGCCGAAGGTGCCCAGACCGGCGACCGCAGCGGCCGCGCCGAGCACACCGAGGGAACCGACGACCTTGCGGGTGGTGTTCTTGCGGGTCTTGGTGGTCATGTCCAGCGTCTCCTGCTTCCGACCGGAACGGGGTGTTCCGGTGACAGGGACGACGGTGGGGGCCGATCCGCAGGTGACCCGCCCGTGATCCGCAAGAAAGACGCAAGCCTGGCGCGGATCTCCCGCGGGGGCCTCGGCGGGTGGCCCCGCGGGTCAGCGGGGGAGCGTGAGCGTGAAGGTGGTGCCCTGGTTCTCGACGCTCTCGACGTCGAGCGTGCCGCCGTGCGCGGTCGTGATGGCCTTGGTGATCGCCAGGCCGAGGCCTACCCCGGGCACCGCGTGGCGCCGCGCGGTGGAGGCGCGGAAGAAGCGCGCGAACAGCTGCTGCTGCTCCCCGGCCGGGATGCCCACGCCGGTGTCGGAGACCGCCAGCCGCGCGACCGGCGCCGCGCCGGGCTGCGGCTCGTCGACGACCGCGCCGTCCGTGGTGCGCCAGGCCTGCTCGAGCGTGAGGGTCACCCGGCCGCCGCGCGGGGTGAACTTGACCGCGTTGGAGACGAGGTTGTCGCAGGCCTGCCCCAGCCGCACCGCGTCCCCCCGGACGGCGAGCCCGCCGTCGGGCACCCGCACGAGGAGTTCCACCCCGGCGGTCGCGGCGGTGACGCGGGCGGTGTCCTCCGCGGCGCGCACCACGGCGGCCAGGTCGACGTCCTCGGGCTGCAGGGTGAACCGGCCGGCGTCCACCTGCGCGGTGAACAGCAGGTCGCCGACCAGCCGCAGCAGCCGCTGCGCGTTGCGCTCCACCGTGGTCAGGTACTGCCGCTGCTCCTCGGTCAGCGGCTGGTCCGGGTCGTCGAGGACGAGCTCCAGGTAGCCGAGGATCGAGCTGAGGGGGGTGCGCAGCTCGTGGCTGATGAGGCTCACGAACTGGTCCTTCATCCGCTCGGTCGCGCGCACCTCTGTCATGTCGGTGCCGACGAAGTTCCAGCCGGCGTGCGCGCCGCTGTCGTCGGTGCGCGGCGTGACCGCGACCGAGACGGTGAGCTCCTCGCCGTCGGGGGAGACGTAGGTCCAGTCGCGGACGTCGCGGCCCTGCTCCTGCGCGGTACGCACCAGCGCGGCCAGCCCGCCGCCGGCCTCCTCCAGTTCCTCCGGCAGGTGGAACTCGGTGATCGTCCGCCTGCGGACGACGTCGGCGCGGGGGAGGCCGAGCAGTTTCTCCGCCCCCGGGTTCCAGACCCGGATGACGCCGTCGCGGTCGGTCCCGATGATCGACTGCTCGGTGACCGCGTCGATGACGCTGGTCATCGTCTGCGCGCGGGCCTGCAGCATCCGGGTGGCGATCTCCAGCTCGTCGTCCCGGTGCTGCATCTGGCCGAGCAGCCGGTCCCGCTCGGCCTCCAGCCGGGCCACCTCGCGGCGCAGCCGCAGCACCTCATCGGCCCGGTCCGGTGCCTCGGCCGTGGTCATCGGGCTGCTCCCGCGGTCAGCTCGCGCACCCGCGCGACGAGTTCGGCGACGGCGAAGGGCTTGGCGAGGTAGGCGTCGGCGCCGGCGGCGAGGCCGCGGGCGACGTCGTCGGGGGAGGCGCCGGCCGACAGCAGCAGGATCCGGACCCCGGCAGTGGCCGGCTCGGCGCGCAGCGTCGCGCACACCTCCAGCCCGGTGGCCCCCGGCATGGAGACGTCGAGGACGGCGAGCGCGGGGTGTTCCTCCCGGGCGGCGGCCAGCGCCGCGGTGCCGTCGGCCACCGCGGCCACGACCGCGCACCCGGCTCTGCGGACGGCCAGGCCGACCAGCGCCCGGATGTCGTCCTCGTCGTCGGCGACCAGCACGCGCGGGGGTGCTGCGTCCACGAGCGGGCTCCCTCGGGTCGGGCGGCCCGGGGTGCCGGGCGGTGTCGCGGTGGACAACGGCGTCCCGGTGTCCCCGCTGCAGCCCGCCTGCAGGCCGGTCACCCGAACAGGTGACCGGCCTGGAAACGGCGCTGCGCCCCGCCGGGAGGTCCGGCGGGGCGCAGCGACGGAAGGGGAGACGGTCAGCCGCGGGCCTGGGTCTGCACCGTCTCCCGGGACTGCTGGGCCTGGCCCTGCACGTCCTGGGCCGCGGACCGGCCTTCCTCCCTGACGGTGGCAGCGGCGTCCTGCGCGGTGGACTTGACCTCCTCCACGGCCTGCTGGGCGGCGGGCTTGAGCTGCTCGCCGATCTCCTGCGCGGCCTGCTTGGCCGGTTCGAGCAGCGCGTCCTTGTTCTCCCGCACCGCCTGCTCGGCCTGCTGGGCCAGCTGCTTCTCCGTCTCCGATGCCGGCATGAGGCTGGAGACCAGCCAGCCGACGCCGAAGGCGATCAGCCCGGCTGCGAGCGGGTTGCCCTGGGCCTGCCGGGTGATCGTCTCCGGAGCCTGCTGCACCGCAGCGGCGGCCGACTGGGCCGCTCCCTGCACGGACTCCGCAGCGCTGGAGGCCGCATCCTGCACCGAGCCGGTGGCGTTGGACACCATGCCCTGGGCGGACGAGGTCGTGTCCTGGGTGCTCCCCATCACCTTCTCCTTCGCACGGGTGATGCGGCCCCTGGCCGCCGAGACCCGCCGGTCCATGACGCGGGCGGGGTTGACCTTCTCGTTCAGGGCGTCGACGTCGTAGCTGAGCTCGCGCTGGGTCGCCTCGATCTGCCGGCGGATGACGTCCGGGTCGTTGCTCGTGGTCATGTCACGTACTCCGATGTCTGAGAGGGGACGGTGTGGCCGCGGGTCAGCGCGGCTTCAGCGCGTCGGGCACCTGCTGGAGGGTGTCGACGGTGCGCTCTGGCTTGGGGTTGACCTGCTGGAACTGCTTGCGTCCCATCGCGTACGAGACAGCACCGATGACGCCCCAGATGACCGCCACGATCAGCGCCGACCAGCTGTGGCCCACCAGGTGGGACAAGGCCCACCACAGCGCGATGGAGAGGAACAGCAGCGCCATGTAGCCGGCGAACCCGGCCGCGCCCATGAGGCCCGCGCCCTTGCCGGCCTTGCCCGCCTCGGCCCTGATCTCGGCCTTGGCCAGGTCGAGCTCCTGGCGCATGAGCGTGGAGAGGTCCTTGGCCACCTCACCCATCAGCTCGCCGACCGACGCGTTTTCGACGTCGGGGCGGCCTTCCTCCGTGGTGGGCGTGCCCATCGCACCGCTGTGCGCTCCGTAGGCCTGCGCCTGCTCCGGGCTCACCGCGTAGTTGGCCTGGGTGGGGTCCCCGTAGCCCTGCGGCGTCCCGACCGGCGTCGAGCCGGAGTAGGGAGTACTCATCGGTCAGACCCCCCGCCCCGGGGTCCGCGTCGGGTCGTCCCAGCCGGCCGGGGTGGTCGGCGGAACGGCGGCGCCGGCGGGCGGCACCGTGCCGTACGGGGGCGGCGGTACCGGTGCCGTGCCCGGGGCCGCGGTCCCGCTGTAGGCGGCGGTCTCGTCATAGCCGGTCGTCGTCGGGGTGTAGCCCGAGTAGGCCGGCGACGGGTCGACGTAGTTCGTCTGCGCGTAGCTGACCGGAACGGCGCGCCGGTCGGTGCCCGACGGCCCGTTGTCGGTGTGCGCGGCCTTGACCCCGCTGGTGAGCCGGCCGGCGACGACGCCCGCGAGCGCGGCGCCGAGCAGGAACGTGCCGGGCTTGCGGCGCGCGAACGAGCGGACCTCCTCGAGCAGATCACCCGGTTCGCGGTTCTGCAGCCAGCCGGCGAACTCCTCCACCTTGCCGGTGGCCTGCTCCACGAGGTCCCGGGCCGGGCCGGAGGGCGCCCCGCTTCCCTCGGCCATCCCGCGCAGCTGCCCGGCGAGGCCCTGCAGGCCCTGGGCCGCCTTCTGCTGCTGGGTGGCGGCCTGGTCGCGCAGCTGGGTGCGGCCCTGGTTCACCAGGTCCTGGGCCTGCATCCTGGTCTCCCGGACGACCTCCTCGGCCTGGCCGGCGGCGGTCGAGGCGACCTGGCTGCCGGCCTGCGCGGCGGTCTGGCCCACGGTGCGGGCCTCGTCCCTGGCGACCTCGGTGGTGGACGGGGACCCGGTGGTGCCGGTGCCCCCGGCGGTCGCGCCCGAGCCCGAGGGCGGCGGCGGGAACGGGGTGTCGATGGAGTGAGTCATCGGTTCTCCTCGGCTTGGGTCGTGGTCGGAGCAGCGCTACCCACGGCGTAGTGACGCACACATGCGGCAATGACGGCCGTCAGCTGGGCGTATGCAGGTATGACAGGGATCCCGATCGCGTCGGTGCTGACCGGGGATGCGACCGCCCGTCAGGGCATCGCGTTCCGACAGGGGGTGGGGACTGGCGGACCGTGCTCCCGGGTCCAGCCCCGGGTTCGCGGCCGGTGGGCCCCCACCGCGTCTTGATGAGGTGCCGTCTGGCGCGCTCCGACTTACCCGTGCGGGAAGCAACGAAACGACCGGGTCCGCGCGGGCGGGAGGGGGCTGGACAGCGCCAGTAAGGTGAGGCAAACCTGACCCCTGAACCCAGGAGCGCCCGTGGCCGAGTCCCCACGCCGACCCCGCACCCCCCGGGTGGCCACCGTGCTGCGCACGTCCCGGCCGACCCCGCACCTGATCCGCGTGGTGCTCGGTGGGACGGAGCTCGCCGGATTCGCTCCTGAGCACACGGACGCCTACGTCAAGCTCGTCCTCCCGCCGCCCGGTGCTCCCTACACCGCGCCCTTCGACGTCGAGCAGGTGAAGAGCACCCATCCGCAGGAGCAGTGGCCCTGCCTGCGCACCTACACCGTCCGGGCGTGGGACGACGCTGCCGGTGAGCTGACCCTCGACGTCGTCGTCCACGGCGACGAGGGTGTCGCCGGCCCCTGGGCGGTCGCCGCCCGGCCGGGCGACCGGGTGCAGCTGCTCGGCCCCGGCGGCGCCTACACCCCCAGCGCGGAGGTCGACTGGCACCTGCTCGCCGGTGACGAGACGGCGCTGCCGGCCATCGCCGCCTCGCTCGACCGGCTCCCCGCGGGCGCCCGGGCGCGGGTCTTCCTCGAGGTGGCCGACGCCGCCGAGGAGCAGCCGCTGACCGTTCCGGCCGACGTCGAGGTGGTCTGGGTGCACCGCGCCGGGCTGCCGGGGGAGGCGCTGGTGGCCGCCGTCCGCGGTGCCGACCTGCCCGCCGGCTCGCTGCACGCCTTCGTGCACGGCGAGGCCGGTTTCGTCCGCGAGCTGCGCCGGTTCCTGCGCGTCGAGCGGCAGGTGCCCCGCGAGCTGATGTCGGTCTCGGGCTACTGGCGGCTGGGCCGCACCGACGAGGGCTGGCGGGCCGAGAAGGTGGAGTGGAACGCCGCCGTCGAGGCCGACGAGCAGGCGCTCGCGCTCAGCTGACGCCGTTCCCAGGGGCTTCGAGGCAGCTCAGGGGGTCCAGGGGAACCGCGGCGGGCGGCGCTCGGCGAAGGCGGCCACACCCTCCGCGAGCTCACCCCTGGCGATCGTCTCCCGGTACCAGCGACCGGCCTCGGCCTGACCGTCGCGCCCGGCGGTGAGGGCGGCGACGATCTCCTTGGTCGCGCGCTGGGTCAGCGCCGAGCGCGAGGCCAGCACCTCCGCGAAGCGGCGCACCTCCGGTTCCAGGCCGGCGGGCTCGAGCACGCGGTCCACCAGCCCCGTCCGCAGCGCGGTCGGTGCGTCGATCAGCTCGCCGCTGAAGAGCAGGTACCGGGTGAGCGCCGGCCCGACCAGGTCGACCAGCGCCTTCGTCGACTCGGGCGTGTAGACGATGCCGACCTTGGCCGGGGTGACACCGAAGACGCCGGTCGGGTCGGTGAACCGCAGGTCGCAGCAGGTGGCCAGCTCGACCCCGCCGCCGATGCAGTGCCCGCGGATCATCGCGATCGTCGGCTTCGGGAAGGTGCGCAGCGCCGCCTGCGCCGCGAGGTTGTCCGCGCGCAGCGTCGCCATCGGGTCCTCGGGGTCCGGCCCGCCGAGCAGGTCGGTGATGTCGGCGCCGGCGCAGAAGCTCGGCCCCGCTCCGGTGACCACCAGGACGCGTACCGCGGGGTCCTCCGCGGGCTCGGCCAGCGCCTCGGGTAGCGCCGCCCACATCTGCGCGGTCAGCGAGTTGCGCTTCTCCGGCCGGTCGATGGTGAGGACGGCGACGGCGCCGTCCCGGGTGATCCGCAGGTGGTCGCTCATCTCAGCCCAGGTCCGCCGTGGCAAAGGTGTCGCACCGCGCCGGGTCGCCGGTCTGGTAGCCGGTGGTGAACCAGCGCTGCCGCTGCTCGGACGAGCCGTGCGTGAACGCGTCCTGGTCCACCGTGCCGCCGCCGAGGTTCTCCTGGATGAAGTCGTCCCCGATCCGGCCGGCGGCGTCCAGCGCGCGGTCGATGTCGTCCTGGGTGATCTCGGCGATCAGCGGCTCACCCGAGTCGTCCGGCACGTTCTCGGCGTGGTTGGCCCAGGCGCCGGCGTAGCAGTCGGCCTGCAGCTCGAGCCGGACGGTGCCGCTGGCCGGGCCGGACTCGCCGGGGGTCACCTGCCGGTTGGTGCCGAGCAGGTTCTGCACGTGGTGGGCGTACTCGTGGGCGATCACGTAGGCGTTGACGAACAGCCCGCCCTGCGCGCCGAACTGCTGCTGCAGCTGGTCGAAGAACGACAGGTCGATGTAGACCAGCTGGTCGGCCGGGCAGTAGAAGGGGCCCGAGCCGCTGGTGGCGCCCCCGCAGCTGGTCTGCACCGAGCCGGAGAAGAACACCGTGTCGGTGGGGGAGTAGCGGTCACCCAGCACGCCGGCCCAGTAGTCCTGGATCGACTCGATGTCGGCCACGACCGCGCAGTCGACCGAGTCGTTGGCGTCCGCCCCGGTCCGGCAGTTCTGCTCCAGCTGGCCGTTGTCGGCGGTCTCGCCCTGGGCCAGGCCGCCCAGCTGCCCGAGCGCCGCCCCCGTGCCGCCGTCCCCGCCGCCGAGGAGCTGGAACAGCACCAGCACGACGACGCCGACCACGCCGAGCCCGCCGCCGCCCACGGCCAGCCCCCGGCCGCCGCGCACGCCGCCGCCACGGCGGTCCTGCACGCCGGACGTGTCGAGGTCGGCTCCCTCGCGGTACCTCATCGGTGGACACCCTCCGGGTCGCGTGGCACACCGAGACGGTGCCATCCGCAGCGCGGTTGCCCCGACCGGGGGTGGGTCATGCGCGCTCGGCGGCCTCCCCACCGACCGGCGTCCGGCTGGGCCTTTCCCTGGGGGCGCCGCGCAGGAACAGGTACCAGTAGGACGTCGAGACGAAGATCACCGCGCCGACCACGTTCCCCAGGGAGGCCATCAGCCAGTTGAACAGGGTGTCGCCCCAGCCGATCCCGGGCACGCCGGCGAACATCGCGGCGGGCAGGAAGAACATGTTGGCCACGACGTGGTCGAAGCCCATCGCGACGAAGGCCATGATCGGCATGAAGATCGCGAGGATCTTGCCGGAGACCGCGGACGTCGCCAGCGACATCCACACCGCGAGGCAGACCAGCCAGTTGCAGCCGACGCCGCGCAGGAAGATCTGCCACGCCGACTCGTTTAGCGCCTTGTTCCCGGCGATCTGGGCCAGCCGGTCGTGCAGCAGGCCGGGGGTGCCCGAGGCGCCGGGCGGGCCGATCACCCCGGCCTGGACGGCGAGGAAGTACGCCACGAACAGCGCCCCGAGCAGGTTGCCCAGCAGCACGAGGGTGAGGTTCCGGACGGTGTCCCCCGTGGTCAGCCGGCCGTGCATGGCGCTGAGCGGGACGAGCATCATGTTGCCGGTGGCGAGGTCGGAGCCTGCGATGAGCACGAGCACCAGGCCCAGGGTGAAGGCCGCGCCCATGAAGAGCGTCGGCAGCGTGCCCCACCGGGCCGGGTCCAGTCCGGAGGAGACGGTGATCGCCACCGGGGCGCCGAAGGCGATGTAGGCGCCGCCGAGGAAGGAGCTGACCAGGACGCGGTCCCACGTCCGGTGGACCTTCTTGGCGCCGGTCTCGCTGGCCACCTGGGCCATCTCGGGGGGCTGGCGGTCGGGCATCACGTCTCCAGAGGATGCGCACACCTCGCGTTCGACCGACCGTACGTCCGGCGTTCGGGGTCGGCACGTCGGCGGTGGAGGGCCGCACCGCCCGGCGGCGGCGATCTAGGGTCGGACGACATCCACCGAGCCGGGAGAGCAGATGGCCGTCTCCAACCGCGTCCGCAGCGCCCTGACGACCACGGTGCTCGCGACGGCGGCCACCGGGTTCCTCGCCGGCTGCTCGGCGGGGGAGGACGAGCAGGAGCAGGTCGCCTACTGCACCGACGAGAACGGCGAGATCGTCGACGACGACTACTGCGACGACGACTACCGCGGGCCCGGCGCGGGGCTGTTCTTCCTCTACCTCGGCGGCTTCCGCCCCGGCCTGCCGGTGGGCACCGTGCTGCCCCGGGGCGGCACCCGGATCGCCCCGACCGACACCGCGGCCCGCCAGCGCGCCGGCCTGCCCGGCACCGGGCGGGTCGATGCCGGCACACGGGTCAGCGGCGGCATCGGCAGCGGGATCGGCGGTCGCGCCGGCACCGCGGGCGGCTGAGTGCGGCCGGTTCACGACGAGCGGGGAGCGGCATGAGGCGGATCGAGGGCGGGGCGGTCCGGCCCGGCTGGGAGGCGGAGATCGAGGCCCAGGGACTGGTCTTCAACCGCACCCACCTTCCCGGCGGCGAGGTGCGCAGCTACTGGCGCGAGGGCCCCTTCTACGACTTCTCGCTGGCCGAGGTGCAGCGGCTCGAGGGCTGGGTGGCCCAGCTGTTCGAGATGTGCGTGGCCGCCGGCGAGTACGTCCTCGAGCACGACCTGTTCGACCGGATGGGGATCCCGCCGATCGCCCGGCCGGAGATCCGCCGCACGTGGGAGGCCGAGCCGCCCAGCGTCTACGGCCGCTTCGACCTGCGCTACGACGGGCACGGCCCACCCAGGCTGCTGGAGTTCAACGCCGACACCCCGACCGGGCTGGTCGAGTCCGCCGTCACCCAGTGGAACTGGCACCTGTTCACCGGCCAGGGCAGCGACCAGTGGAACGCCCTGCACGAGCGGCTGGTGACGGCCTGGAAGCGCAACCTGCTGCGGTGGGAGCGGCGCACCGGCGTCCGCCCCCGGGTGCACCTGGCCTGGACGGCGGAGGAGACCTCGGGCGAGGACCGGATGACCGTGGCCTACCTGATGGACACCGTCGTGCAGGCCGGCTACGAGGCCATCGAGCTGATCGTCGAGGACATCGCGCTCGACCCGAACGACGGGCGCTTCTACGACCCGCAGGGCCGCCACCTGGACGTCGTCTTCAAGCTCTACCCCTGGGAGTGGCTGGTCGAGGACGAGTTCGGCCCCGCGGTGCTGGCCGACGCCGCCCGGCCCGGCGGCACCACCTGGGTCGAGCCCGCCTACAAGATGCTCTGGAGCACCAAGGCGCTGCTGCCGGTGCTCTGGCAGCTGTTCGGCAGCGACCCGGTGCTGGGCGAGCTGCTGCTGCCGGCCTACTTCGCCGACGAGATGCCCTCGAGCTGGCGCACCTACGTGCGCAAGCCCCTGTGGGGCCGCGAGGGCGCCAACGTGGCGATCGTCCGGGACGGCGCGGTCGCCGTCGAGCTGCCGGGGCGCTACGGCATCGAGGGGTACGTCGTCCAGGAGTACGCCCCGCTGCCGGACTTCCCCGGGGTCGACGGGCCGCACCGCCCGGTGCTGGGTGCCTGGGTGGTCGACGGCGAGCCGGCCGGGCTGGGTATCCGGGAGAGCGACGGGCCGATCACCGACAACCTCAGCTGGTTCGTGCCGCACACCATCGACTTCGCGGCTCCGGAGGCCGATCGGCGCCGGCGGTCCTAGGTTCGAGGCATGCCGCTGGAAGGTGAGTACGAACCCAGCCCGCAGCAGTGGGTCCGCGACCAGGTGGAGCTCTACGAGCGCACCGGGGGCCGGGAGGGCAACACGCTGCTCGACCGCGGGCTCCCCGTGGTCATCTACAGCACCCGGGGTGCGAAGAGCGGCAAGGTGCGCAAGCAGCCGCTCATGCGGGTGGAGCACGACGGGGCCTACCTGATGGTCGGCTCCATGGGCGGTGCCCCGACGGATCCGGCGTGGGTGGCGAACCTGCGCGCGCACCCCGATCAGGTGACCGTGCAGGACGGCCCCGAACCGTGGGACGGCGTGGCCCGCGAGCTCTCCGGGGACGAGCGGGCGCAGTGGTGGGAGCGAGCCGTGGCGGCGTTCCCGGACTACGCCGACTACCAGACGAAGACCGACCGGCAGATCCCGGTGTTCGTCGTCGAGCGGCGGTCCTGACACCCCCGTGCCGAGCTGAGGCAAGGCTGCCCTAAGTTCTCCGTGACGCCGGAGGGGCCGGCGGATCAGGAGGACCACTGTGCACGGGATGGGGCGCTACCGCCGGACGGCACTCGCGCTGGCGGTGGGGCTCGTGCTCGCCGGCTGCGGCTCGGACGACGGGGGCAGGGGTGCCGAACCCACGGCCGGGACGCGCACGGTCGAGCACGCGTCCGGGACGACGGAGATCGAGGGCGCCCCCGAGCGGGTCGTCGTCCTCGACACCGGGGAGCTGGACAGCGTCCTGGCTCTCGGCGTCACCCCGGTCGGCTCGGTGCGCACCGCGGTCAGCGACGAGCTGCCGGGCTACATCCAGGACGCCGGCGTGGACCCGGCCGACATCGCCAACGTCGGCACCATCAGCGAACCCGACCTCGAGGCGATCGCCGCCCTGGAGCCCGACCTGATCCTGTCGAACATGGTCCGGCACGCCGACATCTACGAGCAGCTGGCGGCCATCGCCCCCACCGTGTTCGCCGCGTCGGTCGGCGAGGCGTGGAAGGACAACCTGCGGCTGGCCGGCGAGGCGCTCGACCGCGCAGAGGAGGCCGAGGAGCTGCTGGCCGAGTACGAGCAGCGCGCCGGGGAGGTCGGGGAGCTCTACGGCGACCCGGCGGCCACCGAGGTGAGCATGGTGCGCTTCCTCGACGGCTCGGCCGTGCGGCTCTACGGGGTGGGCTCGTTCATCGGCGCGGTGCTGGCCGACGTCGGCTTCGCGCGGCCTGAGCTGCAGCGCACGCAGGAGACCTTCGTCGAGGTGAGCCCGGAGAACATCTCGCAGGCCGACGGCGACCTGGTGTTCTCCGCCGCCTACGGCGCGGACGGGCAGACCGCCGCCGGGCAGATCACCGCCGGCGGGCTGTGGCAGGGCATTCCCGCCGTGCAGGAGGGCCGGGCGTTCGAGGTCGACGACGACCGCTGGTTCCTGGCCATCGGCCCGCTGGGCGCCGGCCTGGTGCTCGACGACCTGGAGGAGGTCGCCGGCCGGCTGCAGGGCTGAGCCGTTCCCGCCCCGGCCGGCGCCGGCCGGGGCGGGGTGGTCACCGGGCGAGGTCGTCGGCGATGCGCCGGGCGAGGGAGCCGGCGAGCGCGTCGTCGCGCCGGGCCCGGGCGCCGAGCAGCCCCCAGCCGAGGTCCGCCACCCAGCGTGAGCGGCGCAGCCACGCGGTCGCCTGCGCGGGGGGCAGCAGCTCGGCTCGCGCGGCGGTGGCCACCTCGTTGAGCTGCACGAGGGCGTCGTGCAGCCGGCCGTCGGCCGCCGACCCCGGGGGCGCCACGGACGCGGCCACCGCCGCGTCGGCCGCGGTGCCCACCGTTCCCGGCAGCCGCCGGCTGGCGGCCCGGGCGAGCAGGGTCAGGCCCACGGCCAGGGCCAGCACGATGCCGACGGCGGTCTCGGCCAGCCGCTCGCCGACCAGGGCGACGCCGGGGAGGGTCGGCACGCCGATGTGCACGAGCAGCAGCACCAGCGGCGTGATGAACGCGACGGCCAGCACGTACTGGTGGACGATCAGCAGCTCCACACCCAGCTGCAGGACGCCGACCAGTGCGATCTCCACGGCGAGCGGCAGGTCCAGCCAGATGAGCAGGGCGGCGACGAGAACACCGAGCACGGTGCCGGTCGCCCGGTGCAGGGCCCGCGCCCGGGTGGCGCGCGCGTCCGTGCCCAGCTGCACGCCGACCGCCGTGCTCACCGCCCAGTAGGGGCTGGCCAGGCCCAGCGCGGTGGCGATCAGGCCGGCGGCGCCGGCGCCCACGCCGATGCGCAGCCCCGTCGACGCCCAGGGGGCGTGCCACCAGCGGGGGTCGCGCGGCTCGCCCTCCGGGAGCGGGCCGGTGCCCGGCGGGGTCGCCGGCAGCGCCTGCATGAACCGCTGCTCGAGCGCGTCCAGCCGGGCCCGCAGCGACCCGTCGTCCCGCCGGCTGCCCCCGCGGACGGCGGCGTCGGCCACGCGCACCGCCCGGGCCACCGCGCCGGGGCGGGTGGTGCCCGGCTCACCCCGCTCGACCGCGGCGACGGCGTCCTCGGCGGCGAGCAGAGCCCGGCGCTCGGGTCCGGTGGGATCCCACAGCCACGGCAGCATGCAGCCGATCCAGGCCAGCGCCGCACCGCCCGCGGCCGCCAGCAGGTGCAGGCCCGGCTCGCCGGCGGTGCCCAGGGCGCTGGACCCTCCGGCGACCAGGACGATGCCGAGCGGGCCCGGCGGGCCGACCCGCCAGACCACCGTCGCCGCGGCGGCACCGGCGGCGAGCGCACCGCACAGCAGGGAGAGCAGCACCGGGTGCGGGCCGGTCAGCGCGCCGAGCGTGCCGGCGACGGCGAGGGTGACCCCGACGGCGGCCACCACGACCGCGCGCCGCCGGTAGGGCAGGGCGTGCCCGTACACCGCGGTCAGCGCGCCGAGCGCGGCCGCCGACCCGAGCTCGGGCCGGCCCAGGGCCACCCCGACCGCGAGCGGCACCACGATGCAGACGGCGGCGGTGACCCCGCGGCGGCCACCGGTCTGCCACAGCGCCGAGAGGGCGGGCAGGGACGGGCCGAGCAGGTGCGGGCGCACCCGCCGCACGGGGGACGGAGCACCGGACACGTGCTCATCGTCGCCGGTCCCGGCCGGCCGCACCGGCCGGGACCGGCGTGATCCCCGTCCCTGCGGGACCCGGGCCGGTCAGGCCGCGGGCTGCCGCTGCAGCGACTCGGCGTCCTCCTCCGCGCTGGCGTGCGGCTGGGGCATGAGCAGCAGCGCGACGAACGAGATCACCGCGCAGCCGATGATGTACATCGAGATCCAGAACGAGGACCCGGTCGCCGCGAGGATCGCCGCGGCGATCAGCGGCGCCGGGCCGCCGGCGATGACCGACGCGAGCTGGTAGCCCAGCCCCGCGCCGCTGTAGCGCACGCCGGTGCCGAAGGTCTCGGAGATCAGCGCCGCCTGCGGGCCGTACATGATGTCGTGGAAGACCAGCGACACGACGATCGCCAGCAGCACCAGCCCCGCCTGCCGGGTGTTGAGCAGGGCGTAGTAGGGGAAGGCGAACAGCCCGATCAGGACGATCCCGGTGCCGTAGACCAGCCGCCGGCCGAACCGGTCCGACAGGTGCCCGAACAGCGGCACGGTGATCATGCCGACGGCCGCGGCCACGAGGGTGTCGTTGAGCAGGGAGTCGCGATCCAGGCCCAGCTCCTCGGTGCCGTAGGCGAGCACGAAGGTGATGAACAGGTAGAACGGCGCCTGCTCCGCCATCCGGACGAACGCCGAGGTCGCGATCGCCCGGGGCTGGGTCCGGAAGACCTCCAGCACCGGCTGCTTCACCACGGTCTGCTCCTGGCGCAGCCGCGCGAACTGCGGCGTCTCCAGGATCGAGAGCCGGACGTACAGGCCGATGCCGACGAGCACGACGCTGAGCAGGAACGGGATCCGCCAGCCCCAGGCGTCGAAGCCGGCCGGCCCGGCGATCTCGGAGGTGATCCGGACCGCGAGAGTGGACAGCAGCAGCCCCAGCGGCACGCCCAGCTGGGGCAGGCTGGCCATGAACCCGCGCCGCCTGCTCGAACCCCACTCCATCGACAGGAGCACCGAGCCGCCCCACTCCCCGCCGACGCCGATGCCCTGCACGATCCGGAGCACGACCAGCAGGACCGGGGCGAGCGGGCCGATCGCGTCGTAGCCGGGCAGCAGGCCCATGAGCGCGGTCGCGGCGCCCATCAGGGTGAGGGTCGCGATCAGCGCCGCCTTGCGGCCGATCCGGTCGCCGTAGTGCCCGAAGATCGCCGCGCCCACCGGGCGGGCGGCGAACCCGACGAACAGCGTGGAGAACGAGGCCAGGGTGCCGGCCAGCGGGGACTCGGTCGGGAAGAAGATCTTCGGGAAGACCAGTGCGGCCGCCGTCCCGTAGAGGAAGAAGTCGTACCACTCGATCGTCGTCCCGACGGTGCTCGCGACCGCCGCCTTGACGCGCTGCGACCGGACCGTCGGGGACGGGTGCCCGCCGCCGGGGCGGTGTTCTGCCGGCTGCTCGGGACGATTCGCGTCGGCCATCTGGAGACTCCTCTCCCGCGGGCACGCCGGGGCGCGCTGTGGCGCCGGTCACCCTCCGCCTGCGATGCGCGCGCGTCAATGCAGGAGCGGCTGCCTGTTCCTCCCCCGGGGGGCGCCGCCGCGGCGGCGACCGGCCCGGGGCTTCAGAACCCGACGACGGCGTGCGGCCGGTAGGGCTCCTCGAGCCTGGCGATCTCCTCCGGGCCCAGGTGCAGCTCGAGCGCGGCAACGGCGTCGTCGAGGTGCGCGTCCTTGGTGACGCCGACGATCGGCGCGGTGACCACCGGCTTGGACAGCACCCAGGCCAGCGCCACCTGGGCCCGGGACACCCCGCGCTCCGCGGCGATCTCGGCGACCCGGGCCACGATCGCGCGGTCGCTGCTCTCGTCGTAGAGCCGCCGGCCGAACTCGTCGCTGCCGGAGCGGGCGGTCTCCTCGTCCCAGTCCCGGGTCAGCCGTCCCCGGGCCAGCGGGCTCCACGGGATGACGCCGACGCCCTGGTCCGCGCAGAGCGGGTGCATCTCCCGTTCCTCCTCCCGGTTGAGCAGGTTGTAGTGGTCCTGCATGGACACGAACCGGTGCCAGCCGTGCTCGCCGGCCGTGTACAGGGCCTTGCTGAACTGCCAGGCCCACATGGAGGAGGCGCCCAGATAGCGCACCTTCCCGGCCCGCACGACGGAGTCCAGCGCCTCGAGGGTCTCCTCGAGCGGCGTGCCCGGGTCCCACCGGTGGATCTGGTAGAGGTCGACGTAGTCGGTGCCCAGCCGGCGCAGGCTGTCCTCGAGCTCGCGGATGATCGCCTTCCGGGACAGGCCCGCCCCGTTCGGGCCCGGCCGCATCCGCCCGTGCACCTTCGTCGCGAGGACGACGTCCTCCCGGTCGGTGAAGTCGCGGATCGCCCGGCCGGTGATCTCCTCGCTGGACCCGTCGGAGTAGACGTTCGCGGTGTCGAAGAACGTGATGCCCGCGGCGATCGCCTTCTCGATCAGCCGGCGGCTGTCCTCCTCCGGCAGGCTCCACGGGTGGTTGCCGCGGGCCGGTTCGCCGAAGCTCATCATCCCGAGGCAGATCCGCGAGACCTGCAGGCCGGTGCTGCCCAGACGCGTGTACTCCATGCCGCCACCCAACCCCGGCGCCCGGGCCGCCCGCCACTCCCGCTGCCTGCGTCGTCCGTGGGTTGCCGGTGCTGAAGGAGCGGCAACCCACGAGGAACACCGGCAAACGGGCCGCAGGACCGCAGGTTCTCGCGCTCCGCAGGTGCGGGGCGGCCCGGAGTGGGTATGGGGCGGCGCGGACCACGCGAGGGATAACTCCGAGGGGACCGCTCCATGAGCCGACTCCGCCCGGACCTCGCTCCCCTGGGCGAGGCCGTGCGACCACTTCCTGTCCGTACCCGACCCACCACCCGGCCGTGAAGCGGCTGTCCGGACGACGCGTCGTCGTGACCGGTGGTGCCGAAGGCATCGGGGCCGCCATCGTTCGCGTGTTCGCCGCGGAGGGGGCGACAGTCGCCATCCTCGACCGCTGCGGTGAGGAGGCCGCCCTGCTGGCCGCGGAGGTCGGCGGGTACGCCTGCGTCGTCGACCTCTCCGACGTCGCCGCCACCCGGGAGGCGATGGAGAAGGCGCTGGGCCGCCTCGGTGGCATCGACGTGCTGGTCAACAACGCGGGTGCCCGGCGGTTCGCGCCGTTGCTGGAGATGGAGGCCGCGGAGCTCGGGCAGGCGTTCGCCACGCCCGCGCAGTGCATGCTCATCGCGATCCAGGCGGCGGCCTGGGCGATGATCGGCATGCGCGCCCCCGCCGAGGACTGCGCCGGCAAGGTCATCAACGTGGCCAGCGCGGGCGGCCCGGCCAGCGGCGGGCAGGCGCACTACGCCGCCGCCAAGGCCGCGGTCACCGCGCTCACCCGGGTCGCCGCGCACGAGCTCGGCCCGCACGGCATCACGGTCAACTGCCTGTGTCCCGGCTACCTGCTCGACCGGGCGGAGGTCGCGCCGCGCGGCACCCGCGAGCTCGACACCTGGTCGGTGCTGTCCCCGCTCGGCCGGCTCGGCGCCCCCCAGGACGTCGCCCGCGCCGCGCTCTTCCTCGCCTCCAGCGACTCCGACTACCTCACCGGGGACTCTCTCGACATCGCCGGCGGCATGGTCCTGCGCTGACTGCCAGACTGCCCGGATGCGGGCAGCGGACTGGGACGCGCGGTACGCCGAGCAGCGGCAGTGGTCGGCCGAGCCGAACGCGCTCGTGGCGGAACTGCTCGCCGATCTCCCGCCGGGGCGGGCGGTCGATCTCGCCGCCGGGGAGGGGCGGCATGCGCTGTGGCTGGCCGCGCGCGGCTGGCAGGTCAGCGCGGTGGACTTCGCCGCCACCGGCCTCGCTCGCGGGCAGGAGCGACCCGGCGCCGAGCGGGTGAGCTGGGTGACCGCCGACGTCCTGGACTGGGCGGCGCCCCCCGGCTCGCTGGACCTGGTCCTGGTCGCCTACCTGCACCTGCCGGAGCCCGACACCACCGCGCTGCTGCGCCGCGCCGTGGGCTGGCTGCGCCCGGGCGGGCGGCTGCTCGTCCTCGGCCACGACGTGGACAACGTCGCGCACGGTGTCGGGGGCCCGCAGGAGCCGGCGATCCTGCACAGCGTCGACCGGCTGGCCCCGGTCGCCGAGCTGCTCGACGTCGACCGGCTCGCGCAGGTGCGCCGCGAGATCCCCGCGGGTACCGCCCTGGACACGCTCCTGTGGGGGCGGCGGAGCGCGGAGCGTGTCGCCCCCCGCCGGTAGCCTCCGCGGCGTGATGGGGATGGGCGGTGCCGGAGGGCGGGACGCGGAGCGTCGGCGGCGGCTGGTCGCGGCGGTCGTCGTCCTGGCGATGCTGTTGGTCGCGGGGGCCACCGTGCTGTCCCTGGCGCTGGGCTGAGGAGGCAGCGGTGAGCGGGTCCGGGGAGGTCGAGGCCTGGTTCGCCGCGGCCGGGGCGCGCGCGGAGGAGCTGCGCCGGGTCGACGCGCTGGTCATGACCGCGGCACCCGGCATCGACCGGCAGCTGGTCCCCGTCGGCGCGCAGCACATGCTCGGCTACGGCCTGATGCCCTACCGGCCGAAGTCGGCGAAGGAGACCACGACCTGGCCGCTGATCGCGCTCGCGGCGCAGAAGCGGCACCTCTCCCTCTACGTCTGCGCGGTCGTCGACGGGCAGTACCTCGCGGAGGCGCGCGCCGAGCAGCTCGGCAAGGTCTCCTGCGGCCGCAGCTGCATCCGGTTCACCTCGCTGGACAAGGTCGACCAGGCGGCGCTGGAGGCGCTGGTGCGTGACGCGCGTACCGCCACCGACGCCGGCCGGAACGGCTACTCCGCGGCCTGAGCCGCGCCCTCACCGGGCGAGCAGGACGAGGCTGCCGTCCGCCGCCGGCTCGATGGCCGACGCCGATCCCGCGCTGATCCGGGTCAGCGTCGCGGCCAGCCAGCCGACGTCCTCCGCGGCGGCCGGTTCCAGCCGGAGCCGCCGCGCCTGCAGGGGCACCATCCGCAGCCCGGCCAGGCACCCGGAGTCCGCGTCAACGGTGACGAACCAGGCCAGCCGGAGGTCGTCGCGGTACTGCTCGCGCCCGCCGATGCCCTCGTAGTCGTCGACGAGGTCGCCGCACCCGTAGAGGACCAGCCGGTCGCGGTAGACCTCGATCGGGCGCGGGTGGTGCGAGGAGTGGCCGTGCACGACGTCCACCCCGCCGTCGACCAGCCGGTGGGCGAAGCGCACCTGCTCCTCGGGCACCGGCCAGCCCCAGTTCGACCCCCAGTGCAGCGACGCCACCACGACGTCCCCCGGCCGGCGCAGGCCGCGCACCCGCTCGGCCAGCGCGTCGGCCGCGGCATCGGTGAGGGCCGGGAGGTAGGCGACCCCCGGCCGGTGCGGGCCGGCCGCCCAGTGCGGAGGGATCCCGCTGGAGGGCGAGCCGGCGGCGACCAGCAGCACCCTCCGGTTCCCGCCGGCCGGCAGCACCACCGGCCGCTCCGCCGCCGCGGCGTCCCGGCCCGCCCCGGGGCCCCGCAGCCCGGCTCCCTCGAGCACCTCCAGGGTCTCGAGCAGGCCGCGGACGCCCAGGTCCAGGACGTGGTTGTTCGCCAGGACGCAGGCGTCGGGGCGGGCCACGGTCAGGGCGGCGAGGTTGGCCGGGTGCATCCGGTAGTGGACCGCCTTGCCCGGCGCGAAGTCGTCGCTGCGGGTCACGCTCGTCTCGAGGTTGACGATCCGGACGTCGGGCGCCGCGGCGTCGAGCACCCGCAGCGCCTCGCCCCACGGCCAGGACGGCGCGACCGGGCGGGGGACCGGGCCGTGCACCTCCTCGGCCAGGCGCACGTAGGCGCGGGCGTCGCGGACGGAGCGCTCGTGCAGCCGCGGGTCACCGGGGTGCGGCAGCACCTGGTCCACGCCGCGGCCGAGCATCACGTCGCCGCAGAGGAACAGCGTCACCGGTCCCGCGGCCACGGCGCGCTCCCGACC
The DNA here is from genome assembly GCF_900114385.1 of Geodermatophilus ruber. GTDB lineage: Bacteria > Actinomycetota > Actinomycetes > Mycobacteriales > Geodermatophilaceae > Geodermatophilus > Geodermatophilus ruber. The sequence goes on from NZ_FOSW01000005.1 coordinate 20,023, forward strand.
CCTACCCGCTGGGCTGGGGCGTGCGCGCCAGGTGGGCGACGAACCAGTCGCGGGCGAGCGCGGCCGCCTGCTCCAGCGCGCCCGGCTCCTCGAACAGGTGGGTCGCCCCCGGCACGACGGCGATCTCGTTCTCGCCCCGCAGCCGCGCCTGCGCCCACTGGTTGAGCTCGAGCACCTGGGCGTCGCGGCCGCCCACGATCAGCAGCGTCGGGGCGCGGACCTCGCCCAGCCGTGCCGCGGCCAGGTCGGGTCGCCCACCGCGGGACACCACCGCCGCGACGTCGGCGGAGGGCTCGGCCGCGGCCCACAGCGCGGCGGCGGCCCCCGTGCTGGCGCCGAACCAGCCCATCGGCAGGGTGCGGTGGGCGGGGAGCTCCCGCAGCCAGGCCGACACCTCGGCCAGCCGGCCGGCCAGCAGCTCGATGTCGAAGACGTGGGCGCGGTGCGCCTCCTCGGCCGGCGTCAGCAGGTCGAACAGCAGCGTTCCCAGGCCGGCCTGCTGGAGGACCTCGGCGACGTACCGGTTCCGCGGGCTGTACCGGCTGCTGCCGCTGCCGTGGACGAAGACCACGAGCCCGCGCGCCTCCGGGGGCACCGCGAGGAAGCCGGCCAGCCGCCCGCCGCCGGCCGGCACCGTCACCTCCTCGTCGCGCGGCGGAGGCTCCCCGGCCGGGGCCCGTTCCGCCGGTCGCGGCGTGTGCGCCAGGATGTCGACGACCTCCTCGTCCTCCGTGGCCCGGAAGTCCTCGTAGAACTGCCCGACGGCCGCGAACAGGCGCGGGAGCTCCAGCGCGACCACCTCGTCGATCTCGGTCTCGGCCGCGAGCGCGCGGGCGCTGTCGGGGGCGCACACCGGCGTGGCCAGGACGACGCGGGTCGCGCCCTGCGCGCGGGCGACGGCGCACGCGGCGCGCGCCGTGGAACCGGTCGCGATCCCGTCGTCGACGATCAGGGCCGTCCGGCCGGTCAGCGGCACGCGGGTGCGGTCGCCCCGGAAGCGGAGCGCCCGGCGCTCGAGCTCGGCGCGCTCCCGCTGCTCGGCCGAGGTGATCTCGTCGTCGTCGATCCCGGCCATGCGCAGCACGCGCTGGTTGAGCACGGTGACCCCACCCTCACCGACGGCGCCCATGGCCAGCTCGGGCTGGAAGGGCGCGCCCAGCTTGCGGACGACGATGACGTCCAGCGGCGCATCCAGGGCCCGGGCCACCTCGGCCGCCACCGGCACCCCGCCGCGGGGCAGCCCCAGCACGACGACGTCCGTTGCGCGCAGCGGCTCCAGCCGCCGGCCGAGCTGCCGACCGGCGTCCGTGCGGTCGAGAAAGGGCACCGCGCACACCTCCCGTCCGGCGCGGCCGCAGCGGTCGGCCGGTGGTCTCCTCGGATGGTCGGCCCTGTCCTCCCGTACCGACAGGGGCCCTGGGCCCCGGCGCGGGCCGTTCGGCCCTGACCGGGGGCCGGCGTCGCGGAGCAGCCTGGCTGCGCGGAAGCACGTCTCCGGAGGCCGCCATGACGATGACCGCTCGGCGTTCCTCCGACCCGCTCGCGCACGGCGTGCAGACCGCCCAGCTCTGGCTGCGCACGGTGGCCATCCACCTGGGCACCGAGGACGAGCAGTTCGCCTACCGGGTGCTGCGGGCCTGGCTGCACCGGGTCCGTGACCGGCTCGGCATCGACGTCGCGGCGCACTTCTCCGCCCAGCTGCCGCTGGTGCTCCGCGGGTTGTTCTTCGAGGGCTGGGTGCCGCACCAGGTGCCGGTGCGCTACGACCCCGGCCGGTTCACCGCCGCGCTGGCCCAGGAGGCGCTCATCCCGGAGCCGCGCGCGCGGACGGCGGCGGCGCAGGTGACGGCGGCGTTCGAGGAGCTGACCTCCACCGACCAGATCGACCACCTGGTCGCCCAGCTGCCCGCCGGGCTGCGTGACGTGCTCCGGCCCGTCCCGCCTCCGCGCGGGTCGACGGAGGGGGAGCCGCCGGACCGGCCCGCCGGGGAGGCGGCGGGCGGCGGGTCGGCCGAGGCCCGGCTCGCGGCCGTGGAGCGGGAGCTCCGGGTGCTCGCCGACGCGCTGCGCGCGCTGGTCGACGGCCTGGAGGAGCGGCCGTCCGACGAGCCGCGGCCACCGGCCGTGGCGCAGGTGGCCCGCCGGATGCACCAGATCCTGCTGAGCCGGGACACGGGCAGCTGACCCCGCCGCCGGCGGCCTCGATGACCTAGGTCCCTGGCGCCGTCGGCCACTGCCGGGAACGGTGGAGAAGCCACGGCCGGGGCCGTCCCCGGTTCTTCCCTCCCGCACCCCGGGATGCCGCCACGAAGGGGCCCACCGCATGACGAGCACCGTGCCCGTTACCGACGACCCGGCCGTCGACCAGGCCGTCGCCCGGCTCGCCGACGAGTTCCACGCCCGGCTGCGGCCACAGGTGATCGGCACCGTCGTGCGCAACTGCCGCCGGGACCTGAGCGGGGTCCCGGTCACGGCACTGCCGGAACTGGTCGAGCGCCTGGCGCGGGAGCGGCTGCTGTCGGTCGGCTGACCGCCGAAACCCGGTTGCCCCGGCCCGGAGGATGTCCGGGTGGGCTATGTCGACGTGACCGGGGTCCGGCACACCCTCCCCGACGGGCGGGTCCTCCTCGACGAGGTCTCCTTCCGCGTCGGCGAGGGCGCCCGCGCGGCGCTGGTCGGGGAGAACGGCGCCGGCAAGACGACGCTGCTGCGGATCGTCGCCGGCGACCTGTCCCCGGAGGCGGGCACGGTCGCGCGCAGCGGCGGGCTCGGCGTGATGCGCCAGTTCATCGGCTCGGTGCGTGACGGCACCACCGTCCAGCGGTTCCTGGTCGACCTGGCCCCGCCCGCCGTCCGGGCCGCGTGGGAGGCCGTCGAGGCCGCCGAGCTGACCCTCATGGAGACCGACGACGACGCCGCGCAGCTCGCCTACGCCCACGCGCTCGGCCAGTGGGGTGACGTCGGCGGCTACGAAGCCGAGGTGGTCTGGGACACCGTGACCGTCGCCGCGCTCGGCGCCCCCTACGACCGGTGCAAGTACCGGGACCTGGCCACGCTCTCGGGCGGGGAGCAGAAACGGCTGGCGCTCGAGGCCCTGCTGCAGGGGCCCGACCAGGTGCTGCTGCTCGACGAACCGGACAACTACCTCGACGTCCCCGGCAAGCGCTGGCTGGAGCAGCGGCTGCGGGAGACCCGCAAGACGGTGCTGTTCGTCAGCCACGACCGGGAGCTGCTGGCCCGGGTGGCCGATCGGGTGGTCACCGTCGAGGGTGGGACGGCGTGGGTGCACGGCGGCGGGTTCGCCGGCTACGCCGAGGCGCGGCGGACCCGGCACGAGCGGCTGGCCGAGGTGCGCCGGCGCTGGGAGGAGGAGCACCAGCGGCTGGTCGACCTGGTGCGCACCCTGCAGCAGCAGGCGGCCAACTCGCCGGACATGGCCTCCCGCTACCGGGCGATGCAGACCCGGCTGGCCAAGTTCGAGGCGGCGGGCCCGCCCCCGGACCGCCCGCCGGAGCAGGAGGTCGCGATGCGGCTGCGCGGCGGGCGCACCGGGGTGCGGGCGGTGATGGCCGAGCAGCTGGAGCTCTCCGGGCTGATGCGGCCCTTCGACCTGGAGGTCTGGTACGGCGACCGGGTGGGCGTGCTGGGCGCCAACGGCGCGGGCAAGTCCCACTTCCTGCGGCTGCTCGCGGGGCAGGAGGTGGCGCACACCGGCTCCTGGCGGCTGGGCGCGCGCGTCGTCCCCGGCTTCTTCGCCCAGACCCACGCCCACCCGGACTGGCAGGAGCGCACCCTCGTCGACCTGCTGTGGCACGGGGAGCCGGGCCGCTCGGGCGTCGACCGCGGCCGGGCGATGGCCGCGCTGCGCCGCTACGGCCTGGCCGACTCCGGCGACCAGCTGTTCGGCACCCTCTCCGGCGGGCAGCAGGCGCGGTTCCAGATCCTCCTGCTGGAGCTGTCCGGCGCCACGTTGCTGCTGCTCGACGAGCCGACCGACAACCTCGACGTGCTGTCGGCGGAGTCCCTGGAGGAGGCGCTGGCCGCCTTCGACGGCACGGTGCTGGCCGTCACCCACGACCGCTGGTTCGCCCGCTCCTTCGACCGGTTCCTGGTCTTCGGCGCGGACGGCCGGGTGTACGAGACGACCGAGGCGGTGTTCGACGAGGCCCGCGTGGAGCGCGCACGCTGATCTCCCGGCGGCCCCTTGATCAGCGGGAGGGCTCGCGGCGGGAGCTCCAGCCCTCCCGCCGGAGTCGCTCGAACCCGTCCAGGAGGACGTCGAGCGCGAACTCGTACTCGAACTGCTCGTCGCAGCCCCGTCCGACGCCGGCCGGGTCGCCGGCGGTGGCGGCCAGGGCGATCTCCAGGATGTGGGGATAGCGCTCCGCGAACTCGCGGGCCACGGCCTCCTGCGCCTCCGGGGTGGGGCCGGGCGCGTCGTCGTCCCGCGGTTCGTCGAACAGCTCGGGGCTGAAGCCCCAGATGCGGTTGCCCAGGGCGTGCATGACGTGGTGGGTCAGGTCGGCGGTGAAGCCCCCGGCGTGGAACATGCCGGCCAGGGAATCCATGTACCCGAGCACCGCCGGCGTCCTGCGGGTGCGGGATTCGATCGCCTGCCGCGCCCAGGGGTGACGCAGCACCGCTCGGCGCGCCGAGAGCAGGCGCTTCCGGACCGCGCTCTGCCAGTTCACGTCCGAGGCCGGGAGGGGCGGGTCGATCTCGCCGAGGACGAGGTCGACCATGCCGTCGAGCAGCTCGTCCTTGTCCGCGACGTGCTTGTACAGCGCCATGGGGACGACGCCGAGGTGCTGCGCCAGCCTGCGCATGCTGACCGCGCCGATCCCGGCCTCGTCGGCCAGCGCGACCGCGGCGCGCAGCACCCGCTCCCTGCTCAGGGGGGTGCGGCGTGGCGGCTCCGCCTGCTGAGCCATCGGTGACCCCTCCCGGCGTGGCACGAGGCCCGCGGGCCTTGACGAGGTGGACAGCGTACACCTACGGTCTCGACATCTGGTGTACGCCGTACACCTGCCTTCCGGAGAGGTGGCCTGCAGCCATGGGTTCGACGAGAGCGGCCGCGGTCGCGGCGGGTGTGTTCTTCCTGGTCGCGGCGGTCACCGCGATCGTCGCGCTGGCGCTCTACCAGCCGCTGCTCGGCGACCCGGGCTACGTTCTCGGCTCCGGTGCGGACACGCAGGTGCTGGTGGGTGGGTTCCTGGAGTTGGTCCTCGCCGTCTCCTGCATCGGCACCGCGGTCACGCTGTACCCGGTGGTCAAGCGGCAGGACCACGGCGTCGCCCTCGGCTACGTCTGCGGCCGCCTGCTCGAGGCCGCGATCATCGTCGTCGGCATCCTGAGCGTCCTGTCGGTGGTGACGCTGCGCCGGAGCTCCGGGGGAGCACCCGGCACGGACGACGACGCGCTCGTCGCCGCGGGGAGGTCGCTCGTCGCCCTGCACGACTGGTCGTTCCTGCTCGGGCCGGGCCTGGTCATCGGCCTCAACAGCCTGCTGCTGGCCTGGCTGATGCACCGGTCGCGGCTCGTGCCCCGCTGGATCGCCGGGATCGGGCTCGTCGGAGGCCCCCTCGTCCTCCTCTCGTCGACCGCGATCATGTTCGGCCTCTACGACCAGGTCTCCTCGCTCGGCATGCTGGCCGCGCTGCCCGTGTTCGCCTGGGAGATGAGCCTGGCCGGCTACCTCATCGTCAAGGGGTTCAGGCCGTCGCCCGTCGCCGTGCATCCGGCGCAGCCGATCCCGGCCTGAGCCGCGGCGGCGTCCTCAGCCGAAGGCGCGGCCCTCGCCCCGGTAGGTCTGGGCCGTGCCGGTGCGCACCGTCCCGGCCACGGTGTGCAGGACGGTGACGTGCTCGCACAGCTCCCCGGCCTTGGGGTGCCGGAACCACACCCGGTCGCCCACGGCCAGCCGGTGCGCGGCGGGGCCGCGCAGCGGGGTCTGCACCTCGCCCGCGCCCTCGGTGCCCAGCAGGCGCAGCCCTGCAGGGAACACCGGCCGCGGCAGCCGGTCGTCGCCGGGCGGGCCGGAGGCGATCCACCCGCCGTGGGCGACGGTCGCGGTGCCCGGTGCCGGCACCCGGGTCACCGGGAGCGCGAACAACGCGGCCGGGCGCCCGGCGACGGCGCGGTACCCGTCGAACAGCGCCGGGTGGTACAGGCCGGAGCCCGCGGCCAGCTCGGTCACCGACGGGTCGGCCGCGGTGCGCTCGAGGCTGCCGGTGCCGCCGCCGTTGACGAACTCCAGCGGCGCCACCGCGGAGACCGCCGCCACCACCGCGGCCCGCCGGCCGGCCAGCTCCCGCGCCGAGAGCGCCTGCATCCCCCGCACCGCCAGGCCGCGCGCCGGCCGCCGGGGTGGCGCGTCCGGCACCCCGGCGATCTGCGCCTCGTAGGACATCAGGCCGACGAGGGTGAACCCGGGGCGGGCGACCACCGTGCGGGCCAGCGCGGCGGCCTCGGCCGGCTCGTGCACGGGGGAGCGGTGCACGCCCAGGTGCACCCGGCCGCCGGCGACCCGCAGCGAGGCGTCGACGTCCAGGCAGATCCGCACCGGCGCTCGCCGGCCCGGCGGCACCACGGCGTCGACGATGTCGAGCTGCGCGGGGGAGTCGACCATCAGCGTCACCCGGGCGACGGCCGCCTCGTCGGCGACCAGCGCGCGCAGCGCCCCGCGGTCGGTGGTCGGGTAGCCGACGACGACGTCGTGGCTGACCGGGTCGTCGCCGGCGGCCAGCCACAGCGCCTCGGCGAGGGAGTAGGCGAGCACGCCGGCGAAGCCCGGGCGGGCCAGCACCCGGCGCAGCACAGGCCGGCTGCGCACCGACTTGCTGCCCACCCGGACCGGCTTGCCCCCCGCCCGGCGCACGAGGTCGGCGGCGTTGGCGTCCAGGGCGTCGAGGTCCACGACGGCGAAGGGTGGGTCGAGGTCGGCCGTCGCCCGGTCCAGGCGGGCCCGGGCGGCCTCGGCGGAGCGAGCGGAGGCACGGCTCACCCGGCGAGCGTGGCCGTCCGGCAGCGGAGGGTCAACCCCCTGACCCGGCGGTTGACCTGCACTGTCGCCCCGATGCAGAGTGCGCGTCACCGGCCAGGGAGGTGGAGCGGGTGGCGGCTGACACGGCTCTGCCCGGCGCTCCCACGCGCTGGCGCAACTGGAGCGGCAACCAGCGGGCCGACGTGGCCGCGGTGCGCCCCTCCTCGGTCGACGACGTCGCTGCCGTCCTCTGCTCCGCCGCGGAGGCGGGACGGCGGGTACGGCCGATCGGCAGCGGCCACTCGTTCTCCGCCATCGGCCGGCCCGAGGACGTCCAGCTGCTCCTCGACGAGCTGCGCGCCGTCACGGTCGGCGCCGACGGGCGGGTCACCGTCGGCGCCGGGACGCCGCTGTACCGCCTCACCGCCGAGCTGTGCCGGCGCGGCTGGGCGCTGACCAACCTCGGCGACATCGACCGGCAGACCGTCGCCGGCGCCCTGGCCACCGGCACGCACGGCACCGGCGCCCGGTTCGGCGGGCTGGCCACCCAGGTGCGCGCGCTGCAGCTGGTGACACCGGCGGGGGAGGTGCTGCACTGCGACGCCGCCACCCACCCCGAGGTCTTCGCCGCCGCCCGCGTGGGGCTGGGCGCCCTCGGCGTGGTGACGGCGGTGACCCTGCAGGCCGAACCGGCGTTCGCGCTGCACGCGGTCGAGGGCCCGGGCACGCTCACCGCGGCGCTCGAGCAGTTCGAGGCGCTGATGACCTCCACCGACCACGTGGAGTTCTACTGGTTCCCGCACACCGACGCGACGCTGCTGAAGTGCCACACCCGGATGCCGCTCGCGGACGGGCTCGATCCCCTGCCCCGCTGGCGGGCGGTGTGGGACGACGAGATCCTCGCCAACGGCGCCTTCGCCGGGGTGGTCGCCGCCGGCCGGCGGGTGCCGGCGCTGGTCCCGCCGCTGGCCCGCTTCTCCGCGCGGGCGCTCGGCCCGCGCAGCTGGACCGACCACTCCCACCGGGTCTTCGTGAGCCGCCGGCGGGTGCGGTTCCTCGAGATGGAGTACGCCGTCGCACGCGGCGACGCCCCGGCGGTCCTCGCCGAGCTGCGCCGGGTGCACGAGGCCGGGGACTGGCGCACCGCGTTCCCCGTGGAGGTCCGGCTGGCCGCCGCCGACGACATCCCGCTGTCGACGGCGTCCGGCCGCGACACCGCCTACATCGCCGCCCACGTGCCGGCCGGCACCGACCCCGGTCCCTGGTTCGGCGCGCTGGAGGCGATCGCCGGGGAGGTCGGTGGCCGGCCGCACTGGGGCAAGCTGCACGGTCTGGACGCCGCGGTGCTGCGGCAGCGCTACGCGCGGTTCGACGAGTTCCTCGCCGTCCGCGACCGGCTGGACCCCGACGGGGTGCTGGCCAACGCCCACCTCGACCGGGTGCTGGGCCCCGCTCCCGGCCGCTAGACCGCCGTGCCGACCGGCTCGACGGCCGCCGGAGGGCCGGCCGCGGTCGCGTCGTCCGCCCGCCGGCCCGCCGCCCGGGCGAGGACGGCGATCCCGGCGCCGAGCACGGCCAGGACCGCGCCCACCCACATCGGGGCGGTGTAGCCGAGGCCCGCGGAGAGGACCAGCGCGCCGAGCGCGGCGCCGAGGGCGTTGGCGACGTTGAACGCGCCCTGGTTGGCCGCCGAGACCAGGCTGCCGCCGCGCACCCGCGCCGCCTCGATGACGCCGTTCTGCACCACCGGCCCGATCGCGAACCCGACGGTGCCGAACAGCACCAGGAGCGCGACCGCCGCGACCGGGGTGCGGGCGAGGAAGGCGAACGCCACCAGGATGACGGCCTGCGCGACCATCCCGACCGCGACGAACGACATCCCGTACCGGTCGCCGATGCGGCCGCCGGCGAGCGTGCCGACGGTGGTGCCGATGCCGAAGAGCGCCAGCACCGGCGTGACCCAGGGGGTGGGGATGCCGCCGAGCTCGGTGAGGATCGGGCTGACGTAGCTGTAGACGGCGAACATCGCGGCGAACCCGATCATGGTCACGCCGAGCACGAGCCACACCTGGCTGCGGCGGAAGGCGGCGAGCTCGGCGCGCAGGTCGCCGCGCTCACCGACATCCCGGGGGAGCCAGGCCAGCAGGCCGGCGATCGTCACCAGCCCGATGACGGCGATCCCGCCGAGGACCAGCCGCCAGCTGCTCTGCTGGGCGACGTAGGTGCCCAGCGGCACGCCGATCACGTTGGCGACCGTGAGGCCGACGATCATCAGCGAGATCGCCCGGGTGGCCCGGTCCGGGGTGACCAGCCGGCGCGCGGCCACCGCGCCGACGCCGAAGAAGGAGCCGTGGGCCAGCGCGGTGAGCACGCGGGCGGCGGCGAGCGTCTCGTAGGTGGGGGCCAGCGCGGACAGCGCGTTGCCCACGACGAAGACCACCATGAGCGCGATCAGCGTCTGTCGCGGGGCGAAGCGCACGCCCAGGGCGGTCAGGGTGGGAGCCCCGAGGACGACACCGATGGCGTAGGCCGAGATGAGCATGCCCACGGCGGAGACCGAGACGCCCAGGTCGTCGGCGACCTCGGGCAGCATGCCCATGACGACGAACTCAGTGGTCCCGATCCCGAAGGCGCCGATGGCGAGGGCGAGCAGGGCGCGGGGCACGGGAGCGGCTCCAAGGCTGGACGGCAGGGACGGTGCGGCGGACGTCGTCGTCCTGCCAGGGGCCGGGAGCGACCCCTTCCGGAGCCAAGGCGGCGCCCCGGGCAGACATGCCCGGGGCGCCGGGTGGGTCTCCTCACACGGTGCGGGTTCAGGGCTTCAGGAGCACCTTGACCGTGCCGTCCTTCTTCTCCCGGAAGTTGGCGTAGGCCTCCGGTGCCTGCTCGAGGGGCACCCGGTGGGTCGCGAAGTCGTCGACGCCCAGGGGGTCGCCCTCGGTGAGCAGCGGCAGGATGTCGGGCGCCCAGTGCCACACGTTGGCCTGCCCCATCCGCAGCTGGATCTGCTTGTCGAACATCCGCATGAGCGGCAGCGGGTCGGTCGCCCCGCCGTAGACGCCCGACAGCGAGATCGTGCCGCCGCGGCGCACCGCCTCGATGGCGGTGTTGAGCGCGGCCAGCCGGTCGATGCCGGCCACCTGCATGACCTTCTCCATGATCGCGTCGGGCACGATCGCGGTGGCCTTCTGCGCGAGCTCGGCCAGCGGCGAGCCGTGCGCCTCCATGCCCACGGCGTCGATCACGGCATCCGGGCCCCGACCGTCGGTGAGGTCGCGCACCTGCGCGACGACGTCCTCCTGCTTCGTCGACTCGATCACCGTCACGCCGTTGCTCCGGGCTCGGGCGATGCGTTCCGGGACGACGTCGGAGGCGATGACCTGCCCGGCGCCCAGGTGCTTCGCGACGCGGGTCGCCATGTCGCCGATGGGGCCGAGGCCCAGGACCAGCACGCTGCCGCCGTCCGGGATGCCGGCGTACTGCACCGCCTGCCAGGCGGTGGGCAGCACGTCGGAGAGGTAGACGAAGCGGTCATCGGGCAGGCCGTCGGGCACCTTGATCGGCAGCGTGTTGCCGAACGGCACCCGCAGGTACTCTGCCTGCCCCCCGGGCACCTGCCCGTAGAGCTTCGTGTAGCCGAACAACGAGGCGCCGAAGCCCTGCTCGCGATTCTGCGTCGTCTCGCACTGCGACTGCAGGCCCTGGGAGCACATCCAGCAGGTGCCGCAGGAGATGTTGAAGGGCACGACGACCCGGTCCCCGGGCCGGACGGCGGTCACCTCGGAGCCGACCTCGCGGACGATGCCCATGGGTTCGTGGCCCATCACATCGCCGACGGTCATGAACGGCGCCATCACCTCGATGAGGTGGAGGTCGGAGCCGCAGATGCCGCTCGAGGTGACCTCGATGACGACGTCGGTGGGCTCCTTGATCGTGGGGTCGGGCACGGTGTCGACGCGGACGTCGGCTCGGCCGTGCCAGGTCACTGCGCGCATGGGCGGGTACTCCTCGGATCGACGCCGAAGGGCTTCGGCAGGGCCCTTCTGCCCTGAATGAGCCGTATCGCGCCGCTTTCCCCTGGGGCCCGGCGAGTCGCTCACGCTCCGTCATGCCAGATACACGGACAGGCGAATGACATCGATGAGGCTTAGTGGCATGTGCCACAAAACTGCAGGTGAATACCCGGTTTCGCGAATCACGAACCGATAACTGCGTGTTTACATGGGTCCCGCTCGCCCGTCGGGCACCGCACGACGTCCCTGTCCCCTCCGGAAGCCAGGTGCATGACTTCGCTCCAGCACGACCGTCGCCTCGACGAGGGGTCGGCGCCCGACGAGGGCTCCGTCCCCCCTGTCGACACGGCTCGGGTCCCCTCCGCGCAGCGGACTCCGGACCCGGCGCAGGCGACGTCGCTCAGGACCATCCCGACGCAGCGCACCGGGGAAGCGCCGGCGTCCGGAACCCGTAGCAACCCGCTCTCGACGGGCGCCAGGGTGCTGGCGAGGAGCCGGCGGATGGTGACCGCCACGGCCGCCGCCGCGCGCGCCGCCGGCCGGGGCCGGCCGCGACCGGCCGAGGAGCTGGCCGAGGTCACCGACCTCGCCGGCCTCACCGGGCAGGCCGAGGCCGCCGCGCTCGCCGGAATCGAGGGACTGCCCGAGGGGCGCACCGCCCACGCTCGGCCGGCTCCCGGGAGCGGGGGCGCGCCGGGGGCCCGGCACGGGCTGCGGCGCCGCCGCCCCGTCCCGCCGCCGGCGTCCCGCCGGCCGGCGATGTACCTGGCCGCCGCCCTCGTCGGCGCGGTCGGCCTGGGCCTGGTCACCACCGACGACCGCGTCGCCCAGGCCGACTCCACCGAGGCGGGGAGCCACTCGGTGAGCGTCGCCCAGGAGCTCGGCCTCGACGGCGGCTCCCAGGCCGCCGCCATCGAGTCCGACGCGGCCGCGCGGCTCGGGGAGATGACCGCCAGCCGCACCGCGCGGGAGGCCGAGCAGGCCGCCGCGGCACAGGTCCAGGCCGAGGCCGACCGGCTGGCCGCGGAGGCGGCCGCGGAGGCCGCGCGTCCCGACGCCGTGCTGCCGGTCGCCGGCGCCCGGCTGACCAGCGGCTTCGGTCTTCGCTGGGGCACCATGCACTCCGGCATCGACCTCGCCGCGCCGATGCGCACGCCCGAGTACGCCGCCATGGACGGGATCGTCCTCGAGGCCGGCCCGGCCAGCGGCTACGGCCTGGCGGTGTACCTCCAGCACGAGAACGGCGACGTCACCGTCTACGGGCACATGGACGAGATTCTCGTCCAGCCCGGCCAGGTGGTCCGGGCCGGCGACACCATCGCGCTGCTGGGCAACCGCGGCCAGTCCACCGGCCCGCACCTGCACTTCGAGGTGCACGTCGGCGGTCTCAACGGGCAGAAGATCGACCCGCTCCCGTGGCTGCGGGAGCGCGGCGTCGCCATCTGAGGCGCCCCTTCCCGCTCCGACGCCCCCCGCCCGGTCCGATCCGGGCGGGGGGCGTCGTGCGTCGGAGGCCCCCCGCTGGGGGCGTGCCGGGGCCGGTTGGTGGGACAGTGGGAGCGCACTGGGAGCGCGCGGCAGGAGGTCGTCGGTGGAGCACGGTTCGCACTCGGGCATGTGGGTGCCCGCGGAGCCGCCGACCTGGGGGCGGATGTTCCTGCCCCACCTGGACGCGTGGTCGGTCCTCGCCGTGCTGAGCCTGCTGGGCGTCCTCGGCTACCTGGTGGCGCTGATCCGGCTGCGCCGCTCGGGCGTCACCTGGCCGTGGTGGCGGACGGCGTCGTGGATCGCCGGCTGCCTCTCGCTGTTCGCCGTCACCGGCACCTGGCTCAACGGCTACAGCATGGTGCTGTTCAGCGTCCACATGGCCCAGCACATGGTGCTGTCGATGGTCGTGCCGCTGCTGCTGCTCGTCGGCGCCCCGGTGACGCTCGCGCTGCGCACCCTGCCCCGCGGCAGGGGAGTGGCCGGCGTTCCCCGGGCGCTGCTGCTCGACGCGCTGCACAGCCGGGTCGCCCGGTTCCTCGCGCACCCGGCCTTCACGCTGCCGCTGTTCCTGGCCAGCCTCTACGGCGTCTACTTCACGCCGATCTTCGACGCGCTGATGGCCGACCCGTTCGGCCACCAGTTCATGCTGGCCCACTTCACGGTCACCGGGCTGCTGTTCTTCGGCCCGATCCTCGCCCAGGACCCGTGGCCTCGGACGGCCGGCCACGGCGGCCGGATGCTGGAGCTGCTCATCCCCATGCCGCTGCACGCCTTCTTCGGCGTCGCGGTCATGATGGCCGGCTCCCTCGTGGTGGAGACCTTCGCGCACCCGCCGGCCGGCTGGGGGGTCGACGTCCTGGCCGACCAGAAGACCGCCGGCAGCATCGCCTGGTCCTTCGGCGAGCTGCCGACGGTCTTCGTGATGGCCGTCGTGCTGTTCTCGTGGATGGGCTCCGAGGGTCGCAAGGCCGCCCGGCTCGACCGGGCCGCGGCACGCACCGAGGACGCGGAGCTCGCGGCCTACAACGAGCGCCTCAAGGCCCTGGCGGCCCGGTCGGCGGGCAGCTGAGCGGTGACATCGTCGTCCCGTCGGACGGCACCGCGGCCGGGTGCGGTCCCTGCGACCGGTCCACGCCGCGGGGCCGAGTGGATCAGCCCATGTGGGCCATGGCCTCGCCCTCTGCGGGCAGGTCGTCCTTGGTGGCCTTGATGAGCACCGCGGCGACCAGCGCACCGAGGACCAGCAGCGCCGCTGCCCAGGTGAAGGCGGTCGTGTAGCCCTCCACCTGCGCCCGGAGGGCGACGATCGGGTCCTGCGGGTTCTCCCCGGAGGTCGCGACGTCGGTGAAGTAGTCGGTGATCGCCCCGACCGACAGGGTGGCCAGCAGCGCGGTGCCGATCGAGGCGCCGACCTGCTGGGTGGCGTTCAGCATCGCGCTGGCCGCGCCCGCGTCGTGGGCGCCGGCGCCCACGAGTGCGAGGTTGGACAGCGGCACGAACGTGAAGCCGAGCCCCAGGCCCAGGAGCAGCTGCCCGGGGAAGGCCAGCTCCCAGAAGCCGCTGTCGACGTCCAGGAACGACATGACGAACAGCCCGCCCGCCGCAAGGAAGCCGCCGAGCACGATCAGCGGCTTGGGGCCGACCCTGGTCACCAGCGCGCTGGCGGCGCCGGCCGAGATCAGCACGCCGAGCGTGGTGGGCAGCGAGGCGAGGCCGGCCTGCACCGGCTCGTAGCCGAGCACCTGCTGGAAGTACAGGCTCAGGAAGAAGAAGGCCCCGATCAGCCCGGCGCCCACCAGCGTCGAGGTCAGGTAGGCCCCACCCCGGTTGCGGTCGAGCACGATCCGCATCGGCAGCAGCGGGTTGCGGGTCCGCAGCTCCAGGACGACGAAGGCGACGACCAGCAGGACGCCGACGCCGATGAAGGTCAGCGCCAGCGGCTCGGTCCAGCCGCTGTCCCCGCTGCCCCCGGGCGCCGTGTTCTCCTGCGAGGCCTCGGCCACCCGGGTGAAGCCGTAGACGACCGAGGCGATGCCGGCGGTGATGAGCACCGCGCCGGGGATGTCGTAGCTGGTGTCCCCGGGAGCCTTGCTCTCCGGCACGATGGGGATGGCCGCCAGGATGGCGACGATGGCCACGGGCAGGTTCACCCAGAAGCACCAGCGCCAGTCGGCGTACTCGGTGAGCACCCCGCCCAGCAGCAGCCCGACGGCCGAGCCGCCGCCGGCGATCGCGCCGTAGACCGCGAAGGCCTTGGCGCGCTCCTTGGCGTCGGTGAACAGGACGGTGAGCAGGGCGAGGGAGGCCGGGGCGAGCAGCGCGCCGAAGGCGCCCTGCAGGGCCCGGGCGGCGAAGAGCATGCCCTCGTCGGACGCGATGCCGCCCAGGGCCGAGGCGAGGGCGAAGCCGGCGGCACCGACGAGGTAGGTGCGCTTGCGGCCCCAGAAGTCGGCGATCCGGCCGCCCAGGAGCAGGAAGCCGCCGAAGGTCAGCGTGTACGCGGTGACGATCCACTGCTGGGACGCGGCCGAGATCCCCAGGTCGCTGGAGACGGCCGGCAGCGCGATGTTGACGACCGTCGCGTCGAGGATGACCAGCAGGACGGTGACGGCGATGACCGCCAGCGCCAGCCACCGCCTCGGGTACGGCTCCTCGCCGAGATGGCCGGGTCCGCCGGCGAGCAGGGACGTGCGGTCTGTCATGGGTGTCCTCGGGGGAGTCGTGCGGAGAAGTGCCCGGTCCTCGGGCGAGAGGCAAGGTAGCCGCCTGAGAGCATTCCCAGGTGCCCTTTTCCCTGGTGTTCACCTCGGACACGCACGTTCCGAAGCGGGCACGTGACCTACCTCATGCGCTGTGGTCGGCGATCGACGCCGCGGACGTCGTCGTGCACGCCGGGGACTGGGTCGACGTCGCCCTGCTCGACCGGATCGAGCAGCGGGCCCGGCGGCTGGTCGCGGTGTACGGCAACAACGACCACGGGCGGCTGCGCGAGCGGCTGCCGGAGGTGGCCCGGGCGGAGCTGGAGGGCCTCCGCGTCGCCGTCGTCCACGAGACGGGGGACCGGAAGGGCCGGGAGGCGCGCTGCGCGGTCCGCTTCCCCGACGCCGACCTGCTGGTGTTCGGGCACAGCCACATCCCCTGGGACACCACGGCCGGGACCGGGCTGCGGCTGCTCAACCCGGGCTCACCGACCGACCGGCGCCGGCAGCCGCACGGCACGTTCGTCACCGCGGTCGCCGCCGACGGCGCGCTGCACGACGTGACCTTCCACCCCGTCCCCCGGTGAGGCGGGGGAGGATCGGGCCCGCCCGATGAGCACCCGCCGCCCCTGGCCCGCGCGGGCCCTCGCCCTGCTCGCCTGCCCGGTGTGCGGGGCGGCGCTCGACGCCGCCCCCGGCGACGCGGGCCTGCGCTGCCCGACGGGGCACGCCTTCGACCGGGCCCGGCAGGGGCAGGTCACCCTGCTGCCGCCCGGGCACGTCGCGCCGTCGGGGGACTCGGCGGCGATGGTCGCCGACCGGGTGCTCTTCCTGGGCGCGGGGCACTACGCGGGCATCACCCGCGCCCTGGGTGACGCCGTCCTCGCGGAGGACGGTGACCCGCCCGGCACCCTGCTCGACCTCGGCGGGGGCACCGGGCACCACCTCGCGGCGGTCCTCGACCGCCTGCCGGACGCCGTCGGCCTCGTCCTGGACTCCTCCCGCTACGCGGCGCGGCGGGCGGCGGGAGCACACCCGCGGGCGGTGTCGGTCGTCGCCGACGCCTGGGCGCGGCTGCCCGTCCGCGACGGGACCCTGGACCGGGTGCTGGTGGTCTTCGCCCCGCGGAACGGTCCGGAGATCGCCCGGGTGCTGCGCCCCGGCGGCCGGCTGGTCGTGGTGACACCGGCCGCCGACCACCTCGCCGAGCTGATCGCGCCGCTCGGCCTGCTGCAGGTCGACCCGGACAAGGCCCGCCGGCTGGCCGCCACCCTCGAGCCGCACCTGCGGCCGGCCTCGGCCACCGGGCACCGGGAGCGGCTGCTGCTGGACCGGGCGGCGATCACCACGCTGGTCGGGATGGGCCCGCACGCCCGGCACCTGAGCCCGCAGGCGCTGGCCGCGGCGGTGGCGGGGCTGCCCGAGCCCACGGCGGTGACGGTCTCGGTCGACGTCACCAGCTGGACGCCGGCCGGCTGAACCCCCCGGTCGCGCGCCCGGCGCGGCGACCGAGCGGTCACGGTTCGCCCGCAGCGGCCCGGCGCGCCCGCACCGGCGGCGAGAGGTCACCCCGCGCCACCGTCTAAGCTGCGGCCGTGACGATCGCACCGGCGCCGATCGTGAGCCGGCCGAACCCGGCTCACGAGGTCGAGAAGGGCTCGCGGCTCTCCAACCTGCTGCGGACCACCGACCACAAGACCATCGGCCTCATGTACCTGGCCACCTCGTTCGCATGGTTCATGCTCGGGGGGCTGATGGCCATGCTCATGCGTGGCGAGCTGGCCCAGCCGGGCCTGCAGTTCCTCTCGCCCGAGCAGTACAACCAGCTGTTCACCATGCACGGCACGGTGATGCTGCTGTTCTTCGCGACGCCGCTGTTCTTCGCGTTCGCGAACCTGATCATGCCGCTGCAGATCGGCGCGCCCGACGTCGCGTTCCCGCGGCTCAACGCCTTCTCGTACTGGCTGTTCCTCTTCGGCAGCACCCTGGCCGTGGCCGGCTTCCTCACCCCCGGTGGTGCTGCGGACTTCGGCTGGTTCGCCTACACCCCGCTGAGCGACGTGACCAACACCCCGGGGGCCGGTGCCGACCTGTGGATCGCCGGTCTGGCGGTCAGCGGTCTGGGCACGATCCTCGGTGGCGTCAACTTCATCGCCACGATCGTCTGCCTGCGGGCGCCTGGCATGACGCTGTTCCGGATGCCGATCTTCACCTGGAACGCGCTGGTCACCAGCATGCTGATCCTGCTGGCCTTCCCGATCCTCACCGCGGCGCTGTTCGCCCTGCTCGCCGACCGGCAGCTGGGGGCGCTCGTCTACTCGGAGGAGAACGGGGGCGCCATGCTGTGGCAGCACCTGTTCTGGTTCTTCGGGCACCCCGAGGTCTACATCATCGCGCTGCCGTTCTTCGGCATCGTCACCGAGATCATCCCGGTCTTCGCCCGCAAGCCGCTGTTCGGCTACAAGGGCATGGTCTTCGCGACCCTGGGGATCGGGTTCCTCTCGCTGACCGTGTGGGCGCACCACATGTACGCCACCGGCGCGGTGCTCCTGCCCTTCTTCGCCTTCCTCACCTACCTGATCGCGGTGCCGACCGGCATCAAGTTCTTCAACTGGATCGGCTCGATGTGGCGGGGTCAGATGACCTTCGAGACGCCGATGCTGTTCTCGATCGGGTTCATGATCACCTTCCTCCTCGGTGGTCTGACCGGTGTGCTGCTGGCCAGCCCGCCGCTGGACTGGCACGTCTCCGACTCCTACTTCGTGGTCGCGCACTTCCACTACGTGGTCTTCGGCACCGTGGTGTTCGCCGCCTACGCCGGCATCTACTTCTGGTTCCCGAAGATGTGCGGCCGGATGATGGACGAGCGGCTGGGCAAGCTGCACTTCTGGCTGACCTTCATCGGCTTCCACGGCACGTTCCTGGTGCAGCACTGGCTGGGCAGCGAGGGCATGCCGCGCCGGTACGTCAACTACCTGGCCAGCGACGGGTTCACCACGCTGAACGTGGTCTCCACCATCGGCTCGTTCGTGCTCGGCGCCTCGACCATCCCGTTCCTCTACAACGTGGCGAAGTCCTGGCGGCACGGGAAGCTCGCCCTGCGCGACGACCCGTGGGGCCACGGCAACTCCCTGGAGTGGGCGACCTCCTCCCCGCCGCCGCGGCACAACTTCGTGGAGATCCCCAAGATCCGCTCCGAGCGTCCGGCCTTCGAGGCGCACTACCCGCACCTCCTCGAGCGGCTGCAGCGCGAGGCGCACGCCGGGAAGAAGCACCAGCCCTACGCCGACCAGATCGTCGGCGGGAGCGGTCCGCGGCAGGGTCCCCGCGACCCCGACGCCACCTGAGAATGGACCCCCTCCTCCCCACCCCGCGCTAGCTCGGGGTGGGCCCCGGGAGGGGGCCGCCTGCGACGCCCCGTCGGCCCTCGGCCGGCGGGGCGTCGCCGTTCCCGGGCCGGTGCGCCGGCCCGCGGCAGCGGTGGGGGACGATGGCTGCGTGCCGCTCGACCCCGCCCCCCGCACGCCGTCGGATCCCGCCGCGCCGCATCCCGCCCCGCAGGGCCCGCGGGCCCTGCTCACCGTCACCGGGGCCGACCATCCGGGGGTCACCGCCCGGCTGTTCACCGCGCTCGCCGAGGCCGGCGACGAGAAGCGGGCCGTCGAGGTGCGCGACGTCGAGCAGGTCGTCGTCCACGGGCAGCTGGTGCTGGGGGTCGTGGTCGGCGTCGTGCCGGTCGCCGACGCCCCGCCGGTGGAGGAGGCGGCCTTCCTCGCCGGCCTCGAGCGGCTGGCGGCGGAGGTGGGCCCGGCCACGGGCGTGCACGTGCAGGTGGAGTCCCTGGCCGGCGACGGCCCCGGCGTCGTGCCCGCCGGCCGGCCGCACCACGTCATCGTGCTCGGCCGGCCCGTGCCGCCCGAGGCGGTGGCCGGGGCCGCGTCGGCGATCGCCGGGCTGGGCGCCAACATCGACGCCATCCGCCGGCTGTCGGACTACCCGGTGACCAGCTTCGAGCTCACCGTCTCCGGCGCCGAGGCCACCGCGCTGCGCACCGCGCTCGCGTCGGTCGCGGCGGCCACCGGCGCCGACATCGCCGTGGAACAGGTCGGGCTGGCCCGGCGCAGCAAGCGGCTGATCGTGCTCGACGTGGACTCCACGCTGGTGCGCGGCGAGGTGATCGACGAGCTCGCGGCCCGGGCCGGGCGGGCCGCCGAGGTCGCCCGGATCACGGCGGCGGCGATGAACGGGGAGCTGGACTTCGCCCAGTCGCTGCGCGCGCGGGTGGCAGCGCTGGCGGGGCTGCCGGTCGAGGTGCTCGACGAGGTGCGCGAGCACCTGGTGCTCACCCCGGGTGCGCGCACACTCATCCGCACGCTCAAGCGGCTGGGGTTCCGCTGCGGGATCGTCAGCGGCGGGTTCACCCAGATCACCGACCCGCTCGCCGAGCAGCTCGGCCTGGACTTCGCCGCGGCCAACACCCTCGAGGTCGCCGACGGCCGGCTGACCGGCGGCCTGGTGGGGGAGATCGTGGACCGCGCGGGGAAGGCCCGCGCCCTGGCCCGGTTCGCCGCGGAGTACGGGATCCCGCTGGAGCAGACGGTCGCGGTCGGCGACGGCGCCAACGACCTCGACATGCTCAACGCAGCCGGGCTGGGCATCGCCTTCAACGCCAAGCCCTACGTCCGCGAGCAGGCGCACACCGCGCTCAACCAGCCCTACCTGGACGCCGTCCTGCAGGTGCTCGGCTTCACCCGCGACGAGGTCCTCGACGCGGTGTGACCTGTCGTCCGCCCGGACGACACCGCGGCCAGGACCGTCGGGTGGCGTCCCCGGCTGCGGGGCTCCGGCAGGGCGTCGTCAGCCGGGTTGGTGCACAGCTCCTTCCAGCTGCACGCCTGCTGTACGGAGCTGCTCCAGCGCCGCGTCGGTCGTGCTCGGGTCGACGCCCGCGGTGAGGTGCAGCAGCACCCTCGTGGCGAAGCCCTCGCCGACGGCGTCCAGGGCGGTGGCCCGCACGCAGTGGTCGGTGGCGATGCCCACCACGTCGACGGCGTCCACCCCGCGCCCGCGCAGCCAGTCGGCCAGCGGCACCCCGCCCGAGGCCCCCTCGAATCCCGAGTAGGCCGCGCTGTAGTGGCCCTTGTCGAAGACCGCCTCGATCGGTGCCCCCTCCAGGACCGGGTGCAGCTCGACGCCGCCGGTACCGGCGACGCAGTGCGCGGGCCAGGTCTCGAGGTAGTCGGGCTGCTCGTGGAAGTGGCCGCCGGGGTCGATGTGGTGGTCGCGGGTGGCCACCACGTGCGCGTAGTCGGCCGCCGCGGTGCGCAGGTGCTCGCGGATCGCCGCGGCGACCGCCGTCCCGCCGGCGACGCCCAGGCTGCCGCCCTCGCAGAAGTCGTTCTGGACGTCGACCACCACCAGGGCCCGCGTCATCATCGGTCCTCCCGTCCGCCCGTTCACTCGGTCATCGTCTCGATCGCGCTCTCCCCGCGCGAGAGGGCCCACGCCTCCGCCGGCAGCGCGGCGCGCGCCCGCTCGTGGTGGGCCCGGGCGGCGGCCAGCAGCTCCCGCGGGGAGGCATCCGAGACCGGCTGCCCACCGCGGACCAGGTCGACCAGCAGGGGGCGGTCGCCGTCCTGGGCCGGCACCGGCCCGCTGCTGACCACCTCCGCGGTCGCCGTGCCCGACGCGTCGTGCCGGCGGACGGCGGTCTTGCGGCCGCCGACGGAGTGCTTCCCCTCGGACCGCTTGGCCACCGGGACGCCGTCCCGCTCGACCAGCTTGTAGACCAGCCCGACCGTGGGGGCACCGGAGCCGGTGACCAGCGAGGTGCCCACGCCGTAGCCGTCGACCGGGGCGGCCATGAGCCCGGCGATCGCGTACTCGTCGAGGTCGCTGGTCACCAGAATCCTCGTCTTCGTCGCGCCCAGCTCGTCGAGCAGCTGCCGGGCGTGGGTGGCGAGGGTCGGCAGGTCGCCGGAGTCCAGCCGGATCGCGCCCAGTTCCGGCCCGGCGACCTCGACGGCCGTCCGGATGCCCTGGTCGACGTCGTAGGTGTCCACCAGCAGGGTGGTGTCCACGCCGAGGGTGGCGATCTGGGCGCGGAAGGCGGACGCCTCGTCGTCGTGCAGCAGCGTGAAGGCGTGCGCGCTCGTGCCGGCGGTCGGGATGCCGTACCGGCGGCCGGCCTCCAGGTTGGACGTCGCGGCGAACCCCGCCAGGGCGGCGGCGCGGGCCGCGGCGACGGCGGCCTGCTCGTGGGTGCGCCGCGAGCCCATCTCGATCACCGGCCGCTCGCAGGCGGCCGCGACCATGCGGGCGGCCGCCGAGGCGATGGCGCTGTCGTGGTTGAGGATCGACAGCACGAGGGTCTCCAGCAGCACGCCCTCGGCGAACGGCGCCCGGACGGTGAGCACCGGCGAGCCGGGGAAGAACAGCTCACCCTCGGCGTAGCCCTCGATGTCGCCGCTGAAGGCGAAGTCGGCCAGCCAGTCCAGCAGCCGCGCGTCGGTGAGCCCCTGCTCGCGCAGGGCGTCGAGCTCCTCGTCGCCGAAGCGGAACCGGGGGAGGTGCTCGAGCAGCCGCCCGGTGCCGGCGAGCACCGCGAAGCGGCGACCGTGCGGGAGGCGGCGGGCGAAGACCTCGAAGGAGCTCTCGCGGTCGGCGGTGCCGTCGGCCAGGGCGGCGGCGACCATCGTGAGCTCGTACCGATCGGTGAGCAGCGCGGAACCGGTCGACATGCCCCCGCAGCGTAGGCCGGGTCCGCCGCCCCGACGCGTCGGGCACCGGGTGGACGACGCCCGGCAGGTGGCGTCCTAAGGTGGGGCCGTGGCCGGACCACTCGCGCCGACACGGACGCCGGAGACCACGGTCGAGGAGCGCGGCGACCTCGACCGGCCGTGGGTGACCATCGTCTGGAACGACCCGGTCAACCTCATGACCTACGTGACCTACGTGCTGCAGGAGCTGTTCGGCTACGACGAGCCGACGGCGACCACCCTCATGCTGCAGGTCCACCACGAGGGCCGGGCCATCGTGAGCTCCGGTCCGCGGGAGCGGATGGAGCACGACACCAGCCGGCTGCACGCCTACGGGCTGTGGGCCAGCTACCAGCGGGACTCGTGAAGCCCTTCCGGCGCCGGGGCGACGAGGTCGTGGCCCGGCTGGAGCCCGCCGAGGCCGGCATCGTGGGTCTGCTGCTCGACCAGCTCGAGCAGCTGCTCGCCGCCGACACGGCCGACGTGGGCGGTGACCCGGTGGTCGAGCGGCTGCTGCCCGACGGGCACCGCAGCGACCCCGACCTGGCGGCCGACTACCGGGAGATGACCGAGGCGGCGCTGCGGGCGGGCAAGGCCGATGACCTGGCGACGGTGCGGGCGACGCTGCCGCCCGACGGCGGGACGCTCCGGCTGGACCCCGACCAGGCCGCGGCGTGGCTGCGCACGAGCAACGACCTGCGGCTGGCGCTGGGCACCCGGCTCGACGTCCAGGAGGACACCGAACCGCCCGAGGACCTCTCCTCCGAGGAGGGGCAGCAGATGGCCGTCTACTACTGGCTCACCGCGCTGCAGGGGTCGCTCGTCGACGCGCTCGTCGCCGGTCGCGCCGGCCGAAGGTGAGCAGCACCAGCACCGCCAGCAGCAGGTCCGCCACGAAGAAGACCGCGACCAGCCCGTGCAGCTCGACGTCGCGGATCATCGCCCCGATCGTCGAGACCAGCGTGATCGCCGACAGCGCGAGCACCAGCAGCACGGCGATCAGGCGGATGGTCACCAGCAGGACCAGCGACGCGCGGTCGGCCCCGGCGGCGCTGCTGTAGTGGCCGCTGCGGCGGGTCAGCCCCGAGATACCCAGCACCAGGGCGGGCACCGCCAGCACGCAGACACCGGCGATCATGAGCAGCTCGAGGACCACGAGAGCGCACCGTATCCGGTGGACCGGGCGGGTTCCGCAGGTCGCCGTCCGGACCGACCGGACGGCGGCTCCGGGAGGACGCCTAGACTGGGGGCGTGCTGCGCATCGACCGCGCGACCTACGACGCCATCGTGGCCCACGCCCGGGAGGACCATCCCGACGAGGCCTGTGGTGTCGTCGCCGGCCCCGAGGGCAGCGACCGCCCCGAACGCTTCATCCCGATGCTGAACGCGGCGCGCTCGCCCACGTTCTACGAGTTCGACTCCGGTGACCTGCTGAAGCTCTACCGCGAGATGGACGACCGGGACGAGGAGCCGGTGGTCATCTACCACTCGCACACCGCCACCGAGGCCTATCCCTCGCGCACCGACATCGGACTCGCCTCCGAGCCCAACGCCCACTACGTGCTCGTGTCGACGCGCCAGCACGGGGAGCAGACCGGCCTGGCCGGCGACGAGGTGGAGTTCCGCAGCTTCCGCATCGTCGACGGCGAGGTGAGCGAGGAGGAGGTCGAGGTCATCGAGTCCTACCTCTTCGGCCACTCGCCGACCACCGTCGTCTACGACTGAAGAAGGACCCTCCTGCCCCCCGCTCGCAGGCTCGCGGCGGGCCCCTGCAGGAGGGCCGGCCGCCGTCCGGAATCCCGGACGGCGGACGGGTGTTGCCCCGCACAGACCCACCACTGCTGCCTCGTGCAGCGCTCCTGACGTCCCCGAATTTCCGAGGAGAACAGCACGCCATGGCCATCGAGGTCCGGATCCCCACCATCCTGCGCACCCACACCGGCGGCAGCAAGACCGTCGAGGGGAACGGCGACACGCTCGGTGCGCTCGTCGACGACCTCGACGCCAAGCACCCCGGCCTGAAGAACCGCCTCGTCACCGAGGAGGGCAAGCTGCACCGCTTCGTCAACGTCTACGTCAACGACGAGGACGTGCGCTTCACCGGCGCCCTGGACACCCAGGTCAAGGACGGCGACTCGGTGACGATCCTCCCGGCGGTCGCCGGCGGCTGCTGAGCTCCTCCGAGCCCAGCCCCACCGTCCCCCCTTCCGGAAGAGCTCTCATGGCCCGCTTCGCCTCCCTCGTCGACTCGCTCGGCAACACCCCGCTCGTGGGGCTGCCGAACCTGTCACCGGCACCCGACGTCCGGTTGTGGGCCAAGCTCGAGGACCACAACCCCACCGGTTCGATCAAGGACCGGGCCGCCATCTCGATGATCGAGGCGGCGGAGAAGGAGGGGAAGCTCAAGCCGGGCGACACCATCCTCGAGCCGACCAGCGGCAACACCGGGATCTCGCTGGCGATGGTCGCCCGCCAGCGGGGTTACCGGCTGATCTGCGTGATGCCGGAGAACACCTCGATCGAGCGGCGGCAGCTGCTGGAGATGTACGGGGCGCAGATCATCAGCTCCCCGGCGGCCGGCGGGTCCAACCAGGCCGTCGCCGTCGCCAAGGGCCTGGCCGCCGAGCACGACGACTGGGTGATGCTCTACCAGTACGGCAACCCGGCCAACGCCGAGGCGCACTACACCGGCACCGGTCCGGAGATCCTCGCCGACCTGCCCTCGATCACCCACTTCGTCGCGGGTCTGGGCACCACCGGCACGCTCATGGGGGTCTCCCGCTTCCTCCGGGAGAAGAAGCCCGACGTGAAGGTGATCGCCGCCGAGCCGCGGTACGGCGAGCTGGTCTACGGGCTGCGCAACATCGACGAGGGTTTCGTCCCCGAGCTCTACGACCCGACGCTGCTGGACTCCCGGTTCAGCGTCGGGCCGCAGGACGCCCTCCGCCGCACCCGGCAGCTGGTCGAGCAGGAGGGCATCTTCGCCGGCATCTCGACCGGCGCGATCCTGCACGCCGCCCTCGGCATCGCCGACAAGGAGATCGCGGCCGGCCGCAAGGCCGACATCGCCTTCGTCGTGGCCGACGGCGGCTGGAAGTACCTGTCCACCGGCGCCTACGCGGGCACGCTGGAGGAGGCGACCGCCGCGCTGGAGGGCCAGCTCTGGGCGTGAGCCGGCTCTCGCGGCACCGCCGGTTAGCCTGACCGGCCATGACATCGGTGCGGGGGGCGGTCGCGTGAGGCTCACGGTGGTCGGCTGCTCGGGTAGCGGCCCGGGACCGGCGTCCCCGGCCTCCTGCTACCTGGTCGAGCACGACGGGTTCCGGTTGCTGGTCGACCTGGGCAACGGGTCCTTCGGCGCCCTGCAGGGGCTGGTCGACCCCGACACCGTCGACGCGGTCTTCCTCTCCCACCTGCACGCCGACCACTGCCTCGACGTCGCGCCGTTCGTGGTCTGGCACCGGTACTCCGGCCGGGCGACCCGGGGCCGGGTCCCGCTGCTGGCCCCCGTCGGCGCCGAGCGGCGGCTGGCGCTGGCCTACGACGCGGACGGTGAGGGGCTCACCGACGTGTTCGACTTCGTCCCGGTCGGGGCGGGGCACCTCGACCTCGGCCCGTTCGCCGTCGAGCTGGCCCGCACGGCCCACCCGATGGAGTGCTACGCGATCCGGCTGACCGGCGGCGGCCGGTCGCTGGTGTACACCGGGGACACCGGCGCCAGCGCGGCCGTGGTGGACCTCGCCCGCGGTGCCGACATCCTGCTGGCCGAGGCCGCCCACCCCGACGTCCCGGGCCTCCCGCCGGATCTGCACCTGACCGGCCGGGAGGCGGGGGAGCACGCCGCGGCGGCCGGTGTGGGCCGGCTGCTGCTCACCCACGTGCCCCCGTGGGTCGACTCCGCCGCGCAGCTCGCCTCGGCGCAGGCGGTGTTCCCGGCCGCCGAGCTGGTCGCCCCCGGCGCGCGCTACGACGTCTGAAGGAGGACCCCGTCCTCCCCACCCCTCGCAGGCTCGGGGCGGTGCCCTGGACGGGGCCACTCCCGCTTGCCCGCTTCCGCAACGGCGGACAGGGTGGGCCGGTGGTCGACGACGAACGGGACGGCGTCCGGCTGACCAGCCTGGACTCACCGCTGGGTGACGGGCTGGACGTGACCAAGGCGGACCTGGTCGACCACCTCGACGCCAACGCCTCCCGGCTGATCCCGCAGCTGGCGGGCCGGCCGCTGTCGGTGATGCGGGTGCGGCCCGGCCAGCAGCCGTTCATGCAGCGCAACGTCCCCAAGGGCGCGCCGGACTGGCTGCGCACCGTGCCGGTCTGGTCGTTCGGCGCGAACCGGCAGGTGCACCAGGTCCTCTGCGACGACCGCCGGACCCTGCTGTGGCTGGCCAACCAGCGGGCCGTCGAGTTCCACGTCCCGTTCCTGCGCGCCGGGGAGGACCAGCCGACCGGCCTGGTCGTCGACCTCGACCCGCCGGAGGACGCCGGCTTCGAGCAGGTGGTCGCCGCCGCGGGGCTGGTCCGCCGGGCGCTCACCGAGGCCGGGCTGGCCGGGGCGGTGAAGACCAGCGGCTCCAAGGGCGTGCACGTCGTCGTCCCGGTGCGGGGCGCGCGGGTCGAGGACGTGGCCGCGGCGACCCGGGCGCTGGCCGCCCGCGCCGAGCGGCTGGACCCGGAGCGGGCGACCACGGCCTACATCAAGGAGGACCGGCACGGCCGGGTGTTCCTCGACTCCACCCGGTCGGGCGGGTCGACGATCGTGGCCGCCTACAGCCCGCGGATCCGGCCCGGCCTGCCGGTGTCGGCGCCGGTGGCCTGGGAGGACCTGCCGACGGTGCGACCGGACGCGGTGACCGTGCGGACCGCCGGGGAACGCCTGGGGGCAGGTGACCCGTGGGCGGCGCTGCTGCCGGAGCCGCAGGAGCTGCCCGCCGATCTCGTCGCCGAGGGGCACACCATCCCGGTCGCCCGGGTGCAGGCGATGCACGAGGGGCGCCGCCGGGCCCGTGCGCGTCGCGAGGGCGCCGGCGGCTGACGGTTCCCGGCACCGGTCCACAGCCTCCGGTCCCGTCCACAGCCAGAGCCGGCGCGCCGGCCGGTCGTCGGTGCTCCGGCACAGGCTGCACCGCATGACGACCGATCCGCAGACCATCGCCTGGCTCGACCAGGAGGACGCCCACCTGGCCACCGTCGTCCGGCAGAGCCGGTTCGCGGTGCAGTACGTCGGCTCCGGCGAGGAACCCGGCGAGCCGGCCTTCGGCTACACCGTCGGCCTGTTCGGGCTGGGCCACCCGGAGCTGGTCATGGTGGGCCTCGGGCCGGAGCGCACGCACGCCCTGCTCGGCGAGGTCGCCGCGATGGTGGTCGACGGGCGCGATCTCGTGCCCGGCGAGCTCGTCTCCTGGGACGGCTGGGCGGGCCGGCTCCACGTCGAGGTGTGCCCCAACCCGGGCGAGGTGCTGTTCGCGGCCAATCGCTTCTACCAGCGGCCGGCCGAGTACTCCGTCCCGGCCTACCAGCTGGCCTGGCCGCACTGCGACGGCGTCTTCCCGTGGGAGGCCGGGTACCCGTGCGGCCCGGAGTGTCAGCCGCGGCCGGGCACGTGGCGCGCCTGAGCCGGACCGCGGCGACCGGCCGCGCCGGAGGGCCGTCCAGGGGTGACGCACCGCGCCGCGCCCGCCCCGCGTCGTGTGCCGGCCCGGCCCTGTGGGCGGAGAGGGTGCGCGGCGGTCCCCCGGAGTGACCGGGCGGTCAGCCCAGCCCGAGATCCCGGCGGAGCTTGGCGACGTGGCCGGTCGCCTTGACGTTGTAGGCCGCCCGCTCGATGCGCCCCTCGACGTCGACGATGAACGTCGAGCGGATCACGCCGACGACCTCCCTGCCGTAGGACTTCTTCGTCCCGTAGGCGCCATAGGCCCGCAGCACCTCCTTGTCGACGTCGGAGACCAGCGTGATGCCGAGGTCTTCCTTTTCCCGGAAGCGCAGCAGTTTCTCCGGCGCGTCGGGGGAGATGCCGATGATGTCCAGCCCGGCCTCGGCCAGCTCGCCCGCGGCGGCGGTGAAGTCGACCGCCTGGGTGGTGCACCCCGGGGTCATCGCGGCCGGGTAGCAGTACACGATCACGCGACGGCCGCGGTGCTCGGACAGGGAGACCGGCTTCCCGTCGGCGTCGGGGAGGGTGAACTCCGGGGCCGGGTCACCCGGGGCCAGGCGGACGGGGGCCGCGTCGATGCCGCTGTCGGTGTCGGTCATGTCCGGCATCCTGCCGTGCCCCGGCCACGGGTCTCCACCGGGTCGCTGGCCCGGGCGGTCCGGGAGCGGATCGGCCCGCGGGGCGGGGTGCCGCGCGCCGCCGGCTGAGCGCGCCGCCCGTCGGCCGGCGGTCAGCCGGCGAGGAAGGACAGCCGGACGTGCCGCTGCGGGTTGTCGGTGTTGGTGTCGACCAGGCAGATCCGCTGCCAGGTGCCCAGCTGCAGCCGGCCCTCGAGCACCGGAACGCTGGCGTGCGGCGGCACGAACGCGGGCAGGACGTGGTCGCGGCCGTGCCCGGCGCTGCCGTGCCGGTGCCGCCAGCGCTCGTCGCGGGGCAGCAGGACGTCGAGCTGGGCCAGCAGGTCCTCCTCGCTGCCCGACCCGGTTTCGATGATGGCCACCCCCGCGGTCGCGTGCGGCACGAAGACGTGCAGCAGGCCGTCGGCCTCGGCGCGCACGAACTCGGCGCACTCGTCGGTGAGGTCGACGACGGTGGGCATACCGCCGGTGCGGACCGCGCGCAGCTCCGAACGCATGCCCGCGATCCTGCCCGGTCAGGGCCGGGCGGGCAGGACGGTGCCGGCCGGGCCGGGAGGGTGTCGCTCCCTCCCGGCCCGGCCGGGGAACTCAGGCCATGTGCGCCCAGATGACGGCGCCGAGCCCGATGACGAAACCGACCGAGCCGACGGTGAGGGTGACCAGCTGCGGCAGCCGCCGCTTGAAGACCGTCGCGATACCGCCGAAGAACAGCGACAGGGCGAGGAAGACCGCGGCGAGGTCGAAGCGGTCGCCCTTGTCGTCGGCGGCGACCGCCTCCTGGTAGGCGGCGTCGGCCTCCGCCAGGTAGCCGTTGCCGCGCTCGTAGCCGGGGACGGCGTACGGTGACCCGGAGTCCACGTCGAACGGGCTGATCACCTCGTCGCCGGTGGTGTTGAACCAGTCGATGGCGGCGCGGAACTCGTCGGTGGCGACGTCGCTGTAGATGTAGGCGGCCAGACCCTCCGGGTCGCCGCGGAAGAGCTCCGCAGCGTAGGTGACGAAGAGGCTCTGGTCGAAGGCCTTCTGCGTGTCGCCCTCGCCGTAGGCCTCCGAGACCTGGCTGGTGAACGTGTTGGCCTGGGCGTAGCCCTGGATGGCGTTGCCGCCGAAGATGGCCGACCAGTAGGCGCTCCAGGCCGTGGCCACGGCGGCCAGGCCCAGGAGGACCGCGGCGATGATCTCGAGGCGGCGTTCCCGGCTCTCCGTCTGGTCGGTGGTGTCTGCGGTATCAGCGTGCTGGGCCATGGGGTCCTCGGGCGGGTCGGTGCGCAGCCGGATGGTGCGCAGGGCGACGCGGAAAGTAATCGTTGCAGGTAGGAGGCCTGTGCAAGGCCGCGGCGACACGATGCGCGAGGGACGGATGGGGCCGCGCACTACTGTCGGCGGACGTGACAGCAGCCCGCACCTCGCGTCCCGACGGCCGGGCGGCCGATGAGCTCCGCCCCGTGACGATCACCCGGAACTGGCTCGCCCACGCCGAGGGGTCGGTCCTCGTCGAGTTCGGTCGCACCCGCGTGCTGTGCGCCGCCAGCGTCACCGAGGGGGTGCCGCGCTGGCGCAAGGGATCAGGGCTGGGCTGGGTCACCGCCGAGTACGCGATGCTGCCGCGGGCCACCCACACCCGCAGCGACCGCGAATCGGTGAAGGGCCGCATCGGCGGGCGCACCCACGAGATCAGCCGGCTGATCGGGCGGTCCCTGCGGGCCTCGATCGACCTGGCGGCGCTCGGCGAGAACAGCATCGCGATCGACTGCGACGTCCTGCAGGCCGACGGCGGTACCCGAACCGCGGCGATCACCGGCGCCTACGTCGCGCTCGCCGACGCCGTCTCGTGGCTCGGGGCCCGCAAGAAGCTGGCCCGCCCGAAGGCGATCGTGCAGTCGGTGGCCGCGGTCAGCGTGGGGGTCGTGGACGGCGAGCCCCGTCTGGACCTCGCCTACGAGGAGGACGTGAAGGCCGGCACCGACATGAACGTCGTCTGCACCGGGGACGGCAGCTTCGTCGAGGTGCAGGGCACCGCTGAGAACGGCGTCTTCGACCGGGCCACGCTGGACGCGCTGCTCGATCTGGCCGTCTCCGGGTGCACCGAGCTGACCCGCATCCAGGAGGCGGCGCTGCGGCAGGAGGTCGGCGCCCGATGAGCACCCGGCTGCTGCTGGCCACCCGCAACCCGGGCAAGCTCGCCGAGCTGCAGCGGTTGCTGGCCGACGCCGTCCCCGGGGTGCAGGTGGTGGGTCTGGCCGACGTCCCGGAGTACCCGGAGGCGCCCGAGACCGGGGCCACCTTCGCGGAGAACGCCCTGCTCAAGGCGCGCGAGGCGGCCCGGCACACGGGGCTGCCGGCGGTGGCCGACGACTCCGGGCTGGCCGTGGACGCCCTCAACGGGATGCCGGGCGTGCTCAGCGCGCGCTGGTCGGGCCGGCACGGGGACGACGAGGCGAACACCGCGCTGCTGCTCGGCCAGCTCGACCACGTGCCCGACGAGCGGCGTGGCGCGGAGTTCGTCTGCGCGGCCGCCCTGGTGCTGCCCGACGGCACCGAGCAGGTGCTGGAGCGGGCCTGGCGCGGGCGGGTGATCCGGGAGAAGCGGGGCGGGAACGGGTTCGGCTACGACCCGGTGTTCGTCCCGGACGGGCTGGACCGCACCTCGGCCGAGCTGGATCCGGCGGAGAAGGACGCGCGCAGCCACCGCGGGCAGGCGTTCGCGGCGCTGGTCCCGGCGGTCAACGAGCGGCTCGGGCGGTCCTGACCGCGCTCAGTGCCGCGCGATCCACTCGACGAACCACAGCGAGAACGCGGTGACCGCCGGCGGGAACGCCAGGACGAGGTAGGCGGCCACGACCCGGTCACCGCGCCACTCGATCCGCCGTCCGGGCCCCCGGGCCGGTGATCGGCGGGGGCGTGCGGGCCACCGCCGCCTCCTCGCCGGCGGTCAGCGCCACCGACCGCGCGGCCTGCCAGGCCTCGACCCGGGTCCAGCCGGAGGAGGCCCCGCACAGGGCCGCGACCACGGCCGCGCCCGCGAGGACCGGCAGCAGGCCGACCACGCCGAGCACGACCAATCCGGCCGCGGCGGCGCCGGCGGTGCGACGGTGACCGCCCCCAGCACGAAGACGGCGCCGAAGGCCGCCATGAGGATCGCGTGGCCGGGCAGCATCGCGTCCTGCCACGAGCGGCCCCTGCCGATCCACAGCGGGATCTCCGCGGCGAGCACGAGGCTGCAGACGAGGTAGACGTTGCGGAGCGGCACCCGCGGCGGCCAGCGCGGCCGACAGGGTCTCCGGGTCGTCCTCCTCCAGCAGGAGCAGGATCTCCAGCTTCTCCCGCGGGTAGTCCAGCGCGGCCAGGTTGCGCATGAGCAGGCCGACGATCCCGGCTTCCTTCAGACCGGCACGAGGATCGTGTAGCGCCGCCCGGGGGCTCACCCACCTGCTGGTGCTGGCGGAGGGCCTCGTGCAGCTGAGTCGCGGTGAGAACGGGGCCGCGGTGGCAGCGGGCCGCTCCGGCCGTCGCCCGAACGGGGGAGGTCCTCAGGAGACGGCGGGGGTGAAGCCGAGCCAGTCGAGCAGGTCGCCGTCCCGGCGCGGGTCGTACCGCTCGGTGTCCTCCGGGGCGGGGTCATCCTCCGCGGGGGCGAGCCGGTCAGGCAGGACGACGAGACGACGCCGGGCGGTCGACAACGTGGGAAGGGGGGCCACGGCTGCGTCGTCGGCACGACCGCGGCCGGGGGAGAGCCCCGTGACGGACCGAGCACCCGATCGGGCGGCGGACGGCACCGGACCGGGCGCTGGGGGATGAACGGCGGCTACTCCGGGTCCCAGTAGGCGCGCCGGCCGCGCAGCCGGGCCGCCGCCTGCCGTGCCCGTCGCCCGGCCACCGCCGGCCGGGCCGGCCGGGCCGGCCGGTGGGCCGCGGTGCTGAGGGCCTGGCGCACCGCCTGGCGCGGCCGGGCGGCCAGCGGCGCGGGGCGCCAGGGGTCCAGTGCCGGCCGGAGGGCCGCCTCGAGCTCCACGCGCAGCCGGTCGATGGTGCTCAGGAGCGCACCGTGCTGCACCCATGCCTCGGGGTCGGTCTGCGGGTCGACGAGCAGCAGCGCGCTCAGCCGGTTGCGCCAGGTCTCCAGCGTCTCCAGGTGCGTCTGGATGCGGCTGGCCGTGGCCTCGGTGGTCTCGCCCCGGCAGATCACCGCACCGGTGTCCTCGAGGGCGGTGGCCAGGGCATCGAGCACGTGGGCCAGTGCGGTCCGGGCCTCGGGGGAGTAGGCCGCCGCCGCCTCGGGCTCCGGAAGCACGGAGGTGCGGTCCAGGAGCGTGCGCGCGAGGTCGCGCAGCACCACCTGGACGTGCTCGAGCGCCGTCAGCGTGCTCCGCAGCCGTGGCCGCGCCTCCCGGGCGATGCGGCCGCGGGGGTTGAGCCGGGCGCTCTCCTCGGTCCGGGCCAGGATCCGGTCGGCCCGGATCACCTCCTCGCTGAGCCGCCGTGCCTCGGCCAGCAGGGCCAACGCCGTCTCCCTCGACCACTCGCCGCACACGGCCTCGGCCATCGACCTGCTGAACCGGGCCATGCGCTCGGCCAGTTCGGCGATCGCCTCGCTCGCGGGCTGCACGTAGAGCGGTGGTGCGATCAGCAGGTTGACCAGCACGGCGACGACCGCCCCGACCAGCGTCTCCACGACCCGCCCCTGGGCCGCGGTGCCGCTCCCCCCGACGGCCAGGATGA
The DNA here is from genome assembly GCF_900114385.1 of Geodermatophilus ruber. GTDB lineage: Bacteria > Actinomycetota > Actinomycetes > Mycobacteriales > Geodermatophilaceae > Geodermatophilus > Geodermatophilus ruber. Next base: position 52,970 of record NZ_FOSW01000005.1, read on the forward strand.
GCATCGCGCTGATCGGCACCTCCATCAGGTGGTCGCCCAGGCGCAGCAGCCTCCCCGCCACCAGGGAGATCGCCACGACCAGACCCAGGCTCCACCAGGTCAGCCCGGTCACCAGCGCGAAGAGGTAGGCGACCAGGACACCGGCCACGACGCTGACGATCCGTTCCCAGCCGATGGCGAACGTCTCGTACATGGTCAGCTGGATGACCAGCAGCGCGGTCAGCGGCGCGAGCACCGGGGCGTCGCTGGTCCCGAGCCAGTCGGCCGCCGCGTACGCCAGGACGGCGGCCAGCACCGTCTTCCCGGTCCGCACGCCGGCCGTCCGGCCCTGCCGGAACAGCCCGACCACCCGGGCCGGGAGGGCGTCGACGACCATGCGCGGCAGCTGCCCGGCGCGCCCGAGCCAGGACGGCGATCCGGTCATCGGCCCGTGGCGAACTCCATGAAGCGACTCCTGCCGCTCGCCGGCCGATGGCCGGGTCGGGGCGGTCACCCGCCGATGGCCACCCGCCGCGACGGACCCTGCTGGGTCTTCGGCACGCGGATGGTGAGCACGCCCCGGTCGAGGTGCGCGCTGATGTTGTCCTCGTCGATCTCGTCGGGCAGGGTCAGCGAGTAGTAGAACTCGCCGACCCTGCGGGTCCGCCGGCGCAGGAGCCCTTTCCGTTCCCGCTCCTTGATCTCGCCGGACACGGTGAGTTCGCGGCCGTCGATCTGGATCTCCACGTCGTCGTCGCTGACGCCGGGCAACTCCAGCTCGATGACGTAGGCGTCGTCGGTCTCCTCGATGTCGGCCAGCGGCATCCAGCGGTCGGCACCTGGCGTGCCGGCACCGATGGCCTGCCAGAGTTGGTTCACGCGTTCGTAGAGCTCGTCCAGCTCGCGGAACGGGTCCGGGCGGGTAGCGGTGCCAGACGTGGACGGCACGGAAAGGCTCATCGCCTTTTCCTCCTGACGTGCTTGCCAGTGGTAGGTCCACTCTCCGGACTCGGAGTGGAGGGCGTGGCGTTCCTCGTCCAGCATGCCGCGCGCACGTGCGCGCTGACCAGTTCAGCCGGGCGCGGCACACCGGCAGCCCGCGGCTGCTCGCCCTCGGAGGGGTCGGGGTCCGCCCCGGTTCAGTGGCCGAGCGGGGCGTCCGATGTCAGGACGGAGCGCCTGCACGACGGGCTGGACGGCCGCGTCTGCACCGCACCGCAGCCGCGGCCAACCTCGATCCGACGAGTCGACCGAAGTCGGGGCAGCCCCCTGGCCAGAGGGCTGCAATGTGCGGGAGGGGGGAGTCGAACCCCCACGCCCGAAGGCACCAGATCCTAAGTCTGGCGTGGCTGCCGTTACACCACTCCCGCGCGGTCCCCGAGTCTAGGAGTCGCTCGTGCGGGTGGCCCCGATCGACGCAGGTCGCGCCGCAGAGGGCGCGGTCTGGCAGGCTGTCGCCGTGCCTCGCGACCCTCGACAGATCCAGCTGGAGATCGACGCCGCGCGTGAGTCGCTGGCGGCCACGCTCGACGAGCTGGTGGCCCGGACCAGCCCGAACCGGCTGAAGACGCAGGGGCAGGAGGCCTTCCAGCGCTTCCTGCAGTCGCAGGCCGGCATGGCCACCGTCGGGGCGCTGGGCCTGCTGGTCACGCTGGTCGTCGTCCAGAAGGTCCGGCACCGCAAGGACTGACGCCGACCGTGCGCCACCCCCGACCCGACCCGGTGGGCCCGGGCCAGGAGCCGGTCTGGGACTACCCCCCGGCCGCCGTCGGCCCCGTCCAGGGCCAGCCGGGCGCGCTCGGCTGGTGAGTCAGGCCTCCGCGGGGCGCGCGTTGCGGATCAGGGGCATGACGACGACGTCCAGCACGTGGTCGACGTACTGGCGGTCCACCGGCTCCCCGGTGAGCAGCCAGCGCTGCACGATCAGGGCGCTGGTGGCCTCGGCGACCACCGACCCGGCCAGGCCGGAACGCACCTCGCCGCGCTCCTCGGCCCGGCGCCACATCGCTGCGTAGGCCGAGCGCCACACGGCCAGCGGCCCGCTCTGGAACGCCTCGACCAGTGCCGGCTGGTACTGCATGGCCGGCAGCAGCGAGCGGATCGCCGCTCCGGCGGGGCCCCCGGTGACCTCGGCGACCAGGTGCATCATCGCGCGGAGGTCACCCTCGAGGAAGCCGGTGTCCGCGGGCACGGCGATGGCCCGGTTGAGGTCGGAGATGGTGTCGACCACCAGGTCCTGCTTGGTGCGCCAGCGCCGGTAGATCGTCGCCTTGCCGACCCCCGCCTCGGCGGCGACGGCGTCCATGGTCAGCGCCCCGTAGCCCACCTCGGCGAGCAGGCGCAGGATCGCGGCCCGGATCACGTCGTCCCGGCTGGGATCGCGAGGGCGGCCGCCGCGGGCGGAGCGCGGTGGTTCAGCGGCGTGCATGGCGACCATGGGGTGACCTTAGACATTCAAGTTGACGACGCCCGACACCCCTCGAACGTGTATATGTCCGATCGGGTTCCGCAGCTCCAGGTCCCCGCGCGCGCCTGTCGGCGGGAGACGGGTGCCTCGGTCATCCTGCTGGGCGTGGTGAGCACCCTCGGACCGGCCCGGCGCCGGGAGTACTGGCACGTCCCCGCCCGCGCCACCCGCGTCCTGATGGCGACCTCCGACGGCCGCCTGCTCGCGGAGGTGGCCCGGACCGCGCGGGCGCTCGGCCTGGCCGTGTCCGCCGCGCCGGACCTGCTCGATCTCACCGACGAGGACGGCGGCCGCGGCATCGAGCGGCTGTTCCACCGCCTGGCGCGGGAGCTGACCACCGCGGAGGCCGACGGGGTCCGCGTGGCCACCGACCCGCCGGAGGCGTGGGCCGCGCTGGCCGCTCGGCTGCTCACCGCGCCCACCCTCTCCGTGGAGCTGGCCCGGCGGGGCGTGACCGCGGAGATCGGCGTCCTCGCCGAGGCCGAGCTGTGGTCGGCCTACCAACCCATCGTCCGCCTGACCGACCGGGCCGTCGTCGCCCACGAGGCACTGCTGCGCGGGCTGGTCGACGGGCGGGAGGTCGGCGGCAGCGATCTCTTCTTCGTCGCCGAGTCGGCCGGCTGGCTGCCCCGGCTGGACCGGATCGGGCGGGAGTCGGCGATCGCGGGGGCGGCCTCCTGGCTCGGCGACGCCGACCTGTTCGTCAACTCCCACCCGGCCTCGATCTCCCGCCCGCAGGTGGGCCTGGCCAGCACCGAGCGGGCCCTGGAGGACGCCGGCATCGATCCCTCGCGGCTGGTCATCGAGATCGGTGAGGTCTCCGCCGTGACCGACCGCGGGCACCTGCTCTCGGTCCTCGAGTACTACCGGTCGCTCGGCTGGCGGGTGGCGCTCGACGACGTCGCGGCCGGCTGGTCGAGCCGCTCCCTGCTGGCCGCCGTCCGGCCCGACGTGGTGAAGCTGGGCAAGGCGCTGGTGCAGGGGCTGCCCGACGAGGGGGCCCGCACGATGGTGCGCTCGGTGGTCGAGCTGGCCCACCGGCTCGGCGCGCTGGTCGTGGCCGAGGGGGTCGAGAGCGAGCAGGCGGCCGACGAGGTCACCGCGCTGGGCGCCGACCTCGCTCAGGGCTGGCTGCTCGGCCGGCCGGCCGCACGATGATCCCGGGGAGTGCGCCCGACGGGCTCAGTGCAGGCCCCAGCCGATGAGCGCCTGACGCGTGTGCTCGTATCCCAGCACGCCGTAGCTGCCCGCCGACAGCGCGAACAGCGCGCCGGCCTCCGGGGCGAGGCCCAGCCAGCGGGCGGTGAGCACCCGCAGCACGTGCCCGTGGGCGACGATGAGGACATCGCCGTCGGTCAGTCGTTTGCGGGCCCGGTCGAGCACGCGGTCCACCCGCTCGGCCACGGCCGCCAGGGTCTCGCCCGGCGTCTCGCCGGGAATCGTGCCGTCGCGCCAGACCGACCACGCACGGCCCAGGTCGGCGCTGATCTCGGCGGTGGTGCGGCCCTCGTAGCCGCCGTAGTCGATCTCCACCAGGTCCTCGTCGATGGCCGTGGGGGTCAGGCCGGCCAGCTCGGCGGTCCGAAGGGCCCGTTGCCGGGGGCTGACCCACACCTCGACGAACCGCCGACTGCCGAGGGACGCGCGCAGCATCCGGGCCTGTTCCTCCCCCTCGGGGAGCAGCGGCAGGTCGGTCACGCTGGTGTGCTGCCCGCTGCGGCTCCACTCCGTCTGCCCGTGACGCAGCACGACGATCTCGCCCCTCGGGCCTGCTGACGTTCCTGCGCTGCCGGTCATGTCGGCAAGCGTGCTCGCTGGGGCCCAGCTGCCGCGAGGCGAGCCCTCCCGGCGTCAGGCCGCGGGCATGGACTCCGTCGGCACCGCTCAGCGCCAGCGGCGCAGGTCGGGGAGCCGGAGGCAGCGCCGCACCGGCCGCTCCTCGGTGGGTCGCACCGGGTGCGTGGCGACCGGCGAGCGCCGGGCGCCGGCGCCGGCCGCCACGACGGCCTCCGCGGCGGGCGGCCGCGCCGGGGGCACCGGGTGGACCGGGTCCTCGCCGCCCAGCGGGCCGTCGAGCTCGAGCCGGTCGGCCAGCCCCGCGGTCCGCACGAGCCGGCGGGTGGCCGCGGGTGCGCCGACCACCCGGCAGCGGCGGCCGGCCGGCGCGAGCGTGGCGGTGAAGAGGGTGAGGGCGTGCAGCCCCGAGCAGTCCCAGAACCGGGCTCCCGCCACGTCGACGACCACGGGGCCGGAGCTCAGGCCCGCGGCCTGCTCCAGGGCGAGGTTGAGGCGGGCGACGGTGGAGAGATCGGCGTCGCCGGTGAGCCGGACGACGACTTGGTCGGGGGCGGGGACCAGTGCGACTTGCAGGTGCGGCACGGCTGCTCCGGCGGTTGGTGCTGACCACCCCGAGGGAGTCGGGCGGGGGGGTTCCGACCGTAGTTCCGGACGGCGGCGCCCACAACAGAAAGTGCTCGCGCGATCGCGGAGTGCTGTTGGTCGTTCCGCCCCCGCCCGGTGCGCCGGAGCCTGCCGCAGGCGGCACCCACGCGGCGACGGTCGAGCCGGGCGGCGCACCCGTCGGCCCCGCGGCTAGGTCGTCCCCGGCCCCGGGGGGGTGGCCGGCTCGCCGCCCGGGTCCCGCGCGGGCCCGCCGGCCGGGCGCAGCAGCGGTCCCGGTGCGCCCTCGCCGCGGCCGAGGGCGGCCACGAACTCGGCGAGCACCTCGTCGCCGCGGTGGGCCGGCGCCCAGTCCAGCACCCTGCGGGCGCGGGAGGTGTCCAGCGCCGGCGCCTGCAGGCCGAGGTCCAGCCAGCCCGGCTCGGTGGGCACCAGGCGGGCGGTGAAGGCGGCGGCCAGCACGGTGCGCAGCACCACGGCCGGGACCGGCACCCGCACGGTGCCGAGCACCCGGGCGAGCGCGTCGGCGTCCAGGAGCGGCTCGGCGGCCAGGTTGAACGGCCCCGGGGCCCGGCGGTCCAGCATCCGTTCGAGCGCGGCGGCGACGTTGTCGGCGTGCACGAACTGCACGTGGACCGACGGCAGCGGCAGCGGCAGCGCCCGGACCACCGCCCCCGGCAGCAGGCGGGCGGCGGCGAACAGCAGCGGCCCGAGGAAGTAGCGGCCGATCTCGCTGCTCGCCTCCGGCTGCAGCACCAGGGTCGGGCGGACGACGGTCAGCGTCGAGCCGGGTGAGCCGTCGAAGACCTCGCGCACGACCCGCTCGGCCTGCACCTTGTCCTGGCTGTACTGGGAGGTCGGGACGCCGGTCGGCGGCCAGTCCTCGGTCACCTTCTGGTCCGCGGCACCGGGGGCGTAGGCACCCAGGGACGACAGGTGCACGAACTGCGTCACCCCCGCGGCGGCCGCCGCCCGGGCCACCCGCCGGGTGCCCCCCACGTTCACCCGGTGCAGGCGCTCCCGCTGCCGTCCCGGCTGCAGTGCCCAGGCCAGGTGGACGACGGCGTCGGCGCCCTCCAGGAAGCCGGGCAGCACCCGCTCGCTGTCGGCCTCGCCGAGGTCGGCCCGGTGCCAGCGCACCCGGTCGTAGGGCGGGAGGTCCGGCGGCTGCCGCCGGGACAGCCCGCGCACCTCGGCCACCCCGGTGTCCGGTGCGGTGAGCCGGCGCAGCAGCGCCGTCCCCAGGTTGCCGCTGGCGCCGGTGACGGCGATGGTCCGGCCCTGGAGCTGGGTCCGCGACGGTTCAGCCATTCCGGGCCGCTACCCGCGGGGCCGCCGGTTCACCCCGCGATCACCGCGCGGGGAGCGCGTCCGTCACCTCCCGGACGGTCGGCGCAGCCCCATCGCGTCGGGGTGGCCGCAGGCCACGGTGCGCCGGGCGCGCTCAGCCGTCCCCGTGCTCGCCGTCGACCTCCTGCTCGAGCTCGTCGACACCGTCCTCGACGTTCTGCTCGGCGTCCTCGACCCCCTGCTCCACCTCCTGCTGCACGCCGTCGTCCACGACGTCCTCACCGCAGGCGGCGGTGGTGAGGGGGAAGGCGGCGAGGGCGACGCCGGCGAGGGTGGCGCGCCAGCGGTTGGAGGTCGGCATGGAGGGCTCCCGTGCTCGTCGTGGGGTTGGCACCGGGGGAGTGCCCGGGCGACCGGCCGGTCATGCGGGAGATCCGGCGTGAGCGGAGTGGATTCGTGCCCGTGACCCGCACGAATGCACTCCGGTCAGCTGCGGACGTGCTCGGTGACCAGCTCGGCGGTCCGCTCGGGGGCGAGCTCGGGGATCCAGTGGCTCACGCCCTCGAGCACCTCCAGCCGGTAGGGCCCGGCGACGAATCGACGTGTCGACTCGGTCGCGGCCCGGCCGAGGAAGGTGTCGCCGGTGCTCCACAGGTGCAGCGTCGGCACCTGCACCGTCCCGACCCGGTCGCGGGCGTCCCACGGCAGGGCGCGGTACCAGGCCAGCGCCGCCGTCAGCGCGCCCGGCTCCCGCATCCGGGCCACGTACCGGTCGCAGGCGACGCTCGGCAGCCCCCCGCGCCGCAGGGCGCGGCGCAGCGGCTCGCCGCCCGCCGCCAGCAGCAGCCGCTCGGGCAGGAACGGCGCCTGGAACAGCGCCATGTAGTACGAGCGCAGCGCCTGGTCGCTGGTCACCATCGATTGCGCCATCGCCGCCGGGTGCGGCACCGACAGCACGGTCAGCGTGCGCACCCGATCCGGGTGCCGGGCGGCCAGCGCCCACGCCACGATCCCGCCCCAGTCGTGCCCGACGACGTGGGCGCGGTCCAGCCCGGCCTCGTCCAGCAGCGCCAGCACGTCGCCGGTGAGCTCGCGCAGCCGGTAGGAGGACCGCCCGGTCGGCCGGGCGCCGGGGGAGTAGCCGCGCTGGTCGGGAGCGAGGGTGCGCATCCCCGCGGTGTGCAGCCGGGACTCCACCGCCGTCCACGCGGTCGAATCCTGCGGGAAGCCGTGCAGCAGCACCACGGGCTCGCCCTCGGGCGGCCCGCCGTCCCGGACGTCGAACACCATGCCGTCGCGCCGGAAGCTGTCCACCCCGTGACCCTGCCTGCGGGAACGGGGCCACGCCAGTCGGTCGCCAGTCGGTCGCACGCCGGTCCGGAGCGGAGGAACGGGATCCGGGACGATGGGGGAGTGACGGCCACCTCGGAGGAGCTCATCGTCCTGGTCGACGAGGACGGGACGGCGATCGGCACGATGCCCAAGCCGCTGGTGCACCACGGCGAGACGCCGCTGCACCGGGCCTTCTCGGCCTACCTCTTCGACGACGCCGGCCGGCTGCTGGTCACCCGCCGCGCCGCGGGCAAGCAGACCTTCCCCGGCATGTGGACCAACACCGTCTGCGGCCATCCCGGCCCGGGCGAGGACGACGCCGCCGCGATCGCTCGGCGCGCCGCCTTCGAGCTCGGCCTGCAGGTGCGCGACCTCCGGCCGGCGCTGCCCGGCTACCGCTACCGGGCCCAGTTCCGCGGCGTGGTGGAGAACGAGGTCTGCCCGGTCTACCTGGGGCGCTTCACCGGCACGCCGGCCCCCGAGCCGAGCGAGGTCGGGGAGTGGGAGCTGCTGGACTGGGCGTCCTTCCGGCGCCGGCAGGAGGCGGAGGGCGACGACGCCTGGTCGCCGTGGTGCCGCGAGCAGGCCCGGCTCATCGAGTCCGCGGGGCTGGCACCCGCCGCCTGACCAGCCCCGGACCACGCCCCGTAGCCGGGAAGGCACACGACGTGTCAGCCGCTCGGGGGGCTTGGTGTCGCTGCCGGGGGACGCGCCGACACGCCCCCTAGCTTTCCGCCGCATGGAGCGCCGCCGGTTCCTGCTCTTCCTCGCGGCGGGCCTGGCGGGGGCGGCCGTGAGCCGCGGCACCGCCGGCCTGGTCGTCGCGGAGCAGGCCCCCCTTCCCACCGCCGTCCCCGCGTCGGCCACCGAGCCGGTGACCCCGGCGCTCGAACCACCCGTCGGCGTGGTCGACCGGCTGCCGGGCGAGGGCACCTCGCTCGCGCTGACCGTCGACGACGGCACCAGCTCCGAGGTGGTGGAAGCGTTCTGCACCCTGGCCGCCGACACCGGGGTCCGGCTCACCTTCTTCCCCAACGGCCGCTACCGCTCCTGGGAGGAGAACGGCGACCTGCTGCAGCCGCTGATCGACTCCGGGCAGGTCGCGATGGGCAACCACACCTGGTCCCACCCCGACATCACGATGCTGGGCGACGACGAGCTGGCGGAGGAGATCGGCCGCAACCGCGACTTCCTGGCCAGCACCTTCGGCGTCCGGGACAGCCCCTTCTTCCGGCCACCCTTCGGGGCCCGCAACGAGCGCACCGACCGGATCTGCGCCGAGCAGGGGCACCCCACGGTGGTCATGTGGAACGGCACCCTCTCCGACCACCGGGTGATCACCGGCGACCAGCTCCTCGCCGCGGCCCGCGAGTGGTTCACTGCGCAGGCCATCGTCGTCGGGCACGCCAACCACCGGACGGTCACCACCGTGTACGACGAGCTGCTGGCCCTGATCGCCGACCGCGGGCTGAAGACGGTCACCCTGGCCGACGTCTGGGCCCGGCCGGGCCTGCTGCGCGGCGACGCGGTGGCCGGTCGCGCCGCCGTCTCCTGAGGCCGCCCGACCTGCGGCGCGCCCGGTCTTCGACGAGGCTGAGCGGCGACGGAGGGGATCTCCGGATGGAGGAGCGGATGGTCGACAGCGGGTCGTTGCAGGGGCGGGTCGCCCTCGTCACCGGGGGCGCCAGCGGCCTGGGGCGGGCCACCTGCCTGGCGCTGGCGCAGGCCGGCGCGCACGTGGCCGTCGCCGACATCGACGCGGCCGGCAGCGAGGCGACGGCCAAGCTGGTGGCCGACGCCGGCGGCTCGGCCGACGTCGTCCCGCTCGACGTCACCGACGACGCCGGCCGGCGGCGGGTCGTCCAGCAGCTGTTCGACGCCCACGGCGATGCCTTCGACATCCTCGTCAACGTGGCCGGCATCGACCGCCCCGGCTACATCACCGACATCGACCTGGCCGACTACCAGCGCGTGCAGGCGGTCAACTGCGAGGGCCCGATCTTCCTGACCAGCGAGTTCATGAAGCGGGTCCAGCACCTGCCCGAGGGGCGCACTGCCGACGTCGTGCACGTCGTGTCGCTGTCGGCGATCACCTCCGGCAGCGGGGCGATCGCCTACAACGGCTCCAAGGCCGGCTTCCTCAACGCCACCCGGTGCATCCAGCGGGAACTGCGGGAGAAGGCCGTCCAGCAGCCGGACGGCACCGAGCGGCCGTTCCCGTGCCGCGTGCAGGCGGTCATCCCGGCCGCGATGGACACGCCGATGATGGAGCAGTGGGGAATCCCGGCGCACCTGATGATGCCGCCGTCCGCCGTCGCGGAGATGGTCCGGACGCTGGTGACGCTACCCCCGTCGAGCTTCGTGCCGGAGATGCAGATCGTGCCGCGGCTGGAGCCGAACTTCCCCCGCTGACCGGCGCATCTCTGGAGGAGCGTCATGACCGGCCCCGACGATGAACACCCCGATACCGCGATGTACACCGGCGCCGACGCCGGTGAGCCCGGGGAGCACCTCGCCCGCGGGGACCTGACCCCCGACGAGATGCGCCTGCTCGCCGAGCTGAAGCGCAACGGCCCGGGCAGTGACGACGAGGAGGCCGAGGCCGAAGCCATGGCGCAGGCAGCCGAGGACGAGGCCCCGCTGCCCGGGCAGGGCGGGGACCAGGGGGACGGGCTCAGCGCCCGCTTCGCCGCCCCGCCGGAGAACTGACCGGCGCGCCCCACTCGGCCAGCGCCCGGAGCCCGCTGCCGGGGCACCGCGTCCGCCGCCCTGGCCCGCCCGCCCCGCGCTGCCTAGCGTGCAGGGAACAGCGTCGGCGGCCGGAGGTGGCGCATGCTCTCGCAGAAGGCACTGCTGCTGGCCGCCGCCCGCCGCCCGGCGCTGCGCCGGCTGGTCACCGGCGTCCCGGCCACGCGCCGGGTGGTCGACCGGTTCGTCGCCGGCGAGTCGATCGACGACGCTCTCGCCGTCGTCCGCCGGCTCACCGGCGAGGGCATCGCGGTGACCCTGGACCACCTGGGCGAGGGGGTCACCGACCGCGCGGAGGCCAAACGCTCCCGGGACGCCGTCCTGGCGCTGCTCGACGCCCTCGCGGCGCTGCGGCTGGGCCGCGCGGCAGAGGTGTCGGTCAAGCTGTCGGCGTTCGGCCAGGACCTGCCCGGCGGCACCGAGCTGGCGCTGGAGCTGGTCCGCCCGGTCGTCGAGGCGGCGACCGCGATCGGCACCACGGTCACCCTCGACATGGAGCAGTCGCGCACCGTCGGCTCCACCCTCGCCGTCCTGGCCGAGCTGCGCCGCCACCACCCCGACACCGGGGCGGTCCTGCAGTCGGCGCTGCGCCGGAGCCAGGCCGACGCGCGGGCCCTCGCCGTCCCCGGGTCGCGGGTGCGCCTGGTCAAGGGCGCCTACGACGAGCCGCCGGCGGTGGCCTGGCAGGGCCGCCGCGAGGTGGATGCCGCCTACGCCCGCTGCCTCGGCGTGCTCATGACCGGGCCCGGCTACCCCATGGTCGGCACCCACGACCCGCGGCTGATCGACATCGCGCAGCGGCTCGCGCGGGAGACCGGCCGGGCGCCGGCCAGCTGGGAGATCCAGATGCTCTACGGCATCCGGCCGGCCGAGCAGCGCCGGCTGGCCGCGGCCGGCTGCGCGGTCCGGGCGTACGTGCCCTACGGGGTCGACTGGTACGGCTACTTCATGCGCCGGCTGGCCGAGCGGCCGGCGAACCTGCGCTTCTTCCTCCGCTCCCTCGCCGGTACGTCCTGAACCGGCACGTCCCGAACAGGAGGTCGTCATGGACGGCGCCACCCGGGTCCCGCCCCCGCGCAACGAGCCCGTGCTCGGCTACGCCCCCGGGTCGCCGGAGCGGGCGGCCCTGCAGGACCGGCTCGCCGCGCTGGCCGCCGAGCCGGTCGAGCTGACCATGAGCCTGGGGGAGAAGCACCGCCTCGGCAGCGGGGAGCGCTTCGACGTCGTCCAGCCGCACCGGCACAGCGCCGTCCTGGGAACGTCGGCGCACGCCACGCACGCCGACGCCGAGGAGGCGGTGCGTTGCGCCCGGGAGGCGGCCCCCGGGTGGCAGGCGCTGTCCTTCGACGACCGGGCCGCGGTGTTCCTCCGGGCCGCGGAGCTGCTGGCCGGGCCGTGGCGGCAGACGCTGAACGCCGCGACGATGCTCGGGCAGAGCAAGACCGCCTACCAGGCCGAGATCGACAGCGCCTGCGAGCTGATCGACTTCTGGCGGTACAACGTGCACTTCGCGCGGGCGCTCCTGGCCGAGCAGCCGGAGTCGGCCCCCGGGGTGTGGAACCGGACCGACCACCGCCCGCTCGAGGGGTTCGTCTACGCGGTCACACCGTTCAACTTCACCGCGATCGCCGGGAACCTGCCCACCGCCCCGGCGCTGATGGGCAACACCGTCGTCTGGAAGCCGGCGCCGACCCAGCAGTTCGCCGCGCACTTCCTGGTGCAGCTGCTCGCGGCGGCCGGCCTGCCGCCCGGGGTGATCACGATGGTGACCGGCGACGGCCGCGCGGTCTCCGACGTCGTCCTGGCCGACCGGGACCTCGCCGGGATCCACTTCACCGGGTCGACCGCGACCTTCCAGCACCTGTGGCGGACCGTCGGGCACAACATCGCCGGCTACCGGTCCTACCCGCGGGTCGTGGGGGAGACCGGCGGCAAGGACTTCGTCGTCGCGCACCCGTCGGCCGACGTCGACGTGCTGCGCACCGCCCTCATCCGCGGTGCCTTCGAGTACCAGGGGCAGAAGTGCTCCGCGGCGTCCCGGGCCTACGTGCCGCGCAGCGTCTGGGCGCGGCTGCGCGAGGACCTGATCGGGGCCACCGAGGCCCTGCCGATGGGCGACGTCACCGACTTCCGCAACTTCCTGGGCGCCGTCATCGACCGGCGGGCGTTCGCCAAGCTCGCCGGCGTCCTGGAGGCGGCGAAGGCCGACGACGCCCTCACCGTCCTGGCCGGCGGGACCGCGGACGACCGGGAGGGCTTCTTCGTGCGCCCCACCATCGTCGAGGGCAGCGACCCGGGCCACGAGATGTTCTCCACCGAGTACTTCGGGCCGGTCCTGGCGCTGCACGTGTACGACGACGCCGACTACGACGCGGTGCTGACCCAGATGGAGTCGGCCGCGCCCTACGCGCTGACCGGCTCGATCGTCGCCCAGGACCGGGCGGCGATCGCGCACGCCCAGCGCGTCCTGCGGCACGCCGCCGGCAACTTCTACGTCAACGACAAGCCCACCGGCGCGGTCGTGGGCAACCAGCCGTTCGGTGGCGGGCGCGCCTCGGGCACCAACGACAAGGCCGGGTCGGCGCAGAACCTGCTGCGCTGGACCAGCACGCGGGTGATCAAGGAGACCTTCGTGCCGCCCACCGACCACCGCTACCCGCACATGGCGTAAGACCCCCTGCCCCCCACCCCGCGCAGGCTCGGGGCGGGACCCGGGACGGGGCCGCGGCGGGACCCTGCAGGCGGGCCGTCAGCAGGCGGGCCAGTGCACCTCGCCGTCGATCAGGCGGGCACCGTCGGACGGGCGGTGCGGGGCCAGCCGGCCGTCGGGCATCAGGTGGCCGACCGGCACGCCGCGGGCGAGGACGGCGACCTCGGCGATCAGCCGCCGGTGGCAGCGCCACCACACGCTCTCGCTGCACATGACCGCCACGGTGGCGGCGGCCGCCTCGGCCAGCAGCTCGTCGAGGGCGGCGGCGAACTGCGGCGTCCGGGTGTGCGCGGCGTAGGCGGCGAACTGGTCCACCGACCACCAGCCGTCGGCCACCGGCTCGCCGCGGGGGAGCCGCCGGCGACCACCCAGGCGCTCGTCCCACCGGTAGCCGATGCCCAGCTCCGGCAGCCACTCCCCGAGCGACTCCCGCCCGACGTCGGGGTTGCTGCGGCTGCCCGGGAAGCGGCGGACGTCGACGATCGCCTCGACGCCGGCCGCGACCAGGCGCGGGCCGAGCCGGTCGCGCGTCTCGGGGCCGTGCCCGACGGTGAGCAGGCGCACGGGACCTGCATACCCGCCCGGCGGGGCGGGCCGGGGCCCGGCATGCTGGTCGGCCGGGCTACGGGGTCCGGGGGAGAGGTGCGGTGTGGCAGACCGGTCGACAGAGGCCCGGACGTCGCTGTGGCGGCTGCCGGCGATGCGGGCGCTGGTCGGCGTCACCGCCCTCGGCTTCGGCAGCTACTGCCTGACGCTCGCCTCCCTGCCCACCTACGCGGTCGCCGGCGGGGCGTCGGAGGACACCGCGGGGCTGGTGACCGCGGTGTTCCTCGCGGTGACCATCGCGGTGCAGTCGATCGTCCCGGCGCTGACCGCCCGGTTCGGCACGGCCCGGGTGCTCGCCGTCGGGCTGGTCGCGCTGGGCGCACCGGCCCCGCTGTACGCGGTGAGCGACGGGCCGGCCTGGCTCCTGGCCATCGCGGTGGTGCGGGGCGCGGGGTTCGGTGTCCTCACGGTGCTGGGCTCGCTGCTCGCGGCGCGGGTGGCGCCGGCGGGCCGGAAGGGGGAGTCGATCGGCCTCTACGGGCTGGCGATCGCGGTGCCCAACCTGATCGCCGTCCCCGCGGGGGTCGCGCTGGTGCTGGCCGGCCACGCGACCTGGCTGGCGTGGCTCGCGGCCAGCCCGGTGCTCGGCCTGCTGCTGCTGCGCGGGCTGGGGCGGGCGGCATCCGACGCCCCGGCCGGCGCACCGGTGCCCGGGGCGGGTCGCCGCGGCGCGCGGGCCGCCCTGGCGCCGTCGGTCGTGCTGCTGGCGGTCACCCTCGCCGGCGGCGGGCTGATGACCTTCCTGCCCATCGAGCGCCCCGACGGGTCGCTGGCCACCGTGGCGCTGATCGTCCTCGGCCTCACCGGTGCGCTCAGCCGCTGGCGGGCCGGCCTGCTCGCGGACCGGTTCGGCAGCCGGCTGCTCCTGCCGGTGTCCCTGCTCGGGACGGCGGTGGGGCTGGCGGTGCTCGCCGCCGGCCTGCCGTGGGGTGCCGGGTGGGTGCTGGCCGGGGCGGCGGTGTTCGGTGCCGGCTACGGCGCGGTGCAGAACCTCACCCTGCTGCTGGCCTTCCGCCGCGCCGGCGAGCGCGGGGCGGCGGCCGCCAGCGCGATGTGGAACGCCTCCTTCGACGCGGGCATGGCGCTCGGGGCGCTCGCGCTGGGCCTGCTGGCCGCCGGCATCGGCCTGTCCTGGAGCCTGGTCGCGGTGGCCGGGCTGCTGGTCGGCGTGCTGCCGCTGGCGACGGCGGCCACCCGCCGGGCCGGCTGATCCGCGCTCAGTCGGCGAACCGCTCGGCCACGGCCAGCTGCGAGCGGATGAGCAGGATCTCCTCGGCGGCCTGCCGCAGCCAGCGCCGCAGGCCCTCGGGGTCGCTGCGGTGGGAGTCGCGCAGCCGGCCGAGGTTCAGCTGGCGGGTGCTGGCCTGGGCGCGCTGGGCGGGCGGCAGCTGCCGGCCCTCGGTGCGGGCGATGGAGCTCAGTCCGGCCCCCACGAAGACCAGCTCGCGGATCGTGGGGATGCCGGCGAGCAGCTCGTCGACCTTCGCGGACCCGCCGTCGGCGATCAGGCGGAGCAGCTCGGTGGCGGCGCGACGGCCCTCGGTGTGCGGATCGGGTGAGGTCACGGCGACCACTGTGCCCGGTGCTCCCGCGGCCCCGTCCGGAGGGGCAGGCACGGCCATCTCCGCCCCTCCGGCGGGCGGGTCCTTGCCCCAGGCGGGGACCTTTCTCAGGCGGTGCGGGACAGGTCCGCGTCGGGGTGCAGCAGACGGCGCAGCTCGACGGCGGCGGCGCGGCCGGCCCGGCTGGCGCCCACCGTGCTGGCCGAGGGCCCGTAGCCGACCAGGTGCACCCGGGGCTCCCCGACCACGGCGGTGCCGTCCATGCGGATGCCCCCGCCGGGGCCGCGCAGCTGCAACGGCGCCAGGTGCCCGAGCGCCGCCCGGAACCCGGTGGCCCAGAGGACGGCGTCGGCCCGGACGAACCGGCCGTCGTCCCACGCCACCCCGTCGCGGGTCAGCCGGTCGAACATCGGCAGCCGGTCGAGGACGCCGCGGTCGCGGGCCGCCCGCACCCAGGGCGTGACCACCAGGCCGGTGACGCCGACGACGCTGCCGGGGGAGCGGCCCTCGCGAACGGCGTCGGCGACCAGGGCGACGGCCGCGCGCCCGGCCTCCGGGTCGAAGGGCTCCTCCCGCCAGACCGGCGGGCGGCGGGTGACCCAGGTGGTCGTGGCGACCTCCGCGATCTCGCCGAGCAGCTGGACCGCGGACGCCCCGCCGCCCACGACGACGACCGACTGCCCGGCGAACTCCGCGGCACCGCGGTAGTCGACCGGGTGCAGCTGGCGGCCGGCGAACAGCTCCTGCCCGGGGTAGCGGGGCACGAAGGGCCGGGTCCAGGTACCGGTGGCGTTGACGACGGCGCGGGCGGTCCAGTCGCCGGCCGATGCCTCGACGAAGAACCCGCCGTCGCCGGCCCGGCGCACCGCGGTGACCCGCACCGGCCGGTGCACCGGCAGGGCGAAACGGCGCTCGTAGGCGGCGAAGTAGGCCGGCACCGCGTCGGCGACGGGCACGTCGTCCCCGGCGGGCGGGAAGGGGAGGCCGGGGAGGTCGTGCACGTGGTGGGTGCGGGCCAGTGTCAGGGACGGCCACCGGTGCTGCCAGGCGCCGCCAGGCCGGGCGTCGGCGTCGAGGACGACGAACCCGGAGCCCGGGGCGAACCCCAGCCGCGCCAGGTGGTGGGCCGCGCTCAGCCCGGCCTGCCCGGCCCCGATCACCACGACCTCGACGTCCCTGCGCACGTCCGGACAACCGCGGGGGACCTGGCGTCCTTCCGTCACATCGTGCGGATCTCTTGCGGATTCGTGGCGGGAGACCTGCGGGAGGCCCACCAGAGTTCGACCTGCCGCCGGGAATGCCCGGCGGGGAGTCGAACCGAGGAGAACCGTCGTGACCGCCCAGCCCACCCGACCCGGTGCCCGGGCCCGGATCGCTGCCTCGATCGGCGTCCTCGGGGTCGCCGCTGCTGTCGCCGGCCTCGGCACCTTCGGGACCTTCACCGATAGCACCACACCGGTGATCACCGAGATGGCATCGGGCGTGCTGTCGATCGAGCTCAGCAAGGCGGCCGACGCCGCGACGCTGTCGCTGTTCGACAACGGCACCTTCCTCGCCGGCGATTCGGAGAGCTCGGCGATCGACCTGGTCAACAGCGGCACCGTGCCGCTGTCGCAGATGCGGCTCACGTCGGTGGCGACGCAGAGCAGCGTGCTCGACAGCGACACGGGGAACGGGCTGCAGCTGACCGTGGAGTCCTGCTCGGAGGAATGGGACCTGCGCGAGGCCGGGTGGCACTGCGCGGGGACGACGACGCCCTTCTACGACGGGCCGATCGTGCTCGACGAGGCGCTCGTCGGGGCCGCCGGCCTCGCGCCCGGCCAGGTCGACCACCTGCTGCTGACCGCGTCCCTGCCCGGCACGACCGAAGCAGACCTGGTCCGGGGTGCTACCAGCGCGCTGGACTTCACCTTCTTCGCGACGCAGCGGAACGGCGCGCCGCGATGAACCGGCCCGTCCGGGCCTGAGAACTGCCGGTGTCTCCGCTGCACGGGGGAACGGAGCCGCCGGCGGGGACGACCGGTGCCGCCGCGGGGGAACGGCGGCGCCGGGGCACGACGGCCGGGGCCGCCACGGGGGAAGGGCGGCGCCGGTCGAGGGGGAAGCACGAGGCCGGTCGCGGAGGATTCCGCGACCGGCCTCGCCGCGTCAGGCCGTGGGGCCCGGGCCCGCGGCCGGGGCGGGATCGAGACCGGCCAGCAGGTGGTCGACCAGGTCGTCGAGGTCCACGGGGCACCGGGGGGTGGCCGCCCGCATGCGGTCGAGCGCCAGCCCTCGCAGGAGCCAGTTGAGGGTGTGCACCCGGGCCGCCGGTACCTGGCCGCCGGGCACCGCACCGGCCAGGATCGCGCCGACGGCCTGGGCGAGTGGCCGGTCGAAGACCTGCCACACGGCGTGCTTGAGCCGGGGGCTCCACTCGGCCGCGCTGAGCACGGCGGCGATGACCTGCTCGTCGCGCCGCCGGGTGGCCAGCCACGGGCGCAGCAGGCCGGCGAGGTCGGCGCGCAGGTCCCCGGTCGGGGTGGGGAGGTCGAAGACCTGCACCCGCTCGAGCGCGGTGGCGACGATCTCCTCGAGGTCGGCCTCCTCGATGCAGAGCCCGGCGACGCCGGTGCGGGAGCGGAGCTCGGCGACCGTGAGGTGGGCATAGCCCACGTCGGCCAGCGCGTCGAGGGCCGCCGACAGGACCAACCGGGAGCTCGGCGAGTGCCAGTCGAAGCGCTGTTCCATGCCATCCCTTCGTCGTCGCAGGCGTGCAGGCGCAGACCGGCTTGTGACGCAACGTAAGTGAGTCTGAACGGAACGCGACGGTTCCATCGCTGTCCGTGTTGCTACCCATCGACGAAGCGCGTTGGATCCGCGGAATCAGTACGCGTTACGTTCATGCGGTGACTGTCGGTGATGCACTCCTTCGATCGACGGCCGCACCCGTTCGTACGCGCTATGGGGAGCGGCGGCTCGATCCCGAGCGGGACAAGGCCATCGCCGGCGCGGTGCTCGAGGTCCTTGGCCGGGACGGCTACGCCGGCCTGACGATGGATGCCGTCGCCCTGGTCGCGGGGGTGGGCAAGGCCACCATCTACCGCCGCTGGTCGAGCAAGACCGATCTGCTGCTCGGCGTCATGGCCGCCGTCCGCGACGAGGCGTCCACCGTGCCGGACACCGGCTGCCTGCGGGACGACCTGGTGGCCGTGCTGACGGCGACGGTCGACCTGCTGACCGGCCCGGCCGGGCGGGCCGTGCGCGGCCTGCTCGGCGCCGTGCTCGAGGACCCGGTGCTCGCCGAGGCCTACCAGCGGGGGCCGCTCGCCTGGTGGAACGCCGCCTGGGCCACGGCGCTGGACCGGGCGGCGGCCCGGGGCGAGATCTCGGCCGCGGCCCGGGCGTCCCTGGCGGCGGAGGCCGGACCCGCCGTGGTCGGGCTGCGCTGGCTGGTCACCGGCGGGCCGCTCGACGCTGCCGTCGTCTCCGAGATCGTCGACATGGTGACGATGCCCCTGCTCACGCGGCCGCAGACGACCCCGGCCGGCCCAGGGACCTAGGGCCCTGGGCCGGCGCCGACCGAGCCGCCACGGTCGAGGCATGGATCGGGAACGGGGGCGGACGATCGACGCGGTCGACACCGGGATCCGCCCGAGGGCGCCGCTGTTCACCGCATCGATCGACGAGGCGCGGGCCGCGGTGCGCGTCCGCGGGCATCTCGACCGGATCGGCGCGGACATGCTGTGCCGGTCCGTGGAGGGACTCCGGAGCCGCGGCCACCGTCGGCTCACCGTGGAGCTCCGCCCGCCGGCGACCGTCGATCCCGAGGCCTGGGAACTGCTCGCCGGGCTCGCCGACCGGCTCGCCGCCGACGGCGTGCGGCTCGACGTCCATTGACGCGCACCCCGCACTGGACGGTCGGCGCGGACGCGGCGGCACCGCGCCCGTGGTGCGCCGGGTGGGCGGAGTCGCCGACGGTGTGGTTGCACGCGGTCGGCGACGAGGGGCTCCTCCACGGGCGGGCGCTCTGCCTCGCCCCGGTGCGGCTGCTCGACCCCGCCGACTGGCGGTGGCCCGAGGACGACGACGAGGGCTGGCCCCTCTGCTGGATCTGCCTGGCCCTGACCCGCTGACCGCCGGCGCGGGGTCGCCGATCCGGGCTGCGCGCAGCAGGGCGAGGGGCTACGGTCCGGCCCGTACGGGGCGCGTCGTGCGGGTTCCCGGCGACGACCGCGCGCAGGCGGGAGGGGCGGTGAACCTCGAGAAGGTCGTCTTCGGCTTCTTCGTCCTGCTCGCCGCCACCCTGAACTTCGGCTTCTTCATCGGCGACATCGACGACCCCACGCTGCACAACCCGTTCGAGCTGTTCGCGGCGGTCGTGGTCAACCTCATCGCCACGGTGCTGAAGTTCGGCGACCGCACGCAGATCGGAGCGGTGCACCTGGCCACCAGCCTGGTCGCCGACCTCCAGCTCATCGGCGCGGCCCTCTTCTTCGGCTACGCCGAGTACGTCTCGAGCGCCGGGATGACCCCGGCCTGGACGGCGAGCGTCGTATCCCTCTCGGGCGGCGCGCTGCTGGCCAACATCGTCTCCGTCGTCCTCCTCGTGGTGGAGACGGTGTCCTTCCACCGCGGGTGATCGGAGGCCGTCGTGGGCAGGCCCGCGCACGCCGAACGGGGACGGGAGAGCGAGGAGCGCCGGGGTCGCCGGTCCTCGCTGCGGGTGGCCGCCTCCTCGGCGGCCCGCGCGTCGGCCACGATCTTCCTGATCCTGCGGCGGATGCGGGCGCCGCTGATCGTGCTGATCGTCATCTTCGCCGTGAGCGTCCTCGGCCTGACCCTGATCCCCGGGCAGGACGCCCAGGGCCGGCCGTGGCGGATGGGCTTCTTCGACGCCTTCTACGTCATGAGCTACACCGCGACGACGATCGGCTACGGGGAGATCCCGTTCCCCTTCACCTACAACCAGCGGATGTGGGTGACGATCTCGATCTACCTGACGGTGATCGGGTGGGCCTACGCCATCGGGTCGCTGCTCGCCCGGCTGCGGGACCGGGCCTTCCGCCAGGCGCTGGCCGTGCAGCGCTTCACCCGGGAGGTGGCCCGGCTGCGCGAGCCCTTCGTGCTGGTCGCGGGCTACGGGCGCGCCGGTGAGCTGCTGGGGCACTCGATCGACGCCCTGGGCCGGCGGTTCGTCGTGCTCGACGTGTCCCCGGACCGGATCGAGGGCCTGGACCTCGAGTCCTACCACGCCGACGTCCCCGGTCTGGTCGCCGACGTGCGGGACCCCGGCTACCTCGGCGTCGCGGGCCTCGAGCACCCGTGCTGCGAGGCGGTGGTGGCGCTCACCGATGACGACGAGGCCAACCTCACCGTCGTCATGGCCGCCGCGCTGCTGCGCCCGGACGTGCCGGTCATCGCGCGGGCGACCTCATCGGTGATGGCCGAGCGGATGCAGGCGTTCGGCAACCCGAGCGTGGTCAACCCCTTCGACCGGTTCGGCGACCACCTGCGCCTGGCGCTGCGGGCCCCGGCCGCGTACCAGCTGCTGACCTGGCTGGAGAGCGGGCCGGGTGCGCCCCTCCCGCCCCGCGGCTCGCCGCCGCGCAGCGGCCGCTGGGTGGTCTGCGGGTACGGCCGGCTGGGCCGGGAGCTGACCGCGGACCTGCGCGCCGAGGGCATCGACGTCACCGTCATCGACCCCCACCCGCAGGACCCCGACGCCGACGACGTCGTGGTCGGGGACGGCTCCGACCCGGCGGTGCTCGCCCGGGCTCACCCCGAGCGGGCAGTGGGGTTCGTCGCCGGCACCGACAACGACACGACCAACCTCTCGCTGGTCGCCGCCGCCCGCCGGCTGAACCCGTCGCTGTTCGTCGCCGCCCGGCAGAACCGGCCGACCAGCGGGCCGCTGTTCGGGGCGATGGAGATCGATGCTTTGCTCGTGCCGACCGAGGTGGTCGCGCACGAGGTCTACGCCCAGCTCTCGACGCCCCTGCTGTGGCGGTTCCTTCGCGAGATGCCGGCCATGGGCGACGAGTGGGCGGCGAACCTGATCGACCGCCTCACCGCCCTGTGCGGCACGCGGCTGCAGGCGCTGTGGAAGGTCCGCCTGACCCCGGAGGAGGCCCCGGCGCTGCAGGACTGGCTCGCCCGCGGCGAGGCGCGGGTCGGGACGCTCCTGCGCAACCCGGAGGACCGCGACGAGCCACTGCACGCCATCGTCCTGCTGGTCGTGCGCGGGAACGAGGCCGTGCTGGCGCCCCCTGACGACTTCGTGCTGCAGCCGGGCGACGAGCTGCTGCTCGCCGGCCGGCCCGCCGCCCGCCGTGCGCTGGAGACCACCCTCCTGGTGGACGGCGTCCTCGAGTACCTGGTGACCGGCCAGCGGGTGCCGTCGAGCTGGATCTGGCGCCGTCTCCGCCGCGGCCCGGCCGCCGAGATGAGCGAGCCGCGCCCGCAGGTCCCGACGAGGCAGTGATTCCCCGGCCGGTCGTCGGAATTTCGCGAGAGCGCCGGGGAGGCTGCCGGCCCAGGACGCCGCAGGGGATCAGTTACGCGGCTCGGGGACCGGGGCTGCGCAGCGGGCGGAACGCCGCCCGAACCTCGGTGGCGAACCGCTCGGGCTCTTCCCAGGCGGCGAAGTGGCCGCCCCGGTCGGCCTCGTGGAAGTAGGTGAGGTTGGGGTAGGCCTTCTCGGCCCAGCTGCGCGGGGTCCGCCAGATCTCACCGGGGAACGTGGTGAAGCCGGTCGGAAGCGAGACCTCCGCAGGAGCCTGGCCGGCCGCGGTAGCGGCGACTCCGTAGCTGTCCCAGTACGACCGGGCTGACGAGGCCCCGGTGCCGGTCAGCCAGTACAGCGTGACGTTGTCCAGGATGTGGTCCCGGGTGAGGTTGCCCGCGGGCTGCCCGTCGACGAAGGCGCGGGAGATCTTGTAGTAGCTGTCCGTGTCGTGGTCGAGCATCCAGGCGGCCAGGGCGACGGGTGAGTCCAGCAGGGCGTAGCCGATGGTCTGCGGCCGGGTGGCCTGCTCGAGGAAGTAGCCGTAGCCATCCGCCCGGAACGTGGCGATGGCGTCGGCGGCCGCGCGTTCGGCCTCGGTGTCCGCCGGCTGCGGGCCGCCCAGCGCCGTCACGAGCAGGTTGGTGTGGATGCCGAGCAGCCCCTCGGGAGCCTGGCGGCCCATCGCGTCGGTGACGCCGGCGCCCACGTCGCCACCCTGGGCGACGTAGCCGGTGTAGCCGAGGCGGCTCATCAGCTCCGCCCACGCGCGCCCGACCCGAGCCACGTCCCAGCCGACCTCGGCCGGCTCGCCGGAGAAGCCGTAGCCGGGCAATGACGGCAGCACCAGGTCGAACGCGTCCTCGGCGGCCCCGCCGTGCGCGGGCGGGTCGGTCAGCGGGCCGACGGCGTCGAGGAGTTCGACGACCGAGCCGGGCCAGCCGTGCGTCACGATCAGCGGCAGCGCGTTCTCGTGCGGCGAGCGCAGGTGGAGGAAGTGGATGTCCACCCCGTCGATCTCGGTGGTGAACTGCGGCAGCGCGTTCAGCCGCGCCTCGACCCGGTGCAGGTCGTAGTCGGTCGCCCAGTAGCGGGCGAGTTCCTGCATAGTCGCCAGCTGCACGCCCTGCGAGCGGTCGGTCACCAGCTCCTTGCTCGGCCAGCGCGTGGCGGCGAGGCGGCGGCGCAACTCGATGAGCTCCTCGTCCGGGAACTCCATCCGGAACGGCCGGACAGCACTGCCGGCCTGCTGCTCGACGGTGGTCATGGTGCCCTGCCCCCTGCTCGAAACCGGGGAAGCCACGGACCGGCGGTACGGCCGAGCGAACTACCAGCGAACACCGGAACGGTCGGCGCTTCCGGGACACGGCCACCCTCCACCGCACGCCCGGGGCGGCACAGGGGCGAAGGCTTCTGACCGGCTTGTCGGCACACCGAGTCGCAGAGGGCTCCCGGCCAGCGCGCATGATGCTCTGAGCGGACGCCCTGAAGGGCCGCTCGGCCACCGGGAGTGGCCCTCGACGCGGCCGGATCAACGGCCTCGGGACGACGCCGCAGAGGGCCTTGTGGTGCTGGTGCGCCATCAGGGACTCGAACCCCGAACCCGCTGATTAAGAGTCAGCTGCTCTGCCAATTGAGCTAATGGCGCGTGTCGTCCGGCTCGGCCGGCAACGAGGGGAAACGATACCAGCGCCGTCCGACCCGCCGCCGGGGACCCCCGTCACTCAGCGTCCGGTGCTGTTCCGGTTCCGGCATGGACACTGGTGGGCCGGGCGGGTGACTGGCGCGGGGGCGGCCACTCCACGACGCGAAGGGAACGCGATGCGAGGGACCGCTGCGCTGGTCACGGCGGGGGCGCTGCTCCTGCTGGCCGGGTGCTCCGGCGACGCCGGGGCGGATGCGACCGTTGCCGAGCCGACCGCCGAGGCGACGCCGGCCGCGGTCGAGGTGCTGCCGGGCGACGGTTCCACCGACCTGTCACCCGCCGTCCCCCTGGAGATCTCGGTCACCGACGGCGAGCTGACCGACGTCACCGTCGTCGCGGGGGACGGCACCCCGGTGGCCGGCTCGGTCGCCGACTCCGCCGAGGACCCGGCCGTCGCCGTCTGGACGCCGGACACCCCGCTGGCCTACGGAACCAGCTACACCCTCACCGCGACCGCGGAGAACGAGGACGAGGAGCCGACCGAGGCCGCGAGCACGTTCACCACGGTCACCCCCGCCACGCTCAGCACGCCGTCCATCGGCCCGCTCGACGGCCAGACCGTGGGCGTGGGCATGCCGATCCGCGTCTACTTCGAGGACCCGGTCGCCGACAAGGCCGCCGTCGAGAGCCACCTGCGGGTCGTCAGCTCCACCCCCACCGACGGCGTGTGGAGCTGGTTCAGCGACAGGGAGGTGCACTTCCGCCCGTCGGGGTACTGGCCGGCGCAGACCGACGTCACGCTCGAGGCCGACCTCTACGGCATCGACTTCGGCGAGGGCGTCTGGGGGGAGAAGGACCGCACCGTCTCCTTCCGCATCGGTGCGCGGCACGTGTCCGTCGCCGATGCCGGCACCCACCGGATGGAGGTCTACGACGGCGACCAGATGGTGCAGAACTTCCCGATCAGCGCCGGCAGCCCGGACAACCCCAGCTACAACGGCGCGCACGTGGTCACCGAGATGAACCGCGACCGGATCATGGACTCGAGCACCTACGGCGTGCCGGTCGACAGCCCCGACGGCTACCGGACGCCGGTCGAGTACGCCGTCCGGATCTCCGACAGCGGCGAGTTCGTGCACGCCGCGCCCTGGTCGGTGGCCCAGCAGGGGCGGGAGAACGTCTCGCACGGCTGCATCAACATGTCGACCGAGAACGCCCGCTGGTTCTTCGACTTCTCCCAGCCCGGCGACATCGTGGAGATCCGCGGCTCCGGCGCGGGCACGCTCCGGTCGGACATCTACGACTGGACGATCCCCTGGGAGGAGTGGCAGGCCGGCAGCGCGCTGAAGTGAGCTGAGCTCCGTCGGTCCGGCGTTTTGCCGCGCCCCGGCCAGGGCATCGAGCACCCGGTTCCCGAGCCGAAAGGGAGAACGGTGGAGACCTGGGTGATCGTGCTCGTCGTCGTGGTCGCGGTGGTGCTGCTCGCGCTGCTGGGCCTGGCGCTGGCCAAGCGCAACCGGATCAACAGCGCGCGCAAGCGCGAGCAGGCCCGTGAACACCTGCAGGAGGCGCAGCTGCGGGGTGCCCGGGCCGAGATGGAGCGTGCGGCCGCGGAGGAGCAGGCCGCACGCGCCCGCCGGGAGCGGGCGGAGGTCGAGGAGCGCGCGCGGCTGGCCGAGCAGGAAGCCCAGCAGCGGGCCGCGCAGGCGCGCGAGCACGCCAGCGCCGCCGAGCAGCTGCGGGCGAAGGCGGAGAAGCTGGCTCCCGGCCTGGCCGAGGAGCACGCACAGCACGCCGACGGCCGCGCCCGGGGGGCGGGCGCGCCCGGCACGATCCCGGCCGCGACCCCCGAGCGGCCCGACGGCGGTGCCACCCGCCGCTGAGTTCTCGCCCCTCGGGGGGTCTGACCCCCGAGGGGCGCACGCCCCCGCCGTCGACCCGGAGGGGTATCCATGACCGATCTGCTCGCCATCGGTACGCGCAAGGGCCTGTGGCTGGCCCGCAGCGACGACGACCGCCGCACCTGGACGCTGGGGGAGCCGCACCTGCTGGCCCAGGAGGTCGCGGCGGTCTCGATCGACACCCGCCGGCCGCAGCCCCGGGTCCTGGCCGGCATCCAGTACGGCCACTGGGGGCCGACCGTGATGCGGTCCGACGACCTCGGGGGCAGCTGGCAGGAGACCGAGACCGGGGCCATCCGCTTCCCCGAGGACACCGGCGCCGCGCTGGCCCGCGTCTGGCAGCTGCGGCCCG
This sequence comes from Geodermatophilus ruber, assembly GCF_900114385.1. Lineage (GTDB taxonomy): Bacteria > Actinomycetota > Actinomycetes > Mycobacteriales > Geodermatophilaceae > Geodermatophilus > Geodermatophilus ruber. The sequence continues at coordinate 78,446 of NZ_FOSW01000005.1, forward strand.
ACACCGCCGACCGTCCCGACGTCGTCTGGGCCGGCTGCGAGCCGCACTCCCTGTGGCGCAGCACGGACGGCGGCTGCAGCTTCGAGCTGGTCCGCGGCCTGTGGGACCACCCGCACCGGCCGACCTGGGAGCCCGGCGGCGGCGGCGGGGCGGTGCACACGGTGCTGCCCGACCCGGCCTCGGACCGGGTGACGATCGCGATGAGCACCGGCGGGGTCTACGTCAGCGACGACCGCGGCGAGAAGTGGGCGCCACGCAACCGGGGGATCGGCGCGGCCTTCCTGCCCGAGCCGCCGCCGGAGTACGGCCAGTGCGTGCACAAGGTCGCCGTCGATGCCGCCGGTCCGGACCGGATGTACGCGCAGAATCACTTCGGCGTCTACCGCACCGACGACGGCGGGCTCTCCTGGACGTCGATCGCCCAGGGCCTGCCGGCCGACTTCGGCTTCCCGGTCGTCGCCTCCCCGCGCACGCCGGGCACCGCGTGGGTGGTGCCGCTGGTTGCCGACATGCAGCGGGTCCCACCGGAGGGGCGGCTGCGCGTGCAGCGCACCCGGGACGGCGGCGCGACCTGGACCGAACTGGGGGAGGGACTGCCCGACGCGGCGTGGACGGCGGTCGTGCGCGACGCGCTCTGCGCCGACGAGGGCGACCCGACCGGCATCTACGTGGGCACCCGGGACGGCTGCGTCTACGCCAGCGCCGACGAGGGCGACACCTTCACCCTGGTCGCCGACCACCTGCCCGACGTCCTCGCCGTCCGCGCGGTCAGCGTGCCGTGACCGTCCAGGTGGTGCTGCCGGGCGTGCTGGCCGCCCTGGCCGGTGGGGAGAAGCACCTCGAGCTGCAGCCGGCCGGCGGGACGCTCGCCGACCTCCTCGACGTGCTGGCCGCCGAGCACCCGCTGCTGGGCGGCCGGATCCGCGACGAGACCGGGCAGGTGCGCCGGTTCGTGAACGTCTACGTCGACGGCGACGACGTGCGCTTCTCCGGCGGCCTCGGGACGGCGGTCCGCGACGGCGCGGAGGTGCAGGTGCTGCCGTCGGTGGCCGGCGGCTGAGCCGGCGCGGGCAACCAGCCCCCCGACGGCGGGGTCGGCGAGCGCGCGGCGTGGTTCCGGGGCAGCGAGGGGAACCTCCTCGGCCTCGGTCAGGCGGTGACCCGCCCGGACGGGCCGGGGTGAGGCGCGGTGCGTGCTACAGGGACGCCAGCGTGGCGCACTCGGCGCACAGCTGGGAGCTCTCGTACCCCTCCGGCGGCCAGACGGTCTCCTCGTCCACCGCGACGTAGGCACCGCACAGGGCCTTGCGGCTGCGGCCGTTGACCCGGCCGATGGTGGCGTGCGCCGGCCCGATCTGCCGTGGCTTGAGCCCCTCGGTGCTGCCCACCGAGCCGACCATCACGACGGCGTGAGCGGTCCCGTAGGAGTAGGCGAGAGTCATGGAGCCAGGGTCCGAGCCGGTCCTGTTCCGGACCAGCACCGGACCCTGCGTGTTCTGCACAGGCCCCACACCCATCCCAGCCGCCCCAGCCGGCTCAGTCGATCCACGGTGGAGCGGGTGCTCCCGGCCCCGGGCGGGAAAAGCCGCCGCCCCGCCCCGCCCTGTCCGGAGCCGTCGGCCGAGACGATCGCGGGCTGGGTGCAACTCGTCGGAGCTGTGCGACCACCCCGGCACGTCCCCCGAATGGGGGACACGGCACCCCCCTCGTTCGGCCTGGTGCCGGAACGACTCGGATCGGATCCTTTTCCCAGTGGGTTCGCCCCTCCGGCCCGCACCGATTCCTCCCAGCCCCGGAGGCCTCATGGACGCCACCGAGACCCTGGCCTCCCGCCGCACGGCGCTCAAGTACGGCCTCGGGACCGCCGCGACGCTGGTCCTCGTCGGCAGTGGCCTGCTGGCCTCGGCCGAGCGGGCCGCCGCTGACGTGGTCAACGCGCAACTGTTCGCGCTGAACGGCGAGCGGGTCATGATCGACGGCCTGGTGGTGCCGGTCCTCGGTTTCGGCAGCGCTCCCGACCGGGTCGAGATCCCCGGCGGCCGACTCGAGGTCGAGACCGGCGACACCGTGAACCTGACACTCACGAACGGCACGGGCCGGCAGATCGGGCTCACCGTCCCCGGGATCCCCGGCGTCCCGGGGACCCCGGTCCCGCCGGGGGCGAGCCGCACCATCTCGTTCACCGCACCCGACCGGCCGGGCACGTTCGTGTACATCGGCACGATCGACGGCAGCGCCGACACGGGGCGTGCCCTGGGAGCCGCCGGCGCCCTCGTCGTCCGGGCGCGGGGGGCCGCCGGCTCCATCGAGGCCAACTTCCCCGGGGCCCTGGCCCGGGCGCGCCGTCAGCCTCTGTTCGGCACCCAGGCCGCCGCGATCCCGACCGAGATCGTGCAGGAGCGCACCTGGCTGTTCGCCGAGCTGAACCCAGCGACCGCGAGGGACCTCGCGGGCGGCCGGGTCGCCCTTCCCAGCGATCCTGAGCCGGAGTACTTCCTCATCAACGGGGTCAGCGGGATGTTGGCCGTCGAGGACCCGGCCACCTTCCTGGAGGGCCGGGCCGGGGGTCTGGGCCGGCCGGGGGACGCCACGCTGGTCCGCATGATCGACACCGGACGAGCGCCCCGCTCGGTGCACTTCCACGGCAACCACTTCTGGGTCCTCAGCCACCCCGACGCACCGTGGCTCGTGGGCGCCTTCAAGGACACCGTGCGGATCCCGCCCGGCACCGTGGTCGACGTGCTCTTCCCGATGGAGACGCCGCCGGACTCGATGCCCGTCGTCGAGCGCGCGCAGAAGTACGTGGTGCACGACCACATCGAGATGGCCGAGACCGCCAGCGGCGGTCACTACGCCGGCGGCATGGTCTCGGAATCGGTGTTCGACTAGAGGGAAGTGATCGCCGATGTCCGGAGGACTCGTCCCGATCGACCAGAACCGCCCCGCGGACCTCACCCAGGCCGTGCACTTCGGGCACAACCGCCCGGAGGAGAGCCCCGAGACGCCGGGGAAGGTGCGGCCGGACGCCACCTTCGTGCGGAAGGTGTTCAACGACAAGCTCGAGTTCTCCGACGGCGGGGACGTCGAGTACTGGGCCTTCAAGGACCCGGACGACGACAAGCCCTTCCCCTCGACGCCGATCCGCGCCCGGCAGGGCCAGGTGATCCACACGACGATCGAGACGGCGATCAACGTGCACACGATCCACCACCACGGCATCGAACCGTCGACCTTCAACGACGGCGTCCCCGACTCGTCCTTCACCGTCGGCAGCCGGTACACCTACCAGTGGCGCGCGTCGCGGGCGGGCACGTTCTTCTACCACTGCCACCGCAACGCCCCGCTGCACGTGCAGATGGGCATGTTCGGCTACCTGATCCTCGACCCGCCGTCCGGCCCCGGCACGCTCTACGTGGGCGGCCCGCAGTACGACGTCGAGGCCCTGTGGGCCGCCTACGACATCGACCCGACCTGGCGGGACTACAACCACGCCTCCGGGGAGAAGAACGCCATCGCCGACCGCACGCGCCTCAACCGGTTCCGGCCCCGCTACTTCACGATCAACGGCGTCGACGCACGGCGGTCACGGAACAACCCGAAGACGACGGTGCGGGCACGCGTCGGTCAGCGGGTGCTGCTGCGCCACCTGACCGGCGCCTACTTCGTCAACGTCGTCCGCTTCCCGGCGGCGCTGGCCCCGGTCGTGCACATGTCCGACGGCGAACCCCTCCCGGCGCCCACGCCACTCCCGGGGAACCGGCTCGAGACCACCACGGCCGAGCGCTACGACCTGATCCTGACCCCGACCGCCGCGGGCACGCACACCGTGACCTACGAGTTCCGGCACTGGCTCACCGGCGCGCTCGCCGGCACCGCCACCGCCCACGTCATCGTCACCTGACCGAGCCGAGCGGAGACGACACGATGAAGACCTGGAGCAGGCGAACCACGGTCGTCACCATCCTGGCAGCGCTCGGGCTGGTGGCCACCGTCACGAGGACCCTGGCCGCCCTGGACGACGACGGCGTGCACCTGCGGGCGGACTGGCAGAACGGCGGGGAGGCGTGGCTGGAACTGGAGGACCGCAACGCCCTGCCGGTGATCTGCTTCATCTGGGACAACGACGCCCCTCAGGACGGGGACGGCATCGAGAGCACGATCCTCGACCGTGCCGGCGCGGAGGTCGTCGACCTGGGGATCGGGGACCAGTGGATCGACGGTTCCGGCTCGGGCTGCGAGGTCGTGCGGGACGACGGGTTCCGGGACGTCTTCGCCAACCCCGAGGAGTACGTCGTCGAGGTCCGCGTCGTCGAGAACCAGGGCACGCCCGTGACCCCTCCGCTCCGGTCCGGGCCGCTGGAGGCCCACTCCGGCACAGGCACGGTAGGCACCTCCGGCAGCGGGACGGACTCCGGCACCACGAGCGGCTCCCGAAGCTCAAGCGGCTCCAACTGAGCTCTACCGGGGCTTCTGGACGATGCCGGTGCCGTTGGCCACGTAGGGGGCGACGGCGTCCACGACGACGCCCGGGCACACCGCACCGCCGGGAGAGCGGGTGTTCTGGTGGAGCAGGCAGCGGGCGAGGAACAGGTGGAGTCACTCGGCCGCGAGCGCGAAGTAGCTCTCCTCTTCCTGCAGGTAGTGCAACTGCAGCAGGGCGTGCAGTCCGTACAGGCAGGCCAGCAGGTCCTGCTGGCGCTCCAGGTCCAGCTCGGCGCCGGCGTCGACGGCGTCGAGATGGGCCTGCAACCGGCGGGTGAGCCGGCCGATCTCGGCGTGCGCGCGGCTCATGGGCGCCACCGCCTCGCCGCTGCCCAGGGTCCGGGTCAGCGCTGGGTAGAGCTCGGCCTCCTCGGCCTCCTCGTGTGGCACCAGCCGTTCGACCAGCGCCGTCCGGGCACGGTGGAGCGCCGCCACGGCCCGCGGCGTGGGGCCGGCGGCCAGCGCGTCGGCGGCCGTCCGCACCAGCGGCAGCGCCTGGCGCAGATGGTCGTGCTCGGCGCCGAAGCGGCGCAACAGCGTCTGGGTGCTCGGCTGCACGGGCCGCCCGCCGACCTGGCCGCCGCGCAAGGCGCGGAGGGCGTTGAGGATCACCGCGACGTCGATGGCCTCCTGCAGCAGCGCCCCGAACGTGGGCGGCAGCAGGCCGACGGCGGCCAGCGCCATCGCCGCCAGCGACAGGCCCATCCCAGCGACCGCGCTCTGCACGGCGATCCGCCGGGCGTAGCGGGCGATCTCCATCGCGTCGGCGATCCGGTCGAGCCGGTCGGTGGTCAGGACCACGTCGGCGGCCTCGGACGACGCCGTCGATCCTCGGGCGCCCATCGCGACACCGACCGTGGCCGCGGCCAGCGCCGGCGCGTCGTTCAGGCCGTCGCCGACCATCACGGTGACCCCTTGCTCCTGCTCGGCACGGACCGCGGCGACCTTGCTCGCCGGCGTCTGCTGGGCGCACACCTCGTCCAGGCCGAGTACCGCGCCGACCTCTCGTGCCGGCTCGGGCCGGTCGCCGGTGAGCATCACGAGCCGGTGGATCCCGGCGGAGCGCAGCCGGCGCAGCGTCCGGCCGGCGTCGGCCCGCACCGGATCCTTCAGCAGGATCGCACCGACCGGGGTGTCGTCGATCTCGACCCACACCAGCGCGCAGCCGTCGAGCCCGGCGCGGCTGACCGCCGTCCGGGCCCAGCTGTCGTCGGGTGCCGGGTCGCGCTTGCCGACCCGGACGTGGCGGCCGTCAACGGTGGCCTCCACGCCGCGCCCGGGCTCCTCGCGCACGTTCCGCGGCAGCGGCAGGGGAAGGCCGCGCGCCCGCGCCTCGGCCACCACGGCCTCGGCGAGCACGTGCGGGGAGAGTTGGTCGGCCGCGGCGGCCAGCCGCAGGACGTCCGGCGCCGGCCACCCCGGCGCGGTCAGCACCTCGGTCACCGCCGGCCGGCCGGCGGTCAGCGTGCCGGTCTTGTCCAGCACCATCGTCCGGGCGGAGCCGAGGTTCTCCAGCGCGCCCCCGCTGCGGACCACGACGCCGAGACGAGACACCCGCGACAGCCCGGAGACGATCGCGACCGGGGCGGCCAGCAGCAGCGGGCACGGGGTCGCCACCACCAGCACCGCCACCGCCCGTGTGGGTGAGCCGCTGACCAGCCAAGCCAGCCCGGCCACGGCCAGCGAGAGAGGGAGGAACCAGGCGGCGAACCGGTCGGCCAGCCGGATGACCGGGGCGTTCTCCGCCCCGGCCTGCCGGACCAGCGCGACGATCCCGGCGTAGGTGCTCTGCGCCGCCGGCACGGTGCAGCGGACCTCGAACGCGCCGCCGGCGTTCAGGGTGCCGCTGCGCACCGCGTCTCCGGTGGCCCGCTCGACCAGCTCCGGCTCCCCGGTCAGCGCCGACTCGTCCAGCACTGCCGGGCCGACCGCGACCGTTCCGTCGACCGGCAGCACCTCGCCCGGACCCACGAGCACGAGGTCCCCGACGTCGACCTCGTCGACCCCCACCTCGGAGACGACGTTCCCGGCCCGGCGGCGCGCCGTGCGCGGTGCCCGCTCCAGCAGCGCCCGCAGGTCACGGGTCGCCCGCCGCTGCGCGGCCGCGTCCAGCGCCCGCCCGGTCGCCAGCATCACTGCGATCAGTGCGCCGGCCAGGTACTCGCCGACCAACAGCGTGCCGAGCAACGCGAGCAACGCGATGAGGTCGACCCCGGCCCTTCGCCGCAGCAGCGAAGCCACCACCCACCCGGCGGACGGCACCACCGCGATGACCGTTGCGGCCGCCCACAGGACGTCGTCCCACCGGCCAGCCCCCACCGCCCAGGCCACGCCCCCGGCCGCCAGCAACGTCACCGTCACGACCAGCAGCGCAGGCTCGGTCCACCGCCGCAGCCCGGCCACCCGGTGCCGTCCGCCTGATCGACGTGGCGGCGACGCGAGCGCGGACACGGCCCCTCCCTTCGTGGCCGGCGACGAACCGATCATCGAACGACCTTCGCCCCCCGCGGGGCGGCGGAACCACGGGACCTCGTCCCTGGCCCGGCAGCCGTTGGTCCCGCGGGGAATGCGTCCAACGCACGCCGGAGCGGACCGCCAGCGGCTTCCGCCACCCCGGCCGGATCATCGCCGGCGCCTTCGCCGCGGCGATCGGGGTCGGCACCGGCCTGCTCTCTGCCGGTCGCGACCGCCGGTCCCGGCCGTACCGACGTCCTCACCGCGCTGTTCCACGCGACGTCGGCGGTGTGCGTCACCGGGCTGGTGACGGTTGGATACCGGCACCTACTGGTCGGGCTTCGGGCAGGTGGTGATCCTGCTCGGCGTCGACGACCATGGCCTCGAACGCCTCCCGCGGCACTGACCGTGGATCGACAATGCCGGGCCCCGGTCAGCTCGGGCGGAGAGGAGAGGCGGCCCCGGCGGCCACCGGGTCTGCGCCTGCGGGCAGCGGCGCGGTCCAGATCAGGCTCAGCCCGCCGTCGTCCTCGACCCGGAAGCAGACGACCATCCCGCGGTCGTCCGGAGGCTCGCCCCCGGCCCCGTCGGCCGCCGGTGGGGCCTCGCGGAGAGGTGTCAGCACAGCCATCGCGTACTCCTTTTGGGTCGTGCAGGTCATCCGCGGCGACGCAGGAGCAGGGCCCGGGTCGGGCACGCGGCAGCCGCGCGGCGGGCGGCGGGCAGCAGATCGTCCGGCAGCTCACCGGGGGCCGGCAGCGGGTAGCCCCACTCGTCCAGGGCGACGGCCTCGGGCAGCAGCTCGGCGCACATTCCGTGCCCGGTGCAGCGGATCGGGTCGACGCGCAGCCGGCTCACCGAGGCCTCCGGGGCACCGGCAGGAAGGCGCGGTGCACCCGGGCGGTGCAGGTGCCTGCGCGGTGCCGGTCCAGCTCGGGGCCGAACACCCCGAGCGCGCCGGCGACCAGGCGGACGGTGCCGTCGGGGTGGGAGCACGCGCCTCGGCCGGGCAGCAGCCCGCACCACCGGCGGACGGCGGGGAGCAGGTCGGGTGGGGGAGGAGCGGGGCGGGCGAGCAGGTCCATCGCCGCGGCGATACGCGGCAGCCCGTTGAGGCACGGGCCGCACTGGCCAGCCGATTCCCCGGCCAGGAAGTGGACGACGCGGGCGGTCTCGCGCAGCCCGCACCGGTCGGCAGGGAGTGCGGCCAGCACCCCCGCGCCCAGGCGGGCGCCGGCAGCGGCCAGACCCGAGTGGTCCAGGGACAGCCGCGCGGCGGTCCGGGCCGGGACCCAGGTGCCGGCGTAGCCGCCGATCAGCACCGCCTGCACATCGGCGTCCAGCGGCAGCCACTCGGCCAGCGGCGTGCTCAGCGGCGCGTCGACGACGTCCACCCACAGCCTGCCGGCACGTTCGAGGCGCCGGGTGAGCAGAGCCCGGTCGCCGGCGGACGAGTCGCCTCGTGCGAGGAGTGCGAGCCGGGCGAGGGTCTCGACGTTGATCACCAGCGTCGGCCGGCCGTCCACCCCGCGCTCGCGGACCGGGGGGAACTTGCTGGTCGGCACAGGCGCGCGTCCGTTCAGTGCGGCGACGAGGGCGGACTCCTCGCCCGCGAGGTAGCCGGCGGCGACCGGGTGCAGCCGAACGGGCAACCGGTCGCGCCGTTCGGCCACGTGCGGGGCCAGCTCGGGCAGCCGGGCGGCGTCGGCCGCCAGCACGGCCGAGGCCGCGCCGAGGGTGCCGGCGACGAGTGCGATCCCGTCGAGCACCAGGTGCGGCGCGCGAGAGAGCAGCACGGCGTCCTTGGCCGAGGCCGGCTCGCCCTCCGAGCCGTTGGCGACGACCACCGGTGCCCGCCGGCCGCCCGCGACCGAACGGAGCTTCACCGCCGTGGGGAATCCGCCGCCGCCCCGTCCGGTCAGGCCCGCCTCCTCGGCGACGGCGATCGCGTCGCCCGGCGGCAGGGGGCCGTGGGTGGCCAGGTGATCGGCCAGGGTCGGGCCCGGCGCGCTCAGCAGCGCGACGGTCGCGGATGCGGCGGTCACCTGCGGTCACCCGTTCCGGTACCGGCCGGCCGGCCGGCCGGCGGCGAAGGCCGCGACCGACTCGGCCATCGCGTCCCGGGCCCGTTCCGACGGCGGTCGTGCGGCTCGACGGGTGGCCAGCGCAGCCAGGGACGCCCAGGCCGTCGCGGCCGCACAGGCCAGCACCAGCAGGAGCAGCCACCCGCCACCCAGGTCGCTGGCGGCGGTGAGGCCGTGCACGGCGGCCAGCGGCCAGAGCGCGTAGGACGTCAGGTGCACCGGCGCCCACAGCCGCCGTGGCAACCGGTCCCGCAGCAGGCTGGTGACGAGGACGAGCAGAGCCAGGTCGACCGCCAGCGCACCCAGCCCGACGGCGAGCGGCCGGTAGCCCGCCGTGAACGGCAGCACCGCGGCGGTCGCACCGATGTCGACGTAGGAGTCGACGACCGCCGTCACCACGTGCCCGGCCACGAGCAGCGCCGAGAGCAACGCGACGTTGCGGTGCATGTGGACGACGCCGAACCGGGGCAGCCCGGGCAGCCGGCCATGCCTGCGGACGGTCGTGCCCAGCACGATCGTCAGCGTCATCAGCACCAGCGCCACCATGCCGGTGGCCCGGTTGAGGTACCAGAGCGCCGCCCCGGTCACGCCGCACGCTCCTCCGCCGGCCAGCCGCCCAGGGTCAGCAGCGCGCCGTCGGCGCGCACCAGGCGCGCCGGCAGGCCACGTGCGCGCAGCCACGGCACGGCGGACGCCTGCCGGACCAGCGCGGCCGTGGACGCGATGTTGGCGTCGGTGCAACTGGCGGCCGCCACCGACACCGTCCGCCACGTCGACACGGGGGGCAGCCCGGTGCGCGGGTCGACCACGTGATGCAGCTGCATGCCGCCGCGCTTCCAGCGCCGGGCGTGCACGGAGGAGGTGGCCAGGCCGCCTTCCCGGACGGTGACCACCGTCCAGGGGCCGACGGGCGGCCCGGACGGGTCGCCCGTGACGTCCTCGACGCGGATCCGCCAGCCCCCGGCCGGAGCTGGGCCCGCGACCGACACGTCCCCGCCGATGGCGACCAGGCAGCCGGCGCCGGTGGTTCGGGCGGCGGCGCGTGCGGCCAGGTCGGCCGCCTGCGCCTTCGCGGTGGCGCCCAGGTCGAGGTGGGTCCCGGCGGGCACGCGGACGCGGTGACGCGACACGTCGAGCTCGATCGTGCGCCAGCCGGGGGCCGGTCGGACGGCGAGTCCGCCGTCCAGGGACACCTCGGCGAGGTCCCGGTCGTAGCCGAGCCCGCACAGGGATCCCCCGACGGTCGGATCGACGTCCCCGTCGGTCAGCCGGGCCGCGCGCAGCGCCGCGGCGAGCAGATCGGTGAGCAGCGGGCCGATACGCGTGAAGGATCCGTCGGACGCTTCCACCGCGGCCAGCTCCGAATCGGCTCGGAACCGACTGGCGGCGCGGTCGACCTCCGCCATCACCGCCGTGACCTCCGCACGCGCCGCGTCCAGCGCGGTGCTGTCGGTGACCGCTACCCGTACCGCGCAGGTCCACGCCGTCCAGTCGGCGGCGGCGATCACGATCCACCGCTCGACGCGTGCACCGGGCCGGATCCACCGGATCCCGGTAGCTGGCCCGGCGGCCTGACGTCATCGGTCCCGAACCGGCCCAGGCGACCGCCGTCGTCGTGCTCCGTGACGGTCCCGACGGCGGGCGACTGGGCGGCGGCCTGGTCGGCCAGTGACCAGGTGAGCAGGCCGGTGCCGGCCACGGCCGCCACCGCGACGGCGGCGGTGGCCCGCCGGACGCGGCGAACACCGATTCGGCGTGCCTGGACGGGATCTGCGGCGCGCACCGTCCCACCTCCGCCTCCGCCGGGATGCCTCCGGGGTCTGACGATCACGGTGCCGCGTCGACCTCGGGGTAACCGGTGCCCCGGCTGTGCGTTTCCTGGCAACGGCCGCTCGGCGTCTCGTCGTCGGCGCGGAGCCACGTCGTCGCGTCAGCGTGGGGCGCCCGCGGATCTCGTGATGCGGTGATGCGCCCCGGATGCACATCGCTGCGCCTACTTGCGGCCGCCCGTCGCCGTCAGGCCGGGTGTCGCGCGGGGCGGGGGCAACCCGGGGGCCGGGTCGGCTTCCGGCGCTTCGCCCCGGGCTCGCGCGCCGGCGGCGGTGTTCCGGTCGATGCCTGCGGCGGCGTAGGCCTCGTCCTCGTCGAGGGTCTCGGCCGCGAGCAGCCGGGCGGTGAGCGCGTCGAGCTGGGCGCGGTGTTCGCGCACCGCGACGCACGGCGCGTCGGTCACCCGTCTGCGAGCAGCGCTGCGGCCGGCACCCGTGAGCGCAGTGGAAGCAGTCAAACCGGCCCGCTACGGCAACGGGTACCGCGTGCGCCTGCAGATCTGACGCCGCACCGGGAACCCTCGGTTCGGGCAGGCCCCGGTCGTCAGCGCCGGGTCTGCCGGGCTTGTGGCCAGACCACGCCGGCGCCGCTGGACGGTGCCGGAACGGACGAAGGCCCTGGTCAGGAAACCTGACCAGGGCCTCTGCCCGTGGGGTGAGTGACGGGGCTCGAACCCGCGAGTGAGGCCGGTCCCGGGCCTGGCGCCCGGCGGATGCGCCGGCTACCGGCCTCGTCGGACAACCCTGAGCGTTTCTGAGTCGTCCGGAGCGGTCCTCGTCGTCCCGGTTCCCCCCCGATCTGCCCCCCAGTCCGGTGGGCGGCGGGGGAGACGGCGCTGAAGGGGTTGGCATGTGCAGATGCGACGCACGGGCATGCGTCCTCTCCCCGGATGTCCACGCCGGGAGGTCGCAGGGACGACCTCTGGTGTCCCGGCACCAGCGGATCCTCGGGCAGTCGTCGTTGGGCGCCGCCCCGGACCGCGAGGTGCCGCGCTCGATCGAGCTGCTGGGCACCGAGGTGGCCGCCGCTCGTGCGCGTTGAGCTCGCCCGCCGGTCGTCGTCCCCGGCCTGAGGAGCTGCTGGAGGGACGTCGCAACGCCAGGCGCAGCCTCAAGCGGTGTGGGCGGCCAGCCAGTTCTCGAACTCGGTCGCGACGATGCGTTCGTCGTGCACGTCGGCGGCCGCAGGGGAGGCGAGGAAGCGGATCGGCGGTCCCATGATGGCCGGGTCCAGCAGCCGACCGCGGTGCTCGGGCGGGAAGTCGTCGGGGATCATGCCGGTCGCCGTCGCCCCGCCGGGCAGCAGGAGGTTGACCGTGACGCCGGTGCCGTCGAGGTCGGCAGCCATGATCCGCGACAGCGCCTCGGCGCCGGCGCGTGCCGGTCCGTAGGGGACGAAGCCCTTGCGGTTCATCGTCGAGTGGTTCATCGAGATGTTGACCACGCGCCCGCTGCCGGCGGCCAGGAAACGCGGGACGACGTTGCGCGCCACCAGGAAGTAGCCGGTCAGGTTCGTGTCCACCATGTCCCGGAAGCCGTCGGGGGGTACCGCCCAGAACGGCTGCGGGTCGGTGAGGAAGCGCGGGTTGACCGTCCGCATGCCGAGGCCTGCGTTGTTCACCAGGACGTCCACCCCACCGAGCGCGTCGACGACCCGGTCCACCCCATGCTCGACGGCGTCCTCGTCCCGCACGTCCATCGCCACCCCGGTGCAGTCCGGGCCGAGCTCGCGGGCGACGGCCTCGGCCCGGTCGGGGTCACGACCGGTGATCGCGACCGCGGCGCCCGCCTCGAGCAGGGCCGCGGCCATCGCGGCGCCCAGGCCGCTGGTGCCGCCGGTGATGAGCACACGGACGCCTGGGGCGTGGAAGTCCTCGGTCACCTCGCCGACGCTAGCCCCGCGGGCCCGCGGGCCCGCGTCGAACGCGGTGTCTCGGCAATGGGCGGCGCCGCCGGGCGGCCCTCGCCCCGGCAACTGCGTGAGCAGGATGGGAAGACACTGATGGGGACCCATCGAATCCCGTCCCGGCTCGTGGTGGAACGGCAGCCCGTCGACGTGACGGGTCTGGCCAGGAAGCGGGCCCGCAGTCGTCGAAGGTCACTCCCACGATCCGGGGCTCCGTCATGCCCCCAGTTCGCCCCCTGGGGGCATGACAGGGAGAGCACCCCCAGTGCCTACCGAGAAGCAGGAAGGCCCTGGTCAGTCTCCTGACCAGGGCCTTCCTGCGTGGGGTGAGTGACGGGGCTCGAACCCGCGACACCCAGGATCACAACCTGGTGCTCTACCAGCTGAGCTACACCCACCACGTCTCCCGGTCGGCCGCCGCACGCGGGTCGACCGGGGAACCGGCACCACGATACCGGAGGCGTTCAGCCCTCTGACGTGGCCGGGGGTGTGGGCGTGATCTCGTCGGCGTCCTCCGCGGCGAAGATCGCGGCGAACTCCTCGGTCACCTCGGTCGCCGCGGCCTGCGCCTCGCTGGAGGAGGGGCCGGGGGGCTCGACGAACAGCGTCTTCCGGTAGTAGGCCAGCTCTCGCACCGACTCGATGATGTCGGCCAGCGCGCGGTGGGCCAGGCCCTTGGCCGGCTGGGTGAAATACACGCGGGGGTACCAGCGGCGGGCCAGCTCCTTGATCGAGGAGACATCGATCATCCGGTAGTGCAGGTGGTCGTCGAGCGCCGGCATGTCGCGGGCGAGGAAACCGCGGTCGGTGCCGATGGAGTTGCCGCACAGCGGCGCCGTCCGCCGCTCGGGCACGAACCGCTTGATGTAGGCCAGCAGCCGCTGCTCGGCCTCGGCCACGGTCAGCGTCGAGGCGCGGACGGCCTCGGTCAGCCCGGAGCGCGCGTGCATCTCGGTGACGACGTCGACCATCCCCTCCAGGTCGGCGTCATCGGCCCCGATCACCAGGTCCAGCCCCGGATCGAGCACGTTGAGATCGGAGTCGGTGATGAGCACCGCGACCTCGATGAGCTTGTCCTTGGTCAGGTCCAGCCCGGTCATCTCGCAGTCGATCCAGACCAGGTGCCCTGCGCTGTCCGCCACGTCCGACGACCCTACGTCCCCTCCGCCCCGGCCGCCCGCGTGGCCGCCCATACCCCAGGCGGCACACCGGTGCCAGTCGACGGCCGGGACGGGGGCCATTCCGCCGTTAGGCTTCCCCGGACGACCCCGAGACCTGGAGTTTCTGCCGTGCCCACTGCCGCACCCGCTGCGACCGACCGAGCGGTCCCGCCGGCTCCGGGGTCGCCCCCCGCCGCGCTGCGGCACCCGCTGGCCACGCTGCGCTGGCTCTGGCTGGCCTACATGACGCCGGGGCGCCCGGGCCGACCGACCGGCCAGCAGGAGCTCCGCTGGATCTACACCGCCTGGCTCGGCGCGTTCCTGCTGAAGATGCTCGGTTCGTCGTGGGACGTCTCCTGGCACTTCAAGTGGCTCCGCGACGACCTGGCCCCGCCGCACCTGCTCAACTCCCTCGGCACCGCGGTGGTCGTCGCGCTGGTCGTCTTCCACAGCTACAGCGGCTACGCCGTCGACCGCCGGGCGCTGCGGCTCATGCAGTGGGGGATCGCGGCCTTCCTCGTCGCCATCCCGATCGACATCGTCAACCACCGGATCAACGGCCTGGACATCACCAGCTGGAGCCCCAGCCACGCGCTGCTCTACATCGGGACGGCGATCATGCTCGCCGGCGCGATCCGCGGCTGGTGGCTGTACGCCGGCCCGGGCCGGGCCCGCGACCTCGTCTCGCTGGGCCTGTGGCTGTTCTTCGTCGAGAACGTCGTGTTCCCCAACCAGCACCAGGAGTACGGCGTCCTCTCCCTGGAGGCCTACGACGCCGGCCGGACCACGGCCGAGCCCCAGCTGCTGGACTTCGCCGCCGCGCAGGGGCAGACGCCGACGATGTTCATGCTCCCCGTGCCCTCCTGGGTGCACCCGACCTGGATGCTCTGCGCCGGCCTGCTGGCCCTCGTCGTCGCCCGCAAGCTGGTCGGCCTGCGCTGGACCGCGACGAGCATCGCCGCCGTCTACCTCGGCTACCGGGGCGTGATGTGGCTGGGCCTGGTGGCCATGGACTTCCCGCCGTCGGTGCTCCCGCTCGTGCTGGTCGTCGGGGCGCTGGCGATCGACCTCGCGGTCACCTTCCGGCTCCCCGGCTGGGTGGCCGCGCCCCTGGTCACCGCCGTGTTCTACGCCGCCGGCGCCGTCCAGGGCAGCCTCGGCTTCCTGCCCCCGTGGGACCGGAGCTGGGGTGCGCTGCTGCTGGCGGGGGCCGCCTTCACCGTCCTCTGGACGGCGGTCGACCTCGCGGCGCGCAGCCGGTGGCTGGCCGCCTGGCGCCGGCCGCTCGAGCCCGGGGGCGCGGCCGAGCAGGTGACCCCCGTGCCGGCAGCCGCCGGAGGTGCGTCGCTCTCCTGAGACGGCCCCCCGCCTCGTCACATGACGTAACGTCGGGGCTACCTCTCTGCTGAGAGCGGGACCGGCCCGCCCTCGGCCCGGTGCCGCGCGGTCGACGCCCCGCCCACCGCTCCCCACACCCGCTCCGGAGGACGACGTGCTGGCCCTCACTCCCATGCCGCTGCAGACGGCGGGGGAGCGTGCCCTCTTCGCGGAACTGGCCCGCTGGGACACCGGCGGGGCGGTCCGCGGGGCGGTGGTCGCCTCGATCCCGGTTGTCGACGGCCCGATGGAGCGCCGGCTCTCCGACGCCGTGCTCTTCGTGCCCGAGGGCCTGGCCGTGGTCCGGGTCGTGGAGGTGGTGCGGCAGCGCGGTGTGGTCACCGCGCTGCCTGAGGGCTCCTGGACGATCGGCCCGGGCGAGGGCCCCGGCGACGTGCTGCAGCTGTCCGGCGGGGGATCCACGCCGCTGGACGGGCTCATGCGGGCCGGGATGGACGCCGCCGTCCGGCTGCGCCGCGCCGGCCTCGAGCCCGGCCGGATCGCCCGGCTCACCGTGCTCGTCGGTGAGATCACCGGCCTGGTCCCGGCCGACGGGGACCTCGGGGAGGGCGACCAGGTCGCGCTGCTGGACCCGCGTTCCCTGCTGCTGGGCATCGCCCGGGCCGCCCGGTACACCGGGGTCGACAACCCCCGGCTCTGGACCACCGCCGACGTGCGCGCCGCCCTCGAGGCGCTCGGCCTGACCGGCCGCGGCCCCACCGTCCAGGAGCTCAACGGCGAGGGTTTCCCGTACTCGCCGTACGTGCTGCGCACGCCGGAGCTGCTCGCGCCCGCGGCCATGAACGCGACGCCGCGGCCAGCCCCCGAGTCCGTACCCGCGGCCCCGGTGGCCCATCCTGCCGGCCGGCCGCTGGTGGACCCGGCGGCCGCTGCGGCGGTCGCGGCCGCGGTGATCCGGGCCGAGGCGGAGGCCGACGCCCGCGCGGCGGCCGAGGTCGCGCCCGCCGACGCCCGGCTGGCCGAGGTCGCCGCCCACGGCCCGTCGTCCGTGCCGCCGTCCCCGCCGCGGGACACGCTGGTCGGGCCCACCGTGGGCGTCCCCGCCGAGGAGACCGACGGCATCGGCGGCCTCTTCACCCGATCGACCCCGGCGCCGTCCGGTGATCCCGCGCCGCCGCCCGCCGAGGACGTTCCGCTGGTGGGCCCGCGCCGGCGGCCGGCCTCGCGCCGGCGCACCGCGCTGCTGGTCGCCGGGGCGCTGCTGCTGGTCGTCGTCCTGGGCATCGGCGCGGCGCTGGCGTTCTCCGGCGGCGACGGCGACGAGCGGGCCACCGCCGCGGCCACCCCCTCGGAGGCCAGTGACGAGGCGGCGCCGGAGGGGACCGGCCCCGAACCGGGGCAGCGGGAGGTCGTCGACGGGCTGGCCTTCGTCGCGCAGGAGGTGCGGGTGGACGACACCTGCGTCGGCAACGCCTACGGGACGGTGGCCGACTTCTTCGCCGACAGCGACTGCGCGGGGCTGGCCCGGGCGCTGTACTCCACCGAGATCGCGGGCCGCCCCGCCGTGGTGTCGGTGGCGGTCGTGGACATGGGCGACAGCGCGGGGGCGCGGGCGCTGCGGGCGCTCACCGACCGCAACGGCAGCGGGAACGTCGGGGACCTGCTGCGCGAGGGAGTGCGCTACGAGGGCGGCCCGGAGCAGCTCTCGGGCGCCGAGTACGCCAGCGCCGTGTCCGGCAGCACGGTCACGATCGTGGAGACCGCCTGGTCGGGTCCCGGCGACACCGGCAGCACCGCCGACCTCGACGTCGCCGCGGCGACCGCCCTCGTGCTGCCGATGCCCGAGCCCACCGCCGGCTGAGGCCCCGTCCGGAGGCTCGCCGCGAGCGTGCGAGCGGTTCGACGGCCCCGTTCAGGGCACCGCCGCGAGCGTGCGAGCGGTGGGGGGAACGGGGTCCTTCTGGGGGTCCTTCTGGGGTCCTTCTGGGGGTCCCTTCTCAGGAGGTGGCGGCGGCCTCGGCCATCGCGGCGAGCAGCGCGGCCATCTGCCTCCGGGGCAGCCGGCCGGCGCTGTGCGGGGTCGAGTTGATCAGCCCGAACACCGCGTGCGCCCGCACCCGGCTGCTCGCCGCGTCGGCGCGGGGGTGCAGCCGGCCCAGGACGCCGACCCACACCTCCACGTAGCGGCGCTGCAGCCGGCGCACCTGCGCGGCGTCGTCCTCGCTCAGCGAACCCAGGTCGCGGTCGTGCACGGTGATGAGCGCCGGGTTGTCCAGGGCGAAGTCGACCTGGAAGGCGATCAGCGTGCGCAGCTGGGCGAGCGGGTCCTCTCCGGCGTCGGCCACCCGCTCGGTGCCGCCGGCCAGCAGCCGCTCGCTGATCCGCAGCAGCATCTCGGCCAGCATGGCGTCCTTGCTGGCGAAGTGCCGGTAGATCGCCGGGCCGGTGACCCCCACGGCCGCGCCGACGTCGTCCACGCCCACCGCCCGGGCGCCGCGCTCGGCGAACAGCTGCGCCGCCGCCCGCAGGATCTGCTCGCGGCGGGACGGGCGGTCCGCGTCGGCGTGCAGGGCGGTGTCGGCGGCGGGCATGCCCAGCATGTTAACGCTCGTTGACCTCACGCGTGAACCACCGTTAACATCCTCGCCGTGGATGCCCCCGTGCTGGCCCGCACCTCGAGCCCCGACGCCGACGTCGCCGCGCGCAACGCCGGCGTCCATGCCGCACTCGCCGCCGACCTCGCCGAGCAGTTGCGCCGAGTGGCCGCGGGCGGGGGTGAGCGGGCCCGGCAGCGGCACGTCGAGCGCGGCAAGCTGCTGCCGCGCGAGCGGGTCGACGCGCTGCTCGACCCGGGCAGCCCGTTCCTCGAGCTCTCCGCGCTGGCCGCGCACGGTCTCTACGGTGGCGACGCCCCGGCGGCCGGGATCATCACCGGCATCGGGCGGGTCAGCGGCCGGGAGTGCGTCGTCGTCGCCAACGACGCGACCGTCAAGGGCGGCACCTACTACCCGATGACGGTGAAGAAGCACCTGCGGGCGCAGGAGGTGGCCCTGCACAACCGGCTGCCCTGCGTCTACCTGGTCGACTCCGGCGGCGCTTTCCTGCCGATGCAGGACGAGGTGTTCCCCGACCGCGAGCACTTCGGCCGGATCTTCTACAACCAGGCCACGATGTCGAAGGCCGGCATCCCGCAGATCGCCGCGGTGATGGGCTCGTGCACCGCCGGCGGCGCGTACGTGCCGGCGATGAGCGACGAGGCGGTCATCGTCCGCGAGCAGGGCACGATCTTCCTGGGCGGGCCGCCGCTGGTGAAGGCGGCCACCGGCGAGGTGGTCACCGCCGAGGAGCTGGGCGGCGGCGACCTGCACAGCCGGATCAGCGGGGTCACCGACCACCTGGCCGAGGACGACGCGCACGCCCTGCAGCTGGTGCGCCAGATCGTCGGCACGCTGGGGCCGCGCAGCCCCCGCCCGTGGGACGTCGAACCGAGCGAGGAACCGCTGCACCCGCCGGAGTCGATCTACGACGTGGTGCCGCCCGACCCGCGCACGCCCTACGACGTCCGGGAGGTCATCGCCCGGCTGGTCGACGGCAGCCGGTTCGCCGAGTTCAAGCCGCTGTACGGGCAGACGCTGGTCACCGGCTTCGCCCGGCTGCACGGCCACCCGGTCGGGATCATCGCGAACAACGGCGTGCTGTTCGCCGAGTCCGCGCTCAAGGGCGCGCACTTCATCGAGCTGTGCGACCGACGGTCGATCCCGCTGCTGTTCCTGCAGAACATCTCCGGGTTCATGGTCGGCCGCGACTACGAGGCCGGGGGCATCGCCAAGCACGGCGCGAAGATGGTCACCGCGGTCGCCTGCGCCCGGGTGCCGAAGCTGACCGTCGTCATCGGCGGCTCCTTCGGCGCCGGCAACTACTCGATGTGCGGCCGGGCCTACTCGCCCCGGTTCCTGTTCACCTGGCCCAATGCCCGCATCTCGGTCATGGGCGGCGAGCAGGCTGCCTCGGTGCTCGCCCAGGTGCGCCGCGACGGGCTCGAGGCCCGCGGCGAGGACTGGCCGGCCGACGAGGAAGAGGCCTTCAAGCAGCCGATCCGGGAGCAGTACGAGGTGCAGGGGCACCCCTACTACGCCACCGCCCGACTGTGGGACGACGGCGTGATCGACCCCGCCGACACCCGCACCGTGCTGGGACTGGCCCTGTCCGCCTGCGCCAACGCGCCGCTCGAGGACGTCGGCTACGGCGTCTTCCGGATGTGATGAGCATGTTCGACACCGTCCTCGTGGCCAACCGGGGCGAGATCGCCGTCCGGGTGATCCGCACCCTCCGGTCCATGGGCATCCGCTCGGTCGCCGTGTACAGCGAGGCGGACGCCGGCGCGCTGCACACCCGGGTGGCCGACGTCGCCGTCCCGATCGGGCCGGCGCCGGCGGCCGAGAGCTACCTGTCCATCGACCGGGTGCTGGATGCGGCCGCGCGCACCGGCGCGCAGGCGATCCACCCCGGCTACGGCTTCCTGTCGGAGAACGTCGACTTCGCCCGGGCCTGCGAGAAGGCCGGGATCGTCTTCATCGGCCCGCCGGTCGCCGCGATCGAGGCGATGGGTGACAAGATCCGTGCCAAGCAGACCGTGAGGGCCGCCGGGGTGCCCGTCGTCCCGGGGCGGACCGAGCCGGGCCTGGACGACGCCGCGGTGGCCGCCGCCGCCGTGGAAGCCGGCTTCCCGGTGCTGCTCAAGCCCAGCGCCGGCGGTGGCGGCAAGGGCATGCGGGTGGTGCGGTCGGAGGCCGAGCTGCCGGCCTCGATCGCCGCTGCCCGCCGCGAGGCCCGCGGCTCCTTCGGCGACGACACCCTGCTGGTCGAGCGCTACATCGGCTCGGCCCGGCACATCGAGGTGCAGGTGCTCGGCGACGCGCACGGCACCGTCGTGCACCTCGGCGAGCGGGAGTGCAGCCTGCAGCGCCGGCACCAGAAGGTGATCGAGGAGGCGCCGTCCCCGCTGCTGGACGACCGGATGCGGAGCCGCATGGGCGCCGCCGCGGTCGAGGCCGCCCGCGCGGTCGGCTACACCGGCGCGGGCACGGTGGAGTTCATCGTCGACGCCGAGCAGCCGACCGACTTCTTCTTCCTGGAGATGAACACCCGGCTGCAGGTGGAGCACCCGGTCACCGAGTGCGTCACCGGGCTGGACCTGGTCGAGCTGCAGGTGCGGGTCGCCGCGGGGGAGCCGCTGCCGTTCGGGCAGGACGACGTCGTGCTGGACGGGCACGCGATCGAGGCCCGGCTCTACGCCGAGGACCCCGCCCGCGGCTTCCTCCCGCAGACCGGGACGGTGCTCGGCCTGCGCGAGCCCTCCGGCGCCGGGGTGCGGGTGGACACCTCCCTGGCGGAGGGCTCGGTCGTCGGCACCGACTACGACCCGATGCTGGCCAAGCTGATCGCCTGGGGGCCGGACCGGGAGACCGCGCGGGCCCGACTGGTCGGCGCGCTCGGGCACACCGCCGTCCTCGGGGTGCCGACCAACACCGCGTTCCTGCGCGCGCTGCTCACCGACCCCGACGTCGTCGGCGGGCGGCTGGACACCGGCCTCATCGAGCGGCGCGGCGAGGCGCTCACCGCCGCCGAGCCGGTGCCGCCGTCGGTGTACGCCGCGGCGGCCCTGGCCCTGCTGGTGGAGGCTGAGCCGACCGGCCCGGTGGTGGACCGCTGGGACGTCCCTGACGGCTGGCGGCTCGGCGAGCCGGCCTGGACGGTGCGCCGGCTGCAGGCCGCCGGCGGGGAGCCGGTGACGGTGCGGGTCCGCGGCCGGGCGGCCGGTGCACAGGTGCAGGTCGGGGACGCCGACCCGGTGCCGGCGAGCGCCTACCGGGACGGCGACGAGCTGTCCGTGACCTTCGACGGCGTCACCGCGCGGTTCGCCGTCGTCCACGCCGGCGGCGACGTCTGGCTGGCCACCGACGGCCGGGTGACCGCCTTCCGCGAGCACGAGCGGCTGCACTCGGCGGTCGAGGGCGCCGGTGGCGACGGCGTCGTCACCGCGCCGATGCCCGGGACGGTGACGGTGGTGCAGGCGGCGGTCGGCGACCGGGTGGAGGCGGGCGCCCCGCTGCTGGTCGTCGAGGCGATGAAGATGGAGCACGTGCTGACCGCGCCCCTCGCGGGGACGGTCACCGAGCTCGGCGTGACGGCCGGCCAACAGGTCCGGCTGGACGAGCGGGTGGCCGTGGTGACCCCGCCGGCCACGGACGAGGGGAAGTGACCCAGGTGCTGGACTACCGGCTCGACGAGGAGACCGAGGCACTGCGCAAGGTCGTGCGCGAGTTCGCGCAGGACGTGATCGCCCCGCAGATCGGGGAGTTCTACGAGCGCGACGAGTTCCCGACCGCGATCGTGCGGCAGATGGGCGAACTCGGGCTGTTCGGCCTGCCGTTCCCCGAGGAGTACGGCGGCTCGGGCGGCGACTACTTCCACCTGTGCGTGGCGCTGGAGGAACTGGGCCGGGTGGACAGCTCCGTGGCGATCACGCTGGAGGCCGGCGTCTCGCTCGGTGCCATGCCGATCTACCGGTTCGGCACCGAGGAGCAGAAGCAGGAGTGGCTGCCGCGGCTGTGTTCCGGTGAGGCGCTCGGCGCCTTCGGGCTGACCGAGCCCGGTGGCGGCTCGGACGCCGGCGCCACGCGCACGACCGCTCGTCTCGAGGACGGGCAGTGGGTGATCAACGGCTCGAAGGCGTTCATCACCAACTCGGGCACCGACCTGACGGCGCTGGTGACCGTCACCGCGGTGACCGGGACGCGGCCGGACGGCGGCAAGGAGATCTCGGCGATCCTCGTGCCGTCGGGCACGCCCGGGTTCACCGTCGGCCAGCGGTACTCGAAGGTGGGCTGGAACGCCTCGGACACCCGCGAGCTGTCGTTCGCCGACTGCCGGGTGCCCGAGGAGAACCTCGTGGGTGAGCGCGGCCGGGGCTACGCCCAGTTCCTCTCCATCCTGGACGAGGGTCGCATCGCGATCGCCGCGCTGTCGACCGGGTTGGCGCAGGGCTGCGTGGACGAGTCGGTCAAGTACGCGGCGCAGCGCGAGGCGTTCGGCCAGCCGATCGGCCGCAACCAGGCCATCCAGTTCATGATCGCCGACATGGAGGTGCGGGCCTCCACCGCGCGGCTGGCCTACTACCGGGCCGCGGAGAAGATGCTGCGCGGCGAGCCGTTCAAGCGCGAGGCCTCGATCGCCAAGCTGTACACCTCCGAGGTGGCGATGGAGAACGCCCGCTGGGCGACCCAGGTGCACGGCGGCTACGGGTTCATGAACGAGTTCCCGGTCGGCCGGTTCTACCGCGACGCCAAGATCCTGGAGATCGGCGAGGGGACCAGCGAGGTGCAGCGGATGCTCATCGCCCGCGACCTCGGCGTCGGCTGACGTTCGACCCGCCATCGCGGTACACCCGGTCCGGCTCCGTCCCGCCGGAGCCGCGCTGCATCCGCCGAGGCCGCCCTGCGGTGCGGCTTCGGCGGATGCCCGCCGGCTCGGGCGAGCACCGCTGCTCCCCGGCGGAGGGGGTCCCGGTTCGGCGCGTCGCCAGCTGCCCGGTGGTGTGAGCGGATCCCTCCCTCCGGCTCCTGACGACGGTCGCCAGGAGACCGCCCAGGAGTCCCCAGGTCCGCCCCGCGTCGTCCCTCTCGGGTTGTCCACCTGCCCCGCCGAGCCCTCGCCGGGGGCTCGCTGCTCGGCGTCGGCCTCCTGCTCACCACCGGCGCCGCCGGTCCTCCCGTGCTCGCCGAGAAGAGGCGCAGGTGCGCGCCGAGGGCGTCGGTGGGGGCGGCAGGTGGCCGCGGTGCGCTGGTGACCGGGCAGCGGCCTGGCTCACCAGCTCTATGTCGGCCCGCCGTTCCGCCGACGCGGCATCGCCGGCAAGCTCGTGCACGTGGTGGCCTTCGGCCTGCAGGTGCGCGGCCTGCCCCGGCTGCACGGCGACGGCCGGCGCGCCGAGCTCGGCGAGCATCGGCGACGCGGGCTGCGCGAGCACGTGGCGTCCCGGACGGCGCCCTGGTCGGAGCGGGTGCCCGCGATGACCCCCGCGGAGTAGCCGTGCGGTCCTTCCTGTCGAGATCGACGATCTCGGCGCATCAGGGACCGCTCACGCGGTGACGTCGAGGAGCATCCTGGCGGATCGGGTTCGGCGCGGGCCGATCCGTGAGGTGAAGGGCGGCGCTCGTCCGCGCCCAGGCCCGCCCATGGCCCTCCGGGTCACTGCCTTCTGCGCCCAGGCTGTCCGAGCTGCACCGGAGCGCCACGCCGAGAATGGCGGTCGAACTGACGCCGATACCTCTCGACAATTCTGTGCAACCTGTCACACTCCCGGGAAAGTGAGCGCTGCCATGCCCATGGATGTGACCCGGGCCAGATGGCCGCTATCGAAGGCGGGAGTGACATGGCAGACATCTGCGCCCTTGTGCTCGTAGCCGAGACTGTGGCTGCGGTCCTCTGCGGTGAGGCAGATGTCAGTGACGTACTGGCCAGCCTGAAGGGCATCGTGCAATTCGACACCGCGATGCTGTCGTCTTTCGATCCGGCGGGTGCGCTCCACCAGCCGCTGGCACAGGTGGGTTACGACGACGTCGTCGCTGCGTACGCCGCCTCCGGTCTCCGCGCTCGCCCCACGTCTGCTCAGGTCCTGCAGCCAGAGGGATTCCGAGGAATCGTGACGGTCCCGTTGTTCCTCGAGCCGGGCGCGAAGTACACGGGGCAGCTGGTCCTCCGGCCGCGGGACGAGGACGGCCTCACCGATGAGGAACACGAGGTCCTGGTGCGCCTGGCGTCACTCCTGGCGCGGGTGGCCGACGTCCGGGGGCCACGCCCCTGGGTCGACGAGTTCCTGACGCGTCCCACGCTCGACACCGCGGTGGTCCGCGGTGGGCAGATCGAGCGATTACGGGGTGATGCGGCGTTTCGCCTGTGCCAGTCCCACCCGGACCTTCTGCGCTCAGCGGGAAGATTGATCGCGGACGGGCGGATAGCGGCGTCCGGGTACGTGTCGGAGGCGGATCAGTGGTGGCGCATCACCTTGATCCGGATGGCAGCGGACCTCACGGGGGAGGCGACGGGTGTCCTGGTCACCGCCGAACGGCAGTCGTCGCTGCCCCACGGTCTGACCAGCCGTGAGCTCGACGTGCTGAGCCTGGTGGCCAGAGGGGCCTCGAACTCGGAGATCGCCGAGGAACTTGCCGTGAGCGTGCGGACGATCACCACGCATGTGGAGCGGCTGTTCCTCAAGCTGGGCCGGCCGAGCCGCGCGGGCTGCGCCGGCCTGGCAGAGGCGCAAGGCTTGGTGCGCCTCGGCAGGCCCGGTGGCGACAGCGTGCCTTCTGGGCGGTCGTAGACAACGCTCGGTGGGCGAGCACCCCATGTCAACGGCCTGAGGCCCGCCAACGGCCGGAGGTCGCCGGGGCGACGGTTGGACTGCTCCCCTGCATCCTCAGGCCCGTAGGCCCGTAGGCCCGTGGCCGATACCACGGGCCTGAGCCGATCGCTGCCTCGCTCCCGAGCCGTCCCCGGCGCGCTGGACGAGCCGGTCGATCACGACCAGGGGCCGGGACCGCGTCACCGCAGCCTTCGCACCGGCGGCCGAAGGGCTTGGTGCCGATGACGATGCGCGGGGCGCGTGGGAAGCAGGCGGCCACGTGCCACACGCCAGGTCCTACGGGCAGGACGACGAGCGCAGTTGCCGCGCCGGCGCCGGCGGACGGGTGAACGCGTTGCCACCCGCAGGGTCGTCACCCGCACTGCCCAGGCACGTGGTTGCCGGGCCCGGCGAGGGAGCTGCGGCGGGCGCTCAAGTCTCCGTCGAATTACGTAGGCTGTTACCCCGGCGCATAAATGCGTATCCCGGAGTCCGCAGAAATGCGTAGTGCACGAGGGTGCCGTAAAAATACGTAGTGCACCCGCAGATGCAGGTGATCCCTCGGTGAAAATACGTACCGAGGCGCGCTCGGAAGGGTTCAAACTTCGACGCGTGCGGAGTCATGAGCGTCGAGGAACGACGCAAGTGGGAGGGCATGCGTCGATTCTCGATGCAACTTCGGCCATGGCCCTTGACTTTCGTTTCCAGCGGGTGGAGGGTTCCGCCGAACCCCCACTCGCTAGCGCCGGACCCTGCAAAGGCAGGGCTTCCTCGGCGCGGACTAGGAGCTCAAATGTGGAATGGTGAGTTGCTCAAAGTCGACGCCGGAGGAAGTGCCCGGTGGGGCCGGCACGTGCCTGTGAACGAGGTGGAGCGGACGTTCTGCTACGAGGCCGATTCGGTCTTCCGGATCTACAGCGACACCGAGCGGGCCTACTTTCGGGCCTTCTTCGCCGGAATGGACGTCATCACCGAGGCCGGCGACGTGCCCAGGGGGCACGGGCAGTTCCGCCTCACGGAACTCGATGCCGGCGGCGACGGTCAGGGTCGAAACTCGAACGGCAAGGACGAACTCTTCGGCACGATGGAATGGCGTGAAGTCGACGGTCGGGACACCGGCGTGATCACCGTGGAACGCGGCACCGGGCGCTGGGACGGCACGACCGGGACCTTCAATGTCTGGTTTCCTGCATTCTGTGCGTTCGACCCCGCGGCGTCGTACAACGTCACGGATCCTCTGGACACGCTCTTCTTTATCGAGGGAACTGGCCACCTCAACCGCTGACGCAGCAGGATAGGCGACTGGCTGTGCTATTCCTTTGAAAGGATCGCAGGCAATGGTCAATGCAGTCGAGGGTGTGGACGAAGTCGGGCGCATCGAGACCCGGGGAATCGACCACATTCCTGAGAATGAACGCCACTCGACCCCCAGGAACTTGTTCACAGTTCTCTCCGGGGCTCAACTGTGTTTCGCATTGTTCGTCTTCGGGTGGCTCCCGATCGTGTACGGACTCGGCTGGTGGAGTGCGGTCAGTGCCATCACGGTGGGCCTTCTGATCGGGTCCTTGCTGCTCGGGCTCGTGTCGCTCCTGGGACCGGGCACGGGGACGAACACGGCCGTCAGCAGCGGCGCGGTCTTCGGCGTCCTCGGGCGGCTGGTGGGCTCCCTGGTCGCTCTGTTCATCGCAATCGGCGCGTACGCCCTCACGATCTGGACGGGCGGCCAGGCAGTCGCGGCTTCCGCTGAGCGACTGTTCGGCTGGGGCGGAGGGGACGTCGGCCTGGCCATCAGCTACCTGCTGCCCGCCGTGGTCACGATCGTCATGGCGATCTACGGCCACGCGAACCTCGTTCGCGTGCACAAGGTCGTCGCGCCGAGCATGGCGGTGCTCATCGTTGTGGGATTCGTCGTCCTGGGACCGCAGTTCGACGCGTCGTACCAGGGCGGGGCCTACATCCTCGGTTCGTTCGGGCCCACGTGGGTGCTCGCGATGCTGACCGCCCTGGCAGCTCCGCTCTCCTACGCACCTTTCGTGAACGACTACTCCCGGTACATCTCGGAACGGCGGTTCAGCCGGCGGCGGATCGCCACGGCGGGAGGCGTCGGGATCTTCGTCGGGCTCTGGATAGCGCTGATCTTCGGCGCCTACGCCGCAAGCATCTTCACCGACCCGTCCACCGATTTCACCCTCGGCCTGGTGGGGATCTCGCCGACGTGGTATGTCCTGCCGCTGCTCGTCATCGGCCTGTTCGGCACCGTCGGGCAGGGCTCCATGGCCATCTACGGAACCGGACTCGACACCTCCTCCCTGTTCCCGCGCCTTTCCCGGGTGCCGGCCACGGTGATCGTCAGTGCAGCCGGTCTCGCACTCGTGTACCTCGGGTCATTCGTCTGGAATGCGCTCCCCCTGGTGTCGACGTTCATCTCCCTCCTGAGCATCATCACCGCGCCCTGGGTGGCGATCATGCTGATCGGCTACTTCAGGAACCGAGGTGAGTACACGCCCGAGGATCTCCAGGTGTTCACCGAAAGGCGGCGAGGCGGCCGGTACTGGTACTCGGGAGGCTGGAACCCCGTCGCGATGGTGGCCTGGTCCATCGCAGTCGTGGTCGGGCTGCTCTTCTCCGCCAACAGCATCTACGTCGGCGCGTGGTCCCAGGTGGCCGGTGGAGTCGATCTCAGCTTCATCTCGAGCCTCGCGCTGGGCGGGTTGATCTACGGAGTGGCGGTCGCGGTCGACCCAGGTGTCGCAGCCGTTCGCCGTCCTCGCCCGGTCGATTCGTCTCACCCCCCGGTTCCCGGCTCAGCCGGAGACGCCCTGCCCACCCCGCCACTGGAAGGAAGCACGCCGTGACGATCATCAGCGAATCGGTTCGCACGCTCATCAAGGACTTCCGTTCGAGCACCCAGGACGTCGAGGTCGCGACCACTCCGCCGGCCGAGACATACGTGAGCGAGGAGTTCTTCGCCTTCGAGCAGGATGCGCTCTTCGCCCGGGAGTGGAACTGCGTGGCGCGAGTGGAGGATCTGCCGAATCCCGGCGACTTCATCACCACGGACATCGCCGGCGAGCCGGTCATCGTCGTCCGGAACCGCGACGGCGAGATCAACGCGATGTCCGCCGTCTGCCGGCACCGGGCCGCCTGCATCACCGCGCCGGCGGGCCGGGACCTGGAGGACCTCGGCGCGCCGCTCGGGGACATCACCGGCCACGTCGAATCCTTCCAGTGCCCGTACCACTGGTGGGTGTACGACCTCGAGGGACAGCTCGTCGCGGCGCCGGAGATGGGTCGCACGAAGGACTTTGCTGTGAAGGGCATCCGGTTGCCTCGGTTCAAGACCGAGATCTGGCACGGGTTCGTCTTCGTCAACCTCGACCCGGAGGCCCGCCCGCTGGCGCCGCAACTCGCGCAGATCGAGGACGCCGTCAAGACCTACCAGGTCAGCACCCTGAAGAGCGTGGCGCCGGATGACTTCCCCGGTGTGCCGTTCAACTGGAAGATCCTGGTCGAGAACTTCCTGGACGGCTATCACGCCTCTCGTCTGCACGCTGGCCTGCACGACTTCGCCCCGAGCTCGAGCATCGAGGAAATTCCGTTCGACGAGGACGCCGCGGTCGTGTCCGGGTGGACCCGCAACACCATCATCGACGGCGCGTTCAACCCGAGCTTCAAGGTCATCATGCCGGTCATCGCCGGGCTTCCGGAGGAGTACCGGCGGTCGTCCTTCTTCGCCGCGCTGGTGCCCAATCTGATGATCATCGGCCAGCCGGACATGGTCATGGCCTTCCAGGTGCGCCCGACCAGCGCGCGGAGTCACGACCTGCGCCTCTACTACATGGTTCCGGAGGAGACCACGAAGTTGGGCAACTTCATGGAACGGCTGGAGCTGTCCAAGGTCGGATTCGTGCCCATCACTGAGCAGGACATGGGAACGAACATCTCCGTTCAGAAGGGCCTGGAGTCTCGGTTCTTCACTCGCGGCCGATACAGCTACCAGGAGGGCATGGTCAACAACTTCAACAAGATGCTGGGCCTCCGCTACGAGGCGGCCCTGCGGACTGCCGGCTAACACCTCGGCGGCGATGGTCGCAGTTCTCGAAAACCGGACGTGCTCGACATCGGAGGACAGTGTGGAACTCGACGCTAGGACATGGCCCGGACTGGCCTCCTCGATGCTCCTGAGCGCGCCCTGGAAGAAGGAGGACTGCGACGCCTATCGGGCACGAGGTGGCTATGCCCACGGGATGGCGCGCAACGGAGAGCGGGATCTGCTCCGCATTCTCCGGGACGCCGGGTTGCGCGGCCGAGGCGGCGCGGCCTTCCCGACAGCGACGAAACTCGAAGCCGTCGTGAAGGCCGCGTCGCACACCCGCCCGTACGTGGTGGCGAACGGGGGGGAGGGGGAGCCCTTCTCCTTCAAGGACAGATATCTGATGCGGTACCGGCCGCACATGGTGCTGGACGGGCTGACCGCTTGCGCGGACTTCCTGGACGCCGAGCGTGCATTCGTCTTCACCTGCGACGAACTGGCTGCGGAGAGCATGCGGGAGGCACTCCGGGAGCGAGAGCCGCGGGTTCCCGTGTTCGTCCACCTGAGCGAGCACGCGTACGTCGCCGGCGAGGAGTCGGCGGTCGTCGACCGGCTCTCCGGAGGTCTGGGCCTGCCGACCGACAAGCCGCCGCGGCCGTTCGAGCACGGAGTGCACGGTCGCCCGACCGCCGTCCTCAACGTGGACACCCTCGCTCAGGTCGCGCTCCTCACGTCTGCGTCCGAGGACAGCTCGCAGCAGGCATCCTTCCTGGCGTCGGTGGCCTCGATCACGGGCCGGCCCACGCTCTACGAACTGCCCGCGGGACTGTCCCTCCAGGAACTGGCGGAGGACTTCGGGGGCGACCGATCCGCCTTCACAGCCACCGTGATCGGCGGCTTCTTCGGTGGGCTCGTGCCGGGCACGTCGGACTTCGTGCTCGACTTCGCGCCCGATCCCCGCTCCGACACGGCCATCGGATGCGCGAGCTTCTACTTCGTCGACCGTGACCTGGACTGCCCGATCGGCGTCGCTGCGGACATCGGCCTCTACCTGTCGAGGCGCAACGCCCGGCAGTGCGGACCGTGCGTTCGTGGCACCTCCAGCGCCGCGAAGGCACTGCAGTCGATCACGCGAGGCGCGTTCACCGACGCCACCCTGGACGACCTGGCCCGGTGGTCGACGATCCTGCCTGGCCGCGGGGCGTGCGGGGTGCCCGACGGTCTCGCGCGGCTTCTCCGATGTCTGCTCGCCGATTTCACAGCAGAGCTGCACGAACACGCACGGCGACCGTGCCCCCGCTGCGAGGACCTGCGGACCTCCGGGCGGCGCGAGGCCCGCTTCCACATCCCCGTCTAGGCAGGAGCAGACATGCCCAGAGTCCGAGTGGACCCCACGAAATGTCAGGGCTACGGCACGTGTGCCGAAGTGGCCGAGAGCTTGTTCGTCCTGGACGACTGGGGCTACGCGCAGTCCGTCCCGCGGGATCTCCAAGGCGCGACCGAGAAGCAGGCAGCGGAAGCCGCCATCGAGGTCTGCCCGGTCAAGGCCGTGCGCCTGCTGACCTGACCCCGGACATACCTCACACCACCCGACTCCGCAGCGAGACGAGAAAGCAGGTCTGGACCATGAAGGCAGTGCGGCTCCACCGATACGGAACAGCACCAGTCGTGGAGGAAGTGCCGGATCCACGTGTGCGCCACCCCCTCGACGTGGTGGTGCGCATCGGCGGGGCGGGCCTGTGCCGCACGGACCTGCACATCATCGAGGGCCAGTGGTCCCCGATCACCAACATTGAGCTCCCGTACACCCTCGGGCACGAGAACGCCGGCTGGGTTACCGAGGTCGGCTCGGCGGTCAGCAACGTCGCGGTGGGCGACACGGTGATCCTGCACCCGACGCCGACCTGCGGACAGTGCTACGCATGTCGCTCCGGGGACGACATGTTCTGCTCCGCGAGTTCGTTCCCGGGGGTGAACACCGACGGCGGGATGGCCGAGATGGTCCTGACCTCCGCGCGGGCATGCGTGCGGGTCGATCCGACGACCCGTCCTGCCGACATCGCAGCCCTGGCCGACGCCGGCCTCACCGCGTACGCGGCGGTCAAGAAGGCGACCCCATTGCTCCACCCCGGCAGCTACTGCGTCGTCATCGGGGCAGGCGGGCTGGGACACATCGGCATCCAGTGCCTGACGGCCATGGCGGCGACCCATGTGATCGTGCTCGACCGCAACCCCCAGGCGTTGGAGCTGGCGAAGGGGCTGGGTGCCCGTACCTGCCTGGAGGTTGTGGACGACGGCACTGCGGTGCTGAAGGAGGTCCTGGAGATCACCGACGGCCGCGGCGCCGATGTGGTGATCGACTTCGTGGGGGAGGGGGGCACCGAGCAGTACGCCCCAGCCATGGTCCGCAACGGAGGGACCTACCTCGTGGTCGGCTACGGAGCAGAGCTGCGGATCCCGTACATCGACCTCATCTCCCGCGGCCTGAACGTGGTGGGCAACCTCGTGGGCACCTACAACGAACTCGTCGAACTCATGGCGTTGCAGCGCGATGGATTGGTCACCCTCCACACGCGCAGTTATCCCCTGGACGCGGTGGGTGATGCCATCGCGGATCTGGAGAACGGCCGCATCCGCGGACGAGGCGTCCTGATTCCCGATTGATCGCAGGGTGGAGGTCCTCGCCCAGCAGAAGGTGCATGCACCGGGAGCGCACTGGTGGACGACTCGCAATGGCCTCACGGTGTCATCCACCAGTGCGCGCCGCCCGCACCTGAGCGACGCGGCACGTCGACGGGAACCGAATGACCGGCCAGCAGAAGGCTCCGAGGATGTGGACGTGGCCCGCACCGACCGAGATCACCCAGGAATCCTGGGTTTGCTTCGACTCGACGATGTCCGCTTGCGGTGGCATCGGGGAGGACGTCGGTCTCCGTGACACCGTGTCCGCGGCGCTGCGGATCCTCTTCCGGGGTCGCGTGTTCGGCGTGGGTGCAAGGAGTGCGGGCCGGTGTGCGGCTGTTGTCGTGGAGTGGGCTGACGGTCCCTTGCCGAGGGATGTTGCACAGCACGTGCGATCTCTACCGCCGGGCCGAGGTGTCGCGGCACGTGTCGGACCAACAGGGCGAGGACACGACAGGACTGCTCAGCTCACTACCTTGGTCGGTCTTCGGAGGCGCTTCAGTGGCGGCTACTTACGCGACCTGATCACTACAGCGGAATGCGTGGCCGACGGTACCTGGGAAGCTGACCGCGAAATGGATGCCTCGACGCCGTGGGGTGATCACGAGAGGATCTCTGGAGCGCAACTCGTCAATCTGCTCGGCCATCGGATCACGCCGGGGCAGGCAAATGCGTTGGCGAATTTGCCGAGCATCGAGACCCGGCGCTTGTGCTTGTCGTTGTTGGGCCCCTAGTGCGACCGCTGAACAAGAGTCTCACGGTGGAGCGCCTCGTCAGGAGGACCAGTCTCTCGACATGGATGCCGAGGTCTGCGAGCTATGGGCCCGTTTGAGGGCATCGGGAGATGACATGACCAACGGGACTGATCTGGGCAGAGCGGTGACCCCGTTCCGCCCGCTGGTCGGTGGCAGCGTGGCCGAATCTCGGGAACTGGACGCGCTGGACAGGCGAATCATCCGTATCCTCCAGAAGACCGGGCGGATGAGTAACACCCGCATTGCGCAAGAACTGTCTGTCACCGAGACGACGGTCCGCAAGCGGATAGCGCAGCTCATGGACGACGATATGATCAATATCGTCGCCGTGCCCACGCCGAAGGCGGTGGGAGGGAACGTCTCCGCCATCATCGGGCTCTCCGTGGACCTGCGCACCATTCGCAGTGTGAGCGAGCAGGTGCGGAATTGCGCTGAAGTCCGATACGTCGGCTTGTCGGCGGGGCGTTACGACATCATGCTGGAGGCGTTCTTCCGCGACCAGGAGCACGTGCTCGAGTTCGTCACCGAACAACTCGGAGCAATGCAGGGGATCACGCACATCGAGACGTCGCTGATTCTGAAGATCGCCAAGTTCTCCTATGAGTGGGAGATGGCCTGAGAGACCTTCGGCGGTGGGCGTTACGCGAGGGCGCGGTCGAGCCCGGTACTGGCGAGGTAGCCAGTCGGGAGCCCGGGTCGTGCTGCATCCGTCTGAGGCGGGTCTTCAGCAGGGCGGTCAGCTCGGTGATGGTGTGCTTGGTCAGGGGCGCCAGGACCGCGTCGGATGGGCCCGACCGGCTCGACGGGGTTGAGCTCGTGGGCGTACGGCGGCAGCCGGAACACCGTCAGCCAGGGCCGGGCCCGCGATGACTGGGCCATTGCGGTGCTGACGTGGGTGTTCAGGTTGTCCCCGACCAGCACGATGGGCCGCCGAGCTGGCGGTGGGCGGCATCGAGCAGCCGGGCCTAGTCGACGAGCGCACGGGCCGCGATCGGTCATCACTCCCGAGGGCTCGCGTGTCCGCGACCAGCTCGCGGTCGGGTGCTCGGACAACGGGTGATCGGCTTCCGAACCGATCACCCGTTGTCCGCGTCGCTGCCGACGCTGGGGTCGAGGGCCCGGATCGCTGTCGACACGAGGTCGTCCGTCTGTCCCTGTCGGCACCGACGCCGTTCTCGGCCGATCCTGCCGGCCCTCAGCATTACGCGGTGACGTCGATGAGCACCTTGCCGACGGCGCCGTCCTCGACCGCGCGGTGCGCCTGCGCGGTCTCGGCCAGCGGGAAGATGTGCAGCGGCAGCCCCGCCTCCGCGCCCACCCGGATCGCGCCGTCCAGCACGGCAGCGTTGACGTCCTCCACGGCGATCTCCTTGGCCCGCCGCGGCTCGGTGTAGACGAGGACGAACTGCCAGCGGGCGTTGAGGACCATCTGGGAGCGGACCGGCACGGTGATCTCGGCGCCGCTGTCATCGGCGTACATGGCGACCGCGCCGTGCATCCCGAGCACCTGCGCGTCGGTCGCCGCGTTGGTCGTCGGCGAGACCTCGACGATCGCGTCCACGCCGTCGGGGGCGATCTTGCGGACCTCGGTGACGACGTCCTCCCGCCGGTAGTCGATGACGTGCGAGGCCCCGGCCGCCGCGGCCAGCTGGGCCTTGGCCGGGCTGCTGACCGTGGTGATCACCGTCGCGTCCGACCAGCGGGCCAGCTGGATCGCGGCGTTGCCGACCGCGCCGGCACCGCCCTGCACCAGCACCGTCCGCCCGTCCAGCGTCCCCGGGCCCAGCCGGTCGGGCACGGTCTCCCCGAGGGTCAGGCAGCGGTGCGCGGTCAGGAACGGGATGCCGAGCGACGCGCCCAGCTCGAAGGACGGGTCCGCGCCGAGCAGCACGGTCTGCCGGGCGGGGACGACGGTGTACTCGGCCGCCGTCCCATACGGGCGCTGCCAGGCCGCCTCCCACACCCAGACCCGCTCGCCGACCAGCGCGGGGTCCACCCCCTGGCCGACGGCCTCCACGGTGCCGGCGCCGTCCTGGTTCGGCGTCTGGCCGTCGGGGCCGGGATCGGCGGTGCTGCGCCGCTTCCAGTCGGTGGGGTTCACCCCCGAGTAGGCCAGCCGCACGCGTGCCTCACCGGGGCCGGGCTCGGGCACGGGGCGCTCGACCAGCTGCAGGACGTCGGGGTCACCGGGCTGGGTGTAGACGATGGCTCGCACGCACCCTCCTTACCCGGTCCGGAGGAGATACGTCCACCTCCGCGCCGGTGTCCCCCGGCCGGGAACCCGGCGCCAGGTGACCGCCCCGGGCGGCCCGGTGCAGGGAGACCGCGCTCCTCGCCCTCCGGCTGGAGCGGGAGCCGGCTGACGCTCCGACCCCACCCATCCGGGTGTGCCCAGGGCCGTAGCGCTGCGGCCGGCCCGGATCGGGACGATGTCACCAGGGTGCACCTGACACTGCCCGACCGGCTCGCCGCGCTCCTGCCCGAGGGGCGGCGGCTGCCCGACGAGGTCTGGCGGCGGCGTCACCGGGTGCTCGTCTGGGTGGCCGCGGTCCAGGGGCCGGTTCTGGGGGTGCTGGCCCTCGCCACCGGGTGGTCGCCGCTCGTGGCGCTGTTCGTCCCGCTGGCGGTGCTCTACCCGCTGGCCTTCCTGGCTCTGCCCGGTGCCGGCCGCGGGGTGCGCTCGGCCGCGACGTCGGCGAGCCTGCTGGCCGCGTCGGTCGCCCTCGTCCACCTCCTGGACGGGCTCACCGAGGCGCACTTCCACTTCTTCGTCGTCGTCGGCCTGGTGGCGCTGTACCAGAGCTGGCTGCCGTTCGGGCTGGCGCTGCTCGTCGTCCTCACCCACCACGGGCTGGCCGGCACCCTGTTCCCGCACGCGGTCTTCGGGCATGCCGCGGGCCACCACAGCCCCTGGACGTGGGCGGTCATCCACGGCGGCTTCGTCCTCGCGGCGAGCCTGACCCACCTGGCCGCCTGGCGGCTGAACGAGCAGCAGGGGCTGCGCGACCAGCTGACCGGGCTGGCCAACCTCACGCAGGTGATCGAGCGGGCCGGCCGGCTGCTCCGCCGGGACGATCGGCCGGTGAGCGTGCTGCTGCTCGACCTCGACGACTTCCGCGACGTCAACGACTCCCGCGGGCACGCGGTGGGGGACCGGCTGCTGGTCGCCGTCGGCCGGCGGCTGCGCGGCTGCGTCCGCCCCGGCGACGAGGTGGCCCGGCTCGGCGGGGACGAGTTCGCCCTCCTGGTCGACGGCGGGCCGGACGTCGCCCGGGCGGTCGGCGAGCGGATCCTGCGCACCCTGGCCGATCCCATCGCCGTCGACGGCCGGGCGCTGGTGGTGCACGTCAGCATCGGCCTCGCCGACTCGACCAGCGTTCCCGACCGAGCCGCGGACACCCTGCTGCGCAACGCGGATCTGGCCATGTACATCGCCAAGGCGCGGGGCAAGAACCGGCTGGTGCTCTACGCCGACGGGATGGCACAGGCCGCGCAGGAGAAGATCGTGCTGCTGGAGGACCTCGCCGGGGCGACGTCGGCCGGCCAGTTCGAGGTGCACTACCAGCCGACCATCGACCTGTCCTCCGGGACGACCACCGGCTACGAGGCGCTGCTGCGCTGGCACCACCCGACCCGCGGCCTGGTGCTGCCGGCGGAGTTCATCCCGCTGGCCGAGGAGGGCGGGCACATCGTCGAGATCGGCCGCTGGGTGCTGGTCGAGGCGGCCCGCCAGGCCGCGGCGTGGTCGGCGCAGGCCGGCCGGCCGATCGGGATGGCGGTCAACCTCTCGCCCCGCCAGCTCGCCGACGACGACGTGGTCGCCACCGTGCGCGCCGCCCTCGACGGCAGCGGCCTGCCCGCGCGGCAGCTCACGCTGGAGGTCACCGAGGGCGTGCTCATGCACGACGTCGACCAGGTGGTGGGCCAGCTGCTGGCGCTGCGGGCACTGGGCGTGCGGATCGCCATCGACGACTTCGGCACCGGCTACTCGAGCCTGTCCTACCTGCGCCGGCTGCCGGCCGACATCGTCAAGATCGACCGCAGCTTCGTGCAGGACCTCGGCTCCGGTGGACGCAGCACGACGCTGGTCGCCTCGATCATCGAGCTGGCCCGCAGCCTGAACCTGGACGTCGTCGCCGAGGGCGTGGAGACGCCGGAGCAGCAGGCCGTGCTGGGGCGGCTGGCCTGCTCGCACGTCCAGGGCTACCTGTTCGGCCGCCCGCAGCCGGCCGACGCGCAGACTCCGCCGGGCCTCGGGCCGGTGGCCGCCGTGCCGATCCCGCGTGGCCCGCTGCCGGCGTGCACGGATGTCCAAGTCCGTGCCGCGCCGCAGCCCTAGCGTGCGCGCATGGCGAACACTCCCTCCACCGTCAAGGTCGCGGCCGTCCACGCCGCGGCACCGTTCCTGGACCTCGACGCGGGCGTCCGCAAGGCATGCGAGTTCATCCGTGAGGCCGGGCGGGCCGGAGCGCGGCTCGTCGCGTTCCCCGAGACGTTCCTGCCCGGCTACCCGTACTGGATCTGGTCGCACACGACGAAGTACGCCGCCCCGTTCTTCGCCGAGCTCTACGCCAACGCCGTCGAGCTGCCCAGCGACGCGTCCCGGGCCCTCGGGGAGGCCGCGCGCGAGGCCGGGACCTGGGTCGTGATGGGGCTCAACGAGAAGGAGGGCGGCACCCTCTACAACACGCAGGCCTGGTTCTCCCCGTCCGGGGAGCTGGTGGCCCGCCACCGCAAGCTGCACCCCACCAATGCCGAGCGGACGGTCTGGGGCCGCGGCGACGGTCGGGACGTGTTCGTCGTGGACACCGGGTTCGCGAAGGTCGGCGGGCTCATCTGCTTCGAGCACAGCATGGACCTCAACCGGTACGCGCTGTCGACGCTCGGTGAGCAGATCCACGTGGCCGCCTGGCCGGCGATCAACGCCACGCACGCCGACCCGAATGCTGCGAACTTCGATCACTACTCGCGCACGCTCTCCAGCGCCCACGCCATCTGCGCCCAGACCTACGTGATCGTGGTGCAGGGGCGCATCAGCGAGGAGATCGTCGAGCGGCTGGGTGTCCCGGAGGGGCCCGATGCTCCGACCGTCGGCGGCGGCGTCACCGGGTTCATGGGGCCGGACGGGCAGTGGCTGGCCGAGCCGCACCGGGACGACGAGGCGATCGTCTACGCCGAGCTGGACCTGGGGGTGATCGCCTTCGCCAAGTTCTTCGCCGACGGTGCGGGGCACTACGCGCGACCGGACGTGTTCACCTTCGGCGTCGACCGGACCCCGCAGGAGCCGCTGACCACGCAGCGGGTGTCGGCCGTGGAGGGCGTCCTGGTCCCCGAGGAGCGCCGTCCGGCCGAGCCCGAGGACCGGGCCGGCGGTGCCGTCCTCTCCGCGCTGCCCAGGGACTGACCTCCGCCCTCGGGGCCCGGCGCGGACCGGGCCCCGAGGCCACGGCGTTCACCCTCGGGCGGTCCGCCGGAACGCGCGCGGTGGGGTCCCGTAGGCGCTCCTGAAGAGCCGGCTGAAGTGCGCCGGATCGGGGAAGCCGCACTCCAGGGCCACTTCCGACACCGGGACGTCGGGGCGCGCCTGCAACAGGTGCCGGGCGTGTTCCAGGCGGAGCGTGCGCACGTACTGCGCGATCGGCCCGACCTCCGCGGCGAACAGCGCGTACAGGTACCGGCGGGAGACGCCCACCACGGCCGCGACGTGGTCGGGAGTCAGCCCCGGATCGCCGAGCCGGTCGTGGATGACCGCGACGGCCCGTTCCAGGAGGGCGGCCGCGTCGCGCCGGCCCTGCACGCGGGCCGGCCGTGCGCCCCGGACCAGCCGGCGCACCGCCGCCGCGACCTCGTCCAGGGCCGGTGCGTCGGCTCCGGCGGAGGCCAGTGCGAGCAGACCGCTGCGTGCCGGGGCGGCGTGCTCCCCGACCAGTCCGGTGGCGGCCACCGCCGCCACGCGCTCCGGGGACAGGTCGACGAGTTCCTGCGGCAGCAGCGCCACCAGCAGACCGAACGGGACGTCGCTGCGGACGCTGTACTCCTCCGACGTGTCGTAGACCGTCATGTCGCCCGGGCCGAGCGACACGCGGCGGCCGTGCTGACTGATCATCGAGCGGCCGTGCAGCCCGATCGCCACCTTGTAGTGCCCGGCGCCGGGACCCGAGGCCAGCTCGCCGCTCCGGAGCGCCGTGTGCGGGGTGGCGCTGAGGCGGCAGAAGCTGGCCGACCCGATCCGGCGGGTGCCGATGACCCCGACGATCGACTGTCCAGGCGCGGAGATGCGCATGGGGACGAGGAAGCGTGCGGTTGCCTTCTCCCACAGGCCCACGCGCACCGGGGGTGCCACGGCCCGTGAGTCGAACGCGGCCGCAGGCACGGCGCCACTGTCTGTCGCCACCGCAGCTCCTCGTTCTCGGGCGGCCGCGGCGGACGGGGTGGGCCGGACCAGGCTGAGCGAGAGGGTAGGCAGCCGGCGGCGATCGGGGAACCCTGGGCCGGCCCGTCCGCCCCGCCGTGCCGATCTCCTCGCGGTCCACCGTGCGAGGCAGGGCCGCAGCTGCTCGGGCGTCAGCCGCTCGAGGTCGCCGAGGGCGCCACCAGGGCCCACCGGCGGGCGACGAGCACCCCAACGGCCACGACCAGCTGGGTCAGGGCAAGCGCTGCGCCGCCCCACGCACCGACCTCGGTCCAGCCCGGACCGGCTGCGTGCACGTGCCCCCCGGTGACCGGCGACCCGGTCGTCATGAGGAGCAGGTGGACGGCGAGCATCACCCCGTACATGACGCCGGTCATCACCCACACCCGCGCCGTGGGCGCGAGCCAGAGCCCCCGGACGCAGGGCAGGCAGCCGGCGGCCATGATCAGCAGCAGACCCCGCGCCAGCCAGTTCCCGGAGCCGGGAACCAGGGCGGCGACCACGTGCAGCGCGACGCAGAGCGCACCGAGCGCTGCCCCCGCCGTGTCCGGCAGCCTCCGCGCGGGACCGGGCGCCGGCGCGCCCGATCCCGCCCCCCGGCGGTCGTCGCTCACGCCTGGCGGTCGGCCTGGTCGTCGGCGCGCGCTCGCGGCCCAGGCAGCTCGTCCGGCCCGGGCGTGCGGCCCGGCGGGTGTCCGAGCCCGCTCCGGGAGACCGGCGCAGATCCCGGAGGCACCGGCTCCTCCTCGACCGTGCCGATCTCCCCGACCACCTCAGGCCGGCGCAGCCGGACGGTGAAGTACCAGGCCAGCCCGACGACGAGAGCCCCGAGGAAGATCCACGGCAGGAGGTTGAAGGGTGCGGGTGGCACCGGGACGACGTTCTTGTAGAAGACGTAGAGCAGGGCCGCCACGACGACGACAGCCAGGACCGTCGACCCCGCGTTGCCCTCGCCGCGCCGGTGGAGGAAGAACGGCAGGGCGGCGGCCATGAGCAGGTAGGCGAGCATGTAGCCGAAGGTGCCCAGCGTGCCGGTGTAGGCGTAGACGTTGAACGGCGTCGTCCCGGTGGCGACCATGAGCACCGGAACCAGACCCACGACCGGAGCGATCAGCGCGATCGCCACGTGCGGGGTCTTGTATCTGCGGTGCGCCCGGCCGAGCGCCGCGGGCAGGACGTCCTCCTCGCCCATCGTGTACAGCACCCGCGAGGCGGCGTTGATGCTGGCGATGATGACCGCGAAGAACGACGCGGTGACGCCGAGGTCGACGATCCACCTGACGCCGCCCAGGCCGTTGCTGTCGGCCAGGTCGCTGATCGGCGCGGCGCTCTCGCCGAGCGTCTCGGGCCCGCCGAAGCCGACGACCGAGGCGTAGGTCGCGAAGACGTAGAGGACGCCGACGAGCACCGCGCTGCCGATCACGGCGCGGGGGATGGTCCGGTGCGGGTTGCGGGCCTCCGCGCCGAGGCTGGCCGCGCTCTCGAACCCGACGAAGCCGAGCACGGCGAGCACGATCCCGAAGGTGACCCCGTCGAAGGTGAGGCCGTCCAGCTGGAACTGGGACGAGCCGGACGTGATGCCGTTGTTCGCCAGCGCGACGACGAGGACGACGAGCACGGCCGTGACCGAGACGACCTCCAGGACCAGCCCGAGCCGGGTCGAGATCTTGATCCCGGCGATCGCGAAGGCGGCCGCGCCCACCACCGCGACGATGAACAGGACGATCACCCCGGCGGTGGAGGTGGCCGGCAGCCCGATCGTGTCGAGGAAGTTGCCGAGGTACACGCCGGTGCCCACGACCCCGACCATCGCGATGCACGTGTACCCGATGACCAGACCCCATCCGGCCGCGAAGGCACCGGTGGGCCCCAGCCCGCGGGCGACGTAGCTGTACAGCGAGCCGGACGAGGCGAACCGCCGTCCGAACTGGGCCACGCACAGCCCGACGAGCACGACGACGACCGTCGCGGCCAGGTAGGACAGCCAGGCGCCCTGGCCCGCGTACAGCACGATGAGCGCCGGTCCGGTGGCCATGACCGCGCTCGGTGCGATGCCGGCCACGGACTGGGCCATCACCTCCGCCTGGCTCATCGACTCGTGCGCGAGCCCGGTGTCGGAGCGGGTCGTCTCCGGGTCGGCCTCCGGCGCGGTCACGAGCCGGCCTGCCCGTTCCCGGCCGGCGCGCCGTCGC
This sequence comes from Geodermatophilus ruber, assembly GCF_900114385.1. Classification (GTDB taxonomy): domain Bacteria; phylum Actinomycetota; class Actinomycetes; order Mycobacteriales; family Geodermatophilaceae; genus Geodermatophilus; species Geodermatophilus ruber. The sequence goes on from NZ_FOSW01000005.1 coordinate 119,176, forward strand.
CGTGGCAGGCCGGCGCGGACGGCGGCATGTCCAGGGCAGGGTTGCCGTCGAAGAAGCCGACCGGCTTGAGGTGGAACCCGACGTAGCTGGCCGGCATGACCGGCCAGTCCTCGGGGCGGACGACGTGGTGGGCGCCGAAGGAGTACCAGAGCACCACGTCCTGGTCCTCGAGGAACCGGTCGGCCCGGACGAACTCGGGCAGGCCGCCGGCGTTCTGGCTCTGGTTGGGGTACTTGCCGGCCGCGTACATCTCGTCGGCGTCGTACGCGGTCACCCACAGGTGCTTGTACGCGAACTGCGCCCGTGAGTACGCCTGCGAACCCTCCTGCTGCAGGGGCAGCACGTTCTCACCGGGCATGAGCTTGTAGCCGACCGGCTGGCCGAGCTCGTTCACCGACGACGGGTTGACGACGTACCAGGTCCGGGCGACGAACGGGTCGATCAGCCGCTGGGCCTCGCTCTCCCGGGCCAGCAGGGTCTTCTGCGCCACCCACGCGTTGCCGTAGGGGTTGTCCGGCCCCGGCGGCAGGGCGGCGGCGTCGACCTCGTAGACGGAGTTGCGCTCGCCGTCGACCTGCATGTCCAGGCGGACGTTGAAGAAGTGCTGGTGGTGCGGCCCGTAGAGGCCGGGCGCCACGAGGTTGCCGAACCGCGGCTGCTCGCCGGGAGGGACGGCACCGGTGGAGATGACGCCGGTGAGCTTGACCTCGAACTGGATGGTGCCGTCGGTGTAGAGGTACCAGAAGAAGCCGTACTCGTAGTTGCCGACGGTGGCGAAGCAGGAGATGACCAGCCGCCGGGAGCGGCGGACCTCCATCTTCTCCGTGCGGAAGTCGGTGTGCTTCCAGCTGACGCCGAAGTCTTCCTCGTGCATGCAGATGGCGTTGGGGATGGTCAGCGGCCGGCCGTCCTGGTCGTTGGCGACGGCGTCGAAGTAGTGGATCTCGCCGAGGCAGTCGCAGCCCAGCTGCAGCGGGTTGAGCAGCAGCCCGATCCCGTACTCGCCCTCGTCGAAGACGTTCTTGATCCGGTGGGTCGGGGCGGGGTCGGCGTAGGGGATGTACATCTCCGACAGCGAGGCCCGGTAGATGATCGGCCGGAGACGGCCGCGGTCCTCGTAGCCGATCTGGTGCAGCACCAGGCCCTCGCGCGGGCTGTAGCCGACCCGCAGCCGCCACTTCTGCCAGCTGACCGCGTGGCCGTCGACGGTGAAGCTGGGGCCCTCCGGCTGGGTGATCTCGATCGGGCGCACGTCCTGGCGCAGGGAGGTGAACGCCGGCCGGTTCTCACCGGCGACCATCAGCTCCGGAACGTAGTTGCCGGCCTTCTCCGGCAGCGGCACGACGCCGTGGTCACGGACGTCGATGACCTCCATCCGGTCGAGGTCGACCAGCACGATGAGGTTCTCCACCGGGCGCGCGTAGCCGTTGTCGTCCTCGCCGGACCGGACGAAGGTGAGCGGCCGGATCAGGCGCCGGCCCTGCGGGTCCTCCAGGTCGTAACCGGCCGCCCAGGGGTCGATCATCGCCAGCGAGAAGTCGGTGACTCCGCGCTTGCGCATCGCCTCCTGCCAGCGGGGGTCGGCCCGGGTGATCTCCTCGGTGCTGAAGAACTCCTCCAGCATCACGCTGGGCTGGACGCCCTCCACGACCTCCCAGGAACTGACCACGCCACCGGACAGCGAGACGACCGCCTCGATGGTCTGCTGCCGGCCGCGGTCGTAGAGGACGACGAACGCCGCGCGCTCCGGCGGCGGGCCGCCGTTCCGGTCGTGCTCGAGCACCTCCTGCTTGGGCGGCTCGTGCAGGGAGACGCTCACGAAGCGGACCTGGGCGTCGAGGTCGCGGTGCTCGCGGATGATCTCCGACACCCGCCGCAGTTCGTCGGCGTCCAGGGGTTCGAGCGGGTTGCTGGTGGTGGTGCGCACGTCGGGGGCATGGAGCGCCACGGGGTCTCCTCAGGGAGTGTCGACCGGGGCCGGCGCACCGAGAGGCGCGGCCAGGTGCGGCGGACCGTAACGAGGTCCGCCGGGGTCGACAAGGAGTTCCCGTGACCTGGGTCACTTTTCCATGCCTGGTCGGCGTGGGGGACCTGTCTGCTCAGACCGGGGTGATCGACAGGGTCAGGGCGCGGCGGCCCTCCTCCGACCGCGCGGTCGCCATCCGCTCGGCCGAGGGGCTGCCGTAGTCGGTGGTGCGCTGGCGGGCCGGCCGGCCGATGGCGGCCGCGATCGCCTCCAGCTCGGCGATGGTCTTCAGCGAGCCGTTCTCGCTGCCGGCCATCCGGCTGATCGTCTCCTCCATCAGCGTGCCGCCCAGGTCGTTCGCGCCGCCCTGCAGCACCGCCCGGGTACCGGCCTCACCGAGTTTCACCCAGGAGGTCTGGATGTTGGGAATCCGCCCGTGCAGGAGCAGCCGGGCCACCGCGTGCACCGCCCGGTTCTCCCGCACCGTCGGGCCGGGCCGGGCGACGCCGGCGAGGTAGATCGGCGAGCTGTGGTGGACGAAGGGCAGCAGCACGAACTCGGTGAAGCCGCCGGTCTGGTCCTGCAGCGCGGCCAGGGTGCGCAGATGGGCCACCCAGTGGGCGGGGGTGTCGACGTGGCCGTACATCATCGTCGAGGTGGTCGGGATGCCCACCCGGTGCGCGGTGGTGATGATCTCGATCCAGGTCGCCGTGGGCAGCTTGCCCTTGGTCAGCACCCAGCGGACGTCGTCGTCGAGGATCTCCGCCGCCGTGCCCGGCACCGAGTCCAGCCCGGCCTCCTTGGCGGCGAGCAGGAAGTCCTCGAAGGACAGGCCGGTGCGGGCGGCGCCGTTGACGATCTCCATGGGGGAGAAGGCGTGCAGGTGGATGCCCGGCTGCCGCTTCTTCACCTCGCGGGCCAGGTCGAAATAGGCGGTGCCGGGCAGGTCGGGGTGGATGCCGCCCTGCATGCAGATCTCGGTCGCCCCGCCGGCCCACGCCTCGTCCACCCGGTCGCCGACCTGGGACATGGACAGCGTGTAGGCGTCGGCGTCGGTGCGCCGCTGCGCGAAGGCACAGAACCGGCAGCCGGTGTAGCAGACGTTGGTGAAGTTGATGTTCCGGTTCACCACGTAGGTGACGTCGTCGCCGGTGACGTCCCGGCGGACGGCGTCCGCGAGCGCCGTCAGAGCGTCGAGATCGGGCCCGTCGGCGCCCAGCAGCGCCAGGTACTCCGCGTCCGACAGCCCGGCCGGGTCGGCCTCGGCGTGCCGCAGCGCGGCGGCCACCTCCGGGTCACCGACGGTCAGCGCGGTGGAGTGCCCGTCCCGGGCGGAGACGGTCCGCTCCCGCAGCTCCGACCAGTCGCCGTAGACGGCGTCGAAGTCGCTGCGGCGGTCCGCCGTCCGCCCCACGGTGTCCACCTCGACGTGCAGGTCGACCCGGCCGGTGGAGGTCCACGCCTCGTCCGGTTCCTGCCAGGGCAGCCCGGCCGGCACCCGGCCCTCGACGGCCAGCCCGTCCGGCCCGGCCAGGGCGGCCACGTGCGGGCGCACCCGCGGGTCCAGCCACGGCTCCGGGGCCAGCACGTAGGGCGGCTGGGCGGCCAGCCGCTCGCGCAGGGAGAACCCGGCCTCGGCGCTCAGCGCGGCGAGCTTGTCGATGTTGGGCCACGGCCGCTCGGGGTTGACGTGGTCGGGGGTCAGCGGGCTGACCCCGCCCCAGTCGTCGACGCCGGCGCGCAGCAGCAGGCCGAGCTCGGTGGAGTCCGACAGGTTCGGCGGGGCCTGCACGCGCGCCTTCGGGCCCAGCAGCAGCCGGGTGACCGCGACCGCGGCGACGTACTCCTGCAGCTCCAGGTCGTCGTGCGCGGCCATCGCGGTCCGCGGCTTGGCCCGGAAGTTCTGGACGATGACCTCCTGCACGTGCCCGTGCCGGTGCGCCGAGGCCCTGATCTGCAGCACGGCGTCGACCCGCTCGGCGTAGTCCTCGCCGATGCCCAGCAGCACGCCGGTGGTGAAGGGGACGGCGGAGCGCCCGGCGTCCTCCAGCACCCGCAGCCGCACCCGCGGCTCCTTGTCCGGTGACCCGAAGTGCGGGCCGCCGGGCTGCGACCACAGCCGGGTCGCCGTCGTCTCCAGCATCATCCCCATCGACGCCGACACCGGCTTGAGCCGCTGGATCTCCTCCCACGTCAGCACCCCGGGGTTGAGGTGGGGCAACAGCCCGGTCTCCTCCAGCACCCGGATCGCCATCGCCCGCAGGTAGCCCAGCGTGGAGTCGAAGCCGTGCGCGTGCAGCCACTCGGCGGCCACCGGCCAGCGGTCCTCCGGCCGGTCGCCGAGGGTGAACAGCGCCTCCTTGCAGCCCAGCGCCGCGCCGGCGCGGGCCACGTCGAGCACCTCATCGGGGGAGAGGAACGGCGCCTTCCCGTCCTTCCGGAGCTGGCCGGGCGTGGTCACGAACGTGCAGTAGTGGCAGCGGTCGCGGCACAGGTGGGTGAGCGGGATGAACACCTTGCGGCTGTAGGTGACCACCTCGGGGCGGCCGGCCGAGGCCAGCCCGGCGTCGCGCACCCGGCCGGCCGCGGTGAGTAGCCGGTCCAGCGGCTCGCCGTCGCCGAGGCCGCGGGCGTGCAGCAGGGTCTCGGCCTCGGTGGCGTCGAGGGTCACCCCGCGCTCGGCGCGGGTGAGCGCACGCCGCAGGGCGGAGTCGGAGGGGATCAGCGGCTCGGCCATCGCCCCCGACGCTAGTCGTATCGGTCCCGGGAACCGAGCCCCGCGCCCCGACCCGCTCCGGGGCGCGGAGCTCGGGGGTCCTTGCTCACAGGTCCTTCCGGGCGAATGCCACGGCGGCCAGCCCCCACACCATCGCGACCCAGAGCACGGCCCACGCCAGGTAGGCGGCGGTGAGCGGGGCCTCGCTGAGGAAGGGGAAGGCCGCGCCCTCCGGGCCGAACACGGCCAGGGCCGTCGGGTCCTGGAGGGCGTGCATGGCGCCGCGCCACAGCCCGTCGGTGGGCAGCAGCATCCGGGACACGGTCCCGACGCGGGCCACGCCGTCGTTGCCCAGTACCTCCCCCACGCCCCCGACCACGCCGGCGATCCACGCCGCCCCGAACAGCCCGACGGCGACCACGCCGGAGGCCATCGGGGACACGACGGTGGACAGCACCAACCCGAGGGTGAGCAGCACGACCGTCTGCGCGGCCAGCAGCGCGAGCGCCCCCACGATGTTCGGCGGCCAGTAGTCGACGGTCACGAGGACGACGAGGCACTGCGCGAGGCCCGCGACGACGACGAACCCGCCGCCGAAGACCGCCAGCCCCAGCCACTTGCCCAGCAGCACCGTCGAGCGGCGGACCGGGCGGGCCAGGACGGCGAGGGAGATCCCGGACTCGGCCTCGCCGGCCAGGGTGGGGCCGGCGAGGAACGCGGTGCCCAGCGCCGCGATCAGGCTCAGGCCGAACATGACCAGGTTGAGCAGCTGGGAGGCGACCAGCCGGGCCTGGCCGCTGGTCAGGGCGCCGAACTGGGTCTCGGCGACGGCCAGCCGCGAGAAGCCCCAGGCGGACAGCGCGAGCAGCGCGAGGGTGAGCACCGCCAGCGCCCGCAGCACCTTCCGCCGGGACGCCTCGCGCAGGGTGAGGGCCGCGACCGTGAGCACGGTGCGCGCCGTCACCGCCGCTCCTCCCCGGCGCCGGACCGCAGGATGCCCAGCAGCCGCTCCTCCAGGCTGATCCGCCCGGGCTCGACCGCGTGGATCCGCGCCCCGAGGGCGGCCAGGTCGCGCACCAGGTCGGGCACCGCCGTCCCGTCGTCGTCGGCCGGCAGCGCGACGATGAACCGGTCGGCCTCACGGGCAACGGGTCCGGCGGCGGCCAGCCGGGCCTCGACCGCCGTCGTGACGCCGGTGAGGTGCAGCCGCACCTCGCGCCGGCCGAGCAGCTCGGCGAGGGTCCCGGCGGCGGCGACCCGGCCGGAGTCGAGGATGACCACCCGGTCGCACACCCGCTCCACCTCACCGATGAGGTGGGAGTTGAGCAGCACGGCGACGCCGCGCTCCTTGAGCGAGAGCACCAGGTCCCGGACGTCGACCCGGCCCAGCGGATCCAGCGCGCTGGTCGGCTCGTCGAGCACCACCACCTCGGGCCGGGCGACCAGCGCCACCGCGAGCCCCAGCCGCTGCTGCATTCCCTTGGAGAACCCGCCGACCCGGTCCCCGGCGCGCCCGGCCAGCCCGACCAGGGCCAGGCACTCACGCTGCTCGTCCGGCGGGACGGCGGCGCCCGCGAGCCGGACGTGCAGCCGCAGCACCTCGGCCGCGGTCAGCCACGGCTGGTACCGGAACAGCTCGGGCAGGTAACCGACGCGGGCGCGGGCGGCCGGGTCGCCGCCGGGCCGCCCGAGCACCATGACCTCGCCCGCGTCCGGCCGGACCAGGCCCAGCAGCATCTTGATGACCGTCGTCTTCCCGGCGCCGTTCGGCCCGAGCAGGCCGACCACCTCGCCGCGGCCCACCGACAGCGCGACCCCGTCCACCGCGGACCGCCGGCCGTACCGCTTGCGCAGCCCGGTGCACCACAGCGCCGGCGCCGGGGGAAGCCCGGCGACCAGCTCGGCCGCCGCCCGGACGGCGGCCTGGTCCGGCGCCGCGACCGAAGGCTCGCCCACGGTCAGCGCAGCTCGCGGGCCACGGACAGCACCTCGTCCGCGCCCAGCGCCCCGGCCACGGCGGTCACCACGCCGTCGTCCACCCACACGACCCCGGCGAACGACCGGTCGCGGGCCTCCAGCACGGTGGCCGGGCGGCCACCCACGTCCGCGGAGGAGGTGCGCACCTGGTCGGCGGGCACCGGCAGCGGCAGCGTCGTCCCGTCGCCGGTGAAGGAGCGCAGCTGGTCCGCGACGTTCGGGGGCAGGCCCGGCAGCGCGAGCAGGTAGTCGCGCAGCGTCTCGAACGGGACCCCGGAGGAGAACGCCCGGGGCGCGACGGCGCGGCCGACGACGAGGGTCGGCATGCCGCCCTCCTGCGACCAGACCGCGGCCAGGCCGGGGCCGGCGACGAGGCGCACCTGGCTGCCGTCCAGGCCGGCCGGCACCGGGGGCAGGGCCTCACCGGCGGCCGCGGCGGCCTGCGCGGCCTTGTCCGCCGAGAACGTGAAGACGCCGCTGAGCTCGCCGACCACCTGGTAGGTGGGGTCACCGCTGACTCCCCGGGGCAGTGGGCCGACCTGCGGCACGTCCAGGCCGGTGGCCTCGCGCGCGGCCGCGGCGTCCGCGACCTGCTGCGGCTCGCCCGCGCCGGTCAGCTCGACGTCGCCGTAGCCGGTGAGGTCCGGCAGCGCGACGAGGTCGCTGGTGGTCACGCTCACCGGGGCGATCCGCTCGGTGCGGAAGATCGGCAGCCAGTCGTTGGCCGCCGCGACCCCTGCGCCGGTGAGGACGACGAGGAACGCGAGCGTCGCGATCGCCGGCCGGCGCAGCCGGGCACCGCGCCTCCGAGCGGCTGCCGGGGCCCGCTCCCGGTCGGCGGCCGGCAGGGTGGCGGACAGTCGCCGCCACGCCGCCGCGAGGTCGACGTCCCCTGCGGGGACGGCCCGCAGCGCCGTGCCGGCGGCCGCCGCGTCCGCGTGCGCGGCGGCCAGGCCGGTGAGGCAGACCTGGCAATCGGCGACGTGCCGGCGATCGGCGTCGGCGACTCCGGCCGGCTCGTCGAGGAGCCGGCGCAGCACGCCCTCATCCGGATGACGCATGACCGTTCAACTCCTTGCGCAGGGCGGCCTCGGCACGACGCACCGTCGTGCCGATGCTGCCGGGTGACATGTCCAGGGCCGTCGCGACCTCGGCGTAGCTCAGCCCGCTGTGCCGCAGCACGAGGACCACGGCCTGCCTCCGGGGGAGCCGGGCGAGCGCGGCCCGCACCCGGGTCCGTTCCTCGCGGACGACGACGTCGTCGGCCACGTCGCCGGCCACCGCGTCGGTGCCGGTGGCCGCGTTCTCCTCCCGGACGGCGCGGCGCCGTCCGTCGCGGAGCAGGTTGAGCGCGGTGTGGGCGGCGGCGACCGACAGCCACCCGCCGGCCTCCCCGGTGGGAACCGACGACCGCCCGAAGGCGAGGAACACCTCCTGGGCGACGTCCTCCGCAGAGTCCGGCGAGCCCAGCACCCGCGCGGCCACGCCCACCACCCGCGGGTAGTTCCGGCGGAACACCTCGGCCAGGTCGGGGCGGACGCCCGGGCGGGACGGCGGACTGGTCACGGCGCCGTCCTCCCTCCACCCCGCTCGCGCGGGCGCGGCTCCACGACCTCCGGCGGGGAGGACGGCAGCCGGGGAGCGGCCGAGCCGGACGAGGTCCATACCGGTACAGCACCGCCGGGGCCCCGGATGTGACATCCGGCGACGCAGTCTGCCCGGAACCCGGCCGTGCCGGGGTCCGCGGGGCTACCGGCGGGGCAGCGGCGCGCCGGTCGCGTCCACGTAGCGGCCGCGCAGCCGCACGAGCGGGGGAGCGGCGGGATCGAGTACCGGTACGTCCTCGACCTCCAGCAGCGCGAGGACGTGGTCACCGGCCTCGACCATCCGCTCGAGCCGGCAGTCGAGGACGGCCAGCCCGTCCTCCAGCACGATCGCGCCGCTGCCGGCCGCCCGGCGCCACGGCACCGACTCCAGCAGGTGGCGGGCGCTGGGGCGCCCGGCGGAGGAGAACCGGCTGGCGACGATCGCGTGCTGCGCCGCCAGCACGGTGAGCGCGCACCGGCCGACGCCGGCCAGCACCTCGGCCGGGTAGCCCTCGGCGGCCAGCCCGACGGCGACCAGCGGCGGGCGGGCCGACACGCTCATCACCGAGGAGACCGTCGTGCCGACGTCGTCGATGTCGTCCTGCACGGTGAGCAGGCACACCCCGGCGGCGTACTGGCGCAGCGCGGCGGTGAAGTCGGACGGGTCCACGGGCATGCGGCCAGTCGACCACACCGCGAGGATGGGCCGGGTGGACCGGGAGCAGACCTACGACGTCGTCGTCCTCGGCGCCGGGTCGACCGGTGAGAACCTCGCCGCCGCGGTCGTCCGGGGCGGGCTGACCGCCGCCCTGGAGGCCTACCGGGACGGGGCGGCCCAGCCCCGGTCGAGCAGCAGCAGGCTGTAGCCGGCCAGGCTCGGGCCATCGGTGAACCGCCCGTCCCGGATCATCGCCCGCAGCTGCGTCTCGGACGCGAACTCGTGCCGCATGCCGGCCTCGGTGATCTCGCGGGCGGTCGGGCCCGGGGTGAGGCCGGTGGCCAGCCAGACGTCGAACTCCTGGGTGCTCTGCCCCGGGGCGAGGTCGAGGTGGCCCAGGTGGCGCAGCTGCCCGGCGCGCAGGCCGGTCTCCTCGGCCAGCTCCGTGCGGGCCAGCTCCTCGGGAGTGCCCGTGGAGCCGCGCGTCCAGCTGCCCTGCGGGAACTCCCACGTCCGCCGGCCCACCGGAAGCCGGTACTGCTCGACCAGCCAGAACCCGCCGTCCTCGTAGGGCAGCACCAGCGCGAAGGGCGGCTTCTCGACCACGCCGTACACGCCGGTCGACCCGTCGGCGAGCTCGACCTGGTCCTCCCGCACCCGGATCCACGGGTTGCGGTAGACCTCCCTGCTGCCCGTCGTCCGCATCGGGACAGCTTGTCAGGCCGGCGGGTGCGGCGCCGTGCTGTGCGCCGGGAGTTCCCCGGCCACGGTGGCGGCCGCCGGCAGCGGCGCCGGCGCCGCGTGCTGGAGTGGGGGGGTGCAGCTCGAACCCTCCCGCCGCGCCTGGCGCCGCTACATCGCCCTGGGCGACTCGTTCACCGAGGGGCTCAGCGACCCCGACCCGGCGCGGCCGGGGGAGTACCGCGGCTGGGCCGACCGGCTGGCCGAGCATCTGGCCGCCGCGGCCGACGGCGACGTCGAGTACGCCAACCTCGCCGTCCGGGGCCGGCTGCTCGGGCAGGTGCTCGACGAGCAGATGCCGGTCGCGTTGTCCGCCGAGCCGGACCTGGTGAGCCTGGTGGCCGGCGGCAACGACCTGTTGCGCCCCGGCGCCGACCCCGACCGGCTGGCCGCGGCGCTGGAGGACGCGGTCGCGCGGTTCCGGGCCGCCGGCGCCGACGTCCTGCTGGCCACCGGCGTGGACCCGCGGCAGACGCCGATCATCCGCCGCACCCGCGGGCGGGTCGCCGTGTTCAACGCCTCGCTGTGGTCGATCGCCGCCCGGAACGGCGCCGTCGTCCTCGACCAGTGGGGCGCTGCCTGGATCCAGGACTGGCGCATGTGGGACGGCGACCGCATCCACCTCACCGCCGAGGGGCACCGCCGGACGGCGCTGGCGGCCGCCACCGCGCTCGGCCTCCCGGTCGGCGACGACTGGCGCGACCCGCTGCCGCCGCAGCCGCCGCGCGCGCTGCGGGCGGCGCTGGCCGAGGAGGCGGCGTGGGTGCGCGGCTTCGTGGCGCCGTGGATCGGCCGCCGGCTGCGCGGCCGCTCCTCGGGGGACGGACGGGCCGCCAAGCGGCCGCTGCCGCTGGCCCTGCCGCGCGGCTGACCGCGGGTCAGCCGTCCCGCTCGGTGGGCTCCGGGTCGGGGTCGGCCGGGCCGGTCTCCTGTTCCGCGGAGGGCTCGGCCGCCTCGATCACGGCCGCCTCGACCACGGCCGCCTCGACCACGGCCGCCTCGTCCTCCGGGGCCTCGTCTTCCGGGGGCTCGACCACGGGGGGCTCCTCGATCACCGTGCCGTCGGTGAGCACCGCGGCCGGCAGCGCCTCGCGGCCGGCCACCTCGTCGGCGCACTCGCGGGTCGGCAGCGGGGCGGGCCGGCCGAATGCATAGCCCTGGGCCATGACGCAGCCGTGGTCGCGCAGCCACTGCGCCTGGTCGAGGTCCTCGATGCCCTCGGCGATGACCTGCAGGCCCATGCCCAGGCCCAGCTGCACCAGGCCCTGCACGAGCGCTGCGGTGGACGGCTCGGTGACCACGTCGGCGACGAAGGACCGGTCGATCTTCACCGTGTGGATGGGCAGCCGGTGCAACGCGGTGATCGCGGAGTAGCCGGTGCCGAAGTCGTCCAGCGCGAGGGTCACGCCGGCGTCGGTGACCTCGGAGACCGCCTGCAGCGTGGCGTCGGCGGCGAACAGCGCCGTCGACTCGGTGATCTCCAGCTCCAGCCGCTCCGGGGGGAGCCCGGAGTCGGCGAGGGCCGCGGCCACCAGCTCGGCGAAGCCGGGCTCGGCCAGGTGGCGGGCGGAGATGTTGACGTGCACCCGCAGCCCGGACGGCCAGCCGGCGGCGTCGAAGCAGGCCTGCCGGAGCACCCACTCGCCGAGCTTGGAGGTGAGCCGGTTGTTCTCGGCGGCGTCCAGGAACGCCCCGGGGGGCAGCAGCCCGCGGCTGGGGTGCTGCCAGCGGATGAGCGCCTCGTAGCCGAGCAGCGTCTCGTCGGAGAGGGCCACGATCGGCTGGTAGAACAGCCGCAGCTCGTCGGACTCCAGCGCGTGCCGCAGGTCGGCCTCCAGCTGCAGCTGGTCGACGTCGCTGTCGCTCAGCACGCCGTCGTGCACCTCGATGCGGGCCCGGCTGCCGTCGGACTTCGCCCGGGTCAGCGCGTTGTGTGCCTGGCGCAGCAGGTCGTCGGGGGCGACGTCGCTGCCGAGGGTCAGCCCCACGCTGGCCGACAGCACGATCTCCCGGTCGCCGATGAGGAACGGGTCGTCGAGCACCGACAGCAGCCGGTCGGCCAGCGCCCGCAGGCCGTCGAGGTCCTCGACGTCCTCGGCCAGGATGAGGAACTCGTCGGCGCCGAGCCGGACGGCGGTGTCCTCGACCCGGGTGCTCCACCGCAGCCGGTCGGCGACCTGGGTGAGCAGCTGGTCGCCGGCCTCGTGCCCGAGGACGTCGTTGACCGCCTGGAAGCGGTCGAGGTCCAGGTGCACCAGGCCGACCTGCAGCCCGCGCCGCCGGGAGAGGGCGAGGGCGTGGTGCAGCCGGTCGCCCAGCGCCCGCCGGTTGGGCAGCCCGGTCAGCGGGTCGGTGAACGCGCGGCGGACGAGGTCCTCCTCGGCGCGCCGGCGGTCGGTGACGTCGACCAGCGAGAGGACGACGAACTGCGGCTCGCCGGTCGTGTGGTGGACGACCTCGTGCGACTGCAGCGCCCACAGCTCGGTCCCGTCGGCGCGGCGCAGCCGCCGCTCGCCGTCCATGCGCAGCCACGGGTCCAGCGGCTCCTCGGCGCCCGGGGGCAGGTCCGGCAGGGGCGCCTCGTCGGGGTGGGCCAGCAGGTCCACGTGCCGGCCGACGAGGTCGTCGGGGGCGCGGCCGGTGAGCGCGCAGAGCGCCTCGTTCACGACGAGGAAGTGGCCGTCGAGGTCGACGAGGGCCTTGGAGATGGGCGCGGTGAGGAACAGGGCGCGGAAGAGCTGCCCGCGGTCGGCCAGCAGCGTGTCGATGGCCCGGAGCCTCGAGCCGGCGGCGGAGCCGGGCCTGCCGGTCCGGGACCTCGGTACGTCGGGGGCGCGCAGGTTCACCCCGACAGGGTGCGGGACCGGCGCCGTCAAGTGACGGAACCTCGTCCACGGAGAGTCGTGGTCAACCGAACACTCTCCGTGACCGGTTGGGTGTGGTGGGACGCCCGGGGAGCGTGGGGAGCGGGTGCGAGCCGGATCACGCCGGGAATCGCCGAGCTTCGCCGGCTGCTGCTCCGGCCATGGCGAACGCTGCGGCACCGGAGAAGCGCATCGGGTTCCTGTCCTTCGGCCACTGGCAGCCCGTTCCCGGATCGCAGGTGCGGACCGGCCGGGACGCGCTGGTGCAGAGCGTGGAGCTGGCCGTGGCCGCCGAGGAGCTCGGGGTGGACGGCGCCTATGTGCGGGTCCACCACTTCGCCCGGCAGCTGGCCTCGCCCTTCCCGCTGCTGGCGGCGATCGCGGCGCGCACCCGCCGGATCGAGATCGGCACCGGCGTCATCGACATGCGGTACGAGAACCCGCTGTACATGGCCGAGGAGGCCGCGGCGGCCGACCTGCTCAGCGACGGCCGGCTGCAGCTCGGGGTCAGCCGCGGGTCACCCGAGACGGCGCTGCGCGGGTCCGAGGCGTTCGGTTACGTGCCGCCGGAGGGCAGCTCGGACGGCGACCTCGCGCGGCAGAAGACGGACCTGTTCCTGGCCGCGATCTCCGGGCAGCCGGTCGTGGATGCCGACCCGCGGATGACCGGCGGGGCGGCCGGCCGCCTGGCGGTGCAGCCGCAGTCGCCCGGCCTGGCCGAGCGGATCTGGTGGGGCTCGGGGACCCGGGCCACCGCGGAGTGGGCCGCCCGGCAGGGGATGAACCTGATGAGCTCCACCCTGCTCAGCGAGGACACCGGCGTGCCCTTCGACGAGCTGCAGGCCGACCAGATCGCCCGCTACCGGGCCGCCTGGGCCGACGCCGGCTGGGAGCGCGACCCGCGGGTGTCGGTGAGCCGCAGCGTCATGCCGATCGTCACCGACCTCGACCGGCAGTACTTCGGCGAGCGCTCCGGCGAGGACCAGGTGGGCCTGCTCGAGGGCGTGCGCGCCCGGTTCGGCAAGAGCTACGTCGGGGAGCCGGACCAGCTGGCCGAGGAGCTGGCCAAGGACGCCGCCGTCCGGGAGGCGGACACCCTGCTGCTCACCGTGCCCAACATGCTCGGCGTGGACTACAACGCCCGCCTGCTGGAGACGATCGTCGCGCACGTCGCCCCGGCGATCGGGTGGTCTCCGCGCGCGTGACGGCTCCGACCTGCCCTCGAGGCGGAGCGCGCCCGGCAGGACTCGAACCTGCGACCAAGTGCTTAGAAGGCACCTGCTCTATCCGCTGAGCTACGGGCGCTCGCGCCGATCATCGCACCGCGCGGCGGGCGGCCGGCGCAGGCTCCCGGGTCCGCGGCACTCCACAGGGCACGGGTCTGTCCACAGAAGCCGGGCGGGGCTGTCCGCCGCGCTCCCGGCGGCCGAGGGTCGGTCCAGGCCGGCACCGCGCCGGCCGCGCCGACCCGGCGCGAGCAGATCCGAGGAGCACCGTGAACGACACCCACGTCACCGTCGTCGGCAACGTCGTCGACTCGCCCCGCCGCTACAGCCCCGACGGCGGCAACCCCGTGACCAACTTCCGCATGGCGTCGACCGCCCGCCGCTTCGACAACCGGACCCAGGAGTTCGTCGACGGCGGGACGTTCTGGGTCGACGTCGAGTGCTGGAACGAGCTGTCCGGCAACGTCTCCGGCAGCGTCAGCAAGGGCGACCCGGTCATCGTCCAGGGCACCTTGACGACGCACAGCTGGGAGGGCGAGAACGGGCGGCGCAGCACGCCGCGGATCCGCGCGCTCGCCGTGGGCCCCAACCTGGCCCGCGGCACCGCCCTCTTCAAGCGCAGCCGTCCGGCGCGCGCTGCCGACGAGGGAGCGCCGTCGGGCCCCTCCGACACCGGGGACGACCGGTTCCCCGGCGACTCGGATGCTCTCGGGCCCGGGCGGGACTATGTGGACGCCCCCGAGGCGTTGTACGAGACGAACACCGCCGATCACGCCGCAGAGCCCGCGCACGTCTAGACGCCAGGGCTGGGAGGATCGGACGGGAGAACGCACGGGGGCGGGTCGGTCGACGGCCGGCCCGCCCTCCACTCGCGAATCGACGGAAGGCCTCGAAGCCCAGTGGCTCAGTACATCTACACCATGGTCCGTGCGCGCAAGGCGCACGGCGACAAGGTGATCCTGGACGACGTCACCCTGTCGTTCCTGCCCGGCGCCAAGATCGGCGTGCTCGGGCCGAACGGTGCCGGGAAGTCCACGGTCCTCAAGATCATGGCCGGTCTCGAGCAGCCCTCGAACGGGGACGCGAGCCTGGCCCCGGGCGCCTCGGTCGGCATCCTGCTGCAGGAGCCGCCGCTCAACGAGGAGCTCGACGTCCGCGGCAACGTGGAGGAGGCGGTCAAGCCGCTGCGCGACGCGCTGACCCGCTTCGAGGAGGTCAGCGCGGCGATGGGCGAGCCCGACGCCGACTTCGACACGCTGCTGGCCGAGCAGGGCGAGCTCATGGAGATCATCGAGAACGCCGACGGCTGGGAGCTCGACGCCCGCATCGAGCAGGCGATGGACGCGCTGCGCTGCCCGCCCGGCGACGCCGACGTCACCGTGCTCTCCGGTGGTGAGCGCCGCCGGGTCGCGCTGTGCAAGCTGCTGCTCGAGGCGCCCGACCTGCTGCTGCTCGACGAGCCCACCAACCACCTCGACGCCGAGAGCGTGGCCTGGCTGGAGCAGCACCTGGAGAAGTACGCCGGCACCGTCGTCGCGGTCACCCACGACCGGTACTTCCTCGACAACGTCGCCGAGTGGATCCTCGAGCTCGACCGCGGCCGCGCCTACCCCTACGAGGGCAACTACTCCACCTACCTGGAGACCAAGGCCGCCCGGCTCAAGGTCGAGGGCGCCAAGGATGCCAAGCGGCAGAAGCGGCTGGCCGAGGAGCTGGAGTGGGTGCGGTCGGGCGCCAAGGCCCGGCAGGCCAAGAGCAAGGCCCGCCTGCAGCGCTACGAGGAGATGGCCGCCGAGGCCGAGAAGTACCGCAAGCTCGACTTCGAGGAGATCCAGATCCCGCCGGGCCCCCGGCTGGGCAACGTCGTCGTCGAGACCAAGGACCTCACCAAGGGCTTCGGCGACCGGGTGCTGATCGACGACCTGTCGTTCAACCTGCCGCGCAACGGCATCGTCGGGGTGATCGGCCCCAACGGCGTCGGCAAGACCACGCTGTTCAAGATGCTCGTCGGCGAGGAGAAGCCGGAGAGCGGCGAGATCAGGGTCGGCGAGACGGTCAAGCTGTCCTACGTCGAGCAGACCCGCGCCGGTATCGACCCGAAGAAGACGCTGTGGGAGGTCGTCTCCGACGGCCTGGACCACATCCAGGTCGGCAACGTGGAGATGCCCTCGCGGGCCTACGTCGCGGCGTTCGGCTTCAAGGGCCCGGACCAGCAGAAGCCGGCCGGGGTGCTCTCCGGGGGTGAGCGCAACCGGCTCAACCTCGCCCTGACCCTCAAGCAGGGCGGGAACCTGCTGCTGCTCGACGAGCCGACCAACGACCTGGACACCGAGACGCTGACCAGCCTGGAGAACGCGCTGCTGGAGTTCCCCGGCTGCGCCGTCGTGGTCAGCCACGACCGCTGGTTCCTCGACCGGGTGGCGACGCACATCCTCGCCTACGAGGGCGACTCGAAGTGGTTCTGGTTCGAGGGCAACTTCGCCGACTACGAGAAGAACAAGGTCGAGCGGCTCGGCGCCGAGGCGGCGCGGCCGCACCGGGCCACCTACCGCAAGCTCGCGCGCGACTGAGCAGGCCCACAGCACGACGGCGGCCGGCCGGAGCACTCGCTCCGGCCGGCCGCCGTCGTCTTCGGGCCGGCGGTCAGCCCCGCGCGGCCGGCACCGGCGGCACCGGGCCGTGCAACCGCACACCCTCGGCGGCCAGCCGCTCGTCGTAGGCGTCGGCAAGATCGTGCAGCGACTGCACGCAGTCCCCGGTGAACGCGGGGCCGTGCATCAGGGCGAGCGTGGTGGGCCGCAGCCCGGCCAGCGCCCGGATCGTCGGACCGGTCGCCGGGGTGAGGCAGGTGGCCCCGAAGACGTCCTCGGCCCGCAGCGCCGGGCCGGTGATCTCCTGCTCCGTCGACGCCGGGCCGGCGCCGACGGCGGTGAACAGGTCCCCGCACAGCAGCGTGCCGGTGGTCTCCTCGAACAGCAGACCGGCGTCCCACCCGTGCGGCACGTGCGGTGTCTCGATCCGCCGTACCCGCCGGCCGCCCAGGTCGAGCACCTCGCCGTCCTGCAGCGGGCGGGGCGGCCGGTCGGCGAGGTCGTTCACCGACACCATGCAGCCGAGTGCCCCGTGCGCCACCTCCGCCCGCGGGGCGGCGGCCAACCAGGCGTTCATGGCGCCGCACTCGTCGGCTTCCAGGTGGCCGAAGGTGATCCAGCGCAGCCGCTCGACCGGCGCCACCTGCTCGACGGCGGCAGAGACCAGCGGGAACAGCAGGCGCAGCCCGGTGTGGAAGAGCAGCGGTTCCTCGGCGTTCACGAGGAACTGGTTGAACACGATGTCCGCGTCGCTGACGTAGGTCGAGAACCGGTAGACGTCCGGCGCGATCTCGGTGACGTGCGTGTCCACGGCGCCTCCTCCTCCCGCAGGCCGGCCGGGCCCCGTGGCGGGCAGTGTCCTCCGGATCCGGGCGCCGACGCGATCCCCGGCCGGCCGCAGTGCCCCGCTCCGGCGAGCCGCGCCGGGCCGTCAGCGCCGGCCGACGGGGGGCGTCGAGCGGGACGTGGTCGCCGTACGGCAGGGTGTCGGCCGTGCGGTACACGGTGCAGGTCCCGATGCGCTGGTCGGACATGGATGCCTACGGCCACGTCAACAACGTGGTGTTCCTGCAGTACTTCGAGATGGCCCGCGTCGACCTGTTCTTCGAGCGCGCCTCGCTCGAGGAGCGGACCGGCCTGCGCCGCGGCACCGTCGTCGCGGCCCACGACATCCAGTACAAGCGGCCGGTGGTCTACTCGCCCCGCCCGCTGGACGTGCAGATCTGGGTCTCCGCGATCCGGGCGGCCGCGTTCACCTGCCACTACGAGGCCTTCGACCACGACCACCTGGCCGTCACCGGCAGCACGCTGCTGGTGCCCTTCGACTTCTCGATCAACCGCCCCCGGCGGCTGACCCCTGACGAGAAGGAGTTCCTGGCCCGCTGGACCGAGGAGGGGCCGGCCGCCTGAGGACCTCAGCGGGCGGGTGCGCCGTCCACCACGCCGCTGCCGGCGCGCATCCACTGGCGCGGCGGCGCGGTCTCCACCACCCGCTTGCCCAGGGGGAACAGCCCGACGGCGGCGAGCTTGAACGAGGCGATCCCGAACGGGATGCCGATGATCGTCAGGCAGAAGGCGATCCCGCTGAGGATGTGCAGCAACGCCAGCCACCAGCCGGCCACGAGGAACCACAGCAGGTTGCCCAGGGCCGAGGCGACCCCGGCGCCCGGAGCGCGCACCGTGGTCCGGCCGAACGGCCAGACCACGAACGCGGCCAGCCGGAACGAGGCGATGCCGAAGGGGATCGTCACGATGAGCAGGCAGGCGACCACGCCTGCCAGCAGGTAGGCGAGGGCCAGCAGCCACCCCTGGAAGAGCAGCCACAGCAGGTTCAGCAGCAGCCGGATCGTGTCCACGCCATGTCCACGCGCCGCGCCGCCGCTGGGTTCCTCCAGGTACCGCGGGCTCGACGGCGGGCGGCGGTCAGCTGCCGGGGACCCGTGGCACGGGCCGGTCGGCGCCGGTCGGCGCACCCCGCCGCGCGGCCTCCTCCTCGGAGACCGGGCGCACCGGCGCCCCCTCGGCGATCGCTGCCCCGGCGACGACCGCCGCGTTGATCCCACCGCGGTGGGCCATCGCCCGCACCAGCCGGATGCCGGTCAGCCGCTCCAGATGGGTGCACGGCGGGCAGCACTTCATCCCGAACAGCAGCGCGTCCCCCACGGCGAACCAGCGGCCGACCAGCGCGGGCAGGTCGACCCCGGTGGTGACCAGGTTGCGCCGGGTGTCGCCCGGCGTCAGGGCCGTCCCCGTCTCCGCGGCGACGGCCGCCACGTCGCCGGCGTCGACGAGCGTGAGCTGCTTCTCCAGGTCCGGGTACCGCGCCCAGGTGCCGCCGCCGAGCGCGTAGCGGTCGCCGTCCAACCCGCGACCCGCGACCAGCCGCCCCGACGGCACGCGGCGCATCGGGCCGGCCGCCGTCCCGGTCAGCCAGATCTCGCTCAGCGCACCGGCCCGCGGCGGATCGGTCATCGTCCGGGCCCACGACGACGACGTGCCCTGCTCCGGGCGGGGGCAGGGCACGTCGTGGAACGGGCGGACGCTGCCGTCAGCTGCGCCGGACCAGCTTCCACGCGGTCCCCAGCACGGCGGCGGCGACGGCGGCCTTCACGATGCCCCCGACGATGAACGGGTAGAACCCGGCCTCCAGCGCCTGGCTCGCCGACATCCCGGTGCTCACCGCCAGCCACGGCACGCCCACCGCGAAGATCACCGCCTGGCCGGCGACGAACAGCGGCGCGGCCTTGAGGGGGTTGCGGTCGGCGCCGCGGCGGGCGGCCAGCCCGATCAGGTAGGCAGCCGGGATGAAGCCGACGACGTAGCCGCCGGTGGCCCCGAAGACGACGTCGACGCCACCGCTGGCCTCGGAGTAGAACGGCAGGCCCACCAGCGCGCTCAGGATGTAGAACACCTGGACGGCGACACCCCGCATCGGGCCGAGGCTCGCGGCGGTGAGCACCACGGCGAGCGTCTGGCCGGTGATCGGCACGGGCGAACCCGGAACCGGCACCGACACCTGGGCCAGCAGGGCGGTGAAGAGCACGCCGAGGGCGACGAGCACGACGTTGCGGGCCCGGACGGCCGGGACCAGGTCGGCGAGGACGAGCGGGCGGGCCGGGAGCGCCGGCAACGAAGCGGTGGCCAAGGATCCTCCTGGTGCGCAGGTCGGCGCTCTCTGCGCCGGGTGATCGTCCTGCAGTCTGCACTACCGCGTCGGATCGCTGTGCGCGCCGGTGCCCCCGCTGCAGGCTCAGGCCTGCAGCCACACCGACGCGTCCGCGGGCAGCACACCCCCGCCGACGTCGGCGCTGGCCAGCAGCACCCGCCCCTCGGGCAGCGGCACGTCGGCCCCGGAGAGGTTGGCCAGGCACACCAGGCCGCCGGGACGGCGGAACGCCAGGCACCCCTCCGGCGCCGGCAGCCACGCCAGCGATTCCCCGGCGAAGGCGGGCGAGGTCCGCCGCAGCGCCAGCGCCGATCGGTACAGCGACAGCATCGAGCCGGCGTCGGCGGCCTGCGCCTCGGCGGTGAGCGGCGCCCAGCCCTCCGGCATGGGCAACCAGGTCGCCCGCCGGGAGGAGAAGCCGTACGCCGGCTCGCCGCCCGACCACGGCACCGGGATGCGGCAGGCGTCGCGGCCCCGCTCGGTCCGGCCGGACCGCTCCCAGATGGGGTCCTGCAGCGCCTCGTCGGGCACCTCGACGTCGGGCATGCCGAGCTCGTCGCCGTTGTAGACGTAGGCGGCCCCGGGCAGCGCCAGCTGCAGCAGCGCGGCGGCGCGGGCGCGCCGGGTGCCCAGCTCGCCGTCCCCGTACCGGGTCACGTGCCGCGGGCGGTCGTGGTTGGAGAGCACCCAGCAGGCCGGCGCGGGCGTGCCGGCCACGGTGGCCAGCGAGTGGACGACGGCGTCGCGCAGCTCGTCGGGGGCCCAGTCGGCGGTCAGCAGCTTGAAGTTGAACGCCAGCTGCAGCTCGTCGGGGCGCAGGTAGCGGGCCAGGCGCGCGTCGTCGGAGACCCACACCTCGCCCACCGCCATGCGGTCGGTGTACTCATCGAGGACCGCCCGGATCCGCCGGTGCACCGCGTGCACGCCGTCTTGGTCGAACCGGAGATCACCGGGGCCGTGGTCGTCGAGCAGCCCGGTGTCCTCCATCGGCACCATGTCCGGCAGCCCCGCGGGCTTGGCCATGCCGTGCGCGACGTCGATCCGGAAGCCGTCGACGCCGCGGTCGAGCCAGAACCGCATCGTCGTCTCGAGGACGGCGACCACCTCGGCGTCGGCGAAGTTCAGGTCCGGCTGCTCGGGGGCGAAGAGGTGCAGGTACCACTGGCCGTCGGGCACGCGGGTCCAGGCGGGGCCGCCGAACACCGAGGGCCAGTTGTTCGGCGGCTCGGCGCCATCGGGGCCGCGGCCGTCGCGGAAGACATAGCGGGCCCGCTCCGGGGAGCCGGGGCCGGCGGCGAGCGCCGCGGCGAACCACTCGTGCCGGTCGGAGGTGTGGTTGGGCACCAGGTCGATGGTGACCCGCAGCCCGAGGGCGTGGGCCTCGGCCAGCAGCGCGTCGAACTCGGCGAGGTCGCCGAAGGCCGGCTCCACGTCGCGGGGGTCGGCCACGTCGTAGCCGTGGTCGGCCATGGGCGAGGGGTAGAACGGCGTGATCCACAGGGCGTCGACGCCGAGCTCGGCCAGGTAGGGCAGCCGGGCGCGGATGCCCGCCAGGTCGCCCACGCCGTCGCCGTTCCCGTCGGCGAAGCTGCGGATGTAGACCTGGTAGAAGACGGCGTCCCGCCACCAGTCGGATCCGGAGGTGCGGGCAGCGGGCAGGGACGGGTCCGGGCTCACCGGGCTCCTCGGGGTCGAGCGGGCAGGTGGCCCGTCCCGAGGCTCGCGCCGAGCGTGCGAGGCGCGAGGAGGACGGGGTCCTTCTTCTTCAGGCGGGGGAGAGGCCGCCGGGCGCGTCGTCGGGCCAGCGGTTCTGCATGCTGCGGGCGGCCATCTCCATGTAACCCCACAGCGTCGCGTCCTGCTCGGGGGACAGCTCCAGGGAGTCGACGGCGGCGCGCATGTGGGACAGCCAGGCATCCCGCTGGGCCGCGCCGATCGCGAAGGGCGCGTGCCGCATGCGCAGTCGCGGGTGCCCGCGCTGCTCGGAGTAGGTGGTCGGCCCGCCCCAGTACTGGGTGAGGAAGGCGCGCAGCCGCCACTCGGCGCCCTCCCAGTCATCCTGCGGGTAGAGCGGAGCGAGCACCGGGTCGCTGCGGACGCCGGCGTAGAAGCGGGCCACCAGCCGCTCGAAGACCGGGGCGCCCCCCACCTCGTCGTAGAAGGTCCGTGCCGAGGGCAGGGACCGGCTCGACTCCGTCACGCGTCCTCCTTGCTGCCCCTCGCGGCCGCGCCCGCGGCCCCGTCCTGTGCGTGCGCCTGCGCGCTCACGTGCTCGATCGTCCCGCGCCGGGGCGGCTGGCGGGGACGGTTCCCTGGGTCCGTACGAAGGAGAGCAACGGCCCGACGACCGCCACTAGTCCCACCCCGCCGATGAGGGCCACCACACCCCCGGCCGGCAGCCCCTCGGCGGCCAGGCCGGCGGCGAGCACGCCGAGGCCCTGGACGCCGTAGATGCCGCTGACCGCCACGCCGAAGGCGCGCCCGCGGTAGGCCGCCGGCACCGCCTGCACGAAGGCGACGTTGAGCGGGATCGTCCAGGCCGCCCCCAGCCCGGAGATGAACAGCAGCAGGACCACGAGGGCGAAGGTGGCCTGCCCCGGGACCGCCCAGAGGGCGAGCAGCCCGGCCAGCAGGATCGGCAGCAGCGAGAGCACCACGAGGACCGGCACCAGTCGTTCCCGCTGCTGCGGCCCGACCAGCCGGGCGAGCACCAGGCCGCCGAGGGTGACGCCGAGCGGGTTGGCGGCCAGCAGCACGCCGATCTGCGTGGCGTGGCCGCCGAGGGTGTCCACCAGGGGCGCGGCGATGCCCTCGGAGGCGTTGACGAACAGGGTGCCCACCCAGGTGACCGAGATGATCGCGCGCAGCCGCGGGGTGCGGCCGATGAGCCGCAGCGCAGCGCCGGCGTCCCGCCACACCGAGCGCGCGGCGCCGGGGTCCTCGGCGCCCGGCGCCGGCCGGCGCTGCAGCCGGGCCGACAGCCACACCGCCGAGACCGCGAAGGTCGCGGCGTCCAGCAGCAGGACCGCCGAGGGGGAGAACAGCGCCACCAGCAACCCCGCGAGCGCGAAGCCGGTCACCTGCGCCACCTGGGCGCCGACGTTGGTCAGCGACGTCCCCACGGCGTACCGGTCGCCGTCGAGCACGTCGGCCATGAGCGCGGACCGGGCCGCCTCGAACGGCGGCGCGCACAGCGCGACCAGCAGCAGCAGGCCGAGCAGCACCGGCAGCGGCGTGCCCGGGACGGCCATGCCCGCCACCAGCAGCGCCCGGGCGACGTCGGTGGTGATCAGCACGCGGTGCCGCGGGAACCGGTCGGCCAGCGTCGACAGCAGCGGCCCGCCCAGCAGCCAGGGCAGGTAGCTGATGCCGAAGGTGATCGCCGACAGCAGCGGGGAGGAGGTGCGCTGGTACACCAGGACGGTCAGGGCGACGCGGGCCAGCTCGTCGCCGATGGTCGAGAGCACGTAGCTGCCGAGGAGCGGCCGGAACTCCCGCGCGGCGAAGACCTCGCGGAAGGTCGCCGGGCGGGCTCCTGCAGCGCCGCCTCGGTTCGACCGGGCCGGCGCGGCTCCCGTCAGGGGACCCCCGCCCCGTTGCCCGTCACCGCGCCCAGCAGCGGGAGCGGGGTGCGCATGCCCTCGGTGGCGAAGCGCTCCTTGAGCCGCATCCGCAGCTCGCGCCCGACCCGCCACTGATCGGCGTTGGTGGTGCGCACCTGCAGCCGCATGAACACGCCCTCGGAGGTGATCTGCTCGACCCCCAGGGACTCCGGCGGGGCGAGCAGCACTGCCGCCCACTCCTCCTCGGCGTACATCGCGTCGGCGACCTCCTGCATCACCGTGCGGCAACGCTCGAGGTCGGTGTCGTGCGCGACGGGCATGTCGATGACCACCTGGGCGTAGCCCTGGCTCATGTTGCCCACCCGCAGCACCTCGCCGTTGCGGACGTACCAGACCACCCCGTTGACGTCGCGCAGCCGGGTGATCCGCAGGCCCACGGCCTCGACGGTGCCGCTGGCCTCGCCGAGGTCGACGACGTCGCCGACGCCGTACTGGTCCTCCAGGATGATCCCGATCCCGGCGATGAAGTCCCGGACCAGGTTCTGCGCACCGAAGCCGAGCGCCACGCCCACCACACCCGCGCTGGCCAGGATCGGGGCCAGGTTGATCCCCAGCTCGCCGAGCACCAGCACGACGGCCATCCCGAGGACGACGATCGAGGCGAAGCTGCGCAGCACCGAGCCGATGGCCTCGGCCCGCTGGGTGCGACGCGCGGCGATCTGCTGGGCCGCGTCGCTGGAGGCGCGGGTGCGCCGGGGCCGCAGGATCGTCGGCATGGCGCCGCTGGCGGTGCGGTCGGTGAGCCGGCGGATCGCCCGGTGGGCCACGAAGCGGATCAGCGCCGCGACCACCACGATGAGCAGGATCTTCGTGGGCTTGGCGATCAGGGCCTGGGCGTTCTCGGCCAGCCAGTCCATCCCGAACCAGTCGTAGACCCTCTGGCACAGCCAGTCGTCGGCGCAGTCGGGCACGCTGTCGGCGAAGCCTTCCTCGGCCGCCGCGAACACGGTGGGTGAAGCAGTCATCACCGTCGAGTCTCTCAGGTCCGGCGGCCGGGAGCGGGCCATCGCAGCGGGCGCGCTCGTTCCGGAACCTCCGGGCCACAAACCGGTAACAGCCTCCGGTCGCTCGGTTGACGCGACCCCGAGGGGTATCTAGCGTCCGCTGCCGAGCAGCCGTCGGCCCGAGGCGCGTGAGCGCGCCGCCGCGGCGATCCCGGAACCGTGGAGGACCCTGTGCGTCGAACGTTGATGACCCTTGCCGCCGTGAGCACCCTGGCGCTGGCCGCCTGCGGTGGCGACGCGGAATCCGGCGGTGGGGAGGAGGCCTCGGGCGGCCTCACCCCCATCCGCGTCGGCGCGATCCCGATCGTGGACGTCGCGCCGCTCTACCTCGGTATCGAGCAGGGCATCTTCGAGGACGCCGGCCTGGACGTCGAGCCGTTCCTCGCCCAGGGCGGCGCCGCGATCGTCCCGGCGGTGGTGAACGGGGAGGCCCAGTTCGGCTTCTCCAACATCACCAGCCTGCTGCAGGCCGAGTCCCGCGGCGTCCCGCTGGGCCTGGTCGCCGCCGGGCCGGGCGCGACCGGCAACCGGGAGGACGACTTCGCCGCCGTGATCGTCCCGGCCGACAGCCCGATCCAGGGGGCGGCCGACCTCGCCGGCACGCGGGTCGCCATCAACTCGATCAACAACATCAGCGACACCGTCGTCCGCGAGAGCGTGCGCCAGGCCGGCGGCGACCCGTCGGGCATCGAGTTCGTCGAGATCCCGTTCCCCGACATGGCGGCGGCGGTGAGCGAGGGCCAGGTCGACGCGGCCTTCGCCGTCGAGCCCTCGGCCACCGTCGGCGAGAGCCTGGGGCTGCGCGCGGTGGCCTCCCCGTACACCGAGACCGACGACGACCTGACGGTGGCCGGGTACTTCACCTCCGACCAGTACGCGGCGGAGAACCCGGACGTCGTGCGGAAGTTCGCCGAGGCGATGGTGAAGGCCCAGGAGTACGCCCAGGCCAACCCCGACCAGGTGCGCGAGGTGCTGGGCAGCTACACCCAGATCTCCCCCGAGATCGCCCAGCAGCTGACCCTGCCGACCTTCCAGACCGAGATCAACCGCGAGTCGGTGGAGCGGCTGCTGGAGCTGGGCGAGCAGGACGGAATCATCGAGGGCGACGTCGAGCTCGACAACATCTTCGTCCAGCTGGACTGACGAAGGACCCCCTGCCCCCCGCCACTCGCGAGCTCGCGGCGGGACCCTGCAGGGGGCCGAGCACGGGCCCCGTCCCCTCCGCTGCGGAGGGGACGGGGCCCGTCGCGTTCAGCCGTCCAGGCCGGTGTGCGCGGCGAGGAAGGCCAGCTGGTCGGCCGCCAGGCCGACGGTGCGGCTGACCGCCCGGGCGCCGTGGCCGACCTCGGTCTCCCGGCGCAGCAGCACCGGCGCCGCCGAGCCGGTGGCGTGCTGCAGCGCCGCGGCGAGCTTGCGGGCGTGCAGCGGGTCGACCCGGGTGTCGGACTCGAAGGTCGTGAACAGCACCGCCGGGTAGGCCGTGCCCTCGACCACCCGGTGGTAGGGCGAGTAGCCCAGCAGCCAGCCGAGCTCGGTCGGGTCCTCGGCGGTGCCGTACTCGTCGTTCCAGGTCCGGCCGAGGCCGAAGCGCTCGTACCGGACCATGTCCAGCAGCGGCGCGCTGCAGACCACGGCGGCGGCGAGGTCGGGCCGCTGGGTGAGGGTGGCGCCGACCAGCAGGCCGCCGTTGGAGCCACCCATCACCGCCAGCCGGTCGGGCGTCGTCCAGCCCCGGGCGACCAGGTGCTCGCCGGCCGCGGCGAAGTCGTCGAACACGTTCTGCTTGCGCTCGCGCATGCCCGCGCGGTGCCACTCCTCGCCGTGCTCGGAGCCGCCGCGCAGGTTGGCCACCGCCCACACCCCGCCCGCGGCCACCCAGGCCAGGGCCTGCGCCGAGTAGGCCGGGGTGAGGGCGACGTTGAAGCCCCCGTAGCCGTAGAGCACCGCCGGCCGCGGCCGGTCCGGGGTCCCGGTGGGGGAGAGCACGAACAGGTGCACCGGCGTCCCGTCGGCCGAGGTCGCGTGGGTCTCCACGACGTGCACCTCCGGCACCTCCCCGGCCACCGGTGCCTCCTCCCAGCCGGTCAGGGCGGCGGGCTGGGCGGCGTCCCAGCGCAGCACCGACGGCGGCGTCGCGAAGTCGGTGTAGCCCACCCACGCGGACGTCCCGCCCTCCGGGGGCGAGCTGACGCCGGAGACGCTGCCGAGGCCGAGGCCGGGGACGTCCCCGAGCGGGGTGGGCGGGAAGGAAGCACCGTCGGCGGCCCACAGCGACAGCCGGTCGGTGGCGTCCACCGAGTGGACGGCGAGCACCCGCAGACCGCCGTCGGCGCCGTCGACCAGGGCGACGTCGGTGAGCACGCCGTCGGCCTGCTGGGGGACGACGTCGCGCCAGCGGTCCGGCGCCCAGCTGGCGGGATCGGCCGGATCGGCCACCGCGAGCCGCCCGCGCGGGGTGCCGCGGTCGGTCAGCAGCCACAGCCGGCCGTCGCGGGCCACCCAGGCCGCGGTCTGGGCGTCCACGCCGACCTGCAGCTCCCGCAGGATGCCGTCCCCGGCGAGGTCGGCCAGCCAGACGTCGTCGCGCGGGGCGGTGCCGACCGACGCGGAGACCACCAGCCAGCGCCCGTCGGCGCTGGTGCGCACGCCGAAGTAGGTGGCCGGGTCGCTGTCCTCGCCGTGCACGAGCACGTCGCCGGCGGGGTCGGTGCCGACGCGGTGGCGCCAGACCCGCCGGTGGAACTGCTCCTCACCGTCCGGGACCAGTTCGGGGGCCAGCCGGCGGACGTAGAACAGCTCCTCGCCGCCGGGCAGCCAGGCGACGGGGGAGTAGCGGCAGCGGTCGATCGGCCCGTCGAGCTGCTTGCCGGTGGCGACGTCCAGCACGAACAGCCGGGACTCCTCGTCACCGCCGGTGGACAGCTGGTAGGCCAGCCGGTCGCCCTCCCACGACGGGGACCACGCGTCGAGGGTGGTGGTGCCGGACGGGTCCAGCGCCATCGGGTCGAGGAGCACCCGCTCCCTGCCGTCGGGCTCGCGGACCCGCAGCACCGCGTGCTCCTGGCCGGGGTCCCGGCGGGTGGAGAACGCGCGGCCGGCCCGCCAGACCGGCACGCCGACCGCGCCGGCGTGCACCAGCTCCTCCAGGCGGGCGGCGAACCGCCGGCGCAGGGGGAGCTGGGCCATCTGCCCGGCGGTCAGGGCGTCCTGGGCCGCGGTCCACGCGACCGTCCGCGGGTCGACGGGGTCCTCGAGCCAGCGGTAGGGATCGGCGACGGGATGCCCGTGCAGGTGCTCGACGAGGTCGAGCCGCGGGGCCTCGGGATAGCGCACGCGTCCACGGTAGAGGCGCGGCATGCCGGGCCCGCGGGGCCGGCCCGGTGGTTCCGGGCAGCGCCGAAACGCCCTCGCAGGTCAGAATGGGGAGGCCCACGGGTCGCACTGCACCCGGCGCGCGGCCCCGGGCGCTCGGAGGTGCTCTGTGCCGCGATCCGCATCCAGGGCGCCCGCCGGCCAGCCAGGTCCGCGGCGCGACCCCCACTCCCATCCGGTGACGCCCGCCCCTGCGCGCGTCACGACGGCCGCCACCCTGCTGCTCAACGCCACCTACGAGCCGCTGTGCGTGGTCTCCAGCCGCCGCGCGATCGTGCTCGTGCTGGCCGAGAAGGCCGAGTCGGTCGACACCGCTGCGGAGGTGGTCCATTCCGAGAGCGTCAGCCTGCCGGTGCCGGTCGTGGTGCGGCTGACCCGCTACGTGCGGGTGCCCTACCCGGCGCAGGTGCCGCTGTCGCGGCGGGCTGTGTTCACCCGTGACGGCTCGGCGTGCGTCTACTGCGGGAGCTCGGCGACCAGCATCGACCACGTGGTCCCGCGCAGCCGCGGGGGCACGCACACCTGGGACAACGTGGTCGCGGCCTGCCGGCGGTGCAACCACACCAAGGCCGACCGGTCGCTGGCCGAGCTGGGCTGGAAGCTGCCGCACCCGCCCCGGACGCCCAGCGGCGCGGCCTGGCGGCTCCTGGGTGCGCGGACGGTCGACCCGCGCTGGCGGGAGTGGCTGGGCATGCCCGAGACCGTGAGCGCGTGACGTCGCCGGCCTCGGCGCGGCGGCTGTGGGCGCTGGGTGAACCCCTCCACGCGCTCACCTGCTTCGCCGAGGAGAGCCGGGCGGCGGCCGAGGCCGCCGGGCTGCGCGGGTTCTGGCAGTCCTACTTCGCCCTGCGGGCGGGCTCGCGGTGGGGCCCTGCACGAGGGCCGTTCGTCAGGTGACCCGGGCGCGCTCGGTCGGGTAGCGCTCGTGGGCGCCCTCGGCCAGCACCGCGCGGAAGCGGTCCATCGCGTCCCACACGTCGACGAACCGGGTGTAGAGCGGCGCGGGCCCGAGCCGCACCCGGTCCGGCGTCCGGAAGTCGGGGACCACGCCGCGGTCGACCAGCGCCTGGGTGAGCTGCCACGCCTGCGGGTGGGCCAGGGTGACGTGCGAGCCACGTCGCGCCGGGTCGCGCGGGGAGGCCAGCGCGACCCCGTGCGGGGCCAGCCAGGCGTCGGCGAGGGCGACGGTCAGCTGGCCGAGCGCCCGGCCCTTGGCCGCCAGCCGGCCGATCCCCGCCTCGGCGACCAGCCCGGCGCCCACCTCGACCGCGGCCATCGCCAGCACCGGCGGGGTCCCGACCCCGAACCGCTCCACCCCCGGCACCGGGTCGTACTCCGGCCCCATGGCGAACTGGTCCCGCTGGCCGAACCAGCCCCAGATCGGCTGGCGCAGCCGCTCCTGCAGCTCCCGGCGCACGTACAGGAACGCCGGGGCGCCGGGGCCGCCACCCAGGTACTTGTACGTGCAGCCGACGGCGAGGTCGGCGCCGGCCGCGGCGAGGTCCACCGGCACCGCCCCGGCGGCGTGGGAGAGGTCCCACAGCACCAGCGCCCCGACGTCCCGCGCCGCCCGGGTGAGCGCGGCGATGTCGGCCAGCGCCCCGGAGCGGTAGGCGACGGCGGAGAGGACGACGACGGCGACCCGCTCGTCCAGCGCCGCCGCCAGCACGTCGGCGTCCAGGCCCTCGTCGATGTCGGCGGGGACCTCGCGCACGGTCATCCCGCGGGCCGCGGCGACCCCGGCCACGATGTAGCGGTCGGTGGGGAAGTCATCGGCGCAGCAGACCAGGACGTCGCGGCCGGGCCGGGCGTCGACCCCGGCGACCAGCAGCTTGTAGAGGTTCACCGACGTGGAGTCGCCGACCAGCACCTCCCCGGGCCCGGCGCCGAGCACGCCCGCGGCCAGCCGGTCCCCGAGCCGGGTCGCCGCGCCGATCCACGACGCCCACGAGCCGACCAGCCCCCGGGCCCACTCGTCCTCCACGACCCGTGCCAGCGCGGCCGGCGTCTCCCGGGGCATCCGGCCCAGCGAGTTCCCGTCGAGGTAGAGCAGCCCGTCCTCCCCGGCGCCGGCGAAGCGCGCGCGGAAGGCGGCCAGCGGGTCCTCGGCGTCGAGGGTCTCGGCGTGCGTGCGGCAGAGGTCCACGGCGAGGTGTCTACCGTGCGCCTCCCGGGCTAGCGTCCCCCCTCGTGACCTCGGGAACGCAGCTGCACGACCTGACCGCGTTGGAGCAGGCCGCCGCCGTGCGGGCGCGGGAGGTCAGCCCCACCGAACTGGTCGAGCACGCCCTGCACCGGATCGAGGCCCTCGACCGCGGGCTCGGGGCCTTCCTCACCGTCACTCCCGACCGGGCGCTGGCGGCGGCGCGGCGGGCCGAGCACCGGGTGGCCCGCGGCGGCGAGCTGCCCCCGCTGCTCGGCGTGCCCACCGCGATCAAGGACCTCAACAACACCGCCGGCGTCCGGACGACGTTCGGCAGCACCGTCTTCGCCGACAACGTCCCCACCGTCGACGACGCCGTGGTCGAGAAGCTGGCCGCAGCCGGGACGATCAGCGTGGGCAAGACCAACACGCCCGAGTTCGGCTTCCCCTGCTACACCGACAACCCCCTGGTCGGCCCGGCCCGCAGCCCGTGGGACCGCAGCCGGCTGGCCGGCGGCTCCAGCGGGGGCGCGGCCGTGGCCGTCGCCGCGGGGATGCTGCCCTTCGCGCAGGGCAGCGACGGCGGGGGGTCGATCCGCATCCCCGCCAGCATCAACGGGCTGGTCGGGATCAAACCCAGCCGCGGCCGGGTGAGCAGCGCCCCGCTGGGCGCCGACGTCACCGGGCTGGGAATCAGCGGGCCGATCGCCCGCACCGTCCGGGACGCCGCGGCGATGCTGGACGCGATGGCCGGCTCCGTGCCCGGCGACGCGAGCTGGGCGCCGCCGCTCCCGCCGGGGGAGACCTTCCTCGGCGCCGCCGAGCGGCCGGTCGGCCGGCTGCGGATCGGACGCCACCTCGAGTCGCCGATGCCCGGGGCAACGCTGGAACCGGAGATCGCGGCTGCCCTCGACGACGCCGCCCGGCTGCTGGAGGGCCTCGGCCACGAGGTCGAGGACGTTCCCCCGGGGCTGCTGGGCCCCGACGTGCTGGCCGCCTTCGAGCGGGTGTGGTCGCTGTCGGGGACGCTGCTGCCGGTGCCGCCGGAGCGGGTGGGGGAGCTGCGGCCGCTCACCCGGGAGCTGCGTGCCCGGGGCCTGGCGCTGTCGGCGCAGGCGGCGATGGAGGCGCTCACCGCGCTGCGGCTGTTCTCCCGCCGGTTCATCCAGGCCACGCAGGCCTACGACGTGCTGCTGGCGCCGGTCACCACGATGACGCCGCGCCCGCTGGGCTGGTTCGACGCCGACGGCGACGGCGCGGCGGACTTCGAACGGCAGAAGCGCTACGCGGCGTTCACCGCGGTCTTCAACGTCACCGGGCAGCCGGCGGTGAGCGTGCCGCTGCACTGGACCGCCGGCGGGCTGCCCGTCGGTACGATGCTCGTCGGCCGGCCCGCCGACGAGGCGACGCTGATCGCGCTGTCCGCGCAGCTGGAGGCGGCGCGGCCCTGGGCGCACCGTCACCCGCCGGGGTGGGACTGATCACGGCCCGGCGGGTCGCGGGCGGTAGGTTTGTCGCCGTGACCGTCGTCGAGACCCTGCTCGTCTTCGTCGTGGCCCCGCTGGCGATCTTCGCGCTCCTGGCCGCGCTGATCTACCTCCCCGGGGGACGGCAGCGCAGGCCGCGCTACAAGGCCGGCCAGCCGTGGGAGCACGAGCCGGTCTGGTACGAGCCGCACCCCGACTCCGCCGGCCACGGCGGCGGGCACGGCCACGCGGCGCTGCCCGCCGGCGCGTCGGCCTCCGGCCGCCCGCTCGGCGGCGCGCGCGGGACGTGGTGAGGTCATGACCGTCGACACGCACGAGAACACCCCCGGAGGCCGGAGATGACCCGCGCGGTGGAAGCCAGGTCCCACGACACGGCGACCAGGGAGACCGCCCCGGCCCGCACCGACGAGGCCGAGCCGGACGCGATCTTCAGCTACCAGGAGCTGCTCCGCCTCGACGAGGCGCTGACGATGTCCTCCCGGGAGACCGGGCTGCGCTTCACCCTCTACATCGGTGACCTCGGCCCGCGCACCCGGGTGCGCGCGGAGGAGCTGTTCGAGAGCTCGGGCGGCCCGCTCGCCGAGTCCGTCCTGATCGCCGTCTCGCCCGGCCAGCGGGTCGTGGAGGTCGTCGTCGGCGCCGCGGCGTCCCGGCGGCTGCCCGACCGCGCCTGCGCGCTGGCCGTGCTGTCGATGACCAACGCCTTCGCCTCCGGCGACTTGATCGGCGGTCTGGTCAACGGCCTGCGCCAGCTCTCCGACCAGGCCGGCCACCCGCGGGGCCTGCGCACGCACTGAGCCGCGGCGCCACTGCCGGAACCGCGACGGGCCCGGCCGGAACACCTGTTCCGGCCGGGCCCGTCGCGGTCGCAGCGGTCAGCTGCCCGCCGCGGTGTCCCGTTCCCGGGCGCGCAGCGCGCGGGCGATCCCGTCCCGGCCCTCGCTGATCAGGCGCCGCAGCGGGGCCGGGTGGCCGGGGTCGGCCAGCCAGGCGTCCGCGGCCTGGATCGTGCGCTGCTCGACGACCGGCGGGAACAGGTACTGCGCCGTGTTCTTGGCGATCTCGCCGGGCCGGCGGTCCCACAGCGGCCCGATGTCGGCGAAGTACCGGTCCACGTACCCGGCGGTCAGCTCGAGCTGGGCAGGGTGCCAGAAGCCCTGCAGCATCGCCTCGTGCACCGCGTTCGGGATGGTGTCGTCGGTGAAGATCCGCTGCCACGTCTCGGCCTTCGACTCCGGCGTCGGCCGCAGCGCCCGGGCGGTGGCCGCCCGACGCAGCCCGGTGGCGGTGGCGTCCCGCTCCAGTTCGGCGTCGATCTCGGCGTCCCCGGCCGCGCCGATCGCCACCAGCCCGTGCAGGAACGCCCAGCGGGCGTCGGCGTCGACGACCAGCCCTGGAACCTCCCGGGACCCGTCGAGCAGGCCGCGCAGCACGGCGGCGTGCTCGTCGGTGCGGGCCGCGGCGGCGAAGGTCCGCGACCACTGCAGCTGCCGGTCGCTGCCCGGTTCGGCGCTCTCCAGGCCGGCCAGCGCCCGGTCGGCCAGCATCGACCAGCCGGTGCGCGCCCAGTCCGGCGCGGCGTAGTTCGCGAGCGCCGTCTGCACCCGGGCCAGCAGCGCCTGGACGACGCTGGTCTCGCTCTCCGCGTCCACCCCGGACAGCACCAGCTGCACCCACTCGCGGGCCGGCAGCTCGGCGTCGCGGGTCATGTCCCAGGCCGCCGACCAGCACAGCGCGCGGGGCAGGGAGTCGGGGAGGTCGCCGATGCGGGTGCGCAGGGTGACCAGCGACCGGTCGTCGAGCCGCAGCTTGGCGTAGGTCAGGTCATCGTCGTTGACCAGGACCAGGTCGGCCGCCGGGTAGCCGGCCAGCTCGGCGACCTCGGTGAGCGCACCGTCGACGTCCAGCTCGACCCGGTGCGTGCGGGTCAGCCCGGTGGGGCCGTCGGTGTAGAGGCCGACGGCCAGCCGGTGCCGGCGCAGAACCGGGTGCTCGGCGGGCGCGGTCTGCTCGATGGCGAAGCGGCGGTACCGGCCGTCGTCGTCGAGCTCGTA
Organism: Geodermatophilus ruber; assembly: GCF_900114385.1. Taxonomy (GTDB): domain Bacteria; phylum Actinomycetota; class Actinomycetes; order Mycobacteriales; family Geodermatophilaceae; genus Geodermatophilus; species Geodermatophilus ruber. The sequence goes on from NZ_FOSW01000005.1 coordinate 152,350, forward strand.
CACCGGGCGCAGCGTGTTCACCCCGCTGGTCTCCAGCCATTGCTCCGACCACCACGACAGGTCGCGGCCCGAGCTCTCCGACAGCAGCGCCAGCAGGTCGCCCAGCGTGGTGTTGCCGTACTCGTACTTGCGGAAGTACCGCCGCACGCCGGCAAGGAAGGGCTCGCGCCCGACGTAGGCGACCAGCTGCTTGAGTACCGAGGCGCCCTTCGCGTAGGTGATCCCGTCGAAGTTGACCTCGACCGCGGCCACGTCGGGGATGTCGGCGGCGACCGGGTGCGTGGAGGGCAGCTGGTCCTGCGCGTACGCCCACGCCTTCTCGGTGTTGGCGAACGTCGTCCAGGCGGTCGTGTACTCGGTCGCCTCGGCCTGGCAGAGCGTCGAGATGTAGGTGGCGAAGGACTCGTTGAGCCACAGGTCGTCCCACCAGCGCATGGTGACCAGGTCGCCGAACCACATGTGGGCCAGCTCGTGCAGCACCGTCTCGGCCCGCCGCTCGTACCGGGCGCGGCTGACCCGGGAGCGGAAGACGTAGTCCTCCAGGAAGGTCACCGCACCGGCGTTCTCCATCGCCCCGGCGTTGAACTCGGGGACGAACAGCTGGTCGTACTTGTCGAACGGGTACGGGTAGTCGAAGACCCGGTGGTAGAAGTCGAAGCCCTGCTTGGTGACCCGGAACAGCTCGTCGGGGTCGAGGTACTGCGCCAGGGAGGCCCGGCAGTACAGGCCCAGCGGGATGCCGTCGTGGGAGTCGGTGACCTTCGCGTACGGGCCCGCGATCAGCGCCAGCAGGTAGGTCGACAGCCGCTTGGTGGGCTCGAAGTGCACCAGCTGGGAGCCACCGGGGCCGGCCTCGATGGTGCGGCCGCCGCTGTTGGAGACGACCTGCCAGTCGAAGGGCGCGGTCACGTGCACGGTGTAGGTGGCCTTGAGGTCGGGCTGGTCGAAGCAGGTGAACACCCGCTTGGCCTCGGCCGGCTCGAAGTGCGTGTAGAGGTAGACCTGCCCGTCCTCGGGGTCGACGAAGCGGTGCAGCCCCTCGCCGGAGTTGGAGTAGCGGCAGTCGGCGACGACGACGAGGGTGTTCTCCGCGGCCAGCCCGGGCAGCGGCAGGCCGCCCTCCTCGGTGTAGCCGGCCACGTCCAGCTCGACCCCGTTGAGGGTCGCCGAGTGCACCGTCTCGGCCACCAGGTCGATGAAGGTGTCGGCGCCGGGCTCCCGGCAGCTGAACTGCACCGTCGTGGTCGACCCGAAGGTCCGCTCGCCGGGGTGCCCGGCGCCGTCGGTCAGGTCGAACTGGACGTCGTAGCTGTGCACCGCCAGCAGTCGGGCGCGGGCGGCGGCGTCATCGCGGGTGAGGTTGGGTACGGCCACACCAGGGAGCTTCCCACGGCGCGCCGCGCCCATTCCGGTCCGCGGCGGATGCTTCCGGTTGAGGGAACAACCACCTCACCGGTTGGCTTGGGACCAGCAGGAACCCCGGCGTGCGACGCCGGCACACCGACGCGAGGAGTCAGACATGACCGAGGCTGTGCAGAGCGCCCCCGTGAAGGCGCGCGTGGACTTCTGGTTCGACCCGCTGTGCCCGTGGGCCTGGCTGACCAGCCGCTGGATCCTCGAGGCGGCGAAGGTGCGCGACATCGACCTGCACTGGCACGTCATGTCCCTCGCCGTGCTCAACCGCGGGCGGGACCTGCCCGAGGAGTACCAGGAGATGATGAAGCAGGCGATCGGCCCGGTGCGGGTCGCGATCGCCGCCGCCCAGCAGCACGGCGAGGAGGTCCTCGGCGACCTCTACACCGCCATGGGCACGCTGCGGCACCACGAGGGCGTCGAGCTCGACGAGCTGATCGCCCCGGCGCTCGAGCGGGTCGGGCTGCCGGCCTCCCTGGCCGAGGCGGCCACCTCCACCGAGTACGACGTCGCGCTGGAGAAGAGCCACCACGAGGGCATGGACCCGGTCGGCGAGGACGTCGGCACGCCGGTCATGCACATCGACGGCGTCGCGTTCTTCGGCCCGGTCATCAGCAGGGTCCCGACCGGTGAGGACGCCGGCCGGGCCTTCGACGGTGCCGTCCTGCTGGCCAACCTGCCCGACTTCTGGGAGCTCAAGCGGACCCGCACCGCCGGGCCCGACATGGACTCGGTCCCCGCCGACACCCTGCGGCTCACCGGCCGCCGCTGAAAGAGGGCCCTGGTGCCCCCGCCGCTCGCAGGCTCGTGGCGGGCCCCTGCACCAGGGCCGTTCCGGCCGCTCCAGGGCGGGGTGCGGCATGCTGACCGGGTGCCGCACCCCGTCCGCCAGCGCATCCTGATCACCGGCGCGAGCTCCGGCCTCGGCGAGGGCATGGCCCGCCGGTTCGCCGCCAAGGGCCGCGACCTGGCGCTCGCCGCCCGCCGCGCCGACCGGCTCGAGGCCCTCCGCGACGAGCTGCTCGCCGCCCATCCCGGCATCCGCGTCGTCGTCTCCGCCCTCGACGTCGACGACGCCGCAGCGGTCGAGGACGTCGTCCCGAAGCTCGCCGGCGAGCTCGGCGGGATCGACCGGTTCATCGTCAACGCCGGCATCGGCAAGGGCGCCTCGATCGGCACCGGCAAGGCGTGGGCGAACCGGGCGACGCTGGTCACCAACGTCCTCGGCGCGCACGCCCAGTGCGAGGCGGCCACGGAGCTCTTCCGGGCCCAGGGCCACGGCCACCTGGTGGTCATCTCCTCCGTCGCCTCCCTCCGCGGCATGCGCGGCACGCGGACGGCGTACGGCGCCGGAAAGGCCGCCCTCAACGCGCTGGCCGAGGGCATCCGGTCCGACCTCCTGGGCACCGGCATCCGGGTCACCACGGTCCTGCCCGGCTACATCGCCACCGATATCAACGTGGGCCGCCGCGGCCCGTTCACCGTCGACCTCGACACCGGCGTCGCCGCCCTCACCGCCGCCATCGAGCGGGAGCCGGTGCGGGCCTACGTCCCCGAGTGGCCCTGGCGGCCGGTCGCGGCGCTGCTGCGCGTGCTCCCGCTGCCCGTCGTCCGCCGGCTCACCTGAAGGAAGGACCTCGAGAAGGACCCCGTCCTCCCCACCGGTCGCAGGCTCGTGGCGGCGCCCTGGACGGGGCCGCCCGACCCTGCGCGAGCTCAGGGCGGGACCCGGGACGCGGCCACGCGCATGGTCGCCGCGTCGTAGGGGCCCTGCTCCGGCCGGCCGGACCGGACGGCGGCCAGCACCGCACGCAGTTCCGCCCGCTGCGCGCCGACGAACGCCGCATCGACGACCGCACCGTGCCCGGGCACGACCGGGCCGCGGGCCAGCGCCTGCAGCCGGCCCAGGGTGTCCGGCCACTCGGCGGGGAAGGCGTCCTCGAACGCCGGGGGAGCGCCCTCCTCGACGAGGTCGCCGGCGAAGACGACGCCGGCCTCGACCTGCACCACCAGGTCGTGCCCGGTGTGCCCCCGGCCGAGGAACCGCAGCGTCACCTCCCGCCCGCCGATGTCGAGCACCGCGCGGTCGTCGACCAGGGCGTCGGGCGGGTCCAGCGGAGCCCGCCGCACCCGCTCCGCGGCGGCCGCGTGCCCGCCGGCGAGCAGCTCGGCCACCCGCGCGGCGCGCTGGGCCTCCCCGGTGGCGCGCAGCTCCTCCGCGCAGCCCCGGGCCGCCCAGATCACCCCGGGCCGGAAGGCCGCGTTGCCGAAGCAGTGGTCGTAGTGCGCGTGGGTGTTGACCACCGTCCACGGGTGCGGCGTGACCCGTCGGACGGCGGCGGCCAGGTCGGCGGCCTCGCCCAGGTCGGAGCGGGTGTCGACGACCAGGCAGGCGCCGTCGCCGACGACCAGCCCGCAGTTGAGGTCGAGGGACTCGTGCCGGCGGACGAACACCCCGTCGGCGATCTCCGCGAAGTTCACCAGCAGATCCGCATCGGCCGGCCGCGGACGTCGGTCGCGCCGTCCCCGACGCACTCGGCGGCGCCGTCCGCGACCCGCCGGGCCGACCAGGCGGCGGCGCAGGCGTCGAGGGCGTCGACGACGGGCACCCCCGACGGGGCGGCGGCCAGCGCGTCCTCGACGTCCATGACGGCGCGCAGCGCCCGCAGCCGCTGGACGGTGCCGCGCGCGGTGCCCTTGGGGTCGCGGACGCCGTCGTCCAGGGCGCGGAAGGCCAGCTCGGGGTGGACCTCCACGACCCGCGGGTCCGGCGGGTCCCCGAGGGCGTCGTCCAGGTCGCGGACCGCGGCCACCAGCTGCCAGGTCTGCGCCGACGGCGCCCGCGCCCCGGCCGTCGCCGCGCGGCTGAGCTCCCGGGCGTGCGCGTAGTCGCGGGCGGCCAGCACCGCCCGCACGGGCGCGGGGAACACCGAGCCGGCCGCACCGCGCCCGCGCAGGGCGCCCCGGGCGGCCACGTCGCAGGCGCGGACGCCGTCGTCGGACAGGCCGATCGGCATGTCGATCCCGACCACCTCGATCCCCGGGACGGCGCGGACGGCGGCGGCGTCGGCCAGGACCGACAGGGTCACCGACCGGCCCTCCAGGACGGCGCCGACCCAGGCACCGCGCCAGCCGTCGACCCCCAGCACCGCCACGTCCGCAGCCTGACAGACTCGCGACCATGCGCGTCTTCGTCGGCACCGACCACGCTGGCCTGGAGTTCAAGGAGCACCTGAAGAAAGTGCTCGCCGACAACGGCTACGAGCCGGTCGACTGCGGGGCGTACGAGTACGACGCCCAGGACGACTACCCACCGTTCTGCTTCGCGGTGGGCGAGCGCACGGTCACCGAGCCGGGCAGCTTCGGCGTGGTCATCGGCGGCTCGGGCAACGGCGAGCAGATCGCCGCGAACAAGGTGCCCGGCGTGCGGGCCGCGCTGGTGTGGAACCGGTCCACCGCCGAGCTGGCCCGCGGGCACAACGACGCCAACGTGGTCGCGATCGGCGCCCGGCAGCACAGCCTGGAGGAGGCCACCGAGCTGGTGCTGCACTTCCTCGCCTCGCCGTTCAGCGGGGACGAGCGGCACGTTCGCCGGATCCGGCTGATCGCCGAGTACGAGCAGAACCGGCACCGCCCCGCCGGCGGGCTGCCCACCCGCGACGAGCCGGTCTAGAGACTCGAGGGAGTCGTTCCGATCCCGGTCGGCCCCGTCCAGAGGCTCGCCGCGAGCGTGCGAGCGGTGAGGAGGACGGGGTCCTTTCAGAACTCGTCGGGGCACCACGGGCCGAGCGGCCAGCGGAAGGCGGTCGCGGCGAGCGTGACCGCCCCGGGGCTCACCTCCTCGACCCGGCCGGCCGCCTGCAGCGTGGCCAGGGACTCGCCGCCGAGGTAGGCGGCCCCCAGCGCCTCGACGTCGACCACGAGGTCGGGGTCGCGGTCCGTGCGGGCGCAGTGCCCGCCGGCCGGGTGCCCGGTCAGCCGCCAGCGGCCGGCGTTCCACGGGCAGAACGGGTCGCGCACCTCGAGCACCAGGTCGATCGGCGCCGGGTAGCGGCGGGCGGCCAGGGCGCGGTCGACGTCGACCAGCCGCACCCAGAGGGCGTCGACCGGCCGGCTGTGCAGCGCGCGGGGATCGGCCAGCAGGTACCGCAGCGGGTCGTCGGACGGGAGGAGCGGCGCCTTCACCGTGCGGACCAGGTCCAGGGAGAGCAGGAACCGCCACAGCGCCGCGTACGCCGGGGTGCTCGTGCTCCGGATCTCCTCCACCGTCACCGTGCCGTCGGGCTCGCCGGCGTCGGTCCAGCCGGCCTTCACCCGGTAGGCGGCGTACCCGGTGACCGTGCCGTCGGGCTCGGTGTGCAGCAGGTACCGCCGGGTGGTGGCGCCGTGCCGCTGGTCGGGCTCGTCGCGCAGGGCGCGGTCCCACCAGCGGTCGTCGCGGTCGAGGTTGCCTGGGACGAACCGGCGCACCCGGTCGTGCAGCCCCACGGCGGCGGCGCGGTACCGCTCGACCCCGACCAGGTCGACCCGGCCGGCACCCGCGTCCACCCCCGGCCGCAGCCGCAGCCGCGCCACGCTCCCGGAGAGGTTGCCCCGCCAGGTGGCCGGCGCGTACCCGAAGCGGCCGTAGATCGACGACTCCGACGCCCACAGCGCAGCCACCGGCTCGCGCTGCTGCTCGTGCAGCTCGGTCAGCTGGCGTCGCATGATCGCGGTCAGCACGCCCTGCCGGCGGTGGGTGGGGGAGACGGTCACCCAGGTGATCCCGGCGCAGGCGACGACGGCGCCGGGCACGGTCAGCTGCCGGCTGTAGATGCCCGCCGTCGCGACCACCCGGTCGTCCTCCCACAGCCCCAGCGACCGGTCCAGCTCGGCGTGCGCGGGCACCGCGTCGACGAACGAGCGCGGCGGCTCCTCGGCGAAGACGTCGAACAGCGCGCGGCTGAACGTGGGCCAGTCCTCGGGCGTGGCGGGGCGGAGGGAGCCGGCGAGATCGGTCACCGGAGCTGTCTACCCGCCCCCTCCGGGGGTCCGCGACCGCATTCCGGAGGATGGCGGGGAGGGCGTCGCGACGTGGGCGACGCGGCTGCTTCTCGAGGCTCACGCGGCGAGGCGTGCCCCATCCCACCAGCCGGTCGATCGGTCGTCGGGCTGGCCCGGACCCCCCGATAGGGTCGGCCGAGCCGAGCGCCGGCGGCGTCGCGACCCCGCGTGGCCCGGGTGCCCGGCGGGGGAGGAAGCCCGTGCGTCCTACGGCGGTCCCGATCGCCCTGACCGTCGTCGTGCTGCTCGGGGCCTGCACACCGGTGGCCGAGAAGACGGCCGAGGCCGGCGAGCCGGCCGTCGTCGGCACCTCGGTGCCCGATGCCGCGCTCACCCTGGTCGCCGACGAGGACCCGGTCGCGTCTGCCGCCGCCACCAGCCGGGCGCTGTTCGACAGCGCCGAGGTCGTGGTGGTGGCGCGGGACGGGGACGCCGCGGGCACGCTGCTGGGTGCCTCGGCCGCGGTCGGGCTCGGTGTCCCTCTGCTGCTCGAGCCGGCCGGCGGGGGCACCGCCGAGCCGCTCGGCGCCGAGCTGGACCGGCTGGGGACGACGACGGTGCTCGCCGTCGGCGCGGCCGAGGGAAGCGCCGCGGAGGAGGTGCTGGCGGTACCGGCCGTCCCGGAGGCGGTCGCCGCGGCGACCGGGCTGGAGCTCTCCGACGTGCGCCGGGTGGACCTCGACGGCGCCTCCGCCGCGGTGGCCGCCCTCGGCCCGGAGTGGCCGGTCGCGTTGCAGCCGCCGGGCACCGACGGGGACCCGGCGGGGGACGTCGGCGCGCTGCCCGTCGTCGACCGCGCCGATCCGCTGACCGGCACCCTCGTGCTGGCCACCGGCGATCCGACCGCGGTGGCCGGCCTCGCCACCGCACGGGCCGCCGGTGCCCGGGTGCACCTCACCGGCGGTGCGACCGATCCGCGCAGCTCGGCGGAGACCGTGCGGCTGCTGGCCGGGCAGCACGTCGACGCGGTGGTGGCGCTGGGCCCCGGGTTCGCCGCCGAGGACGGGCTGGACTGGAAGCTGGAGACGGCGGCCACCGGTGTCGAGCTGCCGGCGGGCGGGCAGCTGCTGTTCCCGGCGTCCTTCCTCGTCGCCCTGTACGGGCATCCGGGCACCGGCGCGCTCGGGGTGCTGGGGGAGCAGGGGCTGCCGGCCGCGATCGAGCGGGCCCGGGCGCACGCCGCCCCGTACGAGCCGCTGGTGCCCGGGGCCACCGTCGTCCCGACCTTCGAGATCATCGCCACGATCGCCTCGGCCGGCCCCGGGGACGACGGCAACTACTCGGCGGAGGCCGATCCGGAGGCGCTGCGGCCGTGGGTCGAGGCGGCGGGGGAGGCGGGCATGTACGTCGTCCTGGACCTGCAGCCCGGCCGCACCGACTTCCTCACCCAGGCGCAGCGGTACGAGTCCCTGCTCGCGCTGCCGCACGTCGGGCTCGCGCTGGACCCGGAGTGGCGGCTCGCGCCGGAGCAGGTGCACCTGACCCAGATCGGCTCGGTGGGCATCGACGAGGTCAACCGGGTGGTCGCGTGGCTGGCCGACCTCACCCGCAGCCGCGCGCTGCCGCAGAAGCTGCTGGTGCTGCACCAGTTCCAGGTGCGGATGATCCCCGAGCGGGAGCGGCTGGACACCTCCCGCGACGAGCTGGCGATCATGGTGCACGCGGACGGGCAGGGCGCCCAGGGGGACAAGCAGGCCACCTGGCAGGCGCTGCGGCAGACCGATCCGGACGCCGTGCACTGGGGCTGGAAGAACTTCTACGACGAGGACGCCCCGATGCTCACCCCCGAGCAGACGGTGGCGCAGGTCGTCCCCCGACCGGATCTGATCAGCTACCAGTAGCACCCCGACCCCTCCCGTTGTGTCGGTGCCCTGTGGTGAGCTGGCGCGGCCCGCAACCCCCAGGAGGACCCGTGACCAGCGTGGTGAGCCGAGAGCTGGACCCTCGGCTGCTCGAGCACCGGCGGGAGCTGACCGGCTACTGCTACCGCATGCTGGGGTCGTCCTTCGACGCCGACGACGCGGTGCAGGAGACGATGGTGCGCGCCTGGCGGGGGCTGGCCGACTTCGAGGGCCGCTCGGCGCTGCGCTCGTGGCTGTACCGGATCGCGACCAACGTCTGCCTCGACCAGCTGTCGGGCCGCAAGCGCCGCGCGCTGCCGATGGACCTCTCCGGATCGCCCTGGCAACCGGTCGAGGCGTCGCTGGCGGCGCAGCGGCCGGCCACCGCGTGGGTGGAGCCGGTGCTCGACCGCCAGGTCGTCCCTGAGGACGGCGACCCCGCGGAGCAGGCGGTGGCCCGCGAGTCGATCCGGCTGGCGTTCGTGGCCGCGCTCCAGCACCTGCCCCCGCGGCAGCGCGCCGTGCTGCTGCTGCGCGAGGTGCTGCGCTGGAAGGCCGACGAGGTGGCGCAGCTGCTCGACACCACGGTGGCCTCGGTGAACAGCGCGCTGCAGCGCGCCCGCGCCACGCTGGCCGGCGTGGGCGCCGAGATCGATCCGCGGCCGCTGGAGCCCGGCGAGGCCGACCTGCTGCGCCGCTACGTCGACGCGTTCGAGCGCTACGACATCGACGCCTTCGTCGCGCTCCTGCACGAGGACGCCACCCAGCACATGCCGCCGTTCGAGATGTGGCTGCGCGGCCCGGCCGACATCGGCGCCTGGATGCGCGGGCCCGGGGCCGGCTGCCGGGGCTCCCGGGTGGTGCCGACGCGGGCCAACGGGTCACCGGCGTTCGCGCAGTACCGGCCCCGCGCCGGGGGTGGTCACGAGCCGTGGGCTCTGCACGTGCTCGAGGTGGAGGCCGGGCGGATCGCCCACATCTCGAGCTTCCTCGACCTCGGTACGAGCCTGTTCCGCCGGCTCGGCCTGCCCGTCCAGCCGGCCTGAGAGCCCGAGGAAGGTCGGTGCCGAACACCGACTTCTCCGAAGGCATCCACGAGGAGCTGCACCGCGACGGCTCGCTGCGCGCCCGCGGCCCCGTCGTCGACGGAAAGCCCCACGGCTACTGGGAGTGGTTCCGCCTCGACGGCACGAAGCTGCGGTCGGGCCGGTTCGACCAGGGGCACGACGTCGGGGAGTGGACGACCTACGACAGGTCGGGAACGCCCTACAAGGTCACCAACCGAGGGTGAGGGCGCGCCGCTCGGGCCGCGTGACGTGACGGCCGTGCCCGGTCCCGGCGCACCGGCAGGCGCGCCCGCCGGCTGATCCGCGGCGAGTTCCGCCCAGCGCTCGTGCGGCTCGGCGACGAACTCCATGAGATGGCGGTGCGCTCGACGACATCGAGCCGGCCCCTACTGATGAAGGGTGAAGAGCTTCTCGTTCCGCGGGTGCATCCATGGGCCCACGGGAGATGCCTCGTGGGCCGGCGGTACCGCCGTGCGCGCCGCCGCTTCGTCCACGGCTTGTCCGTCTACGCGGACGAAAAAAGGGAAGGGAGCCCACTCCCTTCCACTTCCAACGTATAGCGCACCGGGGGGCTTGCGGCAAGACCCGGGGCGGGCCGCAGAATCGCCGGCCGAGGCCGAAATCTGCGGAATCGGGGGTCGCGAAGTGCGCGTGGTGTTGCCGGCCTACGACTCGCGCGGATGCGTCGAACCGCTGGTGGGACTCGCGGTGCGGCTGCGCGCACTCGTCTCCTCCGGCTGGGCCGACCTGGCCCTGACCGACGACCGGGCCGACTGCCTCGCCGTCGCCGAGGTCGACCAGCAGGCACTCTTCGGGCGGGTGGCCGACCCGGGCATCGGCGCGGTCAGCCGAGAAAGGCCGTGACATGAACCCCCTGACCACCAGCGCGTTCGACCTTCCCGACCACCTCGCCCCCAAGGCCGCCCCGATGCTGATCGCCGGCGACGAGCGGCACTTCGCGGCCATTGCGGAGAGCCTCGAGCAGTCGATCGCCGACCTGTCCGACCGTCTCGATGCCGAGCGCAGGGCGCCCGGCGGCATCGGCCAGGAGGCGCTGGACCGGGACCTGGAGATCCACCGGCTGACCGCTCGGCTGCGCACCCTGCGTCGCTTCGGTCTGGACCTGTGCCTGGGGCACATCGTCAGGGCGGACGACCCCGAGCCGGTGTACGTCGGACGGCTCGGCCTCACCGACAGCGCGGGGCGCCGGCTGCTGCTCGACTGGCGCTCTCCCACGGCCGAGCCGTTCTTCGGAGCGACCCACGCCAACCCGATGGGCCTGGCGAGCCGCCGCAGGTATCGCTGGACCCGCGGCCGGATCAGCGACTACTGGGACGAGGTGTTCACCTCGGACGGGTTCGACGGGCACGCTGCCGCGCTCGACGACCAGTCGGCCTTCATCGCGAGCCTGGGCAGCAACCGGTCGGCCCGGATGCGGGACGTGCTGGGCACGATCCAGGCCGACCAGGACGCCATCATCCGGGCGGGATCCGGCGGCCCTCTCGTCGTCGACGGCGGTCCGGGTACGGGGAAGACGGTCGTCGCCCTGCACCGCACCGCGTACCTGCTCTACGCCGACTCGCGCATCGGTCACCATCGGGGTGGGGTCCTGTTCGTCGGCCCGCACCAGCCCTACCTGGCCTACGTCGCCGACGTCCTCCCCAGCCTCGGCGAGGAGGGCGTGCAGACCTGCACCCTGCGGGACCTGGTCCCCCAGGGAGCCGCGGCAGGGATCGAGGCGGACCCGGACGTGGCCCGCCTGAAGGCGTCCGCGGACCTGGTGGCCGCGATCGAGGCGGCCGTCCGGTTCTACGAGGAGCCGCCCACCACGGGCATGACGGTCGAGACCGACACGGCCGACATCCGGCTGAGCGCCGACGACTGGGCCGAGGCGTTCGAGGCGCCGGACCCCGGTACCCCGCACAACGAGGCCCGGGACCAGATCTGGGACGAGCTGCTCGCGATCCTGATGGACAAGTGCGACGGCGGCGAGGACGACGACCTGCTCCGGAAGTCGCTGCAGCAGAACCGCGACCTGCTGGCGACCTTCAACCGGGCGTGGCCGCTGCTCGAGGCGACGGACCTCGTCGGAGACCTGTGGTCGGTGCCGGCGTACCTGCGGAAGTGCGCACCCTGGCTCGGCGCCGACGACGTCCGGAAGCTGCAGCGCGAGCACGCCCAGGCCTGGACGGTGTCCGACCTGCCACTCCTGGACGCCGCACGGCAGCGACTCGGCGACCCCGAGACGTCCCGGCGCCGGCGCCGCCAGGAGGCCGCTGCCGCCCTCGAACGCGAGCGGATGGCCGACGTGATCGACCGGCTGATCGAGGCCGACGACTCCGAGCTGCTGCTGATGACGACCCTGCGCCACCAGGACCTCCGGGACGCCCTGGTCGACGAGGCCGCGCTGCCCACCGCAGACCCGGACCTGCTCGCCGGCCCGTTCGCGCACATCGTCGTGGACGAGGCCCAGGAGCTGACCGACGCGGAGTGGCAGATGCTGCTGCTCCGCTGCCCGTCCCGGAGCTTCACCATCGTCGGGGACCGCGCCCAGGCCAGGCACGGGTTCACCGAGACGTGGCAGGAACGGCTCCAGCGGATCGGCCTCGACGGGATCACCCTGGCGTCCCTGACCATCAACTACCGGACGCCGGAAGAGGTCATGGCCGAAGCCGAGCCGGTCATTCGGGCCGTGCTCCCGGACGCCAACGTGCCGACCTCCATCCGCAGCAGCGGTGTCCCCGTGGTCCACGGTCCTGCGTCGGAGCTGGGCTCGATCCTCGACACCTGGCTCGTCGAGCACGCCGAGGGGGAGGGGATCGCCTGCGTCATCGGCGATCCCACGTTCCGGGCGACGTCCCGCGTCCGGTCGCTGACCCCGGAGCTTGCGAAGGGGCTCGAGTTCGACCTGGTCGTCCTCGTCGACCCCGAGGTGTTCGGCACCGGCATCGAAGGAGCGGTCGACCGCTATGTCGCGATGACCCGAGCGACCCAGCAACTCGTCATCCTCACGAGCTCCTGACCGAGCGTCGCCGGACAGGGCCGTGACCAGCCGTACGGGTCTCCCCGACGTGACCTGTTCAAGGGCCGGCCGGGCGGTGTCGTCGGTCCACGCCTACCCGAGCAGGGACTCCAGGGCGGTCGCGGCCAGCAGACGGGCCCACCACGGCCGGCGGGTCCGTGGCACGGTGGCCGGTGCGGGAGCGCGCCGCCGGCGCCAGCCGCGCTCGGCCGGGCGCACGGCCATCAATCCGCCCCTCACGCTCACCCACCCGCCGGGGCCCATCGTGACCTTGGCCTTCGTCGCGCTCGGACGGGCGGCCAGGCGGCGGGCGATCAGCACCCCACCGACCATGACTTCCGCGGTGGTGATCACCCGGGTCCAGTCGACCGCCGGGTGCCAGCGCACACGCCCGTCCCGGACGACGAACGCGCCCATCGGGCGGCTGCCGGACATCCCGGCGTCGAACCCGGACCGCTTCGCTGCCGCACCGTCGCCCCGGGTGGCGGTGTGCGTGCGGACCGCGGTCGCGGTGATCACGCTGGCGCCGTCCCGCTCGTAGGGGGGCGCGAACGCGACCGCCCCCTGGAATCGGTGCCCGTCCGGAGCGTCGGCAGAGCGAGCAGCATCCACGGGTGCCTCCAGCGTCGTCCGGGGCGGTCGCGGCCAGCGTGGCACACCCCAGGCGGGCCGCGGCACCGGTCCGCGAACTGTCAGTTGCCAGCCCGGCCAGCGGTCACTGGGCGGTCGCCGCAGCCGGCTCGTGAGGTTGCTCCGCGCCAGGCCGATCACCGGAACGCCCGCGCAGCCGAGCGCGAGGACCAGCGCCGTCCACCGCGGGGCGGGGCCATCGGCAGCCACCGGCCGACCTCGCGGTCCTGCAGCTCCGGGACGACGGTGCGGACGCTGGGATGGGCGAGGTTTCCGGCAGGTCGTCGGCATGCCAGCCGGCGCGCCGGCAGCCGACCTGGACCAGCCACGGCCACACCTCCTCCGGCGGTCGGTGGGAGCACCGGTCTGTCACCATGCGGCCGTGGACCTCGAGGAGACCATGCTGCCGGGCGTCGGTGTCCGATACGAGATGCGCACCCGGGCGGGCCAGGTGCTGGCGATCGTCGTCCAGCGGGACGGCGGAGCCGAAGGAGCGGTCTACGACCCGCGCGACCCCGACCGGGCGCTCGGCGTCGTCCGGCTCGACCCCGAGGAGGTCGACGCCGTGGCTGAGGTCCTCGGCGCACCCCGGTTGACCCAGCGCTTCGCTGACCTCTCCCGCGAGGTGCCCGGGCTGGAGTCGGCGCGGATCCCCGTCGCGAAAGACTCACCGTTCGCGGGACGGCCCCTCGGCGACACCCGGGCCCGCACGCTCACCGGCTGCTCGATCGTCGCCATCGTGCGCAACACCGACGTCGTGACCTCCCCCGGCCCGGCGGACCTGCTGCACGCCGATGATGTGCTCGTCGCGATCGGGTCGGCGGCCGGGCTGGAGCAGTTGGAGCGGCACCTGGCCGGGGCGGCGTAGGGCGCCTCCGTGGAGCACGTCGCGGCACTCCTGATCGAGCTGGGCGTACTGTTCCTCGGTCTGTCCCTGCTCGGCCTGCTGGCCCGGCGGATGGGCCTCTCCCCGATCCCGTTCGTGCTTCTGGCCGCGCTGGCCCTCGGGGAAGGCGGCGTGGTCCCGCTGGCCACCGCCCAGCCATTCCTCGAGGCGGCCGCGGAGATCGGCGTCGTGCTGCTGCTGCTCACCCTCGGGCTGGAGTTCTCCCCCGACGAACTCTTCGGCTCGCTGCGCCGGCACGGCCCCTCCGGGATGGTGGACCTGCTGCTCAACGCGCCACCGGGGTTCGTCGCCGGCCTGCTGTTCGGCCTCCCGTGGCAGGGCGCCCTCGCCCTGGCCGGGGTCACCTACGTCTCGTCGTCCGGCATCGTCGCGCGGTTGCTGGGTGACCTCGGGCGACTGGCCAACCGGGAGACCCCGGCGGTGCTCTCCGTGCTGGTGCTCGAGGACCTCGCGATGGCACTGTTCCTGCCACTGCTGGTGGTGGCGATCGCCGGTGGCGGCCCGGCGTCGGCGGCCGCCGGCATCGGGCTCGCCGTGGGCGCGGTCGTGCTGGTGCTGCTGGCCGCTCAGCGGCACGGCCACCGGCTCGGCCGGCTGATGGCCCACCCCGACGACGAGCAGGTGCTGCTCCGGCTGGTCGGCTTCACCCTGCTCGTGGCCGGCCTGGCCCAGGCGCTCGGCGCCTCCGCGGCGGTGGGAGCGTTCCTCGTCGGGCTGGCGCTGCCGGCGTCGTTCGCCGACCGGGCGCGCGCCATCCTCGCCCCGCTGCGCGACCTGTTCGCCGCCACGTTCTTCGTCGCCTTCGGCCTCTCCATCGACCCGGCCGCGGTGCTGCCGGTGCTGCCCGCGGTGCTGCTCCTGGCGTTGGCCACCGCTGCTACCAAGGTGGCGACCGGCTGGTACGCCGCGCGACGGGACGGGATCGCCGTCCCCGGCCGGCTACGCGCCGGGACGGCGCTGATCGCCCGCGGTGAGTTCTCCATCGTCATCGCCGGTCTCGCCGTCGCGGCCGGAATCACGTCCCTCGGCCCGCTGGCGGCCGGGTACGTCCTCGTTCTGGCCGTAGCCGGCCCGGTGATCACCCGCTTCGCCGAGCCGCGCGCGCTCCGGGCAGCCGCGTGACCAGGCGCCGGGAGCCGGCCCGCTCGAAGCCACACGCCTACCGGCGGCGGAACCGGCTGGTGCTCTTCGCCGACGTCGACGTCAACACCCAGGTCGAGGCCGAGCCGGCCGGGCAGAAGGTGGTCACGTCGATCATCGTGCGGGCCGCGAACCGGAAGACGGTCCAGCAGTTGAGCGGCGAGATCCGCGCCGCCGTCACACCCAGATCGTCCCACCACGCCCGTCGGACACCGGTCGCCGACCCGACGGAGCCGCCGGCGGGCTGACCGGCCAGCCGGCGGGGACCGACCGCACGACCTGGCGCGTGTGCTCGGGCTGTCGAGCGCTGTTCTCCACGACCGTGTGGCGCGGCCGTCGCGGCGTGCGCGCCGTGGTCACGGCGCGGCCTATGCGCACCACGAACTGGGGGTGGCCGACCTCTCCGAACGCCGACCGCAGCTGGGTGCGCAAGTGGGGCAGCTCGATGACCTGGGTCATGGGACTGGCGGCCCAACCGCGTGCCGTGACGTCGAGCAACAGGCGCTGGAGAGCCTCTCCGGACCTCAGCCAGTCGTACGGCTCGTCGTCGTGAGTGGCGAGGAGCACCAGCGTCTGCTCGACACCGGAGCGGGTCTCCGCCGGGAGCTCCCCCGAGCCGGTGGTGTCGAAGTCTCGGAGGGGAACGGCGTCGTGCTGCAGACCATCGACATGGGGGACAGCGCTCGCGGGCACCCCCTCTCCGTCGGAGGGCAGCCGGTTGGTCCAGCGCCGGAGCTCGGCCCGGTAGGCGGCGTCGGCGTTCTGCAGACCGTCGGCCTCCTGGGTCAGGCCGGCGAGTACTCGTAGATGCTCTGCCCGCACGATCGGGACCAGCTGGGTGTCTTCGGCTGCGGCTCCGGCGGTGAGCGCCTGCAGCCGCTCGGCGGGGAGCGGGAGGTCGTCGAACCGTCGCCGGTTGGTCCGCCGCCTCGGGATGGCGGGCGCGAGGGACGTCAGCACCGGGTCCGGGGCTCCGTCGACGGGCCGGACGACGGCCAGGAGGTCGGCGTCGTCGCGTGCGGGCAGCCGCTCGACCGCGACGGCGCGGCCGGCGGCCGCGAGCGCGACCCGGGCGTTGAACAGCGCGGCCCCGACGCTCTGCACCAGTTCGCGGCCGGTCGGGTCCAGGATGGTGAGCTGCCGCGAGCGGTCGGCGCGGAGCTCGAGGCGGTCGCCGTGGAGCACGATCCGCCAGGGCTGGGTGTTGTGCACCGACGGCGCCAGCAGCGCGGCATCTGCGGCGTCCTCGAGGGCTCGTGCGGGCCGGTCCGACGGCTGTGGGTGGGCCCTCGGCGATGGTGGGATGTGCGGGGAGGACGGCGCGGGCATGGTTGTTCCTCCGATCCGCGGAGCAGGCCGAGCCTCGCCGCGGGGCGGGCGGCTCATCTGCGACGACCCCAGCGGAAGTAGGCCAGCGGCCCGATCCAGTTGACGGCGATGATCGCGACCCAGGCGCCCTTCCGGCCGTTCACCTCGGCCGGGTGACGCCGAGCCAGGTCGGCCCATGCAGCCCCGGCCAGCGCCAGTTGGGCGCCCCCCAGCGTCAGCAGGAGGGCACGCTGGCGACCGTTCATGTCGGCCCACCGACGTCGGCTCGCTCGGCGATGCCTGATGGCCGCCCTGCCACGTGTGGTCATGGTCGATCCCACGGTCTCGTATCCGGGACCAGCCTCCGCCCGGCGCCATCCCCGGGCGTGGGGGCGTGAGTCCTCGGCAGCCGTGACCTCGGTCCCTGCGGGCATCCCCGGCACGGATCGCTCTCTTCACGTCGGTGAGCTGGTCATCGACCAGCTGCTGCGCGGGTGCTGGAACCCGTGTCGGGGGTGGTGGTGGCTCGACCTCTGTGGGCGTTGGTCCCTGTCGGGTGCCTCGGCGGGCACGGCACGGTGGGCGGGTGGCGTTCACCCGACTGCGCGCCGATGAGCTGGTGAATGTGTGGGCGGCCGACCGGCACACCCCGATGCAGATCGCGCTGCTCGGGGTCTTCGACGCGGGGCCGTTCCGGCGGGCGGACGGCGCCGTCGACACCGCCGGCATCCGCGCGGCGCTGGCCGCCCGCGCCCGCCGCGTTCCCGCGCTGGGCCGGCGGGTGGTGTGGACCCGCCTCGGTGAGGGCCGCCCGATCTGGGTCGCCGACCCGTGGTTCGACCCGCTGCGCCACGTCGGGGCGGTGACGTTGCCGCCGGGCGCGGCCCCGGGCAGCTGGGCGGCCGGCCGCGCGCTGCGCCCGTTGCGCCGCGACCGGCCGCTGTGGCGGGCTGAGGTCGTCGAGGGCCTGCCCGGCGGGCGGTTCGCCGTCCTCATCGTGGTCTCCCACGTCCTCGCCGACGGCCGCACCGGCGTGGCGCTCGCCGGCGCGCTGCTCGATCCCGCGGCCGACACCGGCCTGGAGGAGCCGGCAGCGGCCGCGGTGCCTCCGTTGCCGACGCACCGGGAGCTGCTGCGCGTGCGGCTGCACGACGGGGTCGCGGCGCTGCGGCGGGCACGGCCGGACGCGACCGGCCGCCGCCGCGGCCGGCAGGGCCTGGAGCAGCTGCGCGACCTCCTGTCCGACCTGGGCGCCCCGGTGCCGCGCACGTCCCTGCCGCGCCGCACCGGTCCCGGTAGGCGGCTGGCCGTCGCCCGGCATCCACTGGCGGACCTGCAGCGCGCCGGGCACGCCCTGCACGTCACCGTCAACGACCTGCTGCTGGCCGCGGTTGCCGGCGGCCTGCGGCAGCTGTTCGCCGCGCGTGGCGAGCAGCTGCCCGGGCTGGTGGTGCGGGCGAGCGTTCCGGCCGCCACGGGCCTCCCCGGGCAACAGGTGATGGGCATGCTCGTCGTCGACCTGCCGGTCGGCGAACCGGACCCGCTGCGGCGGCTGGCGCTGATCTGCCACGCCACCACCGCCGGCAAGGCCCGGCTCCGCGCGGGTGTGGGAAGCGTCGTCGACATCCGGCTGCCGGCGCCGGTGGCCCGGCTGGTCGTCCGCTGGGGACGCCGGTTCGGCAGTCGGAGCATCTCCCTGTCGGTCACCGACCTCGCAGGTCCGTCAGTCCCGCTGTGGTTGGCCGGCGCCCGGTTGGTGGAGGCGGTGCCGATCGCTCCGCTGGTGCTGCAGGTCCCGCTGGCGGTCGCGGCGTTGTCCTACGCCGGCGAGCTGGTGGTGACGGTCAACGCCGACGCCGCCATCACCGACGTGGACGTGCTCGCCGGCGGCATCGCCCAGGCATTCACCGACCTGACCGGGCTGACCGGAGCAGCAGCACGGTGCCGGCCGTCATCATGAACCAGCCCCGCCGCGGTCCACCAACGGTCCGGCGCTGAGTGGCCCCGGCAGCCGGGACGTTCGGCACTCCGGCCGGGAAGCGGCGAGGAGTGGACTGCCCTCACCGAGCCCAGGGAGGACGGTCATGAAGGCGCTGGTCTACTACGGCCCCGGTAAACGGTCCCTGCAGACGGTGGCCGTGGTCGACCCGGTGGAGAGCTGGCGGGCGGCGGCCCGTGAGTTGTCCACCGCCGTGGCGCTGGTGCGTCCCGGCGGCCACGTGGCCAACGTCGGTGTGCACGGCAAGCCCACCACGCTGCACCTCGAGGACCTGTGGATCCGCGACGTCACGATCACCACCGGCCTGGTGGACACCGCCTCGACGCCGATGCTGCTGCGCCTGCTCCGAGCGGGACGGCTCGATGCCGGCCGGATCGTCACCCACCGGTTCGGGTTCGATGAGGTCCCGCAGGCCTACGACGTCTTCGACGACCCGGTCACCTCGGGCGCGCTGAAGGTCGCCGTCCTCCGTTGAGGCCCGACGCCGGCACGACCGTCCCCGCGGAGGGCTCCCATCCCTGCGTCGTCCTGTGTCTGAACGTGGGCTCGTCGTCGCTCAAGGCCGCCGTGCGCGACCCGCATCTGCGGCTGCACGTGGACGTCGCCGGTCTGGACGGCACGACCGCGCGGGTGACGACCACCGGGCCGCACGGCCCGGCGGAGGAGGAGCCGCTGCCCGGAGGCTGGACCGGCGCCCTGGACGGGGTCGCGCAGGCACTGGAGCAGCACGGACTGTGGCCCGCTGTCGTCGCCCACCGGATCGTGCACGGCAGCGCGGCGCTGAGGGGAGCCAGGCACGCCGATGAGCGGCTGCTCGACCAGTTGCGGAGGGAATCGGCACGGGATCCGCTGCACCTCCCGCGTCAGCTGAGCGTCGTGGAAGCGGCCCGGATCCGCTGGTCGGACGCCGACCAGGTGCTGGTCCCGGACAGCGGGTTCCACGGCACGCTGCCCGGCGAGGCCGTCACCCTGCCGGTGCCGCCCGAGGCGCGGGCAGCGGGCCTGCGCCGGTGGGGGTTCCACGGGCTGGCGGTGCAGAGCGTGGTGGACCTGCTCCCCGGGCTCGGCGCCGCGGTCGTCGTCCACCTCGGGAGCGGGTGCAGCGTCACCGCGGTACAGCATGGGCTGTCCCGGCACACCACGATGTCGTTGAGCCCGGCCGGGGGCGTCCCCTCGCTCACCCGCAGCGGCGACCTGGACCCCGAGGTGGTGCTGCAGCTCGTCGACCTCCACGGGGGCTCCCTCGCGGCCGTCCGTGACCTGCTCAACCGCCGGTCGGGGGTCGCGGGTCTCTCGGGGGGCACGACGGACGTGCGCGAGCTGCTGGCCGACGGCGGTGCGGCCGCCGACCTCGCGTTGCGCGTCTTCGTCCGAGATGTCGCGATGGCCGTGGCCGGGGCGGTGACGACGCTCGAGGGGTGGGACGCCGTGGTCTTCACCGGCGGCATCGGCGTCCACTCCGAGGAGATCCGGGAGCGGGTGTGTGCCGCGCTCCTGCCCCTGCGAGGGGGCGCGCGGGGGCTGTGGGGTTCCCCCAGTCAGCGGCTGGTGGCGACCGGGGTGCGGGTGCTCACCGTGCCGGTGGACGAGGAGGCCGTGATGGACCGACTCACGCGGCAGGCGCTGTCCAGGCACGCCCGAGCGGGGGCGGCCGACCCCGCCGCCGTTCAGAGATAGGCCCGCGGGTCCACGGCCGGCGGCAGTTCGCCGGGCACGACCCGCCGCCCGGTGACGTGGTGGGGGATCAGCCGCAGCCAGTGACCGTGCTCCCCGGGCGCCCAGGGGGCGACACCGGCGTCGTGCGTGCGGCGCACCAGGTCGGCGCCGTGGGCATCGGTCACCTCCTCGGCGAGGCCCCGGACCAGCACGCTCCACCCGCTGCGGTGGATCGGGTCGATCTCGTCGACCTCGAAGGTCACGTTGGCGTGCGAGGCCGCGGTGAGCTTCGTGCCGGGGGAGGTCCGGATGACGATCGTGTGGTGGTCCATGCCGTAGTTGACCGGGAAGATGAGCGGGTAGTGCTCGGCGTTCACACCGAGCCGGCCCACCTGTTGGGTCCGCAGCAGCCGGTAGCACTCCTCGACGGGGATCTCGTTCGAGGGCGCATCCGTCCTCTGGGTGTCGGCGTCGGTCATCGCTGCTCCGCCTCCCACGTCCAGTCGCGGACCTCGGGCAGGTCCTCGAGCGCCTCCACGACGTGCTCACGGTGCCGCCGGAGCTGCTCCCGGCACAACCGGGCCAGGGTGTCGCCGCCCTCGGGGACGCGGCGGGACCGACGGAGGGCCTCCAGGACCAGGTCGTAGCGGCTCATCCGGTTGAGCACGACCATGTCGAACGGGGTCGTGGTGGTGCCGTGCTCGGTGAAGCCGCGGACGTGGAAGCGGTCGACGTCGGGCCGGCCGTGGACCAGCGGGTGGATGGCCCGCGGGTGGCCGTGGAAGGCGAAGACGACGTCGACGGTGTCGGTGAACAGGTCGGCGAACCGTTCCGGGTCGAGGGCCGCCGGGTGCTCGCCGGGCGGCAGCAGCCCCATCAGGTCGACGACGTCCACCACGCGGATGCGCAGGTGCGGCACGTGGTCCCGCAGGAGCTGCGCTGCGGCGAGGACCTCCAGCGTCGGGACGTCGCCGGCGGCCGCGAGGACGACGTCGGGAAGATCGCTGCGGTTGCGGTCGGGCTCCTCGGTGCCCGCCCACTCCCACACCGCGGCCCCCGAGGAGACCAGCGTGCGGGCGGCCTCGAGGTCGAGGTACTGCAGGTGCTGCTGCTTGTCGACGACGATCAGGTTCACGCGCCCGCGGCTGCGCAGGCACTCCTCGGCGACGACGAGGGTGCTGTTGGCGTCCGGCGGGAACCAGATGCGGACCACGTCCGGCGACAGCGGCGCCACGGTGTCGATCAGGCCGGGGCCCTGGTGGGAGAAGCCGTTGTGGTCGTTCCGCCAGGTGGTGCTGGTGAGGAGCACGTTCAGCGACGGCACGGGGCTGCGGTCTGGTTCGGTCGCCGCCTGCTGCAGCCACTTGGCGTGCTGCACGATCATGGAGGCGCCGACCATCGCGAAGGCCTCGTAGGTGGCGAACAGGCCGTGCCGGCCGGTGAGCGTGTAGCCCTCCAGCCAGCCCTCGCAGAGGTGCTCGCTGAGGACCTCCATCACCCGGCCGTCCGGGCCGATCGACTCGTCCCCGGGCTGGACGGGCAGCATCGAGCAGCGGTCGGTGGCCTGGAAGACGGCGCCGAGCCGGTTGCTGTTGGTCTCGTCCGGGCAGAACAGCCGGAAGTCCCCGCCGCCGTCGGTCCGGCCGGTCCGGGTGAGGACGTCGCGGAGGAGCTCGCCCAGCGGTCGGGTGGTCTCGTGCCGGACCGCGCCGGGGGAGGGGACCGCGAGGGCGTAGTCGGCGAGGTCCGGGAGGGGCAGCGGGCGCACCCGGAACCGCGGGCCGCCCGCACGGGGCGAGGCCGACAGCCGCAGGTCGTCGGACGGGGCCAGCGCGGCGAGCTCGGGCGCCAGCCGCCCGGCCTCGTCGAAGCTCTCCTCCGGGCGGTAGGAGTGCAGCCACCCCGCCAGTTGGGCGCGGTGCTCGGGGTCCTCCCGCACCCGGGCCAGCGGGACCTGGTGCGCACGGTGGGTGCCCTCCACGGGGACGCCGTCCACCGTGCGCGGGCCGGTCCAGCCCTTCGGCGTCCGCAGCACGATGGCCGGCCAGCGGACCCCGTCCGGCGCAGCCCCGGCGTGGGCCCGGTCCTGGACCTCCCGGATCCGGGCGTGGGCCGTGGCCAGTGCAGCGTCCAGTTCGACGAACACCCGGGCGGGGACGTCGCCGGCCACCACCACCGGGTCCCAGCCCTGGCCGCGCAGGTAGCCGCGGATGTCCTCGTCGGGGGAGCGGCCGAGCACGGTCGGCCCGGAGATCTTGTAGCCGTTGAGATGGAGGATCGGCAGCACGGCGCCGTCCCGGCGCGGGTTGAGGAAGGCCGGCAGCCGCCAGGAGGCCGCCAGGGGCCCGGTCTCCGCCTCGCCGTCCCCGATCACGCAGGCGACCAGCAGGTCGGGGTCGTCGAACACCGCCCCCGCTGCGTGCAGCAGCGCGTACCCCAGCTCGCCGCCCTCGTGGATGCTGCCGGGGATGTGGACGCCGGCGTGGCTGGGGACCCCGCCGGGCGTGGAGAACTGGCGGACGAACCGGACCAGCCCGGTGAGGTCCTGCGACACCTCGGGATGGACCTCGCTGTAGGTCCCGTCGAGGTAGGCCCCGGCCAGCATCGCCGGCCCGCCGTGCCCCGGCCCGACGACGAGCAGAGTCTGCTGTCCGGTGCGCCGGATCAGCCGGTTGAGGAGGGCGTACACCATCGTCAGGCCGGGGCTGGTGCCCCAGTGGCCCAGCAGGCGCGGCTTGATGTGGTCCGGCGTGAGGGGCTCCCGCAGCAGGGGGTTGGCCTGCAGGTAGATCTGGGCGGCGGTCAGGTAGTTGGCCGCCGCCCACCAGCGCAGGTCCCGGGCCAGCTCGTCGTCGGAGTAGGTGCCCGCGCCCGCCGTGGGCGCCGCGACTGCGGTCATGGTGGGGGCCTCCGGCGGAAGTGTCAGTCGGCCGACGCAAGGGGGGTCGTAGAGATGTCTGCGGCGATCTCGTCGGCGATCTCCTCGGCCCAGGCCGCCACGGCGGCCCAGTCGCGGAAGTCCCCGATCGGGGCGCGCATGGCGGTGACCATCGCGCGTTCACCGAAGGTGAGCCGGGACCTGTCCAGGCGGCCGGGGAACACCCGGTGCCCCCGCGGGCCGAGCATCGCCCGCAGGGCGCCGACGCTGTCGGGCTCGTCGGGCGGGAACGGGGGGACGCCGATCGGCCCGCTGGAGAACAGCCACAGGGGTCGGTCACGCAGGACGGCCGCGTGCGCCGTGGCGAGGTCCCGGGCGGCCGGCAGCCAGGAGCCGGCGTAGACGGCGCTGCCGAGGACGACGGCGTCGCAGGCCGACGGGTCGGGGCGGTTCTCCGCCGGGAGCCACGTGGCGGTCAGGCCGGCCCGGCCGGCGGCAGCGCTCTGGGTGAGCGCGCGGGCCAGGGCGGCGGCGATCTCGTGGGTGGAGCCGTGCTTGCTGGCCGCGGTGACGAGGATCCCGAGGCCGGGCGGGCTCACCGGGCGCCGTCGGAGGTGATGGGGACGACCGCGACCGGGCAGCCGGCGCGGCGCAGGACGCCGTGGGTGGTCGAGCCGAGCCGGGCCAGGGGCTTGCGGTGCCGGTGGCCGACGACGAGGAGCGCAGCGGTCAGCCCCACGGACACCAGCGCTCGAGCGGTCCGCTCGCGGAGGACCACCTCGCGGACGGGAACGTCGGGTTCCTTCTGCCGCCAGCCGGCCAGTGTCTCGGCGAGCACGCGCTCCTCGTCGGCTTGCACTCCGGCCCAGTCGACCAGCGGTCCCAGCGACTGGAACGCCGTCTCCAGGGTGACGTCCTGCCAGGCGTGCACCGCCACCAGGTCGGTCCCGCGGGCGGCGGCTTCGGCGAACGCGAAGTCCAGGACGGCGTCGTCGCCGGGGCGGCCCTCGACACCGACGACGACGGAGGCCCGCGGGGTGGCGGTGACCGACGTGGGATCCGGTAGGACGACGACCGGGCAGGCGGCGTCCGCGACGACACCGTTGGCCGTGGAGCCCAGCAGGCCGAGGATGCCACCGACGCCGCGGCTGCCGACGACGAGCACCTGCGCGTCCGCGGAGGCCGTCCGCAGTGCCGTGACCGGATCCTCGTCGACGACCGACCAGCTGACCCGGTCGGCGCCGAGGACGTCGGCGGCATCGGCCGCGGTTGCGCGGAGGACCACCTCGACACCGGCCTGGAGCGTCTCCCGCAGATCGGGATCGGGGGACGTCTCCGCGGCGAGGCCCTTCAGCGGCCAGGACAGTGCGTGGAGCAGGCGGAGGCTCGTGCGCCGCAACCGGGCCTCGTCGGTGGCGAAGACCGTGGCCGCGCGGGCCCCGTCGGAGCCGTCGACCCCGACGACCACCGGGCGGGACGGGGATGAGCGCGTCATCGTCGCCTCCTCAGCGGGGCGTGGACGCCGGGTGGCTGGGCTGTCCGGTCACGGGTGTCTCGCGATCCTGTGCGGGGAGGACCCGGACGTGCACCACCCCGCCGACGGTCCGGGCGAGCTCGGACAGGGCCTGCTCCTCGACCGCGGGAGACGGTTCGGGAACGCCGCGGGTCCGCTGGATGGTGGCCACGCCGTCGGCGACGGAGACCGCCCACGAGTCCAGCGATCCGGTGTAGCCCTCCACCAGGCGGAGGAGGTCGTGCCGGATCTCCGCGTCCGGACGGACCAGGGTCCGCAGCAGGTCGCGCCGGCTGACGATGCCCACCAGGCGGTCGCCGTCCACCACGGGGACGCTGCGCAGCCGGTCGTCGACGAACAGCCGCGCGACGTCGGCGATGTCTGCCGTGTCCTGGACCGATCGGACCTCGCGGGTCATCACCCCGTGGACCAGCAACGAGGGGGCCGAGGTCGGGATCCCGCCGTCGCGGCGCAGGTGGAGCCGGGGATCGGGGGGCATCCGATCGCGGAGGACGTCGGCCTCGGCCACGATGCCGACCAACCGGTCCCCGTCGTCGACGACGGGCAGGGCCGCGAACCCGTGTTCGGCCATGACCTCCGCGGCGTACTTGGCGGAGGTCTCCGGTCCCACGGTGACGACCTCGCGGGTCATGACATCCCTGGCCTGCACGGCTCCTCCTCGGCGGCCGATCGCTGCGCCGGACGCTAGGCCCGAGGCGGGCGCCTCCCCAGGATCGCCGGGCGCCGCCTGCGGAGGACCTCGGTCCCCGCTCGCCGCCGTGGCGCGCCGTCGAGGCGCGGCGCGTTGCCACCTACCGTGCCGACATGGATGCGCGCTTCCGGCCGCGCCGATGAGTGACTCCTCCGAGGGCGGGTATCGGTGGACCGCGCCGAGCCAGGTGCCAGGGACTGGCTGGGGTAGCGCACTTCCGGTCCGAACATGCCCCGTCCACAGAGGTGGGCTGCGCCATGCAATCGTCGGATCAGCGTTCCGACAGCCGAGCGGATGACGAGAGCCGGGAGTTGGTGCTCGGCCTCATCGCGGCCCCCGGCCCCGCCACCGAGATCGCGCAGAGCCTGTTGCCCGAGCTTCCCGATCGGCTGGCCGAACGCGTACCGAACGTCCGCTGGGTCTGCCGGCTCGTCTCCGACCGGCTGGTCGAACCGCCGGCCGACCCGGACAGTGTCATCCAGGCCGCGCGCGAGCGGCTGCTCAACGAGGGTTGGCACCTCGCGGTGTACATCACGGACCTGCCCCTGGAGAAGGACAGACGACCAGTCGTCGCCTACACCAGCCAGGCCCAGGGTGTGGCAGCCCTGTCCCTGCCCGCGCTGGGCCCCGTCGACGTGCGCCGCCGCGCCCTGCGAGCCGTCGTCCAACTGGTGTCGGACCTCATCACCGAATTCGGCGCCGGCGACGGGCACGAGCGGAGGCCCGAAACAGCCCAGGAGTTGGCAAAGCTGGGCCGCCACGTCGAAGAGGATCAGCAGGGAGTCCGGCTGCTCGCCAACGTGATCACCGGAAACTTCCGGCTCCTGCTGGGCATGCTGTGGGCGAACCGTCCCTGGCGAGCCGTCATCCGGCTGTCGTCCGTCGCGGTCGGCGCGCTCGGCCTGGCCGTCCTCTCCCTGGTCAACGGCTTCATCTGGATGATCGCCGACGGTGGCGGTCTGCTGCGCCTGAGCGCGCTCACCTTTGCGTCCATCGTCGCGTTGGTGCTGGTCCTCGTCATCGGCGGCAGACTCCCTGAGCAGGTCCCTCGGTCCATGGATCGGGAGGAGCTCCCGGGGGCCAGGGAACAGGTCGTCCTGTTCAACACCGTGACGATCGCCACCGTCGTCATCGGCGTGATCGCGCTCTACCTCATCCTGTTCGCGGCGACCGTCGTCGTCAGCTTTCTGCTGCTTCCGTACGACCAGGTCGCCGCGCAGCTCAGACACCCCGCGAGCGCGACGACCCTCATAGCGATCTCCTGGCTCTGCGCGTCACTGGCCACCGTCGGTGGTGCACTGGGCGCGAGCCTGGAGAAGAGCAGCAGGATTCGGGAGGTGGCCTACACCTACCGCCCGGACAGGGAGCTCTCCCCACATGCCTGACCGCCTCTGTCAGGCAGGGGCGGAGAACGTCTCCACGGTGGTCGGCCAGTCGACCGAGGCGCTGACGGGGCTGCTTCGCGAGCGCTGGCAGGCGATCTGCGGACGAGCCAACGCCCTGGGGGCGCCGGATGAGCGGCGGGCGACGTCGTGCCCTCTCGGGGTAGTGCCTGTGGCTAGGGCTCGGCACGGACGGCGAGCAGGGCCATGTCGTCGCTGAGGTCGGGGGCGAAGCGCTGCACGGCCTCGCGCACGGTCGCCACGAGCTTCGCGGCGCTCGTGCCGGACGCGGCGGCGGCCGCCTCGAGCAGCCGGTTCTCGTTGAACTGCTCGGGGCCACGCCGGCACTCGGTGATGCCGTCGGTGTAGAGCAGCAGCGTCTCCCCGGCGGCCAGCAGGTGCTGGGTGCAGTGCAGGTCGACCGTCTCGACCAGGCCCAGTGCGCTGCCGAACCGGCCGATCAGCTCGGCGGTGCCGTCGGCGCGGATCACGGCGGGTTTGGCGTGGCCGGCCAGCACCAGCTCCACCGCGACCGCGGACCGCCCCTCCTGCCCTTGCCGGCTCAGCATCACGGCCGCGAGGGTGCAGAACTGCTGCGGGTCGGCCGCCTCCAACATGACCTCGTTGAGCATCTCGATGGCCCGCTCCAGTGGGTGGCCCTTGCGCACCAGCGCCCGGAGCACATCGCGGACCAGACCGGTGCGGGCCGCGGCCCGGGCGCCCTTGCCGCACACGTCGCCGATCGTGACGAGCCATCGGTCGGGGTCGACCTCGACCACGTCGTAGAAGTCGCCGCCCACGTCCGCCCCGGTGCTCGCGGGCAGGTATTCCGCGGCGAAGTCGAGCTGCGGTACCTGCGGCAGGGCGCGGGGCAGCAGGGCAGCCTGCAGCGTCTGCGACACCCGCACGTGCTCGCCGACGGTCTGGGCGTTGTGAACCGCCAGCGCGGCCCGACGGGCGATGTCGTCGATCAACAGCAGGTCCTCGGGGGTGTGCAGGCGGCCTGCGGGGCGACCGACCAGCAGGACCCCGGTCGAGGCCCCGGAGGCCCGCAGCGGGACCGCGACACCATCCGCAGGGTCGGAGAACCAGGACGGCGCGGCATCCCGGTGAGCCGACGCGAGCCGCGCGCGCAGCTGCGGCGGCGGACCCGGCACGGCGTCGGGGTCGAGCACCGCGCGCAGCTCCGGCAGCCGGTCCTCGTCAGCATGCGCGATCGCGGCCAGGCGCAGCCGACGCGATGGCTCCGGCAGCAGCACCGCGCACCACGTGCCCAGGCGCGGCACCACGAGCTGCGGCACGAGCGCGACCGTCAGCTCGAGGTCGAGGGACTGGCCGAGCAGCTCGCTGGCCTCGGCCAGATAGGTCGTCCACGCCCGCCGGCGCTGATCCACGTCGTGCAGCCACTGCGACTCCGCGGTGATGGCGATCCGCGCGGCGATCAGCTCGGTCAGCTCCCGGGCGCGTGCGGCGTCGGCCCCCTCGCGCAGGATGAGCCGGATGGTGCCGTGCAGGCCGGTCGTGGTCGGCAGCGGCACGTCGAGGGTGGTGCGGGGCACGACGGGGCTGTCGGCCGGGAGGACACCGGCTCGTGCCAGCTCGCGAGCCCCGGAGCCATCGCCCGTGTCGATCTCGACGACGACGGCCGAGGCGTCGACGATGTCCCGCAGTCGGGCCGCCAGCTCCCGGATCAGGTCGACGGGTGCGAGGCGACGAGCGAGGGAGGCCGGCACGTGCAGCAGCCAGCGGGCTTGCTCGGCCGCGGACCAGGTGCGCTCATGGTCGGGCGCCGGGTCGGTCGCGGGCTCGGCGACGGATCCTGGTCGCCGCGCGAGGGTGAACCACACCGTGTGCCGGCCATCGGCGTCGTGCCGGGTGCCCCAGGTCGTGGCCAGCCGCGCGATGAGTGAGAGGCCGCGCCCGTGGGTCGCGGCGCGCCCGTAGCGCTGACGCGGCTCGGCCAGGTGCAGCTCCAGCGCGCCCGGGCCGCGGTCGGTGACGGCCACGGTGACCTCGTCGCCGTCGGCCACCACCGCCAGGTCGAACGCGGTGCCGGCGTGCAGCACGGCGTTCTCGCACAGCTCGCTGGTCAGCAGCACCACGTCATCGACGAAATCCGGCACGTCCCGGCCGTCCCCGGCGGGGTCGCCGTCCCCCACTTCGGTCAGCACGTCATGAATAATTCGCCGGACACGTCCGATGGATCGGATGTCGGGCGGAAAGCTCATCCGCCGCTCGAGTCGAACGGGCACGCCTGCAGTCTCGCAGTCGGTCCGGTGCTGCCTGGCAGGCTGGCCGTACAGGCCGTCGGCCTCGATCGAAGTGCAGGTGGAGGCAGTAGTGACGGCGACACGGCAAGCGCGTTCGGAGGTCCTCGTCGACCCGGGGACGCCCGAGGACCCTGCCGGCGAGGACGCTCTCGCCGGGGACGGGGCTTTCCTGGTCGAGCTGGCCCAAGGGTTGGCGCAGGTGCGGCGTGGCCGCTTCGACGTCCGCCTGGCTCGCCGCGAGGGGCCGGCGAGCGAGGTGGTCGAGCAGTTCAACGAGCTGGTGGCGTTGCAGGAGCGGCACAGCCGCGACCTGCTGCGGATCAGCCGGGTCGTCGGCCGCGAGGGGCGCATGTCCGAGCGGCTCGACGAGGAGTCGTACGACGGCGCGTGGGCGGCGGGCGTGCAGGCCGTGAACGCCCTGATCGACGACCTGGCCGCGCCGACCGCCGAGATCGCCCGGGTGCTCGACGCGGTCGCGGAAGGCGACCTGTCCCAGCACATGGCCTTGGAGATCGAGGGCCGCAGGCTCCGCGGCGAGTTCCGCCGCATCGGCAGCACGGTGAACAGGATGGTCGACCAGCTCTCCTCGTTCGCCGACGAGGTGACCCGGGTGGCCCGCGAGGTCGGCACCGAGGGGCGACTCGGTGGCCAGGCCGACGTGCGCGGCGTCGCGGGCACCTGGCGGGCGCTGACCGACTCGGTCAACACGATGGCGAGCAACCTCACCAACCAGGTGCGCTCGATCTCCTCGGCGGCCACCGCCATCGCGGAGGGGGACCTGTCGCGCAAGATCACCGTTTCGGCGCGGGGCGAGGTCGCCGAGCTGGCCGAGACGATCAACTCGCTGACCGACACGCTGCGGCTGTTCGCCGACGAGGTCACGCGGGTGGCCCGCGAGGTAGGCACCGAGGGCCGGCTGGGCGGGCAGGCCGTGGTCCCGGACGTGGCCGGCACCTGGAAGAACCTCACCGACGCGGTGAACCTGATGGCGGCCAATCTCACCGGGCAGGTGCGTGGCATCGCGCAGGTGGCCACCGCGGTGGCCCGCGGCGACCTGAGCCAGAAGATCACCGTGGACGCGCGCGGGGAGATCCTGGAGCTGAAGTCGACGGTCAACACGATGGTCGACCAGCTCTCGTCGTTCGCCGACGAGGTGACCCGGGTGGCCCGCGAGGTCGGCATCGAGGGGCAGCTGGGCGGTCAGGCGCAGGTGCCCAACGTCTCGGGCACCTGGCGGGACCTCACCGAGAACGTCAACCAGCTCGCGTCGAACCTGACCGGGCAGGTGCGCAACATCGCCCAGGTGACCACGGCGGTGGCCCGTGGCGACCTGAGCCAGAAGATCACCGTGGACGCGCGCGGG
>NZ_FOSW01000005.1:182979-298115 GCF_900114385.1 Geodermatophilus ruber
GGCAAGCTCGGCGGCCAGGCGCAGGTGCGCGGGGTGTCGGGCACCTGGCGGGACCTCACCGAGAGCGTCAACCAGCTGGCCGGCACGCTCACCACCCAGCTGCGCGCGATCGCGGCGGTGTCGACCGCGGTGGCCCGCGGCGACCTCACCCAGCAGATCCAGGTCGCGGCGTTCGGCGAGGTCGCCGAGCTCAAGGACAACATCAACCAGATGATCGCGGCGCTGCGGGAGACCACGGCGGAGAACGCCGAGCAGGGCTGGCTGGACTCCAACCTCGCCCGCATCGGTGGCCTGCTGCAGGGCCAGCGCGACCTCGGCGACGTCGGCCAGCTGATCATGGAGGAGGTCGCGCCGCTGGTGGGCGCGCAGGTCGGCACCTTCTTCCTGGCCGCCGATCCGGGTGATCTCGCCGAGGCGGGTGCGCCTGCGTGCTGGGTGATGCGCGCCGGCTACGGGCTGCCCGTCGAGGACCCGCCGCAGGAGTACCGCCTCGGAGAAGGCCTGGTCGGGCAGGCGGCGGCGAGCAAGCAGAGCATCGTCGTCACCGAGCTGCCCGCGGGGTACCTGGACGTGCGCTCCGGGACCGGTACCGCCGCTCCGGGGGCCATCGTCGTGCTCCCCGTCCTGTTCGAGGGCGAGTCGCTGGGGGTGATCGAGCTCGGCGCGACCACGCCGTTCTCGGCGTTGCACCTGACCTTCCTGGAGCGGCTGGTCGCCACGATCGGCGTCGCGCTCGCGACCATCCAGGCCGGTCGGCGCACCGAGCAGCTGCTCGCGCAGTCCCAGCGGCTGACCACGGAGCTGCAGGACCAGTCCGCGGAGCTGCAGCGCACCAACGCCGAGCTGGAGGAGAAGGCGCTGCAGCTGTCCGAGCAGAACCGCAACGTCGAGCTCAAGAACATGGAGATCGACGCGGCGCGGCGCGGGGTCGAGGAGAAGGCGCAGCAGCTGGCGCTGGCCAACCAGTACAAGTCCGAGTTCCTGGCGAACATGAGCCACGAGCTGCGCACCCCGCTCAACTCGCTGCTGCTGCTCTCCCGGTTGCTCGCGGACAACCGGGACTCGAACCTGACCTCGAAGCAGACCGAGTTCGCCAGGACGATCCACGCCTCCGCGACGGAGCTGCTGCGCCTGATCGAGGACATCCTCGACCTGTCCAAGATCGAGGCCGGCCGGGTGGACATCCACCCCGCCCCGGTGGAGCTCGCCGACGTGTGTGCCGAGGTGGAGCAGGCGTTCGGTGTCCAGGCCGAGGACAAGGGCCTCGAACTGCGCGTCGAGACGGCGGCGGAGCTGCCCTCGTCGATCACCACCGACGCCCAGCGGCTGCACCAGATCCTGCGCAACCTGCTGGCCAACGCCATCAAGTTCACCGACACCGGCAGCGTCACGCTGGAGGTCGGCCTGGCGTCACCGCGCACGCTCCACGGGGTGCCCTCGCTCGACGGCGCCCGCTCGGTCGTCACGTTCGCGGTGCGCGACACCGGGATCGGGATCCCGGGCGAGAAGCTGGCGATGATCTTCGAGGCGTTCCAGCAGGCCGACGGCACCACCAGCCGCAAGTACGGTGGCACCGGGCTGGGCCTGTCGATCTCCAAGGAGCTGGCCGGTCTGCTGGGCGGCAGGATCGAGGTGTCGTCCGAACCGGGCAGCGGGTCGGTGTTCACCCTGCTGTTGCCCGACGAGTGCCCGGTCACCACCCCGGCGGCGTCCGGCGTCCCACCCCGGCACGTGGCCGAAGCGCCGCCGGAAGGCGCCGACCGAGGCGGGCCCATCCTGCGCGCCGCTGCGCCGTCGACGGTGCATCCTGCGCCGGACCTGTCCGGGACCACGGTGCTCATCGTCGACGACGACGTCCGCAACGTCTTCGCCCTCACCAGCGCGCTGGAGATGCACGGCCTCGAGGTGCTCTACGCCGACAACGGCCTCGACGGCATCGCCCTGCTCGGCGAGCACCCGGAGGTCCGCATCGTGCTGATGGACGCGATGATGCCCGACCTCGACGGCAACGCGACCACCCGCCGGATCCGGGCGCTGCCGCAGTGGCAGGACCTGCCGATCGTGTTCCTGACGGCGAAGGCGATGCCCGGTGATCGGGAGTCCAGCCTGGCCGCAGGCGCCACCGACTACGTCACCAAGCCCGTCGACCTCGACGAGCTGCTGGCGATCATGGCGTCATGGGTGACCGGCAACGGGAAGGCGACGGTCCGCGAGGACGGCGGTCAGCCATGACCGCGCCGGTCCGGGTCCTCGCGGTCGACGACCGGCGGGAGAACCTGCTCGCGCTGCAGGCGATCCTGGAGGGTCTGCCCATCGAGGTCGTGCCGGTCACCAACGGTGAGGACGCGCTCAAGCAGCTGCTGGTCAAGGACTACGCGCTGATCCTCCTCGACGCCCGCATGCCGGGGATGGACGGCTTCGAGACCGCCCGGCACGTCAAGCAGCGGGAGCGGACCCGGCACATCCCGATCCTGTTCCTCACCGCGGCCGACTACGACCCCCACATGGCCTTCCGCGGCTACCAGGCGGGCGCGGTCGACTACATCACCAAACCCTTCGATCCGTGGGTCCTGCGGTCCAAGGTGGCCGTGTTCGTCGACCTCTACCGGCTGCACACCGAGCTCGCCGAACGCGCCGCCGAGCGGGACGCGCTGCGCAAGAGCGTGGACGAGGCATTGGAGGTGCTCGACGCCGTCGAACCCGCCGATGCCGCCACCTCCACGCTCGTAGACCGCCTGCGCGGTGTCCTCGGCGTGGTGCGCCGCGACCGACCCTGGTAGCCCTTGCTTCTCGAAGGAGCGGGACGCTCCGCCAGCACTGAGGCGCGGAGGACTGACTGAGGGCCGAGGCAGGCCGCCGAGCCGCTGCTTCGGGACCGGACAGACCGGGTCCCGGAGCAGCGGCCGGTGTCTGTGCGGCCGGTGTCAGTGCGGCATCGTGAGGATGGGCTTGACGACGGCGCCGCTGTGGGAGGCCTCGACGGCGTCCTGGATGCGCTCCAGCGGGAAGTACTCGACGAGCTTGTCGAACGGGAACCGGCCCTGGGCGTGCAGGTCCATGAGCGCGGCGATCGTCTGCTGGCCGTGGCCGCTGCCGCCGAGGGTCCCGCGGATCGTCTTTCCCCACAGGGTGGTGAGGTGGTCGGCGCTGAACTCCGCGCCGGCCGGGGCACCGCCGATGAGCAGCGCGGTGCCGAGCATGCCGACCGAGTCGATCGCCTGGCGGACGACGGAGATGATCCCGGTGCAGTCCAGCGCGGCGTCGGCCGGCCCGCCGCAGATGTCCTGGACCGCCTGCACCGGGTCGGTGTCCGTCGCGTCGATCGTGTGCGTCGCGCCCAGCCCCTCGGCCAGCTTCAGCCGGGAGGCGTGCCGGTCGACGGCGATGATCGTGGTCGCCGCGGAGTTCCGTGCGGCCATGACCGCGGCCAGCCCCACCGTGCCGACGCCGTAGACGACGATCGACGAGCCCGGCTCCGGGCGGACGGTGTTGAACACCGCGCCCGCGCCGGTCGCCAGCCCGCAGGCCAGCGGGCCCATGAGCTCGACCGGCAGCCCCTCGGGGATCGGCACCAGCGACGACGCGGTGGTCATCGAGTAGGTGGCGAACGAGGACTGGCCGAAGAAGTGGCTGGCCAGCGGGTTGCCATCGGTCGTGCGCAGCGCGGAGGCACCGTCGAGCCGGTGCCCACCACCGACCAGCTCACCCATGCGCAGGCAGTAGCGGGGCTGCCCGGCCGTGCAGTTGCGGCAGGCGCCGCAGGAGGGCCACCCCAGGACGACGTTCTGCCCCTCGCGGACGCCGGTGACCCCCGCCCCCACCGCGACCACGGTGCCGGCGCCCTCGTGCCCGAGCACACCGGGCAGCGGGAACGGCAGGTCACCGTCGCGGGCGATCCCGTCGGTGTGGCAGAAGCCGGTGGCGGCGACCTTGACCAGGACGTCACCGGGGCCGGGCTCGTCGAGCTCGACGTCCCTGACGACGAACGGGCCGTGCAGCTCTTCCACGACGGCTGCAGTGATCTTCAACAGTTCTCCTCGGTTCGTTGGGGTGATCGGATGGGGGAGAGGGCCACCGGCGACTAGGCGATGACCAGGCCGTCGTAGCCGTTGGCCGCCACCTTGTCGCAGATCTCTCGATAGGCCGGGACTCCGCCCACGTAGGGCATGAAGACCCGCGGCTTGCCGGGGACGTTCGCTCCCATGTACCAGGACGCCGTCCTGAGCATCAAGGTCTGGCCCGCGACGTCGTTGACGTGCCGCACCCAGTCGGCCTCCGCCGCCGGCGTGGGCTCCACGGTGCTCGCGCCCCGCTCGCGCAGCGCGACCAGCAGGTCGGCCACGAACTCCACGTGCTGCTCGATGGACCGCACCATGTTGCTGAAGACCGACGGGCTCCCGGGGCCGGTGATGAGGAACAGGTTGGGGAAGGCCGCGGCCTGCAGCCCCAGGTAGGTCACCGGGCCGGCCGCCCAGTGCTCGGCCAACGACTCGCCCCCGCGTCCGCGGACGTCGATCGCCAGCAGCGCGCCGGTCATCGCGTCGAAGCCGGTCGCGAAGACGATGTCGTCCACGTCGTAGGAGCCGTCCGCGGTGCGGATGCCCGTGGGGGTGACCTCCACGATCGGCGAGCCCTTGACGTCGACGAGCTCGACGTTCGGCTGGTTGAACATCGTGTGGAAGCCCGGGCCGACCACGAGCCGACGGGCCCCGACCGGGTAGTCCATCGAGGCGAGCAGCTCCGCCGTCCGCGGGTCCTCGACGATCTCGCGCACCTTGTCCTTGAGGTAGTTCGCGAGCCGCTCGTTCGCCTCTGCGTCGACGATGAGGTCGGGGAAGGCGGCGAGGATGGCCGCCCCGCCGACCGGCCAGCGCTTCTCGAACTCGGCGCGGCAGTCCTCCTCGGACAGCGACATCGTCGGCTCGGGACGGGTGGCGAAGTCGACGCCCAGCGGCGCCCTCAGCGCCAGCGCCCGCCGCTCGGCGTACCGGGTCTTCTCGTCGGCGAGGGTCTCGGCGTCCAGCGGCTCGTGCAGCGCCGGGACGACGTAGCTGGGCGTCCGCTGCAGGACGTACAGGTGCTCGGCCTGCTTCGCGATCTCGACCGAGACCTGCACCCCGGAGGAGCCGGTGCCGATGACGGCGACCCGCCGGCCGGTGAAGTCGACCTCCTCGTCGGGCCAGGCGGCCGTGTGGAACCGCCGGCCGGCGAAGGTGTCGATGCCGGGGATGTCGGGCAGGCGCGGCGTCGACAGCGAACCGGTGGCCATGACGACGTGGTGGGCGCGCGTCAGCGGACCGCTCGCCGCGGAGAGCGTCCACAGGCACTCCGCCTCGTCGAACTCCGCCCCGGTGACACGGGTGCCGAAGGTGATGTCGGCGCGGAGGCCGAAGCGGTCGGTGACGTGCTCGAGGTAGCGCTGGATCTCCTTCTGGCCGGAGTACCGCTCCGGCCAGTCCCACTCCTGCTGCAGCGTCTCGTCGAAGGAGTAGGAGTAGTCGAGGCTCTCGAAGTCGCAGCGCGCACCCGGGTAGCGGTTCCAGTACCAGGTGCCGCCGACCGCGTCGCCGGCCTCGTACAGGTGCGCGGACAGCCCCGCGGTCCGGGCCCGGTGGAGCATGTAGAGGCCGGCGAAACCGGCGCCCACGACCACGACGTCGTACGTCTTGTCCGTGCTCATCAGGGTTGCCCTCACTTCCGGAAGTGGCGGCGGACGAACGCGCCGCACTGGTCGACGACCTCGCGGCCCTCGCTGAGGGCGAAGCCGAACATCGCGAACACGTGCACCATCGCCGGCCAGATCTCCAGGCTCGTGCGGACGTCGCACACCGCGGCGCGGGCGGCCAGGCGGGTCGCGTCGTCCAGGAGGACCTCCGCCGTCCCGACCTGGACGAGCATCGGCGGGAGGCCGGTCAGGTCCGCCCCGACGGGGCTGGCCAGCGGGTCGTCGGCGGCGTGCCCGGCGAGGTAGTCGGCCGCGCGCAGCCGCAGGCCGGCCGGGGTCAGGGAGGGGTCGGCGGCAGCCTTGCCGTCCATGGACGCCCCGGAGCACGCGAGGTCGGTCCACGGGGAGAGCAGGGTGACCGACGACGGCATCGGCAGCCCCTGGTCGCGGGCGGCGACCAGCAGGGCGACCGCGAGGCCACCGCCGGCGCTGTCCCCGCCGACGGCGATGTCCTCCGGCGCCACGCCCTCGTCGAGCAGGGCCCGATAGGCGGCGACGGCGTCCTCGACCGCGGCCGGGAAGGGGTGCTCCGGGGCCAGCCGGTACTCCGGCGCCACGCCCCGCACGCCCGCCGCCGAGGCGAGCCTGCTCCACAGCGTGCGGTAGCCCGCCGCCGATCCGGCGACGTAGCCGCCACCGTGCAGGTAGAGCAGGACCCGCCCGAGGTCGGCCCCCGGATCCGAGGACTGCAGGGCGGGCACCCCGCCGAGCGTCACCTCCTGGAAGGTGACGCCCTCGTCCACCGGGAAGGTGGCGAGCATGCCGTCGAAGGTCGCGCGGATCTCGGCCGGGTCGGCCTCGAAGGTGAGCGGACCGCTGCGGATCTGATCGACCAGAGCCTGGAGTTCCTGCGTCGTCATCGATGCGCTCCCTGTGACCGTGCCGGGAGGCCGCTGCGGGCCCGCGGGCGGAGGTCGTCGCTGGGTGTCGGTGGGCGACGTCAGCGTGGCGGCGGTCACACGGGGTGGCTTGCTCGTCCCCGCACGGCTTCTTGACCCAGGCCGCACTGCCGGCGGCGGACCCGGCGGCCCGGACCGGGGGACCACGCCCGCCGTCGCCGGGGGAGGCTGGTGGCCCCCGAGCGGTCTGTGCCACACTCCCGGCCGGCTCGGCTGGCCGGCCGGGGCCGGCGGGCGGCGGGGCTTCGCATGCGGGGGAGGTCAGCTGGCGTGATCCTCCAGCGGTCGACGGCAGAGGTGAGCGGGCCGCGACGCTTCGACTTCTGGCGCGAGGCGATCTCCGACGCGTTCGTCGATCTGGAACCCCGCCGCGGCGATCCCGGCGCCGCGGAGTTCTTCACCGGCGAGCTCACCGGCGGTCAGATCGGCGCGGTGCGGATGTGCACGGTCGCGGCGAGCAGCCACGAGGTGGTGCGGACGCCGTCGCTCATCAGGCGGACCGGTGACGACTTCCTCTTCCTGAGCCTGCTGCTGGACGGCGACATGGTCTACGCCCAGGACGACCGCGTGGCCGAACTGGTCCGGCCGGGCCAGTTCGTCTTCTACGACAGCGCCAAGCCGTACAAGGCGGCGTTCCGGGACAGCGCCCGGCAACTCGTCGTCCGCTTTCCCCGGCACGAGCTGACCGCCCGGGTGCGCGGGATCGACACCGTGACGGCGCGGACGATCAGGGCCGACAGCGGCGTCGGCGCGCTCGCCTCCGGGCTCCTCCAGTCCCTCGGCCGGTGCGTGGAGGACGTGGACCCGCAGGTCGCCGAACCCCTGCTCGGCAACGTGTTCTCCGTCGTCGCCGCGGCACTGGCGGCGAACGCCGGCGTCGGTCTCGAACCCGCGGACCACCGGGCGGTGCACCTGCAGCGCGCCCGCGGGTACATCCGGGAGCACGCGACCGACGCGGAGCTCACCCCGGCGGGGATCGCTCGCGCGATCGGGGTGTCGGAGCGGTACCTCTACACCCTGTTCCGGACCGAGGGCACGTCCCCGGCCCGGGCGATCATGGACGAGCGCCTGGCCCGCGCCCATGCCGCGCTGCAGCGCCCGCACGCGGTGCACCGGACGATGGAGAGCCTCGCGCTGAGCCTCGGCTTCAAGCACGCGGCCCACTTCACCCGGGCCTTCAAGGACCGCTACGGCCTGCCGCCCAGCCGGCACCGCGACCAGGCGCTGGCCGCGGCCCACGACCGCCGAAGGCGGTGATCAGGACGACGCCCTGATCACCGCCCCGCCGGGGCGGCGGAAAGTCCAGGAGCGCATCGGGTCGTCCGGCGGATCGCCGCCCGGCACGGCCGGGAGAACTCCTTGGGAAACGGCTTGGGCACGGTGCTGGTCCTTCCAGCGAGGCCGCAGCCTCCCAGGTGAGGAGTCAACCGAACTGCGGGCAGCCCGACCGTCGTTCCGCCGCTGCCTCGGAGGAGTGAAGCTAAGGCTGTCCCCCTTAAAGCCGCCCTTCGCGACGAGTGTGGCCGTCTCCCAGAGCGGCCCACTCCGGGACACCGCGCCGGGGTGGCGAGCCGGTGTCGCGCGGCACGGAAGCGGTGATCAGCTCGGCGTCGTCAGACTGAGCCGATGACGGGGACGACCTCGCGGGTCCAGATGCTGGGTGGGCCGGCGCTGTTCGTCCTGCTGTGGAGCACCGGTTTCGTCGGTGCCAAGTACGGGCTGCCCTACGCCGAGCCCTTCACCTTCCTGAGCCTGCGCCTGGGCGTCGCCGCGGCCCTGCTCGGCGTCCTGGCCGTCGCACTGCGCTCGGCCGGCATGGCCTCCCGCCCGCAGTACGGCCGCGCCTCGGTCGCCGGGCTGCTGCTGCATGGCGGATACCTGGGCGGCGTCTTCTACGGCATCTCGCTGGGTGTGCCCGCGGGGGTGGCGGCGGTGATCGTCAGCCTGCAACCGGTGCTCACCGCCGTCCTCGCCGCGCGGGTGCTCGGCGAGCGGCCCACGGCGCGCCAGTGGCTGGGGCTGGCGCTCGGCGTCGGGGGTGTCGTGCTGGTCGTCGGCCCGGGTATCGCCGCCGCCGGCTCGGCCGAGCCGCTTCCGGTGGCCGGTCTCGTCACGTGCCTGGTGGCCCTCGCCTCGGGAACGCTCGGCACCGTCTACCAGAAGCGGCACGGCGACCGCATCCCGCTGCTCTGGGGGACGGCGGTCCAGTACGCGGCGGCCGCGGCTGTGCTGCTGGCGGTCGCGGTGGCGACCGAGGACATGTCGATCCGGTGGACCGGCGAGTTCGTCGCCGCGTTGGTCTGGCTGGTGCTGGTCCTGTCGATCGGCGCCGTCCTGCTGCTGCTCCTGCTGCTGCGCCGGGGCACGGCCGCGGGTGTCTCCAGCCTCTACTACCTCGTGCCGGTGGCCACCGCCGTCGAGGCGTACCTGCTCTTCGGCGAACGGGTCAGCGGGCTGTCGTTCGTGGGGATCGGGGTCACCGCTCTCGGCGTCGCGCTGGTGGTCCTGCCACCGCGGAAGCGGTGATGCGCAACCAGCGGATCAGCACCTTTATCACTGCGCGGCGTGTCACCTGAGATTCCACGGCCGTGTCCCTTAAGTCCGCCCTCGAGGTCAGCCGGCGTGTTGTCTCAGAGCGGCCCACTCTGGGACTGAAGTGACCCCCGTCGGCCCAGGTGTGGTGGCCCGGCGGCTACCGGTCGAAGGCGTCACCGAGGGTCGACATGGCCTGGCGGCGACGTCGGGGGAGACGTGGTCGTAGATGTCGCCGGTGACGGCGGTCGACGCGTGGCCGAGGATCTCGCACACCACCTTGAGCGGCACGCCGCGGGTGAGCATGACGCTGGCGGCCGAGTGGCGAAGCGTGTGCGGCCCGGCGTGGGGCATCCGGAGTTCGCGTAGGTTCGCGTGAAGGGTTCCGGACCGAGGGGGTCCCCTGAAGAGAGGACCGTCCCCAACGTGGTGCACGTGGACCTGCCCATGCCAGTGATGAACGGCCTGGCGCGCAACGGAAGCGCTGCGCTCCGTCCGACCCGAGGTGCGGATCGTCCTGGTGACCGGGGAGACCCACGCGGCACGGACCGAGGTCACAGCCGTCGGTGCGCAGGCCCTGGTGCCGAAAGACGTCAGGCCCGAGGCGATGTTCCGCTGCTTGCGCAAGGTCGCGTGCGGTTTCCGGTGCTGCCCCTACTGGCTGGGACCCTGCCTGGGCCGCCGCGGCCCCCTCGGACATCGGGAGGTCGCGCTCAGTGACTCCTGCAGCGACGCGGGCGGGGGCGGTTCAGGCGCTGGACGAGCGGCCGTTGCTCATGCTGTGGATCGGTGTCGTGCTCTTCAGCCTCGGACCGGTGCTTGTCGCCGGCTCGACCACGTCCGGTGCTGTGCTGTCCTTCTGGCGTCTGTGGATCGGTGCCCTGCTGCTCGGGGCGCTCACGCTGTGGCGACACCGCGTACGGGGAACGCGTGCCAGCCGACGCGGGTGGGGGTGGACGGCGGCGGCCGGTCTGGCCTTCGGCACACACCAGTTGTTCTTCATGATCTCGATCAAGGCGACGTCGGTGGTCGACGTGACCCTGATGCAGGTGCTGCAACCGATCCTGGTCGGAGTCCTCGCCTTCGTGGTCTTCGGCGAGCGTCCTGGCCTCGCCTTCCGCCTCTGGTCGGTGCTCGCGGGTGTCGGCGCGGCTCTGGTCGTCCTGGCGGGTACCACGGGACCGGAGGGAAATCCGGTCGGCATGGCGTTGGCGCTGGCGAACGTGGTGTGCTTCGCCTTCTACTTCGTCTGGTCCAAGCAGGCGATGGCCCACATCGGCGCGTTGCCCTTCCTGCTGGGGGTGGCGGTCGTCGCCGGTCTGGCCGTCTCGTTGTTCGCCGCGGTGACCGGGGAACGGGTCTCGAGCATCGACACCACGGACCTGCTGATCGCGGCGAGCATCGCGGTCGTTCCCGGTGCCTTGGGCCACTTCCTCACGACGCATTCGCTGTCGCGGGTTCCGGCCAACCTGCCGCCGGTGATGCAGCTCGCCATGCCGTTCCTCTCCGGCGGCCTCGCCTGGCTGCTGCTGGGCGAGGGCTTCACCCTGATGCACGTGGTCGGTGGCCTGGTGACCGTGGTCGGTGTCGTGGGTGCCCTGCTCTCACCTGCCGACCGGCGACGAGTGGTCCCCGAGTCCCCGGGACCGGTCACGCCGGACTGAGGCCCGCCCGCCCACGAACGTGCACTAGTGGCAGCCGTCCCGGCACAGGCAGTCACCAGTGACGGCATCAGCTCGCTGGGGAGCGCTGCGACGGTGTTGGTGCCGGCTGACGCCCGCCGCGAGTCAGCCGGTCGTCCGGCATGCGTCGCGCCGGTGGGCGACGTCGAGGACGGCGACGGTTGGGGTGGTCGAGCAGCGAGCCGAGGACGAACGCATGGGCGGCCGCGGAGACGGCGTCGGGGAGTTGGCCGGTGAGCTGGCGACGGGCAGTCGGGGTGATGGCAAGGAGGTAGCACTCCGGAGCGTCGGTCACTGCCGCTGACTGCGTCGGCGGGGGCCGGCCGCCCCGCGGTCAGCCGAGTTCGGCGGCGACCATCGGGGTCAGCGTGAGGTGCGGCTTGTTGCGCTCGAGCACCTGCAGCGCCCACTTGTTCGTGAACAGGGCCAGCAGCTCGCCGTCGGCGCGCTGCAGCACCTCGACGTCCCGGGCGGTGGCGAGCTCGGGCGCGGACTTCCGGTCGGTGATCCGGGCGATCTTGTAGGGGAGTGGCTCCAGGGTGATCCGGGCGCCGAACTCGTGCTCCATGCGGTGGCTGGCCACCTCGAACTGCATGGGGCCGACGACGGCGAACACCGGGGCACCGTCCCCGCGCCGCTCGGAGACCAGCACCTGGACGACACCCTCGCCGCCCAGGGTCTCGATGCCCTTGCGGAACTGCTTGTACTTCGACGTGTCCGCCGCCCGGGCGACGGCGAAGTGCTCCGGGGCGAAGGTGGTGATGGGGGGATAGATGACCGGGTCGCCGGCGTAGAGGGTGTCGCCGACGCCGAGGGCCGCGGCGTTGACCAGGCCGACGACGTCCCCGGGGTAGGCCGTCTCGATCGTCTCCCGCTCCCGGCCGAGCACCTGCTGGGCGTACTTGGTGGCGAACGGCCGGCCGGTGCGGCCGTTGGTGACGACCATGCCGCGCTCGAAGACGCCCGAGCAGACCCGCAGGTAGGCCAGCCGGTCGCGGTGCCCGGCGTCCATGCCCGCCTGCACCTTGAACACGAACCCGCTGAACGGCGCGTCCAGCGGGCGCGGCTTGCCGTCCTCGTCGGGCCGGTCGACCGGGGCGGGGGCCAGGCCGACCAGGACGTCGAGCAGCTGGCCGACGCCGAAGTTGGACACCGCGGAGGCGAACAAGACCGGCGTGCTGGCGTGGGCCAGGAACAGCTCCTGGTCGTGCACGGCACCGGTCTCTGCCAGCAGCTCGGACTCCTCGACCGCGCGCAACCAGGTGTCGCCCTCCCGGGCCAGCGCCTCCTCGGCGGAGAACACCTGTTCCGGGGCGATCGTCGCCCCGCCGGCGGTCCGGGTGAAGTGGCGGTAGGTACCGTCGCGCCGGTCGAGGACGCCGCGGAAATCCCCGGCGATCCCGACCGGCCAGGTCAGCGGGGTGGGGGCCAGCCCGGTTCGGTCGGCCACCTCGTCCATCAGCGCGAGCGCGTCCATGCCGGGGCGGTCCCACTTGTTGACCACGGTGATCACCGGGATCCCCCGGTGACGGCAGACGGCGTACAGCTTCATGGTCTGCGCCTCGAGGCCCTTCGCGGCGTCGATGAGCATGACCGCGGCGTCGACCGCGGTGAGCACCCGGTAGGTGTCTTCGGAGAAGTCGGCGTGGCCGGGGGTGTCGAGGAGGTTGATCACGGTGTCGCGGTAGGAGAACTGCAGCGCCGCCGAGGTGATGGAGATCCCGCGGGCGCGCTCCATGTCCATCCAGTCCGACACCGTGCCCCGCCGGCCGGCCTTGCCGTGCACCGCACCGGCCTGGCCGATGACACGGGCGTGCAGAGCCAGGGCCTCGGTGAGCGTCGACTTCCCGGCGTCGGGGTGGCTGATCACGGCGAAGGTGCGCCGGCGAGCGGCCTCGGCCACCACGTCGGCCGGCGTCCCTCCCGCGGTGTCCGTGCGGGTGGGGGCGGTCGCGGTCATGAGTAACTCTCCCTGGTCTGGCGTGGTCGTTCCTCGTGGCGGGCGTAGGGCGTCGGCGAACTCGGCAGCGCTCGTGCAGGGCCGGAGCCCGCTGACGGGCGAGCTCCCGGCACATGGCCGGCCGCTCCGCCAGCACCGCCGGCGGAGCGGCCGTGGCGCGCGCCCCGGCCGGTCATCTCGTACAGCAGTCCGAGGACCTCCCGCATTTCCTCGAGGCTGAACTCCAGCGGCTCGAGCCGGCGGATCGCTGCAGCCGGGCGCCGTCGCTGACTCGCCGACCTGTAGCTGGCCGGTTGGCTCGCGATTATGAGGTCTACGACCTCATGGCGGCTGCGGCGGTTCCGGTGAAGGAGATCGCCCGGCGGATAGCCGTTCGGCATGGCCGGGAGCACCGCGCTCCCGCCCCGGAGAGACCGTCTCGCTCAGGTTCTTCGGGACATGGAGACGCTGCGTGCGTGGTGAGGTCTACCGCCTGCGCTCTCCTCGTGGCGCCCGTGGCCATGAGCAGGCCGGCGTCCGCTACACGGTGGTCGTCCAGTCCGACCTGCTGCCTCTGTCGACCTGGCTGGTCGCGCCCACGTCCACCTCGGCACGCGCGGCCACCTTCCGTCCTGAGGTGTCCATCGAGGGCCGCCTGACCCGGGTGCTGGTTGAGCAGACGAGTGCTGTGGATCCGCAGCGCCTGGGGGAGTCGACCGGGCACCTCGGCTTCGATGAACTGCGCCAGGTTGACGCCGCACTGCGCCTGGTCCTCACCCTGTGAGGAACACCCAGCACGTGTCTCGTCAGTGGCTCGCCGCCGGGACACGAACCGTCCTTCAGCAGTGACTCCTCGTGTTGTGGAAGGGCGCAGCGACCATGGTGGAGCCCTTCGGCATGCCAGTGCGCGCGCTCACGCGCACCTCCGCCCATGTACCCGGATCAGCTGAATCGGGGCCGCTGTGGTTGGTGCCTCCGAGCACACGCAACCGTCCCTGCTCCGTCAGGGACGGAGCAGGGACGGAGGACTTTCGTGTCATCGACGGCGCCGTCAGTCATCTCCGATCGGGCCTCGACCGTGGTGCCGAAAACTGCCAGTCAGCTCAGCTCGCCCGTGAGCAGGCGTCCGGCTCCGCTGATGGCCGGCCGGTGGCCTAGTGCTCGGAGCACCTCGAAGGTGGTCGCCGTCGCAGCGGTGACCACCGGCAGCCCCAGTTCGTCCTCGACCCGCTGGACGGCAGCGAGGGACGGCATCTGCACGCAGGCCGACAGGACGATCGCCTCGGCGCCCTCGCGCTCCAGGCCTCGGGCGATGTCCGGCAGGTTCTCTGGGTCCAGCCGGCCGACGGCGAGGTTGTCCGGCACCTCGAGGGCGAC
The DNA here is from genome assembly GCF_900114385.1 of Geodermatophilus ruber. Lineage (GTDB taxonomy): Bacteria > Actinomycetota > Actinomycetes > Mycobacteriales > Geodermatophilaceae > Geodermatophilus > Geodermatophilus ruber. The sequence goes on from NZ_FOSW01000005.1 coordinate 197,134, forward strand.
CGCGTCGAGGACCTCGATGCCCTCACCCTCGATGTACTCCCGGACCATCTGGGTCAGCGGCGCCATGTACGGGGTCACGATGGCCACCCGGTGGGCGCCGATGGTCTGCAGGGTGCGCACCAGGGCGCCGGCGCTGCTGACCACGTCGGCGGGGTGCCCGTTGTCTCGGGCGGCTTCCCCGATGACCTGCTCGGACTCCTTGTGCGCGCCGGGGCCCTGTGCCATGACGGCGACCAGGCAGGCGTAGGCGATGACGTCCACATCGGCGTCGGATACGGCGGTCGCGCACTCGGCCGCCTTTCCCACCATCGCGAGCAGTTCCTCCCTGTTGACCTGCTTCATCGCCGCGCGGGCCGAGTGGAACGTGTAGCGGTGCCCGGTGGCCTCCGACTGCCGGCGAAACAGCTCCGGCAGCTCGGTCTCCATCGTGGTGTTCGAGCTCGGCACGATGAGGCCGACCCGGGAGGAGCCGGGAGCCTGTGGAGCCGGGCTGTTCTCGCAGGCTGCCGCGGTTGTGGGATCGATGGTCATCAGTAGCCAACTCCTCCGTCGGGAAGGTTTTCTCGGGTGGGGGTGAGCTCCTCGTCGAAGCCCTGGCCGTCGGAGCGTCCGGAGAGCGCGCGCCACACGGCCTCCGGGGTGATGGGGAGCGTGTCCAGCTCGACGCCGAAGTCGGCGAGCGCGTCGCAGATCGCGTTGGCCACGGCTGCACCCGGCGGAATGGTGCCGACCTCGCCGACGCCGCGGATGCCGAACGGCGTCACGGGGGAGGGGACCTCCGTGTGCAGCAGCTCGATCGGCGGCAGGTCGGCCGCCGTCGGTGGGAAGTAGTCGACCATCGACCCGTTGACCAGCTGCCCGGTCTCCGCGTCGTAGCGCAGCTCCTCGGTGAGCGCCGCGCCGAAGCCCTGCGCCAGCGCGCCGCGGACCTGGCCGTCGACCACCGTCGGGTTCACCACCGTCCCGGCGTCGTGCACCATGACGAAGCGCTCGATCTCGAACTCCCCCGTCCCCGGGTCGACGGCGACCAGCGCCGCCGCGGTGCCGAAGGAGTACGCAGCGTCGGCGGGCTCGAAGTGGCTGGTCGCCTCCAGGCCGGGCTCTTCCCCCGGCGGGATGCCCTGCCCCGTGATCGCCGTGCCGAAGACCTCGGCCAGCGTCACCGACACGGAGGCGTCGTCCCGACGGCGGACCACCGGCCCGGCGATCTCCAGCAGCTCCGGGTCGCTCTCCAGCCGCCAGGCGGCCAGGCGCAGCGTCTTGGCCGCCAGCTCCTCGGCCGCCTCCTTGAGCGCCCCGGACGCCGCGATCATCGTCCGCGACGCGAAGGCGCCGGTGTTCAGCGGCGAGGCCGAGGTGTCACCGGCGTGCACCTTGACGGCGTCGTACCCGATGCCGAACACCTCGCTGACCACCTGGGCGAACGCCGTCTCGGCGCTCTGCCCCATGGTGGAGACACCGGTCCAGACGTCGATGCCCCCGGACCGGTTGGCCCGCAGGGTCACGCTCTCGTGCGCGCCGAACTGCGAGCCGCGGCGGGCGAGGAAGCGGGCGCTGGCGTAGCCGGTGCGCTCGACGAAGGAGGAGAAGCCGATGCCGCGGATCCGGCCGTCGGCCCGCGGGGTGCGGGGGGTACCCCGGTGGGCGTCCCAGCCGATCGCCTCGGCGGCCATCCGCAGGCACTTCTCGTAGTCGCCGCTGTCGTAGACCGCGCCGGTGGGGTTCTTCCACGGCAGCTCGGCGGGCGTGAGCATGTTCTTGGCGCGCAGCTCCACCGGGTCGAGGTCCAGCCGGCGGGCGAGGGTGTCCATCAACCGCTCGTAGGCGAAGTTGACCTCCGGCTGGCCGTACCCCCGGTAGGCGCCGATCGGCGTCTTGTTGGTGAGCGTGACCCGCCGCTCGGCGTACCCGTCGGTGACCCGGTACGGGCCGTTGAGCACGACGCTGGACAGCTGCGCCGAGCCGAACGGGGAGTTCCAGCCGCCGATGTCGGTGGCGTAGACGTCGGTCATGGCCAGGATCCGGCCCTCGGCGTCGGCGGCGATCCGGTAGTCGTGCACCGACTCGCGGGCGTGCGTGGAGTTCCGGAAGTGCTCGGCGCGGTCCTCGGTCCACTTCACCGGCCGGCGCAGCGCCATGGCGTGCAGGCAGGCCAGCACGTCCTCGGGGAAGACGCCGAGCTTGAGGCCGAAACCACCGCCGACGTCGGAGGCGACCGCGCGGATGTCGCTCTCCTGCAGCCGCAGCGACTCGGCCAGCTGCTTGCGGATCAGGTGCGGCACCTGGGTGGAGGTGTGCACCGTCAGCTCCCGGGCGCCGGGGCGCCACTCGGCGACGACGGCACGGGTCTCCATCGGCAGCGCGGTCACCCGGTTGATCCGGAAACGGCCCTCGACGACGACGTCGGCCTCGCGGATCCGCGCCTCGGGGTCGCCGCTGCCGTCGGAGTTGGCCGCCAGCAGATTGGAGTCCAGGACGTCGGGGTGCAGGACGGGCGCCCCCGGCTCGAGCGCGGCGAGCACGTCGACGACGTGCGGCAGCGGCTCGTACTCGACGTCGACCAGCTCGAGGGCGTCCTCGGCGACGTGCCGGCTGGTCGCCACGACGCTGACCACCGGCTGGCCCTCGTGGGTGGCCACGTCCTGGGCCAGCGCGTAGTACGGCAGCCGCGGCGCGCCGGGCACCGGGCGCAGCACGCCCAGGGGCTCGGTGGCGGCGCGGACGTCGGCGCCGGTCAGGACGTGCTTGACGCCCTCGAGCTGCTCGGCGGCGGAGGTGTCGATGCGCACGATCCGGGCGTGCGGGTAGGGGCAGCGGCCGACGGCCATGTGCAGCACGTGCGCCGGCTCGACGTCGTCGGTGAACCGGCCGTCGCCGCGCAGCAGCCGGTCGTCCTCCTTGCGCAGCTGCCAGGAGCCGATGACGCCGCGCGTGACGGGGCCGGAGCGGTCGGCCGCGGCCGGGCGCTCGACGGTGGTCATCGCGCACCTCCCGGCAGGGACGCGGCGGCCTCGTCCGCCGGTCGCTCCACGGACTCGGCGAAGTACCGCTCGATCGCCGTCACGATGTTCTCGTATCCGGTGCAGCGGCACAGCACACCGGCGATCTCCTCGCGGATCTCCTCGCGGGAGGGGTGCCCGCCCTGGTGGGCCAGCGCGGTCGCGGTCATGAGCATTCCGGGGGTGCAGAAGCCGCACTGCAGCGCGTGCTGCTCCTTGAAGCACTGCTGCAGCGGGTTGAGCTCGTCGTCGACGGCGAGGGACTCGACGGTTTGCACGTTCCGGCCGTCGAGCTGGCAGGCCAGCATCAGGCAGGACTTCACTGCCTCGCCGTCCACCACGACCGTGCACATGCCGCAGGAGCCCTGCTCGCAGCCCACGTGCGTGCCGGTCAGGCCCAGCCGCTGGCGGAGGAAGTCGGCGACGTGCAGCCGCGCCGGCACGGTGGCGGTCACCACCTCGCCGTTGACGGTCGTGGTCAGCTCGACGAGCGGCTCGGGGGCGGTCATTGCCGTCCCCCCGCTCGATCAGCCGTGCTCCGGCTCTCGGCACCCAGGTGGCGGGTGGTGCGGTCGGTTCTCGTCACAGGATGTCCAAGGAGGTCGAAGGGCTGGTCGAGCGGGGGGCAGGGGTCACCGGCGGTTGACCGGGCGCATCTCCGGGACGGTCAGCTCGCCGCGGTCGACGATGAGCTCGTCGTCGAGGTAGAGGCTGTTGCCGCGCATCGGGATGTCGAAGTGGCAGGGGGTGTCGTTCGGGCCACCGAGCTCGTTGTTGGGCCCGATGGAGAACATCACGTTGCCGTAGAAGGAGCGCAGCTCCATGCCCATCCCGCCGGGGAACTGGGTGAGCCCGTGCCAGTGGGCGCGCTCGTCGAGGCCCCAGCCGACGTGGCTCATGCCGTAGCCGCGGGGGTCGTCGAAGGACTCGATGTAGGACTTCAGCAGGTCGGCGTCCAGGCCGCCGCGGATGTCGCGGATGAAGCCGGCCTCGATGGTGAGGGTGACCGGGGTCTGCACGTAGGTGTTGAAGGGCAGCAGCACGTCCCCGGGGGAGAGCACGATCTGCCCGTCCACGCCGTCGTCGGCGCCGCCGGTGAACACGAACGCGGCCGGCCAGTGGTCCCAGCGGCCGGGGGTGTCGGTGTAGCCGTACTCGCTCATCGTCGGGTAGACGCCCAGCTTGTAGGTGACGTCGGTGCCGCCGGGGCTGGTGATCCGCATGACCTTGGCCTTGGCCAGCAGCTCGTAAGCGACCTCGACCCGCTCCCGGATCTCCCGGGTGGGCATCAACCGGGCGAGCAGCGGCGCCGGCTCGACGCAGGTCAGGATCCGGGTGCCGGCGTCCTGGATGGCGAACTGCTCCTTGCTGAACAGCAGGAAGGTCAGGTCGACGACCATGTCGGCGGCCTTCAGGGCCTCGACGGCCAGCGGGTTGTCGGCCAGGCCGGACTCGCCGACCGCCCAGGCGCCCTTGGCGCTGGAGGGCGAGGGCAGCCGCATGTGGTAGGTCGCCGCGCCCAGCTGCTGGGCGGCCCACAGGAAGGCGTCGGCGTACTCGGGCCGCTCGCCGCCCCGGGAGAGGACGGCGACGGTCTCGCCCTCGTGCACCCCGGACAGCCGCAGCTGCTCCAGGCAGATGGAGTTGAACAGGTTCTGGTCCATGAACTGTCTCCTGTCGGTTACGGGATCAGTGCTGCGGGGCGTGCGCGAGCAGGTGCGGACGCACGACGTCGAGGAAGCCGGGCAGGTTGTCCCACGGCACCATGTGGCCGGCCCGAGGGACGGTGTGGATCTCGATGCCGGGCTGGGCGCGCCGCAGGTCGGCCACGGCCGCCAGCGGCACCACGGGGCTGTCCCCGCCGCGGACCAGCACGACCGGCTGGGTGAGCCGCGCCCAGTAGTCGAAGAAGTCCTCGGTCTCGAAGCCCTCGTGGGTCTCCAGCACGGCCGTCTCGTCGCAGGAGGCCAGCACCTCCGCCCGCAGCCGCAGCTCGCGCTCGGGCCACAGCGGGTAGAAGCGGCGGACGGCGTGGGCGTCGGTGCCCGCCTGCGCCTCGTGCAGCTGCTGCAGGAACGCCTCGCGCGAGGTCGGGTACGGGCCGCGGCCCGGGCCGGACACCGGCGGGTCGACCAGCAGCAGCAGGCCGTGGTCGTCGGGGGCGTGCAGCACCGCGTAGGCCGCGGCGATCCGCGCGCCCATCGAGTGGCCGAGCACGACCGGGCGGCGCAGGTCCAGCGCGCCGACCAGGCCGGCGACGTCCGCGGCGTAGTCGACTAGCCGGTACCCGCCCGAGGGCGCCCGGTCGCTCTCCCCGCGGCCGCGCACGTCGGGCACGGTCACCCGGTAGCCCAGGTCGGCCAGCAGCACGGCGAGGAAGTCCGCAGTCGCCGCCGGGCTGGTGATGCCGGGCAGCACCAGCAGGTCCGGGGCACCGGGCTCGCCGTAGCGCAGAACGTGGTGGCGCAGCCCGTTCGCTTCCACGAATGCGCTCGCGCCGCGGAGTTCGACGGCGGTCACCGGTCGCCCCCGTCCTCGGCCGGGAGCTGGTCCAGCGCCCACTCGAGCCACTGGCCGGCCAGCTCCCGGGCGGCCGGCACCCGGATCCGCTCGGCCATGTAGACGAGCTTCTGCGCCCCCTTGTCCCGGGAGCAGGCGCCGCTCGCGACCCAGTCCCGGGTGAGCCCGGCGAGGGTCTCGAGGAACGACAGCGAGTCCCCGGCCTGCACGTCGTCGGCGCCGCGCAGGCCGCCCACCTCGTGCAGGCCGACCAGCCGGCGCACCTCCGCGAGGCTCACCTCGGCCGCCGCCGGACCGATGCTTCCCAGCCACACCCCCACGGACTCCGCGGAGCGCAACGAGTGCGGGTACAGGTAGAACGGGTCGTCCCACTCCGTCGCCCGGTGGTCCAACCGCGGGCCGCCCGGGAACATCCGCTCGATGTCGTGGGTCATCGCCGCCAGGCGCATCTCCACGGTCGCGTCCGGGTTGAGGTGGACCAGCCAGTCGCGGGCCCGCATCAGGTGCTCGGCCTGGTCGTAGGGCTTGATCCACTCCGCGGCGAGGACCTCGATCTCGGTCTCCAGCGAGACCTCCGGAGCCGTCCAGGGCAGTGCGGCGGTCATCGGCGGGACCGCCGCCGGCCGCGCCGCAGGGCGACGATGCTCAGCACCACCGACACCGCGCTGAGCGCCGCGGCCACCTTCGACCACGGGTCCCCCGCTGGCAGGTCGCTGACCGGCGGAAGCGCGGAGCCCGTGGTGCGCACGGCGGCGGGAGCCGCCGTGGGAGCCACCGCGGCGGCGGCCGCGGCCGGCGTGGAACCGCCGCCGAGGGCCTGCTCCAGGTTGCGGGCGAACTGCCCGGTCACCTTGCCGGCCTGCTTGGCCACGACCTTCTGCCCGACGCTGCCGAGCGCGCCGGCGAGGGCGACATCGCCCTCGACCATGACGACCGTGCGGTCGCCGGCCGGCTCCAGCTGGACGGTGACGCCGGCGCGCACGTTGCCCATCGCGCCGCGGACGCTCTTGCCGGTGGCGGTGAAGCCGATCAGCTTCTCGGGCACCCGCTCGACGATGGTCACCTTCGCGGCGAAGGTCGCCGTCATCGGGCCGACGCTCTGGGTCAGCCGGACGTCGATGTCGTCGGGGGTGACGACGGTGAGCTGCTCGACACCGGGCACGCACTCGGCGACCCGCTCCGGCTGCTCGAAGAACGTCCACACCGATGCCACCGGCTGGGCGACCTCGAACTCCTCGCGCAGCTTCATGACTGGATCTCCTCCCGGGAGGGCAGCGGCGTCGGGTAACGCCGGCCCGTGGGCTCGTATTCGGGTGGGCGGCGGCCGCCCGGGGTTCAGTGCGCGCCGGCGGCGCGCAGCTCGGTCAGCACCCGGCGGACGTAGACGGGCACCAGGTGTCGGCGGTACTCGGCGGTGGCGCGCACGTCCGTGGGCGGGTCGATCACCGCGAGCGCCGCCTGTGCGGCGGCATCGAGGTCGGTGTCGGTCAGCTCCGTGCCGGCCAGCGCGTCCCCGGCCGCCGCGGCGAGCACCGGGGTGTCGGCCACCCCACCCAGGGCGATCCGCACGTCCCGCCACCGACCCTCGTCGTCCCGGTCACCGGTGGCGACGACGCTGAGGACGGCGAAGTCGTTGTGCTTGCGGCACATCTCGCCGAACGCCACGTGCTGCGGGTGGCGCGGGAACTCCACGGCGGTGACCAGCTCGTCGAGCTCGAGCGCCGTGGCGTAGGAGCCGGTGTAGAACTCCGCCAGCGGGATCCGCCGGGTGCCGCGGGGCCCTACGGCGGTCACGACCGCGCCGAGCACCAGGCAGGCCAGCGGCATCTCGCCGGTCGGGTCGCCCTGCACCAGCGCGCCGCCGACGGTGCCCCGGTTGCGCACCTGCCGGTCGCCGATGTGCCGGACGACGCGGGCCAGCAGCGGCAGCCGCTGCGCCACCACCTCGGACCGCTCGACCGTGGTGTAGCGGGTGAGCGCGCCCAGCACGGTGCGGTCGCCGTCGACGGTGATGTCGTCGAGCTCGTCGACGTCGTTGATGTCGACCAGCGCCGCCGGCCGCCACAGCCGCATGTTGAGCATCGGGACGAGGCTCTGCCCGCCGGCGAGCACGCGGGCGGCGCCCGCGTGCTCGCCGAGGTGGGCGACTGCCTCGGCGACCGACGTCGGCCGGTGGTAGGCGAAGGCTGCGGGCTTCACGAGGCGCGGTTCCCGCCCTGCACCACGCCGACGCCGGCGAAGCGGGCCAGCACGTGGCTGACCGCCGACTTCTTCTCGGTGACCAGCTGCTCGGCCTGCCGATGGCTCCACACCGTCTCCGGGCGGACCTGCAGCACGTGCACGTCACCGGTGGCGCTGACGGCCCACTCGATGTCCTGCGGGGCGCCGCGGTGCCGCTCGATCCGCTTGGCCAGCTCGGCCAGGGCGTGGATCTGCACGTCATCCAGGCAGGGGGCGGCGCAGAGCTCGGCCGCCACCGGGACCAGGCCGACCGCGGCGATCGCCGGGTCGAAGCTGTACTGCTGCTCCTGGTGGGCGACGTCGCGCTTGAGGACCTCGAAGGTCACCTTGTCGACGACGTAGCGGCTCGGGGTGACCCCGCCGCTGACGACGCCCTCGCCCAGGCCCCAGCAGCCCTCGATGACCACTTTGGAACGGTCGCCGGTCACCGGGTCGAGGGTGAACATGACCCCGGCCGACCGGGCCTCCACCATCTGCTGCACGCCGACGCAGATGCCGTGGTCAACGGCGACCGCCGCGGGGTCAGCGTCCGGCCGGTAGGTGAGCACCGCGGCGCCGAACATGCCGGCCCAGCAGCTGCGGACGTGCTTCAGCACGTCCTCGGCCCCGCGGATCCACAGGAAGGTGTCGTACTGCCCGGCGAAGCTCGCGCCGGCCAGGTCCTCGGACTCGCCGCTGGAGCGCACCGCCACCGGGAGGCCCTCCCGCCCGGTGCGCCGCTCGAGCTCCGCGTAGGCGCTACGGACGGCGGCCTCCAGGTCGGCCGGCAGCGGCGCGGCCTCGATGGCCGCGGTGAACTCCGCGCTGATCTCCTGCACCCGGGCGAGGTCGGCGCCCACCGCCTCGGCGCGCACCTGCCGGGCCCGCTCGGCCAGGCCGGCGGACTCCAGGAAGTACCGGTAGGCGGTGGTGGTGATGCCGAACCCGCCGGGGACGGCGAACCCGCCCGCGGTCATCTCCGCGAGGCTGGCGAACTTCCCGCCGAGCAGCTTGCTGCCGACGGCCTCCGGCTCGTCGATCCAGAGGACGAACGGGGATGCGGTGGCGGTGGTCATGCGGACACGTCCTCGAGAACACGGACGACGCCGGTGTTGCCGTCGACCTCGATGAGCTGACCAGTGCGGATGGAGGTGGTCGCGAAGCCCGTTCCGACGACCGCCGGCAGGCCGTACTCGCGGCAGACGATGGCGGTGTGCGCCATGATCCCGCCGACGTCGGAGACCGCGGCCGACAGCCGCGAGAAGACCGGCGCCCAGCTCGGGGCGGTGATCCGGCAGACCAGGATGTCGCCGTCCTCCACCTCGTGCAGCTGCTCGGGGTCGATGATCACCCGGGCGCGGCCGGTGGCCTTGCCGGCGGAGGCCGCGACGCCGCGCAGCTCGCCGCCGTCCTGGCCATCCACCCCGAGCCACTCCTGCACCGACTCCTGGGTGATGCCCCAGAGCATCACGGTGAGCGGCTCGGTGATGAACTCCGGCGGGATGCCGAGGGCCGGCAGCGGCGGGTTGGCCTTGAGCACCTCGCGGATCCGCTTGCGCCGCTCGACCTCCGGGCGCCAGTAGGTGACGCCGCGGGCCTCGGTGCCGGTGGCCCAGCCGATGTTCAGGTCGTACAGCGCCGAGTAGATCTCGTTGCGGTGCAGGTAGAAGACGTCCTCGCGGTCGTCGAGGAAGTCGTGGGCGACGAAGACGTCACCGAGCTCGCGCACCTTGGACCAGAACAGCGAGTGGTGCCAGTGCTCGACGTAGAAGTTGTGGTTCTCGACGAACGGGAACACCTGGCGGGCCAGCTCGACCAGCCCGTCGAAGGACTCCCGGTCGGCGTCGGTCGGCAGGTAGCTGCGGTACTCCGCCGTGACCCGGACCCGCTCGGCCAGGATCTCGTCGAGCGGGCGGCGGATGTCCTCCCCGGCGAGCAGGGCCTGGACGTAGCCGCGCATGGCGCTGAAGGGCAGCCGCAGGTCGTCGATCCACGCGCGGTCGCTGTGGGTGTAGCCGGCGCCGGTGGAGAACCAGAACCACGGGTCCTTGGCCTTCTCGAACGCGGAGATCCACTGCGAGCCGTTCGGGTGCGCGGCGATCGCGTTCAGCGTCGCGTCGGGGTCGTCGTTGCCGAGCACGATGTCGCTGAGCTCGAGCTCGACCGCGAGCTTGGCCAGCCCGCGCACCTCGTCGTCCGGGCGGAACAGCAGGATGTCGATGCCCGACACCATGCTGGCGATCGTCTGGTCGCTGATCCCGGGGAACGCGGCCTGGCAGAACTCGCGGAAGGTGAGGTAGGCGCCGTACCCGAGGTTGAGCATCTCGAAGTGGTAGGAGCCCATCTCGAACAGGTTCTCGATGAGCGCGCCGTAGCTGGTGAGCAGGTCGTAGGTGGAGTAGACGCCGCGGTGCTCGAAGACGCTGCTCTCCGGCTCCATGCCGGGCAGCGGCGCGAACCGGATCGCCTTGAGCCGCTCGATGCAGTCGGTGGCCTTGGCCACCCACTGCTCGTAGATCTCGTCCCAGTTCTCGTAGTAGTGCCCGGCGCGGACGGCGAACTCCTGCGCCCGCTGGGCCACCTCGTCGGGGTCGGTGACAGCGTTCGGGCTGATGTAGAGGTAGCCGTTGATGATCCGGTGGTCGATCCCGCCCGCCGGCGGCACCGGCCAGACCCGGGTCGACATCTGGCTGGCCGCCACCCACCAGTTCTCGGTCATGATCGTGTCGAACGGGTACAGCGGCTCGGGGTTGTGCATCCCGTCGAAGAACCAGAACTTGCCGTCCTCGAACTCGCGGCGCTCGTCGCTGAGCAGGGCGTAGTACGGGTACATGCTCTGCCAGCCCTCGGCGCCGGCCGGGGTCTGGACGGCGAACGGGCTGGCGAACCGCTTGCCGGGGACCGCTTGGGCGGCCCCCTCGGAGCTGGGCACGCCGTCGGTCGAGTTCGAACTGGTGAGCGTCATGCGGGCGCCTCCGCCTCGGACAGGGTCGTGGACTGGTGCGGTGCTGGGATGCGGTGCGGTGCTGTCACCGACGTCCGGCTCACGCGAGAGCCGCGACGTAGGTCAGGACGTCGCCGAGATCGACCACGTCGCCGTACTTCTCGTTGATGTCGAACAGGCTCGCGTCGTGCGGGCCCTGCGCGCGGTCGGCCACGCAGTCGCGCGGCACGAGGGTCGGGTAGCCGTGCTGGACGGCGTCCACGACGGTCGCGCGCACGCACCCGCTGGTCGTGGCTCCGGTGACGATCACCGTGTCCACCCGGCGCGAAGCCAGGTACGACGCGAGGGCCGTGCCGAAGAACGCCGACGCGCCGGTCTTCACCACCAGGTGCTCGTCCGGCCGCGGGGACAGTCGCTCGTCGACCTCGACCAGCCGGCTGCCGGCCTCGAGCGCGGCCATCCCGGTCGCCTTCTTCAGCCACGCCAGCGAGCCGACCTGGCCCTGGTCGTAGGCGATGGTGGTGAAGACGACCGGCAGGTCCTGCGCGCGGGCTGCGTCGAGCAGCCGCGCGGTGGCCAGGACAGCGCCGGACATGTCCGACCCGGTGGGATACTCCGGATCGGTGAAGCCGTAGGTGAAGTCGACGACGACCACCGCGGGTCGGCTGCCGCGCTCGATCGGGCGGCCGAAGCCCGCCCGGTCGTAGACCTGGGCGGTCGTGGGTGCACCCATGTCGTCTCCTTCCGCTGCCGCCGTGCCGGTCCAGATCCGGCCGGAGTGTGATCCACATCTATGACGTGGACAACATGGCATACATGTATACCAACCGCCCCGGGCTCGTCCAGCCCCCTCGCTGGACTCCCGATGCCGGGCGCCGCCCGGTTCGCGGCAAGGGTCTCGAGTCGCGGCGAACCGCAGCCCACCTTCTGTGAGCCAGGTGTCCCAGGGGTTACCGCCGCGTTGAGAACGCGGCTCGGTCACCCAGCCCCGTGACCGACGGATTTCCCGGCGGACGCGAATTGATCACGGGTCTTGTGAGGGCGTGGCATACGTGTATACCTTCCGCCACAGCTCGGGCCGTGGGCCATCTCACACCGAGATCGGGAAACCGGCACCGCCGGCACCCGCGCCGCGTACGAGCTCCCCGCACCACCCTGCTCCGCCCCCGCTCAGGACCACAGGCCCGGCGCCGCAGCGCCGCTCAGGAGGAAGCATGGAACAGTTCCCGGAACAGGCATCGACCAACTGGTTGATGTCGACGTTCATCTTCACGGTCGGCGCCGTCGCCGTGCTGCTCGTGGTCGTCGGCCTCGTCATGGTCGACATGGGCCTCGTCCGCCGCCGCAACGTCCTCGACACCACGGTGCAGAAGATCGGCGCCGCGATGGTGGGCGGGCTGGGCACGCTGCTGATCGGCTACCCGATCTGGATGTGGCAGTTCAACTCGGCCTTCGGCGCGCCGCAGCCGCTCTGGCAGGCGGTGAAGGACTGGTGGATCGGCGGCACGTTCACCACCACCGCCTCGCGCTACATCGACCCGACGGTCCTGCCCGAGGCCGACGTCCTGCAGATCTTCCTCGTCTTCTTCGTGACCTTCACGATGGCGACCATGGCGCTGGTGCACACCGGCGTCGTCGAGCGGATCAAGCCGGTTCCGCTCTACGCGATGTCCTTCGTGATGGGCGCGATCATCTCGCCGCTGGTGGGCTACCTGTGCTGGGGCTCGCTGTCTCCCCTGACGCTGCGGGGCACCCACGACTTCGACGGCATCTTCCCGCTGTACATCACCGCGGGCACGTTCGCGCTGGTGCTGGCCTGGCGGGTCGGCCCCCGGCTCGGCGTCTTCCGGCCGCACCCCAGCGGCATCAAGCCCGCCTCGCACAACGTCGCGTTCGTCGGCATCGGCGTGCTGCTGATCCTGTTCGCGCTGCCGTTCATCACCATCGGCAGCGGGTTCATCTTCGCCGACGTCGGCTTCTTCGGGATCTCGTTCACCGAGAGCGGCATCGGCCTGGTCATCATCAACCTGTTCTCGGGCATCCTCGGCGGTGCCGTGATGGGGCTGATCGTCGCCTACCGGCGGCGGGAGGCCTCGTGGGCGCTCATGGGCCCGATCGCCGGCGTGGTGATGGGCGGGACGCTCTTCGACATCAGCACCTCGTGGGTCTGCCTCCTGGTGGGTGCTCTCGGCCCGCTGGTCTCCCTGGGCACCGCGGCCCTGCTGCGCAAGGCCCGGATCGACGACCCCAAGGTCGTCCCGCTGGCCCTCGGTCCCGGCGTCGTCGGCGCACTCCTGTGCGGCTTCCTCGAGTGGGGGACCCGCACCGGTGGCTACCTCGGCCTGGAGGGTGAGTACGCCCCCGGGGTCGCCGAGATCACCCCGTGGTGGCAGCTGGCCGGCGTCGTCACCACGATGCTCGTCTCCGGGGTGCCCGCCCTGCTCATGTGCCTGGTCTTCGAGAAGCTCGGTGGCCTGCGCAGGACCGAGCAGGCCGAGATCATCGGCCTGGACGTCGACCAGTGGGGCGTGACCAACTTCGGCGACGACCTGGAGCCGGGACTCGGGCCGGTGCTCCCGCCGGAACCAGTCGCCGAGCCCATGGCGTCCGCGACCCGCACGCACTCCACCCCGAGCGGGCTGCCGGACTGACCGCTTGACGCTCCGACCGCAGGGGCGGCCCGGGATCCCCGGGTCGCCCCTGCGGGTCCGGAGGCCTCCGTACCGCGGGGGACCCCGACGGGGACCGGCTGACGCCGTATCCTTCCCCCACACCTGCGAGGACGGAGTGCACATGGAGCCCTTGGGGCGGGGCGTCGTGTCCATGTCCCAGCGGACGAGCGAAGGCGTGGCGCGCATCTTGCGCACGGAGATCTTCTCGGGGCGCCTGAAGCCCGGCGAGCCCATGCCGGAACGTCTGCTGGCCGAGCAGCTCGGGGTGAGCCGCACCCCCGTCCGCGAGGCGTTGTTCACGCTGCAGAGCGAGGGGCTCGTCGAGCTGACGCCCAACCGCGGCGCGACCGTCCGGATGATCACCGCGCAGGACATCGTGCGCATCTACTCGCTGCGCGGAGTGCTGGAGTCCTACGCCGCCCGGGAGGCGGCGACCGCCCGGGAGCAGCACCACCTCGATGCACTCGAGGACGCGCACGCCCGGCTGGAGCGGATCGGCACACGGGGCAACGCCTCGGAGCAGGCGCTCGCCGACCTCGCGTTCCACATGCTGGTCAGCGAGGCGACCGGAAACCCGCTGCTGCAGACCATCATGGGTCAGGTCTTGGCGTTCACGGTCAGCTACCGCTCGAACTACGCCTACCCGTCGGACCGTGCGACCACCGTCAACGAGCAGCACCGGGCCATCCTCGACGCGCTCCGTGACGCGGATGCCGGCCGCGCGGAGGAGCTCATGCGCGAGCACGTCGCCTCCTCCAGCCTCTACGCGCTGGAGCACTTCACGGACGTGGAGCGCGTCGAGCAAGCTTGAGGCGACCGTCGTCGTGCATCTTCGGCGAAGCGCGAGTCCGATCGTCCGCTTCGTCGACCCATGCCCTGGTCGTGGCGCCTACCTTGCCGATCAGCCAGGCGGCAAGCACGACGCCGCGGTTCATGCGGCATCCACCCGATCCAAGGCCGCGCGGGCTCTGGCAACCACGGGCGCCGGCTCGCGCCAGGTCTGATGGGGGCTCCCATCCGCCGTAAGGACGAGAGTCATGGCGCCGCCGCGAATCGCCGGACCATGAACGGTGTCGCGGCACACCATGTGAACGGTGTCCCGTGACATCGCAGTGGAGCGGGTGACCGGGATCGAACCGGCATGGCCAGCTTGGAAGGCTGGGGCTCTGCCATTGAGCTACACCCGCGGAACTGTGCGAGACGACGTGCGGAAGTGCCCGTCCCCTCGCTGCGAGCAACCGCGAACCTCGATCCACGGAGCCACAGTCCGGGTCGAGGGTAGCGCCTGCCTGCACGCGGCCGCCCGAGAGGCGCGCAGAACGGCCCCGAGGGGAGTCGCGGGCCCACGTGGTGGGACGGAAGGCGTCGACGGCGGACCGAGCGGGTAGCCGTGCGGTCGTCCCGCACCGAACCGGAAGGAGCGCGCCATGGACCTCGGAGGCCTCGCGGACAAGGCGAAGCAGGCGCTCGACAGCGAGCAGGGCGAGCAGCGCAGCGACCAGGCGCTGGACAAGGCCGCGCAGTTCGCCGACGAGAAGACCGGCGGTACGCACGGCCAGCACATCGACAAGGGGCGAGATCTCGCCGACGAGCGCGTCGGCCGGCAGGAGGACGGGCCGTCCGGCTCCTGAGCTCACCGGAAGGCGGCGGGCGGGGCCCGCGTGGCCCGGCCCGCCGCCCCCCGGACCGCGGTGGGCGGTAGCACGCCGGTCTGCACCTAGACTCGTGCCGCCACGGGGTGTGGCGCAGCTTGGTAGCGCACCCGCTTTGGGAGCGGGGGGCCGTGGGTTCAAATCCCGCCACCCCGACCGAGGGCGCCGGGATCCATGCCCGCCGCACCGGCCGTTCTCGCGACGTCTCTAGACTCGGGGGTCGACCCGGCGTCGTCCGTCTGCCCGGCGCCCATCCCGCCGTCTTTCGATCGAGGAGCACTGCCGCTGTGAAGAGCACCATCGAGGAACTGGGCCCCACACGGGTCCGGATGGCGATCGAGGTGCCGTGGGGGGACCTGGACCACGCCTTCGGTGAGGTCTACAAGGAGCTCGGCCGCCAGGTGCGCGTGCCCGGCTTCCGCCCCGGCAAGGTGCCCAACCGGGTGATCGACACGCGCATCGGCCGGCCGGTCGTGCTCGAGCAGGTCGTCCAGCACGCCATTCCGGAGGTCTACTCCGAGGTCGTCCGGGAGAACCAGGTCCGCGTGCTGGGCCAGCCCGACATCGAGGTGACCCGGCTCGACGACAACGACACCCTCGCCTTCACCGCCGAGGTCGACGTCGCCCCCAAGGTCGAGCTGCCGTCGCTGGACGACCTTGCCGTCACCGTCGACGACGTCGAGGTGACCGACGAGGAGATCGACAGTCAGGTCTCGGTCATGCGGGAGCGCTTCGCCATGCTCACCGCCGTCGACCGGGCCGTCGAGGATGGCGACTTCGTCTCCATCGACCTCGAGGCCACGCTCAACGGCGAGGTGCTGGAGGACGGCTCCACCAGCGGCATGTCCTACGAGGTCGGCTCCGGCAACCTCATGGAGGGTCTCGACGAGGCCGTCCGCGGGCTCTCGGCCGACGAGTCCCGCGCCTTCCAGACCCCGCTGCTCAACGGCCCGAACGCCGGCGAGACGGCCGACGTCACCGTCACCGTCCGCTCGGTGAAGACCAAGGAGCTGCCCGAGCTCGACGACGAGTTCGCCTCCACTGCCAGCGAGTTCGACACGCTCGAGGAGCTGCGCGAGGACGTCCGCACCCGGCTGGCCCGCACCAAGGCGCTGCAGCAGGGCGCGCAGGCCCGCGACCGGCTCGTCGAGCACCTCCTCGCGACCGTCGAGGTGCCGATCCCCGAGAACCTGGTCGAGCGCGAGATCGAGTGGCGCAACCGGGCCCTGGAGAACGAGCTGCAGCAGGCCGGCATGGACTGGGACAGCTTCCTGTCGATGTCCGGTGTCGAGAACCGCGAGGCCTACGACGTCGACCAGCGCAAGAACATCGAGGAGGCGGTCCGCAGCCAGTTCATCCTGGACGCGATCGCCGACGCCCGGGAGATCACCGTCGACAACGAGGACCTCTCGGCGCAGATCATGGCCCAGGCCTCGCGCAGCCGGATGAGCCCGGAGCAGTACGCCCAGCAGCTGCAGCAGGGCGGCAACATCGCCGAGTTCGTCGCCGACGTCCGCCGCACCAAGGCCCTGGCCCAGCTGCTGGAGCAGACGACGATCACTGACGCGTCGGGCAACACCGTCGACCTCGAGGCGCTGCGCCCGAGGACGGTGCAGGCCCCCGCCGACAGCCAGGCCGAGACCCCGGCCGACAGCGACACCCCGGCCGAGACCGAGCCGGCCACCGAGGAGAACGCCGGCGCCGAGGACACGGCGGCCGAGCAGCCCGAGGACGCCGCGAAGAGCTGACCCGCGCAGCCAGGCACGCCGACGACGCCGCCCCACCCCGCGATCCGGGGCGGGGCGGCGTCGTCGTCCTCGGGGTTCTTCCAGCGCGGACCGCTGCGCCCACGGCGAACAGTGCCCGCGCCGGGACTGCCACCCCGCACCTGCGCGTTAGGGTCGACGCAGACCCAGGCGCACACCGGGTACACCCGGTCCGCACCATCCACCGAGACCGACTGCACAACAGTTCTACGGAGGTCACCACACCCGTGAGCACCGACCCGATCCCGGCGGGCGCGCCGCTGCTGCGTGCCGCCGCCGGGGGGATGAACCTCAACGACTCGGTCTACGAGCGCCTGCTCCGCGAGCGCATCATCTTCCTGGGCAGCCAGGTCGACGACGTGATCGCCAACCAGCTTGCCGCCCAGATGCTGCTGCTGTCGGCTGAGGACCCCAAGCGCGACATCCACCTCTACATCAACTCGCCCGGTGGCTCGGTCACGGCCGGTATGGCGATCTACGACACCATGCAGTTCATCGACTGCGACGTCGCCACCTACGGCATGGGCCTGGCCGCCTCGATGGGCCAGTTCCTGCTGACCGCCGGCACCAAGGGCAAGCGCTACGCCCTGCCGCACGCGCGGATCATGATGCACCAGCCCTCGGCCGGCGTCGGGGGCACCGCGTCGGACATCGCGATCCAGGCCGACCTGTTCCGCCGCACCAAGCGGGAGCTCAACGAGCTGCAGTCCAAGCACACCGGTCAGCCGGTCGAGCAGATCGAGAAGGACTCCGACCGGGACCGCTGGTTCACCGCGCAGGAGGCCCTCGAGTACGGCTTCGTCGACCACGTCGTCAGCCGCGCTGCGATGACCGACAGCGCCAACCCGGTCAGCGACAACTGAGGTCCGGAGGGACAGACATGAGCAACTTCCAGATGCCCTCCAGCCGGTACATCCTGCCCTCCTTCGTGGAGCGCACGAGCTACGGCATGAAGGAGTCCAACCCGTACAACAAGCTCTTCGAGGAGCGCATCATCTTCCTCGGGGTGCAGATCGACGACGCGTCGGCCAACGACGTGATGGCCCAGCTGATCACGCTGGAGTCGGCTGACCCGGACCGTGACATCACGATCTACATCAACTCGCCCGGTGGCTCCTTCACCTCGCTGATGGCGATCTACGACACGATGATGTTCGTCCGGCCGGACATCCAGACCGTCTGCATGGGCCAGGCCGCCTCGGCCGCCGCGGTCCTGCTCGCGGCCGGGACGCCGGGCAAGCG
This sequence comes from Geodermatophilus ruber, assembly GCF_900114385.1. Taxonomy (GTDB): domain Bacteria; phylum Actinomycetota; class Actinomycetes; order Mycobacteriales; family Geodermatophilaceae; genus Geodermatophilus; species Geodermatophilus ruber. Next base: position 215,149 of record NZ_FOSW01000005.1, read on the forward strand.
CCTCGCCCTCCCGTACTCCCGCGTGCTCATCCACCAGCCCTCGGGTGAGTCCGGCGGCCAGGTCTCCGACCTGGAGATCCACGCCGCGGAGATCCAGCGGGTGCGCAGCCAGATGGAGGAGATCCTGGCCCGGCACACGGGGCAGTCCATCGACCAGGTCCGCCTCGACATCGAGCGGGACAAGATCCTCACGGCCGACGAGGCGAAGTCCTACGGCATCGTCGACCAGGTCATCCAGAGCCGGAAGCTCAACGCCCTCCCGGCCTGATCGGCCAGATCGGTACGGGTCGAGGTCGCGCGTGTCGCGGACTCGACCCGTACGGTCGGGGGACGCGGGACGCATGAGGTCGGCACCGGCCCGGCGGGGTGAGTCATTGCCCCTCGACGTCGGTGCCGTTGGGTACCGTCGGCGAGCGCCCGATCCCCGGCCGGCAGCGCCGGGAGGAGAGCCTCGCGGAGCACGTCGACAGGCGAGGCCGGACATGGGACATCGGCAGAGTTCACACGCAGGTACCTGAGACCAGGGCCTGATTCCCCGAGGTGGAGGTCAGCAGGTGGCACGAATCGGTGAGAGCGGTGACCTGCTCAAGTGCTCGTTCTGCGGCAAGAGCCAGAAGCAGGTCAAGAAGCTCATCGCGGGCCCCGGGGTCTACATCTGCGACGAGTGCATCGACCTCTGCAACGAGATCATCGAGGAGGAGCTGTCGGAGTCGTCGGACCTGAAGTTCGACGAGCTGCCGAAGCCCAAGGAGATCCACGACTTTCTCGAGCAGTACGTCATCGGCCAGGACAAGGCCAAGCGCACCCTTTCCGTCGCGGTCTACAACCACTACAAGCGGGTCCAGGCCGGGAACGCGGGCGGCCGTGACGACTCCGTCGAGCTGGCCAAGTCCAACATCCTGCTGATGGGCCCCACCGGGTGCGGCAAGACCCACCTGGCGCAGACGCTGGCCCGGATGCTCAACGTCCCGTTCGCCATCGCCGACGCGACCGCGCTGACCGAGGCCGGCTACGTCGGTGAGGACGTCGAGAACATCCTGCTCAAGCTGATCCAGGCCGCCGACTACGACGTCAAGCGGGCTGAGACCGGCATCATCTACATCGACGAGGTCGACAAGATCGCCCGCAAGAGCGAGAACCCGTCGATCACCCGCGACGTCTCCGGCGAGGGCGTGCAGCAGGCGCTGCTGAAGATCCTCGAGGGGACGACCGCCTCGGTGCCCCCGCAGGGCGGCCGCAAGCACCCCCACCAGGAGTTCATCCAGATCGACACGACCAACGTGCTGTTCATCGTGGGCGGCGCCTTCGCCGGGCTCGAGAAGATCATCGAGCAGCGGGCGGGCAAGCAGGGGATCGGTTTCGCTTCGGAGATCCGCAGCAAGCAGGAGATCGACGAGGCCAACGCCTTCGCCGAGGTCATGCCCGAGGATCTGCTGAAGTTCGGGATGATCCCCGAGTTCATCGGCCGGCTCCCGGTGATCACCAGCGTGCAGAAGCTGGACCGCGAGGCGCTGATCAACATCCTCACCGAGCCGAAGAACGCCCTGGTGCGCCAGTACCGGCGGCTGTTCGAGCTCGACGGGGTCGACCTGGAGTTCACCGAGGACGCCCTCGAGTCGATCGCCGACCAGGCCATCCTCCGCGGCACCGGCGCCCGCGGCCTGCGCGCGATCATGGAGGAGGTCCTCCAGTCGGTGATGTACGACGTCCCCAGCCGGGACGACGTGGCCTCCGTGGTGATCACCAAGGAGGTCGTGCTCGAGCACGTGAACCCGACGATCGTGCCGCGCAAGGCGACCCGCACCCCCCGGGAGAAGTCCGCCTGACCTCCTGACCGCCGCGACGGCCCGCTCCCGGATCCGGGAGCGGGCCGTCGTGCGTTCCGGGCCCGGCCGGACCACCCCGCAGGTGGCAGGCGGGTCCAGTGTGAATTCGGCTCCAGAACGTCTGCCGTCGGCAGCCCGAGCCGCAGCGGTTCGCCCCTTGCTGCGACCTACTGTGCCCCGGACCCCGGGCACCGCGCCCGGCCGATCGTGGAGCTGAAGGAGCGCACCAGATGACGCAGCCGTACCCGCCGCAGCAGGCCGGCCCCGGCGGGGTGGACCGCGACGCGACCCAGCAGATCCCCGCCTCGCAGTACGGCCCTCCGGAGTACGGGCTCCCGCAGTACGGAGCGCCGGCTCCCGAGCCGAAGCAGCGCAACCTGCTGCCGTGGCTGGTCGCCACCGGCGTGGCACTGCTCGTCGCGGTGGGCGTGCTGCTCTTCCTGCTGCTCCGGGGCGACGACGAGGGCAGCACGACGGACACCGCCGCACAGAGCGCCGCGCCGAGCAGCGCGCCGAGCGACGAGGGCCTCGGGGACGTCGACGGTGATGCGGTGGTCCCCCCGGAGGCGGCCGACGAGGGGCTCGGGGACGTCGACGGCGACGCGGTCGTGCCACCGCCCGCCGACGAGGGCGTGGAGCTTCCGGGCCACGTGATCGTGGAGGACGGTTCGGTCATCCCGGGCTCGCTGGACCGGGGCGCCGCCTTCATGGACGAGGTCGTGCTCGGCGACTACCGGAGTGCGCTGGGCCATGGCGGAGCGGACTTCCAGGCCTACTACGGCGACGACGCCGACCTGCTGCGCGAGGAGATCGCAACCGGTGCCGGTGCCCCTCCGGTCAACTACTCCATCGACGGGGTCGGGTTTCTCGCCGAGGCCGACGCCGACGTCCTGGCGCTGACCGTTGAGCTGCCCGACGGCACGTACGGCCAGCTCGCCGTCTTCGTCGGCGAGGAGAACGGCCGGGCGGTCGTCGTCGGCTTCCAGTGATCGGCCGCGGGCGCCGCCGCTATCCGGCGGCGGCGCCCGCGCCGCTCACGCGTCGGCCGGTTCGGCCAGGACCACGTCGACCGACAGCGGGCCCTCTCCGGCGACGATCTCCAGTGAGGCGATCCGTCCCGCCTCGGCGAGATCGCGGCGGCCCGCCTCCAGCAGGGGCACCTGGTCGGCCGGTGCGGTGACCGTCGCCGAGGCGACGTCGGCCCGCATCGACTGCTTGGCGTCGGACTTGGCCTTCCGGACCCCCGCCAGCGCGGTGGCGACGACCGGCAGCACGGCGGGGTCCCCACCGGCCGGCAGCTCCGCGACCGCCGGCCAGGCCGCGCGGTGCACCGAGCCCTCCTGCCACCAGGACCAGACCTCCTCGGTCACGAACGGCAGCACCGGGGCGAACAGCCGCAGCTGCACCGACAGCGCGATCGCCAGGGCGGCCTGCGCGGACCGGGCCGCGTCGTCCGAGCCGTAGGCCCGCGACTTCACCAGCTCCACGTAGTCGTCGCAGAACGACCAGAAGAAGGACTCGGCCACCTCGAGGGCCCGGGTGTAGTTGTAGGCGTCGAGGGCCGCCGCCGCCTCCTCGACCACCCCCGCCAGCCCGGCCAGCATGCTCCGGTCGATCGGCTCGGTCACCTGGTCGGCGGACAGCCCGGCCGAGGCGCCCAGCCCCAGCACGAACTTCCCGATGTTCAGGATCTTGATCGCCAGCCGGCGGCCGACCTTCATCTGCGCCTCGTCGAACGGCGAGTCCGTGCCCGGCCGCGCCCCGGCGGCCCGCCAGCGCACCGCGTCGGTGCCGTACCGCTCGAGCACGTCGATCGGCGTGACCACGTTGCCCTTCGACTTCGACATCTTCTTGCGGTCGGGGTCGACCACGAAGCCGGAGATGGCCGCGTGCGTCCAGGGCACCGTCCCGAACTCGTAGTGCGAGCGCACCACGGTCGAGAACAGCCAGGTCCGGATGATGTCGTGCGCCTGCGGCCGCAGGTCCATCGGGAAGACGTGCGCGAACAGCTCCGGGTCGGTGAGCCAGCCCGAGGCCACCTGGGGCGACAGGGACGACGTCGCCCAGGTGTCCATGACGTCGGGGTCGGCCAGGAACCCGCCGGGCTTCCCGCGCTGGTCCTCGGTGTACCCCTCGGGGACGTCGTAGGCCGGGTCGACCGGCAGCGCCGACTCGGGCGCCAGGATCGGATCGTCGTAGACCGGCTCGCCCTCGGAGTCCAGCCGGTACCAGACCGGGAACGGGACGCCGAAGAACCGCTGGCGGCTGATCAGCCAGTCACCGTTGAGACCCTCGACCCAGTTCTCGTACCGGTGCCGCATGTGCTCGGGGACCCACTGGATCTCCCGGCCCCGCGCGAGCAGCGCCTTGCGCAGCTCGGGGTCGCGCCCGCCGTTGCGGATGTACCACTGCCGCGTGGTGACGATCTCCAGCGGCCGGTCGCCCTTCTCGAAGAACTTGACCGGGTGGGTGATCGGCCTGGGCTCGCCGTGCAGGTCGCCGGACTCGCGCAGCAGCTCGACGATCCGCTCGCGGGCGGCGTGGGCCGTCCTGCCGGCCAGCTCGCGGTAGGCCTCGTAGGGCACGCCCTGCGGCGCGTCGGGGACCAGCCGGCCGTCCCAGCCGATCACGGCGCGGGTGGGCAGCTGCAGCTCCCGCCACCAGGTGACGTCGTTGAGGTCGCCGAAGGTGCAGATCATCGCGATGCCCGAGCCCTTGTCCGGCTCGGCCAGGCGGTGGGCGACCACCGGCACCTCGACGTCGAACACCGGCGTCCGCACCGTCTGGCCGAACAGCGGCTGGTAGCGCTCGTCGTCGGGGTGGGCGACCAGCGCGACACAGGCGGGCAGCAGCTCCGGGCGGGTGGTCTCGATGAACACCGGGCCCTCGGGGCCGGCGAAGGAGAGCCGGTGGTAAGCCCCGGGGCGCTCGCGGTCCTCCAGCTCGGCCTGCGCGACCGCCGTCCGGAAGGTGACGTCCCAGAGGGTCGGCGCCTCCTGGGCGTAGGCCTCGCCGCGGGCGAGGTTGTGCAGGAACGCCCGCTGCGCTGTGGCCCGGGAGGACGCCGAGATCGTCCGGTACACGTTGGACCAGTCCACCGACAGGCCGACCCGGCGCCACAGCGCCTCGAAGGCCCGCTCGTCCTCCGCGGTCAGCCGCTCGCACAGCTCCACGAAGTTCCGCCGGGAGATCGGGATCTGCTCCTTGCCCGGGTTGGCCGGCGGCTCGAAGTCCGGGTCGTAGGGGAGCGAGGGGTCGCAGCGGACGCCGTAGTAGTTCTGCACCCGGCGCTCGGTGGGCAGGCCGTTGTCGTCCCAGCCCATCGGGTAGAACACGTGCATGCCGCGCATCCGCTGGTAGCGGGCGACGATGTCGGTGTGGGTGTAGCTGAAGACGTGCCCCACGTGCAGCGAGCCGCTGGCCGTCGGCGGGGGAGTGTCGATGGAGTAGATCTGCTCCCGCGGCGCCTGCAGCGCGGCTTCGCGGTCGAAGGCGTAGGTGTCCTCGGCCGCCCAGCGGGCGATCCACTTCTCCTCGAGCCCGTCGAGCGACGGCTTCTCCGGTACGCCGACGGAGGCTCCCGGGGCAGCGGTGTCCGGGGTGCGGGAGTCGGTGACCATGTACCTCAGTCTAGGAAGTCCGCGGCTGGCATCCTGGAGAGGATGAGCAGCACCGGTCCGGACGGTCGGACACCTGAGGACCCTGAGCTCGCCCGGGTCGAGAACGCCCTGCTCGCGCGGTGGCCGGAGACCCGGCTGGAGCCGTCGCTCGACCGCATCAGCGCCCTGGTCGACGTGCTGGGCTCCCCGCACCGCGCGATGCCGGTGATCCAGGTGGCCGGCACCAACGGCAAGACGACCACCGCGCGCATGATCGACGAGCTGCTGCGCGGGTTCGGGCTGCGGGTGGGCCGCTTCACCAGCCCGCACCTGCAGTCGATGCGGGAGCGGATCGTGCTCGACGGGGCGCCGGTCAGCGCGGAGCGGTTCGTCGAGACCTACGACGACATCGCGCCCTACGTGCAGATGGTCGACACCGCCGGCGAGCACCCGATGAGCTTCTTCGAGGTCATGGTCGGCATGGCCTACGCCACCTTCGCCGACGCGCCGGTCGACGTCGCCGTCATCGAGGTCGGCATGGGCGGGACCTGGGACGCGACCAACGTCGCCGATGCGCGGGTCGCCGTGGTCACCCCCGTGGCGCTGGACCACGCCGAGTACCTCGGGCCGGACGTCGCCACGATCGCCGGTGAGAAGGCCGGGATCATCAAGCCCGAGTCGATCGCGGTGCTGGCCCGCCAGGAGCCCGGCGCGCTGGACGCGCTGGTGCGCCGGGCCGTCGAGGTGGAGGCCGTGGTCGCCCGGGAGGGCACCGAGTTCGGCGTCCTCGAGCGCAAGGTCGCCGTGGGCGGGCAGCAGCTGCGGATGCAGGGCCTCGGCGGTGAGTACGGCGAGATCTTCCTCCCGCTCTTCGGTGCCCACCAGGCGCAGAACGCGGCGACCGCGCTGGCCGCCGTCGAGGCGTTCCTGGGCGCGGGCGCGGCCACCGGCCCCATCGACGTGGAGACGGTGCGCGGCGCTTTCGCCGCCGTCCGCTCGCCCGGCCGGCTGGAGCGGGTCCGGACCAGCCCGACGGTGCTGGTCGACGCCGCGCACAACCCGGCCGGCATGGCCGCCACGGTCGAGGCGATCCGGGAGTCGTTCGACTTCACCCGGCTGGTCGGCGTCGTCGGGGCGGTCCGCGGCAAGGACACCGCCGGCATGCTCGCCGCGCTGGAGGAGATCTGCGCCGAGCTGGTCGTCACCCAGAACAGCTCGCCGCGCGCGCTCCCGGCCGACGAGCTCGGTGCGCTGGCCGTCGAGGTGTTCGGCGCCGACCGGGTCAGCGTGCACCCGCGGCTGCCCGAGGCGCTGGAGTCGGCCATCGAGCTGGCCGAGGCCGGCCCGGACGATGCCCTCGGTGGCTCCGGGGTGCTGGTCACCGGCAGCGTGATCACGGCGGGGGAGACCCGCGCCCTGCTGGGCGGGACGGCGCCGTGACGGCGGCCGATCCCCAGCGCGCGGCCCGGGCCCTCCGCGGGGCCGCCGCGGCCGTCCTGGTGCTCGAGGGCATCAGCGTGCTGTTCGTGCCCCGCGGCATCGCGCAGACCGACGAGGGCCTGACCGGCGGCCGGCTGACGGCGCTGCTCGTGCTGGCCGGCGTCCTGATCCTCGCCTCCGGCGTGCAGCGCCGCCGACACGGCGTCCTCATCGGCACCGTGCTGCAGGTGCCGCTGCTCGCGACCGGGCTGCTCAACAGCGCCATGTGGTTCGTGGCCGGCGCGTTCGTCCTCATCTGGCTCTACCTGCTGCAGATCCGCAAGGAGCTGCTCGGCTCGCCGTTCGCGGAGCCGGCGGCGCCCCCGGGGCCGACCCCGTAGGCTCCCCCCTCGTGTCTGCTGCCACCCCCGCTCGCACCCTCGTTCTCGTCAAGCCCGACGGCGTCGCCCGCGGCCTGGTCGGTGAGGTGATCTCCCGCCTGGAGGCCAAGGGCCTGCGGCTGGTCGCCGTGGAACTGCGCACGCTGTCCCGCGAGACCGCCGAGGAGCACTACGCCGAGCACCGCGAGAAGCCGTTCTTCGGCTCGCTGGTCGAGTTCATCACCGGCGGCCCGCTGGTCGCCCTCGTCGCCGAGGGCCCCCGGGCGGTCGAGGCGTTCCGGGCACTGGCCGGCGCGACCGACCCGGTGAAGGCCGCCCCCGGCACGATCCGCGGCGACTTCGCGCTCGAGGTGCAGAACAACATCGTGCACGGTTCGGACTCCGACGAGTCCGCGGCCCGCGAGATCGCGCTCTTCTTCCCCCACCTCGGCTGAGGTCCCCGCCCGGATATTTCCGGCCGGGCGGGTTCCGTAGTACGCGGCCCGGGGTACGGACCCGTGCGCGCAGGGGCGCACGGGTCCGACCGGAGGGCCGAGGCGTGGGCACACGGAGCATCGTCGGCGCGGCGGCCCTCACAGTCCTGCTCCTCGCCGCCTGCACGGACTCGGACCCGGGGTCGGGCTCGAACTCCGACACCGTGACACCGGCGCCCGCAGCCGACGCCCTGGAGGAGACCTACCAGGACGTCATCGACGAGGTCCTGCCGTCGGTCGTGGAGATCCGGAGCAGCGCGGGCCTGGGCTCGGGCGTCGTCTTCGACGACGACGGGCACATCGTGACCAACGCGCACGTGGTCGGCACCGAGCAGCAGTTCGAGGTGCTCGCCCCCGGCTCCGCGGGCCCGCTGCAGGCCACGCTCGTGGGCACCTACCCGCCCAACGACGTCGCCGTCGTCCGGGTCACCGGCGGCCGCCTGGAGCCGGCGACGTTCGGGAACTCCTCAGACGTCCGCGTCGGCGAGATCGTGCTGGCCATGGGCAACCCGCTGGGGCTGGCCGCGACGGTGACCAACGGCATCGTCTCGGCCAAGGGGCGCACCGTGACCGAGCCGCCCGGCGCCGGGTCGCCCGGCGCCACGCTGCCCGACGCCATCCAGACCTCCGCGGACATCAACCCGGGCAACAGCGGAGGTGCCCTGGTCGACCTGGACGGCGAGGTCATCGGGATCCCCACGCTCGCCGCGGTGGATCCGCGGGTGGGGGCGGCCGCGCCCGGTATCGGCTTCGCCATCCCGTCGAACCAGGCCAAGCGGTTCGCCAAGCAGCTCGTGGAGAACGGCAGGGTCACCGACTCGGGCCGGGCCGCCCTGGGCGTCCAGGTGACGACGGTCATCGACTCGTCGGGCAAGCGGGTGGGCGTCGGTGTGGTCGACGTGGTCCCCGGGGGGCCGGCCGCGGCCGCCGGCATCCGCCCCGGCGACGTGATCGTGTCCGTCGACGGCAAGAAGACCCCGACCGCCGAGGAGCTCGGCGCCGTCCTGGCCGAGCTCCAACCCGGCCAGCGGGTGCCGGTCACGGTGCAGCGGGAGGGTCAGACGCTGGAGCTCGAGGTCACCCTCGGGGAGCTGTGATCCCCCACCGGGGCGGGCCCGCGCCTTCCGGCGAGATCGCCGATCTCGCCCGCCGAGGGACCCGTCTACCCTGGACCGGTCATGACTGGTGAATCGCTCCATGCCACCGGGGAGACGCTCTATCCCCGCCTCGAACCGCTCCTCGCGCAGGTGCAGAAGCCGATCCAGTACGTCGGCGGCGAGCTGAACGCGCAGGTCAAGGCGTGGGACGACGTCGCCGTCCACTGGGCGCTGATGTACCCCGACGCCTACGAGGTGGGGCTGCCCAACCAGGGCCTGATGATCCTCTACGAGGTGCTCAACGAGCGCCCCGACGCCCTCGCCGAGCGCACCTACGCCGTCTGGCCCGACCTCGCCGCGCTCATGCGCGAGCACGGCGTCGGCCAGTTCACCGTCGACGCCCACCGGGCCGTCGCGGACTTCGACCTGCTCGGGGTCAGCTTCGCCACCGAGCTGGGCTACACCAACCTGCTGGAGGCCCTCGACCTCGCCGGCGTCCCGCTGCACGCGGCGGACCGGGACGAGACGCACCCGGTCGTGGTCGCCGGCGGGCACGCGGCGTTCAACCCCGAGCCGATCGCCGACTTCGTCGACTGCGCGGTGCTCGGCGACGGCGAGCAGGTCGTCGGCGACATCACCGACGTGGTCAAGGCGTGGAAGGAGCAGGGCCGCCCGGGCGGGCGGACCGAGCTGCTGGCCCGCCTCGCCCGGGTGGACGGCGTCTACGTGCCGCGCTTCTACGCGGTCTCCTACGGCCCCGACGGCGCCATCGCGGCCGTGACCCGCACCCGGGACGACGTCCCCGCGCGGGTCGGCAAGCGCACCGTGATGGACCTCGACGAGTGGCCCTACCCGAAGACGCCGCTGGTGCCGCTCGCCGAGAGCGTGCACGAGCGGATGAGCGTGGAGATCTTCCGCGGCTGCACCCGCGGCTGCCGGTTCTGCCAGGCCGGGATGATCACCCGCCCGGTGCGGGAGCGGACCATCACCGGCATCGGCTCCATGGTCGACCAGGGGTTGCGGTCCACCGGCTACGAGGAGGTCGGGCTGCTGTCGCTGTCCTCGGCCGACCACTCCGAGATCGGGCAGCTCGCCAAGGAGCTCGCCGACCGCTACGAGGGCACCAACACCGGGCTCTCGCTGCCCAGCACCCGGGTCGACGCGTTCAACGTGACCCTGGCCAACGAGCTCTCCCGCAACGGCCGCCGCTCCGGGCTGACCTTCGCCCCCGAGGGTGGCAGCGAGCGGATCCGCCGGGTGATCAACAAGACGGTGTCCAAGGAGGACCTCGTCCGCACCGTCACCACCGCCTACGCCAACGGCTGGCGCCAGGTGAAGCTCTACTTCATGTGCGGGCTCCCCACCGAGACCGACGAGGACGTGCTGGAGATCGCCGACCTCGCCGTCGAGGTGATCAAGGCCGGCCGGGCGGCCAGCGGGCAGAAGGACATCCGCTGCACCGTGTCGATCGGCGGCTTCGTGCCCAAGCCGCACACGCCGTTCCAGTGGGCGAGCCAGGCCAGCGCCGAGACGATCGACCACCGGCTGCGCGTCCTGCGGCAGAAGATCAACGAGGACCGCCGCATCGGCCGCTCGATCGGCCTGCGCTACCACGACGGCAAGCCCGGCGTGATCGAGGGCCTGCTCTCCCGCGGCGACCGCCGCGTGGGCCGCGTCATCGAGCGGGTCTGGCGCGGGGGTGGCAAGTTCGACGGCTGGAGCGAGCACTTCTCCTACGACCGCTGGACCGCCGCGGCCGCCGAGGAGCTCGCCCCGTTCGGCGTCGACCTCGACTGGTTCACCACTCGGGAGCGGACCCAGCACGAGATCCTGCCCTGGGACCACCTGGACTCCGGGCTGGACAAGGAGTGGCTCTGGGACGACTGGCAGGACTCGCTGTCCGAGGAGGAGGTCGCCGACTGCCGGTGGACCCCCTGCTACGACTGCGGCGTCTGCCCGACCAACGGCACCGAGATCCAGATCGGGCCGACCGGGCGCAGCCTTCTCCCGCTCACGGTCGTCGGCCGGTAGTGGCCCGCCAGCCCGAGGGGCCCCCGCCGCCCCCGACCGTCCAGAAGCTGCGGCTGCGCTACGCCAAGCGCGGCCCGCTCCGGTTCGCCTCGCACCGCGACCTCGCCCGCGCGCTGGAGCGGGCGCTGCGCCGGGCGCAGGTGCCGATGGCGTTCTCCGCCGGGTTCAGCCCGCACCCCAAGATCTCCTACGTCGGCGCCGCACCGACCGGCGCGGCCAGCGAGGCCGAGTACGTCGAGATCGGACTGGCGCAGGCGCGCGACCCCGAGGCCGTGCGCGCCGCCCTGGACGCCGCCCTGCCGCCCGGGATCGACGTCCTCGAGTGCGTCGAGGCGGCCGAGGGCGGCGGCTCGCTGGCCGACCGGATCGACGCCGCCGCCTGGCGCGTCGAACTGCCGGGGGTGGCCCTCGCGGAGCTGCAGCACGCGGTCGAGACGTTCCTGGCCAGCGACGTGGTGATGGTGGCCAAACGCACCAAGAACGGGCTGCGGGACATCGACGCGCGCGCTGCCGTGGTCTCCGCGTCGGGAGCCGAAGAGGCAGGTTGTGCCATACTTGGTGTGGTCGTCCGGCAGGTGACGCCCGCCGTTCGACCCGACGACGTGTTGGCCGCCCTGGCTGCCGTCGCCGACCTGCGCCCGCCGTCGCCCCCTCGGGCCGTGCGTGAGGCGCAGGGCCGGCTCGACGACACCGGGAACGTGGCCGATCCGCTCGGTCCCGACCGTGCGGCGCGCACCCCCCGCCAGGGGGAGCACGCGGTGGTCTGACCGGTGGGCCCGGTGCAACGCGGCGTCGCGCGACACGGCTGCCAGACGTGACGCACCCCGGATTTGGCACCACCGAGAACCAGCTCCACCCGCACCACCCGCACATCGGCCCCCGGCCGCGGCAACCGTCGCCCGGGAGCCGGGCACAGACTTCGCAGGTCGAGCTCTGCCGCCGTACCCGGCGCGGCAGCCCGACCCGCCCAACCCGTGCTCCTGCGCGGCCGCCAGTCGATCCGATCGGCGCCCGGGAGCACCACACAGGAGGCGAGCCCCTCGTGGCCGACCAGAACGACGACAGCACCGCGGCGACGCAGGCGGGCACGGCCCCGCCGGAGACCGCACCGATGAACGGGCTGGGGGAGACCCCGCCCGAGCAGCCCGGCGAGCCGCCGGCCGCCGAGCCCGCGGAGGAGGCCGCCGAGGAGGACGCCGAGCCCGCGGAGGAGGACGCCGAGGCCGCGGAGGGCAAGGCGGCGGTCGACGCGGCCGAGCCGGAGCCGGAGCCCGACGAGGGCCCAGTTTCCCGGTTCGGGGCGCAGTTCAGCTCCCCGGAGCCCACCGCCGTGATCGCCCGGTCGCGCCGGCGGGCCACCCGCCCGGCCGCTGCGGCCGATCCCGACGACTACGAGGACCCGGCGCCGGTGGCGCCGACGAGGCCGGCGTTCGTCACCTTCGTCGCCCCGGCCGAGGCCGAGGCCCCGCCCGCCCCGCGCCGGCGCAGCCGCCGGCCGCAGGCCGAGTCCCCTTCCGCCGAGGAGCCGGAGCAGGAGACCACCGGGGACCTCGACGAGGAGGCTCCCGCGCCCCGGTCCCGGCGCGGCCGCAGCCGGCGCCGCAGCGGCGAGGACGCGGAGCGGGCCGCTGATGGCACCGACACCGACACCGACACCGACACCGACGAGAGCATCGAGTCCGACACCGGTGAGGGCGACGGCGAAGAGGGCGCCGGCGGGGGCAGCCGCAGGCGCCGGCGCGGTCGCCGGGGCCGCGGGCGGGGTCGCAGCGGCGAGGACTCCGCCGACGCCGAGGACACCGACGAGTCCGACGAGGACGCCGACGACGCCGAGGACTCCGCCGGCGAGGAGTCCGACGAGGACGACCCCGACACCGGCGAGGACACCGCCGAGGGGGAGGACGCCGAGGGCGGCTCCTCCACCCGCCGCCGGCGCCGGCGCCGCCGCCGGGGGAGCAGCGGCGACGGTGAGGCCGCCGCCGAGGCCGACGACGACCGCCCCGAGCGGGCCGGCCGCAACGGCCGGACCACCAGCGACGACGACGTCAAGGGCGTTGCCGGCTCCACCCGGCTGGAGGCCAAGCGCCAGCGCCGCCGGGACGGTCGGGACAACGGCCGCCGCCGCACCCCGATCCTCAGCGAGGCCGAGTTCCTCGCCCGCCGCGAGGCCGTCGACCGCAAGATGGTCATCCGCCAGCGGGGCGAGCGCACCCAGATCGCCGTCCTCGAGGACGACGTCCTCGTCGAGCACTACGTGACCCAGGCGCAGGCGACGTCCTTCGCCGGCAACGTCTACCTCGGCCGGGTGCAGAACGTGCTCCCGAGCATGGAGGCGGCGTTCGTCGACATCGGCAAGGGGCGCAACGCCGTCCTCTACGCGGGCGAGGTCAACTGGGACGTCGCCGGGCTGACCGGCAAGCAGCGCTCCATCGAGCAGGCCCTGAAGTCCGGCGACAAGGTCCTCGTGCAGGTCACCAAGGACCCGATCGGCCACAAGGGCGCCCGGCTCACCCAGCAGATCAACCTGCCCGGCCGCTTCCTGGTCTACGTGCCCGGCGGCTCGATGACCGGCATCAGCCGCAAGCTGCCCGACACCGAGCGGCAGCGGCTCAAGGACATCCTCAAGAAGATCGTCCCCGACGACGCCGGCGTGATCATCCGCACCGCCGCCGAGGGCGCCTCGGAGGAGGAGTTGACCCGCGACGTCGCCCGGCTGCAGGCGCAGTGGGACGTCATCCAGAAGAAGTCCGAGAGCACCAGCTCCGCGCCGACGCTGCTCTACGGCGAGCCCGACCTCGCGATCCGGGTCATCCGCGACGTCTTCAACGAGGACTTCAAGGAGCTCGTCGTCCAGGGCGATGACGCCTGGGACACCGTCGAGGCCTACGTCGCGCACGTCTCGCCGGAGCTGGTCGGCCGGCTGACCCGCTACACCGGCGAGGGCGACGCCTTCCACGACCTGCGGATCGACGAGCAGCTGGCCAAGGCGCTCGACCGCAAGGTGTGGCTGCCCTCGGGCGGCTCGCTGGTCATCGACCGCACCGAGGCGATGACCGTCGTCGACGTCAACACCGGGAAGTTCACCGGCTCGGGTGGCAACCTCGAGCAGACCGTCACGCGCAACAACATGGAGGCGGCCGAGGAGATCGTCCGCCAGCTCCGGCTGCGCGACATCGGCGGCATCATCGTCATCGACTTCATCGACATGGTGCTCGAGAGCAATCGCGACCTCGTGCTGCGCCGGCTCACCGAGTGCCTCGGCCGCGACCGCACCAAGCACCAGGTCGCCGAGGTCACCTCGCTGGGCCTGGTGCAGATGACCCGCAAGCGGGTCGGTCAGGGCCTGCTCGAGGTCTTCTCCGAGCCGTGCGAGCACTGCCGGGGCCGCGGCGTCCTCGTGCACACCGACCCGGTCGACGAGCGCCGCCGGGGCGGCAACGGCTCGGGCGGTTCCGGTAGCAACGGGCGGCGCGACCAGGGCCGCTCCGAGCGCGGCGGCGGCGGCAAGGACGCCGGCACGCGGAGCGACGGCGGCGCGAAGGCCGCCGAGCCGGCCCAGAAGGACTCCGTGCCGGCCGAGAACGTCACCGTCGAGGGCGATGTGTCCGATGCCGGCGCGCCCGACGGCGAGAGCGGCGACGGCCAGCGCGCGGGGGGACGCCGCAGCCGCGGCCGACGCAACCGCAGCCAGACCGGCGAGGAGCGGGCCGCGGCGGATGCCGCCGCGCTGAGCGCGGCGGACGCCTCGGCACCCGCCGGAGCCGCCGAGGAGACGGGGCCGGCTCCCGAGGTGGCCGCCCCGGCGGTGACCGAGACCCCGGCGGGGGTGGCGGAGCACCCGGTGCCCGACGCAGAGCCCCTCGCGTCCCAGCCCGTCGCGGCCCAGCCCATCGCGGAGGCGTCCGACGGCGAGGCGGTGCCCGCCGGTGCGGGCCCGGACGACCCCGGCCCGGAGGACGCCGAGCCCGAGGAGCCCCCCGCCGCGGCGGACGAGGCCACCGCGGCGGCCCCCCGGCCGCGCCGCCGGCGCGCGGCCAGCCGGCCGGCCGGCCCGCCGGCCTCCTGACCCGGAGGGCAGAAATGGCCATTTCTGCCCTCCGCCCGGGCGGCCGGGCACCCGTTCGACCGGGTGCCGGCCGCTCGGGTACGCTGGTCGGGTTGCATCGCCACGGGCCGGGCACCTCGCGGTGTCGCCTGGGAGGCGAGCAGCCCGTCCAGCACCCGGCGCCCGACGTCCGGGCGCCCGCCGGACATGACAGCAGCGATCGAGGAGTCAGTGGTGTACGCAGTCGTGAAGGCCGGTGGCCGGCAGCACAAGGTGGCCGTGGGCGACCGGTTCACGGTCAACCGTCTCGTGGGTGAGGCGGGCGACTCCGTCACCCTCCCGGCCCTGCTCCTGGTCGACGGCGACACCGTCACCAGCGATGCCCAGGCGCTGGCCGGCGTGACCGTGACCGGCGAGATCGTCGGCCACGGCAAGGGCCCGAAGATCCGCATCCACAAGTTCAAGAACAAGACCGGCTACCACAAGCGTCAGGGCCACCGTCAGCCGCTGACCGACGTGGTCATCCGCGACATCACGAAGGGCTGACGACGACATGGCACACAAGAAGGGCGCCTCGTCCTCCCGCAACGGCCGGGACTCGAACGCGCAGCGCCTCGGCGTCAAGCGCTTCGGGGGCCAGGTCGTGAAGGCCGGCGAGATCATCGTGCGCCAGCGCGGGACCCACTTCCACCCGGGCCTCGGCGTCGGCCGCGGCAGCGACGACACGCTGTTCGCGCTGGAGCCGGGTGCAGTCACCTTCGGCTCGCGGCGGGGTCGCCGGACCGTCTCCATCTCCGCGGTCGAGGCCTGAGCACCAACCACTCCGCTCACGAGCGCACGGGCCGTCGGCCCGTGCGCTCGTGGCGCTTGAGAGCAAAGTAAGGGGCGGCGGACATGGCCGCTTTCGTCGATCGTGTGGTCGTACACGTGGCTGCCGGCAACGGCGGTCACGGGGTCGCGTCGGTCCACCGGGAGAAGTTCAAGCCCCTGGGTGGCCCGGACGGGGGCAACGGGGGCAACGGGGGCGACGTCGTCCTCGAGGTCGACCCCAGCGTGCACACGCTGCTGGACTTCCACCACCATCCGCACCAGAAGGCCGGTAACGGCCGCCCGGGCGAGGGCAGCAACCGGCACGGCGCCCGCGGCGAGGACCGCGTCCTGCGGGTCCCGGCGGGCACCGTGGTGAGCACCCCCGACGGCCGGGTCATCGCCGATCTCCTCGGCGCCGGCACCCGTGTCGTCCTGGCCTCCGGCGGCAAGGGCGGCCTGGGCAACGCCGCGCTGGCCAACAGCCGCCGCAAGGCCCCCGGGTTCGCGCTGCTCGGCGAGCCGGGTGAGGCCTTCGACGCGGTCATCGAGCTCAAGAGCATCGCCGACGTCGGGCTCGTGGGCTTCCCCTCGGCCGGGAAGTCGTCGCTGATCGCCGCGATGTCGGCGGCCCGGCCGAAGATCGCCGACTACCCGTTCACCACGCTGGTGCCCAACCTCGGCGTGGTCCGCGCCGGCGACGTCGCCTTCACGATGGCCGACGTCCCCGGCCTCATCCCCGGTGCCTCCCAGGGCAAGGGGTTGGGCCTGGAGTTCCTCCGGCACATCGAGCGCTGCGCCGTCCTGGTGCACGTGGTCGACATGGCGACGATGGAGCCCGGCCGCGATCCGGAGAGCGACATCGACGCCCTCGAGCACGAGCTCGCCGAGTACCGCGAGGACCTGGTGGAGCGGCTGCGGTTCGCCGTCCTCAACAAGGTCGACGTCCCGGACGCGCGGGAGCTGGTCGACCTCGTCCGGGAGTCCCTGGAGGCGCGCGGCCTGGAGGTCTTCACGGTCAGCGCGGCGACGGGGGAGGGGCTGCGAGAGCTCGGCTTCGCCCTGGCCACGGCCGTCGAGGAGCACCGTGCCGCGCTGCCCGAGCCCGAGCCGGTGCGGATCACCCTCACCCCGCGCGCGGTCGACGACACCGGCTTCACCGTGGAGCGCGACCCGGAGGACGAGGAGGCGTTCGTCGTCCGGGGGGTCAAGCCCGAGCGCTGGGTGCGGCAGACCGACTTCACCAACGACGAGGCGGTCGGCTTCCTCGCCGACCGGCTCAACCGGCTCGGCGTCGAGGACGCACTGGCCGAGGCCGGCGCCCGCGAGGGCGACGCGGTCACCATCGGCGCGGTCACCTTCGACTTCGTGCCGACCCTGCCGGCCGGCACGCTCACCGCCGAGGAGAGCGCCGGCCTCGGCGGCCGTGGCACCGACTCGCGCATCGACGCCCCGCACCGGGTGCGCGCCGAGGAGCGGCTGGCGGCCAAGCGGGCCCGGCGGGTGCCCTACGAGCTCACCGAGACCTGGACCGACGAGGACCTGCCGGGCGACGAGACATGAGCGCCCGACCGGAGATCGCCGGGGCGAGGCGGGTCGTCGTCAAGGTGGGCTCCTCGTCGCTGACCACGCTCCCCGGTGGGCTGGACGAGGCGCGGTTGTCCGCCCTCGTCGACGTCCTCGGGGGCGTGCGGGCCGGTGGCCGGGAGGTCGTCCTGGTCTCCTCCGGCGCGATCGCCGCCGGCCTGGCCCCGCTGGGCATGCAGGGCCGCCCGCGGGACCTCGCCACCGCCCAGGCCGCCGCCAGCGTGGGTCAGCTGCGCCTGGTGCAGACCTACGCCGACGCCTTCGCCCGTCACCAGGTCACCGTCGGGCAGGTGCTGCTCACCGCCGACGACCTCACCCGGCGCAGCCACTACCGCAACGCCCACCGCACCGTGGAGCGGCTGCTCGCCCTCGGGGTGCTGCCGATCGTCAACGAGAACGACACGGTGGCCACCGAGGAGATCCGCTTCGGCGACAACGACCGGCTCGCGGCGCTGGTCGCGCACGTCGCCCAGGCCGAGGCGTTGCTGCTGCTCTCCGACGTGGACGGCGTCTACGACGGCGACCCGCGTTCGGGGCCGGCGCAGCTGATCGACACCGTCCGGAGCGCGGCGGACCTCGCGGCGGTCACCCTCGGCTCGGCCCGGCGCAACGGCGTGGGCACCGGCGGGATGGCGACCAAGGTGGAGGCGGCCATGATCGCCGCGCACGCCGGCGTGCCGGTCGTCGTCACCTCCACCGCACAGGCGGCCGCCGCGCTGGCCGGGGAGCGGGTCGGCACGCTGTTCGCGGTCGCCGGGCGCCGGCCCGGGGCCCGGCAGTTCTGGCTGCGCTACGCCAGCCGGCCGCGGGGACGGCTGCACCTGGACGAGGGCGCGGTCCGGGCGGTGCGGGAGCGCAACGCCTCGCTGCTGGCCGCCGGCATCACCGGGGCCACCGGTGAGTTCCTCGCCGACGACCCGGTGGAGCTGGTCGGCCCCGACGGCACGGTGGTCGCGCGCGGCCTGGTCGCCTACGACGCGCGGGAGCTGCCGGCCCTGTTCGGCCGCAAGACCGGCGAGCTGGACCCGGAGTACCGCCGGGAGGTCGTGCACCGCGACGAGATGGTGCTGGTCGGCCGCCGGATCGTCGGCTGAGAGACTGCTCTGCGTGACCGTCCGTCCCATCCGTGAGATCGGTGATCCCGTCCTCCGCACGCCCACCGACGAGGTGCGCGCCTTCGACCGGGAGCTGGCGGCCCTGGTCCGGGACCTCGAGGAGACCGTCGAGCACCCCGGCCGCGCCGGTCTGGCCGCGCCGCAGATCGGCGTCGGCGCCCGGGTGTTCTCCTACAACATCGACGGCCGGATCGGCCACGTGGTCAACCCGCGCATCGTCGAGCTGTCGGCGGAGACCCAGGACGGCGACGAGGGGTGCCTGTCGGTGCCCGGCATCTGGGCGCCCACCGTCCGCGCGATGCACGCGGTGGTGGAGGGCTTCGACGTCCACGGCGAGCCGCTGCGCCTGGAGGGCACCGGGCTCATGGCGCGCGCGCTCCAGCACGAGGTCGACCACCTCGACGGCAAGCTCTTCCTCGACCGGCTGACCGGCGAGGCCCGCAAGGCGGCCCTGCGCGCGCTGCGCGACCGCTGACCGTGGCGGCTCTGGAGCCGGTCACGCTCACCGGCGACCTGGTCCTCCTGGAGCCCCTGCACCCCGATCACTCGGCCGAGCTGGCCGAGGCCGTCCGCGACGGCAGGGGACCCTACCGCTGAGTCAGCGGGCGGTGGTGCAGGCCGCACAGGTCCCGAAGACCTCCAGCTGGTGCTGCACGTCGGCGAACCCGTGCTCGGCGGCGACCCGGGCGGCCCAGCGCTCGACCGGCGGATCGGCGACCTCCACGGTGCGGCCGCAGGACCGGCACACCAGGTGGTGGTGGTGCACCGGCGAGCAGCGCCGGTAGGCGGCCTCCCCGTCGCCGCGGAGGACGTCGACCAGCCCGTCGTCCACCAGTGCCTGCAGGGCCCGGTAGACCGTTGCCAGCCCCACCGCCTCGCCCCGCTCGCGCAGCAGCGCGTGCAGGTCCTGGGCGGTGCGGAAGCCGTCGAGCTGCTCCAGCAGCGCCAGAACGGCGCTGCGCTGGCGGGTCTGCCGGCGCGGCGCCTCGGTCGGCTCCGGGCGCGTCATGGCCGGCTGCCCTGGCGGGCCGGGGGAGCGACGTGCTCCCCGTGCTCGTCGTAGTGCACCCCCGCGCCGGTCCGGTGTGGTGCGTGCAGGTGCCCGTCGTGGTCGTAGTCGACGTGGTCGCCGTGCGGCACCGCCGGGTGCCCGCACCCCTCGCCGTGCTCGTGCGGATGGGCGGCGTGCACCTCGGCGCGGCGCCGGTGGCGGCGCCGCGCGGTCGCCTCACGGAGCGCGACCCCGGCGGTGACCAGGAGGAACAGCGCGATCGCCAGGAGCACGATCGTCCCGCCCGACGGGGTGCCCGCGTAGTAGGACGTGGTCGTGCCGGCCACGCTGACCACCAGCCCGATCGCGCAGGCCAGGTAGAGCGTCTGCCGGAAGCTGCGGCCCACCTGCTGGGCGATCGCGCTGGGCACGATCATCAGGGCGCTGATCAGCAGCAGGCCGACCACGCGCATGGACAACACCACGGTCGAGGCGACCAGCGCGGCGAGCACCACGTTGAGCGCGAGCACCGGCAGGCCGACCGCGCGGGCGTACTCCTCGTCGTCGCTCACCGCGTACAGCCGCTGCCCCAGCAGCCAGACCACCCCGAGCACCAGGACGGTGATGACGGCGAAGACGGCGAGGTCCGCGGCGCTCGTGGTGGTGATGGCGCCGAACAGGTAGGCCTCGAGGTTGGTCGCGCGGCCGCGGGGCGCGAGGCTGAGCAGCACCACGCCGCCGGCGATGCCCCCGTAGAAGAGGACGGCGAGCGCGACGTCCCCGCTGGTCCGGCCGCGGGCCCGCACCAGCTCGATCAGCACGGCGCCGAGCACGGCGGCCACCAGCGCCGCGCCGACCGGCGCGGTGGAGGTGAGGACGCCGACCGCCACGCCGGTGAGCGCCACGTGGCCGAGGCCGTCGCCGAGCAGGGAGAGCCGCCGCTGCACCAGGAACACGCCGACCGCCGGGGCGACCAGGCCGACCATGAGCGAGGCCAGCAGTGCCCGCTGCATGAAGCCGAACTCGAGCACCTCCACGTCAGCGGCCCCCCTCGGGGGTCACCCGCGGCTGGTCCAGCCGGTAGCCGGGCGCCGGCGGCCGCCCCGGCTCGCCGGGGTGGTGGTGCCCGCCGCCCACCGGTAGCTCGCTGCCGGCCAGCGGCCCGTCGTAGCCGATCCGGCCGTGGTCGACCACCACCGCCCGGGACAGGACGCCGGCCAGCGGGGCGGTCTCGTGGGTCACGACCACCAGTGTCGTCCCGCTGGCGGTCACGCCCGCGAGCACGGCGGCGAGCGCGTCCTGGTTGGCGGCGTCGACCCCGGCGGTGGGCTCGTCCATGATCAGCAGCTCCGGCTCGGCGGCCAGGGCGCGGGCGACGAGCACCCGGCGCTGCTGGCCGCCGGACAGCGAGGCCACCGGGTCGTTCATCCGGTCGCCGAGCCCGACGGCGGCCACGGCGTCGGCGACCGCCGTGCGGTCGGCCGGGCGCAGCCGCCGGAACAGGCCCAGGCGGGCCAGCCGGCCGACACCCACCACCTCGCGGACGGTGGCCGGCACCGCGCCGCTCACCGTGTGCCGCTGCGGGACGTAGCCGATCCGGCCGCGCTCACGCAGCCGGCCCACCGGGGCGCCGAGCACCTCGACCTCGCCGTCGAGCACCGTGGCCAGCCCGAGCAGCCCGCGGGCCAGCGTCGTCTTGCCCGAGCCGTTGGAGCCGAGGACGGCGACGGTCTCGCCCCGGTGCACGGTGAGGTCGACCCCGCGGACGATCGCCACGTCGCCGTAGCCGATGCTGGCGCCCCGGAGCCGGAGGGCCGGTCGGTCGCTCATGGGCAGGACTGCCCCTCCTGCAGGGTCGCCAGGTTGGCGCGCATCACCGCGAGGTAGTCGTCCCCGCCCGACTCGTCGGTCAGCCCCTCGAGCGGGTCCAGGACGGCGGTCCGCACGCCGGCCTCGTCGGCGACGGTATCGGCGACGGCCGGGTCGACCAGGGTCTCGGTGTACACGGTCGTGACGCCGCGCTCGCGGACCAGCTCGGAGATCTCGGCCAGCTGCGCCGGGCTCGGCTCCTGCGACGGGCTGAGCCCGCTGATGCCGACGACCTCGAGGCCGTACCGGTCGGCCAGGTACCCGAAGGAGTCGTGGCTGGTGACGAGGGTGCCGACGGCGCAGTCGGCCAGGCCGGTCTGCAGCTCCGCGTCGAGACCCTCCAGGTCGGCGCGCAGCGCGACGGCGTTCTCCTCGTAGGCGGCGGCACCGTCGGGATCGAGTTCGGCGAGCCGTTCGGCCAGGGCGTCGCCCACCGCGGCCAGGCGCAGCGGGTCCAGCCAGAAGTGCGGGTCCACCGGCTCCTCGCCCTCGTGCCCCTCCTCGCCCTCGTGCGCGTGCCCCTCCGTCGCCCGCGAGAGGTCCGCGGCCTGCCCGGCGTCCCACGCCGAGTCGCCCGCTTCCGAGTCCGCGGCCTCGTCCAGGGCGGGCTGGAAGCCGTCGAGGTAGACGAGCAGATCGGCCTCGCCGACGGCGGCCAGGTCCCGCGGGGTGAGCTCCAGGTCGTGCGCCTCGGCCCCGGGCGGGGTGAGGGAGGAGACGTCGACGCGGTCCCCGCCGACCCGCTCGGCGACCCACTGCAACGGGTAGAAGCCGGCGACCACGGTGCGCCCGTCCCCGCTTCCGTTCTCACCGGCCGAGGCCCCGCACCCGGCGAGCAGCAGGGCCGCGACGGTGACGACCACGCCCGTCCTCCTTGTGTTCATGAGAATCATTCTCGCATGACTGGGCGGTGCCGGAGCGACGAGGGCCCGGGCCCCCGCACGCGTAGTCTCGCGGGCGTGTCCGACGTCTCCGGCCTGCCTCTGATCGGCGCCGCGGCGCAGCGTGCCCGCGCCGCCGCCCGGGTGCTGCGCACCCTGCCCACCGACACCAAGGACGCCGCGCTGGCCGCCATGGCCGATGCCCTCGTCGAGCGCGCCGACGAGGTGCTGGCCGCCAACGCCGCCGACGTCGAGGCGGCCGCGGCCGACGGGACGCCGGCGGCGATCCTCGACCGGCTGCGGCTGGACCCCGGGCGCGTGGCCGGGGTGGCCGACGCGCTGCGCCAGCTGGTCGCGCTGCCCGACCCGGTCGGCGACGTGGTCCGCGGCTCGACGCTGCCCAACGGGCTGCAGCTGCGGCAGGTGCGGGTCCCCCTCGGGGTGGTCGGCATCATCTACGAGGCCCGGCCCAACGTGACCGTCGACGCCGCCGGCCTCTGCCTGAAGAGCGGCAACGCGGCCCTGCTGCGCGGCTCGGCGTCGGCGTTCGGCACCAACACCGCGCTGGTCGCCGTCCTCACCGAGGCGGCGGCGAAGGCGGGGCTGCCCGCGGGGTCGATCGAGCTGCTGCCGGCCGACCGGGCCTCCGTCGGCGAGCTGCTCAATGCCCGCGGGCTCGTCGACGTGGTCATCCCGCGCGGCGGGGCCTCGCTCATCCAGCGGGTGGTGCGCGAGGCCCGCGTGCCGGTCATCGAGACCGGCGAGGGCAACTGCCACGTCTACATCGACGCCTCCGCCGACCCGGAGACGGCCGAGGCCATCGTCCTCAACGCCAAGACCCACCGGGTGAGCGTCTGCAACTCCGCCGAGACGCTGCTGGTGCACCGCGACGTGCCGTTCCTGCCGCGGCTGCTGTCCGCGCTGGTGGACGCCGGGGTGACGCTGCACGGCGACGAGCGGGCGCAGGCCGCCCACGACGCCGTCGTCCCGGCGACCGATGAGGACTGGGCGACCGAGTACCTGTCGATGGACATGGCCGTGCGCGTGGTCGACGACCTGCCCGCCGCCCTGGACCACATCCAGCGGTGGGGGAGCGGGCACAGCGAGGCGATCGTCGCCGACTCCGCGCGCGCCATCGCCGCCTTCACCGCCGGGGTGGACGCCGCGGCGGTGCTGGTCAACGCCTCCACCCGGTTCACCGACGGTGGGGAGTTCGGTTTCGGCGCCGAGATCGGCATCTCGACGCAGAAGCTGCACGCCCGCGGTCCGCTGGGCCTGCCCGAGCTGACCTCCACCACCTATGTCGTCACCGGGAGCGGGCACACCCGCCGCTGACCCGCCGTCCTGAGCACCCGCCCACCCCCCGCCCCAGCGAGGAGTCGCATGCCCCGCCCGCCGTCGCAGTCCTCGCAGTTCTCCTCGGTCGCGGACGTCGGCAAGCGGCTGTCCACCGCGGGATACCTGCCCGACGCGCAGATCGCCACGACCGTGTTCCTCGCCGACCGGCTGGGCAAGCCGCTGCTGGTGGAGGGGCCGGCCGGCACCGGCAAGACGGAGCTGGCCAAGGCGCTGGCGGCCGCGACCGGGTCGGAGCTGATCCGGCTGCAGTGCTACGAGGGCCTGGACGAGGCGCGGGCGCTGTACGAGTGGAACTACAAGAAGCAGCTGCTGCGCATCCAGGCGTCGCAGGGCACCGACGGCGCGGACTGGGACACCGTCCACGACGACATCTTCGGTGAGGAGTTCCTGCTCTCCCGGCCGCTGCTGACCGCCATCCGGCGCACCGAGCCGACCGTGCTGCTCATCGACGAGACCGACAAGGCCGACGTCGAGGTCGAGGGCCTGCTGCTGGAGGTGCTCAGCGACTTCCAGGTGACCATCCCCGAGCTGGGCACGGTGACCGCGACCCGGCGGCCGATGGTCGTGCTGACGTCCAACGCCACCCGGGAGCTGTCCGAGGCGCTCAAGCGGCGCTGCCTGTACCTGGCGCTGGACTACCCCACGGCCGAGCGGGAGCGGGAGATCGTGCTCTCGCGGGTGCCCGACCTCGCGCCGGGGCTGGCCGAGCAGCTGGTGCGGACGGTGCGCGCGCTGCGGGCGCTGGAGCTGAAGAAGTCCCCGTCGATCTCCGAGACCCTCGACTGGGCGCAGACGCTGCTCGAACTGGGCCTGGACACCCTCGATGAGTCCGCGGTCTCCTCGACGCTGGGTGTGGTGCTCAAGCACGCCAGCGACCAGGTGCGGGCCGCGGCCGAGCTTCGGCTGAACTGATGACCGCGCCGGTTCCCGCCGCGGGCGGGCTGGCCGGGCACCTGGACGGGTTCGTCCGGGCCGTGCGGGAGGCCGGCATCCCGGTCGGGATCAGCCAGGCCGTCGACGCGGCCGAGATCCTCACCGTGGTCGACCTGCTCGACCGGGAGCAGCTGCGGCACGGGCTGGCCGCGGTGCTGCTGCAGCGCGCGGCGCAGCGGCCGACCTACGACGTGCTGTTCGACCTGTGGTGGCCGCTGGGCGACCGGCCGGTGCCTTCCGACGGCGATCCCGGGGACGGGGACGCCGACGGGGAGCCGGGCGAGTCCACCCTCGACGTGCCCGACGGCGCCGACCTGGCCGCGCTGATGCGCGAGCAGCTGGCCCGGCTGCTGCTCGAGGGCGACGAGGAGGCGCTGCGCCGGTTCGCGCGGCAGGCGGTCGAGCGGCTGGGGCGGGCGACGCCGTCGCCGTCCGGGCAGTCGTTCTTCAGCTACCGGGTGATGCGCGCGCTGTCGCCGGACACCCTGGTCGCCCAGCTGCTGGCCGGCCTGCTCGGCGGCGCAGAGCGCGGCGGGTTGACCGAGCAGGTGGCCCGGCAGCTGGTGCGCGAGCGGCTGGCGGCGTTCCGGGCGGCCGTGGAGGCCGAGGTCCGGCGGCGGTCGGCGGCCGAGCGGGGGCGGGACAGGGTCGCCAAGGGCGCGGTGCGCCCCCTGGCCGACCAGATCGACTTCCTGCGGGCGCAGCAGGCCGACCTCGCCGAGCTGCGGCGCACGGTGGCCCCGCTGGCCCGGCGGCTGGCCGTGCGCCTGTCTGCCCGCCGCCGGCTGGGCCGGGAGGGCCGGCTGGACTTCCGCAAGACCGTCCGCTCCTCGCTGGGCACCGGCGGGGTGCCGGTGGTGACCCACCACCGGCCGCGGAAGGTGCACAAGCCGGAGCTGGTCGTGCTCTGCGACGTCAGCGGCTCGGTCGCCGGCTTCAGCCACTTCACGCTGATGCTCACCCAGGCGCTGCGGGAGCACTTCTCCGGCGTGCGGGCCTTCGCCTTCGTCGACTCGACCGACGAGGTCACCCGGTTCTTCCACCCGGGCGCTGACGTCGCCGACGCCGTGGCCCGGATCGGCCGGGAGGCCGACGTCGTCGGGTTCGACGGGCACAGCGACTACGGCAACGCTCTCGAGGTGTTCGCCGACCGCTGGCCGGCCGTGGTCGGGCCGAAGACGTCGCTGCTCGTCCTGGGTGACGGGCGCACCAACTACCGCCAGCCGGGGCTGCCCGTGCTGGCCGATCTCGTGCGCCGGGCGCGGTCGGCGCACTGGCTGAACCCGGAGCCGCGCCGGTTGTGGGGGAGTGGCGACTCGGCGGCCGACCGGTACGGCGAGGTCATCGACATGGTCGAGTGCCGCACCGCCGCTCAGCTGGGGGACTTCGTCACGACCCTGTGAGCCCGTTCGCCCGCCGCGGGCGGCGGGTCCGCCGGCCGGGCGGCTGCGGTGCACCGCTGTCGTGGCGACAGGTCGACATGTCGCCGTAACCGGGCGCCGGCGCGCCCGTTGATCCGTGCGGGTGCCGGGGCTCGTTCCGGCGCTGCGGTGCCGGGTGCGCCGGGCCGGCCGTGACCGGCAGCACGGGGGAGCCGGTCGCCTCGACCCATCGGGTCCGGTGGTCCGGCGGACCGGGAGCACCCCGTGCCCTCGTCCGGGGCCGGTCCTCGCGGGCCGGCCCCGGACGGCCCGGATAGGCTCGATCGGTGGCGGGTCGGCGGGTCGGGATCATGGGTGGGACGTTCGATCCCATCCACCACGGTCACCTCGTGGCGGCGAGCGAGGTCGCCGTGCTGTTCGGGCTGGACGAGGTCGTCTTCGTGCCCACGGGTCAGCCGTGGCAGAAGGGCCACCGCGAGGTCAGCCCGGCGGAGGACCGCTACCTCATGACCGTCATCGCCACGGCCTCCAACCCCCGGTTCACGGTGAGCCGGGTCGACATCGCCCGGGGTGGCCCCACGTACACCATCGACACGCTCACCGATCTGCGGCGGCAGCGTCCGGACGACGAGCTGTTCTTCATCACCGGCGCCGACGCGCTGTCCCAGATCCTCAGCTGGCGGGACAGCGAGCGCTTCCTCGAGCTGGCCCACTTCATCGGCGTGACCCGGCCCGGCTTCGACCTCGGGGCCGCCCACCTCCCGGAGGGGGCGGTCAGCCTGGTCGAGGTGCCGGCGCTGGCGATCAGCTCCAGCGACTGCCGGGAGCGGGTCAGCCGGGGCATGCCCGTCTGGTACCTCGTGCCCGACGGCGTCGTGCAGTACATCGAGAAGCGGGGCCTCTACCGCTCCCGCGGCGGCACCCGACCGACGGTGCGGGAGGGTGCCGGCGACGGCGCTCACCCGCCCGCGGCGGACGGGGCCACCCATGACCGGCTGCCCCCCGGCGCGCCCGGCGGCCCCGCTCCCACCGACCCACCACCCGATCATCTCCAGGAGGTACCCCGATGACCGCCTCGCCCGAGGCGCGGGAGACCGCACTGCTGGCGGCCCAGGCCGCCGCGGACAAGCTGGCGACGAATGTCTCGATCGTCGACGTCAGCGACCGGCTCGCGATCACTGATGCCTTCGTGCTCGCCGCGGCACCCAACGAGCGTCAGGTGCAGGCGATCGTCGACGAGGTCGAGGAGCGGCTGCGGCGGCACGGGGTGAAGCCGGTGCGCCGCGAGGGGGTCGCCGAGGCGCGGTGGGTGCTGCTCGACTTCATCGACGTCGTCGTCCACGTCCAGCACGCCGAGGAGCGCGCCTACTACGCCCTCGAGCGGCTGTGGAAGGACTGCCCGACGATCCCGTTCGTGGACCGGAGCGGGCCCGGGGCGGGGACCGGCGGGGAGGCCGCGGAGGGCGCGCCCCCCGGGAGCCGGACGACCCTGTCGGCCGACGACGTCGACCCGTCGAGCGCCGATCCGACCCCGCTGCCTCCCGAACCGGTCGAGGACGACGGGGTCGGGAACGGGGCCCGCGGCGACGCGGTGCCCCCGGCCGACGCCCAGGACGACGGATCCGCTCCGGGAACGACCGGCCGGTGACCGGGGCAGTTCCGCCGCTGCCCATGTCCCGCCTGCTGATCTGGCGGCACGGGCGGACCGAGTGGAACGCCACCGGCCGCTTCCAGGGGCAGCTGGACCCCCCGCTGGACGAGGAGGGCCGCCGTCAGGCGGCGCGCAGCGCCCGGCATCTGGCGGCCGCGGTAGGGCCGGCCGAGGACCCGGTCGTGGTCTCCAGCGACCTGTGCCGTGCGGTGCAGACCGCCACGGAGCTGACCGACCTGCTGGGCGTGCCGCTGCGGGAGGATCCCCGGCTGCGCGAGGTCGGGATGGGCTCCTGGGAGGGGCTGACCCGTGCGGAGGTGGCCGAGCGCTACCCGGAGCAGTACACCGACTGGATCGCCGGCCGACCGATCCGGGGCCGGGGCGGGGAGGACCCCGCCACCGTGCCGGCACGGGCGCTGGCGGCCCTCGGCGACCTGCCCGACACCCCGGTGGCCGTCGTGGTGACCCACGGCGGCACGGCCGCCCGGCTGATGGAGCGGCTCCTCGGGCTGGGGCCCGAGCACCGCCGGGTGTTCGGGCCGCTGGCCAACTCCGCCTGGAGCGAGCTGGCCCTGCAGAGCGGCCGCTGGCGCCTGCTCCGGCACAACGTGGCCCCGCACCAGCCGGTCTGCCCGGGGGCCGAGGGCCCCGCGGCGGTACGGCCGCTGGAAGCGGGCGGGAGCCCGGAGGAAGGCGTCCCGCCCGGCAGCGAGGACGCCGACGCCGTTCTCTGAACTCACCCCTCCGGGGCCCGCGGCACCGCACCGCGTCCGGAAGCGATCGGACTCCGGCTAGCCTCGCCGGGTGTCCGTCGCCGTGGTCACCGACTCCACGGCCTACCTGCCTCCTCAGCTCGTGGAGCGGTACGCGGTCGAGGTGGTCCCCCTGTACGTCGTCCTGGCCGGCCACTCGGGGCGCGAGGGGCAGGAGATCGGGCCGGTCGACGTGGCCCGCGCGCTCGGCGTCCGTGGTCAGCGCGTCTCCACCTCGCGGCCGACACCCGGGGACTTCGTCAGCGCCTTCCGGCGGCGGCTCGCCGACGGCGCCGACCGCATCGTGTCGGTGCACCTGTCCGCCGAGCTCTCCGGCACGGTGGACGCCGCCCGGCTGGCCGCCGCGCAGGTGGGCGAGCACG
This sequence comes from Geodermatophilus ruber, assembly GCF_900114385.1. Lineage (GTDB taxonomy): Bacteria > Actinomycetota > Actinomycetes > Mycobacteriales > Geodermatophilaceae > Geodermatophilus > Geodermatophilus ruber. Next base: position 243,750 of record NZ_FOSW01000005.1, read on the forward strand.
TCGTGACCGTCATCGACTCCCGGTCGGCTGCCATGGGCAACGGCTTCGCCGTCCTCGCCGCCGCCCGCGCGGCTGCGGCCGGTGCCGATGCCGCGACCGTGGCGGCCGCGGCGAGGAAGACCGCCGCCGCCACCCGCACGCTGTTCGTCGTGGACACCCTCGAGCACCTCCGGCGGGGAGGCCGGATCGGCTCGGCCGCCTCGGTGCTCGGCACCGCCCTCGCGGTCAAGCCGGTGCTGCACATGGCCGAGGGCCGGGTGGTCCCGCTGGAGAAGGTGCGGACCTCGGCCCGTGCGCTGACCAGGCTGGTGCAGCGAGGGATCGAGGCCGCCGACGGAGGGCCGGTGTCGGTGGCCGTCCACCACCTGGCCGCCCCCGAGCGGGCCGAGCGGCTGGCCACCGAGCTGCGCGAGCGGTTGCCCGGCCTGTGCGAGCTGTACGTCAGCGAGCTCGGCGCGGCCATCGGCGCCCACGTGGGACCGGGGGCGGTGGGCGTCGTCGTGGCCCCGACCCCGGGAGGGAAGCCGGCCGGCGAACCGGAGCCCGGCACCGACGCGCGGTCCGGCAGCGAGGGCACGCAGCAGCCATCGGCGGGGTGACGGAACCGGGGCGACGGGCACGGGAGCACACTGCCCCGGAACCGTGACGATGCGTTCGGCCGCATCCACAGGCCGGCCGCCTGTCCACAACCCTCCTCGACCAGCGGCCGGCCGCTGGATGGCTGCCTAGCGTCCGGTCGGTGCGCCTCTCCTCCCGCCGCGGTGACGACGCGGACCTGATCCGGGCCCGCCTGCGCGCCCTGCTCGACGAGAACGGCCACGCGCCCGGGTGGGTACCCGAGGACGAGACGCCGGGCGACCTGGACACCCCCGGGCTGGAGGGGCGCGACGGCGCAGACCCCGCGGACGCCCTACCCCGCGGCATCGGCCGGCACCGAGCCCCGGGCGCCGCCGTCCGCCTGGATCCCGGACGGCGCGGGGCCTGGTCGCTCTGGGCGGCCGGGTTGCTCGCCGCACTGCTGCTCGCCGCGTGGACCTGGTGGGACCGCCCCCGGGTGGAGCCGGCCCCCGCGGAACCGGTCGGCACGTCGCCGTCCGAGGCGCCCGAGCCCGCACCGGCCACGCCCCCCGTGGGGGTGGCCGCGGAGACCTCGCCGACCGTCGTGGTCTCGGTGGTGGGCCTGGTGACCCGGCCCGGCCTGGTGACCCTGCCCCAGGGGTCCCGGGTCGCCGACGCGATCACCGCCGTCGGTGGGCTGCTTCCCGACGCCGATCCGGCCGCGGTGAACCTCGCCGCGGTCCTGGCCGACGGTCAGCAGGTCGCGGTGGGCGTGCCCGGGGCCGCCACAGCGGGTGCCTCCACCCCGGGCGCGGTTGCGGCCGGTGCGGCGCCGGTCGACCTCAACGCGGCCACCGTCGGCGACCTCGACGCACTGCCCGGGATCGGCCCCGTGCTGGCCCAGCGGATCGTCGACCACCGCGAGCAGCACGGCCGCTTCGGCTCGGTCGAACAGCTCGACGACGTCCCCGGCATCGGCCCGGCCACCTTCGCCGAGCTCGTCGACCTGGTGACCGTGTGAGCGCCGCGCCCGAGCGATGGTCGTGGGTGGACCTGCGGCTGGTCCCGGCCGCGGCCACCGTGTGGGCCGGCACCCTCGCCGCGCCGGCGCTGCGCCCGGCGCTGCTCGGCGGGATCGCCCTGGCCGCCGCCGGTGCCGCCGCTGCCCTCGTCCGGTGGCGCCGCTCGACCGCGGCCGTCGTCTGCCTCGGCGTCCTCGCTGCGCTCGCGGTCACCGCCGCCACCGCCGCCGTCCGCGCCGGCGCCCGGGAGGCCTCCCCGCTGCACGCGCTGGCGGAGGACCGGCGCACCGTCCTCGTCGAGCTCGAGCTGGACGGTGACCCACAGCGGATCGGTGGCGCCGGCCCGCCCCGGGTGGTCGTCGACGCGACCGCCACGGCCGTCGAGGACGGCGGCACGCGCACCCGCCTGGACGACGCGGTGATCCTCTTCGCCCCGGCCGAGGAGTGGCTCGGGCTGCTCCCGGGGCAGCCCGTCCGGGTGCGGGTGGCCGCGGCGCCGGCCCCGGCCGCGGACGGGCTGGTGGCGCGGTTGTCGGCCCGCGCGCCGCCGACGCCGCTCGGCAGCCCGCCCTGGGTGCAGCGGGTCGCGGGCGACCTGCGTGACGGGCTCTCCGCGGCGGCCGCCCGCGTGCTGGATGCACGGGCCGGCGGCCTGCTGCCGGGGCTGGTGGTCGGGGACACCCGCGCCATGGACCCCGTGCTGGTCGAGGACTTCCGGCGCGCCGGGCTGGCGCACCTCACCGCCGTCTCGGGCGCCAACGTCGCGATCGTCCTGACCGGGGTGCTCGCGCCGCTGCGCCGGCGGGCCACCGACCGGCGTGTGCAGGCCCTGGTTGCGGCGGCCGCCCTCGTCGGGTTCGTGCTGCTGGCCCGCCCCACCGCGAGCGTCGTGCGGGCCGCCGCGATGGGCGCGGTGACCCTGCTGGCGCTGGCCACCGGCCGCTCGCGCGCGGCGCTGCCGGCCCTGGCCGCGTCCGTCGTGGTGCTCGTGCTGATCGACCCCGGCCTCGCCCGGGACGCCGGCTTCGCCCTCTCCGTCGCGGCGACGGCCGCCATCGTCCTGCTCGCACCCGGCTGGTCGCGGCGGCTGCGCGGCCGCGGCTGGGCTCCCGCCCTGGCCGACGCCGTCGCGGTCGCCGCGGCGGCCGGCGTCGCCACCGCCCCGCTGATCGCGGGGCTGTCCGGGCTGGTCAGCCTCGCCTCGCTGCCGGCCAACCTGCTGGCCGCGCCGGCCGTGCCACCGGCGACGATCCTCGGGCTGCTGGCCGCCCTGGTGGCGGTGGCCGTGCCGCCGCTGGCCGACGCGCTGGTGTGGCTGGCCGGCTGGCCGGTGCGCTGGCTGGTCCTCGTGGCCGAGCGCGCCGCGGCACTGCCGGACGGCGCGACGGGCTGGCCGGCCGGTACGCGCGGCGCGCTGCTGCTCACCGTGCTCGTGCTCGTCCTGGCGTGGCTGCTCTGGCGGTTCGCGCGTCTGCGACCGCTGGCTCTCGCCGCTCTCGTCGGCCTGGTCGTCGTGGGCTGGCCGGTCCGGCAGCTCACCCGCGGCTGGCCGCCCGACCGCACGGTCGTCGTGGCCTGCGACGTCGGGCAGGGGGACGCCCTCGTGGTGCCGACCGGGCCGGGGCAGGGCGTGCTCGTCGACGCCGGCCCGGAGGTCGGACCGGTCGACCGGTGCCTGGACCGGCTGGGCATCGACACCCTGCCCCTGGTGCTGCTCAGCCATCTGGACGCCGACCACGCCGGCGGACTGGCGGGGGCGTTCTCCGGACGGACGGTGGGCGTGGTCGCCACGGGCACGTTGGCGCCGGACGATGACCGGGCCGAGCGGCTGGCCGAGGCCACTCGCCGGGCCGGCGGAACCCGGGCCGTCCTCGTCCCGGGGGACGACCGCACGGTCGGCGGCGCCCGGGTCGAGGTGCTGGCGCCGCCGGCCGAGATCGCCACCGCCGCGGTGGAGCCCAACGACCTCTCCCTGGTGGTGCGGATGACCGCGCAGGGTGTGCGGGTGCTGCTCCCCGGCGACCTCGGCGGTCAGGCGCAGGCGCGCCTCGTGACGCGGGGCGCGGACCTGCGGGCCGACGTCCTCAAGGTTCCGCACCACGGCAGCGCGGACGCCGACCGCGGGTTCCTCGCGGCCACCGGGGCACGGGTCGCGCTGCTCTCGGTCGGTGCGGACAACCCCTACGGCCACCCCACCGCCCGCGTGCTGTCCTGGCTGGCCCGGGAGGGCATGCGGGTGCACCGCACGGACGCGGAGGGGGACCTCGCGGTGGCCGGCTCCGCCGGGAACTGGGGCGTCGCCACCCGCGGCCGCGACGCGGGTGCGCAGGCGGCGACGTCCGCACCCGACGGGACACCACCGCCGGCACCGGTCGGGGGGCCGCGCGTGCAGCGGCGGCGTCACCCCCGCGTGACACCATGCCGGTGTGGCCGCAGCACCCCCCGCACCGACGTCACGCCTGCGCGCCGTGGTCGGCGAGGAGGAGCTCCTGCGCTCCCGCGCGGTGGCCGCGGTGCGCGCCGCGGTGCGCGAGCGCCACCCCGGGGCGGAGCTGCACGAGCTCCCCGCGCTGGGGCTCCCGGTGGGGCAGCTGGCCGACGTCCTGGCGCCGTCGCTGTTCGGCGAGCACCGCCTGGTGGTCGTCACCGGCGTGCATGAGGCGGCCGGAGCGCTCGCCGACGCGCTCACCGGCTACGCGAAGGAACCCGACCCGGACCTCACGCTCGTGGTGGTGCACAACGGCGGCAAGCGGAACGAGGCACTCCTCAAGGCCTTCACGGCCGCCGGAGCCGCCGTCGACGAGTGCCCGAAGATCAGCTCGACGGGTGACCGGATCGCCTTCGTGCGCAGCGAGGTGCGCGCGGCCGGGGGACGCATCACCCCCGACGCGGCCGCCGCGCTGGTGGAGGCGATCGGGGCGGACCTGCGGCAGCTGTCGTCGGCGGCCAGCCAGCTGACCTCGGACTTCGGCGGCACGATCGACGCCGACGCGGTCGCCCGGTTCCACCGCGGGCAGGCCGAGGTCACCGGTTTCACCGTGGCCGAGCGGGTCCTGGTCGGTGACCGCCGGGGAGCGCTCGAGATGCTGCGCTGGGCGTCGCAGCGCGGGGTGGCCCACGTGCTGATCGCCGACGCCATCGCCGACGGGGTCCGCACCGCGGCCCGGGTGACCTCGGTGCGCAGCAGCAACCCCGGCGAGCTGGCCCGCACGCTGAAGATGCCGCCGTGGAAGGTCAAGAAGGCCCAGTCCCAGGCGCGCGGGTGGAGCATCGAGGGGCTGCAGCTGGCGATCGGGGTGGCCGCGGACCTCAACGCCGACGTCAAGGGCGCCGCGGCCAGCGCGGAGTACGCGCTGGAGCGCGCGGTGCGCCGGATCGTGGCGATCCGGGCCTCCACCGGCAGGGGCCGCGGCTGACACCCTCGCCGCGGTCACCGCACGGCGGCCGAGGAGCCCCGGGCGACGTGGGGGCCCTGGAAACGCACAGAGCCCCCTCCCTGTCAGGGAGGGGGCTCTGTGCGGACCGCGGATATCGCGGTTGACGTCAGCTGGAGAGGCTGGCGACCCGCTTGGCCATGCCCGACTTGCGGTTGGCGGCCTGGTTCTTGTGGATGACGCCCTTGCTGGCGGCCTTGTCGAGCGCCTTGCTGGCGATCTGCAGGGCAGTCTGAGCGGCCGCGGCGTCCCCGGCGTCGGCGGCGGTGCGGAAGCGCCGGACAGCCGTCTTCAGGGCGGACTTGACGGCAACGTTGCGCTGACGCGCCTTCTCGTTCGTCTTGATCCGCTTGATCTGGGACTTGATGTTCGCCACGCGTGAGCCTCGGGTGTCTCTCGGGAGGGAGTACTTCTGACAGTGCGTCCGGACGGCAAGCGTCAGCGGACCGGTCTGCCAGGGTACCAGCGACTGTCGCGCCGCCCCAACCCGCGGTTCGGACGCCGCCGGTCCAGCCAATCGCTGGACGCCGCGCGCAGCCGTGGGACGATGGAAGCACTGTGACGACTCCCGCCTACACCGACCCGGCCCGCATCCGGAACTTCTGCATCATCGCCCACATCGACCATGGCAAGTCGACGCTGGCCGACCGGATGCTCGAGGTCACCGGGATCATCGAGGCGCGGCAGATGCGTGCGCAGTACCTCGATCGCATGGACATCGAGCGCGAGCGCGGCATCACCATCAAGGCGCAGAACGTCCGCCTGCCGTGGACGCCGACGACCGGAGAGCACGCCGGCACCGATCACGTCCTGCACATGATCGACACCCCGGGGCACGTCGACTTCACCTACGAGGTGTCGAGGTCCCTGGCCGCGTGCGAGGGCGCCGTCCTCCTCGTCGATGCCGCCCAGGGCATCGAGGCCCAGACCCTGGCCAACCTGTACCTGGCCATGGAGAACGACCTCACGATCATCCCGGTGCTCAACAAGATCGACCTGCCGGCCGCCCAGCCGGACAAGTACGCCGCGGAGATCGCGCACATCATCGGCTGCGACCCTGACGACGTGCTGCGGGTCAGCGGCAAGACCGGCGAGGGGGTGCCCGAGCTGCTCGACGCCATCGTCGAGCAGATCCCGGCCCCGACCGGCGAGGCCGACGGCCCCGCCCGGGCGATGATCTTCGACTCGGTCTACGACATCTACCGCGGCGTCATCACCTATGTCCGCGTCGTCGACGGGCGGATCGCCGCCCGCGACCGGATCAAGATGATGTCGACCGGCGCCACCCACGAGCTCCTCGAGATCGGCGTCATCTCGCCCGAGCCCAAGCCGGTCGAGAGCCTGGGCGTCGGCGAGGTCGGCTACTTCATCACCGGGGTGAAGGACGTCCGCCAGTCCCGCGTCGGCGACACCGTGACCCTCCAGCACAAGCCGGCCAGCGAGTCGATCGGCGGCTACCGCGACCCGAAGCCGATGGTCTACTCCGGCCTCTACCCGATCGACGGCAGCGAGTACCCGCTGCTGCGTGAGGCGCTGGACAAACTACTGCTCAACGACGCCGCGCTGACGTACGAGCCGGAGACCTCCGCGGCGCTCGGCTTCGGCTTCCGCGTCGGCTTCCTCGGCCTGCTGCACCTGGAGATCGTCCGCGAGCGGCTGGAGCGCGAGGCCGGCATCAGCCTCATCTCCACGGCGCCGAACGTCGTCTACCGGGTGGTGATGGAGGACGGCTCCGAGATCACGGTGACGAACCCCAGCGACTGGCCGATGGGGAAGATCGACACGGTCTACGAGCCGGTCGTGAACGCGACGATCATCGCGCCCAGCGACTACACCGGCGCCATCATGGAGCTGTGCCAGGGCCGCCGTGGCCAGCTGGGCGGCATGGACTACCTCTCGGAATCCCGCGTGGAGCTGCGCTACGTGCTCCCGCTCGGTGAGATCATCTTCGACTTCTTCGACGCCCTGAAGTCACGCACCCGCGGCTACGCCTCCCTCGACTACTCCGAGGCCGGGGAGCAGGAGTCCTCGCTGGTCAAGGTCGACATCCTGCTGCAGGGTGAGGCCGTCGACGCCTTCAGCGCGATCGTGCACAAGGACAAGGCCTACAGCTACGGCGTGATGATGGCCGGCAAGCTGCGCGAGCTCATCCCGCGCCAGCAGTTCGAGGTGCCGATCCAGGCCGCCGTCGGCTCGCGGGTCATCGCCCGCGAGACGGTCCGCGCCATCCGCAAGGACGTCCTGGCCAAGTGCTACGGCGGTGACATCACCCGCAAGCGGAAGCTGCTGGAGAAGCAGAAGGAGGGCAAGAAGCGGATGAAGATGGTCGGCCGCGTCGAGGTTCCTCAAGAGGCGTTCGTCGCCGCGCTCTCCACGAACGAGTCGACCGCCTCCAAGAAGTGAGCGGCCGGCTCGAGGCCGTCTGCGTCGCGGGCGCGGATCTGCTGCCGCTTCCGGGCCGGAAGCCGAACCGCAGCGGGATCGACAAGAAGCCGGTCGCCGGCCGGGTCGCCGTCGGCGAGCTCGGCCTCGACGGTGACGTCCAGGTCAACCGCAAGTACCACGGCGGCGAGGGCCAGGCGCTCTACGCCTACGCCCGGGAGGACGCCGACCGGTGGTCGGCGGAGCTGGGCCGCGACCTCCCGCCCGGCCGGTTCGGCGAGAACCTCCGGACGACCGGCCTGGACCTGACCGGCGCGCTGCTCGGCGAGCGGTGGCAGGTGGGGACGGCGCTGCTGGAGGTCACCGCGCCGCGGATCCCGTGCGCGAACTTCGAGCGGTTCTGGGGCGTGCCGCAGCTGGTCAAGCGGTTCACCGCGTACGGCGCCTGCGGTGCCTACCTGCGCGTGCTCGAGCCCGGCGACGTCGGGGCCGGCGACGCCATCGAGGTCGTCGTCCGCCCGGACCACGAGGTCACCGTCGGCCTGGCCTTCCGGGCCTTCACCACTCAGAAGCACCGCCTCCCGCAACTGGCTCCCGCCCTGCAGCACCTGCCGGTCAGGGACCAGCCCAAGATCGCCGCGAAGATCGCCACGCGGACCGGCGCCTCGGTCTGATCGCGGCGGCGCGCTACTGTCCGCCGCGGTACGCCGGGAGCAGCCCCGGCCGACGGGGAGGTCCGCCATGCTCCTGCGCCGTACCGGCGTCGCACTCGCGCTCGCCGGACTCCTCCTGACCGGTTGCGGCGGCGAGAGCGAGCCCGAGGAGTCGGCGTCCGGGCTGCTCGAGCGCGCCAGGACCACCCTCGACGAGGCGCAGAGCGCGCACTTCGTGCTCGACAGCCACAACGCGCCCGGCAGCGGCACCGCCCTGGTCGGTGGCGAGGGGGACATCGCCCGGCCGTCCTCCTTCGAGGGCACGCTGAAGGTGGTCGCGCTGGGGTCCACGCTGGACCTCGAGGTCATCTCGGTCGACGGCACCGTCTACGCCCAGCTGCCGTTCACCTCCGGGTTCAGCGTCGTCGACCCGGCCCAGTTCGGCTTCGGGGACCCCGGCGCGCTGCTCACCCCGGGGACGGGCATCTCGCAGCTGCTCGCCGAGGCGGAGTCCGCCGAACTGGGGGAGGAGCGCCGGGTCGACGGCGAGGTGGTCCGTGAGGTCACCACCGAGCTGCCCGGCGACCTGGTGGGGCGGGTGCTCACCAGCGCCGACCCGAGCCGGCCGGTGCAGGCGCTCTTCTCGATCGCGGCGAGCAGCGGTCACCTGCGCCGGGCGGAGCTGACCGGACCGTTCTTCAGCGCGGAGAGCGACGCGACGTTCATCCTCGAGCTGAGCGACTTCGGGGCCGATGTCGAGATCACCGCGCCTGCCGTCGGTTGACGCGCCCGCCGGCGCCGCCCCGCGGCCGGTCCCGGGCCTGGCCGTCGTCGTCCTCGCGGCGCTGGCCGTCCTGGTCACCGCGGCCGACACCTACGTCGTCGTCCTGGCGCTGCCCGACATCCTCACCGGCGTCGGGGTCGGGCTCGGCGAGCTGCAGCGGGCGACGCCGATCGTCGGCGGCTTCCTCCTCGGCTACACGGCCACGCTGCCCCTGCTCGGCCGGCTGGCCGACCTGCGGGGGCGGGTCCCCGTGCTCGTCGGCTGCCTGCTCCTCTTCGCGTTCGGCTCCCTGCTGACCGCCACCGCCGAGGCGCTCGGCCCCGCGGTGGCCGGCCGCGGGCTGCAGGGCATCGGTGCCGGCGGGCTGGTCCCCGCCACGCTCGCCCTCGTGGCCGACCGCTGGCCGCCCGAGCGCCGCGCGCTCCCGCTGGGGGTCGTGGGCGCGGTCCAGGAGGCCGGCGCGGTGCTGGGCCCGCTCGCCGGCGCCGCGGTGCTCGCGGTGGCCGACTGGCGGGCGATCTTCTGGTTGAACCTGCTGCTCGGGCTGGGGCTCGGCGCCGGGGTCCTGATCCCGGCACGGGGACGGCGGCCGGACCCGCTGGGGCTGGCGCTGGCGGTCCTGGCGGCGCTGGCGCTGGGCCTGCAGCTCGCGGCCCCGGCGGCGCTGGCCGAGGACGTGACGATCGGGCTGCTCTACGTGCCGGTGGTCGAGTCGCTCGCCTGGTCCACCCCGCTGGTCCTCGCCGCCGCGCTGGCCGGCGTCGGCCTCGTCCTGCGCAGCCTGGCGGCGCCGGACGGCGCGGTGCTGCCGCTGCGCGGGGCGCGCCGGCTGGCCGGGGAGGTCGACGGGCTCGGTTCGGCGCTGGCCGTCGTCGCGCTGGGCAGCCTGGTGTGGGCCTTCGCGGCCGCCGACCCGGCCACCCAGATCGTGGCGTACGGACCGGTGCTGCTGCCGCTCGCCGCCGCGGCCGGGATCGCGTTCGTGCTCCACGAGCGGCGGGCGGCGGATCCGGTCCTGCCGGTGCGGGCACTGCGCCCGGTGGGCGCGTGGGGCGCCCTGCTGGTGAACCTGCTGGTCGGCGTCGCCCTGGTCGCGGCGCTCGTCGACGTCCCGTTGTTCGCGCGCAGCACCACGACGCCGGGCGACCAGCTCGGCGCCGCGCTCGTGCTGCTGCGGCTGCTGATCGCGGTGCCGGTGGGCGCGGTGGCCGGCGGCTGGCTCTGCCGCGTGGTCGCCCCGCGGTTGGTCGCGGCCGCCGGGATGGCGCTCACCGCGGGAGCGTTCGTGTTCATGACCGGCTGGGACGAGCGGTCCCTGGACGGCGCGTGGTCGACGGTGGTGCTGCTCGCCGCGGGCCTCGGCTTCGGGCTGGCGATCGCCCCGGTGAACACCGTGCTGCTCGGGGTGACCGGTGCCGACGTGCACGGCAGCGCCGGTGCGCTGGCCGTCGTCGCCCGGAGCGTCGGGATGCTCGCGGGCCTCTCGCTGCTCACCGCCGTCGCGCTGCGCCGGTTCACCGCCGAGGTCGACGCCATCGGCACACCGTTCGAGCTGTGCCCGCAGACACCGGCCGACTGCCCGGCCTACGACACCGCGACCGGGGCGGCGGTCCTGACCCAGCTGCACACCGTGTTCGCCGGGGCGGCGATCGCCGCCGGCCTGGCCGCGATCGCCGCCGTGGTCCTGCTCCGCGTCGACCGTCCGGCCACGGTCAGGGGTTCAGGGCGAGCCTGATCTCCTGACGCAGCCCGTCGATGTCGATGCCGCGGTCGTGCAGCACCTTCATGGCCAGGCCCTCACCCTCGCGGATCAGCCCGAGGGCGATGTGCCCGTCGCTGATCGTCTTCTGCTTGAGCGCGATGGCTTCGCGCAAGGAGAGCTCGAGGACCTTCTTCGCCCGGGGGCTGAACGGGATGTGGCCACCGGGACCGGATCCACGGCGTCGAGGACCGTCGACGTCGAGCGCGCCCGGACCGAAGCTCGCCTCGACCGAGGAGCGGACGGCGTCGAGATCGATGCCCAGCGACGTGAGCGCGTCGCCGTCGAGGTCGCCGCTGCCGAGGTAGCCCACGACGGCCTCCGCGACCGCGTCGTGGGTCAGCCCGTGCCGGGCGAGGACGGCGGCTGTCGGCGTGCCCAGCCGCTCGAGCAGTCCGAGGAGCAGGTGCTCGGTGCCGATGTGCCCGTGGTGCAGCCGGGCCGCCTCTTCCTGGGCACCGACGACGACCTGACGCGCGTCCTGGGTGAACCGTTCGAACATGCTCAGTCCTTCCGCCGGAGCGGCCCGCGGCCGCCCGCGTACTTCTTGTGGACCGCCTGCCGCGTGACGCCGAGGAGCTGGGCGATCTGCTCCCACGTCCAGCCCTGGTCGCGGGCGCTACGGACCTGGAGGGCCTCCAGTCGCTCGACGAGCGTCCGCAGGGACCGGACGGCGCGCAGCCCGACCGCGGGGTCCTGACTGCTGGCCGCGGAGGCCACCTGTGCCGTGTCCGCCATGGTTGTCAACCTAGGTTGCATAGCTCGGCGCTGTCAACACTGATTGACATGCTGGGCGTGAGGTTTCGTTCCCTCCGCGCAGGTCGTGGTCCGAGAGGTCACCCCGCGTCGGCGACGACCTCGTAGTGGGTCACCGTCGTCTCCCGGTCGACGAGGTACCGGTCGTCGTCGGGGTAGAACACCGCCCGCTCGATGTCGTCGCCGGCGAACCCGCGGATCGCGTCCCGCGACGCCCAGAAGCTCAGCGTGACGATCTCGGTCCGTCCGTCCTCGAGGTCGCGGGCGAGCATCCACGCCCCGTGGTTGCCCGGGGTGCGGCGGTACTCGGCCATCCCGGTTCGTTCGATGTAGTCGACGTAGGCGGCCCGGTCGGTGGTGCGTACCCACCCGCGCCAGAGCCGGGCGATCACGGCGGCCCCCTTCGGTTCAGGCGACGGCGGCGACCTCACCGCTCGGGGGCGGCCCGGCGTCGAAGCCGGTCACGGCGTGAAGACGATCTTCCCCGCGGTGCGGCCCTCCAGCATCCGCTCGAAGCCCTCCCGGGCCTGCTTCAGCGGCAGCTCCACGTCGATCACCGGCCGGACGCCGGTGGTGGAGCACATCTGCAGCAGCGACTCCAGCTCCTCGCGGGTGCCCATCGTCGAGCCGATCACCGACAGCTGGGTGAAGAACACCCGGTTGAGCTCCGCGCCCGGGTTGAAGCCGGTGGTCGCGCCGGAGGTGACCAGCACGCCGCCGGGCTTGAGCGACTTGACGCTGTGGCTCCAGGTCGCCTCGCCCACGGTCTCCATGACGCCGTCGACCCGCTCGGGGAGCCGGGCGCCGGTCTCGAAGGCCTGCTCGGCACCGAGCGCCAGGGCCGCGGCCCGCTTCTCCTCGCTGCGCCCGGTCACCCACACCCGCAGGCCCGCCGCCCGGCCCAGCACGATCAGCGCGGTGGCGACCCCGCCGCTGGCGCCCTGCACGAGCACCGTCTGCCCCGGCCGCAGCCCGGACTTCACGAACAGCATCCGGTAGGCGGTGAGCCAGGCCGTGGGCAGGCAGGCCGCCTCGGCGAAGGACAGCCCGGCCGGCTTGGGCAGCACGTTGCGCCGCGGGACGGCGACCCGCTCGGCCATCGTGCCCTGGTGGAGCTCGGAGAACAGGGTCCGCTTCGGGTCCAGCGTCTCGTCGCCGGTCCAGCCCGGGCTCGCGACCACCCCGTGGACGACGACCTCGTTGCCGTCCTCGTCCAGGCCGGCCGCGTCGGTGCCCAGGATCATCGGCATCCGCTCCTGCGGCAGCCCGACCCCGCGCAGGCTGAACAGGTCGTGGTGGTTGAGGGAGACGGCCTTGACCTGCACCGTCGTCCAGCCGTCGGGCACCTCGGGCTCGGGACGCTCGGCGACCTCCAGCACGGAGAGCGGGTCCTTCGGGGCGGGCGTGGAGACGAAGGCAGCGAGCATGACGGGAAGGTAACGGAGCCGAGGCCGCCCTGCGACGCCGGTCACCGCCCGGGACGGTGATCGCGACAACCGTCCCGGGGGCGGTCAGCGGATGACGACGACGTGCTCGCCGCGGGGCACGAACTCGCCGATCACCGGGGCACCGGGGACCTCCCCGCCGAGCAGCAGCCCGCCGGAGGTCTGCGCGTCGGCCAGCAGCAGCGCCTCGTCCTCCGGCACCGCGGACAGGTCGGTGTGCGGGCGCACCCAGTCCAGGTTGCGCCGGGTGCCACCGGAGACGAACCCGCCGGCCAGCGCCTCCCGGGCGCCGGCGAGGTAGGGGACGGCGGCCGCGTCGACCACCGCGGTCACCCCGCTGGCCCGGGCCATCTTGTAGAGGTGGCCGAGCAGCCCGAAGCCGGTCACGTCGGTGCCCGCGCGGATGCCCGCGGAGACCGCGGCCCGGCCGGCGTCCCGGTTCAGCGCGGTCATCGAGGCGACCGCCTCCTCCGACACCTCGCCGGTCGCCTTCATCCGGCTGTTGAGCACCCCGACACCCAGCGGCTTGGTCAGCGACAGCGGGGTGCCGGCGACGGCGGCGGAGTTGGTGATCACCCGGTCGACGTCGACCACGCCGGTGACCGCCATGCCGTACTTCGGCTCGGGGTCGTCGATGGAGTGCCCGCCGCCGACGTGACAGCCGGCCTGCTGCGCGGTCTCCAGCCCGCCGCGCAGGACCTCGGCGGCGAGCTCGGCCGGCAGCACGTCCCGCGGCCAGCCGAGCAGGTTGACGGCGACGACCGGGGTGCCGCCCATCGCGTAGACGTCGGACAGCGCGTTGGCCGCGGCGATCCGGCCGAAGGTGTAGGCGTCGTCGACGACCGGGGTGAAGAAGTCGGTGGTCAGCACCAGCCCCTGCCCCCCGGCGATGCGGACCACGGCCGCGTCGTCGCCGTCGTCGAGCCCGACGATCAGTTCGGCGGCCGGATCGGCCGGCCCGGTCGCGGTCAGCCCGGCGACGACCGCCTCCAGCTCGCCGGGAGGGATCTTGCAGGCGCAGCCGCCGCCGTGCGCGTACTGGGTCAGCCGGATCCGGGGAGGCGCGGTGGTCACGGCCTCACCGTAAGCTGCCCGGTGGAGGCGTCAGGGTGCCTGGTGGCCCCCGCGGCCTCTAAAGCCGACGTGGCCGAGCAGCTCGGTCAGGCGGGTTCGATTCCCGTCCGCCTCCGCCATGCCTCGCGCGGGGCCGGCCCCCGGGCCGGCCCCGCGGAGGGCGCCCTCGCTCAGGCCGGCTGGGCCGCCCGCGCCTGGAGCAGGCCGACCACCCGCTCTGCCGCCTCCCGGCTGGAGGCCGGGTTCTGCCCGGTGACGAGGTCACCGTCGACCACCACGAACGGCGCCCAGGCGGGCCCGCTGCGGAACCGGGCGCCGGCCGCGCGCAGCCGGTCCTCGAGCAGCCACGGTGCCTTGTCGGCGAGGCCGGCCTGAGCCTCCTCCTCGTTGGTGAAGGCCGTCAGCTCGCGGCCTACGAAGGCCCACGTGCCGTCGGGCCGGACCGCCGGCAGCAGCCCGGCGGGGCCGTGGCAGACCGACGAGACGATCCTGGCGGCGTCGAGGAAGCCGAGGAGCAGCCGGCCGAGGTCGGTGGAGACGGCGAGATCCTCCATCGGACCGTGGCCGCCGGGGATGAAGATCGCGTCGTACTCGCCCGGGGACTGGTCCTCGAGCCGCGCCGGGGCGGCCAGAGCCCCGGACAGCGCGTCGAGCTCCGCGCGCAACTGGGCGGCGCGCTCCTCACCACCGGCCATCTCCGGGTCGAGGCTGCGCTGGTCCACGGTCGGCGGGGTCCCACCCGGGGTCGCGATGACGACGTCGATGCCGGCCTCGCGGAAGATCCCGTGCGGTACGAGGAACTCCTCGGCCCAGAAGCCGGTGGGATGGCGGGTGCCGTCCTTGAGAGTCCAGTGGTCGGCTGCGCTCAGGACGATCAGGACTGCGGGCATGGTGCTCTCCTCGGTGGGTGCGGCGCGCCGGGCGCGGGGGATGGTGGGGCAGCCCCGATGGAGCCGCCGGGCAACCGGGTGGGTTCCGGTGTCCCTCGGCGTACCCCGCGCCGGCCGGAGCTCACACGGTCGGGGACGCCGGTGCGGGAACCGGAGCGCGCAGGACCTAGCGTCGTGCCCATGGTGGAGAACGTGCGGGCCGACCGGCGGCGACAGGTGCCCCGCACCGACACGCTGCTCGCCGACCCGCAGCTCGCCGAGGCCGCCGAGCGGCTGGGGCGGGAGCTGGTCAAGGCCACCGTGCAGCGGGTGCAGCAGCGGATCCGGGAGGGCGCCGTCCTGCCCGCCGCCGCGGTGGACGCCGTCCTGGCGGTGCTGCCGGCGACGGCGAGCAGCCTGCGCCCGGTCCTCAACGCCACCGGGGTGCTGGTGCACACCAACCTCGGCCGGGCGCCGCTGTCGGCGGCCGCGGTCGCGGCGGTCGCCGCCGCGAGCGGCACCACCGACGTGGAGCTCGACCTGGCCACCGGGCGCCGCGGGCCCCGGGGGGAGGCGGCGCTCGCGGCGCTGCTGGCCGCGGTCCCGGCCGCCGAGGCCGCGCTCGTGGTGAACAACTGCGCGGCCGCCCTCGCCCTGGTGGCCACCACCCTCGGCGGGGAGCTGGTCATCGCCCGCGGAGAGCTGGTCGAGATCGGCGACGGATTCCGCATCCCCGAGCTGCTCGGCGCCACCGGCGCCCGGCTGCGCGAGGTCGGGACGACGAACCGGGTGACCCTCGGCGACTACCGCGACGCCCTGCACGCGGAGACCGGCGCGGTGCTCAAGGTGCACCCGTCGAACTTCGTCGTCCGCGGCTTCACCCGGGCCGTGCCGATCGCCGAGCTCGCCGCCGGGCTGGCCGGCCGCGGGGTGCCGCTGGTGGCCGACGTGGGCTCGGGTCTGCTCCGCCCGCATCCCGCGCTGCCCGACGAGCCGGACCTGCAGACCACCCTCGCCGACGGCGCCGACCTGGTCCTCGCCAGCGGTGACAAGCTGCTCGGCGGCCCGCAGGCCGGGATCGTGCTGGGCCGCGCCGACCTGGTGCAGCGGCTGCGCCGGCATCCGCTGTACCGGGCGCTGCGGGTCGACAAGACGACACTGGCCGCCCTGGAGGCGACGCTGCGCGGGCCGGTGCCGCCGGTGCCGCAGATGCTCGCCGCGGACGTCGCCGGGCTGCGCCGCCGGGCCGAGGCGCTGGCGGCCCGGCTGGCCGCGGCGGGGCTCGACGCGGTCGCCGTCGACTCGGAGGCGCGGGTCGGCGGGGGAGGGGCGCCGGAGCACCCGCTGCCCAGCGCGGCGGTGTCGCTGCCCGAGGCGTTCGCCGACCCCCTGCGCGCCGGCACCCGCCCGGTGGTCGGCTACCGGGCCGGCGACCGGACGCTGCTGGACCTGCGCAGCGTGCCGCCCGCGGCCGACGGGGAGCTGGCCGCCGCGGTCCTGGAGGTGGCGGCGCGATGGACGTGATCGCGACAGCGGGCCACGTCGACCACGGCAAGTCCCGCCTCGTCCGCGCCCTCACCGGCATGGAGCCCGACCGGTGGGAGGAGGAGCGCCGCCGCGGCCTGACCATCGACCTCGGCTTCGCCTGGACCACGCTGCCCTCGGGCCGCCGGCTCGCGGTCGTCGACGTCCCCGGGCACGAGCGGTTCATCGGCAACATGCTCGCCGGCGTCGGCTCGGCGCCCGCGGCCCTCGTCGTGGTCGCGGCCGACGACGGCTGGTCGGCGCAGACCGCCGAGCACGTGGCCGTCCTCGACGCCCTGGGGGTGCGGCACGCGCTGCTCGCCGTCACCAAGGCCGACCTCGCCGACCCCGGGCCCGTGCTCGCCGACGTGCGGGAGCGGCTGGCCCGGACGTCGATGGGGGAGGTGCCCGGCATCGCGGTCAGCGCGGTGACCGGTGCCGGCGTCCCGGAGGTCGTGGCGGGCCTGGAGGTCCTGCTCGCCGGCCTGCCCGCGCCGGACCGGGCCGCGCCGGTGCGGCTGTGGATCGACCGCGCTTTTCCGATCCGGGGCGCGGGCACGGTGGTCACCGGCACCCTGGCCGCGGGCAGCGTGGCGCCCGGCGACCGGTTGCAGCTGGGTGACCGGGAGGTCGGTGTCCGCGCGGTGCAGTCGCTCGGCGAGCCGGTCGAGCGGGCCGGGGCCACTGCCCGCGTGGCGCTCAACCTGCGCGGCATCGGCGTGGAGGAGCTGGCCCGCGGCGACGCGCTGCTGACGCCGGGCGCGTTCCGGTTCACCGGCGAGGTCGACGTCACCCTCGGGGCCGAGCCCGAGCGGCTGCCGGCCGAGGCGATCGTGCACGTCGGTTCGGCGGCCGTGGCGGCGCGGCTCCGCCCCCTGGAGGGGGCGGCGGTGCGGCTGCGGCTGGCCACCCCGCTGCCGCTGCGGGTCGGCGACCGGCTGCTGCTGCGGGACCCCGGTGCGCGGCGGGTGCTGGGCGCCGACGTCCGGGACGTCGACCCGCCCGAGCTGCGCCGCCGGGGTGCCGCCCGGGCGCGGGCGGCCGAGCTCGCGGCGCAGGCACCCGGGGCCGCCGGCGCCGCCGCCGACCTGGCCCGCCGCCGCGTCGTCCGGGCCGCGGACTTCGCCGCGATGGGCTGGCCGGTGCCCGAGGGGGCGACGCAGGCGGGGCCGTGGCTGCTCGCCCCCGGGCTGGCCGACGAGCTCGCCGCGGGGCTTCCCGCGCTGGTCGGGCGGTACCGGCAGCAGCACCCGCTGGAGGCCGGGCCGCCGGTGGCCGTCGTCCGCCGGGAGCTGGGCCTGCCCGACGACGAGCTGCTGCGGGCCGTGGTGCGGCCGCCGCTCGCGCTGCGGGAGGGCCGGGTGGCGGTTGCCACCGCCGGCCTGCCGCCCCGGGTGCAGCAGGCCGTCGACGGCATCCGTGCGCGACTGGCCACCGAGCCGTTCGCCGCCCCCGAGGCCGGGGAGCTGACCGGGGCCGGGCTGGGCCCGCGGGAGCTGGCCGCCGCGGTCCGCGACGGGCAGCTGGTGAAGATCGCCGAGGGGGTCTACCTGGCGCCGGGCGTGGAGGGGGAGGCCGCTGTCCGCCTGGCCGGCGTGGCGGCACCGTTCTCGCTCAGCCAGGCGCGGTCGGCCTGGGGGACCACCCGGCGGGTCGCCGTCCCGCTGATGGAGTGGCTCGACGCCCGCGGTGTCACCGAGCGGCTGCCCGACAACACCCGCCGGCTGCGGTAGTCCTGCGCATCCTCGTGCTCTGCCCACGGTGGTGGGCAGAGCACGAGCATCCGCGGAAATCCGGTCAGCCGCCGGGAGCGCTCGCCCTCATCGGGCCTGTCATGCCGGCAACTCCTCCGGGTCAGTCAGCGGCCGGCACCCAGCGGGCGGGGCGCTTCTCCCGGAAGGCGGCGATCCCCTCCTGCCCCTCCTCGCTGGCGAAGAAGCGGGCGGAGAGCTCCAGCAGCTCGTCGAAGGACCCGCGCAGCCCGCCGGCACGCAGCAGCCGCTTGGTCTCGGCCAGCGCGGCGGGCGCCCCCGCGGCCAGCGCGGTGACCTGCGCCGCGACGGCGGCGTCGACCGCGTCGTCGGGCACGCAGACGTCGACGAGCCCGCCGGCCGCCGCGGCGGCCGCGTCGAACACCTCGCCGGTCAGCAGCAGCCGGTGCGCGACGTGCGGCAGCATCCGCGGCAGGACGACGGCGGAGATCACCGCGGGCACGATGCCCAGGCGCACCTCGGAGAAGGCGAAGGTGGCCGAGCCGCCGGCGACGACCACGTCACAGGCGGCCAGCAGGCCGACCCCGCCGGCCCGTGCCGGGCCCCGCACGACCCCGAGCACCGGCTTGGGCGAGCGCCAGACGGTCTCCAGGATCTCCGGGAACTCGTGCACCCCCTGGTCCTCCGCCGCCCCGCCGGTGGCCTCGGAGAGGTCCATCCCCGAGCAGAAGACCCGCCCGGTGTGGTCCAGCACGATCACCCGCACGTCCTCGTCGTCCAGCGCGTCGGCCAGCGCGGAGCGCAGCTGCGCCCGCATGGCACGGGAGAGGGCGTTGCGGTTCGAGGGGGAGTCCAGCGTCAGCGTCGCGACCCCGCGCGACACCGAGACCTGCAGTACCCGGTCAGAAGTCACGCCGGGCATCCTGCCGGGCGGTGGCGGGCGCGCGGCACACTGGGAGCAGATGAACACCGTCCTGCCCCTGCTGCCGGCCGGCCCGGCCCGGGATCCGGCCCCGGCGCCCTTCGAGCTCCCCGGCAGCGCCCGCGAGGGCCTGCGCGCCACCCCGTTCGGGCTCTACGTGCACGTGCCCTTCTGCGCGACCCGCTGCGGCTACTGCGACTTCAACACCTACACCTCCGACGAGCTCGGGCCGGGGGCCAGCCGGGCCCAGTACGCCGGCACCGCGATCGCCGAGCTGCACCGCGCCGCGCGGACCCTCGGCCCCGACCTCCCGACCGTCTCCACGGTGTTCGTCGGCGGCGGCACGCCCACGCTGCTGCCCGCCGAGGACCTCGCCGCCGTCCTCGCCGCGGTCCGCGAGCTGTTCCCGGTGGCCGACGACGTGGAGGTCACCACCGAGGCCAACCCGGAGACGGTGACCCCGGCGTCGCTCGAACGGCTGCGGGCGGCCGGGTTCACCCGGGTGAGCCTGGGCATGCAGTCCGCCGCCGAGCACGTGCTCGCCGTCCTGGACCGCCGGCACACCCCCGGTCGGGCCGTCGAGGCGGCGCGCGAGGCGCGGGCCGCCGGCTTCGCGCACGTCAACCTCGACCTCATCTACGGGACGCCGGGGGAGACGCAGGCCGACTGGGCCGCATCGCTGGATGCCGTCCTCGCCGCGCCGGTCGACCACGTCAGCGCCTACGCGCTCATCGTCGAGGAGGGCACCCGGCTGGCCCGCCGGATCGCCCGGGGCGAGCTCCCGATGCCCGACGACGACGTCCTGGCCGACCGCTACGAGCAGGCCGACGCGACCCTCCGCGGTGCCGGCTTCGACTGGTACGAGGTCTCCAACTGGGCCACCGGCGACGCGGCCCGCTGCCGGCACAACGAGCTGTACTGGGCCAACGCCAACTGGTGGGGCGTCGGCCCGGGCGCGCACAGCCACGTCGGCGGGCTGCGCTGGTGGAACGTCAAGCACCCGGCGGCCTACGCCGACCGGCTGCTGCGCGGGGAGAGCCCGGCGCAGGACTCCGAGCTGCTGGGCGCCGCCGACCGCGCGCTGGAGACGATCATGCTCGGCATCCGGCTGCGGGAGGGGCTGCCGCTCACCGCGCTCTCGCCGACCGGCCGCGCCCGCGCCGCCGACGCCGCTGCCCGCGGCCTGCTGGACCCGGCCGCCCACGCGGCCGGCCGGGCCGTCCTCACCGACGGCGGACGGCTGCTCGCCGATGCCGTGGTCCGCGACCTCACGGACTAGTCCGCAGCCGCCCGCAGCAGGTTATGGTGCCCGTTCCGGCAACGGCGCCGGACCGGTCCAGGGGGTGGTCAGCGATGGACATGCCCGTGCCCCGCCAGGCTGTTGGGCGCCTGCCCGGTCCACACCCGCCGCCGGGCCGGCGCCGCGATCCGGCCGCCTGCTGCGCCCTCGCCATGAACCGGCGGGCCCGCGGCCGGCAGTTCTCCTGACTCCGTTCCCCGGAGTTGCGCACCTTCCCACGCCGACGCGCCACCGCTCTCGTGACCGCGTTCCCTGCGTTGCACGCACGAGGAGAACAAATGACCACCAGCAGCATCGACGCCCATGCCCCGCTGTCCGGCGGGGGCCGGTGGGAGCACTTCCGAGCGCGGCTGGAGAGCCAGCGCGCCGAGTGCGTCCGGGACCGCGAGCTCGCGCTGGCCGACACGGTGCAGTCGCTGCCCGACGACGTCGCGGTCAGCCGCGCCGCCAGCCTGCAGCGGACCATCCAGGACATCGACGCCGCGCTGGCCCGGATCACCGCGGGTACCTACGGGTACTGCATGGACTGCGGCACCGAGATCCCCGAGGAGCGGCTGGAGCTGCGGCCTTTCGTCACCTGTTGCGTGCGCTGCCAACCCCGGCACTGACCTCGCCGCGCCGAGCCGCCCCCCGAGGTCAGTCCCGCCGCGGGTGGGGCACCGGCGGCTGGGCCGGGATCGCCGCGGTGGAGGGGCTGGGTGTCTCCACCGGCATGAGCGCGTCGAGATCGAGCACCCGCACGTGGATGACGTTGCGCTGCTGCAGCGCCGCGCGCAGGGCCCGGTGCAGGCCGTCCTCCAGGTAGAGCTCGCCGTGCCACTGCACCGCATGCGGGAACAGGTCCCCGTAGAAGGTGGAGTCGTCGGCGAGCAGCGCGTCCAGCGCCAGCTCGCGCTTGGTGGTGGTCAGCGTGTCGAGCCGGATCTGCCGGGGCGGGATCATCGCCCAGTCCCGCGTGGACAGACCGTGGTCGGGGTAGGGGCGCCCGTCGCGTACCGCTTTGAAGATCAGGGGATCGACCTCCGCTCTCCTGCCCCACGGGGCACCCACCGTCGCCCACCCTATCGGCCGTGTCCTGCCGGCGTCGCCGCCCGCGGTCGATGTGGGTGGTTCCACGGCCGCGAGCCGCGCCACGGTCGCGGCACTCGGACGTATGCTTCTCAATTGGCACTCTGTCCGTGCGAGTGCCAGGCGTCGTGCGCGGTGCCGGGGGGAGCGCCGGCCGCGGCCGCGCACCCGCGGGGGTGCCGCACGACGTGTCGACCGGTACGGGGAGGTGTCACCGTGGCGCACGACGAACGCCGCCTGCAGGTCCTGCGCGCGATCGTCCAGGACTTCGTCTCGACCAACGATCCGGTGGGCAGCAAGGCCCTGGCCGAGCGCCACGACCTCGGTGTCTCACCGGCGACCATCCGCAATGACATGGCGGTGCTCGAGGAGCAGGGGTACATCACCCAGCCGCACACCAGTGCCGGCCGGGTGCCCACCGACAAGGGGTACCGGCTCTTCGTCGACCGGCTGTCGGCGGTCAAGCCGCTCTCGGCCGCCGAGCGGCGGGCCATCGAGCGGTTCCTCGACGGCGCCCTGGACCTGCACGACGTCCTCAACCGGACGGTGCGGCTGCTGGCCCAGCTGACCCACCAGGTCGCCGTCGTGCAGTACCCGACGCTGTCGCGCAGCGCGGTCCGCCACCTCGAGGTGGTGCAGGTGTCCAGCTCCCGGCTGCTGCTGATCCTGATCACCGACACCGGGCGGGTCGAGCAACGGCTGGTCGACTGCCCGCTCGACATCGACCTCGACGACGTGGCCGACCTGCGAGCGCTGCTGAACTCCGCGTTCGCCGGGGCCAAGCTCGCCGACGCCGGCGGCAAGGTGCCCGAGCTGCTGGAGACCGCCGCGCCGTCCCTGCGGCCGCTGGTCGCGGCGATGAGCGCCGCCCTCGTCGAGACCCTGGTGGAGCCGGGCGAGGACCGGCTGGTCGTCGGCGGCACCGCCAATCTGGCCCGCGAGGCGATGGGCTCGCCCGGCGGCCTGCGCGCGCTGCTGGAGGCCTTGGAAGAACAGGTCGTGGTGCTGCGGTTGATCGGAGAGGTCGACGCCGGCGGTGCGGTGCTGGTCCGCATCGGCGAGGAGAACGCGCACGAGGCGCTCACCGGGGCGTCCGTGGTCTCCGTCGGCTACGGCTCGGCCGACCGTGCCCTCGGGGGGCTGGGCATCGTAGGACCGACTCGCATGGACTACCCAACGAACATGGCCGCGGTCCGCGCCGTGGCCCGCTACGTCGGCCAGATCCTGGCCGAGAGCTGAGGCTGAGAATTCTCGATGGCAACCGACTACTACGGCGTGCTGGGGCTCTCCCGCGGGGCCACCGACGCCGAGATCAAGAAGGCCTACCGGCGGTTGGCCCGGGACCTGCATCCCGACGTCAACCCCGACCCGGGGGCCAAGGAGCGCTTCCAGGAGGTCAACCGCGCCTACCAGGCGCTGACCGACCCGGAGAAGCGGCGGATCGTCGATCTCGGCGGTGACCCGTTCGACAACGGCGCCGGCGCCGGCCCGGGCCCGTTCTCCGGCGCCGGCTTCGGCGGTCTCGGCGACATCATGGACGCCTTCTTCGGCGGCGGGGGCACCTCGCGCGGCCCGCGCAGCCGCGTCCGCGCCGGCGGGGATGCGCTGATCCGCATCGAGCTCGGCCTCGACGAGACGGTGTTCGGCACCACCAAGGACATCACCGTCGACACCGCGGTGCTCTGTGACGCCTGCACCGGGGCCGGGACCGCGCCGGGCACCCACCCGACCACCTGCACCACCTGCGCCGGCCGCGGCGAGGTGCAGAGCGTGCAGCGCTCCTTCCTCGGCCAGGTCGTCTCCAGCCGCACCTGCCCGACCTGCGCCGGCGTCGGCCAGGTCATCCCTCAGCCGTGCCCGAAGTGCGGGGGCGACGGGCGGGTGCGCGCCCGGCGCACCATCCAGGTCAAGGTGCCGGCCGGTGTCGAGGACGGCATGCGGATCCGGCTGACCGGCCACGGCGAGGTGGGCCCCGGCGGCGGTCCGGCCGGCGATCTGTACGTGGAGATCGTCGAGCACCCGCACCCGGTGTTCACCCGGGACGGCGAGGACCTGCACTGCCGGGTCACCCTGCCGATGACCGCCGCGGCCCTGGGCACCAGCCTCACCCTGGAGACGCTGGACGGCCAGGAGGAGCTCGACGTCCGGCCGGGCACCCAGTCCGGCAGCGTGCTCACCCTCCGCGCCAAGGGGGCGCCGCGGCTGCGGGCCACCGGCCGGGGCAACCTGGTGGTGCACGTCGAGGTGGAGACGCCGACCCGGCTGGACGCCGAGCAGGAGAAGCTGCTGCGCGAGCTGGCGGTGCTGCGCGGCGAGGACCGCCCGGCCGCCTCCTCCGACGGGCAGGGCGGGCTGTTCTCCCGGGTCCGGGACGTGTTCAAGTGAGCGTGGCGTCCGACGACCGGATGCCCGAGCTCGACGGCGCGCCGCTGTTCCTGCTCGACGAGCTGCCCGAGGCCGGCGAGCTGCTCGTCGACGGCGCCGAGGGGCGGCACGCGGTCGACGTCCTGCGGCTGACGCAGGGCGAGCGGGTGCGCGTGGGCGACGGGCGCGGCGTCGTCGTCGAGGGGGAGGTGCTCGCCGCCGGTCCCGAGGGACTGCGCGTGCGGGCCCGGGCCCGGCACGAGGTGCCGCCGCCGGCGCTCGAGCTGGTCCTCGTGCAGGCGCTGCCGAAGGGCGAGCGCGGCCCGCTGGCGGTCGAGCTGGCCACCGAGCTCGGCGTCGATCGGATCGTGCCGTGGGCGGCGTCGCGCTGCGTCACCCGCTGGCGCGAGGACCGCGCGGCCAAGGGCGTCGCCAAGTGGCGGGCCGCGGCCCGGACGGCCAGCAAGCAGTCCCGCCGTCCGCGCGTTCCCGAGGTCACCGAGCCGATGACCACCCGCCAGGTGTGCGGAGCGCTGGCCGAGGTCGACCTGGCCCTGGTCCTGCACGAGCAGGCGCGCCACCCGCTGGCGCGCGTCGACCTGCCGGCGGAGGGCGCCGTCGCGGTCATCGTGGGCCCCGAGGGCGGGCTGAGTGACGGCGAGGTCGTCGCCCTCAGCGCCGCCGGCGCCCGGGCGGTGCGGCTGGGACCGGAGGTGCTGCGCACCTCCACCGCCGGGGCGGCCGCCCTGGCCGCCCTGTCGGTCCGCACCCGCTGGGCGTAGCGGGCCGGTCCGCGCCCCGGCGCGCCGCCCCCTAGGGTCGCGGCGTGGACGACTGCCTGTTCTGCCGCATCGTCGCCGGTGAGATCCCCGCCGACGCCGTGCGCGAGACCGACCGGACGCTGGCCTTCCGGGACATCGACCCGCAGGCCCCGACGCACGTCCTGGTGATCCCCAGGGAGCACCACCGCAACGTCGCCGCACTGGCCGCGGCGGACCCCGGCCTGCTCGCGGAGCTCGTGGACGCCGCGCACGCGGTCGCGCAGCAGGAGGGCCTGGTCACCGACGGCTCCGACCCCGGGTACCGGCTGGTCACCAACACCGGCCCGCAGGCGGGGCAGTCGGTCGACCACGTGCACCTGCACGTCCTCGGCGGCCGGCGGATGACCTGGCCGCC
This sequence comes from Geodermatophilus ruber, assembly GCF_900114385.1. Lineage (GTDB taxonomy): Bacteria > Actinomycetota > Actinomycetes > Mycobacteriales > Geodermatophilaceae > Geodermatophilus > Geodermatophilus ruber. The sequence continues at coordinate 268,552 of NZ_FOSW01000005.1, forward strand.
GGGCTGAGCCACCCCCCGGGGGGAACTCGACCGCCGCGAGCGGCCTTCGTGGCCACGAAGGCCGCTCGAGGGGACGGTGATGGCCATTTCCGCCCCGCTCGGAGAGGGTGAGGCATGACCGACACCGCGCCCGTCCGCGTCGAGCGGGACGGCGACGTCGCCGTCGTCGTCCTCGACAACCCGCCGCTGAACCTCTTCGACGCGCCGATGTTCGACGCGCTCGAGGCGGCGGTCGTCGAGCTGGTCGGGCTCACCGACCCGGCCGATCCCGGCCGCGCCCGGGCGGTCCTGGTGGAGGCGCGCGGCAGGGTCGTCTCCGGCGGGGTCGACGTGACCGTCTTCCGCGACATCGCCGAGGGCCCGGAGCCGGTCGAGCGCGGCGCCGCGCTGTGGCGGCGCCTGCTGCGGGTGACGCGGATGGTCGAGGACCTGCCGGTGCCGACCGTCTTCGCCGCGCACGGGCTCACCCTCACCGCCGCCTTCGAGCTGGCGCTGGCCTGCGACGTCCTGCTGGCCGCCGAGCGCGCGTCGTTCGGGCTGGTCGAGATCGTCGTGGGGCTCACCCCCTCGATGGGCGGGCCGCAGCGGCTGGCCGAACGGGCCGGCCCGGCGCGGGCCAAGGAGCTGATCTTCACCGGCGAGCGCTACCCCGCCGCGGTGCTGGAGCGGTGGGACGTGGTCAACCGGGTGCTCCCCGACGACGGCTTCGCCGGGGCCGCCCGTGCCTACGCCCACCGGGTCGCCGCCGGGCCGACGGTGGCCCACGCCGCCACCAAGCGGCTGGTCGACGTCGCCGTCCGGCAGGGGGCGCGGGCCGCCGACGACCTGGTGCCCGAGGTGTCCGGCGCGCTGTTCGGCACCGACGACCTGCGGGGGGCGGTGCGGTCCTTCCTCGCCGACGGGCCGGGGAAGGCCACCTACTCGGGACGGTGAGCTGCCCGCTCGAACCGGGGTTCCCCGTGGCCGACGCGGGTATCCTCGACCCGTCCGCTGTGCATCCGGAGCACAGCCACAGCAGGAAGGCAGGGTCGAGGGTTCTTGCCCGACACCTCCCCGAACGTCCCCATGGTGGCCACCCCTACGGCCCGTGAGGCGTCTGCCCAGGCGGCCGCCACCTCCGCATCGTCCGCCGACCTGCGGGACGTGGCCCCCGCACCGGTCCGGACCACCATCACCGTCCCCGACTCCGTCTCGATGGTCGCCCTGCTCGGCTCCGGCGACGAGCTGCTCCGGCTGGTCGAGAACGAGGTCGACACCGACGTCCACGTCCGGGGCAACGAGATCGCCGTCACCGGCCAGCCCGCCGACAACGCCTTCGCCGTCGCGGTCTTCGACGAGCTCATCGCGCTGCTGGGCACCGGCCAGGCGCTGCGGCCGGACTCGGTCCGCCGGGTCATCGGCATGCTGCGCGCCGGCGGTGCCGAGCGGCCGGCCGACGTCCTCAGCCTGGACATCCTCAGCCGCCGCGGGCGCACCATCCGGCCCAAGACGCTGAACCAGAAGCGCTACGTCGACGCCATCGACGCGCACACGATCGTCTTCGGCATCGGGCCGGCCGGGACCGGGAAGACCTACCTGGCCATGGCCAAGGCCGTGCAGGCGCTGCAGACCAAGCAGGTCAACCGGATCATCCTCACCCGCCCGGCGGTCGAGGCCGGCGAGCGTCTCGGTTTCCTGCCCGGCACGCTGTCGGAGAAGATCGACCCGTACCTGCGGCCGCTGTACGACGCGCTGCACGACATGGTCGACCCGGAGTCGATCCCGCGGCTGATGGCCGCCGGCACGATCGAGGTGGCCCCGCTGGCCTACATGCGCGGCCGCACGCTCAACGACGCGTTCGTCATCCTCGATGAGGCGCAGAACACCACCGCCGAGCAGATGAAGATGTTCCTCACCCGGCTCGGCTTCGGCTCCAAGATCGTGGTCACCGGCGACGTCACCCAGGTCGACCTGCCCGGCGGCGCGCAGAGCGGGTTGCGGATCGTCCGCGACATCCTCGACGGCATCGACGACGTCCACTTCTCGAACCTGACCAGCGCTGACGTCGTCCGTCACCGCCTCGTCGGCGACATCGTCGACGCCTACGAGCGTTGGGACGCCTCCCGGGCGAAGGCCGGGCCGGCCTCCGCGGCGCAGGCCCCGGTGCGCGGGTCGCGGCCGCGCCGGCAGGGGAGCTGAGCATGCCCGTCGATGTCGCCAACGAGTCCGAGATCGCCGTGGACGAGTCCTCGCTCGCCGCGATCTGCACCTACGTGCTGGCCGAGATGGGCGTGAACCCGATGGCCGAGCTGTCGGTGCTGTGCGTCGACCCGGACTACATGAGCACGCTGCACGAACGCTGGATGGGGGAGAAGGGGCCGACCGACGTCCTGGCCTTCCCCATGGACGAGCTGGACACCGGCCGCCCCGACGAGCCCGACCCCGGGCCGGCGCTGCTCGGGGACGTCGTGCTGTGCCCCTCGGTCGCCGTCAAGCAGGCCCGCGCGGCGGGTCACTCGATGGACGACGAGCTGCTCCTGCTCGCCACGCACGGCGTGCTCCACCTGCTGGGCTACGACCACATGGAGCCCGAGGAGGAGAAGGAGATGTTCGGCCTGCAGTCCTCGCTGCTCGAGGGCTGGCGCTCGGCGCCGCGCGCCCCGATGACCGGCGCGGCCGTCGACCGGGGGCCTGAAGCCTGATGACCTCCGGTGCGATCACGCTGCTGGTGATCGCCGTCTGCCTGATCCCGCTGGCCGGGCTCTTCGCCGCCATGGACGCCGCGCTGCAGCGGGTGTCCAAGGCGCGGGTCGACGAGCTGCGCCGCGACGGGGTCAAGCGGGCCGGCGTGCTGGCCGACGTCATCGCCGACCGGGCCCGGCACGTGGCCCTCCTGCTCCTGCTGCGGATCCTGCTCGAGATGCTGGCCGCGGTGCTGGTCACCCTCTTCTTCTTCGACCTGTGGGACAGCACCGTGCAGGCCGTGCTGGCCTCGGCCGGCGTGATGACCGTGGTCAGCTACGTGATCATCGGCGTCGGGCCGCGCACCCTCGGCCGCCAGCACGCCTACGGGGTGGCGCTGGCGACCGCCGGGCTGATGCGGCTGCTGGGCAGGGTGCTCGGGCCGGTGGCCACGCTGCTGATCCTCGTCGGCAACGCGCTCACCCCCGGCCGGGGCTTCCGCGACGGCCCCTTCTCCTCGGAGGTGGAGCTGCGCGAGCTGGTCGACATGGCCGAGGAGCGCGGCGTCGTCGAGTCCGGCGAGCGGAACATGATCCACTCGGTGTTCGAGCTCGGCGACACGATCGCCCGCGAGGTCATGGTGCCGCGCACCGACGTCGTCTGGATCGAGCGCAGCAAGACCGTCCCGCAGGCCCTCGCCCTGGCCATGCGCAGCGGCTTCAGCCGCGTCCCGGTCATCGGGGAGAACGTCGACGACGTCGTCGGGGTGGTCTACCTCAAGGACCTCATCCGCCGGGCGCAGGGTGTCCACGACCCCAAGAACGGGCCGCGGGTCGAGGAGGTCATGCGGCCGCCGACGTTCGTGCCGGAGTCCAAGCCGGTCGACGAGCTGCTGCGCGACATGCAGGCCCAGCGGATCCACATCGCGATCGTGGTCGACGAGTACGGCGGTTTCGCCGGGCTGGTGACGATCGAGGACATCCTCGAGGAGATCGTCGGGGAGATCGCCGACGAGCACGACGGCTTCCAGCGGCCGCCGGTCGAGCAGCTGCCGGACGGGGCGGTGCGGATCACCGCCCGGCTGCCGGTGGAGGACCTGGCCTCGCTGTTCGACGTCGAGCTGCCCCTCGACGACGACGTCGAGACCGTCGGCGGCCTCCTCGCCCGCGAGCTGGGGCGGGTACCGATCGAGGGGTCCGCGGCGGAGGTGGCCGGGCTGAAGCTCGTCGCCGAGAGCACCGGGGGCCGGCGCAACCGGATCGACACCATCCTGGTCTGCCGGGTGGCCGCGCCGGAGCCCGTGGACGAGCCTGCCGAGTCCGGGGCCACCCGGTCGGACGAGCACGCCACCGTCGAGGGCTGAAGAAGGACCCTCCTGCCCCCCACCGCTCGCACGCTCGCGGCGGGCCCCTGCAGGAGGGCCGCCCTTTGATCGGCAAAGATGACTCTGTGCCTGATCTCGCCGCCGAGGACGCCAAGCTCGTGACCCTCGCCCGTTCCGCCCGCGGCCGCACCGGTGCGCCCGAGGGAGCCGCCGTGCGCGACACCGACGGCCGCACCTACCTGGCCGCGTCGGTCGACCTGCCCTCGTTGCAGCTGTCCGCGCTGCAGGCGGCCGTGGCGGCCGCCGCCTCCAGCGGCGTGGTGGGCCTGGAGGCCGCCGCGATCGTCTCGGCCGCCGACACCGTCGAGGCGGCCGGGCTGGCCGCGGTGCACGACCTCACGCCGTCCGCGCCGGTGTTCCTCGCCGGTCCCGACGGGACGGTGCACGTCACCGCCTGAGCGCGACCGGGTGCCGGGAGGTTCCGGCGAGGATCACCGCGCCAGGTCGTGGCCCAGGGCCCCGGCGAAGGCCGCCGGCTCGCGCACCCAGACGGTGAACGCGCGCTCCTCGCCGCCGTCGGCGGCCAGGTGCCGGACGGCGACCTTCGTCCGCCCCGGCCACCAGCCGCCGCGGCGCCGGGTCTTCGGCCAGCCGGCAGGCGGGGCGCCGCGGCGCACCTCGCGCACCAGGCTCCCGGCGACGACGTGCAGGGACGAGGTGCGCCGCAGGCCGGCGATGTCGAAGGACAGCCCCGAGTCGGACACGGTGAGCCGGCCGGTCGACAGGACCAGCACGGCGACGCCGAGCGTGACCGCGAGCGGCACCTCGTCGACGACCGCGGTGGACCCGCCGGCCCAGGCGAACAGGGCCAGCCAGCCGGCGACGAAGAGCACCGCGGCGACGACCAGCCACGTCCGCGCCGGGTTGTACTGCCAGTAGTGCAGCGGCGCCGGCGTGACGGTGGCCGACCGGCGCGGGCCCCGGGCGGGGAAGAACCCGTACGCGGTCACCTGGGCCACGTGCCGTTCCCGCTCCCTGGCCGCCCGCACCGCCAGGGACTCGCTCTGCTCCCGCCGCTTCCGCCCAGCCACACCGGCATCCTCTCAACCCCCGGCGGACGGTTTTCGCGATGACCGTCCGTACGTGACGGAGGTGTCGGAGCGCGGTGGGAGACTGGAGGCGTGACCTCGCCGGACCAGCCCTACCGCAGCGGCTTCGCCTGCCTGGTGGGCCGCCCCAACGCCGGCAAGACCACGCTCACCAACGCGTTGGTCGGCGAGAAGGTCGGCATCGTCAGCAACCGCCCGCAGACGACCCGGCACGCCATCCGCGGCGTCGTCTCGCGGCCCGGCGGGCAGCTGGTGCTCGTCGACACCCCGGGCCTGCACAAGCCCAAGAGCCTGCTGGGGCAGCGGCTCAACGACGTCGTCCGCGACACCCTCGCCGACGTCGACGTGATCGTCTTCTGCGTGCCGGCCGACCAGCCGGTCGGCACCGGCGACAAGTTCATCGCCCGCCAGCTGCGCGAGGTGAAGGCGCCGGTGGTCGTCGTCGTCACCAAGACCGACGCGGCGAGCAAGAAGCAGATCGCCGAGCAGCTCGTGGCCGCCAGCCAGCTGGTCGAGGCCGCCGAGGTGGTGCCGGTGAGCGCGGTCGCCGGCGACCAGGTGGAGCTGCTCGAGGACCTGCTCATCGGACTGCTCCCCGAGGGGCCGCGGATGTACCCGGAGGAGCAGACCACCGACGAGGACACCGAGAGGCAGATCGCCGAGCTGATCCGCGAGGCGGCGCTGGAGAAGGTCCGCCAGGAGGTGCCGCACTCCCTCGCCGTCACGGTGGAGGAGATGATCCGCCGGCCCGATCCGAAGAACTCGGACGGCGAGCTCGTCACGGTGCACGCCAGCCTGCACGTCGAGCGGCCCAGCCAGAAGCCGATGCTGCTGGGGAAGGGCGGCTCGATCATCAAGCAGATCGGCTCCGAGGCGCGGGTCGGCATGGAGGAGCTGCTCGGCGCCCGGGTGCACCTGGACCTGCACGTGACCGTGCTCGGGGAGTGGCAGGACGACCCGAAGAAGCTGAACAGGCTGGGCTATTGAGTACCACCCCCAAGTCCCTCTACCGCGACGAGGGGGTCGTCCTGCGGACCCAGAAGCTCGGCGAGGCCGACCGGATCGTCAGCGTCCTCACCCGCCGGCACGGCAAGGTGCGCGCGGTCGCCAAGGGCGTGCGCCGCACCAAGAGCAAGTTCGGCGCCCGGCTGGAGCCGTTCAGCCACGTCGACCTGCAGTTCTACACAGGCCGCAACCTCGACATCGTCAACCAGGCGGAGTCCATCCGCTCCTACGGTCAGCCGATCGCCGGCGACTACCCGGCCTACACCGCCGGCACCGCGGTGCTGGAGACCGCCGACCGGCTCACCGCCGAGGACAAGGAACCCTCGCTGCGGCTGTTCCTGCTCGTCATCGGGGCGCTGCGCGCCCTCGCGGAGCGGACCCACCCGGCGGGGCTGGTGCTGGACGCCTTCCTGCTGCGGGCCATGTCGGTGGCCGGGTGGGAGCCGGCGCTGTCCGGCTGCGCACGCTGCGGCGAGCAGGGCCCGCACCGGCACTTCTCGGTGCCGGCCGGCGGGATGGTCTGCCCGCCCTGCCGGCCCACCGGTTCGGCCATGCCGAACCCGGCCACCATCGAGCTGCTCGACGCCCTGCTCACCGGCGACTGGGACCGGGCCGAGGTCAGCCAGGGCAGCAACCGGCGGGAGGGCAGCGGGCTGGTGGCCGCGCTGCTGCAGTGGCACCTCGAGCGCGGGCTGCGTTCGCTGCCGCTGGTGGACCGCTCCGATCCTGCGACACCCCGACCGGAAGTGAGCCTGCTGCGTGAGGCGTGAGGTCAAGGCCCCGAACCCGCACCCCTCGGGCGCCCGGCCGCCGGAGCTCCCGGCCGACAAGATCCCCGGCCACGTGGCGATCGTGATGGACGGCAACGGCCGCTGGGCGAAGCAGCGGGGGCTACCCCGCACGGCCGGGCACGAGGCGGGGGAGGCATCGCTGTTCGACTGCGTCGAGGGCGCCATCGAGCTCGGCATCACGGGCATCAGCGCGTACGCGTTCTCGACCGAGAACTGGCGGCGCAGCCCCGAGGAGGTCCGCTTCCTCATGGGCTTCAACCGCGACGTGATCCGCCGCCGGCGCGACGAGATGCACCAGCTCGGGGTGCGGGTGCGCTGGGCGGGCCGCCGGCCGCGGCTGTGGCGCAGCGTGATCAAGGAGCTCGAGATCGCCGAGGAGCTCACCAAGGACAACGACGTCCTCACGCTGACCATGTGCGTCAACTACGGCGGGCGCGCCGAGATCGCCGACGCCGCCGCCGCGATCGCCCGCGAGGCCGCCGCCGGCCGGCTGAACCCGGACAAGATCGACGAAGCGACCGTCGCCCGCTTCCTGGACGAGCCGGACATGCCCGACGTCGACCTGTTCGTGCGCAGCTCGGGGGAGAACCGGACCAGCAACTTCCTGCTGTGGCAGTCGGCCTACGCCGAGTTCGTCTTCCTCGACACCCTCTGGCCGGACTTCGACCGCCGGCACCTGTGGGCGGCCTGCGAGGAGTACGCCTCGCGGCAGCGCCGCTTCGGCAGCGCCTGATCGTGTTCGCGGTGACCCGCCTGCGGGCCGACGACGCGGCCGCGCTGGCCGCCGGCGTGGAGGCGCTGCTGGCCGCCCTCGCCGTGCGGCCCGGGTTCCGGGACGGCGAGTTCGGCCGGTCGGCCGACGACCCGACGCTCTGGGCGCTGGTCACCCGCTGGGAGGGCGTCGGCGCCTACCGCCGGGCGCTGTCGGCCGCCGAGGTGAAGATCGCCGGCGCGCCGGTGTGGGTGCACGCCCTCGACGAGCCCGGCGTCTACCTGCCGGGGTAGCGGTCCCGCGGCCGGAAACTCCCACCTGGTGAGCACCGGCAGGACCAGGCCGCCGCCTCGACCGACCGGCTCCCGTCGGTCGTCGCACACGGCCAACTACCGTGGACAGGTCAACCGCCGACCGCCAGCCGGATGGAGCCTCCGTGGCAGCGCCCGAGAACACCAGCACCACCACGCACGACCCCGCCCGCCTCGAGAAGGTGGTGAACCTCTGCAAGCGACGGGGCTTCGTGTTCCCGTCCGGGGAGATCTACGGCGGCACCCGCTCCGCCTGGGACTACGGGCCCCTGGGCGTCGAGCTCAAGGAGAACATCAAGCGGCAGTGGTGGCGCACCGTCGTCCAGAGCCGGGACGACGTCGTCGGCCTGGACTCCTCGGTGATCCTGCCCCGCCAGACCTGGGTGGCCTCCGGCCACGTCGGCGTCTTCACCGACCCGCTCACCGAGTGCCAGAACTGCCACAAGCGCTTCCGGGCCGACCACCTGGAGGAGGAGTACGAGGCCAGGAAGGGCCACGCACCCGAGCACGGCCTGGCCGACATCTCCTGCCCGCACTGCGGCACCAAGGGCGCGTGGACCGAGCCGCGCGACTTCAACATGATGCTCAAGACCTACCTGGGCCCGGTCGAGGACGAGTCCGGCCTGCACTACCTGCGCCCGGAGACCGCGCAGGGCATCTTCGTGAACTTCGCCAACGTCATGGGCGCGGCGCGCAAGAAGCCGCCGTTCGGCATCGGCCAGATCGGCAAGTCCTTCCGCAACGAGATCACCCCGGGCAACTTCATCTTCCGGACCCGCGAGTTCGAGCAGATGGAGATGGAGTACTTCGTCGAGCCGGGCACCGACGAGGAGTGGCACCAGTACTGGATCGACCAGCGCACCGCCTGGTACACCGACCTGGGTATCTCCCGGGACAACCTGCGGCACTACGAGCACCCGAAGGAGAAGCTGTCGCACTACTCGACGCGCACCGTCGACATCGAGTACCGCTTCGGCTTCCAGGGCTCGGAGTGGGGTGAGCTGGAGGGCATCGCCAACCGCACCGACTTCGACCTCAAGACCCACTCCGAGCACTCCGGCGCGGACCTCACCTACTTCGACCAGGCCACCAACACCCGGTGGACGCCGTACGTCATCGAGCCCGCGGCCGGCCTCACCCGCTCGCTGATGGCCTTCCTCGTCGAGGCCTACACCGAGGACCAGGCGCCCAACGCGAAGGGCGGCGTCGACACCCGCACCGTGCTGCGGCTGGACCCGCGGCTGGCGCCGGTCAAGGCCGCCGTCCTGCCGCTGTCGCGCAACGCCGACCTCTCGCCGAAGGCCCGCAAGCTGGCCGCCGATCTCCGGAAGAACTGGAACGTCGACTTCGACGACGCCGGCGCGATCGGCCGCCGGTACCGGCGCCAGGACGAGATCGGGACGCCGTTCTGCCTGACCGTCGACTTCGACACCCTCGAGGACGACGCGGTGACCGTGCGCGAGCGCGACTCGATGAGCCAGGAGCGGATCGGGCTCGACCAGGTCGAGGGCTACCTGAAGGCCCGCCTCCCCGTCTGCTGACCGCACTCTCCGCGCGGAAGGTCCCGGGGTCCTCCCGCCCTTCCGCGCGGAGAGTCCGTCGTGGGCGAGCGCCTACCCTGGATCCCGTGACCCGCACGCCCGAGCCGACGACGACGGCGCTGCCGCCGTTGAAGCTCGGCGCGCTCGCCGTCGACCCCGCGGTGGTCCTCGCGCCGATGGCCGGCATCACCAACCCGGCGTTCCGCACGCTGTGCCGGGAGTTCGGCGCCGGCCTCTACGTCTGCGAGATGATCACCACGCGGGCGCTGGTGGAGCGCAACCAGAAGACGCTGCAGATGGTGCGGGCAACGACCGACGAGAAGGACGCGTTCTCCGTCCAGCTCTACGGCGTCGACCCGGCCACGGTCGGCCGGGCCGTGGAGATGCTGGTCGACGAGGGCGTCGCCGGCACCCGCCCGGCGCACATCGACCTGAACTTCGGCTGCCCGGTGCCCAAGGTGACCCGCAAGGGCGGGGGCTCGGCGCTGCCCTGGCGGCGGGTGCTGTTCCGCGACATCGTGCGGGCCGCCGTCCGCGCGGCGGGGGACGTGCCGGTCACCGTCAAGACCCGGGTGGGGATCGACGCCGAGCACGTCACCTACCTCGACGCCGGCCGGATCGCCCAGGACGAGGGCGCCGCCGCGATCACCCTGCACGGGCGCACCGCCGACCAGCTCTACAGCGGCACCGCCGACTGGTCGCACATCGCCCGGCTCGTCGAGGCCGTCGACATCCCGGTGCTCGGCAACGGCGACATCTGGGAGGCCGACGACGCGCTGCGCATGGTCGCCGAGACCGGCTGCGCGGGCGTCGTCATCGGGCGCGGCTGCCTGGGCCGGCCGTGGCTGTTCGGCGACCTGGCCGCGGCCTTCGCGGGGGAGTCGCGCCGCGCGCTGCCGACCCTGCGCGAGGTGGCCGCGGTGATGTACCGGCACGCGCAGCTGCTGAGCGAGGAGCACGGCGAGCTGCACGGGTGCACCGACTTCCGAAAGCACGTCGCCTGGTACCTCAAGGGCTTCTCGGTCGGTTCCGACGTCCGGCGGGCACTGGCGATGGTGAGCGGTCTCGACGAGCTGGCCGGGTTGCTGGCCGGCATCCCCGACCAGCCGTACCCGACCGCGGTGCTGGGCGGGCCGCGCGGGCGCACCAGCCCCCCGCGCCCGGTGGCGCTGCCCGAGGGCTGGCTGGCCGACCGCGACGACCCCCGGCCGCCGGCCGGGGCAGAGCTGATGGTGAGCGGCGGATGAGTACCGGTCCCTACCTCTACGACGAGGGCCCCACGTCGCTGCACACCGGCACCCCCCGCCGCCGGAACGGGCTGCTGCTGGCGCTCCTCGGCGGCACCGTGGCCGTCGGGGTCGGCATGGTGGTGACCCTGCCGCTGGTCAAGGGCAGCCCCGACGAGCAGGCGCGGGAGGTCACCGGCGTCTTCCTCGAGGCGATGGCGCAGGGGGACCGGGAGACCGCGCACCAGCTCCTCTGCCAGGAGGAGCGTGCCCGGCTGGCCGCCGACGCCATCGCCGCGGAGTACACCCGGCCGGGCACCGCCGAGATCGCCGGGATCGAGGCCGGTGAGCGCGGTGACTCACCCGCCCGGCTGGTCGAGGTGCGCTGGACCGACGGCGGCACGACGGCGACCGCGACGTTCACGGTGGTCAACCAGGACGGGCCGCGCGTCTGCGGCGTCTCCCCGGCCGGCTGAACCGGGGCGCCTCCGGCTCGCGGCCCCGCGCCTCCTGCGTCAAGATCGACTCGCAGCCCCGCGTCGTCGTCCTTCCCGATCCAGGAGGCGTGCCGCGGGGTACCAACCGGCGGTGCCCGGTGCGGCACCATGCCTGCACGCGAAGGGCACCGGCGAGGACGCGGAGGTGCACACGTGACCAGCGGTACCGGGCGGACGACCTGGGTCTACGAGTTCAGCCAGGGCAGCAAGGACCAGAAGGACCTGCTGGGCGGCAAGGGCGCGAACCTGGCCGAGATGACCAACCTCGGGCTGCCCGTGCCGCCCGGGTTCACCATCACCACCGACGCCTGCCGCTACTACCTCGAGCAGGGCAGCACCCCGCCGGACCTCGCCGACCAGGTCACCGAGCACCTGAGCGCGCTGGAGAAGGCGATGGGCAAGACCCTCGGGGACCCCGCCGACCCGCTGCTGGTCTCGGTGCGCTCGGGCGCGGCGGCCTCCATGCCCGGGATGATGGAGACCGTCCTCAACGTCGGGCTCAACGACGAGTCGGTGCGCGGCCTGGCCGCGCAGTCGGGCAGCGAACGCTTCGCCTGGGACTCCTACCGCCGGCTGATCCAGATGTTCGGCAAGACCGTGCTGGACATCGACGGGGAGCTGTTCGCGCACGCCCTCGACGAGGTGAAGCGGGAGCAGGGCACCGACTCAGACCTCGACCTGGACGCCGCGCACCTCGAGGACGTCGTCGGCCGGTTCAAGGCGATCGTGGCCGAGCAGTGCGGCCGGGACTTCCCGCAGGACCCCCGCGAGCAGCTGGATCTCGCCATCAACGCCGTCTTCGACTCGTGGAACTCCGAGCGGGCGATCCTCTACCGCCGCCGCGAGCGCATCCCCGGCGACGCGGGCACCGCGGTCAACGTCGTCGCCATGGTCTTCGGCAATCTCGGGCCCGACTCGGGTACCGGCGTGGCCTTCACCCGCGATCCCGGCAGCGGCGCGCAGGGGGTGTACGGCGACTACCTGCAGAACGCGCAGGGGGAGGACGTCGTCGCCGGCATCCGCAACACCGTGCCGCTGCCCGAGCTCGAGCGGATCGACAAGGGCGCCTACGACGAGCTGCTGCGGACCATGGAGCGGCTGGAGTCGCACTACCGCGACCTGTGCGACATCGAGTTCACCGTCGAGCGCAACAAACTGTGGATGCTGCAGACGCGGGTGGGCAAGCGCACCGCGGCCGCTGCGTTCGTCATCGCCACCCAGCTGGTCGACGAGGGCCTCATCGACATGGACGAGGCCGTCCGCCGGGTGACCGGCGACCAGCTGGGGCAGCTGATGTTCCCGCGGTTCGTCTCCGGCGGTGACGCCCAGGAGCTCACCCAGGGGATGAACGCCTCGCCCGGCGCCGCCGTCGGCAAGGCGGTGTTCTCCTCGGAGACCGCGGTGGAGTGGGCCGGCCGCGGGGAGAAGGTGGTCCTCGTCCGGCGGGAGACCAACCCCGACGACCTCGCCGGGATGATCGCCGCCGAGGGCGTGCTGACCAGCCGCGGTGGCAAGACCTCGCACGCGGCCGTCGTCGCGCGCGGGATGGGCAAGACCTGCGTCTGCGGCGCCGAGGAGCTGACCGTCGACACGGCGGGGAAGAAGTTCACCGCGCCCGGCGGCACGGAGGTCACCGAGGGCGACGTGATCTCCATCGACGGGTCGACCGGCAAGGTGTGGCTCGGCGAGGTGCCGGTCGAGCCGTCGTCGGTCGTCCGCTACTTCGAGGGCGAGATCGACCCCGAGTCCGACGAGGCCGACGACCTGGTGCGCAGCGTGCACCGGATCCTCACCCACGCCGACTCCCGCCGGCGGCTGGGCGTGCGCACCAACGCCGACACCCCGGAGGACTCCGCCCGAGCCCGGCGCTTCGGCGCCCAGGGCATCGGGCTGTGCCGGACCGAGCACATGTTCCTCGGCGAGCGCCGGCAGCTGGTGGAGAAGCTGATCCTCGCCGAGGGGGACGACGAGCGGCAGGCCGCCCTCGACGCCCTGGAGCCGCTGCAGCGGCAGGACTTCCTGGAGATCTTCGAGGAGATGGACGGGCTGCCGGTGACGGTGCGGCTGCTGGACCCGCCGCTGCACGAGTTCCTGCCCGACCTCACCGACCTCTCGGTCCGGGTGGCGGTGGCCGAGGCGCAGGGCCACCCCGACGAGGCCAACCTGCGGCTGCTGGCCGCCGTCCGCCGGCTGCACGAGCAGAACCCGATGCTCGGGCTGCGCGGGGTGCGGCTCGGCCTGGTCGTGCCCGGGTTGTTCGCGATGCAGGTGCGGGCCATCGCCGAGGCCGCGGCGGAGCGGAGGAAGGCCGGCGGCGACCCGCGGCCGGAGATCATGATCCCGCTGGTCGGCGCGGTGCAGGAGCTCGAGGCGATCCGGGAGGAGTCCGAGCGGGTGCTCGCCGAGGTGGCGGAGGCCCGCGGGGTCGACGTCCCGGCGCTGATCGGGACGATGATCGAGGTGCCCCGGGCCGCGCTGACCGCGGAGGAGATCGCGCAGTCGGCGGAGTTCTTCTCCTTCGGCACCAACGACCTCACCCAGATGACCTGGGGCTTCTCCCGGGACGACGTCGAGGCGGCGTTCTTCCACGCCTACCTGGACAAGGGCATCTTCGGGATCTCCCCGTTCGAGTCGCTGGACCTCGACGGCGTCGGTCGGCTGGTGCAGATCGGCGTCGAGGGCGGCCGTCGGGCCCGGCCCGACCTCAAGCTCGGGATCTGCGGCGAGCACGGCGGCGACCCCGACTCGGTGCACTTCTTCCACGAGGTGGGCCTGGACTACGTGTCCTGTTCGCCGTTCCGGGTGCCGGTGGCCCGGCTGGAGGCCGGCCGGGCGGCGCTGGGGGCCGAGCGCGCCGGCTCCTGATCGGGCTGCCCTCCCGCCGGGATCAGCGGTGGCCGTCGGTCGCGTGTCGCGGAGCCGGTTGCCGGAGGTCACGGTGGGGTGGCGGGACGCACCGTCCCCGCGCGCCTCGAACCGACAGCACCGCGTGGTACCCATGACGCGTGGGGTCACGTGTCGGGAGCCTGGTGGGCAGGGCCGTCGGCGCCCTGGTGCTCGCGTTCGTGCTGATGGTCAGCTCCACCGCCGCGGCGATCTGGTGGACGGCGCGGCAGGACTCCCGCCCGTCGTCCGATGCGATCGTCGTGCTGGGGTCGGCGCAGTACAACGGCGTGCCGTCGTCGGTCTTCGAGGCGCGGCTCGAGCACGCCCTGTCGCTCTACGAGGACGGCGTCGCGCCGGTGGTGGTGACCGTGGGCGGCAAGGCGGCCGGTGACCAGTTCACCGAGGCCGAGGCCGGCCGGGACTACCTCGCGGGCGCGGGGATGCCCGCCGAGGCGCTGCTGGCGGTGCAGGAGGGCGTCGACACGCTGGAGAGCATGCGGGCCGTCGCGGCGGCCTTCGCCGAGCAGGGCTGGTCCCGCGCCGTGCTGGTGACCGACCCGTGGCACGCCATGCGCGCGGAGCGGATGGCCGAGGACGCCGGGATCGAGGCGGAGAGCTCACCGACCCGGCAGGGCCCGGCGGTGCAGACCCGCACCACGCAGTTCCGCTACATCCTCCGCGAGACTGCTGCCTACCTGGTGTACCGCGTGACCGGCGAGAGCGTCGCCGGCGCACCGGGGATCGGCTGAGCGAGGAGGAGCCGTGCTCGAGGTGGGCAAGGCCGGCTCGGCCGGCGTCGAGAAGGGCGTGCTGCCCGTGCTGCGCGGCGGCGCGGTGGTCGCGACCGTCCGCGCGTCGAACTGGAAGGAGGCGGCCACGGCCGTCGTCGGGGACCGCGAGTGGCTCTTCGCCAACCGGAAGCGGGAGCTGACCGCCCGCTGGGCGGTCGACCCGGAGGAGTCGGTCCGCCTGCGGGCGCGGCAGACCTCCTTCTGGAAGGGCACCTGGGAGGTCGACCTCGGGGGGGCGCCCCTGCGGCGCGAGACCGTCTCCTTCTGGAAGGGGACGCACCGGTACTCGACCGAGGGGCGGGTCGTTGCCGAGGTGGGCTCCACCGGCGGCTGGTCGCCGCGGCCGACCCTGAGCGCCGAGGACTCGCTGCCGCTGGAGGCCCGGGTCTTCCTGCTCTGGCTGGAGGTCGTCATCAACCGCCGGAACGCCGCGACGATCTCTGCGGGCGCCGGCGCCGCGGTCATCGTGGGTGGGAGCAGCTGATGGCCGGCCGGGGACGGATCCGGGCCGCCGACATCGCGCTGGTCCGCGAGCGGAGCAAGATCGACGAGATCGTCGGCGAGCACCTGCAGCTCAAGCGCGCCGGTGGCGGCAGCCTCAAGGGGCTGTGTCCTTTTCACGACGAGAAGTCACCTTCTTTCCACGTCACCCCATCGAGAAATCTCTTTCATTGTTTTGGCTGCGGGGTGGGCGGTGACGTCATCTCCTTCATCCAGCAGATCGACCACCTGTCCTTCTCCGAGGCGGTCGAGCTGCTGGCCGGGCGGGCGAACGTCGAGCTGCACTACGAGGACGACGGCGGCCGGCCCACCGGTGCCCCCGACCGCGCGCAGCCCGGGCAGCGGGCCCGCCTGGTGGCGGCCAACACCGCCGCGGCCGCGTTCTACGCCGAGCAGCTGGGCTCGCCCGAGGCCGCGCCGGCCCGCCAGTTCCTCGCCGACCGCGGGTTCGACCGGCAGGTGGCCCTCGACTTCAGCTGCGGTTTCGCCCCCGGCGGCTGGGACGTGCTGACCCGGCACCTGCGCGCCAAGGGCTACACCCAGGCCGAGCTGGTCACCGCCGGGCTGGCCAAGGAGTCCTCCCGCGGGACGCTGATCGACCGGTTCCACCGCCGGCTGGTCTGGCCGATCCGGGACATCACCGGCGACGTCATCGGCTTCGGTGCGCGCAAGCTCATGGACGACGACCCGGGGCCCAAGTACCTCAACACCCCGGAGACGCCGCTCTACAAGAAGAGCACCGTCCTCTACGGCATCGAGCGGGCCAAGCGGGACATCGCCCGCCGGCACCAGGCGGTGGTGGTCGAGGGCTACACCGACGTCATGGCCTGCCACCTGGCCGGGGTGACCACCGCGGTGGCCTCCTGCGGGACGGCGTTCGGCCCCGAGCACATCAGCGTGCTGCGCCGGTTGCTCATGGACCAGGACGAGTTCCGCGGCGAGGTGATCTACACCTTCGACGGGGACGCCGCCGGCCAGGCCGCCGCGATGAAGACCTTCGCCGAGGACCAGCGCTTCGTCGGCCAGACGTTCGTCGCCGTCGAGCCCGACGGCCGGGACCCGTGCGAGCTGCGCCAGGCGCACGGCGACGCCGCCGTCCGCGACCTGGTCGCCCGGCGGACCCCGCTGATCGCCTTCGTGCTGAAGACGACGCTGGCCGGCTACGACCTCGACACCGTCGAGGGCCGGGTGGCGGCGCTGGAGAAGACCGCGCCGCTGGTCGCGCAGATCAAGGACCACGCGCTGCGCCCGGCCTACGCCCGCCAGCTGGCCGGGATGATCGGCAACACCGACGAGGCCGAGGTGCTCCAGCGGGTCCGCCGGATGACGGGGGAGGGGGCGACGCCGCAGCGGGGCCGCGTCCGGACGCCGAAGCGGTCGCCGGACGACATCGCGGTCGCCGTGGAGCGCGAGGCGATCAAGGCCGCGCTGCAGGTGCCCGAGCTGGCCGGGCCCTCGTTCGACGCCATCCCCGTGGCGGCCTACACCGATCCGGACTACGCGGCGGTGGCGGCCGCGGTCGCCACCGCCGGGGGAGCGGCCGCCACCCGGGTCACCGGCCCGGCCTGGCTGGACGAGGTGGCCGCCGGCTGCACCCGGGACAGCGCCCGCGCGCTGCTGACCGCGCTGGCGGTGGAGCCCATGCAGTCGGTGGGGGAGGCCGACGGCGGGTACGTGAACGCCGTGCTGGCCCGGCTGGAGGAGATGCACACCGTCCGCCAGGTGGCCGCGCTCAAGGGCCGGCTGCAGCGGATGAACCCGGTCGAGGCCGGGGACGCCTACATGAAGGCGTTCAGCGACCTCATGGCCCTCGAGCAGCAGGCGATCTCGCTGCGCAAGCGGGCGATGGGCGGGCTGGGCGAGTGAGTCTCGCCGAGCGGCTGCGCCGGCGGTTCACCCGCCCCCCGGAGGCGGTGCGCGCGGTCGTTGCGGCCTCGACGGACCCCGACGAGCGGGTGCTCGCCTGGGGCGTGCTGGTGCGGGACGAGGGCTGGCTGGTCGCCACCTCCCGCGGGCTCCGGCGGGTGCCGACAGGCCTACCGCTCGACCGCGCCGGGACGGTCGAGGTGCTCCACTGGCACGAGGTGGGCTCGGCCCGCTGGACGGCGACCGGCGAGGGCGGCGGCCGGTTCGAGGTGACGGCGCTGACCGAGGTGGAGCCCGGCGTCCAGGCGCGCCTGCCCGTGGAGCGCCACGCGCTCGCCGAGGCGGGGGACCTGCCGGCCGTCGTCCGCCGGCGGGTGAACCAGACGGTGGTCGCCAGCCACCGCGCCCCCCTCCCCGGCAGGGGCGGGGTGGTGCTGGTCGCGCGGCGAGTGCCCGGTCAGGCCGAGCGGGAGTGGGCGGTCGTGTTCGACGACGACGCCGACCGCAGCGACCCGGTCGCCCGGGAGGCCGCCCGGCAGAAGCTGGCCGACGCCGTCGCCGCCGAGCGGCCGAGCTGAGTCAGCGGGGCGTCTCGTTGCCCATGCGGGTCTTCACCGAGTGCACCACGGCGTCGGCGCGGGCCTGGGCCATCCCGGCCAGCCCCTGCAGCTGCGGGTTCTCCTTGGCCTGGCCCCACGCGCGGCGGATCTGCTCGTAGCGCTCGCGGCCGGCCTTGGACCCGAGCACGTATCCGGCACCGAAGCCGGCGAGGAAGGACAGCTTCGCCACGGGGAACCTCCAGCGCGATCCGGGGAACGGACGATCACGGTAACCGTGGCGGTGTGTGACGCGCGACGCCAGGCACCCTCCGCGGTGCCGCGGACGGCGTGGGGTACCCTCGTCCAGGCGAGCGGGTCACCCCGCCGGTCCCCCGTAGCTCAATTGGCAGAGCATGCGACTGTTAATCGCAGGGTTATTGGTTCGAGTCCAATCGGGGGAGCAACACCGCAGGTCGGCGGCCTGCCTTGGCGTTAGCGCGGCTAACTGGCCCCATTTTGTCCCCACTTCTCGTTATCTGGTCGGCCCTTGATCCCCGGGGCTGAAGGCCGAGAGCTACGAGGACGTTCCGCTGCTCGACCTCGTCGCGGCCTGCGACGCCCAGGACAAGCGGGCAGAGGCCGACGCCTATGTCGCCCGCATCCTGGCCAACCACGACGCCGAGGTGGAAGAAGATCTGCCGCCCCGGACAGCGGAGATCTTGTTCAGACGGCACTGGACCGATCGACCCGGATGACCTCGATCGCCGTGCGACCACCGCTCTGTGGCGGACATGCCGCTTCAGCAGCGCCCCTGCCTCGGTGAACTGCACCGCCGCGCATTGAGAGCGCTGCGCCCGGCCCACAGGGCCGTCACGACGCACAACCGCTCCCGACTCCGATCGGGGTCGTCCTCACCATGACCGACCGCAGCAGGCGGTCGAAGGCACTACGAGGAGGCTTCACGACCAGGGCCGCCACGACCTCGCGGACGTCCCTCTCCGTCTGGCTGCGTGCCGGGACGAACCGACGGTCGGGCGCGACCGCCGACCGCGTTCACGATGCCCCGCGGGGGTGTGGGATGGCGGGTGGCGACTCACCCCGCCGGGGAGCTGTCGTTTCGGTCCCGGCCGGTGGCCGCCGACGGGCATGGGCCTGCCGGATGACGGCCTTGCCCGCCTCCCAGAGCAGCAGCAGCGCCACGGCCGGCACCAGCGCCCAGCCGAACTGGGCCAGGGTGATCGGAGTCGTGTCCAGCAGCCTGTTGAAGACGTCCATCTGGGTGACGAGGACCGCGAGCACGAACTCGCCGAGCAGCGTCCAGTTCATCTG
Source organism: Geodermatophilus ruber (assembly GCF_900114385.1). Lineage (GTDB taxonomy): Bacteria > Actinomycetota > Actinomycetes > Mycobacteriales > Geodermatophilaceae > Geodermatophilus > Geodermatophilus ruber. The sequence goes on from NZ_FOSW01000005.1 coordinate 287,641, forward strand.
CTTGCTGTCGAACGTGGCCGTGGTCAGCACGGACTGGGTCTCGCTGCGGCACTCGAGGGCGGCCACGATGAGCATCAGCGAGAAGGATGTGAACGCCACGGACCGGGCCACCTCGAGGCTGCCGAACCTCTCGGTGCCGACCGAGAGCAGCAGGAGCAGGCCGACGGTGATCAGCAGGCCGATGAGGCCGACGGTGACGATGAGCCGCGGCGTCAGCAGGGACTGCCCGCGGGGTCGCGGGCGGGTGCGCATGAGCCCGGGGGTCTCCTGGTCGAAGCCGAGCGCCAGGCCGAAGGCCGCGTTGACGAAGAAGTGGATCCACAGGACCTGGGCGGGTGTGAACGGCTCCCCGGCCGCGATGTTGAACAGACTGGCGCCGAGGAACGTGAGCACGAAGGCGACGAGCAGGATCAGCACGAAGCGGATGTACTTGGTCAGGTTGTCGTAGATCTTCCGGCCCTGTTCGACGGCGAAGACGATCGTCGCGAAGTCGTCGTCCGAGAGGACCATCCGGCCGGCGTTCTTCGCGACGTCGGTCCCGCTGCCCATGGCGATCCCGATGTCCGCCGCGTGGATGGCCGGTGCGTCGTTGACCCCGTCGCCGGTCATCGCGACGACGTCGCCCTTCTTCTTCAGGGTGTCGACGAGCAGCACCTTGTGCTCGGGCGCCACGCGGCCCACCACGCCGATGCGGTCGATGCGGGCCAGTCGCTCGTCCTCCGGCAGCGCGGCGAACTCCTCGCCCAGGATGGACTCGCCGGGGATGCCGAGCTGGTCGGCGATCGCGGCGCCGGTGACGACGTCGTCGCCGGTCACCATGCGGACCCGGATGTGGGCGGCCTGGGCGCTGGCGACGGCGGCCTTGGACTCCGCCCGCGGCGGGTCCACCATCCCGACCAGGCTGGTCATCTGCAGGTCGGTGACGTACTGCAGCAGGTCGCCCTGAGGATCGAACCCGGCCGCGTCCAGGTCGCGCACGGCCGAGGCCATGACACGTCGTCCGGCGCGTCCCATCCGCTCCACGTGCGCCTGCGCCCGCTCCTGCAGGCCGGTGTCCCAGGGGACGGAGCCGCCGCCGCCGGCGAGGGCGGTGGCCGCCCGGGACATCACGGCCGGCGCGGCGCCCTTCACGAAACACCGGACGACCGGCCGACCGTCGGCGCCGGTGACCGCGTGGAACGTCGCCATGAGCTTGTACGTCGGGTCGAACGGCAGGGTGGCCAGCCGGGGGAGCCGGTCGCGCGTGGCGTCGATGTCGAGGCCGGCCTTGTGCGCCAGCACGAGCAGGGCACCCTCGGTGGGGTCACCGACGACCCGTCCGTCCACGAGTTGCGCGTCACTGGCGGCGACGTAGGGCAGGATCGCGTCCTCGATGGAGGGCGACGTCCCTGCGGCGTGGTGGACCCGACCGTCCAGGGAGTAGCCGGTGCCGGAGACGGTGTACCGGTCACCCGGGTCGATGACCTCGACGACCGTCATCTGGTTCATCGTCAGCGTGCCGGTCTTGTCCGAGTTGATCGCGGACGTGAACCCCAGCGTCTCGACGGACGGCAGTTCCTTGACGATCGCGTTGCGCTTGGCCAGGTCCACACCGCCGAGGGACAGGATCATCTGGGTCACCGTCGGCAGCGCCTCGGGGACCGCGGCGATCGCCAGGGTCACCGCACTGACGAACAAGACGTCCCAGGCCTCGCCCCGGGAGCGGCCGAGCACGATCATCACGATCATCGTGAGACCGGCGGCGGCCCCGATCCAGAGCGTCAGCCGGTCGAGTTCGGCGGTGAGCGGCGTCTTCTCCCGGCCCTTGGCCGTCAGCATCGCCGCGATCTTCCCGAGCTCGGTGTCCGCGCCGGTGCCGGTGACGATCATGGTCCCGCTGCCGTGCGTCACGGGCGTGTTCATGAAGGCCATGTCGGTCTGGTCGCCCGGGCCGAGCCCACGGCCCTCGAGGCTCGGGGCGCCCTTGAGCGCGGGGACGCTCTCCCCGGTCAGCGCCGACTCGTCGATCTGCAGGGAGCTCGCCTCGATGATCCGGCCGTCGGCCGGGACCTGGTCGCCGGCGGCGAGCAGGACGACGTCGCCCACGACCAGTTGCTCGGCGGGGATCTCGGCGTCCTGGCCGTCGCGGCGGACCCGGGCCGTCGGCTTCATCATCGACTTCAGCGCGTTCATCGCGCTCTCGGCCTTGCCCTCCTGGCGCAGCCCGATCACCGCGTTGAGCACGGTCAGCACCACGAGGAGGACGGCGGTGCCCCATTCGGCGATCAGGAGCGAGACCACGGCGGCCGCCACCAGGATGATCTGCATGTAGCTGCGGTACTGCTCGAGGAAGCGGAGCCAGCCCGGCCTCGGCTTCTCCTCGCTGAGCGCGTTCGGGCCGTCGGCGCGCAGCCGTTCCGCCGCTGTCGCTGCCGGCAGGCCGGCGGCCGGGGTCACCCCCAGGGCGTCCGCGACCGCGGCAGGTGACCGCGAGTACCACTCGACGTCGCTCGTCGTCGAGCCCACGAGGGAGTGCCCGGTGCTCACCGTCGCCTCCGATCCCACACCCCTCAGCGGGGCTTCGCCCTGGTGCCGGTTCCCGCGTCGCTCCTCGAGCGGTTGCCCTTGCTGCTGCCCTTGCCCTTGCCCTTGGTCTTGCCGTGGCCGTTCGTCCGGTGGTGCCCGTGCCCGTCGTGCGAGGGGGCGAAGGGATCCGGCGCGGCACCGCCGGGGGCCTGGGCCTCGAGCTCCCGCTTCGCGTCGGCGAGGTCGCGCAGCGCGTCCGCGTCGACCGTCGGGTACTGCGGGTCGATGTCGATCAGCGCCTGGGCCAGGACGGCGCCGGCGCAGATGCGGGCGAACCACTTGCGATCGGCGGGGATGACGTACCACGGGGCCTTCTCGGTGCTGGTCGCCGACAGCATCTGGGAGAAGGCGTGCTGGTAATCGTCCCACCGCCGCCGTTCGCGGGCGTCGGCGGCGGAGAACTTCCAGTTGCGCTCGGGCACGTCGATGCGCTTGAGGAAGCGGACCCGCTGCTCCTCCTTGGACAGGTTGAGGAAGAGCTTCACCACCGTGATCCCGTTGTCGACCAGGTAGCGCTCCCAGTCGTTGATCTCCCGGTAGCGGCGGTCCCAGATGCCGTCGCCGATCGCGTCCAGTCGTTGGCGGGCCAGTGCTTCGGGGTGCACCCGGACCACGAGGACCTCCTCGTAGTGCGACCGGTTGAAGATGCCGATCTCCCCACGGGCGGGCAGGCGGGCGGCGTAGCGCCACAGGTAGTCGTGGGCGAGTTCCGCGGCGGAGGGGACCTTGAAGCTGCTGACGCGCACCCCTTGCGGGTTCACCCCGCTCATGACGTGGCGGATGGTCCCGTCCTTGCCACCCGCGTCGAGGGACTGCAGGCACATGAGCACCCCGTGGCTGTTCTCGGCGGCGAGCCGTCTCTGGTAGTCGGCCAGCAGGGCGATGCCCGCGTTCAGCAGTTCGACGCCGTCCTTCTTCTTGCGCAACTGGTCGGACCGGTAGCCGGGATCGAAGTCCCGGCTCAGGTCGACCGCGCTCCCGGGCCGCACCCGCAGCGGCTCGATGAAGTCCGCGATGCGCTGCCTGCGCTCGTCGGTCACCTCCACCACAGCCATTCCTCCGAACTGATGCCGTGCGATCCGCGCAGTTCCCGAAGGGCCGCCACCTGCGCACTCGCGGCCGCCCCGGGCCAGGTTGTCGCTGACCCGCCGGGTCGACATCCCCCCCTCAGGGTGAGTCGGGAGGGCTCGTGCCCGGCCCTCACGCAGCCGGTGCGCGTGCTGGGTCACGTGAGATCAGCCGGGCGAGGCCCTATAGGTGGCTCAGACACGGACTGGAAAGGCATGCCCGGTCGTGGCCTTCTGGCCGTACGTCACTAGGTCGCTGGTGCGACCGGCCGCGCCCGGCCGGCTCCGGTTCGCTTCCAGCCGACGTCCAGCGCGACGCTGAGCACGAGGATCCCGAGCAGCGTGATGACCGACGCCGGCTCGTGGATCAGCGTGGTGAGCACGAACGTCACGAGCACCACCGCGGACGAGGCGATGGCGGCGGACAGGACGAGGGCATTCGCGCCGGTCTCCGTGCGGACGCGGAAGTGCGCCGCGGTGATGAAGGTGAAGATCAGCAACGCGACCGCGCTGCCGATCGAGGCGATGGCGTCCAGGTTGAAGAAGACGGCCAGCAGCACGCACGCCGCCGCTTCGACCAGCAGGCCCACGGACGCCCGGCCGCCGAGCCGTCGCGCCATGAGGCCGGGGAACTGCCCCGTCTCCGCCAGCCGCTCGGACAGCCCCGCCGCCGGGTACAGCCCGGCGTTGGTGGCCCCGGCGGTGGCGAACAAGGCCGTGATCGCCATCAGCGTGTAGCCGGCGTCGCCGAGCGAGGGCTGCGCGGCGACGGCCAGCGCGGTGCCGCCCGAGTCGATCACCTTCTCGACGGTCAGCGTGCCGAAGACACCCAGCGCGATGGCGACGTAGATGACGGTCGCGATGGTGAGCGCCAGGAACATCGCCCTGGGCAGTTGACGCGACGGGTTCGACAGGTCCTTCGCCGTGAAGGTGATGATGCCGAAGCCGAGGAAGGCGAAGAACGTCAGCGCGACGCTGGAGACGATGTCCTGCAGCGGTGGGTAGCCCGAGAAGGCCAGCAACGACGGGTCCATGTTGACGAGCGTCACCACGGCGAAGACGACGAGGATCCCGATGACCACGTAGACGACCACGGTCTGTGCCCTGGCGACCAGATTCGATCCGACGATGTTCACGGCGGTCATCGCGACGATGACCAGCACGGCGAAGAACTTGACCCAGGCCGCGCTCTCGTCGGTGAAGACGGCGCTGGCGTAGCTGCCGAACGACACGGCGACCATGGCGGTCACGATGGCGTTGGCCGAGTAGGTCAGCCACGCGGTGACGCCGGTGACGTGTCCGTCGCCGAAGCCCTTGGCCACGTACTCGATGAGTCCGCCTGCCGACGGGAACCGCGCGCCGAGCTTGGCGAACGAGTAGCCCTGCAACGCGGCGATCACGCCCGCGATCAGGAAGGACAACCAGACTGCCGCGCCGGCCACCTCTCCGGCCGCGCCGAGCAGGGCGAAGATCCCGGCGCCCACCATCGCCCCCACGCCGATGAACGCGGCCTGCCGCACCGTGAGGTACTTCGTCTCAGGCGATGTCATGACCTCCGCCCTCCCGCTCGACGCGCTGCCGCGCCGTTCACCGGTACGCCGGCACCGGTGGTGGCGGCGTCAGGTGCTTGCGCTGTGACAGGTAGACCGGGCCCCCGAGCAGCAGCGCGCCTGCGGCCAGCAGGAAGGGGGCCCAGTAGATCAACGGGTCGTTGCCGGTGTTGCGCGAGTACCAGATGAACAGGATCGAGAAGACCAAGGAGAGCCCGGCGACGACCGTGTCGCGCACGAACCGAGGCGTGTCCAGCGTCCGGTGATCGGCCAGGCGCCACTTCAGCTGCGCCAGCGCCGAGAACCCGTACGGGATGGCTGCGGTGATGCCGGTCATCAGGACGAGCGTCGTGAATACCGTGGCGCCGCCGGAGCCGAGGTAGTTGACGGCCATGGCGACCGACGCGAGCAGCGTGGACGCGATGATGCCGAACGCCGGCACACCGTTCCTCGAGAGGCGCTTGAACGCAGGCGGGAAGAGCCCGTCCTTCGCCGCGGCCAGCGGCATCTCCGCGCAGATCATGGTCCAGCCGTTGAGCGCCCCGAGGCCGGAGATGATGACGGCGATGGCGAGGACGTTGCCGGCCCAGGTGCCGCCGAACATGGCGTTGGCGACGTCCGAGAACGGCGCGCTCGCCTCGGCCAGCTGCGAGCTCGGCAGGACGCCGAACACGACCGTGAGCGACAGCATGTAGACCACCGCGGTGGCGATCGTGCCCAGGATCGTCGCCCGCGGGACGTTGCGGTCGGGGTCGCGCACCTTCGCCGCGGCCACGGCGGCGCACTCGACCCCGAGATAGCTGAACAGGGCGATCGCCATGCCCCCGCCGATCGCCGCGATCGTGCTCTGGCCGCTGACGTTCCACGGCGTGAAGTTGGCGGACTGGATGAAGAACAGTCCGACGATCGAGACGAAGGCGAGCACCGCGAACTTGATGATCGTGGTGATCACCTGGACAGAGCCCATGTTCTTGACGCCGGAGAGGTTGACGGCGGCCGGTATCCACAGGCCGACCAGCACCAGGAGCACGGAGATGAGCCGGTCGTGGTCCTTGTTGATGAAGTGCTCGACGTAGAGCACCCAGCCGACCGCGATGGCCGCGTTGCCGGCCCAGGCCGTGATCCAGTACGACCAGGCGTTCGCGAACCCGAGCGGGTTGCCGAACGCGACCCGCGCGTACGCGTAGGGACCGCCGTCCGACGGCAGCCGGCGCGACAGGGCCGCGAACAGCAACGCCAGCGCGAGCGCCCCGACGGTTGTCAGCGCCATCGAGACCAGCGTGATGGGCCCGTACGCGGCCAGGGACGTCGGCAGGTTGAAGACCCCGACCCCGATGATGCTCCCGACGATGAGCGCCATGGCGGCCGGGAGGCCGAACTGCTGGACGCTCTCCCGGGCAGGGGCTTCCGCTGCGGAACCGGCGTCTTCCCGCGGGGTGTCGACTCGATCGGTCATGGCCGACCCCTTCGTGGTAGCGGTGCCGGGCAGTCCCGTGACTGGCCGGCACCGCGAGGTCGTCAGGCGAGGGTGGCGACGAGGACCGCCTTGATGGTGTGCAGTCGGTTCTCTGCCTGGTCGAAGACGATGCTGGCTGCCGACTCGAAGACCTCGTTCGTGACCTCGAGACCAGAGCTCATGCCGGTGTGGCCCATGATCTCGGCGCCGACGACCGTGTTGGAGTCGTGGAAGGCGGGCAGGCAGTGCATGAACTTGACCGCCGGGTTCCCCGTCTTCTCCAGCAGGTCGGCGTTCACCTGATAGGGAGCCAGCAGCCCGACCCGGTCGGTCCAGACGTCCTTGGCCTCGCCCATGGAGACCCAGACGTCGGTGTGCACGAAGTCGACGCCCGCGACGGCGTCCGCGGGGTCGTCGGTCAGCGTGACGCGGGCACCGGTCCGGCCGGCGATCTCCTCGGCGAGCTGGACGACGTCCTTGGGCGGGTACAGCGCGGTCGGCCCGGTGAGCCGGACGTCGCTGCCCATCAGCGCGCCCATCACCAGCAGCGACCGGCCCATGTTGAAACGGCAGTCCCCGACGTAGGCGTACGCGAGCCGGTCGTAGGGCTTGTTGCTGGCCTCGTGCATGGTGAGGAAGTCGGCCAGCATCTGGGTGGGATGCCACTCGTTGGTCAGCCCGTTGTACACCGGCACGCCGGCGTGCGCCGCGAGGGCCTCGACGTCGTCCTGCTCGTTGCCACGGAACTCGATCGCGTCGTACATGCGGCCGAGGACGGCGGCGGTGTCGGCGATCGACTCCTTGTGTCCCAGCTGGGAGCCGGACGGGTCGAGGTAGGTCACGTGCGCGCCTTGGTCGTAGGCGGCGACCTCGAACGCGGAGCGGGTCCGGGTCGACGTCTTCTCGAAGATCAGCGCGATCTCCTTGCCGTCGAGACGCTTGACCTCGGTGCCGGCGTACTTGGCCAGCTTCAGCGCCTCGGCGAGGCGCAGCAGGTAGCGCAGCTCCCCGGGCTCGAAGTCGATCTCTTTGAGGAAGCTGCGGTTCTTCAGGTTGAACGCCATGCGGAGCTCCCGGTCGGCTCAGACAGCGGGGTCGCGCTGCACGGGACAGGTCATGCAGTGGCCGCCACCGCGACCACGCCCCAGCTCGAAGCCCTCGATCGTGAGAACCTCGATGCCGGCCTCGCGCAGGGCGGCATTGGTGCTGGTGTTGCGCTCGTAGGCGACGACGACGCCGGGCTCGAGGGCGACGACGTTGTTGCCGTCGTCCCACTGCTCGCGCTCGGCCCCGAACGCGTCCCCGCCGGTCTCGATGACCCGCATCTCTCCGATCCCGAGGGCGGTCGCCATGAGCTGGGGCAGCGACCCGTGCGCCTCCTCGACCACGAGGTCGTCGGGGGCGTCACCGGGCCGGATCGTCCAGATGCGGGCCCCGGAGACCACGGGTGGGTAGGCGGTGACCAGGTCCCGGTCGCACATCGTGATGACCGTGTCGAGGTGCATGTAGCTGCGGGACTTCGGCAGGAGCACCGCCAGCACCACGCCGGCCGACCCCGACCGGAACAGCGAGCGGGCGATCCACAACACCGCCTGCGGGGTGGTCCGCTCCCCCATGCCGATCATGACCGCGCCGTTGCCGATGGGCTGCACGTCGCCGCCCTCGACGTGACTGCGTCCCCAGTCCTCGTCCGCACCACCGAGCCAGATCGGGAACTTCTCGCTGCTGAACATGGGGTGGAAGCGGTAGATCGTCTCCACGATCATCGTCTCCGGCTTGCGAGCCGGCTTGGTCATCGGGTTGAGCGTGACGCCGTCGTAGATCCAGCACGAGGGGTCGCGCTGGAAGATGAAGTTGGGCAAGGGCGGTAGGAGCATGGTGGTGGACGTGCTCGACTGCCACACCAGCCCGAGGTCCCGGGCCACGTCGGCCTTGGTGATCCCCCCGATGAGGAAGTCCGCCACCAGTGCCGGCTCGGCCTCGTCGACCCACTCACGAGCCCGGGCCGAGGCGCCGACACCGACCTCGCGCTCGTTCAGGATGTGGCGGCAGACCCAGTCCTTGGCGTCGGGCTCCGCTAGCGCCTCAGCGAGCAGCCGCTCGGCCTCGTACACCTCGACCCCGCGCTCCCGCATGACCGCGCAGAAGGCGTCGTGTTCCGACTTCGCCCGATCCACCCACAGCACGTCGTCGAAGAGCAGCTCCTCGGCGTTCGACGGGGTCAACCGGGTGTGCTCCAGACCGGGGCGATGGACCATCACCTTCCGCAGCCTGCCGACCTCAGAGTGCACGCCGAACGCCATTGCCGATCACCTCGCACTGCGGCCTTCGTCCCGGCACAACACCGGTCGCGTCGAAGAGTTTCGCCGGGTCACCGCGGAGGTTGCTCATCTCCTTCGGATGAACCGCACTGCTGCCGAATGTCCCTACCGTCTGCCAATCGAGCCTTGAAAGCGGCGATGCAGGGGGCAGCTGTGCGAATCGTCATCGCACTGGGCGGCAACGCGCTGCTGCGCCGCTCCGACCCTATGACCACCGAGGTGCAGCGCCGCAACGTGCGGATCGCAGCAGAGGCGATCGCCCCGCTCGCCGGCGAGCACAGCATCGTCGTCGTCCACGGCAACGGGCCGCAGGTGGGCTTGCTGTCACTACAGGCCGAGGCCTACCGGGGCGTCGAGCCCTACCCGCTGGACGTCCTCGACGCCGGCACCGAGGGCATGATCGGGTATCTGATCCAGCAGGAGCTCAGGACCCGGCTGCCCCCGGAGCGTCAGGTGGTCACTCTGCTCACGATGATCGTCGTGGATCCGGCCGACCCCGCATTCGCGGCTCCCACCAAGTTCGTCGGTCCTACGTATCTCCAGGATGCGGCCGAAGCGCTGGCGTCGGAGAAGGGCTGGACGGTCCGGCAGGACGGCCGGGCCTGGCGTCGGGTCGTGCCCTCGCCGGAACCCAATCGGGTCCTGGAGATCGAGCCGATCACCTGGCTCCTGGACCGAGGGACCGTGGTCATCTGTGCCGGCGGAGGGGGCATCCCCACGACCTACTCCACGTCCGAACCGGGTGATTTGATCGGTGTGGAGGCGGTGATCGACAAGGACCTCGCCAGCGAGCTGGTGGCCCGTGACGTGGGTGCCGACCTGTTCGTCATGGCGACCGACGTCGACGGTGTTTACGTCGACTGGGGCACACCGGGGCAGCGGCGCCTGGACACGGTGACGATTGAGGAGCTGTCCCGCTACGAGTTCGCAGCGGGGTCCATGGGTCCGAAGGTCGGTGCCGCAACCCGATTCGTGACGAAGACCGGTCGGCGCGCCGCGATCGGTGCACTCTCCGACATCACGCGGATCGTCGCGGGTGACGCCGGCACCAACGTCGTGGCGGACGGCCCGTCTGCTCAGCACTTGGTCGCAGGTTCGGTCCATGCCGGGCGCGATCGGTGACCCGACCAGGGGATAAGCGACCACTCGCGGCACAGGGACTAGACGAGTAAGTCCGAACTCGATCAGTGGTCGTAGGCGATCAGGGATCGGGTGATCGGCTGGCCGGTGGCGCGGTTGTGCCAGATCGCGGCGGTCAAGGCCAGGATCCGTTGAGCGACGCGGGTAGCCACGCCGGTGAGCGTGCGTGCGCCGTGCAGTTCCAGGTCCAGCTGGCCTTTGAGGGTGTCGTAGACGGACTCGATGAGCTGCCGGATCGGCGCCAGCAGGCCCTGGCCGGGCCGGGGTGCGCGGTGGCGCAGGGACGGGCGCAGCAGATCGGCGCCGCGCCGGTGCAGGTAGTCGTCGAGTTCGGCGGAGATGTAGCCCTTGTCGGCGATGAGCAGCAGCCCCGGCC
>NZ_FOSW01000004.1 GCF_900114385.1 Geodermatophilus ruber
TGCTCATCGCCGACAAGGGCTACATCTCCGCCGAACTCGACGACTACCTGCACCGGCGCGGCGCCGATCTGCTGCGCCCGTCCCTGCGCCACCGCGCACCCCGGCCCGGCCAGGGCCTGCTGGCGCCGATCCGGCAGCTCATCGAGTCCGTCTACGACACCCTCAAAGGCCAGCTGGACCTGGAACTGCACGGCGCACGCACGCTCACCGGCGTGGCTACCCGCGTCGCTCAACGGATCCTGGCCTTGACCGCCGCGATCTGGCACAACCGCGCCACCGGCCAGCCGATCACCCGATCCCTGATCGCCTACGACCACTGATCGAGTTCGGACTTACTCGTCTAGTACGCGCCCTCGTGCTGCGGGTTGAACGGCCCGTCGTCGCTGGTCCCCCCGTAGCGGTTCACCCGCCACTTCGCCCGGTCGATGCTCGGACCGTCGAACTCGTCCGCGAAGACCGTGGTCCAGATCCCCTCTTCGCCGGACGGTCCGGCGGTTGGAAGCAGCCGCGCGACCTGCCGGGCTGCCTCCTCTGCCGGCCCCGCTGCCGACCACGGATCTGCGTCGCTCGGCACAGGATCGGCATGTGCACTGGGGGTCGTCGGACTGGTACCGATCACGACAACAGCCGACGCGACGACGGCATACAGCAGGAGACTGGCGACGAATCGCCACACGCTCCACACGGAAACGGGAAGTCGGGGAGCATCCGCAGCGGCGCCCTGCCCGGGTTTCCGCGACGTCAGCCAGCGGCACCCTGAACTCGATTCACGAAGCTGTGGTGTCCCCCCAGATCAACCATCCCGTCCATCATCACGGACAGTTGCCTTCGGGGCCCGAGAGCGTGGCGGCGCTGCTCCAGGCGACTCGGCGGCCCCCTCCGAACTTGCAGAGGGTAATCGAGGGCGCAACAGCCTCCGGAGCGGTTCACCTGTTCGGGCGACGACCCACGGCCCAGCGCGGCCCTCCTGATGAGCCTGCCCACCGCGCGTCGAGGCGGCTCGTCAGGTGCGGGCGTGGACCAGGTTCTGCGCGCCCTCGAGGCCACGGGTGAGCAGCTCCTCGGTGGCGTCGACGGCCTCGGCGAGGAGCAGGTCGAGCTCCTTGCGCTCGGTGGCCGAGAAGTCCTTGAGGACGAAGTCGGCCGGGTCCTGCCGGCCCGGCGGGCGGCCGATGCCGATCCGCACGCGCAGGTAGTCCTTGGTGCCCAGGGACCGCGAGATCGAGCGCAGGCCGTTGTGCCCGCCCTCGCCGCCGCCGCGCTTGAGCCGCACGCTGGCGAAGGGGATGTCGAGCTCGTCGTGCAGCACGATGAGGTCGGTCTCCGGGATGCGGTGGTAGTCGAGCAGGCCGCGGACCGGGCCGCCCGACTCGTTCATGTAGGTGGTGGGGCGGGCCAGCACGACGCGCCGGCCGGCCAGCCGCCCCTCACCCGACAGCGCCCGGGACCGGGCGCCCTTGCCGGGGGACAGCCGGATGCCGGCGCGGGCGGCCAGCTCGTCGAGCGCCATCGCGCCGACGTTGTGCCGGTTCCCCGCGTAGGAGGGGCCGGGATTGCCGAGGCCGACCACGAGGAACGGGCCCTCGGACACAGGCTCCCCGGGGGCGCCGGCACTGCCGGCGCCCCCGGGGGGCGCGGTGCTGCTCAGGGGGTCCTGCTCAGGACTGGTCGTCCGAGCCGGCCTCGGCCGGAGCTGCCTCGCCGGCGGGCTCCTCGGCCGTGGGCTCCTCGCGCTCGATGCCCGCCTCGGCCTCGGCGGCCTCCAGCTCGGCTTCGAGGGCCTCGGCGGTGGGTGCGCCGAGGAAGCCGATGACCAGCGCCTCGGGGTCGGTGACGAGCGTCGCGCCGGACGGCAGGACCAGGTCGCCGGCGGTGATCCCCTGTCCGGCGCTCCTGCCGGTGATGTCGACCTCGATCGTGTCGGGCAGCCTGGTGGCGTCCGCCTCGATCGAGACGGTGTTCAGCTGGTGGTTCGGGATGGTGTCGGGGGCCGGCTCACCGACGATGACGACCGGCACGTCGACGGTGGTCTTCTCTCCACGGCGGACGACGAGCAGGTCGACGTGCTCGTGCTCGCGGGTCAGCGGGTCGCGCTGCACGGCCTTGGTGAGGGCCAGGTGCTCCTTGCCGTCGAGGACCACGGTGAGCAGGACGTTGCCGCCGCCCTTGCGCAGCGTCGCGGCGAACTCGCGGGCGGGCAGGGACAGGTGGACGACGTCCTGGCCGTGCCCGTACATGACGGAGGGAATGCGGCCGGCCCGGCGGAGACGGCGGGCGGCGCCCTTGCCGAACTCGGTGCGGGGCTCGGCGGCGAGGCGGAAGTCAGCCACGGTGGTGTGCTCCTCGAGAGGGGATCGGGTCTCTGACCGGCGCACGGCGCGGCACACCCCGGAAGGCACACGCACGTCGATCACGGAGTACGGACGGACCGTCTCCCTCGCCGGGCTGTGCCACCTTACCCGGCCGCCGGCCGGGTACCGCGGCCAGGTGCCGTTCCCCGGCGGCCGGCGGCCTCCCCGTCAGCTGGCCCCGTCGAAGAGGCTCGTGACCGAACCGTCCTCGAAGACCTCCTTGATCGCCCGAGCGAGCAGCGGGGCGATCGAGAGCACGGTCAGCTTGTCGAACTGGCGCTCGGGCTCGATCGGCAGCGTGTTGGTGACGATGACCTCGCTGATCCGGCTGTTCTTCAGCCGGTCGACGGCCGGCCCGGAGAGCACGCCGTGCGTGGCGGCGACGATCACGTCGGCCGCGCCGGCGTCGAACAGGGTCTCGGCGGCCTTCACGATCGTGCCGCCGGTGTCGATCATGTCGTCGACGAGGACGCAGGACCGCCCCTCCACCTCGCCGACCACGCGGTTGGCCACGACCTCGTTGGGCCGCAACGGGTCACGGGTCTTGTGGATGAAGGCCAGCGGGACGCCGCCGAGCTTGTCGCTCCACCGCTCGGAGACCCGCACGCGGCCGGCGTCGGGCGAGACCACGGTGACGTCCCGGCCGCTCCAGCGCTCGCGGACGTGGTTGACGAGCAGGTCGAGGGCGAAGAGGTGGTCCACCGGGCCGTCGAAGAAGCCCTGGATCTGCGCGGTGTGCAGGTCGACGGTCATCAGCCGGTCGGCGCCGGCGGTCTTGAACATGTCGGCCACCAGCCGGGCGGAGATCGGCTCTCGGCCGCGGTGCTTCTTGTCCTGGCGGGAGTAGGGGTAGAACGGCGCGACCACGGTGATCCGCTTGGCCGAGGCGCGCTTGAGCGCGTCGACCATGATCAGCTGCTCCATGAGCCAGGTGTTGATCGGCGCGGTGTGGCTCTGCACGACGAAGGCGTCGCAGCCGCGTACGGACTCCTCGAACCGGACGAACAGCTCGCCGTTGGCGAACTCGTACGCGGCGGTGGGTGTCGGCGTCACCCCGAGGTGACCGGCGATCTCGTCGGTCAGCTCCGGGAAGGCCCGGCCGGAGAACAGCATCAGGCTCTTGCTGGTGGTCTGCCGGATGGCGCTCATCGGCTCAACTGCCCCTTGGTTCGTCGGTGTCGGAGACGGGCCGGCCCTACTCGGACACCTGCGTACGAGTGTCGGCCGCCCCTGCGGCCCCTGCATCCTGGGCCGCATCCGCGGCCTGGGCCGCGGCGGTACCCGGCCGCCTGCGGCTCACCCAGCCTGCCACATTCCGCTGGGCCGCCCGTGCGATGCCCATCGCACCCGGGGGGACGTCCGTGGTGATCACCGAGCCGGCCGCGGTGTAGGCGCCGTCCCCCACGGTGACCGGCGCCACGAACATGTTGTCCGCCCCCGTGCGGGCGTGGTCCCCGATGGTCGTGTGGTGCTTGGCGACCCCGTCGTAGTTGACGAAGACGGTCGCCGCCCCGATGTTCGTGCCCCGGCCGATGGTCGCGTCCCCGACGTAGGACAGGTGAGGCACCTTCGACCCCTCCCCCACCTCGGCGTTCTTCGTCTCCACGAAGGTGCCGACCTTGGCCCCGGCGTGCAGCCGGGTGCCCGGGCGGAGGTAGGCGAACGGCCCCACCGAGACCCCGGGGCCGATCTCGGCACCGACACAGTGCGCGCGGACGACGCCGGCTCCCTCACCGACCGCGGTGTCGACCAGCGTGCTGTCCGGCCCCACGACGGCGCCGGTGGCCACCCGCGTCGTCCCCTGCAGCTGGACGCCGGGCTCGATGACCGCGTCGGGCTCGACGGTGACGGTGACGTCGACCCAGGTGGTGGCCGGGTCGACGACGGTGACGCCGGAGCGCATCAGCTCGTCGAGCACCCGGTCGTTGAGCGTGCGGCGGCGCGCGGCCAGCTCCCGGCGGTCGTTGCAGCCCAGCACGTCGACCGGGTCCCCGGCGCGGGCGCCGCCCACCCGCTCGCCGTCGGCCACCAGCAGGGCCAGGACGTCGGTCAGGTACTGCTCGCCCTGGTCGTTGTCCGCCCCGACGCGGGCCAGCGAGCGGCGCAGCGCCGCGGCGTCGCCGACGTACACCCCCGCGTTGATCTCCCGGATCGCGCGCTGCTCGTCCGTGGCGTCGCGCTCCTCCACGATGGCCCGCACGGCGCCCGCGCCGTCCCGGACGATCCGGCCCAGCCCGGTCGGGTCGTCGACCTCGGCGGTGAGCACGGTCAGCGCGTTGCCCGCCGCGCGGTGGGCGTCGACCAGCGCGGTGACCGTCTCGGGCCGCAGCAGGGGTGCGTCGCCGTTGACCAGCAGCACCGGGCCGTCGAGGTCGGGCACCGCGTCCAGCGCCACCGCGGCCGCGTGCCCGGAGCCGCGCTGCTCCTCCTGCAGGACCGGCAGGGCGCCGGGGGCGATCGCCGCCAGGTGCTCCTCGACCGCCGCCCGCCCGGCGCCGACGACGACCACGGTGTGGCGGGCCGCCAGGGGGGCGGCCGCGCTGAGCACGTGACCGAGCATGCTGCGCCCGCCCAGGGTGTGCAGGACCTTGGGCGTCGCCGACTTCATGCGGGTGCCCTGCCCGGCGGCGAGGACGACGACGGCGGCCACGTCGGGAGCCGGCTGCTGGTCGATCATGGATCTCCTCGGTCGACGGCGCCCCCTGCGGGCGCCGGACGGCGGAACGGCCCGGGACCGGGCCGGCGGTGGCTGGGGGACTCGGACTCGAACCGAGACTTCCCGGCTCCAAAGGCCGGCGGGCTGCCGATTACCCCATCCCCCATGGACGGGCGTCCCCCTGGAGACTAGGGCGCCGCACCGGGCGGCGTTCACCTGCCGGGCGGGCGGACCTCCCTACGGTCACGTAGGTTACGGGCTCGTAACCCCGGCCACCGCGCACCGCGCAGGGACCGGGAATCCTCGTGCCCAGGAGGCCGCTTGTCCGCTCCCGCCGTCACCCGGCCCACGGTCCCGGTGCGCCGCCCCGCCGACCCCGACGGAGGGCTGCCGGCGAACGCCCTCGGCAAGGAGAAGGGCCACCTCGAGCAGGTGACCCTCTACGTGTTCGTGGTCGTGCCGTTCCTGGCGCTGGCCGCGGCGGTGCCCGCCGTCTGGGGCTGGGGGCTGTCCTGGCTCGACGTCGGGCTCGCCGTCGGCTTCTACTTCCTGACCCTGCTGGGCGTGACCGTCGGCTATCACCGGCACTTCACGCACGGCTCGTTCAGGGCCGCCCGGCCGCTGCGGATCGCGCTGGCCGTCGTGGGCTGCATGGCCATCCAGGGGCCGGTCGTCCAGTGGGTCGCCGACCACCGCCGGCACCACGCGTTCTCCGACCGCGCGGGGGACCCGCACTCGCCGTGGCGCTACGGCACCGACACCCGCGCCCTGCTCAAGGGCATGTGGCACGCCCACCTCGGGTGGCTGTTCGACCGCCGGCAGACCAACGCCGCGCGCTACGCCCCGGACCTGCTCAAGGACCGCGGGCTGCGGATCACCAGCCGATTGTTCATCGTCTGGGCGTTCCTCAGCCTGGCGCTGCCCGCGGTCATCGGCGGGCTGGTCACGGCGAGCTGGGCGGGCGCGTGGACGGCGTTCTTCTGGGCCGGGCTCGTGCGGGTGGCCCTGCTGCACCACGTGACCTGGTCGATCAACTCCGTCTGCCACGTCGTCGGGAGCCGGCCGTTCGTCTCCCGGGACCGGGCCACGAACTTCTGGCCGCTGGCGATCCTCAGCGGCGGCGAGTCGTGGCACAACCTGCACCACGCCGACCCGACCTGCGCCCGGCACGGCGTGCTGCGCGGGCAGATCGACCTCAGCGCCCGGGTGATCTGGCTGTTCGAGAAGCTCGGCTGGGCGCGCGACGTGAAGTGGCCCGACCCGGTGCGGCTCGCCGCGAAGCGGCGGGTCCCGGCGTCGGCCGCGTCCTGAGCACCCCGATCGATCCTCGCCCGCCCGGGCGACCGGCGTCCCCCCGGTCGTCCGGGCGGGCGCGATCCCGGGGCACCATGGACGCCGTGTCCAGCGGCGCTGCCCGTCCCCGGGTCCGGATGACCGGCGCCCAGCGCCGCCAGCAGCTGCTCGACATCGGACGGGAGCTGTTCGCCCAGCGCGGCTACGAGGCCACCTCGATCGA
The DNA here is from genome assembly GCF_900114385.1 of Geodermatophilus ruber. Taxonomy (GTDB): domain Bacteria; phylum Actinomycetota; class Actinomycetes; order Mycobacteriales; family Geodermatophilaceae; genus Geodermatophilus; species Geodermatophilus ruber. Next base: position 6,524 of record NZ_FOSW01000004.1, read on the forward strand.
GGAGCTGGCCGCCCGGGCCGACGTCAGCAAGCCGGTCGTCTACGAGCACTTCGGCGGCAAGGAGGGGCTCTACGCCGTCGTCGTCGACCGGGAGATGCAGCGGCTGCTCGACCGGTTCGCCTCCGCCTTCGCGGCCGGCGGGCACCCCCGCGACCTGCTCGAGCGGGCCGCCCTGGTGCTGCTGGACTACATCGAGGAGGACACCGACGGCTTCACGGTGCTCTCCCGCGACTCCCCGGTGACCAGCGCGTCGGGCACGTACTCGTCGCTGATCGGCGAGGTCGCGCGCAAGGTCGAGCACATCCTCGGCTCCCAGTTCGACGCCCGGGGCTACGACCGCCACCTCGCCGAGCTCTACAGCCAGGCGCTGGTGGGCATGGTGGCGCTGGTGGGCCAGTGGTGGCTGGAGACCCGCACGCCGGGCAAGCGGGAGGTCGCCGCGCACCTGGTCAACCTCGCCTACAACGGCCTGGCCCACCTGGATCCCGCTCCCGGGCTGGCCGACGCGCCGGAGAGCTGAGCGCGGCTCAGCCGACCAGCCGCGCCCCGGGCACCGGGCCGTGCACCGCCCGCACGGTGCGGAAGACCCCCTCGCCGGCCAGCGCGGCGGTCAGCCGCACCGCCGACTCCTCGTCCTCGGCCAGGGCGGCCACCGTGGGGCCGGAGCCGCTCACGACCGCCGCCGCGGCCCCGGCCTCGGCGGCCGCGCGCAGGGCGCGGCGCAACGGCGGCCGCAGCGACAGCGCAGGGGGCTGCAGGTCGTTGGAGACCGCGGCGGCCAGCGCCGCCACCGGTCCGCTGCGCAGCGCGGCGATCACCGGCTCGGGTGGGGTGAGTTCCTCCCCGCCGGGCAGCCGCCCCGCGGCCCGCAGCCGGTCCAGCTCGCCGTAGACCGCCGGCGTCGACAGCCCCTCCCCGGCGATGCCCAGCACCCAGTCCCACCGCCGGCGCGCCAGGACCGGGGAGAGCTGCTCGCCGCGGCCCGAGCCCAGCGCCACCCCGCCCTGCAGGCTGAACGGGACGTCGCTGCCGAGCTGCGCGGCCAGCGCGGCCAGCTCACCCCTCGTGGCGCGAGTGCCCCACAGCGCGTCGAGGGCCACCAGCGCCGCCGCGGCGTCGGCGCTGCCCCCGGCCAGGCCGGCGGCGACCGGTATCGACTTGTCGACGGTGATCGACGCGTCGGCGGCCACCCCGGCCCGCTCGGCGAGCAGCTCGGCGGCCCGCCAGACGAGGTTGCGGCGGTCAGCCGGGACGGCGTCGGGACCCGTCGTCGCCGCGGCACCCTCCCCGGCCACCTCGAGCGCGAGCCCGTCACCGGGGCGGACGGTCACGGTGTCGAAGAGCGAGACCGCCAGGTAGACCGTGCGCAGCTCGTGAAAGCCGTCGGAACGCAGCGGCCCGACGGCGAGGTGCACGTTGATCTTGGCTGGTGCGCGGGCGACCACCGCGCCGTCCCCGGCGATCCGGCCCGGACCGCCCGGCGCCGACCAGCTCATGCCTGCTGCGCCGGCTCGGTCGCGGCCAGGCGGGCGAAGTCGGTCACCGACAGCCGCTCCCCCCGGGTGGCCGGGTCGATGCCGGCCGCCCGCAGCCGGGCCTCGGCGGCCGCGGGGCTGCCCGCCCAGCGGGCGAGCGCGGCGCGCAGCCCCTTGCGGCGGGTGGCGAAGGCGGCATCGACGACGGCGAACGTCGCGGCACGGTCGCCGGGCGGCGGGGGCCGGCGGACGAGGGCAACCAGTCCGGAGTCGACGTTGGGCTCGGGCCAGAAGACCCGGCGGCCGACGTTGCCGGCCCGGCGCACCTCGCCGTACCAGGCGGCCTTGACCGACGGCACGCCGTAGGCCGCCGTCCCGGGCGGGGCAGCCAGGCGCTCGGCCACCTCGGCCTGGACCAGCACGAGGGCGCGCCGCAGGGTGGGCAGCAGCTCCAACAGGTGCAGCAGGACCGGCACGGCCACGTTGTACGGCAGATTGGCCACCAGCGCCGTGGGCGGCGGCCCCGGCACCTCGAGGATCCGCAGCGCGTCGGCCTGGACCACGGTGAGCCGGTCGGCCAGCGCCGGGACCCGCTCGGCCACCGTGCGGGGCAGCCGCTCGGCCAGCCGGGGGTCGATCTCGACGGCGGTCACGTGCGCGACCGCGGGCAGCAGCCCGAGGGTCAGCGAGCCCAGGCCCGGGCCGACCTCGAGGACGACGTCGTCGGGCGTCAGCTCGGCGGTGCGGACGATCCGGCGGATCGTGTTGGCGTCGTGCAGGAAGTTCTGCCCGAGGGTCTTGGTCGGCCGCAGGTCGAGCTGCTGGGCGAGGTCGCGGATGGCGGCCGGGCCCAGCAGCCCGTCGGTGGGCTCGGCGGGCGTGCTCAGGAGGACCCGATCAGCTGAACAGCCGCGAGCCGCAGTGCGGCCACTGGCCGGCCCCGGAACGGGCGTACAGCATCTGCGCGCGCATCGTCTGCTCCTCGGCTGAGGCGGCCGCCGGGTCCCCTGTCCCGCCGACGGAGGCCCAGGTCCCCCGGGAGAACTGGTACAGGCCACGATAGGTGCCGGTGGAGCTCACCGCGTTCGGCCGGCCGCCGGACTCGCACTGCGCCAGCGCCGCCCAGTTCAGGCCGTCGGCGGTGACCGCCGGCGCCGGGCGCTCCTTGGTGCCGACGGTGACCAGCTCGTCGACCGGCTCGCGGGTGACGGTGGTGGCGAGCTGCTCGCGGGCGGTCTCGACGCCGTCGGTGACCGTGACCCGGTAGGTGGTGGCCTGCTCGCCGTCCACGCCCTCCTGGGTGACCGTCTTCTCACCGGTGAACGCCTCGGGGTTCGGCGTCTCGACGGTGCCGTGCGGGATGGGGGTGGTCACGACGACCTCGTCGACCTGCACCCGGAAGACCTGCAGCACCATGCGATGGAGCAGGGCCTGCTCGGGGTAGAGGCTCGTCCGGTCGGTCTCGGCCAGGGTGATGCCCTGCTCGGCGAGCAGGTCGGCGGCGGTCGCCGCGGTGGTGGTGACCGCGCGCTGCTGGCCGTCGACGACCAGGGTGACGTCCTTGGGCGTGGTGATCGACAGGGCCATGCCGTCCAGCGGCAGGCGCTCGCTGCGGCTGGCGGAGACCACGAGGTCCTCCGCGCGGTAGCCGAGCTGCTCGAGCGCCTCGTCGACCGACAGCGCGGTCACGTAGACCTCGCTCTCCACCCCGTCGACGGTCAGCTGCAGCGGCCGGGCCCGGTTCACGACGACGGTGTCGCCGTCGGCCACGCCGGCGGCCGCGTCCGGCAGGACGACATCGTGCGCCTCGGTCCGAAGGCCCTCCTCCTCGAGCACCTCACCGACGGTGTCGGCGTACGTGCTGACCTCGCGCGCCTGTCCGTCGACGGTCAGCGTCAGGGACTTCTGGGCGGCGAAGTAGGCCAGGGAGCCGCCCGCAAGTCCGAGCAGGACCAGGGCGAAGAGGGCGAGCTTCAGCGATCGGGGCACGTCACTTCCAGGGGTCACGGAACCCGGGCAGAGGAGAGCCCCGGCGGACCACCGAGCGGTGGCCGCCATGCGCGTCCCCGGCCTGGACGGCGATCGACCGGGAGCTCAGGCTCCCGGTCGAGGTGCCGCCCGGGTCGGTCCCCACCCCGGCTGGTCACGACACGATAACGAACGGACTACGTACAGCAACGGCGCGAGAGCAGTGAACCAGAGGGACGCTTTGACGACATGTGGGCGCGCCGACACGATCAGTGAACGGCACTCCGCCCAGGGGCGTTCGACCCTGGGGGCAGGGACCGCCTCAGTGTGTGACCGAGGTCACAGAAGAAAGTGCCTGCTCAGCCGGCCAGCGCCCGATCCGCCGCCTGCACCGGCCGCAACCAGGTGAGGAGGAACCCCGCCACCCCGAGGCCTGCGGCGACGCCGGCGAAGCCGCCCGCGACGAGCGCGACCGGCACCAGGTCGACGCCCTCGGTGACCCGGTCCCCCAGGTCGATGCCGGCGACGAGCAGCAGCGTGCCGAGCGGCAGCAGGGCCAGCACGCTGGTGGCCGCGGTGACCAGGTGGGCCGTCCAGGTCCGCAGCGCCTCGTCGACCGGCACGTCGGCCCCCTCCGCCGGGAGCGGGCGGGCCAGGGCACGCAGCAGCGCCAGTTCGGCCAGGGCCCACGCCAGCAGCGGCACGACCAGGGCCACCCAGCCGACGGAGTCGGGCAGGGCGTCCCGGTGCCACATCAGCGCGACGACGACCACCTCGGCGGCCACGACCGCGCGCATCGTCCAGAGCAGCCACAGCGAGATCTGCTCGCTGCGCCGCGGCCGGCGGGCCGGCGAGCTGAGCCGCCAGCGCGGCCGCGACCGGGTCGCCTCGGCCAGCAGCACGCCGGTCAGGAGGCCGATACCCAGCGCCGGCAGCCACAGGAACACCGAGGCCTCGGCGAAGAGGACCACGCTGACCACGATGCCGATGATGCCCAGCAGCAGGCCCAGCCGGCGGACCCGGCGGCCGTGCTGCGCCTGCCGCTGCAGCGTCGCGGCGCCCTCGGGTGTGGGCGTGGCGAACTCGACACCGGCGGAGGCGACCGCCCGGCGACCGGCGGCCAGCGCCCAGGCGCGGGCCAGCAGGACACCCGGGACCAGCACGGCGATGAACAGCACGACGGCGATGAGGCGGCCCACGAGCCCAGTGTCCCCCGTTCAGAAGCGCCCGGCGGCCTCCGCTGAGCACGAAATCGGCTCCCCCTCCCAGGGGCCGAAGACGCGCTCGGCGTTCGCGGTCAGCGCCGCGCAGAGCTGCGCGATCTCCACCCCGGTGACCTCGGCGAGGGCCCGGACGGTGAGCGGCACCAGCCGCGAGGCGTTGGGCCGGCCGCGGTGGGGCACCGGGGTGAGGAACGGCGAGTCGGTCTCCACCAGCAGCTGCTCCACGGGCGTGAGCGCCGCGGCCTCGCGCAGGTAGCCGGCGTTGCCGAACGTCAGCGTGCCGGCGAAGGACAGCACGTACCCGCGTTCGACGCAGGCCTTGGCGAAGACCGCGTCGCCGGAGAAGCAGTGGAAGACGGTGTGCTCCGGCGCCCCCTCGTCGTCCAGCACGCGGAGGATCTCGCCGTGGGCGTCCCGGTCGTGGATCACCAGGGCGACGCCGCGCTCCTTGGCGATCCGGATGTGCGCGCGGAAGGACGCCTCCTGCGCGGCCCACCCTTCGGGGCCGGTGCGGAACCGGTCGAGGCCGGTCTCGCCCACGGCCCGCACGCGGGGCAGCGCGGCCAGCCGGTCGATCTCGGCCAGCGCGTCGTCGGTGGCGGCACCCGCCCCGGCCTCGTTCGGGTGGACAGCGACGGCCGCCAGCACGTTCGGGTGCCGGGCGGCCAGCGCCGCCGACCACTGCGACGAGCCGACGTCCACCCCCACCTGGACCAGCCGGGGGACGCCGACGGCGACCGCGGCGGCGATCTCGGCGTCCACCTCGGCGTCGGTGGGCTGCCGGTCCTCCCCGCCGACCGCGATGTCGAGGTGCGTGTGGCTGTCGACCGCCGGCGCCGGCAGCGGCTCCGGGGAGGGCGGCGCCTCGCCCCGCCGGTTGGCCCGGGAGCTCGCCGAGCGACTCATTCGCCTTCTTCCAGCCGCCGCAGCTCGTCCTCCACGATCGACTCGTCGAGCTTCTTGAACACCGGCGTGGGCGGCGCCAACGGCGTCCCCGCCTGCAGCGGCCGGGACGCCCAGACGGCCTGCGCCGCGTCGTAGTCGCCGGTGATGATCGGGTACGGCGAGCCGTCGTCGAGGTCGGTGACCTCTTCGATCCGGGGGGCCGGCGACCACACCCCCGTGCCGCCGAGCAGCTCGTGGATCTTCTGCGCGGAGTGCGGGAGGAACGGGGTCAGCAGCGCGTTGCAGTCGCTGACCGCCTGCAGTGCCGTGTGCAGCACCGTGTCGCGGCGGGCCGGGTCCTCCTTGAGCTTCCACGGCGCCTGGTCCGACAGGTACTTGTTGGCCTCGCCGACCACCCGCATCGCCTCCGCGGCGGCGGCCTTCTGCCGGTTGCGGGACAGCAGCTCACCGATCGGCCCGAACGCCGAGGACGTCGTGGCCAGCAGCGCGCGGTCGGCGTCGGTCAGCTCGCCGGGCGTGGGGACGGCGCCGACGTTCTTCGCCGCCATCGACACCGACCGGTTGACCAGGTTCCCCCAGCCGGCGACCAGCTCGTCGTTGTTGCGGCGGCGGAACTCCGACCAGGTGAAGTCGGTGTCCTGGGTCTCCGGCCCGGCCGCGGCGATGAAGTAGCGCAGCGCGTCGGCGTCGTAGCGGGCGAGGAAGTCGCGCACGTAGATGACGACCTGCCGGGAGGAGGAGAACTTGCGCCCCTCCATGGTGAGGAACTCGCTGGAGACCACCTCGGTGGGCAGGTTCAGCCGGCCCAGCCCACCCGGGGTGCCGCCCTTGTCGCCCGCGCCGTTGTAGCCGAGCAGCTGAGCGGGCCAGATCTCGGCGTGGAAGACGATGTTGTCCTTGCCCATGAAGTAGTAGGCGTCGGAGTCCGGCGTCTGCCACCACTGCCGCCACGCGTCGTCGTCCCCGGAGCGGCGGGCCCACTCGATCGAGGCCGACAGGTAGCCGACGACGGCGTCGAACCACACGTAGATCCGCTTGTCCGGCCGGTCGATCCAGCCCTCCAGCGGCACGCGCACACCCCAGTCGATGTCGCGGGTGTAACTGCGCGGCTTGAGGTCGGTGAGCAGGTTCCTCGCGAAGTTCAGGACGTTGGGCCGCCAGCCCTGCCGCGTGCCCAGCCAGTCGCCGAGGGCGCGGGTGAACGCCGGCAGGTCGAGGAAGTAGTGCTCCTCCTCGACGAACTTCGGCGTCTCGCCGTTGATCCGGCTCACCGGGTTGATCAGGTCGACCGGGTCGAGCTGGTTGCCGCAGTTGTCGCACTGGTCGCCGCGGGCGCCGTCGTAGCCGCAGATCGGGCAGGTGCCCTCGATGTAGCGGTCGGGCAGCGTGCGGCCGGTGGACGGGCTGATCGCGCCGAGCGTCTTCTTCGGGAAGACGTAGCCGTTCTTCAGCAGCCCCAGGAAGATCTCCTGGCTGATCGCGGCGTGGTTCTCCGTCGTCGTCCGGGTGAACAGGTCGTAGCTCAGCCCGAGGCTGGCCAGGTCGTTCACGATGATCCGGTTGTTGCGGTCGGCGATCTCCCGCGGGGTGATGCCCTCCGCGTCGGCCGCGACGGTGATCGGCGTCCCGTGCTCGTCGGTGCCGCTGACCATGAGCACCCGGTCACCCGCCATGCGGTGGTAGCGGCTGAAGACGTCGGAGGGGACGCCGAAACCGGAGACGTGGCCGATGTGCCGCGGACCGTTGGCGTAGGGCCACGCCACCGCGGTCAGGATGTGCCGATCACTCACGCCGTCGAGAGTACGGAGCCCCGTCCACCCCGGTCAGCGCTGGCTGGTCCCCGCCGTCACCGGTGCGTCGGGCGCGGCCTCCGGCACCGGGGTGAGCAGGGCGACGGTGCACAGCGCGAGCCCGATCACCGCGACGGTGGCGGCGCGCAGGCGCCGGTCCACGGGGGCCGGCGTCCCCCGGCGGGCGGGCGCCCGCGGCCCCTGGGCCACCCAGGCCAGCGCGGACGGCGCGCCGGCGAGCAGCAGCTTGCCGATCGGCACGGCCAGGGTCAGCAGCGCCAGCGCGGGCAGCGGGAGGGTGGCCGGCAGCGTGTCCAGCACCGGCGTGACCTGGCTGAGCACCAGCAGGAGGCCGATGAGCGCGAGCTCGCCGTAGCAGACCGCGGTGAGCAGCCGGCGTCCCGACCCGTCGACCAGGAGGGCGCCGCCACCGGCGCACAGCACCACCCACCCGGCCAGGAGCAGCAGGAGCGCGGCGACCACGCCACCGGACGGGCGCAGCGGGGAGAGGAGCAGTCCGTCGAGGCCGGTCAGCGCGCCGGCGACCAGCGCCACCGCCTCCACGCCGGCGACGACCGCGGCCGCCACCACGGCGGCGGGCGGACGGCGGTGGACGGCGGGCGGCGCCGCGAGGGTCTCGCGGGCGTCGAGGACGGTGCTCGCCACGGGGCTGCTCTTCCTGGCCGGGGACGGTGGTCACCGGTCAGGTCGGCCCGGGCCGGGCTCCGCTGTACCGCCGCGGCGCCCCGTCTCACCCCTTCGGGGGTCAGCTCCCGGGGACGTCCTGCGGGGCGCCGGAGGGCCGCCGCTCCCCCGTGGCCATGCGGCTGTGCCCGCGGCCGTACGCGAAGTACACGACGACGCCGATCACCATCCAGATCACGAACCGCAGCCACGTCTCGGTGGGGAGGTTCGCCATCAGCCAGAGGCAGGCCAACGCGGAGACGATCGGCAGCACGGGCACGAACGGCACGCGGAAGGCACGGGGCAGGTCCGGCCGGGTGCGCCGCAGCACGATCACGCCGAGCGACACGAGGAAGAAGGCGAACAGCGTGCCGATGTTGACCAGCTCCGCCAGTTCGGTCAGCGGGACGACGCCGGCCAGGATCGCCACGAGGACGCCGGTGGCGATCGTGATCCGGTACGGGGTGCCGTACCGGGGGTGCACCTTGGCCAGGGGACGCGGCAGCAGGTGGTCGCGGCTCATCGCGAACAGCACCCGCGACTGGCCCAGCATCAGGATCATCACGACGGAGGTCAGCCCGGCCAGCGCACCCAGCGAGATGATGCTCGAGAAGAAGGTGAGCCCGTTGGCGGCGAACGCCCCCGCCAGCGGCGCGGTCGCGGAGAGCTCCGTGTAGTTCTGCATGCCGACGACCACGAGGGAGACCGCCACGTAGAGCACGGTGCAGATGGCCAGCGAGCCGATGATGCCCCGCGGGAGGTCCCTGGCCGGGTTGTGGGTCTCCTCCGCGGCGGTCGCGACGATGTCGAAGCCGATGAAGGCGAAGAACACGATGGCGGCGCCGGCGAGCACCCCGCCCCAGCCGTACGTGCCCTGGCTGAACCCGGTGAGCACCGAGATCAGCGGCGTGTCCAGCCAGCCCCCCTCCCCGGCGGCGGCGGGCTCGGCCGGCGGGATGAAGGGCGAGTAGTTGTCGGCGTTGATGTAGAAGATGCCGACCGCGATCACCAGCAGGACGACCGCCAGTTTGATCGCCACGATCACCGCGGTGACCCGTGAGGAGAGCTTGATGCCCAGCACCAGGACGGCGGTCATGGCCAGCGCGATCGCGATCGCCGGGATGTTGAAGACCGCCGTCTCCCCCGCGATCGACGACGGCAGCGCGAGGCCGACGTCGTCGAGCAGCTGGTTGAGGTAGCCCGACCAGCCGACCGACACCGTGGCCGCGCCGAGGGCCAGCTCGAGCACGAGGTCCCAGCCGATGATCCAGGCGACGAACTCGCCGAAGGTGGCGTAGGAGAACGTGTAGGCCGACCCGGCCACCGGCACGGTCGAGGCGAACTCGGCGTAGCACAGCGCCGCGAGACCGCACACCACGCCGGCGATGACGAAGGAGAGGGCGACCGCCGGGCCCGCCTGGTCCCGCGCCACGACACCGGTGAGCACGAAGATGCCGGTGCCGATGATCACCCCGACACCGAAGACCGTGAGGTCCAGACCCGAGAGGTTCTTCTTGAGCCGGTGCTCGGGTTCGTCGGTGTCGCGGATGGAGTCCTCGACGGACTTGACCCGATGTGCGGCTGTGGCCATGTGCGTCCCCTCCCCCGGCGGGCCGGCGGCGCCGGCGCGACTGGTCCCCGGGCAGCGTCGCACGGGTGCGGCGCGCTCGCATGCCTACGCTGACAGGTCAGGCGCCAGCGGGAAGGAACACGATGACCGGCACGGAGATCCCCCGGGAGGCGGCCGGGAGGGCGCCGTCCGGACCCCTGTCGCCGCTGCGCCCCCGCACCCCGGGCGCCGCCCGCACCACGCCCTCCCGGCCCGACGGCGTCGGCCCCGTCGTCGACTGCGGGGTCTACGTCGACGGCCGCCGCCAGGAGCCGGTCGACCACCACGAGGCGCTGCACCAGGCGGTCGCGCAGGGCGGCTTCGTCTGGCTGGGCCTCTACGCCCCCACCGAGGCCGAGCTCGGCACGATCGCCGAGCACTACGGCCTGCACCCGCTGGCCGTCGAGGACGCCGTCTACGCCCACCAGCGGCCCAAGCTGGAGCGCTACGACGACGGCCTGTTCATGGTGTTCACCACCGCCACCTACGTCGAGCACGACCGGCTGACCGCCACCAGCGAGGTCGTCGACACCGGCGAGATCATGGTCTTCCTCGGCGCCCACTACGTGATCACCGTGCGGCACGGGGAGCACGGCGGGCTCACCGACCTGCGGCGCAGCCTGGAAGGCCAGCCCGAGCTGCTCACCCTGGGGCCGGCGGCGGTGCTGTACGCCGTGGCCGACCAGGTGGTCGACGCGTTCGTCGACGTCGCCAGCGCGGTCGAGGAGGACGTCGACGAGCTGGAGGCCTCGGTCTTCAGCGACCGGCGCACCGACGACATCGGCCGGCTCTACCAGCTGAAGCGGGAGCTGATGTCGCTGCGGCGTGCGGTCTCCCCGCTGGAGGTGCCGCTGCAGAAGCTCGCGGAGCGGCAGGTCGACGTCGTCCCCGACGCGATGCGCTCCTACTTCCGCGACGTCGACGATCACGCCATCCGCGTGCGCGAGCAGGTCGCCGGCCTCGACGAGCTGCTGACCTCGATCCTGCAGGCGTCGCTGGCCCGCACCTCGCAGGCCGACAACGAGGACATGCGCAAGATCTCGGCCTGGGCCGGCATCATCGCCGTCCCGACCGCGATCGCCGGGATCTACGGGATGAACTTCCGGTTCATGCCCGAGCTGGACTGGCGCTACGGCTACCCGCTGGTGCTGGGCCTGATCGCGGTGGTGTGCCTGCTCCTCTACCGCGGCTTCAAGCGCAACGGCTGGCTCTGACGATCCACGGGTCAGGCGTCCTTGGCGGCGACGACGGCGTCGTAGACGGTGCGCCGGGGCAGCCCCGTGCGCAGGACGACGGCGCGGATGGCGTCCTTGCGGGTCGCGCCCGCGGCCTCCTCGGCAGCCACCTCCGCGGCCAGCTGCCCGGCGTCCAGCTCGACCGGCGCCGGCACCGCGCCCCCGACGACCAGGGTGATCTCCCCCCGCACGCCCCCGGCCGCCCAGCCGGCGAGCTCGGCCAGCGGCCCGCGGCGGACCTCCTCGTGGGTCTTGGTCAGCTCGCGGCACACGGCGGCCGCCCGGTCGTCCCCGAACGCGGCCGCGGCGTCGGCCAGCGCGTCGGCCAGCCGGTGCGGCGACTCGAAGAACACCATCGTGCGCCGCTCGTCGGCCAGCGCCGACAGCCGCGCCCGTCGCTCCCCGGCCTTGCGCGGCAGGAACCCCTCGAAGCAGAACCGGTCCACCGGCAGCCCCGACACCGCCAGGGCCGTGGTCACCGCCGACGGGCCGGGCACCGAGGTCACCTCGACCCCGGCGTCGATGGCCGCCCGCACGAGCGTGTAGCCGGGGTCGGACACCGAGGGCATGCCGGCATCGGTGAGCAGCAGCACCGTCCGCCCCTCGGCCAGGGCGGCGAGCAGGCCGGGCAGCCGCGCCCGCTCCACCGACTCGTGGAAGGTGACCACCCGGCCCGAGACGGTCACCTCCAGGTCGTTGGCCAGCCGGTGCAGCCGGCGGGTGTCCTCGACGGCGAGGACGTCGGCCTCCGCGATCGCCCGCCGCAGCCGCGGCCCCACGTCGCCGGGCTGGCCGAGCGGGGCGCCGCCGAGCACGAGCCGACCAGTCATGCCGCGAGCCTGTCACGCCGATCGCCGTAGGCCTGCCTGCAGGGGCCGGTGCGAGCTCGCGAGCGCCGGGGGGCAGGCGGGTCCTTTCACTACCCTGGCCCCATGGCGGTGCTGGCTCCCGAGCGGACGGGGCAGGGGGCCGGCGAGCCCCGGACGCCGCCCGCGCGGCGGTGGCCGGTCCCCCGGCCGCGTCGCGACACCACCCCGCCGCTGCCGGGCGATCGGCTCCTGGCCTGGGTGCTGACGGCGGTGCTCGGTCTCCTCACCCTGGGCAGCCGGCTGTGGCACCTCGACTACCCGGGTGACCTGCTCTTCGACGAGGCGTACTACCCGCCCGAGGCCCGCGAGATGCTCGAGTGGGGGCACGAGTACAACCGCGGCTACACGTTCATCGTCCACCCGCCGCTGGGCAAGTGGCTGATCGCCGGCGGCATCCGCCTGTTCGGCTACGACTCCTTCGGCTGGCGGGTGCCCGCGGCGGTGGCGGGGGCGGTCTCCGTCGTCGTCCTCACCCGGCTGGCGCGCCGGCTGACCGGGTCCACCCTGCTGGGCCTGGTGGCCGGCCTGCTGCTCGCGCTGGACGGCTTCGCCTTCACGCTCTCCCGCATCGCCCTGCTCGACGTGTTCCTGCAGGTGTTCGTGCTCGCCGCGGTGGCCTGCCTCGTCGTCGACCGGGACCGGCTGCGGGCGCGCATCCGGGCGGCCGGGGGCGCCGTGGCCGCCGGCGGCTTCCGGCTCGGCCCGCGCGGCTGGCGGCTGGCCGCGGGGCTGCTGTTCGGCTGCGCATGCGCGGTGAAGTGGAGCGGGGTGTGGTTCCTCGCCTTCTTCGCCGTCCTGTCGCTGTTCTGGGACCGCGCCGCCTGGCGCGAGGCGCGGGTGCCCCGGCCGACCCTGGTGACGGCGCGCCGCGGGCTGCCCGGAGCCCTGTGGGCGCTGGCCGCCGTCCCGGTGCTCACCTACCTCGCCTCGTTCACCGGCTGGTTCCTCGGGGAGACCTCCCAGGGCCGGCACTGGGCCCAGCAGCACCCCGACACGGCCTTCCCGTTCGTCCCGGACGCGCTGCGCTCACTGTGGCACCAGCACGCCGAGTGGCTGGCCTTCCACAACGGCCTGTCGACGCCGCACCCCTGGGAGTCGGGACCGTGGTCGTGGCTGGTCAACGGGCGGCCGATCCTGCTGTGGAACCCGCAGGGGCTCACCGACTCCGCGGGCGATCAGGTGGTCCGCTACATGCTCATGGTCGGGACGCCGACGCTCTGGTTCGCCTTCGCCCCCGCGCTGGTGTGGCTGGCCTGGCGGCTCGTGGCCCGGCGCGACCCCGCCGCGCTGACCGTCACCGTGGCGATCGCCGCGGGGTGGGGCACCTGGTTCCTCAGCCCCGAGCGAACGATGTTCGTCTTCTACATGGCCCCGGTGCTGCCGTTCTTCGTGCTCGCGGTGGTGCTCGTGCTGCAGGACGTCCTCGGCCGGCCCGGCGTCGAGCGCTGGCGCCGGCAGGTCGGGCTGGCCGTCGTGAGCCTGTACGTCGGCGTCGTGGCCGCGACGTTCGTCTTCTTCCTGCCGGTGCTCACCGGCCGGCCGCTGTCGCACGCCGAGTGGCTGCAGCGGATGTGGTTCCCCTCCTGGTTCTGACCCCTCGCGCCGCCCCTACGGTGACCGCAGCGACCGAGGAGGAGGCAGGATGACCGGCGCACCGGACCGCCCGCGGGTGCTCACCGAGTTGGACGGTGACGTCTGGCGGATCACCCTGGACCGGCCGGAGGCCGGCAACGCGCTCGACCCGGCGATGGCCGCGGAGCTCGGCGCGGCGCTCACCGGCCGGCCCGCGCAGGCGCGCACCGTGCTGCTGCTGGGCAACGGCGCCCGGTTCTGCGTCGGCGGAGACGTGCAGGCCTTCGCCGCCAACGCGGACCCCGGCGCGTTCGTCGGGCAGCTGGCGCGCGACTGGCACGAGGTCATCCGGCTGCTGGTGGGCTGCCCGGTGCCCGTCGTCGCGGGGGTGCACGGCGCGGTCGCCGGCGCGGGCGTGGGGCTGATCGGCGCCTGCGACGTGGTGGTGTGCGGCAGCTCGACGAAGATCCGGCCGGCCTACGGCGCGATCGGCTTCTCCCCCGACGGCGGGACGTCGTGGGCGCTGACCCACGCGCTGGGCGCCCCGCGGGCCCTCGCCCTGATGCTGACCGACGGCGCCCTCACCGCCGCCGAGGCGCACCAGGCCGGCCTGGTGGCCCGGCTGGTGGAGGACGACGAGGTGCACACCGCGGCGGCCGCGCTCGCGCACGCCGTCGCGGCGGGGCCGGTGCGCGCGATGGTCCGCACACGGGAGCTGGTCCGGCAGGCCGCCGTCCGCACGCTGGACGAGCAGCTGGACGAGGAGGCGCGGCTGATCGCGCGGTCCGCGGCCGATCCCGAGGGCCGGGAGGGCGTGCGGGCCTTCGTCGGGAAGCGCGCGCCGGACTTCCGCGGCGCCGCCGATCAGGTTGCCGGGGAGCGGGCCGGGTAGACCTCCCGCGGCACCCCGGAAGGGGACCCGGCGTGGCGCCCACACCCGGCGGGCGCACCTGCACTGGGAGGCAGCGATGGGTCTACCTGGACGAGACGAGGCGAGCACCTGGGTCGGGAGGACGGTCGTCGACCGCGCGGGCACCGGGGTCGGCACCTGCACCGCCGTCCTCGCCGACGAGGCCACGGGGCTACCGGAGTGGATGTGCGTCGACGTCGACGGGGTGAATGCGGTCGTGCCGGTGATCGACGCGGCGGCGGCCGGCGACCGGGTGCGGGTGGCGGTCAGCCGCTCCGACGTCACCGGCGCGCCACTGGTCGGCGGCCCCCACCGGTTGTCCGAGGCCCAGGAGATCGATCTCTACCGGCACTACGGGATCGGGTACTCCCGGGAGGCCTCCGGCAGCCTGCTGCCGACCAGCGCGGCGGAGTTCCCGCCCGGCGCCGACGAGGCGGCTCCGCGCGGTCGTCGAGCCGCGGTCGTGACCGGCGCGCTGGCGGGCGTGGCGGCGATGGCCGCCGCGGCGGTACGAGCCCGGCGGATGCGGGCGCGGCCGCCGGCACGGCAGTCCTGGCTCCGGCTGGTCTGGGCCCGGCGCCCCTGGGTGTCCCGGCCGCCGACCCCGGCCGAACGCATCGCCCGGGGCGTCCAGGCGGTGTCCGTCGGGGCGAGGGCGGGAGCGTGGCGGCTCGCGGCGTCGGCCACTTCGCTGGCAGCCAGCGGACTGGCGGCGGTCGCAGCCGAGCTGGCGCGCCGGGGGATACGGCCCGGGACGCACTGAAGCCGTCCCAGACACGCAGAGCCCCGCCCGGGTGGCCCGGGCGGGGCTCCTGCGTGTCTGGGTGGAGCTGAGGGGATTTGAACCCCTGACCCCCTCGATGCGAACGAGGTGCGCTACCGGTCTGCGCCACAGCCCCTGACGAACGGAGAGACTACCGTCCGCGGCCCCCGACGCCGCCAGCGGGGGGCGGGCGCCGGGTGCCGATCAGCCGTTGACCACCCACTTGGGCTGGTAGACGTCGATGTCGGCGAAGCCGATGTCGTCGTCGTCGAGGCCGACCACGGCGCTGTTCTGCCAGCCGGCCGGTGCCGCGGTGCGCGCGGCGACCACCCGGCCCGGGCGCAGCGGGTGCACCGGCGCCAGCGGCAGGCTCGGGTGCGGCAGGCCGGTGGTGGCGTGGACCTTCTCGGCCTCGGCGACGGCCGGCTCCTGGATGGCCGGCGCCGGGCGGGCGGCGGGCTGCCGGGCGGCGCGGGCCGCGGCACGGGCGGCCCGGCGGGCGGCCAGCCGCTCGCGGCGGGCGGCGGCGCGCAGCACCATCAGGTAGCCGACGACGACGAGGTCCATGACGCCCTGGCCGATCCAGACCCAGGGGCTGTAGACCAGCGCGCCGGCCAGCGCCAGCAGCGCGAGCGCCACCAGCCCGGCCAGGGTGCGCCGCCGCACGGCGTGCACGTCGATCCGCAGCTCACCGGAGGTCAGCAGGGCGCCCCGGTCGATGGACACCCGCTCGGTCTCGGCATACACCGCGGGGTCCACCGTCCTGCGCCGCTGCAGCGTCCGACCCGAGTCGGCCCGCGTGGTCTGCGAATTCCCTCGCGTCACCACCATGGGCACCAGCACGACGAACCACAGCACGACCAGCGCGGCCAACAGCACGCCCGATCCCATCCAGAACACCACCCGTCACAAGAGCCACTCGCCGGCGAAGTTAAGGGAGGGAGTGACCCGGACGAGGGAGGCGCGCGGGCGTGTCACTGATGAGTTGTGTGACTGGTGTGCCGTCGGCACGGCGTGTCGACAAAGAGTCACCCGCGCACGGTCGGTCACCGTGGTATGCGCGAGCTCCAGCGGGCGAGGACCCCGTTGGGCGAATCCTCGGCCAGCAACGCGAAGGACCGGTGATCGCGCCACTCGCCGTCGATGTCCAGATACCGGCGCAGAAGACCTTCCTGACGAAATCCGAGCCGGTGGACCAGCTGCTGGCTGCGCACGTTCTCCGGCCGGATGTCGGCCTGCAGCCGGTGCAGCCCGACGGCACCGAACACGTGGTCGCAGACCAGCGCCACGGCCAGGGAGGCGATCCCCCGCCCGGCCACCGAGCGGTCGATCCAGTAGCCCAGGTTCCCCGAGCGCAGTGCGCCGCGGACGATGTTGTCGACCGTCACCTGGCCGGCCAGCCGCCCGTCGACACGGACGGCGAAGGGCAGCGTCATCCCCAGCCCGGCACGGCGCAGGACCACGCGGCGCATCGCGCGGAAGGCCGACGGCGTGTGCCGCGCCGCCCACGACGCCGCGGCGGTGGGTTCCCAGGGGGCGAGCCACGCCTCGTTGGCCAGCCGGGCGCGACTCCACTCCTCGGCGTCCCGGCGGCGCAGCGGGTCGAGCACGACCGGCCCCCAGGACAGGCGCGCGGGCCAGCCGGGGTGTGCAGCGGGGTCGGCCACGGTCGCGGTCAGCCGCCCAGCAGCAGGGGCATGACCGTGACCAGGCCACCGGCGGCCACCTCGGTGACGTCCTCGTCGATGACGATGAGGCAGTTGGCCCGCGCCATCCGGGCCAGCATCGCCTCGTCGCCGTCCCCGAGGGGCTCGACGACGTAGCCGCCGTCGGGGTGCCGCATGACCTGGCCGTGCAGGTACTGCCGGTACCCCAGCGGCGAGACCAGCGGTTCGGCGGCGATCGCCTGCACGGTGCGGCGGAACAGCTGCCGCTTGCCGAGCATCATCCG
Organism: Geodermatophilus ruber; assembly: GCF_900114385.1. Classification (GTDB taxonomy): domain Bacteria; phylum Actinomycetota; class Actinomycetes; order Mycobacteriales; family Geodermatophilaceae; genus Geodermatophilus; species Geodermatophilus ruber. The sequence continues at coordinate 23,479 of NZ_FOSW01000004.1, forward strand.
GATCGCCGGGCGCACGAACACCTCGAAGCCGACGAGTGCAGCCACCGGCTCCCCCGGCACGCAGATCACCGGAACGGCGTCGCGGCCCAGCCGGCCGAAGCCCTGCACCGGGCCGGGGTGCATGGTGACCTGCGAGAAGTGCATGTCGCCGAGCTCGGCGAGCACCTCCTGCACCATGTCGCCCTCGCTGGCGAAGGTGCCGGCGATGAGCACCAGGTCGCTACGCAGCAGCTGGCTCTCCAGCACCTCGGTGAGGCGGCGCCGCTCGCTGGGGACGATGCCCGAGCGGTAGGCCTCCGCCCCGGCGTCGCGGGCGGCGGCCGCCAGCGCGTAGCTGTTGACGTCGACGACCTGGCCCGGCTCCGGCGGGACGCTGATGTCGACCAGCTCACTGCCGGCGGAGAGGACGGCGACCCGCGGCCGCGGTCGCACCAGCACGCGGTCGCGGCCGACGGCGGCCAGCAGGCTGATCTGGGCGGGGCCGATCGGCGTGCCGGTCTGCACCGCGGTGGTGCCCGGTGCCACGTCGTCCCCGGCGCGGCGCACGTACCCACCGGCCTCCGGCCCGGCGTGCACGGCGACCGTGACCACGCCCCGGTCGGTCCACACCGCGGGGACGACGACGTCGGCCCCGGCCGGCAGCATCGCGCCGGCCGCCACCTTGTGGGCCATCCCCGGCCCGATGGACGACGGCCCGCTCGGCCCGGGCACGGTCTCCCCCACCACGGCCAGCTGCGCCGGCTCCTCGGGGGTGGCCCCCTCCACGTCGAGGGCGCGCGCGGCATAGCCGTCGAGCGCGGCCTGGTCGAAGGCCGGCAGCGACCGCTGGCTGACCACCTCCTCCGCGCAGAGCAGGCCCTGCGCGTCGAGGACGGCCAGCTCGATCGGGTCCGGCTGCGGCACCGCGGAGAGGATCTCGTCCAGGTGCTGCTCCACGGCGCGCGGCCGGGGCGGCTCCGCGGCGGCCGGGGGCGGCGGCACCCGGTCGCGGTCGATGGCGGTGGTCTCGTGCACGGGTGGGGCGGCCGGTGCGGGCAGGTCGCCCGACGCGGAGCCCAGCGGGGTGCCCTGGCGCAGGTCCATCGCCGTGGTGTCGCGCTGTCCGCCGAACATCCCGCCCGTGCCGTCCTCGGTCATTCCCACCACGGAGGTCGATGTTCCCCCCTGAGCGGCTCCGCTCAGGCCTCCGACGCGCCCGTCCCGGGCAGCTCGGCCACGAACTCGGTGAGCCAGGCGCGCAGCGGCGGGCCGAGGTCGTCGCGCTCGGAGGCCAGCCGGATGACCGCCTTGAGGTAGTCCAGCCGGTCACCGGTGTCGTAGCGGCGGCCCCGGAAGACCACGCCGTGCACCGGCTCGCCCTGCTCGACGAGGGTGGCCAGCGCGTCGGTCAGCTGGATCTCCCCGCCGCGGCCGGGCGGGGTCTCGCGCAGCACGTCGAAGATCTCGGGGGCCAGCACGTAGCGGCCGATGATCGCCAGGCTGCTGGGGGCCTCCTCGACCGGCGGCTTCTCGACCAGGCCGGTGATCGCGACGACGTCGCCGGTGCCGCCCGGCTCGATCGCGACCGCGCCGTACTTGTCGATGTTCTCCCGGCCCACGTCGAGCAGCGCGATGACCGAGCCGCCGCGCTCGGCCTGGACCTGCAGCATCTGCTCGAGGAGGTGGTCGCGGGCGTCGATCAGGTCGTCGCCGAGGAGGACGGCGAACGGCTCGTGCCCGACGAACGCCGCCGCCTGCAGGACCGCGTGCCCGAGCCCCTTGGCCTCGCCCTGCCGGACGAAGTGCACGTTCGCCATGTCGGTGGACTCCTGCACCGCGGCCAGCCGGTCGGCGTCGCCCTTCTTCTCCAGGACGGCCTCGAGCTCGGGGACGCGGTCGAAGAAGTCCTCGATGGCGGCCTTGTTGCGGCCGGTGACCATGAGGACGTCGGCCAGGCCGGCGCGGGCGGCCTCCTCGAGGATGTACTGCAACGCGGGCCGGTCGACCACGGGGAGCAGCTCCTTGGGCACGGCCTTGGTGGCCGGCAGGAAGCGGGTGCCCATCCCGGCGACGGGGATGACGGCCTTCCGCGTCGGGCGGGAGCTCGAGGTCGGCATCCCCGGAGCCTAACCAGCGCCGGGACGGCGGGCCGCCCGCCTCTACCCTGCAGGGGTGACTGCCCCGGACGGCACCGCCGCGGCCAAGGCGGCGCTCCGGACCCGCCTCCTCGCCCGCCGGTCCGCCCGCTCCGAGGGGGAGCGGGCCGCGGCCGCCGCGGCGATCTCCGAGGCGCTGCTTCCCGCGCTGGCCGGGGTCGGCACGGTGGCCGCCTTCGTCCCCGATCCGGCCGAGCCGGGTGCCGGCCGGCTCCCCGCGGCCCTCGCGGGGCTCGGCGCGCGGGTGCTGCTGCCGGTGGTGCCGGGCACGGGACGGGAGCTGGCGTGGGCGGTCGACAGCGGCCGGCTGGCCCCCGGCCGCTTCGGCCTGCTGGAGCCGGTCGGCCCGCGGCTGGAACCTGCCGCGCTCGGCGCGGCCGACGTCGTCGTCGTCCCGGCCGTGGCGATCGCGCGGGACGGCGTCCGGCTCGGCCGGGGCGGCGGCTACTACGACCGGGCGCTGCGGAACGCGCGTCCCGGCGCGGTGCTGGTGGCCGTCGTCTTCGACGAGGAGCTGGTCGACGAGCTGCCGGCGGAGCCGCACGACCACCGGGTGACCGCGGTGGTGACGCCGTCGGGCGGCTGGCGCGCGCTGGCCTGAGCCGGCGCCTCAGCCCTCGTCGTCGGTCAGCAGGGGGACGTCGGAGACGAGCTCGATGTGCGCGGTCATCGCGGCCGCGGCCGCCGGCGCGTCCCCGGCCCGGATGGCCTCGGCGATCGCGCGGTGCCCCGCCAGGCTCCGGACCGGCCGCCCCTCCTGCGACAGCGACTCGATCCGGCTCTCCCGGACCAGGTCGGCGATCTCGGCCATCAGCCGGGCGAGCAGCGGGGAGTGCCCGGCCGCCGTCACCGCGGCGTGGAAGCGCTCGTCCCCGGTCACGCCGCGGCCGCCGCGGCGGACGTCGTCGGCCATGGCCGACAGGGCCGCATCGATCTCGGCCAGGTCCTCCTCGGTGCGGCGGCGCGCCGCCAGGGCGGCCAGGCGGACCTCGAGCGCCTGCCGCGCCTCGATGACGTCCCCCAGGTCGTCCCGCCGGGCGCGCAGCGCCGCCAGCACCGCCTCGGTGCGGGGCGCCGCGAGCAGGACGGTCCCGTCCCCGTGGCGGACCGAGACCACGCCGGTCACCTCCAGCGCGACGAGCGCCTGGGCCAGGGTTGCGCGGCTGACGCCGAGCCGGGCGGCGAGGTCGCGCTCGGGCGGCAGCCGGCCCCCCACGCCGAGACCGCTGGCGTGCGCCCAGGCGAGCAGCTGCTGCACGACCTGCTCGTACAGGCGCGGGGACCGGCGCAGCCGCCGGGGCCCGTCGGGAGCGGCGGGCCGGATCTCGTCGGGCGCGGACAAGGCCCTCCTGCATGCTCGTCGGGTGGTCCATGACACTGTGTCCCCGAACCAGAGGCTAGGCCACTGAGACAGCGAGCCACTGCCCGCTCAGCCTTCGTAGGAGCTCCCGTGTCACCGGAGATCGTCACTGGCCGACGCCAGGACGTCGGCAAGGACCGCTTCTTCGAGCAGCTCCTCGGCCACGCCGGGATGGTCGTCGCCGTGGGCCCGCTGCTGCCTGGCTGACCCTCGTCGTCGCCCCTCGCTCTTCTGATCGGAACGGAGACCTCCTCGTGACCGGACCACTCGACGGTGTGCTCGTCGTCGACCTCACGCGCGCCCTCGCCGGGCCGCACGCCGGGATGATGCTCGGTGACCTCGGCGCCCGGGTGATCAAGGTGGAGAACCCCGGCAGCGGGGACGACACCCGCGGCTGGGGCCCCCCGTTCGTCCAGCCCGACTCCGGCGACCGGGAATCGACGTACTTCCTGTCGACCAACCGCAACAAGGAGTCGGTCACCCTCGACCTCAAGGACTCCGGCGACAAGGAGCTGCTGCGCGAGCTGCTGCGCCGCGCCGACGTGCTGCTGGAGAACTTCCGCCCCGGCACCCTGGCCCGGCTCGGCTTCGGCACCGAGGTGCTCGAGCAGCTCAATCCGCGGCTGGTCACCCTGGCGATCAGCGGGTTCGGCCACGACGGGCCCGAGGGCGGACGGGCCGGCTACGACCAGATCGCCCAGGGTGAGGCCGGGCTGATGTCGCTGACCGGCTCGGGCCCGGACGACCCGCAGCGGGTCGGCGTGCCCATCGGTGACCTGCTCGCCGGGATGTACGGCGCCTACGGCGTGCTCGCCGCACTGCTCGAGCGGGAGCGGACCGGCCGGGGCCAGGTGATCCGCACCTCGCTGCTGGCCGCCGTGGTCGGCGTGCACGCCTTCCAGGGGACGGCGTGGACCGTGGCCGGCCAGGTGGGCCGGGCGCAGGGCAACCACCACCCGTCGATCGCGCCGTACGGCCTGTTCCACTGCAAGGGCGGCAGCGTGCAGCTCTCCTGCGGGTCGGAGTCGCTGTGGCGCAAGCTGTGCGCCGAGTTCGACCTCGACCCCGAGGCGCCGGGCATGGCCACCAACGGCGAGCGGGTCGGCAACCGCGGGCAGGTCGTCGAGCTGCTCGAGGGCACCTTCGCCGACATCCCGCCGGAGGAGCTGCTGGCCCGGCTGGCCGCCGCCGGCATCCCGGCCGGCAAGGTGCGCAGCATCGACGAGGTCTACACCTGGGACCAGACGCTCTCGCAGGGCCTGCTGATCGACGTCGAGCACGCCACCCTGGGCCGGCTGCAGCTCCCCGGCCCGCCGCTGCGGTTCTTCGCCCCCGGTCCGGACGGCGAGACCGAGACCACCCGCCGCGACCACGCCGCACCGCCGGTGCTCGGCTCGTCGAACGAGGCGATCCGCGCCTGGCTCGCGGGGGACCAGCGTCCGTGACCGCGACCCGCAACCTCGACGCCCGGGCGCTGCGCGACCTCGTCCTCGACCCCGGCTCGTGGGTGTCCTGGGACTCCCCCGTCACGGTCGGGGACGTCCCGGAGGAGTACGCCGCCGAGCTGGCCCGCGCCGCGGAGAAGACCCGCCAGGACGAGTCGATCATCACCGGCGAGGGCCGCCTCCGCGGCCGCCGGGTGGCCGTCGTCGCCGGGGAGTTCGGCTTCCTCGCCGGCTCGATCGGCGTCGCCGCCGCCGAGCGGCTCATCGCCGCCGTCGAGCGGGCCACCGAGGAGGGGCTGCCGCTGCTGGCCGCCCCGGTCTCGGGCGGCACCCGCATGCAGGAGGGCACCGTCGCCTTCCTGCAGATGATCGGCATCACCGCGGCCATCGCCCGGCACAAGGAGGCCGGGCTCCCCTACCTGGTCTACCTGCGGCACCCGACGTTCGGCGGGGTGCTGGCCTCGTGGGGGTCCACCGGCCACGTGACGATCGCCGAGCCCGGCGCGTCGATCGGGTTCCTCGGCCCGCGGGTCTACCAGGCCCTCTACGGCGAGCCGTTCCCCGAGGGCGTGCAGACCGCCGAGCACCTCGCCGAGCGCGGGCTCATCGACGCGGTGGTGCCGCACGAGGAGATCGCCGATGTCGCCGACCGGGCGCTGCGGGTGCTCGCCGCCCGGCAGACCTGGCACCGCGACGTCGCCGACGCCGAGCGGCCCGGCCCCGAGGACGGCACCGACGCCGACGACCCGGAGGACCACCGCAGCGCCTGGGAGGTGGTCACCGCGTCGCGGCGGGAGGACCGCCCGGGCGTGCGCGGGCTGCTGCGGGCGGCGGCCACCGACGTCGTCGGGCTGTCGGGCACCGGTGCCGGCGAGAAGGACCCCGGCCTGCTGCTGGCGCTGGCCCGCTTCGGCGGGGCGCCGTGCGTCGTGCTCGGCCAGGACCGGCGGGGCCAGTCCCTGTCGGCGCCGCTCGGGCCGGCCGCGCTGCGGGAGGCCCGACGCGGCATGCGGCTGGCCGCCGAGCTGCGGCTGCCCCTGGTCACCCTCATCGACACCCCGGGCGCGGCGCTGTCCAAGGAGGCCGAGGAGGGCGGGCTGGCCGCCGAGATCGCCCGGTGCCTGCAGGACCTGGTGATGCTCAAGGCACCGACCCTCGCCGTGCTGCTCGGCCAGGGCACCGGCGGCGGCGCGCTGGCGCTGGTGCCCGCCGACCGGGTGCTGGCCGCGGCCAACGGCTGGCTGGGCCCGCTCCCGCCGGAGGGCGCCTCGGCGATCGTGCACCGCACGATCGACCGCGCCGGGGAGATGGCCGCCGCCCAGGGGGTGCGGGCCACCGACCTGTGGCGGGCCGGGATCGTCGACCGCGTGGTACCCGAGCGGCCGGACGCCGCCGACGAACCGGCGGAGTTCTGCCGGCGGCTGGGCCGGGTGCTGGGCGAGGAGCTGGCCAACCTGCTGGGCCGCGACGACGGCGAGCGGTTCCGCAGCCGGCTGCACCGCTACCGCCACCTCGGCCGCTGAGGAGACCGCGGCTCAGGCCGCGGGGTGCTCCAGCCCGGCCGGCCCCCACGCGTCGGCGACCAGCTCCAGGCTGCGGACCCGCTCCGCGACCCCGTGGGTGGAGGCCGAGAGCATGAGCTCGTCGGCGCCGGTGTCGGCGGCGAGCTGCCGCAGCCCGGCGACCACCCCCGGCGGATCGCCCACGATCGCGTTGCTCGGCATCGCCTCGGCGGCGGCGCGCTCGGGGTCGCGCTCGGCCTCCTCGAGGCTGGGCACCGGCCGGAGCCGGTTGAGCCGGAGGGAGAGCCGCATGAGCTGGCCGGGCAGCGCGAGCCTGCGGGCCTCCTCCGCGGTGTCGGCCGCGAGCACGTTCGCGGTCACGATCGTGTACGGCCGCTCGAGCGCCGGCGAGGCCCGGAAGCTGTCGCGGTAGAGCGCGACGGCGGCCTGCACGTTCGGTCCGCCGAAGTGGTGCGCGAAGGCGAACGGCAGCCCGAGTTGCCCGGCCAGCTGCGCGGAGAAACCGCTGGAGCCGAGCAGCACCACCAGCGGCACGGACGCCGGAGCCGGGGTGGCGCGGAAGCGCTCGGCCAGACCGCCCTCGACCCGCGGGTCGCCGAACAGGCCGAGCAGGTCGAGCAGGTGCTGCGGGAAGTCCTCGGCCGACAGCGCGGCCGGGTCGCGGCGCAGCGCCAGCGCCGTGTGCTGGTCGGTGCCGGGCGCCCGGCCGATACCGAGGTCGACCCGGCCGGGGTGCAGCGCCTCGAGGAGGGCGAACTGCTCGGCCACGACCAGCGGCGCGTGGTTCGGGAGCATCACCCCGCCCGAGCCGACCCGGATTCGCCGGGTGACCGCCGCCAGGTGGGCGATGAGCACCGGCGGGCTGGTGCTGGCCACGGCGGGCATGTTGTGGTGCTCGGCCACCCAGAGCCGGGAGTACCCCAGCCGGTCGGCAGCCTGCGCCACGCGGGTGGTGGCCGCGAGGGCATCGGCGGTGGACTGCCCCGAGCCGACGGTGGCCAGCTCGAGGACGGACAGCGGCAGGGACTCGGACATCTCCGGCGGCAACACGGGAGGCCGCCGCCGGCTTCCCGGCATCAGCCGCGGGTGTCGGCCCCGTGCTCGACGCGCAGGCTGCGATCGGGGTCGAGCCGGTCCAGCACGAGGTTCAGCGCCTCGCCGAGCGACCGGCTCTGCTCCGCGGTGAGCGGGTCGAACAGCGCGGCGCGGACGGCGTCGACGTGCCCGGGAGCGACCGAGCGGACGACGTCCCAACCGGTGTCGGTGAGGACGGCGACGTTGCCGCGCCCGTCCTCGGGCGAGCGCTCGCGGCGCACCCAGCCGCGTTCCTCCAGCCGGGCCACGGTGTGCGAGAGCCGGCTCTGGGACTGGTTGGCCCGCCGGGCCAGGTCACTCATCCGCCGGCTGCGGTCGGGAGCCTCCGAGAGCATCGCCAGGACGACGTAGGCAGCGTGGCTGATGCCGGCGTCCCGCTGCAGCTGAGCGTCCAGGACCCGCGGCAACAGCTCGGCCACGGTCAGCCACGCACGCCACGTCCGCTGCTGCTCTTCCGTGAGCCACTCCTGCGTCACGTACCGACGGTACTGGTGCCCGGCCCAGGGGTGGGGCACCAGTACCGGCGATCGCGACGGCGCTTACTTGAAGGCGTCCTTCACCTTCTCGCCGGCCTGCTTGAGGTTGCTCTTCGTCTGCTCCCCCTTGCCCTCGGCCTCGAGATCGCGGTTATCGGTGGCCCGGCCGGCCGCCTCCTTGCCCTTGCCGGCCAGCTCGTCAACCTTGTTGCTGATCTTGTTCTCAGCGCTCATGTCCAGGTGCTACCCACCGGTGGGCCTCCCCATGCGAGAGTCAGGCGGCCGTCGTCGTCTCCTGCGGGAAGAGGCGCCGGAGCACGTCGGCGAGCGTGACGACCCCGATGACCGCACCCCCGTCGGTGACGACGGCGAGGTGGTTGCGGGTCTCCCGCATCGCCTTGAGCGCGGCGTACACGGTGGTGTCGGCATCCAGGGTGAACACCGGACGCGCGAAGTCCGCCGCCGGCGCGTCGTCGGGCGCGAGCAGGGTGTCGCGGACGTGCACGACGCCGGTGATCCGTTCCCCGTCGCGCAGCAGGATCCGCAGGTGGCCCGAGCGCTTCGCGGCCTCCCGCACCTCGCCGACCGTCGCGTCCGCGGGCACGGCGGTGAGCGATCCCGCGGGCGTGACGAGATCGCGGACGGTCAGCCGCTCCATCTCCAGGGCGCCGGCGATCTGTGCCGAGAAGCGCTCGTCGAGCGCGCCCACGTTCGCGGAATGCTCCACGAGGTGCAGGAGGGCCTCCGGGTTCTGGCCGGCGGCCACCTGGTTCACCGGCTCGACGCCGATCCGCCGGAGCAGCCCGTTGGCCGCTTCGTTGAGGGCCCGCAGCAGCGGACGGGTGAGCCACATGAACGCCCGCATGGGCAGGGCGAGCAGGGTCGCGGACCGCTCCGGGTGGGCGATCGCCCAGGACTTCGGGGCCATCTCACCGACCACCAGGTGGATGAAGGTGACGATCAGCAGGGCGAGCACGAAGGAAACGACGTCGGCAGCGACCTCCGGCAGCCCCCACGTCTCGAACAGCGGCGTGAGCCAGTGGTGCACGGCCGGCTTGGTGATCGCACCGAGCGCGAGGGTGCACAGGGTGATGCCGAGCTGGGAGCCGGCCAGCAGCAGGCTCAGCTCCGACGCGCTGCGCAGCGCGGCGCGGGCGGCCCGGCTGGTCGTGGCGGCGTCCTCGAGGCGGTGCCGGCGGGCGGCGACGAGGGCGAACTCGACGGCCACGAAGAAGGCGCTCAGGGCGACGATGCCCACCGTCACGGGGATGACCACCCGAGGGTCGTCGGTCATCGGGCGGCCTCCCCCTCGGTGGTGGCGCCCGCCGCGCGGGCCTTGTCGGCGACGTCGGGCAGCACCAGCCGCACCCGGGAGGGGACGTGCCGGTCGACCTCGAGCACCTCGATGCGCAGGACCCGCGGCTTCGGCTCGTCGTCGCGGGCCAGTTCCCCCGGGTCGGGCGGCAGTTCGATCTCCAGCGTGGCCCCCTCCGGCGGGAGGCCGCCGTAGTGGGCGATCACGAGACCGGCGATGGTCTCGTAGTCGCCGCGGGGCAGGTCGATGCCCAGCGCACGCTCCACCTCGTCGACGTGGACGTCACCCGACATCTCCCAGACGCCGTCGCCCTCGACGGGCACGTACTCCGGCTCCGCCTCGTCGTGCTCGTCGGTGATCTCCCCGACCAGCTCCTCGGCGAGGTCCTCCAGGGTGATCACGCCGGTGAAGCCGCCGTACTCGTCGACCACGCAGGCGAGCACGTTGTCGGTCTCCCACAGCTGACGGAGCACCTCGGGCAGGGGGGTCAGGTGCGACACGACCAGGCAGGGCCGGGCGATCCTGGTCACCGGAGCCGTGTCGGGCTCGGTCGTGGTCAGGATGTCGGCCAGGTGCACGACGCCGACGACGTCCTGCGTGTCCTCGGCGAGCACCGGGTAGCGGGAATGGCCGTGCGCCATGAGCTCGCGCACGTGGCCGATGGTGTCGGTGTCCTCGACGGTGTCCACCCGCGAGCGCGGGATCATCGCGTGCTCGGCCGTCCGCCGGGGGAAGTCGAGGATGCGGTCGACCAGCATGGACAGCTCCACCGGCAGGTCCCCGCTCTCGCGGGACTCCTCGACGATGTGCTCCAGGTCGCGGGCGGTGGCCGAGTGCTCGACGTCGTGCACCGGCTCGATCCGCAGTGCCCGCAGCAGCAGGTTCGAGGCCTGGTCGAAGACCCGGATCAGCCAGCCGAACACCGTCAGGTAGACCGCCGTGGAGGTGGCCAGCTTCAGGGCGACGGGCTCGGGCCGGGCGATCGCGAGGTTCTTCGGGAAGAGCTCACCGAAGAGCATCTGCACCACGGTGGCGAACAGCAGGGCGAGGGCCGCCCCGAGGCCGAAGCTGACCGCGGTGGGGATCCCGACCCCGCCGAGCATGGTGCCCAGCGACTCGCCGACCAGCGGCTCGGCCACGTAGCCGACGAGCAGGCCGGTGACGGTGATGCCCAGCTGCGCGCCCGAGAGCATGAAGGAGGTCCGGCGGGTGATCTCCAGCGCCCGCCTCGCGGCGGGGTCACCGGCCTCGGCCCGAGCCTTCAGCCGCGAGCGGTCGACCGCCATGTAGGCGAACTCCTGGGCGACGAAGTAGCCCGTGGCCACGGTGATCAGCCCGACCACCAGCACACCCAGGAGCAACGAGAGAACGGTCACCACCGGCCACGCACCGCCTCAGCGGGCTCGAGGTGCGTGGCCGGGCGTCTGTGACAGGTACTCATGTCTCTCTTCGTCGGGATGGTCCGGGAGGGGATGGCGCAGCCCCGGTGACCAACGCCGCGGCAGCGAGCGGAGTTCCGGCCGCGGGCACGACGGCACCCGGGGCCGACCGGTGCGATCGTGACCGGACCCCGCAGGCCGCGCGGCGCCGTGGGTCAGGCCGACGTCGTCCCGGGTGCGGGACCCGCGCCCGCGCCGGGGCCGCTGCCGTCGGTGTTGGCGAACACGGGGAGCGTCCGCACCACGTCGGGCGGCAGCCCGAGCCCCTCCTCGCTGGCCGGGTTGACCGCCAGCCAGACGTCGTCGGACGGCCAGTTCGACGCCAGCTCGACCACGGGGATGCGCAGCGCCGTCGCGGGATCGGCCCCGGCGGCCCGCAGTGCCTCCTCGGAGGTGAAGACGGGGATGTACCGCTGCCCCTCGTGCTCGATGACGGGCAGCGCGATCGCCCCCTCGGGTCGCTCCTCGCCCTCCGCCGCCGGGGCCTGCGGCAGCAGGGCGATGCTGGTGGCCAGCGTCTGGAGGACGGCGGCGTTGTCGCCGGCCGCCATGCCGGAGGAGATCGCCTCCTCGGTGCTGCGGCTTGCGGTGGTCGAGTTGTCATCGGGAGCTGTGGTCACGGGTGGTCCTCTCGGCGACGGCCGGCCACCGACCGGAGGCGCTCGTCAGGTACCGGCAGGACTCGGCCGTCGCGGCGGCCGCGGGACCGCGGCCCCGCGGGAAGAGCGGCGCCGAGGCTGGGCGCCGGTGCCCGGCGCAGGCGCCGGCACCGGGGTCCACGCTACGGCGCAGCCCCCTTCGCCGGCCGGGTCGGGGTGCGACCGTCTGCGCCACGTCCCGGTGCCGGACCAGGAGGCGACGGACATGGGCGACACGACCCGGTCGGCTTCGGCCTCCGACCGGCCTTGCCCAGCCGCTGACCGGGCCACCACGCGCGGCGCTCGGTCGCGGCGGTGAGTGCGAGCTCGGGGTAGGCCGGTGAGTGCCCGCGGTGGGAGGACGAGGGGTCCGTACTCAGTCCAGGGCGGTGAGGATGCGCGGGCCGTCGGCGGTCACCGCGACCGTGTGCTCCACGTGCGCGGCCCGGCTCCCGTCGCCGCTGCGCAGCGTCCAGCCGTCGGCGTCCACCCGGTAGTCGTCCCGGCCGCCGGCGAGGAACCACGGCTCGATGGCGATGACCAGGCCCGCCCGCAGGGGCACGCCGCGGCCGGGTCGGCCCTCGTTGGGCACGTGCGGTGCCTCGTGCATCGTGCGGCCGACCCCGTGACCACCCTGGTCGGTGTTGATGCCGCAGCCGCCGGCGCGGCCCACGGCGGCGATGGCCGCCGAGATGTCGCCGACCCGGTTGCCGGGCACGGCTACGGCGATGCCGGCCTGCAGCGCCCGCTCGGTGGTGCCCACCAACTGCAGGTCCTCCGGCCGGGGCGTCCCGACCGGGAAGGTGATGGCCGCGTCGCCGACCCAGCCGTCGAGCGTGGCGCCGGCGTCGACGCTGAGCAGGTCGCCGTCGGCCAGCGGCTCCGGGGTGGGGATGCCGTGCAGCGCGACGTCGTTCACCGACAGGCAGACCACACCCGGGAACGGCGGTGTGGTGCTCAGCGGGGCGTAGCCGAGGAACGGGGACGTCGCGCCGGCGTCGGCCAGGACGTCCCGGGCCACCTCGTCGAGCTGGGTGAGCCGGACGCCGGGAGCCGCCGCGGCCCGGACGGCGGCGAGCATCCGGGCGACGACGGCGCCGGCGGCGCGCATCGCGTCGAGCTCGCCCGGGGTCCGCAGTTCGATCATCTCGGCATCCTTACGGTATTAGTATCCCGGTATTATTATCACGGTCATGGTGCGACCGCCGCTGACCCCGGCCGAGCGCGACCGTGGCCGGCGCCTCGGCGCGCTGCTGCGCGAGGCCCGGGGCGCGCGCCCGCCGGCGGAGGTCGCCGCGGCGTCCGGGATCAGCCCGGAGGTGCTGCGCAAGATCGAGTCCGGTCGGGTGCCCACGCCGGCGTTCTTCACCGTCGCCGCGCTGGCCCGGGCACTCGAGCTGCCGCTGGACCGGCTCGCTGCGGCACTGGACGACAACCGTACGGCCCTCTCCGCCTGACCCGCGCCGCCCGCGGCCGGGCGTGACTGGTCGCACACCCGGCCCCGGGCCGGCAGCCGCCGCCGACCTCCAGGTCGCCCACAGCCGGTGACGGGCCGCCGATCCCGCCGCAGCAAGTCCGGCGCGCGTCTCGCCGCAATGCGGTGCCCGTGCGCAGGCCCCACGCACACCCCGATTGCGGTGGTCCTCGTTTCAGGCCGTCGAGAAGCTGCCGCGGGACAACCGGACGCGGCCCGCGCCGCGCTGCTGTGGGCCGAACCGTGCGAAGAACGACTGTCGGTGCACGTTCCGAGCCAACCACTGCTGAGGGTGCCGATGCCCCGTTATGAGACCGATACATACCGGCGTGGGGCGGCACCGGGTGCTCGACGCGTCTTCATGGTGAGACCAACCCACCGGAGGGGTATGTGACCGAGCACAGGGACGCGGCGTTCGCCGACTTCGTCGCCGACCACGGCGGGCAACTGCTGCGAACAGCATGCCTCGTCACCGGGGACGCCCATCTCGGCGAGGACCTGCTCCAGACCGCGCTGGCGAAGGCCTACGGGTCGTGGGCCAAAGTGCGCGCGGCCGACCACCCGGTCGCCTACGTGCGCCGGCTGATGATCAACGCGCACCTGAGCTGGGTGCGCCGGCTGACCAACACCGAGCGGGTGCTCGAGACCTTTCCGGACATCGCCGATGGCGACCCGCAGAGTGCCCACGCCGAGACCGACGAGTTGCGCCAGGCGCTGCTCCGCCTGTCACCACGCGTCCGCACCGCCGTTGTCCTGCGCTACTTCGAGGACCTCACCGAGGCGGATACCGCACAGCTCATGGGCTGCTCGCGCAGCACCGTCAACAACCACGTCTCTCGAGGGCTGGCCGCCCTCCGCGGCCTGCTCACGCCCCGCACGGACGACGACCTCACACCTGCGTCGAGGAGGCACCAGTGACCGACCATGAGACCACCGTCCTCAGCTACCGCCTGCAGTCCCTGGCCGACCACATGACCCCACAGCTGGACGTGGTGGGCCAGGTGCGGGCCGCCCGGGCCAGCCACCGGCGGAAGCGGCGGACCCGCATCGCTGCCCTCGCCGTCGCCACCGTGACCACCGCGGTGGTGGCCGGCACGGTGACCACCACCGGCCTGCTCACCTCTGGCCGCGGCGAGGTGGCCGGTCCCGGCGTCCCGTCGGCACCGGTGACCGCCGATGCGGGGGTCCGCGATCGGGCGCAGCGGGCTGAGGAAGCCCAAGCCACGCAACGCGCCGAGGCGCAGGCCGCTGCCGAGGCGTCACAGGCTGCCGAGGCGGAGGCCGCGAGGCTGGCCGCCGAGGAGGCGGCAGCCGCGGAGGCAGCAGCCGCGGAGGCAGCGCAGCGATCGCGCGAGCAGGCAACGGCCTGGCAGTCGCGCACCTTCGAAGGGGTGTCCTTCCAGGTCCCCGCGGGCGCTCGGGCCGCGGACACCGTGGACCGCAGCCCGGTGACGTCGTGGATGGAGGGGCCGTCGCTGACGTGGAACGGGCCCCTACTCGGCGGGGGACAGCCCAGCTTCGTCCGGGTGATGATCACCGCAACCTACGAGGGCGGGATGATCCCGACCGACGGCGGGGAGGGGTTCACCGTGCCGGGGGCCGACGACGCCTATGGGGGCATCGACGCCATGGATGCCGCGGGTGTCCCGACGGGGCGTACGACCGTCTGGCTCGACATCCTCGACGGGGACCGCCTCGTCCGGGTCAGCGCCGAGTTCGCCGCGGGCCCGGAGGGTGAGCAGATGGCGCGGGAGCTTATCGCCTCGATCTCGATCGGCTGACCGACCAGGACGTTCTGGATGCCGTCTGCGTAGCCGCACGACCCCTGCTTTCCCTGTAGAACGCGCCTCGCGCCATGCCCACGTCGGCAGCGCCCTTCATCACACCTCAGCCGCAAGGGGGCCCGACTGCCACCCGCAGGCCCCGGGTCCTGTCCCCGGCGACGGACCCGTGGTCTTCTGCCTACTCGGCGCGGGGCGACGTGATCCGGCCGGGCGGGACCGGCCGCAAACCCGCGCACGCAGGCACAATCCCGCGCTCGCGGCCGCAATCGCGCGCACGCCACGGAGCAATCTCGCGCTCGCCAGGGCACTTCAGCGCCCACCAACTGTGCGGAGGCGCTCATCACGCGCGCAAATGTGACGCTCGCCGACGGTGCGTGGACGGACGGACCGCGGAGGCGCATGATTAGCAGTCGCCGGGCGGGAGTGCCAGTCCGGTCCTGTTCTCACGAGGAGTACTTCTGCCGTGCCCACCTACCAGTACGCCTGCACCAGCCCCGACGGCCGCCACGAGTTCGAGGTCGTGCAGTCCTTCACCGACGCGCCGGTGAGTGAGTGCCCCCAGTGCGGCAGCCCGGTGCGGAAGGTCTACGGCTCGGTGGGTGTGGTCTTCAAGGGGTCCGGCTTCTACCGCACGGACAGCCGGTCGAGCTCCACCTCCAGCGACTCGCCGTCCACCAAGAAGGAGTCGGCCCCGGCCGCCGCCTCCGCGAGCAGCAGCTCCTCCTCCAGCAGCAGCTCCTCCTCCAGCAGCGGCTCCTCGTCCAGCAACGCCGCCGCCGGCTGACCTCGGGCCCGCATCCACAGCCGGGCCGCCGATCCACAACCGGCTGCTCGGGCGCCGATCACCGCGCCCGAGCGGCCAGCCTGGGCGCATGGTCCGGTTCCGCCGTCCCCGCTCGCCCCTGCACACCGCTCGGCAGGTCCTCGCCGCGCTGCTCGCCGGTACCGCGCTCGTGCTCGCGCTCCGGCCGGGGCCCGCGCCGGCGGCCTCCGCCGCACCGGCTCCGATCGCGGCCGTCGTGGCGAGCACCGACCTGGCGCCCGGGGCGGTGCTGGCCGCCGGCGACCTCGCCGTGGCACGCTTCCCGCCCGAGCTCCTGCCCGCCGGGGTGGTCACCGAGCCGGCGGCGCTGGTCGGCCAGGTCCTGGCCGGCGGCGTCCGCGCCGGCGAGCCGATCACCGACGTGCGCCTGGTCGGCACGGGCCTGACCGTGCTGCTGGGCGCCGGGCAGGTGGCCGCGCCGGTGCGGCCGGCCGACCTGGCGGTGAGCGCGCTGGTCCGGCCCGGCGACCGGGTCGATGTCCTGGCGACGGCGGCCGGGGCCGAGCGGGCCGAGGTCGTGGCCGCCGCGGCGCTCGTGCTCGCCGCGCCCGGAGCGGACGACACCGGTGACGGCCTGCTCCTGCTGGCCGTCGATCCCCCCACCGCCGCGCTGCTGGCCGCCGCGGCGACCACCACCACGCTGACTCTCAGCCTGCCGCCGCCGTGACCGACCGTGGACGGGCGGTCACGCACCCGCCGTGAGTGGATACGGGCACCACGCTGACCGGGCAGTGCTGGGTCAGTCGCTGCCCCAGTGCGGGGGGCGGTCCTCCAGGTAGCGCCGGTCGCCGGCGGAGAGATCGTCGGGGCGCTCGCCCCAGCCGACGTCGCGGTCGTCGGGTGCCCGCTCCGCCGGCGCCACGGCGGCCGGCCTCGGGGGCTCGACCACCGGCTGGCCGAGCCCCTCCAGCACCTCGACGGCGGGCAGGGCGGCCAGCACCTGTCCCGGCACGGCCAGCTTGCTGCCCCGGGTCCCCGAGCCCACGACCACCAGGTCGGCGGCGGCGACGGCGGGGTCGACGAGCACCGGCCAGGACGGCGGCAGGCCGATCGGGGTGATCCCGCCGTAGGCCATGCCGCTCTCGGCGACCGCGACGTCCTGGGGAGCGAACGAGGCCTTGCGGGCGCCGAGGTGGCGGCGCACCAGCCCGTTGACGTCGGCCCGCCGGGTGGCCGGCACCAGGCAGGCGGCCAGCATCGTCTGCCCGGCCCGGCGGGCGGCGACCACGACGCAGTTCGCCGAGACCTCCAGCGGCACCCCGTAGGCCTCGGTGAAGGCGGCGGTGTCGGCGAGCTGGTCGTCGATCTCGGCCACCCAGGCGGGCCCGGTCAGGTCGCCCAGCGCAGCAGCGACCGGCGCGGCCAGCAGCTCGGGCCGGGCAGCAGCCGGCGTCCAGGTCAGCGAGCCCAGGTGCGGCACGATCGACGAGGGAGGAGGGCTGTCCGGCACGGGACCATCCTGCCCCTGCCGGCACCGACCGTCAGGATGGGCTCATGATCGGCCAACTGCACTCCGTCGTCATCGACGCTCCCGACGCCCACGCGCTCGCCACCTTCTACGCCGGCCTGCTGGGCATGGAGGTCAGCAAGGGGCAGCCGGGCGATGACTGGGTGGTCATCACCGGAGCCGGCTACCGGCTGGCCTTCCAGCAGGCGCCGGACCTCCGACCGCCGGACTGGCCCGACCCCGACCGGCCGCAGCAGTTCCACCTCGACGTCCGGGTCGCCGACGTCGACGAGGCCGAGCCGAAGGTGCTCGCCCTCGGCGCCCGCCGGCTGCCCGGTGGCGGCGGCGACTTCCGGGTCTACGCCGATCCGGCGGGCCACCCGTTCTGCCTGGTGTGGGACGCGTGAGCGGGCCGATCCCCTCGGTCGACCTCGCCGCGGCCAGCCGGTTCGTCGCGGCGTCCGGCTTCGAGGTGACCGAGTTCAGCGGCACCCGGGTCGCCGGCCACGTCGACGTCGGCCCCGACCAGCACACCCCCTGGGGCGTGGTGCACGGGGGCCTCTACTGCACCGTGGTCGAGTCGGCGGCGAGCATCGGCGCCAGCGCGGCGGTCGCCGACCGCGGGCAGTTCGCCGTCGGGCTGAACAACAACACCGACTTCCTGCGCGCGAGCACCGCCGGCCGGCTCGCGGTGCTCGCCGAGCCCATCCAGCAGGGGCGGACCCAGCAGCTCTGGCAGGTGCTGCTGACCCGCGCGGAGGACGGCAAGCTCGTCGCCCGCGGCCAGGTCCGGCTGCAGAACGTGCCGCTGCCGGAGAGCGGCACCTAGGCCTGGTCCAGGGCCTTCGGGTCCAGGGCCTTCGGGTCCAGGACGACGGAGAACAGGGCGCGCGGATCCTGCAGGCTCGCCGGCGGGCAGGCCGCCGACCGGGGCACGACCCCGGCGAAGCGGGCCGGCCGCCGGTGCGGCAGCAGCTCCCGGCCCTCGAAGCGGTAGTCCCCGACCACCTCGCCGAGCAGCAGGCCCGCGCCGCGCTCGACGGGAAGGCCGACCCGGTCACCGGGGCGCACCTCGTCGAGGAAGGCGGACAGCTGGCGGAGGTCCTTGGCCGGCCGCCGTCCGGACAGCTCCTTGGCCAGGGCACGCAGCTGCACCGGCGCGAGGCCGGTGGCGTCGACGTCGATGCCGGACCGGGTGCCCAGGCCGACCACCCCGGCCGCGAGGCAGGCGCCCAGCTCGGCGTGCGACCGCGGCCGCACGACCCAGACCCGCACGCCCTCCGGCGGGGCCGCGGGCGGGACGTCGTCGGGCTCCGGCCAGACGTAGGGCAGGTCGTCGGGCTCGGTGCCGAAGAGCGGGGCGAACTGCGCCCGGTAGAAGGCGGGCTCCTTGGCCAGCAGGTTGGACCGGTGCGAGCGGTGCAGCGCCTCGTCCCCCAGCCACGAAGGCAGCAGGCCGGCGCGGGCCAGCTCGTCCTGGCCGGCACCGACCACCTCGGGGGCGAACTCGGCGATCTGCTCGAGGGTGCTGTCGGCGAACCCGCGTTCGCGCCACACCCGGACCATCGCCAGGCCGTAGGCGACCAGGGCCGGGGTGCGCCCCCGCCACATCCGGACGGCCGGGTGCGTGGCCCAGCCGTAGTCGGGCAGCTCCAGCGCCCGCAGGATCTGCAGCGTCTCGACGCGCTGCTTGCCCAGGCGGGGCGAGTCCAGCAGCCGGGCGCTCTGGACGAAGTCGGCGACGGGCAGGAAGGTCTGCACCGCTCAGCCGGCCAGCCGGCGGGCGAGCTCCGGGAGGACCGTGCTCAACGGCGCGTTCACCCGGACGTCGACCTTCGCGTCGCCGCGGGTGGGCCCGAGGTTGACCAGCGCCACCGGGATCCCCAGCTTCTCGGCGCGGAGCACGAAGCGATAGCCGCTCATCACCGTCAGCGAGGAGCCGAGGACGAGCAGGGCGCCGGCGTCCTCGACCATGGCGAAGCAGGCGTCGACCCGGTCGCGGGGCACCGTCTCCCCGAAGAAGACGACGTCGGGCTTGAGCGGCCCGCCCCCGCACGCGCGGCAGTCCACCATCACGAACGCGTCGAGCACCTGGTCGGGCAGCTCGGCGTCGCCGTCGGGATTGATCTCCTCGGCGCGGACGCCGAAGTGCGGGTTGGCCGCCTGCAGCCGCTCGTCCAGCTCCGCCCGCCCGGCGAGGTCGCCGCAGGCCAGGCAGACGGTGCGGTCCAGGCCGCCGTGCAGCTCGACGACGTCCCGCGCCCCCGCCGCCTGGTGCAGCCCGTCGACGTTCTGGGTGATGACCCCGGTCACCACCCCGGCCGCCTGCAGGTCGGCCACGGCCTGGTGCCCGCGGTTGGGCCGGGCGGTGCGGATCTGCCGCCAGCCGACGAAGCTGCGGGCCCAGTAGCGGTGCCGGCCGCGGGGGTCGCGGAGGAAGGTCTGGTAGGTCATCGGCGTGTGCCGGCGCAGCGACCCCGTGGCGCCCCGGTAGTCGGGGATGCCCGAGTCGGTGGACAGGCCGGCACCGGAGAGGACGACGACGTCGCCGTCGCCCACCAGCGCCGCGAGGGCCTCCGGCACGGTCGGCTCGAGGACGGGGGGCGCGGTCACCGAGCCATCGTCCCCCGCCGGCGCTCGCGGCGCCGACGGGTCAGCCGGCGGCCAGGTCCTGGTCGAGCCGGGCCAGCAGGTCCTGATGGACGCGGCGCAGGCCCCGGGGGGCGAAGGTGCGCTCGAAGAAGCCGCCGACGCCCCCGGCGCCGTTCCAGGTCGTGCGCACGCGCACGGTGGTGAGGCCCGCGTCGGTGGGGCGCACCGTCCAGGTCGTCACCATCGAGGAGCGGGTGTCGGTCTCCACCAGGGTGTCGGCGTCGGGCTGGGTCACCTCGACCAGCTGGTCGCGGACCCGCCGGGAGGTGGCGGCGAACCGCCAGGCGACGCGGGTGCCCGCGCCCTGGCCACCGGCCTCGACCCGGTAGTCGCTGAACTGCTCGGGGAGCGCCCGGCGGCGGGCCCCGGTGTAGTCGGCGAGGGCGGACCGCACCCGGTCCGCCGGTGCCCGGACGAGCAGTTCAGCAGTGGCGACGACCTGTCCCATGCCGCCCATCCTGCCGTCGCCCGCCGCGGCCACGGCGGGCGGGCGGGCGCTCAGCCCAGCGACTCCTCGGCGTTGAGGTAGGCGCAGCGGAACCGGGCGGCGGACATCGCCTCGGTGAAGCGGGACTCCCAGGCGGTCTCGTCGGCCCGGACGGTGTCGAACACCCGCTGCTCGAGCACCACGGGCATTCCGTCCAGCCCGGTGTAGCCGCGGCGCAGCAGGATCCGCGTGGCGCCGTCCACCTCGTCGTGCGCCGCTGCCCACCGGGCCTGGGAGACGGCCGCAGCGAGCTGGGCGCGCCGCCGGGACGGTAGCCGCGCCGGGCCGGGGGCCGCCTGCAGCGCGGCTCGTGCCGCCCACACGAGCACCACCACCAGGCTCACGAACAGCGCCACCAGGACGAGCTCGGCCAGCAGCATGACCACGGTTCGACGGTAGTTCGGTTCGCGCCGTTCGGCGGCACTCCCAGCGCGGCGGACGAACTCAGACGTGCGCGTGGAGCTCGTGCGCGGCGTGGCCGGCCATCTCCAGCTGGAAGGTGGAGTGCCCGACGCTGACCGGGAAGTGCTCGGCCAGGCAGGTCTGCAGCTGGTCGAGCACCTGGGGGGCGTGCCCGTCGGAGAAGCAGGAGTCCTCCACCACCACGTGCGCCGAGAGCACCGGCAGCCCGCTGGTGATCTGCGTGGCGTGCAGGTCGTGCACGTCGAGGACGTGCGGGAGCGCCAGCAGGTGCCGGCGGACGTCGTCGAGGTCCAGCCCCGGCGGGGCGCTCTCCAGCAGCACCCCGACGGTCTCCCGCAGCAGCTTCAGCGTGCGCGGGATGATCAGCACGGCGATGACCAGCGAGGCGACCGCGTCGGCCTGCTGCCAGCCGGTCAGCGCGATGACCCCGGCGGCGGCCAGGACGGCGACCGAGCCGAGGGTGTCGTTGACGACTTCGAGCAGCGCCGCACGCATGTTCACGTTGCTGCTGCGCCCGCCCCGGGTCAGGACGACGATTGCGATCACGTTGGCGAGCAGGCCGACGGCGCCGAAGACGAGGACGGCGGTCGAGGAGATCTCCGGCGGATCGAACAGCCGGCGGATGCTCTCGATCATGATCCAGCCGCCCACGGCCAGCAGCACCGCGGCCTGCAGGGTGGCGCCGAGGACCTCGGCGCGGTGGTACCCCCAGGTGCGCCGCGGGGTGGCCGGGCGCAGCGCGAGGGTGGCCGCGACGAGCGCGATCCCGAGGCCGGCGGCGTCGGTGAACATGTGGCCGGCGTCGGCGAGCAGCGCCAGGCTGCCCGACACCAGCGCCCCGATCACCTGGACCACCAGCACGGTGGCGGTCAGCCCCAGGACGACGGCGAGACGGCGGCGGTCCTCGAGCGCGCCGTGGCCGTGGGAGTGGCCGTGCCCGTGGGAGTGGCCGGCGCTCATCGGGCCTGCCCGGGCGCCGGGGCCGCCTCGGCGCCGGAGGCCGGGCAGGGCGCGACGGCGTCGCCGGTGACCGCGAGCAGCCGCTCGGCGGCGACGAGCACCTCCCGCAGCTCCGGGGCGGCGGTCAGCGACCACAGCGACGCCCGCCCCTGCGGCCGGGACGTGGCCACGCCGCAGTCCCGCAGGCAGGCCAGCGCGGCGCTGACCGAGCTCTGGGCGAGGCCCAGGTGGGCGGTCAGGTCGACCACCCGGTGCTCGCCGAGGGCCAGGTGCCGCACGATCGCCAGCCGCGTGGGGTCGCCCAGGCTGCGGAACAGGCACGCCGCCGCCACCGACAGCGCCGCGGACTCGTCGCGCGGCAGCTCGAGCACCCTCCCGGCCGACGTCGATGTCATCGTCATGCATCGATGATAGCGGCCGACGAGAGGCACGTCCGGAGCGCGTGCCGGCCACCGCGTGGGTAGGACCCGGACCATGAGGATCACCGCAGAACGGTCCGGCGAATTCCGTCTCGGCGACCGCCGGGTCGACCGCCTCGGCTACGGCACGATGCGGCTGACCGGCCCGGACGCCGCGGGGCGGCCCCCGCCGGACCGCCGGACCGCCGTCGCCGTCCTGCGCCGCGCCGTGGACCTGGGGGTGGACCACATCGACACCGGCGACTACGAGGGCCCCCGCCCGGTGACCGAGCTGATCCGGAGGGCGCTGCACCCCTATCCCGACGACCTGACCATCGTCACCACCGTCGGTGCCCGGTGGACCTCCGACGGCCGCTGGGTGGAGGCACTCTCCCCCGCCGAACTGCGCCAGGCGGTCCACGACCAGCTCGACCAGCTCGGCCTCGACGTCCTGGACGTGGTGAGCCTGCGCATGCCCGGCCAGCGCGAGCCGATCGAGCGGTCGCCGGCCGAGCCGATGGAGACCCTCGCCGAGCTGCAGCAGCAGGGGCTGATCCGCCACCTGGGCGTGAGCAACGTGACGACGCAGGGGTTCGCCGAGGCGGAGGCGGTGGCACCGGTGGTGTGCGTGCAGAACCACTACAACGTGGTCCACCGCCACGACGACCCTCTGGTGGACGCGCTGGCCCGCGCGGGCATCGCCTTCGTGGCGTGCCTGCCGCTCGGCGGGTTCCCCCCGGTCGAGGCGCCGGCGCTGGCGCGGGTGGCCCGCGTGCTGGAGACGACGGAGACGGAGGTGGCGCTGGCCTGGCTGCTGGCCCGCTCCCCCAACATCCTGCCCGTCCCCAGCACGCGGTCGCTCACCCACCTGCAGCAGAACCTGGAATCCGCGGCGCGGGTGCTCGGCCCGGTGGAGCTGGAGGAACTGGACCGGATCGGCGGCGTGGTCGAGCCCGAGCCCTAGGGGCGGGGATCGATCCGCGTCCAGCCGCGCTCGTCCCGGCGGGCACCCTGGGCCGCCCGGCAGCGGCGGCACACGGCCTGCACCTCCTCCGCGTGCCGGCCCGACTCCGGCTGCACGTCCGCCCAGCTGACGTGCGGGAAGCGGGCCAGCCGGGATCTGCTCAGCGCCAGCCCGCAGACCGTCTCGTTGCGGCCGCGTTCCCACGCGTGCACCTCACCGGCGGGGTAGCGGATGCCGTCGTCGGGGTCGGTCCACTGGCCCGCCGCCGCGACCGCCGCATTGCGTGCTCCCATGGGAGCACCGGTACCCGGTGTGCATCGCGTGGTGGGGTGCTAACCGTTGCTCTGACCAGCAGCGGAGGGCTGCGTCAGGGTGACTTCTTACACGTTAGCGGCCGACTTCTTACATGCCCGCCGCCGGCCGGCTCAGGTGAGCTGCTCGAGGATGGTCGCCTGCTGGATGCGCTCGTCGCAGGCGAGAGCGGCAGCACCTTGCTGAAGACCTCCGCGGTGCTGGCTTCGCGGGGGCATCGAGGGGCACCGCGGGACGGCTGAGCCGGCGCTGGGACGACCGCGCTCGCTGCCGCAACGTGCTGGCGCCGCGTGGCCACGCTTACTGGACGGCCCCGGGCGTGCGGACCACTCTCCTCGACGCGGCCGATAGCGGTGTGTGGGCATCGGCCCGGGCTCCCGGCGCGGCAGGGTTCAGGACGCGGGAGGTGTCGAGTTCACCGTGTCCGGTTCGGGGCTGGCAATCGCCGGCACCCCACCGGTGCTGTGTTGCTTCGGCTCATGCCAGGCTTCGGACACCTCAGCCTGGTGCGACGGCGGTGGGGCCGGCGAATGGCGGGCCGCCTGCTGGTGAGGAACGCAGCAGCAGGCGGCGCGGCGGAAGTCAGTCGCGGGGGTTCTGCTGGGGGTCGGAACTCGTCGAGCGGCGGACGCCGAAGGTGTCGGTGCCGTTGCCGTCCCAGTCGCCGGCGAAGGCCAGATCGCCCGGGTTCCCGTAGCGGGTGACGACGTCTGCTGAACCGAAGGTCAGGCTGTTCTTCAGGTAGTAGGTGTTGCCTCGGCTCACCGCCGGGGTGTCGGTGCCGTTGCCGTCCCAGTCGCCCACCAGGACGCGGTCGGAAGGGTCCCCGTAGGCGAACGTCGTGACACCGGCGTGGGAGCCCTCGGCGGGCATGAGGAAGTAGGTGTTGCCGCGCAGGACGCCGACGGTGTCGGCACCATCGCCGTCCCAGTCCCCGACGAGCACGACGTCGTTCGGGTCGCCGAAGTTGAACACCTTGTCAGCGGCACCGGTGGTCAGTGAGTTCCTGACGTAGAACGTGCCGCCGCGGTGCGCAGCCAGGGTATCGGTGCCGTCACCGTCCCAGTCGCCGACCAGGATCTCGTCGTGCGGGTCGCCGTAGGAGAAGGCGGTGTCGGCGGTCCCGCTGCTGAGGCTGTTGCGCAGGTAGAAGCTGTTGCCCCGGCGCACCAGCGGGGTGTCGGTGCCGTTGCCGTCCCAGTCCCCGAAGTAGGCCGTGTCCCCCGCGTTGCCGTAGCTGAACACGTGGTTCGCGGTACCGCCGAGCGAGTCACCGAGAAGGAACTGCGAGCCGTACCCGAACAACGCGGAACCCTTCGCCTGGGCCGGTGCGGCGACTCCCATCAGTGTGGCGGCCGCAGCCGCGACGAGCGCGAGAGCGCGAACGGACGTCTCCAACGATGTCTCCCGTGGATCGAGACCCCTACCGCAGGGGCCAGTTGGCGGGCAGCGTTCCACACGCCGCTCCCGGCTCCGGACAGTGTGGTCCGACAGACCCTGCGGCACGCAGCTCGGACCGGCACCGCACCGTGTACGTCACGGTCTCCGACGGGGGCCTGCGGCGGCCACCCACCTACTCTCCGATCGAAGCCGCCTGGCTCGCCGGAGGCGGACGCCGGGACCCGGCGGTCGCCGGTTGTGCAACAGGCTGCTGCACGATCGGGCGGTCGGCAAGCTCGGCCAGCAGCGCCTCCAGGGGGCCGGGGTAGCCCGGCGCGCGGCGGCGGAACGCCGGCACGTCTGCTTCGGCGAGATCCTCGGCGGCGACCAGCACCGGCACCGCGACGTCGAGCAGGTGCGCGTCGCTGACCTCGTGGACCGTCGGCCCGCCCGGAACGAGAACCTGCCGCCAGCCGCAGGCCGGGCACGACACCTGATCGGCACCGGTGTCGTCGACGCCCCAGGTGTCGGTGTGCCCTCCGTAGGCGTCGGCGATCACCACGACGGCGTGGATCGCCGGCATCTGCCCGACCTCGGTCTCCCCGAGCACCGGGTGCCGGCGCCACGTTGTCGGCTCATCCACGCCCGCCAGCCAAGCAGCCGAGGGCCGTTCCCGACAGCCTCCCGGGGCGTCGGTGACACTGCGCAGGTGACGCCGAGCCGGGAAGCGCAGATCCGCGACACGTTCGACCAGCTCGACCGGTGGCAGCAGCAGATGCAGGTGGTGTTCGTGCCCGAGCCCGGCAGCGAGCTGGCCGGCGACGACGCCGACTGGCCGTGGCTGCCGGTCACCCAGTCCGCCCTCACCGGCATGGGCGCCGCGCGGGACCACCTGCAGGCGGTGCGCGTCCACATCGAGGCCGGTGAGCTGTTCCCTTTCGCCCACCAGACGCTGACCCGCACCGCGATCCTCGCCGCCGCGCAGGCGGTGTGGGTGCTGGCCCCGGACGAGCGCGGCGAGCGGTGCAAGCGGGCCCGCACGTTCGCCGCAGAGAGCTACGCCAAGCACCTGGCGTTCCTCCGCGATCTGCGGGCGCTGACACCGGACACCCGTCACGGCACCGAGACGGTGCTGCAGCACACCCAGCGGCGACTGGCGGAGCTGACCGCCCTGCGAGCCGCCGACGGGCAGGCCACCGCCGTCCTCGGCGCGACCGACGTGATCTACCACGCCGTGCTGGCCACCTGGGGCAGCCGGGAGCTCGCCGTCGAGGCCCGCAGCGAGTGGCGGCGCGGCTCGGGCGCGGCGCACGGCCTGCCGTGGTCACTGCTGGGCCGGCAGGGCACCGCGCAGGCGGCCGCGGCCGACGCGGCGGGGATGGCGGAGTTCTCCGCCGGCGGCAGCGTGGGCGGGCTGGCCAACTCCTACCTGTGCGCCTACGGCCTGCTCGTCCACGCCTTCCGGCTGCTGGACCGCCGCGGCGCGCGCGACTGACCGGCGCAGACGGCCGGTTCTACAGCACGCTGATCCGCAGGCCAGCGGCCTGAGCGACGCGCATCAGGGTGTCGATGCGCGGCCACAGCGTCCCGGCCAGCAGCGGCCACAGCGTCGCTTGGCCGACGCCGGCCCGGCGGGCCAGCTCGCGCTTGGACACCTCCGCCAGCTTCCCGTCCTCCAGCTGGGCGAGCAGCGCTGCGGCGACGTCCTGGACCAGCACGCAGGCGGCCCGCAGACCCTCGTCGGGCACGTCGTCGAAGGTCATGTGCGGCCACTGCCCGCGACCACGGGCAGCGGGACCGGGCACGGATCGGACGCTAGCCGCGCACGCACGCAGTGAGCGCACGCTGCTGCTACGAGTTCCCGTAGCACTGCGCGACTGCGGGGCGGCCGGTGACGCCGAACCGGTCCTCTGCATGACGCACACCAGCCACCCCTCCGGAGCCGCACTCCGCCGGCTTGATCTTGATGGCGACTCCTGGGAACCTTCGATCACCTGTTCGAACACGGCGCCGTCTTCCCCCGGCGCGCAGTCGGCTGCGGAGGAAGCCATGCGCCACATCACGGGGGATGCGCGTCGCGCTGCAGCGGCCGGGCTGCGGGCCCCGGGTGGCCGTCGTGGCTGACCCGACGTTCACCCGCAGCGGCGCCGCGGCCCGCAAACCGGCGACGAGTGCGCCGCGGGCTGCGCGCCGCCCGCGCACGGCCACGACCAAGCCGGCCCCCGCAGCGGTCCAGCCAGCCGGGACGAGCCCGGCGCCGGTGGACGACGAGGTGGCGGTGCGGCTGGCGATCGCGCTGGCCGAGCTGCCCGCCGAGGCCGCCGACGCGGTCACGGGCTACCGCAACCGCTCGTTCTCCGACGAGCAGTGGGTCCTGGTCGCCGACCTGGTCCGCCTCGGCATGGCCGTCGGCTGGCCGGCCGGCGTCCGCCGGGGCGGCGGCAACATCGGCTGGGCGCTGGGCCTGCACGCCCGGGTGCACCTGCTGCTGGGCACCAACCGCACCGTCGCCGGCTGGTACGGACCCGACGCGGTCGCCACCACCCTCGCCGGCGGGCACGTCGGGCGCGGACCCGACGCATTCACCCTGCCGCCGCAGTTCGCCTCCGCCTGGAACGCCCGGCTGCGCACCATCGGCCGGGTCCTGGTGCCCTCCACGCCGCCGCCGGCGCGGAAGTTCACCGCCGGCGAGCCCGCCGCCCCGCTCACCGCGGCCGAGCTGGAGGAGGTGCTCGACTTCTGCGCCGGGCACCGCAGTCCCCGCTTCGGCGGGCGCGTCGGCGAGCGCCTGGCCCGGATGGTCTGGCTGATCTGCGGCACCGGCGCCCGCAACGAGGACCTGGTCACCGTCGTCGACGGCAAGCCGGTGCACGTCACCGGTGAGGCGGTCACCCGCACCCCGGCCGCGGCCGTGTTCACCACCGCCGGCCCGTCGCCGCGGCGGATCCCCGTGCTCGCCGCGTGCGAGGCCGCCGTCCTCGACGCCGCGGCCGCCGCCGGCGAGCGGCCGCTGCTGGAGCGGCTGCCGCGCTCCACCCGGATCACCGACCGGGCCATCGACTCATCTGGCTGGGCAGCCGAACAGCGGTTCACGCTCAACGCGCTGCGCCTGCGGCACACCTGGCTGGCCGCCGTCCTGGCCGGCGGCGTGCCCTACCCGGCGCTGCTGCGCGCCGCCGGCATCGGCGGCGAGCGGATCCTCGCGTCGCTGACCGCCCGGCTGCCCGCGCTCGACGACGCCGCCTACGAGGCCGCGCTGCGCTGCGGCACCGGTCCGCTGCCCACCGCCGGTCAGCTGCTGCTGCCCGGGCTCACCCACCCCGCCCCGCGACCGCCGCTGCGGGAGCAGCCGTGAGGGTCGACCCGCACACCGGCGAGGTCCTCCCCGACGACCCCGCCGACGGCCCCGGCGGCGCGGACGGAGACATTGAGGTCGCGCTGCCGGTCCGCGGGCGCCGCACCGGCAACTGGGCCGCGCTCGCCGCCGCCTCGGCCGACGCACCGCTGATCGGCCCGGACAAGGTGACCGTCGTCCGGGTGCCGCGCGCGCTGGTCGCCCTGGCCGAGGCCACCGTCGACCGCGGCCCGCTGGCCGGCTACCTCGAGTCGCTGCTGCCCGCCCAGGAGCGGCGCCCTACCGGTGGCCGGGTCAGGGTGCTGCGCGTACGCACCCTGCTGGTCGGGCTGCTGCTGCTCGCGCTGGCCGAGCAGGCGATGATCGTCCGCGACGCGGTCGCGCTGCTGAACGCCCTGCACCCGTCGGACAAGCACCGCCTCGGGGTGCCCGAGCAGCTCACCGAGCGGATGGTGTCCCGGCTGTTCAACCAGGTCGCGCACGCCCTCGACCCGTCCCCGCACTCACCGCACAACCTCGCCGCCCGCCGCGCCGGCCACGAGGCCATCCGCGAGGAGCACCCCGGCGAGGAGAACCGGGCGCTGCGCCGCGACCTGCACCGCCAGCTCGAGGCCGCGCACGCCGCGGCCCTGATGGAGAACCTGACCCGGCTGCGGTACGTGCTCGACCGCGGCCTGGACGCCACCCTGCCCGAGACCGTGCACACCGGCTCCTACGGCGTCGACGCCTCCGAGGTGCCCAGCTGGGCGCATCAGTACCACAAGCAGCCCCGCCGCCCGGAGCTGATCAGCGACCCCGACGCCCGGTGGAACGGCAAGGGCAGCGGCTGGTTCGGCTACTGGCTGCACGGCGTGGTCCGCGTCGGCGAGGTCGGCGGCGAGGACACCCCCTGCCTGACCGAGCGGATCGAGCTGACCGCGGCCAACGCCGACTCTCGCGTCGCCGGGCTGGAGCTGCTCACCCGGATGGTCGCCGACCACGAGCGCGCCGACGAGGCCGCCGGCCGCGCGCACCGGCCCCGCCGCGACATCCTCGCCGACCGCTTCTACACCTCCGAGGTCGAGCGCGCCGACGACTGGATCTGGCCGGTGTTCGCCCTCGGCTTCGACTCGGTGCACTACCTCACCGCCCACCAGCTCGGGCAGGGCCGCTGGCCGCTGCGCAACGGCGCGATCGTCGTCGACGGCCAGCCCTACAGCCCCCGCCTGCCCGAGCACCTGCGCAACCTCACCCCGCCGAAGGTCGGCGCACCCAAGTCCGAGATCCTCGCCTACCAGGCCCAGGTCGCCCAGCGGGCCCCGTACGCGCTGCACGCCGTCGGCGGCCGCCGCGACGACGGCTCCTGGGACTTCGGCTGCAAGGCGATGAAGCTGCTCGGGTCGCTGCGCTGCGACCTCAAGCCGCACTCGATGGGCAAGGCACCGAGCGGCCGCCGGCCGACGACCGACCCGACGGTGTTCACCCCGCGCGCGCTGCCCAAGATCTGCGGGCAGGAGAAGTCCCGGGTGCAGATGACCGAGCTGCCGTTCTGGCAGCCGCTGCCGCACGGCTCGGCCGAGTGGTTGGACAGCATCAACCGGCGCAACCGCGTCGAGGGCATCTTCGGCAACGTCAAGAACGACGCCGCGCAGAACGTCACCCGCGGCCGGTTCCGCGTCATGGGCCTGGCCCGGGTCAGCCTGATGACGCTGTTCCTGGTGATGGCCGCCAACCTGCGCCTGATGCAGACGTTCACCGCCCGACAGGACAAGGCCGCCGCCGCGGCCGCCCTGGCCGCCACCGGTCACCGCCCGGCGCCGCGGGCCACCCGCAAGCCGCGCATGCACAACCGGCTGCGGCACGAGATGCGCAAGCGCATCGACGCGCAACGCGAACTTGCCGCCGCCGGCGACGCCCGCGCCGGCGCCCCACCGGGCGCCTAGCCACCGGCCGCACCACCCCGCACCGCACCACCCGCGCTCCGGCGTGCCCACGACGGGCGCGCCGGGGCCTCGGCATGCCCGCAGACGGCCCCAGACGCCCCCGCGGCGGTGCCGCGGCAGCCACGGAGCCGCGCCCGGCGGCCGCGACGACCCCTCACACACGACGACGGCCCCGCCGGACCCCCTCATCGGGGCCGGCGGGGCCGTTCGCTGTCCCCGGGAGGCCCACCGTTGACCAACGGTCAGCCCGACCGGTGGTCAACGGTTAGCTCCTGGTGGTGGCCCCGAGAGGATTCGAACCTCCGACACACGGTTTAGGAAACCGATCCAAACCCTGCGGGAAAGCGCAACCTCAGCGTTTGACCTGCAAAGACGGCAGCGGACTGCAAGGAGGTGCAGGCTTCTGCGCCGGATCGTGACACGGATGTGTCACGCGGCGCCGAGCGCAGCCGGTGCTTCAGGCCCTGGCTTACTCCATGTCCGATGTCGCCGTGGCCATGGGCCTTGCGCGGGCGGTCCGCGGTCTGGTCAGTCGGTCCACGTCTCGTGCAGCCACCGAAGCCAGACCGTGGCCAGGCTGATCGCCCGCAGCGAGTTCTCCGGCGTGTACAGCGCCGCGTTCACCGCGTGCGCGGTGCCGGTCCGCGAGAACCGCGGACTCCGCTTCCGGTAGTCGTAGCCGTTGTACGCGGGCGGAATCCCCGCCGTCACCATCCGTAGCCGCATCTCCAGCAGGGAGACGGTGTCCTCGTCGAAGTCAGGCAGGCGCTTGATTTCCGCGCGCAGGGCCTTCACGCCGCCGACATGGTGTTGCTCCAAGCCGGTGTCCAGGACGTTCGTTGCGAGGGCTTGTGCGGCCCGGGTGCGGCCCACGCGGTGCGTGTCGACGGCCTCTTGTGCGAAGTCCACCAGTTCCGTGAGGTCCTCGTGGGTGGTCTCCATCAGGGACGCGATGCAGTCGTCGAGGATGGTGTCAACGTGCTCGGTCAGGACACGGGCGCGGTCATCGGCCGTGTTCGCGGCCAGCAGCAGTCGCAGCACGTCCTCGTGGGGAACCCAGACGAGCCCGACCCGCTGCTCCTCGCTGATCTCGACCAGCCGGGCCCAGTCCTCGACGTCTAGGTCGCGCAGGTTCTCCGGGATGAGCCGGTGGACCGACTCGATGAGCCGATCGAGTCCGGCCAGTACGTCAGGCCGTATCAGCCGAGAGAAGTCGACCGGTGGGATGTCCACGCGGATCTGTTCGAGGAACGCCTCGGTGTGCGTTTCCATCAGCCGCCGCATCCACGACTCGTCGTAGATCACCGGCATCTTCGGCACGATCGTGTCCCAGGTGGACGCCGGGATGATGGGCGCCTTCGTCGCGACCGTCCGGGCGATCCGGCGGGCTACGTCGGACTGCTGTTGAAGCCGCCGGGCAAGGTCGGCGACCGGATCGCGCGTGATTTGCCGCAGTTGAGCAGCCAGGGTCTCGTTGAGTCGGAAACCCCGCTGACCCAAGCCTGCACGCGGCCGGGTACTTGCCGCGGACGGCTGTGCTGATGGAGGGTCGCCAGCGGTTCCGTCGCGCGGCGTCTCCTGGTGGGCGGTCGCCTCCTCGTCGGACGGCTCGTCCGGCCGCACTTCGCCCATGCCAATCCTTTCGAGAAGTCGTACGCGGGTACGTGGCTGCAGCGCTAGCGGGCGCCGCGCCCACCAAGGTGCCACGTCACTAGTACTGCGGCTGCCAACCTTTGCCCTGGTTTCTGGCGGGGGTTAAGGCAGGGGCCGTGATGACGTGAACGCTCCGCTTCCCCGACCGCACTCAACGCTGGATGCGAGCATCGGACCGTTCTACGACAGCAAGAGCGTCCAGGGGACTGCCCCCACGCCCAAGCGCGCTGCCCGTCATCAAGGGCTGAGCGCTGTGGGCACGGAGCCCTCCCAGCCCGAGGGCCGCCTTGTAGTTTTCGACCCGTGACCACGCTGCCCGCTTTGAGGGTGCCGCTGAACCTCCCGCGCGGCTGCTCGTCCGAGGCTGTGCACGTCCTTAACGTCCTGTCGTCCCTGGTTCGAGCCTTGACGGTTGCTGGACCCGACGTCGAGCGCGAGGCGCGACTCACCGGCGACGCCCCACTCATGGAGTTCGTCCGCGTGACGCGGCAGGGCGCGATGCGCTCGCTCGACTACTGGTTCACGCCACGACGCCGGGGCGAGTGGCGTCCCTCGAATGTGCTGTGGTCTGAGGCAGCACGGGCGCTGCCCAATGTCGCCGGAGCGCCGGTCCGCTCCGAGCACGTCTACCCGCTCAACCTGCTGTCTCGGGACCTGCTCGCGGCGGAGCCGACCGTCGAGGCGTTCGGGCGCATCGTCGCCGACCGGCTCGTCCTCGCCGTCATCACCGTCGAGGAGGACTTACGGCTCGGTGCTGCTGGTTTGTCTCGGTCCATGCCAGCCGCGTGGGACGGGCGCGACCCGTTCGACCGCTATCGTGCGGCTGGCCTCGACGTGGACGCCTTCGCGTCGAGGCAAACGGCATGAGAGCGCCCACGGCTGGAGGTTCCGTGAGCCGGTGAGCCGGACACGGGGGCGGGACTGTTCGTACTTATGGCCGAACCCCGGGGTCGAACTATGACTCCGGCCGGTCTGTCCCGGGCATGGATTGGCAGTCGCGGCACTAGGACTTGCTACCCCGCGCCGTGAGGAACTCCTTTAACGCCCTCCGCCGGATCCCGACCGTGTCGGCCATGCGCTGTCGCGTGCGTCTGGCACCCTTCGTGGGTCTGTGAGGAGGACCACCATGGCTACGGGGGCCGGAGAGCGGTATTGGTCCGGACAGGCGCTGCCGAGCGTCTTCAAGCACACCCTGCTCGACAAGTACGTCCCCCAGTTCGCTGGGATGACCGGGTCGATTGGGCGGCGGGTGGTCTATCTCGATGGTTACGCCGGACGCGGGCGATACACCGACGGGACTCCGGCATCTGCGGAGAAGATTTTGATGGTCGCGCAGTCCCAGTTCGAGCGCGTCGGCTTGGCTTGGACCTGCTACTTCGTTGAGCAGGACCCAGAATCCGCTCGTGCACTGGGCGACGTGGTAGCCGAGTACGTCGCTCAGGGGGTCACAGCCCTCGCTCATCGGGGCGACGTGCAGGACGTGCTCGACCAGGTCATCAGGTCCGCCGTCGGATGCCCCCTGTTCGCGTTCCTGGACCCCTGCGGGCTGGGCCTGCCGTTCAACCGGATGAGCGGGCTCCTCAACGGCGAGCGAAAGAAGGAGTGGCCCCCCACCGAGTTCCTGCTGAACTTCAGCCTGGACGCAGTTCGGCGCATCGGCGGCCACGTCACCGGCCAACGCAACGAAGCGACCCTCCGGCGCATGGACGACGCCGTCGGCGGGCGATGGTGGCGCGAACTCTTCTCCAACGGCGTGAACGACGCAGCCGTCGAGGCGGTCGTGGCTGGCTTCTCCGAGCGCATGAGCGCCGCGACGGGCATGCACCTGGTCGCGGTTCCGGTGCGGCGTGCGCCGACCCATAAGCCGGTCTACGACCTCATTTTCGGCAGTCGCAAGGCCCATGGGCTTTGGGTGTTCGGAGACGCAGTCGCCCGAGCCACCCAGGCGTGGTGGGACACCCTCGAAGAGGTCGAGGTCGAGGCAGATCCGGACGCGCTGTTTCCGGCCACCGCCACGATCCGCCCGGTCTTGGAAACGGTCGAGGAGCGCGCCCTGCCGGTCATCACCGACAATCTCCGCTACCTCCTGCACAGCCACCCTGCTGGGTTCCGCGTGGTCGACCACACGAGAGCCGTCTTCGGTGAGTTCTATGGGCAGGTCAGAGAGTCGGTCGTCCGGAAGGCGGTGAAGGCGCTGCACCAGCAGGGTGGCACCGCGACGACCGGTGTCGGCGGCACCAAGAGGACCCGAGACTTGGTCGTCCTTCCGCCTACGGCCGCCTGACCGGTGGCTACCGAGACCTGCGGTTGTAGGGGGACTGGTTCGTCGGCTTGAGGCTGGTGTTCTGCTTCGCGGCCTGACTGCGGACCGCTGCCTCGGAGCGCCCCAACTTGAGCCCGATCACTCGGGTCGGCGTGTTGCCGGAGGCCAGGCTGCGGAGTTGAGCCTTCGCACTCGATGTCCAGGACTTGCCGCTGTTGCGCGTCGACTTCGCCATGATTCCCCCTTGCTCAGGAATGACATGCGCGTAAGTACCCGCCACGTCGGCTCCACTAACGCCCTGATAAGGCACTCCGAGGACGGGCGTCGCTATGCGGTCGCGAGGGGCCGAGCGGGCATCTCGTCCCAGACGAGGCCCTCCAATGTCCGGCCCCCAGCCTTGGGAGTGCGCCCGCCCCATTGCTTAAAAAAGAACGGCACCTGCGCGTTCTGGCAGGCATTCCGCAGGTTGATGACCCATTCCGGGTCCATGGCCCGGTGGCCGGAGCCACTCTCTCCTCCGGCGATGACCCAGTCGATTCCGTCGAGGTTGATGCCGTCGAGCGGACCCAGCAAGGGCTCACAGGAGAGGAACCGAACGGCTGCCGGAACGCTGCGCAGATCGTCGATGCGGTCGAAGGTGTCGCTGTTCTCCACGCTGACGCCCATCCACACGTTGTCCGGCCAATCCAAGTGGTCGGCGACTTTCCGCAGGCGGGCTGCGCGCTTGGTGAGCACCTGGTAGGTGTGCTGCGGCGTCGCGGCCATGACGGCGAAGACCTGACGCACAAAGTCCAGCGGCACGCGGGCGTGGAACAGGTCGCTCATCGAGTTGACGAACACCAGCCGGGGCTGTCGCCAGGAGAACGGGATAGACAGCGCCCGCGGATGGACAGTGACCCCGAATCCCGGCCCGCTGGTGCGCGGGTCACCGTCGTTCTGATACTTCTCGGCACCCATCGCCTTGAGCCTCTTGGCCAGCGTCAGCGCGTAGCAGTTGTCGCAACCGACCGATACGCGGTCGCAGCCGGTCGTCGGGTTCCAGGTCGCTTCGGTCCATTCGATGGTGCTCTTGTTCGCCACGCTTGCCCCCAGCCGACTTCGGTCCCTCCGACGCTATCGGCAGGCCCTCTGCCCGTCGGGCATGGCCGACGGTAGGGGCAGGGTCCGACGAGGCGACATCCGGAGGACGGGCTCAGGCGCTCTCCACCGCCAGCGAGCGGCCGATTCCTAGGGCAATCCGGCGTCCGGTACGCACGACATGGTTGGCGGATGCCTCACGATCCAGAGGCGGAGGTAGGTCTCTTGGACGGGGCGAGCCCGCAACTCCGCTACGCCGACCGGCCCGACCGAAGCAGGCACCGGCGACCGTTCCGCGTCAGGCTGCCTGTTCCTCGGCGGCCTCTCCGCGAGCGAACTGGTACGACGCGTTAGCCGGGACGACGTCGGACGCAAGACTATCTCGGCCGCCATCCGGCCCGTAGGCCGCCCAGATCGCGTTGTACATGGCAGTCAGCGTCTTCTGAAGGCCCCAGCCCTTGGCGCGCACCTTGCGCGCCTCCCGCCACTCGACGACCCCGTCCTCCTCGGACATCGAGTAGATGTCGGTCACCATGCTGCCGCCTTCGTGTCCTACCTGGGCCTGCACTCGACGCTGGGAGACACCGGCCGCTTGGAGCATTGAGATGTAAGTGGCGCGCATCGCGTACGGCGTGGGAGCCAGGCGGCGGCCTTTGACGTGGGTTGTTGGGTCGCCGTTAAGCGTGGGCAGCGCCTTGGCGGCGGTCGCCAACGTGGGCTGCCAGGAGTACCGGGACCACACGCCATACAGCCACCACCCCCCTGTCGCGGAAGGGAACAGTGGCTGGCCGGGGCGGCGGCCCTGGGCCTCGGACCAGGCAAGGAGACGCTGCCACAAGGGCTTAGGAATGGTCACCAACCGACTCTTGCGGTTCTTCACCGGCCCCCGCTTTGCGCCGCCCACGCACTTCTCGTTGAGCGAATACTCAACGTTGAGTTTGGGCTCCGCGGGCAGGACCGTGATGCCGTCCATTGCCCGAACCTCACCGGGGCGGAGGCCAGCCCAGAGGGCAACCTCCAACATCAACCGATCCTTTTCCGCGGGAGCGGAGACGCATAGTTCGACGATCTCGGCAGGCGTGAAGAAGAACTTGGCCTTCCTGACGCTTGACGCGGTCTTGCCTTTCTTCACGGCACGGACATCCTTGAAGGGGTCCCTGTCGATCCAGTTTTCGTCGATCGCTTCCTTGATGGCGGCGCGCGCGAGACGGAGGGCCTTGATGCGGCGGCTGGCCCCCTGCCTGGGCTTGCCTTCTCGACCGCGCGCAACCCGCTCCGGCACCTCCTTGAGTTTGCTCATCCAGGTCCTGGCCAGGGTTCGGTTCTGGGCTAGGTCCACAAGACGAAGATGGCCGATACCGAACTCGGGAGCGCCAATCACATTCCTGGCGAGGTCACGAAGATCGGACTCGCTACTCTCGGACAGGTCGTCGTAGAGCACCCGCTCATCGATGTAGCGGGCAACTTCCGCGCCGAGCAGCCGCTCGCCCTGAGCGCGCTTGTCCCGCGTGGCGTCGGTTTCTTCCAGGTAGCGATCGAGTGCCGCCAGCGCGTCTTCGCGGGATTCGTAGAGCGTGGGTTGGAAGACGACCTGTTGTCCTCGCACGGTCAGGCGCGGCCGCCACTTGCCTGAAGGGAGTTGGGCGACGCTGCCGGTGCCTTTGCGACGCTGGGGCTCAGGTCGCATCGACTGCTTGAGTGACCTAGTCATGGGAAACGCTACCGTCCAGATTCTTCGTGGATTGTTAGCGCCGTCAGGCGGCCGCCGGTCCCGCTGCCGCTTCCCGGAGGTAGGCGTCAACGTCGTCGGGGAAAAGGACCTTGATGCGCCCGCGCGCCCCGCCCTTGCCGCCAAGGCGCCGGTGCGGCATGCGGCCCAAGGCGATCTCGCTCCGCAGATGGCGCTCACAGATGCCGAGCCGCTGCGCTGCCTCCGCGACGTCGATAAGGCGACGGCCGTTACCGAGGTCCCCCGGCTCGATCTGATCCAACTCGTGCATTTCGTTGCCCTCCAAGGCGTCGTCCTGCCCGGCTCTTCCGGGCAGTGCCGCCCTGTAATCGGCCGGTGCCTGACGGATTCGGTCGACTCGCAGAAACATTTCTGGGCCACCTCGAAGAACGCCCGATCGCGTGATCGGCGATAGCGCAGTGTGAGCGTGGCGGGCTGGATACCGGCGGGTATCGCTAGCCCCTCGGTGTCGCATACGCCTGCGTGTAACTGTGCGTGTCCGTCGGGCTGTCTCGGATCGGCGCCGAGGGCTCCACGCGGATGTCCGGAGCGCCCATTGGGTTGGTGCGCGGTGCTCTTCGGTTGGTTCACGCCACCTCTTGGCGTCAGACGTCTTGGTCACCGCCTCGCCGAGGTGGACGGCTGCGCGACGCGGCCGTGCTGTCCGCAGGACTCAGGAAAGGTCCGCTGCTGCCCAAGTCGATAGGCCGGTCTCCATCGCTGGTCCGGATTCGGGCGGTCGTCCGAGCGCTTCATTCGAGCGTTCGAGAACTGTCAGTCCTGTGCGAGATGATGATCTTGAGGCGCCCATGTGTGGTGCCATCGAAGAGAGGGCCTGATGGACGGTCTACACGGTCGGATTGAATCGCTGCCGCCGGAGGCGCTGGCTTTGGTGCTACCGCCGTACTTGCGAGACCGGCCGACTGATCCGGTGGCACTCGCGCACTACCTGCTGTGGGCCGAGGCCGGTGATCACCCTGACTCTCATCTGCCTTGTCAGCCGGGACAGGCGCCCCGCGGCTGTGACACTTGCTGGGAGAAGAGTGAGGCATTTCGCGGAGAGGGGGCACGGCTCCCGTACGAGCACATGGCCCATCCGAACGAAGAACGCGAGGCTAGGGACCTGATTTCGTACTGGTATGCGCTTGGCGCGCTCACTGGGGTGCCCGTCATCGTGCACGGCGTCCCGATGTTCGACTCCACCCGCGTCCCCCGGCCGCACTGATGATCAGCCACTACATGACGACGGTGCCTTTGCGCATTGACGGTGCTCGCTTGATCGAGGCGGATTGCTGGATGAAGCCGTTCGATCTCGTGGCGCTGGGATGCGCGTGTGGCTACCGCCACCGACTGCTCGATGCAGCCGATCTCGGTCTAAACGCTCTTCACGAGTTCTATGGCGACCCGGCGGACGATGCGCTGGAACGCCTGACTGCGGAACTCCAGGAGAGTGACCACGCCGCTGCGATGGTTCCCGCACTCCTGGACTGGGCCATGTCTATGGGCGCCCCAGAGCACGTGGGAGGGCAGTCCTGATCCGAGTGCTTCCTGAGCGATTGGGGTGCACGTCGGACCGTCGGTCAGCCTCCGTCTACATCTGTAGACGGATGCCTGACTCGGGCAACGTCCGTGTTCAACCACCGCACGTGGTCATCGCCTCCCTTGCCGCTTCCTTGGCCTGAGCCAGGAGGGCGGCGGTCGACCGGGGCCAGGTGAGGTGAGGCCGCCAACCGGGCTGTGTCCCGCTTCGCGGCCGTCAATCCATTGGGGACCATGACGACCGCCAGGTCGCCGGGCCGGACATAGCGACCTGCGCGTGTCGAAGCACATCTTCTCGCCCCACATGACCGTCTGCATCAGGTCCTGCCCGGGCAGATCCGCCGCCCGTCGGGTCAGCAATGGGTCCCCCGCCTTCACTAGGCACCACGTGTCCACGTCGGTGTGGGGATCAGCGTGCTGTCGCCCGAGCCAGTAATCGAGAGTCATGGTTGCCGTCCAGTTCTGTCGAGGTCCCCAGCAGGCGTTTCCCCCGGGGGCTCCGCGGGACGGGTCCGACACCTGTCTGGGTCCTGTCCCGCGGGGCGGCCTCGCCATCGGCAGCCGACGTGCAAGAACCGACGTCTCAGGCGGATGGATCCTCCAAGTCACCCCATGGTGGGATGCTCGCCGCGCTTCGATCCTTGGGGGGGTCTACCGGCAATCCGATGTCACATGTCCGGCACCCTCGGCCGCCGGCGCTCCCGGAGAACCGGCTCTGCCGGGCCCCGTTCTGGACGGTCGCGTCACGGGTACCGGTGCCCGTTCAGTCAGTGCAAGGCGCGTCGGTTCTCCAGGCTCCAAGCACGCCAGTCCCACCGTTCGGCATCGCACGGGCGCTCCGGACGCGTGCGCAGTGCTCGGTGCAGGATGGCGTCGTATTCGTGCTTCGTTGCAGGGTCGGTGATGGGCCTAAGTCGCTGCTCCGTGATCTCCCGGTGATGCGGTGCGCACAGAAGCCGGAGATTCACGGCTTCGTTGCTGTCCCCGTTGATGTGGTCGATCTCGGTGCCGAGCGCGCCGCAGAGCATGCAGCGCTCACGGTCTCGGGCCTTTACCGCGCCCCTGACCGGCGGAGGGATGGCCCGACGTGCACTCTGGTATCCGCCGACGAGGGCATGAGCGATCTTGATTCGGCACTCGTACGGAACACCATCGCGGAACGCGTGAGGGTCGCGGCGGAGGCGTCCCCGGGTGTCGCGCACCGCCTTGGCGACGTCGTGACACCGCAGCGAGCAGTAGGGGGCAGCGCGCGCGCCGGTCTCGAAATCGTGGCCGCAGTTGGCGCATGACAGTAGATACCGGCTCGGGGTCGGGAGTGGCCTTCCGATGCCGGGGTCCTCGACGACCTCGACGACTAACGGAGTGCCGTCGCGCAGGAACACCGTGGTGCGCGGTGTCTCGGTACGACGGGCAGGGCCGGTCATGCGAACAGGTCTACACGGACGCGGGCCGCGTTCATGTAGACGATCGGTCCCCACAGACCTGCCGAGCA
This sequence comes from Geodermatophilus ruber, assembly GCF_900114385.1. Classification (GTDB taxonomy): domain Bacteria; phylum Actinomycetota; class Actinomycetes; order Mycobacteriales; family Geodermatophilaceae; genus Geodermatophilus; species Geodermatophilus ruber. The sequence continues at coordinate 63,039 of NZ_FOSW01000004.1, forward strand.
GTCGCGTCGAAGTGTCAGACCCTGCGGGTAGACAAGCCTTCTGAGACCGCCGAGAAGACGGGATTAGCGGTTCTTGATGTGGATTCGGAGGGGGATCGGATGACGGCTGTGGCAGTGCGGGCGGAGGGGGCCGCGATCACTGTCGAAGGGACCGATCCGGCTGAGCGAGACGGCTTGGCCGTCCTGGCTGCGGAGATCGAGTCCCTCGCAGCCGAGGCCGCCGACCTGGTCGCCGCCGGTCGCGCCGACGCCACCCACCGTGCCTACGCCAGCCGCTGGCGCGCTTTCGAGGCCTGGGCCGCCGACCGGGGGCTGGCCGCGCTTCCCGCCGACCCGACCACCGTGGTGCTGCACCTGACCTGGCTGCACCGGCAGGGACGCGCCCGCTCCACCCTCGCCCAGACCGCGGCGGCGATCGCCTCGGCCCACCGGCAGGCAGGGGTGGAGACCCCGCCGACGGCGCATGAGGTCGTCCGGCGACTGCTGCGCGGACATCGCCGCGCCACGCGCGAACACGTGCAGCGGCAGGCCACGCCGGTACTACTCGACGGCATCCGGCGCCTCGCTGCAGCCTGCGATACTGGCTCCCTCACCGGTCTGCGCGATCGCGCGGTCCTGCTCGTCGGCTGGGTCGCCGCCCTACGCCGCAGCGAGGTGGCAGCACTCAACGTCGAGGACCTGCTGCGCGAGCCACACCGAACCAGCCTGCACATCCGATGGAGCAAGGCTGACCAAGACGGACAAGGGGAATGGCTGGTGCTGCCGCGCAGCAATCCCATCGCCGGGGACGCGGCGCATGCGCTGGACGCATGGCTGGCCACCTCCGGCATCCAGCGAGGACCGATCTTTCGGCCCATCGATCGCTGGGGCTGTCTCCGGCCGACACGGCTGTCCGCTCGCGCGGTCGGGGAACTGGTCGGACGCTACGCCGTAATGGCTGGACTGTGCCATCACGCAGCCGAGGAGCCGTGCGGGCACGTTTGGACCGGTCACAGCCTCAGGGCGGGTTGCGCAACCCAGTTGGATCTGGACGGGATTGATGGACGGATGGTCGAAAGATACTTGCGGCAGAAGACTCCAGGCATGAGCGCGCGGTATCTACGCCGAGAGCGCGAGTGGCGGGCGACGGTCGCGGAGCGACTCGGCACCGGCTAGTGACCGCTCGTCGCTTCCAGCCAACGTAGCCGATATAGGTTGCGCGTTGGTCCACAAGTCGGAGGGCGACTGACCTCGCAGTCCCATCTCGCGGTTTGAGAAGGCGTCTCCGCCTTAGGTGGGGACCTCACCGGTAATCCCGGCCTTGACCAGCGCCTAGTAGTCCGGCGCGTCCTTCAGGCAAGAATTGCAGCAGCAACACGACCGGCGCTGGACTTCCTCGCGACTATCTACATTTGTGGACCCAAGTAGCAGCAGGCTTCCGCCGAGGCCTGCCCACGACCCTCGAAGGTGTCGGCGATGATCTGCGCGGCCCGCAGACCGGTGACGGCCTGATCAAGGACGCCTTCAACCGCAGTTAGATACGCCAGCACGACACCGACCGCGTCCTCCGCATGTGCCGCATAGGCGCCGTGCCTGATCACCACCTCCCCACCCGACGCCGCTGCGGTAAGCCAGGACTGGACCTGCTTCAGCACGAGGGGGACTCCGGCAAGCGATTGGCCGATGTCTCGGAGCACGTGCGCCCCTTCCCTGGGGCAGCACAAGCCGTCCGATGTCGCCGACGACAGTCCGTACAGCCGAACCAAGTCGGCGCCACGAGCAACGTGAATTAGCACCATTTCACCCGGGTCCGCCAGATCCTCCATTGCTTGACAGCATAAGCGTGAACCCTGACGCTTTCCGGCGGGCAGGGGTTATGACCAAAGTACTGTTCACCCGGTGGCTAGTGGCGTCGGGACTCCGCCGATGTCCCGGAACCCAGGAGTCTGGACCACCGTGTGATGACAGCACGGCGGGGCTCATGTCGCACAGGAACAGGTTCAGCCTCAACCGATTGCTACCCCTCATCTACGTGAGAGGTAGCAACCCTTTAAAGACTTACCTCGCGGCTGTCGATAGTCCCGACGGGACGCGGGAGCGTGCGACCAAGGACCGGGTGGGACTATCGACAGCCGCGCTTGCGGTGATCATGCCGATCGGCGCTGCGTTCCGCACTCCGCGCCTTTCGGGAGTTCAAGGCCAGCCGAGGTCAGGCGCGTCGACTCCGTGGACGTCGCGACCCGAATGCCCGTCGCGCTGCGGCTTGGGCTTCGGGGTCTGGCACCTCCCGCACGACCATCCGACCGCCCGGCCCGGTCACCAGGTAAAGGCGCCAGTGATTGCCGATGGACTCGATGACGATCGCCGGGGGAATGTCGGCGAAGGCGCTTCCCCAGATGGTGCGGCACACAAGCCACCAGTTCCACTCGCCCCCGCACACCCGGGTTGCCTTGGGTGACTCCGGCGAATCGAGGTTGAAGGTGTGGGGATATCCGTCTGGCGCGCATTCTACCGGGATGGTGGGGTTGCCGCGAACCGTCCGGGTCGGGAGGCCGAACTGCAGGTCGACCATGGGGATGGTCGCAAAGGACTGCTGAATGTTCCTCATGTGCTGTCGCCTTTCCGTCGCGCATGAACACTGCGGTGGCGGTATCGGCACAACATGAACCCCGCTGCTACAAGTCACGAAAAATCTTCAGAGTTGGATTGATGATCTCCCTCGCGTGCGGGCGGCCGCGGCAACACAGACGTTGTCGCCAACGTGCGCGCCCCTAAGGCCGCCCCGCGCCCCTTCTGATAGGTAGACCCCGCGCTAGACAGGCAACGCACACTTCTTGTCCGATCTGCGTCCGAACCTGCCGATGGGGCAGCCTGTGACTACCGAAGAACCGTTTATGGCCCCGCTGGCCTCCCCGGGGGAAGCGACGGGTGGTGGACCACTGATTCATCCCGGCCTCCCCCGAACCTCCGGAGCGACCCCCAAAATGGCGGCTCAGATCACGCCCGAGCGGCTGATAACCGCATCACAAGCGGGTCAGGAGGATGGGGCGGCCTCGATGCGTCTGGTCGCGCGTGCTTATGCGCGGTCGGGAATCCCGGTGCTTCCGCTCTGGCACATCCTTCCCGATGGATCCTGCGGTTGCGGCGATCCCACCCATGCGCCCGGAGGGAAGAATGCCGCGCAGGCGGGAAAGCACCCGATCAACAAGAACGGCGTCAAGGGCGCGAGTACAGATCCCCGGCAGATCGACTCGTGGTGGTACCGGCGGCCACGCGCGGGCATCGCGCTGGCTACCGGCCACGGCTTCGATGTCATCGACATTGATAGCGCGGATGCTCTGCAGGCTGTCGCGGACCTGCTCGCAGCCGACCGCATTCCGACACCGCTAGCGTGGGCCCGAAGCGGCCGGGCCGGTGGGCTGCACTGCTTGATCCCCTCGGTGCCGGGCGCGGTGAATGGCCAGCGACTGCTGCCGCAGGTCGACTACCGCGGGAAAAGCGGATATGTGGTTGCAGCGCCGACCCTGCATCGATCTCTCGCCGCGTATGCATGGCTCTCCGCGACGCCCGCCCTGCCTCGCGGTGACGCCGTCCGGGGACGTGCCATTGCGGCCACTTTGCCGTGGGAGACCCCGCCTCGCATAGGCCATACGGTGGGCCCGCGGGAGCGCAATTACGCGGCTGCTCGCCTAGAGGGCCAGGCGGGGAATGTTCGGGCGGCCAAGTCAGAGAAGCGGATCCAGGCCCTGTTCAAGGCGGGTATCGCGATGGGAGCCCGCGTGCACCAGCGGCACATCAGCAGGGAGCAAGTCGAGTCCGCTCTGCTGTCCGCTTACGCCGCCGCTGGTGGCCGTGATGCCGGAGCCGCGGATGTCCTTTCTCGGGCCCTTGAGGCGTCGGCGTTCACCGAGATCCGGCCCCTCGCCAACACCCCACGCCCGGACGTCGCTGCGACCCTGTCCCTTATCCGCAAGTGGGCGACGACGCCGAACGGGCGCAAGGCGCTTCGCGGCATGCGTCGTCCGGCGCTCGAATACGTCCTGGCGAGCGCAACGGATTCAGGTTCGCTGAAGTTCCGCATGGCGCACCGCGAGTTGGTCAAGGCGATCGGCTGTGTAGCGTCAACCGCAGGGCGGGTTCTGAACGATTTGTGCACCGCGGGTGTCCTGGAAAGGGTGTTTCGAGGCTCCCGGCTCGGCCAGGAGGCTGCGATCTACCGGCTACGGGTGCCCAGGGATTTCTCTCATCGTGGGACACCTTCTGATGCTCAGCGGTCTGTCCCCCTTGGGGACGTGCCCCGGGATGAGAAAAACGGTCACCCTGTCGACGTGCCCAGCCTCCCCACCTTCACCGCGATGGTCCATTCACTGTGGACCGGCACAGGCCGAGGCAAGGGCTACGGCCTGACCTACGTCGACCAGCGGCTGCTGGCGGCGCTCCCCGTTGACGGCAGCCCGATCAAGACTGCGCAGTGGGCATTGGCAGCGGACTGCTCCTCAGCGACGGTGCACCGCGCCGTCACTCCCTCCCGTCAGTCGCTGGCCTCGCTCGGCCTGGTTGAACGCTGCGGATGGGGGTTGGTCCGTGCAACACCGGGCGGCCTGCCGCTTGTCCGGGCGATCTGCGGCAGTGATACCGCCGCTGCCTTGGACAAGTTCGCTGAAGGCCTTGGTGTCGCTGACCGTGTCGAGCAGCGCGTTGAGCGAGTAGAGGCCGATCAAGCGAAGTACGCGCGCGGGCTACTCCAGCAGAAGGTGTTCCGTGTGCTGCGAGGCCGTGAAGGACACCGACGGGATGCCCAGGCAATCCGCAGTCTCATGGGGGAGGACGGGGTATCGGCTTTGGTGGGGCTTCTCGCCGACGTGGACGCCGCCAGTGGCAGCCAACGGGCGCGTAAGGCGATCGCGAGCCTTGTGGAGGCTCTCATCAATCTCGCGCACCCTGACGATCTGAGGAGCCAGGATCTTGAGGCTGCGGGCGTCCCGCGGTACACGCTGACCCCAGGCCTGCTCTCGTGGCCTACACAGCGCGTCTGGCACGTCGCCGCCGTGGCCGCGAGCGTCCGCCTTATCACTCGCCCGCCGAACATTCCCGTGCACGCATCGACAGGACAGTGGCTCAGCGACCACCAAGCCGAAGAGGCATTCGTGGCCGGACAGTCGGCGCTTCAGGTCCAAGTCCCGATTACCGACTCGGAGCACGCCCGAGCCCATGTCGATGCAGTGCTGCGCATCGCCCCGTTGCCTGACATTCGCGAGGTCATGAGCGTGCCGATGATGCGCCCGAAGGCTCAAAGTCAGCGTGCAGTCGTGTCAACAGAGTACGGGCCCGTCGCAGAGTTATCACGCCGTTAGGCGAAACGATGCACCTGCACAACGGTGGGGTTGACAGTGCGTTAGGAATCCACGCGACCCGCCTAGCGCTCTAGGGCCGCTTGTCACCGCCCTGCTCTCTCGCAGGGCGGTGACAAGCGCCTTCTTGGCCTTCTACCAGCCAAGGCGCGGCCCGAGCGGTGAGTCGCCACCAGCCTGATCGATCCTCATACACCGAGTCGGTCCCGCAGGCTCTCGATTCCAGCCTGCAGGTTGTCATGCCGGATCACGAGGACGCTGTAGCCCCTATCGCGCAGTTTCCGCCGCTTCTCCGCGTCGTCCGCCGCGATGGTGGGGTCATCGTGGACTCCGCCGTCGAGCAGGACCGCGAGGTTGAGCCCCTCGCCCTGCCAGTGCAGGTCAGCCTCCGCGACCGGGCTGGCGGGGGGAAGGCCAATGTGTGCGGCGGTCGGCGCGGGGAGCCGCGCGTCCTTGATGGCCTGCACCATCCACTTCTCGGTCCGGGACGCGTACTCGGTAAGGATGACGTCCCAGTCTCCCGAGGTGTCCTGCGCGGTGATCGTCGCGCCGCGAGCGTTGGCCGCGAAGAACGGGATGACCAACGTGCGGTCGAGGTACTCATGGTTCCACTGGTTGTAGAAGGTCCGCAGGCACTCGTAGCAGGAGTCGAGGCACGCGTCGGGCTGGTCGGTGCCGTCGGCGTTGCTGTGGAGCATGTCGAGGGCTTTGGCCGCCAGGGCCTGCCAGGTCTCCGGAACGGCGACCCGGTCGACGACCCCGACGCCGCCCTCGTCCATCTCGTAGATGAGGATCCGGCGACCGGTCGGCTTGGTTTCACCCTCCGGGTGCGGGAAGACGTGCCCGGACAGTTCACCGAGTTCGACGCCGAAGTGCGTGCCGATAGCCGCCATGAGGGCGTAGGTCAACGTGTGCGCGTACTTCTCGGCATCGGCTCCGTCCGGCGCGACCACGTCGAGGAGCAGCATGTCGTGGCGTCCCTCGGTGAACAGGACGACGTTATCCAGCAGATTCTCGGTGGCCGGGTGGCATTCCTTGCCCGTGTTGAAGTGCTCGGCGTCGGGGTTCCAGGTGCGACAGCGGGTGCACAGACTGAACTGCTCGTCGCTGCGCTGCAGCCCGGTGTTCGCCTGGACCAGGTGGCCGAGGTGGGCGTAAGTGGCCGCCAGAGGGCTGCCTTCGCTGGGCGTGATGTCCCGCTTGCTTACCCCCAGGGGCGGCAGGCGGTAGCCGGTGGCGATGCGGTAGCCCTGCCGGAGACGCTCCTCGCTGTCTGCCCCGACGTTGTCCCGCTGCACCGCGTAGGCGTCGGTGATCGGCATTGCGGCCCGGAAGGTCTTGGCCTCCACGAGGGGTCGGTCGCACTGGGGACAGCGAGTGCTGGCCACGGCTTGCGCCTTAGTCAGGTAGGCGCCGCAGGAGCAGAAGTGGAGTTCGTCGGTGACGGCCTGGGTGTCACGTCCGAACGATGCCTTCGTGACCACGTAGCGGTTGCCGAGGTGGTAGATCGAGTTGCCGGGGGCGAACTCGCGGAGCGCGATGGCCCGAGACCGCACGCGGGCCTGTTCTCGGTTGTTGAACCGCAGGAGGACTGCCTGCCGAGGAAAGGCGTAGGTGGGCAAGAAGCCGCGCTGGGCGAGCCAGGCCAGGGGGTAATAGTCCCCGGTCCCTTCGCGGATCTTGCGACGGATGGTCTCGATGGCGTCCCGGCGCCGCTTCTCTGACCCGTCCAGGCCCGTGGCGTCGCCCTTGGCGTTGAGTTGGTCGAGTTCGATCTTCAGTTCGTTGGCGTAAGTGACGAGCGCCGCCATCTCGCGGTCGAGCGCGGAAACGAAGCCGTCGACGATCTCCGCGACGAGGGCGTCGGTGACGGCCACGGCGGTGGCGAAGACGTCCGCGAACGCGGCCCTCCCACGATCGATCAGCGTCGCCCGGTTGGCTTCGATGAACTGCTTGAGGGTGGCCCGGTAGGCGTCGGTGAGTCCGCCGGTGGCGTCGTCGAGTCGAACCCAGGACGTCAGAGTGTCGGGGAAGTCTTCGTCCCGGGCTCCGAGGATGAGGGCGTTGAGGTGGGACCGCAGCAGCGCCTCATTGTCGAGGAGGAACCGCGGCGCGGCGATCTTTCCGGCGACGATCCGCTCGGGGCGCTTGAAGAAGTATTGGTCGTGGGTGCCGCTGCGTCCCTGGGCGCTGCAGAAGGTCACGACGGTGGAGGGCTGGGCGGCACGTCCGGCCCGGCCCTGCCGTTGCGCGTAGTTCGCCGGGGACGGTGGGACGTTACGCATGTACACGGCGGACAGGGACCCGATGTCCACACCCAGTTCCATCGTCGGGGTGCAGACCAGGACGTTCAGATCGTCCTTGGGATTCTTGAAGCGGGTCTCGATTGTCTTGCGCTGGTCCCCGTCGAGGGAGCCGGTGTGCTCGAACGCCTCGATGCGCATCGCAGATCCGAGGGGGGCGGTGTAGGCGTTGCGGAAGAAGTCGTCGCGCCCAGGCCGGTCCTCTACGAGGGCGACGCGGACGCAGCGCGGGCAGTGCCGGACCCGGGTGAAGATCCAGCGGGCGGCACAGCGGGGGCAGCGGTATCCGACGGGTGCCTTGGGGAGCCAGTAGCGCAAGCGCTCTTCGTTGAGCACGAGGCCCGGGCTGTGGGCCCGGAGGAACTGGTAGCGCGTGAGGAAGTCCCGTGCCTCGCGGATGAGCCGCTTGACGTCGGCGCTTGCGATGCCGTTGGTGGGATCGATCTCGCGGCGGAGCCACCGGGTCAGTGCGGTGGTCTGCGGCGCGTCAGAGCCGTCCGGGTTCTCCTTGCCCGCTAGGCGCCGAACCTCGACCACACGCCTTTGCTCGGCCCGCTCATCGAAGACAACTCGACGCATCGGAAAGTCCGGGCTGCCGTGGAAGTAGCAGGCGTCGCTGATCTGATCGAGGACGTCGGTGCGGAACTTGTTCGGGTCGCTGAACGCGGACGCGGGCCCCTGCTCCTCGTTGTCGCTGATCATGGCCCGTTGGCGGCGGATGACGTCGAGGATCGTGCGGAGCAGGTCCATGACCAGATCCGGGTTGGTGTCCCCGTAGGCCCGCAGGAACGCTCCGACCTCCGGATCGGATTGCAGTCTGGGGAGGACCAGGTCGGGCTTGAGCATGGCGTAGTCGGCGATGACCAGCCCCGTGTCTTCGAGGTTTGGTTGGGCCTTACGCGGGGCGCCGCTCGTCTCCATGAGCACGCCCGCCTTCAGGTAGCGGATGTAGCGAGCGCGAGCCTTCGCCTGGTCCGCTTCCGGGTCCAGGCTGGGTGCGTCGGCCTCCAGCGAGGTGAAGCGCGGCAGCGTCCCTGTGGCCTTCATCGCCTTGAAGGCTTCGTCGGCGACCTCGCCGGTGTCCAGCGCCGTCGCGGGATCGGTCGCCGCCTGGAGGCCCGCGATGACCGCGCGGCGGAAGTGGAACCGGCGGGACATGGATCGCAGGTGCGCCGCCTGGAACGACGAGTCCTGCTGATTGTCGGTGAACGCCATGACCTGAGGCTTGCGGTCGGGGTCGAGGTTGTTCAGCATCCCCTCGACGAGGACGTCGGTGGCGGTGGCCCGGCCGACCGTGCCGACCTGGAAGAACTTGTTGTACTCAGAGTTCTGCCCGTCGTAGCGGACCCCACAGGACGGGCACAGCAGCAACGGCGCGGCCACCATGACCACGTCTCGGATCTCCGGGTGGCCGCAGTTCTCGCCGAGGGTGCCGCACCGGCCGCACGCCTTCGTGCGGCGCGGCACTGCTCCGTCCCGACCCTTGCGCGGCGTGCCGTCCTTCTTGACGTCCCTCGCGTCGACCGGGACGGCGTCTTCGTCCCAGTCGTCGGTCATGACGTACACCGGCAGGCCGTCGTCTCCGGTGGTGAGGAAGTCGCGGGAAGTGAGGGTGGCGCCGTCGTCGGTGGCGACGTAGTAGTCCTGGCCGCAGGCAGTACAGAAGATGATGGGATACGCCTGGACGTCGGAGACGTGCTCCTCGGCGCACATCGTGCAGGTCGACTGCCCGCGCTCGGACAGGTGCGGCGGGTCCTCGATGCGCAGGCATCGGGTGACCGGAAGGCCCTGAGAGAAGAACGCGTGCACCTTGGGGGTCAGCAGTCCCACCGCGTCGCCCTTGGGCCCCGGCGTCTTCACGGCGGCGGCCAACATCAGTGCCGCCTCGATTTCAGCAGTCGCCTCATCGGTCGACGCGCCGGGCCGAACCTGCTCGATGTAGTCCTCGGCCAGGCGCTGCACCGACCGAACCCCCGCCCACATCGCCCGCTCGACCCAGGCCACCGGCAGGCAGGAGCGGACGGCGTCGGGCGTCGCCGGGCCGTTCAGCAGCGCCGGGGCGAGGACCTCCACGACCTGTGCATCGGTCTCAGCGGCCCGGGCTCGCTCGACGGTTCTTACCGAGACAACGGCGTGCGGCAGATGCAGGTCCCCGATGTCGGGATCCCGGGTTTCCGGAGCGCCGTACTGCTCCTGCACCACGTGCTCCGGACTGAAGGTTTCCCCGAACAGGTGGCTGGCGAATCCGGCGATGACGCGGGCCGCCTCCGCAGGGTCCCCGGAGTCCACGGTCGCGGACGTGCCGATGCATCGCAGCGTCCCCGTCGTGCCGGTGCGTTCCTTGAAGCGGCGGACGAGCAGCGCCATATCCGCGCCCTGGCGGCCGGAGTAGGTGTGCATCTCGTCCAGCACGAGGAACTGCAAGCGTCCGCCCTGGCCGAGCATCTTGAACAGATGCCCGTCCTTGCGCCGGACGAGGGCGTACTCCAGCATCTTGAAGTTCGTGAGCAGGATGTCGCAGCCCTGCGCGTGCAGGGTGTTGCGGTCGATGACCTCGGAGTCGAACGGCAGTTCGCGACCGGTCAGGGACCGGAAGTCCTTCAGCGCGGCCTCGCTGGTGGCCTTGAGGTCACCGGTGTAGTTGCAGACCCGCAGTCCGCTGCCCGCGAGTCGCGCGGCGAGGTCCTCGTACTGGCTGTTGGCCAGCGCGTTCATCGGATAGATGATCACGGCCAGCGGGGAGCGGAAACCCTCGGCCGAGGTTGCGGTGGCGAGTCCGGCCAGTGCCGTGGACACGATCGGGATGTGGAAGGTGAACGACTTGCCGGAGCCCGTGCCGGTGGTTACCGCCGTGTTGGAGCCGGTGAGTACCTGCCGGAACGCCTGTGTCTGGTGCGCGAACGGCTCGATCGGCGCGGCCGATCGGTCACCCGGCTTCTTGGTGAACACGTTCAGCACGCCGGGGTCGAGCACGCCCTCGTTGACCAGCGTCTTGAGCGGGGTTCCTTCGCGGAACGGCTTGGCGATGGTGAGGAATGGCTCGCGGTAGAGCAGGCGCCCTTCTGTGCGCTTGCTTTCCACCCACTGTTGGATCGCCGGGTTCTTGTAGAACTGGAACGAGTCGACGTACTTCGTGTAGTCCTCGCGCAACGACGCCAGCATCGCCAACGGGTGCATCAGCGCACTCCCCCGATCTCCTCGAACGCTTCGAGGCGCAGCCGCTTTGAGCGGTATTCCCCGATGGTGTCGTCCCGCTCCTCAATCTTCCTGAGCAGGTCGAAATGGTCCAGCACGGTCTCGTATTCCATCAGGGTTAGGCCGTAAGCACGGGCGACATGTGCGTCAACCTTGGCGTCCAGCCATTCCCGTTCCTTCGCAGTCCAGACCTGAACGGGCCATCCCGTCAGATCGGCCAGGGCCTGGGAGGTGATGGACAGTGTCGCGGCGAGCCCCTCCACCTCGGGACTGATCATGCGCGGAGGCGGAGCCGCGCACTGCGACACGATCCAAGGCGTGACGTGACCTCCTGGCATGTGGATCCGCACAAGGAAGTCGAACACCATCGAGTTGAACAGCGCCGTAAGGCGAAGGGCGTGCTCCGGTGCGACGGAGATGACGGGAAGCGTATCCGTGGCTGGATACCGTCCTAGAAGTGCAGTGCGCATGATGCGGCGGTCAGTCCATGGACGGCCGATGTCCCGTATAGCGATCAGCCAGTGCTCACCGGCAATCTGCTCCAGTCGAGCATTGACGATATCCGCGTGCATCCAGTAGCGCGGTTGAACCTCGAACCGAACGTCAGCGTGTTGCGTCTCCGTGACTCGGGGGATGTCGGGCTTCTTCCCATACTTGTTTGCGCCTCGATACCCCTCGAAAGTGCGCGCCCGATGGTCCCACCGGTTCGCCATCTGACCTTCATAGACCGGTATCGCGACGCGACCGTCCGAACGCCGGAAGACCTTGTCTGCGCCAAGGCCGTAGCCGTCCGCGAACAACGCCTCCTCGCGAAGTAGCCAACCCTTCCGACGCGCGATCGTGGAGTTGAACATATCGCTTAGCCGGATACCCCATGGATTGAGGCCGCCGACGTCGCTGAAGTCCAGAGTCTCCCACCGCTTCTGCAGTTCCAACGCCAAGTCGATCTCGTCGACCCGCGAAGTGGACGGCAGTGTCCGAGTGCGCGGCGCAAAGGCAGCGAGGTCCGCCCGCGGCCATTCACGGTAGGCAGCGGTCGATGCCTTCTCGACCCCGAAGTTCAGCATGGCCGCACGCATGGTCGGGGCGGTCGGGGCATGTGGCCGGAGCACCAGGACGCAGAAGCGCTCGACGGCAGCCACCACGGGGAACACGCGAGCACCCGAGGGGCTGGCGTTGACGATGTCGGTGACTTCGTGGACGCGGTTGTCCTCCAGCACGCGCTGCCAGACGCGTGACTGCGCCTGGTCGACGGCGATGCCTGTCTTGACGATGAGCCCGGCATGGCCACTGTTCGCTGCCGCAACCTCGGTGAACAGCACGTAGGTGTTCGTCTTCCCCGTGGTTCGGGTGAACCGCCCGGATGTTTTCGCGAAGTGCGCGAAGCGTTCCTTCGTCGCCTTGTAGGTCAACCAGCGGGAGTGGAGGCTGGGGTTGGATGCCTCAAGGGCTCCGATGGCATCCCCCCGATGCTCGCTGGTCATCGCTGCGATATGGGGAGCGGCCTGCGCGAAGAACTCTTGCTCAATGCTCGCGGTTTCTTCCCAGGGCGGGTTTCCGATGACCAGGTCGAAGCCGCCCTGCGCACGGGCCTCGGGAAAGGCGAGGGGCCAGTGCAGCGGATTGAGGTCCTCGACGATCCGCGCCGCCTTCGCGGTGAGTTCGGCCTCGGCGCTGGAGTTAACGGCCTGCTGGTAGTCCGAGGTGGTCGGCGCGCGGCCGAACTCGGCCGTCCAGAAGAAGGCGGCCGTCCACAAGTCGGCGGCCTTCTTCCACTTGGCGTACTCATCGCTGTCGCGCCACTTGACGTACGCCCGTTGCTTGGCGCGGACGTCCGCGTAGGTGTGCTCCGTGGCCGTGAGCGCGAAAGGCGGCTTGAGGTCTGGGTCGACCTTGGCAAGGGCGAACAGCGCGTCGTCGGCGTCAACAGCGGCGGCGAGGAACGCGTTATTCCGGTTCTTCGCGGTCGTGAGCATCGCCTTGTCGTCCTTGTCGGCCGCTTTGAACTCGTAGGCGGCGGATGGGATCTCGTTCGGGATGTCTAGGAGCGGCCAGCCAACGAGGGCGTCGCCGCAGACGATGTGGGTGTCAAGGAAGGACAGGGGTTCGTCCGGGACGATGCAGTGGATCCAGAGGGCGACCTTGGCCAGTTCGACCGCGAACGGGTCCTTATCGACGCCGTAGATGCAGTGTTGGAGTACCGCGCGACGGGCGTGGGTGAGGTCGATGTCGCGGGGCTCGTGGGGCTGGCTGCGGGCCTTGGCCAGGGCGTAGGCGATGCGGTCGAGCGCTCCGACCAAGATGGCGGCGGAGCCGCAGGCTGGGTCGACGATCTTGAGGGAGAGCAGCGCCTCGGCCTGGGCCTGCGGATCCGGTCCGGCCTCGGCGAGCCGCTGGTCGATCAGAGGGTCGAGGCTGCGGGCCAGCAGCAGGTCGACCAGGTCGGTGGGGGTGTAGTAACTGGCCAGGTCAGAGCGTTCGACGCTCAGCGGCGCCAGGTATGCCTGCCCGGCGGGGACGACGCGACCGTCCACCGCGGTGGCCTGCTCGGCGATGGTGAGGGTGTAGTCGAGGAGGGATTCGTAGACGGTGCCGAGTTCCTCGACGCCGAGGTTGCGGTAGTCGACGTGCATGGGGACACGGCCGACGTGGACGGTGGTGAGTGCCCGGATCGCGTCAAGGGTTGCCTTGTTCGAGCAGCGCGCCCGGCCGGTCAGCGGGGTGCGGGCGAGGTCGAACAGTTGCCCGTTGTAGGGATAGACGCCGACGGTGGCGGCGAGTGCCTCGTCGCCGAAGATTCGGAAGGTGGTCTTGAGACCCTCCCAGAGGTCCTGGCGGCGGGGCTCGGCGTCGTCGGCTTCGGCGCGGGCACGCAGCGCGGTCAGCGAGTACGTCTCGTCGTAGAGCGGGTTGGCCTGCTTGAGCATGCCGCGCTGCTCGGCGAACAGCAGAAACAGCACCCGGTAGAGAACGGTGAGCAGTTCGCGGTGGAAGTCCCGGCCATGGTCGGGGTGTTCGCCCAGGTCGTGGCGAAGCCCGGGTGTGGCGTCGAGCAAGCCGTTGGCCAGGGTTTCCAGGGCCTCGCGGACCTGGGGTTGGAGGCGCTTGCCCGCGGCCACACCGGCGTCGAGCGCCTGCTCGTAGGACTTCTCCAAGAGGGTGAGGTGGTCACCGTCGCTGGTCTGCTCGGTGAGGGGTCGGAAGCGGCTGGCGTGGGTGAGGCGCCACAGGGCGAGGAAGTCCGCGTGGCTGGCGCCCTCGAAGATGGCGGCGAGGTCGAACTCGACGTAGCCCCGGGTCCGGGTGTGGTGGTAGTCCCGCATAAGACGCAGGACGCGGCCGTTGCTGAGCATGCCCCAGCGGACGGGCACGTTGTTGAGGTAGCCCTGCAGTTCCTCGTGGGGGCTGCGGTGACGGGGGCCGCGCTCGTCGAGGTCCAGATCGGGCACGAGGTGGATCGGTGGGGCGGCGTGGCCGCGCCAGCCGAGGTGGCTGATCGGCCAGGTGTCTCCGCCCGCGGTCAGGCGCGAGCGCTGGTAGACGGGGTCGAAGCCGAGCAGATTCAGCAGCGGCAGCAGGAGCCGCTCGCGCAGCCGGGAGACGTCCATGCCGCGCGCCAACTCGTCGCTGTAGGCGCTCCATAGGGCCTGGCCGGTGCGGAAGGCGGCGTCGAAGTCGCTGTCGTGCTGGGCGCGCGTGGGCGGTGCGCCGTCGGCGTTGGTGAACGTCGCGATGTCGGCGAGGAAGCGAGGGTCGCCGTCGACGACCGGCTGGCGGAGCGCGTCGGTAAAGACGTCCCCGAGGAGCCCTCCGGAGGTGTGGATCAGGCTGATGTCGGTCATGGCGCAACTTCGGGGTAGACGAGGGTGACGGCGATGAGGTCGGCGGAGGTGGCTTCGACGTCGTCGAGCCCGTTGGCCCACTCAGCGGACAGCCCGGCGTGGTGCTCGGCCACGGTGCGGGCGCGTGCGGCCGCGAGGCGGTCCAGGCGCGGGCGCAGGTCCGGGTCGCGCAGAACGTCGCGGGCATCCTCGATGAGGTCGTCGCGGTACTGCTGGCCAGCGCCGCCGGGGCCTGTGAGCAGCGGCCACGGGTCCGGCACCGGGGAGCCGTCGCTCAGGCGGTACGCCAGGGGCACGATCTCTTCGAGGAGGACGGGCGGGTTGCCGCGAGCCACGTAACGGAACAGCACGTGCAGCACCAGGTGGGCGGCGTCGATGTTCGGGCTGATCCGTCCGGTGATGCGGCCCGTGCACTCGGGGAGTTGGGCCTTGTCGAGGGTGAGGTCGATGAGCCTGCGCATCAGCGGGTGCGCCAGGTCGATCATGTCGACCTCCGCATCATCGATCCCGGCGACCGGATCGAAGGTGTAGCGCTCCCGGGCGGTCACGGTGTCGGCGATCTCGCCCGGGATCGGGTGGATCGTGAAGGTCCCGTCGGTGTGCTCGGCGACGTCGCCTTGCAGTTCGCGGATGCAGGCTCGGGTGAAGGCGGCGATCCGCTGCGCCGAGCCGATCTCGTCGCGGGACCGGGAGAGGGCGGTCTCGATGGTGGCGAGGTCGATGTCGGACTGGCCGTAGAAGGATTCGACGCGCATCTTGTCGAGGCGGTCGGTGCCGCTGATGTTGGCCTCGGCGAGCCTGGCGAGTTCGGAGTCCAATTCGGTCAGATCGGCGTCGGCCTCCTCGGCGAACAGGCCGGGAATGGCCATCTGCCCGTGGCGGCGCTTTTCCTGCAGCGAGGCGCGGTAGGCCGAGCCGGGATCCGACAGGTGCAGCAGGATGTCGGAGTTGGCCAGGAAGGGCGGCACGAACCCGTAGTCGGCGCGCATCTGCTGGGCCTTGGTGTCGATCAGGTAGAGCAGGGCGGCGTCGAGCGGGTCGTCGTAGACGAGCGTGCGGATCCCGACGAAGGGCTCCTTCTGCTGGAACCGGTCAATGCGGCCGTTGCGCTGTTCGAGCCGGTTCGGGTTCCACGGCAACTCGTAGTGGACCAACTCCGCGCAGGCGCGCTGGAGGTTGAGGCCCTCGCTGATGCAGTCGGTGGCGACGAGCACCGCCTTGGGTGCGCGCTCGAACGCCGCGAAGGTCTCGCTGCGCTGAGCGAGGCTCATCTGTCCGTGGATGGCGAACACGGCCGCGCCGTGCAGCGCGGGCGTCTTCTTGTTTCGGCCGCTGGCGGCGTGTTCGAGCCGGTCGGCGAGGTAGTCGAGGGTGTCCTTGAACTTGGTGAAGACGAGCACGCGAGCGGTGTCCGGGTGGGCCGCCATCCGCTCGGGCAGCAGCCGGAACAGTTCTTGCAGTTTCGGGTCCTTGGGCGGCGTGACCTTCTTCGCCGCGGCGGCGATCTCCTCCAGGCGGGCCAGTTCGTGTGCGGTCTGCAGGGTCGAGGCGGCTCGGTCGAGGTTGGCGGCGTCGCCCTCGTCGTTTTCGGTGAACAGTTGGTCGCTGGTCGCCTCGCGTGCGACGGCCACCTGCTTGGTGGTCGTGACGGCGGCCTGCTTGCGCAGGGTCTTCACCCGGTTCTCGACGGACTTGCGCAGGGCGTACGGGCTGGACAGAGCCCGCTTCTGCAGGTGCGCGGCGATCCATCGGTCCACGGGCGCAGTTCCCGCGCCGTAGAGGTCTTCGGCGTAGCGGTGCAGCCCCTCCAGCAGGAGCCGCATGTCCGGGTACTTCGCCAGTTCGATGATCTGCTCGTCGGCGCGGCGCTTCGGGAACGGCGAGGTGACGCCCCGCTGCTCGTACCACGCCTCGATGTCGCGTCGTTGCCGCTGCACGACGTGGTGGGCCCGCGCGCGGTCGCGGTCGATGACCGGGCCGTCCGGCGTGTCGTGCACCAGCGTGGCGTCGAGCATCCTGAACAACGACGCGTATGAGTCGGTGTAGCCGTTGTGCGGGGTCGCGGTGAGCAGCAGGAGGTGCCGGGCCGCCGCGGCCGCCGCCTGTGCGAACTGCCAGCGCTCCATGTCCGGCTGCTGGTCCCGGTGCAGCGTGTGCGGCATCGCGCACAGGTGCGCCTCGTCGATCACGACTAGGTCCCACGGATAGGCCAGCACCTGTTGGGTCCGGGTCTTGAGGTAGTCGATGCTGGCGATCACTACGTCGTGGGCCGACCACACGCTTTTGCCGGGCAGGAGTTTGCGCTCCAGGGCCGGGAGCAGATTGCCAGAGACGATGGTCGCGTCGATGTGGAAGAAGTGGTCGAGCGCGTCCCGCCACTGCTCACGCAGGTTGGCGGGCACGACGATGAGGACGCGCCGCGCTCGTCCTCGGGCCATCAACTCGGAAGCGACGAGCCCAGCCTCGATGGTCTTACCGGTTCCGACGTCATCGGCGATCAGGAGGCGCACCTGCTCGCTGCCCAACGCCATCAGCAGCGGCACGATTTGGTAGTCGGTGGGGATCGCTCGGGACCGCTGAAGACCCAGGATGGGCGCCGTCCCGTGCAGGAGGGAGAATCGCTGAGCGTCGAGCAGCAGGTCCTGCTGGCGCTGGTCTCCGACGGCCTCAGGTGCGGGTAACGGCAGCGCGCCCTCGTCGAGCCGCTCCAGCCCTCGGTGGAACCGGTGCGCTTGATTGTCCCGGCCGTCGAGGGCGGTGGCGCCGAAGATGTCCCCGTCGAGGTAGTCGACCCGCCACAGCCGCTCGCGCATCCGGATCACTCGACCGGGCGCGAGCAAGTCGAGATCCGTTACGCCGTTTTCCGTCGAGAGATCAGTCTCGCTACTGGTCATCGGCTGAAGGCCCGGCGCCGCGAGGCCGTGAACGGCAGAACAACTGAGGCGCTCTCGATGACCGGGTCAGCACCAGGGGTGAGAAGAACGCCTGCCTGGTTGAAGCCGACCTGATCGTCGACACTCGCTACCTGGGTCACCCTCGTTGCTCCCTGTCCCGCTTACCTGCTGTGCCCTTCAGTTGGCACCGCGTGACGGTAACTGAGAGTCCTGGAAGGTCAACGAAATGAGAGACGTCCTGTTCGAGGGACTCTTGCCGAGTGCTCGACACGCAGGATGTGGCTGGTCAAAGCGGAGGGAGTCGAGTGCTCAGGAGTCGCGGCGGCGTGGCGTGCCGTGCCCTCCTGGCCACCTGCAGCGTGCGAAGCGGAAATATGCCTCTCCGCCGCGGGACTCGGGAGCACTCCGGAGGAGTGCCGCGGGACTCGGGAGGAGTGCCGCGGGACTCGGGAGTTCAGTGCGATCTGGACGCCACGGGCTCGAAGGAGGCCACGAGCGTCCACCCGGGGAGTCGGCGACTCAATCGGAGCGTGTGCACCCAGGTGCAGTCCAGTGACACCTCATGCAGCGTCCTGCTAGGGGGCTGGGCGAGAGGCCCCGATTCCGACCCAATGTGACACGGGAGTGTCACGCGACAGTCCTCACCACACGCCTAGTCGGCGCACATACCGCGCTGACCTGCGCATTCAGTGGTGGCCCCGAGAGGATTCGAACCTCCGACACACGGTTTAGGAAACCGTTGCTCTATCCCCTGAGCTACGGGGCCGGAACGGACCGGCCGCACGCGCCGGGACGTCGGCCCCATCCTGGCACGTCCCCCCGGCGCTCCGACGGCGAGGCGAAACGTCCGGGCGCTGCGGGGCGTTACGGTTCCTGTACTCATGTCGTGTTCCGGCAACGGCGCCGGGGCGAGCGGAGGTGGAACACCAGCGATGGAGACGAGTGTGGTCGACGTCCCCGACCGGGGACGGTTCGAGATCCGCGCCGGCGACCGGGTCGTCGGTCTGGCCAGCTACCACGTCGAGGACGGCACGATGGCCCTGCCGCACACCGAGGTGGACCCGTCGGTCGGCGGCCAGGGCGTGGGATCGGCGTTGGTCGCCGGGGTCCTCGCCGCCGCGCGGGAGCGCAACCTGCACGTGCTGCCCTACTGCTCCTTCGTCCGCCACTACATCCAGGAGCATCCCGAGGAGCTGGATCTGGTCGCCGAGGCCGACCGGCCGCACTTCGGGTTGGTCACCGCCGACCGCTGACCTGCGTCGGCACCCGCGGCTGTCTACGCTCCGCGGGTGCCGATCGCGCTGCTGTGGGCCCGCCGCGACCTGCGGGTCGGTGACCACCCGGCGCTGCTGGCCGCCCGCGACGCCGCCGGCCCCGATGGCGTCCACGTACGGCGGTGGGTGCCCGAACTGCGCGACGTCCCCACCCGCTACGTGCACGAGCCGTGGCGGGCGCCGGACGACGTCCCGGCCGGCTGTCCCGAGCCGATCGTCGACCATGCCGAGGAGCGCCGGATCGCCCTCGACCGCTGCGGGAGGGTGCGCCGTGCCTGAGGGGCACACGCTGTTCCGGCTGGCCCGCGAGCAGTCGCTCGCGTTCGTCGGCCGGCCGGTGCACGTCACCAGCCCGCAGGGCCGGTTCTCCGCGGGCGCGGCGTTGCTCGACGGCCGGGTGCTCGACGAGGTGACCTCCTACGGCAAGCACCTGTTCGCCCGCTTCGGCGCCGACACACTGCACGTGCACCTCGGGCTCTACGGCCAGTACACGTCCGGCACCGGCACCCCGCCACCCCCGCGGGGGGCGGTGCGGATGCGCTGGGAGGGCGACGCGCCCGACGGCGGGGGCGCGTGGACCGACCTGCGCGGCGCCACCGCCTGCGAGGTGCTCACGGCCCCGGAGGTCGACCGGATCCTGGCCCGCCTGGGCCCCGACCCACTGCGGCCCCGGACCGACGGCATGCTCGCCCACCGGCGCATCGCGGGCAGCCGGACCGCCGTCGGCGCGCTGCTCATGGACCAGTCGGTACTCGCCGGGGTCGGCAACGTCTACCGCGCCGAACTGCTGTTCCGGCACCGCCTCTCGCCCTTCCGCCCGGGCCGCGACGTCGGCGCCGAGCTGTGGGGGCGGATGTGGGCCGACCTGGTCGCCCTGATGCGCTCCGGCGTCCGGATGGGGCGCATCGTGACCACGCTGCCCGGTGACCGCACCCGCCGGCGGGGCGCGGTGCAGCGGGACGATGCGCACTACGTGTACCGCCGCACCGGCCTGCCCTGCCGGGTCTGCGGGACCGAGGTGCGCACCCAGGAGATGGCCGGCCGCAACCTCTACTGGTGCGACGTGTGCCAAGCAGCCTGACCTAGCCGGGTCGGTGCCCGCCGCCTCACGGCTGGGTATCGTGCGCGGGATGCCGAGCCCGGTGCGTGCCGTCGCGCTCGCCGCGCTCGCGGGCCTGCTGCTGGTCCTGGGTGTGCCGGTCGCCGCGGCCGACACCTCCGACGGGCATCGCGAGGTGGGCTACGACGTCTCCTACCCGCAGTGCGACGAGGACCTGCCCGACGGCCCCGCCTTCGCGATCATCGGGGTCAACGGCGGGATCGCCACCCGGCCCAACCCCTGCCTGGCCGAGCAGCTGGAGTGGGCGGCCGGGTCATCGGGCGCGGTCCCGGAGCAGCCGCCCGTGCAGCTGTACGTCAACACGGCCAACCCGGGCCAGGTCCGGGACGAGGTCAGCAGCTGGCCACTGGCCGGCGACACGCCCTACGGCACCTGCCGCGGTGAGAACGACCTCGCCTGCTCCTGGCAGTACGGGTGGATCCGCGCATACGTCGACGCCCAGGCGTTCCTGCCCCTCGCCGCGACCGACGCCGGCCTCCCGACCGACCCGGCCGCCTACCGGTGGTGGCTGGACGTCGAGACCATGAACACCTGGCAGACCGGCTCGTCGGACGCCCGCGCGCGCAACCGCGCCTCCCTGGAGGGGATGACCGCCTACCTGACCGGGAAGGGCGGGCAGGTGGGCGTCTACTCGACCGACCTCCAGTGGCGGCGGATCGTCGGCGACGTGCCACCCGACAGCCCGCTGCACGAGCTGGACAGCTGGCTGGCCGGGGCGAGCACCGCGCGGGAGGCCCGGGCCACCTGCCGGCAGGCGCCGCTGGTGCCCGGCGGCCGGGTCGTCCTCACCCAGTACGTGACCCGCGGACTGGACCACGATCACTCCTGCGCCTGAGCCGGCCCTGGTGCATCCGGCCCCGGCCGGGTCAGGATGCCTCTCGTGTCGGTCGACGATCACCTCGGTCCCCCGTCCCCCCGACCGCTGCGCGTGGCGATCGTCGGCGCCGGCCCCGCCGGCATCTACGCCGCCGAGGCACTGACCCGCCAGCAGGAGATCCCGGTGGCCGTGGACCTCCTGGACCGGCTGCCCACCCCGTTCGGCCTGGTCCGCCACGGCATCGCCCCCGACCACCCGAAGATGCGAGCCATCCGCGACACCCTGCACCGGGCCCTGGACCACCCGTCGGTGCGGTTCGTGGGCAATGTCGAGATCGGCAGGGACCTCTCCTGCGGCGAGCTGCTCGAGGCCGTGGACGCCGTGATCTACACCTACGGAGCGGCGCGGGACCGGCAGCTGGCCATCCCCGGCGAGGAGCTTCCCGGCAGCCTGGCCGCCACCGACCTCGTCGCCTGGTACACCGGCCACCCCGACGCCGACCGCGCGACGGTGGAGGCCGCCCTCGCCCGCGCCCGCTCGGTGGTGGTGGTCGGCGTGGGCAACGTCGCGCTCGACGTGGCCCGCGTGCTGGCCCGCACACCCGCGGAGCTGGAGGCGACCGACATGCCCCAGCACGTCCTCGACGCGCTGGCCGCCGCGCCGGTGGCGGAGGTGACGATCCTGGGCCGCCGCGGGCCGGCGCAGGCCACCTTCACCACCCAGGAGCTGCGCGAGCTCGGCGAGCTGGCCGAGGCCACCGTGCTGGTCGACCCGGCCGACCTCGAGCAGGACCCGTCCGCCGCGGAGCGGGCCGCCACCGACCGGGTCGTCGGCCGCAACCTGGCGGTGCTGGCCGGGTGGGCCGGGCACGCGCCGCAACCGGGCCGGACGCGGGTCCGGCTGCGGTTCTTCGGCCGCCCGGTGCGGCTGCTCGGCGAGGACCGGGTGACCGGCGTGGAGGTCGAGCGCACCGAGGTGGACGCCGATGGTCGCGCCTCGGGCACCGGAGAGGTCAGCGCGCTCCCCGCCGACCTCGTCGTCCGCTCGGTCGGGTACCGCGGCTGCGGGCTGCCCGAGCTGCCGCTGGACGCCGGCCGCGGGGTCGTGCCGAACGAGGCCGGTCGGGTGCTGCGCGACGGCCGGCCCGCACCGCGCGAGTACGTGGCCGGCTGGATCAAGCGTGGCCCCACCGGCGTCGTCGGCACCAACAAGCACGACGCCCGCGAGACGGTCACCGCCCTGCTGGAGGACGCGACCGCCGGGGTCCTGCGCCCCCGAGGAGGTTCGAAGAACGACCTGGTGGCCGAGCTGCGGGCCCGCGGCGCCGACCCGGTGCTGCTGGAGGACTGGCGGGCGATCGACGCCGCCGAGGTCGCGCTGGGCGCCACGAGAGGGCGGGCGCGGACCACGCTGCACCAGTGGGAGACGCTGATGGCGGCGGTCCGGGAGGCGGCCGCCCGAGCGCGCTGACCTCAGCGGAGAGCGCTCAGCAGCTCCCGCGCGGTCCTCTCGCTGCCGGCGGCGACCAGCCGGATCAGCGTCCCGGTGTCCGGCTGCAGCGCCAGCGGCCCGCCGTCCGGGGTGAGCGCCACCCCGCCGGCAGCGGCGAGGACGGCGAGCCCGCCGGCGACGTCGTGCACGTGCGTGCCGCTGCGGTCGACGTCCTGCCAGGCCGCGGCCGACCCGTCGGCGACCAGGCACAGGTCCACCGCGGTGCAGCCGGTGACCCGGACCCGGCGGGCGGTCGTGGGCACGGCGACGGTGCCGCCACCCGGGGCGCTGGGGACCAGCACCGTCCCGCCGGGACGGGGCCCGACCGGCGCCCCGTCGCGCCGGGCCCCCGCGCCCACCGCACCCTCCCAGCGCCGGCCCGAGGACAGGTCGACGACGAGCCCGGCCACCGGCCGGCCGCCCTGCACCAGCGCGGCCGAGAAGGCCCACGGCGGCAGGCCGGCGCGGAAGTTGCCGGTGCCGTCGAGCGGGTCCAGCACGACCCACGGCGTCCCGTCGGCCACCGGGCGGTCGGGGCGTTCCTCGCTGAGCAGGGGCACGCCGAGCGGGGTCAGCACCTGCGCCGCGGCGAGCTGCGCGGCCTCGTCCGCGGGCAGCGCCGGGCTGCCGTCGTCCTTCACCCCGCCGGGGCCGGCATCCCGGGTGAGGGCGACGGCCGCCTCGACCCGGGTGGCGGCCAGCGCGGCGAGGTGCAGGAACCGGTGGGCCAGGGGCGCCTCGGCGGGCGGCTCCGGCACGGGCAGGACGTCACCGCGCCGCTCGTCGCGCACCCGCCCGCAGCCCCAGGAGGCGGCGGCCGCGAGGACCCCCGGCTGGTCGATGCCGACGCCCGCGCGGCGCACCAGCACCGTCTCGGCCGTGCCGTCCTCGGCCCACTCCCGGCGCAGCAGGCCCCACCGGCCGAACGGCCCGGTCAGCAGCCGCAGCGAGGGGTCGTGGCGGGCCGCGGCGAGCGCGGCCGGGGCGATCCCGGAGGCAGCCGCGACTGCCCGGACCTCCTCGCCGGTCGTGGCCACGCGCAGGTCGACCGGCCCGGGGCCGGCCCGCCCCTCGACCTCCGGCTCAGCCACTGTTGCGCAGGGCCGTGGCGATGCCGTTGATGGTCAGCTGGATGTTGCGGCGGACCAGCTCGTCGTCGTCGCCGGAGCGGCGCCGCCGCAGCATCTCGACCTGCAGGTGGTGCAGCGGCTCCAGGTAGGGGAACCGGTTGCGGATCGACCGGGCCAGCGACGGGTTGTCGGCCAGCAGGTGGTCGTCGCCGGTGATCGCGAGCAGCATGCGGCAGGTCCGCTCGTGCTCGGCGACGATCGGGTCGAGCACGCGGTGCCGCAGCTCCTCGTCGGGCACCAGCTCGGCGTACCGGGCGGCCAGCTCCAGGTCGGTCTTGGCCAGCACCATGCCCATGTTGGAGAGCACGGTGCGGAAGAACGGCCACCGGCGGTGCAGGTCGCGCAGGCCTTCCAGGCGTTGCTCGTCGCCGTCGACCCAGCTCTCCAGCGCCGAGCCGGTGCCGTACCAGCCGGGCAGCATGATGCGGGCCTGTGACCAGCTGAACACCCACGGGATCGCCCGCAGGTCGCTGATCGAGGTGCCCGCCTTGCGCGACGGGGGCCGGCTGCCGATGTTGAGCTCGGCCAGCTCACCGATCGGCGTGGCCGCGCGGAACCAGTCGACGAAACCCGGGGTCTCGTGCACCAGCGCCCGGTAGGCCCGCTGCGCCCGGGCGGCGAGGTCGTCGAGCAGCGCGTAGGCCGGCTCGGCGTCCTCCCCCAGCCCTTCGACGTCGAGCAGCGTGGCCTCCAGCGTCGCGGCGAGCATCGCCTCGAGGTTGCGCCTGGCGAGGTCGGGGTCGGCGTACTTGGCGGCGACGACCTCGCCCTGCTCGGTGATCCGCAGGGCGCCGGCGACCGCGCCGGGCGGCTGCGCCCGGATGGCGTCGTAGCTGGGGCCGCCGCCACGGCCGACGGTGCCACCGCGGCCGTGGAAGAGCCGCAGCCGGATCCCCTCCCGGCGGGCCACCTCGACCAGCGCCAGCTCGGCCCGGTACAGCGCCCAGTTGGCGGCGAGGTAGCCGCCGTCCTTGTTGCTGTCGGAGTAGCCGAGCATGACCTCCTGCACGTCGCCCCGGTTGGCCAGCAGCGCCCGGTAGAGCGGCTGGTCCAGGACGGCGGAGAGGGTCGCGCCGGCGGCCTGCAGGTCGCCGATCGTCTCGAACAGCGGCGAGATGCCGACGGGGCAGCTCGGGCCGTCGTCCCCGTCGGGGTCGAGCAGGCCGACCTCCTTGAGCAGGACGGCGACCTCCAGGACGTCGCTGACCGACTCGCACATGCTGATCACGTAGTTCGGGATGGCCCGCGGGCCGAGCGCGGCGACCCGCTCCGCGGCGGCGGTGAGCACGCCGAGCTCGCCGTGCGCGGTCTCCGACAGCTCGGCGTCCGGCCGTACCAGCGGGCGGCGCATGCGCAGCTCGCCGGTCAGCAGCGCGACCCGCTGCTCCTCGTCCAGGGCGGCGTAGTCGGGGCAGACGCCGGCCCAGGCGAGCAGCTCGGCGAGGACCTCCTCGTGGACCGCGGCGTTCTGCCGCATGTCCAGCCCACACAGGTGGAAGCCGAAGACCTCGACGGCCTCGCGGAGCCGGGCCAGCCGGTCGTCGGCGAGCGCACCGGCACCGTGGCTGCGCAGCGACGTGCCGACCGTCCCGAGGTCGGCCAGCAGCGCGTCAGGGGTGTCGTAGGCCTCCAGCTGGGTGTGCGGCGGCGGCCCGGGGACGGAGCCGAGCACCCGCTGGGCGGTGGCCGCCAGCCGGGCGTGGATGCCGTGGAGGGCGCGGCGGTAGGGCTCGTCGGCGCGGAAGGGCGAGTCGTCGCGGGACAGCTCGGCCAGGTGCAGCAGCTCCGGCGTGGGGGTGATCAGCCGGTCGGACATCGACAGCTCGTCGCGCAGCACGAGCAGCTCGCCGAGGTGATGCCCCAGCGCCGTCTCCGCCTGCCGGGTGCTGGCCCGGCGGACGGCGTCGGCGGTGACGAACGGGTTGCCGTCGCGGTCGCCGCCGATCCAGGAGCCGGGCAGGAGCATCGGCCGCGGTAGCAGGTCGGCCTGGGGCCAGCGCTCCCGCAGCGCCCGGCGCAGGTCGGCGTTGAGCGCCGGGACCACCTCGAACAGGGACAGCTCGTAGTAGCGCAGCGCCTCGTCGATCTCGTCCTCGAGCCGCAGCCGGGACAGCCGCAGCAGCGCCGTCTGCCAGAGGGTGAGCACCGCGCGCTCCAGCTGCGCCGACCACCCCGGATCGACCTCCCCGGGGGCCGACCGGTCGCGCTGCCGGATCAGCTCGGTGATCTGCCGCTGGACGCGGAAGATCGTCCGGCGGCGGACCTCGGTCGGGTGCGCGGTGACGACGGGGCAGACCAGCGCGCCGCGGAGCTCGCGGGCGATGGTGTCGCGGTCGAGGCGCTCGGCGTCCAGCAACCGGAACGTCGCGGCGAGGCTGCCCTTCTGCGGTGGGGAGCCCTCGCGGCGGTGGAACCGGCGGCGCCGCTCGTGGTGGATGTCCTCGGCGAGGTTGGCCAGCAGCGAGAAGTGGCTGAACGCGCGGATGACGTGGTTGGCCGCCCGGACGTCGAGGTCGCCCATCCGCTGCGCGAGCTCGGCCCGGTTCACCTCCGAGCGGCGCACCCGGAAGGCTTCGAGGCGGGTGGCCTCCACGAGGTCGAGGACGTCCGCCCCCGACTGCTCGCCGATCACCTCGCCCAGCACGCGGCCGAGCAGCCGGATGTCCTCGCGGAGCGGCGCGTCGGCGCCGTCCCGCTCCGTTCCCCCGTAGTGGCGCAGGTCGGCGACGTCGACGGTGGCTTCGGACACCGCCCGAGTATCGGCGCTCGGTGTGACGCGTGCGTGTCATGGCGGACGCCCGGTCCGCGCGCCGTGGTCCGAGCCGCCTCCGCATGTCGGCCGCGCCCGCCGCGGCCGGCCGACCTAGCATGGCCGCCGTGTCGAGAGGCTCCGCGGAGCTGCTGCGCACCGCAGCCCGCGGGCTGGGTCAGCTGCTGCTCACCGTCGGCTACCTGCTGCTCCTGTTCGTCGCGTACGAGCTGTGGGTGACCGATCTGCAGAGCGCGGCGCAGCAGGAGCAGCTGACGACGGAGCTGCGGGAGGAGTGGAGCCGCCCGGCCCCCGCCGCCCCGGCCGAGCTGGAGAACGGCGAGGCGTTCGCCTTCTTGCGCATCCCGCGGCTGGGCGCCGACTACGCGCGCGCCGTCGTCGAGGGGACGGGCGCCGAGGAGCTGGAGCAGGGCCCGGGCCATTACACCGGGACCGCCCTGCCCGGGGAGCAGGGCAACTTCGCCGTCGCGGGGCACCGGGTGGGTCGCGGCTCCCCGTTCCTGGAGCTCGACGAGCTGCGCCCGGGTGACCCGATCGTCGTCGAGACGGCAAGCGCCTGGTTCGTCTACCGGGTTCTCGGGGACGACGGCGGTGTGCCCGGCCGGCAGATCGTCACTCCCACCGACGTGCAGGTCATCTCACCGACGCCCAACGGGCCGGCCGACGGCCCTCCGACAGGCGCGTACCTGACCCTCACCACCTGCCACCCGGAGTACTCCGCACGCCAGCGGCTGGTCGTGCACGCCCTGCTCGAGGGCGCTCCGGTGGCCCGCGCCGACGCACCCGACGGGCCGCCCGCCCTGCGGGGAGGATGAGGAGCGACCGTGTACTCGTGGATCTGGCGGCACCTGCCCGGCGGCACGGTGGTCAAGTCGCTGCTGGCCCTGCTGCTCGTGGCCGCGGTCAGCGCCCTGCTGCTGTTCGTCGTCTTCCCGCAGCTCGAGCCGTACCTGCCGTTCACCGACGTCACCGTCGACGGCTGAGCCGGCCGGCTCAGCCGCCCAGTTCGCGCAGCGCCCGCGCGGCGAGGTCATCCCCCAGGACGGCCCCCGTCCGGAAGTGCTCCACGGCGCCGTCGAGGTCCCCGCGCCCGGCGAGCAGCACGGCCAGGTTGTGGTGGCAGTAGGTGTCCCCGGCCGCGATCCCGGCCCGGAACGCCTCCTCGGCCGCCTCGACGTCGCCCAGCTCGTCGGCGTACAGGTTGCCCAGCGGCAGCCATGCCTCCAGCTCGCCCAGCTTCGCGCCGCGCTCCAGCTCGAACCGCGCCTCCGCCGCCCGGCCGGTCTCGCGCAGCAGGTGCGCCAGGCTCGTCCGCGCGGACGGGAAGTGGCCGGCTCCGGCGCGCAGGTCGGCCTCCACCGCGGGATCGCGCGTCGTGCGCCAGCGCCAGCAGGCGACGACGGCGGCGGCCAGCGCGTCCCCGCCCGCCGCGAGCTCCGCGGCGACCGCCAGCGCCTCCTCCGGCTCCCCCTGTTCCTGGAGCAGGAAGGCCAGCTGCAGCCCACCCTCGGCGTCGCCGGCCGCACCGGCGCCGCGATAGGCACGCATCGCCCCGGCCAGGTCACCGAGCTCCTCGAGGACCAGCCCCAGGTTCATCCAGGCGTCGCTCTCCCCGCCCACGAGCGCCTGCTCGTAGGCGGAGACCGCTTCCTCCGTGCGCCCGCGCGCGGCCAGGCTGTTGCCCAGGTTGTAGAAGCCGAGGGCGTCGCCCAGCTCGGCTGCCCGGCGGAAGCACCGCTCCGCGTCCCGGTCGCGCCCCGCGTCGGCCAGGTCACAGCCCAGGTCGATCAGCTCGGCGGCGTCCCGGCAGGCGCGCAGCCGGCGCAGGCGCGCGTCCAGGTCCTTCCCCATGCCGTGATCATCAGGCCCCGGCGCGGCGAGCACGTCCCCCGTTCGGTGGCATCTCACCCCGAGGAGGCGGGCCGGGTGGTCAGCCGCCGAACGCCTCCCGCCAGGCCCGCATGAGGCTGCTCCGGCTCCACTCGAGGAACGGCGCCTGGTGCTCGCCCCCGATCTGCACCAGGGCCAGGTGGGTGAACCCGGCGTCGGCGTAGGCCCGCGCGGCCTCGATCACCGCGTCGACGTCGTCCCCGCAGGGGATGCTCCCGGCGACGTCCTCCTCCCGGACGAAGGCGGCCGCCGAGTCGAATGCCTGCGTGCCGGGCAGCTCGGAGTTGACCTTCCAGCCCAGGCCGAACCAGCGGAACAACGAGTGCGCGCGGCGCACCGCCGCCGACCGGTCGGGGTCGTAGCAGATCGGCAGCTGCCCGATCCGCGGCTTGCCGGCCCCGCCCGCGGCGTCGAACTGCTCACCGAGCTCGCCCTTGGGCTCGACGGCGATCATCACGTCGGCGAACTCACCGGCGATCCGGCAGGACTGCGGGCCGGAGACGGCGATGCCGATCGGCACCCGCTGCTCCGGCAGGTCCCACAGCTTCGCCGACTCGACGTCGAAGTGCTTGCCCCGGACATTGGTGTACCCACCGTCGAAGAGCTCCCGGATGATCCGGACCGCCTCGACCAGCCTCTCGTGCCGGACGTCGGCGGCCGGCCACCCGCCGCCGACGACGTGCTCGTTGAGGTTCTCCCCCGAGCCCAGGCCCAGCGTGAACCGGCCGTCGGAGAGCAGCTGCAGGGTCGCCGCCTGCTGCGCCACGACGACCGGGTGGTACCGGAAGGACGGGCAGGTCACGTAGGTCATCAGCGGGATGCGGCTGGTCGCGTGGGCGGCCGCGCCCAGCACCGTCCAGGCGTGCGGGGCGTGCCCCATCTCGTCGAGCCACGGGAAGTAGTGGTCGCTGCAGACCGCGAAGTCGAAGCCCGCCTCCTCGGCGCCGACCACGTGACCGACCAGCTCCTTCGGCCCGGCCTGCTCGGTCATCATCGTGTAGCCCAGCTGCATCGCCATGCCGGGCGGCTACCCGTGACCCCCGGATGTCACGCCCGCCCGGCGCGCAGCGCCTCCCGCAGCTTCGTCCGGCCGCTGGTGCGCAGCAGCGCACCGGCGTAGACCCGGCCGCCCAGCCGCACGATCAGGGCGATCGCCACGAGCATCAGGACGACGGCCAGCGCCACCTCCCAGGCCGCGACCTCCCCGGCCGCCTGCCGCACCGGCATGACCAGCGGGGACAGCCCCGGAACGTAGGAGGTGACCGTGGCGAGGGTGCCGGAGGGGTCACCGGCGGCCTGGATCGCGACGACGAACCCGATCACGAGCAGGATCGTGGTGGGCATGATCACGCTGCCGAGGTCCTCCTGCCGGCTGACCAGGGACGCCGCGACCGCGAACACCGAGGCGTAGAAGGCGTAGCCGAGGACGAACCAGGCGATGACGGTGACCACCGTCGAGATCAGCTCGCCGGGCACCGAGACCACGTCGAAGGCCAGGGCCGAGCCGGTCGCCACCACGCCGATGAGGACGATCTGGCCCAGGCCGAGCGCCCCGAGCCCGGCGATCTTCCCGGCCAGCAGCTGCCACGGGCGCATGGTGGCCAGCAGCAGCTCGACCACCCGGCTGGCCTTCTCCTCCACCACGCCCTGCGCGACGAACTGGGAGAACAGGATGAGCAGGCTGTAGAGGACGGCGACGCCGACGATCGCCACGATCACCCGCTGCTGGTCGTCCTCCGCGTCGCCCAGCGGGGTCACCGCCACCGCGGGGAGGGACTGCGCGTCCACGCCGGCCGCCAGGAGACGGTCGGAGATCGCCAGCCCGCTGACCGCACCGCCGACGACGGCCTCGAGGGTGGGGTCCCGGTTCTCCACCAGCAGCTCCGGCGCGGAGCCGGTCCCGTCCAGGAGGGCGGCGTCGACCTCCCCGTCCTCGACCGCGGCGCGCGCGGCGGCCGCGTCGTCGTACTCGGCCACCTCCACGTCGACCCCGACGGCCTCGCCCTGCGCCTGCACGGCGGGCCCGAGCCGGCCGGCCTCACCGACGATGCCCAGCCGGGCCGCGTCGGCCCCGGAGTTGGCGATCACCTGGAAGGCGATGCCGCCGATGAGCAGCACGACGATGACGATCGAGCTGATGATGAAGTTCTTGTCGCGGATGCGGCTGGAGATCTCCCGGCCGGCGACCAGCCGGACCAGGGCGGCGCTGCTGGGCGTAGACGGCTCGGTCACGCCGCCACCTCCTCGCCCCGCTCGGCCGGATCGGCGACGGCCTCGCGGAAGAGCTCGACGAGGGTCGGCTCCCGCCACGCGAAGTGGGTGACCCGGCCCGTGCGCAGCGCCGCGGCGAGCACGGCCTGCTCGTCGGCGCCGCCGTCCAGCTCCAGCAGGGTGTCGCCGCCCTGCTGGGAGACCACCCGGACGCCGCTCAGCGTGCTCGCCCACCCCTGCGGCGCGTCGGGCACGACGACCCGCAGCACCCGGCCGGACTCCCGCTGCCGCAGCTCGGTGACGGTGCCGGTGGCGACCATGCGGCCGCGGGCGAGGATGCCGACGGAGTCGCACAGCCGCTCGACGAGGTCCAGCTGGTGGCTGGAGAACACCACCGGGACGCCGGCGCGGACCTGCTCCAGCAGCGCCTCGGCGAGGGCGTCGACCCCGACGGGGTCCAGCCCGGAGAACGGCTCGTCGAGGATGAGCACCTCGGGGCGGCCGACCAGGGCGGCGGCGAGCTGCACCCGCTGCTGGTTGCCCAGCGACAGCTTCTCGACCTGGTCGCCGCGGCGGGCACCGAGGCCCAGGCGCTCGGCCCACTGCTCGGCGGCCCGGGCGGCGGCGCGAGAGTCCAGGCCGTGCAGCCGGGCGAAGTAGGCCAGCTGCTCGCCGACCTTCATCTTGGGGTAGAGACCGCGCTCCTCCGGCATGTAGCCGATCCGGCGGCGCAGGGCCTGGTCCAGCGCGCGGCCGCGCCAGCGGACCTCCCCGGCGTCGGCGCGGGCCAGGCCCATCGCGATGCGCATCGTGGTGGTCTTGCCCGCGCCGTTGGCGCCGCAGAACCCGAACATCGAGCCGGGGGCGACGGTGAAGGCCACGCCCTCCAGGACCCGGTTGTTCCCGTAGCTCTTGGAGAGCCCGTCGAACTCCAGCACAGCGGTGGTTCCCCCTTCGTCGCGCCGAGACCGTATCCGGTCGGGCCGACGACCCCCGGGACCTCCGGCGGGTGCGCCCACCCGGTCGCCGGCGCGCGGGGCGGCGAGCGGCCGGGGCGGGATGCCCCACCGGGCGCGGGGACGCCGACGGTCCGCGGCACCAGCCCGCGGGCCGCGCCCGTCTGCCCTGCGGGGCCGGCGCATCTGCGGTCTGATCGGGCCATGAGCCAGGAGAACGCCCCGGCGCAGCCCCCGAACGGGGTCGGCCTGGACGGGCTGCGCGCCGCCGCCGCCGGCTGCCGGGCGTGCGAGCTGTGGGAGAACGCCACCCAGACGGTGTTCGGCGAGGGCCCGGAGACCGCGCGGATCGTCTTCGTCGGCGAGCAGCCCGGCGACCAGGAGGACCGCAAGGGCGAGCCGTTCGTGGGACCGGCCGGGCGGTTGCTCGACCGCGCGCTCGCCGACGCCGGCATCGACCGCCGCGACGCCTACATCACCAATGCCGTCAAGCACTTCGCCTTCACCACGCGCGGCAGGCGGCGCATCCATGAGACGCCGGGGCCCGAGCACCTGCGGGCCTGCCGGCCGTGGCTGGAGGCGGAGTTCGCCGTCCTCCAGCCGGAGGTGGTGGTCTGCCTGGGCGCGACCGCGGCCAAGGCGCTGATCTCGCCGTCCTTCCGGATCACGAAGGACCGCGGGCAGCTGCTCCCCTGGACCCCGCCGGGCGGGACCCCGCCGGGCACCGCACCCGACGAGGACGACGACGAGGACGCCCCGCACCAGACCTGGATGCTGGCCACCACTCACCCGTCGGCGGTGCTGCGGACGCCGGACGACGCCCGTGCGGCCGCCTACGACGCCCTGGTCGCGGACCTCACGGTGGTCGCGCACGCCCTCGCCTGAGCACGGCCGGTCCTCCCGCCCTGTACCGCGGTGCCCGCATGCGGTTATCTGGGCGCGGGCCCCGGCCGGTCCTCGCCACTCTCGGGGGCGGGCGAGTCCGGCCGGGGCTCGCCCGCCAGGGCGGTGGGCCGCATCGCGCGCGAGGCGCGGAAGAACCAGAACGACGGCACCACCAAGGCGACGAGGACCATCGCCACGACCACCACGACGCCGCCGGAGACCATCGCCGCGGTGACCCCGGCCGCGCTGGCGATCGCCCCGGCCCGCAGGTCGCCGAGCCGCGGCCCGCCCGCGACGACGACGAGGAAGACCCCCTGCATCCGCCCGCGCATCTCCTCGGGCGCGGCCAGCTGCAGCATCGAGGAACGCAGCACCGCGCTGACCATGTCGCCGGCGCCGGCGAGCGCCAGGCACAGCACCGCCAGCCACAGGGTCGGAGCGAACCCGAAGCCGATGATGGCCAGGCCCCACACGACGATCGCGGCCAGGACGACGGCGCCCTGCCGGTCCACCCGGGAGACCCACCCCGAGGTCAGCCCGCTGACCAGCGCACCGATCGAGACGCCGGCGAACAGCCAGCCCAGGCTGTTGGGCGAGTCCGCGTACCGGCCCGCCGACAGCTCCGGGAACACCGCCTGCGGCCAGGCGAACGCCATCGCGATCACGTCGACGACGAAGGTCATGAGCAGCACCGGCTGGGTGCGCAGGAAGGCGAACCCCTCTCCCACCCCGCGCACGGCGGCGGCCAGCCGCAGCGACCCGGCCGCGCGGCCGGGGAGCAGCGGGGGCAGCCCGCGCAGCAGCAGCACCGCCACCAGGAACCCGAGGGCGTCGACCGCGTAGGTGATCGGCAGGTTCCCGACCGCGATGAGCACCCCGGCCAGCAGGGGGCCGACGATCACGCCCACCTGGCGCACGGTCATCGCCAGCGCGTTGGCCGCCGCCACCCCCTCGACCCCGACGATCGCCGGGATGACCGCGCTGCGCGCGGGCTGGTTGACCGCCGTGAAGCCGGAGACGCAGGCGGTGAGCACCCACAGCAGAACCAGGTTGCCCCCGCCGGGCAGCAGCGCCTGGACCGCGAGCAGCGCGCTGGTGACCGCCGAGCCGGCACCGGTCACCAGCATCAGCCGGCGGCGGTCCATCGAGTCGGCGATCGCCCCGCCGAGCAGCCCGAAGACGATCAGCGGCACCAGCGCGATCACCGACGTGACGCCGACGAGCAGCGAGGAGCCGGTGAGGGCGAACACCTGGTACGGGACGGCGACCAGCGTCATCTGCTGGCCGAGCATGGTCGCCGCCACGCCCCAGAACAGGCGCCGGTAGTCCGGGTTGCGCAGGGGGCTGGTGTCGATCGCCCAGGCCCGCCGGCGGTCGACCGGAACCGGCTCCTCGACGCCCGCGCCGCCCTCGACCGGGTCGACAGGAGAGGTCACGAGATCTCCGGTTCGCTCTGCCGGCCTCGCTGCAGGGGCCCGCGCCGAGCCTGCGAGAGAAAGGACCGCGTTCTCCTCACCCCTCGCTCGCTCGGGGCGAGCCTCTGAACGAGGCCGAGGTCGCGGGTGTCCTTCTTCATGGGGCCAGCCGCTGGACGATCCAGCCGCCGCCCTCCTCGTCGTCCCGCACGAACCGGAGCCGGTCGTGCAGCCGGTCGGCGCCGCCCTGCCAGAACTCCACGCGGTGGGGGACGACCCGGTAGCCGCCCCAGCTCGCCGGCCGCGGCACCGGGCCGCCCGCCGTCTCCTCGTCGAGCAGCCGCACCCGCAGGACCAGCTCGTGGACGGAGTCCACGACCGTCGACTGCACCGACGCGGCGGCGGCGAGCTGGGCGCCGCGGGGCCGGGGGTACCACAGGTCGTCGGAGGCGGTCTCCCCGATGCGCTCGACCCGCCCGGCCACCCGCACCTGGCGCTGCATGGCGTGCCACGGGAAGACCAGCGCCGCGCGCGGGTTGACCGCCAGCTCCGCGCCCTTCGTGGAGGCGTAGCTGGTGCCGAAGACGAAGCCGTACTCGTCGTAGCCCTTCAGCAGCACGGTGCGGGCGTCGGGGGCGCCGTCGGCGTCGGCCGTGGCCACCACCACCGCGTTGGGCTCGGGCAGCTCCGCGGCGACGGCGTCGGCGAACCAGCGGTCGAACTGCTCGACCCAGGTCGGGGCGAGGTCCTCCTCGCGGAGAGCGGGACGGTCGTAGTCCCTGCGCATGCGGGAGAGGTCGGGCACGACGCACATGCTGTCATCGGCCCCACCCGCCCCGCCTGCGCCCGGCGTGTCGGCACGGCCTAGGGTCGCAACCGCAGTCGTGCGCCATCCCCCGTGCGCGCACGTGTCCGCGCGCAGAGGAGCATGCGAGATGGCCGACGACTTCGTACCCGGCCTGGAGGGCGTCATCGCCTTCGAGACCGAGATCGCCGAACCCGACAAGGACGGCGGAGCACTCCGGTACCGCGGCGTCGACATCGAGGACCTGGTCGGCAAGGTCACCTTCGGCAACGTCTGGGCGCTGCTGGTCGACGGCAAGTTCGGCCCGGGCCTCCCGCCGGCCGAGCCCTTCCCGATCCCCGTGCACACCGGCGACGTGCGCGTCGACGTGCAGGCCGCGCTGGCGATGCTCACCCCGATCTGGGGCTACCAGCCGCTGCTGGACATCAGCGCCGAGGAGGCCCGCGAGGAACTGGCCCGCGCCGCCGTCATGGCGCTGTCCTACGTCGCGCAGTCCGCCCGCGGTATCGGCGTCCCCGCCGTCCCGCAGAAGCGGGTCGACCAGGCCTCCACCATCGTCGAGCGGTTCATGGTCCGCTGGCGCGGCGAGCCCGACCCGCGGCACGTCGCCGCCGTCGACGCGTACTGGACCTCGGCCGCCGAGCACGGCATGAACGCCTCCACCTTCACCGCCCGGGTGATCGCCTCGACCGGCGCGGACGTCGCCGCCTCCCTCTCCGGCGCGATCGGCGCGATGTCCGGCCCGCTGCACGGCGGCGCCCCCTCCCGGGTGCTGCACATGCTCGACGGCGTGGAGCAGAGCGGGGACGCCGAGAAGTACGTGAAGGACCTGCTGGACCGCAAGGAACGGCTCATGGGCTTCGGGCACCGCGTCTACCGCGCCGAGGACCCCCGCGCCCGCGTGCTCCGCAAGGCCGCCGAGAACCTCGGCGCGCCCCGCTTCGAGGCCGCCCTGGCGCTGGAGAACGCCGCGCTCAAGGAGCTGCGCGAGCGCCGTCCCGACCGGCCGATCGAGACCAACGTGGAGTTCTGGGCGGCGATCGTCCTCGACTTCGCCGAGGTGCCGGCCCACATGTTCACCTCGATGTTCACCTGCGCCCGCACCGCCGGGTGGTGCGCGCACATCCTCGAGCAGAAGAACACCGGCCGGCTGGTCCGCCCGTCGGCGCGCTACATCGGCCCGGCGCCGCGCAAGCCCGAGGAGGTCGAGGGCTGGGACACCATCACCACCCGGGCCTCCACCCAGGTCGCGCCCGCCTGAGCCCCGTCCTGCTGACGCACCGACGGCCCGGGCCCGCGTTCTGCGGTCCCGGGCCGTCGCCGTCACACCGCCCCCCACGTCCTGCGATCCGAGAGGCATTCCCTGGATGAGCATCACCATCCCCGCCGACCTCCTGCCCGCCGACGGTCGCTTCGGGTGCGGCCCGTCGAAGGTCCGCCCCGAGGCCCTGGAGGCGCTGGCCACCCGCGGCGCCGCGCTCATGGGCACCTCCCACCGCCAGGCCCCGGTGAAGGGCCTGGTCCGGCAGGTGCGCGAGGGCCTGACCCAGCTGTTCGACCTGCCCGACGGCTACGAGGTCGTGCTCGGCAACGGCGGGACGACGGCGTTCTGGGACGCAGCGATCATCGGGCTCATCCGGGAGCGCAGCGCCCACGGCAGCTTCGGCGAGTTCTCCGCGAAGTTCGCCTCCGGGGCCGCCGAGGCGCCGTTCCTCGCCAACCCGGTCATCGCCAGAGCCGACCCCGGCTCGCTGGCCCTGCCCACCGCGACCGAGGGCGTGGACGCCTACGCCTGGGCGCACAACGAGACCTCCACCGGCGTCATGGCGCCGGTCGAGCGGCCGCACGGCACCGACGACGCGCTGGTGCTCATCGACGCCACCAGCGGCGCCGGCGGGCTGCCGGTCGACGTCTCGCAGACCGACGTCTACTACTTCGCGCCGCAGAAGTCCTTCGCCGCCGACGGCGGCCTCTGGGTGGCGCTGATGTCCGGTGACGCGCTGCAGCGGGTGGCGGAGATCAAGGCCTCGGGCCGCTGGATCCCCGGCTTCCTCGACCTGTCGATCGCCGTCGACAACTCGGGCAAGGACCAGACCTACAACACCCCGGCGATCGCGACGCTGTTCCTGCTGGCCGACCAGATCCAGTGGCTGCTGTCCCTCGGCGGGCTGACCGGCGCGGTGGCGCGCACCCAGGACTCCTCGAGCCGGCTCTACGGCTGGGCCGAGCGGTCCTCGTTCGCGACGCCGTTCGTCAAGGACCCCGAGCAGCGCTCCTTCGTCGTCGGCACCGTCGACTTCGACGCCTCGGTCGACGCCGCCCAGGTGGCCAAGGTGCTGCGCGCCAACGGGATCGTCGACACCGAGCCCTACCGGAAGCTCGGGCGCAACCAGCTGCGGGTGGGCATGTTCCCGGCCGTGGACCCCGCCGACGTCAGCGCCCTGACCGCCTGCATCGACTACGTCGTCGAGCGCCTCTGAGCCCGTGAGCGGGGTGGATCCGTGCGGGTGACGCGCACGGATCCACCCCGCTCACGACCAGCGGTCGAACCACTCGGCCGCGAGAGCGGATTCCACGCCGCGCCGGGGCGCCTGCGTGGCGCCTCCCGGCCGCGCGGATAGCCTCGGAGGCCGGACTCTCCCCGGAGCGGTTCGCACGGTCCACACACTCGGTCCCGCCAGGAGGTCGCCCATGCGCACGCTGCGCCTCGTGGCGCTCTCCGACGACGGCCGGAGCCTGATCCTCACCGTGGAGGGCGCGGACGCCGGCGAGGAGGGCGAGCGGTTCGAGCTGCCGATCGACGACCGGGTCCGGGCCGCCGCCCGCGGCGACGCCCGCCGCCTCGGCCAGATCGACGTCGAGATCGGCGCCACCCTGCCGCCCCGGGTGATCCAGGCCCGCATCCGGGCCGGGGAGACCCCCGAGGAGGTGGCCGCGGCCTCCGGCATCCGCGTCGAGCGGATCATGCGCTTCGCGCACCCGGTGCTGCAGGAGCGGGAGCGCGTGGCCGAGCAGGCCCGCGAGGCCCGGGTCCGGCTCTCCGACGGCACGTCCGCCGTCCCGCTGCAGCAGTTCCTGTCCGAGCGCCTGCGGCTGCTCGGCGCCGACCTCGATGCGGTCCGCTGGGACGCCTCCCGCGCCTCCGACGGCGTCTGGCAGGTCACCGCGGCCTGGCAGGCCGGCGCGAAGTCCGGGCTCACCCGCTGGGCCTACGACATCCCGGCGCGCACGGTGACCCCCGCCGACGCCGCCACCACCGACTTCGCCGAGGGCACCCGGCTGGTCCGCGTCGTCCCGCACGTGCCCAGCGGCGGCCCGCCCGCAGCACCCGTCATGCGCAGCCGCCCGGTGGTCGTCGTCCCCGACGACGAGGGGCTCCCGGCACCCTCCGAGCGGGTCGCCGGCGCCGCGGACGGCGGGGAGGACGCCCCGGCCGGCGAGCGCCGCACCGACCGCGCCGCCACCGTCGGGGACGACGACATCGCCGAGCACGACACCGTCGTCCTCGGCCGCCCCGGCGAGGCGGACGGCGAGGCGGAGGACCCGCGGGCCCGCATCCCGGCGTGGGAGGACATCGTCTTCGGGGTCCGCCGGCAGCGCTGAGCCGCGGAACCGGGCACTGGTGTCCGGCGTTGTCCCCGGGGTAGGGGGTGCGCCATGGCAGCGTCGGTGTCCATGCCGCTCGGCGGCGTGCAGGTGGGGTCCTACGACAGGTACGACCAGGCGCAGGCCGCCGTCGACTTCCTGTCCGACGAGAAGTTCCCCGTCGAGAACGTGACGATCATCGGCTCGGACCTCAAGCAGGTGGAGAAGGTGACCGGCCGGCTCACCTGGGGCCGCGCGATCGCGGCGGGCGCGGCCGCCGGGGCCTGGTGGGGACTGTTCGTGGGGCTGCTGCTCGGCATCTTCTCCGCCGACGGTGCCGCCTGGATCGGCTCGATCCTCTCCGGGCTGCTCATCGGCGTGCTGTTCGGCGTGCTGTTCGGCGCCGTGGGCTACGCGGCCACCCGCGGACGGCGGGACTTCACCAGCCTCAGCACCATCGTCGCCGGCCGCTACGACATCATGTGCGACCCGGCCTACGCCGAACAGGCGCGCGCGCTGCTGGCCCGCTTCTCCCTGCGCGGCTGAGTCAGCGGAGGGCCGCGAACGCGACCGCGGCCGCGGCGGCCACGCCGAGGGAGTCCACCCCGGCGCGCATCGGGATCCGGGCCCGCACCCGCGCCGCCCGCTGCGCCTCGGGGGTCAGCCCGGGCCCCTCGGCGCCGAGCAGCACCGCGGTGCGGGGATGCGTGCGGGGATCGATCTCGTTCAGCTCGACCGCATCGGGGGCCGGGGTGAGCGCCACGCTCAGGTAACCCGCGTCGTGCAGCCGGGCCACCCCGTCGGGCCAGTCGGGCAGGACGGCGAACGGCAGCGCCAGCACGTGCCCCATGGAGACCCGCACCGAGCGCCGGTAGAGCGGGTCGGCGCAGCGCGGGTCCAGCAGCAGCCCGTCCACCCCGAGCGCCACCGCGGAGCGGGCGATCGAGCCCAGGTTCTCCGCGTCGTTGAGCGCCTCCAGGACGGCCAGCCGCCGCGGCGCGGCCGGGTCGGGGCCGGCGAGCAGGGCGTCGAGGTCCTCCGGCGGGCGCCGGTCGGCCGAGGCGAGCACCCCGCGGGTCAGCCGGAAGCCGATCACGTCGGAGAGCACCCACTTGTCCGCCTCGTAGGCCGGCACCCCCTCGGGCAGGTCCAGCGCCGCCACCCGGCCGGGCACGCCGAGGACGGCCCGCACGCGGTAGGGCGAGGCCAGCAGCCGCTCGACCGCCGGCACCCCCTCCACGATCACCGGCCCGGTCCCCCGCTCGGTGCCCGGCCGGCGGTCCCCGGCCTTGAGGTCGCGGAAGTCGGCGACCCGATCGTCCTCCGGGTCGGTGATCAGCGTGGGGACGGCGGGCACGCCCTCGATGATGCCCGCCGGGGTCGGGCGCTCAGACCGGGGCCACCTCGACCCGGGTGTCGGAGAAGGTGGGGGCGTTGCCGAGGTCGGCGAACACGAACGGGGTGACCGCGTTGACCGTGGCCCCGTCCTTGGTGTTCTTCGGCCACGCCCCCACCGGGCAGACGACCACGCCCGGGGCGACGTCGTCGGTCACCCGGGCGAGGACGACGAAGGAGCCGCGATCGTTGAAGACGCGGACGTACCCGCCGTCGGGGATGCCGCGCTCCTCGGCGTCCAGCGGGTGGATGCTCACCGCCGCCTCGCCCTGCACCCGCTTCTGGTGTGCCTGGTCGCCGGCGCTGGAGTTCAGGAAGGCGTGCGACTTCGGGGAGATCAGGTTGAGCCGGTAGCCGGAGTCGGCCGTCTCCCGCGGCGGCACGTAGTGCGGGAGCGGGTCGACCGCGCCGCCTGGCTGGTACTCGTTCGAGCCCTGCCGGAACAGCGGGACGACGAAGTTGCCCGCCTCGGCGGCGAGCGAGGAGCGGAACTCGGTCCTCCCCGACGGAGTGGGGAAGCCCCCCTCGGCGTGCGGTGCGTACTCGTCGGCCGAGGGCAGGTTCAGCCGCGCCCACCCGGTCCGGCGCAGGGAGTCCACGGTGATGCCGGCCATCGCCGGCGCCGTCCAGTCGAACGCCTCGGCCACCATCTCCTCGTCGGTGCGGGTGAAGCACGGCTCGTCGAAGCCCATGCGGGCGGCCAGCCTGCGGAACAGCTCGGTGTTGGGTACCGCCTCGCCGAGCGGGGCGATGGCCGGGGTGTTCAGGGTGACGTAGAAGTGGCCCCAGCTGAACATGATGTCCAGCTGCTCGAGCTGGGTGGTCGCCGGCAGCACGATGTCGGCGTAGCGGGCGGTGTCGGTGAGCACGTGGTCGCTCACCACGGTGAACAGGTCCTCCCGGGACAGGCCGGCGGCGACCTTGGCCTGCTCGGGGCAGACCACCATCGGGTTGGAGTTGTAGACCATCAGCGCGGTGATCGGCGGGTCCAGCCCGAGCTCCCCGGTCAGCGCCCGGCCGAGCAGGAACTGGTTGACCACGCGGGTGCCCGGCGTCGCGAGCTCGGGGTGCATCAGCGCGCCCCAGTTCACCGGGAACGCCCAGAGCGGGAGCTGCAGCAGACCGCCGCCGACGTGCCGCCAGGCCCCCACGAGCGCGGGCAGGCAGGCGATGGACCGCACCGCCTGCCCTCCCCCGGCGTGCCGCTCGACGGCCACGCCGATCCGGATCATCGCCGGCCGGGTGGTGGCGTACTCGCGGGCCAGGGTGCGGATGTCCTCGGCCGCGATACCTGTCTCCCCGGACGCCCACTCGGGGGTGTACCGCCGCACCCGCTCGGCCAGCTCGGGAAAACCGACCGTGTGGTCGCGCACGTAGGCCTCGTCGGTCAACCCCTCGGTGATGATCACGTGCATCATCGCCAGCGCGAGGGCCCCGTCGCTGCCCGGGCGGATCGGGAGGTGCCAGTCGGCCAACTTGGCCGTCCGGTGGCGCACCGGGTCGATGACGACGACCTTCGCGCCCCGGCGCTGCGCCTCGGCGACGAACGGCCACAGGTGCAGGTTCGTCGAGGTCATGTTGCAGGCCCACACGATGATGTAGCGGGAGTGCACGAGGCTCTCCGGGTCCACCCCGGCGGTGGCGCCGATGGTCATCGTGTAGGCGGTGCACGCCCCCGAGTCGCAGTAGGTCCGCTCGGAGATCGTCGCGCCCAGCCGGTTGAAGAACGGGTCGCCGACGTTGAGCCCGTTGAGGACGCCCTCGGTGCCGAGGTAGCTGACCGGCATGATCGCCTCGGGGCCGTGCTCGGCGGCCGCGGCGCGGAACCGCGCGGTGATCTCGTCCAGGGCGTCGTCCCAGCTGATCCGCTCGAAGCGGCCGCTGCCCTTCGGCCCGGTCCGGCGCAGCGGGTGGAGCAGGCGGTCGGCGCCGTACACCTTGTCGACGTAGTTGTTGACCTTCACGCACAGGCCGCCCCGGGTGACGGGGTGGTCGGGGTCGCCACGCACCTCGATCGCCCGGCCGCCGGCGACCGTGACCAGCATCGCGCAGGTGTCGGGGCAGTCGTGGGGGCACGCCCCGCGCACGGTGGTGGTGGGAACGTCCTCGGTGGCGGTCATCCGGCTTCTCCTCGGCCCACCCCGGGGCCCGGGCGGCCCGGGGTCGCGCGCAGTGTCCTGCGCGCCGACGGGACTCGCCAGGCTCCCGGCCGCGGTGGCCCGCGGGATCAGCGCGGCAGGCGGGCCAGCTGCCGGCTCTGCGCGACCAGCCGGCCGGTGGAGTCCCAGATCCGGTAGTCCTCGTCCAGCCAGCCGCCGGCGATCTCGCTCGCCCGGGCCTCGACCAGGCACCACCCGGGCGCGGGCAGCGCGCGCACCAGGACCTGCAGCTGCACCGTGGGCGCCCAGCCGAATCGGCCGATCGCCCAGCTGGTCGGCGGCAGGGCGTCGGCGAAGAGCAGCAGCGCGAGCGGGTCGGGCTCCCGGCCGTCGGCCAGCCGCACCCAGGCGCGCATGACCGGCTCGTCCGACGGCCGGGCCACCGCCCAGCCCGCGGTCACCGGGTCCAGCCGGGTGTGCACCCGGGTCCGCAGGCCCACCTCCGGCAGCGGGTGCGCCAGCGAGCCGTCGTCCACCGGGGGGAGGCAGCGCTCCACCGGGGTGGCCTCCGGCGGGGGCGCCGCGGAGTACGCCGGTGGCTCGCCGGTCAGGGTCGCCGTCGTCACCTGGGCCGACAGCGTCGGGCCGTCGGGACCGGCCAGGACGACCGAGGAGTGCGCCAGCGTTCGGCCGGCCGGTCCGGCGGTCACCGCGAGCGCCGCCGGGCCGGGCCCCGTGGCCCGCAGGAAGCTCGCCGACAGCGCCACCGGGTGCGGGTGCGGGCTGCCCACCAGGGCCGCCCGCGCCACGACGGCGAGCAGGTAACCGCCGTTGAGCACTCCCGCTCCGACGTCCCAACCGGGGTCGAGGTCGGCGACCAGCCCCCCGCCCTCGGTGCGCGTCACGGCGGTGGCGGCATCGAACACGGACGGAACGGGGTCGGTCTGCGGCACGCGGCCCAGACTGCCAGGGTGGTTCCCATGGACTACACGCACCTGGGGCGCAGCGGGCTGTCGGTCTCCCGCCTCTGCCTGGGCACCATGAACTTCGGCTGGCAGACCCCCGAGGACGAGTCCCACGCGATCATGGACCGCGCGCTCACCGAGGGGATCAACTTCTTCGACACCGCCAACGTCTACGGCTTCGACCAGGGCAAGGGCCGCACCGAGGAGGTGCTCGGCACCTGGTTCGCCCAGGGCGGGGAGCGGCGGGAGAAGACGGTGCTGGCCACCAAGGTGTACGGCTCGATGTCGGACTGGCCGAACGACACCTTCCTGTCGGCCCGCAACATCGTCCGCGCCTGCGACGCCTCGCTGCGCCGGATGCAGACCGACTGGATCGACCTCTACCAGTTCCACCACGTCGACCTGACCACGCCGTGGGAGGAGATCTGGCAGGCCTGCGAGACGCTGGTCGGCCAGGGCAAGATCCTCTACGTCGGCTCCTCGAACCACGCCGGCTGGCAGCTCGCCGCGGCCAACGAGGCCGCCGCCCGCCGCCACTTCCAGGGGCTGGTCAGCGAGCAGTCGATCTACAACCTGCTGACCCGGCAGATCGAGCTGGAGGTGATCCCGGCCGCCCAGCACTACGGGCTCGGCATCATCCCGTGGAGCCCGCTGCACGGCGGGCTGCTGGCCGGCGCGCTGGAGAAGGCGGAGGGCAGCCGCCGCTACGAGGGGCGCGCGAAGAGCGGCCTGGAGGCCAACCGGGCGGCGCTCGAGCAGTACGAGGCCTTCTGCCGCGAGATCGGGCACTCCCCCGCCGACGTCGCGCTGGCCTGGCTGCTGCACCAGCCTGCGGTGACCGCCCCGATCGTCGGCCCGCGCACGGTGGACCAGCTCGAGGGGGCGCTGGCGGCGCTGGACATCCGGCTCACCGACGAGCAGCTCGCCCGGCTCGACGAGATCTTCCCCGGCTACAAGCCGGCACCGATGGAGTACGCGTGGTGATCGTCCGGGGCGGCTGCCCTCAGCCCACGGGCCAGGCCGCGACGCGGTCGTAGCGGGGCTCCGGACCGAGGTGGCTCTCCAGCAGCTCCACCTCGGTCACCGGCCAGTCCGGCCCCTGGTACCCGGCCAGCCGTTCCGGCAGGTCGCCGTCCCCGGGCCGCCCGGGGCGCCAGCGCCCCAGGGTGAGGTGGGCGCGGAAGGGCCGCTCCTCCACCGGCAGGTGCAGGCCCCGCGCAGCGGTGGCCAACCGCGCGGCCAGGGCGGTGAGCGCGTCCCCGTCCCCGCTGACCCCCGCCCAGCAGATCTGCGGACGGCGGCGGGAGCCGAACCGCCCGCCCCCGGCGAGCCGGAGGGTGAGC
Organism: Geodermatophilus ruber; assembly: GCF_900114385.1. Lineage (GTDB taxonomy): Bacteria > Actinomycetota > Actinomycetes > Mycobacteriales > Geodermatophilaceae > Geodermatophilus > Geodermatophilus ruber. The sequence continues at coordinate 106,754 of NZ_FOSW01000004.1, forward strand.
GGGGGCGTCGGCGCGACCGCCGGCCCGGCGGCGGCGACCAGGTCGTCGACCGCATCCGGCGGGACCTGCCCCAGGAACAGCAGGGTGAGGTGCCAGCGCGCCGGCGACGTCCAGCGCGGTCCGCCCGGCGCCTCGCGCAGTGGCGCCAGCGCCAGGTCCAGGTCCGCGCGCGCCGCCGGGGACGGCGTCACCGCGAAGAACAGCCGCCGCGGCCGCGGTGCTGCCGGGGCGGTCAGTCGGGCACCACCAGTCCGGCGTCCGCGAGCGCCGCCTGCAGCCGCAGCCGTTCCACGTCCCGCGGCAGGCCCGCCGGCTCGCGCCCGAGCGTGTGCGGCACCTCGAGCAGCACCGCCGCCTCCCCCAGGACGTCGTCGTAGGCGGCCTGCAGCCCGAGCCGGCGGGCCATCGGGACGCCGGCCGGCACCCGGGCCAGCTGTCGCGAGAGCCGGTGGAGGTCGGCGGCGACCGCCTCGAGCGGACGGCGCGGAGGCAGCACCGGCTCCGCGGGACGCCGGCGCCGCGGCAGCGGCAGCGGCAGCCGCGCGGAGCCGCAGAAGCAGCGGGCGAGCCAGCCGAGCAGGGCGACCGCGCCCACGACACCGGCCACGACCGACGCGACGTACAGCAGCGCGGGAGCCATGCCGCCTCCACCGACGACTCGAGGGGAGCTCCCCGTCACGGTACGTCGGCCGGCCGCCCCGGGGTGGTGGCGGTCACCCGCGGGCCGACGTGCAGCCGCAGCGCCGGCGGGCGGACGCGCGCCTCCAGCCGGACCCGGCGCCCCCGGGCCAGCCAGAGGGCCGCACCCACCCCGGCGGCGACCGCGACCGCGCCGCCGAGGATCAGCCCCCAGGGCGCGCCGAGGTGCTCGGAGGTCCAGCCGATGAGGGGAGCGCCGAGGGGCGTGCCGCCCATGAAGCACATGAAGTAGAGGGCCATGACCCGCCCGCGCATCTGCGGCTCGACCCCGAGCTGGACGAAGCTGTTGTTGGCCACGCTGAAGACCAGTGCGGCCGCGCCGGTGGGCACCAGCATCACCGCGAAGGACACGTAGCCCGGCATCAGCCCGCAGACGATGCTGCACAGCCCGAAGACCACCGCCGAGACGACCAGGAAACGTTGCCGCGGTCGGACGCTGCGCCGGGTGGACAGCAGGGCGCCGGTCAGCGAGCCGACCGCGAAGCACGTCGAGAGCAGGCCGAAGGCCTGGGCCCCCAGGTCGAAGACCTCGCGGGTCATGAGCGCGATGGTGACCTGGTAGTTGAAGGCGAAGGTGCCGAGCACGAAGGCCAGGGCCATCGCCAGCACCAGGTCCGGGTGCGCCCACGTGTAGCGGAGCCCCTCGCGCAGCTGCCCCCTGGCCCGCGCCACCGGCGGGCTGCGCCGCAGCTCCCCCGGGCGCATGGTCAGCAGCGCCGCGATGGTGAAGGCGAAGCTCGCCGCGTTGGCGAAGAAGGCCGGCGCCGTGTCCCCGGAGGCGGCGCCGATGACCACGCCGGCGACCGCCGGTCCCACCAGCCGGGCGCTGTTGAAGATCGTCGAGTTCAGGCTGACGGCGTTGGCGAGCAGCTCGGGGCCGACCAGCTCCGAGGCGAAGGACTGGCGCACCGGCGCGTCGATCGCCGACACCGCGCCGAGCGCGCCGGCGAGGACGAACACGTGCCACAGCGCGATCCCGTCCGTGGCGACGAGAACGCCCAGGACCAGCGCGAGCAGGCCCATGAGCGACTGGGTGACGACGAGGGTCCGGCGCTTGTCGTAGCGGTCGGCCAGCACCCCGCCGTACATGCTCAGCAGCAGCGTGGGACCGAACTGCAGCGCCGTGATCAGTCCGAGGGCGACCCCGCTGTCACCGGAGAGCTGCAGGACCAGCCAGTCCTGGCCGATGCGCTGCATCCACGTGCCGGTGAGGCTGACCAGGTTGGCCGAGGCGTAGAGGCGGTAGTTGCGCACGCGCAGCGACCGGAACATGCCGGTGCCGGAGGGGGCACGGTCGCTGCGCGCCGTCACCCACTCGCCAGCTTGTCCATGATCGCCGCGGCCTCGCGCAGCACGGTGCGCTCCTCGGCCGTCAGCTCCTGCAGCCTCCCGGACAGCCACGCCTCCCGCGCGCGGGCCTCGGCGGCGAGCAGGTCGTCGGCGGCCGGGGTGAGGTCGATGATCACCTGCCGCCCGTCGGTGGGGTGCGGCCGCCGGGTGACCAGGCTCATGCCCTCCAGCGCCACGACGACGCGGGTCATCGACGGCGGCTGGACCCGCTCGTGCGCCGCCAGCTCCCCCGGGCTCATCGGACCGTGGTGCTTGAGCGTCGACAGCGCCGCGAGGTGGGTGAGCGTCACGGAGCTGTCCACCCGCTGGTTGCGCAGCCGCCGCGAGAACCGCATGACCGCCAGCCGCAGGTCGTGGGCCAGCGCCGCGGTGTCCAGCGTGGTCCGACTCACAGTCCTTAGCCTAGCTGACGACCCGCTCCGGCCCGGGCTCACAGCAGCTGCTGCAGCGGCTCCAGCAGGAAGTACACCAGGAACAGCGCCGCGACCAGCCACATCAGCGGGTGCACCTCGCGGCGCCGGCCGACCGCCGTCCGCAGCAGCACGTAGCTGAGGACACCTGCGCCGATGCCGTTGGTGATCGAGTAGGTGAACGGCATCAGCGCGATGGTGAGGAAGGCCGGGATGACCAGGGACATGTCGTCCCAGTTCAGGTTCCGGATCTGGCTGATCATCAGCGCGCCGACGATGACCAGCGCGGGCGAGGCGGCCTCCGACGGCACGATCTCCACCAGCGGGGTGAAGAACATCGCCGCGAGGAACAGCACCCCGGTGGCGATGCTGGCCAGCCCGGTGCGGGCGCCGTCGGCCACGCCGGCCGCGCTCTCGATGTAGGTCGTGTTCGAGGAGACGCTGCCCGCGCCACCCGCGGCGGCGGCCAGCGAGTCGACCAGCAGCACCGGCTGCGACCGGGGCAGGTTGCCGTCCTTGTCGAGCAGACCGCCCTCGGCACCCACGGCGGTGATCGTGCCCACCGTGTCGAAGAAGTCGGCGATCATGATCGAGAAGACGATCAGCAGGGCGGCGATCACGCCGATCCGCTCGAAGCCGCCGAACAGCGAGAACTGGCCGACGATGGAGAGGTCGGGCGCGCTGACGACGTCGTCGGGCAGCCCCGGCACCTGCAGCGCCCAGCCGCGGTCGTTGACCGATCCGTCGGCACCGATGCGGGGGCCGATCTCGGCGACGGCCTCGATGATGATCGCCAGCACGGTGGAGACGACGATGCCGATGAGCAGCGCGCCCTTGACCTTGCGGACCACCAGCACCGAGGTCAGCAGCAGCCCGACGACGAAGACCAGCAGCGGCCAGCCGGCCAGCGAACCGTCGATCCCGAAGCTGATCAGCGGGGTCCCCGGCCGGATCACCCCCGCGTCGGCGAGCCCGATGATCGTGAGGAAGAAGCCGATGCCCACCGCGATCGCCGTCTTCAGCTGGGTCGGGATGGCGTCGAAGACGGCCTTGCGGAAGCCGGTGAGCACCAGGACCGTGATCAGCAGGCCCTCGAGCACGATCAGGCCCATGATCTCGGGCCAGGACAGCTGGGTGGCCGCGTAGACCGCCACGATCGCGTTGATGCCCAGCCCCGCGGCCACCGCGAAGGGATACCGGCCGATGATGCCCATGGCGATCGTCATCACGCCGGCGATCAGCGCGGTGACGGCGGCGACCGACGCGAACGGCAGGCTGTCGCCCTCGACGTCGACACCCGACAGGATGATCGGGTTGAGCACCACGATGTAGGCCATCGTGAAGAACGTCGTCAGGCCGCCGCGCAGCTCACGGGCCACGGTCGACCGGCGGGCGCTGATCTCGAAATAGCGGTCCAGGCTGTTGCGCGGCCTGATCCGCGGCCCCTCGCTGCGCTGCGGCGTCCTCCCCGCTCCCGCGACGGTGTCGGCCGGTGTGCCGCCGTCTGCCTGGTCGAGGCTGGTGCCCCTGGACGGGCGGGACTTCTCGGACATGCTGACTCCCCGGGCGGGCAGCCGGACGGACGGGCGGCGGAAGGCGCGCCCCGACCGACCGGTGCGAACTGCTGAGAACTGCTCTGAACTGCTCCGAGCGGCGTCAGCGTGCCATACCCGGGATGCACGCCTGCGCGGGCCGGGGGGCCCGGGGCCCTAGGGTCGGGTCCGTGCCCGGTCCGACGAAGCAGGCCCCGCCCCCGCTGCAGGTGGACACCGCGCGGGTGGTGCTCGCGGGATCCGTGCTCTGGGCCCTGGCCCTGGTCGTGCTCCTGCTGCTCGGCGACCGGGTGGACCGGGTGTGGACCTGGACCTGCGTGGCGGGCGTCGCGCTGGCCGCCGTGGGGCTGGGCATCATGCGCTGGCAGGGCCAGCTCGGCCGCCGCCGGCGCGGTTGACCTAGTCGGTCAGGACGTCGAAGGCGCCGGTGTCGTAGCGCGCCGACATCACCACCTCGGTCGCCTCCTCGGCCACCAGCGTGGCCTGGCTGTGCGCACCGCAGCCGTAATCGACGGTGACGACGCGCCCGTCGGCGGGGGAGAACTCGTTGCCGCAGACACCGAACCGCGTGCGCAGCGACCCGGCGAGCGGCAGGAAGAAGCCGCACGTGACGCAGGGCCCCGGCGCGTGCCGGGCCATCGCCGACCGGGGGCCGAAGTCGCCGTCGGCCCAGCGCTCCGCCGCCTTGCTGCGGCCCTCCCGCGACATCACCCGCTCGCGCCCGAGCCCGAGCTCGGCCGCCAGCGCGGAGGCCTCCGGGTCCTCGGCGGCGTCGTCGTCGGTGGTGTAGGCGGGGACCAGGCGCGGGTCGTCCTCGGTCGAGGGCAGCACGTCGCCGACCGACAGGTCCCCCGGGCGCAGCCGCTCCTGCCAGGGCACCCAGGCCGGCGCCAGCAGCGCCCGCTCGCCGGGCAGGAGCACGACCTCGTCGACGGTGACCTGCTCGGCACCGGACGCGCGGGCCAGGGTGACCGCCCAGTGCCAGCCGACGTAGCCGGGCAGCGCGCTGGCGAAGGAGTGCGTCACCACCTCGCCGAGCGCCGCGGCGTCGCCGTCGGGCACCTCCGGGGTCGCGCCCAGGTGCTCCCCGACCTGGTCGGCGGAGCCGGCGGTCTCCACCGCCGCCGCCCGGGCCAGCTCTACCGCCGCGGACAGCACGCTCCCCGCACCGGCGGGGTCGGAGAAGTCGGCCACGACGCCATTGTCCCTGACGTGTCGACGGCGCGGGGGCGGCCCGCCCGGGGCGGTTCCCCGCGGCCTGGTCAGCCCCGTGCGGCACCATGGACCGGTGCCCAGCTCCCGTCCGCCCGGCGCCCGCCGGGGCGCCCTGCGCCGGAGGCAGCCGTCCTCCGCGGTCGACCGGCTGGACACGACCCCGCTGGACGCCCCGCGGCCGGCCACCCGCCCGCAGCCGGCGGTGCCCCCGCCGCGCAAGGTGACCGTCACCCGGGTCGCCGCCGCCCGCTCCCGGGAGCTGACCGGTGCCGCGGTGCGCCGGGTCCGGACCGCCAGCCGCGCGGACGGCGCCGGGGAGAGCGGGCTGACCCAGCTGCTGTGGGTCAACGCCCTGCACATGGCCGGCGACGCGATGATCGCCGTCTCGCTGGCCGGCACGCTGTTCTTCGCCGCCACCACCGACGCCCAGCGCGGCAACGTGGCGCTCTACCTGCTGGTGACGATGGCGCCCTTCGCCGTCGTCGCCCCGGTGATCGGGCCGCTGCTGGACCGGCTGCAGCGGGGCCGCCGCTGGGCGATGGCCGCCAGCCTGATCGGCCGGGGGGTGCTCGCGCTGGTGATGGCGGCGCACTTCGACGACTTCTGGCTCTACCCCGCCGCCCTCGGCGTCCTGGTCCTGTCCAAGGCGCACAACGTGCTGCGCGCCGCGGTCGTCCCGCGGGTGCTGCCCGGGGCGATGTCGCTCACCTCGGCCAACGCCCGGCTCTCGGTCTTCGGGCTGCTCACCGCCGGCGTCTTCGGCGGCGTGGGCGCGGGCCTGGCGTGGGCGCTCGGGTTCACCTGGGAGCTCTCCGTGACCGCCGCGGTGTTCCTCTTCGCCGGCGTGCTCGCGGTCCGCCTGCCGCCACACGTCGACGTGCCGGCCGGGGAGCTGCCGGCCGACGTGCTGACCACCGCGCCCCAGCCGGTGACCACCGGCCGCCGGCGCCGCCCGGTCAACCCGGCCGTGGTGGTCGCGCTGCGCGCCAACGCGGCCCTGCGCGGCCTCGGCGGTTTCCTCACGATCTTCTCGGCGTTCCTGGTCCAGGCCACCGTCGACGGCGGCTGGCCGGCCACCCTGGCCCTCGGCGCGATCGCGGGGGCGGCCGGGGTGGGCAGCGTGCTGGGCACCGCGGTCGGATCCCGGCTGCACACCGTCCGCCCGGACACGGTGGTGCTGGTGTCGGCCGGCTCGGCCGCGGTGATCACGGTCCTGGCCGCGGTGTTCTACAGCTTCACGATGGCCGCCGTGGTCGCCGGGGTGTCCGCGGTCGCGAACGCGCTGGGCAAGGTCTCCCTGGACGCGATCATCCAGCGGGAGGTCCCCGAGAGCCTGCGGGCCTCGGCGTTCGCCCGGTCCGAGACCCTGCTTCAGCTGGCGTGGGTGGTCGGCGGCGCGCTCGGCATCGCGCTGCCGCCCACCGGCTGGCTCGGATTCACCGTCGCCGCCGCACTGCTGGTGCTCGCCGTCGCGCTCGTGCTGTGGACGCCCCGCCGGCGCCCCGCCGTCCCGCCGCCCACCCCCCCGTTCGCCGCCGCCGAGGCGGCCACCGACTCGCGGGGGCACGCATGAGGCCGGCAGCCGCCCTGGGCGGCCTGCTGCTGCTCGCCGGCGTGGCCGGGTGCGGGTCGGGGGAGCCCTCGGGCCCGCAGGACGTCGTCGTCCGGGCCGGTACCCAGGAGGTCAGCGCCTCCCCCACCCAGGCGTGCCTGGACGGCGAGGGGCAGCGCTACGAGGTGACCCCGCCGATCATCGAGGTCTCCCCCGACACCACGATCCGGCTCACCGTGCCCGACGCGCTGGCCGAGGACGGCTGGAGCGTGCAGGTCTTCGACGACCAGCTGACCGAGCAGCTCGGCGAGGTCGAGGTCGACGCCGGCACGACGGTGTTCGACGACATCAACAGCTCCGACGTCGTCCCGCCGGCGTTCTACCTCGTCGTCGTCCAGGACGCCGAGGCCGGCTGCGACGGCTTCAGCGGCGCCTGGCCGATCGGTTTCATCCGCGCCGGCGGGCCCTCCGGGGGGATGGCGACCGCACCGCCGACAACGCCGCCGCCCGGCTGAGCCGGGCTCAGTGCTCCAGGTCGGTCGCGACCGCGCGCAGCACCGCGGCGACCTTGCGGGACACGGCCTTGTCGGGGTGCCGGCCGCGGCGCAGCCCGTTGGAGACGTCGTCGAGCAGCTTGATCAGGTCCTCGATGATCGGAACCAGCTCGTCGGGCTTCTTGCGGCTGGCGGCCGCGGCCGCCGCCGACACCGAGGGCAGCGGGTCGAGCACCCGCACCTGCAGGGCCTGGTCACCGCGGCGACCAGCGACGATGCCGAACTCCACCCGCTGGCCCGGCTTGAGCTCGGCGGTGCCGGCGGGCAGAGCATCCTTGTGCACGAAGACGTCGGGACCGTCCTCGCGGGAGAGGAAGCCGAAACCCTTCTCCGGGTTGAACCACTTGACTCTGCCGGTGGGCACGTTGCTCCCTCGAGTGAGTCGCGGACGGTCCGGCGCCGGGCCGGGTGGGCGTGGCGGCGTGGCGGCCGCTGAGCGCCAAGATTAGTCGCCGTGACCCGCGTCCCGTCGACGTCCTCCACCGGATCGGCCGGCGCCCTAGCCTGACCCGGTGCCCCCCGGCGAGACCGAGCCCGCCCACCCGGACTACCGGTTCACGCTGGCCAACGAGCGGACCCTGCTCGCCTGGCTGCGCACCGGGCTGGCCCTGGTCGCCGCCGGGGTGGCCATGGCCCAGTTCGCCCCCGGCCTCGGGGTCCCGTGGGGTGGTGCGGCGGTGGCGGTGGCGCTGGTGCTCACCGGGCTGGGGACCGCCCTGGGGGGCTACCGTCGGTGGCGGCGCAACGAGTGGGCGATCGCCACCGGGCGCCCGCTGCCCCCCAGCCGGGTGCCGACGACGGTCGTCGCCTCGTTGTCCGCCGTCCTCGTGGTGGTGGCGGTGCTGGTCGGCATCGAGGTGATCGGCGCATGAGCCGGGCGGCCCGGGAGACCTGGCAGGAGCGGACCGCCCTGGCCTGGCAGCGGACCGGCCTCGGGGTGCTCGCGGTGGCCGGGCTGATGGCGCACCACTCCGCGCAGGGTGGGGCGCCGGTGCTGTTGGCCCTCGCCGGCGTCGTCGCGTTGCTGGGGCTGGCCGTGCTGGGTTGGCTGGCCCCCCGCAGGGAGCGACTGGTCCACCGGGCCGTGGAGAGCGGCTCGGAGGTGGCCGCGCCCCGGCTGGCACTGCTGGCCACCGTCGTCGTCGCGCTGGTGGCGGTGGCGGCGCTGGCGACGGTGCTCACCCCTGCGTGACCGGCTGCTCCACGATGCCGAGGCGGTCGAGCAGGACGAGGAACACCACCGCGAAGTCGTTGGCCTCCACCTCCCGGCGGACCCTCGTCCAGTCGACCTGCTCGCGCAGCGCGCGGGCCACCGGCAGCAGCCGCGCGTAGTCGCAGTAGTGCTCGTCGAGGGTCATGAGCTTGGTGACGACGATGTCGGTCGCCTCGAGCACCGGCATGTGCACCGAGAGCACCGACAGCTCCTCGGCCCGGTCGATGAGCTCCTGCTCCACCGGTTGCCCGCAGGTCCGCCAGAGGACGTCGACGAAGGAGTTGCCCTGGACCACCTTGGTCAGCCAGTCCTCGGCCGGGTCGACGACCTCCAGCCCGGCCGCGGCCAGCACCTTGGCCGCCCGCTCCGCCTCGGCCGCCGGGACCAGGAAGTCCGCGTCGTGGTCCGGCTCGGGCGCGCCGCGCACCCACGCCGCGTAGCCGCCGCACAGGGCGAAGGGCACGTCGCTCTGCTTGAGCGCGACCGCGGTGCGCTTGAGGAGGTCACGGATCTCGTCTCGGTCCGAGGGCTGCACACGCTCCTGCTACCCCGCGTCGTCCCATCGGAACGTTGCGGTGTGGACCGCTGCGGGCGGGGCACTGGACCTCTCGTGCGGATCGCGACGTTCAACATCCTCCACGGGCGCTCGCCCGCCGACGACCGGGTCGACGTCGACCGCCTCGCCACCGCGGTGAAGACCCTCGACGCCGACGTCCTCGGCCTGCAGGAGGTCGACCGGGACCAGCCGCGGTCGATGGGCGCGGACCTCACCGCGGTGGCCGCCGAGGCGATGGGGGCGGTGGACTCCCAGTTCGTGGCGGCGCTCTCCGGCACCCCCGGGGGCACCTGGATGGCGGCCACCGGCGAGGAGCAGCCGGGGTCGGCCAGCTACGGCATCGCACTGCTGTCGCGTTACCCGGTGGTGTCCTGGCGGGTGGTCCGGCTGCCCGCGCTGCGCAGCCGGGTGCCGGTGTGGTTCCGGGGCGCGCCGCGGCCGAAGCTGGTCGGCGACGAGCCGCGGGTCGCCGTCGCCGCAGTGCTGGAGGGGCCGTCGGGGCAGTTCACCGTGGCCAACACGCACCTGTCGTTCATCCCCGGCTGGAACGCGCTGCAGCTGTCCACGCTGGTGCGCTCGCTGACCGGCACCCGGGAGCCGCTGGTGCTCATGGGCGACCTCAACATGTCGGCGGGCCAGGCGGTGCGGCTGAGCGGGCTCCAGCCCCTGGCCTCGGCGCCGACCTTCCCGCTGGACTCCCCCACCCGGCAACTGGACCACGTGCTCGGCCGGGGCGGGATCACCGCGACCGGGCCGGGCGAGGCGGTGCGGCTGCCGCTGTCGGACCACCGGGCCCTGGTGGTGCCCTGCGCGGTCCCCTGAGCGGGGACGGGTCGCGGCGGCGCGCCGGACGGGAGATCATGAACGCATGGCCCGTGCCGCTGCGACCCGCGCGTTCGCCCTGCTCGCCTCGGTCGTGCGCCTGGTCGCCTCGCTGATCGCGGCGGTGATCGTGCTGCACGCAGTGTTCTGGTTCTTCGAGGCCAACCCGGACAACGCGCTGGTGAGCTTCGCCGCCGAGGTCCGCGAGACCTTCGGCTGGTTCACCGTCGACCTGTTCCGGCCCGAGGACGCCAAGCTCGGCGAGACGATCAACGCGGCGCTGGCCGCCCTGGTCTACGTCGTGGTCGGCAACCTGCTGTCCAAGCTGATCGTCCGGCTGGCGCCGGGCCCGAAGGCCCGGGTGTAGCTAGGCGTTCTGCACCGCCGCGGCCGCCTGCAGGCCGAGCTCCTGCACCGACACCTGCCGCATCTCGACCTTGCGGATCTTGCCGGTGACCGTCATGGGGAACTCCTCGACGATCTTGACGTAGCGCGGGATCTTGTAGTGGGCCAGCCGGCCGGTGCAGAACTCCCTCAGGCCCTCCGCGGTCAGCGGCTCGGCGCCCGGCCGCAGCCGCACCCAGGCCATCAGCTCCTCGCCGAAGCGCTCGTCGGGCACCCCGATCACCTGGGCGTCGACGACGTCGGGGTGGGTGTAGAGGAACTCCTCGATCTCCCGCGGGTACACGTTCTCCCCGCCGCGGATGACCATGTCCTTGATCCGGCCGACGATGTTCAGGTAGCCCTCGGCGTCCATCACCGCGAGGTCGCCGGTGTGCATCCAGCGGGCGGCGTCGATGACCTCCGCGGTCTTCTCCGGCTCGTCCCAGTAGCCCAGCATCACCGAGTAGCCGCGGGTGCAGAACTCACCCGGCGTCCCGCGGGGCACGGTCAGCCCGGTCCCCGGGTCGACGATCTTCACCTCGAGGTGCGGGTGCACCCGGCCGACGGTGGAGGTGCGCCGGTCGAGGTCGTCGTCCGCCCCGGTCTGGGTGGAGACCGGTGAGGTCTCGGTCATCCCGTAGCAGATGGTCACCTCGGTCATGCCCATCTCGGCGACCACCCGCTTCATCACCTCGACCGGGCACGGCGAGCCGGCCATGATCCCGGTCCGCAGGCTGGACAGGTCGTAGGAGCCGAAGTCGGGCAGGGCGAGCTCGGCGATGAACATCGTCGGGACGCCGTAGAGCGAGGTGCACCGCTCGTCCTGGACCGCCTGCAGAGTGAGCGCCGGGTCGAATCCGGGGGCGGGGATCACGATCGTCGCGCCGTGGCTGGTGGCCGCCAGGTTGCCCATGCCCATGCCGAAGCAGTGGTAGTAGGGCACCGGGACGCAGATCCGGTCGGCCTCGGTGTAGCCGCAGCCCTCGCCCACGAAGAACCCGTTGTTGAGCAGGTTGTGGTGGGTCAGCGTGGCGCCCTTCGGGAAGCCCGTCGTCCCCGAGGTGTACTGGATGTTGATCGGGTCGTCGGCCGACAGCTGCTGCTCGCGGCCGGCCAGCAGGCCGCGGTCGCCGGCCCGGCCGGTCTCCAGCAGCCGCTCCCACTCCGGATCGCCGATGAACACGACCTCGCGCAGGTCCGGACAGTCCCCGTGGACCTCGGCCACCATCGCCCGGTAGTCGCTGGTCTTGAACGACGGCGCGCTGACCAGCACCGAGATGCCGGCCTGCTTCAGCACGTACGCGAGCTCGTGGGTGCGGTAGGCCGGGTTGATGGTGACCAGGATCGCGCCCAGCTTGGCCGTCGCGTACTGCACGAAGGCCCACTCCGCGCAGTTGGGCGCCCAGATGCCGACCCGGTCGCCCTTGGCCACGCCGAGGGCGTCCAGGCCCAGGGCGCAGGCGTCGACCTCCGCGACGAACTGCGGGTAGGTGAAGCGGCGGCCCGTGGCGCACTCGACGAGCGCCTCGTGGTCACCCACCCGCGCTGCCGTCCGGTCGAGGTTGGCCCCGATCGTGTCGCCGAGCAGGGGGACAGTCGAGGTCCCGCTGCTGTAGGACGGCAGCGCGGGGGTGGTCATGGCCTGCGCCGCCCCTCGGCCGTCTGGACGCCGGCCCGGTTGGGCCTGTCGGTCGGGTGCGCGTAGCGGAGGCGGCTGGGCGGCATCGGGAAGCCGTGGTCCTCACCGAAGGGGGACAGCGGGCCGGCCGGCTCGGCGGTGAACTCCGTCAGCGGCGGGCCTCCGTCCTCGGACTGCCCCCAGGTCGGTTCCACCAGGTGCGCGTGCTTGGGGTTCCGCTTGGCCATCTCGCCTGTCGCCTCCGTGTGCATGTCGTTCGGGCACCGCAGAGTGCCCGGTCGTCGCCCATCTTGGCCGACGGTGTACCCCGAACGCACGCACTACGCCGCGCGAAGGGCCGCGCGCGGGGATCAGCGGCGGCCGGCGGCCCGGGCGCCGTACACCGTCGGCACCCCGTCGGCGGCCAGAAGCCACTCCCGGTCCCCGACGCGGGCGGCCCGGATCGTGGCGCCGTCGAGCCGCTGGACGGCGCGGGTGCGCCACACCGACGTGCTGATCAGTCGCAGCCGCACCGGCTCGGCCAGGGGGTCGGTCTCGTCGTAGCCGGCCGGCTCGAAGGCCAGCACCGCCGGCCCGGCGATCCGCAGCGTCCCCGTCTGCCACGGCGTGGTCTCCAGCGCCCGGCGCCAGCGGCGGAGCCGCACCAGCGCGCCCCCGCCGGCGATCGCCGCCACCGCCCCGCCGACGACGAGCGCCACGACGACCAGGCCCACCCCGGGCAGCCGCCGGCCGGAGCTGGCGGCGATGGCGACGGCGGCCACGGCGAGCAGCACGCCCAGGACGGCGGCGATGACCCCGCCGCCCAGCCAGCGCCACGCCCCGGCCTGGTAGCCGGTGAGCGCGCCGGGGGTCCGCGGGTCGTCGGCGGCGGGGTGCACGCGGCCATGCTGGCGCACCGCTCCCCCCGCTCGCGGCAGGAGGTGGCGCGGAGGACGTAGCGTGGACCGGATGTCTGGCGACCGACCGGCCACCCTGGCCGCCTGGCTGCGCACCCGCAGCGACGAGCAGCTCAGCGCGCTGCTGGTGGCCCGGCCCGACGTCGCTCGGCCCGCGCCGTCGGACGTCGTCGCGCTGGCCAGCCGGCTGGCGGTGCCGGTGTCGGTGGACCGCGCCCTCGACGAGCTGGACGCCGCGACGCTGCAGGTGCTCGACGTCGTGCTGCTCGCCGACACCGACGGGGTGCCCGCCGCCGACCTGCCGGCAGCGCTGCCCGAGGTGCCCGACGAGATGCTCGGGGCCGCCGTCGACCGGCTGACCACCCGGGCGCTGCTGTGGGGTGACGAGCTGCTGCACGCCCCCGACCCGGTGCGGCGGTCGGTGCGCTATCCCGCGGGGCTGGGCCGGCGCGCGGTCGAGCTGCGGCTGACGCTGCCCGCCGACGTCCCGGCGGCGATCGGGGAGCTGCCCACCGAGGAGCGCGAGGTCCTCGAGCGGCTGGCCGGGGACCGCCCGGTCGGCCACCTGCCCGACACCAACGGCAGCGGCTCCTCCCCGGCCCGCCGGCTGCTCCAGCGCGGGCTGCTGGCCCGCATCGACGCGCTCAACGTCGAGCTGCCCCGGGAGATCGGCCTGCTGCTGCGTGGGGACCGGCCCTTCGGCCCGCCGCGGCTGCGGCCGGAACCGGCCGTGGTCCAGCGCGACCCGGCGACGGTGGACCGGCGGGCCGCGGGGGCCGCCATGGAGGCGATCGGGCGGGTCGGCGAGCTGCTGGTGCTGCTCGAGGAGGAGCCGGCCGGGCTGCTGCGCAGCGGGGGCATCGGCGTACGCGACCAGAAGCGGCTGGCCCGCGCCCTGCACGTGAGCGAACCGGAGGCCGGCTGGCTGCTCGAGCTGGCCCACCTGGCCGGTCTGCTCGATGTCGGCGGCCCGCACCGCGACGAGTGGCTGCCCTCCCGCGCGTTCGACCTGTGGCGGGAGCAGGACCTCCCCGCCCGCTGGGCGACGCTGGCCGGCGGCTGGCTGGACAGCGTCCGGCTGCCCTCGCTGGCCGGGCAGCGCGACGTCTCGGGCAAGGCGGTCAACGCCCTCTCCCCCGACCTGGTCCGGCACACCGCGCCGGCGATCCGCCGCTCGGCCCTGGCCGCCCTGGCCGAGTACCCGGCGGGGGCGGGGCTGGCCCCCGACGACCTGGTCGCGCTGCTGCGCTGGCGCACCCCGCGGCGGGCCGACCGGCTGGCGCCGGTGCCCGGTCTGCTCGCCGAGGCCGCCCGGCTCGGCGTCGTCGTGGAGGGGGTGCTCTCGACCGGCGGCCGCGGGCTGCTGGCCACCGGCGAGGACGGCGCCGCCGACGGCATGCGCGGGCTGCTCCCCGACCCGGTCGACCACGTGCTCGCCCAGCCCGACCTCTCCCTCGTCGCTCCCGGGCCGCTGGTGGCCGAGCTCGCCGACACCCTCGCCGTCGTCGCCGACATCGAGTCCTCCGGCGGGGCGACGGTGTTCCGGGTGTCGGAGGCCAGCGTCCGGCGGGCGCTGGACTCCGGCTGGTCGGCCACCGACCTGCACGACTTCTTCGCCCGCGCCTCGCGCACCCCGGTGCCGCAGGCGCTGGACTACCTGATCGACGACGTCGCCCGCCAGCACGGCCGGCTGCGGGTCGGCGCGATCGAGAGCTACGTGCGCTCCGACGACCACGGGCTGCTGTCCCAGGTGCTGGGCGACCGGCGGACCGCGGCGGCGGAGCTGCGCCGGCTGGCTCCGGGCGTGCTGATCAGCGGACTGGGCGCCGACGAGGTGCTCACCGTGCTGCGCGAGGCCGGCTACGCGCCGGCTGGGGAGTCACCGGGCGGCGCCGTCCTCACCCGGCCCCCCGCCCGGCCGCGGGCCGCCGCGCGCCGCCCCGGCGCCGCTCCTCCGCCGGCCGCCCGGCCGCTGGGCGGGGACGAGCTGGCCGCGACCGTCCGCGAGATCCGGGCCGGCGACGCCGCGCTGGCCGCCCGCCGGGGCGAGGCGGTGCGCCAGATCCCCGGGGTGACCACGGCCGGCACCCTGGAGCTGCTGTCCCGCGCCGTCCGGGAGGGCGTGCCGGTGTGGCTGGGCTACGTCGACGCGCAGGGCAGCGGCAGCCAGCGGGTGGTGCAGCCGGTGTCCCTCGCGGGCGGGTTCCTGCAGGGGTACGACGAGCGCCGCGGCGAGCACCGGACGTTCGCCGTCCACCGGATCACCTCCGTGGCGCTGGTCGAGGAGGGGGACCCGGCGGCCTCCTGAACCGCGCCGCAACCGCTTGCCCCCTGGGTCGCAGGCCGCGACGCTCCGTCCACATGGGGAGCAAGCAGAGTTCCGCCGCGCAGCTGGCCGCGGCGGTGACGGAGGTCCTCGGGGTCGCTCAGCTGCCGGTGCGGCTGCGCCTGTGGGACGGTTCGGAGGCCGGGCCGCCGGGCGCGCCGGTGATCCGGGTCCGCTCGCCGCGGGCGGTCCGCCGGCTGATGTGGGCACCCGGGGAGCTGGGGCTGGGTCGTGCGTACGTGGCCGGGGAGCTGGACCTGGAGGACGACGTCTTCGCCACGCTGGCGGCGCTGACGTCCTCCGGCCGGGTCGGCTCGGCCGAGCCCACGACGCCCCTGGGTGTGCGGGCGCGGCTGCGGCTGGCCGCCACCGCCGCCCGGCTGGGGGCGCTCGGCCCCGACCCGGCACCGCCCCCGGAGGAGGTCCGCCTGCGCCGGTTCGGGCGGCGGCACTCGCGGGCGCGGGATGCCGCGGCGATCTCCCACCACTACGACGTGGGCAACGACTTCTACGCCCTCGTGCTCGGCGCCTCGCTGGTCTACTCGTGCGCCGTCTGGGACTCGCCGGCCACCGGTCTGGACGCGGCGCAGGAGGCCAAGCTGGACCTGGTCTGCCGCAAGCTGGACCTGCGGCCCGGCGCGCGGTTGCTCGACGTCGGCTGCGGCTGGGGCAGCCTGGCCATGCACGCCGCCGACCGGTACGGGGCGCAGGTCGTCGGCATCACGCTGTCCCGGGAGCAGGCCGGCCTCGCGCGCCGGCGGGTGGCCGAGGCGGGGCTGGCCGACCGGGTGCAGATCCGGGTGCAGGACTACCGCACGGTCGACGACGGCCCGTTCGACGCGGTCGCCTCGATCGGGATGGCCGAGCACGTGGGACGGGCGAACGTCCCGCGGTACGCCACCCGGCTGCACGACCTGCTGCGCCCCGGCGGCCGGCTGCTGCACCACGCGATCGCCTGGAACGCCGGGGCGTTCCAGGCCGATCCGGACACCTTCATCGCGCGGTTCGTCTTCCCCGACGGGGAGCTGCTCGGCCTGGCCGACATCGTGGGCGCGCTGGAGGCGACCGGGCTCGAGGCGCTCGACGTCGAGGCGCTGCGCCTGCACTACGCGCTGACCCTGCGGGCCTGGGTGGACCGGCTGGAGAAGAACTGGGATGCCGCAGTGGCGGCCAACGGCCTCGGGCGGGCCCGGGTGTGGCGGCTGTACATGGCCGGCAGCGCGCTCGCCTTCGAGACGGGCCGGATGGGGGTCAACCAGGTGCTGCTGCAGCGGCCCGGCGGGGACCCGCCGCCCCTGCGGCTGCGGGACTGGCGCTGACCGGATCACCCCCGATCCCCGCGATCGGGAAGGGCTTGTCGGTCCCCGCGGTTACCGTGACGGAGGTCCCCGCGGGGCCCCTTCCCCTGCTGCACCCTCCGGGCGGCAGGACGCCCGCTGCCGAAAGGTCACCGTGAACGACGGTCCCCTCATCGTCCAGTCGGACAAGACCCTGCTGCTCGAGGTCGACCACCCGCTGGCGCGCGACTGCCGGGCGGCGATCGCGCCGTTCGCCGAACTGGAGCGCTCCCCCGAGCACGTGCACACCTACCGGGTGACGCCGCTGGCGCTGTGGAACGCCCGCGCTGCCGGGCACGACGCCGAGCAGGTCGTCGACGCGCTGGTCCGCTACTCGCGCTACCCGGTGCCGCACGCGCTGCTGGTCGACGTCGCCGACACGATGGACCGCTTCGGCCGGCTCACCCTGGTGAACAACCCGGTGCACGGGCTGGTGCTCAACTCCTCCGACCGCGCGGTGCTCGAGGAGGTCATCCGTTCGAAGCGGGTCGCTCCGATGCTCGGCGCACGGATCGACGCGGACACCGTCGTCGTCCACCCGTCCGAGCGCGGCCGGCTCAAGCAGGCGCTGCTCAAGATCGGCTGGCCGGCCGAGGACCTCGCCGGCTACGTCGACGGCCAGGCGCATCCGATCGAGCTCGACCAGTCCGGCTGGCACCTGCGCGACTACCAGCAGGAGGCGGTCGACGGCTTCTGGGCCGGCGGCTCGGGTGTCGTCGTGCTGCCCTGCGGTGCCGGGAAGACCCTGGTCGGCGCCGCGGCGATGGCCGAGGCGAAGGCCACCACGCTGATCCTGGTCACCAACACGGTCGCCGGGCGGCAGTGGAAGCGGGAGCTCATCGCCCGCACGTCGCTGACCGAGGACGAGATCGGCGAGTACTCCGGGGAGCGCAAGGAGATCCGCCCGGTCACCATCGCGACCTACCAGGTGATCACCACCCGCCGGAAGGGCGAGTACCGGCACCTGGACCTGTTCGACGCGCAGGACTGGGGGCTGATCGTCTACGACGAGGTGCACCTGCTGCCCGCGCCGATCTTCCGGCTCACCGCCGACCTGCAGTCCCGCCGCCGGCTGGGCCTGACGGCCACGCTGGTGCGCGAGGACGGCCGGGAGGACGACGTCTTCTCCCTCATCGGGCCGAAGCGCTACGACGCCCCGTGGCGGGACATCGAGGCGCAGGGCTACATCGCCCCGGCCGAGTGCATCGAGGTGCGGGTCGCGCTCGACGACGAGGAGCGGATGACCTACGCGGTGGCCGAGCCGGAGGAGCGGTACCGGATCGCGGCGACGGCGTCCTCGAAGCTGCCGGTGATCCGCCGGGTGCTCGACCGGCACCCCGAGGAGCAGAAGCTCGTCATCGGGGCCTATCTCGACCAGCTCGAGGAGCTCGGCACCGCGCTGGACGCCCCGGTCATCCAGGGCTCGACGACGAACAAGGAACGGGAGCGGCTGTTCGACCAGTTCCGCTCCGGCGAGCTGCGCACGCTCGTGGTGTCGAAGGTGGCGAACTTCTCCATCGACCTGCCCGAGGCCGCGGTGGCCGTCCAGGTGTCGGGGACGTTCGGCTCCCGGCAGGAGGAGGCCCAGCGGCTCGGCCGGGTGCTGCGCCCCAAGGCCGACGGCCGGCAGGCGCACTTCTACACCGTGGTCAGCCGGGACACCCTCGACAGCGAGTACGCCGCACACCGGCAGCGGTTTCTCGCCGAGCAGGGCTACGCGTACACGATCGTCGACGCCGCCGACCTGGCCGGCCCCGGCGAGGTCAACGGCCCCGACTGGGTGGACGAGCCGGCCGACTGACGCCTCCGCTCACCTGCACCGGCCGCGCGCTCGAGGTCGCCCGGCGTGGCCCGGGCGACCAGCGACAAGCTGCTGACGGCGATGCCCTGACTCGTCTGGGAGACTGGGCACCCCCTGCCACACCCACGGCGGCACGCCGAGCTGCCCCGCCTGGATGGGCGTGTCGGACCGGTCCGACACACGATGACGCACGCGATGGGAGACACAGCACTGGCGCGCGCGCAGGCACCGGCGATCACCTCGGCACGGCCCCTCCGGGCGTGGCAGCAGGCGGCCCTGGAGCGGTACGAGGAGGCCTCACCGAAGGACTTCCTGGTGACCGCGACCCCGGGCGCCGGCAAGACCACCTTCGCCCTGACCCTGGCCGCGCGGCTGCTTCAGCGGCGCGAGGTGGCCCGGGTGATCGTCGTCTGCCCGACCGACCACCTGCGGCTGCAGTGGGCCGACGCGGCCGACCGGATGGGCATCGTCCTGGACCCGGGGCTGACCAACGCCGTCGGCCCGGTCCGCGCCGGCACCCAGGGCTACGTCACCACGTACGCGCAGGTGGCCGGCAAGCCGATGCTGCACGCCGCCCGGGCGACCTCCGTCAAGACGCTGGTCATCCTCGACGAGGTGCACCACGCCGGCGACGGCCTCTCCTGGGGTGAGGCCATCGAGGAGGCCTACGGCTTCGCCGCCCGCCGGCTGTGCCTCACCGGGACGCCGTTCCGCACCAAGCCCGACGAGCGGATCCCCTTCGTGCGGTACGAGGAGGACGGCTTCGAGGGCGACGCTGGGGAGGCCGGCGCCGGGCTGGTCAGCCGCGCCGACTACACCTACGGGTACAAGGAGGCGCTGGCCGACAACGTCGTCCGGCCGGTCGTCTTCGCCGCCTACACCGGGACCTCGCGCTGGCGGAACTCCGCCGGCGAGGTGGTCGCCGCCTCCCTGTCCGAGGCCGGCACCCGCTCGGTGGAGATGCAGGCCTGGCGCACCGCCCTGGACCCCAAGGGCCAGTGGGTGCCGCACGTGATCGCGGCGATGGACGACCGGATCACCCACCTGCGCGAGAACGGCATGCCCGACGCCGCGGGGCTGATCCTCGCCAGCGACCAGGACGACGCGCGCGCCTACGCCAAGATCGTCCGCCGGGTGACCGGCAAGGCCCCCGAGCTGATCCTCTCCGACGATCCCAAGGCGTCGAAGAAGATCGAGCGGTTCTCCACCGGGTCCGCGCGGATCGCGGTCTGCGTGCGGATGATCTCCGAGGGCGTCGACGTCCCCCGGGCCGCCGTCCTGGCCTGGATGACCTCCTACCGGACGCCGCTGTTCTTCGCCCAGGCCGTCGGCCGCGTGGTCCGCTCCCGGGCGCCGCACGAGTCGGCCACGGTGTTCCTGCCCGCCGTCCGGCCGCTGCTGAGCCTCGCCGCGTCGATGGAGGAGCAGCGCAACCACGTCATGCCGCCGCCGAAGACGCAGCAGGGCGACGAGCTGGACCTCGAGCCGCTGCCGCCCAAGGAACGCGCGGTCGACGGCGTCAAGCAGTTCGAGGCGCTGGAGGCCGACGCCCGGTTCGCGCACGTCCTGCACGGCGGGACGGCGCACACCGGCTCCGGGTCACCGGCCGTGGTCGCGCCCGAGGACGAGGAGTTCCTCGGCATCCCCGGTCTGCTCACCGCCGAGCAGACCGCCGAGCTGCTCGCCAAGCGCGACGACGAGCTGCGGCTGCGGATCGCCCAGCGGGCCCACCACGACGACGAGGACGGCGGCCTGTTCCCCGTCGAGGACCACCCCGACGAGGACGACGCCGGCCGGTCGTGGCGCGACGCCGCTGAGCTGCGCCGGGAAATCAACCGGCTGGTCAGCCGGGTGTCGGCCAAGACCTCGACGCCGCACGCGGTGGTGCACACCCAGCTGCGCCAGTCCGTGCCCGGGCCGCCGTCGGCCTCGGCGTCGGTCGACGTCCTCCGCGCCCGCCGCGAGCGCCTGCGCACGATGCTCTGATCAGACCGCGCGCCGCCGGCGCCGATCTCGTTGCGGTCCGGGTCGACGGACATCGCGGCAGGCTAGTGCGGCAGAAGGCCGCGGGCGGCGGCGATGGCCACGGCCTCGGTGCGGCCGCCCGCGCCCAGCTTGGCCAGGATGTTGCTGACGTGCACGCTCGCCGTCTTCTCGCTGATGTAGAGCTCGGCACCGATCTGCCGGTTGGTCCGGCCCTGCGCCAGCAGCCGCACGACCTCGTTCTCCCGCGGGGTGAACACCGCCGCGGGGTCCACGACGCGCCCGGCGCCGGGCAGGTCCAGGGGCAGCCGGCCGCGGCGGGCCAGCTCCGTCACCGCCGCGCGCAACGGGGCGGCCTCCAGCCGCGCCGCCACCTCCGCGGCCGCCCGCAGCTGCTCCGCGGCGCCGGCGCGGTCGTCGGTGGCCAGCAGCGCCTCGGCCAGCCGCCACTGGGACCGGGCCTGCTCGTAGACGTGCCCGTAGCCGAAGGCCCGGACGGCGGCGTCCCACAGCTCCGGTGCCGCCCGTCCCTGCAGCCGGGCCGCCTCGGCCTCCACGCGGGCGAGCCAGGCGGCCGCCTCGACGCCGTACTCGCCGACCTTCCCCAGGTGCTCCTCGACGGCGGAGCGGGCCGCCGCGACGAGCTCCTCCCCCGTCGCCTCCCAGCGCCGCACGGCCGCGTCGTCGCCGAGCAGCCGGGCTCCCGCGGCCGCGTCGCCCACCGGCGCCAGCGCCATGGCGGCCAGCCGCACCACCGCCAGCCGGTCGACACCCCACGCGAGGTGGATCTGCTCGATCGCCGCCCGCGCCCGGTCCGCGGCTCCGCCGGCGTCGCCCGCCCAGGCGGCACGGTCGATCTCGGCCCCGGCGGTGGCCAGCAGCAGGAGGACGTGCGCGTCCAGGTGCGCGGTCAGGCCCCGGGCCCAGGCCACCCGGTCCGCGACGGTGGGATCCCCCCGGCCGACCTGCACCAGCAACCCGGCGGCCCGGACGTGCCCGGCCATCTCCGGCACCCGGGTCAGCCCCTCGACCAGCTCGAGGCTGCCCGTCCAGTCCCCGGTGACGTAGCGGGCGACCACTCCCAGGTGGCGCAGCTCGGCGGCGTAGAAGGACCACTCGACGCCCACGTCGCCGGCCCGGGTCAGCGCCGTGTCGATCCAGCGCAGTGCCGCGGCGAGGTCCCCGCCCTCGTACGGCACGACCGCCAGGTTGAACAGCACCCGCATCTCGACGTCGACGTCCCCCGAGCGGCGGGCGCGGACCAGCGCCTCCTCCAGCCGCGCGGTGACGACGGCCCGGTCCTCGCCGCCGCGCACCCGCGCCAGGGACACCGCGGTGTCGGCCCAGGCGCTGTCCAGACCCAGCGCGTCCGCGGCCGCCAGCGCCTCCCCGGCGGCCTCGTCCCCCTCGTCCCACCGGCCCACGGCGTAGCAGGTCCGGGCATGGGTGGCGGCGGCCCACGTCCGCACCGGGGACGGCGGATCGCGCGGCACCAGGGCCATGGCCGCGGCACTCTCGCGCATCGCGGAGGCCTGGTCCTCGATCCGCGCCAGCGCCTGGGCCAGCCGGTAGTGCACCCGCGCCCGGGCCGCAGGGTCGCCGTCGGGCCCCAGCAACTGCAGCGCCTCCCGCAGGAGCGCCACCGCCCGGTGCAGCTCGCCGGCGGTGCGGGCCGCGGACGCGCTGTCCAGCAGCAGCGCGGCGTGGTCGCGCCCGGCGCGCCCGGCGGCGTCGGGCACCGCCGGCCACAGCGCCAGCGCGGCCTCCAGGTGCTGCAGCTGCTCGGCCGGGGCGCCCACGCGGCAGGCCTCCACCGCGGCCTCCAGGGACGCCGAGAACGCGCCGGCCAGGTCGTTGCTGCCCCGGGCGTGGTGGGCCCGCTCGGCCGCGGTGCCGGCGCCGGGCGTCGCCGCCAGGTGCGCGGCGATCGCCGCGTGCAGCCGGACCCGTTCCCCCGGCAGCAGGTCGGCGAGCACCGCCTCGCGCAGCAGGGCGTGCCGGAAGCGGTAGCGGCCGTCGGCGGAGACGACGAGCAGGTGGTGGTGCACCGCCTCGGCCAGCGCCGCCTCCAGCTCGGCCGGCGCCAGCCCCGCGACGGCGGTCACCAGGTCGTGCCGCACCTGCCGCCCGGCCAGCGCGGCGACGCGCAGCACCCGCTGGGCCGCCTCCCCGAGCTGCTCCACCCGGGCCAGGAGCACGTCGGTGAGCGCCAGCGGCAGGGTCTCCCCCGCCAGCCCGGCGGCCAGCAGCTCCTCGGCGTAGAAGGCGTTGCCCTCCGCCCGGGCCACGACGTCGTCCACCGTGCGCTCGGCCACGCCGTCGGCCAGCCCCCGGACGAGCTCACCCACCGCCGCGTCCGGCAGGGGCCCGAGCTCCAGCCGCTCGACCCCCGGGAGGCGCACCAGCTCGGCGAGCAGCGGCCGCAGCGGGTGCCGGCGGTGCAGGTCGTCGGAGCGGTAGGAGACGACGACGGCCACCGGCTCGTCGGCCAGCCGGGCCAGCAGGTAGCGCAGCAGGTCGCGGCTGGAGCGGTCGGCCCAGTGCACGTCCTCGAGCACGACCAGCAGCGGGGTGCCCGCCGCCAGCTCGGCCAGGAGCGCGGCCACCGACTCGAACAGCTGCAACCGGCCGTCGTCCAGCGCCGCGCGGGACCCCGGGTGCGGCAGGGGCCGGCCCAGGTCGGCGGCGTCGCCGGCCGGCAGCTCGGCCGCCGCCGGCGCGGGCCGGCCGGCGAGCAGCCCCGTGAGCGCGGGCTGCGCCGCGACCGTCAGCGGTTCGCCGGCGACCGGCCGCAGCAGGTCCACGAACGGCAGGTAGGGCAGGCCGACGTCGCCCAGGTCGACGCAGTGCCCGGTGAGCACCCGGACACCGCGCCCGGCCGCCCGCGCGCTCAGCTCGTCGAGGAGGCGGGTCTTGCCGACACCGGCGTCACCGGCGAGCAGGACCGCGCAGGTGCGCCCCTCGAGCGCCCGGTCGACCGAGGCCAGCAGCCGGTCGAGCTCCTCGGCCCGGCCCACCAACGGTCGATCGTCCCACTGCGGCACGCCGATGATCGTGGCACGGCCCTCCGACGGGACCGGAGCGACCGGGAGGGGACCGCTCAGCGGGCCCGACGGCGCCGGCGGGAGAACCAGGGGCCCGGCCGCGTGCGGGTTCCGCGGCCGATCGCCTGCAGCAGCTCGCGCCGGTAGGCCAGCTCGGCCTCGAGGCCGGGGTCGGGGTAAGGCATGACCGTCTCTCCTGCGTCGTCGGGTGGGACGACGTCGACGGTCGTGCTGAGGGGTCCGGCCCGGCATCGGGCGATCAGGCAGTCCCTGCCCCGCCCGGCCGGGTAAGGCCCTCAGGCAGGCCCCTCAGGTGAGATCGGTGCCCTTGGTCTCCCGGAGGGTGAGGACCGCGACGAAGGCGATCGCGGCGGCGACGGCCACGTAGACGAAGAAGATCAGCGGGCGGCCGGCACCCGACAGTGCGGTGATCACCAGCGGCGCGGTCCCGCCGAAGACCGCGACCGTGAGGTTGTACCAGGCGCCGATACCGGTGGCCCGCAGCTCGGTGGGGAACAGCTCGCTCATGATCGCGGGGGCGATCGAGGCCAGCAGCGCGTAGAGCCCCAGGCCCGTGCAGAAGACGACGATCAGCGAGAGCAGGTTGTCCTGGACCAGGAAGGACAGCGGAACGATCAGCACCGCGTAGCCGCCCGCCCAGACCAGCATCTGCGGCTTGCGGCCGAACCGGTCCGACAGCGCACCGAACGGGTAGCAGAGCGCGACGAACAGCGCGGTGCCCAGCGACAGGGCGAGGAACACGTCACCGTCGTCGGCGCCCCGGAAAGTGATCGCGAACGGGGTCAGCGCGCTGAAGAACGTGTAGTAGGACAGCGTCGACAGCATCGTGAAGGCGATCAGCTGGACGACGGCCCTCGGGTGGTGCCGGATGGTCTGGCGCAGCGGGTCCTTCGTGGCGCGGGCCTTGGCCGCGTTCTCCTCGAACTGCTCGGTCTCCACCAGCGAACGGCGCAGCCACAGGCCCAGGATGCCGAGCAGGCCGCCGATGGCGAAGGCGATCCGCCAGCCGTAGGACTGCAGCTGCTCCTCGTCGAGCATGTTGGTCAGCAGCACGCCGAGCAGCGAGGCCAGCAGCAGCGCCGTCCCGGTGGAGATGTAGAAGAACGCCGAGTAGCGGCCGCGGCGGGCCGGCGGGGCGATCTCGGCGAGGTAGGCCGAGGCGTTGGAGACCTCGCCGCCCAGCGACATGCCCTGGGCGATGCGGGCCAGCAGCAGCAGGATCGGCGCCAGCCAGCCCACCGCCTCGTACGTGGGCAGGATCGCGATGGCCATGGACCCGCCGGCCATCAGCAGGATGGTCAGCAGCATCCCGGCCTTGCGGCCGCGCAGGTCGGCGAAGCGCCCGAGCAGCCAGCCGCCGAGCGGCCGGAAGAAGAAGGCGAGCGCGTAGGCGGAGGTGGCGCCGATCAGCGCGAGCGCCTCGTTCTCCGACGGGAAGAACTGGCCGGAGAAGTAGACGACGAAGGTGGCGTACACAGTCCAGTCGAACCACTCGACGGCGTTGCCGATGCTCGCCGAGACCAGCGTCCGGACGGGGAGCCGGTGCGGTACCTCGACGGTCGTCGCGCTCGGCCCCTGCCGCACCGTTCCTTCCATGGGAACCCACCACCCTCTGCCGCTTCTCGGTCTCCGAGACGACGGTAAGGCGGAGCCCGGACGGCGGCACCTCGAGCGCGGCAGTCGGGAGGAGAAGGGTCCGGACCGGATGCCGGCCGCCTCGCGGCGAGACGCACAACGCGGCTCCAGGCCCCCGACCGAGGTCGGGGCGGTAGTCCGCGAAGGCTGATAACCAAATGGCACCCGGGGGCACGAAGCACCCGGCCCGGACAGTCCCCAGGCTACCCCCATCCGCGGGGGGCTCACACGGGCCGGGACCGATCAGTTGAAGCCGCGGTCGTCCTGCTTCAGGGCGGTGTCCACGGTGAGCGCCGAGGCGATGACCATGCTGGCCAGCGGCTCGGGCAGCCGGAAGTGGACGAGCACGACGTACCGGTCCGCCGTGGTGAACAGCGTCCGGGCCAGGCCCTCCCACTTCTTGGTGATCCGCGCGACCTCGGTGCCGGCGGCGTCGACGATCGCGAAGTCCCAGGCCCGCCAGTTCTCGGCCTGGATCGCACCGACGACCTGCCCGTCCACGACCAGGTCGAAGCGGATCTTGCCGAACACGTTGGCCTGGACGATCTCCCCGAGTGGCTGGCCGTCCGGCCGCTCGACGACGACCCGCGACTTCACGATCTTGGCCGGCCGGGTGAGCACCAGCACGGGACCGCGAGCGTCGCGGACCTCCAGCCGGTGGGTGAGGAACTGGTCGAGATTGGAGACGAACCGGACGGCCTTCTTCAGCGCGCTCTGCCCCACCTGGACGACCGCGCCGATCTGCTGGCCCTCGCCGTCGAAGACGGCGTACTCGTTGGTGAGCTCGATCAGCTTCGTCTTCTGCGAGACGACGAGGACCGGCTGGTCGTAGAGCGAGGGCCCGTGCGCCTGGGCGGTCACCGCCGGCGCCGGCGGGGCCGCGGCCTGCCCGACGTGGTCGGTCCAGCCCTGGCCGTCCCACCATCGGGTCGCGCCGCTGCCGGCGGGGTCGGGGTACCAGCCGGGCGGCGGGGGCGGTTGCGTCACGGCGGCGAAGCTAGCGTGCCTGCCCGGCAGCCTGTTCCCGGCTCGCCGCAGGGGCGCCGCCGGCCGTGCCAGACTCCGGCCGTGGCCGACCTGACCGACGCGGAGGCCCGCGCGCTGTCCGCCGTCGACGAGCGGTGGGTGGTCGCCCGGCTGCGCGCGCTGGTCGCCGTCCCGTCGGTCGGAGGGACGGCGGCGGAGGCCGAGGCACAGCACCTGGTCGCCGGCTGGCTGGAGGAGCTGGGTTGCGCCGTCGACCGGTGGCCGATCGACCTGGCCGCGGCCGCGAGCGCGCCCGACGCCCCCGGCCAGGAGGTCGACCGCACCGAGGCCTGGGGCGTGGTCGGCACGGTGGCGGCCGCCGAGGACGGCGTGCCCGCGCTGGTGTTCTCCGGGCACACCGACGTCGTCCCGCCCGGCGACCGCGAGCTGTGGCCCGCCGACCCGTTCGTCCCCCGGCTGGCCGGCGGCGCGCTGCACGGCCGGGGTGCCTGCGACATGAAGGCCGGCGTTGTCGCCTCCCTCGCCGCCCTGGCGGCGGTGCGGGCGGCAGGGGTCCGGCTCACCCGGCCGGTCGCGGTGCACGCCGTCGTCGGGGAGGAGGACGGCGGTCTGGGCGCCTGGGCGACCCTGCAGCGGGGGCACCGCGGCGACCTGTGCGTCATTCCCGAGCCGACCGCCGGCGCGGTGGTCACCGCCTGCGCCGGCGCGCTGACCTTCCGCCTGGAGGTCACCGGACGCGCCGCGCACGCCGCCCACCGGGACCAGGGGGTGAGCGCGGTCGAGCTGTTCGCGGAAGTGCACGCCGGCCTGCGGGAGTTCGAGGCCGAGCGGCAGCGCGACGCCGACCGGCGCTTCGGGGACGCCCGCTTCCCCTACGGCCTGTCGATCGGCCGGGTCCGGGCCGGCGACTGGGCCAGCTCGGTGCCCGACCGGCTGGTGGCCGAGGGGAGGTACGGGGTCCGGCTGGGCGAGCCGGTCGAGGAGGCCCGCGCGGCGTTCGAGCACCGGCTGGCGGCGATCTGCGCGGCGCATCCCTGGCTCGCGCAGCACCCGGTGCGGGTCGGCTGGACCGGCGGCGCGTTCGCCAGCGGCTCGCTGCCGTCCGGGCACCCGCTGCTGCCGGCGGTCCGGAGGGCGGTGGCCGACGCCGGCGGCGGGACGCCCCCGGAGCGGGCGCTGAGCGCCGGCAGCGACCTGCGCCTGTACGCCGCCGCCGGTGTCCCGACCCTGCACCACGGGCCCGGCGACCTGCAGCTGGCGCACGGGCCGCAGGAGCGGGTGCCGGTCGCCGAGGTGGTGACCGCGGCCCGCGCGTTCGCCCTGCTGACCCTGCGCAGCTGCGGGGTCGCATGAGCCTCGTCGGCTTCGAGACGTGGGCGCAGCTGGCCGGCGACTCCCCCACCTCGCGCACCGAGTGGGCCGCGGTCGTCGCCGCGTGGGGCGAGCCGCACCGCCGCTACCACGACCTGGCACACCTGGCAGCCGTCCTCGGGCTGGTCGGCGAGCTGGCCGACGCTGCGGCCGATCCGGACGCCGTCCGGCTGGCCGCCTGGTACCACGACGTCGTCTACGACCCGCTCCGCGATGACAACGAGGCGGTCAGCGCCGAGCGGGCGCGGGCCGGGCTGCGCGGGCTGGTCCCGGAGGAGCGGGTGGAGGAGGTGGCCCGGCTGGTGCGGCTCACCGCCGGACACGCCCCGGCGGCGGACGACCCGAACGGCGCGGTGCTCTGCGCCGCCGACCTGGCCGTGCTGGCCGGTCCGCCGGAGAGCTACGCCGCCTACGCCTCGGCCGTGCGCGCGGAGTACGGGCACCTCTCCGACGCGGCGTTCACCGCCGGACGCATCACCGTCCTGGAGCACCTGCTGGCACTGCCCGCCCTGTACCGCCTGCCCGCGGTGGCCGCGGCGTGGACCCCGCGGGCGCGGGCCAACCTCACCGCGGAGCTGGGCCTGCTGAGGGCACGGGCCGGCGGGGCTTCCTGACGCGCAGCCCGGCGGCCATCAGCCGGCCGAGCAGCTCGCGGGCGCCGACCGGGACGGCGCCGGCGGCCACGGCCACCTCGTAGAGGTCCTCGGGGACGTCGTAGTGGTCGCCCTGGAACGCCCGGCGGGGGATCCCCAGCTCGGCGGCGACGAAGGCGTGCAGCTCGTCGTGGGAGACGTCGCTGACCAGGTGGGACCACAACCGGCCGCGCCAGGGCCACACCGGGGTGTCGATGAGCACGGCCACGGGAGGCAGTCTGCCCGGCGGGGACGGCAACCTCCTGCGGTGCGGGTCCCCGCTAGCGTCGGGCCGGTGAAGGAAGAGATCCGCTGGGGCGTCGTCGGGCCGGGCCGCATCGCGGAGAAGCTGGTCGCGGACTTCGCCCACGTGGAGGGCGCCCGGCCGGTCGCGGTCGCGTCCCGCTCGCTCGACCGCGCCGCGGACTTCGCCCGCCGGCACGGGCTCGACCGCGCCCACGGCTCCTACGCCGACATCCTCGCCGACCCGGACATCGACATCCTCTACGTCGCCACGCCCCACCCGCAGCACCACGCGGTGGCCCTCGCCGCCCTGGAGGCGGGCAAGGCGCTGCTGGTGGAGAAGGCGTTCACCGCGACGACCGCCGGGGCCGCGGAGGTGATCGACCTGGCCCGGGAGCGCGGGTTGTTCACCATGGAGGCGATGTGGACGCGCTTCCAGCCGGCGGTCGTGGCCCTGCGGGACCTGGTGGCCGACGGCGCGATCGGGGAGGTCCGTTCCGTCCAGGCCGACCTCGGGGTCGCCCGCGACTACGACCCCGTCGACCGGCTGTTCGCCCTCGAGCTGGGCGGCGGGGCCCTGCTGGACCTCGGCGTCTACGTCGTCTCCTTCGCGCAGATGCTCCTCGGCAGCCCGGACACCGTGACGACCGCGGGCTCGCTGTTCCCGACCGGGGCCGACGCCGAGGCGAGCCTGCTGCTGGGCTACGCCGACGGCCGTTCGGCGGCGCTGACCACCTCGCTGCGGTACGCGCTGCCGGGGCAGGCCCGCGTGTTCGGCACCGCCGGCTGGATCGACGTCCTCCCCCGCTTCCACCACCCGCAGACGATCGTGCTGCACCGCGCCGGCGCCGAACCGGAGACGATCACCCGCCCGCAGACCGGCGGCGGCTACGCGCACGAGCTGATCGAGGTGACCGAGTGCCTGCGGGCCGGCCGCACCGAGAGCGCGGTCATGCCGCTGGCCGACACCCTGGCCGTGCAGGCGGTGCTCGGCCAGGCCGCCGACCAGCTCGGCATCCGGCACGCGGAGGACCCGAGCGTGCTCTAGACGGACGCCGTCCCGGCCTCCGCCCACGCCTCGCCGGTCGCCTGCTCGAGGGTGGGCACGCGGGTCGGCGTTCCGCCGGCCCGGCGCACGGCCTCGGCGAAGTGGACGGCGTCGACGACCGCCGCGCCGCCGGGGTCGTTGTTGAAGTAGACGAGGACGTCCTCCACCGGGGACCACGTGGCGGCGAGGCGGTCGGCCCACAGCTGCAGCGTCTCCGGCCGGTAGCGCCAGTTCTCCGCGCCCGTGTGCAGCCGCAGGTACCCCCAGTCGGTGGTCCGCCAGAGCGGGGCGACGGGGCGCTCATCGCGGTCGGCCCAGCACAGGGCGGCGCCGTAGCGCTCCAGCAGGGCGCGGATCTCGTCGGTCCACCAGCTCTCGTGCCGCGGTTCGACGGCCACGCGGGTGCCACCCGGAAAGCAGGCGAGGCACTCGCGCAGCAGCTCGGCGTCGGCCTTCAGCGTGGGCGGCAGCTGGAGCAGGATCGTGTCGAGCTTGTCGCCCAGCCCGGCGGCGCGCTCCATCAGGCGGGCCACCGGCTCCTCGGGCTCGCGCAGCCGCTTGATGTGGGTCAGGTAGCGGCTGGCCTTGACCGCCCACCGGAAGTCCGGCGGGGTGCGCTCGCGCCACTTCTCGAACGTCGTCCGCTCGGGCAGCCGGTAGAAGGCGTTGTTGCTCTCGACCGTGGCGAAGTGCTTGGCGTAGTGCTCCAGCCAGAGCCGTTGCGGCAGCTTCTGCGGGTAGAAGCGGCCGCGCCAGTCGCGGTACTGCCAGCCCGACGTCCCGATGATCACCGCCACGGACGGCGCCTACCCGCGACCGGGACGTCCGACGCGCCCCTCGGATTGAGGACCTTCGCCCCCAGTCCGACGCGCCCCGCGCCCCTCGGATTGGGGACCTTCGTCCCCCCTCCGCTCGGCTGACGCTTTCGAGCGGATCGGATGACCGTCTGTCCCCATGGAGACCGACCCTCCGTCCGAGGAGGGCCGGCGGACAGCGGAGAAGACGATGACCAGATCACGACCGACCACCTTGGGTGGCCGTGGGGACGGTACGCGAGCTGGAGCTCCGTCCGTGTCGCGGCTGCCCGCCCCCCGGCGGGGGAACCGGCTGCTGGCCGGCGGCCTCGCCGCCCTCACGGCCACCGGCGGGCTCATCGGGTTCGTCAGCAGCGCCTCGGCCGGCACCCCGCCGGCCGGGCCGGGCAACATCGAGGTGTTCCCCTCCCGCGACATGGTGGCCATCGAGGGCTACACCGCCCAGGCCGGCCAGACCGCGACCCTGACCGTCTCGCGCGGCGGCGAGACCGTCGGCACCGCCACGGGCGTCGTCGACGGGACCGGCTTCATGGAGTGGAACCACGAGGCGACCCCGCGGCCCGGCGGCGGGTTCGACGGATGCTTCACCGACGTCACCCCCGACATCCAGGCGGGTGACGACGTGTCGGTCTCGTTCAGCGGCTCGCCACTGGTCGACGGGATGAAGGTCAGCTCGGCCGAGGTCACCGGGGTGACCGCCAGCGAGCCGGCCGAGGGGAACGTCAACACCGTCACGATCACGGGCACCTACGGCCCGGACACCGACCTCGGCCGGTTCGCCGTCGAGGTCGTCAACCCCACGATGCGCGACGAGGGCAACATCGGCGAGCGGGCGATCGGCTGGAGCCCGAACGAGGCGGCGGAGCCCACGCAGGGCTACACCGTCGAGGGCACCGCGGCGAACGGTGAGTTCTCGGTGACCTTCGGCGGCCTGTCGCCGTCGGACCAGCAGCTGGTCTTCGACGGCGAGAAGGTGGCGCTGAGCTGGATGGCCGACGCCACCGCGGTCGAGGCCCAGCTCGGCCTCACGCTGGCGGAGTACGGGCTGGTCGGCGGCGGCGCCCCCGGCTGCCCGCCCGGACCGGACGGCGCCGAACCCCCGGCCGGCGAGTTCTCCGTGGTCTGGGACAACCAGGCCCAGGCCACCGTCACCTGGGCCTCCGCCGCGCCCGTCGCGGGCGGTGAGCCGGTCGACGGCTACAGCATCGAGGCCATCGACCAGACGGCCGACGCCGCCGGCGCCCAGCGGCTGTCCGGCTACCGGGTCGGCCCGGACGCCACCCAGGTGGTCCTGGACGGCCTGGACCCCGGCGCGCTGTACGACATCGAGGTCCGCTCGATCGTCGACGGCGAACTGGGCGCCCCGTTCGCCCTCGCGGGCACGGCCTCGCCCACGCCTCCCGACGGCGAGACCGACACCACCGCCCCGGTCCTGACCTCCACTCCCGAGCTCAACGGGACCACGGCGGTGCTCGCCGACAGCCGGACGCTGACCCTGTCGGCCGACGAGGGCACGATCTACTACACCCTCGACGGCTCTCCGGTCACCACGCAGCCGAACGGCAACGTTCCCTCGCCCACCGCGAAGATCTACCAGGAGCCGATCCCGATCACGGCTGCCGACACCGCGATCACCATCGCGGTGATCGACACCGCCGGCAACGCCACGCACGCCTCGGGTGTCGTCTCTCCCCGCCCCGCGGCCGCGGCCGTCGCCCCCACCGGGTCGGCCGTGACCAGCTTCGCCGGCGCCGGGCCCGACGCGGCCAACCCCCAGGGCCGGGTCAGCCTGGGCTGGAACCCGGTGCCCGACGCCACCGAGTACCGCGTCCGGGTGTACCTGCGGACGGACGCGACGAACACCAACACGCTCCAGCCGGAGCGGGACGTGGTCGTCACCGGTACCACCGCGGACGTGACCGGCCTGCCCAAGTCCGCGCCGGGGCAGCGGTGGGTCTTCCGGGTCCAGTCGAAGACGCCGGCCGCCACGACGTACTCGCCGTTGACCACGGGCGTCAACGTCGTCCTCCCGGGTGACGACATCGGCCTGGACCTGGCCCAGTTCCGCACCGGTGACGAGTTCCGCATCAGCGGCTCGGGCACCGTGCCGGGCGCGACGATCACCGTCCACCGCCCGAACGCGACCGGCACCGGCCCGGTCACCACGCCGATCCCCGGATACCCGTCGGCGACGGTGGGTGCTGTGGAGGCACCGGCGAACGCCGGCCCCTGGTCGATCGTCCTCGACCCGGCCCCCACCACCGCGCCCAGCCAGATCTGGATCAAGTCCAGCCAGGGCGCCGTCGCCGGACCGTTCACCGTCGACGTCCGGTAGCACCACGACTGAACACGCACCCGAGGGCCCGTCACCACCCGGTGACGGGCCCTCGGCCTGCGCGGTGTGCTGAGCTTCGGGACATGAGCGCCCCCGCCCGGTTCAAGGACCTCTGCCTCGACGCCCGCGACCACCAGTCCCTCGCCGACTGGTGGTGCGCGGCGCTCGGCTACGTGCGGAGCTCCCCCTCCGGCGGAACCGAGCGCGACCCCGCCTGGCCGGTGCCGATCAAGGACCCCTCCGGGACCGGGCCGCTGATCTGGTTCAACCCGGTCACCGAGGCGAAGACGGTCAAGAACCGGATGCACCTCGACGTCGTCGGGGACACCGCCGCGCTGCTCGCCGCCGGCGCCACCCTGCTGCGGGCCCGGGACGGCGAGGTCGACTGGGACGTGCTCGCCGACCCGGAGGGCAACGAGTTCTGCGTCTTCTCCCCGCGCGACTGACCGTCCGGCGGGCTCTTGGAGTGTTGCTCGGGCATCCGGGGTCCTGCAGCACCCCGGTTGCGAGAGAACTACTCCAGAAGCGGCCCGCCGCGCCCCCAGAGACGCCGACAGGGGCGACCCGCCGAAGCGGACCGCCCCTGCCGGGCAGTGCTGGTGGTGCGGTGAGGGGCTGGACTCAGAAGTCCATACCGCCCATGCCGCCGTCGCCGCCGGGCATGGCCGGAGCGGACTTCTCCGGCTTGTCCGCGACGACCGCCTCGGTGGTGAGGAAGAGCGCCGCGATGGACGAGGCGTTCTGCAGCGCCGAGCGGGTCACCTTGGCCGGGTCGATGATCCCGGCGGCGACCATGTCCACGTACTCGCCGGTGGCGGCGTTGAGGCCCCAGCCTGTCTCGGAGTTGCGGACCTTCTCCACCACGACGCCGCCCTCGAGGCCGGCGTTGACCGCGATCTGCTTCAGCGGCGCCTCGAGCGCGACGCGCACGATGTTGGCACCGGTGGCCTCGTCGTTCTGCAGCTCGAGCTTGTCGAACGCGACGGCCGTGGCCTGCGCGAGAGCGACGCCACCACCGGCGACGATCCCCTCCTCGACGGCGGCCTTGGCGTTGCGCACCGCGTCCTCGATGCGGTGCTTGCGCTCCTTGAGCTCGACCTCGGTCGCGGCACCGGCCTTGATGACGGCGACGCCACCGGCCAGCTTGGCCAGGCGCTCCTGCAGCTTCTCGCGGTCGTAGTCGGAGTCGCTGCGCTCGATCTCGGAGCGGATCTGGTTGACCCGGCCCTGGATCTGCTCGGGGTCACCGGCACCCTCGACGATCGTCGTCTCGTCCTTGGTGACGACGACCTTGCGGGCACGGCCGAGCAGGTCGATGGAGGCGCCCTCCAGCGTGAGGCCGACCTCCTCGCTGATGACCTGGCCACCGGTGAGGATGGCGATGTCGGTCAGCATGGCCTTGCGGCGGTCACCGAAGCCGGGGGCCTTGACCGCGACGGACTTGAAGGTCCCCCGGATCTTGTTGACGACCAGGGTGGCCAGGGCCTCGCCCTCGACGTCCTCGGCGATGATCGCCAGCGGCTTGCCGGACTGCATGACCTTCTCCAGCAGCGGGAGCAGGTCCTTGACCGAGCTGATCTTGGAGTTGGCGATCAGGATGTAGGGGTCGTCGAGGACGGCCTCCATCCGCTCGGGGTCGGTGACGAAGTAGGGCGAGATGTAGCCCTTGTCGAAGCGCATGCCCTCGGTGAGCTCGAGCTCGAGGCCGAAGGTGTTGCTCTCCTCGACGGTGATGACACCTTCCTTGCCGACCTTGTCCATCGCCTCGGCGATGAGCTCGCCGATGGCGGGGTCGCCGGCCGAGATCGACGCGGTGGCGGCGATCTGCTCCTTGGTCTCGACCTCCTTGGCGGTCGAGAGCAGGTACTCGGTCACGGCCTCGACGGCCCGCTCGATGCCCTTCTTCAGGGCCATCGGGTTGGCGCCGGCGGCGACGTTGCGCAGACCCTCGCGGACGAGCGCCTGGGCGAGCACGGTGGCGGTGGTGGTGCCGTCACCGGCGACGTCGTCGGTCTTCTTCGCGACCTCCTTGACCAGCTCGGCCCCGATCTTCTCGTACGGGTCCTCGAGCTCGATCTCCTTGGCGATGCTCACACCATCGTTGGTGATGGTGGGCGCGCCCCACTTCTTCTCGAGTACGACATTCCGGCCCCGGGGGCCGAGGGTCACCTTGACGGCGTCGGCGAGGGTGTTCATGCCCCGCTCGAGGCCGCGGCGCGCCTCTTCGTCGAACGCGATCATCTTGGCCATGTGGTGATGTCCTCCATGCATGGATCGCTGCACGGCCGGGTTCGGCGCCCGCGACGGACGACGCCGGCGGTGCGAGCACTCCCTCGGCCCGCGACCAGCGCCTCACCGTTCCGACCTCGTTGGCACTCGACAGCGTCGAGTGCCAGATCGAGTCTGGCACTCGGCCGTACCGAGTGCAAGAACGGGGGTCGGCGACGACCGAGGCCCGGCCCCCGAACTGGGGACCGGGCCTCGACCGGGAACGGGTGGATCAGACGCTGCGCACGGCGTCGGCCTGCGGACCCTTCTCACCCTGGACGACCTCGAAGGTGACCCGCTGGCCCTCGTCGAGGCTCTTGTAGCCGTCCATCTGGATGGCCGAGTAGTGGACGAAGACGTCCTGGCCGCCGTCGACGGCGATGAAGCCGAAGCCCTTCTCGGCGTTGAACCACTTCACGGTGCCCTGTGCCACGTGTGCTCCCACGTTTCGTGCGTGCGGACGACCCCCGCGAACCAGGGGCCGGGTCTAGCTCTTCCGCCCGCCTAACACGAACGTGGAACTGAAACCGCGGGAGAACGTACAGCACAAAAGCCGTGGTGAGAGCAACCTCACGCACGTGACGCACCGGATGGGGGAACGGGCCGTCCCTCGCCCGGGGAGCGGCCGCACGCCCTACGGCGTCAGCGGATGAGACCCGCGGCCCGCACCGACCGCAGCGACGGCTCGACCCGGTGCGTGGGGCCGACGACCGGCTCCAGCGGGTCGAGGGTCTTCAGGCCCTCGCCGGTGTTGAGGACGACGGTCTCCTTCGTGCGGTCCAGCCGGCCGTCCTCGACCAGCTGGCGGAGGACCGCGACGGTCACCCCGCCGGCGGTCTCGGCGAAGACGCCGGTGGTGCGGGCCAGGTCGCGGATCCCCTGCACGATCTCCTCGTCGCCCACCCGGCCGACCGCACCGCCGGTGCGCCGGATCGCGTCGAGCGCGTACGGGCCGTCGGCGGGGTTGCCGATGTTGAGCGACTTCGCGATCCCGGTCGGCTTCACCGGCTTGACGACGTCCCAGCCGTTGTCGAACGCGGTCGCGATCGGGTCGCAGCCGGCCGACTGAGCGCCGAAGATCGTCCACTCGGTGGCCTCGACGATGCCGGCCGCGACCAGCTCCCGGAACGCCTTGTCCACCTTGGTGAGCAGCGAGCCCGACGCCATCGGGATGACCACCTGGGCGGGGATGCGCCAGCCGAGCTGCTCGGCGAGCTCGTACCCCATCGTCTTGGAGCCCTCGGCGTAGTAGGGCCGCACGTTCTGGTTGACGAAGGCGGTGTCCTCGAACTCGTCGGTCTCGGCGAGCTCGCTGGTCAGCCGGTTCACGTCGTCGTAGGAGCCGTCGACGGCGACCAGCGTCTGCCCGTAGATCGCCGACTGCACGACCTTGCCCGGCTCGAGGTCGGAGGGGATGAACACGAACGACGGCAGCCCGGCACGCGCGGCGTGCGCGGCCACGGAGTTGGCCAGGTTGCCGGTGGAGGCGGCGGCGATCTTCGTGTAGCCCAGCCCCTTGGCGGCGGTGGCCGCCAGGCTGACCACCCGGTCCTTGAACGAGTGCGTGGGATTGGCCGAGTCGTCCTTGACCCACAGCCCGCCGGTGAGGCCCAGCTCCTCGGCCAGCCGGTCGGCGCGGACCAGCGGCGTCAGCCCCGGGTCGAGGGTGATGCGGTCGGCCGGGTCCTGGCCCACCGGCAGCAGGCCGGCGTAGCGCCAGATGTTCTGCGGGCCGGCCTCGATCTGCTCGCGGGTGACCGCGCGCATCACCTCGGGGTCGTAGTCGACCTCCAGCGGGCCGAAGCACTCGGCGCAGGCGTGCTCGGCGATCAGGCCGAAGGTGGCCCCGCAGTTGCGGCAGATGAGCCCGCGGGCCGGACACGGGGCGATCGGACCACCTGCGGCGGGGTCGGCCTGGGCGGCGGGGCTCGTCCGGGTGGAGCCGGGAGCGGTAAGGGTCATGCGACGACTACCTCCTCATCTTCCCCGCGTCGGGCCGTCGAGCCGCGCGGGACGGAATTGGCACCTTCCGCTGTAGCGGCGGTTGCCGGGGCTTCATCGGGCCGTGTCCCTCTGCCCCTCTGGATGAGTGGAACGCACCGAACTCTACCCAGGTGACCGGCACCGCAGCGGACCCGGCCAGGATGGGGAGGTGGGAACGCGCGTCGTCTACACCGATCTCGACGGCACGATGGTCGGGCCCCGGGGGTCCTTCTGGCACACGGCCGGCCGTGCCCTGACCGCCGACCCGGCGGCCGCCCTGCTCGACCTGCACCGGGCCGGTGTCGCGCTGGTGCTGGTCAGCGGGCGCACCTTCGAGCAGGTGGTGGAGGCGGCGCGGATCTTCGCCGCCGACGGCGCCGTCGCCGAGCTCGGCTCGGTGGTCAGCTGGGACGCCGGCCGCGGCGTGCACCGGCTCAGCGGTGAGCTCCCCGCCCGGTACGCGCAGCGGACACCGATGGACGTGATGGCCGAGCTCGGCGTCGTCGAGGACCTCCTGGCCCGCCACCCCGGGCGGCTGGAGTGGCACGCGCCCTGGCACGCCACCCACGAGGCCGACGCCCTGCTGCGCGGGCGGGTCGACCCGCTCGCCGTCGACGCGTACCTGGCCGAGGCCGGCCTGGGATGGCTGACGCTCAAGGACAACGGCGCCATCCCGGCGTCGTCCCGGATGACCCTGGCGCCGGACGTGCTGCCGCCCCGGGTCTACCACCTGATGCCGCGGGGGATCTCCAAGGGCGCGGCGATCGCCTGGGACCTGGAGCGGCGCGGGCTCACCCCGGCCGACGCGGTGGCGATCGGCGACAGCGTCAGCGACCTGGAGATGGCCCCCGCCGTCGACCGGCTGTGGATCACCGCGAACGGGGCCACGGTCGACGGGATGGCCGACCTGCTCTCCGCCGTCCCCAACGTGACGGTGACCGAGGGGCCCATGGGCGAGGGCTGGGCGCAAGCCGTCCGCGCCAGCATCTAGGCCCCGTCCAGGGCACCGCCCCGAGCTTGCGAGGGGTGGGGAGGACGGGGTCCTTCTTCAGGAGGTGACGTCGCGGCGGGCGAAGTGGCGGAAGCCCAGCGCGGTGAAGACGGCGGCGTAGACCAGCGACTGGACGACGCCGCGGAACAGGTCGCCGGAGTCGACCGGGGTCTGCAGCAGGTCGGTCCAGGCGAACTCCTCCGCGGTGGGGAACCAGTCGCGGATCGAGCCCAGCTGCTCGACCTGGTCGAGGATGGCGAACACGAACATCGTGAACACCGCGCCCCCGACCGCGGCCAGCGGCGCGTCGGTGATCGTGGAGAGCCAGAAGGCCAGCGTGCCGACGACGAGCAGGTGGACGGCGAGGTAGCCGACCATCCCGGCCAGCCGCAGCAGTCCCTCGCCCTGCCCGAGGGTCACGCCGATCGGCGTCTGGATGCTCTCGAAGCCGAAGGCGATCCCGCCGGCCACGAGCCCGGTGAGGACCAGCGTCAGCAGCGCCCCCACCGACAGCACCAGCGCCGCGTACCACTTCTGCCGGAGCAGCCGCATCCGCGGCACCGGCGTGGCCAGCGTGTAGCGCAGCGACCCCCACTGGGCCTCGCTGGCCACCGTGTCACCGAAGAACAGCGCGTAGACCACGACCAGGAAGAAGCTCGTCGTCGCGAACAGCACGAACAGGGTGAAGTTCAGCCCGCCGGCGGTCGCGACGTCGACCAGGTTGAGCCGGCTGTTCTCCTGCGCGTCCTCGCTCGCGCCCAGCTGCAGCGCGGCGATGAGCACCAGCGGCAGCGCGAGCATGAGCACGAACACCCCGATGGTGCGGCGGCGTTTGAACTGCCGGCGCAGCTCCACCGACAGCCGCAGCGTGCGCTCGGGCCGGTAGCCGGCGACGGCCCCGGTCGGCTGGACGTGCCCGGTGACCGTCATCAGCTCTCCCCCACCAGTGCCAGGAACGCGTCCTCCAGCCGGCGCCGCGGCGTGAACGCGTCCACCGCCACCCCGGCCTCCACCAGCGCCTGCAGCGCCCGGGCCCGGCTGGTGCCGTCGAGCTCGGCGACCAGCCCCTCGTCGGTGCGCTCGACCGACACCCCCGGCAGCGCCGTGAGGACGGCGGCCGCGCGGTCGGTGTCGGCGTCGTCGGCCAGGCCGACCAGCACCGCGCCGCCGGTGCCGACGATCTCCTCCACCGTGCCCTGGGCGATCTTCTGCCCCTTGGCCATGACGACGACGTGGCTGCAGGTCTGCTCGATCTCGCTGAGCAGGTGGCTGGAGACGATCACCGTGCGGCCGGTCGCGGCGTAGGAGCGCAGCACCTCGCGCATGGCGTGGATCTGCGGCGGGTCCAACCCGTTGGTCGGCTCGTCGAGCACCAGCAGGTCGGGCAGGCCGAGCATCGCCTGGGCGATCGCCACCCGCTGCCGCATGC
The DNA here is from genome assembly GCF_900114385.1 of Geodermatophilus ruber. Classification (GTDB taxonomy): domain Bacteria; phylum Actinomycetota; class Actinomycetes; order Mycobacteriales; family Geodermatophilaceae; genus Geodermatophilus; species Geodermatophilus ruber. The sequence continues at coordinate 145,846 of NZ_FOSW01000004.1, forward strand.
CCTGGCTGTAGCGGCGCACCGGGCGGTCGATGGCCGCGCCCAGGCCGGCGACCTCGATCGCCTCCTCCATGTGCGCGTCCTCGGCCGGCCGGCCGGTGGCCGCCCAGTACAGCCGCAGGTTGTCGCGGCCGGACAGGTGCGGCTGCAGCCCGGTGCCCTCGACGAAGGAGCCCAGGCGCGAGAGCACCGGGGCGCCGGGCCCGGCGGCGTGGCCGAAGATGCTGATCCGGCCCTCCGTCGGCCGGATCAGGCCCATGAGCATCCGCAGCGACGTCGTCTTGCCCGCACCGTTGGGGCCCAGCAGCCCGAGCACCTGCCCGCGGCGCACCTCGAAGGAGAGGTGGCGCACGGCGACGAAACCGTCCTTGTAGGCCTTGGTCACGCCGGTGAACCGCAGCGGCACGTCCTCCCCGTCGGGCTCGACGGCCGAGACCCGCCGGCGGCGCCGGCGGCCCCACAGCACCGCCGTTCCCCAGGCCAGCAGCCCCAGCGCGGCGAGCACGCCGAGCAGCCCCCACCACGGGGCGGTGCTCGAGCCGCTCTGCGCCTGCCCCTCGACCTCCGGGACGGCCAGTGCCCCGCCGTCCCCGCCGGCCAGCGCGACGGAGTAGACCGCGGCCTCGGCGGGCAGCGCGAAGGCCTGGTCGGTGGAGGAGACCACCACGCGCATCGTGTGACCGGCCTCGAAGCGGTGCACGATCCCCGGCAGGGTCACCGACACCTCGGTGGGCGCGGACGGGTCGCTCGAGAGGCCGGTGAGCGACAGCGGCGCCACCAGCCCGCCGGGCAGGGTCATGCCGCCGTCGGGGCCGACGTCGTAGAGCTTGGCGAACAGCGTCGCGGTGCCGCTGGGCGAGGCGACGGCGAGGTCGACGGTCGGCGCCCCCACGACCTCCACCGCGGCGTCGAGCGGCTCGCTGTCGAAGGCGGCGAACTGGCCGGGGATCTCCAGCGCGGTGCCGCCGAGCCCGAACGCCGCCGCCGAGCCGAGACCCGGGACGGTGGTGATCGCCGCCGGGGTGCCTCCGGCGGGGGTGACCACCGGCTGCGCCGGGCCGTCGACGGCGACGCGGGACCGCTGTGCGGCGTCCGCGCCGGCCAGGCCGGGGTAGTCGGCGGCGGCGACGGTCCGGCTGCCGCCCTGCACGCTGCCCAGCCCGGCCGCCTGGCCGGTGGGGGCGGGGAACTCGAACCCGGTGCCGGGGTCCTCACCCTTGGCCCGCAGGTACCAGTCGAACCAGCCGGCCACCTGTTCGCGCAGCCGTTCGGTGATCCGCTCCGACCCGGACTCGTCGTGCCCGCCGGCGTACCACAGGACCTTCACCGGTGCGCCGTTCGCGGCGATCCCCCGGGCGTTGGCGTCGGCCTGGCCCAGCCCGAACAGCGAGTCCCGCGTGCCCTGGACGAGCAGGGTGGGCGCGTCGATGCGGTCCAGGACGGTCGCCGGGCTGCTGCGGTCGAGCACCGCGGCGATCTCCGGCGTCAGCGTGCCGGTGGCCGCGGCCTCCTGGTAGGCGGCGCAGATGTCGGCGCGGAACCGCCCGCAGGTCAGCGCCTGCTCCACCGCGGCGGCGTCGACCGAGGCGGGGTCGGCCGGCGGCAGGGCGATCTCCTCGCCGTCGGCCCCCGCTCCCCCGCCGAGCAGGCCCCCGCCGGGCACGGAGCCGACCCCGAAGAACAGCCCCGACCACAGCCGCTTGTAGACGCCGCTCCCCTCGGCCTGGGGGGTGGCGGCCACGGTCTGCGCGCCGTCGACCGGGCCGACCTGGGAGGGGAACAGGGCGGCGGTCAGCGAGTTCCAGGTGATCTGCGGGGCGATGGCGTCGACCCGGTCGTCGTAGGCGGCACCGAGCAGCGACAGGGCACCCCCGTAGGAGGCGCCGGCCACGCCGACCCGCGGGTCGCCGTCGGCGTCGAGGAGGACGTCGTCGCGCGCGGCGAGCAGGTCGAGGAGGGTGGAGAGGTCGGCGACCTCGAACCGGGGGTCGTTGAGCCCGATCTGCCCGGTGCTGGCACCGAAACCCCGCGCGGAGTAGGCGAGGACGACGTAGCCGCGGCCGGCCAGGTCGCGCGCGTCCTCGGCGACCGACTCCTTGCTGCCGCCGAACCCGTGCGCCAGCACGATCGCCGGGGCGGGCTCATCGGCCGACGCCGACCCGGGCACGTAGAGCGTCGTGTCCAGCTCCACCGCGTCCGCCCCGGAGCCGGACGGAACGCGTTGCTCCTCGGCCGCCACGTCCTCGGCCGCGGCGGCCGGCGGGACCGGGGCGACGGCGAGCAGCGCACCGGAGACCAGCAGGGCGAGCAGGGCAGCGAGCGTCGCGCGGGCGCCGGGGCGCGAACGGGAACGCACGGGCCCGCGAACGGGACGCACGGAGCGGCCAACGGACGGGGGCACGCCAGGGTTCCGGAATCCCCGCACGGATCCGATGTCGTGCGGTCAGGGCCGCCACTCGCCGGTGGCCACCAGGACCAGGCCGGGCGCGTCGACGTCGGACACCTCGAAGAAGCGCGGAACCGGGCCGGAGACCTGCGGGAACTGCTCGATCAGCTGGACGGCGGCCTGGCGCTGTGTCTCGTCGCCGTCGGTGAAGTAGACCGTGGTGGTGGCGACGTCCCCGCCGTTGTAGGCGCCGACGGCGGGCGACTCCCAGCCGGCGCCGCCGAGCTCGTCGGCGATGTCGGCGGCCAGCCCGGTGACGCCGGTGGCGTTCAGCACGGTCACCGGCACGCGCACCGGGGTGTCGGGCGCCTCCTCGACCGGCGGCAGCGGCGCGACCGACAGCGGCGGGAGGGCCGAGCTGGGTGCGGCGCTCGCGGTGGGGGTCGACGGGGTGGACCCGGTGGCCGAGGACTGCGCCGCCTCCTGCGCGTCGGGTGCGGCGAAGGAGTAGACGCCGAGCACCAGCAGCGCGACCACGGCGACCGCGAGCAGCCCGGCCGCGGAGCGGCGCACGCCGCTGGCCCGGCGGCCGCCGCCGTCCTCGTCCGACGGGGCCGCGGGGGTGGCACCGCTGCGGCGGGCGGCGCGCCGACGCTCGGCCTCGGCGGCCTGCCGCTCGGCGCGGAACGCGGCGCGACCACCGACGACCCCGGTCGAGGAGCCGGTGGACGGTCCGGTCGTGGGGCCCGGCGTGGGCTCGGGGCCCTCCTCCCGTTCCTCGGCGTCAGCCCGGCGGCGCGAGGTCGCCCGGTCGGGGATCGCCTGGGTGGCCGGCGGCGCGGCGGGCGTCTCGTCCCTGCTGCGGGAGGGGCTGGTCCAGTCCCGGTAGCCGGCCGCGACGGTCCCGGCCGGCTCGGCCGCGGGGTACCCCGTCGGCGACGCGGTGCCGGTGGCCCGGGCCGCCGGGGACCGGTCGCGGCCCGCATCGCGCGGGGCGTCCCCGGCAGGGTCGGCGGGCCAGCCGGCGACCGCCGCCTCGCCCGGGGCGGGCTCGTCACTGTCGCGGCCGGGGGTGGGGACGGCCTGGAACGGCGCCATCGTGGTCCGGGGTGCGGCCGGAGGTGCCACGGCCGGAGGTGTCACGGCCGGAGGTGCCACGGCCGGAGGTGCCACGGCCGGAGGTGCCACGGCCGGAGGTGCCACGGCCGGCGGCACGGGCAGCCGCGGGCGGGTCAGCGGCGCGGACTGCACCGGCTGGGGACGGGCCGGCTGCGGCACCGGCCGGGCCAGTGCGCTCCGGCCGGCCGGCCGCGGCGGCTGGCCGCTCGGCCGCGGAGGGGCGGGGGGCGCCGAGCGCGGCGGGACCGGACGCCGGCGGCCCGGGTCCTCCCCCGCGTCGAGCAGGCCGTCCCGGCGGCGTTCGGCCCGGCTGCGGCCCGGCGTCGTCGGGTGGTCGCTCAGGTCCGGATCGATCGGCACGGACGGACGGGCACCGTCCCCGACGTCCGTGCGGCGACGTCCATGCGGGAGCGGAGTCGCCCCCTGCTCCGGTCCGTCACCGCCTGACGCGGCGTGCCTGCCCACGGTGAGCAAATCTAAACGGCGGAGCCCCCGTTGCCCAGAACCCGAGACGAACGCCGCTGGCCGCGCGCGGCGCGCAGTCTGCGCAGGCGGCGGACGAGCAGCGGATCGGCCGCCAGCGCGTCCGGCTGGTCGACCAGCGCGTTGAGCACCTGGTAGTAGCGCGTCGGAGCGAGGCCGAACCGATCACGGATCGCCGTCTCCTTGGCGCCCGGCCGGCGCCACCATTGCCGTTCGAAGGCGAGCATGTCGTGCTCGCGGCGGGAGAGCCCACCGGTCGGGGCGGACCGCTCGGGCTCGCCCGGCGGGGTCGTGTCGTGCTCCGGGGGGGCATGTCCCTCGCCCCCCGGCGGGGAGACCGCGGGAGCTGGTTCGGGAGTCATCGGTGGTCCTTCTGTGCTGGTGCGTAGGACCCGACGGTAGCCCCGCCGACCGACATTTCGGCCACCCGCCACGACGGGGAACGGCGGCGCGTCAGACCGGCTCGGTGAGGGCCTCCATGGCGCGCCGGCGGGTCCCGGCCCGGGCCTGGCGGAGGCTGTCCACGGTGAAGACCGCCAACGCCACCCAGACGATGAGGAACCCGACCAGCCGGGCCGCGGGCATCGGTTCCTGGAAGACGAAGACACCGATGGCCAGCTGCATCAGCGGGGTCACGTACTGCAGCAGCCCGACCGTGGCCAGCGGGATGCGCCGGGTCGAGGCGGCGAAGAGAAGCAGCGGGACGGCGGTGGCGACCCCGGAGCTCATGAGCAGCAGCAGGTGGCCGACGCCGGCGCTGCCCGCGGACGCGTCCCCGCCGGCGTGCAGCACGGCGAGGCAGATCACCGCGGGGACGACGACCAGCGCCGTCTCGACGAACAGCCCCGGCGCCGCCTCCACCCGCACGAGCTTCTTCATCAGCCCGTAGAGGCCGAAGCTGGCGGCGAGGGTGAGGGCGATCCACGGCGGGCGGCCGTAGTCGACGGTCAGCACGGCGACGGCCACGGCGGCGATGCCGACCGCGGTCCACTGCAGGGGGCGCAGTCGCTCGGCGAAGACCACGACGCCCAGCAGCACGCTGACCAGCGGGTTGATGAAGTAGCCGAGCGAGGTCTCGACCACGTGCCCGGAGTTGACCGCGTAGACGAAGACCAGCCAGTTGGCGGCGATGAGCACCGCGGCGCCGAGCAGCACCAGCAGCGTCCGCCGGTCGGTGACGGCGGCCCGAACGTGCGGCCAGCGGCGCAGCGCGGTCAGCAGGACGGCGATGAAGACCAGCGACCAGACGACCCGGTGCGCCACGATCTCGACGCCACCGGCCGGCTTCAGGAGCGGGAAGTAGAGGGGGAACAGGCCCCACAGGAGGTAGGCGCTCAGCCCGGAGGCGACTCCCAGACGGCGCTCGTCCACCCGCGCACCGTACGCCCGGGCCCCGCCGGGACGGCGTCCGGATCGTGAGCAGGGCTCAGCATCAGACGGTCTGGATGTAGTCCACCAGCTGGGCTCGCTCGTTCTCCAGCTCGTCGAGCCGGGCCTTCACGACGTCCCCGATCGAGACGATCCCGACGAGCACCCCGCCCTCCACGACCGGGACGTGGCGCACCCGGCGGTCGGTCATCGTGCGGGCGAGCTCCTCCACCCCCGCGGCGGGCACGGAGGTGTGCACCTCGGTGGTCATGACCGCGGACACCGGCTCGGCCAGGAGCCCGGCGCCGTGTTCGTGCAGCCCGCGGACGATGTCGCGCTCGGAGACGATGCCGTCGATCGTGCGCCCGTCGGCGGAGACGACCAGCGCGCCGACGCCGTGGTGCGCCAGGAGCGCGAGCGCGGTCCGCACGCTGGCGGCACCGTCGACGGTGGCGACGTGGGAACCCTTGCGACGGAGCAGCTGGGTGATGCGCACGGGGGGCCTCCCTGCCGAGGGTGCTGCAGCAGTGTGCTCCAGCTCACAGGGCTTCGGCAACGGTCGCGCCGGGCCTACCGTCGGGGTGTGCACGGCCGGCACTCCACGCGCTCGACCCCGCAGCGACCCACGGCGCTGCAATGGCTCCGCTACGCCCTGGGCGCCGGCCTGCCCGCCGAACTCGCACCCTGGGTGCTGGCCGACACGACCGGCCCGGGCTGGGTGCGCCGCCACCTGCTCCGCGCGGTCGTGCAGCTGTCGCCCGTCCTGGTCCTCTGCCTCGTCGTCGTGCCCGTGCCGCTGAGCTACCGCCTCTCGGCCGCGGCCGGCGGACTGCTGCTCGGGCTGTTCTTCTCGGTGGCCTTCATGACCGAGACCACCGAGCACCGGGTCGCCAAGGCCGGTTACCGGCCGGGGACGGCCGCCCGGCTGCGCGCCGAGCGCACCGAGCGGGAGCGGCTCGAGCGCCGCTCCCCCTACCGCCAGGGCGGCGCCGGCAGCTTCGACTGAGCACCTCGCACGGGTCGCGAGGGCCTGGGGGACGATCGCCGTCGTGACCGCGCCCCCCGCCCGCCGCACCGCTCCCGCCTGCCTCTCCCGCCGCGCCGTCCTCGGTGCCGCCGGCGCCGGCCTCGGCGCGCTCGCGCTCGCCGGATGCGGCGGCGACGGCGTCCGCGAGGTGAGCGGTACCGGCAGCGGCACCGTGCTCGCCCGGCTGGACGAGATCCCCGAGGGCGGAGCGCTGGAGCTGGCCGTCGGCGAGCAGCGGATCGTGCTGGCCCGCCCGTCCGGCGACCGGGTGGCCGCCTACGACGCCACCTGCACGCACCAGGGCTGCGCCGTCCGGCCGGACGGCGACGAGCTGGTCTGCCCCTGCCACGGCTCGGCGTTCGACCCGGCCGACGGCGGCGTGCTCGAGGGGCCGGCGACCGAACCGCTCGCCCCGGTCGACGTCGTCGTCGAGGGGGACGAGGTCCGGCTGGCCTGAGCCGGGGTCAGTCCTCGACCCGGAAGCCGATCGCCAGCCGTACCTGGAAGTAGGCGACGTCGCCGTCGACGACCTGGCCGCGGATCTCCTTGGCCTCGAACCAGTCGATGTTCCGCACCGTCTCCGCGGCCTTGCGGATCGCCGTGCGGATCGCGTCGTCGACGCCGGTCCTGCTGCTGCCCACGATCTCGCTGAGCCGGTACACGTGGTCGCCCACGGCTGCCTCCCTGACGTCCCTCGACGGTGGGCCCGGGCCACACGCACCGACCGGGCGCGGTCGGAACGCTAGCGGTGGCGGGCACCCTGCACCACGCGGCGCCCGCCCCTCCCCGCACCACGCCGGGGGCCCGTAACGATCGACACGTCCCGTCGTTGGGCGGTTACGCGCAGTCGCGCGCCCGCCCCTCGCCGAAGGACGTCGCCGTGCACCCTCTGTCCCGCCGCCGCCTCGCCGTACCCCTCCTGCTCGCCCTTGCCTCCCCCGCCCTCCTCACGACACCGGCCGCGGCCGGGACCACGCCCGACACGACCGCGTTCCTCGACGCGGTCACCGTCGACGGCATCACCGAGCACCTGCTCGCCCTCCAGGGCATCGCGGAGGCGAACGACGGCAACCGCGCCAGCGGCTCCAGCGGCTACGACGCCTCGGCGGCGTACGTGGCCGAGAGGCTCACCGCTGCCGGCTACCGGGTCTCCACCCAGGAGTTCACCTTCTCCGCCTTCCGGGAGGTGGAGCCGGCCAGCTTCGCCCGCACGGCGCCCACGGCCCGGTCCTACGGGGCCGAGGACTTCGCCGTCATGGAGTACTCCGGCTCCGGCGAGGTCACGGCCGCGGTCACCCCGGTCGACCTCACGCTCCCCCCGCCCGCCGAGCCGGGTTCCACCTCGGGGTGCGAGGCGGCCGACTTCGCCGGGTTCCCCGGGGGCACCGTCGCCCTCGTCCAGCGGGGCACCTGCGACTTCGCCACGAAGGCCGGGAACGCTCAGGCGGCCGGCGCCGCGGCGGTCGTCGTCTTCAACGAGGGCCAGGAGGGCCGCACCGACGTCGTGGCCGGCACCCTCGGCGGCCCGGGCATCACGATCCCCGTGCTCGGTGCGAGCTTCGCGGTCGGTCAGGAGCTGGCGGCCCCGGAGTCGGCGGTGGCCATCCGCACCAGCACCCGGGTGGACGAGGAGACCACCTCCAACGTCATCGCCGACAGCCCCACCGGCCGCACCGACCGCACCGTCGTCGTCGGCGCGCACCTGGACTCCGTGCCCGAGGGGCCGGGGATCAACGACAACGGCAGCGGTGCGGCCACGATCCTCGAGATCGCCGAGGAGATGGCCGAGCTGGGCATCCAGCCGCGCAACGCCGTCCGGTTCGCCTTCTGGGGGGCGGAGGAGTCCGGCCTGCTGGGCGCCGAGCACTACGTGTCGCAGCTGACCGAGCGGCAGCGGAAGGACATCGCGCTGAACCTGAACTTCGACATGCTCGGCAGCCCGAACTACGCACGGTTCGTCTACGACGGCGACGGCTCCGACACGCCCGACGCGGGCCCGAACGGCAGCGGGAACATCGAGCGGGTCTTCCTCGACCACTTCGCCGCCCGCGGCCTGGCCGCCGAGCCCACCGCCTTCGACGGCCGCTCGGACTACGGCCCCTTCATCGCGGCGGGCATCCCGGCCGGCGGGTTGTTCTCCGGCGCGGAGGGCGTCAAGACCGAGGAGCAGGTCGCGCGGTACGGCGGGGAGGCCGGAGCGCCCTACGACGCCTGCTACCACACGGCCTGCGACGACATCACCAACATCAACCCGACCGCGCTCGACGAGCTGGGTGACGCCGCGGCCCACGCCACGCTGGTGTTCGCCCAGACCCGGTCGTCGGTGAACGGCACCGCCCGGGCCGGCGGCTCCGGCGGCTCCGCCGGGCACGGCCTGGCCCGCTGACGCGGTGACGGCGGGTGGGCGGCCGGCCGGCCGCCCACCCGCCCCACCCGTCCCACCCGGCGCGAGCCGACGAGGGGACTCGAACCCCTAACCGCCCGATTACAAGTCGGGTGCGCTACCAATTGCGCCACGTCGGCGGGACATGGGAACAAGTCCCGGGACAAGGATAGGGACAACGCAGGGGAGAACTCCGCGGCGCCTGACCGGTGCTCGACCCCGCCGTCGGCGCGCTTCCGACGAGGGCTGCCCCGCCGCCCTACGGTGGCCGATGACCGGGGCTGCAGCCCGACGTCGTGGCGGGCGGCCACGGCGCCGGAGCACCTCGCCTCGCAGGCGGTGCTGACGCGGGCAGGGCTCGTGGGCTCCGGGACCGTGGCAGCGGACGCACGACCCGAGCCGCGGAGCGTACGGGATCCGACGGTTGACGGAACGGGCCGGCCGATCGATGAGTTCCGGGTCCTGCGCAGGTCACGGCCTCGCGGACCCCCAAGAGATCGATGCGCTCGTACCCGAAGGAGACGCACGGCCAAGCTCATCTACTCGATGGTCACCTCGCTCACCGGCTACGCCGAGGCAGCCGAGGGCGACCTCGGCACCGGGGCCGAGGACCCGGAGGTGCACACCTTCATCGGCGACCGCTTCCGGCGAGACCGGACTGATCTACGCGCACTACCGGACCCGCTGAGCCGCACCGGTTGGTGGCCCTGTCGAGGGCCGAGCCGGGGCAGATGAGCCTGGCCGGGCGGACAGCGGCGGCGTTCCAGAAGCCGCCGGCCACCGTTCCAGGATCCGCCAGACGGCGTCCTGGGATCCACTCCGACCATCGTCGGCGGACGCGCGAAAGGCTTCCGGCAGGCCAGGGCCCAGGGCTACCGGCAGCGGCATCTCCGCCCGAGCACCGGTCTCTGAACGACGCCGAACCGGTCGACGTCGCGCTGGTCGACGACCAGGGCGAGATGCTGGCGCTCGAGCAGCGGATCCCCGGCTTCGCCCACGGCATCCACAGCAGTCTCGACGTTCCCTGGGTCTGCAGCAGCGGCACCCGCGCTTCTACGCGCACGAGTCCCACGTCACCCGGCGCTGGGACACCGACCGGTACCGGCACCGTGCCGACAGCTTGATCGATCACCTCCTGCGGAAGTCAGGCCTGTGACCACCCTTTCCGGAAGAGTTCCTGGTCGGGGCCGGCTTCGAGACCTCCGGATCCGCACGGCTTTCGGGAGCGAGCGATGAGCGCCGAACCGCGACTGCGCCTCATCGGAGGTGGCAGCAGCGCCAGCCCACGGTCGGCACAGGTGCTGGCCATCCTGGACGGCACGCGAGTGGTGATCCGGACCGGGCCGGACATGACCGGCCCGCACACCACGGCGCTCGCCGTTCGGCGGGAGGACCGCCCGACTGTTCGGGGACGGAGCGTGGTGCCCCAGCTACGTGGTGGTCGGATCAGTGAGCGTCCGATCCGTCGGCTGGCCCTGGAGCTCTGGGCCGAGGAACCTTGACCCAGGCCCAGACAAAGGCTCTCATCGCCAGCATGTAGGCGGAGCCCGACTCCGGACCGTGTCGTTCCCATCAACCCGGCCGTCCTACCGGCATCGGCCCCGAGCCGGGGTGGGTCGATTTCGGGGCGCGGCTCCCGGGGAGAACAGAAGATGACCAAGCGCGACGAACTGCCCCTGCCCGATTACGAGCATCTGCCCCTCGAGACCCTGAGGCACCGGATCCGCATGCTGGACGCGGACGGCGTGCAGAAGCTGCTGGACTACGAGCGGGCACACGGCAATCGGCTGCCGGTGGTTCTAGTGATGGAGAGCTGGCTGGAGGAGCTGCGCGAGGGGGCTCAGCCCTCCGATGGCCATCCGTTCGAGCTCAAGCCCGAGGCGCCACCCCCGCCGGCCGGCGGGCCGAAGGTGTCAGAGGCGACGGCCGGCCCGCGCGTCAGGCCGCCGATGCGCGGCAGGCCGACCGCGCCGGCCCGGCCGTTCACGCCGCCGCCCGGGTGACGCGAGGCCGCGCCGACCAGCACGTCGGACGCGGGGAGCTGTCCCTGCGCCACTCATGTCAAGCCGTGTGCCTCACTCCACGCTGGAGAGTGCCGGCAGCATGGGCAGCCCTGCCGATACCGGCTCGCCGGGCGCCGGGCTGCAATGAACGCGTCGCCTCGGTGACCGGGATGCGGACGGCCCGGCAAGGGCAGCCCGCCGTCGCGACGAACCACGTCAACTTCGGCGATACACGGAGGAACGATGAAGTACGACGAGTTCATCGAGTCCGTCAGCCAGCGGACCGGGCTTCCCCGCGAGGCCGCGGAGACGCTCCTCCACGCCACCCTGCGGGTACTGGCCGAACGCCTCAGCGGTGGCGAGGCCGAGGACCTCCAGGCCCAGATGCCGAAGGAGCTGAAGGAGGACCTCGCAGTCCCGAAGGACAAGCCGGCCGAGTCGTTCGGCGCGGCAGAGTTCACGCGGCGGGTCGCCCAACGAGCCGGCATCGACGAGCCAGCCGCCCAGATCGGCGCGGCCGCCGTGCTCGCGACGATCGGTGACGCGGTCACCCCCGGCGAGTTCGACGACGTGCTGTCACAGCTGGGCCGGGAGTACGCCGCGCTCATGGGGACAGCGAGCTAACCGGCCGCTCCCGACCGGCTGCTCCAGGACACGTCCTGCGAGGCCTCCAACGTCGACCCGGCGACCTCGATCACCGGGAACCAGTCACTCGACGGCGGCAGCGTTCACTTCGCCGCCGACCACCAGCATCTACCCGCTCGTCTGCTTCCCGGCTCGTGTCCACCGGGGGTCACGGATCCCCAGCGAGGCGAGACGAATCGCCCTGGCATCCGTGATGGGGGCGGCGGGCATTGACGCTCGAAATGGGCGCCCCGACAGTGGGGCCGGGCCCGTGGGCGCAAGCGGGACGAGTGGGCAATCCCACGGGCGTGGAGGCGTCATGGAGCCCGACGAAGGCCTCGCTCGGGGACCGACGAGGCTCACCGGCGGGGTCCTTCCGGCCGGCTCCGCACACCTGGTGAACGAGGTGGTGCGGGCGGCGCCGGAGGCCTCAGCAGAAGACGGGTCGCCTGATGGGACGCGCATCGCCACCGCGGGACCCCCCAGGCCGAGTGGGCGTTCTTCATGGAGGACCTGCATCGGCGCGCCCATCCGGTTCCAGGTGGCGCCACGGCAGGCGGAGCTGGATGCGACCGCGTAGGCCGAGAGCGGCCCGGCCCGGTCAGCGGTAGGCGCCCAGCAGGGGTCCCGCGACAGGTGCAGAGCGAAGCTCCCCAAACCCGGAGGTCGTGATGGAGCAGCAACAAGCGGGATCGGTGGTGGGAATCTGGCGGTATCCGGTCAAGTCCATGATGGGCGAAGAGCTCAATGCGTCCCAGGTCACGGAACGGGGGCTGCTGGGTGACCGGGCGTACGGGCTGATGGACCGCTCGACCGGCAAGGTGGCCAGCGCCAAGAACCCCCGGAAATGGCCGCGGCTGTTCGACTTCCGCGCCGCCTACGTGGACCCGCCGCGCCCCGGGGCCCAGCTGCCCGAAGTCCGGATCACCCTGCCCGACGGTGCGGTACTCACCAGCAGCCAGGCAGACCTCGATCAGACGCTCTCACGCGTACTGCAGCGCGAGGTCACCCTCGAGAAGGCCGATCCGGGCCGGCAGCCGGGGCCCCGGTCCAGGGTGCCCACTCCGCGGGCTCCCGAGCCTGCCCGCGCGGAGGAGTACTGGCCGGACATGGAGGGCCTCGACTACCGGGACACCGTCACCGACTTCGACATGCCCGAGCACACGTTCTTCGACCTGGCGGTGGTTCACGTCCTGACCACCGCGACCCTGGATCGACTGCGCGAGCTCTACCCCCAGGGGCGGTTCGAGGTCCGCCGGTTCCGCCCGAACATCGTCGTACGCGCACCCGACGACGCGAACGGCTTCGTGGAGAACGACTGGATCGGCTCGACGGTGCGCATCGGCGACGATGTCCGGCTGAGTGTCACTGGCCCCTGCCCCCGCTGCGTCATGACAACCCTCCCCCAGGGTGACCTGCCCAAGGATTCCGGCATCCTTCGCACCGCGGCGCGTCACAACCAGACGAACGTCGGCGTCTACGCCACGGTCGTCCGGGGCGGTGAGGTCCGGCGGGGTGCGGCCATCACGGTCGAAGAGCCGGTCGCGGCCCCGCTCCAGGTGTAGGACCCGCGGACCGCATCGACCGCCACGCCGCATGGCATCAGCCCATCGCCGGCCCGGAGCAGCGTGGCCGGCCAGCATGTTCCACGACGCCGACAGCGCTACTCCGAACCCCGATACTCCTCGGTGTGATCGTCACCTTCGACCTGTTCAGCGCTCTGACCGACAGTCGCACCGGCGGCTCGGCCGTCTTCGCCGACCTGGCCGCCCGTCGCGGCTGGGACCGGACCGGCGTTGAGCTCTACGACCACTGGGACCGGCACAACAAGGGCCTGCAGCGCACCGCCCGGCCCCCGGTGACGTTCTCCGAGCTGTCCCGGCAGGCCCTGGCACGGACCTACGACGAGTTCGGTCTGGGCCAGGGAACGGTCGAAGTGGACCTGGCCACCATCGAGGAGTCGGTTCCGGAATGGCCGCTGTGGCCGGACGTCGCCGACGGGGTCCGCGCCGTGGCGGCCGAGCACCGGACCGGCATCCTGTCGAACGTCGACGATGCGCTCGCCCGCACGACGCGCGCCGCACGTCTCGTCGAGCCGGAGCTGCTGCTGACCTCGCAGCGGCTGGGCGCCTACAAGCCGAGCGAGCAGATCTACCGCCGCGCAGCCGCGACCGTGGCCCCGGACCGGCTCGTGCACGTGGCCGCGTCGGCGCGGGACGTGCGCGGCGCACTGGAGGCCGGGATCACCACGGTGCGCCTGGTGCGCCGCGGCCACGCCGTCGACGCGGAAGGTCCGCAGCCGTCGCTCGAGGTCGAGGAGGCTGCGGACCTTCCGGGGGTCCTGCAGACGCTGTGAACGCCGGCCGCCGACGCGGCTGGGCTCAGGCGGTGGGCAGCACCAGCACGGCCCACACGACGATCGGTGCGACCACGACGATCGACATGCCCCACTGCATCAGCCGCTTGAAGACCAGGTCCCGGTCGTTCGGGTCGGCGTTCGCCACCACGAGCGCACCGTTGGTGGAGAACGGGCTGCAATCGACGACCGAGCTGGAGATGCCGAGCGCGGCGATCAGGCCGATCGCGCTCACCTGATCGGTCAGCAGGAACGGCACGGCCAGCGGGATCAGCGCGCCGATGATGCCCGTGGTGGAGGCGAACGCCGAGACGACGGCACCGATCAGGCAGATCAGCAGGGCGGCCACCAGGGGTGCTCCCACTTCGGCGACCCGCTCGCCCAGCCAGTCGACGACCCCCTCGGCCTGGAGCAGGTTGACGTAGGTGACGATGCCGCCGATCAGCAGCACCGTGCCCCAGCTGATCTTCTCCACCGCACCCTTGGCCGCCTTCGGGAAGGCCAGGGTGAGGGCGACGGCGATGGTGAGAGCGGTGAAGCCGACGTCGAGGTCGAAACCCAGCGCGCCGACGATCAGGGCGACGAGCCCGAGCAGGGTCACGATGCGCTCGGGGTTGAGGCGGTGGTCGTCGTCGGCCTCGCCGCCCGCTGCCCCGCTGCGCGTCACCTCCGCCGCGGAGTGCGGGGTTCCACCGGTCGCCGTCCGCGTGGCGGCGTACGACACCTTCTCGGCCTCGGCGGCCATGGCTGCCACCTGGGCGTCCTCGCGGCCCCGGGCCACCAGCTCGCGGCCGCCGAAGACGAAGTAGGTGATGACCGCGATCACCGCGGCAGCCAGGAAGGTGGCCACGAACAGGAAGGCCGGGCTGCCAGGCAGGTCGTTCTGCTCGACGACGCCGTTGGTGATGCTGCCGAAGATGCCGATGGGCGAGAAGCTGCCGGCGGTCGCCCCCTGCACCACCATCATCCCCATCATCAGCGGGTTGATCCGGTAGCGCGCCGCGAAGCCCATGGCGATCGGGGCGACGATGGCCACCGCCGCGGGGCTGACGGCGCCGATCGCGGTGACGAGCGCGCAGACCAGGAACATCGCCCACGGGACGAGCGCGACGCGGCCGCCGACGGCGCGCACAGCGCCGTGCACCAACCAGTCCACCGTGCCGTTGTTCTTGGCCAGGGCGAACAGGTACGTGACGCCGACGAGAATGACGAAGAGGTTGCCGGGGAAACCGGTGAGGACGCCGTCCGCGTCCAGGGCGAAGACCGTCACTCCCACGATGAACGCCGCCACGAGCGCCAGGGCGCCCATGTTGACGCCACGCACGGTCGCGACGAGGAACACGATCGCGAGTACCGCGAGCGAGATGAGTTCGGGAGACAACGTCGTCCTAGGGGTGAGCAGGGGATGTGACGACGGTCATGTCGCCGCCGGGCATCCTGCCAGTGGATGAGCCACCTGACAACTGCGCCACTCTGACCCTAAGCTGCCGGGTATGGCCTCGGTCACCCCACGCCGGATGTCGCCCGTCCGTCGGGAACGGCTGTACGAGAGCCTGGCCGCCCACATCTCCGACTTCATCGAGGCGCAGGGCCTCGTCGGTGGCGACCGCCTCCCCTCGGAGCGCCAGCTCGCCACCGAGCTGGGGGTCAGCCGGGCCACCCTGTCCCGGGCGCTCGCGGCGCTGGAGACCCAGGGCCGGATCGAGGTCCGGCACGGGGTCGGCGCTCTCGTGCGCGACGCCGCGCCGTCGATCGACCCGGCGCCCGGCCCTCTGGGCGAGCAACTGGCGAGCCGGCCACCGGAGGAGGTGTACGCAGCCCGGGAGGCCATTCTGGCAGGGATCTCCCGTGCAGCCGCCACCAATCCGCAGTCCTCGCTCCGGCTCGCGATGCTGGCCGACGACGGCCGACCCCGGACCTTCGAGCACACGTGGCGGTGCATCCGCCGCCTGGCTGGGTCCCACCTGCTGGCCGACCTCGACGACATGCTTGCCGAGAAGGCCCCGGACCCGCCGGACTCGCCCGGCCTGCGCGCCTCTCTCGACGCCCTGGCCGAGGCGATCATCCGCGGCGACGGCAGCGCTGCGGCCACCGTGTGCCTCGGTCAGCTCACCGCCTGAACCCTCACCCGACCGGGGAATCGTCGCCCCGCCCGCCTCCCAGGCTCGACGACGTCGGGCTGTCGGCACACCGAAGGCCATCTGGTTCAGTGGTCTGGCCAGTGCGCCACCTGGTGACTGTCGACCGAGGAGCAGCAGTGAGCGGTCTGGACCATCTCCTCGTCGTCCTGGCCGGGTTCGGCGCGGGGCTGCTCACCTCCACGGTGGGCGTGGCGTCATTGCTCAGCTTCCCGATCCTGCTGGCGGTCGGCCTACCCCCCGTGCTGGCGAACGCCTCGAACACCCTCGGCCTGGTGCCGGCGGGGGCGGGCGCCGCGCTGGGGTTCCGTCGGGAGCTACGGCTCCACCGCGGCCTCACCTACCGGGTCGTCCTGCTCGCGGGCATCGCCGGCAGCGTGGGCGCGGCGCTCCTGCTGGCCCTGCCGCCCGGCGTGTTCGAGGCGATCGTGCCCTGGCTGATCCTCGGCACCTGCGTTCTCGTCGGGGTCCAGCCGCGCCTGTCGGCCTGGCTCGCGGTCCGGCGGGCGTCGTCGGGACGGTCGTCCGCCCGCGTCACGCTCGGGCCGCTCACCACCTTCTTCGTCTTCGTCACCGGAATCTACGGCGGCTACTTCGGCGCGGGAGCCGGCGTGATGATGATCGCTACCCTGGCGCTCGGCCTGGACGTCGACTTCCGCTTCGTCGCCGCACTGCGGACCCTCTCCGTCATGGCCTCGAACGTGGTCGCCGGTGCGATCTTCGCGGTCGTGGCCGAGGTCGACTGGCCCGTCGTGGCGCTGCTGGCCGTGAGCTCGATCGGCGGTGGATACCTCGGCGCACGCATCGCCCGCCGCCTGCCGGCCACCGTGCTGCGGATCGCGGTGGTCCTCGCCGGCGGGGCTGCCGCAGTGGCCCTGCTCATCTGAGCACGAGCACGGCCGGTTCGGTTGCTCGCTGCGGTGCGGCTTCGACCCGCTCGCCGTGCACGAACAGACCCCGGCCGCTCAGGCGTTCCACGGACACCGGCTCCACGTGCCGAAACCTGCACATGCCGTTCCGCGATTCAGCAGCGCGTCGAGCAGGCAGGCCCGCCGATACGGTCGGTGAGTGCGGCGCGCGCTCTCCGACGAACAGTGGTTCGCCGTCGCCGAGGGATAGCTCGCCGCCCCGGACGGCAGGAAGCCGTCCGCTGTCAGGGCTCGAAGCGGTAGCCGCGACCGGCCTCGGTGAGCAGATGGCGCGGGTTGGCCGCGTCGCGCTCGAGCTTGCGGCGCAGCGTCGCCATGTACACCCGCAGGTAGTTCGTCTGCTCCCGGTAGGCCGGGCCCCACACCTCGGTGAGCAGCCGGTGGTGGTCGACCACCTTGCCGGGGTTGCGGGCCAGCACCTCCAGCAGGTGCCACTCGGTGGGGGTGAGCGTGACGTTCCGGTCGCCGGCGGTGACCCGGCCGGCGGCCAGGTCGATGGTGAAGTCGTCGGTGGTGATGGTCGGTTGCGCCGGCGCGGGGCGGCCGCGGCGGATCGCGGCCCGGAGTCGGGCGAGCAGTTCGTCCATGCCGAAGGGCTTCCCGATGAAGTCGTCGGCGCCTGCATCGAGGGCGGCCACCTTCTGCCGGGACTGCTCGCGTGCCGAGAGCACGAGGATGGGCACGTCGGTCCAGCCGCGCAGTCCGGCGATGACCTCGCTGCCGTCC
The DNA here is from genome assembly GCF_900114385.1 of Geodermatophilus ruber. GTDB lineage: Bacteria > Actinomycetota > Actinomycetes > Mycobacteriales > Geodermatophilaceae > Geodermatophilus > Geodermatophilus ruber. Next base: position 163,385 of record NZ_FOSW01000004.1, read on the forward strand.
ATGTCGGGCAGGCCCAGGTCGAGGATGACGGCGTCGAGTGGATGGGATGCGGCCAGGCGGAGTGCGCCGGCGCCGGTGTCGGCGGCGTGCACCTGGTAGCCGCGGGCGCGCAGGTTGATGCCGAGCGCGCGGACCAGTGCCGGGTCGTCGTCGACGACGAGGACCGTGCTCACCGCGCCCCCTGCCCAGTGGTCGTCGCGCCGCGCGGGACGCCCGCCAGCGGCAGGGTGAGCCGCATGGTCAGCCCGCCGCCGGGCGTCGGGTGCGCGGCCAGGCGGCCGTGCATGGCCTCGGCGAAGCCGCGGGCGACGGCGAGGCCGAGCCCGAGGCCGCCGGTGGCGCGGTCGCCGAGTGCGCCGGCCTCGCCGCGCAATCGCGTGAACGGGGCGAACATGGTGGCCTCGGAGCCCGCGGGCACGCCCGGGCCGTGGTCGATGACCTCGCAGACGACCGTGCCCGGCTCGGCTCCGAGCGCGCCGCGGACGGTGACGGTGCCCGCGCGACCGTGGCGCAGCGCGTTCTCCAGCACGTTGGCCAGCACCCGTTCGGCCAGCCCGACGTCGGCGAGCACGTCGGGCAGGTCCTCGGGGATGTCGAGGGCGACGGCGTCGAGGCGGCCCAGATCGATCAGCGCCCGGCCGACCAGCTCCTCCAGCCGGACCCGCTCGAGCGCGGTGCTGACGGCGCCGGCCTGCAGGCGGGAGGCGTCGAGCAGGTTGCCCACGAGCCGCTGCAGGCGATCGGTTCCGGTCTCGATGGTGGCCAGCAGCTCCGCGGTCTCGGTCGCGGTCCAGGCGACATCGTCCTGGCGCAGGCCGCTCACTGCGGCCTTGATGCCGGCCAGCGGGGTGCGTAGGTCGTGGCCGACGCCGGCGAGCAGGGTGGTGCGCATCCGGTCGGCGACCTCCAGCTGAGCGGCCTCCGCGGCCCGCTCGGCCAGCCGGTGGGTGATCAGCGCGCCGGCGGCGGCCTCGGCGTAGCTGGTGAGCACCCGCCGGTCGGCGGCGAACAGCTCGGGCCCGCGCACCCGCAGCGCGAGATCGGCCCCCGCCGGCACGCGGATCTCGTGCTCGTCGGCGCCGGGCGTGCTCTCACCGCTGGCCTCCACGAGGCGCCATCCGTCGTCGTCCCGTTCGAGCAGCGCGGCCTCGCGCATGCCGAACACCTGCCGCACCTGGGCCAGCAGATCCGGCAGGGTCTGGTGCTCGGCGAGCGCGGCCCCGGCCAGGCCGGAGAGCGCCTCGGCCTCCGCCCGGGCCCGGGCGGCCTCCGCGGTGCGGCGCGCGGCCAGGTCGACCACCCAGCTGACCGCGACCGCCACCCCCAGGTAGACGGCCAGGACGAGGACCTGCTCCGCGGACTCGATCACCAGCGTTCCGTACGGCGGAGTGAGGAACCAGTTGAGCAGCAGCGCGCCGGCGACCGCACCGGGCAGCGCGATCTGCATCCCGCCGAGCAGTGCCGCGGCGACGACCAGGGTGAACACCAGCAGCACCGGGACGGCGTAGTCCAGCTGCCGGGCCGGTCCATGCGCCAGCGCCAGCACCAGCAGGCCGGCGCCCAGCAGCGTCGCGCCCGCCCCTCGCCGCCGGCGGCTCAGCCCGGTGAAGCCCCCGGGGAGGGCGCCGGCCGGGTGCTGCATGCCGGCCGAGCCGCGGAACGGCGCCCTGGCCCCGGTCATGGGGATGAGCGTCCCACCGCTGGACCCCGCCGGTGGAGGGGACCGCGCAGGGCTAGCCGACCCCGACCGGGGTGCGGTCCTCGGGGTCCATCGCGGCGTGGCTGGAGGCCGGCTGCCAGGGCACGCTGGTGACCATCACGCCGGGCTGGAACAGCAGCCGGGTCTTCAGCCACAGCGCGGTCTGGTTGTGCAGCAGCGCCTCCCACCAGTGCCCGACGACGTACTCCGGGATGAACACGCACACCACGTCCCGCGGCGAGCTCCTGCGGATGGACCGGACGTGGTCGACCAGCGGCTGGACGATGTCGCGGAACGGGCTGTCGATCTCCGCCAGCGGCACCGGGATGTCGCGGCCCACCCACTCGGCGAACAGCCGGTCGGTCTCGGCCGGGTCGACGCGGACGGTGACCGCGGTCAGGTCGTCGGGGTGGATGGCGCGGGCGAACGCCAGCGTGCGCAGCGTCGGCTCGTTGATCTTCACGACCGGGACCACGGCGTGGATGCGGCTCGGGAGCGTCACCCCGCCCGGGCGCGGGGCGGCCTCAGCGTCGGCGGTGTCGTAGTGCCGGCGGATCCGCAGCATCAGCACGAACAGCAGCGGCATCGCGATGACCACGATCCACGCGCCGTGGGTGAACTTCGTGACCAGGACGAGGAGCAGGACCAGAGTGGTCATCGCCGCGCCGGTGGCGTTGATCGCCTGGGAGCGGCGCACCGACCGCCGGGTGCGAGGATCCCGCACCGCCCGGAGTTCTCGGCTCCAGTGCCGGACCATGCCGGCCTGGCTGAGGGTGAAGGAGACGAACACCCCGATGATGTAGAGCTGGATCAGCCGGGTGACGTCGGCATCGAAGGCGACGATCAGCAGCCCGGCGACCGCGGCGAGCAGCACGATGCCGTTGCTGAACACCAGCCGGTCACCGCGCCGGGCCAGCTGCCGGGGCAGGTGCCCGTCGTGCGCCAGCAGCGAGGCGAGCACCGGGAAGCCGTTGTAGGCGGTGTTCGCGGCGAGGACCAGGATCGCCGCGGTGAACGCCTGCAGCAGGTAGAAGGCGGGGCCGCCGCCGAAGACGGCCAGGCCGATCTGGCTGAGCGCCGTCCGCTGCTCCTGTCCGGCCGGCAGGCCGATCAGGTGAGCCGGGTCCTCGGCCATGTGCACGTGGGTGACGACGGCCAGCGCGGTGATGCCGGCGAACATGGTGATCGCCAGCCCGCCCATGGTCGCCAGCGTCGTGGCGGCGTTGCGGGACTTCGGTTCCTCGAAGCTCGGGACGCCGTTGCTCACCGCCTCCACGCCGGTCAGCGCGGTGCAGCCGCTGGCGAAAGCACGCAGCGCCAGGAACACGGTGAGCAACCCGCCGGTGCGGTGGTCGGGCACGAGGCCCCACGAGGCGCTCTCCGCCGTCAGGGTCTGGCCCGTGGCCAGCCGGAGCCCGGCCACGGCGAGCAGGATGAACACGATCGCGACGAAGCCGTAGGTGGGCACGGCGAACGCGCGCCCGGACTCCTTGACCCCGCGCAGGTTCACCACCGTCAGCAGCACCACCAGGGCCAGCGAGAGGACGACGGCGTGCGGCGCGAGCGCGGGGATCGCCGAGGTGATCGCCGCGACCCCCGCCACCACCGAGACCGCAACGGTGAGCACGTAGTCGACCAGCAGCGCGCTGGCCGCCACCAGGCTGGCCCGGACCCCGAGGTTGTCCCGGCTGACCGCGTAGGCGCCGCCGCCGTTCGGATAGGCGTAGCAGGTCTGCCGGTAGGAGGCGACGACGACCACCAGCAGGACCACGACCGCCGTCCCCAGCCACGGGGTCAGGTACAGCAGACCCAGCCCGCCGAGGCCGAGCACCAGCACGATCTGCTCGGTCGCGTACGCCACCGAGCTGAGCGGGTCGGAGCAGAACACCGGCAGCGCCAGCCGCTTGGGCAGCAGCGTCTCCCCGAGCCGGTCGCTGCGCAGCGGCCGGCCGATGAACCACCGCTTCGGGGTGTGCAGCACGGCGACTCCTGGGATCGGGCCCCAGACTCGGCGGCGGGCACCCCTCCCGACCGCGATCTTGATGTGTCTCTGATGCCCCCCGCCGCGTTTTCACGGCGCCTTGATGGCCCGTGCCGACCCGCACCCCGCGTGGAGCCCGGGCCGCGGAGGAGCTCAGGCGGCCGGGTCGCCGTAGCGCAGGTGGCCGGCGGGGTCGCTGCCCGGCAGCGGCACGGCGGCCAGCCAGCGCGCGAACCCGGCGGGATCGCGACGCTCCAGCTCGTCGAGGGTCTGCTGGCGACGGGCCACGATCGCCTGCCGGGTCGCCGGGTCCAGCCGGGCCCCCAGCGCCGCCGTCGACAGCACCCATTCCCGGCCCAGCGCCGCCGTCGACAGTTCCGCCACGGGCCGCAGCGGAGCGCTCGGGCCCCGTCCCGCCATCGACGGGGACCGGAGGGTGACAGGTGGCGCCGGGGAGGCCGCTGCGGGTGCGGCGCCGGTGGACGGCCTCCGGTGGGTTCGCACCAGCCAGACCGCGAGTCCGGCGGCCACGACGGCGCCGGCCACCAGGACCGCGATGACCGGCCCGGCCAGCGCGGCGGTCCCCGACAGCACCAGCACCACCGTGATCGCTGCGGCGCCCGCCCGCCCGGCCGCCTCCAGCATCGCCCGCCGGTCGTGCCGGGCGGACTCCTTCGCGATGCCACCGGCCAGGCACGCCGTCACCCCGCCGACCAGCCCGACGGCGATCATCGCGTCCGGGCTGAGCGCGAGGCCCCCCACGAGGGCCAGGAGGAGCACGGCGGCGAGGCCGAGCCCCAGCAGGAAACGGATGAGCGGTCCGCGGACGGGCACGGGGCAGCCTCCAGGACAGGCCGGACACGGGAAGCCGGCGCGGCGAGCACCGCCCGGCCCCTACCCCGCTTCCCCCAGCCACACCCTTCGACACGCGGAGGGTCTTCCCTGCCACCGCCGAGACGCGGACGATCGTGCGCAGGCACGGGGGACGACCGACGCGGAGGTGTTCGGTGACCACGATGACCCCGGCTCCTGGGAGCGTCTCGCCCGCGAGTGGACCGGTCGACGAGGGACCGCCGGTCCTGGATGTCGTGGTCGGCACCGACGGCAGCGAGTGCTCGCTGCGCGCGGTCCGCTGGGCCGCCGAGGAAGCGGCCCGCAGAGGCGCACCCCTGCGGATCGTGCACGCCACCCCCCACTTCGGCCGCAGCGGTGTCGCCGGGATGCCCGCGCGCGAGCTGCCGGCCGCCCGGGCGGTCACCGCGCAGGCGTACACCGTGGCGCGGCACACCGCGCCGGCCGTGGCCGCCGCCACCGAGGTCGTCCCCGGCGACCCGGTGACCACGCTGGTCCGCGCGGCCACCGATGCGCAGCTGATCGTGCTCGGCATCTCCACCACCGGCGCGGCCGACGAGATGGTCCTCGCCTCCGTCGCCCAGAAGGTGGCGGCCCGGTCGCCCCGGGCCGTCGTCGTCGTCCCCCGGCACCGCGCCGGCGTGGCCATGTCGCGCCCGCTGGTCGTCGTCCTCGGCCTGGGCCACCCCGAGGACGACGACCCGGTCGCCGTCTTCGCCGCCGAGGGGGCCCGCCGCAGCGGCCGGCCGCTCCTGGTGGTGCACACCCGGCCGACCACCGAGTCGGGCTGGACCGCCGATCCCGACGCGTGGGCCAGCCGGTTCCCCGACCTGGAGATCGGCCACCAGCCCCTGCCGCACGCGACCGGCGGGCGGGTGCTCGCCGCGGCCTGCCCCACGCTGCTGCTGTCGCTCAGCGCCGGGCACGGCGGCCTGCTGCACCGGCCGCTGGACGGGCTGCACCGCTGGCTGCTGCGGCACTGCACCTCGCCCATGGCGCTCGTGCCGCCGCCGCATCGGCCGACCGGTCTGGAGCCGCGCGAGGAGATCATCGCCGTGGGCTGAGCCGGCCGGCCGGTCCGCCGGGTCCCGACCCACCCGGCAAGATCGGCGCTCGTGGATTCCGCCGTCGTGGAGCTCGGGCCCCGGCTCGTCGGGGTGCTGGCCGCGCTCTCCGTGCTCGCCGCGGTCGTCGGCCGGGTCTCCGGCCTGGGCCAGGACCGGCCGATCGTCGTCGCGGTCCTGCGCGCGACGGTCCAGCTGGCCGCCGTCTCGGCGGTGCTCCTGCTCGTCGTCCGCTCGCTGCTCCTGTCGGTGGCGTTCGTGCTGCTCATGGTGGTCGTCGCCGCGATCACGGCAGCCGGGCGGGTGACCGGGCTCCCGCTGCGCGCCCCCGGCGCCGCGCCCCGGGTGCGGGTGGCCGCCGCCCCGATCGTCGTCGGCGCCGGTCCGGTGGTGGCCCTGATGCTGGCCAGCGGCACCGTGCCGCTGCGGGGCGAGGCGGTGATCCCGATCGCCGGGATCCTCATCGGAGGCGGGATGACCGCGACGTCGCTGGCCGGACGGCGGCTGCGCGAGGAGCTGGAGCTGCGGCGCGGCGAGGTGGAGGCCGCCCTCGCGCTCGGGCTGCTCCCGCGGGACGCCGTCCTGGAGGTCGCCCGGCCGGCCGCGGGCACGGCGCTGGTCCCGCCGCTGGACCAGACTCGCACGGTCGGCCTGGTGACGCTCCCGGGTGCCTTCGTCGGCGTGCTGCTCGGCGGTGGGAGCCCGCTGGACGCCGGGGCAGCCCAGCTGCTGGTCCTGGTCGGCCTGCTGGCCACCGAGGCGATCGCCGTCTGGGTGGTCACCGAGCTGGTCGCGCGCGGCCGTGTGCTCCAGGACCTGCCGCGGTAGACGCGTCCAGGAGTCTCACAGCCAACCGTCAGCGGCGGGGCAGCGATCGGTCGGACAGTAGGTACCGAGGGCGGCGGACCGCCGCCCGGGAGGAGAGAGCGACTCGTGAGCGACAACGGCACCACCCCCACGCCGGCCACCGGCCCGCAGCCCGGCGCGTGGACGCCGCCGCCGGCCTGGCAGCCGCCGGCCACCCCGCAGCCGGCACCCCCGCACCCGGGGGCCGGGTCCCACGGCGCCGTCCCTCCGGGCGGCGCGTACCCGGGGGCCGTGCCCCCTCCGCCGGCGCAGCCCCCGACCGCACGGGGTGGGCGGTGGCGGATCGGGATCGCCGGCCTGCTCGCCGGGGCGCTGATCGGCGGCGGCGCGGGCGCCGGGGTCGTGGCGCTCACCGACGACCCGGCCGGCCGCGGCGGCAGCACGGCGGCCGCGCAGAACGTGACGATCAAGAACCCGGAGACGGCGTCGGCGGTGACCGCCGCCGCGGCCAAGGCGGCCCCGAGCGTGGTGACCGTCTACGTCAGCGGCTCCTCCGGTTCCGGTAGCGGCTCGGGCGTCGTCCTCACCGACGACGGCTACGTCCTGACCAACAACCACGTCGTGAGCCTCGAGGGGAACGGCACGGCGACCGCGGTGTCGGTGCGCACCTCCGACGGCAGGCTCTACGACGCCACCGTCGTCGGTGCCCACCCGATCTCCGACCTGGCCGTGCTGCGGCTGGACGGCGCCTCCGGCCTCACCCCGGCGACCTTCGCCAACTCCGACAAGGTGCAGGTCGGGGACCTCGCGGTCGCGATCGGTGCGCCGCTCGGCCTGACCGACACCGTCACCGACGGGATCGTCAGCGCCACCGGCCGGGCCGTGGCCACCGGCTCCACCGAGGGCGACGCCACGGTGATCGACGCCCTGCAGACCGACGCCGCGATCAACCCGGGCAACTCCGGCGGCGCGCTGGTCAACAGCGCCGGTGAGGTGGTCGGCATCAACACCGCCATCGCCAGCGTCGCCACCGGCGGCCCCGGCAAGCAGGAGCAGAGCGGCAACATCGGCGTCGGCTTCGCCATCCCCAGCAACACCGCGCATCGCATCGCCAAGGAGATCATCGACAACGGCTCCGCGAAGACGACCTACCTCGGCGTCAGCGCCCGCACCGCCGCCGACGACACCAACCCCGAGATCGGCACCGGGGCCCAGATCGTGCAGGTGGAGCCGGGGACCCCGGCCGCCGACGCCGGGCTCCGGGCCGGTGACGTGGTCACCGCCGTCGGCGACCGCCTGATCACCACCTCCACCGAGCTCACCGCTGCCGTGCGCAGCCAGACGCCCGGCGAGCAGGTCGCCCTCACCGTGCAGCGCGGCGGGGACACCCAGCAGGTCGAGGTCACGCTGGGCAGCACCGACGGCTGACCGGCCCTCGGGCGCGGATGCCGGCACGGTGCCTAGGCTCGGGCAGGTGCCGGCCTCCCGCACGACCGCCCCCCTCGCCAGCTCGCTCGACGACCCGGCGCGGGCCCGGGACCTCGCCCGCATGAAGCGGCTGGCCACCAGCCTGTTCCTCGTCGCCGCAGCGGTCTTCCTCGGCTGCGTGCTGCTCGGGGAGGAGGCCGGCGCCTGGGTCGGGTACGTGCGCGCGACCGCGGAGGCGTCGATGGTGGGCGCGCTCGCCGACTGGTTCGCCGTCACCGCGCTGTTCCGGCACCCGCTCCGGCTGCCCATCCCCCACACCGCGATCATCCCGCGCAAGAAGGACCAGATCGGCGCCAGCCTGGGCACCTTCGTCCAGCAGAACTTCCTGACCCGCGACGTGGTCGAGGAGAAGCTGACCACCATCGACGTGCCCGGCCGGCTCGGCCAGTTCCTGGCCGCTCCGGGGCGGGCGGAGCGACTGGCCCGCGACGCCTCGGCCGTCGTCACCGCGCTGACCGAGCTGCTGCGCGACGAGGACCTGGAACCGGCGGTCGCCGCCCTCGTGGAGCGCAAGCTGCAGCAGACGCCCGCGGCGCCGGTCCTGGCCCGGGTGCTGGAGCTGGTCGTCGAGGGCGACCGCCACCAGGAGGTGCTGTCGGCCGGGCTGCGCCTGCTGTCCCGGTTCCTCGAGGAGAACCGGGTGGTCTTCCGGGCCCAGCTCGGCGACGCGTCCCCGGCCTGGGTGCCCGACTGGGTGGACGACCGGGTGTTCGACCGGGTCTTCGCCGGCGTGCAGAAGTTCCTCGACGAGGTGAGCGAGGACCCGCGGCACGAGCTGCGCCGCTCCTACGACGCCCGCCTCCGCGCCTACGTGCACGCGCTGCGGACCGACCCGGCGACGGCGGCCCGGATCGAGGCGCTGAAGAAGGAGCTGCTCGAGCACCCGGCGGTGCGCACCTGGTCGGGGTCGCTGTGGACCAACGTGAAGAACGCCGTCCTCGTCGCCGCAGCCGACCCGGCGTCGGAACTGCGGGCCCGCGTGACCGGGCTGATCCTCGAGCTGTCCGTCCGGCTGCGCAGCGATCCCACCGTCCGCGAACTCGTGCAGCGGCACGCGCACAGCATCGCCGGCTACCTCGTGGAGCGGTTCTCCGCCGACCTCGCGGACCTGGTGAGCAGCACCGTGCAGCGCTGGGACACCGAGGAGACCAGCCGGCGGATCGAGCTGCAGGTCGGCCGGGACCTGCAGTTCATCCGGATCAACGGCACCGTGGTCGGCGGGCTGGCCGGCCTGGCGATCTACACGGTGGCCCAGCTGATCGGCTGAAGAAGGACCCCCTTGCCCCCCGCCGCTCGCACGCTCGCGACGGGCCCCTGCAAGGGGGCCTAACGGCGGGCAGCGGCCGCTTGGTACAGCGCGATGCCGGCGGCGACGCTGACGTTGAGCGACTCGGTGTCCCGCGAGATGGGGATCCGCACGACGACGTCGCAGCGCTCACGCACCAGCCGGGACAGCCCCGTGCCCTCGGCGCCGACCACCAGCGCGACCGGGTCGGCGAAACCGTCGTACTCGTCCAGTTCGACGTCGCCGTCACCGGCCAGCCCGACGGTCTGCAGACCGGCGTCCTGGTAGGTGGCCAGCGCCCGGGGCAGGTTCACCGCGCGGGCCACCCGGAGCCGGGCGGCGGCGCCGGCGCTGGTGCGCCACGCGGAGGCGGTCATGCCGACCGCGCGCCGCTGCGGGACGACGACCCCGTGCGCGTCGAACGCGGCCGCCGAGCGGACGACGGCGCCCAGGTTGCGCGGGTCGGTGACGCCGTCCATCGCCACGATCAGCGGCGGCCGGCCCGAGTCGCGCGCCAGGTCGAGCAGGTCCTCGGGGTGCGCGTACTCGTAGGGCGGCACCTGCAGCCCGATGCCCTGGTGCAGCGCGCCGCCGGACATCCGGTCGAACTCCGCCTTGCCCACCTCGAGCAGCGGCAGCCCGCGGTCGTTGGCCAGGTGCAGCGCCTCGGTGATCCGCTCGTCGGTGCCGCCGCGCGTGCTCTCCCCGGTGACCACGTACAGCGCGGTCGCCGGGATCTGCGCCCGCAGCGCCTCGACCACGGGATTGCGGCCGAGCAGCAGCTCCGGCGCCTCCTCGGCGCGCTGCCGTGCCCTGGCGCGATCGGTCCGCTGGCGGGCCTGCGCCTGCGCGCGGCGCTGGGCGGGATGGCCGGTGCGCTGCTCGGCGGGCGGGGTGGCGCCGCGCCCGGCCAGCGCCCGGCGGTTCTTGCCGCCGGTGCCGGCGGTGGCGCTCTTCTTGCCGGCGCCGCTGGTGCGGCCCCGGCGCTGGCTGTTGCCGGCCATCAGCGACTCAGCTCCCATCGCGGTCCAGAGGGGGTGTCCTCGACCTGCACGCCCAGGGCGGCGAGCTGGTCGCGAATGGCGTCGGCGGCCGCGAAGTCCTTGCGGGCGCGGGCGGCCTGACGCTGCCCGAGGGCCAGCCGGACGAGCTCGTCGGCGACCTCGGAGAGCCGGTCGTCGGCGCCGCCGGCCCACTGCGGGTCGAGCGGGTCCAGGCCGAGGACGGCGAGCATCGCGCGGACCGAGCCCAGGGCCGCGGCGGTCGCCTCGTCGTCCCCGGCGGCCAGCGCGGTGTTGCCCTGCCGCACCGCCTCGTGCACGGCCGCGACGGCGGCGGGGGTGCCGAGGTCGTCGTCGAGGGCGGCGACGAACTCCGGCGCCAGGTCCGGCTTGCCGGCGTCCGCCCCCACCCGCTCGGCCGCCCGGCGGACGAAGGACTCCAGCCGGCGGTAGGCGGCACCGGCCTCGGCCAGCGCGGCGTCGGTGAACTCGATCATCGACCGGTAGTGCGGGGTCACCAGGTAGTAGCGCAGCTCCACCGGCCGGACCCGCTTGATCACCTCGTCGACCAGCGCGGTGTTGCCCAGCGACTTGCTCATCTTCTCGCCGCCGAGGGTGACCCAGCCGTTGTGCAGCCAGTACTGCGCGAACCCGTCACCGGCGGCCTGCGACTGGGCGCGCTCGTTCTCGTGGTGCGGGAAACGCAGGTCCAGCCCGCCGCCGTGGATGTCGAACTCCGCGCCCAGGTAGCGCTCGGCCATCGCCGAGCACTCCAGGTGCCAGCCCGGCCGGCCCCGGCCCCACGGCGTCGCCCACGCGGCGGTCTCGGGCTCGCCGGGCTTGTGCGTCTTCCACAGCGCGAAGTCGCGGGGGTCCCGCTTGCGCTCGTCGCTGTCGGTGTCGGCGGCCGGCTGGAGGTCGTCGAGCCGCTGCCCGGTGAGCTCCCCGTACCCCGGGAACGAGCGGACGTCGAAGTAGACGTCGCCGTCGACGGCGTAGGCGTGCCCGCGCTCGATCAGCCGCTCGATGAAGTCGACCATGTCCGGGATGTGCCCGGTGGCCCGCGGCTCGTAGGTCGGCGGCAGCACCCCGAGGACGTCGTAGGCGCGGGTGCAGGCCAGCTCGTTGGTGTACGCCCACGCCCACCACGGAACGCCGTTCGCCGCGGCCTTGGCGAGGATCTTGTCGTCGATGTCGGTGACGTTACGGATGCTGGTGACGTCGAGGCCGCTCGCGGTCAGCCAGCGGCGCAGCACGTCGAAGGCCAGCGCGGCGCGCACGTGCCCGACGTGCGGCGGGCCCTGGACGGTCAGCCCGCAGACGTACATGGAGGCCTGTCCCGCACGCAGGGGCGTGAAGTCGCGGACCGCGCGGGCGGCCGTGTCGTACAGGCGGAGGCTCACTGCTGAGAGTCTACGGACGCCGTCCGGACCACCAGCGCCGTCGCCATCGCGGCCCTGCCCTCGCCGCGGCCGGTGAGCCCCAGCCCGTCGGTCGTGGTGGCCGTGACGCTGACCGGCGCGCCCAGCGCCTCGCCGAGCACCGCCTCGGCCTCGGCCCGCCGCGGACCCAGCTTCGGCGTGGTGGCGACCAGCTGCACCGCCGCGTTGCCCACCCGCCAGCCCGCGGCCTCGAGCACCTCGCGCACGTGGGCCAGGACCGCCGCCCCGCGGGCCCCGGCCCAGCGGGGGTCGTCGGTGCCGAGCAGCCCGCCGATGTCGCCGAGCCCGGCCGCAGACAGCACCGCGTCGGTGAGCGCGTGGGCGACGACGTCGCCGTCGGAGTGCCCGGCGCACCCGTCGGCCCCGGGCCACTCCAGCCCGGCCAGCCAGCAGGCCCGCCCGGCCTCGATCGGGTGGACGTCGACCCCGACGCCGACCCGCGGCAGCGCCGCGCTCAACGCCGCACCTGCGCCTCGGCCAGCGCGAGGTCGTGGGCGACCGTCACCTTTGCGGCCCGCTCGTCGCCGGGCACGGTGACCACCGATGTCCCGGCCGCGCGCACCACCGCGGCGTCGTCGGTCAGGTCGGCGCCGGCCGGGAGCCGGTCGTAGCCGGCGACCAGGACATCGCGGGCGAAGCCCTGCGGGGTCTGCACCCGGCGCAGCGTGGCCCGCTCGGGCGCGGAGGTGATCCACCCGTCGGCGTCCACGGTGACTGTGGTGTCGACCACCGGCAGGACGGGGACGACGGCGGGGGCGCCGGCGGCGAGGGCGGCGAGCACGCGGGCGATGACGTCGGGCGGGGTCAGCGGCCGGGCGGCGTCGTGCACGAGCACCGCGTCGGCCCGCGGTTCGACGGCGGCCAGGGCGGCGCGGACCGAGGCGGTGCGGCTCGCCCCGCCGGTCACCAGCCGGACGTCGGCAGGCAGCGCCCCGGCGAACGCCGCCCGCTCGTCGGCGGGCACGGCGACGAGCACCTCCGCCACCCCACCGGCGCGCAGCGACTCGACGGCCCAGGCGACCAGCGGCCGCCCGGCCAGGAGGACCAGCGCCTTGGGCCGATCGGCCCCCAGACGCAGACCACTCCCGGCCGCTGCGACGATGCCGACAGCGTGCACGGGAGCGGCCCGGACGTGCTCTGGTGCGCGGAGCTGCGGGGAGCTCAGCTGGCGAGGACCTCGTCGAGGAGGACCTCGGCCTTGTCCTCGTTGGTGCCCTCGGCGAGCGCGAGCTCGCTCACCAGGATCTGGCGGGCCTTGGAGAGCATCCGCTTCTCGCCGGCCGAGAGGCCACGGTCCTTGTCCCGGCGCCACAGGTCACGCACGACCTCGGCGACCTTGTTCACGTCACCGGAGGCGAGCTTCTCGAGGTTGGCCTTGTAGCGGCGCGACCAGTTGGTCGGCTCCTCGGTGTGCGGGGCGCGCAGAACCTCGAAGACCCGGTTCAGCCCCTCCTGACCGACGACGTCGCGGACGCCGACGATCTCTGCGTTGTCGGCCGGCACGCGCACGGTCAGGTCGCCCTGGGCGACCTTCAGCACGAGATAGGCCTTCTCTTCACCCTTGACGACCCGCTTCTCGATCGCCTCGATGAGCGCGGCACCGTGGTGCGGGTAGACAACGGTCTCGCCGACAGTGAAGCCCATGTGTGTGTGACCCCTTTCGCTATCCACAGGCTACCACGGCAGACTGACCAACGGATCGGCCCGATCTCGTAAATCCGCAGGTCAGGGGCCGAATGAAGGACTCGGGAGGGGTTGACACGGCGTGGTGGATGTGCCTGCGCGGCCCAGCCGGGCGGCGGGCGCCGTCCGCGCGCTGGCGCTGGCCATCCACCCCGGGCCCACGGTTGCGGTCACCCTCGTGGCCACCCTGCTCGCGGCGACCGCGGGGGTGCCCGCGGCGCGGGTCGCGCTGCTGGCGGTCGCCGTCCTCGCAGGTCAGGCCTCCATCGGGTGGAGCAACGACTGGCTCGACGCCGACCGCGACCGCGCCGTCGCCCGGGCCGACAAGCCCGTCGTCCAGGGCGCGGTCGACCCCGTGCGGCTGCGCACGCTGGCCCTCCTGTCGCTCGCGGCGGCGGTCATCCTGTCGCTGCTGCTGGGCCTCGCCCCCGGTCTGCTGCTGCTCGGCCTGGTCGCCAGCGGCTGGGCCTACAACGCCGGCCTCAAGCGGACCGCGGCGTCGGCGCTGCCCTACGTCACCGGCTTCGGGGTGCTGCCGGCCGGCGTGGTGGCCGCGGCGCCGGGACAGCCGGCGGCCCCCTGGTGGCTGGTCGCCGCCGGCGCCGCACTGGGGGCCGCGGCGCACCTGGCCAACGTCGCCCCGGACCTAGAGGACGACCTGGCCACCGGCGTCCGCGGGTTGCCGCACCGGCTGGGCGCCCGGGCGTCCGCGACGGCCGGGGCGACGCTGCTCGGCGCGGCCTCGCTGGTGCTGGTCCTCGGCCCTGCGGGCCCGCCGTCGGCGCCGGCGTGGGCCGGCCTGGTCCTCGCCGCGCCCGCCGTCGTGGTCGCCGCCCTCGCCGGCACCGACCGCTTCCGCCGGCTGGCCTTCCCCGCGGTCATGCTGCTCACCGTGCTCGACGTCGCGCTCCTGCTGGCCGGCGGGGCCACCGTGACCTGACCCGCGACCTACCTGCCGCGGCCGTTACCACCGCCGTTCCCGTTCCCGATCCCATTCCCATTGCCGTTGCTGTGGCCATTGCCGTGCCCGTTGCCGTCCGGGGTCTGCGGGGCGACCGACACCTGCTGCTCCTCGACGGGCTCGGGAGCCGGCGCGGGGACCGGCTCCGGCGCCGGGGCGGGCTGCGGCGCAGGGGCAGGAGCCGGCGCCTCGGGGGCCGGCTGCGCGTCACCCCGGCCGGCCCTGCGCTCGGCCTTGCGCGCCTCGTTGCGGGCATGGGCCTGTCGGCTGATCTCCCGGCCGTCGACGCCCCCGTCGCGGGCGTCCTCGCTCACCGTCGCGCCGAAGTTGTCCGGGTGCACCTTCTCGGCGCCCTCCTCGGTATCACCGCCGGCGACGTCGTCCGCACCCTCCTCGGTGCCACCGTCGGCCCCCTCGCCGCTCCCGGTTCCGTCGTCCACGCCGCTGCCGGCGCCGTCCCCGTCCGGCGGGGCCTCGCCGCTCTCCTCGGGCGCGGGCTCCTCGGCCGGCGTCTCCTCCCCGGCCTCGACGGCGTCGCCGGAGCCCGCCTCGACCACCGGCTCCGCCGGGTCGCCCGAGTCGGGCAGGTCGACGCCGGCCACCGTCTCGACGACCCCGGCCACGGTGTCCTGCACGGGACCGGGGAGGACGTCCGCCGTGGCGGCACCGGTGAAGGCCACCAGGGCCACGCCCGCACCGGTCGCGGTCTTCGCGACGGCGCCGACGGAGAGGATCTTGGTGACGAAGGCGGGAAGGAGCATGAGCCGTCTCTCCTGAGGTGTCGAAGGGCGGCGGAACTCCCCGCCTTCGCCTCTCAACGGCACGGACCAGCGCGGGCCTGACCGCATTCACCCGATCGGGGGCACGGGCTCCTGCAGCGACCGGCGGCATGCCGGGCGCGACCGCCTCACCTCCCGGCGGAGCCCGGGGGCCGGGCGTTAGGCTCGGCGCAACCGGGCCATCGACGTGCGGTGGCCGGCACGTCCCTGGAGGTCGACGGCTGTGAACCGCGCACTGCGCGCCGCCACGATGGGTGTCCTGCTCCTCAGCCCGATGGCGTTGACCGCCTGCAGCGCCGGGCAGGCCTCGCAGACCGTCGCCCAGAACCGGGACAAGGTCGGCGCCGAGGCACAGGCCGGCGACATCGTCCTGCGCCAGGTCCATCTCGCCTATCCCGACGAGGAACGCTACGAGGCCGGTGACGACGCCGAGCTGATCATGGCGATCAGCAACAGGGGCGACGAGGACGACACCCTCGTCGGCATCGAGGGCGAGGGGTTCGACGGGGTCACGGTCACCGAGGACGCGGCCACCGCCTCCCCCGTGCCCGGGACGACGGGCGCCCCATCCGCCGGCTCGTCGGTCGACATCCCGGTGCCGGCCCGCGGGGTGGTCTACATCGGCCCGGACGGCGACTACTCCGTCGCGCTGACCGACCTCTCCGAGGACCTCACCCCCGGGCAGGGCCTCGACCTGACCTTCACCTTCGAGAACGCCGGCGAGGTCACCGTCCGGGCCGTCGTCACCACCCCCGACGAGGAGCTGGAGCGCGGCAAGGCCTTCGATTTCGACGAGGAAGGCCACTGATCCGGGGAACTGTCACCCGCGGCGGTTAGCGTCGTGACGTGCCCTCCCCCGGTGTGAAGTCCCGCCCCGCCCACCGCTGCACCGAGTGCGGCTACGGCTCGGCCAAGTGGGTCGGGCGCTGCCCCGAGTGCCAGGCGTGGGGCACGCTGCAGGAGGTCGGCGTCCCGGCCTCCCCGCTGCGTGCCGTGGCCGCCGGCCCGGTCACCGCGCCGGCGGTCCCGATCGCGCAGGTGGAGCTGGCCGCGGCCCGCGCGGTGCCGACCGGGATCCAGGAGTTCGACCGCGTCCTGGGTGGCGGCCTGGTGCCCGGCGCCGTCCTGCTGGTCGCCGGGGAGCCCGGCGTGGGCAAGTCGACCCTGCTCCTCGAGGTCGCCCACCGGGTGGCCGCCACCAACGGTCCGGCGCTCGTGGTCTCCGGGGAGGAGTCCGCTGCCCAGGTGCGTCTGCGGGCCGAGCGGATCGGCGCGCTGCACGAGAACCTCTACCTCGCCGCGGAGACCGAGCTGTCGGCCGTTCTCGCCCACGTCGAGGACGTCGCGCCGTCTCTGCTGGTGCTCGACAGCGTCCAGACGGTGCGCTCGCCCGCGGTGGAGGGCACCGACGGCGGCGCCACGCAGGTGCGGGCGGTGGCCAGTGCGCTGACCTCCGTCGCCAAGAGCCGCGGGATGACGACCATCCTCGTCGGCCACGTCACCAAGGACGGCGCCATCGCCGGTCCCCGCACGCTCGAGCACCTCGTCGACGTGGTCGTCTCCTTCGACGGCGAGCGGCACTCCACCCTCCGCCTGATCCGTGCGATGAAGAACCGGTTCGGCCCGGCTGACGAGATCGGCTGCTTCGAGATCGGCGACTCCGGGGTCGTCGGCGTCCCCGATCCCTCGCACCTGTTCGTGTCCCGGCGCAGCGCACCGGTGCCCGGCAGCTGCGTCACGGTGACCCTGGAGGGCAGCCGCCCTCTGCTGGCCGAGGTGCAGGCCCTCGTCGCGGGCACCGGTGGGGGCGGTTCGCCGCGGCGGGCGGTGAGCGGCCTGGACTCCCAGCGCGTGGCGATGGTCAACGCGGTGGTCGAGCGACGCGGCCGGGTCAAGCTGGCCGATGCCGACGTCTTCGCCGCCTCCGTGGGCGGGGTGCGGATCGCCGAGCCGGCGGCCGACCTCGCGCTCGCGCTGGCGATCGCCTCCGCCGCCAAGGACGTCGCGCTGCCGCGCGGCCTGGTCGCGCTCGGCGAGGTGGGGCTGTCTGGGGAGATCCGCCGGGTCGGCGGCACCGGCCGGCGGCTGGCCGAGGCCGCCCGGCAGGGCTACAAGGTGGCGCTGGTGCCCGAGGACGCCGGCAGCGCACCGCGAGGGATGCGGCTGGTGGAGGTGCCCGACCTGGGCGCCGCGTTCGCCCGCTTCTTCTGACCTCCCGCTCCGGGGCGGTGGGGCAGGTCACCGAGCCCCGCCAGTACCGTTGAGGGGCACGTAGACTCAGCCGCCACAACATCGAAACGTCAGGAGCGCTCGTGCCCCCCGCCGTGGACTCCGAGGTCGCGCTCCGCGAACTGCTCGGCCGCATCGCTCCGGGGACCGCGCTGCGCGACGGGCTGGAGCGCATCCTGGCCGGGCGGACCGGCGCGCTGATCGTGCTGGGTTACGACCGCGTCGTCGAGTCCATCTGCACCGGCGGGTTCGCCCTCGACGTCGCGCTGTCGGCGACGCGGCTGCGCGAGCTGGCCAAGATGGACGGCGCGGTGATCGTCTCCTACGACGGTGCCCGGATCGTGCGGGCCGGCGTGCACCTGATGCCCGACCCGACGGTGCCCACCGAGGAGTCCGGCACCCGGCACCGCACCGCCGAGCGGGTGGCCATCCAGACCGGGTTCCCGGTCATCTCGGTCAGCCAGTCGATGCACATCATCAGCGTCTACGTCGCAGGCCGGCGCTACACCCTCGAGCACCCGACCACGATCCTGGCCCGGGCCAACCAGGCGCTGGCCGCCCTGGAGCGGTACAAGCTGCGCCTGGACGAGGTCGCCAGCACGCTGTCCGCGCTGGAGATCGAGGACCTCGTGACCGTGCGCGACGCGATGAGCGTCAGCCAGCGGCTGGAGATGGTCCGGCGGATCGCCGACGAGATCGAGGGCTTCGTCGTCGAGCTGGGCACCGACGGCCGGCTGCTGGCCCTGCAGCTGGACGAGATGCTGGCCGGCGTCGAGGAGGACCGCGGGCTGCTGGTCCGCGACTACCTGCCCGGCGGCAGCCGCCGCCCCCGCACCATCGAGCAGGTCCTGACCGACCTGCGGGCGCTGTCGGCCACCGAGCTGCTCGACCTCTCCGCGGTCGCCCGCTGCTACGGGCTGCCCACGTCGGCCGACGCGCTGGACTCCCCGGTCAGCCCCCGCGGCTACCGGCTGCTGGCCCGGGTGCCCCGGCTGCCCGCCGGGATCATCGACCGGCTGGTCGACCACTTCGGCGGGCTCCAGAAGCTGCTGGCCGCCACCATCGAGGACCTCCTGGCCGTCGAGGGCGTCGGGGAGGCCCGTGCCCGCGGGATCCGCGAGGGCCTGTCGCGGCTGGCCGAGACGTCGATCCTCGACCGCTACAGCTGAGGCCCCGTCCCGAGGCTCCTCCCGAGCCTGCGAGGGATGAGGAGGACGGGGTCCTTCTTCAGACGACGCTGAAGCCGGCGTCCGGGCTGGTCTTGGTGTCGAGCCGGCCGCGCAGCAGGTAGTCCCCCGGGGGCAGCGGATTGCGGTCCGCGGCGCAGCCGGGCTCGCTGCTGAGCCCGCCCCACACCAGCGGGAACGCCACGCCCTCCCCCGGCCCCAGGGTGCGGGTGTCGTCACTGGACTCGGGGAAGCAGTCGTTGCTGCCCCACAGGCGGGTGCCCCCCAGGTCCAGCAGCACGATCTCCTGCAGCTCCTTGTCCAGCGCGCGCACGCAGGGCACCGGGGAGACGTTGGTGACCACCAGCTCGAAGGTCGGCTTGCCGCCCGCGGGTGCGCTCCCCGGCGTGCGCACCTCCAGGCCCACCATGTCATCGGTGCACGGCCCGCCGGGCTCGGGCGCGGGCGGGGCCGGCTCCGGTGCGGGGGCGGGCTCTTCGACCGGCTCCGGGGGCGGCGTGGGGGTCTGCACGCTGGCCAGGGACGGGACCACGCGCGCCAGGGCCGGCGGCCCGGCCGGCTCGGTGTTCTCCGGCGCCGCGGCGGCCGAGGACGTGTCGCTGTCGCCGCTCAGGGCCGCTACGGCCAGCCAGCCGCCCCCGCCGAGCAGGCTGACCAGGAGACCCAGCACCAGCAGCCGCCGTCGCCAGTACACGGCCGCGGGAAGAGGGCCGAGCGGGTGCAGCACGCCGAGAACCGTAGTCGGCGGCCCCGGACGGGCCGCACCGGCACGCCGACCTCGGCGGACGGCACACTGGATCCCCGTGGAGAGCCTTCCCGGAGCGGTCCGGACCCCGGCGCAGGAGCTCGGCGACACCCTGGTCGACTGGTTCGCCACGGCCGCGCGTGACCTGCCGTGGCGCCGTCCGGACGTGGACGCCTGGGCGGTCCTCGTCAGCGAGGTCATGCTGCAGCAGACGCCCGTCTCGCGGGTCGAGCCCGCGTGGCGGGAGTGGATGGCCCGCTGGCCCACGCCGGCGTCGCTCGCGGCGGCCTCCCCCGCCGAGGTGATCCGGGCCTGGGGGAAGCTCGGCTACCCGCGGCGGGCCCTCCGGCTGCGCGAGGCGGCCGTGACCCTCACCGAGCGGCACGACGGGGCCGTCCCGGCCGACGTGGCGGCCCTGGAGGCCCTGCCGGGCATCGGCGTCTACACCGCGCGCGCCGTCGCCTGCTTCGGCCACGGGCAGCCTCAGCCGGTCGTGGACACCAACGTCCGGCGGGTGGTCGCCCGGCTTATCCACGGCCGCGCCGAGGCCGGGCCCGCGCGGGCCGCGGACCTCGCCGACGTCGCCCTGCTCGCCCCTCCCGAGCCGGCCCGGGCCGTCCGCTTCTCGGTGGCCGCCATGGAGCTGGGCGCGCTGGTCTGCACCGCGGGGACCCCACGGTGCGGCGCCTGCCCCGTCCGGGACCGGTGCGCCTGGCGGCTGGCCGGCTGCCCGCCGTACGAGGGCCCGCCGCGGCGGGTGCAGAAGTTCGCCGGCACCGACCGCCAGGTGCGCGGCCGGCTGCTCGACGTGCTGCGGGCCGCCTGCCACCCGGTGCCCGCGGCCGAGCTCGAGGCGGCGTGGGACGACGCCGTCCAGCGGTCCCGCTGCCTGGACTCCCTGCTCGTCGACGGCCTGGTCGAGCAGACCCCCGATGGACTGTTCACCCTTCCCCGGGGTTGACCCTCACGGGCGAGGGCGCCGCCGACGGGGACTGCTGAGGTCGCGGAAGGTCATCAACCAGCCCGCCAGCGCCATGACCAGCGCACCCACGAGCAGCGCGGTCCGCAGCCAGCCGGGCAGGCCGCTCGACCAGACGAGCGTCGCGCCGACCATCGCCGCGACGATCAGCAGCCCGCCGTAAACCGGCGTCCGCCGGGGGTGCTCACCCCGTGCCATGCGACCACTCTCCACCAACGACGAAGGGGCCGCCCCCACCTGGCGGTGGGAGCGGCCCCTGTCGCGGCCCCGTTCAGAGGCTCACCCCGAGCGTGCGAGGGGTGAGGGGAACGGGGTCCTATCTCACTCGGCCTGGGCCGACGGGCCGGCCTCGTCACCCTCGGCGCCCGAGAGGGCCACCGGCGGGGTGTCGGGCAGGGCGATCGGCTTGGCCTCGCCGCGGAAGGTGAACTTCGCGTCGTTCCCCTCGCCCTCGACGTCCACCACGATGATCTGACCCGCGGTCAGCTCGCCGTAGAGGATCTTCTCCGAGAGCGCGTCCTCGATCTCGCGCTGGATGGTCCGGCGCAGCGGCCGGGCACCCAGCACCGGGTCGAAGCCGCGGTGCGCCAGCACCTTCTTGGCCTCCTGGGTGACCTCGAGCGACATGTCCTTGTTGGCCAGCTGGCCCTCCACGCGGGCGAGCATGAGGTCGACGATCTGGATGATCTCGGCCTCGGTCAGCTGGTGGAAGACCACGATGTCGTCGATGCGGTTGAGGAACTCAGGCCGGAAGTGCTGCTTGAGCTCGTCGTGCACCCGCGACTTCATGCGCTCGTAGTTGGACTGCGTGTCGTTCCCGGCCTGGAAACCGAGGCCGACCGCCTTGGAGATGTCCCGCGTCCCGAGGTTGGTCGTGAGGATCAGGATCGTGTTCTTGAAGTCCACGATCCGGCCCTGACCGTCGGTGAGCCGGCCGTCCTCCAGCACCTGCAGGAGCGTGTTGAACACGTCCGCGTGCGCCTTCTCGATCTCGTCGAAGAGGACCACCGAGAACGGCTTGCGCCGCACCTTCTCGGTCAGCTGGCCACCCTCGTCGTAGCCGACGTAACCGGGAGGGGCACCGACCAGGCGGGACACCGTGAACCGGTCGTGGAACTCGCCCATGTCGATCTGGATGAGCGCGTCGTCCTCGCCGAACAGGAAGTTGGCCAGCGCCTTTGCCAGTTCGGTCTTACCGACGCCCGAGGGGCCGGCGAAGATGAACGAGCCACCCGGACGGCGCGGGTCCTTGAGGCCCGCCCGCGTGCGCCGGATCGCCTGGCTGACGCTCTTGATGGCCTCTTCCTGGCCGATGATCCGCTTGTGGAGCTCGTCCTCCATGCGGAGCAGACGCGTGGTCTCCTCCTCGGTGAGCTTGAAGACGGGGATGCCGGTCCAGTTGGCCAGCACCTCGGCGATCTGCTCGTCGTCGACCTCGGCGACGACGTCCATGTCGCCGGCCTTCCACTGCTTCTCGCGCTCGGCCTTCTCGCCCAGGAGCTGCTTCTCCTTGTCGCGCAGCGACGCGGCCTTCTCGAAGTCCTGCGCGTCGATCGCCGACTCCTTCTCCCGGCGGATGGCCGCGATCCGGTCGTCGAACTCGCGCAGGTCCGGCGGCGCGGTCATCCGCTTGATCCGCATCCGGGCACCGGCCTCGTCGATCAGGTCGATCGCCTTGTCCGGCAGGAAGCGGTCGGAGATGTACCGGTCGGCCAGCGTCGCGGCGGCGACCAGGGCGCCGTCGGTGATGCTGATCCGGTGGTGCGCCTCGTACCGGTCGCGCAGCCCCTTGAGGATCTCGATCGTGTGGGTGAGCGTCGGCTCGCCCACCTGGATCGGCTGGAACCGCCGCTCGAGGGCGGCGTCCTTCTCCAGGTGCTTGCGGTACTCATCGAGCGTGGTGGCACCGATGGTCTGCAGCTCGCCACGGGCCAGCATCGGCTTGAGGATGCTGGCGGCGTCGATCGCGCCCTCCGCGGCACCCGCCCCGACGAGGGTGTGGATCTCGTCGATGAACAGGATGATGTCGCCGCGGGTGCGGATCTCCTTGAGGACCTTCTTGAGCCGCTCCTCGAAGTCACCGCGGTAGCGGGAACCGGCGACGAGCGCGCCGAGGTCCAGCGTGTAGAGCTGCTTGTCCTTCAGCGTCTCGGGGACCTCGCCCTTGACGATGGCCTGGGCCAGCCCCTCGACGACGGCGGTCTTGCCGACGCCGGGCTCGCCGATGAGGACGGGGTTGTTCTTGGTCCGCCGCGACAGGACCTGCATGACCCGCTCGATCTCCTTGGCCCGCCCGATGACCGGGTCGAGCTTGGAGTCGCGCGCGGCCTGGGTCAGGTTGCGGCCGAACTGGTCCAGGACCAGCGAGGTCGACGGCGTGCCCTCGGCCGGGCCGCCGGCCGAGGCCGGCTCCTTGCCCTGGTAGCCGGACAGCAGCTGGATGACCTGCTGGCGGACGCGGTTGAGGTCGGCACCCAGCTTCACGAGGACCTGGGCGGCGACGCCCTCGCCCTCGCGGATCAGGCCGAGCAGGATGTGCTCGGTGCCGATGTAGTTGTGGCCGAGCTGCAGCGCCTCGCGCAGCGACAGCTCGAGGACCTTCTTCGCCCGCGGCGTGAAGGGGATGTGCCCGGACGGGGCCTGCTGCCCCTGCCCGATGATCTCCTCCACCTGCTGGCGGACACCCTCCAGCGAGATGCCGAGGGACTCGAGCGCCTTGGCAGCGACGCCCTCACCCTCGTGGATCAGGCCCAGGAGGATGTGCTCGGTGCCGATGTAGTTGTGGTTGAGCATCCGGGCCTCTTCTTGGGCCAGGACGACCACCCGTCGGGCTCGGTCGGTGAACCGTTCGAACATCTGCTGCTTCTCCTTCGACCGGCTGGTCCGGCACTGCTCTTCCCTGGGGTGGGAAGGAGCACCCGACATCCGTCGGCGCGCTGGGCACCGGTCTTTTCACTGTAGTCGTGAACCACACCGCCCCGGCGTCGGACGACGGGGGGTTGTGGGTGCTGCCCCGTCCAACTGATACAGGGGGTGCAGGTGTTCCGTGTCGGATTTCGCCGACAGCGGACGGCCTCTGCGCCCGGTCCGGGCGCTGTCCTGTGCAACGCCGCCGAGGGCCGCCGTCATCCCCGCAGGTGATGGCGACGGAGCACCGATCCCGCCCAGCGCGAGCCCGGAACGACAGCGGCCCGGCCCCCTCCGCAGGAGGGAACCGGGCCGGCCGGACGCGCGCAGCGCGCCGGCGACGTCACGGGTGACGCAGACCTCAGTGCGCGGCCTCGTAGGCCTCCACCACGCTGGCCGGGATCCGCCCCCGGTCGCTGACCTGGTGGCCGTTCCGGCGAGCCCACTCGCGGATCGCGCCGGCCTGCTCGCGGTCCATCCGCCCACCGCCGCCGGTGGCCCGGGAGCGGCCGCCGCCGGAGCCGCGGCCGGAGCCCCGCCCGACCTTCCGCGCCGCCTGCACGTACCGCGAGAAGGCGTTGCGCAGATCCTGTGCGTTCTTCTCCGACAGGTCGATCTCGTAGTTCGTCCCGTCCAGCGAGAAGCTCACCGTCTCGTCGGCCGGGAGGTCCTCGTCGAGGTCGTCACTCAGGATCACCTGAACCTTGCGAGCCATTCCGTTTCTCCACTTCCCGCAGGGAACCCTGAACAGGGCGGTTCGCGCCCCGGAAGGGGCGACGACATTGTCACACCCAACCATAGGCCATTGCTCGGTCCAATTGACCGAACACCCCGAAATTGGGGAACGGATCGGCGTCGTTCAGCTGGAAAGCGGGCGGACCAGCGGGAAGAGGATCGTCTCGCGGATTCCCAGCCCGGTGAGCGTCATCATCAGCCGGTCCAGGCCCATACCCATGCCCCCCGTCGGCGGCATCCCGTACTCCAGCGCCTCGAGGAAGTCCTCGTCGAACGCCATCGCCTCGGGGTCGCCCGCCGCGGCCAGGGCGGCCTGCGCGGTGAACCGCTCCCGCTGCGCGACCGGGTCCACCAGCTCGGAGTAGGCGGTGGCCCGCTCCACCCCGGCGATGTAGAGGTCCCACTTCTCGGCCAGCCCGGGCGTCGAGCGGTGCGCGCGGGTCAGGGGCGAGGTGTCCAGCGGGTAGTCGATGACGAACGTCGGCGCCTGCAGCGTGGGCTGGACCAGCGCCTCGAACAGCTCCTCGACCACCTTGCCGGGGATCCAGGCCGGGTCCACCCCCACCCCGTGGCGCTCGGCGAGGGCCCGCAGCCGCGGCAGCGGCGTCTCCGGCGTGATCTCCTCGCCCACCGCCTCGGAGACCGCGGTGTAGAGCGGCACCTGCGGCCACTCACCGGACAGGTCGATCTCGGTGCCGTCGTTGTGCCGCGCGACGTGGTCGCCGAACAGCGCCTCGGAGGATTCCTGGATCAGTTCCCGGGTGAGGGTGGCCATCACCTGGTAGTCCGCATACGCCTGATAAGCCTCCAGCATCGCGAACTCCGGAGAGTGCGTGCTGTCTGCCCCTTCGTTACGGAAGTTGCGGTTGATCTCGAACACCCGGTCCAGCCCACCGACGATGCACCGCTTGAGGAACAACTCGGGCGCGATACGCATGTAGAGGTCGAGGTCGAACGCATTCATGTGGGTGCGGAACGGGCGCGCGGCGGCACCACCGTGCACGGTCTGCAGCATCGGGGTCTCGACCTCGAGATATCCGCGGCGGGCCAGGCCGGCGCGCAGCGCGGCATTCACCGTGGCGCGCTGACGCACCGTCCGCCGGGCCTCGTCGCGCACGATGAGGTCCACGTACCGGCGCCGGACCCGCAGCTCCTCGCTCATCGGCTTGTGCGCGACCGGCAGCGGACGCAGCGCCTTGGCGGTCAGCTGCCAGGAGTCGGCGAACACCGAGAGCTCACCGCGCCGCGACGTCCCCACCTCGCCGGTGACCAGGACGTGGTCGCCGAGGTCGACGTCGGCCTTCCAGGCGCCCAGCGCCTCCTCGCCCACCCGGTCGCGGGAGAGCATCACCTGCAGCTCGGCGTCCCCCTCGCGCAGCGTCGCGAAGCAGAGCTTGCCGGTGTTGCGGGAGAAGATGACCCGCCCGGTGACGCCGACCTTCTCGCCGGTCATGGTGTCCGGCGGCAGGTCGGGGTGGGCGGCGCGGACGTCGGCCAGCGTCGTGGTGCGGGCCACCGCCGCGGGGTAGGGGTCGATACCGGACTCGCGCAACCGGTCCAGCTTGGCCCGGCGGACCCGGAGCTGTTCGGGGAGTTCGTCCTCATGCTGCGGTGCCCCGCCCGGCGGTTCCTCACTCACGGATGGCCAGCCTACGGGGAACCGGACCGGCGCCCCGCCCCCTGCTGCCGATCGAAGGCCAGCCGCAGCCCGTGCACGGTCAGATCCGGCTCCCGCTCGGAGATCGACCGGCAGCTGTCGGCGACCAGCGGGGCCAGCCCTCCGGTGGCCACGACCACCGGTGCGGCGCCGAACTGGGTGACGAGCTCGGCGGCGATCCGGCCCACCAGCCCGTCGACCAGTCCGGCGAACCCGAGCACCAGCCCGGACTGGAGCGCGGCGACGGTGTTCTTGCCGATCGCGTGGGCCGGCACGGTGAGCTCCACGCTGCGCAGCTGGGCCGCGCGGGTGGCCAGCGCCTCGAGGCTGACCTCCACCCCCGGGGCCAGGGCACCACCGAGGAACTGCCCGTCGGGGCCGACGGCGTCGACGTTGGTGGAGGTGCCGAAGTCGACGACCACGACCGGCCGCCCACTGCCATCGGGCCGGCGGCCGAAGAACTCGTGCGCGGCCAGCGCGGTGACCACCCGGTCGGCCCCCACCTCGCGGGGGTTGTCCACGTGCAGCGGCACGCCGGTCCGGACCCCGGGCCCGATCAGCACGACCGGCACCTCCAGGGAGTCCAGCAGCTGGCGCAGCGCCGGCAGCAGGGCCGGGACCGTCGAGCAGGCCGACACCCCGGTGACGACGGAGTCGCGCAGCAGCCCGCGCCACAGCATCCGCAGCTCGTCCGCGGTGGCCCGCGGCGCGGTGGTCACCCGCCAGCTGCCCAGCCGGCGGTCGCCGTCGAAGGTGGCCAGGACGGTCTGGCTGTTGCCGACGTCGACGGTGAGCAGCACGGGTCAGCCGGCCCGCAGATCGAGCGCGAGGTCGAGGATCGGCGCCGAGTGGGTCAGGCCTCCGACCGACAGGTAGTCGACGCCGGTCGCGGCGACCTCGCGGGCCACGGCCAGGGTCAGCCCGCCGGTGGCCTCCAGCTCGACCCGGCCGCCGACCAGCGCGACGACCTCGCGCAGCTGCGCGGGGGTCATGTTGTCCAGCAGCAGGAAGTCCGCACCGGCGCCGACGGCCTCGAGCGCCTGCTCGGGCAGGTCGATCTCGACCTGCACCGGCACCTTCGGCGCGCGCTCCCGGACGGCGGCGACGGCGGCGGCCACCGAGCCGGCAGCGGCGACGTGGTTGTCCTTCACCATGGCCACGTCGTAGAGGCCCATGCGCTTGTTCGACCCGCCACCGCACCGGACGGCGTACTTCTCCAGCGGCCGCAGCCCCGGCGTGGTCTTGCGGGTGTCCAGGACGACGGCGCCGGTGCCGTCCACCGCGTCCACCCACGCCCTCGTCAGCGTGGCGATCCCGCTGGCCCGGCTGGCGATGTTGAGCGCGCTGCGCTCGGCGGCCAGCAGCGCCCGCACCGGCCCCCGGACGGTGAGCAGCACGTCACCGCGGTGCACCCGGTCGCCGTCGGCGGCGCCGGCGGTCAGCACTGCCCCCGGGGCGAGCCGGGTGAAGACGCGGGCGGCGACCGGCAGGCCGGCGACGACGCCGTCGGCGCGGGCGACCAGGTCGGCGGTGCCCGGCTGCGCGGCCGGGACGGTGGCCGCACTGGTGACGTCGAAGGAGACGGCGAGATCGGGGGCGCCGGGCAGCGGCGGGCCGCCGGTGAGGTCCTCGGCCAGGGTGCGCTCGACCAGCTCGTCGACCCACGCCTCGCTCAGCCCCGTCCCGGCGAGGTCGCGGGGATCGGTCCGCGTCACCACGGCGTCACCAACGGGGTGCCCACCGGCCGGCGGGTCACCCGCAGGTGCCCGCCCTCGTCGAGCCGGACGTCCAGATGCACGCGCCATGCCTCCTCCGTGTCGGGGTGGTCCTCCCGCCAGTGGCAGCCGCGGGTCTCCCCGCGGGCCGCGGCCGCGGCGGTGAGCGCGCTGGCCACGGTGAGCAGGTCGGTGGCCTCCCAGCCGGCCACGCCGGGTGCCTGGTCCCCCAGGCCTGCCGCCAGCGCCGCCAGGCGGCCGGTGGCCTCCGCCAGGCCCGCCCCGGTGCGCAGCGCGCCGACGCGGGCGGACATGGTGTCGGTGACCTGGCGGCGCCCGGCCGGGTCCAGCAGGCCCGACAGCGCCGGCGCGCGGTACACGACCGGGGCCGGCAGCGGCAGCCGCGCGGCGAGCTCGGCGCCGATCCGGGCGGCGAACACCAGCCCCTCCAGCAGCGAGTTCGACGCCAGGCGGTTGGCGCCGTGCACCCCGGTGCAGGCCACCTCCCCGCAGGCGTAGAGGCCGGGCACCGTCGTCCGGCCGGCGAGGTCGGTGACCAGCCCGCCGGAGGCGTAGTGCGCGGCCGGGGTGACCGGGATCAGCTGGGAGGCCGGGTCGATGCCGGCGGCGCGGCAGCTGGCGGTGATCGTCGGGAACCGCTCGGCGACGCCGGAAACCCCGCGGGCGTCGAGCCACACGTGCGGCACGCCGTCGCGCAGCTGCACGCGGGTGATCGCCTTGGCGACGACGTCCCGCGGCGCGAGCTCGGCCAGTGGGTGCACGTCGGCCATGAACCGCTCCCCCGCGCCGTCGCGGAGCACCGCGCCCTCGCCCCGCAGCGCCTCGCTGACCAGCGGCTGCTGGCCGCGGAGGCCCGGGCCCAGGTAGAGCGAGGTGGGGTGGAACTGGACGAACTCCAGGTCGGTGGCGACCGCACCGGCACGCAGGCCCAGGGCGACGCCGTCGCCGGTGGAGACCGACGGGTTGGTGGTGGCGGCGTAGACCTGCCCCATCCCCCCGGTCGCCAGCACGACCGCGCGGGCGCGCACCGCGCCCACGCCGTCCGGACGGCCCTCGCCGAGCACGTGCAGGGTGACCCCCGCAGCCCGCCCCTCGGCGTCGGTGAGCAGGTCCAGGACCATCGCGTGCTCGACCAGGGTCACCCCCGGGTCGGCGCGGACGGCGTCCTGCAGGGCCCGCTGCACCTCCGAGCCGGTGGCGTCGCCGCCGGCGTGCACGATGCGGTCGGCGGAGTGGCCGCCCTCGCGGGTGAGCAGCAGCCGGCCGGAGGGGTCGCGGTCGAACGCCGCTCCCCAGCCGATCAGCTGGCGCAGCCGCCCGGGCCCCTCGTGGACCAGCACCGAGACGGCACCGGGCTCGCACAACCCGACGCCGGCGGTCTCGGTGTCCCGGGCGTGCGCCGCGGGGGTGTCGGCCGGGTCGAGCACGGCCGCGATCCCGCCCTGCGCCCAGCGGGTCGATCCGGCGTCCACCCGGACCTTGGTGACGACGGCGACCGACAGCCCCGCGGCGCGCGCGTGCAGCGCCACGCAGAGCCCCGCGACACCCGAGCCGACGACGCAGACGTCGGCCACGAGCTCCCAGCCCGGTTCCGGCGCCCGGAGGCGCAGCGGCAGGCCGGTGACGGTGTCGGGCGCCAGCGCGGTCACCGAACGGGGACGCCGAGGTCGCTGCGGCGCTGGTCAGCTGCCCCGGGGACGGGGGCGGAGGGGTCGCCGCCCAGCTCGACGATGCGGTTGGCGCCGTCGACGTGCACGACCCTCGGGATGTAGCTCTTGGCCTCGGTCTCGTCCATCACGCCGTAGCTGATCATGATGACGAGGTCGCCGGGGTGCACCAGGTGCGCGGCCGCCCCGTTGATCCCGATCACACCGCTGCCCCGCTCGCCGGGGATGACGTAGGTCTCCAGCCGCGCGCCGTTGGTGATGTCGACGATCGCGACCTGCTCGCCGGGCAGCAGGTCCGCGGCGTCGAGGAGGTCCTCGTCGATGGTCACCGAGCCCACGTAGTGCAGGTCGGCCTGGGTGACCGTCGCCCGGTGGATCTTGGACTTGAGCATCGTGCGCATCATCGGTGGTCTCCCAGGTGCAGGGGGGCGTTGTCGAGGAGTCGGGTGCTGCCGGCGCGGGCGGCGACCAGCAGGCGTGCGGGGCCGGCGGCGGGCGCCGGGCCGAGGTCGGGGTCGGTGAGCGCGAGGTAGTCGAGCACCAGCGTCGGCGCGGTGGCCAGCACCTGGCCGGCCGCGGCCAGGACGGCATCGGCGCCCTCCCGGCCGGCCGTGGCGCCGGCCTGCAGCGCCGCGGACAGCGCGACGGCGGTGGCCCGCTGTTCCGGGGTGAGGTAGCGGTTCCGGGAGGACAGCGCCAGTCCGTCGCCCTCCCGGACGGTCGGCACGCCGACGACCTCGATCCCCAGGGCCAGCTCGCGGGCCATCGCCCGGATGAGCGTCAGCTGCTGGTAGTCCTTCTCCCCGAAGAAGGCCGCGTCGGGGCGGACCAGGCCGAACAGCTTGGCGACGACGGTGAGCACACCGGCGAAGTGCCCGGGCCGGACGGCGCCCTCGAGCACGCCGCCGAGCGGGCCCGGGTCGACGGTCACGCCGAGCGAGCCGGGCGGGTAGACCTCCTCCACCGCCGGGTGGAAGACGACGTCGGCCCCCTCCTCCGCGAGCGCGGCGAGGTCGGCGTCCCAGGTGCGGGGGTAGCGGTCGAAGTCCTCGCCCGGGCCGAACTGGGTCGGGTTGACGAAGACGGAGACGACGACGCTGCCGCACCGCTCCCGGGCGGCGCGGACCAGGGTGCGGTGCCCCTCGTGCAGCGCGCCCATGGTCGGCACGAGGCCGACCGGGCCGGGCAGCCCCGCCCGCAGCTTGCGCAGCTCGGCGGTGGTCTCGGCGACCGCGGGGCCGGTCACCGGGAACCCGCCGGTAGAAGGACCACGGTCAACCCTCCGCTCGCTCGCTCGCGAGGGAACCCGGACCGTGGCCGACCAGCAGGTCGACCAGCGGGGCGCCCTCGTGCCGCTTGAGCCGGCCCGCTGCCAGCGCCCGCTCGGTGGTCCGCTGCGCCATGGCCACGTAGGCGGCGACCGACTCCGGCGCCCGCTCGGCGAGCGTCTCCAGGTGGTCGCGGACGGTGCCCACGTCGCCGCGGCTGACCGGACCGGTCAGGCCGCGGTCGCCGCGCCGCAGCCCGTTGTCCAGCGCCGCGGTGAGCAGCGGGGCGAGCACCCGCGCGGGCTGGTCGACGCCCGCGGTGCGCAGCAGGTCGGCGGCCTCGGCGACCAGGGTGACCAGGTGGTTGGCGCCGGTGACCAGGGCGGCGTGGTAGAGCTTCCGGTCGGCCTCGGCGACGAAGAACGGTTCGCCGCCCATCTCCAGCACCAGCGTCTCGGCGACGGGCCGGTGCTCGGCGGCGCTGGTGACGCCGAAAGGGACGCCGGCCAGCCGGTCGGCGTCCTCCGGGGCGCCGGTGAACGTCATGGCCGGGTGCAGGGCCAGCGGGAGCACGCCGGCCCGGGCGGCGGGGGCGAGGACGGCGAGCCCGTGCGCGCCGGAGGTGTGGAAGGTCAGCTGGCCGGGACGCCAGCCGCCGGTCTCGGCCAGGCCGGCGACCAGGCCGGGGAGGGTGTCGTCGGGGACGGCCAGCACCACCAGGTCGGCGGCGGCGACCACCTCGTCGGTGGGCAGCAGCGGGGTCTCGGGCAGCAGGCGGGCCGCCCGTTCGGCGGAGGCGGCGGAGAGGCCGGCGGCGGCGACCACGTCGTGGCCGGCGGCGGCGAGCGCGGCGCCCAGGACGGCGCCGACGCGGCCGGCGCCGACGACGCCGACGCGGAGCCGGGCGGGAGCGGAGCTGACCGGGGGAAGGCCGGCAGCGCGGGGGGTCCTGCGGGCAGCAGGCATCGGGGGGCACCTCTCGTTCCAGTCCCTCGCGGGTACCGGACTCGCAGGTCACGGGGTCCTCGTCGGAGCCCGTAGGGGGTGTTGCGGGCCGTACCGGCGCCCTCCCGCTGCGACCGATGTGTGTCACGCAGGCAAAGCGCCGAAGGCGAGTGTGTGACCGGCTCGCGCACCGTGCAACGGCTGGGACGTGTGGACTGGGTCACGCCCGCCCGCTCCGCGGCCGCCTCCGGCGCCGGACCTACGGTGTGCGGCGGCACACCGACGAGGGCAGGAGGAGACGCGTGGGCACGTTGGAGGGACGCACCGCACTGGTCACCGGCGCCAGCCGGGGCATCGGGCTGGCGATCGCGCGGAGCCTGGTCGGCCGTGGGGCGCGGGTCGTCGTCACCGCGCGCAAGCCGGAGGCGCTCGCCGAGGCGGTGGGCGCCCTCGGCGGTCCCGAGGTCGCGGTGGGGGTGGCCGGCAACGCCGGGGACGCCGAGCACCGGGCCGAGGCGGTGCGCACCGCCGTGGACACCTTCGGCAGCCTGGACATGCTGGTGGGCAACGTCGGCATCAACCCGCTCTACGGCCCGATGGTCGACCTACCGCTCGACGGCCTGCGCAAGATCCTCGACACGAACGTCGTCGCCACCCTGGGCCTCGTGCAGGAGGCCTGGAAGGCGTGGATGAGCGAGCACGGCGGCTCGATCCTCGTCGTCGCCTCGGTGGCCGGGCTCAAGGCCTCCCCCATGATCGGCGGCTACGGCGTGAGCAAGGCGGCGCTGATCAACCTGGTCACCCAGCTCGCCGTCGAGCTGGGCCCGAAGGTCCGGGTCAACGCCGTGGCCCCGGCCGTGGTCAAGACCCGCTTCGCCGGCGCCCTGTACGAGGGCCGCGAGGCCGAGGCCGCCGCGGCCTACCCGGCCGGCCGGCTGGGCGAGCCCGAGGACGTCGGCGAGGCCGCGGCCTACCTGCTGGGCGACAGCGCCGGCTGGGTCACCGGGCAGACGCTCGTCCTCGACGGCGGCGCGCTCTCCCGCGGCCACGGCTGAGCGCGCGGGCTCCTCAGCTGCGGCCGAGCACGCGGGCGAGGACGTCGTCCGCCTCGTCGTCCTCCCGGTAGCGGCGGCGACGGCGGCCTCCGGACGAGGGACTCACCCCGCTCTCCGCGAGGATCTCCGCCAGCCGCCCGGACCCTGCCGGCCCCTCCGGCTCGGCGGGGCCCGCCCCCGGCACCGGCGGGCGCTCCCGCTGGGCCACCGGCCGCTCCACGGTCAGCTGCCCGGCGGCGACCGGAGCGGGCTCGACCGCGGCGGGGCCGTCGGTGCGGCGCCGGCGCGGTTCGGAGACGGCCGGGCCGGGCTCCGGGTCGAGGCGCGCGTGCCGGGCGCGGCGCGCCTCGCTCGCCTCCTCGGGCTCCACGAGGGACCGCTCGGTCAGCCAGTCCAGCGGCGGCGGGGGCGGGGTGGCGGCGAACGCGGCGGTGACCTCGGGCGCGGGGACCGGCTGCTCGACTCGGGCTTCCTCCAGCTGCCGCGTCGGCGCCGCGGGCTCCGCGGCCCAGGTCATGTCCCCGTCCACCGCCGCGTCGATGGTCCGGCTGTCGAGGGACTCCACCGTCGCTGGGCCGGTCCGGATCGTCTGGGTGCGGAGCATGATCCGCTCGATGAGCATCTCCCCGGACAGCTGCTCGGTCAGCTTCCCCAGGTCGGCCCGCAGGTCCGCCAGCTGGGCCAGGCCCACCCGAAGCTCCGCGAGCTGGGCGACGTCCCGCCGCAGCTCACCGACCTGGGCCAGCTCACCCCGCAGCTCACCGACCTGCGCCATGTCCCGGCGCAGCTCCGCGACCTGCGCCATGTCCCGGCGCAGCTCCGCGACCTGCGCCAGCTCGCCCCGCAGCGCGTCCAGCTCGGCGCGCATCGACTCCTCGGCCTCGTGCCGCAGGTCCTTCTCCAGGCGCAGCTCGTACTCCTGGCGGGCGGCCGCCTCCCGCTCCAGCTCGAGCTCGTAGGCCAGCCGCAGCTCGGCCTCGCGCGCGGCGGCCTCCCCCGTGGCAGGTCCGTGCGTCCCCGCGCCCCGGCGGGCCGAGACCAGCGCCGCCAGCACGAAGGCCCAGGCGGCGGCGACCACCGCCAGCCGGAGCAGCTGCGGGTTGTCGGTGAGGAATACCACCGCGGTCGCCGCGACGGCCAGCACGAAACCGGCCACCAGACCGACCGTGCGCAGCGTCGGGGACGTCCGTGCGGCGGCCCGGGACCGGATCCTCGAACGCCCAGCGAACGCGTCGTCCCGGTCCCCCCGCATGCCGACCAGGGTAACGGTGGGACACCGTGTGATCACGTCCCGGATCGGCGAGACGCTCCCCACGCGAGGGCCCGGAGGGCCCCCGGATCAGCCCTGCGCCAGCGCCCCGTCGGAGCTGAACACCAGGCCGATGGAGACCTCGCCCTGCTGCAGGGCGGCCTTGGTCAGCGGGCCACCGGCGTCGAAGTCGCGGAACTCGGCGAAGGTCAGCCCGTAGGTCTCCTCCAGGCCCGGCTGGCAGAACGGCCGCTCCGGGCACTCGGCCGGCCCGCCGAGCACCAGCGAACCGTCGCCGCAGGCGTCGGCCAGCTCCGAGAGGGTCGAGACCCCCAGCTGGTCGGCGAACTCCCGGGTGACGGCGAAGGCGTTCTGGTCGGCGGCCTGCGACGGCTCACCGAAGACCAGCCCGACCTGCTCGGCCAGCGGCTGCAGTGCGCTCACCGTCTCCTGCGGGTCCCCGCTGGCGACCGGCTCGGCGTCGGCGCCGTTGACCTGCCGGTTGAGGAACTCGGTGACGGTGGACAGGTACTCCGGGAAGACCTGGATCTCCGAGCCGGAGATCAGCGCCGGCAGGTACAGCTCGCGGTTGCCGACCTCGCGCACCGAGGCGTCGAACCCGGCGGCGGTGAGGACGTCGGCGTAGACGTTGGCCAGCACCGTCGACTCGGTGAAGTTCGCACCGCCGACGGCGATGGCGCCGCTGCCCTGCTCCAGCGCGGCGGCGTCGACGTTGTCCTGCACCCAGGCGGCCGCGACGTCCTCGGCGCTCTGCCGGTCGATGTCCACCGCGGCGTTGAGCTCGATGAGCTGGTCGGTGGTCAGGGCCTCCGACACGGCGTTCATCGCCGGCAGCAGCGCCGGGTTGGCCGATGCGGCGGCCGTGTTGACCGCCGGGACGACGTTGTCGGCGTTCTGCAGCTGCCGGTCGTCCTCCAGGACGACCAGCTGGTCCCCGGCCACGGGGGCGCAGGCGTCACCGGACGCGTTCGCCCCGCCGGTCTCGCCGCCGCCGGTGCCTGATGATCCCGATTCGCCACAGGCCGTCGCGGTGAGCAGCACCGCGGCCAGCGCGAGAGGAGGAACGATCCGGGAACGCTTGCGCATCTGGCCCGCCTTCTGTGTCCCGTGCGGCCGTGCGGCCGCGACGCGTGTCTGGCGGGAGGACCCCGCGCCGGACATGCAACCCGCCGTCGGCGGCCGATGCCAACCCAGGGGGCCCAGTGTTGCCCGGTTGTTACGCACGGCCCCTCTGCAGGGTCCCGCCGCGAGCCTGCGAGCGGTGGGGGGCAGAGGGGTCCTTCATCACAGCGGGATTCCCGCCGCAGCGGGCTCCGGCTGCCCCGCGGCGGTGCCGCGGTGGACGCGGGCGAACGGCAGCCGCCGCGGCCCGGGCGTGACCGCCCACGACAGGGTGACGAGGACCAGCTCGGTGAGCAGCGCCAGCGCGGCCACGATCAGCGCCCCGGCGAGGATCTGGCCGAGATCCTGCTGGCCGAAACCGAGGTTGATGATCCGGCCGAGCCCGCCACCGCCCACGAGCGCGGCCAGGGTCGCGGTGGCGACCACCTGCACCCCCGCCGTCCGGACGCCGGTCATGACCAGCGGCAGGGCCAGCGGGAACTCCACCCGGGCGAGCAGCTGGCCGTGGCTCATCCCCATCGCCCGGGCCGCCTCCCGGACGTCGCGGTCGACCTCGCGGAAGCCGACGAAGGTGTTGGTGAGCATCGGCGGGAAGGCGAAGACGGCGAGCGCGAGGACGGTGGCGGTGTCGCTGAAGCCGATCGGCGTCACCGCGAAGACGGTGAGCAGGGCCAGGGTCGGCACGGCCCGGCTGACGTTGGAGAGGACCACGATCGCGCCGGCGCCCCGGGTGCTGCGGCCGAGCAGGACCCCGCCGGGGATCGCGAGGACGGCGGCGAGCAGGACGGCCGCGGCGGAGATCGCCAGGTGCTCGAGGAGCAGGTCGAGGATCCCCCCCGACCGGGTCCAGTTGAACGGGTCGTTGAGGTAGCGGAGAGCGTCGCCGAACGCGGTCACGTCCGGACCGCCCTCGTCCACGGGGTGAGCAGCCGCTCGAGGCCGGCGAGCAGCACGTCGGCGACCAGGGCCAGCAGCACGCAGCCGACCGCGCCGGTGACGATCTCGGCCCGGTAGAAGTTCGAGTTGAAGCCGCCGACGATCAGCTGCCCGAGACCGCCGTTGCCGGTGATGACACCGACGGTGACGAGGGCGACGGTCGACACCGTGGCGATGCGCAACCCGGCCATGAACGTCGGCAGGGCCAGCGGCAGGTCGACCCGCAGGAACAGCCGGGCCGGCCCGTACCCCATCCCGCGGGCCGCCTCCCGGACGTCGGCCGGGACACCCTGCAGGCCGGCGAGGAAGTTCCGCACCAGGATCACCAGGGTGTAGAGGGTCAGCCCGACGAGCACGGTGGTCGCCGACAGCGGGCCGGTGAAGGGCGCCAGGAAGGCGAACATCGCCAGCGACGGGATCGTGTAGACCACCGAGGACAGGCCCAGGACCGACCCGGACAGCCACCGCCCGCGCCGCGCCAGCAGGGCCAGCGGGAGCGCGATCAGCGCCCCGAGCGCGACGGCTGCCACGGTCAGCCGGATGTGCTGGCCCAGGTAGCCCACAATGGTGTCCCAGTTGCCGGTCACGTACGACGGGTCGAACCAGGGGTTCGGCGCCTCGTCCGCCGCGAGCAACCCGGTTCCCGGGGTGCCCGCCGCGCCCGCGAGCGGGTGCACACCCAGGAAGGCCACGTCGTGGACGCTACTGCTGCCGCCCCCTCCCTGCGCGACCCGGACCCGGTCGCCGACCCGTCCGGCGCCGCGCAGGAGATCCGCCTGGAGGGGGTCGGCAAGGTCTACCCCGACGGCACGGTCGGCGTGGCGGAGCTGGACCTCACCTTCGCCGCCGGGGAGCTGTCGGTACTCGTGGGCCCGTCGGGGTGCGGCAAGACGACGACGATGAAGATGATCAACCGGATCATCGAGCCGACCACCGGGCGCATCCTGCTCGGCGGCGAGGACGTCACCCGGGTGGACGCCGACCGGCTGCGCCGCCGCATCGGCTACGTCATCCAGAGCGTCGGCCTCTTCCCCCACCAGACCGTGCGGGCCAACGTGGCCACCGTGCCGCGCCTGCTGGGCTGGGATCGGAAGCGCACCCGGGCCCGCGTCGACGAGCTGCTGTCCACGGTGGGCCTGGACCCGGCCGTCCACGGCGACCGCTACCCCGCCCAGCTCTCCGGCGGTCAGCGGCAGCGCGCCGGGGTGGCCCGCGCCCTCGCGGCCGATCCCGCCGTCCTGCTCATGGACGAGCCGTTCTCCGCGGTGGACCCGGTGGTGCGCGAGCGGCTGCAGTCGGAGTTTCTCCGGCTGCAGGAGACGGTGCGCAAGACCATCGTGTTCGTCACCCACGACATCGAGGAGGCGGTGCGGCTCGGCGACCGGATCGCGGTCATGAGCACCGGGGGCCGGGTCGAGCAGTTCGCCCCGCCCGCCGAGCTGCTGGGCCGGCCCGCCAACGCCGTCGTGGCCGACTTCGTCGGCGCCGACCGCGGCCTCAAGCGGCTCGCGGTCACCCCCATCGACACCGCCGACCTCGAGCAGCC
Organism: Geodermatophilus ruber; assembly: GCF_900114385.1. Taxonomy (GTDB): domain Bacteria; phylum Actinomycetota; class Actinomycetes; order Mycobacteriales; family Geodermatophilaceae; genus Geodermatophilus; species Geodermatophilus ruber. Next base: position 200,411 of record NZ_FOSW01000004.1, read on the forward strand.
TCCGGTCGTCGGACCCGCCGACGGCCTGGCCGATGCCGGCGCGATGCTCGACCGGTCCGGCGCCGGGTGGGCGCTCGTGCTGGGCGAGGACGGGCGGCCGGTCGGCTGGCTGCCCGCCGACCGGGCCACCGGCCCGGGCACGGTGGGCTCCGCTCTCGAACGGGCCGACGCGGTCGCGCCGGTGCACGCCTCGCTCCGGACGGCCTTCGCCACGATGCTGCAGCAGGACGCCGGCTGGGTGGCCGTCCTCGACGGGGACCGCTACCTGGGGGTGCTCACCCCGGCGTCGCTGCACGCGGCCCTGCGCCGGTCGGTGAAGGGATGACGGTCTGCCCGAGCGACCGCCACGGCGTGGACCGCTCGCGGCGGCCGGAGGCCTCCGGCGGGGCGTGGGCAGCGGCTCAACGCGTCAGGGGGACGGCTCCTGGTCGCGGTGTCGTCCGGAGGACGACGAGGGATCAGGCGGCACCCGGCAGACCGACTCCAGCCACAGGGCGGCACCGAGCAACCCGGCCGCGCAGACGATCCCCACGATCGCGGTGACGGTGTCGCCGCCGGCTGCCTGCAGCCGGGTGACCGCCGGCGCCACGTGCGCCAGCACGCCCACCCAGATCCCCACGAACGCCGCCCCCACGTAGGCGCTGGCCTGGGCGAGCACCGCCAGCCGGGCCACCAGCATCGGCTCGACCGGACGGACGGGAGCATCGGGGCGCTCGGCGAGGGGGCGCCGGTCCCGCTGAGCGGCCAGGCGGGCGCGCAGCGTGCGGGCGCCGAGCGCCTCGGCGACGGCGAGCGCGCCCAGCGGCAGCGGCAGCCACCAGCGCAGCGCCGGCAGCGAGCCGTAGGTGGACCGCACGACCAGCCAGGCCGCCACCGCCAGGCCGGCGGCGAGGACGGCGAGGTCCCGCCGGCTCACCGGGTTCAATGCAGGTGCTCCCAGCGGACCACGGCCGCGACGTCCTCGGGCGGCAGCCCGGCCAGCAGGTCGCTCACCCGCCCGCGCCCGGGCAGCACGGCCGTCGGGTCGAGGATCGCCCACGGCACGAGGACGAAGGCCCGCTCGTGCGCGCGCGGGTGCGGCAACGTGAGCGTGGGGTCGTCGGAGAGCACCGGCCGGCCGTCGTCCCCGGTGACCGTGACGACGTCCACGTCCAGGGTGCGCGCCCCCCAGCGCACCTCCCGGGTGCGCCCGGCCGCCTGCTCCAGCTCGTTGGCCCGCGCCAGCCAGCCCGCGGCGTCCCTCGGCCCTCGGACCACCACGACCGCGTTCAGGTAGGGCGGCTGCTCGACCGGCCCCCACGGCGGGGTCTCGTAGAGCGTGGAGCGGGCCACCAGCACGCCGTCGTCCCGCAGTGCGGCCATCGCGGCACGCAGCGCGCCGGCCCGATCGCCCAGGTTGGCGCCCAGCGACAGGACCGCGCGGGTCACAAGCGGCCTTTTCGTCATTCGCTCGTCGGCCCGCTCCCGGGGTCCTGCGTCCGCCGGATGCTGACCTCGACGTCGTCGAACGGGACCCCCAGCTCGGCCTGCGGCTTGTGCACGGTGATCTCCACGGCGTCGACCAGCGGGTCGGCCAGGCAGACCTCGGCCAGCCGCTGGGCGAGGGTCTCGAGCAGGTCGACCGGATCCCCGGTGAGGACGGCGTGCAGCCGCTGGGCCAGCTCGGCGTAGTTGACCGTCTTGGCCAGGTCGTCGGAGGCGGCGGCCGGCGCCGTGTCCACCTCGAGGACGGCGTCGACGCGGAAGGTCTGCCCGCGCTCGCGCTCCCAGTCGTAGACCCCGTGGTGAGCGTGCGCAGAGATGCCCCGGACGGCGATGCGGTCAGGCACGGCAGCTCCCCTCGCGGCGGGCCGCCTGCACGGCGGCGACGGTCCGGACGGCGTCGGCCGAGGCGGCCGCGTCGTGCACCCGCACGCCCCAGGCGCCCGCCTCGGCGGCCAGCACGGTGGTGGCCAGGGTGGCCGCGTCGCGCTGCTCGGCCGGGCGGACGGTGCCCTCGGCGTCGGCGAGCAGCCGGCCGAGGAAGGACTTGCGGGACGCCCCGACCAGCACCGGCAGGCCGAGCCCGACGATCCGGTCCAGGCCGGCGAGCAGCCGCCAGTTGTGCTCGCCCCGCTTGGCGAAGCCGAGGCCGGGGTCGAGCACCAGCTGCTCGGGCGCCACCCCTGCGGCGACGACGTCCTCCACGCGGGCGGTCAGCTCCGCGCAGACCTCGGTGACGACGTCGCCGTAGCGGGCGGCCGCGTACATCTCCCGGCTGTGCCCCCGCCAGTGCATCAGCACCCAGGGCACGCCGGCGTCGGCGACCAGCCGGGCCATCCGCTGGTCGGCGAGCCCGCCGCTGACGTCGTTGACCAGGCCGGCCCCGGCGTGCAGCGCGGCCTCGGCGACCTCGGCCCGCGTGGTGTCGACGCTGACCCGCGCCCCCGCGGCGACCAGCTCCCGGATCACCGGCAGCACGCGGCGGCACTCCTCGGCGGCGTCCACCCGGTCCGCCCCGGGCCGGGTGGACTCCCCACCGACGTCGACGTAGTCCGCGCCGGCGGCGTGCATCGCCAGCCCGTGCGCGATCGCGGTGCCGGCGTCGGCGAAGCAGCCGCCGTCGGAGAAGGAGTCGGGCGTGACGTTGAGGACACCCATGACGACGCAGCGCCCGGGTCGCGGGAGCGCGAGCGCGGGGGCGGCGCTCACCGGCCCAGGACGAGGCTCATCGCCTCGGCCCTCGTGGCCTGGCTGTCGCGGAAGATGCCGCGCACGGCGGAGGTGACCGTGGTGGAGCCGGGCTTGCGGATGCCGCGCATCGCCATGCACAGGTGCTCGGCCTCGATGACCACCAGCACCCCGCGCGGCTTGAGCACGTCGGCCAGCGCGTCGGCGATCTGGCTGGTCATCCGCTCCTGCACCTGTGGGCGCCGGGCGTAGACCTCCACCAGCCGGGCCAGCTTCGACAGCCCGGTCACCCGGCCGTCCTCGCCCGGGATGTAGCCCACGTGCGCCACCCCGTGGAAGGGCACCAGGTGGTGCTCGCAGGTCGAGTACATCGGGATGTCCTTGACCAGCACCATCTCGTCGTGGTCCTCGTCGAACGTCGTCGCCAGCACCTCCGCGGGGTCCTGCCACAACCCGGCGAAGCTCTCCGCGTAGGCGCGGGCCACCCGCGCCGGGGTGTCCTGCAGGCCCGGCCGGTCCGGGTCCTCCCCCACCGCCAGCAGCAGCTCCCGGACCGCCGCGGCCGCGCGCTCCTCGTCGACGCCGGGGCGCGGCCGCGACGCCGGCTGCTCCTCGTCCGGCTCAGCCGGCACCTCGGTCACCGCGGCGCGGGTGCCCCGACGTCACCCACCGGGTTGCGCCCCTCACCGAGGGGGCTGGCACCCCCGTTCTGCGCGGCCTTCTCCGCCGGGGTGAGCACCGGCGGCTGGTCGGACGGGGTCCGCTTGCCGAAGCCGTTGTAGGGCGCCAGCGACGGCCGCTTGGTGACCGGGGTGCAGATGCGCGCCATGTCCTCCTTGGAGAGGGTCTCCTTCTCCATCAGCTCGAGGACGAGCTGGTCGAGCACCCCGCGGTACTCGACGAGGATCTCCCACGCCTCGTCGTGCGCGGCCTCGATCAGCGCCCGGATCTCGGCGTCGATGTCGGCGGCGACGGCCTGGGAGTAGTCCGGATGCGTGCGCATGTCCCGGCCCAGGAACGGCTCGGCCTCGTTGGTGCCGTACTTCACCGCCCCGAGCTTGGCGCTCATGCCGTACTGGGTGACCATCGCCCGGGCCATCGCGGTGGCCTTCTCGATGTCGTTGCCGGCACCGGTGGTCGGCTCGTGGAAGACCAGCTCCTCCGCCGCCCGGCCGCCGAGGGCGTAGGCGAGGGTGTCGATCATCTCCGAGCGGGTCTGGGTGTACTTGTCCTCGGTCGGCAGGACCAGCGTGTGCCCGAGCGAGCGGCCGCGCGGCAGGATCGTCACCTTGTGCACCGGGTCCAGGTTGGGCAGTGCGTGCGCCACCAGGGCGTGCCCGCCCTCGTGGTAGGCGGTGACCTTCTTCTCCTTGTCGCTCATCGCCCGGGTCTTGCGCTCGGGGCCGGCGATGACGCGGTCGATCGCCTCCTCCAGCGTGTCGTCGGTGATCAGCGAGCCGTTGTTGCGGGCCGTGAGCAGCGCACCCTCGTTGAGCACGTTGGCCAGATCGGCGCCGGTGAACCCGGGCGTCCGGCGGGCCACGGTCTCCAGGTCGACGTCCGGCGCGAGCGGCTTGCCCTTGGCGTGCACGGCCAGGATGGCCTTGCGGCCCTCGAGGTCGGGGCGGTCGACGGCGATCTGCCGGTCGAAGCGGCCCGGGCGCAGCAGCGCCGGGTCGAGGATGTCCGGCCGGTTGGTGGCGGCGATCATGATCACGCCGCCCTTGACGTCGAAGCCGTCCATCTCGACGAGCATCTGGTTGAGGGTCTGCTCGCGCTCGTCGTGCCCGCCGCCCATGCCGGCGCCGCGGTGGCGGCCGACGGCGTCGATCTCGTCGACGAAGATGATCGCCGGGGCGTTCTGCTTGGCCTGCTCGAACAGGTCGCGCACCCGGCTGGCCCCGACGCCGACGAACATCTCGACGAAGTCCGAGCCGGAGATCGAGAAGAACGGCACCCCGGCCTCGCCGGCGACGGCGCGGGCGAGCAGGGTCTTGCCGGTGCCGGGCGGGCCGAACAGCAGCACGCCCTTGGGGATCTTCGCCCCGACCGCCTGGAACTTCACCGGGTTGGCGAGGAAGTCCTTGATCTCCTGCAGTTCCTCGATCGCCTCGTCGGCGCCGGCGACGTCGGCGAACGTCGTCTTCGGGGTGTCCTTGCTGACCAGCTTGGCCTTGGACTTGCCGAAGGCCATGACGCCGCGGCCGCCGCCCTGCATGGAGTTGAACAGCCAGAACAGCAGCAGCAGCAGGAGCAGGAACGGCACGAAGCTGATCAGGATGCTGACCAGCACGCTGTCCTGCGTGACGTTGGTGTTGAAGTCGACCCCGTCGCCGCCCCCGAGCCCGGAGACGAGATCGAAGATGTCGTCGGAGGCACCCTGCGGATAGGAGGCGGTGACCTTGTCACTGCCCTCGACCGCGTTGCGCAGGTCGAGGTCGAGGGTCTGCTCCTTGTCGTTGATCGTGACCGACCGGGCGTTCCCGTTGGTGATCTGCTCGATCGCGGTCGCGGTGGAGACCTCCTGGTACCCACCGTTGCCGCGGAACATCGACGAGAACGCCAGCGCCAGGAGGACGACGAGGACGACCCAGAACCACACGGAGCGGAAGATCTTCTTACGTTCCATACACCGATGCCGGGCGGTCGGGGTGCCCGACCTGGCCCGTCGACCCTCCTGATCGTCCGGGGGACGCTCCCAGCGGCCCGGGAACCCCGGCGCTCGGTGCAGCGTCGTTGCGATCGACGGTACACCGGGGAGCCTGTGCAACAGCTGTGCTCGAACCGGGAATGCCCTGCAGCACACCACCGGGTGGCCCGGTCACGGGGCCGGAGGCTTCCCGACCGGGCCGGCAGCTACGACGAGTAGACCTCGGGCTTGAGCGTCGCGATGTAGGGCAGGTCGCGGTAGCGCTCGGCGTAGTCCAGCCCGTAGCCGACGACGAACTCGTTGGGGATGTCGAACCCGATGTAGCGGACGGGCACGTCCACCTTGACCGCGTCGGGCTTGCGCAGCAGGGCGCAGACCTCCAGCGAGGCCGGACGCCGGCCCCCGAGGTTCTTGAGCAGCCAGGACAGGGTCAGCCCCGAGTCGATGATGTCCTCGATCACCAGGACGTGCCGGTCGCTGATGTCGCGGTCGAGGTCCTTGAGGATCCGCACGATCCCGGAGGAGCTGGTGGCCGACCCGTAGGAGGAGACGGCCATGAACTCCATCTGGGTGGGCAGCTGCAGCGCCCGGGCGAAGTCGCTCATGAACAGCACCGCGCCCTTGAGGACGCCGACGAGGAGGACCTCCTTGCCCGCGTAGTCCTCGGCGATCCGCGCAGCCAGTTCGGCGATCTTCTCCTGGATCTGCTTCTCGCTCAGGAGCACGTGGTCGATGTCGGGGCCGTAGCCGTGGTGGTTGCCCAGCTCTGCGGTGCTGGCCTGCTCACTCACGTGTCGCGCTCCTCGGGAGATGCGTGTTCAGGGGCCCCGCGCGCATCCGGGGGCAGGAACACGAGCCTGCCAGACGCCCGGACGACGCCCGCACCGCCGGGTAGGTCGACCCGGCCCTGCCCGCGCCAGTGGGTGAGGAGGGCATCGACGGCGGCCAGGTGGACCGCCTGCAGGTCCGGGACGCCGGCGCCGCGCAGCCAGCTGCGCAGCACCCGGCGGCGCACCGCGGGGGCCAGCGCGGCCAGCGGGCCGGCGAGCAGCCCGTCGGCACCGGCCAGCCGGCCGAGCTCGGCGGCGGCCAGGTCGTCGAGGGCGTCGAGGTCCTCCCGCAGCATCGCGGCGGTGCGGGCCAGGGCCGGGGCGACCCCGCCCCCGAGGATCTCCTCCAGCAGGGGCAGCGCCTCGCTGCGCAGCCGCACCCGCGTGTAGGCGGGATCGGCGTTCCAGGGGTCCTCCCACACCGGCAGCCCCTGGGCGGCGCAGGCCGCGCGGGTGGTCTCCCGCCGGACGCCGAGCAGCGGGCGCCACCAGGTCACTCCCCCGGCGGCTCGGGTCTCGACCATCCCGGCGACGCTGCGCGGCCCCGAACCGCGCCCGAGGCCGAGCAGCACGGTCTCGGCCTGGTCGTCCAGGGTGTGCCCGAGGGCGATGCGGGCACCGCCCTCCCCGCCCGCCGCCGCGAGCGCGGCGTACCGGGCGGTGCGGGCGGCGGCCTCGGGTCCGCCGTCGGTACCCACCTGCACCGGCAGGACGCGGACCGGGGCGAGCCCGAGACCGGCCAGCAGGTCGGCGGTGGTCCGGGCCCGCTCGGCCGAGCCCGGCTGCAGGCCGTGGTCGACGGTCACCGCGCCGGCCCGGACGCCGGCCCGCGGCGCCTCGAAGGCGACCGCGGCGGCCAGGGCGAGGGAGTCCGCTCCCCCGCTGACCGCGACGAGCACCGGTGCGGGCGAGGACTGCAGGCCGGGGCGCACCGCGTTGCGAACGCGGGCCACCGCGGGCGCGGGCCCGCTCATCGGCCCGGTCTCAGGCGGGGATGGCGGGGCGGCCGTGCACCCGCTCCACCCAGCGGTCGGGATCGGTGAGCTCCTCGATGCGCGGCAGCGTCTCGGGCCCGGACCAGACCCGGTTGAAGCCCTCCATGCCGACGCGGTCGACCACGCCGGCGACGAAGTGCCGGCCGTCGGCGTACTGCTTCATCTTCTGCTCCAGGCCCAGCAGCCGGCGCAGCACGCGGTCCAGCGGGCCGCGGCCCTTGCGCCGCTGGGCGAACCGCTTGCGCAGCGTCCGCACCGACGGGACGACGTCGGGGCCCACGCCGTCCATCACGAACTCGGCGTGCCCCTCCACCAGGCTCATCACGGCGGTGACCCGGTCGAGGACGGCGCGCTGGGCGGGGTCGCGGATGAGCGCCATCAGTCCGCCGTCGTCCCCTCCCTCGATCCCGCGGACCGCGTCGCCGAGGCTGCGCAGCACGTCGCGCAGCCGCTCGCGCAGCACGTCGGGGCTCAGGTCGGTGGCCTCGATGAACTCCCCGATCTGGGCCTCGAGGTGGTCGCGCAGCCACGGGACGGCGGTGAACTGCAACTGGTGGGTCACCTCGTGCAGGCACACCCAGAGCCGGAAGTCGCTGGGGTCGACACCGAGGCGGCGCTCGGCGTCGACGACGTTCGGGGCCACCAGCAGCAGCCGCCCGCCGGTGCCGAACACCTCGTACTGCCCGAGGACGCGGGAGGACAGGAACGCCAGGATCCCGCCGGCCTGCACCCCGGTGGCCCGCGAGCCGATGGCGGTGGCCAGCGGCCCGGGGCGGGCGTCCTGCTTCTCGGCCAGCGCGTCGACCAGCGGGTCGAGCAGCGCGGCCATCCCGGCGGTGTTCGCGTCCACCCAGCCGGGGCGGTCCACGACGGCGATCTCCGGCCTCGGGCCGTCGGGCCGCGCCCGCAGACCGGTCAGGCCCTCCACGTGCGCGACCGCGGTGGCGGCGGCCTCGTGCAGCTCGCGGACGACGGCGGCGGCCTCCTCCCGGGTGGTCTCCGGCCCCGGGCCGACCAGGCGGCGGGCGGTGCGTCCGGCGAGGTCCCAGTCGACCATCGAGGGGCTGCTGCTCATCTCCTCACGGTACGCGGAACGGGCGTTCGGCTGCCGTCCTCGGCGCCCGGTCAGCGGCAGCCGCAGCGGGCCAGCGCCGCGGCGACGTCGTCCAGCGCGGCCTCGGCGGCCGCCCGGTCTCCCGGCGCCTCGTCGGCGATCACGGCGAAGACCAGGAGCCGCCCGTCGGCGGTGACGACCGTGCCGGCCAGCGCGTGCACGCCCAGCAGCGTGCCGGTCTTGGCCCGCACCGCGCCCGGCGCGGTCGCCGGGTCCTCGTCACCCCGTTCGGCGAGGGTGCCGTCGTAGCCCGCCACGGGCAGGCCCGACAGCATCGCGGAGATCTCGGCCGGCGCACCGGTGGCGGCCCCGACGAGGACGTCGGCGAGCAGGGCCACGGGGATGCGGTCACGCAGGGACAGCCCGCTGCCGTCGGCGAGCTCGAGCCCCGCCGTGTCGAAGCCGGCCTCGGCGACCGCGCCGGTCACCGCCTCGGCCGCCCCCTCGAAGGTGGCCGGCAGATCGCGCGCCAGGGCCACGTGCCGGGCCAGCGCCTCGGCGAGCACGTTGTCCGACTGCGACACCGCCTGCTCGGCCAGCCGGGCGATCGGCGCGGACGCCACCGTGCCGAGCGCCCCGGCGCCCACCGGCGCGTCGCCGAGCGCCACGGTGGCCCCCGGGACCCCGAGGGCGTCGGCGAGCGCCATGCCCGCGTCCAGGCCCGGCTGGCCGCTGCGCGCGAGCCCACCGGGCTCCACCCGCGCACCGTCGACGGCCGCTGCGGTGATCGGCGCGGCGTAGCTGGAGGGGGCGTCGTCCGGGCCCCACCCGTCGGCGGTGAGCGGGCCGGAGAACAGCGAGTTGTCCACGACGACGCGGGTGACCTCGGTGCCCGCGGGCAGGGCCGCGCGCACCTGCTCGGCGAGATCGGCCATGGTCGCCGCGCCCGGGTAGGTCTGCGAGGGCGCGGTGCGCGACAGCGTGGGGTCCCCGCCGCCGACCAGCACCACCTCCCCGGGACCGGCACCGGCGACGACGGTCGTCTCCAGCGTCTCCTCCGGGCCGAGAGTGGTCAGCGCCGCGACGGCGGTGAGCAGCTTGGCGGTGGAGGCGGGCGTGGCCGGGTCGTCGCCGTCCCGGTCGAGCAGCAGCTCGCCGGTGGCGACGTCGACGACCTGCGCCGAGACGCCCCCGCCCAGCGCGGGAACGCTCAGCAGCGGGTCGAGCTCGGTCTGCAGCGCACGACCGGCGGGCACCGGGGCCTCGAGCGAGAGGCTCGCCAGCACCGGCTCGGCGCTGCCCAGCTCGGGCAGCGCCACCGCCGCGTCGTCGGCCCCCTGCAGCACCCCGCCGCCGCCCACGGGGCGGACGAGGAGATAGCCACCGAGGAGCGCCACCAGCAGGACGACGAGGCCGCCGAGGAGGAGGCGCCGACGGAACCGGGAGTACCTCGGCCTGACCGACGTCGACCCGCTCGACCCGATGGTGCCCACCCCCTGGAACGACCTCCGGCATCCGTCCGGGGCCCGGTGGGCCACACTACGACCCGTGCAGTTCGACGTGACGATCGAGATCCCGAAGGGCCAGCGGAACAAGTACGAGCTGGACCACGCCACCGGACGCATCCGCTTGGACCGGATGCTCTTCACCTCCACCCGCTATCCGGCGGACTACGGCTACATCGAGAACACCCTCGGCCAGGACGACGACCCGCTCGACGCCCTGGTCCTCCTGGAGGAGCCGACCTTCCCCGGCTGCCTCATCACCTGCCGCGCCATCGGCATGTTCCGGATGACCGACGAGAAGGGCGGCGACGACAAGGTCCTGTGCGTGCCCGCGACCGACCCGCGGATGGCCCACCTGACCGACATCGGCGACGTCTCGGAGTTCGACCGGCTGGAGATCCAGCACTTCTTCGAGACCTACAAGGACCTCGAGCCCGGCAAGTCGGTGGAAGGCGCCGAGTGGGTCGGCCGCGCGGAGGCCGAGGCGGAGATCAACGCCTCCCTGCAGCGCGCGCAGGACGCCGCGCCGCACCACTGACCCGGCCCTGGTCTTTCGTCGAGCGGCCGCCGAGCGCACGACGGACACGACGGCGGTGCACCCCTCACGGGGTGCACCGCCGTCGGCGTTCCTACCGCCGCGTGCCGTGCAGGACGACGGTGAGGAAGCCCAGCTCACCGCGGTAGCCGGCGAGCCACTGCCGACGGTGGGTGCGGGCGGCCTCCAGCGCCTGCGCGCGGTCGGCGTCGGTGGGCGCATCGGCGAGCGCCCAGCCGGTGAGCGCCCCGGTCCAGCACCACTCGTACTCGTCCCATTCGGCCAGGGTGCTGAGGTGGCCGTAGCCGGGCTCGTACCCCTGGCGGGCCGCCTCCGCCATCAGCCCGGGGAGATCGGGCAGCTCGCCGGGCTCGGCGCCGAGCCCGGCCAGGGCCTCCGGGCTGGGGCCGCGCTCCCAGAAACCGTCGCCGAACAGCACCCGCCCGTCCGGGCGCAGGTGGCCGCGCAGGGCGCTCAGCGTGCCGGCGGGCCCACCGAAGACGTGGCTCGCGCCCACGCACAGGACGACGTCGAACCGGCCGCTGTCGTGGGCCGCGGCGTCCCCCTCGACGAACTCGACCCGCCCGGCGAGCCCGCGCCGCTCCGCCCGCTCACGCGCCTCGGCCAGCGCGGGTGCCGACCTGTCGACACCGACGCCGGTCACGGTCGGGTGCACCTCCAGCAGCCGCAGCAGCCACTCGCCGAAGCCGCAGCCCAGGTCCAGGACCCGCCCGCCCTCCGGCGGCGCGAGCCGGTCGAGCAGGAGGCCGACGGCGCCGTCGGAGACGGGGGCGGCCACGGGGTGCCAGCGGTGCGCGACGGCGCTGGTCAGGGCTCTGTCCACCCGCACATCCTGCTGGGCGGCCGGGGTCGGGTGCACCTGGACAGGGTGCCGATGGCCCGCTGGGCGCTGCTGAGCCGCCTGTCGGAATCGAACCGACGACCTTCTCATTACGAGTGAGATGCTCTACCGACTGAGCTAAGGCGGCGGGCGTGCGGAGCACAGCCTACGTCACCGGCGAACCGCTGCCGCGACGGGCCGGAGTGTCAGGCCGGCAGCCGCAGCGCCACGGTGAGCGCCTCCACAGCGATCTGCGGCTTCACGTTCTGCTCCAGCGCCGTCCGGCAGGCCAGGACGGCGTCGATGCGGCGCAGCGCCCCCTCCGCCCCGATCCGGGCGGCGAGGTTCTCGGCGTCGGCGCGCCGGTCCGGGTGGGCCAGGGACGGCGCCTCCTCCCCGGCCTCGCGGGTTGCGGCGAGCACCAGCGCGTCCCGGTAGAGGGCGGCGAGGTCGACCAGCGCGCGGTCCAGGGAGTCCCGGCCCAGCCGGGTGGCGCGCGACTTCTGCCGCTTCTCCAGCTCCTTGAGCTGCCCGGCGCCCCGGCTCGCGGCAGCGACCCCCGGCCCTCGGGCACCGATGCCCAGGCTCTGCTTGACCGCCTCGGTCTCCGCGCCGTCGAGGGCGGCGCTCGCCCGGTCCGACTCCTCCTTCGCGGCGCCGACCAGGTCGTCGGCGGCGTTGAGGCAGGCGGCCAGCGAGACCAGCGACAGCGGGATGTCCAGGACCGCCTTGCGGGCCAGCCGGGCCTCCTCGTCGCGGGCCAGGTGCCGCGCCCGGCCGACATGCCCCCCGGCGGCCGCGGCCGACCACGCGGCCAGCGCCGGGTCGATCCCGTCCCGGCGGACCAACACCTCGGCCACGGCGTCCACCGGCGGGGTGCGCAGGCCGACCACCCGGCAGCGGGAGCGGATGGTCACCGGCACGTCGTCGGGGTGCAGGCTCGGCGCGCAGAGCAGGAACACCGTCCGCGCCGGAGGTTCCTCGAGCATCTTGAGGACGGTGTTGGACGCCTGCTCGGTCATCCGGTCGGCGTCCTCGACCAGCACCACCTGCCAACGGCCCTGGGACGGCGCCCGGCCCGCGATGCGCACCAGCTCGCGCACCTCGGCCACCCCGATGGACAGCCCCTCGGGGACGACGGTCTGCACGTCGGCGTGGGTGCCGGCGAGCACCGTGCGGCAGTCGTGGCAGGTGCCGTCGCCGCCCTCGGCGCACTGCAGCGCGGCGGCGAACGCGCGGGCGGCCACCGAGCGCCCGGAGCCGGGCGGGCCGGTGAACAGCCAGGCGTGGGTCATCGCGGTGGGGTCGGCCACCGCGGCGCGCAGCTCGGCGACGACCGCCGGCTGGCCGATCACCTGCGCCCAGACACCTTCGCCGCTCACGCGGGCACCCCCAGCAGCGCACCCACCCGGGCCCGCACGTCGGCGGCGAGCTCGTCGGCAGGCCGCGTGGCGTCGAGGACGAGGTAGCGGCCGGGCTCGGCGGCGGCCAGCGCCCGGAACGTCGTCCGCACGCGCTGGTGGAAGTCGAGCGACTCGGACTCCAGCCGGTCCGCGGCGGCCCGCCCGCGCGCCCGGGCGAGGCCGACCTCGGGGGGCAGGTCCAGCAGCACGGTGAGGTCGGGCCGCAGGCCCTCGGTGGCCCAGCGGGAGAGAGTGCGCACCTCCTCGAGGGAGAGCGTGCGGCCGGCGCCCTGGTAGGCCAGCGAGCTGTCGACGAACCGGTCGGTGATGACCACCTCACCGGCGGCGAGCGCCGGGCGCAGCACGGCGTGCGCGTGCTGGGCGCGGTCGGCGGCGTAGAGCAGCGCCTCGGCGCGCGGGGACAGGCCGGTGTGCGCGCGGTCGAGCACGATCGCGCGGATCGCGGCACCGGCGGGGGTGCCGCCCGGCTCGAACGTGGCGAGCGCCGGCCGGCCCTCGGCGGTCAGCCACTCCTGCAGCCGCCGCACCTGGGTGGACTTGCCCGCGCCCTCGCCGCCCTCGAAGGCGATGAACAGCCCGCGCAGGGGTTCGTCGTCGGACACGGGGATCGCGGGCTCCAGTCGGTCGGGATGGGCAGGTGGGCGGCCGCCACGCTACCGGTGGGCACCGACGGGCCCGGGCCTCCACGAGCCTAGGGTCGGAGCCATGACCGGCATCGGCACGTGGGACCCGGCCGGCTACCTCCGGTACGCCGGCGAGCGGACCCGGCCGTTCACCGACCTGCTGGCCCGGGTCGACGCCGCGGACCCCCGGGTGGTCGTCGACCTCGGCTGCGGGGAGGGCACGCTGACCGCCTCCCTCGCCGGCCGGTGGCCGGGCGCGCGGGTGACCGGCGTGGACTCCTCCCCGGAGATGCTCGCCGCCGCGGCGGCCCGCGTGGTGCCCGGCCGGGTGGAGTTCACCCTCGGGGACGTGCGCGACTGGCAGCCCCGGGAGCGGGTCGACGTCCTGGTCACCAACGCCGTCCTGCACTGGGTGCCCGGCCACGCCGACCTGCTGGTCCGGTGGGCCGGTCAGCTGGCCCCCGGTGGCTGGGTGGCCGTGCAGGTGCCGGGCAACTTCCGGGCGCCGAGCCACGTCCTGCTGGCCGAGCTGTGCCGCTCACCGCGCTGGGCACCGGTGCTGGCCGAGGTCGCACCGGCGGCGGACGCCGTGCTGGACCCGGCCGGCTATCTGGAGGTGCTCGCCGGCGAGGGGCTGGCCGTCGAGGCGTGGGAGACGACGTACCTGCACGCGCTGGCCGGGACCGATCCCGTGCTCGGCTGGGTGCGCAGCACGGCGCTGCGGCCGGTACTCGCCCGGCTCGGGGAGGAGGACACCGCCGAGCTGACGGCGGAGTACGCCGCGGCGTTGCGGCGGGCCTACCCGCCTCGCGCGGACGGCACGACGCTGCTGCCGTTCCGGCGGGTGTTCGCCGTCGGTCAGGCGCCGGGGACGAGCCGGTAGGCGTCGGTCCGGTAACGCAGCTCGACCAGGTCGCGACCGCGGGTGTCCGGGTGCGTCGCCAGCACCTCGCGGACGCCGCCGAGGAACTCCGCCCGGCGGGCGTCGTCCATCGTCGCGACGTAGCTGCGGGTGGCGATGCCGGCGACGACCTGCTCGGGGGCGACCCGCTGGACGACGGCGGAGCGGAACCGCTCGACCCGGGCGTCCAGCGCGCGGGCGAAGTCCTCGACGACCTGCTGGTCGGCCTCGTGGCCGCGAGCCGCGGCGGCGAGGACCGCATCGAGCGCGCCCACCCACGGCACCTGCTCGTCCCGGGTGTTCCAGACCAGGCCGACCACCCCGCCGGGCCGCAGCACGCGGCGCATCTCGCCGGCCGCCGGCTCCGGGGCGAACCAGTGCGCCGCCTGGCCCGCGACGACGGCGTCCACGCTGGCGTCCGGCAGCGGCACGGCCTCGGCGTCGCCGACGTGCGCCACCACCTGCGGGTGGCGGACGCGCAGCTCGGCGAGCATCCCCTCGGCCGGGTCGACAGCGACGACCTCGTGCCCGGCGGCGAGCAGCACACCGGTCAGCAGCCCGGTGCCGGCGCCCAGGTCGAGCACCCGCAGCGGCCGCTCGCCGAGCAGGAACGCCACCGCGTCGGCCGGGTAGTCCGGCCGCAGCGCGGCATAGCCGGCCGCGACGGAGCCGAAGGACAGCCGCCGCTCCCGCCACGCGGCCGGGTCGAGGTCCCTGGTCACCCGCGGCCTCAGCCGGCGGGGAGCGGGTCGGTGCCGGCGGCCTTCGTGGCGGTCTTCTTGGCCGCCGCCGTCGTCGCCTTCTTGGCGGCCGTGGTCTTCGTGGCCGTCTTCTTGGCGGTCGTCTTGGTGGCGGCCTTCTTCTTGGTGGCCTTCTTCGTCGTCGGGCGGGCGCGCCGGTCGGCCAGCAGCTCCGCGGCGCGCTCGAGGGTGATGCTCTCGACGTCGTCGCCCTTGCGCAGGCTGGCGTTGGTCTCACCGTCGGTGACGTAGGGACCGAACCGGCCCTCGCGGACGGTGATCGCGCCCTGGGAGACCGGGTCGGGGCCCAGCTCCTTGAGCGGCGCCGCCGCGGCCCGCCGGCCCCGCTGCTTCGGCTGGGCGAAGACCGCCAGCGCCTCGTCGAGGGTGACCGTGAAGAGCTTGTCCTCGCTGTCGAGCGAGCGGGAGTCGCTGCCCTTCTTCAGGTACGGCCCGTACCGGCCGTTGAGCGCCTGGATCTCCTCGCCGTCCGGCGCGGCGCCGACCGTGCGCGGCAGCGTGAGCAGCCGGAGTGCCTCGTCGAGCGTGACCGTCTCCGGCGACATCGAGGAGAACAGGCTTGCCGTCCGCGGGGACTCCTTGCTGCCCTCCGGCACGACGGTGGTGACGTAGGGGCCGTAGCGGCCGGCCTTGACCACGACGGGCAGCCCGGAGTCCGGATCGGTGCCGAGCTCCCGGTCACCGGACGGCGCGGCGAGCAACTCCTCGACCTTGCTCTGGGTCAGCTCGTCGGGGGCGAGGTCCTCGGGGAGGCTGACCCGCGGGCCGTCCTCCCCGCCCGCCTGCAGGTACGGGCCGTAGCGGCCGACCCGCACGACGACCGGTTCGCCGTCCGGGCCGCTGGCGCGCAGCGGGATGGAGTTGACGCCGCGGGCGTCGATCTCCTCCAGCCGCTGCCCGACGATCTGCTTGAGCCCACCGGACTCGGCGATGCCGCCGTTGCCGCGGCCCTCGCCGCCGAAGTAGAACTCGGTCAGCCAGTCGACCCGCTGCAGGTTGCCGCCGGCGATCTGGTCGAGCTCCTCCTCCAGCGAGGCGGTGAAATCGTAGTCGACCAGCTGGGTGAAGTGCTGCTCGAGCAGGTTCACCACGGCGAACGCGATGAAGGAGGGCACCAGTGCGGCGCCCTTCTTCCAGACGTACCCGCGGTCCTGGATGGTCTGCATGATCGAGGCGAAGGTCGACGGGCGGCCGATGCCCAGCTCCTCGAGCCGGGCGACCAGGCTCGGCTCGGTGTACCGGGACGGCGGCGTGGTCGAGTGCCCCTTGGCCTCCAGCGCCTGGGTGTCCAGCAGCTGGCCGCGCTCGACGCGGGGCAACCGCCGCTCGGCGTCGTCGCTGCCGTGGTCATCGTCGCCGGCCGCGCCCTCGTCCCGGGACTCCACGTAGGCGCGGAGGAAGCCGGGGAAGGTGATGGTGCGCCCGCTGGCGGTGAACTCGACGGCCTCGTCGGTGGAGCTGCGGCCGGCCAGCCGGATGCTGACGGTCTGCCCGACGGCGTCGGCCATCTGCGAGGCCACGGTGCGCTGCCAGATCAGCTCGTAGAGCCGGAACTCGTCGCGGGCCAGCTGCCCGGCCAGCTGGCCGGGGGTGCGGAAGCTGTCCCCGGCGGGACGGATGGCCTCGTGCGCCTCCTGCGCGCCCTTGGCCTTCTTGGCGTAGCGCCGGGCCTCGGCCGGCACGTAGGCGTCGCCGTAGAGCTCGCGGGCCTGGGTGCGCGCGGCGTTGATCGCCTCGTTCGACAGGTTCGTCGAGTCGGTCCGCATGTAGGTGATGTGGCCGTTCTCGTACAGCCGCTGGGCCACCCGCATGACCTGCGCCGAGGACCAGCCGAGCTTGCGGCCGGCCTCCATCTGCAGCGTCGAGGTGGTGAACGGCGCGTACGGCCGGCGCCGGTAGGGCTTCTCGTCGACCCGGCTGACGGTGACCTGCCGGCCCTCCAGGCGGGCGGCCAGGCCCCGGGCCCCGGCCTCGTCGAGGTGCACGACCTCGCCGGTGACCCGGCCGGTCGCCGGGTCGAAGTCGCGGCCCGTGGCGACCCGGCTGTCGTCGACGGTGACCAGCTTGGCGCGCAGCGTGGTGGGCTCGCCGTCGTCGGTGCCCGCGGTCCGGCCGGTGACGGCGAAGGTGCCCTCCAGCGACCAGTAGTCGGCCGCGTGGAACGCCATCCGCTCGCGCTCACGCTCCACCACGATGCGGGTGGCCACCGACTGCACCCGCCCGGCCGAGAGCTTGGGCAGCACCTTCTTCCACAGCACGGGGCTGACCTCGTAGCCGTAGAGCCGGTCGAGGATGCGGCGGGTCTCCTGCGCGTCGACCAGCGCGGTGTCCAGCTCGCGGGGGTTGGCCACGGCGCGGGCGATCGCCTCGGGGGTGATCTCGTGGAAGACCATGCGGCGCACCGGCACCCGCGGCTTGAGCGTGTCGACCAGGTGCCATGCGATGGCCTCGCCCTCGCGGTCCTCATCGGTGGCGAGGTAGACCTCGCTCGCCTCCTTCACCAGCTGCTTGAGCCGGCTGACCTGCTGCTTGCGGTCGGGGCTGATCACGTAGAGCGGTTCGAAGGCGTTGTCGACGTCGACCCCGAGCCGGGCCCACGGGGCGCCCTTGTGCTCGGCCGGCACGTCCGCGGCGTTGCGGGGCAGGTCGCGGATGTGCCCGACGCTGGCCTCGACGACGTAGCCGCTGCCGAGGTAGCCGGCGATCTTCCCGGCCTTGGTCGGCGACTCCACGATGACCAGCGGCCGTCCGCCACCGGCGGCCGGCGTGCGGCGGCGGGCAGGGGTGCTCGTGCCGCCGGCGGTCTCGCTGGCGGTCTTGCTGCCGTTCTTCGCGGTCTTCGTGGGCACGGTGCTCCTGTCGGTGCTGCTGGGTGACGGGCGCCGGCGGTTCGGCGCCGGGCGACGCGATCGCTGCGCGCACGCCCTCGGCGTCGCCACGGTAGGCCACGAGGCGGACAGGGAGCCCGCCGGCGACCCACCGCGGGCGTGCCGTCTCCCGCTCCAATGGCCGGGATCGCCCGCGTGTTCCCGACACTCACTCCTCGGGGCGAGCAGCGGCCACGACCTCGCCGATGGCCGCCAGGGTCGGGAAGTGCTCGTCGTAGTACTCGGTGTGCAGCATGGCCTCGTCGACCGGCAGCCCGACGGCGTCGAAGGAGTCGGTCCAGGTCGGGTGTTGCCCGTGCAGGTCGATCCAGGTGATCGGGTCGAACAGCGGGGACGCCTCGTACACCTCGGCGGCCTCCAGGCCCTCGGCGTCGTTGTCCATGCCGGGGCTCCCGTTGAGGATCACCGCGTCGGCGGCCAGCTCTCCGGGGGCGTCGGCCGCCGCATCCACCACCGTCGTCCCGTAGCTGTGCGCGCTCACGACGACCCGCGCCGGTTCGGCGGCACGCGAGGCGGCGAGGCCGTCCAGGGCGCCGTCGAGCGCGCGGCCGCCCGCCCGGCTCGCCGCCGTGCCGATCGCACCGGCGCCGCTGGGAGGGCGGTAGCCGAACCAGGCCACCGTGGCCACGGCGGCGCCCGGCGCGGCGGCGCGGGCGGCATCGGCGACCGCGTCGGCGGCGGCCGCCAGGTCGGTGAGGTCGTTCGCCGCCGCGTTGCGCATCCCGGGGACGAGGAAGGCGACGGAGCCGGCGGTGTCGACGTCCCCGAGGGCGAGGGCGACCAGCTCCTGCTGCGGCTGGAACTGGTACAGCTGCACCCGCTCCCCGGCGCTCTCCCGCGCCTCGATCTCGGTGGCCACCGAGACGGCCACTGCGTGCCCGGGCGCGGCGGGGTCGGCGAGGACCTGGTCGAGGAAGCGGCGGTTGGCCTCGTCCCGGGCCCACGCGGGCACGCCGTCGAGGGCGCCGACGAGCACCGGGGTCCGGGCGATGGCCTGCGTGCGGGCGGCCGTGGACAGCCCACCCCACCAGCCGGCCACCTCCCCCGGAGTGGCACCCAGCAGGAGCGTGGGGTTGGCCCCCGGCGTGCGGGGCGCCAGCGCCGCCAGGGCGTCGAAGTCCGCGGGGGCGAACGGGCCGCCGATGCCCAGCCCGACGAGCGCGTCGGCGGCCGCGGTCGCCGCGGAGGCGGCCAGGGCGGTGGCGGCCAGCGCGTCGGCCGCGAGCTCCTGGGCGCGCAGCACCGCGGCGGTCTGGTCGGCGTCGAGGCCGGGTGCCCCGGTCAGCGGATCGGTCGGCAGCGGCCCCACCAGCCGGCCCGCGTCATCCAGTGCGACCGGGACCGCGGCGGCCGCGGCCAGGGCCTGCTCGGCGAGCTCCTGCGCGGAGGCGGCCTCGGTGAGCAGCCGCTGGGTGTGCCCGAGTGACTCGGTGAGCGCGGCGGTCGCCGCCGTGGCGACGGTCGAGACCTCGACGAGGGCGGCGCCGGCCGACTGCGCGGCCGGCCCGTACCAGCACTCCGCGTCGGTCAGCGATCGGCCGACGGCCTCCATCCGCGCCCGCCACGCGGGCAGCCGGTCGGCGACCGCGTCCAGCGTCCAGACCGCCCCGCGCAGGAGAGGGACGTCCCAGCCGGCGATCGCGGTCAGCGGCGGGGCGCTCACCGGGCCGCCGACGGCGCGCGCAGGACCAGCAGCCGGTCGGAGAGCGCCGCGTCGGCCTGGCGGTAGGAGTCGACCGCGGCGGAGAGGGTCGCGGCCAGGGCCCCGATCTGCTGGGCGACCAGGTCGAGGAGCCGGCCCCACCCCCGGCCGGCGGCACCCGCCCGTTCACCGGCCCCACCGCTGACCGCCGTCTCCAGGAACAGGGCTGTGGACCGGCACAGCTGCGCCTCGTCGCCGAGCTCGGTGGCGAGGCCGGCCAGCTCGGCAGCCATCGCGTCGATGGCGTCGAACTGGGCGGCGATGGTCACGGACACGAGGACCTCCCGGCGTCGAGCCGGTTCGGGCTGAATCCGGCGCCCGGACGCTAGGAGGGGGCGGCCACCGTCCACGGGCCGTCGTCCACACCGACGATGGCTGTCCACAGCCCGCGCCGGGATCCTCCGGGCGGCCCCGGCCCGCCGGAGGATCCCGGCATGCGGATCAGCGGACGCTGGTGGTCAGCGAGTCGGTCTCGGCGGTCTCGGTACCGCCGACGACCACCGACCGCCGCTTGGAGACGACGACCGCGCCGACGATGACGAGGGTGGCCCCGAGCGCGATGAGCACCCGCACCGTGTCGTTGGCGTCCTCGCCCACCGACAGGCTCACGACGGCGGGCGCGATGAGCAGGGCCACCAGGTTCATGACCTTGATCAGCGGGTTGATCGCGGGGCCGGCGGTGTCCTTGAACGGGTCGCCCACGGTGTCGCCGATGACCGTGGCCGCGTGCGCCTCGCTGCCCTTCCCGCCGTACGCGCCGTCCTCGACCATCTTCTTGGCGTTGTCCCAGGCCCCGCCCGAGTTGGCGAGGAAGACCGCCATGAGCGTGCCCGCCGCGATGGCGCCGACGAGGTAGGCCGCCAGGGGGCCGAAGCCGAGCCCGAAGCCGACCGCGACCGGCGCGAGCACCGCCAGCAGCCCGGGGGTCGCGAGCTCGCGCAGGGAGTCCTTGGTGCAGATGTCCACGACGGCGCCGTAGTCCGGGCGCTCACTGAAATCCATGATCCCCGGGCGGGTCCGGAACTGCTCGCGCACCTCGAAGACCACTCGGCCGGCCGCCCGCGACACGGCGCTGATCGCGAGGCCGGAGAACAGGAAGACCACCGCGGCACCCAGCAGCGCACCGACGACGTTGTCCGGCTCCACCAGGCTGAACGCCTGGCCCAGATCGATGCCGTCCAGCGCCGCGCGGACCTGCTCGTTGTAGGAGCCGAACAGCGCGGTGGCCGCCAGGACCGCCGTGGCGATCGCGATGCCCTTGGTGATGGCCTTGGTCGTGTTGCCGACCGCGTCGAGGTCGGTGAGCACGCGGGCGCCCTCCTCGTCGAGGTCACCGGACATCTCGGCGATGCCCTGGGCGTTGTCGCTCACCGGCCCGAAGGTGTCCATCGAGACGATCACACCGGCGGTGGTGAGCAGGCCACAGCCGGCGAGGGCCACCGCGTAGAGGGCCGCGCCGCCACCGATGAGGAAGGCGCCGTACACCGCGCCGCCGATGAGCAGGGCCGCGTAGACCGCGGACTCCAGGCCCAGGGAGATGCCCGAGAGGATCACCGTGGCGGGGCCGGTGAGCGAACTGCGGCCGACGTCCTTGACGGGCTTGCGGCTGGTCTCGGTGAAGTAGCCGGTGAGCTGCTGGATCGCGGCGGCCAGCACGATGCCGATGAGCACGGAGACGAAGCCGAGGACCTGCGGGCTGACCACCGAGTCGGGGACGTCGGCGACGCTCGGCAGCACGGTGAACGAGGCCACCGCCACCAACACCAGGGAGACGACCGCAGAGGCGAAGAAGCCCCGGTTGATCGGCGCGAGACCGCTGGCGTCCCCCTTGCCCGGGTTGCTGGCCAGGATGCCGACGACCGAGGCGACGACGCCGATGGCAGCGATGGTGAGCGGGAAGACCATGCCGACGGAACCGAAGAAGACCTGGCCGAGGATCAGTGCGGCCACCAGCGTGACGGCGTAGGACTCGAACAGGTCGGCGGCCATGCCGGCGCAGTCGCCGACGTTGTCGCCCACGTTGTCGGCGATGGTCGCGGCGTTGCGCGGGTCGTCCTCCGGGATGCCGGCCTCGACCTTGCCGACGAGGTCGGCGCCGACGTCGGCGGCCTTGGTGAAGATGCCGCCCCCGACACGCATGAACATCGCCAGCAGTGCACCGCCGAAGCCGAAGCCCTCGAGCACCACCGGTGCGGTCTCGTCGAACAGCAGCAGCGCGAGCGCGGCGCCGAAGAGCCCGAGGCCGACGGTGATCATCCCGACGATCCCGCCGGTCCGGTAGGCGATCCGGAAGGCGGGGCGGTAGCCGCCGCTGCGGGCGGCGGCCGCCACCCGCACGTTCCCCCGGGTGGCCAGCGTCATCCCGATGAACCCGACCATCGCCGAGAACAGGGCCCCGACGAGAAAGAACAGGGCCCGGCCGACGCGCGTCCCCCAGCCGCCGTCGGCGACGGGCAGCACGAGCAGGAGCAGGAAGACGATGACGGCGAAGACGCTCAGCGTGCGGAACTGCCTCCGCAGGTAGGCCGCTGCACCCTCCTGCACCGCCCGGGCGATGTCGCGCATCGTCGCCGTGCCCTGGTCGGCGGCCATGACGGCACGGGCCAGGTACGCGGCGAAGGCGAGGGCGGCGATCGAGACGGCGAGGACGATCGTGACGAGCACGACGTCCCCGCCGGAGAGTGCGCTGTCCGGCATGTGTTCCTCCAAAGTGCGTCGGCCGCCCCGGGGGCACACCTGCGCTCCGGTCGGCGGAGGTTCGGTCCAGGCGCACGGGTGGCTCCGTGCGCATGGGCGCCGCGTGAGTGTAAGGGAGATCACACATGATCCCAGCGACGCGGATTCACCGGTGCCGGAGGAAGCACCGGCGCCGACGGGTTGCCGGCAGGTGTGACAGTGGGAGGGTGACCACGCTCCACCCGGTCCGGTCGGCTCCCCCTCCCGGCGCGGACCCTGGTCCAGAGGGTGGAATCCTCCCCGGCGCCGATCTGCTCGACGCCCTCCTCGCCGGCACCCCGGAGGAGGAGCAGCCGGTCACCCACGTCCACCGGCTACCGGTGCGGGACAGCCGCACCCTGCCGTGGCCGGAGTGGGTGGGCCCGCAGCTGCGCGAGCGGCTGGAGGCGCAGGGAGTGCAGGCCCCGTGGCGGCACCAGGTGGAGGCCGCCCGGCTGGCGCACGAGGGCCGGCACGTGGTCGTCGCCACCGGGACGGCGTCGGGCAAGTCCCTGGCCTACCAGCTGCCGGCGCTGACCCGGCTGGGCGAGGACCCGCGGGCCTGCGTGCTCTACCTCGCGCCGACCAAGGCCCTGGCCCGCGACCAGCTGGCCTCGGTGGCCGCGCTGGCCGATGCATCGGTGCGCCCCGCCGCCTACGACGGCGACACCCCCATGGAGGAGCGGGAGTGGGTCCGGCGGCACGCGCGCTGGATCGTCACCAACCCGGACATGCTGCACCGCGGCGTGCTGCCGGCCCACCAGCGGTGGTCGAGCACGCTGCGCCGGGTCGCCTACGTCGTCATCGACGAGTGCCACGCCTACCGGGGAGTCTTCGGCTCACACGTCGGGCACGTGCTGCGCCGGCTCCGGCGGATCTGCCGCCGCTACGGCGCCGACCCGGTGTTCCTGCTCGCCTCGGCGACCGTCGCCGATCCCGCCGCGGCCGCCACCCGGCTGGTCGGCGCCCCGGTGGTGGCCGTCACCGAGGACGGCTCGCCCCGGCCGGGTGCCACGTTCGCACTGTGGGAGCCGCCGCTGACCGAGCGCACCGGGGAGCACGGCGCCCCGCTGCGCCGGTCCGCGGCCGCCGACGCCGCCACGCTGCTGGCCGACCTGGTCGAGCGCAACGCCCGCACCCTGGCGTTCGTGCGGTCGCGCCGCAGCGCGGAGTCCGTCGCCGACCAGGCCCGCCGGATCCTGGCCGACCGGGGCCGCAGCGACCTGGCCCGGCGGGTGGACTCCTACCGCGGCGGCTACCTGCCCGAGGAACGCCGCGAGCTGGAGCGAGCCCTGTCAGCGGGGAACCTGCTCGGTGTCGCCACCACCAATGCCCTGGAGCTGGGCATCGACATCGCCGGGCTGGACGCCGTCGTCCTCGCCGGCTATCCCGGCACCCTCGCCTCGATGTGGCAGCAGGCCGGCCGGGCCGGGCGGGCGCAGCGGGAGTCGCTGGTGGTCTTCATCGCCCGTGACGACCCGCTGGACCACTACCTGGCCCACCACCCGCGCGCGGTGTTCGGCCGCCCGGTGGAGGCCACGGTCACCGACCCCAGCAACCCCTACGTGCTCGGCCCGCAGCTGTGCTGCGCCGCGGCGGAGCTGCCGCTCACCCCCGCGGACCTGGCCGAGTTCGGCGGGCCCGTCGCCGAGGCGCGGATCGAGGAGCTGGTCGCCGAGGGGATGCTCCGGCGGCGGCCGACCGGCTGGTACTGGGCCGGACGAGGGCGCCCGGACGTCGACATCCGCGGCAGCGGCGCGGAGCCGGTGTCGATCATCGAGGCCGGGACCGGGCGGCTGCTCGGCACCGTGGACGGCGGCGCGGCGCACGCGACGGTGCACACCGGCGCGCTGTACGTGCACCGCGGCGAGACCTACGTCGTGGACGAGTTCGACGCCGAGGAGGCGGTCGCCGTCGTGCACCCGGAGAGCCCGGAGTGGACGACGGTCGCGCGGGACGTCACCGACCTCTCCGTCGTCGCCACCGACCGCTCCCGGCGGCTGGGCACGGTGACCGCGCACACCGGCGTCGTCGACGTGACCAACCAGGTGGTGGCCTACCAGCGGCGCCGGATCGGGACCGGGGAGGTCCTGGCGGAGTTCCCCCTCGACCTGCCGGCCCGGCAGCTGCGCACGCGGGCGGTGTGGCTGACCCTCGACGAGCGGGCCGTCGCGCGCGCCCGGGTCGACGAGGTGAACCTGCCCGGCTCGCTGCACGCCGCCGAGCACGCGGCGATCGGCATCCTGCCGCTGCTGGCCACCTGCGACCGCTGGGACCTCGGCGGGGTCTCGACCGCGCTGCACCCCGACACCGGCGCCGCCACGATCGTCGTCTACGACGGCCACCCCGGCGGAGCGGGCTTCGCCGAGCGCGGGTTCGCCGCACTCCGCCGGTGGCTGCAGGCAACGCGGGCGACCGTGGCCAGCTGCGAGTGCGAGAGCGGCTGCCCGTCGTGCGTCCAGTCGCCCAAGTGCGGGAACGGCAACGAGCCGCTGGACAAGGCCGGGGCGGTGCGCGTGCTCGACGTGGTCCTCGACGAACTAGCCGACGCCGAGGCGGGCCCGGCCGACGAGGAGCCGGCCACCGACGTCGGGGAAGGCCCCGCCGACGCCGAGGCGGGAACTGCACCCGACGCGGTTCAGGAGGACGACCTGGTCTTCTGACCTCGTCACCGCGGCGACTCCCCCGGGACCGGCAGCGTCCCCGGTGCGGGAGCCACCGGGCCCGCCCGCGCCCGGGCCGCCGCCCGGCCGGTCCCCAGCGGGCCGAGGCGCACCGGGACCGCGACGGTCACCTCGACCACCGCCGCCCCGTCCACGGTGCAGCCGGTCAGCTCCGCCCCGTTGGCGCCGGCCACCGCGGCCGCGGCGGAGCAGGCGCCGGGGTCGCCCCGGACGGCCCGCTCGGCCGCGGCCAGCGCGGCCAGGTCGGCGGCGCCCGTGGCCCGGTGGCGGGCGACGACGGCCGTGCCGACCAGCACGGCGGCCACGCCCACCGCCGCCAGCACCCCGGACAGCGCGACCACCCACACCGTGGCCGACCCGCGCTCACCGGTCCGCGAGGGCCGGGCGCTCACCCGGACGTCCCGGTGCCGCCGGGTTCGCGCTGCGCCACCGCCGTGGCGCTGACCCGCACCCGGAGGGGAACGGGGCCCAGCGGGGCGACGTCCGCGGCGACGGTGACGGTCACCGCCGACCCGTCGGCGGCCACCGTGGTGCGCGCGCCGTCCGGAGCCGCCCGGGACGCCACGTCGACGACCACGGTGGCGTTCTCCCCGCGCGCCGCCGCCCGGGCGCCCTCCCGGGCGGCGTCGACGCAGCGCAGCTGCGCGCCGACGATCGTCACCGTGGCCACCGCCCCGGCCAGCACGAGCAGCAGCACGGGGAGCACGACCGCGGTCTCGGCGGTCACCATGCCGGCCTGGCGCCGATCTCCGGAGCGCAGCGCTGCCGCGCGACGGCGCAGCCGGCTCGGCGAACCCATGGTCAGGACAGGCTGGTGAGCGCGGAGGACACGAGCTCGCCCAGGGCGGCGACGATCGAGTCCCCGGTGACCACCCGGTACAGGACCGCCGCGAAGGCGCAGGCCGCCACCGTCCCCACCGCGTACTCGGCCGTGCTCATCCCGGCTTCACCGGTGGCGCGGACCCGGGCCCAGCGCGTCGCCGGGCGACCACCGTCCGGTGCGTCGGCGGCGTCGCCCCCGGGCTCCTCGGCGTCCGGCGCGAGCTGCGGGTGGGGGCACTGGTCGGGGGTCGCGGTCATGGCTCCTCCTCGGTCTGCGGCCCGCTGTCGGGGCCGGCGTCCCGACCCTCGCCGGGAGGTGGGGCCGGCTCCACGGCCGGCGCGGATCTGTGGAGGGGGCCGCCGGCTGTGGACGGCGCCCGCAGGGGTCAGGGGAAGCGGGAGGTCAGGGGAAGACGTCGGCAGCGATGCCGAGCACCAGCGGGACGACCCCGAGGCACAGGAACGCGGGCAGGAAGCAGGCCCCGAGCGGGGCGAGCACCCACACCCCCGCCCGGCGCACGGCGACCTCGGCCCGGCCACGCTCGGCGGCCCGCGCCTCGGCCGCGAGCGCCTGCAGCGCGGGGATCACGGAGGACCCGGACTCCCCGGCCCGGATCAGCGTGCGCGCCAGGCCCGCCAGCTCGTCCGGTACCTCGGCCCAGGCCCGCCGGGGCGGAGCACCCAGCCGATAGAGGGCGGCCACCGCCGACAGCCGGTCGCCGACCGGGCCGGGAACCGCCGCCGCCACCGCGGCCAGTGCGCCGCTGACCGGCAACCCGGCGCCCAGGCACACGGCCAGCAGGTCGCACGTCACCGGCAGATCGGCGGCCAGGACGGCCCGGGACCGCCGCTCGTCGTTCGGGGCACGGCGCAGTGTCGCCTCCACCCCCGCCGTCACCCCGGCGCCCGCCACGACGCCGAGCCAGCCGCCCAGCAGGAGGCCGGCAGCGAGCCCGCCGCCGACCGCGAGCAGCCAGCGGCGCCGCACCGCAGCCGCGGGATCACCCCGCTGCGCCCCGGGCTCCGCCGGGACCGCCCCCGGCGGCGCAGCCGTCAGGGAGCGCAGCCGGCCGGCGACGACCGACCGCGGCGGTGACCAGACCACCAGCGCGGCCGCGAGCACGAGCGCCGCGACGGTCATCGGAGGGCGCGCCCGGTCAGCCGGGCCGACCACGCCAGACCGGCGGCCTCGAGCGCGACGCCCACCACCAGGAGCGCCTGGCCGGGAACGGTCGTGGTGAGCACCCGCCAGGGATCGGCCCCGACGCCGCTGCCCATCAGCAGGCCCAGCACGGGCAACCCGGCCAGCAGCACGGCGCTGGCCCGCGGACCGGCCAGGGCCGAGTGCAGGTCGAGCCGGTGCCGGCGGCGGGCGCGCACGTCGTCCTCGACGGCACCCACCACGGCCGCCAGCGAGCAGCCGGTCCGGCCGCTGAGCAGCACGGCCGCCGACACCCGGCGCAGCGCCGCCTCCTCCTCGCCCCGCGCGGACCCCCCGTCCACCGGCGCCCGCACGGCCCGGGCGAGCGCGCGCCCGCTCTCCTCCTCGGCGCAGACGGCCACGGCGGCGTCGGTGGCCTCCTCCAGCGAGCGGCCGCTGCGGAGCTCGGCGGCCAGGGCGCCCAGCGCCTCGGCGAGACCGGCCAGCCGCGCCTCCTCGGCCGCGACCGCCCGGCGCCGCTCCCACGCGCGCGCGGCGAGGGACGCGGCCGCGCCGGCGAGGGCGGCGACCAGCGGCGTGCTGGCCACCACCGCCAGCACCGCTCCCGCGCACCCGGCCACCAGGGGAAGCGGCAGGAGGGCGGACCGCGGGCGTCCCGGTGCACCGCCGTTCCGGGAACCGGTGAGCCCGGCCACCCGGGTCTGCCGCAGGGTCCGCCTCCCCGGCCAGGCCGCGAGCGCCGCGCCGAGGAGCAGCAGCGCGCCGGTCACCTGGGCGCCTCCCCCGGCGGGGAGAGCAGCTCCGCGAGCCGCCCCTGGCCCGGGCACGGCCCACCGTCGGCGCGCCAGCCCGGCTCGACGACCACCAGGTCCCCCGCCCGCCGGACCACGCCGATCTCCTCGACCCGGCGTCCGGACGGCGTCCGCCGCAGGTGCACGACCGCGGCGAGGGCCGCGGCCGCCTGGCTGTGCACCGCGAGCCGGTCGAGCCCGGCGGCGACGCCCAGCGCCTCCAGCCTGGCGGGGACCTCCGCCGGCCGGTTGGCGTGCAGGGTGCCGCAACCGCCGTCGTGGCCGGTGTTGAGCGCGGCCAGCAGATCGGTGACCTCCGCGCCCCGGACCTCGCCGACCACCAGGCGGTCGGGCCGCATCCGCAGCGCCTGCCGGACCAGGTCGCGCAGGGTCACCTCCCCCACCGCCTCGACGTTGGGCGGACGGGTCGCCAGCCGGACGACGTGCGGGTGCGCGGGCGCCAGTTCCGGCGCGTCCTCGCACAGCACCAGCCGTTCGCCCGGCGGGACGAGGCCCAGCAGCGCCGACAGCAGGGTGGTCTTGCCCGAGCCGGTCCCCCCGGTGACGAGGAAGGCCAGCCGCCGCGCCACCAGCGCCCGCAGCAGGTCGTCGCACCCTCCGGGGAAGGTGCCGCGCTCGGTGAGGTCGTCGAGGCCGAGCGCGGCGCGGCGGAGCACCCGCAGGGACAGGCAGGTGCCGCTCCCGGAGACCGGGGGCAGCACCGCGTGCAGCCGGGTGCCGTCGGGCAGCCCGACGTCCACCCACGGCGCGGCGTCGTCCAGCCGACGGCCGGCCGCTGCGGCCAGCCGGACCGCGAGGCGGCGGACCGCCTCCTCGTCGGGAAAGCGCACCTCGGTGCGCTCGAGACCGCCCCCGCGGTCGACCCATACCTCGTCGGGACCGTTGACGAGCACGTCGCTCACCCCGGAGGCCCGCAGCAGCGGCTCCAGGGGGCCGGCACCAGCCAGCTCGTCGACGGCGGAGCGCACCGCGCGCAGCACGTCGTCGTCGCCGAGCAGCCCGCCGGCCTCCTCGCGCACCAGGGCGGCGACCGCGGCCCCGGTCAGCGGGCCGGGATGGAGCGCGAGACGGGCCCGGACCCGGTCGACCAGGCTCGCCGCGCTCACGCCGCAGCTCCGGCCCGCAGGGGCAGCTCGGCGAGGATCCGGCGGGCGAGGCCGCCCAGCGGCGAGCGGGCGGTGACCAGGGGGAGCTCACCGCGCTCACCCCGGGACACGGCGCTGCGGTCGTGCCCGAGGTCGGCCAGCACCGGCCGGCCGACGACGTCGGCGACCTCCTCGGCGGACAGGCCCGCCGCCACCCGCCGCACCACCAGCTGCGCCGCGGCCCACGGGGACGGCTGCCCGCCGGGCCCGGGCTCCACGAGCAGCCGGGCGGCCGAGGCCGCCCGGATCCGCCCCGGCACCAGGAGGACGACCAGGTCTGCCTCCGCCAGCACCAGCTCCGCCGTTCCGGGATCGGCCGCCCGCGGCAGGTCGACCACCACCGGCCGGCCGCCGGCGCGGGCCGCCTCCACCACGGCGGTGAGCGCCTCCGCCGGTACGGCCGAGGGCGCGGCACGGGAGGCGGCGAGGAGGGAGACCCCGCCGGCCTCCGGCAGCGCGGCCATGACCGCGTCGCCGGCCACGCGCCCGCGGAGCCCGGCGAGCTCCGGCCAGCGCAGGCCGTCGGCGCGCTCGAGCCCCAGCACGAGGTCGAGGCCGGCGCCCCAGCCGTCGGCGTCGAGGAGCAGCACCCCGCCGGCGTCGGGGGCCGCGGTCAGCGCGAGCGCGGCGGCCACCGTGCTGGCCCCCGCTCCCCCGCAGCTCCCGGCCACCGCGACCAGCCAGCCCCGGTCGACCGGGCGGCGCAGCGCCGCGGCCACCCGCGACACCAGCCACTCCTCGTCGGCCGGCAGCACGGCCACCCGTTCCGCACCGAGTTCGACCGCCGCGGCCCAGTCCGCGGCCGAGAGCTCGCACGGGGTCACGACCACCACCCCGGGCCGCCGGGGCAGGGCGCGCACCGCCGCCGAGGAGAGGCCGTCGGCACCGAGCAGCACCAGCGGCGCCTCCCGGTGGGCGCGGCGCAGCGCCGGACCACCAGTGGCGACCTCGGCCTCGGCGCCGGCCGCGGCCAGCAGCCGCAGGAGGTCGTCGAGCAGGTCCTCGTCGGTGCCGACGAGCAGCGGGCGGGCGGGCGGAGCGAGGCGGGCGGACACGGGCCGAGCCCAGAGCACGGGCAGACCCGGCGACAGCGCCGCGCGACATCTGTGGATGACCCGAACGGGTGTGGACGGCGCGCTGCCCCTGTCCCCGCCTCCCGATCCACTTACAGTCGTGAACCGTGACCCGCGCGGCGGCGTTCTTCGACCTCGACAAGACGGTGATCGCGAAGTCCAGCACGCTGGCCTTCGGACGCCCGTTCTTCGAGGGCGGCCTGATCAACCGCACCGGCGTGCTCAAGAGCGCCTACGCGCAGTTCGTCTTCTCCCTCGCCGGCGCCGACGCCCAGCAGATGGAGCGCATGCGCGCGCAGATCACCCGGATGTGCACGAACTGGGACGTCGCCACGGTGCACGAGATCGTGCGGGAGACGCTGCACGACATCGTCGAGCCGCTGGTCTACGCCGAGGCCGCCGACCTGATCGAGGAGCACCGGGCCGCCGACCGGGAGATCGTGATCGTCTCCAGCAGCGGCGCGGAGATGGTCGAGCCGATCGGCGACATGCTGGGCGCCGACCGCGTCGTGGCCACCCGGATGGTCACCGCCGAGGGCAGGTACACCGGCGAGATCGAGTTCTACGCCTACGGGGAGAACAAGGCCCTGGCCGTCCGCGAGGTCGCCGCCGAGATGGGCTGCGACCTCGCCGACTGCTACGCCTACAGCGACTCGATCACCGACCTGCCGATGCTCTCCGAGGTCGGCCATCCGACCGCCGTCAACCCCGACCGGGCACTGCGCAAAGCCGCCGCCGAGCGGGGCTGGCCGGTGCTCGAGTTCAGCCGGCCGGTGAGCATCCGGTCCCGGTTCCAGGTGCCGGCCGCGCCGGTGATGACCGGTGCCGCGATGGGCGTGGGGGCCGCGGTGGTCGGGCTGGCCTGGTACGCCCGCCGGCGGACGCTGCGCGAGGCGTCCCTGCGCTCCCCGTCGGGTCCGCCGCCCCTGCTCGGCCGGCGCCGCCGCCGCGGCGCCTGACCCCCGCGCCCGGGTCCTCAGACCGGCAGGCGCTCTCGCACCCGCTCCACCAGCGTGCGCACCGCCGACACGGGCCGGAACGCCCGCGCCGCCGCGGTCAGCGCCGCCTGCTCGTCCGGACGGAGGGTGATCTCCGCGGCCGCGGCGTTGGCCTCGACCTGCGCGACGCTCGACGCGCCCGGGATGACCACCACCCGCGGGAGGGAGACCAGCCACGCCAGCGCGATCTGGGCCGGCGCGACGTCGTGCGCCGCGGCGACCTCACGGAGGACATCGAGCAGCGGCTGGGCCCGGCGCAGGTTCTCCGTGCCGAACAGCGGGTTGGCCGCGCGCACTCCGCCGGGCCGGTTGACGACGGTGTAGCGGCCGCCGAGGAGCCCCTGGCCCAGCGGGCTGTAGGCCATCACCATCCGGTTCTCGCGCTCGGCGAAGGGAACCAGGTCATCGAGCGGTCCGGGGGCCGCCAGGGAGAAGTGGACCTGGTTGCTGACGACCGGGCGGCCGAGCGCGGCGTCGGCGGCCCGCCACCGGTCGAGGGAGTAGTTGGAGACGCCCACGGCGCCGATGCGGCCGGCGTCGAGCAACTCCCGCATCCCGGGCATGATCACCGAGTCCGGCACCAGCGGGTTGGGCTGGTGCACCTGGTAGAGCGGCACGCGGTGCAGGCCCAGCCGTCGGGCGCTGCCGGCAAGGCGGTTGCGGATCACCGGCGGGACCGGGGCGACCGGAAAGAACTTCGTGGCAACGACGACGTCGGCCCGCTCCTCGCCGAGCGCGTCCCCGAGGATCCGCTCGCTCCGGCCGAAACCGTAGATCTCCGCGGTGTCGAAGAGGGTGATGCCCACGTCGCGGGCCCGCCGGACGATCCGCCGGGCCTCATCCGAGGCGTAGGCGTCGCCGTACCCCCACTCGCGCGAGCCGAACTGCCAGGTCCCCAGGCCCACCCGGCTGACCGCACCGAGCCCGTCGACGTCGAGAGTGCGCACGGCGCCCAGTCTCGCCGTCGTCCCCGCCCGGCGCAGCCCCGTGCGACACGGCGGTGCGGCGTCAGCCGCGCAGCAGGCTCTCGCAGATGGCCAGCCCCTCCAGGGCCCCGTGCTCGGTGGCACGGCAGCAATGCACGAGCCACCCCGCCACGCCCTCCGGCGTCCCGCCCGCGTAGCCGGCCAGAGCCCGGTCGTAGGCCTCCCGCCCGAGCTCGGCGAAGCCCACCTCGGGGACCGACACCGCCTTGGGATCCAGGCCCCGGGCGATGCCCGTGAGCCGCGCGGCGGCGCGGGCGATGACGCCGTCGGCGGTGCCGAACGGGGCCAGGGCGGCGAGCTCGCCGTGCACCAGCGCGGCCACGAGCACCGCGGGCACGGCGGTGGTGCCGGTGACCACGGAGAACAGCCCGCTCAGCCGCGCCCCGGCGTGCGGCGCGGGCCGGCCCAGGTCGGCGCGGTCGGCGAGGTCGGCGGCGGCCAGCACGTGCAGCCGGGCCAGCACCTGCCCGGGGGCGCGGGTCCAGGTCTCCACCATCGAGCCCAGCGCCACCGAGGTGCGCAGCGACCCCTGCACGACGGGGTTGGTGACCTCCCCGGCGCGCAGCTCCGCCAACGGCACGTCGACGCCGTCGAGCGCGGCCGAGGCGCGGGCGCCGCGCAGCGCCGACTCCGCGCTCACCCCGGCCGACTCCCGGCGCAGCACCCGGTGGCCGAGCAACCGGTCGATACCGGCGCGGGCGGCTCCGGCGGCGTCCCGGACGCCCGGGAGGTCCAGCAGCGCGGCCAGCGGGTCCGGGGCCGCGGTGCGGACGGCGGATCGGGCGGCACCGGGGCGGACGGGGATGGTCACGTGGACGACGGTACGAGCCCGCGGGCGCGGGCCGGCGCCGCCCCTGGCCACCGCGCCCGGCGGACCGGCGCGGGCAGCGCTGGAGTCCGCCGGCCGCGGGGCCGTCCTCCCGCAGTCAGCGACGGCGCAGGAGACCGTCGAGCAACCGGCCGATGCCGCCCGAGGGAGCGGGGGCGGGGCGCCGGCGCCCCAGGCGCCGCGCGTTCATCCGCCTGCCCCGGCTCGCCCCGCGCGGGGCGATGCCCCGGCCGCCGGCCCGCGCCACGCCGCGTCCCGGGCGCCCCGCGGTGCGGCCGCGGGCCGCGGTGCTCTCTGCCGTTCCCATCAGTCGTCCGAGGATGCTCATGGCCGAGCGGGTACCCGGGAACCTGCGCCGCTACGCAGCGCCTCGGCCGGTTCCTCCTGGTGGGAGCGGGGGTCAGTCCGCACCGAGGGCGTCGGCCACCCGGTGGTGGGGCACGGCCTCCTCGGTCCGGCTCTGCCGCTCCAGGGTGCGGGCCAGGGCGCGGCGGGCCCAGCCGTTGGCCGGCGCGAGCTCCACGAGCCGCAGCAGCGTCTCCTCGGCGCGGCCCAGCTGGGCGGAGCCGAAATAGGAGCGGGCGAGCAGTTCCAGGGCCGCCTCGTTGCGCGGCTCGGCCGCCACCACGCGCTGGAGCACGCGGGCCGCCTCGATCGGCTGGCCCATCGAGAGGAAGAGGTCCGCCTGCAGGAACTCCGAGTGCAGATCGATCTCGAAGGGGTGGGTCATGCCGGGAGGAACGGCTGAGGGCGCGCCGGGCTTCCCGTGGGCCGGACCGCACCGCCGCACGCCCCACGGGCAGGACGCCGCGCGAGGACGCGGCGGACCCGCGTGACACTCAGTGCCACCGACCTGCACAATGGCGCCGCAGAGTGGCGGGCATCACCGTGATGCGGTTCGAGCCGGCCAGGACCAGCGACCACGCACGAACGCGGAGAGGACGAGATGGCCAGCACGAGGGATTGGTTCGAGACCGTCGAGGAGGCGCAGCACCGGGCGAAGAAGCGGCTGCCGCGCTCGGTCTACCTGGCGCTGGTCGCCGGCACGGAGAAGGGGCTCACGGCGCAGGACAACGTCGCTGCCTTCGACGAGATCCTCTGGCGCCCGCACGTGGCCGATCTGCCCGCCAAGCGGGAGACGACGACCACGGTGATGGGTCAGGAGATGTCCATGCCGGTGCTCATCTCCCCCACCGGGGTGCAGGCGGTGCACCCCGACGGCGAGGTCGCCGTCGCCCGCGCCGCCGCCGCCGAGGACGTCGCGATGGGCCTGTCCTCGTTCGCCAGCAAGCCGGTGGAGGAGGTCGGTGCCGCCACCGACAAGCTGTTCTTCCAGATGTACTGGGTCGGGTCGCGCGAGACGATCCTCGCCCGCGCCGAGCGGGCCCGCGCCGCCGGGGCCAAGGGCCTGATCATGACCCTGGACTGGTCGTTCGCCTCCCGCCGGGACTGGGGCAGCCCGCCGATCCCCGAGAAGATCGACGTCAAGAACGCGCTGAAGTTCGCCCCCGAGGTGATCACCAAGCCGGGCTGGCTGGCCACCTACCTGCGCTCGGGCTCCATCCCCGAGCTCAGCGTCCCGAACCTGGCGCTCGAGGGCCAGCAGCCGCCGAACTTCTTCGGCGCCTACGGCGAGTGGATGGGCACAGCCCTGCCGCGCTGGGAGGACGTCGCCTGGCTGCGCGAGCAGTGGGGCGGGCCGTTCATGCTCAAGGGCATCACCCGGGTCGACGACGCCCGCCGGGCGGTCGACGCCGGTGTCACCGCGATCTCCGTCTCGACCCACGGCGGCAACAACCTCGACAGCACCCCGGGGGCGGTCCGGAGCCTGCCCCCGATCGTCGACGCGGTCGGCGACCAGATCGAGGTCCTCATGGACGGCGGTGTCCGGCGCGGCGGCGACGTGGTCAAGGCGATGGCCCTCGGCGCCAAGGCGGTCATGATCGGCCGCGCCTACCTGTGGGGCATGGCGGCCAACGGCGAGCGCGGCGTGCAGAACGTGCTGTCGATCATCCGCCAGGGCATCGACGAGGCACTGCTCGGCCTGGGCAGGTCCTCGGTGCACGAGCTGACCCGGGACGACGTCATCCTCCCGCCGCACTTCACGCGGGACTGAGCGGGCCCGACGCGCCGAGCGCCGGGAATGCCCCCGCGGCGGGCGGGCTTGCTCGCAGTCGTGCCCGCCCGCCGCGTCCCGCGTCCGATGGCCTTCTGGGCCGCCGCGGCGCTGCTCGTGCTGGTGCTGGCCGCCTCCGGCGTCCCCTCGCCGCTGTACCGCGTCTACCAGGAGCGGTTCGACTTCTCCTCGGGCCTGCTGACCGTGGTGTTCGGCATCTACGCGATCGCACTGCTGGTCACGCTGCTCGTCGTGGGGGCGCTGTCGGACCACGTGGGCCGCCGTCCGGTCCTGGTGGCCGGCCTGCTGCTGCAGGTGGCGGCGAGCGTGCTGTTCCTCGCCGCGGACGGGGTGGGCCTGCTGCTGGCCGCGCGGGTGGTGCAGGGCCTGTCCGTCGGCGCGCTGACCGGCGCCCTGGGTGCCACCCTGCTGGACCTCCAGCGCAGCGACCGGCCGCTGGGCCCCCTGGTCAACAGCGCCTCCCCCGGATTCGCGCTCGCCCTCGGCGCGGTCGGGGCGGGCCTGGCCGTCGAGTTCCTGCCCGCGCCCACCGACTGGGTGTTCGGCGCCCTCGCGACCCTGTTCGCCCTCGCCACGGGTGCGGCCCTGCTGCTGCCGGAGTCCTCGCCGCGGCTGCCGGGAGCGCTGGCCTCGCTGCGGCCCCGGGTGCACGTGCCGCACGCGCAGCGGGGCGCCTTCCTCGTCGCGCTGCCCTGCCTGCTGGCGATGTGGGCGCTGGCCGGCCTCTACCTCTCGCTGGGCCCGTCGCTGGCCGCCGGCGTCTTCGGCATCGAGGACCACCTCGTCGGCAGCCTGGTGATCGTGGCGATGCAGGGCATGGGCGCCGTCGGATCCGTGAGCATGCGGGCAGCCGCCCCGCACACCGCGATGCTCGCCGGCTGCCTGGTCTTCGCCGCGGGCGTGAGCGGCACGATCGTGTCGCTGGCGACCGGCAGCGTCGCGCTGTTCTTCATCGCCGCGGCGGCCTCCGGCTTCGGTTTCGGCTCGGCCTTCCTCGGCGCGATGGCCACCGTGACCCTCGGGGTGCCGGCGGGCGAGCGGGGCGGGCTGCTCTCCAGCATCTTCATCGTCGGGTACCTGGGGTTCAGCGTCCCGGCGGTCGTGGCCGGGCTCACCGCCGGCCAGGTCGGGTTGCGACCAACGGCGGTGGTCTACGGCGCGGCCGTCATCGCGCTGGCGCTGCTGGCCGTGGCCGGCCTCCTGCGCCGCCGTCGGACCGAGCGGGCGGCCGCGGACGGGCAGCGGGCCGGGCCGGTCGCCGCCGGACCGCGGCGAGCACCTCAGGCCGGCAGTTCCCCGGCCGGTCCGGCCGCCTCGGCCAGCAGCCGCGCGCGCAGGTCCTCGGGCAGCAGGTCGACGTAGACGGTGCCGTTGAGGTGGTCGACCTCGTGCTGCAGGCAGCGGGCGGCCATGCCGGTGGCGTCGATCGACACCGGCCGCCCGGCCGCGTCGACGCCGTCCACCCGGGCGC
Organism: Geodermatophilus ruber; assembly: GCF_900114385.1. Classification (GTDB taxonomy): domain Bacteria; phylum Actinomycetota; class Actinomycetes; order Mycobacteriales; family Geodermatophilaceae; genus Geodermatophilus; species Geodermatophilus ruber. The sequence goes on from NZ_FOSW01000004.1 coordinate 236,624, forward strand.
GGAAGGCGCGGGACAGCTCGGCGTAGGGGCCGGGCACCGACAGGCACCCCTCCTCGGTGACCTCCTCGGCCGGCTCGCCCTCCCGCGGCGGCAGGACGGTCAGCTCCGGGTTGACGACGTAGCCGACGACGTCCTCGCCCTCGGCGTCGGGGCAGTCGATGACGAACACCCGGGCGTCGACGCCGATCTGGTTGGCGGCCAGGCCCACTCCGTCGGCGGCCTCCATGCTCGCGAACATGTCGAGCAACAGGCGGCGCAGATCCTTGCCGAACTCGGTCACGGTCGCGCACGGCCGGTGCAGCACCGGGTTGCTCCCGTAGGTGACGATCGGCCGGGCGACGCCGTCGTAACGGCCGGGTAGACGCATGCCCGGAATCCTAGGGACGGCGCTGGGGCCGTTACCGACCCGAACGGCCCGCGGCAGAGAGCCGGCGGCGCGGTCGGCGCGACTGCAGGGGCTGCGGCGGGTGCCGCGGCAGGACACCCCGCGGCTCGGGCAGGACGGGGAAGCCGGCCGGGTCGGTCCGCGGGTGGCTCGCCGGCGGATCGGCGGGCCCCCGCCCCCCGCGGACGGCGATGACGAGGGTGGTCACCGACAGCGCGGCGATCCCCAGCAGAACGAGCAGTACGACGACGGCACCTGAGGTCACGCCGCAACAGTGGCACCATTCGACCTAGCCGATTTCAGTCCAGTACGGCATGGTGGACTGCATGCCACCGCGTGTGAGTCAGTCCACTTCGGCTCACGAGCTGGCCGCCCTGATCGGCCCGGTCGAGGCCCTGCCGGGGCCGCGCTACGCCGGGCTGGCCCGGCGCGTCCGGGAGCTGGTCACCGGCGGAACCCTGCCTCCCGGCAGCCGGCTGCCGGCGGAGCGGGAACTGGCCGCCGCTCTGGGCGCCAGCCGGGTGACCGTCGCGTCGGCCTACCGGCGGTTGCGCGACGACGGGTTCGCCGTCACCCGGCACGGCTCGGGAACGGTCACCGAACTGCCCCGGGCCGGCGCGGGCTGGGGCCCGCCCACCACCGATCCGACCGTGCTGGACCTGGGCCACGCCGCCCCCGAGGCCGCGGCGCAGCTGCTGCCCGCCTACGAGCAGGCGCTGGCCCGGCTGCCGGCGCACGCCGCCCAGCACGGGTACGCCTCCACGGGCCTGCCGGAGCTGCGGGCGGCGATCGCCGAGCGCTTCACCGCCCGCGGGCTGCCGACCGACGCCGACCAGGTCGTCGTCACCGCCGGCACCGGCGACGCGACCGCCGTCGTCCTGGACGCCCTCCTGCAGCCCGGCGACCGGGTGCTCGTCGAGCACCCGACCTACCCGGGCGCGATCGGGCTGGTCACCGCGGCCGGCGGCCGCTGTGTGCCCGCACCGGTGGACGCTGCCGACCCGGACGCCCTGGTGGAGTCCGTGCACCTGGTCGCCCGGCAGAGCAACCCGCGGCTGGCGTTCCTCATGCCCGACTTCTCCAACCCCACCGGCGCCCGGCTCTCGGCGGCCGGGCGGCGCCGACTGGGCGCCACCCTCTGGCAGCAGGGGGTGCTCACCGTCGCCGACGAGGTCACCGCCGAGCTGCACCTGGACGACGGCCCGCTGCCGCCGTTCGCCGCCGGCCTGCCGGACGCGGCGACGGTCACCGTGGGCGGGCTGTCCAAGGCGGTCTGGGGCGGGCTGCGGATCGGCTGGCTGCGCACCGACGCCGCCCTCGCCGGCCGGCTCGGCGCCGCGCTGAACCGCCGCCAGCTGTCGGTGGGGGTGCTCGACCAGCTCGCCGCCACCACCGTGATCCGGCAGCTGGACGCCGTCCTCGAGCAGCGCCGGGAGACGCTCCGCCAGCGCCGGGCGGTGCTGCTCGAGGAACTGGCGCGACGGCTGCCGGACTGGTCGGCCCCGTGCCCGGGCGGCGGGCTGTCCGTGTGGTGCCGGCTGCCCCCGGGCAGCAGTTCCGCCGCGCTCGCCGCCGCGGCCGCACCGCGGGGCCTGGTGCTGGCCGAGGGGTCCCTGTTCGGTACCGGGGAGGCGTTCGACGATCATCTCCGGCTGCCCTTCACCCTCCCCCCGGAGCAGCTGCGCGCCGCCGTCGGGCTGCTGGCGCAGGTCGACACCGAGCTGCGCGAACGACCCTCCGGCGCGGGGCGGCCGGCCCGGGCGGCGACCGTCGTGTGAGCCGCCGGACGGGGCCCCGGGGACGAGCCGTCGTGGAGGAGACGGACATGGACAGCCGGTGGCGACGCGGCGGAGGCAACGGGGGGCGCGTCGACCGAGGTGCGGAGTTCCGGCCGAAGCCGTACCGTCCCAGATACCGGAGTGACCGGCGTCGAGCCGGTTTTCCGCCGGTCGAACCCGCGGCCGCGGCGCTCCAGCCGGTTCGCCGGCGGTCTCCGTGGAGTCCGAGATGACACCGACGACATCACCCGCAGCCCCAGTGCGCTCGACACCCCCGACGTCACAGACGGGCGCTCCCCCGTCCCGCCAGAGCCCCGTGGCCCACCGGAAGGCAGGCCGCTACCGCTACGACCGCCGGACAGGAGACTGGTCGTGGTCTCCGGAGATGGCGCTCCTCCTGGGCGTGCACTCCGGGCTCCTGCCCGGCACCGAGCTCCTGGTCAGCCACCAGCACCCGGTCGACCGGATGCGCACCCTCGAGGCGATCGCCACCGCCTGCACCGACGGGCAGCCCTTCTGCCTGCAGCTGCGGTTCTCCGGCCGCGACGGGCTCCAGCGGACCGCCCTCCTCGTCGGGGAGCCGGTGGTCGACGCGCACGGGTCCGTGGGGGCGCTGGAGGGCATGCTGATCGAGATCCCGGCAGCCGAACCGGAGCCGGAGGGGAGCGACCGGGTGCACGCGCTGGAGATCGAGGTCTCCCAGCTGCGCACCGCCATGAGCAGCCGCGCCCCCATCGAGCAGGCCAAGGGCATCCTCATGCTGCTCACCAGCTGCAGTGAGCAGGTGGCCTTCGAGCTGCTCGCGCACATCTCCAGCAACACCCACCGCAAGGTGCGCGACATCGCGGTGGCGATCGCGGAGTCCGCGTCCGGGCGGGCCCCGCTGCCCCCGGACCTCAGCTCGTTCGTCCGGGACGTCTGCCCACCCACACCCCGCATGCACTGATCCGCCCCTGGGTCGGCCCGCCCTTCCGGGCGCGGGAGAATGCCGCTGTCGCCGGCGGCCGCCGGCGGTCCCGAGCCGAGAGGGGCAGCGCGGCGTGCTCTACCTGGTCGTCCGGTTCCTGCTCCGTCCCCTGTTCCGGGTCGTGCTGCGCATGCACGTCACCGGGCGGGACAACGTCCCACCGACCGGCCCGGTCATCCTGGCCAGCAACCACCTGTCGTTCATCGACAGCATGGTCATCCCGCTGTCCGCGCCGCGCCGCGTCCACTACCTCGCCAAGGCGGAGTACTTCACCGGCTCCGGCGTCGGTGGCTGGCTGACCCGGGCGCTGTTCACCGGCCTGGGCGCGATGCCGGTCGAGCGGCAGACCCACCGGGCCGCCCAGGCCGCGCTGGACACGGCGCTGGGCGTGCTGCACGGGGGCGAGGGCTTCGGGATCTACCCGGAGGGCACCCGCTCACGCGACGGCCGGCTGGCCCGCGGCAAGACCGGCGTGGCCTGGCTGGCCCTGACCGCCGACTGCCCGGTCGTCCCGGTGGCGGTGACCGGCACCGACCGGGTGCAGCCGGTCGGCTCGCGCTGGCCGCGGCCGCACCGGGTCACGGTGACCTTCGGGCAGCCGCTCACCTTCGCCGAGCACCGGGGCATGGCCGGCAACGGCCGCGCCCGCCGGGAGGTCACCGACACGATCATGGAGGCGATCGCCGAGCTGTCCGGCCAGGAGAAGGCCGGCTGGGGCCGTCCGCGCGAGGCCGTCTGACGCTCGATCCACGCCGGCCCCGACGACGGTCGAGAACGGCGCTCGCCGTCATCGCCACGGGCGAGGCCGCCTACGTGAGCGGCGTCGCCGCATGGGCCGAGGAGGTCCACGGGTGAGGGACCCATCCATCGCCCTCGGTAGCCGTACTCACCCCTCGGCGAGCCGGGCACGGACGTCGTCCGGCCACGGCACCGAGCGCCCGTCGGCGGCGCAGACGTAGGTGTTCCGGACCAGACAGCACACGCGCTCGCCGACCCGCACGGTGAACCGCACCGTCACGCTCGTGCGGCCCACCTTCTCCGTCTCGGCGTCCACGGTCACCGTGTCGCCCCAGCGGGCCGACGCCGACCACTCCAGCGAGCTGGCCTTGACCACCGGCTCGACACCGCGGGCGACCAGCTCGTCCCAGGCCAGCCCGTGCGCGGCCCACCAGACGTTGGAGGCCTCGTCGGCCCAGGTGAGGAAGTGGCCGTTGAAGACCACGCCCTGCTGGTCGCACTCGACGTACCGGACCGGGGCACTCCACTGCGCTGCCACGGGCAGGGACCGTAGCTGGGCTACGGTCCCTGCCCATGGACGGCGTGCTGGACCGCTACCGGGAACCGTCGCAGCTGGTGCAGGACAAGGTGATCGACCACCTCGACCGGCACTGCTCCGCGTTCATCGCGCTCTCCCCGTTCGCAACGCTGTCCACCGCGGACGCCGGGGGCTGGCCGGACGTGTCCCCCCGTGGTGGCGACCCGGGCTTCGTGCGGGTCCTCGACGAGCGCCGGCTGGCCGTGCCCGACCGGCCGGGCAACAACCGGATCGACAGCCTGCGCAACGTGGCGGCCAACCCGCGGGTCGCGCTGCTGTTCCTGGTGCCCGGCATCGAGGAGACGCTGCGGGTCTTCGGCACCGCCGGCACGGTGGCGGCCGACGACCTCGACGTCGACCTGACCGAGTTCGGCCGCGCGCCACGGTCGGTGCTCGTGGTCCACGTGACCAAGGCGTACTTCCAGTGCGCCAAGGCGGTGATGCGCTCCGGGCTGTGGGACCCGGAGCGGCGGGTGGAGCGCTCGGCGTTCGCACCGATGCGGGAGGTCTTCGGCGACCACTGCCGGCTGGCCACCCCGCTGCCCGACGACGCGGTCATGCGCGCCGACCTGGCGCAGGACCTCTGACCGGAGCGACGCTGTCGGTCCCCCCGGCTACGGTCCGCCCATGGCGACCGACATCCAGATCGTGATCGACTGCGCCGATCCGCACGGGCTGGCCGACTGGTGGGCCGAGGCGCTCGAGTGGACGGTCGAGCGCAGCGACGAGGCGTTCATCCGCCGGATGGTCGACTCCGGCGCGGCCTCGGAGGAGGACACGACCACCCACCGCGGCGTGCTGGTGTGGCGAACGGGCGCGGCGCTCGTCTCCCCCGACCCCGGCCGGCCCCGGATGCTATTCCAGCAGGTGCCCGAGCCCAGGACCGGGAAGAACCGGCTGCACCTGGACGTGCACGTCGGCGCCCAGCGGCGCGAGGACGAGATCAAGCGCCTCCTCGGGCTCGGCGCCACCGAGCTGTACCGGGCCACCCAGGGCCCGTTCGAGTGGGCGACGCTGGCCGACCCGGAGGGCAACGAGTTCTGCGTCGCCTGAGCCGGGATCAGCTGGCGCGCAGGTCCCGGGCGAGCCGGCGGTAGGCCAGGGTGCGCTCGGCCAGCGCGCGCCGGCGCTCGCGCCGGGAGCGGTGGTCGGTGCCGAAGGTGCGCGCGTCCTCCACGAGCTGGAAGGCGGCGAGCACGCTGGCCTTCACCTCGCGCGTCCGCGGTGTCGCCGGTCGGACCGGCTCGGCCGAGGTCATCCCAGACCTCCTCTCCCGGGGCATGGGCGACCCGTCCCCGCGCCACGATGGTGCCCACTTATCGGCAGGTCGAACCACATTCGTGACCATCTGGTGCCCGTATGTCACAAGTGACACACGGGAGGGCTTCCGTACCGTGCGGCCATGGCTGGTTCTCCGATGGGCCGACGACTCACCGGGCTGCTGCGCACCGCGCTGCGCCCCCGCCGCCCCGCGCCTGGCCGCGAAGGCCCTGTTCCTGCCCGCGAAGGCGCCGCTCCGGCCCGCGAAGGCGCCACTCCGGCCCGCGGGGGCGTCCGCGACCTCAGCGGCGGGCTCGGGGGTGCCGACCTCGCCTACCGCCCGCACCCGGACAAGGACCCCGACCCCGGCGAGGTCGTCTGGGCGTGGGTGCCCTTCGACGAGGGCGACGGGCGGGGCAAGGACCGCCCGGTGCTGGTCGTCGGCCGCCGGGACGCCGACCTGCTCGGCCTGATGCTCTCCAGTCAGGACCACGACCGGGACGCCGACGACGAGGCCCGGCACGGGCGGATCTGGATCGACGTCGGCTCCGGCGCGTGGGACCCCCGCGGCCGGCCCAGCGAGGCGCGCCTGGACCGGCTGCTGCTGGTCCCGCCCGGTGCCGCGCGCCGGGCGGGCGCCGCCCTCGACCGCCGGCGCTTCGACGAGGTGGTCCGCGCCCTCCGCAGGGTCCACGGCGGCTGAGCGCCACCGCGATGGACGGCCGTCGAGGCCTTCCTGGCCCATCGCGGCGACCACGGCTACGCGGGCTTCGTCCTGCGACCGAGGTGAGGGGTCACTCGGCGACCGACCCGTCACGCACCGCCTGGCGCGGCCGCACGGTGTACACGCCCGCGGTGTCGGTGAGCGCGGTGAGGTCGTAGCGGTGGACCACCTTCGGCCCACCGTGGAGGTGGACGTGGGTGATCGTCGGCAGCGGCTCCCCGTGCCGCGCCTCCCGGATCTCCACCCGCCCGTCGAGCGGGCCGCCGACGAAGAGCAGCACGGCGTCCTCCGTGCCGACGTCGGTGCCGGTCGTGTTGTCGGACAGCTCTCTCACCTCCCTCGCGCCCCGGCCAGGGTAGGCGCGTCCGGCGGGGAAGGTGTGTGACGCGGACCGACGCTCAGGCGGTCTCCCCGCCGCGGGCGGCGAGCTCGGCCCGCACGATCGGCGCGACCTTCGTGCCCAGCAGCTCGATCGAGCGCAGGACCTCCTGGTGCGGCGCGGCGCCCAGCGAGGACTGCATGAGGAAGCGCTGGTGCCCGAACACCTCGTGCTGGAAGAGGATCTTCTCGGCCACCTGCTCCGGGCTGCCGACGACGAGCGCGCCGGGCAGCCCGGTCAGCCCGTCGAACTGCGCGCGGGTCATCGGTGCCCAGCCGCGCTCGCGCCCGAGCTGGGTCATCACCTCCGCGTAGGTCGCGTAGAAGCTGTCGGCCGCCGCCTGCGAGGTGTCGGCGACGAACCCGTGCGAGTTGATCGACACCGGCAGCGGGCCGTGCCCGTACTGCGCGGCGGCCCGGCGGTGCAGCTGCGCCAGCGGGGCGAACCGGGCCGGCTCGCCGCCGATGATCGCCAGCGCCAGCGGCAGCCCCAGCGCACCGGCGCGGACGACCGACTGCGGGTTCCCGCCCACGGCGACCCAGACCGGCAGCGGGTCCTGCACCGGCCGGGGGAACACCGGCTGGTCGGCCAGGGCCGCGCGGTGCCGGCCCGACCAGGTCACCCGCGGCGCATCGCGCAGCCGCAGCAGCAGGTCCAGCTTCTCGGCGAACAGCTCGTCGTAGTCCTCGAGGTCGTACCCGAACAGCGGGAAGGACTCGATGAACGAGCCGCGGCCGGCCATGATCTCCGCCCGGCCGTGCGAGAGCAGGTCGACGGTGGCGTACTGCTGGAACACCCGCACCGGGTCCTCCGAGGAGAGCACGGTCACCGCGCTGGTCAGCCGGATGCGCGAGGTCCGGACGGCGGCCGCGGCCAGCACCGTGGACGGCGCGCTGATGGCGTAGTCGGGCCGGTGGTGCTCGCCGATCCCGAAGACGTCGAGACCCACCTGGTCGGCGAGCTCGATCTCCTCCAGCAGGTTCGCCAGCCGCCGCTCCGGGCTGATCGTCGTCCCGGTCCGCGGGTCGCGGCTCACGTCCCCGAACGTGTAGACGCCCAGTTCCACGCTGACTCCCCTCACGCCGGGCCCGGTCGCCCGTGGTTCATTGAACGTACAACCAGCTGCCGGCGCGGGATTTCGTCAGCCCGCTGCGGCCCGGCGCAGCCACCGGGCGAGGAGCGGGGCGGACAGCAGCATCACGAACAGCCGCAGCACCTGCACGGCGAGCACGAACGTGGCGTCGGCGCCGCTGTCGGTCGCGCTGGCGAGCACGGCGTAGAGCCCGCCGGGTGTGGTGGCGAGGTAGCCGTCGAGCGCGCTGGCGCCGGTGGTGGCCGTCAGCACCGCGCCGAGCCCGGCGCACCCCGCGATCAGGCCGACGATGAGCAGCAGCGCCAGGGGCAGCGCTCGCCCGATGGTGCGCAGGCTGTCCCGGGTGAAGTTCAGGCCCACGGTCAGGCCGATGAGCAGGAAGGCGGCCGAATCCAGCAGGCCCGGCACGGTGGCGTCGGCGGACAGCCCGCTCAGATCGAGCGCCGCCGCGACCAGCATCGGCCCGAGGAGGGCGGCCACCGGCAGGCGCAGCAGCCGGCCGACCGCCACGCCGGCCAGCACGCAGACCGCGGCGAACAGCAGCCCGGCCGGCCAGCCCGGCCCGGCGTCGTCCACCGGCGGGCCGCCGGAACCCGGCTCCGCCCCGTAGACCGCGGCCGCGGTCACGGGCATGAGGACGACGATCAGCAGCACCCGGAGGTACTGGAGGACGGCGACCATGCGGTCGTCGGCGCCCAGCTCGCGCGACATCGCGGTGATGCCCGACGCGCCCCCGGCGATCATCGAGAAGGCGCCGGTGACCGGGGAGATGCCGGGCCGGAGGCGCAGCAGCAGGCCGGCGAGCAGGCTGAGCACCAGCGTGCCCACGGTGACCAGCAGGACGGGCAGCCAGTCCCGGGCGAGCGCGGCGAGGGTCTCGAGGTCGACCAGCGCGCCGATGGAGACGCCGATCAGCCCCTGCGCCGCGAGCATGCCCGGCCGCGGCACCGCCAGCCGCCGGCGGCCGGCCAGGCCGCGCACCAGCCCGGCGAGCAGCCCGCCGAACAGCGAGGGCGAGGGCAGACCGAGGGCGTCGAAGACGGCCGTCGCCGCGACTGCGCCGGCGAGCACCCCCGCGGCATCGAGCACCCGCCCGATGCGCCCCGCTGCGCCCACCGGCACCGCCTTCCCCCGCGTCGGCCGCCCACTCTGCCGGGTGCCATCGGGCGGCCCGGGGCCGGGTGGACCGCCCGCTCCGCCCGTGACCGGGGCGGTTGTGCGGCACCTCGCATCCCGCCCCGCCCGGCGCCTGCGATCCTGAAGGCGATGAACGCGACTCCCGTCGACCCCGCCAGCGGCGTCGTCTACCCCGTGGGCCTGCGGCTGCTCGACCGGCCGGTGGTCGTCGTCGGCGGCGGCCAGGTCGCCCACCGCCGGGTGGCCGGCCTGCTCGAGGCGCGCGCCCGGGTGACCGTGGTGAGCCCGGAGGTCACCCCCGCCCTGGAGGCGCTCGTCGGCCCGGGGGCGGTGACCTGGGTGCGCCGCCGCTACGCGCCCGGTGACCTCGCGGGCGCCTGGTACGCCGTGGCCGCGACCGACGACCCGGCGGTCAACGCCGCGGTCGCCGAGGAGGCGGAGCGGGCCCGGGTCTTCTGCGCGCGGGCCGACGACCGCGCGTCGTCCAGCGTCTGGACGCCGGCCACCGGGCGGCTGGGCGACCTCGTCGTGGGCGTGCACGGCGGGGGTGACCCGCAGCGGGCCGTGGGCGTCCGGGACGCGGTCCTCGCCGGGCTGACCGACGGCACGATCGCCGACCGCGCCGCGCGCTCGCCGGGGAGCGGCGCCGCCGGAAGCGTGGTCCTGGTCGGGGGCGGCCCGGGCGACCCAGGGCTGATCACCGTGCGGGGCAAGCAGGCGGTCTCGCAGGCCGACGTGGTCGTCGCCGACCACCTCGCACCGCAGTCGCTGCTGTCCTCGCTGCCGCCGGACGTCGAGGTGATCGACGCGTCCAAGCTGCCCCGCGGGCGGTCGATGAAGCAGGAGCAGATCAACGCGCTGCTGGTCGAGCACGCGCGGGCCGGCCGCCGGGTGGTGCGGCTCAAGGGCGGGGACCCGTTCGTCTTCGGCCGCGGCATGGAGGAGCTCGAGGCGTGCGCGGTCGCGGGCGTCCCCGTGGAGGTCGTCCCGGGTGTGACCAGCGCGATCGGCGTTCCCGGGCTGGCCGGCATCCCGGTCACCCACCGCGGGCTGACCCACGAGTTCGTCGTCGTCTCCGGGCACGTGCCGCCGGGGGACCCGTCGTCGCTGGTGGACTGGCCGGCCCTCGGGCGGCTGCGCGGCACGGTCGTCGTCCTCATGGGCGTGGACACCGCCCCGGCCATCGCGGCCGCGCTGGTCGAACACGGCCGCGACCCCGCGACGCCGGTGGCCGTGGTCGCCGACGGGTCGACGCCGGCCCAGCGGACGGTCCGGACGACGCTGGGCGAGCTGCCGCGGGCGATCGTCGAGGAGGGGATCCGCCCGCCGGCGGTCTGGGTGATCGGTGAGGTGGTGGCGCTGCAACCCCCGGCGCGCCACTGAGCCGCCACGCCGTACGACCCGAGCCTGCACCCGGCGCTGCGCATCGCGGGGCCGCGCAGCGCCTGACGCCGGCGCCCCTAGATGTTCGCGCCGTCCGGGGGCGGCTCCTCCGGCAGCGCGGCCGCGAAACCGGCCCCCGCGCTCGGCGGGGGCGTCATGCCCACGGTGTAGGCGGTCATCGACAGCGACCCGTAGGCGTAGCCGTCGACGAGCACGTCCACCGGGGCCTCGGTCGCGCCGGCCATCCCGGCCACGTACAGCAGCGGGAGGAAGTGGTCCGGCGTCGGGACGGCGAAGCCGAAATCGCGGTGCCCGTCGAGCCGGGCCACCTCGGCCGGGTCGGTCAGCATCATCTCCTTGACCTTCTCGTCGAAGCGCTGCGCCCAGTCGAAGCCGGCGTCGGGCAGCGCGCGGGAGACCCCGCCCAGGTTGTGCACCACGTTGCCGCTGCCGATCACCAGCACGCCGTCCTCGCGCAGCGGGGCCAGTGCCGCCCCGAGCTGCAGGTGGTAGTCGAAGGGCTTGAGCGCGTTGAGCGACAGCTGCACCACCGGGATGTCGGCGTCGGGGAAGGCGTGCAGCAGCACCGACCAGGTGCCGTGGTCGATCCCCCAGCTGTCGACGTCGGCGCCGACCCACGCCGGGTGGACGACGTCGGCGATCTCCTCGTGCAGCCCGGGCAGCCCCGGCGCGTCGTAGCTGATGTCGAACAGCGACCCGGGGAAGCCGTAGAAGTCGTGGATGGTGCGGGGCCGCGGCATCGCGGTCACCGCGGTGGCGTGCACGTACCAGTGGGCCGACACCACGAGGATCGCGCGCGGGCGCGGCACCGACTGGCCGAACGCGCGCCACGCCTCGGTGTACCGGTTCTTCTCGACGGCGTTCATCGGGTTCCCGTGGCCGATGAACGCGGCAGGCATCACGGTCATGCGCCCTCCCCTCGTCGCGGCCGGCGCGTCGATCATCGCCCCGCCGGCCGGCGGATGCGAGACGACCTCAACCGGCGTTGCTGGCCGGCGGCACCCGCCGCAGCGCCGGGGACAGCCAGCGGGCCCCGGCCCCCTCACCGGCCGCGACGTCGGCGGGGTTGGACAGCCGGCAGCGCGTCAGCGACAGGCAGCCGCAGCCGATGCACGAACTGAGCCCGTCGCGCAGCTGCACCAGCGCGGCGATCTGCTCGTCCAGCCGCGCCCGCCACGCCTCGGACAGCCGCGCCCAGTCGCGGGCCGACGGCGTCCGGCCGTCCGGGAGGGCGGCCAGCGCCTCCCGGATCTCCGGCAGCGCGAGGCCGACGTTCTGCGCGGCGCGGATGAACGCCAGCCGGCGCAACACGCTGCGCGGGAACCGCCGCGCGCCGCCCGCGGTCCGGGACGCGGTGATCAGCCCCTGGGCCTCGTAGTAGCGCAGCGCGGAGGCCGCCATCCCCGACCGCTCGGCCACCTGCCCGATCGTCAGCAGCTCCACGGGTGCACCCCTTGACTTCAAGTTGACTTGAGGCCGGACGGTACCCCCATGGAGATCCGCACCGCACTCGTCACCGGCGCCTCACGCGGCCTCGGCGCCGCCCTCGCCACCGCGCTGAACCGGCGGGGCTGGCACCTGGTGGTCGACGGCCGCGACCCCGCGCGCCTCGCCGCCACCGTCGCCGCCCTCCCCCGCCCCGACCTGGTCACCGCCCTGCCCGGCGACGTCGGCGATCCCGCGCACCGGGCGGCGCTGGCCGCCGCCGTCCCCGGCCGGCTCGACCTGCTGGTCAACAACGCCAGCGACCTCGGCCCCACCCCGCTCCCCCCGCTCGCCGAGCTGCCGACGGCGGTCTTCGAGCGGGTCCTCGCGGTCAACACCGTCGCCCCGCTCGCCCTCCTGCAGGCCCTCCTCCCCGCCCTCACCCGGGCTGGGGGTGTCGTCGTCGACGTCAGCAGCGACGCCGCCGTGGAGGCCTACCCCGGCTGGGGCGGCTACGGCGCGAGCAAGGCGGCGCTGGACCGGCTGACCGCCGTGCTCGCCGTCGAGCACCCGGAGCTGCGGGTCTACGCGCTCGACCCGGGCGACATGGCCACCGACATGCACCGCGCCGCCGAGCCCGATGCGACCGGCCTGCCGGGACCGGAGACCGTCGTCCCCGCACTGCTCCGCCTGGCCGACGGCGACCTGCCCAGCGGCCGGTTCCGGGCCGCGGAGCTGCAGCCGACGGGGGCCGGGCGATGACCGTCACCTTTCCCCTGCCGCCCGACCGCGAGGCACCCGCGCCGCCGGAGCACCGGGGCCTGCCCCGCGACGGCGTCCGGCTGATGACGGTCCGGCCGGGGGGGATCGCGGAGGGCGTCTTCCACGACCTGCCCGACCATCTGGAGCCCGGCGACCTGGTGGTCGTCAACACCTCCGCGCCCCTGCCCGCGCGGCTGGACGTGCGACGAGCCGACGGGGTGCTCACGCCCCTGCACGTGTCGACGTCGCTGGACGACGGCGAGTGGGTGGTCGAGGTGCGCCGTCCGGACAACGACGGCCCCGACCGCGGCGTCGAGCCGGGCACCGAGCTGGCGCTGCCCGGCGGCGTCCGGCTGCGGCTGCTGGCCGGCTTCCCCGACCCCACCCGGCCGGGCCGGCTGTGGCGGGCCCGGCCCACGCCCGCGACGCCGGCGCCTGAGCACCTGCGCCGGTACGGGCAGCCGATCCGCTACGGCTACCTGCGCGGCGCCGTCCCGCTCGCGGCGGCCCAGAACGTCTACGCCACCGAGCCGGGCAGCGCCGAGAACGCCAGCGCCGGGCGGCCGTTCACCGAGCACCTGCTGGTGCGGCTCATGGCCCGCGGCATCCCCGTCGTCCCGGTCGTCCTGCACGCCGGGGTCTCCAGTCCCGAGCTGCACGAGCCACCCGCCCCGGAGCGGTTCCGGGTGCCCGAGGGCACCGCCCGGCTGGTGCGCAGCACGCGGGAGGCCGGGCGCCGGGTGGTCGCCGTCGGGACCACCGTCACCCGCGCGCTGGAGACCGCGACCGGGGAGGACGGCCTGACCCGCGCGGCCGCGGGCTGGACCGACCTCGTCCTCGGCCCCGACCGCCCGGCCCGGGTGGTGAACGGGCTGGTCACCGGGCTGCACGCGCCCGACGCCAGCCATCTGCTGCTGCTCGAGGCGGTCGCCGGGCGCGCGCTGGTGGAAGGGGCCTACGCGCGGGCCGTCGGCGGGGACTACCTCTGGCACGAGTACGGCGACACGATGCTGTTCCTGCCCTGAGCAGCACCGGTGGCAGGAACGCGCCGGGGCGACGAGGCTGGCCCTGCCGGAACGTGTGCCGCGGGTCCGCCCGCGGGCCGGGGCCAGGACGGCAACCCTCCACCTCCGGCCGCGGACCGGGCCGCAGGCCCGGGATCCGGGAGGCGACATGCCAGGGACGTGGCTGCTCGGCGCGGAGACGGCTCCCACCGTCGGCAGGGACGGCGACGAGGACGGCAGCAGCGCCCGGGCGGTGCTGCTCGGCCTGCGGCCCGGCGACCGCGAGGCCGCCGACCCCCTCGACGAGCTGGAGCGGCTGGCCGAGACCGACGGGGTCGACGTGGTCGGCCGGCTGGTCCAGCCCCGGGACCGGCCCGATCCCGCGACCTACCTCGGTTCCGGCAAGGTCGACGAGCTGGCCGAGCTGGTCGAGCGGCAGGACGCCGCGCTGGTCATCGCCGACGGCGACCTGTCCCCCGCCCAGGTGCGCAACCTGGAGGACCGCCTGGGTGCGCGGGTGGTCGACCGGACGGCGCTGATCCTCGACATCTTCGCCCAGCACGCCCGCAGCAGCGAGGGCAAGGCGCAGGTCGAACTGGCCCAGCTGGCCTACCAGCTGCCCCGATTGACCGGTCAGGGCACGGAGCTGTCCCGGATCGGCGGCGGCCGGACGGCGGGCGGTGCGGGCGCGGGCGTCCGGGGGCCCGGCGAGATGCGCCTGGAGAGCCAGCGGCGGCACCTGCGCAACCGGATCACCCGGCTGCGCCGCCAGGTGCAGCAGACCGCCCGGCGGCGGGAGCGGACCCGGTCGCGGCGCCGGCGCAACCGGGTGCCCTCGGTGGCCCTGACCGGCTACACCAACGCCGGGAAGTCCGCGCTGATGAACCGGCTGGCCGGCGCCGACGTCCTGGTGCAGGACACGCTGTTCGCCACGCTGGACCCCACCGTGCGCCGGACCCGCACCCCCGGCGGCGGCGAGTACACGCTCACCGACACCGTCGGCTTCGTCCGCCACCTCCCGCACCAGCTGGTGGACGCCTTCCGCTCCACGCTCGAGGAGGTCGTCGACGCCAACCTCGTCCTGCACGTCGTCGACGCCGCCGCCCCCGACGCGATGGACCAGGTGACGGCGGTCCGCGGGGTGCTCTACGAGATCGGCGCCCGCGACCGGCCGGAGCTGCTGGTGCTCAACAAGGTGGACGTCGCCCCGCCGGAGTGGGTCGCGGCGCTGCGCGCGGCCTACCCCGACGCCGTCCCCGTCTCCGCGCGCACCGGTGAGGGCGTGGACGAGCTGCGGCCGGCGGTGGAACGGGCCCTGGAACAGGCCTAGCGCATCCGGGCCGCGGTGTCCTCCAGCAGCACCTGCCGCTCCTGGGCCGGCCGGCGCGGGCAGGAGGTGCACAACGGCTCCGGCGGCAGCCGGTAGAGCAGGCAGCAGGACACCCGCCGCACGAACCGGACGCCGGTGACGTCGACGTAGCGGGGCTCGGGCAGCGGCGCTCCCACCGCCGCCGCCAGCGGGCCGGCGAGGGCGGTGGCGCGGGGGACGTCGCCGAGCGCCCGCCCCAGCGCCAGCAGCCGGTTGGCCAGCGAGTCGGCGGCGATCGCCCACAGCGGCCGCCGCCGCATCCCGCCCGCCTCCGCCACCGCGCCGATCGCCGCGCTCAGCGTCTCCCGCAGCTCACCTGCGAGGTCGGCGCCGGGCGCGGAGGAGGTGGCGGCGACCAGCGTCCCGCCGGCGAGCTCGTGCAGGGTGGTGTCGGCCAGCCGCGCCGACAGCGGCCGCCCGGTGACCAGGCCGGCCAGGGCGGGGGTGAGCAGCACCGCCGACGCGGAGTACCACCACACGGTCGCCAGCACCCGCCGGTCCTCGGCCCCGTACCGGCGCGCCAGTGCGGCCAGCCGCTGGGCGGTCCGGTCGGGGTCGGCCAGCACGGCCGCCGGGACCGCCCGCGCCGAGGGCGGCGCGAGGAGGCCGAGGGCCGCCGCGCCCGGCACGAGGGCGGCCACCTCCACCTGCACTCCGGCTCGCACCGGCCCAGTCTGGCCGCTGCGCAGCAACGGCGCACCGGGCAGACGCGCGGGTCCGCCCCAGGTCATACGGTGTGGCGGAGCGCACGTCGCGTCGTCCCACGCCGAGCCGATCGGCGGTCCGGGCGGCGCCGAGACCGGGAGGTAGCCGCATGAGCGAGTCGACCGAGGGCCAGGTCCGCCGGTTCCCGCCGCCGCCGGACCTGGCCGCGCAGGCCAACGTGGGTCCCGAGATCTACGAGGAGGCGTCGCGGGACCGCCTGGCCTTCTGGGCCAGGCAGGCCGAGCGGCTCACCTGGGCGCAGCCGTGGGACGAGGTGCTGGACTGGAGCAACCCGCCGTTCGCCAAGTGGTTCGTCGGCGGGAGGCTGAACGTCGCCTACAACTGCGTCGACCGGCACGTCGAGGCCGGCCACGGCGCGCAGGTCGCCTACCACTGGGAGGGCGAGCCGGGGGACACCCGCACGCTCACCTACGGCCAGCTGAAGGACGAGGTGTGCAAGGCGGCCAACGCCCTGCTCGAGCTCGGGGTGCAGGCCGGTGACCGGGTGGCGATCTACATGCCGATGATCCCGGAGACCGTCGTCGCCATGCTCGCCTGCGCCCGCATCGGCGCGGTGCACATGGTGGTCTTCGGCGGCTTCTCCCCCGACGCCCTGGCCAGCCGGATCACCGACGCCGACGCACAGGTGGTCATCACCGCCGACGGCGGTTACCGGCGCGGGGCGCCGAGTGCGCTCAAGCCCAACGTCGACGAGGCCCTGACCCGGACCGAGGGGGTGCGCAGCGTCGTCGTCGTCCGGCGGACCGAGCAGGACGTCGAGATGACCGAGGGCCGCGACGTGTGGTGGCACGATCTGGTGGACCGGCAGTCCACCGCGCACACGCCGGAGATGTTCGACGCCGAGCACCCGCTCTACATCATGTACACGTCGGGGACGACGGCGAAGCCGAAGGGCATCCTGCACACCAGCGGCGGCTACCTGACCCAGGTCGCCTTCAGCCACTGGGCGGTGTTCGACCTCAAGGCCGACACCGACGTGTTCTGGACCGCCGCCGACGTCGGCTGGGTCACCGGCCACAGCTACATCGTCTACGGGCCGCTGGCCAACCGGGCCACCTCGGTGATCTACGAGGGGACGCCGGAGACCCCGCACCGCGGTCGCTGGTTCGAGATCATCGAGAAGTACGGCGTCACGATCCTCTACACCGCGCCCACGGTGATCCGCACGTTCATGAAGTGGGGCGAGGACATCCCCGCGAAGTTCGACCTCTCGAGCCTGCGGATCCTCGGCTCGGTGGGCGAGCCGATCAACCCCGAGGCCTGGCTCTGGTACTACAAGCACATCGGCGGTGAGCGCTGCCCGATCGTGGACACCTGGTGGCAGACCGAGACCGGCGCGCACATGATCACCCCCCTGCCCGGCGTCACCACGCTCAAGCCGGGCTCGGCGAGCCGGCCCCTCCCCGGCATCTCGGCGAAGGTCGTCGACGACGAGGGCAACGAGCTGCCACCGGGCTCCACCGGGCTCCTGGTCCTCACCGAGCCCTGGCCGTCGATGCTGCGCACCATCTGGGGCGACGACGACCGCTACGTCGACACCTACTGGTCGCGGTTCGGCAAGACCACCTACTTCGCCGGCGACGGCGCCAAGATCGACGAAGACGGCGACTTCTGGCTGCTCGGCCGGGTGGACGACGTCATGAACGTGTCCGGCCACCGGATCTCCACCACCGAGGTGGAGTCCTCGCTGGTGGCCCACCCGGCGGTGGCCGAGGCGGCGGTCGTGGGCGCGAGCGACCCGACCACCGGGCAGGGCATCGTCGCGTTCTGCATCCTCCGCGGCAACGTCGAGGACTCCGGTGAGGACCTGGTCCAGCAGCTGCGCCAGCACGTGGCCAAGGACATCGGCCCGATCGCCAGGCCCCGCCAGATCCTGGTCGTGCAGGAGCTGCCGAAGACCCGCTCGGGCAAGATCATGCGGCGGCTGCTCCGCGACGTCGCCGAGAACCGCGAGCTGGGCGACGTCACCACCCTCACCGACTCGTCGGTGATGGAGCTGATCAGCGCCAAGCTCCCGTCCTCCCAGTCGTCGGAGGACTGAGCCGGGCCGGGGGTGGTCCCGGAGCCCGCCGCGGGCTCCGGGGCCACCCCACCGGGTGGCCGCGACGGCCGCGGGTACGCACCGACCTCCGGCATCGGGCACGATGCCCCAGGTGGGACCGCCCGGAACGGGGGTCCCGGCAGCTCGACACTGACCAGCAGGTGATCACAGGAGGTGCCCTCGTGGCCCACAGCGCATCGTCGACCCCGCCGCCGGGCCGACCCGTCGGCGCGGAGGAACCCTCCATCGGCGTGCTCGTGCAGAGCGCCATGGCGGACATGTCGACGCTGATCCGCGCCGAGATCGAGCTGGCCAAGGCCGAGATGGGGAGGTCGGCGAAGAAGGCCGGCATCGGCGCCGGCGCGTTCGGCACCGCCGGTGTCCTGCTGGGCGTCTCCACGATCTTCCTCTTCATCACGATCGCCGAGTTCCTCACCTGGCTGGGCCTCCAGCGCTGGATCTCCTACCTGATCGTCTGGGCGTTCTTCGTGCTGCTCGCCGCGATCGCCGCCGTGGTCGGCCGCGGGCAGATCAAGAAGATCGAGAAGCCGGAGCGGACGATGGAGACGCTGCGCGAGCTGCCCGCGGTGGTGCACCGGGAGGCCCCCGGCCAGCGCCGCCGCGAGGTGCCGACCGTGAGCAGCGGGCGGGTGCAGCTGCGCGGCAGCGACCAGTACTCGCTCTGACCCGGGCACGGCCCGCGCCCGGACCGGTGACGCTCCGCGAGCAGGAACCCCCCGACGCCACCAGCGTCCTGCTGCCCGGCCCCTGGACCCACCGCGACCTCTCCGCCAACGGTGTGCGGCTGCACGTCGCGGAGGCCGGCGAGGGCCCGCTGGTGCTGCTGCTGCACGGCTTCCCGCAGTTCTGGTGGACCTGGCGCGCCCAGCTGCCGGCCCTCGCCGCCGCCGGCTTCCACGCCGTCGCCCCCGACCTGCGCGGCTACGGGGGCAGCGACAAGCCCCCGCGCGGCTACGACCTGGCGACGGCGGCCGCCGACGTCGCCGCGCTGGTCCGCGCGCTCGGCGAGCGGGACGCCGTCGTCGTCGGGCACGACTGGGGCGGGCTGGTGGCCTGGACGATGGCCGCCCTGCACCCGCGCAGCGTCCGCCGGCTGGTGGTGCTGTCGATGGCCCACCCGCGGCAGCTGCGCGGGGCGATGACCGACGCCCGCCAGCGGCACGCCTTCCGGCACCTGCTCGGCTTCCAGCTGCCGCGGCTGCCCGAGCGGCGGCTGACCCGCGCCGACGACGACCCGGTCGCGGACCTGGTGCGCCGCTGGGCCGGCCCCCGGTGGACCGGCACCGCCGACTTCGCCGAGGCGGTCGGCCACTACCGCTCGGCCGCGCGGATCCCGCAGGCGGCCTACGGCGCGATGGAGTACTTCCGCTGGGCCGCTCGCTCGCAGCTGCGCCCCGACGGGCTGCGCTACGCCCGCCGGATGGCCACCCCGGTGACCGCACCCACCCTGCAGCTGCACGGCGCCCTGGACCCCTGCGTGCTGCCCTCCTCGGCCCGCGGCTCGGGCCGGTACGTGGCCGGCGCCTACGAGTGGCGCGAGCTGCCCGAGGTCGGGCACTTCCCCCAGGAGGAGACCCCCGGAGAGGTGTCCCGCGCCGTCATCGAGTGGGCGGCCGGCTGAGCCGCCCTACTCGCAGGCGCCGGTGAGCACCGGCGCACCCGCGTCGATCCCGGCCCGGGCCGCCTCGGCGACCTGCTGGGCGGTGAGCGCGTACCCGGTGAGCGGGTCGTCGATGGCGGAGGCGAACACGACGCCGAGCACCTTCCCGCTCGGGTCGAACAGCGGCCCGCCGGAGTTGCCGGCCCGCACCTCCCCGTAGAGGGCGTACACGTCGCGGACCACGGTGTCGGTGTTGCGGAAGTCCGGGCCGCTGATCTCGCCGCGGTCGCGCACCCGCGCCGGCCCGACGAACAGGCCCCCACCGCCCGGGTAGCCCATGATGATCGCGTCGTCCCCGAAGTCGGCCGGGGCCGGCGCCCAGGCCAGCGGCACCTGCGGCAGGTCCGGGACGGCGAGCACCGCGACGTCGGTCTCCTCGTCGACGTACACCGCCGTCGCCTCGTACTCCTCGCCCTCGGCGGTGACCACCGGGTCGGTGACGCCGGCCAGCACGTGCGCGTTGGTCATGACCCGCTCCCGCGCGTACACGAAGCCGGAACCGTCGATCTGCCGGGAGCAGGAGGGGGCGACCCCGGTGATCTGCACCACCGACCCCTGCACCGCGGTGACCACGGGGCTCTCCAGCAGCGCCTGGTCCGGTGCCGGCACGTCCCGGACCTGGGTGGGGGTGAGCGGATCGAGGACGTCGGGCAGCCCGCGCCGGTCGATCGCCTCCCGCAGCGAGTCGTAGACCGCCCGCACGCTGTCGGGCACCGCGCGGTCCACCGCCTGCACCAGCGCCGACTGGCGCACCTGGCCGGCCACCTCGGGGAACGGCGCGGAGGCCAGCGGGGTGGCCACCATCCAGGCCACCAGCAGGACGGCGGCGGCCGAGAGGGCCGCTCCGGCGATCGAGTCGACCACCTTGGCCGGTTCCCAGGTGACCCGGCGGCGCACCGCCCGGCCGATGGCGCCGGCCAGTGCCTGGCCGAGCAGCGCCCCGGCGAGGACGACGACGAGCGCGGCGAACACCCGGGTCACCGCCGAGCCGTCGACCCGGTCGGCGACCGGCCCGGACAGCTGCGCGCCCAGCACGGCGCCGCCGAAGAACCCGAGGAACGACGTCGCGGAGACCAGCAGCCCCTGCCGGAAGCCGGAGAAGGCGAACGCCAGCGCCAGCGCGATGAGCACCAGGTCGACGAGGGACACGGTCAGCCGCTCACGGTCATCGTGCCGGACTGGCCGAGCTGGATGTGGAACGTGCAGTCGAAGGGGTACTCGCCCGGCTCGGTCACCTCGAACTCGATCGTGCGACTCTCCCCGGGCGCCAGCAGCGGGATCTCCGCCGCGATCGGCTGGGGGCCGGCGTCCGGCCGGAACCGGAAGTTGTGGGTCAGCTGCTCGGCGATGTTGGCCACGGTCAGGCGCACGGTGCCCGGAGCCACGGTGAAGGTGCTGGGCGTGAACACGTAGTCGTCCTGCGTCTGCAGGGTGACCTCCTGGACACCGTCGGGGGCGGTGGTGACCGTGCCGGGCGCCGGTCCGGCCGACGTCGTGGGGGCCGGACCGGAGGGCTCGTCGCCGCCCCCGCAGCCGGCCAGGACGCCGGTCAGCAGCACCGCCCCGGCCAGCACCGCGGCGCCGCGCCGCTGCCGTCGCCCGCGACCGTTCATCGCGGGGGAACGGTACGCGCCGGAGGCCCGTCGGGCGCGGGGTCGGCGACGGTCGGCGCGGCGGCGTCCTCCTCCTCGGCGGGGTCGAAGGTGGCGGGCAGCTGGGGCCGGCGCACCCCCACGGCCGGCAGGTCGCGCACGTCGCGCGCGTCCCACGGCCGGGCCAGCCCCGCGGCGTCGAGGATCGCGTCGAGCAGGGCCGCCGTGAAGCCCCAGACGACCATGCCGGCCACCCCGAACGCCGGGGCGACGAAGCCCGAGGGGTGCCGGGCGCGGAACCGGTTGGCCGGGTCGACGAGGTCGGCCAGCGGGACGCGGGCCACCCGGGCCACCTCGCGCGGGTCGCCGACGGTCACCTCGCGCGGGTCGTCCCACCACGCCACGACCGGGACGACCCGGTTGTCCGACGGCCCCAGGAACAGCTCCGGCAGGGTGGCCAGCACCCGCACGCCATCCGGGTCGATCCCGGCCTCCTCCTCGGCCTCGCGCAGGGCGGTGCCCACCGGGTACTCGTCCCCGGGATCGGCGCCGCCCCCGGGGAACGCCGGCTGGCCGGCGTGGGTGCGCAGGTGCGCGGCCTTCTCGATGAGCAGCACGTCGGCGCCCCGCGGGCCCTCTCCGAAGAGGATGAGCACCGCCGAGCGGCGGGCGGTGGCGCTCGGCCGGAGCGCGCGGTGCCGCAGCGGCAGGTCCGCGGCCGAGTCCAGCAGCGTGCGGAGGTAGTCGGGCAGGTCGTCGTCCTCGCGCGGAATCACAGCGCAACCCCCAGATGCTCGGCAACCAGGCCCTCGAGCTCCTCGAGCGAGGTGACCGGCCGCAGCTGCAGGTGGGCGATCGACCCGTCGGCCCGCAGGAAGTAGGTGTAGGGCAGCCCGCGCAGCCCCTGCTCGGTGGCCAGGTCCCCCTCCGCGTCGACGCCGGTCGGCATGGTGATCCCGGCCTCGGCGGCGAAAGCCGTCCCGTTGCTCGCCGTGTCCTGGCTGACCAGGCCGACGACGCGCAGCCGGTCGCCGGCCGCGTCGGCCAGCTGCTGGATCACCGGCAGCTCCTCCCGGCAGGGCGCGCACCAGCTGGCCCACAGGTTGACCACGGTCGGCACCCCCGGCGCCCGGCCGAGATCCAGCTGCCCACCGCCGAGGCAGTCGACGGTGACGGCGGCCAGCACCTCGCCGCCGGAGGCCCGCTCCTCGGGCTGCTCGGGGCAGGCCGCGGTGGTGTTCTCCACCGTCGGGGTGGGCGTCGGCTGCTCGTCCGTGCCGCCCGCCGAGCAGCCGGTCAGCGCCAGCCCCAGCAGCAGCCCACCGGCCGCCGCTCTGCCGCGGGCGCTCATTCGGTGTCGGAGGCGGCCGGGGTCTTCACCAGCTTCAGGGCGACCTCCGGGTCCGTCGGGCCGATGCCGTAGGACGGGCACCAGCGGGCCAGACCGCACCCGCCGCAGGCGGGCTTCCTGGCATGGCAGACCCGCCGCCCGTGGAAGATCACCCGGTGGCTGAAGTCGGTCCACTCCTTCTTGGGGATCAGCTCGGCGATCTCGGCCTCGACCTTGACCGGGTCCTCCTCCGCCGTCCAGCCGAACCGCCGGACCAGCCGGCCGAAGTGGGTGTCGACGGTGAGCCCGGGAACGCCGAAGGCGTTGCCCAGCACCACGTTGGCCGTCTTGCGCCCGACGCCGGGAAGGGTGACCAGGTCGGCCATGCGCCGCGGCACCTCGCCGTCGAAGCGCTCGACCAGCGCCCGGGCGAGACCGAGCAGCGAGTTGGCCTTGGCCCGGAAGAAGCCGGTGGGCGTGAGGATCTGCTCCAGCTCGGCCCGGTCGGCGCCGGCGAGGGCCGCGGCGTCGGGGAACTTCGCGAACAGCGTCGGGGTGACCTTGTTGACCGTCTTGTCGGTGGTCTGCGCGGAGAGGACGGTGGCCACCAGCAGCTCGAAGGCGCTGGTGAAGTCCAGCTCGCAGTGCGCGTCGGGGTGGATGAGCGCCAGCTCGCGGGCCATCCGCCGGGCCCGGCGGGTGCGCGCCAGCGGTGTCTCCTCCGGGTCGAACGGTCGGGCCCCACCCTCCCCGCCGCCGCCGGCGGCGGCTCGGCGGGCGGGGGCGGCGCGCGGCGGGACGGGGCGTGCGTAGGCCGGCGTGGACACGCGGTCGAGGGTAGGCGGATCAGCTGACGTTCCCGGCCCCGTAGCATCATCGGTCGGCCCCCGGCGGAGGATCACCGGCGGCCTCACGGGGTACACAGGACGTGCACGCGGGTTCCGGCCGAAGTCGGCCCGCCCCCCGACGACGGACGGAGTGAGAGCCGGTGGTCGCCCTCATCGTCATCCTGTTCCCGCCCCTGCTCATCGCCTTCCTCCTGGTCATGGAGCGGGTGGAGGAGCCGCTGCGCCGCCCCACCGGCTCGCGCGAGGTGGCCGAGTTCCTCACCACGGCGACGCCCGGCGAGGTGGACACGCTGACCACCTCGGGCATCCGCCGGGCGATGTCCCGGTGGCGGCGCCGCCGGCGGGCGCGGACCCGCCCCGCCGCCCCGCCGCTGGTCTGAGCCCCGCGAGCGGGCCGGCCTCACCCCGATGGGGCACTCGCGTCCCCACCGATCGGGTGACGGTGGGCACAGCCCCCTAGACTCTCTCCGGACGGCGCCGCCGGTAGCGGTCGCTGACCGGGGCCGGCCGGAGGCCGGTGATCCCAGGTAGTCGTGCGAGAGGACACTTAGCAGTGGACGAGGTACTGGCCCAGTCCGGGCTCTTCCAGGGGCAGTCGGAAGAGGCGGTGGAACCGGTCCTCAGTCGTCTCGAGACCATCACGCTGCCGCGCGGCCGCGTCGTGTTCAACGAGGGCGAGCCGGGCGACAGCCTGTACATCGTCCTCTCCGGAAAGATCAAGCTCTCCCGCCGGTCGCCCGACGGCCGCGAGAACGTGCTCGCCGTCATGGGCCCCTCCGACCAGTTCGGTGAGCTGTCGGTCTTCGACCCGGGGCCGCGCACGGCGACGGCCACCGCCGTCACCGACGTCAAGCTGGCCCGGATGCCGCAGACGGTGATCCGGCCGTGGATCGAGGCGCACCCGGAGATCGGCGAGCAGCTGCTGCGGGTCCTGGCCCGCCGCCTGCGGCGCACCAACGACTCGGTCGCGGACCTGATCTTCACCGACGTCCCCGGCCGGGTGGCCAAGGCGCTGCTGCAGATGGCCGACCGCTTCGGCAGCCGCGACGGCGACGGCCTGCGGGTCAAGCACGACCTGACCCAGGAGGAGCTGGCCCAGCTGGTCGGCGCCTCCCGGGAGACGGTGAACAAGGCGCTGGCCGACTTCGTGCACCGCGGCTGGATCCAGCTGCAGGGCAAGTCGGTCGTCGTCCTCGACGAGGACCGGCTGCGCCGCCGCGCCCGCTGAGACGTCGCAGAACGCCGAGAGGCCCCAGAACCCGCCGGGTTCTGGGGCCTCTCGCTCTTCCGCCGCCGCTGTCGGGAGTGACGTGCCGGCGGGTCACGCCGGGAGCGGCACCACCAGGCGGATGCGGGTGCCATCGGGCAGCACCGCCCAGCGGCCGTCGGGCTCGTCCTCGAACGTCGGGCTGATCGGGCTCAGCGGCTCCGGCGGCGAGCCCGCGAGCGCCGCGGCCACGTCGGGGAACGGGACCAGCTGACCCAGCGTGTGGATCGTCGGCGGCAGCATCGGCCGGCTGCCGTCGTGGAGCTGGGCCAGCGCGCCGGCCGGCGTCACCCAGCCGGCCTCGTCCGCCTCACCGGAGACGTGCCGGGCCTCCTGGCCCACCGGCAGCGCCGCGACGAAGAACTTGGTGTCGTAGCGGCGCGTCTCCTCCGGCGGGGTGACCCAGTGCGCGAACGGGCGCAGCAGGTCCGCGCGCAGCGCCAGCCCGCGGTCGGCCAGCAGCTCGGCCAGCGACAGCTCCCGGCTCAGCAGCGCCTGCCGCTGCGCCTCCCAGTCCTCGCCGGAGACGTCCGGGACGACGGTGGCCCCGTCGGGCGGGCCGGCCAGCAGCACGCCGGCCTCCTCGAAGGTCTCCCGGACCGCGGCGCACACCAGCTCGCGGGCCACCCGCTCGTCGCAGCCGAACACCGCGGCCCACTGCGCCGGCGGCGGGCCCACCCAGGCGGTCTCGACGTCGCCGTCGCGGAGGTCCACGCCGCCGCCCGGGTAGGCGGTCATGCCCCCGGCGAAGGGCATGCCGCGGGTCCGCCGCAGCAGGTAGACCTCCAGCCCGGGGGTGCCGTCGCGCAGCAGCAGGACCGTCGACGCCTGGCGGAGTTCGGTCATGCCCTCAGCTCGACGGTGAGCTCGACCTCGACCGGGGCGCCCAGCGGGAGCTCCGCGACACCGACGGCGCTGCGGGCGTGCTGCCCGGCCTCACCGAAGATGCGCCCGAGCAGCTCACTGGCCCCGTTGACCACCCGCGGCTGGCCGGTGAACCCCTCGGCGCTGGCCACGTAGCCGACCACCCGGACCACCCGGACCACCGAGTCCAGCCCCACCAGCTCGTCCACGGCGGCCAGGGCGTTGAGCACGCAGACCTTGGCGTCGTGCGCGGCGTCCTCGGGGTCCACCGAGCCCCCCACCTTGCCGGTGCGGCGCAGCCCGCCGTCGACGAACGGCAGCTGGCCGGAGGTGAACACCAGCTGGCCGCTGCGCACGGCCGGCACGTAGGAGGCCACCGGCGCGGCCACCGGGGGCAGCCGGATGCCCAGCTCGGCCAGCCGGGCGTGCCAGCCCTGGGTCTGCGGAGCAGTCATCGCCGGCCTCAGCCCACCGGTCGCTTGAGGTAGGCGACCGGCTGCTCGGGGCCGCCCGGGCCGGGGAGCACGGTGACCAGCTCCCACCCGTCGACGCCCCAGGAGTCGAGGATCGCCTTGGTGTTGTGGATCAGCAGCGGGATGGTCGCGTACTCCCACTTGACGCGGGCCGGTTCGCTCATGGGCGCGACGCTAGCGCAGGCCCGCGGCCCCGTCCCGGGCCCCGCCTCGGCCCTTCTGCCGGGTCCCGCCGTGAGCGTGCGAACCGTGGGGGGCAGGCGGGTCCTTCGACTTCTAGGCTGATCTGCGTGGAACCCGAGGCCTTCCCCGTGCGCTGTCACGTCGTGACCGGGAAGGGCGGCACCGGCAAGACGACGGTCGCCGCCGCCCTCGCCCTGGCCCTGGCCGCCGACGGCCGCCAGGTGCTCCTCGTCGAGACCGAGGGGCGGCAGGGCATCGCGCAGCTGTTCGACACCCCGCCGCTGCCCTACGAGGAGCGGCGGGTGGCGGTGACCCGCGGCGGCGGCGAGGTCAAGGCGCTGGCCATCGACATCGAGCTGGCCCTGCTCGAGTACCTCGAGATGTTCTACAACCTCAAGCGGGCCGGGCGGGCGCTGCGCAAGATGGGCGCGATCGACTTCGCCACCACCATCGCGCCGGGCCTGCGCGACGTGCTGCTCACCGGCAAGATCAAGGAGGCGGTGACCCGCCGGCGCGACGGAGAGCGGGTCTACGACGCCGTGGTCGTCGACGCCCCGCCGACCGGCCGGATCACCCGCTTCCTCGGCGTCACCGGCGAGATGGCCGGGCTGACCCGCTCCGGACCGATCAAGACCCAGAGCGACGGGGTGATGGCGGTGCTGAAGTCGCCGCAGACCGCGGTGCACGTGGTGACCCTGCTGGAGGACATGCCGGTGCAGGAGACCGCCGACGCCCTCGCCGAGCTGACCGCGGCCGGCCTGCCGGTCGGCTCGGTCGTCGTCAACATGGCCACCGAGCCGCTGCTGCCCGAGGAGGAGCTCGACCGGGTCGCCGCCGGCCGGCTCAGCGGCGCGGAGCTCGCGCCCGCGCTCGCCGCGGCGCACGTGCACGACGGCGCCGAGCTGGCCACCGCGCTGGCCGCCGAGGCGGTCGAGCACGCGCAGCGCTGGGCGGCCCAGGACGAGCTGCGCGCCGAGGTCGACGGCCTCGGCCGGCCGGTCGTCGAGCTGCCGCTGCTGCCCGGGCCGATCGATGTCGGCGCGCTGTTCGAGCTGGCCGGCCGGCTCGAGGACCACTTCCGGACCGAGGCGGCGGCATGAGCACGGCCCCCGACGAGGCGACGACGGCGGAGCACCACCGGCACCCCCGCCCCGCACCGCACCCGATGCCCGAGGCCCTCCCCCTCGACCTGTCCGAGCTGATCGCCGACCGGCAGACCCGCATCGTCGTCTGCTGCGGCGCCGGCGGCGTGGGGAAGACGACGACCTCGGCCGCGCTGGCCCTGGCCGCCGCCGAGGCCGGCCGGACGGTCGTCGTCCTCACCATCGACCCGGCCCGCCGGCTGGCCCAGTCGCTGGGCCTGGCGGAGCTGGACAACGAGCCGCGGCGGATCGACGTCCCCGGGGCCAAGGGCGAGCTGCACGCGATGATGCTGGACATGAAGCGCACGTTCGACGACGTCGTCTGTGCGCACGCCCCGCCCGAGCGGGCCGAGCAGATCCTCGCCAACCCCTTCTACCAGGCGCTGTCGTCCTCCTTCGCGGGCACGCAGGAGTACATGGCGATGGAGAAGCTGGGCCAGCTGCGGGCCAGCGAGCAGTGGGACCTCATCGTCGTCGACACCCCGCCGTCCCGGTCGGCGCTGGACTTCCTGGACGCCCCCAACCGGATGAGCCGCTTCCTCGACGGCACGATGATCCGGCTGCTCACCGCCCCGGCCCGGGCCGGCGGGCGGGCCGGCATGCGGCTGGTGGGCGCCGGCTTCCTCGTGTTCAGCCGGATCATCAGCAAGATCCTCGGCGGGCAGCTGCTGCGCGACATCTCCTCGTTCGTCTCCGCGCTGGACACGATGTTCGGCGGCTTCCGGGAGCGCGCCACGGCCACCTACGAGCTGCTGCGCCGCCCGGGCACCTGGTTCGTCGTCGTCGCGACGCCGGAATCCGACGCCCTGCGCGAGGCCTCCTACTTCGTCGACCGGCTCTCCACCGAGGGCATGCCGCTGGCCGGGCTCGTGCTCAACCGCACCCACCCGCCGGCCAGCATCGCGCTGAGCGCGACCCGGGCCGCGGGCGCGGCCGAGGAGGTGCTCGAGGCCGGCGGGGAGGGGGCCGAGCTCGCCGCCGGGGCGCTGCGGTTGCACGCCGAGCGGATGTCGGCGGCGGCCCGCGAGCAGCGGTTGGCCGACCGCTTCACCAGCGCCCACCCGGAGGTCCCCGTCCGGACGGTGCCCGCCGCCGCCGGCGACGTGCACGACCTCGAGGGGCTGCGGGTCATGGCCGACGCGCTGACCGGGCCGGACGCCGACACGCCGACGGGGGTGCCCCGGACCCGGATCCTTCCCGCGCGCCATCGCTGACCGCGACGTCAGGAGTGCGCCGGGACGTACATTGGCTCGCGATGTCGACTCCCGCCGCCTCCGCCCGCGCCCGGGTCATCGCCCAGCTGGCCGCCACGATCGTCCTCGCCGGGGCGCTCGTCGCCGGTCTGCTGCTGCCCTTCGTGGGCGGGACCGGCGTCGTCGCCCGCAACTCCGCGTCACTGCTGGACGCCCTGCCGGTCGAGCTCACCGACGAGGCGCCCGCCGGCAACACCCGTGTGCTCGCGGCCGACGGGACGCTGATCACCCACTTCTACAAGGACAACCGCACGCCGGTCGCCGCGGACCAGATCGCCGAGGTGATGAAGCAGGCGCTCGTCGACATCGAGGACACCCGCTTCTACGAGCACAACGGCCTGGACGTGCAGGGCACGATCCGCGCCCTGGTCACCAACGTGGCCGCCGGCACGGTGCGCGAGGGCGGCTCGACGCTGACCCAGCAGCTGGTGAAGCAGACGCTGCTGCAGACCGCCGACACCCCCGAGGAGCGGCAGGCGGCCACCGAGGAGAGCCTGGGCCGCAAGCTGCGCGAGGCCCAGCTCGCGCTCGCCCTGGAGGAGAAGTACTCCAAGGACGAGATCCTGACCCGCTACCTGAACATGGTCTACTTCGGCCAGGGCGCCTACGGCATCCAGGCCGCCGCGCAGCGCTACTTCAGCGTGAACGCCGCCGACCTGACCCTCGCCCAGGCCGCCATGCTGGCCGGCCTGGTGCAGAGCCCGGCCAACGACGATCCGATCACCAACCCGGAGAACGCGCAGGTCCGGCGCAACCAGGTGCTGCAGCGGATGCTCGACCTGGAGCACATCTCCGAGCAGGAGTTCACCGAGATCTCCGCCACCCCGGTCCAGGTCGCCCCGGGCGTCGCGCCACCCAACGGCTGCATCGACGCCTCGATCGGCGGCTTCTTCTGCGCCTACGTGCACCAGTACCTGGTGCAGACCCTCGGCCTCAGCGAGGAGACGCTGGACACCGGCGGGCTGAC
This sequence comes from Geodermatophilus ruber, assembly GCF_900114385.1. Lineage (GTDB taxonomy): Bacteria > Actinomycetota > Actinomycetes > Mycobacteriales > Geodermatophilaceae > Geodermatophilus > Geodermatophilus ruber. Next base: position 265,993 of record NZ_FOSW01000004.1, read on the forward strand.
CATCCAGACCACGCTGCGGCCGGACATGCAGGCGGCCGGCGACCAGGCGGTGCTCAACACCCTGCCCATGGGAGACCGGCTGGCGGGCATGTACACGGCGGTGGAGCCGGGTACGGGCCACGTGCTGGCGATGAGCGTGAACCGGCAGTACGGCTGCTCGGAGGCGCACTGCGAGTCCGTCGTCCTCAACACCGCCTACAGCCAGGGCTCGGGGTCGACCTACAAGGTCTTCACCGCGGCGGCGGCTCTGGAGCGCGGGTACTCGCAGTACTACACGATCACCACCGGCGACCCCTATGTGTCGCGGGTCTACAAGAACGGCGGCCGGCCGTACTCGGTGGGCAACGCCGGCAACTACCCCGCCACGCTCGACATGGAGCGGGCGCTCTACATGTCCTCCAACACCTACTTCCTGGCGCTGGAGGACGCCCTCGGCAGCGTCGAGGGCCCGGTGCGGATGGCCGAGCGGATGGGGATGAACTTCAAGGCCACGCCGGCGGACCAGATCATCGCGGAGAACCGCGGCTCCTTCACCCTCGGCGCCGAGGCCACCAGCCCGCTGGACCTGGCCAGCGCCTACTCCACGCTGGCGGCCAACGGCACCCAGTGCGACCCCACCCCGGTCACCGCCGTCCTCGACGCCACGGGGCAGCCGCTGACCGGCGAGGACGGCAAGCCGGTGGTGACGGGGAAGACCTGCACCGAGGCGGCGATCCCGCCGGGCGTGGCCACCACGCTGAACCAGATGCTGCGCAAGGACGTCGAGCCCGGCCACCCCGGCCAGACCGGCTCGCGGGCCTACGTGCCCGGCCACGAGATCGCCGGCAAGACCGGGACCTCGCAGAGCAACTTCTCGGTCGCCTTCGTCGGCTACACCCCGCAGTACGCGGCCAGCGTGATGGTGCTCAACCCCAAGGAGAACCAGAACGTCGGCGGCTTCGGCGGCGGCAAGGGCGCCACGATCTGGCACGACGCGATGGCGCCGATCCTCGGCGGCCAGCCGGGCGTGCCGTTCCCGCCCGCCGACCCGGTCACCCAGAACGGCAACACCCGCCCGGTGCCGGCCTGCTCCTCGGTGGACGAGTGCTCGGCGGCGCTGCAGGCCGCCGGTCTCCGCTCCACCACCGCCACGGTCGACAGCGACCAGCCCCCGGGCGCCGTCGTCGGCACCGACCCGGGCGCCGGCGCCCGCGCCGTGCCCGAGCAGGTGGTCACCATCCTGGTGAGCAACGGCGCCCGCTACGTCCCGGCGGCCCCGGCGCCGGGCCCCGCCCCGGGCGGGCCGCCCGGGGACGGCGGCGACGGGGGCAACGGCGGTCGCGGCAACGGGGACGGGGACAGGGACTGACGTCGGGGCCGCGGCTCAGCCCAGCTGGCGGCGGACCTCCGCGGCGACCCGGCCCCCCTCGGCCCGGCCGGCCACCTCGGCCTGCACCGCACCCATGACCCGGCCCATGTCCTGCATGCCGCCGGCCCCGGTGCGCGTGATGACGCCGGCGACGAGGGCGGCCAGGTCGGTGTCCTCCAGCTGGGCGGGCAGGTAGGCGGCGACCACGTCGCCCTCGGCGCGCTCCCGGTCGGCCTGCTCGACGCGGCCGGCCGCGGTGAAGGCGTCCGCGGCCTCCCGGCGCTTCTTGGCCTCCCGGCGCAGCACCGTCTGCACCTCGTCGTCGCTGAGCTCACGGGCCTCCTTGCCGGCCACCTCCTCGGCGCTCACCGCGGCCAGCACCATCCGCAGGGTGGCGGTGCGCAGCTCGTCGCGGGACTTCATCGCGGTGGTCAGGTCGGCGCGCAGCTGTTCCTTGAGGTCGGACACCCGTTCAGCCTGGCACGGCGGGCTCCCGGCCGGCGCCCGTACCCTCGGTCCTCGTGCGCGCGACCCTCGCTCTCCCCCTCGCCGTCGCCTCGGCGACCGCCGGGATCGCCTACGCCTCCCTCTACGAGCGCAACCGCTGGACGCTGCGCCGCTTCGACGTCCCGGTGCTCCCGCCCGGCTCGGCGCCGCTGAAGGTCCTGCACCTGTCCGACCTGCACATGACCGCCGCCCAGCGGTCCAAGCAGGAGTGGGTGGCCGGCCTGGCCGCCCTCGAGCCCGACCTGGTGGTGAACACCGGGGACAACCTGGCCGGGATGGACGCCGTGCCGGGGACGCTGCGCGCGCTGGAGCCGCTGCTGGACCTGCCCGGCGTGTTCGTGCTGGCCAGCAACGACTACTACGCGCCGCGGCCGAAGAACCCGCTGAAGTACTTCAAGCGCGACCACCGGCGGGTCCACGGCGACCCGCTGCCCTGGCGGGACCTGCGCGACGGCATGACCCGGCGCGGCTGGCTGAACCTCACCAACGCGCGCGGCGACCTCGTCGTCGGCGGACGGCGGTTGTCCTTCGCCGGCGTCGACGACCCGCACCTGAAGCTGGACCGCTACGACCGCGTGGCCGGCCCGGCCGATGCCGGCGCCGACCTGCGGATCGGGCTGGTGCACTCCCCCGAGCCGCGGATCCTGGACCGCTTCACCGCCGACGGCTACGACCTGCTGCTGTGCGGGCACACCCACGGCGGGCAGCTGCGGGTGCCCTTCTACGGCGCCCTGGTGACCAACTGCGGCATCGACCGCGAACGGGTCCGCTGGCTGCACCGGTGGGCCGCCCCGGCCCCGCAGCGGCCGGCCGGCACCTGGCTGCACATCTCCGCCGGGCTGGGCACGAGCCCCTACGCGCCCGTCCGGTTCGCCTGCCCGCCGGAAGCGACGCTCCTCACCCTGACCGCCCGTCCGAGCTGAGCGGGTCGTCGGTTAGACTCGTCCCGCACCTCGGGGTGTGGCGCAGCTTGGTAGCGCGCGTCGTTCGGGACGACGAGGCCGCAGGTTCAAATCCTGTCACCCCGACCAGCACTCAGGGGCCGCCGGAAGGCGGCCCCTGAGTCGTTTCCGGGGCCGCGGTGGCACGGCCGGCGCAGGCGGGGAAGATGGGCCGGTGAGTGCTGAGCCCTCCCCCGGTTTCCCCGACTCCGGCGCCATCACCCCGGAGGCGCCGAGCCCGGACGCCACCGCGCTCCCGCCCGAGATCACCGCCCGGTGGCAGGCCCGGTTCCGTGCGCCCCGGGTCAGCCTGCCCGACTGGGCGCTGGACGCCCCGCAGCGGAACCTGTACTCCTCCGACGTCAGCGGTGTCGTCGAGCAGTACGCCTGGGACCGGTCCACCGACACCCACCGGCAGGTCACCGACCGGCCGAACGGGACGCTCATCGGCACGCTCAGCCCCGACGGCGAGACGATCTGGTGGTTCGCCGACACCGACGGGGACGAGTTCGGCGTCTGGATGACCCAGCCGTTCAGCGGCGGCCCGGACACCGTCGCGGTCCCCGAGGTGGGGCCGGCCTATCCGGCCGGCCTGGAGATCGGCCGGTCCGTGGTGGCGCTGGGCCGCTCCACCGACGACGGCTCGGAGCTGTGGCTGGCCCCCTCCGGCCGCACGCCCCGGGTGGTCTACCGGCACGCAGACCCCGCGTCGGTCGACGCGCTGAGCCACGACGACGACCTGCTGGTCATCTCGCACTCCGAGCACGGCGACCCCCGCTACCCGGCGCTGCGGGTGCTGCGAACCGCGGACGACTCCGTGGTGGCCGAGAAGTGGGACGGCGAGGGTCGCGGCCTGCACGCGCTGGAGTTCGCCCCGCTGCCCGGCGACCGGCGGCTGCTGGTGGGGCACGAGCGCCGCGGCCGCGAGGAGCTGCTCGTGTGGGACATCGGCACGGACACCGAGACCGAGATCGTCCTCGACCTGCCCGGGGACGTGACCGCCGGCTGGTACCCCGACGGCTCGGCGCTGCTGGTCGGCCACGACCACGCCGCGCGCAGCGAGCTCTACCGCTACGACCTGGCCAGCGGGGCCCTGGAGAAGCTGGACACGCCGCGGGGCGTCGTCCGGGGGGCCACCGCCCGGCCCGACGGCACGGTCGAGCTGGCCTGGTCGAACGCCGAGCGGCCGCCGGTGATCCGCCGCGCCGACGGACCGGTCGTGCTCGCCGCCCCGGGCGCCGAGCCGCCGGCGGCCTACCCGGTGGAGGACCGCTGGGTGCCCGGCCCGGGCGGGGACGTGCACGCGCTGCTGGTGCGCCCGGAGGGTCCGGGGCCCCATGCGACGGCGTTCCTGGTCCATGGCGGCCCGGAGGCGGCCGACGACGACTCCTACCGCGCCCGCCGCGCCGCCTACGTGGATGCCGGGTACGCGGTCGTGCACGTCAACTACCGCGGCTCCACCGGCTACGGCAGCACCTGGCGCGACGCGCTGACCGGCCGGCCGGGGCTCACCGAACTGGAGGACATCGGCGCGGTCTACGACGCGCTGGTCGCCGAGGGGGTCGTGGACCCGGCCCGGGCGCTGATCTCCGGTGGCTCGTGGGGCGGGTTCCTCACCCTGCTCGCCCTGGGCACGCAGGCCGAGCGCTGGGCGGCCGGCATCGCCGAGGTGCCGGTCGCGGACTACCTGGCCGCCTACGAGGACGAGATGGAGGGCCTGCGGGCCTACGACCGGGCGCTGTTCGGCGGGTCACCGGAGGAGGTGCACGACGTGTACGTCCGCTCCTCGCCGATCACCTACGTCGACGCGGTCGCCGCGCCGGTGCTGGTGGTGGCCGGCGCCAACGACCCGCGCTGCCCGATCCGGCAGATCGACAACTACCTCGGGGAGCTGGAGCGGCGCGGCAAGCCGCACGAGGTGTACCGCTTCGACGCCGGGCACGGCTCCCTGGTCATCGAGGAGACCATCCGCCAGGTCGAGTCCGCCCTCTCCTTCGCGCTACGCCGGGTGCCGCCCGGCTGAGCCGGGCCTCTCGAGCCCGAGCGGCTCGTCCACCGCCTCGTCGCCTCCTTCGACCGCAACGGTCCGGCGCGCCGGCAGCAGGGCCACGAGCGCCAGCACGATGAACGTGTAGGCGCTCCCCAGGATCTCGGCCGGCGCCCGGCCCGGTGCGGCCCCGGCAGGGGGCAGGAACTCCCCGGGCATGTCGAGGATGAACAGGACGGCAACGACGAGCGCCAGCACCCCGGCTCCGGCGGCCACCACGCGCGCGCGGCGCCTCCACCACTCGGACGAGGGCCCGTGCAGCGGCGTCCCGGCCGCGACGTCCAGCAGCACGACGACGGCCGGGACGACCCAGTAGAGGTGGTGCGTCCACGAGATCGGGCTGACCAGGCAGGCGGTCAGCCCGACGAGGGTGACGGCGACCAGGTCGTCCCCGCACCGGTAGGCCCGCACCGCCCGCCACATCCCGACGACGAGTGCGGCGCCGGCCAGCACCGCCCACACGCGGCGGTCGGGCTGCCCGGGGTCGGCGACGTGCGCCAGCATCCCCAGGAGGGACTGGTTGGCCGGCTTGTCGAGCTGGCCGACCCGCGAGGTGTCCCACAGGGCATGCGTCCAGTACTGCCAGGACGCCGCTCCGTCGACGACGAGCCCGAGCAGCGTCGCGCCCAGGAACGTCCCCGTCGCGACCGCCGCCGCCCGACGCCGCCCGATGAGGACCAGGAACACGATGAACAGACCGGGCGTCAGCTTGATCGCGGTCGCCAGGCCGATCGCGGCCCCGCCCCAGGCCCAGCCGCGCCGCAGGGCGACGACATCCAGCAGAACCATGGCGAAGATGAGCATGTTCACCTGGCCGTAGCCGAACGTGATCCGGATCGGGTCCATGGCGAGGACCACGGGTACCGCGAGGGCCACCGCGAACCACGGCGTCCACCCGTGGCGCCGGGCCGCGGGCGCGACGAGCCGCCACGTGATGGCGACGACGGCGACGGCGGAGGCGAGCGTCGTCAGGACCACCGCCGTCCGGAACGTGACCCACGCCAGGGGCACCATGAACGCGGCGGCGAACGGCGGATAGGTGAACCCGTACTCACCGCGCCCGGTGTGGAACGAGTACAGCGACCTGCCGTGCAGCCACCACATGACTGCGCCGCGGTAGACCCTCAGGTCGAAGAACCCGTGGACCAGCAGCTTCTCCGCCACCACGAGGGTGAGGCAGGTGCTGGCCGCCGCGGCGGCCACCACGGCGAGCCGGAGGGTCGTGCGGCTCACGACCCGGGCGAGGGGCCGGGACGGCGTCGGCCCCTCGGTACGAGACGGCGGCATCGACGCCCCCTGCTCCGCCGACGGGTCGGACCGGGTGAGCGGCCCAGCGTAGCTGCACCACGGCCGGCCGGGGACCTCCGCGGGCCCTGCGGTCAGCTCGCGATCAGGGACCCGAGGCGATGCGCCGGCGACGTCCCACGCCGCTCACCGGGCGGCGGCGATCAGCTCGGCGATCTGGACGGTGTTGAGCGCGGCGCCCTTGCGCAGGTTGTCGTTGCTGACGAACAGCGCGAGCCCGCGGCCGTCGTCCACCCCGGGGTCCTGCCGGATGCGCCCGACGTAGCTCGGGTCCTGCCCGGCCGCCTGCAACGGGGTGGGGACGGTGGACAACTCCACCCCGGGCGCGGTCGCCAGCAGCTCGGTGGCGCGCTCGACCGACAGCGGCCGGGCGAACTCGACGTTGAGCGACAGCGAGTGCCCGCTGAAGACCGGCACCCGCACGCAGGTCCCCGAGACCCGCAGGTCCGGGATGCCGAGGATCTTGCGGCTCTCGTTGCGGAGCTTCTGCTCCTCGTCGGTCTCGAAGGTCCCGTCGTCGACCAGCGACCCGGCCATCGGCAGCACGTTGAACGCGATGGGGCGCACGTACTTCACCGGCTCGGGGAAGGCCACCGCGGCACCGTCGTGGGTCAGCTCGGCGGCCTTCTCGACGACGGCCTTGACCTGCGTGTCGAGCTCCTCGACGCCGGCCAGCCCGCTGCCGGAGACCGCCTGGTAGGTGCTGGCCACGATGCGGGTCAGCTGCGCCTCGGCGTGCAGCGGCGCCAGCACCGGCATCGCCGCCATGGTCGTGCAGTTGGGGTTGGCGATGATGCCCTTGCGCATCTCGGTCAGGGCGCGCGGGTTGACCTCGGCGACGATCAGCGGGACGTCGGGGTCGCGGCGCCAGGCGGAGCTGTTGTCGATGACGGTGACGCCGGCCTCGGCGAACCGCGGGGCCTGGGCCCGCGAGGTGGTGGCACCGGCGGAGAACAGCGCGACGTCCAGCCCGGCGGGGTCGGCGGTGGCGGCGTCCTCGACGGTGATCTCGCCGTCGCCCCAGGGCAGGGTGCTGCCGGCGGAGCGGGCCGAGGCGAAGAAGCGCAGCTCGCTGATCGGGAAGTTCCGCTCGGCGAGGATCTGCCGCATGACGCCGCCGACCTGGCCGGTGGCGCCGACGACGCCGACCCGCAGCCCGTCGCGGGAGAAGATGCTCATCGTCCGGTCCCTCCGTACACCACGGCCTGCGCCTCGTCGGTGCCGAGGTCGAAGGCGTCGTGCACCGCGCGGACGGCGACGTCCAGGTCGGTGTCGCGGCACACCACGGAGATGCGGATCTCCGAGGTGCTGATCAGCTCCAGGTTGACCCCGGCGTCGGCCAGCGCCCCGAAGAAGCGGGCCGAGACCCCCGGGTGCGACCGCATGCCGGCGCCGACCAGGGACACCTTGCCGATGTGCTGGTCGAAGCGGATGTCGGTGTAGCCGACGGTGTGCTGGACCTTCTCCAGCGCGGCCAGCGCCGCCGGGCCGTCGCTCTTGGGCAGGGTGAAGGAGATGTCGGCGAGCTTGCTGGCCTCGGCCGACACGTTCTGCACGATCATGTCGATGTTGATCTCGGCGTCGGCGAGCACGCGGAAGATCTGGGCCGCCTCACCGGGCCGGTCGGGCACGCCGTAGACGGTGATCTTGCCTTCGCTGCGGTCGTGCGCGACACCCGTGATGATCGCCTGTTCCACGCTGGGGTCCTCCATCGAGCCGGTCACGATCGTGCCGGGGAGCTGTGAGTAGGAGCTGCGGACGTGCACCGGGATGCCGTAGCGCCGGGCGTACTCGACGCAGCGGAGCATGAGCACCTTCGCCCCGGAGGCGGCCAGCTCGAGCATCTCCTCGTAGGTGACCGTCTCCAGCCGCTTGGCGTTGGGGACGATCCGCGGGTCGGCGGTGAAGACGCCGTCCACGTCGGTGTAGATCTCGCAGACGTCGGCGTTCAGCGCCGCGGCGACGGCGACGGCGGTGGTGTCGGAGCCGCCGCGGCCGAGCGTGGTGATGTCCTTGGTGTCCTGGCTGACGCCCTGGAAGCCGGCCACGATGACGATCGAGCCCTCGTCGAGGGCGTCGCGCAGCCGGCCGGGGGTGACGTCGATGATCCGGGCCTTGCCGTGGCTCGACGTGGTGAGCACGCCGGCCTGCGACCCGGTGAACGACCGCGCCTCGTAGCCGTGGGTGTTGATCGCGATGGCCAGCAGCGCCATCGAGATCCGCTCGCCCGCGGTGAGCAGCATGTCGAGCTCGCGACCGGGCGGGTCGTCGGTGATCTGGCCGGCCAGGTCGAGCAACTCGTCGGTGCTGTCCCCCATCGCGGAGACCACGACGACGACGTCGTTGCCGTCCTTCCTGGCCGCCACGATGCGCTCGGCCACGCGCTTGATGTGCGCGGCGGAGGCGACCGAGGAGCCGCCGTACTTCTGGACGACGAGTGCCACGGCTCAACAGGCTACCGAGCGCGATCAGCGCACCGTGGTTGCGTCCCCCCGGGCGGGGCGATGTGATCACCGGATGGACGATCCGGAGCGGTGGCTGCTGACGGCCGCGGAGCGCGGGAACCCGGCCGCGAGGTTGCCGGCCTGGACCGCGGGCAACCTCGCCGTGCCGCTCGTGCACGGCGCCGCCTACTTCGACCGGCTGGTGGAGGAGGTGGAGGGGCTCGACGAGGGCGACCACCTGTTCTTCACCGACTGGCGGGGTGACCCGGACGAGCTGCTGCGGCCGGGCGGGCCCACCGTCGCGCAGCTGTTCACCGACGCGGTGCGCCGCGGGGTCTGCGTCCGCGGGCTGGTGTGGCGCTCGCACATGGACCGGCTGTCGTTCAGCAAGGAGGCCAACCGCGCACTCGACGCCGAGATCGAGCACGGCGGCGGCGAGGTGATCCTCGACCAGCGGGTGCGCCGCTTCGGCTCGCACCACCAAAAGTTCGTCGTCCTGCGGCACGATCAGGACCCGACCCGGGACGTCGCCTTCGTCGGCGGCATCGACCTGTGCCACGGCCGCCGGGACGACGCCACCCACGCCGGCGATCCGCAGCCGCTGCCGATGGCGGCGGCGTACGGCCCGAGGCCGCCGTGGCACGACGTGCAGCTGGAGATCCGCGGTCCGGCCGTCGGCGTCCTCGACACGGTGTTCCGGGAACGCTGGGAGGACCCGACCAGCCCGGACGTGGACCACCCGATCGCCTGGGTCCGCGACAAGCTGCACCACGCACGGATGGAGGCCGATCCCCTGCCTCCCCAGCTGCCGCCGCCCCCGGAGTGCGGGGCGATGGTCGTGCAGAGCCTGCGCACCTACCCGGCGATCCGGCCGCGCTACGACTTCGCGCCGGCCGGCGAGCGGTCGGTGGCCCGCGGGTACTCGAAGGCGATCCGGCAGGCCCGCCGGCTGGTGTACCTCGAGGACCAGTACATGTGGTCGGCCGACGTCGCCCGGCTGTTCGCCGGGGCGCTGCGCGACAACCCGCGGCTGCATCTGGTGGTCGTCGTGCCCCGCGTGCCCGACCAGGACGGCGCGGTCGCCCGGCGATCGCAGTACGTCGGCCGGTGGCAGGCGCTGGAGACCTGCCGGCGCGCCGGCCGCGACCGGGTGCACGTCTTCGACGTGGAGAACCACGCGGGGACCCCGGTCTACGTGCACGCCAAGGTGTGCGTCGTCGACGACGTCTGGGCGAGCGTGGGCAGCGACAACTTCAACCGGCGGTCCTGGACCCACGACAGCGAGCTCTCCTCCGCCGTGCTGGACACCGCCCGCGACGACCGCGAGCCACGCGACCCGGCCGGCACCGGCGACGGCGCCCGGGTCTTCGCCCGCGACCTGCGCCTGCAGTTGGCCCGGGAGCACCTCGACCGGGCGCCCGACGGCAGCGAGGACGCCGGCCTGCTCGACCCCGACACGTTCGTGGCCGCGCTGGAGAGCAGCGCGGCGGCACTGGACGCCTGGTACGCCGGCGGCTGCCGCGGCCCCCGCCCGCCCGGCCGGCTGCGCGCGCACCGCGCCGAGCGGCTGTCCCTGCCCACCCGGATGTGGGCCACCCCGGTCTACCGCCTCGCGGACGACCCCGACGGCCGCCCCCTGCGGATGCGCCTGTCCAGGACCTGGTGACGCGACGACCTGGTGACGCGACGGCCTGGTGACCGGCCGCCTCCGTTGCCGCGAGCCGGGAGCCCGGACCCCGCCCCCCTACTTCCAGAAACCTCGTGCTCTGCCCACCCTGGTGGGCAGAGCACGAAGAGGCGCGCTGTGCGCAGGCTTGTGCTCTGCCCACGGCTGTGGGCAGAGCACGAGCTTCCACAGATGAACCTGGCGGCCCAGGCGGTGGTCGGTCCCGGTGGAGGCTCGCAGCATGTCCGATTCGAGCGCCACCGGCGACGTCCCCGTCGGCATGCTGCGCCGGATCCGACGTCTGGCTGACCTTTCGCAGCGGGAGCTTGCCCTCCGCGTCGGGGTGTCGAAGTCCGCGGTGGCGGCGGCGGAGGCGGGCACTCGGGACCTGCCCGTCCGTGTGCTGGCACACGCAGCCGCGCTGGCGGGTCTGCGGCTCGCGCTGCTCGACGAGCAAGGCGCCGAGGTGCCGGGGATGGACGGTGACGCGGTCAGGGACGGCGCCGGCCGGCTGTTCCCCGCACACCTGGACCCCAGGTACGGCGACGAGGGCTGGTGGCACGACGAGCACCGCTACAGCCGCGACCGGCCCTGGTACACCTTCGACCGCGACCGGGGGCGCCGGGACGCGGTCCGCCGCACGCGGGGCACGTCGGAGGACCACCAGCTCCCCCGCGCCGGCGACTCGCCCGCGCAGCGCGCCGCGGCACGCCGGGAGAAGCGTCGGCGCGCCGCGTCCGACGAACGGCGGCGGCGCTTCCTCGCCGGCGCGTTCAGCGGCATCGACCTGCGTTTCGACTGCTCCTGCCCACCGGCATGCGACGAGCTCGACGACCGCTCCGGAAGGCCCGTGCACGTCGAGGAGTGCCCGTGTGGCTGCGACCTCGCGTGATCCGCTGCTACCGTGGGGTCGTGCGCGGCAGCCTCCTGCTTACCGGCCGCGGCGAGGCCCTCTCCTAGGTCGGCCCCCTCGCCGCGGAGTCCGCGCGTCCCCGGCGCCTGCTGACCGCCCCATCCGGAGCTGAGTCCAGCCCGCGCCAGAGGAGCGAACCCCATGAGCAGGAACATGAGCGCAGACCACCCGCACGTCCGCAATTCCCAGCAGCCCTCGCGGATGCCGGTCCACCGCTACGCGCCCTTCACCCCGATCGCGCTGCCCGACCGCACCTGGCCCGACGTCGTCACGACGCGGGCCCCCCGCTGGTGCGCCGTCGACCTGCGCGACGGCAACCAGGCGCTGATCGACCCCATGACCCCCGACCGCAAGCGGCGCATGTTCGAGCTGCTGGTCCGGATGGGCTACAAGGAGATCGAGGTCGGCTTCCCGGCCGCCAGCCAGACCGACTACGACTTCGTCCGCCAGCTGATCGAGGACGACCTGGTACCCGACGACGTCACCATCCAGGTGCTGACCCAGGCCCGCGACGAGCTGATCGAGCGCACCTTCGAGTCGCTGCGCGGGGCGAAGCAGGCGATCGTCCACCTGTACAACTCGACGTCCACGCTGCAGCGGCGGGTGGTGTTCGACTCCGACCGGGCCGGCATCGTGGACATCGCCGTCCACGGCGCGCAGGTGGTCCGCAAGCTGGCCGAGCAGATGACCGGCACGGAGATCCTCTTCGAGTACTCCCCCGAGTCCTTCACCGGCACCGAGCTCGACTTCGCCGTCGAGGTCTGCAACGCCGTCACCGACGTCTGGGAGCCCACCCCCGACCGGCCGACCATCATCAACCTGCCGGCCACGGTGGAGATGGCCGAGCCGACGGTCTACGCCGACCAGATCGAGTGGATGCACCGGAACCTGGGCCGCCGCGACGCGATCGTGCTCAGCCTGCACCCGCACAACGACCGCGGCACCGCGGTCGCCGCCGCGGAGCTGGGCTACCGCGCCGGAGCCGACCGCATCGAGGGCTGCCTGTTCGGCAACGGCGAGCGCACCGGCAACGTCGACCTGGTCACCCTGGGGCTGAACCTGTTCAGCCAGGGCATCGACCCGCAGATCGACTTCTCCGACATCGACGAGATCCGCCGCACCGTCGAGTACTGCAACCAGCTCGGCGTGCACGAGCGGCATCCCTACGGCGGCGACCTGGTCTACACCGCCTTCTCCGGCTCGCACCAGGACGCGATCAACAAGGGCTTCAAGGCCCTGGCCGCCGATGCCGAGGCCGCCGGCACGCCGGTCGAGGAGATGCCCTGGGCGGTGCCCTACCTGCCGATCGACCCCAAGGACGTCGGCCGCAGCTACGAGGCCGTGATCCGGGTGAACAGCCAGTCCGGCAAGGGCGGCGTCGCCTACATCATGAAGACCGAGAACCACCTGGACCTGCCCCGCCGGCTGCAGATCGAGTTCAGCGCGGTCGTCCAGCGGCACACCGACGACGAGGGTGGCGAGGTGACCGCCCAGCAGATGTGGGCGGCGTTCTCCAACGAGTACCTGCCCGACCCCGACGCGCCCTGGGGCCGGTTCGCGCTGGCCGGGCACCGGCACCGGGCGCACGGCGAGCAGCTGGACGAGATGGCCGTCGAGCTGGTCGACAACGGCGTCCCGGTGACCGTCGAGGGTCGCGGCAACGGCCCCATCGCCGCCTTCGTCGACGCCCTGAAGAGCCTGGACGTCGACGTCCGCGTCCTGGACTACGCCGAGCACGCCATGTCGGCCGGCGGGGATGCGCGGGCCGCCGCCTACGTCGAGTGCGCTGTCGGCGATCGCGTGCTGTGGGGCGTCGGCATCGACCCCAACATCGTCACCGCGTCGCTGCGTGCGGTGGTCTCGGCGGTCAACCGGGCCCAGCGCTAGGAGAGGTTCGGCGCCGGGCCTCGAGGACCCGGCGCCGCGGAGGACGGGGACGGCCCGAGACCGACGGAGGCCCGGCCATGAGCCAGCTGATCCCCTCCATCGCCGTCCGCGACGGGCGGGCAGCCATCACCTGGTACACCGACGCCCTGGGCGCACGGCTCGTCGGCGAGCCCTACGTCACGGACGACGACCGCATCGGGCACGCCGAGCTCGATCTCTCCGGGGCCCCGCTCTTCCTCGCCGAGGAGTACCCCGAGTTCGGGCTGGTCGGCCCGGAATCCGGGCGTCGGACCTTCTCCCTGCACCTGACCGTCGCGGACGTCGACGGCGCCGTCGCCCGGGCCGCCTCGTACGGCGCGACCGTCGAGCGCCCGCCCGCCGACGCCCCCTACGGCCGCACCGGCGTGGTAGTCGACCCGTTCGGTCACCGCTGGATGCTGCAGACACCCCCCGCGTCCCCGGCGGTACCGCGGCCACCCCTCCGGTCGGGCGACGCGCTGTACCTGACCCTCCGCGTGCCCGACGGCGCCCGTGCCCGCGACTTCTACGAGGCGGTCCTCGGGTGGTCGATGGCCCCCGGACAGGTCCCCGACGGCTGGGAGGCCCAGGGGCAGACGCCGATGGTGGGCGTGCACGGCGCTCAGACCCACGACCTGGGCACGGCGCCGACGTACGCCGTCGACGACATCGAGGTCGCGGTCGCCGCGGTGCGGACCGCCGGCGGGCAGGCCGGCGAGGTCGAGCGCCGGCCCTACGGGTTGTCCGCGTACTGCCGCGACGACCAGGGCCTGCCGTTCTGGCTCGGCCAGTCGGGCTGAGCGCGCCTCAGCCGAGGGAGCCCTGCCCGTACCCGGCCGGCCCGCGGGCGCCTCGAGCGGTCGCGGCGTCGGCCGGCTCGTCGCCGTGGGGTGTCCCGGCCTCGCGGTGCCCGGCCCCCAGCTCGTCGACGAGCAGCAGGTCCCGGCGGACGTGCCGGCGGCGGTAGGCCACCCGGCTGATCATGTGCGCGCTGACCGGCGCGGTCATCATCTGGAAGACCGCGACCAGCAGCAGCATCCAGGTGGCCGACCAGCCCTGCAGCCGGATCGCGCCCCCGACCATGATCAGCAGCACCCCGAGCACCTGCGGCTTGGTGCCGGCGTGCATCCGGGTCAGCACGTCGGGGAAGCGGACCAGCCCGAGCCCCGCGGTGAGGCACAGCAGGGAGCCCAGCAACAGGCAGACGACGGCGACGGTGTCGGCCAGGGCGTGGAGATCGCTCACCGGGCCGCCTCCTCCCGCTGCTGGGCGGCCGCGGGCAGCCCGGCGTCCTGCCCGTCACCGGGGGACCGGCGGAGCATGCCGCCGATGTAGCGGGCGACCGACACCGAGCCGACGAACGCCAGCAGGGAGACGACCACCAGCACCGGCACCAGCGTCGGGTCCCGCTGCAGGGCGGCGTGCACCGCGAGGCCGGCAGCGATGATCACCAGCAGGGTATCGGTGGCCACGACCCGGTCCAGCAGCGACGGGCCGCGGGCCAGCCGCACCAGGGCGAGCAGCGCCCCGCCGCCGAGCATGATGTAGGCCAGCACGAACACGAGCGTCACGACGTCCTCCCCGGGGTTCCGGCCGGCCGTGCCATGGGGCGCTCCCGCAGGCGGGCGATGTCCTCGGCCGAGCCGAAGGCGCGCACCACGCGCTCCTCGGTGGCGTGCACCGAGGCCCGCTGCCGGTCCAGGTCCCGCTCGTCGTCCACGTGCAGGACGTGCAGCGCCAGCTCCCTCCGCTCCCGGTCCAGGTCGATCACCATCGAGCCGGGCACGAGCGAGATCGCCTCGGTGAGGACGGTGAGCAGCAGATCGGAGTCGGTCCGCAGCTGCACCCGCAGGATGGCGCTGTGCGCGATGCCCCGCGGCCGCACCGTCTGCCAGGCGACCAGCGCACCCGAGCGCACGAGGTCCCCCAGGAACGTGACGAGGAAGACGACCGCCGCACCCGGGTGCAGGCGGGCGCCGCCTACCACGGGCGGCAGCGGGAGCAGCAGCGTCACCGCCAGGGCCACCACGATCCCGGAGAGCAGGTTGGCCCACGACCAGGTGCCCCACAGCAGGTTCCAGACCACGACCAGCCACAGCAGCAGGGGGACCTGGTGCCGCAGGTGCTGCCCGAACCTCGGCTCGGCGGGCTCGTTCACGGCACCTCCCCGCCGGGGAACACGGACTCGACGTAGGGCCGGCGGTCGACCAGGTCCGCGGCGGCCCGGTCGGCCACGCCGTAGAGCCACCCGGCGACGCCGGTGAGCGCGACGGTCAGCGCGACCATCACCGCGGTCGTGCTGACCATCACCCGCGGCAACGGCCGCAGCGGGCGACCCGGGCGCCGCCCCTCACCCAGCCCGTCCTCGGCGGGCAGCGTGGCGGTGGCGACGGCGGTGTGCCGTGCCCAGGCCGCCCGCCGGGCGGCCGCCCGCGTCGCGACCCCGCCGGCGGCCGTGGCGCGGGTCGGCAGGGCGCCGCCGTCCGGGACCTCGGCGCCGTCCCCGTCCGCGTGCCCGTTCCCGGAGGCGACGGCCCCGATCGGCTCGGGGGTGAGTTCGGGCCCGGCGTCGGCGGCCGCTGCCCGACTGCTGTCGGCCACGGGGGACTGCGCCGGGGGCCGCCAGAAGGCGCGGCTCCAGACCCGGGAGACCGCGACGAGGGTGAGCAGGCTGGTCACCGCACCGCCGGCGACGAGCGTGAGCGGCAGCCAGCCGCCGTCGGCCACGCCCGCCTCGAGCAGCCCGAGCTTGCCGATGAAGCCGGAGAACGGCGGGATGCCGGCCAGGTTCATCGCGGGGACGAAGAACAGCACGGCCAGCAGCGGGGAGGCCTTGGCCAGCCCGCCGAGCCGGTCGACCGCGGTCGACCCGCCCTGCCGCTCCACCAGCCCGGCGACGAGGAACAGCGTGGTCTGGATGGCGATGTGGTGGACGACGTAGAAGATCGCCCCGGCCAGCCCGGCCGTCGTCGCCAGGGCGATGCCGAACACCATGTAGCCGATGTGGCTGACCAGGGTGAAGGAGAGGATCCGGCGGAGGTCGGTCTGCGCGACCGCGCCGAGGATGCCGATCACCATCGTTGCCAGGGCCGCCCACATCAGCACCCCGTCGAGCGCTCCGCCCGGGAACAGCAGCGTCTGGGTGCGGATGATCGAGTAGACGCCGACCTTGGTGAGCAAGCCGGCGAAGACCGCGGTCACGGGCGCCGGCGCGGTCGGATAGCTGTCGGGCAGCCACGCCGACAGCGGGAAGATCGCCGCCTTGATCGAGAAGGCGATGAGCAGCATCGACTGCAGCAGCAGCTGGGTGCCGTCCGGCAGGTCGGCCAGCCGGTCGGCGAGCTGGGCCATGTTCACCGTGCCGGTCGCGGCGTACACGAGGGCGATCGCGGCGAGGAAGATCAGCGAGCTCAGCAGGCTCACCACGACGTAGGTGATGCCGGCCCGGATCCGCGGCGCCGACCCGCCGAGGGTGAGCAGCACGTAGCTGGCGGTCAGCAGGATCTCGAAGCCGACGTAGAGGTTGAACAGGTCGCCGGCCAGGAAGGCGTTGGCCACGCCGGCCATGAGGACCAGGAACGTCGGGTGGAAGATCGACAGCGGCGTCTCCTCGTCGCCGTCGGCCGAACCCTGGCCGACGGCGAAGACGAGCACTCCCAGCCCCACCGTCGCGGCGACGACCAGCATGAGCGCCGAGAGCCGGTCGACGACCAGCACGATGCCCAGCGGAACCGGCCAGCCGCCCAGGGAGACCGCCTCCGCCCCGCTGTGGTCGGCGAGCAGCAGCAGCGCCACCGAGACGGTCAGCACGGCCGAGAGCACGAGGATGCTCAGGGTCCGCTGGACCCGCGGGTGCCGGCCGACCAGCAGCGCGCAGGCGGCGCCGAGCAGCGGCAGCAGGACCGGCAGCGGGGTGAGGACGCTGATCACCGCGTCCTCCGCTGGGTCGGGGGCAGGTCGACGTCGTCGGAGGCGATGCCGGCGTAGCGCCGCGCCAGGGCCGCCTCGGCGGCGAAATCGTTCTCCAGCCCGCCGCCGTGCAGGCTGTCCGCGTGCGCGGCCGGCCGGTCCTCCGGCGCGAGGTCGTCGGGGTCCAGCTCGTCGGCGTCCATCCCCTCCCGGGCGGCCACCCGGCGGTCCTCCTCGTCGACGCCGACGACCTCCTGCCGGACCAGCCGCCAGGAGCGGTAGATCAAGGCCAGCACGAACGCGGCGATGCCGAAGGTGATGACGATCGCGGTGAGGATCAGCGCCTGCGGCAGCGGATCGCTCATGTCCTCCGGCTCGGCGATCCCGATGATCGGCGGCAGGCCGGCGGGCCCGCCGGAGGACAGCAGCAGCACGTTGGTCGCGTTGCCCAGCAGCAGGAAGCCCAGCAGCACGCGGGTGAGGCTGCGGTCGAGCAGCAGGTAGACCCCGGCGGCGTAGAGCCCGCCGATGATGACCGGCAGGACGATGGTGGGGGTCATCGGGCGATCACCTCCTCGGGGTCGACGTCGACGGGGTCGTGCTCGTCCTCCTGCCGGTCCAGCTCCGCCCCCAGGCTGCGCAGGATGTCGAGGACCAGCCCCACGACGATCAGATAGACGCCGACGTCGAAGAACAGCGAGGTCACGAGCTTGACGTCGCCGAACACCGGGAGCGTGGTCTCGAGGATCGCCGTCTGCAGCGCCTCGCCGCCCAGGGCCAGGCCGACGACGCCGGTCCCGCCGGCGAACAGCAGCCCGGCCCCGAGGAGCAGGCCGGGGTCGACCGGGGCCGCCTCGCCGAGTTCGTAGCGACCCCCGGCGAGGTAGCGCAGCACCAGCGCCAGCCCGGCGACCAGCCCGCCGGCGAACCCACCGCCGGGCTGGTTGTGGCCGCTGAAGAGCAGGAACAGCGAGAACACCAGGATGGGGTGGAACAGGATCCGGGTGACCACCTCGAGCACCACCGACCGCCGCTCGGGGGCCAGCGCGACGCTCGCCGCGAGCCACCGCCGCCGGGGTGCCCGGCGGGACCGGCGCCCGGACTGCTCCAGCCGGTCGGGCCCGAGCCGCTCGACCGCGCCCGTCCGATGGCGGAGGAAGACCAGGCTGGCGATGCCGGTGGCGGCGACCACGAGCAGGGAGACCTCGCCGAGGGTGTCCCAGGCCCGGATGTCGACCAGGGTCACGTTGACGACGTTCTCCCCGCCGCCGAACTCGTAGGCCTGCTCGGGGAAGTCGGTCGAGACGGGCGTGGCGGTGCGCGCGCTCAGCGCGGCCGCGCCGACGCCGGCCATGAGCAGCCCGACGGCGACGGCGATGACCCCGCGCACCGCGCGCTCGCGCGGCCGGTGCCGCTCGGTGATGTCCTTGGGCAGCTTGCGCAGCACCAGGACGAAGACGACGAGGGTGAGCGTCTCGACGAGGAACTGGGTGAGCGCGAGGTCGGGGGCGCCCTGCAGGGCGAAGAGGACGGCCAGGCCGTAGCCGGTGACCCCGACGACGAGCACCGCCGAGAGTCGCTGCGGGATCCGCAGCGCGAGCGCCGCCGCGATCAGCACGACCGCCCCCACCAGTGCCTGGATCGGGGTGTCCCACGCCCGCCACTCCCCCGGCCACGGCGCGTGGAAGAGCAGCACCGAGCCGGGGAGGGCCAGCACGACGACGAGGATCGTGCCCAGGTAGGCCGGCAGCGAGCCGCGCTGGGTGGTGCCGGTGACCAGCACCGCGAGCCGGTCGAGGCCCTGCATGGTGTTCCAGTAGCCCTCATCGGCCGAGGCGCCGAAGGCCAGCCGCTGCTGGAGCCGGGTCAGCGGGCCGCGGGCGGCGAAGATCAGCAGACCGCCGGCCAGGGTGAGCGCCGACAGCGCGAGCGCGGGCTGCCAGCCGTGCCAGAGGCCCAGCTTCTCGGCCTCGGGGGCGATCGACGGCAGGTCCTCGGCGTAGCGCGCGACCAGCGGCTCGAGCAGCGGGCTGCTCGGCCCGGCGACCAGGCCGGCCGCGGACAGCACCGCCGGCGCGGCCAGGAACAGCGGGCTCGGCGGGTGCTCCACCTCGGTCGCGGCGACGCCGGGCTTGCGCGCGAAGGCACCCCACAGGAAGCGTGCGGTGTAGGCCGCGGTGAGCACCGAGCCGAGGACCAGGCCGGTCAGTTCGAAGGCCGCCGCGGTGCGGTTCGGCAGCCCGCCCTCCCACAGCGCGGTGAACGCCGCCTCCTTGCCGACGAAGCCCAGCAGCGGCGGCAGCCCGGCCATCGAGGCGGCGGCGAGGCCGCCGATCGCGGCCAGCGCCGGCAGCCGCCGGCCCAGCCCGGAGAGCCGGCGCAGGTCCCGGGTGCCGGTGGCGTGGTCGATGACGCCGACGGTCAGGAACAGCGTGGACTTGAACAGCGCGTGGGCGACGGTCATCGTCAGACCGGCCGCGGCCAGCTCCCGGCTGCCCCCACCGACGAGGACGGTCAGGAAGCCGAGCTGGCTGACCGTGCCGAAGGCCAGCAGCAGCTTCAGGTCGTTCTGCCGCAGCGCCCGGTAACCGCCGACGAGCATCGTTGCCAGCCCCAGCCCGAGGACGAGCGGACGCCAGCCAGGGACGTCGGCGAACCCGGGGGCCAGTCGCGCGACCAGGTAGATGCCGGCCTTCACCATCGCGGCGGCGTGCAGGTAGGCGCTGACCGGCGTCGGGGCCTCCATGGCGGCAGGCAGCCAGAAGTGGAACGGCACCAGCGCCGACTTGGTGATCGCCCCGATCAGCACCAGCACGGTGCCGGCGACCAGCAGGGGCCCGCTGCCCGGGTCGGCGACGACCTCCGAGAGCAGGTAGCTGCCGCTGGTCTCGCCGATCATGATCAGCCCGACCAGCATCGCCAGCCCGCCTGCGGTGGTCAGCACCAGTGCCTGGCTGGCCGCCCGCCGCGCGGCCACCCGGGTGCCCGCGCCGCCGATCAGCAGGAAGGAGAAGACGGTGGTCAGTTCCCAGAAGACGTAGAGCAGCAGCAGGTCGTCGGCCAGGACGAGCCCGAGCATCGCGCCGGCGAAGGCGGTCAGGTTGCCGGCGAACCGGCCGATCCCCTCGTCACCGGGCGCGAAGTAGCGCGCGCAGTAGACCAGGACCAGGGCGCCGACGCCGGTGACCAGCGTGGCGAAGGTCAGCGAGAGGGCGTCCAGCCGAAGCGCGACGGCGAGGTCCAGGGCGGGCACCCACGGCGTCGTCTCCCGGACGTCTCCGCCGCCGGCCACCAGCGACCACTGCGCCATCACCCAGACGAACCCGACCGCGGGGACCAGCGCGAGGGCGAGGAATGCCTGCCGCCCCCACCAGCGCACGAGTGCCGGCGCGAACACCGCCGCGAGCAGATGGAGGAGCAGAAGTGAGGTCACGTGTCTCCGGGAGTCGTGGGCGGCTCGGGGAAACCACGGAAGTCGGTCCTCGACGACCAGCGGTGATACCCATCCTAGCCGCGGGGTGTGACCAGCCCCCTCGCGCAGGGCGAAGCCTGCCGTCGCGGCCTGCCCGGAGAGACACCCTTCTCCGGCGGAACTTCTCGGCCGTGCCGCCGGTGACCGGGTGCGGTCAGCCCTCGGCGATCTCCGCGGCGGCCAGCCAGTCGGTCTCGACCTCGTCCTTCTCGGCGAGCACCGCGCGCAGGCGGGTGTCGAGCTCGGCGACCTTCGCGTAGTCGGTCGCGGCGGCGGCCATCTCGGCGTGCAGCTTCTCCTCGTCGGCGGTGAGCTTGGCCAGCCGGCGCTCCAGCCGGGCCGCCTCCTTGCGCGCGACCCGCACCTCCCCGGCCGACGGGCCGGCGGGGGCGGCGGGGGTGTCGCTCCGGGCGGCCGCCTCGACCGCCCGCCCGGCCGACGGGCTCGACGCCGCCTCCCCGACCGCGCGCCGCTCCAGATACTCCTCCACGCCGCCGGGCAGCGCGGCCAGCGTGCCGTCGCCCATGAGCGCGACCACCGAGTCGCACACCCGGTCGACGAAGTACCGGTCGTGGGTGACGACCAGCACCGTGCCGGCGAACCCGTCGAGCAGGTCCTCCAGCGCTGTGAGCGTGTCGATGTCGAGATCGTTGGTCGGCTCGTCGAGCAGCAGCACGTTCGGCTCGCTCATGAGCAGCCGCAGCAGCTGCAGCCGGCGGCGCTCACCACCGGAGAGGTCACCGACCGGCGTCCACTGCCGCGACGCCGGGAAGCCGAACCGCTCGGCCAGCGACGACGCCGAGATCTCCTGGTTGCCGATGCGGGCGACCCGGGCGATCTCCTGCACCGCCTCCAGCACCCGCAGCGAGCGCGGCAGCTCGGTGACGTGCTGCGACAGGTACGCCGGCGCCACGGTCTGACCGGTGATCACCCGCCCGCGCTCGGGCTCGGCCTCGCCGACGAGCAGCCGCAGCAGCGACGTCTTCCCGGCGCCGTTGACGCCGACGATGCCGATCCGGTCGCCCGGACCGACCCGCCAGGTGAGATCGCGGAACAGCGGCCGTGGGCCGTCGTCCGTGGGGACGGAGTAGTCGACGTCCTCGACGTCGTAGACGGTCTTGCCGAGGCGGCGGGCGGCGAAGCCCTGCAGGGCCATCGTGTCGCGCGGCGGCGGCTCGTTCTCGATCAGCGCCTGGGCCGCCTCGATCCGGAACCGCGGCTTGCTGGTGCGGGCCGGCGGGCCCCGGCGCAGCCAGGCCAGCTCCTTGCGGACCAGGTTGAGCCGGCGCTCCTCGGTGACCGCCGCGATGCGCGCGCGCTCGGCCCGGGCCAGCGTGTAGGCCGCGTAGCCGCCCTCGTAGGCGTGCACCTTCCCGTCGGCGACCTCCCACGTGGTCGAGCAGACCTCGTCGAGGAACCACCGGTCGTGGGTGACGACGACCAGCGCGCCGACCCGGCTCTTCACGTACTCGGCCAGCCACGCGACGCCCTCGACGTCGAGGTGGTTGGTCGGCTCGTCGAGGACCAGCAGGTCCAGCGGGCGGATCAGCTGCGCGGCCAGGGCCACCCGGCGCCGCTCGCCACCGGACATGGTGTCCACCGGCGCATCGAGGCCCAGCCGGTCGAGCTCCAGGCCGGTCAGCACGCTGCGCACCGCGGGGTCGGCGGCCCACTCGTGCTCCGCGGCGAACACGCTGGTCGGCAGCACGACCTCGCGGACCGTCCGCCCCGGCGGCAGCGTGCCGGACTGGTCCAGCACGCCCATCGTGAGGTCGGAGCGGCGGGTGACCCGGCCGGAGTCGGGCTCCTCTCGGCCGGTGAGCACCTCGAGCAGCGTCGTCTTGCCGCCGCCGTTGCGGCCCACCACGCCGATCCGCTCGCCGGCGGCGACGCCGAGCGAGACGTCGTCGAGCAGCACGGTCGTGCCGTGCGCCTTCTGCACCCGCTCGAGGTTGACCAGGTTGACGGGTGCGCTCATCGACCCCAGTATCCGCACGGCCGGTTCAGGCCGGGCGGGCGACCTCCACGGCGATGCCCAGCCAGGCCCGGAGCGCGCCGTCGGCCAGCAGCCGGCCCACCCGGCCGGACTGCTCCTGCGCCTCGCTCCAGCGCGGGTCGTCGCCGTGCCGGCGGACGATCTCGTCCTCCACCGCGCCGGCCCGCCGCGACCACTCGGGCGCGCTGTCCCCGAGGTCGGCGGTCGCCGTCTCCGCGAGCCGGAACCCAGCGGCCCCGAGCAGGTCGAGCAGCTCGGGCTCGGTCGGGAACTCGTTGCCCTCGGGCAGCGGCGGCGGCAGCGGCCGGTCGGCGACGAACACCAGCAGGCCCAGCCGGCCGCCGTCGCGCAGCACCCGGTGCAGCTCGGCCAGGGCACCCGCCTTGTCCGAGGTGGTGCACAGCACGCCGAGGCACCACGCGGCATCGAAGGAGGCGGCGGCGAAGGGCAGGTGCTGGGCGGGCGCCACGACCGACGGCAGTCCGAACAGGCGGTGGGCGGCCCGCGCCCCCTCCGGCATCGGCTCGGCGCAGACCGCCCGCACCCCGCGCTCGGCGGCCAGCCAGCCGGCCGGACCGCCCACGCCGGCACCGTCGTCGAGCACCCGGGAGCGCGCGGTCAGCGCCATCCGGTCGGCGAGCCAGCGCAGCGCCGCCTCGCTGCCGCTGCCCCGGCAGCCGGCCGGGACGGCGTACTCGGGGCCGAGCGCCCGCACGGCCTCCTCGGTCCACCCCGCGACGGTGCCGAACTCCGACTCCATCGCCTCGCTCTCGAGCTGGCTCATGCGAACTCCCGGATCCGCTCCGCGACGGCCGCCTTGATCCGCGCACCGTCGTCCTCCTGGCCACCGGAGGCCAGCCCCGACACGTTCACCCCGACCACCCCGGGGACCGCCAGCAGCGCCCGCGCCTCCTCCACGGCGACCGCGATGCCGGCCGCGCGGGGGTCCGGAGCGGCCAGCACCCGCTCGACGGCGTCGTCGTCCATCTGCAGGCCGGGGAAGCGCTGCAGCACCCGGGCCGAGCGCTCGTCGGTGTAGACGGCGACCGCCGCGAGGAACGGCAGGGTGACGCCGGCGGCCCGCGCGGCGGCGACGAACTCCGCCACCTGGGCCGGGCTGCGGACGTGGTTGAGCACGCACAGCTGCGCCCCGGCCTGCTGCTTGACCGCCACCCGCGCCGGCCGCAGGTGCACCGGCGGTGCCGCCGGGGCCTCGGGGACGGCGGCGGGCAGCCCGATCGCCGCCGCCAGCGCGGCCAGCCGGGGGCCGTCGAGATCGAACACCTGGGTGACGCCGGGCCGGACACCGGGCCCCCGGGCGTCACCGGTCACGCACAGCACGCCGTCGACGCCGACCGCGGCCAGGCCGGCGAGCTCCTGCTCCAGGACCACCCGGTTGCGGTCGCGGCAGGCGAGCGTCGTCCAGGGCCGCCCCCCGGCGTCGCGCACCTCGGCGGCGAACACGGTCGGCGGGAAGTCCGGCCGGTTGGCGTGCTCGCCGGCCAGCAGCCCGTCGGACACCGGCGCCAGCACCTGCACGACGCGGCGCAGCGAGGCGGGGTCGTAGGGCGCCACGGTCAGATCGGTGAGCACGACCGCCCGGGGGCCGGCCACGTCGAGCAGGCTGCCCGGCGGTGGGACCACCGGTGCCGGCGGCGGGGCGGGCCAGCCCGGCAGCGGGGAACCGAGGAAGACGCAGCGGTGCTCGGCGACCTCGCAGCGCTCGTCGTCGCGGACGCCGCCGCACGGCCCGAAGACCATCCGCTTCGGGCACCCCAACCGTCCCCCGTCGTCACTCACCGTTCTCCCCTGACCCCGGCCGCCGCCCGCCAAACCCCGGCCAAGCACGCAGGGGGGCGACAAGCGCGGCGGGGAGCGCTAGAGTCACCAATAGTTGAGCTCTCAACCGAAGGAGGCCGGCATGCCCGCCGTGACCGTCGAGGACACCACCGCGCTCCCCCGAGTTCCCGTGCCCGCTCCGCGGACCGTCCGCCGCCGGGTCCGCTCGGTGACGACGGCGCCGTCGGGGTTCGAGGGCGAGGGCTTCCCGGTCCGCCGCGCCTTCGCCGGCGTCGACCTGCGCGACCTCGACCCGTTCATCCACATGGACCAGATGGGCGAGGTCGAGTACGCGCCCGGGGAGCCCAAGGGCACCTCGTGGCACCCGCACCGCGGCTTCGAGACCGTCACCTACATCATCGACGGCACCTTCGAGCACGCCGACTCCCACGGCGGGGGCGGCACGATCAGCAACGGCGACACCCAGTGGATGACCGCAGGTGGGGGTGTCCTGCACATCGAGCGCCCGCCGGAGCAGCTCGTCGTGAGCGGCGGGCTGTTCCACGGCCTGCAGCTGTGGGTGAACCTGCCGAAGGCGCAGAAGTGGGTCGAGCCGCGCTACCAGGACCTGCGGGCACACGAGTCGGTGCTGCTGGCCAGCCCGGACGCCGGCGCCCTCCTGCGGGTCATCGCCGGGGACGTGGCCGGGCACCGGGGGCCGGGCTCGACGTACACCCCGATGGCGATGGTGCACGCGACGATCGCGCCGGGGGCGTCCCTCGAGCTGCCGTGGCGGCCGGATTTCAACGCCCTCGTCTACGTGCTCTCCGGCGCGGGCTCGGTCGGCATCGACGGCGCGCCGGTGCGCACCGGCCAGCTGGCCCTCCTCGGCCCCGGCGACACCGTCACGGTCAACGGCGCCCGGCACCAGGAGTCCCGGACCCCGGCGCTGGACGTCGTCATCCTCGGCGGGGCACCGATCCGCGAGCCGATCGCCATGTACGGGCCGTTCGTCATGAACACCCGCCAGGAGGTCATGGACGCGTTCACCGACTTCTCGGCCGGCCGGCTCGGCACGGTCCCGGCGCAGCGCGTGCCGCACGGCACCGTCCGGGGTGAGACTGAGCAGTCGCCCGACAGAACCGCCTGACCGCGGACGCCCACGGAGGCAGGCACCATGAGCAACCTCGACCGGCGGCCACCGGCCCGCGAGCTCGGCGGGCTGGCGTCGACCCCGGCCGGCCCCGTGCTGGACCTGCTGCGTGGCAAGGAGGTGCTGCTCGGCGAGAGCACCCGGGTGCGCCGCCTGCTGCCGACCCTGGGCCGGCGGCTGGTGGGGGCGTGGGCGTTCGTCGACCACTACGGGCCCGACGACATCACCTCCTCCGCGGGCATGCAGGTGCCGCCGCACCCGCACACCGGCCTGCAGACGGTGTCCTGGCTGCTCGAGGGCGAGGTGCACCACCGGGACTCCCTCGGCAGCGACGCGCGCATCCGGCCCGGCGAGCTGGCGCTGATGACGGCCGGCCGCGGGATCGCGCACTCCGAGCAGTCCCCGGCGGAGCACCCCCGCTGGCTGCACGGCGCCCAGCTGTGGGTGGCCCTCCCCGGCGCGCACCGGGACGCGGCGCCCGACTTCGCCCACCACCGCAGGCTCCCCGGCTTCGCCTCCGACGGGCTGACCGCCACCGTCCTCATGGGCACCCTCGGCGGCGCCACCTCGCCGGGCACCGCCTACACACCGCTGGTGGGTGCCGACCTCGACCTCGCCGCCGGCGCCGACGTGGAGCTCCCGCTGGAGCCGGACTTCGAGTACGCGCTGCTGGCGTCGTCCGGCTCGGCCGGGGTGGAGGGCACGCCGCTGGAGCGCGGGGAGATGCTCTACCTCGGCACCGGACGGCGGTCGGTGCGCCTGCGGGGCGCCGAGCCGAGCCGGCTGCTGCTGCTCGGCGGCGAGCCGTTCGAGGAGCGGATCGTCATGTGGTGGAACTTCGTCGGCCGCAGCGGCGAGGAGATCGCCGAGTACGCGGAGCGGTGGAATGCCGAGGACGCCCGGTTCGGCGCGGTGATCGGCTACGACGGCGACCGGCTGCCGGCGCCGGCGCTGCCGCCGGTGCCGCTGAGAGCACGGGGGCGGGAGCGCTGAGAAGCGCTCCCCCCTGGATTCCCGCGCGCGCCCGGACATGCCGGGGAGGGCCCGAACCGCCAGCATGGCCGCATGACGTCAGGTCCCGATCCCCGGATGCTGGCCTTCGTCGCGGAGCATCGCTGGGGCGTGCTGGCGACCATCAGGCGCGACGGCCGCCCGCACCTGTCCAACGTCGGCTACGCCTACGACCCGGGGCAGCAGGTGATCCGGGTGTCGGTCACCGACGACCGGGTCAAGACCCGCAACCTGCGGGCCGATCCGCGGGTGACCCTGCACGTGACCTCGCAGGACTTCTGGACCTGGGTCGCCGTCGAGGGCACCGCGGAGCTGACACCGGTGGCCGCCGACCCGCACGACGGCACGGTCGAGGAGCTGATCGCCTACTACCGCGGCGTGAACGGCGAGCACCCGGACTGGGACGAGTACCGCGCGGCGATGGTCGCCGACCACCGGCTGGTCGTCCGCTTCCGCCCGGAACGCACCTACGGCCAGCTGCCGGGCTGACCGGGCGCGGGCCCTGCGGGCCGGCGCGGCCCCCGGCACGCCGGCCCACAGCCCCGGTCAGCTCCCGGAGGGCACCTGCATGACCGAGAACGGCGCGCCCCACGGGTCCTCGACGACGGCGAACCGGCCGTACTCGGTATCCGTGGGCGCCATGGTGACCGTGCCACCGCCGGCCTCGACCGTGGCGACCGCGTCGTCGGTGGAGGACACCGCGAAGCACACCGTCCAGCCCTTCGGCGAGCCGGGCTGGTGCCCGCCCAGCCCGCCCAGCGGGTCCCCGCCCTTGGCGAACGTGGTGTAGCCCTCGCCACCGGGCACCTCGTCGAAGGTGAACCCGAAGACCGCCGCGTAGAAGTCGCGGGCCGCCTGAGGGTCCTCGACGGCCGCCTCGTCCCAGACCAGCGCCCCCGGTTCGTTGTAGATCCGCGCACCGGTGTGCCGGCCGGACTGCCAGAGCCCGAACGGGTTGCCCTGCGGGTCCACGGCGATCGCCATCGTGCCCATGGGCCCGACCTCCATCGGCTCGACCACCACGCTGCCGCCGGCCTCCCGGATGCGGGCGGCGGTGGCCTGCGCGTCGTCGGTGGCGAAGTACGTCGTCCACCCCGGCGAGTCGGCGGGGTTCATCAGCGGGCCGAGGCCGGCCGCGGCCTCCTCGTTCCTCGTCGCGGTGAGGTAGCCGCCGTACTCCGGGTCACCACCCTCGTACTCCCAGCCGAGCAGGCGGCCGTAGAAGCTCCTGGTGGCGTCGAGGTCCGAGGCGCCGTAGTCGATCCAGCACGGGGTGCCGTCCGGCCACGGGGTGTTCCGAGTGGGCATCGCTCCTCCTCCGGTGGGGGAGGACACACTGGCACCCGGGGCCGACAGTTCCCACCCGTCGCGCCGCACCCGGGGCGCGGCGGCGGACCGGTCCGGCCCGCCCCGGCTCCCCGGATCAGAAGTCGCCGCCGCCGAAGTCCCCGCCGAAGTCGCCACCTCCGAAGTCGCCACCCCCGAAGTCACCGGCGCTCCAGTCGCCGCCGCCGTCGTCGCCGCCGCCGAAGAGCAGGCCACCGAGCACCAGCCCGCCGAGACCGGCGCCGAGGGGACTGATGCCGCGCCGGCCGTACCCCGGCCCGCCGTACCCGGGGCCGCCCTGCCCCCAGCCGCCGCCGTAGCCGCCGTACCCCCCGTAGCTGTTCTGCTGGGACCACCGCTCGACGTCGGACCCGGCGACGTGCAGCGCCTGCTGCGCCAGCCGGTCGGCGGTCTGGGCCTCGCGCAGGGCACCCGCCGGGTCCCGCTCCGCGTGCGCCTCGGCGGCGGCCAGGTGCCGCTGGGCCTCGGCCAGCCGGGTCCGGGCGGTGGCACCGACCGCGCCGCGGCGGGTGCCGATGAAGTCCTCGGCGGCCGCCACCGCCGACCGGGCCGTGAGCAGGGCCTGCTCGAGAGCCTCCGCGGCGCGGCGGGCCCGGGTCTGCTCGTCGCGGACGTTGCGCAGCGCCTGCTCCAGCGCCAGATCTGCCTCCTCGAGGCGGCGCAGGGCCGCGAGCGGGTCCCCGCCGCTGCCGTCGGCCGGCCGCAGCGCGTCGGCCGACGCGCTCAGCGCCGCCTCGGCCCGGGCGATCTGCGGGCGCAGGGTCCCCTGGCGGTCCGCGGAGAGGAGGGCGCGGGCCTCGGCGAGGTCGCCCTCCACGTCGGCCCGGACACCGGGCACCCGCTGCTCCGCCTCGGCGAGGTCGCGGGCGAGCCGGTCGATCGCGTCGAGGAGCGTGCCGCTCTGCGCGACGGCGCTCTCGGCGCCGCGCAGCCGGCCGACCGCGCGGCCGCTGCGGTCGGCCGCCTGGTCCTCCCGAGCCAGCGCCACCGCCTGCTCGGCGGCGTCCAGCCGCACCCCGGCCTCCCCCACGTTCTCCAGCACGGGCGCCACGGCCGAGGACGCGTACCGGCGCTGCAGGTCCGCGACCCGCTCCTGCTCGCGCGGCAGCCGCTGCTGCAGCTGCCCGACCCGCGCGCCCAGCTCCTCCACCGCCTGCGGGACGGTCCGCTCCTGCTCCCGCAGCCGATCCAGCGCGCCGGCCTGTTCCTGCAGGCGCCGGCCGGCCGCGTCGGTCAGCGCGAGCAGCTCGGTGAGCATCCGGCGCTGCGTGGGCTCGTCCTCGGGGATCTCGTCGTCGAGCTCCTGCCGGAGGGTGAACGCCCGCGCCAGCTCGGAGCGGGTCCGGTCCATCCCCTCCACCAGGCCGGGCACCGCCTCGTCCCCGTAGTGCGCGCGGGCGTAGTCGAGGCCCACCTGCCCGGTCCGGACCCGCTCGTCGAGGTCGAGCAGGGCGGCGCTCGCCCGGTAGTTGAGCTGCTCGGTCGGCGTCCCGGCGTGCGGGTCCGGCGCCTCCAGCCGCCGCACCGGCGGGGGCAGCTCCGCCCGGCGGCGCCGGCGGGAGCGCAGCGTCAGGTAGGCGCCGCCGGCGAGGAGGAACATCCCCACCACGACCAGCGCAGTGACCGCGCCCGATCCGCCCCCGGACGTGCTCGGGGCCGCCGTCCCCGCCGCGCCGGCGGCGGTCTCGGTCGAGCCGAGGCCCTCGGCCAGGCTGATCACCGCGCCCGCCCAGTCGCCCTGGGACAGCCGCGGCTCGACGTCGCCGGCCAGCACCGCCTGCAGCTGGCCGGGGTCGATCCGCTCGCCGTAGTGGACGCCGTAGCGCCGGTCCTCCACCGCGACCGCGAACAGCACGTCGTCGGCACCGAGCCCGGACTGCTCCGCGGTGGCGTTGGCCCACTGCGCCCGGTCCATGCCGTCGAAGGTGGCGACGAAGACGGCGTAGAGGCCGATGCCGGTCTGCGCGCGCAGCTCCTCCACCGCCTGCTGCACCTCCTCCTCGCGGCCGGCCAGCGCGCCCACCCGGTCGGTGACCTGGCCGGTGACGCCCGACGGCGGCTCGGCCAGGGCGGGGGTGCCGCCGGCGAGGAGGAACACGACCAGCAGGCCCAGGGCGATCGTCAGCCGACGCACGGGAGGAACCTCCGTCGAACAGGGGCCGGCCCTCGGGGCGGCCCGGACTCTGGGCACGCGCGGCGGGCGCCGGGAGTTCCCCACCGCGGCTGCGGGCGGCCGCGGCGAGCGCTCAGAAGCGCCCGCCGCCGCCTCGCCGTCCACCTCCGGAGCTCCGGCCCCCGCCGGAGCGGCGGCCGCCTCCGCCGAACCCGCCACTGCGGTACCCACCGCGTGCCCCGCTGCCACCGCCCCCGCCGAACAGGATGCCGCCGAGCACGAGGCTGCCCAGGTCGACGCCGCTCCGGCCGGCCGAGCCGCCGGCGAAGCCGCCCGGTCCCGCGAACGGCCCGCCGGAGCCCCACGCGCCGACGTCGGCCCGGGCCGCGTCCAGCGCCTGCCGGGCCAGCGCGTCGGCCTGCTGGGCCTCCCGCAGCGCGCCGACCGGGTCGCCCGGCCCCTGGGCGACGGCGGCGTCGAGGCGCCGCTGGGCCTCGGCCAGCCGGGTGCGCGCCTCCGGCCCGACGGCCCCCCGCCGGGTGCTGATGAAGTCGCCGGCCGCAGCGACCGAGGAACGCGCGGCGGGCAGGGCCTGGTCGAGGGAGGCCGCCGCCCGCCGCGCCCGGTCCTGGGCGTCGCGGGCCGCGCGCAGGGCCTCCTCCAGCGCGACGTCGGCCTCCTCCAGCCCGCGCAGGGCCGCCAGCGGGTCGGGCCGGCCACCGTCCGGAGGGGTCAGGGCGGCGTCGGCGGTGGCCAGCGCCGCCTCCGCGCGGGCCACCTGCGACCCCAGGCCGCTGCGGTCGCCGCTGCCGAGCAGCGCGCGGGCCTCGGCGAGGTCCTTCTCGGTCTCCGCCCGGGCCGCCGCCACCCGGCCGGCCGCGGCCTCCAGGTCGGCGCCCAGCCGGCCGACGGCGTCGAGCAGGGTGGCGCTCTGGGCGACGGCGTCCTCGGCCGCCCGCACGTCGGTGACCGCCGCCCCCGGCTGTCCCGCGGCCAGGTCGGCGCGAGCCTCGGCGATCTCCTGCTCGGCGGCGGCCAGGCGGGCCCGCGCCTCGGCCACGTTGTCCGCGACCGGCGCAAGGGCGGCCTCGGCGTAGCGCTCCCCCAGCCCCCGCAGCCGCTGCTCCTCGGCGGGCAGTCGGTCGCGCAGCTGCGCGATCCGCGGCGCGAGGGCGTCGAGGACCTGCGGGGCGGTGCGCTCCAGGTCCCGCAGCCGCGCGAACTCCTCCGCCTGCGCGTCGAGGCGGGCGTCGGCGGAGCCGGTCAGCGCGAGGATCTCCGCGAGCATGCGCCGGCGCGCCGGCTCGTCCTCGGGAACCTCGTCGTCGAGCTGCTGGCGCAGCGCGAAGGCGCGGGCGAGCTCCGCCCGCGCCTGCGCCAGGGCCTCGGCGAAGCCGGCGACGGCCTCCTCGCCGTACTGGAGGCGGGCGAAGTCGAGGTCGAGCGCCGAGCTCTGCACCGCCTCGTCGAGATCGAGCAGCGCGGTGCTCGCCTGCCCCTGCAGCTGCTCGGTCGGCGTCCCGGCGTGCGGGTCGGGCGGGCCCTGCGGCGTCGCCCGCTGCCCCCGCCGGCGGCGCGACCGGGTGACCAGGTACGCCCCGCCGCCGACGACGGCCAGCCCGCCGGCGACGAGCAGGGCGGTGGTCCCCGCACCGCTGCCCCCGGAATCACCCAGCCCGTCGGCGAGCGCGACGGCGGCGCCGGCCCAGTCGTCGTCGCTGAGCTCCGGCTCGACGTCCCTGGCGATGAGCTCGTCGAGCTCGGCGGCGGAGAGGGGGAACGCCTCGTCGGCCGAGTAGCCGTAGCGTCGGTCCTCGACGGCCACCGCGAACAGGACGTCGTTGCCGCCCAGACCGGACCGCGCGGCGGTCTCGTCGGCCCAGTCGACGCCGGAGGAGCCGTCGAAGCTGTCGACGTAGACCACGAACAGCTGCAGGTCCTCCTCCGACCGCAGCCGGTCGACCGCGTCCTCCACCCGGGCGACGTCATCGTCCCCGAGCACTCCGGCACGATCGGTCACCTGTTCCGGCACGCTGAACGGCGGCTCGGCCAGCGCGGGGACGCCGCCGAGGAGGATTCCGGCGGCCAGCAGGGGAAGAACGACGCACAGCCGGCGCACGGGGACCTCCGGGAGTTGACCTGCGGGAACCCTACCCAGGGGCGCGGGTCGATCCCCGGTCGTGCGGGGGTAGGGCTGCGTCGACGCCGTCCTCGAGTGACCGGAGGAGTTCCGTGCGCGTGACGCGCACGGAACTCCTCCGGTTCAGGCCAGCTGCTGCCAGGCGGCGCGGCGGGCGGCCTGCACGTCGGGATCGGGCACGGGCAGCGAGGCCAGCAGCCGCTGGGTGTAGGGGTGCTGCGGCGCCCCCAGCACCTCCGCGCCGGTGCCCTCCTCGACCAGCCGGCCGCGGTAGAGCACCGCGATCCGGTCGGCGAGCAGGTCGACGACGGCGAGGTCGTGGCTGATGAACAGGCAGGCGAAACCGAGCTCCCGCTGCAGCTCGGCGAACAGCTCGAGCACCCGGGCCTGCACCGACACGTCGAGGGCCGAGGTGGGCTCGTCGGCGATGAGCAGCTCCGGGTCCAGCGCCAGGGAGCGGGCGAGGCTGGCCCGCTGGCGCTGCCCGCCGGAGAGCTCGTGCGGGAAGCGGTCGCCGAAGGAGCGCGGCAGCTGCACCGCCTCCAGGAGCTCGTCCACGCGGGAGCGCGCCGCCCGGGGATCCTCGGCGCGGCCGTTGACCACCAGCGGCTCGGCGACCGCCTCGGCGATGGTGAGCAGCGGGTTGAAGCTCGACGCGGGGTCCTGGAAGACGAACCCGATCCGCTTGCGCACCGGGCGGAACGCCTTCTCCCGGACCCCCCGCATCTCGGTGCCCAGCACCGACAGCGACCCGTCGGTGACCCGGGTCAGCCCGGCGATGGCCCGCCCGATCGTGGTCTTGCCGCTGCCGCTCTCGCCGACCAGCCCCAGCACCTCACCGGGGCGGATGGCGAAGCTCACGCCGTCGACGGCGACGAAGTCCGGACGGCGGAACCGGCCGGGGTAGACGATCCGCAGGTCGCGGGCCGCCACCGCGGGAGCGGCGTCGGCCCAGCCGGGAGCGCGGGCTGCGGCTCGCTCCTCGGCGCGGGCCCGGCCCTCGCCCAGCCGCGGCACCGAGGCCAGCAGCTGCCGGGTGTAGGGCTCCTGCGGCGCGGAGAACAGCGTGCGGACATCGGCCTGCTCCACGATCCGGCCGGAGTACATCACCGCCACCCGGTCGGCCAGGTCGGCGACGACGCCCATGTTGTGGGTGATCAGCACGATCGCGGCACCGAACTCGTCGCGGCAGCGGCGCAGCAGGTCGAGGATCTCGGCCTGCACGGTGACGTCCAGCGCCGTCGTCGGCTCGTCGGCGATGATCACACCGGGGTCGAGCACCAGGGCCTGGGCGATGACGATGCGCTGCTTCTGCCCGCCGGAGAACTGGTGGGGGTAGTGGTCGATCCGCTCCTCCGGGTCGGGGATCCCCACCCGCCGCAGCACCTCGATCGCCTCGGCCCGCGCCTGCGCCCGGTTGTACTTCCCGTGCGCGCGCAGCCCCTCGGCGATCTGCCAGCCCACCGGGTAGACCGGGTTGAGCGCGGTCGAGGGCTCCTGGAAGACCATGGCGGCGTCGCGGCCGCGCAACTCGCCGAGCTGCTTGGCGGACAGCGCGACCACGTCGTGCTGCGCCGAGCCGTCCTTGCTGCGCAGCACGACGGCGCCGCGGGTGGCCGCGGTCTCCGGCAGCAGGCCCAGGATGCTGCGCGCGGTGACCGTCTTCCCGCTGCCGCTCTCGCCCACGACGGCGAGCACCTCGCCGGCGGCCACCGACAGGCTCACGTCCTGGACGGCGGTGATCGTGCCGGCGTCGGTGGCGAAGGACACCGACAGGTTCTCGATGCCGACGACCTCGCCGGCCCGGGTGGTGGTCATCGGGGCCTCCCCTCGATCCCGTCCAGTCCGGCCGGCCCCGCGCCCAGCGACCCGCCCGGCACGACCGACGTCTCCGCCGTCTCCCCCGACTCGGCCGCCCGGCGGCTGCGCAGCCGCGGGTCGGCCAGGTCGTTGAGGCTCTCGCCCACCAGCGTCAGGCCGAGGACCACCAGGACGATCGCGGCGCCGGGGAAGATCGCCGTCCACCAGATGCCGCTGGTCACGTCCGACAGCGACTTGTTGAGGTCGTAGCCCCACTCGGCGGCGGCGGTCGGCTCGATGCCGAAGCCGAGGAAGCCCAGCCCGGCGAGGGTGAGGATCGCCTCGGAGGCGTTGAGCGTGAGGATCAGCGGCAGCGTGCGGGTCGCGTTGCGCAGCACGTGCCGGGTCATGATCCGCCAGTGCCCGGCGCCGACCACGCGGGCGGACTCGACGAACGCCTCCCCCTTGATCCGCACCGTCTCGGCGCGGACCACGCGGAAGTACTGCGGGATGAACACGACGGTGATCGAGATGGCCGCGGCCAGGATGCCGCCGAAGAGGCTGGACTGCCCGCCGCTGATGACGATCGCCATGACGATGGCCAGCAGCAGGGCCGGGAAGGCGTAGACCGCGTCGCAGACGACCACCAGCACCCGGTCCAGCCAGCCGCCGAAGTAGCCCGAGAGCAGCCCGATCAGCACGCCGGCGAACAACGACAGCACGATGGCGACCACGATCACCATGACCGCGGTGCGCGAGCCGTAGATCACGCGGGAGAGCACGTCGTAGCCGCCGACCGTGGTGCCCAGCCAGTGCTCGGCCGAGGGCGCCTGCTGCGCGCCGAAGGGCCCGTCGGCGTCGCGCAGCTGGTTGTACTCGTAGGGCGCCAGCAGCGGGGCGACCAGCGCGGTGAGCAGGAACAGGCCGGTGAGCACCAGCCCGGTCACGAGCATGCCGCGCTGCAGGCCCACGCTCTGCCGCAGCTGGTGGACGACGGGCAGCCGGCGCCAGCCCCGGCGGGCGGGATCGGTGCGCGGGCTCTCCTCGACGGGAGCGACGGTGCTCATCAGTACCTCACCCGCGGGTCGATCAGCGCGGCGATGACGTCGACGACGAAGTTGGTCACCGCGACGATCACCGCCAGCAGCGCGACGATGCCCTGCACGGCGACGAAGTCACGGGCCTGCAGGTACTCGGCCAGCTGGAAGCCCAGGCCCTTCCACTCGAAGGTCGTCTCGGTCAGGACGGCGCCGCCCATGAGCAGGGCGACCTGCAGGCCGATGACGGTGATGATCGGGATCAGCGCCGGCCGGTAGGCGTGCTTGCGCAGCAGCCGCCGCTCGGCGACGCCGCGGGAGCGGGCCGCCTCGACGTAGCCCATGCCCAGGGTGCCGATGACGTTGGTGCGCACCAGGCGCAGGAACACCCCGGCGGTGAGCAGCCCGAGCGCCAGCGCGGGCAGCACCGCGTGCTCGAGCACGTCACGGATCACGTCGGGGTCGCCCAGGCGGATCGCGTCGATCAGGTAGATGCCGGTCGGGTTCTCGAGGAACTGCAGTTCGATCTCCGTCCCGGTGGAGGCCCGGCCGGCGACCGGCAGCCAGCCCAGCCCGCTGGCGAAGACCAGCTTGAGCACCAGGCCGGCGAAGAACACCGGCGTCGCGTAGCAGAGGATCGCGAACACCCGGAGCACCGCGTCGGGCCACTTGTCGCGGCAGTAGGCGGCCAGGCGCCCGAGCGGTATGCCGATGGCGAAGGCGACGATCAGCGCGTAGCACGCCAGCTCGAGGGTCGCCGTCCCGAAGGTGGTGAGCACCTCGGTGACCGGCCGGCGGTCGGACAGCGTCGTCCCGAAGTCGCCGGTGAAGACGCTGCCGAGGTACTCGAAGTACTGCACCAGCAGCGGCCGGTCGTACCCGGCCTCCTGCACCCGCTGGGCGAGCTCCGCCGCGGTGAGCCGGCCGCCCAGCGCCGCGGTGATCGGGTCACCGGTGGAGCGCATGAGGAAGAAGACCGTCGTCACCAGGATGAATACGGTGGGGATGATCAGCAGGAACCGGACGAGCAGGTAGCCGGCGAGGCCACCACCGCCGCGGCGGCGGCGGACCGCCGGGGCCCGCTCCTGCTCCTGGTCTGATCCGCTGCCCGCGAGCTCGGTCGCTGCTGTGGTCATCGCCTTTCCTCCGTGCATGCGGCAGAGCCGCACATGGGGAGGCCCCGGGTGGCCCCGCCGAGCGGCGGGGTCACCCGGGGCCGGTGTCGCTACCTTCTCAGGCCGCCGGGGTCAGCCCTGGCTCAGGCTCAGGGCGCCGTAGCGGAACTTGAAGGACGCGTCGAGCGTGTCCGCCGCACCCTCCACGCCGGTCCGGACGACGGCGACCTGAGCGCCCTGCAGGTAGGGCAGCGTGGACAGGTCCTGGGCGACCTGCTGCTGGATCTGCTCGATCAGCGCCGTCCGCTGCGCCGGGTCCGGGGTGGTGGCCTGCTGCAGGATCAGGTCGTTCACCTGCTGGTTGGCGTAGTGGTTGGACAGGAAGTTCTCCGTGAGGAAGAACGGCGACAGGTAGTTGTCGGCGTCGGAGTAGTCCGGGAACCAGCCCAGCTGGTAGGCCGGGTACACGTCGGCGACGCGGTCCTCGGAGTACTGCACCCACTCGGTGGTCTGCAGGTCCACGGTGAACAGGCCGCTGGACTCCAACTGGTCCTTGATCAGGGCGTACTCGTCACCCGAGGACGGCCCGTAGTGGTCGTTGGAGTACTGCAGGCTCAGCTGCACCGGGGTCTGCACGCCCGCGTCCTGCAGCACCTGGGCCGCCCGCTCGGCGTCCGGGCCGCCGTTGCCGTCGCCGTACATCTCCCGCAGCGCCTCGGTGGCGCCGGTCAGACCGTCGGCCACGTGGGAGTACAGCGGGGTGTAGGTGCCCTTGTAGACCTGCTCCGCGAGCTCCTCGCGGTTGATCAGGTGCGCGATCGCCTGGCGGACGGCCGCGGCCTTGGCCGGGTCGGCGTCGGGCTGCGTGGCACCGAAGGGCTGGGTGTTGAAGTTGAAGACCATGTAGCGGATCTCGCCGCCCGGGCCCTCGACGACCTCGACGTCCTCGTTGCCGCTGAGGTCCTCGATGTCGGTCGCGCTCAGGCTGCGGAAGGCGACGTCGATGTTGCCCTGCTCGATGTCCAGCTTGAGGTTCGAGGAGTCGGCGTAGTACTTGACGTTGACCTGCTCGGTGGCCGGAGCGCCCAGCAGCCCCTGGTAGTCGGGGTAGGCCTCGTAGGAGATCAGGTTGTTCTGGTCGTAGTTGGTGATCGTGTACGGGCCGTGGAAGGCGTTGCCGTCGACGATCTCCTGGTCCGGGGTGAGCTCGGTGGCCGAGAAGACGTCCTCGTCCACGATCGGGCCGGCCGGGCTGGACAGGATCTGCGGGAACGTCTGGTCGTTCTCCGACTTGAGGTTGAAGACGACGGTGGTGTCGTCGACGACCTCGGTGCTCTCCAGGTTGGCCAGGAGGGCGGCCGGACCGTTCGGGTCGTTGATGGCGACCATCCGGTCGAAGGTGAACTTGACGTCCGAGGCGGTCAGGTCGTTGCCGTTGGCCCACTTCAGGCCCGGCTTCAGGGTGACCGTGTACTGCGTCGGCGCGGTGAACTCGGCCGATTCGGCGATGTCGGGCTCGACGTCGGGGCTTCCGTAGTTGGTGTTCATCAGGAAGGGGAAGACCTGGTTCATGACGGCGAAGGAGCCGTTGTCGTACGAACCCGCGGGGTCGATCGTGGTGATCTTGTCGCTGGTGCCGATCGTCAGCGTGCCGCCGCCGCTGCCCCCACCGGAGCCGCTGCCGCCGTCGTCGCTGCCCCCGCACGCCGCGAGCGTCAGCGCGGTCACCGCGAGGCCTGCGGTGGCGACGCGCACACGCCGACCACGGATCGAAACGGAACTCATCCGCCTACCTTCGTTCTTCCTGGGCACCGCCCGCGGACCCTGAGGATTTCCTGCCGCGGACGGGTATGGCCGTTGGTTACCCATGCGTAGCACAGGCGCGGTCCAGCGCCGAAACCGCCGGAACGACCGTTATCCGCTCGTGACCGATCGGGCCACGACTACCACGACGCTCAGGCGTCGATGCGGCGGCGCCCCTCGAACGCCCGGCCCAGGGTGACCTCGTCGGCGTACTCCAGGTCGCCACCCACGGGCAAGCCACTGGCCAGCCGGGACACCGCCATGCCCAACGGCCCGACCAGCCGGGCGAGGTAGGCGGCGGTCGCCTCCCCCTCCAGGTTCGGATCGGTGGCGATGATCAGTTCGGTGACGGTGCCGCTCATCAGCCGGGTCATGAGCTCCTTGACCCGCAGGTCGTCCGGGCCCACGCCCTCGATCGGGCTGATCGCACCGCCGAGCACGTGGTAGCGGCCGCGGAACTCGCGGGTGCGCTCGATCGCGACGACGTCCTTGGGCTCCTCGACGACGCAGATGACGTCGTCGCTGCGCCGGGGGTCGCGGCAGATGCGGCACCGCTCGCCCTCGGCGACGTTGTAGCAGGTCCCGCAGAAACGGACCTCGGCCTGCACGCGCTGCAGCGCCGCCACCAGCCGGCCGACGTCGGCGGACTCGGCCGCCAGCAGGTGGAAGGCGATGCGCTGCGCGCTCTTCGGCCCGACGCCGGGCAGGCGGCCGAGCTCGTCGATGAGGTCCTGGACGGCCCCCTCGTACACGGTGTTCCTCTCGTCCGGGAGGGCTGCCCGCGGCTCAGAGGCCGGGCAGCCCCATGCCGCCACCGAGGCCGCCGGCGAGCGGCCCCATGCGACTGGCGGTGAGTTCGTTGGCCTGCCGCGAGGCGTCGCGGACGGCGGCGACGACGAGGTCCTGCAGCGTCTCGACGTCGTCCGGGTCGACCGCCGCGGGGGCGATGGTGACCGCGGTGAGCTCGCCCTGGCCGGTCATGGTGGCGGTCACCAGCCCGCCGCCGGCCGAGCCGGTCACCTGCTCGGCGGCCAGCTGCTCCTGTGCGGCTGCGAGCTGCTGCTGCATCTGCTGCGCCTGCTTGAGCAGCTGCGCCATGTCGGGCTGACCTCCAGGGAACATGCCCTGAGGGTAGGCCGCCCGCACGACGTCCGCGGGGACCCCGGGCGAGCCACTTTTATCAACCAGGCGGTTGACAACGTCCCCGACCGAGGTCCAGGCTTTCCTCAACCGAATGGTTGAGGAAGAGAGGAGGACGGCACATGGCCGGCGATCCGCTCTCCCGGGTCTTCGCGGCCCTGGCCGATCCCACGCGGCGCGACATGGTCACCCGGCTCGCGGTGGCCGATGCCACCGTCGGCGAGCTGGCCGAGCCCTACGACGTCAGCGTCCAGGCCGTCTCCAAGCACCTGCGGGTGCTCGAGGACGCCGGCCTGGTCAGCCGCAGCCGCGACGCCCAGCGCCGTCCGGTGCACCTCGAGGCGGAGGTGTTCGACCTCATGACGAAGTGGATCGAGCGCTACCGCCGCCAGGCCGAGGAGCGCTACCGCCGACTCGACGACGTCCTCCGGGACATGCCCGATGACGTCGACCCGCTCCCACCCCCGCAGGAAGGGCAGCAATCATGACCAGCACCAGCACCCACCAGACCCGGATCGCCTCCGACCCCGACGTCCCGCTCGTCCGGATCACCCGGGAGTTCGACGCCCCGCCGGAGAAGGTGTTCCGCGCCCACGTCGACCCCGAGCTCGTCGCCCGGTGGCTCGGCCCGCGCGGCCTGGAGATGACGATCGACACGTGGGACTGCCGCACCGGCGGCTCCTACCGGTATCTCCACCGCCAGGGCGACGAGGAGTACGGCTTCCACGGCTGTTTCCACGAGGTGCGCCCGAACGAGCTGATCGTGCAGACCTTCACCTTCGAGGGCATGCCCGACGGCGTCGCGCTGGAGAAGCTCGTCCTCGAGGACCTCGGCGACGGGCGCACCCGGCTGACCTCCACCTCGCTGGTCGACTCCTTCGCCGACCGGGATGCCTTCGTCGCCAGCGGCATGGAGGTCGGGGTCCGCGAGGGCTACGAGCGCCTCGACCAGGTCCTCGCCGCCGGCTGAGCCGGCACCCCTCAGTCGTCGATCGGCCGGGCGCCGAGCTGGGCCCGCAGCAGCTGCAGCGCGGCCTGCTCCGGGTCGACCGCCGGCGTGTGCTCCTGGCCGCCGCCGGGGCCCTCCGCCGCCCGCTCGGCCATGAGCTCCCGCGCCTCGGCGGCCTCGGCGGCCCGCGCCGCCTCGCGGGCGGCCTCCGGCGCCACCGCGGGCCCGCCGGGGCGGCCGGCGCCCTCCATCACGACCTGCACCTTCCACCGCACGCCGAGGAGCTCCTGCAGCGACTGGCGGACGACGTCCTTGTTCAGGTCGTCGCCCAGCATCTTGGCCAGCGCCGGCGAGGTGGCCGCCAGGGTGAGCACTCCGTTGGCCAGGTCGTGCACCTGGGCGCTCTTCAG
Source organism: Geodermatophilus ruber (assembly GCF_900114385.1). Classification (GTDB taxonomy): domain Bacteria; phylum Actinomycetota; class Actinomycetes; order Mycobacteriales; family Geodermatophilaceae; genus Geodermatophilus; species Geodermatophilus ruber. The sequence continues at coordinate 306,243 of NZ_FOSW01000004.1, forward strand.
CAGCGCCTCGGTGGTCCGCTTGTGCCGCCGGACCACCGCGAGCAGCTCCGGCCACACCCGCCGGACGTCGGCGGTGGTCAGCTCGCCCTCACCGGCCGGCGCCGGGTCCGCCGACACGACCGGCGTCGGCTCGGCACCGCGCGGGGCCGGGGAGGACCCGGCCGCGGCGCTCGGCGGGCCGGCGGTCGCCGGGCCGGACGCCTCGACCCGGGCCGCCGCGGCGGGCCGGGCGGGGTGCGGCCAGTCCTCGTCGTCGGTCGGCTCCGGCGGCAGGGGGATGTCCGGCTCGCCGGCGGCCACCCGCAGCCGGCGCGGCTCCTCCGCCGCGGCCGGCGCCGGCGCGGCGGGCGCGGCCGGGCGGGACGGCGGCGCCCCGCCGCCCGAGCCGGGCGGAGTGGTCTCGGGCCAGTCGTCGGCGGCGGGTGCGCGCACCGGCGCGGGGGTGGGCGCGGGCGGGGCGCTGGGCTGCGCCGCCGGCTCCGCAGACGCGGCCTGCGACTTGCGGACGAACTCACGCCGCGGCGAGCCCGAGCCCTCGGGTGCCGGCTCCCGGACCGGGGCCGGCTCCCGGACCGGGGCCGCCTCGCGGGACGGCACCTCGCGGGACGGCACCTCGCGCGACGGTGCCTCGGCGACAGGACGCCCGGCGTGCTCGCCGGCGATCGACATCCGCCGCTCGAGGCGCTCCAGCCGCTGCAGGGTCGCCGCCGCCGAGTCGTCGGTACCGGGCAGCAGCATGCGGGCGCAGACCAGCTCCAGCAGCAGCCGCGGCGCCGTCGTCCCGCGCATCTCGGTCAGCCCGGCGTGCACGGTGTCGGCCATCCGCGACAGCGTCGCCGACCCCAGCGCGGAGGCCTGCGCGCTCATCAGGTCCAGCCGGTCGGGCGGGGTGTCGAGCAGGCCGTTGCCCCCGGCGTCGGGCACGGCGTCGAGCACGATCAGGTCGCGCAGCCGGTCGAGCAGGTCGGTGGCGAACCGGCGCGGGTCGTGGCCGGCCTCGACGACCCGGTCGACGGCCCGGAACACACCCGGCGCGTCGTGCGCGGCCAGGGCGTCGATGGTCTCGTCGAGCAGCGCGTCGTCGGTGACCCCGAGCAGCCCGACGGCGCTCTTGTAGGTGACGCCCTCGGGACCGGCACCGGCCAGCAGCTGGTCGAGGATCGACAGCGAATCGCGGACCGAGCCGCCGCCCGCGCGCACGACCAGGGGGAAGACCGTCGGCTCCACCTGCACGCCCTCGGCGGTGCAGGTCCTCTCCAGCAGGCCGCGCAGCGTCGCCGGCGGCACCAGCCGGAACGGGTAGTGGTGGGTGCGCGAGCGGATGGTCGGCAGCACCTTGTCCGGCTCGGTGGTGGCGAAGACGAAGACCAGGAAGTCCGGCGGCTCCTCGACCACCTTCAGCAGGGCGTTGAAGCCCTGCGTGGTCACCATGTGCGCCTCGTCGACGATGTAGACCTTGTAGCGGCTGCTGACCGGGGCGAAGAAGGCGCGTTCGCGCAGGTCCCGGGCGTCGTCGACGCCACCGTGGCTGGCTGCGTCGATCTCCATGACGTCCAGCGAGCCGGGGCCGTCCGGGGCCAGCGCGATGCAGGACTCGCAGACGCCGCACGGCGTGGAGGTGGGCCCCTGCTCGCAGTTGAGCGAACGGGCCAGGATCCGCGCCGACGACGTCTTGCCGCAGCCGCGCGGGCCGCTGAACAGGTAGGCGTGGTTGATCCGGCCGCCGTCGACGGCGTTGACCAGCGGGGCGGTCACGTGCTCCTGGCCGACCACCTCGGCGAAGGTCGCCGGGCGGTACTTCCGGTAGAGCGCCAGAGCCACGGAGGGCAGGTTACGCGGGGCGAGGGACCGCGCTGCAGACCCGAGGAACCACGGTGTGGACCGGTCCCGGGGCCGGAGGCTCCCCGACCGGGAACGGGGAAGGGCCCGGAAGACGGGGAAGGGCTCGGTGCAGCAGGAGGGCGGCACCTGGCCGCGGCGTCGGCCGGTGGGCCGACGATGGGCAGCGCAGACGACGGGCACAGCAAAGGACCCCTCGCGCACCCGCCAGAGCCTGCTTATCCTTGCTGCCTTCCGGCCCTGGGGAGGTTCACAGGGTGACGCCGCACGAGGGGTCTGCCCCCACTGTAGGGCACGCCGTCGCTGGGCGGGCTGGCCGGGCTCTACCTGCGGCGGATGCACGGAGGCCGGGCCCCGGTGGAACCGGAACCCGGCCTCGACGGCGGAGGATGGGAGATTCGAACTCCCGAGGGGTTGCCCCCAACCCGCTTTCCAAGCGAGCGCCATAGGCCACTAGGCGAATCCTCCCGGTGCGTCGCCAGAGTACCTGGCGGCGCACCGGCGGTCAGCCGCGGCTCTCGATCACCAGCACCTGGTCGTCGGCCTGCAGTGCCACCACTTCACTCTTCGCCGGGTTGAGGTGCACCGAGCCGTCGGCGGTCCGGTAGCCGAGCACCGACTCGTCCCGCAGCGCACCGGCGGCGACGACGGCACCGTAGGGCACCGGCTCGCCGCCCACGTAGCGCTGCGCGGGCCGGAAGCTCAGCCGGGCCCCGTCCGGGGAGAACAGCTCGAGGAAGACCTGGGCCAGCTCGGTGCGCTCGGAGAGCTGGGCCAGCATCAGGCTGGTGACCTCGTCGCTGACGATCCAGTCGTCGACGCCGCCGGCCTGGGCCAGCTCGACGTCCTCGCGCTCGAGGACCTCCGCCACGATCCGGACGGCGTGCGGGCCCCCGGCCGGCCAGGCGCGGCGCAGGGCCAGCAGGGTGAGCAGGGTGCGGGCGTCGCCGTCGGCAGCGTCCACCGCGTCCCGGTAGCTGAGCACGATGCCCTGGTCGAAGGGCCGGTCGGCGACCAGGCCGGCCAGCTCGTCCGGGCCGGCGCTGGTCGTGTGCACCCGCAGGTCGGTGTGCAGCAGGCCGTCGACGCGGACCTCGCCCGGGTCGACCAGCGCCGGGTCGACGACGACCTCGACGACGGTGCCCGGCACGGCGAACTGGTCGATCTCCCGCACGACCTTCGGGCCCAGCACGCTCCAGCCGACGACCAGCAGGTTCGTGGTCTGGGGAACCTCGTCGGTGGCCACCAGCGGCACCGGCGGCTCGTGGGTGGCGATCCCGGTGCAGCGGAACGTGGAGTCGTCCTCCGCGACGGCGATCACCTCGTCGCCGTCGGCCAGGACGGTCCCCGCGGGCGGGTTCACCAGGACGGTGCCGTCGGCGCGGGCCAGGCCGAGGACGGCGCAACGCTCGAACGCGCCCAGCGCCTCGCCGTAGCTGCGGCCGGTGAGCTCGGGGAACGGCGCGAAGTACACCTCGTCGCCCTCGAAGTCGAGCAGGTCGCGCAGCACCTGGGACAGCCCGCTCTGCCGGCAGGACTGCGCGGTGATCTCGGCGATGACGTGGTCGGAGTTGACCGTGACCACCCGCCCGTCGGTGAGGACCTCCAGGCTGGCCGCGTAGGTCGGGTCGCCGACCTCGGCGATCACCCGCGGGCCGGCGAACTCGGCGTCCAGGGTCTTGATCGCCAGCACCGCCTTGATCACGTCGGCGTCGCCGGCCCCGGCGCTCATCACGATCACCGAGCGGGCCCCGGCCAGGTTCACCATGCGCAGGTCGGCGGCCCGCGACGGCGAGCCGGACCGGCAGACCACCCGCGTGGTGCCGGTGTCGGGGACGGCCGCGGCCAGCGCGTCCTCCATCACCGTCTTGTCCTCGTTGCCGAGGACCACGACGGCGGCGTCCCGCTCGCTCTCGTTGGCGACCACGAGCTCGGCGACGATCGCGGCGATCCGCGGCGACCAGCCGAGGATCAGGGTGTGGCCGGTCTCCAAGACGTCGCTGCGGCCCTTGCGCAGGCCCTCGATCCGCTGGTCGACGCCGTTGGCGATCAGACCGATGAGGCTGCCGGCGATGAAGATGCCGGCCAGCGTGACGAGCAGGGACAGCAGCCGCATCGGCCAGCTGGTGTCGCCGGCGAAGGTGCCGGCGTCGACGACCCGCAGCATCGCCTGCCAGATGCCCTCCGCCGGGTTGCCCACCGGCCCGGCACCGTTGACCCCGTCGAGCCGGAACGCCCAGAAGAGCAGCCCGGCGAGGACGAAGATGGCCAGCGTGACCAGGGCGAGCCAGCCGATGACGACGGCCGGCCCGCGGGCCAGCGCGTTGTCGAAGCGGTAGCGCAACTTCTGCCCGAGGCTGGGGGTCAGCGCGGGGCGGGCCGCCCGCCGTCCCGCGGCCGCGGCCGGCGCCGGCGTCCCCATCCGGCCGCGCCGGCTCACCGCCTTGCCCGGCCGCGCCGGGCGGGCCGGTGACGTGGTGATCTCGCCCATGTCCTGCTCCTCGCACCCCGCCGACCCGGACCGGTGGCGGGCCTCGGCCTCCCATCCGGGCGGCGACCGCGGGAGACGGTAGGGCACCGGGCCGCCGCGTCGGTGCAGGCCGCGCGGTGGATGGGCGGGGGTGGTTGAGTGACGACCTACGGGGAAAGATCGGCAGCGCGGATCCGGTGAGTGCCACCGGACCGGCCCCGCGTCAGGATGTCGATCAGGGGCGGGCCGACCGGAGGAGGCAGTCGATGAGCGATCCGCAGCAGGTGAGACCCGAGGTCGTGGAGGCGATCCTGGCCGTCCTGAAGGGCGCCGATCCGGCCGGGCTGCCGGCGTCGGCGACCCGGGAGGAGAAGGCCGTCGCGAAGGACCAGTACCTGTCGGAGTTCCTCGCCGAACGGGGCAAGCGCGATCGGCAGGCGCAGGCGTGGGAGCTGCTCCTGACCCGCAGCTACGACGAGCCGCCCACCTGGCAGCGCCTCTTCGACGACCTCTCCGCCGACGTCGTCGACGAGCTCGGCACGCTCTACGACGCGCTGCCCGAGGGCGCTCAGCAGGAGTACGCCCGCCGGTACGGCGTCCCCTCCGGCGTCTGAGACCCGCGACCGGGGCGGGTAGGACGGACCGGTGATGATCGGACCCGACTTCCTCGTCGCGGAGCGCTACCGGCTGCTGTCCCGGATCGGGGGCGGTGGCATGGGCGCGGTCTGGCTTGCCCGCGACGAGCGGCTGGGCCGGCAGGTGGCCGTCAAGCAGGTGCTGCCCCCGGTGGACGCGGACCCGGCGACCGTCGATCGACAGCGCCAGCGCGCGCTGCGGGAGGGCCGGATCGCCGCCCGGCTGAGCCATCCGCACGCCGTCTCCGTCTACGACGTGGCCGTGGAGGGCGACGCGCCGTGGCTGGTGATGGAGTACCTGCCCTCCCGCAGCCTGGCCGAGGTGCTGCAGGAGGACGGCGTCCTGCGGGTGGACCAGGTGGCGCAGATCGGCGCCCAGCTGGCCGACGCCCTGGACGCCGCGCACGGAGCCGGCATCGTGCACCGGGACGTCAAGCCGGCCAACGTCCTCATCGGGCAGGGACGCGGCGTCGACGGCCTGGTCAAGATCACCGACTTCGGCATCTCCCACGCCAGCGGTGACGTGACGCTGACCCAGACCGGGCAGATCACCGGCACGCCGGCGTTCCTGGCGCCGGAGGTGGCCCAGGGGGCGGCGATGTCGCCGGCCAGCGACGTCTTCTCGCTCGGGGCGACGCTCTACACCTGCCTGGAGGGCGCACCCCCGTTCGGCATGGACGAGAACGCCCTGCGGCTGCTGCATCGCGTCGCCGCTGGGGAGCCCACGCCCCCGCGGCGGGCCGGCGCGCTGACCGGGCCCCTCACCCGCATGCTCGCCGCCGATCCGGCGCACCGGCCGTCGATGAGCGAGGTCCGCGACGAGCTGGCGGCCCTGGCCGCCGGGCGGGACGGCGACACGACGACCGTGCTCCTCGCCCGCACGGACCTGCGCACGGCGGCCACGCAGCCCCGCACCTCGGAACTGCCGCCGCCGGAGCAGCCCGCCGCCGGCCCGCTCCCCGATCCCTCCGGCCGGGTGGCCGGGGAGTCCTCCGTCCGCTCGCGGAGGCGCTCGCCGCTGCTGCTGTCCGCCGCCGTGCTGGCGGTGCTGCTGGTGGCGCTCGGCGTCCTGTGGTTCACCAGCCGGCAGGAGGCCCCTTCCGGAGCCGCCGCCCCCGCCCCGACGACGGCCCCCGACACGGCCGACCCCTCGGCCCCGCCGGAGACGACCCCGCCGGCCGAGGAGGAGCAGCCCACCGCCAGCAGCCCGCCCCCGGAGACGACCGCCTCCCCCTCCCCGGCCGAGGCCGGGGAGGTACGCGGCCGGGAGGTCCGCGACGCGCTGCGCGACTACCACGCGCTGCTGCCCGGCGACCCCGACGCCGCCTGGGAGCTGACCGGGCCGACCCTGCGGAACGCGGTGAGCCGCGGCGGCTACGAGGGGTTCTGGAGCCAGTTCGACGATGTGAAGGTGAGCGAGATCCGCGCGGAGGACGGCTCGCTGGTGGCCACGGCCGTACTCGACTTCCGCTATCCCGACGGGAGCCGGCAGCGGGAACGGCACGAGTTCAGTCTGGTTCCTGGGGAGGACGGCGGGCTGCTGGTCGACGCCGACCGGGTGCTGGAAGTGCTCGAGTCCCGGTGATCGGGGCGGGAACGACGACGGCGGCGCCCCCCGGGCCTGAGCCCGGGCGGACGCCGCCGTCGGTTCCCGCTGGCGGTGGCGGTGGGATTTGAACCCACGGAGGGTTGCCCCTCACACGCTTTCGAGGCGTGCTCCTTCGGCCGCTCGGACACGCCACCGCCAGGAAGACTACAGGCCCCGCTGACGGCGGAAGAACGCGCGTAGCAGCGCCGCGGACTCCCCGGCCCGCACACCCCCGGTGACCTGCGGACGGTGGTTGAGCCGGCGGTCGCGGACCACGTCCCACAGCGAGCCGGCGGCGCCGGCCTTCGGGTCGTCGGCGCCGTAGACCACGTGGTCCACCCGGGCGAGCACGCTCGCTCCGGCGCACATCGTGCAGGGCTCGAGGGTCACCACGAGGGTGGTGCCGGTCAGCCGCCAGCCGTCGCCGTGCACCTGCGCGGCCGCGCGCAGCGCGAGCACCTCGGCGTGCGCGGTGGGGTCGCCGCGCTTCTCCCGCTCGTTGGCCGCCTCGGCCAGCACCGTCCCGTCGGCGTCCAGGACGACGGCGCCGATCGGCGTGTCCCCCCACTCCACCGCCGCCGCGGCCAGCTGCAGGGCGCGCCCCATGGCGGCGTCGACGTCGGGGGTCACCAGGTCTCCCCCACGAGGTTCGGCGGGGGAAGGCATGCCGGGGGGGCGGTCACGGCACCGCGCCGTCCAGCGGGACGCCGACCAGCGCCGAGAGCTCCGCGAGCGCGGCGGCGGGGTCGACCACCTTGATCGTGTGCATGCCCATCGCCCGCGCCGGCTTGAGGTTGATGCCCAGGTCGTCGAGGTAGGCGCAGTCCGCCGCCTCCACCGGCCGGCCGACGGCCTCCGACAGCCGGGTCAGCGCGCGGCGGTAGATCTCCGGCTCGGGCTTGCGCACCCCCTCGACCGAGGACTCCACCACCGCGTCGAACAGCGCCAGCAGCTCCCCCAGCCGGCCGGTGCGCGCCATCGGCGCGACGTTGTTCGACAGCAGCGCCAGCGGCAACCCCGCCGACCGCAGCCGCTGCACCGCCGCGACCATCGCCGGCCGCAGCTCCCCGGCCAGCGCCGCGAGCACGCGGCGGGCGTCGAGCCGGTGCCCGGCGGCGAGCGCCTCGGCCTCGAAGGCGTCGACGAAGCCGGCAGCGTCCAACTCGTTGCGCTCATACCGGGCCCAGGCGTTGGTGTCCGGGTCCGTGCTGTTCAGCCGGCGGATCAGCCCCTCGGGCAGCCCGGCCTCGGCCTCGTAGGCGGCGAAGGCCGGCATCGGGCTGTCGGTGAGCACCCCGCCGAGATCGAGGACGACGGCGCTCGCCGGCGGGCTCACCCGTGCACCGCCGCGGCCAGCTCGTCGGCGAAGCCGAGCCGCGCGGCGATGGCGGCCACCATCTCGTCGGCCCACAGGTCGTCGGCGGTGACGATCGGCCGCAGCTGCTCGGCGGGCAGGCCGTCGTCGGAGAACACGTCCAGATCGCCGCCGGGCCACCCGGTCTCGTCGTCGTCGAAGGCGCCGTCGGCGTCCACCCCGATGCCGTAGCGCTCCACCACGTCGGCGGCGAGCACCCACTCCTGCATGGTCGCGTCGGAGATCAGCGCCCGCACCAGCCCGCCGGGGCCGTGCCGCAGGACGACGAAGTACAGCCGCGAGTCGACGACGATCACGAACGGTCCCGGCCAGCCCCCGGCGCCCGGCTCGCCGAGCGCCTGCTCGAGCACCGGCAGCTCGTCGCCGGCGTCGGCGGCCAGCAGCTCGACCCGCCAGCGGTCCCCGGGCCGGCTGACCCGCACCGCCCAGCTCGTCGGGCCCTCGCTGCCGCTCATCGCTTGCGCAGCATGGTGAGGCCGTCGGCGAGCGGCAGCAGCACGGTCTCCCAGCGCGGATCGGTCGCCAGGGCGGCGTTGAGGTCGGCGATCGCCCGCTCGTTGTCGCTCTGCGGGTCGAGCACCCGGCCGCTGGCGAGGGTGTTGTCCAGCAGCACGATCCCGCCCGGCGTGAGGCGGGGGTGCAGCGCGTCGACGTAGGCGGGGTAGCCGGTCTTGTCCGCGTCGACGAACGCCAGGTCGAACGTCGGCTCGGCGGGGAGGGCCGCGAGCGACTCGTGCGCGTCGCCGAGGCGCAGCTCGATCCGGTCGGCCAGCCCGGCGCGCGCCCAGTACCGGCGGGCGACCGCCGTCCACTCCTCGCTGACGTCGAGGCAGAGCAGCGAGCCGTCCTCGGGTAGGCCGCGGGCGATGCACAGCGCCGAGTAGCCGGTGAAGGTGCCGATCTCGATCGCCCGGCGGGCCCCCAGCGCGGCGGTGAGCAGCTGCATGAAGGTGCCCTGCTCCGGCGCGATCTGGAACGTCGCCGGCACCTCGCCCCGATCGGCCAGGGCCGCGGTCTCGGCCAGCAGGTCGGTGACGACGTCGTCCGGCGGCTCGGAGCTGGCCCGGACGTAGTCGCCGAGTTCCGGGGTGAGGAGGAACGACCGGGGGGTCATGGCGCGTGGAGGTGGAGGAACGCGGGCGTCATAGCCTCTGATCATGGCCGATCCTGCCGCCGCCGACCGAGCCGATGTCGATCCCGCCCTCTTCGCCCGACTGCGGGAGGACCCGCTGGCCGGGCACCTGGGCATCGAGCTGGAGCAGGTGCGACCCGGGTACGCGCGGGCGTCGATGACGGTCGGCCCGGAGCTGCTCAACGCGGTCGGCACGGCGCACGGGGGCGCGACGATGGCGCTGCTCGACGTCGTCCACGCCGCGGTGAGCAACAGCCACGGGACCGTCGCCGTCGCCCAGAACGTGCACACCGAGTTCCTCGCGGCCGGCCGGCCGGGGGACCGGCTCGTGGCCGAGGGCATCGAGGTGCACCGCAGCAGCCGCTCCGCGGTCTACCGGCTCGACGCCCGCGCCCAGGACGGCCGGCTGGTGGCGACCGCGCTGGCCCGGGTGTTCCGCACCGAGCGCCCGTGGGAGTCCCCGGCATGAGCTTCCCCGTGCCGACGATGCCGGCTCCCCCGGTCGGCGTGGTCGGCCTCGGCCAGCTCGGCGGCTCGCTCGCCGCTGCCCTGGTCGCCGCCGGCCGCACGGTCACCGGCTGGGACGTCGACCCCGCCGCGCGCGAGGCCGCGGCCGCACGGGGGGTGCGGATCGACCGGGAGCTGTCCGGCGTCGTCGTGCTCGCCGTCCCGCTGCCGGCGATGGCCGGCGCCCTGGACGGCCTGACCGTCGCCGAGGACGCGACGATCACCGACCTCGGGTCGGTCAAGCTGCCGGTGCTGGCCGCGCTGCGGGCCGCGTTCGGCGGCCGCTACGTCGGCGGGCACCCCATGTGCGGCACCGAGCGGTCGGGCCACGCCGCCGTCGACCCGGGCCTGTTCTCCGGGGCGCGGTGGGCGCTGTGCCTGGAGCCGGACACGGAACTGCCCCGCTGGCTGCGGGTGGCCGAGGTGGCGCTGGCGGCCGGCGCCGAGGTGGTCCCGGTGACCGCCGCCGAGCACGACGACGCCGTGGCCGCGATCAGCCACCTCCCGCACCTGCTGGCCGCCGCCCTGGCCGCGGCGGCGGCGGAGGCCGGTCCGCTGGCGCTCGCGCTGGCCGCCGGCAGCTTCCGCGACGGCACCCGGGTCATCGCCAGCGACCCCGCGTTCGTCACCGCGATGGTCGAGGGCAACGCCGGTCCCACGGCGGCCGCGCTGGACCGCCTGCAGGCCCAGCTGGCCCGCCCGTGGCCGGATCTGGTCGCCGCCGGGCACGCGGTCCGGGCCGGACAGCCGGCCGGACGGCGGACGGTGCGGGTGCCCCTGGACCGGCCGGCGCTGCTGGCGCTGGGCCGGACCGGCGGCGCGGTGAACCGGAGGCTGGCGGCGTTCGTCGAGGGCTGGGTGCCCGACGTCGGCTGAGGCGGGTTACGGCTGCGCGCCCGCGGGCAGGGACCGGGCATGGACGAGAAGGACCTCATCAGCCGGATCCACACCCTGGTCGACGAGGAGCACCGGCTCCGGGAGAGCGGCGAGCACACCGACGAGGAGCGCGCCCGGATGACCGAGCTGGAGACCCGGCTGGACCAGTGCTGGGACCTGCTGCGCCAACGGCGGGCGAAGCGGCAGTACGGCGACGACCCCGACGAGGCCGTCGCGCGGCCGGAGGAGCAGGTCGAGAGCTACCTCCAGTAGGTCCCGGCCGCTCAGGCCGAGCGGGCCGCCGGCTGCCTCGCGGTGCCCAGCAGCGCCAGTTGCCACAGCAGGCGGGCCCGGGGATCGGTGCCCGGTGACCGACTCGATCCGCCGCAGCCGGTGTCGGAACTTCGGCGCCGAAGTGTGTGCCCGTGGTCCCCGGGTAGGAGCCCGCCGGGGCGCGTTCCCGGGGTGATCGGAGCAGGCATGGTGCATGCGGCACGAACGATCCGGCGGGCAGTGGTCACCGGTGGGGCCGGCTTCCTCGGCTCCCACCTGTGCGAGCACCTCCTGGCACGCGACGTCGAGGTGGTCTGCCTGGACAACTTCCTCACCGGGTCACCGCAGAACCTCGGCCACCTGACGGAGGACCCCCGCTTCCGGCTGGTGCGCTGCGACGTCACCGACTTCGTGCACGTGCCCGGCCCGGTCGACCTGGTGCTGCACTTCGCCTCCCCGGCCAGCCCGCTGGACTACCTGCGGATGCCGATCGAGACGCTCAAGGTCGGCAGCCTGGGCACGCTGCACACGCTGGGCCTGGCCCACGAGAAGGGCGCCCGCTACGTGCTGGCCTCGACCTCGGAGGTGTACGGCGACCCGCTGCAGCACCCGCAGGCCGAGGACTACTGGGGCAACGTGAACCCGGTCGGCCCGCGGGGGGTCTACGACGAGGCCAAGCGGTTCAGCGAGGCCATGACCACCGCCTACCGGACGTCGAAGGGGACCGACACCGGCATCGTGCGGATCTTCAACACCTACGGCCCGCGGATGCGCCCGGACGACGGCCGTGCCATCCCCGCGTTCGTCGGCCAGGCGCTCTCCGGCCGGCCGCTGACCGTCGCCGGGGACGGCGCGCAGACCCGGTCCATCTGCTACGTCGACGACACGGTGCGCGGCATCCTCGCGATGGCGTTCGCCGGCGAGCCCGGCCCGGTCAACATCGGCAACCCCGACGAGCTGTCGATGCTGCGGCTGGCCGAGTGGATCATCGAGCTCACCGGCTCGAGCTCCCCGATCGAGTTCATCGACCTGCCCGTGGACGACCCGAAGGTGCGCCGCCCGGACACCGCCCGGGCGCAGCGGCTGCTGGGCTGGCGCCCGACGGTGCCGTCGGAGGAGGGGCTGCGCCGGACGGTCGCCTGGTTCGCCGCGCAGCAGGAGGTGGCCGCGACCAGGGCCGGCTGAGCCGCCCGGAGTGCCACGCAACGTCAGCAGCCGCCTCTAGTCTGTGCTGGGCGGTCGCGGGGGAGGTCGCCGGCCGACGACCCTCACGACCCACCGGGAGCACGCATGGGCCGCCACGCCGACACGAGCGCCCGGCGCCGCTCCCCGAACCTGACCCCGCAGGTGCTGCTCGCGGCGGTCGTGGCGGCGGTCGTGCTGGTCGCCGGCGCGGTCACCTGGTGGGTGGTCGGCTCCGGCGCCGAGTGCGAGAGCACCGCCGTGGTCCGGGTGACCGTCGCCCCCGAGCTGGCCGCGGTCGCCGGGGACCTGCTCGCCGGCGCCGAGGGCCTGGGTGAGGCCGACTGCGCCCGCGCGGAGGTCACCGCCCAGGAGCCCGTGCAGACCGTCGGCGACCTGGCCGCGCTGGAGGCCGCGGCCCTGCCGCACGTGTGGGTGCCCGACTCCTCGCTGTGGCCGGGCCGCATCACCGACGCGGCCCTGCAGACCGCCGGCTCGATGGCCTCCTCCCCCGTGGTGCTGGCGACCAGCCGGGCCGCGGTGGACGCCCTCGGCTGGGCCGAGGCCGCGCCCGGCTGGGGTGAGGCCCTCGCCGGCGAGCAGCCGCTCGTGGTGCCCGACCTGGCCACCAGCGCGGAGGGGCTGGCCGCGCTGGGCGCCGTCCGGACCGCCCTGGGCGGCGGCGAGGACGCCGACACCGCCGTCGTCCAGGCGGTGCTCGCGGCCCGGCGCGGCCCGTCGGCGTCCCCCGCCGATGCCCTCGCCGCCGGCGTCGCGGGCCGGGACGACGCGCCGCTGGTCCCGGTCAGCGAGCAGGAGGTCCACGCCGCCAACGCCGGCAGCGGGCGGTCCGACCTGGTCGCGGTCTACCCCCGGGAGGGGAGCCCGTCGCTGGACTACCCGGTCGTGCGGGTGGGCACCGCCTCCGACGCCGCCGCGGCGGTGGACGCCGCGGTCCGCGCGCTGACCTCCGACGCCGCGCGGGCGGCCGCCCGGGCGGCGGGGTTCCGCGACGCGGACGGGAACCCGCCTGCGGACGCGGGCGAGGCCACCGGGACCCAGGAGCCGGCGCCGAGCGCGCTGGAGCTCGACCCGGCCGCGGTCGAGTCCCTGCTGGCGCAGCTGTCGGAGCTGGCCGCGCCCTCGCGCATCCTGGCCGTGTTCGACGTGTCGACGTCGATGGAGGCACCGGCCGGTGACGGCACCCGCGCGACGCTGGCCCGGGACGCGGCCAGGAGCGCGCTCGCGCTGGTGCCGGGCGACTTCGCCGTGGGCCTGTGGGTCTTCGCCGACGAGCTCGACGGGGAACAGGACTGGACGGAGCTCGTGCCGACCCGGGCGCTGGAGACCGAGGTGGGCGGCGCGCCGCAGCGCGACGTCCTCGACCAGCAGCTGAGCACCCTCCCGGACCGGCTCTCCGCCGGCGGCACGGGGCTGTACGACACGACGCTGGCGGCCGTCCGCGCGGCCCGCGCCGACTTCGACCCCACCGCGGTGAACAGCGTCCTGGTGCTCACCGACGGCACCAACGAGGACGCGGACGGCGTGGGCCTGGACCAGCTGCTCGCGACGCTGGCCGACGAGGCCGACCCCGGGCGGCCGGTCAAGGTGATCGGGGTGGCGCTCGGTCCGGACGCCGACCTGCAGGCGCTGGAGGAGATCGCCGGGGCGACCGGGGGCGCGGCGTACTCCGCCGTCGACCCCGCCGACCTGCAGACCGTCCTCTTCGACGCCCTCCGCCAGCGGGGGTGAACCTGCGCCCCGCCGGGAGGGCCCTCGTCGTCCCCCGAGGGGAGAACCTCAACCCCGGGCGAGAAGGCCGTCGAGAGCTGCGGTGACCTCGTCGACGGTGACCTTCGCCAGGGCGGGGTCGAGCTCGGTGCCCCACGGGTCCCCGGCGCCGTCCCCGTGCCAGAGGACGACGTGCTGCGGCCGCGGCGGAGGGCCCCACAGCGCCGGCGACACGGGGCCGAACAGCACCACCGAGGGCCGGCGGTAGGCGGTCGCGAGGTGCGCCATCCCGGTGTCCCCGCTGACCACGACCCGCGCGCCGGCGACGGCCGCGGCCAGCTCCAGGGTCGACGTCCGCCCGGCCAGCACGGCGTGCTCCGCGAGCCCGGCCGCCTCGGCGACCGAGCGGGTCAGGGGCACCTCGGCCGGCCCGCCGGTGATCCGGACGTCCAGGCCCGCGGCGGCCAGGTGGCGGGCGACCGCGGCGAACCGGTCGGCCGGCCAGCGGCGGCCCGGGTAGGCCGCGCCCGGGTGCACCAGGGCGACGCCCGGCGGTGCCGGCGCGGGGACCTCGGGGACGGCCAGGTCGAGCGCGTCGGGGTCGGCGTCGACCCCGAGCCCCTCCGAGACCAGCCGGCACCACCGGCGCACCTCGTGCTCGTCGGGGTACCAGCGCGGCCCGGGGTAGCCGGGGCCGGCGAAGGTGAGCAGCCGGTCGGGGGCCAGGTCGGCGACGACCACGTGCGAGGCGGGGCCCTTGCCGTGCAGGTCGACGGCGAGCTCGGGGCGCGGCCCGGCCCAGTCCAGCGGCTCGAGCTCGCGCGCGGGCAGCACCTCGTCGACGGCGTCGATCAGCCCGGCCAGCGGTTCGAGCGCCGTCGTCGTCGCCAGGACCAGCCGGTGCCCGGGCACCGCGGCGCGCACCGCCCGGATCGCCGGGACCCCGGTGAGCAGGTCCCCGAGCCCCAGCGGCCGCAGCACCACCGCGACCGGCCGTGCTCTCACGGCCCCGTTCCAGGCCCCGCGCTGAGCTTGCGAAGCGTCTGCAGTCCTCGGTGCAGGGTCCCACCGCGAGCGTGCGGGTGGTGGGGGGCAGCGAGGTCCTTCTGGGGGGCCTTGCTGCGGGAGCGCTCGACCAGCGCGGTCGTGGAGTGCCCGTCCAGGTAGGGCAGGACGACGGCCTGCCCACCCCAGCGGCGCAGCACCGCGGCCTCCGGCAGCTCTGCCCCGGCGTAGTCGCCGCCCTTGGCCCAGACGTCGGGGCGCAGCCGGTCGAGCACCTCCGCGGGGGTGTCCTCGTCGAAGACCACCACCGCGTCGACGCACTCCAGCGCCTCGAGCACCCGGGCCCGGTCGGCCGCGGTCACCAGCGGCCGCGAGGGCCCCTTGAGCCGGCGCACCGAGTCGTCGGAGTTGACGCAGACCACCAGGCAGTCGCCCAGCCCGCGGGCGGCCCGCAGGGTCGCGACGTGCCCGGCGTGCAGCAGGTCGAAGCAGCCGCCGGTGGCGACCACGGTGCCGCCGGCCGCGCGG
The DNA here is from genome assembly GCF_900114385.1 of Geodermatophilus ruber. Taxonomy (GTDB): domain Bacteria; phylum Actinomycetota; class Actinomycetes; order Mycobacteriales; family Geodermatophilaceae; genus Geodermatophilus; species Geodermatophilus ruber. The sequence continues at coordinate 321,384 of NZ_FOSW01000004.1, forward strand.
ACCCGGGCGATCACCCCGTCGACACCGGGCTCGGCGACCACGTTCGGCGCGCGCACCGGGGCCGCGTCCCACCCGGAGGCCCCGCCCCGCCCGACGAAGGCCGAGGCCGCGGCGACCGCCGCCGCCACCGCCTCCCCGGTCACCGCGCCCTCGGCCAGCGCGAACGCCGCCGCCGCGGCGAACGCGTCGCCGGCACCGCACGGGTCCCCCCCGCTCACCGGCACGGCGGGCACCAGCATCGGCGCGCCCTGGCCGTAGGTGAGCAGCGCCCCGCGGGAGCCCAGCGTCACCGCGACCGCGCCCACGCCCCAGTGCCGGATGAGCGTCTCGGCGCGGGTCCCGATCGCGACCAGCCCGTCCCCCGGCACGTCGGCCCCGGCCGCCGCGGCCACCCGGGCGGCCTCGGCGGCGTTCGGGGTCACCAGCCGGACCGACGGCACCGGGTCGGCGCCCCGCGGGTGCGGGTCCCAGACGATCGGGCCGCCGGCCCCGGCCAGCGCCGCCCGCACGTCGGGGGCCGCCGTCGTCCCCCGCCCGTAGTCGGCCACCAGCACCGCGGCGGCCTCCCGGATCGCCGCGGCGGCCTCGGCCGGCAGCGCCCCCAGGGTGGCCACCGGCTCCCCGCTGTCGATGCGCACCACCGAGTGGCCGCCCACCCGCACCCGCCGCTTGACGGCCGTGCCGCCGGTGGCGGGGATCGGCACCAGCCGCACCCGCCCGTCGAGCAGCGCGCGCAGGTGCCCGGCGCCCTCGTCGGGGGCCATCGGCGCGACCAGCACCACCTCCCGGCCGGTCAGGCCCGCCGCGATCACCGCGGCCAGCGCGGCGCCGCCCGGGCGCTCCCGGGTCTCGACGTCCTCCACGACCGGCACGGGGGCGTCGGGGGTGAGCCGGGACGCCGTCCCCACCAGGTCGACGTCGAGCAGCGCGTCCCCGACGACGACGAGCGCCCCCCGGCTCACCGGGCCACCCCGAGCCGGGTGGCCGGTACCCGGGCCGGCCCGGCGAGCACCGCCGCGTCGAAGCCCGCGCACAGCAGGTGCAGCGCGACCAGGTGGCACTCCTGCACGGTCGCCGTCCACGGGGAGTCGATGCACACCGCGTCGTCGGCGGCCGCGGCCAGCGGGTTGGGCGCGGGGCCGGTCATCGCCAGCACGGTGATGCCGCACTCGCGGGCCCGGCGGGCGGCGGCGACCGCGTTGGGGCTGCGGCCGGACGTGGACAGCAGCACCAGCACGTCGCCGGGGCGCCCGTGCGCCTCGACCTGGCGGGCGAACAGCTCATCGGCCGGGTAGTCGTTGGCGATGGCGGTCAGCGACGAGGTCTCCGCGGTCAGGCAGATCGCGGAGAACGGCGGGCGGTCGGCCCGGTAGCGGCCGACCAGCTCGGCGGTCAGGTGCTGCGCCTGCGCGGCGCTGCCCCCGTTGCCGGCGGCCAGCAGCCGGCCCCGCTCCGACCCGCACAGCACGTCGGCGATCAGCCGGCCCCACCGGTCGAGGGTGTCGACCTGCTCGCCGAGCCCGCCCAGCGCCGCGGTGAGGGAGGCGACGTGGTCGGCGCCGGTGAGGTGGGTGCAGGTGTCCGGCGAGACCACCTCGGCCGCCGAGTGGGGCGGAGTGCTCATCGGGCGACCTCCACGGGGCGCCGGCTGGCGAGGACCTGCCGGTAGACGGTGTCGGTGTCGGCGACCACGCGGGACCACCGGAAGCGGGCGCGGGCGCGGCGCACCCCGGCCGCCCCGTAGGCGGCCCGGCGGGCGTCGTCGGCCAGCAGGCCGGCCAGCACCGCGCCGAGCCGCCCGGGGTCCCGCGGGGGGACCAGCACGCCGGTGACGCCGTCGGCGACGGAGTCCTGCAGGCCGCCGACCGCGGTGGCCACCACCGGCCGCCCGCAGGCCATGGCCTCCAGCGGGGTGATGCCGAACGGCTCGTACCAGGGGACGGCGAGGACGACGTCGGCCGAGCGCACCCACCCCGGGACGTCGGCCCGCGCGACCGAGCCGGTGAACACCAGCCGGTCGGCCACGCCGGCGGAGGCGGCGACCGCGCGCAGCCGGCGCACCTCCGGGTCGGCGTCCAGCCCGTGCGCGGGCGGGCCGCCGACGACCACCAGCTCGGCGTCGGGCACCGCGGCCAGCGCCCGGACGGCGTCCTCGTGCCCCTTGCGCGCGACCAGCCGGCCGAGCACGAGCAGCCGGGGGCGTCCGCTCCGCGGGGCGACCGGGCCCTTCGGGCTGAACACCGCGGTGTCCACCCCGCACGGCACGATCGAGGCGCGGTCGCGGTCCAGGCCCAGCCGGCGGAGCTCGAAGACCTCGTCGGAGCAGGTGGCGATCACGTGCGCGGCGTTCCGGCACAGCGCCCGCTCCAGCTCCACCCGCTGCGGCGGGGAGGCGTCGGCGGCGCCCTGGTGGCGGCGCTTGACCGAGCCGAGCGCGTGAAAGGTCTGCACCACCGGGACGGGGCCGGCCGCGGCGACCGAGGCCAGCCCGCTCATCCAGAAGTGCGCGTGCACCAGGTCCGGTGGGTGCGCCGCCCAGGTGCGGCGCAGCGCGGCGGCGAACGCGGGCATGTGCCGGAGCAGCTCGTCCTTGGGCAGCACCGCGGGCGGGCCGGCCGGCACGTGCACCACGTCGTAGCCGTCCTGCACGACCACGCGATCGGGCTGGCGGGGGTCCTCCCGCCGGGTGTGCACGGTGACGTCGTGCCCGCGCCGCGCCAGGCCCGCGGCCAGCGCGGCGACGTGCACGTTCTGCCCGCCCGCGTCCACCCCGCCGATCGCGGCGAGGGGGCTGGCGTGCTCGCTCACCAGGTCGATCTTCATCGCGTGACCTCCTCCAGCAGCGCGTCCCAGTCCCGCAGGAACCGGTCCAGGCCGTAGCGCTCCAGGGCCGCGGCGCGGGCGGCCTTGCCGGCCAGCCGGGCGGCGTCCGGGTCGTGCACGAACTCCCGCACCGCCGCCCACAGCGCCTCGGGCCGGGTGGAGAGCACCCCGGCCCCGGGCGGCACCGCCTCCACCGCCTCGGTGGTGGCCAGGCCGACCACGGGGAGGCCCAGGTGCATGGCCTCCAGCAGCGCCAGTCCCAGGGAGGTCCAGCGGACCGGGTGCACGTAGATCCGGCGGCGGGCCAGCTCGGCGTGCATCGCCGCCTGCGGCGGGTCCTCGTGCAGCACCACCCGGCCGGGGTCGAGGCCGTGCTGCTCGTGCAGCCCGGCCAGCCCCATGCCGAAGACGTCGACCGGCGCGGCGGCCGCCAGCCCGGGCAGCAGGTCGGCGCCGACCGTGCGCCCGCGCCGGACCGGCTCGTTGACGACGACGGCGGCCCGGGCCAGCTCTCCGGTGTACCGCTCCCCCGGGTCGACGATGCCGTGCTCGATGACCGTCGTGGGCGCGCGGCCGTTGTCGTAGAAGAGCTCGTTGAAGTGCGTGACGTGGGCGATCGGGATGTCCGACCGGTCGGCCAGCGGGTGCCGGGTGTGCGGGACCGGCCCGTCACCGGGCTCCAGGCCCGGGGCGTTGTGCTCGAGGAAGACCGCGGGGAGGTCCCGCCCGGGGTCGCGGCCCAGCCACTCCCGCACCAGCTCGAGGTCGCGAACCCGCTGCAGGACGACGACGTCGACGTCCTCGTCGCGCAGCTGCTCGGGGGTCACCTCGCGCGCCGACGCCGGCCAGTCCCAGGTGCGGGCCCGGCCCAGCCCGTCCGGGCTCCGACTCCCCCCGGGGCCGGCCACCACGGGCAGCAGGTACTCGTGCGGCCCCTGCACGAAGGCCGTCGTCCACGAGCCGTGCACGTGCCAGAGCAGGACCTTCACGCACGCACCAGCTTCCCGACCGCCGCGACGACGTCCTCGGCGGTCACCGAGGTCAGGCAGGGGTGGCCCGGCACCGGGCACTCGCGGGCCCGGCTGCCGCGGCAGGGCGCGTCCTGGTCGCCGAGCAGCACGGTGGGCACGCCGTAGGGGGCCCACCGCGCGACCGGCACGACCGGGGCGAACAGCGAGACGACCGGCGTCCCGACGGCGGCGGCCAGGTGCGCGGGGCCGGTGTTGCCGGCGACCACCGCGGCCGCCCCGTCGAGCACCGCGGCCATCTCCGCCAGCGACGTCGCCCCGCCGAGATCGGTCCCGCGGGTGCCGGCGACCGCCGCGGTCAGCGCCCGCTCGCCCGGCCCGCCGGTGACCAGCACCCGGTGGCCGGCGTCGGCCAGCGCCTCGACCGCCTCGGCGCAGCGCTGCGCCGGCCAGGCCCGCGCGGGCACGCTCGCCCCGGGGTGCAGCACGATGTACCCCGGCGACAGGTCGTGGCCCCGATGCGCGGGCGCGCCCGGGGGCAGGGGTCGGCGCACCGCCAGCCGGCCGTCGTCACCGGCCGGCAGGTCGAAGCCCGCCGCGCGGGCGAGGGACAGGGCCCGCTCGGGTTCGGGCACGTCGCCGTCCACCCGGTGGCGGACGTCGAGCAGCGAGCCCGGGTAGTCGACGCTGATCGCCGAGATCCGGGGCACGCCGGCGCCGCGGAGCACCAGCGCCAGGGGCAGGGGCGACTGGTGGAACGACGTGGAGATCAGCGCCTCGTCCGGCGCCAGGGCGCGGACCCGCTCGGTGAGGCCGGCGAGGTCGGCGGCGTGCACCGGCGGCGGGTCGCCGAGGATCCAGGGGCAGGCCCAGGTCCACACCTCGTCGACGCCGGGCAGCAGCGCGGCGGCCTCGGCCCCGGCCGGGCCGGCGAGGAGGACCACCCGGTCCGCGCCGGCGGCGACCGCCCGGACCAGCGGGCCCTGCAGGAGGACGTCGCCGGCGTTGTCGAGCCGGGCGACCAGCACGGTGCGGGGCGTCACCACCGGCCGGCCAGGACGTCGTCGACCGCCGCGGTCAGCGTGGCGGCCCGGCGCGGCGCGGCGGTGACCTCCGCGCGCCGGGTCACCGGGGTGGGCACGAGGATCCCGGTCGCCCCGGCGGCGGCCGCGGCCTCGACGTCGGCCCCGATGTCGCCGATGACCACGCAGCGGGCCGGATCCACGTCGAGCTCGGCGCAGGCGGCCTTGACCATCCCGGGCGCGGGCTTGCGGCACGTGCAGCCCTCGTCCGGGCCGTGCGGGCAGACCTGCAGGGTGTCGAACGGGCCGAGCAGCTCGGCGAGCCGGTCCATGCAGGCATCGACCTGCGCGCGGGTGATCAGCCCCCGGGCCACACCGGACTGGTTGCTCACCACGCCGACCTTCACCCCGCGGGCATGCAGCGCGCCGACCGCCTCCCGCGCGCCGGGCACCGGCGTCACCAGTGCCGGGTCGCCGTTGTACGGGTAGTCGCGCACCAGGGTGCCGTCGCGGTCGAAGAGCACCAGGTCGGGCGGCCCGCGCCAGCGGCGCACCCGCCGGTGCTGCAGGGCGCCGCGCAGGAAGTGCCAGCTGGCCAGCGGCGGGATGAGCGCGCTGGTGGCCAGCATCGTGGTGACCTCGGCGCGGTCCCGCGGGCCGGGGGCGATGCGGGCCCGGGCGAACTCGGCGGTGCCGGCGGCCCAGGCCAGCGCGGCGGCCAGGGCCGCGCGCGGCTTGCCGGTGGCGGCGAGGCCGGCGGCGGCCAGCCCGGCGGCGGTGATCGCCAGGTGCTGCGGACGGCGGCCCAGCGGGGCCTCGGCCCGCTCCCGCCAGTCGCGGCCGTGCAGGCGGCGCATGAGCACGTCGTCGGCGTTGCCCGCCTGCACCCGCACGCTGACCCAGCGGTCGACCGGCCGCACCGGGTGGGTCGTCCACCGCTGCCCCCGGGTGAGCCGGGCGCCGGTGTCCATGATCCGCAGCGCGAGGTCGGAGTCCTCCCGGAAGGCCCGGGGGAAGCGCTCGTCGAAGCCGCCGACCGCGGCCAGGGCGCCGCGGCGGTAGGCCAGGTCGGCGGTGATCCAGGAGCTGGTGGCCAGCCCGGCGGTGCCGCGCTCCCAGTCGGTGGGCCGGCGGCCCTCCGGCAGCGGCACCCGGACCCGCCCCTGGCTGCCGGCCACGTCGGCGGGCAGGTCGGTGAGATCGGCGGCCAGCCGCTCGTACCAGTCGGGGTCGGGGACGACGTCGTCGTCGAGGAAGGCGATCCACTCGGTGCGCGCGGTGCGCCAGCCCAGGTTGCGGGCGCGGGCCGGCCCTCCCCCGCCGGTGCGGACGACCCGGACCGGCGGCAGGCCGGGGCGCCCGGGCCGCAGCGGGGCCCCGGTGCGGCGGTCGTCGACCAGGATCAGCTCGGCCGGGCGGGGACCCGAGGCGCCGGCCAGCGCGTCGAGCAGCACGTCCAGGGACGGCCGTCCGACGGTCGGCACGACCACGGTGCACTGTCCGATCCCCAACAGCACGAGCGCGTCCTGCCCGGACCGGACCGTCCGGAAACACTACGGGCTCGAAGTGTTCCGGGGCTCCGTCAGTCCCGGGTCCGGGTGGCGGCGGAGACGCGGGCGAGGGCGTCGGTGACCAACGCGGCGTCGTCCCCCAGGAGGACGAGCAGCCGCGCCACGAGCCCGTCGTGGGTCGGGACGGCGGCGGCCACCTTGGCCCGGCCGGCGGGCGTGAGACGGGCGTGCAGCAGGCGCCGGTCCCCCGCCGTCCGCTCGCGGACGACCAGGCCGTCCGCGACGAGCCGGCCCACGGTGCTGGTCACCCCGGCGCGGGAGAGCCCCACCGCCTCGGCGACCTCGCCCATCGTGGCCCGCTCGCCGGGGGCCTCGGCGATCCGCCGCAGCGCCTCGAAGCCGGTGAGGGACAGGCCGTGCTCGCGGTGCAGCGCGGAGTCGACCCGATGGGTGATGCGGTCGTGCACCTGGACGATGCGCAGCCAGGTCTCGGCCGGGCGGGGCCCCGCGCCGGGGAGCGCGGCCACGTCCGTGGGGAGCTCGTCGAGCGGGAGGTCCGGGGCGAGGCCGTCCTCGGGGAAGGGCACCCGCCCATCCTGGCCGAGGTCGCGCTCAGGCGCTCCTCATCGGCGGGCCACCGACGGGCCGCCGGACGCGGCGGCCGGACGCCGCGCCGACGCCGGCGCCCGCGACGAGCAGCGCCAGGCCGGCGGTGAGCAGCGGCCAGGGCACACCGCCGCCGGCGACCTCGAGGCCGACGGCCGCGGTCGTCGTCGATTCCTTGCCGATCAGCTCGACGGTGGCGCTGCCGGCGGCCGTCCCGGCCGGGATCCGCACGGCGGTGACCACCTGGCCGTCGGGGCCGGCGGTGACCGAGCTCAGGACGGCGCCGCCCTGCAGGCGGACGGCGACCCGCTCCCCGGGCACGAAGCCGCGGCCGCGCAGCGTGACCTCCTCACCGGCGACGACCCGCCCCGTCGAGGCGACCGCCGCGGCGGGCTCCCGCACCCGGCCGACGGGCAGGGCGGCGTCCGGGTCGGGCAGCCCGGGCACCGGCATCGGCACCACCTCGGCGTCGGCTCCGGCCTGCGGCGTCCCGATGTCCGGCACCTGCGCGGCACCCGTCGGCGGGGTGATGGCGGCGCAGTCGGCCTCGGCCGGGCGGGTGAAGTCGAAGCCGTCGAGGTCGTCGACGTACCGGACACCCGAGCCGTCGAGCGCGGCGAACTCGAGCAGGGGGTCGATCGTCTCGCCCCAGTCGACCTCGCCGGTGGCGAGCACGACGACCTCGCCGGGCTGCAGCTCGGCGGAGTCCTCCCCGGCCGGCTCGCGGGTGGTGGCCAGCCGGACGGCGTAGGGCGCGGTGCCGGCGGTGACCTCGACGAGGACGCCGCCGGGCCGGCAGCTGGGGCCGTGCGTCACGCGGGCGTCGGGGCGGGAGGGGTCGTCCACGGCGAGCGCCGGTGCGGCGCCGGCGATGGCTGCGACGAGGAGAACGGCAAGCAGGCCCGCGAGCGTGGTCGCGGCACCCGGGACGACGGGCCTCGGCCAGGTGTCGGAAATGGGTCCCCCTCGAGCGGTCCTGCACCGGCCCCCCTGCCGGCCCGCCCATCATGACGCGTCCACCGGCTCGTTGACCGTGGGTTTCTGGCCAGTCGTGCGTGTCGCGACGGCGTGTCGGGAGAATTCCGGTCCGGAGGCTGTGACGAAACCCGGCCCGGCGCGAGCCCCGCGGCTGTGACGAGGTGCTCACTACGGTGTCCGGATGGACTCAGCAGCGGGTACCGGGCGCCGCAGGCAGGACGAGGTCTACCGGGCGGGGGTGTACGGCCGCCGTCCCCCGCTGCCCACGGCCGGGCGGGCTCTGCAGCGCCGCGCGAGGGAGCGGCTGACCGCCCGCGCGTACGCCTACGTCGCCGGCGGGGCGGGGGCCGAGGCGACCCAGCGCGCCAACCGGGCGGCCTTCGACCGCTGGGCCGTCGTCCCCCGGGTGCTGCGCGACGTGAGCAGCCGCGACACCTCGGTGGAGCTGTTCGGCCGCCGGCTGCCCGCCCCGGTGCTGCTCGGGCCGGTCGGCGCCCTGGAGCTGGTGCACCCCGAGGCCGACCTCGCCGTCGCCCGCGCGGCGGCCGGCCTGGGCCTGCCGATGGTCTTCTCCAACCAGGCCTCGGTGTCGATGGAGGAGTGCGCCGCGGCGATGGGGGCCTCGCCGCGGTGGTTCCAGCTGTACTGGTCGACCTCCGACGAGCTGGTGGAGAGCCTGGTCGGCCGGGCCGAGGCCAGCGGCTGCGACGCCCTGGTGGTCACGCTCGACACCACGATGCTCGGCTGGCGGCCCCGCGACCTGGACCTCGGCCACCTCCCGTTCGCGCTGGGCAAGGGCATCGCCCAGTACACCTCGGACCCGGTGTTCCGCCGGCTGGTCGAGGAGCGGGCGGCCGCGGCGCCCATCCCGGCCGAGCCGGGCGCCGCGGCCGGCCGGGACCGGCAGCCGCGCCCGACGGTGTCGGCGGTGCGGGCGCTGATCGGCATGGCACGCGCCTGGCCGGGCCCCCTGCGGGAGAACCTGCGCTCGCCGCTGCCGCGCGCCGCCGTCGAGACGTTCCTGGCCATCTACTCCCGGCCGTCGATCACCTGGGAGGACCTGGCCTGGCTGCGCGCCCGGACGCGGCTGCCCATCCTGCTCAAGGGGGTGCTGCACCCCGACGACGCCCGGCGCGCGCTCGACGAGGGGATGGACGGGGTCGTGGTGAGCACCCACGGCGGCCGGCAGGTGGACCGGTCGATCGCCGCGCTGGACGCGCTGCCCGACGTGGTCGCGGCGATCGGCGATCGCGCGCCGGTGCTGCTCGACAGCGGCGTGCGCAGCGGCGCCGACGTCTTCACCGCCGTCGCACTGGGCGCCCGGGCCGTGCTGCTGGGCCGGCCGTTCGCCTGGGGCCTGGGCCTCGGCGGCGAGGCCGGCGTGCGCCAGGTGGTCTCCGACGTGCTCGGCGAGTTCGACCTGACCCTGGGGCTGACCGGTCACACCGCGGTCGACCAGCTCACGCCGCAGGTGCTGCGCCGGGTGGAGACCCGCCCCTGACCGACACGCCCGGCGGGGGTTGACCCGCCGCATGGCCGGGGTCACAGTGGAGTCGGGCGGGGGTAGCCGGCTACGAGTGGCCATCCACTGCTGGATGGACCGACCAACGCGGCCAGACCGCCAGAACCGGCCCCCCGCCCCTCATCCCTCCCCCCGCGGCGTTCCCGCGTGCCGGGGTGACCACTGTCCTGCCCGCATCCTCGTGCTCTGCCCACCACCGTGGGCAGAGCACGAGCTTCGCGGCCTGCACCTGTGCCGCCGGGTGGGTGACGCGAGCGGTGGGCAGGACGCGGCGGAGCTGCGACCCTGCAGCCGTGCAGGTCCTCCGCCGCCGGCCCCGGCCGGCGGGCCACACGCTGCAGGCCACGGTCGGCGTGATCGTGGGCGCGCTCCTCGTGCTGATCGTGCTGAGCGCGGTCGCGACCAGCCTGGCGCGGGCCATGGTGGCCGCGGAGCAGCGGGAGCTCGGGGCGAGGGCGGTGCCCGCCCACCGGATCGCCGTCGACCTCACCACGTCCTACCTCGACCAGATGACCGGCCAGCTCAGCTACCTCCTGACCGGCGACGGCCAGTTCCTCACGCTCTACGAGCAGGGTGCCCAGCGGGCCGAGCGGCTGCAGCAGCAGCTCGCGGCCCTGCTGGCGCCCGACGCGGAGGCCTCGGCCGCGCTCGCGCAGCTGCGGGCCGCCGGGGCCGACTGGCGGGAGCAGGTGGCCGAGCCGGGGATCGCCGCGCGCCGGCAGGGCGCGCTCCCGGCCGACGAGCTCGTCGCCCTGACCACCGCGGGCCGGGCCCGGTTCGACGAGCTGCGCGGCCGGCTGGCGGACGTGGAGCAGCGCACCGTCGAGCTGGAGACCGCGCAGCTGGACGCCATCGGGCGGATGCAGACGAGGGCGACCGTGGTCACGGTCGCCTCGGCCGTCCTGGGCGTCGCCGTCGCGGTCGGCGTCGTCCCCCTGCTCCGGCGGCGGCTCACCCACCCGCTGGAGAGGCTGCAGGCCGACGTCCAGGCGGTGGCCGCCGGCGACCACGACCGCACGATCGCCCGCACCGGGCCGCGGGAGCTGGCGACCATCGCCGAGTCGGTGGACCGGATGCGGGCCGGCCTCGTGCGGAGCTCCCGCGAGCGGCTCGCCGCCCAGCACGAGCTCACCCTCCGCCAGGAGCACGACCGGCTGGCCGCCGACCTGCACGACCTGACCATCCAGCGGATCTTCGGGCTCGGGCTCGGGCTCACCTCCACGGCCCGCCGCCACCCCGCGCTCGCCCCCGCCGTGGCGCCCCTGATCGAGGAGACCGACCGGATCATCCGCGAGCTGCGCACCGTGATCTTCGACCTCGGCCGGCCCGACATCGACGGCACGGACACCCTGCGCGGCCAGGTCATCGACCTCACCGAGGCCAGCGTCCGGGCGCTCGGCTTCACGCCCACGCTGGAGTTCGCCGGCCCGGTCGACACCCTGGCCTCGGCCCGGGAGAGCGAGGAGGTCCTCGCCGTCCTCCGCGAGACGCTGAGCAACGTCGCCCGGCACGCGAACGCCTCCGCGGCGAGCGTCCGCCTCGCCGCGCGCGAGGGCGTCCTCACCCTGTCCGTCGCCGACAACGGGACGGGGCTGCCCCGGGACGCCCCGCGCGGCGCCGGGCTGGGGAACCTGCGCGACCGCGCGCAGCGGCTGGGCGGCAGCGTGCGGATCCGGCCGGGTGCGGCCGGCGTCGGCACCGTCGTCGAGTGGCAGGTGCCGCTGCGCCCCGGCCCGAACTGACACGGCCCGAACCGACCCGGCGGGAGGAGTGCCGGTCAGGCGGCGGCGACCGCCTGCAGGACGTCGACCTTCGCCGCCCGCCGCGCCGGGCCGATCGCGGCCAGCACGCCGGCCAGCGCGGCCGCCAGCACGTAGACCACCAGCCGGCCGCCGGGGATCTCCACGACGGCGAGCCCCTCCTCGGCCAGGCCGCGGGTGAGCGCGGCGCCGAAGGCCAGCCCGAGGACGGCGCCCAGCAGCGCACCGAGCACGGCCACGATGACCGCCTCCCAGCGGACCACCGCGCGCACCTGCCGGCGGGTGGTGCCCACGGCCCGGAGCAGGCCGAGCTCGCGGGTCCGCTCGAACACCGACAGCGCCAGCGTGTTGACGATGCCCAGCAGCGCGATGATCACCGCGAGGGCCAGCAGCATCGTCACGATCGCCAGCAGCTGGTCGATGGTGGCCGCCTGCGACTCGGTGAACGACGCCGCGTCGTCCAGCTGCGCGTTCGGGTAGGCGGCGGTCACCGTCTCCAGCCCGGCCCGCAGCGTGTCCAGGTCGGTCCCCTCGGCGGCCACGAGCAGCACCGCGATGTCCAGCGGCGCCCCGCCGTTGGCCGTGTGCGTGGCCAGCGTGGTGAGGTAGTCGCTGCCGATCAGGTCGGTGTTGCCGAACGTGCCGGCGACGGTGAACTGCTGCGCGCCGGTCTGCGCGTAGACGATCTCCACGGTGTCGCCGACGGCCCAGCCCTGCGCCCCGGCGACGTCGTCGGAGACGAGCACCGAGCGGTCGTCGAGGTCGGTGACCGCACCGCTGCTCACGTCCAGGTTCGCCGCGGCGTCGACGGTCGCCGGGTCGACCGCGGCCACGAACGTGGTCGCGCCGTCCACCTGCGCCGGGCCGAACCGCATCTGGGTCACGGTGTCCACGCCGTCGACGGCGCGCAGCTCCTCGGCCAGCTGGGCCGGGATCCCGGGCGCGGTGGCGCTGGCGGCCTTGAGGATGAAGTCGGCCTTGCTGCTGTCGGCGATGACCTCGGCCACCGAGGCCTTCATCGACGAGGCCACCACGGTGACCGTGGAGACCAGCGCGAGACCGATCATCAGCGCGGTCGCGGTGCTGGCGGTGCGCCGCGGGTTGCGCAGCGCGTTGCGCCGGGCCAGCTGCGCGGAGGTGCCGCCCACGCGGGCCAGCAGCCCGCCGAGCACGGTGGTCACCGCGACGGCGATCGCCGGCGCCAGCGCCAGCACACCGGCCAGCGCCAGCAGCATCCCGACCGCCGCCACCTGCAGCTGCCCCTCCTCGATCAGCGCCCAGGCCAGCGCGGCGGCACCGAGCGCGGTGAGCACCCCGCCGAGGACCAGCCGCACCCGGCCCATCGGCCTGGCCGGGGCGTCGATCGACCGCAGCGCCGCGATCGGGGCGACCTTGGTGGCCTGCCGGGCCGGGAGCAGCGCGGCCAGCACGGTGACGACCACGCCGACCAGCAGCGCGGCGACGATCGTGCGCGGCTGCACCTGCAGCGTCGTCGTCGGCACCTCGAGGCCGACCGCGCCGAGCGCGGCCCGCAGACCGGCCGCGACGCCGACGCCGAGCCCGAGGCCGACACCGGCGGCGACGAGCCCGATGACCAGCGCCTCGACGACGACCGAGGTCCGCACCTGGCGCCGGGAGGCGCCCACGGCGCGCAGCAGCGCCAGCTCGCGGGTGCGCTGGGCGACCAGGATCGAGAAGGTGTTCCAGATGATCAGCGCGCCGACCAGCAGCGAGATGGCGGCGAAGCCGAGCAGCGCGGTGGTGAAGAAGCCGAGCGCGTCGGCGACCGCCTCGCTGGACTCGGCGACCACCTCGTCGGAGGTCACCGCCTCGAGCCCGGCCGGCAGGGCGGCGGTGACCCGGTCGCGCAGCTCCTCGGGGGAGATCCCGCTGTCCGCGCGGACGGCGATGCTGTCGTAGACCCCCTCCTTGCCCAGCAGCTGCTGGGCGGTGCGCAGGTCGAAGGCGGCCATGGTGGCGCCGGCGAGGTTGTCGGCGTCGCCGAAGCCGAGGACACCGCTGACGGTGAACTCACGCGGGCCGTCGGCGAACAGGACCGTCACCGGGTCGCCGGGGGCGTAGCCGGTCTTCTCCGCGGTGGCCGCGTCGAGGACGACCTCGCCGGGGCCGGCCGGCGCCTCGCCGCTGCGGATGGACATGCCCCCGCTGAGCTCCTCGACGTCCGGGTAGCTCGCGCCCAGGGTGGGGGCGCCGCCGGGCTGCACCGGCTCCCCGTCCTTGCCCAGGATCAGCGCGTACCCGGTGACCGACCCCTCGGCGGCCGCGACCCCGTCGACGGCGGCGACCTCGTCGAGGACCCCGGTGTCGAACGGCTTGGTGTTGCCCAGCGTGGTGGTGTCGGTGAATGCCGACTCGCCCCGGACGGTGACGTCGGTGCCCTCGGTCAGCCCCTCGTAGAGCTGGTCGAAGGTCGCCGTCATGGTGTCGCCGAGCACGAAGGTGCCGGAGACGAAGGCGACGCCGAGGCTGATGGAGACCGCGGTCAGCGCGAGCCGCAGCTTGCGGGCCAGCAGGCCCTTGAGGATGACCTTCCGCATGTCAGTTCCCCAGCCGCTTCATGGTGTCGAGGACGGCGTCGGTGGTGGGGGCGTGCAGCTCGTCGCGGATCCGGCCGTCGGCGAGGAAGACCACCCGGTCGGCGTGCGAGGCGGCGACGGGGTCGTGGGTGACCATGACGATGGTCTGGCCGAACTCGTCGACCGCTCGGCGGAGGAAGGCCAGCAGGTCCGCACCGCTCCTGGAGTCCAGGGCGCCGGTCGGCTCGTCGGCGAAGACGATCTCCGGTCGGGTGACCAGGGCGCGGGCGGCGGCGACGCGCTGCTGCTGGCCACCGGAGAGCTGCGCGGGGGTGTGCTCCAGGCGGGCCTGCAGGCCGACGGCGGCGACGACGGTGTCGAACCAGGCCTGGTCCACCTTCTGCCCGGCCAGGTCCAGGGGCAGCCGGATGTTCTCCGCCGCGGTCAGCGTGGGCAGCAGGTTGAACGCCTGGAAGACGAAGCCCATCCGGTCGCGGCGCAGGAGGGTGAGCTGCTTGTCCTTGAGCCCGGACAGCGACCGGTCGCCGAGCCGGACCTCGCCGGAGGTCAGCGTGTCCAGCCCGGCCAGGCAGTGCAGCAGCGTCGACTTGCCCGAGCCGGACGGGCCCATGATCGCGGTGAACCGGCCGCGCTCGAAGGCGACCGTGACGCCGTCCAGCGCGCGGACCGCGGCCTCCCCCGTGCCGTAGGCCTTGACGGCATCGACGGCGGCGGCCGCCGGCTGGGACTGCGCGGGCGGGCTCGCGAGGGGCGTGGTGCTCGGTGCCGACATGGCGGGTTCTCTCCATCGGGTACGGGGAAGCTCAGGGAGATCCTCGGGAGAGAACGGCAGCGGGACATCGGCCCGGCGGCCGGGGCAGGCCTCGGCTCTTTGACGTAGACGGTCGTCGAGACAACCGCCCGGAGGACGCCGTCCGGTGCGGCCGGTTCAGAGCATCCGGCCCAGGCGCTCGGCGTAGCCCTGGAGCACCGGCGCCATCTTCGTCCGCATGTCGTCGAGCGAGGCCCGTGCGGCGAAGGAGCTCACGCTGAGCGCCGCCCGGGTGCGGCCGTGGCTGTCGTGCACCGGGACCGCCATCGTGCGCATGCCCAGCTCGAGCTCCTCGTCGGTGTAGGCCAGGCACTCCTCCCGGGCCTGCCGCACACGGGCGCGGATCTGCTCGACGGTGACCAGCGTGTTCGACGTGGTGGCCTGCGGCCGGCTCCTCTGCAGGATGTCGTCGACCTGGTCGTCGGGCAGTCCCGCGAGCAGCACCCGGCCGGTCGCGGAGGCGTGGGCGGGGAGCTGGGCGCCGAGCCGGACGCCGGTGGACACGATCCGCTGCACCTCCGCGCGGGCGATGAAGACCGCCTGGTCGTCCTCCAGGACCGCCAGGGAGACCGACTCCCCCAGCTCGTCCCGCGCGGCCAGGACCAGCGGCTGGGCGAGGGAAGGCAGGGATGCGGTCTCCAGATAGGCCGCGCCCAGCCGCACCATCCGCGGCGTCGGGCGGAAGAACTTGCCGTCGAAGCTCACGTACCCGAGCTGTTCGAGGGTCAGGAGGCATCGGCGCGCGGTCGCCGGCGAGGTCGCCGTGGCCCGGGCCGCATCGGTGACCGACAGCTGGGGACGGTCCGGGCCGAACGCCTCGATGACGGCGAGGCCCTTGGCCAGGCCCGCCATGCCCTCGGGCGGACGTCCGCCCGGGTCCGACTCCCGGCG
The DNA here is from genome assembly GCF_900114385.1 of Geodermatophilus ruber. Taxonomy (GTDB): domain Bacteria; phylum Actinomycetota; class Actinomycetes; order Mycobacteriales; family Geodermatophilaceae; genus Geodermatophilus; species Geodermatophilus ruber. Next base: position 336,834 of record NZ_FOSW01000004.1, read on the forward strand.
TGGCTCCATGCCGTCCTCCCGCTGCCGGGCGGGGCGGCGCGAGGACGGCACCATCCGCCCCCGCGACCGCCCGCGGCTCTACTCCTGGGGCAGTTCGTCGGCCTCGACGACGAGACCGTCGAGCTCGGGGCTCTCCTCGATGACCCCGTGCTCGACCATGAGGTCGGTCAGCGTACCGAGGTCGCTGAGGTCGCTCGTGACGGCGAGACCGGGCGTGGACAGCTGACCGGCCAGTTCCGGGCTGAGCTCGGTGTAGGTCGGGATGATCCCGGCGAGCCGCTCGGGCTCGTCGGCGGCCAGCTGCATCGCCTGGTCCATCGCCCGGACGAACGCCGCGACGGTGTTCGGGTTCTGCTCCACGAACTGCTGCGTCGCCGTCCAACCGGCCACGGGGAGGTCCTCGGTCGGCCCTTCGAACGCGCTGACGATGCGGGCGGCCTCACCGCGCTGCTCGACCAGGGTCAGGAACGGCTCGACCAGCCAGGCCGCGTCCACCGCCCCCTCGGCCAGGGCCGCGGGCATGTCGGAGGGCGGCAGCTCGACGAACTCGAGGCTGTCCGGGTCGACGCCGTGGGAGTCCAGGACCGCCCGGGCGGTCAGCTCCTGGATGTTCCCGAGGCTGTTGATCGCGATCCGCTGCCCCGCGAGGTCGGCCGGCCGGGTGATCCCGCTGTCCGCGGCGGCGTAGATGCCCTGCGGGCCGGACCGGTTGTTCTCCCGGACGATGCGCAGCGGCAGCCCCTGCTCGGCCGCCTCCACGATGGACACGTAGTTGCTGTACGTCAGATCGATGTCCCCGGCGATCATGCCGGCGATCTGCGCCGCGCCGCCGGAGGCGACCGCCGGCTCGACGGTGATCCCCTCGTCCTCGAAGTAGCCCTCCTCGATGGCGAGGTAGAGCGGCGCCAGGTCGGCCAGGGGAAGGACGCCGACGGTGAGGTCGGTGACCTCCGGCGCCCCGGGCTCGGCCGGCGGGGCCGAGGAGCCCTCGGGGTCGCCGCTCCCACAGGCGGCCACCAGGGTGACGACGAGCGCGGACAGGGCCAGGCCGCGGATCGGACGGAAGGTCATCTGTACTCCTCGGAGGTCGTGGTCGCCCGGGTGGGCGGTGAAGTGCGGTTCGTCACGCCGGCGCGGCCGCCGCCTCGGCCTCGGGCACGACGTCGTAGTCGTAGAGCCACCGGCGGAAGGCGCGGTGGGCGGTCATCTCGGCGTCCCGGGTGGCGAGGTCCCCGCTCAGGGAGTCGTAGCGCAGGCCGTTCTCGCGGGCCCCGCGCTGGACGGCGGCGACCCGCTCGCGCCGCAGTGCCTCGTAGGTGCGGAGGGCGGCGGGGGCGGTGTCCCGGTCGGCGTGCGCGAGGACGGTGGCCAGGGCCATGCCGTCCTCCATGGACTGGTTGGCGCCCTGACCCAGGTGCGGCAGCATCGGGTGGGCGGCGTCCCCGAGCAGCGTCAGCCGGCCCGCGGTCCAGGCCGGAAGGGGCTCGCGGTCGTACAGACCCCACCGGTGGGTCGTCCCCACGTGCTGGAGCAGCGCGCCGATACGGGGGTCCCAGTCGGCGAACTCGCGCCGCAGCGTGTCGGGGTCCCCGGGGGCCGACCACGACTCGCGCATCTGCTCGTCGGTGGGCGTGAACCCCACGTAGCCGATCAGGCGACCGGCCCGGACCGGGTACACCAGGAAGTGCCGGGACGGTCCCATCCACAGCAGCCAGTCCTGCTGCGGCCAGTCGGGCACCAGCTCGTGCGGCACCAGCCCGCGGTAGGCGACCGACCCGGAGGCGATGGGCCGCGACGGCGGGACGACGTGGTGCTGCAGGGTGGAGTGGATGCCGTCGGCGGCGACGACCACGTCGGCCTCGGCCGTGGCGCCGTTGTCGAACCGCACCCGGGCGCTGTCGGCGCCCTGCTCGAACCCGCTGCACCGGTGGCCGGTGTGCACCACGCCGTCCGGCAGCGCCCCGGCCAGGATCTCGACGAGGTCGGCGCGGTGGAAGCCGAACACGGCGTTCCAGCCCGCCGAGTCGGTGATCTGCACCTCGGCGATCGGCGTGCCGTCGGCACGCAGGTACCGCGAGCCGGGCCCGATCCGCGCCCCCCACTTCTCCACGGCCGGACCGAGGCCCAGCCGTTCGAGCTGGCGGACGCTGTTCGGCGTCACGAAGACCGCGGCCCCGACCTCACCGAGGGCGGGCGCCTGCTCGTAGACCGAGACCGACACTCCCTGGGCCAGCAGCGCATTCGCGGCGAAGAGCCCGCCGATCCCCCCGCCCACGATCGCCACGCGGAGTCCCACCTCGGCCATGCCGGTCCCCTTGCCCCGGTCGCACCTCTCGGCAGACCGTTTTCGGATAACGAATACTTTTCGTAAAGCAACACGGACGGTAGGTGAGCGCCGTCACCGCGTCAAGCGACACCCCACGACGACGACCGCCCCGGCCCGGACCTCCTGAGGAGGCCGGGCCGGGGCGGTCTGGGTGCGAGTTCGGGACGGTGCTCGCGCCGACCGGACCCGGGTGGGTCAGGAGCGGGTGAGGACCGGGGTCTCGTCGGACTCGGACGCCGGGCGCGGGGCGGGCAGGGCCGCGGGGACGGCGGGCGCCGCCTCGTGCTCCAGCTTCGGCAGCCAGCGCAGCCACCGCGGCAGGTACCAGTTCGCCTCGCCGAGCAGCCGCATGACCGCCGGCAGCAGCACCGCCCGCACCAGCGTGGCGTCGAGCAGCACCGCGATCGCCAGGCCCAGCCCGGTCTGCTTCATCTGCACCATCGACAGCGCCACGAAGCAGAGGAAGACCATCACCATGATCCCGGCGGCGCTGGTCACCACCCCGGCCGAGGAGGTGATCCCGGTCCGGATCGCGTCCGGGGTGGGCAGCCCGCGGTCGTGGCCCTCGCGGATCCGGCTGAGGATGAACACGTGGTAGTCCATCGACAGCCCGAAGAGGATCACGAAGAGGAACAGCGGGATCCAGTTGACGATCGGGCCGGTCGAGTCCAGGCCGATGAGGCCGGCGCCCCAGCCCTCCTGGAAGACCAGCACCAGTGAGCCGTAGGCGGCCGCGACCGACAGCAGGTTGAGCACGATCGCGGTCAGCGCGGCCACCACCGAGCGGAACGAGACCAGCAGCAGCACGAACGCGAGCACCAGCACGAACCCGAACACCCACGGGGTCCGCTCGGCCATGAGCTCCTCGAAGGCGACCGAGTGGGCGGTGTCGCCGGCGGTCACGACCGTCGCGTCGTCGAGCGCGCCCACCGTCGCGGGGACGACGTCGTCGGCGAGCGCGGCCAGCGCGTCGCGGGAGGCCTGCTCCTCGCCGTCCCCGACCAGCGGCACCGAGACGACGGCGACCGTGCCGGCCTCGTTGGTCGCCACGGAGATCGGCTCGTTCATCTGCCCGGTCGCCAGGGCCGCGGTGCGCAGGTCGGCGATCGCGGCCTGCACGTCGGGGGCGGTCACGTCGGCGGCCTCGATGACCACCTCGGCCGGGTCGGCGCCGCCGGGGAACGCCTCGGCGATCCGCTCGTAGGTCTGGATGACGGCGAGGTCCTGCGGCAGGTCGGTGATGCTCTCGTTGCGCAGGGACAGCCCGAACGCCGGGACGGCGAGGCCGACCAGCAGCGCGCCGGAGAGCACCGCGGCGACCAGCGGGCGGCGGAGCACCGCGCCCAGCACGACCGGCCAGAACCGGCCGGCCGCGGCGGTGGACCGGCGGCGCAGGAAGGGCAGCCGGCCCTTGTCCACCCGGTCCCCCAGCCAGCCCATCAGCGCCGGGAGCACGGTGAGCGACCCGAGCACCGAGATGAGGACGACGAGGATCGTGGCGACCGCCATGCCGGTGAACACCGAGAACCCGGTGAGGAACATGCCGGCCATCGCGACCATCACGGTGATGCCGGAGATGAGCACCGAGCGGCCGGAGGTGGCGGCGGCGACGTCGAGTGCCTCGGCGGCCGACCGGCCGCGGGCCCGCTCCTCCCGCTCGCGCTTGAGGTAGAAGAGCGAGTAGTCGACGCCGACGGCCAGCCCGATGAGCAGCATGACCGTCTGCGCGTTGCCGTCGACGTGCCAGATCTGGCTGGCGAAGCCGAGCAGGCCCAGCGCGCCGACGAACGCGGTCAGCGCGAACACCAGCGGCAGGACGGCGGCCACGAGCGCGCCGAAGGTCAGCAGCAGCACCGCCAGGATGATCGGGATCGACAGGAACTCGGCGCGCTGGAAGTCGTCCTCCAGCGCCGCGTCCAGGGCGAGGTCGGCGCTGGTGCCGCCGAACTGCTCGACCCGCACGTCCGCGTGGTCGGCGGCGACCGCGGCCACCGCGTCCTGGATCGGGCCGATCCGCTCGTCGGCGGTCTCCCGCTCGCCGGTGATGTCGAAGGTGACCAGCGCCGAGCGGCCGTCGGCCGAGGTCAGCGGGGCGCCGTCCAGCGGGCTGACCAGGTGGGTCACCTCGGGGGTGGCGTCCAGGGCGGCGACGAGGTCGCGCAGCGCGGCGTCGGCGGCGGCCGGGGTGACCGCACCCTCGCGCTGGACCAGCACCATCTCCGACGCCGGCTCCTCCCAGCCGTTCGCGTCGAGGATCCGCTGGGCCTGCGCCGGGGCGCCCACCATCTGCTCGGCGCGGGTCAGCTCGCCCTGCGGCAGCATCCCCCCGAGCACGACGGCGGCGACCACGAAGGCCAGCCAGCCGAACACGGCGGTCTTCCGGTGCCGAGCGCTCCACCGGCCCATCCGGGCGGCGAGGTTGCCGCGTCCGTCCACTTCTCGTCTCCTGTCGTCTGCGCGTGGCGGCGGACCGCGTCAGGCCGCGGTCGGTCGCCGATTCGTCGTCACATCTGCTGGGCGGAGGGGCACCGGCCCATCCCGCCGGGCGGCCGGTCAGGTGTCGGGCCGGCCCGGCACCCGGCCGGGAGCAGCCTGGCCGCGGCCGGGCGCCGGGCACATCAGGGAGCGCCCCCATCCGCCCCCTGGTCCCCGGCTCAGGGAGGTCCCTGGCCGGCGGCGAACAGGGCGTCGACCAGGGTGTCGGCGGCGCCGTCCTTCTCCACGAAGGCGACCGCCCCGGCGGCGAGTGAGGCGCCCCGTACGCCGCCGACGGCGCTCATCGCCACCACCGGCACCCTGGCGCGGGTGAGCGCCCCGATCAGCCCGAGGCCGGCGGCGGCGTCGGGCAGGTGCACGTCGAGGAGCACGATGTCGGGCCGGTGCGCGGTGGCGCACCGGCACAGCTCGGCGGCCGACCCGCACACGCCGAGCACTTCGAGGTCCTCGACCTCGGACAGCGCGGCGTCCAGCGCCCGGCGCACCCGGGGGTCGTCGTCGGCGATCAGCAGCCGGAGGGGACGGGCGCTCAGCGGGTCCTCCTCCGGTGGGTCCTCAGCGGGGCGGGAGCCCGCCCGGGGAGAAAGTCTGGGCGCCCGGGGCGCTGCGGGGATGCGGCAGAGGACCGGACTTGGCCTCGGTCATCCCGCCCTCGGCCTCGGCCGGATGACGTACCAGCCCCTCGCGGACGGCGTACATGGCCGCCTGGGTGCGGGAGGCCAGCCCCAGCTTGGCCAGGATGTTGCTGACGTGGGTGCGGGCGGTCCGCTCGCTGACCTGCAGCGCGGTGGCGATCTCCCGGTTGGCCCGGCCGTCGGCGATCAGCGCGAGCACCTCCCGCTCGCGCGGGGTCAGCGTCACCGCGCCGACCCGCGGGGCCCGCAGCGCGGCGGTGAGCTCGCGGGCGACCGCGGGGGCCAGGTGCACGTCCCCGCGGGCGGCAGCCCGGACGGCGGCGGCGACGTCGTCGGCCTCGGCGTCCTTGAGCAGGTACCCGCCGGCGCCGGCCTCCAGCGCGGCCCGCACCTTGGCCTCCTCCAGGAAGCTGGTGACCGCCACGACCTCCACCGCCGGCCAGCGGGCCTTGAGCTCGCGGGTCGTCTCGATGCCGTCCAGCGCCGGCATGAGCAGGTCCATGAGGACGACGTCGGGCAGCTCCCCCGCCGGCTCCAGGACGGCGAGCCGGTCGAGCGCGGCCCGCCCGTCGGCGGCCTCGCCGACGACCTCGATGTCGTCGACCAGCTCGAAGAACGAGCGCATGCCGTCGCGGACCACCCGGTGGTCGTCGACGAGGAACACCCGGATGCTCACGGTCGGCCTCCTGCCAGTCCGATCCCGACACGCGTCCCACGGCCGGGGGCGCTGTCGAGGACGAGTTCGGCGCCGATCGCGGCGGCGCGGTCGCGCATGGTGCCCAGCCCGAGGTGGCCGGGGTGGTCGACGGTCGGGTCGAAGCCGGCGCCGTCGTCCTCCACCAGGATCTGCAGCCCGTCGTGGTCCGCGGTGACGGTCACCGCGGCCTTGCCGGCGCGGGCGTGCTTGACGACGTTGTGCAGCGCCTCGAGCACGATCCGGTAGAGGTGCTCCTCGACGTCGGCGGGCAGCTGCGGCCGCTCGGCCGGGCCGGTGACGGTGATCGGCAGGCCCTCGCGGGCGCCGAGCGCGGCCGCCTGCTTGGTGACGGCGGCCAGCAGCCCCTCCTCGGCCAGCGCGCCGGGGCGCAGCTCGAAGATCAGCGCCCGCATCTCGGCCAGCGCGCCCTGGGTGAGCTCGCGCAGCTGGCCGACGGTGCGGCCCAGCGGCCCGTCGTCGGGCAGGCCGAGCTTGGCCATCGCCAGCTGGGCGGTGCGGGCGTGCAGGGTCATGGAGAACAGCGCCTGGGAGACCGAGTCGTGCAGGTCGCGGGCCAGCCGCTGGCGCTCCAGCAGCGCGGCGTTGCGGCGGCCGTCGGCCAGCAGCCGGGCATTCTCGACCGCGACGGCGGTCTGGTCGGCGACCGCGGAGAGGAAGGCGATCTCCTCCGGCTCCGGATCGGGGCCGGGCGGGCGGTAGACGTGCAGCGCGCCCTGGTGGCGGCCCAGGGAGTCCAGCGGCAGGGAGAGCACCGAGTACCAGGGGGCGGTGCCCATGTAGGGGTGGATCGGGGCCGCGAGGGGATCGGCCAGTCGCTGTGCCGGCGCGTCGCGGACCAGCTGCATCGGCTGGTCGCGCGACGCGGGCGTCGCCGGCACGTCGGCGCCCAGGGCCCACGCGGCGCGCAGCGCGTCCGCGTACCCCTCGGGCAGCCCGTGCGTGGCCAGCAGGGCGATCTCGCCGGTGGCCTGGTCGACGACGTGCAGCGCCGCGGCCACCCCGGCGCCGGACTCCACGAGGATCCGGACGACGTCCCCGATGGTGACCTCCAGCGGCTGGTCGACGACCAGCGCCGCGGCCACCCGGGCCAGCGCGGAGACCCGGCGCTCCAGCAACCGCATCGTCTGGGCGCGCTCGGTCTCCTCGGCACGCAGCGCGGCGCGGGTGCGCTCCAGCCGGACGGCCAGGCCGATGATCGCCGCGGCGGTGCGCAGCGCGGCCTGCTCGGCCGCCGACCAGGTGCGCTCGCGCGTGCACTCGTCGAAGCCGACGTGCCCCCACCACTCGCCGTCGACGAACACCGGGACGACGACGCAGGAGATCACCCCCTGCGGCTCGAACAGCGCGCGCTCCACCGGCGGGAAGTCCCGGACCGAGCCGGCGATCATGTCGCCGCGGCCGAGCACCTGCTCCCAGCGCGCGAAGTCCGGCTCGTACGGGAGCGCCTGCAGCTCCGGGTCGTCACCGGCGACGGGGACCCCGGGGGCGTCCCACTCGCCGATGCTGCGGCTGCACAGCCGGCCCTGCTCGTCGACGAGGTGGTCGGCGACGAAGACCCGGCTCACCTCGGCGGCCCGGCCGAACGCGCCGAGGATCTCGTGCAGGTGCGCGCGCCAGTCACCGTCGCCGTCGAGGAAGCGCTCGGTCGCCGAGCGGGCGGCGTCGAGGATCGCGTCGCGCCGGCGCAGCTCCTGGACCGGGCTCTCGGTCACCGTCTGCTTCCGGGCGCGTGCACCCGGGCACTCTATCGGCCGCCGCCTACACCGGAACGCACCTGACCGCAACTCGAGGTGCCGCGCCTCACCGTCCGGGGCCGGCGACGTTAGCGCTCGCCCCCGAGAACCACCGACCCCGGAAACACATCGCGGCCCCGCCCTCCGCGAGGAGGACGGGGCCGCGGTGCTGTCTCAACCAGACGTGCACCCGAAGGGATTCGAACCCCTAACCTTCTGATCCGTAGTCAGATGCTCTATCCGTTGAGCTACGGGTGCGACACCGCGCGAGCGGCGCAGGGACAAGTGTAGCGGGCCGCGATCCGGCTTCGTCGAGGGCTCCCCGAGCACCCCCATCAGCCTGCTGACCAGCGCGAACGCCGCCGCACGGATGACGCGGCCGCGGGCACGTCGCCCAGTGGCGGTGCTCAGGCGGGCGCGTCGGCGACCGCGGCCCGGTTCCGGCCGGCCTGCTTGGCCCGGTAGAGGGCGGCGTCGGCGGCGGCGTAGAGGCTGCGCAGCTCGGTGGCGTGCCGCGGTGCGTGCGCGACCCCCGCGCTGACCGAGAGCGCCAGCAGGGTGCCGTCGGCGAGCAGCAGGGGGGTCGCGCGTACGGCGTCCACCAGCTGCTCGGCGCGGCGGGCGGCGGTCTCGACGGAGCAGCCGGGCAGCAGCACGGCCAGCTCGTCGCCGCCCAGCCGGCTGATCACCGCGTCGCCGGCCCGCACCTGCTCGCTCAGCACGGCGGCCAGGTGCAGCAGGGCGTCGTCGCCCACCGGGTGCCCGTAGGTGTCGTTGACGGATTTGAACGCGTCGACGTCGAGCAGGATCAACGCCGTGCCCTCGGGGCGGGGCGCGACGGCCAGCGCCTGCTCGGCGACCTCGTCGAACCTGCGCCGGGTCACCAGCCCGGTCAGCGAGTCCACCGCGGCCTGCTGGCGAACAGCACCGAGCAGCCGGTCCCGCCAGTTCATCCCCTGCGCGAGGAGCACCGTCATGACGATCAGCACGGGGGCGAAGAACAACCCGCGGATGAACGCCTCCGTCGGTGCCGCGCCCCGCCCGAGGATGACTGCGTCGGCGACGAGCGCGAGCATGGTGATCCCCGCGGCCACCGGGGCGCGCAGCTTCGTGGCGGCGAAGAGAACCGGGAACACCAGGAGCGGGCGGAGCATCTCGGAGTGATCCGGGGCGATCAGCAGCGCGATGCCCACGACGGCCAGCATCCCGGCGACAGGCAGGACCGGCCACATCCCCAGCCGCGTCAGCCATCTGGCGGGGACCACGCAGGTCACCAAGGCCAGGCCGACCAGCGCAACGACGAGCCCCCACGCCGCGAGCCGCCTGCCCGGAGCCACCGGCTCCACCACCAGGTACACCGCCAACAGCGCAGCGATCACCAGCCACTGCAGCGTGAAGGCACGCGCCGCGACCGTCTCGTGGCGCGGCTTCAGGAGCCGGATGAACCTCACTCCTCTGACATCGGTAGCTCGGCGTCCGACCTGAAGCCGCTCCACCCGTCCGGGGTGCCGGCGCGGCTCGACGGGCTCGCAACCAGCGCAGGGGGCCTCTTCCCGTGCGACCCGCCGTGGCCCCAGCGCAGCGGCTGCCTGCTCGTGCCGTCCCTCGGACGGTGGAACCGCCTTCAGTCTGGCCGGAGTTGTTCCGATATCGCCCGTGTGCGACCGGGACGACCGGGTGACGGCCCGGTGGGAGCGCTGCACACGCACGTGGTCAGTGACCTACCGCCTGGGTGTCCTTCTCGGTCGGCAGTCGGACAGGAGTGGGGTGGGTAGTGGAGCTGGAATCGGGCGCGTCGAGCTCGCCCCCGCCTCGGCGCGCGCGCGTCCCGCGGGAGACGCGGTGGGTTCTCGTGCTCACCCTGATGCTCGTCGCCCTCGGCGCCGCGGCCGGGGCTCCGTTCCTCGGACAACCGCCCCTCCTGCCCTCCCCCACCCTGCCGTGGTGGGTGGTGGCGATCGCGTTCGCCGTCACGGAGGCCTGTGGCGTCACCGTCCAGGTGAAGCGCGAGGGGCAGACGGTCTCGCTCAGCGAGCTGCCGCTCGTGCTCGCCCTGTTCCTGGCCGCTCCGCTCGCCCTCCTCGCCGGCCGGCTGGTCGGTAGCGTCGTCGCCTGGGTGGGTCAGCGCCGCCCGCCGCTGAAGATCGCGTTCAACCTCGCGGTCACGACCGCCGAGACGGGCTGTGCGCTGGCGATCTTCCACCTCGTCACCGGCTGGGCCGGCGGATCCACGCCGGTCGCCTGGCTGGCGGCCGTGGCGGCGACGGTTCTCGCCAACGCGGTGGGTGTGCTGGCGGTCGGCTGCGTCATCGGCATCCACGAGGGCGGGCTGCGTCTGCGGGGGGTGTTCCGCGATGCGGTGGTCGGGCAGGCGATCGCGCCCGCCGTCCTGACCCTTGCCCTCGTGACCGGGGGCCTGCTCGCCGTGGCCAGCCTGTCGGCCTCGGTGGCCACCTCCTGGCTGCTCGTGGCCTTCGGGGTCCTGCTGCTGCTCGCCTACCGGGCGCACGCGTCGCTCTCGGACCGGCACCTCGACCTGGAACGGCTGTACCGCTTCAGCCAGGCGGTCAGCAGCGCGCCCGAGATCGACCAGTTCCTGGCCGTCGTCCTGGGCCAGGCGAAGGAGGTGCTGCGCGCCGAGCGTGCGGCGGTGGGGTTCGTGGTCACCGACAGCGGACTCATGGTCCGGGTCCGGCTCGGCGGGAGCGGCCGGCTCTCGCGCACCGAGGAACCGCCGAGCGCCGAGGATTCCTGGCTGCTGCAGCAGGTCGTCGACGGCGGAACTCCGGTGCTGATGCCCCGCGGCGTCCGCGACGAGGCGGCCCGACGCTGGCTGGAGCAGCACGGCATGCGTGACGCCATCGCCGTGCCGCTGCGCGGGGCGGCCGGTGTCGTCGGCGTCCTCGTCGTCGCCGACCGGCTGGGCGACGTCCGCAGCTTCGACCAGGACGACGTGCCCCTGCTGGAGACCGTGGCCAACCACTCGAGCGTGGCGCTGCAGAACGGGGAGCTGCTCGGTCAGCTCCGGCACGAGGCGCTGCACGACCGGCTCACCGGACTGCCCAACCGCGAGCTCCTGCAACGGCGGTTCGCCGAGGCGCTCGAGGACGTCGCCGGCGGGCGGGCTGCCGGCGCCGCGGTGATGATCCTCGGCCTCGACGAGTTCAAGCAGGTCAACGACACCCTCGGCCACCAGCAGGGTGACCTGCTCCTGGTGGAGATGGCCGCCCGCCTGCGCGCGGCGGTCGTTGCCGCCGGCACGGTCGCCCGGCTCGGCGGTGACGAGTTCGCCGTCCTGATCCCGGGGATCGACGACGAGGACGAGGTGGTGCGCCTGGGCCGGCGAATCCTGCGCGCACTGGAGCAGCCGGTGGCCCTGGACGGTCTCGAGGTCGAGGTCGGCGCCTCCCTCGGCATCGCGCTCGCCCCGTCCCACGCCGACGACCCGGCCGGACTGCTGAAGTGCGCGGACCTGGCGCTGCACGACGCGAAAGCCTCCGGAGGGCGGGGGGTGCGGCTCTACGAGCCCGACCGGGACACCAACGATCCGCGCCGGCTCACCCTCGTCGCCGAGCTGCGGGCGGCCCTGCAGGACGGGCAGCTGCACGTGCACGTCCAACCCCAGGCCCGGCTGGCCACCGGCGAGGTCAGGGGCGTGGAGGCGCTGGTGCGGTGGCCGCACCCCGAGCGCGGCTTCATCCCGCCGGACGAGTTCATCCCCGTGGCCGAACGCAGCGGGCTGGTCGGCCCGCTGACCACGTTCGTGCTCAACGCCTCCCTGGCCGCCTGTGCAGCGTGGCGGGCGGCGGGCCATGACCTCGGCGTCGCGGTCAACCTCTCGGCCCGCAGCCTGCAGAACGCCGACCTCGTCGACGAGGTCACCCGGCTGCTACGGCGCCACGGCGTCCCGGCGGACCGGCTCACCCTCGAGGTCACCGAGAGCTCGATCATGGCCGACGCGGCGCGGGCGGTGGCGCTGCTGCACCGGCTGCGCGACCTGGGTGTGCGGCTGTCCGTCGACGACTTCGGCACCGGCTACTCGTCGCTGTCCTACCTCAAGCGCCTGCCGGTGCAGGAGGTCAAGATCGACCGGAGCTTCGTGATCAGCCTGCGCGAAGGCGGCGAGGACGTGGCCATCGTCCGGGCGATCATCGACCTCGGCCGGCATCTGGGCCTCGAAGTCGTCGCCGAGGGTGTGGAAGATCAGGTCACCGCCGACCTGCTGGCCGGCATGGGCTGCGACATCATCCAGGGCTGGCACCTCGGACGCCCGATGCCGACCGGTGAACTGCAGCCCTGGCTGGCCACGCACGCCCGCCCCTCCCGCGGCCGCGGCGGGCTGCGCGTCGTCTGACGCCCGGCCCGCGCGGCTACCGGGCCCACGCCCCGTTCCCGGGTGTCGCCAGTGGATCCGGATGCCCCGTCGCGACACCGGGCAGCGACCGCGGGCGGAAGCAGAAACGCCCGGCCGAGGGCCGGGCGCTGCGAAGTACCTGTGTTCAGTTCTCCTGGGCGGAGGCTCCGGGATTTGAACCCGGGATGGGGATTAACCCAAACCGCATTAGCAGTGCGGCGCCATAGACCGGACTAGGCGAAGCCTCCCGGGGTCCGAGTCCCCCCGGAACCACCGAGACAGCAGACTACCAGCGACCCGCGGGGCACCAGCAGCCCGGGTCCCCGCCCGCCCGGTGCGCGGGTCAGACGGCGACCGGCTGGGGCAGCGGCTGCCGGCGCCGGCCGGGCACCAGCGTCGCCACCACGGCCAGGGCCGCACCGGCGAGGGCCAGCAGCAGGCTGCCGCTCACCCCGGCGGAGCTCTCGATCAGCGCGCCACCCAGGGCCGCCCCGATGGCCGAGGCGCCGGTGGCCATCGTCGAGAGCCAGGTGAACGCCTCGGTGGTGGCGTGCCGCGGGGCGATGGTGCCGACCAGCGAGCTCTGCACGGTCAGCGTCGGGGCGATCGCCGTCCCGCCGAGGAACAGCAGCGCGCCGAGCACCCAGGGGCTCTCGGCCGCGGTCAGCGGGGCCAGCCCGATGGTCACGCCGAGCAGCAGCCAGCGGTACTGCCGGGGCAGGGAGGCGCTGACCACCCGCGCCCCGAACCACAGGCCGCCGGCCACCGAGCCCAGCGACCACAGCGCCAGCAGGACGCCGGACATCCCGGGCGAACCCGCGGCGTCGGCGAACGCGGGGATGGCGACCTCCAGCGCGCCGAAGCCGACCATCAGCGCCGCGCCGCTGAGCAGCACCCGGGGCATGCCCGGGGCGAGCACCGTGGCCAGCGGGCTGCGCCGCTCGGGCAGGGCGACCGGGACCCAGCTGCGCATGGCCGCCGACGTCGCGATGCCCAGCGCACCGGCGGTGGCCAGCACCCCGGCGACGCCGACCGCCCAGGCCGGGGCGGCGAGCACGGCCAGCGCGGCCACGACCGTCGGCCCGGCGACGAACACCAGCTCGGTGGCGGTGGCGTCGAGGGCGAAGGCGGTGGTGCGCACCCGCGGGTCGACCCGCGACCACAGCGCGCGCACCGTGCCGGAGACCAGCGGGGTGCCGGCACCGGCGACCGCGGAGGCGGCGACCAGGGCCGGTGTGGGCGCGCCGCCGAGGACGACGGCGACCAGCAACGCCAGGAGCAGGGGGTAGGCCGCCGCCTGCGCCAGGAGCACCGGGCGCGGCGAGCGGCGGTCGGCCAGCCGGCCGAGGACCGGCGCCATCGCGGCCATCGCGATGCCGTAGGTGGCCGCCGCGAGCCCGGCGACGGCGTAGGAAGCGGTCTGCTGCTGCACCATGAGCAGCAGTGCCAGCGGGACCATGGCCGAGGGCAGCCGGCCGGCGAAGCCCGCGACGAGCAGCCCCGGAGCGGACGGCAGCCGCCAGACGGTGAGGTACGAACGCACGACGAACTCACTTAGAACGAGCAAGCGGGGAAGGGTAGGCGGTCAGATCCCGTTGACCACCTACAGACTAGGGATCGGGCCCGTAGGGAGTCAAATGACTTTCGCCACCTACGAGTGACCAACGATCGCACAGCAGTAGGGGATTTCATGAACTACGACACCTACGGGTCGAACGCGGTCGAGCTGGCCATCGACCTGGCCAACGCCGACCGCGCCGACGACCCGCACTGGGCCGCGGCGTTCCTGCAGGCGCACGCGGAGTGGTTCGACCCGACCACTGCCTTCACGCTCTCCGCCGCCGAGACCGCCCAGGCCGCCGAGACCGCCGACCTGGTGCGCGCGGTGGCCCTCGCCGGCGCGCAGGCCGAGGTCATCGAGCGGCTCAACGCGCTGCTGGCGCTGGCCCACCCGCAGCCGTACGCCACCGACCACGACGGCGACCTGCACCTGCACTACGCCCGGCCCGAGGCCTCGGTGCTCGAGCAGCTGACGACGACGGTCGCGATGGGCCTGTCGCAGGTGGTCGCGCAGCACGGCTGGCAGCGGCTCGGCGTCTGCACGGCCGAGGGGTGCGCCAACGTCTACGTCGACACCTCCCGCAACGCCAGCCGCCGGTACTGCTCGAACACCTGCGCCAGCCGCTCGACCGTCGCCGCCTACCGCGCCCGCCAGAAGGCCTGAGCGGAGTGGATTCGTCCGCGTGACGCGGACGAATCCACTCCGCTAGCGTCCGGCAGCATGCGCAGCGCCCGGCACTGGGACGCCCGGCTGCACTCCTTCGTCGGCGGCCTGCCGACCTCCCCCGCCGACCGCTGGCTGCGCCGGCTGTCGGCCTTCGCCGACCACGGCACGCTCTGGTTCGTCATCGGTGCGCTGCTCGGCTCCCGCAGGGGCGCCCCCCGGCGCGCCGCCGTGCGCGGGCTCGGCTCGCTGGCGGTGTCCAGCGCCCTGGTCAACACCGTCCTCAAGCGGCTGTTCGGCCGGCGGCGGCCCGACCTCGGCTCCCACTCCGCCCACCGCCGGCCGCGCCGCCCGCTGAAGACGCACTCGTTCCCCAGCGGGCACTCCGCCTCGGCCGGGGCGTTCGTCACCGGCGTCGCGCTGGAGAGCACCCCGGCGGGGGCGGCACTGGCGCCGGTGGCCCTCGCGGTCGGCTACTCCCGGGTGCACGTCGGCGTGCACTACCCCGGCGACGTCCTCGCCGGCCTCGCCGTCGGTGCGGCGGTCGCGGCCGGCAGCCGGCTCGGGTGGCGGGTGCGGCCCTCGACCCCCGCCCGGGTGCGGACGGCGCAGACGGCGCCGGCCCTGCCCCAGGGCGAGGGGCTGGTCGTCGCGGTCAACCCGCGCTCGGGCCCCGACGACTACGACCCGGTCGAGGACATCGCCCGGCTGCTCCCCCGCGCCGAGGTCCGGGCGACCACGCCGGAGGCGGGGGTGGGCGAGCTGCTGGACGACGCGGCGCGGTCGGGCAGGGCGAAGGCGCTCGGGGTGGCCGGCGGCGACGGCAGCGTGGCGGCCGCCGCCGCGGTCGCGCTCGAGCACGGGCTGCCGCTGGCGGTGCTGCCGGCGGGCACGCTCAACCACTTCGCCCGCGACGTCGGCGTCGACACCCTCGAGCACGCCGCGGACGCGGTGACCGCGGGCGCCGCGGTGGAGGTGGACGTCGCCGAGGTCAACGGGACGCCGTTCCTCAACACCGCGAGCATCGGCAGCTACCCGGAGATGGTCCGCCGCCGCGACGCGCTGGCCGGCCGCATGGGCAAGTGGGCGGCGATGACGGTGGCCGCCGCACGGACCCTGCGGGAGGGGACGCCGGTCTCGCTGCTGCTCGACGGCCGGCCGGTGCGGGTGTGGATCCTCTTCATCGGCAACTGCACCTACACCCCGCGCGGGCTCGCCCCCGCCTGGCGGCCACGGCTGGAGGACGGGCGGCTCGACGTCCAGTACCTGCGGGCCGACGTCCGCTTCAGCCGCACCCGCGCGGTGCTCGGCTCGCTGCTGGGCATCAGCGACCGCATCTCCGGTTACGCCGAGTTCCAGGCGGAGCAGGTGCAGATCACGTCCCGCTCGGGCCCGCAGGAGGTGGCCTACGACGGCGAGACCGGCCAGCCCGCGACCGAGTTCCTGTTCCGCAAGCGGGCCCGGCTGACCGTCTACGCCTGCCGGGAGGACTGAGCACGGCCCTGGTGGCCACGACGGCTCGGGCGGGGACGCTGGCGACGCGCGCGGTCACGCTGCGTCAGACCGGGCCGGTAGTCGCCGTGCTCACGAACGCACCGGTTGCCGTCCCGGCGTCCCGACCCGGATGGTCCGGTTCCGGTGGAGCAAGCGGCGCTCCACCGCACCGGCCGGTGGCCCCGGGGCGGCGGCAGGGAGCGAGGTCCCAGGTGGGCGGCACGCGGGGGCGCGAAGCCGACGGTGCATCGTCGGTCGCGCCGAGTGCTACCCGCACCGAGCCGCCCGGCTCCCGGTCGTGGTGCCGGCGGTCGCTCGTCGCCCTCCTCTTCCTGGCCGGCCTGTGGACCCTGCTGGCCGTCCTCGGCGGGACCGCCCGGGCCGACAGCACCCCGGCGCCGTGGCCGGTGGGGTCCGCACCCTCCGAGACCGCCTGGCCTCCGCCGGAGCCCCCGGAGGGCGGTCCGGCGGACGGCGCGTACCCGGGGCGGGGCTTGCCGGACCAGGAGGGCGCCTCACCGCCGTGGGAGGGCACGCCGCCCGGGCCCCCGGCTCCCGAGGCGCCCGGCGAGGCCCCGACCAGCCCCGCGCCGCCGCCGGAGACGAGCGCCCCGCCGGAGACGGTTCCCCTGCCCGAGAGCGCGCCTCCCCCGGTCGATCCGGTGCTGCCTCCGGACGGCGCCGCGCCGGTCCCCCCGGTCGCCGACGTGGGGACGCCGGTCCCCGACGAGGGGACGCCGGTCCCGCCCGAACCGGAGGAGGCGGTGGAGGCGGTGCAGCCCGTCACCACGGAGCCCGTCACCACCGAGCCCCCCGCCACCGAACCCGCTGCCCCCGAGCCCCCCGCCACCGCACCCACCGTCGCCGCAGCGCCCGCGGCCGAGGTCGCTCCGCCGCCGGCCGAACCCGCCGCACCCGCACCCGCACCCGCACCCGCACCCGCACCCGCCCAGCCGACCTGCGTCCCGGCCGAGACGCCGGCCCCGGGAGACGCGGTCGCCCGGGGCAGCACCGGCCCGGGGGCCGGAACCGGTCCGGCTGCGCAACCTGCACCGGACACCCCGCCGCTGCTCCCCGGCCCGGAACCGGTCCCGCCGGCTCCGTTCGGGCCGAGCGCACCGCACCCCGTGCCGGCCGCTCCACCGGCACCCGGACCCGCGGCCGGGGCCACCGCCTGCCCGAGCGGGGCCCCGGGGGGCAACGACGACCCCGGCCCGCACGGGGACGCCGTGCTCGCCACCGCGCAGACCGCGACGCTGGCCCGCGCCTGGGTGCGGATGACCACCGACCTCGCCGCCCGCGTGATCGCCGGCGCCGACGCGCCGGGAGACCGCCCCGACTGAGCGAGGGCACCCCGTTCCGGCCGCGCGCCGGAACCGCCTCCTCCGGCAGGGCTGCGGCCGGTTGCCATCCGGGCCCCGCGCCCCCTCCCGCTTCGTGCGCCGTCCGTGCGCACTCACCCCAGGACAGACAGATGAGGCACCACTCGCACCTGCACAGAGCACTCACCCACCCGGTCGTCCCGCGCCCGACCCCGGCCGGGGCGGGCCGCCCTCCGGTCGTCCGCGCACTCGTCCTCGTCCTCGTGCCCGCCTGCGCCGGGCTGGTCGCCCGGCACGCCGGGCTCGACGGCACCGCCGTGCTGGGCGCCGCCGTCCTCGGCGCGCTGGCCGCCCGGTCGGCGCAGCAGGTGCTGGCGGCGCTCGGCGTCCTGCTGCTCGCGCCGGTGCTGCTCGCGGTGGCCGCGGCGGTGAAGCTCACCAGCCGGGGGCCGGTCCTGCTGCGCCGCGAGCGCCGAAGACGTGACGGCCGCACGGTGTCGGCGCTGGCGTTCCGGTGCACGCGCGGCGGGACCGGCGACCTCACCCCGCTGGGCCGCGTGCTGCGCCGGTACGCGCTCGACGGGCTGCCCGGGCTGCTCGACGTCGTGGCGGCCCGCCCGTCGCACCGTGGGCGTTGACCGGGCGGAACACCGGCGATCTCACTACGGTCCGACTGGGGTGTTCCCGGCGCCGTCGGGGGCATCGGTAGTTCCGACTGCAGTTCGCGACGAAAGAGGTTCCCGACATGCTGGTCCGCCGGATCGCCCGGCCCCTGCTCGCTGCCACGTTCGTCTGGGGCGGCATCGACACCCTGCGCAACCCGCAGCCGCGGGTCGAAGGGGCACGGCCCGTCGTCGACACGATCGCCGAGCGGGCCGACAAGCAGCTGCCCGTCCAAGTGCCCCGGGACGTCGAGCAGTGGGTCAAGATCGATGCCGCGGTGAAGATCGGCGCCGGCACGCTGTTCGCGCTGGGCAAGCTGCCCCGGCTCTCCGCGCTCGTGCTGGCCGCCAGCATCGTGCCGACGACGCTGGCCGGGCACCGCTTCTGGGAGTACGACGACCCGCAGCAGAAGTCCGGGCAGCTCGTGCACTTCCTCAAGAACCTCGGCCTGCTGGGCGGCCTGCTGATCGCCGCGGTCGACACCGAGGGCCGCCCGTCGGTCGGCTACCGGGCCCGCAGCGCGGCGCACAGGGCCGCCGAGGCCACCGAGCGGGAGGTCGAGAAGGCGCAGAAGCGCGCGGCGAAGGCGCAGAAGAAGGCGGAGAAGCGGCTCAAGAAGGTCTCCCGCTGAGCGCACCCCTCCCGCCCGCGGCCGCGCTCCGGAGGATCGCCTTCCTCCTGGAGCGCGCCCGCGAGCCCACGCACCGCGTCGCGGCGTTCCGCACCGCCGCGGCCGTCGTCGACCTGCTCGACGATGACGAGCTGGACCGCCGGATCCGCACGAAGACCCTCACCGACCTGCGCGGCATCGGCCCGAAGACGGGCGCGGCGATCGTGCAGGCGCACGCCGGCGAGGTGCCCGAGTACCTGGCCCGGCTCGAGGAGGCCCACGGCGAGCTGGTGCCGCTGGCCGACGACGTCGCCGAGTTCCGCGCCGCGCTGCGGGGGGACCTGCACGCGCACTCGGACTGGTCCGACGGCGGCAGCCCGATCCGGGAGATGGCCGAGGCGGCGATCGGGCTGGGCCACGAGTACCTGGCGCTGACCGACCACTCCCCCCGGCTGACGGTGGCCAACGGCCTCTCCGCCGAGCGGCTGGAGCGCCAGCTGGACGTCGTCGCCGAGCTGAACGAGGAGCTCGCGCCGTTCCGGATCCTCACCGGCATCGAGTGCGACATCAACGTCGACGGCAGCCTGGACCAGACCGACGAGCTGCTCGGCCGGCTCGACGTCGTGGTCGCCAGCGTGCACTCCGACCTGCGCGCCGACGCCGCGGCCATGACCGAGCGGATGCTCGCCGCCGTCGCCAACCCGCACACCGACGTCCTCGGGCACTGCACCGGCCGGCTGCTCATCCCGCGCGAGCAACGGGAGGGCCGGCGCCAGCGGCCCCGCCCCGAGAGCGCCTTCGACGCCGAGGCGGTGTTCACCGCCTGCGTGGAGCACGGCACCGCGGTGGAGATCAACTCCCGCCCGGAGCGGCTCGACCCGCCGCTGCGGCTGCTGCGCCTGGCGGTCGAGCTGGGGTGTGCGTTCGCGATCGACACCGACGCGCACGCCCCGGGTCAGCTGGACTGGCAGGGCAACGGCTGTGAGCGCGCGGTGGAGACCGGGGTGCCGGTCGAGCGGGTCGTCAACACCCGGCCGGCCGACGAGCTGCTGGAGTGGAGCCGGGGCTAACCGGCGTCGCCGGACCGCTGCGCCCGCGCGATGTTGTGCGTGTCGAGCACCGGGTCGGGTTCGTCGCGGCGGAACTGGTTCACCGTCTGCACGAGGAGCCGGACGTCGAGGGCGAGGCTCCAGCTGTCGATGTAGCGGATGTCCTGCGCGATGCGCTCGGGCCACCCGATCTCGTCGCGGCCGTGCACCTGCGAGTACCCGGTGAGGCCGGGCAGCACCTCCAGCCGGCGGCGGTCCTGCGCGGAGTAGTGGGCGACCTGCTCGGGGATGTCCGGGCGCGGGCCGACCAGGCTCATCTGGCCGAGGAGCACGTTGACCAGCTGGGGCAGCTCGTCGAGGCTCGTGCGGCGCAGGAAGCGGCCGCTCCGGGTGATCCGCGGGTCGTCGCGCACCACGCCGTGGGGGTCCTCGGTCACCCCGAGCTCCCGGCCGACCCGCACGGCGTCGTTGACCATCGTGCGGAACTTCAGCATCGGGAACTCGCGCCCGCCCCGGCCGACGCGCTGCTGCACGAACAGCACCGGCCGGCCGGCGTCGAGCAGGATCCAGAGGGAGAGCGCCGCGAAGACGGGCGCGAGCAGGACCAGGAGGGCGGCGGCGAGGAGCCGGTCGGCGGCCCACTTGACCGCCCGCTGGGCGGGACGACGACGCATCATCGGCTCACCTCCCCCGGCGCCACGGGGGGAAGAAGCCGGCCGTGGAGTCCGTGCCGGCGAGGCTCCGGTAGCGGTCCGGGTCGTGCACCAGCTTGGCGACGTGGAAGGGCAGGGGGGCGGCCGCGGGGTCGTACCGGTGCTTGAACACGAACAGCGGCGACTCGGCGCTGCCCCCGACGCCGCCCCCGAGGTGGAACCGCGTCATCCCGCGGGCCTGCGCCCACTGCGCGGCCGCCAGGAAACAGCGGTTGGAGGCGCCGACCGCCCGGGCTGCGTCGGCCGAGGCACCCAGGTGGTAGTGCAGCCGGGGGCCCTCGGCGAAGCACAGCAGGGCCGCGACGAGCTCCCCCTCGAGCCGGCCCTCGACGAGCACCAGCCCCAGCGCCTCGCGGTCGGCGGCCAGGGCGTCCCAGTAGGCGTCCGGGAAGAAGAAGAACGGGTCGGCCTGCTGCCGGCGCATCGTGGTGTCGTACAGCGCGCGGAATTCTGCCAGCGCCGCCGGCCCGGGGGCGACGGCCACCACCAGCCCGGCGCGGTCGGCCTTGCGTGCGGCGCGGCGGTGGTGCGGGTGCAGGGCGGCCACGAGGTCCCGCCCGGCCGCGACGTCCCAGGAGACGGTGGCGCCCAGCTCGACCAGCTCGCCGGTGGGCGGCACGTGCGGGGCGTTGCCGAGGAGCGGGTGCAGGCGGAGGAACGTCGTCACCACGCCGTTGCGCCGGGCCCAGCCGTCGAGCGCCGCGCCGAAGGCCGTGGCGCGCGACGACGGGGCCCCGCGGGCGGCCGCCGCCACCGGGCCGCCGTACCCGTAGGCGCTGGTGGCGTCCCAGCCGCTCCCGTCGGGCAGCGGCCGCAGCAGCAGCGGGAGGGCGACCTCCCCGTCGGGGTGGTGCAGCAGGACCGGGCGGGTGCCGGCTGGCTCGAGCAGCGCGGAGACGCGGTGGTAGGCCAGGCGGGTGTAGCTGTCCAGCCCGCCGAGGCCGGCGACGAGGGCGTCCCACTCGCCGTCCGGCACGACCCGGATGCCCGCGGCGGGCACGAGCTCGCGTGCCCCGCTCGCCGGCTCGACCGTCCCCATCGAGCGGAGACTAACGGCACGACGCGGTTTTCCGAACGGTCGGAACCGGGCTCCGGGCGCCACCCGGGAGTGACGGACAGCGATGCCCCGCCTGCCTCCGGCAACGGACCTCCGGGGTGACGGCGATTGCGTCGGCCTGCGCCGCCGCCTGCGCGTTGCCCATCGACGGGCGGGCGGGCGAGACTGCGCGCGGAGTCGAGGCCCTCGGCTCCGCGCGCTCGCTCCCGTCGGGGGCCCCACAGGAAATGCCTGAGGGACGGCCCTATGAGCTGGGTCTGGATCGTGGCCCTCGTCTGGGTCCTGCTCTCGATCCCGGCCGCGCTCGTGATCGGGCGCTGCCTGCAGTCCGCCGATCGGGCCGAGCTCGACGAGCCGCGGGACCCGGCGGGGCGGCGGGCACGCGAGGGGACCGGCCTGCCGCGGCGGTCCCGGCCGACTCCCCCGGCCGTGCGTCGAGGCGCCCACGCGGTGCACCGGGAGGGGTCCCGCCGGGTGCACGGGGCACCGGCGCCCTCGCCCGCCCTCAGCCGCCGGAGCCGGCGCCGGCCGCCCGGGGGCGGCGCGCCCGCCGCGTGAGGGTCAGCCGCGCGCGGTGCCGGGCAGCCGGTCGGGCACCTCGAGGGTGTGCGCGTCGGCCTCGCGGCGCAGCGCCCAGTCGGCGGGCAGCACCAGGCGCGGCGCGACACCGATGAGGACGGCGACGAGCAGGGCGACGCCGGCCAGCGCCTCGCCGGACTCCTCGACGAAGGTGGCGGCCATCCCCCATCGGCCGTCGAGCACGGCGGAGACGGCGGAGAGGCCGACGGCGGCCACCGCGTAGCCGGCGAAGCAGCCGAGCACGCGGCGCCGGTCGCGGCGCTCGGCGCGGCTGAGGAAGCCGAGGACGGCGATGACGGCGGCGGCGAGCACCATGCTCAGGCCGACCGCACCGCCCGGGCCGACGGCGTCGGCGAGCTCGTCCATCGCGGTGGCGTGCACGGTGCTGCCCGCCTTGACCAGGGCGATGGCGGCCGCGACCACCCCGACGGCCAGCCACCAGGTGCGGCGGCCAGGGATGCGGGCGGCCCCGGCGAGCGCGACGAGCGCGGCGGCGGCGAACAGGGCGGCCACGAACATGCGGGGCAGCGAGTAGGGGGCGTCCATCGAGAGGACACGGGTCGTCGAGCCGGTGAGCCTGCCGACGTAGCCGACCGTCTCCAGGGCGACGGCGGCGGCGGCCAGGCCGATGCCGAGCGGCGGGAGCGGGACGCCGCGCCGACGGGGGCGCGCGACGGCGGGGAGCAGGTCGACCCCGGTGTCCGCCGTCCGCTCATCGGCCATGCGGATGCCGCGGCCGATGACGACGGCCGCGAGCAGGGCGACCAGCATCCACACGATCAGTCCACCGATGATCCAGGCCCACACGCCGGGATCATCGGCAGCGGCTCACCGGAACGTGACGACCCGGTCACACCAAGGGGGCGGGTGGGGCAGCCGGGGGAGAACGATGCGTCAGTGACGCCAGGGCCACGGTCCTGGGCGGCGTCCGCGGACGGCGGTCATCGGGCGTGCGGCGGGAGCCTTGACCGCGGCCCGACACTCGCACGCCCGCCGCTCGACCGGTCCTGTTCACGGGGAGGACCACCGCGAGAACTACACCGAACGCATGGATGCCGTCGGGATGGCTCTCGCTGCGTGGCTCCTCGCATCGACGACCGGAAGGGGGGCCGACGGCAGGATGGCCCCATGACGGGGAGTTCAGCTCCTGGCCGGGGCCCTGCACGGCGCTGCGCCAGCACGAGGTCCGCTCTGGCCACCGGCCTGGTGGGCGCCGCCATGGCGGTGGCGTCCTGCGGAACCGCGCCCGAACCCGGTGCCCGTTCGGTGGATCCCGCTCCCGGAGCGGAGACCTCGAGCGGGGCGGAGACCTCGAGCGGGGCGCGGCCGAGCGCGCCCCCCGGGTCCTCGACACTCTTCCCGCAGGATGCCGTGCGCACCGTCGTCATCACTGACGAGGAGCTGACGTCATCGCCGGACGACTGGTGGCCGAGCAGGCTCGCCGGTGAGCTCACCGCGGCCGGCGCCCCCGTGGACGTCGTCACGTCGCCGGCCCCGGGCGCCGGGTTCACCGGATCCCCGACGTTCGCCGAGCTCGTCGCTGCGCAGGCCACCGGTTCCACCCAGCTCGTCGTGCTCGTGGAGACCCGACTCCCGGACACCGACCCGGCCGATCTGACCTCGGCGTGGGGGCGCACCATGCAGGCGGTGGAGGAGACCGCCCCGGACGCACGGCTGGTCATCCTGGGCCCCTTCCCGCGGGTTTCATCACCGAGCGTAATCGATTCGCTTCGAGGTGCGATCGCCGACGCGGGCGCTACGTACGTGGACCCCACGGCGGAGAACTGGCCGGCAGAGCCGAGCCCCGAACAGATGACTGCGCTGGTCAGACCGCACATGGAGGCCCTGGTGCGCGCTCTCGCCGCATCCGGCGCCA
Source organism: Geodermatophilus ruber (assembly GCF_900114385.1). Taxonomy (GTDB): domain Bacteria; phylum Actinomycetota; class Actinomycetes; order Mycobacteriales; family Geodermatophilaceae; genus Geodermatophilus; species Geodermatophilus ruber. The sequence goes on from NZ_FOSW01000004.1 coordinate 360,683, forward strand.
ACCGGTGAGGCCACCGCATCGCCCCGCCCACTGCCTGGAGGTTGCCTCAGCCACGTGCCGTCCGGTCCAATGGCGCACTCACCCTCAGTAACGCCCGATCGGGTGAGTCACGCGTCACGAAGGAGATCCGGTGTCGGCAGGTCGGACGTACGCACGACGGCAGCTGGGTCTGTCGCTCCGGAGACGCCTGCGGAACCGGGCATCCCGACGGCGCGGGGCCGAGGTTCGCGCGGCGCTGATCCTCGTCGCAGCCGCGGCCCTCGCCCTCTCCGCCGCCGCCGGCATCGGCTGGTTCCTGGCCGCCGCGGGGGCCGTCCTGCTCGCCGTCGCGGCCGGCACGGTCCTGCCCCGGCTGGCGCGCTGGTCACCTGTCGTCAGCCGTGACGTGTCGGCGCTCCTCGGCGTCGCCGGGGCTGCCCTGCTCGTCGTCGGTGTCGCCGAGGCCGCCACGCCCGGCCCGTCCGCTGCCCGCACGGCCGGTGCGGTGGCCCATGCGGGAGTAGTTCCCCGCCCGGCGACGTCCGACCCCGCGCCCGCGGGGTCCTCCGGTTTCAGCATCAGGACCGGGTGGGGCTCCACGCCCGCGGCACCCCCGCCGGGGGGCCTCTTGCCGACGCCTGCGCCCGCGAGCGCGACGTCCCCGGCTCCGGCTCCGGTCCCGCGGGTACCGGTGGCCCCTTCGACGGCGGCGGAGCGGGTGGCCGGGCGGCCACCGGCAGCCCCCGCCAGCACGCCTCCGCCGCCGGGCCCGGCCGCGCGGCCGCCGGCGCCGGCAGACCCGTCGCCGGCACCCGACCCGACGCCCGAGCCGGAACCCGACCCGACGCCGCGACCGGCACCGGTCCCCATCCCCGCACCCGCACCCGAGCCCAGCCCCGAGCCGGAACCCAGCCCCGAGCCCGGCCCGGAGCCGGCGCCCAGCCCGGAGCCGGCCCCCGATCCCACCCCCACGCCGGCGCCCGAGGAGCCGCAGCCCGGCCCCCCGCCCGCACCGGACCCCGCCCTCTGAGAGCCGGGCCGGTCACCGGGGGCGGGATCGCGGATGCCCCGGACGAGCGACATCCGGCGCGCAGGAGCCATCCGTTCGGGTGGATCTCCGGACCGGCCGGCACCGGAGCGTGGCTGTGTACGACCACCCGGGGTGCTGAACGCAGAAATTGACGACGTCCGACGAGAGGCATCCGACCGTGAGCTCGAAGTGGCGCATGATCGTCGCCGGCCTGGCGGCCGTGATGGCCGGTGTCCTCGTGGCCGCCGTCCTGCTCGGTCGCGGCGACGACCGCGATCGGATCGCCACCGTCGCCGTTCCCGAGCTGCCGTCGGGGGACGGTGATCCAGCCGCGACCGGACGGCAGGAGCTGGGGCCGTACGTCGTCGCCGCGCGGGCGTTCAACTACGGCGAGCCCGGCTTCGCCGCCACCCGGGACAAGGCGCAGAGCAAGCTCTGGCACCACGACGGCTCCTGGTGGGCGCCCCTGATCGATCCGTTCACCGAAGAGGTGCACATCTTCGAACTCCGGGACGGCGCCTGGGCCGACACCGGCGTGTTCGTGGACGCCCGCGCCCAGAGCAGCGCGGATGTGGTCTGGACCGGCCGGACGCTCTACATCGCCTCCCGCACCTCGACCGGGGAACTCCTGCTGCAGCGGTACGGCTACGGCCCGGGACGCACGTGGGTCCCCCACTCCCCCACAGCCGAGCGCATCGCCGCAGGCGGCGGTCAATCGCTGACCATCGCCGTGGACACCCAGGACCGCGTGTGGGCCACCTGGATCACCGCCGGACGGGTCAACATCTCCCACAGCGAGCCCGGCGGGACCGCCTGGGGCGCACCGGTCACCCCACCGGGGGGTGAGAACGTCCAGGACGACGACGCGACCGCCGTCACGGCGTTCGGCGACAGGATCGGCGTGCTGTGGTCCAACCAGGTGGAGGACGCCTTCTACTGGTCCTCCCGGCTGGACGGCGACCCGCCGGACCTGTGGAGCGAGCAGCTGGCGGTGAGCCAGGGGATCAACATCGCCGACGGCCACATCAACTTCGCGGTGGCGCCCAGCGGCGACGTCTACGCCGCGGTCAAGACCTCCCTGGGCGATGACGGGGAGCCGCTCGAGAGCACCCTCATCGAGGTGCTCCACCGGGACACCGACGGCGTCTGGAGCCACAGCCCGGCGGCGACGGTCGGCAGTCAGATGACGCGGGCCCAGTTGGCCATCACGGCCGATGGCCGGCACCTCGTCCTCATCGCGACGTCCCCGCAGTCGGGAGGAGCGCTGTACTACAAGGTCGCCCCGGCCGATGACCCGCGGTTCGCTCCGGGAAGGGGCTCTCTCCTGCTGGCCTGGGAGAACGCGACCATCAACGACCCCACGACCACCGGTTCGATGGTCGACCCGGCCGTTCCCCTGGTCGTGCTCGCGAGCGACAGCAGCACAGCCCAGTATTACTACGCTGAGTTATCGATAGCTGACTTGTTGTCGAATTTGCAGGGCGGTTGACGGCGTGGCATGACCCCAATGGTCGACATTCCGTTGCTTCGGTGAGACGCGTCCCCGATAGTCCTCACGGCGCGTGATCCTCACGGCCACGAAGAGCCATTGCCGCCTGATGTCCGCGAGGTCCCGTTGCGCCGTTCCGAATCGCTGCCGGCCGCCCCCGCCCGCGCACGCCGACACTCCCTGTCGATCCTGGCGGCGGCCGCGGCGACGCTGTGCGCCCTGCAGGTCCAGGTCCCCACGGCGGCCCGCGCGGCCGATCCCACCCCGATCACCTACCAGGGGCCGGCGTACCCGGTCGCCGGGCCGTCCCCCACCGAGGACAAGCCGCAGAGCAAGCTGTGGTTCACCGACGGGTCCTGGTGGGCGCTCATGCGCACCTCCGCCGGGATCACCATCCACCGCCTGGTCGACCACGCCTGGCAGGACACCGGGACCCTCGTCGACGAGCGCATCGCCAGCACCGGCGACGCGCTCTGGGAGGGCAACCGCCTCTACGTCGCCAGCCGGGTCTCCGGCGGGGCGCTGCGCGCCGTCCGCTTCTCCTACGACCCGGCCACGGACACCTACACCCGCGAGGTCAACCAGCAGGTCGCCTCGAACGGGACCGAGTCGATGTCCATCGCCCGGGACAGCCTCGGGCGCCTCTGGATCACCTACACGCAGGGCTCGCGCGTCTACGTGGCGCACACCACCACGGACGACCGGACCTGGACCGCGCCGTTCGCGGTCCCGGTCCCGGACTCCACCATCACGGCGGACGACATCGCCGGGATCATCGCCTTCCGCGGGCGGATCGGGGTGATGTGGTCCGACCAGGGCAACGACGTGGTGCGCTTCGCCGTGCACGAGGACACCGCTCCCGACTCGACGTGGACGGTGGAGGACGCGCTGGCCGGCCCGAACCTGGCCGACGACCACATCAACCTCAAGTCCCTGGTCGAGGACGACCAGGGCCGCATCTTCGCCGCGGTCAAGACCTCCCGCGGGGACGCCGGGGAGCCCCCGACGGACCCGAGCATCGTGGTGCTCCAGCGGGCATCCGACGGCACCTGGACCTCCGCCACCGCGTCGACCGTGGCCGACCGGTTGACCCGCCCGCAGATCGCCCTGGACACCAGCAACAACCGCCTCCACCTGCTGATGTCGACCGAGGCGGGTGGCACCGTCTACCACAAGTCCACCCCGCTGGGCGCGCTCTCCTTCGCCGGCGGCAAGGGCACCCCGTTCGTCGAGTGGCCGGGCGCCCGCATCAACGACGCCAGCACCACCAAGCAGCCGGTCAACGCGACCACCGGCCTGGTGGTGCTCGCCAGCGACGACACCGCTCTGCGCTACTACCACGGTGAGCTCTCGCTCGGCGGGATCCAGGACACGACGCCGCCGAGCTCACCGCAGCAGGTGCAGGCGACCGCCACGTCGGCCAGCACGGTGACCGTCACGTGGCAGGCGTCCACCGACGACACCGGCGTCACCGGCTACCGGATCTTCCGCGACGGCACCCAGGTCGGCACCTCGACCAGCACGTCCTTCTCCGACACCGGGCTGACCGCGGGAACCAGCTACGCGTACACGGTCGCGGCGGCGGACGCGGCCGGCAACGTCTCCGCCCCCTCGCAGCCGGCTCGGGTCACGCCCGCGCAGCCGCCGTCCGGCTCGGTGGAGTTCGTCGGCGCGGCCACCGCCTCCGGCACCGGCACCGGCACGTCGGTCCCCGGTCCGGCGGGGGTGCGCAGCGGGGACGTGCTCCTCGCCGCGGTCTCCCACCGGGGCACGGCCACGATCACCCCCGGCGCGGGCTGGACGCTGGTCCGCAGCGACACCGCCTCGACCACGGTGCGCCAGGCCGTCTACGTCAAGGTCGCCACCAGCAGCGACGCCGCCTCCACGTGGACCCTGAGCCGGGCCCAGACCACGGTCGTGCAGGTGCTGGCCTACCGCGGGATCGACACCGGCAGCCCGGTGATCGGCTCCGCCGGCGCCACCACGACGACGGCGGACATCGCCCATCCCGCCGTGGCCTCCGCGACGGGGGCGCCGGTCGTCACCGTCGCCGCCATCGCGCGCGCCACGACCCTGCAGCCCGCCGCGCCGCTGTCCGAGCTCAGCGAGGCCGGTGCGCCCAGCACGGCCCAGTACGCGCTGACCGCCGACACGGCTGCGACCACGGCGACCGGGACGTCCAGCGGCGCCCACGTGACGCGAGCCGGGGCCGCGGCCGGCGGTGTCGGCCAGACCGTCAGCCTCCGCCCCGGGTCCGGCGGCGGCGGGGGCACCGCCGGCGACACGACGGCGCCCAGCGCTCCGGCGCAGCTCACCGCGACGCCCGCGTCGCCGTCCTCGGTGGCGCTCTCCTGGCAACCGGCGACCGACGACGTCGGCGTGACCGGCTACCGGGTGTTCCGGGACGGCGCGCAGATCGCGGTCACCGCCGGGACGACGTTCTCCGACACGGGGCTGCGCCCGGCAACGACCTACGCGTACACCGTGGCGGCGACGGATGCGGCCGGCAACGTGTCCGCGCAGTCCCCCGCCGTCCCGGTGACCACCCCGTCCGACAGCCCGCCCCCGCCGCAGGGCGCGGTCAGCTTCGTCGGGGCGGCGAGCGCGAACGGCACCACGGCGAGCACCGCCGTGGCCGGCCCCGCCGGGATCCGGGCCGGTGACGTGCTGGTCGCGGCCGTCAGCACCCGTGGCGCGCCCACCATCACGGCACCCGCCGGGTGGACGCTCGTCCGCCAGGACACCAGCGGGACGACCATGCGTCAGGCGCTGTACGTGAAGGTCGCCACGGACGGCGACGGATCGTCGACCTGGACCCTGAACCGGGCGCAGGCGACGGTCGTCCAGGTGCTGGCCTACCGGGGCGTGAACACCACCGCTCCGGTGGTCGCCTCGGCCGGGGCCCTGACCAGCACCGCCGCCCTCGTCAGCCCCGCCGTGACCGCCGTCGACGGCGCCACCGTGCTGGTCGTCGCGGGGATCGCCCGCCAGGCGACGCTGAGCCCGGATGGCACACTCACCGAACGCTCGGAGAACGCGTCGACCTCGAGCACCTACAAGGTCAGCGCCGACGCCAGCGAGACCGTGGCCACCTCGACCACGGCCGGCCCCTACACCACGACCGCCAGCGGCGGCGCCAGCGGCATCGCCCAGACGATCGCCCTCCGACCGTCCGCGTGAGAGGAGCCCGTTGAGCCCGGCCACACCGGAGACGGACGCAGCGCCGGCCCCGCAGGGTTCGCTCCGCAGGTCGGCGGCGTCGGGGATGGTGTGGCAGGGCGCGTCGTACCTGTTCGGCAAGCTGGCCGTCCTGGTCACGACGCTGGTCCTGGCGCGGCTGCTCGTGCCCGAGGACTTCGGCCTGGTGGCGCTGGCCATGGTGTTCATCACCTACGCCGACTCCATCGCCGACCTCGGGGTCGCCCAGGCGCTGGTCTACCTGCCCCGCACCGCGGCGAACACCCGCGCGGCGATGCTCAGCGCGCTGGGCTTCGCCGCGGTGCTGGGCGCCGGGGCCCTGCTCGGCGCCCCGGTCGTCGCCGCGCTCTTCGGCGAACCCGACGTGGCCCCCTTGATCCAGCTGCTCAGCATCTCCCTCGTCGCCGGGGCGGTGGCCTCCGTCCCCGAGTCGCTCATGCGCCGGGATCTGCAGTTCCGCCGGCTGAGCAGCGCGGCCGTGCTGCGGTCGGTCGCCGTCGGCATCGTCTCGGTCGTGCTGGCGGCGACGGGCCTGGGGGCCGCGGCTCTCGTGTGGGGAACCATCGCGGGGGCGCTCGTGTACGTCGTGGCGACCTGGGCCCTGGTGCCGGCCCGTCCCGACGTCCGGGTGTGGCGCACGCAGCGGGCGGCGCTGGGCTCGGTGCTCGGCTACGGGCTCCCGGCTGCCGGCGGGCTGCTCCTGTCGAAGCTCATCTTCGACATCGACTACCTCATCATCGGTCACCAGCTGGGTGCCGAGGCGCTGGGCTTCTACACGATGGCCTTCCGCATCCCCGAGCTGCTGATCCTCAACGTGTTCTTCGTCGTCTCCTCGGTGACCTTCCCCGTGTACTCCCAGGCCCGCTCGGAGCCGGAGCGGTTGCAGCGCGGGTACCTCAACAGCGTCCGGATCCAGGCGGCCTACGGCGTCAGCGCCGGCCTGGGGACGGCAGCCGTCGCCCCGGTGCTCATCCCCGTCCTGCTCGGGGAGAACTGGGTGCCGGTCGTCGCCGCCCTCGTCCCGCTGGCGGTCTACGCGGCGCTGCGCTCGCTGGGTGCCGGCGCCAACGACATCTACAAGGCCATCGGCCGGCCCGGGCTGTCCGTGCAGATCTCGCTGCTGCGCCTGGTGGTGCTGGTCCCGACGCTCGTGCTCGCCACGCGGTGGGGGTTCGCCGGCGTGGCCTGGGCGCAGGCCGGGGCGGCCGCGGTCTTCGTCGTCCTCATGCAGGGCGTGGCCCTGCGCGTCCTGGGCCTGCGCGCGTCGCAGCTGCTGCGGGCCGCCGGCCCGGGGTTGACCGCGGGCGCGGCGACCGGAGGGGCGGCGCTGCTGGTGGTCCTCCTGCTCCCGGGGGCGGACGTCGTCGTCCTCGCGGTCGCCGTCGTGGCCGGGCTCGCCGCCGGCGGCGGCACGCTGCACCTGCTGGCCCCGACCCTGGCCCGCGAGGTGCTCCGGATGTTCCGCCGGCGGACGCCGTCCCGGCCGCCCGCCGCATGACCAGCGGCCGCGGGCGACGCCGGCGGGTACGGGCAGCCGAGGACCATCGGCACGCACACACGGGGGACCGACGATGACGCAGGTGGCCGGGCGGGAGATCAGCCGCGGGCGGGAGGCGTTGGTGCGCGCCGCGCTGGCCGCGCTGGACGAGGCGGGGATCGAGCACGCCCTCCGCAACGGCGCGGTCGACGTGTCCGATCCGGCCGCCGACCTCGACGTGCTCGTCCGCCCCGGCGACCGGACCCGCGTCCACCGAGCGCTGCTCGCCGCGGGCTGGGTGTGGCTGCGGGCTCCCGGCCACCGCGGCCACCGCTTCTACCTGCGGGAGGCCGCGGACCTCACCTGGGTCAAGCTCGACGTCGTCAGCGCGCTCCGCTACGGACGGGCACGGACGTCGACCGACGAGCTGCTCGACCGCCGGGTGCGCCGCGACGGGCTGTGGCTGGTCTCCGACGCCGACGCGCGGCAGCACGCCGCGCACCGCGCCGCGGGGCGCCGGGAGATCCCGACCCCGGGCGAACGCCTCGCCCGGGCGCTGCCGACGTCCCTGCACCGCCGCGGCTGCGTCGTCGCGGTGCTCGGGCCCGACGGCGCCGGCAAGGGAACCGTGACCGCCGGCCTCGCGGCCGGTCTCCCGGTGGGGGTCACCCGCGTGTACCTCGGGGATCGGCGGGCGCAGACCGCCGCGGCCGCCGCAGCGACCGCCACCGCCCGCCCGCCCGGCTCCCACGGAGCGGGCCGGTCGGCCCGCGAGGTGCTCTTCCTGCTGCGGAAGCTCGCCGGGTGGGCACCCGCGCTGCTGCGCGCCTCGGTCGCGGCCTGGCGGGGGCACGTGGTGCTCACCGACCGCCACCCGCTGGACGCGGTGGCCGTCCGCCCGCGCCGTACGCCCGTGGGGCGGTGGGTCGAGCACGTCCTGGCGACCCGGGTCGTGCCGTCCCCGGACGCCGTCGTGGTCCTCGATGCGCCCGGGCAGGTGCTCTTCGACCGCAAGGGGGAGCACACCCCGGAGCTGCTGGAGGAGTGGCGGCAGGGCTACCGGCGGCGGCTGCGCCGGCACGGTGCCGTCCTCGTGGACGCCGCCGGGCCGGTCGAGCAGACCACGGCCTCCGTCCGCCACGTCGTCTGGACCGCCCTGGCCCGGCGCCGCGGGTGGCCGGCACCGTGAGTGCGGCCGCCGAGCTGGACACCCTGCTGCGCCTGCTCGGTCCCGCCGACGGCACGCGGCCCCGGCCGCTGGTGGCCGCCCTCCCGTGGGCGCCGGTCGGGGCCGGGGCGGTCACCCTCGTGGAGCAGGTGGCCCGGCGCTGCCGGCTGGCCGTCCGCACGCACGCGTCGGCCGCGGGGCGGGGCCGGCCGCGCGTGGTCCGGCCGGTGCGGGGCTCGCTGCGGAACGGGCTGCGGGACCGGCTCCGCCGGCGGGCCGGCAGCGGCTACGTCGCGAGCCTGCCGTCGGGTGGACCGACGCTGCTGGACCTGCTGCTGCAGGAAGCCGGGGTCGTGCCCGTGTCCCGCCCGGCGGTCGGAGCGGACGGCGCCGTGCGGATCGCGGTGCGGCGCGGGCGGCAGCGGGCCGTGCTGCGGATGGGGCGCGCCGGGTCGGCCGCCGACCCCTCCCCGACGATGGCGGGGCTGCACGCCCTCGCCCGCCTGGAGGATCCCCGCCTGCCCGCGGTCCTCGGCTCCGGCGAACGCGCGGAGGTCCGCTGGCTGCTCGAGACGATGCTGCCCGGCCGCCGTCCCCGCGCGCTCTCCGGGGCGCTGCTCGACGACGTCGCGGCGCTCGTCGCGACGCTGCCGCACGGCACCGCGCCGGTCGCGGTTCGCGACGACGCGGAGGTGCTGGCCGCGGCGGCGCCGGACAGCGCCCCGGCCGTCCGGCGGGCCGCCGACTCCCTCGCCGCTTCCCCGGTGGGCGCGCGGAGCCAGCTGCGGCACGGTGACCTCTGGGCGGGCAACCTGCTCGCCGACGACTCCGGCCTGACCGGGGTCGTGGACTGGGACGCCTGGAGCTGGGGCGGGGTGCCGGCGGTGGACCTGCTGCACCTGATCGGCACCGACGAGCGGATCAGGACCCGCTCGTCACTCGGCGAGGTGTGGCTGCGCCGGCCCTGGGAGGACCCCCGCTTCACCACGCTGGTCGGCCGGCACTGGCCCGAGTGGGGTGCCGACGGCGAGATGCGCGCGCTCGTGGGCACGGCGTGGTGGCTGGGCCAGCTGGCGTCGGACCTGCGCCGCAATCCGGCGCTGGCGGCCGACCGCGGTTGGGTGTCGCGCAACATCAGCGCGGTGGCCCAGCGGCTCCCCTGACGGTCAGCCTCGTCGGCTACTCGTCGTCGACACCGGCCCAGCGGCCGTAGGCGCGGGCCTGCTCGTCGGCCGGGAAGTACGGCCGGGCGCTCCCGGGCCCGCTCAGCCGCGGGTCCCGGCGGACGTTCCCGCCCCCGTCGGAGAGCCCGTCGACGTCCTCGAGCATGCCGGTGGACTCCCACCCGAGGCTGTCCCGGACGGTGTTGCCCGCTCCGTCGAGGCCGAACGCGGTCACGTTGGGGCGCCCCGCGGCCGCGCCGACGAGGATGCTGTTCTCGATCACCACGTCCGAGGTCTCGTAGGCGAGCTGCACGTTCGACGGGCCGCGGTTGTCGACCATCGTCACGTACCGGACGACGATGTCGCCCACCTCACCGGATCCCCGGCGCGGTCCGCCGATCTTGATCGCCCGCCCGTTGGAGCTGTGCGCCAGGATGCTGCGCTCGAGCACGCCACCGCCGGTACCGCAGTTCAGGTAGACGAGGTGGTCCTGGTTGGTCTCGTTGGACGGGTACGTGTCGTGCACGTACAGGCCGCTGAGCGTGAACTCCTGCGGCTCCCCGTCGACCAGCAGGGCCGCGAACGACCGCGCTCCCCAGAGCTCCGCGTCGGCGAACCGCCAGCCCTCGCCGTCGGTCAGCTTGACCATGTGCTCGTCCGCGTCGTTGTCCTCGTCCCAGGTGACGTTGAGGCCGCGGATGTCCCACCAGGACAGGTCCGCCAGCCAGAGCAGGCCGACGACGACCGGGCGCGCGTCCGCCGCCGCGACCACCCGGACGGGCGCCTCCGGGGTGCCCGCGCGCAGGTCGAGGTCGATGTTCTCCCGGTACCGTCCGTCGCCGACGACCAGCACGTCCCCGGGCCCGAGCCGGGACAGGGCGTGCTCGAGGGTCCGCCAGGGGGCGTCCGGCCGCCCGCTGGCGTCGTCGTCCCCGTCGGGGGACACCGCGTACTGCTCCCCGGCGCCCACCGCCTCCGGCGCCGGCCGCCCGGGAGGGGCCTGCGGCGAGCCGGAGCCACCGTCGCGGGTGGCCAGCACCACGCCCCCTGCCAGCAGGACGGCGACCAGGAGCAGACCCAGGAGGAGCACCGCGCGGCGCCCGCGCCGGCCCTCCGCGGAGGGGTCAGCCATCCCGGCGGGCGGCCGCGCGGAACAGCTGCACGTAGCGCGCCGCCACCTCGTCCCAGCCGAAGAGCACGGACGACGCCTCGGCGCACGCCTCGCGTGCCCTCCGCAGCGCCTGCGGATCCCCGAGGAGCTCGCTGACGGCCGCGGCGAGCTCCTCGTCGGTCGCCCCCACCCGCAGGTGGGCGCCGAGCTCGTGCCCGCGGGCGGACTCGACCGAGGCCACGACGGGGCACCCGGCGCCCACCGCCTCGCCGACGGTGTTCTTGGTGCCCCGCCCGGTCCGCCCCGGGTAGACGGCGAGCTGGGCGCGGGCGAAGACGTCAGCGACGTCGGGCACGTCCCCGAGGACCTCGACGTCCGGGCCGGCCAGGGCCAGCACGTCCTCCGCGGGACGGCGGCCGGCCAGCAGGACCCGCACGCCGGGCACCTGCGGCCGCACGCGCGGCAGGACGTCCCGCACGAGCCGGGTGACCGCCTCGACGTTCGGCGGGTAGTCCAGGGTGCCGACGAACGCGATGGTGCCCGGTTCGGGAGCGGCCCCACCCCGGCCGGCGCCGGGCCGGGACGTGCCGTTGGGCAGCGCGACCACGGTGCCACCGTGCCGGGAGCGGAGCCGTGCCGCGTCGGTCGGGCTGACCACCACGACGGCCGCGGCGCGCTCGGCGGCCAGCGCCTCCAGCCGCCGCGCCCGGCGGGCCTGAAGCCGGTCGTACCAGGCCGACGGGCCGCGGCCCTCGGACGCGCGCTCGGTCCAGTAGTCCGACCAGGGGTCGACCTCGTTGACCACGACCGGCCCGGTCAGGTCGGCGAGGGGCGCGAACGTGTGCAGCCCGTGCAGGTAGGTGACGTCGTGCGCCGCCGCCTCGCGGACGATCGCAGCGTTCGCCCCGGACCGCTGCCAGGTGGCCCGCGGCAGCCGGGTCACCGGCTGGGTGAGGAGGGCCGTCCGCCCGGCGCGGACCGGCAACCGCGTGACCCGGGAGGCGCGGGCGAGCACGCGCGCGTCGGGCGGCTGGGGCCGGTCGGCGAAGTAGACGAGGTGGAGGTCGATGTCGTCGGGCAGCCGCGCCAGGACCTCGGCGGTGATCATCGTGGACCCGTTCCCGCCGACCGGGTCGGTCGTCGGCGGGCTCTCCGCGACGACGAACAGCCTCATGCCGTCTGCCGCGGTCGACGGCCGGCGCTCCCCAGCTGCCGGTACTCCTGCAGCATGCGCCCGGCCAGCACCGGCCGGTCGTAGCCCTTCTCCGCCCGGCTGCGCGCGTCGGCCCCCATCCGCGCGCGCAGCGCCGGGTCCCGGACCAGCGACTCCAGGGCGTCGGCCAGGGCGGCCGGGTCGTGGCTCGGGACCACCCGACCGTCGACCCCGTCCCGGACGACGTCCCCGTTCGCCCCGACCGCGGTGACGACGACCGGCAGACCGCTGGCCATCGCCTCGAGGATCGCGATCGGCTGCCCCTCCCAGTGCGACGGCAGGACGAACAGCTGGGCACCCCGGAGGGCCCGGGTGACCTCCTCGGGCGGCAGGGACCCGAGCAGGCGGACGGGGAGGCCGGAGCGGTGGATCCGGTTCCGGAGCTCGTCCGCCTCCTCCTCCCCCACCTCGTGACCGCCCCCGACGACGTCCAGGTCCAGGGCGACGCCGCGGTCCCGGAGCAGCTCCAGCGCCGCGACCAGGTCGTGCATGCCCTTCCGGCGGCTCAGCGTGCCCACGTAGACCGCGCGCGGCGGCTCGACCGCCGGGTCCGCCGGCGAGTAGGCGCCCACGTCGACGGCGTTGTGCACGGTGGCCACCGACAGCCCCGGCACCAGCTCCCGGAGGATCCGCTCGCCCGGTGCCGCGACCGCGAGCACCCGGTGCGCGGTCACCCGCAGCGCCCGGAGCAGCAGGCGGTACGGGCGGGTGGGCCGGAACGCCTCCGGCCGGCCGGAGTTGAGCCGCCCGGAGTGGACGTGGCACAGGACCCCGGCGCCGGCCAGCCGGGCCGCGCCGCAGAGCAGCAGGGCGCGGACGAGCGGCAGCACGGGGAGCAGCGCCGTCTGGACGTGGACGACGTCGGCCTGCCGCGCCGCGCGGTAGCAGCGCACGGCGTCCTCGAGCGCGTGCCGGACGTTCTCCACCGAGAACCGCCCCGCGGCGCGTTCGGCCCGGCGCGTGACGTTCAGCAGCCGGTAGTCGACGCTGCGCCCGAGATCGGGATCGGTCAGCAGGTTCGCCATGAACGAGGCGATCCCGCCACGGGCGGGCGCCGCCTGGCCGACCAGCACGACGGCGATCGGGCGCCCGTCGGTCGAGCTCATCCGGGCGTACCTCCATCGGGTGGGTCCAGGGTGATGCGGTCCGCCGTTGGGGTGACCCACCGTTCGCACGGACTCACCAGGCGAAACGCCTCGGTACTGTACGCAGCCGAGGGGGGGTCATGTCTGCACTACAGACGGCACTATCACTCTCCCGGGCGGCCGGGGAGCCCAGCATCGAGGCCCGGCCTCCCTCCCGGCCGATCCTCCCCGTCCTGCTCGGGGTGCTCACCGCCGTCTCGGTGGGGGTCGGGGTCGGGCTGGGGTACGAGCAGTACGTGCTCGTCGGCGTGCTGGCGGTGGCGCTCGGGCTGCTGAGCTTCCTCGTCCAGCGGGGCCTGCTCTACGTCCTCGTGCTGGTGCCCTTCGGGGAGTCACTGGGCCTGGGCTCCATGACGGTCGGACGGCTGATGGCCGTCCTGTGCGTGGTCGTCCTGCTGGCCCGCTTCCTCACCGGTCGGCTGCCCGTGCCCGCTTTCCGGCCCGTCACCTGGCTCCCGGCGGCCGCGTACGTCCTCCTGGTGGTGGCGAGCGGCCTGTGGGCCACCGACCACGGCGGCTGGCTCTTCGCGATCGGCCAGGTCCTGCTGGCGCTCGCCTTCTTCGCCGCCTTCGCCCTCCTGATCGACCACCCCCGCCAGGTGGGCGGACTGCTGCGGGTCTACGTCGTGGGCGCCCTGCTCGCGGCGGGGGTGGGCTTCCTGCAGTCCCTCACCGACGCCCGGGCCGTGGGCCTGCAGGGGGACGCCAACATCTACGCCCTGTACCAGGTCGCCGCCCTGCCCGCCGCCCTCGCGCTCGCCCGGACGACGACCGGGGCCCGGCGGGCGTGCTGGCTCGTCGTCACGGTGCCGATCCTGGCCTCCGTGCTCTTCTCGCAGTCCCGCGGGGCGCTGCTGGCGCTGGTGGCCACGGCCACGTTCCTCGCCCTGCTCGACCGGCGGCGGCGCCTGCTGGTCCCCCTCGTCGCGGGCGTCGGGCTGCTGGCCACGGTGGTCGTCCCCCTCCTCGACGACCGGTACTCCGTCGAGCGGGTCAGCGCCGACCGGGCCAGCGGGCGGATCGACATCTGGTACACGGCCTGGCACGCGTTCCTCGAGCAGCCCTGGACCGGCATCGGGGCGGGCAACTACGTCCCGCAGAGCATCGAGCGCCTGACCACCGAGCCGGGCGTGGAGCTCATCAAGAGCCACCTGCTCACCGGGCAGGGCATCGAGGTGCACAACATCTACCTCGAGGCGCTGGCCGAGCGGGGCGTGTTCGGCCTGCTCACGCTGGCCGTGCTCCTCGTGTGCACGCTCGGGTGCCTGCTCGTGGTGGCCCACCGCACGAGGAGCCTCCTGGTGCAGGCGCTCGCGCCGATGCTGGTGGCCTACTGCGTGGCCTCGTTCTTCCTCTCGGTCTCCAACAGCAAGTTGCTGTGGATGCTCGTCGGCCTCGCGGCGGCGCTGCTCGTCCACGTCCAGACCCCGTCGCCGGCCTCGCGTCCGGAACCCGTAGTGAGGAGCATCCGCTGAGCATCTCCGACAGCCCCCCGCACACCGCGCGTCCGCGCAGCTCGAACCGGTGGTCGTGGTCCGACGTCCGCCGGTTCGCCCTGCCGGTCCTGGCCCTGGCGCTGAGCGCGGCCGCCGTCTCGGCGGTGGTCACCCTGCGGCAGCCCACCTGGTACGAGTCGAGCGTCACGCTGGTGGTGCAGACGAGCGCCGGCGCCAACGACACCGAGACGCTGGTGCGCACGATGATCGCCCTGGTCGACAGCGAGGTGGTGGGCGCGGCGCTGAGCGAGCAGGTCGACAGTGCGCTGGGCGCCGAGGAGATCGCCGCGAACCTGGCCGTGGACCGGCCGCCGGGCTCCTCCGTGCTCACCGTCTACTACTACGACACCGACCGCGCCCGCAGCGTGGAGACCGCGCAGGCGATCATCCCGGTGTTCCAGGAGCAGGTCGCCGACCTCGAGGCCGGCCAGGCCGGGCAGTTGGCCCCGAACTACGCCATCCAGCCCTGGGGCGGCGGGGCCGCGGTCACCGTGGAGATCCCGGCGTCGATCCTGCGCAACGCGGCGATCGCCGCGCTGCTGGGCGCGGCGCTCGGAGGCGTCGGCGCCGTGCTGCACCGGCAGCGCAACCCGCTCGTCCGCACCGCACGGGACGCCGAGGAGGCCACCCGGCTGCCGGTGCTGGCCACGCCCCGGCCGCTGGACGGGGGGCGCGGTCGCGCGCGGTGGCACCCCGCCGACAGCGTCGAGGCCGTGCTCGGCGGCCTCCCGGCGGCTCTCGGGCGGGAGACCCTCCCCCGCCGGATCCTGGTCGTCGGCACGGACACCGGCCGGCCGCGGGCGGTGTTCGTCACCCACCTGGCGCGCGCGCTCCAGCAGCAGGGGACGCACCCCACCCTGGTCGACGCCGACCTGGACGCCGGCCGGCTGACCCGTCATCTCGAGCTCTCCGACCGCCCGGGGCTGGCCGACGCGCTGCGCTCCGACGGGTCTCCGGCCGAGGCGGTCCTCCAGCCCGAGGCGGGACTGGCGGCGGGGCTGCCCGTGCTCCCCGCCGGGCGCGAGCTGCCGCTGCGGTCGGCCTCCGCGGCGGTGGCCATCACCCGCCTGGACGACGAGAGGTCCGCCCTCGTCGTCGACGCGCCGGCGATGTCCGCCGACCAGTCGCTCGGACCGCTGCTGCGCACCGCGGACGCGGTGCTCCTGCTCGTCGACGCCGACCGCGCGACGATCACGCAGACCACGACGCTCGCTGGGCTGGTCCGGTCCCTCGGCCGCGCCCCGGCGGTCACCGTGCTGTTCACCGACCGGCCGGGGCCGGCCGCCGAACCGGCGCCGGAGCGTCCCCGGCCGGCGGAGGTCGCGGCGCAGCCGGCCTGACCACCGCGGCTCGCCCGCCCTCGACCCGACAGGACCCGCCCCTCCGGGGGCGGGTCCTGTCCTGTTCCGGGCCGGCCGGGCGCGGTCTGCGGGCGGCTTCCACCCAGGTCGCGTGCGACCGGTGGGCCGCGTGAGACGGGTGTGACCGGAGATCACGGATCGATCACGGAAAACCGTTCCCACCCCTCGATGTGCGGCGGAGACCCGGGATACGGTCTGCCTCCGACAGCGGGGAGTGCAGCTCCGCACACGGAGGGTCGGAACGGTACCGAGCGGTTCCGTTCGTGCTCCTCATCTGCGCCGACCCCTGCCACCATGGCGCCGACGAGAGGGCCCACCGCCTCCCCCGGAGCCCGAGCAGGCGCTGGAATCCTCGCTGTCGCGCCGAGCCCCCCAGCGCACAGGAGACGGCATGGGCCGCCACCGGACGACCAGGACCCCCACCGGGAACGACCACCACCGCACCGGTGGCGCGCGCCGGATGAGCATGCGCATCGTGCTCATCGGCCTCGGCTGCGTGCTCGTGCTCGGCGGCGCCCCCGGCACCGTCGCGGCCGGCCCCGGGGGCTCCGCGAGCGCCGTGGAGACCGCGACGGCCGGCCGGTGGACCCACTGGGACCGCGGCTCCGAGGCGGGCACCGAGCGCGCCGCCCGGGACCGGCACGTGCGCACCCCCCCGGGGACCGCATCGCCCAGGACCGCGAGGAACACCGCGACGCCGTCGCCGCCCTCGCCGACCACCGGGAGCACGCCCGTGAGCCCGCCCGCCCGCACGCCGACGCCGCCCGGCGGCGGGCTGCTCGACGCGCCCGGGCAGCGCCTCTCCGGCGTCCTCGCCGGCGCCGCGGAGCTCGCCCGCCGGCCGACGTCGGGCAGCGCGTGGACCGCGGTCACCGCCGCGGCGGCCGACCGGTCCGGGTCGGTGGACCTGGCCGACCAGGACAGCACGCACGCCGCCCGGACGCTGGCGGCGGCGCTGGTGTACGCGCGCACCGGTGATGCCGGGCACCGCGACCACGTCGTGTCGGTGCTGCGGCAGCTGCCCGGCTCCTCGCTGTCCGGCGCCCGCGTCCTCTCCGTCAGCCGTCAGCTGGCCGGGTACGTCCTCGCAGCCGACCTGGTCGGCTACCGCGACCCGGCCTTCCTCACCTACGTCGGGGGCCTGCGGACCCGCGACATCGGCGGGCACGGCCGCTGGACGACGATCGCGGGGACCAGCGAGGACAGCGCCAACAACTGGGGCACCTGGGCGATGGCCACCCGCGTCGCGGTCAGCGCCTACCTGGGGGACACCGCCGACCTCGCCCGCGCCGCGGCGGTCTTCCGCGGGTTCACCGGGGAGCGGGCGTCCTACGCCGGCTTCCGGCCGACCAGCGACTTCGACCCGGGCTGGGCGTGCGGCGGTGGCGAGGCGTGGGTGCCCATCAACCCCGCCTCGTGCGGCGCCCGGGGTGGCGCGCTCGTCGAGGACATCAGCCGCAGCGCCGGCTCGGCCCCCGCCGTGGACAGCACCGGCCTGACCTACTCGTGGGAGGCGCTCGGCGGGGCCACCCTCAGCGCCCGGCTGCTCGAGCGCGCCGGCTACCGGGACGTGTGGGCCTGGGGCGACCGGGCCCTGCTGCGGGCCGCCGAGTTCCTCCGGGCCAACGGCGGCTATCCCGCGCCGTTCCGGGTGAACCAGTACATCCCGCACGAGATCAACGCCGCCTACGGCGTGGCCCTCGGTCCGGTCGGCCCGGCCGGCCACGGGCGCCAGTTCGGCTTCACCGACTGGCTGGGCTGAGCTCCGCGATCAGCCCGCCGGGCGGCTCACCGCAGGTCGTCGCGGCCGCGGACCACCGCGGCGAGCATCTCCCCCACGCCCTTCCAGAAGCCGATCCCCCAGCTCACGTGCATGGCCGCGAACGCGGGCGCGACCCACGGCCGCGCCTCGCGGTCGAGCGGCCGGGCGGTGATCGCGCTGGCCACGGCGATACCGCCGAGGTAGGGCGCCACGAGGGCCAGGCCGCGCCGCGGGCGCCGCAGGGCCACCACCCCGGCGCCCGCCATCCCCGCCACCAGCGCCGGAGCGGTGAGGTGCCGGATCCGGAGGGAGCGCGGGTGCAGCCGGGCGACCCGGACCTTGCCGCGGCCGTAGCGCTGGTACTGCCGGAAGAGGTCGGGGACGGACTGCCGGCACTCCCAGTCGATCCGCAGCGCCGGGTCGAAGAGCAGCTCGTAGCCGGCCTCGCGGACCCGCCGGTCGAACTCGAAGTCCTGGTTGACCCGCAGCCGCTCGTCCCACCCGCCGAGCTCGCGGATGACCGACAGCGGGTAGGCCCCGAAGGGCACGTGGTCGACGGTCCGGACCGTGGTGCCGTGGTGGTAGGTCGACCCGCCGACGCCGAAGCGCGAGGCCATCGCCACGGCGATCGCCCGCCCGGCCGGCGTCCGCCCGACACCGTCCTTGCGACCGCCCACACCGCCCCACCGGCCGGTGGCCAGGTGCTCCACGGCGCGGGCCACGTAGTCCGGGGGAACGGTGGCGTGCGCGTCCACCCGGACCAGCCACCGGCCCCGCGCCGCCGCGACCGCCATGTTGAGCGAGACCGGGATGACCCGCTGGGGGTTGATGATCAGCTCGACCCGGGGGTCGGAGTTGGCGATGTCCTTCACGATCTCCGCCGTGTCGTCGTCGGAGTCCCCGTCCACGACGATGATCTGCAGCTCGCGGTACGTCTGCGCCTGGATCGACGCGACGCAGTCCCGGATGGCCCGCTCCTCGTTGCGGGCGGGGATGACCACGGTGACGAGGTTCCCCTCGATCTCCTCCCCGGGGTTGCCGTTGCCTGCTGACGTCACCTGCATCACCTTCCGGCCGCGCCGAGAACCTGGGAGATGGTCCGGAGCAGGATCTTGATGTCCCCCCAGAACGACCAGTTCTCGATGTAGTAGTTGTCGAATCGGGCACGGTCGGCGATGGAGGTGTCCCCTCGCAGGCCGTGCACCTGGGCGGTCCCGGTCAATCCCGCCGGCACCCGGTGGCGGGCCATGTACTGCGGGAACTGCCGGGTGAACTCGTTGACGAAGTGCGGCCGCTCCGGGCGGGGGCCGACCAGGCTCATGTCGCCGCGGAGGATGTTCCACAGCTGGGGCAGCTCGTCCAGCGACGTCCGGCGCAGGACCTTGCCGACGGCGGTCAGCCGGTCGTCGTGCGCGATGTTCCAGTTCTGCGCCGACTCGGCGGCGTCCACCGGCCGCAGGCTGGTGAACTTCAGCAGGGTGAACGGGCGGCCGTCGAGGCCCACCCGCTCCTGCCTGAAGAGGATCGGCGAGCCCACGCTGATGCGGACCGCGAGGGCGCAGATGCCCAGCACCGGCGCGAGGAACGCGATCGCCGCCGCCGAGAAGACGATGTCGAGCAGCCGCTTCATCCGCCAGGACGCGCTGCGGAAGGGCGCGCGGCGCATGCGCACGAGCGGGATGCCCCAGGCGATCTCCATGTCCCGGTCGGTGGAGTGGACCTCGTAGAACCGGGGGACGAAGAGGATCTCGCAGGCCAGCCGGTCGCAGGCCCGGAGGACGTCGACGATCGAGGCCTCCCGCGCGGAACCGAAGGCGACGACGATGTGGTCGACGCCGTGCTCGCGGACCACGTCGACCAGGTCGGCGTTCCCCCCGAGGTGCGGGACCGGCCAGTCGAGGGAGAGCAGCGGGTCGTCGTCCAGGAAGCCGATGGGCTCCAGCCCCGTCTCGGGCCGGTCGATGAGCGTGCGGGCGAGCAGGCCGGCGACCTGGCCGCCGCCCATGATGAGCGTGCGGTGCCGCACGCGCCGGGCCTTGCGCGCCCTGCGGGCCACCGCGAAGGCGACCGACCGGGTGATGACCTGCAGGAGGACGAACGCCCCGGTGAAGAACAGGATGCTGCGGCTGGCCCACTCGTTGCCGACCACGCCGACGGCGGTGGTCAGGGCGCCCGCGACGATCGAGCGGCCCACCATGGCCGGCAGGTCGTCCAGCACCGAGAGGTACAGCCGGGAGCGGTACAGCCGGCCGGCGGCGAGCAGGGCGGCCGCGATCGCGAAGAAGACGCCGGCCACCTCCCACCGCACGCCGGGGACGGCGACGAAGGCCAGCGCGGCGGCGGCGAAGTCCGTGGCGAGGAGGGCGGCGGCCCAGACCCGACGGCGGCGGATCTGCGGCGTGCTCTCCGGGGGCAGCACGCCGCCGGCGGGAGGAGCGGCAGACACCCGAGATGCGACTCCTGGCTCCAGAAGAGCCACGTTCGCCCGTTGAACCACGCGCCGCAGTCGCTCGGTCTCCGAGCGTGTGTCCAATTCCCCCACAGGGACCCCCGTTGATGACTCACCCAGTGGGACGGTGCCCTGGGCAGCTTCGCAACATCTAACACACGGGGCAACTCTGCGTAACTCTTCGGGGGGAATTAGTGCAGGCCGCGTTCCACAACTGAGCCTTATCTGATCACTCAGCGTAATGGATTAGAAACCGCGAGTTCCGCTACTCACAAGTATCGACACGGCCGGGGGTCGGGCGGCAGCCGGACACGACCTCACCGGGACGCGGGCCGGCCCGCGGGGCCGGGTACCTCGACGTCCAGCGTGTGCGCATCCGCGGCGCGGCGCAGCACCCAGTCGGCCGGGAGCACGAGCCGGGGCGCCACACCGATGAGGACGGCGAGGAGGAAGACGACGGCGGCCAACGCCTCGGCCAGGTGCTCCACGAGGGTCGCCCCCGTGGCCCAGCCGCTCCGGGTTCCGTACGCCCCGGCCAGCGCGGCGGACACCGCCGACAGGCCGACCGACACCGCCGCGTACGCCGCCAGGCTGAGCAGGATCCGGCTGCGGTCGCGGCGCTCCGACCGGCTGAGGAACCAGAGCGCGCCGAGCGTGACGACCGCCGCCCCGGCCGCGGAGGCCACGACCGTCGTCGACGTCGCCTCGAACGCGGCGTGCGCCCGGCTGGTGCCGGCCTCGAGGGCGGCGATGCCCGCGGCCGCGACCCCGACCGCGGACCACCAGGTGCGGCGCCCGGGGATGCGCCCGGCGCCGGCGATCGCCGCCAGCGCCGCGACCGCGAAGAGCAGCACGACGAAGACCCGGGCGAGGGGCAGGGCGGAGTCCAGGGCGAGCAGCCGGGCCGCCTGCCCCGAGGCGCCGGAGACCTCGACCGCGTACCCGACCACCGTCAGGGCCACGGCCCCGGCGACCAGCCCGACCCCGAGGCGCGGGAACGGCACACGCCGACGGGCGGCGGACGGCACGTCGTCCCGCAACCCCGCCCGCTGATCGGCGAGCCGGACCGTCAGGCCCAGCACGAGCGCCGCCGCGAGGGCCAGGACCAGCCACACTGCCAGCCCGCCGAGCACCCACCAAAGCCACATGCAGTCATCATCGACTCACGTAGAGCGAGAACTGAAGTTCCGCACGTGCAGGTCACCCGTCCTGCCACTCGGAACTCACCCTTCCCGCCGCGCGCGGGAACGGGGAACGAGCTGGTCAGCCCGCGCGGCGGCCCAGCGCCCGGTAGGTCCAGCCGGCGGCGGTCCAGGCCTCGCGGTCGAGGGCGTTGCGGCCGTCGAGCACCCGCTTCTGCTTCACGATCTGGCCGAAGACGACCGGGTCGAGCTCGCGGTAGGCCCGCCACTCGGTGAGGACCAGCACGGCGTCGGCCCGTTCCGCGGCCTCCTCCGGGCTGTCGGCGTAGTCCAGCTGCGGCCAGAGCCGGCGGGAGTTCTCCACCGCGGCCGGATCGGTCACCCGCACCACCGCGCCCTGCAGCTGTAGCTGGGCGGCCACGTTGAGCGCCGGGGAGTCGCGGATGTCGTCGGAGTCGGGCTTGAACGCCGCGCCCAGCACCGCCACCCGCTTGCCCAGCAGCGAGCCGTCGCAGACCTCCCGGGCCAGCTCCACCATCCGGATCCGCCGGCGCATGTTGATGTTGTCGACCTCGCGCAGGAAGGTCAGCGCCTGGTCGGCGCCCAGCTCCCCGGCGCGGGCCATGAACGCCCGGATGTCCTTGGGCAGGCAGCCCCCGCCGAACCCCAGCCCGGCGTTGAGGAACTTGCGGCCGATCCGGTCGTCGTAGCCGATCGCGTCGGCCAGCTGCTTGACGTCGGCGCCGGTGGCCTCGCACAGCTCGGCCATCGCATTGATGAAGGAGATCTTCGTGGCCAGGAACGAGTTGGCCGCCGTCTTCACCATCTCCGCGGTGGCGTAGTCGGTGACCACCTTCGGGGTCGCCCGGGCCACGATCGGCGCGTAGACCTCGTCGAGCATCGCCTCGGCAGTCGCGCCGTCCGGGCCGGTGGGCAGGCCGTAGACCAGCCGGTCGGGGTGCAGGGTGTCCTGCACCGCGAAGCCCTCCCGCAGGAACTCCGGGTTCCACGCCAGCAGCGCGCCGGGCGCCTTCTCGCTCACCAGCTCCGCCAGCCGGGCCGCGGTGCCCACCGGCACCGTGGACTTGCCCACCACCAGCTCGCCCGGCTGCAGCACCTGCAGCAGCGACTCGGCCGCGGCCTCGACGTAGCGCAGATCGGCGGCGTACTCCCCGCGCTTCTGCGGCGTGCCGACGCAGACGAAGTGCACCGCCGCGCCCGCGGCGTCGGCGATGTCGGTGCTGAACCGCAGCCGGCCGGTGGCCAGGGTGCGCTCGAGCAACTCCTCGAAGCCGGGCTCGTAGAACGGCGCCCGGGCGTCGCGGAGAGCGGCGATCTTCGGCTCGTCGACGTCGATCCCGACCACGTCGTGCCCGAGCTCGGCCATCGACGCCGCGTGGACGGCGCCCAGGTACCCGCAACCGACGACCGAGATCTTCATGAACCGCCCCACGTGCCTGTCAACCGGCCAGGGTGCCGGTTGTCCCCGCGTACGTGACGCACCGTACGGGGCGGCCGGGAGCACCGGCCACTCCCGGCGCGGCCGCTCACCCGACCGGGGGCGCGCGTCCGCCGATCGTGCGCCACCCACCGTGCACGCGGGACTCCCGTTTTGGGGGGCGGACACGGTGATAGGCGCGCGCTCTACTGGGGAGCAGCAGGAACGCGCCGTTCCTGGCAGTCGATCGCCCGCTCCGCGCCGGCAGGCGCGGTGCCGCGCCCCGGAGGAGGGGCCGATGAGCTGGATGCTGTTGATCGTCGCCGCGTGGCTGCTGGTGTCCGTGGTCGGAGCGGTGCTCGTCGGCCGGTCGATCCACCTGGCCGACGGGATGTCCACCAGGCGCACCGGCGCTCTCGATCCGGCTGCTCACACCCAGGACGAGGTCCACCTGACCCTCGCCACGGCCCCGTCCACTCTCCTGCACCAGACAGCGGAGGACGCCTGGTCGGAGCGTCACCCGGCGAGGTAGCGCGCTCACCCCTGAGAGGGAGACCCCCCAGCGCGCCTGCCGGCCTGCCCCTACCCTCGGCGCGTTGCCTGTCCACGGGGGTCGCGATGAATGCTGGCGAGACAGCGGAGCCGGAGCAGCAGTCCGAGGAGGACGCCGCGACCGAGCAGGCCCCGCCCCCCCGGCAGCGCCGCACGCTGCGCCGGGTGCTGATCGCCCTCGGCGTCCTCTGCCTGGTCCTGGTTCTGGTGGTCGCCGGCGGGCTGTGGTTCCTCACCAACCGCTACGCCGGCAACATCGACCGGGTCGCCGACGTCTTCGCCGATCTCGACGAGGGGGCGCGGCCGGCCCCGGCGACGCCGGCGCAGGAGGCCGGCGCCGAGCCGGTCACCTTCCTGCTCGTCGGCTCGGACACCCGGGCGCACGCCGAGGAGGGCGTGGCCGACGGCGGCCGCTCCGACGCGATCATGCTCGCCCGGTTCTCGGCCGACCGGGCGCACGCCCAGCTGATCTCCATCCCCCGCGACTCGTGGGTGGACATCCCGGGTCACGGCATGAACAAGATCAACGCGGCGTACGCGTTCGGCGGGCCGACGCTGCTGATCCAGGCCGTCGAGCAGCTCACCGACGTCCGGGTCGACCACTACGTCGCCATCGACTTCGACGGCATCATCCAGGTCACCGACGACCTGGGCGGGGTCGACGTCGCGGTCGCCGAGACGACGTCCTACGGCCCGTACACCTTCGAGGCCGGGGTCAACCACCTCGACGGCGACGAGGCCCGCTGGTACCTCGCCCAGCGCTACGACCTGCCCGGGGGCGACTTCGACCGGGTGCGGCGGCAGCAGCAGTACCTGCAGTCGATGTTCGGCAAGCTGTTCAGCTCGGACACGTTCACCGACCCGGGCCGGCTGGACTCGGCGCTGCTGGCGGTGACCAGCGCGGTCGCCGTCGACGAGGGCCTCGGCAACGGTGAGCTGGTCTCACTGGCCTACTCGCTGCGCAACCTGCGGCCGGAGAACATCGACTTCTTCACCGCGCCGGTGCTCGGCACCGGGATGGAGGGGCCGGCCAGCGTGGTCTACCTGGACGAGGTCTCGTGCGACCGGATGTGGGCCTACCTGCGCAGCGACTCGCTGTCGCAGAACGCGGCCGAGTTCAGCGACCAGGCGCTGCCCGACGTCCCGCGCTGACCGGCGTCGTTCAGGCGGCTTCTCGCCCCTCATCGCTCGCTGCGCCGGGCCGCTCCTGGTCGGCTCGGCGGATCGACAAGCCCAGGACGATGGCGCCCGCAGGCGCGAGCACGACCCATCCGATCAGCAGCCACCCCCACCACGACACGCGCATTCCCCCCGCCGCTCCCCCGGCGCCCGTGGTGACGCCTCGACGTGATCAGGCTACGGAGAGTCCTCGCGCATTGCAGAACGGGAGCGGCTGAAACTGGCTCGGAGCGGGCCGCTCCGCAACACGCCTGATCTCTCGGTTTTCTGGCGGGATCAGTCCCGGGCACTCGCCAACGAGCCTGTCCGGCCGACCGACTGGTCCACTCGGGGAGAAGGGCCCTAGCGGCGCCCGTTGCGGATCTGCCACGTTCCCCGCTCATGGACGAAGCTGACGTTCGGGAATTGGAACGGCTCCGCGAGGAGAACCGGAAACTGCGAGAGGAACGGCTCGAGGACGAGTTCCGGCGGGCCGAGGTGCGCCGGCGGGCGATCGCCCCCGAGTAGGGCCGGGCAGCTCACGGGCCGACGGCCGCGCCCTCCGCTCGCAGTGCCGCCAGGCGGGAGAGCACCTCGATGAGCGCGGGCGCGATCAGCTCGCCGGCCTCGGCGTGGGCCTCGACCGGTTGACCGATGGGGTCCGGGACGTCGTCGTCGCTGCTGCTGCGCCGGCGGGACCGCGCCGCGGCGAGCGCGCCGACGAGGGCGCAGGCCCGCTCGGCGAACTCCTCCCGCGGGACGTCCTGGTCGACGTGCTCCAGCAGGCCGGCCGCCTCGCGCAGGGTGAAGGTGCGGGAGAGCGCCCGCGGCGCCAGCTCCAGGACGTCGCGCCGGTGCTGCCGGGTCATGGTGAGGACGAGATCGGCGTCCATCACCATCCGGTCGGCCAGCTGGCGGGCGGTGAAGTCGCCGGCGTCACCGCCCAGCCCCGTCAGGACCAGCGCGGTGTCGGGGTGCATGGCGGAGCCGACGACGGCCCGGGTGCCGGCGCTGACGAGCCGGATGGCGCCGGCATCCGGGCCGAGCACCTCGTCGAGGTAGGCGCGCCCGAGCCGCTCGGCCAGCGCCGACCGGCAGATGTTGCCGGTGCAGACCAGGAGCACGGTGAACTCCGGCTCCTCCTGCCGAGGCGAAAGCACCGGCACAGTGTGCCGTCAGTACGCCCCGGAGCCGCGCAGGACTGCCCCGAGGGTCTTCCAGAGGATCATGAAGTCGAAGGTCAGCGACCAGTTCTCGACATACCGGACGTCGATGCGCACCGAGTCGTCCCAGGACAGGTCCGAGCGCCCGCTGACCTGCCACAGGCCGGTGAGGCCCGGCTTGACCAGGAACCGGCGGTGCATGTCGAAGCCGTAGCGCTCGACCTCGGTCGGCAGCGGCGGACGGGGCCCGACGAGGGACATGTCCCCGCGGATCACGTTGAACAGCTGGGGCAGCTCGTCGAGGGAGTAGCGGCGAAGAACCTTGCCGACGCTCGTGACCCGAGGGTCGTCCTTCTTCTTGAAGAGGACGCCGTTGCCGTCGCTCTCGTCCGCGAGCGCATCAACCATGCGATCGGCACCCACCACCATGCTGCGGAACTTCAGCATCGAGAACGTCTGACCGTCGCGGCCCACCCGCTCCTGCTTGAAGAAGACCGGACCGCGGCTGGTGACCTTGACCGCCAGCGCGATGCCGAGGAGGACCGGCAGCAGGAACAGCACTCCGAAGATCGCCGACGTCTTGTCGAACAGGTCTTTGCCCAGCCGGCGGATGCCGGTGAGCTCGGGGCGCTCCATGTGCATGAGCGGCAGGCCGCAGACCGGGCGGATGCGGACCCGGGTGCCGACGATCTCAGTGATCGCGGGGGCCAGCAGCAGCTCCGCACGGGTCTTCTCGAGGTCCCAGCCGAGGCGGCGCAGGGCCGGCCCGTCGAGCTCGGGGCACGGCAGGACGGCGACGGTGTCGACCTCGTACCGGCCGACCACGTCGGCGACCTCCTCGATACCGCCGAGGACCGGCAGTCCGTTGAAGGCATCAGCCCGCGGGCTGAACTGGTCGACCGGCAGGCAGCAGCCGATCACGCGGTAGCCGTGAAAGGCCTCGCGGTCCAACTGCTCGTCGAGGGCGGCCACCGCATTCCGGTGCCCGACGAGCAAGGTGGTCTGGAGATGCTGCCCACGGCTCCGAGCCCGGTGGAGAAGCTGGCGCTGGGTGTACCGCTGCCCCAGCGTCAGGAGGGTCGCCAGCGGCACGGCCATGATGACGAACCCACGGGCGACGTCGAGCTGAAACGCCCACGAGACGGTGCCCAGGGTGGCGAGCAGCATCATGCTGGCGAAGAAGACCCGCCGGAACTCCTCGGCGCCGACCCAGAGAAAGCGCTCCTCGTAGCTGCGCGCGATCAGCATCGAGACGACCCAGATGACCGGCAGGGCGAGGGCCGTCCAGGAAGAGGCGTGCGGAGGGGCCGCAGCCTCCGCGCCGAACCGGACCAGGTAGCCGGTCAGCCCGGCAAGGGCCGCGCAGACGATGTCCCCCACGACTATGCGCCGGACATAGTGGCCTCGCCACGCCCGGCGAGCCTCGGTTCCTTCGCCGCGGAAGCGCGCCGCGTAGGAGTACCAGCCCCGTGTCACCGACCGCTGATCGTGACGGCGCAGGCCGTCACGAACCTCAAGCATGGAAATCTCGAGCACCCCCGTGCACGTACCAAAGAGCAAACTGCGCTCCGACGACGAAGCCCCGCGCCACCAGGAACTTCACCGTTCAATGATCAAGAGGACCGTACAGGCTCGCTTGCCCAGCCGGGAGTCTCTTCACTCACACGTGCGGCGCTGCATCACGCGTCCGCTCGGCGCGGCACCAGCCCCACCGACGGTCTAAAGGCTCGGGCACGCATACGGCTACAAGCCCTTCTCGTGCCCACCGTTCGAGGTACCCGTCTCGTAGCTGTAGCCATAGCCGTACACGGAGGCCAGCTCGGCCTTGGGCGGGACGATGTTCAGCACGACGCCGAGGGTGGTGGCGCCCACGCGTTCGAGGGTGAGGCCGGCCTGCTGCAGCTGGTCCTTACGGGTGCTGCCGTACCGGACGGAGAGCAGCACGCCGTCCATAGCGGCCGCCAGGCCGGCCGAGTCGGCCACCGGCAGCAGCGGTGGGGCGTCGACGAGCACGAAGTCGCTCTGCTCGCGGAGCTTCGTGACCAGCGCGGCCATGTGGCTGGAGGCGAGCAGCTCGCCGGGGTTGGGCGGGGTCGGCCCGGAGGCGATGACCGAGACGCCGTCGCGGTAGGTCTGGGTGACGTCCTCGACGTCGGCGGTGCCGGCGAGGATGTTCGTGAGCCCGACCCCGCTGACCATGCCGAGGTAGCGCGTCAGCTTCGGGCGGCGCAGGTCGGCCTCCACCACGGTCACCCGCTGGCCGGCGTCGGCCAGGGCGAGGGCCAGGTTGATGACCATCGTGGTCTTGCCCTCCGACGGGAGGGCGCTGGACACCATGATCACCTTGGGCGGCTGGTCGACGTTGAGGAACTGCAGGTTGGTGCGCAGCTGCCGGTAGTCCTCGGCGGTGCGGTTGTCGACGAGCCGCTCGACGACGTGCCGCTTCTCCAGCCCCTCGTCGCGCAGCACGGTGCCGATGACCGGTGCGCCGGCCAGCTCCGCGGTCTCCTCCGGGTCCTTGACGGTGCGGTCCAGCCGGGCGCGCAGGACGGCGAGCCCGGCGCCGACGAGGAGCCCGACCAGCAGCCCGAGGGCGAGGTTGCGCGCGGTCTGCGGCGAGCTGGGCGCCGCGGCCACCTCGGGCCGGTCGGTGATGGTCACCTTGACCGGCGAGGCGCCGCCGCCGTCGGGGGTCTCCAGCTCGGTGACCAGCGCGGTGAACTCCTCGCCCACCGCGGCGGCGATGCGCTGCGCCTGCTCGGGCGCGGGGTCGGTGACGGTGACGTCGATGAGCACCGTGTCGGTGACGGCGGTGGCGGTGATCTGCTCGCTGAGGGCCGAGGGGGACTCGTCCAGGCCCAGCCGGTCGACGACCCGGCCGGCCAGCTCCTCGCCGGTGAGGAGCCGGGCGTAGGAGGTGACCCGCTGCTGGGAGAACTGGCTGCCCTGGAAGGCCTCGGAGGTGGAGGCGGTGTCGCGGGTGGAGACGAAGAGCTGGGTGGACGCCGTGTAGA
Organism: Geodermatophilus ruber; assembly: GCF_900114385.1. Taxonomy (GTDB): domain Bacteria; phylum Actinomycetota; class Actinomycetes; order Mycobacteriales; family Geodermatophilaceae; genus Geodermatophilus; species Geodermatophilus ruber. The sequence goes on from NZ_FOSW01000004.1 coordinate 389,191, forward strand.
GCGGTGTCTGCAGCAGGCTCACCAGCAGTGCGGCTGCACCACCGACGAGAAGGCCGATCAGAGGCAGCCACCACGCAGCGCGCAGCGCGGCCAGGACCTCTCGAAACTCCACAACATCCCCGTTCCTCGTGAGACTCGAGTATCGCGACGGATCTGGGCAGCGCGCCGCGCGCCCTGGGTCCGCCTCTCCCTTTGGAGCGAGACGACGGCCCTCAAGCCGCCCGGATGGCGCCGGCTGCCAGCTGCTCGCGGTACCAGCGGTAGGTGTCGGTCAGCCCCTCGCGGAGGCCGATCTGCGGCTCCCACCCCAGGGCCTTGATACGGCTGACGTCCAGCAGCTTGCGCGGGGTGCCGTCGGGCTTCGTGGTGTCGAACTCCAGCACGCCCTCGAAGCCGATGACCTCCGCGACCAACTCGGCGATCTCTCGGATAGAGAGATCCTCCCCGACGCCGATGTTGATCGGCTCGGGCTCGTCGTAGTGCTCGAGCAGGTGCACGCAGGCGCGCGCGAGGTCGTCGACGTGCAGGAACTCCCGGCGCGGCGTGCCGGTGCCCCACACGGTCACCGAGGGTGCCCCGGAGCGGGCCGCCTCGTCGAAGCGGCGGATCAGGCCGGGCAGCACGTGCGAGCCGGTCGGGTGGAAGTTGTCCCCGGGCCCGTACAGGTTCGTGGGCATCGCGGAGATGTAGTGCAGCCCGTACTGGCGGCGGAGCGCCTGCACCTGGAGCACGCCCGCGATCTTCGCGATCGCGTAGGCGTCGTTGGTCGGCTCCAGCGGGCCCGTGAGCAGCGAGTCCTCACGGATCGGCTGGGCAGCGAACTTGGGGTAGATGCAGCTGGACCCGAGGAAGAGCAGCTTCGTCGCCCCGTGCCGCGCAGCCGCGTCCATCACGTTGACCTGGATGCGCAGGTTGTCGGAGAGGAAGTCGGCCGGGTAGGTGCTGTTGGCCAGGATGCCGCCCACCTTGGCGGCAGCCACGACCACCGTGGCCGGCCGCTGCTCGGCGAAGAACTGTTCCACAGCGACGGGGTCTCGCAGATCCAGTTCGGACGACGTCCGCGTCACCAGATCGGTGAAGCCGAGGCGCTGCAGATGCCTGAGGATGGCGCCGCCTACCAGGCCACGATGGCCGGCGACGTAGGTGCGAGACCCCCGGTCGAGCGTTGTCAAGCTCACAGTCGATTCTCCCCGTGTTCGTTGGCGCCTTAGGCTACGGCGCGACGATCCGGAACCGTCGGGTCGCATGGACACGGGGGCACTGCATGGCCAAGTCGGCATTGATCACGGGCATCACCGGACAGGACGGCTCCTACCTCGCCGAGCTCTTGCTCAACAAGGGCTACGAGGTGCACGGGATCGTCCGGCGATCGTCGTCGTTCAACACCGAGCGCCTCGACGACATCTACCAGGACCCGCACGATGCCAACCGACGCCTCTTCCTGCACTTCGGTGACCTGAACGACGGCGTCACGTTGATCAACCTCCTGCGTGACATCAATCCCGACGAGGTCTACAACCTGGGCGCGCAGTCGCACGTGCGGGTGTCGTTCGACCAGCCGGTCTTTACGGGTGACGTGACCGGACTGGCGGCGATGCGCCTGCTCGAGGCCGTTCGGGCCGCCCGCGTGCGGACGAAGATCTACCAGGCGTCGTCATCCGAGATGTTCGGCGCGACCCCTCCCCCACAGAACGAACGGACTCCGTTCTACCCCCGCAGCCCCTACGGCGCGGCGAAGGTCTACGCGTATTGGGCCACCCGCAACTACCGGGAGGCCTACGACCTGTTCGCGGTCAACGGCATCTTGTTCAACCACGAGTCCCCCCGCCGCGGTGCCACGTTCGTGACCCGCAAGGTGACCAGGGCCGTGGCACGTATCCGAGCCGGCCTGCAGGACAAGCTCTACATGGGAAACCTCGATGCGGTGCGCGACTGGGGCTACGCGCCGGAGTACGTCGAGGGCATGTGGCGCATGCTGCAGGCGCCGCAGCCTGACGACTACGTGCTGGCGACGAACACGGCCTACTCGGTCAAGGATTTCGTGCGCTTGGCGTTCGAGCACGTCGGCCTAGAATGGGAGAAATACGTCGAGTACGACGCCCGCTACAAGCGCCCTACCGAGGTCGATGCCCTTATCGGCGATTACAGCAAGGCCAACTCTGAACTGGGATGGGAACCGAAGGTCCTTACCCCCGACCTTGTAAGAATCATGGTGGACGCCGACATCCAACTCCTCGAGGATGAACGGACAGGTCGCCGAGTGCGCCTCGACCGGTAGCGCCTTGCACTCTCCACGACCGCAGCTTGGCTGACCCATCTGAGAACAAGGATACCAATGCCGCCCAGGGCAACCACGGATAACCGCGCAAGCGCACCCTTGCGAAACCCGTCGATCGGGCAATTTGACGGTGTGCCGATCCGACTCCTCGCCCTAGAACCAGCGGCGACGGAGGTGCTAAGCCTATGCCGTCAGGACAACCCTGGATCAGTCCGCCTTGTCAATGCCTATTCACTGGCGCTCGCCAGTAAAGATGCCAAGTACCGAGGCGTCCTCTCCGGTCGCGGAATGAGTCTCGCCGACGGCCGACCCTTGGCGTCCTACCTCCGACGCAAGTATCAGTTGGATCGACTGCCACATTCGCCAGGTCCGTCACTGTTCGAAGAGACTATCCGCTGCGGCGCTCCGCTCGGCATACGCCACTACTTACTCGGCAGCACCGACGATGTCCTACACAAGCTTACCTCCAACCTTCAGCGACGCTACCCGGAAGCGACGATCGTGGCAGCCGAGTCGCCACCTTTTCATCCTCTCGAAACAGCTGAAAAGGCGGCCCTTGCGAAGCGCATCACTGACTTAAGAGCGGATATTGTATGGGTCGCACTCGGCACCCCTAAGCAAGATTTCTTCTCGACTTGGCTGGCCGAGAGGACCGGCACTCTTTGTGTCGCAGTAGGAGCGGCATTTTCTTTCAGCGCCGGCACGATCCCAACTGCACCCCCTCTGCTTCGTCGACTACATCTCGAATGGGCATTTCGCCTTGCCTCGGAGCCACGCAGGCTCTGGCGGCGGTACGCCATAGGGAATGCGCGCTTTCTGGTTCGACTTTTCCGCGACGCTTGGGTCGATCCCGTACGATGAAGCGACTTCTGGGTCACCGGCCCAGGAGATTGGCCGCCATCCTGGACCAATTGATGTACGCGGCGGTCAACTTCGTCGTCACTCTCGCAGTGGCACACCAAGCGGGCGTCGATGGCCTCGGGCGCTTCACCCTGCCTTTCGCCCTTTTGCTTGCCGCGCAAGGAATCCACCGGGCTGCTTTGGTCGACCCACTGATGGCCTCCGATCTTCCTCCACAGAGAGTCACACTTCTAACCAGTTGGCTCTCTTCGCTGCTCGGTGGATCAATTTGCCTTGCTGTTTCATATGGCATGGAAGAAAGCTATCTCGCGGTAGTAGCTGTCGTACTAGTCTTCTGGCTCCCACTCGACTTGGTCCGCCATCTCCTCATCAAGACCGGGCGATCGCCCAGCGCTTGCATCCTAAGCGCCACAACGCTCGCCTCTACTGCCACTGCATTCCTAATTGCGCCGTCCGACTCAGGGACATTGGCACTTCTCCCGTGGCTGGCCGGAGTCGCTGTGGCATGCATCATTGGACATATCCGCGTTCGCCACTCCTGGGAGACAGGCCGAACGCTCGGCGACATATCTAACGGGATCATCTTCGGATCCGTGGGCGACGCTCTGCTTTACCAGGCCGCATGGGGAGTACCCATCAATGCCATTCTCTCCATACTCGACACGGCGGTTGCCGGGGAGTACCGGGCGGCAGTGACGTTTGCGAGCCCCGCCTACGTGCTAATCGCAGCAGTCCAGACTTTGGCATATGGACGCTTGCTTCGCGCTCCAGAACCACGGCGAGCGGCATGTCGTCTAGCCGCCTACTCCTCTATCGTGTCGGCGGCATACGCAGCCGCGGTCGTAGTAGCGTCCAGACCACTAAGCGAGCTCGTCTTCGGCAACCCCTCCTTTATCGATCCGCTAATCCTCCTCCTGACATTGTCTCAGGCGCCATTCATTGCCGCTTCAACACTCGGCGCAGTACTAATAAAGGTGCAACGGAGGTCAAGTCGACTCTTCGCTGCCCGAATTACTGCAACAGGGGCACTCGTGGCAGGCTTTATCGCGGCCATAATCATGCGCAGTGAATCTCTGGCAATCGCGGCACTCCTTCTGGGCGTCGCCCTTCAAGCGCTGCTTGTATGGAGTTTCAGTAGAAGTCGACGGCGTTCCGACAAGGACAGAGCTCGTATCCATACCGCCAGAAATACAACTGGTGTGTAAGTGGACGCGCCCACACTCTGGTTGATTCTCGTAGGACTCGCCATCGCCTTCGTGGCGCTGTCCGCGTCCCAGCGGCCGCCCCTCGCCAACGCGGTATTTCTCGCCGGATTCATCTACGTGCTCGGCTTGCCCCAGAGCGCTGTAGCGCCGCTGTCCCTCGCGTCCATCCCCGCCGTGAGCATCGGAGCCCTTGCCCTGCTCGTCATCTTGGGCTGGCTAGGTCAATCTCACTCAAGCTCCCGGAAGGACGATCGCGAAGCCCCCACCAACGCGCCAAATCCACGAGGCGGCCTCACAGGTCGCTTAATGGTAATTGCCGGCATATGGGGCGCCGCGACACTCATTTTTGGCGACGCGTCGTCGAGTCAGTGGGTTGTCTATCTGCGCTATATCGCGCCCTTCGCTCTTATCTTCGTAATGCCCCCGAAGTACTGCCGTCACCTGCTTGCCGCGACTGCGGCTGGCGTAGTAGTCATCACCCTAATCGGGGTCATACAACAGGATCGCATATCGACCCTTTCGGGCGTCTCCCAACTAAGTGCCGGTATCCAACCCAACATTTTCGCATTGTGTGCAAGTGTGGCTGCTCTCGTTCTGCTCGACATCTATTTCAGATGGCAGGCCGGCACTCCTCGCGTCCTGGCGCTAGTCGGGGCAGCCATCGCGCTTTATGCCGTTGTCGCAGCCGTAAGTCGGACCGGACTTCTCGCACTTAGCATCACTGGAGTGATGCTAATCGTAAAGCATCGCTTCGATTCCTCCTGGCCCCGGGTGCTCATGACCGCCACCGTCGCAGCCGGGGTGACTCTTGCCTTCTTGGGCATTTTCGTCCCCGCATTTCGCGAGTGGTTTGTTCGAGGGGATTCCGAAAGCCTCTCTAGCTTGACCGGCCGCACCCACATTTGGCAGGTGCTCATTGAGGCCTCCCTGGACCGTCCGCTAGTGGGATATGGTTTCGGCGCTCTCTACAACGAGGCGTTTACCGGCGGTTCGCTGCTAAGGGAGATTCCCGGGACGAATGCGCACAATATGCTTTTACAGGCCTGCGTAGAGACAGGCGTCATCGGGTTGGCCCTTATAGTATCGGTGATCTTCGTAGCTGGGCGCTCACTGGCGAAGCGTGCCCGAGGCCCTCTCGCCTTTACGCTGCTGTTGCTGTTATGCCTCAACGGCTTGGGTAGCGCGGGCATCGCCACCGTCGGCATCGCAGCCTGGTTGCTTGCAATGCTAGTTTACGTGGCCCGCAGCACTAGTCACCCATACCGTGCGCATGTAGTCGAAGAGTGGAAGGCTCGATGAGCATTAAGCACGAACGAATTTTGGTCGTGGCGTTCACCGTTCGGCCCGAGGAAGGCAGCGAAGGCGGGGTCGGCTGGATCTGGCTCAACACGATCGCCTCCTTCGCCGAAGAACGAGGCATGGCGATAGATCTTGTGTTTGACGCCAGAGACAGTCGTTATGTGGTCGGACGACTTCAATCGCGGCCCGGAATTCACCTGCATCCCGTGCCCATGCCGCGTGTGGCCGAGCGGCTGGCTCGTGGACGGCGAACGCGCCTGAGCTATCTCGCCTGGTGGAGTAGGGCTTACCGTGCCACCAAATCGCTTGATCGGCAATACTCGTATGCGGCGGCTCATCAAGTCAACTTCGCGACTGCGACAATGCCTAGCGTCCTCGGGGCAACCACCGCGCCTGTCCGGGTGTGGGGGCCGGTGACGCTTCCGATCCTGCCTCGCGCGAAATTGTCAACCCGCTCCATACCTAGATCCTGGACTTCGTGGGGCGAAACCATTAGGGCATGGAGCGCCAGACTTCTCGCTTTCACTTGGCCCCACCTAGCAAAGTCCGCCACCCTTGTCCTCGCCCAAAATCCGCGGACGGCCGAGCTGATCGACAATTGGTCGCAAATCCCGGCGGTAGTCTGGCCGAATCTCGTTCTGGATTGGGGCACGGGACAGGCTGGAGATGGGCAGACTCGAGATGCGCGACTGATACTGTGCGCCGGAAGGCTCGTAGGACTAAAGAATCAGCGGCATGCCATTTCTCTGCTCTCGTCGTCAAGCCTATCTGACTTCCGGTTAGAGATCGTCGGTGACGGGCCATTGCGGGACGAGCTTTACCGGCTGGCCCAGCAGATAGGCGTTTCCGATCGAGTGGTTTTTAGCGGATCCTTATCACGTGAAGCACTGTTGAAGCGGATGGACCGGGCTGCCGTGCTAGTCCACCCTTCGATTCGCGAAGGTCTCGGTTGGGTTGTTGGAGAAGCAACAGCGCGGGGCCTCCCGGTAGCCGTGACCGCCGGAACTGGTGCAGAGTTCGCGCTTGAGTGGTCCAACGGCCCCGGTAAAGCCTTGCCCTTAACTGGTGACACATCCAGCGATGTAGAGGTGTGGAGTTCAGCGGTCGCTGAATTAGCCGGGTCGGGCCCCTATCGTCCGTCAGAACGCTGGTCATCAGAACGTCTCCGCAGGCAACTAGCTGAATGGTATGGGTTGCACAATGCTCCGTAGGACGAGTCGTAGTTGGAAACGGTGGCTACTTCGGCGAGTCGCCGTTCGAGCAAATGTTTCCTTCTGGCCCGATCTACATATAGGTCCGGGCAGTGTCTTGTGGGCGCCTCGAAGCCTGACCATTGGACGAAGAGTTTATATTGGCAAGAATGTGACTATCCAGGTGGATGGGTCAATCGGCGATGGGGTCATTATCGCGAACGCCGTCGGCGTGGTGGGGAGATGGGATCACGACGTCGCAGATATCGGCGCTCTCATGAGCGAAGCACGATGGGTGGGTGACCATCCGGAAGACCTGTCTCGGCCGGTGACGATTGGGGACGATTGTTGGATTGGTTATGGGGCGGTTATTCTTTCTGGCGTAACGATCGGGCGGTCGACTATCGTGGCCGCCGGGTCCGTGGTTACCAGCGACGTGCCTGAGAATGCCGTAGTGGCGGGCACCCCTGCCCGAGTTGTGAAGCAGAGATTTACGCCCGATGACTATGCTGCGCATTGGGCATCTATTGATGCTCGGAGGGAATAAAGTGTCTAGAGTTGCGATCATACATCCTTGGATGCCTGCCTACCGGGTCGAATTTTTTGAATCGCTCAAGGCCGACCTCGAGCGGCAAGGAATCCAGGTAGATATCATTACTGGGGCGCCACCGCCGGAATGGAAGGAGCGCGGCGACTCGGTCGTGACGGACGCAGTTCGAATCACAAGAACTTACTCGCCAAGCATTCGGGGCAGGGCACTTCTTTTGAAGGTCTTGCCGAGAGAGGTTCTCACCTCGGGCCGATACGATTTAATTGTGGTCGAGCATGCCGTCCGGAACCTAGAAACTTACTGTTTGCTCGCCCTTCCTTGGACTCGACGCAAGGTGGCGTGGTGGGGTCACGGGAGGACTTATACCAAGCCGGAGTCGAACTATGTGACCGTCGCGAAGCGTTGGCTAGCGCGTCAGGGCGTGTGGTTTTTTGCGTACACTTCGGGGGGCGCCCGAGCAGTTGCGGCTGCCGGAGTTGCGCCGGACCGGATAACCGTTGTCAACAATACGATTGATGTCAGGAGTCTCGAGCAAGCGATAAGCAGCACAAGCCCGTCTGATCTAAGCAGACTGGCAGCTCAGCACGACCTTCGCGGCAAAACGGGACTCTTCGTGGGCGGCCTAGACGCCGACAAGCGACTGCCCTTCCTTCTTGAGGCAGCGCGTCTGATTCATGCTGAAGAGCCGGACTTTCGTTTGCTTGTTGCCGGGGACGGTTCCCAACGGAGAATTGTGCATGAGGCTGCAGAGAGTCTGCCATTCATTAGGTACGTCGGTCGAGCAACGGGACTTGACAAGGCGCTCCTGTTGGCATCTGCGCAGGTGCTGATGATGCCTGGGCGTGTAGGACTTATTGCCGTTGACAGCTTCGCTAGCCGACTTCCCATCGTGACGACAAACTGGCCGTGGCATGCGCCCGAGTTTGAGTATCTAGACGAAAGTAACTCAGTCGTACTGGATGATTCCGTTACCGCTTATGCCGGCGGCTGTGTTCGACTACTGAACGATCCCGAGCGGCTTCTGGACCTGGGGAACGGCTGCGCTAGGAGTTCCGTCCTCTACAGCACCGAGGCGATGGTTAGGAGGTTTAGTGAGGGGATCCAGAATGCGATCATGCTCGTGCGGCCACATGGTTGAGCGATTGCTGTTCGGCTGTGGCCCGTTGCCCCCATCGCAGGGGATAATCCGCGGCGGTCGGTAGTGAATCGCCGTGCGGCTCCGGCTCGTGCATCTCCTAACCCCGGTCGGCGAGGGGCCTCTCAAACGGGTAGGAATCTCCTTGGCGCTCCTGAAATAATGCTCGTCATGCCGGGGAAAACATCCCTTTGAGGGGAAGCTGGCGGCGGCGGTTTAGCACCAGGAGGATCGCATGCGTAATGGCGCGAGCATCCGCTTGCTGGCTATCTGACGGCCACTACTGTGACGTTGTCGCGCGCTCCCGCGGCACTTGCTTCGGCCACTAGGTCGGAGACGATGGTGTCCGGTCCGTCGTTGGTGGTCAAGAATTCTGCGATACGGCTGCTGCTCACTTCGTTCGTGAGTCCGTCCGAGCAAGCCAGGAAGTACCCGCTTCCAACGACGGGCAGGAGGCGGATGTCAGGCTCGTTGCGGGGGCCGACGCCGAGTGCGCGGGTGATGATGTGCCTCTGCGGGTGGGTGGCGGCGGTTTCGTCAGAGATGTAACCGGCGTCGATCAGCTCCTGAACCACCGAGTGGTCCGTGGTCAGCTGCTCGAGCCTCCCCTCGTGCCAGCGGTAGACCCGCGAGTCCCCGACATGGAAGACCGCCCACTGCGGGCCCTCCCCCTCATCGACCAGTGCGACGCCAGCCACCGTCGACCCGGCGCCGCCGGCCGCCTCGCCGGTGAACGCGCGGATCTCCCCGTCAGCCCGCTGCAGCGCCAGCCGGATCGCGTTGACCGTCGTGGTTTCGCCGCCGGTCAGTGAGGTCAGCGCCTCGATCACCCGCTCCGCCGCCGCGGCACCGCCGGCGTGGCCACCCATGCCGTCAGCAACCGCGAAGACCGGCGGCCTGGCCAGGTACCTGTCCTGGTTGTCCTCGCGTTGACCGGTTGCGGTCGCCGCCCCCCATGTCAGATCGACCGGCAACGTCCACTCTCCACGAGACACATAGGCGACAACGACCCGCGGGGAAGGCAGGTTCGCCGAGCGTAAGAGGTCACGCCCCATACGGCAGTGTGCACCCGAACGAGTGGTCGGCCGTGTTGCCCGTCCGGACGCCCGCCGGCGGCCACAATGGGTCCGATGCAGTCGCCGGTGTCCCGTCCCCACCTGCTCGCAACCCTGGCCGCGCTGCTGTGCGTCCTCCTCACCGCCTGCTCGGGCTCACCGCCCAGCGGCGGCTCGGCGGCGACCCCCGCACCCGAGGCCACACCCACACCCGATCCGGAGGCCGAGGCGGCCGCAGCCCGCGCTGCGCAGGTCGACGCCGCGCTCGCCGGCCTCGATCGCCGCCGCCAGGTCGCCCAGCTGCTCGTCGTCGGCGTGCCGCTCGGCGACCTCGGGCGCGGCGACGCGCTGGTCCGCGACACCGGCGTCGGCGGCGTCTTCCTCCACGGCCGCAGCAGCGCGCCCACCGAGGAGATCGCCGCCGCCACCACCCGCTGGGCCGAGCTGGCGCTGAACCTCCGGCCGTGGGTCGCCGTCGACCAGGAGGGCGGCGCGGTCCAGACCCTCTCCGGCCCCGGCTTCGCCGACCTGCCCACCGCCGCCGAGCAGGGCCGGCTGCCGTCCGACCAGCTCACCGCCCTCGCCGACGGCCTGGGCGCCTCCCTGGCGAGCGCCGGCGTCACGCTCAACCTGGCGCCGGTCGCCGACGTCGTCCCCGAGGGCACCGCGGCGGGCAACGCCCCCATCGGCGCCTGGGGGCGCCAGTACGGCAGCACCGCGTCCGCCGCCGTCCCCGCCGCCGGGGCGATCGTCGACGGGCTCGCCGCCCACGGCGTCACCGCCACCCTCAAGCACTTCCCCGGGCTGGGGCGGGTGCAGGAGAACACCGACGAGAGCGCGAACGTCACCGACGCCGTCACCACCCGGGACGACGAGCAGGTCACCGCCTTCGGCACGCTTGCCGACTCCCCCGCCGCTCCGTTCGTGATGATGTCCTCGGCCACCTACACGCAGCTCGACCCCGCCGCGCCCGCCGCCTTCTCCCCCGTCGTCGTCACCGACCTGCTGCGCGAGCAGCTCGGCTTCGACGGGGTGGTGATGTCCGACGACGTCGGCGCCGCCCAGGCCGTCCAGGCCGTGCCGGTCGGCGAGCGCGCCGTCCGCTTCCTCGCCGCCGGCGGCACCCTCGTGCTCACCGTCGACCCCACCACCGTGGAGCCGATGATCGACGCCGTCCTCGCCCGCGCCGAGGCCGACCCGGCGTTCGCAGCCCAGGTCGACGCCGCCGTCCGCACCGCGCTGGAGGCCAAGGCCCGCGCCGGGCTGCTCCCGCTCTGATCGGCGCAGGAGCACCATCTTCAGCGGCCGGGCCGTGGGTTGGGATTGCCGTTGGGTAGTCGCCACGCGCGCGAGTCGTCCGGGGACGCAGAGGTGTGCCGTCCGCTGGCCCGATCGGCCGTAGCGTCCCCCTGCTCGAAGGTCCGGGCGGGCTCGCCTGGGCGCGAGTTCGTCACCGGGGAGGTCCGCCATGAGCATCGTCGTGCGTTTTCCGGTAGTCGGCTTGACGCGTCAGCAATACGACGAGGTAAGCCGCCGCATGGAGGAGGCTGGGATGTGGCCCCCGGACGGAATGCAGCTGCACGTGCTGTTCGGGACCGAAGGGGACCTGAAGGTAAGCGAGATCTGGGAGTCCCCCGAGCAACTCCGAGCTTTCGGCGAGCAGCTCCAACCGGTGCTCAACGAGGTCGGAGTCCAGGCCGCCGGCGAACCGGAAATCTTCGAGGTCCACGTCTTGGAGCAGCTGCAGACGACGGCGTAGTTCGTCACAGCGGTGCACCGCGCTCGGCCTACACGGCTGAGCGGGACATCATGGCCGTGCCGGGAGCTCGTAGGGCACGCCAACGCGTCCTCGGCCTCACGATCACCCACAGGATGCTCGAAGACCGGCTGCAGTGCGCCACGGTGCCGCCAATCGGCGGGCTGACGGCGAGTACGGCGAGCTGACTCTCCTGGCGTGCCCTGCACCGAGCGGACCGGCGGCTGTCGCACGCTGGTGGCCGGCAAGGCTCGCCGCACCGGATCATCGACCGCTGCACGGGCGTCCCCTGGCGGGACCTGCACAGGAGACCGAACCCTCGTCGTGGGCCGACTCCCACACGCGATGGACAGGAGGCGGAGATGGCCCAGACGGCAGTGACCGGAGCGACGGTGGCCGAGGTGATGGCCGAGCTGGCCGCGCTCGAGGAGCCCAGGATCCGCGAGGTGAACGCCAAGCACGGCGACGACCACGGCGTGAACCTCAGCAAGCTGCGCGCGCTCGCCACGCGGCTGAAGACCCAGCAGGAACTCGCGCGCGAGCTGTGGGAGACCGAGGACACTGCGGCGAGGCTGCTGGCGATCCTGATCTGCCGCCCGAAGGCGTTCGGGCGGGACGAGTTGGACGCCATGCTGCGTCAGGCGCGAACCCCCAAGGTGCACGACTGGCTCGTGAACTACGTGGTCAAGAAGAACCCGCACTCCGAAGAGCTGCGCCTGGCCTGGTCCGCCGACCCCGACCCAGTGGTCGCGAGTGCCGGCTGGGCGCTGACCACCGAACGGGTGGCGAAGCAGCCCGACGGCCTCGACCTCCCCGGACTCCTCGACGTCATCGAAGCGCAGATGAAGGACGCCCCGGATCGCTTGCAGTGGGCGATGAACCACTGCCTGGCCCAGATCGGGATCGAGCACGCCGAGCACCGCGCCAGAGCAATCGGCATCGGTGAGCGCCTGGCGGTGCTCAAGGACTATCCGACGCCCCCGAACTGCACGTCCCCGTTCGCGCCCATCTGGATCACCGAGATGGTGAGCCGGCAGCGCAAGAAGTAGGAGCGCGGCTGTGAGCCTGTCGGCCCGACGTGGTCGGTGCAGGCTCGGCCGGGGGCGCGGGTCTGTTCTGGTGTCGTTGACGAAACGCACGGTGGGCCTCGTTGGTGGTGACTGATCGAAGCCCGATAGTGACGGTGTGAATACGCCCGGGGTGAGCCGTGTGTGGCGCCGCCTCTTCATCACCCATGCGGCAGTGGTCGTCCTCCTGACCACGGTGTTCCTCGTGGCAACCTTCGCGGCTGCCCCCGAGGACGGCGTCGACATCGGCGCGGCCGTTCTCGCCCTGCCCCTGCTGCCTCTGGGGCTGCCATGGTCCTGGCCGGCGCTGAGTGATCCGTACCAGTTCGATGGCCTCTCGACGCTCCCGTGGATCGTGGTCACGTTCGGTCCGGCCATGCTGAACGTCCTTCTCCACGGTGTCGCGCTGATGGTGGTCAGCCGCATCCGGCGGCGCCGGCCCGGCGACCGGCTCGTCTCCCCATCTCGCTGACGCCGCCTCGTCCCCGGGTGTTGCTCAGGACGCCCGCCCCGTAGGAGACCTCCCGGCCGGCCGCCGCGCCGATGCGCGCGGCGGCATCCGAAGCGCGTGCGGTCCCCCGTAGGGGTGCTTCACCTGCGCCAGGGGTTCAGGGCGGCGCCGTGATTGCCGACGTCGGTTGAATGCGGCAGGCACTGGGCGGCGGGATCAGCGAGGAGGATGCGCGGCCACGATCGCGAGCATGGCTGGCGACGGGGGGCTGGTACCTGGCCGCGGCGGCCGGGCTGGGGATCGTCGTCCTGCTGTTCCAGGAGATGCTGCTCTCCCGGGCGGTGAACCAGATGCTCCGCAGCGAGAACATGGCGGCACAAGCAGGCGCGGTGCAGGTCGAGTCGGACCGTGTGCTGGATCTTCTGGTCGAGGCCGAGTCGGGGCAGCGCGGCTACCTGCTCACCGGCCGGCGGGAGTTCCTCACGTCCTACGAGGCCGCGGCTGCGCAGGTGCCGGCCGCGTTGCAGCACCTGTCGGAGCTGGACGCGGGGTACGTCCATCAGCACGACCATGTGCGGCAGCTGGAGGAACTTGCCGCTGCGAAGCGTCAGGAGCTCGCGGCGGCTGTGGAGCTGAGCCGCGCCGGCGACGACGCGGCCATGGCGACGACGGTCGGTGGGCCGGGCCGGCAGCTCATGGCCGAGCTCCGCGCGGTGGACGCCGCGCTCACCGAGGAGCTGGACGCGGAGGTCGCCATCCAGGGCGAAGCCTCGGCGCGGGCGCTGGACCGGGCCCAGTGGGTGAGCGGCACGGGCACCGTCCTGATCCTCGGCCTGCTGATCACCATGCTCGGCCTGGTGCGGCACCGTGGCCGCCTGGAGGCCCGCCGGGCGCAGGACGCACGGGAACGCAGCCGCCTGATGGATCAACTGGCGCACCTGGCCACCCACGACGCGCTGACAGGTCTGCCGAACCGGCGGTTGCTGCGCGACCGCATCGACCAGGCGCTGGCCCGCAGCGCGCAGGACCGGACGCTGATCGCGGTGTTCTTCATCGACCTGGATCACTTCAAACACGTCAACGACAGCCGCGGCCACGCGGTCGGGGACGAGGTGCTGGCCCAGCTCGCGCGCCGGCTACGGGCCCAGCTGCGCGGCACCGACACCCTCGCCCGGGTCGGAGGGGACGAATTCGTCGTCGTCTGCGAGGGACTGACCAGCGCCGCGCAGGCCGACGAGATCGCCGCCGGGCTGGCCGACCGGCTCACCGGCGGCCTCGAGGTCGCCGGCCAGCGCGTTCCGGTGTCCTTCAGCCTGGGTCTGGTCGTCGCCGCGCACGACCGCATCTGCGGTGAAGCCGCCCCGCGCGCCCTGACCGCCGAGACGCTGCTCAACGCCGCCGATGCGGCCATGTACGCCGCCAAGGACGCCGGCCGGGCGCAGCGGCGGCATTACGACCCCGCCGAGGCCCGTCGCCGCACCGAGCGCGAGGGCCTCGCGGCCGACCTCGGGATCGCCCTGGCCGAGGGGCAGCTGTGGGTGGCCTACCAACCGCTCGTCCGCCTGGTCGGGAACGAGCCGGTCGGGGTGGAGGCGCTGCTGCGCTGGGATCACCCCACCCGCGGTCCGGTGTCGCCGGCGACGTTCATCCCGGTGGCCGAGGAGTCCGGGCTCATCGTGCCGATCGGCGCGTTCGTGCTCCGGCAGGCCTGCGCCCAGGTCGTGGCGTGGAACGCGCTGCGGCAGCACCACGGCCGCCCGCCGTTGCACGCGTCGGTGAACGTCTCGGCCCGCCAGCTGCTCGCCCCCGAGTTCCTCGACCTGCTCGAGCGCACCATCCGCGATTCCGGGCTTCCGGCCGAGCTGCTCACCCTGGAGATCACCGAGAGCGTCCTGCTCGACAGCGTCAACGGCGCCGCCGACCGGATCGAGCAGATCGCCGCCACCGGCGTCCGGCTGGCCCTCGACGACTTCGGCACCGGCTACTCCTCGCTGTCCTACCTGCGCCGCTTCCCCGTCGAGACCATCAAGGTCGACCGCTCGTTCACGGCCGGCCTCGGGCACTCCGACGCCGATGAAGCGATCATCAGCGCCGTCGTCAGCCTGGCCGACCGGCTCGGCCGCCGCGTCCTCGTCGAGGGCATCGAGACCCCCGACCAGGCCCGACACGTTGCGCGCCTCGGCGCCCACCTCGGCCAGGGCGACCTCTACGGACGGCCAACCGTCGCCGACCAGCTCCACGGCATGCTGCTCATCGCACCTCCCGACCCCCGGCCGGTGCTCGACGGGGCAGTGCCAGCAGCGTCCCGCGCGTGAACACTCGCAGCCACACCCGTCCGGCCGTCCCGGCGGGCTGGCAGAGGCCCTGCCCGGACCGGTTCCCCGCTACGGTCGGCCGATGCTCCGGTGGCTGCTCGCACTGGTCATCGCGGGGATCGTGACGGCGTTCGCCGTCCTCCTGCTGACCGGCAAGTACATCAACGACGGGCCCGTTCTCATCGCGTTCAGCTCGGAGCACGGCATCCACCGCGGTGACGTCTTCGTCATCGCCGGCTGGGCCGCGACCCTGCTGTCCGAGGTGGGCCTCCTGCTGACCGCCGGCCGCCGCTGACCTCCGGACGGTTGTCGCGAAACCGTCAGTCCAGCTCGATCGTGACGTGCGGCGGCAGCGGGCCGGCGGTCGTCGGCCCGACCACCTTCCCGTTCGGCAGCCCGTAGAGGTGCAGCGCCCGCGCCCCGGCCGGGACGGGGTCGGCGAAGGTGGCGCTGTTGATCATCCGCCCGTACGGCCCGCCCCCGCTGCTGCCGCCCTGCCGGAAGGGGTGGTAGCCGCCGAGCGAGTCGTGCAGCGCCAGCCGGGCGGTGGCGTGCTTCGCGGCGCCCCCCAGGCCGGGCTCGACGGTCAGGAGGGTGACGGAGTCCGGCCAGCCGACGATGGCGAGGACGAGCAGCGGTCCCACGCCGGGGACGTTGAACGTGCGTGCGGGCACCGCCAGCCGGCGGACATCGGTCCCGGACGCCAGCCACTTCTCGACGTCGTCCCCGAATCCTGTGATCTCCACGTTATCCAGGGTAACTAAGAGTCTTAGTGAGTGAAGCTAACGAAAGCCGTCTCTCGGGTCACTCCCCAGCCGCTCTGGGTAGACGTACGATCACGCTGTGTTCACGGACGGCGGGTGCGGCGCATGAGCTGGGCCCTCGCCGTGGCGATCGGGTGGGCGGTGCTGGTCCCGCCCGTCGGCTACCTCATCGGCCGCGCGCTGCGCCGCGCCGACGCCCGCGGCACGACGACGGCGCCGGTCGACGCGGCCCCGGCCCCGCCCGTGTCCCGCCCGCCGGCCGAGACGCCCGCCTCCAGCCGGGCCTCCCTGGGATAGCGCGGCCGGGATCCACCGCGCGGCCTCCCCCTCCGGTTGGATCCGGCTGCCGCAGTCGCCGGGAGGGGGTGAGGGATGACCCGCCTGTGCTCCTGGGTGCTCGCCACGTTCACCGCCCTGGCCCTGGCCGCGGCGCTGGTCGCCGACCTGGTCCTGTACCCCCGCGTCCCCGCTGCCTCCGCGCCCGCCGACGCGGTGGTGATCCTCGCCGGGGACGCCGACCGGCGGCTGCCCGTCGCGCGCCGGCTGGCCGAGAGCGGGCCCGGCGTGCTGGTCGTCTCGGTCTCCGCCGGGGAGAACAACGCGGCGGCGCGGGCGCTGTGCGCGGCCCCCGGCGCCCTCACCGTGTACTGCTTCACCCCGACCCCGCCGGACACCCGCGGGGAGGGTGCGGCGATCGGCCGGCTCGTCGACGAGCAGGGCTGGACCCGCATCACCGTCGTCACCAGCACCTACCACGTGTCCCGCGCCCGGCTGACCATCGGCAGCTGCACCGACGCGGAGCTCGTGATGGCCCAGGCCCCCTGGGCCCTGCCCCTCGACCGGTGGCTGACCCAGATCGCCCACGAGATGGGCGGCCTGGTCGAGACCGTCCTCCGCCGGGGGTGCTGACCCCTACAGCCGCTCGACCGTCTCCCCCACCAGCACGCCCCGGGTGTCGAAGACGGGCACCCCGGCCAGCGCGCCCGCGAGGTACTCCCGGTGCGCCTGGAGCAGCACGACGACGTCGGCCTGCTCGACCGCCTGCCTCAGGTCCGGCTCGGCCTTGAGCGGGTTCTCCGGCTCCCCGTGCTCCGCGGCGTTCCACACCGCCACGTGCGGGTCGTGGAAGCGCAGGTCGGCGCCGAGCGCGAGCAGCTTCGCCGCCAGCGGCACGGCCGGGGACTCCCGCTCGTCGGCGATGTCGGCCTTGTAGGTGACGCCCAGCAGCAGCACGGTCGAGCCGCGCACCGCCTTGCCCCGGTCGTTGAGCCGGTCCTGGATCCGCCGGGCCACGTACGCCGGCATGCCGGCGTTGACCTCCTGCGCCAGCTCCACGAACCGGAACGGGTAGTGCAGCCGCGCCTGCACGGTGTGCGACAGGTAGTTCGGGTCGATCGGGATGCAGTGCCCGCCCACCCCCGGGCCCGGGTAGAACGCCTGGAACCCGAACGGCTTGGTCCGCGCGCACTCGATGACGTTCCACAGGTCGATGCCGAGCTCGTGGGAGAACCGCGCCATCTCGTTGACCAGCGCGATGTTGATGTGCCGGTAGGTGTTCTCCAGCAGCTTGGCCATCTCGGCCTCGCGCGTGCCCCTCGCCGGGACGACGGTGTCGATGAAGCTGCCGTAGAAGGCGGTGGCCCGCTCCCGGCACCGCGCGGTGACCCCGCCCACGACCTTCGGGGTGTTCCTGATGCCGTAGACGGCGTTGCCGGGGTCCACCCGCTCCGGGGAGAACGCCAGGTTCAGCTCCGCGCCGACCCGCAGGCCGCCGGCCTCGAGCAGCGGCTGGAAGAACTCCTCCGTCGTCCCCGGGTACGTCGTGGACTCCAGCACCACCAGGGTGTCGCCGGTCAGCCGCTGCCCCAGCATCCGCCCCACGGCCTCGACGGCGGTCAGGTCCGGCGCACCGTCCCGGTTGAGCGGGGTGGGCACGCAGACGACGACGGTGTCCGCCTCGGCGATGCAGCCGGGATCGGTGGTCGGGGTGAACCGGGCCAGCTGGCCGGCGACCGTGGCGTCGTCGATGTCGTCGACGTGCGAGCGGCCCGCGGCGAGCGCGGCGACGACCGCCTCGTCCCGGTCGAGGCCGACCACCCGGCGGCCCGCGCGGGCCATCTCGATCGCGAGCGGCAGCCCGACGTACCCGAGCCCTACGACGACGTCCACCCGGTCACCTCATCGATACCGGCCAGCACCCCCCACTGGGCCCTGGCCTGCGGTTCCGGGGGCACAGCCGTGGGGCGCCGGAGCGTACGGACGACGCGGCCCTCGCGGTAGGCGTCCGCGACGGCCCGCTCGAAACCGGCGAACAGCACGTCCCGCGCGAAGACCTTGTCGGCCAGCTCCCTCGACGCCGCCCCCGCCCGCGCCACGGCGGCCGGGTCGGCCAGGAAGCCGGCCAGCTGCTTCGCCGCCACCCGCGGGTCCCGGTCGAGCACCAGGCCCGCGCCGGTCCCCTCGAGCAGGCCGCCGAGGCTGCCCTGCGCGTTGAGGGCCACCGGCCGGCCCGCCGCGAAGGCGTCGAACACCTTGTTCGCGCTGTTGCCGGCCAGCGCCGGGATGTCGGCGACCAGGGACGTCGAGATCGTCGCCGCCGCCAGGATCCCCGGCATGGCCTCCTTGGGCTGGGCCGGGAGGAGGAACAGCGACCGGCCGAGGACGCCGCGCCGCTCGGCGAGGGCGGTGACCTTCTGCTTCTCCGCCCCCTCCCCGACGATCAGGAACCGGACCTCCGGAGCCAGCGGCGCCGTCGCGGCGGCGACGTCCACGAGCCAGGGGATGTCGTTGGCCCGCCCCAGCGTGCCCGCGTAGAGCACCAGCGGGCGGTCGCCCAGCCACTCGTGCGCGGCGCGGAAGCGCCGCGCCTCGGCCTCGACCCCGGGGCGGCGGAACAGCGCGACGTCCGACGCGTTCGGCACCAGGGTGATCGCCTCGGCCGGGAAACCGGCCCGCACGACGCCGGCCGTCATCTCCGGCGACAGCGCGATCACCCGGGTCGCGTGCCGGTAGGCGGCCCGCTCCAGCAGCCGCGCCGCCCGCTGCAGGACGGGGTTGCGCAGCCCGCCCATCGCGATCGGCACGTCCGGCCAGAGGTCGCGGACCTCGAACACCATCGGCGTCGGGCGCCCCCACCGGGCGGCCAGCGCGGGGATCGCGATGGTCAGCGGGGTGCTCGTCGCCAGCACGACGTCCCCGCGCAGCCGGCGGGCGGTCCAGGACGCCATGACGGCGAACTGCACGAAGGCCAGCATCCGCCGCGGCACCGACATCGAGTTGTCGTAGCGGACCGGGATCCAGTGCACCTGCGCGCCGCCCTCGACGGTCACCCGCCGCCGCGCGCCCTCCGCCTGGTCACTGGTGACCACGTGGACGTCGTGGCCGCGCGCCGCCAGTCGGGACGCCCACTCGTAGGACCTCGTCCCCCCGGACATCTCCGGCGTGACGAAGTACTGGTGCAGGTAGACGAGCCTCATCGTGCAGACCTCATGCAGCCACCTCCGTCGACGGGGCAGAGCCGACGCCATACTCCCTGGTCATGCCCCCGTCCGGGGGAAAAACGGCCGGGCCCCACCCGGCCGGTCGCTAGGGTCAGCCCTCGTGGGCGAAGCCGGCGGGGGGCGCGGGCTCCCGCACGGTGTGGCCGCCCGGCTCCTCGTCGCCCAGCTGGTCACCGCCGCGGTCGCCTTCGGCATCAACGTGCTCTCCGCGCGGAGCCTGGGCCCGGAGGGGCGGGGCGCCCTGGCGCTCTACCTGCAGCTCTCCTACATCGTCGCGGTGCTCTGCATCGCCGGGATCGACCGGAGCTACCCCGCCTCGGCGGCCGGCCGCAGCGGCCCCGGGACGCGGGAGGCCGGCGGCGAGATCCTGCGGCTGACGCTGCTGCCCACGGCCGTGTGCGTGGCGCTCACCCTCGCGGTCTCGCTGGTCCCGCCGCTGGCGACCGGCTACACCCTCGCCCACGCCGGGGCGCTGGCCCTGATGCTGCTCGGCCTGGTCGCGACGACGGCGCTGCGCACGGCCGCGATCGCGGCGGGCAGCGCCTCGGCGTTCCTGACGGTGACCCTGGCCTGGCAGGGGTCGCTGGCGGTCGCGGCGGGGCTGTTCACCCTGGCCGGCGTCGACAGCCCCCTGGTGTGGCTGCTCGCCTACGGCCTCGCGGCGCTGCTGCCCGCCCTCGTGCTGCTCGCCGTCCAGCGGCCCCGGCTGCGCCCCGGGTTCCCGGCCGCCCGCCGCGCCTCGCGGCTGGCGGGCCTGGCGCTGCTGCCCTCGACGCTGGCGAACATGGTGACGCTGCGGGCCGACCGGCTGCTGCTGCCCGCGATCGCCGGCCCCGAGGCGCTCGGCCTCTACATCATCGTCGCGACGATCACCGAGGCGCTGGGCTGGCCGGCCCAGGCCTACGTCGACGCGCACGTCCCGGCGTGGGCGCGGGCGCACGAGCAGGGGCGGCTGCGCCCGCTGCGGGTCGTCGCCGTGTCCCTGGGCTACGTCGCCGTCGCCGTCACCGCCGTCGGCCTGGTCACCGCCGCGCTGGTCGTGCCCGTGTTCGGCGGGGAGTACCGGGCCTCCGTCGCACTGGTGTGGCCGCTGGCGATCGCCGCCGGGCTGCACACCCTGAGCCGGGTCGGCGTGGGGATCGCCGTCGCCCGCGCGCAGCCCTACCGCGTCGGCGTGGTCGACGTCGGCGGCATGCTGGTCGCCCTCGCCGCCTACCTGGTGCTCATCCCGCTCGGCGGTGCGCTCGGGACGGCCTGGGCCTGCGTCATCGGCTACAGCGCCGGCGCCGCGCTGGCCGCGTGGGCGGCGCTGGCACCGTCGAAGGTTCCCGCCCCGGACGGGCCCGCGGTCGATGACCCTCACGAGAACAGCGCGCAGCCGACCCCACCCCGCTGATCGGATCGACCGAGGCCCCGGCGGTCAGGAGTCCAGGAAGGACTCGATCACCCCGAGCACCCGGGCGACCTGCTCGCCGGTCAGCGCCGAGCCGCTGGGCAGGGTCAGGCCGGTCGCGAACAGGGTGTCGGCCGCGCCGGTCAGGAACGCCCGGGCCCCGGCGAACACCGGCTGCCGGTGCATCGGCTTCCACAGCGGCCGCGACTCGACGTCGGCCTCGTCGAGCGCCTTGCGCAGATCCTCGGCGCACCAGCCCGCCTCGACCGGGTCGACCAGGATCGCGGTCAGCCAGCAGTTGTCGCCGTCGTCCCCCGGCCGCTGGAAGACGCGCACCCCCGGCCGATCGGCCACCAGCCGCGCGTACTGCTCCCGCAGGGCCCGCCGCCGGCCGATCATCCCGTCGAGCCGCTCGAGCTGGCCGAGGCCGAGCGCGGCGAGGACGTTGCTCAGGCGGTAGTTGTAGCCGACCTCGGTGTGCTCGTAGTGCACCGTCGGCTGCCGCGCCTGGGTGCTCAGGTACCGCACCCGGCCCGCGGTCCGCGGGTCGTCGGTGAGCAGCATGCCGCCACCGCTGGTCGTCATCACCTTGTTGCCGTTGAAGGACAGCGCCGCCACGGCGCCGAACGACCCGGCCGGGCGGCCCGCCAGGTCCGACCCCAGCGACTCGGCCGCGTCCGACACCACCAGGACGCCGAACTCCGCGCCGACCCGCTCCAGCTCGGGGTAGTCCGCGCACCGGCCGAGGAGGTCGACCGGGACGACCGCCGCGACCTCGGCCCCTTCCCGGTGCAGCTGCACCAGCGCCTCGCGCAGCAGCGCGGGGTCCAGGTTGCCGGTGTGCGGTTCGCAGTCGACGAACACCGGGGTGGCGCCGGTGTAGACCACCGCGTTCGCCGTCGCCGCGAAGGTCAGCGTCGGCACCAGCACGACCCGGCCCGGACCCGCCCCGGCCTCCAGCAGCGCCAGGTGCAGCGCCGCCGTCCCCGACGACAGCGCCACCGCGTGCCGCCGGCCGCAGCGCTCGGCCACGGCGGCCTCGAACGCGTCGACCATCGGGCCGAGCGGGGCGATCCACCCGGAGCGGACCGCCTGCACGACCAGCTCCTCCTCCCGCGCCCCGACGTCGGGGGAGGACAGCAGGATCCGACCAGCGGACGTCACCGGGAGACCATGCCCCGCGCCCGGCCCCCGGGCGGGCTCCCCTCGATCGGCCCGGTCGGCCCGAGCCCCAGCAGGACCTCGGGCTCGAGCGCCGGCACGGGCACGTGGCTGATCAGCGGGTGCACGGGACGGCGGTCCTCCTCGCCGGCGCCGAAGAGGTCCTCGTGCAGCTTCTCCCCGGGGCGCAGACCGGTGAAGAGGATGTTGATCGGCCGCTCCTCCAGGGCGATGAGGGACGTCGCCACGTCGGCGATCCGCACCGGGACGCCCATGTCGAGGACGAGCGCCTCGCCGCCGACGCCGATCGCGCCGGCCTGGATGACCAGCTGCACCGCCTCGGGGATCGTCATGAAGTAGCGCGTGACCTCCGGGTGCGTCACCGTCACCGGACCCCCGCGGGCGATCTGCGCCGCGAACGTCTCCAGCACCGACCCCCGGCTGCCCAGCACGTTCCCGAAGCGCACGGACAGGAACCGCCCGGAGTTCTGCTGCGCGTAGGTGGCCGTGAGCCGCTCGGCCATCCGCTTGGTGCGGCCCAGCACGCTCACCGGGTCGGCGGCCTTGTCGGTGGAGACGTTGATGAAGTGGCTCACCCCCACGGCGGTGGCCGCGTCCAGCACGTTGCGGGTGCCCAGGACGTTCGTCTTCCACCCCTCGGCGGGGTACTGCTCGAGCATCGTGAGGTGTTTGAGCGCGGCGGCGTGGAACACGACGTCGGGACGCCGCTCGCCGAACAGCGCGCGCACCGCCTCGGCGTCCCGGATGTCGGCCAGGAGGACCTCGGGGAGGTCCAGCCAGGCCTGGCCGCGGATGCTCAGCTGCACGGCGTGCAGCGCGGACTCGTCGCGGTCGAGCATCATCAGCTCGGCCGGCCCGTAGTTGGCGATCTGCCGGCACAGCTCCGACCCGATGGAGCCGCCGGCGCCGGTGACCAGCACCCGCCGCCCCCGGAGGTAGCCGGCGATCTCGTCGACGTTGGTGTCGATCTGCCGCCGGCCCAGCAGGTCGGCGATGTCTATGTCCCGGACGTCGCGGATGCCCACCCGCCGGCTGAGCAGGTCGGACAGCGAGGGCAGCACCTTGACGGTGAGCCCGGTCGCCCGCGCCCGCGTGGAGATGTCGCGGACGAGCGCGGAGTCCGCCGACGGGAGCGCGATGACCAGCACCTCGGCCCCGGTGGTCTCCGTCGCGACCCGGATGCGCTCCCGCCCGCCGAGCATCCGCACCCCGCGCAGGCGCACGTGCCGCTTCGCCGGGTCGTCGTCCAGGAGGCCCACCGGCACGTAGGGGCTGGCCGGATCGCCCAGCATGGAGCGGACCAGCTGCTCACCGGCGTCCCCGGCGCCGAAGACCAGGGTGGGCCGCCCCTCCCGCGGGCGCAGCGCCCCCTCCCGCTGCCGCCGGATCACCAGCCGGCACCCCAGCATCAGCACGAACGAGAGCACCGCCCCCAGGAAGGGCACGGAGAGGGGCAGCGGCCGCGGTGAGCCGGCGACCAGCACGGCCGCGCCGCCGCCGAGGGCGACCGCCGCGAGGGTGAGCGAGAGCGCCTTGACCTCGTCGGTGCTCGCCAAGGCGTAACGGCCCTGGTGCAACCGCAGGGTCAGCGAGAGAGCCACGAAGACGACCGCGGCCACCGCGGTCCCGACCAGCAGGCCGCCGACGTCGATCCGGCCGAGCGCGCCGTCGTACCGGGCCGCGGCCGCCAGCGTCAGACCGGCGTAGAGCGACATCAGGTCGGTGAGCAGCAGCGCCAGCCGGGCGAGCCGCCAGCGCGGTGCGGGCTTCCGGAGCATCAGCGCGACCTCCCACCGAGCCATCGGCCGTCCGGGACGAGCGGAGCGCGGCGGCACCCGATCGCGGCCCCGGGAGGGAGACCCCCGGGCACCAGCGCGTGCCGGCGCCGCGTGCTCATGACGCCGTGCGCCCGCTCTCGGACCTGACGGCCGGCACGAGCGGGGCCGGCACCCGCGCCCGCCCGATCCGGCCCCATCGCCGGCGACGGGCACGCACGCTCACGGTCGCCGAGGACGGCCCTCCCCGGTCGGGGTCGGCCTCGTACCCGTAGCCGTACCCCTGGCCGAGCGCCGTGGAGTGCCGCACCCCGTTCAGCACCACGCCCAGGCACCGGGCGCCGACCCGCGACAGCGTGGCCACCGCCTCGGCGAGCACCTCCCGGCGCGTGACGCCGGACCAGGCCGTGACCACGCAGCCATCGGCCAGCGCGGCGAGCACCGCGGCGTCGGTCACCGGCAGCAGCGGCGGGCTGTCGACGACCACGAAGTCATGGGTCGTGCGGAGGGTCTCCAGCAGCGCCCGCATCTGCGCGGAGCCCAGCATCTCGCTGGGGCTGGGCGGCATCGGGCCGGCGGCCAGCACGGTCACGTTGCCGTCCCGCCACGGCTGCGTCACCTCGGCCAGTTCCGCCGACCCGGCCAGCACGTTCGTCAGGCCGGCGCCGCCGATCAGACCCATGTACCGGGTGACCCGCGGCCGCCGCAGGTCGGCCTCGACCAGCATCACCCGGCTGCCGGACTGCCCCAGCGCCGCGGCGAGGTTCACCGCGAGGGTGGTCTTCCCCTCGCCGGGGACCGAGCTGGTCACCACGATGACCCGCGGCGGGTGGTCCACGTCGAGGAACTGCAGGCTGGTGCGGATCCCCCGGAAGGCCTCCGCGCTGCCGGTGTACCCGCCCTCGACCGCGATCACGTGCGCCTGGTCGAGCCGCGGATCCTGGGGGACCGAGCCGATCAGCCCCTTGCCGGTGATCTCCTGGACGTGCTCGCGGCTC
Source organism: Geodermatophilus ruber (assembly GCF_900114385.1). Classification (GTDB taxonomy): domain Bacteria; phylum Actinomycetota; class Actinomycetes; order Mycobacteriales; family Geodermatophilaceae; genus Geodermatophilus; species Geodermatophilus ruber. Next base: position 413,965 of record NZ_FOSW01000004.1, read on the forward strand.
TTGACGGTGTTGTCCAGGCGGCGGCGCAGCAACGCGAGCGCGACCCCCGCGAGGAGCCCGAGGACCGCCCCGAGCGCGAGGTTGCGGGGCACGTCCGGGCTGACGACGTCCCGGTCCAGCTGGGCGGGCTGGAGGGTGGTCACCTCGATCGTCGGACTGCCGGCCCCCGCGGGGGACTCGAGCCGCGCCACCTCGGCCCGGAACTGGCGGCCGAGGGAGGCAGCGATGTCCCGGGCCCGCTCCGCGGAGGTGTCGGTCACCGTCACGTCGAGCAGCACCGTCTCCGGCACCACCGTGGCGGTCACCTTGCGGGCGACCTGCTCGGGGGTCAGCGACAGGCCCAGGTCGTCGACGACCCGGGCGGCCAGCACCTCCATCGTCAGCATCTCGGCGTAGGACGCGACCCGCTCCTGGGAGAAGAGGTCCCCCTCGTACGCGGCCGACGTGTCCGGGGCGCTCGCCGCCGAGACGAACAAGCGGGTCGTGGAGGAGTACTGCGGGGTGCTGAGCAGACTCAGGGCGCCGGCGACGAGGAGCCCGAGCAGGACCCCGGCGGCGATGCGCGTCCAACCGGCGCGCACTGCGTGCATCACGTCCTTGAGGTCCACCCGTCCCCCTCCTCGGGGCGGGCCCCAGGCGCTGCAGACCCGCGTCGTGTCGTCGCTCGGTGCTGTCAGCCGGTCGGTGCGCACGGCGCCTCGCGGCACCGCCCACACCACCCCCGCGGCCCGCGGAGCGTAGCGCAGAGTGAGGACTTCGGGTCATTTTCGCCCAATCCGAGACCACGACCGGCGCTCTCGCCGTCATACGACTACTGACGGTAGTGACTCGCTGGTCTGGTGCGTCCGGCCGGAACGCGGCCGGCTCCGATCGGTGGGCAGACCCCTCGGGCGATCGCCTGGAGCCCCGACGTCGGGCATGCTCTGCGGCCGTGACCGGCCGTGACGAGCTGAGGTCGATCGATCGCTACGGGCGGTGGGTGCTGCTCGCGGTGTTCGTCGTGCTGCTCGGCGGCCGGTTCACCCTCGACCGGCTCGGCGACTTCCCGGCGTGGGACCTGCGGTGGGCCGGGCTCGCCGTGGTGGGCCTGCTGTGGCTGGCCTCGGTGACCGTGGCGCGGGAGCGCACGACCCCGGTCCGGACGGCAGCGCTGGCCGGGTGGTTCACCGCCTGGGCGGTGTGGATGGCGGTCTCCGCCTTCTGGGCCCCACCCGACGCGCGGGTGAGCGGTGCGCTGCTGGACCTGCTGTTCCTCGTCGCGCTGGTCTGGGCCGGCTGGAGCGTGGCCGCCCGCGTGCACCCGGCCGTGCTGAGCTCCCTGTGGTGGTGGCTCTACGCGGCCGGCTGGCTCTACCTGGCCGGTGCGCTGGCCGCCGGCCCCGACGTGCAGGGCCGCTACTCGGCCTTCGGCGGCGGCCCCAACGTGTTCGTCCGCGTGATGGCGCTCGGCCTGCTGGCCAGCCTGTTCCTGGCCACCACCCGGCGGGCGCACTGGGTGCTGCTGGCCATCCCGCCCTTCCTGTACGGCGCCTACATGTCCGGGTCGCGCGGCGGGCTGCTGGCGCTGGCCGTCGTCGTCGTCGTCGGTGGCGTGCCGCTGCTGCGCCGGATGAGCCGGACGACCGTGGGCACGCTGGTGCTCGGCGGCGCCGCCGTCGCCCTCGTGGCACCGTTCGTCTACGACCCCGCGTGGTTCGCCTTCCTGCGCTCGCGGTTCCTGGAGCAGACCCTCCAGCAGGGCTACGACTCCGGCCGGGGCGACATCGTCGAGCGGTCCCTGGAGATCTTCGCCGCGCACCCGTGGATCGGCGCCGGCCTGGACGGGTTCTACGCGCTGCAGGGCCAGGGCACCGACTACGAGTACCCGCACAACCTGCTCCTCGCCGGCGCGACCGAGGGCGGGCTGCTCGGGCTCGGGCTCGTGGTCGGCGCCCTGGTGGCCGGCGGGCTCGTGCTCCGGCGCCTGCGACCGCTGGACACCGACACCCTGGGGTTCGCGCTGGCCGCGCTGTTCATGCTGGTCGCCTCGATGTTCTCCGGCGACTACTACGACTCGCGGTTCCTCTGGTTCTTCCTGGGGGTCGCCGTCCTCGCCGCGCGGGCCCGCTCCCGGGCCACCCCCGCACCCCGCCTCCCGGCCGCCGAGCCGGTCACCGCCGGAGCGTCCCACGAGGGGTAGCCGCCGCCCGTGCGCCGCTGGCCTGCGCGGTCGCGATGGGTGACGATGCGGTCGGCGGGGAGGAGCAGCCGGGATGACGGCGAGGCGCGAGCGGGGACTGCGGTCGCTGCCGTGGCGGGCCCTGGTGCTGCTGGCCGTCGTGGCGCTGGTCGCCTCGTGCGAGTCCACCGTGCCCACCGGTTCGGGCCCGCCGCCGCCCCGGGCGCAGCCGACGGAGGAGCTGCTCCCCGTCGACCACTGGCGCGCCCTGTTCGACGCCGAGGCCCGGGCCGTCACCGCCGACGGCGAGCGGCTGAGCCGCTCCTCGGACAGCTTCGACTTCTACACGCTGGCCTACTCGATCGACGAGCAGGCCAGCATGTTCGAGGCCACCGGCGACTTCGGGTACGCCCGCCAGGGCCTCCGCTACGTCACCAACATGATCGCCTCGGCACGGCCGTCGTCGTCCCTGCCGACCAGCAGCTTCCAGGACGGCTTCGCGGGCTGGGTCTCGGCGGACAACGACGACGACGAGACCCCGCTCTACGAGAGCTACGCCTGGCGGTACGTCACCCGGCTGCTGCGGCTGCTCCAACCGGTGCTCGCCGAGGCACCCGCGGACCTCCGGGAGCCGTACGAGGAGGTCCTCGCCTTCACCGAGACCCACATCCTCGACAAGTGGTTCGCCCGCGGTGCGGACGCGCACATCTACCGCAGCCGGACGCACATGGCCGCGCACTGGGCGCTGATCGCGCTGGACCTCGCCCACCTCACCGACGACCCCGACCGGCGGGCGCGCTGCCTGGACATCGTGCGCACCATCGACGACGACCTGCACGAGCAGTTCCGCCCGCACCCGGAGGACCCCACCGCCTACTGGTGGAGCGACGTGTGGAGCGATGCGACCCGGCCGGGCCAGGACGTCAGCCACGGCAACGGGGTGGTCGCCTACATCGTCGAGGCGCGCGACCTCGACGCCGGCTGGTCCGAGGAGGACGTCGCCCGGCTGAGCCGCACGCTCACCGAGTTCCTCCTCGCCACCCCCGGCCGGTACCCCCGGTACGTCGACGGGTCCGGGGAGAGCAACGGCTGGCTCGCCGACGGCTGGGTCAAGCTGGGGCGCTATGACCCGGCGGTCCAGACGCAGCTGCAGTCCTACCCCGTGCAGAACAGCCAGTACTACGCGGCGATGGCGGTCAACGCCGCCCTCCTGGCCGGTCGCACCGGCTGACCCGGCAGCGAGGAGTTCCTGATGCCCGCGCGATCGACAGCGGGGCTCGGCACGGTGAGCCGGCCGCGGAACAGCTCTTCCCGGCTGCCCGTCCTCATGTACCACGGCATCCACGCCGACGAGCGGAGCGCGGGTGTGTACAACCCGCTGTACAGCGTCGCCGTCGACGAGTTCGCCGCCCAGCTCGACTGGCTGGCCGACCACGGGTACCGCACCACGCTGCTGGCCGAGCGCGCGCGCTCGCCGCGCGACGTCGTGCTCACCTTCGACGACGGCGACGTGTCGTGGACGGCGGTGGCGCTGCCGCTGCTGGTCGAGCGGGGCATGGTCGCGGAGTTCTGCGTCACCTCCGACTACGTCGACCGGCCGGGGAGGATCACCCGCGACGAGGTGCGGGAGCTGGCCCACCACGGCATGGGCGTCCTGTCGCACGGGCGCACCCACCGGCTCCTGTCCACCCTCCCCCGGGAGGAGCTGGAGGAGGAGCTGACCTCGAGCCGGCGGGATCTCGAGCGATGGTCGGGCGGGCCGGTGCTCGGCCTGTCCGCTCCCGGCGGCCGCGCGGGGGCCCGGGAGCTCCGGGTGGCCCGCGCCGCCGGCTACGCGTTCGTGCTCAACTCCGTCCCCGGCCCCAACCGCCGTCCCCGCCCGGGCCGCTACCTGCACCGCCTGGCGGTGACCCGCACGACGACCCTCGAGCAGTTCGCCGGGCTGGTGCGGTGGCGCGGGCCGGCGGCGCGGCGCCTCCTGCTCCGGACGGCGGCCCTCGAGGCGCCGAAGCGGGTGCTGGGCGACGACCGGTACGAGCGCCTCCGCGCGGTGATCCTGCGCCGGGGAGAGGGCTGACGACGGTCAGACCCCGGCGTCGCTCATCAGGTAGCGCCACAGCTCCGGGTGGCCGGTGAGCCAGTCGATCTCCTCGGCCAGCCCGTCGGCGAGCCCGATCGCGGCGGAGAAGCCGAGCTGCTCCCGCGCCCGGTCGGTCCGGCACAGCAGATCGGGGAGGAGCGGCCCGCCGAGATGCAGCGGGGCGGGCGTGGAACGCCCCCGGGCGGCGAGCAGGTCGCGGACCAGCTGGGCCAGCGCCGCCGTCCGCTGCCCCGCCCCGCTCGCCCCGTGCACCAGCCGGAAGTGCTGCGGCGAGGGCCCGACCCTCGGCGGGCAGCCGAGCGCCCGCACCACGAGCCGTGCGGCGTCGGCCACGTGCAGGTAGTCCCGCCGCTCCAGCCCGTCGCCCCGGATCACCGCGGGCAGGCCGGCCAGCCCGGCGCGGATGAAGCTCGGCACCGCCCGCGGCACCGTCTCCCCCGGCCCGTACAACGTGCTCAACCGCAGCGCGGTCACCTCCGGCCCGCCGGTCGCGGCGATCTCGCGCAACTGGTCCTCCAGCGCCAGCCGAGCCGCGCCGAACGCGGACGCCGGCTCCGGGCGTACCCGCTCGTCCACCGGCACCGGCGGTGTCCCGCCGTACACCTCCAGCGAGCCGGCCAGGACGACATGCCCCAGTCCTTCTCCCAGCGCCACGAGCAGCCCCAGCAGCCCGCCGGCGTTGACCGTCAGTTCGTGGTGCGCCCGCCGCAGCGGCGTCCCTGTCCCCGGCGGCACCGGGACGTACGCCAGGTGCACCAGCCGCTCGGTGTCCGCCGCCAGCCGGGCGACCCGCCTCGTGGTGTCCGGCCGCCACCACTCGGCCTCCTGGATCAGCCGGACGATGCCCTCCCGGATCAGCTGCTGCAGCGGCTCCCGCCACCCCCGCTCGGGCCCGACGACGGTCACCCGGCAGCCGGCCGCCACCAGCCGCGGCACGACGTAGGCCCCCAGGAACCCCGTTCCCCCGGTCACCAGCACCGGCGCGCCACGCAGGTCGACGGCCGAATAGAACTCCTCAGCGACGACCCGCCCCTGCACCGTGTTCGCGCCGGACGGCCCCGGCGGGCCCGATCCCATGGCACCGGGTCAGCTCGGGCCCGCCGGCCCGGGCAGTGCGGCTCCTGGCGGGGTGCGGGCGTCGATCAGCACGCTGCTCTCCCAGCGGTCGGCCCGGCGTACCGAGCAGCCACCCCTTCTGGACGCACGAGATCCGGAACGGTCCGTGCATCAGTGGGCGAGATTAGGTCGCGCGCGGCCGGATGCCCACCGACCTTTCGACCTGCCGAGCGGACCTTTCGTCCTGGCGCGCGGCCGCCATGGCGCTCAGGACCGGTGGGCTCGCAACCGAGCCAGCGGCTGCCGCCGGGGTGATCGCGAAGAAGGCGACCGCCGGGGATCCCGCGGGCCCGGCCGGCGCACGCCGGCCGTGTCGGGCGACAACACCCCCACGCCCAACCCCGGCGTCGGCGGGCCGACAAATGGAGTCGACTCGTTCCGGTACTTAACGATCCGAATCCACTCACCCTCTGGCAAGACACGCCCGAGGCAGGGGGAGCCGAGGCCCACTGGGGGTTGTCAGCGTCAGCGACGGCGTCGGAAGGTTCCGCGGTCAGGAGACGTCCGACTCCTAGTTCTCTGCCCGCCCGGGCCGAGGAGAGGCCTGTTGACCAGAGCCAGCCTCGCACGGTCGTCCGGCAACACGCTGTTGCCAGGAACGACGTCGGCTGCCGTCTCGATCTGGCGCCGTTACGGGTTCGTCGGGCTTCTCCTGCTCGCGGGCGTTTGGGTCGCGCTTGTGGCACTGGCCGGCCCAGCGCAGGCCGATTCGGGGCATCAGGGCAGCAGTTCGTCTTCAGGCTCCAGTGACCACCAAGGCAGCAAGGCGAGTGGGAAGTCGAACGCGGACCACTCCCGCGGCTCCGGGTCCG
>NZ_FOSW01000013.1 GCF_900114385.1 Geodermatophilus ruber
TCGCCGACAAGGGCTACATCTCCGCCGAACTCGACGACTACCTGCACCGGCGCGGCGCCGATCTGCTGCGCCCGTCCCTGCGCCACCGCGCACCCCGGCCCGGCCAGGGCCTGCTGGCGCCGATCCGGCAGCTCATCGAGTCCGTCTACGACACCCTCAAAGGCCAGCTGGACCTGGAACTGCACGGCGCACGCACGCTCACCGGCGTGGCTACCCGCGTCGCTCAACGGATCCTGGCCTTGACCGCCGCGATCTGGCACAACCGCGCCACCGGCCAGCCGATCACCCGATCCCTGATCGCCTACGACCACTGATCGAGTTCGGACTTACTCGTCTAGGCCGCGGCGAGCTGGCGATAGTCCTTGGGCAGCAGGGACAGCGCATGGTCCAGGTGGGTGGGATCGATCGACTCCCGCAGCACGGCCAGGACGGCGCCCACGCCGCGCCGCGTCTCGTCCTCCCTCAGCCCGGTCCGCTGGCTGAGCTGCCGGATGAAGTCGTTCAGGGCCATCGGGTGCGCCGACTTGTCGTGCCGGGGGATGGTGGCGACGATCCAGTCCGGCAGCACCGTCGCGAGCTTGTCCACCTCGCCGCTGCTGATCTGGCCGGCGAGCATCTCGAGGGTTGCGCGGGTCAGGTCAGCGGCTTCCTCCTTCGACAGTCCTGTGCGCTCGGCAACGGCCGCATAGAAGGTCCTGTCGTCCACCGTGCTGCCTCCGGTTCGGCCCCGGCCGGGTCCGCTGGTCGGCGGCCCGGCCGGGGGACGTGGGGCGCCCCTGTGAGCGGGTACGAGGCTCCCGCCCCCCTACCCACGCCATCGGGTGTCATGCGCCCGGCCGCGTCGCGGGGTGCCGGACGGGCGAGCGGCGGGGCGGCCGGCCCTCCCTCAGGGGGTGCGGCACTCACCGGCCCTTCTCGGTGACCCCCGCCGAGTCGAAGGTCGCGACGTCGCGCAGCGCCCGGGCCGCGCCGGCCACCAGCGGCAGCGCCAGCAGCGCGCCGGTGCCCTCGCCGAGCCGCAGGTCCAGGCCGAGCAGCGGGCGCAGGCCGAGCGCCTGCAGCGCGAGGGCGTGCCCCGGCTCGGCGCCGGCGTGCCCGGCCAGCGCGTACTCGAGGGCCGTCGGGCACAGGGCCGCGGCCACCAGCGCGGCCGAGCCGGCGATCACGCCGTCGAGCAGGACCGGGGTGCGGGTGGCCGCGGCGCCGAGCACGAATCCCGCCAGGGCGGCGTGCTCCAGGCCGCCCACCTCGGCGAGGACGGCCAGCGCCGCCTCCGGGGTGGCGGGGCGGGACGGGATCCGGCCGACCGCGCGCGCGACGACCTCGATCTTGCGGGCCAGGGTGGGGTCGTCGATCCCGGTGCCGCGGCCGGTGGCCTCCTGCGGGGTGGCCCCGGTGAAGGCGCAGACCAGGGCCGCCGCCGGCGTCGTGTTGCAGATCCCCATGTCGCCGGTGACCAGGCAGCCCGAGCCGGGCGCCAGCGTCGTCGCCACCTCGATGCCCACCTCGACCGCCCGGCGGGCCTCGTCCACCGTCATCGCCGGGCCGACCGCGAGGTCGGCGGTGCCGGGCCGGATCCGGCGGTCGATCAGCTCGGGCGCGGGGAAGGGCGCCGGCTCCAGGCGGCCGGCCACGCCGACGTCGACGACCGCCACCACGGCGCCGAGTTCCGCGGCGAAGGCGTTCACCACGGCCCCGCCGGCGAGGAAATTGGCGACCATCTGCGCGGTGACCTCCTGCGGCCACGGCGTCACGCCCTGGGCGTGCACCCCGTGATCCCCGGCGAACACCGCCACCGTCGCGGGGGCCGGCAGGGGGGCGGGGCAGCTGCCCGCGATGCCGGCCAGCTGCGCGGCGACGTCCTCCAGCACGCCGAGCGAGCCCGGTGGCTTGGTCATCCGGTCCAGCCGCTCCCGGGCGGCCCGCTCGGCGGCGGCGTCGCGCGGGGTGATGGCCGCGATCGTGTCGCCCAGCAGGGTCCCGGCGAACGGGCTCGGGTCGGTGCTCAGTGGATCTCCTCGGGGGTGCGGACGGCGGTCAGGACGTCGGACAGGGTGTCGGCGAACGCGCGGGAGGTCGCCGGATCGCGCACCGCCACCCGCAGGTGGTCGGGCGACAGCCCGGGGAAGGTGTCCCCGCGGCGCACGGCCCAGCCGCGCCGGCGCAGCTCCTGCCGCACGGGGTCGCCGTCCGGCACGCGGAGCAGCACGAACGACGAGCGGGGGTCGCCCTCCACCTCGACGCCGGGCGGCAGCACCGCGAGCAGCGCGGCGCGGTGCACCGCCAGCTCGCGGGCCGCCGCCTCGGCCTCCGCGCGGGCGGCGGGGGTGGTGCAGGCCGCGAGCGCCGCCAGCGCCGGGGTGGCGACCGGCCAGTGCGGCTGGTGCGCGGCCAGAGCGGCCACGAGGGGAGCGGGGCCGAGCGCGTAGCCCACCCGCAGCCCGGCCAGCCCCCACGTCTTGGTCAGGCTGCGCACCACGAGCAGCCCGGGCAGGTCGGTGCGTGCGGCCAGGGACTCCGGCTCGCCGGGCACGGTGTCGGCGAACGCCTCGTCGACCACCAGCACCCGCCCGGGCCGGGCCAGGGCGGCCACGGCGGCGGCCGGGTGCAGCACCGAGGTCGGGTTGGTGGGATTGCCCAGCACCACCAGGTCGGCGTCGTCCGGCACGGCCGCCGGGTCCAGCCGGTAGGCCGGAGCCTCCAGCAGGAGGCGCTCGACCGGGTGGCCGGCCGCCCGCAGCGCCGCCTCCGGCTCGGTGAAGGACGGGTGGACGAGCACCGCCCGGCGCGGGCGCAGCGCCCGGGCGAGCAGCACGAACGTCTCGGCGGCGCCCGCGGTGAGCAGCACCCCGGCCGGGTCCCGGCCGTGCGCGGCGGCCACCGCGGCCCGGGCCGGGCCGGCGTCCGGGTAGGTGGCGACGGCCTCGAGCGCCTCGTGCAGCACGGCCTTCAGCCAGGCCGGCGGGGTGCCGCCGCGCACGTTGACGGCGAGGTCGACCAGGCCGGGGGCGAGCTCGGCGTCCCCATGGTGGTCCAGGTCGACGTCCGTCATGCGGCCACCGCCACGGTCACCCGGCCGTGCACCGTCTTGGGCACGATCAGGCGCCCGCCGCCGAGCAGCGCGGCGGCCTCGGCCACCGAGGCGGTGCCGACCGCGGCGGCCACGACGGCCGAGGGCGAGGGGACGGCGACGCCGGCCAGCGTCGGGGTGTCGTGGCCGACCAGCGGCCAGCCCCGCCGGGCGGCGGCCTCGGTGATACCCGGTTCCGCGGTCCGCACGTCCAGCGTGGCCAGCCGCACGTCGGTCGCCCCCGGCGGCAGGACCGCGTCGATGGCGGCCAGCACCTCCTCGGCGGTCACCCCGGTCGAGGCCCCGATCCCCACCGTCGTGGTCATGCCGTCACCCCCGGCCGCTCCGGCAGCGCGGTGAGCAGCCCGGCGACGTCCCGGGGCAGCGGCCCGTCGGCCAGCACGCCGAGCTCCCGCAGCCGGGTGCCCACCGTCAGCGCCCAGGGCCGGCCCAGCCGGGCGCGGGCCAGCAGAGCGTCGTCGCCCAGGACGTCCGCAGGTGCCCCCTGCACCACGGCGCGGTCGACGACGACGGCGACCTCGTCGGCCCAGGCCAGCGCGAGGTCGACGTCATGGGTGCTCATGACCACCGTGGAGCCGTGCTCCTGCAGCCGGGCCAGCGCGGCCAGCGCCTCCGCCACGGCGGAGGGGTCCAGGCCCGCCGTCGGCTCGTCGAGCAGCAGCACGCACGGGCGCATGGCCACCGCGCCGGCGATCGCCACCCGCTTGCGCTCGCCGTAGGAGAGGTGGTGCGTGGGGCGCTCCGCGAGCACGTCGACGGCGAGCAGGGTGAGGGCCTCGGCGACCCGCGCTCGCACGGCGTCCTCGTCCAGCCCCAGGTTCAGCGGCCCGAACGACACGTCCTGCGCCACCGAGGCGCTGAACAGCTGGTCGTCGGGGTCCTGCAGGACCAGTTGGACCTCCTGCCGGTGCGCGCGCAGCCCCCGCCGCGAGTGCTCCAGCGGCACCCCGTCGAGGACGACGGCGCCGGCCGCGGGCCGCAGCGCCCCGGACAGGCAGCGCAGCAGGGTCGTCTTGCCCGACCCGTTGGCGCCGAGGACGGCCAACCGCCGGCCGGCCGGAACGCGCAGGGTGGCGCCGTCCAGCACCGGCCGCCCCCGCTCGTAGCCGGCGACCAGGCCCTCGGCGGCCAGCGTCCGGTGACTCATGCGATCACCACCGTCGCCGACACGAGCGCGCCGAGGCCGAGCACGGTGGCCGCCAGGAACGCCCGCGACGAGGGCAGCGCCTCCGGCAGCACCCGCAGGCCGGTCTCCAGGCCCCGGCCGGCCAGGCCCTCCTGCAGCCGCCCGGCACGGTCCCAGGAGCGGGTCAGGACGGCGGCGGCCAGCGCGCCCGACGAGCGGTAGGTGCGGCGCAGCGACGAGTAGCCCATCCGGGCGGCCTGCGCCTCGCGGATCGTGCGCAGGCTGTCCAGCAGCACGAACAGCAGCCGGTAGGTCACCGACGCGACCTCGATGACGGCGGCCGGCACCCGCAGCCGGCGCAGCGCGGGCAGCAGGTCCGACATCGGCGTGGTGGTGGCCAGCAGCAGCACCGCGGCGCTGCCGGCCAGCGCGTGCCCGACCAACGACCCGGCCCGGGCGGCGGCATCCGGGGCCCAGCCGAGCCCGCCGCCGTCCACCGTGACCACCGCGGTGAGCGCGCCGACCGCGACGAAGGCCAGCGGCCACCGCACCGCCCGGCCGAACGTGCGCGCGGGCACCCGGGCGGGCCCGAGGGCGAGGACGACGGCGGTGAGGCCGACCAGCAGGCTGCCCGGCCAGGCCGGCAGGAGGAGGGCGCAGACCACCAGCCCGGCGGACAGCAGCAGCTTGTCGCCGGGGGCGCGCCGCCGCCAGGCGCTGCCCCACGCCGCGTCGTCGACGGCCAGCGTCACGGGCGCTCCGGCTCCGCCGGCGCGTGCTTGCGCCGTCCGTGCAGCCGGCCGATGACGTAGCCCAGCACGCCGCCACCGACGGCGGCCTGCAGCGCGAACAGGCCGGACTCGATCTCGCCGGCGGGATCGACGATCGACTCGAACCACGGCGTGTAGCCGTCGGCCTCGAGCTGCTCGGTGACGGCGGCGTCGGTGCCGGCGTACTCGGAGGCGCCCCCGTCGAGCAGCAGCGGCACCGCGAACAGCGCGATCACGGCCAGCACGAGCAGCGCGTTGACCAGCGCACGGCGGCTCATGCTGCGTTCCCGGCCGGTTTCAGGACCCCGAGCCGCTCCAGCTCCGGCCGGGCGTTGGTGGTGAGCACCCGGAACAGCAGCACGCCGAGCAGGCCCTCGCCGATCGCCAGCGGGATCTGGGTGAGCGCGAAGACGCCGAGGAACTTGGCCAGCGCGCCGGCGAACCCGGTGCTGGCGTCGGGGAAGGCCAGCGCCAGCTGCACCGACGTCGTGACGTAGGTGGCCAGGTCGGCCAGCGCGACACCGGCGAAGACGGCGGGCAGCAGCCCGGCGCCGGCCGCGCGGGTCAGCCGGTAGGCGCCGTACCCGGCCCAGGGGCCGACGACGGCGAAGGCGAACGCGTTCGCGCCCAGCGTGGTCAGCCCGCCGTGGGCCAGCAGCAGCGCCTGGAACAGCAGGACGACGGTGCCCAGCAGGGCCATCACCGGGGGCCGGAACAGGATCGCGCCGACGCCGGTGCCGGTCGGGTGGCTGGAGCTGCCGGTCACCGACGGCAGCTTGATCGCGCTGAGCACGAAGGTGAACGCGCCGGCGGCGCCGAGCAGCAGCGTGGACTCCGGGTGCTCGCGCACCTCCGTGACCACGGCCCGGGCGCCGTGGACGACGAACGGCGCGGCCGCGACCGTCCAGCCGACGGCGTGGGAGGCGGGGAGGAACCCCTCAGCGATGTGCATGGCGCGCTCGTCTCCTCTCTCCGCCCACCCCGCTCGCCGCGCAGGCGGACACGAACCGCTCGGCCAGCGCGGGGCTGCCGGCCCAGTTCAGGTGCAGGTACGAGGCGTGCACGCTGCCGTGCACGAACCCTTCGGGGCCCTCGCTCGACCACTGCCAGGCCGGGGCCGCGCCCGCCGCCGGGAGGGCGGCGGTGCGGTGGAACTCGTGGCCACGCACCCGGGTGCCGGCCGGGGCGAGCACCGAGTCGGTCACCGCCACGGCGGCGCGGTAGCCGAGGATCAGCCGCGGTGTCATCGCCGTGGTCACGTCGAGGACGCCGCACATGGGGACACCGTCCAGCTCGCGGCCCAGGTAGAGCAGCCCGGCGCACTCGGCGGCGATCGGCGCGCCCCGGGCGGCGAGCGCGGCGACGTCCGCGCGCAGTGACGCGTTGGCCGACAGCTCGGCGGCGTACACCTCGGGGAAGCCACCGCCGATCACCAGCCCGGCCGTGTCCGCGGGCAGGGCCTCGTCGCGCAGCGGGTCGACGGCCACCACCTCGGCCCCGGCGGCGGCCAGCAGCTCGGCGTTCTCCGCGTACCCGAAGGTGAACGCGGGGCCGCCCGCGACGGCGACCCGCGGGCGGCCGGGCACGGCGGCCACCTCGGCGGCCGGGTCCCACGGGGCGGCGTCGAGGTCCGGCGCCGACCCGGCCAGGGCCAGGACGGCGTCCAGGTCGACCGCCTCGGTGACCACCGCGCCGAGCCGGCGCACGGTCGCCACGGCCTCGGCCGACCGCTCGGCCGCCGGGACCAGCCCGAGGTGCCGGGAGGGGGTGTGCAGCTGCTCCAGCCGCCGGATCGCGCCCAGCACCGGCACCCCCGCGGTGCCCAGCGCCTCCCGCAGGATCGCCTCGTGCCGGTCGCTGCCGACCCGGTTGAGGATCACCCCGCCGATGCGCACGCCCGGCTCGAAGGTGGCGAACCCGTGCACCAGCGCGGCCACGCTGCGCGCCTGCGCCGACGCGTCGACCACCAGCACGACGGGCGCCCGCAGCAGCCCGGCGACGTGCGCGGTCGAGGCGAACCCGGGTTCCACGGACGAGTGCGTGGCGCCGTCGAACAGCCCCATGACCCCCTCGACGACCGCGAGGTCCGCGCCCCGGGCCCCGTGCAGGAACAGCGGCGCGATCCGCTCCTCGCCGACCAGCCACGGGTCGAGATTGCGGCCGGGCCGCCCGGCGGCCAGCCCGGCGTAGCCGGGGTCGATGTAGTCGGGGCCGACCTTGTGCGGGGAGACCGTCAGCCCGCGAGCGGTGAGTGCGGCGACCAGCCCGGTGGCGACCGACGTCTTGCCCGCGTTGCTGCTCGGCGCCGCCAGCACGACGCGCGGGAGGTGGATCACGACACCTCCCGGTTGATCATCGCCTGCCTGCACGCGACACGCGGCCACGCGCCGGTGACGCGCGCACGCAGACGATGATCAACTCGAAGGGGTGTCACGGCAGTCACCACTCGATCCCCCGCTGGCCCTTCTGGCCGGCGTCCATCGGGTGCTTGACCTTGGTCATCTCCACGACCAGGTCCGCGGCCTCGACCAGCTTCGGGTGCGCGTCCCGGCCGGTGATGACGACGTGCTGGTTGCCGGGCCGGTTCGCCAGGGTCTCGACCACCTCGTCGACGTTCACCCAGCCCCACTTCATCGGGTAGGTGAACTCGTCGAGGACGTAGAAGCGGTGCGCCTCGGCGGCCAGGTCGCGGGTGATCTGCGCCCAGCCCTCGGCGGCGTCGGCGGCGTGGTCGACCTCGGTGCCCTGGCGGCGGGACCAGCTCCAGCCGCTGCCCATCTTGTGCCAGACGACCGGCCCACCCTCGCCGGTCTGCTCGTGCAGCCGGCCCAGCGCGGTCAGCGCGTTCTCCTCGCCGACCTTCCACTTCGCGCTCTTGACGAACTGGTAGACCGCGATCGACCAGCCCTGGTTCCACGCGCGCATGGCCATGCCGAACGCCGCGGTGGACTTGCCCTTCATCTCGCCGGTGTGCACGGCGAGCAGCGGCCGGTTGCGCCGCTGCCGCGTGGTGAGCCCGTCCTGCGGGACGACGGCGACCTGTCCCTGGGGCATCAGGCCGCCTCTCGTGCGGTGCGGACGGTCGCGGCCAGCGCGTCGGCGGCCAGCTCCTCCAGCCGCAGCGTCTCGGCGCCCAGCACGGCCCCGAGCGCGCCGGCCAGCCCCAGCCGGACCGGCCCGGACTCGCAGTCGACGACGACGCTCGCCGTCCCGGCCGCGGCCAGCAGCCCGGCGGCGGCGTGCGCGTCGGCCAGGTGGCTCCCGCCGCGCGCCCCGGTGGCCCGCCCGTCGGTGACGACGACGAGCAGCGGCCGGCGCTGCGGGTCGCGCACCCGCTCCACCCGCAGCACCTCGTGCGCGCGCAGCAGCCCGGCGGCCAGCGGCGTCCGGCCGCCCGTGGGCAGGTCGGTCAGCCGGGCCGCGGCCGCCTCCACCGACCAGGTGGGCGGCAGCGCGACCTCGGCGCCGGCTCCGCGGAAGGTGACCAGCCCGACCTTGTCCCGCCGCTGGTAGGCGTCCAGCAGCAGCGACAGGACGGCGCCCTTCACGGCGCCCATGCGCTGCCGGGAGCCCATCGAGCCGCTGGCGTCGACGAGGAAGAGGACGAGGTTGCCCTCGCGGCCTTCGAGGGTGGCCTGGCGCAGGTCCTCGCGGGCGAGCCGCAGTCCGGGACCGGTGCGCCCGCGGGCCACCTGGTGTGGCGCGGCGGCGAGCACGGTGCCGGTCAGGTGCAGCCTGGTGACCGTGCCGGTGGGGCGGGTCGAGCCCACCACCCGGCCGCGCTCGGAGCGCGCCCGCGACCGCCGCCCGGACGCGCCCGAGCCGATGCCCGGCACCTCCAGCCGGCGGGCCCGGAACGGGTCGGACGGCGCGACCGCGGCCCGGTCCGGCGCCGGCGCCGGCGCGGCGTCGTCCTGCCCCTCGGAGGGGCCGTCGTGGCCACCTCGGCCGCTCTCGGACCCGCTGCCCGAGGGGGTTCCGTCCGGGCCCGGTGGGGGAGGGCCGCCGCGGCCGTCGTCGTCGGGGCCGTCCTCCTCGGGCTCCTCGGGGCGGGCGTCGGCGAGCGCCTGGTCGAGGGTGCCCTCGTCGAGGCCGGGCGCGTCGAACGGGTTGCGCCGGCGGCGGTGCGGCAGCGCGAGCCGGGCGGCGACCCGCACGTCCTCCTCGGCCACCTCGGCGCGGCCGGACCAGGCCGCGTGCGCGATCGCGGCGCGGGCGGTGACCAGGTCGGCCCGCAGCCCGTCGACGTCGAAGGCGGCGCAGACCGCGGTCACCTGCCGCAGGGCGGCGTCGGAGAGGACGACGTGCGGCAGCCGGGCGCGGGCGTCGGCGATCCGGGCGGCCAAGGCCGATTCCGCTGCGGCCCACGCCGCGGCGAAGCCGGCCGGGTCGGCGTCGTGGGCGAACCGGCGGCGCACCACCTCGGCCCGCTCGTCCGGATCACGCGGGGCGGCCACCTCGACGGTCAGGCCGAACCGGTCGAGCAGCTGCGGGCGCAGCTCGCCCTCCTCGGGGTTCATCGTCCCGACCAGCAGGAACCGGGCCGCGTGCCGCACCGAGACGCCCTCGCGCTCGACGTAGGCGGTGCCCAGCGCCGCGGCGTCCAGCAGCAGGTCGACCAGGTGGTCGTGCAGCAGGTTGACCTCGTCGACGTAGAGCACGCCGCGGTGCGCCGCCGCGAGCAGGCCCGGCTCGAACGCCTTGACCCCCTCGGTGAGCGCCCGCTCGAGGTCGAGGGAGCCGACCACGCGGTCCTCGGAGGCGCCGACCGGCAGCTCGACCAGCCGGGCCGGGCGGGTGTGCCCGGGGGCGCCGGCGTCGTGCGGGCCGTCGGGGCAGCCCGGGTCGGGAGCGGCCGGGTCGCAGGCGAACCGGCAGCCGGCGACGACGTCCACCGGCGGCAGGACGGCGGCCAGCGCGCGGACCGCCGTCGACTTGGCGGTCCCCTTCTCGCCGCGCACGAGCACGCCGCCGATCGCGGGGGAGACGGCATTGAGCAGCAGGGCGAGCCGCATGTCGTCCATGCCGACGACGGCCCCGAAGGGATAGGTCATGCGGGCAACCCGCGCACTGCACGCGTCCTCTCCCCGGGTCTCCACGCCCGGAGGTGGTAGGGGCGACGGCGGGAGTCTCCTGGCTGCCGGATCACCGTCCGCCCCCGACCTTCCCGTGCCCGTCGGCCGAAGCCGGGGGCGCAGTGGCCGAGCGTGGGGGCGGGCTCCCCGGTCACAGTGGCGGGACCGCGCCGGATTCTCACCGGGCTTCCTCCACTGCCGTCGCTGTGGCGGCGTCATTCGACCACGGGCGTCGCCGTGAGGACACCCCGCCCCGTCTCGTGAGGACACGGAAAGTGAGGAGCCGCACCGTCCGGTAGGGAAAGCCTCGACGTCCGGCGGGTCGGGCGCCGTGCTCAGCGGGGCAGCCCGGCACCCGGCGGCAGCAGGGGCAGGTCCGCGGGCGGGCCGTCCTCGATCAGCCGCCACAGCGCCGCGGTGTCGGCGTGCTCGGCGATCAGGTCCCCGAGCCGGTCCAGCCGGGCCTCCCGGACGGCGGCGAAGTCGGTGTCCGGGGCGGCGACGAAGCGGCGGCCGGCGATCCGCGCGACCTCGGCCAGGAACGCGCGGCGGAAACCATCGTTCTCCAGCGCCCCGTGCCACGTCGTCCCCCAGACCGAGCCGGACCGGGCGCCGTCCAGGAACGGCTCGGCCCCGTCATCGACGGTCACCACGCCGTGGTGGATCTCGTAGCCGCGCACCGGCTGCCCGAACGCCGTGCCGACCGGGCGGGCCAGCGTCTTCTCCCGGGCGAAGCGGACGTCGGCCGGGAGCAGCCCCAGCCCCTCGACCGTGCCGGCGCCGGACTCCACCTCGTCGGTGATCGTCCGCGCCAGCATCTGGTGGCCGCCGCAGATGCCCAGCACGGCCGCCCCGGCCGCGGCCCGGCGGGACACCGCGCCGGCCAGCCCGGTCGAGCGGAGCCAGGTGAGATCGGCGACCGTGGCCCGCGTGCCGGGCAGCACCACCAGGTCGGCGTCGGCCAGCTCCTCGGGCCGGGTGGCCCAGCGGACGAGCACGCCCGGCTCGGCGGCCAGCGCGTCCACGTCGGTGAAGTTGGACAGCCGGGGCAGCCGCACCACGGCCACCCGCAGCACGTCCTCGCCGCGCGGCGGCGCCGCGAGATCCCGGTCGGTGCCCACGCCGAGGGAGTCCTCGACGTCGACCTCCAGGCCGCCCAGCCAGGGCAGCACGCCGAGCGTCGGGCGCCCGGCGAGGGCGGCCAGCTGCTCCAGCCCCGGGCGGAGCAACCGCACGTCGCCGCGGAACTTGTTCACCAGGAACGCCGCGACCAGCCGCTGGTCGGCCGGCGGCATGAGCGCGACGGTGCCGTAGAGGGCGGGGAAGACGCCGCCGCGGTCGATGTCGCCCACGACGACGACCGGCAGCCCGGCCGCCGTCGCCAGCCCCATGTTCGCGATGTCGTCGGCCCGCAGGTTGATCTCGGTGGGCGAGCCGGCCCCCTCGCAGACCACCACGTCGAAGCGTGCGCGCAGGTCGGCCAGGCTGGCCAGCACCTGCTCGAGCAGGGCGGCCTTCATCGGCCGGTAGGACAGCGCGGTCACCTCCGCCACCGGCCGGCCGAGCAGCACCACCTGGCTGGAGTTCTCCCCGCCCGGCTTGAGCAGCACCGGGTTCATCGCCGCCTCGGGGGCGACGCGGGCCGCGGCGGCCTGCATCACCTGGGCGCGGCCGATCTCCGCGCCGTCGGCGGTGACCATGGAGTTGTTGCTCATGTTCTGCGCCTTGAACGGGGCGACGGAGACGCCCTGGCGGGCCAGCCAGCGGCAGATGCCGGCGGTCACGACCGACTTGCCGGCGTCCGAGGTGGTGCCGGCGACCAGCAGCGCCCCGCTCACGCCCGCCCCCGCCCCCGCGCCAGCCGCCCGGCGACCGCCAGCGCCGCCGCGGCGCACCACACCGCCCGGGAGAGCCGGGCGGCCCGGTGGATGTCGGCGGCCTCCGGCGGGCGGCCCTCGCCCAGCGCCGGGCGGTCCTCCACCCGACCGCCGTACACGTTGCGCCCGCCCAGCCGCAGCCCCAGCGCCCCGGCCACCGCGGCCTCGCACCGGCCCGCGTTGGGGCTGGGGTGCGCGGCGCCGTCCCGCCGCCAGGTCCGGAGCGCCCCGGCCGCGGACCCGCCGGCCAGCGGGGCGCAGGCCACGGTCAGCGCGGCGGTGAGCCGGGCGGGCAGCCAGTTGGCGACGTCGTCCAGCCGCGCCGCGGCCCAGCCGAAGCGCGCGTACCGGGGCGAGCGGTGGCCGACCATCGCGTCGAGGGTGTTCACCGCCCGGTAGCCGAGCAGCCCCGGCAGGCCGGCCACCGCACCCCAGAACAGGGGCGCCACCGCCGCGTCCGAGGTGTTCTCCGCGACCGACTCCACGGTGGCGCGGGCCAGCCCGCCCGCGTCCAGCGCGCGGGGGTCCCGCCCGGCGAGGGCGGGCAGCGCGGCCCGGGCCGCGGCGACGTCGCCGGCGGCCAGCGCCCGGTGCATGTCCGCGGCGGCCCGCCCCAGCGAGGTGCCGCCGAGCACCGTCCACGTGGCCAGCGCGGTGAGCAGCGCCCGCGGTTCCGACCGGTGCCGCGTGGCCCGGTGGGCCGCCGCCCCCAGCCCCACCGCCGCGGCGACCAGCCCGAGCGCGTAACCGGAGCCGGCGGCGCGCGAGTCGCGCCAGACCCGGCGCTCGAGGGCAGCCGCGGCGAGCCCGAAGCCGGCGACCGGATGGCGGCGCCGCGGGTCGCCCAGCAGCAGGTCCGCGACGGTGCCGAGGGCCAGGCCGGCGGCGAGCGGGGCGTTCATCGCGCTCATCGTGCCAATCGCCGTCCCGGGGCCGGTCCCTAGGATCGGCCGACGTGCGCGAGGACGGCGGGCCGCTGGTGGTCGTGGGCATCGGCGCCGACGGCTGGGACGGCCTGTCACCCGCCGCCCGGCGGGCGATCGAGGGCGCGGACGTGCTGCGCGGCAGCACCCGACAGCTGGACCTGGTGCCCGCCGCGGTCGCCGCGCAGCGGGTGCCGTGGCCCGCACCGATGGCGGCGGCGCTGCGGGCGCTGCCCGGCGCCCACCCGGGCCGCCGCGTCGTCGTGCTGGCCAGCGGGGACCCGATGCTCTCCGGCGTCGGCACGTCGCTGGTGCGGCTGCACGGCCCGGCGGCGGTCGAGGTGATCCCGCACCCCTCGTCGGTGGCGCTGGCCTGCGCCCGGCTGGGCTGGGCGGTGGAGGACACCGCGGTCGTGTCCGTCGTCGGCCGGCCGCTGGACCTGCTCACCCCGCACGTGACCCCGGGCCGGCGGCTGCTCGTGCTGGGATCCGACGGCCGCACCCCGGCCGAGGTCGCCGGGCTGCTGGCCCGGCGCGGCTACGGCGCCAGCCGGGTCACCGCGCTCGCCCAGCTGGGCGGCCCGGGGGAGCGGTGCCTGTCCGGGACCGCCGCCGGCTGGCCGCACGCCGCCACCGACCCGCTGGTGGTGACCGCCGTCGAGGCCGTCGCCGACCCCGGGACCCTGCCGCTGCCCACCGTGCCCGGCCTGCCCGACGAGGTCTTCGACGACGACGGCCAGCTGACCAAGCGGGACGTGCGCGCGGTGACGCTGGCCCGCCTCGGCCCCCTGCCGGGTCAGCTGCTCTGGGACGTCGGCGCGGGCGCCGGCTCGATCGGCATCGAGTGGATGCGGGCGCACCCGTCGTGCCGGGCGATCGCCGTCGAGTCGCGGCCGGACCGGGCCGCCCGGATCGCGCGGAACGCCGCCCGGCTGGGCGTGCCCGGGCTGCAGGTGGTCGAGGGCCGGGCACCCGAGGGGCTGGACGGCCTGCCCACCCCGGACGCCGTCTTCGTCGGCGGTGGGGCGACGACGCCGCTGCTGCTCGACGCGGTCTGGGCGGCGCTGCCGGCCGGCGGCCGGCTCGTGGCCAACGCGGTGACCGTGCAGAGCGAGGCGGTGCTCGCCGACTGGTTCGCCCGCGTGGGCGGGGAGCTGGTGCGTATCGGCGTCCAGCGGGCCGAGCCGGTGGGGTCCTTCACCGGCTGGAAGCCGGCGATGCCCGTGACCATCTGGAGCGTGACGCGGTGATGATCGGGACGGTTCTCGCGGAAACCGTCGGCCGGAGGGGGCGGGCATGACGGTGCACTTCATCGGGGCGGGGCCGGGGGCGGCGGACCTGATCACGGTGCGGGCGGCGCGGCTCATCGCCGCGGCCCCGGTGATCCTCTACGCCGGCGCGCTCGTACCCCGGGAGCTGCTGGACACCGCACCGCCCGGCGCCCGGCTGGTCGACACCGCGAACCTCGACCTGGACCGGATCACCGCCGAGCTGGTGGCCGCGCACGAGGCGGGCCTCGACGTCGCCCGGCTGCACTCCGGCGATCCGTCGGTGTACAGCGCGATGGCCGAGCAGATGCGCCGGCTGGACGCGGCCGGGGTGCCCTACGACGTCGTCCCGGGAGTGCCGGCCTTCGCCGCCGCGGCGGCCTCGCTGAAGCGCGAGCTGACCGTGCCCGGCGTCGGGCAGACGGTGGTGCTCACCCGCACCAGCGCCCGCTCCACGCCGATGCCGCCGGGGGAGGAGCTGGCCGCCTACGCCGCCACCGGCGCGACGCTGGTGCTGCACCTCGCCGTCCAGCGGATCGCCGAGCTGGCCCCGCAGCTGGCCGAGCACTACGGGGCCGACGGCCCGGTGGCCGTGGTCGCCCGGGCCAGCCGGGACGACGAGCTGGTCCTGCGCGGCACGCTGGCCGACATCGCCGGGCAGGCCGAGGCGGCCGGGGTGAAGCGGACCGCGGTGGTCATCGTGGGCCCGGTGCTCGCGGCCGCGGAGTTCCCCGACAGCCACCTGTACTCCACGACCCGCCCCCGCTGATGCTGGAGGACCCTCACCCCGGCCCCGCTGCAGGGCCCCGCCGCGAGCCTGCGAGGGGTGGGGGGCAGCGGGGTCCTCTTTCAGGCGCGGCCGACGACGGTGCCCGCCCGGTCGATCACCACGACGTCGACGGTGACGGGCGCGCCGCGCAGCACGCCGACCGCGGTCTCCCGCGCGCCGGCCGCGACCAGGTCGCCCAGCGGCAGCCCGGCGGCCTGGCACTGCTGCAGCGCGTCGAGCGCGGTGTTGGCGCCCCGCACGCCCTCGACCAGCTCCGGCGCCCCGCCGGCGTCCCGCACCCGCGCGGCCAGCGACGCAGGCGACACCTGCGAGCGGCCCGAGTGCAGGTCGAGATGGCCGTCGGCGAGCTTGGCCAGCTTGCCGATGCCCCCGGCGATCGTCAGCCGCGGCACCGGGTGGCGGCGCAGGTACTTGAGGACGGCGCCGGCGAAGTCGCCCATGTCCAGCAGCGCGTCCTCGGGCAGCCCGTACAGTTCGGTGACCACGCGCTCCGAGGTCGAACCGGTGCACCCGGCGACATGGGTGCGCCCCGCGGCGCGCGCGACGTCGATGCCGCGGCGGATCGAGTCGATCCACGACGAGCACGAGTAGGGGACGACGACGCCCGTCGTCCCCAGGATCGACAGCCCCCCGAGGATGCCCAGCCGCGGGTTCCACGTCCGCCGCGCCAGCTCCTCGCCGTGCTCGACCGACACCTCGACGACGACGTCGCCGGTGCCGCCGTGCCGGGCGGCGACCGCGGCCACGTGCTCGGCGATGAACCGCCGCGGCATCGGGTTGATCGCCGGCTCGCCGACCGCGAGGGGCAGCCCGGGCTTGGTGACGGTGCCGACGCCCTCGCCGGCCCGGAACCTCACCCCGCTGCCGGGGCCGCCGTGCCACACCCGCGCCGAGACCAGCGCGCCGTGGGTGACGTCGGGGTCGTCACCGGCGTCCTTGACGATGCCGGCGGTGGCCTCGGCGCCGGGCGTGAGGGACTCGCGGGCCAGGGCGAAGGCCGGGTGCTTGCCGTGCGGCAGGTCGATCCCCACCGGGTCGGGGAACTCGCCGGTGAGCAGGGCGGTGTAGGCCGCGGTGGCAGCGGCGGTCGCGCAGGCGCCGGTCGTCCAGCCGTAGCGCAGCCCGCTGCCGCGCTCGCGCCCCGCCTCCGTCACGGGATCAGCATGCACGGGCGGCGTCCGTGACCGGGCGGGTGCTGGTTCTCGGCGGCACGGGGGAGGCCCGGCGGCTGGCCAGGGCGCTGGTCGACGAGGGGATCGCGGTGGTCAGCTCGCTGGCCGGGCGGGTCGCCGACCCGGTGCTGCCGCCGGGCGAGGTGCGGATCGGCGGCTTCGGCGGCGCGGCCGGGCTCGCCGCGTGGCTGCAGGAGCAAGCGGTGGCCGCGGTGGTCGATGCGACGCACCCGTTCGCAGCCACCATGTCCGCCGCGGCGGCCGAGGCGGCCGGGCTGGTCGGCGTTCCGCTGCTGCGCCTGCAGCGCCCCGGCTGGGCGCCGCAGCCCGGCGACGACTGGCGCTGGGTGGACTCGCAGGCCGAGGCCGCCGCGGCGGTGACGGGCTTCGGGTCGGTGTTCCTGACCACCGGCCGCCAGGGGCTGGCCGCCTTCGCCGGCCTGACCGCCCACTGCCTGGTCCGCTCGGTGGACCCGCCGGAACCGCCGCTGCCCGAGCGGGTCACCGTGGTGCTCGCCCGCGGACCGTTCACCGTCGAGGAGGAGACGGCGCTGCTGCGCCGGCACGGCGTCGAGGTCGTCGTCACCAAGGACAGCGGCGGCGCGATGACCGCCGCCAAGCTCACCGCGGCCCGCGACCTCGGGATCCCCGTGGTGCTGGTCCGGCGGCCGCCGCCACCGCCGGGCGTGCCCGTGGTTGCGACCGTCGAGGAGGCGCTGGCGTGGGTGGGCGCGGGGTGAGCGGGCTGGTCCTGTCCGACCTCGACGCGGCCGCACTGGTCCCGGAAATCGGGTGAGGGGAGCGCCGACGTCAGGGAGGATGCCCGACGGTCCCCGCACGTCGAAGGAAAGGCACCACCCGTGGAACCGCTGACCGAGCGGCAGGTCCGGCGCTCGTTCATCAACTGCTCGCAGGGCGAGGCCCGCGCCCTGACCCTGCCGAAGGACTTCGACGCGCTGGACCGGGCGGAGCTGGAGCTGCTGGGCTGGCGGGACCCGAAGGCGCCGCTGCGGGGCTACCTGGTGGTGGAGGGGGACGGCGGGGCGCTGGGCATCGCCGTCCGCGCCGCCGACACCCGCATGTCCGGCCGGATCACCGCGATGTGCCTGCTCTGCCAGACGTCGCAGTCCGGGGACGCCGTCTCGCTGTTCACCGCCCGGCGGACCGGTGCGGCCGGCCGCAACGGCAACACCGTCGGCACCTACATCTGCGCCGACCTCCGGTGCGCGCAGCGGGTGCGCACCGAGATCCCGCCGTGGCTGCAGGACCGGGACCCGGCCGAGGTGGTCGCCGAACGCGTCGCCGAGCTGCGGGAACGGGTCCGGGGGTTCGTCGACGCCGTTCGCGGGTGAGGTGCGGCGACGCCGGCCGCCCACGCCGCCCGGCTGCTCGAGGAGAACCCCTACAGCTGACCGGTCAGCCCGGATAGGTCCGGGAGGTCCAGACGGCGCCGCTCGGGCCGACCCGGGTCTGGGACGACCCGATCAGCACCAGGCAGCGCATGTCGACGGTGGTGGGGTCCAGGTCGCCGAGGGTGGTGACCTGGACCCGCTCCTCCGGGCCGCCGACGTCCCGGCCCACCACCACGACGGTGGACGGCGACCGGTTCTCCAGGAGCACCTTCTGCGCCTCGCCGAGCTGGTGGGGGCGGTGCTTCGACCGCGGGTTGTAGAGGGCGATGACCAGGTCGGCGGCGGCCGCGTGCCGGAGCCGGTCGACGACCACGTCCCACGGCTTGCGGACGTCGGACAGCGACAGCACGCAGAAGTCGTGCCCGAGCGGCGCCCCGACCCGGGCGGCCACCGCCTGCGCCGCGGTCAGGCCCGGCACGACGCGGACCGGCACGCCGGCGAACTGCGGCTGCGCGGCCACCTCGAGCACCGCCGCGGCCATGGCGAAGACGCCCGGGTCGCCGCTGGAGACGACCGCGACCCGCCGGCCCTCCCGGGCGAGGGAGAGGGCGTGCGCGGCCCGCTCGGCCTCCACCCGGTTGTCGCTGGGGTGGCGCACCTGGCGCGGGTTGGCCGCGACGCGGTCCAGGTAGGGGCCGTAGCCGACCAGGTCGTCGGCGGCGGCGAGCGCCTCGGCCGCCTCGGGGGTGGTCCAGCAGCGGTCGCCCGGGCCGAGGCCCACCACGACCACCTCCCCGGGCTGTGCGCCGTCGCCGGCCGGGCGCCCGGGCTCCGGCAGCTCCCCGGCCAACGGGCCGGGCAGCAGCGCGAGGGAGAAGTACGGCACGGTCGCCGGGTCGACGTCGGCCAGCGGCCGGGTGCGCTCGCGGTCGGTGGTGGCCCGCTCGACGTAGAGCGCGCGGTCGAGCACGCCGGCCTGCTCGAAGGCGTCGCGCACCTGCGGGAACGTGCGGCCGAGCTTGAGCACGGCGGCGGCGTCGGTGGTGGCCAGCCACTCGCCGAGCTCGTCGGCGGGCAGCG
This sequence comes from Geodermatophilus ruber, assembly GCF_900114385.1. Taxonomy (GTDB): domain Bacteria; phylum Actinomycetota; class Actinomycetes; order Mycobacteriales; family Geodermatophilaceae; genus Geodermatophilus; species Geodermatophilus ruber. Next base: position 18,525 of record NZ_FOSW01000013.1, read on the forward strand.
TGCCGGGCAGGACGGTGAGCACCTCGTCGCGCTCGACCAGCGGCCGGCCGACGGCGGCCGCCGCGCCGCTGACGCTGGTCACGCCGGGGACGACCTCGGTCGGGTAGCGGTGCGCCAGCCGCTTGTGCATGTGCATGTAGGACCCGTAGAAGAACGGGTCGCCCTCGGCCAGGACCACCACGTCGCGCCCGGCATCGAGGTGCGCGGCCAGCCGGGCGGCGGCGAACTCGTAGAACTCGTCGATGGCGCCCTGGTAGCCGCCGGGGTGGTCGGTGGTCTCGGTGGTGACCGGGTAGACCAGCAGCTCCTCGATCTGCCCCTCGCGCAGGTAGGGCGCAGCCACCCCGCGGGCCACGGAGCGGCCGTGACGGGCCGCGTGGTAGGCGACGACGTCGGCGGCGCCGATGAGCCGGGCGGCCTTGACGGTCACCAGTTCGGGGTCGCCGGGGCCGAGCCCGACCCCGTACAGCTTCCCGGTCATGCCCGTCCCCCCGGGGCCGAAATGGCCGTCTCGGCCCTCATTCGGCGTCGCTCGCGATCGCGTTCACGGCCGCCGCGGTCATGGCGCTGCCGCCCCGCCGGCCCCGGACGACGAGGAACTCCAGGTCGCTGCCGGCCAGCGCGTCCTTCGACTCCACCGCGCCGACGAACCCGACCGGGATGCCGAGGACGGCCGCCGGTCGCGGCGCCCCGGCGGCGACCATCTCCAGCAGGTGGAACAGCGCGGTGGGGGCGTTGCCGATCGCGACGACGGCGCCCTCGAGCCGGTCGCGCCACAGCTCCAGCGCCGCGGCGGTGCGGGTGGTGCCGAGCTCGGCCGCCAGCCCCGGGGTGCGCGGGTCGGCGAGCGTGCAGACCACGTCGTTGCCCGCCGGCAGCCGGCGGCGGGTGATGCCGGCGGCGACCATCGTCGCGTCGCAGAGGACCGGCGCCCCGGCGTCCAGCGCCTCCCGCGCGCGGGCCACCACGGCGGGGGAGAAGGCCAGGTCGTCGACGAGGTCGACCTGCCCGCAGGCGTGGATCATGCGGACCGCGACCCGGGCGACGTCCTCGGGCAGCCCGGAGAGGTCCGCCTCGGCGCGGATGGTCGCGAACGAGCGCCGGTAGATCGCGGCGCCGTCCTTCTCGTACTCGTGCATCAGGCCTTCCCGACTCGGTATCCGGTCCCCGTCGCCACCACGTCCACGACCTCGCCCCGCGGGCGGCCGCAGCGGCGCTCGCACCCCGCCCAGTGCTGGCGCTCACCGGGCCCGGGCAGCGTGCCCTCGTCCACGGCGCGGGCGGCGTCGGCGCGGACGTCGGCGAGCGACTTCGCGCAGCCGGGCCGGCCGGCGCACGCGGTCACCCTGGTCCACGGGCTGCCCGGGTCCAGGACCAGCCCCGCGCCGGTCAGCGCCCTGGCCGCCCCGTCGTCCGGGAGGTCGGGGACGACGACGCTGCGCCAGGCGGTGAGCTGCAGGTCGGTGGGCGCCGTGCGGGCGAGGAGGTCGGCCTGGTCCGCGGTGAGCCGGCCGAGGGGCACGACGGCGACCAGGGCGGTGCGCCCGTCGTCCTGGCGGTGTGCGCCGGCCGCGAGCGGGACGTCGTGGCCACCAAGCCCGCGCACGGGCGGGCCATCGTGGCCACGAACGCCGCGGAGGCGGGCGGCGACGCGGGCGACGCCGTCGTCGAGCTCCGCCAGCCGCCACGCGCTGCCCCCCTGGGCGGCCCGCTCGGCGAGGAAGGCCCGGGCGGCGGCGAGGGCGAGCGGCACCGCGTCCTCCGGGGCGGCGCGCAGCCCGCTGTCGGTGCCGGCGAGGGTGAGCGCGACCGGGCCGGCGTCGAGGGCGACCAGCCCGACGTCGCCGCCGAACCCGGCGACGTCGCTGCGGCCGTCGTCGAACGTCGCGAGGAACCGGCCGGGCAGCTGCGCCAGGGCCGGGTCGGCGCACAGACCGGCGTCGAAGGCGGACACCCACGGGCGGACGTCGAGCCGGCCGCCGACCCGGCCGGTGAGCGCGCTGGCCAGCACGTTGCGGACCCGCTCGTGGGTGGCGCTGGGGAGCAGCCCGGCCGCGGCGAGCCGGTGCCCGAGCTCGGCCTGCGTCCCGGCGGGGAGGCCGCGCAGCTGCACGTTGCCCCGGCTGGTCAGCTCCAGCGCACCGTCACCGAGGTCGCGCGCGGCGGCGGCCAGGACCTGCAGCTGGCTCCGGAACAGCGCGCCGCCGGGCACCCGCACCCGCGCCAGCGCACCGTCGGCCGCGGCATGGGTCTGCAACGCACCGGGGCAGGCGTCGGCGCGCTCACGGACGGGAGAAGGGGCTGCCATGGCCCCGCGAGGTTACGTCCCGTCGAACTGGCGCCACACCCGCCGGCGGTCGCCGCGGGTGTGCACGTGGCTCATGGCCTCGACGCGGCGGGCCTGATCGGTGGTCGCGGTGCGCTGGACGACGGCGATCTCCGCATCGCGCATGGCCCGCTCGACGGCGAGCTCCTCGGGCGTGGAGGCGTACTCCTCGTCGGGTTCGGTCGAGGCCGGGTGCGGGTGCGCGTACGGGCTGTCCGGCGGCAGGTGGCCGCTGACCCGGCCGTAGGCGCCGAGCACCAGCAGAGCCAGCCCGACGACCACGGAGAAGACCACGTTCCTGAACTCGAACGCCAGGATGTTGAAGCTGGTCCGCAGCAACGCCAGGTTGACCAGGGCCGACAGCAGGAAGAGCGAGCCGGCGACGATCATGATCGTCGAGGTCACCCGCGGGCTGCGTGCGGCAGCGACGAGCAGGACGGCCGCCATGACCACCGAGATGAGCGAGAGCAGGCCGTTGGAGGACAGCCCGAGGATGCGCTCGCCCTGGGTGGAGAAGAAGTCCAGCCCGCCGGCGAAGCCGAGCAGGCCGAAGACCAGGAGCACGAGCGCCACCACGATGGCGCCGGTGCGCTGGACGGCGAACACGCGGGCCCCGAGATGCCGGTCCTCGGGCGGGGTGGTCGTGCGCTGGGGGCGGTGGAGTCGTAGTGCCATGAGGGGCTCCGGGGAGGGAGGGACGACGGCCATTCTTCGCCTCCGGGCCGGCCCCGGATGCGGTCTCCGGCCCGCTTTCCCGCCGGGCTTCCCGCCCCGTCCCCGGCCCGGGACAGCTGACGGCCCGCCGGCCGGCCTGGATCCCCGGTCGACCTGCGGGTCCGGACGTCAGGGGCGCCACTCCTCGCGGTAGTCCGGGTGGTAGGCGTAGGGCAGCGCCAGTGCGGTGAGCGCGCCCTCGAGGGCATCGACGACGAACATGATCGCCAGTTGCTCGAGACCCCCGTAGCTGTCCACGACGCGGGCCACGGCCCGGTACTGCTCCACGACGATCCGCTTGGCCTCGCATTCGGCGAGGACACGGGCGACGGGCGCCACCACCTCCCCTCGTCCTGGCTCCGTGGCCACCCGGAGGGGCGCGGTTGCGGTCGTCGGGGAATCCCCGGCGGCGCGCCGGGCCGTCTGCTCGTCCTCGGCGATCCGGGCCAGCAGGAACTCGACCAGGTCCACGGGGCCCATCCTGGGGGCTCCGGGCCTGTCCGGGGTCGGGTCGCGGTGCGGGAAGGACGAGGGATCGCGGCGCTCAGCCGACCGGCTCCGCGGCCGCCCGCATCGCCTCCTGTGCGATCGGCGGTGGGGCGAAGAGGTCCCAGCCGCGGAACAGCACCGCGTGCGGCACGCCCATCGCCCGGCCCTGCAGTGCCGTGATGGCGGTGATCATGGTGCGGGGCGGCGGGTGCCCGGGGATGCCCGCCAGGTACTGCCCGTGCGCCTCGAGCGAGGCGATGCCGCGCTCCAGGGCCGCGCCGCCGACGTCGACGCCGTGGGTGGGACGCGGGTCGCCGCCCACCAGCAGCCAGCGCACCGCCCAGGGCTCCAGCCCCTCGTCGAGCAGCTCCGGGAAGACCCACCGGTTGGCGGCGTCCCGCAGGGCGTCCAGCGCGGCCAGCCCGGCGACCCGGTGGTCGGCCTGGTTGAGCCCGGCCACGAACTCGACGTCCCAGGAGCCGACGAGCAGGGCGTCCGGCCGGTGCTCCCGGATGACCCGCGCGATGTCGCGGCGCAGACCCAGGCCGTACTCCAGCACGCCGTCCGGGTGGTCGAGGAAGCGGACCTCGGAGACGCCGACCACGTCCGCCGCGCTCAGCTGCTCCGCCGTCCGCCGCCGCGCGGTCTGCTCCGGCCGGAGGGCGTCCATGCCGGCCTCGCCACGGGTCAGGAGCAGGTAGGCGACGTAGATCCCGCGCTCGGTCCAGGCGGCGACGGCCGAGGACACGCCGTACTCCACGTCGTCGGGGTGCGCGACGACGCACAGCACGCGGCCGAATGCGTCCGCGGGGAACGGTGGCACCGGGGGCGGGGCCATGGCGGGAGGGTAGGGCCGGCCCGGGGTCCCGCCCGGCCGGCGGCGCCGCGCCGGTCCGGTCCCCGGGAGCGTCGCCACCGGCCGGAACCGGCCGGTGGCCACCGGGTTCCGCGCGTCGCGGCCGGGATCGAATGGTTCGCCGGCCCTCTCTCCGTCAGCCGGGGGAGAGCCGGACCAGTGCGATCCGTCGGGACACCGACGCCTGGTACTTGTCGTAGTTCGGGCACTTGGCCATGAGTGCGTCCCACAGCCGCTGCCGGTCGGCCTCGGCCACTGCGTTCGCGACGACCGCGGTCGGCCGTCCGTGCACCTCGGCGACGCCGTGCGGATCAGCCTGCAGGTTCAGCCACCACTGCGGCTCCACGTCGACGCCGCCGTTGGAGGCCGCGACCACGAAGTCGTCGCCGTCCCGGACGTGCAGCAGGGGCGTGGTGTAGCTGCGGCCGGACGTGCGGCCGCGGTGGGTGATCAGCAGGACGTCGCCGCCGCGGAACCGGTTGCCCAGCCGCCCGCCGCTGCGCCGACTCAGGGCGACGTGGTACTTCGCCCCGAACTTGTTGAGGAACGTCAGAACCCGGTCACGGCGGCTCATCGCGCGCCGCCGAAGATGCGCGCGTCGCGGTGGGTGAACCGCCAGGCCATGACTCGGGCGAGCAGGAGCAGCGGCGGGTTGGCACCCGGCAGGCGGTGGTAGTGCTCGACGGGCAGGCCGGACGCGACCCAGCCCGCCACGGCCGGCATCTCGCGCGGCGAGTAGTCCTTCGCGAACACCTCGCGGTCCAGGCGGTGCCAGTCCTCCGGCGTCAGGTGCTGCTGCACCTCGGTCATGCCGTCGCTCTCCTCGTGTGCGAGGTGCGCGCACAGTGCGTCGCGCAGCTCCGCGGTGGTACGGGCCAGCCGGGCGCGGGTCGCCTCCCCACCGGTGCCGTCGGCCAGCGCGTGCAGGTCGGCCTTCGCTGAGGCCAGGAGGGGGTCGATCATGGCGTGCTCGGCCTCGAGCGCGTCGAGCACCGCCTGGTCGGCGCCGCGCTCGGCGAGCAGCGGCCACAGGCCGACGTCCTCCCCGTGGTGGTGCTTGTGCAGCACGGTCGCGAACAGCCGGAACCGGCGCTCGATGGCCGCCCAGCGGGCCCGGTCGGACGCCGGCACCCGCGGGGCGACGTCGGCGAAGAGGTGCAGGTCGCGGCGGAAGCCGCGGTGCATCAGGTACATGCCGGCGAGGTCGACCGGGCCCTCGGGGGCGGCGACCTGGCCGGCGAGCATCAGCTGCGACGGGTACGGAGCGGTGGCGGTCACGGACGTTCCCCTATTTCGATGGAGTGAAACTCTAACGAATAGCGGGAGGGTAGAGTGAATCCATGACCGAGGGCAAGAGGGTGTATCGCTCGTCGTTGCGGGCCGAGCAGGCGCGTCGCACGCGGGCCGCCGTCCTCGACGGCGCCACCCGCTGCTTCCTGGCGAAGGGCTACGCGGCGACGACGATGAAGGACGTCGCGACCGAGGCCGGGGTCTCGGTGCAGACCGTTTTCGGGCAGGGCAGCAAGGCCTCCCTGCTGCTCGCCTGCGTCGACCGTGCCGTCGTCGGCGACGACGAGGAGGTGCCGTTCGCACAGCGGGAGCTGTTCGTCCGGCTCGTGGCCGAGACGGATCTGGCGGCCAAGCTCGCGGCCGTGCGGGAGATGGCCCGGGTGTACGTGCCGCTGACCGTGCCGATGATCCGGGTGTTCGCCGAGGCGGCGACCGTCGACGCCGAGATCGCCGCGGCCTGGACCGAGTACGAGCGGCGGCGGTTCGAGGACGACCGCGTGCTGATCGGCTCGTTCGAGCCGTGGTTCAGGGAGGGACTCGACGCAGATCGCGCGACCGAGATCTTCTGGGGCATCTTCTCCCACGCGCCCGCCGTCACCCTGATCTGGGAGCGCCGCTGGACGGTCGAGGAGTACGTCGACTTCGTGGTCGACGCGGTGGCCCGGCTGCTGCTGGACTGAGCCGGTGCCGAAGTACCTGGTCAACAAGGCTGGGTTGCACGAGCCCGTCCCTGAGCCGGTCCCGCCGATGCCGGCGGCCTCCTGACCGCAGGCCTGAGCTGGTCGCCGGGGGGTCGACCCTCGCCCGGTACGGTCCCCCCATCACGGCAGTGCGTGAGGAAGCCGGTGCGAGTCCGGCGCGGTCCCGCCACTGTGAGCCCCCCGGGGCGAGCCAGACACCGCGGCTGCCGTGCCCGACGACCCGGGGCGCGGACCCCGAGGGAGGCTGCGCCGACGTGTTCACCTTGCTCTCCACCAGCGACACCGATCTGCTGTCGGCCCGTGCGAGCGGTGCCGAGTGGCGGCTGGGCAACCCGGCCCGGCTCGACGACGCCGGCATCGCCGCCCTGGTCGAGGGCAGCGCGCTGGTCGTCGTCCGGCTGCTCGGGGTACGCCGCCAGTTCGAGGACCTGCTCGCCCCGCTCCTGGCCGGGCCGGCACCGGTGGTCGTCCTCGGCGGGGAGCAGGTGCCCGACGCCGAGCTGATGGAGCTCTCGACCGTGCCGATGGGCGTGGCCACCGAGGCGCACGGCTACCTCGCGCAGGGCGGCCCGGACAACCTCACCCAGCTGCACCGATTCCTCTCCGACACCGTGCTGCTCACCGGCGAGGGCTTCGAGCCGCCGTCGGTCGCACCCGACTGGGGCGTGCTGGAGCGGGAGAGTCGGGGGACCGGCCCGACCGTCGCCGTCCTCTACTACCGGGCGCACCATCTGGCCGGGAACACCGCCTTCGTCGAGACCCTCTGCGCCGCGATCGAGGCCGCCGGCGGCCAGGCCCTGCCGGTCTTCACCTCGTCGCTGCGGTCGGTCGCCCCGGAGTTGCTGGCGACGCTGAAGGGCGCCGACGCGCTGGTGGTCACCGTGCTCGCCGCCGGCGGCTCGCGGCCGGCCACCGCCCAGGCCGGCGGGGACGACGGCGCCTGGGACGTCGGCGCGCTCGCGACGCTGGACGTGCCGGTGATCCAGGGCCTGTGCCTGACCCGCTCGCGGGAGGAGTGGCTCGCCGACGATGACGGGCTGTCCCCGCTCGACGTGGGGAACCAGGTCGCCATCCCCGAGTTCGACGGCCGGCTGATCAGCGTTCCGTTCTCCTTCAAGGAGACCGACGAGGACGGGTTGACCTCCTACGTGCCCGACCCGGAGCGGGCCGCGCGGGTCGCCGGCACCGCCGTCGCGCACGCGCGGCTGCGGCACACCCCGCCGGCCGAGCGCCGGATCGTGGTGATGCTGAGCGCCTACCCGACCAAGCACGCCCGGATCGGCAACGCGGTCGGCCTGGACACCCCCGCGTCGGTGGTCCGGCTGCTGGCCGCGATGGCCGGGCAGGGCTACGACCTCGGCCCGCTCGACGGGCCGGACGCGCTGCCCGGCGTCGCCGAGCTGGACGGTGACGCGCTGGTGCACGCGCTGATCGCCGCCGGCGGGCAGGACGCCGACTGGCTGACCTCGGAGCAGCTCTCCGGGAACCCCGTCCGGATCCCGGCCGCGCAGTACCGCGGGTTCTTCGAGACGCTGCCCGCCGACCTGCGCGCGGCGATGGTCGCGCACTGGGGGCAGCCGCCGGGCTCGCTGTTCGTCGACGGTAGTGGCGACGACCAGGCCATCGTCTTCGCCGCGCTGCGGGCCGGCAACGTCGTGGTGATGGTGCAGCCGCCGCGCGGCTTCGGGGAGAACCCGATCGCGATCTACCACGACCCCGACCTGCCGCCGTCCCACCACTACCTGGCCGCCTACTGGTGGCTGCGGTCGGTGTTCGGCGCGCACGCGCTGGTGCACGTCGGCAAGCACGGCAACCTGGAGTGGCTGCCCGGCAAGACCGTCGGTCTGTCCGCCTCCTGCGCGCCGGACGCGGCGATCGGCGACCTGCCGCTGATCTACCCGTTCCTGGTGAACGACCCGGGTGAGGGCTCGCAGGCCAAGCGCCGGGCGCACGCCACGCTGATCGACCACATGGTGCCGCCGATGGCCCGCGCCGACACCTACGGCGACATCGCCCGGCTGGAGCAGCTGCTCGACGAGCACGCCAACGTTGCGGCGATGGACCCGGCGAAGCTGCCCGCGGTCCGCGCGCAGATCTGGACCCTGCTGCAAGCGGCCAAGCTCGACCACGACCTCGGCCTCAACGAACGGCCCGAGGACGACCACTTCGACGAGATGATCCTGCACGTCGACGGCTGGCTCTGTGAGATCAAGGACTCCCAGATCCGTGACGGCCTGCACGTGCTCGGCACGCCGCCCGCCGGTTCCGATCGCGTGGATCTCGTGCTCGCGATGCTGCGGGCCCGGCAGATCTGGGGCGGCTCGGTCGCGCTGCCCGGGCTGCGCGAGGCGCTCGGGCTGACCGAGGACGGTTCCGCCGGCCTGGCTCTCACCGACGCCGTCGAGCAGCAGGCCGCGGCCCTGGTCGGCGGGATGGAGTCGCGGGGCTGGACCGCTGCCGCGGTGCCCGAGGTGGTCCGCGAGGTGCTGGACCGGTCGGACGACGGGGTCGATGCGGTGCTGCGGTTCGCCGTCGACGAGGTCGTGCCGCGCCTGGCGCGCACCACCGACGAGCTCGACGCCACCCTCCACGCCCTGGCCGGCGGCTACGTGCCCGCCGGCCCGTCGGGCTCGCCGCTGCGCGGGCTGATCAACGTGCTGCCGACCGGCCGGAACTTCTACTCCGTCGACCCGCGCGCGGTGCCCTCGCGGCTGGCGTGGGAGACCGGGCAGGCGATGGCCGAGTCGCTGCTCGACCGCTACCGCGCCGACACCGGCGAGTACCCGCGCTCGGTCGGGCTCTCGGTGTGGGGCACCTCGGCGATGCGCACCTCCGGTGACGACGTCGCCGAGGTGCTCGCGCTGCTCGGCGTCCGCCCGGTGTGGGACGACGCGTCGCGGCGGGTGACCGGGCTGGAGCCGATCCCGCTCGACGAGCTCGGCCGGCCGCGGATCGACGTCACGGTGCGGATCAGCGGCTTCTTCCGGGACGCTTTCCCGCACGTGGTGACCATGCTCGACGACGCGGTGACCCTGGCCGCCTCCCTCGACGAGCCCGACGACCTCAACCACGTGCGTGCCCACGTCGAGGCCGACGTGGCCGAGCACGGTGACCGGCGGCGGGCGACCACCCGGGTGTTCGGCTCCAAGCCCGGTGCCTACGGGGCCGGGCTGCTGCCGCTGATCGACTCCCGGAACTGGCGGGGGGACGCCGACCTCGCCGAGGTGTACGCGGTGTGGGGCGGCTACGCCTACGGCCGCGGCCTGGACGGCGTGCAGGCCCGGCCGGACATGGAGGCGGCGTACCGGCGGATCGCGGTGGCGGCGAAGAACGTGGACACCCGCGAGCACGACATCGCCGACTCCGACGACTACTTCCAGTACCACGGCGGGATGGTGGCGACCGTCCGCGCGCTGACCGGGTCGGCGCCCAAGGCGTACATCGGCGACTCGACCCGCCCGGAGTCGGTGCGCACCCGGTCGCTGACCGAGGAGACCGCGCGGGTGTTCCGGGCCCGGGTGGTCAACCCGAAGTGGCTGGCGGCGATGCGCCGGCACGGCTACAAGGGCGCCTTCGAGCTGGCCGCGACCGTCGACTACCTGTTCGGCTACGACGCCACGACCGGCGTGGTGGCCGACTGGATGTACGAGCAGCTCACCCGGACCTACGTGCTGGACCCGGAGAACCGGGAGTTCCTGGAGCGGTCCAACCCGTGGGCGCTGCACGGCATCGCCGAGCGGCTGCTCGAGGCGGTGGACCGGACGATGTGGGAGTCGCCGGACCCGGCGCTGCTGGCCGAGCTGCGGCAGGCCTACCTCGACACCGAGGGCGACCTGGAGGGTGGGGAGAGCCCGGCGCAGGCCGGCCGCTGACGCCGGGGAACGGGGGGCCTCGCGCACCTCCGCGGTCGGCTGCCCGGGGCCGCCGGCGACGGTAGGACGCCGGCCGCGGCCCCGGGACCCGACGCGGCACTGCTCCGCGCGGTGCACGCGCGATGACTCGGGGGAGCTGCCACGCCGCCGCCGTTCCGGCACGGCCCGCAACCCGGACCGTGCGCCGCGGCCCGGCGCGGCCATGGTTTGACGGGCACCGCGGCCCGCAGCATGCTCGCGCAGTACCGATGCCGGAGCAGTCGGCGTCTCACGGGGACCCTCGGCTCCGGCTTCGGAAAGACGGCGAACGCACGCTCTTTCCGAGGAGGAGCCGGTGACAGCGACCCAGGTACGCACCAGCAGGGCGGGCGAGAAACTCCTCGGTCGGGTGGCGTTCGTGACCGGCGGGACCCGGGGCATCGGCGCGGCGATCTGCCGCAGCCTGGCCTCCCAGGGAGCCGACGTGGCCGCCGGCTACAGCGGCAACACCGAGCGCGCGCAGCTGTTCGCCCAGGAGTTCGCCGCGGCCCATCCCGAGAGCCACATGAGCGTGCACCGCGGCGACATCGGCTCGCCCGAGGACTGCCGGCGCACCGTCCAGGAGGTGATCGACCGGCACGGCCGGCTGGACATCCTGGTCAACAACGCGGGCATCACCGCCGACCGCACCGTGCTGAAGATGGCCGACGAGGACTGGCGACGGGTCCTCGACGTCAACCTCTCCGGCGCCTTCTACCTCTCCCAGGCCGCCCTCCGGCACATGCTCGAGCGGGGCAGCGGCCGGATCGTGATGATCTCCTCGGTCATCGGCGAGACCGGCGGCATCGGCCAGGTCAACTACGCCTCCGCGAAGTCCGGGCTGTTCGGCCTCACCAAGACCCTCGCCCGCGAGGCCGCGATGCAGATCCAGCGCAGCGGCAACACCAACGGCATCGGGGTCACCGTCAACGCCGTCACCCCGGGCTACATCGCCACCGAGATGCTCGAGACCGTCCCGGAGAAGGTCCTCGACGGCCTGCGCGCGAAGATCCCGGTCGGCCGGCTCGGGGAGCCGGCGGAGATCGCCCGGGTCGTGCACTTCCTCGCCGCCGACGCATCGGCCTACATCACCGGGCAGATCTGGGCGGTCAACGGCGGGCTGGACATGTAGCTCCTTCCTCCACCTCGGCCGTCGAGCTCGCTGCACCGACCAGGAAGGGGCGCCCGGTGTTCGACCGCATCGCCGTGATCAACCGGGGTGAACCGGCCATGCGGCTCATCCGCGCCGTCCGGGAGCTGAACGCCGAGCACGGGACGCGGACCCGGGTCATCGCCCTGCACACCGAGGCCGAGCGCCGGGCGACGTTCGTCCGGGCGGCCGACGAGGCGGTGCTGCTGCGCGAGACGGGGGAGGGCAGCCCCTACCTCGACCACGACGAGCTCGCCCGGGCCCTGCGGGCCGGCCGCGCCGACGCCGCCTGGGTCGGCTGGGGGTTCGTCGCCGAGGACCCGGCGTTCGCCGAGCTGTGCGCCGACCTCGGGGTGACCTTCATCGGCCCGCCGCCGGAGGCGATGCGGCTGCTCGGCGCCAAGGTCGAGGCCAAGGTGCTCGCCGAGAAGACCGGCGTCCCCGTCGCGCCGTGGAGCCGCGGCCCGGTCGAGGGGCTCGACGACGCCCGCCACCACGCCGCCGCCATCGGCTACCCGCTGATCGTCAAGGCCCGCAGCGGCGGGGGCGGCCGTGGCATCCGTGTCGTCCGCGCCCCCGACGAGCTGGAGGAGGCGCTGGTCCGCACGCAGACCGAGGCGCAGCGCACCTTCGGCGATCCGGTCGTGTTCATGGAGCGACTGGTCGAGGGCGGCCGGCACGTCGAGGTCCAGGTGATCGCCGACCAGTACGGAACGGTCTGGGCGCCCGGCGTCCGCGACTGCTCGGTGCAGCGGCGCAACCAGAAGGTCCTCGAGGAGTCCAGCTCCCCGGCGTTGCGTCCCGAGCAGGAGGCCACTCTCCGCGAGTCCGCCGTCGCGCTGGTCAAGGCCGCGGGCTACGTGGGGGCCGGCACCGTGGAGTTCCTCTACCAGCCGGAGGAGGACCTGCTGACCTTCCTCGAGGTCAACACCCGGCTGCAGGTCGAGCACCCCGTCACCGAGGCGACCACCGGGCTGGACCTGGTGAAGCTGCAGCTGCACGTGGCCGCCGGCGGCCGGCTGGAGGGCACCCCGCCCGAGCCGATCGGGCATGCCGTGGAGGCGCGGCTCACCGCCGAGGACGCCGAGCAGGGGTTCGCCCCCGCACCCGGCCGGGTCGAGCTGATGCGCCTGCCCACCGGGCCGGGCATCCGCGTGGACACCGGCGTCGGCGTCGGCGACAGCGTCCCGCCGCAGTACGACTCGATGATCGCCAAGGTCATCGCCTGGGGACAGGACCGACCCGAGGCCCTCGCCCGGCTGCGCTGCGCGCTGCGCGAGACGACCGTGGTGCTGCGCGGCGGCACCACCACGAAGTCCTTCCTGCTCGACCTCCTGGACCGGCCGGAGGTCGTCGCCGGCACCGCCGACACCGGCTGGCTGGACCGCACCGGGGCCGCCGACGGCAGCCGGCCCGTGGGCGACGGCTGGGTGGCGCTGGTCCAGGTGGCCGTCGACCTCGCCCGGGCGGAGGAGGAGCGGGAGCGGCAGGCCTTCCTCGCCTCGGCGCGTGGTGGGCGTCCGCGGGCTCCGCACGAGGTGGGCCGCACGGTGGAGCTCGGCATGCGCGGGCAGGTCTACCGGCCGACCGTCGCGACGGTGGACCGGGACCGCTACCGCGTGCAGCTCGACGACCGTGTCCTCGACGTCGAGATCGACCGGCTGGGCCCGCTGGAGAGCCGGCTGACCGCCCTCGGGCAGCGGTACTCCGTCGTCGCCGTCGAGGCCCCCGGATCCCATCTGGTCGAGGTCGACGGGGAGACCCACCGGGTGACCCGCGACGCCGGCGGGGTGGTCCGCGCGCCCGCCCCGGCCGTGGTCGTCGCCGTCCGCGCCGGCGTGGGGGAGGAGGTCGAGGCCGGACAGGCGATCGTCGTCCTGGAGAGCATGAAGATGGAGACGGCGGTGCGGGCGCCGTTCGCCGGCCGGGTCGGCGAGCTGCTGGCCGCGGTCAACTCGCAGGTCGACGCCGGCGCTCCGCTGGTCCGCCTCGAGCGGGTCGGCGGCGACGTGCAGGAGGCGACCGGGAAGCGCGTGGCCCTGCCCAGCGGGGACGACGCCCCGGCAGGAGACCCGCGGGCCCGGGCGCTGGCCGCGCTCGCGGCGCTGCAGGCGCTGATCACCGGCTACGACGTCACCGCCGCCCGTGCGAAGGAGCTGCTCGCCGGGTACCGCAGCGCGCGGGAGGAGCTGCCGATCGACGACCCGGAACTGCTGCGCGGCGAGCTCGCCGTCCTCACCACGTTCGCCGACCTGTGCGACCTGTCCCGCAACCGTCCGGCCAGCGCCGAGGAGGAGGCGGACACGCAGGTGCACAGCCCCCGGGAGTACTTCCACTCCTACCTGCACTCGCTGGACGTCGAGCGGGAGGGGTTGCCGGAGAGCTTCCGGGCGCGGCTGGGCCGGGCGCTGCAGCACTACGACGTGGGAGATGCCGACGTCACGAGCGCCGAGCCCGGCCCGGCGCTGCAGGAGGCGGTACACCGCATCTTCCTGGCCCAGCAGCGCATCCCCGACCAGCTGCCTGCCGTGATGGCCCTGCTCGACCGCTGGCTCACCGCCGGGACGCTGACCACCGGCACGGCGCGGGCGGAGGTGGGGGAGGTGCTCGACCGGCTCGTCATCGCCACCCAGCTGCGCTACCCGTCGGTCGGCGACCTCGCCCGTGCCGTCCGCTACCGGTACTTCGAGGAGCCGGTCGTCCAGGAGGCCCGGCAGCGGGTGCTCGGCGAGGCCCGGCGGCTGCTCGACGAGCTCGACGAGGCCGGCGCCCGCGGCGACACCGCGGAGAGCATCCGGCGGATGGAGGCGCTGGTCGCCAGCCCACAGCCGCTGGTCCGGCTGCTGGCCGAGCGGTTCGGCCGGGGGACCGCCGTCCCGGATCCGGTCCTCGAGGTCCTCACCCGGCGCTACTACCGCAGCCGCAACCTGGAGGACGTGCGGTCGTCCCTCCTCGACGGACAGACCTGCGTCACCGCCGGGTACGACCTCAACGGCGACCGGCTGCAGCTGGTCGCGCTGATGGCCGACATGGCCCGCCTGCCGGAGGCGCTGACGTCCCTGGCAGGCGTGTTGGCCGGCGTCGAGGACCCCACGCAGGTGGTCGTGGACCTCTACCTGAACTGGCCGGACCGCCCGGCCGACGCCGACGCGCTGGCCGAGCAGCTGCGCGAGCTGCTCGCCCGGGTCCCGCAGCTGGCGGCCGGCCGCCGGGTCACCGTCACGGTCTGCACCCCGGCCGGCGACGTCGAGACGGTGACCTTCCGGCCGGCGGCCCACGCCCCCGGCGGGCTGGCCGAGGAGCGCATCATCCGCGGCCTGCACCCGCTCACCGCGCAGCGGCTGGACCTGTGGCGGCTCAAGGAGTTCGACGGGGAGCGGCTGCCCTCGGCCGAGGACACCTATCTGTTCCACGTCTTCGCCAAGGAGAACCCGGACGACGAGCGCTTCGTGGCCATGGCGGAGGTGCGCGACCTGACCCCGGTGCGGGACGACTCCGGCCAGGTGGTCGGCTTCCCGACGGTCGAGCGGGTGCTGACCTCCTGCCTGGACAGCCTGCGGCGGGCCCAGTCGCGGAGACGCTCGCGGCGGCCGCTGGAGCACAACCGGGTCCACCTCTACGCCTGGCCGTCGATCGAGGTGCCGCTGGCGCAGATCGCGGCGTTCGCGCAGACCTCCGCGCCGCTGACCCTGGGCGCCGGGTTGGACCAGATCGTGCTGCTGGCCCGGCTCCAGGAGGAGGAGGAGGGCCGCCCCCCGCGCGACGTGGCGCTGCGCTTCTCCTACCGACCGGGCACCGGGGTGCGCATGGCGGTCACCGACCGCCCGACCGCGCCCATGCGGCCGCTGGACCACTACACCGAGAAGGTGCTCAGCTCGCGGGCCCGCGGCGCGGTCTACCCGTACGAGCTCAGCGGCCTGCTGGCCGGCCCCGACGGCTCGTTCGTCGAGCACGACCTGGACGACGACGGCCGGCTGGTCCCGGTGGACCGCCAGCCCGGCCGGAACACGGCGGGGATCGTCGTCGGGCTGGTGAGCACGCCGACGCCGCGCTACCCCGAGGGCATGACCCGGGTGGTGCTCATGGGCGACCCGACCAAGCAGCTGGGGACCGTCGCCGAGCCCGAGTGCGCCCGCGTCGTCGCCGCCCTCGACCTGGCCGAGGAGCGCGGCCTCCCGGTCGAGTGGTTCGCGCTCTCCTCCGGCGCCCGGATCTCCATGGACAGCGGCACCGAGAACATGGACTGGGTCTCCCGGGCCCTGCGCCGGATCATCGAGTTCACCCAGGCCGGCGGTGAGATCAACGTGGTCGTCACCGGCATCAACGTCGGCGCCCAGCCGTACTGGAACGCCGAGGCCACGATGCTCATGCACACCAAGGGCATCCTGGTCATGACGCCGGACAGCGCGATGGTGCTCACCGGCAAGCACTCCCTCGACTACTCCGGCGGGGTGTCGGCGGAGGACAACTTCGGCATCGGCGGCTACGACCGCGTGATGGGCCCCAACGGGCAGGCGCAGTACTGGGCGCCGAACCTCACCGCCGCCGTCGACCTGCTGTCCCAGCACTACGAGCACACCTACCGCGCGCCGGGGGAGCGCTGGGCGCGTCCGGCCCCGACCACGGACCCGCACGACCGGGACGTGCGCCCCTATCCGCACGACCACCCGGGCAGCGAGTTCACCACCGTCGGCGACGTCTTCTCGGCGGAGACCAACCCGGAGCGCAAGAAGGCGTTCGACATCCGCACCGTCATGCGCGCGGTCACCGATCAGGACCACCCGGTGCTCGAGCGGTGGGCCGGGATGGCCGACGCCGACACCGCCGTCGTCTTCGACGCCCACCTCGGCGGGCACCCGGTCACCGTGCTGGGGGTGGAGTCCCGGCCGATCCCTCGGCGGGGCAGCTACCCGGCCGACGGGCCCGACCAGTGGACGGCGGGCACGCTGTTCCCCCGCTCGTCGAAGAAGACCGCGCGCGCCATCAACGCCGCCAGCGGCAACCGCCCGCTCGTCGTGCTGGCCAACCTCTCCGGCTTCGACGGGTCCCCGGAGTCGCTGCGCGAGATGCAGCTGGAGTACGGCGCGGAGATCGGGCGGGCGATCACCAACTTCGACGGGCCGATCGTGTTCTGCGTGGTCTCCCGGTACCACGGGGGCGCCTTCGTGGTCTTCTCCGGCGTCCTCAACGACAACATGGAGGTGCTGGCGGTCGAGGGCTCCTACGCCTCGGTGATCGGCGGGGCCCCGGCGGCCGCGGTCGTGTTCTCCCGCGAGGTGGACAAGCGCACCGCCGCCGACCCCCGGGTGCGCGAGCTCGAGGCCGCGCTGAGCTCGGCCGAGGGCGTCGAGCAGGCCCACCTGCGCGCCGAACTGGCCACCCTCCGCAGCGCCGTCCGCTCGGAGAAGCTCGGCGAGGTGGCCGACGAGTTCGAGACCGTCCACGACATCGAGCGCGCCCGGCGGGTCGGCTCGGTGCACGCCATCATCCCCGCCGCCGAACTGCGCCCCCGTCTCATCGCCGCCGTCGAGCGGGGGATGGAGCGTGCGGCCCGGAGCTAGCCGGGCCGCGACGCCGGACGGTCAGAAAGGACCCTGATGAACGCCTTCGTCCTGAACCGACACGGCCGCATGGTCTTCCCCTCCAACGTCATGCCGGAGCTGGACTTCTCCACGGTCGAGACCCTCGACCAGCTCGACAGCGTCATCCGACGGGACTTCGAGACCAAGGCGCCCAGCGGCACCGACATCCTCGACAAGGTCCGGACCGGGTCCTACGAGAGCCGGTACGACCTCATGCGCGACCTCGCGCTGAACCTGTTCTGGGCCAACCGCTTCTCCATCACCATGTACGACAAGCGCCCGACTCGTTGGGCGGACGTGCCGCGGACGCGCAGCGACGTCTTCCTCCCGGTCCTGGAGCCCTGGGAGGACGGCGGGACCAAGGTGGCGGCGGTGGAGTCGGCCTACCCGAGCCTGCCGGCCCGGTGGGACGCGGACGTCGAGGACGGGATCTTCGCGATCCTGTTCGACGTCTTCGCCAACCGGAAGCACCACGCGACCACGCTGCCGGCGATCAAGCCGACCGTGGCCGAGTTCCTGGAGACGCCGGGGAACCTCACCTTCCGGCTGCCGCACTACGACCCGGACTTCCCGGTGTACGGCTACGACGACATCGTCGACTGCGACGAGGAGGTGCCCGAACTCGAGGCCCTGCACCGCTGGGCCATGGTGCTGCACAACCAGTACCCGTGGGACCGGGGGAGCGTGGAACTGGCGGAGGCCGGCCAGCTCAAGGACGACGACTACGTGGTCGCCTTCCACCCCCGCGACAAGGAGGTGCGGGCCTTCCTGCGCCGGCTGCGCGAGGCCGCCCCCAGCCGGCCGGCGTCGGTGGCCCGGGAGCCGCGGCCGCCGGTGCGCCCCTTCCCGGAGATCGACGTGCGGCAGCGGTTCTCCGTCCTGCCCCGCCTGGAGGCGCTGGCCGCGGTGCACGGGGACCAGGTGTGCAGCAACGAGGACCTGATCCGGAACGCGGCCTACAACTGGTCGCCGATGAGCGCCGAGGAGATCCGGGACAAGACGGGCATCGAGCAGCGCCGCTACAGCACGCTGCCGCTGGAGGAGCTCGCGCTGCAGGCGGCGGAGGCGGCGCTGGCCAAGGCGGGGCGCGAGCCGGAGGAGATCGGCGCGGTCCTGGTGTGCACCTGCACCAGCTCCCGGCTGATCCCGTCGCTGGCCACCTACCTGTGCGGCCAGCTGGGGATCTACCAGGCCCACGCCGCCTACGACCTCATCGCCGCGTGCGCGGGCATGCCCTACGGCCTGGCCGAGGCCACCCGGCTGCTGCAGGAGGTCGAGCGGCCGGTGCTCGTCGTCTGCGCGGAGAAGTTCTCCGACAAGATCGGCAACGTCCGGCCGTCCCGGATGATCTTCGGGGACGGCGCGGCCGCCATGGTCGTCGGCGTGGCCCCCGAGGGCGCCGGCCCCGACATCTCCTACCTGCAGACCTACGCCAGCGGCCCGGCCAGCGAGGTCAACTCGATCCTGTGGCCGAACCCGGAGTTCGACAACAACATCACCGTCTTCGGCCCGCAGGTGAAGGCGCTCGCCGGCCGCTACCTCGCGCAGATGATCGAGGAGCTGCAGGCGCTGCCCGACCCGGACGGCCGGGCCGGCTCCCTGCTCGACAGCATCGACCTCGTCGTGCCGCACCAGGCGAACAAGACGATGGTGGTCCAGCTGGCGAAGCAGGCGGGGCTGCGCCCCGACCGCCTGTACTTCAACATCGCCGCGGTCGGCAACGCCTCCTCCGCGAGCATCCCGCTGGCGATCCACGACGCGGTCCGCGACGGGGTCATCAGCGAGCCGCTGCGCGTGTTCGCGCCCGGTTTCGGCGCGGGGGCGGTGGCCGGCTACGCCGTGATGCAGGTGGATCCTGCCGTCGTCGCCGTCCAGGCCCCGGCTGCTCCGGACCGCGGCGGGGCCGAGCCGGCGGCGCCCGCGCCGGCCGCACCGACGCCGGCGTCGGAGGACGTGCGGCAGGCGTTCGGCTGAGCCGGCGGACGCCGGCCGCGCGTCCCCGTGACCACCCGCGTCGTCCGCAGCGTCGACGGCACCCGGCTGCGCGCGTGGTGCAACGACGGGGCCGGGTCGCCGGTCCTGCTGTGCAACGGACTGGGCGCCCCGCCGGCCGCCTGGCCGCGGGTCGTCGCTCCGGACAGCGGCCACCGCGTGGTCACCTGGAACCAGCGCGGCCTGGGCGGGTCGCAGCGCCCGGCCGACCGGAGCCGGGTGCGGGTGGAGGACCACGTCGCCGACGCCCGCGCCGTGCTCGACTGCTTCGACCTGCCCGCGGCCACGGTGATCGGGTGGTCGCTCGGGGTGAACATCGCGTTCGAGCTGGCACTCGAGGAGCCGGCGCGGGTGCACGCCGTGCTCGCCGTGGCAGGTGTCCCCGGAGGGAGCTACTCGTCGCTGTTCGCCCCGTTCGGCGTCCCGCGCCGGCTGCGGCCCCGGATGGGCCGGCTCGGCAGCCGCGTGCTGCCCGTCGTGGGGCCGCTGCTGCCGCTGCTCGCGGCGAGCCTGCCGCCCTGGTACGAGGCGCTCTGGCCGGCGGCAGTGCTGGGGCCGGCGCACGAGGCGAGCCACCCGGGGGCGCTGCTGGCGGTCCTCGCCGAGTTCTCCCGGCACGACTGGTCCTGGTACCGGTACCTGGTCCTGGCCGTCGAGGAGCACGCGCCGCTGGACGTCTCGGCGGTGTACTGCCCGGTCACCTTCGTGGCGGGCCGCTACGACGCCCTGGTCGACGTCGTCGACGTCCGGGCCGCAGCGCGGACCGTGCCCGGTGCCCGCCTCCGCGAACTGGCGGGCACGCACTTCGTCCCGCTGCAGTACCCCGGCGTGATGCTCGCCGAGCTGCGCCGGCTCTCCGGGGCCTGACCCGCCCGCCCTCAGCCCGGCACGCGGTCGTGCACGTAGGAGCCGGGCGCCGGCTCCCGCGGCGGGTGGGCCGCGCTGCCCAGCGTCGTGGGCGCCGTCACCTCGTTCCCGGAGCGTTCGAGCATCCAGGCGGTCCACGGCTCCCACCAGCTGCCGGTGTGCCGCTGCGCTGAGGCGCGCCAGGCCTCCGGGTCCGGGCCGGGCTCGCCGCCGGTCCAGTAGTGCGCCTTCGGGTTGCCCGGCGGGTTGACCAGGCTCTGGATGTGGCCGCTGTAGCTGAGCACGAAGGTGCTCGGCCCGGACAGCAGCTGCGTCGTCCGGTAGCAGCCGTCCCACGGGGTGAGGTGGTCGGTGAGGGCGCCGGTGACGAACGTCGGCACGGTGATGCGGCTCAGGTGCACCGGGGTGTCGAGCACCCGCAGCGCCCCGGCCCGGGCCAGGGAGTTGCGCCCGAAGATGTCCAGGAACTGCTCGTGCAGCCGGGCGGGCAGGTTCGTGCCGTCGGCGTTCCACGACAGGATGTCGAACGCGGGCGGGTCCTCGCCCATCAGCCACTGGTTCACCAGGTAGCTGAAGATCAGGTCGTCCGGGCGCATCCAGGTGAACACCGAGCCCATCTGCCGGGCCGTGATGACCCCCTGCCGGCGGGAGTTCCGGCGGGCGAGCTCGATGGTGCGGGGCGCGGAGAAGGCGCCCAGCGGTGCCCGGCTGGAGAAGTCCAGCAGGGTGACCGCGTACCCGGCGGCGTGCACCCGGTCGTCGCCGGTGACCGCCAGGTGGTTGAGCGCGGTGGTCATCACCTGACCACCGGCGCAGAAGCCCAGCGTGGTGACGTCGGGGGAGCCGGTGACCTCGCGGGCGACGTCGATGGCCCGCTCGATCGCGCCGGCGTAGGTGTCCAGGCCCCACTCCGACTGCTCCCGGGTGGGGTTCCGCCAGCTGATCATGAAGACCTGCAGGCCCTGGGCCACGGCGAACTCGACGAAGCTGCGGCCGGGCCGCAGGTCGAGGAAGTAGAAGCGGCCGATCGGCGGCGGCACGATCACCAGCGGCCGCTGCCGCACCCGCGGGGTCGAGGGCGCGTACTGGAGCACCTCGACGACGTCGTCCCGGTGCACCACGGCGCCCGGGGACACCCCGAGGTCGGTACCCACGGCGAAGGCGTCGCGCTGCACCTGGGCCGGCAGGCCGCCGTTGTGCCGCAGGTCGGAGAGGATGTGCCGCAGCCCGCGCAGCAGGCTGATGCCCCCGGTGTCGAAGGCGCGCTTGAGCGCGGCCGGGTTGCCGAGCAGCGTGTTCGTGGGCGCCAGGGCGCTGGTGGCGGCGGTGAGCAGAAATCGCACCTGCTCCACCTCGCGCCAGTCCGCCCCGTCCTCCTCGTAGTCGCGTACCAGGCGGTCCAGGGCGCCGGTCCACGCCAGGTAGGACTGGAGGAGGCGGCGGTACCCCGGGTGCAGCGACCACGCCGGGTCGGCGAAGCGCTTGTCCCTCGGCGCGGGGGCGATCGCGTCCGTGCCGCGGAGGATGCCCACCGCGTCCCGGCCCAGCCGGGCGGCCTCCCGCGCGAGCGGTCTCGGTCGGGCGAAGGCCGACAGCAGGCCGCGGGCCATGCCCCGCGGTGAGGGGAGGCCGACCGGCTCGGCGCTCTCCACCGAGGCCAGCGCCTCGGATTCGGTCTGCGGTGCCGGTGGCTCGGTCTGCGGTGCCGGCGGCTTCGGGGCGCGTCGATCGGTGGGGCGCTGCCTCGTCGTCGTGGTCGTCACGGGGACCCCCTTGTGACCTACGTCACTGGTGTGCCCATGACGGTAGCGGTCGAACCTGACCGCGCGCTCGGGGGAGAGCGCGGGCCGGTCCCGTCAGGGCCAGAGCGCCGCGGCGACCAGCAGGGTCGTTGCCGTCGCCACCTCGCCCATCGCGCCCATCACGTCGCCGGTGGTCCCGCCGAGGCGTGCCGCCGCCCGTCGGTGCAGCAGCTCGGCGGCGAGCAGCCCGGCCGTCGCCGCGCCCAGCAGCCGGGCCGCGGTGGCGGCATCGGCGACCAGCAGCGCCGCCGCGGCTCCGAGCGCCGCGGCGGCCAGCGCCGTCGCGGTCAGCCACGCCCGCGACACGGTGCCCGCGACCGCGCGGCCGAGCGAGGAGCCCGCCGCCACGGCCACCCCCGGCAGGCCGGTGCGGGCCATCGCCAGCCGGGCGGCCACGGCGGCGGTGACCGGCGCCAGCCACCCGGCGGCGGCGGGCAGCAGCGCGGCGAGGCTGGAGACCTGGAGCAGGACGGTCAGGACGAGGGCGGCCACGCCGAAGGGGCCGACGTCGCCCTGGTGCATGACCCGCAGCGACCGCTCCCGCGCGCGCAGCGGGCCGAGCCCGTCGGCGGTGTCGGCCAGCCCGTCCAGGTGCAGCCCGCGGGTCAGGACGGCGAGCGTGGCCACGGCGAGCACCGCGCCGGTCAGCGGGGACACCCAGCGGGTGCCGAGGACGGCGACACCGGTGGCCAGCGCGCCGAGCACCAGCCCGACCAGCGGTGCCCAGGGCAGCACCCCGCGCGTCGAGGTGGCCGCGCGGGCCGGCACCGGCAGCGCGGTGAGCAGCGCGGCGGACTCCAGCGGCCCGGCCCAGCGCACCGCTCTCACCGCAGGCGCTGGGGGAGGCCGGCGACGACGAACCACACCTCGTCCGCGGTGCCGGCCAGCCGCTGGTTCACCGCGCCCAGGGTGTCCCGGAACAGCCGGCCGGACCGGGTCTCGGGAACCACGCCGAGCCCCACCTCGTCGCTGACCGCCACCACGTGCGCGGACGTCATGGTCCAGGCCTCGACCAGGGCGTCGCAGCGCGCGGCCAGCCGCTCGCCGGCGCCGGGGGCCTCCGCCCAGACCCCGGTCTCGTCCATGAGCGCGGCGACCCAGGTGGTCACGCTGTCGACGAGGATCGTGCCGCCGCGCAGCAGCGCCGAGGGCGCGGTCGTCTCCACCGTCGTCCACGACGCCGGGCGGCGGGCGCGGTGGGCGGCCACCCGGGCCGCCCACTCGGCGTCCTCGCCGGGGACCGCCGAGGTCGCGAGGTAGACGACGTCGGGACGCCCGGCCAGCAGCGCCTCGGCGTGGGCGGACTTGCCCGACCGGCTGCCCCCGAGGACCAGCACCCGGCTCACGGGCGGAGCTCCAGCCGGGTCACCGAGCCGTTGTGCGGGGTGACCGCGGGCAGCGCCTCGGGGCCGAGCCCGGCCGCCACCGCCTGCGCCGCCCTGATCGTGTCGCCGTGGGTGACCAGCGCGACGACGTCGGCCGGCGGGTCGGCGCACAGCCGGGCGAGGTAGGCCGCGACCCGGCCGTGCAGCTGCGCCAGGCTCTCCCCGCCGTCGGCGGCCCAGTGCGGGTCGCTCCAGTCGACGACGTCCCACAGCTCACGGGACGGGCGCCCCTCCAGCACGCCGTAGCCCTGCTCGCGCAGCGCCGGGGACGTGGCGTAGGGCAGGCCGGTCCGCCGGGCGACGTGCTCGGCGGTCTGCGTCGCGCGGAGCAGGTCGCTGGAGACGAGGGCGCCGGGCCGCAGCGCAGCCAGCTCCCGCGCCGCCGTGGCCGCCTGCGCGTGGCCGAGCTCGGTGAGCGGGACGTGCCGCGTCTGGCCCTGCATCAGCCCCGCCGCGTTCCACTCGCTCTGGCCGTGGCGGACGAGGAGCAGGGTCAGCGGGCGGGCCATGGCAGGAGGCAGCGTAGGCCAGGCCGGCCCGGCCCCGGCGGGCGCCGCCGGTCACAGGGGGAGGGTGCCGGTCCAGACGACGTCCTCGGCGATGTCGCGCAGCTTGCGGTTGAGCCGGTTGCTGGCCTCGCGCAGCAGGTCGAAGGCGCCCTCGCTGCTGATCTTGCGCTGGTCCATGAGGATGCCGAGGGCGGTACCGATCCGCCGGTTGCTCTCCAGTGCCAGCCGGAGGTTCGCGGCCTTCTCGTCGGCCTCGGCCCGGCCCGCGCCGCGCAGCCGCGCCAGCTCGACGTGGGCGCGGACGCGGGCGAGCAGCTCGGCCGGTTCGAAGGGCTTGACCACGTAGTCGTCGGCGCCACCGGCCAGCCCGGAGGCGGTGGAGTGGCTGTCGGCGCGGGCGGTGAGCAGCACGACCGGGATCGTCGCCGTGCCCGGCGTCCCCCGGAGCAGCCGCAGCAGCTCGAGCCCGTCCCGGCCGGGCAGCATCAGGTCGGAGAGCACCAGGTCCGGCTCGCGGATCCGGGCCAGCGCCGTCTCCACGTCGGGGGCGCTCTCCACCCGCCATCCGTCGCCCTCCAGCAACCGGGTCACGTAGCGGCGCATGTCGGCGTCGTCCTCGACCAGCACGACCGTGCCCGCCCGCTCCGCGGCCGGGGTGGAGGCCGCCGGGCGGGCCACCCAGGGGGGAGCCTCCGCGGTGTGCGTGGCGACCAGCTCTGCCGGTGGCGTCACGCTGCGGACCTCCCGGCCGTCGGCGGTGCGGCGGGGGAGGGTGACGGTGAACGTGCTGCCCAGGCCGGGGGTGCTGGTGACGCCGGCGCTGCCGCCGTGGGCCCGCGCGCTGTCCCGCACGAGGGAGAGCCCGAGGCCGGCGCCCTCACGGCTGCCCCCGCCCGGTCCGGGCGCCTGGTGGAAGCGGTCGAACACCCGGGCGGCCTCCTCGGGGGAGATGCCCGTCCCGGTGTCGGAGACGGCCAGCTCCACCATGTCGTGGGTGCTCCGGAGGGTGACGGTGATCCTGCCGTGCTCGGTGAACTTCACGGCGTTGGAGAGCAGGTTGAGCACGATGCGGGCCCACATCTCGCGGTCGACGAGGACCGGCTCGGCGTCCACGGCCGGCTCCACGTCCACGACCAGCTCCAGCCCGGCCTGCTCGGTCACCGAGCGGAACATGCTGGCCACATCGGTGCTCAGCTCGCCGAGGGGGGTCGGCTCGAGAACAGCGTGCAGCCGGTCGGCCTCGGCCCGCGCGACGTCGAGCAGGCCGTCGACCAGCCGCGCCAGCCGGCGGGTGGCCCGTTGCGCCACGTGGAGCCCTTCGCGCCGCGCAGCAGGGAGGTCGATCCCGGGGTCGTGGAGGAGCTCGCCCAGCGGGCCGAGGACGAGGGTCAGCGGGGTGCGGAACTCGTGGCTGACGTTCTGGAGGAACCGGGTCTTGGCGGCGTCGAGGTCGGCGAGGGCCTCGGCGCGCCGGCGTTCGGCGACGTAGGCCATCGCGTCGGTGACGGCGATCGATGCCCGGGCGGTCACGAGGTCCAGGAAGATGCGGTAGTCGGCGTCGAGCTCGCGGTACGGCGACACGGCCAGCGCCAGGACACCGGCCGGCTCGGTGGAACCGCTCAGCGAGATCGGCAGCAGCACCGCCGAGCGGGGCGGCTCGTTCCCCAGCGGAACCGCTGCGTCGAAGGACCCGCCGACGACCGAGGTCAGGTCCTCCAGGACCGCGGCCCTACCCGATTCCACGACCTCCCGGAGGGCGGGGAGCCGGCCCGGCGGCGGCCCCTGGTCCGCCGGGCCGGTCGCCGGCCGGTACCCGTAGGAGGCGACGAGCTCCAGGCCGCCGCACTCGATGGCGTCGCCCCCACCGTCGTCGTGCCCGGTGCGGAGGTAGGCCGCTGCGAACGGGACGTCCCTGCGCTGGGCGGACAGGATCCCGAGGACGGCCCGGACCGCCGACGCGGGCCCGTCGTCCTTGGCGGTGGACAGCGCGCCGAGGTCCCGCAGGGTCTGCAGCCGGCGGTGCGCCAGCACGGTGGCCGTCACGTCCCCGGTGATCACCAGGGTGCCGCAGACCTGATCGGTCGCGGACAGGATGGGGGAGTAGGAGTACGTCCAGTACGTCTCCTCGACGTAACCGTGCCGGACCAGCGGGACCAGCTGCTCCTCCGACAGCGACGCGCCGCGCCCGGACCACACCTGCTCGATGAGCGGCCCGAACACCGACCACGCCTCGGGGAACGTCTCCTCGGCCGGCCGGGTCAGGGCCTCCGGGTGCTTGTCGCCCAGCAGCTCCACGACCGGGTCGTTGTACAGCTGCAGCGCCTCCGGCCCCCACATGATGATCACCGGCCGGCGGGAGGAGAACACCGTGCGGACGGCGGCCACCAGCTCCTCCGGCCACGCCGCCGGAGGTCCCAGCGGGTTCGTCGTCCAGTCCACGGACCGCAGGTGGCGGGACACCGGGCCGTCGCCGGGGAAGAGCTCCCCCACCCGCGGTGCGGGCCGGTCGCAGGGCACCCCGGTCACCGCGGCCGGCCCGGTCTCGCGCGGCTCGGGACTGCTGGTCGACATGTGGCGGCCCCGGTGGTGCGGCTCGTGAGCGGACCCCGACGCTAGTCCCGTCCGGCGCCCGCGGGGGATGGGTCGATCGCCCCATCCCGAGGCGGTCCGGGGGCCGCGGCGGTGAATCACTCGTGGGTCCGGACCGGCGGCGCTCCGGACCCGCACGGAGGAGGCCGGGCGTGCTAGGACGGTAGGGAACTCCCCGCCGAGGAGGTGGCCCCCGTGCCGACAACATCCCGCAGCGCGACGACAACACCCCGCAGCGCGACGTCGTCCAGCAGGAATCCGTCCCCGGAGCGGCCGGGGCTCGTCGCGGTCGATGACAGGCAGGATGCCGTGGCCGCCCGCGTCAACCGGCAGCAGGCGGCGGCGGCCGCCGAGGTGCGCCGGCAGCAGGCCGCGGCGGCCCCGCAACCGGACCTGGCCGCCCGGGCGCAGGAGACGGTGGACTCCGTCACCGGCGCCGTCCGGCGGGTCTCCCGCCCCGTCGGCCAGGTCCTGACCTTCCCCGTCACGCTGGGACGGGAGGTCGCCGCGGACATCGTGAGCACGGCCCGCCGGCCGGACGCGGTCGTCTACTGGGGCGGGCTGGCGGGCCTGGTGGCCCTCGGCGTCCTCGAGTGGCCGGCCGCGGCCGCCGTCGGCGTGGGGGTCGCCGTCGCCAGCGGGGCCCGCCGCGCGCGGGCCTGACCGGTGGCCGGGGCCCCGCACCTCACTCCGCGGCCGGCTGCCAGCCCAGCGCCGGCCCCAGCCGGGTGGCGATGTCGGTGAGGATCTGCACGTAGTCCTCGTGCGCGAAGCTGAACGGTAGTGCGAAGGCGACCTCGCGGACCTGCTGGAACCCGGCGTGCGCGTACAGCGCCTCCGCGATCTGCTCCGAGGTGCCCAGCAGGTCCGGGGCGAAGAGCAGCCCGCCGGGCCCCTGCGGGATCCCGATCCGGGGCGTGCGTGCCTCGACGTAGGCGGCGTACCTCGCGCGCTGCTCGGCCGTGGCGCTGTCGGTGGGGATGACCACGAGCCCCTGCGACACCCGGGCGGCGTCGCCGTCCGGGTGCGCGGCCCGGAACGTCTCGATGTGCGACCGCTGGATCGCGGCGAAGTCCGTCGAGTCCTCGGCCCTGACCACGTTGCTGGTCAGGAAGTTCATGCCGTGGTCGCCGGCCCACCGGGCCGAGCTCCGGCTGCCGCCGCCGTACCACATCCGGCCTGCCAGGCCCGGTGACTGCGGCTGCACGCGGTCCGACCACTCCTCGACGACCCCTTCGCGGCCGCTGAACGTGGCGGCGCGCCCGCCGCGGACGAACCGCAGCAGCCGGGCCACGCGCTCGTAGCCGAAGTCCTCGACGTCGGCGGTGTCGGGGTACAGGGCGTCCTTCACGTCCGCCCAGTGCATCGGTGGCCCGACGCTGATACCCGGGTTGAGCCGCCCGCCGGAGAGGACGTCGACCGTGGCGAGGTCCTCGGCGAGCCGCAGCGGGTTCTCCCAGCCGAGCGGGATGACGGCGGTGCCCAGCCCGATGCGCCGGGTGCGCTGGGTCGCGGCCGCCAGGACGGCGACCGGCGAGGAGATGCCGTACTGCAGGTGGCGGTGGCGCACCCAGGCGCTGTCGAAGCCGAGCCGCTCGCCCAGCTCGATGACCGCCAGCGTGCTCTCGTGCCCGGGCCCGGGGTCGGCCCCGTCGAACAGGCCGATGGTGAGGAAACCGAGCTTCTGCAGCGGCACCGAGGGTGACGGCATGCGCGCCTCCTTGATCCAGTGCCCGGATCATGCCCGACCGGTCTTCACCCGCTGAGCTGCGGCTCCACCGTCCGGCTCGGGTCCCGCAGGGACGTTCAGCCCTACGGCGGCCACGGGGAAGACGGTTGAGTGGCTCCCGGCGGCCACTGGCCGACGCGAACGGGACACCGACGGCGGCCAAGGAGGCTCCGGTGCCTGACGAGCTCGCACCCGCCCTCGTCCCGTCCGGAGCCGCGGGGTGAGCGCGCGAACGCACCGCCTCGTCCGGTGGGCGGCCGCAACCGTCGTCACCGCGGGGCTCACCGCGGCACTCGTCGCGCTCCCGGAGTCCGACGACGCGGCGCCCGCGGGCGAGGCGACCCCGCCCGCGGGCGCCACGTCGTCGACCCGCCCGGATCCGACCCCGGGGAGGGCTCCCGCCGGCACCGCGTCGACCCCGCCGGGCGCGGTGCCCCCCTCGTCGTCGCCGGCGGTGGCCGGGTCGGCCGGCGCGAACCGGCCGCCGTACGCCACCCGGGCGGCCTCGGCGCTGGCCGCGAACGGCGTGCCCGCGACCGCGCTCGACGCCTACACCCGCGCGGCGGCCACCGCTCCGGCCTCGTGCTCCATCGGCTGGCCCCTGATCGCCGCCATCGGGCGGGTGGAGTCGAACCACGGCCGCTTCGGCGGCGCGGTGCTGGGCACCGACGGGCGATCCACGCCGCCGATCATCGGTCCGGCGCTGGACGGTCGCGGCACCGCGCTGATCTGGGACGCCGACGAGGGGCGGCTCGACGGGGACGCGCGGCTGGACCGGGCCGTGGGGCCGATGCAGTTCATCCCGACGAGCTGGTTCCGCTACGGCAGCGACGGCAACGGCGACGGCCGCCGCGACCCGTTCAACATCTACGACGCGGCCGTGGCGACGGCGCGCTACCTCTGCGCCGCCGGCGGGGAGCTGTCCTCCCTGCGGAACCAGGCGCGCGCGGTGTTCGCCTACAACCACTCCCAGAGCTACGTGGCGACGGTGCTGACCCTCGCCGCCACCTATGCCGGCACGTCCCCGCCGCGCATCCCGTCCCGGGTGCCGACGCCGCCGCCCACGATCCCGCCGGCCGCCCCGGCGCCACCGCCCGCGGTGGATGAGCTCCCGCCGCCCGCGGCCCCGCCGCCCCCGCCCGCGACCCCGCCGCCCCCGCCCGCGCAGCCCGCGCCCCCGCCCGCGCAGCCCCCGCCCGCGCAGCCCGCGCCCCCGCCGGTCGCGGCGGGGCCGACCGCACCCGGCAGCCCGAGCGACATCCCGGCCCCCTCCGAGATCCCAGCCCCGTCCGAGACGCCCACGAGCACGCCCCCGGAGACGCCCCCGGAGACGCCGACGGCCACGCCGTCCGAGACGCCCCCGGCCACGCCGTCCGAGACGCCGACGCCGACCCCGACGGCCACGCCGTCCGAGACGCCCCCGGCCACGCCGTCCGAGACGCCCCCGGCCACGCCCCCGGAGACGCCCCCGGCCACGCCGTCCGAGACGCCCACGGCCACGCCCCCCGAGACGCCGACCCCGACGGCCACGCCGTCCGAGACGCCGACCCCGACGGCCACGCCGCCCGACACCCCGAGCCCCCCGCCACCTCCGCCACCCCCGCCCCCGCCGCCCCCGCCCCCGCCACCTCCGCCCCCGGCGTGCGCTGGTCCGCCGGCCCCGGCCGGGCCGAGCACCGTGGACCTCGTCAACGGCACGGGGAACCCGGCCACGGCGACCCAGGCCGCCACCCGCCTCGCGAGCGGCGGGATCGTCGTCGGCACCGCCACCGACGACCCCGCCTCCGCGACCTCGGCGATCGAGTACCCGGCCGACCAGCGCGCGCAGGCCGAGCGGCTGGCCGCCGCCCTCGGCACGATGGGGCTGCTGCGCGCGGACGCGGTGCCGCGCGTCACCGTCGTCCTCGGGGCCGATGACGCGGCCGTGCTGCTGGGCGCGCTGCAGAGCTTCTCCGGCCTGCCCGCGCCCGTGGAGGGCTGCCCGGCCGGCGCGGAGCCGACCGGGTAGCGGGCGTGGGAGGTGCGCGATGGACCGCGCGATGGACACAGCCCCGCAGCTGCGGACGGGCAGCCGGCCCGCCGTCGTCGCCCTGCGCGACCTCGACACGGCCGCCCTGCCGCAGGCCGGGGGCAAGGCCGCCTCCCTCGGTGAGCTGATCGTGGCCGGCTTCCCGGTGCCCGAGGGCTTCTGCGTGACGACGGAGGCCTACGGCGAGCTGGCGACCGCGGCGGACCTGACCGGGATCCTCGACCGGCTGGCCGGCACCGCCGCCGACGACCAGGCGGGAGCCGTGGAGCTGGCCGGCCGGGCGCGGGAGCGGATCCTGTCCACCGCCGTGCCGCCGGACATCGCCCGCACGATCACGGCCGCCTACCGCGAGCTCGGCGAGCGCGCGCCGGTGGCGGTCCGGTCCTCGGCCACCGCGGAGGACCTGCCCTTCGCCAGCTTCGCCGGCCAGCAGGACACCTACCTCGGCGTCGTCGGCGTCGACGCCGTCCTCGACGCGGTCCACCGGTGCTGGGCCTCCCTGTGGACCGACCGGGCGGTCCTCTACCGGGTGCGCCACGGCATCCCGCCCACCGAGGTCCGGATCGCGGTCGTGGTGCAGCGGATGGTCGACGCCGCGGTGGCAGGGGTGCTGTTCACCGCCGACCCGGTCACCGGGGCCCGGGGGGTGAGCGTCGTCGACGCGAGCCCCGGGCTGGGCGAGGCCGTGGTGAGCGGCGCCGTCAACCCCGACCACTTCGAGGTCGACACCGCCACCGGGACGGTGCTCGTGCGGCGGCTGGGGGACAAGCGCCTGTCGGTCCGGGCGCGCCCCGGCGGCGGCACCGAGACGGTGGTCCGGCCGGCCTCGGGCACCGCCTGTCTCAGCGACGCGCAGCTGCGGGCGCTGGTCGGGCTCGGTACCCGCGTCCAGGAGCGCTTCGGGCGGCCGCAGGACATCGAGTGGGCGATCGACGCGGACGGCGTCCTGTGGCTGACCCAGGCGCGGCCGATCACCACGCTGTTCCCGGTCCCGTCCGGCGGCGCCCAGGACGGCGGGCTGCAGGTGTGGTTCTGCCTCAGCCTGGCGCAAGGGCTGACCCGGCCGCTGACGCCCATGGGGATCTCCGCGTTCCGCGTCGTCGGCTCGTCGGTGGCCCGGCTGTACGGCCATCCACCGGCCGACGCCGTCGCGGGGCCGCCGCGGGTCGGCGAGGCCGCCGGGCGGTTGTTCCTCGACGTCACGCTCATCCTGCGCAGCGCACCCGGCCGGATGGTGTTCCCGCGCGTCCTCGACGTCATGGAGGCCCGCTCGGCCGTGGTGCTCCGCGGCCTGCTCGACGATCCGCGGCTCTCGGTGACGCACCCCTCCTGGGCGCCGGTCGTGCGGCGGCTGGTGCTGCTGGCGGTGCGCTTCGGCGTCCCGCTGCAGGTTGCCCAGGCCGTGGCCAGCCCCGCCGCCGCCCGGCGGCGGATGGCCCGCCTCGGCAGGAGGGCGCCGGTGCAGTGGCCGGCGGGCCCGGTGCCCGCGGCGCAGCGGCTGGACGCCGTCGTCCGCCTCCTCGGGAACGCCCTCGCGCCGATGGCGCCGCGGGTGGCACCGGCAGCGGCGACCGGCTTCGCGCTGCTCGGCCTGGCCGGCCGGCTGCTCGGGGCCGACGCCCGGCCCGGCGACCTCGCCACGGTCCTGCGCGGCCTGCCGCACAACGTGACCACCGAGATGGACCTCGAGCTGTGGCGGGTGGCGACCGCGGTGCGCGCCGACCCGGCGGCCGCCGAGGCGCTGCGCCGCGAGCCGGCCGCGGAGCTGGCCGGGCGCTACCGGGCCGGCACGCTGCCCGGGGTGCTGCAGCGGGAGCTGGGCGGGTTCCTGGACCGCTACGGGTTCCGCACCGTGGCCGAGATCGACGTCGGGGTGCCCCGCTGGGCGGAGGACCCGACCCACGTCCTCGGTGTGCTCGCCAACTACCTGCAGCTGGACGACCCCCGCCGCGCGCCGGACGCGGTGTTCGCCCGCGGCGCCGCGGAGGCCGGGGCGATGGTCGCGACGCTCACCGCCCGCGCCCGGCGGCGGGGCCGGCTGCGCGCCCGCGCCGTCGCCCTGGCCCTCGACCGGGCCCGGCAGCTCGCCGGCCTGCGTGAGCTGCCGAAGTACCTCGTCATCGGCACCTTCGCCCGGGTACGGGCGCAGCTGCAGGCGATCGGCGCGGAGCTCTCCGCGGCCGGCGTGCTCGCGAGGGCCGACGACGTGTTCTTCCTGGACCTGCCCGAGGTCGCGGCCGCGCTCGCCGGCCGGGACCTGCGCGATGTGGTCGCCGCCCGGCGCGGCGCGTACGACCGCGAGACCGGCCGCCGGCACGTGCCGCGCGTGCTGCTCGGCGACGGGACCGAGCCGGAGGCGCGGTCGGCCGGGCCGGCTGCGGCGGGCGACGCCCTCGTGGGCACCCCGGCCTCGGCCGGGACGGTCACCGGCCCGGCGCGGGTCGTGCTGGAGCCGACCGGCGCGCACCTGGTGCCGGGGGAGATCCTCGTCGCGCCGTCGACCGACCCCGGCTGGACACCGCTGTTCCTCACCGCAGGCGGGTTGGTCATGGAGATGGGCGGGGCCAACTCGCACGGGGCCGTGGTCGCCCGGGAGTACGGCATCCCGGCCGTCGTCGGCGTGCCCGGGGCCACCGGCCGGATCAGCAGCGGACAGGAGGTCACCGTCGACGGGACGCACGGCCGGGTAGCGGTGACCCCGCCGCGGGGCTAGGCGCGCGGCCGCGGTACGGCCCCTACGCTCGGGGCATGCCTCACTTCGATGTGGTCGTCCTGGGTGCCGGTCCCGGCGGATACGTGGCGGCGATCCGTGCCGCGCAGCTCGGCAAGAGCGTGGCCGTCGTCGAGGAGAAGTACTGGGGCGGGGTGTGCCTCAACGTCGGCTGCATCCCGTCCAAGGCGCTGCTGCGCAACGCCGAGCTCGCCCACATCTTCACCGCGGAGGCCGCGACCTTCGGCATCAGCGGTGAGGTCTCCTTCGACTTCGGCGCCGCCTTCGACCGCAGCCGCACCGTGGCCGACGGCCGGGTCAAGGGCGTGCACTTCCTGATGAAGAAGAACAAGATCACCGAGTTCGACGGCCGGGGCGCCTTCACCGACCCGCACACCCTGCAGGTGGCCCTGTCGCAGGGCGGCTCGGAGACCGTCACCTTCGACCACGTGATCATCGCGACCGGCGCCACCACCAAGCTGTTGCCGGGCACCCAGCTCTCCGAGCGGGTGGTGACCTACGAGGAGCAGATCCTCACCCGCGAGCTGCCCAAGAGCGTGATCGTCGCGGGCGCGGGCGCGATCGGCGTCGAGTTCGCCTACGTGCTCGCCAACTACGGGGTCAAGGTCACCATCGTCGAGTTCCTCGACCGGATGCTGCCCCTCGAGGACGAGGAGGTCTCCAAGGAGCTGGCCAAGCGGTACCGCAAGCTCGGCGTCGAGGTGCTCACCTCCACCAGGGTCGAGAAGATCGACGACTCCGGGGAGTCGGTCACCGTCACCGTCACCGACGCCAAGGGCACCCGCGACCTGCAGGCGGACAAGGTGCTCCAGGCGATCGGCTTCCAGCCGCGGGTCGAGGGCTACGGCCTGGAGAAGCTCGGCGTCCAGCTGACCGAGCGCGGGGCCATCGCCATCGACGACCGCATGCGCACCAACGTCCCGCACGTGTACGCGATCGGCGACGTCACCGCGAAGCTGATGCTGGCGCACGTGGCCGAGGCCCAGGGCGTCGTCGCCGCCGAGACCATCGCCGGCGCGGAGACCCAGGAGCTGGACTACGTGATGATGCCGCGGGCGACGTTCTGCCAGCCCCAGGTGGCCAGCTTCGGCTGGACCGAGGCCCAGGCCCGGGAGCTGGCCGACCAGAACGGCTGGAAGGTCACCGTCGCCAAGTTCCCCTTCACCGCGAACGGCAAGGCCCAGGGGCTGGGCGAGCCGGGCGGGTTCGTCAAGCTGGTCGCCGACCAGACCTACGGCGAGCTGCTGGGCGGGCACCTCATCGGTCCCGAGGTGACCGAGCTGCTGCCGGAGCTGACGCTCGCGCAGAAGTGGGACCTCACGGCCACGGAGCTCGCCCGCAACGTGCACGCCCACCCGACGCTCAGCGAGGCCCTGCAGGAGGCCTTCCACGGCCTCACCGGCCACATGATCAACCTCTGACGGCCGGGGACGGCGCCCCCCGCCGGGCCGGTCCTGGGCCGGACCGAGGCGGCAACGGGCGTCAGGCGGGCCGCTGCTGCCCGTCCAGCCGCACCGGCAACCGGGTCAGCCCGCGGATGAGGATGCTCGACCGCCAGGTCAGCGCGGCGGGGTCGACGGCGAGCGCCATGGCGGGGAAGCGGGCGAGCAGGGTGCGGAAGGCGACGTCGCCCTCCAGCCGGGCCAGCGGCGCGCCCAGGCAGTGGTGCAGCCCGAAGCCGAAGCCCAGGTGGCCGGCGGCCTCACGCTGCAGGTCCAGCTCGTCGGGGTCCGGGAAGCGCGCGGGGTCCCGGTTGGCCGAGGACAGGGCGACGAGCACGATCTCGCCGGCCGGCACGGTCACGCCGCCGATCTCGACCGGCTCGGTGGTGTGCCGGAAGGTGGCCAGGTCGACCGGCCCGTCGAAGCGGAGGAACTCCTCGACCGCGCGCGGCGTGAGGTCGGGGTCGGCGCGCAGCCCGGCCAGGCGGTCGGGCCGGCGCAGCAGGGCCAGCATGCCGTTGCCGATGAGGTTGACCGTCGTCTCGTGGCCCGCCACCAGCAGCAGGAACGCCATCGCCACGGTCTCGTCGGGGGAGAGCCGGTCGGCGTGCTCGGAGGCCGCCACGATGGCCGACAGCATGTCCTCGCCCGGCCGGGCCCGCTTGTCGGCGACGAGGTCGACCAGGTACTGCGCCATGGCCGCCATGGCGGCGGTGCGCTCGAGGGTGTCGTCATCGGTGGCCAGCAGGGACCGGGTCCAGCCGCGGAACGCCGTGCGGTCGACGTCCGGGACGCCGAGCAGCTCGCAGATCACGGTCATCGGCAGTGGGAACGCGAAGGTGTCGAGCAGGTCGACCTCGGCGGGGCCGGCGGCCATCCGGTCGGCGAGCTCGGTGGCGATCTGCTCGATCCGCGGGCGCAGGCCGGCGATCGCCCGCACCGTGAACGCCCGGCCGACCAGCTTGCGCAGGCGGGTGTGGTCCGGCGGGTCGGAGTTGAGCATGTGCCGGAGCAGCTCCGCGGCCAGCGAGACCCGTCGCTGCGAGGTCACCGTGTGCCGGTCGAGCACCGCCGCCAGCCGGTCGCCGTCCTTGGACAGGCGCGGGTCGGCGAGCGCCGCCCGGGCGTCGTCGTAGCGGGTCACCAGCCACACGGACAGGCCCACCGGGGTCAGCGCCCGCGTGACCGGGCTGGTCGTGCGCAGGGTGGCGTACACCGCGTGCGGATCGGCGAAGAACGCCTCGTCCAGCGCCACCACCGTCGCATCGGTGCGCGTCATGTGGAACCAACGGCGTCGGGCCGCCCAGGGTTCCGAGCCGGCCGTCCCCGTGCAGGCGGGTGCCCGCGCAGCCCGTTCCCCACGAGGGCCGCGGGCGTTGACCCCCTTCCCGGCCGAGGACTACCGTGCGCCCACCCCAGGGGTGGGAGGTCCGTCGTGACCGGTGCAGACGTGGAGCACGTGGGCGGTCTCGAACTGGAATCGGAATTCGAGCACCAGCCCGTCCCTGCCTCGCACCGCAAGTCCACCCCCGCCGTCGCCGCCGTGTGGTTCGGCTTCCCGATGATCCTCACCTGCGCGGTCTTCGGCGGCGTCATCACCGCGTTGCTCGGCTTCCGGCAGGGGCTCCTGGCGATCGTCCTCGGCAACGTGGTGCTCATGCTCTACGTGGGCGCGCTCAGCTACCTGTCGGGCGAATCGGGGCTCAACTTCGCCCTCGTGGCCGGCCGGGTCTTCGGCCGGTACGGCTACACGCTCGCCTCCGGCTTCCTGGCCACGATCGTGGTCGGCTGGTTCGCGTTCCAGACCGGGCTCACCGGGCTGACGGTCAACCAGTCCTTCGGCTGGAACGAGAAGCTGGTCACCCTGCTCGCCGGGATCCTGTTCATCGCGATCACCTTCATCGGGATCCGCGCGCTCTCGGTGCTGGGCATGGTGGCCGCGCCCCTGTTCCTCGTCGTCGCCGCCGTCGCGCTCTGGCTGATCTCGCGCACCGGGGGTCTCGGCGACGTCTGGAACTACCCGGGGGTGAGCGGCGGGGCCGCGGCCACGTCGATCGGCGCCGCCGTCACGCTGGTGGTGGCGACCTTCGCCGACTCGGGGACGATGACCGGGGACTTCACGCGCTGGTCCAGGAACGGGCGGGCCGCGGTGCTGGCGTCCTCGTCCGCGTTCCCGGTGGCCAACCTCGTGGCGTTCCTGGTGGGTGCGGTGATCGTCGCGTCCGGCGCGATCAGCGATCCCCAGGTCAACGGCGGCAACTTCCTGCCCGTGTTCGCGACCGGGCACGGCTGGCTGCTCTCCGCCCTCGCCCTGGTCTTCATCGTGGTCAACCTGGGCTCGGTGTGCACCCACTGCCTCTACAACGGGGCGGTCGGCTGGAGCCACATCCTCGGCAGCCGGATGCGGCTCCTGACGGTGGTCCTCGGGATCGTCGGCACCGTCGCCGCGCTGGCCGGCGTGTGGAGCCTCTTCCTGGACTGGCTCAACATCCTCGGGGTCTTCGTGCCGCCCATCGGGGCGGTCATCCTCACCGACTACGCGCTGCGGCGGCCTGCGGTACCGGAGGAGCCGTCCGGCGTCCGGTGGACGGCCTTCGCCGGCTGGGCGGTCGGCGCGCTGGCGGCCGGGATCGTGCACTTCCAGGCGCCGCAGTACGTCGAGGTGTTGGTGGGGATGCTCGCTGCCGCGCTCACCTACGCGGTCCTCGTCCTGGCCACCGGGCGCTCGGGGCACCGCGCTCGGCCCGGGGCGCGGGTGCCGGAACCGGGATCGAGCCGGGCATGAGCGGCGGGCGGGTGCCCGTGCGGACGTGGCTGCACTGAGAGGGGCGGTTCGGTGACCCAACAGCAGGTGACCGGCAACGACATCTGCCGCATGGACGCGGTGACCCTGGCCGGGGAGATCCGCGCGAAGCGGTTGTCCCCCACCGAGGTCGTCGCGGCGGTCCTGGACCGGATGGACCGCCTGGAGCCGGTCCTGCACGCCTTCTGCACGCCCACCCCCGAGCAGGCGCGGGCCGATGCCGAGCGCCTCGAGCAGGCGCTGGCGGACGGCGAGGAGGTCGGCGCGCTGGCCGGCGTCCCGGTCGGCATCAAGGACCTGGTGTGCACCAAGGGGGTGCGCACCGTCTCCGGCTCGAGGATCTACGCCGATTTCGTCCCGGACGAGGACGACGTCGTGGTCGAGCGGCTGAAGGCGGCGGGCGCGATCGTGGTCGGCAAGACCAACGTGCCCGAGTTCGGGTACAGCGGCGTCGGCCACAACCCGGTCTTCCCCGCCACCCGCAACCCGTGGGACACCTCGCGCACGTCCGGGGGGTCGAGCGCGGGGTCGGGCGCGGCGGTGGCCAGCGGGATGGGGCCCGTCGCGATCGGCAGCGACGGCGGCGGATCGATCCGGATCCCCAGCAGCTTCTGCGGCCTGTTCGGGATGAAGGCCTCGATGGGGCGGGTGCCGCTCTACCCCGGAACCAAGGACGAGCGCTACCCGGGCGTGTCGAGCTGGGAGTCGCTGGAGCACATCGGGCCGATGAGCCGGACCGTGGCCGACGGCGCGCTCATGCTCTCGGTCATCGCCGGCCCCGACGATCGCGACCGCTTCTCCCTGCCCGGGCCGGAGTTCGACTGGATGGAGTCGCTGCGCGGCGACCTCCGGGGCCGGCGGGTGGCCTACAGCCCCGACTGGGGGTACGCGGCCGTCGACCCGGCGGTCCGCCGGATCGTCGGCGATGCCGTCCGCGTCTTCGAACGGGACCTCGGCTGCGTCGTCGAGGAGGTGACCCCGGGCTGGCCGCATCCCTACGAGGCCTTCTGGGCGATCGTGGCCAACGAGACCGACCTGCGTGGCCTGCGCCGGGAGGTCGACCGGATCGGCGAGGAGAACGTGACGCCGCACCTGGTGGAGTTCCTCCGGCGGGAGTGGGCCGCGGAGGACTTCACCGACGCGTTGATGGTGCGCAAGGCGGTCACCAACCGGATGTGGCGCCTGATGCGCGACCACGACCTCCTGCTCACCCCGACCCTCGCGGTGCCGCCGTTCGAGATCGGCATCCAGGGCCCGACCGAGATCGACGGCCGGGAGGTCGAGCCCTTCGAGTGGCTGCACTTCACCTACCCGCTGAACTTCACCGGGCAGCCGGCGGCGACCGTGCCGGCCGGCTGGACCGACGAGGGGCTGCCGGTCGGCCTGCAGATCATCGGCCGCCACCTCGACGACCCGGCGGTGCTCCGCGCGGCCGCCGCGTTCGAGGAGGCGGCGCCGTGGCGGGACAGGTGGCCGGCGCTGCTGGCGGACCGGGGCCTCTGAGGGCCGCACCCGGCTCAGGCCGGGACGCCGTAGAGCCGGCGGGCGTTGCCGTGCAGGACCCGCTCGCCGGCCACTCGCGCGTCGGCGGCGCCGAGGTCGCCGTCGGCCACCAGGTCGGCCAGGACGCCGCCGATCACCCGCCGCCCGGTGCGGGCGCCCAGCCAGTGCAGCTCCGGCACCCGAGCCCCGTCGGAGCTGTAGAGCAGCTTGGTGGTCGGCGCGACCGCGAGGGCGGCGCAGGTCATGGCCCGCAGCTCCGCGGTCGACAGGAACGGGATTGCGTAGGAGAGGTCGAGGTGGGCGTTGCCGTACACCGACGCCAGGTAGGCGCCCTCCCGGACGTAGGGCCAGCACCCGTGCAGCAGCACGACCGGCGCGGTCCGGTAGGCCGGCTCCTCCAGGACCGGGCGCAGATGCAGCGGGTTGGCGGTGCGGAGGTCGGCGTCGGGGTCCCCGTAGCCGACGTGGAACTGCATCGGTAGCTCCTGCGCCGCGGCCGCCGCGAGGGCCAGGTGCAGCAGCGTGTCGAGCAGGGGCTTGTGCCCCAGCCGGACGGCGCCGTGCCCGGTCACTGCGGACCGGGCCGCGGCGAAGGCCGCGCGCGCCTCCGCCTCCGGCCACCGCTCGATCGCCAGCCCGGTGCGGTAGCCGACGATGCTCTTCAGCCCCGCGGCGCCGCGCGCCCGCAGGTCCGCCAGCCCGGCCGAGGCGGCGGCGACGAGGTCGTCGTAGCGGGCGTGCTCGGCCACGAGCCGCTCGAAGAAGGGCTCCAGCCGCAGCAGGGTGCGCACGTGCGCGCCACCGGCGGTGCCGAACACCGACCCCGGCAGTGCCGTCGCCGGGTTCGGGTAGCCGGGATCGACGACGACGCCGGCGAGGGCCGCGTCGGCGAACAGGTCCGCGACGTACCGGTCGGCTGGCAGCCGGGCGCGGGCCGCCAGCACGGCCTCCTCGCTGGCCTCCACCCCGTGGAAGGCCGCCAGGGCCCGGACCAACCGGCGGGAGAAGACGGTGTGCGCCGCGTCCTCGGCGCGCATGCGGGGGTCGGGGGACTCGGTGAAGCAGCCGCGCCAGGTCGCCGGATCGGCCGGCGGCCGGGCGTCGACCGGGTGGCAGTGCTCGTCGACGACGGGGACGTCCGCGAGGTCGACCATCTAGAACCGGTAGAAGTGCGCGCGGAGCTCGAACTCCTCGTCGTGCGCCGAGAACTCCTCGTCCTCGCTGCGCCGGACGGCGAGGTAGCAGCGGGCCAGCAGCTCGTCCATGCTGCCGAGCAGCACCTCGTCCTTCTCCAGCTCGTCGAGGGCGGCGCGCATCGTCGTCGGCAGGGGGCGCACCTTGCCGCGCGCGAGCTCGGCGGGGGGCAGGCGGGCGGGGTCGTGCGCGCTGGGCTCCCCGGGCTGCAGGCCGCGCGCGATGCCGTCGAGACCGCAGGTGATCAGCGCGCCGAGGGACAGGTAGGGGTTGGCGCTGCCGTCGGAGGTCTTGACCTCCAGGTTGAGGCTCTCCTCCTCCCGCCCGGTGAACGGGGAGCAGACCCGCACCGCGGCCTCCCGGTTGTCGAACCCCCAGGCGGTGGTGGCGGCGGCCCAGGCGCCGGGGCGCAGCCGCCGGAAGGAGTTGTAGCTCGGGGTGGTGAGCGCGGTCAGCGCCGGCAGGTGCTCGGTGACGCCGGCGACGAACCGCCGGCCGACCTCGGACAGCCCGCCCGGCGCGGTCGGGTCGTGGAGCAGGTTGCGCCCGCCCTCGGCGTCCCACAGCGAGAGGTGCACGTGGGCGCCGCTGCCGATCTCGTCGGGATACGGCTTGGCGGCGAAGGACGCCAGCAGGCCGTGCCGCAGGGCCGTCCCGCGGACGGCGTCGCGGAACTTCACCTGGTGGTCGGCGGCGCGCAGGGCGTCGGTGTAGCCGACCGAGATCTCCTGCTGACCCGGTCCGTACTCGTTGATCGCCTGCTCGACCGTCATCCCCTGGGCCTCGAGGGCGGCCATCGTCTCCACGGTCAGCCCGGCGGTGAGGTCGTGGCCGATCGCGCTGTACACGGGCGCGTGGCCGGGGGCGTCGACGGGGACGAAGCGGCCGTCCTCCTCGCGCGCCAGGTAGTACTCGTTCTCGAAGGCGGCCCGGACGGTGACGCCGTGCTCGGCCGCCCGGGCGATCGCCTGCTTCAGGTAGGTGCGGGGGCAGGCTCCCCAGGGGCGCCCGTCGTGGTTCACCTGGTCGCACAGCAGGCCGGCGCCGGCGGGCACCCAGGGGAGGACGGAGAACGTTCCGGGGTCCGGCAGCAGCCGGATCTCGCCGACGGGTTCCATGCCCTCGATCGGCACCACGTGCTCGAGCATGGTGATGGCCATCTGCGCGCGGGTGAGGTTCACGCCCTCCCGCAGCTTCTGCTGCAGGCGGTCGACGTGGACCGCCTTGCAGTGCGCGATCCCGCTGACGTCGCAGTACTCGAACCGGACGAGCGCCACGCCGCGCCGCCGGGCCTCGGCGACGACCTCGGCCGCGCTCACCGCCGGCTCCCGCGGCACGGGGCGGGCGGCGGCCGGCCACCCGGGGCGTGGGCCTCCATGGGGTCATGATGGCCGCCCCGGGCGCCCGGCCGGGGGCCGCGCGTCGTCCCAGCCCCGGGCATCGGGGCAGGGAAGTCCGGTGACCCACGGACGCCAGCTCGTCCGACCGCGACGGGGAACCGACCGCCCGAGCGCCGGGGACCTTCGGCACTGTGTGCTGTTCGAGGGCGTCGCCAGGCTTGAATCCCGTTGTAGGGGGCGCAGCTGGTCATGCTCTGTTCCCACGTCAGGCCGAACACCTACCAGGACTCGTTGCGGCTGATGCAGCTGAGCCGGGCCCTCGCGGATGTTCCTGGCGTCGACCGGGTGTCGGTCGTGATGGGCACCCCGGCGAACAAGGAGATGTTGCGGAACGCCGGGCTCGATGTCGACGGCCTGGACGAGGCCGGGCCGACCGACCTGGTCATCGCGGCCGGCGTCGCAGATGCCGCCGCAGCGGGGGCCCTGGTGGCGCGGGCGCATGGACTGCTGACACCCCGGGGGCCGAGGTCCGGCCGGTCCGGACCACCCACCGTGCGTTCGCTGGACCGGGCGGTCGCCGTACTCGACGACGTGAATCTCGGTCTCGTCTCCATCCCCGGCGAGTACGTCGCCGGAGAGGTGGATCGGCTCCTGGACCGCGGCATCCATGCGTTCGTCTTCAGCGACAACGTGAGCATCGACGATGAAGTCGCGCTCAAGACCCGGGCGATCGAACGCGGTCTGCTCGTGATGGGGCCCGACTGCGGAACCGGATGCATCCGCGGGATCCCCCTGGGCTTCGTCAACGCCGTCGACGACGGGGCGATCGGACTGGTCGGTGCCTCGGGCACCGGTCTTCAGGAGGTCATGGTCCAGATCGGCCGGCTCGG
The DNA here is from genome assembly GCF_900114385.1 of Geodermatophilus ruber. Classification (GTDB taxonomy): domain Bacteria; phylum Actinomycetota; class Actinomycetes; order Mycobacteriales; family Geodermatophilaceae; genus Geodermatophilus; species Geodermatophilus ruber. The sequence goes on from NZ_FOSW01000013.1 coordinate 60,328, forward strand.
GGGCGGGGTGTCCCATGCGATCGGGGTCGGCGGACGAGACCTGAGCGCTCGCGTCGGGGGTGTCATGTGCCTGCAAGGGCTGCGCGCGCTCGACGACGACGTGGCCACCGACGTCATCGTCCTCGTCGGCAAGCCCCCGGCACGGCGGGTCCGCGACCGGGTGATGGGCCTCGCCGGTGGGCTCTCCAAGCCGGTCGTGGCCGTGCTCCTGGGGGACCGCGGGAGCGCACGGGTCGACGGTGCCGTGCGCCATGCTCGAACGCTGGAGGAGGCCGCGAGGGTTGCCGTCGAACTGGCCGGGACCAGGGCCGGCCGGCCGGTCACGCCCCGACCCGAGCAGCGGTGGATCACCGGCCTGTACACGGGAGGGACGCTGGCCGCCGAGGCCGCCCTGCTGCTCGCCGATTCGCGCACCGGGCGGGCGAGCGGTGCGCGCGGTCACGAGGTGATCGACCTGGGCGACGACGCGTACACGCGCGGCCGGCCGCATCCGATGATCGACCCGGGTGCGCGGAACCAGCAGATCGGCGCGGTCCTCGAGGACCCGGAGACCGCAGTCCTGCTCCTGGACGTGGTGCTGGGCTACGGGGCGGCGGCCGATCCCGCCGGGGCCCTCGCCCAGGCCGTGGTCGAGGGACTGGCGAAGGTCCAGGCCGACGGCCGGGACGTCGCGGTGGTGGCCTCGGTGTGCGGCACCGACGACGACCCGCAGGGCGCGAGCGGGCAGATCCGCGTGCTCGAGCAGGCCGGCGTCACCGTGCTGCCCAGCAATGCGGCCGCGGTCCGGCATGCCCTCGCCCTGGTGGAGCGGCGCGCCGGGGCGAAGACTCCCGGGCCCGCACCGGCCGAACCGGTCCGGCGACTGCTCTCGGAGACACCGCGGATCGTCAACATCGGGTTGCGCGAGTTCGCCACGTCGCCGTTCGAGCGAGGTGCCGAGATCGTCCACCTGGACTGGCGACCCGCCGCGGGCGGTGACCGCCGAGTCCAGTCCCTGCTCGCCCGGCTGAGGTGAGCCACTGACCCATGAGGCCGCGCAGGACCATCCGAGTGGAGGAACGATGACGACGTATGCATCACTCGACGAGGCGAACGAGGCGATCGCGCAGAAGATCAGGGACGCGCAGCCGCGACTCGTGGACGTCGTGCCGGCCAGGAACGTCATTCCCGCACTGGAGGGCAGGCTCATCCTGCACGCCGGGCCACCGATCGCGTTCGCGGACATGCCCGACCCCATGCAGGGCGCGGCGATCGGCGCGGCGATGTTCGAAGGCTGGGCGGGGGACGAGGCCGAGGCCCGCCGCGTGTGCGAAGAGGTGCAGTTCGCCCCGAATCATCACCATCGGGCCGTCGGGGCGATGGGCGGAATCCTGACGGGGAGCATGCCGGTGTTCGTCGTGGAGAACGCCACGGACGGGAACCGCGCCTACACGACGATGCACGAGGGGGAAGGCAAAGTCCTCCGCTTCGGGGTCTACGACGAGTCCGTGGGCGACCACCTGAGGTGGATGCGCGACGTCCTCGGCGCCGGCTTGTCGAGGGCGTTGCAGCTGTTCCCCGACGGTGGGCTGCCCATCAACCCGATCCTCGCGCAGGCGGTGACGATGGGTGACGACTTCCACGTGCGCATCAACGCCGCGTCCAGCCTGATGTTCAGGGAACTCGCACCGAGACTCGCGCGGGCGGGCCTGCCCCAGCAGGATCTCCAATCGGTGCTCGACTTCCTGTCCGGCAACGTCAACTTCTTCCTGACGTTGGGGATGGCCGCCGGCAAGGCCACGTTGGATGCCGCCGCCACGATCCAGGACGGTTCGGTCGTCACGTGCATGACCCGCAACGGGCGGGAATTCGCCATCCGGGTCAGCGGGCTCGGCGACCGCTGGTTCACCGGCCCGCTGGACCAGCTCGAGACCTTGTACTTCCCCGGCTACTCCGATGCGGACGCCTGTCCCGACACCGGCGACAGCGCGATCATCGAGGCATACGGATTCGGGGGCCCGGTGGCGGTCGCCGCACCGGCCGTGCAGCAACTGGTGGGAACGGGCGAGGGCGGCTTCGCCGAGGCGCTGGCCACCAGCGAGGAGCAGGCGGAGATCTTCGTCGGGAGCAATCCGAACATGCCGATTCCCAACTGGGACTTCCGGGGTGTGCCCGTGGCGATCGACATCCGCAAGGTCGCGGAGACGGGGATCGCACCGCTGATCACCACCGCCGTCATGCACAAGAAGGCCGGGGTCGGCCAGGTGGGGGTCGGGAAGGTCCGCGCCTCCATGCCGTGCTTCACCGCGGCCCTCGAGGCACTCGCGGAGGCTCATGGGGCGGCGCCGCGCTGAGAATCAGCGGCCCCCGGGCCGGGATCGGCCGGTGCGGGCACCTGCGGCGGATCACCGGCGCAGAGGATGACGTCCTGGCCGCCGTACCGCTCCTTGAGCCGCACGGTGGCCAGCGCGCCGGGATCGAGCGCGACCAGCCGCTCGCGGGTCACCGCGTAGCACCGGTAGCCGTCCTGCCGGCACAGCTCGGCGAGCAGGGTGCGCAGCCGCACGGTGCCGGGCAGGACCTCGACGAACAGGGTCGGCCGCCGCTCGGCCAGGTGGTCGCGGCAGGCCGCGAGCAGTGCGTGCTCCTGGCCCTCGACGTCCAGCTTGATCAGGTCGGTGCCCGCCACCAGCCGCCGGACGTCGACCGCCGGCACGTCGATCGCGGCGGTGACGTTCCGGGCCATGTCCTCCGGCAGCTCGGTGCCCGGGGCCAGGAAGGCGACGGTCGGCGTGGCCAGCTGCTCGGCGGGCACCAGCAGCCGCACCGAGGCGGGCGCCGGGTCGGCGACGGCGGCGGCGACGACGAGCTCCACGGAGGTGATCCGGTTCAGGGCGAGGTTGGCCCGGCAGATCCGCGCGGAGAGGGGGTGCGGCTCCACCGCCACGTGCCGGCCCCCCGGCGCGGCCCGGCCGGCCTGGACGGCGAAGTACCCGACGTTCGCGCCCAGCTCCAGGCTCGACCGCGCGGCGCGGCAGCAGGAGCGCCACCAGGGCAGCAGCTCGGGTTCCCAGCCCTGCACCCCGTACCAGTAGAGCTGGGCCAGCACCAGCGAGTCGGCGGCGACGAGCTCCAGGTCCGGGTCGTCGACCAGCCGGAAGGTCGACACCGATCGCGGGATGCCGCCCTCCCGCAGCGCGCGCAGCAGCGCCCGGCGCACCCGGCCGGGCGGCGGGGAGGAGGGGAGCGGCCGCCGAAGCGCGTCGGCGACCGGCAGCGGTAGCCGGCCCACGACCGCCCGGGCCGCCGCCCGCGCGACCGGCCGGATCGGGGGAGGCCGGATCATCGCCCGGCCACGACGCGCAGCTCCGCGACCAGCTGCGCGGCGGTCTGCGCCCACGTCGGGAAGGCCCTCGCCCGCCGGGCGGCGGCGGCTCCCATCCGCCGGCGCAGCGCCGCGTCGTCCACGAGCCGGCGCAGCGCCGCGGTGAGCGCGGGCACGTCGCCCGGCGGGACCACCAGCCCCTCCTCGCCGTCCCGCGCCAGGTGCGGCAGGTTGCCGGCGGCGTACCCCACTACCGGCAGGCCGGCCGCCATCGCCTCCCCGTACACCGTGCCGTAGGGCTCCCGGGTGCTGGCCAGCGCGAAGACGTCCGCGGCGGCGTAGAAGGCGGCGACCCCGGCGGCCGGCAGCGGGCCGTGGACGACGACCCGCCCGGCCAGGTCGGGCGCGGCCAGCCGGCGCCGGACCCGGGCCGCGTATCCCGGCTCGGCGTCGGGGTCGCCGACCAGGTGCAGCGTGCCGGCGTCCCCCGGCAGCCGGCCGACCGCATCGAGCAGGTCGAGCAGGCCCTTGCGCGCCACCCAGTTCCCGACCGACAGCAGGGCCGCGCGGCAGCCGGACCGCAGGTCGCCGGGAGGTTCGCCGGGCGCCGGGGCCACGTCCCGGCCCGGCGGGACGACGCGCAGCCGGTCGCGGGGGAGCCCCGCGGCCGCCAGGTCGTCGGCGAGCGCCGCGCTGGCGGCCAGCAGCGGGTCCGCGGTCCGGTAGGCCCACCGGTCGAGCAGCGCCTGCGACGCGGCGCGGACCCCGTCCGAGTCGATCCCCCCGGGTGGCTGGTGCAGGATCGCGGCCACCGGGACGGCGGGCCGCCGCAGCGGCAGCCAGGGGGCGAGGTACCCGGCGGCGATGCTGTCCAGCAGGAGGACGTCGGGGCGCTGCCGGGCCACCCGCCGCAGCACCAGCGGGCCGGCGGCCACCGGCAGCGGGTACGGCGCGGCCGGCACGGAGACGAACCGCACCCGGGCGCCGAACCGGGGCGCGAGCGCGGCGATCCGCCGGTGGTAGAGGTAGCCGCCGGTGAGCGTGGCGGGGTCGCCGAGGGTCACCAGCGAGACCATCAGTGCATGCGGATCGTCCACGTCGCCCCCACCCCGTTCGGTGCCGGCGGGCTGTTCGGCGGCGGGGAACGCTATCCGGTCGAGCTCGCCCGCGCCCTGGCTCCGCACGCGGAGGTCGAACTGGTCACCTTCGGGCCCCGTCCCGGGCAGCGCCGCGACCCCTCCGGGCTGCGGGTCCGCACCCTGCGCCCGCTCGGGCACGGGCGCGGGCACCCGGTCCACCCGCTGGCGCCACAGCTGGCGTGGGCGCTCGACGGCGTCGACGTCGTCCACACCCACCACACCCGCAGCGCCCCGAGCCGGGTGGCGGCGCTGGCCGCGCGGCTGCGGGGGCAGCGGCTGGTGACCACCGACCACGGGCTCGGCGGGGGCGGGTGGCTCGGCCTGCTGCCGGCGCTGTTCGATCGGTTCCTCACGGTGTCGCGGTTCTCCGCCGCGGTGCTCGGCGTCCCGGCCGCGCGCACGCGGGTGATCTACGGCGGGGCCGATCCGCACCGGTTCAGCCCCGATCCGGAGGTCCGCCGCGACGGCGTGCTCTTCCTCGGGCGGATCACCCCGCACAAGGGGATCGACGTGCTGGTCCGGGCGCTGCCGGCCGGCGCGCGGCTCACCGTGGCCGGCACCGGCGGGCACGACGCGCGCCCGCCGGCGCGGGGCTACCCGGTGCTGCTGCGCGAGCTCGCCGGCGGGAAGGACGTCGCCTTCGCCGGGGCGGTGCCCGACGCCGCCCTGCCCGCGCTGCACCGCGGCGCCGCGGTGTTCGCGCTGCCCACCGTCGCACGGGACTGCTACGGCCGGTCCTTCGCCATCTCCGAGCTGCTGGGCCTGTCCGTGCTGGAGGCGATGGCCAGCGGCACGCCGGTGGTCGCCAGCCGTCTCGACGGGTTGCCGGAGGTGGTCCGGGACGGGGAGACCGGGTTCCTGGTGACCCCGGGCGACGTCGACGAGCTCCGCGACCGCCTGGCCCAGCTGCTGGCCGACCGGGCGCTGGCCGCGCGCATGGGGGCGCGCGCCCGCGAGCTGGTGCGCGAGCGGTTCACCTGGGCGGCCTGCGCGCAGCGGTGCCTGGCCGCCTACGAGGAGCTGGCCCCGTCGAGCACGGCGGTGTAGCCGCCGAACGCCGTCGGGGACTCCCAGACGCGCACGGCCAGCGTGACCCCCGGCAGCCGGCCGAGCGCGGTCGCGAGCTGCCCGTGCACCCACCGCGCGAACACCTCGACGGTCACCGCCGCCACGTCCGGCAGCACGCGGTCGAGGTCCGCGCCGTCGACCCGGGCGGCGGCCTCGCCCAGCGCGCCGTCCAGCAGGTCCAGATCGACGACCATGCCGCGCTCGTCGAGGTCGTCCCGGCGGACGACGACGTCGAGCCGGTAGTCGTGCGCGTGCCGCTCGCCCTCCGGGGGCGGCAGGCCCGGCATGACGTGGAACGCTCTCACCTGCCGCGCTGTCCCGGTCTCGTACATGCGGTCATGGATAGCGCAGCGCGACGTGCAGCACACCGGGTTCGCGGCCGTCGAGCGCTGCGTAGGCCAGGGCCGCCTCCTCGAAGTCGAACTCGGTCGTGGCCAGCGCGGCCAGCGGCAGCTCGCCGAGCAGCGCGCCGGCCGCCCGGCGGCGGCGGGGGATGTCCCAGCGGTCGCCGAGCCGGGCCGGGACGGTCGACACCTGGCTGCTGCGGAGCGTCAGCCGGCGGCGGTGGAACGCACCCCCCAGCGGCAGGGCCACCGGCTGCTCCCCGTACCAGGACCCGACCAGGACGGTGCCCTCGTGGGCGAGCAGGGGCAGCGCGCCGGCCAGGGCCGCGGGGGAGCCGGACAGCTCGACCACCAGCGGCACGCCGCCGGGCGGCAGCCCGGCGAGCAGGTCCTCGGGGGCGACCGCCGGGAGGCCGAGCGCGCCCGCCAGCTCCCGGCGCTCCTCCAGCGGATCGGCGGCGAGCACCGTGGCGCCGGCCCGCTGCAGCAGCAGCGCCGTGAGGACCCCCACCGCGCCGAGCCCCAGGACGGCGACGGTCTCGTGCGCCACCTGGCCGGCGTCGAGGCTGAGCTGCAGGGCGGTCTCGACCAGCGGGAACAGCGTGGCCGCGCGCGGATCGGTGCCCTCGGGGAGCACCACGACGTCGTCCTCGGCCACCACGAACCGGTCCTGGTGCGGGTGGAAGGCGAAGACCGTCGTCCCGGCCGGGACCGCTGCGGTGCCGAGCTCCACCTCGCCGACACAGCTGTAGCCGTACGGGAACGGGTAGCGGAAGCTGCCGCCCAGCGCGCCGAGCCGCTCGTCCAGCGGCAGATCCGGGTCCAGCAGCCCGCGGTAGCAGAGCAGCTCGGTGCCGGTGCTGATCCCCGAGAACCGGGTGCGCACGACCAGCCGGCCGGGGCCGGGCTCCGGGAGGTCGACCGGCGCCAGCCCCACGCGGCGCGGGGCGAGGAACAGCAGTCGGCGGGCGGACAGGCCTCTCACCTCCCGGCGCATCGGAGCACGTCGATCCGGGCTGCGCGACGGTAGCGTGCTATCCCCTTGCCGCGTGCGAGGGAGGAGACGGGCGCATGGTCCATCCACCGCTGCAGGCCGGCGGGGCGGCCCCCCGCGAAGTGGCCTCCGTGGCGCTGCCGACGCCCTACGGCCAGTTCCAGGCCCGCGCGTTCGAGACCGCCACCGGGCACGTCCACCTCGCGCTGGTGTTCGGTTCGGTCGGCGACGGGACCTCGTTGCTGACCCGGCTGCACTCCGAGTGCCTGACCGGGGACGCGATCGGCTCCCTGCGCTGCGACTGCGGGGTCCAGCTGCGCACCGCGCTGCGCGCGGTCGCGGCCGAGGGCCGCGGCGTCGTCCTCTACCTCAACGGCCACGAGGGCCGGGGCATCGGGCTGGTGGACAAGCTGCGGGCCTACGTGGAGCAGGACGCCGGGGCCGACACCGTCGACGCCAATCTGCGGCTGGGCCTCCACGTGGACCTGCGCGACTACGGCGACGCCGCGGCGATCCTGAGCGCCCTGGGCGTCGCCTCGGTCCGGCTGCTGTCCAACAACCCGGCGAAGGCCGACGCGCTGCTGCGGCACGGGATCGCGGTGGAGTCCCTGCGGTCGCTGAGCACCGCAGCGCACCGGCGCAACCGCGCCTACCTGGAGACCAAGCAGGTGCGGCTCGGCCACCGGCGGCCCACCGGCGAGCAGCTGACCGAGGTGCCGGGCACCCCGGTCGACGTCGGCGCCCTGCTCGGCCCGCTGCGCCCGCTCGCCGACCGGCCGAGGGTGGTGCTCAAGTACGCCCAGACGCTCGACGGGCGGATCGCGACGCGCACCGGCGACGCACGGTGGATCAGCGGGGAGGCCGAACGCCGGGTGGCGCACGCGATGCGCGCCGGCTGCGACGCGGTGCTGGTGGGGGCCCGCACCGTGCTGCAGGACGATCCGCAGCTCACGGTGCGGATGGTCCCCGGCGCCTCACCGCTGCGCGTCGTCCTCGACACCCGCCTGCGCACGCCGCTGAGCGCGAAGGTGCTCTCCGACGACGCCGCCACCCTCATCCTGTGCGGGCCGGGCGCCGACCCGGCACGCCGCCGCGGCCTGGTGGCGGGAGGGGCGACCGTGCGCGAGGTCGCCGGCGGGCCCTCCGGGCTGCGGGTCGACGCGGTGCTGCGGCTGCTCCGCTCGCTCGGGGTCGTCTCCCTCCTCGTCGAGGGCGGCGGCCGGGTCATCACCTCGATGCTGCGCGCCGCAGCGGTCGACCGCGTGGTGGTGTCGCTGGCGCCCATGATCCTCGGGGCAGGCGTGGACGCGGTCGGGCCGCTCGGGACCACCCGCGTCGCCGACGGCGTGCGGCTGGTCAACCGTTCGGTGTACCTCGCCGGCGACGACGTCCTGCTCGGCTACGACGTGCACCCCGCCCCCGCCGAGCTGCCCTGATCCCGTGCTCCGCCGGCCCCCTCCGGGCCGCGTCGGCCTCACCCTCCGGACGGTCCCTGTCACGCAGCTGTGCGGACCGTCGGGCTGTCCTGGGGATCCGGCGGGCACCGCGCGGCGGAGCGGACACTGGGTTCACGGGCATCTCCCAGCCCGGGCACGGGAGCCGAGCAGCTCCCGCGCGCACCGTCGTCCTCCGACCGCACAGGAGGGACGCAGATGCAGACCGACGCCTCCGGGACCCGCCGCAACCGTCCGGCGCCCTCCCGGGACCACGGCACGCGCTCCCTGGTCCTCATCGGGGGCCTGCCCGGCGCCGGCAAGACGATGCTGCTCTCGGCTCTCCTCGGCAGCTCCCCGCCCGGCGTGGTGACGGTCGACTCCGAGCAGGTGGCCGCCCGGCTGCGCGCGGCCGGGATCGGGCTGCCGTACCGCCTGCTGCGGCCGCTGGTGCACCTCTGGCACCGGCTGCGGGTCGGCCGGGCGATCCGCGGCCCGACCCCGGTCGTGGTGGTCACCGATCCGATGACCAGCCCCCACCGGCGCACGGCCCTGCTGCGTGCCGCCGCCCGCGCCGGCCGGGCGGTCCGGCTCGTGCTCGTCGAGGCCACGCCCGAGGAGGCCTTCGGCGGTCAGCTCACCCGCGGCCGCGCCCTGACCTCCCGGGCGATGCGCCGGCACACGCGCCGCTGGGCGGATCTCCTGGCGGCGGCCCGTTCCGCCGACGGCGTCCCCGGCATCCCCGACACCGTCGTCGTCCGGCGGGCCGAGGCCGGCCGGCTCGGTCTCCGCGACCTCCTGGGGCAGGGCGCGGAGGGGCTCGGACGTGGTGCACCCGCCGAGCGCCTCACCGCAGCGGGACGAGACCCGACCCGTAGGCCGCGATGACCGCCCGAGTGCGGGAAGGTCAGGCTGTCCCCGCGGGCGATCAGGCGGACGGCGTCCACGATCCCAGCGGCATCCGGATCTCCATCAGCACCACGTCGGGCCGCAGGGAGGGTCGCCGGGTGGGTGCTCCGTCGTCGCGACGCGTGACACGGGGGCGCCGCTCGGTCCGGGCGTGCCTGCGCCCCCGCCGGCGGGGTCGCGCGGCGGGGTCGGCGGTATCGGGGGTTCGGGTGGTTCGGGGGTCAGGCGGCGCGCAGGTCTGCCGGGCCGGTGCGGATCTCGGTGCCGTCGGGGCGCCAGGTGCGCCAGCGGCCGTCGGGTTGTCGGGCGAGGCGGAAGCCGTGGTGGACCTTGGTGTGGTGCCGCTCGCACAGCAGCGCCGAGTTCTCCAGGCTGGTCGCCCCGCCGTTGATCCATTCCAGCAGATGGTGGACGTCGCACCAGTGGGTCGGCGCGGAGCAGCCGGCGAACACGCAGCCCCGGTCGCGGGCCTCGACCGCGCGGCGCAGGTGCGAGCTGACCAGCCGGTGTTCCCGGCCGAGATCGAGGGGGACCCCGTCGGGGCCGAGCACGATGCGGGTGATGCCCGCGTCGCAGGCGATCCAGCGGGCCCGGGTGGCGGAGATGGTCGCCCCGAAGCCGGTCTCGGCGGCGGCCGGCCCGGTGGCCGGGCCGGCCAGATCGGCGAGATCCACCCGGACGATCAGGTGTGGCTTGACGGTGCGCAGCATCGGCAGGGCGCCGGCGGCCAGGGCGTTGTCGCAGAGCTGGACGAGGGCGTCGGCCAGCATCTGCGGGCGGGAGCGCTCGTCGCTGGCGCTCCGGCCCGCCTGCACGATCGGCTCCAGCGCGGTCTGCAGCTTCTCCCCGCCGACGGCGTCCAGGTCGAAGCGGCCGGTGAGGCTCCCGTCCGGGTGCTTGGCGAGGCGCAGCGTGCGGCCCGCGGTGGGGTCCGGCTCGGGCCCGTCCTGGTCGAGGCGCTGCAGGTAGTGGTGCACCACCTGGGCCAGGCCGGCGTGCGACCGGCCGGTGGCCACCTCCGTCAGGGTCGCATCCACACCGGCGAGGTCGACGTCCTGCGCGGCGGCGAGGGCCAGCTTGTCGGGACGGGTGATCGGCTCGACCACCGCCACCTGATCCGCGGTCACCCGCCCGCCGGCATGGGCGGCGGCCAGCGCCGGCAGCTGCTCCAGCGCGCGGCCGTTGTGCACCAGCTGCCGGGCGGCGGCCGCCGACAGCCGGGCGTGCCCGCGCAGCCAGGAGGCCATCGTCGTCAGCCCGTCGTGCTCGGGCGCCTGCGCCAGCTCTCCGCGCCGGACGGTGCGGGCCAGCTCGGCGTCGAGCCGGTTGCGGGCGGCCACCAGCGCACGGGTGCGGTCCAGCAGCTCGGGGGCGCCGCACCCGAACAGGTCCTCGCCGGCCAGCCCGTCCAGCGCCGCGGTCAACCCGGCCACGGCACCCCCTCCACCACCCGAACACATGTTCGAATCCTAGCGCGAAAGGGTGGGCCCGACCAGGCGAATCCCCAGGTCAGAGACCCGTCCACAGATTGGTTCCCGCCCGTGCGGCTCGCGGCGGCTGCCCTGCCTGGTGCTGCCTGCTGCTGATGGCGGTCGCCGCGGTCGGCGGCTGTGGCGCCCGTCAGAGGAAACGGCGCCGGCGCAGCCACGCGAGGGCGGCCAGCCCGGCGGGGACCGGCAGCCAGAAGGTGACCAGGCGGAAGGCCAGCACGGCCGGCAGTGCGACGCCGACCGGCAGACCGACGGCGAGGAATGACGCGACCATCGCGCCCTCCACGCCACCCACACCGCCCGGCGTCGGCAGGGTCGCGCCCAGTGCGGAGCCGATCAGCAGCACCGCCGCGGCCGGCGCCAGGCCGATGTCCCCGCCCAGCGCGCGCACGCAGGCGTAGAGGCAGAGGGTGAGGGAGGCGGTCAGCCCCGCACAGCCCATCAGCGCGAGCAGCACGCGTTCCGGTGAGCGCAGCACGTCGGCCAGGGGCCGCAGCCCGCGCACCGCCCGCCGGCAGGCCGCGGAGACCCGCGACCGGACGGGGGTGAACAGCGTCGCTCCCAGGACGGGAACGAGGACCGGCACCAGCCACCAGGCCGACACCACGTGCCACGGGATGGTCACGGACCACCCGGTGCCGAGCACCACCAGCGGGAGAGCCGCGAGGGTGACGACGACCTGGGCGACCTGATTGGTCGCCACCGTGGCGGCCGCCACCGGCAACGAGGCTCCGTGCGTGGTCAGCAGCCGGACGTTGAGGCCCATGACGCCGACGGACGCCGGTGCCACCAGCTTGGTCGCCGCGCCGGCGACCTGCGCCGCCACCGCGGCCCGCGCGCGCACCGTCACCGGCGACACCGCGAGCAGGCCGGCCGCCGCTGTCGGGAACGAGAGTGCACCTCCGAGCAGCGCCACGCAGGCCCACCACCAGTCGGCGACCGCCGGCACCTCCAGGGCGCCGGCGTCGATCTGCGTCGCGCCCACGCACACGGCCAGGACCACCAGGACGGTGACGAGGGCTGCCCGGGTGCGCCGGGCGGGCCACCGGCCCGCCGGTGCCGCGGCCGGCGCACCGTCCGCCGTCGGCCCCGTAGCCGGGGCCGGCGTGCTCGGGGCCGGCGCGGTCATGGCCCGGGTACCTCCTCGATCGGGGCGTCCTCGTGCTCGATGTTCTCGTTCCCGATGTCCTCGGCATCGGCGACCCCTCTATTGAGCCGGTCCGCGGATGTGCTCTCCAGCGGCCGATGGCGTACGACACCCCCGGCGCTTCCGTCGACCGTCGTCCAGGTCATCCCTCCGGCGGCGTCGGCCGGTTGACGTACCTCGGACACAGGACCGGCGCCAGGGACGGGGCGCCGTGCCCGCGCGGGCGGGGCAGCGTGCCCGGCCGGCTGCCCGGTGCGCACCAGGGACCTTCGACCCGTGTGGGGGCTCACGGAAGGCCCGTCCGGGGGGCGTGGTTGAGAGCTCCCAGAGGCGACGGCCGCGGACCCCGTGGAAGGCGGGTCCGCGGCCGTGTGCCTTCGTCTTGTCGAGCCGTCCTGAGACGGCGAGCGCGCCTGCCCCGCTCGGGGGCCCGAAGCCGCACCCCCGTTCCGAGAGGAAACACCGGCGTTGACCCTTCCTGTCCTCAGCCGTGCCCGCACGTCCACCACGACCCCTCCGGCCCCGCCGTCGCTGCGGCAACTGCGCGTGGCCGTCGCCGTCCTGTTCGCCCTGGACGGCTTCGTCTTCGGTACCTGGGCCGCCCGCATCCCCGACGTGAGCGCCCAGCTGGGTGCCTCGCACAGCTCCCTGGGGATCGCCGTGCTGTGCCTGTCCCTGGGCGCTCTCGCCTTCATGCAGCTGACCGGCGCGCTCAGCGCCCGGCTGGGCCCGGGGCGGGTCAGCGTCGCGGCCGCGGTGCTGGTCAGTCTCGCCACCGCGCTGCCGGGTCTGGCCGGCAGCGTTCCGCAGCTGTGCGTGGCGCTGTTCTTCTTCGGGGCCGCGACCGGCGCGGTCAACGTGGCGGCCAACAGCCTCGGGGTGCAGGTGGAGGCCCGCTGGGGCCGGCCGCTGCTGCCCTCGCTGCACGCCGGGTTCAGTTTCGGCGGCCTGGCCGGCGCTCTGGTCGGCGGGCTGGTGTCGGTCGTCGCCGGGGTCGCCCCGCACCTGCTGGGCGTCACCGTCGCCGGGCTCGCCGTGCTGGCCTGGATCGGGCCGACCCTGGCCCGGGCCGACGACGCGGCACCGCCGCTGCGCGCCGCCCGGACGACCGGCGAGCAGCCCGACCGTCCTCGCGGCACCCCCACCGCCGTCCTCGTGGTGCTCGGCGCGGTCGCCGGCTGCACGTCCTACGGCGAGGGCGCGCTGACCGACTGGGGTGCGCTGTACCTGCGCGAGGATCTCGGGGCCACCTCGGTCCTGGCCGCCGCCGGGTACGCCGCGTTCGCCCTGGCCATGGCCTGCGGCCGCCTGCTGGGCAGCGCGCTGGTCGTCACGCTGGGGGAGGACCGGCTGCTCGTCGGCGGGGCGCTGCTGGCCGCGGCCGGCATGCTCGTCGCCGCCTGGACGGGGTCGGTGACCGTCGCGCTGGCCGGATTCGTCCTCGTCGGGCTGGGGCTGGCCAACGTCTTCCCCCTGGCCATCGCCCGGGCCGGTGCCCTGGGCGGTGCCGGCGGCGTGGCCCTGGCCTCGACCGTCGGCTACAGCGGCCTGCTCGGCGGCCCCCCGCTGCTCGGGTTCCTCGCCGAGTTCGCCGGGCTGCCCCTGGCCCTGAGCACGGTGTCGGTGCTCGCGGTGGTCGCCGCGGTGCTGGTCCTCTCCCTCCGGGGCGAGCCGGTCGCCGTGCGCCGGCCGGCCGTGTTCGGGCTGCGCCGTCCGGCCGTGGTCACCTGGGTGAGCGCGCGCCTGCAGCCGGTCGGCCGCAGCGCCCGCACCGGTGCCCGGCAGGCCGTGGAGGACCTGCGCATCCTGGCGGTGTCCTGAGCCCGGTCCACACCGGGGGGCGGTGGGGGCGGCTCAGCCCTGCCGCGCCTCCGCCAGCGCGGCGGGCGGGGGGGCCGGCCGCCGGCGCAGCAGGTGGACCAGGTTCCAGCGCAGCGCCCCGGCGAGGTCGCGGGCGTGCTCGGCGACGGTCAGGTCCCGCGCCGGTCGCGCCGCGGCGACGGCGGCGTCCAGGTCGTACCCGTGGTCCCGCAGGACCTCGGAGAAGTCCCGCTGCAGCGGCGCGAAGCACGCATAGCCGAAGCTTCGGTACATGCTCGGGAAGAACGGCCGGAACAGCCGGATCCGCTCGTGCAGGCCGCTGGAGTGCGACATCGGGTTCTTGTGCCGGGCGGCGATGTAGTCGGGCAGCACGTCGGCGAAGGCGTGCCGCACGATCCACTTCTCGTACCCGTCGCGCTGCTTGAGCTCCTGCGGGATGCGCATGGCCAGGTCGAGCATGGCCACGTCGAGGAAGGGCACCCGGGCCTCGACGCCGTTGCCCATCGAGGTGCGGTCGACCCGCTGCAGCTCGGTGTGGCTCAGGTAGCGGATCTTGTGCAGGAACAGCCGGCGGACGTCGTCCTGCGCGACCCGGCGGTACATGTCGTAGCCGCCGAAGAGCTCGTCGGAGCCGTCGCCGGTGAGCACCACCTTCACCCCGCGCCGGTGCACCTCGGCGAACAGCCGCTGCGAGACGACGGCGTTGATGATGTCCCCGTACTCGGTGAGCTCGGAGACCCGGATGGCCTCGCGCACCTCCCGGCGGCCGAGCTCCCGTGGCCGCAGGGGGATCACGACGTGCTCCACGCCGAGGTCGGCGGTGAGCCGGCGGGCGTAGGCGAGGTCCTCGCTGCCCTCCACCCCGATGGTGAAGGCGACGCAGTCGGGGTGCAGCTCCCGGACCTTGATCAGGGTCAGCGAGCTGTCGAGGCCGCCGGAGAGGACCACGCCGACCCGCAGGTCGGTGTCCACCCGGATCCGGACCGCCTCGGTGAAGGTCCGGCGCAGCGCGTCGGCCGCCTCCACCACGTCGCCGAGGACGGGACCGCCCTCACCGAGCCGGCCCAGGTCGAGGTAGGGGTGCAGGGCCGGCGGGGTGTCGGGGTCGGCCCAGCCGCAGTGCCCCGGGGGGACCTCCGCGACGGCGACCCCGAGCGGGACCAGCGCCTTGATCTCGGAGGCGACGTGCAGGCGCCCGCCCGCGTGCGCCCAGTAGAGCGGCTTGACCCCGGCCGGATCGCGGGCCAGGAACACCCGGCGGGTGTCGCGCTCGGTGACGGCGAAGGCGAACTCGCCGCGCATCCGCAGCAGCGCGTCCTCACCCCAGGCGAGGAAGGACTCGAGCACCACCTCGGTGTCGCTGGTCGACCGCGTCGGGCGGCCCTCGGCGTGCAGCTGCGCCCGCAGCTCGGCGTGGTTGAACACCTCGCCGTTGAAGTTCAGCGCCCACCGCTCGCCCCCGGAGATCCACGGCTGCACGGCGCGGTCCCGGTCGACGATGCGCAGCCGCGCGGTGCCCAGCAGCGCGGCGTCGTCACCGAGGACCTCCTGGACCTCCCCGCGGGGGGCCACGGCGGCCAGCATCCCGTCGAACAGCGGCCGCTGCCCCGCGGCCCCCGGCCCGACGATCATCGCGATCCCGCACATCAGCGGCTCACCCTCCGACGGCGGCGGTGTCGGCCGGCGCCGCGTCCTCGTACCGGCTCACCACGGCCGGGTTCAGGCAGACGTGCCACGCCTGGCCCTCGTCGATCACGTTGAGCACCCCGGCGTCCCGGTAACCGATGAGGATCTCCTGCAGCGGTGCGGCCACGCCGTGCCCGCGCAGCCAGGTCATCTCGACGTCGGCGGCCCAGCCGATGCAGTGCGCGCTGGGGAGGAAGGCCGAGTACCCCAGCTCCCGCAGCCGCTCCTGGTCGGCGACGCTGCGCACGATGCAGTTCACCCACAGCCCGCGCCGCCACTCCGGCGCGGCCGCGGCGAAGCGGGTCGCCATCTCGTTGAGCAGCCCGACGACCGCGGGCCGGGCCACCGGGTGGCTCAGGCCGGAGGAGCGCGGTTCGCGGGCGGGATCCCACCGGCGGACGGCGTAGTTGCGCAGCCGGGCCGGGAACCCGGTCGCGCCCATCCGGAAACCGAACGCCAGCCGTCCCTGCCGGCGCAGCGCCGCCAGCGAGACCAGCTCCGGGGAGCCGGTGACGGCACCGTCGTCGGCGAAGGGGGCGACCGAGGACCACCACAGGACGTCGATCTGCTGGAGCAGGAGGATCTTGGCCAGGGTGGCCGGGGTGGAGGCGTTGGCCCGGGGGCTGGGCCGGAAGGCGCGCACCTCGCGCTCGATCCGCGCCAGCGCGCCCTGCGTGCCGTCCGGGAGCCGGTCCAGCACCGCGCGCACCTCGGGCAGGTCGGCGGCCCGCTCGAGCGCGGACCCCGCGCCCCACCCCGGGTCGGAGCCGATCTCCTGCGCGATCTCCTCGACCGCTGCGCGGAAGCGGGTGAGCTGCTGCGGCGTGGCCGTGCCGTGCGTCGTCATACCCCGGGGCCCCTCCGTCCGCTGCGCCGGCGCACGGTAGCACCGGGCCAGGACGGGAGCCTGGCGAACCTGCTGGTCAACGGGGATGTCGGTGACGACCGGCCCCCAGGCTCCCCGCCGAGCGGCGCCCCTGCGCCGCGTCCTCAGCGGCCGGTCGCCACCGGCCCCGGCGCGCCGGCCCCGGCGAGGGCCGCGACGGCCGTGGCGGAGACCTGGGACGGCGCCTGCTGCGGGGCGGCGAACGGTGTCTCCTGCCGGCAGACGGTGCCCGGCGCGGGCAGCGTGCCGTCGACGAGGTAGGTCGTCGCGGCGGTGTCGACGCAGGCGGAGTTGTCCTGGCCGAAGGCGGTGTGGCCGGAGCCGTACATGGTGAGCAGCCGGGCGTTCCCCAGCTCGGCGACCATGCTCCGCGCGCCCGGGTACGGCGTCGCCGGATCGTCGGTGGTGGCGATGACCAGCGGGGTGGGGGAGGAGCCGGGCACCGCGAACGGGCCGTCGTAGGCGTCCTCGGCCTCCCTCGGCCACAGCGCGAACGGGACCTCGGAGTAGGCGAAGGCGCCCCAGAAGTGCGGGACGTCGACCCACTCCCGCGCCCCCCGCTCGACGTAGGAGTCGAGGCCGGTGGGCCACGCCTGCTCGCCGCCGGTGATCGTGAAGAAGCGGTCCAGCTGCGGGTCGTAGGAGCCGTCGGGCCGGCGGGGGCGGACGACGAGGTCGACCAGCGCCCGGGTGAGCGAGCCGTCGCCTGCCGCGGCCTGGGCCAGCGCGGTGGCCAGCACGTTCCACACCCGCTTGGCCCGCAGCAGCGCCAGCGTGACGTCCCGGATGTCGTCGGCGGTCACCGGGCGCGGGTCGGTGGCGTACCGGTCGGCGGGGAGCGGGGTCGTCGCCGCCGAGGCCAGCAGCGCGTCGTAGGCGGCGAGGGGGTCGGTGCCGCCGAAGTTCGAGCAGGCGGCCTGGTCGGCCTTGCAGGCGTCGACGAAGCTGCCCAGCGTGTGCTCGAAGCCGGCGCCCTGCAGGGTGCTCAGGCCCACCGGGTCGTCCGCGTACTGCTCCGGGTCCACCGGGCCGTCGAGGACCATGGCCCGGTAGCGGTCGGGGAAGAGCGCGGCGTAGGTGGCGCCGAGGAAGGTGCCGTAGGAGAAGCCGAAGTAGGTGAGCTGCTGGTCCCCGACGGCGGCGCGCAGCAGGTCCAGGTCGCGGGCCACGTCGGCGGTGGAGGCGTGGCGGAGGATCTCGCCGTTGTTGGCCAGGCAGTTGTCGACGTAGCGCTGCGCGTGCCCGACGAGGGCCTCGACGTCCAGGTCGACGGGGGTCGGCCAGGGCCGGGGGGACGACCCGTCGGTCTCCTGGTTCACCTTGCAGTCGATGGACGGCGTGCTCTGCCCGACGCCGCGCGGGTCGAAGCCGATGATGTCGAACCGCTCGTTGAGGCTCGTCAGGATGCTGGCACCGGAGGTCTGCATCAGCTGCACCGCCGGGGCGCCGGGTCCGCCGAGGTTGAAGAACAGCGAGCCGATGCGCTGCGCCGGTTGCGTGGCCGGCACCCGCGCCAGGGCGATGCGCACCTGCTCGCCGCCGGGCCGGTCGTGGTCGAGGGGCAGGTCGGCGGTCGCGCACTGGACGCCGGCCGCGGTGGCGACGTCGGTGGTGCCGCAGGCCGCCCACGTCAGCGCGGGCACCGGCGCCCTCGCGGCCGGGGTTGCTGCTTCCCCGGCGGTGTCCGCGAACGCGAGAGGCGCGGGGAGGGCGAGCAGCGCCGCCGTGAGCACCGCCACGACGCCACGGCGACGACGGGTCCTCCGACCAGGCATGCGAGTCACCGGCCCTCCAGACGAGGCGCCCGCTACGGAACGCCGTCGGCCGGATTGAATCCGCCGCTGAGGCGGCGGACCAGCCCGGAGGTCCGGCGGCGGGGGGGAGCGGGCGCGCCGTCACGGTCGGCCCCGGGCTCCTCACCACGCCCGGGACCTGCCGCGGCGGTCAACCGGCGTCGAGCAGGGCCTGGGCGAGCGTCGTGTGGGTGACGAGCCCGCCGATGAGGCCGCTGCGGAGGGCGGCCCGCACCGCGCGGGTCTTCGCGGTGCCGTAGGGGATCGCGATGACCTCGGGGATCGCCCGCATCTGCTCCGCACTGATGCCGATCATCCGTTCGGCCAGCTCGGTCCGGATGGGCTCCCCCTCGGCCGACACGAAGACCCCCGCGATGTCGGCGCAGACGCCCAGCCGGCGCAGCTCCTGCCGGTCGGCCTCGGAGGAGGCGTCGTACAGGGTCGACTGCCCCGGTGCCCAGAGCCCGACCCCGACGGCGGCCCGGGTGACCGACCGCAGCCGGCCGAACGCGCGGGCCACCTCGGGCAGCTCGCGCAGCGCCCGGGCGGTGGCGGCGTCGGCGACGGTGAACGGGGCGTAGAAGAAGGAGGCCGCCCCGCCCGACGCGCCCGCCACGTCCCGGACGACGTCGACGGAGGTGTCGCCCCCGTCCGGGAGCGAGAGCGCGCCGGTGAGCTGGACCACCGGCGTCCCCGGCAGCCGCGGCAGGGCCCGGGCCATCTCGCCGACCGACCGCGCCCAGGCCAGCCCGAGCACGTCCTGCGGCGTGATGATCTCGCCGAGCAGGGCGGCCGCGGCCCGCCCCACGTGCTGCCGCAGCGACTCGTCGTGGTCGTCGGGCGTGTCCACGACCACCGAGTGCTGCAGCCCGTAGCGGTCGCGCAGCCGCGCGGACAGCTCGACGTCGACCTGCCCCTCGGACCGGATCTCGATGCGGACCAGCCCGCTCTCGCGGGCGGCGTCCAGCAGCCGGGCCACCTTGAACCGGCTCAGGCCGAACTCCTCGGCGATCTCCACCTTGGAGCGGCCGTCGAGGTAGTAGCGGCGCGCGACGGAGGCCGTGAGCACCAGACGGGCGGGCCCGCCCAGCGGGTCTGCCATCCCACCCCCTCTCCCCGCGAGCTGCTCATCTGAGCGGCGAACGGCCCCCATCGAACACTCCCTTGACGCCCCTGGTCACGGTCAGGACACTGCAATTTCTCACCTGAGGGTTGAACTGCTCAGATGAGCAACCGGTCCTCCCGCGCTCTCACCGGAGAGAGATGGCCATGCCGGAAGCCGTGCCCACCCGTCCCCGGTCTCTCCGTCGGCCCGCGCGCACTCCCGCGGGCCTGGCCACGGGGCTGGTTCTCGCGCTGGTGAGCAGCGGGTGCGCCGGGTGGGGCGGTGGCCCCGGGGGCAGCGGGCCGGACTCGATCAACGTGCTGATGGTCAACAACCCGCAGATGGTGGACCTCCAGCGGCTCACCGCCGCGCACTTCACCGCCGAGACCGGCATCACCGTGAATTTCACCGTCCTGCCGGAGAACGACGTCCGGGACAAGATCAGCCAGGAGTTCTCCAGCCAGGCGGGGCAGTACGACGTCGCCACGCTGAGCAACTTCGAGATCCCGATCTACGCCAACAGCGGCTGGGTGGCCCCGCTCGACGACTACGTGGCCGCCGACCCGGCCTTCGACCAGGCCGACATCCTCCCGCCCATGACCACCTCGCTGTCGGGGGCCGACGGGCGGCTCTACGGCGAGCCGTTCTACGGCGAGTCCTCGTTCCTGATGTACCGCACGGACGTGCTGGCGGCCGAGGGCATCGAAATGCCGGCCCGCCCCACCTGGCCGGAGGTGGCCGACATCGCGGCCCGGGTCGACGGCGCGGAGCCGGGGATGGCCGGGATCTGCCTGCGCGGCCAGCCCGGGTGGGGCCAGCTGATCGCCCCGCTCACCACGGTGGTCAACACCTTCGGCGGCACCTGGTTCACCAAGGACTGGCAGGCCGAGGTCAACGGCGAGGGCTTCACCGAGGCGACGCAGTTCTACGTCGACCTGGTCCGCGAGCACGGGGAGACCGGCGCGCCGCAGGCCGGCTTCACCGAGTGCCTGAACAACCTGATCCAGGGCAACGCCGCCATGTGGTACGACGCCACCTCCGCCGCCGGCTCGCTCGAGGCGGCCGACTCCCCGGTCAAGGGCAAGATCGGCTACGTCGCCGCGCCGGTCGTCGAGACCGAGCACTCGGGCTGGCTCTACACCTGGGCGTGGAGCATCCAGCAGGCGAGCACGAACAAGGACGACGCCTGGCGGTTCATCTCCTGGGCCTCGAGCAAGGAGTACGAGGGGCTGGTCGGCAACGAGCTCGGGTGGTCCCGGGTGCCGGCCGGCAAGCGCGCCTCGACCTACACCA
This sequence comes from Geodermatophilus ruber, assembly GCF_900114385.1. Classification (GTDB taxonomy): domain Bacteria; phylum Actinomycetota; class Actinomycetes; order Mycobacteriales; family Geodermatophilaceae; genus Geodermatophilus; species Geodermatophilus ruber. The sequence goes on from NZ_FOSW01000013.1 coordinate 80,740, forward strand.
TCGAGGCCTACCTGGCGGAGGCGTCGGCGTTCGCCCGGCCGACCCTCGACGCGATCAGCACCGCCGACCCGCTGAACCCGGGGGTCCAGCCGCGGCCGGCGCCGGGCATCCAGTTCGTCGACATCCCCGAGTTCCCCGATCTCGGCACGCGGGTCTCCCAGGAGGTCAGCTCCGCGATCGCCGGCCGCAGCACGGTCGAGGAGGCGCTGGACCGGGGGCAGCAGCTCGCCCAGGACGTGGCGGAGCGGTACCAGGAGCGGTCGGGGTGACCGGGCGAGCGTCCCCACCCGCTCGACCGGGACCGCCGCGCTGACCAGCGGCGGAACCGGACGACAGCCGAGGAGGCGGCGGAATGAGCGTCACGCTCGAGCGCCCCGGGACCGAACCGGGGGCGGGCCCGGCCGGCCCGAGTCCCGCGTTGCGGCGGGCGGCCGACTGGGCGCGCCGGGCGCCTCTGCTGCCGGCCCTGATCTTCATGATCGTGGTGACCCAGCTGCCCTTCGTGGCCACGCTGGTCATCTCGTTCATGAACTGGAACGCCTACTACCCGGACGAGCGGGGCTTCACCGGCCTCGACAACTACGTGAGGGTGCTGACCGACGTCGCCATGCGCGACGCGATCATCGTCACCGTCGAGCTCACCGTGGTGGTCGTCCTGGTCAGCCTGGTGCTCGGCATGGTCATCGCGCTGCTCCTGGACCGGAAGTTCTTCGGGCGCGGCGCGGTCCGGACGATGATGATCACGCCGTTCCTCATCGTCCCGGTGGCCGCCGCCCTGCTGTGGAAGCACGCGCTGTTCAACCCGGAGTACGGCCTGCTCAACGGCGTGCTCACCTGGATCTGGGGGCTGTTCGGCTCGGACAACCCGCCGCAGCCGGACTGGATCACGATGGCGCCGCTGGCGTCGATCGAGATCGCGCTCATCTGGCAGTGGACGCCGTTCATGATGCTGATCCTGCTGGCGGGCCTGCAGAGCCGTCCGCTGGACGTGATCGAGGCGGCCCGGATCGACGGTGCCAGCAGCTGGCAGATCTTCCGCTACATGACCTTCCCGCACCTGCGCCGCTACCTCGAGCTCGGCGCGCTGCTCGGGGCGATCTACATCGTGCAGACCTTCGACGCGGTCTTCGTCATCACCTCGGGCGGGCTGGGGACCGCGAACCTGCCCTACATCATCTACCAGACCTTCTACACGGCCCACGACTACGGCCTGGCGTCGGCGGCAGGGGTCATCACCGTGATCGGCACGATCATCATCGCCACCCTGGCCCTGCGAACGGTGTCGACGCTGTTCCAGGAGGAGAACGTCCGATGAGCTCGGTCACCGACGTCGCACCGGTCCCCGCGACCCGCACTGCCGAGGGGGCGCCCCGCCGGCCGCGCAAACGCGGCGGGGCCCTCCTGGGCCTGGCCGCCTGGGTGATCGGGCTGCTCTTCGTGCTGCCGGTTCTCTGGATGGTGCTGACGTCGTTCCACAGCGAGGAGGCCGCCGCCACCAACCCGCCCTCGGTGTTCGCGCCGCTGACCGTGGAGGGCTACCGGACGTTCTTCGGCGTCGGCACCGGGACGAACCCCTGGCCGTCGCTGCTGAACTCGGCGACGGCCAGCATCGTCTCCACGGTGCTGGTGCTGCTGCTGGCCATCCCGGCGGCGTACGCGCTGTCGATCCGGCCGGTGCGCAAGTGGACCGACGTGATGTTCTTCTTCCTGTCCACCCGCATGCTGCCGGTGGTGGCCGGGATCCTGCCGATCTACCTGTTCGCCCAGTGGAGCGGGCTGCTGGACAACATCTGGCTGCTCGTCGTCCTGTACACCTCGATGAACCTGCCGATCGCGGTCTGGATGATGCGCTCGTTCCTCGCCGAGGTGCCCGTCGAGATCCTCGAGGCGGCCGCGATGGACGGCGCGGGGCTGCTGCGGACCCTGCGCCAGGTCGTGGCCCCCATCGTCCTCCCCGGGATCGCGGCGACATCGCTGATCTGTTTCATCTTCAGCTGGAACGAGCTGCTGCTGGCCCGGACCCTCACGGGGACCAGGGCCCTGACCGCGCCGGTGTACCTGACCGGCTTCGTGACCAGCCAGGGCCTGTTCCTGGCCCAGATGTGCGCGGCCGCGTTCGTGGTCTCGCTGCCGGTCCTCATCGCCGGGTTCGCCGCCCAGGACAAGCTGGTCCAGGGGCTGTCCCTCGGCGCGGTCAAGTGAGCATGCGGGCCGCGGTCCTGCGCGGTCCCGGGGACGTCGTCGTCGAGGAGCGGCCCGTCCCGGAACCCGGCCCCGACGAGGTGGTCGTCCGCGTGACCTCGGTGGGCGTCTGCGGCTCGGACACCCACTACTACGAGCACGGGCGGATCGGCCGGTTCGTGGTCGAGGCGCCGCTGGTCCTCGGCCACGAGGCCGCGGGCGTGGTCACCGCCGTCGGCCCGGGCGTGACGTCGCCGGCCGTGGGGCAGCGGGTATCGATCGAGCCGGGCGTCCCGGACCTGTCGTGCGAGCAGTGCCTGGCCGGCCGGTACAACCTCTGCCCGAACATGCGCTTCCTCGCGACGCCGCCCGTCGACGGTGCGCTGACCGAGAACGTGGTCGTGCACCGGGCGTTCGCGCACCCGGTGCCGGACTCGATCGGCGATGACGCCGCGGCACTGCTGGAACCGCTGTCGGTCGGCGTCTGGGCCTGCCGCAAGGGCCAGGTGGGGGCCGGCTCGCGGGTGCTGATCACCGGCGCCGGGCCGATCGGGCTGGTCGCGGTCCAGGCGGCGCTCGCGTTCGGGGCCACCGAGGTTGCGGTGTCCGACGTCAACCCCGCGCGGCTGGCGCTCGCCCAGGACCTCGGCGCCACGCACGTCGTCGACGCGCGGTCCGGCAGCGTCGCCGACCTGCCCCGTGCGCCCGAGGTTCTCCTGGAGTGCTCGGGTCACCCGGGGGCGACCGGGGACGCGATCCGCGCCCTTGCGCCCGCCGGCCGGGCGGTGCTGGTCGGGATGGGCGCCGACGAGGTGCCGCTGCCGCTGTCGGTGGTGCAGGAACGCGAGCTCGAGGTGACCGGCACCTTCCGCTACGCCGGGACCTGGCCCACGGCGATCGCGCTGGTCGCCTCCGGGCGGGTCGACCTCGACCGGCTGGTCACCGACAGCTATCCGCTGGCCCGTGCGGAGGAGGCCCTGACCGCCGGCCGCCGCGACCCGAAGGCGGTGAAGGTCGTCGTCCATCCCCAGACCTGATCACCTGCTCACCGGGCCTCGCCCAGCAAGGAGAACCTGATGGCCACCGTGACCTACGACCGGGCCAGCCGCATCTACCCCGGCTCCGAGCGGCCCGCCGTCGATGCGCTCGACCTGCAGGTCGAGGACGGTGAGTTCCTCGTGCTGGTCGGCCCGTCGGGCTGCGGCAAGTCCACCAGCCTCCGGATGCTCGCCGGCCTGGAGGACATCGACCGCGGGAGCATCCGGATCGGCGACCGGGACGTCACGAACCTGAAGTCCAAGGACCGCGACATCGCGATGGTGTTCCAGAGCTACGCCCTGTACCCGCACATGACCGTGGCCGACAACATGGGCTTCGCCCTGAAGATCGCCGGGAAGAGCAGGGAGGAGATCTCCACCCGGGTCAGGGAGGCCGCCAAGATCCTGGATCTGGAGGAGTTCCTGGACCGCAAGCCGAAGGCGCTCTCCGGCGGCCAGCGGCAGCGGGTGGCGATGGGCCGGGCCATCGTGCGCGATCCCCAGGTGTTCCTCATGGACGAGCCGTTGTCCAACCTCGACGCCAAGCTGCGCGTGCAGACCCGTACCCAGATCGCGGCGCTGCAGCGCCGGCTGGGCACCACCACGGTCTACGTCACGCACGACCAGGTCGAGGCGATGACGATGGGGGACCGGGTGGCGGTGCTGCGGGCCGGCGTGCTGGAGCAGTGCGACACCCCGCTGCGGCTCTACCAGGAGCCGGACAACGTCTTCGTCGCCGGGTTCATCGGCTCACCCGGGATGAACATCGCGGAGTTCACCGTCGAGGACGGGCAGGCCGTGCTGGGCCGGGCCCGCATCCCCCTGACGACCGCGACGCTGAGCGCGCTGAGTACCGAGGGCGCCGACCGGATCATCGTGGGATACCGCCCGGAGTCCCTCGACCTCGTCTCGGAGACCGAGCCCGGCGCCTTCCCCGTGCTCGTGGGCGTCGTGGAGGAACTCGGCTCCGATGCGTTCCTCCACGGAACGCTGCCGGAACTGGCCGAGGGCGAATCGACGGAGAGCGGCCAGATCGTCGCCCGGGTCGACCCCGCCCGCCCGCCGGCCAAGGGCGAGCAGGTGTACCTGCGGATCCAGCCCGGCAAGGAACACCTCTTCTCGGCGGCGACGGGGCAGCGCCTGCCCGCCTGAGCTCCCCTGTCCGATCGACCCAACCCCCGAGGACCCCCGTGAACCTGGTCGCCGGCGTCGACTCCTCGACCCAGTCCTGCAAGGTCGTGATCCGGGACGCGCAGAGCGGTGCGCTGGTCCGGGAGGGCCGGGCCGGGCACCCCGACGGCACCGAGGTGCACCCGGACGCCTGGTGGGCGGCGCTGCAGGCCGCGATCGACCGGGCCGGCGGGCTCGGGGACGTGGCCGCGGTCGCCGTGGGCGCGCAGCAGCACGGGATGGTGTGCCTCGACGAGTCCGGCCGGGTGGTCCGGCCCGCGCTGCTGTGGAACGACACCCGCTCCGCTCCCGCCGCCCGGGACCTGATCGCCGAGCTGGGCGGCGCCCGGGTGTGGGCCGAGGCGGTGGGCTCGGTCCCGGTCGCGTCCTTCACCGTGACCAAGCTGCGCTGGCTGGCCGAGCACGAGCCGGCGTCGGCGGCCCGCACCGCGGCCGTCTGCCTGCCGCACGACTGGCTGACCTGGCGGCTCGGCACCGACCCGGCCCTCGGGGGGCTGCGCACCGACCGCGGGGACGCCAGCGGAACCGGGTACTGGTCACCCGGGAGCGGGCGGTACCGCGCCGACCTCCTCGAGCGGGCCCTCGGGCACGCGGCGGTCGTGCCGCGGGTACTGGGCCCGTCCACCCCGGCCGGCACCACACCCACGGGTGCCGTGCTGGGCCCGGGCACCGGCGACAACGCCGCGGCCGCCCTGGGGCTGGGCGCCCGCCCCGGTGACGCGGTCCTCTCCATCGGCACCTCCGGCGTGGCCTGCTCGGTGACCGAGGCGCCCACCGCCGACCCCACCGGCACGGTCGCGGGCTTCGCCGACGCCACCGGCCGGTTCCTGCCGCTGATCGCGACGCTCAACGCCGCCCGCGTCCTCGACGCGGTCGCCGCGATGCTCCGCGTCGACCACGAGGAGCTGTCCCGGCTGGCCCTGTCGGCCCCGCCGGGCGCGGACGGGCTCGTGCTCGTCCCCTACCTGGAGGGCGAACGGACCCCGGACCGGCCGGAGTCCACGGGGGCCGTGCACGGGCTGCGCCTGGCGACCGCCACCGCCGCGCACCTCGCCCGCGCCGCCGTCGAGGGGTTGCTGTGCGGCCTGGCCGACGGCCTCGACGCGCTGGTCACGTCGGGCGCGCAGGTCGACCGGGTCGTCCTCGTGGGCGGCGGCGCGCGGTCCCCGGCGGTCCGGCAGATCGCACCGACCGTCCTGGGCCGGCCGGTACTGGTGCCCCCACCGGGGGAGTACGTCGCCGACGGGGCCGCCCGGCAGGCCGCCTGGACGCGCAGCGGCGACCCGGAGCCGCCGCGGTGGGCCCGCGCCGGGGTGCAGACCTATGACGGCGACGCCGTCCGGGCCGTGCGCGAGCGGTACGCGGAGGCGCGGGACCTGACCGTGGCCAGGCAGCGGTCCGCCGCGGACGGCGTCCCCGTGGCGGAGCCCGAGCCGGCAACCCCCACACGGTGACCGGGTGCGCCCGGGAACCGCCGACCCGCGGGAGGACCCCATGCAACCCCTCGACCAGCAGACCCTGTCGTCGCTGCCCGCATCGGTGCCGACGCCGGCCTACGACCGGGACCGGGTGCGGCCCGGCATCGTGCACGTGGGCGTGGGCGGGTTCCACCGGTCGCACCAGGCGATGTACGTCGACCGACTCCTGGAGCGCGGCGAGGCGCTGGACTGGGGCATCTGCGGGGTCGGCGTCCTGCCGTCCGACCGCGCCATGAAGGAGGCGATGCAGGCGCAGGACTGCCTCTACACCCTCGTGGTCAAGCACCCCGACGGGACGCTCGAGCCCCGCGTCATCGGGTCGATGGTGGAGTACCTGCTCGCGCCGGACGACCCGGAGGCGGTCGTCGAGCGGATGGCCGACGAGGGGACGCGGATCGTGTCGCTGACGGTGACCGAGGGCGGCTACAACTTCTCGCCGGTGACCGGGGAGTTCGACGCCACCGCCCCCGACGTGCTGGCCGACCTGCAGCCGGGGGCGGCGCCCCGCACGACGTTCGGGTTGGTCACCGAGGCGCTGGTCCGGCGGCGGGAACGCGGGCTGGCGCCGTTCACCGTCGTCTCCTGCGACAACATCCAGGGCAACGGTGACGTCGCGCGGCGCAGCTTCACCGCCTTCGCCGCGCTGCGGGACCCCGAGCTCGGCGACTGGATGGCGCGGGAGGTGCCCTTCCCGAACTCGATGGTCGACCGGATCACCCCGGCGACCACGGACGAGGACCGGGAGGAGCTGCGCCGCCGGTTCGGCATCGACGACCGGTGGCCGGTGGTGTGCGAGCCGTTCACGCAGTGGGTGCTGGAGGACGACTTCAGTCTCGGGCGGCCCCCGCTGGAGGAGGCCGGCGTGCAACTCGTCGAGGACGTCGAGCCCTACGAGCTGATGAAGCTGCGGCTGCTCAACGCCGGCCACCAGGCGCTGGCCTACTTCGGTTCTCTCGCCGGCTACCGGTTGGTCCACGACGCGGCCCGGGACCCGCTCTTCCGGAGCCTCCTGCGCGGCTACATGCTGGAGGAGGCGACGCCGACCCTCCGCCCGGTCCCGGGGATCGACCTGGGGGAGTACCGGGAGAACCTGATCGAGCGCTTCTCCAACCCGGCCGTCCGCGACACCCTGGCCCGGCTGGCCTTCGACGGCTCCGAGCGGATCCCCAAGTGGCTGCTCCCGGTGATCCGGGAGAACCTGGCCGCCGGCGGTGAGGTGCGGCGCTCGGCCGCGGTCGTCGCCAGCTGGGCGCGGTACGCCGAGGGCGTGGACGAGCAGGGGCGGCCGATCGAGGTCGCGGACCGTCGGCGGGAGGAGCTCGTGGCCCGCGCCCGCCGCCAGCGGGAGGACCCGCTCGCCTTCCTCGCCGACCGTGAGCTCTTCGGGGACCTGGTCGACGACGAGCGGTTCACGTCGCGCTACCGGGCGGCGCTGAGCTCCCTGCACGAGCGCGGGGCCCGGGCGACCCTGGAGGCCCTCGCCGGAGCGCCCCAGCCCGCGGCCTGATCCCGGCCCTGGAAGGAGGTATACGTGCTCGGCGCCTACCTGCGCGGCGACCGGACGGTGGAGCTGCGGGAGGTCCCCGACCCCGAGCCCGGCTACGGGCAGGTGGTCCTCGCGATGCGGGCCTGCACGATCGGCGACAGCGATCTGCGCTCGATCTACCGGGAGCACCGCGGGACAGGACCGGAGGCCTACCGGGGCGTGATCGCCGGGCACGAGCCGGCGGGGGAGGTCGTCGAGGTGGGCCCCGGGGTCCGTCGGCTGCGGGTGGGCGACCGCGTCGCCGTGTACCCCGTCAGCGGGTGCGGGTTGTGCGCCGAGTGCCGCCGCGGCTACCAGGTCGGCTGCATGTCGCCGAGCCGGGCCGCTTACGGCTGGCAGCGCGACGGCGGTCACGCCGACCTCCTGCTGGCCGAGGAGCGCGACGCGCTGCCCCTCCCGGAGGAGCTGACCTGGCTCGACGGCGCCTGCGCGGCGTGCGAGTTCGTCACCGCCTACGAGGCGCTGTGCCGCATCGGCGTCTCCGGCCGCGACCGGCTGCTCGTCACCGGCCTCGGCCCGCTGGGCCTGGCCGCCGGGCTGCTGGGGAAGGCCCTGGGCGTCACCGTCGTGGTCGGCGCCGACCCCAGCCCGGAGCGGCGCAAGCTGGCCTGCGACGTGGGCGCCGTGGACTTCGCGGTGCGAGGCAGCGACGAGCAGCTCACCGGCCTGCTCGGGCCGGGCGCCGAGACCTCGATCGACTGCTCCGGGAGCGGCGCCGGGCAGCCGGCCGCCCTGCGGCACACCCACCGCTGGGGACGGGCGGCGCTGGTGGGGGAGGGCGGGACCCTCACCGTCGACGTCAGCGACGTCCTCATCCACCGCCAGCTGACCGTCGTCGGCTCCTGGTTGTCCTCCACCTGGCGGATGGCCGAGCTGCTGGACCACCTCGCCCGCTGGGACCTGCACCCGGAGCAGGTGGTCACGCACCGGTTCGCCCTCGCCGACGCGGCGGAGGCCTACGCGACCGCCGACACCGGCACCGGCGGGAAGGTGGGCATCGTCTGGACGCCGTGACCGGGCCGGGATCACCCCGTGCGGACGATGCCCCCGCCGTCGGGGCGAGGTGAGGGTCGGGCAGGGCCACGAGAAGGGAGTGCGCGCATGTCGGCCGACTTCGGGAAGTCCCTCCGTCCCCCGCTCCTGCGTCGCCGCCTGGGGAGCCTGCTCCTGGCGGTGTCCCTGGGCGTCCTCGTCGCGCTCGTCGGCGGCCCCGCCGCGGCCGTGGACGACGAGACGCTCGCCGGGCAGGTCAGCGTCACCGAGGCCGAGTTCTCCATCGCGATGCCGCGGACGCTGACGGCCGGCAGCACCACGTTCGCCGTCCGGAACGCCGGGAGCGCCACGCACGACCTGGTGGTCTCGCAGAACGGCCGGAACGTGGCGGCCACCCCGGCGATCCCCGGAGGCGGGAGGGCGTCGCTGACGGTGACCCTGCAGCGCGGGACCTACGTCTTCTACTGCAGCATCGACAACCACCGGGCCATGGGCATGGAGGTCACCGTCTCGGTGACCTGAATGACCTGACCGGACGGGCCCGAGCGGCACGGCGCGGGGAGAGCCCCTCGTTTCCTGGTGCTCGCCCCCTAGCGTGACGCCGTGCTCGCAGACCCCCGGACCCGCGCCGTCCTCGACGAACTGACCGCCCGGCTGCCTGCCGACCGCCTGGTCACCGATCCGGACGTGCTCGCCTCCTACGCCCACGACGAGGCCGAGTGGGCGCCGTGGACGCTGCCGGTCGCGGTCGTGCGGCCGCACAGCGCCGAGGAGGTGCAGGCGGCGGTGCGGGCCTGCCTCGCCACCGGCACCCCGGTGGTGCCGCGGGGGGCGGGCACCGGCCTGTCGGGCGGGGCCAATGCGGTTGCCGGCTGCGTGGTGCTCGCGCTGGAACGGATGGCGGCGGTCCTGGAGATCGACCCGCTGGAGCGGCTGGCCGTGGTGCAGCCCGGGGTGGTCAACGACGACCTGCGGGCCGCCGTGGCCGAGCACGGCCTGTGGTACCCGCCGGACCCGGCCAGCTCGCCGTGGTCGACCATCGGCGGCAACGTGGCCACCAACGCCGGCGGGGTCTGCTGCGTCAAGTACGGCGTCACCCGCGACTACGTGCTGGGCCTGCAGGTGGTCACCGGCACCGGCGAGCTGGTGCGGCTGGGCCGGCGCACCGCCAAGGGCGTCGCCGGTTACGACCTCACCTCGCTGATGGTGGGCTCGGAGGGCACCCTGGGGATCGTCACCGAGGTGACGGTGCGGCTGCGCCCGCTGCGCGGGCCGGAGCGCACCGTGGCCGGCTACTTCGACTCGGTGGTCGACGCCGGGCGCGCGGTGACCGCGGTGGCCGAGGCCGGGCTGACCCCGTCCGCGCTGGAGCTGGTGGACCGCCACTGCCTGGCCGCCGTCGACGCGTGGAAGAACATGGGGCTGGCCGCCGACGCCGCCGTCGTGCTGCTCGGCCGCGTGGACACCCCCGGCGCGGCCGGGGACGCCGAGGCCGCGGCGCTGCAGTCGGCCTTCGAGGCCGGCGGCGCCAGCTGGGCGGCGGTCAGCTCCGACCCCGTCGAGGCCGACGCGCTCTTCGCCGCCCGCCGGCTGGCCTACCCGGCCCTGGAGCGGCTCGGGCCGGTGCTCACCGAGGACGTGTGCGTCCCGAAGGCCGCCGTCCCGGCCATGCTCGCGCGGATCGAGGAGATCGGCGCCCGGCACGAGACGCTGATCGCCAACATCGCCCACGCCGGCGACGGCAACCTGCACCCGCTGCTGATCACCCCGGCCGGGGACGCGGCCGCCCGCACCCGCGCCCAGGCCGCCTTCGAGGAGATCGTCGCGGCCGCCCTGGAGCTCGGCGGCACGGTGACCGGCGAGCACGGGGTGGGCCTGCTCAAGCGCCCCGGGCTGCACGCCGAGCTCTCCCCGGCGGTGCAGGCCATGCAGGCCGCCCTCAAGGCCGCCCTCGACCCGCACGGCCTGCTGAACCCCGGCAAGGCGATCTGAGCCCCCGCCGCCCGCGGGGCGTCCGGCTCAGTCGAACGTGGTCGCCGCCGCGACCTCGCTGAGCGTCATGAACTGGCCGCCGTTGTCCCGCATGTGGACGATCAGCCGCTCCAGCATCTGGATCATGTGCGCCCGGCCGATCGTCTGGGGGTGGGTGGTCAGCGCGTACACCCCGCCGTCGTCCTGAGCGGCCGCGTAGTCGTAGATGGACCGCCAGCGGGACTCGATGTGCTCGACCGGCCCCATGCCCTCCTGGATACCGGTGACGTACTCCTGGGCCGGGAAGTCGTCGAGGTACCACGACACCGGGATCTCCATGACCGGGCTCGGGTCGCTGAACCGGCTGGGCCCGTTGCCCACCTTGTACTGGCCGTGCTGCACCCAGTCGTCCTGGATGACCCGGCGCGGGTAGTAGGGGTGGAAGTCGTTGCCCATGAGGCTGCTGTCCCAGACGAACTCCATGTCCTCGAGCAGGTCGAGGGTGTTCGGGCTGAAGTCCCAGTACGGCGAGCGGTAGCCGCGCGGGCGGCTGCCGGAGATCCGCTCGAGGGCGTCGACGCCCTTGAGCAGCACCTCGTACTCGCGGTCCCTGTCCACCTCGGTGGGGTTCTCGTGCATGTACCCGTGGTGGGCGATCTCGTGGCCGGCCGCGGCGACGTCCCGGCAGGCCTCGGGGAAGGTGTCGGCGGTGTGGCCGGGGATGCACCAGGTCGCCTTCACCCCGTGCTGCTCGAGGAGGCGCAGCAGTCGCGGCACACCGACCTCGACGCCGAACTCGCCGCGGGACTGGTAGGCCGGCGTCCACCGGTGGAAGGAGCCGTCCCAGATGGCCATGGCGTCGACGTCCAGGCCCAGGGCGACGGCGACCTTCTTCCCCTCGTCGAGCCGGACCCTGCCGGCGCGCTGCTGGTACGTCACGGAGACCTCCTGGGGACGGGGCGGTCAGCCCGACCGCGGTGGGCCGGGCTCGAGGACGATCCGCTGCTCGGTCGCCGACTCCACCGCTGCGCGGGAGTACACGAGCGGGAAGGCCTCGTCGGCGGCCCACGAGGAGAAGAGGTCGGCGTAGTGCGGGCTGTCCGGGGCGCCGGACTGGCCGGGGGAGTTCATGACCAGGGAGTCGTCCCAGCTGCCGACGTCCACCACGATCCGGAAAGTGGAGCCGGCGCTCTGCACGAAGTCCGGCGTGTAGGCGGTGTTGCCCACCGTGTCGCCGCTGCCGCCGCGCGGGGCCGGGCCGACCGCCGTCCGGCCGGCCAGCGGCTCGTCCAGCAGCGCGGCGAGCGGGTGCCGGAGCCGGGCCACGTGCAGCCGGCCCCAGCTCCAGCGGGCGCGGTCGGGGCCGAACACCCGCTCCAGATCGGCGACGGCCGAGGTCAGGCTGGTGTGCAGCACCCCGGCGAGGACCGCGTCGGGGTCGGGGCCGAACCGGTCCCCGGGCTGCTCGAGCAGGTCCAGGTCGACGCGGGCGTCGGCCAGCAGCACCTCGTCGGGCAGGACGGCGCGCAGCGCCGCCTCGATCCGCTCCGGTTCGACCAGGCGTGACAGCGCCGCCCGCAGCAGCACGGGCCGCAGGTGCCGGCGGTACCAGACCTCGAACAGCGCCGCGGCCGGGGAGTCGACGGCCAGGTCGGCGTCCCAGCCGGCCAGCAGCGCGAGCGGCCGGTCCACGTCGTCCTCCCCGGCCAGCAGCTCCCGGGCGCGGGCGACGATCCGTCGCGCCGGGATGCTCACGTAGTCGGTCTGCAGCCGTACGCAGTCCTGCGCGGACAGCGCCCGGCCGGCGTCCAGCACCTCCGTGATCCGCTGCTTGCGGTAGGGGGCGTACCAGTCGTAGGCGATGACCCGGTCGGCCGGGAAGTCCGGCGGCAGGTTCATCTCGTTGGCGGTGGCCAGCCAGCCGGACTCCGGGTTCTCCGCGCCGGGGAGCTGGTCCATGTCGTAGAACCCGTCCCACTCGTACCGGCCGTCGCCGGGCACCGGCAGCAGGCCGTCCCAGTTCCGCCGGATCGGGGTGAGCCCGCCGGTCTTCCAGCCGATGGTCCCCTCGGTGTCGGCGTAGACCTGGTTCTCCGGCGGGGCGCCCCACCGGTTCATCGCCGCGACGAACTGGTCCCAGGTGCGGGCCCGCATGTAGTCCATGCTGCCCAGGTACGGGGCCATCCCCGGCTCGAGCCACGCGGCGCGCACTGCGAACGCCGTGTGCCGCTGCGGGTCCTCGTGCACCACCGGTCCGTGCCGGGTGAACCGCAGCTCGACGGGCACCGGCTCCCCGTCCGGCACGGGGACGGTCTCGGAGACGACCCGCATCGGCTCCCAGCGCCCCTGGTAGCGGTACTCGCCGGGGTCCGCGGGGTTGGTCTCGTAGACGTAGAGGTCCTCCTGGTCGATCGAGAAGATCGTCAGGCCGAAGGCGATCCGCCCGTTGTGCCCGATCGAGATGCCCGGCAGGGCCGGTTCCCCGGCGCCGATGACGTCGAGGTCGGGGGTGGCCAGGTGCGCGACGTACCGCAGGGAGGGCACCGACACCGCCCGGTGCGGGTCGTTGGCCAGCAGCGGCCGGCCGGTCTGCGTGCGGGAAGCGGCCAGCACCCAGTTGTTGCTGTGCTGCCCGGACGGCGGCGCGACGTCGTCCCCGCTGACCGCGGCGGCGGCGAAGACCGGCGGTGTGGTCGCCAGGTCGTAGACGGCCAGCACGTCGTCGGGGATCAGCGACAGGTCCAGCCCCTCGGGCACGGTCAGCTCGTGCGGCGGCTCCAGCCGGCGCCGCAGCGCCTCCACCGCGGGGCCGAAGTCCCGCAGGGTCCGGGCCCGGGCCACCTCCTGCCGCAGGTTGTAGAACAGCCCGTGGCTGCGGATGCGGGCCACGTCCTCCGGCTGCCACGTCGCCGGCAGGTAGCCGAGCCGGGTGAACTCGACGGGCAGCAGGCCGGGATCGCTCCGGGTCAGCTCGACGAAGGCGTTGACCCCGGCGGTGAAGGCGGTGGCCACCCGCTTGGTGTCCGAGCCGTAGGCCAGCCACTCGCCGTGCATGTCGCCGCGGTAGAGGAACAACCGCGCGGCCCGGTCCCGCTCGACGTGCTGCGGGCCGAAGACCTCCGAGAGCAGCCCGAGCCCCCGGCGGCGCCACAGGTCGATCTGCCAGAGCCGGTCACGGGCGGCGTTGAAGCCCTGGGCGAGGAACCCGTCGTCCGGGGACCGCGCGTAGATGTGCGGCACGCCCCAGCGGTCGACCAGGATCTCGGCCTCGGCCGCCAGGCCGGGCACGGGGAACCGGTGCGTCGCCGAGTCCCCCGGGTTCGGTGACATGGCGTCCCTCGCCTCCGCCGCGCGGACCGGGCCGTAGCGGTCGACCGGGGGCGGACGTCCGCTCGACCGAGGGGACGCCGGCCCCGATCGACCAGCAGCCTCGTCCGCGGGGCCGCCTGCTGCAAGACCGGTATCGCGCCGCCCGGGGGGTCGCGCCACGGGGTCGTGCCCCGGTCACCGGCGCCGCAGCGCAGGCCCTGCGACGACGACGGCCGCGCGGTCTCGGGACCGGGCGGCCGTCGCATGCATGGGTGCCGGCCCGACAGCCGCCTCTCGGCGAGTGGCCGCTCGTGGCGGCGAAGGATGAGGCCCGGGGGCATGTACCGGACCGGCACTGTTGTCAACGCATCCCGGGCCGGAGCATTCCCGGTCCGGGTCGGCTGCTCGCGGGAGCGTGGCCGCACCCGGGCCAGGGTTCGGGCGGAAGAGGGGCGGTCACGCGGGGGCGAGCAGCCGCTGGCTCATCTCGTGGCTGAGCCGCTCGTGCGTCGCCGCCGTCTCCTCCACCTGGACGAGGATCGTCTGCAGGATCTGGCTGCACGGGGTGTCGCCCACGATCACGGCCTTGTCGACCAGGCCGCGGTAGGAGGCGATCTCGAAGTGCGCCGCCTTCATCGCCGTCCCCACCGCCTTCATGCCGAGCACGTCGGGCGAGGGGTTCTGCGACATGACCTGCTGCATGTCCTGGCGCATCCCGTCGATCGGCGGGCACGGCACCCGCTCGGCCTGGGCGCCGATCGCCTGGAAGCACTGCTCCAGGTTGCCGATCTTCTGACGGGCCTTCTGCTCGTCCGTGCGGAACGTCTGCGCGAGGTCGCCGTCCTGGATCTGGCCGGCCATCTCCCCGTACATCTCCGCGATCTTGTGTTCGGCGTCGTACATACCGCACAGCTCGTACTGGAACAGGTCCAGCGGGTTGTTCAGTGCCACGTCTCCTCCGGTGCGTTCTCCGAGTGGCAGCCGGGATGCTCCGGCCCGCCCAGCGTCGGTCATCCAGGACGGGAGACCACGTGGGGATTCGGTCCACGTGGCTGGTCGTGACAGCGGAGAACCGGCGCATGGCACGGCGCACGTGACAGCGGTCGGTCAGGCGCTGGGCACCCGGCTCGCGTGACTATCGTGGGGCGGGGGCGCCCTGATGACGTCGGACATGAGCCTCGAGGACCGTTACACGGTGCCGGGTCGCTTCTGGCACCGGCTGGACGACGGCCGCGTGCAGTGCGACGTGTGCCCGCGTGCCTGCCGGTTGCACGAGGGGCAACGGGGGCTGTGCTTCGTGCGGGGCCGGGCGGCCGACCAGGTGGTGCTCACCTCCTACGGCCGCTCCAGCGGGTTCTGCGTGGACCCGATCGAGAAGAAGCCGCTCCACCACTTCCTGCCGGGCAGCGCGGTTCTGTCCTTCGGCACCGCGGGCTGCAACCTGGCCTGCCGGTTCTGCCAGAACTGGGACATCTCGAAGTCGCGGGAGATCGACCGGCTCGCGGACGCCGCCGGCCCGGAGGACATCGCCGAGGCCGCCGTGCGGCTCGGCTGCCGGAGCGTGGCGATGACCTACAACGACCCGGTGATCTTCCTGGAGTACGCCGTCGACGTCGCCCACGCCTGCCGGGCCCGGGGGATCAGGGCCGTCGCGGTCACTGCCGGGTACGCGACCGACGAGACGCGGAGGGGCCTGTTCGCCCACGTCGACGCCGTCAACGTCGACCTCAAGGCGTTCACCGAGGACTTCTACCGCCGCGTGTGCGCCGGGCACCTGCAGCCGGTGCTCGACACCCTGGTCCACCTGCGGCACGAGACCCACCTCTGGGTCGAGATCACCACGCTGCTCATCCCCGGGCACAACGACTCCGACGCCGAGATCGACGCCGAGTGCGCGTGGATCGCCGATTCCCTCGGGCCCGACGTCCCGCTGCACTTCACCGCGTTCCACCCCGATCACAAGATGCGCGACGTCCCGCCCACTCCGCCGGAGACGCTGACGCGGGCTCGCCGCATCGCCCTGGGCCACGGGCTGCGCTTCGTCTACACCGGCAACGTCCACGACGCCGAAGGTGGCCGCACGTTCTGCCCCGGCTGCGGCGAGGCGGTGGTGGAACGGGACCGGTACGTCATCGGCCGGTACCGGATCACCGACGACGGACGCTGTGCCTCCTGCGGCACCGCCGTCCCGGGCCGGTACGACGGCCCGGTCGGGCGTTGGGGGGCCCGCAGGCTGCCGGTGGCGATCGCCGGGGTCACCCGCAGCTGAGTACGGCAGATGAGGGTGATTGCATCGGGCCAACTACTTGCATCGCACTCGCCCAGAAGTCGGCTTCAGACACACAGGCGCAGGCGGGCGACATTCGCTGTAGCCGCGGAGTTCTGCTCAGCTGCGCGGCTGAGGGACCGGAGATGGGCGGAGGGACCGGAAGCCGTCGCGGAGCTCTTCGGCGAAGAGCTGGGGCTCTTCCCAGGCCGCGAAGTGTCCGCCGCGGTCGACCTCGTTGAAGTGGATCAGCTGGGGATAGGCGCGCTCGGCCCAGCTCCGCGGGGCCTGGTATGCCTCGCCGGGAAAGACACTGACGGCGACGGGGATGGAGACGCCTTTGGCGTCCCAGAAGCCGCCCTTGTACTCCCAGTACAGCCGTGAAGCGGAGACGCCGGTGTGCGTCAGCCAGTAGAGGGTGATGTTGTCGAGGACCTCGTCCCGGGTCAGTTCGCCGGTGTCGCTCGAGGTCCGGTTCAGGGCCGCGGCGACCGCCGCGGCGGGCTGGCCGCCGGCGTCGTCGTGGTCGAGCAGCCAGGCGGCCAGACCGACGGGTGAGTCCGCGATGCCGTACAACGTCTGCGGGCGCGAGGCCATGTACTGGGCGTAGGCCACTCGATTGAGGGTGGTGGCCAGCTGCTCGTAGGCCCGTCGTTCCTCGGCGGAGAAGCCGGGCTGCGGCGGTTCGCCGGCCAACAGAGCCCGGTAGACGTCGGGCGGGACGCTGCCGGCGTAGTTGGTGTGGATGGCGAGCAGTCCCGGCGGTTGCTGCACCCCCATGAAGTCGACGACGAACGCACCCCAGTCCCCGCCCTGGGCGACGTAGCGGGGATAGCCGAGGCGGGGCATCAAATCTGCCCACGCCCGGGCCATGCGTTCGGGGCCCCAGCCGGGGCTGGTCGGCTTGCCCGAGAACCCGTAGCCCGGCATCGACGGGATCACCACGTGGAAGGCGTCCGCCGCGGTGCCACCGTGGGCCGTGGGATCGACGAGCGGGTCGATGATCTTGAGCTGCTCGATGATCGAGCCGGGCCAGCCGTGATTGACGAGCAGCGGCAGGGCATCCTCGTGCCGGGAGCGGACGTGGATGAAGTGGATCTCCAGCCCGTCGATCTCGGTGACGAACTGCGGCAGCGCGTTCAGGGTCGCCTCGCACCGGCGCCAGTCGTAGTCGGTCGCCCAGTAGCGGGCCAGTTCCTGCATCGTCGCCAGCGGCACTCCCTGCGACGGATCGGTCTCCCGTTCGGGCCAGACGGTCGCGGCGATCCGCCGGCGCATGTCGGCGAGCGCTTCGTCCGGAATCTCCACATGGAAGGGGCGGATGGCACTGCCGGTCTCCTGCGCGACGGTGGTCATGGGGCTGCCTCTCGGTCTCGGGACGGGGAAGTGCCAGACCGGTCGGTGCCGCAGGAGCCCCGTGGTCAGCGCCACCGGGCACGGTCGGCGCCTCCGGGGCGGCCGATACGTTTCTCGGGTGTCCCAGCGCCGCCAAGACCCGTCGGCGACCCTCCCGGCACGGGGGAACACTCCGTGATCGCGGATGTGTCCATGCGCCAACTGGCGCGTGACGACGGGATGCGGCCAGCCGGCCCTGATGGGCCGCGTGGGGGGCCGCCGGGCCAGAGGTCCTCGCCGCATCTCGGGCGATCGCATCTTCGGAGTGAGCCCGATCTGTCACCCTCCTTTGCCGTACTGACCCGCAGCTGACGCATCTCCCGGTCCGGGCCACCGGATGGCCCCGAGACGGCCGGCGCCTAGACTCTCCGGGCTGTGTGTCTTGCACAGCCTGACGGTGCGTACTGCTCCATGCGTGATGAGTGAGCACCGGGACGGGGTCGCGGCAGCCAGCGCGCAGTGGTTGCTGACCGCGTTCCCCCCGCCTGCGGACCCGTTCGCGGCGATGAGCGCGCAGTGGCAGGTGCGCGAGGCGACGTCGGTCGCGGCGCGGCTGCGCTACCCGACGGACGCCGACGACGCCCTGCTGGAGCTGTGCGGCCCCGGTGGATGCGCGCGGCTGGACTGGGCGGCGGGTGCGGGCCTCGGCGGGGACGGCGACGACGCGCCGTGGCGGACCTGGGTGGACGAGGTCGTGGTCAGCTGGGCGGCGGCCCTGCTCGGCGACCCGGCGCTGGCGGCGGAGGCCGCGGAAGCCGCCGGCGAGCCGCTGGACAGTCCGCTGGTGGCCCCGTCGGCGAGCGACCTGGCCGCGGCGGCGCTGCTGCGGCATCCGGACCTGCTCGCCCCGGTCGCCGACCTGCACGCGGCCGAGCTCCGGGCGACGGTGGCCGCGCGGCCGGTCTGATCGGTTCCGCCCGGGCTCTGGCGTGGCGGCCGCGTCTGGGGCACCGTCGTGAGTGGCCCCCTCGGGAACCGCGGTCGTGCGGGAGGACACACCATGACGGACGAGCATCCGGTCGAGCCCAGCGCGATCTTCGCCGCGAACGGCACTCGCGTCCCCTACAGGAACGGGCCGCCACCGCCCGGGGCGGCGGGTGGGGTGCGGTTCCTGCTGCCGGCGCTGGTCCGTGCCGCGGGACCGTTCCTCACCACCTCGGCCCTCGTGGTGACCCGGGCCGCAGCCGCGACGGCGGCCGAGCTGGCGGGCCGGACGGGGTGGCAGGTCGCGCGGGGCACCGTGGAGGTCCGCCGGGGACGGCGGACCGTCCCCGGCGGACCGGAGGTCACGTGGACCCACGTCGAGCTCCGCTGGCCGCGCTGAGACGCGCGGCCGGTCAGGCGAGGCTAGGCGGTCGCGAGGATGAGCTTCAGTGCTTCCTCGACGTACTCCTCGTTCAGCTGCTCGACGAGGTCCATCCGGTCCTCGGCGACGGCCTCGTTGACCTGCTCGATGTAGCGCTCGTGCAGAGCGGCCATCGGTGTCTGCATGGTGGGGCTCCCCCCGCTCGGCCTCCTACCAGTGTCCGGCGCACACGGCGGCGGAGGCGGCGGAAGGACTGCTGCCTTGGTCACAGGCGCGCACGGTGACCGACGGCCGGCGGGGACCCGAGGCGCAGGATCCGGGGTTCAGCCGCGGCTGCGGCCCGGGACGGCCTGCGGGTCCAGCCCGGTGCGCATCCGCCATGCGGCGAGGGCCAGGCCCAGGCAGGTGCGCTGCGCCGGATCCTCGACCGGGGTGCCGAGCAGGTGCTCGATCCGCTCCAGCCGGGCGTAGAGGGTCTGCCGGCGGATGCCGAGCGACTCGGCGGTGCGGGTCTTGCTCAGGCCGGTGGCCAGGTGCGCGTCGAGGGTGCGCAGCAGGTCGGTCCCGTGCGCGGCGTCGTGGTCGACGAGCGGCCCGAGCTGGCCGGTGACGAACGAGGCGAGCTGGGCACCGTCGAGGCCACCGGCCAGCAGCCGGTGCACGGCGACGTCCTGGGCCGTCACCACCGGCTGCCGGCTGCCGATCCGCCGGCTCAGCGTGATGACCTCGCGCGCCCGCGCGACCGCCTCGGGGACGTCCGCGAGGTCGCTCACCGGGTCGGCGGCTCCGATCGTGCGGACCGCGGCACCGAGCGGCCCGGCGCACAGGCGGGTGCGCAGCTGCTCGGCCGCCTCCCGCTGCCGCGGCTGGGCGGAGCGCGGCCAACCCCGGGCCAGCACGATCACCGTGCTGCCGGCGGCGCCGACCAGGCAGCGGCCGAGCACGGCCTCGGCGGCCTCGCGCACCGCGGGTACCGCCTCGCTCGCGGGGGTGCGCCGGTCCACCTCGACGGCGGCCACGAGCACGGAGCTGCCGGCCGGAGCCACCCAGCCCGCGGCGGAGAGGCGGGCCTGCAGATCGCCCTGCGACACGAGCACGCCGGCGACCAGGTCGGTGATCACCGCCTGGGCCAGCGACGGCCTCGACCCGAGATCGGGGTGCCGGCCCAGCTCGAGCGCGACGGCGACGGCTGCCCGCTCCGCCACGCCGGTGCGCTGCGCCGTCGACCGCCCGTGCAGCACCAGCCGGCCCACCGGGCCGTGCGCGCCCCGGACCTCGGTCACCGTGCGCGCGGCGGAGCCGGCCAGCCCGGGCGTGCGGCTGCGCTCGACCACCCGGCCGTCGACGTCGACGAGCTCGACCGGGCAGTCGGCCAACCGGGCCGATGCGTTGAGGACCGCGGCCAGTCCCTGTCCCGAGAGGACCAGCCCCAGCAGCTCCTGCCAGATCGGCTCCGCCGGTCGCCGCCAGGACAGCTTGCGGCGCAGCAGCAGGTCGTGGAAGTCCTCCACCATCCGTACGAACGGCACCACCTCACGCAGCGTCACCAGCACCATCCCGCGCCGCCGCGCCGTCTGCACCAGCTCGTGGGGGACGACGGCGAAGGAGCGGCCGACCTCCAGTGCCAGGCCGGCACACCCGGCGTCGGCCAGCTGCTCGACGTAGTCGGTCACCTGCTGGGCGGTCCGGCCGTGCAGTCCCAGGCCGGTGGTGAGGAGCAACTCGCCGCCGGCGAGCAGGCCACCCATCTCGTAGACCTCGGAGGAGTGCACCCACCGCACGACGGCCGTGTCCGGGTCGCCGGTGAGCACCTCCGGCGCCGCGGCCCGCAGAGCGGGTAGCCGGAGGACCTCGGTCACAGTCGGCAGCACGCCGGAAGGCTCCGGAGTCAGGGACCATCGTGTCAAGCAGGAGGGGCCGGGGACCGGACACCGCGTCCCTTGCCCGCTGGTCGTCCCAACGCTTCGCTGTGTGATCAGCGCCATCCGGCAGCGACGCCGGCCCCACCTGACCGTCCCCAGCACCGACGGCGCACGACCGCCGTCCCCACCGACCCGTGGAGGACCTGTGACCGCTGCACCCCTGCCCGCCGCCCCTCCGGACCTCTCGCCCGAGGAACTGGACCGCTTCTACCTCGCCCTGGCCATCGAGCAGGCCCGCACCGGCTGGGACGAGGGCGGGGTGCCGATCGGCGCCGCGCTCGTGCACCAGGGACAGGTGCTGGCCGTGGGCCGCAACCGCCGGGTGCAGATGGGCAGCGCCATCCGGCACGGGGAGACCGACTGCATCGAGCGGGCCGGCCGCCTGCCGGCCTCGGTCTACCGGAACAGCGTCCTCTACACGACCCTGTCGCCCTGCTACATGTGCGCCGGGACCGCGCTGCTGTACGAGATCCCGCGGATCGTCATCGGGGAGAACCGCAGCTTCCAGGCCTCGGAGGAGCTGCTCCGCTCGAAGGGCGTCGAGCTCACCGTGCTCGACGACGCCGAGTGCATCGAGCTGATGCGCCGGATGATCGCCGAGCGCCCCGAGATCTGGAACGAGGACATCGGGGAGGAGGGGTGACCAGCGAGACCCGCACCGCCGCCACCGGGCCTGCCGATGCCGAGGTGGTGGACCCGGACTACCCGGTCACCCCGGTCCCGGCGCACGCGCGCAAGTCGTTCTTCTCCGTCGCCGTCGTGCTGCTCGGCTTCACGGTGTTCACCCCCACGATGCTGGCCGGCGCCGCCCTCGGGCCGGCGTTCTCCTTCAGCAATCTGCTGCTGGTCATCGGGCTGGGCTCGCTGGTGCTCGGCGTCTACGTGGCCGTCATGGGCTGGGTGGGCGCACGTACCGGGCTGACCACCGTCGTCATGGCGCGTTACACGCTGGGCACCCGGGGCGCGAAGCTGGCCTCGGTGCTCCTGGGTGGCACCCAGATCGGCTGGTACGCCGTCGTGGTGGGCACGATCGGGGACCTCACCGCCGAGGCGCTGGACTGGGACTCCTACGGGGCCCGGGCCGCGGTCATGGTGGTGACCAGCGTGCTGATGTGCGCGACGGCCTACTGGGGCTACCACGGCATGTACTGGGTGTCGCTGGTCTCCACGCCGCTGATCCTGATCCTGGCCTTCTGGGTGCTCGGCCGGTCGCTGCAGGAGGTGGGCGGCTTCAGCGGCCTGGCCGGTGTCGAGCCGACGTCGTCGATGGCGCTCGCCGTGGCGGTGACGACCGTCGTGGGGACCTTCGTGTCGGCCGGCACCCAGGCGCCGAACTGGACCCGCTTCGCCCGCCGCCCCTCGCACGCGGTCTGGGCCTGCGTCATCGGGTTCCTCGTCGGCAACGGACTGATGATCTTCTTCGGCGCGGTCGGGGCGCTGACCTTCGGCGAGGGCGACTTCGTCCTGGTCCTGTACCAGCTCGGTCTGGTCGGCTGGGGCCTGGTGCTGCTGTTCGGCAACCTCTGGAAGAGCAACGCCGACACCGCCTACGCCTTCGGCGTGGCCGGCGCGGAGCTGTTCAACCGCCCCAGCAAGGCGCCCTTCGTGATCGGCGGGTCGGTGATCGCCACCGGGCTGGCGCTGACCGGGGTGCAGAACCACCTGGTGGACTACCTGGTGCTGCTCGGGACGTTCATCCCGCCGCTGGGCGGCGTCATCATCGGCGACTTCCTCGCCCGGTGGCGCCGCGGGATCCCGGGCGGGTACGCCCCGCCCGCGGTCCGCTGGCCGAACCTCGCCGCCTACGCCGTCGCGGCCGGGCTCGCCTGGCTCAGCGGAGAGCTCGGCATCGGCATCCCACCGGTCATCGGCATCGTCGTCGCGATCGTGCTGTCGATGGGGCTCGCCCGGTTGTCCCCGGACACCGCGACGAGGGTGCCCGCCCAACGCTGACGCCCACGTCCCCGGCCGGGCGGCTGCTCCCGGCCGGGGACCCGGCTGATCGGCACGGGGGTCGCGGCAGGGCTGCTCCCGTGACGCACCGCGGCGGCTGCGCTTGTCCGCACCCCGCGCCGGGAGCAGGGTGCTCGCCATGACGGAGCGCACCGTGCTCTCCTCGACGCCCCCGGCGCTGCTGTTCGACCTCGACGGAACCCTCATCGACAGCGTCTACCAGCACGTCCTGGCCTGGCAGGAGGCGCTCACCGGATTCGGGATCGAGCTGGCGGTGTGGAAGATCCACCGGCGGATCGGGATGAGCGGCGGGCTGTTCGTCACCGCGCTGCTGCGCGAGACGGGCGGCTCCCTCTCGGCGGGGCAGATCCGCGAGCTCAATCTCGCCCACGCCGAGGCCTACGGGCGGCGCCGGGACGCCGTCCGCCCGCTCCCCGGCGCCCGCGAGCTGCTCGCCGCCCTGACCCTGCGGGACGTCCGCTGGGCCATCGCGACGAGCGGCCTGGCCATCGCGGCCCGGCCCGCGCTGGACCTGCTCGGCCTGCCCGCGGACACCCCGCTGGTCACCCGGGACCAGGTCCGGCACGCCAAGCCCGACCCGGACCTGTTCCTCGCCGCGGCGGCACGGATCGGCGTGGACCCCGGCGATGCCGTCGTCGTCGGCGACAGCATCTGGGACCTGCTGGCCGCCCGCCGGGCCGGTGCCCTCGGCGTCGGGCTGCTCTCGGGCGGCTACGGCCGCGACGAGCTCGAACGCGCCGGCGCCTACCGCGTCTACGCCGATCCCGCGGACCTGCTCGACCACCTCGACGAGGTCGGCGTCCGCCAGCAGGAGGACTGGACCGGCCCACCGCCGGAGGGGTGAGCCCTCAGCCGCCGGCGAGGCTCGCGAAGACGACGGTGTTCTCCTCGCTGGCCGCGGCCGCCTCGTCGAACGCGCCGCTGCAGGTGACGAACGCGACGGCGGCGCCCGGCGGGTGGCCGTTGAGGACGTCGGCCAGCGCGGAGGTGGACTTGTCCAGCGCGGTGAGCGGGTCGCCGAGCACCTCCAGGCGCAGCACGGCGCCGGCCCCGTCGACGAGGGACACCTCGTCGCCTGCCCGCAGCTCGGCCAGCCGGTCGAACACCGCCGGGCCGCCGGACCCCGCGTGGCCCAGGACCACCGCCATCCGGCCGGAACCCGGCTGCGGCCCGTCCGACCACCACGAGGTGGTGTCCATCGACTCGGGGACGCCGTACCCGTCGACCGGCTGCCCGGTGAAGGGGTTCTCGTAGCGCACCGTGCCCCGGGACTCGACCGGGGAGTCGACGTCGATCGCCGGGATGGTCAGCCGGACAGGGACGACCGGGCCGCCGGCCGGGGCCTCGGCCGCGGGCAGCGGGTCCCCGTCGTACCGCCACGCCACCAGCCCGACCCCCACCAGGGCGACCAGCAGGAACGTCAGCAGGGTCGGGCGGCCGGTCCGCTCAGCGGTGCGCACGGGAGTGCCGCCGGACGCCGGCCAGGCCCGTACCCGCCGCCAGAAGGACAGCAGCGCCGAGTGCGGCGGGGGCACCGGTCCCGTCGGTGCCGTCGGCGCCGGTCGGCGCGTAGCCCGGGTACACGACCGGCGCGGCGGCGACCGTCGGCTGCACCACCTCGTGCGCCGGCGGTGCCTCGACCGCGGGCGGGGCCCCGGTGACGGGGGGCGCTGCCTCCGGGGGTGCCGGCGGGGACCCGGGCGGCTGCGGCAGGCAGTCGTACACGACGACCTCCACGAGGGCCTGGAGGTCATCGGCGAGGCGTTGCAGCTCCTCCGCCCCCGGCGCGCCGGCCAGGTCCTCCGGGCTGCCGAGGACCACGGTGCCGGTGCCGCTCGCCGAGCGCGTGGGTGCCGGGAGGAGGGTCGTGCCGTCGCCGGTCAGCGGGACGAGGTCGCCCAGACCGGCCGGTCCCTGCTGCAGGCCACCGACGAGCTGGTCGAGCAGCTCCTGCAGGCCGGCGGAGAGGCCGGTGGCCGCCACCCGGACCCCCTGGAGCACGCCGTCCACGCATTCCGGGGAGATGTGCACCCCGGCCAGCAGCTCCTCCACGAGGGGAACCTCGCCGGGCGCCGGCGGGGCCGGTGCTGCACCCGCGCCGGTGGCGGGAGCGCTCCCGGGTCCGGTGCGCTCCTCGACGGGCCCGGCCGGCTCCGCGTCGGGGTCCCCGGCCGTGGGTGCGCTCCACGGCGCGGGAAGCAGCCCGATCGCCCCGTCCAGCTCGCCGGCGACGTCCCCGAGGGCCGGACCCGGGTCGGGCGCTCCGCCGTCGTCGGCCCCAGCCGGGCCCGGCAGCGCGACGACGGCCGCGGCGACCCCTGCGGCGACGAGGGACCGGCGGGCACGCAGCCCCCGGGACGACGAGCGGTGTGTTGACACAGGCGGACCCCCGGGAGCGCGGACAGGAGAGCAGGCTGTGCGGCACAACGAGGCCGCTCCCGACTGGTGACGGACCGTTCCCCGCCGGTCGGGTCGCCGCGCTCGGGCCGATTCCTGCGCGCTCTCCTGCCCTTCCCGGGCGGCCAGCTCGAGCTCCTCACCCGGCCGCCGGGGTGAGCGGGCCCTCGCCGGGTACGCGCCGCCCGTGGACATGCGCAGGCTCGTGCTGGGGGACTGGACGCCGCTGGTGAGGGACGGCATCGACGTCCTGCGGCTGGTGATCCTCGGCGGCGCGGTGGTCTACGCGGTGAACGGCCGCCTGGGGGCGGCCGCCTTCCTCGGCGCGCTGGGGCTGGTCACGGTGGTCGCGCGGCTGGTGAACCTGCCCCGCGTGTACGACCTGTCGCTGACGGTGGCGATGGCGCTGCAGGGGTTCGGCGAGACGCTGGGTTTCTACGACGACTTCCTGCACTTCGACGACCTGGTGCACTTCACGCTGCCGATGCTCACCGCGCCGGTCATCTACATCGCCCTCGCCCGGCTGGACGTCGTCCCGGACCCGCGGGACGAGACCCACCTGCAGCACTACGTGGGCATCTTCATCGTGACGGCGGCCCTGGGCATCTCGGTGGGGGCGCTCTGGGAGATCTACGAGTGGCGGTCGGATGCGTGGCTGGGCACCACGCTGTCGGAGAGCAACGACGACACGAACGGCGACCTCGTCCGCGACACGCTGGGTGCGCTCGCGGGCGCAGGGCTGCTCGTCGCCTGGGCCCGCTTCGGGTGGGGGTCCGTCCGGCGGATCCCCGGCGTGAACACCTACGAGGACGTCAGCGCCTGAGCCCGGGCGCGATGAGCCTCCCCTGATGTCCTCGACGAAGCGGCCGGGCATGCGCGGAACGGAGCGCCCCGAACAGCGGCACGTCAGCGCATCCGCGACGACCGCGGGGATGCGGAGACTGCGCGCTGCGCTGCTCGAGCGAGACGGGACGGTACGGGGTGCCAGGCATCGGCTTCCCGCGGGTCCCACACGTAGGCAGGGGTCGGCCCAGGGTGGACGAGCAGCGCGTTGAGCCCCGGGAGCCCGAGCTCACCGGCGGACCAGTCGTAGAGCTGGCCGAGTCGGGGCACGATGATGCCGACGTCGAGCAGGTGGCCGAGGCGGTGCTCGGCGTTGACGTATCTGCCCAGGTCGTCGTCGAGCGGGTAGCGATCGGGGAGCACGCGCGACAGGGACAAGAAGATGCCGGTCATGCCCACCCGCGGGTCACCGATCAACCGACCACAGGGTGCCAGCCAGCCGAGCGCGAGCCGGGGCGCGGCGACCAGAGCATGCGCGTACAGCACGCGCATGAGCACGAGGTTGATGAAGAACCGCTCGACCCGCCCCTCTCTGCGGGCCAGGTCCTCGTTGCCCAGGTACGCCGACACGATGCTCACGTTGTGCGCGCGATACCAGGTGCGAGCCGTGGGCTCACGGATGAAATCGAGAGTCGCTGCTACGCCGGCGGTGCGGGGAGCACCGGGGCGACCGAAGGCCAGCTCCCGGGCCTCGCTGGTATCCCTGAGCAGGCACTCGTTCACCGCGCGCCACCACGGACTGCCCGGCGAGGGACCGGACTCGGGGTTCAGCAGTCCCCGGCGTAGCTGCCATCCGATGAACGCCGCCGCCGCTCGGCGGAAGGGAAGGTAGCCACGGTCCACCGCTGCCGGAAGCTCGTACAACCGGCACAGAAGCGCCCAGCGCGCCGGAGGGTCGTCGCGGACACGCGACACCTGTTCGTCGGCAAGCGCCCCGGCCGCAGCCTCCGCCACACGTCGATCCTGGCAGTGTGCGCGGCTCGACGGGGACACACTGAGTGCGGCGCTGGCCGCTGGTCGCCTGGGCACCACCGAGCAGGCCCGCGGCACGACCAGGGAGAACGGTGCCGGCACCGGTGACCCGGAGCGCCGGCCCCGTCCTGCTCGCCGATCGCTCCGGGCGGCAAGGGACAATGGGCGCGTGGCGAAACGGAAGAACGTGGGACCCGAGGACGCGCGCTCGTGGCTGCTGGTCAACGGCGCACGCACCGAGCTGTTCGACACCGCGCACGGTTCGCGGGCCGACCAGGTCGTGCTCGACATCGAGGACGCCGTCGACCCGGCGCACAAGGACGAGGCCCGGGCCGGGGTCGTGGACTGGCTGTCGGGCGGGGACCGGAGGGCCTGGGTCCGGATCAACGACCGCTCGACGTCGTTCTGGGCCGACGACGTCGCCAAGCTGGCCGGCCTGCCCGGGCTGCTGGGTGTGATGCTGGCCAAGACCGAGGCCGCCGAGCACGTCACGGAGACCTTCGACCGGCTCGGCGGGGCCACCCCGGTGCTGGCGCTCGTCGAGTCGGCGCTCGGCATCGAGGAGTCCGTCCGCATCGCCCAGGCCCGCGGCGCATTCCGGCTGGCCTTCGGCAGCGGTGACTACCGCCGCGACACCGGCACCAGCGCCGACGACCTGGCCATGGCCTACCCGCGCTCGCGCCTGGTCGTGGCCAGCCGCATCGGCGGGCTGCCGGGGCCGATCGACGGCCCGACGGTGAGCACCAGCCACCCGGTGCTGCGCGAGCAGACCGCGGTGACCGTCTCCCTCGGGCTCACCGGGAAGCTGTGCCTGGACCTGGAGCAGGCGCCGGTGATCAACGAGGTCATCAGCCCCACGCCCTCGGACGTCGCCTGGGCGCGGGACTTCCTGGCCGACTTCGAGGCCCGCGGGCGGGTCATCCGCGACGGCAGTGACAAGCCCCGCCTCGGTCGGGCCCGCAAGATCGAGCGGTTGGCCGAGGCGTTCGGCGTCGAGCCCGTCTGAGCCCAGCGGTCGCTCGCCGGGGGCAGACGCCCGGCGAGCGACCGCTCGGCGCGGCCCGGCGTCAGGCGCGAGCAGGATCCCCGACGTCCGCCGTCGCCGGCTCCCGCTGGGCGGCCAGGGTCCGGGAGACGGCCTCGGCCACGCGCAGCACCCGCAGCACGTTCCCGCCGATCAGCGCGATGCACGCGTCCTCGCCCCATCCCCGGGTGAGCAGCTCGGCGATCAGCGCGGGGTAGCAGGCGACGTCCTCCAGCCCGTCGG
This sequence comes from Geodermatophilus ruber, assembly GCF_900114385.1. Classification (GTDB taxonomy): domain Bacteria; phylum Actinomycetota; class Actinomycetes; order Mycobacteriales; family Geodermatophilaceae; genus Geodermatophilus; species Geodermatophilus ruber. The sequence continues at coordinate 108,788 of NZ_FOSW01000013.1, forward strand.
GCAGGTCGTCGGTGCCGTCGTAGTCCCCACCGAGGCCGACGTGCTCGGGCCCGGCGACCCTCGCCACGTGCTCGACGTGGTCGGCCACCTCGCCGAGGGTCGCCCGCGGGCGGGGATGGTCGGTGAGGAACTCGGCCTCGACCGCCGCCCGCGCGGCCGGGTCCCTCCGGTCCAGACCGCGGCGGGCGAGCTCGGCCTCGAGCCCGAGGGTCCAGGCGCGGCGGCGGGGCGAGACGAAGTCCGGGACGAACGTCACCATGCACACGCCGCCGTTGGCGGCCGTCCGGCGGAGCAGGTCGTCCGGGACGTTGCGCGGGTGGTCGCACACCGCGCGGGCGCCCGAGTGGGAGAACAGGACCGGCGCCTCGGCGATCCCCAGCACGTCCCGCGCGGTCGCGGCGGCCACGTGGGACAGGTCGACCAGCATCCCGAGCCGGTGCATCTCGCGCACCACCTCCCGCCCGAACGCGCCCAGCCCGCCGAGGACGGGGTCGTCGGTCGCCGAGTCGGCCCAGGGCACGTTGAGGTTGTGGGTGAGCGTCAGATAGCGGACGCCGAGCCGGTGGAGCATCCGCAGCACACCGAGGGAGTTCGCGATCGAGTGGCCGCCCTCGGCGCCGATCAGTGAGGCGATCCGGCCGCGCGCGAACGCGGCCTCCACGTCGTCGGCCGTCAGTGCCGGCGCCAGGTCGTCCGGGTAGCGGGCGATCATCCGCTGGACGAGGTCGATCTGCTCCAGGGTCGTGGTCACCGCCGCGTCGCCCTGCAGCGTGCCGGGCACGTAGACCGACCAGAACTGGCCGCCGACCCCACCACGACGCAGCCTCGGCAGGTCGGTGCGCGTGCCGGCCACCGGCCCCGAGAGGTCCACCCGGCGCAGGTCCCCGCCGAAGCCCTTGCGCAGGGTCCACGGCAGGTCGTTGTGACCGTCGATCAGCGGGTGCCGGCGCAGCAGGTCGTGCGCCGTGGTGAGGGCGGCGGCGCGACCACTGCTCATGTCGACCTTCCCGAGGGTTACAGGCCGAGGGCCTGGCGGACGCCGGCCACGTGCCGGCGGGAGACCGGGACGGTCTCGTGGATCCGGGTGTCGGTGGCCAGGAACAGCGCCCCCTTGAATCCCTGCTCGATCTCCCGCACCCGCCCGAGGTTGACGAGGAAGCGGCGGTGCACGCGGAGGAACCCACGGCCGGTGAGCTCCTCCTGGAGACGGTCGAGGCCCCGGACGGCGGCCAGCAGCCGGCCCTGGTCGCTCACCAGCCAGACGTTGTCGTGGTCGGTCTCGGCGTACCGGATCTCGCGGGGGTCGAGGAGGACCCACCGGTCCTCCCGGAGGGCGATGACCCGGTCCGGGAACGGGGGCGGGCCGGGTGAGCCGCGGTCCGGGTCGTCGAGGAGCGCCGGGGAGCCGACGTCGTCGGTCGACCCGAAGGCCAGCAGCGCACCGATCACCTGCGACCCGTCGAACACGGGCCGGACGGCGACCGGGAGAGGCTGATCGAGGAAGGGGACGTAGAGCAGCGTCGACCCGCTCCACCCGGGGTCCTTCCGGGCGCGGGCCGTCGCCCGACGGGTCAGCTGCAGCAGGGCGGGGACCTGCGGCATCCACCGGTCCGAGGGTGCGTAGGCGGCGGCGTCCGCCGGCGTGCCGAGCAGGACGGCGGCCTCGGTGTTCGCCAGCACGACCTTGCCGGCCGTGTCCACCGCGGCCAGCGGCGTCCCCGGTGCCTCACGGGCATCGGCGAGGGCGCCCGCGAGCAGCGTGCCGGTGTGTCGCGCCCGTTGCCGCAACTTGGCCTCGGTGGTCGCGGCGGCCGCGCGCAGCCACGGCAGGACGGCGTCGGGCAGCGGCGTCTTCCAGCACGAGATGGTGAGGGCCGCCAGCGGGTCGCGGGTGACGACGTCGCGCACCGCGACCCCGGCGCACGACCAGGAGTGGAACCCCCGGCACCAGTGCTCGGGCCCCCGCACCAGGACGGGGCGCCGGCTCTCGAGGGCGGTGCCCATGCCGTTGGTGCCGCTGGCCCGCTCCGACCAGGCCGACCAGGCCGCGAGATTGCTGTCCGCCGCCAGGGAGCGCAGGCGCCGGCTGCCCCAGGACGCCAGGACCCGCCCGTCGCGGTCGGTCACGGTGACCAGGCCGTCGAGCCCGTCGACCTCCCGGGCCGCGCAGGCGGCCAGGCCGCCGAGCTCGGCGAACACCACGTCGTGCTCGCTCGAGTGCGCTGTCCCCTCCGCGGCCGCGGGCGCCCGTTCCAGCTGCGGGTCGACGTCGTACTCCTCGCGGCACCGGTACCACGACACGAGGATCTCGGGCCGGACGCCGTGGACGCTGTCCGCGCCGGCGGCGAACCGTTCGCGTGCAGCGGCGACCCGACCGTGATGCTCGTCGGAGAGCGCGGCCCCGTTCGTCGCGGGAACCCCGCCGGTCGTCGGCTGTTTCGCGCCGTTCATCCAGTTCCCCTTGGGCTCGGGGGAGGAACGTCCCAGTATCGGTTCGTCGGTCGCCTGCCAGCGAGGCTAGCCACCGCCGGACGGTGTTCCAACGACGTCCGGCGCGGTGGCAGAGCGAGCAGGCAAGAGCAGCCGCCAGGGAGGAGGCGCCACCGCCACCACGACCCGGCCGGGCGAATGACGCCCGCTCGGCTCCCGCCCGGACGCGACCGTCGCGGGCCACGGAGGGAACGCGTCAGCCGCTGCGACACGAGACCCCACGAGGAGGCGAGGTCCTTGACGACCCTCACGCCGGACCGGTCGGAGATGATCCGCAGGTTCGGGTTGGACAAGCAGAACGATGCGACGCTGGGCCGAATGCTGGCCACCGGGAACATCGCGCAGGCGGACGAGGGGCCGGACGGACGCATGAGCGCCGTGGTCCGGATCGTCCCCGACCAGCTGGTCTGGGATCCCTCGATCCTCGTGCTGCCGCACGGCGGCGAACTGGACATCGAATTCGTCAACGACGACCAGAACACCCACTGCGCGCTCGTGCCGAGCAACGGTGACAGCCAGTGGATCTGGCTGCCGAACTACACGCGGGGAACCGTCCACGTGACCCTCGGTGGCCCGGGCTACTACTGGTTCAGCTCCAACGTCGGCAACGACGAGGGCCGCGGCCTGATCGGCGCGATCGTCGTCATGGGTGACGTCCCGGCGTCGGCCCGCCTCGACCGCCCGCCGCAGCCACGACCGTAGGAAGGAGCAGCGATGACCACCATCGAGTACCGACCGGCCCCGCCGCCGGTCAACTTCGGCTCCCTGACGACCGCGACGGGGACCGCCCCGCCGGTGGCCGCGGACGTCACGTACGAACGCATCCTCGACGCCCGCTCGGAACCGCAGAACTGGCTCACCTACTACGGCGCCTACGACGGGCAGCGGTACAGCCCGCTGGACCAGGTCGACACGGAGAACGTCACGCAGCTGAAGCTGGCGTGGGTGTTCAGCTTCGCCCCGCAGGGCCTGCACGCCGGCCAGTCGACCTACGCCTTCGAGAACTGCCCGATCGTCGTCGACGGCGTCATGTACGCCTCGGGGTGGGACGGGTGGGTCTGGGCCCTCGACGCCAGGACGGGCCAGCTGCTGTGGCAGTACAAGCACGCGATCCCGTTCGACACCTCGCTGTGCTGCGGCAACGTCAACCGCGGCGTCGCGGTGGCGAACGGGAAGGTCTTCGTCTGCACCCTGAACGCCCACGTGCTGGCGCTCGACGCGACCACGGGCGCGTGCATCTGGGACGTGACCAGCGGTGACGTCCGCGCCGGCGAGAGCCTCACGATCGCCCCGCTCGTCGTGAAGGACCGGGTGGTCGTCGGCAGCTCCGGCGGGGAGTTCGGGGTCCGCGGCCACCTCGACGCCTACGACATGGAGACCGGGGAGCGGGTGTGGCGCTGCTACACGATCCCGAAGCCCGGCGAGCCCGGGTCGGAGACCTGGCCCGCCGATGGTGACGCCTGGGCACGGGGTGGTGGCAACTGCTGGATCACGGGCACCTTCGACCCGGACACCAACCTCCTGTACTGGGGGACCGGTAACCCGGCGCCCGACTTCGACGGGGAGGTCCGGCCGGGCGACAACCTGCACACCGACAGCGTGATCGCGGTGGACGCCGACACCGGTGAGATCCGCTGGCACTACCAGTGCACCCCGCACGACCTGTGGGACTACGACAGCAACATGGAGTGCATCCTGTTCGAGCAGGACGGGCGCAAGCTGCTGGCCCACTTCGACAAGAACGGGTACTGCTTCGTCCTGGACCGCACCAACGGTGAGCGGGTGAACATCTTCCCGTTCGTCGACCGGATCACCTGGGGCGAGATCACCCCGGACGGCCAGGTGACGCCGCGGATCTACCCCGACAAGGAGGGGGAGGAGGTCCACTTCTACCCCGGGCCGGCCGGGGCCAAGGAGTGGACGCACGCCTCGTACAGCCCGAAGACGGGCCTGTTCTACGTCCCGGTGCAGGACATCGGTGCGACGGTCGCCCGCCGCCGGCGGGAGTTCAAGGAGAGCATCCCGTACTGGGGTGCGGCGGTCGTCGTGGACGCCGAGGACATGGCGGGATCGGTGTCGGCGTTCGACGCCACCGGCCAGGAGGTGTGGCGCTGGCGCAACGACCTGCCGATGTGCGCGTCGACGCTGGCAACAGGCGGTGACCTGGTGTTCGCCGGCACGCCGTCCGGGCAGTTCGTCGCGCTGGACGCGCGGACCGGTGAGCTGCTGTGGCAGTTCAACTGCGGCAGTGGTCACCACAGCAGCCCGAGCACCTACAGCGTCGACGGCAAGCAGTACATCGCCGTGCCGGTCGGCTGGGGGGCCTGGGTCGAGGGGTTCCTGCCCGGGATGATGGGCGGCCCCCACGGGCAGGCGATGATGGTCTTCTCCCTGCCCGACGGCATCGACTCGTCCGGGGGGAGGTGACAGCCGTGGACCGCGATGACCGCGTCTCCCTGCCCGTCGAGCAGGAGTGGGAGCCCCCCACGTTCGAGGAGATCCGGGTCTCCGCCGAGGTGACCGCCTACATGGGCGTCGTGGAGGACTGGGACTAGCCGGCAGCAGCCGGGTGGGGCGCCGGGCGGCACGGTCCGGCGCCCCCACCCGCGGTCCGGCACGGGAGCGCCGGGCACCTCACGGGGGACGGCCGTGCGACGAAGGGACGCCGATCGGCATGTGGGTGCGGGTCCTGGGGTCGGCCGCGGGCGGCGGGTTCCCGCAGTGGAACTGCGCCTGCCCGCCGTGCCGCGCGGTGCGGGACGGCTCCCGGCCGGCCCGGCCGCGCACCCAGTCGTCGATCGCGGTCAGCCCCGACCGGCGGCGCTGGTTCCTGCTCAACGCCTCACCCGACGTGCACGTCCAGATCGAGTCCTTCCCCGCGCTGCACCCCGCCGACGGGAGCCGGGGGGTCCCGCTGGAGACGGTGCTGCTCACCGACGCCGAGCTGGACTCCACGCTGGGTCTGCTGCTGCTGCGCGAGGGAGGGGGCCTGGTCGTCCACGCCACCGAGGCGACCCGCGAGGTCCTCTACGACGGGACCGGGTTGCTGCGCACGCTGGAGGCCTACTGCCCGGTCACGTGGCGGCCGGTCCTCCCCGGAGCCGACGTCCCGCTGGCCGACGGGCTCACCTACCGGGCCTTCGACGTGCCCACCACGAAGCGGGCGCGGTTCGGCGCGGGGGAGGCGAAGGGCCGGGTGGTCGGCTTCCGCCTGACCGACGAGCGCAGCGGCCGGGCACTCGTCCATCTCCCGGCCGTGCAGGACCTGACGGCGGTGCGCGACCAGCTCGAGGACTGCTCGTGCCTGCTCGTCGACGGGACCTGCTGGTCCGACGACGAGCTGATCCGGCTCGGCCTGGCCGGGAGGACGGCGCGCGAGATGGGGCACCTGCCGATCCACGGTCCCGGCGGCAGCCTCGAGCAGCTGGCCGCCCTGCGCATCGACCGGATGGTCTACATCCACATGAACAACACCAACCCGATCCTGCTCGAGAACTCGCCCGAGCGGCGGGCCGTCGAGCAGCACGGCCTGGAGGTCGCTGTGGACGGAATGGAGATCGAGGTGTGACGGCCACGCTGGCGGCAACGGAGACCGCGGACTTCGTGGCGGCGCTGCGCGCGCAGGCGCTGCGCTACCACGACCGCCATCCCTTCTCCCGGAGGATGAACGAGGGAGCCCTGAGCCGCGGGGAGATCCGGAGCTGGGTGGCCAACCGCTTCTACTACCAGGCGAACATCCCCCGCAAGGACGCCGCGATCCTCGCCAACTGTCCCGACCGCGAGGTGCGCCGTCGCTGGATCCGGCGCATCCACGACCACGACGGCACGGCCGAGGGCGAGGGCGGCATCGAGGCATGGCTGCGGCTGGGCGAGGCGGTGGGGTTGAGCCGGGAGGAGGTGGAGGACGAGCGGCACGTCGTCCCCGGGGTGCGGTTCGCCGTCGACGCCTACGTCACCTTCGCCCGTACCCGGCCGTGGGTCGAGGCGGTGGCCTCCTCGCTGACCGAGCTGTTCGCGCCCGACCTGATGGCCGAGCGCCTCGCGGCGTTCGAGCGCCACTACCCCTGGATCGATCCCGAGGGGCTGGCCTACTTCCGGGCCCGCCTGAGGCAGGCGCCCCGCGACTCCGAGCACGCCCTGGAGGTGGTGACGGCGCGGTGCCGGACCCCCGACCAGCGCGCCGCCGCCGTGGCGGCACTGTCCTTCAAGTGCGACGTCCTGTGGAGCATGCTCGATGCCATCGACTCCTCACGTGCAGACCGGTGACGGCGCCGCCCGCCCCCACCTGGCCCGCCACGTCCGGCTGAGGTTCGACCCGGCCCGGCAGCGGCACGTGCTGCTGACGCCGGAGGCGGTCTCCGTCCTGAACGGCACCGGCGCGGCCATCCTCGGCCTCTGCGACGGGACGCGGACGGTGAGCGAGATCGCGGCGGAGCTGCACGGGCGGTACGCGCGGGTGGACGACGACGAGGTGCGGCTCTTCCTCGACCGGCTCGCCGCCCGGCGCTGCCTCGAGGTCGACCAGGGCGAGGCCCGCCGTGGCTAGCGCGGCCGTGGACAGGCCGTTCGGGCTGCTGGCCGAGCTCACCTACGGCTGCCCGCTGCACTGCCCGTACTGCTCCAACCCCCTCGACCTCGCCGCCTACGCCGACGAGCTGACCACGGCGGAGTGGCTGCGGGTGCTCGCCGAGGCCCGGGCGCTCGGGGTGCTGCAGCTGCACCTCTCCGGCGGTGAGCCGCTCCTGCGCCGCGACCTGACCGAGATCGTGCGCAGCGCCAGCGAGCTGGGCCTCTACACGAACCTCATCACCAGCGCGCTCGGTCTGACGCCCCGCCGGGCCGGGCAGCTGCGCGCCGCGGGCCTCGACCACGTGCAGATCAGCGTCCAGGCCGACGAGCCGGCGCTGTCGGACCGCCTGGCCGGGACGCCGTCGTTCGCGCGCAAGCTGGCGGCCGCCCGGCTGGTGAAGGAGCTGGGCTGGCCGCTCACGCTCAACGTGGTCCTCCACCGGCACAACGTCGACCGGGTCGGGCGCGTCCTCGCCCTGGCCGAGGAGCTGGGGGCCGACCGGATCGAGCTGGCGCACACGCAGTACTACGGCTGGGCGCTGCGCAACCGCGCCGGCCTCCTGCCCAGCCGGGCGCAGCTGGAGTCCGCCGAGGCGGTGGTGCGGGCGGCGCGGGCCCGGCTGGAGGGGCGGATGGAGGTCATCTACGTCCTTCCCGACTACCACGGCCGGTACCCGAAACCCTGCATGGGTGGCTGGGGCCGCCGGCAGCTCACCGTTATCCCCAACGGCGAGGTGCTCCCGTGCCCGACGGCGCACACCCTGCCCCTGCCGCGGGCCAGCGTGCGGGAGCACTCCCTGGCCTGGATCTGGGAGTGCTCACCGGTGTTCCAGCGCTTCCGCGGCACGGACTGGATGCCCGACCCCTGCCGCAGCTGCCCACGCCGCGAGGTCGACTTCGGCGGGTGCCGCTGCCAGGCGTTCGCGCTCACCGGTGACGCCGCGCGCACGGACCCGGTCTGCCACCTCTCGCCCGACCACGGGATCGTCGCCGCAGCGGTGCAGGCTGCCGACGAGGCGGCGCAGTCACCGGCAGCGGTCCTCACCCCCCGGCCGAACCCGAGTCGCCGCGCGCGCCCCCAGTCGAGCGGGCGGGCGGCGCACCGGGCGTAGGTGTCCTGCCAGGGACAAGGGGCACCGACGAGGGCGGCGCCGGCGGGGGCCTTGTGAGGCCCGGTGGGGCGGGGCAGCATCGGCGGGGCCGACGGGGACGACCGTCCGGGGGGACACCGGCGATGGCCGAGGACACCCAGCTCCAGCGCAGCCCCTTCCTCGAGGGCCCGTACGCCCCGGTCACCGAGGAGATCACCGCCTTCGACCTACCGGTCACCGGCCGGTTGCCGGCCGAGCTGACCGGTCGCTACCTGCGCAACGGGCCCAACCCGCTGGGCCTGGACGACCCCGGGCAGCACTGGTTCCTCGGGCCGGGCATGGTGCACGGCGTCCGGCTGCGGGACGGCCGGGCCGAGTGGTACCGCAACCGCTGGGTCCGCTCCCGGGCGGTGGCCGAGGCCCTGGGGGAGACCTGGCCCGGCGGGCCGGTGCACAACGACACGGACTTCGCCGCCAACACCCACGTCCTCGCCCACGCCGGGCGCACGCTGGCCACCGTCGAGGCCGGCTCGCTGCCCTACGAGCTGACACCCGAGCTGGAGACGATCGGCCCCTGCGACTTCGGCGGCACGCTGCCCGGCGGGTACGCCGCGCACACCAAGCTCGACCGGCGGACCGGTGACCTGCACGCCCTCGCCTACTTCTGGGGTTGGGACCACGTGCAGCACGTCGTCATCGGCCCCGACGGCCGGGTCCGCCGCACGACCGACGTCCCGGTCGCCGACGGGCCGATGATGCACGACTTCGCCCTCACCGAGCGCTACGTGGTGCTGCTCGACCTGCCGGTCACCTTCAGCATGGACGCCGCGACCGCCGGATCGCGGCTGCCCTACACCTGGAACCCGGCGCACCCACCCCGGGTCGGGCTGCTGCCCCGGGAGGGCGCACCCGGGGCCCGGTGGTTCGAGGTGGACCCCTGCTGGGTGTTCCACACGCTCAACGCGTACGACGACGGCGACCGCGTCGTCGTCGACCTGTGCCGCTACGACGGCGGGTACGACCTGGCCGCACCGGCCGAGCAGGGACCGCTGACGCTGGACCGCTGGACCGTCGACCCCGTCCGCGGCACGGTCGCCGAGCAGCGCCTCGACGACCGGGCGCAGGAGTTCCCGCGCGTCGACGACCGGGTGGTCTCCCGGCCGCACCGGTTCGGCTACAGCGCCGCGCTCGGGGACGTCGGCCGGGACACCGTGGCGCCCAGCGGGGACTTCGCGGACGGCGCGTTCACCAATGCGCTGCTCAAGCACGACCTGGCCACCGGCACCGTGCAGGCGCACCCGTTCGGGCGGGACGCCGCCGTCGGCGAGGCGGTGTTCGCGCCGTCCGCGCCCCGGTCCGGCGAGGACGACGGCTACGTCCTGGCCTTCGTGCACGACCCCGACCGCGGGGCCGCCGACCTGGTGGTCCTCGCCGCGCAGGACTTCGCCGCCGGGCCCGTCGCGCGCGTGCACCTCCCGGTGCGGGTGCCGCTCGGCTTCCACGGCAACTGGATCGCCGACCCGGGCTAGCCGGGCGGGCCATTGCCGGTGAGCAGCGCGCCGACCGCCTCGAGGGTGTCCGCGTCGGCCGGTGTCCTGTCCGGCCGGTACCGGACCACCCGGGCGAAGCGCAGGGCGAGGCCGCCGGGGTAGCGGGGGCTGCGCTGCACGCCGTCCAGGGCGATCTCCACGACCAGCTCGGGCCGCAGCAGCACGCCCCACTCGGTCGTCTCGCGGGCCAGCTGGGGGAAGGTGTGGGTCTGCCAGTCCAGCAGCTCGTCGGTCATCCCCTTGAACGTCTTGCCCACCATCACCGGCTCCCCACCGTCGGGGTCGCGGGCGCCCAGGTGGATGTTGGACAGCTTTCCCGACCGGCGGCCGTACCCCCACTCCGCGCCGAGCACCACCAGGTCGAGGGTGTGCACCGGCTTGACCTTCTGCCACGCCCGGCCGCGCCGGCCCGCGGCGTAGGGCGCGCGGAGGTCCTTGACGACGACGCCCTCGTGGCCCTCGGCGAGCGCTCCGTCGAGCACCCCGGCCGCCTGGTCGGGGGTGGGCCGGCGGAGGCCGGGCATCCGCAGCGGCGCGTGCTCCTCGGCGGCGAGCAGCCCGGCGAGCGCGTCGAGGCGGACGTCGAGCGGCTCGTCGAGCAGGTCCCGGCCGTCGAGGTGCAGCAGGTCGAAGAAGAACGGGCTGAGCAGCACGGCGGCGGCGTCGTCGGCCCCGCCGTTCGGCAGCCGGCTGCCGAAGCGGCTCATCGTGTCCTGGAAGGCCCGGGGTCGGCCGTCGTCGTCCAGCGCCAGGGTCTCCCCGTCGAGCACGGCGGTGGTGCAGGGCAGCGCCCGGACGCGGTCCACCAGCTCGGGCACGCCGTCGGTGACCTCGCGCAGGGTGCGGGTCCACACGCGGATGGCGTCGCCGTCGCGGTGCACCTGGATCCGGGCGCCATCGAGCTTGAACTCCACGGTGACGTCGTCCCCGAGGTCGGCGAGCGCGGTGTCCAGCGACGAGCCGGGGCTGGCGAGCATCGGGCGCACCGGCCGGCCGACCTGCAGCCGCTCCGCCTCCAGCGCCGGGATCCCGCCGGAGCGCGCGGTGGCCGCCGTCCCCGGCAGGCTGCCGGAGAGCATGAAGGCCCGCCGGACGACGGGGGCGGGGACCCCGGCGGCCGCGGCGATCGACTCCAGCACCACGCCCTCCAGCGCCCCCTGGCGCAGCTCGCCGGTGAGCAGGCGGACGAGGAACCGCTGCTCGTCGGCGGTGGCGGCGGTGAACAGCACCTCGAGCACGGTCTCCCGGCGGGCCGTCGACCCCGGGCCGGACGTCGCGGCCAGCTCGGTGAAGGCCCGGTCGACGGCGGCGACGGTCAGCGCGGGCGCCGGTGCGGGGTCGTGCGCCAGCCGGGTGAGCGTCCGCCGGCCCACGCCCAACCGGCCCTGCAGCATGTCGCCGGCGAGCCACGCGGTGACCGGCCGCACCTCGTCGGGAGCCGCCCGCCGGAGCAGCTCGGCGATCGCCGCGGCCTTGGCGGTCCGGGACCGCGTGGCCGCGACCGCGGCGGAGGCGGCGAGGACGTCGGCGAGCAGCACGGCGCCATCGTCGCAGTCCGCCGACCGGGAGGTCAGGCGCCGCGGTAGGTGCCGAGCGCCCAGAGATTGCCGTCCGCGTCGCGGACGTCGAACTCGTGGGAGCCGTAGTCGGTGTCGTGCAGCTCCCGCAGGACCGCCACGCCGTCCATGCCGCGGACGCGCTGCCAGGCGGCGTCGACGGTGGCGGCGTCGGCGGCGACGACGTAGACGCCCTGCGGGCCGAGCGCGCCCCAGTCGCCGGCCTTGCCGCGGCTGCCGAACATCACGCCCCCGCCGTCGGGCCAGCGGGCCTCGGCGTGCTCGACGGTGCCGTCGTCGCCGCGGTAGCAGGCGGTGACGACGAAGCCCAGCCCCTCGGTGAGGAACCGGATGCCGGCGTCGACGTCGGAGAACCCGACGCTGGGCCAGACGCTGGGGGCCGGCGGCCCGTCGACGCGGGGGGTGGGGTCAGCGGTGGTCGGCTGGGGGGAGGTCATGCACGGAGGATGCACCGGGCACCGTGTCGGTGTCTTGGAGAAATGGGAGCTCCTCGCGCAGCCAGGTGCCCGGCGTGCAGCCGGCCAGCTCCCGCCACTCCCGGGCCAGGTGCGGCTGGTCGGTGTAGCCGCAGCGGACGGCGACGTCGGCCAGCGGCGGGCAGCGCGGGTCGAGCAACAGCCGCCGGGCGGCCTGGAACCGGGCGATCCGTGCCGCATGTTTGGGAGTGAGCCCCGTCGCGAGCCGGAACCGCTCGCTCAGGTGCCGTCGGCTCCACCCGACGTGCGCGGCGAGGTCGCCGATCCGGCAGCGGCCGGCGCTGCTGTGCACCAGCCGCCACGCCTCCCGGACCTCCGGCGCCGGGACGGCGGGCTCGGTGAGCCGGGCGAGCAGGGCCGCGTCCAGGCGGGCGAACCGCTGGGCCCAGCCCGGCGCCGCGGCCAGGTCCTCCACCAGGCCGTCGGCGGCCGGACCGAGCACGTCGCGCAGGTCGGCGGTGCGCTCGGCGAGCTCGAGGGCCGGGAGGCCGAGCAGGGCGGGCGCGGCCAGCGGGGACAGGCCGTACTGCAGCCCGTCCTGCGGGCGGGTGGCATCGATGAACGCCGGGCGGGTGCACAGGCCGCCGACGACCGCGTGCGCCTCGACGGCCGTGCCCTGGCCGGTCACCCGCAGCGGCGCGGCCAGCTCGACGACCAGCGTGAGGTGCCGGGAGGGCAGGCCGCGGTGGACGCCGGTCGGGAACGCCGGTGCCCGGTAGCCGTGCGCCGTGGCGACGAAAGGCCGCAGCGGGGGAGGGACGCGGTGCTGCACGAGGAGCATCGGCGACCTCCCTCCCGGACTGGCGTCCCGCGCGGGTCATCCTGCCCGCCGGGACCGCCCCGCGGGAGCTCAGCGCGGCGGCGTGGCCTCCCCGGAACCTGTCCGACCCCTCAGCGACACTGCGCCGGTGAGCCGCGTCGTCCTCCTGCGCCGCGGGGCGGCCGTGGAGGCGCGGGAGTGCGCCGAGGACGGGACGGCGGTCGAGGTGACGCGGCTGCCCGCCGGGGAGCTCGCCCGGTTCGTCCGGGAGCGGGAACGCACCCCGGTCCGGTGGGTGTGGGACGACACCACCCGCTGGTACCCGGCGCTCCTGGCGTCCGGCGTCCGCGTGGAGCGCTGCACGGACCTGCGGCTCACCCACGCCGTCCTCCGGCGCTCGCCGTTCGTCGACCAGGCCCGGCTGGCCGGCGAGGAGACCTCCGGGTGGGACGCGCTGCAGCCGGTTCCGCCCGCCGACCCCGCACTCTTCCCCCTCGCCGACCCCGCCGACCGGCTCGACCCGGTCGCCGAGCACGACCGCCAGCAGGCGGCTCTCGCCGCCTCGGCGCAGCCCGGCCGCCTCGGCCTGCTGCTCGCCGCCGAGTCCTCCGGCGCGCTGGTGGCCGCCGAGATGACACATGCCGGGCTGCCGTGGCGGGCCGACGTGCACGACCGGCTGCTCACCGAGCTGCTGGGCCCCCGGCCGCGGCCCGGTCATCGGCCGGCGGTGCTCGAGCGGCTGGCGGTGGAGATCCGCGCGTCGCTCGGTGCTCCCGGGCTGAACCCCGACTCGCCCGGCGAGCTGCTGCGCGCTCTGCAGGCGGCGGGACTGCCGGTCGGTGACACCCGCTCGTGGACGCTCGAGACGCTCGACCATCCCGGCATCCCGCCCCTGCTGGAGTACAAGAAGCTGGCACGGCTGCTCGCGGCCAACGGCTGGAACTGGCTGGAGAGCTGGGTGCGCGAGGGCCGGTTCCGCTCGTCCTTCCTGCCCGGCGGGGTGGTGACCGGCCGGTGGGCGTCCACCGGCGGGGGAGCGCTGTCGGTTCCCGTCCAGGTGCGCCCGGCGGCGGTGGCCGACGACGGCTGGCGGCTCGTCGTCGCCGACGTCGCCCAGCTGGAGCCGCGCGTCCTCGCCGGCATGAGCGGGGACACGGCGATGGCCGAGGCGGCACGCTCGGCCGACCTCTACCAGGGCATCGTCGCCGGTGGGGCCGTGGCGACCCGGGCCGAGGCCAAGGTCGGGATGCTCGGCGCGCTGTACGGCGGCACCCGGGGCGAGAGCGGGCGCATGCTGCCCCGCCTGGCCCGCCGGTACCCCCGGGCGATCGGGCTGGTGGAGGAGGCCGCCCGGGCGGGGGAGCGGGGCGAGGTGGTGCACACCCTGCTCGGCCGGGGGTCCCCGGCGCCCACCGGGGCCTGGGCGGAACGGGCGGTGGACCTGGGGGAGCCGCCGGACGAGCGGGACGCGCGGCCGGACGGGGACCGGCACCGCCGCGCCTGGGGCCGGTTCACCCGCAACTTCGTCGTCCAGGGCACCGGCGCGGAGTGGACGCTGTGCTGGCTGGCCGACCTCCGCAACCGGCTGTGGCGCCTCGGCGGCACCGGGCGGGTGGAGGAGCGGCCGCACCTGGTCTTCTTCCTCCACGACGAGGTCGTCGTCCACGCCCCCGAGCACCTGGCCGCGGCCGTCGTCGAGGAGGTGCGGCGGGCCGCGGCCACGGCGGGCCGGCTGCTGTTCGGCGCCTTCCCCGTCGACTTCCCGCTCGACGTCGCGGTCGTCGAGTCCTGGGCCGACGCCGGGTGAGTCTCCGATACCGTGCGGACGGTTCCGTGGCGGAACCCGCGCCGGCCGGCTCAACAGAACCCGGACGCTGCCGATCCCCCGCCATCGACCATTCATGTGCCCCGGCGCCGCCGGCCGGCACCGTCGCCGGAAAGAGGCTCATGAGCGAGGCGCTGTGGACACACCGGCCGCAGCCGCAGCCGGGTTCCCCGGTGCGCGGCGTCTGGCGCGGTGCACCCACCACGCTGGCCGAGCTCCGCGCGCTGCGGTTGCAGCTGCGCGCGGTGCTCGACGACGGCGGCCGGCCGCCCGGGGCCACCGACGACGACGTGGCGCGGCTGCTGCAGGCCTTCGAGGAGCTCGGCAGCAACGGGGTGCGGCACGGCGGCGGGCTGGTGCAGATGATCCTGACGACCGGCGCCTCCGGCTGGCTGCTGGAGGTCAGCGACGCGGCCGGACACGCCCCGCCGGCCCCGGCCGTCGACCGGGACGCCGCCCTCGGCGGGCTGGGCCTGTACCTGGTCGCCCGGCTCTGCAGCGCCCACGGCTGGACGGCCGGGGAGGGCGGCCGCAAGGTCGTGTGGGCCAGCGTGGACTTCACCGGCGACGCCACCCCGCCGGACGCCCCGGCCCCCGCCCCCGCGCCGCAGCCGGCGGTGGCCGGTCCGACCGGCGCGCCCGCCCAGGGGCCGGCGGCCGCGCCCCGGACGACGCCGGGCGTCCCCCGCGGCGGTGCCGCGAGGGTGCGGCGGCACCGCCGCTTCGTCTCCCGCGCCGCGGCCCCCCGGCTGAGCGCCGTCTTCGTCGCCGTCGTCCTGACGGTCACCCTGCTGCTGGCGTGGCTCGCGTCGACGGTCAACGCCAACAACAACGAGCGGCTGCTGCAGAAGCAGGTCGCCCAGGCCGCGACGCTGCTGGTCACCCAGGTGGCGGTGATCCAGACGCAGATGGCCGACGCCGGGCAGGTCGCCACGGCCACCAGCGGCCGGCCGGCCCCGTTCACCCGCTTCGCGGCCTCGACGGCCGCCGTGCCGGGGACGTCGCTGTCGCTGTGGCGGGTCGACGGCGACCGGGTCGAGCAGCTGGCCGTGCACGGCCCCGACCCGCAGCTGCCGCCCGGTGGCCCGGCGCCCTTCTTCACCGGCCTGGAGCCGACCGGTCGGCTCAGCGTCGCCGGCATCCTGCAGGGCCCCGAGCCCCGCCTGGCCTACGCGCTGATGCCCGCCGACGACCCCGGAGGCCTGGTGGTCTACGCCGAGATCCCGCTGAACCGCCAGGTCTCGGTGCAGCCGGGCGAGGCGTTCAGCGGCCTGGACCTGGCGGTCTTCCTGGGTCGGACGACCGCCGCCGACCAGCTGGTGCAGACCACCGCGCCGCTCCCGATCCGCGGCGACACCGCCACCACCCGCGTCCCCTTCGGCGACACCGAGCTCACCGTCGTCGCCGCGTCGCGTTCCGGGCTGACCGGCTCGCTGTCGGCCGCCCTGCCGTGGATCGTGCTCGGCGTCGGCGGCGTGCTGGCCGTCGGGGGCGGCGCGGTGGTGGAGACCCTCTCCCGGCGGCGGGCCGTCGCCGAGCGGCTGGCCGCCGAGAACCAGCGGCTCTACCAGCAGCAGCGCAGCATCGCCAGCGGCCTGCAGCACGCGCTGCTGCCCGAGGTGCCGCACGTGGACGGCATCGAGATCGCCGCCCGCTACGTCGCCGGCGCCGACGGAATGGAGGTCGGCGGGGACTGGTACGACGTCATCACCCGCCCGTCGGGGGAGTGCGTGTTCGTCGTCGGCGACATCTCCGGCCGGGGGCTGCCCGCGGCGACGACGATGGCCGCGCTCCGCTTCGCGGTGCGGTCCTACGTGGCCCAGGGCGACGACATCGCCACCGTCCTGACCCGGCTGCGGGGGCTGCTCGACATCGAGGTCGACCACCAGTTCGCGACCGTGCTGCTCGGTGAGCTGGACCCGGCGGCCGGCCTGGTCCGGGTCGTCTCCGCCGGGCACTTCGGCCCGCTGCTGGTCCGCGCGGGCCACGCCGAGTTCCTGGAGGTCCCGGCGGCCCGCCCGATCGGGGTGGCGCCCTCGGCGTCCCCGGCGGTGACGGAGGCACGGGTCTCGGGGCCGGCGACCCTGCTGGCGTTCACCGACGGGGCCGTCGAGCGCCTCGGCGAGGTCCTCGACACCGGGCTGGAGCGGCTGCGGGCGACGGCGGCCGCCGCGGACACGCAGCCGCTGCCGGAGCTCCTGGACGAGCTGATGCAGGCGCAGACCGGGGACGGCGGCCGGGACGACACGGTGATCCTCGGCCTGCGCTGGACGCCCGTCGGCGGATAGGGCCGCGCCACCCCTTCCCCGTCGTGGTGGAGGGCGCACGACGCCGCGGCTATGACGCGCCGGTCTCCTGCCGGGAGGGCACCAGCGCCATCGGTGAGGTGGAGTGCCGGAGAAGCCACCGGTGCAGCCCGTCCAGGGACCGGTGGAACCTGCCGGCGTGCCCGGTGGTGAGGACCAGCAGGGGCGTCGGTCCGGCCGCGTCGAGCAGGTCGACGCCGGGTGCACCGGGCATCGAGCGGTACGCCACCGCGAGGTCGGGGAACTGCCCGGCCCAGCCGTCCGCCTGCGCCGCCCCGCCGGCCCGCGTCTGCAGCACGGCGAGCCCCCGGCCGGTCCGGCGGGCGGCCGCCGCCGCGAAGGCGGCGACGGCGCGGTCATCGGCGGTGTCGCCCAGACCGAGGATCGCGACGACCGGGCGCCCCGGGGTCCGCTCGGGGTGGGTGCGGGGCACGGCGACCACCGGCTGCGTCGACCGCGCGGACACCTTCTGCACCACGGCGGCCAGGACGAGTTCGTCGACCGCGCCCGTGGTGGAGATGCCGAGAACGAGCAGTTGCCCGGCCGCGGCCGCCCGGAGCAGCGCGGGAACCGGCCCGCCCGGGTCGATCGTGGTCGAGACCGCCGTTCCGGGCGCGGTGTGCCGGGCGACGGTGTAGGCGACGGCGGCGATCCGGCGCGCGCGGGGCAGTTCGGGCGAGGCCGCGCTGCGGGACCCGGGTTCGCCGAGATAGGGGGCGGCGTGGACGATCCGCAGCGGCGCTCCGCGGGTCCGTGCCTCGCGGGCGGCCCAGCTCACGGCGGACAGGGCGGTCCGGCTGCCGTCCACGCCGACGACGACGTCCCGCGGCGGCGGGCTGCCGACGGTGCCCTCGGCTCCCGCGTCGGCACCGGTGGCGACCAGGTTCTGCGTCTTCACGTCAGCTGCTCCCTCGGCTCGGAGATGGAGTGCACAGCGGCCTCGCCCGAGGCTGCCGAGGAGTGGATGAGAGGTCCGTGAGAAGCGCGGCCCGGGTACTGCGGCCGGTCCGCTCGACGCCTCACCCCGGGTGCCGCGGCAGGCGCACGGTGACCGCGGCGCCCCCCAGGGGGCCGTCGTTGCGCGCCTCGACGGTGCCGCCGTGGGCGGTCACCACCGCGCGGACGATCGACAGGCCCAGCCCCGCGCCGGCGCCGCGGCCGGTGCGGGACCGCTCGCCCCGGACGAACCGTTCGAACGCCGCGTGCAGCACCTCGGGTGGCAGGCCGGGGCCGTCGTCGGCGACCTCGAGTGCGACGGCCCCCGGGCCGGCGGTCGTGTGCAGCCGCACCGTGGTCGCGCCCGCGGCGGCGCTGTTCTGCACGAGGTTGACCAGGACCTGCCGCAGCCGGACGTCGTCGCCCACGACCACGACCGGGTCGCCCGACACCCGGATGCGCAGCCCGAGCGCCGGCCGGAGGCGGGCCGCCTCGCTCGCGACCAGGTCCAGCAGGTCGATCGGCTCCTCGCGGAGGATCAGCGAGCCGGCCCGCTCGCGGGCCAGGAGGAGCAGGTCCTCGGCGAGCCGGGACAGGCGCTCGGCCTCGTCGAGCGCGGTCAGCAGCGCCCGTTCCCGCTCGCCGGGGTCGTCGGCAGCCAGCAGGGCGAGCTCGAGCTCCCCGCGGAGCACCGCGACGGGCGTGCGCAGCTCGTGGCTGGCATCGTCGACGAAGGCGCGTTCCCGCTCGAAGGCGACGCGCAGCCGGACGAGCATCGCGTCGAGGGTGGCCGCCAGCCGGGCGACCTCGTCGTCGCCGGGCACCGTCGGCAGGGTCCGCTCGGCGTCGAAGGAGACGATCGAGGCCACCTCGCGGGTCAGCACGTCCACCGGCTGCAGCGCCGCCCGGATGACCAGCCAGCCGGCTCCCGCCACGGCAGCGAGGAGCAGGGGTGCGGCGAGGAGGAGCACCTGCAGCAGCCCCTGGCGGGCCTGGCGCAGCGGTTCCACGGAGACCCCCACGCTGAGCACCCGGGCGTCGTCGAGCGGTTGGGACAGCACGCGGGCGACCACCTCCGCGGCCCCGCCGCGGGCGGGCAGGATGCGGGTCTCCAGGCGGTCGGTGTCGAGGTGGCGGACCTCGCCGGCGGCGAGCAGCCGCCGCTCGCCCAGCGACGGGGAGCCGGCCAGCAGGGCGCCGTCGGCCGCGTAGAGCTGGGCCAGCGGGTCCCGTGCGACCGCGTCGGCCCCGCCGGCCGCGACGGCGGCGGCCAGATCGTTCCCGCGGGCGGTCAGGTCCCTGTCGAGCGTGGTGGCCAGCTGCCGGTCGAGGGTGATGTACAGCAGCGCCAGGGCGAGCCCGACGGCGGCGGCCGCCCCGAGCGTGACCACCAGCGTCAGCCGTGCCCGCAACGAGCGCGGTCCCAGTCGCACCCCACCTCACCCGGCCTCGTCCCCGTGCCTGCCATGCGGGCAGGGCAAGGGTGATCCGGGGCGGCCGCCCCCGGCCAGTGCCTCCTCACCGTCTTCTCATCGAGCCGGTCGCAGCCTTCGGACGTGACCGTGCACGGCTCCGCCTCGCCACCCCGGCACCGGACCGGCCTCACCGGGCTCCGCCGGCGAGCGGGCTGGGAGCTGCACCCGGGGGTGCCGTCGGCCGGCCGGCCGAGCTGCCGGGAACGGGCGGTGACCTGGGTCGGGGGCCGCATCGGGTCGTGGACGTTCGTCGTCGTGATCGCCGTCCTGCTGGAGGTGGGCATGGTCGCGGCGATCCGGCAGGACGAGGTGGACGGCGCGGTCGCAGTGCTCGGGGTCGTGGTCTCCGGGCTGGTGCTGCTCGGCCTGTCCGTGCTCCTCATGACCGTCCGCCGGGCCGACCGGGTCGCGCAGGAGCTGGCCCTGCACCACCTGGAGGCGACCCGGCGGACGGCGGCCGAGCTCGAGGAGCTGCGTGGCCAGGTGGAGCGGCTGGCCGTCGACGTGGCCCGGCTCAACGCGCGGCTGCGGGCGTGGCCGCGGTAGGAGTGGGGAAAGCAGATGATCACGACGGGGACCGTCGGCGGACCGGGCCGTTCCTTCCTAGGCTGGCCGGCGTGCGGCTCCTCGTCGTAGAGGACGACCCGGGCATGGCCGCGATGCTGGTGCGCAGCCTCACGCACGAGCAGTACGCGGTCGACGCCGTCGGTACCGGTGAGGACGCGCTGTGGAGCGTCCGGGAGAACGACTACGACGGCGTCGTGCTCGACGCGATGATCCCGCCCCCCGACGGCTTCGAGGTCTGCCGACGGCTGCGCGCCGCGGGGCACTGGGTCCCGGTCCTCATGCTGACCGCCCGGGACGGCGTGCCCGACCGGGTCCGCGGCCTCGACGCCGGCGCCGACGACTACCTGACCAAGCCGTTCGCGCTGGCCGAGCTGTTCGCGCGGGTGCGCGCGCTCACCCGCCGGGACCCGCTCGAGCGCCCCGTCGCCCTGCGGGTCGGCGACCTGGAGCTGGACCCGGTGGCGCACGTCGTCCGCCGGGGCGGGGCCGAGATCGCCCTGTCCCCGAAGGAGTTCGCGCTGCTGCAGGAGCTCATGCGGCGGCCGGGGGAGGCGCTGAGCAGGAGCTATCTCATCGACCACGTCTGGGACTTCGCCTACGACGGCGGGTCCAACGTCGTGGACGTGTACGTGCGCTACCTGCGGAAGAAGGTCGACCGGCCGTTCGGGCGGGACACCCTCCGCACCGTGCGTGGCGCCGGCTACCGGCTCGATCCGGACGCATGAGACCGGCGCGGCGCTGCCTACGGGCAGGCCGGGAGGGTGAGCCCGCGCCGTGGGCTCTCACCGGACTCTCACCGAGCCCCCGCCAGGGTGGGACCGGCAGCACCGACCCACGCCACCGCAGGCAGCACGGAGGACAGGAGGAAGGGCATGACCACGAGCGAGCGCACCGCTGTACGAGCGCACACCGACGACGTGGTGGGACGTCGCGTCTACACCGGCCTGACCGGCCTGACTGCCCTCGCGGTGCTGCTGCAAGGCGTCTGGGCCGGCCTGTTCCTGCAGCACGACGGCCAGCGGGACGTGGCCGCCGGCTGGATCGTCCTCCACGCCCGCGACGGGGAGGTGGCCATCGCGCTGGCCGTCCTGGCCGCGGGGTGGGCCCTGATCCGGCTCCGGTCGCGCCGGGACCTCGTCATCGGCGCGATCGTGCTGGCCGTCCTGCTCGTCGTCGAGGCGTACCTGGGTGGCCTCATCTACCTCGACGGCGTGACCGCACTCACCCCCGTGCACGTGCCCCTGGCCCTGCTCATCATGGGCCTGGCCGTGTGGCTGCCCCTCCGGGCATCGGAGTGGCCCGGCGGGCGAGCATCCGGCCGGTGAGCCCCGGTCGGTGAGCACCGCGCTGGTCCTGCCCTCGGCGGGTCCCGGTACCTGACCGGCCCGGACGCCCTGTCCGGGGCCGGGCGACCGTGGCATCGTGGGGCCGCGTTTCCGGTGCCGCTCACCCGCTCCGACACAGCGAGGTCGACATGACCACTCCGCACGAGAGCCAGCTGCCCCCGTCCGACGGCCAGCAGCGCCGTCCGTCCCGCGAATCGGCCACCCCCGTCCCCGACGACCGACCGCCCGACGCGGTCGCCGACGTGGTCGTCGTCGGCGGTGGCGGCGGGGGGCTGCCCACCGCGCTGTTCAGCCGCTGGCTCGGCAACGAGGTCGTGCTGCTGGAGAAGGCCGGCGAGCTCGGCGGCACGGCCCGGAAGGCGGCCTTCTGGTACTGGGTGCCGAACAACGAGCCGATGCGCGCGGCCGGCCTCGTCGACGAGGAGGCCGACTTCCTGCGCTACGTGGCCCGGCTGGCCCGGCCGACGGCGTACGACCCGGACTCCCCGACGCTCGGGCTCTCGCAGTGGGAGCACGACATGTGCCGGGCGATCTACGCCAGCGCCTCGCCCGCGGCCGAGCTGCTCGCGCAGAAGGGGGCGCTGGAGTACCGGCACTGCGCCGACGTGCCCGACTACTGGTCGGAGCTCCCCGAGGACAAGGCGCCGAAGGGGCGGGTGCTGGTGCCCCGCGGTGCCCGGGAGTCGATGTCCGACGGCGGCGTCGTCGCGGTGGAGTCGATGAGCGCCGCGGCCCGGCGCGACGGGGTCGACGTCCGCACCGGCCACCGGGTGCAGCGGCTCGTCGTCGCCGACGGGGCGGTCGTCGGCGTGGAAGCGACCACCGCCGACGGGCGCACCCACCGGATCGCCGCCCGCAAGGCCGTCGTGTTCGCCACCGGCGGGTTCACCCACGACGCCGACCTGCGGCGGAACTTCCTGCACGCCCCCGTCTACGGCGGCTGCGCCGCGGCCACCAACGAGGGGGACTTCCTGGCCATCGCCGGCCCGGTCGGCGCCCAGCCGCGGAACATGAACTACGCCTGGATGTGCCCGGTGCCGCTGGAGCGGGCGGTCGCCGGCGACCCCGGCATGATCGGCATGTTCTCCGTCGCCGGGGACTCGACGATCTTCGTGGACAAGACCGGCCGCCGGGTGGTCAACGAGAAGCTGCAGTACAACGAGCTGGCCCAGGAGTTCTTCCGGTGGGACGGCGAGAAGGGGGAGTACCCCCACCTGGTGCTGATCCAGATCTGGGATCAGCGCAGCCAGGACTTCTCGGCCAGCGACGAGTACGGCCGGCTGATCGTCCCGCCGGGCACCGACGACGCGCACGTCATCCGCGGCGACACCCTCGAGGCGCTCGCGGACGCCGTCGCCGAGCGCCTCGCCCGGTACCGGGGCGTGACCGGCGGGCTGACCCTCGCCCCGGACTTCGCGAGCACTCTCCGGGGGAGCATCGAGCGGTTCAACGCGCTCGCCGAGCGAGGCGTCGACGAGGACTTCCACCGCGGGGAGAAGGCGGTGCAGCTGCTGTTCAACGGCGGGGTCAGGGAGGAGCCGGGCCGCACCAACCCGACCATGTGGCCGATCAGCGGCACCGGCCCGTACTACGCGGCCCTGGTCACCGGCGGCACCCTCGACACCAAGGGCGGGCCGCGGGCCAACCCCGACGGGCAGGTCCTCGACGACAGCGGCACCCCGGTCCCCGGCCTCTACGGGGTGGGCAACTGCGTCGCCTCGGCGTCCGGGCAGGCCTACTGGGCCGGCGGTGCGACCCTGGGCCCGATCCTCGCCCTCGCCCACCGTGCCGCGCAGGCCGCCGACCGGGAACCGGTCCGCGAACCGGCCACCCAGCTCACCCCCGCCTAGCTTTCGGGGCGTCCGGCCGGCCGAACGGGTCGGGAACTCGACCGGTGCGGCGACCATCCTGGGCGACGCCGTCCTGCGGGCCCGGTCAGGCGTCGAAGTCGACGGTCACGGACTCCGACAGCGGGACCGACTGGCAGGTCAGCACGTACCCGGCCGCCACCTCGGCGGGCTCGAGGGCGTAGTTGCGCCGCATCTGCACCTCGCCGTCGGTGACCCGCGCCCGGCAGGTGCCGCAGACCCCGCCCTTGCAGGCGAACGGCAGATCGCCGCGGACCCGCTGCGCGGAGTCCAGCACGGGCACGTCCCGCGGCAGCGCGAGCGTGGTGGCGCGGCCGTCGAGGACGACGGTCACCTGGCTGCTCGGCCCGGTGACGGTCTCCTCGTCACCGCGCACCGGCTGCGGCGGGACGTCGTCGACGTAGAACAGCTCCTGGTGCACCTTCGCGGCCGGGACGCCCAGCTCGGCCAGCAGGTCGCGGGCCTCGCTGACCATCCCGTGCGGGCCGCACAGCCACCAGTGGTCCACGTGCTCGGCGTCGACCAGGTTTGCGATCAGCGTGCGCAGCCGGGCGCCGTCGAGCCGGCCGCTGGTCAGCTCGGCGTCCCGGGGCTCGCGGGAGAGCACGTGCACCAGCTGCAGCCGGGTGCCGTAGCGGTCCTTCAGGTCGGCCAGCTCGTCGGCGAACATCACGGTGCTGGTGCGCCGGTTGCCGTAGAAGACGGTCACCGTGGATTTCCCGTCGCGCAGCACGCTGGCCGCCAGCGAGAGCGCGGGGGTGATGCCCGAGCCGGCGACGACGAAGACGTGGTCGGCGGGGACCGACAGGTCGGCGGTGAAGGTGCCCGACGGGGGGAGCACCTCGATCGCGTCGCCCGGCCGGACCTGGTGCACCAGCCACGAGGAGAAGAAGCCGCCGGGCACCTCCCGGACGCCGACCCGCGGCGCCGCCCCGACGGGGGCGCAGATGGAGTACGAGCGTCGCTCGTCGCGGTCGCCGTCGACCCGGCGCAGCGTGAGCGCCTGACCCGGCTGGAACCGGTAGTCGGCGGCGAGCTCCTCGGGGACGTCGAAGGTCACCGCGACGGCGTCGTCGGTCAGCTGCTCGACGCGGGCGACGGTCAGCGGGTGGAACCGGGGCCGGCGCCGGGGAGGAGCGCTCATCAGATCTCCTTCACGTGCTCGAACGGCTCGCGGCACGAGCGGCAGCGGCGCAGCGCCTTGCACGAGGTCGCGCTGAACTCGCTGAGCTCCTCGGTGTCGGGGGAGCCGCACTGCGGGCAGGACGCCGTCCGCCGGGTCGGCCCGAGCTGCAGCGGGACAGGGCCGGCGGAGCGGACCGGCGCCCGCCCGGGCGGGGCGATGCCCCCGGCCGCCAGCTTGCGGCGGCCCTCCTCGCTGATCCAGTCGGTGCTCCAGGCCGGCGCCAGCACGGTGCGGACGTCGACGTCGGGGAAGCCGGCGCGGTGCAGGGCGTGCAGCAGGTCCGCGCGCATCACCCCCATCGCCGGGCAGCCGGAGTAGGTGGGGGTGATCTCGACGACGACCGTGCCGTCCTGGACCCGGACGTCGCGGAGGACACCGAGGTCGGCGAGGGTGAGCATCGGCAGCTCGGGGTCGGTGACCGTCTCGGCGACCGCGCGGGGGTCGGTCAGCACGGCGGTCACCAGGTCGCCGCCGGGTGCTGCCGCGCCAGGCCCTGCAGCTCGGCGAGCAGCTCGGTCAGCTCCGCGTCGTGATGGCCCAGCCGCCCGGCCGGCGCGGCGTCGTCCGGCCACGCGGGCACGCGGAGGGTCGCCCGGGTGAGCACCTCGGTGAGCACCGCCCGGACCTCCTCGCGGACCTCGGCCGGGTCGACCGCGACCCCGGCCGCGGCGAGCCGGGTCTCGACGTCGGTGGCGGTGAAGACGTCGGCCAGCAGCGGCCAGACGGCCTCGGCGCCGGCCTGGGCGCGCCGGTGCGACTCCGCGGTGCCGTCGCCGAGGCGCAGCACCCAGCGGGCGGCGTGGTCACGGTGGTAGGCGAGCTCGTGGACGCCCTTGGCGGCGATCGCGGCGAGCACCGGGTCGCGGGACCCGCGCAGCCGGTCGAGCACCGCGAGGCGCACGGTGGCGGCCACCAGCAGCCGGACCGTCGTCTGCGCGAAATCCCCGTTGGGCGCCGCGACCAGGGCGGTGCTGCGGAACTCGTCGGGGTCGCGGAAGTAGGCCAGCGCGTCCTCGTCGGGGATCGACGCGGTGGCCAGCGCCCGCGACCGGCCGAGCACGCCCACCGAGCCGGCGCGGGCCAGCAGCAGCCGGGCCTGACCGAGCAGGTCCAGCGCCACGTTGGCGACCGCGACCTCCTCCTCCAGCTCCGGGGCGTTGGTGACCCACTGGGTCAGCCGCTGGGCGAGCACCAGGGCGTCGTCCCCGAGCATCAGGCAGTAGGTGCCCAGGTCGGTGGGGTCGACGCCGTCGGGGACGGTGGTGTCGACCCCGGCCAGCGGCTCGTCGAAGCCGGTGCCGAACGCCCAGTGACCCTCGCCGCCGTGGGCGTGGTCGAGCGCGTCGTACACGGTTTCCTCATGCGCCATGGGAACCCTCTCTTCCGGGCACGAAGTGCACGGCCATCGGCCCCCTCCTAGGGGCCCCGCGCCGAGGAACGAGGTGCGGGGGGAGGAGGGGGTCCTTCACATGTGGGGGACGTTCTCGGGGATCTCGTAGAACGTCGGGTGGCGGTAGACCTTGTCGCCGCTCGGGGCGAACAGCGGATCCTTCTCATCGGGGCTGGAGGCGGTGATGTCGGCGGCCTTGACCACCCAGATGCTCACGCCCTCGTTGCGCCGGGTGTAGAGGTCGCGGGCCGCGTGCACGGCCATCTCGTCGTCCGGGGCGTGCAGCGAGCCGACGTGCACGTGGTTCAGGCCCCGCTTGCCGCGGACGAACACCTCGTACAGCGGCCAGTCCCGCCGGCCCCGTTCAGGGCCGGCCGCCTCCCGGGTCCCGCCCCGAGCGTGCGAGGGGTGGGGAGGAGGTGGTCCTTCTACGAGGGGTGGGGAGGACGGGGTGCTTTTCCCGCCCTCGCTGGTGAGGCTCATGCCGCCCGCTCCCCGGCGGAGTGCTTCGCGGCGTAGGCGGTGGCGGCCTCGGTGACCCAGGCGTTGTCGTCGCGGGCGGCGCGCCGGCGGGCGATCCGCTCGGCGCTGACCGGGCCGTTGCCGGCGAGCACCTGCTTGAACTCGTCCCAGTCGATCGCCCCGAAGTGGTACCGGCCGGTCTCCGGGTCCAGCCGCAGCTCCGGGTCGGGCAGCGTGACGCCGAGGAACTCCGCCTGCGGCACGCTCATGTCGACGAAGCGCTGGCGCAGCTCGTCGTTGCTGTGCCGCTTGATGCCCCACGCCATCGACTGCGCCGAGTTGGGGCTGTCGGCATCCGGCGGGCCGAACATCATCAGCGAGGGCCACCACCACCGGTCGACGGCGTCCTGCACCATCGCCCGCTGCGCAGGCGTGCCCCGCATCATCGTCATCAGCAGCTCGTAGCCCTGCCGCTGGTGGAAGGACTCCTCCTTGCAGATGCGGATCATCGCCCGCGCGTAGGGCCCGTAGGAGGAGCGGCACAGCGGCACCTGGTTGCAGATCGCCGCGCCGTCGACCAGCCAGCCGATGACGCCGACGTCGGCGTAGGTGAGCGTGGGGTAGTTGAAGATCGAGCTGTACTTCTGCTTCCGCTCGATGAGCTTGTCGGTGAGATCGGCCCGGTCGGCGCCGAGGGTCTCGGCCGCCGAGTAGAGGTACATGCCGTGGCCGGCCTCGTCCTGCACCTTGGCCAGCAGGATCGCCTTGCGCCGCAGGCTCGGCGCGGCCAGCAGCCAGTCGCCCTCCGGCTGCATCCCGATGATCTCCGAGTGCGCGTGCTGGGCGATCTGCCGGATCAGCGTCCTGCGGTAGCCCTCCGGCATCCAGTCCCGCGGCTCGACCCGGTGGTCGGCGGCGATGGTGGCGTCGAAGTGCTCCTGCAGCGCCGCGGTGTCGATCGGGCTGTCGCCCTCGGGCCGTTCCAGGGTGGGCGCGGGCATCTCGCTCCCTCGGGTCGCGACGGAGAAAGTCATTTACTGACCGGACGGTCGGTAATCAGTGTGCACGATCCCCTCCGGCCGCACAAGTACCGGGCCGGACGCCACCCGGCGGCCTTGACACGGACCGCACCGAGGAGTTGATTACCTGACCACCCGGTCGGTATTTGGGGGCGAGCCCCGCCGACCATCCGGCGACGACGCCCGGCACCACGGATGCTCAGGACCACGGAGGCCTCCGCCATGACCGCTGCGACCAGCGAGACGACTCGACGCCTGGGAGCGGCGCCGGACCCGGCCCTGCTCGACCCCGCGGAGCGCATGGGCCTCGACGAGCTGGGCGCTCTCCAGCTCGAGCGGCTGCAGGCGACGCTGCGGCACGCCTACGAGAACGTGCCGCACTACCGGGCTGCCTTCGACGCCGCCGGCGTGCACCCCGACGACTGCCGGGAGCTCGCCGACCTGGCGAAGTTCCCCACCACCAGCAAGGCCGACCTGCGGGACAACTACCCGTTCGGCATGTTCGCCGTGCCGCAGGACCAGGTCCGGCGGGTGCACGCCTCCTCGGGCACCACCGGCCGGCCGACCGTCGTGGGCTACACCGAGCGCGACATCGACACCTGGGCGGCGGTCATGGCCCGCTCCATCCGGGCCGCGGGCGGGCGCCCGGGCGACCGGCTGCACAACGCCTACGGCTACGGGCTGTTCACCGGCGGGCTCGGCGCCCACTACGGCGCCGAGAAGCTGGGCTGCACGGTCATCCCGGTCTCCGGGGGGATGACGCCCCGCCAGGTGCAGCTGATCACCGACTTCCGGCCGCGGGTGATCATGGTGACCCCCAGCTACATGCTCACCGTGATCGACGAGTTCGAGAAGCAGGGGCTGGACCCGCGGGCCTGCTCGCTGGAGATCGGCATCTTCGGCGCCGAGCCGTGGACCGAGCAGATGCGCCGCGAGATGGAGGAGCGCCTCGACATCCATGCCGTCGACATCTACGGGCTCTCGGAGGTCATGGGCCCCGGCGTGGCGCAGGAGTGCGTGGAGACCAAGGACGGCCTGCACGTCTGGGAGGACCACTTCTACCCGGAGATCATCGACCCGCTCACCGGCGAGGTGCTCCCCGAGGGGGAGATCGGCGAGCTGGTGTTCACCTCCCTCACCAAGGAGGCCATGCCGGTCATCCGCTACCGCACCCGCGACCTCACCCGGCTGCTGCCGGGCACCGCCCGCCCGGGGATGCGCCGGATGGAGAAGGTCACCGGCCGCACCGATGACATGATCATCCTGCGTGGGGTCAACCTCTTCCCGACCCAGATCGAGGAGATCGTGCTGCGCACCCCCGGGCTCTCCCCGCACTTCGCCCTGGAGCTCACCACGCGGGGCCGGATGGACCACCTGACCGTCCGGATCGAGGCCCGCCCCGACTGCCCGGCGCAGCGCCGCCCGGAGGCGGCCGCCGAGGTGGCCCGGGGCATCAAGGACACCGTCGGCACCAGCGTCGAGGTGCTCGTCGTCGACCCGGAGACCCTGGCCCGCTCGGTCGGCAAGCTCCAGCGGCTGGTCGACCGTCGCGAGCGGGCGGGGTCGTGACCGCCACGCCCGAGACCGCCCGGGCGCGCCGGGGCCGCCCCGGGCACTCGCTGGACTCGCTGCTCGACGTCGCCGTCGCGGTCTTCAACGAGCGCGGCTACGACGCCACGAGCATGGAGGAGCTCGCCGCCCGGCTCGGCGTCACCAAGTCGGCGATCTACCACCACGTGCCCAGCAAGGTGGAGCTCCTGCGGCTGGCCCTCGACCGCGCCCTCGACGCGCTCTTCGCCGTCACCGAGGAGCCCGGCGCCACCACCGGCCCGGCGCTGGACCGCCTCGAGCACGTGGTCCGCGGCTCGGTCCGCGTGCTCACCGCCGAGCTGCCCTTCGTCACCCTCCTGCTGCGCGTGCGCGGCAACTCCCCGGTCGAGCAGGCGGCCCTCCAGCGCCGCCGCCGGTTCGACCGGATCGTCACCGACCTGGTCCGCGCCGCCGAGGAGGAGGGCGACGTGCGCCCCGACGTCGACCCCGCCGTGACCAGTCGGCTGCTGTTCGGCGCCGTCAACTCGCTCACCGAGTGGTACCGCCCCGACGGTGGGCTCTCGCCCGACGCCCTGGCCGACGCCCTCGTCGCCACGACCTTCGACGGCCTCCGCACGACCTCCCGTTGACCGTTCCGCCGGGACCGTCCGCGCCGACGGTCCCGGTGCCGACCCCGACCTTCCCGCGGAAGGTCCCGAGGAGTACCTGATGACCGCACCCCTGCTCGAGAGCTACGCCGCGGGCCGCTGGCACGCCGCCCCCGACGCCGGGACGCCGCTGGCCGACGCCGTCACCGGGGAGACCGTCGCCCGGATCAGCAGCACCGGCCTCGACGTCCCGGGCATGATCGAGCACGCCCGCACCGTCGGCGGGCCGGCGCTGCGCGCGCTGACGTTCCACCAGCGGGCCGGCCTGCTCAAGCAGCTGGGCCTGCGGCTGATGGCCGACAAGGACGCCTTCTACGCCCTCTCCCGCCGAACCGGGGCCACCGACCGCGACAGCATGGTCGACGTCGACGGCGGCTTCGGCACCCTGCTGTCCTACGCCAGCAAGGGCCGTCGCGAGCTGCCCGACGACACCGTCGTGCTCGACGGGCCGGTGGAGCCGCTGGGCAAGCGGGGCACCTTCGTCGGCCAGCACCTCTACACCCCGCTGCGCGGCGTGGCCGTGCAGATCAACGCGTTCAACTTCCCCGTCTGGGGGTTCCTGGAGAAGCTGGCCCCGGCCTTCCTCGCCGGCGTGCCGTCGATCGTGAAGCCGGCCAGCCAGACCGCCTACCTCACCGAGGCCGTGGTCCGGGCGGTCGTCGAGTCGGGCCTGCTCCCGGAGGGCTCGGTCCAGCTGCTGGCCGGCAGCGCGACCGGCCTGCTCGACGGGCTGACCGGGCAGGATCTGGTCGCCTTCACCGGGTCGGCGGCCACGGCCCGCAAGCTGCGCAGCTCCCCCGCGGTGGTGGCGAACTCGGTGCGGTTCAACGCCGAGGCCGACTCGCTCAACTGCGCCGTCCTCGGGCCGGACGCCGGCCCGGACACCCCCGAGTTCGAGCTCTTCGTCGCGCAGCTGGTGACCGAGA
Source organism: Geodermatophilus ruber (assembly GCF_900114385.1). Classification (GTDB taxonomy): domain Bacteria; phylum Actinomycetota; class Actinomycetes; order Mycobacteriales; family Geodermatophilaceae; genus Geodermatophilus; species Geodermatophilus ruber. The sequence goes on from NZ_FOSW01000013.1 coordinate 138,805, forward strand.
TGACGGTCAAGGCCGGCCAGAAGTGCACCGCGATCCGCCGGGCGTTCGTCCCGCGCCACCTGGTGGACGACGTCATCGAGGCCACCCGCGCGCGGCTGGCGAAGGTCGTCGTCGGCGCCCCGGGGGCCGAGGGGGTCACCATGGGCGCCCTGGCCAGCCTCGACCAGCGCGAGGAGGTGCTGCGCTCGCTCAAGGCGCTGCGCGGCGTCGCCGAGCTGGTCGCGGGGAACCCGGAGGACTTCGAGGTCGTCGGGGCCGACCGCGACCGCGGCGCCTTCCTGCCGCCGCTGCTGCTGCGCTGCGACGACCTCGCCGCCGCCGAGCCGCACGACGTCGAGGCGTTCGGCCCGGTGAGCACGGTGCTGCCCTACGACGACGTGGCGCAGGCGGTGGAGCTCGCCGCCCGCGGACAGGGCAGCCTGGTCGGCTCGATCGTCACCCACGACCCGGCGGTGGCCCGCGCCTTCGTCCTCGGCGCCGCCCATGCCCACGGCCGGATCCTCGTTCTCGACCGGGACGACGCGCGGGAGAACACCGGCCACGGCTCGCCGCTGCCCGTGCTCGTGCACGGCGGCCCCGGCCGCGCGGGCGGCGGCGAGGAGCTCGGCGGCATCCGCGGCGTCCTGCACCACATGCAGCGCACCGCCGTCCAGGGCTCGCCCGACCAGCTCACCGCGATCGGCGGCCGCTGGGTGGCCGGCGCGCAGCGGCGGGACGACGGGGTGCACCCGTTCCGCAAGTCGCTGGCCATGCTGCGCATCGGCGACTCGGTCACCGCCGGCCCGCGGGCGGTCACCCTGGAGGACATCGAGCACTTCGCCGAGTTCACCGGTGACACCTTCTACGCCCACATGGACGAGGCGGCCGCCGCGGCCAACCCGCTCTTCGGGGGTCGGGTCGCCCACGGCTACCTGATCGTCTCCTGGGCCGCGGGGCTGTTCGTGGATCCCGCCCCGGGGCCGGTGCTGGCCAACTACGGCGTGGACAACCTGCGCTTCCTCACGCCGGTCAAGCCGGGGGAGGAGCTGACCGTCACGCTCACCGCCAAGCAGATCAGCCCGCGCGGCGGGGCCGACCACGGCGAGGTGCGCTGGGACGCGGTCGTGGTGAACACCGAGGGCACGCCGGTGGCCACCTACGACGTCCTCACGATGGTCGCCAAGACCTGGCCCTGACCGGAGCGGAGTGGATCCGTCCGCGTGACGTGGATGGATCCACTCCGCTCACGCGGCGGTCCAGCGCAGCGGCAGCCGTTTGACGCCCCGCTGGAAGTTGGACCGCAGCAGCGCCGGAGGCCCGTCCAGGTGCAGGTCGTCGGTGCGGCGCAGCAGCTCGGCGAAGAGCGCTCGCATCTGCACGCGCGCCAGCTGGGCGCCGAGGCAGAAGTGCGGTCCGTGCCCGAAGGCCAGGTGCGGGTTGGGGGAGCGGCGGACGTCGAAGGCATCCGGTGCGGCGAACACCGCCTCGTCCCGGTTGGCCGAGGTGAAGGAGACGACCACCTTGTCCCCGGCGCGGATGCGGACGCCGGCGAGGTCGACGTCGGTGGCCGCGGTGCGGCGGAACACCATCACCGGGGTCCACCAGCGCAGCATCTCCTCGACCGCGCCGGGCAGCAGCGAGGGGTCGGCGCGCAGTGCGGCCAGCTGCTCCGGGTGCTGCAGGAGGGAGATGAGCCCGCCGGGCAGGCCGTTGCGCAGGGTCTCGTTCCCGGCCACGGCGAACAGCCAGAACATGTTCTCGAACTCGGCGTCGCTGACCTGGCCACCGTCCTCGTCGACCTGCGCCAGCAGGACCGACATGACGTCGGTGCCCGGGGAGCGGCGCTTCTCCTCGGCCAGCAGGCGGGCGTAGGCGTAGAGGTCGGGCATGCCGGCGCGGGTCCGCGGGTCCGGCATCGGGCCGTGGGGACCGGGCACCGGCCGCAGCGCCACCGCCGCGCGGGCCATCGGCGTCCCGCCGGTGCCGTCGAAGGCCGCCGAGGTGGCGTAGTCGGGGTCCTGCCAGCCGATGACCCGGTTCGACCAGTCGAACATCAGCCAGCGGTCCTCGGCCGGCACGCCGAGGACGTCGGCCAGGGTGAGCAGCGGCAGGTCCGCGGCGACGTCCTTCGCGAAGTCGCACCGGCCCTCGGCCGCGCCGCCGACCACCCGCTCGACCAGCTGGGCCGCCGTCCGCTGTATCGACTCGGTCAGGGCCGCCACGGCCCGCGGGGTGAACGACCGGGAGAGCAGACGCCGCAGCCGGGAGTGGTCCGGCGGGTCCATGTTCAGCATCATCCGCCGGACCCAGGCCAGATCGGCGGCGTCGCGGACCTGCGTGGCACCCAGCCACGAGGAGAAGGTCGCCGGGTCGCGCAGCACCCGCTCCACGTCGGCGTGCCGCGCCACCAGCCAGAACCCGGGCCCGGCCGGCTGGCCGTGCAGCGCGGGCTCCTCGACCCAGGTCACCGGCGCTCCGGCCCGCAGCCGGCGCAGCACCTCGAACGGCGGCCCGTCCTCGTAGGTGGCCGGGTCGACGAGGGCGAGGGCATCCGCCGGCCGAAGGTCCGCACGGGTCATCGTCGTCCGCCCCCGGGTCGGTCGTCGGTGCGGGAGCCGCGACCGATCGTGCGGCGCGGTACCCGACCGATCGGTCAGGAAGGCGCCGAGTCTCGTGCACCCCCGGTGGTCGGGCAAGCCCCTGGAGATCCTGCCGCCCGGGGTCGGGCCGGTCGTCCTCGGCTGACGTCCGGTTCCTGCCGTGACTCCCGTCACCCGAGGGGCCCGGCTCCGTTGTGCTGGGGGAAGCCCCCAGGCCCCGATGGAGTAGCCCGTGCGACGTCTCGCCGCCTGTGTCCTCGTTCCCCTCGTCTCCGTGCTGCTCGCCGCCCCGTCGGCCCAGGCCGCACCGCCTCCCCTGGACTACGTCGCGCTCGGGGACTCCTACAGCGCCGCGTCCGGCGTCCTCCCGCCGGACCCCACCGCGTCGCCCGCGTGCCTGCGCTCGACCCGCAACTACCCGCACCTGCTCGCCGCGGCGACCGGGGCCCGGTTGACCGACGTGACCTGCGGTGCCGCGGAGACCGGGCACTTCGCGACCGCCCAGTACCCGGGTGTCGCGCCCCAGCTGTCGGCGCTGGCGGAGGGCACCGATCTGGTCACCATGACCATCGGCGGCAACGACGGCGGCGTCTTCATCCGCTCGATCGTCCAGTGCGGCCTCGCCGGCCTGACGACCCTCGGCCGGGGCAGCCCCTGCCGGGACCAGTACGGGTCCTCCTTCGAGGACACCATCCGCACCGCCACCTACCCGGCGCTCGTCGAGGCGCTGTCGGCGGCGCGGGCCGGGGCCCCGGAGGCCGACGTTGCGATCCTCGGCTACCCGTGGATCCTCCCGGCGACCGGCGGCTGCTTCGACCGGATGCCGGTGGCCGAGGGGGACGTCCCGTACCTGCGGGGCGTGCAGGCCACGCTCAACGACGCGATCCGGCGCGCGGCCGCGGCCACCGGCGTGACCTACGTCGACCTCGGCCGGGTCTCCGAGGGCCACGACGCCTGTCAGCCGATCGGGGTCCGCTGGGTGGAGCCGGTGCTGCAGGGCAGCAACGCGGTCGTCGTGCACCCCAACGCGCTCGGGGAGGCCGGGATGGCCGACCGGGTGAGGCGGGTGCTGCGCCTGGGCTGACCGGACCGCTCCTGCGACGCCGGCTCATGGCGGTGGATCCTCATGGTTCCTCGAGCCCGGCCCACCGGCGGAGCATCACCAGGGCGAGCACGAGGATCAGCACGACCCCGGCGCTGGCGAGGAGCTCCAGGACCAGCAGCATCTCGTTCTTCTCACCCGCCAGCGACAGCCGGGCGGCGACGGTGAGGATGTGCCGCACCGTCGACACGATGGCGATGACCAGGAACGGCTGCAGCCGGAGCCCCTCCCCTTGGACGTGGGCGACGATGGTCCGGAGCACCTCGACGACGATGACGACGAACAGCACCCCGTTGAGGGCCTTGGTGACGGTCTCGGCGAAGGCCTCCGGTTCCGGTGGCGTGATCAGGCTCCGCGTCGTCTGGACGAGCACCAGCACCGCGATGCCGAAGAGCAGCAGAGCGAGCGTCGCGAACACCAGCGACTCGCCGTAGTGCACGCCCCGGACCAGGACCCGGGTCACCGGCCCGGGCGGTGATTCCGGGGTGAGGCCCTCGTCGTCCGGCCGTGGCCGGGGCCCGTGTCCCTGGTGGATGCCCACCCGACGGGAGGTACCCGACGCGCGGCGGCTCAGCGGTTCCCGCGGCGGTCGGCGCCCTCCTCGAGCAGGAGGGCCAGGAAGGCGCGGGCGCTGGGGGCCGACGGTGCCGGAGCGCGGTGCACGAGGCCGATCGGGTGCCGGGCGGCGGGGTCGTCGACCGGGAGGACGGAGACGTCGCGGACCCCGTCGGCCGCCGAGGCGGGCACGAGCGCGGCGCCGAAGCCCAGCCCGGCGAACCGGACGACGGCGACGGAGGTGCTGAGCTCGAAGGCCACGGCCCGCGCCACCCCGGCCCGGGCGAAGGCCGCGTCGACCTGCAGGCGCAGCCCCGCCTCGGCGCGCATGTCGACGAACGGGCCGGTCGCGGCGAGCTCCTCGAGCGCGACCCCGGCGCGCCCGGCCAGCGGGTGCGTGCGGGCGACGACGGCGACCAGCGGTTCGTCGGCGAGCAGGTGGTGGACGACGCCGGGCGGCACCTGGTCGGCGAACAGGCCGACGAAGGCGAGGTCCAGGTCGCCGGTGCGGACCTGCTCGGCCATGTGCCGGCTGCCGGTGTCCTGCACCGCGATCTCGACGGCGGGGTGTTGCTGGTGGAAGGCGAGCAGGGCCCGCTCCACGAGCGGGGCGCCGCGGCCGGCGGTGCCCACCATGCCCACCCGCAGCCGTCCGGTGACCACCCCGGCGAAGGCGGCCAGCTCGGCCCGGGCCACCTCGGCGCCGCGGAGCAGCGCGCGGGCGTGGGGGAGGAGCAGCTCGCCGGCCGGGGCCACGCGGACCGAGCGGCTGGTGCGGTGGAACAGGGTCACCCCCAGCTCCCGCTCCAGCCGGGCCACCTGGGCGCTGAGGGCGGACTGGACGACGTGGCAGCGGGCGGCCGCCCGGGTGAAGCTGCGCTCCTCGGCCACGGCGACCACGTACTCCAGCTGACGCAGATCCATCACTTCATCCGATCGCTGAGACCGCGACGTGTCGTTGGACAGATTGCTGGGGGCTGCAGAGACTCGTCAACGTGACGACGTCCGCCCCCGGAACGGTCGCCGGACGGCGGCTCGCCGTGCTGACGGTCCTGCTCGGCGGCCTCACCGCCTTCGGCCCGCTGTCCATGGACCTCTACCTGCCGGCGTTCCCCCGGCTCGCCGCCGACCTGGGCGCCACCCAGGCGCAGGTGCAGCTGACCCTGACCGCGGACGTCCTCGGCCTGGTCGCCGGGCAGCTGGTGCTGGGCCCGCTCTCGGACGCCTGGGGCCGGCGCCGCCTGCTGCTCGGGTCGACCGCGCTGTGCGCGCTGGCCTCGCTGCTCTGCGCCCTCGCGCCCACGGTGGGGGCGCTGACCGTGTGGCGGTTCGTCCAGGGCTTCGCCGGAGGCGGCGGGATCGTGCTCGCCCGGGCGGTGGCCGCCGACCTCACGACGGGCGTCGCCGCGGCCCGGCTGTTCTCGCTGTTCATGACGCTGTCGAGCGGCGCCCCGATCATCGCGCCGGTGATCGGCGGGGCGCTGCTGGCCTGGACCGGCGACTGGCGGGTCGTCTTCCACCTGCTCGCCGTCCTCAACGCCGTCCTGGCCGTGGCCGTCTGGCGGGCGATCCCGGAGACGCTGCCGGAGGAGCGGCGGCACCGCGGGGGGCTGCGGCAGACCGGCCGCGCCTTCGCCGCACTGGTCCGCGACCGCGCCTTCCTCGGCTACGCGCTCACCGTGGCCCTCGCCTACGCCGCGCTGTTCGGCTACATCTCCGGGTCCTCGTTCGCGCTGCAGCAGCACTACGGCCTGAGCGCCTCGGCCTTCAGCGCCGTCTTCGCCCTCAACGCGGCCGGGATGGTGCTGCTCGGGCTGGCCAACGCCCGGCTGGTGGCCCGGTTCGCCGTCCGCCGGCTGCTCGTCCTCGGCCTGTCGGTGTCCGCGGTCGCGGCTGTGGTCCTCGTCCTCGGCGTCACGGCCGGCGCCGGGCTCGGGCTGCTCGCCGTGCTGCCGCCGCTGTTCGTCGTCATCACCACGCGCGGGCTCGTCGCCTCCAACGCCACCGTGCTCGGTGTGCAACGCGGAGCCTCCGCCGCCGGATCGGCCTCCGCGGTGCTGGGCGCGTGCATGTTCGGCGGCGGCATCCTCGTCACCCCGCTGGTCGGCCTGGGTCCCGAGGGGTCGCCGGTGCCGATGGCCCTGGTGGTGGCCGGCGGAGCGCTGGCGGCGCTGCTCGCCACCGTCGTGCTCACCCGGTCCACCACCGAGCCGGTCGCAGCGATCCGCTGACCCGCGGCGCGCGTCGCCCGATGCCCGCGCTCGCCGACGGCCGGCGCGTTCCGCGGGCGGTGCTGCGGGTCACACAGCCGCGGTCGGCATCATCGGCGCATGCCGCGCGTGCTCCTCGCCACCTGTGCCGAGGCGGCCGGCCGGGACGACGACGAGCCGCTGCTGCTGGCCGCCCTCGCCGACGCCGGGCTGACCGCCGCCCCCGCCGACTGGGCCGACCCGGGCGTCGACTGGGCCGCCGCCGACCTGGTCGTCGTCCGCTCCACCTGGGACTACGCGCCCCGCCGCGACGAGTTCCTCGCCTGGGCGCGCAAGGTCGCGGGGGAGACCGCGCTGCTCAACCCGGCCGAGGTGCTCGAGTGGAACACCGACAAGCGCTATCTCGGCGAGCTCGCCGACGCCGGGCTGCCGGTCGTCCCCACCGCCTGGGTGACCGGCGCGGCCGAGCTGCCGGCCGCCCTGGCCCGCTGGGACGGAGACCTGGTGGTCAAGCCGGTCGTCTCCGCCGGGGCCCGGGACACCGCCCGCTTCCCCGCCGCCGAGCGCCGCGCGGCGGCGGCGTTCGCCGAGCGGATCCTCGCCGGGGGGCGACCGGTGATCGTGCAGCCCTACCTCGCCCGGCTGGACGCCGAGGGGAGACCGGCCTGGTCTACCTCGACGGCGCCTACAGCCACGCCTTCGGCAAGGGCGCCCTGCTGGCCGGTGCTCCGCTCGGGCCCGGGCTGTTCGCCGAGGAGACGATCACGGCCCGGACGGCGACCGCCGCGCAGCGGGCCGTGGGGGACGCCGTCCTGGCCGAGGTCCGGGCGCGCACCGGCGTCGAGCCGCTCTACGCCCGCGTCGACCTGGTGCCCGGCGACGACGGCCGGCCCCGGGTGCTCGAGGTCGAGCTCACCGAGCCGAGCCTGAACCTTTCCGTGGCCGACGGCGCGGCCGCCCGCCTGGCCACCGCGATCGCCGCACGGCTGCGCTGAGGGCCGGAACGGCAGCGACCCCCTCCCCGTCGGACGGGGAAGGGGTCGCTGCGGGAGAGCGCCGGGTGCGGTCGCGGGCCCGGCCGAGCCGGAGGCCGCACCCAGGCTGGTCAGCCCCGGTAGTTCACGTGGACGTGGTCCATGTGGTTGGCCGTCGCGCTCCCGCGGTTCTCCATCGCCTTCCAGGCGCCGCCGGGCGAGGTGAGGATCTTCTGCTGCCAGATGACGTACTCCACCCCGAGCGCGTCCCAGTTGGCGACGTGGTACTGCGCGATCGCCTGGCCCAGGGCGGCGTTCGACATGACCATGTAGTCCAGCGCCCGGCCGGAGGGGTGGCCCTTCGGGTCGGTCGCGCTGGCGCGGGTCCCGCCGATGGTGATGCCGGCGACGCCGGGCACGTTGGCGACGACCGTGTTGGCCGCCGCCTGCGCGTGCGGCTGCACGCCGCCGGCGCTGTTGGTGATCTTCGCGAGCGCGGTGCCGGTCAGGGCCGCGACCGGTGCGGCGGACCCGGCGGAGGGGGCCGGGGCCGCCGGGGCCGGAGCGGCCTGCTCCGTCCCGGAGACCACCAGCACCTGACCGGGGGTGATGAGGTCGGGATTGCCGCCGATGATGCCGACGTTGCGCTCGTACAGGTCGCGCCACGACTGGCCGTGGGCGGCGGCGATCTTCGCCACCGTGTCCCCGCGCGCGACGGTGTATTCACCGCCCGGGGCGGTGCTCGGCTGCTCGGCGACGGTGACGGGTGCCGCGGCGGGCGCGGCGGTGCCGGCCTGTGCGGGGGAGCTCAGGACGCCGAGCCCGACGGCGGTGGCACCCGCGGCGACGGGGACCCGGGAGAGAGCCTTCTTGGTGCGGACGTAGCGGGGCGCGCGATGCTTGGCCATGGTGATTCTCCGATCACCGCCGGCGAGGTGAGCTGTCGGGTTCGGGCGATCGGTGCCCGGCCGCGGTGCACGGCTTCACCCCCAGGCGCGCGCGAGCACGCCGTGAACGTGGGTCCCCCACCCCTGCCCTGATGTGGTGGCTGGACGACCGGTGGGCAGGGTTGGGCGGACCGGCGCCACGCTCGTATTTAGCTGAGCGCAGCCAAAACGCTACGAGCGGTTATGTGCATTGTCGCCATGACGCCCGTCACATCCGGGCCGTCCCCGGAAAGGCTGTGGTCAGCGGTGCGCGGCCCCCGGCGAGGGGTCAGCGCGTGGCCGGGGTCATGCTCCGGGCGCCGCCGCCACCACCTCGGCCAGCGTCCGGTCGTCCCGGGCCAGCCAGGCGCGGCCGTCGTCGGTCAGCACGATGGGGCGCTGGATGAGCGCCGGGTGCTCGACCAGCACCCGGATCCACGCGTCGGCGTCCCCCGCCTCCCTGGCCATCCCCGGCAGCCCCAGCTCGCGGGCGAGCGGGTCGGCCGTCCGGGCGATGTCCCACGGGTGCAGGCCCAGCGCCGTGAGTGCGGCCCGCAGCTCGGCCTCGCTCGGCGGGTCGTCCAGGTAGCGGCGCAGCGTGAACTCGACGCCGGCCTCCTCCAGCTGGTTCCGCGCGGTACGGCACTTGGAGCACGACGGGTTGAACCAGACCTCCACGGCGCCACCCTAGGACTCGGCGGCGGGCCCCGGCCCCGGGGTCACACCACCGCGACCAGGCGACGGCGGTGAGCGGGAGCGGCCGAACGGCGCGCACCCCTGACCAGCGCCCGCCGGGGCGCGGGCGTGCTGCTCCTGGCCGCCCCGTACACGGCCGTGCAGACCGTCGCCGACGCCCTCGGCCGGAGACGGCCGAGGCAGCCGAACCGCACCTGAATCCCTCCCGTGACCGCGGGCCCGGCGCAGCGGATCGCGGCGCCGGACCCGCCGAGTTCGGCTACGGTCCGGGGCACCCCCGTCCGGGGGTGGTCCAGGTCACACGGGCGACCGATGATGACCCGGCCGCCGGCGGAGGGTGCAGACCGCCGGGGTGGTCACCCCGGGCGGACGCGCGCCCCGCCGGGCTCCGTCCGCGCAGCCGATCGCAGGAGAGACCAAGGAGGGGTCGATGAAGACCAGGGCCGCAGTCCTCAAGGGCGTGGGCAAGCCGTTCGAGATCGTCGAGCTCGAGCTCGACGAACCCAAGGTCGGCGAGGTGCAGATCCGGTTCGTCGCCGCCGGGCTGTGCCACTCCGACGAGCACCTGCGCCACGGCGACATCGTGCCGCGCTTCCCGATCGTCGGCGGCCACGAGGGCGCCGGGGTCATCGAGAAGGTCGGCCCCGGCGTCACCCGGCTCCAGCCCGGCGACCACGTGATCTGCTCGTTCCTGCCGGTGTGCGGGCACTGCCGCTGGTGCTCGACCGGCAAGTCCAACCTGTGCGACCAGGGCGCCACCATCCTCGAGGGGATGCTGCCCGACGGCACCTACCGGTTCCACGACGAGGACGGCAACGACTACGGCGGCATGTGCATGCTCGGGACGTTCTCCGAGCGCGCCGTCATCAGCGAGAACTCCGCGATCAAGGTCGACCCGGACCTGCCGCTGGACAAGGTCGTGCTGATCGGTTGCGGCGTTCCCACCGGCTGGGGCTCGGCGGTGCACGCGGCCGAGACCGAGGCGGGCGACACCATCGCCATCTACGGCATCGGCGGGATCGGGATCAACTCGGTGCAGGGCGCCTCGCTCGCCGGTGCGCGCAACGTGGTGGCGATCGACCCGCTGGCCAACAAGCGCGAGGCCGCCGAGCAGATGGGCGCCACCCACAGCTGCGAGACCGCGGAGGAGGCGCAGGAGCTCATCACCCAGCTCACCCACGGCGTCGGCGCCGACAAGGCGATCATCACCGTCGGCGTCGTCGACGCGAAGGTGGTCAGCGACGCGTTCAACGCCATCCGCAAGGGCGGCACGGTGGTCATCACCGGCCTGGCCGACCCGACCAAGGTGAACATCGAGCTCAGCAGCTCGATGCTCACCCTCTTCGAGAAGACGGTGAAGGGCAGCCTGTTCGGCTCCGGCGACCCCTTCCACGACATCCCGAAGATGGTCGAGCTGTACCAGTCCGGTGACCTCAAGCTCGACGAGCTGATCACCACGACCTACACCCTCGACCAGGTCAACGAGGGCTACGAGGACCTGATCGCGGGCAAGAACATCCGCGGCGTCATCAGGTACGACACGCCGCCGCTCGAGGGCGCTCCGGCCTGACCGTGGCGCGCGGCCGGGACCGGTCACCCGACCGGTCCCGGCCGACGCCTGTGCCGGGGAGCCGGTCCCCGCGCACTGAGCAGAGGAGGGCACGGTGAGCGCAGGGACGGCGGTGCCGGGGGCGGCCCGCACCGAGGGTGCGGGGACGCCGGCCGCGGTCGGCCCGGTGATCGGGCTGCGCCGCGAGCGCGAGGTCCTCACCGTCGCGCTGCAGACCAACCGGCACGTGGTCCTGGAGGGGCCGCCGGGCACCGGCAAGTCGACGCTGCTGCGGGCCATCGCCGCCGACGTGGGCCAGGAGGTGGTCTTCGTCGAGGGCAACGCCGAGCTGACCCCGGCGCGCCTGGTCGGCCAGTACGACCCGGCCGCCGTCATGGCCGGGGGGTACGTGCCCGCCAGCTTCACCGACGGCCCGCTGCTGACCGCGATGCGCGGCTCCGGGCTGCTCTACCTGGAGGAGCTCAACCGCATCCCGGAGGAGACCCTCAACGTCCTGATCACCGTTCTCACCGAGGGGGAGATCACCGTCCCCCGGCTCGGCCTGGTCCGGGCCACCGCCGGCTTCCGGCTGATCGCGGCGATGAACCCGTTCGACGCCGTCGGCACCGCGCGGGTGGGCCAGGCGATCGCCGACCGGATGTGCCGGGTGGTGCTGGGCTATCAGGACGCCGCCGCGGAACGGGCGATCGTCGCGGCGGTGACCGGCGCCGATCCGTCCCCGATCGGCCTGGCCGTCCGCCTCGTCCGCGCCACCCGGGAGCACCGGGACCTGCGGATGGGGTCGTCGGTGCGTGGCGCGATCGACCTCGTGCTCCTGCTGGGCGGGCTGCTCCGGCTGCGCGGCGGGTACGGGCTCTCCGCCCCCGGCGCCCGGGAGACCGTGCGCGATGCCGCGTACGCGGCCCTCTCCGGCCGGATCCGCGTCGCCGAGGGCGTCGACCGCACCGCCGAGGCGGTCATCGACAGCATCCTGGACGACGTCTGGCCGGAGGACATGCCGCCGCCGGACGACGAGGCGGGTGCGCCCGAGGACCCCTCCGGGGACGGCCCGGGAAAAGCTGAGGGCCTGCCGGCCGAGACGGCAGGCCCGGACTCCGCCTCCTCCCTGCGCCGGGACCGCAAGACGGGGGCGGCCCGGCGGCAGACGAGCCGCCGTGAACTGGCGGCGCGGCACGACTCGTTCGAGCAGGTGAGCCCCGAGGTGGGCGAGCTCGACGAGGACGCCTTCGCCGCGCTGATGGTCGAGGACCCCGACGCCGCGGCGGCGCTGCTCGCCGACCTGGCGCTGGCCACCGACCGCGACCTGCGCGCGGCCGCCCGCCGGCTGGCCTGCCGGGTGTTCATCCAGGTCGGCCGGGTGGGGCGCGCCCGGAGCCGCGGCACGCGGCGGCTGGTGCACGGCCGCCGCACCGAGGGCGATCTCGACCTCGACCGCACCCTGGACCGGTGGTCGGGCGGCTGGCCGCCCCCGGCCGAGGACCTGGTGGTGCGCCGCTGGACGGGGGCCCGCCGGGCGGTCTGCCTGCTCGTGGACTGCTCGGGGTCGATGACCGGCCTCGCCGTCGCGATCGCCGCCGTCGCCGCCGCGGGGGTGGTGCTCGCCGGCGACGCGCGGCTCGAGGTGAGCGTGCTGACCTTCGCCGACCGGGTGGAGGTGCTCAAGCGGCACGGCGAGCAGCGCGGCGCGGAGGACCTGGTCGGCCGGCTGGTCGCGCTGCGCGGGCACGGCATGACCGACCTCGCTGCGGGGCTGCGCGCCGCCCGCACGCAGCTGAGCGCGGCCGACGCCGACGAGCGGCTCGTCGTCCTGCTCTCGGACTGCCTGCACACCACGGGCGACCCGCCCGAGGCGGCGCTGGCCGGCATCGACCGGCTGCACGTGCTGTGCCCGCTCCCGACGGCGGAGGCGGAGGCGGCTGCGCGGGCGCTGGCCGCCCGGGGCGCCGGGACTGCGCAGCTGGTACGCGGGCTGACCGACGTCGGCCCGGCGCTGACCCGCGTGCTGGGCTGAGCGCCTCCGGCAGCAGGCCCAGCTGCCGGGCGGCGCGGACGGCACCGGGAGCCACCCGCTCCCGGGGACCGGCACGTCCGGGGTGGCGGGCACCTCCGGGAAGAGGCCAGCATGTGGCCGCACCCACATCCTCGAGGTCGGGAGAGCCATGTCCGAGAGCCCCGCCACGGCCGCCTACCGCGCCGCCCGCGACCAGCTGCTGGCGCTGCGCGGTGACCACGCGAAGGCGGTCGCCGAGTTCCGCTGGCCGACCGTCGACGGCCCGTTCAACTGGGCGGTGGACTGGTTCGACGCCTACGCCCGCGGCAACGACGGCACCGCGCTGCACATCGTCGAGGAGGACGGCCGGTCGGCCCGGTACGGCTTCGACACGATGGTGCGGCGCTCCGACCAGGTGGCCGCGTGGCTGCGGGCGCAGGGGGTGGGCAAGGGCGACCGCGTCGTCCTCATGCTCGGCAACCAGGTCGAGCTGTGGGAGGCGATGCTCGCGGTGATGAAGCTCGGCGCGGTCATCATGCCGACGACGACCGCGCTCGGGCCGGCCGACCTGGTCGACCGCATCCACCGCGGCGGCGCGCGGCACGTCATCGTCAACGCCGCCGACGCCGGCAAGTTCGCGACCGTCCCCGGCGACTACACGAGGATCGCCGTCGGCGAGGCCCCGGAGGGCTGGCGCGCCTACGCGGAGTCGCACCAGGCGGACGACGCCCCGCCCGGCTCCCCGGGCACGGTGGCCACCGACCCGGTGCTGCTCTACTTCACCAGCGGCACGACCAGCCGGCCCAAGCTGGTCGAGCACACCCAGGTGAGCTACCCGGTCGGCCACCTGTCGACGATGTTCTGGCTGGGCCTGCAGCCCGGCGACGTGCACCTCAACATCAGCTCGCCCGGCTGGGCCAAGCACGCGTGGAGCTGCTTCTTCGCCCCGTGGATCGCCGAGGCCACGGTCTACCTCTACAACTACACGCGCTTCGACCCCGCCGCCCTGCTCGGCCGGATCCGCGCGGACGGCATCACCACCTTCTGCGCCCCGCCGACCGTCTGGCGGATGCTCATCAAGGCCGACCTCTCCGGCGGGCCCGGGTCGATCCGCGAGGCCGTCGCCGCCGGCGAGCCGCTCAACCCCGAGGTCATCGAGCAGGTACGGGCCCGGTGGGGGCTCACCCTGCGCGACGGCTACGGCCAGACCGAGACGACGGCGGCCGTGGGCAACACCCCCGGCTCGGTCGTCAAGCCCGGCTCGATGGGCCGGCCGCTGCCCGGCGTCCCGGTGGTGCTGGTCGACCCGGTGAGCGGGCAGCCCGCCGACGAGGGCGAGATCTGCCTGGACCTCGGCGCCCGCCCGCTCAACCTGATGACCGGCTACCAGGGCGATCCCGAGCGCGACGCCGAGGCGATGGCCGGCGGCTACTACCACACCGGGGACGTCGCGAGCCGGGACGCCGAGGGCTACATCACCTACATCGGCCGGACCGACGACGTCTTCAAGGCCAGCGACTACAAGATCAGCCCGTTCGAGCTGGAGAGCGTGCTCATCGAGCACCCGGCGGTCACCGAGGCCGCCGTCGTCCCGGTGCCGGACCCGGTGCGGGCCGCGATCCCCAAGGCCTACATCGCCCTCGCGCCCGGGCACGAGCCCAGCCGGGAGACCGCCCTGTCGATCCTGCGGCACGCCCGGGAGAACCTCGCGCCGTACCAGCGGGTCCGCAGGATCGAGTTCGCCGAGCTGCCGAAGACGATCAGCGGCAAGATCCGCCGGGTCGAGCTGCGCCAGCGGGAGGAGCAGCTCGCGCCCTCCGGCGGCTCGCCGACCGAGTACGGCGACACCGACTTCCCCGAGCTGCGCGGCTGACGGCTCACCCTCCCTAGGGCCGGGTGATGATCACCGCGGCCGCCGGTTCGGGGGCGGCCCGGTCCTGACGGCACTAGCCTCTCGTCCTCAGCGGGTGGCCCGCGGCCGGCGAGACGGTGCCGGAGGTCGGAAGGTGGGGTGCCCGGCATGCGGAGGCTGCTCGTCGTGCTGAATCGGTCCGCAGGATCAGGCGATGACCCCGCGGTGGAGGCGGCGCTGGGCGCCCTGCGCCGGGATGCCGATGTGACCGTGCTCATGACCGCCGACGAGACCGAGTTGGTCGAGGCGGTGGCCGCCCGCGGGGATCGCCGGCTGGTCGTCATCGGCGGGGACGGCTCCCTGCACGCAGCGGTCCGTGCGCTCGACCGCGCCGGCGGATTGGGGCCGGACGAGCCGGTCGGCCTCATCCCCGCCGGCACCGGGAACGACTTCGCCCGGGCCCTCGGGCTGCCGCTGGACCCCGTCGAGGGCGCCGGGGTGGTCCTCGCCGGCCGCCCGCGTCCGGTCGATCTGCTGCGCGACGACGCGGGCGGTACGGTCGTCAACGCCGTCCACGCCGGCGTCGGGGCCCGCGCCGGCGCCGAGGCGACGCGGTTCAAGAGCCGGCTCGGCACGGCGGCCTTCCCGCTCGGCGCGGCCATCGCGGGGGTGACGAGCTCGGGTGCCCCGCTGCGGGTCGAGGTCGACGGCCACGTCGTCGTCCACGAGGCCGGGGGCTGGCGGGCCGACGGCAGCACCGACGTCCTGATGCTCGCCGTCTGCAACGGGCCGACGATCGCGGGAGGCACGCCCCTGGCCCCCGGCGCGCTCGTCGACGACGGGCTGGCCGACGTGGTGGTGTGCGCCGCCACGGGCCCGGTGGCCCGGGCCGCGTTCGCGGCCGCGCTGCTCGCCGGGTCGCACGTCGACCGGGACGACGTCCTCGTGACGCGTGGCCGGCAGGTGACCTTCAGCGGCCCTCCGGTCGAGGTGATCGCCGACGGGGAACTGCAGGAGCCCGTCGGGTCGCGGACGTGGCGGGTCGAGCAGCACGCCTGGTCGGTGCTCGTCCCATCCTGACGCGCCGCGTGCGGTGCCCCTCAGTCCTCGGCCAGCCAGACGGCGCTGTCGGGGGGCAGGGCGACGCTGCCGCCCGAGGAGGGCACGTGCTCGGCGGAGGCCAGCAGAACGGTGCCTCGCGAGCGGACCAGGACCGTCCCGGACCCCATGTTCACCACGCACCGGACGGTCCGTCCCTCGCCGGTGCAGCGCACGGTGAGGACGTCGCCGCGCCTGCTCACCGTCGCGGCACCGGAGCCGAGCGCCGGGTGCTCCGCCCGTAGCGCCAGCGCCCTGCGGTACAGGTGCAGCATCGAGCCGCCGTCCCGGGTCTGGCGGGAGACGGCGGAGCGCGGCCAGCCGGCGGGGATGGGCAGCCAGGGCTCGGCCGCTCCGCGCGGGGAGAAGCCCACGCCGGCCGAGGCGTTCCACGGCATCGGGACGCGGCAGCCGTCGCGACCGGCGCGGGCGCCTGCGCTGCGGAAGAAGATCGGGTCCCGCTTGGCCTCGTCGGGCACCTCCGCCTGCGGGAGCCCGAGCTCGTCGCCGGCGTACACGTAGGCGGAGCCGGGGAGCGCCAGCAGGAGCAGGGCGGCGGCGCGGGCCCGGGCGGCGCCCACCGCCCCGCCGCCGAACCGGGTCACCAGGCGGTCCTTGTCGTGGTTGCCCAGCACCCAGGACACCGGGGCCTGGACCCGCCCGAAGGCGTCCAGCGCGGTCCGGACGCCGTCGGCGAAGGCCTCCGCGGACCACGGGGACTTGAGCAGCCGGAAGGAGAACGACTGGTGCATCTCGTCGGGTCGCGAGTACAGGGCCACCTGCTCGAGGTCGGCCAGGCACACCTCGCCGACCAGCATGGTGTCCGGGTACTCGTCGCAGATCGACCGCCAGCGGCGCCAGACGTCGTGCACCTCGGGCTGGTTCCAGGTCATCGCCTGCTCCGGGCCGTGCCCGAAGAGGGTGGGGGAGTAGGCGCCGGGGTTGTCCCGCAGCCCGGCGTCCTTGAACAAGCCGTAGGCGACGTCGACGCGGAAGCCGCTGACCCCGCGGTCGAGCCAGAAGCGCAGGGTCTTCTCGAAATCGGCGGCCACGGCGGGGTCGCGCCAGTTCAGGTCGGGCTGCTCGGGGGCGAACAGATGCAGGTACCAGCGGCCGTCCGGGGTGCGCGACCACGCCGGCCCGCCGAACAGCGACTGCCAGTTGTTCGGCGGCTCCTCCGACGGGGGCGCGAAGTGGTAGCGCATGGCCTCGGGGGAGTCCGGGTCGGCGAGCGCCGCCCGGAACCAGGGGTGCTGGTCCGAGGTGTGGTTCGGGACGACGTCGAGCAGAACCCGCAGGCCGAGCCGGCGGGCATCGGCGACCAGGGCCTCGAGGTCGGCCACGTCGCCGTAGTCCGGGTCGACGGCCCGGTAGTCGATGACGTCGTAGCCGCCGTCCGCGCCGCCCGAGGGGTAGTGCGGGTTGATCCACAGGGCATCGACGCCGAGCCACGTCAGATAGGGCAGCCGTGCGCGCAGGCCGGTCAGGTCGCCGATGCCGTCGCCGTTGCCGTCCGCGAACGACCGCAGGTACACCTGGTAGACCACCGCGGACCGCCACCAGGGCGACGGCGACTGCGAGGCCGGGCGGGGCTGCTCCATCGCAGACCGCGCCGTGACGAGCCGAGCGGGCATGCGACAACCATCGGCGTCCTGCCCCTGTCAGCTGGGTAGCGGACGCCATGAACTACGCCGACGACTCTGTCGGATGTTGACAACCGTGAGAAGCCGGACGCGGAGATGGGCTGGTGGCGGAGGTCAGAGCGGCTCGCGGTCGGTCTGCCGGAGAAGTCCGATCATCTCCTCGACCCGCTCGGCCGGGACCAGCAGGACGTTGTCGAGGGGGCGGTTGCTCCGGAAGAGGTGGTCGACGGTCCACTCCCGCGCGTCCCGCCGCAGGCACCGGTAGTCCCAGTCGCGGAGCAGGGGAGCGGTTGTCTCCGTC
This sequence comes from Geodermatophilus ruber, assembly GCF_900114385.1. Classification (GTDB taxonomy): domain Bacteria; phylum Actinomycetota; class Actinomycetes; order Mycobacteriales; family Geodermatophilaceae; genus Geodermatophilus; species Geodermatophilus ruber. The sequence goes on from NZ_FOSW01000013.1 coordinate 156,301, forward strand.
GGGCGGGTTTCCCGGCGGTCGTAGTAGACCGCGTTCCATTCGGCGAGGGCGACCGGCCGGTCGGACCGGAAGGTGCGGTCGGCTCCGGCGAGGAACCGGTCCTCGGAGCCCTCGAGGTCCGACTTGATCACCGAGACGGAGGGCCGCCCCAGGTCGTCCAGCACCTCGTCCAGCGGCTGAGCCGGCACCTCCAGGTGATCCCACTGCGCGTCGCTGCCGTCATCGATCAGGACCGCCGCATTGCCGGTCATCGCCCCCGCCGCGAAGTCCTCGCGCAGGGTCAGGGTCACGCGGCCAGGTGCATCGGAGAGCGCCACCCGGCGGATGTCGGCGTGCGCCTCGACCCCGTTCAGCCGCAGGTTCTCGGCGAGCCGGAGCGCATTGGCGGGCACCGGCTCCGCCGCGACCACGCGGCTGCCCGCGGCAGCGGCTTCCAGCGCCAGCGGCACGGTCCACAGGCCGATGTTCGCGCCGGCGTCCACCGCGACGCCGGGCCGGCGACGCACCACGGCACGGGCCACCCGGATCCGCCGGTCGTCGAACTCGCCGGTGTAGTAGGTGAACCACTCGGTTCCGGACCGCAGGTCCACGATCAGCCGGTGCCCCGCGCGCATGTCGGCCACCACGAGAGGCCCGCCGCCCAGTGCCATCAGCGCCCGGTTGACCGGCGCGATCCTTCGCGAGTGAGTGCGCAGTCGCCTCGGCAGCCGCCGCCACAGAGGCGGCACGGCACGAAGCAGCGTGGCGGCCACGGCGTGCAGAGGTTCGGGCGGTGACCGGTCCTCGCGCACCGGGAAGGTCATGTTCGCGTCCGACCTCGCCTCGTCGGCGGCTCATCCGGTTCCTGCGCCCTGACTCGGGACCAACCTAGCCCCCCGATTCCTCCGTCGCGGATTGTCACGGATGCATAACGCCCGCTAGTTTGGCCGGGTCCGGTCGGTGGTCACGTCCCCATCAGGGGAGTCCGGGCGGACGCCGCCGAGTCGCCCGCGACCTTCCGAGGACGCAGGCGAGCCGGGGACCCACCGCAGTACTGGGGTGAATCCCGCTCCCGGGCGCACCGCCCGGCGCAGGTAGGGCCGCTTCCCGCCCGAACCCGTCAGCTAACCCGGTAGGCGGCCAGCGGAAGAACGGAGAGCCGTCCGATGGCGCGCCCCAGCCCTCACGCACGACCCCGCCCGCCCCGGCACCGTCCTCCGCGGGTGTGCCCGCGCACCTGACCGCCCGCGGCCGTCCCTGACCGCCGCCCCCGGGCCCACCGCTCCCGAGCACCCCTGCTCGACCGGCTCTCCGCCGCTTCCCTGGTGTGCCCGGCGGCCCCGCGCTCCTGGCCGGCCGCAGCCCTCGCCGCGCGCACACCCTCGCAGCCCGACCGCCCCACCCCCCGGGGCGCTGCTGCGCTCGTACCCCTCGGAGCGCCTCCCCATGGATCGCCCCCGCACCTTCGCCGGCCGTGCCCGCGCGCACCGCCGTCCACTCTCCGCACCCCGCCGTCCTGGGCTCTACCTGGGCGTGGCCGCCGCCGGTGCCGTCCTCGCCAACGTCCTCGTCGTCCCGGAACCGGGCGCGCAGGCCGAGGCCGGCACGGCGGAGCCGGTCAGCGTCGCCCAGCAGCTCGGGTTGACCGCCTCCTCCGGGCCGGCCACCGCGCCACCGGACCTGCAGCCGCTCGTGGACCTCGCGGCCAGCCGCAGCAGCCGCGAGGCCGAGCAGGTCGCCGCGCAGCAGGCGCAGGCCGCCGCCGACCGGGCCGAGCTCGACCGGCAGCAGGCCGAGGCCGGGGCCCGTGCCGCCGCCGAGGCCGCCGCAGCGGCCGAGGCCGCCGCCCGGGAGGCCGAGGTGGCCGCCGCGGCGCCCGCGGCGGCGCCGGCCGGGGCCGCGCTCATCACCAACAGCGCCGGGCCCGTGCACCGGGTCGTGCAGGCGGCCGCCGACGCGGTCGTCGCCAACGTCCCGGGGGCCGGCTCGATCACCCTCGGCGGCACCCGCGGCAGCGCGGCCGACTCGGGCGGCCACCCGTCCGGGCTGGCGCTGGACTACATGGTCATGTCCGACGCCGCCCTGGGCGACGCGATCGTCGCGTACCACCTCGCACACTGGGACGCGCTGGGCGTGGACTACATCATCTGGGAGCAGCGGATGCTCTCCTCGCCGGGTGGCGCCTGGCAGCAGATGGAGGACCGCGGGGGCGCGACGGCCAACCACATGGACCACCCGCACGTGAACTACCGGGCGGGCTGACCCCGCCCGGCGAGCAGCTGTTCGACCTGCAGCGACCGGCGCAGGGTCACCGGGCGCCCGGCCCGCTCGGCGGCGTCGAGGTGGTCGAGCAGCAGCTCGAGGCCGCGCATGGACAGCGAGGTCACCGAGCCGGCGTCGACGACGTCGACCGGCGCGGGCTCCCGCCCGTACCGCCGCAGGAAGGAGTCGACGGCCGCGTCGTCGACCGTGCCGGCCAGGCACAGCACCCGTCCGCCGGCGGTGTTGAGCAGGCGCACGATGCCGCGCCTCGTCGCTGGTCGGTCAGCGGGCAGCACGCTCACCGGTCCGGTGTTCCCCGTGCCGTGGGGGATCTACCGAGGGCCACGACCGAATGCCCTGTTCCCCGGGTGACCGGATCCGGTGGGGCGGCTAGACATTCGGCTGCCCGGTCGAGGCGCTGGTCCCGCCGTCCACCGGGAGCACCGCGCCGGTGACGTAGCGGGCGGCGTCGCTGGCCAGGAACAGCACAGGGGGCGCGACGTCCTCCGGCCGGCCGGGGCGGCCCAGGGCGATCCGGTTGACGAACGGCGCCAGCGACTGCTCATCCCGCCCGACACCTTCGGTCAGCTCGGTCAGCGTGAACGCCGGGGACACGACGTTGAGCCGCACCCCGCGCCGACCCCAGTCCAGGGCCAGGGAGCGGACGAAGTTGGTGATCGCCGCCTTGGTGGCGTTGTAGGCCGCCTGGTTCCAGTCGCCCCGGTCGCCGGAGACCGAGGAGACGGCGACCAGGTTGCCGCCGGAGTCGGCCAGGTGCGGCAGGACGGACCGGGCCAGGTGGAAGAAGGCATCCACGTTCGTGGCCCGCAGCCGCTCCCACGCCTCGTCGGTCAGCTCGGTGATGGGCCCGGTCGCGTAGTCGGCCGCGTTGCTGACGACGACGTCGAGCCGGCCGAACCGGTCGAGCACCTGCCGCACCAGGCCGGCCACCTGGGCGCCGTCGGACACGTCGGCGGGGATCGCCGCGGTGCGCTCGCCCGGATACCCCTCCAGCGCCTGCTCGAGGCGGTTCTTGCGGCGGCCGGTGATCGCGACCGTGGCGCCGGCCCCGAGGAAGGCCCGGGTGATGGCCAGGCCGATGCCGCTGCCGCCGCCGGTGACCAGAACGACCGAGTCGGTGAAGTCGAAGCTCGCACGGTTCATGCCGGGCCTGTGCCCCGCTCCGCGGCCCGCCACGCGGTGTGCGGGGTGCAGCCCGGGTCGCCCCCGAACCGGCGGAGACGCTCCCTGCTGATCCCGTCCAGCAGGGAGTTCCGTTCGGGCTGGACGGTGGCGTCCCAGGCTCCTCGTTCAGAGGCCCGTGCCGCGGGAGGGTGGGGGGTGGCGGTTCCGCTGCGCGGCGAGACAGCAGGCGCCCAGCCTGCGCCGCAGGGCCTGCGGACGTCGTCGTAGGCATTCCGGAATCCCCGGGGGGCCGGTAGCTTCGGCAGCCGCGCCGCCAGGGCCTCGGCGGTCTGAGCCATCGGAGCGCATGTCGCCGTGTCCATGCCGATCCCGCGCCGGCCGTCCGGCCAGGACGTCCGCCTCATCTCTCCCGCGGCAGCGCTGCCGGACGGGCTCGACGTGGCCGCCTTGGCGTTCGACGCCGCCCCCGTGGCGCTGGTCGTCACGACGCTCGACGGGCAGTGCCTGCGGGTGAACCAGGCGATGTGCGACCTGGTGGGCCACCCCGCCGACCGGTTGCTGGGCGCGACGTACCACACCCTCACCCACCCCGAGGACCTCCACCTGGACCACGAGGCGGTCGCCGTCCTCATGGCCGGGGCCACCCGGGGCCCGTCGATCGAGAAGCGGCTCCGCCACGCCGACGGGCAGCTGATCTGGGTGCGGGTCACCGCGACGCTGCTCCGCGACGCCGGTGGGGCGCCGATCGGCGCGGTCGTCGCCGCTGAAGACATCGCCGAGCACCGGTCGCGGCACGCGGAGCTGTCCCGCCTGGCGATGCACGACCCGCTGACCGGGATCCGCAACCGGGCGCTGCTCGACCACGACATCGACCGGGTGCTGCGCGCCCGCGACCGGGACGGCGGGGTGGTGGCCGTCTTCTACCTCGACGTCGACGACTTCAAGCAGATCAACGACGTGCACGGCCACGACGCCGGTGACCTGGCGCTCGTCGTGCTCAGCACCCGGATGCGGGACGCCCTGCGCGAGGAGGACACCGTGGCCCGGGTCGGCGGGGACGAGTTCGTGCTCGCGGCGCACCTCCCGACCGCCGCCGACGCCCGGGAGCTGTGCAACCGGGTGGAGTGGCTCTGCAGCGAGCCGGTGGCGCTGCGCGGGCGGACCCTGTCGGTCCGGGTCAGCGCCGGGCTGGCTCTCATCGACGCCACCGGGTGCACGGCGGCCCAGGCGCTGGCCTCCGCCGACGCCGCGATGTACGCCGCCAAGCGGAACCGCAAGGACGCCGCCGCGCCGTGAGCGGCCGCCACGTTCGGGGGACGCGGGCGGGGGAGGCGCCCGCGCGTCGCCGAAGTCGTGCAGAATGGGTGCCGTAGGGGAGTACCCCTCCGCGGAGCGTCGTCAGTACGGCTTGGAATCAGGCCCGGCGCGACCGGCCTGGCGCCGTCCAGGTGGGGGAGACCTGCCGACCCTGTGTTGGAGGCCTCCGCCGTGAGCACCGTTGATCTTTCGCCCGCCGCCGCCCCTGCCGCTGCCCCCCTCGGGCCCGAGGGCTGGGTGACGCCGACCTGGGAGCAGGTCGTGCGGGAGCACTCCGCCCGGGTCTACCGGCTGGCCTACCGGCTGTCGGGCAACGCCCAGGACGCCGAGGACCTCACCCAGGAGACCTTCATCCGGGTGTTCCGCTCGCTGGCCGACTTCCGGCCCGGCACGTTCGAGGGCTGGCTGCACCGGATCACGACCAACCTGTTCCTGGACATGGTCCGGCGCCGGCAGCGGATCCGGTTCGACGCGCTGCCCGAGGACACCGAGCGGCTGCCCGGCACCGCGCCCAGCCCCGAGCAGGTCTACGCCGACACCCACCTGGACCCGCAGGTGCAGGCGGCCCTCGACGCCCTCTCGCCGGAGTTCCGCGTGGCGGTGGTCCTCTGCGACATCGAGGGGCTGACCTACGAGGAGATCGCGGCCAC
>NZ_FOSW01000003.1 GCF_900114385.1 Geodermatophilus ruber
CCCCCGCCCAGACCAGCGGGTTGATAGGCCGGAGGTGGAAGCGCCGCGAGGCGTGGAGCTGACCGGTACTAATAGGCCGAGGACTTGACCACACGCCCTACAGGCAACCCGTCTACGGGCCGGTCAGAAGAGTAATTGTCGCGTCCACTGTGCGGTTCTGAACGCACGAACCGGTCTCCGGTTCGACATGTTCACAGCGTTACGGCGGCCATGGCGAGAGGGAAACGCCCGGTCTCATTCCGAACCCGGAAGCTAAGCCTCTCAGCGCCGATGGTACTGCCCCGGAGACGGGGTGGGAGAGTAGGACGCCGCCGGACAACCATTCCGAAACGGGGGTCAGAGCCACGCGCTCTGACCCCCGTTTCGTGCGTTGAGCACTATTCCCCTTCACCGCGGCTCCTCGTGGGTGCGGCATTCAGCGATGAGGTAAGCAGTAGTCATGACTTCTCCGCGGCGCGGCGCCGGTGGTTCCGGCGGACAGGGGCCTCGAGGCGGCCGGGGCGGCTCCGGTCAGGGGCGGTCACAAGGCTCGGGCGGCTTCCGCGGGGGCTCTCCCGCGGCCGGTGGGCGCGGCGGGTCCTGGCAGGGGCGCCGCCAGGCCGGCGAGCGGCCCCAGCGGCCGGCCGATCAGGGCTCCGATCGGGACTGGCGGGACCGGCGTCCCGAGTCCGAGGGCCGGCAGGGAGAGCGTCCGCGGTGGCGGGACGGCGCCGAGGGTGCCCGCTCTCCGCGACCGGCATCGGGGGCGGACCGGCGGGACCGTGGCGTCCAGGACCGGCGGGACCGCGGCGCCCAGGGCGAGCGCGGGTCGGACCGGGGCTCCCGGTGGGCCGGTCGTCCCCAGGGTGAACGGCCTCAGCGGAGCGATGCGCCCTCCGGGGGCTGGCAGAACCGATCGGTCGCCGGCGGGCGCCAGCAGCGGCCGGCCACCGGTGGGGAATGGCGCGAGCGTCGTCCGGACGGGGAGCGGCCGCAGTGGCGTGACCGTGCCCCCGGGGGGCGGCCCCAGCGGCCCGCGGCCGGTGGAGATTGGCGGGACCGCCGTCCCGAGGGGGACCGTTCGCAGCGGGCCGATCGTCCGCAGCGTCCCGCGGCCGGCGGGGCCTGGCGGGATCGCCGTCCCGAGGGGGAGCGCCCCCAGCGGGGCGACCGCCCGCAGGGGGACCGGTTCCAGCAGCCCCGTGGACCGCGGCAGGAATGGCAGGAGCGGCGTCCGCCCCGCCAGGGCGGGACCGGCGGCGCGCGCGGTGGCGACTGGCGGGAGCGCCGGCCCGAGGGCGACCGCCCGCAGGGGGACCGCTTCCAGCAGCCCCGTGGACCGCGGCAGGAATGGCAGGAGCGGCGTCCGCCCCGCCAGGGCGGGACCGGCGGCGCGCGCGGTGGCGACCGGCGGGAGCGCCGTCCGTCGGACGACCGCCGCGGGCGGCCGGACGGGGGCGCGGGTCCGCGGCCGCACGCGGACCGGACGCCGCCCGCGCCGGTGGGTCCGGAGATCCCCGAGTGGGCCGATCCCCGCGAACTCGCCCCGGCCGTCCGGCAGGCGCTGCGGGGGCTCGACTCACGCAACGCCGAGCGGGTGGCCGGCCACCTGGTCGCCGCGGGCACGCTGGTCGACGACCAGCCCGAGGAGGCGCTCGCGCATGCCCGCGCCGCCCGGGACCGGGCGTCCCGGATCGCGGCGGTCCGGGAGGCGGTCGGCGTCGCGGCGTACCACGCCGGGGACTACGCAGAGGCGGCCCGTGAGCTGCGGGCCTACCGGCGGATGAGCGGTGACCAGGGCTACCGTGCCGTCCTCGCCGACTGCGAGCGGGCACTGGGCCGGCCGGAGGTGGCCCTCCGCCTGGTCCGCGAGGCACTGACCGAGGGGCCCGACCCCGAGGAGGCCGTCGAGTTGCGCCTGGTCGAGGCCGGCACCCGTCAGGACCTCGACGAGCTGCCCGCCGCGCGGCTGGTGCTCGAGGGCGCGCTGGGCGGGCGGCCGCGTCCCGAGGCGGTGGACCTGAGCGATCCGGGCACCCTGCGCCTGGCGGCCGCCTACGCCGACCTGCTCGCGGCGTCGGGCGAGGACACCCTCGCCGAGGAGTGGCGCGCCGCGGTGGACGCCCACACCCCCGAGGACCTCGATGTGGAGTTCTCCGAGGAGGAGATCGACCAGGAGGTGGCCGCCGTCGACGGCGAGGAGCCGGCTGCCGTCCCGGCAGGTGAGGAGACGCCGGTGCCCGAGGTGGTCCCGGCCGAGCCCGGCGACGAGGACCTCGTGCTCGATGAGGACATCGAGGCCGAGGTGGCCGAGCTGCTCGGCGAGATCGAGCCGCCGGGCGACGAGGAGCACTGACCTCTGACGTCCGGCCCGGCCCCGTCCACACCGACCGCCTCGGTCCACAGGCGGGCGCCGGGCCTGGCCCGGTCCGGAGCCGGCGGCGAGGCTGCCGTCATGAGCGTGGCAGTCATCGACCGGAACACCGTGGTACTCCGCGGGCGGATGTCCGCACCCGCTGAGCTCACGTCCCTGCCCAGCGGCGACACGCTGGTCAGCTTCCGCATCGTCGTGCGCAGGCCCGAGCCGCGGGCGCGCGGGCAGTCCGTCGACGTTCTCACCTGCATCACCTACGACCGGGCGCTCCAGCGGCGGGTGGCGGCGTGGGAGGCAGGGGAGGTCATCGAGGTCGAGGGCGCGCTGCAGCGCCGCTTCTGGCGGACGCCGGGCGGCACGGCCTCCGTCTGCGAGGTGAACTGCCGCAGGGGCCGGAAGGTGCCGCGCGCGTCGGGCGCCACGAAGGCGCCACGGGCTGAGCGGACCGGTCAGTCCCGGTGAGGGCGCAGCACCAGACCCGTGCGCGGCTTGGGCACGAACAGCGTCGACTTCCGCGGCATCCGGGCACCGGCCCGGGCGACGGCGGCGACGTCGGCCGGCGCGGGCGCCCGGAGCAGCACGGCTACCCCGCGACGGGCCACCGCCCCGGTCAGCGCTTCCTCCAGGTCATGCGCCACCTGGACGGCGCCCTCCTCGTCGCCGCGGCCCCACAGCGTGCGGAACAGGCCGTGGTGGACCAGCACGACGTCCAGCCCGCGCCAGGCAGCCGGCGCCTCGCGCGGCACCGCGTCGAGGACCGTCGTCGTCGGGCCGGTCAGCCGCACCAGCCGCCGACCGTCGCTGACCAGCACCCCGGACTGCCCGGGGTCGGCGAGCCAGCGGTGCGCGAGGGCGAGGAGCTCGGTGGGGTCGCTCGCGGGCGCGGCCAGGTCGGTGATCTCGAACCCGCGCGCGGCGGCGGACAGCGCGGCCTCGAGGGGCAGGTCGGGCACGACCCGGTGGATGGCGTGCACCTGCAGGCCCGTGGGCCCCATGGGCGTGAGCAGCGCGAGCACCGCCTGCGTACCCGGCTGGCCGGGGTGCAGGCGGGCGTGGGCCTGCGCCGCGGCGAAGCGGTGGTGCCCGTCGGCGATGACGGCCCCCGTGCGGGCGAACGCGTCGGTCAGCCGGCCGAGCACTCCCGGGTCGCTCACCCGCCAGAGGCGGTGCCGGACGCCCTCGCCGTCGGCCATCGCCAGAGTGGGCGCACCCTCCCGGGTCGCGGCGATGAGCCCGGGAACGGTGGGCTCCGGGTCGTGGGCGAGCATGATCGGCTCGAGGTCGGTCCCGGTGGCGGCCAGCAGCGCGCGACGGCCCTCCACGGCGACCGGGTAGGTGTCCTCGTGCGGCAGCACCGCCGGGGATCCGGGCGCCGGCACGGTCACGGCCGCGAGCCACCCCAGGGTCGCCGGCGAACCGTCCGGTGGCTGCATCTCGTAGAGCCACATGGCCGGTTCGCGGTCGCGCCCGAGCACGTCCGCGGCCTGCCAGTCCCGCAGCGTCCGGGCAGCCTGCGCCACCGGGCCGTCGGCGGACGCGGTCGCGCCGTCGGACGGGAGGACGTGCGGCAGGATCAGGCGGACGATGTTGTGCGGGTCCGCCGCGGCCAGCCGTTCCCGGCCCTCAGGGGTCACCAGGTCGTACGCTGGCGAGCTGACCCGGGCCAGGTGCCCGGGATCCCCTCGCCGGTAGGTCAGGGCGCGGAAGGGCCGGACCTCGAGCCCCGGTCCTGCGGGGGGTGGGGCATCGGCCGGAGGCGGGGGCACGGAGAAATCGTAGGAGCGGTGCGCCGGGATCCGGCGTCGCGGCCGGTCCCGGACGGGCCGGCACGGGCGCCGGGGCGACGGCCGGAACCGAGGGGAAGACAGTGACGGATGCGGGGTCCCCCGCGGGCGACGTCTACGACTGGTACCAGCGGGGCCTGCAGCTGCTGACCAACCGCGACCCCGCCGCTGCGGCGACCCTGCTCACCCGGGCGCTGCAGGCCGAACCCGGATCGCGCAGCCTGCTGGAGGCGCTCGGGCGCGCCCAGTACGACGCCGGCCGCTTCCGTGAGGCGATCGGCACTTTCAGCGAGCTCGCGTCCTGCAATCCCGCCGACGACTACGCCCAGTTCGGTCTGGGTCTGGCCGCCAGTCGGGCCGGCGACCTGGACCTGGCCGCCGAGCACCTCGCCCTGGCCGTGGCGATGCGCCCGGACCGGGCCCACTACGCCCGGGCTCTGCGCGGCGTCCGGGCCCGGCGGACGGCGGAGTCGGCGTGAGCGCGCACGCCCTGCCGCCCGTCCCGCTCGCCGCGGGACTGACCGAGCCACCCACCGCCGTGCACGACGTCGCGCTGCTCGACCTCGACGGGGTGGTCTACGTCGGGCCCGACGCCGTGCCCGGCGTTCCCGAGGCGCTGGCCACCGCCCGCCGGGCCGGCATGCGGCTGGGCTTCGTGACGAACAATGCTGCCCGCACCCCGCAGGAGGTGGCCCGCCACCTGACCGAGCTCGGCGTCCCCGCCGGCGCCGACGACGTCATCACCAGCTCCCAGGCCGCGGCGACCGTCGTCGCCCAGCGTCTGGGCGCCGGGGCACGGGTGCTGCCGGTCGGCGGCCCGGGCGTCGCCGCGGCCCTGCGCGCGGTCGGCCTGACCGTGGTCGAGCGCGCCGAGGACGAGCCGGCCGCGGTCGTCCAGGGGTACGGCCGGGACGTCGGCTGGGCTCAGCTGGCCGAGGCGGTCGTCGCCATCCGCAACGGTGCCCACCACGTGGCCACGAACGGCGACGCGACCATCCCCTCGCCGCGGGGGCCGCTGCCGGGCAACGGCGCGATGGTCGGCGTGGTCAGCGCGGTGACCGGCCGGGTTCCCCTGATCACCGGCAAGCCGGACCCCGCGATGCACGCGGAGTGCGTCCGGCGCACCGGCGCCCACCGGCCGCTCGTCGTCGGCGACCGCCTGGACACCGACGTCGAGGGCGGCCGACGGGCCGGGGCGGCCAGCCTGCTGGTCCTCTCCGGCGTCACCGATCCGGCGACGCTGCTGGCCGCCGGCCCGCACCAGCGCCCCGACCTGCTCTCGGCCGACGCCTCCGGGCTGCTGGTCCCGCACCCGGCCGTGACCGCCGAGGGCGGCGGCTGGCGGTGCGGGGGCTGGGAAGCCCGGGCGGTGGGGGAGGGCGGTCCCCTGGAGCTCCGCAGCGCGGGGCCCGGCGGGCACGAGGGCCCCGGCGACGGGCTGGACGGCCTGCGGGCGCTCTGCGCCGCGCACTGGGCGCAGCATCCCGACGACGAGGTGCCCGCCGTCGTGCGGGCCGCCGACTCCCGGGCCGAGGCCGCTCTGCTGCGGTGGGCGCTCAGGACCGGCTGAACCGGCACCGCTGGACGAGGTCCCGGGCGCCGGTCAGAGCAGCGCGCGCAGCCGCAGCAGATCCCTCAGGCCGGCCTCCAGCTTCACCCGGCCCGACGCCCACGCCGGGCCGAACGACAGCCGGCCCTCGGTGAGCGCGACGAGGTCGTCACTGCTCATGGTGAGCCGGATGTCGGCCTTCTCCAGGGACTGCTCCTCCGGCTCGGCCCGAAGCTCGTGCACGGACCCGCGGGCCAGCCGCCCCCGGACGATCTGCCCCAGATCCGGGAAGCGGCAGGACAGGCTGCGGTCCAGCCCCTGGGCGGCGGGGTTCGCCGCGAGGTCACCGAGAATGCCCTTGAGGGCGGTCATGCACTGCTCCATCGTCGCCACGCGGGCATGCCTCCAACGCACGAAGGGTCCGGGCCGTCGGAACGCTATCCGTCGGTCGACCCGCCCGTGCCCGTCGCTCCCGGCCGGTAATCTCGCGGGCCAGGACAGCGCATCGCCGGCGCCGCAGCACGCGCCCGGCGCACCCCCCACCCGAGAGGCGAACCATGACGGAGCCGAGTCGACCGCGACCGGTACCGGGCCCCCCGCGGCCCGGCCCGGGCCCGTGGAGCGCTCCGGCGACGGTCCCGGGCGCGGCGGTGGAAGCTCAGCCGCCGGCATCAGCGCCGGACGACCCGCCGTTCGGCGACCTGGCGCACCGCCCGGTCACCGAGCACGTCGCCGTCTTCGAGGCCGAGCACGTCCGGCTGCAGCGCGAGCTCGCCACGATCGACCAGCTCTGATGGTCCGCCGCAGCCGACTGGACGCGGAGCTCGTGCGGCGGGGACTGGCCCGCTCGCGCGAGCACGCCGTCACGCTGATCACGGAGGGCCGGGTCTCCGTCTCCGGGCGGGCCGCCAGCAAGCCGGCCACCGGGGTCGATCCGAACACCCCCCTGGTGGTCCGCACCGATCCCGACGCGCCGAGCTGGGTGTCCCGCGGCGCGCACAAGTTGCTCGGCGCGCTGGAGGCCTTCCCCGTGGCCGTCGAGGGGCGCCGCGCCCTGGACGCCGGCGCCTCCACCGGGGGCTTCACCGAGGTGCTGCTGCGCCGCGGCGCGCGCGAGGTGGTCGCGGTGGACGTCGGCTACGGCGAGCTGGCCTGGTCCCTGCGCACCGACGAGCGGGTCCGCGTCCTGGAGCGCACGAACGTGCGCACCCTGACGCCGGGGCAGGTCGACGGCCCGGTGGACCTCGTCGTCGCCGACCTGTCCTTCATCTCGCTGCGGCTGGTGCTGCCCGCCCTCACCGCCTGCGCGACCCCCGACGCCGACCTGCTGCCCATGGTCAAGCCGCAGTTCGAGGTCGGCCGGGAGCGCCTGGGCTCCGGAGGCGTGGTGCGGGAGCCCGCGCACCGGCAGGCCGCCGTGCTGGAGGTCGCCCGGGCCGCCGCGGAGCTCGGCTGGGGGACCGCCGGGGTGACCGCCAGCCCGCTGCCGGGCCCGGCGGGCAACGTGGAGTTCTTTCTGTGGCTGCGCCGTGACGCCGGCCCGCCGCGGGAGGAGGACGTGCAGCGCGCCGTCGAGGAGGGCCCTCGGTGACGGTCGAGGAGGGATCCCCGGTGACAGAGGTCGGTACCAGCGCGGGCACGAACCGGCAGGTCCTGCTGGTCGTGCACACCGGGCGGCAGGACATCGTCGAGCTGGCCCGCAGCTGCGCCGCCCGCCTGGCGCGGGCGGGTATCGGCGTGCGCGTGCTCGAGGAGGAGGCGGGCGCGCTGTGCATCGAGGGCGCCCACGTCGTCCCGGCCGACGCCGAGGCCGCCGACGGCGCGGAGATCGTCATGGTCTTCGGCGGGGACGGGACGTTCCTGCGCGCCGCCGAGCTGGCCCGCTTCAGCGACGCCGCGCTGATGGGGGTGAACCTGGGCCGGGTCGGTTTCCTCGCCGAGACCGAGCCCGAGGCGGTGGAGGAGACGCTGACCGCCATCGAGCGCTGCGAGTACCGGGTGGAGGAGCGGCTGGCCATCGACGTCGACGTCCTCGACTGCGAGGGCACCGTGGTCGCGGGCACCTGGGCGCTCAACGAGGCCTCGGTGGAGAAGGCCGAGCGCTCCCGGGTCCTCGACGTGGTCGTCGCCATCGACGGGCGGCCGCTGACCAGTTTCGGCTGCGACGGCGTCCTGTTCTCCACCCCCACCGGCTCCACCGCCTACGCGTTCTCCGCCGGCGGCCCGGTGGTGTGGCCGGACGTCGAGGCGCTGCTGCTCGTCCCCTCCAACGCGCACGCGCTGTTCTCCCGCCCGCTGGTCACCTCCCCGAACTCGGTGCTGACCGTCGCCATCCCGGCCGACGGCAACCGGGCGCAGGTCTCCGCCGACGGCCGCCGCGCGCTCGAGGTGCCCGACGGCGGCCGCGTCGACGTGCGCCGGGCGGCCCGCCCGGTCCGCATCGCCCGGGTCCACGAATCCACCTTCGGTGACCGGCTGGTCGCCAAGTTCGGCCTGCCGGTCCGCGGCTTCCGCGACTCCCGCACCCACGACCCCGGCCACGAGCTCACGCGCTCCTGCAACGTGCTGACCCGCGGCTTCGTCACCGTGGAACCGAGGGAGGAGGGCTGCGGTGGCGGCACGGGCGAGCACGCCTGAGCGGGCGGCCGGCGGCCGGCTGGGCCGGCTGACCGAGCTGCGCATCCGCGGTCTCGGCGCGATCGACGACGTCACCCTCGAGCTGGGTGAGGGGCTCACCGTGGTGACCGGGGAGACCGGCGCCGGCAAGACGATGGTCGTCACCGGGCTCACCCTGCTCTTCGGCGGCCGCGCCGACCCGGGCCGGGTCCGGGCCAGCGGGCGGGCCGGGGTGGAGGGGCGCCTGGCCCTGCCCGCGGGCTCCCCGGTCTGGGAGCGGGCGGCCGACGCCGGCGCGGACGCCGACGACGACGGCACCCTCATCCTCGCCCGCACGGTGAGCGCCGAGGGCCGCTCGCGGGCCCACCTGGGCGGGCGCAGCGTGCCGGTCGGCGTGGTGGCCGAGCTCGCCGAGGGGCTGCTGGCCGTGCACGGGCAGAGCGACCAGCTGCGGCTGTCCCGCCCGGCCGAGCAGCGCCGGGCCCTGGACCGCTACGCCGGGCCGACGCACCTGGAGCTGCTCGACCGCTACCGCGCGGCCCACGCCCGCTGGCGGGAGCTGGCCGCCGACCTCGAGCGCCGCCGCGGCCAGGCCCGCGAGCTGGCCCAGGCCGCCGACGTGCTCCGCCACGGGCTGGCGGAGATCGAGGCGGTCGGCCCGCAGCCGGGCGAGGACGAGGAGCTCGACACCCAGGCACGCCGGCTCAGCGACGCCGACGCACTGCGCGCCGCCGCCGACGAGGCCCGGATGGCGCTGGTCGGCGACGTCACCGGCGACCTCGGCGCCGACGACCTGCCCCAGGACGCCACCGCCGCGCTGGCCATCGCCGAGCGCGCGATGGCCGGCTCCGACGACCCGACGCTGGTGATGCTGGCGCAGGACCTCGCCGACGCCGTCGCGGTCGTGTCCGACGTCGCCGGCCAGCTGGCGGGGTACGTCGCCGACCTGGACGCCGACCCCGCGCGGCTGGCCGAGGTGCTGGACCGCCGCGCGGCGATCACCGCCCTGGTGCGCAAGTTCGCCGACGTGGGGGAGGGGGTCGGCGGCGTGCTGGCCTGGGCCGAGGACGCCCGCCGCCGGCTCGACGAGCTCGACGTCTCCGACGAGGCCCTCGAGGCGCTGGAGGCCGACCGCGACGCCGCCCGGGCCGAGGTCGACGACCTCGGCGCCCAGGTCTCGTCCGGGCGGCGGGCGGCCGCCGACGGGTTCGCCGCCGAGGTGGGCCGGGAGCTGGCCGGGCTGGCGATGAAGAGCGCCCGCGTCTCCTTCTCGATCGACAGCGACCCCGGCGCCCCCGGGCCGGAGGGCATCGACGAGGTGGCGTTGCTCCTGGCCGCCCATCCCGGCGCCCCGCCGCGCCCGGTGCACAAGGGCGCCTCGGGCGGTGAGCTCTCCCGGGTCATGCTGGCCATCGAGGTGGTCTTCGCGGGGGCCGACCCGGTGCCGGTGATGGTGTTCGACGAGGTCGACGCCGGCGTCGGCGGGCAGGCGGCCGGTGAGATCGGCCGGCGGCTGGCCCGGCTTGCCCGCGACCACCAGGTCGTCGTCGTCACCCACCTGGCCCAGGTCGCCGCCTTCGCCGACACCCACCTCGTCGTGGACAAGTCCCCGGACACCCGGGCGGGGGTCACGGCCACCGACATCCGGGCCGTGGACGGTGAGGACCGGGTCCGCGAGCTGGCCCGCATGCTCTCCGGGCTGGCCGACAGCGACACCGGCCAGGCCCACGCCCGGGAGCTGCTCGCCGTGGCGGCCGACGCACGCGCCTGACCAGCGGGGATCACTGGCGGCGGACCGGCGTAAGGAGCGCGGTAGGCGGGTAGGGGCGGCCTCGTGAGCTGCTTCTCCTCGGCCGACGAGTCGGCGCACTACGGGTTCTCCGTCTGCATGCTGCTCGCGCAGTACCGCGAGCAGCTGGGCTGGGAACGCGAGGGCGTGCTCGAGCTCGGCACCGGTGACGCCACGGTCATCGCCGACGTCGTCGCCGCACTGCCCGGGCTGCGGGTGCGCAGCTTCGACATCAGCGCCTCGTCGGTGGAGCGGGCGCGGGCGAACATCGCCGCCCGCGGGGTCGCGGACCGCTACACGGTGGAGCTCGGTGACTTCTTCGACCGGGCCGACTCCGCCGCGGGCCCGCCGGTGTCGACGGTGATCGCCAACCCGCCGTACATCCCCGCGCCGGACCGCGACATCCTCATGCCCGAGCTGTGGGGCGGGGTGCACGGCAACGACCTGGCGCTGCAGCTGCTCAAGGCCGGCCACCCCAACATCGTGATGGCCGTGCCCAGCTACTCCGACCCGGTCACCACCGTGGCGACGGCGAGCGACCTCGGCTACCGGGTGGCCAACTTCCTGGCCATGGCGCTGGACTTCGGGCCCTACAGCTCGGAGCCGAAGGTGCGCGCGCACATCCAGCGGATCTGCGCGGAGGGCCGCGGCTGGGCGGGGGAGGACGAATACATGGTCGCCGTCGCGCTCCTCACCCAGAACCCTGACATCCCTGGCGACCGCGCTCCCCACCTGCTGCGCGCGCTCCAGCTGGGGGCCTGACCGCGCCGGTATGTGACCGTCAGCGCCGCTTGGCGTATCCCGCCAGGCCGAACTGCAGCAGCGCCAGGCCGCGTTCGCCGCGGGCCCGCAGCTCGGCCGACAGCGCGGGTCCGGTGACGCCGGCCAGCACCCGGTCGCGGGCGAGCTCCAGCAGGGCGGCGTACAGGCCGAGGACGGAGTTGGCGGCCAGCCAGGGCGCGAGCTCCCCGGGCTCGGGTGCGGTCTCCTCGGCGATCAGCGCGGCCAGGGCGGCGGTCAGCTCCCCGAGGATCTCCCGCTCGCGGACCTGCAGCGTGTGGCTGCCGCGGATGATCCGCGCCATCTCCGCCACCCCCGCGGCGGCCTCGGGCGCGCCGAGCCCGCTCATCGCGCGGACGACGAAGGTGCCGGCCGCCGCGGACACCGACTCCCCGGCCGGGCGGGAGCGGACGGCGTCCAGCAGCGCCGCCCGCATCGGCGGGTCGGCCTCGAAGACCAGCCCCTCCTTGACCGGGAAGTGGTTGAAGACCGTCTTCTCCACCACACCCGCGCGCTGGGCGATCTCGACCACGCTGACCGCGTCGAAGCCGCGCTCGGCGAAGAGCTCGGCGGCGGCGTCCACGATGCGGGTGCGGGTCTGCAGCCGGCGGCGCTCGCGCAGCCCGGGCCCGCGCAGGGCGCGCCGGCTCCGGCGTCCCCGGCCCGGCTCGGCCACCGCGGCGCCGTCCGGGGGCGGGCTGTCCGGCGGGTCGAGGGGGCCGGCGGGGCCGTCCGGGGCGTCGCCCTCGGGTTCCCCGGCCTCGACCCCGGCGGCATCCGGTTCCAGGTCCCCGTCCGGCGTGCGGCCGGTTGCATGCACCCCTGGAGTCACCTGGTCCACGCTAGCCAGCGCGCCCGTTCGCGCTGGCAGGGCCACCGGTGACGCTCCTCCCGGCGTGTCGGAGGCCCCGTGGTGTCGGACACGCTGGGTGACCGGGAGGTTGCGCGTGCGCGTCGGACAGGGGCGGCCCCAGGACGCCGTGGGAGCATGCGGGTCATGCGCATCGGCTCCCTCCGTCGCGGCCGGGCACAGGAGACGGCACCCGGAGTGACCGGCACCGTGCGGCTGGACCGCCGCACGAAGAACCTGACCAAGCGCCTGCGCCCCGGCGACATCGCCGTCATCGACCACGTCGACATCGACCGGGTGAGCGCCGACTCCCTGGTGGCCTGCCGGGTGGCCGCGGTGGTCAACGCCTCGGTCAGCACCTCCGGCCGCTACCCCAACCTCGGCCCCGAGATCCTCACCAACGCGGGCATCCCACTGGTCGACGGCGTGGGCAAGGACGTCCTGTCCGCGGTCAAGGAGGGCGCGCGGGTCCGCGTCGAGGGCAACCGCCTCCACCTGGCCGACGGCACGGTCGTCGCCGAGGGGATCGAGCAGACCCCGGAGACGATCGCCGTGGCGATGGCCGAGGCGAAGGCGGGCCTGTCCACCCAGTTGGAGGCGTTCGCCACCAACACGATGGAGTACATGAAGCGCGAGCGCGCGCTGCTGCTCGACGGCGTCGGCGTGCCCGACGTGACGACGCCGATCGAGGGCCGGCACGTGCTGGTCGTCGTCCGCGGGTACGACTACAAGGAGGACCTGCACGCGCTGCGGTCCTACATCCGCGACTACCGGCCGGTGCTCATCGGCGTCGACGGCGGCGCCGACGCGCTCAAGGAGGCCGGCTACCAGCCGGACATGATCATCGGCGACATGGACTCGGTGAGCGATGACGTCCTGCGCTCGGGCGCCGAGGTCGTCGTGCACGCCTACGCCGACGGGCGCGCCCCGGGCCTGGCCCGCGTGCAGGACCTGGGCGTGGACGCGATCACCTTCCCCGCGGCGGCCACCAGCGAGGACATCGCAATGCTGCTGGCCGACGAGAAGGGCGCCACGCTCATCGTCGCCGTCGGCACCCACGCCACCCTCGTCGAGTTCCTCGACAAGGGCCGCGGCGGGATGGCCTCCACCTTCCTCACCCGGCTGCGCCTGGGCGGCAAGCTGGTCGACGCCAAGGGCGTCAGCCGGCTCTACCGCAGCCGGATCTCGACCACGGCCCTCGTCGTCCTCGTGCTGGCCGCGTTCATCGCCATCGGCTCGACGCTGGCGGTGTCGGCGGCCGGCCGGGTCTACCTCGACCTGCTGGTCGACCAGTGGAACAGCTTCGTGTTCTGGTTGGAGAACCTCTTCTCGTGATCGACTTCCGCTACCACCTGGTCTCGCTGATCGCGGTCTTCCTGGCGGTCGCGCTGGGCATCGTCATCGGCACGACCCAGCTCAACGGCCCCATCCTCGCCGACCTCGAGACCCAGGTCAGCGCGCTGCAGCAGGACAAGCGCGACCTGGAGGACCAGACCCGTGACCTGCAGACCCAGCTGGACACCGGGGATGCCTTCGAGGAGGCCGTCGCGCCCGCGCTGGTCGCCGGCAGCCTGGCCGAGCGGCGCGTCGTGCTGGTCGTGGCCGGCGACGAGGACGCCGACACCGTGGAGGGGGTCAGCGCGCTGATCGGGCAGGCCGGCGGCACCGTGACCGGCACCCTCCGGCTGCAGCCGGAGTACAGCGACCCGGCCACCGCCTCCAGCCTGCAGAGCTACGTCACCGGGCCGGGCCTGCCGACCGGCGTCACGCTGCCCGAGACCGACGACACCGGCCAGCTGGTCGCCGCCCTGCTCGCCCAGACCCTGTTGGTCCCCGCCGACCCGGCCGCACCGGCGCCGGACACCGCGGCGCTGTCCTCGGTGCTGGCCGGCCTCTCGGCGCTGGACGTGCTCACCCAGGAGTCGGCGTCGGTCACCCCGGCCGACTACGCGGTGCTGCTCACCGCGGGCGCCTTCCCCGCGGACGAGGCCCAGGAGCGCGCCGACACGCTGGTCGACCTGGCGGTGGCGCTGGACGCGGCCGGCTCCGGCGCCGTGGTCGCCGGCGACGCGGCCTCGGCCCGGGAGACCGGCCTGGTGGGCTACCTCCGCGCCGACCCCGAGGTCTCGGCCGCGGTCTCCACCGTCGACAACGTCGACTCCGCCGCCGGCCGGATCAGCGCCGTGCTCGCGCTGGGCCGCGAGGGCGAGGGCACCTCCGGCAAGTACGGCACCGGCGAGGACACCCAGCCGGTGCCGCCGGTCCCCGCCGCCACCCCGTGACCCGCGGTACGGACGGCGGCGCGCGGCGCCGGGCGCTGCTGGCCGTCGGCGGCGCGGCCGCGGCCCGGCTCGGCCTGGCCGGCGCGGCGGCGCTGGCCGCGCGCCCGGCCGGCGCGCCCTGGCGGCGGACCAACTACGCCGGCCGGCCGGTCACCCTGCTCGGCGGCCCCGCCCTGGCGGCGGCGGCGACGCTGAGCGCGGGAGCCGGCGCCCCGGGCGGCCTGAAGGCGGCCGTGGCCCTGGTCGGCGGCGTGTCCGGGCTGGTGGGCGGCTATGACGACCTCGTCGGTGCCCGCCCCGAGCAGGCCCGCGACAAGGGGCTGGCCGGGCACCTGCGCGCACTGCGCGCCGGGCGGGTGTCCGCGGGCGCGGTCAAGGTGGCCGGGATCGGGGCGGTCGCCGCAGCGGCCGCGGTGCTCACCCGGCGCGAGCGGTCGCTGCTCGACGGCGTCCTGACCACCGGCCTGGTCGCCGGCACCGCGAACCTGGTGAACCTGCTCGACCTGCGCCCGGGCCGCGCGGGCAAGGCCGGCGCCCTGGCCGCCGCCGCGACCCTGGCCGGCCCGGCCGGCAGCCTGGTCGCCGGCCCGCTGGGCGCCACCCTGGCCGTCCTCCCCGCCGACCTCGGCGAGCGGGTCATGCTCGGCGACAGCGGCGCCAACGCGCTCGGCGCGCTGCTGGGCCTGCGGCTGGCCGCCCTGCCCGGCCGGGCGGCCCGGACCGGTCTGCTCGCCGGGATCGTCGCGCTGACGCTGGTCAGCGAGAAGGTCAGCTTCACCCGGGTCATCGAGGCCACCCCCGGGCTGCGGGAACTGGACCGGCTCGGCCGCCGCCGGGCATGAGCCGCCGGCGGGTCGTCCAGGGGGTCGCCGGCGCCGCCGCGCTGATCGCCGTCTTCACGGTGCTCGCCCGGCTGGCCGGCTTCGGCCGGACGCTGGTCTTCACCAACACCGTGGGGGCCGGCAGCACCGGCGACACCTACCTGGCCGCCAACAACGTCCCGAACATCGTCTTCGAGGTCGTCGCCGGGGGCGCCCTGGCCGCCCTCGTCGTGCCCATGCTCGCCGGCGGCATCGTCACCGGGGACCGGGAGCAGGTGCGCCGCACCGCGTCGGCGCTGCTGGGCTGGACCCTGCTGCTGCTCACCCCGCTGGCGGTGCTGGTGGCGGTGCTCGCCGAGCCGATCGCCCGGCTGCTGCTCGGCCCGGGCGACGCCGCGCAGGTCGACCTCGCCGCCCGGTTCCTGCTGGTGTTCGCCCCGCAGGTGGTGCTCTACGGCATCGGCATCGTGCTGACCGGCGTCCTGCAGGCGCACCGCCGCTTCGCCGGGCCGGCGCTGGCCCCGCTGCTGTCCAGCGTGGTGGTCGCCGGCGCCTACCTCGCGTTCGCGGCGATCGGCGGCAGCCCCTCGGCCGACGACCTGTCCACCCCGGCCGAGCTCGTCCTCTCCGTCGGCACGACGCTGGGCGTGGTCGCGCTGACGCTGAGCCTGCTGGTGCCGGCCCGCCGGCTGCGGCTGGGGCTGCGGCCGGCCCTGCGCTTTCCGGTCGGCGCCGCGCCCCGGGTGCGCCGGTTGGCGCTGGCCGGGGTGCTCACCCTGGCGGGGCAGCAGCTGGTCGCCGTCGTGGCGATCCGGCTGGCCAACGACGGCGCCCCCGACGGCACCCAGGTCGTGTACGCCGCCGGGCTCACCGTCTTCCTGGTGCCCTGGGCAGCGCTGGCGGTGCCGCTGGCCACCTCCGCCTACCCGGGCCTGGCCGAGCGGGCCGGGACCGGGGACGAGGCGGGCTACCGCCGGGCCCTCGCCCCGGCCGCGACCCTGGTGGTGGTGGCCTCGCTGCTGGCCGCGGCGGTCCTGGTGGCGGTGGCGGGGCCCCTGGCGCGGGTCTTCCTGGTGGACTGGCCGGCGGACACCGTGGAGGCGCTGCGGAACACCATCGTCGCCTTCGCCCCGGGGCTGTTCGGCTACGGCCTGGTCGCGCTGCTCGCCCGCGCGCTCTACGCCCGCGGGCTGTGGCGGGCGCCGACGGCCTGCGTGGTCGGCGGCTGGCTGCTGGCCGTGACCGCAGACGTCGCCCTGGCGCTGCTGCTGCCCACCGCCCACCGCGGCGCGGCGCTGGCCGCCGGGCACAGCCTCGGGGTCACCGTGGCCGGCGTCGCGCTGCTCGCGGTCGTGCTGCGGACGGTCGGCCGAGGCGGGCTGACCGGCGTGCTGCGCACCGGGCTGCCCGCCGTGGGCGCCGCGGCGCTGGGCGCGGCGGCAGGCCTGGCGGTCGCCGACGCACTGGGCGCCGACCCGGTGCCCCACGGCGGCCTGCTCGGAGCGGTCGGAACCGGCGTGCTCGCGGCCGGGGCGGCGCTGGTCGTGGCCGCGGCGGTCATCATGGGGACGGCGCGCGGGCCGCTGCAGGAGGCCGTGCGCGGACTGCGTTCGAGCGATCGGCAGGAGGTGCGCGGTGGCTGAGCCGCTCCCGCTGCAGGGCCGCCGGGTGGTCGAGGTGCTCGCCACCAGCACCGGTGGCGTGGGCACCCACGTGCGGGCGGTGCTGCCGGCGCTGGTGGCCGCGGGCGCCGAGGTGACCGTCGGCGGCCCGGCGGCGACCGAGGAGCTGTTCGGGTTCTCCGCCGCCGGGGCGGCCTTCGGTCCCGTGGAGATCGCCGCGGGGCTGTCCCCGGGCGCCGACGCGCGCGCCGTGGCCCGGTTGCGCCGGCTCGTGGGGTCCGGCGACCTGGTGCACGCCCACGGGCTGCGCGCCGGCCTGGTGGCCGCCGCCGCCCGCCGGCTCGGCGGGCAGAGCCGGCCCCTGGTCCTCACGCTGCACAACGCGCTGCCCGAGCGCGGCGGCCCGGTGCGGCGGGTGCTGCGCCTGCTGGAGCGGGCCACCATCCGCGGCGCCGACGTCGTCCTCGCCGCCTCCGGCGACCTCGCCGACAACGCGCGCCGACAGGGCGCCCGCGACGTGCGGGTCGCCCCGGTCTCCGCGCCCCCGCTGCCGCCGCCGGACCGCAGCCGCGCCGAGGTCCGCGCGCAGCTGGGCCTGGCCGACGGGCGCCCCCTCGTGGTCGCGGTGGGGCGGCTGCACCCGCAGAAGGGCTACGACGTCCTCCTCGACGCCGTCGGCCGCTGGGCGGACGACCCCCGGCTGCCGGCCCCGCCCCTGGTGGCGGTGGCCGGCGACGGCCCGCTGCAGGACGAGCTCGCCGCGCGGATCGCCGCCGAGCGGCTGCCGGTGGTGCTGCTGGGCCGCCGGCCGGACGTCGCCGACCTGCTCGCCGCCGCCGACCTCGCCGTGCTGCCCTCCCGCTGGGAGGCCCGCTCGCTGACCGCTCAGGAGGCGCTGCGCGCCGGTACCCCGTTGGTCGCCACCCGCACCGGTGGCCTGCCGGAGCTGCTCGGCGACGGCGCGGAGCTGGTGCCGGTCGGTGATCCCGCCGCCCTGGCCGACGCCGTCGCCGGCCTGCTCACCGACCCCGCCCGCGCCGCCGGCCTGGCCGCCGCGGGCACCCGCCGGGCGGCCACGTGGCCGGACGAGGCGGCCACCGCCCGGCAGCTCGTGGCGCTCTACCGCGAGCTGCTCGGCCCGCCGGAGGCCGGCGTCCGATGAGGCCGGCCGTGCGGGCTCCGGCGGGCGGACGGGTGCTGCTGCTCGTCGCCCTGCTGCTGCTCGCCGTCCTGCTGCCCGGGGCGCTCCCCGCCGCGGCGGCGGGGGACGGCGCGACCGCGGACCGGGTGCTCGTGGTCGGCGTCCCCGGGCTGGTGTGGAGCGACGTCGACCCCCAGGCCACCCCGCACCTGTGGGCGCTGGCCGAGGACGCGCCGATCGGCGCGGTCTCGGTCCGCGCGGCCCGCGCCACCAGCTGCCTGCTCGACGGCTGGGCCACCCTGGGCGCGGGCAACCGGGCGCGCTTCCCGGCACCGGACGAGTCCCTGCCCCCGGTGCCGCTGCCGACCGTGCCGCTGCCGCAGGAGGCCCCCGGCGACGAGGAGGAACCGACCGGGGCGGGCGGGCCGGGGGAGGGCGGGGTGATCCCGGAGGACCAGCCCCCGCCGGTCCCGCCGGCGGCGCCGTCGCTGTCGCACTGCGGCCTGCAGGAGCGGCTGGCCGCCGTCGGGCTGGCCGAGCCGCAGGACGCCGTCGCCGCCGTGGCCGGTGACGAGGCCACCGCGCGGTTCGGTGCCGAGCCGGCCGCCCTCGGGGCCGCCGTCGGCTGCGCGACGGTGGTCGGCCGCGGCCCCACCCTGGCGGTGGCCGCGCCCGGCGTGGCGCTGGACCGGTCCGACGAGCTGCCGGCCGACCCCGCCGCGGTGGGGGAGCTGCTGGCCGGCTGCCCGCTGACGCTGGTCTCCCTGGACGCGCTGGTCGACGCCGGCGAACCCGCCCCCGAGGGCAGCGACACCGGTACCGAGCCGCTGCCGCGCGCCGCCGCGCTGGCCGCCATCGACGCCGCCGTCGGCCGGCTGGTCGCCGCGGCGGACGCCGCGCCGGGGGAGACCCTCCTGCTGCTGCAGGGCATCTCCGAGGTCAACGACGGCCGCGCCCAGCTGCACGTCGGCATCGCCCGCGGGCCCGGCTACGCCGCTCCCGCCTGGCTGACCTCCGCCAGCACCGGGCGGGCACCGTTCGCCCAGCTCATCGACGTCGCCCCGACCGCGCTGGCGGCCCTGGGGCTGGAGCGGCCGGCGTCGATGAACGGCCAGCCGCTGCGGGTCGCCGGGGACCGCCCCGGCCTGGCCGAGGCGGTCGACACCCTCGAGGACGCCGGTACCACCGCCGCCGTGCACTACCGCAGCACCGGGAGCTTCTTCTGGGTGCTGGTCGTCCTCACCGCCGCGGTGGTCGGCCTCGGCCTGCTCACCGCGGCCGGGCGGCGCCGGGGGCCGGCCCGCCCCGCGGCCGAGCGGGTCCGCGCGGCCGTCCGGGTCCTCGCGCTCGGCGTCGCGGCGGTGCCCGCCGCCTCCTACCTGGCCGGGCTGCTGCCGTGGGAGCGGGCCGGCGGGGAGGGTGGGGGACTGGCACGGCTGGCCCTGGCCGGCGCGGTCCTCGCCTCGGCCCTGGCCGTGCTGGCCGTCGCCGCGCTGGGCCCCTGGCGCACCCGCCGGCTCGGCCCGCCCGGCGCGGTCCTGGGCATCACCCTGGTGACCCTCGTCGGCGACGTGCTCACCGGATCGCACCTGGAGATGGGCGCCCTGCTGGGGTACGACGCGATCGTCGCCGGGCGGTTCACCGGCTTCGGGAACCTCACCTTCGGCCTGCTGGCGGTCAGCGCGCTGCTGGTCACCACGGCCGTGGCCACCGCGGTGGGACGGCGGGCGCCGGAGCGCGGCCGCCGCGCCGTCGTCGCCGGCACGGTGCTGCTCGCCGCCGCGCTCACCGTGCTGGTGGTGGGGACGCCGGCGCTCGGGCGTGATTTCGGCGGGGTGCTCGCCGTGCTGCCGGGCTTCCTGCTGCTGGCCATGCTGCTCACCGGCACCCGGGTGACCCTGATCCGGCTGGCCGGCGCGCTGGCCCTCGCCGTGGTGGCCGTCGGTGCGCTGGCGGTCCTCGACTGGCGGCGCCCCGCGGAGGAGCGCAGCCACCTGGGCCGGTTCGTCGAGCAGGTCCTCACCGGCGAGGCGTGGACGGTGGTCAGCCGCAAGGGGCAGGCCGCCATCGACATCCTGCTCGGCAGCCCGCTGGCCTGGATGCTGCCGGTCGCGCTGGTCGCCGCGGTGTGGCTGGTCCGCCCGCCCGGCCTGCTGCCGGCACCGCTGCGCGGCCCGGGCGCGCTGCGCCGCCGCGCCGACCTGCTGCCGCCGGCCGACCTCGCCGCCCTGCGGGCCGGGCTGCTGGCCGTCGCGCTCAGCCTGGCCGTGGGCGCGGCGGCCAACGACTCCGGCGTCGCCGTCCCGGCCACCGCCGCGGCGCTGCTGGTGCCGCTGCTGGTGTGGCTGGCCGCGCGGCCCCGTCCGGCCGGTGCGGAGGAGGCGGTGGTGGCCGACGGCACTCCCGCTTCGGCCGCGGCCGGAGGCCCGGATCGTGTTACGGTCGTGACCCGTGGATCGACCGTCTGGAACACGTGATCACGGCCTCCTGCACAACTCCCAGCCGACGAAGTTCGTCTTCGTCACCGGTGGGGTGGTCTCCTCCCTCGGCAAGGGCCTGACCGCGAGTTCGCTCGGCGCCCTGCTGTCCGCCCGCGGCCTGCGGGTCACCATGCAGAAGCTGGACCCCTACCTCAACGTCGACCCCGGCACGATGAACCCGTTCCAGCACGGGGAGGTGTTCGTCACCGAGGACGGCGCGGAGACCGATCTCGACATCGGCCACTACGAGCGCTTCCTGGACACCGACCTGTCGGGGCGGGCCAACGTGACGACCGGCCAGGTCTACTCGGACGTGATCGCCAAGGAGCGGCGCGGCGAGTACCTCGGTGACACCGTGCAGGTCATCCCGCACATCACCAACGAGATCAAGGCGCGGATCCTCGCCGGCGCGGACTCGGCCGAGCGGGTCGACGTCGTCATCACCGAGATCGGCGGCACGGTCGGTGACATCGAGTCGCTGCCCTTCCTCGAGGCCGCCCGCCAGGTGCGGCACGAGATCGGCCGGGACAACTGCTTCTTCCTGCACATCTCGCTGGTGCCCTACATCGCGCCGTCGGGCGAGCTGAAGACCAAGCCCACCCAGCACTCGGTGGCCGCGCTGCGCAGCATCGGCATCCAGCCCGACGCGCTGGTCTGCCGCTCCGACCGGGAGATCAACACCGGCATCAAGCGGAAGATCAGCCTGATGTGCGACGTCGACGCCGAGGGGGTCATCTCCTGCGCCGACGCGCCGTCGATCTACGACATCCCCAAGGTGCTGCACCGGGAGGGCCTGGACGCCTACGTCGTCCGCCGGCTCGGGCTGCCCTTCCGCGACGTGGACTGGACCGTCTGGGGTGGCCTGCTCGACCGCGTGCACGCGCCCCGGCAGACCGTGACGATCGCGCTGGTCGGCAAGTACATCGACCTGCCCGACGCCTACCTGTCGGTGACCGAGGCGCTGCGCGCCGGCGGGTTCGCCCACCGCGCCCGGGTGGAGATCCGCTGGGTGCCCTCCGACGTGTGCGAGACGCCCGAGGGCGCCACCGCGGCGCTGGCCGGGGTCGACGGCATCTGCGTCCCCGGCGGCTTCGGCGTCCGCGGCATCGAGGGCAAGCTCGGCGCCCTGCGGCACGCCCGGGTCAACGGCATCCCGACCCTCGGCCTGTGCCTGGGCATGCAGGGCATGGTCATCGAGTACGCGCGGAATGTGGCCGGCCTGGCGAAGGCCAACTCCGCGGAGTTCGACCCCGACACCCCCGATCCGGTCATCGCCACCATGGCCAGCCAGGTCGACGTCATCGCCGGTGAGCGGGGCCTGGGCGGCACGATGCGGCTGGGCAGCTACCCGGCGACGCTGCAGAAGGGCTCGGTGGCCGCCACCGCCTACGGCGCGACCGAGATCACCGAGCGGCACCGGCACCGCTACGAGGTCAACAACGCCTACCGCGACCGGCTCGGCGAGGCCGGTCTGGTCTTCTCCGGGACCTCGCCGGACGGGATGCTGGTGGAGTTCGCCGAGCTGCCGGCCGACGTGCACCCCTTCTACGTCGGCACCCAGGCCCACCCTGAGCTCAAGAGCCGCCCGACCCGGCCGCACCCGCTGTTCGCCGCGTTCGTGCAGGCGGCGGTCGACTACCAGGAGTCCGCGCGGCTGCCGGTGCCGATCGACGAGGCCGAGAAGGTCGGGATCTGATGGTCTCCGACCAGGAGGCCGCACCGCACGAGTACCGGGTTCTCGCCAGCGAGACGATCTACCGGGGCCGGGTCATCGAGCTGCGCCGCGACACCGTGGCCATGCCCGGCGGCGGGGAGGGCGCCCGCGAGGTGGTGCACCACCCCGGCGCGGTCGCCGTCGTCGCGCTCGACGAGGACGAGCGGGTGGTGCTGGTCCGCCAGTACCGGCACCCGGTGGGGCAGTACCTGTGGGAGCTGCCCGCCGGGCTGCGGGACGCCGACGGCGAGCCGCCCCTGGAGACGGCGAAGCGCGAGCTGGCCGAGGAGGCCCGGCTGGCGGCGCGGCGCTGGTCGCTGCTGACCACGACCTACAGCTCGCCCGGCTTCTGCGACGAGCTGGTGCTGATCTACCTCGCCGAGGGGCTGGCCGACGCCGACCACCCCGCGGGCTTCGCCCTCGAGGACGAGGAGCGGGACATGCAGCTGGCGCGGGTGCCGCTCGCCGACGCCGTCCAGCAGGTGTTCGACGGGGAGATCCGCAACGCCGCGGCGGTCATCGGCCTGCTCGCGGCCGATCGGGTGCGGGCCGCGGCCCCGCGGCTGCGCCCGGTCGACGCCACCTGAGGCGCCTGCAGTCCGAGCGCCGCCTGTCCGGCTCCGGAACGCACCGGATCACCCGGGAGCCGGCGCCTCCGGTGCCTAGACTCCCGGCCAGGCCGCCCCGACCGGGCGGCCCACGACGCGGTGGGAGCCCCGTCATCCTCGGGAGCGCCCCGCCGGGACCAGGAGACGGCAGATGCGGGTCGGCGTTCCCCGAGAGGTCATGAACCGCGAGTACCGGGTGGCGCTCACCCCGGCCGGGGTGACCGAGCTGGTGCGGGCCGGGCACACGGTGCTGGTGGAGCGAGGGGCGGGGGAGGGTTCCTCCATCCCGGACGAGGACTTCACCGCCGCCGGCGCGCGGATCGTGCCGTCGGCCGACGACGTGTGGGCCGAGGCCGACCTCCTGCTGAAAGTCAAGGAGCCGGTCGCCGAGGAGTACGGGCGGCTGCGGGCCGGCCAGACGCTGTTCACCTACCTGCACCTCGCCGCGTCCGAGGAGTGCACCAACGCGCTGGTCACCTCCGGCACGACCGCCATCGCCTACGAGACCGTGCAGACCGCCGACCACGCGCTGCCGCTGCTGGCGCCGATGTCGGAGATCGCCGGCCGGATGGCGCCGCAGGTGGGCGCGCACAGCCTGGAGCGGGCGCACGGCGGCCGCGGCGTGCTGCTCGGCGGCGCGCCCGGCGTGTACGCCGCCAAGGTCGTCGTCATCGGCGCCGGGGTCTCCGGGATGAATGCCGCCGCCATCGCGCTGGGCATGCAGGCGGAGGTGATCGTCCTCGACCGCGACATCGACAAGCTGCGGGCGGCCGACCGGATCTACCGGGGCCACCTGCAGACCGTGGCGTCCAACGCCTACGAGATCGAGCGGGCGGTGGTCGACGCCGACCTGGTGATCGGGGCGGTGCTGGTCCCCGGGGCCAAGGCCCCCACCCTGGTCAGCAACGACCTGGTCGCCCGGATGAAGCCCGGGTCGGTGCTCGTCGACATCGCCGTCGACCAGGGCGGCTGTTTCGAGGCCTCGCGGCCGACGACACACGACGAGCCGACCTTCCGCGTGCACGAGTCGGTGTTCTACTGCGTGGCGAACATGCCCGGAGCCGTGCCGAACACCTCGACCCACGCGCTGACCAACGTGACGCTGCCCTACGTCATGGCCCTGGCCAACGAGGGGACCGCCGCCGCGGTGCGCGCCGACCGCGCCCTGGCGCGCGGGGTGAACATCGCGGCCGGGCAGGTGGTGCTGCCCGAGGTCGCCCAGGCCCACGGGATGGCCGCCGTCCCGCTCGAGGAGGTCCTCCCCTGACCGCGTCCACCACCACCGGCGTCGAGCGGGTGGTCACCGGCTACCTCGACCACCTGACCGTCGAGCGCGGCCTGGCCGCCAACACGATCTCCTCCTACCGCCGGGACCTGCGCCGCTACACCGAGTTCCTCGACGCCGCCGGGGTGCGCGGGCTGGCCGAGGTGGCCGAGTCCGACGTGGCCGGGTTCCTCGCCGCCCTGCGCGCGGGGGACGACGCGCATCCGCCGCTGTCGGCGACGTCGGCGGCCCGCGCGGTGGTCGCCGTCCGCGGGCTGCACCGGTTCGCGCTGCTCGACGGGTTGGTGCCCGACGACGTCGCCCACGAGGTCCGCCCGCCTTCGGCGGCGCGCCGGCTGCCCAAGGCGATCCCGGTGGAGTCGGTCGTCGGCCTCATCGAGGCCGCAGGGGCGTTGGAAGGCCCCCGCGGGCTGCGCGACCGGGCGCTGCTGGAGCTGCTCTACGGCACCGGCGCCCGGATCTCGGAGGCCGTCGGGCTGGCCGTCGACGATCTCGACCGCGGCCAGGCGACGGTGCGGCTGGCGGGCAAGGGCGGCAAGGAGCGGATCGTGCCGGTCGGCTCGTACGCGCTGAAGGCGGTGGAGGACTACCTGGTGCGCGCCCGGCCCGCGCTGGCCGCGACCGGGCGGACCGGCGTGCGCCGCGGCGCGCTGTTCCTCAATGCCCGCGGCGGCTCGCTGTCGCGGCAGAGCGCCTGGTCCATCCTGCGGACGGCGGCCCAGCGGGCCGGCCTCACGGCGGAGGTGTCGCCGCACACCCTCCGGCACTCCTTCGCCACCCACCTGCTCGACGGCGGCGCGGACGTCCGCGTGGTCCAGGAGCTGCTGGGCCACGCCTCGGTCACCACCACGCAGGTCTACACGCTGGTCACCGTCGACCGGCTGCGGGAGGTCTACGCGAGCAGCCACCCGCGTGCGCTGAGCTGACAGCGGGGGGCCATCCGTCTCATAATCTTCTGCCAGTCATTTCGGCTGAACGTCGAGATGCGATTGGCACTGGTCGCCAAGTCGACACGACCCACGGCGTGCCTCCTCGGTGAAACGCGTACAGCTCCCTAGCGTTGCGATCACCCGGGCGGTTCAGAGCGGCTGACCGCCTCCGGTGAAGGCCGGGAACGGGCACGAGGTGGAGGCAACAGACCGATGGCGATGCGAGGGGACGCGGCCGGCCCGGCCGTCGCGCTCCCGACCGACACCGGACCCGAGATGGGCGCCGCCGCCTCGCGGCTGGACCCGGCCCGTGCGCGCCTGCGCCGCCTGCCGGATCCCAAGCCGCTGACGCAGCACGGTCCCGCTCGGATCATCGCGATGTGCAACCAGAAGGGCGGCGTCGGCAAGACGACGTCGACCATCAACCTGGGCGCCGCCCTCGTCGAGCACGGCCGCCGGGTGCTGCTCGTCGACCTCGACCCGCAGGGCGCGCTCTCGGTGGGCCTCGGCGTCCCCGCGCAGCACCTGGACCGGACGATCTACAACGCGCTGATGGAGCGGCAGACCACGGTGGCCGACGTCCGCGTCTCCACCGACATCCCCGGCCTGGACCTGGTCCCGAGCAACATCGACCTGTCGGCCGCCGAGGTGCAGCTGGTCAGCGAGGTCGCGCGCGAGCAGACGCTGCTGCGGGTGCTCGCCGATGTGCGACACGAGTACGACTACGTGCTCATCGACTGCCAGCCCTCGCTGGGCCTGCTCACCGTCAACGCCCTCACCGCCGCCCAGGGCGTGATCATCCCGCTGGAGTGCGAGTTCTTCTCGCTGCGCGGGGTCGCGCTGCTCGTCGACACGATCGAGAAGGTCAAGGAGCGGCTCAACCCCGACCTGGAGATCTCCGGGATCCTCGCGACGATGTACGACGCGCGGACCGTGCACTGCCGCGAGGTGTTCAGCCGCGTCGTCGAGGCCTTCGGCGACACCGTCTTCCAGACCGTCATCCAGCGGACCGTCCGCTTCCCGGAGACCACCGTCGCCGGCCAGCCCATCACCACGTGGGCGCCCACTTCCACGGGGGCAGCCGCCTACCGCGACCTGGCCAAGGAGGTCCTGGCACTGTGACGCGTCGACCCGTCCTCCCCGGCGCGGCCGAGCTGTTCCGTCGTACCGACACCGTCCCGTCCGTCCCCGAGGTCACCGAGCTGCCCAGCATCAGCGCGACCGTGAGCTCCCCGGCGCTGCGCGGCGCCGCGGCGCGTCGCCCCGAGCCGGTCCCGGCGCCGTCCGCGGTCGAGACGACCGCGCCGCTGACCCTGGTGCCCGGTGGCGTCGACGACGCCGACCCGCTGGCCGGCTACCGGACCCCGCCCCCGCCGCCGGCCGTGCCGGCCCCCCGGACCCGCGGCCGGGCCCAGCGGACCGAGCGCACCAAGCACGACGAGAAGATCACCGTCTACATCTCGGCCGAGGAGCTGCTCGCGCTGGAGAGCGCGCGGCTGACCCTGCGGGCCCAGCACGGCGTGGCCGCCGACCGCGGGCGGATCGTGCGGGAGGCCATCGCGGTGCTGCTGGCCGACCTCGAGGAGCGGGGCGAGGACTCGGTCCTGGTCCGGCGGCTGCGGGGCTGAGCTCTCTAGGCTGGTCGCGTGACCGGGACGCAGGCGGAGTCGCGGTTCACCGTCCGGCTGACCAACTTCGAGGGCCCGTTCGACCTGCTCCTGCAGCTGATCGGCAAGCACAAGCTCGACGTCACCGAGATCGCGCTGTCGCAGGTCACCGACGAGTTCATCGCCCACCTGCGGGCCCTCGGCGACGAGCTCGACCTCGACCAGGCCAGCGAGTTCCTCGTCGTGGCGGCGACACTGCTCGACCTCAAGGCCGCGCGGCTGCTGCCGGCCGCCGACGTGGAGGACGAGGACGACCTCGAGCTGCTCGAGGCCCGCGACCTGCTCTTCGCCCGGCTGTTGCAGTACAAGGCGTACAAGCAGGCCGCGGCGTTCCTGCGCGAGCGGGAGGCCGGCGCCGTCCGCCGGTTCCCCCGGGACGTCTCGCTCGAGCCGCGCTTCGCCGATCTGCTGCCCGAGGTGCTGCTCGGGGTGACGGCGGAGCAGTTCGCCGCGCTGGCCGCCCGGGCGCTGACGCCCAGGGCGCCGGCGGTCGTCAGCGTCTCTCACCTGCACGCCCCGCCGGTCAGCGTCGCCGAGCAGCTGCTCCTGGTGCGCAACCGGCTCATGGCCGCCGGGACGGCGACGTTCCGCGCGCTGACCGCGGACTGCGGGCACACCCTGGAGGTGGTCGCCCGCTTCCTGGCCCTGCTCGAGCTCTACCGTCAGCAGCGGGTCACCTTCGAGCAGCTCACCCCGCTCGGTGAGCTGCACGTGCGCTGGACCGGGGGGGCGGCCCCCGACGCGGACGCCGGGGACGCCGGCGCGGACGAGGAGTACGCGTGACCGAGGAGCAGCCCGAGCGGCCGGCGATCTCCTGGGACGCGCTCGCCGCCGAGCTGGCCGCCACCCGGGAGGAGGCGACCGAGCGCGAGGGCCCCGACGGCCCCGACTCGGCGACCTGGGACGCCGTCGCCGCCGAGCTGGCCGCGCGGGTGGCCGAGCGGGCGGCCCCGGTGGGCGAACCCGAGCCGGTGGTGGAGCCGGCGCCGCTGCCCCCACCGGTCGCCGCTGGGGTACCGCAGCCCGAGCCGGAGCCCGAGCCGGAGCCCGAGCCGGAGCCGGAACCCGAGCTCGCGGCCGATCCCGGGGTGCTGCGCGGTGGCCTGGAGGCGCTGCTGTTCGTCGTGGACAACCCGGTCGACGACGTCACCCTGGCCGGCGCGCTGCGCTGCACCGTGCCGCAGGTCCGCGCCGCGCTGGCCGACCTCGCCGCCGACTACGACCGCCGCGGCGCGGGGATCACGCTGCGCCGGGTGGGGGAGGGCTGGCGGCTCTACACCCGGGAGGAGCACGCCGGCGTCGTCGAGCGCTACCTCGTCGACGGCCAGCGCAGCCGGCTCACCCAGGCCGCGCTGGAGACGCTCGCGGTGATCGCCTACCGGCAGCCGGTGACCCGGGCCCGCGTCTCGGCGATCCGCGGGGTCGGGGTGGACGGCGTCATGCGGACGCTGATCGCCCGCGGGCTGGTGCACGAGGTCGGCAGCGACCCCGACAGCGGTGGTGGCCTGTACGCCACCACGCCGCTGTTCCTGGAGCGGCTGGGGCTGGCCGGTCTGGAGGAGCTGCCCGAGCTGGGCCCGTTGCTGCCGGAGACCTCCGCCGTGCTCGACGAGCACCCCGACGCCTGACGCGGCCGGCGGCGCGTCCGGCCCGGCGCGCGGCGCCGCGACCTGCGGAAACTACGCTCGAGCGATGCGCCGTTCACTCTCCGTCCGCACCGTCGGTCTCCCGCTCACCCTCACCACCGTCCTCCTCGCCGGATGCGGGGCCTCGGAGGACGAGCAGCGCCAGGAGGCGTTCTGCGAGGAGGTCCCCACCCTCCTGGAGGACATCACCGCCGAGCTGCAGACCGCCACGGGGGACCCGACCCAGGCACCCGGGCTCCTCGACGACGCGGTCTCCCGCCTCGAGGCGGTCGAGCCGCCGTCGGAGGTGGCCGACGAGTGGCAGGCGCTGGTCGACGCGTGGGCGGGGATGCGGGACCTGGTCTCCGAGGCCGACCTCACCGACCCGTCGGCGAACACCGACCTGGCCGCCGACGCCCAGCAGCTGCAGGGGGACCTGGTGTCCACCGGCGAGGCCGTCGACGAGTACGGCCAGAACAACTGCTGACCCCCGGTGGTGCCCCTCCCCGACGGCGCGGGATCGCCGCGCCGTCGGGTGGGACACTGGCGGGGATGAACACCGCCCCGCCCGACATGCCCGACGAGGGCCCCACCACCGACGCCGGCGAGGGGTGGTCGGAGGACATGGAGCTGGCGCCGGCCCACCCCGGCGACCGCGGTGCCGCCGAGAGCGACGCGGAGCGTCCCGGCGAGCGGCTGCAGAAGGTGCTGGCCCGGGCCGGCGTCGGCTCGCGGCGCGTGTGCGAGGACATGATCGCGGCCGGCCGGATCAGCGTGAACGGCGAGACGGTGACCGTGCAGGGCCGCCGGGTCGACCCCAGCCGGGACAAGATCGCCGTCGACGGCGCGCGGCTGGAGCTGCGCGACGACCGCGTCACCTACGCGCTGAACAAGCCCGCGGGCGTGATCACCGCCATGAGCGACGACCGCAACCGGCCCACCGTGGGGGACATGGTCGGTGACCTGGCGCCCGGCCTGGTGCACGTCGGCCGGCTGGACCAGGACACCGAGGGACTGCTGCTGGTCACCAACGACGGCGAGCTGGCGCACCGGCTGGCCCACCCCTCCTACGAGGTGCGCAAGACCTACCTCGCCCAGGTCTCCGGCTCCGTGCCGCGGGACCTGGCCCGCCGGCTGCGCGCCGGCGTCGAGCTGGACGACGGCCCGGTGAAGGTCGACTCCTTCCGGGTCACGGACACCCACGCGGGGCAGTCGGTCGTCGAGGTGGTGCTGCACGAGGGGCGCAAGCACATCGTCCGGCGGCTGCTCGCGCACGTCGGTCTGCCGGTGTCGCGGCTGACCCGCACGGCGGTCGGGCCGGTGCGGCTGGACCGGATGCGGGTCGGCTCCATCCGCAAGCTGACCCGCACCGAGCTGGGCGCGCTCGAGGAGCAGGTCGGCCTCTGACGGGGGTGTTCCCCCGGCCGTCGGCGCGCGCGGAGGGCGGTGGCGCGGCCTCCCTAGACTCGACCGAGGGGCACGGCGACCCGTGCCCCTGGATCGATCGAGGAGAGTGGTAGTGGCCGTTCGAGCCATCCGGGGTGCGACGCAGGTGGACGCCGACAAGCGGGAGCTGGTCCTCGACGCGACCCGCGAGCTGGTCACCGAGGTCATGCAGCGCAACCAGCTGCAGCACGACGACGTCATCAGCATCCTGTTCACCGCCACCCCCGATCTCATCTCGGAGTTCCCGGCGCTGGCCGCCCGCGAGCTGGGGTTCGGGGACGTGCCGCTGATGTGTGCCACCGAGATCGACGTCCCGCACGCGCTGCCGCGGGTGCTGCGGCTGATGGCGCACGTGGAGACCGACCGGCCGCGCGCCGAGGTCCAGCACGTGTACCTGCGGGGGGCCGTGGCGCTGCGACGGGACATCGCCCAGTGACCCCGGACTTCCGAGGGCAGATCACCCTCGACGGGCCGTCGGGGACGGGGAAGTCCAGCGTCGCCCGGGCCGCTGCGACCCGGCTGGGCGCGGCCTACCTCGACACCGGCGCCATGTACCGGGCTGCCACGGTCGCCGTCCTGGACGCCGGGGCGGACCCGGAGGATGCCGCGGCCGTGGCCACCGTCGTCGCCGCGGCCCGGATCGAGGTGGGGACGGCGGCCGACACCGAGGTGGTGCGGGTGGACGGCGTCGACGTCGCCGTCCGCATCCGGGGCGCGGAGGTGACCCGCGCGGTCTCCGCCGTCTCCGCGGTGCCCGCGGTGCGCCGCCGGCTGGTCGATCAGCAACGGGCGCTGGTGGCCGCGGCCGACGCGGTGGTCGTCGAGGGGCGGGACATCGGCACCGTCGTCCTCCCCGACGCCACGCTGAAGATCTACCTCACCGCCGCGCCGGAGGCCCGCGCCCAGCGCCGGGCCGCCCAGCTGGGCATCAGCGACCCGGCCGAGGTGGCGGCGCTCGCCGTCGACCTGCGCCGCCGGGACCAGTACGACAGCAGCCGGGCCGACAGCCCGTTGCGCCCGGCCGCCGACGCGGTGATCGTGGACAGCACGGAACTGGACCGCGAGGGAGTCGTCGACCGGGTGGTCGAGCTCGCGCGGTCCGCGGTGGGAGCGCGGCCGTGAGCGAGGGGAACGGCGGGCCGCTGCCGGTCGTGGCGATCGTCGGGCGGCCCAACGTGGGCAAGTCGACGCTGGTCAACCGGATCCTGGGCCGCCGCGCCGCGGTCGTCCAGGACGTCCCCGGGGTGACGCGCGACCGGATCTCCTACGAGGCGCTGTGGAACGGCAAGCGCTTCACCGTCGTCGACACCGGCGGCTGGGACCCCAAGGCGGCCGGGCTGGGCGCCTCGATCAGCCGGCAGGCCGAGTACGCGATGCAGACCGCCGACGTCATCGTCCTCGTCGTCGACAGCGCGGTGGGCGCCACCGACACCGACCTGGCCGCCGCGCGCATCCTGCGCCGCAGCGACCGCCCGGTGATCGTCGTGGCCAACAAGGTCGACGACGAGCGCAGCGAGGCCAACGCCGCCGAGCTGTGGTCACTGGGGCTGGGCGAGCCGCAGCCGGTCAGCGCGCTGCACGGGCGGGGGAGCGGCGACCTGCTCGACCTCGTCCTCGACGCGCTGCCCGAGGCGCCGCGCGAGCAGCTCGAGGAGGGCGGCCCGCGCCGGGTGGCCCTGGTCGGCCGCCCGAACGTCGGCAAGTCCAGCCTGCTCAACCGGCTGGCCAAGGACGAGCGGTCGGTCGTCGACTCGGTCGCGGGCACCACCGTCGACCCGGTGGACTCGATCGTCACCCTCGGCGGCGAGGAGTGGCGGTTCGTCGACACCGCCGGGCTGCGCCGCAAGGTCAACACCGCCAGCGGCATGGAGTACTACGCCAGCCTGCGCACCGAGGCCGCCATCCAGGCCGCCGAGGTGGCCGTCGTCCTGCTGGCCGCCGACGAGGTGATCAGCGAACAGGACCAGCGGGTCATCTCGCAGGTGGTCGACGCCGGGCGGGCGCTGGTGCTGGCGATCAACAAGTGGGACACCCTGGACGAGGACCGGCACGCCCAGCTGGAGCGGGAGATCGACCGCGACCTGGCCCGGGTGAAGTGGGCCAGCCGGGTGAACATCTCCGCCGCCTCCGGCCGCGGGGTCAACAAGCTGGCCCAGCACCTGCGCGAGGCGCTCGCCTCCTGGGAGACCCGGGTGCCGACGGCGGAGCTCAACGCCTACGTGCGCGCCCTGGTCCAGGAGACGCCGCCGCCGGCGCGCGGCGGCCGGGCCCCGAAGATCAAGTACGTGACGCAGGCCGACGTCCGGCCGCCGCGGTTCGTCGTCTTCTCCACCGGCTTCCTCGAGGCCGGCTACCGCCGGTTCCTGGAGCGCAAGCTGCGCGAACGGTTCGGCTTCCACGGCACGCCGATCGAGATCTCGGTCAAGGTCCGCGAGGGTCGGGGCACCGACCGGAAGAAGGGCTGACCAGGGCGCAGGACCCGAGGGGCGGTGCGGTAACCTCATCCACGCAAGCGTTCGAGCGGTGCGAGCCGCCCGGCGCTCGGGCTGTAGCGCAGCTTGGTAGCGCACTTGACTGGGGGTCAAGGGGTCGCAGGTTCAAATCCTGTCAGCCCGACAGCGGGAAACCGCAGCTCAGGGGCCGTTTCGGAGGGATCCGGAACGGCCCCTGACCGCTTTCCGGGGCAGTGTGACCACCATGTTGACCACCGTTAGGCCACCATCACCGGCGGTCCGCGCTGCTGCTCCGGGTGCCGGGACGGACTCTCGGCTGTCGCTGCGGCGGGTCTCCTGGCCCCGTCTTGACACTGGCGGGAGGCGCCGCGGCCCGGCAGATGGCCGAGCCGATGGCTGGACGGGACGCCGAAGTGTTCCTTGATGTGCGGTGACGCAGAAGGTGATGCCCCGTGTGCTAAGAATTGCCGGGCGCGTTTGATCCTCCGAGACGCTGCGAGCGGATGGCGCCAGCGCTCGTGTCGACGCCTGCTGTGAGGAGGCTCGCGTGCAGTTCTACCTCAACGGCTACCACCCCGGGGACCCGGAGCTGCCCCCGGCGGACCGGGTCCGTGCCGCGGCGCCGCCGTCCGCGCTGCCGGCGGAGGTCGACGTCCTGATCGTCGGCTCCGGCCCGGCCGGGTCGGTGCTGGGGGCGCAGCTGGCGGCCTTCCCCGGCATCACCACCCGGATGGTCGAGCGGCGGCCGGGGCCGCTGGAGATGGGCCAAGCCGACGGCCTCGCCTGCCGCTCGGTGGAGATGTTCGAGGCCTTCGGCTTCAGCGAGCAGCTGCTCAAGGAGGCCTACTGGGTCAACGAGACGGTCTTCTGGCGGCCCGACGCCGCCGACCCGGCCCGGATCGTGCGCAGCGGCCGGATTCAGGACGTCGAGGACGGGCTGTCCGAGATGCCGCACCTGATCATGAACCAGGCCCGGGTCCAGGAGCACCTGCTCCACGTGATGCGGCGCTCGCCCGGCCACGTCGTCCCCGACTACGGCCTGGAGGTCATCGGCGTCGAGGTCGGCGACGCGGGGGAGCACCCGGTCGAGGTCCGCCTGCGGCGGACCGGCCCGGAGCGGGCGGGGGAGGAACTGACGGTCCGGGCGCGCTACGTGGTGGGCTGCGACGGGGCGCGCAGCACCGTCCGCCGGTCGATCGGCCGGGAGCTGCGCGGCGACTCGGCCAACCAGGCGTGGGGGGTCATGGACGTCCTGGCCGTCACCGACTTCCCGGACATCCGCTTCAAGGCGGTCATCCAGTCCGGCGAGGGCAACATCGTGCTCATCCCGCGCGAGGGCGGTTACCTCGTCCGCTTCTACATCGAGCTCGACGACCTGGCTCCGGGTGAGCGCGTGGCCGGCCGGGGTATCACCGTGGAGACGCTGATCGAAGCGGCCCGCCGGATCCTGCACCCGCACACGCTCGACGTCCGGGACGTCGCGTGGTGGTCGGTGTACGAGATCGGCCAGCGGCTGACCGACGGGTTCGACGACGTGCCGGCCGACGACGCCGGATCGCGGTCGCCGCGGGTGTTCATCGCCGGCGACGCATGCCACACGCACAGCCCCAAGGCTGGACAGGGCATGAACACGGGCATGCAGGACGCCTTCAACCTGGGCTGGAAGCTCGCCGCGGTCCTCCAGGGGCGGGCCGCTCCGGCCCTGCTGGCCACATACTCCGCGGAGCGCCAGCCGGTGGCGCAGCGGCTGATCGACTTCGACCGCGAGTGGGCGGCGATGCACAGCGCCCGGCTCAAGGACGCCGCAGGCGCCGGTGACCACCCTGACGACGTCCCGGACCTGCAGCGGCTCTACTCCGAGCAGGGCCGGTTCACCGCCGGCGTGGCGACGCACTACCAGCCGTCGCTGATCACCGCGCAGGCCACCCACCAGGATCTCGCCAAGGGATTCGTCATCGGGGAGCGCTTCCACTCCGCGCCCGTCGTCCGGCTCGCCGACGCCAAGCCGATGCACCTCGGGCACGTGGCGCGGGCCGACGGCCGGTGGCGGCTCTACGCCTTCGCCGACCCCGCCGATCCCCGCGACCTGTCGTCCCGGCTGCGCGGGCTCTGCGAGTTCCTCGCCGACTCCGACGCCTCCCCGCTGCGCCGGTTCACCCCGGCCGGGGCCGACGTGGACGCGGCGTTCGACCTGCGGGCGGTGCTGCAGCAGGGCCACCGCGAGCTGACCGTCGAGGGGCTGCCGCCGCTGCTGCTACCGGGCAAGGGCCGCTTCGGCCTGCTGGACTACGAGAAGGTCTTCTGCCCTGACCCGAAGGCCGGCGACGTCTTCGACCTGCGCGGTATCGACCGCCAGCAGGGCTGCCTCGTCGTCGTCCGCCCCGACCAGTACGTCGCCGCCGTCCTGCCGCTGGATGCCCACGATGCTCTCAGCGCGTTCTTCGCTGCCTTCCTGCTCGAGGTCCCGGGCTGAGGTCAAGGTCTGGCGACCAACCAGCGCCACTGAGCTGCTGACGGGGCCCGCCGCCCGCAAGCTGAGGTCTCCTCGCAGCGTCCGGTTCAGTTCGGGTGGAGCAGCCCCGGATCCCCTTGTGACCACCTTTGCACCCTGTCCGGGGCGGGTCGCTGCGGTTCGCCGTCGTCCTGTGTGCCGCTTGACCTCGGCAAATGGACTTCGGTGAACGGCCGCGGACCCGCTGCCGTCGGCTGGGGGTCAAGGGGTCGCAGGTTCACATCCTGTCAGCCCGACAGTGAAACCGCAGGTCAGAGGCGGGTCGGTCGTGAAGGCCGGCCCGCCTCTCGCATGAGGATCGCGCGGCGAGCCACACGCGGAGATGCATCCCTTTTCCGCCGAGCGCTGGGCATGGCGTCGAGCGCGGCGGTCAGGCGGTCAGGCGGTCAGGTTCGATCGCGTCCTCGACCTCGGCAGGTGCGGGCGATGGCCCGTTGGCTTGAGCCGTGTCGACCACGGCCACTCAGGAGCTGACCTTCTGCGCCGCGGCGTCCGCGTCCTCCCGCGCGAGGATGGCATCGAGGACGGCGTACTCGGCCTCCTCGATCGCGGAGTACGCGACGTCGAACGCCATGCCGGTCTGCGCCTGATCGCTGTCCACGGGATGCCGGCGATCCTGGCCGTGGTGCATCACCCGGAGCGCCGTGCCCGCGGGCCCGCCCAGCATGCGTGGGCCGGGCAGCAACCGCCCGGCACCGGGACGACAGGACCCGACATCCGCCGGACGGCCGGTGGGGGGATTCACGGGTTTCGGCGTCCCGGCCGTGGCGGCGATCCTGGGAGTGCTCGGCCGGCGGCTGGTCGACTTCCGGCTGCCCATCCCCGGCGGAGCGGCCGCGTGCGCGTCCTCCGGTAGCCCCGGGTGGCGACGACGGACGGCCTCCGGCCTGCAGACGGCCCGTAGGGAGCGGGCGGGACGAGGAGATGGTTGACATGGCAACGGATCAGGTGCAGACGCGGATCCCGCCGGCGGAGGAGCGGCTCGCCGGCCGCCTGGCCGCCCAGCCGGCGCGCCGACCGGTGACGACCCGGAAGACTGCGATCGCCGCGCTGACCGAGCTCGGCCAGATCGACCGTGCGGTCTACCGGGCCGTCGCCGGAACGCCCACGCCAGTGCTCGACCGCCCGGTGCGCAGGCTGTCGCAGGCTGCCAACTGGTCTCGGCTGTGGATCGGCATCGCCG
Organism: Geodermatophilus ruber; assembly: GCF_900114385.1. Classification (GTDB taxonomy): domain Bacteria; phylum Actinomycetota; class Actinomycetes; order Mycobacteriales; family Geodermatophilaceae; genus Geodermatophilus; species Geodermatophilus ruber. The sequence goes on from NZ_FOSW01000003.1 coordinate 35,490, forward strand.
CCGCGATGGCCGCGGTGGGCGGCCGGGACAGCCGGCGCGCCGCCGGCGCGGGGCTGGTCGCGCTCGCCGTCGACTCCGCGGTGGTCAACGGGGGCTTCAAGCTCGCCGCGCGGCGGAGGCGGCCCGACCGCGACTCGGCGCACGTGCCCGCCGGACGGCAGGTGCCGATGCCGCACTCCGCGTCCTTCCCGTCGGGGCACACCGCGTCGGGCTTCGCGTTCGCCGACGCGGTCGGGCAGACACTGCCCACCGCGGCCGCGCCGCTGCGCCTGCTCGCCGGCGCGGTCGGCTACTCCCGGGTCCACACCGGGGTGCACTATCCGGGGGACGTCGTCCTCGGCGCCTTGATCGGGTCCAGCGTCGGCGAGCTCGTCGGGTGGGCGCTGCGCCGGGCCGGCCGCCCTGGCACGGAAGGTCGGTGAGCGCCGTGCCCGGAAGCACACCAGGGGGCCGCGCCCGTGCGCGGCCGGCCGAGCAGCCGCGCGGGCGGGCCGTGCCGGGGGCTGCGCACCCGGTGCTGATCGTCAACCCGCGCAGCGGTGACGGGAAGGCCGAGCGCGTCGGCCTGGTCCATGAGTGCCGGGCGCGCGGCATCGAGCCGGCTGTGCTGTGGCCGGGGGACGACGTGGTGGCCCTGGCCGAGGCCGCGGTCGCGCGCGGGGCCGACGTGCTCGGCATGGCCGGTGGCGACGGATCGATGGCCCTCGTGGCGAGCGTGGCCGCCCGGCACGGGGTGCCGATGGTCGTCGTCCCTGCCGGGACGCGGAACCACCTGGCGATGGATCTCGGTCTGGACCGGGGGAACGTGGTCGGCGCGCTCGACGCCTTCGGCGCGGCGCTGGAACACCCGATCGATCTCGGGGAGGTCAGCGGGCGGCCGTTCGTGAACAACGTGTCGCTCGGCCTGTACGCCCGGATCGTCCGCTCGCCGGAGTACCGCGAGGCCAGGATCGAGACCACGCTGAGCATGCTCCCCGCGCTCCTCGGTCCCGGCAGCCGGCCGTTCGACCTGCGCTTCACCGGCCCCGCGGGGGAGCGGCACACCCGGGCGCACGTCGTCCAGGTCTCCAACAACGCCTACGGACGTACCGTTCGCACCCTCATCAGCCGCCCGCGCCTCGACGCCGGCCGCCTCGGGGTGATCGCGGTCGAGCTCCCGGAGGGGCCGCCCGATCGCGTGTTCCTCTCCGCCCTCGCAGCCGGGCAGCCCGAGCGCTACCCGGGCTTCCTCGCCTGGGAGCCGTCGACGTTCGAGGTGGACTCCGGGGAACTCGTCGATGCCGGGATCGACGGCGAGGCGCTACGACTGTCACCTCCGCTGCGGTTCGCCACCAGGCCGGGCGCGCTGCGGATCCGGGTCCCGCAGGAGGCGACCGGACGGTCCCCAGCGGCCCGGGAGCTGCCGAGTCGGGCGCGTCCTCGCGGCGTGCCCGGACCACGGGTTCCCGGGATACGGACCGACAGCGCCTCCCTGCGCCGTCCGGGGGGAGGCACCGAGTCCCTCGACGGATGAGTCGCCCGCCGACCTCCGGCGCCGTGGCCTGCCCGCCGTGACCGGCGCCGCCGGCGTGAACCTGGGTGCCTACTTGCTGCTGCGCGAGCCACTGGACGCCGACCTGCGCCTCGCCCGCCCCCGCGGGCCCTCCAGCAGCTCGACGCGGGGCCGGTGATCGCGGTCACGCCTGCGCCGACGCCCTCGGGGTTGCCCTGGTCCTCGGCATCGCTCCGGAGGGCGTCGTCGCCGAGGCCGTCGACGTCCACGGGCAGGTCGACGCCGTCGACCCAGATCTCGATCGTGGCCTGGCCGCCGGGAATCCAGATGTGCGCTCCGCGACGGTCGCCTGCTCCATGACGACCAGCCGGCGCTCTCGCGGGCCGCTGCCCGACCGGGCCTCACCCGGCGCGGACGATGCCCGCGCCGCCGTCCGGTGCAAGCGGTGCCGTCCTGTCTCTAGATCCCGACCCGAGAGGGGAGCGGACGGGATGACCGAGACAGGAACCCCGCGACAGCAGGACGCCACCGCGTCCGTGCCGGGTCCGCGCGCACCGCGAGCGCAGGCCGCATCCGGCGCGCCGCAGTACGACGAGTACGGCAGGCCGATCACCTCCGGCTGGGCGAGCTGGGTCGCCTTCGCCGGCGTGATGCTCATCGTGCTCGGCTTCTTCCACGCCATCGAGGGCCTGGTCGCCCTGTTCCAGGACAAGTACTTCGCGGTCCGTCCCAGCGGCCTCGTGGTCCACGTGAACGACACCGCCTGGGCGGCCCGCGTGGTCGGCGTGATCATCGCCGGGGTCAGCGCGATCGTGGACCCGGCGTTCATCGCCGCCCAACCCGCGTGATCGGTGATCGTGATCGCGCTCGACGTGATCATCATCTACGCGATCGTCGTGCACGGACGGGAGTTGAAGGGGCGGACCGGCTGACTGCCGCCAGGAGCCGGGACGGGCGTCAGCGGGAGGCCGAGGTCAGACCCACGGCACGCAGCCGACGCTCGGTCTCGGCCACGGCGGCGCGCACCACCGGCGCCCGGAGGTGATGCACCCGGGCCTGGGGACTGCCCGGCCCGTGTCGCGAGAGCATCTCCGCCAGCGGGTCGTCCACGTCGATCGGCCGGCCGTCCGGGCCGATCGTCTGGTCCGCCGCCGTCAGTGCGTCGGCCAGTTCACCGGTCCAGAAGCGCGGATCGGCGAAGGCCCAGAGTTCGCGGTCCAGGCCGCGGGCCGGTCCTCCTCCGGAACGACGGCGGCCAGCCCGCTCCCGCACGCGGCCACACCGCGGGTGTGCTGCCACCGCGCGCCCGTGCTCCCCAGCAGTTGCTCGGCCAGCGCCCGGGCTTCCCGGACGAGCCCGGGCTCGGGCCGTCGATCGCCCGCTCCCCGTCCCCGCGGGACCACCCCCTGCCCATCGGGCTCGGCCCGGGTGGTGGCCTCAGACGTCCTTCTCCGCCGGAACCCGGCCGGCGGCGACGGCGTCGGCCAGTTCCTGGTGGTCGTGCTCGTTGAGGTCTGCGTAGGCCTCGGCGAAGTCGGCGATCGCGTGGTCGAACCCCTTCGAGGACCCGAGGTAGCCGGCGATGGCGATGCGGTCACCCGTGCGGGCGTGGGCGCGCGCCAGGCACCAGGCACACGCCTCGCCGTAGAGCTGCAGCCCCTCCGGTCGCATCTGCCCGGTGTCGAGCGAGCCCTTCCAGTCGAGCAACTGCCGGACGTAGAAGTCGCGCTGGGCGCCGTCGATCCCGGTGGTGCGCTGCCAGCCGAGGAAGATGTCGCTGGCCTGCTGCATCAGGCGCTGGCCGGTGACCACCCGTTCTCCCTGGTTGGCGAACCGGCTCCGGCCCAGGAACCGGGCGTGCACCGACTGCTCGGCCTCCTTGATCTGCAGGAGCAGCGGGTCGTCGGCGTCGCGGCCGGTGAGCAGCACGACCCAGCAGCGGGTGCCGACGCTGCCCACGCCGACGACCTTGCGGGCCATGTCGACGAACCCGTAGCGCTCGAGCAGCAGCCTCCTGTCGGCCTGCAGGGTGTCCCGGTACTGGCGGATGAGCTGGTGGAACTGCTCGGCGAGGTCGCGACCGGCCACCTCCGGGAGCAGTTCCGCGACGGGTACCAGCAAGGGAGGCTGGGAGCGGATCACCGTCCGGCCGTCCACCGTCTCGGTCAGCTTGCCGAACGCCTGCTGGCTGTCCCGCGTGCGGGCCTTGTCCAAGGCACGAGCGAGGTTCCGGCGCTGCCGGCTGTCCAGCCGGGGGTCGTTCAGGAACGCATCCGTGTCGATGTACGAGTACCAGACGTCGATGTCCCGGGTTTCGGCGAACTCGGCCATGGCCGTCCGGTAGCGGGCGGCCGCCCCACGGAGGATGCGGCGTCGTTGTTTTCGGGACAGCCCGTTCTCGCGTCCGGCGACCTCGAGGCTGGCGACCAGCCGCTTGACGTCGAACTCGAAGGGGCCGGGCAGCGTTTCGTCGAAGTCGTTCGTGTCGAAGACCAGCCGCCGCTCCGGGGACCCGAAGAAGCCGAAGTTGGCGACGTGCGCGTCACCGGACATCTGCACGGTCAACGTGGTGTGCGGTGGGCCGGCGAGGTCGGCCGCCATGACCAGCGCGGCCCCCCGGTAGTAGCTGAACTGGCTGGCGAGCATCCGCCCGTACCGGATGGGCACCAGGTCGGGCACCCGCGGCGCGGACTGCTGCTCGAGGAGCGCCAGCGCGTCTCGCGAGGACGTGGGCTTCGGGCACTCGGCGAGTGCGTCCAGGGGGACGTCTGCCCGCACGGTCCGCCCGGCGGCGCGGCGTTCCTCCGCGGGCATCCGGGTGATGGCCGCACCCTCGGTCGCGACCCTGGGCCGCGGGACGGACTGCGTGGTCACGCTCATGGGCCGACTGTGAGCGGCCGACCCCTGTTCCCGCTTCCCCCGCTACGGGTGAGGACACCGGCCGTCCGCCGGCCTCCGCCACACTCCCGCCCGTCGCCCTGGGGCACCCGGTCACGAGGCGTTCCGCGGGGGCTGCCCCGTGTCGTGCGGGGCCGGCGGGGTCGCCGTGCGTCGCTTCCGCGCCAGGGCCACGAGCACGCCCGAGCCGGACACGGCGAGATACGCCGTGATGACCGCGATGGCCACCGGCGCGAGCTGCAGCGTCCCGATCTGGGTCGTGAGGGCGACCAGGACGATCAGCGAGAAGGGCGCGGCGACGAGAGCCCCGAGGATGGCGGCGAACATCGTGGCGAACGCGAGCCCGAGAGGGATGCCCGGGATCAGCAGGTGGACGGCCACCCCGGCGGTGCCCCCGATGAACAGCGTCACGAGGATCGGGCCGCCGATGAACCCGGTCGCCTCGCAGAGCGCGAAGACCAGGATCTTCGCGAACACCACCGCGATGAGCAGTCCGGCCCCGAGCGCGGCCCCGTGGTCGAGCACGGTCGTGAGCTGGGACGTCCCGGTGAAGAGGGTCAGCGGGAGGGCGACGCCGACCAGGCCGAAGACGATCCCGCCGAGCGTCGAGCGGATGATCGTCCGCCGGCCGAGCGGCGCGGTGAGCTTGGTGAGCAGCCCGGTCGTCACCGCGATCACCAGCGCGAGCGCTCCGGCGACCAGACCGAGGGGAACAGCCGCGGCCAGCTGCCAGTCCTCGTACGGGAAGGAGGGCACGCTGTAGATGCCGAGGAACGTGCTCCCTGCGATGGGGAAGTACACCGCGAAGGCCACCGTCGAGGACAGCAGGCTCGCGACCAGCGCGGAACCGAGGCGGGCGGACCTGGGACGGGCGATCTCGAGCGTCAAGGACGTCGCCAGGATCGGGGATGACAGCAAGCCGCCGTACGCCGCGGACATCCCGCTGAGCGTGTTCGTCGCGCTGGTGTCCGCGTCGAGCCTGCGCCGCTCCGAGACCCACGTACCGAGCCCGCCGCCCATCTTGCCCAGGGCATCCTCGGGCCCGAGGCTCGCACCACCGACCAGCGACACCAGCGAGACGGCCACCGCCTTCAGGACCGTGGACGGCTCGACCCGTTGCTCCCGGAGTTCCTTCAACGTGCCGGGCAGCGTGGCCGGGACCCGGAGAACGCGGCGCAGCACGCCGACGAGCACCCCGGCGGCTGCCGTCACCGCCACCCACCACCAGCGTCCGGAGAGCCAGTCCGGGTTCTTCGGCAGCGTGAACCACAGCTTCGTGCCGCCGGTGACCAGCCCGAGGAACGCCAGCGCTGCGACGGCGAGCGCGATCCCGAGGACGACCGCGTAGCCGAGGACCGCCCAGAACCCGCGAGATCGGTCCAAGGCTGCGACACCGGGGCCGGACGCCCCCTCGTCGGACGGGGACCGGGCGCCCGGCTCGGAGCGCGGTTGCGGGACGGGACCGGCCTTCGCCCGCCGGCTTGCTCTCACGAAGGGCATACGGCGTCACACCTCGAGCAGCGCGTCGTGCTCGGCGCGGTCGACCCGCACCATCAGAGTCTGCGGGCCGTGCGTCGAGCGTCCGGCGAGCGGCCGCCGAGTGACCTCGCCGTCGGCTCAGCTGCGTGTGGCCCTTGGGGCGTGGCGGCAGGCGTCCCCAGGACCGTTCCAGCCGTGTCGCCGCTCATCGCCTCACCGTCCGAGCGTGCGGGCGCGACGGCATCGCCTGATCCGGGTGATTGTGCGAGCGGTCGAGCAGGCGACGGTCTTTGGTCACCATTGCGACAGGCTCCGGCGAGATGCCCGGGGGCTGCCGTCGTTCCGTAGGGGGAGGATCGTGGGGGAGGACCCAGGCCGGGGACGGGTCCTGGCGCAGGGGCAGGCGGGTCACCCCCCGATGACCACGGTGGGACAGCCCGGCCCCGGGCCGATCGGCGTGCCGTGCATGCTCAGGTCACCGAGCCGTGCTGCCGGAAAGCCGCCGATCAGCACGGTCATGCTGCCCTGGGCAATGCCGTTGGGGACAGGGGAGACGCAGACGATGCCGCCCGGCACATTGTTCGCGACGGCGGCGGGCGCGCCCCCGATCAGCACGGTCGGAACGGTCGCTGCCGGGGTGATCGGGCCACCCCCGTGGGGCTTGGGGCCGTCGGCCAAGGGGCACAGCGCCGAGTCACCGGCACGCAACGCCGGAGCGATGGGCATCTATCGCACACCGGACCGGTAACGCATCTCGGGCACGGGCGCGATCGTCCTCGCGGGCAGAGGTCCCCACAACCGCCTCGGGGTACAGCCACCCTCACGGGCAGCGGCACGGGCAGGCTGAGGAGTCCGACCGGGCCCGCCGGAGTGGGGTGGCACGGGGCATGACCTGCCTGTTGAGGCCACGTTGAGTGCCCGTGGAAGCTCGTGAGCACGCTCAGCCGCCGAGAGGACAGGGGGACGACCGGTCGGAGGTTGTCGTGGATCGTGTGCCGATCTGTGTGTCTGCCGATGATCCGGTGTCGCAGGCCGGGCTGATGAGTCAGCTCCGGCCGCGGCCCGAGGTCACTGTGCTCGGCTGGGAGGACGAGCGTGTGCGCGTGGCCGTGGTGGTCGCGGACACGGTGGACGAGAAGGTCCTGCGGACGCTGCGCACCCTGCAGCGCCGCAATTGCCGGGCCCTGCTCGTCGTCACGTCGATCGACGACGCGGCCCTCGCGAACGCCGTCGAGGCGGGCATGGCCGGGCTCCTCCGGCGCGCGGATGCGACATCCGAGCGGCTGGCCCACGCGGTCTGTTCGGTCGCGAAGGGGGACGGCACCGTGCCGCCCGACCTGCTCGGCCGGCTTCTCGCTCAGGTGGGCCGGGTCCAACGGCAGCTCCTCAGCCCCCGGGGGTTCACCCTCACCGGGCTCTCCGAGCGGGAGATCGAGATCCTCCGGCTCATCGCCGACGGCTTCGACACCGCGGAGATCGCGACCGCGCTGTCCTACTCCGAGCGCACGGTGAAGAACGTCCTGCACGACGTGACCAGCCGGCTGCAGTTGCGCAACCGGTCGCATGCGGTGGCCTACGCGCTCAAGCAGGGCATGATCTGACCGGACGGGCAGCCCGGCGCGCCCTTTCGGATGCCCTCCACCCGGGTCCGCCGGCCGTGAACGGTCTCCACACTGCAAGGGTGTTCTACGAGGTCGACGAGGCACTGCGGGCCCTCGTCCGGGCCGAGGTGGCACCCTCCGCCGACGTCGAGGTCGCCTTCGACGCCCCGACCCGGGAATGGGCCGGCCGCCGGAACGCGCCCACGATCAACCTCTACCTCTACGACATCCGCGAGGACCTGCGCCGGCGCGAGCGGGGGGTGGTGAACAGCTACGACGACCGCGGGACCGTCGTCGAGCGGCGCCACCCGCCGCGTCACTTCAAGGTCACGTACTTGATCACGGCGTGGACGCAGCGCCCGGAGGACGAGCACCGGTTGCTGTCCGCGCTGCTGTATGTCTTCCTCCGCAACGAGACGCTCCCGCCGGAACTGCTCACCGGCCGGCTGGCCGAGATCGGGTTGCCGGTCGAGGTCTCGGTCGCGCTGCCCCCGCCCGAGGACCGGTCCTTCGCCGACGTCTGGTCGGCCCTGGGCGGGGAGCTCAAGCCGTCGCTGGACGTCGTCGTCACCGCACCCGTGGACAGCGGCCGGCGCTTCCCGGTCGGGCCGCCGGTCGACGACGGCCTCCGCGTGGGTCTCAGCGACGGCGTCCGCACCGACCCGCCCCGCCGGCGGCACCGGCCCGCGGCAGGACACGGGTCGTGACCACGCCGACCGCACCGGGTCTCCGGCACCTGCTCGCCCGGCTGGGGCTCGTCGAGGCCCGCGTGCGGCGCGCCGTGGCGGCGGGCCGGGCCGACGACCCGGCGCCGGACGACCCGTTCCGCGGGCTGTACCTGACGCCGGAGGCCGTCGACCGGGTGCTGGCGCACGCGCGCGCCCCGCTGGCGCCGGACCCGGTGGAGGAGGACAGCCTGGCGGAGGTCGAGGCGGTCGCGGACGCCGCCGCCGACGGCGGTGCGGACCTGCGGCTGCGTCGCGTCGTCCACGCCTTCGGGCTCGAGCCGCTCGACGCCGAGATCCTGCTGATCGCCCTGGCGCCGGACGTCGACCCCCGGTTCGAGCAGCTGTACGGCTACCTCAACGACGACGTGACCCGACGCCGCGCCACGATCGGCATGGCGCTGTCCTTGTGCGGGGTCCCCGAGTCCGGGTGGGCCGTGCGCGCCCGTCTCGGTGCCGACGCCCCGCTCGTCGCCGGGGGGCTGCTCGTCGTCGAGGACCCGGAGCGGCCCTTCCTGTCGCGGGGGCTCCGGGTGCCCGACCGGGTGACCGAGTGGCTGCTCGGCGGCGACGATCCGGACCCCGCACTCACCGAGCTGGTCGAGGACCCGCCGCCGACCTCCGGCCGGGACGACGATCCGCTGCCGCGGGTCCTGGCCGGCGGCGCCGTCCTGGTGCACCTGCGGGAACAGCTCGGCGGTGGCGGAGCGGTGGCCGCCGCCGCCGCCGCCCGCCGTGCCGGACGGCGTCCGCTGGTCCTCGACCTCGCCCGCCTGGCCGAGCGGCCCGACGCGGGGGAGCTCGCCCCCGTCGCCGTCCGGGAGGTGCGGCTGACCGGTGGTGTCCTCATCGGCGCGCCGGCCGAGGCCCTGCAAGCCCGGCCGGGAGTCCTGCGTGCCCTCACCCATCCCGCCGCGGCGGTCGTGCTCGCCGGCGCCGCCCACTGGGACCCCCGGTGGTCGTCGACCGCTCCGCTCCTGCTGACCGCACCGGCGCCGAGCGCGGCCGACCGGGCCGCGCTGTGGTCGCTCGGGCTCGACGGCGGGGTCGAGTCCGACCTGGACCCCGTCGCGGCGAGCGCGCAGTTCGCGCTCACCCCCGAGCAGGTCGTCCGGGCGGCCCGCTCCGCCCGGCTGCGGGCCGGCGCGCGTGGCAGCCCGGTGACCGCCGCGGACCTCGGGCACGGCATCCGCGCCCAGAACGCCATCGGGCTGGGCCGCCTCGCCCGGCGCATCGAGCCGGCCGTGGGCTGGGACGACCTCGTGCTTCCCGAGCCGACGCGTGCGGCGCTCGCCGAGATCGCGCTCCGAGCGCGCTACCGCGCGCGGGTGCTCGGTGAGTGGCGGATGCGACCGGGAGGCGGCCGGGGACGCGGCGTCACGGCGCTGTTCGCCGGCGACTCGGGCACGGGCAAGTCGATGTCCGCGGAGGTCGTGGCCGGGGATCTGGGCATGGAGCTGTACGCGGTGGACCTGTCGAGCGTCGTCGACAAGTACATCGGGGAGACCGAGAAGAACCTCGAGCGCATCTTCACCGAGGCGGCCGGGGTCAACGGCGTCCTGCTGTTCGACGAGGCGGACGCGATCTTCGGGAAACGCTCGGAGGTGCGCGACGCCCACGACCGCTACGCGAACATCGAGAGCGCCTACCTCCTGCAGCGGATGGAGTCCTTCGACGGGCTCGCCGTCCTCGCCACGAACCTCCGCGCCAACCTCGATGACGCGCTGACGCGGCGACTGGACGTCGTCGTTGACTTCCCCGTGCCCGACGCCGACCTGCGCCGGCGGCTGTGGGACCGATGCCTCGGCGCTGCGGTGCCGCGGGACCCCGACCTGGACCTGGGGTTCTGCGCGACCGCCTTCGAGCTGTCCGGGGGCAACATCCGCTCCGCGGTGGTGGCTGCCGCGTACCTCGCCGCACGGGACGACCGGCCGGTGCGGACCGCGGACCTCGTCACCGGGGTTCACCGCGAGTACCGCAAGCTCGGCCGGCTCACGCTCGAGGCCGAGTTCGGCGAGTACTACGCGGCGCTGCGGTGAGCCGCATCCGCTGCTCGATCGAGCAGCGCCTCCCGCGCAAGTCGGTTCACGGGGCGAGGGTCCGACGGCAGGATTTCCCCACGAGAGTCCTCTCGGAGGGGGGGTGCCCCCGTGCCTGACTGTCCCGTCTGCTCGTTCGACAACCCGACGTCGGCGGCGGCGTGCGGCAACTGCGGTGCGGACCTCCGGGTCGACGAGCCGTCCACCGCTCCCGTCCCGACCGCCGCGGAAGCCGGCGCCCTCCCCGCGGGGGGCTGGAGCGACCCTCGAGCGAGGGAACCTGCCGGCCTGCCGGGACGGGAGCAGCCGCCGCGGTCGGACGCGCGGGAACGCGAACCCGGACCGATGACGGAGGCCCCGGTCCGCGCCGTGCGCAAGGGCGCCGACCTGAGCCTGGAACCGACCGAGCTCGAGGCCGAGCCGGGGGCGGCGGTCACGACGACGGTCACGGTGCACAACCTGGGCGAGGAGGTCGAGCGCTTCACGCTGGAGGTGAGGGGCCCCGGGGGCAGCTTCGCCACCGCGGAGCCGGCCGACCTGCGCATGCTGCCGGACAAGAAGCAGCGCGCCGTCATCCGGTTCACCCCGGCTCGGGATCCGGGGCAGCGCGCCGGGCCGCATCCCTTCCAGGTGGTCGCGCGCTCGACGGTCAACCCGGACGTCGTCCAGCGGGGCTCGGGCGTCGTCGTCGTCGGGGCCTTCGCCCGCCTCGACGCGGACCTCGACCCGGAGGTGACCCGCGGACGGCGTCCCGGCACCCACTGTCTGGAACTGGTCAACGCGGGCAACGCGCCGGCCGGGGTCTCGGTCGAGCTGCAGGACGACACCGGTGAGCTGGTCTTCGACCCGTCGAGCTTCGACGAGACGCTGGAGCCGGGCGTCCGGGAGGAACGGCCCTTCCAGGTCGCCGGACCCGTGCCGTGGTTCGGCCGGACCAAGTCCTTCCCCTTCACCGCCGAGGTCGTCACCACCGGGATTCCTCAGCCGGTGCAGCTGCAGGGCGTCCGCCGGCAGGTGCCGCGCTTCCCATGGTGGGTGCCCACCGTCGCGCTGGCCCTCGTCGGCGTCGCGATCGCCCTCGCGGCCCTGCTGGTCCGAGATCCCCAGGTGCCCAGCGTCGCCCGCGCTTCACAGGAGGCGGCGATCCAGAAGCTCCGCAACGCCGGCTTCAGCAACATCCTCGCGACACCGGAGGGCAGCGACCGCGTCGACGCCGGGAAGGTCCTCCGCACCGAGCCCGGGGCGGGGGAGCGCTATCCCGGGGACGAGCCGATCACCCTGTTCGTCTCGAACGGCCCCTGCGACGGGGAGTGCCCGCTGATCGTGCCGAACGTGGTGACCAAGCCGGTCGACGAGGCCAGGATTCACCTCGCCCGGGTCGGATTGAGGTTCCAGGAGCTGACCGAGGCCGGCGATGCCGCGGCGGGCACCGTCCTCTCCACCGACCCGCCCGCGAACAGCGAGGCTCCCGCGGACAAGCTGGTCACGCTGCACGTGTCGACGGGCCCCGCGTCGGCGTCGGCGTCGGCGTCGGCGTCGGCGTCGGCCGCGTCGGCGTCGGCCTCGGAATCCAGTGCCTCCGCGGGCGCGACGGGAGCCACGGCATCGAGCCCCGCCGGCGGGCCGGGCGGCGGAACGCCTCCGGGGGGGACGCGGCCGGCGATGCCGGACGTCGTGGGCCAGCCCTCTGACCGTGCCGTGCGGGTCCTCGAGCGCGCGGGCCTGGCGACGCGGACCGCGGTGCGGCACACGAGCGCGGCGCCGGCCGGAGCGGTCCTCCGGACGAACCCTGCGGCCGGCGCGGCGGTGACGTCCGGGGACGAGGTCACGCTCACCGTGGCCGAGCCGCTCGACTTCTACGATCTGGCCGAACGCGCGACGTGGCAGGTGGACTCCGCATCGGTGGACTTCCCCGCGCGCACCGCAGCCGGACCGCGGAAGGAGGCGGCCGCGGACCTGGAGGACGGGACGCGCGGACGGGTCCTCGTCCTCCGGCCCAGCACCCCCAGGGGCAGCGTGAGCGGCGATTTCCCCATCACCGACGGCATCGTCGCCGGCGACCACCTGCTCGGCGAGGTCGGCTTCCTCCAAGGGGCCGCCGGGGGCAGCGTCGAGTTCGCCGTGACGGTGAACGGCCACGAGGTGTACTCGCTGACGAAGGAGGCGGACGGCGTGCTGCAGCCGATCGATGTCGACCTGACCGGGGCGCAGGGCGCGACGACCGTGCGGATCAGCGTCGTCGGGCCGGACCACCCGGCGGTGTGGAAGGACCTCCGGATCGAGACCCAAGGCAAGTGAGGTGTGCCGTGCACGACCACGACTTCGACCAACAGAGCTCCCCGGGCCTGCGGCCCAAGGGCGCACGGATCGCGGAGCCCGACGACGCCCGGATGCTGCGGGCCGCGGTGTCCGGACGGCTCGACGTCGCCGGGCCGGCGGGCCTGCTCGGCGTGCAGCGCGCGGCCGGGAACAGCGGCGCCACGGCCCTCGTGGCCGACCGCGACGAGGAGCACGAGTCGCCGGTGCAGGACGTCGTCCGCTCGGCGGGGGCCCCGTTGCCCGACGACGTCCGGACCGACATGGAAGGGCGGCTCGGGCACGACTTCGGCGACGTGCGCATCCACACCGACCGCGCCGCGGAGGCGTCCGCGCAGGCGGTCAACGCGCACGCCTACACGGTCGGGTCGCACATCTCCTTCCAGCGGTCGGCCTACGACCCGTCCAGCGACAGCGGCCGCCTCACGCTGGCGCACGAGCTGACCCACGTGGTCCAGCAACGCAACGGCCCGGTGGACGGGACCGAGGCACCCGGAGGCATCCGCGTCAGCCATCCCTCCGACCGGTTCGAACGCGAGGCGGCCGCCACCGCCGCGCAGGCCGTCGCCGCGCCGGTCGCGGCATCGCCCGCGCCCGCTCAGGTGCAGCGGGAGGCGGCCGCCGACGAGCCGGAGGAGGAGACCCCGGTGCAGGGCTCCTTCGTGCAGCGGCAGGAGGAGGAAGCCGAGGAGGAGCCCGCCGGGTAGCCGGCGGGGCCTGTCCCGAGCGGCCGCGGGAACCCCGCGGCCGCTCGTTCGCGCGCCCCGACCGGCCGGCGTGCCTGTTCGTGCACCGACGTGTGCCCTGTCGCCCGTCCGGCCGTCCCCTCCCGGCGCGCCCTCAGGACGGCACGCTCGGCGGCGACCGGCGTGGTCGACGAGGAGGCGTCATGGGGAACTACCTGTCACCGGGGGTGTTCGTCGAGGAGGTCCCGGCGGGCTCCCGGCCGATCGAAGGCGTCGGCACCGCCGTGGCGAGCTTCGTGGGGTTCGCGCAGTCCGGCCCGTTCAACGAGCCCAGCCTCGTGACCAACTGGAGCCAGTTCACCGATCGGTTCGGCGGCTTCCTGGACGGTGGGTATCTCGCCCACGCCGTGTACGGCTTCTTCGCCAACGGCGGCGGCTCGGCCTACGTCGTCCGCGTGGGTCAGGACGGCGCCGGGGACGGCCAGGGCAACGGCGCCCGGGGCAACGACAACCCCGCGGCGATCAGCCCACCGCGCGAGGGCGTGATCGGCCCCTACCGGGTCGTCGAGCTGTCGAGCGGCGGGAGCACCCCCCGGGGCGACATCACCGTGGAGGTCCAACCGGCGTCGCCGGCCGAGGGCGAGGAACAACCGCCCGAGGACCTGTTCAAGCTCGTCGTGCGGCGCGGCCCGAAGGTGGAGGAGACGTTCGACCGGGTCAGCACCAAGCGCGGCAAGGACAGCGTGCTGACCCGGGTGTCCCAGGAGTCCAAGCTGATCACCATCGAGGAGGTCCCGAGCCCGGGCACGGTCGCCCGGCCGGAACCGGCCAGCGTCACGCTCAGCGCCCCGCCGGCCGTGCTCCCGCCCCCACACCGCATCACCACCGACGACTACGTGGGCGACGTCGCCGACCGGACCGGCTTCTCCGGCCTGGAGGCGGTCGACCAGGTCACCATGATCGCGGTCCCGGATCTGATGAGCGCCTACCAGAGCGGCGCGGTGGACCTCGACGCGGTGCAGGCGGTGCAGATCAAGATGATCGAGCACTGCGAGCTCATGGGCGACCGGGTGGCCATCCTCGACCCGCCGCCGGGCCTGAGCCCCCAACAGGTGGGGGAGTGGCGCATGCAGAAGGCCGGCTACGACTCCAAGTTCGCCGCGATGTACTACCCCTGGTTCACCGTGCTCGACCCGATCAGCGGCAAGAACCGGGCCGTGCCGCCGAGCGGGCACGTCGCGGGGGTCTGGGCGCGCAACGACGACACCCGCGGGGTGCACAAGGCGCCCGCCAACGAGGTCATCCGCGGGGCGATCGCCCCCGAGATCCAGCTGACCAAGGGGGAGAACGACCTGCTCAACCCCATGGGGGTCAACTGCATCCGGGCGTTCCCCGGCCGGGGCATCCGCATCTGGGGCGCGCGCACCCTGTCCTCCGAGGCGGAGTGGCGCTACCTCAACGTCCGGCGGCTGTTCAACTACCTCGAGGAGTCGATCCTCAACGGGACCCAGTGGGTCGTCTTCGAACCGAACGACGACGCCCTGTGGGCGCGCATCCGCCGCACGATCAGCGCGTTCCTGGTCAACGAGTGGCGCAAGGGCGCGCTGTTCGGGCTCACGCCCGACGAGGCGTTCTACGTCAAGTGCGACCGGGAGACCAACCCGGCGGAGGGCATCGACGCCGGCCAGGTCGTGTGCGAGGTCGGGGTGGCCCCCGTCAAGCCGGCCGAGTTCGTCATCTTCAGGCTCGCCCAGTTCTCCGGCGGCACGAGCCTCGTCGCGGAATGACAGACGCGGCCCGCGTCTGACCAAGGAGGGAAACCGGCATGACACTTCCCGACCTCGACAGCTCGGTCGGCCACTCGTTCGGCATCGAGATCGACGGCGTCGTGATCAAGCAGATCCAGGAGGTCTCCGGCCTCAAGATCGAGCAGGACGTCATCGAGAGCAAGTCCAACATGGCCGCCGACGGCAAGTTCGTCATCAAGAAGCTGCCCGGCCGCTTCAAGGCCGGCGAGATCACGCTCACCCGCGGGCTGACCAAGGACAACAGCTTCGAGAAGTGGGTGCAGGACGCCCGGTTCGGCAAGATGGGCAGCGCGCGCAAGGGCGGCTCGGTCATCGTCTACGACTTCGAGGGCCAGCCGCTCAAGCGGTACAAGCTCACGAACTGCTGGCCCAAGTCGCTCGAGATCAACACGATGAAGGCCGGCGACACGAGCGTCCTCACCGAGAAGCTGGTCGTCACCTACGAGGCGCTGGACGTCGAGTGATGAGGCGGGTCCTGAGCACGGCCGAGGGCCTCGGCCGTCCGGCGCCCGCGGCAGAGCCGGCGCCCATCGCCCCCGGGCCGGTGTTCCGCACGGAGTTCCCGTTCGTCCTGCCCCGGGGCTACGTCGACGACCGCGGGACGGTGCACCGCACCGGCTCCATGCGGCTGGCGACCGCGCGCGACGAGCTGGTACCCCTGCGGGACGACCGGGTCCGGGAGAACCCCCCGTACCTCTCGGTGGTGCTGCTCGCGCGGGTGATCACCCGGCTCGGGACGATCACCGACATCCACGCCGGCCTGGTCGAGGACCTCTTCGCGTCCGACCTCGCGTTCCTGCAGGACCTCTACCGGCGCGTCAACGCGGAAGGCCACACGCGGGCCGAGGCGACCTGTCCCTCGTGCGGCCACGAGTTCGCCGTGGACCTCTCGGGTGGGCGCGTGGGGGAATCGTGACGTACGGGGCGCAGCGCGTGCTCGAGGAGGTCTCGTACGTCGCCTACCACTTCCACTGGCCTCTCAGCGAGATCCTCGACCTCGAGCACCCGGACCGGCAGCGCTTCGTCGCCGAGATCGGGCGGATCAACGCCTCCTCGGCCGCCCGGCGGTGACCCGGCATGCGCCTGCGCGACCTGTTCTCCCGTCGGCCGCCCGCTCCGGGGCCTCCCGACGCGGCGCCGCCCGTTCCAGCGCGGCACGAGTGGCAGCACCTGCCCCCGGTGCAGCGGGTGCTGACCGGTCCCTTCCTCATCACGGCCCCGGAGGAGTTCAGCCGGCACCTGGGCAGCTGGCGGAACCCTTCGTTCTTCCATCCGCCGGGTCACCTCCGGTCGCCGGACGCGCCGTCCGGTTCGGTCACCGCACTGTCCGTACCGGCCCGGCCGGCCCGGCAGTGGCCCGCCCTGCCCGCGGCGGTCCAGCGGGACGCCGGCCCTCTCGATCACCCGATCCCCCCGACGGCTCCTCGGTCGGAGCCCGCAGGCGGGCCCGCTCCGCTCGTCGCGAGCCCCCTGGTCAGCGCGGTCGGCACGGCGGCGGAGCCGCCCCCGTGCCCGGTTCCGGCCGTGCCGCTCGAACCCGACGCACCATCGGCGCCGGTACCGCACGACGCCGCGCCGACGGCGGACGGCGCGGCGGGGGAACCGGTGCAGCGGCTGACCGAGCCGCCGTCGCCGGTGGCGCCGCCCGGGTCGCCGCCGGAGGAAGTGGCCCCGATCGCCGGCTCCGCCACTCCCGCGACCGCGCTCCTCGCGGAGCCGGCCGGACCTGCGGCTGAGCCCCCGGCGTTCGACCCGGGGACACCCGTGCCCCCGCCCCGCCGGCGCCTGGGCCTCGGTGCTCCGCTGCCCGCCGGGTACCGGGCGGCCGGCCCCACGGTGTCCCGGTCGACCGGTGCCCCGCCGTCCGCCGGCGCTCCCGTTCCCGTTCCCGAGCCCGCGCCCCGTGCGACCGTGGCGCCGGCGACCGCTGTTCAGCGGGTCGAGGGCGCGGACCCGGACGTCGGCCCGGCAGTGGCCACGCCCCCCGACGAGGTGCCCCTGGTCGGCGACGCATCCATGACGACGCCCGTGCCGGCGGAGGCCCCGGCCCCTACGCCCCTCACAGCAGGCTCGACGTCGGGGGCGCCGGAGGACTCCGGACCGGGGAGCGTGCCGTGGCCGTCTCCCTCCGTGCCGGCAGGCGTGCCGGAGGATCAGCCCCGCCCGGGGGAGCAACTCGGTGCCCCGGACCCCGCTGGCTCGGACCCCGCTGGCTCGGACCCCGCGCCCGCGCCTGGCCCCGCGCCGGCCGCGGTGCAGCGGGATCCCGGCGACACCCGCCACGACGAGGGCACCACCGGCCTGCCGGAGCCGGCGAGCCCAGCGGCACCGGCGGACGTGGCGGTGAACGGCGCCGGGGCCGACGAGGCCCCGCTGGTGGGCGGCGGGTCCCCGCTCGGCGGGCAGTTGCCCGAGCCGGGGGACCGGTCCGGGACGGCGGCTCCGGTGCCGCGGAGCGGACCGACGGCGCCGCCGCTGACGGTCTCCCGGCTGCCGGACCAGCCCCCGGGGGAGCCACGGCCGCAGCAGGCCGACACCAGGCCGGCCGCGGTGCAGCGGGCCGGCGGTGACCGCGACGCCAACGCCGGGTCGGCGGCCGAGGCCCCGATGACGGGGGTCGTCGGGGACGGGTCGACGGCCGCGCCCGCGCCGCTGCTCGGCGAGGCGGCACCGATGGCGTCGGTGGCGATGGAGCCTGCGCACGGCCCCGGCCCTGGGGCGGACGCCGCGCCGCCTCGCGGGGCCCCGCGGGGCACCGGCCTGCAGCGCGCCGTCGACGCCGCCGCTGCCGGTTCCGCCGGCCTCCCGACGGGCCTGCCGACGCCCGGGCCCGCCGCACTCCAGCGGGCGGCCGTTCTCCCGACCCCGGCCGGAGGAGGCACCGGTCCGTCCTGGCCCGTAGCTGCACCCGGCCGCGGCGCCGACCCCGTCGTCGGGACCGGCACCGCCGCCGTGGACGAGGCCGGTCCGATCGGCGACCGGCCGGTCATGCTCCGGAGCGCTTCGACGGAGCCCGGACCGACGGTCGGGCCGGAGGCGCCGACCGCGTCGGTGCCTGCCGTCGGCCCTGGCTGGTCGACCGACCTCCCCGGCGGGTCGCCCGGTGGAGGGACGGACGCCGGGCCCGCTGCGGCGTCGGCGCTTCCGCCCGGCGGCGGCCCGGGGCCGGCGGCCGAGGTGGGCCCGCTGGGCGCACGGCCGATCGTGCTCCGCCTGCTGGCCGCACCCGCCCCGGCGGCGCCGCCCGGGGAGGCACGTGTGCCGACGGCCGACCGTGCCCCCGACGGCGGGCGTCGAGTCTCGGTGCAGTGGGCGGCCCTGCCGCTCCCGGGGACCGCGGCGCCGGGCCCCGTCGAACGGTTTCCGCCGCACGCGGGCGCGACGGTGCCTGCGCCGGCACGTGGCGCGCCGAGCCCTCTCGTGCAGCGCCACCAGCGACCGCCGGACCAGCTGCTCGCCCCCGCGCTCCTGGGCGGTGCTTCCGGAGCGGAGCTGTCCGAGAGTCCCGTGGCCGGGGCCCCGCGCGTCTTCGCACCCGGTCCGGCCGTGCCGGACGCCGGCGGCCCCGCCGTCGCCGGGTCCGTGCCGCCCGGACCGGCGTCGGTCCAGCGGGCGGAGGAGGTCGCTCCCGGGACGGCCTCCGCTCCCGGGACGGCCTCCGCTCCCGGGACGGCCTCCGCACCCGAGACGGCCTCGGGGCCTGAGACGGCCTCGGGGCCGACGGGGGGTGCGGCCCCGGCCGCCGTGCCGTCGGCCCCGGCCGAACTCGACGCGCTCGTCCGCCGGCTGCACGACCCCCTCGTCCGACAGCTCAAGGCCGAGCTCCTGCTCGACCGTGAGCGGATCGGCCACGCCCTCGATCTCCGCTACTGAGCAAGGAGCACGCCATGCCGCCCCAGGACCAGGACCCGGCCGTCTCCGTCTGCTTCGTCGTGACCCTCGACAACATGGACCTCGGGGCCTTCAACAGCTGCGAGGGCCTCGGCGCCGAGGTCGTCATCGAGCAGCGCGAGGAGGGCGGGAACAACGGCTTCGTCTGGCAGCTGCCGTCCCGGATCAAGTACCCCAACATCAAGCTCAGCCGACCGCTCACCCGGTCGACCGAGCAGGTCGCGAAGTGGATCGCGCAGGTCACGGCCGGTGGGGCGAAGCGGGCCTCGCTCGACAAGGCCACGGGGCACATCACGGCGATGACCGGCGACGGGGTGCAGGTGGCGAGCTGGGGTCTCGCGGGCGTCGTCCCGGTCCGCTGGACCGGCCCCTCGCTGAACCTGGACTCGCCCAAGGTGGCGACGGAGACCCTCGAGATCGCCCATCACGGCTTCCTGCGCGACGACGCGCCCGCGGCCAAGGGCCAGAACTGAGGAACGCCGATGGCCGAGCAGATCGTCCTGTCCGCCACGGCGACCACCACGTCGACCGCGCAGCCGGGCGCCGGCGGGCGCCCGAAGCTGCAGCACGCCTGGCTCGACCTCCGGGACCCGCCGCCGGCCAAGGGCAGCCTGGACCCCGGCCCGTCGCGAGGCCGGATCGACTTCCAGTTCAACCCCCGCGAGCTGACGGTCAGCAAGTCGGCCAAGTGGGATCGCGGCTCACAGAAGAACAACGCGAAGAGCGACCCCCCGCAGTTCAAGGGGCCCGACCCCAGCAAGCTGTCCGTGGAGATGTTCCTCGACGCCAGCGACGTCCAGGACGCCAGCGTGGTGGAGAAGGTCGAGCAGCTGTTCGCATGCTGCGTGCCCACCAAGGAGAGCCTCCGCAAGAAGCCGGGCAGCCCACCGTGGGTGATCTTCAGCTGGGGCCAGATGAGCGGCTTCCCGTCCTACGTCAGCTCGGTCTCGGTGAAGTACACCCTCTTCACCCCCGACGGCCTGCCGATCCGCGCCACGGCGACGGTGGGCATCGAGGAGATCTCCGGCGAGCACTCCGGGCAGAACCCCACCTCCGGTGCGCTGACCGCGCAGACCGTGCACACCGTCGTCGCCGGGGACTCGCTGCCGTCCATCGCCTGGCGTGAGTACGGCGACCCGACCGTGTGGCGGGTCATCGCCGAACGCAACGGCATCGACGACCCGATGCGTCTTCCCGCCGGCACGGCGCTGTTCATCCCCGCCGCCGAGGACCTGGGTGGGTGAGCCGGCATGCCCGCGCAGGACTTCACCAACGAACTGCTCGTGACCGTCGACGACCGGCCGCTGGCCGACGACGTGCGCCCGCTGCTGGTCCGCAGCGTGGTGGACGACAGCCGGGCCATGCCGGACCTGTTCGTGCTGCGCTTCCGCGACGGCGAGAACGTGGTGCTGGAGAAGTCGGGCCTCCGGATCGGCAGCGCGGTGTCCCTGTCGGTCGCGTCCAACGAGGTCGTCCCGCGGGGGCCGCTGCTCGTCGGGGAGGTGACCGCGCTGGAGAAGGAGCACGACGGCACGGGAACCTTCACCGTGGTGCGGGGTCTCGACCGGGCGCACCGGCTGACCCGGGGGCGCCGCGTCGTCGGCTTCCGGGAGATGACCGTGTCCGACGTCGCGACGAAGATCGCACGCGGTGCGGGGCTGCAGGTGGGGCAGGTCGACGCGACGACGACGGTGCACCAGCAGCTGTCGCAGGGCAACGTCAGCGACTGGGACTTCCTGCACCGGCTGGCCGCCGAGGTCGGCGCGGAGGTCGCCGTCCGGGACGGCAAGCTCGAGTTCCGGCGGCCCACCCGGGCCAGCAGGGCACCGGCCGGGACGAAGGCCGTCGAGGACCCGCTCGTGCTCGAGCTCGGGCGCAACCTGCTGCAGCTCCGGGCGGTCGTCACCTCGGGGGAACAGGTGCCGGAGGTCGAGGTGCGCGGCTGGGACGCCGCTGCGAAGCGCGCGGTGGTCGGGACGGCGAAGGCGGCCACCCAGTCGGCCCAGACCGGGGCGAGACCCGCCGACCTGGCCGGCGAGTTCGGGGCGCCGCTGCTCGTCGCCGGCACGTCCTGTGCCGCGCAGTCCGAGGTCGAGGAGGCGGCCGCGGCGCTGGCCGAGCAGGTCAGCGGGGGCTTCGCCGCGCTGGAGGGGGTCATCCGCGGCAACCCCGCGGTGCGGGCCGGCACCGCGATCACCCTGGCGGGCGCCGGCGCGCCCTTCGACGGCAAGTACGTGGTGACCGCCAGCCGGCACGTCTTCGAGCAGCAGACCGGCTACACGACCTGGGTCACCGTGACCGGGGCCCAGGACCGCAGCCTCTGGGGCGTGGTCGAGGGCGGCGGCTCGGGCGCGGCGGACGCCGGCGGCCACGGCGTGGTCATCGCCCAGGTCTCCGACAACCGCGATCCCGAGGAACGGGCCCGTGTCCGGCTGACCTTCCCCTGGCTGTCCGAGGACTTCGTCAGCGACTGGGCCCGCACCGTCCAGCCGGGCGCCGGGGCCGGCCGGGGTGCCGTCGTCGTGCCGGAGGTGGGTGACGAGGTCCTGGTCGCCTTCGAGCAGGGCAGCTTCGACCGCCCCTACGTCCTCGGCGGGCTGTACAACGGGATCGACGAGCCCGACCCCGGCGACGTGACGCTCATCGACGGCAACTCCGGCGCGGTGAACCGGCGTGCGTTCGTCTCCCGCACCGGGCACCGGCTGGAGATGGTGGAGAGCGCCGCCGGCGCGCAGGGCATCGTGCTGCGCACCGGCGACGGCAAGCTGACGCTCGGCCTCGACCAGCAGAAGACGCAGGTCACCGTGCACAGCGACGGCACGGTCACCATCGAGTCCCGGGGCGACGTCAGCGTGAAGGCGACGACGGGCACGCTGACGCTCGAGGGCCAGAACGTGCAGATCAAGGGCCGGACCGGGGTCACGGTCGACGGCGGCGCGAGCTGCAGCATCAGCGCACTGCAGGTCAAGATCAACTGATCCGGGGGTGGGCCATGGCGGCGGACTTCGTCGGCGCCGGGTGGGGGTTCTTCCCCCTGCGCACCGACGTGACCGGGCGGATCGTGCTGGTCACCGACGAGCAGGAGGTCGAGGAGAGCATCCGCCTCATCCTGGCCACGTCGCCGGGGGAGCGGCCGATGCGACCGGAGTTCGGCTGCGCCATCCACGACTTCGTCTTCGCACCCGCCGACGCCGCCACGGCCGGCCAGATCGCGTTCGAGGTCCGCGCGGCTCTCGGCCGCTGGGAGCCGCGGATCGACGTCCTGGACGTCCGGGCGGACTTCTCGATGGCCGACGAGGGGACGTTGCACATCGAGATCGGCTACCGCATCCGGGGGACGAACGACCCGCGCAACCTCGTCTTCCCGTTCTACGTGATCCCCACCCACGAGGCGATCCCCGGGTACGAGACGACCGAGCCGGAAGGTGCGCTGTGACGCTGCCCGCCCCCAACCTGGACGACCGGCGCTTCCAGGACCTCGTCGACGACGCCAAGCGGTACGTGCAGGTCCACTGCCCCCAGTGGACCGACCACAACGTCTCCGATCCCGGCGTGACGCTCATCGAGACGTTCGCGATGGTGACCGACCAGCTCTTCTACCGACTCAACCGCGTGCCCGACCGGCTCTACGTGCGCTTCCTCGAGCTGCTCGGCCTCACCTTCGTGCGGCCGACCCCGGCGACCACCGAGGTCACCTTCTGGCTGTCGGCACCGCAGGAGGAGGTCGTCCGGGTGCCGGCGGGCACCGAGGTCGCGACACGGCGGACCACCGTCGACGAGGCGATCACCTTCGAGACCACCGGAGACCTGCCGATCGTCCCCTGCGCCATGGCCGCGCTGGCGGTGAAGACCGAGGACGCCGGGGAAGTCACCGACCGCACCGACGACTGGCGGGTCGGCACGGCGGTGCCGGCGTTCTCGGCCGTGCCGGTGCAGGGCGACGCGCTCCTGGTGGGGCTGTCCGACGCCGTCCCGCGCTGCGCGGTCACGCTCCGCCTGGAGTGCGACGCCAGCGGCGCCGGCATCCGCCCCGACGACCCGCCGTGGCTGTGGGAGGCCTGGAACGGCGGGTACTGGGAGGCCTGCGAGCTCGAGGAGGGTGCGGACGGGACCGGCGGGTTCAACCAGCCCGGCGACATCGTCCTGCACGTGCCGCCCAGCCACCGGACCTCGCTCGTCGCCGGGCACCGGGCCGGCTGGCTGCGGTGCCGCGTCGTCCAGCGGCACGAGCGGCAGCGGCTCTACGAGGAGCCCCCGCTGATCCACCGGATCTCGGCCTTCACCATCGGCGGCACGATCCCGGCCGTTCACCAGGAGACGGTCCGCCAGGAGGTCGTGGGGCTCTCGTCCGGGGTGCCGGGGCAGCGCTTCGGCCTCGCCCGCGGGCCGGTGCTCGACGGCCCCGTGGTGGTCGAGGTGGCCGGGCCGGACGGCTGGCGCGCCTGGACCGAGGCACCGGCGTTCGACCTCGGCGCCGCCGACGCCGAGCACTTCGTCCTCGACGTCGCCTCCGGGCAGATCGTCTTCGCGCCCGCCGTGCGGGACGTCGGCGGCCGCATCCGGCGCCTCGGCGCGGTGCCCCCGGCTGCCGCGCCGATCCGGGTGACCTACCGGGTCGGCGGGGGCGCCGATGGCAACGTGCTCCGGGGCGCCATCCGGACCCTGCGCAGCCAGGTGCCGGTCGTGACGCGGGTGGAGAACCGCCGGGCCGCCGCCGGCGGGGTCAACGGCGAGGACCTCGACAGCGCCCGATCACGTGCACCGGCGTTCCTGCGGACCCGCGACCGGGCGGTGACCAGGGCCGACTACGAGTACCTGGCCCGCGACGCCGACCCGCGGGTCGCACGCGTCCGGGCGCTCACCGGCCGGGACGACGAGCCGGCGGTGATCCGCGTCGTCCTCGTCCCCGCGCTGGCCGGTGACGCGGCCCGGCCCCCCATGCCGGGGGACTTCGCCCCGAGCAAGGAACTGCTCGCGCGCGTGGCCGCCCACCTCGACGAACGCCGGGTGCTCGGGACGCGGCTGATCGTGTCTCCGCCGCACTTCCAGTGGATCTCGGTCGAGGTCTCCCTCCGCGTCCCGCCGACCGCGGACGCCGGCCGGGTCCGGCGGGACGCCCTGGCGACGGTCCACCGGTGCCTGCACCCCCTGCGCGGTGGACCGGAGGGCACCGGCTGGCCGTTCGGGCGCAGCGTCACGTCCGGCGAGCTGCTCGCCGCCCTGCAGCGGGTCCTGGGCGTCGAGGCACCCGAGGCGGTGCGCCTCTTCCGGGTCGATACCGCCACGCGGACCCGGTCGACCGGCTGGACCAACAAGGTGGAACTGGGGCCCGGCGTGCTGCCGTTCTCCTTCGACCCCAGCGTGGTGGAGGCGGCGACGTGACCGGCGGGACCGTGGAACGCGGCACCGTCGACGGACTTCCCTCGGCGCATCCGCTGGCCGACCTGCTGCCCGGCGTGTATCTCGAGGACGAGCTGACCCGAGGCCTCACCCGGGGCCTGGACACCGTGCTCGCGCCGGTCTTCCTCACTCTCGACTGCCTCGACGCCTACGTGGACCCGGCGCTCACGCCCGAGGACTTCCTGCCGTGGCTGGCGTCGTGGGTGGGGGTCTCCCTGATCGAGAGCTGGCCGGCCGAGCGCAAGCGCCGGATCGTCGCCACGGCTGTGGCCCGGCACCGGGACAGGGGGACCCGGGACGGGTTGCGTACCCACCTGGAGCTCGTGACCGGCGGGCAGGTCGAGGTCCACGACAGCGGCGGCACGGTCTGGTCCGACGACCCCGACGTCGAGCCGCCCGGTGACCCGGTCCCCGGCCTGCGGCTGACCGTGCGCGTGCCGATCCCGGCGTCGGTGGACGTGGAGCGGCTCACCGCGATCGTGCGTGAGGCCCGTCCGGCGCACCTGCCGTTCACCGTCGAGGTCGCGCAGCGGACCACCGCGGAGGCCGCACCCTGAGCCGTCACACGGCGGGGGAGGGGCTCGCACGCGCGGCGGGGACGCCCAGGTCGTCCAGCACCTCCGCGTACTCGCGGCGGGCCCGGGCGGCGGCCGCGCTGTCGCCGTGCCGGTCGTAGGCGGAGATCAGCAGCCGCCAGGACTCGTCGGCGAAGGGGTCGATCTCGACTCCCCGGCGGGCCGCGGTGACCCCTGCCGCCAGCTCCCCGGCGGCCAGGTGCAACCCGGCGAGCCGCGCGCAGGCCCGCGCGGCCCGGACCCGCATCCGGTCCCGTTCCCGGACCACCCACTCGGCCGCGCCCTCCTCGGGGAGCAGCTCCCCGCGGTACTGGGCCACGGCTCGGCGCAGCGCGGCGACCTCCTCCGGCCTCCGTCGGCCGGCGCGGGCCCGTTCGGCCTCGGACAGCGCGGTGTCGAAGGCCACGACGTCCACCGTGCTGCCCGGCGGGAGCACGAGGGCGTAGCCCTCTCCTCTCCGCTCGACCAGCCGGGAGGCGCCGCGCGGCCCGTCGGGGGCCAGGAGGGACCGCACGCTGGAGACGGCGACCTGGAGGCTGTGGGTCGCCTGCTCACCGGCCCGGCCGGGCCACAGCTGCAGCAGCGTGTCCCGGTGCACGGTGCGCGGGGTGTGCAGCGCCAGCAGCCGGAAGGCACTCGCCGCACGGGGCCGGACCCCGCTCCAGTCGACGACCCGGCCCGCCACCGACAGCTCGAAGCTGCCGAGGCAGCGCAGCTCCACCGGAGCGGTACGGCCGTGCTCCGTGCCGTCCCGCTGCCGGACCGCCGCGGTTGCGACGGCCGGGGAACCGCCGGCACCGACGTGCCCCGCCACGCGCGCGGCCAGCCACTCCGGCCAGGGGATGCCCAGCCGCACCGCGGCCGCGCGCGCCTCCGCGACCGCCCGGCCGGGATCGCGCTCGGTACCGGCCCCGGCCAGCGCGACCAGGGCCTGGGCGCCCCGGACCCCGGCGGCGCGGCTGGCCGCGTCCGCCCGCCGGACCGCCGCCGCGGCGTCCGCCGCCCCGTGCGCGGCCGCGCCGAGCGCGGCCAGCGTCAGGATCCAGGCCCGCAGCGTTCCGGCGCCGCGCTCGTCGCACCGCCCGGCAAGCTCCTCGAACAGCCCGGGCGGCGACCAGCCGTGGGTCAACCCGGCCACCGCCCCGGCCCCGTCGGCGAGCAGCCCGCCCCAGTCGTCCCCCACGGCCCGGCACTCCGCGCCGATCCGGGTCAACTGGTCCCGGTCGCGCGACTGCAGCCCCCGCAGGACCCGCGCCTGGCGCACGAACCACGTCGCGCCGAGACGCTCGGCGTCCGCGGCGATGCGATCGACCTCGACGTCGACCGACGCCCCTGCGGCCACGGCGACGAGGGCGTGCAGCAGCCGGGCCCCGAGGTGCACCAGACCCTGCCCCGACGAGGCCGGTCCGGGACCGTCGTCCCAGGCCTCGGAGAGGACCTCCTGCAGCGGTCCGCCGGCCGCGGCCAGGTCGCCGCGCAGGAGCGCCGTCATCGCCGCGGCCAGCCGGTCGCCCGGTCCGCGGCCCGGAACGGCCGGGGAGGCCCCGGGGGACCGGGCCACCGCGTCACGCACCCGGTCGAGCCAGTGGAGGTGCGGCTGCGGCCGGCCGTCGGTCCACAGCTCCACCAGCCGCCGTTCCCGGGAGGTCCGCTGCCGGTCCACCGGGTCGGGGAAGAGCTGCTCGGCCCGCCGGTACCGGCCGGCCGCGGCCTGCAGCCGGCCGCTGACGGCGAGCCGCCGGGCCACCGCCGTGCTCAGCCACGGGTCCTCGTCGACGAGCTCGGCCGGCAGCACGTCGTCCCACCGCGGTCCGGCCTCGGTGTCGATCACCTGACGCCCCGCCCGGCGCAGCAGCTGGGTCGCCCGGTCCCACCGCCCGGCCCGCAGGCAGGCGCGGACCGCCTCGCCCGACGCCCCCTCCGCCTCCAGGACCTCCGCCGCACGGCCGTACCAGCAGTCGGCCTCCTCGGCCCCGAGCCGCTCCCGCAGAGCGCTCTCGAGGTGGCGGCGCAGCACCTCGTGGTAGCGGAAGGTCCGGCCGTCGTCGTCGGACGACGTGAGGGCCCCGAGGTGCTCGAGCTGGTCGAGGTCCGCCTGGGACCCCGTGGTGCCGAGGAGCTGGTCGCAGCGGGCGGCCGTGACCACCTCGAACACGCTGGTGCGGGCCAGGAAGTCCCGTAGGTGCGCGGGCAGCTCGTCGAGCACGGTACGGGCGAGGTAGGTGCGCGCCAGCCGCGCCCCGCCGGCCAGGGCCGCGACGGCGCGCCGGCGCTCGACCAGCGGGCGGGACAGGGTGGAGAGGTGGAACAGCTGCAGGCAGGCGGCCCAGCCGTCGGTGCGACGGGTCAGGGCCGCGATGTCGTCGGGCGGCAGCGGCTCGCCGTAGAAGTCGCGGAACAGCTCCTCGACCTCCCACGACCGGAACCGCAGGTGGTCGCCGCTGACGACGACCGGCTGCCCCAGCTCGGCCCGGCACAGGTTCAGCGCCGGCATGCGGCGGGAGGCGAGGACGGCGCTGAACGACGGCGGGCCCCCCGTGAGCAGGCGTTCCAGCTCGGCCTCCCCGGGTGAGCCGATGATCAGCTGGGTGTCGTCCACGACGAGGGTGAGCTGCTCCGGCGTCCGTTCCAGGCCCCGCAGCAGGTCTTCCCGGTCCCCGGTCCGCCCGATCGGCGTGCCGGTGCGCAGCAGGGCGTCGGAGAGCGAGTGCAGCAGGTGCCCGGGATCGGTGTCCTCGTGGGTGACCCGGAGCCAGGCGACTCCGGTCCGCCGGACCGCCGCGAGCTGGGTGAGCAGGGTCGTCTTGCCGTAGCCGGCCGGC
This sequence comes from Geodermatophilus ruber, assembly GCF_900114385.1. Lineage (GTDB taxonomy): Bacteria > Actinomycetota > Actinomycetes > Mycobacteriales > Geodermatophilaceae > Geodermatophilus > Geodermatophilus ruber. Next base: position 63,222 of record NZ_FOSW01000003.1, read on the forward strand.
GCGACGACCAGGACCAGGCGGGCGGGCCGCTGCAGGAGGTCGAGCAGCCGGCCGCGCCGGAGGCCCGCCTCCGTCGGCCACGGCGGCCGGGGACCCGGCCCGCTCCGCGGTTGCGGCACGGCGGCGGCCACGGCGGTCACCTCTCCTGCGCCGGTTCGTCGGCGGCTGCCGGCGGGGCCCCGGCCCAGCGCGCCGGATCGGACACCTGCGCCGCGGCGGAGTGCACGGCCGCCGGTGCGGCGGCGGCCCGGGCCCGGTTCCCGAGCAGGACCAGTGCGGCGAGGACGGCGACCGCGAGGAGGCAGACCACCACGGCGGTCCGTCGGCCACGGCGCCGGTCACCGGTGTGCCGGACCTGGAGCGGTTCGTCCCGGGCCGCGAGCACGGGTGCCCACCGCTGCGGGTCGGGATCGGTCGCCACCGGCGCGTCGACGGCGGCGGTGATCCCGGTCTGCGCCAGGTCGATGTCCACCATGACCGACGCCGGCGGGGGGACGTCGGTCTCCGGGTCGGCGACGTCGACGGCGACCCGGCCGGGCGCCCACTCGAGGTCGCGCTCCGTCTCCGGCTCGGGCCACCCGGACGCGTCCGGTCCGCCCGGGACCGGGGACGGCTCCGGGACCGGCGGCGGCTCGGGGACCGGCGGCGGCTCGGGGACCGGCGGGGGCTCGGGAAACGGCGGGGGCTCGGGAACCGGCGGCGGTGGAGCTGGGGTGGAGCCGGTCTCCAGCCGGGCGCCGGCGGCGATCGCGGCGCCGAGGCACACCGCGTACTTGGGGTGCGCATCGATGCCGATGTCGAGGTCGAGCTGCCCCTGGAGAAGTCGCGAGACCAGCGGGATGCGGCTCGATCCACCGACCAGCAGCGCCGTCCGGACGTCGGCCGGTGTGACCCCGGCGGCCTGGATGGCCTGCGCGAGCACGTCGACCGAGCGCAGGACCGGGATCCGGATGGCGGTCTCGAACTCGCCGCGCGTGATGCGGACGTCGCGCACGACGCCGGGGAGGACGACGGGGACCGACGCCTCGGTGTCGACCGAGAGCGCCTCCTTGGCGGCGACCGCGTGCTCGCGAACCTGGGCCAGGGCGGCGACCACGGCCGGGTCGTCGAGGTCGAGCGTGCGCCAGGCCGTGCCGAGCACCGCGGCCACGTGGTCCATGACCGCCTCGTCGAAGTCGGCGCCGCCGAGGTGGGGGTCGCCGAGCGGCTCGCCCTGCACGGCGAAGCCCGCGTCGGTCTTGCGGACGACGGTCGCGTCGAAGGTTCCGCCGCCGAGGTCGTAGACGGCGAGCAGGGAGCCGGTCTCCAGGCGCTCGGTCGACGCGTAGAACGCCGCCGCGGCCACCGGCTCGGGCAGCAGCCCGACGTCGGTGAGCCCGGCGGTCTCCGCGGCGGCCCCGAGCAGCGCGGTGCGGTGCTCGTGCCACGTGGCCGGATGGGTCAGGGTGACGTGGGCCGGTGGGGTGCCTTCCCGCTCGGTGACCGTGTCGACCACCCACCGCAGCAGCTGGCCGGCGAGTTCCTCCGGCGTGACCTGGAGATCGCCGAGCAGCATGGGCACGTCGTCGCCGAAACGCCGCTTGAACTCCCGGGCCACCCGATCCGGCTCGCCGATGCCGCGCCGGACGGCCGCGTCACCGACCAGCAGGACGTCGTCGTCGCGCAGGAAGAGCACCGACGGCACGCTCATCGTCGACTGCCCGAGCGGGACGCACTCCGCCCGCCCGTCGCGCCAGAGCGCCGCCGCGGTGTACGTCGTCCCGAGGTCGACCCCGAGGCCGTAGGTCTGCGACATGCCGTCATCCCGGTGCCATGGCTCAGCCGGACTCGACGACGGAACAGTTCGGGGCGGTGTCGCGGTGGCCGGCGCACACCGCCTGGGCCTGTCCTCCGTCCGGGAACCCGTCGGAGACGACCACGAAGGCCGCCCGGGAGAGGCCGGCCAGCTGGGGGGTGGTCCGGCTGTCGAGGATCCGGGCGTCCACGCCCGCGGCGCGCAGCGCGGCGAGCAGCCGCTCGGGCTCGCCCTGGCTGGCCGTGTCGTCGACGAAGGTCGTGCCCCAGAGCACGTAGAACCCGCTCAGCGTGCCCGCCTCGGCCGACGGCGCCGCTCCGGAGCTGCTCGCCGTGGGCGCCTCCGCGCCCGGCAGCAGGTCACGGACGGACGGCCTGGCGAGGAACCCGGCCCCCACGAGGAGGGCCACCGCCGCGAGCAGCGCGGCGGTGGCCCCGGCCGCGCCCAGCACGGGGCGCTGCTCGAACCGGACGGATTCCCGGTCCGGGGCCCCGGAGTCCCCCCGGTGCGCCACTGTGAATCGGTGGGGAACCGCCCGACCGGCCAGCTTCGGCCGGCGGGGACGGACGGACAGGTAGGCCGTGGCGGTGTCGCCGGCGTCGACGGTCAGCTCGGCGGGGGCCAGCGCGAACCCGAGCTCGTGGCCGGGGTCGGCGGCCGACAGCCGCACGGACGCGGTGGCCCGCCCCTGGTTGCGGACCCGCACGAGGTAGCGGCCGGAGCGCCGTCCGCGAGCGGCGACCACGGCGGTGGACACCTCGACGTCCCGGCTGCCCCGCACCGTGACCTCCCCCTCGGCCAGGCCGCAGCGGGTCGCGTCGCGCAGGGACACGCCGCGCACCGCGAACGGCGTCGTTCCCGCGGGAGCGTCGGGGGGCGGCCGGAGCAGCAGCTCGGCCGCCGCCTGCCCACCCGCGGGCACGTCCGACAGGTGCCGGGGCTCGACCCGGGCCCAGCGGCCGGCGTCGCCCAGGACCTCGAAGCGGTAGTGGTCGGCGTCGTCGCCCGGGTTGTGCACCGTCACCGCAACCCGACCCTCACCGCCCCGGGCGACCCGCGGCGCGGCGTCCTCGATCAGCAGCATCGGGTCCACGAGTCCCCCTCCTCGTGCGGACGGCCCCGTGGGTCGTGGGCGAGCCGGTGGCTGCCGGTTCACGGCAGCGGCCACGAAGGGTGGTGCCTGCCGGCGAAACCTGGTGTCTCCCGGCGAAACGAGCGAGTACGCTTCGCCATCCTGGCAAACAGGGGGACGCCATGGTGGCAGAACATGGCTCGTCGTCGTCGGCCCAGGTCGAATGGTTCGCGCTCCGTTACGCCGAGTTGGCCCGCAACGTCGAATCGTTCTTCCGCGGCAAGCCCCACGTCGTCCAGGTGGCGCTGGTCTGCGTGCTGGCCGAGGGACACCTGCTCATCGACGACGTCCCCGGCGTCGGCAAGACGTCGCTGGCGAAGGCGATCTCCCAGTCGATCGACGGTGCCATGCAGCGGATCCAGTTCACGCCGGACCTGCTCCCGAGCGACGTCACCGGCACACTCGTCTACGACCCCGGCCGGCAGGAGTTCGTGTTCCACCCCGGGGCGGTGTTCGCCAACATCGTGCTGGGCGACGAGATCAACCGGGCCTCACCGAAGACCCAGTCGGCGCTGCTCGAGGTCATGGCCGAGCGTCAGGTCACCGTCGACTCGGTGCCCTACGCCGTCGCCCGGCCGTTCTGCGTCATCGCGACCCAGAACCCGGTCGAGCACAGCGGTACCTACGACCTGCCGGAGGCCCAGCTCGACCGGTTCATGTGCCGGATCCCGGTGGGCTATCCCGATCACGACGCCGAGGTCGAGGTGGTCGTCAGCGGCGCCCAGCGCCGCACGCCCGACCAGCTGCAGCCGGTCATGACCACGGGCGATCTGCTCAAGATGATCGCCATCGCCGGGCAGATCCACCTGTCGCCGGCGGCGCTCGACTACATCGTCACGATCACGGCGGCCACCCGGAAGATGCCCGAGCTGCGGCTGGGCGTGAGCCCCCGCGGGAGCATCGCCCTCGCCCAGGCGGCGCAGGCCCTGGCGGCCACCGAGGGGCGCACCTACGTGACCGCCGACGACGTCAAGACCATGGCCCCGGCGGTCCTGACCCACCGGATGCTGCTGCGGCCGGAGGTGGAACTGCAGGGCCGGACCGCCGAGGACCTGCTGGACGGCGTCCTCGCCTCCGTGCCGGTGCCGCAGCAGCGACTCCCGGTCTGATGGGCATCCTGACCGGCTCGGGACGAGGCGTCGCCGTTGCGACGCTCGCGCTGCTCGGGGCCGGCTGGTGGCTGGACTGGCCCGAACTGGTCCTTCTCGGCCTCGCCGCCCTGGCGGCGCTCGTCGTCGCCGCGCTGTGGATGGTGCTGAGCCCCGATCTGGCCGTCACCCGGGAGATCAGCCCGTTGCGGGTGACCGAGGGGGAGCTCTCCCGCGGCGTCATCACCGTCATCAACCGGGCGACCCGGCGCAGCCCGCCGGTCCTGGCCATCGACCACGTCGGGGGACGGCGGCTGACCGTTCCGCTGCCCAGCCTCGCCGGCGGCGAGAGCTCGTCGGCGAGCTATCCGCTCCCGACCGCGCGGCGGGGGCTGCACACCGTCGGCCCGCTCACCGTCGGGCACACCGATCCGCTCCGGCTCATGGGCCTCACCACCGACTACACCGCGCGCACGGTGCTGCGGGTGCATCCCCGCGTCCACCCGGTCGCCGCGATGCCGACCGGGCGGTCGACCGACATGGACGGCCCCACCAGCGCGACCGCCCCGCGCGGCGGCGTGGCGTTCCACAGCCTGCGCGAGTACGAGCCCGGTGACGACCACCGGCTCATCCACGCCAAGTCCACCGCGCGGCTCGGCGTGCTCACCGTGCGGCACAACGTGGTGCCCGAGGAGCCCCGGATGCTCGTGGTCCTCGACACCAGCAGCCCGCCGTACACCGACGATTCCTTCGAGGACGCCGTCCGGATCGCCGCCTCCCTCGCCGTCGCCGCCGCCGACGGCGGCTTCCCCCTGCAGGTCCGGACGACGGGGGGCGAGCGGATCGTCGTGCGGGGGCGCGACGTGAAGCCGGAGATGCTCGACCTCCTGGCCGGTGTCCGGCGCACGGCCGAGGACCCCGGCCTCGCCGCCCTGCCCGAGATGGCACCGCAGGAGGACGGGCTGGCGCTGGCCGTGGTCACGGGCCGGCCGGACGCGGGCATGCGGGCCGCGGTCAGCCGCGTCCGCGGGCGGTTCGAGATGGCCTCGCTCGTGCAGGTGGGGGACACCTCGGGACGGCGGGTGGCTCCGTTACAGGGGGCCTTCGTCGTCGCCGTCGAGACCAGCGAGGAGTTCCCCGCGACGTGGAACCGGCTGGTCACGCGATGACGGCGACCAGCGCGGCGTCCACCGGCTCCGCCCGCCGGCGGGTCCGGATCGACGGGCTGCGCCTGGCCGAGTGCCTGCTGGGGCTGCTCGCCGTGGTGCTTGCCGCGGCGACCTTCGGCGCCTTCTACGACGGGTTGCGGTGGCTGCCGTGGCTGGCCGGGGCGGCGGTGGCGGGCGGTGCCCTCGTCGGGCTGTGCCTGCTCGCCGGCTGGCGGTGGTGGACGGGCACGGTCGCCGTCACGGCGGTGCTGGTCCTGCTCGCGCACGCCGCCGGTTACGGCGCGCTGAGCTGGTTCGGCCTGCCGACCCCGGCCTCGCTGCGGGCGTTCGGCTCCGGGCTGGCCACCGGGCTGCCGAAGATGCTCGCCGTCGGCCTGCCCGCCAACTTCGACGACGACCTGGTGGTGCTGCCCGTCCTCGTCGTGGGTGCAGCGGGGGCGGGCACCGTGGCGCTGCTGCTCCGGACCCGCCGGACCGCGCCCGTGGTGCTGCCCGCGCTCCTGGTCCTGGTGCTCGGCCTCGCCCTCACGGCTGCCCGCGGCGGGGCCCGCGTGCTCCTGACCGGAGCCTTCGTGCTCGTCGTCCTCGGTCTGCTGGTCCTGCGCGGCAACCGGGTGTCGGTCGCGGAGGGGGAGGGCATCAGCGAGGCCGACGCCGATGCCGTCGGCCTGGATCTGCCGGCCCGCCGGCGCCGCTCGACGTACGGCCGGCTCGCTCTGGGGCTGCCCGTCGTCGCGGTCGTCACCGCCGTGGCGCTGGCCGGCGCCTGGTTCCTCCCCATCGCCCCCGGCGACGACCGGGTGGACCCGCGGTCGCTGTACCGGGCGCCGGTCGAGGTCAACGCCGTCCTGTCCCCCCTGGTGGAGGTGCGGCCGCAGCAGCTGGCGCAGCCCGACGACCCGCTGTTCACCGTGACCGTGCTGGACGACAGCGACCCGCCGCTGGACCGCCTGCGGGTCGCCGCCCTCGACAGGTTCGACGGCAGTCTCTGGACGCGCGCCCGCGGCTTCCAGGTGACCGGGACCACGCTGCCCGACCCGGAGGCGTTGCCCAGCGAGGCCAGCCAGGTCCGTCTCCGGGTCGGCGTCTCGAGCCTTCCGCAGCCGTTCCTGCCGGTGGTGGGGGAGCCCCTGCGCTTCGCCGGCACCGACTTCGCGTTCGACCGCGCGACCGGCACGGTCGTCAGCACCCGGGCCGATGTCGCCGGGTTCGGGTACAGCGTGACCGCGGCGGTGCGGCCGCTGGACCGCGCCGCTCTCGATGTCGAGCCGAGCCGGACGCGGGCGGACGAGGACTACACGCGGCTGCCGGCGAAGCCGCCGTGGGTGGACACGCTGACGACCGACCTGATCGACCCCGCCGAGAGCCCGCTCCACCAGCTTCTGCAGATCGAGACCTTCCTGCAGGGCCGGCAGTACAACCGGCAGGCGGCGCCGGGGCACTCCTACGGCGCCCTGGCCCGGACGCTGGGCACCTCGGATGCCGTCGGCAGCTCGGAGCAGTTCGCGTCGGCGTTCGCCGTCCTGGCCCGGGCCGCCGGCTACCCCGCGCGGGTCGCGGTCGGCTACCTCCTGCGCCCGTCGGACCGGGACGGTGACTCCTACCGTGTCAGCACCGGGGACGCGTACGCCTGGGCGGAGGTGCACCTGCAGGGCTACGGCTGGGCCACCTTCGAGCCCACACCCCCGACGGAGGTGGCGACCCCACCGCGGTCGACGGACGTGAACCTGGAGGCGACCGAGGCCGCCCCGCCACCTACCGGTTCCGGGAACGGGAACGACGGCACGGGGGGCGCGTCGGGAACGAGCCCGGCGGAGCAGGTGCGTCTCGTGGCCGTCGTCGCCGGGGCTGCCGGCTGCGCCCTTCTCGTCGGCATCGTGCTCCTCAAACGGCTGCGCCGGCTGCGGCGGCACCGGTCCGGCTCGCCCGCGCAGCGCGTGGTCGGAGCCTGGCGCGAGGTGGCCGGCCGGCTCGCGGAGGCCGGAGCGCGGGTGCCGGCGTCGCACACCGCCGGCGAGGTGGCGCGCGACCTGCTCGGGAGTCCGGCCGCACCCGTGTCCCGGCACGTGGCGGAACTCGCCCCGCTCGTGGCCGGTGCCGTCTTCGCCTATGACGAGCCCGACGAGGCCACCGTCGCCCGGGCCTGGACGCTGGAGCACCGGATCCGCCACGAGCTGGGGACCGCGCTGCCGGTCGCGGCCCGGCTGCGCGCGCTCGTCGATCCGCGGCCGCTGTTCCCGCGCCGCCGTCCGAAGGTCCGGCGTCCCCACCAGGGACCTCCGGACGTCCGCAGCCGGGCGGCGGTGGGGTGATGCGGGCGCCGGCGTCGTCGTCCCGGCGCGGCCGGCTGCCCGGCTGGCTGGGGGGCAGCGCCGCGCTGGCGCTCGCCGGCCTCGTCGGGGTCTCGCTGTGGCTGGGTGGTTACCGGCAGTCGGAGGTGGTGCTGTCCTCGGGCATGGCCTGGCTGGCCTCACCGCAGGGCCTGGTGACGCTGGTGGACGGCGCGTCCCAGCAGGTGATCGGCAACGTGCAGTCGGCCGCCGCCTCGGAAGCGGTTCCCGCGATCGTGCAGCTCGGGACCTCGGCGCTGGTCGTGGACGAGCCGGCGGGGACGGTGGCGCGCATCGACGGAGCGACCTACGCGGTCACCGGGCCGGAGCAGGTGGGCGGGGGCGGCCCCCTGCAGGTGCTGCCGGACGGGGACCAGGCGTTCGTCGTCGACGGCGCGCGGCAGGTGGTGACCGTCGTCGACACCGGCAACCTCGAGACGCGGGAGACCATCCGGCTGGACGCGGCACCGGCGGACGGTCAGGCGGTGCTGGACCGGGACGGCGTGCTGTGGGTCGTGGACGGCGAGGGGCTGACCCGCGTCGACCGATCCCGGGAGGTCACCCGTGCCGGGGATGTGGGCGACCGGAGCGCCCGGCTGGTCACCGTCCGGGGCGGGGCGGTGCTGGTGGACCCCACCGAGGGCCGCATCGGGCGGGTCGACGCCGACGGCGAGGTGCCCACCTGGGCGTGCGAGGGCCTGCGACTCGGCAGCGAGCCACGGCTGCTCGGCTCGGCGCGATCGGCGCGCCTGTTCGCGGCGGTGCCCGACACGGGCGAGCTCCTCGTGGCCGATCTGGACACCGGCACGTGCACGCCCGAGCCGCTCGCGCCCGCGGGGACCGATCTCGGGACGCCGGTGGAGTCCGGCCGGTTCGTCCTCGTGCCCGACCGGGCCACCGGGCGGGTGGTCGTCGTCGACACGGCCGGCGACGGGGTCGTCGCGACACCAGCCGTCGCGAACCCCGGGCCCGGGCTCGAGCTGATCGCCAAGGACGGTCTGGTCTTCTACAACGACTCCACCGGCCCGGTCGCCGGGGTCGTCCAGCCGGCGGGTGGGCAGTGGGTCCCCGGAGCGCAGCTGGTCAAGTTCACGACCGGTGCGACGGCGGTCCCCTCCCTGGCCGCCGCGGACGACACCCTCGCCGTCGACCCGGCGCCGCGAGACGTCCCGACCGCGGCCCGCACCACCGCCTCCGGCCCCCCGGCCGCGACCGGGGGCCCCAGCGGAACGACGGTGCCCCGCCCGACGACGCCGGTGCCCGTTCCGACGACGACGGTGCCTCGCCCGACGACGACGGTGCCTGTTCCGACGACGACGGTGCCCGTTCCGACGACGACGGTGCCCGTTCCGACGACGACGGTGCCCGTTCCGACCACGACGGTGCCTCGCCCGACGACGACGGTGCCCGCCCCGACGACGACGGAGCCCGTCCCGACCACGACGGTGCCCGTCCCGACCACGACGGTGCCCGTTCCGACCACGACGGTGCCCGTTCCGCCGCCGACCACGGAGCCGGGGTAGCCGGAGCCATCGGCCGAGGCGACCGAGCCGGTGTCGTGAGCGCCATGACCGGGACGCGGCGCGGTGAGGCGGGTGCCGGCCCGGGCCTCGTCCCCTGACGGGGCCAGGCGGCGTCAGGCGCCCGAGCTGGTCCGCAGTGTGCGCAGCGGGCGGCGGACCGGAGCCGCGGTAGCGCCGAGCAGCCCCTCGCAGGTCCGCCGCAGCACGGCGGCCACCCGCTGGACGGCGGCGTCGGCGACGGGGCTCTCCCCACGGCGCTGCCACAGCCGCAGCGTGGCGAGCGCGCCGGCCCGCACCGCGTCGTCCGGGGCGTCGGCGGGCAGCCCGAGCCGGGATCGGGCGCCGGAGCCCGCCCGCCCCAGGAGCACCTCCGCCTCCTCGACCAGCGCCGGGTCCGGCAGCTGCACCACGCCGGTCCGCAGGTCGTTGAGCAGCCGCAGTTCCACCAGCTCGTGGGCGCCAGCGAGGATGCCCTCCACCTGCGCGCGCAGCCGGTCGCCCTGGGGCACCGGCGAGGCGTCGAGGAGCCGTTCGACCGTGTGCAGCGCCGCCTGCGCCTTCAGCAGGTCGCAGCGGTCGGCGAACTGGCTGAGCAGCGCGTGGCGGACCTCGTCGAGACCGCTGCGCCGCCGCAGCTCCCGGGCCAGCTCGCCGGCGTCGCGCACCAGCCCGGCGCGGATGAGCGCCACGGACAACCGCACCCCGGTCAGCCCCATGGCGGCCAGCAGCTCGCGCCGCACGGCCGCGTCGACCGGCGCGCCGTCGTCCCCGGCGAACCGATCGGCCGAGAGCAGCAACGACTCGTCGGCGCCGGCGAGCGCCCGCAGTGCCGCGTGGTCGCGTTCCCGCAGCCCGGCCCCCGCCTCCGCGAGGAGGCCGGCCACGGGCAGCACGGTCTGCACGAGCCCCCGCACCCGCGGGTCCTGCCGGTAGTTCGCCGCGATGCGGGCCGCGATCTCGACGGCGTCGGTCCGCCCGCCGCCGACCTCGTCGGCCCGGGACAGCAGGCCGATCGCGTTCACGGGGGTCACGCCGAGGAACTGGTGGTCGTGGAAGGCCTCCAGGAAGCCGACGTCCGACGCGTGCAGGTGCCGCATCAGGTAGAGGACGGCGTCGGCCACCGGCGCCTGGCCGTCGACCACGTTGAGCGCGTCGACCGTCCGGGCGGAGACGTCGGCCGACAGCGAGCCGATGCCGGGCGTGTCGATGAGCGTCAGCCGCTCCAGCCGGGCGCTGGGCACCTCGACGACGATCCGGTCGAGGTCCTCGGCGCGCAGGCCGCCGAGCTGCAGCACGGTGCGCTCGTCGACGCGGTCCATCCTGATCTGCCGCCGGGCGCCGTCCCGCGGGTGCGCCCACGCCCGCTCGGCCGGCCCGTTCTCGTACCAGGCGATGACGCGCGTGCACTCGCCGGCGTCGGTGGCGGCCAGCCGCTCGCCGATCAGCGCGTTGAGCAGGGTGGATTTCCCCGCCTTGAGCCGCCCGGCGATGGCCACCCGCAGCGGCTCGTCGAGGCGGATCAGCAGCGCGGCGACGACGTCCGCGGACGGGGTGCCGGCGTAGGCCGCCGCGACGGTCGCGAGCAGGGCCCGCAGCCGCGCGGGCAGCGCCTCGGAACCGCTCGTGGTCATCGCGCCGCCTCCGGGCCGGTGCCGAGCAGTTCGCCGAGCAGCGCCTCGGCGCGGCCGGCCAGGGCCCGGAGCCGGGTCAGCTCGGCGTCGGCGCGCTGCAGCCGCTCCTGCCGTCCCTGTTGGTCCTCGCGGACCGTGTGCGCGAGGGTCTCCAGGTTGCGGTGCACCGAGGCCTGCAGCTCGGTGGCGTGGCCGGCGAACACGTCCCGCAGGTGCTGGTGGATCCGGCGCAGGCTGTCGCGGGTGTCCCGCCGGGCCCGCATCTCCACCTCGTCGAGGTGGAGCGAGATCGTCCGCTCCGCCTCGGCGCGCAGGGCGCGCAGCTGGGCGGTCCGGGCCGCGCGGTACGTCGTCCGGGCGAAGAGCCCGCCGAGCAGAGCCGCCGTGGGGAACACCACCGGCGCCAACGGCACGGACGCGACGGCAACGACGAGCAGCCCGACGGCGTGGCTGAGCACGGCACCGGTGGAGCCACCGCGCACGGCGGCGATCCCGAGCTCGACGCGGGACGCCCGTGACGCGGCGAGCGCGGCCAGCCCGATCTCGTCCGGCGCGGCCTCCCGCTGGTCGGTGACGCGCACGATGTCGGCGTGCGCGCGCAGCCGCCAGGCGTCCTCGCCGAACCGGCCGGCCACCTCGTCGGCCACCTCGTCGGCCTGGTCGCGCAGCAGCCGGAGGTGGTCGGCGAGCGCGGCGTTGACCCGCTCGTGCAGCCACGGCTCGAGCTCCACCCATTCGCGTCGCGGATCGGCGGTCTCCAGGCGGTCGAACGCCTCCTTGCGGACGGCGCGGATGCGCATGGCGAGGTCGAAGTCGACGGTCGAGGTGAGGTCGCCGATCCGGTCGTTGAGCAGCTGCAGCCAGCGGGAGCCGCCGCCGCGCAGCTCCTCCGCCCGGTGTTGGGCGTCGCGCAGCGCCTCGAGCTGCTCGCGCTGCCGCGCGGGGTCGGTCAGGGCGGCTCGTGCGGTGGCCAGCTCCGCCACCAGCTGGCTGAGCGCGCTGTGCGCGGCGGCCGCGGCCGCCGCGAGGCCCTGCCGGCCCGTCGCGGCCACCGTGCCGCGGAGGAAGGCGGCCAGCCGGGGATACCCGGAGTCGGTGACCGCCCTGCGGTCCCCGGTGCGCAGGCCGTGGTGTCGCAGGGCGGAGGACAGCGGCTGGACCGGCAGCCGGAGGCCGGCGGTGCGCAGGTGGGCCTCGTCCAGATCGCGGATGCGCCGCCACTCGGGGTAGAGGTCGAGCTTGGTGAGGACGCACAGCACCCGACGGCACAGCCCCGCGACGCGGCGCAGCAGCTCCACCTCCGGGGCGGTGAGCTCCTGGCTGGCGTCGGTCACGAAGACCACGGCGTCGGCCCCGGCCAGCGCGCGTAGGGCGCGCGCGGCGTGGGCGGAGGCGAGGCCGCCGCCCATGCCCGGCGTGTCCACCAGCACCAGCCCGTCCCGGAGCAGCTCGCGGGGGACGGCGACCTCCACGACCTCGGCCCCGGCGGGCGCGGACCGGTCGTCGCGCGTCTGCAGCGCCTCGGTGTCCGCAGGATCGACCGGCGACCGGGCCGCGTCGTCCGCTCCGCCGGAGGCGACGGTGAGCTGCTCCCCGAACCGCACGACGGTGGGGACGGCGGTGGCGACGTCGGCGTCCGTGGCGCAGACCCGCGCGTTGAGCAGCGCGTTGACCAGGGAGCTCTTGCCCTTGTTGAACTCGCCCACCACCAGGACCGCGCAGGAGCCGCGCAGCACGCGCCGCCGCTCGGCCACGAGCCGGGTCGCGAGGTCGTCCCGGCGCCGGCCCTGCGCCTCGTGCACGGCCTCGTCGACCAGCGCCAGGACCCGCGCCGTCTCCGCGTCCTGGGCGTTCGGCACGACGGCCCCGCGTCAGTAGCCGGTGACCGGGTCGGGTTGCCAGGTGGCGGGGGAGGGCTGGCCGAGGGGGTCGGCGTCCTGGCCCAGGGGTCCGGAGGCGAGGCCTCCGGACCCCGAGGTCGGGGTCGGGAGTGCCGCGTTCACCGGGTCGAGGGGGTTCATCCCCGACCGGTACTCCAGCTGGTCGGTCACCCCGTCGGCGTCGGAGTCGATCGAGTCCGGCCGGGTGCCCAGGATCTTCTCCAGCATGTCGGACAGGCCGTCCTGGTCGGTGTCCGCGGAGGTGTCCCCGCCGTCCACCCGGCCGTCGCCGTCGCTGTCGGCGCGGATGGGGTCGGTGCCCCGCACCAGCTCGGCGGCGTCGCTGGTGCCGTCGCCGTCGGAGTCGGCGCGGGTGGGATCGGTGCCCAGGCTGTACTTCTCGTAGCCGTCGGACACGCCGTCGGCGTCGGTGTCGGTCTTCAGCGGGTCGGTGCCGAGGAGGAGCTCCATGGCGTCGACGAGGCCGTCGCGGTCGGTGTCGACAGCGGGGAACGTCATGGGGGCCGCCGGCGCTGCGACGGGCCCCGGCGGGAGCGCCGGGGCAGCGGCGGGCCCCGCCGGGAGCGCCGCCGGGGCCGTGGCGGTGGCGAGCTCCGGGATCACCGCCGCGTAGTTGAACCGCTTGGTGTCGGCCGTGGACTCGAGGACGCCGCGCTGGGGGTTCATCGCCTCGATCGTCCTGCCGTCGCCCTGGCTGATCGCGACGTGCGCCTGGGAGGGCCGTCCCCCCGAGGCCGACGGGGGGGCGGAGAAGTAGAAGAGCAGCGCCCCCCGGGTGTGCAGCGCCTGCTCGACCGACAGCGCCCCGCCCTGCTCCTGCAGGTCCAGGTACTGGTGCCAGGAACCGTCCGGCAGCTCCACCCCCACCTGGGCGGCCGCCCACTGGGTCAGCTCCGAGCAGTCGAACGTGGTGGGGTCGGGGTCGGTCGGGTCGGCCTCGGCGCCGAAGACGTAGGAGTCGCCCTTCTGGGCCAGCGCGGCCTGGACGAACTGCTCGGTCGCACCGCCGCCCGTCGCCGGGCCGGTCGCCGGCATGTCCGCGGCCAGCGCCGGGCCCCCGCCGTTGCCGGCGGCCAGCGGGCTCCCGTAGCCGGGGGTGCCGGTCCACACGCCGGTGGCGTTGTCACCGGCGGCGCGGGCGGCCGACTCGGCCTCGGCCCGGTAGGCGACGTAACGCGCACTCGTGCCGCGGTGCGTCGTCGTCCAGGGAGAGATGTCCTTGCCGCCCTGCGACACCCGGTAGGCGGCCTGGGCGTTCACGAGGGGGTCGTAGAGGTTCTGGCCACCGAGGTTCCGGTGCGCGGCGACGTTGATCTGCCACAGCCCGCGGGAGTCCTCACCGCGGGGGTTGTGCGCGCCGGCCTCACCGCCGGACTCGGCGAGCGCGACGGCGGTCATGGTCACGGCCTGGTCGGGGCTGAACCCGGCCATGCGGGCGTAGCGGTAGATCTCCACCGCCGACAGGACGGCCATCGCCCCAGCCTAGGAACGCCCGTCCCGGTGGAACAGGGGATTTCGGCGGCTTTCGAGGCAGCCGGCTGGGACGGAGCGGCACGCGCGAGCCCTCCCGCATGCGTGACGGCCGTGGCACGATGTGCATCGGTCAGCCGGGGGTTGCGCATGCCGGAGCGGGTCGAGGTGGGCTCCGGGACCGTCCGTGCTCGAATCACCGTCGGCGTCGGCCGGCGCTTCCTCCCGCTGCCCCGGGCCCAGTTGCTCCGGGGCGGCGGTGACGGCCGGGTGGCGGTCATCCCGGCTGCACCGGGTACGCCGGTGCACGCGGTGTCGGCGGGCCAGGTCGCCGACGTCGACGGCCGTGGGGGCGTCGCCCTCAGCGACGAGGACGGCGCGGCGCAGCACTACGCCGGGCTGGACCCGGCACGCGTGACGGTCGCCGTCGACACGCGGGTCCGTGCCGGCGGGATCCTCGGCGCGGTGGGGGAGGAGAGCCGGATCGAGATCCGGCTCAGCGACGCGTCCGGCGATCCGCTGGACGCCGTCGAGGCCCTGATCGGCCTGCCGGACCCCAACGAGCTGGGCTTCCAGCCCGTGGGGGAGGGGCTGGGGGTCGATCCCGACGCGCTGGACCGGGAGCTGGTTCCCACCGATCCGTTCGGAGAGCCACCGTGACGATCTGCTCGACCTGCCAGTGGGAGAACGACGCCGGAGCCGGCTCCTGCGTGGGCTGCGGCGCCGCGCTCGACGGCGCGTCCGCCGGAACACCCGCGCCTCCGCCGCCGCGTCCACCGGAGCCTCCGCCGCCCCGGCCGCCGCCCGAGGTGGTGGAGCCCGAGGACGTCGTCCCCGAACCCCGGCAGGCGCCGCTCGGCCCCGTGCCGATCAGTCCCGGGGCCAGACCGTCGCCGCGCGTGGTGGAGGTGCCGCGCGGCGCACCCCGGCCGGTCGACGCGGCCCGGCGGGCGCGGTCGGCACCGCACGCCCCCGAGATGCCCGCGCGGGCGCCGGCGCCGGTCCGGTCCATCCCCGTCGTGGTCGCGCCGGCGGGGAAACGCCCGGCCGTCCGGCGCCGCGCCGGGTCCGGGGAGGCGGATCCGGTGGCCCGGGTCGACACGGCGCCCCAGCCGGTGCTGCCCGGCCCCGGCGCCCAGCTGTGCCCCAGCTGCGGGACGTCGGTCGCGGCGGACCGGCGCTTCTGCCGGTGCGGTGCCCGGCTGCCGAGCGCGTCGCAGGCATCGTCGGAGCCGAGGATCGACGCGGTGGCGATGCGCAGGTCCACGTTCCGCCGCGCGCAGCGGCTCGCGAACCACGGACGGCGTCCGCGCTACGACGTCCCGCTGTCGTGGCGCACGCGGTTCGCGCGGGCGTTCGTCGTCCTGCTGGTGCTCGGCGCCGTCGGCTCCCAGGTGCCGCCGTGGGGCGACGACGTCCGCAGCTGGCTGGACACCCGCGTGCAGGAGGCCGTGCCGTGGCAGTGACCGCCGCCGTGTCCCGGCGCCTTCCCACCACGACCCGGCGAGTTTCCCGGCGTCGGCCGTCCCGGACCGCCGGCCCGACCGGGCTGCTGTGGCTGCAGCGGACTGCGGGCAACGCGGCGACGTCGCGGCTGATGACGCAGCGGACCATCGTGGACGACCTGGGCCGGGTGCTGGCCGGTGGCGCGGCGGCGCTGAAGAAGGCGCTGTCGCCGCCGCTGAAGGCGGGCGACACGGGCCCTTCGGTGCTGTCGCTGCAGCAGTCGCTGAACCGCGTCGGCGCGGCGTTGATCGAGGACAGCATCTTCGGAACGCGCACGAAGGCGGCCGTCGCCGCGTTCCAGCGGGACCACGGCGTCCGCCCGGCCCGCGGTGCGGGAACGGTGGACGAGGCGACGTGGGACGCGCTGCGCCTCGGTGGGCGCGCGACCGCGTCGGCGGTACCGGGGCAGGGGTCGACCGAGAGCTGGGCGGCGATGCCGGCCCAGCGCCGTGCGGACTTCAGGACGCTCGGCTACACGGCGGCGACCTGGCGGTCCAAGACGCCGCCGCTCGCCGGACTGCTGCCGTATGCGCTGCTCAGCGAGAAGCAGCGCGCGGCGGCGACCCGTCTCGGCTACACGAGGGAGAGCTGGCGGGCCAACCGCGACACGACCGCCGGCACCGCGGCGAAGGGGTTCGCGGCCGAGGAGGCGGCCGCCAAACGCAAGGCCGGCGCCAGGGTGCTGCCGGCGAAGTACGTGGGGAGTCTGCGGGCGAAGGCGATGATCGCCGCCGAGTTCGGCGCCGACGTGGACATCCAGCTGGCCAAGGTGCACCTGCTGACCGAGGCCGAGATGAAGAAGGCCTACGAGGGCTACTACGGGGCGGGGTCCTACACACCCATCAACGGCTTCACGGTCAAGCCGGACATCTACCTCAACAACAGCTCGATCTGGGCGGGCACCACGGTCCACGAGTCGCTGCACGTGCAGGAGCACGGGACCTGGGACGCCTTCGCGTACCAGCCCACGTCGGCGTTCGGGGAGGGGGCCACGACGATCCTCACCGAGCTGGTGATGACCCGGCACGAGCAGCCGGTGACCCACCACCCGTACGCCGCGGAAGTGGCGCTGGTACGGAAGATGAACACCCACGCCGGCCTGGACAAGATGCGCGCCGCCTACTTCCAGGGGGCGACCGGCGACTACCGGACCGGGGTCACCGGGGGGCTGAAGCCCGGCACCACCTGGGCGCAGTTCCGGGCGCTGGTCGATGCCGGCGCGCTCGCGGCCGCGCAGGCCCGGCTGAAGTGACCGATCTGGTGGGCGGGGCCCTCGACCGGCTGGCGGCGGATCTGCCGTCGGACCAGCGCGGGCGGTTTCTCGAGCTCATGCGGACGGGACTGGCCGAGTTCGACGCCGTGGTGGGTCCGGAGGACCAGGTGGTGGAGATCGAGGCGGCGGCGGACGTGCCGCCGGGGGAGCGGTTGGCTGCTGCGGAGCGGTTCGCGGCGAAGCGTCGCGCTTTCACCCTGGGACGGCGTTCGGGGGAACTGCTCACCGCGTTCGCCGAGGGCCGTGACGTGGCGGCGGACGCCGAGCGGCTGCTGGCCGAGATCGAGACGGCCCTGGCGGAGATGCGTGATGATGGAATCCGTCGCGAACTGGGCGACTACGCCACGGAGTGCCGCTACGTCCTCTCCGGCGGCACCGGCCCCAATAGCCCGCGGGGCTCAAAGCTCGCGTGAAGGCTTTGCCGGTGGTCTCGCGCTGGACCCTGGAGCGGCCGTTCAACGTCGCGGGCCCGGATGTCCGCCAGTCCGCATTATCCATGTAGATGAATCCGCGGTCGCGGTCCGAGAAGCTCGACCGTTTCGGTCGTTGACCTTCGGGTCTGGTGCGTCCCACGCCAATGAGAGCACTCCCCGAGGGGAGGATTCGGCGTCCGGCCGATTCGTGTCGACCGCGGAGCGGATGCCTTGCAGTACGCCGACGCATCCAACCCTCCCGCGTGCAAGGTGGGATGCGTTCGCGTACGAGCCGACGTCGTTCGGCGAGGGCGCCACGACGATCCCGACCGAGCTGGGGATGACCCGCCACGGAAGGCGACGACCCCGCACTCGTACACCGGACGGGCTGGCGCTGGTGGGGAAGATGAACGCGCACGCCAGGCTGGCGAAGTGGAGGAACGTTCGATCGCCTGAGGCGATACCGCTACCGGACTTGTCGTCGGTCGCGTTCCTGGAGCAGCCTCGCGTGAACTGCCGACATCTGGGCCCGTGTACTCGCCGGGGCCGTTCCCGAGTGGTCCGTCAACCAACGGGAGAAGCGGCCAGCCAAGTTCGAGACCTTCGTGGCGAACTTAGGGTCGCTGTCGCCCGCCGAAATCAGCGACGCCGCCAAGGAGATCAGGTTTTGCGATCCCTCGAAGTCCGCGCCGCGGGACATGGCAACGTCGGCGTTCTCGCGAGCAAACCGCACGACCTCACCCACCTGGAGCGCTGCCGCTTGGGAGACCGCGGCTCTGGTCGGCATTGGCTCACCCGGGCGGTGATTGGCCTGGTGATCCGCGTTGATCGCCCGCATCGTCAGGTCCACCCGGGTGACGACGGAGGGTCCGGCGTTGCCGATGCCTTCCTCGCCGGTGAGCAGGCGCCGCAGACCGGTGTTGTCTCCCTCGTCGCCCTCGGTCTTGAGGTCCGCGGCGCCCTTCCAGATGAGGATGGTCGTCATCTGTGCATACTGACGGTCACTGAGCGGGCGGAGCCCGGCCGCATGCTCAAAGATGTTGGACAGCCACTTGCGAGGCAGAACATGCTCCGACTCGAGATTCGGTCGTGGGGTGATCTGGCGCGCATGGGGCGCAATGTTGCCCAGGCCGTCCGGCGTGACGACATTCGCTTCGCCCGGGCGCCCCGAATAATGGATGACGGTCCAGATTTGGCGCGCCATTGCGACGATCGTGTCGATTGCGGCGAGGAATGGGCGATTCTTCGGGTCGCTGGGATCGAGGTTCGCCACCTCCTGGTCCCTCACCGCTGCAAAGTGGGCCTCGTGGCGCAACCGCAAGGCGTTGAGCTCTTCGATTGAGGGCAGCATGTCAGTGCGCCCGCTGGCCCGGGCCGCCTCTTGCGCGCCGCGGGCGTGCGCGTCCATGGTGAGACCGCTATTCGAGGCGATCAGGATTTTTCCGGCCCTGTTCACCGTGAGTGTGTGACTTACGCCCTCGACAGAGAAGGGCTTTCTAAGCAGCCGGAAAAGGGCCTCCTTGCCGGCCTGGACCTTTCCGGCAACCCAGGTCCTCCCGGCCTCGACCTTGCCCTTCACGTAGCCCTTGACGCCTTCCCACTTCTTCTTGACGTAAGCCTTGCCGGCCTCGTACTTGCCCTTCACGTAGGCCTTGCCGGCTTCGTACTTCTTCTTGACGTAGCCCACGCCCTTCATGGCCAGCCGGATCAGCGGCCTCGCGAGGTTGATGACCTTGCCGAGGACCCAGTCGATGCCCTTGCCGACCAGTTCCTGGCCCTTGGCGAAGAACTCCTTGACCTTCTCGGAGATGCCGCCGAGCCCGAGCAGCCCGGCGAGGAAGCTGATCACCAGCGGGACGGCCCTGGACAGGGAGTTCTCGATCTTCTCCGGGACGCCGCCCAGGCCGCCGCGGGCGATGTCCATGACGGCGTCGATGATCGTGCCGATGAACTCGCCCATCTCCTTGCCGCGCTCCATGATCCACTGCACGACGCTGATCAGCGCCTGAACGATCTTGATGAGCGCGCCGGCGGGGTTGAGCATGCCGAGCACCCAGGTGATGCCGGCCTTGACCACCCGCTCGATGACGAACGACTTGATCTGGTCGAAGATCATCTGCTTGACGTCGCCGACCTTCTCCTTGATCCAGTTCCAGATCCCGGTGATGCCCTCGGTGGCGAACTTCTTGGCGATGTCGATCTTCGACTCGACGGCGTCCCAGACCTTGCCGAGCGGCGGCACCTTGGCGATGATCCGCGACTTGAGGTGGGCCCAGGTGAGGCCCATCAACGAGGCGATCATCTTCAGCACGCCCATCAGGTCGAGCTTCTCGGGAAGCTCGATCCCGGCGTTGGCGAGCTGACCGAACAGCCAGCCCTGCAGGCCCTTCTTCAGGTGCGCGAGGATGTTGTCGGCGAACTTCAGGAAGCCCTGCTTCACCGCGCTCATGAAGTTCGTGAT
The DNA here is from genome assembly GCF_900114385.1 of Geodermatophilus ruber. Lineage (GTDB taxonomy): Bacteria > Actinomycetota > Actinomycetes > Mycobacteriales > Geodermatophilaceae > Geodermatophilus > Geodermatophilus ruber. The sequence continues at coordinate 82,914 of NZ_FOSW01000003.1, forward strand.
GAACCGCACGGGGGCCGCGACGATGGCGTCGAACGCGGACGCCGCCTTCGACAGCAGGCCGAAGAACAGGTCCTTGAGCTGCAGGATCGCCTTGACCGATTCGCCGATGGCGTTCTTCGCCATGTCGACCAGCCCGGCGTTCTTCGCCTGCTCCGCCTTGATCTCCTCGTCGACGGCGTTGCGTGCCTCGACGTACTTCTGGGCCAGGTCGTCGACCAGGGAGGTCGACTTGTCGTCGACGTCCGACTCGAGCTGGTCGAACTTGCCCGACACCTCGGTGGCCGTGGCCTGCGCGATCTTCTGCAGGTCCTTGGGCTGCTTGGCGACGTAGACCCGGATCTCCTCGCGCCCGGCGGCGATCTTCTTCTTGGCCTCGTCCAGCTGCTGCCCGATGAGATCGGCGACCTTGGAGATCACCGCGGTCAGCCGCTCCTCGTACAGCGCTTTCGCCCGCACGAAGATGTCGTTGGCCTCCTTGGGCACGCTCATGAACAGGTCGCCGGTCCAGCGCAGCCAGCCGGCCGGCCCGGAGTAGCGCTGGTCCTTGTACTTCTCCATCTCCGCCTTGTGCTGGGCGGTGAACGCGGCGCGCGCCTCCTTCTCACCGGCCTCGAACTCACCGGAGACCTTGGCGTCCAGCCCGGTGAGGATGGCCGTGACCTCGCCCTTGACCCGGTCGTAGATCTTGTTGATGTCGCCGGAGATCCGCTTGCGCTCGGTCTCCTCGCGGGCCTTGGCGGCACTCTTCTGGGTGCCCACCTGGCCGCCGGCCTGGCCCTTCACCCCGGTCAGTGCGGCCACGGCGGTCTTCGCGTCCGCGCTCGCGCCGGCCTGTGCCTCCTGGAGGGCCTCGCCCTCCTTCTGCCGGATCTGCGCCGGCGCCTGCGCGGCGTGCGCCTCGGCCGTCTTCTTGGCGGCGAGGGCCTGCTGCATCTGCGGCTCGTTGGAGGCGGCGAGGTCCTGGTCGCTCACGTTCGCGACCGCCATGTCCTTGTTCACCGAGCACGGCCCACCGCGCAGGTCGGTCTGCTCGGTCGGCGCCTTGCCCGGCATCGCCTTGGCGCCGTCCACGGCCGGCACCTGCGGCGCCGGTTGCGGCGGCAGGGGGGTGACCGGCTTGTCCTTGGCCACCGACGGGTCCGGCGGCTGCGCGGTCGTGGCCTCGATGTCCGCGGCGGAGCTCTTCTTGCCCTCCGCGACCTTCCCCATCACCTCGCCCTTGACCGCGTCGGCCTTGCCCGAGGTCGCGAACTTGTCCGCCTCGTCGAGGTTCTGCGGCGCCGCCTTGGCTATCGCCGCCTTCACCGCCGCCATGAAGCCGGCCTTGTCGAACCCCTTGGGCTTGGCCGCGGCCATCCGGTCGGCCTGCGCCGCCTTGGCCTGGCCGGCCTTGTCGTCGGACGGCGGCTCGGCGGCCCGGCGCGCCTGGTCGGCCTCGGCCGCCCCGGACGGGTGCTTCTTCGCGGCCGCGGCCGCACCGTGCACCTGGCCCTCGACCGCCGCGAACCGCGAGTCCGCCCTCGGGTCGGCCGGCGTGGGGGCGACCGGTGGCGGCGGGCACGCTCCGCCGGCCTCGACGAGCCGCTGCATGCCGACGTTGCCGCTCGCTACGGGCCCCGCGGGCGCGGCCGTCGTCCGCCCTCGCGTTGCGGCGTCCGGAGCCAGCAGCCGGGCGACTGCTCCGTTGCCGGCCCGCGCCTGGAGCCGCACCAGTGCCTGCACGTTGCCCGGGTGCGCAGGTCGCCGCCCCGCGGCCTGACCGTCCGGCCGCCGGCCCGGGTTGCCGGGTTCCCTGGCGGGGGCTTTCACGGCGTGACCGACCGGTGCGGCGGTGGTGCACGGCGGATCGCATCACCGCGGGAAGGGGCGACGGCGTGCGGGTGGATGGCCATGCGGCACGGGCCGGTCTCCGCGGCTGCGGACGTCGCCCGCCCGGAGAGGGCAGGCCCGTCGAGCCGCTCGTGGTCACGACCGCGCATGGCACACCTCACGGACGTCGGCAACCACCGACGGTGGCAGGGCGGATGGCGGAGTCGCCAGACCCGCGCGCCCCGTCCATTCGGACCCCGATGCGTGCCCGAACGGGCAGCGCAGGATCAGTGACGCCCCTCGAGCGCCACGGGGGGTGACGCGCGACGGGCGCACACGCCGCCCGGGTCCGGCGGACCCGGACCAGCCCGGCGGCCAGGCCGACGTCCGACCAGTGCAGGGCGAGAGCCTGGCCGCGGCGCAGTCCGGTCGCCAGCGTGAGACGGAGCAGGGCTTCCAGTCCCCGCGGGGGGACTGCGGCGCGGTGGGTGTGGTCGGACCCCCAGGTGCCCCGTTCCGGGCCCGGTTCAACGTGGCGATCCGGACGGTGGTGCTCGAGCGGGAGGCCGGCACCGCGGTCTACGGCTCCGGTGGCGGCATCACGTGCGACTCCGACCGGCCGCGGATTTCGCGGAGCCCTCGCCGAGGCCCGGGTCCTGGACGCCCGGCCGCAGGGCCTTTGTGCAGGTCGGTCAGTGGCCGCGTGCCAGTCGAGGGTCGGTGAGCGGGAGAGGGCGCCTGATCACCGCGACACCGTGCGAGGGCGGTGGGCGGCAATCGTGGATGGGCGGGACGAGCGGGCCCGCCCCGTGACCCCCTTACCTCTACCGAGACATCTGTCGCGAGTCGTATGCGACAGCCGCCAGCTGTGTCGCACGCCACCAACAGACATGATCGCCGTCCAAGGAGACCGCTGTGTCAGCGGCTGGCTGCTCCGCCGGTTCCCCCGACCGGTGTCCGGTGCCGTGTAGGCGGCCGGGCCGCTGGGATCGATGGTGCCGCGTTCTCGCCGTCAGCATGCCCAGTAACAACCGGAGGAGAGCGCGTGACGATCAGTCGTTCGGTCAAGCGGGGGGTCCCGGTAGCCCTGGCCGCCTGCCTGCTGGTGGCCTGCGGGGCTGGTGAGGACGAGGGTGCCACTGGCAACACGCAGCTGAGTCCGGAGGACCCGGTGTCGATCCTGGTCGGCACGCTCCCGATCCCGGACAACGCCCCGCTGTTCCTGGCCATCCAGGAGGGCTACTTCGAGGAGGAGGGGCTCGAGGTCGAGACGCAGATGGTCGCGGGCGGGTCGGCCGCGCTCCCGGCGATGGTCGCCGGCGACCTGCAGTTCAGCAGCTCGAACTGGACCACGGTGCTCCAGGCTGCCAGTCAGGGCCTGCCTGCGCAGATGGTCTGGGAGATGACCGGCCCGAAGGAGGGGGTCAACGGGATCATGGTGGCGGGGAACTCCCCGTACCAGGACCCCGCCGCCCTGCGCGGCCAGCGGGTCGCAGTGAACACCCTGGCCGGCCTGGTGGAGCTGCAGGTCCGGGAGTGCATGGCCGCCTCCGGCCTGCAGGACGGTGACTACACCCTCGTCGAGATCCCCTTCCCCGACATGCCCGGGGCCGTCCAGAACGGCAACGTGGCCGCCGCGTTCATCGGCGAGCCGTTCGTCACCCTCGCCGAGGACCAGGGGCAGCGGGTGATCGCCGGGCCCTCCTCCTGCAGCGACCGGCTGGCCGAGATGCCCGTCATCGGCTTCATGACCACGGCCGAGTACTCCGCGCAGAACCCGGAGATCACCGCGGCGTTCGCCCGGGCACTGGAGCGCGGCGCCGAGCTGGCCGCCTCCGACCCGCAGGAGGTCATCGACATCCTGCCGACCTACACCCAGCTCTCCCCGGAGCTGGCCGCGCGCATGGAGCTCCCGGCCTGGCTGGAGGACCGCGCCCCCAGCACCGAGCGGGCCGAGATCACCCAGGAGGCGATGATCGACTTCGGGTTCATCGACGAGCCGGTCGACGACCTCGACGCGCTCATCGCCCCCGTCGACTGACGCTGCCTGACTGCTGGTCGACCGGCCGGCAGCCTCGCCGCTCCCCGGGTATCGATCCGGCACCCGGGGACGGCGCGGTCGGTTGCGGAGGGAGCTGTGGACCGTGACCGCCGGCCTTCTGGCTCCGCTTGTCGGTGCGGTGGGTGGCATGTTCGGCAGGGAGGAGCTCGAGCTGCGCCGGCGCAGCGGCAGCCTGGTCGCCAGCGCCGGGGCGCACCGGGCCACCGACGCCCTCGGCGTCCTCTTCGGCCTGATGGCCCGTCGGCTGGATGCGTCGGCGGGCTGACCTGCGCTGCCGCGGGACGCACGGTCATCCGCCGCGGGGGATCTCCGCGCGTTCCGCGGGCGGGACCGTGGTGCGGTCGCACCGGGCGCGGGACGAGGAGGTGCCGGGTGACCGTGGTCGCTGCGGAGGCCGTTCCCGAGGACGATGAGCCGCTCCCCGCCCCACCCGAGGCGTCGTTCGTGGACCTTCTGGTGGCCCGGGTCTCCCGGGAGTACGGCGTGGACCCCGAGGGGGTCCGGGACCGGGCCGCGGCGGCGCTCGCGGCGTTCGCCGGCGCCCGGGTGCAGACCTTCGTCCCCATCCTGGTGGAGAAGAGGCTGCGGGCGAGCTACCGCGGCTGCCGGTGAGGTGGTGGCCATGACCCCGGTCCCACCCGGCGTCCGTGCGCTGTCCGGCTACCGCCGGCCGTGGCTGGTCAAGGATGTCGTCGCCGGCGTGGTGCTGACCACGCTGCTGGTGCCGCAGGGGATGGCCTACGCCGAACTGGCGGGGCTCCCACCGATCACCGGCCTGTACACGACCGTCACATGCCTGCTCGCCTACGCCGTGTTCGGCCCGTCGCGGGTGCTGGTGCTCGGGCCCGACTCCTCGCTCGGGCCGATGATCGCGGCGACGGTCCTGCCGCTGGTGGCCGCGGGCGGGGACCCGGAACGGGCGGTCGCCCTGGCGTCGATGCTCGCCCTGATGACGGCCGGGGTCATGATCGCGGCGGGACTGGCCGGGCTGGGTTTCGTCGCCGACCTGCTCTCCAAGCCCACCATGATCGGTTACATGAACGGGCTGGCGCTGACCATCCTGGTCGGCCAGCTGCCCAAGCTGCTCGGATTCTCCGTCGACGCCGACGGGTTGATCGGGGAGCTCGTGGGGGTCGTCGAGGGCGTGGCTCGGGGGGAGACCGTCCCGGCCGCCGCGGCGGTCGGGGTCGGCGGCATCGCGGTGGTCCTCGCCCTCCGGCGGTGGGCGCCCAGGGTGCCGGGCGTGCTGGTCATGGTGGTCCTGGCCATCGGCGTCAGCGCGGTCTTCCGGCTCGGCGAGCGCGGCGTGAGCCTGGTCGGGGTGCTGCCGGAGGGGTTCCCGCCCTTGACGCTCCCCACGGTCGCCTGGTCCGACGTCGGGCCGCTGCTGGCCGGGGCGCTGGCCATCTCACTGGTGTCACTGGCCGACACCATCTCCACCGCGTCGTCGTTCGCCGAGCGCACCGGGCAGGAGGTGCGCGGCAACCAGGAGATGATCGGCATCGGCGCGGCCAACCTGGCCGCGGGCCTGTTCCAGGGTTTCCCGGTGAGCACCAGCGCCTCCCGCACCGCGGTGGCCGAGCGCGCGGGCGCCCGCACGCAGCTGACCGGGGTCACCGGGGCCGCGCTGATCATCGTCATGATCCTGTTCCTGCCCGGGCTGTTCCGTGACCTGCCGCAGTCCGCGCTGGCGGCCGTGGTTATCACCGCATCGCTGTCGCTGGCCGACCTGCGCGGCACCGCCCGGCTGTGGCACCAACGCAGGGTCGAGTTCATCCTGTCGGTCGTCGCGTTCGCCGGGGTGGCGCTGCTCGGGGTCCTGCCCGGCATCGCGATCGCCGTCGGCCTGTCGATCCTCAACGTGTTCCGGCGGGCGTGGCGGCCGTACCAGACCGTCCTCGGGCTGGCTGACCGCGTGGCCGGGTTCCACGACGTCCGCTCGTACCCCGACGCGCGACAGCTGCCGGGGCTGGTCATCTACCGGTTCGACGCGCCGCTGTTCTTCGCCAACGCCAAGACCTTCCGCGACGCGGTCATGGCCCTCGCCCGGACCCAGCCGCCGCCCCGGTGGGTCCTGGTCGCCGCCGAGCCGATCACCGACGTCGACACCACGGCCGCCGACGTGCTGTTCGACCTCGCCCGCCTGCTGGACGAGCGCGGGCAGACCCTCGCGTTCGCCGAGCTCAAGGACCCGGTCCGTCGCAAGGTCGAGCGCTACGGGCTGGCCCGCGAGATCGAGCCGCAGCACTTCTTCCCGACCGTGGAGGCCGGGGTCGACGCCTTCCGCACCCGGACCGGCGCCGCGTGGCCCGCGCCCCGCGACGCGCCGGCGGTGGAGACGGGCGTCCTCGAGCGGCCGGATCCCCCGCCGGCCCAGACGCCGGCCTGAGGTCGGGGGTCAGGTCTCCCGAGCCGTCCGTGGCGCGTCGGGGTCCGCCCCCACGGGTGCCGGCCGGTGCGCCGCGGCGTCCCTGGTGGTGGAGGAGCGGCCGGCGGCCAGGTGCCACAGCGCGGCCCAGTGGAGGTGGCCCCGCGGCGGCCGTACGCCCGGCCGCTCCCGGGGGAGCCGGACCCGCGGGGCTCCGGGACGGACGGTGCAGCGAACCGGGGCGGGGACCGGCGGGGCCGACGGCACGGTGAGCACCTCGCACCGCCCTACAGGCCGAGGTCGCTGAGCCCCGGGTGATCATCGGGGCGCCGACCCTGGGGCCAGCGGTAGAGGCGGTCGGCCTCGGAGATGGGGAGGTCGTTGATGCTGGCGTGACGCCGTCGCATCAGGCCGTTCTCGTCGAACTCCCAGTTCTCGTTCCCGTAGGAGCGGAACCAGTTCCCTGCGGCGTCATGCGACTCGTAGGCGAATCGGACCGCGATGCGGTTCCCCTCGGCGGCCCACAGCTCCTTGATCAGCCGGTAGTCCAACTCCCTGGCCCACTTCCGGGCCAGGAACTCCTGGATCTCCGTGCGGCCGGTGATGAACTCCGATCGGTTACGCCACCGGGAGTCCACCGTGTACGCGGCGGCGACCTTCTCCGGGTCGCGTGTGTTCCAGGCGTCCTCGGCCAGCCGCACCTTCTGGACGGCCGTGTCGTGCGTGAACGGGGGGAGTGGTGGACGGGACATGGCGCACTCCTCGGTAGTACAGGTGATGTGACGGCGCTGGAGGGTCAGCCGTTGTGTGCGTCCCTCGGCGCGGTCAGCCGCGCGTCGAGGTCGAGCAGCGCGGCCCGGAAGCAGCTGAGCGGCGCCTCCGCCACGCCCGCGCCCACCTGGCCGCTGCCGTCGCTGTTGTGCAGAATGCCGGTTGTCACCTTCGGCGTGATGCCGTGCTCCACCACCCGGCGGACGTCCACGCCGAGCGGGGTGCCGCGGCCACCGAACGTGGGCAGGGTGAAGCGGCTGGACCTGCCGACACAGACGCGACCCAGCTCATCGGTGAGTTCCGCGGCCGCCGCCAGGCCGCCGACCAGCTGCCCGACGGCGGGGGAGCCGGCCGCAGCCGCTCCGCCGAGACCGACCAGCTCGAGCACCGCGCTGTCGCCGATGTCCGGCGCGCTGTCGTCGGGGCCCTTGCCCGGGTGGTAGAGCGCGTGCCCGACCATCGGGGCGGGCGCCAGGAACCACTCCTGTCCGCCGGAGAGCTTCGCGCCGAACTCGGTGCCGTTGCGGGCCATCGTGGTCACGATCGAGGAGCCCTCGACCTGCCCGGCCCAGGCGGTGAGCGTCCGGGCGGCGGCCATCGCCAGGGTGAGGAACAGCAGGTGGTTCGCGGCCAGGTAGCGGGCGACCTCCACGCGCCGGGGGTGCTCGGAGGCCATCAGGGACGGCAGCAGCTGCTTGATCAGCAGGTTGGTCGCCGCCTGGGTGCGCACGTGCACGTCGTCCCCCATGGCCACCGCCTGCGCCGCGATCGAGAAGACGTCCACGGGGCCGCTGTCGCGCAGCACCTCCGCGAGCACCGGCTCCGCGGCTTCGCGCAACAGCACCAGCCGCTCCACGGCCTCAGGGGTGTCGCGGCCGAACCAGGCGACGTTGCCGGAGCCCTGCCCCAGCGGGGCCCAGGAGGAGAGCCCACCGGCCTCGAGCTCGACCACCCAGACCGGCGTGGTCGGGCCCATGACGGTGGCCATCGGGACCACGCCGCCGGACTCGTTCGCCGGGGCGAGGGTGATCTCGCCACTGGCCAGCATCGCGTCTGCGCGGGCCACGTCCTCGGCCCAGCCCTCGGCGACGACAGCGGCGCGCATGGACCGGCGCAGCGGGTCGCAGGCTTCGGCCAGTTCCATCGGCGGGCCGGCGTGCAGCAGGGTGCGGCCGGAAAGCCCCGGCACCACGTCGCCGGCCCGCCGGACGCCGGTGAGCATCGGGACACCTGTGTCGAGCCGGCGGAACACCTCGGCGTTCGCCTCGTCCACCTGCTCGTTCAGCGGCCCGGACAGCCGGCGCAGCGCGGCCAGCGCCACCGGGTCGCCACCGGCGGGGACCCGCCAGTCGACCTGGACCGAGGGCCGGCCCTGCGCGGCGACCGCGGCGGCGAACAGCGGCAGGCCGACGTTGACGACCCCGACCTCGGTGGGGAGGGCGATGGGGGCGGTGGTGTCGGTCGAGCTCATCGGGAGTCCTCCTGGTCCGCGCCGGAGGCGAACGCCTCGGCCGTCTCGAGCAGGCGGCGGTCGGCCGCCTGGAAGCCCTCGCGGCGGTCGAGGGCTAGGTCACGCAGTTCCCGGGCCTGTTCCCTGCAGGACGCCGCCATCCCCTCGACCACCGGCGGCGCGGCCCCACCGGCGGCGGTCCGGGTCGCCACGATGTGCCGCGGGTCGAGGATCTCGACGAGGTCGCGGCCGGTCAGCCCGATGGGCCGGCCGGTGTACTCCCGGGCGGCGGCGTCGAGCATCGCGCCATCGAGGTCGATGCCGCGCAGCCCCGCCGCGTTGGCCCGGCGGACGGCGACCCCGACCACCTGGTAGGCGGTGCGGTAGTCGACGTCGCAGGTCTGCATCACGTACTCGGCGAGGTCGGTCGCCTGGCAGAAACCCGACTCCAGCGCGGTCCACATCCGGGCGGTGTTGACCTGCAGGGTGCGGGCGACTCCGCCGGTGAGCCGCGTGGTGCGCAGCGCGAGGTCGAGGGCGCGCGGCACCTCCCCGTAGGCGTAGATCAGGTTGTCGCTGCGGGCCGAGGGGCTCTTGACGACGGCGAGGAAGCCGCTGACCCGGCCGATCAGGGTGCCCGAGGCGCCCCGAATGATCGACAGGGCGTAGGGGTTGCGCTTCTGCGGCATGAGCACACTGGAGCGGCTGAACCCGTCGGCCAGCGTGACGTAGTCGAACTCGCTCGAGGCCCAGATCTCCAGGTCCTCGGCCAGCTTGCTCTGGGTGCCCACCAGGCTGGCGGCGACGGCCAGCACGTCGACGAGGCCGTCGGTCTGCCACATGGCGTCGCGGGTGTGCTCGATGACGCTGTCGAAGCCGAGCATCTGCGCCACCGGGCCCCGGTCGTCGAGCAGCCGACTGCCGTTCACGCACCCGGCCCCGCCCGGGCTGCTGTTGATCCAGGCCAGCGCGTCGACCAGGCGGCGCACGTCGCGGAGCACCGGGTAGGCGAAGGACAGCAGGTAGTGGCCGTAGGTCGAGGGCTGGGCGTGCTGCAGGTAGGTCTGATCCGGCATCCAGGTGCGGCTGTGCTCCGCAGCCGTCTCCGCCAGGGTCTCGGCCAGTGCGGCGCCGGCCTCGATCAGGTCCACCACCTGGGTGCGCAGGTGCAGGCGCAGCGCGATGCGCACCGCCTCCCGCCGGGGGCGCCCGGCGTGCAGCCAGCCGGCGTCGTCCCCGATCTGGGAGATGAAGTGCCGCTCCCGGCTGTTGTACGGCTCGCCGAAGGCGGGGTCGTAGGGGAACTCCTCGGGTGTGGTGCGGTCGGCCTCCAGCAGCAGCGCGAGCAACCGGCGGGCCGGTTCCTCGGGCACCACGCCTCGGGCGCGCAGGTCGAGCACGTGCGCCAGGTCGGCCCGGTTCAGGCCGGCGTGCAGCAGCGGTGCGTCCGCGTTCTCCAGGTGGAACCCGGAGTCCACGAGCTCGGGGGCGGGCCCTTCTTGCGGTGGTCCGAGCCGGTGTCCGGCGGTCACGGGCGGGCTCCCCTCAGTGTCGCCTGTCATCCGTCGCCTCCCATGAGTCCGGCGATGGCGTCGAGCAGGCCACCGGTGTGCCAGAACAGCGCCGGTTGTCCTCCGGCGGCGGCGGGCAGCGCGGCGAGCGCCTTGGCCGTGTACACGGGGTCGAGCACCAGCCCGGCGGCGCGCAGGGCGAGTGCGGCGGCGGCATCCCCGGCGGGTGACGCCACGCCGTGCCCGGGGCCCCGGGCGTCGACGAGTTCGACGTCGGACTCGACCGGCCGGGGCTCACCGCGCCGGTCGGCGACCTGGCAAGCGAGCTCGAGCACCCGGGCGCTGACCTCCGCCGGGGGGCGGCTCACCGAGGCGCCGACGATGCGCAGCGGCCGTCCGAGCGCCACGTTGCCCGCGACGAGTCCGGCCAGGGTCCCGCCGGCGCCGGCAGCGATGACGACGACCGGTGCCTGCCCGTCGAGCTGGGCGAGGACCTCGTCGACCGCGAGCCGATAACCCTCGGCGCCGACCGGGCTGGCGCCCCCCCGGGGGACGACGTAGGGCCGGCAACCGGCGGCGGTGAGCTCGGCGGCGACGACCGGTAGCTGCGCGTCCACGGTGGTCCGGTCGAGGTCGTCGGTGAACCGGACCTCGGCGCCCCAGGCGGTGGCAGCGGCCAGGTTCGGGTGTGCCGATCGAGGGACGGGCGGCCCGGCGAGCACCAGCACGCACCCCAGCCCGGCCCAGGCGGCGGCCGCCGCGGCGGCCTGCACGAAGTTGGAGCCGAGCGTGCCGCCGGTGACCAGGACGTCGGCGCCACGTGCCCGGGCGTCCTCGACCAGCAGCTCGAGCTGGCGTGCCTTGTTGCCGGCGACAGCGAAACCGGTGAGGTCGTCGCGCTTGACCCAGAGCGGCCCGGTGAGCCCGAGGGCCGTCGCCAGCCGGGGAGCCGGGGTCAGCGGGGTGGGCAGCAGAGCCATGCCGCTGATGCCCTGCCGCGTCACGCCTCGCCCTCCGCCGCCCGCGCCGCGCGCGCTCGCGCCACGACCAGGTCGACCATCGCGCCGGCCGCGCCGGCATCAGGTGCCAGCGCGGCGACCTCCTGCCCGCTGAGCAGGCCGGCTTCGACGAGCACGTCGGCCATCGGCCGCCCGGCGCGGCGGCCCTGTGCGAGCGCGACCTGCATGGCCTCCTGCGCGGCGTGCTTGCCGAGGCGCTCGGTGAGCACGGTGAGCGCCCGCTCGCTGCCGGTGTAGTCGTCCAGGTTCCGCCGCATGCCGGCGACGTCGACCTCCAGGCCGGTCAGCAGCTCCACGGCGAACGAGGCGGACGTCGCGGTGAGCAGGCACACCTCGGGCAGCGCGACCCACTCGGCCTTCCAGCTGCGCCCGTCGCGTTCGTGCACGCCGGTCATGCCCTCCAGCAGCACGGCCGTCGAGGCGCGGACCAGCCGGGCGAGGGTGTCCAGGTGCTCACTGCGTTCGGGGTTGCGCTTGTGCGGCATCGTGATGCTGCCGACCACCCCGGCGGGGACCGGCTCTGTCAGCTCACCGAGCTCGGGTCGCTGGAGCTCGTAGACCTCGTTGCCGATGCGGGCCAGGGTGCCGGTGACCATGGCGAGGACGCTCCCCACCTCGGCGATGCGGTCCCGGGCGGTGAGCCACGAGATGCCGGGGTCCGCGAGGCCCAGCTCGGCGCAGAACCGGGCCCGCACGTGCAGCCCGCGGGGCCCCTGGGCGGCGAGGGTGCCGACGCCGCCGCCGAGCTGGCCGACCAGCCACCGCGGCGTGCCCTCGCGCAGCCGGTCGAGGTGCCGGCGGATCTCGTCGGCCCAGGAGGCGGCCTTCCAGCCGAAGGTCACCGGCGCGCCCGGCTGCCCGTGCGTCCGCCCGGCGAGCAGCGTGTCGCGGTGCTGTTCGGCGAGATCGAGTGCCAGCTCCTCGGCGCGCAGCAGGTCGCGCCGCACCTCGCCGAGGACGGTGCGCAGGGCCAGCGACGTCCACGTGTCGGTGAGGTCCTGCACGGTGGCCCCGACGTAGACGTGGGGATGCACGTCGGCGGGCAGCACCTCGCGCAGCGCCCGGATCAGCCCGAGGGTGCTGTGCCCGGTGGCCCGGGTCTGGGCGGCGACCAGATCCAGGTCCAGCAGCTCCACCCGGGCGCGGGCGGTGATCTGCTCGGCGGCGGATGCGGGCACCAGCCCCTCGGCCGCCTGCGCCCGCGCCAGCGCGGCCAGCACATCCAGCCAGGCCTGCAGCCGGCCGCGCTCCTCGAACACCGCGCGGACCGGGGGCGTGCCCCAGAGGTGCCCGTACATCGTCGAGTCGGAGATGCGGGCGCCGGAGATCGTCATGCTTGCTCGGCCAGCTCCGCGGCCGCCTCGAGGGCCTCGCGCAGGTGCCCGAAGGAGGCCCCCCACGGAGTGATGACCACCCGGCCGTCGACCTCGACGTGGTTCTCCAGCAGGCAGCACTTGGTCAGCAGCACCTCGCCGGGGGGCAGCTCCACCCCGGCGGCGAGGGTGCGTGGGCAGGTGTCGACCTGGCGGACCGGTCCCTCGTAGAAGAAGTCGTGGATGGCGCGGGACCGGGCGCAACCCAGCAGGGTCCAATCGGCCTTCGGAGGCACCTCGTCGAGGTAGGACACCTCGGCGCCGGGCACGTCCATGCCACCGCCCCGGCACGGCAGCAGGTAGTGGCCCGTCGGTTCGCCGGGCAACAGGTCGGGGAGCTCCACGACGTGGGGGACCGGCAGCACGCCGGTCAGGTCGTCGGCGGTCTCCAGTACCCGCTCCACCTGGTCGAGCAGCTTGGCCGGCCAGGGCGGGGCGACGTCGAGAACGTGCAGGCGCACCGGGTCCGGGTCCAGCACGAAGCTCACGTGCCCGTACGAACCCTCGACGACCACGCACCGGGCGTCCGGCGCGGCCTGTGCGGCCCTGACCAGGTTGCTGGGGACGCCGGTGTCCAGCTCGGGGCGGTGCAGGTAGACGGTCTCGGCCGGGCTCGCCAGCAGCACGACGTCCTCGACGGCCGAGAACAACCCGCTGGTCGCTCCCCGGATCACCTCGACCAGCGCGGTCTCCGCCCCGCGGCGCACGACGACGTACCGGCTGCGGCGGTAGACCGGCCGGGAGGTCAGCAGGGCTCGCAGGGGCTCGAGTTCCAGCGGCACATCGACGTCGGTCACCGAGACCTCGCGGTAGCGGTCGGGGAAGGTGCTCACCGGACGTGCACCCGGCCAGGGGTGGCGTCGAAGGTGTCCGCGCGCAGCCCCAGCCGCAGCGCCTCCAGCCCGAGCGCGTCCGACGGGGCGACGTTGGCCAGGTTGACGTCCGGGCCGAAGCGACGGATCAGCCAGGCCTGCTGCTCCTTGCGCGGCGCCTCGAACACCGTGGTGCCGATCCCGACGGACTCGACGACCGCGTCGACGACATCGGAGCGCACCTCGCCGGTGGGGTCGAACAACCCGACCGTGCCGCTCTCCCGGCCCTCGGTCACCACCCAGGTCGCCCCGGCGGCGAGGTCGGCGGCGGCGTCGGCCGCCCAGACCGCCGGGGAGACCTCTGCCGTGGGGTCCTTCGCGCCGATCTCGGCGAGCACGATGAAACGGTCCGCGGCCGCCTCGATCAGCGCGCGTTTGTCGTCGGCGCTCATCGGGGCGACGCCGCAGGACACCTCGACGCAGGGGAACCCGACCTCGGCGGCCCACTGCAGGTAGGGCTCCACCGCGCCCTGCTGCCAGGCGACCTCGAGCAGCGTCCCGCCGGCGCAGGCGAGCACGCCGTGCCCGTCCAGCACCCTCAGCTTCTCGGCAAGCCCGGGGTCGAGGTACGCGGTGCCCCAGCCCAGCTTCCAGACATCGACATAGGCTCCGCACACGCGCAGCAGCGGGGCGATCTCGGCGACGGGCAGGCCCTTGTCGAGCACATGCGTGATGCCCCGCCGGCGTGGCTTCGCCGTGCGCTGTGGCAGGTTGAGGAAGGTCGGCATGGCGTTCACCATCGTAAACAGCCACCTTCCGCCGACCCGACCCACAGGAGCCGCCCGTGTCCGACCTCGCGAGCCTCGCCGACCACCTGCGGGGGCTGCCGGGCGTCCTGGCCAAGGCCGACATCGGCCTGGTCGCCGACGTGCTGGGCGGTGGCGACTGGTATGCCGGTCCGGGCGACGACGGTGCGGTGCTGCCCGAGGGATCGGGGCACGTCGTGGTGGGGGGCGAGGCGATCCTGCCGGCGTTCGTGGCCGCCGACCCCTACGGCGCCGGGATCGCGGCCGTCCTGGCCAACATCAACGACCTCGCCGCCATGGGCGCGCGACCCGTCGCCCTGCTCGACACGGTGGTCGGACCCGAGCAGATCACCCGGGAGGCCCTGCGGGGCATGCGCTGGGCGGCCGGGATGTACGACGTCCCCATCGTGGGGGGGCACCTCACCCGCACGGACGGGACGCCGGCGCTGTCCGCCTTCGGCATCGGCCGGGCCGACCGCGTGCTGTCGGCCAACCACGCTGCGGCCGGTCAGGTGCTCGTGCTCGGATGCTGCCTGGAAGGCGCGATGCGCCCGGACTTCCTGTTCTTCCCGTCCTTCCGCGAGCGGGGTGCGCGCATGGCAGGGGACGTGCGCCTGCTGGCCGACCTGGCGGCGACCGGCGCCGCGGTGGCGGCGAAGGACGTCAGCATGGCGGGCCTGGTGGGGTCGCTGGCGATGCTGCTGGAGCCGCAGCGGCTCGGCGTGACCGTCGACCTCGACGTCCTGCCCGTCCCGGACGGGGTCCCGCTCGCCGACTGGCTGAGCTGCTTCCCTGCGTTCGCCTTCCTGCTGACCTGCCCGGCGGACCGTGTGGAGAGCTGCCTCGAAGGGTTCCGCGACCGCGGTCTGACCGCGCAGCCGATCGGCGAGCTCGACGACAGCGGCGAGGTGCGGCTGGCACGGTCGGGCGAGCAGGTGACCGTCTTCGACCTGACGGCTGAGGGTGTGACGAACCTGCGGCGATGAGCCCTCGATCCGCCGGGCGGCGGTGCTCACCGCCGCGCCAGCGGGATCGTCATCCGCTGGTGCAGCACGCCGAGGTGGTCCTCGGGCCCACCGACGGGCGACCACCCCAGATGCACGAAGAACCGCACGTTCGGGGCCTGGACGAGGGCGTTCATCCGGCTGCCGCCACGGTCGCCGGCGAGGGCAACTGCGAGCCGCACCAAGGGCCCGCCGATGTGCGAGCGGCGGTGTTCGGGCAGAACCGCGAGCCGATCGCCCTTCCACAGCGTGCCGCTCAGCGGGTACAGCCGCACCGTGCCCGCCGGCTCCCCGTGGACGAAGCCGAGGACGTGCACGGTCGCCGGGTGCTCATCGTGCTCGTCGTGATCGTCGGCGGCGAAGAGGCCCTGCTCGGCGACGAACACCGCTCGGCGGATCTCGTGGTGTGCGGCAAGTTCCAGCGGCCCCCGGACGGGCCGGCAGGCGAGCGACTCCTCAGTGGGAGGTGAAGAGCGGGAGAGACGGACGTCCGTCACTGATCCCACCGTCCATCCGCTCGAAGGCCCCGATGCCCGAACAGGCCTGGCACCGCGCGCACCCGGCAGCGACCCCTGCGGAGGACATGCCCTTCTTCGCCAGGTAGGGAACGACCTTGCGGTACACGGCCTCGACGGCCTCCCGCGGCGGTGGGAGCAGGTCCTCCATGAGGCTGCCCGGTACCGGACGCAGGGGGACGATGAAGGGGTAGACGCCCAGGTCGATGGCGCGCTTGCAGCCGTCGATGGTCGTCTGCTCGTCCTCGCCCATCCCGAGGATCACGTAGGTGGACACCTGACCGGATCCGAACGCCTTGACGGCCCGCTCCCAGGCGGAGAAGTAGGCCTCGATCCCCCAGCGGGCCTTGCCCGGTGCCACCCGGGCGAGCACGGCGGGGTCGAACGTCTCCACGTGGATGCCGACCGAGTCGATGCCCATGTCGGCGACCCGGTCGATGACGTCGAGATCGGCCGGTGGCTCGAACTGCACCTGGACGGGGAGCCCGGCGGCCTGCTTGACCGCCTCGCCGCACCGGGCGACATACATGGCGCCGCGGTCGGGGGTGGCGGTGCTGCCGGTGGTCAGCGTGGCGTCGACCGCGCCGTCGAGGTCACGGGCGGCGACCGCCACCTCGGCGAGCATGGCCGGCGTCTTCTTGGCGATGGTGCGCCCCGCTGCCAGGGTGACGCCGATCCCGCAGAACGCGCACTGGTCGTCGTTGCCCCAGTAGGCGCAGGTCTGCAGCACGGTGCTCGCCATGGAGTCCAGGTGCAGCAGGGCGATCTGGTGGTAGGGGATACCGTCTGCGGTGGTGAGGTCGTAGTACTTCGGCCGTGGGGCGAGCGCTGCGCCGGCGAGGCGTACGCCGTCGCGGTAGACACCCCAGCTGCCGTCGTCCTCACCGCGCAGGGCGTAGGGGGAGTCCGCCACGTAGGAGGCGTTGGTCGGGACGGTCGTCTGCACGCCCTCGATGTAGAGCATCCCGGCGTCCGCCGGGCCCGCGCCGCCGGCTCGGGCGTCCAGCGGGACCTCGACGCGCAGACCCGAGCTCTGCACCGCGGTCAGCAGCTGAGCCAACTCCTCGGCCGACAGCGCGGGAGGAGGCGCTGTCGCGGTCGGGGTGTCTGCGGTGACGGTCATCCGAGGCCTTCCTCCGAGCGGTCGCGCCGAGTGGGCGCGCGTTCACTAAAGGAAACACTCGATGTGAGGTCCGTCTCTGTCAAGACCCGATCGGTCGTGCCTTCATCGAGCCGCCCTCATCGCGCTCGCGCGCGCCTCCCGGGCCGCAGCGTCCGGGCAGGTGGCGGTGGGCTCCCCGGTCGGGATCTCCTGCACCGCGCCGCTGCCCAGGTCCACCTGCACGACCTGCACGGTGTGGTGCACGTCGCGGAAGTCGTCGTCCGCGGTGGCCGACACCAGCAGCGCGCGACCGGTCTCCACCTCCACCTCGAGTCGGTGGTAGGGCAGGAACGGGTCACCCTCGGGGTGACCCGCCTCCTCGGTCACCACCCACGGTTGCCCCGCGCGGCGTGCCTCGGCGATCAGTCGGAGGCGGCGCAGGAGGGACTGCTCGCCGCGCACCTCGCGGTACCGCATGGCCAGTGCCGCGCGGGCCACCAGGTCGAGATCGAGCTCGGCGGCGCTCACCCCGCTCTCGTCCACCACCTGCGCGACCAGCTCCGCCCCGCGGTCGGCCGCCGCGAGAAGGGCGCTGGTGGACGGGCCCTGCTCGCGAAGCCGGTCGACCGTGCGGCGGACCAGGAGGACGATGCGCTGATACAGGTCCGGCCGCTCCGTCACGGCGGGGTAGAGCTGCGCCTCCGCCTGCTGCCAGGAGGCCGCCGTCAGGGTAGGCACCGAGGCGTCGTCGGGGCCCGCGGTGATCGCTGGATCGCCGTGGACCGCGGGAGTGCCGGCGTACGGGTCGTCAGCGATCTGGTGCGGATCGGTCATTGCGCTCGCCCCTCGAAGACTCCACTATGCTGGACATGTCGTTTCCTATCCGATGCGGGTTGCCGGCGCGGCATGCCCCCCCGGTGCTGCAGCCATGACGGCCATGTCCTCGACGGCAGCGCCTTCATCGGCAGCGCCCGTGCCGGCGACTGCGGTCGTGGCCGTGGGCGGCAACGCCCTCACGGCCGCCGGCCAGGACGGCACCTGGACCGAGATCGAGGCCAACGCGGCGGAGATGGCGGGCAGTCTCGCTGCCCTCGTCCGCTCCGGGTGGCAGATCGCGGTCGTGCACGGCAACGGCCCCCAGGTGGGCAACCTGGCGATGCAGCAGAACGCCTCGGAACACCTCGTCCCCGCGCAACCGCTGCACCAGCTCTGCGCTATGACGCAGGGGCAGCTCGGCAGCGTCCTGGTGCGGGCGATCGACCGTGAGTGCGGCCCCGGCACCGCCGTCTGCGTGGTGACGCACGCGGGCATCGACCCGCAGGACCCGGCTTTCGAGCACCCGACGAAGCCGATCGGTCCGTTCCTCAGCCGCGAGCGGGCCGACCAGCTGGCCCGCGAGCGTGGTTGGCAGGTCGTGGAGGACTCCGGGCGCGGGTACCGCCGTGTCGTCGCCTCGCCGCGGCCCGCCCGGATCATCGAGATGGACGCCGTCCGCACCTTGCTGCAGGCCGGGCACGTGGTGCTCGCGGCCGGTGGCGGCGGGGTCGCGGTCAGTCTGGGAGGGGACGGCGCGATGACCGGGATCGACGCCGTGATCGACAAGGACCACGCCGCGGCGGCGCTCGCGACCGCTGTGGGGGCCGACGAGCTCTACCTGCTGACCGGGGTGGACTCCGTGCTCCTGGACTACGGCACCCCCGAGCAGCGGCCGGCGCACCGGCTCACGCCCGAGGAGGCCGCGCGCCACCTCCAGAACGGTCAGTTCCCCCCCGGCAGCATGGGTCCGAAGATCAGCGCGGCCCTGCGCTTCCTGGAGGACGGCGGTCACCGGGTCATCATCACCTCTGCCCGCATGCTGGCGGCGGCCGCCGCGGGCCGCCCGGGGACGGGCACCTGCATCGAGCCGGCACACGTCGCCGTGGGGAGCGCATCATGACCGCGAGCGGGATGCGGGTCCACAAGGACACCTATCTGGACTCCTTGCTCCTGATGGTCACCACCGTGACCATGGACGAGCGCCCCGGGGTCAGCTGGGCCGGCGCGGTGATGGCGAGCAGGCGTGGCCTGGAGGACCTGGCCGCGGCCGGGTTCTCCGGCAGCGAGCTGGACGGACTGGGCGCCAACGACCTGGTGCTCGCGGTACGGGCCGAGGACGACGAGACCCTCGAGGCCGCGCTCGACGCCGGCCGGGACGCCGCCTTCAGCGAGCGGGAGACGAGTGGCGGGGCGACCGAGGAGAAGCCGCCGACCAGCACGGCCGAGGCCGTGCGCCGGACCCCGGGCATCGACGTGGCCATCGTCTCCGTGCCGGGGGAGTACGCGGCGCTGGAGGCCCATCACGCCTTGACAGCCGGCCTGCACGTCCTGCTCTTCAGCGACAACGTCCCGCTGGAGGAGGAGGTCGAGCTCAAGGAGCGGGCGGCGCGACTCGGGTTGCTGGTGATGGGCCCCGGTGCGGGGACCGCGGTCCTCGGCGGTACCGGGCTCGGCTTTGCCAACGAACTGCGCGCAGAAGGGGGCGGCGCCGTCGGCGTCGTGGCAGCGGCCGGGACGGGGGCTCAGGAAGTCTCTGCCCTGCTGGACCGCTGGGGGGTCCGGGTCTCCCAGGTCATCGGCGTCGGGGGGCGGGACCTCTCCGAGGCGGTCGGCGGCCGGATGGCCCAGCTCGCGGCCCGGGCCCTGGACGCGGACCCGGGCACGAGCGCCGTGCTGCTGGTCTCCAAGCCTCCCTCCGCCGGGGCAGCGGAGGCCGTGCTGGCCGAGTGCCGGGACACCGCCGCGGTCGCGGTCTTCCTCGGCCTGGACGATCTGGAGCCGCCCGAGGGCGTCCGGTTGGCCCCGACCCTGGAGCAGGGGGCGCTCGCTGCCGCCGCACTGACCGGGGCATTCCCGCCCGCCCTGAACGAGGGGCTGTGCGGCCGGGTCGCGGCCGCCGCCGAGCGCCTCGGCGCCGGGCGGACGACCGTGCGCGGGCTCTTCTCGGGCGGCACGCTCTGCTACGAGGCGCAGTACGTGCTGGAGAGCCTGCTGGGCCCGGTCTACTCGAACGAGCCACTGCGCAAGGACCACGGACTGCCGGCTCCCGAGCGTGCCCACGTGCTGCTCGACCTGGGCGCGGAGGAGTACACCCAGGGGCGGCCGCACCCGATGATCGACCCGAGCGGCCGGCTGGAGTTGTTGCGCGCCACCGCGGAGGACCCGACGATCGCGGTCATCCTGCTCGACGTCGTGATCGGCCACGGCAGCCACGAGGACCCGGCGGGTCAGCTCGCCCCGGTCTGCGCCGAGCTCATGGCCGGCGGTGGCCCGCAGGTCGTCGCCTACCTGCTGGGCACGGAGGCGGATCCGCAGGTCTACTCGCGGCAGCGCGCCGTCCTGGAGGAGGCCGGCTGCATCGTGCCGGAGACCAACGCCCGCGCGGCGTACGCCGCCGCCGCCCTCGTCCGCCGTGAACCCGGACTCGCGGAGGAGGGGCTGTGACCGAGCTCGCGAGGTCACCCATGGGCAGGGCACCCCAGGTCGCCGGCCCCACGAGCGCAGGCGAGGAGGGACCGTGACCGACCGGCCGATCGCCCTGCTGACCTACTCGACCAAACCCCGCGGGGGGGTCGTGCACACCCTCGAGCTCGCCGAGGCGCTGCACGACCTCGGTGTGCCCGTGCGGGTGGTCGCTCTCGGGGACCCGGCCACCGGGTTCTTCCGGCCGGTGCGGGTGCCGGTCACCCTCGTTCCCGGACCGACGGGTGCCGCTGATCTCGAGGAGAAGGTGGCCGGCAGCATCGACTGCATCGAGCGGGCCCTGCTCGACGTCGTCCGGGCCGCCCCGGAAACGGTCCTGCACGCGCAGGACTGCATCAGCGCCCGAGCGGCCGCGCGCGTCCGGGACGCGGGGTACGGCGTGCCGGTGGTGCGCACCGTGCACCATGTCGACGACTTCTCCAGCCAGATCCTGATGGACTGTCAGCGCCAGGCGATCCTCGAACCGGACGTCGTGCTGGCCGTCACCGAGGTGTGGCGGGAGATCCTCAGCCGGGAGTACGGCGTCCGGCCCGGGGTGGTGCCCAACGGGGTCGACGTCGCCAAGTACGCCGCAGGTTCGCGGGAGCGCGCCGCGCAGCTGCGGTGGGGGGTGGGGGCCCGGAACCGCCCGCTGATCCTGGCCGTCGGCGGGCTCGAGCCGCGCAAGGGCAGCGACTCGCTGGTGCGTGCGCTTGCCCGGCTCCGCGACCGGAGCGGCCTCGCTCCGGTGCTCGCCGTCCTCGGCGGCCACTCCTTCCAGGACTACCGCGCCTACCGCGACGCCGTGCTGGCCGAGCTCCCGGAGCTCGGACTCGAGCTCGGCCGCGACGTCGTGGAGGTGGGGACGGTTCCGGAGGAGGACATGGCTTCCTGGTACCAGGCCGCCGACGTGCTCGCCTTCCCCTCGGTCAAGGAGGGCTTCGGGCTGGCCGTCCTCGAGGCGATGAGCGCCGGGCTGCCGGTCGTCACCAGCGATCTCCCGGTCTTCCGCGAGTACCTCGTCCCTGGCCGGGACGCTCTGCTGGTCGCCCTCGGCGACGTCGAGGGCCTCGCCGGGGCCCTTCTGTCCGTCCTGCAGGACGAGGACCGGCGGGCGGCACTCGTGCAGGCCGGCCGGGCCGTGGCGGACCGCTTCACCTGGCACGAGAGCGCCCGCCGCCATCTGGCGGTGTACACCGGACTGGAGCAGCGCACGTCGCGGCCCGTGCCCGCCTGAACCCCGCCCGCGGGGCGGTTCTGCGGGAGGGCCGCGGTGGCTGCCGCTGGTGGGGACCCGTGCTGGCGGGGGCGTGTCCGCTACTGGGGGCGCAGCGCCATCCAGAGCGCGACCGCGTCCACGCTGCCCGGGTTGCGCCAGGAGTGTTGCTGCACGGTGCGGAAGTGCAGTGAGTCGCCGGGCTGCAGCCGGTAGGTCTGCTGGTTCACGACGAACTCCAGCTCGCCTTCGAGCAGGTAGACGAGTTCCTCGCCGGGGTGCTCCAGGAAGTGGTCACCGCTACTGGCCCCCGGCAGCACGGTGGCGCGGGCCCCGGCGAGGTAGAAGCGACCGTAGGTGCCGCTGATGCCGGCCAGGTCGATGCCGGTGTGCGAAGTCAGGATGGGCCGCTGCTCGCCCTCCCGGACGAAGACGGTCGGGTCCGAGGCCACTTCTTCCTCGTCCACGAAGTAGGCGACCGGTCGCCCCAGGGCCCCGGCCACCTTGAGCAGGGTCGTGATGGTCGGGACCATGCCGCTCTGCTCGATCTTGTGGATCGCGGCCGCGGAGACGTCGGCCTTGACCGCCAACTGCTGCAGTGAGAGGCCGGCCTGCTTGCGCAGCGTGCGTAGCTTCGGGCCGATCCCCGAGACGATCCGGCTGAGGTCCTCGGTCACTGATCAACCCCCCGTGGGCGCGACGTGGTGCTCGACGGAGTGGGAGCCAGGTGGACGCCTGTGACGTACCTCTCGAACAACCCTTGACGCCGCCATTCGCTTCTGCCCACCATAGTGGACGTCCCGTTCCTCATGCTCAACGTCTACGCGGGTCCTGCCCGGCGAAGGAGGGCCTACGTGGCCAAGCGCATCCTGATCATAGGTGGCGGTGCCGCGGGCATCGGCGCCGCGGGAGCAGCCAGGGGCACCGATCCGACCGCCGAGATCACCGTCTACACCGAGTACCAGGACGCCGCCTACAGCCCCTGCGGGATCCCCTACGTGCACGGCGGGGAGATCCCGGACTTCGAGCGCCTCTTCCTCGGCACCAAGCAGCAGTACGCCGACCAGGGCATCGATATCCGCTACGAGACCGCCGTCGAGGCGATCGACGTCCGGGCGAAGACCGTCACCGTGGCGGGTCGGCCGGTCCCCTACGACTCGCTGGTCGTGGCCACGGGCTGGGACTACGGCCGGCCCGACGTGCCGGGCAACGACCTGTCCGGCATCTACTACATGAAGAACATCCGCGAGGCCATGGAGTGGGACAAGACCCTGGACGGCGTCCGGAGCGCCGTGGTCCTCGAGGCCGGCCCGCTGGGCATGGAGATGGTCACCGCACTGTGTCACCGCGGCATCGAGACCCACCTGGTCGACCCGAGCCCGTGGGCCCTGTCGATGGCCACCGACCCGGACATCGCCAAGCCGGTCCAGGACTCCTGGCTCGAGATGGGCGCCACGCTGCACTTCAACACCAAGCTCGAGGCCATCCTGGGTGACGCCGCAGGCAAGGTGCGGGCGGTCGCGACCTCGGACGGCGAGATCGCCTGCGACCTCCTGGTCGTGTGCACGCACAAGGAGCCGCAGACCCGGCTCGGCGCTGCGGCCGGTCTCACGACCGGGTCGGCCGGTGGGTTCATCGTCGACGAGACGATGGCGACCTCGGCCCCTCACGTCTGGGCCGCGGGTGACTGTGCCGAGATCCCGCACGGCGTGAGCAACGTGCCGGTACAGGGGCTGTCCGGCAGCCACGCGTACGCACAGGGCAAGGTCGCCGGGGTCAACGCCGCAGGGGGGAAGCGGGCCTACCAGCCGGTCTACGTCCCCTGGGGCATGGTCGCCGGCAAGTGGATGATCGGCGGGGTCTCCTTCTCCGAGACGCTGGCCACCGCGATCGGTATCCCCTACGTCATGGGAGAGGCCCAGGGCATCTCCCGGGCCCGCTACTTCCCGGACATGAAGCCGGTCAAGGTCAAGCTCCTCGCGGAGCCGGGCAGCCTCCGGCTCATCGGCGCCCAGATGGTCGGCGGCGAGGGGATCAAGGAGCGGGCCGACTTCCTGGCGATGGCCGTCCGCACCGGCATCACGCTGCGCGACCTGGCCACGATGGAGAACGTCTACTCCCCGCCCATCGGCGCGCTCAACGAGCCGATCGCCATGGCGGCCCAGAACGCGCTGTCCCGGCTGGGGTCCTGAGGTGGCGTTCGCCCGCTGGGTCCGTGCGGTCTCGGAGAAGCAACTGCTGACCGCCGCCCAGGTCGAGGTCGCCCGCCGGCGCGGGGCGCCGCTGCCACCACCGCCACGCGGGGTGGACATCTTCTGGCAGAAGGTCTACGTCCCGATCTACCACAAGCTGCCCTGGAAGCTGCGGTCCAAGGTGATGCTCGCGATGCCGGGCAGCCACCGGCGGACCTGGCACACACCTGACCAGGTGAAGGGCCCGGCCGTCTGACGGCCAGTACCACCGCACTGCACGACCCGTATGCCGGTTCGCATCCCAGCCCAGGAGGAACACGCATGAGCACGAAGACCGTCGACATCCCGAAGGCCCAAGAGGGCGACATCCTGTACGACACCAGCGAGAAGGTGTTCCCGGACATCAAGGCCGAGCCCGGCCAGAAGGCGTTCGTGTTCATCCACACCGTCCCGTTCGAGGGCTCGGTGGCGCTGGTGAACCTGAAGACCTCGACGCGCCTCGTTCGCAAGGGCTTCGACGTCAGCATCGTGCTGTACGGGCCGGCCGTCCTGCTGGCCTCGGCCACCCGCGGCTACCCGTCCGTCGGGGCCGAGGGCTTCCCGGGCAACCTGGCGGTCAACGAGCAGCTCAAGGTCCTCATGAAGGAAGGGGCGACGATCTACGCCTGCCGCTTCGCCATGGGCGCCCTGTACGGCTTCCGCGAGGACGACCTCATCGAGGGCGTCAAGGCTTTCAACCCGCTCGACGTCCTGGACTCCGCGCTCTACGCGTGGAAGGAGAAGGCGTTCCAGCTCAACACCTGGACCGTCTGACCCGTTCAGCCACACCCGCCAGTACGGCGATCGGCGGACCAGCAGCGCCGGTCGCCGTACCGGTGGGTCCCTACTCGCGACGACGCCAGGAGGACCCGTCATGGACGGCGTGCACGACATGGGTGGCAAGGCCGAGCACTTCGGGCCGCTCCCGACCATCGACCCCCAGGAGCCGGTCTTCCACGCGGAGTGGGAGGGCAAGGCATTCGCCCTGGCGCTGCTGGCGAACCGGGTCTCGGGGGCGAACCTGCACGCCTTCCGGCACGCCATCGAGCGGGTGCCCGAGCCGGAGTACCTGTCGGGTTACTACGAGCGCTGGCTGGCCAGCGCCGAGATCCTGCTGGTGGACAGCGGCATCCTGGCGCCGGGCGCGGTCGCGGCCCGGGCGGAGAACCTGAGGGGTGGCCGGGTGGAAGAGCCCGCCGTCCCCGAGCCGCACAAGCCCACCATGCCCAGCGGTGGCGGCGGCAACCTGCGCACCGTCGAGGAGTCACCGGCCTTCGCGGTCGGCGACGCGGTCACTACGCGGACCAGCGTCCCCTCGACGCACGACCGGCTGCCGTCCTATGCCCGCGGCAGAACCGGCACCGTCACCGCGGTGCAGCCGGCGCAGGTGCTGCCCGACACCGCGGCCCACTTCGTCGGGGAGAACCCCCAGCACGTCTACGCCGTCGAGTTCGCCGCGCACGAGCTGTGGGGAGAGGACGCCGAACCGTTCACGCTGACCCTCGACCTCTACGAGAGCTACCTGGAGAAGGCCTGATGACCGAGGTGGAAGCCACCGTCGACCCGACCATCTCCCCGGCGCTGCGCGCCGAGGCGCTGGAGTCGCTGCTGCTCGAGCGCGGGCTGATCGACACGAAGACGATCGAGACCTTCATCCGCACCTACGAGACCGCCGTCGGCCCGATGAACGGGGCGAAGGTCGTGGCCAAGGCGTGGACGGACCCGGAGTACAAGCAGCACCTGCTCGCCGACGGCACCGCGGCGATCGCGGCGCTCGGCTTCAAGGGGCCCCAGGGCGAGCACATGGTCGTCCTCGAGAACACTCCGGACGTACACCACGTCGTGGTCTGCACCCTCTGCTCCTGCTACCCGTGGCCGGTCCTCGGGCTGCCGCCGTCCTGGTACAAGGACCCCGCCTACCGGGCGCGCGTGGTCAAGGAGCCGCGTGCCGTGCTCGCCGAGTGGGGCACCGAGCTGGACCCGGGCGTGGAGGTGCGGGTGATGGACTCCAGCTCCGAGGTGCGCTACCTGGTGCTGCCCGAACGCCCGGCCGGCACCGAGTCCATGTCGGAGGAAGAGCTGGCTGCGCTCGTCACCCGGGACTCGATGGTGGGCGTGACGAAGGTGCTGGCGCCGTGACGACGGCGACCCTCCCGCTGGACGTCGAGGGTCCGGCGGCGCCGCCGCGCGCCAACGGTGAACTGGTGTTCGCCGAGCCGTGGGAGGGCCGCGCCTTCGGCCTGACCATGGCCCTGGCCGACCGCGGAGTGCTGTCCTATGACGCGTTCCGCGAGGTGCTCATCGCACGGATCGCGGCGTGGGAGGCCGACCACCCGGTGGGGGAGTGTTTCAGCTACTACCGCTGCTGGCTGCAGGCGCTGGAGCAGGTGCTCGCGAGTGAGGACCTCGTGCCGGCGGAGGAGCTCGTGGCGCGGTCCGCGGCATTCGCCGCGCGTCCGGCGGGCCACGACCACGAGCACGAGCACGACCACGGACATGACCACGGACATGACCACGACCACTGAGCGCGGCGGTACGAACACCGCCGTCGCCACCTGGCAGGGCGGCTGGCTCTGTTCGGTGGACGCGGGCGGGTTCCGGCTGGTCGTCGACGAACCGGCGGCGGTCGGCGGCACCGGCCTGGGACCGATGCCCACCGACCTGCTGCTGGCCTCCCTGTCGTCCTGCTACGCCCTGGCACTCGCCTGGGCCGCGAGGAAACGCGGGCTGGAACTGCCCGATCTGGAGGTCACGGCGACGGGTAGTTACGCCGGCCAGAAGTTCGGTGCGCTCGTCCTGACCGTGCGCACCAGCCTGCCGGCCGAGCACGTCGAACCGCTTCTGGAGCCCGCCAAGCGGGTCTGTTACGTCTCCAACACCTTCGCGCACGTCCCCGAGGTGCACGTGGCTCTTGCCGCCCCCACCCCGGGGCTGTGAGCACGACTCCACCGCACGCACCGGCCTGGGCGGGTCGCCCGGGGGGCTGTCTCGACGTGTCGCCAGCAGGGCTGTCGTCGCACGCTGTTCGTCCTCCTGCTGCTGCCCAGGCGGCGGACGGCCGGTTGCTGCTCGGCCGGCTGCTCGCCGAGAACCCCGCCCTGCTCTGCCCCTGGGAGGCCCGCGTCCTGAAGAACGCCTGACCCGGTCCGGCAGTGCACACCTGCGCGGACCGGGCCCGACGGCATCACACGACCGGAGCGATCCGGCCCACCGTGGTGACCGCGCCCTCGTAGGCCGTCCCGACCCTGAGGACCGTCACCTCGTCGAAGGGCCGTCCGGTCACCTGCATGCCCAGGGGCAGTCCGGCGGCGTCGAAGCCGACGGGCAGCGACAGGGCCGGGAGGCCGGTCAGGTTCCCCGGCGAGGTCAGCCGCACGAGCGCGGTGGTGACGTCCTCGGAGCTCCCGTCGGGCCAGGTCAGCTCCGTCGCGCCCACCTCCGGGGCGGCGACAGGCATCGCGGGGGTCACGAGGACGTCGATGTCGTCGTACATCCTCGCCCACGCCTGCTGCATCAAGGTGCGGACCCGGAGCGCCTTGATGTAGTCGGTTGCCAGAACCAACTCGCCCACCTCGAGGAACAGCCGCACGTCCTCGGTGTACAGATCGCCCTTGGTCCGCAGCATCTCCTGGTGGTAGGCGCTCGCCTCGGGCAGCAGGATCCCCCATTCGGCGGCAAGGATCTCGTCGGCGTACGGGATGGTCACCTCGCGCAGCTCGGCACCCAGCCCGTCGAGCACGCCGATGGCCGCGTGCACCGCGGCCGCGACGTCCTCGTGCACCCGGTCGAAGTAGTAGTTGGACGGCACGCCGACCCGCAGCCCGGCGATCCCGCGGTCGAGCCCGCTGGTGTAGTCGGGCACGGGGACGTCGACGGTCGCGGGGTCGAGCCGGTCGAAGCCCGCGATCTCGTTCATGACCAGGGCACAGTCGACCACGTTGCGGGAGAGCGGTCCTACGTGGTCCAGGGACCACGAGAGCGACGCGACGCCGCGGCGGGATGCGCGGCCGTACGTGGGCTTGAGCCCCACCGTGCCGCAGAGACTGGCCGGGATGCGGATCGAGCCGGCCGTGTCGCTGCCCAGCCCGACCATGCAGGTGCCGGACGCGACCGCCGCCCCCGAACCGCCGCTGGACCCGCCCGGGATGCGCCCGGTGTCCCAGGGGTTGCGCGTGGTGGGGGTGATGGCACCGAAGGCGAACTCGTGGGTGTGGGTCTTGCCGACAGGGATCATCCCCGCGGCGACGAGGCGTTCGACGGCCACCGCGTCGGTGTCCGGCACGTTGCCCGCACGAACCGCGGAGCTGCAGGTGGTCGGCACCCCGGCGGTGTCGTAGAGGTCCTTCACCCCCAGGGGGATGCCGTGGAGGGGACCGCGGTACCGGCCGGCGGCGATCTCCTGCTCGGCCTGCGCGGCGGCCTTGCGGGCCGGCTCCGCGGTCACACAGGCATAGGCGTTCAACGCCCCCTCGGTCGCCTCGATCCGGGCCAGGACCGAATCGATGAGCTCGACCGGCGACAGCCGGCGGGCCTCGATCTCCCCGGCGGCAGCGGTGAGCGACAGCTCGAACGGCTCCATGCTCAGGCTCCCCAGCGGGCATCGAAGGCGGTGGCGGGCGGGGTTTCCCCGAGCGGGACGTCGTCGAGCCGGTCGATCAGTGCGTAGATCGCCTCCGCCGTGGGGCCGACGAACTCCGCCCGCTCGGAGGCGATTTCCAACCGGGCCGTACGGGCGGCGTGGGTCAGCGCCTCCC
The DNA here is from genome assembly GCF_900114385.1 of Geodermatophilus ruber. Classification (GTDB taxonomy): domain Bacteria; phylum Actinomycetota; class Actinomycetes; order Mycobacteriales; family Geodermatophilaceae; genus Geodermatophilus; species Geodermatophilus ruber. Next base: position 111,215 of record NZ_FOSW01000003.1, read on the forward strand.
CGGAGAAGGATCGCGGGGTCGTGGGCATGGAGCAGCTCCTCAGGATCAGACGTGGACCGACGGGCGGACGGCTGAGCGCTCGGGGACGCCGCCGGGACCGTCGGGCACGGCCCGGCGGCGGACAGCGGCCGTCGCCCAGACGGCCAGGAACAGGGCGGCGACGGCGTAGCCGATGTACTCGAAGTGCCCGGCCAACGCGCCGTACGGCGTGAGCCAGGTCCAGCCGGCCTCGTCGGCCAGCAGGCCGGCCAGGTAGACGCTGGAGACGAAGGCGCCGATCGCGACGGTCAGAGCGGTGGTGAGGATGTTGTACGAGAGCCGGCGGGCCGGTTTCTGCTGGGACCAGGCGTAGGCCCGGGTCATCAGCAACCCGTCGCAGGTGTCGAAGGCGCTCATGCCTGCGGCGAACAACAGAGGCAGCGACAGCACCGCGAGGAAGGAGAGCCCGCCGTCGGACACGGTCGTTGCCGACAACGCCAGCAGCGCGACCTCCGAGGCCGTCTCCAGCCCCAGGCCGAACAGGATGCCGAGGGGGTACATGTGCCAGGACGAACGCACCAAGGCACGCGCCCGCCCGCCGAGGACCCGGTTGAGCAGCCCGCGGTTCAGGAGGAGGAGCTCGATCTGCTCCTCGTCGGCCTCGCCGGCCCGGTACCGCCGGCGGGCCAGGACCAGCCCCCTCAGGACGACGGCGTTGATCCCCGCCACCGCGAGCAGGAACAGGACCGCCACTGCGGCCGCGACCAGCCCGCCGACCTCCTCGACCGGACCGAGGTCCCCCACGGAGACCCACCCGGCGGCGAACGCGGCCACCAGGGCGAGGACCACGACGACGGAGGAGTGTCCGAGCGCGAAGAAGAAGCCGACACCCACCGGACGTCTGCCCTGCGCGACCATCAGCCGGGTGGCGTCGTCGATCGCCGCGATGTGGTCGGCGTCGAAGGCGTGCCGCACCCCCAGCGCGTAGGCGAGCGTGCCTGCGCCCGCGAAGGCACCGGCTCCCGCGTAGGTTCGCGACTCCAGCAGGAACAGGGTCCAGCCCAGGACGTGCAGGGCCAGTACCGCGCCGAGCACACCGGCGACGCGCAGCCTCAGGTTCCGCCGCACACCGGGCACGGCGATCGTCACGGTCGTCACGCGGCGCTCGTCCGGGGCCCACGTGCCACGACCACCGGGGTTCTCACGCCCTCAGTGGTGCTTCGGGTCCCGAACCCCGTGCAGGAATTCATGAGTGCGCGCATCCAGCTCGTCGGCATCCACCAGCCCCCGCTCGAGGAGGAGGGACTCCAGCCCCTGCAGCCACTCCCGGTAGTAGCTCCAGGACGCCCGCTCGGCCGGATCCGCCCGTTCCCACCGGTCGATCGCCGCGACGAGCCGGCCCTGGAACTCCGGCCACGAGAAGCGCCCGTCCCGGTGTGCCGCGACCGCCAGTGCGAAGGCGCGGATCTCCCAGGGCGCCGAGAAGGCGAGCTCACCCTCCTTGCGCGGCAGCAGATCCTGACCGGGCAGGTCGGCCACGATCCGTTCCACGTCCGGCCGGCAGTCCTCCTCGACCCTTCCGCCGGTGCCCGTCACATCGGTCACCGCGGTCACCGGGCACCCGCCGGGGAGTCGGGCGTGCGGGGCAGGCCGGTCCCGATCATCGAGTCACGGGTGATGAGCTCGACGAGCTCCTCCTCCGACAGCCCCTCGGTGCCCGGCGGCTGCTGCGGGAGGACCCAGTAGCGGACCTCGGCGCTGGAGTCCCACACCTTGATGGTCTTCTCGTCGGGAACGTCGAGCTCGAACTCCCCGCGCAGCAGCGCCCGGGGGTCCTTCACGATCCGGGACCGGTACGCGGGGTACTTGTACCAGTTCGGCGGGAGGCCGAGCACCGGCCACGGGTAGCAGGAGCACAGCGTGCAGACGATGACGTTGTGGACCTCGTCGGTGTTCTCGACGACGACCATGTCCTCCCCCTGCATGCCCCCGATGCCGAGTTCGGCGCAGGCCGCGACGGGATCGGCCAGCAGGCGCTGCTTGAAGTCCGGATCGGTCCAGGCCCGGGCGACCGCGCGGGCGCCGTTGCGCGGGCCCACCTCCTTCTCGTAGAGGTCGGCCACCCGGTCCACCGTCTCCGAGGCCAGGACTCCCTTCTCCAGCAGCAGGGACTCCAGGGCCTTCACGCGGGCCACGACCACCGGGTCCGGTGTCGGGTCGGCGTTGTAGTCCGGCCGGACCGGCAGGACGTGGTCGGTGCTCATGGTCGATTCCTCCTTGATTCGGGGGCGGACGTCACCGGTCGAGGGCGGCGCGGTCGTCCGTGTCCCCGTCGAGCGCCACGAGGTAGGACTCCCACATGTCGAAGTGGTTCACGGTCCGCGGATCGGCCCCGGGACCCCACACCTCGACGGAGTCGAAGCGCACGGTGTAGACGTGCTGGGGCTGTTCGCCCAACCCGTGGGCATGGGTGTCGGGGAAGACGAACGCGCCGTGCACGGCGTCGATCACGCCCCGCTTGCCACGGAGGTAGCCGGCCAGGCGGGTGTGCCCCTTCGGGTGCAGGTTCCGGACGAGGACCCGGTCCCCGGGCGCGAAGGCCGGCTTGGCGTCGATCTCCCGCCGGGCCGGGGCGCCGGACCGCAGGAACCCCACGATCGCTTCCGCGGCCGCAGGATCCGAGCGCTGCGGCAGGGGCGCCGACGGGTCGTCGAGGAACTGTTGCGTCCGGGCCCGGAGCTCCTCCTCTGTGAGCAGGCCGGTCTCCACCAGCCCCTTCTCCATGGTGAACAACCAGTGCTCGTAGTAGGGCGAGGACAGGTAGTCGACCGGGTGCATCTTCTCGATGCCGTGCCGGAACGCGTCGAGGTTGAGCCCCGAAGCCATCGCCGGGAAGCTCATCGCGAAGACGGTCCGTTCCCACGGGTTGTCGAAGAGCGGTTCCTCCGGGCGGTAGCCCACCGGCCCCAGGCCATCCGTGCCACCGATGTCGTGCACACCGTCCACAGTCACTCCCGAGGGGTCACTGGCAGCCGAAGCCGCGGGTAGGGGGGCCCTGAGACTGCCCGCGCGGGTGTGACGTTGGCAATACCCTTCTGCGAACTCGGTGTAGCAGGATCTGGCACCGGCGCGACTCCCCGGCGGCGGAACAGGCGTCGCGGACCACCAGGTGGCCGCCGCGCTCGTCACCGGGACACCGGAGGCGTCGTCCCCGATTCCTCGCCGACCTGGTGACGTTCGCCGACCCGACGTCCCCGGTCCTCCTCCCTGGCCTACCTCAGGGGGCAGGACCGGCTCTACCGCTTCTGCACCAGCGTCGATACCGCCACCGGCGACCGCCGGACCGGCCGCGGGGGCCGGACGAGAGCGGTCCAGCGCGTCGTGAGGGCCGCGGCTCACCTCGGCGGGGTGATTCCTGGCCCCGGCCCCTGCGGTCGGCTCGGGTGTCCGCACCAACCAGATGCCCGGGGAACGGAGCCGGATCATGAGCTTCATCACCACCGCAGACGGCACCGAGATCTACTACAAGGACTGGGGTGAGGGACCCGTCGTCACGTTCTCGCACGGCTGGCCGCTGAACGCCGACGCGTGGGACGGACAGATGCTCTTCCTGGCCCAGCACGGCTACCGGGTCATCGCGCACGACCGCCGCGGCCACGGCCGTTCCAGCCAGCCCACGGCCGGCAACGACATGGACGGCTACGCCGACGACCTGGCGGCCCTGCTGAACTTCCTGAACGTGCGCGACGCGACGCTGGTGGGGCACTCCACCGGCGGCGGCGAGGTCGCCCGCTACATCGGTCGGCACGGCACGAGCCGGGTGGCGAAGGCGGTCCTGCTGTCGGCCGTGCCGCCGCTCATGCTGCAGACCGAGGCCAACCCCGAGGGGCTGCCCAGGCAGGTCTTCGACGGCCTGCGCGCCGGGGTGGCCGGCGACCGCTCGCAGTTCTACAAGGACCTGGCGGTGCAGTTCTACGGCGCCAACCGGGACGGCGCCAACGTCTCCCAGGGCCTGCTGGACCAGTTCTGGCTGTGGAGCATGCAGGCCGGCGCGTGGGGCGCCTACGCCAGCATCAAGGCGTTCTCGGAGACCGACTTCACCGAGGACCTGACGAAGATGGACGTGCCCACGCTGGTGATGCACGGCGAGGACGACCGGATCGTCCCGGTGCACGACTCGGCCCGGAAGTCCGCCCGGCTGCTCAAGAACGCGCGGGAGATCTACTACCCGGGCGGCCCGCACGGGATCACCGCCACCAACCCCGGCCGGATCAACGCCGACCTGCTCGCCTTCCTCCGCAGCTGAAGCCCGGGCGGCTCACCGCCGCGCGCGAACACGCGGCTGCCCCGGACGGCGGTACCGGTCCTCCGCGAAGGACACCGTCACCCTGAGCAAGGGTGGCGGTGGGCTGGAGCTCGGGATCCAGGGGGCGACCAGGCGCTGCTCGAACCCCTGCCCACTCGCACGGACGCGCCGCCTCGGACCGGTACCGGCGCGACACGACGCTGCCGCTGCCGGTCGGGCCGAAGACGCTGTGGTTCCTTCGTCGCAACACGGTCCGGCCCCCGGTCGACCGCTGAAGGGATGCCGCGCCGGGTGGGAGGGGGTCGGCTCGCCGGACGCCGGCCCTGCACCTCATCCGGGACGGACGATCCGGGTGGACCTGACCGGCGTGAGGATGGGCGCTGTCCTGCCCAGCGGGACGTGGACACCGCGACCGTCGCCCGGCGCCTGCGTGCCGTTTCGCCGCAGCCGAGGAGCAAACGCCATGACCGACGACATCTCGCAGGTCCGCGGCACCGGACGCGCGCTGCTGGAGCGAGGGGCGGCCCGGTGGTGGTGGGCGCTGCTCGTGGCCGGGCTCGTCTGGTTCGTCATCGGCTGGCTGGTGCTGCGCGCCGACTACACCTCGCTGGCGACGGTCGGCGTGCTGGTCGGCATCGTCTTCCTGATCGCCGCGGTCAGCGAGGGCGCCCTGGCCGCGGTCGTGACGGGGGGCTGGAAGGTGTGGCACCTCGCGCTGGCGGCGCTGTTCGTGCTCGGTGCGATCTGGGCGTTCGTCCGTCCGGTCGACACCTTCTTCGCCCTCGCCTCGATGCTGGGCCTGCTGCTGTTCATCCAGGGCTTCTTCTACATCACCGAGGCGTTCGTGATGCGGGACGCCAGCCCGTACTGGTGGCTGGGGCTGACCAGCGGTGGCCTGCTCGTGCTGCTGGCCCTGTGGATCTCGACGTCCGACCGCGTCTGGACCCTGGCCACCCGCTCGGCGTTCATCCTGCTCTGGGTGGGGTTCATGGCCGTGTTCCGCGGGATCCGGGACATCGCGCTGGCCTTCGAGCTCCGCAGGGTGGGCCAGCAGGCGGAGGCCCGCCTGGAGGAGGCGGAGGCACCGTTCGTCCCGGCGCAGGAACGGCGGACGGCGGCGGAGGCACCCCACGCCCGGCAGCCGTAGCGAGGGGCTGACGGCGATGGGACAGGCGGCTCCCCGGCTGAACGCACCGCGGCAGCCGGAGCCTGCTGCCCAGCCCCCGGAGGAGGTGCCGCGCGGGTTCCAGGCGCACGTGCGGCCGGTGTTCCGCGGGCGGGACCGGCAGCCGATGCACGTCGCCTCGACCTGTGGTCGGCCGGCGACGTCCGCGCGCACGCCGCAGGGATCGGCGCGAGCGGAACGGCCGGCTCGGTGGTGAGCGCTGCGGCCGACCGCCCCCGATGACCACCCGAGCACAGGAGGGATCTCGTCATGGCGTCGATTTCCGAGCGGGAGATGCGAGAGATCGAGGCGGCCAACGCCTCTGACGCCACTCCGGTCGTCCTCATCCACGGCCTCTGGCTGCTGCCCAGCAGCTGGGCGAACTGGGCGGACTTCCTCGCGCAGGCCGGCTACGCGCCGTTGACGCCGGACTGGCCGGACGATCCGGAGACGGTCGAAGCAGCCCGGGCGAACCCGGAGGCCCTCGCCAAGAAGACCTTGAGTCAGGTCGCCGCGCACACCACCGAGATCATCCAGGCCCTCGACGAGAAGCCGGTCGTCATGGGGCACTCGACCGGGGGGCTGCTGGCGCAGATGCTCGCGGGCCGGGGCCTGGCGGCGGCCACGGTGGCGATCGACCCCGGGGTCTTCCGCGGCGTCCTCCCGCTGCCGGTCTCGGTGCTCAAGGGCGTGGGCCCGTTCCTGCTCGACCCGCGCACGCGCGGGCGCGCGATCACCCTCACGTTCGACCAGTTCCGGTACGGCTGGGCGAACGCGCTGGACGAGCAGGAGGCGAGGGAGCTCTACGAGGAGTTCCACGTCGCCGCCCCGGGGATCGCCCTGGTGCAGATGGGCAGCGCGAACCTCAACCCCTGGACCGAGGCGAAGGTGGACACGACCAACCCCGACCGCGGGCCGCTGCTGATCATCGACGGCGAGCAGGACCACACGGTCCCCTGGGCGATCGCGCACGCCGCCTACAACCGGCAGCGGCGCAACCCCGGCGTGACCGAGATCGTGAAGATGTCGAACCGGGGCCACTCCCTGACCATCGACCACGGCTGGCGCCAGGTCGCCCAGACGGCGCTCGACTTCGTCAACCGGTACGTGCCGACCCGGGACCGCGCCGGCGACAAGGAGATGTCGTGAAGATCGTCGTCATCGGCGGAACCGGCCTCATCGGTTCGAAGCTCGTCGCGCAGCTGCGCGAGGACGGCCACGAGCCGCTCGCGGCCTCGCCCGGCACCGGCGTCAACACGCTGACCGGCGAGGGGTTGGCGGCCGCGCTCGCGGGCGCCCACCTCGTCGTCGACGTCGCCAACGCGCCCGCCTGGGACGACGTGGCGGTCATGGACTTCTTCCGGACCTCGGCGCGGAACGTCCTGGCGGCGGAAACGGGCGCCGGCGTGCGGCACCACCTCGTGTTGTCCGTCGTCGGCGCCGACCGGCTCCCCGACAGCGGCTACCTTCGTGCGAAGGTCGCCCAGGAGGAGATCGTGCGGGCCGGATCCGTGCCGTTCACGATCCTCCGCGCGACGCAGTTCTTCGAGTTCGTCGGCCGCATCGTCGATTCCAGCACCGTGGACGGCACGGTCCGCCTGGCGCCCGTGCTCGTCCAGCCCGAGGCGGCCGACGACGTGGCAGCCACGCTGTGCGACGTGGCCGTGGACGAACCGCGCAACGGCCTCCTCGAACTGGCCGGGCCCGAGCAATTCCGGTTCGACGAGCTCGCCCGGCGGTTCCTCGACGCCAACCACGACTCGCGCCCCGTGACGGTCGACGTGCACGCGCGCTACTTCGGCACGGAGCTCGCCGAGCAGTCCCTGGTTCCCACCGGTGGCCACGCCCGCATCGCCCCGACCCGGTTCGAGGACTGGCTCAGCCGGTCGGTCGCAGTGTGAGCGCCCCAGGGCGACGGCAGCTCCCGCAGGGGCCGCAGATCGTCCCGGATCGTTCCGGTCATGACGATCTCCCTTGCAGGCGGATCAGGAGGTAGCCGCCTCGCGCAGCTGCCCGGCCGACCTCGTTGTCGAGGATCGTCATCGCGCTGCTCCCACGGCCCCGGCGCCGGCCAGCGCCAGGGCGTCGTCCCAGCTCGCACCCGCGACGAGCAGCTTCCGATAGGGCATCAGCGGGCGCATCGCACCGAGACCGACGACCCCCTGCAACGCGCCGTCTCCGCCGGAGACGGCGACGAAGGACCCGTCGAGGGCGCCGTGGACGATCCGCAGGTCGTCCTGGGGTCGGAGCCGGCCGAACACCTGCAGTCGCGAGTCCAGCTGGTCGCTCCACACGTAGGGCACCGGGTCGTGCACCTGGTTCCCGCCGGTGAGGTTGGCGGCCACCACCCCGGCGCTCTCGACCGCGTTGGTCCAGTGCTCCACCCGCGTGTCCTGCCCGTAGCGCGGGTGCCGCCATCGGACGACGTCTCCGACTGCGAACACGTCGTCGACCCCGCGCGCGGCCAGCCGCTCGTCGCAGACCACGCCGTCGCGCAGGTCCAGACCGGAGTCCTCCAGCCACGAGGTCTCCGGGCGGGTGCCCAACCCGAGGACGACGAGGTCCGCCGGGAGGCGCGACCCGTCGGTCAACCGGACCTCTTCGACCCGCCGGTCGCCCCCGATGTCCACGACGCCGACGCCCATCCGCAGGTCGATGCCCGCGGCGGCGTAGCGGCGGGTGAGCGCGGCGCCCACCACCGGACCCAGGCCGCGCACCATCATCTGCGGCAGCAGCTCCACGACGGTGACCGTGCAGCCCAGCGCGCGGGCGGTCCATGCGACCTCCGCCCCGATGAACCCGCCGCCGACCACTACCAACCGAGTGGCCGCTGCGCACCCGGCCCGGATGGCCGTGGCGTCAGCGAGCGTGCGCAGCTGGTGCACACCCGGCCGCGGTTCGACCCCGGGCAGCGGCCGGGGCGTGGACCCGGTGGCAACGACGACCTGCGAGAAGTCGAGGCGCTGCCCGTCGGCCAGCAGGACCTGGTGGCCTGGGACGTCGAGGTGCACGGCGGGCCCGCGAACGAGCCGGACGTCGAGCTCGGCCAGGTCGTCGGGCGACAGCAGCGGCATGGGCGCAGCGGCCGGATCGGTGAGGAAGTCCTTGGACAGTGCCGGGCGGTCGACGGCTACGACGTCGTCCCCGCCCGGCTCGGCCCCGATCAGGACGATCTCGCCGGCGTACTGCCGTGCGCGCAGCGCTCGGACCGTGTGTACACCGGCCAGCGAGGCGCCGGCCACCACGATCCGCGCGGGGGCCAGCGGCATCCGCCTACCGCCCGTGGGTGACGGAATCCGCGGTCTGCCTGCGGTAGCCGTCGAGGAAGTCCAGCGTGACGGCGGAGAAGATCTCCGGGTATTCGATCATCGCCCAGTGGCGGCAGTTCGGGATCAGGTACCCGGAGGAGTTCTCCAGCAGCTCCAGGAATCGGTACGCCTGTGCCACGGGGACGACCAGGTCGTCCTTTCCGTGCACGACCAGCGTCCGGGTCTTGATCTTCGCGATCTCCTCGGGCGGATACGCGAGCTCGTGCTCGCGCACCCACTTCATGGTCGCCGCATAGGCCGCCCGGGTAGCCGGTTGGGTGGACAGCTCGTAGCGGTACTGCACCTGTTCCTCGGTGGCGGTGAAGTGGGGGTTGGCCAGCGCGGCGATGATCCGGCGCATCCCCTCGACCGTGAAGTCGTAGCCGAGGATCGCGCCCAGCGCCGGGTTCGGCTCGCCGGACAAGCCGGCACTGCCCATCAGGACCAGGTTCTCGACCAGGTCGGGCCGCTGCATGGCCACGCCCAGGGAGGTGGCCCCGCCCATGGAGTTGCCCACCAGGCTGACCTTCTCGAGCCCGAGGGCTTCGATGAAGGCGATGAGCTGGGCGTTGCGGGCGTCCTGGCTGTAGGTGAACCCCGCCGGGTCCGGCTTGTCCGAGTGCCCGAAGCCGACCAGGTCGACGGCGATCGCGCGCTTGCGCGCGGCGAAGAAGGGGAGGCAGGTGGTCCAGTTGGACACCCCGTCGGCCCCGGCACCGCCGCCGTGGATCAGGATGACCGGATCGCCGGAACCTTCCTCGATGTAGTGGGTCCGGAAATCACCCGTCTGGATCATCTTGCCGGTGGGGGAGACCATGGTTCTCGTTCTTCTTTCCTGAGCTGAAGGGGTTCGGTCGAGCGGGCAGTGAGGCTGGGGCTACGAGGCGGGCGGCGACACCGGCTCCAGGCAGGCCGGCGGCGGAGCGTCGCCGGGGCGGTGCCCCCAGATGCTGGTGCTCTTCATGTGGGTCACCACCCACTGGTCCGGGACGTCGACGGTCGAGGCGCCCCAGCCGTACTCGATCTCGAAGCCGCTGGGGGACCGGACGTAGAAGCTCAGCATCCGGTCGTTGGCGTGCCGGCCGAGCGTCATGGCCAGAGGGATCTGCCGGTCCAGGACGAGCTGGTGGGCGATGCCGACGTCGTCGAGGTCCTCCACCTGCAGCATCAGGTGATGCAGGCCCCGCATGCCCGGGATCCCCATGATCGCCAGGCTGTGGTGCCGCGGGTTGACGTGCAGGAAGACAAGCGTGTTGCCGTCGAAGTCGATCTCGTCGCTGACCCGGAACCCGAGCACCGTGCAGAAGAAGTCGAGCGACTCCGTCAGGTCGGGAACCACGAGCACCACGTGGCCCAGGCCTTGACCGCGGGTGACGAAGCCGGCCGTGCCCCGGCCGGGCCGGAAGGAGCCCGGAACGACCAGCTGGCCGTAGAACAACTCGTGGGTGAAGCCCGCCGGGTCGGTGAAGCGGACCAGCTGGCGGACCTTCGCTGCCCGGCACTCCTCTGCGGTGCCTCGCTCCACGGTCACCCCGGCCTGCTCCAGCGTGGCCACCGCGTCGGCCAGATCCCCGGCGCCGGGCAGCTCCCAGCCGATGCACTGCACCCGGTTGTGCGGCCCTTCGCTGATCTGGAGCCGGCCCGGCCGGTCGTCGTTGGTGAGGGAGACCGTGTCCGGTCCTCCGGCCAGGTCCTCGGAGACCGCGAGGCCGAGCACCTCCGGGCCGAACGTGGCCCACTCCTTCGCGTTGGGTGATTCCACCCGCAGGTACCCGAGCGATGTGATCTTCATGGTCCTACCTTTCTCGACGCCCGCGTGGCGTCTGTCGTGTCAGAGGTCGTCGGGTCGCTCAGGTACATCGACGAACAGGTCATCGCCGTCGCGGCGTACCGGGTAGGTCTCCAGCGGGATGAAGGCGGGCGGCGCGAGCACCTTCCCGGTGCGCAGGCAGAACTTCGCCATGTGCAGCGGGCACTCGACCACGTCGCCGTCGAGGTATCCCTGCGCCAAGGAGAACTCGTCGTGCGTGCAGCTGTCGCCGGTGGCGAAGAACTCGTCCACCACCCTGAAGACGGCGATCGGCGGTTCCGTGGGCAGCCGGAGGCCCTCGTCCTCGGGCACCTGCTGCACGGTGCAGGCCCGGATCCACGTCATGTGGCCTCCTCATCGGTCCGGGGTGCGTGGTGGGGCGGCGGACGCCTGCGTGCGCCGCCCCACCACGGTCAGAGGAAGATGCTGATGTTCTTGGACAGGACGGTGGCCTGGTCGAGCAGGATCGTCCGCCGGGCGATCTGCCACCCGAGGTCGGTGTTCGAGCGCCGGAGCAGATCGGTGCGCTGCCCCACGAACATGTCCTGCTCGCGCTCCAGCCGGGTGCGGTACGCGAGGAAGTTGGACTCGACGGTGTACTCGTTCTCATCCTCGGTCGGAGCCACCCGGACGTTGGTGATCAGGCGACGGGTCCGGCTCGGCGGGTCCTCGGCCCAGGCCGTGCCGAGCCGGAAACGCCGGACACGTTGGTAGAGCAGCGCGTGGGTCTCGTCGAAGTGGGCGATGTCGCCCACGCCGGACACCTCCTGGTCGAGCTCGCGCTGCAGCCGGTTGCTCCGGACGGGCATGAAGTAGTGCACGTCCGGAGCCATCAGCTCGAACCAGTCGTCGAGCTTGCGCCTGTCCAGGAGCGCTGCCTCCGCGTAGAGGAACTGCTCGATCTCGTGCTGGAGCTCCGTGCTGCTCGTGGTCGTCGTGGCCCGCAGGATCCCGGTCATCAGCGGGCTCCCGCCGGGACGGAGGTGCGCACCCGGGTCAGCTCGTCGAGGTCCTCCCAGGTGGCCGCCGTGAGCATGTCGGCCCACCGCTGGTAGAAGCCGCGCGCAGCCTCCTCGCCGTAGGCGTCCCCGGTCCTCCCGGGCATCCCGTTGGCGTCCTGCTCGGTGTGTCCCAGGCCCATCTGCACGTTGAACTTCGTGCGCCGGGCCATGTGGCCGCGAAGCACGCGCTGAACCTCCACCCAGTTCTCGCCGTCGTCCTGCTCGAAGTTGCCGGCCGGGCTGAAGGCCCGGGACGTCGTGATCTGCAGCGCCCGCTTGACCTCCGGGGGTGCGGCTGCGGGCACCAGCGCCCAGGCCCACACCTCGATCTCGTTGGGGCCGCGGGGGTGCCAGACGCGCATCGTGTTGTAGGGCGTCAGGAAGGAGAAGGTCGGGAAGAGCGTGTTGTGGCCCTGGAACGCGTAGCGGGTCTCGCCGATCCGGGCGATGATGCTGTCCTTCTGGGTGGCCAACCAGGCGTCCACCCCCGGCCCGCCGAAGTCCGGCGTCTCCGGCGTCGTCCAGAAGCCGGTGCCGTGGCCCAGCGGCGAGCTGAACTGACGTCCCGGACCACCGGTCGCCATCTCGAGCATCTCGGCCTCGGCGCCCTCGGGAGCGAGGATGGAGATGCCCGACGCGTGCGAGATCGCGATGTGGTACATGTCGCTGGCGAACTGCTCGGCCGCGAACTTCCAGTTGCACGGGATGACCCAGCGGTGCATTCCGCCGACGACTTCCAGGCCGCCCTCGTACTTGTCGACGTAGGCGTCGAAGTACCAGGCGTAATCGCCCAGGTACTCCTCGAAGCTCGGCGCAGTTGCGTCCCAGGTGCCGAAGATGAAGCCCTTGTAGTTGGTCAGCTGGGCGAGCTGGGTGGGCCCCCAGGCCGACGTGTCGAGTTCGTTCTTGTATCCCCGCTCGAGCCGCGGAACGCTCACCAGGTTGCCGGCGAGGTCGTAGCTCCACCCGTGATAGCTGCAGGTGAAGGCCTTGGCCGTGCCGCTGTCGGCGCGGCAGATGCGCATGCCGCGGTGCCGGCACTGGTTGAGGAAGGCGCGGATCGAGCCGTCCCGTTGCCGGACCACCAGGACCGGGTCCTCACCCATGTAGGTCTGCACGAACGAGCCCGGCTTGGCCAGCTGGGACTCGTGGGCGAGGAAGAGCCAGCTGCGGGAGAAGATCCGTTCCAGCTCCAGTTGGTACAGGTGCTCGTCGGTGTAGATCGTCGGGTCGATCTCCCCCCGCGCCGAGTCGATGAGCTGTGCCAGATCGGCAGCCATGGCAGTCCTTTTCCAGCGGATGTCGTGTCGGATGCGCAGCGTGGAGGGCCCGGAGTGGCGTTCCTGGTGCTGCGGCGCTCGAATGCTGCGGTGGGGCCGGAAGCTGTTCCAGCGTTCGTTCCGGTCCTTGGAACTCGGCGCCTGCGGGCAGTCGCGACGGCTCCGCATCACCGGCTGCGTCGATCGACGGGCCCGGCATCGCGTGTGGGCGGTCAACCGGTTCACGGGCACCGCTGGGCTACCGTCAGGGAGTGTCGGGCAAGGACGGCCGGGATCCAGCGAACTCCAGAGAGACGATCCTGGACGCCGCGGAATCGCTGCTGGCTGAACGTGGATATTCGGGTACCTCGATCGCCGCCGTGTGTGCCGCCTCGGGAATGCCGACAGGCTCGATCTACTGGCATTTCGGCAACAAGGCCGGGGTGGCGTCGGCGGTCATGCAGCGTGGCGCCCGTGCCTTCTTCGCCCGCCTGCCCCGGGCGTCGGAACTCGACGGCAACCCGGCTGAGCGGCTCCGCTCGTTCTTCGAGGCGGCGGCCGAGGCGATCGCCGCACATCCGGCCTTCTTCCGGCTCGAGGTCGTGCTGAACATGGAGAGCCACGACGACGAGATGCGCGGGATCCTCCGCCAGGTCACCGACTACACCATGCAGGAGATCGTGAGCGTGGTGGAGCCGGCTGCCCGGGACTCCGGTGTGGCTGAGCCGACGGCGCTGGCTGCCGAACTGGCGGAGCTCACGATCGCTCTGACGCGGGGCAGCCTGCTGTCCTTCGGAGGGGACAGGGACAAGGTGACGCTGACGATGCGCCGCCTGCACCACCTCATCGTGCTGTCGATCGCCGATGCCGCCGCTCGGGCACCGCTGAGCGGTCAAGGCGGCTCGCAGCCGTGACCGCGGAGGGCCGGGGCATCCGGCGGATGCCCTGGCCCTCGCGATCCGCTCAGCGGGGACGGCGGGGGGTGCCGAACCCGGAGAGGTCGATGACCGTTCCCGTGGCGGTGCGGGACTCGCGGGCCGCGCCGAGCAGCACGTAGGCCTCCGCGTAGTCCTCGGGCAGCGGCTCGATCTCGAGGGCGGAGTTCTCGCGCACGATCTGACCGATCGGGATCGCCGTGCTGATCGATTCGCCGGAGAGATCCATGGCGGCCGGGCCGCGCAGATCGGTGGCCATGCCGCCCGGCGCGACCGCGTTGACCCGGATCTCCGGCGCGAGCTCGTAGGCCAGCTGGCGCACCAGGCCGTGCCCTGCGTGCTTGGCGGCGGTGTAGAGCACCCCGCCGCCACCGGGGTAGAACGCGGCGTTCGAGAGGGTGAAGATCATCGACCCCCGGGACTCCCGGAGGAGGGGGGCGGCCGCTCTGGCACCCAGGACGTAGCCCTTGACGTTGACCGAGAAGAGCTCATCGAACCCGGCGACCAGGTGCTCGGGCGTGGAGTCGAGCAGTGCGCGGGAGAAGTCCCAGATCCCGGCGTTCCCTATGAAGACGTCCAGGCCGCCGAACTCGCGCTGGGCGACCGCGCAGGCCTGCGCGTTGTCGGCGTACTCGGTCACGCTTCCGAGCACGCCGCGCACCGCGTCCCCGTACGAGGCCTCCAGTGCATCGAGCTTGTCCTGCACCCGGTCGAGGACCACCACCCGGGCGCCCTCCTCGACGAACCTCCCGACGACGGCGGCGCCCATGCCGGATCCGCCGCCCGTGATCACGGCTGTTCGGTTCTGCAAACGGCCCATCGTCATCCTTCGCTCGTCGCCGGTGGCCCGGGAGGTGTGCGTCCGGGTCACGGTGCGGGCCGCGACGGACCCTGACCACGCTCGGTTCCAGTGGCCGGAACGGTGGGGCGCCCGCAGGAGCTGATTGACCCGAGATCTCCACCACTGTTAGCTTCGTCTCTAGAACGTTCACTCTAGAACCCCTCAGTGAGCCTGGGATCGGAGCTGTTCGCAGAGATGTCCTCCCTAGTTGTCGAGGCGCCCCACCAGCCGGTCGATGTCCGAGCGGGCGCCGCGCCGTCGATCCTGAAGAAGGCCTTCGACGTCCTCGGCAGCTTCAGTCCCGACCGACGCGTCCTGTCCTTCGCCGAGGTCGCCCGCGCCAGTGGACTGCCGAAGTCCACGACGCACCGGGTGCTCGCGATGCTCGTGGAGATGGGGGCCGTCGAGCAGCACACCGACGGTTACCGGATCGGGCTGCGCATGTTCGCGGTCGGCGCGTGTTCGGCCGAGGTCGCACTACGGGACATCGCGTTGCCAGCCATGGAGGAGCTGCACCGGATAGCCCGGCAGACCCTGCATCTGGCCGTGCTGCGTGGACCGGACGTCGTCTACATCGAGAAGCTGCGGACCCATCAGGCGGTGCCCACGCCCGCAGTGGTCGGTGCGAGCCTCCCTGCTCACTGGACCGCCGTCGGGAAGGCGTTGCTGGCCGAGGAGAGGGCCGAGTCTGCTGCGTCGACGGAAGTGCTGCGGTCGCGGGCGGGGCGGAAGATGGCCGACCCGGCGGCATTCGCCCAGGAGCTCACCCTCAGCCGTGCTCGCGGTTACGCGGTGGACCGGGAGGAGTCGGTGGCCGGGCTTGCCTGCATCGCCGTCCCGATCGTGGCCGGCGGCTCTGCGGTGGCGGCGCTGTCCGTTGCCTTTCCTGCGGCGGCAGGAAAGGGAGAGGTGCTGCTCAACCCCTTGCGCGCGACGGCGGCCCGGATCGGGCGCTCGTTGCCGCCGGCGCTGAGGGGCAGCCTGCTGCGCGAGCGCCACGCGCGGTGAGAGGGCGGGAGTTCCGATCGCCGGAACTACCGCTGGAAAGCGCGGGGTGAGCGGGTCAGCCTCTACGGAGTCGGTACACCCTGAGGAGAGTCCAATGAGCAGCGTGTTCCGCGCACTGTGCGCCGAGCTCGGCTACTCGCCTGATCGAGTCCTCAGCGTGCGGGTCAACGCCGGTCAGGTCGTCGTCGTGACGTGGAAGGACTCCGGTGAGCTCCAGGTCACGACCTACGCCCAGGACCCCGATGGACTTCGTCTCGTCTCACAGGGAACGCCGATCGATGTGCGCCGGAACTGTGAGGCCCCGGGAGGGCAGCGGTCACCGACATCCGCGACGTCGGCGTCGCCTATGAGCGCTGCGTGGATGCCAAGCAGCTCGTCGGGATGACGCTCGGTATGCATCCCGACGACCACATGTTCACCTTCTACGTCCGTGCGCCGTCGGGCGCCTCGGTCGAGTACGGCTGGGGTGGACTTCTCGTCGACGACGAGACCTGAGACGCCGTCTCCCACGTCACCGCGCCGACGCTGCTGATCCACGGCCGCGACCACCGCGTCGTCTCCGTCGAAACCTCGCTCTTGCTCTGTGCCCGCATCGGCAACTCCCGTGTCTCGCTGCTCAACCGCTGCGGCCTCTGGGCGCAGCTCGAGCACGCCGACGTCTTCAACCGCCTCGTCGCCGGCTTCGTCCTCAACGACTGATCCGCCTCCACCCGGAAGGACATCCCATGAACAACGCAGCCCAGGTCGTCGAGACAGATGTCCTCATCGTGGGGGCCGGCCCGGCCGGAGCCAGCGCCGCGGCGCTGCTCTCGACGTACGGCATCCCCAACATCGTCATCAACAAGTACCGCAGCGTCGCCAACACCCCGCGGGCCCACATCACCAACCAGCGCGCCATGGAGACACTGCGCGACCTGGGCCTCGAAGAGGTCGCAGCGGCAGCGTCGACGCCCCAGGCGCTGATGGGCGAGCACGTCTGGGGCACGAGCCTGGCCGGCGAGGAGCTTGGGCGGATCCGCACCTGGTACACCCACCCGCTCGCCAAGGCCGAGCACGACCTGGCCAGCCCGACGGCGATCTGCGACCTGCCGCAGCACATCCTCGAGCCGATCCTGATCAACGCCGCCAGCGACCGGGGTTCGCAGGTCCGGTTCAACACCGAGTTCATCGACCTCGAGCAGGACGCCGACGGCGTCACCACCCGGGTCCGCGATCGCATCACGGGCGCCGAGTACGCCATCCGCAGCAAGTACCTCATCGCCGCTGACGGCGGTCGCTCGCAGATCGTGAGCCAGCTCGGTCTGCCCCTGGAGGGCGAGTTGGGGATGGCCAACTCGATCAACGTCTGGTTCAAGGCCGACCTGACCCACCTGGTCGAGCACCGTCCCAGCGACATGTACTGGTTCATCCAGCCGGGCGTCGGGCAACAGGGGATGAGTATCGGCGTCCTGCGCGTCATCCGGACGTGGAACGAGTGGATAGCCGTGGGGGGCTACGACCCGAGCGGTCCGGTCCCAGAGCTGACCGACGAACTCGGCAGGCAGATCGCCCACGAGGTCATCGGCGACGACAGCATCGATGTCGAGGTCATCTCGCTGTCGACCTGGGCGGTCAACCACATGTACGCCACAGACAACATGGTCGGGCGGGTCTTCGCTGTCGGCGACGCCGTCCACCGGCACTCGCCGATGAACGGTCTGGGATCGAACACCTCGATCCAGGACAGCTACAGCCTGTGTTGGAAGCTCGCCCACGTGCTGCGTGGTGTCGCTGCACCGTCGCTGCTGGAGACGCACCGTGACGAGCGGGTCCCGGTGGGCCGACAGATCGTCGACCGCGCGACGCGCAGCAACAACCTGATCCCGCCGCTGTTCATGGCCCTCGGCCTGCCGCCGACCTCAGGCGAGGAGGAACTGCGCCAGGCAATCGAGACGCTGGCCGACCCGTCGGCGGACGCGAGGGCCGCTCGTACGGCGTTCCGCACGGCCGTCGACAACTCGGCGTTGTGCTTCGGCACCCATGGCGTCGAGATGAACCAGCGCTACGAGTCCTCGGCGGTCGTGCCTGACGGCACCCCGGCGCCGACGGCGCCGCGCGACGAGGAGATTTTTTACTTCCCGTCGACCTATCCCGGCCGTCACCTGCCGCACGTGTGGGTGACCAAGGACCAGAAGCGGGTGCCGATCTTCGACCTCTGCGGCAAGGGCGCCTTCACACTCCTCACCGGCATCCGCGGTGAGCAGTGGCGTGAGGCGGCGGCCAAGGCCGAGGCGGAGTGCGGGGTTCGGGTCAACGTCAGGTCCATCGGTCGCGGATGCGACTACGAGGACTCCTATGGCGACTACGCCCGCGCCTGCGAGGTCGAGGAGGACGGCGCACTCCTGGTCCGGCCCGACCACATCATCGGCTGGCGCGCGCAGGACGCCAGCGGGGACCCCGCCGCGCGGCTCATCGACGCGTGTCGTCAGATCTTCGGGCGCAAGCCGGCCGGTGTCTGAGCGGACGGCGCATCGCAGCACCACCGGCTCGGCCGTCGCCGCCTTCGGGAGGCGACGGCCGAGTCCCTCGTGCTGGAGGTCCTCACGCGTGCCGGAGCCGCTGGCCACGCGATTGAGCCGAACGCCGCGCTAGGGGCTCCCGGCCGACGCCGGTCATCGTGAAGACACAGCGCACAACCCGAGGGATGCAATGACTCACGCAAGCACACCGCCCGTCTCGACCCAGCGGGACGTCGTCACCCAGGCCGCGGAGCGGCTGCAGACTGCCGCCGAGACCGGCGTTCCGTGCGTCCCGGTCCGCGACCTGATCGGTACCGACGACGTCGAGCTGGCCTACGCGGTGCAGCGACGGCTGACCGAGCGGCGGCTGGCCGCGGGCGCCCGCGTGGTGGGCCGCAAGATCGGCCTCACGTCGCCGGCCGTGCAGAAGCAGTTGGGCGTTGACCGCCCGGACTTCGGCGTCCTGTTCGACGACATGGATGTCAGTGCCCTGCCGGAGGTTCCGTCGGAGCGGCTTCTGCAGGCCAAGACGGAGGCCGAGATCGCGTTCGTGCTCGGCGCGGACCTGGCCGACGGTCCGCTCGACGCCGCGCAGGTGCGTGGCGCGGTGGCCTACGCGGTGGCGGCGCTGGAGATCGTGGACAGCCGGATCGCCGGCTGGGACATCACCTTCGGCGACACGGTGGCCGACAACGCCTCCAGCGGGCTGTTCATCGTGGGGGAGCGGCGGCTGACGCTCGCCGAGTTCGAGCCCCTCGACGTCGCCATGACCATGCGCCTGGGTGGTGAGCTCGTCTCGGCGGGCAACGGCGCCGCCTGCCTGGGCGACCCGCTCAACGCCCTGGCCTGGCTCGCCCGAACCGCCGCTGAGCTCGGTGACCCGTTGCGCGCCGGTCAGGTCGTGCTCTCGGGCGCGCTGGGCCCGATGGTCGCCACCCCACCGGGGTCGAGCGTCTCCGCAGACCTCGGCCCCCTCGGCTCGATCACCGCCACGTTCTCCGGAAGGGACCGGGCATGAGCAAGACCAAGGTCGCAATCATCGGATCCGGCAACATCGGCACCGACCTGATGATCAAGGTGATCCGGCACTCCGACGTGCTGGAGATGGGCGCGATGGTCGGCATCGACCCGGATTCCGACGGCCTGGCCCGGGCGGCGCGGATGAAGGTGCCCACCACGCACGAGGGCGTCGACGGACTCATCGCGATGGAGGGCTTCGCCGAGATCGCGATCGTCTTCGACGCCACCTCGGCCAAGGCGCACGCGGCCAACGCCGAGAAGCTGGCGCGGTATGGCAAGAAGCTGGTGGACCTGACGCCGGCGGCGATCGGCCCCTACGTGGTGCCGCCGGTGAACCTCGACCAGCACCTGGCCGACGACGCCCGCAACGTCAACATGGTGACCTGCGGCGGGCAGGCGACCATTCCGATGGTGGCCGCGATCGCGCAGGTGACGCCGGTGCCGTACGCGGAGATCGTCGCGTCGATCGCGTCGAAGTCGGCGGGACCCGGTACCCGGGCCAACATCGACGAGTTCACCGAGACCACCGCCCAGGCGATCGAGGCGGTCGGCGGCGCTGGTCGGGGCAAGGCGATCATCGTGCTCAACCCGGCCGAGCCCCCGCTGATCATGCGCGACACCGTGTTCTGCCTGATCGGCGACGCCGACCACGACGCCATCCGCGAGTCGGTGGCGGAGATGGCGAAGAGCGTGGCCGAGTACGTGCCCGGCTACCGGCTCAAGCAGGAGGTGCAGTTCACCCCCATCGCCGCCGGCGAGCCGGTGCACACCCTGCTGCCCGAGGGGGCGCCGCCGGTGACCACGAAGGTGACGGTGTTCCTGGAGGTCGAGGGCGCCGCCCACTACCTGCCCGCTTACGCGGGCAACTTGGACATCATGACCTCGGCGGCCCTGCGGGTCGGCGAGCGTCTGGCCACCCGAACCCCTGCGCAGGTGACCGCATGACCGCGGACCGCACTCCCGAGCTCTACGTCCAGGACGTCACGTTGCGGGACGGCATGCACGCCGTGCGGCACCGGATCACCCCGGCCGATGTGGCCCGCATCGTGGCCGCGCTGGACGCGGCGGGCGTGGACGCCATCGAGGTCGCCCACGGCGACGGGCTGGCCGGCGGCAGCCTGAACTACGGGCCCGGGTCCCACACCGACTGGGAGTGGATCGAGGCCGCGGCGGAGAACTGCAGCCGGGCGGTGCTGACCACGCTGCTGCTGCCCGGCATCGGCACGATCGCCGAGCTGAAGCACGCCTACTCCCTCGGCGTGCGGTCGATCCGGGTGGCCACCCACTGCACCGAGGCCGACGTCGCCGCCCAGCACATCGCCACCGCCCGCGAGCTGGGCATGGACGTGTCGGGCTTCCTGATGCTCAGCCACATGGCCCCGGCCGCCGAGCTGGCCCGGCAGGCCAAGCTGATGGAGTCCTACGGGGCGCACTGCGTCTACGTCACCGACTCCGGCGGCCGGCTGACCATGGACGGCGTGCGCGAGCGGGTCCGCGCCTACCGCGACCTGCTCGCACCGGGGACCCAGATCGGCATCCACGCCCACCAGAACCTCTCCCTGGCGGTGGCCAACTCGGTGGTCGCCGTCGAGGAGGGGGTCACCCGGGTGGACGCCTCGCTGGCCGGGCACGGGGCGGGTGCGGGCAACTGCCCGATCGAGCCGTTCATCGCCGTGGCCGACCTGCAGGGCTGGCAGCACGGTTGCGACCTGTTCGCGCTGCAGGACGCCGCCGACGACCTGGTCCGCCCGCTGCAGGACCGGCCGGTGCAGGTGGACCGGGAGACGCTGACGCTGGGCTACGCCGGCGTCTACTCCAGCTTCCTGCGCCACGCCGAGGCCGCCTCCGGGCAGTACGGCATCGACGTCCGCTCGATCCTGCTCGAGGTCGGCCGCCGCGGCCTGGTCGGCGGCCAGGAGGACATGATCGTCGAAGTCGCCCTCGACCTGACCGCGGAGCGGACCTCCGTCGTCGCCTGACGCCCTCGGCCTCCGCGTACAGCGTCCGGTCCGCTGCAGGCAGCATCCGGCGGCTGCGGTCGGAGCTCTGACCGTCTCGCCGTCCCTGGCGACCGCCGTCCGGCCGGTGGCAGGGGCTCGCGGCCGAGGGCGGGCGGTGATGGCGATGTCGGCGACCGTGCGTGGTGGCTCCCGCCGGCCGGACCGGTTGCTGCCGTTGCGGTCACCCGCCGATGAGCCGTGTAGGACCGGGCCGGCGGCGGGCATGCGCTCGCCGCCGGCCGAGCCGGGTCAGGCGCCCAGCGCGTCGGCGACGGCGGCCAGCCAGAGGGTGACCGCGTGCGCTCCGGGGTCCGGGTGGCCGACGGCGCGGGCGCCCAGGTAGCTGGACCGGCCCAGCTTCGCCTGCACGTCCGCCGTCGCCTGGGTGCCCTCCCGGGCTGCGGTCACGGCGCACTGCAGGGCCTTCCACGGGTCCAGCCCGGAGGCCAGATCCGCAGCAAGCGCATCGGCCGCGGGACGAAGGGCGTCGACCATCGTGCGATCGCCCGGCGCTGCTCCACCGATCTCCTGCACCCCGTCCACGGCGGCGCTGAAGGCCGCCGCCCACTCGGCGGCGCCCACCGGCCGATCCTCGGGCACGGCTGCCGCGGCGCGCATGAGCATCACCGCGTACAGCGGACCCGAGGTTCCCCCGACGGACCGGCGCACCGTGGCCGACGCGGCCCGCAGCACCGCCGCGGGTCCGGCCTGACCGGGGTAGTCGGCGACCTCCTCGAGTAGCGCCCGGGCGCCCCGGGACAGGCTGGTGCCCAGGTCGCCGTCGCCGACCTCCCGGTCGAGGTCGGTGAGCTCCTGCTCCGCCTGCAGCAACCGGGCGGCGGCCGCTTCCAGGCCACGGCGGAGGGGATCGCCGGCGTCCAGCCCGCCGCCGATGACCGGTACGGCGTCCCCGGCGGGGGGCTCGATCGGCCTCGGCTCCGACGCCGGGGCGCCGCCGTGCCGCGGCCACGCCGGCGCCGTGGTCGGCGAGTCGAGGGCGGCCAGCACGTCGTCGTCGACGGGGAGCAGGCTCAGCGAGCACCCGGCCATGTCCAGCGCGGTGAGGAAGCTGCCGACCCAGATCCGCTCCACGACCAGCCCGCGGCCGCGCAGGTCCGCGAGTGCCGCCCGCGCCATGACGTCCAGTTCGATCGGCGGCGTGGCGCCCAGCCCGTTGACCAGCAGGGCCAGCCGTGTCCCCGGGGCGAAGGCGCCGTCGGCGACGACCCGGTCGAGCAGGCCCCGGGCGATCGCATCCGCCGGGCGGGAGACGGTGCGCTCCACCCCCGCCTCGCCGTGGATGCCCAGGCCCCACTCGATCTCGCCGTCGGTCAGCTGGAACGAGGGCCTGGCGGTGCCCGGCACGGTGCACGCCGACAGGGCGACCCCCATGGTCCGGACCGCGTCGGCGGCCGCTCGCGCCCGGGCCGCGACCTCGGGGAGTGGCAGGCCCGCCTCGGCCGCCGCGCCGGCGACCTTGTGCACCAGGACCGTGCCGGCGATGCCCCGCCGGCCTGCGCCGACCGCCGCCACCAGGGCGACGTCGTCCGCGACGACGACGACCTCGACCGGCGTTCCCTCGGCGCGGGCCAGCTCCGCGGCCAGGCCGAAGTTGAGCCGGTCGCCGGTGTAGTTCTTCACGATCAGCAGGACGCCCGCCGGCGATGCGACGGTCCGGATGGCGGCCAGCACGGCGTCCACCGAGGGCGAGGTGAACACCTCGCCCGCGACGGCGGCGGTCAGCATCCCGGCGCCGACGTAGCCGGCGTGCGCGGGTTCGTGCCCGGCGCCGCCCCCGGACACCACGGCGACCTTTCCCGCTGCCCGGAGCTCCGCCACGTCGCTGCGGACCGCCGTCGTCCAGCCGGCCAGGCGGGACGTGGTCGCCACGGCTCCGGTGAGCCCGTCGAGGGCCTCACCCACCACGTCACGGGGCTCGTTGATCAGCTTGTTCATGGCATGGTCTCCTGGGCGCGCTCGGGGGTACTGGGTCGTGCCGTGCGGGGTGGTGCCGTCGAACCAGGGGCGGCCACGGCACGACGAGGATCGGGACGGCGCGTCCCGGCAGGACGAGGGAGGGCGCCGGCGTGGCCGGTCCACAGCTGCACCGCGAGAAGCTGCCGGTGACGATCGACCGGGAGGCCTACACGCCGGCGTTCCTCTCCCTGGTGGCCAACGCCCTGTCCTGGGGCGGTTCCTACCTCTACATGCGCCGGTTCGGCGTGGGCGTCAACGACTGGCGGGTGCTCTCCGCGCTCGGCAACCACCCCGGGGCCACCGCCGGTGAGGTGTGCACGGTGCTGGGCCTCAACAAGTCGGTGGTCTCCCGCAGCGTGTCCGGCATGGTCGACCGTGGGCTGGTGGCCATCGAGCGCGCCGAGGGACAGCGGCGCCTCTACCTGACCGAGGAGGGCGTCGCGCTCCACGATCAGCTGCTGCCGTTGGCGTTGGAGCGCGAACGGCGGATGCTGCGGGGCTTCACCGACGAGGAGATCGTCCAGCTGCGGGGATTCCTCCGCCGTATGCACGACAACCTCTTCGAGGCCGCCGACACGGGCGCGGCGGTGGCAGGCGGGGAGGACGCCGTCGAGCAGCCGGGGAGTCACCGGAACGACTGAGCGGGGCCGGACCAGCGACACGACGGGCTTCCTCCTCCAGGACCTGGGCACGCTGCGGGTCGTGGAGTTTATATAGCAACTTTTTGCTGCCGCCTGCTTGACATCGCCGTGCGCGGACGGTGCACTACGGCCGAGTTGATTTAGCAACTCTATCGTCGAGCACACGACCGGAGGAAGCCCAGCGATGGCACCCGCGACCGGACGCCCCACCGTGGACGTCGACCCCTTCACCCGGGAGTCGCTGGCCGACCCGCTGCGGATCGACGCCCTGGTGCGCGAGACGGCTCCCGTGGTGTGGCTGTCGGCGCACCAGGTGTGGGCCACGGGGCGGCACGACCTGGTCGAGCGGGTTTTCAGGGACTGGGGGACGTTCACCTCCACCGCCGGGACCGGCGTCACCAACACCCGGCGGGCCGAGAACTGGCGGGAGCCCAGCGTGCTGCTGGAGGCCGATCCGCCGGAGCACACCCCCCGGCGGGCGGTGATGACCCGGGCACTGGGTCCGGCGGCCGTGCGGCGCCTGCGGGCCGGCTTCGCCGCGACCGCCGACGCGCTGGTCGACGAGCTCCTCGAGCGCGGGGAGTTCGACGCCGCCACCGACCTGGCGCAGGCCTACCCGCTCACGGTGCTGCCCGACGCGGTTGGCTTCGTGCCGGAGGGGCGCCGGCACCTGCTGCCGTACTCGAACCTGAACTTCCAGGCGATGGGTCCCCGCAACGAGCTCTACGACGAGGCCGTCGAGCTGGCCGGCGATTCGCCCGCCTACGTGGCCTGGCAGATGCGGCGCGAGGCGCTGCGACCCGACGGGCTCGGTGCCGACATCTTCGCCGCCGCCGATGCGGGCGAGATCACCGAGCACGAGGCGGCCATGATGGTTCGCTCCATCCTCTCCGCGGGGGTGGACACCACGATCTTCGGCATCGGGCTGACCATCCGGTCCCTGATCGAGAATCCCGACCAGTGGCAGCTGCTGCGCCAGGATCCCTCGCTGGCCCGCTTCGCCTTCGACGAGTCGCTCCGTTACACCGCGCCGAGTCCGATCATCGGGCGGACGACCAACGTCCCGGTGGAGCTCGACGGCATCCAGCTGGGCGCCGACGAGAAGGTGCTGCTCTTCCTCGGCGCGGCCAACCGCGACCCCCGCCGGTGGGAGGACCCCGACGAGTTCCGCATCACCCGGCGGGCCGCCGGCCACCTGGCGTTCGGCACCGGCGTCCACGGCTGCGTCGGCCACCTGATCGCCCGGATGGAGGCCGAGTGCCTGCTCTCCGCGCTCGCCCGCAAGGTGGGGCGGCTGGAGCTGACCGGCGAGCCGCGCATCACGTACTCGAACTGGCTGCGCGGTCTGGACTCTCTGCCCGTCCGCGCGCACGCCGCCTGAACGACCCCGGTTCCCGGAGTCCTCCGGGACCTGCCCGACCAATGGAGGTACGGCATGAGAACACCCCCGCGGACGCTGCTGGCAGCCCTGGCCGCAGCGACGCTCGCCCTGTCCGCCTGCGGCGGCTCCGAGGAGCCCGCCGACGGCGGGGCGACCGCCAGCGACGAGCTGCGGACGGTCACCGTGGGCGTCGTCCCGGTCGTGGACGTCGCCGCGCTGTACGTGGGGGAGGCCCAGGGCTTCTTCGCCGACCGGGGCATCGAGCTGGACATCCAGTTCGGGACCGGCGGCGCGGCCCTGGTCCCCGGCCTGATGAACGACTCCTACGACTTCGTCTACGCCAACGTCGTCACCCTCCTGCAGGCGCGTGACCGCGGGTTGCCGCTGGTCGCCGTCGCCGAAGGGGGCCGGTCGACCGGCGAGCAGGGCGCCGACCACGGCGGCGTCCTGGTCCCCGAGGCCAGCGACGTCCAGGACGCCGGCGACCTCGCCGGTCGCCGGGTGGCGGTCAACGCGCTGGCCGGCCTGCACGAGCTGACCACGCGCGCCGCCGTCGAGGCCGCCGGGGGCGACCCGGACGCCGTCTCGTTCGTCGAGCTCCCGCTGCCGGACATGGCCACGGCGATGGCCGAGGGACAGGTCGACGCCATGGCGACGAGCGAGCCCTTCCTCGGCGTCGCGGCGGCGCAGGGCAACCGCCTGGTCGCCTCGCAGTTCGTCGACACCGACCCGGACTTCGTGACCGCCCTGTACACGACCACGGAGCAGAAGACGCAGCAGGACCCGGAGCTGGTCGAGGCGTTCACCGCAGCCGTGGAGGAGTCGATGGACTACGCGGCCGATCATTCCGACGAGGTCCGCGCGGAGCTGCCCAACTTCACCCAGATCGACCCGGCGGTCATCCCGACGATGGTCCTGACCAAGTTCAGCAGCGACCTGCCCCGGCAGCCGCTGGAGCGGGTGGCCGAGCTCGCGCAGAAGAGCGGCGTCCTCGGGGACGGTGCCGCTGCGGTGGACGGGCTGCTGTCCTACCGCGAGCAGAGCTGAGGCGACAGCGCGCCCACATCCGGCCGAGGCCGGGGGGCGGCTCCCACTCGTGCGGAGCCACCCCCGGCCTCGCTGGATGTGCGGGCTGATGTCACCGTGATGTGCTCGGGCATGGAGGAGCGGAGGAGGCCGGATGGCCGGTGCCGAGTTGGGACTGGGGCTGGCCGCGATCGGCCGGCCGGCGTACATCAACGTCGGGCGAGACGCAGACCTGCCCGCCGACCGTTCCCCGGAAGTCCTGCGGAGGCGGGCGCACGACCTTCTGGACGCTGCCGCCGGCCTGGGTGTGAACTACGTGGACGCGGCTCGCTCCTACGGGCTGGCTGAGGAGTTCCTCGCCTCCTGGCTGCGCGGCCGGACCACGCCGCCGCCGTTCGTCGCCAGCAAGTGGGGCTACCGCTACACCGCCGGCTGGCGAATCGACACCCCTCAGCACGAGGTCAAGGACCACAGCGCCGCCATGCTGGCGCAACAGTTTCGTGAGTCCCACGAACTGCTGGGTCCGTGGCTGCGCCTCTACCAGGTCCACTCCCTGACACTCGACAGCCCGTTGTGGGGGGACCCGGCGGTGATCCGTGAGCTGGCGCAGATTCGCGCCAGCGGGGTGGAGGTCGGTCTGTCGACCTCCGGCCCCGAGCAGGCTGCCACCGTCCGGCGCGCACTGGACGTCGTTGTCGACGGCCACCGGCTGTTCAGCAGCGTGCAGAGCACCTGGAATCTGTACGAGCCGTCCGTGGGCCCGGCCCTGGCAGATGCGCATGCGGCCGGTCTGCGGGTGGTGATCAAGGAAGTGCTGGCCAACGGCCGGCTCACCGACCGCGGCGTCGACCCCAGCAGCCGACTCACCGAGGCTGCTCGCGCGCACGGGGTCGGGGTGGACGTGCTCGCCCTGGCGGCCGGGCTGGCCCGCCCGTGGTGCGATGTGGTGCTCAGCGGCGCTGTGTCCGTCGAACAGTTGGCCGCCAACATGCGCGCCCTCGAGCTGGCCGGCGACCCCGACACCCAGGGTCTGTTGAGCAGCCTGCTCGAGCCGCAGGACCCCGGCGAGTACTGGGGCAACCGCAGCCGGCTGCCGTGGCGGTGACCCGCCGTCCCCGTGCTCCTCCTGGTCGCCGCCGGTCCGGGGTGGTGGACTCTGGCCACGGCGCTGGTGGCCGCCGCCGGCGAGGTGGCCGTCGGTCAGCCGGCGAACTCGCGGGCGGGCAGGCCGCGCACACCGACGTCGGCCCGGAACAGCGACCCGGCCAGAGGATCCGCGCCGGGCGGGAGACCCTCGCGCGACGTCGTGATGAACAGCTGGTCCAGCCGCGGCCCCCCGAAGGTGCAGGCGGTCACCATGTCCACGGGCACCTCCACGACGCCGTCGTGCACGCCGTCGGCGGTGAAGTGCCACACGGCTCCCCGGTCGGCCAGGGCCACCCAGACACCGTCCTGCTCGTCGACGGTCAGGCCGTCGGGCCGGCCGCCGCCGGGGATCGCGGCGAACGGACGTCGTCCGGTGAGGCCCGCGTCGCGGTCGTAGTCGAAGACGTCGACCCGGTGGGTGGCGGTGTCGGCGTAGTAGGCGCGGGAGCCGTCGCTGCTCCACTCCAGCCCGTTGGAGATCGTCACCTCGCCGAGCACCGTGTGCACCGTTCCGTCGGGGTCCAGCCGGTACAGCGAGGCGGCGCCGGCTCGCTGGTCGTAGGCCATCGACCCGCAGTAGAAGCGGCCGTCGGGATCGCATCCTCCCTCGTTCATCCGGATGTCCTCGGCGTGCCACAGGGGGTCCAGCCGGGTGACGGTCCCGTCGGCGTCCTCCAGGGCGAAACCCCGCTCGACGCCGAGGACGGCGCCTCCACCGCGGCGGGGCCGCAGCGCCGCGACGACGTCCGCGACGTGACGGCGGCCGACCGTGCCGTCCTCGGCGAGGGAGAGCACGTCCCCGGCCAGCATGTCCACCCAGCGCAGCCCGCCCCACCGGGCCGACCAGACCGGCCCCTCCCCGTGGTAGGCCACCGGGTCGGTCACCTGCTCCGCCCGCATGGGAGCCCCTCCCGTGTCGCGCGACCGGTCCGTCGCCGGCGCGCATCTGCCGAGGGCGTCCACACCATCCGCAGACCAGGACGGGGCCGACGGCGGGCATACCCGAACCCGGGCAGGCTAGCCGTCGACGAGCCGGCCGGCGCCCTCGGCGGGCGGCGGCCCGGCGAGAGGTGGTCCGCGGGTGCTGCCCAGATCCCGCCCGGCTCGGCCCCGGCCGGGCCACCGGCCCCGTCGGGTCAGGCGTCCGTGCGGGTCTCGGCCCCGTCCTGGGCCGGATGCCCGGCGTCGATGTCCGACGCGGCCGCGCGCACGGCCGGAGAGCGGCGAATGGCGCGACCGGCCGGACAGTGGTCTCCTGCTGAGCGGGGGCGCCCCAGATCCCAGGCCGGAGGGCGGGACATGCCGACCGGAGGATTCGCCGGAGGGATCTTCGACGTCGACGGCGTCCTCGTCGACTCGCCGCACGAGCGGGCGTGGCGGGAGTCCCTGCGCGACCTGATGGAGAACGAGTGGGCCGACATCCGGGGCCGGACCGGGTGGAGCGCGGACCGCTTCACCCCGCAGGTCTACCAGCAGGTCATGTCCGGCAAGCCCCGCACGAGCGGTGCGCTGGCCGGGCTCGAGTACTTCGGGGTGCCCGACGCCCGGACCCGGGCCGGCACCTATGCCGACCGCAAGCAGACCCTGCTCGTGAAGCTGATCGAGGCCGGGCAGTTCCACGCCTATCCCGACGCGCTGCGTTTCGTGCTCGCTGTCCGGGCGGCGGGCATCCGAACCGCCGCGGCCTCGTCGTCGAAGAACGCCCACCTCGTCCTGCGCAGGATCAGGCTGGACACCCTCGCGGCCCAGGAGGGCCTGACCTACGACTTCCTCCGGCCGGGCCTCACCCTGCTCGACTTCTTCGACGCCGACCTCTCCGGGCGCGACTTCGCCCGCGGCAAGCCGGACCCGGAGATCTTCGTGACGTCGGCCGCCGAGCTCGGCAGCCCGCCCGGGGACTGCTTCGTCGTCGAGGACGCCGTCAGCGGGATCCAGGCGGCCAGGGCCGGCCGGATGGCCGCGCTGGCGGTCGCCCGGGCCGACGACGCCGGTCCGCTGGCCGCCGCGGGCGCCGATCTCGTCGTGTCCACGC
Source organism: Geodermatophilus ruber (assembly GCF_900114385.1). Classification (GTDB taxonomy): domain Bacteria; phylum Actinomycetota; class Actinomycetes; order Mycobacteriales; family Geodermatophilaceae; genus Geodermatophilus; species Geodermatophilus ruber. The sequence goes on from NZ_FOSW01000003.1 coordinate 140,548, forward strand.
TCGACGAGGTGGACCTCCCCGGCCTGGCCGCCCACCGGCTCGCGCGACGGTCCGCCGGGTCGCCGGCCGGTCGCTGACCCCCTGTGCCCGGCCGAGGCCCTACCGCAGGAAGGTCGAGGACGCAGATGGAGACGCAGACGACGGAGGCCTCGCTCGCCGTGAGGGGTCCGCTCACGGAGGAGGAACAGCAGCGCGTCGACGCCTGGCCGGAGGGCACCGTCACCGAGGAGGTCGCGGGGGAGCTGCGCCGGCGCCGGCGCGGGAACTCCTGAGCCGGCGGCGGCAGGCGAGGTGAGCGTGCCCGAACCCGGCCTGGTGCTCGGCATCGACATCGGCACGACCGGGGTCAAGGTCGAGGCCGTCGACGTCGCGGCCACGAGCCACTGCGGCGCCGCGCGGGAGTACCCGACCGAGTCCCCGCACCCCCACTGGTCGGAGCAGGACCCGGACGTGGTGGCCGCGGCCACGGCCGACGCCGTCCGCGAGGTGGCCGCCGGCGTCGGCGCCGCGGGCCGGCCCATCGCCGGCGTCGCCTTCTCCTCGGCGATGCACAGCCTGATCGGGCTGGCGGCCGACGGCACCCGCCTGACCCCGTTGGTGACCTGGGCCGACGGGCGGGCGGCGGTGCAGGCGCGGCGGCTGCGGGAGTCGGTGGACTGGCTGGCGCTGCACCGCCGCACCGGAACGCCGGTGCACCCCATGTCGCCGCTGGTCAAGCTGCTGTGGTTCCGGGAGAACCGGCCGGATGTGTGGCGTCGCGCGGCGCACTGGCTGGGGATCAAGGAGTACCTGCTGTACCGGTTGACCGGCCTGCTGGCGGTGGACGAGTCGCTCGCCTCGGGCACCGGGCTCTACCGGCTCGAGACGCGGGACTGGGACGAGGAGGCCCTCGCCCTCGCCGGGCTCCGGCGGGACCAGCTGCCCGCCCTGCGCCCGACCACCGACGTCGTCACCCACCTCGGCCCGGAGGCCGCCGACTGGGGTCTCCCGCGCGGTACCCCCGTCGTCCTGGGCGCCGGCGACGGGGTGCTCGCCAACCTCGGCCTGGGCGCCGTGGCGCCCGGGCTGACCGCCTGCTCGATCGGCACGAGCGCGGCCATCCGGGGGGTGGTCCCGGAGGCCCGCGTCGACGACGAGGGCGGGGTGTTCTGCTACGTGCTCGTCCCGGGCCGCTGGGTCGTCGGCGGGGCCACGAACAACGGTGGGAACGTGCTGCGCTGGCTCGGCCGGGTGGTCGGCGGCGACCTGTCCGACCCCGACAGCAGGCTGCCGGAGCTGGCCGCGGAGGCGCCACCCGGAGCGGAGGGCCTGCTGATGCTGCCCTACCTCTCCGGGGAGCGGGCGCCGCGCTGGAGCGGAGAGCCGCACGGGGCGGTCCTCGGACTCACCTGGCGGCACACCCGCGCCCACCTGGTCCGGGCGGCGCTGGAGGGGGTGTCCCTCCAGCTCGGTCTCGTGCTGCAGGCCATGCGTGGCGCGGGCCTGCAGCTCGCCGAGCTCCGGGCCACCGGCGGGTTCGCCCGGAGCGCGTTCTGGCGTCAGTTGCTCGCCGACGTCCTCGGCACGCCCATCGGGTTCACCGAGGGTGGGCAGGGGTCGGCGACGGGGGCCGGGCTGCTGGGGCATGTCGCCCTCGGGAACCTGCGCTCGGTGGACGAGGCGGCCGCCGCCGTCCAGGTCACCGAGGTGGTGCACCCCGACCCGGCCGCCGCCCGCTTCTACCGGGAGCTGCTCCCGGTGTTCGCCGTGACCGGCGACGCCGTCGAGAGCCTGCACGCCCGGCTGTCCCCCGGGGCGTCCGACGAGGCGACCGGCCCGGACGCCGGGGAGCAGCGCCCCAGCTGACGTGGCCGGCGTCGGTGAGCCGGCGTCCTCGCGCAGCTACCGGACCAGTGCAGCCGGGCAGCCATCTCCGCCTCCGTCAGCCGGCGTGGCTCGTCGGCACCGGCGTGCGCGACTGCGCCCAGAGCGCTCATGCCGCCTGGAAGGAGCGCCGGGAGAAGCCGACGGAGAAGCCGTCGATCGTCGTGACCACGGGCGCGGTCGGGTCGGTGGCCGCCCCGAGGGTGACGAACAGCGGGGTGAAGTGCTCGACCGTCGGGTGGGCGTAGGGCATGCCGGGGGCGGCGGTGCGGAAACGTGCCAGCTCGTCGACGGCGCCGCGGGCGAGTGCGTCGGCGGCCCAGGCATCGAAGTCGGCCGACCAGCCGGGGACCCTGTTCTCGAGGAACATCTCGCGGGTGAGGAACGGCAGACCGTGTGTCATGTGCCCCGAGCCGACCACCAGGACGCCCTGCTCGCGCAGCGGGCGCAGTCGCTCGCCGAGGGCCAGCAGCCGGTCGGGGTCGTCGGTGGGCAGGCTCAGCTGCAGCACCGGCACATCGGCGGCCGGGTACATGATCTTCAGCGGCACCCAGGCGCCGTGGTCCAGCCCGCGGCGGGCGTGCTCGTGCACCTGCTCGACGTCCGGCATCAGCCCGACCACCTGCCGGGCCAGCTCGCCGCCGTCGGGGGTGTCGTAGCGGAACGTGTAGTAGAGCGGGTCGAAGCCGCCGAAGTCGTAGACCAGTTCGTCCGGCCGGGTGGCGCTGACCGACAGCGGCGCGGACTCCCAGTGGGCGGAGACCACGAGGATCGCCTTGGGCTTGGGCAGGGCGCGGGCCCAGTCGTGCAGCGGGGTCAGCCACTCGGGGCTCTCGAAGGGCAGCGGGCCACCGCCGTGGGACAGGTACAGGCTGGGCAGTGGTCCGTCCTCCGGCGTCCAGAGCCGGTGCGGGTCCGCGGCCTCGGCGGCCGCCGCGCGTCGCAGGTGCGCGGCGAACGGATGTGAGGCCGGGATGCGGGCGTCGGCGGACGCAGTGGTGGCAGTGGTGTGCGCGGTCATCTGGACCTCCGAGAACGTGAACCCCCGAACAGGTGTCAGACCATCCAAAGAAACTTGAGGCTTCAAGTATTCCCCGCCAGGGCGCCATGTCATCAGCCAATGGTCGGTCCAGCTCCAGTGTGCGCTCGCGGGGGTCGAGTCCCGCACACGTCGCTGGGGCCGCGCGGGGATCCCTGTTTCGACTGGCGGATCCTCGTGCCCCTGACCACCCTGACGGCGGTGGTCTCTCTCGCCGTCGTCGGGGCCCGTCTGCGCGGGGCAGGCGAGCGCGCGGACGCGAGAGCAGCCCGCGGGACCAGGGACATGTCGCGCGCATCAGCCGGGACGGTGCCCATCCAGGCCCACATGAACGTGGTCGGGGCCATCCCGGCCGCTGTACCGTCCCCCACCGCCGAACGAAGAGGGTGAGTCGTGATCGACGTCGATGTCGTGCTCCACGAAGCGGGCCTGGAGAACAGTCACGTCCAGGACTTCGTGCGGCACTGGGCCGCACTGACCGGCGCCGAGCGGATCGAGGTGATCAACGCTTCCGACGATCCGCGCCTGCTGCGCGAGGCGCTCGACGCCGGGGAGCTCCTGCCCGCAGGGGAGGGGCGCTACTACTCACGCAGCTACGTCAAGGACACCGCTCGATCCGAGGAACGCACCGTCGTCGCCACGAGCGACCCGGCCGACGCAGGGGTCTACAACAACTGGCGCCCCGCCGCGGAGATGCGGCCCCTGCTCGAGGAGCGGATGCGGGGCGCGTCGGCGGGCAAGACGATGTACGTCGTCCCCTACCTGATGGCGCCGCCCGGCTCCCCGCTCGAGGCCTATGCGGCCGGCGTCGAGCTCACCGACTGCCGCACCGTGGTCCTGCACATGATCCGCATGGCACGGGTCGGGGTGGAGCACATCAACGACCTCGCCGACCCCGCCAGCTTCGTCCGCGGCGTGCACGTCACCGGTGACCTGGAGACCCTCGGCCAGGGCACGCCGGACGACCAGCGCTACTTCGTCACCGTCGCCGACGAGCGCACGATCCTGCACTACGGCTCCTCCTACGGCGGCAACGCGCTGCTGGGCAAGATCGCCCACGGCCTGCGCCAGGCGTCCTACGACGGCTGGCGGTCGGGGCAGTTCCTGGCCGAGCAGTTCATGCTCCTCGGGATCACCGACAGGGAGACCGGCGGCACATACCACATCTGCGGCGGCTTCCCGAGCGCGTCGGGCAAGACCAACCTCGCGATGATGCTGGCCCCGGACGCCCTCGGGGACCGCTACCACGTGGAGTTCTACGGCGACGACATCGCCTGGCTACGCGTGGACCCGGAGGACGGACGGATCTACGCGATCAACCCGGAGTTCGGCGTCTTCGGCGTCGCGAAGGACACCAACGAGGCCACCAACCCGACCGCGGTGGACGCCATCGGCCCCGACACCGGCACGATCTTCACCAACGTGGCCTACAACGAGAACACCGGGGACGTCTGGTGGGAGGGCAAGACGCCCGAGCCGCCGGCCGACACCACGGGCTGGCGCGACTGGACCGGGCAGCTGATCTCCGAGCGACCGGCGGACGGCAAGGACGCCCCGTGGGCCCACCCGAACAGCCGATTCACCACCACCCTCGCCAAGGTGCCGAACATCGCGCCCGACTTCGACAAGGCGCAGGGCGTCCCGATCGACGCCATCATCTTCGGCGGCCGCACCCGCGACCGCGAGCCGCTGATCCGGGCCGTCACCGACGTGGCCGAAGGCGTCTACGACGGCCTCACCCTTGGCGCCGAGGCGACCTTCGCGGCGGAGGGGGTGGAGGGGCAGCTGCGCTACGACCCCATGTCGATGCGGCCGTTCCTGTCCTACGCCGAGGGTGCCTACGCCGCGCACTGGCTGGCGATCATCGGCGCCGCGACCTCGAAGCCGCTGTTCGCGCACGTCAACTGGTTCCAGCGGGATGCGGAGGACGGCCGCTTCCTGTGGCCGGGGTACCGCGACAACCTGCGTGCCCTGCTGTGGCTGATGAAGCTGAAGAACGGCGAGGTCACCGGCATCAGGACGCCGGTCGGGATCGTCCCCACCCGGGAGGAGCTGGACCTGGCCGGGATGGACGTGCGCCCGGAGGACCTGGACCGGCTCCTCGGCATCGACGTCGCGCGGTGGCGGCAGGAGATGGAGCACCGGGAGGAGCACCTGGCCCAGTTCGGCGGGCTGCCCGAGGCGATCTGGGAAGCGCACCGCCGCGTGGCGGCAGCCCTGGACGCCGCACAGTCCTGACCGCCGGAGCCGGCGCGGGCGACCAGCTGGTCTGGCCACGGACGTCGGTGACGGCGGCGGCGGCGGGGGCCCACCCGTCGTGCCCCACACCTACTGGTTCCTCGGCGGCACCGACGCCGAGGTCTACGACGCGGCCGAGGCGGCCGGCCGGATCGCCCGGACATCCCGGTCTGGCCGCCTAGCCACCTGTGTGCAGCGCGGTCAGCCGTCGTCCGATCCTGGCCCGGGGGCCGCTCGGGGCATCGGCGCGTTGAGACCGAAGTGGACGCCCACCATGCGGATGCCGAAGCACAGCGCGGCCGCGCCGATCGCTGTCGGGAGGCCGTAGACGCCGAGCAGGGTGACCACGACGGTGGCCGTGGCGCCCACCAGAGCGGGGATGGCGTAGAGCCCGCTGCTCAGCACGGAGGGGATCTGCCGGACCAGGACGTCGCGCAGCGTGCCGCCTCCCACGCCGGTGACCGCGCCGAGGATGACCGCCTGCGCCGGGCCCAGGCCCAGGGCGAGCGCCTTGCCGGCCCCGGTGACCGCGAACAGGCTCAGGCCCGCAGCGTCCAGCACGGTGATGGACGAGTTCAGCCGGTCCAGGTGGCGGCCGAAGACGAAGGCGATCAGGCCGCCGCCGGCCGCCACGGCCAGGTAGCGCCAGTCGCTGAACGTGGCCGGCGGCAGGCTGTCGAGCATGACATCGCGGATGATCCCGCCGCCGAGCGCGGTGATCATGCCGAGGGTGACGACGCCCACGATGTCCAGCCGGGCCACTCGCAACGCGGTCAGCGCGCCGTTGAGGGCGAAGGCGAACGTGCCGAGGAGGTCCAGGGCGAGCAGCACCGGCGCCTCGGTGGTCATGCCGCCGTTCTACATGTTCGGTGACAGGCAACCCTCATCGGATCGGCGGGTACGCCACGCACTCCACGACGCTCGCAGATCCGGGCGGATGGGCGCAGATCCGGGCGGATGGGCCTGGAGAACGTTGCCCCTGTCCGGATGCGTCGAGGGCCCGCCACCGGCTGGTGACGGGCCCTCGATCTGTTTCAGTGGGGGTGTGGTCCGGGGATCTCGGATCTCACCCCGCGCCGGGGCGTACCTGCCGGACCTCGTGGGTCACGGCGCCACCGGGGTGACGGTCAGCGGCGCGGACGACGGTCCCGCCCCGGAGCTGTTCACCGCCCGGACCCGGACGGTGTACCGCTGTCCGTTCACCAGGCCGTCCACCGCCGCCTGGGTGGCATCCGGTGCGGCCGTCGCCCGGTAGACGACGCCGGCTGCGTCGGTGGCCGTCACCAGGTACCGGAGCAGCGGCGAGGTGCCGGTGCTGGCGGGTGCGACCCAGGTGGCGCCCGCCTGCCCGTCGCCGGCCGTGACCTGGACACCCGTCGGGGCGCCGGGCAGCGCGGCCGGGTCGGGCGGGGTGCCCCCACCGGTCGGCGGGCCGGCGGGGGTGGCCGCGCCACCGAGGATGGTCACCGGGAGGCTGGCGGTGGTACCGGCGGCGTCCTTGACGGTCACCGTCGCCGGCGGCGCGAGGACGGGGATGGTCACCGGGTCGGCCGACGTCAGCTTCAACGCGGCGCCGGTGGCGTCCTTGAAGCCCACGACCTCGAGGGGGTAGGTGGCCGGGGCGATGGCCGTGGCCGCCACGGTGAGGTTCGTGCCGTCGTAGCCGGCCTGGTTCACCGTGACGCCACTGATCTTGTAGGTCTTGCTGCTGACCGGGTTGTCACCGAGGTTGCGCACGGTGATCTCCGTCGGCAGGGCCGCGCCGGACTGCAGCGCGATGCGGGCGTAGAACCGCTCGCTGCCCGGGTCGTTCAGCATCGCGGTGGTCGCGAAGCGCCCGTCCTGGCCGGTCAGCTCCAGCTGCGTGCCCTTGCTGGTGGCGAACACGTCGAGGAAGCCGCCGTTGACCCGGGCCGTGTCGACGGTCAGGCCGGTGTTGGTGGCGATCTTGCCGGAGATGCTGAACAGGTCGGTGGTGCCCTCCTGCAGGGTGCCCTGCCAGGCGGTGAACCGGTTGAAGTTCGTCGGGCTGCCGGCCACCTGGTGCAGCACGTTCGGGTCGCCGACGTAGCCGGCCGGCGGGTTGGGCAGCACGCCCGGCCGCCAGCGCAGGAACGGGCCGAAGTTGCCGGCGAGCGGCGTGTCGAAGTTGTTCAGCGCGGGCGAGACGTCCTGGACGAACCGGCCGCGGCCGGTCCCGTCCGTGTCGACCGTCAGCTCACCGAAGGGATGCTTGAACCGGTAGGTGGTACCCGGGGCGCCGCCCTTCACGTCCACCCGGACCCGGGCGAAGACGGTCTGGTCGCCGGGGTTGACCACCTCGTTGAGCCACGCACCCTCGAGGCCGAGGACGAGCGTGGCCGTGCCGCCACCGCGCAGCGTCACGTCGGCCTCGACGAGCTGGTAGAAGAACTCGGCCGGCCAGTTGCTCGGGAACGCGACCGGAGCCGACGGGTTGGGCACCTCGGCCACCGGGATGCCGCACAGCGGGTCCTGGTGGTCGATGCAGGCCTCCAGCCGCCGTCCGGTGCTGTCCTCGTACCAGGCCGGGAACCCGTGCGCCGGGTTCACCGGCCCGGCCTGCGCGAGACCGCCCGGGTTCTTCACGGTGACCTCCGTCGCCGCCTGCGACGTGGGTGCCAGCGCCATGGGGAGCAGGGCCAGGGCGGCGACGGGGACCACCAGTCGCCGGGCCCAGCCCGAGAGGGCCCGCCTCCGCCGGCCGCCGGGTCCGTGCTGTGGGTCACTCATCTCCGTTGTTCCTCCCCTTGTGAAACGGCTCGTCACCGCACGACCCTCGTCACCGGGACCGCTCGTAGGCAGCCGCTCGATGGGGGCACACCGACCCCCAATCCCGGGGAACGACCTGCGCGGACGCCCGGACCGGGGCCTCGGTGCGACCTCCGGCACGGCACGGCTCAGCCCCGGAGCGGCCGGTGGCTGCGCCGGGGCTGAGGTCGGTGGGGTCAGGCTCCGGCGGTGGCTCCTGCCGGTGCGTCGGACGCGGGCGCCGTGGTCGGCGCGTCCGTGGGCGCGGTCGTCGTCGTGGCGTCCGTGCCGGACGTGGAGGTGTCCGTGCCCGTCTCGGTCTCGGGGGGCTCAGGAGCCGGCAGCTCGGCGGCAGGCGGCTGCTGGGGGACCAGCTCCGGCGCCGGCAGCGGCTGCGGCGGGTCGCTGTTGATCGAGTCGCAGTCGATGTCGTGATGCCCCACCTGGTACTGGAACATCATGTCGTGGTCCTCGTGCGACAGGTTGTGGCAGTGGATCATGTAGCGCCCGTCCTCGTGCTCGAAGCGCATGAGCAGGCGGACGGTCTCGTTCTCGCCGACGTAGACGACGTCCTTGGGGCCGCGCTCCTCGGGCCGGGGCGGGTTCCCGTTGCGGCTGAGCACCCGGAAGTCGACCAGGTGGATGTGCAGCGGATGGAACCAGCCGCCCGACGAGTTCTCGACGTCCCAGACCTCGATCGAGTCGCGCGCCACGGTGGCGAACACGTTCTGGTAGTTGGACTTGACGACGTCGTCCCACGTCGTGTCGTTGATCTTCCACAGGTCGTTGCTGCGGTGCAGCCGCATGCTGCGGACCGCCGCGCGGTCGGTGGCCTTGAGCGTCATCACCGGGTGGGGGTCGCCCAGGGTGCTCGGCCACTGGTTGCCGTCGGTGCTCGTCACCCGGGTGCCGACCTCGAACTGCATCACCTTGCCGGTGTGGTCGAAATCCCGGGCGTTGAGGACGCCGTCGTTGACCAGCTGGACCTTGGTGCCCTTGAGATCCTTGAAATCGATGATGATCTCGTAGCGCTCGGCCATGCCGATCGTGAAGGTCGTGACCTGCTGGGCGAACTGCATGAAGCCGCCGTCGGTGGCGATCACCTTGAAGGGCATGTTGTTGCTCAGCCGGAGCCGGTAGCCGCGGGAGAGTGAGCCGTTGAGCACCCGGAAGCGGTACTTGCGTGGCTCGACCTTCATGTTCGGCCACGGCACGCCGTTGACCAGGATCACGTCGCCGTAGACCCCGGACGCACCGTCGTCGTTCCACTGCAGCTGACCGTCCGCGGTGAACATGACGTCGCTGAGGATCAGCGGGAACTCGTACTGCGGCTTGCCCTCGGCGGCCTTCTGCCGGTCCCAGCGCGGGATCCCCAGGCCGATCTCCAGCTCCTCGTCCACCAGGTGGTACTGGGCGGCCAGGCCCATGTAGACGTTCTGCGCGGTGTGGTGGACGCCGTGGTCGTGGTACCAGAGCGTCCGCGGCGTGCAGTTGTTCGGGTATTGGTAGTTCTTCCATTCACCCGGCTGGGTCAGGTCGCCGGCGTAGCCGTCGAACTGCGGCTTGGACGGCGAGCCGTGCAGGTGGGTCGAGGTCCAGGGGACATAGCCCAGCGTGGGGTGGCGCTTGGGCAGCTCGTTGAGCACCTGCATGACCGTCCGCCGGGCGATCTTCTTGCCGGGGTTGTCGGGGTCGGGCTGCAGGTAGGACCGGATGGTCGGCCCCGGGACGGACCGGTTGTAGCTCCACATCTTGGTCCACATGCCAGGGATCATCTGGACCTGCACGTTGGTCTGGGTGATCCGGTAGTAGTCGGTGCCCAGGTACGCGGAGCCCGTGATCGGCTGGCCCGGGTAGTGAGGAATGCCGGCCGTGGGGACGTAGTCGTCGGGCACGTGCCCGAAGACGTTGCTGCGGACGTCGTCCGTCACGACCGGCTCGAGCACCGGCGGGGCCTTGAAGGCCGCGGTGTAGGGCTGCGGCATCTTGCTCGCCGGCAGTGCGGACGCCGTCGCCGCCGACAGGACCCCCTGCAGCGGGAGGGCGGCTGCTGCCGTTCCTGCCACCGACAGCTTGAGGACGTCGCGTCGACTGACGTTGGGCGTTTCCATTGAAGCGGCTCCCTCGACCTTTTCCCCGGGACGTTGGGGAAGAGACTCCTGGTCGGGCCGCAGACGTCACAGCCGCAGCGAGGGGGGAGCGGGGGACCCTCAATCTGGGGGGACCGATCGAGTGACATCGCTGCAGGTCAGGGCGCAGTTGCTCGCGGTGAGGGGACGCGTCCGACCGGTGCGACGCCAAGGGTCCGGGGCGCCCGGACAGGGCCCGGACGACGTCCAGGCGCCGCGCGGTCAGCCCCGCGGTCGTTCTGGATGGTGCCGCGGCTGGGCGTGTTCTTGACGATGCCCCGGTTGGGGGCCGACCCGCGGCAGTTGCTGAAGCTGCAGTCGCCGACGGAGGCGCTCATGCCGCCGGCCCCCCCGGGCCGGTGATCCGCACCCCGGTCGCGCGCACGGCGAAGTCGGCGTTGCGGCGGAACGGGCCCGTCCGCCAATCCAGGGGCACGGCGCGGCTGCACCGCGTGAGCCGTGTCGGGCGACGCCCGATCCGGCTACGTAGCGTCAGGACCGGTCAGGCGCCGGTGTTGGCCGCCACCACCGTGCCCACGCCGCGATCCGCGACCGGCGCGGCGTGGGCGATGCCGGTGAAGTCGTTGCCCTCGATGACCACGTTCGTGGCCTCCGGGGACACCCGGACGGCGCGGGCGGTCGCCGCCCCGGCGAGGGCCGTGAAGGTCGACCCGGTGATCGTGGCACCGGTGGCGGACAGGACGTCGACGCCGAAGAACGTGTTCCCGATGCCGGTGAAGCGGCTCCGCTCGACGACCAGGCCGGTCACCGGGGCGGTGGGGCCGGCCACGAGCACCCGCTTGCTCGCACCCGCTCCGGTGCCGCTCTCCTGGGTGCCGCTGAACGAGCACCCGCGGAACGTGACGTCGGAGGCGGCGTCCACGACGGCGACGAGGGGAGCGGCTCCCGACGGGGCGACGAAGTCGCAGGTGTCGAAGGTGAGGCCGCTGATGTGGGGTCCGCCGACCCGCAGGGTGCTGTTCACCGGGTTGGTGATGTTGGTCCGGGTGAACGTGACCCCGCGGATGGCCCCGCCGGTGGTGGCGTCGGTCTGGATGCGGATCTCCTGCGCCGACGCGTCGGCGGCGCGGGCCATGTCGACCGTGCAGTCGGTGAAGGCGAGCCGCTCGATGCTGCCCGTGCTGTGGCTGTTCTTGACCACGATGCCCCGGTTGGTCGCCCGGCCGCTGCACTGCTCGAACGAGCAGTCGGTCACCGAGGCGTCCATGTCGGTCGTGCCGGGCTCGCCGCCGGTGAACTCCAGCAGCGCGACCATGAACCGGCTCACCGTGCTGGTCCCGGTGCACCCGACGAACCGGCCTCGCGCGATGCTCTGGTTGTAGAGGCTCGGCTCGGCCTGCGGGTTGCCGATCGGCACGAACTGGAAGCAGTCGTCGCCGGACTCCACGTGGCAGTCCGTGCCGAGGAAGTCGTTGCCCCCGAACACCCGGATGCCGCCGGTGCCGGTCTCCTCGGCGCTGTTCCGGATGGTGACCTGGTCCACCCGCCCCCGGTCGCCGGCGTACATGATCGCCTGCCCGCCGGCGTAGGTGTCGATGGTGAAGCCGCGCAGCAGCACGTCGTGGCCGTAGAGGCCGATCACGACGCCGGTCCTGCTGTGGTCCCGGGCGCCGATCGTCCCGGGCCCGGTGATCTGCACGCCGCTGATCGGCTGGGACAGGTCGGCGTTGCGCAGCAGGGCGTCCTGCAGTCCGACCGGCGCGGCCCAGTCCTTCAGCAGGCGGGCGCCCCGGTTCAGGGACAGCCTCGCCCCGGCCGGCACGAGCAGGCTGGCGGTGATCCGGTAGGTGCCCCGGGGGACCAGGCCCACCTGCCCGCGCCGCGCCGAGGCGTCGATGAGCCGCTGGACCGCGCGGGTGTCGTCCCGGACGCCGTCCCCCTTGGCGCCGAAGTCCCGGAGGTCCAGGACGTCGTTCTCGGCGCCCAGCGGGCGCAGCCCGCCGGCCGGGGACGCCGGCGTCAGGCCCCCGGCGCCGAACAGCGGCACCGCGGCCAGTCCCGTCGCGCCCAGGAAGAACAGGTTGCGCCGGCTCAGCGCGGGGCCGCCGGGCAGGCGTCGGGCGGCGCGGCCGGGGCTGGGGGAGCGGTCGGACATCGGGGCTCTCGTTTCGGGGCAGGCGCCGGCCGGGGGCCGGTGCGGTTCGTGCGGGGAGGGGTGCCCCGCGGGCTGGCTCAGCGGGCGGCGGACCGGACGGCGGTGAACGCCTGCCGGTGCACGGCGGCGGCGGTGCGGATCAGGATGACGATGTCGCGCCAGAGCGACCAGTGCTCGATGTACGAGTTGTCGAACCGGGCGCGCTCCTCGATCGATGTGTCGCCGCGCAAGCCGTGGATCTGCGCCCAGCCGGTGAGGCCGACCGCCAGCCGGTGGCGGTCCCGGTAGCCGTACACGGAGTCGGCGAACTGCGCGGCGTACCGGCGCTCCTCCGGCCGGGGCCCCACCAGGGACATGTCGCCGCGCAGGATGTTCCACAGCTGCGGCAGCTCGTCGAGGCTGGTCCGGCGCAGCAGGTTCCCGATCCGGGTCTGCCGGCACTCGACGTCGATCTGGCGGGCGTGCATGGTGCTGCGGGTCGAGCCCGTCGTCGCGCCGGCGTCCGTCCCGGGACCGGCCGGCCGCAGGGTGCGGAACTTGAGGATCGAGATCTCCTCGCCGTCGTGGCCGGTCCGCGGCTGGCGGAAGAGGATCGGCCCCGGGCTGCTGATCCGCACCGCGAGGGCGAGCAGGCCCATGAGCGGCGCGAGCAGCGTCAGGGCTGCCCCGGACACGACGACGTCGATGAGCCGCTTGACCCGCCACACGCCGCGGCGCAGGGCGGCCCGGCGCACCCGGTGCAGCGGGATGCCCCAGAGGTCCTCGACGTCGGGGCCGTTGGGGGACAGCCCGACGTCGAAGAACCGGGGGACGATGTAGACCTCGATGTCGCGCTCGGCGGCGGTGCGCACCAGGCCGACGAGCTCGGCCTCCCGGGTCGGCCCGTAGGCGACGACGACCTTGCGGACGCCGTAGGTGTCGAGGACCAGGGCGAGGTCCTCCATCCGGCCCAGGGGTTCCCGCTCGTCCAGCGGGGACCCGCTGCTGAGGAAGCCGATGCCGCGCAGGCCGTACTCGGGGTGCTCGTCCAGGGTGGTCAGCAGGTCCATCCCCAGCCGGCCGCCGCCGAGGACGAGGGTGGGGGAGCCCACGAGCCGGCGCCGGCGCGCGCCGCGGACCAGGGCGTAGCCCAGGCTGCGGCCGGCCACGAAGCAGGGGAGGGCCCAGAGCACGTGCACGGCCAGCGCCAGGTCGGCACCGCCGGCGTGGGCGACGGGAGCGACCAGCAGGAGACCGAGAGCGAGCCGGGTGAGGTGACGCGGCGCCTCGTCCAGGGCGGACAGCGAGATCCGCGGCCGGTGCGAGCCGAACGCGGCGAGCACGGCGAGGGTGCCGACGAGAAGCAGGGCCACGTGGGTGGCGGCGGTGCCCAGCCACACGGTGGGCAGCGCCAGGGCGACGGCGTCCAGCGCCATGAGCAGGGCGCGGGAGGCACCCTGGTACTCGCGCGGCTCGGCGCCGGGAAGGTGCGGTGCGGCGGCGTCCGGACGCGGCGCGGTGCGCACCGAACCGTCCAGCACGTGCCGGACCGCCTCGGGATCGAGAAGCTCCCGGACCTGCCGTCCCCCGACGTCGATCATGTTCGAACCCCCGCCTGTCGTGTGTAGGGAGAGGTTCGTCGTCCGCCGGAGATCGCCACACTCCCGCGCGTGGGTCCGGGCTCCCCCCAATCGTGGGGCGTCGCTGCGCCGGGGCCGGCAGCTGCCGCCGGTAGCATCCGGCCGGTGAGCGACGCCCCGAACTTCCTGGTCATCGGGGCGGCCCGGAGCGGGACGACCGCCCTCGCCTCCTTCCTGGGGGAGCACCCGGACGTCTTCGTGACCGACCCCAAGGAGCCGCACTTCCTCGCCTTCCCCGAAGGCGGGCCCCGGTTCGTCGGGCCCGGGGCGGACCTGATCAACCGCAACGCGGTGCGGGGCGAGCAGGCGTGGCGGGGACTGTTCGCCGGCCGGCCGGAGCGCCGCCGCGGCGAGGGGTCGGTCAGCACGCTGTGTTACCCGAAGGCGTCGATCCCGGCGATCCGCCGGCTGTGCGCCCCCGGCTGCCGGCTGGTGGTCCTGCTCCGTGACCCAGTGGACCGCGCCTTCTCCAGCTGGCAGTACCTGCGCTCGCGGGGCCACGACGCGGGGACGTTCGAGGAGTGCCTCGCCGCAGAGGAGGAGCGCACCCGGGCGGGCTGGAGCCACATGTGGCAGCTCGCCCGCCTCAGCCGCTACGGGGAGCAGCTGGCGCCCTTCGCGGCGGCGTTCGGGGAGCGTCTGCTCGTGGTGATCCAGGAGGAGTTCGCCGCCGACCCCGCGGGTCAGCTGCGCCGGGTCCTGGCGTTCCTGGACGTCGACCCGGACGTGCCGATCGACGCGGCGCGCCCGGTCAACGAGGGCGGCGTCCCGCGCAGCCAGGCGGTCGCGGGCGCCCTGGACCTGCTGCGGCGCTCGCCGGCCGCCCGCCGGCTGGTCAAGCGGCTGGTGCCCGAGCGCTCCCGGGAGCGCATCCGGTCGGCCAACCTGCGGCAGGAGACCGTCGACCCCGCGACCCGCCGGCGCCTCGCCGAGTCCTTCGCCGGCGACCTGCGGGACCTCCAGCGGGTCGTCGGCCGCGACCTGTCCTGCTGGCCCAGCGTGCGCGCCGGGGGAGCCGGCGCGTGACGGAGCGGGTGCGGGTGCTGCAGGTCATCGGCATCACGGTCGGGGGATCGGCCGAGCACCTGCTCCAGCTGTCGTCGCTGTTGCCGGCCGACCGGTTCGAGGTCACCGTCGCGCTCTCCGGCGGTGGCCCGCTGGACGACGAGATCCGGGCGACCGGTCTGCGCGTCCTCGACTTCGCCCCCTCCCACGGGGCGGGCCACTTCAAGCAGGCGTCGCCCGACAGCCCGTGGGAGCTGCTCCGCCAGTTCGGGCGGCTGCGCGCCGACATCCGCCGCCACCGGTACGACGTCGTCCACACGCACACGTCGGTGGCCGGCGCGATGGGCCGGGTCGCGGCCTGGAGCTGCCGGACGCCGGTGCGGCTGCACATGGTGCACGCCTTCGCCGGCCACGACGCCGTGCGGCAGCCGATGCGCACCCTCTTCCGGCTCGTCGAGCGGGCGCTGGACCTGGTGACCACGCACACCGTCGTCGGATCGGTCTTCATGCGCGACCTCGGGCTCCGGTGGCGGGTCCTGCGGCCCGGGCGGGTCACCGTCATCCCCAACGCCAGCCGCATGGCGGTCCGCGACGGCACGGCGGCCGAGCGGGACCGCCTGCGGTCCGAGCTCGGTCTCCCGCCCGACGCGCTGCTGATCGCCCTCATCGGCCGGGTCGAGGACCAGAAGGGCGTCGACGCGCTGGTCCGCGCCGCGGTCCCGGTGACCGCCCACGTGCCGCGGGCCCACGTCGTGGTGGTCGGCGACGGCACCCGCCGGGCCGGGATGGAGCGGCTGGCGGTCGAGCTCGGGATCGCCGGGCGCGTGCACTTCACCGGCTGGCGGCACGACCTGGGCGACGTCCTCCGGGCGATCGACGTCCTGGCGCTGCCCTCGCGCTGGGAGGCGTTCGGCATCGTCAACCTGGAGGCGATGGCGGCGGCCAAGCCGGTCGTCGGCTACGCCGTGGGTGGCATCCCGGAGGTCGTCGTCCACGGGGAGACCGGGCTGCTGTCGCCGCCCGGCGCGGAGGACGACCTCGCCCGGGACCTCGTCCGCGTGCTGACCGACCCGCAGCTGGCCGCGCGCCTCGGGGCGGCCGGGCGACGCCGCCTGCTCGAGCGCTTCGCCCCCGAGCGGATGGTGCAGGCCCACGTCGAGCTCTACGAGGAGCTGGTCGCCCGTGCCCGGCGGCGCCGGCTCAACGGGGGGCCGCGACCCCGCCGGAGCGCTGCAGCACGTCGGCGATGAGCCCGGCGAAGGTGCGCCCGAGGTCCTCCACCCGGTAGTGCGCGCGGATCAGCGCGGCGCCGTCGGCGCCCATGGCCGCGCGCTCGGCCGGGGGCAGGGCGACCAGCTCGGCGAGGCGCTCCCGGATCGACGCCGGGTCCCCGCTGCGGGCCAGCAGCCCGTGTCGCGGCTCCTCGAACACCGGGGGCCGGCCCGAGCAGTCGGTGAAGACGGTCGGGCAGCCGGCGGCCATGGCCTCCATGACGGCGAGCGGCAGCGCGGGCCCCTCCCAGCGGGCGGTGTGCACGTATCCGTCGGCGGCGGCCAGCAGCCGGGCGACGTCGTCGCGCCAGCCGAGGAAGGTGACGGTGCGGTCCAGGCCCAGCTCCCGCACCCGGCGGTGGAGGGAGGCCTCGTACTCCGCGGTCCGCCGCGCGCCGACCGAGTCCCCGGCGGAGCCGGCCAGCGCGACGTGCACCGGCGCGTCGAGGCCGGCCAGCGCCTCCAGGAGCAGGTCCTGCCCCTTCTGCGGGTCCAGCCGGCCGACGTTGAGCAGCAGCACGTCGCCCTCGGCGGCGCCCATCTCGGCGCGCAGCCGGGCCCGCTCGGCGCCGGCCGGCTCGACCGGCGGGGTCACCGAGATGCCGTTGGGCAGCACGACCGTGCGCTCGAGCGGGACGCCGAAGGCCGTCATCTCATCCTGCACGACGGTGGAGGTGCAGACGGCCAGCGTGGTAGCCCGGGCCACCACGGTCCGGTAGCCGCGGCGCTTGAGCGCCGCCAGCGGCCGCGGACCCCAGAAGTGGTGCTGGTTCTGCACCATGAGGACGCCGGGGACGCCGGCGCGGGCGGCGGCGAGCAGGGCCGGGGCCCGGTCGCGCTGGTTGACGCCGATGACCGCGCGCCCGGCGTCCCGGCGCACCAGGGCCGCCAGGGCCGGGACGAGCCGGGGATCCCACGGCCGTTCGAGCCGCGGCTCCAGCACGGTGTCGGCACCGATCGCGGTGAAGTCGGGGAGGATGCTCGGCACGCCCGCCGGGACGGCGCCGTGGACGAGCGTGAGCTCGTGCCCCGCCTCCCGCAGCGCCCGCGCGTAGCCCAGCGCCATCTTGGCCGCCCCGGTGCGGTCGGGGAGCCGGACGGTCATGACCAGCCGCCCGCCGGGGCGGCTCACGGCCGCCCCGACGCCGCGCGCTCCGGCGAGCGCCAGGCGGAGACGTCCAGGCCGGTCACCTGCTCGAGCAGGTTCAGGTCGGCGCGGAAGGTCTCCACCAGCTGCGCCCGGGTCTCGGGCCGGTAGCTGCTCCGCACGATGTTGCGCCGCACGATCTCCCGCCGCAGCCGCCGGCGCAGCGCCTTCGGCACGAGGGGGGCGGCGAACCGCTTCGCCGGGTGCGGGGTGCTCACCAGCCGGCTGAGCAGGGCGCTGCGCGGCTCCCCGGACCGGTGCGGGTCGGGGTCGACGGTGTGCGGCAGCACCGGCACGCCGAGGAACTCGTGCACCCGGGCCAGGGCGGCGTCGGGGTCGGCCGACATGTCCTCGTGCCGCAGCACCAGCACCTGCTCGCGGGGGAACACGTCGAGCACGTGGGCGAGCTGTTCCCCGTACCGGCCCATCGCCGTGTAGTGCCAGATGTGGTGCCAGCCGGCCTCGATCCGGCGGGCCTCGTCGGCCAGCGCCTCCTCGAAGGTGTCGCACGGTTCGAACCCCCGGGTGCGCATGAAGCCGTACGCGGAGAAGGCGCGGTCCACCGGGTCACGGAGCATGCAGACCAGCCGCGCGTCCGGGGCCTCGGCCCGGACCCGTTCCACCGCCTCCGGGTAGTACATGGTGGAGACCGACGCCTCGCCGCGCACCTGGTCCGGCCGGGCGCCGCGGTAGAGGGCCCGGTAGGCGTCGGGGTCGGTGACCGCGAGCCGGTTGATGGTCTGCCGGTCGCCCGGGCCGGTGAACGCCGGCGTCGTCCCGGCCAGGGCGTAGTAGTGCGGCTCCTTGGGCTCGGTGAGGAACAGCCGGGGGTGCTCGACCAGGTGCTGGTACAGCGCCGTCGTCCCCGACCGCGCGGCACCGATGATCAGGAACTGGGGGGTCACGACGGGAGTCCCTTCCGCGCAGGTAGCGCGATCGTGCGGATGCCCAGCGTCCGGGCCGCCGCCCACGCGAGGTGCAGGTTGCGGGCGCTCATCGCGACCGCCGCGGCGGCGGCCACGCCGAGCGCGCCGCCCGTGGACCCCCACCACACCCCCAGCGCGAAGAACGCTCCCGAGGACACCAGTGCGCTGACGGCGACCAGCCGCTGACGCCCGGCGTGGGAGAGCACCACCGAGCACGGCCCGGTCCAGGCGTTGACCAGGACGCCGGCGGACATGACGAGGGCGGGCACCAGGGCGGCGGCGTAGTCGGCCCCGAAGACGGCGGGGACCAGCAGCGGGCCGGCCACCGCGAGGGCGAGGACGGCGGGCGCGGTGACGGCGGTGGACCAGACGGCCGACCGCCGGATGGGCTCGGCCAGGTCCGGGAGCCGGCCGGACGCGGAGGCGGCGGCGATCCGCGGTGCCAGCGTCCGCATGCCGATCGAGACGGGGACGGCGAACAGCACCGCGATGCGCACCGCGACGGAGAACACGGCCACCTCGTCGACCGGCGCGAGGGCCGCGAGCAGCCAGATCCCCGCCTGCGGCACGGTGACCGAGGCGAGGGTCGCGAGCGTGAAGGGGCCGCCCGAGCGCAGCAGCTGCCAGGGCGAGGAGCCGGACTCCGCGGCCTCCCGGCTGCGCACCACCCCGAACAGCAGGAGGATCCCGGCGAGGTAGACCGCGCTCTCCAGCGCCACCGCCCACCACAGCGCCGTCTCGAGCGACGCGACCGCGCCGGCGCCGGCGGCGAGGACGACGATCAGCCCGATGAGCAGGACCCGGCGGACGTGCTCACCGAAGATCAGCGACAGGCCGAAGCTGCCGCGGGCGCGGAACGCGTTCACCAGCACGGGGCCGACGGCGGCGACCGGCAGCCAGGCGGCGACGAGCATGACCAGGGGACGGTAGGCCGCCGGGGGGCTGCCCGACCCGGCGGCGAGCGGCCCGGCCCCGCCCCACCAGAGCGCGCCCACCACCGCGACCCCGACGGCCTGGGCGACGAGCAGCCGCCGCAGCAGGCCCGTGTGCCTCCGGGCGTCGCCGCGGGCGAGCGCGATCGTCGCGACCTGGGTCAGCCCGAACTGGGCGAGCACCGCGAGGAAGGTCAGCCAGCTCAGTGCCCACGACAGCGCGCCGAAGTCCTCGGGTGGGAGGAGCCGGGCGCCGGCGATCGTCAGCAGGAACGCGCTGGCGATGGCGGCGAGCTGGCCGGCGGCGACGAGGGCCGCGTCGCGCCGCAGTGCGTTCTGCGACCCGGCGTCGGCGGGACGGTGTGCCACCGCGGTCAAGAGGCGGACGCCGTCGGCCCCGGGGCCCCGTCCGGCAGGACCGGCGCCGGGGAACCGGGGGACTCCGGACTCGTCCCCGCGTCGCTGTCCCGGCGGACGAACAGGTTCACCAGGAGGGCCACCGCGATGATCGGCAGCCCGATCCCGACCCACTTGGGGAGCGACGTCACCCACAGCCCGCCCGGGAAGATGCGCACCGCGAAGACCAGGCTGAAGCCCCACACCAGCGGGTCGCGCAGGAACCGGCGGAGGGCGAGCTGCCCGGCACGGGCGATCAGCCCGCTCACCAGGCCGCCCAGGAGGACGCCGAGCACGCCGAAGTTCACGTACCAGTCGCCCGCGGCGGTGGCCGGGAAGCCGTTGTTGCGGTCGATGTAGGTCTGTGCGAGCTGGACGGCCGGCGAGACGAACGGTTCCTGCTCCCCGGCGATCGCCGAGGGCACGGCGGCCACGGTGCCGTCCACGAAGTCCTGACCGTCGCGGAAGTCGAACTCCTCGGGCCAGTCGTCGAGGAGCAGCAGGAGCGAGTCGTAGAAGGTGTTGTTCGTGGCCACGGCCATCATCCGCACCGTGCTCTGGCCCTCGATGGTGGGCGCCAGGTCGCCCCACAGCACGGTGTCGCGCGCCGTCCGCAGCGAGAAGGCCAGCAGCAGGGCGAGCACCGGGACCAGCAGGAAGCGCCGCCGCCAGCGTGGGTCGCGCAGCCAGTCCCACCCCGTCCGCACCGCGGCCCGGCGGCCGACCGCGCCGAAGACCAACGAGCCGGCCACCAGCGCGATCACCGAGATCACCGGCACGTCGCGGGCGCCCCACGTCCAGCTCAGATAACCGTTCAGCGCGACCAGACCGAGGGCGACCAGACGGGACAGCGGCGCTCGGCGCACCGAGAAGAAGGCGGCGACGCCGAACAACGCGGCCAGCATCGGGATCGAGCGCAGCGCGCGGCTCTCGGCGATGTCGCGGTCGACCTTGGCCGCCTGGATCAGCCCGGCCGGACCGCCGTACCGGATCCACAGCAGGACCGTGGCGGCGAACGCCGCCGCCGTCAGCGCCACGGCCAGGAGCAGCAGCGTGCGCGGGGGCAGCGATCCGCGGCTCATGGGGTAGAGCAGCCGAGCCGGACCCACGAGCGGGGACAGCCAGCGGGCACCGGCCCACAGCCCGAGCAGGAACAGGACGACGACCCCCTGGCCCAGGACGATCAGCGTCCCGGTCTCGCGGGCAGCGAACAGCTGGGTGGGGAAGGGCGTGTCCAGTCCGATGGCGAGCACCAGCGGGCGCCACAGCAGCTGCAGCGCCAGGTAGTAGAGGGTGAGCGCCATCAGGTCGAGCGGGTGGTGCACCAGGCGGTGGTAGACCCGGACCCAGACGACGATCGAGGCCACGACCGCGAGCAGGGGCACGAGCACGAGCGCACCTCCACCCGGACGAGGGTCCCGCCACGGCACCCGGCGGACGCCGTGTGCTACGGCGGCGCGAGGGTAGCGCAGGACCTCGGGATTCCCGACTCTCTGCCCTAACATCGCCACGGTGCGTCCAGGCCCCGAGTTGATGATCGTCGGAGCACCCAAGAGCGGGTCGACCGCGCTCTTCCAGTACCTCGCCGACCACCCCGACGTGCGGGCGCACGTGCACCGGGAGATGCCCTTCTTCGGCCGGGACGAGGAGTTCGCCGGCGGCTGGGCGTGGGCGGTGGAGAAGTACTTCCCGCCGTCGGTGGGGAACGCGCCGCTGGTCGCCAAGCACACGATGGCGATGTACGACCCCGCCGCGGTGCGCCGCATCGTCGACGCCACGCCGGCGGTCGTGGTCGCTGTCCTCCGCAACCCGGTGCCACGGGCGTACTCGCACTTCCAGTACGCCCGCCTGCGCGGTTGGGAGGAAGCCGCCACCTTCGAGGAGGGCCTCGCCAAGGAGAAGGACCGGACGGTCAGCTCACCGCCGCAGGCCCGGGACATGCAGTACGTCGGGAGCGGCATCTACGCGCCGCACGTGCGCACCCTGTTCGACACCGTGCCACCGGAGCGGCTGCGCATCTACCTGTCCGATGACCTGCGCCGCGGCGCGCAGGAGATCTGCGCCGAGCTGTTCGATCTGGCCGGTCTGGCCCCCTACGAACCGGACGTCACGAGGGGGCACAACGAGGGGCGGGCGCCGCGGTCGGCCCGGTTCGCCCGGGCCTTCCTCGCCGTGCAACAGCCCGGCAGCCCGCTGCGCGCGCTCGCCGCGAAGGTGCCCAGCCGGACCCTCTACCGCGCCCGGTACCTGGTCAACCGGCTGAACGAGGGCCCGGCCTCCTTCCCGCCCATGGCCCCGGAGACCGCGGCCCGGCTGCACGAGCGCTTCGCGGAGCCCAACGCAGCCCTCGCCGTCCTCCTGGGACGATCACTCAACGCATGGGGGAAGTGACGCACAGGAGCATCCCGGAAACGGTCCGTTCCCGGTACCTTCACCGCCGTGCTCGAGACTGCCGCTGACCAGACGTCACGCACGTCCCCGGCCCGGTCGGACGGCGTCCGCAGTGGGTCATGGTCGTACGACGAGGGGCCCGGCCTGCGCGAGTACCTCGCAACGCTCCGGCGCTACTGGTGGCTGGCGCTGCTGACCTTCCTCGCCGTGCTCGCGGCGTCCATCGCTTCGCTGTACGTCATCGACCCGGTGTACCGGGCGGAGGCCGAGATCCTGGTCCGGACGGAGGACAGCCGGCAGCTCTTCCCGCGGACCAGCGGTACCTCGGCCGGCGCGCTGATCCGCTCGCCGGGGGCGGAGCTCGTCTACGTGGAGAGCGACGCGTTCCAGCAGCGCGCCGTCGAGGCCGCCGGTGACGAGGCCCAGGTCGAGGTGCGCGGCGCGGCGGACAGCAGCGCGCTCGTCCTCGTCGCCGAGGCCGGCGACCCGGCGGCGGCGCAGGAGGCCGCGCAGACCTGGGCGGAGACCTACGTGGCGGCCCGGCACGAGAGCGACGTCGCGGAGACCACGGCGCTGCGGGACCTCCTGATCGGGGACCGGGACGCGCTGCAGACGCGGCAGCAGGAGATCCTCCAGCCGGTCGCCGCCCTGGACGAGGCCGTGGCAGTGGAGGCCGACCCGGTCGAGCTGTCCCGGCTGCTCAACCAGCGGCTGGCCATCCAGCGGACGCTCGCTCCGGAGCTCGACCCGGTGGAGACCGAGCTGCGCCGGGTGAACACCCAGATCTCCAGCCTGGACGTCGATCTGCGGGTGCTGGAGGACCCCCAGGCCCTCGCCTACGTCAGCAGCGCGGCCGAGGTGCCGGAGGAGCGGGCCAACGGGTCGATGACACAGAGCGTGCTCGTCGGCGTCCTCGCCGGGTTGGTCCTCGCCGGTGGCGCCGTCGCGGGGGCGCGGGCGCTGCGTCGCCCCTGAAGGAGACGGCCCCCTGCGGGGACCCGCCGCGAGCGCGCGAGCGGTGGGGGGCAGGGGTCCTTGCTCGCTGGGGGCCGCCCCGGGAGGGGTCCAGCTCAGCGGGTGGCGCCCACCACGTCCGGGTGCTGGGCGAACCAGTCGATGGTGCGCTTGAGGCCCTCGTCGAGCGCGATCTGCGGCTCCCAGCCCAGCGTGCGGCGGGCCAGGGCGATGTCGGGCTGGCGCACCGTCGGGTCGTCCTCGGGGCGCGGGACGAACTCGATGGCCGAGCTGGAGCCGGTCAGGCCGATGATCCGCCGGGCCAGGTCGATCACCGGGATCTCGTGCGGGTTGCCGATGTTCATCGGCCCCGGCTCCGACGACAGCAGGAACCGCAGCAGCCCGTCGACGAGGTCGTCGACGTAGCAGACCGACCGGGTCTGACTGCCGTTCCCGGCGACGGTCAGCGGCTCCCCGGCCAGCGCCTGCCGGATGAACGTCGGGATGGCCCGGCCGTCCCGCGGCCGCATCCGCGGACCGTAGGTGTTGAAGATCCGCACGATCGCGGTGTCCACGCCGTGCGTGCGCCGGTAGGCCGACGTCAGCGCTTCGGCGAACCGCTTGGCCTCGTCGTAGACGCCGCGGGGACCCACCGGGTTCACGTTGCCCCAGTAGGTCTCCGGCTGCGGGTGGACCAGCGGGTCCCCATAGGCCTCGGACGTCGAGGCGAGCAGGTACCGCGCCCCCTTCTCCTTGGCCAGGCCCAGGCTGTGCAGGGTCCCGATGGAGCCGACCTTCATGGTGTGGATGGGCAGCTCGGCGTAGTCGATCGGCGAGGCCGGCGAGGCGAAGTGCAGGACGTAGTCCACCGCCTGCGGCACGTGGATGTAGTCGGTGACGTCGGCGCGGACCAGCCGGAAGCCCGGGTGCTCCAGCAGGTGACCCACGTTGGCCGGCGTGCCGGTCAGGAAGTTGTCGAGGCACAGCACCTCGATGTCGCGCTCGAGCAGCGCCTGGCACAGGTGCGACCCGAGGAAGCCGGCGCCGCCGGTCACGACAGCACGAGACATGGGTTGTCCTCTCCTGACTCCACGGCCTGCCTGGTGGTCGCGGACCGTAGCGGGGGGGATCACCCCACGGCCTCCCCACTTCGGGGGGCGAGGGGGCGCGGTGATCCGACGGGCCCCCCGCCTGGTCACTCGACCAGCGACAGAGAGCCGACCGGCGAGGTGGCCTCCGGGTTGATCCGCTCGTCGGGGGCCAGGGGCAGCGGGCCCGTCTCCTCGACCTCGTCGTCGGGCAGGACGATCCGCGAACGGGGGTCGAGGGCATCGGCGAGCAGGATCAGGTCGCCCACCGTCTTCTTCTCCTGCCACTGGAAGGCCGGCTTGAGGTTG
The DNA here is from genome assembly GCF_900114385.1 of Geodermatophilus ruber. Taxonomy (GTDB): domain Bacteria; phylum Actinomycetota; class Actinomycetes; order Mycobacteriales; family Geodermatophilaceae; genus Geodermatophilus; species Geodermatophilus ruber. The sequence continues at coordinate 164,740 of NZ_FOSW01000003.1, forward strand.
AAGTAGGACTCCGGGTCCAGCGCCATGATGCCGAGGATCACCTCGGCGACGATCCGACTGCCGACCGGGCCGAGCTTGCGGCCCCCGGCGACCAGCTCGGCCTCCTTGAGCACGTAGTACCAGAGCGGCGCCTTGCCGCCCCAGCCCGGCTGCTTGAGGCCGAGCTGCTCGTTGGTCAGCGGGGTGACGCCGATGGCGCGGGCGACGTCCTGGCCGCAGGGCAGGCCCAGCCGCTTGCCGCGCAGCAGGTTGCGCTCGGCCAGGGCGACGATCGCCTTGTCGGTGGGCGCGACGACCGTGGGCGGCAGCGTGAACAACGGCAGCGACAGCTGGGTGTCGATGAGCCGGGCCATGTTCCGGTCGTCCGGCGGCTGGAGGCCCGGGATGTCGAAGAAGTAGTTCCAGTCGGCCCACAGGTTGGCCGGGATGGGCCGGTTGCCGCGCAGGTCCTCGAAGCCGTCGGCGCCGAAGATCGGGACGGTGTGGCCGTCCTGCATCTCGTACTCGGCGCGGATCATGCTGTGCCCGAACCGGTAGGCCGCCCCCGAGTACTCGATCGGCATGTACGGGTTCTCGGGGTGCTCGGGCTTGTAGAAGGTGCCGGTGAACCTGATCGGCCCGTCACGCTTGATGAGGCTGCTGACGACGGGCTTGCCGACGATGCGCGGCAGGTAGTCGTTGACGATCAGCCACTGGTAGTGCCAGCGGGTCTGCCGGCGGGCCTGGGCGTAGGTCATGCCCTGGTCCATGAACTTGTTGTGCAGCCGGATGAAGACCGTGTGCAGCTGCGCGACGATCAGGTTCTCGTCGTTGCGCGGGTCGCCGAGGTACGCCGCGCCGACCTCGTCGCGCGGCAGGTCCACCAGGCCGTCGTGGTGCCAGAGCCTGAGGTAGCCGTGGCGGTCGGGGTCGTAGAGCTCGGGGCTGCCCTGGATGCCCTTGCCGTAGATGCTGCCCAGGTCGAACCACGGGGTGTCGTAGTTCCGCATCGCCAGCGGATCCTGCAGCCGGTGCGTCAGCGGCGTCCGGTCCAGGGTCATGTCGTGGTCGACGAACTGGCCGAAGTAGATGTAGCCGGCCGGGATCCCCGGGTTGTCGAACGCGAAGTCGCTGAGCCGGACGTCGGACAGCGGCGCCTTGCCGTCGTTCATGCTCGCGGCCAGCCACCTCAGCAGCCCGTCGGTCGGCGCGAACGGCGGCAGGTCCTTGAACATGAGCCCGAAGCGGGCCTCCGCCTTCCGGTCCACCCGGACGGCGATGTCCGCACCGCGCGGGTCCCCGACGGCGTGCGCCGCGGTCTCGGCGGGTGCGTCGGCGCTCGCCGGCGCCGCGGCGGGGTCGGTGGCCGGGTCGGTCACCTCGGCCCGCGCCGTGCCGGCGAGCCCGCCGACGGCGGGCATCATCGCCGTGGTCAGCGTCCCGGCGAGGAAGCCGCGGCGGGTCACCCCGCGCGCCGCCCCTGCCCCGCTGAACGGGCAGCCGTCAGCACTCCCGTGGCCCTGCTGCATGCTCATCCCCCGCCGGCATCATCCGGACCCCCCGGCCCGTGCTGTGAGCAGCATCGGGGGTGCTGCGCCCGGCCTGGCAGACGCATCCATGGGGTCGGCGGCCCCCCCATTGTGGGTGTGCAGGGAGGCGCCGGTGCCCGGGCCCGGTCGGACCGACGACTCACGGTGCGTCGAAGTAGGTGACCTGATCCGGCCGGGCGTGGAAGGGATTGGCCCACTCCGAGGGCGTGCCGGTGATCGGCTGGGCGTCGGTCACCACCACGAACGGCGTGCCCGGGTAGACGGCGAGCACCCGCGAGGTCGAGGTGAGCGTCTCGGTCCGCTCGATGAGCTCCCCGCGGCGCAGCTGCTGCGTCGTCCGCTGCCCGCTCAGCTCCTCGCCGACCTCGGCGACCCACCGGGCGCCGTCCTGGGTGAAGGCGATCGACCGGACACGCCGGCCGGGGGGAGCGGGCTCGCACCCGGCGAACTCGGCGAGGGCGTCGTAGAGCCGCTCCGCCTGCTCGTCGTCGCTCGCCCGCGGGAGGAAGAAGGCAGCCATGGACGGATTCTCGCCGTGGGCCCGGACAGTGACCGAGCAGGCGGTGGACCGGCTCCCGCGTCGGGGATCCCGCCGGGCGGCCGGCTCATCCGCCAGCATGTGCCGGGTCGGCCTCGGGGGTCCGGCACAGACGGACTGCCGTTCTCGGCATGGAGGTCCGCATGGTGGCTCGCCGCCCGTTCCGCAGCGGCCTGGCCGTGGTCGCTGCCGGCCTCGTCGTGGTCGGCGGCTGCACGTCCCCGTCGTCCGGTCGATCCTCGGCGCCGGCCGGATCGGAGCGCGCACGCTCGGCGCCCTCCGGCGTCGAGGTCCCGACCGGGAACTGCGTCGTCGCGGCCGCCGGGGACGTGGCCGCCGAGGACGACTACCGGCGCGGCGCGGCGCGGACCGCCGAACTGATCGCCGCGGCGCGGCCGGTGAAGGTGCTGGCGCTGGGGGACCTGGCCTACTCCGACGGCACGGCCGCGGAGTTCTCCGACTTCTACGACCGCACCTGGGGAGACCTCCGGCCGATCACCGCTCCCACGCCGGGCAACCACGAGTACCACTCGGACGGCACGGGCTACTTCGACTACTTCGACGTGCCGGCCAACTACGCCTTCGACCTGTGCGGGTGGCGGGTCGTCTCGGTGGACCAGTACGCGGGCATGGGCGAGGCGGCGGACTTCATCGAGGCGGAGGGGGCCTCGGCCGGCGACCGGCCGCTGCTGGTCTTCTGGCACGAACCGCGCTTCTCCAGCGGGAAGACGCACGGCACCAACCCCGGCCTGCAGCCGTTGTGGGAGGCGGCCGTCGGGGCCGGAGCGGAGGTCGTGCTCAACGCGCACGACCACATCTACGAGCGGTTCGAGCCGATGGGTGCCGACGGGGAGCCCCGACCCGAGGGCACCGTCGAGTTCGTGTCGGGCAACGGGGGGCACCGCCTGCGCGACATCGCGGGCCGGGAACCCCACAGCGCGGCCGTCGTCGTCGGCACGCCGGGGGTCCTGTTCCTCACGCTGCGGGCCGACGGCTACGACTGGAGCTACCGGGACGTCGAGGACCGCACCGGCGACGCCGGCACGCGCGCCCTTCCCTGAGCCGGAGGCGGCACTCCGCTCCGTCCGGCCCCGGGCCGCTCGGCCGGGCCCACGCAGCTGCACGGAGATCAACCGTTATCCCCAACAAATGCGCGCGGGGACCCGGGGCTGCGCGTCACCCTGCGCTGATCAGCTCGGCCAGCCGGTCGCCGGCGGCGAGGGTCCAGCCCGGAGGGTCCGCCACGCGCGCCCAGCCGGTCACGTAGTCGGTCACGTAGTGGTGACCGTGCCCGTCCGGCACGCCGGTCGAGAACACCAGGTCCGCCGTCACCTGCCAGAACGTCACGAGGGGGATCCAGGTCATTTCGGGGGACACGTCGGGCGCCGGCTCGTCCTCGAGCCAGTCGGGCCGGGACAGGATCAGCCGCGGCGACCACCACACGATGGGGTCGGAGGCGTTCTGCAGGTAGGCGACCCGTGGCCGGTCCCACGGGCCGGCCGGACGGTCGAGGTCGGGCGCGTCGTCGGCGAACCGCACGGTACGGCCGTCGCCGTACACCGGGAGCCACTCGGGCGAGCCCTCCGCGCGGTCGGCGACCAGGCCGCGCCACAGCTCGTTGAAGTTGGGCGGCCCCGCCCACAGCACGCCGTCGGTGCGGTTCTCGATGTCGGCCAGGCCGCTGAAGGCGGCCTCCCCGCCGAAGGTGCCCAGGCTCTCCCCGTAGACGAACAGCTCCGGCCGGCGGTCCGGGGGCAGCTGCGCCCAGGCGCCGTACACCGCGTCGAACAGGGCCCGGCCGGCGTCGCGCGCCTTGGCCTGGTCGACGAGGAACGACAGCCAGCTCGGCAGGTACGAGTACTGCATGGCGACCATCGCCGTGTCGCCGTTGAAGAGGTACTCGAGCGAGTCGCTGGCGGCGGGGTCCACCCAGCCGGTGCCGGTGGTGGTGACGACGACCAGGACCTGCCGGTCGAACCCACCGGCACGCTGGAGATCGCGGACGGCGAGCGCGGCCCGGTCGGCGACCTCGCCGCCCGCCGCCAGCCCGCTGTAGACGCGGACCGGCTCCAGGGCCGGCCGCCCGGAGAAGGCGCCGAGCTCCTCCGGGGTGGGGCCGGCGCCGACGAAGTTGCGTCCCTGCAGGCCCAGGCTCTCCCACGTCACCAGCGACGCCGGGCTGCCCGACCGCTGCGGCGCTTCCGGGCGCACCGCCCCCTCCTCGGTGCCGTCGTCCTTCACGCTGAACGCCGAGTTGGCCGCCTCCACCAGCCCCTGGAACAGGACCCCGTTGAGGAGGAACACCGCGAGCGTGGCCACGGCCACCACGGCCAGCGGCCGGGCCAGGCGGTGCGGCAGGAGCCGGCCGGCCAGGCGGGTCAGCCAGCCGGTCAGCCGGCGCGCCGCACGGCCGACCCCGACGAGCGCCGCGAACACGAGGACGGCGGCGACGACGATCCCGGCCGACCGGTAGCCGGGCGGGGGCTCGAGCCCCATCAGCTGGTGGATCTCGCGCTGCCAGCGCTGCCCCAGCCAGAGCATGACGAGGCCGAGCACGACGCCGGCCGCGGCGAGGACCTGCCAGGCGCGCCGGCGCACCGCGGGGGAGGGGCGCCGGCCGATGATCTCGTGGACCAGCCAGGCCGCGCCGACGCCGGCCCCGTAGCCGATCGCCGCCGAGATCCCCGCGATCAGCCCCTGGAGGAGCCAGCCCCGGGGGAGCAGGGACGGGGTAAGGGAGGCGCAGCCCAGCACCAGGGCGCCGGTGGTCCCGCTCCAGGTGTAGCGCGGCAGCCTCGGCCGGCGCCTGCGGGGCGGCGCGCTCGGCTCGGATGCCGCGCGCGCCGGCGCTCCCTCGGCGGCAACCGGCGCCGGGCGGTCCGCGCCGCCGTCCCGGTCGCTGTGGGGGTTCGTCGCCGATCCCGTCGCCATGTCGCCCTCCGCTCGGGTCGACGACGAGCCTGCCGGCGGGACGGCGGCCCGTCCTCCCGCCGGCGGGGTGACTCACGGCGGGCCCGACCTCCACCGATTACCGTTATCCCCAACAAACCGGCGCAGAGACGACGCACACCGACGAACCGCGAAGCCGTCAGCCGGGCACGAGCCGCCGGCACTCCGCGCACGGGGAGGACGACCCGAGCCCGCGCCGCCCGCTCCAGCTGCCCTGGACGACGGCGACCGGGGTGCCGCAGGCGGCCACCCACGGCGGCGGCCCGTCGGCGGCGTCCCGGGGGACGGCGTGCGCCCGTTCCCCGTCCTGCTCGCGGCCGGCCGCGTGGCTGCCGCCGGTCCCGTGGTCGCCGCTGGTCCCGTGGTCGCCGCTGGTCATGGCACACGGATGGGGCGTGCCGGGGGTGACCCGATCGACCGGGCGGAGTTCCGGGCGCTCGAGGAACGGGTGATCGCGCACAGCGGCACCGCCGCGAGCCCGGGCGCGCACGCTCGCCGACCAGGCAGGCCTGGACGGAGGCCCCCGGCCCCTTGATCGGCCCCCGCCCCGCGGGCAGGCTGTGACTCACGACACAGCTGGGTCAGTCGCCGGGAGGTCGCCGTGGAAGCTTGCACAGGGGACAGGATCGTCGTCCACTCCACCCACCAGGGGGAACCGGAGCGGACGGGGGTGGTGCTCGAGGTACGGGGCGACGCCGGCGGCCCGCCCTACGTCATCCAGTGGGACCCCGACGGCCACACCGGGGTGTTCTACCCGGCCGGCACCTGCGCCGTGGTGCCCTCCTCGGCGAACGGCTGAGGCGAGGCTCGTGAGCAAGGACAGCGGAAGAGCGCCGGCGCCGCGACCGGCCGAGAAGGTCCGCAACGTGGCCCTCGTCGGCCACGCGGGCGCGGGCAAGACCACCCTGGCCGAGGCGCTGATCGTGGCCGCCGGCGCCCTGCCCCGCGCCGGGCGGGTGGAGGACGGCACCACGTGCATGGACAACGAGGAGGTGGAGGTCCGGCAGCAGCGCTCGGTCTCCCTGGGGGTGGCCACGGTGGAGCACGCCGACCACCGGCTCACCCTGCTCGACACCCCCGGCTCCCCGGACTTCGTCGGGGAGCTGCGGGCCGGCCTGCGGGCCGCCGACGCCGCCCTGTTCGTGGTCTCGGCCGTCAACGGCGTGGACGCCACCACGGTGCAGCTGTGGGACGAGTGCGCCGCCGTCGGGATGCCGCGCGCGGTCGTCATCACCCAGCTGGACCGGGCCCGCGCCGACGTCGACGACGCGATCCGGCTGTGCCGGTCGATGCTGGGGGAGGGGGTCTACCCCCTGCAGCTGCCCCGGCGCGGCCCGGATGGCGCGGTGACCGGCCTGGTCTCGCTGCTCGAGCCCGACGTCGAGGGGGAGGGTGCGGACGGCTCGGACGCCGACCGGCTCCGCGCCGAGCTGATCGAGGGGATCATCGGCGAGAGCGAGGACGAGACCCTCATGGACCGCTACCTCGCCGGCGAGGAGCTGGTCGTCGCCGACCTGGTGGCCGACCTGGAGACGGCCGTGGCCCGCGGCCACTTCCACCCGATCCTCTGCACCGTGCCGCTGTCCGGGGCGGGCGTCCCGGAGCTGCTCGACCTGCTGGTCTCGGCCTTCCCGTGCCCGATGGAGCACGGCTGCCCCGACGTCACCCGCCCCGACGGCTCCCCGGCCGCCGCGCTGACCTGCGACGCCGGCGGCCCGCTGGTCGCCGAGGTGGTCAAGACCACGACCGATCCCTACCTCGGGCGCGTCTCCCTCGTCCGGGTCTTCTCCGGCACCCTGCAGCCCGACATCGCCGTCCACGTGTCCGGGCACGGCATGGCCGAGCGCGGGCACCCCGACCACGACGCCGACGAGCGGGTCGCGGCGATCTCCTCACCGCTGGGCGCGGCCCTGCGCCCGGTGGCGGCCTGCCTGGCCGGTGACATCTGCGCCGTGGCCCGGCTGAACACCGCCGAGACCGGCGACACCCTCTCCTCGCCCGAGGACCCGCTGCTGGTCGCGCCGTGGGACCTGCCCACCCCGCAACTGCCCATCGCGCTCGAGGCGGCCTCCCGGTCCGACGAGGACCGGCTCGCCACCGCCCTGGCCCGGCTGGTCGCCGAGGACCCGACCGTCCGGCTGGAGCGGCGGGCCGACACCGGGCAGCTGCTGCTGTGGTGCGTGGGGGAGGCCCACGCGGAGGTGCTGCTGGACCGGCTGCGCACCCGCCACGGCGTCGCGGTGAACACCGTCCCGGTGCGGGTGCCGATGGTCGAGACGCTGGCCAAGCCGGGCCGGGTCACCGGCCGGCACGTCAAGCAGTCCGGCGGGCACGGCCAGTACGCGGTCGTGGTGATCGAGGCCGCGCCCGGGCCGCCGGGCTCGGGCATCGTGTTCGAGCAGCGGATCGTCGGCGGCACCGTGCCCAGCCAGTTCCACGGCAGCGTGGAGAAGGGCGTCCGGGCCCAGGCCGCCCGCGGCGTCAACGGGGAGCGCCCGCTGGTCGACGTCCACCTCACCCTCGTCGACGGCAAGGCCCACTCGGTGGACTCCTCGGACGCGGCCTTCCAGGCCGCCGGTGCGCTGGCCCTGCGCGAGCTCGCCGCCTCCGTCGGCACCCGGGTGCTCGAGCCGTGGTGCGCGGTGGAGGTGGTCGTCCCGGCGGAGTACGTCGGCTCGGTCATGAGCGACCTGTCCGCCCGCCGCGCGCGGGTGACCGGCAGCGAGGCCGACCCCGACCCCGACCGCGACCGGACGACGGTCGGCGCCGAGGTGCCCGAGGTGGAGTTGCTCACGTATGCCGGCGCGCTGCGGTCGGTCTCCCACGGCACCGGCAGCTTCCGCCGCAGCCCCCTGGGCTACGAACCCGCACCTCCGTCACTGACCGCCGTCCCCGCATAGACCTCACGGCCCGGCCCGGCGGGGTGCCGGAACCAGGCCGCGCAGGCCCGCCGGTGCGCCCTCGGAGGACCGCCGGCGCGGGACACTAGCCTTCGCAGGCGGTGTGCAGCGGCTGGAGGTTTCGTGACGTCGTCCCATGGTTCGTTGCCGGCTGCCCCGGTCCCGTCGGCGGAGGCCGCAGCGGCGGGCGGCGCAGCGGCTGACACCCCGGTGGTCGCCGACCGCAACGAGCTGCCCGACCGCGTCTGGACCCTCCCCAACGTCCTGTCGGTGCTGCGGCTGCTCGGCGTGCCGCTGTTCCTGTGGCTGCTGCTCGGCCCGCAGGCCGACGGCTGGGCCGTGGTCGTGCTCATGGTCTCCGGGTTCACCGACTGGGCCGACGGCAAGCTCGCCCGTGCCCTGGGCCAGTCCAGCCGCCTCGGTGCCCTGCTCGACCCGGCCGCCGACCGGCTCTACATCGTCGCCACGCTGGTCGCGTTCGTGCTGCGGGACGTCGTCCCGCTGTGGGTGGTCGCGATCCTCGTCGGCCGCGAGCTGGTGCTCGGCGTCATGCTGCTGGTGCTGCGCCGCCACGGGCACCCGCCGCTGCAGGTGCACTACCTGGGCAAGGCGGCCACCTTCATCCTGCTCTACGCCTTCCCGCTGCTGCTCCTCGCCGACGGGGACGGGCCGCTGGTCGCGGTCGCCCAGCCGGTGGCCTGGGCGCTGACCATCTGGGGCGGGTCGCTCTACGTGCTGGCCGGGGTGTTCTACGTGATCCAGGTGGCCGGGATCGTGCGCGGCGAGCGGTCGGTCGGGGCGGCGCCGTGACTTCCCTCCTGCGCGGCGGGGGGCCGCGGTCCATGGGGGCCTCCCTCCTCGACCAGGTCCTTGCCGAGACGCTGGACCCGGCCTACGCGCAGGCCGCGGAGGCGCGTGCCGCCCGGGAGAAGGCCGCCGCGGCCACCGGCCGGCCGCTGTCGCCCGTGCGGCGCCGGTGGGGCTCGCTGGCCGTGGCGCTCACGATGGCCGTCGCCGGGGTGCTCGCCGCCGTCACCTACGACCAGGCCGCGGTCGGTGCGCAGGGCCGGGAGAAGGTCCGGGAGGCGCTGATCTCCGACATCACCCAGGGGGCGGAGACCACCGACGCCCTGGCCGACGAGCTCGACCGGCTGCGCACCCAGCTGTCCGCGGCCCGGGACGACGCCCTGACCGCCACGGCCGAGGGGCAGCGGACCCTCCAGGAGCTGTCCGACGCCGAGCTCGCCGCGGCCGTCCTCCCGGTCACCGGCCCGGGGCTGCTGGTCACCCTCGCCAACGCCGAGCCCGACGCCGACGCCGACCCCGTCGGCGGGGGCACCGAGGACCCCCGCGGCCGGGTGCGCGACGGCGACCTGCAGCTGGTCGTCAACGCCCTGTGGGCCTCGGGTGCCGAGGCGGTGAGCATCAACGGCCAGCGGCTGGGCCCGACCACGGCGATCCGGTTCGCCGGGGAGGCGGTCCTGGTCGACTTCCGGCCGGTCACCAACCCCTACCTGGTGAGCGCCATCGGCGACCCCGACACCCTGAGGTCCCGGTTTCTCGGCAGCCCCGAGGTCGGCGCGCTCGCCGTCATCTCCGAGTCGTTCGGTCTGCGTTTCGAGTTCGCCCAGGAGGACGAGCTGTCTCTACCCGCCGGGAGCTCGCTCGAGCTCCGCTCCGCCACCCCGGTGTCCCAGGAACCCGCCGCACCGGCGCCCGAACCGTCCCCGGGAGGCTGACCCGTGATCCCCATCATCGGCCTGGCGGTCGGCGTCGTCCTCGGCCTGGTCTTCGACCCCACCGTCCCGCTGTGGCTGCAGCCCTACCTGCCCATCGCCGTGGTCGCCGCGCTGGACGCGGTCTTCGGCGGCGCCCGTGCCCGCCTGGACGGCATCTTCGACGCGAAGGTGTTCGTCATCTCCTTCGTGTCCAACGTGGTCGTGGCGGCGCTGATCGTCTTCCTGGGCGACCAGCTGGGGGTGGGCGCGCAGCTGTCCACGGCCGTGGTCGTCGTCCTCGGCATCCGCATCTTCGGCAACGCCGCGGCCATCCGCCGGCACGTGTTCCGCGCATGAGCGACGACCAGCGGCCTGCCGCCGGCCCCGCCGACGCCGACCGGGAGCAGCCGGGTGCCGGCGCCGTGCCGGCGGGCGACGACTCCGTGCCGGCGGGCGACGAGGCCGGCCCGGAGGCGGCCGCGCCGGAGCCCGCCCCGGCGGGCGACGAGGCCGGCCCGGAGGTGGCCGCGCCGGAGCCCGCCCCGGAGGAGCCGGCTCCCGACGAGCCGGCCGAGGTGCCCGCACCGGCGCCGCAGCCGCCCCCCGGCGGGCGTCGCCGGCTCTGGCGGCGCCGACGCGACCCCCTCGCGGCCGCCCTCATCGCCCTGCTCACCGTGCTGCTCGGGTTCGCCTTCGCCGTCCAGGTGCGCAACACCGGCACCGAGGAAGCCCTCGTGGGCGCGCGGGAGGAGGACCTGGTCCGGATCCTCGACGAGCTCGACGTCCGCGAGGACCGCCTGCGGGACCAGATCGCCGAGCAGCGCGGCGCCCTGCGCGAGCTGACCAACACCGACAGCCAGTCGGCGACGGCGCTGGCGGAGGCCCAGCGCCGGGCCGAGGCGCTCGGCATCCTCAACGGCACGGTCGCCGCGGAGGGGCCGGGCCTGCACATGACGATCCTCGATCCCGAGGGCCGGGTGCGCGTCGCCGACCTGCTCGATGCGATCCAGGAGCTGCGCGGCGCCGGGGCGGAGACGATGCAGATCGACGGCGTCCGGATCGGGGTGTCCACCGCGGTGACCGGCGAGCCCGGCGACCTGCGCATCGACGGGCGAGCGGTCGAGAGCCCGTACGAGATCGTCGTGATCGGCTCGCCGCCGGACCTGCAGACGGCGATGAGCATCCCCGGCGGCGTCGTCGACCGGGTGGGCCGGCAGGGCGGCACGGTCGAGATCGCGCAGTCCGACCGCGTCGTGGTCGACGCGTTGCGGCCCCTGGACGCTCCTCAATACGCTTCGCCGGAATCCGACGGCGACGACTGACCGCCCTCGACCACGCCGCCGCAGCCCGACGGGAGACCACGCCGCATGAGCACACCCGACGACCGCCGCTACACCGAGCAGCACGAGTGGGCCCTCGTCCAGGGCGGCGACGTCCAGGGGCGTGCGGGCACCGCGACCGTCGTCCGGGTGGGCATCACCGATCACGCGCAGGACGCCCTGGGCGACATCGTCTACGTGCAGCTGCCCGAGGTGGGGGCGGAGGTGGCGCCGGGCAACCCGATCGGCGAGGTGGAGTCCACCAAGTCGGTCTCGGACGTGTACGCGCCGGTGGCCGGGGTGGTCGCCGCGGTGAACGAGGCGCTCGCCGACGCGCCCGAGACGATCAACGCCGACCCCTACGGGGCCGGTTGGCTGGTGGAGATCACCGTCGCCGGGGCCGAGGAGGACCCCACGGCCGGTCTCCTGGACGCCGCCGCCTACCAGGCCCTCGTCGACGTGGCCTGACCCTGCTCCTCCCGCCGGGCTCGATCACTATGCTCGGCTGGGGCGAGGTCCCGCGGACCCCCTCGAGGGCGTCCGCGGCCTCACCCTGAACGTCCGGTTGACCCTCGGGTCAGCCGCTGGTTCCATGACCACGGCCCGCCGTGCCCCACACGGCGGCTGACCTACGACGGGCCGTCCGGTCCGTCGTCCGCCGGCCGCCCGCGACCGACACCCCGGTCCACGGCGGTGCCCCCTTGCACCGGAGGAGACAGACGTGCACTGCACTCGTTGTGGCCACAACAACCCCGAGGGCAGTCGCTTCTGCGCGCAGTGCGGCGCGGCGTTGTCCCAGGAGCGGGTGGGTGAGTCCACCAGCGTCATCCCCAAGGTGGGCGGCGAGGACTCCACCGAGGCCCCCGAGGTCAGCGAGACCGAGGCCCACGCCGGTGCGGTCGAGTCGCTGCCCGCGGGCTCGGCGCTGCTGGTCGTCAAGCGCGGCCCCAACGCCGGCAGCCGCTTCCTGCTCGACCAGGACGTGACCACGGCCGGTCGCCACCCCGACAGCGACATCTTCCTCGACGACGTCACGGTCAGCCGCCGGCACGTGGAGTTCCACCGCGAGGGCGGCGGCTTCTCCGTGCACGACGTGGGCAGCCTCAACGGCACCTACGTCAACCGCGAGCCGGTGGACGTCGCCACGCTGGCCGGCGGCGACGAGGTGCAGATCGGCAAGTTCCGGCTCGTGTACCTGGCTGGTCCGCGCACGAGCGAGCCCGCCGCTCGCTCGTGAGCGGGCCGGCCGGCCTCCGCGGGGAGGCGGCGCCGGATCCGACGGCAGCGTCGGCGGCGTGACCGCGGTGGCCTCGCGCGCGAGCGCGTTCGGGGACGGCGACGGCCAGCACGCACCTCGCCTGACCATCGGCGAGGTGCTGACCGTCCTGCGTGAGGACTTCCCCGACGTGACGATCAGCAAGATCCGCTACCTCGAGTCCGAGGACCTGGTCCACCCGCAGCGCACGCCGTCGGGGTACCGGAAGTTCTCCGCGGCCGACGTGGCCCGGCTGCGGTACGTCCTGGCCGCCCAGCGCGACCAGTACCTGCCGCTGAAGGTCATCAAGGAGCACCTCGACGCGCTGGACCGCGGCGAGCCACTGCCCGGCCAGGCGCCGGCGGCGGTCGCCGCCGGCGGTGGGGAGCCGGAGGAGGGGAGCCTGCCGGCCGACCAGTTCGGCCAGGCGGCCGGGCTGGCGCCGGAGCAGCTGGCCGACTGCGTGCAGTTCGGCCTGCTCGCGCCCGACGGCGACGGCCGGCACCCGGTCGCCGACCTGCCGGTCGCCCGGGCCGCCGCGGGGCTGGCGCGACACGGCATCGAGCCGCGGCACCTGCGCATCTACCAGAGCGGCGCGGAGCGGGAAGCCGGCCTGATCGAGCAGCTGGTCGCGCCGGTGCTGCGGGCCCGCTCGGAGGAGGCCCGCGCGCGGGCCACGGAGAAGCTGCGCGAGCTGGCCGGGCTGTCGGCTCAGCTGCACGGCGCGTTGCTGGAGGCACGCCTCCGGGACCTCCTGCGCCCATGAGTCCGGCGTACCGTGGACGGGTCGGGCCCCGAGTGCGCGGGTCCGTGGTCGACCGTCCACCAGCCGCCCAGAACAACCAAGGCCCTGTCGGGGCCGCAGCTGAGGGAGCCCCACCGTGCAGGAACTTCGAGTCGTCGGGGTCCGGGTCGAGCTGCCCGGCAACCAGCCGATCCTGCTCTTGAAGGAGACGCAGGGGGAGCGCTATCTGCCGATCTGGATCGGCGCGGTCGAGGCCGCGGCCATCGCGTTCGAGCAGCAGGGTGTGCGGCCGGCCCGACCGATGACCCACGACCTGCTCCGCGAGGTGGTCCGTGCCCTGGGGGCGACGCTGGAGGCGGTCAACATCACCGAGATGCGCGACGGCATCTACATCGCCGAGCTCGTCTTCGGCGACGACCGGGTGGTGAGCGCCCGCCCCTCGGACGCCGTCGCCCTCGCCGTCCGCACCGGCGCTCCCATCTTCGGGGCGGAGGACCTGCTCGACGAGGTGGGCATCGAGATCCCCGACGAGCAGGAGGACGAGGTCGAGAAGTTCCGCGAGTTCCTCGACCAGATCTCGCCGGAGGACTTCGGCGCGGGATCGGGTTCGGGCGGCCCCGCCTGAGGAGAGCCGCGGGAGCATCGCAGCGAGGGACGAGCGGGAAGCGGGACGAGGATTGCTGGCTGCGTGCGTGCTTCGGGTGAAGTTCTCCACCCGGGCTGCCGATACCACCCGGAAGGGTCGAGTGCGGCGACACGCCGCCGGCCTCAGTTGACCGGCCCCAGGGCCCGGCTTACGGTCGGCGAACAACACCGGTGTGACACCTGGGACCAGGTGCCCGATCCGGGAGTCGACGCGGCGACCGCTGCGGGACGCAGAGGAGGACGCTGACGTGAGCGACCAGAGCAACGGCTCCCAGGGTCAGCTCTTCAGCGACGCCGCTGTCGGGGCGCCGTCCTACGACGAGGTCGACACCGACCTGGTCGGGTACCGCGGCCCGACGGCGTGTGCCGCTGCCGGCATCACCTACCGCCAGCTGGACTACTGGGCCCGTACCGGTCTGGTCGCCCCCTCCGTGCGCAGCGCGACCGGCTCGGGGACCCAGCGGCTGTACTCCTTCCGCGACATCCTGGTGCTCAAGGTCGTCAAGCGGCTGCTGGACACCGGGGTCTCCCTGCAGAACATCCGCAAGGCCGTGGACCACCTGCGCAACCGCGGGATCAAGGACCTCGCCAACATCACCCTCTTCTCCGACGGCGCCACCGTGTACGAGTGCACCTCCGCCGAGGAGGTCGTCGACCTGCTGGCCGGTGGCCAGGGCGTCTTCGGCATCGCCGTCTCCGGTGCGCTGCGGGAGCTGTCCGGCGAGCTCGCCGAGCTGCCCGCGGAGCGGCTGGACGGCGCCCCCGTCGTCCCGGCGGACGACGAGCTCTCGCTCCGCCGCCGCCGCCGCGCCGCGACGGCGTAGGACCGCCGCCCCGCGCTCCGGCGCGGGGCGGGACGGGCACCCGGCGCGCCGTCCGGTAGGACGACGACGGCGAACCCGCTGGTACCGTCGCGGCAATGGCGAACCCGGCTCCTCGCCCCCCTCGGCTGCCCGCCCTGACCGCCCTCGACCCCTCCGGGTCCTTCGCCGACCGGCACATCGGGCCGCGCGCGGCCGAGACCGAGCAGATGCTCGCCGCCGTCGGGCACCCGACGCTGCAGTCACTGGTCGACGCCGCCGTACCCGAGGGCGTGCACGACCGGACGCCGCTGAACCTGCCCCCCGCCGCCGACGAGACCGCTGTGCTGGCCGCGCTGCGGGAACGCGCCGCGGCCAACGACGTCTACACCTCGATGATCGGTCTGGGGTACTCCGGCACGGTCACCCCGCAGGTGATCCAGCGGAACATCCTCGAGAACCCCGCCTGGTACACGGCCTACACGCCCTACCAGCCCGAGATCAGCCAGGGGCGGCTGGAGGCGCTGCTCAACTTCCAGACCGTGGTCGCCGACCTCACCGGCCTGCCCGTGGCCGGCGCCTCGATGCTGGACGAGGCCACCGCCGCGGCCGAGGCCATGACGCTCGTCCGCCGGGCCGGCCGCGTGACGCCGGACGCCGTCTTCGTCGTCGACGCCGACACGCTCCCGCAGACGCTGGCGGTGCTGGAGACGCGCGCCGATCCGCTCGGCATCACGCTGCACGTCGCCGACCTCTCCGCGGGCTGGCCCACCGACCTGCCCGAGGCCGGCGCGTTCGGTGTCCTGCTGTCCCACCCCGGCGCGAGCGGCGCCGTCCGTGACCACCGCGCGCTGGCCGAGGCGGCGCACGAGGCCGGGGCGTCGGTCGTCGTCGCCGCCGACCTGCTGGCGCTGACGCTGCTCGAGGCGCCGGGGGAGTGGGGCGCCGATGTCGCCTGCGGCACCACCCAGCGCTTCGGCGTACCCATGGGCTTCGGTGGCCCGCACGCGGGCTACCTGTCGGTGCGCGAGGGCCTGGCCCGGCAGCTGCCCGGCCGGCTGGTCGGCGTCTCGGTGGACGCCGACGGCGATGTCGCCTACCGGCTGGCGCTGCAGACCCGCGAGCAGCACATCCGCCGGGAGAAGGCGACCAGCAACATCTGCACCGCGCAGGTCCTGCTCGCGATCATGGCCGGTGCCTACGCGGTCTACCACGGCCCCGAGGGGCTCACCGCGATCGCCGCGCGGGTGCACCGCAGCGCGCAGGCCCTGGCGACCTGGCTGCGGGCCGGCGGGGTGGAGGTCGTCCACGAGCGGTTCTTCGACACCGTGCTGGCGTCGGTGCCCGGCCGGGCCGACCAGGTGGTGGCCGCCGCGGCGCGCCGGCGGATCAACCTGCGCCGGGTCGACGCCGACACCGTCGGCGTCGCCTGCGACGAGACCACCACCCCCGACACGCTGCGCGCGGTCGCGGCCGCCTTCGGCGTGCCCGCCGACGACGCGGTGCTCGCCGAGGACGGCGTCGACGCGCTTCCGCCGGAGCTGCGCCGCCGCACGCCGTTCCTCACCCACCCGGTCTTCGCCGACCACCGCTCCGAGACCGCCCTGATGCGCTACCTGCGCTCGCTGGCGGACAAGGACCTCGCGCTGGACCGGACGATGATCCCGCTCGGGTCCTGCACGATGAAGCTGAACTCCGCGGTGGAGATGGCGGCCATCACCTGGCCGGAGTTCGCCGGCTTGCATCCCTTCGCCCCCGCCGAGCAGGCCCGGGGCTACCGGCAGCTGATCGACGAGCTGTGCGCCGACCTGGCCGAGATCACCGGCTACGCCGCGGTGAGCGTGCAGCCCAACGCCGGCTCCCAGGGTGAGTTCGCCGGGCTGCTGGCCATCCGCGGCTACCACCGCTCGCGCGGCGAGGAGCAGCGCGATGTCTGCCTCATCCCGTCCTCGGCGCACGGCACCAACGCCGCCAGCGCGGTCATGGCCGGCATGCGGGTGGGCGTCGTGGCCTGCGACGACGCCGGCAACGTGGACCTCGCCGACCTGCGCGCCAAGATCGACCAGCACGCCGACCGGCTGGCCGCGATCATGCTCACCTACCCGTCCACCCACGGGGTGTTCGAGGCCGAGGTGCAGGAGATCTGCGCGGCGGTGCACGACGCCGGCGGTCAGGTGTACGTCGACGGGGCCAACCTCAACGCCCTGGTCGGGGTGGCCCGGCCGGGCCGGTTCGGTTCCGACGTCAGCCACCTCAACCTGCACAAGACCTTCTGCATCCCGCACGGCGGCGGGGGGCCGGGGGTGGGTCCGATCGGCGTCCGGGAGCACCTGGTCCCGTTCCTGCCGGGGCACCCGCTGGTCGACACCGGCTCCTCGGGCCCGGCCGTCTCCGGCGCGCCGTGGGGATCGGCCGGGATCCTGCCGATCTCGTGGGCCTACCTGCGGCTGATGGGCCCCGAGGGGCTGCGGCGGGCAACCGAGCACGCGATCCTCGGCGCCAACTACCTCGCCGCCCGGCTGCGCGAGCACTACCCGGTCCTCTACACCGGCGGCCACGGGCTGGTCGCCCACGAGTGCATCCTCGACATCCGGCCGCTGACCCGGGCGAGCGGGGTCACCAACGACGACATCGCCAAGCGGCTGATCGACTTCGGGTTCCACGCCCCGACGATGAGCTTCCCGGTCGCCGGCACGCTGATGGTCGAGCCGACCGAGAGCGAGGACAAGGACGAGCTGGACCGGTTCGTGGACGCGATGGTCGCCATCCGCGCCGAGATCGAGAAGGTGACCACCGGCGAGTACGACCGGGGGGACAACCCGCTGCGCAACGCCCCGCACACGCTGCAGATGCTGGCGGGGGAGTGGGGGCGGCCGTACCCGCGGTCGACGGCGGTCTATCCGGTGCCGGGGCTGCGGGACCGGGGGTACCTGAGCCCGGTGCGCCGCATCGACCAGGCGTACGGCGACCGCAACCTGGTCTGCTCCTGCCCGCCGCTGTCGGCCTACGCCGACGCCGCGCCCGCAGCGGGTGCGGCGGACGACCTGGGCACCGTGGCCGACGTCGTGCCGGACGAGCAGCCGGCCGGCGCCCAGGCCTGACCCGAGGCTCCGCACGATCTCCCGGCGCGCCGCACCAGTGCGCCCCGAGATTTGCCGTTATCCCTAACAAATCGGCGGCCTCGCCATGACCCGGGGAACGAACAGTGACCGGGGAGCCTGCCCGCCATGGTCGCCGACGGGGGACCATGCGCGGTCAGATCTTGCGCAGCAGCACCCGGCGAACCGCGTGGTCGGCGGCCTTCTGCAGCACCAGCCCGGCGCGGGAGCGGGTCGGGGCGATGTTGCTGCGCAGGTTCGGCCCGTTGACCGCCGACCAGATGTCCAGCGCGGTCTGCCGGGCCTCCTCGTCGGTGAGGCTGGCGAACCGGTGGAAGTACGCGGAGGTGTCGGCGAAGGCCGTGCGCCGCAGGGCGAGGAAGCGCTCGACGTACCACTCCCGGATGTCGGACTCCGCGGCGTCGACGTAGACGGAGAAGTCGAAGAAGTCCGACAGGAACACCTCCGGCGCCCGCCCGTCCGCGCGCCGGCCGGCCTGCAGCACGTTCAGCCCCTCGAGCACGAGGATGTCCGGCCGGTCGACGACCTGGCGGGCTCCGGGGACGACGTCGTAGGACTGGTGGTCGTAGAGGGGGGCGCTCACCTCTCCGCGGCCGGACTTCACGTCGGCCAGGAAGCGCACCAGCGCGCGGCGGTCGTAGCTCTCCGGGAAGCCCTTGCGCCCGAGCAGTCCGCGCGCCTCGAGGGCGGCGTTGGGCAGCAGGAACCCGTCGGTGGTCACCAGGTCGACCCGCGGCGAGCCCGGGCCGGCGGCCAGGAGGGTCTGCAGCAGCCGGGCGGTGGTGCTCTTGCCGACGGCGACGCTGCCGGCGACGGCGATCACGTAGGGCACCTTGGCCGTGTCGTCGCCGAGGAACTCGCTGCGCGCCGCCCACAGCCGGCGGCTGGCCTCGACGTGCAGCCGCAGCAGGCCGGCCAGCGGCAGGTAGACCGTGGTGACCTCGCCGAGGTCGATGCGGTCGCCCAGCGACGCCAGCCCGCCCAGGTCGGTCTCGTCCAGGGGGAGTGTGGTGCCCGCGGCGAGCGCTCGCCACGAGGCGCGGTCGAACGCCGCATAGGGCGAGACGTGGGGGCGGGTGGCTGCCGTCACGGCTCCCATCGTGCCGTTCGCGCCGTCGGCCTCACCCGCCCGGGTGGCCCGACGGTCCCGGACCGGCCGTGCCGCCGCCGGCGATCCGCGGCCGGTCTAGGGTGCCGGTATGCCCACCCCCTCCGGGCTGCTCGACTGCATCGAGCGGTACTTCGCCCACGCGCCGCGGCCCGACGGGCGGGTGGTGGCCGCCGGCCCCCTCGACGTGCCGGTGGGCGACCCGGCGTGGCCCTACCCGGCCCGCCCCCGGACAGGGGAGACCGTCACCGCCGATGACGTGCGGGCGGCCGTCGCCCTGCAGGAGCAGGCCGGCCTGCCGGTGGGCCTGGAGTGGATCTGCGAGTGCGCGCCCAGCGCTCCCGCCGCGGTCCGGGCGGCCGGGCTGGCGCTCGAGGAATCCCCGCTGCTGGTCTCGGTCGACCCCGTGGAGCTGCTGATGCCGCCGGGGGTGCGCCTGTACCTGGTCGGCGCCGACGACCCGCAGCTGCCCCGCTACCAGCGGCTGGCCTCGATCGCCTTCGCCCATCCCGGGCCCCGGACCGACGTCGACACCCCCGCCGGTGCGGTGCCGGAGCTGTCCCGCACGGCGGCGCTGCGGGAGCGGATCGCCACCGGTCGCACGGTGATGATGATCGCGGTGGAGGACGGCGAGCCGGTGGCCGTCGGCTCGCACCACCCGATCGACCTCGGGGGCACCGAGGTCAGCGAGATCGTCGGTGTGGGCACCCTCCCGCGCCTGCGCGGGCGGGGGCTGGGGGCCGGCCTGGCATCCGCCCTGGCCGCGCACGCCCGGGAGACCGCGGACGTGGTGTTCCTGGTCGCGGGGGACGACGACGTGGCGCGGATCTACGAGCGGGTCGGGTTCGCCCGGCTGGCCACGGTGGGGATCGCCGGCCGCCCGGAGGAGTCGGCGTCCTGAGCGCTCACGGGTGCATCGGCGGTGGGATGGCCGCCGCCGCGGCGGCGAGCGCCGACCGGGCCGTGTCGTAGCCCACCGACCGAGGCACCTCGCTGAGCAGGACGACCACCCGGTGCCCGAGCACGCCCACCGAGTGCAGGTGTCGCCGGCCGCCGACGCAGCACATCCAGCCCTGCTTGACCGCGGGCAGCTCGGGCACGCTGCCGAGGATGCCGAAGCGCTGGTCGAAGCCGTCGGCGGCCACTGGGGTGGCGGTGCGCATCCACACGGTCAGCGCCGCCGCGTCGGCGGGGTCGGCCTGCACGGGCAGCAGCGACAGGAAACGGGCCAGGTCGCGGGCGGTCGTCGTCGTCTCGCCCCACTCGCCCTGGACCCGCGGAGGTGCGGTGCCGGTCAGCCCGTAGCGGGCGGCGACGTCGCGGACCATCTGCTCGCCGCCGAAGCGCGACCAGAACGCGGAGGTCGCCGGGTCGTCCGAGCGCCGGATCATGTCCTGCATGCGGGCGAAGTCGCGGGACGTCAGCGTGATCGCGCCGGTGCGGGCCCGGTGCAGGAGGTTCTCGGCGACGAACAGCTTGACCAGGGAGGCGGTCGGGAACGGCCGGTCGGCCAGCCCGTTGTCGGCCGTGACCGCGGCGGTCCGGGCGCTGCGGGCCTCCAGCGCGCGGGGCGACACCCCGGTGACCGGCGCCTCCCGGCGGGTGACGACCACGGCGAGCGTGCCGACGTCCCCGTAGGCGGCGGTGACCGCGGCGACCACGTCGGCGGCCGGTGGCCCGACGGCGGCCGCCCGGCCGGCCGGTGGCAGCTCCACGAGCAGCAGCACGAACAGGGCCACGGCCCGCCTGAGCCCGGCCCGCCTGAGCCCGGCCGGCCTGAGCCCGGCCGGCCTGAGCCCGGCCGGCCTGAGCCCGGCCGGCCTGAGCCCGGCCAACCGGGCCGCGGGGAGCACCGTGCGGCGCCGCCGGGACCGGCGCGGCGCGGCGGTCGACATGACCACATCGTTGCGCCGATCCCGGCAGGAACTTTCCGTTTCAAGCACCCTGCCCGGTGTCGGTCGCTATCCGTGCGGGGTCGCCTGCGCTCAGCTCTGCTCGTGGGTCACCATGAGCGTGCCGCGGGCCAGGGTGTGGCCGAACAGGTTGAAGCCCAGCTGCGCGGTGGGGGCATCGGCGGGCAGCCCGAGGTCGTCGGTGTCCAGCGCGTGGACGGCCACGAAGTACCGGTGCGGGCCGTGCCCGGCCGGCGGAGCGGCGCCCACGTACCCGGCGAAGCCGGCGTCGTTGCGCATCTGGACGGCGCCGGCGGGGAGCCGGTCGCCCTCCGGGGAACCGGCCCCGGGGGGCAGCTCGGTGACCGAGGCGGGGATGTTCATCACCGCCCAGTGCCAGAAGCCGCTGTGCGTGGGGGCGTCGGGGTCGAACACCGTGACGGCGAAGCTCCTGGTCTCGGCGGGGAACCCCGACCACGACAGCTGGGGCGAGCGGTCCTCCCCGCCGGCTCCCATGACCCCGCTGACGTGCGGCATCGGCATCGGCCGGCCGTCGCTCCAGTCACTGCTGGTGACCTCGAAGCCGGGGACCTCGGGCAGGTAGTCGTAGGGGCTGGGCGGTGCCGGGCGATCGGGCATGGCGGTCCTTCCTCCTCGGGCCGGGGCTGCCGTGGTGCAGCCCTCCGGGCGCCGACCCTAGGCAGCGCGTCGCCGCCGCGCGCGGCGGCTGCACCCGTGAACTGCGGGTTTTCCCAACCGACGGCGACTGCTCCCCGCCGGTAGCGTCGGGGACGTGCTGGGTCCGCCTGCCTCCGTCCTGGAGGTCGACCTCGGGTCGCTCCGCTCCCAGCACTGCGGTGCCGACGTCGTCGCCGCCCCCGAGCAGCTGTGGGGGGAGGGCCGGGCATGACGGGGGGCCGCCCGCACTTCCCGATCGAGCCGTGGTCGCTGACCGAGATCGGCCTGGACCACGCCTCCCTCGGCGTCCACGAGTCGGTCTTCGCCCTGGCCAACGGGCACATCGGCATGCGCGGCTCGCTCGAGGAGGGCGAGCCGGTCGTCGTTCCCGGGACCTACCTCAACGGCTTCTTCGAGGAGCGGCCCCTGCCCTACGCCGAGGCCGGCTACGGCTTCCCGGAGCAGGGCCAGACGGTGGTCAACGTGACCGACGGGAAGCTGATCCGCCTCCTGGTGGGTGACACCCCCCTGGACCTGGACTACGGCGAGATCGTCGAGCACCGTCGCACCCTCGACCTGCGCCGCGGGGTGCTGCGCCGCGTCACCGAGTGGCGCTCGCCCAACGGCCGGGTCGTGACGGTCACCAGCACCCGGCTGGTGTCGCTGCGCCGCCGCTCCATCGCGGCCATCGAGTACACCGTGGAGTGCACGGACGGCCGCGGCGACCTCTACGTCGCCCTGCAGTCGGACCTGCTGGCCAACGAGCCGGTCGACAGCGGCACCGAGGCCGAGGACCCGCGTGCCACCGCCGCGCTCGCCCGCCCGCTGGTCTCCGAGCTGGCCGTGGCCCGTGGCCGCCGGGCGGTGCTCGTGCACCGGACCCGCCGCAGCCACCTGCGGATGGCCGCCGGCATGGAGCACATCGTCGACGTCCCCGACAGCTCCACCGAGGACATCGAGGCAGGGGAGGACCTCGCCCGCTTCACCCTCGCCGCCCTGCTGCCGCAGGGCTCCTCGGTCCGCCTGGTCAAGTACCTGGCCTACGGCTGGTCCTCCCGGCGCTCGGCGGCGGCGCTGCGCGACCAGGTGGAGGGTGCGCTGGCCACCGCGAAGCTGGCCGGATTCGAGCGGCTGGCGGCGGAACAGCGGGAGGAGCTGGACGAGTACTGGGCGCACGCCGACGTCGAGATCGACGGGGACGACGAGCTGCAGCAGGCCATCCGGGTCGGCGTCTTCCACGTCCTGCAGGCGGGACTGCGGGCCGAGCGCCAGCCGATCCCGGCGAAGGGGCTCACCGGCCCCGGGTATGACGGGCACACCTTCTGGGACACCGAGACCTACGTGCTGCCGGTGCTCACCTACATCGCGCCCGACGCCGCCCGCGACGCGCTGCGGTGGCGGCACTCGACGCTGGACCTCGCCCGCGCGCGGGCCCGCGAGCTGGGCCTGCGGGGGGCGACCTTCCCGTGGCGGACCATCCGCGGCGAGGAGACCTCGGGGTACTGGCCGGCCGGCACCGCGGCCTTCCACATCAACGCCGACATCGCCGACGCCGTCGTCCGGTACTTCCACGCCTCCCAGGACGAGGAGTTCGACCGCGACTACGGGGCCGAGCTGCTCATCGAGACCGCCCGGCTGTGGGCCTCGCTCGGGCACTTCGACGAGGAGGACGGCTTTCGCATCGACGGGGTGACCGGCCCCGACGAGTACACCGCCGTGGTGGACAACAACATCTACACCAACCTCATGGCGCAGCGGAACCTGCGTGAGGCGGCCGCGGCGGTCACGCGGCAGCCCGACGTCGCCGAGCGGCTGGACGTGAGCCCGGCCGAGGTCGCCGTGTGGGAGCGGGCGGCCCGGCTGATGCGGGTGCCGTGGGACGCCCGGCTGGGCGTGCACATGCAGTCCGAGGCGTTCACCCACCACCAGGAGTGGGCCTTCGCGCACACCCCGCCGGACTGCTACCCGCTGCTGCTGCACTACCCGTACTTCGAGATCTACCGCACGCAGGTGGTCAAGCAGGCCGACCTGGTCATGGCGCTGCACCTGCGCGGGGACGCGTTCACCCCGGAGGAGAAGAGCGCCGACTTCGCCTACTACGAGGCCCGCACGGTCCGGGACTCCTCGCTGTCGGCGACCCAGCAGGCGGTGGTGGCCGCCGAGACCGGTCACCTGGACCTCGCCTACGACTACTGGGGCGAGGCCACCCTCACCGACCTGCACAACCTGCACGGCAACTCCGGGCACGGGCTGCACATCGCCTCGCTGGCCGGCGGGTGGACGGTGGCGGTGGCCGGCTTCGGGGGCATGCGTGACCACGACGGCCACCTGCTGTTCGCCCCGCGGCTGCCCGCCGGGATCGACCGGCTGCGGTTCCGGCTGACCTACCAGGGCCGCTACCTGGAGGTGACGGTCGGCCGCACCCAGGCCACCTACCGGCTCACCGCGGGCGAGCCGCTCGACGTCCACCACCACGGCCGGAGGATCACCGTCGACCTGGACGCGGTCAGCGTGGACATCCCGCCGGCACGGCACGTCGAACCGGTCCAGCAACCGGCGGGCAAGACCCCCCGGCACCGTCGCGGCGGCAGCTGACCGCCCGGATCAGCCGAGCAGCCACCAACCGCCGAGCAGCAGCGCGCCGAGGTCAACCAGGAACAGGACGCCGACCCAGAGCGCCCCCGGCAGGTGCGTGAGGCGGGCCAGCTGGTCGGCGTCGGAGTCCGGCGCGGCCCGGTGGCGCCGGGACCGCTGCAGCTCGAGGACCGTCTTGGGCGCGGCCAGCAGCAGGAACCAGGTGCCGACCGCGGCGAAGGCGGCCTGCCCGGCCGGGGGGAGCCACCAGGTCACCGCGAACACCACCGCCCCGGTGGCCAGCACCGACCACAACCCGAACCAGTTGCGGATCTGCACCAGCAGCAGCGCGAGCAGCCCCAGCAGCGCCCACAGCAGCCCGGCGGCGTACCCGGCGGCCAGCAGCGCCGCCGCGGCGAGCCCGAACAGGCCCGGCCCCAGGTAGCCGGCCGCGCAGGTGAGCACCATCCCGAGCCCGGTCGGCCGCCCGGCCGAGACGGTCAGCCCCGAGGTGTCGGAGTGCAGCCGGATCCCGGCGAGACGCCGCCCGGTCAGCAGGGCGACCAGGCCGTGTGCGCCCTCGTGGGCGAGGGTCACGACGCCGCGGGCCGGGCGCCACAGCACGGGGGAGAGGACCACCAGCGCCGCCACCGCGAGGGCGGTCAGGAGCACCGCCGCCGGCAGCTCCGGCACCGGGCTGCTGACCCGGTGCCAGAACTGCTCGACCGCGTCCACGCCCGCGAGTCAACCGCACCGACCTGGGAGCCGGCCGTAGGTTCACCGGGCGGCGCGCCAGCCAGCCGCAGCCGTGCTGGCAAACCGTTATCCCCAACAAGCTGAGAATTTGCAGCCACCCACCACAACCCGACAGCAGCTACCCCGAGCGATCCAGGGAACAGATCGAACCGAACTGCCCGACGAGGTGGCGCTGCTGTGGGAGCGGCGCAGCAGCGGGCCGCTCCCACAGCAGCCGCCCGCCGAGCTGGGGGAGGGGGAGTGGAGCGGGTCACCGACTGAGACCATCCGGCCCGGGTCGTCGCCGTCGTCGGTGCGTCCACCGGCGGACGGGCGGGGCAGCTCAGAGCGACTGGGTCAGGTTGACCACGTTGCCGTCGGGGTCCTTGATGTGCGCGACCCGCTGGCCCCAGGGCATGTCGTTGGCCGGCCCGTCGGCCGCACCGCCCAGTGTCTCCACCGTCGCCAGCGCGGCGTCGACGTCGGGGACGTCGATGCTCAGCAGCATCCGCCCCGGTGCGCCGGGCCGGACCTCGTCGCTGGCCGAGAGGCCGAGCTCGGAGTCGCCGACGGCCAGCCCGATGTAGAACGCCGGCCCCTCCTCGGGGTAGCGCATGGTCACGGAGGCGCCCACGAGGCCCACGTAGAAGGCGTGCAGCCGGTCGATGTCGGAGGTGACGATGATCGGGCGGACGGTGCTGGGCACGGGCGCTCCTCGCGGGTCGGCGGGTGTCGGAGTGCAGACGGTGGCAGCCTGCCGGACTCATCGGCCCGGTGCCCCCCTTTTCCGTGTGACGAATATTGACTTAGTCCGACTTAGTCATACCCTGGGTGCATGGCGCAGACGGTGAACGTCCACGAGGCGAAGACGCATCTGTCGCGCCTGCTCGAGGCGGTCGAGCGGGGGGAGGACGTGGTCATCGCCCGCGCCGGCCGGCCCGTGGCCCGGTTGGTTCCGGCGGGAATCCCGGCCCAGGCGCGCACGCCGGGGGCCTGGCGGGGGCGGGTGGTGATCGCCGACGACTTCGACGAGACGCCGGAGAGCGTGCTGGCGGCCTTCCGCGGCGACGCGGGCTCGTGACGCTGCTGCTGGATACGCACGTCCTGCTCTGGTGGCTGACCGACGACCAGCGGCTGACGCCGGCGATGCGGGCGGCGATCAGTGACCGGGGGGCATCCGTCGCGGTGTCGGCGGTCTCGGCCTGGGAGATGGCGATCAAGGCGGCCCTGGGCAAGCTGTCGGTCCCGGACGGCCTGGTCGACGAGCTCGGGCGTCAGGGCTTCGACGAGCTCCCGGTGACCGTGGAGGACGGCCTGGCGGCCGGCGCGCTCCCGCGCCACCACGAGGACCCGTTCGACCGCATGCTCATCGCCCAGGCGGTGCGACGTCGCCTCGTGCTGGTCACCGCGGATCGGCGCTTCGCCGACTACGACGTCCTCACGCTGGCGTAGCGCCCGAGGGAGCGGGGTCCGCCTCGTTGGTTGACATAATGTGCATTATCGGCGCACCGGATCGGGCGCCCGGCGGGGGCGATTCCCGGGCTGCGGGCCGGCCAGGTCGGCCCGGGATCTCCGGACCACGGGCGGTCGCCTCGGGTCGCCGGCCCCTGGGCGACTCCGCGAGCCGGCGCTGACGTGAACCGGTGCCGCGACCGCCCCGGACGCCGCCGTCGCCGGCCGTCCATCCGTGTCGTGCGCCGCGGGCCCGCCGGTCGGCCGCCCGACGACCATCACTGCCGGCCCGTGATGACCCGATCGCACCGTGGTCGCCGGGGCGCGAGCACCCCGTCTCGCCGGCTCCCCACTTCTCCGACCCCCGCCCATCCATCCTCTATTGCGTCACAGTGACGAAAGATCGCGTGGGTGTCGTCGCTCGCCGGGCGCACCGACCGGGAGAACCTGCCCGACAACAGCGACCCCTAGGAGGGGCAGGACGACGGCGGCAGCGAGGACCCGGACTGACGGACCGTCAGCCGGCCCGCCGCTCCGAGACCCACAGCCGGTCGAGCCGGCCGGTCGAGCGCACCAGGTCGGCCAGTGACCGTTCCAGCTCGGCCTTCGTCGGTCGCTCGGACAGCAGGGTCTGCACGTCCTCCAGCGCGCAGCGCAGCTGGTACAGCCGGTCCTGCAGGCCGTCGAGCTCGGTGCGGGTGACCAGGACGACGTCGCCGGACAACCCGGCCTTCGCCGTCGCGGCGCGCTGCTCGTAGGCCCGCTGCCGGCAGGCCTGCCCGCAGTACTGGCGGGGCCGGCCCACCGACCCCTGCTGCGGGAGCACCCGGCGGCACCAGCCGCAGCGACGCTCCCCGCTCCCCCGGCGGGGAACCGGGAGCCCTGTGTCGGTGGATGCCTCCTCGTGGATGGCCTCCGGCGCGTGTTGCTCTGCCACGCTGCGCACGGTAGACGTCGGCACCGACAGCATCCCGGGACACGCCCGACACGGCCGGTTCGCAGTCGGTGACGACGGGGTGGCGGCGGGCCCGACCCGGTCGGCCGGATCGGGCCGGCCGACGAGCGCGGGGCCCTGATCGGGCTCGACGGGAGCGGGATTAGCGTGGCGCCCGTGCTTCCGGTCCGCTACGCCTTCCTCGACGGGCCCACCCCGTTGGCGATGGCGCACCGCGGCGGGGCCATCGAGCACCTGGAGAACACCATGCCGGCCTTCGAGGCCAGCGTGAAGCTCGGTTACCGCTACCTGGAGACCGACGTCCGGGTGACCGCCGACGGCGTGCCGATCGTCTTCCACGACGCGATCCTGGACCGGGTCACCGACCGGACCGGCCGGATCGACCAGCTGCCCTGGTCGGAGGTGGCCACCGCCCGGATCGGCGGCCGCGAGCCGATCCTGCGCCTGGAGGAGCTGCTGGGCGCCTGGCCGGACGTCCGGTTCAACCTCGACATCAAGGCCGCCGGCGTGCTGGCGCCGCTGGTGCGGACGGTGCGGCGGCTGTCGATCGCCGACCGGATCTGCGTGGCCTCCTTCTCCGACGCCCGCATCGCCGCCGCCCGCCGGCTGTTCGGGCCCTCGGTGTGCACCTCGCTGGGCCCGCGCGGCGTGGCGGCCCTGCGGCTGTCGTCGTACTCCCCCAAGGCGGCCGGGCTCGTGCGCATCCAGGCAGGCTGCGCGCAGGTGCCGCTGCAGCTCGGCGGCCGGGCGCTGGTCGACGAGCGGTTCATCGCGGCGGCGCACGCCCGGGGCCTGCAGGTGCACGTGTGGACGGTGGACACCCCGGAGGACACGACGACGATGCTGGACCTCGGGGTCGACGGGATCATGACCGACCGCCCGGCCATGCTGCGCGAGGTGCTCGAGCGGCGCGGCCAGTGGACCGGGCAGTGAGCGCCTGGCGCGAGCGGATCCGTGCCTGGCGGCCGCGCACCCCTCCCCTGCCCGCCGACGTCGCGCACCTGGTCGGCCCCGACGACCCGGAGTGGTTCGCCCGGGAGCTGGCCATCGCCGCCAGCCCGCCGTGGTGGTTCTGGCGGTTCCTGCTGCGCTGGCTCGCCTGGCTGCCGGGCATCTTCGGCCGGATGCAGGTGACCGGGTCGATCCCGGAGAAGTGGCTGGACGGCCCGCTGCTGCTGGCGGTCAACCACATCGGCGACTACGACACCTTCGTGGTGGCCGCCGCACTGTCCAAGGTGGGCGTCACGCCCCGGTTCATGGCCACCGGCGGGATCATGCGGGCACCGGTCGCCGGGCCGTTGCTCGAGCGCGCCGGGGGCATCCGGGTCGACCGCGGCACGGACGTCGCCGCGCACGCGCTGCGGGTGACCCAGGTGGCGCTGGCCCACGACGGGCACGTGGTCGCCTACCCCGAGGGCCGGGTGGGCCTGGCCCCCGACGGCTGGCCCGAGCGCGGCCGGACGGGGCTGGCCCGCATGGCGCTGGCCGCCGACGTGCCGGTGATCCCGGTCAGCCAGTGGGGCGCGCACGAGGTCCTGCAGTACGCCAACGACTGGGGCAAGCTGCGCACCCTGGTGCGCGCGTTCTGGCGGCAGCCGGCGCTCAAGGTGCACATCGGGCCGCCGGTCTTCTTCGAGGACCTGCAACCCGGCCGGGTCGGCGACGCCAACCGGGCCCGCGTCCGCATCGCCGCGGCCATCACCCGCGGGCTGGCGCCCCTGCGCGCCGGGGAACCGGCCGAGTGCCCGCGCTTCCTCGACCCGACCCGCCCGACCACCGGCGCCGCCGCCTTCCCCGGCGGCGTGGTCCCCGAGAACATCCCGTGACCGGGCCGACGACCGACGCCGTGCCGCGCTGGACCCGCACCGCCGCGGCTGACACCCTGCGCCCGTGACGACCGCCCCCGCCGCCGGGCCGACCGCCCCGCCCGCCGACCGCGCGCTGCGCCGCGAGCGCTTCGGCTGGTACTCCTACGACTGGGCGATGTCGGTCTTCAACACCTCGGTGACCACCGTCTTCCTCGGGCCCTACCTGACCTCGGTCGCCGAGGAGGCCGCCGGGCCCGACGGCCGGTTGCCGTTCCTGGGCCTGGGCATCCCGCCGGGCAGCTGGTTCTCCTACGTGCTGTCGGTGTCGGTGATCCTGCAGGTCGTCGTCCTCCCGCTGACCGGCGCGGTCGCCGACCGGACCGGTCGCAAGCGGCAGCTGCTCGGCGGGTTCGCCGCGCTGGGCGCGGTCGCCACCACCGGGCTGTTCTTCGTCGCCGACGGGCGCTACCTGCTGGGCGCAGCGCTGTTCGTCGTGGCCAACATCAGCTTCGGCGCGGCGACGGTCGTCTACTACTCCTGGCTGCCCGACCTGGCCGGGCCCGACGAGCGCGACGCGGTGTCCAGCCGCGGGTGGGCGTTCGGCTACGTCGGCGGGGCGCTGCTGCTGGCGGTGCACCTGGGGCTGGTGCTGGGGGCGGAGTCGCTGGGCCTGACCACCGGCGAGGCGGTGCGGATCTGCCTGGCCACCGCGGGCCTGTGGTGGGGCGCGTTCACCGTGTTCACGATCTCCCGGCTGCGCGACCGGCCGGTGCCGGCGGCCGCGGCCCGTCCGCGCAGCGGCTTCCGCCAGCTGGCCGCGACGCTGAAGGAGATGCGGGCCTTCCCGCTGACGCTGTGGTTCCTCGGCGCGTACCTGCTGTTCAACGACGGCGTCCAGACCGTGATCGCGCTGTCGGCCACCTACGCCGTCGAGGAGCTGGGCCTGCAGCAGTCGGTGCTCACCGGGGCCATCCTGATGGTGCAGGTGGTGGCGATCGCCGGGGCGCTGGGCCTGGGCCGGCTGGCGGCGCGGTACGGCGCCAAGCGGGTCGTCCTGGGCAGCCTGGTGGCCTGGATCGGCGTGCTGGTCGCCGCCTTCTTCCTCCAGGCCGGGGCGGTGGGCCAGTTCTACGCCCTCGCCGCGGTGATCGGGCTGGTGCAGGGCGGCACGCAGGCGCTGTCGCGGTCGCTGTTCAGCCAGCTGATCCCGGCCGGCCGGGAGGCCGAGTACTTCGGCTTCTACGAGATCAGCGACCGCGGCACCAGCTGGCTCGGGCCGCTGGCCTTCGGGCTGACCTTCCAGCTGACCGGCTCCTACCGGCTGGCGATCATCAGCCTGGTGATCTTCTTCGTGGCCGGGTTCGTCGCGCTGGCCGCGCTGCCCGTCCGCCGCGCCGTCCTCGCGGCCGGCAACACCCCGCCGGAGCGCCTGTGACGCCCCCCTCCGCCGACCGTGACCGGGAGTCGCCGGCCACGGTGCCGATGGCCGGCAACCGCCGCAGCCACCCGGCCCCCGCGCACCTGCGCTTCTTCCACGGGCCGATGGACTGCGGGAAGTCGACCCTGGCCCTGCAGGTGGACCACAACCAGAGCCGGCAGGGCCGTCGCGGCCTGCTGCTCACCCAGGGGGACCGCTCCGCGCAGCCCCGGATCAGCTCGCGGGTGGGGCTGTGCCGGGAGGCGTTCGAGTTCGGCCCCGGCACCGACCTGCGGCTGCTGGTGCGCAGCCACTGGGCCGCGGGGCACCGGGTGGACTACCTGATCGTCGACGAGGCCCAGTTCCTCACCGCCGGGCAGGTCGACCAGCTGGCCGAGCTGGTCGACGAGTCGCACGTCGACGTCTACGCCTTCGGGTTGACCACCGACTTCCGCACCCGGCTGTTCCCGGGCACCCAGCGGCTGCTGGAGGTCGCCGACGACGTGCAGCGGGTGCAGGTGGAGGTGCTGTGCTGGTGCGGGCTGCCCGGGCTGCTCAACGCCCGCGTGGTGGACGGCGCGCTGGTGCGCGAGGGCGCGACGGTCGTCGTCGCCGACACCGCGCCGACGCCGGCCCCCGGCGAGCCCACCCCGGGCGACGTCCACTACCAGGTGCTGTGCCGGCGGCACCACGTGCTCGGGCAGCTGGGCCCGGTGGCGGCCGGCCCGGGGCAGCTCGCGCTGCCCTGATCCCCCCCGAAGGGGGTCGGTGGGGCGACGTATACCACCCCATGCGATGATCCTGAACCGAGTCTGCGGAATCTCTCCGCGAATTCTGTCGTTGGTCCTTTCGACTCCCTCGTCCGGTGGGTAGCCCCCGCCTGTGACGTCGAGTTCCGACCGACACCACCAGCACGAGAGGACGGTGTGCCATGGGCGAGCGTTCCCTGCGGGGCAGCCGACTGGGCAGCGTGAGCTACGAGACCGAGCGGAACACCGCGCCGATCGAGCGGCAGTATGCGGAGTACCGGTGCCCTTCGGGTCACCTGTTCACCGTGCCCTTCGCTGACGACGCCGAGCTCCCCGACACGTGGGAGTGCAAGTTCGACGGTTCCGCGGCCAAGCTGGTCGGAGGCGCCGAGCCGGCTCCCAAGAAGGTCAAGCCCCCGCGCACGCACTGGGACATGCTCCTGGAGCGCCGCTCGGTGGAGGACCTGGAGGAGGTCCTGGCCGAGCGCCTGGAGGTCCTGCGCGGTCGGCGGACCCGCGCCAGCTGAGCGCCCCGCACGCACAGTGTTCGGCCCCGGTGGGGATTCCCCACCGGGGCCGAATGCTGTCCGGGCCCGGCCAGCCGCTGCGGGGCTCAGGGCCGGGGCCGCTCCTCGGTGATCAGGACCGTCGGCTCGACGACCTCGCCCTCGATCACCCGCGGCCGCTCCCCCGGTCCGGCCTCCGGTGCCCCGGGCCCGCCCTCGACGCGGCTGCTGCGCACGTGTACCGGGCCGCGCAGCTGCACCGGCAGGCGGGCCGCCAGCAGGCCGCCCAGCGCCGCCCGCACCAGGAACCGGGTGGGCGGCAGCAGGCACAGCAACCCGACCGCGTCCCCGAGGAAGCCCGGCAGCACCATCAGCAGCCCGCCGACGGCGATGAGCCCGGCGTCGCCCAGGGCGCGTCCGGGGGCCCGGCCCGTGCGGGCCCGCTCGCGCAGTTCGGTGAGCGCCCGCAGGCCCTGCCGGGCCAGCAGCACGCAGCCCAGCGCGCCGGTGGCCAGGGTGGCCAGGAGGGTCCAGCCCACCCCGATCCACTGCGCGACGAGCACGAAGACCACGACCTCGGCCAGGGCCAGCAGCCCGGCTGCGATGCGTACTCGGCGTCCCACGGTTCTCCTCCGCCCGTCCGGCCCGGCGGCCCCGGCCCGCCTACCGGACCGCGTTCGATCGCCGGCCCTCGCGGACCCGTCCCGATACGGGGCGGCGGACCCGGCCCGGCAGCCGCTCGGCCAGCCGGTCCTGCAGGCCCCACCAGGTGACCCGTACCAACGCTTCTCCAACGATCGAGAGGGTCATCTTGCTCCGGCCGGCGATCCGCTCGGTGAAGGTGATCGGCACCTCGACCACCCGGGCCCCGGTGCGGACGGCGCGCCAGGCCCAGTCGACCTGGAAGCAGTACCCGTGGCTGGCGACGTCGTCGAAGGGCAGCCGGTCGACCAGCTCGCCGCGGACCGCCCGGAAACCGCCGGTGGCGTCGGCCAGCGGCAGCCGCAGCGCCCACCGGGTCCACAGGTTGCCCGCGCGGGAGAGCAGCAGCCGGTGCGCCGGCCAGTCCTCCACCCGGCCGCCGGGCACGTACCGCGATCCCAGGGCCAGGTCGGCCTCCGTCAGCGCGGCCAGCAGGGCGGGCAGCTGCTCGGGGTGGTGGGAGCCGTCGGCGTCCATCTCGACGAGGACGTCGTAGCCGCGCGCGCGGCCCCAGCGGAAGCCGGCGACGTAGGCCGGGCCGAGGCCGGCCTTGACCGTCCGGCGCAGCACGTGCACCCGCTCGTCCCGCGCGGCCAGCGCCTCGGCCAGCTCGCCGGTGCCGTCGGGCGAGCCGTCGTCCACCACCAGGGCGTGCGCCCCGGGCACGCTGCGGTGCAGCCGGTCCAGGATCGGCCCGACGTTCTCCGCCTCGTCGTAGGTGGGGACGACGACCAGCACCCGCGCGGCGGTCATGCCCGGCCCCGGCGGGCCCGGCGGCGGCGCGCGGCGCCCGGGACGGCGACGACGAGCAGCGCACCCACCCCCACCGCGGCCAGCGCCCCCTCCGGGGCCGCGCCCAGCCGCTCGGCGAGCGTGGTGGAGTCCCGCTGGGCCACGTCCTCGACGAAGAGGGCAGGGGTGAACAGCTCCGAGCGGCGCGCCAGGGAGCCGTCGGGCGCGACGATCGCGGAGATGCCGCTGGTGGCCGCGACGACGACGGTGCGGCCGAACTCGACCGCGCGCAGCCGGCTGGCCGCCAGCTGCTGCTCGCTCTCGTCGGTGAAGCCGAAGGTGGCGTTGTTGGTCTGGACGACGACCATGCCCGCGCCGCCCCGCACGACGTCGTGCACCAGCCCGTCGTAGACCACCTCGAAGCAGATGAGGTCGCCGATCCGGACGCCGCCGATGTCGAGCACGCCGACCGCGTCCCCGGCGGCGAAGTCGCGGCGCACCAGGTCCACCTTGTCGCTGAAGAGCCGGAAGAGGTCCCGGTGCGGGATGTACTCCCCGAACGGCACGGGGTGCCGCTTGACGTAGGTCCGGCCCGGCCCGTCCTCGGGGTCCCACACGATCGCGGTGTTGCTGATGAACCGGCCGGGCCCCTCGACGACGGCGCCGACCAGGATCGGCACGCCGACGGCCTCGGCCGCGCGCTCGATCTGCCGGGCGGCGTCGGCGTTCGTGTAGGGGTCGATGTCGGAGCTGTTCTCCGGCCAGAGGACGACGTCGGGCTGCGGCTGCTCGCCGGCCTCGACCGCCGCGGCCAGCTCCAGCGTCCGGCTGACGTGGTTGTCCAGCACGGCGCGGCGCTGGGCGTTGAAGTCCAGCCCGGCCCGCGGCACGTTGCCCTGCACGACGGCGACGGTGGCCGTCGGCCCCCCGGCGGTGAGCGACGGGCCGGGCAGCGGCAGCCAGGCCAGCCCGCCGGCCAGGGGGACGGCCAGGACCGCGGCCCCGGCGAGGGCGGCGGTGCGCAGCACCGGGCCGCGGGGCCGCGTCGCCCGCCGGGCGCGGTGCAGCGCGCCCAGCGCGGCGGCCAGCAGCGTGCCGGTCAGGGCGACGGCGAAGCTGACCAGGGGCACCCCGCCGTAGGCGGCCAGCGACAGCAGCGGGCCGTCGGTCTGGCTCAGGCCCAGCCGGCCCCAGGGGAAGCCGCCGAAGGGCAGCCGGCCGCGCAGCGCCTCGGCGGCCACCCAGAGGGCCGCGGCCCACAGCGGCCAGCCGGGCAGCCGGGAGGTGGCCGCCGCGGCCGCCCCCAGCAGGGCGACGAACAGCGCCTGGGCGACGGCCAGGGCCAGCCAGGGGACGGGCCCGACGTAGACCCCGGTCCACGACAGCAGCGGCACGAAGAAGGCCAGCCCGAGGACGAGGCCGAGCCAGGCCCCGGAGCGGGCCCGCTGCCCGCGGACGGCCAGCGCCAGCGCGGCCGGGCCGAGCGGTGCCAGGGCGGCCAGGCCGTAGCCGGGAAAGGCGAGGAGGAGCAGCAGGCCGCCGACCGCGGCCAGCAGCGGGCGCCACGGCCACCGTCGCCGGGACCCCGCCGCGGGGGTCGACCCGGGCCGCCCGGCCGGTCGTGCGACGGTGCCGGTGGCTGCTGCTGGCGGCACCCATCGCCTCCCGTGCCCGGCGCTCGGGGCGTCCCGGGCGCTGCCTGCCCCGAGCCGGTCGGACGGGGGGGCGGACCGGCGGCGTCCTCGCCGCGGCCCGCTCCCCAGCATCCCATCCCGGCCGGGCTCCCGGCCGCCGCACGGCGGCGGCGGGAAGCGTGGCCGCGGCGGCTCCCGGAGCCGCCGGCGGGAGCCTGCGCCCGCGAGCCGCGCCTTCGGGCCGGCCGGCCGGTCGCTGGCGGCGAGCGGCGGGCCGTTGTCTGGTGGCGCGGGTCCGGGCCGGTCCCACCGGCGCCCCCGGAGTGGAACTGCAGGCACTGTAGGAAGCGCGCCGGCACCGACCGGCACCCCCGAGGGGGCCGTGGCGAACTGTGACCTGTTCGTTACGGCGCGCCTGCTGGCCCGGGGACGACCAGCGTGGCAGCGGCCTCGACGACGAGCAGCGGCGGCTCCAGCATCCGGGCGGCCGACGGGCCCCGCGCCGGCTCGGCGCGCGCCACCACCTGCGCCCAGCAGCGCAACTCGCGGCTGCGCCGCCCGACCCGCACCACCTCGGCGCTGGCCTCCAGCACGTCCCCGGCCCGCACCGGCCCCAGGAAGCGGACCTCCGAGTAGCCGGCCAGCAGCCCCTCGTCGCCGTCCATCCGGATGGCGACCTCGGTGGCGACGTCGCCGAACAGGCCCAGGGTGTAGGCGCCATCGACCAGCGCGCCGCCGTAGTGGGCGTGCGCGTGCGGCACGTACCGGCGGTGGGTGACGGTCAGCCCCAGGCGCGCGTCGGTCACGGGGTCTCCTCCGAGGGGATCAGGGCGTGCACCAGGTAGCTGGCCACCTCGCCGGGCGTCGTCCCCCGGCCGAAGACCTTGTCGACGCCGAGCTCGGCGGCCATGCCGGGGTCGAACCGGGGGCCGCCGACCACCAGCAGCGGGCGGGACTCCCCCATCGCCTCGCGGAAGGCGGCGGCCAGTTCACGGGTGTTGCGCAGGTGGGCGTCGCGCTGGGTGACCACCTGGGAGACCAGGACGGCATCGGCGCGCCCGGCCCGGGCCCGGGCGACCAGCTCGGGGACGCCGACCTGGGCCCCGAGATTGGCCACGCTCATCTCCCGGTAGTACTCCAGGCCCTTCTCCCCCGCGAAGCCCTTGAGGTTGAGGATCGCGTCGATGCCGACGGTGTGCGCGTCGGTGCCGATGCACGCCCCCAGGACGACCAGCGTGCGCCGCAGCCGGCCCTTGATCGCCGCGTTCACCTCCGCCGGGGACAGCAGCGGGTAGGCGCGCTCCTCCACCCGCACGGCGTCGAGGTCGACCGGGTGCCGCACGCTGCCGTAGACGACGAAGAAGGTGAAGCCCTCGCCGATGGCATGGCTGTGCACGACCATCGCCGGGTCGATGCCCATCTTGTTGGCCAGCTGCAGCGCGGCGCCGTCCGCCCGCGGGCCGGGGGCGACCGGCAGGGTGAAGGACAGCTGCACCATGCCGTCGCCGGTGGTGTCGCCGTACGGCCGGATCACGGTCGCGCCGACATGGCCATTCTGGCGGTTCTCAGGCACGGGCGGTCTCCTGCTCGAGCAGTTCCAGCGCCGGGTTGTACGCGTCGGGGGCGAGCGCGACGACGCCGTCCAGGCCCTTGCCGCCGTCGGCCGGCCGCCGGGTGATGCCGAACGTGCCGTCAGCGATCGCCTGGATGAGCCCCTCGGGGTGGTCGGCGATCTTCTCCAGCAGGCCCACCGCCTCGCGGAGGACGGTGTCGGCCCGGCGGTCGATGAACCCGCCCGGCGGCGGCGCGAAGTCCTCGGTGAGGCCGCCGGCGGCGTCGAGCACGTAGCGGACGTTGCGCAGCGCCAGGTCGCGGTCGGACAGCCACGGGGTGACGACGGCCTCGGTCATCATCCCGACCAGCAGGATGCCCTGCCCGGTGAGCGCCCCGGCGAGGTTGAAGAAGCCGTCGAGCAGGTAACCGCGGAAGACGTCGCCGGTCATGTGCTTGGTCGGCGGCATCCACTTCAGCGGCGCGTCCGGGAACAGCGAGCGCGCCAGCATGGCGTGGGCGAGCTCCAGCCGGAAGGACTCCTTCCGGTCCGGGTCGATCTCGAAGGCGTGCCCGAGCCCGAGCTGCCAGTCCGGGAGCCCGGCCTCCTTCGCCAGGGTCTCGTTGAGCAGCTGGCTGACGGTGACGGTGTGCGCCTCGTCGACGGCGTCGGCGGTGGTGAGGTAGTTGTCCTCGCCGGTGTTGATGATGATCCCGGCGCGGGCGTGCACCATCCGGCTGAACCGCTGGTCGACGAAGGTCCGCCGTGGGTTGATGTCGCGGAAGAGGATCCCGTACATCGCGTCGTTGAGCATCATGTCCAGCCGCTCCAGCCCGGCGAGGACGGCGATCTCGGGCATGCACAGCCCGGAGGCGTAGTTGGTCAGCCGCACGTAGCGGCCGAGCTCCGCGCTCACCTCGTCCAGCGCCGCCCGCATCAGCCGGAAGTTCTCCTGGGTGGCGTAGGTGCCGGCGTACCCGGTGCGGGTGGCGCCCTCGGGCACGTAGTCCAGCAGCGACTGCCCGGTGGAGCGGATGACCGCGATGACGTCGGCCCCGGCGCGGGCGGCGGCCCGGGCCTGCGGGATGTCCTCGTGGATGTCACCGGTGGCCACGATCAGGTAGATCCACGGTCGGCGCGGCGGGTCGCCGTGGGTGGCCACCAGCTCCTCGCGGCGGGCCCGGTTCGCGTCGATGCGGGCCAGGCCGGCGGCCACCGCGGCGCGGGCGGCGGCCCGGGCGCGCTCGGCGTCCGCGCCGGTGGGCACGGTGAACCGCGCCGTCCCGGCCCCGACCCGTTCGGCCAGTGCCTGTAACGAGGGCGCGGCCCCGGAGGCGAGCGCGTGCCAGACCGGCAGGGCGACGCCGGCCTCCAGCCCGACCTGGTCGCGGACGGCGTCGACCACGCGGTTCACCCACGGCACCCGGTCGGTGGCCGCGCCGTCCCCGGTCACCGGGTCGGTGCCGGTCAGCCCGGCCAGCCGCAGCACCGCGCGCTCGACCGAGACGGTGGTGTGCGTCCGGGCCAGGTCGACGACCGGCCGGGCCGCCCGCGCGGCGAGCTCCCGCGCACGGGTCACCAGCACCGGATCGAGCTGCAGCGCGGTCACGAGCCCTCCTCCTCCGCGGCCACGGTGGCCGTCACGGCATCGTTGCGATCGGTTCGCCGGCAACGAGCAGCAGCCGGCAGGCGGGGCGGGCGCGCTCCGCCAGGACGGCCGACAGCGTCGCGGGCGTCTCCCACAGGGCGAGGGACGCCGGGGCGCCGACGGCCAGCGGCCCGACGGGGTGCTCGGCGCGGGCGGCGTGCCAGCCGCCGTGGGTGGCGGCGTCGAAGGCGTCGAACGGCCGCAGCCCCGACGCCGGGGTGCGGTGGTCGACGGCGGCGTGCACCCCGCCCCACGGGTCCAGCGGGGTGACCGGGGCGTCGCTGCCGAGGGCCAGCGCGACCCCGGCGTCGGAGAGGTCGGCGAACGGGTTGGTCGCCCGCGCCCGCTCGACGCCCAGCCGCTCGGCGTACATGCCCGAGTCGCCGCCCCAGGCCGCGTCGAAGGCCGGCTGCACGCTGGCGACCATCCCCCATGCCCGCATCCGGGAGATCGCCTCGTCCTCGACCATCTCCAGGTGCTCCAGCCGGTGCCGGCAGGCCCGGACGGCGGCGCCGCCGAGCTCGGCCACGACGACGCCGACCGCGTCGAGCACCTGGCGCACCGCGGCGTCGCCGATGCAGTGGAAGCCGGCCTGGATGCCCGCGACGGTGCAGGCGCGCACGTGGTGGACCAGCGATGCGGTGTCGAACCGCAGCGCCCCGGAGGTCCCCGGCCGGTCGGCGTAGGGGCGGCTGAGCGCGGCGGTGTGCGAGCCGAGCGCGCCGTCGCAGAACAGGTCGCCGCCGGCGCCGGCCAGGCCGAGGTCGCGGACCACCTCCAGCCCGCCGCGCTCGGCCAGCTCCCCCCAGTAGCCGACCACCTGCGGGCCGGGCTCCGCGGCGGCCAGCTCCAGCAGGCCCGCCAGGTCCTCGGCGCCGGAGACCTCCGGCCCGGCCATCTCGTGCAGGCTGCCGATGCCCAGGGCGGCGGCCGCGGCCCGCGTGGCCCGCTGCGCGGCGCGCCGCCGGCCGGCGCCCACGGCAGCGTAGGCGGCCCGGCGGACGGCGTGGTGGGCGTCGAGGCGCAGCCACCCCTCGGGGGCGAAGCCGGGGAGGTCGGCGATGCCCGGCACCCGGTCCAGCAGCGCGGTGGACACCGTGGCCGAGTGCACGTCGACCCGGGCCAGGTAGGCCGGCCGGTCGCCGACGACGGCGTCCAGGTCGTGCCGGGTCAGCCCGCGGCCCTCCGGCCAGCCGGTCTCGTCCCAGCCGGTGCCGAGCACGATGCCCGGCGGGGCCGACCGGACGTGGCCGCCGATCGACTCCACGGCGGCGCGCAGGCTCGGGCTCGGGTGGAGGTCGAGACCGGTGAGGGCCAGCCCGGTCGCCGTGGCGTGCACGTGCGCGTCGACGAAGGCCGGCGTCAGCAGCGCCCCCTCGCCCGCCACGACCCGGTCGCTCGGCGGGGCGTCGGCGGCCGCGCCGACCCAGGCGATCCGCCCGTCGCGCACCTGCACCGCCCGGCCGGGTGCATCGCCGATGGTCACGCCGGTGACGAGGAGCGTCATGCGGCCACCCGCGGGTCGATCAGCGCCCGCACGCCCGGGGTCGACCGGTACAGGTCCAGGGCCAGGGCCGCGTGCCCCGGCGTGTAGCCGTTCCCGATCAGCATCGTCACGTCCGCCGCCATCCCCTCCGCGCCCAGGGCCGCCGCCGGGAAGGAGGTGGCCATGGAGAAGAAGACCACGGTGCCGCCGGCGGCCGTCGCCAGGACCGCCCCGTGTTCGGCGCCGGGCGCATCGACGCAGACCACGGTCACCTCGGCGGGGGCGCCCACGGCCGCGGCGACGGCCAGCGGGTCGGTGGCGTCGGCGACCACCACCCGGTCGGCCAGGCCCGCCGCGGTCAGCGCGGCGGCCTCGGGCTCGTCCCGGACCAGGCCGGTGAGGTCGGTGGCGCCGGCGGCGCGGGCGGCGGCCAGGCTCAGGCAGCCGGACTTGCCGGCTGCGCCGAGCACGGCGACCGAGCGCGCGGCCGTCCGGCGCACCACCCGGGCGGTGGCGGCCGGCGCACCGCACACGTCGAGCACGGCCAGGGACACCGGGTCGGGCAGGTCGTCGGGGAGGACGGCGGCGATCGACCGGGCGAAGAGGATCGCCGTCCCCTCGGCCGGCACCTGCTCGGTACGCCCGTCCCAGCCCGCCAGCCCGTCGGTGAGCGCCAGCGGGGTCAGGGTGAGGGAGACCAGCGTGGCCACGCGCTGCCCGACCCGCAGGCCGAGCGGCGACTCCGGCCC
The DNA here is from genome assembly GCF_900114385.1 of Geodermatophilus ruber. Lineage (GTDB taxonomy): Bacteria > Actinomycetota > Actinomycetes > Mycobacteriales > Geodermatophilaceae > Geodermatophilus > Geodermatophilus ruber. The sequence goes on from NZ_FOSW01000003.1 coordinate 204,634, forward strand.
GACGGCGTCGACGGTGCCGATGAGCATGCCGCCCGAGCCGGTGACCGGGTTCTGCATCTTGCCGCGCGCGGCGACGATCCCGAGCACGGCCGCGCGCACCGCGGCGCCGTTCCCGCCGCAGGACTCCCGCAGCTGCCGGAAGGAGGCGGCGTCGAGGTTCAGCCGCTGTACCGCCAGGCGCACCTCGTCCGGACCGATCGCCGGGTCGGGGTCCAGCCGCCGGGCGGCCTGGGGCAGCACCCCGGGCGGCTCGAGGACGCGGTGCACCCCCAGCGCCCGCTGCGCCGGCGCGACGTCTGTTGCCATCGGACCCCTCATCGACGGAGAACTTAGCGTCCAACAGCTGTTCTGCCGAAGATCCTCCCGTAAGGTCGCCGATGTCGCGAAGACCGAGGAGGTGCCGGCCGTGCTGGAACAGCCCTACGAGTACACCGCCCGGGAGCTGGTCGAGCCCGACTGGCGTCGGCTGCCCGGCTTCGCCGGCGTGACCGACGAGGAATGGCGCAGCGCCCAGTGGCAGCGCGCCCACTGCGTGAAGAACGTCCGGCAGCTGCGCGGGGTGTACGGGGGCCTGCTCGACGAATCCTTCTACGCCGACGTCGAGGCCGACCAGGCCGGCCGGGCGACGATGTCGCTGCTGCTGCCGCCGCAGATGCTCAACACGATGGTGCCCGGCGCGGTGCCCACCACCGCCGCGATGCGCGCCGACCCGGTGCGTCGCTACATGCTCCCGGTCGCCTCCGACCGGCTGCCCGGCGACGCGGCCAGCCACCCCTACGCCACCCGCGACTCGCTGCACGAGCACGAGATGTGGGCGGTCGAGGGACTCACCCACCGCTACCCCACCAAGGTGCTGGCCGAGCTGCTCTCCACCTGCCCGCAGTACTGCGGTCACTGCACCCGCATGGACCTGGTGGGCAACTCCACCCCCGCCGTCCCGAAGCTGAGGTTCGAGCTCCGGCCGGTCGACCGGCAGGAGGCGATGCTCGAGTACCTGCGGGCCACGCCGGGCGTGCGCGACGTCGTCGTCTCCGGCGGCGACGTGGCCAACCTGCCCTTCCGCACCCTGGAGGCCTTCGTGGCCGGGCTGCTGGAGATCGAGTCGGTCCGCGACATCCGGCTGGCGTCCAAGGCGCTCATGGGCCTGCCCCAGCACTGGCTGCAGGACGACGTCGTGGCGGGCATGGGCCGGCTGGCCGCGACCGCCCGCGCCCGCGGGGTCTCCCTCGCCGTGCACACCCACGTCAACGCCGCGCAGCAGGTGACCCCGCTGGTGGCCGAGGCGGCGCGGGCCATGCTGGCCGCCGGCGTGCGCGACGTGCGCAACCAGGGCGTGCTGCTGCGCGGGGTCAACGCCACCGCGCCCGAGCTGCTGGACCTGTGCTTCGCGCTGCTCGACGGCGCCTGCGTCACGCCCTACTACTTCTACATGTGCGACATGATCCCCAGCGCCGAGCACTGGCGGGTCTCGCTGGCCCAGGCGCAGACCCTGCAGCACGACCTCATGGGCTACCTGCCCGGCTTCGCGACGCCGCGGATCGTCTGCGACGTGCCCTACGTCGGCAAGCGCTGGGTGCACCAGGTCGCCGAGTACGACCGCGAGCGCGGCATCAGCTACTGGACGAAGAACTACCGCACCGGCATCGAGCGCGCCGACGAGGACGCCCTCGACCGCCGGTACACCTACTACGACCCGATCGACACGCTGCCCGCCCGCGGCCGGGCGTGGTGGCGGGCGCGCGCCGTCGACCCGGTCGCCGCCTCCCGGGTCACCGCGCCGGCCGGCTGACCCCGCGGGCCCGGGTGGCCGCTCCCCCGGCGCGGCGGTAGGCAGGACGGATGACGGCCGGGGGCTCGGAGCTGCGCACCGCCCGGCTGTGCCTGCGGCCGTGGACCACCCGCCGCGACGACCTCGCCCGGCTCATCGACCTCTACAGCCGGGAGGAGGTCACCCGCTGGCTGGGCGGGACCCCGGCGGTCACCCCGCTGGAGCTGGTGGCCCGCTGGGCGGCCGTGCACCCCGCGGACACCCGGTTCGCCGTCCGGGCGATCGAGGTGCTCGGCTCCGGGGTGGTGGCCGGCACCGTGCTGCTCAAGCCGCTCCCGGACGGCGTCGGCGAGGTCGAGGTGGGCTGGCACCTGCACCCGGACGCGTGGGGCCACGGCTACGCCACCGAGGCGGCGCGCGCGGTGATCGAGCGCGGGTTCGCCGCCGGCCTGCCGGAGGTCTACGCCGTCGTCCGGCCCGGGAACACCCGCTCCCTGGCGGTGTGCCGCCGGCTGGGCATGCAGCCGCTGGGCCGCATGCGGCGCTGGTACGACGTCGAGCTGGAGGTCCACCGGCTGATGGCGCCGGCCGTGGTGGAGTGAGGCCGGGTCAGCGCGCCGCGCGCCGTCGGGCCAGGCCCGCCCGGAGGCGGGCCAGGGGCCGCCGCCGCGGCGGCCGGGGGGCCGCGCCCCGCACGTCGTGGACGTCCAGCTGCGCCGCGTCCTCCGGCGTGGGGGCGGAGCCACCCAGGTGCGCCGGCAGCCACCAGCGGTCCTCCGGCCCGGCCGGCTGCTGCGGGTAGCTGCGCTGGGCTTCGTCGACCAGCGCCTCCATCGCCGCCCGGATGCGCCGCAGCAGCTGCTGGGTCTTCTCCCCGGGCCCGGGGACGATCGGCTCGCCGAGGACGACGGTGATGGCCACGTTCCGCCGGAGGTGGACCGGCAGGTTCTTGGTCGCGATCCGCTGCCCGCCCCAGACCGCGGCCGGGATGACCGGCACGCCGGCGTCGATCGCCATCCGGGCGACGCCGGCCTTGAGGTCCTTGACCATGAAGCTGCTGCTGATCGTCGCCTCGGGGAAGACGCCGACCACCTGGCCGTCCTTGAGCGCCCGGACGGCGTGCTCGAAGGCGGCGGCGCCGGCCTTCCGGTCGACCGGGATGTGCTGCATCGCGCGCATGAACGGGCCGGAGAAGCGGTGCTGGAACACCGAGGCCTTGGCCATGAAGCGGACCAGCCGCCGCCGGGGCAGCGCGGCCAGGCCGAGGAAGGTGAAGTCCAGGTAGCTGACGTGGTTGCTGCAGAGGACCGCGCCCCCGCTGGCCGGCACGTGCTCGGCGCCCCGCACGTCGAACCGGAAGCCGAGCAGCCGGAACACCAGCAGCGCCAGCCGGATGATCAGCCGGTAGGGCCGGTCCCGCGGGTCCGGGCGCGGCCCGAGGAGGTCCTTCCGGACGACGTCGACCCACCTGGCGGTGTACATGGCCGGACGATAGCCGCCGTCGCGGGATGCCGCCGCGGTGCCGGTCACTGCTGCGTGACCTCGACCGCGGCGCGCACCACGGCGCCGAGGTCCCCGGTCTCCCGGTGGATGCGCCGCTGGAGGTCCGCGCCGGTGCCGCGGGCGAGGACGGCGGCGATCCCGGCTTCGACCCGCTGCGCGTCCCCGGCCTCGGCCAGGGCCGGCCGCACGTGCTCCAGCAGCGCGGCGACGACGACGGCGGCCGGGGCGGGCCGGCCGGTGCCGGGATGCACCAGGTCGCCGGTGAGGGCCGAGCGGCCGGCCCGCCACCCGGCCGCGCGCAGCAGCTCGGTGCGGACCGCCGGCGCCGGCACCCCGGCCCGCCACTCGGCCGCGGCGGTGGCCACCAGCCCGCGGACCAGGCCGACCAGGGTGACCGCGTCCTGCGCGCGCAGGGCGACGTCGGCGATGCGCACCTCGACGGTGGGCCAGCGCGCGGAGAGCCGGGCGTCGAAGTAGACCATCCCGGCGTCCACGATCGTCTCGGTGGCCAGCAGCCGGTCGATCAGCCGGTGGTAGGCCGCGGCGTCGCCGAACGGCTCGGTGGGGCCGGCCGAGGGCCAGCGGTTCCAGGCCTGCGAGCGGAAGCTGGCGTGCCCGCTGTCCCGGCCCAGCCAGAACGGGGAGTTGGCGGTGAGGGCGGTGAGCACCGGCAGCCAGACCCGGATCCGGTCGAGCACGGCGACGCCCTCCTCGTCGTCGGCCACCGACACGTGCACGTGGCAGCCGCAGGTCAGCTGCTCCAGCGCGGTCAGCCCGAAGGCGTCGGTCATCACCTCGTAGCGTTCCCCCGGCGTGGTGACCGGTTCGACCCGGACCGGCGAGCTGGCCAGGGCGGCGACCCGGGCGCCGACGCTGCGGGCCGCGGCGTCCGCCCGGCCGCGCCAGTGCCGCAGCTCCGCCTCGACCTCGGCCAGGGCGGTGCAGATGCGGGTGCCGAACTCCAGCTGCTGGGCCTTGAGCTCGGGGACCAGCAGCCCCGGCGGGTCGCCGCCGTCGGCGGCGCCGGAGGCGGCATCATCAGCGGGCTGCTTGCCGGCCCTCTCCCGGTCGGCGCGCTCGTGCTCGGCCACGGTCTCGCCCTCGCCGCGTCGTGCGGCGACCTCCAGCGCGGCGGGGCCCAGCGGCACCGGCCGACCGGAGGGATCGACGACCAGCAGCTCTTCCTCGACGCCTACCGTCCGCACCGGTTCATGATCACCAAAGTCCGGCGGCTGCGCGCGCCGAACCGGCGAGACCCCGGACACTCCCACCCGTTACCCCCAACTGTTTCGTCACAACTGTCCGAGGAGCACTCCCGTGCCCCTCACAGCCGTCCCCACCGGACACACCTGGCCTCCCGCGATTGGTGCCCCGGCGCCGGAGGCGCCGCCCCGAGGCTGGGTCGGCCCGGCGGAGTCGGGTTCCCTTCTGTTGGGGATAACGGTAGAATTGGGTCATGGCAGGTGGATGGCAGGCCCCGCTGCCGGCGATGCCCGGCCCGCCCGCGGCGCGCGCCTGGCGCCGGCTGACCGCGCCGGAGGGGTACGGGCCCCAGTGGCGCCGGCTCGTGGAGGCCGCGCTCGAGCTCGGCCTGGGCCCGGATGACCTGGTCGCGGGCGGCCTCGACACGATCGCCGCCGCCCGCGGCTGGAAGCCGGCGACGGTGGCGCTCTACAGCAAGGTCGCCCGGTACGGCGGGGTGGCGCTGCCCACCGTGCGCACTCCCGAGCCGGACCCGCCGGTCCTCGAGCTGCGGCCGCTGACCGAGATCCGCAGCGAGGCCCCGGAGCACCTGCGCACGGTGGCCTGGTGCGCGCTGGCGCTGAACTGGCCCGCCACCGTCGGGCAGTTCCGCGCCCTGCGCCGGGACCAGGTGCACAGCACCACGCGCCGGCTGATCGTCGCGACCGAGGACGGCGAGTGGTCGGTGCCCGGCGCGCGCACGGCGTGGCACGCCTGGGAGGACCGCCGCGCCCAGTTCCCCGCGCTCGCCGACAGCCCGTGGGTGCTGCCCGCGCTGCGCCGCGGCCCGGGGCCGGGCTCCGTCGTCGGCGGGCAGCTGTCCACCCAGGCGCTGCAGGTGACCTTCGCCAAGCACGCCGTCCGCACCGCGCACCATCTGCGGCACACCGCCCCGCCGTCGCGGCGGGAGCAGGCCGAGGCGCTCGCCGCGGCCTACCTGACCCTCTCCTACGACTCCTACCGCCGGCTGGCCCTCGCCGCGGGGGCCGCCCCGGTGAGCCCGCGCGGGGCGGTGCGGGCCGAGCGCAGCGTGGCCAAGGCCGCGCGTCAGGGCCGGCCGCGGCGGCCCTGACGCGCGGGCGGAGCGCGGGGCCCCCTCCCCCGCTGCCGGGGGTGCTCTCCGGCTCGGCCGGCGCCACTGTTGGGGATAACGGTAGTTCTGGGGATAGCGGTCGATCGTCGCGCCCCGGCGGCCACGGGGAGAGCCCGCGCCTCGGGGGCAGGCCGGGCGCGTCCCGGGCCCGTCGGCATCGAGCCGCCGGGCATCCCATCCCGGCCGCCATCCGGACGGGCGTTCGAAGCGGTGTCCGGCGCGCGCGCCGCTCAGAGGGGTGGGCGGTCCTCGTAGAAGGTGGAGAGCACCACCGTCGTCCGGGTGGTCACGTTGGCCGCCGCGCGGATCTTCTGCAGCAGCGCCTCCAGCGCGTCCGGCGAGGGGACCCGCACCTTGAGGATGTAGCTCTCCACCCCGGCCACCGAGTGGCAGGCCTCGATCTCGGTGAGGTGGGCCAGCCGGGCCGGGGCGTCGTCGGGCTGGGCGACGTCGATCGGGGTGATCGAGACGAACGCGGTCAGCCCGAGGCCGAGCGACCTCGCGTCCAGCTTGGCGTGGTAGCCGGTGATCAGCCCGCGCTGCTCCAGCCGGCGCACCCGCTGGTGGACCGCCGACACCGACAGGCCCACCCGCTCGGCCAGCTCGGTGTAGCTGGCCCGGCCGTCGCGGGCCAGCGCGGCCAGCAGCGCCCGGTCGACGTCGGCGGAGCTCCCGGGCACGGCGGGCGCTCCGCCCCCGGCCTCAGCCGGCGAGGATGGCGAGTTCACGGGGACCATTGTTCAAGATCGCGGCACGGTCCTCGGTGCAGACCACGATGTCCTCGATCCGGGCGCCGCAGCGGCCGGGCAGGTAGATGCCCGGCTCCACGGAGAACGCCATCCCCGGCGCCAGCGGCAGGTCGTTGCCGGCGACGACGTAGGGCGCCTCGTGGGTGTCCAGGCCGATGCCGTGCCCGGTGCGGTGGATGAAGTACTCCCCCCAGCCGGCGCCGGCGATGACGTCGCGGGCGGCGGCGTCCACCTGCTCGGCGGTCACCCCGGGGCGGACGGCGGCGGTGGCGGCCCGCTGCGCCTCGTGCAGCACCCCGTACCAGTCGGCGACGTCCGGGCCGGGTGCCCGGCCGACCGCGTAGGTGCGGGTGCAGTCCGAGCGGTAGCCGGTGGCGGTCTCCCCGCCGATGTCGACCACGACCAGGTCGCCGGCCTCGATCACCCGGTCGGAGAGCTCGTGGTGCGGGCTGGCGCCGTTGGGCCCCGAGCCCACGATGGTGAAGTCCACCCCCACGTGCCCCTCGGCGCGGATCGCCGCGGCGACGTCGGCGCCGACCTCCCGCTCGGTGCGCCCCACCCGCAGCCACTCCCCCATCCGGGCGTGCACCCGGTCGATGGCGGCACCGGCGGCGGCCAGCTCGGCGACCTCGGCCGGGGACTTCACCATCCTCAGCCGGTCGACCACCGGGCCGGCCAGCTCCAGCGCCGCCCCGGGCAGGGCCCGCTGCACGCCCAGGGCGTGCTCGGCCCAGGTGCGGGCGCCGACGGCGACGCGGGCCGGCGCGGCACCCAGCCGGTCGACGGCGGTCCGCGCGAGCAGCGCGAACGGGTCGTCGGTCTCGTCCCAGGCCAGCACCTGCAGCCCCAGGGCGCCGGCGGGGCCGGCCGCGACCATCGGCGCCTCGAGCCGGGGGACGACGAGGAACGGCTCGCCGCGCCGGGGCACCGCCAGCGCGGTCAGCCGCTCCATCGCGTGGGCGTTGTAGCCGCAGAGGTAGCGCAGGTCCGACCCCGGGGTCACCACCAGCAGGTCGATCCCCAGCTCCGCGGCGCCCTCCCGCGCGGCGTGCACGCGATCGAGGGTGACCAGGGGGGAGGGTGAGGTCGGCACGGTCCGCAGACTATCCAGGCCCGGCGGGGCTGCTCGCCCGCCCGGCCGCACGGCTACCGTGCCCGGCTGTGACGACGATGCTGCTGGACGCGGCCAGCCTCTACTTCCGGGCCTTCTACGGCGTACCCACCAGCGTGACCTCGCCCGATGGCCGGCCGGTCAACGCCGTCCGGGGCTTCCTGGACATGACCGCCCGGCTGATCACCGCGCACGGCCCCGAGCGGCTCGTCGCCTGCTGGGACGACGACTGGCGGCCGGCCTTCCGGGTGACGGCGCTGCCCTCCTACAAGGCGCACCGGGTGGCGCCGGAGGGCGGCGAGGAGGTGCCCGACGAGCTGGGCCCGCAGGTGCCGGTCCTCGTCGACGTGCTCGCCGCCGCGGGGATCGCGCGGGTGGGGGCGGCGGGCTACGAGGCCGACGACGTCATCGGCACGCTGGCCACCCGCGCCGCCGGCCCGGTGGACGTCGTCACCGGCGACCGGGACCTCTTCCAGCTCGTCGACGACGCGCGCGGGGTGCGGGTGCTCTACACCGCCCGCGGCATCACCGACATCGAGCGGGTCGACGAGGCGGCGGTGACCGCCAAGTACGGCATCCCGGGGCGCTCCTACGCCGACTTCGCCGTGCTGCGCGGCGACCCCAGCGACGGCCTGCCCGGTGTGGCCGGCATCGGCGCGAAGACCGCCGCGGCGCTGATCTGCGAGTTCGGCGATCTCGCCGGCATCCGGGCGGCCGCGGGGCGCGCCGTCGTCCCGCGGGCCCCGCTGACCGCGGCGGTGCTGAAGAAGCTGCACGCCGGGGCGGAGTACCTCGACGCGGCCCCGGTCGTGGTCGCGGTCGCGCGCGACATCGACCTGCCGCCGCTGCAGGACGCCCTCCCCCGCCGCCCGGCCGACCCCGGCGCGCTCGCCGCCCTGGCCGCCGCGCACGGCATCGAGTCCTCGCTCAAGCGGCTCGGTGCGGCGCTGGGCTGGCCGGCCGACGCGGTCGGCTGAGCCCGCCGGCCGGCCTACACCTCTTCCCAGGTGTAGGCGGCGGTGTCCTCGTCGGTGATGGCGATCCGGACGGTGACCCCCTCGCCGTCCTCGGTGGTGCCGGTGCACTCGTAGCTGGCGCCGTGCTCGACGGCCATCTCCTGGTCGCAGGACAGGTCGAGACCGATGTCGTGGGCCTCCTCGAACTGGGTGGCCACGTCGCGCTCGACGGCGCCGCGGTCGAGCACCTCCCCGCCCAGCAGGATCGGCAGGGTGATCGCCGCGGCCAGCACGACGACCGCGAGCGCCACGAGACCGACGACCAGGCCGGTCCGCGACCGGGTCGGCTGCGGCCCGTGCCCGTACGGGTACGGCTGCGCGCCCGGGCCGTACGGGTACGGCTGCTGCCCGTAGGGCGGGCCGTACGGGCCCGGCGGCTGCCCGTAGGGCGGGCCGTACTGCTGGGGGGCCTGGCCCCACTGCGGGACCGGCTGGCCGGGCACCGGCGCCTGCGGGGCGCCGTACCCCCCGGGCGCGGGCCGGCCGGGGTACCCGGGCTGGCCGTACGGGCCCGGCTGCCCGTGCTGCTGCCCCGGCTGGTCGCCGCCGTGCGGTGGGTGGATCATCGTCGCTCCCGGTCGGAAGGGGCCCCCGTGACCGCCCGTCACGGCGGCGGTGGGGATTGTGCCCCACGGGCGCGGCCGGCACGCCGGTGCGCGCCGAAGGTCAGCCGCTGACCGCGGCCGCGACCACGCCCCGCCGCAGTCGCTCGACGGCCCTGCGGGCGACCGGCGCCACCGGTTCGTCGTCCAGCTTCGCCAGCTGGTCGAGCAGGTCGATCAGCTGCCGGGTCCAGCGGACGAAGTCACCGCCGGAGAGCTCGGTGCCCGCCTGCTCGGCGCCGGCCAGCACCCGGTCCAGGCTCTGCCCGTCGGCCCAGCGGTAGGCCGCCCAGGCGAAGCCGAGGTCCAGGTCGCGGGTGGCCGGCACCCCGTGGTCGAGCTCGGCGTCCTGCAGCCGGCCGCGGATCCGGCGCATCTCGGCGATCGTCGCGGCGACCTTGCCGGCCGGCACCGCCGGCTGCCCCGGCGTCTCCCGCCGCGCCTCGAAGACCACCGTGGAGACGACGGCGGCCAGCTCGGCCGGGGTCAGCCCGCGCCAGGCGCCGGCCCGCAGCGACTCGGCGACCAGGAGATCACCCTCGGACCAGATGCGGGCCAGCCGCCGGCCGTCGTCGGTGACCACCGGGACGTCGTCGACCGCGCCGGCCACCTCGGTGTCGGCCGGCACCAGGGGGGCCACCTCGGGCACGAGGTACCCCAGCTCCTCCAGCACGTCGCAGGTGCGGTCGAACTGGCGGGTCAGCGAACCGGTGCGGTCGGCCATCCGCCGCTGCGTGGCGTCGGCCTCGCGGACCGCCCGCAGCCAGCGTTCGGCGGCGCGCACCCGCTCCTCCCGGTCGGGCAGGGTGTGCACCGGGTGCGCGCGCAGGGCCGCGCGCAGGTCCTGCAGCACCGGGTCGTCGGCGGCCGCCGAGCGCCGACCGACCCGCCGGGCGCCCAGGTCGTTCTCGACGCGGGCGTTGCGCAGGGTCGAGGCGAGGTCGCGGCGGGCGTGCGGGCTGCGGTGGTTGAAGTTCTTCGGCACCCGCACCCGGGACAGGGCGCTCACCGGCGTCGGGAAGTCCACCGGGCTCAGCCGGCCGGCCCACTTGTCCTCGGTGAGCACCAGCGGCCGCGGCTCGGCCCCACCCCCGATGCCGCTGTCGGACACCCCCGGGTCCAGGACGACGGCCAGCCCCTGCCGCCGTCCCGACGGCACCCGGATGACGTCACCGGTCCGCAGCGCGGCCAGCGCGTCGGCGGCCTCCATCCGGCGCTTGGCCTGGGTGTCGCGGGAGAGCTCCTTCTCCCGGTCGGAGATCTGCTGCCGGATCGCGGCGTACTCCCCGACGTCCCCGTGCTCCGAATGCATCTCCGCGGCCCAGCGCTCGGCGTCCTTCTCGTGCCGGGTCGCGGCGCGGGCCAGCCCGACGACGGACCGGTCGGCCTGGAACTGGGCGAAGGAGGAGCCGAGCAGCTCGCGGGCGCGGGCCCGGCCGAAGGAGCCGACCAGGTTGACCGCCATGTTGTAGCTGGGCCGGAAGGAGGACTTCAGCGGGTAGGTGCGGGTGCTGGCCAGTCCGGCCACCACCGAGGGGTCCATGCCCGGCGCCCAGACGACGACGGCGTGCCCCTCGATGTCGATGCCGCGGCGCCCGGCCCGCCCGGTGAGCTGGGTGTACTCCCCCGGCGTGACGTCGACGTGCGCCTCGCCGTTCCACTTGACCAGCCGCTCGAGGACGACGGTGCGCGCGGGCATGTTGATGCCCAGGGCCAGCGTCTCGGTGGCGAACACCGCCTTGACCAGGCCGCGGACGAAGCACTCCTCCACGGCCTCCTTGAAGGCCGGCACCATGCCCGCGTGGTGGGCGGCGAGGCCGGCCAGCAGCCCCTCCCGCCACTCCCAGTAGCCCAGGACGTGCAGGTCCTCGTCCGGCAGCGAGCCGGTGCGCTCGTCGATGATCCGGGCGATCTCGGCCCGCTCGCGCTCGTCGGTCAGCCGCAGCCCGGAGCGCAGGCACTGGTTCACCGCGGCGTCGCAGCCGTTGCGGCTGAACACGAACGTGATGGCCGGCAGCAGCCCGGCCCGGTCGAGCCGCTCGATGATGTCCGGGCGCGCGGGCGGCCGGTAGCGGGGCTTGTGCCAGTCCCGGTCCCGGCGGGAGCCGCCGTTGCCCCCGCCCCAGCTGTCGACGCGCCGCTCGTACTCGCGCACGTACCGGACCAGCTCGGGGTCGACCACGCTGGCGCCGCGCTCACGGGTGGACCGCCCCCGCGGGGACTCCTCCTGCTCGGCGGCGTGCGCGGCCGGGCGAAGCGAGAACAGGTCGAAGACGCGGCTGCCGACCAGCATGTGCTGCCACAGCGGGATCGGCCGCACCTCGCTGACGACGACCTTGGTGTCGCCGCGGACGGTGACCAGCCAGTCGCCGAACTCCTCGGCGTTGCTCACCGTGGCCGACAGGGACACCAGGGTCACCGACTGCGGCAGGTGGATGATCACCTCCTCCCACACCGCGCCCCGGAACCGGTCGGCCAGGTAGTGCACCTCGTCCATGACGACGTAGCCGAGCCCGTGGATCGCCGGGGAGTCGGCGTAGAGCATGTTCCGCAGCACCTCGGTGGTCATCACGACCACGGGCGCGTCTCCGTTGATGGCGTTGTCGCCGGTGAGCAGGCCGACCTTCCCCTCGCCGTAGCGCTCCACGAGGTCGGCGTACTTCTGGTTGGACAGCGCCTTGATCGGCGTCGTGTAGAACGCCTTGCGCCCCTCGGCCAGCGCCTTGTGGACGGCGAACTCGCCGACGACGGTCTTGCCGGCCCCGGTGGGCGCGCACACCAGGACGCCGGCGCCCTCGTCCAGTGCCTCGCAGGCCTCCACCTGGAACGGGTCCAGGGAGAAACCGAGCTCAGCCGCGAACTCCGCGAGGGTGGGGTGGGCGATCCGTCGCCGGGCGGCGGCGTAACGCTCCGCGGGGCTGGACATGCCTCCCACGTTAGGCCCGGCAGGCGACCGCTGCCCCTCTGCCCTCCCGCGCGTCCTCCGCCTGGTGGCGACAGCCGCCATGCATCCGCCGAGTCCACGGTGCAGGGCGGCCGCGGCCGATGCATCGCGGCCGTGGCCGGCGCGTCGACCGGAGGCGAGCCGGCCCGGCCGGGCTCAGGCCCGGCCGGTGCCCACGACGCCCAGCGCGCCGCGCACGCACTCGGCGGTCACCGGCAGCGGCGCGACCGGCTCGCCGTCGGCGTAGGTGTTCAGCCCCTCCCCGGTCAGCTCGACCCGGGCGGCCCGGTGCACCGAGACCGCGGGGTGCTCGACGTGCGTGCCTGCGGTCAACCGGGGCCGGGTGCGCACCAGCTCCCGGCGCGTGACCGGCCCGACGACGGTGACGTCGAACCGCCCGTCGGCCGGGTCTGCCGTCGGGCAGACCCGCATCCCGCCGCCGTACCAGGGGGTGTTGCCGACGGCGATCAGCGTGACCGGGAGGGTGTGCGCCACGCCGTCGACGACCAGGGTCAGCTCCCGGGGGCGCAGGCGGGCCAGCTCGGCGAGGATCGCCACGTCGTAGCGGCGCGGCCCGCGCGGCCAGCGCAGCCGGTTGGCCCGGTCGGTGACCGCGGAGTCGAAGCCGCAGCACAGCACGGTGGCCCACCAGCGATCCCCGGTGCGGCCGGCGTCCACGGTGCGCACCGCGCCGGAGAGCAGGTCCTCGACCGCCGCGCGGGCGGCGGCGAGCGGGTCGCGCGGCCAGCCCAGGGCCAGGGCCAGGTCGTTGCCGGTGCCGGCAGGCACCACGGCCAGCGGGGTCAGTGTCCCGGCCACCGCCTGCAGGCCGGCGTGCGCGGCGCCGTCCCCGCCGATGGTGACCACGGCGCGGGTGCCGGCGGCGACCGCCTTCCCGGCCTGCCGCTCGGCATCGGCCCGGGTGGTCGCGGGCAGCACCTCCGGGGTCAGCCCGGCCGCGCGCAGGGTGGCGAGGACGGTGGCGGCGGCCGCGCGGGCCCGACCGCGGCCCGCGGCGGGGCTCACGAGGACCGCGACGTCCCCGGCAGCGTGGGTGGCCACCCCCGGCTCAGCCGCGGGAACGCGCGGCGGGGCCGTCGACGGGGGCCGGGGCGTCCTGCCGGCGCAGGTCGTCGACCGGCGTCGGGGTGGCGTCCAGCTGCGAGGGGCTCGCGTCCAGCGGGGACGCCTCGTCGTCGGCCAGGTCGTGGAAGTGCTCGGCGGCCGCCCGCTTGGCCCGGCGCCGGTCGACGAACCGTGCGATCTGGATGGCCAGCTCGAACAGCACGATCATCGGGCCGGCCATGAGCAGCATGGTGAACGGGTCCTGGGTGGGCGTGATGAACGCGGCGAAGACGATGGTCAGGAAGAAGATCCACCGCCGGGCCGTGCGCAGCGCCTCGTAGGACAGGACGCCGACCAGGTTCAACGCGATCGCGATCAGCGGCACCTCGAAGCTGACCCCGAAGGCGACCAGCAGGGAGAGCACGAACCCGATGTAGTCCTGCGCGGTGAGGGCGACGACGACGCCGTCCCCGGCCAGGCTGAGCAGCAGCTGCAACCCCTTGGCGAGGGAGACGTAGGCGAGCACGGCGCCCAGGGCGAACAGCGCCGTCGACACCGCGACGAACGAGAGCCCGTAGCGCTTCTCGTTGCGCTTGAGCCCCGGGGTGATGAACGCCCACAGCTGGTAGAGCCAGACCGGGGCGGCCAGCACCGCGCCCGCCAGCAGGCTGACCTTGAGCCGGATGAACACCCCGCCGAAGACGTCGGTGATCAGCAGGCCGCAGGTGTCCTCGGCCCCCTGCCCGAACCGCAGGTCGGCGGGCAGTCCGCAGTACGGCGCCCGGATGAACTCACCGAGGCCGTGGCCGTACCACCAGAAGGCGAAGCCGGCGGCGATCAGCAGCGCGAGCAGCGACTTGGCGATGCGGTTGCGCAGCTCGGTGAGATGCGCGATGAGCGTCATCGTCGCCTCGGCGTCCCGCGGCGGCCGCCGTCGCCGCACGCGGGGCCGCCGCTGACCGGTGTCGCTCATCGTGGTGCCGGGGAGAGCGGGTCAGCGGGTGCTGTCGGTCGCGCCGGGTCGGCCGCCGGCGCGCGCCCGCAGCTCGGCGGCCCGGGCCTCCGCCGCCCGCGCCTCGGCCTCGAGCGCCGCGGCGTCCGGACCGGCCGGCGGCAGCACCTCACCGCGGACCGGGGTGGTCTTCGCGGCGTCCTTGGTGCGCACGTCGTCGTCCTTCATGCCCTTCATCTCGCCCTTGAAGATCCGCAGCGAGCGGCCCAGGGAGCGTGAGGCGTCCGGCAGCTTCTTGTACCCGAAGAGCAGCAGGATGGCCAGGATGATCAGGCCGATCTCCAGCGGGCCGAGTCCGGCCATGGCGGTCCTCCGAAGTCAGGGGTGGCGTCGTCGATGCTACGTGCCGAGTCGGCCCGGCGGCGTCCCCCGGAACTGGGGGCGTCGCTCAGCGGGCCGGGTCGCCGGGCGGCGCCGCCCGCGCCGCGGCCGCCCGGAACTCGGCGAGCACCGGCCGCAGCTCGCGGTCCAGCGCCTGCCTCTCCCGGTTCAGCCGCTGCAGCGCGCCGAGGAGCCCGTGCGCCAGCGCCGCGAGGACGACCACGGCCAGCACGACGACGGCGATCCACACGACCAGGAGCAGCACGGGCCGACCCTAGCCGCCGGAGCCGACGTCCGGGTGATCGGCGGATGAATAGCGGGCCAGCGCGGCGCGGGCCTCGGCGGCGACCGCGGCGGCCAGCCCGGCCGGCTCCTCCACCGTGGCCGCGCCGCCGAGGGAGGCGACCAGCCGCCGCGCCCAGGCCACGTCGGCGGTGCGCACCGCCACGGCCAGGCCGCCCGGCGGGTCCTGGATCTCCCGGACGTCCTCGACCGGGTAGTACTCGGCCACCCAGCGGGCGCTGCGGGCCAGTCGCAGCCGCACCACCGGGGCGCCGGGCGCGGGCTGGTAGAGGCCGGAGTCGACGTCGCGCTCGTGCGCCTCGGGCGGCGGGGCGGCCGGCTCCCCGAGGACGACGACGTCGTCGACCCGGTCCAGCCGGAACAGCCGCACGCCCTCGGCCCGCCGGCACCACGCCTCGAGGTACCACTTGCCGTCGACCAGCAGCAGCCGCATCGGGTCGACGGTGCGCTCGGTGCGCTCGTCCCGGGTGGGGACGTAGTAGTGCAGGTGCAGCGCCCGCCGCCGCTCCAGCCCCTCCCGGACGACGGCCAGCGCCTGCTCCCGGGCGTCGACCGACAGCGCCACCGGGGTGACCCGCTCCCCGGCGTGCCCGGCGACGGCCGAGACCTTGGCCAGCGCCCGGTTGACCGCCTCCCGCTCCGCGAGGCCGGGCAGCTCCAGCAGCGTGCGCAGCGCCACGACCAGGGCGACGGCCTCGTCGGTGGTCAGCCGCAGCGGCCGCACCATGCCGGCGGTGAACGTGACCCGCACGCGGTCGCCCTCGAAGGACAGGTCGATGAGGTCGCCGGGGCCGTAGCCGGGCAGGCCGCACATCCACAGCAGCTCCAGATCGCGGCGCAGCTGCCGCTCCGGGACGCCGAAGTCGCGCGCCGCCTCGGCCAGCGACACCCCCTCGGGGCGGGCGGTCAGGTACGGGACGAGGGTGAGCAGCCGGGTCATCCGCTCGGTGGTCGTGGGTGCGGTCACCGGATCTCCTCGCCGGCGCCCGTCGGGCCGGTGCCCGCCGGTGCGCCGCTCCTGCATGACCTCGCGAGCGCGGTCACGTCATCCCCGCCAGCCGGGTGAGCCGCTCGACGACCGCCTCGCGGACCGCGGTGGGCGACTCGACCAGCACGTCGGCACCGTAGGCGGCCAGCTGGTCGGCCAGCCGCATCGGCTCGGTGGTGGACAGCTGCAACCGGTCGTCGCCGTCCTCGGCGGGGCCCAGCGGCACGGCGTGCCGGCGCAGCCCGATCGCGGCGCCCGGGCGCGCCCGGACGACGACGAGCTGCTCCTCGCCCCGGATCTGCCCGGCGACCATCGCGGCCAGGTCCACGTCGGGCGGCGGCTCGAACGCCCCGGCCGGCCCCACCGCCCGGGGGGTGCCGACCACCCGGGACAGCCGGAAGACCCGCGGCGCGCCACGGTCGAGGTCGAGCCCGCCGAGGTACCAGCGGCCGTGCCAGGCGACGACGCCCCAGGGCTGCACGTGCCGGCGGGCGGGGGCCTCCTCGTCGGGACGGCGGTAGTCGAACTCCAGCGCGCGGCGGTCGCGGGCCGCCGCGTAGGCCGGTTCGAAGGCCGGCTCGTCGGAGTCCAGCCGGGGCTGCAGCGGGATCGCCCGGCCGGTGTCGACGTCCACCCCGGCCGCCTTGAGCTTCACCAGGGCGCTGTGCGCGGCGCCGGCCAGCTGGGCGGACTCCCACAGCCGCAGCGCCAGGCCCACGGCGGCGGCCTCCTCGCCGGTGAGGGTGATCTCGGGCAGCTCGTAGTCGGCCCGGGCGATGCGGTAGCCGTCCTCGGTGTCGAAGACGCTGGTGCGCCCGGTCTCCAGCGGCACGCCCATCTCGCGCAGCTCGGCCTTGTCCCGCTCGAACATCCGCTTGAACGCCTCGTCGGCGCGGGCGGTGCCGTCGTCGGGCTCGTAGCCGGGCACGGTGGCCCGGATCCTGGCCGCGGTCACGTACTGCCGGGTGCCGAGCAGGGCGATGACCAGGTTCACCAGCCGTTCTGCCCGCTTCGCCGCCACGCGCCCAGGCTAGTCACGTGCCGGGGTCGGCGAGCGCGCTGGCTAGCCTGCCCGCGTGGGGGAGAACGAGACGCCGGTGCACCGGATCCGGTGGCGCCGAGGAACCGTGACGGCCCTGGGCCGGTCCTGGCGGGATGCCCAGGAGCTGACCGTGCTGGTGGAGGGCGACGGCGAGCTGCGGGCGCTGGCCCATCCCTCGCTGGTCGGCCTCCCGGAGGTGGGCGACGAGGTGCTGCTCAACACCACCGCCTGGGCGCAGCGGCTGGGCACCGGGGGCTACGCGCTGGTGGTCGCCGTCCCCGACCGGCTGCCCCCGGACCCGACCGGCCCCGGGCACCTGGTCAAGGCCCGGTACACGCCGCTGCAGGTGACCGTGCGGGGCGTGGACGAGCAGGACACCGAGCACCACGCGACGATCGCCGAGGCCGAGGACCTCGCCGGCATGCCGGTCGTCGTCGCCGACCTGCACTCGGCGCTGCCGGCGGTGCTGATCGGGGTGCTGGCCACCGACCCGGACCTGAAGGTGGCCTACGTGATGACCGACGGCGGCGCCCTGGTCGCCGGGTTCTCCCGCACGCTGTCGGCGCTGGCCCCGTCGCTGGCCGGCGTGGTCACCGTGGGGCAGGCGTTCGGCGGCGACGTCGAGGCGGTCACCCTGCACACCGGGCTGCTGGCGGCCCGGCACGTGCTCGGCGCCGACGTGGCGATCGTGACGCAGGGGCCGGGCAACCTCGGCACCGGGA
This sequence comes from Geodermatophilus ruber, assembly GCF_900114385.1. Lineage (GTDB taxonomy): Bacteria > Actinomycetota > Actinomycetes > Mycobacteriales > Geodermatophilaceae > Geodermatophilus > Geodermatophilus ruber. The sequence continues at coordinate 222,115 of NZ_FOSW01000003.1, forward strand.
CGCCGTGGGGCTTCTCCGGGGTGGCCGCGGGCGAGGCCTGCAACGCGGTGAGCGTGCTCGGTGGGCAGCCGATCGGGGCGCTGCGGATCTCCGACGCCGATCCCCGGCCCCGCCACCGCGGCGTCTCCCACCACTCGCTCACCGCGTTCGGCCGGGTGGCGCTGGCCGGGGTGACCCTGGTGGCCCCGCGCGGGCTGGGCTCGGAGCTGGGCGGCCAGGTCGAGGCGGATCTGGCGGGGCAGCCCGAGCGCAACCCGGTGGTCTGGATGGACGTCGAGGGCCTGGAGAAGGCGCTGGGCCTCTCCCCCGTCCCGCTGTCGACGATGGGGCGCGGCTACCCCGAGGAGCGCGCCTACTTCCTGGCCGCCGCGGCCGCGGGCCGGTACGCGGCCCTGCAGGTGCCGCTGCCCGAGGCCGTCGGCGGGCCGGAGACCGAGACGACCTGACGGCCCCGCTGCCCCCCACCCCTCGCACGCTCGCGGCGGGGCCCTTTCTCACATGCTGGCGATGAGCTTGTCCACCCGCTCGTCGACGGCCTTGAACGGGTCCTTGCACAGCACGGTGCGCTGGGCCTGGTCGTTGAGCTTGAGGTGCACCCAGTCGACGGTGAAGTCGCGGCGCTTCTCCTGGGCCCGGCGGATGAACTCCCCGCGCAGCCGGGCGCGGGTGGTCTGCGGGGGCACGTTCTTGGCCTCGAAGACCCGCGGCTCGTGCGCCACCCGGTCCACCTGGTTGTTGCGCTCCAGCAGGTAGTACAGGCCCCGCCGGCGGCTGATGTCGTGGTAGGCGAGGTCCATCTGGGCGATGCGCGGGTGCGAGAGCGGCATGTCCCGCTTGGCGCGGTAACGCTCGATCAGGCTGAACTTGGTGGCCCAGTCGATCTCGCGGTCGATCAGCGACAGGTCACCGGAGTCGACCGCCTTGAGCGCCCGCCCCCACAGCTCGAGCATCTGCCGGTGCACCAGGCCGAAGCCCTCCCGGTCGACGAACTCCGCGGCCCGGGAGTGGTACTCGGACTGGATCTCCAGCGCCGACATCTCCCGGCCGCTGGCCAGCCGGACCTTGCGGCGTCCGGTCATGTCGTGGCTGATCTCGCGGATGGCGCGGATCGGGTTCTCCAGCGCCATGTCCCGGATCGGGACGCCGGCCTCGATCATCCGCAGCACCAGGTCGGTGATGGCGACCTTGAGCAGGGTCGTCGTCTCGTTCATGTTCGAGTCGCCGACGATGACGTGCAGCCGCCGGTAGCGCTCGGCGTCGGCGTGCGGCTCGTCGCGGGTGTTGATGATCGGCCGGGACCGGGTGGTGGCGCTGGAGACCCCCTCCCAGATGTGCTCCGCCCGCTGGCTGAGGCAGTAGATGGCGCCGCGCGGGGTCTGCAGCACCTTGCCGGCGCCGACGACGACCTGCCGGCTGACCAGGAACGGGATGAGCACGTCGGCCAGCCGGCTGAACTCCCCGTGCCGGCCGACGAGGTAGTTCTCGTGGCAGCCGTAGCTGTTGCCGGCGGAGTCGGTGTTGTTCTTGAACAGGTAGATGTCGCCGGTGACGCCCTCCTCGGCCAGCCGCTGCTCGGCGTCGACCAGCAGGCCCTCGAGGATCCGCTCCCCCGCCTTGTCGTGGACGACCAGCTCGGTCAGGTCGTCGCACTCGGCGGTGGCGTACTCGGGATGGCTGCCCACGTCGAGGTAGAGCCGGGAGCCGTTGCGCAGGAAGACGTTCGAGCTGCGCCCCCACGACACGACCCGGCGGAACAGGTACCGGGCGACCTCGTCCGGGGAAAGCCGGCGCTGGCCGCGGAAGGTGCACGTGACGCCGTACTCGGTCTCGATGCCGAAGATCCGTCGTTCCACGCACCGAGCCTAGGCGCGGCTGCCGACGGCAGCCCCTTCTCGGCGCCTCGTGCCGCGCCGCGATCCGCGCGGTCCCCGCCCGGCGTGGGCCCGGGCCGTCGCCGAGGTCGTCGGTGACCTCGGCGAACGGCCGCCGGTCAGGTGGTGGTCGGGGGGTGCTGCCCGCCCCCGGCCGTGCCGCCGGTGTCCGGGGCGCTGGGCTCGCCGAGGCCGGCGGGGGTACCCGGGGCCGGCGCGCTGGGCGCGTGCGCGGCGGTGTGGGTGGGCTCCTCCTCGGCGCCCACGGCCGCCTTCCCGCTGTCGAGCAGGCTGCGCAGCGCGGCGCCCACGACGCGCCGGAACGCGCGCTTGGGGCGGCGCCGGTCGAGGACGGCGACCTCCAGTTGCTCGGCGGTCAGCAGCGCCGGGGAGCCGCCGTTGGCGCCGCCGGTGGCCGGGCTGACCGCCGAGAGCGCCTGCACGCCGACCTTCAGCGCCTCGGCCAGCTCCATGCCGGGCAGGAAGTGCTCGCGCAGGTGGCCGGTGACCGCCTCGGCCTGCCCACCCATGACCACGAAGTCCGGCTCGTCGACGATCGACCCGTCGAAGGTGAGCCGGAAGAGCTGGTCGGCCTCGGGGGTCTCGCCCACCTCGGCCACGCACAGCTCGACCTCGTAGGGCTTCATCTGCTGGGTGAAGATCTCCCCGAGGGTCTGCGCGTACGCGTTCGCGATGACCCGGCCGGTGACGTCGCGGCGGTTGTAGGAGTACCCCCGGACGTCGGCGAGCCGCACGCCGGCCACCCGCAGGCTCTCGAACTCGCTGTACCGGCCGACGGCGGCGAAGCCGATGCGGTCGTAGAGCTCGCCCACCTTGTGCAGCGTGGAGCTGGGGTTCTCGGCGATGAAGAGCACGCCGTCGGCGTAGGTGACGACGGCGACGCTGCGGCCGCGGGAGATGCCCTTGCGGGCGTACTCCGAGCGGTCGCGCATGAGCTGCTCGGGCGAGGCGTAGTACGGCATGGTCATGGCTCAGCCCTGCCCGTCCGCGGCGGCCCGCTCGGCGATGATGGTGTCGGTGACGGCGGCGACCTCGTCGTCGGTGAGCCGCACCGAGCCCTCCGCGTCGACCCGGTAGACGATCGGGTACAGCTTGCGCACCGGGTCCGGGCCGCCGGTGGCGGAGTCGTCGTCGGCGGCGTCGTAGAGCGCTTCGAGCAGGCTGCGGGTGGCCGCGTCCCCGGACAGGCCGGACCGCCAGGTCTTCTTCAGCGAGCTGCGGGCGAACAGCGAACCGGAGCCGACGGCGGCGTAGCCGCGCTCCTCGTAGTTCCCGCCGGTGACGTCGTAGCTGAAGATCCGGCCGGGGCTGGCCCCCGGGGCCGCGTCGAGGTCGTAGCCGGCGAACAGCGGGACGACGGCCAGCCCCTGCAGCGCGGCGCCCAGGTTGCCGCGGATCATCTGCGCCAGCCGGTTCGCCTTGCCGTCGAGGGAGAGCGTGAGGCCCTCGATCTTCTCGTAGTGCTCGAGCTCGACCTGGTAGAGCCTGACCATCTCGATGGCGATGCCCGCGGCGCCGGCGATGCCGATCACCGACCAGGCGTCGGCCGGGTAGACCTTCTCGATGTCCCGGCTGGAGATCAGGTTGCCCATCGTGGCCCGGCGGTCGCCGCCCATGAGGACGCCGCGGTCGTAGGCGACCGAGACGATCGTGGTGCCGTGCGGCGTGAGGTCACCGACCGGCAGCTGCGGGTGCGGGCGGCGGCCCGGCAGCAGGTCGGGTGCGGCGGCCGCCAGGAAGTCGGTGAACGAGGAGCCCACACGGTCCAGATAGGCGGGCGGGAACCCGCTCCGGCCTGCTGACGACTCGTTCACCCATCCGCCTCTCCCGCCGTCTCGTGCCGGCGTGACCCGCTGTTCCGCCCGGTCCCCCGCGTGCGGCGGGAGCTGCCAGGACGTCGCTGCGACCCTACCGGCGGGCTCCCCGGCCGGCTGAGCGCCTCGGGCGCGCCAACGGCCCGGTGCAGCTTCTCGAGCTCCTGACCTCCCGGTGAGGCTCCACCTAGCGAGCTGCCACGTGCAGCAGGAACGGGCCGTCCCGGAACTGGCCGCCCACCGTTGCCGTTGACGCACAGCCATGCGCCAACGGCGCCCGTCGTGCGGTCATGTTCGGCGTGCACCGCAGGCGCCGACCGGCCGATCGCGCACAACCCTCCCTGCGCCTCCAGCAGATCCGCTGCGTGCGCCGAGATCCCGTGACGGTTGCTCACGTGATACCTCCCGGAGCCGGCGACCTTGTCGCGGGAGATCCTTCCCGCTCGTTCTGGCGGGGCGTGCAGTGCGCGTGGTCGCCACTGCTGGTGCGCACGGTCCGCACGAATTCTGCGAGCGGCGCGACTTGCTCGCCGCCGGCCCACAACTGGTGGCCGGGTGGCACCTCACGGTCGACCGGCGATGGACACGGGGCTTCGTCCGAAGAGCGTCGCGACTCCTCGCCGACCGCTCGGCCGGGTGCTTCCGACAGCAGAACGCCGGGCCGTCTCGTGAACGCGCCTTCCCGGGGAACTCAGGAACGGGCCGGTGTTCGCGGCAGTCCCTGGAGAACGTCGACTGCACTCACGTTGTGTAGAAGTTGCTCACTCCCCGCCCTTTTGTACATAACTGCGCACGAATTCCTCGGCGTTCTCCTCGAGGACGTCATCAATCTCGTCGAGAAGGGAGTCGACGTCCTCGGTCATCTCCTTGTGGCGCTCGGCCGCCTCGGTGTCGACCGAGGCCTCGACCTCGTCGGTCTCCTCGCGCGTCCGGGTCGCCCGCTGCTGCCCGCCGGTGTCCCTCGTGGCCATCGATCCCTCCAGGTCGTTGCTGCACGGTGGTGCTGAGCAGAAAGCTACCCGCAGATGCCGACGATCGGCGCTCGCCCGACGGGGCCGTGGAAACGGTGGAGCGGGGGCTCAGCCGCCGGTGATGGTGTCGACCAGCTCCTGGGCCGACGAGGTCGCCTCGAACAACTCGCCGACGTGGTCGCGGGTGCCACGCAGGGGCTCCATGGTCGGGATGCGCACCAGGTTCTCCCGGCCGAGGTCGAAGACCACCGAGTCCCAGGAGGCGGCCGCGACCTGGGCCGGGTAGCGGCGCAGGCACTCCCCGCGGAAGAAGGCCCGCGTGTCGGTCGGCGGGTGCACCATCGCCCGGGACACCTCCTCGTCGGTGAGCAGCCGCCGCATCGCGCCGCGGGCGACCAGCCGGTGGTAGAGGCCCTTCTCCGGTCGGACGTCGGAGTACTGCAGGTCGACCAGGTGCAGCCGCGAGTCACCCCAGCCCAGCCCGTCGCGGGCCCGGAATCCTTCGAGCAGCCGCAGCTTGGCCGGCCAGTCCAGCCGGTCGGCGAGCCGGATCGGGTCGGTGCCGAGGTCCTCGAGCACCTCCGCCCACCGGCGCAGCACGTCGGCGGTCTGCTCGTCACCGGTGCCGGACCGGTCCACGTACCGCTGGGCCATCTCCAGGTAGGCCCACTGGACCTCCAGCGCGGTCATCTGCCGCCCGTCGCGCAGCCGCACCTTGTGGGTGAGCGACGGATCGTGGCTGATCGCCTGCAGCGCCTCGACCGGCTCCTCCAGCGACATGTCCTGGTGCAGCGCCCGCGCCTCGATCATGGCGAGCACGAGCGACGTCGTCCCCACCTTGAGGTAGGTCGACAGCTCCGCCAGGTTGGCATCGCCGATGATCACGTGCAGCCGCCGGTACTTGTCCGCGTCGGCGTGCGGCTCGTCGCGGGTGTTGATGATCGGCCGCTTGAGCGTCGTCTCCAGGCCGACCTCGACCTCGAAGAAGTCGGCCCGCTGGGAGAGCTGGAAACCCTGGGAGCGCCCCTCCGCCCCGATCCCGACCCGCCCGGAGCCGGCGACGACCTGCCGGGTCACGAAAAACGGGATCAGCCCGCGGATGATGTCGAGGAACGGGGTCCGCCGGTCCATCAGGTAGTTCTCGTGCGACCCGTAGGAGGCGCCCTTGCCGTCGGTGTTGTTCTTGTAGAGCTGGATCGGCGCGGCACCCGGGATCCGCGCGGCCCGCCGCGAGGCCTCGGCCATCACCTGCTCCCCCGCCTTGTCCCACAGAACGACGTCGCGCGGGGTGGTGACCTCCGGGGTGGAGTACTCCGGGTGGGCGTGGTCGACGTAGAGCCGGGCGCCGTTGGTGAGGATGACGTTGGCCATCCCCGCGTCCTCGTCGAGGTCGGTGTGGTCGAGCGCCTGCGCGGGTGAGAGGTCGAACCCGCGGGCGTCGCGCAGCGGCGACTCCTCCTCGAAGTCCCACCGGGGCCGCCGCGGGGTCGGGGCCTCGGCCACCGCCCAGGCGTTCACGACCTGGCTGGACAGGGTGGTCGGATTCGCGGTGGGCTGTCCGGGCACCGAGATGCCGTACTCCACCTCGGTGCCCATGACCCGCCGCACGCTCATGCCCCAACCCTAGGCTGCGGGCCCGCCGAGGTGGTCGGCCCCGGACGCTGGAGGCTCTCCACGCGCACGCCTCGACGGCGCCGGCGGCGACCGGCGCGCGGACTCGAAGACGCCGGCGGCCCGGCCCCCGCAGGGGGCCGGGCCGCCGGCCGGCCTCGTCCAGGGGACCGCCCTGAGCTTGCGAAGGGCGGGGAGGACGAGGTCCTTCTGCTACAGGTACTGGCCGGTGTTGGTGGCGGTGTCGATGGCGCGGCCGGAGTCGCTGCCCTTGCCGCTGATGAGCGTGCGGATGTAGACGATCCGCTCGCCCTTCTTGCCCGAGATCCGCGCCCAGTCGTCGGGGTTGGTCGTGTTGGGCAGGTCCTCGTTCTCCTTGAACTCGTCGAGGCAGGCCTGCATCAGGTGGCCGACCCGCAGGCCGCCGGCGCCGATGTCGAGGCGCTCCTTGATCGCCATCTTCTTGGCGCGGTCGACGATGTTCTGCAGCATCGCGCCGGAGTTGAAGTCCTTGAAGTACAGGACCTCCTTGTCGCCGTTGGCGTAGGTCACCTCGAGGAAGCGGTTCTCCTCGCTCTCGGTGTACATGCGCTCGACGGTGCGCTGGATCATCGCGGCGATCGTCGCCTCGCGGCTGCCGCCGTGCTCGGCCAGGTCGTCGGCGTGCAGCGGCAGGCCGGTGGTCAGGTACTTGCTGAAGATGTCCCGCGCCGCCTCGGCGTCCGGCCGCTCGATCTTGATCTTCACGTCCAGCCGGCCGGGACGCAGGATCGCCGGGTCGATCATGTCCTCGCGGTTGGAGGCGCCGATGACGATGACGTTCTCCAGGCCCTCGACGCCGTCGATCTCGCTGAGCAGCTGCGGCACGATCGTGCTCTCGACGTCGGAGGAGACCCCCGACCCGCGGGTGCGGAAGATCGAGTCCATCTCGTCGAAGAACACGATGACCGGCGTCCCCTCGCTGGCCTTCTCCCGGGCCCGCTGGAACACCAGCCGGATGTGCCGCTCGGTCTCCCCGACGTACTTGTTGAGGAGCTCGGGACCCTTGATGTTCAGGAAGTAGGACTTGGCCGCCCGGGTGCCCTCGCCCTGCACCTCGGCGACCTTCCTGGCCAGCGAGTTGGCCACCGCCTTGGCGATCAGCGTCTTGCCGCACCCGGGCGGGCCGTAGAGCAGGATGCCCTTGGGCGGGCGCAGGTGGTACTCGCGGAACAGGTCGGCGTGCAGGAAGGGCAGCTCGACCGCGTCGCGGATCTGCTCGATCTGCCGGGACAGGCCGCCGATGTCGCTGTAGTCGATGTCGGGGACCTCTTCGAGGATGAGCTCCTCGACCTCGCTCTTGGGGATCCGCTCGTAGACGTAGCCGGAGCGGGGCTCCAGCAGCAGCGAGTCGCCGCTGCGCAGCGGCTGGTCCATCAGCGAGTCGGCGAGGTGGACCACCCGCTCCTCGTCGGTGTGGCCGATGACCAGGGCCCGCGGGGTGACCCCGTCGATCGGCTCGAGCAGCTCCTTGAGCATGACGACGTCACCGGCCCGCTCGAAGCCGCAGGCCTCGACGACGTTCATCGCCTCGTTGAGCATGACCTCCTGGCCGTGCCGGAGCTCCTCGCTGTCGAGGTTGGGCGAGACCGAGACGCGCAGCTTCCGCCCGCCGGTGAAGACGTCGACCGTGCCGTCCTGGTGGCGGGTCAGGAAGACCCCGTAGCCGGACGGCGGCTGACCGAGCCGGTCGACCTCCTCCTTGAGCGCGACCAGCTGCTCGCGGGCGTCCCGCAGCGTGGCGGCCAGCTTGTCGTTGCGTTCGGAGAGGAACGCCGCGCGACCCTCGGCCTCGGCGATCCGCTCCTCCAGCGCTCGCACCTGACGGGGGCTCTCGGCCACCTTGCGGCGCAGCAGCCCGATCTCCTCCTCGAGGTAGGAGATCTGGCTGAGCAGCGCCGCCACGTCACGCTCGCGCCGCGCTCGGAACTCGTCGGGACCCAGGCCCATCGCGCACCTCCGCACACATCGGGAGAGCCAGGAGGCAAATCTATACACGCCTGCCGACAGCGCGCCGGGGGCTCGCGGCGACCCCGGTCAAGTCCGGGGCGTGCCGTCGATCCCTGCTGCCTCTGCTGCCCCTCCGGTCACCTCTTCTGCGCCCGCCGCTGCCGCACCGGCGCGACGACCCCCTCGGCCAGCCGCCGCGCGGTGACGAGGAAGGCGGTGTGAGCGACCATGCGGTGCTCCGGGCGCACCGCCAGTCCCACCGCGTGCCACGGCCGCATCAGCGTCTCCCAGGAGTACGGCTCGGTCCACACCTCCTGCGCCCGCAGTGCCTCCACGAGCGTCGACAGCTGCGTGGCGGTGGCCACGTAGCCGACGAGCACCCCGCCGGGACGCAGGGCGCGAGCCACCGTGGGCAGCACGGCCCACGGCTCGAGCATGTCCAGGACGACGCGGTCCACGACCTCCTCGGCGGGGTGGCCGGCCAGATCGCCCAGCCGCAGGGACCAGTTGCCCGGGACCTCCCCGAAGAACGCTCCCACGTTGGCCCGGGCGACGTCGGCGAAGTCCTCTCTCCGCTCGTAGCTGGTCACCGCGCCCCCGCCGCCCACGGCGCGCAGCAGCGAGCAGGTCAGCGCCCCGGACCCGGCGCCGGCCTCCAGCACGCGCATACCCGGCCCGATGTCACCGAAGCCGACGATCTGGGCGGCGTCCTTCGGGTAGATGACCTGCGCGCCGCGCGGCATGGAGAGCACGAAGTCGGCCAGCAGCGGGCGGAACGCCAGGTAGCCGGTGTTCGCGGTGGAGTGGACGACCGAGCCCTCCGGGGCGCCGATGAGGTCGTCGTGGGCGATCGCCCCGCGGTGGGTGTGGAACAGCTTCCCCGGCTCGAGGACGACGGTGTGCTGCCGTCCTTTGGGATCGGTCAGCTGCACCCGGTCGCCGGGCTGGAAGGCCCCGGGCAGCGGCGCGTCCCGGCCGGGTCCGGCGTCCACCGCGGCGGGGGTCCCCGCGGGCTCGCGCTCCGGGGTCCCGGTCTCCGGGGTCCCGGTCTCCGGGGTCTGGTGCTCCGGGCTCTGGTGCTCCGGGCTCTGGTGCTCGACGTCCACGGGCGGCCAGCCTACGGAGCGTCGGGCACGTCCCGGCGCGCGCACTCGGAACTGTCGGTGGTCCGGCCTAGCCTCGGATGCATGACGGCGATGGCGCAGGACTCGGCGCGGTCCAGCACAGCGCAGGACTCGGCGCGGTCCAGCACAGCGCAGGACTCGGCGCGGTCCAGCACAGCGCAGGACTCGGCGGTGGCCCCCCGGCGCCCCTCGCTCTCCCCGAGCCGGGCGGCGGACTTCAAGACCTGCCCGCTGCTCTACCGGTTCCGCACTATCGACCGGCTCCCCGAGCGCAAGAGCCTGGCCGCGCTGCGGGGCACGCTGGTGCACGCGGTGCTCGAGCGGCTCTACGACCTGCCGGCGCGGGAGCGGACGCTGGCCACCGCCCGGGGGCTGGTCGAGCCGGCGTGGGAGGAGCTCCGTGCGGACCCGGAGATCGCGGAGCTCTTCGCCGAGGGCGGTGCCACGGACGGCGAACCGGCGGAGCAGTCCCTGGACGGGTGGCTGGCCTCGGCCGGCCGGCTGGTCGAGACCTACTTCTCGCTGGAGGACCCGACCCGCATCGAGCCGCACGGCCGGGAGGAGCTGGTCGAGGTCACCCTGCCAGACGGGCTGCTGCTGCGGGGCTACGTCGACCGGCTGGACGTCGCACCCAACGGCGCGCTGCGGGTCGTGGACTACAAGACCGGGGCGATGCCACGCGAGGCGTTCGAGGGCAAGGCCCTGTTCCAGATGAAGTTCTACGCGCTGGTGCTGTGGCGCACCCGCGGCGTGGTGGCCAGCCAGCTCAAACTGCTCTACCTGAAGGACGGCGACGCGCTGACCTATGCCCCCGACGAGGGCGAGCTGGTGCGTTTCGAGCGGACCCTGCACGCGATCTGGGCGGCGATCGAGCGGGCGGTGGCCACCGGCGACTTCCGGCCCAACCGCACCCGGCTGTGCGACTGGTGCGACCACCAGGCCGTCTGCCCGTCGTTCGGCGGCACTCCCCCGCCGTTCCCGGCCGAGGCGGTCGCCGCGGCCGGCTGGCGCACGCCGCTGCCGCTCGTCGAGCACGACTGACACCGTCCGCCCCGGTCGGGGCAGCGCGGACGCGACCGGTCAGCGGCGGGAGCTGCTCGGCGTCGGCCGGACACTGCACCTCCACGCCACCGACACACCGGCCGAGCTGCAGGCGGAGTGGGTCGTGGACCTCGACCGGGTCCCGTTCGGCTGAGACCGGTCAGGCCGTGAGGGACCGGGCCCCGACCAGCTCGGCCAGGTAGGCCAGGTCGACCGCGGCCAGCGAGTCGCGCAGGGTGAGCCCGGGCGCCGGCGGCAGCGGCTGCAGCGACGGCACGCCGAGCACCGCCGCGCCCGCCGCGAGCGCCGAGGTGACGCCGACCAGGGAGTCCTCGAGCGCGACGCACGCGGCGGGGTCGACGTCGAGTGCCCGCGTCGCCAGCCGGTAGGGGGCCGGGTCGGGCTTGCGGGCCGGCACCTCGTCCCCGCAGACGGTCAGGTCGAACGGATCACCACCGAGGTCGGCCGCGATGCGACGCAGCACGATCGCGGCGAGCCGGCGCGGCGTGGTGGTCACCAGCGCGGTGGGCACTCCGGCGTCGCGCACCTCGGCCAGCAGCTGCTGCGCCCCCGGTCGCCAGGTGATGCCGCGCGCCATCAGCGCGCCGACGGCGTCCTCCACCCACTGCGCGTCGGCGCGCAGGAGCGCCTCGGTGCGGACGACGCCCAGGTCGGCGTACAGGATGCGCAACGACGTCGCCATGCTCGTGCCGACCGTCCGCTCGCGGGCGGCGTCGGACATCCGCCCGCCCAGCCGCCCGGCCAGCTCGAACAGCGCCTCGCTCCAGAGCTGTTCGGTCTCGACGAGGGTGCCGTCCATGTCGAACAGCACCGCGTCCGGCGGGCCCTGCGTCCCTGTGCGGCGGTCGTTCCGTGGACGAGGTCGCGGTGGAGATTCGGGGCGCATCGGTTATCGACGGTACACATCGCGTAGCCTCCGGCACCGCTTCCTCAGCGGGCGCCGGGCGCGGACCGTCACTCGTTCTCGGTGCGGTAGCCGAGGTTCGGGGAGAGCCATCTCTCCGCCTCGGCGACCGTCCACCCCTTGCGCCGCGCGTAGTCCTCGACCTGGTCGCGGCCGATGCGCCCGAGCACGAAGTACCGCGCCTGCGGGTGCGCGAAGTACAGGCCGCTCACCGCGGCACCCGGCCACATGGCCATGCTCTCGGTCAGCCGGATGCCGGCGTTGGCCTCGACGTCGAGCAGCTCCCAGATGGTCCGCTTCTCGGTGTGCTCGGGGCACGCCGGGTAGCCCGGCGCCGGCCGGATCCCGCGGTACTTCTCGGCGATCAGCGCGTCGTTGTCCAGGCGCTCGTCGGCGGCGTAGCCCCAGAACTCCCGGCGCACCCGCTCGTGCAGCCGCTCGGCGAACGCCTCGGCTAGCCGGTCGGCCAGCGCCTCCAGCATGATCGCGCTGTAGTCGTCGTTGGCCTGCTTGAACTCCGCCACCCGCTCGGCGCAGCCCAGTCCCGCGGTGACCGCGAACGCGCCCACGTGGTCGCGCAGCCCGGTCTCCCGCGGCGCGACGAAGTCGGCCAGCGACTTGCGGGGCGAGCCGTCCCGGCCCGCGGTCTGCTGCCGCAGCTGGTGCAGGGTCGTCCGGACGGCGGTGCGCGACTCGTCGGTGTAGACCTCGATGTCCTCGCCGTCGACCCGGTTGGCGGGAAACAGCCCGAACACCCCGTTGGCCCGCAGCCACTTCTCCTCGACGATCCGGTCGAGCATCGCCTGCGCGTCCTCGTGCAGCCGCCGCGCGGCCTCGCCGGTGGCCGGGTTGTTGAGGATGTCGGGGAACCGGCCGCGCATCTCCCAGGCGTTGAAGAACGGCTGCCAGTCGATGTACTCCCGCAGCTCCTCGAGCGGGTAGTCGGTCAGCGCCGTGACGAACCGGGTGCCCTCGCCGTGGCCGTGGTCGCAGTGCAGCATGCGCGGCCGCGGCGGGGCGTAGTCGGTCCAGTCGATCTCCGGCGCCGCCGCGCGGGCGGCCGCCAGCGGCAGCAGCGCCCGGGTGTCCTGGCGGGCGGCGTGCCGCTCCCGCAGCGCCGCGTAGTCGGCCTCGGTCTCGGCGAGCAGCTTCGGCCGCTGCTCGTCGGACAGCAGCGCGGCGACGATCGGCACCGACCGCGACGCGTCCTTCACCCAGATCACCGGGCCGTGGTAGGCCTGATCCACCTTCACCGCCGTGTGCGCGCGCGAGGTGGTCGCGCCGCCGATCAGCAGCGGGATGTCGAAACCCTGCCGCTCCATCTCCGAGGCCAGGGTGACCATCTCGTCCAGCGACGGCGTGATGAGGCCGGACAGCCCGATGATGTCGGCTCCGATCTCCTTGGCGGTGTCGAGGATCTTCTGCGCCGGCACCATGACGCCGAGGTCGACGACGTCGTAGTTGTTGCACTGCAGGACGACGCCGACGATGTTCTTGCCGATGTCGTGCACGTCGCCCTTGACGGTGGCCATGACGACCTTGCCGTTGCTGCGCTCGGCGTCGCCGGGCTGCTTCTCGGCCTCGATGAACGGGATCAGGTAGGCGACGGCCTTCTTCATCACCCGCGCGGACTTCACCACCTGCGGCAGGAACATCTTCCCGGCGCCGAACAGGTCGCCGACGACGTTCATGCCGGCCATCAGCGGGCCCTCGATCACCTCGATCGGCCGGCCGCCGCGCGCGCTGATCTGCCCCCGCAGCTCCTCGGTGTCGGCCTCGACGAACTCGTCGATGCCCTTCACCAGCGCGTGGGTGATCCGTTCCCCGACCGGCAGCGACCGCCACTGCTCGGAGGCGACCTCCGCGGCCGCGCCCGTCCCGGCGAAGTCGCCGGCGATCTCCAGCAGCCGCTCGGTGGCATCGGGACGGCGGTTGAGGACGACGTCCTCGATGCGCTCCCGCAGCTCCGGGTGCACCTCGTCGTAGACCTCGAGCGCCCCGGCGTTGACGATGCCCATGTCCATGCCCGCGGCGATGGCATGGAACAGGAACACCGCGTGGATGGCCTCGCGCACGGGGTTGTTCCCGCGGAAGGAGAAGGAGACGTTCGAGACGCCGCCGGACACCAGCGCGCCCGGCAGGTTCTGCTTGATCCACCGGGTGGCCTCGATGAAGTCGACGCCGTAGTTGGCGTGCTCCTCGATGCCGGTGGCGACGGCGAAGACGTTCGGGTCGAAGATGATGTCCTCGGCCGGGAACCCGACCCGCGTGGTGAGGATGTCGTACGCCCGCCGGCAGATCTGCGTGCGCCGCTCGAGCGTGTCGGCCTGGCCGTTCTCGTCGAAGGCCATGACGACGACGGCGGCCCCGTACCGCCGGCACAGGCGGGCCTCGCGGACGAACTTCTCCTCGCCCTCCTTGAGGGAGATCGAGTTGACGATCGCCTTGCCCTGCACGTTCTTCAGGCCGGCCTCGATGACCTCCCACTTCGAGGAGTCGATCATCGTCGGCACCCGGGAGATGTCCGGCTCGGCGGCGATCAGCTTCGTGAAGCGGTCCATCGCCTCGACCCCGTCGATCATCCCCTCGTCCATGTTGACGTCGATGACCTGCGCGCCGGCCTCGACCTGCTGGCGGGCGACGGCCAGCGCGCCCGGGTAGTCGCCGGCCTTGATCAGGTTCCGGAAGCGGGCCGACCCGGTGATGTTGGTCCGCTCGCCGACGTTCACGAACAGGCTGGCCCCGGTCACCGTGAGCGGCTCGAGGCCGGACAGCCGCAGCGCCGGCGCCGCCTGCGCCGGCGTCCGGGGCGCTGCGCCCTCGACCGCGCGGGCGATCGCCGCGATGTGCGCCGGCGTGGTGCCGCAGCAGCCGCCGACGAGGTTGACGAAGCCGCTGCCGGCGAACTCCGCCAGGACCGCGGAGGTCTCCTCCGGCGACTCGTCGTACTCCCCGAAGGCGTTGGGCAGCCCGGCGTTCGGGTAGCAGGAGACGAAGGTGTCGGCGACCCGCGACAGCTCGGCGAGGTAGGGCCGCATCTCCGCAGCGCCCAGCGCGCAGTTGAGACCGACGAGCAGCGGCTGCACGTGTCGCACGGAGTGCCAGAACGCCTCGGTGACCTGGCCGGAGAGGGTGCGCCCGGAGGCGTCGGTGATGGTGCCGGAGATCATCACCGGCCACCGATGCCCGCGCTCCTCGAAGAGGGTCTCCAGCGCGAAGATCGCCGCCTTGGCGTTGAGGGTGTCGAAGATGGTCTCGACGAGCAGCACGTCGCAGCCACCGTCGACCAGCCCGTTCGCCTGCTCCAGGTAGGCCTCGACCAACTGGTCGTAGGTGACGTTGCGGGCGCCGGGGTCGTTGACGTCGGGCGAGATGGACGCCGTCCGGCTGGTCGGGCCCAGCGCACCGACGACGAAACGGGGCTTGTCCGGCGTCCGCCCGGTCATCGCGTCGCACTCGCGGCTGGCGAGCCGGGCGGCGGCGAGGTTGATCTCGTAGGCGAGGTCGGCCATGCCGTAGTCGCTCAGCGAGATCGCGTTGGCGTTGAAGGTGTTCGTCTCGATCAGGTCCGCGCCGGCGTCGAGGTACTCGCGGTGGACGCCGGCGACCAGGCCGGGGGCGGTGAGGCTGAGCAGGTCGTTGTTGCCCTGCACGTCCGTGGGCCAGTCGGCGAACCGCTCGCCGCGGTAGCCGGCCTCGTCCGGCCGGTCGCGCTGGATCGCCGTGCCCATCGCGCCGTCGAGCACCAGGATGCGCTGCTCCAGCAGGCCCCGGAGCGTCGCCGTCGCGTCCGGGCGCAGTGGCGGCACCCCCTCGCGGGCGGCCGGAGCCCGGTCGGATCGGGCGGTCCGGACGGTGCGGGGCGACACCGAGCAAGGGTAGCCGTCGAACGGGGCGCCGGATCGCTCGCCGATGGCCAACCACACGCAGGGGTCGCGAAGGCGGGGCACTCCCCCCGGATCGACGTAGGCTCGCAGAGGTGATCGACCCGAAGTCACCCCCTGAGGACCTGCCCCGGCTGACCGACCCGCTGGTGGTCGTCGCCTTCGAGGGCTGGAACGACGCCGGGGACGCCGCCACCGGGGCGCTGGAGCACCTCGAGCTCATCTGGGACGCCACCCCGCTCGCCGCGCTGGACCCCGAGGACTACTACGACTTCCAGGTCAACCGGCCCACCGTCTCGCTCATCGGTGGGGTCAGCCGCCGGATCGAGTGGCCCACCACCCGCGTCTCCGTCGCCCGCCCGCCGGGCTCCGACCGCGACATCGTGCTGATCCGCGGCATCGAGCCGAACATGCGGTGGCGCGGCTTCTGCGAGGAGCTCATCGAGCTGTGCCGGGAGCTGGACGCCCGCACCGTGATCGGCCTCGGCGCGCTGCTCGCCGACACCCCGCACACCCGGCCCACCCCGGTCACCGGCTCGGCCTACGACGCCGAGTCGGCGGAGCGGTGGGGGCTGGAGACCTCCCGGTACGAGGGGCCCACCGGCATCCTCGGCGTCTTCCAGGACGCCTGCGTGCAGGCCGGCCTGCCGGCCATCAGCTTCTGGGCGGCCGTGCCCCACTACGTCTCCCAGCCGCCGTCCCCGCGGGCCACGGTCGCGCTGCTGCAGCGCGTCGAGGAGGTCCTCGAGGTCGCGGTGCCGCTGGGCGCGCTGCCGCAGCAGGCCGATGACTGGGTCAAGACCGTCGACGAGATGGCCAACGAGGACGCCGAGGTCGTCGAGTACGTGCGATCGCTCGAGGAGCGGGCCACCGAGGTCGACCTGTCCAACGCCAGCGGCGACAGCATCGCCCGGGAGTTCGAGCGCTACCTGCGCCGCCGCGGCTCTTCCCCCAACTGATCCGGCCGGTCCCGCGGCGTCGACTGCCGCGGGACCGGCGGAGCTGGGCCCCTGCCTGCCGGGTGTTCCCGCCCGGCGTGCAGTCGCTGCGGTTTGTTGGGGATAACGGCATAGCGGACGCGCCGGGGCCGCCGGCAGGCGCGCGCAGTGCGACCAGGCCCCGACAGGCGTCGACCCCTGCCCCGGGTCGACCGCCCCCGGCCGGATGCCTCGAGTCGGCTGATCCGGGTCGACTACGCCCGGTCGACGTAGTGGATGTCGAAGGGCTTGTTGGTGATGAACAGGAAGGTGCAGTCGCCGTCGGCCGAGGCGCCGTGCTCCATGACACCGCCCTCGGGGAACCAGTCGAAGGTGCCGGGCCCGTAGGTGCCCCGGTGCGTGGTGAGGCGGCCCTCGAGGACGTAGATGCCGTGGGCGCAGGGGTGGGTGTGCCACGGGTTGGTCCAGCCGGCGCGGTAGACGATCTTCATGACCTGCATGCCCGTGTCGGCGTCGTCGACGAGCGGGATCGCGGGCAGTTCCACGCCCTGCTCGGGGATCGGGAAGCCGATCCACTCCTGGCGGTTCGTGTCGATCACGGTCAGCTCGACCGGCTGCAGGGTCTCGGACACGGCGGATCGCTCCCTCCGGGAGGGGTGCCGGGCGACCGGCGGGTGCCCACTATCGACAGCCCCGGCGCCCGGGTCAAGGAGTCCCGACCCGCCGGGGACGCCGGTGACCTTCCTGCCCGCCGCCTCCCCCGCTGCGGCGCGCCCAGCGGCGTCCCTCCGGCGCTCTGTTGGGGATAACGGCGCGATGCGTGACGGCGGTCGCCCCGGGAGCCGGGACGCGGCGGAGGGCGGGAGCTACCGGGGCGGGAGGAGCGGGCGCATCGCCGAGGTGGCGTCGGCGTCGAAGAGCCGGTCGTGCATCGCCAGCGCGAACCGGTCGGTCATCCCGGACACGTAGTCCACGACCTGCGTCACCGGGTCGGCCTCGGTGTCGCGGTAGGACGCCGGGATCAGCTCCGGGCGGGCCAGGTGGTGGTCGACCAGCCGGCGGGTGACGTCGATCGCCAGCTGCTTCTGCCCGGTGGCGATCTCGGAGGCGTAGACCCGCTGGAACATGAACGCCCGCAGCTCGTGCATCGCCTCGAGCGGCTCGGCGGCCATCACCACCAGCCCGTCGCCGTCCCCTGCCGCCAGCGACCCCGCGATGACCGCGTCGATCATCGCGCCGACCATCTGGCTGCCCGGCTCACCGAACACGGCCCGGGCCCGGGCGGGCAGGTCACCGGGGCGCAGCACCCCCGCGCGGACGGCGTCCAGCGCGTCGTGCGACAGGTAGCCGATCCGGTCGGCGTAGCGCACGCACTCGGCCTCCCGGGTGGCCGGCGGCGGGGCGATCTTCCAGCTGTGCGCCCGGATGCCGTCGCGGACCTCCCAGGTGAGGTTGAGGTGCTCGAGCACCTCCACGATCCGCACCCCCTGGGCGGCGTGGTGCCAGCCCCCCGGCACGTAGGGCTCCAGCGCGTCCTCGCCGATGTGCCCGAACGGCGAGTGGCCGAGGTCGTGGCCCAGCGCGATCGCCTCGGCCAGGGTCTCGTTGAGCCCCAGCGCCCGGGCCAGCGAGCGGGCCACCTGGGTCACCTGCAGCGTGTGGGTGAGGCGGGTGACGAAGTGGTCGCCGTCGGGGTTGAGAAAGACCTGGGTCTTGTGCTTGAGCCGGCGGAAGGCCTTGGCGTGCAGGATCCGGTCGCGGTCGCGCTCGAAGGCGGTCCGCAGTGCGTCCTCCGGCTCCGGGTGGGCGCGCCCCCGGGTGGCCGCCGCGCGGGTGGCCGCCGGCGCCAGGTGCGCCTCGGCGGCCTCCCGGGCCGCGCGGTCGGCCAGCCGGAACGGCCCCCCACCGGTCATCAGCTGTCCTGCAGCGCCACACCGAGGAGGGCGTCGACCGCGTCGCACACGATCGTCGGGGCGCCGTCCTCGAGCTCGTCGCCGCGCGTCCCGGCGAGGGTCCGCGCCGCCCACTCGTCGACCAGCGCGATCGCCCCGGGGCTGTCGAGGTCGTCGGAGAGCCGTTCGCGCAGGCCCTGGAGCACCGGCGCGGCCGGCGCCCCGGCGGCGCGGGCCACGGCGCGGCGCCAGGTGACCAGCCGCTCCTGCGCCGCGGTCAGCAGGTCCGGCGTCCAGAACCGGTCGGTGCGGTAGTGCCCGGCCAGCAGCGCCAGCCGGATCGCCATCGGGTCGACGCCGTCCCCCCGCAGCCGGGAGACGAAGACCAGGTTGCCGCGGCTCTTGCTCATCTTCTCGCCGTCGAGGCCGATCATCGCCGCGTGCACGTAGGCCCGCGCGAAGGGCTTGGTCGCCGTCAGCGCCTCGGCGTGCACGGCGGAGTACTCGTGGTGCGGGAAGACCAGGTCGCTGCCGCCGCCCTGGACGTCGAAGCCCATGCCGATCGTCTCGAGCGCGATCGTGGCGCACTCGATGTGCCAGCCCGGACGCCCGACCGTCCCCCGGGGGCCCGCCCAGGAGGGCTCGCCGGGCCGCTCCCCGCGCCACAGCAGCGGGTCGAGCCGATTGCGCTTGCCCGGACGGTCCGGGTCGCCGCCGCGCTCGGCGAAGAACCGCAGCATGGTGGCCTCGTCGTAGCGGGACTCCGCTCCGAACCCGGGGGCCAGGGCGACGTCGTGGTAGACGTCACCGGTGCCGTCGTCGAGGACGTAGGCCAGCCCCTCGTCGAGCAGGGATTCGATGTGCGCCACGATCCGCGGGATCGACTCCACGGCGCCGATGTAGTCCTCGGGCGGCAGGATCCGCAGCGCGGTCATGTCCTCGCGGAACAGGGCCGTCTCCCGCATGGCCAGGACGATCCAGTCCTCGCCGTCGCGCTCGGCGCGCTCGAGCAGCGGGTCGTCGATGTCGGTGACGTTCTGCACGTAGTGCACGGCGTGGCCGGCGTCCCGCCACAGCCGGTTCACCAGGTCGAACGCCAGGTAGGTGGCGGCGTGGCCGAGGTGGGTGGCGTCGTAGGGGGTGATCCCGCAGACGTACATCCGGGCGGTCCGATCCGGATTGGTGGCGACCACCTCACCGCGGGCGGTGTCGTACAGCTTGAGCACGGAACCGGTGCCCGGAAGGGTCGGCAGGAGCGGAGCAGGCCAGGCGAGCACGCTACGAGCCTAGATGCGCCTACCGACGGCGCCGGTCGCCCCTCATCCTGTCGGTGGAGGGGAACGCCACTCCGCAGGAGGAGCAGCCATGGAGCTCGACCAGTACCTGCCGGTCCTGCGGAAGGCGGACGTGCGCTTCGCCGACGCCGCCGCCGAGGCGGTGCTGGCCCGCGGCTGGGGTGCGCAGGTGCCCTGCTGTCCCGGCTGGACGCTGGCCGACCTGGTCTGGCACCTGGCCGAGGTGCAGCACTTCTGGGCCTGGGTGGTGCGCACCCGGGCGAGCGACCCGAGCGGGTACGTCCCGCCGGCCCGCCGGCCGAACGAGGAGCTGCTCGGCTGGCTGCTGGCCCAGTCCGCGGAGCTGGAGGCGGTGCTCGCCCGCACCGACCCGGCCCAGCGGGTGTGGACCTGGGCGCCGCAGAAGAACGTCGCCTTCGTGCTGCGCCGCCAGACCCACGAGGCCGTGGTGCACACCGAGGACGTCGAGGAGGTGCTCGGCGACGTCCGGCCCATCCCGGTCGACGTCGGGCTCGACGGCCTGGACGAGTGGCTGGAGGTCATGGTCCCCGCGGCGCTGCCGGAGGGACCGCCGGAGCAGGCGCACCCGGTGGTGTTCCACGTCGTGGACACCCGGACCGAGCGGGTGCTGTTCGCCGGCACCCGGCCGGTGCCGATCGCCACGCTGTTCGGCACCGCGGGGGACCTGATGCTGGCGGTGTGGCGGCGAGTGCCGCTGGAGGTGCTCACGGTGGACGGCGACGGCCCGCAGGCGGCCGCGATGATCGGCCTGGTCCGGGTGGAGTAGGCCCGGGCGGTTCAGGGCCAGGGGGTGGCGTGCCGGCGGCAGCCCGCGCGGCTCAGAACGGCGGCCAGGGCAGCGCGGGCCAGTCGCCGCTGGGCTGCGGGTGGCGCCCGGTGCGCAGCAGCTCGGCGACCCGCTGCTGCGTGCGCCGCACCTCGCGGCGGGTGAGGTGCTCGTGCAGCTGCTCGCCCAGGTCGGCGAGCAACCCGTCGGCCAGCTGCTCGAGCACCCGCACCGCCTCGGCGGTCAGCGGCTGCCCGGCCCAGCGCCACAGCAGGGTGCGCAGCTTCGGGTCGACGGAGAAGCAGATGCCGTGGTCGACGCCGTACACGTGCCCGTCGGGCATCGGGATGATGTGCCCGCCCTTGCGGTCGGCGTTGTTCACGACCGCGTCGAACACCGCCATCCGCCGCAGCCCGGGGTCGTCGGCGCGGACGAACGCGGCCAGGTCGACGTCCGGGTCGCCGTCGACCCACAGCTGCACCATGCCGGGCCCGAACGGCCCGTCGCGCAGCACCGTGGGCGGCACGATCTGCCAGCCGGTGTGCTCCGACACCAGCGCGGCGGCGACCTCGCGGCCGGCGAGCGTGCCGTCGGGGAAGTCCCACAGCGGCCGCTCCCCCGCGACCGGCTTGTACACGCACTCGGCCGCGAGCTCGCCGGTGCGGATCGTGCCGACCAGGGTGACGTTGCTGGCGTCGAGCATGCGGCCCTCGAGGTCGATCTCGCCCTCGAGCAGCAGCGCGCGCGCCTCCTCGTGCCCGAGCGGCGCGCGGACCTCCGACGCCGGCTCGGCGGGTGGCTCGTTCATCGCGGCGTGCGGGCCGCGCTCAGCGGCGGTAGCCGTTCTGACGGGGGCACACGTGCCCGCTGGGGTCCAGCGGCAGGGAGCACAGCGGACAGGCCGGGCGGCCGGCGGACACCACGCGGCGGGCCCGCGCGACGAAGGAGCGGGCCGCGCCCGGGGTGATGGTCACCCGCAGGGCGTCGGGCCCGTCCTCGCTGTCGGAGAGGATCGCGTCCTCGTCGATCGGCTCCTCGCCGGCGGCGACCGCCTCGACGACGACGGCCTGCGCCTCGCCGTCCCAGGCCAGGCCCATGGCGGCGACGCGGAACTCCTCGTCGACCGGGGCGGTGAGCGGCTCCAGGTCGTCGACGTCGGCGTCGGGCGGGACGACGGTGCCCGGGCGGGTGGCGATCTCGTCGAGGAGTTCGCTCATCCGCTCGGCGAGCACCTGCACCTGGGACTTCTCCAGCGCGACGCTGATCACGCGGCCGGAGTCGTCGGAGGCCTGGAGGTAGAAGGTGCGGTCGCCCGGCTGCCCGACCGTGCCGGCGACGAACCGGGACGGGCGCTCGAAGAGGTAGACCTGGCGGGGCACATCCCCAGGTTACGCGGGAGTCCGCGCCCGGCCAGCCCCGGACGCGCAGCTCACACGGTCGCCCCGGCGCCGCCACCGACGACCGCGTCGGAGTCGGCCTTGCGGCGCCGCCGTCCCTTCCGCGGGGGCGGGACGAACGCGGCGACGTCCCCGCCGGTGTCGTTGACCCGCACCACGAACGGCCGGGTCTCGGTGTAGGTGACCACGGAGATCGACGCCGGGTCGACCACGATCCGCTGGAACTGGTCCAGGTGCAGGCCGAGGGCGTCGGCGAGGATCGCCTTGATCACGTCGCCGTGGCTGCAGGCCAGCCACACCGCGTCCGGCCCGAGGGTGGCGTTCCAGGAACGGACGGCGGCCACCGCCCGGGCCTGGGTGTGCGCCAGCCCCTCCCCCTCGGCGCCGGGGAACACCGCCGCCGAGGGATGCTGCTGGACGACCTTCCACAGCGGGTCCTTGACCAGCTCCTTGAGCGGGCGGCCGGTCCAGTCGCCGTAGCGGGCCTCGCCGAGCCGCTCGTCGGTCCGCAGCTCCAGCGGCCGGCCGGCGAGCACGGCGGCGGCGGTCTGCTGGCAGCGCTCCAGGGGGCTGCTCACCACCGCCGCCAGGGGCACCGGCGCCAGCCGCTCCCCCACCGCCTTCACCTGCAGGGAGCCGGTCTCGTCGAGCTGCACGCCGGGGGTCCAGCCGGCGAGGACGCCGCCGGCATTGGCCGACGTCCGGCCGTGCCGCAGGAGGATCACGGTGGTCACGACGTCCGAGCGTAGGCCCCGCCCCGGGGCCCGCCGCGAGCCCGCGAAGGGTGGGCAGGCCGACGGTCACTGCGGCGCGAGCACCCCGGCGGCCAGCAGGCCGAGGATCAGCGCGCCGAGCGCGATCCGGTAGACGACGAACGGGGTGAAGCTGCCCCGGTCGAGGTAGCGCAGCAGCCAGGCGATCACGCTGAGGCCGACGCCGAAGGCGAGCACCGTGGCCAGGATCGTCGGGCCCCACGCGACGCTCTGCCCCGCGATGTCGCCGGTGAGCGCCTCGTAGGCCTGGAAGAACCCCGAGCCCAGGACGGCGGGGATCGCCAGCAGGAAGGAGTAGCGGGCCGCGGCGGCGCGGGAGTAGCCGAGGAACAGGCCCATGGTGATCGTGCCGCCCGAGCGGGAGACCCCGGGGACGATGGCCATCGCCTGGGCGAACCCGAAGGCGATGCCGTGCCCGACGGTGAGCTGCTGCAGGTCTCGCTTCTTGCTGCCCACGCGGTCGGCCCAGAAGAGGACCAGCGAGAACACGATCAACGCCGTGGCGACGATCCAGAGGCTGCGGAAGGTGGTCTCGATGGCGTCCTGGAACAGCACCCCGAGGACGACGATCGGCAGGCTGCCGATGATGATCAGCCAGCCCATGCGGGCGTCGGGGTCGCTGCGCTGCGACCGGTCGCCCAGGGAGCGGACCCAGGCGCGGATGATCCGCCAGATGTCGTGCCGGAAGTAGAGCAGCACCGCGGCCTCGGTGCCGATCTGGGTGATCGCGGTGAACGCCGCGCCCGGGTCGTCCCAGCCGAAGGCCTCACCGACCACGCGCAGGTGCGCGCTGGAGGAGATGGGCAGGAACTCCGTCAGGCCCTGGACCAGGCCCAGGACGACCGCCTCGAACCAGCTCATCGTCCGATCGCCCCCCGTTCCGGGGTGCGGGGGCGGGAAGGGGCGGGGCGGGATCCTCGGAGCACGGAAGGTCAGGGTAGGCGCGGCCGCCGGGGATGCCGCCCCGCCGCCCCGCCGCCCCGAGGGTCGTGCCGCTCCCCGGCCCGGCCCGGTGCGCGCCGGTAGGTTGGCCCCCCGTGGAACAACGCGCACTTGGGCGCAGCGGTCTGGTCGTCTCCCGCCTCGCGCTGGGCACCATGACCTGGGGCCGGGACACCGACGAGGACGAGGCCGCCATGCAGTTGACGGCGTTCGTCGACGCCGGCGGCACGTTGGTCGACACCGCCGACGTCTACTGCGACGGGGAGAGCGAGCGCACCCTGGGCCGGCTGCTCGCCGACGTCGTGCCCCGCTCCCAGGTGCTGGTGGCCTCCACGGCGGCGGGCCGCACCCAGCCCGGGCCGATGGGCCGCGGCGGCTCCCGCGGGCACCTGCTGGCCGCGCTCGACGCCTCGCTGGAGCGGCTCGGCCTGGACCACCTCGACCTGTGGCAGCTGCACGCCTGGGACGACACGACCCCGCTGGAGGAGACCCTGGCCGCCTGCGACGCCGCGGTCTCCTCGGGGCGGGTGCGGTACGTGGGTGTCAGCAACTTCACCGGCTGGCAGACCGCCCAGGCGGCCACCTGGCAGCGGGCCTGGCCGGGCCGGGTGCCGCTGGTGAGCACCCAGGTCGAGTACTCGCTGCTGCAGCGCGGCGTGGAGCGGGAGGTCGTGCCGGCCGCCGAGGCGCTGGGGCTGGGGGTGCTGGCCTGGTCCCCGCTGGGGCGGGGCATCCTCACCGGCAAGTACCGGCACAGCACCCCCTCGGAGTCCCGCGGCGCCTCCCCGCAGTGGCAGGGGTTCATCGACGGGCTGCGCTCCCCGGCCTCCGACCGGATCGTCGAGGCGGTGATCACCGCCGCCGAGGGGCTGGGCACCACCCCGCTGGCCGTCGCGCTGGCCTGGGTGCGCGACCGGCCGGGCGTGACCGCCCCGGTGATCGGCGCGCGCACCGCGCAGCAGCTGCAGGCCTCGCTGGACGCCGAGGCGGTGCGGCTGCCGGCGGCGATCCGCACCGCGCTGGAGGACGTCTCGGCGCCGTACTTCTCCTACCCCGAGCACCGGTCGGACCGGTGAGCGCGCCAGCACCCGACCCGGTCTTCACCGCCTTCTGCGCCGCCGGGCTGTGGCCCGGGCTCGGCAAGCGGGCGGCGGCCGAGCTGCCGGCCGCCGGGATCACCTCCGCCGACGCCGTCACCGCCGACCGGCTGCTCGCGCTCCCGCGGGTGGGCCGGCAGCGTGCCGAGCGGCTGTTCTCCAGCTTCCTGGCCGCGCAGCCCACCTACGCCGTCGTCGCGCTGCTGGTCGGCGCCGGGCTGGAGGCGCGGCTGGCCGCCACCGCCGCCGACGCACTGGGCAGCGACGCGGCCCGCCGGCTGCGCGACGACCCCTGGGCGCTGCTCGGCCTCCCGGGGGTGACGCTGGGCGACGCGGACCGGCTGGCCATCTCCGTGCTGCCCGGCGCCGACCGGCAGGACAGCCGCCGCGGCCGGGCGATCGTGGCGATGACCCTGCGGACGGCGACCCGCGACGGGCACACCGTGCTCCCGGCCGACCTGGTGGTGGCCGCGCTGCGCGCCGAGCAGATCGCCGACCCCGCGGCCGCGATCGCCGCCGCGGTGGAGTCCGGCGAGGTGCTCGAGCACGAGCCACCGGAGCCGGAGTTCGATGAGGACGCCGATCTGGACGAGCTGCCCGAGCCGGACCCGGCGCTGCGCACGCTGTCGCTGGCCCGCTTCGGGATGGCCGAGGAGGCGGTGGCCGAGAACGTGGCCCGGCTGGCCGCGACGGCGGAGCGGATCGCCGACCCCGCCGCCGTCCGGTCGGTGGCCAAGGGCCTGGACGACGCGCAGAAGGCCGCCGTCGCCCAGGTGCTGGGCGCCGGCGTATCGCTGCTGACCGGCGGGCCGGGCACCGGCAAGAGCCGCACCGTGGCGGCGATCGTGACGCTGCTGCGCAGCAAGGGCAGCGAGGTCGCGCTGGCCGCCCCCACCGGCCGTGCCGCCAAGCGGCTGGAGGAGCTCACCGACCACCCGGCGGTCACCGTGCACCGGCTGCTGGGCGCGCAGGGCACCTCCGGCGGGTTCGCCCGCAACGAGGAGTGGCCGCTGGACGCCGACGTCGTGGTGGTGGACGAGGCCTCGATGCTCGACGTGGAGCTGACCGCGGCGCTGCTGGAGGCCTGCCCGGACGGCACCCACCTGCTGCTGGTCGGCGACCCGGCGCAGCTGCCCTCGATCGGCCCCGGCCACGTGCTCGGTGACCTCATCGACTCCGGCGTGGTCCCGTTCACCGAGCTGACCACCCTCTACCGGCAGGCCGAGGGCGGGGCGATCGCCCGGCTGGCCAACGCCGTCCGGGCCGGGGAGCTGCCGCCGGTGGACTCCCCCGACCGCGAGGTGGTCGTCGTCCCGGCGACCGGCAGCGCGGAGGCGGCCCAGCGGGTGGTGCAGTTGGTCACCGACTCCATCCCGCGGGCGCTGGGCATCGACCCGGCGACGGTGCAGGTGGTGACGCCGGTGCACCGCGGCGCGGCGGGCACGATCGAGCTGAACAAGGCGCTCAAGGCGAAGCTCAACCCGGGCGAGGGCACGGTGTGGGGCTTCGACGTCGGCGACCGGGTGGTGGCCACCGCGAACCACCTGGACCTGGAGCCGATCGGGTTCGCCAACGGCGAGGTCGGGGTGGTCACCGGCACCGGCGACGGCACGCTGGACGTCGCCTTCGCCTCGGGTCCGGTGACGGTGAGCGGGAAGGCGATGAGCGACCTGCGGCACGGCTGGGCGATCACCGTGCACCGCGCGCAGGGCTCGGAATGGCCCGGCGTCGTCGTCGTCCTGCCGCCGGAGGCCGGGGGGATGCTGTCGCGGCCGCTGGTCTACACCGCCCTCACCCGGGCGCAGCGGCACCTGTCGGTCGTGCACGCGAGCGGCGCGGCGCTGGCCCGGGCGGTGCGCGAGGTCGACGTCCGGCCGCGGCGCACCCGGCTGGCGCAGCTGCTCGCCGAGAACGCCGGCTGACCCCGACGGGGTCGGTCCCGGCCGGCCCCCGAGGCGCGGTCGCCGACCAGCAGGGCGCTGCGCCGCTGCGGCACGGAGGCCCCCGCTGGCGGGGCGGTGGCCGGGGACGAGGTGTGACCGTCGCTCCGGGCGGGCAGAGGGGCCGTGTTCCGCCCCCACCGCCGCCACCCCCGAGGAACCCATGACAGACACGCCCGGCCAGACGGCCATGGTCTTCGCGCCCACCCCCCTGCTGACCATCACCGTGGAACCGGGCGTCGACGAGCAGCCCGAGATCCACCTGCACGCCGGCGGGCAGGGTTTCTGGCTCGCCCGGATGCTGACCACCCTGGGCATCGGGACGACCATCGCCGCGCCGTTCGGCGGGGAGACCGGCTTCGTCCTGGACCGGCTGATCGCCGCCGAGGGCGTGCAGGTGCGCAGCACCGGCAGCGCCGGCGCCAACGGCGCCTACATCCACGACCGCCGCGACGGCGACCGCGAGCCGCTGGTCAACGTCCTGCCGCCGGTGCTCACCCGGCACGAGGTCGACGAGCTCTACAGCGGGGCGCTGGCCGTCGGGCTCGAGGCCGACGTCGCCGTCCTCGGCGGGCCGGACACCCTCGGGATCGCCCCGCCGGGCACGCTCCCGGCCGACACCTACCGCCGGCTCACCGCGGACCTGCGCGCGGTCGGCGTCCCGGTGATCGCCGACCTCTCCGGGGAACCGCTGACCGCCGCCCTGGCCGGTGGCCTCACCCTGCTCAAGGTCAGCCACGAGGACCTGGTCGAGGACGGCCGGGCCGACGCCGAGGACCCGGCCGCGCTGGTGAAGGCGATGCGCGCGATGGCCGACGAGGGCGCGGAGTCGGTCGTCGTGTCCCGGGCCGGCGACCCCGCGCTGGCCCTGATCGACGGCGAGGTGGTCGAGATCGAGGCCCCGCCGCTGCAGCTGCAGGAGCACCGCGGGGCCGGGGACTCGATGACCGCCGGCATCGCCGCCGCGCTCGCCCGCGGCCGGGACCTGCCGGACGCGCTGCGGCTGGGGGCCGCCGCGGGGGCGCTGAACGTGACCCGCCGGGGCCTGGCGACCGGCCAGCGCGACGTCATCGAGTCCCTGGCCGAGCACGTGCGGATCAGGACCGTCGAGGGGGCGTGACCGTGCGGGTGCTGGTGACCAACGACGACGGCATCGACAGCCCCGGGCTGCACCGGCTGGCGAAGCTCGCGGTCGAGGCCGGACTGGACGTGCTGGTCGCGGCGCCCGACGTGGAGTACAGCGGCAGCAGCGCCGCGCTCACCGCGATGGCCGACGGCGGCCGCCTCGCGCTGCGCGAGCGCAGCCTCCCCGGGGTGGGCGCCGAGCGGGTGCTGGCGGTGGAGGCCACCCCCGGGTTCATCGTGTTCGCCGGTGTCCGCGGGGCCTTCGGCAAGCGCCCCGACCTGGTCCTCTCCGGCATCAACCGCGGGCCCAACACCGGCACCGCGATCCTGCACTCCGGCACGGTCGGGGCGACGCTCACCGGCGCCACGCACGGCCTGCCGGGTCTGGCGGTCTCCCTGGCCGCCCCCGACCCCGACGAGTGGGACACCGCCGAGGAGGCGGCCCGCCGCGCGCTGGCCTGGCTGCTCGACAACCCGGTGGGCCCCGTGGTGGTGAATGTGAACGTGCCGAACGTGCCCCTCGACCGGCTCAAGGGGCTGCGGCCGGCCCGGCTGGCGTCCTTCGGCGCGGTGCAGGCGGAGGTCGGCGAGACCGGCGAGGGTTTCGTGACGCTCACCTTCAGCGAGATCGACGAGGATCCGGCCCCCGGCAGCGACGTCGCCCTCCTCCGCCAGGGGTGGGCGACGGTGACCGCGCTGCGCGCGCCCTGCGAGGCCGGCGACCTCGAGCTCCCCGGCCTGGACGATGCCTGACCTGGACGGTGCCTGACCGTCGGCCCCGCGGCTGCGGGGCCGACGACCACCGGCGGGACGACCTTCGGCACTGTTCCCGGGTCGGCGACCTGCGGTTCCCTCAGTGCCGATGACCGCGATGCCGATGACCGCGATGCCGATGACCGCGATCCACCCACCCGGATGACCCCGCCCACGCCGGGCCCGGGGCCGGGGCCGCCCCCCGTGCCGGGACCGCCGCCGCCCCCCGAACCACCGCCGGTGCCGGTGCCGCCCCCCGTGCCGGGACCGCCGCCGCCCCCCGAACCCCCGCCGGTGCCGGTGCCGCCGCCCACGCCCGTGCCCCCGCCGGAGCCGGCACCGCCGCCGCCCCCCGAACCTCCGCCGCTGATCCCCCTCGGCCGCGGCTCCACCTCCGCCCTGGTGCGCCGCGCGGGCCTCCCGCCGGCCCTCCACCTCGCCGCCCTCCGCACCAGCGACCCCGACGGCGGAGTGGGGCGCGACCCCGGCCGCGGCGAGGCGAGCCAACCCGCCCGGGCGGCCCCGCAGTACCACCTCAGCAGCACGATCGACCTCCGGGCGGCGACGGACTGGCTGCGGGAGACCAACGCCGGACGCCCCGTCTCCCGGCGGCTGGCGCTCGTGGCGCTGCTGCTCGGGGCCACCGCCCGCGCCGCCGCCCGCGTGCCGGAGGTGAACGGGTTCCTCACCGACGACCGGTTCCGCCCCAGCGGCGCCGTCCACCTCGGGGTCGCCGTGGCGCTGCGCGGGGGTGGGCGGGCGACCCCGACGCTGCGCGACGCCGAGACCCTGCCCCTGGACGCGCTCATGCAGCAGCTGCGCGACGTCGTGGCGCGGGCCCGGGACGGACGGCTGCCGCGGACGGCGACGCCGGACGCGACGCTCACCGTCATCAACCTCGGCGACCTGGGCGCGGAGGCGTACTACGGGGTGATCACCCCGCCGCAGGTGGCGCAGGTGGGATACGGCCGGCTACGCGAGCAACCGTGGGCCGCCGACGGGATGCTCGGCATCCGCCCGGCGGTGACCGCCACCCTGTCGGCCGACCACCGGGTCAGCGACGGGGCGCGCGGCGGACGGTTCCTCCGGCTGGTGGGCGAGCTGCTGCAGCACCCGGAGGACCTGTGACCGGCCAGCAGGCATCGTGACCGGCCAGGCCGCGTGGGAGGCGGTGTGCACGGCGATCGGCCGGATCGCCCCCGAGGTCGACGTCGACGCCCTCGACGAGGGTGTCCGGCTGCGCCAGGACCTCGAGCTGGACTCGCTGGACTTCCTCCGCGTGCTGGAGAACGTCGTCACGCTGACCGGCGTCGACGTCCCCGAGCGCGCCTACGGCGAGGTGACCACCGTCGGCGGGCTGGTCGGGTACGTCGTGGCGCACGGCTGAGCGCCGCGTTCCGCGGCCCGGAGGTCAGGGCAGGTCGTCGTCCTCGACGACGGGGACGTCGGCCTCCTGCTCGAGGACGTCGGCGTCGTCGGCCTCCCGGTCACCGATCGGCTGCGGCTGCCCGCTCCCGATCCCCCGCGGCTGCGCCACCAGCTGCTGCTCGAGGGCGTCGGCCTCGGGCACGTCCTCCGGGGGCGGGGTGGCCTCGGTGGCCAGCACCACGTCGGGCGGCTCGACGAGCTCCTCCTGCTCCGCTCGGTCGGCCTCGGGCACCTCGAGGGGGCTGCCGGGGTCAGTCACACGTCCTCCTCGCCGGCGGTCGCCGGCCTCGAGCCGGCGGGGCTCCGCGGCGCGGCACCTCGACCGGGCGCGCCCGGTTCCGCCGGTCCCTGCTCGGGGTTGTACGGCCGGGGTCCATCCTGCCGCCCCCGCGGCCTGCCGGCAGGCCGGAGCGGACCGCGGTCGACCGGGGAGATGACGCGGGCGGCGGCGGGCGGGCACAATCGGCCGGATGGAGGCGGTTGCCGGGGAATACGAGTTCGCGCCGCTGCGGATCCCACCGGGTACGTCCCGATCCGCAGCGGCGACCATGCTGAGCCTGCAGGCCGATACCGGCGGCTGGGAGCTTGCCCGGCTGCAGCTGCATCCCGACGGCACCCGCAAGGCGATCCTGCGGCGCCGCGCCCGGCTCTCCTATCTGCCGAAGCCGCACATCTAGCATTCCCCGCCGGCGTCCCTTCTGCGATCGTGTGCCCACGCCGCGAAGGGAGCGGGACGTGGAGGCACGCCCGACGCTCATCCAGTCCGTGCAGCGGGCGCTGCACCTGCTCGAGGTCGTCGCCGAGCACGACGGCCGCCCCCGCGCCAAGGAGGTCGCCCGCGCCGCCGGGCTGCCCCTCGCCACCACCTACCACCTGCTGCGCACCTGCACCCACGAGGGCTGGCTGCAGCGGCTGGACGACGGCTCCTACGCGCTCGGGCACCGCTTCGACCTCGTCCGCGGGCGGGGGACGGCGGCCCGCGGCGTGGCGCACGCCCGGCCGGCGCTGGAGTGGCTGCGCGACGAGCTCGGCGGCGCGGTGTACCTGGCCCGCTGGGTGGACGGGGAGATCGTGGTCGCGGAGATCGTCGACAGCGCCCGTGCGCCACGCATCGACCTGTGGGTCGGCATCCACGACGCGGGGCACGCCACCGCCCTGGGCAAGTGCATCCTCGGCCAGCTGCCGGCGGTGGACCGCGAGGACTACCTGGCGCGCCACCCGCTGCACGCTCTGACTCCGCGGACGGTGGTCGACCGCCGCCGGTTGCGGCTGCCGGCCCCGGAGGACGTCGCGCGCGACGAGGGCGAGTACGCGGTGGGCATCAGCTGCCTGGCCGCCGCGGTGGCCGGGCAGGAGGCCGGGGCGGTCGGCGTCGTCGTCCCGCCCAGCGCCGTGGACCGTCCCGGGACCCGCCGGGCGGTGCTGGACGCCGCGCGGCGGGTCTCGCGGGCCCTCGTCCTCGGCTCGGCCTCCTGAGTCACCATCTGAAAACCGGGTGCTGGTCAGGTGGTGTTCCGGGTCACACCATGACCGCATGACCCCGAGCCCCGTGCCCGGATGGGCTGCCGCCGCGCTGTCGTCGGTGTTCGACCCCTGCTGCCGGGAGAAGGGCATCTCCGTCGTCGACATGGGCCTGCTCCGGTCGGTCACCGTGGACGGCGGGCACGCCCGCGTCGAGCTACTGCTCACCTCCGGCTGGTGCCCGTTCGCCGCGCGGGTGCTGACCGACGTCGAGCAGGCGATCGCCGCCCTGCCCGGCGTGGACACCTGCGAGGTCGAGATCGTCTGGGACGAGGCCTGGACGACCGACCGGCTGTCGGAGTCGGCCGCCCGGAAGCTGCGTTTCCTCCCCGATCCGGTTGCCGTCCCTGACCGCGACGCCTACCTCTCCGCCCACCGCCCCTGACCGAGGAGAACGACCATGATCGGCGACGCATTCGTGTTCGACGGGGTCGCGCACCCGTTCAACTTCACGCCGAAGAACGCCTTCGGGCCACCGGGGCAGATGTTCGCCAATCACCTGTACGCGTTCCACAACGCGCTGACGCCGGACAGCGAGCCGAAGCTGTCGCCCGAGGAGTTCCTCAAGGAGTGGACGCCGGCCGACATCCGGCAGATGGTCTACGAGCAGTCCGACACCGACATGCTCGTGGCGATGCCGCTGCCGCTGACCGACCTGTTCCGCGACGGGCTCTCCCCCTGGGAGGAGTGCGCCGACCTGGCCTCCCGCGACCCCGACCGCACGGTGTTCTGGGGCTCGGTCAACCCGCTGGAGGGACGCCGGGCGCTGGACCTCATGGAACGGCAGGTGGGCGAGTTCGGGGCCAAGGCGTTCAAGTTCTACAACGTCCGCTATGACTACGGCGCGCCCTTCCCCTGGCGGATGGACGACCCGCAGATCGCCTTCCCGGTCTTCGAGAAGGCGCAGGAGCTGGGCGTGAACCTGATCGGCGTGCACAAGGGCGTCCCGCTCGGCCCGCAGCCGATCGAGGCGACCCAGACCTGGGACATGGACGGCGCCGCCGCCAACTTCCCCGGCATCAACTTCGTGATCTTCCACGTCGGGCTGCCGTTCCTCGACGAGACGTGCTGGCAGCTGATCCGCCACCCGAACCTCTACGCGTCGATCGCGGCCACGGTGAACTTCGTCGTCCGCGCGCCGCGGATGTTCGCCGAGATCATCGGCAAGCTGCTGTTCTGGTGCGGCGAGGACAAGATCGTCTACGGCTCGGAGGCGCCGCTGTGGCACCCGCAGTGGGCGCTGCAGGCCTTCAGGGACTTCTCGATCCCCCAGGACCTCTGCGAGGGCTACGGCTACCCGCAACTGACCGACGTCGCCAAGCGGAAGATCCTCGGCGAGAACCTGCTGCGGCTGCACGGGATGGACGTCGAGGAGACGAAGGCGCGCCTGGGCCGGGCCCCGGCGCACTGACCGGTCCTGGACGCGGCCGGCTACGGCCGCCTGACCTCACGGGACGAGGACGACCTTGCCGACGGTCCCGCGGTCGGCGAGCTGGGCCAGCGCCTGCGGCGCCTGCTCCAGCGGGAAGGTCTCGCTGATCATCGGGTCGACCAGCCCGTCCTCGACCAGCTTGACCAGCTCCTGGTGGACCGTGGCGATCAGCGCGGGTTCCTTCGTGCGGTAGAGCCCCCAGTGCAGGCCCACGACGCTGTAGTTCTTCACCAGCGCGTGGTTGGCCGGGGCCTCGGGGATCCGGCCGCTGGTGAACCCGACCACGACCAGCCGGCCCTCGAAGGCGATGCACTTGCGGCTGCGGTCGAACACGTCGCCGCCGACCGGGTCGTAGATGACGTCGGCCCCGTGCCCGCCGGTGACCTCCTTGACGACCGGGACGAAGTCCTCGCTGGTGTAGTCGACGACGTGGTCGGCGCCCAGTTCCCGGCAGACCTCGACCTTGTGCGGGCCGCCGGCGGTGGCGATGACACGGGCTCCGGCGGCCTTGCCGAGCTGGATCGCCGCCGAGCCGACGCCCCCGGCGCCGGCGTGCACGAGCAGCCACTCCCCCGGCTGCAGGTGCGCCCGGCGGTGCAGGCCGACGTGGCCGGTCTGGTAGGTCAGGTACAGCGACGCGGCCTTCTCGTCGCTCATCCTCTCGGGCACCGGCCAGGCGCCGGCGGCGTCCATGAGCGCGTACTCCGCGAACGCGCCGGGGCCGCCCGACGGCGCGCCGATCACCCGCTGCCCGGTGCCGACGATCTCGCCGCACAGCTCGCTGCCCGGGGTGAAGGGCAGGGGCGGCCGCTCCTGGTACCGGCCCTGGATCATCAGCCCGTCGAAGAAGTTCAGGGCCGCCGCCCGCACCTTGACCAGCACCTGCCCGTCGCCGGGCGTGGGCCGCTCGACCTCCTCGAGCTTCATGACCGTCGAGGGATCGCCCAGTTCGTGGACCCGCCATGCGCGCATGCCCGCGACCCTGCCAGATGCCGGTGACCGCGGTCACCGGCGCGAGGTGCGCGGGTGCCTCGCGACCGGCCGTGTCCGATCGCGGGCCGGCGCCGGCCGTGGCAGGGTCGGCCCGTGGTCGCCCCGTTCGCACGGTGACCGGGAAGGACCGGATGAGACAGCAGCTGCGCGACCGGGGTCAGTTCCTCCGGGCGTTCCTCACCAACCCGCGCCAGGTCGGCGCGGTCCTGCCCACTTCCCGCCGGGCGGTGCGCGAGATGCTCGATCTGGCCGACATCCCCGCGGCCGAGCTCGTGGTCGAGCTGGGCGCGGGAACGGGCGTGTCGACCGGCGAGATCCTCGACCGGCTGGGCCCGGACGGCCGGCTGGTCGCGGTCGAGGTCGATCCGCAGCTGGCCGAGCTGCTCACGGCCCGGTTCGCCGACCCGCGGCTGCAGGTGGTGTGCGATTCGGCCGAGAACCTGGACCTGCACCTGGGCGGCAAGCGGGCCGACGTCCTCGTCTCCGCCCTGCCCTACACCTCGCTGGAGGCCGGGCTGCGGCGGCGCATCCTGGACCTGCTGCCCGCCGCCCTCGCCCCGCGGGGCGTCCTGCTGGTCATCCAGTACTCGCCGTTGATGCTCCCCGAGCTGCGCCGCCGCTTCGCATCGGTGCGTCAGCGGATCTGCCCGTGGAACGTGCCGCCGGCCTTCCTGTTCGCCTGCCGGCTGGACTCGGGCGGCTAGCGCATCGACGGCGGCCGCAGCGCCTCGGGGACGACGGCGGTCTCGCCGGTGGCCGTCCGGGCGCTCGGCACGCCCTTGAACCGGTAGGGCACCGCGCCGATCCCCGGCTGGACGATGTAGGCCGCGCCGGGCTCGCCGGAGGCCCAGGCGGCGACCATCGCGTCGGCCACCTCCTCGGCGGTGAGCACGGGGAACCCGGCCTTCTCGAACTCCCCGCGGATCGGGTCGATGATCGCGGTGTCGGCGAAGCCCGGGCAGATCGCCGTGACGGTGATGTCCTCACCGGCCAGCCGCGGCGCCATCGAGCGCACGAACGCGACGGCGCCGCCCTTGGCCACGCTGTAGCCGGGGTCGGTGGCCATCGGCGAGAGCCCGGCCAGGGAGGCGGTGACCACGATCGACCCGCCGCCGGCCCGCCGCAGCGCGGGCAGCGCCGCCTCGGTGCCGTAGACGACGCCGAACAGGTCGACCTCCACGACGCGGAGGAACTCGTCGACGTCGAGGGTCTCCCGGCTGCCCCCGGCGATGCCGGCGTTGAGGAACACCGCGTCCAGCCGGCCGTGCTCGGCCTCGACCTGCTCGACGACGGCCCGGTTCGCCGCCCGGTCGGTGACGTCGAGGGCGACGAAGGGTGCGCCGAGCTCGGCGGCCACCTGCCGGTTGCGCTCGCTGTCGAGGTCGGCGAGGACGACGGTGACGCCGAGCGCCCGCAGCTTCGCGGTGAGGGCGCGGCCGAACCCGCCGGCCCCTCCCGTGACGAGCGCGACGGAGCCGGGGCCGGGAGTGGTGTCGGTCACCGTCGCATCACATCACGCGGTGCCGGCGTCGGGCCGCTCCCGCCCCGCACCCGGACTGCCGCGATCGTCACGCTCCGGAGGCGGCACGCCGTCGTCCCCGGGGTGCCGCCCCACATCGTCGAGAGGGCGGGCCTGGCCGGGGGCTCAGGCGGCGCGGAGGAAGCGGTCGAGCACCCGGATGCCGAAGCGCAGCGACTCGACCGGCACCCGCTCGTCGATCCCGTGGAAGAGCGAGGCGAAGTCCAGGTCGGGCGGCAGCCGCAGCGGGGAGAAGCCGAAGCAGCGCATGCCCAGGCGCTCGAAGCTCTTGGCGTCGGTGCCGCCGCTCATCGTGAAGGGCACCGGGCGGGCGCCGTCGTCCTCGGCCTTGAGGGCGGCGACCATGTGGTCGACCAGCGGGCCGTCGAACGTCGTCTCCACGGCCTGGTCGTGGACGATCCACTCGCGCTGCACGCCCTCGCCGATCAGGGCGGCCAGCTGCCGCTCGAACTCCTCTTCCTGGCCGTAGAGGAAGCGGCCGTCGACGGTGGCCGACGCGGTGCCGGGGATGACGTTGGCCTTGTATCCGGCCTGGAGCATCGTCGGGTTGACCGTGTTGCGCAGCGCCGCGCCGATCATCCGGCTGATGCTGCCCAGCCGGGCCAGCGCCTCCTCGGGCTCGTCGGGGTCGATCTCGATGCCGTAGGCCTCCTCGACCGCGGCGAGGAACTGCCGCATCGGCGGGGTGAGGACGGTGGGCAGCCGGTGCGAGCCGAGCCGGGCGACCGCCTGGCAGAGCCGGGTGACGGCGTTGTCGTCGTGGACGAAGGAGCCGTGGCCGGGCCTGCCGGTCGCGGTCAGGCGCATCCAGGCCAGGCCCTTCTCGGCGGTCTGCACCAGGTAGAGGCGCAGGTCGTCGCGGACGGTGATGGAGAAGCCGCCGACCTCGCTGATCGCCTCGGTGCAGCCCTCGAACAGGTCGGGGTGCTCCTCGACGAGGAAGCGCGCGCCGAGCCGGCCGCCGGCCTCCTCGTCGGCGACGAAGGCCAGCACGATGTCCCGGGGCGGCTTCGTCCCGGTCCGGGCCCAGTCCCGGACCAGCGCCAGGACCATCGCGTCCATGTCCTTCATGTCGACCGCGCCGCGGCCCCAGACGTACCCGTCGCGCTCCTCGCCGGAGAAGGGGTGCACGCTCCACTCGGCCGGGTCGGCGGGGACGACGTCCAGGTGCCCGTGGACGAGCAGGCCCGGCCGGCTGCGGTCGGCGCCCGGGATGCGGGCGACCAGGCTGGCCCGCCCCCGCTCCGACTCGTGGATCACCGAGTCGATGCCGACCTCGTCCAGCTTGCCGGCCACCCACTCGGCCGCCGTCCGCTCGCCCTTGCCGGTGGCGGTGTCCCCGGTGTTGGTGGTGTCGATGCGAATGAGGTCGGACAGCAGCTCCGCGACCTCGGCCTGGGCTCGGGCAAGGGGGGCGGGGGTCGTCTCGGACATGCCGCCGATCGTGCCACCGGGGGTGTGCGATCCCAGGCCGAGGCTCGGTTATGCTGACTCCCGGCGCTCGCGAGGGCGCCCACCTTGTCCGGGTGGCGGAATGGCAGACGCGCTAGCTTGAGGTGCTAGTGCCCTTTATCGGGCGTGGGGGTTCAAGTCCCCCCTCGGACACCACGAAGTGGGAGCTCTCCCACCTCCACCGGCCGGAAACGGCCATCTCGGAACCTGACGACACGGTTCCCCCCATCCCAGGATGCGCAAGCATTCCGGAGCCCTCAGCGGCGTTCACCGCCCAGTCCCTGGCAGCACCTGCCCCGCAGGCGGCCCTCCTGGGCGATGCCGATCAGGCGGCAGTGCGCCGACTGCTGGAAGTGACTGCCCAGCGCGGCGGTCCCGGCACCGATCCGCGCATGCCCAACGCCGCTCCCCCGCTGCACCCCGCCGTCCGTCGCCGCACCGCCGCGGCTTCCACCGCACCGGCGGCCCGGCCGGGCCTGTCGGTCGCTTCCTCGGTGACCCCCTCGTCTGCCGGTGACCCGGCGCCGGCGCTGACCGGCGTGCCGGCCTCCTGGGCCGGGCTGGGCGCGCTGCTCACCGGCGCCGGCGACCGCACGCCAGCCGACGCGTTGGCGCTGGCCTCGATCGCCGCCGGAGAGAAGCCCGCCGCCCCGCCGGTGGACCTGTCGGGCATCTGGGCTCTTCCGGCGGACATGGCCGCAGCCCGCAGCGGCCACCTGGTCCGGGCCCTCGACGTCAAGGGACGGCTGCCGCTGCCGGTCGAGGTCGCCGCCGCCACCCGGCTGCCCGCCGAGCGGGACGGCGCCGTCCTCACCGCCTTCCTGCCCGGCAGCCCCGAGCAGCCGCGGCCCAACTACGCCACGACCGCCCTGCCGCTGGACGGCCGCGGACGTCTCACGCTCAGCCCCGGAGTCCGGCGCTTGGCCGGTATCCCTGACGGCGCCGACGTGCTGGTGGTCCTCGATCCCGACCGGGGCACGGTCACCCTGACCGCGGCCAGCCGGCTGGCGGCCGAGATCACCGGCCTGATCGACGGCCTCCGCCGGCCGGCCACTGCGTCCTCCGAGGCCGTTGGGCCGACGGAGCTGCCCCTCGCCGACTCCGGCGATGACACCGACGCCACGCCGTCGGACGTCGCGCACACCGCCGAGGCGACCGCCTCCGCGGGGCGACTGCGCATCGTCCGCTGAGCGGCACCGTCCCCTGCGTCCCACGGCACGACCGGTGCCCTCACCTCACGGAGAAACCACCATGACCACCATCAACTCCCCCACCGACGGCGCCGCCGAGGGCGGCCAGCAGTACGACCAGCGCGAGGCGATGCGAGCGACCCTCATCGCCCAGGGCTACGACCCGACCGTCGTCGACAGCATGCTCGCGACTCCCCCGACGCCCGAGGAGATCTACCGCGTCCGGCAGGCGGTCGCCGAGGCGATCACCGCTATGCGCCGCGACCCGCCCCGCAGTGAGAAGACCTGGGCGCCCTACCTGCAGCTGCTCGTCGACGGGATGCCGGACATGTGCCCGTGCTCCTGCCCCGCCTGCGCGGCCGGGACCTGCCCCTGCCCAGGCGGCGCTGACGGGCACGACGAGGCCTGCGTCATGACGGACGACGAGCTGCACACCGACTGCGCCGCGCGCTACCTCGGCATCCCTGACCTGCCGGTCAACCAGGTCACCCGCAGCGTCGTCGCTGACGCAGCCTGGTGGGCCGGCCGTCGCGGGCTGAAGCGCACCGTCGCCCGCAACGTCAAGCGGGAGGCCGCCGGCCGCAACCTGCTGCACAGTGACGGCCGCGGTGCCCGCGAGCAGTTCATCCAGGCCACCCGGTGGATGTTCACCTGGATGACCGACGAGGAGAAGGTCTCGGGCAACCCGGCGAAGAAGGTCAAGCTGCCTACCCGGCAGGAGGCCGGCGCCCGGGCACTCACGGACGTGGAGTTCCTCGAGGTCTACGGCGTCGCTGTCTCCACCGGCAACGACCCCGCGCTCGATGGGCTGATCCAGCCCGAGTTCCGCGGCGATCACCTTCCAGGTCGCTCCGGCGTCACGCAACGGCTTGAACCGTCGTAGATCCATCCATGCCTCGGCGGCAGGATCATGAGCGGTCACGCTTCGGTCTGTCTGCTTGGCGGCTGACAGCCGGAGGGTGATCACCACCCAGGTGATGAGGACGACGACTCGCCGGAGCTGATGGGGATCTGCACGGGGGAGCCGCACCCTTCGATCTACGGACGCCGAGGCTGTTCTCGTTAAGCGGGCACCGGCTGAACCGGTCGCGTGCCTCCTCGATGCGGGACTCCTGCTCTGCCCCCAATGCGGGGCAGAGGACGCCGCGGTTGGGGCTCGGCAGGCGCCCGCTGGCCTCATCGACGAGGTGCCTCGCTTAGCGTTAGATGACGCCCCCGTTGGCCCGGATCACCTGACCGTTGACCCAGTGGCCGGCGGGTGAGGCGAGGAAAGCGATGACGTCCGCCACGTCCGCCGGGGTCCCGAGTCGCTCAAGGGGAGGCTCAGCAGCGAAGCGAGCCAGAAGTTCCTCGTCCTTGCCGTCGAGGAACATGTCCGTCACCGTCGGCCCGGGGGCGACGGCGTTGACCGTCACGTCACGGCCGCGCAGCTCGCGCGCGAGCACCTTGGTCAGCGCTTCCACGGCTCCCTTGGTAGCCGAGTAGGCGCCGTACCGCGGCAGCGGGCGCGCGACCACCGACGTCGACAGCAGGACCAAGGCCCCGCCGCCCCGCAGTCGCCGAGCGGCCTGTTGGGCGACTGCGAAACTCCCCCGCACGTTGGTCCGGTACAGGTTGTCGAGGTCAGCCAGCGCGAGGTCGGAAACGGGTGCGAGAGTCATGCGTCCGGCGGAGTGGACGACGACGTCGATGCCGCCGAAGGCTTCCTCGGCGGCATCGAACAGCCCGGCCACGTCGGCCTCGACGGCGACATCGGCCTGCACGGCGAGGGCACGACCTCCGGCGACGGCCACCTCCTGCGCCGCGGCCCAGGCTTGTTCCTTGCCGGCGACGTAGCCGACGACGACGGCCAGCCCGTCCGCGGCCAGCCGGCTCACCGTGGCCCGACCGATACCGCGGGAGCCTCCAGTAACCACCGCCACACGCGTGGACGTCGGCCACATGCCCGCGCCCGGTACGGCAGCGGTTGCTCGGCTCGGCGACCGAACGCCCGGGCGTCCCCGGCTCCTCACAGCGATCAGGCGTAGCAGCGCAAGGGGCCGCCGTGGAAGGTCACCATCTCGCCGAGGATGCCGAAGCTGTCCAGGGTGGCTCCGCGTTCGCGTCCGTCCAGCTCGGCATAGGCCCGATGCAGGTTGCCGACGATCCGCTCGGCGTCGAGCCACTCGGCGTACTCGCCGAGATCGGTCTGCCGGGCGGCGTCCAGCGGCGAGAGCTCAGCGGCGTGCGCGTCCGCGGCCGTCTTCTGGAGGAAGCGCAGGTATCCCTCGGTGCGGTCGAAGATCTCCGGGCCGCACACCGGCCCGTGCCCGGGGACGATGACGGCGGGGTCGAGCGCCCGCATGCGGTCGAGCGCCTCAAGGGAGCCCGCGACCGACCCCATGAGCAGGAAGGGGGTGCCACCGTTAAACACGAGGTCCCCGCTGTAGAGCACGCGCTCCTCGGGCAGCCAGGCGATGGAGTCGTTGGTGGTGTGGGCCGGGGTGCTGATGTAGCGCACCTCGACCTTCCTGTCGTCGACCCAGACGTCGACCCCGTCCGAGTAGGTGAGGAACGGCGGCGCAGGCGGGAGGGCGCCCCACTCCACCGGCTCGAACACCATGCCGTTCGGGGGCGGTTCCTGCCCGATGATCAGCTCCCGCGCGGCCTCGTGCGCGATGATCGTCGCCTCGGTGAAGTACCCGTTGCCGTGCGTGTGGTCACCGTGGTGGTGGGTGTTGAGCAGCGTGCGCACCGGTGCGCTGGTCACCGTGCCGATCGCATCGAGGATGCCGCGGGTGCGTCGTTCGGTCGAGGAGGCGTCGATGCCGAAGACGCGGTCCCGGCCGACGACGAAGCCGGTGTTGTTTATCCACCAGCTGCCGTCGGGCTGGATGTAGGCGAAGACGCCCGTGCTCACCTCCTCGACCCGGGGTGGCAGCGCCATGCCGGCCTCGATGCCGTGTGCGGACAATCGGTCCTCCTGTAGTCAGCTCCCGCGGGGTTGCCAGTTGCACCCCACGCCCGAACTTCAGCGCAACGGGCGCAGCGGCGCACCCTCGACGATCCGGGCGCGAAGGTCACCCAGCAGCTCCACGGAGAGCACCACCTCGTCACCCGGGCGCAGCCAGGGGTACTCCTCGATCCCGTGCAACACGGAGAGCTCGAGGATGCAGCCGGTGCCCACCGTGCCGCTGCCGATCACGTCGCCGGGCACCAGCCGGGTCCCCCGCGACGCGTAGGCGAGCATCTCGCCAAACGACCAGTACTGCTCGCCGAGCGTCGTCTTCGTGTACGTCCGGCCGTTGACGGTCACCCCGGCCTGCAGGTCGAAGCCGTTACCTTTCCGGTGCGGGGCCAGCTCGTCGGGGGTGACCAGCATCGGCCCCAGGGTGCTGGCGCCGTCCTTGCCCTTCGCCGGGCCCAGGCCCTGCCGCATCTCCTTCAGCTGCAGGTCGCGAGCGCTCCAGTCGCAGAAGATGAAGTAGCCGGCGATGTGCTCCTCGGCCTCGGCCGGGTCGAGGTCGGCCCCGCCGCGCCCGACCACGACGCCGAGCTCCAGCTCGTAGTCGAACCAGGTGCAGCCCGGGGAGATCGGCACGTCGTCACCGGACCCGAGCACGGCGGCCGGGTTGGTGAAGTAGAAGACCGGGTCGTGGTACCACTCCGGGTCGAGGTCGGCGTCCATGGACTTCCGGGCGTTACGCACGTGGGCCTCGAAGGCCATGAAGTCCCGGATGGACGGCGGCACCGGCACGGGTGC
The DNA here is from genome assembly GCF_900114385.1 of Geodermatophilus ruber. Classification (GTDB taxonomy): domain Bacteria; phylum Actinomycetota; class Actinomycetes; order Mycobacteriales; family Geodermatophilaceae; genus Geodermatophilus; species Geodermatophilus ruber. Next base: position 263,603 of record NZ_FOSW01000003.1, read on the forward strand.
CCGGAGCACCGCCTCGTCCAGATCGACGACCTCGAGCGGATCGCGCCGGGCCTCCTCCGCGGCGCCCGCCATCCGCTCGCCGTCGTCCCCGAGCAGGTCGAGGAGGCGGTCAGGTGCCCGGAGCCCGTGGATCTGCCCGTCCTCGACCAGCCCGACGCGCTCGCCGCCGGCTGCGGCCGACCGGTAGGTCACCCATCGCATGTCGTTCTCCCGCCTTCCGAAGGGGCCGGGCCGTAGGGCGCGTGGCGCCCCACGGCCCGGCAGTGCACTGCTCCGGGCTAGCCGAGCAGACCCAGCTCGAGGCCGTCGATCACGTCGCCCTCGATCTGCCACGTGCTGCCGTCCCAGGTGGTCAGCTTGTAGCTGTGGATGAGCCGGCCGTCCGGCCCCGCCTCCATCTGGACATCCGGCAGGGTGGCCTGGTTCTCGGTGCTCTCCAGGTTGTCCCAGGCCTCGATCAGACCTTCCTGGGTGATGTCGTCACCCATCGACTCGAGCACCGCGACCAGGGCCTGGGCCCAGGCGTAGCCGTTGAGCACCAGCATGTCGTTCGGGCTGGCGCCGTCGCCGTACTGCTCGACGGCGTCCTGGAACGCCTGGATGCCCTCGTCGTCGGCCCACTGCTCGTCGGCCGGATCCTTGAGCCACTGCACGCTGTGCAGGCCGTCGGCGGCCGCGCCGGCGTTGGCGGTCAGCGTCTCGATGGCTGAGGCATTGGAGTAGTTGTAGATGTCCGGATCCCAGCCGATCTGGTCCATATACTGCAGCGCGCTCACACCGACCGGCCCGCCGAGGGCGGCGACGACGGTGTCCACGCCGGCGGCCTGCAGCCGGTTGATCTGCGCGGACAAGTCGGTGGCCGACGGCGGGTAGGTCTCCTCCGCGATCAGCTGGTCGGCCTGGTCGCCGAGGCCCTCGGTGAGGCCTTCGATCTGGCTGACCGTGATGTCGTTGTTGAAGCCCATGACGCCGATCTGGGCGTCGGGGTTCTGCTCGAGGATCGCGTGCGCAGTAATCGCTCCCTCGAGGCGGATGTCCGGCCACCAGGCGCGGGTGTGCGGGTGGGACTCGATCTCCGACAGCGCCGCGTTGCCGGCCATGACGAAGTGCGGCACGCCCTGGGTCTTCATGTAGTCGCGGATGGCGAGGTTGGTCCCGCCGAAGCTGACGACGGCGAAAACCCCCTCCTGCTCCACGAACTGCCGGGCGTTGCTGGCCAGCCGCGAGGGGTCGTAGCCGTCGTCGAGCGCGGTGTACTCGATCTCCCGGCCGTTGACACCGCCGTCGGCGTTGACCTGCTCGAAGTATGCCTGCGCGCCCTGCGACAGCCCGCCGTAGAGGGCCAGCCCGCCGCTGAAGGGGAAGCTGCCGCCGATCGTGATCGGCTCCCCTTCCGCGGCGTTCCCGCCGCCGCCTCCCCCGTCGGTCGGGTCCTCGCTTCCACCCCGGCATCCGCTGAGCGCCAGCGCCGTGACGACGATCGTCACGGCGGCCGCACCCAGCCGGCCGAACCTTCTCCGACTCATGGTCATCCCTTTCCGAGTCTGTCGACGACAGGGCTCTGCTCAGGCGCGACCGCCGCGCCAGGTTCTATCTCGTCCCACGGCTCGGGTGTCCGGGGAGCGCGCCGTCCGAGGAGGCGGCGGCCGAGCGCCGCGAGGCTGGGGACGATCCCGCGGGGCAGCAGGTACACCGTCAGCAGCAGGGCGATGGCGTAGATCAGTTGCGGGCCGCGCTCGCCGAAGGCGGCGGAGAAGTCGGGCACGAAGACGACGAACGCCGCCCCGAGCAGCACGCCCAGCCTGGAGCGCAGCCCGCCGACGACCGCGGCGAACAGCATCGACAGCGACAGCGTCAGCAGGAAGGTGTCGGGTGTGACGTGGCCGATGAGCAGCAGGTACAGGCCGCCTCCGAACCCGGCCATGGCCGAGCTGATGCCGAAGGCCAGCAGCTTCGAGCGGGCGAGGTCCACCCCGACGGAGGCGGCCATGTTCTCGTTGGTCCGCAGCGCCTCCAGCCCCCGCCCGAACCGGGAGTTGACCAGCCGGGTGTAGAAGGCCATCGCGATCAGCAGGCCGGCGACGCTGACCAGGTAGAGCCACTGGGCAGAGGTCAGCGCGAGGTCGAGCGGAGCCTGCGGCGGGCTGATCCCGATCCCGAACACGCCTCCGGTGAGGTCGCTGTACTTCTTCAGTAGTTCGGGGAACACCAGCGCCGCGCCCAAGGTGACCAGGCCCAGGTTGAGCCCGCCCAGCCGCAGTGCCGGGAGCCCGAGCACCAGCCCGACGAGGAAGCACAGCACGCTACCGAGCACGATCGCGACGGGGTACGGCGCGATCTCGTGGTAGACCAGCAGCACCGTGGTGTAGGCGCCCAGCCCGAACAGCGCCCCCTGCCCGGCCGAGATGAGCCCGGCCCGGCCGGTGAGCAGGTCCAGCGACAGGACCGCGATGCCGATGCAGGCCATCCGGCTGAGCCGGAACAACTCGTAGTCGGTGATGACGAAGGCGAGCAGTGCCACCAGGACCATGCCGACGACCCAGGCCAGCCGCACCGGCCAGCGGGACCGCTGCACCCCCGCGGCGACGGCGCTCACGACCGCACCGCCGCGTGCCGGCCGAACAGCCCCTGCGGCCGCAGCAGCAGGACCAGCAGGATCACCACGAGCGGGACGACGTCAGAGATGTCGCCGCTAAGGAAGGGCACGTAGGTCACCCCGAGGTTCGTGACGACGCCGATGATGATGCCGCCGACGACCGCGCCCACCCGTGAGCCGGCACCGCCGAGGGCGAAGGCGGCGAAGGCGAGCAGCAGCGACGTGGTGAACATGTCCGGCTGCAGGTTGCTCAGCGGCACGATCACCGCCCCCGCGACCGCGCCGGTGGCGGCGGCGATGCCCCAGCCCACGCCGAGCATCACGCCGGTGTTGATCGACAGGTAGTGGCTCGACGTGCGGTTCATCGCCGCCGCCCGGAGCCGCAGGCCCAGGTTGGTGAACCGGAAGAGGGCACCGACGGCGGCCGCCGTGGCGATCATCGCGATCGTCATCCCGAGCTGCTGGTAGGTGATCCGCGCGCCGAAGACGCTTATAGCACCGGAGCCGAACGGGCTCGCCACCGTCTGCCCGCTGAAGCCCCAGATCAGCCCGCTGAGAGCGTTAAAGGCCAGGAAGAGCGCGAGCGTGACGATGAGGATGGTCAGCTCGCTGGAGTTCTCCACCGGCCGGATCAGCGTGCGCTCAACGACCAGTCCGAGGACGAAGCCGATCGCGATGACAAGCACGAACCCCGCCCAGTAGGGCAGGCCGACCTGCAACAGCGTCCAGAACAGGAAGGTGGTGAAGGCGGCCATCTCGCCCTGCGCGAAGTTCATGACCCCCGTGCCCTCGAACACGACACTGAGGGCCAGGGCGAGGCCACCGAAGATCACGCCGGTCGCGATACCGGAGAGAATCTGCTGCAGGAGCAGCGTCACCGCAGCTCACCTCCGTGCGAAGCGGTCGTGGCGCCCAGGTAGGCGTGCAGCAATTCGTCGCGCTGCTGCAACTCGCTCACCGAGCCGCTGAGCACGACCCTGCCGGAGCTGAGCACGTATCCGCGGTGGGCGATGGCGAAGGCGCGGGTGAGGTTCTGCTCCGACAGCACCACCGAGATCCGGCGTTCGGCCAGTAGCCGCTCCAGCTCGTCGAACACCTCCTTGGTGACCAGCGGCGCCAGCCCCGCCGACGGCTCGTCGATCAGCAGGAGGTCGGGCCGGGCCAGCAGCGCCCGGCAGATCGCCAGCATCTGCTGCTGCCCACCGGAGAGGGCCCCCGCCGGGCGCTGTCGGAACTCGCGCAGGATGGGGAACATCTCGTATGCCTCGTCGGGCGTGGGCCGGTTCCCCCGGGCCCGGTCCCCGGCGCCCAGGCAGGCCAGCTGCAGGTTCTCGGCCACGGTCAGGTCGGTGAACGTGCCCCGTCCCTCGGGCACATGCCCGACGCCGAGCCGCGCGATCGCATACGGCTTCTTGCCGGCGGTCTCCATGCCCCGGTAGACGACCGAGCCGCGCACCCGCACGTCGCCGCAGATCGCACGCAGCAGCGTCGTCTTCCCGGCGCCGTTGGGCCCCACCAGCGCCACCACCTCGGCCTCCCCCACGGTCAGCGAGATGCCGTGCAGCGCCTCGACCGTGCCGTACGAAGCCCGCAGATCCGCAACCTCAAGCACCGGCTCACTCACCGAGGTACGCCTTGATCACTGCAGGGTCCTGGCGGACCTCCTCGGCGGCGCCGTCGGCGATGACGCCGCCGGCATCGAGGACGACGACATGTCCAGCCACCTTCATGACGAGGTCCATCGAGTGCTCCACGAGCAGGACCGTCATGTCCCGCCCCTCGGCCCAGCGCAGCAGCCGGTCGAACAGCGGGAAGGACTCCTCGTTGCCCAGCCCTGCCGCCGGCTCGTCGAGCAGCAGCAACCGCGGCGAGGGCAGCAGCGCGCGCACGATCTCGACCCGCCGTCGCTGCGCGTGTGGCAGCCCGTCGACCGGGGTTTCGGACAGGTGCGCCAGCCCGAACGTCTCCAGCAGGTCGGCTGCCTGCTCGTGGGCCTGGCGGGCCTGCCGGTTCTCCCGACCCGGCTGGAGGAACGACGCGAACGGCCCGGCCGCCCCCCGGGCGCAGTCCCCCACCACGACGTTGGCCAGCACGCTCCACCCGGCCACCAGCGCCGGCGTCTGGAACGTGCGGGCGACACCGAGCCGGGCACGCGCGGCCGACCGGGTCGTGGAGATGTCCCGCCCGTCCAGGCGGATGGTGCCCCCCGACCGGTACAGGCCGGAGATGCAGTTGAACAGGGTGGTCTTGCCGGCTCCGTTGGGCCCGATCAGCGCCGTCACGCTGCCCGGACGCACCTCGAACGAGACGTCGCGCAGCGCGTGGACCCCCCGGAAGGAGATGGAGACGTGTTCGAGACTCAGCTCGGCCCCGACGCCCAACCGGCTCGGAGCGATGGGCTGAACCATGGGGCTCCTTGCGTACTAGCGTTCCAGCTTGGAGTGACGCAGGACACATTCCCCGAGGAGCGCGGTGCCGTCAAGCCTGGCTCGACGGCGTGACGCAAGCTTGACCAGCGGCTCAGCCTCCGCCCGGGGAGACGCGCCGGGTGTCGCTATGACGAGTGCGCGGTCGCGAACCGGTCAGGCCGAGAGGTCTCCCCGGATGAGCGACACGTTGTCCAGGACGTGCTCCTCCATGCGGGCACGAGCGGCCGCGCCGTCACCGCTGACCAGCGCCTCGTAGATCGACTGATGATCGGCGTGCCGCCGCTCGAGCGCGGAACCGAGCGGGCGCGACGGTCCGGCGGTGCTTATGAGGAAGTCGCTCAGGTCCCACATGCGCAGGCTGATCTCCTCGATGATGGACCGCGCCATCCCGTGGATCACGCCGTGGAACTCCCGGTTCAGCAGCCGGTAGCCGTGCCCCCTCCGCACCTCGTCGGGTTCGACGCAGATACTGCCGATCCGCTCGTGCACCTCCTGCAGGCGCTGGAGGTCCTGCTCGGTCCGCCGGGCGGCCGGCACGCCGGCGATGCCGCCCTCGAAGGCAGCGAAGACGGCGAAGAAGTTCGAGATGTCGCAGGCGTCGTAGGTCGCCACTCGGCAGCCGACCTGCGGGACGATGACCACCAGGCCGTCGGCGTCCAGCCGGCGCAGCGCCTCCATGATCGGCTGCCAGGTCCGTCTCTCGGAGGCCGAACCGCTGCTATACAGCCAGGGCGCACTTATCGACATGCCCGATCAGGACTGGCAACGGATGGTGAGCAGCGCGCCGCACGAGTGGCTGCTGTCCGCGCCCTGGTGAGCAAGCCGGTTCGCTCAGGCTCGGGACATGCCCGCAGCCGCGGCCTCGAGCTGGTCCTGGCTCTGTGGCACGAAGCTCGCGACGACGCCCATGCCGGTGATCCAGGAGGGCACCGGCTCGTAGGCCGCCCACGCCAGCGGGCCGCCCCACGCGCCCACCGCAGCCCCCCAGGTGCGCACCTCGCCCGCGCCGTGGCCGGCCGCCGTCTCGACGTCCTCCCCGTCCAGCCCGGCCATGACCTCCGGGTCGGCGAGGACCCGCTCGAGCAGCGACCGGTCCCACCCGGGGTTGATCTGGCCGGTCGCCTCGCTCTCAGCCAGCTCGCGCGTCTTACTCTGCCGGGCAGGTTCGAGCTCGTTCACCCGCGGCCGCCCGTGGATGAGGAAGTCCCGCCACTCGGGGGTGATCCCGGGGTCCTCGGCGGAGATCGAGTTCGGCCAGTGCGACATCCCGCCCGACCCCACGACCAGCACCCGGGCCGGATCTGCCGACGCCTCGATCGCCCGGCCCACCGCCCGGCCGAAGTCGAAGCAGCGGCGGAAGCTCGGCAACGGCGGACAGCCGGCGTTCACGATCACCGGCACGATCGGCAAGTCGAGGGCCGGGAAGAGCTTGCCGTAGACCTGGGTCAGGCCGTGATCGATTCCGAGGTCGAGCGAGATCGCGGGGTCGAAGCCCTGGCCGGTTACCCCATCGAAGATGGCGCGGGCCAGCCCCGCCGCCAGCGGCAGCTCACCGCTCACCGTCCCGTAGTCCCCCACGCTGTGCACCTTCTCGGCGCCGATGCAGAAGGGCGGCATGAGGTCGTAGAAGAGGTTCCGCGCGTGGTCGGGACCGAACACCACGACGGCGTCGGGCCGCAGCTCGACGGCTGCGCCGCGGACCTGCTCGACGGCGGCCGCGAAGCGAGCCCCGGGCGAGTCCGGCGTCGCCGGCGGGGCGATGCTCCACACCGGCGAGTGCGAGAGGGCGACGCATCCCACGACAGTGGCCATGACTTCCTCCTCGGGAACTTCCTCCACGCCGGCGGCGGGCTAGACCGCCGATCCGCCGATGAGCACGAACGCGATCAGGCATGGCCGGTCGGACCTGTTGGACCACAGGTGCCGCGTGCCGCGCTGGATGAGCACGTCGCCGGCCATCAGCTCGCGCTCGTCGGCGTCCATGACGTGCCAGATGCAGCCCTCGAGCACGATCGCGTAGTCCAGCGACGGCGTGCTGTGGAACATGGCCTCCCGCACCTCGGGTCCGGTGTCCCAGTGACTGTCGGGCGGGAACTCGACGATGCGCAGGATCGACCCGGCCGCCGGCGGCGCGATGCGGCCCGGGCTCCCGAGCCCATCGTCGGCCGGCCCCGAGTTGTCGACCGGGACCTCCTCGTGGCGCCACAGGTTCGTGTAGACAAACGTGGGGGTGTCGGCGACGACCTGAACGTGCGGGCTCAGCCCGTCCTCCAGGACCGTGGACCGGCCCTGCTCGTCCAGCCCGGTGACGACCCTGCGGAAGCTCCGGATGGTCGGCGCCGGGACGACGCGCTCGTCGGAGAGAGGGATATTCTCGGGCACACTGCTCCTTTGCCGGGACGGTCGACGCGTGGTCAGACCAGGAGGGACAGACCGCCGTCGGCGACCACCGTCTGACCGGTGACGTAGGTGGACTTGATCAGCCCGAGGACGAGTTCTGCGACCTCTTCGGGGGTCCCGGTGCGCCGCAGCGGCACCCGCTCCTGGATCTGGGTGCGGAACTCCTCCCACCCGGCGGTCCACCGGGTGTCGATGAACCCGGGCGCGACGGCGTTGACCCGGATCTCCGGGCCCAGCGCCCCGCCGAGCAGTTTGCACATGTGGTGCATCGCCGCCTTGCTCACCGCGTACGGGATGCTGCTACCGCCCACGTCCACGCCCGCGAGAGCGCCGACCATGACGATGCTGCCGTCGCCGCTCTTGCGCAGCAGCGGTTCGGCCGCCTGGACGAAGTGCCACGGAGCCAGCACGTTCATCTGCAGGATCCCCGACCAGACGTCGTCGGTGACCTCGTGGATGTTGGGGTGCGGGATACGCGCGGTCTTGCCGGCCGAGTACACCAGCGCGTCCAGTCGGCCAAGCCGCTCCTCGACCTGCCGTACGACGCCGGCCGGCCCGTCGGGGTCGCCGAGGTCGGCCTGCAGGAACATGCCGTCCCGCAGTTCGGCGACGAGGGCGTTGCCCTCCTCGACGCTCTTCGAGCCGACGACGACGACGCGGTAGCCGTCGGCGTCCAGCCGCCGTGAGACCGCGGCACCGATCCCGGTGGAGCCCCCGCCCACGACGGCGACCCGCCGTTCCGCGCTCGTCCCTGCTGCCATCGTCGATCGCCCTCCTTGAGTCCGCGGGCCCGCGAGCGCCAACCATGGAGTCGCCGACGCGACGGCCACAACTCCGTCGTCCGTCCACCGAGCCATTGCGGCGTCGGTAGCGTGCTAGCACACTAGTGCTGTCCCGGCGGTCGGTGAACAGGGAACTCGCCGGGGAACAGGAGGTTGACCGCAGAAGCGACACGCCGGTCTGGGTCGCGTTGGGGTCGGTGGCGCACCCCGTCGCGGACCCGCTGGTCCTCACGGCCGGCACGGGCGGGCACCTGGCGGCCTACGCGCACAACATCGGCGCGCTGGCCGAGCGGTTCCGGGTGATCGCCTAGGACTATTCCGGGCACGGCTACACGACCCACGCGATGGCGGACCTGGAACTGTCCCAGTACGTGACGCACTTGGCTGGGCTACTCGACGCGCTGGACGTGCAGAGGGCGCACCTGAACGGTGAATCGCTCGACGGCTGACTGGCGGTCAAGTTCGCCGCGGCGCATCCGGAGCGGACAAAGCACGTCGTGCTAAACACGCCCGGGGGGTGTCCCTATGGGTTCGGTCAAGCCGGTTGTGGCTGGTAGACGGTGCCGTCGCGGAGCATGGCGAACAGGACGTCGACGCGACGGACGCGGTTGCTGAGCCGGGTGGCCTCGGCGGCCTGGTCGTCGTCGAAGCCGATCAGCACACCCAGCTCGGCGAGCACCTCCTCGCCCGCATCGACCCGGCGCAGCGTGTGCGGCGTGGTGCGGGCGGCCTCGGCGATGACGTAGGCGTCGCGGGCGTCGGTCTTGGCCGATCCCGGGTGCAGATCGGCGATCCGGCGCATCGCCAAGCCGGGCAGGTAGGCGACGTGGCAGCCGACCGTCCGGGCGACCGCGACCGGCAGCGCGCCGATGGTGGCCGGCTGATCGACGACGACGAGCACCACCCGTGGCCTTGCAGACGCTCGAACAGCTCGCGCAGCCGCTGCTCGTCTTGGGGCAGCGCGGCGTCGTGCCGCCGGGCGCCCCCGGGATCGAGGGCCACCGCGTGGTGGGTGCACTTGCCGACGTCCAGCCCGCAGAAGACCGCATAGCCGCTCTCACTCATCCATGCACTCCCCGCTCCCGCAGTTCTCGTCGTGGTCGGTCCAGCACTGGATGCCGGCAGCCACGTTACGAAGAGACCAACCCGAACGGGGGCGGCCATGTCCCTATCAGCGGTCCACCAGTGCCACCAGGCCCGGTGACAACACCCCCCGGATCATCAACGACAGGGGCAATCAGTCATGCGGACCTGGTGACCAGGAACCCCCTCACCGGGGGCGCCAGGAAGGTAACGGGGCGATGGCCCGCCCCCGAGGTCATGGAGCGCATCCGCAGGCTCTCCCAGGCGGCGGCCGACGAGCGGATCCGGGCCCGCCTGGAGTGGCTCATGGCCGCCCCGGCTGCCGTCGCCGATGAGCTGGTCACGATCCGCCGCACGATCCAGCAGGCGGACGGGGTCTCACAGAGACTCCGGACTCGCCGGGGCGGTTCAGCCGTGCAGGTCGTGGATGCCGTGGGAATTGCCGCACTGCACCACGATCGACGTACCGACCCGGAAGTAATTGACGAAGTCGGCTCGCTGCCTCTCGGGCGTCCGTCATCGCACTTCCGGATCTCAGCCTCGTATGCGACGGGGCGAGCGCCAAACTCCGAGCTGGGCCCGAACGAAGCAACCGGCTGCTTGCAGCCACAGCAGGACAGCATTACCTCTCTACCTTCCGGTCGGTAGGGACGCTAGTGTCTGGCCGGAGGCGACTTGATCAAGGGAGATTGCGATGCGTTTGGTCCGGTTCACCACCTCCGGAGGTCCGACGTCCATCGGCGTCCTGGAGGGCGAGAAAGTCGTCCCTGTGGCCCTGGCCGACGGGGACGCGAGACTGTTGGAGATCGCGATGAGCCGGCAACGCCCCGACGGGATAGGGCCGGCGATTCCTGTTGACGACGTCACCCTGCTCTCGCCACTGGCGCAGCCGGCCAGCATCCGAGACTTCATCACCTTCGAGGACCATTACGCCAATTTCCTTCGTGGCCAGACCGGGGCCGTCGACATCCCCGCGGAGTGGTACCGCACCCCGGTCTTCTACTTCACCAACCCCGCGGTGGTACACGGACCGGACACCGAGATCCCTCACCCGGTGACCGACTGCCTCGATTACGAGCTCGAGGTCGCCGTCGTGCTCGGACGGGGTGGAAGCGACGTGACCGTCGAGGAGGCTCCCGATCTAATCGCGGGGTACACCTTGTTCAACGACTTCTCAGCAAGGGACGTACAGAAGGTCGAGATGGCTCTGGGGCTTGGGCCCAGCAAGTGCAAGGACTTCGCCCACGCCCTCGGCCCCTGCCTGGCCACACCCGACGAGCTCGGCGGAGCGCCCGGCACACCGCGCGGTCAGGTGCGGGCCCGGGTTAACGGGCGCGAGTACGGCGGTGACGACCTCGGGCACATGCAGCACTCCTTCGCCAGGCTGATCTCGCACGCCTCGACGGCGTCGCGACTGCGTCCGGGCGACGTGCTGGGCTCGGGAACTGCGGCCACCGGCTGCATCATGGAACTCGCCGGCCTGCACGGCGGCGCGGCATACCCCTGGCTGGAGCCCGGCGACGTCGTCGAGTTGGAGGCCGAGGGCATCGGCGTCCTGCGCAACACGATCGGTCCCCGCCGTGGCTGAGCCCCCGAACAGGGAGCAATCCGACGGCTGCCACGCCGACGAGACCCTGCTGCGGTCGATGATCGCCCAGCTCAGCAACTGGGGACGCTGGGGGGTCGACGACCAACGCGGCACGCTGAACTTCATCGGTCCCGCCCAGATCCTCGCCGCCCGGGAGTGCATCCGCACCGGCGAGGTCGTGTCGATGACCCTTCCGTACGACTCTGCAGGGCCCCAGATCGGCGGCATCGGCCGGAACAACCCCCAACTGTTCCCGCTCGCCACTGGCACCGACTACCTGGCCGGACGACAGGATCCTCTGCCGGGGTCCTGGGGTCCGGCACGCGGCATGGGGTACGCCGACGACTACCTGGTCACGCCCACCCAGGTCGGTACGCAATGGGACTCCCTGGCACACGTCTTCTTCGACGGATGCATGTACAACGGCCGATCAGCAGCCGAGGTGGACAGCCACGGCGCCCGGCACAATGGCATCGAGAACTATCACGGCCGGCTCGTCAGCCGCGGCGTCCTCCTGGACATTCCACGCTTGCTGGGGATCGACCACCTCGCGGAGGGGACACCGATCACCGTCGAGCTCCTGGAGGCAGCCTGCGAGCAGCAGGCGGTGGAGGTGCGCACCGGCGATGCACTCGTGGTCCGCACCGGCTTCCTGGAGCACCGACGCAGCGACTGGGGGGACTTCGGCCGAGGCGGGGATGCTCCGGGACTCTCGCTCCACACGCTTCCCTGGCTGCACGAGCGGGAAGTCGCTGCCGTGGCCACGGACACCTGGGGGGTCGAAGTACGCCCCAATGAGATCGGCTTCTTCCAGCCCTTCCACATCGTAGGTCTGACACACATGGGGTTGGCGATCGGCGAGATCTTTGATCTGGAAGCCATCGCAAGGGCGAGCGCGGCCGACGGCCACTACGACTTCTTCTTCTGCGCCGACCCGCTGCCGCTCACCGGCGGCATCGGCTCTCCGGTGAGTGCCCTGGCCATCCGCTGACGTGTCGGCGCCGGCGGTTCGGCAGGGGCGCCCGAGCCCCGCGGTCTACCCGGCGGCCGTCGCCGACGGCGCGCGGATCCCCTCGAGGACCAGCGCCAGGAACCGATCGGCCACCTGGCGGGCACCCAGTGGGCCACCCGGGCGCAGCCACTGGTAGGTCCAGTTGCACATCCCGAGGATCGCCAGCGCGGTGACCTCGATGTCCTCGATGACGAAGGCGCCCTCCGCGACGCCGTCCCGGAGGGTCGCCAGGAGCAGCCCGTGGTACTCGTCCCGCTTCACCGTGATCGCGCGACGCTGTTCCGCAGGGAGCTCGCGGTAGTGCTCGAAGAAGATCCGCAGCCGACCGGGGTAGAGCTCCATGAGGCTCACGAGGTCGAACATGATCCCGTCCAGCCGCTCCACCGGCGAACCGGCCCTTTCGCGGGCCCGGACGAGCAGATGGTCGATCATCTCCTCGTGGATCTCCACGAGGATGAGGTCCTTGTTGGAGAAGTAGTAGTACAGCGACGCCTTGCGGATGCCCACCTCCTGGGCGAGCGCTTCCATGCTGGTCTCGTGGTAGCCGCGCTGCTCGAAGAGTCGGGCGGCCACATCGATGATCTGCGCGCGGCGTGACACCCCATCGGTCCGATCGGCCATGTCAGATTCGCGCTCCTCGCCGATACCCTTCGACAGCGGTCGCCGTCAGCAACGAAACCTACCAACCGGCCGGTAGTCAACTGCCCTCCTCCAGAAGGGATCCGCCGGCACCTTGACAGCTGTGACGAGTGCCACAACACTCCCCTACCGGCCGGAAGGTAGAACCCTCGCTGTGCACGTCGGTGTGCCGGGAAGGACCAGCCCGTGACCCAGTCGCCCCCTCGCCCCCGTCCGCGTGACGACGGCGAGGCCACCACCCCGCCGCCGTTCGCGGTGACCCCCGAGGTCGACGGCGACACCGCCGTCGACCGCGAGCCGGCGCCCGGCCGCCTCCATCCGCTGCGCCGGGACGGCGACCTGCTGCTGACCGGTCGAGCGGAGTTCCTCGACGACATCGCCCTTCCCGGCCTGCTGCACGCGGCCGTGCTGCGCAGTCCCCACGCCCATGCCCGGGTCCTGCGCGTCGATGCGACCGCGGCCCGTCAGGCCCGCGGCGTGCGCGCGGTGCTCGCGCCCGAGGACGCCGATGCCCAGGCCGCTCCCCTACCGGCCTTCTTCGAGCCGTCGATCGTGGGCGGCAAGACCAGCACCTTCCGGATCCTGGCCGGCACGAAGGTGACCTACGTCGGCGAGGCGGTCGCCGCCGTGGCGGCCGAGACGCTCGCCGACGCGGAAGCGGCCCTGGAACTCATCGAGGTCGAGTACGAGGTCCTTCCCGCCGTCGTCGACGCCGAGGACGCGCTGGCACCCGGCGCGCCGCTGGTCTTCGGCGAGTGGGGCGACAACCTTCTCGCCGTCTTCCCGTTCGCCGAGGGCGATGCAGCCGCCGCCGTCGCGGCCGCCCCGCACCGGCTCTCCGGCGAGCTGCACACCCAACGCCACCACACCGCCCCCATGGAGACCCGCGGCTACATCGCCAGCTGGGACCGGGCCGGCAGGCTGACGTTCTGGGGTTCGACACAGAACCCACACCCGCTGCGCACGAACCTCTCCACCGTCCTGGGGCTGCCCGAGGACCGCATCCGGGTGATCGCCACCCGGCTGGGTGGCGGCTTCGGCCACAAGTTCAACGGCTACGCGGAGGAACCGCTGGTCTGCCTGCTGGCGCGCGCAGCCGGAGGCCCGGTCAAGTGGGTCGAGACCCGCGCGGACGCCCTGCTGGTGGGGGCGCGCGAGTTCTCGCACCGGTTCACCGTCGGCTACGACGACACCGGCCGGATTCTCGGCATCCAGGACCGCGTCGTCGGCAACATCGGGGCCCTGGGCAGCTGGGGTGGCTGGAGCATGACCTTCCCGGCCGGGATGACCTTCCCCGGGCCGTACAAGGTCGCCGACTACGACATCCAGTCGCACGCCGTCGTCACCAACAAGGCACCGTGGAACGGAGCCCGCGGCTACGGCAAAGAGACCGCCTGCCTGGCCCTCGAACGCATGGTCGACCTGATCGCCGCCGAGCGGGGGCTCGACCCGGCCGACGTCCGGCGGGTCAACTTCATCCCCGAGGACGAGTTCCCCTTCTGGACAGCGGCCAAGCATCTCGACAGCGGCAACTACGCCGGCGCCTTGGACAAGGTCCTCGCCTTGTCCGACTACCGAGGACTACGCGCCCGCCAGGAGCGGGCCCGCGCCGGAGGCCGGCTGTTCGGAATCGGCCTGGCCTTCGAGCTCACACCGGAGGGCGGCGACTTCGCCGGGAGCTTCGTCCGCGGATACGACACGTCGACAGTGCGGGTCTATCCCAGCGGCGCGGTCACCGTCCTGACCGGCGTCACCAGCCCGGGGACGGGCAACGAGACCAGCATCGCACACCTGGTGGCCTCCGAGCTCGGCATCCCCAGCGAACAGGTGAGCGTCGTCCAGGGCGACACCGACACCTGCCCGTACGGCTTCGGCAACTTCACCAGCCGCAGCCTGGCCACGGGGGGCGCCGCGGCCGTCCTCGCCGCTCGCGAGATCCGCGACCGGATGTCCGGCGCGGCGGCCGCGCTGCTCGACTGCGCCGCCGACGACCTCCGCTTCGCCGACGGCAACGTCACGTGCGTCACCGTCCCGACGTCGAGTCTGTCCTTCGCGGAGGTGGCCGAGACGGTGTACCGGAGGGGCCTCGCGGCACCGGGCCTGGACCAGCCGCTGCTTGAGGTCACCCGCGTGGACCTGCCCCACAACTTCCACCACGTCCCGGACGAGCAAGGGAGGTTCAGCGCCTACCCCAGCTATCCGTACTCCGCGCACGTGGCCGTCGTGGAGGTCGACGCCGAGACCGGCGTCGTCGACCTGTTCGAGTTCCACGCGGTCGACGACTGCGGCAACGTCGTTAGCCCCCGCTTCGTCGAGGGGCAGCTCTACGGGGCCATCAGCATGGGCATCGGCGGCGCGCTCTGGGAGCACCAGCCCTACACCACCGACGGCCAGCCGGTCGCCACGCAGTTCAAGCACTACCTGACCCCCCGCGCCGGTGACCTACCCGCCATCCGGCTCGACTCCCAGCACACCCCCAGCCCGTTCACCCTGCTGGGCACGAAGGGGGCCGGCGAGAGCGGCGTCGGCGGCGGTCTGGCCGCCTGCGTCAACGCGGTCAACGACGCCCTGGCCCCCCTCGGGGCGACGGCGCACCACTTGCCGCTGAACCCGCCGAACGTCCTTGCCGCCATCGACGCGGCCACGAACCCCGGAGGCGCCCGGTGATCCGGACACCCTTGCGCTACCACCGACCCCGCACCCCAGACGAGGCCAGCGCCCTGCTGGTGGAGCACAGGGGGGACGTCGCGGTACTCGGTGGCGGCACCCAGCTGCTGCCGCAGATGAACCGCGACCAGGTACACGTCGGCCACCTGGTCGATCTGAGGGGGCTCGGACTGCGCCGCATCGAGGTGACCGACGACCAGGTTGTCGTCGAGGCACTCGTGACCTACGCCGACGTCCTGCTCTCCCGTGATCTCAGCCGGGCTGCTCCTCACCTGCGGCGGGTCGCCCACGGTGTGACCGGTGGGCGGCAGATCCGCAACACCGGCACGCTGGCCGGCTCGGCCTGCTTCGCCATGCCGGGCTCGGACATGCCCGCCGCCCTGGTCGGGATCGACGCCATCCTCCGGCTGCACGGCCCGGACGGCGCGCGCGAGGTCAGGGCGGCGGACTTCTACGTCGACGCGTTCACGACCGTGCTGCGCCCGGGAGAGTTCGTGCTGGCCATCACGATCCCGCGGACGGCCGCCCGGACCGGCTACTGCAAGGTCAAGCACAGCTCCGGGAGTTGGCCGATCGCCACCGCCACTGCGCGCCGGCTGGACGGCTCCGCGACCGTGACCCTGGGCAGCGTCCACGCCACCCCGCTGCACGTGGACGTTTCCGACCTCGCCTCGAACGGACCCGTGGACCGCGCGGCGCTGGCCGACCGCGTCCGCAGCGCGCTCCCCGCGCCGTGGACCGACGTCCTCGCGCCCGGTGACTACCGCGCCCGCATCGCCGGCGTCGTCGCTGCCCGTGCCTTCTCCGAACTCGAGGGAGTGCCCGCATGACCATCCAGGAGACCCCGTCCCCCCCGTCCCTCCCCGAGGAGGTCGAGGAGGTCCCCGGCCGCGAGATCACCCTGACCGTCAACGGCCGACCGCGGCGGGTCCGCATCGAGGACCGCCAGCTGCTCGTCGAGGTGGTCCGCGGTCAGCTCGGCCTCATCGGCACGAAGGTCGGCTGCTACAACGGCGACTGCGGCGCCTGCACGCTGCAGGTCGACGGTGAGATCAGGAAGTCCTGCCTCGTGCTGGCCGCCTCGGCCGACGGAGCGGAGCTCACCACGATCGAGGGCGTCGGCGGACCCGACGGCGCCCTCGACGAGATCCAGCAGGCGTTCTGGGACAACGACGCCTTCCAGTGCGGCTTCTGCCTCCCCGGTCACCTCTTCGCCACCCGCGACCTGCTCGACGCCGACGACGACCCAAGCGAACAGGACGTCCGCGACGCCCTCGTCGGCAACCTGTGTCGATGCACCGGCTACGTGAACTTGGTCAAGGCCGCCCTGGACGCCGCTCAGCGCCGACGGACCACCGGCACGGCCGACCGGCGATCCATAGAAGAAGAGGGGCCGCGACCGGCGGACGCCTGCACACTGCACCGCGGACCCCGGCCGTGATGAGCGGGAACTCATGACCGGGATCATGGCCAGGCGGAGCTGGTCCCGGTGAGGACCCAGTCGGTGGAGCCTCCGCGCTCCGACGTCCCGCCGGTGCTGGCCGGGCTGCTGCGCGACGCGGTCCTGCTGGTCGAGCGGGGGACCGCGACGCCGACCGACATCGACACCGCCATGCGCCTGGGGGCCGGTCACCCAGCCGGGCCGTTCGAGGTGCTGGCCAGCCTCCCGCCCGACGTGCGTCGAGAGCTCGGCCCGCCGACGACCCTGCCCCCGGGGCGGGTTGGCGCGCCCCGCTTCTCCGCCGACGGCGGCGGCTGGACCGGGCCCGTCGGCGTCTCGGGCACCGGGCACATGGCGGGTGGCATCGTCGAGGCGGTGGCTCGCAGTGGGCGCCCGGTGCGGGTGCTGGCCCGCAGCCGGCAGTCCGGTCAGCGGCTCCTGGACGCGCTGTCGTCCCGCTTGGACCGGGCGGTGTCCCGCGGCCGCATCGAGGCGGCCGGCCGGACCGAGGTGCTCGGCCGTGTATCGGTCACCGAGGACCCCGCGGCCCTCGCGGACGCCGACGTGGTGATCGAGGCGGTCGCCGAAGACCTCGACGCCAAGGCGGCCGTGGTCAGGCTGCTGGATGCCGCGCTGCCCACGGCAGTGCCACTGGCGACGAACACGTCGTCGTTCCGCGTGCGCGACCTGCGGCCGTTCGTCACCTCGGGGCGGCCGGTCGTGGCGCTGCACTTCTTCAACCCGGCGCAGGTCATGGAGCTGGTGGAGGTCGTCGTGCCCGACGACCTGCGCGGAGCCGACGAGCTCCGCTCCACGGCCAGCGCCTGGGTCCGGGCCCTCAGCAAGACGCCCATCGCCTGCGCCGACTCCCGCGGGTTCGTCGTCAACCGACTGCTGATCCCGTTCTTGAACGACGCCGTCCGGCTGCACGAGACCGGCGTGCCCGCGCCGGAGGTCGACGAGCTGCTGCGCAGCGCCGCCGGGCACCCGATGGGGCCGCTGGCGCTGATCGACCTCATCGGGATCGACGTCACCGTGGCGGCGCTGCAGTCGATGGCCGCCGTCGAGGACGACCCGCGCATCTCCCCCGCCACCACGCTGCACCAGCTGGCAGCCGCCGGCCGGCTGGGTCGCAAGACCGGCGCCGGCTTCCACGACTACCCGTGAGAGGACGCCGAATGGCCGCCCTGGCCGACCCCCGGACGGCGGCCGACCCGACCGCCGCCTGGACCGCGCTGATCAGCCGCTACTACGACGGCTGCAGCGCCGGCGACGTCGACCTGATGCTGGAGACGCTCCACCCGGAGGTCGTCCACTGGTTCCTCGCTCCCAACCCCGGCTCGAAGGCCGTCGAGGGCGCCGAGCATCTGGCCCGCTATTGGCGCAAGGTCACTCGGATGCTGCAGGCCCGCTGGGTGGTCGACAGCATCTGCGCCACCCCGGAGCAGGCGGTCATCGAGTGGACGATGTGGTGGCTGCCCGAGGGCGCCCCCGCGCGGGTCGGCACCCGTGGCGCGGAGTGGTTCACCTGCACCGACGGGCGGATCCGGGAGATCCGCTCCTACTACCAGATGCGGCCGGAGACCACCGAGCTCGACGGCTTCCCCTACGCCGAGCGCGGCTACTCCGCACCCGGCGCCGAACGCAGCGCGATCCACCCCGCCGCCGCGGGCCGCCACCCCGGAGGCAACCGATGACCACCGTGTCGACCGGCATCCGGATCCGTCGGGACGGCGCGGTCGCGACCGTCATCCTCAACCGCCCCGAGAAGCTCAACGCGCTGGACCGGGCCACCCGGTGGGAGCTGGTCGGCGCGCTGCGCGCGGTGGCCGCGGACACCGACGTGCGGGCGGTGGTGCTCACCGGCACCGGCCGGGCGTTCAGCGCCGGCCAGGACATCGCCGCCGTCGAGGAACTCGAGCACGCCGACGAGACCGTGGCCGGCTCCTACAACCCGATCGCGCAGACGATCGCCGACATGCCGAAACCGGTCATTGCCGCGGTCAACGGCCTGGCCGTCGGCGCCGGGATGGGCCTGGCCCTGGTGTGCGACCAGCGGCTGGCCGCCGACACCGCCTCGTTCTCCTGCGCCTTCGGCAAGGTGGGGCTTGTTCCGGACACCGCCGTGTCTTGGTATCTGGTCCGCGAACTGGGCTACGCCCGGGCCTTCTCGTTTGCCGCCAGCGGGCGACCGATCCCGGCCGCGGAGGCGCACCGGTTGGGTCTGCTCAACGAGATCGTCCCCACCGACCAGCTGGCGGCGCGGGCGCACGACCTGGCCGAGTCGCTCGCCGGTGGTCCGGCGCACGCACTAGCGCTGACCAAACGGCAGTTCCGCGCCGTCAGCGAGATCTCCTTCGAGGCCGCCCTAGCGCTGGAGGCCCGCCACCAAGGGGACGCCGCCGGCCACCCCGACCACGTCGAGGGCCGAACCGCGTTCGCCGAGAAGCGCGCCCCGCGCTGGGCGTGACGGCATCCTGACGCCGTTCCGCGGGGCCTCTGACCCCGCCCCGGGCGGGTCGCCGTCCACGCTGCCCGCTGAGGCTGGCTCGGTCGACGTCGCCGTCGAACCGAGCCGGGATGGCCGCTGGTGGGTGATTGCCACGTGGTCGTACCGTCGGCGGACGCCGCGGCACCGCCCGGGGTGTCCGGACAGGGCCCCGGGTGTCGCCCGGCTACCCACCGCTCAGTCGGTCGTCCGCCAGTTCCTCGACGCGTGGTGGGAGCAGCCTGCGGCTGTCGCTGGGGGCCTGTTCGAGCGGGCCCGCCGGCGGCCAGCTCGCCCACCAGGGGCGCGTGCGCGTCCACCACGGCGAGCCGGTGATGTTCGACGACGCGTTCGGCGGCGCCGGACTGTCGTCAGTGGTCGCCGGCAGGTTCGTCACGATCATGGCTGTCCGACCGGCCCGCTATGTTCCGACCATGTCCACGAAGCCGCGCACACCGCGCCCCTCCCCCGCCGGGACGGCCGCTGGTGGGACAGCTCCCACTTCGCGGTGCCCAAGTCCCCCCGGCGTCCCGCGGAAGGCCTAGAGGGCTAGCTTCGGCGCCGACCATCCCGACGTCCTCACCGATAAGTCTCGCCCTAGCCGTCTTCTCCTCGCGTCAACCAGGGCAGGCCCGTCCACTCGGCGAGGACACCCTGCGGCGCTGCCGCCGGGTATTCGGCTCGGACCACCCCATCACCCTGTGGGCCGCGGCCGCCTTCACGCTCGCCCTCAACCAGGTGGGCGAGGTGAAGCGGTCCCTTGTTCGGAGAGCGGCGCGGACGGGCCACAGCAGCATTGCCAGGACGCCAGGATCTCGTCGAGCGCGTGCGTGGCTCCAGCGCATCCCGACTGCTCATTGGGGTAGGACCAGCCGCCCCGGCTGCCGAGGAGGGACTCAGAGGAGGCCAAGGTGCCGCACATCGACGTCGTCGCCGATCTGAACTTCGAGGGTGACGAGGCGGGGGTGATCCTGGCCCGCGTGCCCGCGGCGGGCGCCCCGGCCGTCGGCACGATCCTCACGGCGGGCACAGCCGCCGCCTGGTCCCGGGTGCGGGTGGAGGCCGTTGACGAGGACGGCTGGCTGCATGTGCGACTGCTGTCTGGCCAGTGGACCGGGTAAGCGAGCCGGTCCGGCTCCTCGACCAGCATCGCTTCGACCCGTCGCGACACGTGGAGGTCGAGCTGAACGGGGAGTGGTGGCCGGGCCTCCAGCATGCGTGGCGGCTCACGTCGGACCGGGACCACTGGGTCGCCGAGGTCGAGTTCAGCGCCCGGTACGAGTGAGGTCTCGGAGAGCACTTCCACTGCGTGCCACCGGGGCGCGTGAGGCTGCGCGACGTCGCGCCGTTCGCTTCGCCGTCCGGCTGGTGAACCGACGGCGTGCGGCGTCCGCCGCCCGGGCGTCTTGAGGCTCGTCCGGCGCGAACGCGGAGCACCCCGGCGCGGACTGTCGGTCCCGGCTGGTAGGGAAACGCCCATGTCAGGCAACGGCGAACAGGACGACGACGGCGAGAAGTACCGGATCGAGCTGGCGCCCGGCCTGAGCGACGCTCAGCGCGCGGAGGCCGAGCGCATCTTCGCCGCGCTCCGGCGGACCCGCCGCGAGCGGCATCAGCGGGCCGACGAGGCCGCGGCGACCGGGGAGCCGGCGCCCACGCTTCCGCTCTGCCCGACCCTCCTCATCTCGGCCGAGCCGTGCCTGCTGCCACTCGTCGACGGGCAGGACTGCCCGCACCGGGAGCCCGGCCCGGTCCCCGACGCCGTCCGCGACCTGGTCGTTCGACTGCGCCGCGAGGTCGCCGAGGCCCGGCAGGTCGCCTCCCGGCTCGGTTCCCTTGTCCGGGATCTCCGGGGCGGCCGCGGCATCGAGAGCGCACTCAAGCGGAAAGAGCCGTGGTGGCTGGTGCCCGGCGAGCCGGAGGCGCCGCCGACGTGACCAACGGCCCGGCCGCGGGAATGCCTGGGTTTCGGGAACGTTGTCATCGGTGCCGGCCCGTACATGTCCCCGGGTCTCAAACCATCTGCCGCTTCGAGCGGCCACGCGCCGAGAGGCGACTGTCGGGCCGGTATCCACTCTTGCAGCGGCCGCCCCGGTCTTCCCGACCGGGCGGCCGCTGTCGTCTGCGCTCACCCCGGCGGATGAGGCCGGCCGCCGCGGCCTCAACGGACGCGCCCTCCCTGCCGAAGATTTCCATGTCCGAACGCGTGGGTCCAAGACACGCGAACGGACCGCGGCCGGGCTTGGACATCCCCGGTCGCCGGCCCCGGGTCGTCTTCGGACGCCCGGGGCCCCTCTGCGTCTCAGCCGCCGGGCTGCGCCGAGGCGAACCGCTCGGCCGCGAACCGCGCCCGCGGCGGATCGGTGGCCGCGACGTCCACGGCCCTCTCGCCCTACAGGAGCGAGGAATGCGCGGTGAGCCACGTCCAGATCGACCAGCCACCGAGGCCGTCGGCGTCGAGGAGGACCTCGAGCAGGGGCCGCAGCTCCGGCCGCGGCTCGCCCGCCTCCGTGAGCAGGACCGCCGGCACCAGTTGGTCCCTGCCGTGCCGAATGACGAACAACGAGCGGTCCCCGAGCTGCTGCGCCAGCCGGTCGGTCTCGGCCCGCTTACGGTCGCCGAACCGTCTCGCCAACCCGTCGAAGTCGATCTGGGACAGGTCAATGAGCGGGTCAGGGTCGGCACCCTCGGCGGCGGCCCCCACCACTGCACGTGCCGAACGTGCTGAATGTTGAGCCCGACTGCAGATGTGCCGGTGACGACGCTGCTGTCCCGTCGCACGAAGTGCTGGACCAGGCGGGAGTTCAGGTTTCGGGCGATGCCCACATAGGCCACCCAGGTGCGGCCAACATCGCCTCCGTACATCGCGTACAGGGCCGGTATGCGCGGAACCTCGGCCCAGCGAGTCACCTCTCGCGTCACGGGTGCCTTCTGATCCATGCCTCGCCTCTCGTTTCGCTCGAGCACATATGAGTTGCGAACCGTGGACCGGTCATCAGCTGGACGCGAAAGACGGCTACGGCGGGCTCCTCGTCGACCTCAGTCACGGCATGCGCTAGCTCCCGCGCCATCGAGCGTCGTGGTCGGGCGGTGACCTTGGCCGGCGAGAAGCGACAGGCCCTGCGTCCTTGCAGTAAGCCTGACCCGCCCTTTACGCGGCCGTAGTGCCACGCGCCGACTCAATCTCGGTGGATGACCTCGTAGGCCGCAATGACGCGATCCCGTAGCGTCATCAATTCGTCGAGCCATTTCCTCACGACCGAGGGGTGCCAGCCTTCTTTATAGAGCTCGATCCGGCGGCCAACAACGCAGAAACCCTCTCGGATGGGCACCGCGTGGAGGAATTCCTCAGACAGCTCGGATCTGGCGACACGGCGCAACCCGGCGACTTGCTCAGACCAGATACCTCTCCACGCCTTGCTGGGGTACCCCTTGCTGGTTGATCGTCCGAAGACGAGCCCTACCCAGGCCTGCTCGTCGCGGCGATCACTCAGGATCGAGCCGTGTCCTGGCACCGCCATGTAGACGCCGACCCAGTCATCCCCCGACGCGAAGTCTCGCCCTAAGAGGTCCCAACTCTGATTCTCGCCACGCAACCACCCCTGCCCGGGGACACCGGCTTGCTGCCCGTTACTCCATGCGGCGGCTACATCGAGCAACTGCCTCCTGGCTTCGGGTTCGAGCATTCGGCCGGCCTCGATACCTTGGGCCACCGTGCGGATGCGGTCTCGAGGACTGGACTCCAGCAGTTCAGGAAGCGGCTCTGCCAATGCGCGCTCGGGGTCGAATCCTCCGACCTGCTCCGCTATCTCCTGGACTATCGATCTCAGCGCTTCCTGCCCGCGGGGCTCATCGGACCACTTGAGCTCGCGAGAAAAGGTCTTGGAAGAAACGTCATGGAACCATGGACCAGTAGGCTGACAGTACGCCTCGCTGACTTCGATCGTTGGCCAAGCGACCTCTCGGCCGGTCCAGCGGAACGCACCCTGGGCGCTCACAACCACCGGCCCCAGCCGCTCCCCCAGGCGCTCTACATAGCCAACCGCGGCGTCACGCTCAGTGTGCGCTTGCACCAACAACTGCGCCGCTCGGCCAAGGTCGGGAACTGTCCTGCCCGGAGCGAATCCTTCTAGAGCGCGATACAGTTCCATGACGCTCGGGGGAGCAACTCCATCCTTGCACAGTGGCTCAAGTGCCTCGAATAGGCTGGCCCATGTGCAACCTTCCCACTTCGCAGTTCTACACACGCCCTGACAGCTGGGGTCATAGCTCTCGTGACTTGTGCAGACCCACCGGTGCTGGCCATGGCGCGTTAGGAATACGAATCCATTCTCACGGGGCGCGACGGAAGAGTCTTCCAGGAAGTATTTCGCATATCGGCGCAGCTGATCCCCGTGCTCCAGGGCATCCACCTTGGCCTCTAGCACGATACGAGTTCCCGGTGCAAGAATGACGAGGTCGACGTATCCCTTTTCATCCGGACTAGCTTGGCCGACGGGTTGCTCGCGCTCTACGTAGAACGCAGTGCTCCCGTGGCCAGGAGCAAGCTTCTCCAGAAGCGCACGTCGAAAGGGTTCGAAGGCGGGTATGTCTTGGCGCAACAACCAAGACAAGCAGCGCATCAGCGGGACTTCCTTGTCGACAATTCCGGAGTCTCGGAGTATCCAACCCTCCTGGTGAATGCCCATGGAGTCCGCAAGTGCACGCACGCCGTTCAACCACGTTGGTTCCATCATGAGGACCGCTTCTTGGGAGAGAGGGAGGATGGTGTTCGAAGCCAGCGCCGGACTTCGGCGGTGGCCTGGACGTCGTCCCTGTTGTAGGCGAGCAGCCGCTCCTCGGCCAAGGCGTCACCGGCAAGCGCCTGCTCGTACCAGGTCTGTGACTGCAGCCCACCGGGGTCGTCGTCCCGCCATTCAAAGCCGGCGCCCTGCATCGCGATCGCCTTGAGCCCGTGGCCGATTCGGGAGTCGAGCGACTTCTCCACGATCTTGCAGAGGTCAATCCAGGCCTCGGGTGCCGCCTCGGCGCACATCTCCGGCAATTCCCGGCCGCTGGTGGAGGTGATCCGGCGGAGCTGGCTGCGCTCCGGATGGTGGTAGTGGAAGACGGCCACCGAGCGGCCGGCGGCGCCGTCCGCCTGGATCGCATCATCGAGCCAGCGGAGGAATCGCTCGGCCAAGTCGTATTCGGCCTGCACGTCGTCGACGGACAGGTCGAGGAACGGCACGTAGGTGCTCTCCTCACCGTCCGTCCGCAGGACGCCCCAGAGATAGACGCGCTCCGGCGAGGGGCTCCACTCGCAGTCGATGTCGTACTCGACGTCCGCGGTGGGCACGGACGGGGCGTCGGCACGCCGCCGGATGTCCAGACCAGCCTCGGCCAGCTCCGCATGTAGCCGCGCCTTCTTCAGGCGTGCCGCCCGGTTCTGCCGGTGCGCGACCTCCTGGTGGTAGTCCTCGGTAAGGACGTCATCGAGCTCCGCCGCCGCCAGATCGCTCACGGTGACAACGTTCTGCGCGCGCAGTGTCAGGTACTCGCGCACCGACAGGACGCCGCCGAGCTCCCTGCTTAGGTCGTCGTCGGTCAGCGTGTCGACGCAGACCGACGCCCACCGACAGTCGCCGCACTCCTCGTGCCCGATGGGCACCACCAGCGGCACCGGATCACCGGGCTCCCCCGTGCGTCGGCGCGCCAGGTCCGCGACGTCGAAGCGGAAGGCATGCTCGTGGTCGTACCGCTCCAGCGAGGAGCGCCGCCGCTTGCCGGCCGTCCTGGAGAACGTGGTGAACAGCGGCTCGTTCAGGTCATACCAGCTGAGCACGAGGGGGTCGGGCACGTATCCCTTGGCCCCGTCGGTGCCGAGCACCGCACCCCACGGCTCCACGGCGGCATGACCCGCTGCTTCCAGGAGTCGCCAGTAGTGGGCCAGTTGGAGGCAGTCGTCCTCACGGTCACCGACGCGGAGCGCGACCCCGGCGCGGACGACGGCCTGCGCGCGAGAAGGTACGGACGCCAGGCTCACCTCAACCGAGTCGTTCGGTGATCGGTGCAGCGTCAGGTGATGCTTGATGTCCCCGACGTGGTAACCGGGACGTCCGTCGGGGCGGTCCTCCGCCCAGATCAGGAGGTCCGGCTTGCCGGTCCGCCCGCGCGCGTCGTCGTCCGGCAACCGACCACCGACGATGAGGCCGGTCCCGGAGGCGAGGTGCCGCATCGTCTCCGCGATGTGCGTCCACTTGTCGTCCTCGAGCGGGCGCAGGTCGATCGCGTCCGGCGCGGCCGACAGCAGCGCCTCGACGACGTCGTCCTCGAAGGCCCGGCCCTCGTCCAGCTGCTCTTGCACCGCCGGATCAGGCTGCCACTCGACCCGGGGCACGGTGAGGTCGTACTCGTTGTGCGTCGCGCGCGGGCACCGCTTGGCTGCATAGCCGCCGAGCAGGATCGGTCGCAGGGTCCCCGTCACACGTTCTCCTTCGGCACCAGCCGGGCCCGACCACAGCGGAACGGCGCCGGTTCGCCACAACGGGGGACGGCGGCGGACGCGCCCCTCCACTCGCCCACCATCGCCGCCGAAGAAACGGCGTGACCGATCCCCGCACCGCGCACGGCGCCCACGACTGGTTCCGGTGGGCCAGCGACGCCGACCTCTGGAGCTCTGAGGGCGCGGCCGGCCTGGCGCTCGCCTTCGCCGCGATGGAGGCCGGGGCGGATGCCGGCTTCGACGCAGCGGCGATGAGCCGGCTGCGAGCGGCTTTACGACAGGAGGACGCACCGGCAGCCCACCTCTTCGACGTCCTGACTGGACCGCCGGAGTCGCTCGTGGATTTCGTGCCCGACGCCTCCCCCTCGGTCCAGGTGCTCGCCGCCGAGCGTGCCGACCTGCCCGAGGACGTCGCCGGCCAGCTCGCGCTGTCGACCGACACCGACGTCCTCGTCGCGCTGGTGACGAACCCGGCCGTCGACCCCCTCGTCGTTGGGGGCGTCATCGCCTGGTGCGACCCGACCGGTGTCATACGGACCGCCTACGAGCACCACTGCGCGGTCGCGCAGCAGGACACGACGGAGGAAGACGACGGACTCGCGGACAACGCGGCGCGGACGACGGCCGGCGGCGTGGGCGGAGGCGTGGGCGGACAACCGGGGCGGGACCGGTTGTCCGTCGAAGAGACCCGGCGCTGCGCGGTGGAGCTCGACTGGCGTCCGGATCAACTCGAGCACGTCGTCTCTCCGGACGGCGTGGCCGCCCTGTTGCACCGCACCGACGACCCAGAACTCCTCATCGCCACGTTCCACCGGGCACGGGACGAGTTCCGCGCCGTGGCCGCGGCGAATCCCTGCCTGCCGGTTGACCTGGTCGTGCGGGCAGCAGAAGACCCGTCGTGGGAGGTGCGGCTGGCGGCGTTGAGCAATCCGGAGCTGCCCGCTGACCTCGTCGAGGTTGCGCTGGCAGAGGCGGTCGAACTGACCGGACGGAATCCCGCGTCCGCCGAGGCGGACGGCATCCGTCGAGCGGTGGCGAGCAACTCGAGCGCACCGGCTGACGTGCTCGTGGCGCTCGCGGGCGCCGAGCTCGCCGCAGCGGCGTTCACCCTGCTCGCCCATCACCCTGAGACGGCCTGGGGAGGGCTCACGCTGGATGAGCTGATCGACATCGCGTGGGGCGAACCGGACGACCCGCCGCTCCCCGCCGTGCCTGTCGCCGACCTGCGGTGGCCCGGCCGTCTCGCGCTCGTTACCCAGGACCGGTACGACCCCGACCGACTGCTCGGCGAGGCGGACGCCGACGCGGCCGACGGCGGCGACTTCGCCACGGTCGCCTGGGCCCTGCTCGACCTCGAGGAGCGCCATTCCGGGGAGTGGCCTCTCTCCAGCCCCATGAGGCAGGTCGCCACCTCGATCGCAGAGGACGAGCGGTGCGACCGTGATCTCGCCAATCGACTGCTCCGCGACCACGACCGCTGCGCGGCCACCATGCTGGCGTTGGCCACCAACCCGTCGATCGACGTCGACCGGGCGCTCGGTGCGATGTACGCGTGGACGAATCGGGACCATGTCGTCGGGAACGTCCTGGAGGCCGAGCGGGCACGCTCCCTGGGGAAGGCCATGCTGGCCACGGGCCGTGGCCCCGAGGATCTGGCCAGGATCGCCGCTCACCTGGAGTCCGGGGGCGACGTCGTCCGACAGCTCGGGTACGACCGGGCCGACACCCTCGTCCACACGGCCGTCCAGACTGTTGTGCCCCTCCCCCGGGCCGCTGGTCAGGCGACGTCCACGTAGGGCAGCCAGTCGGTGCGCGTGTGGTGCTGCTCCCGCCCGTCGCAGCGCTCCAGCCACGAGCGATCGGGCCCCAGCGGGCCCGTCCACTCGATCGAGGCGCCGCACCAGCACAGCCGTCCGGGGCCGTGGTCACGGCCCCGCGACGGGGCGGGGTCGAGGGGCTTGTCGGACCGCCGGTCGAGCGTGTTCGGCGGGTCGGTCGGGTAGGCGAGGCGGCCGTTGGTCGGGTTGTGCGTGGTGTTCATGCGGTCTCCTTGCTGGTCGGGCCGGTCCCCCCCTGCTGAGGGACCGGGAGGACGGCGGGGTCAAGTGGCGGCGCCCGGCTGCCGACATGGAGACGGTGAGCACCAGCCCCTTCGTCCTCGGCCTGGATCTCGACGGCGTCTGCGCCGACTACGTGGGTGGCTTCCGTCGCCACGTGGCCGCCGTCCGCGGCATCCCGGAGGGCGACCTCCCCGAGCCCTGCAGCTGGGACTGGACCGAGTGCGGCTGGGGCATCGGGTCCCACGAGGACTACCTGGCGCTGCACGCCGCGGCGGTGGCCGACGGCCTCTTCCGCAAGCTCGACCCGCTTCCGGGAGTCGCCGAGGCGCTGTGGCGGCTGTCGGATGCCGGCGTCCGGATCCGCGTGATCACTCATCGGCTGTTCATCAGCGGCTCTCACGCCGCCAGCGCAGCCGACACGGTGGCCTGGTTGGAGGAGCACGAGCTGCCCTACTGGGACCTCTGCTTCATGGCCGCGAAGCCACAGGTCGGTGCCGACCTGTACATCGATGACGGGCCGTCGAACCTTGACGCGTTCCAGGCTGCCGGCCTCTCCGCGCTGGTGTTCGACCAGCCCTACAACCGCCATGTGCTCGGCCCTCGCGTCCACGAATGGCCCGCGGCGGTGGACGCGGTCCTGGCTCACCGGGCCGTGGTCGAGGCGGCGGGTACTGTCGGTCAGCCGTCGACCACCTGACGCGAACGCGCCCCGGTTCACCGCCCTCTTCCTCTCCTGCGCCCGCGTTGAGGCCGGTACCTCTCCCCCGGCCCGGCGGCGTCCGCCCAATCGAGGAACCTCTCCACTGCAACAAGGCCGTCGCGCGTCCAACCGGTCTCCGGATCGGTCCGAACGGCGTGGCCCCGGCCGTCGAGGGCGTCACCGGTCAACCACTCATCGAGAGGTCGGTCGTCCACGAGCACGACAGGTCGCCCCGCGGCGTAGTCGCGCAAAACCGATGCCTTCGCGCTCATGGCGTCCCCGGACTTCAGGTAGCTGAAGGGCGCGTCCTCGAGGTCGACGACCGGCAGGGGTCCGGGTAGACCGAGCAACGGGCCGACGAGGTCGTTGGCCAAGTGGCCCCACGTCGTGGCCCAGACAACGTCGGCCCGCTGGTGCAGGGCGCGGATCCAGCCCGCGTGCGCGGGATCCAACGCGAGTCGCACCGTGATGTCCTCACGGCCGTACCCGCGACGGAACGGACTGGGTCGCTGGCACGCCGCCGGGATGTGGCATTCGTAGCGCCGGAGTTCGGGCTCCCGCACCAGCCTGTCCCCGCCGAGGACGTTGAGCACGCCGTCGACGTCCACGGCCACCACGGGGCGGTGCGCGAAATCTTCCGCCGCCAGGCCGAGCGCTGTCGGAACCGGCCGCCGCCACGCGCCAGCCCCACCATCGGCACCGAGCTGACGGTAGGTGATCGTGTCCCCGGCGGGCCCTGGCCCTGCCTGCTTGCGAGTCACAGGTCCACCACCAGCCACGAATCCTCCACCCGGTAGCCGGGCTCGCCGTGCCCTGCGGCAGGGTCGCAGGTGAGGCCGTCGACGACGGTGCCGTTGGCCAGCGTCTGGGTGTACCGGTGGTGCAGGTGGCCGTGGATCAGCTGCGCAGGAGCCAGTGCGTCGACGATGCGCTGGATCCGGTCCTGGTTGGGGTACGCCGCCTCGGCGGTCTTCCGGTTGAAGGACGGCGCGCCGTCCCGAGGCTTGTCGTGGGTGAGGAGCAGGTCGACACGCCCCCCGGCGGCGATGATCCGGTCGGTCTCGTCGTCGGTGAGCTCCTCGTCGGGGAACCACAACGTCCCGGCGTAGTCCCGCGGCGCGCCCGCGTTCCGATGAGCGAGCGCACGCCGCGCGGCCCTGTCGGTCTTCCGCTGTTCGACGGCCAGACGCAGGTCCTTGTCGAGCGAGGCCGCTCCACCGGCAGCCAGCAGCCGGGAGGAACCCCAGGTCCAGCGGTGCCCGCGCGGGGCGTACTGGACGTGGTCGCGGACGACGATCAGTCCGTCGTCGTCCCGGTCCTGGTAGGTGCGGCGGAGCAGGGCCACGTTGTCGTGGTTGCCGTCGAGGAAGGCGCACCGGACGCCGTGCTGCCGGGCCCGCCGATCCACCTTGTCGAGGAACAGGCGTCCGTCGTGCTGGTGCTCCCAGTAGCCGAAGTCACCCACCACGAAAACCCACGGACACCCCTCGCGTACGGCGACGCGCAGCAGGTGGTCGACGTGAGCTGTCTGGCCGTGGGTGTCGCCGGCGAACAGCACCCGGATCACCAGGCGTCCCCCTGGGTGCCGGTGTCCGCCAACAACCGGTCGAAGTCCGGCGCGCACGGGACGACCAGCGTGTTGCCCTGCATGGGCTCGTGGGCCAGACCGCTCACCCGGGTCCGCCCACCCCAGGGGGACTCGTCGGTCACCAGGTCGTAGCGGCGGTGCAGGTGACCGTGCATGTGCAGTTTCGGACGCAGGGCCGTCACGAGCCGGTCCAGTCGCCGCTGATGCGCCTGGCTGCGGCGGAAGTCGTCCTCCGACCACCGGAACGGCATGTGCCGCCACCAGGCGCCCGGTGCCTGGCCGAGCGCCGGCTCGACCCAGGCGGGGCGATCGTGGCTCAGCAGGACGTCGGTCGCGCCGACCTCCGCGACGACACGGTCGATGTCCGCATCGGTGAGCTCCTCCTCGATCCACCAGTCCTCCCCGTAGGTGCGGACGGCAGCGTCCACCGACACCGCTCCCCCGACGGCGGTCCAGCGGCACCCGCCCCACGTCCACGACGCCCCGCGGGGCAGATGCCAGACGTGCGGCCGGCAGGGGTGCAGGCCCGTGACGGGATCGGTGGGCAACCGGTCGAGGAGGCCGACATGCCGGTCGTGATTCCCGTCCAGCCACAGGAACGTGACCCCGTGCTCAACGCAGGCGCAGCTGACCGCATCCATCGCCCGCGCGGACCGGGCCGGGTGGGTGCCGAAGGTGTCACCCAGCTGCACGATCGTGGAAAGCCCTGCCTCGGCGGCCCCCTGGACCAGCCGCAGCAGGTGCGGCTCGCTGCCGTGGACGTCGCCGACCACCAGCACCCGACCGCCGGCCGGCATCGCAAGAGGACTCTCCACCGCAGTGCTCATGCAGGCGGCCTCCCCTCGATGGTCGTACGCCGGACCGTGGCCGGTGGTCAATCACTTTGAGGCATGTTACCCAGACCGAAGGGATCGTGTGTCGGCATTTCTCCTAGGCTCGAAAGGTGACCACCCATCCGGATGAACGCAGACTCCTCGTGAGCGCACGCCAGGTGGCGCGCTTCTGGGGGGTCACGCCGATCGCCGTCCGCCAGGCGAGCGACACCGGCCTGCTCACCCCGCATCGGACCGCGCGTGCCGGCGCGGCAGAAGACGCCGACGTCGTCCACTACGACGCCGACGAGGTGCTGGAGATGGGACGCCGAGCGTTCATCGACGAACGACACCTGGTCTCCGCGTTCGATGACTGGAGCGTGCTGTTCGTGCAGCAGGCCGGCCCGCGCTGGCTTCATCACACGGATGACGACTTCTCCTGGCGGACCATGTGGGGCTGGACGGCCGAGGCCAGCGACGAGGAGAAGCTCCTGTCCGCGAGTGGCTGGTGGCCCGTGGACCACAGGCGACGCGACGGGGTGCGGGCCATCGTCTCGACCGTCAGTTCCTTCGTCGTCACCCTGGCAGTCGTCGATCCGGAGCAACCCGTCGCGGACGAGCGCCCCGACATCGGGCGGGTTCGCTTCAACGTCGCGCCGGCCACCGAGGAGACCACGGTCGGCAGGGCACTCCTCGCCGTCTTCAGCGGTCGCCGCATACCGGTCAAGTCCGGAAGCAACCGGCTGATCCCTCGACCGGGGGGCTCCGCGCTCGGCTGATGGCAGCACTGCCCAAGGTGGTCTAGCGTTTTGCTCGCTTCTATGGCTGGAGGAGGAGGTCGAGCATGACTGGACGAACCACTGGGCAAGGGGCCGCATGACACTTCCCGACGCCGATCCCCGAAGTCCGCTGCCGTCCCCGACCCGTCGTCAGGTCCAGCTGCAGCGAGCGGCCCAGGCGAACGAGCGTGCGCTGCTCCGTGTGCTGCACGACCTCCGGCAACTGACCGATGACGTCCTCGGTCCGGGCGAGAACCGACTGGTGGTCTTCCGGCTCGAACCGGGTGAGGAGCAGCCCCGGCTCACCTCGGTGGAGCTGGCCTGCGCGACGGGCCGGGTGACCCGCGGTCAGGGCGCGGACGACCGCGCCGCCTGCACCGAACTGCACGCCGACCTGGTGTGGGCGCTCGGCATGCACACGGCGAGCAGCTGCCCAGGAGGCCTCGCGGTCGCCATCGACCAGCAGATGATCGCGGGGTACCCCGAGGGCCATTGCGGCCACTGGGACGGTGAGCCCGTCTTCGAGTTCTCCGTCGATCGGCCGGCGCTGCTGGAGGCGTCGACGCCTGAGCCGTACTGCTGTGCCGGACACCTCGTCCCGGCCCTGCTGGAGCGCTACGGCCTCGAGCCACCGACCCGCCGGACCCTCCACGACTGCGACGAGCCGTGACCGACGACGACGCGGACGTCGAAGCGATGGCGCTCGAGACGCTCCGTCGGCTGCACCCGTTCCCCGTGATCTGGGAGCAGGCAGAGGCCACCTTCGCCGACGACGTCCGGGCCGACCTGGCAGGGCTGGCTCGCGAGCACCTCGCGCTGCAGTACCTCGGCAGCACCTACGGGGACGATCCGGATCCGCTGGGTGTCCTGGCCCAGGTTCTCGCCCGGCTGGCCCGATCCAACAACGAGCCCGACCAGGTGTGGTGTGGCGCCGGGTGGCACCGGCTGGTCGCCGAGACCGACCGTCGGCTGGCCGAGATCGACCCGTGCTACCTGCTGGGGCAGGTGAAGGAGAAGTTCGGACTGCTGAGGTACTACGCCAGGCCGTCGTCGGTGGCCGACCTGGACGAGGAGACTCACCGGCAGTTCCGCGCGGTCATCTCCTCCGCTGAAGTCGCCAGCGGCTTTCTCTGCGAGGTCTGTGGCCACGCGGATGCCCAGCTGCTCGGCGTGGGACGCGGCCGGGCACGAACGCTGTGCGACAGCCACACCCGCTGGGGCGTTCAGCCGTGACTCTGACGGTCGTCATCCGCACCAGCCACCACCTCGTCGCCTTGGACGCGATGACCCGGACCCGGCTCCCGGGCCGTGGCGTCTTCACCCTGCGCCGCACCACGACGGTCCGGCGGATCCGGAGGTGACGACCAGTAGGCGGACCAGCCGGCGTCCGATCACCTTCGATCCCGACGAGGTCGAGTTCGAGCTGCTGTCGGAACTCGAGGAGTGGCTCTCGAGCTTCCCGGTCGCCCACCGCCGGACGCTTCGCCCGATCCTGGAGGACGAGGTGCGCCGGCGTCTTCGCCGGCACGCGCCCACCTGGTCCGACGACGGACGCCGGTGGGTGCCCATCCGCCCGACGCGCGAGCCGCTGCACCGGGCGCAGCTCACGCGCGCCATCGTCGGGCTCAGCCACTACCGGTTCCCCACCGCGGCGGCGCTGGCATGGGCGGTGTCCGGAGTGGAGCCGGACGTCGCCAATCGATGGGCCCAGGACCGCTCGCCGTGGCGACCCACGTGCCGGGACGAGGAGGGCGTCTCACGCTTCAACGACCTGGATCGCGCCCGCGCCTGGCAGGATCACCTCGCGCCGGAGACGCTGGACCCGCGGCGACCCTGGCTGCTCGACCCGGAAGTCCTCCTCCACGGCGAGACTGTCCTCGCTGGGACTCTGCGGGATCCGGGAAGCCTCCAGCCCTACCTGCGGGCCGGCTTTAGCGAGACAGCAGCCCTCAGCTGGCACCGTCTGCTCTCGGAGCAGAAGCTCGTCGGCAGGGACCGAGCCACCCTGCCCACCGCCCTCGCCTGGCGCCAGGCCGGTGTGGGCCTCCCGGCCCTGTATCGCTGGTCGGCGCAAGGGCCCACCCCGAAGGGCGGACCGCGCTACCCGATCACCTGGCAGGCGGCGTTCCTGCATGCAGGGTGTCCCAACCTGCAGACCGCACTGCCCTGGCTGGACCTCGTGCGACAGCGACGGAGGCTCACCCTCCAGGACGCCGTCCTGCTCTACCGCACCACCCCGATCGACTGGGTGCGCGCCTGGGCCTGAGTCATGGGGCATGGCACTCCAACGGGCCAATCGCCCCTCGCGCACTGAAGCGTTCCGTCCGAACTGCCGACTACTCATCCAGTCGGCCATGACACTGGCGGTCTGGCCGCAGACACAGGCACAGGGAGACCCACCATGACCACCTCCGACGGCGGCCCGCCTGACGATTTCGACCGACAGATGCGCGAAGAGGACCTCGATGCCCTCGAGCGACTCTGCGGGGATGAGGAACCGGACCTGAAGGCGGTCGAGGACCACGTGCGCGGCCTGCTCGCCAGCGACGGGTCCTGGGAGAACCTTCCCGCCGGCACCGTCGTTCCTCTCGGAGACGTGATGGACCTGGCGAAGCGCGCCCTCGACGTGCGGACGGAACTGCTGGACGGCCCGGTGGAGTGGGCGCTCGCCTACGTGCGCGCCGGACTGCCCGGCAGCGCCGACTGACCATGCCCGCCTCTCCTGCCCCGGTCTCGGGCTGGAATCCCTGGGCCTGTTACGGCTGCTCGTTGCCGATCGGCGGAACCGGCCCGGTCGCGCTGTGCCACGTCCACGAAGCGGGTTTTCAGAACCACTGGGCGCCCGCGGGGATCACCCGAGACGAGGCGATCACGGACGGCGCGATCGAGCTGGATCTGCTGGCCCTGCACGCCGTGCTCGCTCGCGGGCTCAACACCTGGCTGACGAAGCACGAGCCCGACGTGGACCTCGACGTCCACGCGCACGTCGCCGAGGCGCTCCGTGCGCACACCGACCGCGTCACCGCACGCACGGTGGTGGTGCGGATGTCGCCCACCGACGTCCGACAGATGCGGGGCCTCGGTCCCTCGGACCGGGACGCCGTCATCCATCGGGCCGCCGTCGGCACGACGGCCTACCGGTGTCCCGCGATCGCCGGGCTGGTGTGGCGGCTGTCCGGCGTGGAGCCCGAGGTGGCCAACCGGTTCGAAGAACGCATGCGCGAGCGCGGCCGGACCACCGGCGGCACGCGCTGCCAGCCGACCAGCCGCGTCGAGGTCGTCGAAGCACCGCACCTCCATCCACTCCTGGCCTGGTCCGCAGCCCGGGACTGGCAGCGCCACCTCACCGGCGATCCGGAGGCGGAGGTGAATCCGGCGCTCCTGGCCGACGTCGCCGACCAGCTCGACCGCCACTGGCCGTACTTCCGGCGCCCGCGCAGCATGGAGGCCTACCGGCACCACGGCTTCACCGACGACGACGCCGTCGCCTGGCATCGCCTCCTGGTGCAGACCGGGGCCGTCACCTCCGGAGAAGGTGCCGCCGACACCGCCACCTCCTGGCGCGACACGGACTTCGAGCCGGACGACGTCGTCGCGTGGCTCGGAGATCCAGCCGACGTCCTGCACGGCCGAACGCCCTTCCAACGTGAACCCCGGCGGCATGCGCATCTACGCGACGTCGGTTTCCCAGCGCTCACCGATGCCCTGCCCTGGTTGGAGCTGTGGGAGCGACACCCCGGCATGACGGCGACGGAGCTGTTCGATCACTGGCGCACCGGCACACCGGTCGAGTGGGCCGATGCCTTCGAGGACAGCCCCGGGAGGCGATGACTTGGACGACGAATGGGACGAGGTCCCGGCCGCCGAGCATCAGGACTGGGCCACCACGACATCCGTGGTCGACGTGGGCCAACTCGTGGCCCAGTGGCTGGAGGGCACCAGACGGTGGATTCCGACGTACATCGGCAGCACGCCACATCCGGAGACCCGTGGCCACATTCGGGATGCACTCGCCAGGGTCAACCGTGCCGGTTGGGTGACAGACTCCAGTCAGCCGGGCCTGCGGCACTCCGGCCTGCGGCAGCGGGCGTACGTGAGCGGCATTGCGGCTCCCGCGCTGACCCGGTACGCCGAGCACCTGAGCTCGGACAGCGACGTGGTCGTCCTTCGCGCCGTCCGCCTGCCCGAACTCTCGCCGGAGATCAACCTCGTTGTGACCGTCAGGGACGGGCAGCCCGCCACCTGGCTGGGGAACTGGGCTCCGCCCGACCGCGATGTCCTGCTCTACGCCCCGCTCCCGCCGGCGGCGGCCAGCGCCGTCCGGTCAGCCGAGGCGCTCCAGGTATTCGACCCGGTGTGGGGCCGCGACGACGTCCTGTGGCCGTGGCTGCACCGTCTGGCCGCCGACCTGAGCGACGGCACCGCCGATCGTTGGTGGGCGGGACAACGATCGGAGATCGACATCGATCCGCAGTAGGCGAGCCCGTAAGGTCCGCCTGTCGTCTATAGCCCATAGGTCTGTCCTCGGGGATGCAGGCGTGTGCATATATGGCGTGTCGCCCCTCGGACACCACGAAGTGGGCTGCTGCCCACCTCCCAGGCCTGGACCGGGTCCCTCTCGATCAACCGAACTGCACGGTCCCGGGTGCCCCGGGATCGGCAACCAGCCCACCGGCCACGGTCACCGGGCGTTCCGGTGCCTCCGGCGAGGAGCCGTCCGACGCCGCCGTCATCCAGCGGTTGCTGGCGGCGAGTGCCCAACAAGGGGCAGCCCGGACCGGTCGGTCCCTGCCGAACCCCGCTCCCCCGGCCCACCCGGCCACCACCGGCGCACCGCATCGCCTCGATTGGCTGGCCACGGCGCTGCGCTCAGCGCAGAAAGCCGGTGACCCCCTCGCGACCGATTACCGCCGCCCGGTCGAGTCCCCGGTTGAACGAGTCGCACGATGTCTCGGGACGGCTCCCACTTCGAGGTGTCCGACTCCTCCCGGCATCGCCAGATCGTCCTAGCGACACCCCTCAAGCCAGCGTCATAGCGTGCGGAGGTCCAGCGGTGCCCGCGGAGCGGGCGGAAGAGTGCGTTGAAGTTCTTCAGCGACGAGTTCGCGTTCGGCTTTCGCTGCCGGCGGGAGGGCTGCGGCTACAACGCACTGCAGGTGCGCGAACCCGCAGCTCGAGTGAGCTCCCGAGTGCCATCCAGGTGGGCCGCAAGACCCCCGGACACCGATCCAGCCGCGCCCGGTCGTTGCGTCAGTGGCGTCCCCTACGGTCGCCGGCGTGCCGTCATCTTCCGGGTCGTCGACGTCGATGCCCGCCGCGCAGGTCCACGGCTTCGACGACCAGACCGAACTGCTCACCGATCAGGGCTGGAAGGCACTCCCCCAGGTCACCGGCGAGGAGCGGGCGCTGACCCTGAACGGGGACGTCGCCGAGTGGGCGCCGATCACCGGGCTGTGGCGGCACGCGTTCGACGGCTACCTCAACCTCCACGACGGCGACCGGGTCAACTTCGCCGTCACCGCCAGCCACCTGCTGCTGGTCCGCGGTCGGGAGACCACCTACCGCAGGCACTCCCGCCTGACCGTCGAGGACGGCGAGGCGATCAAGGAGGCCCGCCGGCGCGGCGTCCCGCAGGCGGTCCTCGCCGCTCGGTACGGCGTAAGCGTGGGAACCATCGGCGACGTCGCGCATGGCCGCCGCGACGGGAAACTGCGCACCGGCGCCGTGGACGCCCCGCGCTGGCAGCTGCGTCCCTACACCGACCTGCCCGAGCACTTCAAGGTGCGCCGCACCAACATCTGGGCAGGGAGCCACCCGGACCAGATCACTTTTGCTACTCCACCCAGGACGCCCGGCTATCAGCGGACCCTGACCTTCGCCTTCGACGACTGGGCGGAGTTCCTGGGCTGGTACGTCGCTGAGGGCTGGACCCACACCGAGGCCCGCGGCTCCTGGTCCATCGGTATCGCCCAGAAGCCCGGGGTGAAGTACGAGCAGATCGCTGACCTGCTCGGGCGGATGGGCATTCGCTACTACCGCGGCGCGCTGGCGCTCACGTTCCACCACAAGGGCCTGTCCCTGTGGCTGCAGGAACACTGCGGCGTCGGGTCGGGGCACAAGCAGATTCCCGTCTCCATCAAGGAGGCCGGCGCGGACATGATCGACGTGTTCCTCGACGCCTTCGGACGGGGCGACGGAGCCGTCCACACTCACGAGGACAGCCGTCGCTACATCACCAGCAGCCTGCAGCTCGCCAACGACCTGCACGAGGTGCTGTGCAAGGTGGGTCGCGGCCGGAAGGTGCGGGTCATGGCCGAGGCCGGAAGCGCGAGCGTCATGAGCACCACCGGCCGGGCATTCACGCGCCGGCGCGCCACGTACATGGTCAGCGATCCCGGGGTTCCGGTCGACTCCGACGTGCGCAAGCAGAACGTGACGCGTGTGCGCTACACCGGGACGGTGTACTGCGTGGCCACCTCGAGTCAGTCGGTCATGGTGCGCCGCCAGGGTTGCGCCCTGTGGTTGGGCACCTCGGCCTGTCCGCCGACGGACGGCCGCTCCCCAGTCGCGACGTAGCCGGACTTCGCACGCCACGCGCCGCTGCTACGGACGGGCGAGGCGAGCTGTGCATCGCTCGTCACCGCCCGCGCGTCACCTGCTCAGTCAGCGCATTCGCAAGAACGTCGGAATGATCTTGTCCGACCGGCGCGCTACGTTCCGACCATGTCCATGAAGCCGCGCACACCGTGCTCCACTCCCCCAGCGGGAGCAGCCGGTGGGACGGATCCCACTTCGCGGTGCCCAAGTCCCCCCTCGGACACCACATCACCCCGGGATTCCTGCAGGTCAGGAGCCCGGGGTGTTCTTTTGTCGCGGCCTCTGATGCCCTCGTGATACTTCGCGCCCCGATCAGCCCTCGAGCAGCGCCGCGAAGCGGTCCGCGGCCTCGCGCCCCATGCCGGGGTGCACGTGCTGGTAGACGGTGAGCGTGATGGTCGCGTTGGCGTGCCCGAGGCGCTCCGAGACCACCTTCACCGGCTCGCCGGCGGCCAGCAGCAGCGTCGCGTGAGTGTGGCGCAGGTCGTGCAGCCGGATCCTCGGCAACTGGTCCTCCCCCACTGCCTTGCGCGCCTGCACGACCTGCTCGACGAACCGGCGGGAGTACCGCTCGGGGTGACGATGCCTGCCGTCGAGAGTGGCCAGGACGAGCGCGGCGTCCCGCACGAGGAGAGGTGCGAGCGAGGCGCGGGCGGCCCGGTAGGCGCGCAGGGCGGCGACCGTGTCGTCGTCGATGTCCACCACCCGGGCCTGGCCGGTCTTCGTCGGGCCCTCGACGAGTCGCTGGCCGGCGCCCTTGTCCTTCACCACGCCGACGCTGCGCCGCACCGCCAGCCGGCCGGCGTCCAGGTCGACGTCCCGCCACCGGAGGGCCAGCGCCTCGCCGCGGCGCATCCCGGTGGCCGCCAGCAGCCGCCAGCCCATGGCCAGGTCGGGATCCTCGGCGTCGGCCCAGCGGAGAAACCGGGCAAGCTCAGGTGTGCGCGGACAGGCCTCCCCGCCCATCGGCACGGCCCGACGTCTCCAGCTTGCGCACCCAGGCATCCACCGCCGCACCGGTGAGCCGGGACAACGGGGTCGCGCCAAGATATGGGGCGATGTGCAGCCGGATGTTCTTGCGATAGGAAGCCAGCGTGGCCGGGCTCAGCCGCTGCGTGTCGATCCACTCGGCGAGGTAGCCGTCCAGGCGCTGCTTCGACAGCTCGACCCACTCCCCCACCTCGCTCTTGCGGATCCCCGCGCGCAAAACCGTGACGGCGTCCTTCCGTGTCCTGAACCCTCGCTTGAGAACGACCCGCGTCGTGCCGTCCGCACGTAGGGCCGAGTACTTGATCAGGGAACGCGGGCCGGCCTTGGTCTGGTACTCACTGATGCTCCCCTCGCCCGCCTGACGTCGCCGTCCTCGCGGCATGGACCGCCTCCCGTCGCCGTTGCCCGCCAAGGGCCTCGGCATGCGGACGCAGATGCCGACCCCATGACGGCCTACTCCAGAGGAGGGCCACTCAGCTGCCGGGCCGGCGATCTGTGGACGTGCCAACAGCCTGTGGAAGACGCGATAGCAGGGACCTAGCGCCGGCCTCGCTGGAGCGTCGCCTCGGTCCTCCAGTTTTTCTCCGGTATTCCAGAAGGGCGTCGACGGCCGGGAAGCCGCTGTGCGGGTGAGCCGGCACGGCGACATCTGCGGCGTACGAACTGGCCGCCACTGTGCCGACGACCTCTTGCGGGCCTACAACCCCCAGGCGACGGCAGCGTGTCCGCTGCAGTTCGTTGAAGCCCGTCCGAGCAGGTCAAACGGCATACGGAACGCCGACGAACCGCAGCGCGAGGACGAGTCGGGCGCAATGGTGGTCAAAACGGTGGTCAACGAGCGCTGTCCCCATGAGGACACCGGCCGACTCGTCGGGATCCGTCGTCACGGAGCGTGGCCGCGACGAAGGGGGCATCGACTACCGCTCCCTCATCCGTACGGGGCCGTCGCCATGAGCATCCCGCGGAACCGGAAGCGAGCACACGCCTCCGCGAGCACCGCCCCCATCAAGAACCCGTAAAGCACCTACTGCCCACGCGTGGCGGACCCGCCCGGGGTAGCAGACCGCCGCAGAGTCCCCCTCCGCAGTGACGCGGAGCGGTCAACCAGTCGGCCCCCGTGCGCAGAGCAGGCCAACTGCTCCCCCTCCCCGCCCCGGGCTGAGCCCAGGCCTGGGGCGGAGGAGCGCCCTCCTCCGACGCCGTGACCGCCGAGCGGTCAGTCGTCGCCCCCGTCGTGGTCCCAGTGGTCGCCCCCGTCGTGGTCCCAGTGGTCGCCCCCGTCGTGGTCCCAGTGGTCGCCCCGGTGGTCGTGCCAGTCCTCGTGCCAGCCGCCGCCCCCACCCCCGCCGGCACCGCCGTCGGACAGCGCCGCTCCGGTCAGGGCGCCGACGAGGACGAGGAAGAGGGCGGCGACCAAGAGCACGACCCCCACCCGCGCCGCCCTCAACCCGCCGGTGGCGGTGGTCAGGGAGGCCCGCACCTGCTCGACCACAAGCGTCCCCAGCGACCGCCAGCCCGGCGCGGTCCGCTCGGCCGGCGCCGGCGGGAGGTCCTCGATCAACGGGTCGAGGTCGGTCAGGTGGACGGCGGCGAAGGCCTCGGCCATCCGCTCGCTGCCCTCATCCGGCCCGAGCAGGCCGCGGGCCACCGCGTCCTGCAGGCGTTCGACGGTGACCAGACGGTCGGCGTCCGACGCACGCATCCGCGGGGTGAACGTGGTCGCGGTGTCCGTGTCGATCAGGGGTGGCATGGCTGCTTCTCTCGGGGCGCGACGCAACAAGGGTCACAGCGTCCACCCGCACCCCGGGGACCGGGCGGCTTCCGGCCCGCGCAGGTCCGCAACGGCACGCGGCCCGGCGCGACGGCTGCGCCGTGCAGGGGGCCGGTGTCGTTCCGCGAACCGGACGCCGCGTCATGAACACTGAGGTCGTCCGGTCCGGTCCGGGGAAACCCGACTGACCGGACGACGCGCGGCAGGCACCATCGGCGAGCACCGATGAGCGCGCCCGCCCCGCGCGGTCTCATCTGGAGACCGCACCGGCACCGGGCCCAGCCCGCGGACCCCGGTGCCGACGGAGGAGGACACCGTGGCCGACCGCGCTCCCGCACTCGACCTGCGCTCGGGACCCGAGCGGGTCTTCGCTCACCTGCTGGTCAACAACCTGCTGGTGTCGGTAGTCAACTACACCGTCTGGTTCGCGGTCACCTTCTGGGTGTTCCTCGAGACGGGGTCGGTGTTCGCCACCGGGATGATCGCCGGCATCTTCCTGGTCGCGACGGCCGGGACCGGCATCTGGTTCGGCAGCCTGGTCGACCACCACCGCAAGCACGCCGTCCTGCATGCCTCGGCAGGTGCGTCGACCGTCCTGTACGCGCTGGCGCTGGCGGTGTACCAGCTGACCCCCGAGGAGTCGTTCCGGACGGCGGCCAGCCTGCCGCTGTGGTGCTTCGTCGTGCTGCTCATGCTCGGCGTGATCGCCGGCAACCCGCGCACGATCGCGCTGCCGACGCTGGTCACGCTGCTCGTCCCGGCGGACCGGCGGGACCGGGCCAACGGGCTCGTCGGATCGGCCACCGGCCTGTCCATGCTGGTCACTTCGGTGATCAGCGGGCTGCTGATCGCCTTCGGAGGCATGACCGCCGTCCTCGCGCTCGCGTTGACCGTCCTGGTGCTGTCGGTGGTGCACCTGACTCGCGTCCAGGTACCCGAGGACGCGGCGACGCCCCTCGCCGAGGCCGGGGACGGCCCGGCAGCCGGGTCCGGCGTCGACCTGCGCGGGACACTCCGCCTGGTCCGCGGCGTGCCCGGGCTGCTGCCGCTGATCCTGTTCAGCTGCTTCAACAACTTCCTCGGTGGCGCCTTCATGGCGTTGATGGACCCCTACGGCCTGTCGCTCATGTCGGTGCAGGCGTGGGGGCTGCTGTGGGGCGGGCTGTCCGCGCTGCTGATCATCGGTGGGCTGCTGGTGGCCCGGATCGGTCTGGGCAGCCGGCCGATCCGGGTGCTGCTGCTGGTCAACGTGGCCATGTGGACCGGGACGATGCTGTTCCCGCTGGCCTCCTCGGTGCTCACCCTGACCGTGGCGATGGCCGTGTTCATGACCGTGGTGCCCTTCGCCGAGGCCGCCGAGCAGACGGTGCTGCAGCGGGTGGTGCCGTACGAGCGGCAGGGCCGGGTGTTCGGCTTCGCCCAGAGCGTCGAGCAGGCCGCGTCGCCGCTGACCGCCTTCCTCATGGCCCCGCTCACGGAGTTCCTCGTCATCCCGTTCATGACCGACGGCGCCGGCGCGCGGGCGATCGGCGGCTGGTTCGGGACC
The DNA here is from genome assembly GCF_900114385.1 of Geodermatophilus ruber. Classification (GTDB taxonomy): domain Bacteria; phylum Actinomycetota; class Actinomycetes; order Mycobacteriales; family Geodermatophilaceae; genus Geodermatophilus; species Geodermatophilus ruber. The sequence goes on from NZ_FOSW01000003.1 coordinate 306,055, forward strand.
GGCCCCGACCGGGGCATCGCGCTGGTCTTCGTCGTCACCGGGCTGATCGGGGTCCTCGCCGTCCTGGCGGCGTTCGCCAGCCCGGCCTACCGGCGGCTGAGCGCGGCGTACGCGGCGGCCCGCGACGAGGACCCCGCAGGTGCGGACGAGCCGGCGGGCGTCGTCGACCCGGCCCTGACGGCGGTCCCCGCCCCGGTCGCCGCGGCCCGTGGCGGAGGAGAGCCCCCGGTGTGAGCCCGATCGTCCTACGCCGGGATGACCACGCCGCGGGGGCCCTCGCCCCCTGGCGCCGATCGGTGCTGCCCGTCGCTGCCCTGCGGAGCGGAGCCGCTCTCCTGCCCGTGGGCCGGATCGGCCCCGGACCGGCGTTCATCCGAGTCGGGTGAGGACGACCGCGGGAGGACGCGGTGGGGATCCGCGCGGGCGTCTCGCGAACGTGCCGTCCTCGGTGGCGATGGGGCGCAGCCGGAAGGCGACGATGGCGACGTCGTCCGCGGCCGCCGACGGGACGAGCCCGTCGAGCAGCACCGGGACCGGGTGGCCGGCGTTCGACCAGCGCAGTCGGACACCGTCGGCCTCCTTCTCGGGGGCGAGACCTCGGCGAGTACGGCGGTGGCCAGCGTGGCCAGCGTGGCCAGCTCCAACTCCTCGACGCCTCGTCCACACGTTCCGACCATGTCCACGAAGCCGCGCGCACAGCGCCCACTCCCCCACCAGGGAGCCGCTGGTGGGACGGCTCCCACTTCGCGGCGCCCAAGTCCTCCCTTGACACCGCGTGCAGACACCGTCCCAAAGCGGGGCGACCCTCGAGGCACCACCGGTGGGATGACTGCGGTGTTTCCGCTCGCCATCCGGCCCTACTGGAGCCTTCAAGATCGCGAGGCATCACACCTCTTGCGCTTGCGGTCCCAGAACTCGTGGTGACGAGTCACTGGAGGCTCGTCTGCAGCGTCAACGGCATGGGAAACAGCCGGAGCCCCGGGTACCGAGCGCGACAGCGTGAACGTGAGCGGCAGCGGCGGGAACAGGAGTTCCGGCGTGACCAGCGAGCAGAGCAGACGCCGGCCACCAGGGCCGCTAGGGCGCCCGACGCTGGGGGGCCGGCCGCGAACGACGGGCCGCGGCGCGAACGTGTGGGTGGTGCGGTGGACCGATCACCCCGATGAGCCGTGGACCGATCCCCAAGGGGTGTTCGGCCACCTGCCGGCACCGAGCCTGGGAACAGACTCGGGCCGCGACCTCGGGCCGCTCAGCGGTCGACGTCGTCGAGCGGCGCGTCGAGATCCGGGTGCCCGTCGCGCCGACCCCTCGCGACTGGCCAAGGCTGCTCGGCGAACTTGCCGACCAACTGAACGACGGGCGGGTGTACGACCGCGACCTCCCCGGCCTGGCACGACACCTGGAGCCGCTACTGGAGGCCTACTGGAGACGGGCGCACGCGACCGGAGCCCCGCAGCTCCGCTGAGATCCGCCATCCGGACCTTCCGCGGTGACAGCCTGCCGGGGCACGAGTTCAGTCCGCCCCGGTCAACCCGACGTGCGTTCTCCCGCCAGGAGAACTGGAGACTGCCCGGAGGCCACCCCTCAACCATGGATGGGCCGGGCAGCGCCGGACAGCCCGACGTCCCGCTCGTGCACGGGAGGTGCGGTGAACCTCGAGGACCTCAGGACCAGCCGCTCCGCCGTGGTGACGGTTGCACAGACAGCCTCGATCTTCGGTGTCGACGTGCGCACGGTGACCCGCGCCATCGGGAACGGCGAGCTGCCTGCCGTCCGTCTCGGTCGGCGAGTGTTGCTCCCTCGGCTGCCTCTCCTTGCCGTCCTGGGCGTCACAGTTGGTGACCCCCTCTCCGAAGTGAACGACGCCGGCTCCAGCGACCGGTAGCCACCCGCCCAGAACAGACCTGTCGGCTGCGGCGCGCGTCTGCGGCAGCAACGACTTCCGGACGCCTCCTGTGGTCATCCACGTGACCCGTCGGGCGGCATGCTGGCTGCGAACGGGGTGGCCCCCGCCGAAGTCTCCCCTCTCCCGCGGGCCCGGCCCGTGATACTCCGCGTGATACTGCGCCCGGCGTATTCGGCGGTATCTGGATGCCATTTCCGGACGGCCAGCGAGTGCCGTAGACGGTCAAAGCGCAGCTCAGGGCATCACCGCGCATCTAGATACTTAGCCGCGGACAGGAGTTCAAGTCCCCCCTCGGACACCACGTTTTGCACACGCCTCGGCGGTGCTGATCTCAGCCTCCACCTCGCCGGTGTCGTGGTGGCATTCCATTCGCAGGCCCAGGTCGCGGTAGATGTCGGGCTTGGTAGAGGGCTCAGCCGTGGACAGCGCGCTGACCAGCGAAGACATGTCGCGGAGGACCGTCGTGAGGTCCGCTCGGGTCAACTCGGCTGGAACCGCGTTGTTGAGCAGGGCGAGGTCGGTGCGTGCCCTGGCGAGGTCGGCCTGGGCCTCGTTGATCCAGGCGCTCACCATGCCTGGGTCGGCTCCTCGGGTCAACGCTTCCTTGAACTGGGCGAGCCGCTGCTGTGCATCGCCGATGCGCGCCGTGATGGCCTGACGTCTGCTGTCGTCAGCCAACGAAGCCTCACTATTGGTGGCCAGGGTCCTGACCGTTGCCTCGAGGCGGTCAGGGGCGAGGACGCTGTGCAGCCAGTCGTCGAGTGTCTCGACGAGTCCGTCCTCGCGCAGGTACACGGTGCGGGGGTGTTCGGGCCGTTTAGATGGGACGAGGTCGGCGGCGCGGCAGCGGTAGTGCAGCGTGGGACCGCGGCGGTGCCCGGACATTCGGCGTCCGCAGAGCCCGCAGTGCAGGCGGCCGCGGAGTTGGTAGGGGCTGGTTGCGGACCGGACGGTGTGCGGTCGCTCGGCGGCACTCGCCGAACCGGAGGCGAGCAGGCTCTGGACTCGACGGAAGGCTTCTGGCGACACGAGGGCAGGGTGCGAGGGCTCCGTGCTGGTCACGATGCGTTCGGCTGCGCTTCGGCGGAACACGGTGACCGTCCCGGCGGCGACGTCCATCGGGTCGAGCAGGCGCTCGACCCGATGCCAGCGGCCCCAGACCTGGTGGCCGAGGTAGCAGGGGTTGGTGAGGATGGCCCGGACGGTGGAGGCCTGCCAGCCGTCTTTCAGTCGGTGGGTGTTGCGGTCCGGGTCGTGCGCCGACGGGCATGGCAGCCTCTCCTGGTTCAGTCGCGTGGCGATCGCCCGCAGGCCGGTGCCCGACAGGTAGAGGTCGAAGACCCGCTGCACCGCCGGCGCCGTCGCCGGGTCCGGCTCGAGGACGTGGAGGTTGATGCCGTCGGCGGCCTTGCTGGGGTTGGGGTGCGGGCCGACGCTGGCGATGCGGTACCCGTAGGGCGGCCGGCCGCCGAGGAAGCGGCCCTGGTGGACGGTCGCCGCTTCCATCGCGCCGATCACGCGGCGCTGGATGCGGCGGCGTTCGCCCTTCGAGATGCCGCCGAAGATGGTCATCCTCAGTTCGTGGATGTCGGAGTCGGGGTCGATCCGGCTGCCCACGTCGGGTACCCACAGGTCCACGCCGAAGTGCTGTAGCACCGGGAAGGTGTCGCTGAACTGTGAGCCGTAGAAGGCGCGCTGCGGTTCGCCGATGACCACGGCGTCGAAGGTGTGGTCGGGCGCGGCGAGGGCTTCCAGCAGGCGGGTCGCCTCGGGGCGGTGGCGCCAGGGCAGGGCTCGGCTGTAGCCGATGAGGAGCCGCCCTTCTGACATCCGCAACGGCTGGACCGGTCTCCCTCAGGCGGCCTGCAGTGCGCCTGACGAGGGAGACGCCAGGCGAGGGGCCGGCCCGAGTCATCTGCTGCGTCCCTGATGAAGTTCATGTCGCCGTCATCGCCTCGGCGGTTCACGATCTCGGGGCAACCGCGCGGTCGGCCTGGGCGACATCGACGACGAGACGGCCGCGTCCGCCGAGAACCTCCAAGGGCTGTCGTTCTCCTTCTGTGACAGATGGGGGAGGAGATCACGGTGTTACTCGGGCGTACCGCTGGGTCGCTCGCGGGCGATGACACAGATGCAAGCCCCGCGATGACGTTCCTCTATGAGAGGGGTCGACGATGTCCTGTCTGAACTGCGTGAGCGCACACCCGCGCGGCGAGCTCTGGTTCTGCAACCGATGCGGCAAGCCGATGGTTCTGCGCCCCGTGACCACCCAGGGCCTGATAGCGGCGGGAACATCGGTCCGAAGCTCAGTCCTGGGGCTGCGTCCACGGCACCTCGGCCATGACACGGCGGCTGTGCTTGCAGGGGCCCCAGACCCGCGGGAGGCAGATGTCCTCCCGAACGCCGTTGTACTCGACCTCGACGCCGCGCGGCGGGTCAAAGACGCGGGTCGGCGGGTCGAAGAAGCGGGTCGGCGGTGCTGATTTCCTCAGTTGCGGAGCCGGTCGCCTACCGCCCGGCCGGGATCACCGGAGGGTCCGACCGCCAGAGAGGAGATCAGCGTGAACCTGGGCCGTCACTTCGTCGGTGATCGGTACCAGATGATGACATTGCTGGCGACCGGCGGCATGGGGCAGGTGTGGCGGGCCCGAGACCTCGCGCTGGAGCGGCCTGTGGCCGTCAAGGTGCTGCGCCCGCGGCATGCCGCCGACGCGACCGCCCTGAGCCGTTTCCGGAGGGAGGCGCGGCTCACCGCAGGCCTGACCCACCCGAACATCGCCACGGTCCACGATTACGGAGAAGCCCGGCTGACGCCAGGGCCACGCGGAGACCGGATCCCCTTCCTGGTGATGGAACTGGTCGACGGCGAGCCGCTGTCGGCCGTGCTCCGGCGAGAAGGCCGGGTGACACCGGCCCGCACGTTGCAGATCGTTCGGCAGACCGCGGCCGGGCTGGCCGCGGCCCACGCGGCGGGCGTCGTCCACCGGGACGTGAAGCCATCGAATCTCCTCCTCGGCCCCGGTGGCACCGTCAAGATCACCGACTTCGGGATCGCGTGGTCCGGGTCGAGAGATCCGCTGACCGGACCTGGAGAGGTCATGGGCACCGCGCAGTACCTCTCGCCGGAGCGAGCGCACGGGGCCATGGCCGGCCCTGCCAGCGACGTCTACGCATTGGGCTTGGTGGCCTACGAGTGCCTGGCAGGCCGCCGCCCGTTCGACGGTGCCAGTCCGGTGCAGGTCGCCCTCATGCACGCACATGGCGAGCCCGACCCGCTACCCGACGACGTCCCCGCCAGGGTGCGGGAGCTCGTGGCGCGGATGCTCGTGAAGGATCCTCGAAAGCGAATCGCGGACGGCGCCGCCGTGCTGAGAGCCGTGGAGGAGGCCGTGGCCGGGTCGGCGGTACTCCCTGAGCCGGACCCGGACGCCACGACGGTCCTGCGGCTCGGCGATCCGGGGCCCCTTCTCGCGGCGAACACCGGCGCCCCGGGGCGGGCGAGACATGCGGCCGTCAGCCGTCGGCCATCCCGGCGGCTCGTGATCCTTCTCATCCCGGTCCTGGCTCTCGTAGCGGTGCTGGCGGGGGTCCTCGCGGGGGTGGACCGCGCGCCGGCCCCGGCGGCCGGGTCGACCCCGGCACCAACCACGACGCTCAGCCTCCGGATCGCTCCTGAGGACTACGTGGGCCGGCCCGTCGGCGAGGTCGAGGCTGAGTTGAGGGGCCTCGGTTTCTCCGTACGGGAGCGGGCGTTCCAGACGGCGGACGCGCCCGCCGGCTCGGTGCTTGCCGTCGACCCGACCGGAGAGGTGTCCCCGGGGCAGATCGTCGTGGTCACCTACGCCGTCCCCTCTCACGGAGGGAAGCAGGAAGGGGACGCCGCGACTGATGACACCCCAGGACTCGCACCCGAGGGCGTCGCCCCGACGAGGGCAGCCACCCCGACGACGGTCGCCGCCCCGACGACGGCCGCCCCCCCAGACCAGCACCGGCCCCGGCAACAGCCGCCGCCCCTCCCCGCCCGGGCGGGGCAACGGGCGGGGCCACGGCTGAGAACGGCCGACATCGGCGGAACCACGCTGCTCGTGAGACCGTGCGCCAGGGGTCCCTCGCGGTGAACTGACGGCTTCCGTGGGTGAGCTGACGCCGGACGACCGCTGACGGCCGGGCGCGGCTGCCGTTAGGCGCCGCAGGCGGGGCTCGGCAGATCAGGCCGGGCGTCGGAGCGCCCACCCCCGAGGAGAACGCCCATGCCGCGGGCCATTCGGCTCCGCTTTCCCAGGTGCCGCGCCGAGCCGGCCGGGCGGGCCTGAGTCGTGTATTCGGCGGGCTCCTGCGTCCGGCAGCCCGTCGACCACGCAGCGGGCCGGCCTTCCGGCACCCCGTGAGAGGTCAACGGCGCCTCGTGTCGGCCGTCCCTCGACACGATGAGCGCAAGGGGGACCGTGTCGGTCCGCTGGTCGGCGTCCTGGGGCTCGACGGCCTTGGGCCGGCCGCTCGCCACGAGCGCAGGGACGGCTGCGGGCTGCGGTCTCCTCGGTGAACGGGTCCCTCCCGACGCCCCGCCCCCTGGCAGAGGCATCCCCCGGCTGACGCATCCCGGAAGGTCCGGTCCGGGTCAGCCGGGGATGCCTCACTCCCGTCATCGCCGGGCACCCGCCGACGGGTGCGTGAGCGATGGGCTCTGCGCGATCACGAGGGAATCCCTGCAGCTCATGTGTGACGGCGGTGCCGCGCGCTGGTGTGACATCGGTGCACTGGTGTGACGGATGTGCCAGAACGGCAGAGGTGGGACGACGACGAGCCCCTGTGCCGGTTGTCGCCGATGACGTAAGTGAGGCGGCCGCGCCACCGTTGGCATCCCGCGCCTTCCCCCCGTGGACGTCGTGCCGGTGGGGCGCGGCCGCCTCCCTAGCAACCGGCACCACTGCGACCACTGCCCCCGAGGAATGGACTCCGATGTCCTGTCCACACTGCGGCACCGCGGATGAGCGCGGCCGTTTCTGTGACCGTTGCGGTAAGCGGCTGCCCGTCGCCCATGCGATTCGCCGGGTGACGCTCCCCCGACGGCCGTCCGCCGGGAGCGAATCGGCCACGGGTATGCGCGCCGGAGACGTTCAGGGGACCGGCAGTGCTCCACAGGGCGCGGCGCAGCGTGCCGCCCGAGGGCACGTCGAGGTCGGCGGGGACGATAGGACGCGCCCGACGGCGGAGATCCGGCACATGTACGACACGGCCATGGCACGCGCGGCCGTACACGGGCACCGCCCGCTCCAGCGCTACGTGAGCGTCCTGATCGCGCCGTCGTGATCTACCGACAGCAGTCAGGCTGACCATCATCAGCTCTCGGCCTTCCCACTCGCGCCCCCGCGGACACGCGGTCGGCCACCGGCGAACTCCCCCACGCTGTCACCTGACCGGGTGCCGGTCGGCCCGGTGGCGATCGCAGTGCGGGTCGGGCCCCCTCGACCGTGCACCAGGTGCTGGTCCGCTGGCGGATGAGCTGGCTCTGGCACGTCGACCGGGTCACCGTCGAACCGATCAGCCGCATTCTCGCCGGCCGCCCCCACCACCCGGCCCGGCGGTGCCAACATGATGGCGAGGCCTCGACGGCGGCTGGCGCATCCGCGGCCGCGTCGCCGGCAAGCACAAGAGCCACGACCATCGCGACGAGAGCCAGCCGGGCACGGTGCACGGCCGGCCGCTGGGGGCAAGCCGGCCCCGTCGACGTCAGGGAAGTGGGGTGCGGCGTTCTGGAGCCCGCCGGGCTCCTCTGGGTCGAGCTAGCGGGCGAGATGCGCCAACCGCGCCATGCCCTCGTCATAGATGCGCTGGATCGTGGCCAGGTGCGGCGCCGCGGCGTCCTCGGGGGCCACATGGCCGACGGCCTCGCCGTCGGCCAAGTGGGCGCGGCACCAGTCGTAGATCGGGGTCATCTGACGTTCCCCAGCATCCGCCCGCACGTCCGAACGATGCCTCCCGAGCGGCTGCGGGGCCCGCGACACACCACCCTTCGGCGGGACGGCAGGCGGCTTCCGTTCACCGCAGCGGTCGCAGGGCCGGCCGCTCTGGTACGCAGGGCCGCAGCGTCGACAGGACATCCCAGCCTCCCGATGAAGACATCACGTGGTCGCTCTCGTGGAGAGATGACCGCGACCGCCCGGGGCAGGGGCTGGACGACGTAGCCCATGGCGCGGCCATCTCACTGTCGTCATCGCGGACAGGTCGCTCAGCGGCACGCGCCGCGGGCCCTCCTGTCACTCCACGAAGCGGAAGCCGCTCCCGGCTCAACCGTCACACCAGGCTCGCCCCGTCGTCCTCGGCTTTGGGTCACGTCACCGCCGAACCACCTGCGGTCGGTCACGTCGGTGCATTTCTGTGACATGCGTGCACGAGGGGACGCGAGTGACAGGAGCACTTCCTGGTCTGCGTCGATTCGGAGGCCAGCGCCACCGGCCCGGATCCAGCAGCGTGATCGGCGCTTGGCAGAGCGCTACGGCCGACGGGCAGTCCGGTGCCGACCGCATGGAGCAGTCCGACCGGCACGTCTGTCGACGGCCGCACCCCCCCGAACGCAGGCACGATCGGGGCCTATCGGTCGCCGGAAATGACGGGGTCTGCGCCGGTGACCCACTGTTGGTGTTCGGCGTGCTCGCCGTGCGATGGACTAGAGAGACTCAGGCGGCACCCCGATCTCCCCCCGCGGGTAGATCAGCGACAGATCGTGTCATTCGGGACAGTCCGTCATCGGCCGGTCCGGCCGGCGGCGCCTGGGTGCCCGATGGGTGAACGCGCGCCACGCCGGACAGGTAGGCGGGAGGGCCGCCCTGATCCGGCGCTGCCCGCGGACGGTGCTCACCGTCTTGCGCGCCGTGCCCGCCGCAGTGCCGGCTCACGCGCCTCGGCGTCCAACGACTGCAGGGGATGTGCGGTGCCGCTGGAACGACAGGACATCGGGATCCTCTCCCTGTATGGGCACGTCACCCGGCGGGGCAGTTGTCGGTGTTGTCGCTACAGGGGGCTGGGGGTGGGCGCTGCGGGGGCCCGGGACCGGGGATCACGCTCGTCGGGCCGTTTCGTATCGCTTGGAGGGGATGCGGCGGACGCTCTGGCGCGGCAGAGCAGCGAGATGATGGAGAAGCTGTTCCGCCCGTCGACGAGGGACTCCTCCCATGGCCGACAAGTCGCCGCACGACAACCACGCCATGAAGAAGTCGGGCAAGGCCGTCAAGGCCAAGCGCAGCGAACGGAAGGAGAAGCAGCGGGCCGCCACTGAGATGGAGCGACTGATGCACCCCCGCCAGGCCAAGGGCTGACCCGTCCCCTCGGGCGAGACCACACCGCCCCACCACCGGTGACGGCTACCGGGTCACGCTCGTGTTGGACGGCGCGACGAGCGGGTACGACGGTCCCGATCCGGCCGAGGCGTACGCCTTGCGCTGCTCCGCCTGCTGAAATCCCGGCGCGCCTCATAGCCGACCCGGGCCTGTCAGCGCGACCTCAGCCGTCGGCCCCGCTACCGCAGCCGAGGATCAACTCGCACGCGAGAAGCGTGTGCGTATGTAGCGAGTCACCCCTCGGACACCGAGTTGAACCCTCATGGCATCCAGGCCAGTGGGGTGCTTCTGTCTCCACGCTTACGCGAGCGGGGCGGGTGGTGCTGGCCCGCTAGGTGTACTGACCACGGACGTTGGTGACGGCGTCTGGTGACATGAGTGAAGTGACCCCCGTCATGCGGACAGCGGCACCGCGGTGGCCCCCCGGGGGACGGAGGGGTGAGTCGAGCCGTGACCGCATGGTCCATGCCATGCCCTGAACGGTGGTTGGCTGGAATCGCCGTCAAGACGCTGGCTGGCATTGCGGCGGGGTATCAAGGGTCAGGATGGCAGCGGAACCGTTCGGTCGGTTCCCGGTGGCGCGGACGGCGGACGTCGACGAGGCGCAGGAAGCGATGCGGTCGACGTTTCTGCCGCTGACCCTACGGCCGCTCGATCCGGTCGGCTCCGGGGGCGATCTGGATCTGGGACTGAACGCGACCCGGGTCGGGGACGTGACGGTCACCTACGTCCGGTTCGGCCGGGGCGTGCAGATCGACACCGCCGAGGCGGACAACTACCACGTGAACCTGCCGATCACCGGCGGGACTGTGTCTCGCTCCGGGCGGCTGGAGCCGGTGGCGAGCACGCCGCAGCTCGCAGCGGTGTTCATGCCCGAGCTGGACGCCGAGCTCGAGTGGCAGGCCGGCACCGCGCAGTTCTGCCTGATGTTGCCCCGCCACGTGCTCCAGCAGGAGCTCGAGGCGATGCTGGACCGGCCGCTGGCCGCGCCGCTCGCCTTCGCCCCGGCGATGGACGTCACCGGCGATGCCGGGCGGGCGTGGGTGGACGCGCTGAGGCTGATCGAACGGCAGAGCAGGTACTCCCACGGCCTGCTCGACCACCCGCTGGCGGCCGGCAACCTGCAACGGATCCTGGTCGACGGGCTGCTGCTGGCCCAGCCGCACACCTACACCGACGCCCTCGCCGCGCCGCACCCGCCGGCGGCCCCGCCGGCGATCCACCGGGCGATCGAGCTGCTGCACACGCACCCCGAACAGCCGTGGACGACCGCGGGCCTGGCCCGCACCGTCGCGGTCAGCGCGCGCAGCCTGCAGGACGGGTTCGCCCGTACGGTGGGCATCCCGCCGACGCGATACCTGCGAGAGATCCGCCTGCAGCGGATCCACGAGGACCTGCAGGCGGCCGACCCGCACACCACCACGGTCTCCTCCGTCGCCAGCCGCTGGGGGGTCCTGTACCTGAGCCGAATGGCCGCGACCTACCGCGAGAAGTTCGGGGAGAGCCCGTCGCAGACCCTGCGCCACGCACCGACTCGTCGCCGGACGCAGATTCTGTTCCGCGCCCAGACTCTGTACCGCGCATAAGGGCCCTGCTGCAGGTCTGCGCGAATCGCACCAAACTCTGCGGGTTGCGCGTAGAGCCCCCGGCCGGCCGCCGTTGCCTGGATCCTTCAGCGCAGCACCGGCGCTCGGCAGACCGACAGCGGGGGCACGGAGGCGCGCCGGCAGCGACCCGCCCCGCAGCTTCGACGCACCGGTGGCGGCCCGGAGTGCCGCCTCCCGCGCCGGAGCCCGCAGGGGCCGCGTCGTGTCGGACTCCGGACGCTGCCCGGCACGCCGGCCGAGGAGGCGGGGCATGCGCCTCTACGGGCACGACCCGCCGTGGTTCGACTCGGCTCATCCGCCGCTGCGCCCGTCGCCCTGCGACGGTGTCCCCCCGCGCGATCGGCAACGGGAGCGGGCCGGGGCTGGATCGGCTTCACCATCGATCACGCCGGGGACCTCTGACCCGACGCCGAACTCACCGCCTCCGGGTTCGTCCGCCACGAGGCCTTCGAGGAGCTGCGCCGACTGCAGCGGATGATCCACCAGGCCGCACCCCACGAGCTGCGCACCACCTGGACGGTCGCCGGGCTCCTCGCCGAGATCGAGCAGCTGGCCGGACAGGTAGCCGACGCCCCGTGGATCGGCGCCCGGGTCGTGGGTTGATCCGGACCACCGCCCGCCGCGCCCGTAGACCGCTCGGTCGGCTCCCGCGGCGGTGCGCGAAGCGCACCGAACTCTGCGCTCCCCGCATAGACCCGCCCGGACTCCCGCTCTTTCATGGGAGACGGCGGCTCATGTCGCAGGGGGCCAAGCAGTCGGCTCACCTGCGCGCGAAGCCGAGGGCCCACGGCCCTCTCCTCCGCCCCGGGCTGAGCAGTGGCCCGGGGCGGCGGAGCAGCGGGCCTCGGCCCGAGCGTGGGAGGCGGAGCCGTGTCCGCGGACAGCGGCGAGGCGCGCACGACCGCTGCCAAGATCGCGGGCATCGCCGACGAGCCCGTGACGCTCGCCGACCGGGGCTAGCAGATCCTGCAGGAGCTCTGCCGGGTGCTGCGCTGCGACGCCATGTCGATCGCCGTGCTGGAGCTGTTCGGGCTGAACAGGCCCGGGCCGCCGCGGCTGTACACCGAGCTTCCCGTCCCGGCGGCCGAGACGGTCGGCTGGAGCCGGTACCTGTGGCCGGAACTCGCTCGGCGGCCTCGCCCCGCTCATCGCACGCCATCGACCGGATGCGAGCGATCCGCACGCTCGTGTACGTGCGATGGTGCGGCCACGCCGGCTGGTCAGACCGGCGGGTGGCGCGCCGGCTCACGTACACGACCGCTCCGGGGGCGACGTGTGCACACATCAGGGGCCCGGAATGCGTCGATCTGTGGACAGGACGCGCGGTCCAGGGCTGCGCGGGACGCCCGGCCGGAGGACCGTGCCAGGCATGGACATCACCGAAGTGATCCTCTTCCAGCACCACGAGCAGCGGCGGATGTTCGGCCTGCTCGACGAGATGCCCCGTGACGATACGGCGGGCCTGGCGTCGCTGTGGGGCCGGCTGGAGGTGTTCCTCGAGGTGCACGCCGAGGCGGAGGAGCGGTACTTCTACCCGCCGCTGCTGAAGCTCGGCAGGGGCAGCCCCGACAGCGATGTCATCGAAGAGGTCGAGGATGCGATCAAGGACCACAACGAGATCCGCGACGCCATCCGTAAGGTTCGCGCGAGCGAACCCGGGAGCAAGCAGTGGTGGACCGCGGTCTGGGCTGCCCGCAAGGAGAACGACGAACACATGGCCGAGGAGGAGCGCGAGGACCTGCTCGACGTCCGGCACCACGTCGACCTGGAGACGCGGCACCGGATCGCGGTCGAGTTCGTCACCTTCGAGGCGCAGCACTCGCACGGGGTCCCGATCGAGCTCAAGGACCCGCGAGAGTACATCGAGGCGTACCGCACGCAGAGCGCCTGAGCGACTGAGCGGCCCCCGCTGCGTTCCTCCTGCGGGGCTGCTTGATCGCCATCGGGCGGCCGTTGGTCGACAGGGTCGGCGACAGCGCCCAGCACAACATGAAGGAACTGCGACCCGGATCGGCTGCGGATGTTTGCCGCGACCCCGGCCTCGGTGGGGACGCGCTGCGTCCACGACGGCGGGGCGGCCGGATCGTCGGGGTCGGGCGACCGCCCACCTCGACCGACGGCGGGGGCGCTGATCGCCGATCTGCGGGCCGCGCTCGCCGGCCGGTTGGTCGTGTGCGTGACGCACGACGACCTCGAGCAACCCGGGGACACCGTCGTCCGCCTGGACCGGGAGGCGGCGCGACTGGCCGGCTGAACCCGGTCGCGCGGGCGGCATCATGGACCGCGGGCAGACCACACCGCAGGCACGCGGCTTCCCCGGCGCCCGGTCGTGGAGGCGACGATGGCAGACGCTGCCGCACCGGCCGTCGTCGTCGGGGTCGTGGCTGCACCTGGGGCCGCGGCCGACGTGGGGCAGCACCTCGTGGCCGACCTGACCGACGACCTCGCCGACCAACTGCCCACGGTGGCCTGGAAGATCGCCTATGCCGAGGACGGGCTGGTCCAGCCACCGGCTGACGACGCCGAACTGGTCGCGGCGGCCCGGAAACTCCTGCTCGCCGAGGACTGGGATCTCGCGGTCTGCCTGACCGACCTGCCGCTCGCGTCGTCGGGCCGGCCGGTGGTCGCGCACGCCAGTCCTGTGCATGGCGTCGCCCTGATCTCGGTGCCCGCCCTCGGCCCCGTCGGCCTCCGACGCCGCACACGCACCACCGCGATGGCCCTGATCCGGACGCTGGCCGGGGAGACCGACGAGGAGCCCGGCGCGGAAGAGCCGCCGTCCGGACCCCTCGGACGGCGCCTGCGCGAGCTCGCCGCCGAGCCCGACGCCGAGGACGTGTCCGAGGGCGCCTGGTTCACCGCCCGCGTGCTCTCGGGCAACCTCCGACTGCTGCTGGGCATGGTGCGGGCCAACCGGCCGTGGCGGCTTGCCACGCGGTTGTCCCGGGCGTTGACCGCGACGATCGCGGCCGGTGTGTTCGCCCTCGTGACCTCCGACATCTGGCGGCTGGCCGACACCCTGGGGTGGGCGCGGATGACGGCGGTCGCGGTCGGCTCGGTGCTCGCCATCGGCGTGACGCTGATCGTCGGTGCCGAGCTCTGGGAACGGTCCACCGATCCACGGGTGCGCAAGCAGGTGGCGTTGTTCAACCTCGCGACCACCGCGACCGTCGCCATCGGTGTGGTCTCGCTGTACGCGGCCCTGTTCGTGCTGGCGCTACCGATTGCGCTGCTGCTCGTCGCGCCGGGCCTGTTCGCCGACGCCCTCGGCCACGCCGTGGGAGTCGGGGACTATCTCGAACTGGCGTGGCTCACCAGCTCGCTGGCCACCGTCGGAGGTGCCCTCGGCGCAGGGCTGGAGACCGACGAGGCGGTGCGCGAGGCCGCCTACACCTACCGGCCCAACACCCCCGCGGAGTGAGGCCCGTCGGTCAGGACGCCGGGACCTCGACCGGTATCCCCGGTCCGAGCCGCGCCCCCTGGAGCAGCTCCAGGCGGCGGGGGAAGCCGCCAGGTCCAGCCCCGCGCTGCGAACGTCGGGGCGAGCAGCTGCGCGGCGTCGGCGGCCAGCGCGTCGAACTGCGCGGCGCTGGGCGGGGTGAGTGTGCGGTGTTCGGTCACGGCGAGGCACCGTCCAAGCCCTCACCAGGGTCGGCAATCGCGGCCGGGCGGTCAGGACGCCGATTGGCGCTCCCAAGAGTTGCGTGTGCCGATAGCTGCGTCTGCCAATCTGCCGGAGGTTGGCAACGCGCAACTCCCGAATGGCAAGCGCAACAGTTGGCAGCTCAGACAACTCTGAGCGTGCCAATCACCTGCAACTGCTCATCATGAGCCCGAGCGCCAGTGGCATCGCGTCGAGGTAGGTGCCTCGCCGGCGCAAGCCCCCGGTGGCGGCAGGAACACCCGAGACAGCGCGGAGTACGACAAGGGGGCCGCTCCCCCGCTGCGGCGCAGCCCACGTCCACGGCGCACCATGCCTCGGACGTTGCCGCGCTCCAGCGGCTGCTGGCTGCGACTGCGCCCACCGGGACGGTCCGGTCGAGTCGGCCGAGGCCCAACCCCGCTCCCCCGGCCAACCCGGCCGCCCGCGGCGCCAGCGCCGACTCCTCTACCCATCCCGCCGCGGGCCGGTGCCGGTGAGCAGGCGCCCTGCGGCGCGCTCACCCTGGCCGCCGTCGCCTCCGGCAACAGCCGGCCCGGCGGCCTCCCGGCAGTCGACCTGCCCAGATAGAAGTCCGGCGCGGCGCTTCCCTCGACGAGGGGGATCGAGCCCCCGGCCGCCGTGTGGGTGGGACGGGCCACGGTCCACCCGGCTCAGGGGGCGTCCGGCAGGCGGTAGCCCCGGCTCCCGGCTCGAGCTCGAACTTCCGCCAGATCCAGCCGCCCGGCGGCGAGGTCGGCCCGCACCCGAAGCGGGTCCAGTCCGGCGGCGTACGCCACCGCGGCGACCTCGGCCGGTATTCCGGTCCACGCGAACCGCAGCTCCTCGACCATCCCGACGTACCCGAAGAGCTCGCGCTCGCCGCGCCTCCGCTCGATCGTCTGCGCCAGGTAGGGCAGCGGTTCGACGGCGAGCACCTCCAGCCACGGCACCGCATCGGCCCATGGCATCCGGTACACGACGGTCTCTTCCGCAGACTCGACCAGCGGCACCCGCCGGGCCTCGGCGTCCGATCCCTGCACGGCCGCTGCCCGGGCCAGGATCCGCCCGACATGGGCGTACCGGGCCACGGTCCACCCGGCCCGGTCCAGCCACGCCGCCTTGGGCCCGGGGATCGGCTCCCCGCACGCCTGCACCCGCGCCGCGATCAGCGCGGCCACCCGCTCGGCTGCCGCGGCGGCTTCCGGAGCGGCACGGTGGGGAAGGGGGCTGGGAGGAGTCATCCCTCGAGGGTGGCACCGGCCATCACCCGCCGAGGTGAGCCACTTACGGACAGTGCCAGGTTCGATTCGTGGTCCCGCGGATGTTCGAGCAGGTCCACGGTTCAGCCGCCGAGCAGCAGGCGAGGCGGCACCGGTCACGCAGCGTCGCGGAAGTGACCAGGGTCATGGGGGCAGCAGTCCCAGTCGCTGCTGTTTCCGGGCCGGCCCTCAGCCTGGTGGCGGTCGCGAGCACCGAGGTCGGGCCGGCCGCCTGCATCCTCAGTTGGCCGCTTCCGTGGCGTCCCCCCGAGCGCGCAGGCTCGGGGGGACGCGGTCAGCAGCAGGGGGACCCCGGTCAGTCGAACGAAGAGGCCTGGGCCTGGAGCTCCTCGAGGTCATCACAGGGCGTGGCGTGTGCGTATGCAGCGTGTCGCCCCTCGGACACTCCCCGGTGGGACCCCGTCCCCCCGATCACGCCGGTGATCCCCCGGCCCGTGGCCGCGCCGCCAGAGGGCGCTGGGATCCGAGCTCCCCCCGGCCACCGCACCGCGGACAGGTCGACCGCTCGCTCCCCCGCCATCGGTTTGCGGGTCGTGACCCCGGACCCGGATGCCGGGGTTGGGCCTCTCGCCGGCGGTGCCACGCTCGCCTGCGCGGTCCGGGCCCGCCGACGCAGGACCAGCAGCAGGCCGGCAGGGATGGCTGCGACCGGCATGACGAGACCGAGCAGGACGAACCCACAGGCGCCCAGCACGCCCTCCGCCGCCCGCACCACCGGGCGCGGCCCCCGGTCCACCGCCGGTGCGCCGCCCGCACCGATCTGCCGTTCCTCGGGGGCCCGCGTGGCCGGCGGGCGCCCGGTCGTGGTGACCATCTCGCGGCTCCCCTCCTCGACGGGAGCCCCACCGTCAGGTCATCCTGGCGACGGATCAGGGGCACCCTGCTCTCCCACGCTCCACGGGCGGCGCCCCGCTGACCTCACCCCGGCGGGATGGCCTGCTGCGTCCCTGGTGCTCCACCGCCTGAACCGGCGCGATGTCGGGTCGGTGCACGCGGCGGGTCGCCCCCCGGAACGGCGTGCCGCACTCCGACGACCCGCAGTCGAGCCGGCCGCGCCCGGCGCGAAGCGGTGAGGGCCCGGCTGCGGGTCCCACGCTCCCGCAGGACGGCACGGCTGAGGGGGGTCGGACGAGGACGAGGCCCGAGGACGGAGGCATGCCGCGGGTCTAGCATCCCCTCATGGCCGAGCGGAGAGCCGGCGTGGTGCTCGCGGGCGGGCGCTCTTCCCGCATGGGTTCTCCCAAGTCAGCCCTGGAGTGGTACGGCTCGACCCTGCTGCGCCGGACGGTGTCGATCGTCGCCCGCGCCATCGCGGGCCCGGTCGTCGTGGTGCGCGCCCCCGGGCAGGAGCTGCCCGACCTTCCTCCGGACACCGAGATCCGTCAGGACCCGTACGAGGGCCGCGGACCGCTGCAGGGGATCGCCGTCGGGCTCGCGGCGCTGGCCGAGCGGGCCGACGTGGCCTTCATCTGCTCCACCGACCTGCCGTTCCTGCACCCGGCGTTCATCCACGCCGTCCTGGGTGCCGTGGGCCCGGACGTCGACGTCGCGCTGCCCGTGGCTCGCGGGTATCCCCAACCGCTGGCCGCGGCCTACCGCACCAGCCTGGCCCCGCTGGTCGAGAGCCTCCTGGCTGCCGACCGGCTCCGGCCCGCGTTCCTGTTCGAGAAGTGCCGGGTCGTCCGCCTCGACGACGCCGCGCTGCGGACCGATCCGCAGGTGGCGGCGCTGGACCCCGACCTCGACTCCGTGGTGAACGTCAACGAGCCGGGCGAGTACGAGGTGGCGCGGGCCCGCCCCGAGCCGGCCGTCACCGTCGAGTGCTTCGGGTCGGCTGCCGGCCGCCGGGGCAGCGGCCCGCACGCCGTGCGCGCGGCCACGCTGGCCCGGGCCGCGGCCGCGATCTCGCTGTCCCTGGACCGGCACGTGCTCGCGGCGCTCAACGGTGAGCAGATCACCCGCGACGACCATCTGCCCCTGACCGCCGGCGACACCGTGGCGTTCATCTCCTCGGACGCCGGGGGGTGACGCGGTGCCGGGCGGCTACTTCGGCCGAGCGCTCCTCGTCGACGTGACGGGTGGCCGGGCTTCGTCCCTGGCGCTGCCCGAGCCGGTGCTGCGCGGCTACCTCGGTGGCGCCGGGCTGGGCACCTGGCTGCTGCACCGGCTGGCCCCGGCCAGGGTGGACCCGCTGGCGCCGGAGGCGCCCCTGGCCTTCGTGTTCTCCCCGCTGGTGGGTACCCCCCTGACGACCAGCGCGAAGTTCGCCGTGGTCGCCAAGTCACCGCTGACGGGGATGCTCAACGACGCGCTGGCCTCCAGCCACTTCGCGATCTCCGGCAAGCTCACCGGGCACGACGCGATCGTGGTGCGCGGGCGCTGCGCCCGGCCGTCGGTGCTGCTGGTCGACGGCGCCGGCGCCCGCCTCGTGGACGCCGCCGACGTGTGGGGGCTGCCGGCCGCCGACGCCGAGCGCGAGCTCGTGGCCCGGCTGGGCCGCGGCTGGCGGGTCGCCGCGATCGGCCCGGCCGGGGAACGGGGGGTCCGGTACGCGACCCTCTCCCACGACGGGCGGCATGCCGGCCGCGGCGGCCTCGGCGCTGTGCTGGGCGCGAAGAACGTCAAGGCGGTGGCGGTCCACGCCGCCACGAAGGTCGCGCCGGCCGACCCGGCGGCCGTCCTCGCCGCGGCGCGGGACCTGCGGGCCCGGTCCTTCGGCCCGGCCACCGCGAAGTACCGGGAGCTGGGCACGCTGGCCAACCTGCTGACGTTCAACGCGATCAACACCCTGCCGACCCGCAACTTCACCGCCGCCACCTTCGCCGAGGCGCCCCGGCTCGCCGCGGAGGACCTCGCCGAGATGCGCCGCGTGGCCCGCAACAGCTGCGCCTCCTGCACGATCGGCTGCGAGCACGTGTACCGGGCCGGCGGCGGGAAGTCGGCCAGGGTCGAGTACGAGAACGTCTTCGCGCTGGGCCCGCTGTGCGGCGTCTCCGACCCCGACGCCGTGCTCACCGCCAGCGCCCGCTGCGACGAGCTGGGGATCGACACGATCTCCGCCGGCGGCACCGTCGCCTGGGCGATGGAATGCGCCGAACGGGGTCTGCTGGACGCGCCGTGGCTGCGGTTCGGCGACGGCGCCGCGCTGCTGCGTGCGCTGGACGAGATCGGCCGGCGCGACGGGCTGGGCGCGCTCCTGGCCGAGGGGTCGCGGCGGGCCGCCGCGGTGGTCGGCCGCGGTTCGGCCGGGTTCGCCCTGCAGGTCAAGGGGCTGGAGCTGCCCGGCTACGAGCCGCGCACGCTGCAGGCGATGGCGCTCGGGCTGGCCGTGAACGCCCGCGGGGCCGACCACAACCGCTCCGGCGCCTACGAGGCCGACCTCTCCGGCGATCTGGACCGGTTCGCCGGTGGGGAGGCGCACGTCCGCGCGACCGTCGAGACCGAGGACCGCGCCGCGGTCATGGACTCGCTGATCCTCTGCAAGTTCCTGCGCGGGGTCTTCACCGACCCCTTCGCGGAGTGGGCCGGCCTGCTGCGCACGGTCACGGGCTGGGACGTCGACGCCACCGAGCTGCAGGCCACCGCGCGGCGGATCGTCCTGGCCAAGCGGATGTTCAACCTCCGGGAGGGCTGGACCCCCGCCGACGACTGGCTGCCGGCCCGGCTCCTGGAGGAGCCGCTGACGCTCCGGTCGGGGCGGGTGGCGAGCCTGTCCCCGGCCACCCTGCGCGCCATGGTCGACGGCTACTGGGCCGCCCGCGGGCTGGACCGGGACGGCCGCCCGACCTCGGAGTGCGCCGTCGACCTCCTGCTGACCGAAGCGGTCGCGACCTAGGGAGAAGGACCGAGATGCTGACCGTGTCGCCCACCGAGCACCTGACCCGCACCGTCACGCTGACCATCGACGGCCGCGAGGTGACCGTGCCGGAAGGGACGACGATCTGGACGGCGGCGCGCGACGCCGGCATCGACGTCCCGGTGCTGTGTCACGACGAACGGTTCGACCCCGTGGGGGTGTGCCGGATGTGCGTCGTGGACGTCGGCGGCCGGGCCTACGCCGCCGCGTGCGTCCGCCCCTGCGAGGACGGCATGACCGTCGCCACCTCCACTCCCGACGTGGAGCGGAGCCGGGCGGTGCTCACCGAGCTGCTCGTGGTCGACCAGCCGCCGCGCGAGCGGGACCCGAAGCAGACCACGACCGGTGACAACCTGCTGCTCGCGCTGGCCGACCGCTACGGGGTTCCCGCCGACGGCCGGCTGCCGCGCGGCTCCGGGCGCGGCACCGACCTGTCGAACCCGGTGATCGCCGTCGACCACGACGGCTGCATCCTCTGCGACCGCTGCGTGCGGGCCTGCGACGACATCCAGGGCAACGACGTCATCGGACGCAGCGGGAAGGGCTACACCACCCGGATCGCGTTCGACCTGAACGACCCGATGGGCAGCTCCTCCTGCGTCACCTGCGGCGAGTGCGTCGCCGCCTGCCCCACCGGGGCGCTGACCAACAAGCCGATCCGCGACGTGCCGATCCGGCCGCGCACCGAGCTGGACGCCGTGGACAGCGTCTGCCCCTACTGCGGGGTGGGCTGCGCGCTGACCTACTACGTGGACCGGGAGCGCGGCGCCATCGCCTTCGCCGAAGGGCGCGACCAGCCCGGCTCGCAGGGCCGGCTGTGCGTCAAGGGCCGCTACGGCTGGGACTACGCCGCCTCACCCCAGCGCCTGACGACGCCGCTGATCCGGCGGGAGGACTCCTACCCCAAGGGCCCGCTGTCGGCGGAGGTGCGCGGCGAGGAGGAGGTCGGGCGCAAGGGCCGCACGGGCCGCAGGCCCGGCGGGCTGGTGCCGATGGAGGAGGTGCTGCCGCACTTCCGGGAGGCCACCTGGGAGGAGGCGCTGGACCTGGTCGCCCGCCGGCTCACGGCGATCCACGCCGAGGGCGGCCCAGGGGCGATCGCCGGGTTCGGCTCGGCGAAGTGCTCCAACGAGGAGGCCTACCTCTTCCAGAAGCTGATCCGCACCGGATTCCACACCAACAACGTCGACCACTGCACCCGGCTCTGCCACGCCTCCAGCGTCGCCGCGCTGTTCGAGGGGATCGGCTCCGGCGCGGTGTCGACCACCTACGGCGACG
Organism: Geodermatophilus ruber; assembly: GCF_900114385.1. Lineage (GTDB taxonomy): Bacteria > Actinomycetota > Actinomycetes > Mycobacteriales > Geodermatophilaceae > Geodermatophilus > Geodermatophilus ruber. The sequence goes on from NZ_FOSW01000003.1 coordinate 326,962, forward strand.
TCGTCAACGCCGATGTCGCCATCGTCGCGGGCAGCAACGCCCCGTCCAACCACCCGGTGGCCTCGTCGTTCTTCAAGCAGGCGCAGCGAGCCGGGACGACGATCATCTACGTCGACCCGCGCGCCGACCGGATGTCGGAGCACGCCGACATCTACTGCCAGCTCAAGCCGGGCACCGACGTCGCGTTCTACAACTCGGTGATGTACGAGGTGATCCGCCTCGGGCTGGTCGACGCCGACTACGTCGCGACCCGCACCTCCAACTACGACGCGCTGGCCGCCACGGTCGCCGACTACCCGCCCGAGCGCGGCGAGCAGATCACCGGCGTCCCTGCCGACACCATCCGCCGGGTCGCCCGCATCTGGGGCGAGGCCCGTGCCGGCGTCATCTTCTGGGGCATGGGGATCTCCCAGCACACGACCGGTACGGACAACGCCCGCTGCCTGATCGCGATGTGCGCCATCACCGGCAACGTCGGCAAGCCGGGCAGCGGGCTGCACCCGCTGCGCGGGCAGAACAACGTGCAGGGCGCCTCGGACATGGGCCTGATCCCGATGTTCTACCCGGACTACCAGCGGGCCGCCGAGCCCGCTGTCCACGACCGGTTCGAGCGCGTCTGGGGCGCCGACCTCGACCCGGAACCCGGGCTGACCGTCACCGAGATCATCTCCTCGGCGCTGAAGGGCGGCGTCCGCGGGATGTACATGATGGGTGAGAACCCGTTCCTGTCCGACCCGAACATCAACAAGGTCCGCAAGGCGCTCGCCGCGCTGGACTTCCTGGTCGTGCAGGACATCTTCCTCACCGAGACCGGCGAGTTCGCCGACGTCATCCTCCCGGCGACCTCGTACCTGGAGAAGGAGGGGACCTACACCAACACCGACCGCCGGGTGCAGCTCGGCCGCAAGGTGCTCGATCCGCCCGGACAGGCGCGCGAGGACTGGCGGGTGGTGCAGGACGTCGCCCGGCGGCTCGGCCTGGACTGGGACTACACCTCCCCGCGGGAGATCTTCGACGAGGTCGTCTCGCTCATGCCGAGCTACCGCAACCTGAGCTACGACAACCTCGGCGGCACCGGCAAGCTCTACCCGAACGACGACCCGGAGCACAGCGACGGCACCGTCGTGATGTTCGACGAGCGGTTCAACACCAGCGACGGCCTGGCCCATCTCGTGCCGGCCGAGTGGCTGCCGGCCAGGGAGCTGCCCGACGACGAGTACCCGATGGTGCTCAACACCGGCCGGCTGCTCGAGCACTGGCACACCGGCTCGATGACCCGCCGCTCGTACGCGCTGGACACGATCGCGCCCCGCGCCGAGGTCTACGTCAACCCCGAGGACGCGGCGGCGCTGGGCCTGGTCGACGGCGGGATGGCGCGGGTCGCGTCCCGGCGCGGCCGGATCGAGCTGCACGTGAAGGTCTCCCACCGCGAGGCGCGCGGCAACTGCTTCATCCCCTTCCACTTCCGGGAGGCCGCGGCCAACCTGCTGACCATCGACGAGATCGATCCGTTCGGGAAGATCCCGGAGTTCAAGTTCTGCGCGGTCCACGTCGAGCCGGTGGAGGGGGCATGAGCGCCGGGCAGGCGCGCGTCCCCGGGATCGAGGCCCGGGCGGGCAAGTTCCCCGGCCCGAGCCTCGTCCCGGCGCTCAACCTCATCCAGGAGCGCCGGGGCTGGCTACCCCGCGAGGAGCTCGAGGCGCTGTCCCGCGACACCCGACGGCCGTTGTACGAGATCGAGGGGCTGATCTCGTTCTACCCGCACTACCGCACCGAACCGCCGCCGGCGATCGCCGTCCACCTGTGCCACGACCTACCGTGCTGGCTGCGCGGCGGGCAGGACCGCATCGACGCGACGCGGACGCGCTACGCCGGCGATCCTGACGTCGAGGTCGTCGAGGTGTCCTGCCTCGGCCGCTGCGAGCGCGCCCCCGCGGTCGCGGTGAACGACCAGCCGGCCGCGGCGGCCGCGACCGATGACCTCGTCGCCGCCGCGCGCGCCGGTGCGCTGGCCCCGGTCCCGGCGGCGCGGCCCGGGCCGGACGGCCGGGGCGGTCCCTGGCCCAACGACCCGTACGCGCCGGGTGAGCAGCGGTACCGCGTCCTGCGGTCGCTGGTCACCGGTGAGCGCACCGCCGACGCCGTCCTCACCGCCCTCGAGGACGCGGGGCTGCGCGGCATGGGCGGCGCGGGGTTCCCCACCGGGCGGAAGTGGAAACTGGTCGCCGCGCAGCCGGATGGGCCGAAGTACGCAGTCTGCAACGCCGACGAGTCCGAGCCCGGCACGTTCAAGGACCGGCAGATCCTCGCCGAGCAGGCCCACCTCGTGCTCGAGGGCCTGCTGCTCGGCATGGTCGTCGTGGGGGCCGAGGAGGGGTGGGTCTTCATCCGCCACGAGTACGGCCCCGAGGAGGCGGTGCTCCGGGAGGAGATCGAGTTCCTGCGCGGCGAGGGTCTGCTCGGTGACGACGTCGCGGGCAGCGGACGGCGGCTGTCGGTGGAGATCTTCACCTCTCCCGGCGGCTACATCCTCGGCGAGGAGTCGGCCCTGCTCGAGTGCATGGAGGGCCACCGCGGCGAGCCCCGGAACAAGCCGCCGTTCCCCGGCACCTACGGCCTGTGGGGCCGGCCCACGCTGATGAACTCGGTGGAGACCCTCGCCGACGTGCCCGTCATCGTCGAGCGGGGCGCCGGGTGGTGGCAGGACCAGGGGGTCGGCGGGTCGACCGGGCTGAAGTTCTTCGCCGTCTCCGGGGACGTGGCCCGGCCGGGCGTGTACTGCGTGCCGATGGGCACCACGGTCGGCGGCCTGCTGGAGGCGGCCGGCGGGATGGCCGACGGCGCCACGCTCGCGGCGGTGCAGCCCGGGGGCGCCTCCTCCAACTTCCTCGGCCCCGACCGGCTCGACGTCCGCCTCGACTTCGACACCCTGGCCGAGGCCGGTTCGATGCTCGGCTCGGGCGCCATGGTGGTGATGGCCGAGGGCACCGACCTGCTGGCCGCGGCCACCAACGTGCTGCGCTTCTTCCGGAACGAGTCGTGCGGCAAGTGCGTCCCGTGCCGGGTGGGCTCGGCCAAGGCGTACGTCCTGCTCACCGAGGCGCTCGCCGACGGCGGCCTGGACGAGAGCCGGCGGACCGTGCTGGCGGAGCTGGAGACGGTGCTGCGGAAGACGTCGATCTGCGGGCTCGGGCAGGTCGCGCTCGGTCCGGTGGTCAGCGTGCTCGGGCTGGAGCGCGGCGGCGCCGTGGCCCGGCCGCAGCCGCGGGACTAGAGCCCGAGCATGCCGGGGCACGAGTTCTTCACCGCGCTGACCGTGGCCGAGGCCCTCCGGGGGTTCCGGCCGGGGCGGCGCTCCGCGGTCGAGATCGTGCCCCTGGACGCGGCACTGCACCGGGTGCCGGCCGCGCCGGTGACCACGCCCGCCCCGCTGCCCGGCTTCGCCCGGGCCACCGTCGACGGCTTCGCCGTGCGCGCCGCCGACACGTTCGGGGTGTCCGAGGGGCTGCCGGGATACCTCGACGTCATCGGCGCGGTCCGCATGGGCGCCACGCCGACCACCGGCGTCCGGCCCGGCACCGCGGTGGCCATCCCGACCGGGGGTGCGCTGCCGCCCGGCGCCGACGCCGTCGTCATGGTCGAGTACACGCAGGAAGCCATGCCCGGCACCATCGAGGTGGTGCGCCCCGCGGCACCCGGCGACGGGCTGGTGCGGGCCGACGAGGACGTTCCGGCCGGCGCCGAGCTCGTGCCCGCCGGGCGGCCGCTGCGCGCCCAGGACCTCGGCCTGCTGGCCGCCGCGGGGGTGCGCGAGCTCGCCGTCCACGCCCGGCCCGCGGTGGCCATCATCTCCACCGGCGACGAGGTCGTGCCGGCCACGACCACGGCACTGCGGCCCGGGCAGGTGCGCGACGCCACTGCCGTGGCCCTGGCGGGGCTGGTCGCCGACGCGGGCGGCGCACCCGACCCGAGGGGGATCGTCCCGGACGACGCCGGGCTCCTCGACGAGGCGCTGCGCGCCGCGATGAAGACCTGCGACCTCGCCGTCGTCAGCGCCGGCTCGTCGGTGGGCGCCCGCGACGAGACCGCCGGTGTCGTCGCCGGGCTGGGGCCGCCGGGCATCTTCTGCCACGGCCTGGCGATCCGGCCGGGCAAGCCGACCCTGCTCGCCGAGTGCGACGGCGTGCCGGTCATCGGGTTGCCGGGCAACCCGCTGTCGGCCCTGGTGGTGTTCCGCCTGGTCGGCGTGCCGGTGCTCCGCCGGATCGGCGGCTGCCTGCGGCCTCCACCGGAGCCACGCACCCGGGCGCGCCTGGCCCGGCAGGTGCCGTCGGCCGCCGGGCGCCTGGACGTCGTCCAGGTGCGCCTGGACGACGGGGTGGCCGAGCCGATCTTCGGGCACTCCGCGCTGCTGTCGGTGCTGGCCGCCGCCGACGGCTACGTGCTCGTGCCCGAGGCAGCCACCGGGCTGGCCGCCGGCGCCGAGGTCGAGGTGGTGCTCTATCAGTAGCGACACGACCAGCCCGTTCATCCGGGACGTTCCCGCGGAGCAGGCCCTGGAGGCGTGGCGGCGGGCCTGCGCGGCCGGAGGTTGCCCCGAACGCATCCCGGCCGTGCGCGTGGGCCTGGCCGACGCCGTGGGCAGGGTGACCGCCGAGGCGGTGTGGGCCCGGCGCTCCTCACCGGCGTTCGACGCGGCCGCGATGGACGGCATCGCGGTCTCCTCCGCCGCCACCGTGGGTGCGAGTGAGACCACTCCCCTACGCCTGCCCCCCGACGCCTACGACGTGGTCGACACCGGGGACCCGCTGCCGGATGCGCGTGATGCGGTCGTCATGCGCGAGCAGGTCCACTACGAGCGGACGCCGGCCGGCCCGGTCGCCGAACTCCGCGCCGCCGTCCCGCCCTACCAGCACGTGCGCTCCGTGGGCGAGGACGTGGCGGCCGGTGAGCTGCTGCTGCCCGAAGGCCACCGGCTGCGTGCTGTCGACGTGGCCGCGGCCGCGGCGGCCGGCGCGGTCGATCTGCTCGTGCGACGGGCTCCCGTCGTGGCCGTCCTGCCGACCGGGGACGAGATCCGGCCGCTCGGGGGGGCGGTCGAGCCGGGACAGATCCCGGACACCAACTCCCTCATGCTGGCCGCTCAGGCGCGGGAGGCCGGGTGCGAGGCCGTCGTCCTGCCCATCGAGCCGGACGACCCGGCCCGGATCGCCGCGGCGGTCCACGCCGCGGCCGCCGAGTCCGACCTGGTCCTCGTGGTGGCGGGCTCCAGCGCCGGACGCGACGACTACACGGCCCAGGTCGTCGAGCAGGCCGGCACCCTCGTCGTCCACGGCGTCGCCGTGCGCCCGGGTCATCCGGTCGTGCTCGGCCTCGTCGACGCAACCCCGGTGGTGGGCTGCCCGGGCTACCCCGTCTCGGCGGCCCTGACGTTCGACATCTTCGCCGCGCCGCTGCTGGCCGCGCTGCAGGGCGCGGCGGTGCAGCGCCGCCCGGTCACCCGGGCCCGGCTGTCCCGCAAGCTCGCCTCCGTGGTCGGGATGGACGACTGGATCCGGGTGCGGCTGGGCGAGGTCGCCGGCCGGGTCGTGGCCACACCGCTGTCCCGGGGAGCGGGCGTGCTCACCTCCCTCGTCCGGGCCGACGGGCTGCTCGTCGTCCCCGCCGGTACCGAGGGCCACCAGGCCGGGGAGGACGTCGAGATCGACCTGCTGCGCGGCCTGGACGAGATCAGGCGCACGATCGTGGTCATCGGCTCCCACGACCTGGTGCTCGACCTGGCCGCATCGGAGCTGCGCCGCCGCGACCCGCGGATCAGCCTGGCCTCCTCCAACGTCGGCTCGCTCGGCGGGCTGGTCGCCGTCCGGGACGAGCTGTGCCACCTGGCCGGGTCGCACCTGCTCGACCCGGCGTCCGGCGAGTACACGCTGCCCTACGTCGACCGGCTGCTGGCCGGTCGGGATGTCGCCGTCGTGCGCCTGGTCCACCGCGAGCAGGGCCTGATCGTCCGGCCGGGCAACCCCCTGGGGCTGCAGGACGTCAAGGACCTCACCCGCCGGGGCGTCCGCTACGTGAACCGGCAGCGGGGCGCCGGCACCCGGGTGCTGCTCGACCACGAGCTCACCCGCCGCGGCCTGTCCCCCGACGACGTCGAGGGCTACGCCCGCGAGGAGCACACCCACCTGGCGGTGGCGGGAGCGGTCGCCGCCGGCCGGGCGGACTGCGGGCTGGGCATCCTCGCGGCGGCCCGCGCCTACGCTCTGGACTTCGTGCCGGTGACGACCGAGCCCTACGACCTCGTCGTCACCGCCGGTCTGCTCGACGCCCCCGTGCTGGCCCCGCTCTGGGAGCTGCTGGGCTCGGCCGCCTTCCGCGCCGCTGTCGAGGGCCTGGGTGGCTACTGCACCGAGGAGACGGGCCGGCGGATCCGGTAGGACGCCGTCCTCCTGGCCACTTCTCGCCCCATCGGGAGGACCTGCCCTGCTGCGGATCGCGCCGGGCTGTTGCCCGATCCCGGGACCGGCTACCGCCAGGCCGTCCATACCCCTGCGCATCCCGGCCGTAGCCGTGTGCGGGTGTGACGTGTCGCCCCTCGGACACCACGAAGTGGGATTCGCCCCATCCCGCCGAGTCGGTGGATCACCGACTCCCGGCAGTCAGGCCCGAACGGCCCGCTGGCCCTCCCCCGCCGCAGCGCGTGACCGACGCGCGCACCGCGCTCGCGGCCGCCGTCGGCGGCGGAGCCGTCGTCGTGATCGCCGACGGCGGCAGGCCCCGGACGGGTCCGGCCATGCCTCGCCTCACCGCCCCCGCTCCGCCGCCGGCGGTCCCTCCGGGCAGCGGAGCGCCGGTGCCACTCCGCCCGGCGGCTGGGCCTTCGGCGGCAACGCGTCGATGCGGTTGCCCGAGCCGCGGCCGTGTGAGCCCGACCCTTGCGACTGACACTCCGAAACGCGCACCTGAACAGGCCGGATGAGGGCCGGCGCATCGCCACGTCGGCGCGTCTACGTGTCAGGAGTGCGAGAAGACCACTGGAGTGACCGGCGGGGCGCCCTGACCGGAAAAGTTCCGTCCGATCCGGTTCCGCTCCCGGTCTGCGGCCGCCCATGACCTGACGATCGGACCGCACGGGTAGGGCGGCGCGAGGAGTGGCATGGGAACGGGTCTGCCGTTCGACAACGTCCTGGCGGCCGCGCAGACGGGAGCCGCGTGGGCGTTCGAGGTTCTCTACCGCGACCTGTCGCCGGCCGTGACCGGCTACCTGCGTCTGCACGGCGCGCTCGAGCCCGACGACCTGGCCAGCGAGACCTTCGTCGGTGTCTTCACCGGGTTGGCCCGCTTCCAGGGGGACGAGGCGGCTCTGCGTTCATGGGTATTCACCATCGCCCACCGGCGGCTCATGGACGACTGGCGCCGGCGCAGCCGCCGGCCCCAGCTCGCCGACCATCCTGATGCGCTGAGCGAAGTGGCTGGCAGCATCGGCGGCGACGTCGAGGACGATGCCCTCGCCCGCGTCGGCGCCGAGAACGTGCACTCGTGGTGCGCGCAACTGCCAGAGGACCAGCGCACCGTGCTGCTGCTTCGCATCCTGGCCGACCTGACGATCGAGCAGATCGCCGAGGTGATGGAGCGGTCGGCCGGGGCCGTGAAGGCACTCCAGCGGCGGGGACTTCGCACCCTGCGGGCGCTGCTCGAAGAGGCCTCTCCCGCGGAGGCTGTGAACGGTGCGACGACGGCGGACCTCTATCCGGCCGTCGCGCGATGACGGGGACGAGATGACCACAACAGCTGACGCCGCTGCCGAGAGGGCCTTCGAGGCCGCCCTCGCCGGCCCGCCCGTTCCTCCGGGAGCGAGCGGACTCGCCGCATTCACCGAAGCGGTGCGGGCCACCGCCACCCAGCCGGGCCATCCGAACCCGGCGCTCGCCGAACTGTTGGCCACCGGTCTGACCGTTGACCGGCCCGACACGTCTCCGCGGGTGGCCGAGCGGCGGAGACCTCCCATGTGGTCCGCCCTCAACAGGATCGCCTCGGCCGGAGCCGTGGCCAGGGTCGCCGCCGGTGCCGGCATCGTCGTCCTCGGCGTCACCGGCGCAGGGACCGCCGGCGTCCTCCCCGCCGGAGCGCAGCATGCCTTCGCGCAGGTCGTCGAGACAGCCACCTCGCTCCAGGCGCCCGACCCGCAACGGACGGCCGAGACGGGGACGGCGACGGCGACGGCGACGGCGACGGCGACGGCGACGGCGACGAGCGAGATCACCCCGCGGACCACGGCGAGTGCGACCGGGACTCCGGGGACCCCCACGACGGAGAGCCGGAACGAGACGACGCCGACTCCGGCCGGTCCCGTGCCCACGGGATACGACTGCGACCCGGGCAAACCCTTCGGTGACTGCGTGAACCAGCACCGGCAGGTGGAGGACGACCCGCTCACGCCCGCTCAGGTGGACGAGTGGGCGCGCTACTACCAGGCCCACCGCGCCGACCACCAGGCGACGACGGACCTGGGGCGCGCGCAGGACCCCACCCACACCACGCGCAACAGTTCTGCGACGCCCTCGACCAAGGGCTCGGCCGGCCAACAGGCCGGGCACGGGGAGGCGGACGCCTCCCGGGGCGCCGCTCACGGCCAGGGTCACCGGTGACGCTGTCGCCTCGGTAGCCTCGCCCTTCTGGTCAGCGACAAGGGGCAAGGTCTCGGGCGGCGGCGATGACTGCCCCCGCGCTGCCGCAGCCACAAGCGCCGGCAGGCCGGAGGCGGCCCTCCGCGTCTCCCTGCTCGACGTCCCCGCTGGGGCGGGAGCGTGGCCCAGCGGGGACAGCGTGACGCGAGAAACTCCGGCGCCGGCGTACCCCTACACCGGGAGCCGGCGATGACCTGGGTGAGATGGCCCCGCCTCGCCTCCCCCGTCGGCCGTTCCGTGCCGCCGGGTGGCAGGTGGGCGGTGATCTCACCTCTCTTGTGCCGCGTCATGACTTCTTCAGGGGGAAGGCACCCGATGTCCTGTCCGAACGTCGACGAGCCCCACCAGTGTGGGCCGAACAACCGCCCGGGCCTGGACGGCGGATTCCGGGCAGGCATCGACGTCCGGGTCAGCCTCCGGGCCGATGCGGGGTGGGGGTCCGCGACGTATGACGGTGCATGGTGGCCGCGCCGGTACGACCTGGCCGCCGAGTTGCCGGAGCTGATCGCCGAGCTGAGCCGACGGGGCGTCCGGGTCGAGCGGTTCGCGTACTCCCTGGCGGCCTGGCCACTGCTCCCGCGCAGGATCGCGGTCGCGGACGGGGTGGTCCGCGCCGGTGGCTTCCGCAGCATGGACCCCCAGGTCGTCAGTGTCACCTGGGCCGGTGGCTCCCGGCGCGCCGATCTGCTCGTGGTGCCGCCGGAGACCGATGCGCTCACCGGCGCCCGCGCGCTCCGATTGTGCTGCACCCGCCGAGGCCTCCCCCGCTCGCCACAGATCGTGCTGGCCACTGCTCGGGCGACACCGGCCCCGCAGGTGTCGGTGCCCCATCAGCGGGACAGGCAGCTCTCGCGCGGGTTCGCGACGAGCTGAGCTCGGCATCCGCCGGTGTACACGGGGTGGCGATTGCCACGACCGCGACGGCCGTGGCCGGCGCCGCGGCCCTCGAGATCCCGATACAGGTACTCATGAGCGGTCGCCGGTGAGAGGACCGGGCGGTCGAGCACGGATCGACACCGCGGCGCCGTCCCACGGCGACTTCGCCCGGTGCCGCCATGACACCGTAGGAACTGGCCGCCGCGAGGGCGGAGCAACGCCGCCACCGGGTTGACGGGTCCCGCCCGCAGGGCCTCGTCACCGTGCGGTCTCTGCCGGAGCCGTGCCGCGGCCGCGGCACGGCTCCGGCCGGGGCCAACGAGCTGGCCAGTCCGCTCCGGGCGCAGCCTGGCGATTGCCTGTCTCATCGGACGACTCCCACCAGACCGGTCTCTCACCTCCCGGCCGCGTCGGGCCTGCAGCCGCCGCGTCCACTCCCCCACTCCCGGGGTTCGGCGGAGGAGTTGCCGACCGCGGCCGGCCGCGCAGTGCCATCCATAGCGCCCGCCCGCCATGGGTGAGGTGTAGCCCGCACGTCGGCCACGGAACGTGAACGGATCGGGATGCGGGGGCGGTCGTAGGTCAGGTGGTCGGGGCGACGCCGATCGACTTCGCGGCAGGCCGGGCGGACATGGTCCGCGCCTGCTGCTCTCTCTCGTAACGATCCGTCGACACGGTGCCCAGGACGACGACGAAGGCCGTCAGTACCAGGAATCCGATCAAGGCCAGGGCCGGCCACAACATCAAGTGTTCGCTCTCCTCATCCATCGGGCGTGGACCTGTCCGCGAGTGGTCGATACGGACGGCCGGCCGCGTACATGAACGCGACCCACACACGTCATCGCCGCCGACCGGCGTAGGGGTACCGGCCACGAACACCTTCCTCTGTCGAGGGGCGAACCCGCAGAACAGCTCCGGCAGCCGCCCGCCGAATTCGACGGCCGCGTCCAGCAGAGCGAGCTTCCCGGCAGCTCCGTCACCGCCGGCTGAGAACCCTTCCGGCCGCCGATTGGCCCAACGACGCCGGCCTGTCGCCTGCCGGCTGCCGGCTGCCGTGGAACGGGCGGCGCGGACGATGACGAGAGCCGCAGAATCACGTAGGACCCGGTCGTCTGACCAGGCCCTCCGTGGTTGAGCTGCGGGTTCTCCCGAGCGCCGGATTCGGGGAAACGAATCCGGCTTTTCGGGACGAACCCCGACGCAGTGCGCCGGGGGTGTGCGGCGTCGTGCTCATCGCCGGGCGGGGGTGGGCAGCAGGCCCTCCTGGTGGTCGATTTCCCGCTCCAGCACCCGCAGGCCCGAGTCGGGCAGCTGGCCGACGTCTCGCAGGTGCACCAATCTCTCGCGCTCGGCGTCGAGGACGGCTCGCTGCGCCCGCACCCCCGCCTCGTAGTGCGGGTTGAACGGGACCCCGTCCGAGGAGTTCGCCAGCACGTCCAACCGCTGCCGGTATTTGCGCAGCCGGCTCTCCAGCTGGTTGCGGAGGGCGTTGATCATCTGCCTGTCGACCGGGTCGTGGTCCTCCCGCTCCAGCTCGTCCAGCTGCTCGAGCCCGGCCTGCGCGGCTTCTGCGCGCGCCCGGTTCTGCAGCCGGGCCTGGTCGGCGGCGTTGGCGTGCAGGCCGAGTGCGCGGACGAGCGGCGCGAACGTCAGCCCCTGGCCGACGAGCGTGACCAGCACGACGAGATAGGTGCAGAACAGCAGGAGGTCGCGCAGCGGGAACGGGGCGCCGCTCTCCGTGGTCATCGGCAGCGTCGAGATCGCCGCCAGGCTGATGACTCCCCGTGTCCCGGCCCAGCTCAGCACGACCAGCTCACGGCCGGAGAACCGCTCGACGGCCCGGTCGCGGCTGTCCTCGGGGCGGTCCGCGGTGTCGCCGTCCGCGCGGCCGAGGCGGGTGTGCAGGGACTGCGGCAGCAGCAGCGTGAGCACCAGCCAGAGCGGACGGACCAGCAGGACGACGCCGACGGTGAGGAGGGAGGCGAGCACGACCGTCGAGATGTCGTACTGGCCCAACCCGGCCACGACCGCCGGCAGTTGCATGCCGATGAGCAGGAAGACGAACCCCTCGAGGAGAAAGTCGACCAGCCGCCAGACCGCGTCGACCTGCAGCCGGCTGGCACCGGACACCCTGCGGGGGGTGTCGTGGCCGATGACCAGTCCGGCCACCACCACGGCCAGCACCCCGGAGACGTGCAGCGCCTCGCCCAGCAGGTAGGCCCCGAACGGGGTCACCAGGGAGACCGCGTTCAGCGTCAGCGGGTCCTGCCACAGGCGGCGGATCCCGCGGACGGCGGTGGCCACCAGGAGCCCGACCGCGACGCCGCCGACGGAGGCCAGGACGAACTGGAGCGCGGTGGCGCCGGGAGAGAAGGATCCACTGGTGGCCGCGGCGACCGCGACCGAGAGGAGGGTCAGCGCGGTGGCGTCGTTGAGCAGGCCCTCACCCTGGATCAGGGTGAGCAGCCGGGGCGGCAGCCCGACCCGGCGTCCCACCGCCAGTGCGGCCACCGGATCGGGCGGGGCGATCGCGGCGCCGAGCGCGACGCCCACGGCCAGGGTGGCCCCCGGGACCAGCAGGTCGAAGCTCACGCCGACCGCCAGCGCGCTGACGAGCACGAGCAGCACCGACAGGCTGATCACCGTGCCCAGGTTGCGGCGGATCGCCACCAGCGAGGAGTCCAGCGCCGCGCTGTACAGCAACGGCGGGATGACCACCGTCAGGATCAGGTGGGGATCGAGGACCATGTGCGGTCCGGGGATGAACGCGTACCCGATGCCGACCAGGGTCTTCAGTGCCGCGGCGGGCAGCCCCGTCCGCTCGGAGATCCGGTGGATCACCACGATCACGACAACCGTGGCGAGCACCAACAGCACCGTCGATTCGCCGTCCACGGCGTCAGTCTCGTCCGAGTGCCGGGCGGGCTCAGGTCGGGAGCCGGCCGACCACCGGCCGGATCGATGTGAGTTACCGGACCTTGCCCTCGCACGCCTCCTCGTGAAGAGTCGATGAGCCGCGATCGGCGCGGACCGACCGGTTGGGCAGTGATGACGCAGCACGATGCACAGATCGACCGTGACCTCCGCGGCCCGGAGGACGACGCGCTGACCGGTCTGGGGTTCGCCGACCCGGGCGGCAGAACCCGCGGCGAGAGCCTGGGCGAGCGCCTGCTGGGGTCCCTCCTCGACCGTGCGCACCTCATGCCACCGCGGCTGGTGGGCCCGCTGGTCGCCCAGGAGATCGCCGAGATGGGCGGGCGCGACGTCTCGATCTACCTGCAGGACTTCGACCACGCGACCCTGCGCCCGCTCCAGGGGCCGGGGCTGGTCGGTGAGGCGGAGCTGATCGACGACAGCCCCGCGGGTACCGCCTTCCGCACCGACGAACGGTGCGAGGTGCATCAGGCCGACGGCAGCGTGCGGCTCTTCGTCCCGATGCTCGACGGCTCCGACCGCGTCGGCGTGCTCGCGCTGACCCTGCCGGAGGTCGACGACAACGACCGCCGGCTGGCCCAGCGCCTCGCCGGCCTGACCGCCGACCTGGTGGTGACCAAGTCCGGGTACACCGACACGTTCGCCCGCACCCGCATGACGGCCCCGATGAGCCTGTCGGCGCACCTGCAGTGGCAGATGCTGCCGCCGCTGGTGATGACCACCCCCGACGTCGCCCTCGCCGGGGCGCTGGAACCGGCCTACGAGGTCGGCGGGGACAGCTTCGACTACGCCCTCGAGGACCAGACGCTGCACCTCGCGGTGTTCGACGCCATGGGCCACGGCGTCGAGGCGGCCATCATGGCCACCCTGATGATCGCCGCCTACCGGCACGGCCGGATCAACGGCAGCGCGCTTCCCGAGATGTACCGGGAGATGGACGGCGTCATGGCGTCCTCGTTCCCCGGACGGTTCGCCACCGCGATGCTCGGCAAGCTCGACACCGTCACGGGCGAGCTGACCTGGATCAACGCCGGTCACCCCAGCGGCCTGCTCATCCGCGACGGCCGCGTGGTCGACGAGCTGAGCGGCCCCATCACCCGGCCGGTCGGGTTCGGGCACGCCGCGCCGCACGTCCACGCGGCACAGTTGCGCCCCGGCGACCGCGTCCTCTTCTTCACCGACGGCGTCGTCGAGGAGCGGGTGGCCGGCGGCGGCCAGTTCGGCGAGCAGCGGTTGCGGCAGTTCATCGAGGCGAACGCCCTGGAGCAGCTGCCCCCGGCGGAATCGGTCCGCTTGCTCTCGCACGCGCTGCTGAAGGGCCGCGGCGGGCGCACCAGCGACGACGCGTCGCTGCTCATGGTCGAGTGGAGCGGACCGCCCCGGGACGACGAGCTGGCACGCGGCATCCCTGGCGGGGTGCCGGCAGGGACGGTGCTCGCCTGACGTCGCGCTGCGCGGTAGCCCGGCGCCTGGTTGGGTGAGGCGGCCAGACGCCCACTCCCCACACCTCTCGTCCTGCTCGTGCGCTCTTCCCATCGCGTCGCCCCGGCGCCCATCGCAGGAATTCGAGGACTCCGGCCGTGCACATGACGCCTCCCTCCGGCGCCTCCCGTGGTTGAGGGCTTCCGGGTACCGACGCCCCGTGTCCCCCGGCAGTCCCCCGACCGCTGGGCCGGCGGCCACATGCCGCACGCCTACGACTGCTGGACCTGGGAGCTGAGGACGCTCGGGGACCTGCCCGGTGTGCGGGCCGCCGTCCGGCGGCACCTCGCCGACGACGACGTGCGGCCCACCCCGCCGGACAGCGAGGCGGCCGAGCGCTTGGTGCTGGCGCTGGACGAGCTGGCCTCCAACGGGCTGCGCCACGGCCGCTTGCCCGTCGGGCTGCGGGTGTGCCCGCTGCCCGACCACTGGCTGGTCGACGTCATGGACGCGGCCGTCGGCGCCCCGCCCTCGCCCGATCCGGGCCGCCCCGCCGGCCAGGGCGGGTACGGCCTGTTCGTCATTGCGGCGTACGCCACGGGCTACGGCTGGGTGGCCGAGCACGAGTGCAAGCACGTCTGGGCGCTGCTCCCCCGCGTCGTCGTACGCTGACCGGCCCGAGCGCCGTCCGGCGCCCGGTCATGAGGGATCGGGCTCTGCTACCCCGGCCCTGCGCTTCCGCTCCGCCGGGCCGGCGGCGCGCCCTTCGGGCCCACGATCCCGCCGCCGGCTCTCCATGAACGTCCATGGGGCGACCGCTACTTCGTCCGGCTGGCTGACACGGCGCCGCCTCCGCCTAACTCCGCGGCCGGCGGCGGGCAGGCGACCGAGTCCTGGCTGTGGGAGCACGGTCGGGGAACTGGCCGGTGAGGACGAGCTGCTCGGCCAGGACGCGCACCTTCACGTTGGCCGCCATCGACTCCTCGCTGAGCGCCCGGAAGGCCTGCTCGGCGGTCAGCTTGCCCCGTTCCATCAGGATGCCCTTGGCCTGCTCGATCACCGCCCGGGACGTCAGCGCGGTTCGCAGGTTCTCGACCTGGTTCCGGGCGCCACGGTAGGCGGAGGCGCTCCCTGCTGCGGCGGCCGCGAAGTCGGCGACGCGGGCGGCTGCCGCCCGACCGGCGGAGCCGAAGACCTGCGGCCCGGTCGCGTAGATGTTCAGTGATCCGGTGACCGGCCCGTCGGCGTCGATGACGAGCGGCACGGACAGGACGGACAGCGCGCCGTGCCCGGTGGCGCTCCGGGCGTACGCCGGCCAGCGGGGCTCTGTGCGGCTGTCGGGGATCTCGGTCGGCTCACCGGAGCGGGCCGCGTGCAGGCAGGGGCCGTCGTCCTGCTCGTACTGGCAGGCGTCGAGCTCGAGGGCGAGCTGTCCGGTGCTGGCCACGGTGGTCGCCTGGTTCTCGACCAGCAGGGTCACCGACACCTCGGCAGCTCCGGGTACCGACGTCTTCGCCAGGTCCGCGGCGGTGCCCAGCAGCCGCGGCAGGGACTGCTCCAGGACCGGTCGCCCGGGGAGGCGCCCCGGTGGGACGGCCACGTTCGGGTAGGAGCGGTTCGCGCCGGGCAGCGCCCGCCGGAAGGCGGTGAGGAAGGCGCGGCCCGCTGCTCCGCGCAGCGCCTCGTCCCGGTAGACGATGCCCAGCTCCCACAGGGGCGCGTCGGCCAGCGTCGCGACGTCGACCCGGCCGAAGACCTCACTGTTGGCACTCGACGCGGGGCCGTAGGAGATGCCCATGCCCTGGTGCACCAGGGCGAGGACGCCGAGCCAGGTATCGACCTCGAGCCGGATCTCCCGCTGCAGTCCGTGCTCGGCCAGCAGAGAGTCGAACAGCTGGCGCGCGAGCTGTGCCCGGGGCAGGTCGATGACGGCTTCGCCGATGAGCTCCCGAGGATGCACGTCGCGCGCGCCGGCCAGCCGGTGACCTGCGGGGCAGAGGACGACGAGCTGGTCGTGGACCAGCGGGTCGAAGCGGAGTGTGGACCCTGGGCGGTCGGTTCGGGGGGCGAGGGCGAAGTCGACCTGCCCGCTGGCCACCAGGTCCGGGGCGGTTCTCGCATCGGCCGGGAGCAATCGGACCTGCACGCCTGGGTGCTCCTGGTGGAAGCCGCGCAGCGTCTGGACCACGTCGATGATGCGCGGGGGGACCACGAAGGCGACGCGGACCGTGCCGCGCAGCAGGCCCTCGACCTCCGCTACGGCGTCCCGCGCACGTCCTGCCTGCTCGACCATCGCCCGCGCCGGCGCGAGGAAGGCCCGGCCGGCGTCGGTCAGCTCGGCGCCCCGGCGGCCGCGGATGAACAAGGTCGTGCCCAGGTCGCGTTCGAGGGCCAGCAACGAGGCCGACAGGCTCGACTGCACCATGTAGACCCGTGCCGCGGCGGCGGTGAACGACCCCTCCTCCACCACGCTGAGAAAGTGCTCGAGCTGCCTCAACTCCACCTGATTAGATGCACATTCCGGGGACGGCAGAGCAATCACGGGTATCCACTGGTCGCCATCGTCGTAGACGATGGATGGGCGCCGCCACCGCTGCTCAGTCCAGCCGCAGCCGTCCGTCGACCACGTCGCGGGCGACCTCGGTGAGCGTCCGGTCGATCACGAACGCACGGGCCCGGATTGCGCTGAGCGCACCGTCGATGGTGAGCCCCAGCTGCGCCGAGACGATCCCGGCGGCGAGCGACACCTCGCGGTAGGAGCCGGTCGTGCCATCCGGGACGAGCAGCTCGGTGTCGATCCGGTCGAGGTCGGCGAGCACGGCCACCCCGGCCAGGTCGGCGAGCACCGCGGCGTCGATCCACTCGTCGGGGCCGGCGGGCTCCGGGGCGCGGCGGTACATCGTCAGCGTGCCGAGGACGGTGCCGGCGACGGAGAGAGGAAACGCCCACACGCCGGTGAGCCCGGCGGTCGCGGGCGTCCTCGCGAAGCCGGGCCAGCGGCCTCGCTCCGTGGCGACGTCGTAGAAGACCGGCGCCCGATCGGTGAGGGCGGTGAACGTGGGGCCCTCGCCGAGGGTGGACTGCAGCTCCTCGAGGGCCGCCGTCCACCGGTCGGTCGTCGCCAGGGATTCCTGCAGGCCGTCGCCGAGGCACGCCGTGACCGCCGCCCCGTCGACTCCCGCCAGGTTCGTCACGACGGCGCGGCACAGCGCATGGGACCAGCCACGCCAGGCGCGGTCGCTGACGCGGTCGCAGACGGCCTCCCACAGCTGCCGACGTCGCACGACGGCAGGAGAGGCGCCAGCCGGCCCTCGCGCCACGACCAGCGCCGTCAGTGCCTCGCGCAGTCGCGCGGCCGCCACGGCTGCCCCCGGTGCCGGGCAGGGCGCAGTGAGCTGTGCCAGCGCGGTGATGTCCTGGGCGTGGTGCAGGATTCCCGTCACCCGGTCTCGTTCGTCCAGGACGGGGATGTTCACCGGACTCCAGGTCCGCTCGACGAACAGTCCCGAGCCCCGGACCGGCTCGACGTCGTACCGCTGCACCTGCATGGTGTGCGGTCGCGCCGAGCGCAGCACGTGGGTCAGGGACGCGGTCAGGTTGCGCACCCCGTGCGCCGCCGGGGTGTCGGGGTTGTCGGGGAACGCCTCGACGAGGACCTCGCCGAGCAGCGCCGTGCGGTCCCGCCCGCTGGTGGCCAGATAGGCGTCGTTGACCGCCCGAATCCGAAGGTTGACGTCGAGCAGCACGTAAGCGGCGGACCCATCGAGGAACTCCGGCCTCTCGGCCATGGCCCTCAACGCGTGGTGCACGGCGACCTCCTCCAAGCACGGCGCGCGGACCGGCCCATCCCGGGAGGTGGGTGGGTCGGTGGCGGCGAGAGTATGCAGCACGCTGCTCCCGGCGGGCGAGCCCCTGCGCGTCAGCCCGGCGGATCCTCCGCTGCGGGTGGGGGCCGGACCTACGGGTACCAGATGCTGAGGAGTACCGGCTTACCCGCCGGATCGGCGAGCGCTTCCGGCTGGACACCCTCGGCTCCCGGGAGCAGGCCGTCCTCGACGACTGATGACCCAGCGGGGCCTCGTCGGTGGTCGTGGTCAGGTAGGAGCTGCCTCTTCAACTCTCGGTGTTGCGCCTTCGCTGCCGTCATCGTCTCCCGCTGACGGTGATCGGCGGCATCTCCCTCTCGCACGAACACGGCCGTCCCGCCCCGACCGCTGTTCTGGAAGCTCTTCACCGTTCGGCGCATGTCTTCCCAGGCCGTGGCGACCTCATGCACTGCTTTCGTCACCACTCATTCGCGTATGGCGAAATGCAGATCGCCGGCACCGACCCCGCCCGGGCAACCCATGCCGCGACCCGCTTCGCACCGCCCCACGGGGCGTGATCCAGCAAGTCGGCCGGATGACATCCAAGTCGCCGTCCGGGTGGTCGGGTTGCGCCCGCCGGGGCGGGCCATCGCTCCCGGCCGGCGGCTGGCAGCCGTGACCGGGAACGGTCGCGTCCGGCCCCACCGATGAGCTTCGCGGGCCCGCGCGGTCCATCCGGTCGTACCCGTCCCGCATCGACCTGGAGATCCGCCGTGACCACATCTGCCCACCCCGCCCGCCACCTGTTCGTCACCATCCCCGTTGCGGACCTCGAGCGCAGCAAGGCGTTCTTCGCGGCGCTCGGCTTCACCTTCGACCCCAACTTCTCCGGCGAGACCGCCGCCTGCATGGTGGTCGGAGAGCAGGCCCGCGTCATGCTCGGCAGCCACGAGACCTTCGCGCAGTACTCGCACCGGCCGATGGCCGATCCCACCACGCACGCACTGGCGCTCTTCAGCTTCAACGTGCAGACCCGCGAGGAGGTCGACACGGTCGCCGCGGCCGCGCTGGCCGCGGGCGGTGTGGAGGCGGACGGCCCCGAGGACCACGGGTTCATGTACTCGCGGAGCTTCTTCGACCTCGACGGGCACGGCTGGCAGGTCATGTGGATGAACCCGGCGGATGCGCGGCAGGGCGCGGCGGAGTTCGTGGTGGCGGCCCAGTAGGCCGACGCCTCGACACGTCTCCGTCCGGCAGCGACCTTTGGACACACCCCTGTGGGTCACCGCGGCGCATGGAGCCGTGTGCGCATGTCTCGCCCGATCAGGTCAGGAGTGCCGCGAGCGAGGCGTCGGAGGCGGCGAGCGCCGCGCGATCGTAGGTGGCGCCGCTGGCGAGCAGTTCGTCCGCGCCGGTGCGATCGACGAGCTGCTCGAGCCGGCGACGCACCGTCGCCGGCCCACCGGCCGTGACGGCGTCGAGGCCGCGCGCCACCCGATCGGCGTCCTGGTCGTCCCAGCGCTGGTGGCGGATGGACGCGACCGGCTCGAGGGAGTCGAAGACGCCGGTGCGGCGCGAGCGGACCATCGCCCACACCTCCGGCAGGGCCAGCTCACGGCCCTCCGCATCGGTGTCGGCGACCAGCACGTCGACCGAGACGGTGACATGGGGCCGGCTGCCCCGGTGGGGGCGGAATTCGCGGCGGTAGGCAGCGAGCAGGTCACCGAGGTCGGGCCGGGTAAGCACCGGACCGCCCAGCACGACCGGAAGCCCCAGCCGAGCGGCGACCTGGATCCCGCGTCCGGTGGCGAGCACGAAGAGCGGGAGGGGCTCGTCCACCAGCGGGCGCGCGGTGACCGGCGCGGTCCGCTCGAGGTAGCCCCGGACCTCGGCGAGGTCGTCGGCGAACGAATCCGGCGCGTCATCGGGACGGCGCAGCGCACGGCGAACAGGTGCGGTGAAGCCGAGTGAGCGGCCCAGTCCGATGTCGACCCTGCCCGGGTGGAGAGCCGCCAGCATCAGGAACTGCTCGGCCACGACGAGTGGCTGGTGGTGGGGCAGCATCACTCCGCCCGATCCGAGCCGGATCGCCGCCGTGCGCGCCCCGATCGCCGCAAGCAGCACCGCCGGCGCTCCGGACGCGATGCCCGGGACGCCGTGGTGCTCGGCCACCCAGAACCGGGAGTAGCCCAGCCGCTCCGCCGCGACCGCCCGCTCCACGGTGTGCGTCAGGGCAGCCCCCTCCGGCTGGCCGGTGCGGGTGCGGGATCGGTCGAGCAGCGAGAGCCTCACACCACCGGCCAACCGGCGATGCCCCGGCGGGCTTCCGATCCAGCCCCTGAGCAGGGACTACCTCGACGGCACCACCCCGGCCGGGCTACGGAGCGTCAGCCGGTCAGGCTCCGGACCCGTCAGCACACCGCGCCGCTCCCCCACCGGGACGGCGTCTGGGGGACTGCTCCCCCATCGCGGTGCGCGGTGTGGATTCACCCCATCCGGCATTTCTGTCGCCCGACCGCTGCGGCCAGGAGTCAAGGGGCCCCCTACCTGGTAGTCCCCCCGTGTGGGTTCCCATCTCGACGTCGGGCACGCGGCCCGCTACGCCACCCTCGGCCGACTGCTCCTCAAGCACCGAGGGGCTCCGCTGACCGGGCCGGGCCAGACCTCGGATCTCGATCTCGACGGGTACGCACCCGACGGGAGCGAGGTCACCGAGGCGGACGCGGTTCAGCTCGTCGAGGAGCTCGTCCGCATGGGGCCGACCTTCATCAAACTGGGACAGCTGCTCTCCACCCGGGCGGACCTGCTCCCTCCGGTGTACCTCGAGGCCCTGTCCCGGCTTCGCGACGACGTCGAGCCCATGGAACGCGGCGTGGCCGAGAAGGTGATCGAGGAGGAGCTCGGGGTTCGGATCACCCACGCGTTCGGCAGCTTCGAGCCGGATCCCATCGGCTCCGCCTCGCTGGGGCAGGTGCATCGTGCGACGCTGCGGGACGGCCGGCCCGTGGCGGTCAAGGTCCAGCGGCCGGGCATTCGCCGTCGGGCGCTGGAGGACATGGAAGTGATCGCCGAGCTCGCCGAGTTCGTGGACAACCACTCGGAGAGGGCATCGCGCCTGGGCTTCGGCTCCATGGTCGAGCAGTTCCGTGCGTCCCTGGTGGGGGAACTGGACTACCGCCGGGAGGCCGCCAATCTCGAGGTGCTGGGTGACGCCCTCGCCGAGTACGACCGGATCGTCGTCCCGCGGCCCGTTGACGACTACACCACCTCGCGGGTGTTGACGATGGACTACGTGGACGGGCGCAGCGTCGACTCGCTGACCCCCCTGGGCCGTACCGAGCTCGACAGCGAGGATCTCGCCGATCAGCTCCTCGGCGCCTATCTGCACCAGGTGCTGGTGCACGGCTTCTTCCACGCCGATCCCCACCCCGGCAACGTCCTCCTGACTCGGGACGGACGCCTGGCCCTCATCGATCTGGGAATGGTCGCCCGGCTGTCCCCGGAGATCCAGGACCAGTTGTCGCGGCTCCTGCTCGCCATCTCGTCGGGCGATTCCTCGGCCGCGGCCGACGCCCTGGAACGTCTCGGCGACCGCCTCGACGACTACGACCCCGAGGCCTTGCGCACGCGGGTGGCGGACCTGCTGCTGCGGTACGGACGCGCCACCGTCGGCGAGTTGTCGGCCGGCCGCAGCCTGGTCGAGCTCGCCATGGCGGCCTCGTCGTGCGGGCTCCGCCCCGGCGCCGAGCTGACGATGCTGGCCAAGTCGCTCCTCAACCTCGACGAGGTGGCCCGCACCCTCGACCCCGGTGTGCGGATCGACGAGATCATCGAATCGCATGCGGCCGCCGTGATGCGCCACCGGATGGCCGAGAAGGTCCGGCCGGCCAAGGTGATGCGTTCGGCGCTCGACGCCGCCGCGTTCGCCGAGCAGCTGCCGAACCGCCTCAACAAGGTGCTGGAGTCACTCGCGGAGGGGCGCGTCAACCTGCGCCTGGAAGGGCTGGACGAGGGATCGGTCATACGGGGTGCGCAGAAGCTGGCCAACCGGGTCACCGCCGGCGTCATGATCGCGGCGTTCGTCATCAGTGCCGCCCTGTTCTCCTCGGCTCCTCATGCCTCGACCCTCTGGGGTTATCCGTTACTGACCATCGTCTTCCTCGGCCTGGCTATCCTCACCGCGGTCTGGGTCGCTGTGGGAATGCTGCGGCGCGATCTCCCGGAGCGCCGGAGCGGCCGTCGCTAGGTCGTTGTCGCGAGGGCTGCAGGCGTGTGCGTATGTACCAAGTCGCAGGTCAGGCCATGCTCGTTGCGCCCACCCGCACGTCAGGCGCGCCCAGCCGCGCGGCATCTGCGGTGTGGTCGTCGGCCTGCTCCTGGGACTCCCGTTCGGCCTCGACCCGGAGCCGGTAGTGCTCGACCTCCCGGTCGGCGTGGTCTGCGGTCCAGCCCAGCAGCGGCGCGACGATGTCGGCGACCTCGCGGGCGGCGGCCTCCCCCCGGTCGGGCACCTCGATGGAGATCCGGGTGCGCCGGGTGAGAACGTCGTCCAGGTGCAGGGCGCCCTCGTGGCTCACCGCGTAGCGCACCTCGGCCTTCAGGTACTCGGGTGCGGTGTCCAGAGGCTGTCCCAGCTCCGGCTGCTCGGCGATCAGGTCGAACAGCTCCCCGCAGAGCGTCCCGTACCGCCCCAGCAGGTGCTCGACCGTCGCCACGGGGAGGCCTGTGCGCTCGGCGGTGAGCCGCCGGGCGTTGTGCGCGGCGAAGTACCCCTCCGCCCCGACGAGCGGAATGCGCTCGGTGATCGACGGGGGAACGGTGCGCTCCAGGCCGTGCACGGCGGAGTCCACGGCGTCCTTGGCCATCACCCGGTACGTGGTGTACTTCCCGCCGGCGATGACGGTCAGGCCGCGGACCGGGCTGGCGACCGCGTGCTCACGGGAGAGCTTGCTGGTCGCCTCGGACTCCCCGGACAGCAGCGGCCGCAGCCCGGCGTAGACGCCCACGACGTCCTCCCGGGTGAGGGGGTCGGCCAGCAGGGTGTTGGCGTGGTCGAGCAGGTAGTCGATGTCGCTCCTGCTGGCGGCCGGGTGGGCGAGGTCGAGATTCCACTCGGTGTCGGTGGTGCCGATGATCCAGTGGCTTCCCCACGGGATGATGAACAGCAGGCTCTTCTCCGTGCGGGTGATGATCCCGGTGGCACTGTTGATCCGGTTCCGGGGGATGACCAGATGGACGCCTTTCGACGCGCGGACCTGGAACTGCCCCCGCCCCCCGACCAGCTTCTGGATCTCGTCGGTCCAGATCCCCGCGGCGTTGATCACCTGCTCCGCGCGGATGGTGAACTCGCCGCCGTCCTCGAGGTCGCGGACGCGCACCCCCGAGACCCGGTCGCCCTCCCGTAGGAACTCGGTGACCCGGGTGCTGGTGACGCACAGCGCCCCGTACGTCGCCGCCGTCCGGGCCAGCATCATCGTGTGCCGGGCGTCGTCGACCTCGCCCTCGTAGAACCGGACGGCGCCCCGGATGGCCGACCGCTTGCCCGACGGGAAGGACTCCGCCGTCTTCTTGCGGCCGAGGTGCCGGTGGTGACCGGGCACGCCCCGCCCGGCGCCCATCACGTCGTAGACCCCGATCCCGAGCCCGACGTAGGCGCGGTCGATGCGCTTCTCCAGGGGATAGATGAAAGGCACCGGCCGGGCCAGGTGCGGGCACAGCGTGTTGAGCACGAGGCTGCGTTCGCGCAGCGCCTCGAAGACCAGGCTGAAGTTGAACTGCTCGAGGTAGCGCAACCCGCCGTGGAAGAGCTTGCTCGACCGGCTGGAGGTGCCGGCGGCGAAGTCCCGCGCCTCCACCAGACCGACCTTCAGCCCCCGGGTGGCCGCGTCCAGCGCGCTGCCGGCGCCGACGACGCCGCCGCCGATGACGAGGACGTCGAGTTCCTCTCCCGCCAGTCGCTGGAGGGCGGCGGTGCGGTACTCGGGGCTGAGCGCGGCTGAGATGGTCACGGATCGTTCCTCTGCTCGGGGGGCAACCGGAGGCCGGAGGCAGCTGGTCAGTGGCTGATCAGGTTGGAGCGGCTGCGGTCGTGCCGGGTCTCGATCACACGGACTGCGCCGGATCTCGACCGCATGGACAACGACTCGGTGACCACCGAGTTCTCCCCGAAACGGACACCGTGCAGCAGCGCGCCGTCGGTGACGCCGGTGGCACCGAAGAACACGTCGTCGCCGGAGACGAGGTCCCGGGTGGTGAGGATGCGGTCCAGGTCGTGGCCGAAGTCCAGAGCGGCCCGTCGCTCCCCCTCGTCGCGGGGCTGCAGCCGGCCGAAGATCTCCCCGTCGCTGCACCGCAGCGCGCACGCCGCGATCACCCCCTCCGGCGTGCCGCCGACGCCGACCAGCAGGTCCACCGCCGAGCCGGGTTGACCGACGGCGATGGCGCCGGCGACGTCGCCGTCGAGCAGGGACCTGACCGCGGCACCGGCCCGGCGGATCTCGGCCACCAGGTGGTCGTGCCGCGGCCGGTCCAGCACGGCGACCGTGAGGTCCTCCTGCCGCTTGCCCAGCGCGCGGGCCAGCGTCGCGAGGATGTCTGCGATCGGCGCCTCGGGGTCGACCGAGCCGGCGGCGGCGCCGGGCACGACCAGCTTGTGCATGTACACGCACGGCCCCGGGTCGAACATCGTGCCCCGCTCGGCCAGTCCCACGACCGCGACCGCGTCGGGCAGCCCCTTGGCGGCGGCGGTGGTGCCGTCCACCGGGTCGACGGCGATGTCGACCTCGGGGTCCGAGCCGTTCCCGACCTGCTCGCCGTTGAACAGCATCGGGGCCTCGTCCTTCTCCCCCTCGCCGATGACCACGACGCCGCGCATCCCGATCGAGCCCAGCACCGGCCGCATCGCGTCCACCGCAGCCCCGTCGACCTGGTTCTTGTCCCCGCGGCCGACGTAGCGTGCCGCGGAGATGGCGGCGGCCTCGGTGGCGCGGACCAGCTCCAGCGCCAGGTTGCGATCCGGGTCGAGCGCCGTGCCGGAGGCGAGACCGGCGCCGGTCATGCGCCCGCACCCGACGGGGTCGGGAGGGCGGCTTCCGGGTCGGCCGGCGCCGCTCCGACCGGGTCGTCGTCGACGTCGACCCAGTCGAGGGTCCGCTGGACCGCCTTGCGCCATCCGGCATGCCCCGCGACGCGCTGCTCGTCGTCCCACTGCGGTTCCCAGCGGCGGTCCTCGGCCCAGTTGGCCCGGAGCTCGTCGGTGTTCTTCCAGAACCCGCAGGCCAGTCCCGCGCCGTAAGCGGCGCCGAGCGCGGTGGTCTCGGCGACCACCGGGCGGCTGACCGGCACCCCGAGGATGTCGGCCTGCATCTGCATGCACAGCTCGTTGGCGGTGACGCCGCCGTCGACCTTGAGGACCTCGAGGTGCACGCCGGAATCGGACTCCATGGCCTCGGCGACGTCGCGGCTCTGGTAGCAGATGGCCTCGAGGGTGGCCCGGGCGATGTGCTGCCTGCTGTTGAAGCGGGACAGCCCGACGATCGCCCCGCGGGCGTCGGAGCGCCAGTACGGCGCGAACAAGCCGGAGAAGGCCGGGACGAAGTAGACACCGCCGTTGTCGGGGACCTCGCGAGCCAGCACCTCGCTGTGCGCGGCGTCGCGAATGATGCCGAGCTGGTCGCGCAGCCACTGGACCGCCGAACCGGTGACGGCGATGGAGCCCTCGAGGGCGTAGCGCACCGGCTCGTCGCCGAATCGGTAGCAGACGGTCGTGAGCAGGCCGGCCTGCGACCGCACCAGCTCCGTGCCGGTGTTGAGCAGCAGGAAGTTGCCGGTCCCGTAGGTGTTCTTGGCCTCCCCCGGGTCGAAGCAGACCTGGCCCACCATGGCTGCCTGCTGGTCACCCAGCGAAGCGGTGAGCGGGACCTCGCCCCCGAGCGGCCCGGAGGTCCGTGTGGTGCCGTAGCCCCGCGGGTCCGCGGACGGCCGGATCTCGGGCAGCATCGCGCGCGGGATGCCGAAGAAGGAGAGCAGCTCGTCGTCCCAGTCGAGGGTCTCCAGGTCCATCAGCATGGTGCGGGAGGCGTTGGTGACGTCGGTGATGTGGACCCCGCCGTCCGTGCCACCGGTCAGGTTCCACAGCAGCCACGAGTCCGTCGTGCCGAACAGCGCATCACCACGCTCGGCAAGCTCCCGGACGCCGTCGACGTTCTCCAGGATCCACTGGACCTTGCCACCGGCGAAGTAGGTCGCCGGGGGGAGGCCCGCCCGGTGCCGGATGATCTCGCCCTTGCCCTCCCGCTCCAGACGAGCGGCGATCCGGTCGGTGCGGGTGTCCTGCCAGACGATCGCGTTGTACAGCGGACGACCGGTGCGCCGGTCCCAGACGACGGTGGTCTCCCGCTGGTTGGTGATGCCCAGCGCACCCAGATCGGGCGCGCTGATGCCCAGCCGGTTCATCACCGTGCGGATGACGGTTCGGGTCCGTTCCCAGATCTCCACCGGGTTGTGCTCGACCCAGCCGGCCCTGGGCATGATCTGCTCGTGCTCCAGCTGGTACCGGCCGGCCTCCTGCCCGGCGTGGTCGAAGACCATGAACCGGGTGCTGGTGGTGCCCTGGTCGACTGCTCCGATGAAGTCAGCCATTGGTGGCACTCCTTCCGTAGGTCCGCGCCTCGGTGTTCCCGTCATGCCGGTCGCCCGCTCGCGCGACGGCGTCGCCGTCGGCAGAAACGGCAACGTTGCGGTGGAAGGCGACGCGGCGGGGCTCGGGGTCGCTGACCACCTCGCCGACCTCCTGGAAGTCCGGGTGCGCCGAGAGCGGCCGGCCGACGAAGAGCTCGAAGAGTGCGGCGCCGAGCAGCCCGCCGAGGAGGGGCGCCACGATCGGCACCCACCAGTAGGGCGTCCCGGAGCCGTCCACCCAGGCGGTTTCGTAGCCGGTCAGCCAGGAGGCCAGCCGCGGGCCGAAGTCGCGAGCCGGATTGATGGCGTACCCGGCGTTGGCGCCGTAGGCCAGGCCGATGGCCAGGACGACGAACCCGATGATGAGCGGTGCCAGGTTGCTCAGCGGCGGGTTGTTGCGCGCGTCGATGAGAACGAAGACGAGGAAGACCAGGATCGCCGTGCCGATGACCTGGTCGCGGAATCCGCCCATGACGTCGAGCCCCTCGGCGGGCAGCGTGGAGAAGATCGTCTGGGTCGCGGCAGTCGTGCCCGGGTCCGTGGCCGCGATGGCCTCGCTGTAGTTCCAGCGCACGACCAGGGCGGCGAGAAAGGCAGCGGCGACCTGCACGCTCATGTAGGGCAGGACCTTGCGCCACGGGAAGTCGCGGAAGGCGGCGAGAGCCAGGGTGACGGCGGGGTTGAGGTGCGCGCCGCTGATCCGGCCCGCGGTGTACACCCCGAGGGTCACCGCGAAAGCCCAGGCGAGCGCGATGCTGTTGAAGTCGCCGGTCCCCGAGGCGACGACCTGGGCGACGACGCCCAGGCCGATCATGATGAGGATGAACGTTCCGGCGAACTCGGCGAGGAGTTCGCCCACGAGAGGACGGCTGCGCAGAAACGCGGTCATGACCTGTACCTCTGCTCGGTAGCTGGTGCCGCTGTCACCTGTCAGGCGCTGCGCCGACTCCCGGACGACCGCGAGGCGACTGGCAGGTACCGTAAGGGGGCTGTGAGCTGCCTCACAACTCGACCGGCATTCCCCGCCGATCGACGTCGTCCCTGTCGAACCTGCTCTACGGCGGCTACCTCGAGATCGTCCTCGCGCGGTCCACGAGCCACTCGCTGGACCGGCACATCAGCACCGGCGGCCAGCCACGTCACCTGCCGAGCGCGGGCGGCCGCGCTCGCCGCCTGCCGCAGCGCGGCCGGTGCCTTACCTCGGTACCCGCACTAGGCGCGCCGGACCGGAGCCGCGAGCCGCGTCGGTGACCCACCGCCGGCGCCGGTGCCGACCTCGACCAGCCCGCGGCCGAACGCGTCGACCCGGCCCCACCGTCCGGGGATGTCGAGCAGCTCGATGCGGCCGATGCCGACCGGCAGTGCCGGCTCGACCACCAGGTGGTTCCCGTGCGGCTCCAGGCCCAGCATCGTGCGCAGGTACAGCAGCGGCGCCCCGGTGGACCACGCCTGCGGGCTGCAGGCCGTGGGGAACTCGACGGGGTACTTCGTCAGCGTGCGCTCGTAGCCGCCGAACGCCTCGGGCAGGCGGCCGTGGTAGAAGTCCGCGGCGTCCAGGTTGCCCGCCGCGATCCGGGCGGCCTCGACGGGGAAGCCGTAGCGGCGCAGCCCCCAGGCGATGAACGAGTTGTCGAACGGCCACACCGTGCCGTTGTGGTAGCCGATCGGGTTGTACCGGGCCTCACCCGCGGCCAGGGTGCGCACGCCCCAGCCGGAGAACAGCCGGGGGCCGAGCAGGTGCCCGGCGATCGCCGGCGCCCGGTCGGCGTCGACGATGCCGCTCCACAGCAGGTGGCCGACGTTGGACGACAGCGCGTCCACCCAGGCGCCGTCGGCGTCGAGGGCGAGCGCGTAGTACTGCCCGTCCTCGATCCAGAAGTCGCGGTTGAACCGGTTCTTGAGGTCGGCCGCCGCCCGCTCGAGGTCGTCGGCGTAGGCGGGGTCGTCCCAGAACTCGCGCGCGAGGCGGGCGCCGCGCATCTTGGCGTCGTAGGCGTACCCCTGCAGCTCGCAGGTGGCTCGCGGGAATCCGGGCAGCCGGCCGTCGCGGTACGAGATCCCGTCCCAGGAGTCCTTCCAGCACTGGTTCTCCAGGCCGGTCTCCTCGTTGCGCCGCTGGTAGGCGACGTAGCCGTTGCCCTGCAGGTCCGCATAGTCGTCGATCCAGCGCAGCGCCGCGCGCAGCTCCTGCTCGTACTGGCGCACCAGCTCGGCGTCCCCCGTCCACCGCTCGTACTCGTCCGCCAGGACCACGTACAGCGGCGTGGCGTCGGCGGTGCCGTAGTACGGGGTGTGCGGTCGCTCCTGGAACGCGCTCAGCTCGCCGTAGCGGACCTCGTGCAGGATGCGGCCGGGGTCCTCGTCGCGGAAGTCGTCGACGCGGTTCCCCTGCCAGTCGCCCAGCACCCGCAGCGTCGTCCTCGCCAGTTCCGGGGCGAAGGGGAGGGCCTGCAGGCTGGTGAAGATGCTGTCGCGGCCGAACATCGTCATGAACCACGGCAGTCCGGCCGCGGGCAGGCTGTGCGGACCGGCGATGATCGGCGAGAACCGCAGCGCCGCGAGGTCGATCAGGCTCCGCCGGTAGGTCGCGACGAGGGAGTCGGAGTCGCACGTCAGGCGCGGTGCCCGGGCGAGCCAGCGCTCGAGGTCCTCGAGCATCTCCCGCCGCTCGTCGTCGGCGGCCGCCGTCGGCTTGAGGGGGCGTTCGCCGGGTCCCAGGACCACCGCGCGGACGGTCAGCTCGGTGTGCCAGGCGCCGTGCGGCTCGATGTGGGTGGTGAACGTCAGCCCGTGCTCGTCGACCTCGGCGGGTTGGGTCGAGGTCACCGTCGTGCTGCGGTGGAACGTCTCCCGTCGGTAGCTCATCACCAGTTGCCCGGCCACCGCCTCGACGGTGTACGAACCCTTCTTCTGAAGGGCGTCCTTGACCTCGAACAGGTCCGCGAAGTCGGCTGCCGCCTCGATCCGGATCGTCAGTTCGACCGGCTTCACGTCGTGGTTGAGCACGGTGAGCTGCTCGAGGAAGCCGTCGGCGACCGCGCGCTGGCGGATGACGGTGGTCTTCGCGTCGACGTAGACCGTGCCGGTGCCCGGGACGAGGAAGAACCGGGTCTCGAAGTACTGCAGGTCGTCGGTGGAGAGGGCGGTCAGCCGCTCGTCGTCGACCGTCAGCACCCACCGCGACAGGAACCGGGTGTCGAACGCGAACAGCCCGGTCGGGTCGGTGGGCGAGGCCTCGATGTCGCCCCGCCTGTCGCAGACCACGAACGTGCTGCCGTTGAGGATCCGGACGAGGTCCTCGCTCACGACGGCGGCCCTCCCGCCGCGGCGACGGCGCGACCGGCCGAGCCGCCCGACGTGCGCGGGAACAGCCGCTGGGCCAGCACCATCAACTCGAAGTCCCCGTCGATGGCAGCCGCACCCCGGAGCAGCGCCGCCAGCGCGCTGGTCCGGCCGCTCACGACGTCGTCGCAGACCGCGCGCTCCGCGATGATCACGCAATCGGCGGGCTCGTCGCTCACGGCCACCCGGAGGTCGCCGTGGTCGATCCGGACCAGCCGGTGCTCGGTCCGGTCGCCGTCGAGGATGTCCCAGCGCACGGTCGCGCTGAGCCGCCTGAGCATCGGTTCATGTCCGCGGCGTTCCAGATCCGCGAAGAAGTCGTCGATCGCCGTCATGGAGGAGTCCCCCTGCGCCCGGGATCGGGTGGGCGGCCGGCGTCGTCGCGGCCGCGTCGGCACCCCCGCGTCTCCTCCGCGGGCCGACAGACCGAACCTACCGGCGCGGCGGTGCGGGCGTCTCGGCCGCGACCCCGCTGTACTGCGCTGCCGGGCGCATCTGGCAATGGCGCGACACGTCTGGCAACCGGGCGCCCCTCCCGGATCCGGGCATCGCGCGCACCCACCGTGCCGATGTGGCCGAGACCCCGTCCCGGCGCCGGCCGCCCGGGCGGGTGCGGCACGACCCGTTCGGCGGGACGCCGCGACACTGTGGCTGGATAGGCGGCTGCCCCCTCCCACCTTCGCGGCGCTCTCGGTCGGTGACCTGCGTGGCGCCGGCCGGCGACGTCTCGGGTGGTGGGGATGTCGACGGCAACTCATCCATCTCGTCGCCGAAGAGGACGCCGCGAACACGATGCTGGGTGATCTCGTCCGATCGGCCGCGCCCCTCCCCCACTGCGGAGACCGCAGGTGGGACGGCTCCCCCTTCGCGGCGCCAAGTCCCCCTCGGACACAGAGTCGAAGGGCCCGCAGCGACGGGTAGAACCGCCATCGCCGCGGGCCCTTCGTCGTTCACGACCTGTGCAGCCGAGGGCGAGCGTCGCGGTCGACCTGAACCGGCCTGGTCCTTCAGCGAAGGCTCGGGGGTCCCGTGCTCACCGGATCGTCCGGGAGGACCCGGCTACGGAGCCGGAGCCGGAGCCGGTGTGGGGCCGAAGGTGCCGGCGCCCACCCGGACAACGGCTCCCGGAACCGGTCCGGGGAAGCCGGCGCTGTCGGCCGTGGAGTACAGCCGGCCGTCCTCGACCAGCACGCCCACGGGCGTGGGGATCGGGCTGTACGTCCGGTTGCCGCGCCGGTCGATCCGCACGATCTGGCCCTCGGTGATCTCCGAGACGTAGATGGTGCCGTCCCGGCCGACGGCGACACCGGTGGCGCTGGTGAGGTCCTCGATCACCCGCACCACGTGACCGCGCTGGTTCAGCACGTAGATCCGGGCCGCACCGGGGACCT
The DNA here is from genome assembly GCF_900114385.1 of Geodermatophilus ruber. Classification (GTDB taxonomy): domain Bacteria; phylum Actinomycetota; class Actinomycetes; order Mycobacteriales; family Geodermatophilaceae; genus Geodermatophilus; species Geodermatophilus ruber. The sequence continues at coordinate 358,096 of NZ_FOSW01000003.1, forward strand.
CGGCGCCCAGGGTGCTGACGTAGAGCAGCCCGTCCCGCCCCTCGACCACGCCGGTGGGCACCGGGTCGCAGCCGACGGTGCCCGGGTTGGCCTGGCGGCCGGCGCAGCCCTCGACCTCGCCCGGGCTCACCAGAGGCGGCACGAAGAAGGTGCTCACCTTCCCGGTGCGGCGGTCCACCGCCAGCACGGCGTTGGCGGCGGCATCGGCCACCAGGACCCGCCGGTCCTGGGCGAGCACCGAGAACGGGTTGGACTGGGCGTCCGGGGCGTCGGGGTCCTGGCCGTCGGGGTTGTTCGCCTTCTCGTACGCGAGCAGGTCGATCTTCTTCAGCACCTCGCCGTTCGGCTTGGCGATCAGCAGCGCCATGGAGTCCTGGCCCGGGCCCGGCTGGGGGGCGCCCGGCACCGGCGCCGGCGCGCCCACCGCGACGAACAGCAGCCCGTCGTCGTAGTCGACGCCCTGCGGGCTGAACAGCCCGTCGAGCAGGGTGGTCACCGTGCCCGTGCGGACGTCGATCGCGGAGATCCCGCCGGAGTCGGACTCGGCGACGACGAACCGCTGGCCGCGGTACTCGTTCAGCTGCCGAGGGCCGGACAGACCTTCGGCCACCGTGGTGACCGACGCGTCGCCCCGTCCGCTCCGGTCCCGGTCGTCGGCGCCGGCCGTGCCGGGTGACGCGGCGATGACGCCGAGCGCGGTGAGCATCACGGCGGCTGCTCTCGAGGGCTTCATGGACATCTCTCCTGGGAGTCGGGGGGGAGCTGAGAACCCGGCGGAGAGTTCCGGCTACGCCGCGTGCACCTCAAGACCACCAGGCATCACGGAGCGGAGGCGACACCGCCGACCTCGTGTGTCGTGGCTCCCGGTGGTCGCCGCAATCCGCGGCGTCGCAGGCCGCATCGCGCTCCGCCCGGGTGCGCCGGAAATCCGGAGGACGTCCCCGCGTCGATCACATCGCCCGCCGCGGCGTATGGGCAGATCAGATACGGATCGGTGCGATCCACCGCGTTCGGTGCGCCCGGCCGGCCGGGGATTGTAGCGGGGGCGCCGACGGACGGCGATGTCGTCGTTGGCCGTTCCGCTGTTCACGAGCAGCGCGCTCCCCGGTCCACTCCTCCGCGAGCTGATGTCGAACGTGCCTGCCCCGGCATGAGTCACGCGCCCGACGATGACCGGGGTGAGGTGCCCCGCCGGTGGCCCCTCCGCTCCCGCAGTCTCGTCCTGAGGGCCGCGACCCGGCGGCGGACGGCGTCCCGGACGGCGGCGGCGCCGATCGCCAGCGCGCTCGGGCCGGCGCCGACGTCCGGGGCCTGGCCGGTCCGCGCGGTCTCGTCGAGGGCGTGCGCGAACTGCTCGAACATCCGCTGGCTCACGTCACCGGCCAGCGCGCGGCCGAACTGGGCGATCCGGCCGGAGAGGAACACCGCGGCGTCGGCGCGCAGTTCGGTGCCGCCGTCGGGGGTGGCCGTCGCGCGCAGTCCGATGTCGGCGGCGGTGCGGTTGCCGCCGGTGTCCGCACCCTGGGCCAGCAGCGCCAGCCGGTGCTCGGCCTCGTCGCGCTCGGTGATCCGCGCCAGGCCCCGGAAGGCCAGCCGCACCGGGCCGAGCGCCACCTTGGCCCGGCCCCGGTAGCGGTCGTCGCCGAGGTCCTCGGTCATCTCCGCCCCCGGCAGGCAGCGGGCCAGCCGGTGCACGTCGGTCATGACCGCCCAGACGTCGGCGAGCGAGCTGGTCAGCAGGCGGGTGACCTCGACGGTGAGGGTCGGGGTGCCGGTCGGCCGGGTGATGTCGGTGGGCACCGCCTCCTCGGCGTCCCCCACCGGCGCCCTGTCCAGGGCGATCGAGCTGGTGCCACCCCCGCGGCCGACGAGGGTGCGCGGCGCGCAGTTGCGCGGCGGCGGCACCCCCTCCGGGTGCGCCTCGGCGAAGTCGGCGACCGCCGCGAGGATGCCGCGGTAGCCGGTGCACCGGCAGATCACCCCGGACAGCTCCTCGGGCAGGCTGTCGGCGTCCACCCCGGGCTCGTGCGCGAGCAGGTCGTAGGAGCTCATCAGGAAGCCGGGGGTGCAGAAGCCGCACTGCAGCGCGTGGTGGTGGCTGAAGGCCTGCTGCAGCGGGTGCTGATCGTCCTGGGTGCCCAGCCCCTCGACCGTGACGACGTCGGTGCCCTCGGCCTGCACGGCGAAGACCAGGCAGGCGCGGGCGGCGTCGCCGTCGATGAGCACGGTGCACATGCCGCACACGCCGTGCTCGCAGCCCAGGTGCGTGCCGGTCAGGCCGAGGTGCTGGCGCAGCGCGTCGGCCAGGTGCATGCGGGCTGGCACCCGGATGGTCACCGGGGTCCCGTTGACCGTGAACGAGACGTCGATCAGCTCGTCCGCTGCGGCCTTCACCGCGCGCTGGTGCTCGGTGGTGGTCATGACGGGCTCTCCGTTGCTCGGCGGTGGGCGCGGGCCAGCTCGCGGGCGGCGAGGACGGCGAACAGCCGCCGCCGGTAGCCCTGCGAGCCGTGGGCGTCCCCCGCGGTGTCGACCATCTCCCGGGCCAGCTCCTCGGTGCCGGGGCGCAGCGCGGTCTCGACGTCGGCCTCCCCGGCCGCGGCCCGGACCAGCTCGGTGACGTCACGGGTGACCGGGCGGTCGGAGACCCCGAAGCCGGACAGCACCGCCTCGGCGACGGCGCCGTCCCGGGAGCGGACCCGGGTGACGACGCCGGCCAGCGCGAAGTCGCCGTGCCGGCGGGCCAGCTCGGCGAAGCCGAAGCCCTCCCCGGGCCCGGCAGCCGGGAACTGCACGGCGGTGAGGATCTCGTCCGGGCCGACCGCGGTGGTCATCGCACCCTGGAAGAAATCAGCTGCGCGCACGGTGCGCCGCCCGCGCGGTCCGGTGACCTCCAGGGCCGCCCCCAGGCAGAGGGCGACGGCGGGCAGCTCGGCACCGGGATCGGCGTGCGCCAGGCTGCCGCAGACCGTGCCGCGGCTGCGCAGCTCGCGGTGCCCGACGAAGGGCAGCGCCAGCCCGAGCAGCGGCACGGCGGCCGCCGCGGAACTGCGCTCCACGTGCCGCTGCCGGACCGTGGCACCGATCCGCAGCGCGCCGTCGCGGCGCTCGAGCCCGTCGAGGCCGGCGACGGCGTTGATGTCGACGAGGGTGCCCGGCCGGCCCAGGCGCATCGCCAGGACCGGCACCAGGGACTGCCCCCCGGCCAGCACCTTGCCGTCACCGTCGGTCGCGGCCAGCTCGGCGACGGCGTCGTCCAGCGTCGCCGGGCGCACGTAGGCGAACGGGGCCGGCTTCACTCAGCTCACCGCCCGACGAAGTCGGGCTTGCGCTTCTCGCCGAACGCCGTGACGCCCTCGGCGAAGTCCTGCGTCGCCCGCAGCATCGCGTAGGCCTTCCGCTCCAGCTCGATGCCGGTGTACAGCGGGCCGTCGATGCCCCGGTCGAGCACCTCCTTGCCGGTCTGCAGCGCGATCGGTGAGAAGCCGAGCAGCTTGGTGACCAGCTTCTCCACGCCCTCGTAGAGCGCGTCGCGGTCGGCGAAGAGCTCCTCGGAGACCAGGCCCCAGTCGAGCGCGTCCTGCGCCTGGATCCGGGTGGCGGTGAGGATGTGGTACTTCGCCCGGGAGAGGCCGATCAGCCGGGCCAGCCGCTGGGTGCCGCCGCTGCCGGGGATCATCCCGAGGTTCATCTCCGGCAGCGCGAACTGGCTGCGGCCGGTGGCCAGCCGGATGTCGCAGGAGAGCGCGAGCTCGAGGCCGACGCCGAAGCAGTAGCCGTCGATGGCCGCGATGACCGGCTTGCCGCTGCGGGCCGGGGCGGTGATGTCCTGGCCGAGGTGGGAGAGGTCGATCGGGTCGACCTCCATGAACCCGGCGATGTCGCCGCCGGAGGTGAAGTGCTTGCCGTCGGACCGGATGACGACGGCGCGCACCCGCTCGTCCCGGTCGATCTCGGCGAAGCGCTCGGCCATCTTGGCCCGCATCTCCATCGTGACGACGGTGTAGCCGCCGTGGGAGAGGGTCAGGTAGGCGACCCGGCCGTCGTGGCCGTGGTCGAGCAGGACGTCGCCACCGGTCGTGGGCATGCGGGGAGCTCCTCGGTTGCAGGGGGTGGGTGTCAGGCCGGACGGCGGACACCGTCGAGCAGGTCGAACAGGACGGTGCCGTGCACCGGCAGCTGGTTGATCGCCAGGCCGTGCGGGGACAGCGCGTCGGTGACCGCGTTGGCCACGGCCGCCGGGAAGCTCATCGAGCTGCCCTCGCCGCTGCCCTTCGCACCGAGCGGGGTCAGCGGCGACGGCGTCACCACGTGGTCGGTCACCAGGGGGAACCCGGCCTCGGCGGTGGTCGGGCAGAGGTAGTCGAGGAAGGTCGCCGACGTCGGCTGGCCGCCCTCGGAGTAGGTGAACTCCTCGTACATCGCCCCGCCGAGGGCCTGGGTGAGCGCGCCGTGGACCTGGCCGTCGAGCAGGGTCTGGTTGAGCACGGTGCCGGCGTCGTGCACGGAGGAGACCCGTTCGATGGTGATCTCGAGGGTGTCGGGGTCGATCCGCACCGCGACGAGCTCGGCGACGAAGCCGTAGCAGAGGCTGGAGTTGATCCGCTCGTCGCGGGTGGCCGCGCGGACCTCGCGCGGGGCGAAGGCCGCCTCCTCGTAGAGCCGGGCCGGGGTGCCCTCGGGCAGCGCGCCGGGGTCCCAGTGCACGACGCCGGCGGCGTGCCGGAAGAGCACGGACCGGCCGGGGTCGCCGGTCACCCGGACCGTGCCGTCGGCGAGCTCGAGCTGCTCGGGCGCGGTCTCGAGCAGCACGCTGCCGGCGGCCTTCACCGTGCCGGCGATCCGGTCGCAGGCCGCGACGACGGCGCTGGTGACCAGCGGCGCGAAGCGGGAGGAGTAGCTGCCCGAGGTGACCGTCCAGGGGGTGGTCGCGGTGTCCATCTCGATGACGACGCGGACCTGCTCCTCCGGCAGCCCGAGGCGCCGGGCGGCGACCTGCCGCGCGGTGGTGGCGTGCCCTTGGCCCTGCGGGACGCTGCCGAGCAGCACCGTGACGATGCCCTGGACGTCGACGCTGACCCGGACGTGCTCGGTGGAGCCGGACTTGTCACGGCCGGGCTTGCGGTCGGCGGCGGGCGTGGCCAGCCCGACGTAGCCGATGTTGGTGCCGGAGGGGTCGACGACCGCGGCCAGGCCGATGCCGTAGAGCTCGCCGCGCTCGCGGGCCGCCGCCTGCCGGCGGCGCAGCTCGTCGAGGTCGGCGTTGCGCACCGCGAGGCGGATGGCCGCCTCGTAGTTGCCGGAGTCGTAGACGCCGCCGGTCGGGGTCTCGTACGGGAAGGCGTCGGCCGGCACCAGGTTGCGGCAGCGCGCCTCGACGACGTCGAGCCCGGTGGCCCTGGCGACGTCGTCCATCAGCCGCTCCAGGCCGAAGTAGAGCTGCTGGCCGCCGAAGCCGCGGTTGAGCCCGGTCGGCATGGTGTTGGTGACGACGGCGCGGGCGCGGATCTGCACGGCCGGGATCCGGTAGGCGCCGGTGATGTTGCCGTAGCAGCGGTAGAGGGTGCTGGGCTCCGGCGGGCGCATGTAGGCGCCGACGTTGTCGGCGAGGTCGGCGCGCAGCGCGGTGATCCGGCCGTCGTCGTCGACGGCCGCCTCGAACCGCATCATCCGGTCGGCCCCGGTGGAGCTGGCGAGCAGGTGCTCGACGCGGTCCTCCGACCAGCGCACCGGTGTCCGGGCGTACTTGGAGGCCAGCGCCAGCAGGACGACGTAGGGATAGATGCCGGCCTTGATGCCGAAGCTGCCCCCGATGTCGGCCGGCACGTGCAGCCGCACCCGGGAGGTCGGGATGCCCAGCGCCCCGGCCATGACCGGGACCATGGTGAACGGGCCGTGGAAGTTGGCCCAGGCCTCGACCGCGGGACCGGCCGGCTCGTCGGTCCAGTTCGCGACGACGGAGTAGCACTCCATCGGCACCGAGGAGTAGCGCGGGAAGTCGTAGGTGCCCGTGACGACCTGCGCGGCCTCGGCGAAGGCGCGGTCGACCGCACCGAAGGTGAAGGTGCGGTCGGTGGCGATGTTGGAGCCCTGGTCCTCGTGCAGCAGGGGGGCGTCGTCGGCGAGGGCGGCGCGGACGCCGACGACCGGGTCGAGCAGCTCGTACTCGACGTCGACGAGCTCGGCGGCGTCCTCGGCGACGTACCGGTCGCTGGCGACGACGACCGCCACCGGCTCGCCCACGTAGCGGACCTTGTCGGTGCCGGTCGGGAAGTACGGCATCCGGGTGGTCACCGACAGCGGGAAGGGCTCGAGCTCGGCGGCCACCTCCTCCGGCCCGATGACGGCGGTGACGCCGGGGTGCCGACGGGCACGGGACAGGTCCACCGTGCGGATCCGGGCGTGCGGGTGAGGGCTGCGGACGATCGCCGCGGTCAACGTGCCCGGCAGCGGGTCCAGGTCGTCGAGGAACCTCCCCTGCCCGGTGACGAGCGGGGCGTCCTCGATGCGGGTAGGAGTCCAGCGGGGGGCGGTGTCGGCGTCAGGCACGGGCGCCTCCGGTATCGAGGTCGGCCAGGGACTGGTACTCCCCGGCGGTCAGTGCGCGGCGGAGGGTCTTGCCGACGGCGGAGCGGGGAATGGCGCCGATCGCCACGACGCGCTTGGGCCGCTTCAGCGACGGGAGGTGGCTCGTCGCGTAGTCCTGCAGCTCGCGCACGGCCTGGTCGGGGGCGCGGCCGTCGGCGGGGACGACGAACGCGGTGACCGCGCTGCCCCAGCGCTCGTCGGGCATCCCGACGACGCAGACGTCCGCGACGGCGGGGCAGCGCACGAGGGCGGCCTCGATCTCGTCGGGGTAGATGTTCTCGCCGCCGGAGTTGATCATGTCGTCGACCCGGCCGGAGACCCACAGGTCGCCGTCCTCGTCGGCGGTGGCGAGGTCGCCGGTGTAGTACCAGCCCCGGCGGATCGACTTCTCGTCGGCGTCCGGGCGGTGCCAGTAGCCACCGAACGCCTCGGGGCTGGCCATGCTGACGATGACCTGGCCCTGCTCCCCCGGGCCGACCAGCGCGTCGGGCGCGGCGCCGACGTCGGGCTCGACCAGCCGGACTCGGGAGAACAGCCCGGCGCGGCCGGCGCAGCCGGGCTTGCGCAGGCCGTCGGGGCCGATGGTGAAGGTGTAGATCTCGGTGCTGCCGTAGTGGTTGACCAGCACCTGCGGGTTCAGCGCCTCGGCCAACTGCTCGGCGAGGGCCGGGGTCATCGCCGCGCCGGCGTAGGCCAGCCGGTCGACCCCGGTGCCGGCGAAGCCGTCCTCGCGCAGCAGCGACCAGTAGATGGTGGGCACCAGGTACAGCGAGCTGACCCGCTCCTCCTGGATCAGCCGCACGGACTCGGCCGCGTCGAACCGGGCCTGGGGCACCCACGTGCCGCCGCAGACGATGCTGGCCAGCAGGGTGCGCAGCCCCATGGTGTGGAACAGCGGCATGACCCCGAGGACGATCTCGCCCTGCCGCAGCTGGGTCTGCACCAGGTGGGCGACGGCGGCGGTGTGCTCGGCACGGTGCGACCGGGGCACGCCCTTGGGGCGGCCGGTGGTGCCGGAGGTGTAGAGCATGACGCTGATGCCGGACTCGTCCGGCGGGTCGCCGAGGGCACCGTCCGGCTGGCCGTCCACGGCCAGCTCGCCGACGTCGCGGTGCCGCGTCGAGATCCCGGCCCTCTCCGCCGTCGGGGCTGTGGTCTCGTCGGTGACCAGCAGGGCCGCCTCGGCGTCCTCGAGGCAGTAGCCGAGTTCCTCGGGACCGAGGCGCGTCGACAGCGGGACGCTGACCGCGCCGAGCTTCTGCGCGGCCAGGTGCAGGCTGGCCAGGGGCTCGCCGCCGGCCAGGAAGAACCCGACCCGGTCGCCACGCCGGACCCCGAGATCGGCCAGGGCACGGGCGAGCTGGTTGGTGCGCGCGTCCCACCGGCGGTACGACAGCGGCCGGGGACCACCGACCGCGCGGCGGTCCGGGTGACGCTGGGCAGTCCATGTCAGGGCGGTGGCGAGGTCCATGCGTCACCCTCCGAAACCCGATCGACAATGATCTGGGTTGGACCATATAGACCAGAAGATTAGGCTGGCAATCGTGGCGTCCGAACGGCTCTCGCCGACCTCCTACGTGGTGCTCGGGACGCTCGGGCTGCGCGGGCCGTCGACGTCCTACGACCTCAAGCGGGCGGTCAACCGGTCGATCGGCTACTTCTGGACGTTCCCCCACGCCGCCCTGTACTCGGAGCCGCAGCGCCTCGAGCAGATGGGGCTGCTGACCGCCTCCAGCGAACAGGAAGGCCGCCGGCGGCGGACGTACTCGATCACCGAGGAGGGGCTGCGGGAGCTACGCGCCTGGCTGGCCGCGCCGACCAACGAGCACTTCCAGCTGCGCGACGTCGCTGAGCTGAAGCTGTTCTTCAACGAGCTCGGGGAGCCCGGGAACGTGACGCGGCTGGCGCGCGAGCAGATCGCCGCGCACACCGAGCGGATCGCGGTCTACGAGGACATGCAGCGGCGGTACGGCGACGTTCGCGGCGTCGCCCCGCGGATGGTCACGCTCCGGCTCGGCCTGGAGATGGAGCACGCGGCGCTGCGGTTCTGGACCGCGCTGGAGAAGGACCCCGACGCGTGGCTGCCCCCGGTGGCCGGCGACGCGGCCGCCCGGGGGTAGATCAACGAGGCGGTGGCCGCACGCGGCCACCTGGGCCGACGAGCACCGCGGCCCGGGCCGACGGGGCAATCATGATCAGCGATCTGCCCACCTTGCATCCGGCCGATCCTGCGGCCGCACCGGACGAGGCTCGCAGCATCGACCCGGCCGGCCTTCGTCACAGCTGCAGCCGGGAGTGGGGCCGCGCTCCTGGTCGCCCGCTCAGCCGCGTTGCGACCACCTTTCGGCAAGGGATCAACTTCTCGCCCGGGCCGGAGCACCTCGGCCCAGCACGGTCGAACCTGTGCACGCACAGCGCTCCTGTGGGCGCGCGCGGCCTCCTGTGCGGCTCAGCGCCGACTTTCCACTCAGCTGCACGTCCGACACGCCTCTCCCATTCCGCGACATCCGGTCACGCGCCCGAGCGACAAGTTTCTCTTCCCCATTTTCAGCGGCACGCTCCGCGGAATGTCCTCATGCTCCCGGAGTGCGGCAACCCCGAATCGCATCGCAACTCCGGTGGACGACGCCCGGGAATCCGTTCGGTCATCGGCAGCCCCTCGGACGGGTGGTGAGCCGACTGCCGGCGGGCGACCGCGCAGTTCCGGCCCGGGTCTCCCCCGTCGGCGCGCGCCCACCGCGCTCGCGCCTCGCGCCTCGCGCCTCGCGCCTCGCGCCTCGCGGCTGACGAGAGGATGGCCGCGCTTTCCCATTCGCCGACAACCGAGGGTCGTAGGACGAAAGTCCCGCCCGGCGCTGAATTCGTTCGCAGATAGGTTCCCGATATGCGGACTCCTCGATTTCTGATCGTTCTCGCGGCGGCGGCAACCGCCGCGGGCGCCGGCGTCGTCGCCCTCCCGGCCCAGGCCGCCGTGCCGGCCGAGTGTGCGCCTGACCCCTGGGAGCCCGACGGCGATTTCGGCTTCTCCGCCGGTGTCGCGGCGCCGGTCACGGTCGGCAGCACGGTGACCAGGGCGATCTGCCAGGCCCCCAACCCCTTCCCGCGCACGACCGCGGGCCAGGACTTCGACTTCTTCCGGTTCACCACGACGGGCGGCAAGTCCTACACCGGCGAGATCACCGCCGCCGGCTCGGCGCTCGGCCTCGGAGGCCAAGGGGGCCTGCAGATCGGCGGCCTGTACCGCGTGAACGCCGACGGGTCGGGCACGTCCATCAACAACGTGACGATGGCCAACAGCTTCGAGCGCTTCACCACCGACGTGCTCCCGGCAGGCGAGTACGGGTTCCTCACCTATACGCCCGACAACCAGGTCTACACCGGCAACGTCCTCGACATCCGGACGGTCTCCGGCGCGGACGGGGCCTACTCGGTGAAGGTCTCGGAGTCCGCGGTATCCGTGCCCACGGTCGCCAGCGTCACGCTGCGGTCGAACTCGGTCAGGTACGGGTCGACCGTGACGGGCACGGTCACGATGAGCGGCCCGGCCCCGGAGGGCGGGATGTTCCTCTTCTCTGAGTCGAGCTCAAGGCTCACAGCGAACCCCAGCTCGCCGTACCTGCCCGCCGGCGCGAGGACCGTTGCCTTCACGGTCACCACGACGAGCCAGCGCCCGAGTCGTGACATGCAGGTGACGATCTCCTTCAACACGACGACCGGCACACCGAAGTCCGTCGTCCTGACCGTCAGACGGTGAGCGCGGGACACCGCCGGGCGTGAGGCGTTACCCGACGGGAGGATGCCGTCCGCTCCTGCGGGGACAGGGACGGGTCGAGCGGCCGCCTCACGAGCCGCTGGAAACCGGCCCGGTACTGGCCGGGCGCGCCGAGCAGGCCACAGATCACCCGTGAGGGGATCTCGCTTCCCGAAGCCGTCCTCGGCGCTCATGTCCTCGTCGGCGAGGCCGCGAGAGAAGTCAGGAGGCAGCGCCACGCTGAACCGCCGGGAATCGGACAGCCCCCGACGTCCGCGTGTCGCGCCACCAACCAGGCGCCGGCCCCGCAGGCGCGCTCGCACGTCGCCTCGGGGCGGAACGAGCCGTCGCGCGTACCCCCCGAGCGCGCAGGCTCGGGGGGGTACGCGGTCAGCAGCAGGAGGACACCGGTCAGTCGAACGACGAGGCCTGGGCCTGGAGCTCCTCGAGAGTGGTGGCGTCGTGGCCGAAGACCATGGTGCCGTCGTAGCGCTGCTGGAGCTGCTTGATCCAGCGGTAGCTCTTCCACCAGTCGAAGCTGTCGCGCCCGAGCCAGCCCTGCGGGACACCCTGCTCGAACAGGTCCCGCACGTGGAACAGGTCGCTGGTCAGGAAGAAGTGCCCCGAGTTGTTGGTCTCCACCTGCATGGTCATCAACCCCGGGGTGTGGCCGGGCATGTGCCGAAGGGTGATGCCCTCGAACAGCTCGGTCTCCTCGCGGTGGATGGGCTGCCAATTGAGCTCCCAGTTCAGATCACCGGGCACGTACGGGCCGATGTCCTCCTTGGTCGCCACGGCGTAGTAGTGCTCCTTGATCTCGAGCTCGTGGGCGTAGATCGGGATGTTCTTGCCCCGGAAGTGCTCGAGCCCGCCGGCGTGGTCGAGGTGCAGGTGGCCGATCACGATGGCGTTGATGTCGTCGATGCCGTAGCCGGCGGCCTCCAGCGCCTTGTCGAGGTGGTGGCGCTCCTCGTAGACGTTCAACGGGAACGCGTCGTAGGCCGGCGCCGGCCATTCCTCCTTCGCGTTCTGCGCGCAGCCGGTCTCGAAGAGGATCGGACCGTGCTTGGGATGCTCGATCACCGCGGCGATCACGGCGACCCGGCGGCGCTCGTACTGCGGGTTCGGGTCGGACTGCACCGCGGCATTGCAGCCGCGCATGAAGAAGCCGTCATCGGTGTCGATCCGCCCGAGATCGAGCAGAGACAACTTCATGCCCTTGATTCCTGGGGTCATCGTTGACCTCATCCTCTCCAGCCGTCGAGGAACTGCAGTGCATCACGGTCGACCACGTCGGTCGGCCCTTCTTGCCACAGGTGGGCCCCTTCGAGAAAGGCCCATCCCGATCCTGCGAGCGTGACCGCCGATGTCCATCACGACACAGACGCGGCATGGTGCTCGGGGGATGAGTCAGGTGTCAACGACCGAACGTGCTCCCGTTCCGCCAGCCGCCGTCATGAGCGACGCCGCCCGCTGATCACCGTGCCGCGGTGACGCCCGAGCGGCCACGGCAAGTTCCCGACCGCACGTCAGGCGCCGCCGAACGCGGCCGACCGGTCCCCCCGCACCGGCGCGGACACGGTTCTGCGATGGTGACTGCTCCGAGGCGCACCTCGCCCAGACCACGCCCGAAGGCCGGCAGCGCCTGCGGAGTTAGCTGACGCGGCGATAGCGGATGTGGGTGGTCAGCGGAGAGTGAAGCACCTCGGCGGGTTCGAAGCCGAAGGATCCAACCCCGTCGAAGATGCGCTCGCCCGAACCGAGCAGGACCGGTGCGATGTCGAGGGTGAGCTCGTCGATCACGCCGGCGATCAGTGCCTGTCGGACGGTCGAGGCCCCACCGGCGATGTCCACGCCCTTGTCCCCGGCGGCCTGACACGCTGCGGAGTAGGCCGCGTCGAAGCCCTCGGTGACGAAGTGGAAGGTCGTCCCGCCCTCCATCTGGATCGGGTCATGTCCGTGATGGGTCAGCACGAACACCGGCGCGTGATACGGCGGTTCGGGGCCCCACCACCCGGTCCATGCCTCATCCCAGTCCCCGCGGATCGGACCGAACATGTTCCGACCCATCACATACGCGCCCCGCGGGCGCATGAGCCACTCGTTCGCGACCTTGTCGGCATCGTTGGCTCGCGGGTCGCCGATGTGCCAGCCGTGCAGCTCGCGCCCCCGCTTGCCCAGGGGGTCCTCGCGGCTCTGGTCCGGCCCGGCGACAAAGCCGTCCAGCGAGATCGACATGTGACACGTGGTGTCCGGCACCCCAACCTCCTGAGTGACTGCGACTTGCAAGCGGTCGTGCGGACGGTAGCGGGTGATGGCGAACCGCACGTGCTCCTCAGCGCGCTAGGAAATGGACCTATCGCGTCGATCTTGTTTGCCGTACTCAGCCAGACCTGAGTACGGCAAAGAGGGTGAGAGATGGGTCCGATGCGGTGGCCGCGACTCCTGTTCACTGCTCCAGCCAGGATCCTCCGGCGCTACGCGGTTCCGGTCGCGCCTTCCGCCTCGAACTCCAGCTCCACCTCGGAGCGGTCGAAGCCGAACGCGGTGATGACCTCATCAAGGCCGCCGCGGTGTCCGTCGTCCGTGACAGTCCGCAACGACATCAGGACCGCATCCACAGTCGGCACCCCGTCGTCCGCCATGCGGCCAACGTAGCGAAGAGGGCGCACGTCACCGAGGGCGTCGGCCTCGTCGACACCCTCGACGGCTCCGTCGCGCGGGTGCGCGCCGGCAGGTCCCAAAAGCCGTTGCACAGGCATCTACGCACCCGTCCTGGTCCGTTGCCTGACCCGTCTTGCTGGCCCGCCGGGATACGCGGATGATCTTGAGACGCGCCATGGACAGCGGTGCTCGGCCGATGAAGCCGCTCCGGTGTCCGGCTGCCGCGGAGCTCGTGTACGGCAGGTGATGGGTGAAGCACCGGGGCGTGAGCGGCGGCCGCAGGACCGACTTCTTCATCAGCCACGCCGGTATCCCGCGACCACGCAGCGAGTTGACAACGTACGCCTACTCGGATGGGTCATTCTGAGCTGAATTCGTTCCGCATTCCTTCAGGCGTCGACCGCTGGTGTCGATGAGTGTGCTGAACCGCCGCTCCGGCTGCGGTTGTTCACAAGCAACGCCGCAGAGGAGCAGTAGTTGAACGGCCTGCCCGTACTTGACCCCGTGCTCACGCCCCAGACGACCAATGGTCCTCCGATTCTCCTGGTGGACGACGAGGCGGCGATCCTGGGCGGGCTGCGCCGCCAGCTGCGACCGTGGTTCACGGTGCACACGGCCACCAGCGGCGCCGAAGCGCTGCAGTTGCTGGAGTCCCAGCCGGTCACGGTCGTGGTGTCGGACATGCGCATGCCCGAGATGGACGGGGCCACGTTCCTGTCGCACGTGCGCCAGCACGACCCGGACATCGTGCGCATCCTGTTGACCGGGAACGCCGACGCCGAGACCGCGATCACGGCAGTCAACGAGGGGCAGATCTACCGGTTCCTGACCAAGCCCTGCCCGCCCGAAGTCCTCGTGGCCGAGCTGGGCAGCGCGGTCGAGGTCCACCGGCTGGTGAGGGCAGAGAAGGAGCTGCTGCGGACGACGCTGCGCAAGACGGTGGCGTCGCTCACCGCGACGCTGTCCCTCGCCCAGCCGGCGCTGCTGGCCCGCGCCGTCCGGATCAACCGGATCGTGTCCGAGCTGGTGGAGGCCCTCGAGGTAGAGGAACCGTGGGAGATCGAGGTGACCTCGATGCTGACCCACCTGGGCGCGGTCACCCTCCCGCCGACCGTCCTGGCGAAGCTGGACGCCGGCCGGCCCCTGGATGAGGACGAGCGGGAGATGGACAGCCGGGTCATCGGCCTGAGCCGGGACCTGGTGGGGGACATCCCCCGGCTCGAGCGCGTTGCCGAGGCCATCGGCTGGCAGCGGGCCCGCTACGACGGCAAGGGAAACGGGCCAGGCGTCCCCGGCGGCGAGGACCTGCCCCTCGGGGCACGGATCCTGCGCGCCGCCGTGGACTTCGACGCCGGCATGAGCGTGCGGCGGTCGGTGCAGGACACCATCGCCGTCCTGCAGGCCGACGCCGGCGCCTACGACCCCCAGGTGCTCGAGGCCCTGATCCGCTGCCACGCCGTGGAGGAGGTCACCTCCCCGCCGCGGCCGGTGGACGTTTACGACCTCCAGGAAGGCATGGAGGTCTTCGACGACATCGTCACGATGTCCGGGGTGCTGCTGGTCGGGCGCGGGACGGTGGTCACCGAGGCGCTGATCCACCGTCTGGAGAACTACGCCGGCCGGGGCGAAGTCACCGGTGTCATCCGGGTGAAGGGCTAAGCGATCCCGTGTTCTCGCTGCTCGCCCCCGACGGGGGCACCCCGTCCGCGCCGTTGAAGGTCGATTTCCGCGCCATCCTGGACGCCTGCGCCGAAGGGGTCTACCTGGTCGACACGAGGGGGATCTGCCGATACGCCAATGCCGCGGTGGGTGAACTGCTGGGCCTGGCCGTGGCCGACCTGATCGGCTCGAACATCCACGAGGTCATCCACCACAGCCGCCCCGACGGCTCGCCCTTGCCCCGCGAAGAGTGCCCGATGTACCGGGTCGCGGCACTCGGCGGGGCGGCCCAGGCCGACGACGAGGTGCTGTGGCGGGCCGACGGCACGCCCGTCGCGGTCGATTACCGGTCCCGGCCGCTGCGCCTGAACGGGCAACTGGTCGGCGCCGTGGTGACGTTCACCGACGCCACCGAGCGGCGCTCGGCAGTGGCCGAGCTGGCCGGGATCCTGGCGACCGCCGGTGACGCCTTCGTCGGGATCGAGCACGACGGCGCCATCACCGGATGGAACGCCGCCGCGGAATCCCTCCTGGGCTGGACGGCGTCCGAGGCCATCGGCCGGCCCCTGGTGGAGACGATCGTGCCGGTGCGCCTCCGCGAGGAGTACGCGGCTCGGCTGCAGGCCTTGCACACCCTCGAAGAGGCGGACATGCCCGTCGGGCCGGTCGAGTTCACCGCCCAGAACAAGGCCGGGGGGGAGATCGCGATCGAGCTCACCATCGGACGCATGCCGTGGGCCGGGGCGTGGCGGTTCCACGCATTCCTCCGCGACGTCACTGAGCGCCGTGCCATGGCGTTGGCGCTGGAGACCTCCGAGATGTTGCACCGGCACCTGGCCGAGAACAGCGGCGACCTGATGAGCCGCCATCGTCCCGACGGCGAGCTCCTCTACGTCTCACCGGCCTCACTGGACGTCCTCGGGATCGCGCCGGACGAGCTGATCGTCCGCAACGGCCGCGAGCTCGTGCATCCCGATGACCTCGAGTGGATGGACCACATCGACGTCGACCAGATCGCCCCAGGAGAGCGTCTTGAGGTGACCTTCCGGCTGCGCCACCGTGACGGCCACTGGGTGTGGGTGGAGGCGGTCCTCTCCGTGCTGCGGGACAGCAGCGGCGCGGTCAGCGAGATCCAGATGAGCACCCGGGACATCACCGATCGCCAGGCCCGCGAGGCGGCGAGCCAGCAAGCATCCCGGCTGGAGTCGCTCGGCCGGCTCTCCGCCGGGCTGGCGCACGAGATCAACTCGCCCATCCAGTACGTGGGCGACAACGCGCGTTTCGTGGCCGGAGCCTACGAGGCCATGCACCGCCTGCTGTGCCAGTACCGGAAGCTCGCCGGCGCGGCGGGATCGAGCGGCTTCGAGGAGCATCTGGCGGCGGTCCGCGCACTCGAGGCGGCCCTCGACTTGGACTACCTGAAGGCGGAGGTCCCGATCGCCCTGGGGGAGACCCTGGAAGGCATCGAGCGGGTCGCGACCATCGTCCGGGCGATGAAGACCTTCAGCCACCCCGGAAGCAAGGAGCAGACGGCCGCGGACCTGAACGAGGCGCTGGCGGCGACGGTCACCGTGACCCGCGCCCAGGTCAGCGGCGTCGCCGACCTGCGCATGGAGCTGGCCGAGCTGCCGCCGGTGATATGCGACATCGCCGAGCTCAACCAGGCCTTCCTCAACCTGATCGTCAACGCCGCCGACGCCATCGAGGAAACCGGCCGGCGCGGGGTGATCAGCCTGTCCAGCGCCCTCGACGACGACGAACATGTGAGCGTCCGGATCAGCGACACCGGTGGCGGCATCCCCCACGATGTGCTGCCCAAGATCTTCGAGCCCTTCTTCACCACGAAGGACGTCGGCCGCGGCAGCGGTCAGGGACTGCCCCTGACCCGCGCGGTCGTCGAGGGGCACGGCGGGACGCTGACCGTCGATACCCGCCCCGGCTCAGGAACCACGTTCACGATCCGCCTGCCCGTCAGCGGGAGGCAGCAGACGGTGACGGCTGCATGAGCCCATCGACACGGTCGGATGAAGGCGTCCCGCCGGCACGGGAGCGCCGGCGGCCGGTGAGCCATCCCCGGCGATCCGCCGGCTGCTGGCGTCTGCCCGCCGCATCCTCGGCATGGACCGCGCCTTCCTCTCCCGGATCGACGACATCCACCAGGTGCTCACCGCCGTCGACCGCGCAGAGACCTCCGACAGCCGTGTGCTGCCGTTGACCGAAGGCGCCGTCATCGGCCCCGACCAGAGCTACTGCCAGCTGATGCGCAACGGTGACATCCCCGCGGCCGTGCCGGACGTGGCCCGCCACCCGTTGCTCGGGGACATGTTGGCCACAGCCGCGCTGGGAGCAGGCGCCTACTGCGGGGTACCCGTGCACCTGCCGGACGGCACCCTTTACGGCACCCTGAGCCGTGAGCGCGCACCACGACGGGACGGAGGTAGGGCCATGGTCCCCGTCCTGCTGAGCGGAGGACAGACGGTGAGTCGCCCGTACGCCGGTCGTCGGTCCTCGCGCGCTGCCGCCGAAGCGACTCCTGGCGCCGTGCAGTGAGCGCTCGAGGGAAGACTGCGGGCACCGTCGGCGGTGCGGACCTCCCTCACGACACCCGATCCGTGGACCGGGCGGCGCTCCTGGGCACGGCCCTGGCTGCGGTCGTGGCGCTCAGCTTCAGCGGCGAGGGCGAGTGGGACTGGCTGGGCGCAGGATCGGGGATCGCACTGCTCGTGGTGCTGGGGGCGTTCTTCCGCCTGCCTGCCGGCCGGCATGGCCTCACACCGGGGCTCCGGGGCGAGCTCGCGGCGGTCTCGGTGGTGGCCGCGCTCGCGGCCACACTCGTCATCGCACCCGTTCTCCAGGTCTTCCTGGCAGCGACGACCGACGACGGGCGCACGTGCCGCGCCAGTGCGGCGGTGGCGGCTGGTGCCCTGGAGAGCGATGGAACCCGGCAGCGTGGCGCCGAACTGGCCGTCTCCAGAGGAGATGCCGGTGTAGCGACCGCGACGGACGCCCTGTCGCGCGCCGCTCAGGACGAGCGGCGCACTGTGATGGGCAACTGCATCGGTGACCTGACCTCACGCTGGCTGTGGGCGCCCGCCGCAGGAATGGCCGCGGTCGGCTACACGTGTGCGTGGTGGCTGGTGCGGCGACGGCATGTCCGCGCCACCCGGGCTGAGGCCGCCAGAGCCCCTACCTCGCGGTGACCGAGCGCGCTGTCGCATGACCGCCGCAGCGAGCCGAGGCTCAGCACGGCCCACCAAGGCGAGAAGCCCGATCTATACCACTCCAGGGGACCCACCCCGGGGCGTGGACCGAGGGTCAGATCGCGCAGTAGCGGGTCCGCGGGTGGCTCCGGTAAGTTGCCCTCCCCGCCAAGCCTCTCGATACTCGACGGGAAGCAGGTGCAGTTCCACGAGGCGGAAGACGGCCGGTGTCCGGACCCGCTGCGCAGCCGGCCCAGCCACGAGCGAGGGGTCGCACGGACATGAGCACGATCGAGGGTGTGGGCGGACTTCAGATCAGCGGGGCGCGCCAGGACCGCCAGGACGAGGTCCTCACGCCGCAGGCCTTGGAGTTGATCGCCCGGCTGCACCGGGAGCTGAACCCCCGGCGGCTGGAGCTGCTCCAGGCCCGGCAGGAACGGGTGCGGGCGCTCGCCGACGGCGGGACGCTCCGTTTCCTCCCCGAGACCGCGCACATCCGCGACGACGACTCCTGGCAGGTCGCGCCGCCTGCAGCGGGCCTGATCGACCGGCGGGTGGAGATCACCGGCCCCACCGACCGCAAGATGACGATCAACGCGCTCAATTCCGGCGCCAAGGTGTGGCTCGCCGACCACGAGGACGCCAACACCCCCCTGTGGGAGAACGTCGTCGGTGGCCAGCTCAACCTCATGGACGCCATCGACCGGAAGATCGACTTCACCTCGGCCGAGGGGAAGAGCTACGCGTTGCGGCCCGACGAGGAGCTGCCGACGATCGTCGTCCGCCCGCGGGGCTGGCACCTGCCGGAGAAGCACATCACCGTGGACGGCGAGCCGACCTCGGGCAGCCTCGTCGACTTCGCCCTCTACCTGGCCACCAGCGGGCAGAAGCAGATCGACCGCGGGCAGGGCCCGTACTTCTACCTGCCGAAGATGGAGAGCCATCTCGAGGCCCGGCTCTGGAACGACGCGTTCAACCTGGCCCAGGACTTCCTCGGCATGCCCCGCGGCACCATCCGCGCCACCGTGCTGATCGAGACCTATCCCGCGGCGTTCGAGATGGAGGAGATCCTCTACGAACTGCGCGAGCACTCGGCCGGTCTCAACGCCGGCCGGTGGGACTACATGTTCAGCGTGATCAAGTCCTTCCGGACCCGCGGCGAGGAGTTCCTCCTGCCCGACCGCAACTCGGTCACCATGACCGTGCCGTTCATGCGCGCCTACACCGAGCTGCTGGTCCGCACCTGTCACAAGCGTGGCGCGCACGCGATCGGCGGCATGGCCGCGTTCATCCCGTCCAAGGACCCGGAGGTCAACGAGCAGGCGTTCGCGAAGGTCCGCGCCGACAAGGAGCGGGAGGCCAACGACGGCTTCGACGGCTCCTGGGTGGCCCACCCCGGCATGGTCGACCTCTGCAAGGAGGTCTTCACCGAGGTACTCGGCGACCGGCCCAACCAGCTGGACCGCACGCGCGAGGACGTGCAGGTCACCGCCGAGCAGCTGCTCGACGTCCGGTCGACGCCGGGTGAGATCACCGAGGCCGGGTTGCGCAGCAACGTCAGCGTCGGCATCCAGTACCTGGAGTCCTGGCTGCGCGGCTCGGGGGCGGTCGGGATCAACAACCTCATGGAGGACGCCGCCACCGCCGAGATCTCCCGCAGCCAGGTCTGGCAGTGGCTGCACAACGGCGTCCGCCTGGCCGACGGCACGCCGGTGACCCGCGAGCACGTCGAGCAGGTCATCGCCGAGGAGATGGACGCCATCCGCCAGTCCCGCGGCGACTCCTTCGGCGCCGGCCGGTGGGACGACGCCCGGGCGCTGTTCACCGAGATGGCGCTGGCCGACGAGTACCCCGACTTCCTCACCCTGCCCGCCTACGAACGCATGCCCTGACAGCGCCGAAGACGTCGGCCGACCGGAGGTGCGGACATGAGCGTCACGCACGGCACGGAGAGCACCGCGGGGCCGGTCCTCGGCCCCGTCCCCCCGGAGGCGACCGAGGCGACGGGTGGCTCCGGGCCCGCCCCGGCCGCCATGGCCGCGGTGATCGACGCGGCCCGGGCCGTGCTGCCGCCGGACTCGCTGATCGAGGACCACATCCGGCTGCGCACCTACGAGTGCGACGGACTGGCCCACTACCGGGTCACCCCCGCACTCGTGGTGCTGCCGGAGACCGCCGAGCAGGTGGCCGCCGTCGTCCGGGCCTGCTCCGAGCACGGCGTCCCGTTCGTCGCGCGCGGTTCGGGCACCGGCCTGTCCGGCGGCGCGCTCCCCCGGGCCGACGGCGTCCTGATCGTCACCTCCAAGATGCGTGCGATCCGCGAGATCCGCGCCGAGGACCAGCGGGCCGTCGTCGAACCCGGCGTGATCAACCTCGACGTCACCCGCGCGGCCACCCCGGCCGGGTACTACTACGCCCCCGACCCGAGCAGCCAGCAGATCTGCTCCATCGGGGGCAACCTGGCCGAGAACTCCGGCGGCGCGCACTGCCTCAAGTACGGCTTCACCACCAACCACGTCATGGGTGCGCAGTTCGTGACGCCCCAGGGCGGGATCGTGGAGCTCGGTGGCCTCGCCCCCGACGCCCCCGGGTACGACCTGCTGGGCGCGGTCGTCGGCTCCGAGGGCACGCTCGGCATCGCGACCGCGGTGACGGTCCGCCTCGTCCGGCTGCCCGAGGACGTGCGGACCCTGCTGGCCGGGTTCCGGTCCACCGACGACGCCGGGGCGGCGACCTCGGCGATCATCGGCGCCGGCATCGTCCCGGCCGCGATCGAGATGATGGACGCCCTGGCCATCGAGGCGGCCGAGGCGGCCACGCACTGCGACTACCCCGCCGGGGCGGGCGCGGTGCTGGTCGTCGAGATCGACGGGGCCCGCGCGGAGGTCGAGCACGAGCTGGCCGAGGTCGAGCGGCTCTGCCGGGAGAACGGCGCGTTCGAGATGCGGGTGGCCACCGACCCGGCCGAGCGTGCGCTGATCTGGAAGGGCCGCAAGTCGGCGTTCGCCGCGGTGGGCCGGATCAGCCCCGACTACATCGTCCAGGACGGTGTCATCCCGCGGACGGCGCTGCCGGAGGTGCTGCGCGCGATCGCGGAGCTGTCCTCGTCCTCCGGCGTCCGCGTGGCCAACGTGTTCCACGCCGGCGACGGGAACCTGCATCCGCTGGTGCTCTTCGACGACGCGGTCGAAGGCGCCGGGGAGGCCGCCGAGAAGGTGAGCGGCGCGATCCTCGACCTCTGCATCTCGCACGGCGGTTCGATCACCGGAGAGCACGGGGTCGGCATCGACAAGGCCGCCTACATGCCGCGGATGTTCTCCGCCGAGGACCTCGACACGATGCAGCTGGTCCGCTGCGCGTTCGACCCGGGCGGCGTGGCCAACCCCGGCAAGGTCTTCCCGACCCCGCGGCTGTGCGGCGAGGTGCCCGGCAGGCGGCGGGGCGCCCACCCGCTGGTCGAGGCCGGTCTGGCGGAGGCGTTCTGATGTCGGCGCCGGCCCTCGACGTGGGCGCGGCCCGCACCGCGCTGGCCGCGGCCTGCGACGACGTCGCCGAGGCCGGGCCGGCCGACGCGGTCGACGGCGTCGCCACCGCGCTCGTGGCGCGGCCGGCGTCGACCGCGGAGGTCGCCGAGGTGCTGCGGGCGGCGGCCGCCGCGGGGCTCACGGTGGTCGCCCGCGGCGCCGGCACGAAGCTCACGTGGGGCCGGCCGCCCGAACGCGCCGATCTGGTCGTCGACCTCGCCCGCCTGGCGGCCGTCCAGGACCACGCGGCCGGCGACCTCATCGTCGACGTGCAGGCCGGGACGCCGCTGGCCGCCGTCCAGGAAGCCGTGGCCTCGGCCGGCCAGCGGCTGGCACTCGACGACCCGCTGGGCGGGGCCACGGTCGGCGGGACGCTGGCCACCAACCTGAGCGGGCCGCGGCGGGTGGCCTTCGGCACCGCGCGCGACCTGCTCATCGGGGTGACGCTGGTCCGGGCCGACGGCGTGGTCGCCAAGGCCGGCGGCCGCGTCGTCAAGAACGTGGCCGGCTACGACCTCGGCAAGCTGATCGTCGGGTCGTTCGGCACGCTCGGCGTCGTCACCGAGGCCGTGTTCCGGCTGCACCCCCTGCCTGCCGCGCGCCGCCTGGTGACCGCTCGCTTCGACCGCCCCGAGGAGGCGCAGCGACTGGTCCAGGGGGTGCTCTCCGGCCAGGTCGTGCCGGCCGCCGTGGAGGTCGACTGGCCGGCCGAGGGGCCGGGCACCGTGAGCGTGCTGCTCGAGGGGATCGAGGCCGGGGTGGCGGGGCGCACGGCGACCACCCGGCAGCTGCTCGGTGCCGGCGCCGAGGAGGGCGACCTCACCGACGGTTGGGGCGCCTTCCCGTGGGCGGGGGCAGCCCGCCGGGCCACCGCCTTCAAGACCACGTTTGCGCTCTCCGGCCTCGCCCGGGTGCTCGCGACCGCCCGGACGGCGGCCGCGGAGGCGGGGGTCCCCCTCGAGCTGCGCGGATCAGCCGGTGCCGGCGTCCTGTACGGCGCACTGCCCGCCGATGCCGGGCCGTCCGCCGTCGGGAGCGTGGTGGCGCGGCTGCGGGCCGAGTGCTCCGCGCTCGGCGGTGCGCTCGTCATCCTGGACGCGCCGGCCGAGGTCAAGGCCGCCGTCGACACCTGGGGCCCCGTGCCCGCCCTGGACCTGATGCACCGCGTGAAGGAGCAGTTCGACCCGGAACGCCGGCTGGCGCCCGGGCGGTTCGTGGGAGGCATCTGATGACGACGACGCCGGAGCGCACCGGGCCGGTGCCCCTGGGGATGCCCGTGCAGGCAGCCTTCGACGACCACCGGCCGCCGTCGGCGGAGCTGGTCGGCGACTGCGTCCACTGCGGCTTCTGCCTGCCGACCTGTCCCACGTACACGCTGTGGGGCGAGGAGATGGACTCCCCCCGCGGGCGCGTCTACCTGATGAAGTCGGGGCTCGAGGGCGAGCCGATGACCGACGCGATGGTGCAGCACTTCGACGCCTGCCTGGGCTGCATGGCCTGCGTGACGGCCTGCCCCTCGGGTGTCCAGTACGACCGGCTGATCGAAGCCACCCGCGCGCAGGTGGAACGCCGGCACGACCGGCCGCGCAGCGACAGGGCGCTGCGGGCGACGATCTTCGCCCTGTTCCCGCACAAGCGTCGGCTGCGGCTGATGCGCGGGCCGCTGCGCGCCTACCAGGCCACCGGCCTGCAGCGTCTGGTGCGGCGCAGCCGCGCCCTGGAGCGCATCGCGCCCCGGCTGGCCGCGATGGCCGACCTCGCGCCGCCGCTGACCAGACCGGAGCGGCTGCCAGGCCGGATCCCCGCGCTCGGGCGGCGACGGGCCGTGGTCGGTCTGCTCACCGGGTGCGTGCAGGGGGAATTCTTCCCCGGGGTCAACGCCGCGACGGCGCGAGTGCTGGCCGCCGAGGGCTGCGACGTCATCGTGCCCCCACGCCAGGGCTGCTGCGGCGCCCTCTCGGTGCACAACGGCCGGGAGGAGGAGGCGAAGCGCTACGCCCGGCGCACGATCGACGTCTTCGAGGCCGCCGGGGTGGACGCGGTCGTGGTGAACGCGGCCGGGTGCGGGTCGAGCATGAAGGAGTACGCCGACCTGCTCGCGGACGACCCCGGCTACGCCGAGCGGGCCCGCGCGTTCGCCGGCCGCGTGCGCGACGTCTCCGAGTTCCTGGCGGAGCTGGGTCCGGTGGCCGAGCGCCACCCCCTCGAGGTGAGCGTGGCCTACCACGACGCCTGCCACCTCGGGCACGCCCAGGGCGTGCGCGCCCAGCCCCGCGCCCTCCTGCGGGACATCCCCGGACTCCAGCTGCGGGAGATCCCCGAGGCCGAGCTGTGCTGCGGCTCGGCCGGCATCTGGAACGTCCTCTTCCCCGAGCCCGCCCGGGAGCTCGGCGACCGCAAGGCCCGCAACATCGCCTCGACCGGCGCCTCGCTGCTGGTCACGGCCAACCCCGGGTGCCTGATGCAGGTGGCGTCGGCACTGCAACGGCAGGGCGCGCGGATCGCCATGGCCCACACGATCGAGGTGCTCGACGCGTCGATCCGCGGCCTGCCCGTCTCCGCGCTCGCCGTCCCCTGACGTCATCCGCCGAGTACGTCCCGCCGCACCAGTCCGCCGGGCGGGCCTCCGCCGGGCGGGCCTCCGCCGGGACCTCAACGCCGAGGAGAGCGCGTGTTCGAGCAGGTGAAGAACCCCGTCGCGGGATCACTCGCACTGAGCGCCCTGTGCGCCGCCGTCCCCCTGATCACCCTGTTCGTGCTCCTGGGAGTGCTCCGGATCAAGGCCTGGCTGGCCGGCCTGATCTCCCTGGGGGTGGCCCTGGTCATGGCGATCGTGGCCTTCCGCATGCCGGTGGGGCAGGCCCTGCTCTCCGCCACGGAGGGTGCGGCCTTCGGCTTCTTCCCGATCCTCTGGATCGTCATCAACGCCATCTGGGTCTACAACCTGACCGTCGCCACCGGGCACTTCGACGTCCTGCGGCGCTCGTTCGAGAAGGTCAGCCCCGACCAGCGGATCCAGGCGATCATCATCGCGTTCTGCTTCGGCGCGCTGCTCGAGGCGCTGGCCGGCTTCGGCACGCCGGTGGCCATCACCGTCGTCATGCTGATGGCCCTGGGCTTCCAGCCGATCAAGGCGGCGGCCGTGGCGCTCATCGCCAACACCGCACCGGTCGCCTTCGGGGCCCTGGCGACGCCGATCGTGACGCTGGCGACCGTGACGTCCGGGGTCAACGACGACGCCCGCCTGACCGTGGACACCCTCGGCGCCATGGTGGGGCGGCAGACCCCGATCCTCGCCGCGGTCGTCCCGCTGGTCCTCGTGTTCGTCGTGGACGGCCGGCGCGGGCTCCGGGAGACCTGGCTGCCCGCCCTGACGGCGGGCATCTCCTTCGGGCTGGCGCAGTACGTCGCCGCCAACTTCATCTCGGTGCCCCTGACCGACATCATCGCGGCGCTGGTGTCGGCGGCCGCGGTGGTCGCGGTCGTCCGCCTGCGCCGCGGGGTGCCCGCCGGGGCGGCTGCACCCGTGACGACCTCCGCGGCGGCGGGCGGGCGTGGGACGGCCCCCGGCCGGCCCGGGGCCACGGCCGGTGAGGAGCTGGGAGACGCGCCGGGGCGCCAGGATCGACGCGACGACGCCGCCCCGGCGAGCAGGGCGGGCTCGGGCACCGGGGACGCCGTCGAGGACAGCCGTGCGGAGGTCGTGAAGGCCTACGCCCCCTACGGGATCATCATCGTGATCTTCGCGCTGGCGAACCTGGGCCCGGTGAAGGCGGCCCTGGCCGAGGAGCCCTGGACCTACGTCTTCCAGTGGCCCGGGCTGAACGTCTTCGCCGCAGGTTCGGACGAGGAGGTCGCCTCGACCACGTACATGTTCAACTGGCTGCCGGCCGCGGGCACGTTGATGATCCTCGCCGGCATCCTGACCGCGCTGGTCCTGCGGATCTCGCCCAGGAGGGCTCTGCGCGCCTACGCCGAGACCTACGTCGAGCTGCGCTGGGCCATCGCGACCGTCATGGCCGTGCTCGCGCTGGCCTACGTCATGAACCAGTCCGGCCAGACCGGGACGCTGGGCGCGGCCCTGGCCCAGACCGGGTCCTTCTTCGTCTTCCTCTCCCCCATCCTCGGCTGGATCGGCGTGGCGGTGACCGGTTCGGACACCTCGGCCAACGCCCTCTTCGGCGCCCTGCAGGTGCAGACGGCGGCCGGCGCGGGCCTGGACCCCGTGCTGCTGGCGGCCGCCAACTCCTCCGGCGGTGTCCTGGGCAAGATGGTCAGCCCGCAGAACCTGGCCATCGCCGCGGCCGCGGTCGGCATGGCCGGCCGGGAGGGCGACCTGTTCCGCAAGGTGTTCGGCTGGAGCATCGGGCTCCTGCTGCTCATGTGTGTGATCGTCGTGCTGCAGGCGTCGCCGGTGCTCAGCTGGATGGTGCCCTGACCGCCCTCGAGACCGCCGGGGCGGAAACGACGGCCGCGGTCCATCCACGCCCCGCCGGCCGGCCCGAGCGACCAACGACGGTCATCGTCGGCCGGCGTGGACCGCGGGTGATCGTGCTCGGGCGTCGTCGGTGAGGGACGCCGGCCCGGATGACGCGCGTCGGGCGGGTCGGCGGCGGGCGCGGGGACCGCCGCCGACCCGGTGGAGAGGTCAGCGGTGCAGGATGCCGCCGTTGACGCTGATCGTCTGGCCGGTGACCCACCGGCTGTCGTCGGAGAGCAGGAAGGCGACCACCCCCACCATGTCCTCCGGTCCGGCGTCGCGGTGCAGGGCCTGGGCCGCGTGCATCGACTTCTTCTGCTCGGGCGTGACGGTGCCGCGCGGGACCTCCGTGTAGGTCGCCCCCGGCGAGAGGGAGTTGACCCGGATGTCGTCGCCGCCGAGCTCGTGGGCCATCGAGTGCGTCATGCCGGCGACGCCGGCCTTGCTCGCGATGTAGTGCAGATAGCCGGGCCGGCCCAGCCACACGGCGTCGGAGCCCACGTTGACCACGCTGGCACCGTGCGCCGCACGCAGCGCCGGCAGGAGGGCGCTGGTCACCAGCCAGGGCCCGCGCAGGTTGACCGCCATGAGCCGGTCCCACTCCTCGACCGGGATCTCCCAGAACGGCCGCATGGTGATCGTGGAGAAGATCGCGGCGTTGTTCACCAGGCCGTGGACGGCGCCGAACTCCTCGACAACGGCCTCGGCGAGCCGGGCGCACGAGGCCGGGTCGGACACGTCGAGCCGACGGGCCCGCGCGGTCCCGCCCGCCTCCCCGATCTCAGCGGCGACCTTCTCCACCGCCTGCTCGTTGACATCGGCAAGGACGACGATGCCGCCGTCCTCGGCGATCCGGTGGGCGTAGGCCCGCCCCAGGCCCTGCCCCGCCCCGGTGACGACGACGGCGCGGCCGTCCAGGCGGCTCACCGGCCCACCGCCAGGTTCCGCGTGCGGAACGACGGCTCGTCGGCCGGCACGATCTCCGCCTGCAGCTGGGTCAGGCACCCCCGGCAGAAGGTCAGCCGGAGCACCACCCGCCGGTCCGTGAAGTGCGCCGGCTCGGCGCGCACGGACGGACCCGCGTCCTGCGGGTCCCGTTCCCGCACGAGCGCGTCCCGCAGCGGCTCGGCCGCCACACCCACGGCGGTACCGCAGTGCCGGCAGGCGACCGCGCCGTCGGGTCGCTGCTCCAGGTTGTCGTCGATGTGCACGGTCATGCCGGGACCTCCTCGTTCTCCAGACCGGCCCGGCGGCGCCGCAGCGCCGCTCTCCGGTCTCGTGTCGCCGCCTCGACGACGTGGCCGTGCTCGTCGAAGGCCACGCCGTAGACCTCCTCCGCACCGCGCCGCGACACCTTGTGCGCGGCGACGTCGGCCGCGACCGCCGCCGGGTCGCGCAGCAGCGGGTCGCCGTAGCCACCTCCGCCCTGCCAGTGCGTGTAGTAGACGTCGTCCGGTCCCATGCCGGTCTCGAGGTGCACGGGGACCAGTTCTCGCTCGCCGCCCACCTCGTCGAGGGAGGTGGGGATGCGGCCCTGTGCCAAGGCGTCCCGGATCGCGGTGCTCCGCAGCAGGACGTCGTACTGCGTGCCGGCCGGCAGACCCCCCGACACCCCGGGGGCCAGGGGCAGCGCCTTGCCGGGAGCCGACACCACCAGGTGGACGCCGCCGACGGGGCTGTCGTACGGGATGAAGCAACTGGAGGCCCCCACGCCGCCGCGGAAGCGGCCCGCTCCCCCGGAATCGGGCTCCTCCCGGCGCCAGAGGTAGAGCATCGGGAAGGCGAACTCGTTCATCTCGACGTCGGCGACACGGCCCATCGGGATGACCGCCAGCCCGCCGGTGTCCACACCGTCGGAGTCGGCGCGGGCGCCGAGGCCGCCGGCCATCGAGTCACAGAGCATGGTGACGAAACCGCCGCCGCGCTGGTCGACGCCGGCGAGCAGGGCGAAGTCCCACGTCCCGCAGCAGGCGCTCATCAGCCGCTGGCGGTGCTCGGGGTGGGAGTCGAGCAGACCGGCCAGGCACTCCGTCGTCACGTTGGTGGTCGCCCAGGCGGAGGCCACCGAGGCCTTGCCGATGCCCGCCGGGAAGGTGCAGTTGTTGATCGTGCCCGGCTCGCTGACGATGTCCAGGCACCGGGCGATGCCGCCAGGCGCCCACGGGATGTCGCCGCAGAGCATGGTCAGGACCACCGGCATGATTCCGCCGCGCAGCCCGGTGTACGTGCAGTTGATCAACCCGTCGACCTGCGGATCAGTGCCGGTGAAGTCGAAGGTCAGCCGGTCTCCGGTCTTGGTCAGGTTGAGGACGATCTTGTAGATCTCACGGTCACCGGCGCGGGCCGAGTCCTGGTGCGCCACGGAGCTCCACGACCCGTCGGGCAGCTCGCGCAGCTTGGCCCG
Source organism: Geodermatophilus ruber (assembly GCF_900114385.1). Taxonomy (GTDB): domain Bacteria; phylum Actinomycetota; class Actinomycetes; order Mycobacteriales; family Geodermatophilaceae; genus Geodermatophilus; species Geodermatophilus ruber. The sequence continues at coordinate 386,366 of NZ_FOSW01000003.1, forward strand.
CAGCCGAGCCTCGGCGTCGTCCATCGTCCGGCGCATGACCGCCTTGACCGTCGCGGCGCCGTACTTCTGGCACAGCGCGCGCAATCGCTCGTGCGCCACGTTGTTGGCGCCGATCTTCGCCCGCAGATCGAGCGCGACCAGCCGCGGCACCCGCGAGCGGCGCAGGTAGACGTCCTCGATGTCGTCGCGGATCTCGCCACCCTCGACGATCTTCACCGGGGGGATCGGCGTGGACTCCCAGAAGACGTCGGTCCCGGCCACCGACCAGCTGCCCGGAGAGACGCCGCCGAGGTCGACCTGGTGGGCGACAGCGCCGGTCCAGCAGAAGATCTCGCCGTCGACGAACAGCGGGGCGAACAGGCTCACGTCGTTCTGGTGCAGCCCACCGCCGACCCAGGGGTCGTTGCACAGGAACATGTCGCCCGGGCCGATTCCAGGCCGCCGACAGCGGTTGCGCAGGGTCCAGTTCACGGCCATGTCGAGCGAGGCGGCCAGTTGCGTGTTGTACAGACCGACCTGCACCACCTCGCCGACCTCGTCCATGATCGCGGCGTCGAAGTCGTTGCAGTCGGTGACCACCACGGAGCCGGACATGCGCTTGAGCGCCTCCCCCATCTCCTCGGTGATCGAGGTGAGGCGGTGGCGGATGACCTCGTAGGTGAGCGGGTCGACGGCCTCGACCGCGGCCGCGTCGACGTCGTGCAGCCGGACGGCGTCGCTGACCGCGCGGCGGGTCTCCGCCGGCGAGACCGGGCGGTTGGCGAACTCCTCGGAGCCGGCAACGGGGATCACGGGCATCTGGGTCTCCGATCAGGCCTGCGTGTAGCGGATGACGAGGTTGCCGAGGTGGTCGACGCGACCGACGCAGCCCTCGGGGAGCGCGACGGTGGTCGTCGGGGCCTCGACCACGGCGGGGCCCTTGAGCTCGTGGCCGGCGGCCAGGTCGCGGTAGTCGTAGATCGCGGCGTCCTGCCAGCCGTGCCGGGGGTCGAGGAAGACCCTGCGGCTGCTGGTCGGCCGCGGATCCCCCTCGGCCGGCGGGACCTCGGCCAGCCGCGGGCGGATGGACAGCCCGCCGACCGCGCGCGTGCGGTAGGTGATCAGCTGCAGGCCGGCCTCGGAGAAGCCGGCCCCCTTGCCGTAGAGCCGCTCGTAGAGCTCGCCGAAGGCTGCGCCGACCGTCTCGAGGCCGGCCTCGTCGAGCTCCTCGGACGGCACGGGCGTCTCGACCTCGGCCAGCTGCATCGTGTAGCGGATGTCGGCCTCATTGCGGTATCCGACGCTGGCGAACTTCAGGCCCTGCTCCGACAGCTGCGCATCCAACTCCCGCCGGAGCTGCCCGAACGCGGCGTTGAACGTCTCCGGCGGCGGCGGGAAGTTGGTCGGCGAGGACAGTTCCGCGGTCAGCACGATGTCGGAGGCAGCGAGCCCGTACGCGGAGAACACCGCCGCGGTCGGGCCGAGCGGCACGACCACCTCGCCGATCTCCAGGTCGGCGGCGTAACTGGCGCAGTGCATCGGGGCGGCGCCGCCGAAGGCGTAGAGCACGAAGTCGCGGGGGTCCTGGCCGGAGGTGACGACGACCTTGCGGACCAGGTCCGCGGTCTGGGCGTTCTGGATCGCGTAGACCGCCGCGGCTGCGTCGTCCATCGACATGCCGAGCGGCTCGGCGATGTGCGTGCGCACCGCCTCCTCGGCCAGCTCCCGCGACAACTTCTTCCGGCCACCGAGGAAGTTGTCGGGGTTGATGATGCCCAGCAGGAGGTCGACGTCGGTGACCGTCGGCTCGGTGCCCCCCTCGCCGTAGCAGGCCGGCCCGGGCCGCGCGCCGGCGCTGCGCGGGCCGACGCGCAGGTTGTGGCCGGCGTCGAGCCAGGCGATCGCCCCGCCCCCGGCGCCGATGGTGTGGACGTCGACCATGGGCACGCTGAGCTGATACTGGTTGAGCACCGTCGAGGTGGTCGAGACCGGCTCTCCGTCGACCACCAGGCCTGCGAGGAACGTCGTGCCGCCCATGTCGGTGGAGATGACGTTGCGGTGGCCGAGCTCGCCGGCCAGCCGCATGCACCCCACGACTCCGCCGGTGAGGACCGACCCGATCGTGGTGATCGCCCGGGCCGGCGCGGCCCCCGAGTCGACGCACCCGCCGGACCCCTGCATCACCAGCAGGGAGCCCGAGAAGCCGCGGGCGCGCAGCTCGGCTTCCAGCGGTTGCAGGTAGTCCCGCAGCCGCGGGCCGACCTGCGTGTTCATGATCGTGGTCGCGCTGCGGGCGTACTCGCGGATGCGAGGGCTGACGTCGCTGGAGAGCGCGACGTACAGGCCGGCGGCCTCCTCGGCGATGATCTCGCCCACGCGCTGCTCGTGCGCCGGGTTGCGGAAGCTCCACAGCAGGCTGACCGCGATCGCCTGTGCCCCGGCGTCGACCAGCTCCCGGACCGCGCGCCGGGCACCCTCCTCGTCCAGCGGTACCACCACGGCGCCCTTGTGGTCGACGCGCTCGTCGATCTCCCTGATGAGCTGCGGCGGGACCAGGGCGGCCGGCTTGTTGGTGCGCACCATGTCCTGCACCTCGTCCGCCCCCAGCCCGGCGTACCGGCCCTCGAGGTTCATGATCGAGATCGAGTCGGCGTGCCCACGCGTGGTGAGGAACCCGACCGTGGCCACGTCGCCGGTGACGAGCGCGTTCAGCGTCGACGTCGTCCCATGGACGATGTAGTCGGTGTCCGCGAGCAGCGAGCGGGTGTCGGTCTCGAGCGCGGCGGCAAGCTCGTCGAGCACCGCCAGGAAGCCCTGGGAGAAGTCTGGCGGCGTCGACGGGGTCTTCACCCCGGCCACCCGTCCTGTCTCGTCCGCCGCGAACGCGTCGGTGAACGTGCCGCCGATGTCGATCCCGATGACGTGTGCCATGGCGCCCCCTGGGCTGAAGTGGCCTGACCTCGCGGAAATGAGCAGTGGCCCACGTGATGTGACGCGGGCCACTGCACTGAAGCAGAACGCCAGCCTGCTGTCCAGAGAACCGTTCCGTGCTTCAGAAGGCGAGACAGGCACTCGCTGCGCCGCCCGATCTCCGCCGCGTCGGGCGGCTGCTCGGCAGGTGCCGCGCTGTCCGGGGAGAGCCGTTCGGGTGGCCACTCCCCTGCTGCCGGGGCGACGACGGACTACACGGAACTCGGGTAGCGGCTGTGCTCCGGGAAGTTGCCGTAGAGCAGTTCGTTCGCCGGGCCTTCTGTGACGGCCTGCACGAGCAGCTCACCGCCGACGAAACAGCCCAGCCAGGATGCGCCGCGCCCGCCGAACGTCTCGGCTCGGTCGCCTCGCGACCGTGGCTTGTTGATGCCGACCTTGTACGCCCGCAGCTCGCGCCCGAGCCGACGCGCCTTGTCCTCGTCGTCGCAGGCGATGCTGGCCACCAGTGCGCCGTTGGAGGCGTTCATCTGGGCCAGCAGCTCCGCCTCCGTGTCGACGACCACGATGGTGTCGATGGGCCCGAACGGCTCGGCGTGCATCAGCGACGACGCACCACCCGGCGCCAGCAGTGCGGCCGGCGCCACGTACGCCGACGTGTCCTGTCCCGCGATGAAGCGCCCGTCGGCCAGGCTGCCGCGGTAGAGCGGGATGGCGCCGCGGTGCAGCGCGTCGCCGACCCTGCGGTGCAGGTCATCGGCCTTTGCCGCACTGATCACCGGGCCGAAGTCGAGCGTCGGCAGGTCGTCGTCGTCCCGCTCGACGGCGAGCGGGTGCCCGAAGCGGATGGACCGGATCACCGGCAGGTACATGGCGAGGAACTGGTCGACCAGTTCCCGCTGGACCACGTAGCGGGGATAGGCGGTGCAGCGCTGCTTGGCGTACTCGAAGCCCTTCTTGAGGTGGGCTGCGAGACCGTCCCAGTCGGAGAAGTCCCAGACGCCCCAGGCGTTGAGCCCCTCCTGCTCGATCATGTGCCGCTTGCCGGTGTCCACCAGCGACGCGGCCACCTTGCCACCGGCCGAGCGGCCGCCGACGAAGGCCATCGCCCCGATCCCCGGCGAGCGCACCAGCACCTCCGACAGCTCCGCGCCGGCGCCGGACAGCAGCGTCACGGGCAGCCCCTCCCGGGCCATCAGTGCGTGGGCCAGGGTCAGGCAGGCGGCCCCGCCCTGGGACGGCGTCTTGGCCAGGACCGCGTTGCCGGCCAGCAACTGCACCAGCTCGGCATGGACCAGCACCGACATCGGGTAGTTCCAGCTCGCGATGTTGCTCACCGGCCCCGACAGCGGCGCGCGGTCGCCGAGCATGGACTCGATCGCATCGACGTACCAGCGCACACCGTCCAGGGCTCGATCGACGTCGGCGCAGGCCAGCTTCCACGGCTTGCCGATCTCCCAGGCCAGCAGGAGGGCGAGTTCGTCGCGCACGTCGGCCATCGCGTCGACCGCGGCGACGACCCGTGCCTGTCGCTCGCTCAGTGGCGTCCGCGACCACTCGGCGTGGGCCTCGGCAGCAGCATGCACCGCGTGCTGCGCCTCTCCCGCCGACAACCGGGGCAGGCCGATCAGCTTGCTGCCGTCGACCGGGCTGATCAGCACCTCCGGCTCGCCGGTGGCCCGCCACGACCCGTTGACCAGGTTGTGCAACCGGTCGGTGCCGAAGGCCTCGGGCGCGAGGCGGGACGCCCGACCGAGTACGGCAGCCCACTCGGTGCCGGGCTTGACGTGGAGTGCGCCCTGGTTCTGTTCGACGACTGCCGGGGACATGGGTTCTCCTCGGAGGTTCCGGTTCCGCCGTGCTCGGGTGCCGGCCGCGCGTCCGAGTGGACCCGCTCTGACCGCTCGGCGGGGGCACGGCGCCCTCTCGGACCGCCGGGGCGGAGCGTCGTGACCACGCGCACTCGCGTCGTAGCGGGGCCCGGATTTGCGGATCTCGAGGGCTGAAGCTCGCGGGGGTTGATCGCCTCCGGACGTGGGGCCAGGCTTCCATGTGTGCCGACGACGTCGGACGACGAGCGCATGTTGCGCGGGGCCGGCCTGCGCGTGACCCGTCCTCGGCTCGCGGTGCTGTCGGTCGTGCACACCCAGCCCCACGCCGACACGGACTCGATCATCACTGCCGTACGGAAGGAGTTCGGCCCGGTGTCCCACCAGGCCGTCTACGACGTGCTGCACGCGCTGACCGCCGCTGGCCTGGTGCGGCGCTTCCAGCCGTCGGGCTCCGTGGCCCGTTACGAGGCGCGGGGCCGGGACAACCACCATCACCTCGTCTGCCGGTCGTGCGGCGCCATCGCCGACGTCGAGGGCACGGTCGGCGACACCGCCTGCCTGACGGCGCCCGACGCCTCGGGCTACGACGTCGGCGAGGCCGAGGTCATCTACTGGGGTCGATGCCCCGAGTGTGTCGCGGCATCGACGTCCGGCGGCTGAAGCAACCAGCCATCACGGGAAAGCGGCGCGACAGGGAAGAGGTCCGACGTGACCGAGAGATTCGGCCTGAGCGACAAGACCGCAACCGAGAGCATCAGCGAGAGCGAGAACCCCGCAATCCCCAGCCCCACTCCCAAGCCGCACCGGCCCAGGGAGAACCGGGACTGGTGGCCGAACCAGCCGGAACTGTCGGTCCTCCGTCAGCACTCGCCGAAGTCCGATCCGATGGGCGGGGACTTCGACTACGCCGAGGAGTTCAAGACCCTCGACGTCGAGGCGCTGAAGCGGGACCTCGTCGAGGTGATGACGACGTCCCAGGACTGGTGGCCGGCCGACTACGGTCACTACGGGCCGCTGTTCATCCGGATGACCTGGCACGCCTCAGGCACCTACCGCATCGCCGACGGCCGCGGCGGTGGCGGCCAGGGCGCGCAGCGCTTCGCCCCGCTCAACAGCTGGCCGGACAACGCGAGCCTCGACAAGGCGCGCCGGCTGCTCTGGCCGATCAAGAAAAAGTACGGCCGCAAGATCTCCTGGGCCGACCTCCTCATCTTCACCGGCAACGTGGCCTACGAGTCGATGGGGTTCACGACCTTCGGCTTCGGCTTCGGCCGAGAGGACATCTACGAGCCCGAGGAGATCTTCTGGGGGCCGGAGGACACCTGGCTCGGGGACGAGCGCTACAGCGGCGACCGCGAGCTCACCGGGCCGCTCGGCGCCGTCCAGATGGGCCTGATCTACGTCAATCCGGAGGGGCCCAACGGTCGTCCGGATCCGGTGGCGGCGGCCCGGGACATCCGGGAGACCTTCAGTCGCATGGCCATGAACGACGAGGAGACGGTCGCGCTCATCGTCGGCGGCCACAACGTCGGCAAGTGTCACGGTGCCGTCAGCCCGGAATACATCGGCCCGGAGCCCGAGGCTGCGCCCATCGAGCAGCAGGGCCTCGGCTGGAAGAACACCTACGGCAGCGGCGTCGGCCGCGACGCGCTCACCAGCGGGCTGGAAGGCGCGTGGACCAACGAGCCGACGAGGTGGGACAACGGGTTCCTGGAGAACCTGCACACCTACGAGTGGGAGCTGACCACCAGCCCCGCCGGTGCCAAGCAGTGGACGCCGAAGGACCCCGCAGCCCAGGGCACCGTGCCCGATGCGCACGACCCGTCGAAGCGGCACGCCCCGATGATGTTGACGACGGACCTCGCCCTGAGGGTGGACCCGGTCTACGGGCCGATCACCCAGCGCTTCCTCGAGAACCCGGACCAGCTCGACGAGGCGTTCGCCAGGGCCTGGTACAAGCTGCTGCACCGTGACATGGGTCCCGTCTCGCGCTACCTCGGCCCATGGGTCCCGGAGCCGCAGCTGTGGCAGGACCCCGTCCCCCCGGTCGACCACGAACTGATCGGGGACGACGACATCGCAACCCTCGAGCGCACGCTCCTCGACTCGGGCCTGTCCATCTCCCAGCTGGTCTCCACCGCCTGGGCGTCGGCGGCGAGCTTCCGCGGCACCGACAAGCGAGGCGGGGCCAACGGCGCCCGGATCCGCCTCGAGCCGCAGCGGAGCTGGGACGTCAACGACCCGGCCGAGCTGGCCAGGGTGCTGCCGACCTACGAGCAGGTCCAGCAGGGCTTCAACGGCACACAATCCGGCGGGAAGAAGGTCTCGCTCGCCGATCTGATCGTCCTGGGTGGCTGCGCGGCCGTCGAGCAGGCGGCGCGGAACGCCGGGCACGACATCACGGTCCCGTTCGCGCCGGGGCGCACGGACGCCGCCCAGGAGCAGACCGACGTCGGGGCGTTCGCGGTGCTGGAGCCGATCGCGGACGGGTTCCGCAACTACCTCCGCCCCGGAGACAAGTTGCCGCCGGAGACCCGGCTGGTGGACCGGGCCTTCATGCTGAACCTGACCGCACCGGAGATGACGGTGCTCATCGGCGGGCTGCGGGCCCTCAACGCCAACTACCGGCGGTCCCCGCACGGCGTCTTCACCGACCGACCCGAGACGCTGACCAACGACTTCTTCGTGAATCTGCTCGACATGGGCACGGAGTGGAAGACGTCCGCCTCGGCCGAGAACGTGTACGAGGGGCGGGATCGCGCCACCGGCGAGATCAGGTGGACCGCCACCGCTGCCGACCTCGTCTTCGGCTCGAGCTCCGAGCTCCGAGCCGTCGCGGAGGTCTACGCGGCCGACGACGCCACGGAGAAGTTCGTGCGTGACTTCGTCGCCGCGTGGGACAAGGTCATGAACCTCGATCGGTTCGACCTCGCGTGATTCCGGTGTCGAGGTCGGCCGCCCATCGGCCGACCTCGACATCAGGTGGGCGCTCCTCGGCGCCATCCGGCCGCCAACCGACGAACCCCTCGCGGCAGGTGCCGCCCCGGCGTCTGCAGCTGACCGACACGGCAGACGAGTCGGAGCTCAACCGAGGTCGCGGCGACCTGACTGCATGCGGTTGCCGGACTGGGCCGGCGAACGACCTGCTTGCCCGATCACCCCTTCACCAGCGCCCCGAAACGGGAGTGGCCCGGGACATCGTGGTGGTGCTGGACGAGCTGCGGGCGTCACCGAGGGCCACCCGGCGGGTTCGCGCCTACGCCCGTCGGCTCGGCGACTGGCTGGGACGGCGTCGAGGGAGCCGGCGTCGGGCCGGGCACGCGTGGTGCCCGGCCCGGTGCCGGACTTCGGCGGGGTTCAGAAGCGCGGTCCGCCGAGTTCACCGCCGCGGTCACCGAGCCACTCGGCCGGTCGGTAGTTCGGCAGGATCTCCGAGGCGCCGAGGCCGAGCTCCTCGGCCGCGGCGTCGAGCTGCCGCGGGTTTGCTGCGGATCCCCAGCGACCGGTGGCGACCCGCTCGTCGAGGGCCTCGACGGCCGCGACCAGCTCCGCGGGGGTGAACTGGCAGTGGCTCAGCCGGTGCACGAAGGCCTGGCGAAGCAGGCCGTTCGCGCCGGCCCGCCGCACGGTCTCCGCGTACTCCTCCTCGACCTGCACCGGTGCCAGGACGTCGTGCGTGGTGTGCAGGCTCAGGACCGGAACCTGCAGGTCCCCGGTGAGTTCGGAGGTGGCGTAGGCGGTCTGCAGCGCGTCCTCGTCGGGGGTCACCGAGGCGGTCTCGGTGAGCCGGTCGAGGTCGGCGTCGAGGTCGAGCCCGGCCGCGCGGTACAGCGCCTCGACCTGCGCGCGCTCGTCGGCCTGCTTCAGCAGCGCCCGGTAGTCGACGCCGGCGTTCCAGGACGGATTGCCGCCGACCGTGCTCTCGATGTCGACCCGGGCCGGATAGGTGAAGCCGAGCGCGAAGCTGAACTGGGCGGCCTGCGCGTCGACCTGCGCCTCGTAGTCCCGCGGATCCGGCTCGGCCTGGCCCTGGGCCCAGCGCGGCAGGTGGTAGAGCGCGGCGGCGAGCGCGATCCGCGCCCGGCCCTCGGGGTCGTCCTGCGCGGCCCGGACCGCGTCGGTGAGGGTGCTCGCCGCTGCCCTGACGGCGGCGAGGTCGCCCTCGTAGTCGGCCAGCCGGACCTCGGTGCCCTGCGGCACGAGCAGCTGGGCGATGGCGTGGGCGCCGTCGAGCTGGTAGTTGAGGAGGTCCACGCCGCCGTGCATCAGTCCGCAGGTGGGCAGCGCCCCGTCGAGGGGGGTGCCCGGAAGCTCGGCCAGCTGTCCGGTCACCAGGCCGCCCATGGAGGTCCCGACGGCGAGCACCCGGGACGGCTCGCCGACCGCCGCGCGGAACGCGTCGAGGGTCTGCAGCTGATCCTCGGCGGCGGTGTCCAGCGTCCATCCGCTGCGCTCGTAGGAGGAGCCGACCAGGGCGTACCCGCGATCCAGCAGGGCCTGCCGGGTCGCGTCGTCCGGAGCGTTCTCGGCGGTGTGCGGGATGGGGAAGAAGCTGGGCCGGTAGCCGTGGCTGTACAGGAGCACGGTGCCGTTCCAGTCGGCGGGGACGTCGGCAACCCAGGCGGTGGCCCCGTCGTCGACCGTTCCCTTGACCTGCCGCGGGCCCGAGGGCTCCTCGGCGGCGGCGGGTGAGGCGGCGACGAACGAGAGGGCCAGGGCGCAGGTCAGGCCGGCGACGAGGGAACGAGGGGACATCGGCATCCTAACGACGGGACCGGGGACGCCCAGACGTTAGGAGGACGGCGGACGAGCGTCAACGAATTGCCAAGCTTTTTCGTGATCCGGGCCACTCGGGGCCGGTTCACCGCCGGGCGCGCGCGTCCTCCACCATGCGGGCGAAGGCCGCCAGCGCCTGCGGTTCCAGGGACGCGAAGGCGGCGCGGTGCACGCTCGCCGAGCGGCGCGCGGGCCAGTCCTCGCCCAAGTACCGCTCGGGCAGCACCGGGTCCAGTCGGAGCAGCCGGATCCAGTGGGCGCCGAGGAGGGTGAACAGGGCGACCGGGTCCCGGTCCCGGGCCAGGGAGCCCTCCCAGCGGCGGATGAACTCCTCGTGCTCGCGGCGCAGCGCGTCGAGATCCCAGGCCCGTCGGACGAAGCGGGCGACATCCGTGCCGGGGGTCGGAGAGGCGACGAACCCGTCGATCTGCAGACCCCCGACCTCAGCGCCGACGGCGACGATCCGGTCCAGGTCGACGCGGCCCGGCGCCAGCCACAGCCCGTCGCGCAGGCAGCCGAAGCCGGCCCAGGACAACCGGGACCGCAGCCGGTTCCGGACGTATCGCTGCGTCTCCGGCAGGGAGAAACTCAGCAGCGTCCAGTCGCTGCTCGTCTGATGGAACGGCTCGGCCGCCCCTACCCGCTCCCGCCCCTCCCGCAGCAGCCTCCGCGACGTACCGGTCAGGCCGTAGCTGGCCACCCGGCCATCCTGGTGGCGGGTCAGCAGACCGCGCTCGGTCAGCCTGGTCAGCGCCGACCGGGTCGCCTCGTCGCTGCCCCCCAGGGACCTGAGCACGTCGAGGAACACCCTCGTGGGAAGGGGATCCTCGAACCTGTCGAGGACCAGTGCGCCTGCCAGCGCCAGCAGCAGGTCCTGCGGCTTGAAGCGCACCGCGGCGGCGCGGTCTGTCATCTGCCCTCCCAAGCCGGCCCGGCGCACACGCCCCTGGGCTCCCGAGCATGTTCTCCCTGGAACCTTCCGTGCCGGCGGCCAACAGACCGGCGACGCGATCACCGGCGGCGCGGGTCCACACTGCCAGGGCGGCCGGGAGGGGTCCGTCGGGTTCGGGCGCTTGCTCCGCCAGCGCCCCCGCCGGAGTGATGCACGCCGACATGAGGGCTGGCGGATCAGCTGGTACAGCCGCGGCTCGGTGAGCGTGCCGGCCACCTCCACCGTGTCCCGCCCGCAAGGGCGAGCACGGTGCTGTTCGGACCCCCCGGCCGCGCGACGCGCGGCCGATTGACGTTCGCCGTTGTGCTCGGACCGTCTGCGGCATGACCGCTCGCCACAGCTGCACCCGGCCCGAGGAGCGGTAGGCCTGCGCCGGCACCTATCTGGTGGTCGCTATCGCCGAGGAGAGCTGTGGTGCCGTACCGCGCCGCTCGGCTCCCGGCCGTGATTCGGGGCTCGACACCATCCGGAGGGCGAGGTCGGCGTAGAAGTCACCCAGTTGCTCCGGCGAGTCGGACCCGTCCAGGCGGTACCAGCGGATCAGGTCGATGCTGAGGGACAGCATCGCGCGCACGACCCGGTCGACGTCGACCGGAGGGAAGGCGCCGTCCTTCACCCCACCGGCGACGGCCGCGCGGAAGATCTGGTTGGTCCGGTGACGGAGCTGCCTGACCTCGTCGTAGTGCTCTGCCGTCAGCCCGCTGAGCTCGTACTGGGCCACGCGGGCAGCGACGTGGTGGAGCGCGTGCCAGGCGGTGTAGCGGGAGACGAGGGCGCGCAGTCGCTCGGCAGCCCCACGGGCCGTGTCGATGCTCGAACCCTGGACGTAGCCCAGCGCGCGCTCGTGGCTCACCCGCACGATCTCGAAGAGCACGAGTTCCTTCGACGGAAAGTGCACGTAGAGGGCGGCTGAGCTCAGCCCCGCACCGGTCGAGATGTCCCGGGTGGTCGTCGCGTGGTAGCCGTTGGAGGCGAAGCAGCGCACCGCGGATGTCAGCAGGCCGCGCGCTACGTCCCCGAGTCGGTCGTCCCACAGACTCGGGGACTCGTCCCGGAGCCGCGGGTCGCCCTCGAGGTCCTGAGGCGTGAACCGGGCCTGCCGCTTCGCCATGCCGAGACCCTCTTCTTCCGATCTGAGCTCTGGACCAGGCTCACAACCTTGCCGCTCCGGCTTCTCCGGACCTGCCGCCGACGGCCGCGAGCGCCGCCGCCTGTGACGCTTGACACACTCACGCTACCTGGTGACTATGCGCTTAGTAAGTCATCGACCACAGCCTGGGAGAGCGCCATGTCGCATCCCGGGCTGGCCACGGGACTGGAGCTACCGCCGGCGATTACTCACTCCCATCCTGACCCAGGTCACCAGCTGGGCGCTCTGCCGCCATCCCCGGAGGGTGGACCGAGGCGCCGGAAAGAAGAGGTAGCGATGCAGGTCTCGTGTGCGTTCCCCACGGCCTTGGACACGCCCGACAAGATCGCCGTCGCCGAGCGGATCGGATATCAGCGGGCGTGGATCTATGACACTCCCCAGCAGAGTCCGGACGTCTGGATGTCGCTGGCCCTGGCGGCCGAGCGGACCGAGAGGATCGGCATCGGACCGGGCGTGCTGGTGCCGAGTCTGCGGCACCCGATGGTCAACGCGGCCGCGACCGCCACCCTGTGCGACCTGGCACCCGGCCGGGTCGCGGTGTCCTTCGGCACCGGGTTCACCGGCCGGCGCGCGATGGGCTACGGCGCGATCACCTGGGCGTTCATGGACGCCTACATCCGTGCCTATCAGGGGCTGCTCCGGGGCGAGGTCGTCGAGTGGGAGGGAGCGCGGATGCAGATGCTCCATCCCGACGGCCATGCCCCGAAGCGTCCCGTGGAGGTGCCGATCCTGATCAGCGCCCTGGGCCCCAAGGGCAACGCCGTGACCAAGAAGCTCGGCGACGGACTCTTCTCGACGCTGGTGGTGCCGGACTTCGCCGGCGACTACTCCTGGTCGGCCTACCTGGCGTGGGGCACGGTGCTCGACGACGAGGAATCGGACGACTCCGAGCACGCCCGCGCGGCCGGCGGCCCCGGTTGGGCGCTGTCCCTGCACGGCGCCATGGAGTTCGGTGGGCCGGACGCCGTCCGCGAGCTGCCCGGCGGTGACCAGTGGCTCCAGGTGGTCCAGCGGAGGCCGGAGGGCGAGCGACACCTCGCCGTCCACTCCCAGCACTGCGTCGGGCTCAACGACGCGGACAACGCCGCCTGGGATGCCGGAGGCAACGTGACGCTGCGCGACGTCACTGTCAGCGGCGACCGGGCGCAGGTGCGCGACAAGCTCGAGCAGCTCCGCGCCGCGGGGATCACCGAGATCGTCTACCAGCCCTGCGGCCCCGACATCGACCGCGAGCTGGAGCGCTTCTATGACGTGGCGTCCGACCTCACGGACGCCGGGAAGGTGGATGCATGAGCGAGCACCGCACGATCGTCGAGGGCCTGTCCTACCTGGAGTGCCCACGCTGGCACGAGGGCCGCGTCTGGTTCTCCGACTTCTACACCAACGCCGTCTACTCCGCGGCCGCCGACGGGAGCGATCTGCGGGTCGAGGTGAAGGTGCCCCAGCAGCCGTCCGGGATCGGATGGCTGCCCGACGGCCGGCTGCTGATCGTCTCGATGCGCGACGCCAAGCTCGTGACGGTCGAGCCGGACGGCAGCCTCAGCGAGTACGCCGACCTCTCGGGCCACGTGGGCGGCCATCCCAACGACATGGTCGTCCACCCCAGCGGGCGCGCCTATGTCGGCGAGTTCGGCTTCGACCTGATGGCCGGGGCGCCGATGCAGGAGGCCCGGCTGCTGTGCGTCGAGCCCGACGGAACGGTGCGCGTCGTCGCCGAGGAGATGCTCTTCCCCAACGGGAGCGTGATCACCGACGACGGTCGGCTGCTGGTCTGCGAGACCTTCGGCAACCGCGTGACCGCCTTCGACATCGACGAGGACGGCAGCCTCGGCAACCGTCGCGTGTTCGCGGAGTTCGGCCCCGCGCCGACCGAACGCGACCTGGAGCCGGCACTGGCCCAGGTCGTGGTCGCACCCGACGGCTGCTGCCTCGACGCCGAGGGCGGCCTGTGGGTGGCCGACGCGATCGGCGGCCGGGCGATCCGGGTCCTCGAGGGCGGCACCATCGAGCGGTCGGTCCAGCCGGGTACGGGGGTCTTCGCCTGCATGCTCGGTGGCGACGACGGCCGCACGCTCTTCCTGTGCGCCGCGCCGGACTTCCACGAGGAGGCTCGCACGAACGCCCGCGAGGGCCAGCTGCTGGCCGTCGACGTCGACGTGCCGCACGCCGGCCTGCCCTGAGTCACCCCCTCCCGCCGGACAGCAGCGTGGCACCCCGAGTGGTCTTCCGGGCGCCACGCTGGTGTCCGGCGGGGTGGCCTGATCTGAAGCCAGGCCACCGGTACGCACATCGAGTCGCGTACCACCCTCCCTGCCGGACACGCTGCGCGCCAGGGCCGCCCCTCCGCGGCTGGTCGGCGGTTATGCCATTTCCAGCGGCTGTTGCGGCGCCTCCGTGTGCTGGATGGTGTCGATGGTTTCCATCTGCTTGGTGAACTCCACGTACTCGTCATCCATGAGGGCCCGTGGGTTGAAGTCCGGGCTGGCGAGGACCCCGTGGATCCGCCGCCGTTGCATGCCGAAGTTGCCGCCGTCGTAGATCGGGAAGATCGCTGCCTCCCGGAGCAGCTTCTCGAAGGGGTGCTTCCGGTCGGCGCTGTTGACGCCGACGACCTGCATGCACTTGTAGACGCTGTCCAGGAGCGTCTCGGTGCAGTAGGTCTTGTTCAGCGCGCCGATCAGTTCACCGTGGTACTCGTGCTGATCGATGTAGTGCGCGGCCTTCCAGCAGAAGTAGCGGCAGGCCTCTATGCGGGCGGCGACGTCCCCGAGCACGTATCCCACGTTCTGGAAATAGATCATCGGGTGCGGACTACCGGCGGTGTAGGTCTTCGCCCACGCGAGGGCTGCCTCGTAGGCCGTGCGGGCGACGCCGACCGCGGCGATCCCGGCGACCGGGCCCGACCAGGCGAAGTTGCGGTTGATCAGCAGGTCGCCGTTGCCCAGGGTGCCCTGGATCAGGTTGTCGGCGGGGACCCTCGCGTCCTCGAAGACGATCTCGGAGTTCGGGGTCAGCCGGTGCCCGAAGGTCTCGATGATGTCGTAGGTGACACCCGGCGTTCCCCGCTCGACCAGGATCGCCGAGAGACCCTCCGTGCCTCCGCTGTCGGGATCGGTGCGCACCACCACGAGGTTGACGTTCGCCCCCTCGCCGTCCCAGCCTCCGACGTTGCACGGCCAGTACTTGCGCCCGTTGAGCACGTACTGATCGCCGTCCCGCCGGGCAGTCACCCCGATTCCGACCGGATGCGGCATGGGTGCGTCGAAGTTCGCCGTCCCACCCGGCGTCCCGGGCGGCTCGCTGGCGGCGTAGCCGGCGAGGTACTCCCCTGAGGTGTCGGATGTGGCCGCCCTCAGCACCCGCTGCTTCTGCTCCTCCGTGCCCCAGTACCAGACCGGCAGCAGTGCGAGCCCGTTCACCAGCACCGTGCAGGCGAATCCTGGGTCGACGGCGCAGATCTCCTCGGCTGCGAGGATGAGCTCGACGTTGGTGAGGCCCCCTCCTCCGTACTCCTTCGGCAGCATGCAGAAGGCGATCCCCCGCTTGTAGGCCTCCACGTAGGCCGGCTTGGTCATCTGGAAGGCCTTCAGCGGGTCCGGCTCCCGATCCGCGTCCCGGACGACGGGCGCCAGGACGTTCTCGGCGAAGTCACGAGCCGCGAGCTGAACCTTCTTCTGGTCATCGCTGAGCGAGAAGTTGATCCCGGTTGACTGCCCGAAGTCGATGGACATGTCTGCACATCTCCTCTGTGACGACAGCACCTCCCGGTCGGCGGAGGCCGGCCGAGGACACGGGGCCGAGCCCGGGACGGACCTGCTCGTGTCCCCCCTCACGCTCGTGCCCATGCCGCCCGAGGGGAAGGGGTCTCGCCCCTCGGACACCACGTTCTGCGCGCCTCTGCGCCGTGCTCGCTGCCGTGCGTCGCCGACGCGCGCCGTGGGTGGCCTGTCGCCGGCAGCCGCCAGACGCTTCGGGCAGCGCGGCACGGGTGACCCCGGTCAGCCGTCGAGCAGGTCGCGCACCGCCCGGGCGATCGTGGCCGTCTCGGCCGCCCGGATGCCGGGCCGGCCGGCGATGTGCCCGAGTTCCGACCACAGCGGGCGCAGCTCCGCGGAGGGGACAAGGGCCGCCTCGGCCTCCGAGTCGGCCGCCGTGAAGTAGGCGTCCGTCGTCGACGGCATCACGATCGTCCGGGCCCGAACGCCCCGCAGAGCCTCCTCGTAGCCCCCGGCGCGGCCCCGGCCCACGTCACCGCTCTGCCAGGTGTCGATCATCGCCAGCAGGTCGTTCGCGTCCAGAGCCGCGTGATCGGCCGCCCACCCCTCCAGGACGGCCTGGACGCTGGGGTAGCCCAGCTCACGGTACGTGCCCAGGTGGAAGAAGTCGCGCGAGTAGGCCCACCCTGCGTACACCCGGCCGAACGCCTCCAGCCCGGCCACCGGGGGGAACTCGTACCGGCCGCCGCGGAAGGCGGGATCCGCCGTGAGGGCCGCGCGCACCCCTTCGAGGAAGACGTGGTTGTGCGGAGAGCAGCGGGCGGCGCCGCAGATCGGGAGCAGCGCGTCCACGTCGTCGGCATAGGTGACCGCCCACTCGTAGGCCTGCATCGCCCCCATCGACCACCCCAGGACCAGCCGCAGCCGGCGGACCCCGAGTGCGTCGAGCAAGCGGCGCTGCGCCCGCACCTGGTCCCGGACGGTCACCACGGGGAAACGGGGCCCGGCCACCTCCTCCGGAGCGTTCGACGGGGAGGTCGAGACGCCGTTGCCCAGCATGTCCACCGCGACGACGAACAGGCGGTCGGTGTCCAGGACGCTGCCGGAGCCGATCCACGGCAGGTAGCTGCTGGAGGTGCCGGTGTAGTAGCTCGGCACCAGGACGGCGTTGCCGCCGTCCTGGGCGAGCGTGCCGTGCGTGGCGTAGCCCAGCCGAACCGGCAGGCTCGCGCCGGACTCCAGCACGAGCCTGCCGAGGTCGAAGGTCTCCGGCATCAGAAGAACTTCAGGTAGCGCTCCGTCTCCCAGGTGGAGATGTGGGACTGGTAGGACTCCCACTCGGCGCGCTTGTAGTCGATGAACGAGTTGTACAGCGCCTCGCCGAACACCTCCCGGGACAGCGAGTCGGCCTGGAACTCGTCGATCGCGGCGGACAGGTCCCGGGGCAGCGTGTCGACGCCGAGCTCGGCGATCTGGGCGTCGCTGTACTCGTACATGTTCTCCCGGTGCGGCGCACCCGGGTCCAGCTGCTCGCGAACGCCCTCCAGGCCCGCGGCCAGGATCATCGCCGCACCCAGATAGGGGTTGCAGCTGATGTCGGCCGCCCGGCACTCCACCCGGCCGCCGGCCAGCGGGATGCGCACCATGTTCGTGCGGTTGTTGTCCCCGTAGGTGACGAACACCGGCGCCCACGTCGAACCCGACGTCGACCCCCCGCGGACCAGCCGCTTGTAGCTGTTCACCGTCGGGGCGATGACCGCACTGATCGCCTTGGCGTGCCGCAGCACGCCGGCGATGAAGGAGTAGCCGAGCGCGGAGACGCCCGCGCCCTTGGGGTCCTCCCCCTCGGCGAACAGGTTGACCCCGGTCGTGCTGTCGGCCAGCGACATGTTGAAGTGCGCGCCCGACCCGGTGCGGTCGGCGAACGGCTTGGCCATGAAGGAGGCGAAGTAGCCGTGCTTGCGGGCGATCTCGCCGGCCATCATGCGGAAGAAACTAACGCGGTCGGCTGAGGTCAGGGCGTCGGCGTACGAGAAGTCGATCTCGAACTGGCCGCGGGCGTCCTCGTGGTCGAAGGAGTAGACGCCCCAGCCCAGCTCGTCCATCGCCTCGACGAGCTCGGTCAGCCAGCCGAAGTTGTCCAGCGTGGTCGTGAGGTCGTAGCAGGGCTTGGCCGCGGTGTCGCGCTCGGAGACCTCCTGCGGGCCGTTCGCGCCGTCCTGGAGGACGAAGAACTCGGTCTCGATGCCCAGGTTGAAGGTGAACCCCAGCTCGGCGGCGGCGGCCAGCTGCCGCTGCAGGATGTAGCGGGCGCCGGCCTCGAACGGCTTGCCCTCGGTGTAGAGGGTCGACGGGAAGTAGGCGACGTCGCGGCGCCACGGCAGCTGGAAACCGCGCTCGAGGTCCGGGTGAGCCGACACCTCCTCATCGCTGATGTCCTGCGGGACGCCGTCCACCGCGGCGCCGGTGAACAGCTCGGAGCCCGCGGCCATGTCGGCCAGGTGCCCCAGCGGCACGACCTTGCCCTTGAGCCGGCCGTGCAGGTCGCTGAAGCCGGCCAGGGCGTAGCGGACACCCGCGGCCTCCAGCCGGGCGCGGACGGCCTCGACGTCCTGAGCGCCGGCCTGCGTGCTGGTTCCGGTGGTGAGCGTCATGCGGTCCTCCTGGACGGGATTTCGATGTCTCGTCGAAATCTCCCTCCCCCGGGTTCCGATGCAGCATCGAAACCGTTCCGGTCGTGTTAACTTCCGGGCATGGCCGACCCCCCGACATCTGAAGCCCCGGCCGAGAGTGGGCGACCGCGCACGGTGGGGCGCCCCCGCCGCACCGGCGTCACCCCCACCGGGAATCCGCGGCAGGAGATCCTCGACGCCGCCGCCCGGCTGTTCGCCGACCAGGGCTACGTCGCGACGACGATGTCCGAGATCGCGAAGACGGTCGGCCTCGGGCAGTCGTCGGTCTACTACTGGTTCCGGTCCAAGGAAGATCTGCTGCTGGCGCTCGCCGGCGCCAACCGCGAGTCACTGGAGGTCGCCCGCCGGCTCGCGGCGAGGTCGACGCCACCGCCGGAGCACCTCTACGCCGTCCTCTACGCCGACGTGCTGCAGATGTGCCGCGGCGCCCTCGACTTCTACGACCTGGAGCGCGCCGCCCACGCCCAGCCGGAGTTCTTCGCCGAGATCCTGGCCGACTACGGCCGGTTGCGCGCCGAACTCGAGGCGATCGTCGACGCCGGGATGCGGTCCGGCGACTTCGCCGCGGGTGACGCCCGCACCGCGACCGCCGCCTGTCTCGCCCAGACCGAGGGGATGCAGCACCGGTTCCGCACCCCGACACCGGACGACGCGCAGCGCGGGCCGGCCCTGACGGAGCCGGTGACCGCCGCCCGCCTCGCGGCGACGGCGGCCCTGCGGGCGCTGCTCGCCGACCCGGCCCGCTCCCCCGAGGTCGAGCGGGTAGCCCTGGCGGCGCTGGAAGCGTAACGCGAGCGACACAGATTCGATAAGCCATCGGAACGGCGCCTCCGCACAATTCCGATAGCGCATCGAAGGTGTCGGTGCGCCCGGGTCATCCCCCTGGAGGCGCACATGGATCCCACGACAACGGGCAACACGGCATGGCTGCTGACCGCAATCATCGCGGTCATCCTCATGCTGCCCGGGCTCGTCCTCTTCTACGGCGGGATGGTCTCCCGCAAGACGACGACCAACATGATGATGATGGTCTTCGGCTCCTTCGCCCTGACCGCGTTCGTCTGGGTCGCGTTCGGCTACTCCGCCGTCTTCGGGGACTCCCTCGGCGGCGCCGGCGTCCTCGGCAACCCGCTGGAGTTCGCCGGCCTCGGGCAGCTGCTGACGCCCGACGAGGACGCCGCCCTCCCCCCGCTGGCCCTCGCCACGATCCACCTCGGCTTCGCCGGGCTGACCATCGGCATCATCGCCGGCGCGGCCGCCGACCGGATGCGCTTCGGCGCCTGGATGACCTTCGCCGCGTTCTGGGTGGTGTTGTGCTACCTGCCCGTCGCGCACTGGACCTTCGCGTTCGACAGCGAGGACGGCAGCAGCACCGGCGGCTGGCTCGCCAACGCTCTCGGCGCCGTCGACTACGCCGGCTCGACGCCCATCCACGTCAACTCCGGCATCGCCGCCCTCGCCCTGGCGGTCGTGCTCGGCAAGCGCCGCACCTGGCCGGTGCAGCCCAAGGCGCACAACCTGCCGTTCGTCGTCGTCGGCGTGGGCCTGCTGCTCACCGGCTGGCTGGGCTTCGACGGCTCCGCGCTCGGTGCCGCCGACAACGACGCGGCCGTCGCCATCTTCAACACCCTCGCCGCCGCGTGCGCCGGTGCCTGCGCCTGGCTGGTCGTCGAGAAGCTGCGCGACGGGCACGCCACCACGCTGGGCGCGTGCTCCGGCGCGATCGCCGCGCTGGTCGCGATCACGCCGTCGTGCGGGGTCGTCTCACCGGTCGGCGCCATGATCGTCGGGATGGCCGCCGCCGTCGTCTGCTACTTCGCCGTCCTGCTCAAGCACCGCTTCGGCTACGACGACGCACTCGACGTCGTCGCGCTGCACCTCGTCGGCGGCATCGTCGGTGCGCTCTCCATCGGGCTGCTCGCCCACCCCGACGCCCCGATCGGCGAGGCCGGCCTGCTCTACGGCGGCAGCCTCGCACTGCTGGGCAAGCAGGCGATCGCGCTGCTGGCCACCTGCGCCTGGACGTTCACGTTCACCTTCCTGCTGGCGAAGGTGCTCGACCGGACCATCGGCATCCGGGTCACCGACGAGCAGGAGCGCCAGGGGCTGGACAGCGCGCTGCACGCCGAGAACGCCTACGAGGACCCCGACGCGCTGGCCCACCAGCCGCGCGGCCACGCCGAGCAGGAGCACCACCTGGATGTCGACCTCGGCCTCGAGGCCGAGCCGATCCGGCGGGGTTGAGCCCCGCAGCACGAATAGTTGATCAGGATCGCCAGCGGCTCGCCGTGGGTCCGGCGCAGCCGACGGACAGCGGCGACCTCCTCAGCCGGCACCTGCCGACGTCCTCCTCCGCGGCGACGTCGGTAGGTGCCGGCACTCGCTCGAGCGAGAGCACCTCGGCCGAAGGCGTCTCGCCGCCTCGGGCGAGATCGTCATAGAGACTGGTGAGCTCGACCGACCGCCGGACGTGGGGCTGGATGACCTGGGTCCCACGCCGTGCGTGCGGACGAGCAAGCCCTTGTCGACGAGCTCCTGAGGGCCTGCGCGAGCTGGAAGTACAGCGGGGTCGGGCTCGAGCGGTCGACGTCGAAGGCCGGCGTGACGACCACCTCGTCCTCCTCGTCCGGACCTGACGGACGGCGCCCGACGGCGGCGCCCTGGCCATCCGCGCACCCGGGCCCGCCCGTCGACCTCACCACGTCGGGGCGTTCGGACCTCCGGAGGTCCGCTGTCTTCATGTCCTGACAAACCCTTGACGCGTCTCCGTGTCCTGGCGCACAGTCGGCACACCGCCGGACGACGCACAGGGACGGAGCGCACCGTGCAGAACGCACCCGACGTCGTGGTCATGGGCCGCAGCGGCGTCGACGTCTACCCGTTGCAGGTCGGCGTCGGGCTCGAGGACGTCACCACCTTCGGCAAGTTCCTCGGCGGTAGCGCGGCCAACGTCGCAGTCGCCGCTGCGCGTCTGGGTCACTGCCCCGCCCTGGTCACGGGAGTGGGCGACGACCCCTTCGGGCGCTTCGTCCGCCGGGCGCTGCGCGAGCTGGGGGTCGACGACGGCCAGGTCGTCGTCGACCCCGAGCACCCGACGCCGGTGACCTTCTGCGAGATCTTCCCGCCCGACGACTTCCCGCTGTACTTCTACCGCCGGCCCACGGCTCCCGACCTGCAACTCCGGCCCGACGACCTCGACCTCGACGCGATCCGCGGTGCCGCGCTGTTCTGGGCGACGGTGACCGGGTTGTCCGAGCAACCGAGCCGCTCGGCCCACCACGCCGCCTGGGAGGCGCGGCCACGGCGCCGGCACACCGTGCTCGACCTCGACTACCGGTCGATGTTCTGGACGTCGCGCGAGGAGGCCTCGGCCCAGGTCCACGCGGCCCTCCCGCACGTCACGGTCGCCGTCGGGAACCGGGAAGAGTGCGAGGTCGCCGTCGGGGAGACCGACCCCGAGCGGGCCGCCGACGCCCTCCTCGAGGCGGGCGTGGAGCTGGCCGTGGTCAAGCAGGGCCCACGGGGCGTCCTCGGCAAGACGCGCACCGAGCGCGTCGAGGTCCCCCCGACGCCGGTCGACGTGGTCAACGGCCTGGGCGCCGGCGACGCGTTCGGCGGCTCCCTCATCCACGGCCTGCTCACCGGCCTGCCACTGGAGCAGGTGCTGCGCAACGCCAACGCCGCCGGGGCGATCGTCGCCTCCCGGCTGGAGTGCGCGACCGCCATGCCGACGGCGGACGAGGTCGACGCGCACGTCGCCGCCCACAGCGCACCCGCCCCCCGGCTGGAGGACACCCGTGTCTGACACCGTCCTGGATCTCCCCGACGTCGGCACGGCGCCACCGCTGTGCGCGACCTACGCCGAGGTGACCGAGCTGCGCAGCCGGCATCCCGAGGCGATCGCGCAGGCCCTGGCCACACGGCGGCGGCGCCCGTCGTTCCTCCCCGAGGACGGCCGGCTGATGCTGGTCGCCGCCGACCACCCGGCCCGTGGCGCGCTCGCCGCACAGCGCCGACCGACGGCGATGAGCAGCCGTACCGACATGCTCGACCGGCTGCGTACCGCGCTGGCGCGGCCCGGCGTGGACGGCCTGCTGGCCACTGCCGACATCGCCGAGGACCTCCTGCTCCTGGGCGCGCTGGAGAACAAGGTCGTCGTCGCCTCGATGAACCGCGGCGGCCTGGCCGGCTCGGCCTTCGAGCTGGACGACCGGATGACCGCCTACGACGTGCGGGGCGTGGTCGAGGCCCGCTTCGACGCCGCGAAGATGCTCAACCGCTTCGACCTCGACGACCCGGGGACCGTGGTCTCGATGGAGTCGGCCGGCCGCGCGGTGACCGACCTGGCCCGCGCCGGGGTGATCGCCATGCTCGAGCCGTTCCTGTCCCGCCGGGTGGACGGCCGGGTGGTCAACGACCTGTCCCCCGACGCGGTCATCAAGAGCGTGCACATCGCCCAGGGCCTGGGTGCCACCTCGGCGTACACCTGGCTGAAGCTCCCGGTGGTCGACGACATGGAGCGCGTCATGGACGCGACCACGCTGCCCACGCTGCTGCTCGGCGGCGACCCGTCCCGGCGCCCGGAGGAGACCTTCGCGCAGTGGCGCGACGCGCTCGCACTGCCGTCCGTGCGCGGCCTGGTCGTCGGCCGGACGCTGCTCTACCCGCCCGACGAGGACGTCGCCGACGCCGTGGACACCGCGGTGTCCCTCGTCCACCGAGCCGGCCCGGAGGCATCTCGTGACCACCGCCGCCCGTGACACCCGCACGCTGCACCTGCCCGCCGGCAGCGCGGCCACCCGGGACTACGCCCTCGAGGTCACCCCCGAGTCGGCGGGCTGGACCCACTCCGGCCTGCGCGTCCTGGAGCTCGTCCCCGGGGGCAGGCGCCGCCTGCACACCGGCGAGGACGAGGTCGTCGTCGTCCCGCTCTCCGGCGGGCTGGTCGTCTCCTGCGACGACCGAACGCTGACTCTCGCAGGCCGGGCGAACGTCTTCGCGGGTCCCACCGACTTCGCCTACCTCCCCCGCGGGACCACCGCTGAGCTCTCCAGCGAGGGCGGCGGCCGGTTCGCCCTCTGCGCGGCGCGGGCCCGTCGCACCCTGCCGCTCCGCCACGGCCCGGCCGCCGACGTGCCGGTGGAGCTGCGCGGGGCCGGGTCCTGCAGCCGGCAGGTCAACAACTTCGCCACCGCCGGCGTGTTCGAGGCCGACGCGCTGATCGCCTGCGAGGTGATCACCCCCGGCGGCAACTGGTCGAGCTATCCGCCGCACAAGCACGACGAGACCTCGGAGGTGGAGACCGAGCTCGAGGAGATCTACTACTTCGAGATCGCCCCCGGCCCGCAGGGCCAGCCCGGCCTGGCCTACCACCGCGTGTACGGCACCCCCGGGCGGCCGATCGACGTGCTCGCCGAGGTGCGCGACCGCGACGTCGTCCTCGTGCCGCACGGCTGGCACGGCCCGTCGATCGCCGCCCCCGGCCACGACCTCTACTACCTCAACGTCATGGCCGGCCCCGGGCCCGAGCGGGCCTGGCGGATCGTCGACGACCCCGCGCACGCCTGGATCCGCGGCACCTGGACCGGGCAGGACGTCGACCCGCGCCTGCCGCTGCACTCCCCCGACCGCGCAGCCACACATCCCCCCACCCGCCCCGACCAGAACGGAGCGACCCGACCGTGAGCGCGCCGTCCCACCCCCCGGCCCGGACGGACACCGTCCGGCTGACCGTCTCCCAGGCCGTCGTCCGCTTCCTGGGCCGGCAGTACACCGAGCGCGACGGGCAGCGCCGGCGGCTGTTCGCCGGCTGCCTGGGCATCTTCGGGCACGGCAACGTCGCCGGCCTCGGCCAGGCGCTGCTGCAGGCCGAGATCGACGACCCCGGCGCCCTGCCCTACGTGCTGGGCCGCAACGAGCAGGCCATGGTGCACACCGCGGTGGCCTTCGCCCGGGCCAGGGACCGGCTGCAGACCTGGGCGGTCTCCACCAGCATCGGCCCCGGCGCGACCAACATGGTCACCGGCGCCGCGCTGGCCACGATCAACCGGCTGCCGGTGCTGCTGCTGCCCGCCGACACCTTCGCCACCCGCGCCGCCGGCCCGCTGCTGCAGGAGCTCGAGCGCCCCGACAGCGGCGACCTCACGGTCAACGACGCGTTCCGGCCGGTGTCGCGGTACTTCGACCGGATCTGGCGGCCCGAGCAGCTGCCCGGCGCGCTGCTGGCCGCCATGCGGGTGCTCACCGACCCGGCCGAGACCGGCGCGGTCACCCTCGCCTTCCCGCAGGACGTGCAGGCCGAGGCGTTCGACTGGCCGGTGGAGCTGTTCGCCGAGCGCACCTGGCACGTCGCCCGCCCGCTGCCCGAGCCGGCCGCCCTGCAGCGCGCCGTCGAGGTGATCCGCTCGGCCCGCCGGCCGCTGCTCGTCGCCGGGGGCGGGGTCATCTACTCCGGCGCCACCGACGCCCTCGACGCGTTCGCCACCGCCACCGGCATCCCGGTCGCCCAGACCCAGGCCGGCAAGGGGGCCCTGCCCTTCGACCACCCGCAGTCGGTCGGCGCGATCGGCTCCACCGGGACCACCGCGGCCAACGCGCTGGCCCGCGACGCCGACGTCGTGCTCGGCGTCGGCACCCGCTACCAGGACTTCACCACCGCCTCGCGCACCGCCTTCGGCGATCCGGGCGTGCGGTTCGTGAACGTCAACGTCGCCGCGATGGACGCCGCCAAGCACGCCGGCGTCACGGTGCAGGCCGACGCCCGGGAGGCGCTGACCGCGCTCACCGGGGCGCTGGCCGGCTGGTCGGTCGACGACGCCTACCGGGGGCGCGCGGCGGAGCTGGCCGCGGAGTGGGAGCGCACCGTGGAGGCGGCCTACCACCCCGTGACCGCGGGCGAGGGCGGCCGGCTGTCCCAGAACGAGGTCATCGGGCTGGTCAACGAGGTGTCCGGCCCCCGGGACGTCGTCGTCTGCGCCGCCGGGTCGATGCCCGGGGACCTGCACAAGATGTGGCGGGTCCGCGACCGCAAGGGCTACCACGTCGAGTACGGCTACTCGTGCATGGGCTACGAGATCGCCGGCGGCCTGGGCGTGGCCCTGGCCGCCCCCGACCGCGACGTGTTCGTCATGGTCGGCGACGGCTCCTGGCTGATGATGGCCACCGAGCTGGTCACCGCCGTGCAGGAGGGCGTCAAGCTCGTCGTCGTCCTGGTGCAGAACCACGGCTTCGCCTCGATCGGCGCGCTGTCCGAGCAGCTGGGCTCCCAGCGGTTCGGCACCCGCTACCGGTACCGGTCGCGCTCCGGCCGGCTCGACGGCGGCGTCCTGCCTGTCGACCTGGCAGCCAACGCGGCCAGCCTCGGCGTGGACGTGCTCGTCGCGCAGGACGCCGTCAGCTTCGAGGCCGCGCTGCGCAAGGCCAAGGCGAGCGACCGGGCGACGGTGGTGCACGTCGAGACCGACCCGCTGGTCGACGCCCCCTCCAGCGGGTCCTGGTGGGACGTGCCGGTCGGCGCGGTCTCCACCCTCGCGAGCACGCAGGAGGCCCGCACCGTCTACGAGCGCGCGAAGGCGCGCCAGCACCCGTACCTGACGCCGTCCGAGCACGGTCCCGCGCACTCCTGAGCACCCAACCCCGAGGAGGGAAACGAATGACCGCGCAGCACTCGGCGGCCGACCTCGACCTCATCCGCCGATTTCCCGAGCGGATCGGCTACCTGAACCTCGAACAGGTCGACCCGGCGGTCATCGAGCGGGCGCACGCCGCGGACGTCCCCATTCCCCAGGCGGTGTGCACCGCCGGCGTGGAGGCGCTGCGCAGCGGACGTCGCACCGGGGTCCGGCTGGAGGAGCGATGAGGATCGCCCTGGACCCGCAGATGCTGCGGACCACGCCGCTGCTGGAGCTGCCCGACGTGGTGGCCGGCATGGGCTACGAGTGGATCGAGCTCTCGCCCCGCGAGGACTTCATCCCCTTCTTCAAACATCCCCGGGTGGACACCGCCACCGTTCGCGCGTTCAAGGCCAGGCTGGCCCACGCCGGCGTCGGCATCACCTCGCTGCTGCCGGTGATGCGCTGGTCCGGGCCCGGCGAGGCGGAGCGGCAGGCCGCCGTCCGGTACTGGAAGCGGGCCATCGAGATCTGCGCCGAGCTCGGCGTCGACACGATGAACAGCGAGTTCAACGGCCGCCCGGAGGCCCCCGAGCTCGCCGAGGCCATGTTCTGGCGGTCGATGGAGGAGCTGCTACCCGTCTTCGAGCGCGAGGGCGTCACGCTCGCGCTGGAGCCGCACCCGGACGACTTCATCGAACTCGGGCACCCGGCGATCGACATGGTGCGTGGCATCGACAGCCGGTACGTGTCCTTCCTGTACTGCCTGCCGCACACGTTCCACCAGGGCGACGACGCGCCGGGGATCATCGCGCACGCCGGCGACCTGCTCACCCACGTGCACGTCGCCGACTCGATGGACCACACCGCCTCCGACGGGCTGCGGTACATCACCAACCCGCCCGGCAACCCCGTCCGCGTCCACCAGCACATGGAGATCGGCCGAGGGGACGTCGACTTCGACGAGGCCTTCGCCGCCCTGGCCGGCATCGGCTTCGACGGCGTCCTGACCACCTGCGTCTTCGGCTGGGACGAGCAGGCCCGCGAGTCGGGCACCCGGATGCTCTCCGCCATCCGCGAGCTGGTCACCAAGCACTTCCCCCACGGCACGACCCCCTGATCCGCCCCGCAGTCCCGAGAGGGCGAACCGCGCGGCGTACCGCGGCGCCCGCGCCGCCGAGGAGGAACTCGAGCAGTCCGCCGTCACCGTCCTCCGGTCGTGGGCGCCGGTGCCGGCTTCACCTCCTCGCTGGTCGCTGATGGTGCGCAGCGCGAGGTAGAGCAGCTTCATCGCGGCCTCGTCGGTGGGAAACGAGCCGCGGGCCAGGGTGTGCTTGCGCAGCTGGAAGGTGATCGACTCGATCAGGTTCGTGGTGTAGATGACTTTCCGGCCGCAGCACGTCCTCCCCTGCGGCCGGATGGAAACGAGGAGCACCTCGGCCGGGCTGCGCTGGCCCTCCTCTTGACGCGCGCACTACGTCCCAGAGCTGAACCAGCGGGTCGGCCCGGGCGTCGTCCTCCAGCACCCGGGCCTGTTCCCGCGTCGACGGCCTCCGTCGATCCCCGGCTCGGGGCCGGAGGACCGCACCACTCCGTTTCTTGACTTGTTCAAGGGAAGTTGTCAGGATGCGGCTGTGCCGGACGCCGCAGACCTCGAACGTCTACTGCGCGCCGCGGGCTTGCGGGTCACCCGGCCGCGCCTGGCGGTGTTGGACGCCGTCCACGCTGAGCCGCACCTCGACACCGAGGCGCTGATCGGCGCCTCCCGCGCCCGGCTGGGTGCGGTGTCGCACCAGGCGGTGTACGACGTGCTGCGCGTCCTGACCGACAGCGGCCTGGTGCGACGCATCCAGCCGCAGGGCTCGCTCGCGCGCTACGAGGCGCGGGTCGGTGACAACCACCACCACCTGGTCTGCCGTGACTGCGGCGCCATCGTCGACGTCGATTGCGCCGTCGGCGAGGCCCCGTGCCTCACCCCGTCCGACGACGGCGGCTTCGCCGTCGACGAGGCCGAGGTCGTCTTCTGGGGCCGCTGCCCGAGCTGCACGGCCGCCTGACCCACCGACAGCTCCACCCCTCCCCCGCCCGACACCCAGGAAGGTTCGACGTGAAGGACGAGTCCAACAAGGTCACCACCGACAGCACCAGCGAGAGCGAGAACCCGGCGATCCCGTCGCCGACCCAGGTCACGAACCGCCGGCCCCAGAGCAACCGGGACTGGTGGCCCAACCAGGTCGACCTGTCGGTGCTGAACAAGCCCTCGAAGGACTCCGACCCGCTCGGTGAGGACTTCGACTACAAGGCCGAGTTCGCGACGCTCGACGTCGAGGCGGTCAAGCGTGACGTCGTCCAGGTGATGCGCACCTCGCAGGACTGGTGGCCGGCCGACTGGGGCCACTACGGCCCGCTGTTCATCCGCATGTCGTGGCACGCGGCCGGCACGTACCGCATCGCCGACGGCCGGGGCGGCGGCGGCGAGGGCGCGCAGCGCTTCGCCCCGCTCAACAGCTGGCCGGACAACGCCAACCTGGACAAGGCCCGCCGCCTGCTGCTGCCGATCAAGCAGAAGTACGGCCGCAAGCTGTCCTGGGCCGACCTGCTCGTGCTCGCCGGCAACGTCGCGCACGACGACATGGGCCTGCCGACCTTCGGCTTCGCCTTCGGCCGCGAGGACGTCTGGCAGCCCGAGGAGGTCTTCTGGGGTCCGGAGGACACCTGGCTCGGCGACGAGCGCTACGCGGGTGAGGACCCGCTCGACCTCGACGAGGGCCACCTCGCGGCGGTCACCATGGGGCTGATCTACGTCAACCCCGAGGGCCCCCAGGGCAAGCCCGACCCGCTCGCCTCCGCCCACGACATCAAGGTGACCTTCCGCCGGATGGGCATGACCGACGAGGAGACCGTCGCCCTGATCGGTGGCGGCCACACCTTCGGCAAGACGCACGGCGCCGGCAACCCCGAGCTCGTCGGCCCGGAGCCCGAGGGCTGCCCGGTGCACGGCAACGGCCTCGGGTGGATCAGCCAGCACGGCACCGGCAAGGGCGCCGACACGATCACCAGCGGTCTCGAGGGCGCCTGGACCCCGACGCCCACCACGTGGGACAACTCCTACTGGGACACTCTGTTCGGCTACGACTGGGAGCTCGTCGAGAGCCCGGCCGGCGCCAAGCAGTGGCAGCCGTCGAACCCCGAGGCGCAGGAGATCGTCCCCGACGCGCACATCGAGGGCAAGAAGAACCCCCCGATGATGTCCACGGCCGACATGGCACTCAAGGTCGACCCCGAGCTCCGCGCGTACGCCGAGCGCTTCCGGGACGACCCGGAGTACTTCGCCGACCAGTACGCCCGGGCCTGGTTCAAGCTGCTGCACCGCGACATGGGCCCGAAGACCCGCTACCTCGGCCCGGACGTGCCGGATGAGGACCTCATCTGGCAGGACCCGGTCCCCGCGGTCGACCACGAGCTCGTGGGCGAGGCGGAGATCGCCGACCTCAAGCAGCGGCTGCTCTCCTCCGGCCTGACCGTCCCGCAGCTGGTGCACACGGCCTGGTCCGCCGCCGCGTCCTACCGCGGCACCGACAAGCGCGGTGGCGCCAACGGCGCCCGGCTGCGTCTGGAGCCGCAGATCAACTGGGCGGTCAACGCGGGCGTCCGCGACGTGCTGCCGGTGCTCGAGCGGGTGAAGGAGGAGTTCGAGCAGCAGACCGGCAACAAGGTCTCGCTCGCCGACCTCATCGTGCTCGGCGGCACCGCAGCGGTGGAGAAGGCCGCGGCGGACGCCGGCGTGGCGGTGACCGTGCCGTTCCACCCCGGCCGTACCGACGCCTCGCAGGAGCAGACCGACGTCGACAACTTCCGGTGGCTCGAGCCGCGCGCCGACGGCTTCCGCAACTGGATCAAGCCCGGCAGCAAGCTCGAGCCGGAGACGCTGCTCGTGGACAAGGCGTACACGCTCGAGCTGACCGCCAAGGAGATGACGCTGCTCGTCGGCGGCCTGCGGGTGCTCGGCGCCAACACCGGCGGCGTGCAGCACGGCGTCTTCACCGACCGCCCGGGCGTGCTGTCGCAGGACTTCTTCCGCAACCTGCTCGACCTGGGCGTCACGTGGCGCACCTCGGTCGACACCGAGGGCGTCTACGAGGGCCTGGACGCAGACGGCAACGTCGTGCGCACGGCCACCGCGGCCGACCTGGTGTTCGGCTCGAACTCGATCCTGCGCGGCATCGTCGAGGTCTACTCGGCCGACGACGCGAAGGAGAAGTTCGTGCGGGACTTCGTCGCCGCCTGGGTGAAGGTCATGGAGCTCGACCGCTTCGACCTGCGGTAAGCACCCCCTGTCCGGATGCCCCGGTCCGCACTCCGCGGGCCGGGGCATCCGCGCATCCAGGCGGTCCGTTGACCGGCGCCTGGCACGGGCCGCGAGATGGGACTGTCCGGCCTCCACGGTGTCACCGTCGGCAACCGTGCCTTCCGGTGTCTGACGGCCCATCGTGTCGGCGACGCCGTCGCCCACGTCCCCTCCCTGGGCGACGTAGCGGTCGTAGCCGAGGCGGCGCATGAGCTCCGCCCACGCGCGCGCCGTGCGGCCGAGGTCCCAGCGGGTCTCGGTCGGCGCGGCGGAGAAGGCGTAGCCGGGCAGGGACGGCAGCACCCGGTGGAACGCGTCCTCGGCCGAGCCGCCGTGCACGGTCGGGTCCGTCAGCGGGCCGATGGAGTCGATCAGCGGCAGCGCGTCCTCGTGCCGCGAGCGAACGCGGACGAAGTGGATGCCCACGCCGTCGATCTCGGTGGTGAACTGCGGCAGCCCGTTCAGCCGCGTCTCGCCCCGGCGCCCCGCGTACTCGCCGCCCCGGTAGCGGCACGGTGCCTGCATCGTGGCCAGCTGCACGCCCTGCGAGCGGTCCTCCACGAGCTCCCGGCTCGGCCAGCGGGTCGCCGCCAGGCGGCGACGCAGGGATCTGGCATGTCGGGAAGCACCCGCTCACCCTTTAGCGGCTCAGCACGAAGCGGTGGCCGGAGAGCGAGCCCTCGAGGGGCCCCACAGGCTCGACACCGAAGTGCTGGCGGGGAGTGCAGTTCCCCGCGCCTTCGATGGCGAGCAGTCCAGTCCAGCGACACCTCCCCGTGCAGCACGGGTCCGGTCTGCGAGCACAGCCTCGGCACCGGGGGCCGAGGCGCCTCGGCGGGTCACCGGCCCTCGCTCCCCCGCGACCATCATTCGTCCCCCGCGACGATCGTTGCCGCCGTTGTGCGGACCCCTGTCCGCAAACGTCCGGCACGGGCCCGCCTCCTGGCACCCCCTCGTCAGGTCACGGCCACGCCGCCCGCGCCGTGTCGCCGGCGGCGGCTCACGTGCTCAGTCCTGCCTCTCCGCACAGCCCGCGTCCACACTGCGGCGCACGAGCACCGCACAAGGACACGGGCCGCACGCCGGAAATGGCTGGCCCCGGCCGCGCATCCGGCCCTGGCTGCGGGTCCATCCGGTCGTCCTGGTGGAGAGCTCCGCTCGTCCTGCAACTGCCGTCCCGGCGCCGTCTTCGCTGCACCGCGTCCCATCCGCACGCGTTCACTCGGAGCGACTCGCCGCGCCGTCGTGTGAGCCTTGACACCCTTGTGTGGTCTACGGCACAGTCACGGCCGTTCGTACAGCGGACAGTTGTCCAGTACCGGTTGGTGAGCGCCGCACCGGGAAGGGGTGCGGGTCGGAAGGAGCCCTGGCCCCCTCGCGGACGGGCGCTTCTCTCCCCCGTGGAGTTCGCGGCCACCCGCTCCTGACCTTCCCAGCTCCCGGACTGGCTGCCGTCGCACTCGCAGGACCCGTAGAGCACACGACCCGTCAGACCACAGGGAGAGGGAACAACTCGTGAACCGCACTGTCGCAGGGGCCAAGCCCCGCAAGACCAGCAAGCGCGCGCTCGTCGGGTTCGGGGTGATGGCGCTGGTCCTGGCCGGCTGCGGCTCCTCCGATGACGGTGCCACTGCCCAGGCGGAGGGGCCTTCCAACCGTGACCCCCAGGCCTCGGAGCTCGAGACGTTCCGCGTGGCCAACTACCGCCAGAACGGGGCGGTCCCCCAGCTCGCCGCCGAGCGCGAGGGGATCACCGAGGAGTACGGGATCAGCTTCGAGCCGCAGTGGATCGAGAGCAGTGCCGCCGGGATGGCGGCGTTGGTCGGCAGCGAGGTCGACGCCACGTTCTCGAGCTACACGGGGGTCATCGATGCCGCCCGGCAGGGCATCGGCGTCCGCATCGTGGCCGAGCTCTTCCGTGAGGTTCCGAACTCCCTGACCCTCGAGACGCTCCCGGATTCCGGTATCGAGGACCTGGCCGACCTGGAGGGCAAGCGGGTCGGGGTCGTCGCGCTCAACACGTCGCACGACCAGCGGATCAACTACGCGATGCTCAAGGAAGGGCTCGACCCGGAGACCGTCGAGTACGTCGAGCTGCCGTTCGGCGAGATGGGTTCCTCGCTCGAGCGGGGCGTCATCGACGCCGCGGTGGTGACCGGCACCTCGCTCCGGAACGTCCGGGAGACCCTGAGCTCTCGGACGGTGCTCGACTTCGGGGCAGGGATCTTCGAGGAGTTTCCCTCGGGCGGCTGGATCATGAGGTCCGACTTCGTGGACGAGAACCCGAACGCGGTCGCAGCCTTCCAGTGCACGATGATCAAGGCCCAGAGCCTGGTCATGGGCAACCAGGAGCTCTACGACTCCGTCATGCAGGAGGAGCTCGGCTTCGACCAGGAAGCCCTGGCCATCACGCCGATGCTCAACCACCCGACCGAGCTGGACGCGGACGGGATCCAGATCGTGGCGGACATGATGCGTGAGCTCGGTGCCATCGACGAGGAGTTCGACGTGGAGTCCCTCGTCGTGCCCCTTCCCGACAACTGCTGAGCCCACGGATGGCCGCGGAGCCGGCAAGGGGATGCACATGACTTCTGACGTGCAGCCGGTCGACGCCCAGCGCCGGCTCAGCCGCCGGCCCACCCCCGAAGGCGAGGGGCGTGGGGGGCGGCCGACCCGCACGACGCGCCGTTCGCGGTTGTGGCGCGGCGTGGTGGGCGTGTTGGCGCTCGGCCTCGTGCTGGAGTTCGTCACCCGCATCGGGCTGGTGTCCCCGACGTTCCTCCCGCCGTTCACCACGATCCTCGGCGAGGCGGTCGACGTCGTCGGGCGGCAGGACTTCCAGGAGGCCGTCCTGTCCACGGTGGTCTCGTGGGGGGCCGGACTGGCGCTGTCCGCGGCGGTCGCCATCCCGCTCGGGGTGGTGCTGGGGCTCTCGCAGGTCTCCTACCGGGCCACCCGAGCGGTGCTCGACCTGCTGCGGCCCATCCCGCCCATCGCGCTGATCCCCCTGGTCATCCTGGTCATGGGCCAGGGCCTGGAGATGAAGCTGGTGCTGGTCGTCTTCGCCGCCCTCTGGCCGATCCTGTTCAACACGATCTCCGGCGTGCACGACGTGGACGTCAAGGCCAAGGAGATGGCCCGCAGCTTCGGCTTCTCCCGCCTGGCGGTTATCCGGCGGGTGGTAGTGCCTTCCGCGGCGCCGTTCATCGCCACCGGGGTCCGGCTCTCCTCGTCGATCGCGTTGATCGTGGTGATCACCGTCGAGCTGATCGCGGGAGGCGCCTCGGGTATGGGCACGTTCGTCGCCGAGGCGCGGGCGGTCGGCAACCAGACCGAGGTGGTGTACGCCGGCACGCTGCTGATCGGGGTGGTCGGGCTGGTGATCAACCTGCTGATGGGCGCGGCCGAGCGCCGGTTCTTCGGCTGGCACACGACGAAGGACGTGTAGAGGCGTGACGACGACAGAGATCCGGACGACGGACGCCGCGAACCCCGGACCGGCGGCCCCCGGGAAGGGGGGCCTGCGCGGGACCGCGCGGCTGTCCAAGCGGCTCGCGGTGGATTTCGGCGCCCTGGTGGTGCTGGTCGCCCTGTGGCAGCTGGCGACGTCGGCCGCGACCACGCCGTTCTTCCCGACGCCGCTGGAGATCGTGGAGAACTTCGGGAAGATGTTCTTCACTGGTCCCCCCGAACATCTGTTCCTGACCGACGCCGCGACCGGGGACGTGTTCGCCAGCCTGTGGCGGATGCTGCTCGGCTACGCGATCGGCTGCGCGTGGGGCATCATCGTCGGCACGCTGCTGGGCCGTTCCAGGGCGGCGCGGGAGTACACCGACCCGGTGGTGGAGTTGCTGCGGTCGATCCCCGCGACGGCGTCCTTGCCGCTGTTCATCCTCGTCCTCGGCGGCGGCGACTTCATGCGCGTGGCCTTCATCGCCTGGGGTGTCAGCTGGTTCGTCCTGATCAACACGGCCAGCGGTGTGGCCTCCATCCACGCCACGATGCTGGCGATGGGCCGGGCCTTCCGGGTCTCCCGGGTCCGGCAGCTGTTCGGCATCATCCTGCCCGCGGCCATGCCGAAGATCCTGGCCGGCATGCGTATCGGTCTGACCGCCGCGCTGATCCTCGTGGTCACCTCGGAGTTCATGGTCGCGACCAACGGCATCGGGTTCCAGCTGATCCAGGCGCAGCGACGGTTCCAGGTGCTGGACATGTGGACGTGGATGCTGCTGCTGGCGGTGCTGGGCTATCTGCTCAACACGATCCTCGAAGTGACCGAAGGGCGCCTGCTCGCCTGGCACCGCAAGGCCAGGGACTGACGGCCGCGTGCCGACGACGACCGAGGTGGGGGACGAACCAGAGATGAGTGTGACCGTGCCGATGACCGCGACCCGCTCCGCCGTGGACGCGATGCTCCAGGTGGAGGGCATCACCCACGTCTACGGCCAGGGGGCGACAGCCCACCGGGCCATCGAGAACCTGTCCTTCACCGTCGGCCCTCGGGAGTTCGTCTCCATCGTGGGCCCCTCCGGTGCAGGGAAGACCACGCTGCTGCGGATCCTCTCGGGGCTGCTGACCCCGACCGAGGGCACCGTCTCTCTGGTGGGCGAGCCGGTCGACGGGGTGCCCGAGGGCATGGCGATGGTGTTCCAGGACTACAGCCGCTCCCTGCTGCCGTGGCTGTCCATCGAGAAGAACGTGATGTTCCCGCTGACCCGCACCGAGGCCGGCCGGGACGAGCGGCGGCGGATCGCGCGGGAGAGCCTCGAGGCCGTCGGCCTCGCCGACCGCCACGACCGGTACCCGTGGCAGCTCTCCGGCGGTATGCAGCAGCGGGTGGCGATCGCACGCGCCCTGGCCTACCGGCCCCGGCTGCTGCTCATGGACGAGCCGTTCGCCTCCGTGGACGCGCAGACGCGCTCGGACCTGGAGGACCTCGTGCTGTCTCTGCGGGACCGCTACGACATGACGATCCTCTTCGTCACCCACGACATCGACGAGAGCGTCTACCTCGCCGACCGGGTCCTCGTGCTGTCCCGTCCCCCGGCCCATCTCGTCGAGGAGATCCCGGTGCCGATCCCGCACCCGCGGGACCAGATCACCACCAAGGAGACCGACGAGTTCGTCGACCTCCGCGGCCGCGTGGCTCGCCTCATCCGCAGCGGCGGACAGCCGGACGGCGGGGGCAGCCGGTAGGGCACTCCCCTACCCGGGCCGGTAGGCGACGGACTCTGAGACGAACTGCGACATGAGGAGCAAGGCGTGAGCGAACGTGCATCCGTGCTGGTGGTCGGTGTCGGTCCGGTCGGCGTCCTGAATGCATTGGGACTGGCGCGGGCCGGGGTGCCGGTCACCCTGTTCGAGCGCGGTCCAGGGGTCGTTCAGTCACCGCGGGCGGCGGTCTACCACTGGTCGGTCCTCGACGGCCTCGAGCGACTCGGGGTCTACGACAAGGCCGTGAACAAGGGCTTCCTCAAGCAGGACTACGAGTACCGGGTCTTCAAGACCGGCGAGCAGATCAGGTTCGGCCTGCAGTCCCTGGAAGGGATCGTCAAGCGCCCGTACAACCTCCACCTCGGGCAGAACCGGCTGGTGGAGGTGGCGCTGGAGGAGCTCGCCGCCTTCGACCACGCCGTTGTGCGCTGGGAGCATGAGTTCGTCGACCTGGACCAGGACGACGACGGGGTGCGGGCGACCTTCACCACGCCCGAGGGCACGCTGACCTACGCCGGCGACTGGCTGATCGGGGCCGATGGCGCGCGCAGCCAGGTGCGCACCGCGCTGGGCATCGAGTTCGAGGGCATCACCTGGCCCGAGCGGTTCGTGGCCACCAACGTCCGGTACCCGTTCCAGGAGCACGGGTTCGGCCAGACGACGTTCCTCATCGACGACGTCTACGGCGCGGTGATCGCCAAGCTCGACACCACCGGCGGCCCGGGCATGTGGCGCTACACCTACTGTGAGGACGCTTCCCTGCCCGAGGAGGGCGTGCTGGACCGGATGCCCGACTTCCTCCGGGCGGTGCTGCCCACGCAGGAGGGCTTCGAGCTGGTGGCCCACGCCCCATACCGCATGCACCAGCGGTCGGCGACGAGGTATCGGGACGGGCGGGTCCTGCTCGCCGGGGACGCCGCGCATGCCACCAACCCCACCGGCGGGCTCGGGTTGACCGGGGGCATGTTCGACACCTACGTCCTGCAGGAGGCCCTCGCCGCCGTCATCCACGGCCAGGCCGACGAAGCAGTCCTGGATCAGTACGCCGCGGAACGACGGCGGATCTTCCTCGAGGTCGCCAGCCCCGCGGCATCGAACAACAAGCGGCTCATCTACCACTCCTCCGACCCCGACCAGCTCGAACGCGACCTCCAGGGTCTGCGGCGGCTGGAAACCGACGAGGATGCCGTCGTCGAGCGGCTGATGTTCACCAAGTCCATGGAGAGCAAGTCCCTGATCGGGGCCTGGTGAGTGACGTGCAGACCGTCACCGCCCGCGGACAGGCCAGGGACTGACGACGCGGTGAGCCGCCAGTGGGGCGGGTGGAGCTGCTGCCGCGCCGGCGGCTCTCTCCATGAAGACGGAGGCCGGGGCCGAACGAGTTCGCTGGGCTTGGTGGTCCGTGATCTCGATCGGTGCGTGGCCTACACGTGAGGGGGTGACGTCCTGGATGAAGGACCTGGTCGGCAAGGTCGCCGTAGTGACCGGCGGTGCCAGCGGGATCGGCTATGCGATGGCGGCGCGATTCCACGCCGAGGGCATGAAGGTCGTCGTCGCGGACATCGAGGACGATGCCCTCGTTGCGGCCGTGGCACGACTGTCCGCCGACGGGGGGGCCGTCGTCGGCCAGCGCACCGACGTGAGCGACCTGGCGAGCGTGGAGAGTCTGGCCGAGCGCGCCGTCGGCGAGTTCGGTCGGGTCGACGTCCTGTGCAACAACGCCGGTGTGGACACGGGCGGCAGTTTCCTCGGGATCCCCGACACCGGCTGGCGCTGGGTGATGGACGTCAATTTCTACGGGGTCCTCAACGGGTGCCGCGTCTTCCTGCCGCTGCTGGCGCAGCAGGACGAGGGGCACATCGTCAACACCGGGTCCGTCGCCTCCTTCCACTCGGGAACACCGACGATGACGCCGTACTGCGTGTCCAAGTTCGCGGTGCTCGGTCTCACCGAGTGCCTGGACATCGAGCTCAGGGCTACGGGCAGCCCGGTCAGGGTGTCACTGCTGGCCCCGGGCCCGGTCAGGACCCGCATGCCGCAGGCCGAGCGGAACCTTCCGAGCCACGTGCCCCCCGCAGCCGAGCCCGAACGTCTGGCGGTTCTCGAGGGACTGGCGCGGAAAGCCACCGACGAAGGTCTCGAGCCCTCCCATGTCGCCGCGATGGTCGTGGAGGCCGTCCGCGAGGAGCGGTTCTTCATCCTCCCCCATCCGGACATGGCCCTGGCCGGGGTGCGGAAGCGGTTGACGTGGATGGAGACCGGGCGCCCTCCGGCGCCGCGGGTTGCCGGCACCTGACCTCGGCCATCCCTGGACGGGACCCGCCGTCACCGGGGCGGCAGGACCATGACGAGCAGCAAGGACGACGATGACTCCGCATGAACGGGCAGAGCCGGTACACCGCCGCAGGGGAGCCTTCTGGCTTCCCGGCGACGTGCAGGTCACCGGGACAGCTCCGTGGCAGCTGGGTCCGGCGTGGGTGCAGTGGGAGGCGCCGGCCGAGCTGACCGGCCGGCCTCCGATGATCTTCGTCCACGGTGGTGGGGGTCAGTCGACGGACTGGATGGGCACCACGGGGGCGTCCGTGGGCTGGGCCGAGCTCGCCGTCCGTCACGGCTTCCCCGCGTACCTGCTCGACCGCCCGGGGCACGGGCGCTCCCCGTGGGATCCTGCGCGGATGGGGGCGAAGACACCGTTCCCCGACTACGCAGGGCTGGAGGCGCTCCTGGTGCCGCGCGAGGGACAGCGGGCGAGCGCGCACACGGCCTGGCCGTGGCCCCGGGAGGTCGGCACGCCGCACGTCGACGCCCAGGCGGCGTCCTCGTCCGGCATGCTGCTGGACACCCCGCTGAGTCAGGAACTCGATGCCCGACGCCTCGTAGATCTGCTCCAGCTCACCGGGCCAGCGGTGGTCGTCGTCCACTCGGCCGGGGGGCCTGCCGGCTGGCTGGCTGCCGACCGCCGGCCGGACCTCGTCCGTTGCGTCGTGGCCGTCGAGCCGCTGGGGCCGCCCTACCGGGACATGGGGCCGCGGGGGGTCCTGACCGAGGGCCCTACCGCCGTTCCCCTGCACTGGGAGGAGTCGGCCAGCGGCCGGCGGCTGACGAACCTCGCCCAGGTCCCGGCGTGCGTCGTGTCGGCCGAAGCGTCCGGAAGAGCCGAGGACGACCGGGAGACGATCGCCTTCCTCAGGGACGGCGGAGTCAGCGTGGACCACGTGGACCTGGCCGAGCACGGGATCACCGGCAACGGACACGGTCTGACACTCGAGGTGAACAACGCGGAGATCTTCACGCTCGTCGTGGATTGGGTGAGCGTGCACGCCGAGCTGTCGACGAGGACGGTCAGCCGAACCTAGCCCACAGCGGCCGCTCCCACTCGCGGTCGGCGCCGCACCCGTGATCCAGCCCCTGATCGACACGCCTGCGGGCGCTCCCGGAGAGGAAGGCCGATGACCACCAGCCGCACGCGGAGAGAGACCTACGAGGAGGGCCTGTCCGTCCGCAAGGCGGTCCTCGGCGCGGAACACGTGGAGCGGTCCCTGGCCAACGTGAGCGATTTCGCGCGCCCGGTACAGGAGCTCGTGACGGAGTACTGCTGGGGGGCGGTCTGGACCCGGCCCGGGCTCGAGCGCAAGACACGGAGCCTGCTGAACCTCGCCATGCTCACCGCGCTGAACCGCGGTCACGAGCTCGGCGTCCACGTCAAGGGGGCCGTGACGAACGGCTGCTCCCGCGAGGAGATCCAGGAGGCCCTGCTGCAGACGGCCATCTACGTGGGCGTCCCCGCCGCGCTGGAGTCCTTCCGGATCGCCGAACGCGCGCTCGCCGAGCTGGACGCCGAGGCCTGAGGTGCGGATCGGCTTCATCGGCCTGGGCAACATGGGGTTGCCCATGGCCACGCGCCTGCGGGAGGCCGGTCATCAGGTGGTCGGCACAGACCTGGTCGCCGAGAACCGCAGTCGACTGGAGGAACGGGGCGGTGTGGCCACCACATCCGCGGCTGACGTCGCTGCGAACGTCGACGTCCTGATCTTGATGCTGCCCAGCTCCGACGTCGTCGAGTCCGTGCTGGCGGACGAAGCGGTCGCCGCGGCGTTGCGCCCTGGCTGCCTCGTCGTCGACATGAGCTCGTCCGAGCCGCTGCGGACGCGGGCGCTGGCCGAGCGCCTGGCCGCGGAGCGCGGGGTCGACCTGGTCGACGCCCCCGTCTCCGGCGGCGTCAAGGGCGCGGTCGCCGGGAAGCTGACGATCATGATCGGCGGTCGGGAGGAGCTCGTCGGGCGGCTGCGACCCGTCCTCGAGGCGATGGGCACGGTTGTCCACACCGGACCGGTCGCCTCCGGGCACGCGCTCAAGGCGCTGAACAACCTGATGTCGGCCGCGCACCTGCTCGTCACGAGCGAGGCGGTGCTCGCCGGCCGCGAGTTCGGCCTGGACCCTGCCGTCATGCTGGCCGCCGTCAACGGCTCGAGCGGCCGCAGCGGATCCACGGAGAACAAGTGGCCCAACTTCATCTTGCCCGGGACGTACGACTCGGGGTTCGCGCTGCAGCTGATGCTCAAGGACATGCGCATTGCGACCGCGCTCGCGACCCAGCTGGGCGTCCCCAGCCGGCTCGGCGAGCGGGCCGTGGAGCTGTGGGCTCTGGCGGCGCAGGAGCTGCCGGCGGGCGCGGACCACACCGAGATCGCCCGCTGGCTGGGGACCTGAACGCTTCTCGCACCCACGGGCGGGATGTCCGAGTTCGCCGGACACCCTCGGCTCGGCCCAGGGCCGGTGACTCGAGGTCCCTTCACCCGGGGTCCGGTGCGCTCGCTGCGCTTCGTGGCGAGCGGCGACCCGGTGTCCTTGCAGGTGAGCCCCTCCTCCCCTGCTGCCGCCCGCACGACGAGGCACCTGTCCCTCCGGAGACGACTGTGCTTCGCGCACCCGCCGGGCAAGCTTGAGCGGCTCACCGAGCTCCCAGCTTTGTGCGCATGTGCCGGGCCGCCCCTCGCGCACCCTCGGCAGAACCCCACGCTCATCCGCCGTGGGGTTCTGCCGTATCGGCGCTGCACGACATCGCTCATGGGTCCATGCGCCACCGCACGATTCGCCAGTGGTTCGTCGAACCTTCACGTCGGTAACTGAGCTCGTGCACGGCGGCCAGTGCCAGGGCCAGCCCGCGTCCCGACTCGGCGAGGGGGGAGGGCAGCTGAGCTGCGTCCAGGTCCACGTCCGCCCGCTTCCCCTCGTCGCGGAACTCGGCCTGGAGACGGCCGGGTTGCGCGACCACCGCGAGCTCGAAGGCGATGGGCTCGCCGTCCGTGGCGTGTCGGATGATGTTTCCGGCGATCTCGATGACGGCGGTCTCGAACCGGATCCTGTCCGGCAGCACGACGTCGTCGTGCTGCAGCCACAGGCGCTCCAGCAGCGCCTGCACCTTCTCGAGGGACTCCGGTTCGGTCGACGCCGTGAGGCGCAGGCCCCCGTCAACCGTCATGCAGGGCTCCCTCGACGGTGTCGTGCGGTCGGAGGACCCGGTCGAGGTTGGTGAGCTGGAGAACGGTGGCCACCTGGGAGCCGACGCGGGCGATCCGGAGGTCCCCACCGGCCTGGCGCGCCTGCTTGAGGCCACCGATGATCGCCCCCAGACCGGAGGAGTCGATGAACTCGCAGGCGCTGAGGTCGACGACGATGAGCACCCGCTGGGCGTCGACCGCCTCGGCGACGGCGGCGCGCAACTGGGGCGCCGTCACCATGGTCAGCCGGCCCCGGGGCCTGAGCACGGCCGAGTTCCCGGTTCCCTGCACGTCCACCTCGATCACACTGCCTCCTCCGTCCGCACCGGTCCCCGGTAACGCCCCGCCTGGATGATCACGCTGAGCACGACCAGGTCGTAGAGCACCCACACCACGTTGATCCAGGTGCCCTGCGCCGTCGGCGCCAGCCCCAGCCCCAGCCGGACCAGCCCGACGACCAGCGCGGCCACCAGGAGCACGATCGCCACGAGCTGCGCCCGGACCAGCCGCCACGGGAACCCCCCGCTGTCCTGACGGGTCTTCGGGGTGACCACGAAACCGAGGCTGCGCCCGAAGAACACGTTGCCGACCGCCGTCGTGCACGCCCGGATCCAGAGCGGGAAGAGCGCCAGGCTGTACTGCTGCCCGCGCCAGGTCCGGATGCCGTAGCCCACGACCAGGAACAGCAGCTGGGTCGCGAGCAGGTAGGGGACGAGCCGGACGGCGAAGTCGCCACCGAAGCTCTGCACCGGCCGGATGCCGAAGAAGAGGTACAGCACCGGCGCCGCGATGTACACCACGGCAGCGAAGCCGGAGAGGTAGCTCCACATGGTGGCGAAGTACATGAGCCGCTGTCCGAGGCTGAGCCCCCGCTGAACCAGCGGGTTCTCCTTGAGCATCACCTGCAGCGTGCCCTGCGACCAGCGCAGCCGCTGGTGCAGCATGGTGCCGAGGTCCTCCGGCGCCAGCCCCCGGGCGAGGACCTCGTGGTGGTACACGGTCCGCCAGCCCAGCGCGTGCAGCCGCATGGCCGTGGCCATGTCCTCGGTCACCGAGATCGTCGCCATGGGCATCACCGGCTGGGCCTCGTCGACGAGGTCCACGTCCACCGCGCGGACGAGCGCCCGGATCGACTCCAGGGCACCCAGCGGCGACCACTCCCGGACGGCGAGCCGCTCGAGCGCCGCCTCGTCGACGACCACGGCGTTGAGCTCCCCGTCGGTCTCGATCGGCAACGTCTCGATCGCGGCGAGATCCGCCTCGAGCGCCGCGAGGTCGGCGGCCACGACGTCCTGGCCGGCGGCGTCGACGCGCTGCTGGAACCGGTAGGTGACCTCGGAGACGGGCTGCCCGGCCTTGAGGTCGGACCGCGCGTCGTCGACGGCCGCAGCCACCTGGTCCAGCGCCGCGACCGCCGCGGGGTGGTGCCGCGCTTCCCGCCGCGCCTGCGCGATCATCGCCCCCGCGGCGCCCAGAGCCTCGCGCACGGCCACTTCCACCTCGCGCACGTAACCCACGACCCCGAGCTGCATCAGCGCCTCCCGCCGCAAGACCGCGTTGGAGCCGCAGAAGAACGCCGCGTTCCAGCCGTCCTTGCCCTGCTGGATGGGCCCGTAGAAGAGCGGGGCCTGGCTGCCCAGAGGATCCGAGTCGTCCACGTTGACGAACCACTGCGGCGTCTGGACGAGCGCCACCCGCGAGTCCCGGAAGTAGCCGAGCGTGCGGTCGAGGATCGTCGGGTCGGGAACCTGGTCGGCGTCGAGGATGAGCAGGAAGTCCCCCTCCGTGGCGAAGAGGGCGTTGTTGAGGTTGCCGGCCTTGGCGTGACGCGGCCGGTCTGCCCAGTCGGCGCTGCGGGTGATGTACCCGATGCCGGCCGCGGCCGCGGCACGGCGCATCTCGGCTCGGTCCCCGTCGTCGAGGACCCAGGTCAGGTGCGGGTATCGGATCGCGGCGGCCGCGCGGGCGGTGGCCATGACCATGTCGACCGGCTCGTTGTAGGTGGTGATGAAGACGTCCACCGTCACGTCCGGCGGGGACAGCGGCTCGCCCCGCTCGCGGATCCGCCACATCGTGGCGCCGAACAGGAAGGCGTCGATGAGGCTGTAGGTCTCGGCGAGCACGAGCGGGACCGCGATCCACCAGTTGTCCCAGTTCACCGAGTACAGCCAACGCCAGGCCACGTAGTTGATCCCGGACACGAGCGTCAGGACGACCAGCACCCGGATGAGTCCCCGCCGCCTGCGGGCGCGCGGGCTGTCCGGGAGCCGGTGCCGGCTCACCGATCCCGCCGGATGACGAGGACCGCCACGTCGTCGTCGACCACCGGCCGGGCGCGCGCCAAGGCCATGAAATGCCGGACGACGTCCCCGGACGACGCCGACGCCCCGACGGCACGGGCCACCTCGTCCAACGCCGTCTCGGGCGAGCCGCCGCAGAGATCGAGCAGCCCGTCGCTGAACGCCACGACCGCGTCCCCCTCGCCCAGCACGACCCGGTCCTCCCGCCACTCCTGGTCGGGCAGGACGCCCAGCGGCAGGCCGCCCCGCTGCGGGCGCCCGACCGAACCGTCCGCCCGCACCAGCAGCATCAGGCCGTGGCCCGCATCCGTGTAGCGGAGGACCGCCACACCGGGCGACAGCCGCGCATGGCAGAGGGTGACCATGCTGGTCATCCCGTCGAGGTCCTCGTACAGGGTCGCCGCCGCCTGCCGGACGGCGTCGCCGGGCTCCGACTCCCGGCCGGCCAGTCGCATCGCGCCGCGGACGGTGGCCATGACGATCGCCGCCGGGAGGCCCTTTCCCATCACGTCCCCCAACGTGAGGGCGAGGTCCCCGTCGGGCGTGCGATACCAGTCGATGAAGTCTCCACCGACGCTCCGTGCGGGCATGCACGCCCCGGCCACGTCGTAGCCGGGGAGGTCTGGCCAGCGGGACGGCAGGAGGGCCCGCTGCACCTCAGCGGCCTGCTGCAACTCCCTCGACCGGGTCATCTCCTCCTGGACCC
The DNA here is from genome assembly GCF_900114385.1 of Geodermatophilus ruber. GTDB lineage: Bacteria > Actinomycetota > Actinomycetes > Mycobacteriales > Geodermatophilaceae > Geodermatophilus > Geodermatophilus ruber. The sequence goes on from NZ_FOSW01000003.1 coordinate 430,071, forward strand.
AGCCGGCGAGCTCCTCCAGGAGGAGGCGTTCCTCGTCGGTGAACCGGCGTGGGCGGTCGTCGATGAGGCACAGGGCGCCCACCCGGTGGCCGCCCGGCGCCTCGAGTGGGTGGCCGGCGTAGAAGCGGATGCCCGGCCCACCCGACACCAGGGGGTTGCCGGCGAAGCGCTCGTCTCCTGCGGCGTCCTCCACCACCAGCGTCCGGCTCGTCCCCAACGTGTGGTGGCAGAACGAGTCGTGACGGGGCACCGCGTCGAGGTGCCGGCCCTCCTGGGACTTCACGTGCTGCACGTCCCGGTCGATGAGCGTGACCGCGGCAGAGGCGACCCCGAAGACCCGCCGGGCCAGCCGGGTGATGCGGTCGAACCGCTCCTCCGGCCCGGTGGGGAGGACTCCGAGGTCCTCCAGTGCCCGGACGCGGGCGTCCTCCACGGCCACGGCGGGAGGACTCGGTGCCGCACACGCGCTCATCGACCCCACCATCCACAAAGAATGAACCCCGACACGCCCGGGACCTGGCGACACGCCCACCGATGATGCGGTCTCGGCGGCCGTTCGGCTCGTTGGCCCGCTGGGAGGGGTGGTAGCAACGAGCGGTGCACCCGAGTCGGCTGTGGACGACCGTCGGCGTGCTGACACTCCTGCCGGTCCTCGTGCTGGCCGGGTGCGGTCGAGCCGGGCCCATCACGCTCGGTGTCGCGGCCGACGACGTGGCGGCGCTGGACTCGTTCTCGGATGTCGCCGGCGCGCCGGTCGGGGTGTACCAGTGGTACCAGGCGTGGGCGGGGCGACCGCCGCTCGACACCGCTCGTGCCGACGCGGTGGCCGCTCGGGGGGTCCTGCCGCTGCTGACCTGGGAGCCCTGGTCCCCGGGCGCCGGGGTCGACCAGCCCGACTACTCGCTGGCGAGCATCGTGGGTGGCGTCCACGACGTCTACGTCCGGGCGTTCGCCCGGCAGGTGCGGGACTGGGGAGGCCGGCTCGGCATCCGGTTCCTGCACGAGCTGAACGCCCCGCACTACCCCTGGTCGACCGGCGTCAACGGGAACGATCCGGACGAGTCGGTGGCGGCCTGGCACCACGTCCGGCAGCTGTTCGAGGAGGAGGGGGCGGACGACGTCCTCTGGGTGTGGTCGGTCAACGTCCACGCGCCCGGCACGGCGTCATACGCAGCGCTCTACCCGGGTGACGACGTTGTCGACTGGGTGGCCGTCGACGGTTACAACGGCGGCACGGCCCTCCCGTGGGGCGGCTGGCGCAGTCCGGAGGAGGTCTTCGGGGAGTCGCTGGCGGACCTGCGGCGCCTGTCGGACCGCCCTCTCGCCATCACCGAGACGGGCTCGTCGGAGGAGGGCGGCGACAAGGCCGCCTGGATCGAGGCGCTGTTCGAGCTCGCCCTCGACGAGGGCGTCCGCGTGGTCATCTGGTTCCAGTACGACAAGGAGACCGACTGGCGCGCGACCAGCTCACCCGCTGCTGCGGACGCTCTCCGCAGATCGGCCACCGCGCCCGGTCGCATCACGGCCTCATGGCCGTCTGACCCCTCGTGACCGCGAACACGACCCTCGGACACTCGATCGCCCCGGAGTCCCTGCACGTCACCAGGTCAGGAGCCTGGAGAGTTGTCGTGCTCGGGTCGGCACCGGCTCGTGATGCCGCCGCGATACTTCGCGGATCGTCACGTCGACCTGGCCCCGGACGTCGGTCAGTAGCCCACCGCGAGGTCCGCGGGCACCTGCGGCGACGACCGGAGCGCATCCGTCAGCAACGCGACCAGCGCCTCGAGCTGCATGTCGGCCGATGAGGCGACCTCTTCGTCCGACCCGTCCAGCGCCCGGGCGGCGAGCCCCGCCTTGCTGTCGATCAGCTCGGCGATCCGAGCGTCGATGGTCTGCGCGGCGATGATGCGCCATGCGGTGACCGGCTCGGTCTGGCCGATGCGGTGACTGCGGTCGATGGCCTGGGTCTGCTCCGCGTCGGTCCAGGACAGCTCGGCGAGGACGATGTTCGAGGCCACCTGCAGGTTCAGCCCCACACCGGCCGCGGTGAGGGAGCAGACCGCGATCGCGACGTCGGAGTCGTTCACGAAGGCGTCGATGTTCTTCTGCCGCACCGAGGGGGTCTGGTCGCCGCGGATCGACGAGAAGCGCACCCCCTGCCGGGCGAAGGCCTCCTCGGCGGCGTCCATGACGTCGACGTGCTTGGCGAAGAAGACGACCTTGCCCGCGCTGCGCGCGAGCTGGGCGGCGTAGTCGGCGGCGAGGCCGGCCTTCGCCTGGCCGATGCGCCGCATCATCGTGAACACGTTCTCGCCGGCCGTCGTCGCCGCGTCCTTCAGCTCCGAGCGGGCCACCCGGCGCACGAGGTCGCGATCGATGCCCTCCACGGCCCCGGCGGACGAGCGGTTCGCGAGGGCGGTCTCGTACTGGGCCACCATCCGACGCACCAGGTCGCGCTCGGCCGCCCGGATCGACCGGCCCGCCGCTCCGTCCAACTCGATGGGGAGGTCGGCGATGCGGCGGGCGGGGATGTCGGCGGCCACGTCGACCTTTCGGCGCCGGACGATGCCGCGGTCGATCACGCAGCGCCGGGCGGCGGCGTAGAAGCCGGGGTCGGCGGGCGTCAGGCCGGCGTCCTCGAGCGCATCCATGAGGTCGCCCAGCGGCTTGGCGTCGTCGATCCACCCCAGGAACTGCCAGATGGTGCGGAAGTCGTCGATGTCGTTGATCAGCGGAGTGCCGGTCAGGGCCATCAGCAGCGGCCGCGTGGCGCGGGACCGGAGGCGGTCGGAGAGCTCGAGAACGTGTTGCGAGCGCTGCGAAGACCTGTTCTTGATGAAGTGCGCCTCGTCGACGACCATGCCGCGGAAGCCGAAGTCGCCGAGCCAGCCGACGTGGCGGTCGAGCACCTCGTAGTTGACGACGACGATGTCGGCGAAGCCGTCGACCGTGTCGCCGTTGCCCTGGACGACGGTGACCGCGCGGTGGGGCGTCCAGAGGCCGGCCTCGCGAGCCCAGTTGGTCTTGACGACGTTCGGCACGACCACGAGCAGCGGATAGGCGTTCGCCGCCTCAGCGGCGAGCAGCGCCTGGGCCGTCTTGCCCAGGCCCGGCTCGTCGGCGAGCAGGAACGTCCGGTGGCCGGCAGCGGCCGCGGCGATCAGCTGCGCCTGGTGCGGCATCAGCTCCAGGCCCTTCGGCCCGAGCCGCGAGGACGGCTCGGGCAGCGGCATGCACGCCGGGTCCCCGCTGCCGGCGCGCTCGAACGAGCTGAGGAGCGGGCCGAGCAGCTCCCAGCCGGCCAGGCGACGCGGACGGGGGGTGCGCTGAGCAACGGCGGAGAAGTCGGGGGCCAGGAAGGGGTTGGCCAGCTGCCGGGAGAGCACCGACTGCGGCACGACCCTGCGCTCGGGGCTGGCGGGCGCAGCCGCGATCTCCGACGGCTGGACCTCCTCGGGGGCCGGCTCGACGCCGAGGCCCCTCAGCATGTCCCGCGCCAGCGACCGGGCCGCGTCGGAGACGACGGCGTCCTCGGCGAGGCACGCCAGCAGCCCGGCGTCTCGGACGGCGGTCGTCGCGAGGATGGTCGCGACGCCCTCCAGGCGCTTGAGCTGCTCGGCCCGATGGCTCTCGCTGCCGGCTGCCTCTGCCCGGACGCGGGCGCGCTCCTCCCGCAGCAGCAGGGCGACGGCCTGGAACTTCGTGCGGACGGCAGGCGTTACTCGGCCGCGCTGGGCGGCCGCCTCCACCTCACGGACCATCCCCGCGAGCACCGAGATGACATCGTCGCGGTGGCGGACCCGTCGCTGGTTCCGCGGGGCGGTACGGCGACCCGCCGTCCGGCGCTGGGCTGGTCTAGCCACAGACTCCTCCTCTGAGATGGCCGGGCGCGGCAGCATGCCGCACGGCCCGGCGGATGGGGCGGGCCCTCGAGCGGAGGGCCTGGTGCTCCGATCGCCGAGCCGGCCTGCGGACCTGGCGGGGACCGACCCCGTGGGTCTCAGCAGGCCGCTGCCGGGGGACCCGGAGCTGCCGGCGGTCGGGCAGGTGACCACCGCACCATGACAGTCGTGGTCGGACTACCTCTCCGGTTCTCGTGTCCGTGCCGCCAGCATGACAAACGCCTGCGAAGGACGCACCATTCCGGCTGGTTGCCTGCTCGACGCGGAGACGGCCAGGGGATGAGGGCGACCCGAGTGGTGTTTCAGCAGTTTCTAGCAGGTCGGTGAACAACGATCTCACAGCCGTGTGCGCGTGTCGCCCCTCGAACACCCCGGCGATGTCCGAGACCTCTCTCGGGTCGGGCTGGCGAACGACGCAGCGCCTCGCCCGCGAGGTGGTCCTCACCCAGCCGACGCGGCGACGTTCCTCAGCGGAACGCCGATGTGGCCGGCCGGGGACGGCAGGTCATTCCTCGGATCAGCGTTTCCTGCGGCTGGTCCACGGACACCGAAGCGACGGCAACCGCGGGTCCTTCGGCGAGGGAGCAGGCGATGATGACCGTCCTGACCACCAGCAAGCTGCGGCCCGGGGGTGAGGCGGAGTGGGACGCAGCGATGCGCGAACGGTTCGAGTCCGCACAACGCAAGCCGGGCTGGGTCTCCGGCCAGTTGTTGACTCCCGAGGACGACCCCCTGTCCCGGGTGATCGTCGGCACCTGGAACAGCCGGGAGGACTGGATGGCCTGGCATGACGATCCGGCGTTCCTGGAGAAGCGCACGCTGCTGGAGCGCCTGGAGTCAGCGCCCAACGTGACCCGGTGGTTCCACGTCGTGGCCGACGCCCGGGCGGGCGGCTGACACACCTGGCCGTACTGGGTTCGGGCCGGCGCGACGTCCACCGCTCCACGAGCAGCGTCAGACCCTGCGCGCGGAGGTGGCGTGCCCCGCGACGACGGCCGCCAGCTCGTCCAGGCTCGCCACGTTGTGCCCGGCCAGGAAGAGGTCGAGGTGCGGCAGCGCGGCGGCCATGCCCCGCGCCAGTGGCCGGTAGCGAGGATCGCCCTTGAGCGGGTTCAACCACACCAGCCGGTGCGCGAGCCGGGACAGCCGGGCGGTGGCCTCCCCCAGCAGCCGCGGGTCGTCGCGGTCGAGGCCGTCGGAGCAGATCACCACGATCGCCCCGCGCAGCGCCGCGTGCCCGCGCCGGCGCTCGAGCAGCTGGGTCACGGACGTGGCCAGCCGGGTGCCGCCGTCCCAGTCGGCCACCCGGCGCCCGACCTCGTCGAGCGCCCGGTCCGCCGAGTCGTGCCGGAGCGCGTCGGTCACCCGGCTCAGCCGCACGCCGACGGTGAACACCTCGACCCGGTGGCCGGCGTGCAGCAGCGCGTGCCCGAACCGGAGGAGCGCGTGCGCATACGGGGTCATGGAGCCGGAGACGTCGATGACGAGGGTGACCGGCCGCTGCCGGACCCGGCGGCGGCGCCGGCCGAGGCGCGCGGGCTCCCCGTCGGTGGCCAGCGACCGGCGCAGGGTCTTGCGCATGTCCAGATACCGACCGCTCGGTGCGCGCCGCCGCCGCCGGCTCAGCCGCCGGGGCAGGCGGACCCGCAGGCGGCGGATGAGCAGCGCTGCGACCCGCCGTTCCTCAGCCGTCATCCGGGCGAAGGACTTCTGCCGCAGCCGCTCGGCCTCGCTGGCCTCGACCCGGGCCTCCTCCGGCAGGTCGAGCAGCTCCTCCCCCGCCAGGTCCAGCGCCAGGCGCGCCAGCGGTTCGCTCTCGGTGTCCAGCACGCTCGGTGGGGGGTCAGCCGGCGCGGTCGGGAGCGGGTCGCCGGCGGCGGGGGCGAAGAACTCGGCGAAGGCGCGGGTGTAGGCCGGGACCTGGGCGACGTCGGTGGCCAGCACGGCCCGCCCGGCCCAGTAGAGCTCGGCGGGAGTCGTCGGGCGGAGCAGGTAGAGGGCCTCGAGGAAGGCCGCGGTCTGCGGCGGACCCACCGGCACACCACGGCGTCGGAGCAGGACGGTGAACTCCGCACAGACCCGGGTGAGGTCCTCGGGTCCCCGTTCCGGCGCCGCCACCGGAGGTCAGGACTCCGGCTCGGGGATGACGTCGTCGATGGCCTCGGCCACGGTCTGCTGGTCGTCGACGTCCTTGACCAGCGCCGCCAGCGTGTCGAGCGCCGTCTGCCGGTCCAGCTTGGCCAGCCCGAGCATGTGCAGCGCACTGGCCCAGTCCACCGCCTCCCCGACCCCCGGACGGTTGACCAGATCCAGCCCCCGGATGCGGGCCACCGCACCGGCGACCTCCGCGGCCAGGGGCTCGGGGACCTGCGGGGCCCGCACCCGCAGGATGGCGAGTTCCCGTTCCGCGTCCGGGTGGGCCACCCAGCTGTAGAGACACCGCCGGCGGACGGCGTTGTGCAGGTCGCGGGTGCGGTTGGAGGTCAGGACCACCAGCGGCCGGCTCGGCGCACGGATGCGGCCGAACTCGGGGATGGTGACCGAGAAGTCCGACAGCATCTCCAGCAGGAACGCCTCGAACTCGTCGTCGGCCCGGTCGAGCTCGTCGATGAGGAGGACGGAGCCCGCCCCCAGCTCGAGCGCGGTGAGCAGCGGCCGCGGCAGCAGGTACTCCCGCGTGAAGACGTCGGCGTGCGCCGCGCCCTCGCGCACGGCCAGGAGCTGACGCGCGTAGTGCCAGTCGTAGAGGGCCTGGCTGGTGTCGATGCCCTCGTAGCACTGCAGGCGGATCAGCTCCCGGTCCAGCAGCTGGGCCAGGGCGAGCGCGATCTCGGTCTTGCCGACGCCGTTCTCCCCCTCCAGCAGCAGCGGACGGCCCATGCGCAGGGCGAGGAACGCCGCCATGGCCAGCCCCTCGTCGGCGAGGTAGTCCACGCCGGCCAGCGCCCGCTGGAGATCGGGCACCGAGCCGAACTGGCCGTCGGCCCCCGGCGCGGGAGGGGTCCTGGTCATGCGGGGTCGTCCTCCCGTCCCCGGCCACCCGCGGGTGGCCGGGGACGCAGGAAGGAGTCGCGCAGCTCCATCAGTCGGCCTTCTGCTCCTGCCGGGCCGCCTGGACCGCGGCCACGATGTCCGCCGGCCTGACCGGCAGGTTCCGGACGCGCATGCCGTACTCGCGCAGCGCGTCGTCGATCGCCGCGGAGATGACCGCGGGGGTGGCCATCCGGCCGCCCTCGCCGCCGCCCTTGATGCCGAACTCGGTGTAGGGGGACGGCGTCTCCACGTGGCCGAGCTTCATCGGCGGCACCTCGGTCGCCGACGGGACGAGGTACTCCCAGAAGCTGGAGGACTTGAACTGACCGTCGGAGTCGTAGACGAGCTCCTCGAGCTGGGCGGTGCCCACGCCCTGCGCGGTGCCGCCGGTGACGTGGCCGCCCAGGGTGATCGGGTTGACGATCGTGCCGGCGTCGTGGACGGCGACGTAGTCCAGCCACGTCGTCATCCCGGTCTCCGGGTCGACCTCCATCACCGCGATGTGGCAGTTGTGGCCCATGATCGGGTAGAAGATCCCGAGGTCACTGCGGTCAGGGGACGGCAGCGTCGTCAGCGGGTGGTCGTAGGTGTACGCCTCCTCGAGGCCACTGGTCATGCCGGGCGGCAGGTTCAGGGCGAAGAAGTAGGCCGTCAGCGCCACCTCGGCGAGGCTCTGCCCCAGCTCGGGAGCGCCCTTGACCTGCACGCGCCCATCGGTGATCTCCATGTCCTCCGGGGGCACCTCGAGGGTGTGCGCGGCGATCTCGATGATCTTCTTCTGCAGCTTCTTCGCCGCGCCGCGGATCGCGCCGGTGACCATGACGGTGAACCGGCTGCCGCCCGGGCCGGTGCCGGGCAGCGCGTGGGCCGAGTCCGCGTACCGGATGTTGACCGTGGACGGGTCGACGCCGAACTCCTCGGCCACGACCATCGCGGCGACCGTCTCGGGGCTGTTGCCCCACATGGCCTGCGAGTGCAGGAGGACCTGGAACTCACCGGCCGGGTCGACGGTGATCGTGGCGCTCTCCGGGCTGGAGGTGATCGGGAACGCCGGCTCGTCGAACCAGTACCAGAACTCCGTGGAGCTGAAGACGCTGCGCTCCTGCGTGGTGGCCAGGCCGATGCCGATGTAGCGGCCCTCCTCCTCACGCAGCCGCTTCTGCTCCTTCCGCCAGTGCTCGAGGTCGATCATCGACAGCGCCTTGTCGAGCACCGCGGGGTAGTCGCCGCTGTCGTAGAGGTTGCCCCCGGGGATCTTGTAGGGGAACTCGTCGGGCTGGATGAAGTTCTTCCGGCGGATCTCCTCCGGCGCCATCCCGAGCCGCTCGGCGGCCTGGTCGATCAGCCGCTCCAGCACCCAGTTCTGCACCTCCGAGCCGAAGCCGCGGTAGGCGCCCTGCTGGCACTTGTTGGTGAGCACTGCGCGCAGGCCGTAGCGCAGGTTCTTGATCCGGTAGGGACCGACGCCCTGGGACAGCGCGTTGCCGTGCGTGCCGACGCCGAACTGCAGGTAGGCGCCGTAGTCGTCGACCACGTCGATGTCGAGGCCGAGGAGGATGCCGTCGGAGGTGACCGCCAGCTTCGCGTCGTAGTACCGGTCCGACGCGTGGTGGTCGGAGTTCATGATGTGGTCGAAGCGGTCCTCGATGTAGGAGACCGGCCGGTTGACCTGCAGCGCCAGGAAGCCGGCGAGCGTGGGCACCTTGTGCGCGGTGAACTTGCTGCCGAAGCTGCCCCCGGCCGGGACCGGCGAGATCGTGACCCGGTTGCTCGGCACGTTGAGCGCGGTCGCGATCAGCCACACGAAGTAGCTGAAGTTCATCGAGTTGCAGAAGATCTCGAGGACGCCGTTCAGCCCCGGCCGGGCGATGGCCCCCGTGGTCTCCAGCGGCATGCCGGCCGAGCGGCCCCAGTGCAGCGTGTCGGAGACGACGAGGTCGGCCTGGGCGAAGGCGTCGTCCACCTCACCGAAGGTGAACGTGCGCTCGTAGGCGAGGTTGCTGCCGTGCTCCTCGTGGAGGAGGGCGGCGTCCTCCTGCAGCGCCTTCATCGGGTCGACCACCGGCGGGAGCTCCTCGAACTCCACCTTCAGCGCGTCGACGCCGTCCTCGGCGAGGTAGCGGCTCTCGGCGATCACCGCGACCACGGCCTCCCCGACGTAGCGGACCTTGTCCACGGCGAGCGGGTACTGGGGGATCGTCGTCGGGCCGAAGTTCATGCAGGGGTTCATCTTCGCCTTGCAGTCCTCACCGGTGACCACGGCGACGACGCCGGGGATGGCGAGGGCGGCGGTGGCGTCGATGGAGACGATCCGGCCGTGCGGGACCGGGCTGCGGTAGATGGCCGCGTGCAGCAGTCCGGGGATCTTCTGGTCGGCGATGAAGCCGCCTCGGCCGGTGAGCAGACGCGGGTCCTCGACCCGCTTCATGCTGCGGCCGATCCACTTGCGCTTGGGCTGGCCGTCCGGAGCGGCGTCGACCGCGGCGGGGGTGATGTCGGTGGTCATCGCGTCACGCTCCCGGGTGCGGGTCGGTGGAGCCGCCGGTGCCGGTCCCCGAGGCGATGGGGGCGGGCGAGCCGGCGTAGAGCTTGCGGGCGGCGCACTGCACGGCGTTGACGATGTTCTGGTAGCCGGTGCAGCGGCAGAGGATGCCGGAGATCTCCTGCCGGACCTCCTCGTCGGTGCGCTCGCGGCGCTCCTCGAGGATCTCCTTGGTGCGCAGCACCATGGCCGGGGTGCAGAAGCCGCACTGCAGGCCGTGCTCCTCGTGGAACGCCTGCTGGATCGGGTGCAGATCGTTCGGGTCGCCCGACAGGCTCTCGACCGTCTCCACGTCGTGGCCGTCGGCCTGGACGGCCAGCAGCAGGCAGGCGCGCACCGACTGGCCGTCGAGCAGCACGGTGCAGGCGCCGCAGACGCCGTGCTCGCAGCCGAGGTGGACGCTCACCAGGTCCAGTTCGTCGCGGAGCCAGTCGGCGAGGGTGGTGCGGGTGTCGACGGCGCGGGTCACGTCGCGGCCGTTGATACGCGCGGTGATCACCCGCTGCACGGTCGGGTCGGCTCCCATGTGGGCCTGGGTCGTCACGGACGATCTCCTTCCTGGGCTCGCTGCACCGCTGCGAGAACGGCGCGCTGGGTGACGGTGATGGCGAGATGCCGGCGGTAGCCGAGCGTGGCGTGCACGTCGTCGGCGCGGTCGACCTGCTGCTCGACGGCCCGGGCGGCCGCGGCGACGGCGTCGGCGGTGGGCACCTGGCCGAGCAGCTGGGCCTCGGTCTCCGCCGCGCGCACCGGGTGGTCGGTGATGCTGGTCAGGCCGATCGCGATGGAGGCGACACGGCCGGCGTCGTCCAGACGCAGCTGGGCGGCGGCGGCGGCCATGGCGCGATCCCCTTCGCGCCGGGCGACCTCGACGAATCCCCAGCCGGCGTCTGCGGGCGTGAGCGGGAAGCGCACCGCCACCAGCAGTTCGTCCGGCGCGATGCTGGTGGTCCCTCTCCCGGTGAAGAAGTCCCGCGCGGCTTCGACCCGGCGGCCGGCCGGTCCCTCGATGACCATCTCGGCGTCCAGGGTGACCGCGGCGGTGGGGAGTTCCGCCCACGGGTCGGCCTGGGCCATGCTGCCGCCGACGGTACCGCGGTGCCGGTTCTCGACGTGCCCGATGTGGTGGGTGACGCCGGTCAGCAGCGGCACCGCACGCCGGACGGCCGGGTCGGTCTCCAGCCGGTGCTGGCGCACCAGAGCACCGAGCTCGAGGTGGGTCGGTCCGACCTGGAGTTCCTGCAGCGACGTGATGCGATTGATGTCCAGCAGTGCGTCGGGCCTGGTGCGGCGGGTGTTGAGGTCCTGCATCAGGCTCTGCCCTCCGGCCAGCACCAGAGCATCGGTCCCGAACCGGCTCTTCAGCTCGACCGCCTCGGCGACGCTGGCCGGGTCGTAGTAGGCGAAACGTGGCGGCTTCATCGTGCTCCTCTGCGCCGCACCGGTGCGGCGGAGTGCCGCCCGGTGGAGGACGAAGGTGTGCTCAGCGGGCGCGGCGCGCCCGCGTGCTGTGATCCGGACTCCACTGTGCCGCGCGTCACTGGTGATCCCTATGGGCAGTCACACTGCATCGCGGCGCCGGAGTGTGGCGTGGCACAGTGGATGGGGTGACCGGTGCACCGCGCCCTGCCTCGACTGCCGTACCGGCGCCATCCACCGCGGGTCCGGACGACCCGGGCCTCCGCCATCTCGAACTGCAGCGCTGGTTGCGCGGGATCGCCCGTATCGCCGCGGCGGTGAACGCACCGGTCTCCCGCGCAGAGCTGCTCACCCTGGTCAGCCGGACGGCGTGCGAGCTGATGGACTACCAGTTCTGCGCGGTCATGCTGGCCGACCCGGACCGTGGGGTCCTCGTGATGGAGGGCTCCTGCGGGATGTCGGCCGACTACATCGCCGGCGTCAACGCCGCCCACCCCATCACCCTGCGGCCCGGCGACCCCGACGAGGCCCCCTCCAGCCGCGCGTTCAGCACCCAGCGAGCCGTCCAGGTGTCGGACATCTCGATGGCGCCGACCTTCCGGCCCTGGGAGGGGGTGGCCCGGCAGGAGGGCTTCCGCTCGATGATCGCCGTCCCACTGCTGGTGTCCGGCCGCGCCCTCGGCACGCTGAACTGCTACCTCGTCGACGTCCACGAATTCGGTCCCGACGAGACCGACCTCCTCACGACCCTGGCCCACCAGGCGGCGATCGCCATCGAAGCAGCACGCCTGCGGGACCTCGAAGCGCGCACCATCGCCGACCTGCGGGAACTCAACCGGTCACTCGCCGAACAACACGCCCTGCTGCAGCAGGGCGAGCAGATCCACCGGGAGCTGACCGCCGTGGCGTTGCGGACCGGCGGCATCTCCTCGGTCTCCGCCACGCTCTCCTCGCTCCTGCGCCGGCCGGTGCTCGTCGAGGACCCGGCGGGCGCGCCGCTGGCGTCCTCGTCGTACGAGGGTCGGACCGTGGACGCCCCCGCACCCGGCGGGCGCGACGTCGCCCGCCCGCTGCCCGAGGAGCTGGCCGAGGTTCCCGGCTGGCCGACGGCCGCTCCGCCGGGCCCACGGGTCATGGCACCGGTCCGTCTGGGCGACGAGGTCGTGGCCCGGATCTGGCTGCCCGGCTCGCTCGCCGAGCTCAGCCCGCTCGACCAGCGGGCCCTCGAGCACGCCGCGACCATCTCGGCGCTGGAGCTCCTGCGCGCCCGCACCGCCCTCGAGGTCGAGTGGCGGCTGGCCGGCGAGCTGCTCGGTGACCTCCTGTCGGGCGACCCGACGGCGCTCCGGACGATCACGTCACGCGCAGCCAGGCTGGGGCACGACCTGCGCACCCCGCACGCGACGCTCGTCCTGAAGACCGACCCCGAGCACGGCATCGACGTGCAGGCCGCGCTGGGCGCCGTCCGAACCGTGTCGGCCTCGATCCGCCCACGCCCGCTGATCGCGGCGGTGGCCGACTACGTCGTCGCGCTGTGGCCGGTAGCCGACGGGGACCTCGCCGGCTGCATCGCCGGCGCGGACGCCATGCGCCGCGCCCTGCGCTCCCATGCGCACACAGCGACCGCATCGGTCGCGGTCATCCGGCCGTGCGCCGCCCTGCAGGAACACGCCGCCGCCTTCCGGCTCGCCCGGGGAGCGGTCGAGCTCTCCCAGCTGCGCGGACGCCGGGACGTGACGGTGACCCTGGCCGGCCTCGGGATCTACGGCCTGCTGCTGCAGCTCGAGGACACCCGGGAGCTGGCCCGCTTCGCCGACGGGCTGCTGCGGCCCCTGCGTGAGCACGACGAGGCCCGCGGCAGCGCGCTGCTCGAGACCGTCGCGACCCATCTGCGCCACGACCTGAGCACCGCGGCGACCGCGGCGGCGCTCTACGTCCATCCCAACACCGTCGGGCTGCGCCTCCGGCGGGCCGAGGAGCTGCTCGGGCTGTCCTTCGCCGACGTGGAGTCCCTCGCCCAGGTCAAGGTGGCTCTGATGGTCGACGACGTCCTCGCGTTCTCCTCCGCCGGGCCGGAATCCCCCTCCTGACCCCGCCGGATCGGACGAGATCAGCCCCCGCGGCGCGGGCGCCGTCGCAGGGAGTCCGGCAGTACGAGCAGGGGGAGCAGCCAGACCGCCGCCACCGCGAGCAGTCCCAGCGTGCTCATCGAGCCCTGGATCGCGGCAGCCAGCAGCGGGGTGCAGAGCAGCACGAGCACATTGGCCTGCGCGTTCAGCAGGCCCACGGCCGCGGCCGGTCGGTCGGCACGCCGCGCCTGCGCGATGGCCACCACCGCGGCGAACGGCAGCCCCGACGCGAGCCCCAGGACGCTCACCGCCAGGCCCGCGACCACGACGGCCGACGGCCTGGCGAGCACGGCCGTCGCGGCCGCCGCGGCCAGCAGCGCACCGAGAACGACCACCCGGGTGCTCGCCGGGTGGCGCCGGACCAGGTAGCCGCCCAGCGGGCGGCTGACGACGGCCAGCAGCAGGACCAGCGATCCCAGTGCGGCCGACATCCCCGGGCCGAGCCCCCAGAGGCGCTCGAGGACCACGGCCACCCAGTTGCTGAGCACCACGCCCAGTCCCAGCGTGACCGCGTGGACGGCGGCCAGCCGGTGCAGCTGCCCGTCCTGGATCACCGAGGCGGCCTCCTCGGTCGGGGACCGGTCCCGGGTCCGGGCGGCGACCGCCGAGGCTGCGGGTACCAGCACGAGAGAACCGGCAGCCAGCAGGGCCGTTCCCGCACCCGTCGCCCACGCCGAGCGCCAGCTCAGCACGTCCGCGAGCAGGGGCACGACCAGCACCGCGACTCCGCCGGCGCCGATGGCCAGCCCGCCGAAGATCCCCAACCCGAGCGGTCCGGTCCCGGACCTCCGGGCCAGGTCGGCCCCCGCCGAGAAGCAGATCGCGCCGCCCGCCCCGACGACCGCTCGCGCCGCCAGTGCCAGTCCCACGTCCGGCACGACGAGGGCGGCGAGGTAGGCGACGACCACCAGCCCCAGCCCCAGCACCCCGGCCCGCCGGGCCCCCCAGCGGTCCACCAGGGCTCCGGCGGGCACCTGCAGCAGGGCATACGGGACGGCCATCGCGGTGGTGAGGAGCCCGACCACCACCAGGTCCACCCCGTAGCCGCGCTCCAGCGCCGTGGCCCCGGCACCGGCCGCCGTCAGGGACCACCCCGCCGCCCCGCCGACCAGGCAGCCGGCGACCAGCGTCCGCACCGACCGCCGCGGCTCGGCCGGGCGCTCCTCCGCGGGAGGCGCACCTCCCCCCGATGTCTCGATCACGGGACCACCTCCAGTTCATCGCGCCGGGCGGCCAGCAGCCCCGACGAGGGACGGCCCGCCCCGCCGGGCTCAGCCGGTGGAGCGGGCCGTCGTGGCCCGCCGGGTGCGCAGCACGACCGTCAGCGCATCGGTGTCGTTCTTCGTTTCTGCCCTGCTGATCTCCGCCGCTCCGCGCTCGGGAGCCGGCACCGCCCCCGGGCGATGCCGTCAGCGGTGTGCGGCCGCGAGGTGGTGGCGCAGCACGTCGAACCCGAAGTCGCCCTCCGGGTCGCGCCAGACGGTGTGGATGTGGTTCACGTCGCGCTGCGTGTTGTCGTACTCCACGAGCAGCCGCGGCCCCTGCAGCCGGTAGTAGTGCGGCTGGTGCCGCTCGGTGCCGCCGGCCCAGGCGAAGTGGACGTGGCCGAGCCGGTCGCCGGCGAACTTGGCCGCCTCCCGCTCCGCGAGCTCGTCGGGGATGCGCCCGAGGTAGACGCCGAGCAGCGCACGCAGCTGGTCCTGCTGGGCCGGGGTCAGGTCTGCCGCGGCGACACCCTTCGGCCGGCTGGTGAGCCGCACCGCCTCGTGGTCCTGCGGCCGCACCCCGGCCTTCTCCTCCGCCCCCCGGTGCATGGCCTCCACGCGATCGGCGAGGCGCGGCTGGCTGAAGTGACCGCGCCAGACGTCCGGCAGCGGGAGCAGCAGATCGCCGTCCCCGACCCGGGCACGGTTGCCGCCGACGATGTCGACCGGGGCGACGCCGGTGAGCAGCGCCTGCGCCGACTGCGCCTCGTCGAGCGACCGGACGAGGTCCCGGGCCAGGTCCTCGGCACCCCCGAGCGGGCGCAGCAGGTGCGGCCCGAGCAGCGGCGACTCCGCGGGGTCCGCGCCGAGGAAGCACGGGGTGGTCGCCTGCACCTCGCCGTCCACGACGAGGAGGTTCAGCGAGACGTGGTGCCCGCCGAAGCGCCACGACCACGCGCCCTGGTCCCCCGGCTCCCCGAAGACCCGGAGCCAGTACAGCTGCGGGTCGCGTCCCCGCTCCCGACCCCAGTCGACGCTCCAGCCCTCGACCTGGTCGAGGACGTTCTCCAGCCCCATGATGGTCGACACCGTGACGTAGCCGGCCCGGGACAGACCGGTGGCCACCAGCTGCATGGCGAGGCTCTGCTGCGCGGGGCGCATGTCCCGCAGCGGCAGCCCTCCGTGGTCGGTGGGCGTGTAGAACCAGCGCTGCCGCTCCCCGCCGGCCCCGAACGGCCACGCGGCCTGCTCCCGCTGCCCCTGGTCCAGGCTCGCCAGCCAGGCGCGGGCCGCGTCCGCCATCCGCTCTCCGGCGGCCCGCGCGGGGGCCGTCACCGCCGGCTCCCCGGGGCGGCCGGCGCAGTGGCGGCGTGCAGTGCGGTCGGCGTCATCGCCTCGTCCTCCTCCGGCGGTCGGTCGCGCGGGACGGCGGGTCAGTGGTCCGGGCCGTACAGCCCGAAGCGCAGGCTCACGTCCGCGGGATCCGCGTCGCTGTCGACCTGGTAGTGCCGCCCCATCTCCCCCACCCGCTTCAGCAGGCTCCGGCCCAGCTCCAGCCGGCCGGGCTCCCACTCCTCGAGCGCGGCGAGGACGTCGCCGTCGGCGCTGCGCAGGGCGTCCGCCAGCGCCCACGCGTCCGAGGCGGCCTTGGCGGTGCCCGCAGCGGCGTGCGGCCGAGCGGCGAACGCGGCGTCCCCGATGAGGCACACCCGCCCGAAGGCCATCCGGGGCACCTCGATGTCCAGCACCGGCTGGATGAACGGCTGCTCGGTCCGCAGGACGAGCTCGGCAGCGGCCGGCGGGAGGAGCTCGCGCGCTGCGGCGCGCAGCTCGTCGACGAAGCGGTCCTGGACCTGACCCGGGTGCACCGAGACGGGGCAGGGGAACCCGCGCTTGTCCGTGAGCATCTCGTCGAGGTCGGGCCCCTCCGCGACGTTGCGGTACCAGACGTAGTTGAGGTCCCGGGAGCCCACGGTGAGCCCCCCGTCCCGGCCCGGGATGGGGTACATGACGATGTGCGTCCCGGGCGCGGTGGCGTAGGCCAGCGAGTCGTGCAGGAGGTCGTGCGTCCGGGTGCTGACCTGCGACTCCGGGACCGTGCCGCGCCAGCCCACGTAGCCGGAGTACTGCGGCGTGACCTCGGGCAGCAGGCGGCGGCGACCCGTCGACGAGATGCCGTCGGCGAAGACGACCAGGTCGGCGCGCTCCTCGCGCCCGGTGACGAACCGCAGGGTCACGGCCGCCTCGTCCTGCGTGACACCCGCGACGTGCTCACCGAGGTGGTACCGGTCGGTGCCGAAGTCGGCGAGCAGGGCCCGGTAGGTCGCCGTCCACGAGGTGAAGCGCCAGGTCGACGGGGTGTCGTACACGACCTCGTCGTCCGGGCCGAGGTACCGCAGGTGCGTCGACCCGGTGCTCACCCGCTCGACGGCCTCGGTCCCGCCGTGCTCGGCGAACCACCGCACGGTGTCGGGCTGCACGACGATGCCGGCTCCCCGGCCCTCGAGCGGCTCGGGCGACCGCTCGAACACGTCCACGTCGAATCCCAGCTCATGCAACAGCAGCGCCGCGGTCAGCCCACCCATGGAGCCACCCACGACGATGGCCCTCTGCCGCTCTCGGTCCGTCATCGTCTGTCTCTCCCGCCATGTCCGTCCAACCGTGCGAAACCCAGCGTGACGGCTGACACAGGGTCGATCACTGGGTACTCCCCCTGCATGTCGGGGATACACTGTGGGTGGACACAGCGCCGGGCGGGCGTTGCTCGCGGTCCCCGGTGCGTCGCGTCGCCGGCCCGGTCACGACTCGACGGCGGCGACACGAACCCGCACGTCCAGGGCGCGGCAACTCCCCGGGGTGGCCACGAGCGGGTTGATCTCGGCCTCGACGACCTCGGGCACCGCATCGGCGAGCCAGGCCATCCTCTGCAGGCAGTCCACGATGCCGCGGTGGTCCAGCGAGCCCCCGTGTGGCGTGTTGAACAGGCCGGAATCGGCGAGCATCGCCTCTGCGTCGGCGGCCCTGAGCGGTGCCAGCCGATGCACGCGATGCCCCAGGGCGTCGGCGGCCCGCCCGCCGGGTCCCAGCGCGACCACAGCACCGGCCGCGGCATCGCGCACAGCGCCGACGAGCAGCTCGTCACCGAGGGCGATCATCGGCTGGACGACCGCTCCGAGCCAGTCCGGGCCGGCCCGGTCCGCCCACTCCCCCACCACGTGGGCGACCTCGGCCGCGCTGTTCACCGGCAGGCGCAGCAGCCCGGCATCGGCCTTGTGCACGACGCCCCGCACGTGGCCTTTCACCGCGACCGGCGTCCCCAGCCAGGTCGCCGCTGCGGCGGCTTCCGCCGCCGACGGGGCCCAGGACGTGGCGACCATGGGTATCCCGGCGGCCGCACAGACTGACCGCACCTCCTCCGGAAGCAGCCAGTCGCCCAGCGGAACCCGAGCCAGTACGCCGGTCACGACGGTCCGTGCGGCGAGGACGTCGACCCCGGGCGGGGGTGTCGTGGCGGTCGTCGGCCGATTCAGCCACGCCGTGCGACGTGTGGCGGCGGCGAGCGCCCGGGCGGCCGGGACCGGCTCGCTGACCGCGGTCAGGAAGCGACCCTCCGGCGCCCCGGGCAGCTCGCGCCGCTCGACGGCGGGCGCCTGGGTCAGCCGGACGTCGATGACGGGTGTCGCCCCGCCCCGGGCTGCGTGTGCGGCGGCCGCGGCGGCGACCCCCGGCCCGGGGTCGCTCACGCCGGTGGGTGCGGTCACCGTCATGACCGCGGACACGGTGGGCTCGTCCAGCAGCCGGGCGAGGGTGGCGGCGAAGACCTCCGCCGGCACGGCCGCGCCGGTATCCACCGGGTTTCCGGTGCTGGCCAACGGTGGGAGCAGCGCCCGCAGCCCGCCTTGCAGGACCGCCGAGAGGGGCTGCAGGGGCAGGCCTGCGGCCGCGCAGGCGTCGGCGGCCAACACCCCGCCCCCGCCCACGTTGGTGAGGACGACGACCGTTCCGGCCCGCGGGAGCGGTTGCCCGCGGAGCAGGCCGACCGTGGCGGCGAGCGTGGTCAGGTCCGGCACCGTCTGTATCCCGGCCGCCGCGTACGCCGCCTCCCGGATCGCGCGGGGCGTCGCGGCGCGGGCCGTGTGCGAGGCGGCGGCTCGGGCCCCGGCCGGCGAGATCCCCGGCTCGAGCGCCAGGACCGGCACGCGGCCGGCCAGGTGCGCGGCCGTCCGCACCAGCCCGCGCAGATCCGGCTCCGACTCGGCGTACAGCACCACCAGCGCGGTGCCGGGATCCTCGTCGAACCAGGCGAGCACGTCGCGGGCACCGATGTCGTGGGCGTCGCCGACGGCCACCATCGCCGACAGCCCCAGCCCCAGCCGCTGCCATGCCGCCACCGCGGCGATGACGACGCCGCCGGACTGTGCGACGAGCCCGAGGTCGCCTGCCCGCAGTGCGGCCCCGGCGAAGGTGGCGTCGAGCTGGGCAGCGGGGGTGGCCACGCCGACGCTGTTCGGACCGACCATGCGCATGGCGTGGCGGTCGATCAGCTCCCGTACCCGCTCGCCGAGCCCCGGCACCGCCGCCAGGCCACCGGTGAGGATCAGCAGCGCGCGCACTCCACGCTCTCCGCACTGCTCGACCACCCGCTCGACGGCGGCGACGGGCACGCAGACGACGGCGAGGTCGACCGGCTCCGGCAGCGCACCCACCGACGGGGAACTGGCGACTCCCTCGATCTCGGTGGCGCCGGGGTTGACCGCGTAGACCGCACCAGGGAACCCCGCGGCGCGGAGGCTGCGCAGCACGGCTCGACCGATCGACGTCTCCGAACGGCCGGCTCCGACAACGGCCACGGTTCGCGGGTGCAGGACCGCGTCCAGGCTCGCCGCGGCGGCGTGGCGGTGCCGATCCTCACTGGCCGTCTCGTACCGGTCGTCGGAGTGCAGGACGACTTCGACCTGCAGCTCCGCGCCCTCCCGGGAAATGCTCAGCGGCAGGCCGAGGTCGGTGAGCACCCGCATCATCGGGCCGTTCTCCGCCAGCACCTGGGCCAGCAGCCGCTGCACACCCATCCGCCGAGCGAGACCGGCGAGCTCCTCGAGCAGCACGGTGGCCACGCCCTCGTGGCGCCAGCGAGGGTCCACGACGGCCGCCACCTCCGCGGCGTCCCCGCCGGTCGGGATCAGTTGAACGGCGCCGATCAGGCAGCTCCGCACGCGGGCGCCCAGTGTGCGCGCTCCGCTCGTCGGGGCGAGGGTCCGCTCGAGATAGGCCTCGAGGTCTGTCGGGTGCAGGGTCGCGAACCGCAGGTAGCGATCCCGATCGGTGAGTGACTCGTGCAGGGTCAGGAGCGCCGTCGTGTCCTCCGGCCCGAGCTGCGCCACCAGAGCCGGGGACCCGTCCCGCAGCAGCACCCGGGCGGGGCGAACGATGCCGGGCACCGGCCGCTCGCGGGCCGCCGCAGTCTCGGCGGTCACGGTCATGCCTGGCCACCCCCAGTACTCTGCCGTCCTGCTCGGGGATCGCGGGCGACCGAGGTCTGCATGGGTCCGCTGGCCTACCTTCGTCGGCGCCGGCGGTCGGTCGGCTGAGCACCGACTCCAGGGCGGTCGCGGCGAGCAGCCGGGCCCACCACGGTCGGCGGGTGGGCGGCCCGGTGGCTGCCGGTGGCATGCGCCGGCCCACCACGAGGTCCGCGGTGGTGATGACCCGGGTGGGGTCCACGACGGGGTGCCAGCGCACGCGACCGTCCCGCAGGACGAACGCGCCCGAGGGGCGGGCCCCCGAACATCTCGGCATCGAAGGCCCGGTTCTCCGGTCCGGCCCCGTCGCCTCGGGTGGCGGTGTGGGAGCGCGCCGCGGTCGCGGGGATGACGCTGGCGCCGTCCCGCTCGAAGGGTGGCCCGAACGCGAGAATCTCCCCCTGGCGGTGGTCGGCCGCGGGACCGGCATGTCCCATCGGGGCCTCCAAGGTGCGGGTACGTCGCCCCGGGCTGGCACGGCCCGAGCGGGGCCGGAAGTGCCGCCGGAGCGCGGCGTTTCGGCAGGATCAGGCCGGCACGTCGTGCTCGGAGTCGTGGACGACGACGACCGGGCACCGTGCATGGGCGACCGCGTGCTGGCTGACCGAGCCGAGCAGCATGCCGGCGAACCCGCCGTGTCCCCGGGAACCGACCACGAGCAGGTCGGCGTCGGCCGCGGCGTCCACCAGCACCCCGGCCGGGTGGCCTCGGATCACCTGTGCCCGGACCTGGCCGGCCACCGCCGGCTCGAGAGCCTCTTTCAGCTCCTGCTCGAGGGAGCGGCGGGCATCCGCCTCCCAGTCGATACCGGTGATGGGCGGCCCCCCGTAGGTCTTCGGCAGGTCCCAGGCGGTCACCACGTGCAGCTCACTGCCGGTCAGCCGGGCCTGCCTCGCGGCCCATTGCAGCGCCTGTCTGGACCAGGGGGACCCGTCCAGCCCGACGACGATCCTCCCGGGAACGTGGTCATCGGTGGTCATCTCGCCCCTCCCGTCGTACCGCTCCTGGGTCGCGGGTCATCTCGTCACCGGGCGGGACAGCCCGATGGGCGGTGCACAAGCCCGCCCCAGTCTGGAGCATTGCGCCCCCTGATGGCTCGTGCGCGACGTCGGTGAAGACCGGCACCCGGGATCACGGGCGGCCGGCATGACGGGCGGCCGGGTCATCGGGATCGGCAACGAGTTCCGGCGCGACGACGGGATCGGGCCGGCGCTCGTCGCCCGGCTGGCCGCCCGAGGGCTGCCGGGCGTGCGCCTGACGGTCTCCGACGGCGAGCCCACGCACCTGCTCGAGGCCTGGGCCGGCCGGGAGCTGGCGGTCGTGGTCGACGCCGTCCACCGGCAGCCGGCGACCCCCGGCCGCGCCCCGCGGCGGCTGGTCGTGCTCGCGGTCGAGGCGGCCGACACCGGGTACGGCCCGGGTCTCTCCCCGGCCGTCCGGGCCGCCCTGCCGTGGGTCGTCCGCGCCGTCCTCGCCGAGCTCCGGGTCACCCGCCGGGCGGCGGGGTGACCCCCGGGCCGCCCCGCCGCTGCCGCGCCGGGGTCACCGACCGGCCATGGCCGGTTCCGGACGGGGCGGCTCGGCCTGCGTCCCGGCGTGCTCCGGCCTGACGACGAGCACCGGCGCCGGGGCCCGCATCGCGCAGTGCAGCGCCACCGACCCGAGCAGCAGGCCGCGGAGCATGCCGTGGCCCCGGCTGCCGACGACCAGGCGGTACGCGCCGCATGCCCGGTCCACCAGCGTGTCACCGGCCGATCCCTGCACGACCCGCCGGCGGATCACCGGCACCGGGGCGGCCGCGGTGCGCCCGGCCAGCACCTGCTCGACGACGCCGTCGACGCCGTCCCGCACGGTGTCGCGGATCTGCTCGACCGGCGGTGACCCGACCACCTCCAGGTCGGTCCAGTAGTCGGCGAGCTCGTAGGCGGCGACCACCTCGACCTCGCCGTCGACCCGGGCCGCTTCCTCGATCGCCACCGCCAGAGCGGCGCGGGACCCGGCCGACCCGTCGACACCGGCCGCCACCCGCAGCGGCCGCTCCGGTGCCCCGGCCGGATGCACCACCAGCACCGGGCACGGGGCGTGGCTGACGCAGTGCAGCGCCACCGAGCCGAGCAGCGCACTGCGCACCGTCCCCCGGCCGCGGTTGCCCACCACCAGCAGCTCCGCGCCCTCGGCCGCGGCCAGCAGCACCCGGGCGGGATAGCCCTCCGCCGCGCGCACCTGCACGTCGACGGCGGCGACGCCGGGCACGGCGGCGATCGCCTCGTCGCCCCGCACCTGTCCGAGCTGCTCCCGGGCCTGCCGCGCGGCGTGCGCGCGGATCGCGTCCACCCGGGCCCCGAGGACGGGCGCGCCACCGCTCCAGACCGTGGCCAGCGGGACGGCGGTCACCACGTCGAGGGCCGCGCCCCGGCGCGCCGCCTCGACGAGGGCCGCCTCGAGGGCGGCCCGGGCGCCGGAGGAGCCGTCCATGCCCACGACGACGCGCGGCCGGCGGTGCGCCGCGCCGCCCGGGCCGGGCTGCCCCGCGGGAACGGTGCCGGAGTCCGTGCCGGCAGGCGACGGAGCAGCGCCCGGTGCACCGGGCGGCGGGCGGTCGGGCTCGGCCGGCCGGCGGCTCTCCCCGGAGCGGGCGCGCGCGAGGTAGTGCTGCAGACCGAGCGGGTCACCGCGGGACCCCCGCGCGGCCACGTCGTGGCGGGCCTCCCGCTGGACGGCCAGCTTCTCGGCCTCCGACATCTCGACCGGCTCACGGCGCGGCTGCTCCCCCCGGTCCTCGGGTCCAGCCGGTGCTCCTGGGGTCACGGGTTCCTCCCTCGGCGCTCGCGTGGTTCCACGATGGGCCGGGCCGGGCCCGACCGCGGAGGGCGCAACGGCACGCGGCCGCGGGTCCAAAGCCTCCCCGATCCCCCGAGGTCGGCCCGTGCTGCTCACGGCGGGCGCGACCCGTAGGTTGCCGATCATGGTGCGCGCCATCAGGTTCCACGAGACCGGCGGTCCCGAGGTGCTGCGGTACGAGGAGGTCACGCTCCGCGCTCCGGGTCCGGGTGAGGTGCGGATCCGGGTCGATGCCATCGGGCTCAACCGGGCGGAGGTCAACTTCCGCCGCGGCACCTACATCGAGCAGCCCGTGCTGCCGGCCGGGCTGGGCACGGAGGCCGCCGGGGAGGTGCTGGAGGTCGGCCCGGACGTCGCGCGGTGGGCGCCCGGCGACCTCGTCAGCGTCGTGCCCGCCTTCTCGCAGAACGACTACCCCGTGTACGCGGAGGAGGCCGTGGTCCCGGCCGCGGCCCTGGTTGCCCGGCCGGACGGGATGGACGCGATCACCGGCGCGGCGATCTGGATGCCGTACGTGACGGTCTACGGGATGGTGCAGGAGGTCGTCCGGGTCCGGCCCGGCGACCGGGTCGTGATCACCGCGGCCGCCAACAGCGTCGGCATGGCGGCGCTGCAGGTGGTGCGCCACCTGGGCGCCCTCCCGATCGCGACCGCCCCGTCGGCGGACCAGCGCACCGCCCTGCTCGCCGCCGGTGCGGCCGCCGTGATCACCGACGAGGACGACCTGGTCGACGCGATCCGCACGTCCACCCGCGGCCACGGCGCCGACCTCGTCCTCGACGCCGTCGGAGGGCCGCAGGTGGAGGACCTGGTCCGGGCCTGCGCCGCGGGTGCCACGGTGATCGTGCACGGGGGCCTGTCCGGGCGGCCGACCCCGCTGCCCGGCGGCGGCTACGCGCCGGTGTGGCTGCGCCGCTACCGGGTGCACGAGATCACCACCGATGCCGCCGCGCTGCGCCGCGCCGAGCACTTCGTCCGCGCCGGCCTCGCGACCGGGGCGTTCACCCCGGTCGTCGACCGCGTCTTCGACTTCGACGACATCGCCGCCGCCCACGCCTACGTCGACTCACCGGCGCGCGGGCCCGGCAAGCCCGTCGTCCGCGTGCACCGCGCCTGACCCCCGGTCGCCGGCGCCGCGGCGGGGCGCGCGGCACGGCACCGAGGGCGGCCCGGGCCGCCGGCGTTCGTCGGCAGGCGGCGGGTGGCCCACGTCGTACGCCTGGTCAGCCGAAGGTGAGTACGGCTGATGAGGGTGACAGATCGGGCCAACTCCGAAGATGCGACCGCGCGAGACGCGGTCAGATTCGCTGGTCCGGAGAGCCTGCGACGTTCGCTCTGAACGGTCCATTCCGGGCGAAGGGTTCGAGACCGCAACGGAAGTGGGAGTTGCAGTCTCGCGGGGCTGCTCAGGCGTCTGCGGCGGAGCGGAAGCCGGTGTTGCCGGTGGAGCTGTCCGGTGAGTTGGCGGTGCGGGCGGCGACCCGGTAGCGGTTGCAGTAGGAGTCGTGGCACAGGTAGGAGCCGCCGCGGATGACCTTGAGCGTGCCGAATGCGGGGCCGGTCGGGTCGATGAGCGGAGTGCGCGGGTCGTGGTCGGGGCTGAACCAGTCGGCGCACCACTCCCAGACGTTGCCGGCCACGTTGTGCAGGCCGAAGCCGTTGGGCGGGAACGCGGTGACCGGTGCGGGGCCGAGGTAGCCGTCCTCGCCGGTGTTGCGGGTGGGGAAGCGGCCCTGCCAGATGTTGCACAGCCAGCGGCCGTCCGGGTGCAGCTCGTCGCCCCAGGCGTAGCGGGCCTGCTCGAGCCCGCCGCGGGCGGCGTACTCCCATTCGGCCTCGGTGGGCAGCCGTAGCCCGGCCCAGCGGCAGTAGGCGGTGGCGTCCCGCCAGGAGACGTGCACCACCGGGTGGTCCAGCCGGCGCAGTATCGACGACCCCGGGCCCTCGGGGTGCCGCCAGTCGGCGCCCTCCACCTGCCGCCACCAGGGGGCCTGGGCGACTGCCCGGGTCGCGGGGTGGTCGGCGGGCAGCAGCCCGGCGAAGACGAACGACCAGCCGAACCGCTCGGCGTCGGTGCGGTAGCCGGTGGCGTCGGCGAACTCGGCGAAGCGGGCGTTGGAGACGGCGTAGCGGTCGATGCGGAACGGGGCGAGGGTCACCGCGCGGACCGGGCCCTCGCCGTCGGCGGGGAACCCGGCGGCGTCCTCGGTGCCCATCAGGAACGTCCCACCGGGCAGCGACACGAACGATTGCCGCCCAGCCGACGGCACCCGTACTCGCGCCGGTCGGCGCGCCGGAGCGGGCGCCGCGCCCGGGACGACACCGCGGGTCGCCGCGCAGCACGGCGACCGGGCCGGATCCCTGGGTGCGGTGCCGGCCATGACGGCGCACGGTTCCCGGCGCCCCGGCCCGCCGCCTCATCCCCGGAGGATGAGGACGCCACCTCGGCTGCGGTCGGAGGGTCGATGGCGCACTGCGCAGGTGCCGATCGCCGCCGACGTCGTGCCGCCACGGAGGGCGCCCGGTGGCCCAACCCCGGAGGTCGGGCATGACAACCCCGAGGCCGCGCGCGCCGAGGCCGAGCCGGACCGACCCGGACCGCGCCGTGCTGCCGCTGGCGGCACCACCGTTCCGGGGCACGGCGAACCGGACGCTGCGCGGCTCACGGCCGGACTGGAACCTGATCCATGCCCCGCAGGCCCCGGCCGGGGCGCCGAACGTGCTGCTGGTACTGGTCGACGACGCCGGCTTCGGCAATCCGAGCACGTTCGGCGGCCCCATCCGCACGCCGAACTACACCCGGATGGCCGAGGGCGGGCTGCGCTACAACCGGTTCCACGTCACCGCGCTGTGCTCGCCGACCCGCGCGGCGCTGCTCACCGCGCGGAACAACCACGCCGTGGGCTTCGGCTCGGTCGGCGAGTTCTCCAGCGGGTTCCCCGGCTACACCGCGATGCTGCCGCCGGAATGCGCGCCGCTGCCGCGGATCCTGCGGGACAACGGCTACAGCACCGCGGCGTTCGGCAAGTGGCACCTGACCCCCGACGGGCAGCAGGGGCCGGCCGGCCCGTTCGGCCGCTGGCCGACCGGCTGGGGCTTCGACTACTTCTACGGCTTCCTCGGCGGGGACTCCGGCCAGTGGGACCCGTGCCTGGCGGAGAACCAGAAGATCATCGGCACTCCGGAGCAGTACGACGACGAGGAGCACCCCTTCTACC
This sequence comes from Geodermatophilus ruber, assembly GCF_900114385.1. GTDB lineage: Bacteria > Actinomycetota > Actinomycetes > Mycobacteriales > Geodermatophilaceae > Geodermatophilus > Geodermatophilus ruber. Next base: position 455,879 of record NZ_FOSW01000003.1, read on the forward strand.
TGCCGGACGCGATGGCCGACAAGACCATCGAGTGGCTGCACGGGGTGCGCGCCCAGGACGCGGACAAGCCGTTCTTCGTCTACTTCGCCACCGGCTGCAGCCACGCCCCGCACCACGTCGCCGCCGCCTGGGCCGACCGGTACAAGGGGCGGTTCGACCAGGGCTGGGACCGGCTGCGCGAGGAGGTCTTCGCCCGGCAGCAGGAGCTGGGGGTCGTGCCGGCGGACGCCGAGCTCACCCCCCGCGACGAGGCCTTCCCCGCGTGGGACGACGTGCCGCCGCGGTTGCAGGCGTACTACGCCCGGCAGATGGAGGTCTACGCCGGGTACTCGGAGAACGCCGACCACAACGTCGGCCGGGTGCTGGACGCGATCGCCGAGCTCGGTGAGCTGGACAACACCCTGGTCCTCTGGATCTGGGGGGACAACGGCGCCAGCATGGAGGGCGCCGTCACCGGCTCGTTCAACGAACTGACCATGCAGAACGGCATCCCGCTGACCGACGAGATGCAGCTGCAACTGGCCGAGCGCTACGGCGGCATCGAGGCCTGGGGCACCGCGATCATGGACCCGCACTACGCGGCGGCCTGGGCGTGGGCGGGCAACACCCCGTTCCGGTGGGGCAAGCAGGTCGGCTCGCACCTGGGCGGGGTCCGCAACCCGCTGGTCGTGCACTGGCCCGAGCGCATCCCCGACCCCGGCGGCCTGCGCGGCCAGTTCACCCACGTCACCGACGTCGGCGCGACCATCCTCGACGTCGCCGGCATCCCCGCCCCGACCCGGGTGGACGGCGTGGCGCAGGAGCCGCTGCACGGGGTCACCTTCGCCGAGGCGCTGCTGGACCCGGCCGCGCCCGAGCGGCACACCCAGCAGTACTTCGAGACCATCGGCAACCGGGCGATGTACAAGGACGGCTGGTGGCTGGCGATGCGCACCCCACGCATCCCGTGGGTGCTCACCCCCGAGGCGGTCGCCCCGTACGCCCCGGACGTGTGGGACCCCGACGCCGACCCGGCCGAGCTGTACTACCTGCCCGACGACTTCACCCAGGCCCACGACCTGGCCGCCGCCCACCCCGAGAAGGTCGCCGAGCTCAAGGAGCTGTTCTGGGCCGAGGCCGAGCGGTACAAGGTGCTGCCGCTGCTGGCCACCCTCTCGGCGTTCTTCGGCATCACCCCGCCGCTGCCCGAGGTGAGCACCTTCGAGTTCCGCGGCGACGTGCAGAACATCGCCCCCGGGATGATCCCGCGCATCTACAACCACTCGTACACGATCAGCGCCGACCTCGTCGTGCCCGAGCGCGGCGCCGAGGGCGTGATCGTCGCCGAGGCCGACCACCTCGGCGGGTTCTCGCTGTTCGTCGACGCCGGCCGACTCACCCACACCTACTCGATGCTGGGTGTGTTCGTCTACCGCCAGCAGGCCGAGGCGCCCTTGCCGACCGGCGAGGTGAACGTCCGCATGGAGTTCGCCGCCGACGCCGCCGAGCCCGCCGCCGGCGGACAGGTGACGCTGTTCGTCAACGACACGCCGGTCGGCGGCGGCCGGATGGACCACACCGTGCCGATGCGGTTCTCCGCCTACGCCGGTATGGACATCGGCCGCGACAACGGAGGCGTCGTCGACCTGTCCTACGCCGACCGCGAGCCGTTCCCGTTCACCGGCACCATCCGCAAGGTCACCTTCGACATCAAGCCCCACCTCACCGCGGAAGACGAGCACGCCGTCCACGCGGTCGCCCACCACGCCCACGCCGCCCACGGGATCTCGGCATGAACCCCACCGCCGGCCTCAAGGCCATCAACCCCGCAGCGGGCCTCAAGGTCCTGGGCCTGCCCTTCGACCACGAGACCACCGTCGTCCTCATCGGCAGCTACCTGTCGCACGCCGCCGCCCGCGACGACTACCGGGCCGCCCTGGACACCGGGGCCTACCTGCACGGCGCGATCGTCGTCAGCAAGACCCTGACCGGCAAGGTCACCGTCGAGGTGTCCGACCACATGGTCCGCGAGGGCGCCCAGGGCCTGGGCACCCTGGGCCTCCTCGCCGGCCTGCCGCTCCTGCCGCTCGCACCGTTCGCCGCAGGCCTCGGCGCTGTCACCGGCGGAATCCTCGGCGAGGCGCTGCACATGCTCATCGAGAACGCGGCCACGAAGCAGGCCGAGACGATGGTGCCGCTCGGCTGCGCCGCGCTGATCCTGGCCTATCCGCGCTCGTCGGGCCCTCGGATCGAGCCGGCCGTCACCCGCGCCGTGAACAAGGTCGTCGGCCAGGCCACCGGGCATCACGTCCAAGCACTCCGTGGCGCGCTCACCGGTGCCCAGCACCAGATGGCCCTGACCGCAGCCAGTTAGGTCGCCCTCAGGCCGCCTTCAGGGCGAGGGGTGCCACAGGAAGTTGGCCCGATGCGATCACCCTCATGTGCCGTACTCGGCTGCGCGTGAGTACGGCTGATGAGGGTGACAGATCGGGCTGACTCGGCGGTCGCTGGCGCCGGACCGCCTGGGGTCCAGGGCCGTGCTGGCGAAGGACTGGGAGGCGCGCCGAAGCGGCACGATCGCGAGGGCGAGGCCGTCGGGCGCGGTGACCGACGGAGCGCCTGGCGCGGCTGCCGGCTCGAGCAGTCGGGCATTGGTGCCGATGAGGCGATGCAGCAGCCCGACGCCGGTGTCGGGCCAGTGAACGGGAGCCCCTTGTAGTGACACGACGCAGGCTGAGGACGTCGCCGCGACGCTACCGTCGCGGCGACGCGTCGTCGGCTACAACGCAGGCATCTCCGGCTTCGCAGCTTGCGCACTGCTCGGCGTGTTCGGCTTCTGCTGGCCCCGACGTGGGGGCCGAGGACCGCATGCGGTTCGAGATCGCCGTCACGGAGATCGCCGGCAACACCATCCAGCACGCCGCGGACGGCGCGCCGATCGAGTTCCACCTCTCGCTGAGGGCTCGTCCCGGCGTCCTGGGGGCGACGTTCCGGGACCGCGGCAGGCGGGCGGACGTGGACCTCGACGCGGCACGGCTCCCCGAGGACCTCGCCGAGTCGGAGTGGGGCCTGGCGCTGGTCCTGGCCGCGGCGGACCGGCTGGTCTACCGGCGGGAGGGAGAGGTGAACCACTGGCAGATCGTCCGGAACCGGCACGACCGGCCGCAGGCGGACGGGTGAGCCGGTCGCACGACGGGGGGTCCTCCGGCCGCGGCCGGAGGGGATCATCCGGTCCGGCCGCGGCCGGAGGTCTCCGGGTCGGCCCGGTGGCACGCCGGTCGGGTCCAGCGGGATCGCGCGACGGCCGCCGCGACGGTCAGGGACGTGGCGAGCACGGCCGCGCCGGCGAAGATCACGGTGAACCGGCCCGCGTCGACCAGGTCGGCCAGCGAGACGGCAGCCACCGAGCTCCCGGCGAAGAGGGAGCCGGCGAAGCACGCGACCACCAAGGCCCGGGCCCCCGGGAGGACCTCGGTCGCCCAGGTCTGCAGCGAGGAGTGCAGCGCCGTCCATGCCAGCCCCAGCAGGAATGCGACCGCGGCGGCCATCCAGGCCTCCTGCGTGACGGCCATCAGGGAGCAGGCCAGGACCGCCGCGGCGCCCCCGGCCGCTATCAGCCGCCAGGGGTGCCAGGTCAGCGACAGGCGGGCCACCACCGCGGAGCCGACCAGCACGGCGAGGCCGTAGACGGCGGTGGCCAGGCCCGCCAGCGACAGGGACGCGCCGCCGGCATGGGCGGCGGTCGGGACCAGGGTGAGGACGCCGACGAGCACGGCCCCCTCCACGAACGCCAGCCCCAGGACCACCAGCGTGGGCCCGGACCGGGCGATCGCCCGCAGCGCCGCCGCGGGCGACGTGCGCGGCCGCCCCACCACCGGCTCCGGCAGGGACCGCAGCACCCCGGAGAGGACCACCGCACCGGCCCCGGTGGCCAGGAAGACCAGCCGCCAGGAGGACAGGTCGGCGACCGATCCGGCAGCCGCGGAGGCGAGCGCCGTCCCGAGCGCCACACCGACCATCAACCGGGCCAGGGCGCGCTGCCTCGTGCCGGCCGGGACGGTGTCGCCCAGATAGATCAGGGCCGAGGGGTAGGCGGCCCCGAAGAAGCCTCCGGCCAGACCGCGGGTGACGGCCAGGACCGCCACCGAGCCGGCCACCGCCGCCGCCATGGAGAGCAGGCCGGCCAGCAGCAGCGTCAACCGCATCGTCCGCACGCGCCCGAACCGGTCGGAGACGACGCCCCAGACCGGCTGGGACAGCCCGTAGGCCAGGAAGTAGGCCCCCGCCGCGCTGACCACCGCCGCCAGGGGTGCGCGGAGATCCGCCGCGATGGCGACCAGCATCGGCGCCATCGCGAACCGGTCCAGCGTGCTCACGAACCCCACCGCGCGCAGCAGCGGCAACGGTGCGGCCCCGGACCCCTCACCCGCCCGCCACCCGGCGAGGGGACGCTGACGTGTCGACCTCAGGAGCTCACCCCCTCGGATGCGGAACCCGATCTCGCCTCCCGGACGGGAGGAGGCGAACCCTTCGCGTCCGCGCGCAGGACGGTAGCGGCACCTGCGCGGCGGCTGTCCAGCCGCGCCCGGCTCCCCCACCGCCGACGCGCCCGTCGCGGGGTGGGCAGCACCCCCGTGTCCCCCGGGCCGAGCAGCGGCCGTTCCGGCCTGCGGGTCCGGCAGCACGCAGCGCCTGGCCCCCCGCCCGCGGCGGCGCCCGAGGCCCGTGACGTCGGGCCCGCGGGAGAAGAATCCGGGGCCGGCGACCGCTTCCCTCGGGCGAACCGCAGTGCACGCGTCCACGTCCCGGGGCACCGGCGGCCGTGCCTCCGGTGGCACCGGATTGTCAGCCCCTCGCTGTAACCCGCGGCCGCTCACCTGAGCGATGCACCGACAACACGGAGGACCGGATCATGACCGGCGAGACTGTCAGCACCGTCATCGGCAACCTGCTCTTCGCCCACGACGAGTTCAGCGATTCCGCAGCGCGGGTCACGGGCGACGCCACTGGCCACGTCGCCTGTGGCCTGGCCCGCCAGCGTGTTCTCCGCAACGGTGGCGGCGCCAGCGGGGCTACGCGGTCGGGATCGGTGTCGATCAGTGCCCGCTCGCCGCGGTCCCACCTGGTCAGCAGCTCCACGGACGGAGCGGTCCTGGAAGTCCGCGCGGCATTCATCGGATCCGCCGGGCCCGTCGGTCCGGCTGCCAGAATTCCGCCATGCCGGACGGCACGTCACTGCCCCCGGGGATGACAGGCCCACGGCCGAGATGAGCGCGGCACCGTCTCCTCTGGCCGACTGGCGGACCAGCCCCGCCGGCGTGCACCTGGTGGTCTCGCTCACCGCCGGCGCCATCGCCGGCGCCCTCGCGGGACCGTCGCTGGGTGGGGAGACAGCCGGGTTGCTGGCCTGGGTGGTCGCGGCCGCCGTCTTCCTCCTGTGGACATGGGCGTCGATCTGGTCGCTCGACGCGCGCGACACAGCCTGGTGCGCCGCCCGCGAGGACCCCTCGCGCCCGATCCGGGACGTTGCAATGCTGTCGATCTCGATCGGCGCGCTCGTGACCGTGGTCGTGGTGATCTTCCGGGTGCACGAGAACCCGCCCGAGCGGACGGCCCTGGCAGTGGCTGCGATCGCCGCCTCGTGGCTCGTCATGAACACGATCTTCACGCTCCGGTACACGCGGCTGTACTACTCCCAGCCACGCGGAGGCGTCGACTTCAACCAGGACGACGACCCGACCTTCCGGGACTTCGCCTACGTCGCCTTCACGATCGGGATGACGTTCCAGGTGTCGGACACCACCCTGAGCAAGACCGAGATGCGGGCGACCGTGCTGCGTCAGGGGCTGATGTCCTTCGTCTACAACACGGTGATCTTCGCGGTCACGGTCAACATCATCGCCGGCCTCAGCCGGTAGCGGCCCTGGGCCGCCAGCCTGCCCGCCCGCTGCAACCACCGGCCGCGAACCGCCGCGATCGTCAGACGGACGCTCGGAACAGCCGGGCGATCTCGCCGTCGACATGGGCCGCGCGTGGGAATGCATCAGCCGTCCGGCTCCGCCTCCTGGCGGTAGCCGGCGAGGTACACGGCTGCCTCGCGCAGCGCCTTCGTGGGCGCACCGCCGGGGGTCGTGACCACCCCACCGGGCTTGCTCCGCTCGACCACCCCACCGGGAGCTGCCCCGTTGCCGGCCGGCGCCGCACCGACGGTGCCGTTCACCACGGTCGCGGCCGAGCGCGCCCGTACCGGAGCCGGGGATCGCTGGTGGACGTCACTGGGCGGCCGGGGCGGGTCGGCCGGGATGAGTCGGCAGGGGGCTCTAGCGTTCCGGAGCGTGACCGATGGGTTCGACGCGGGGAGCGCGCCCGGCGCCCGCGCGGAGCTGACGGGCTCCGAGCTGTGGGACCGCACCCAGCGGGCCGGGCAGCAGGTGACTGCGGCGTACGAGCGGATGATCGCCGCCCCGTCGGAGCGGGCGCGGATCGCCGTGGCGCCGGAGTTCCTGCGACGGGTCCGCCAACTGCTGACGCTGCGGCTCGTAGCGGTGGCCGGGGACCGGCGGCGCGCCTTTCCGCCGACGGTGCCGCCGTCCGGCAGCGACGGCGTCGCCGCGCTGTGGGCGGAGGTGTTCTGGGCGGCGCGGGCACGGTCTCCGGACGACGACTCCGGTGTGCTGGAGGCGACCGACGCGTCGATCCGGGGACTGCTGGCCCTGCAGCCGTCGAACCTGACCGATCCGAGCACGGTGCAGGCCTGGTGGGAGCGGCTGGCGCTGGTGGAGGAGACCTTCGGCGGACTGGAGATGGAGGCCCAGGTGACGGTGGAGGGGCTGCAGGCCGCCGTCGAGTACGAGCAGCAGACGCGCCGGGAGACGTACTGACCGGTCCCCGCCCCGGGCGTGCCCCGGTGGGCGAGCAGGAGGGCCGTCGACCGGTCCGATGGGGTCGTGACGGACGTTCCCTGTCATGCCACAACGCGTGAGGGAGCGGGCGCCCCCGGCTCGGCCTCGGCCAGGATCCAGCTCGTGCGCCCGTGGAGCGGCGGGGTCTTGGTGCCGTCGGTGAACCACACGACGACTCCCCCGTGGGCCCGGCAGCGTGAGCGCACGACCCGGACCTGGCTGCCCTGTCTGGTCCTGGTCGGCCGGACCAGGGGCAGACCGAAGTCCGTGCCGACGACGTCGCTGGTCAGGACCAGCTTCCCGGCGGCAAGGTTGATCGTCGAGACGGTCGTCATGGGTGCCTCCCGACAGGGGCCGATCGGACGACCGGCCCCGGGATTCGTCCCCCGCAGGGGCGGTCGCCGCGGTCATGGGTTCAGTCGTGCCCGGTGCCGTTCCGCGTGACCCGGATCGTCTGCGGGCTGCGGATCCGCCGGGTGGGTACGACCTCACCGAGTTCGGCCAGCCGCTCCACCGCGGCCTCCTTGTCGACCTGCGTACGAAGGCCGCCACCCGACCACTCGCAGTGCAGGTCCTCCGCCGGACCGGACCGGCCGCGCAACCGCTCCCGTGCGTACTCCTTGTGGCGCCTGGCCTCGTTCTCGGCCGCCCGCCAGGCGTCGTAGTCGTGCACGGCCTCGACGTAGTCCTGATCGGTGACCGTCAGGCGGGACTGGCGGGAGACGTCGCCCTCGGTCTCCGGGTCGACGGGCGGGCCCCAGCACAGGTCCAGGAACGGGCACCAGTCGCACATGGTGTCCACGCCGGGCCCGAACCCGTCGCGGGGGACGGCGTCGACCCCCTCCTCCTCCACGGTGGCGTAGACGTCGGTGAGCCACAGGATGGCCTCGGCCGTCAGCGCCGGGTCGTGGTCGGCCTCGAAGACGACGTCCTCGCCCGAGTCGCGGGAGAGGTAGCGGAGGCGCAGTCCGTCGACCTCCTGCCCGGTGCCGGCCGGGAGCCGCCGGTCGCGGACCTGTCCGGTGCGCAGCAGCCAGGCGTAGACGGCGACCTGGAACCAGTGCTTGGCCGGCACCCCGCGGGTGAGCACCCGCTCGAAGCCGAACCGGGACGTGGTCTTGAGGTCCTCGACGACCGGGGTGTGCCACCAGTCGCAGCGGCCCCTGACCTGCTCGCCCTTCAGCCCGACCTCGGTCAGCCCGCCGTACTGGCGGCGCAGGGCGCGCAGCACCCCGCGGTGCAGCTCGGTGCCGAGGAACGCCTGCAGCCCCGTGCGGGTGTTGGTGGGCCGGCGCCGGGCGACCCGGTAGGCCGCCCGGCGTCGGCATTCGCCGAGCTCGGAGGCGCCGATCATCCGCTGGCGGGAACGGGCCCGGCGGCGGTCGAGGTCGCGGACCGCCGCAGCCAGGCTGGGCGCGGCCCGCCGCTCGGCGGCGCTGGGGCGAGCGGGCAGGACTGCGGTCACGCGACGATCTCCTGCTGCCCCGCCAGACCGGCCCGCTGGGTGGCGATCACCTCGCGGACGAGCGCGGTCAGCCGCTTGGTCGCCACGTGCTCGACCGGCCGGCCGAACCGCTCGGCGATCTGCTCGCCGGTCACACCGAGGGTCTCCAGGCTGGCGAGCACGCCTCGGCGGGCTGCGGTGAGCCGGCGTTCCCGCGGGTCGTCCGGGGTCGGCGAGGCCTCCAGCAGCGGGTTCGCCGGCGTGGGCGCCCCCTCGGTGGCCGGAGCAGCAGCCGCGGCGGCGGCCCGGGCGGCCTCGACCACCGCGGCGGGCGTCGTGGGAGCGGGCGGAGTGGCCGGGGCCTTGCGGCGACCGGCGGGGTGCGCCTCCAGGCCCGCCTCGAGGAATTCCTCGTGCCGGGCCCGGACCAGCTCCGCGACGGTGTACGAGCCGCCGGGGGTCGGGACGTCGACCTGCAGCAGCGCGCCGCGGTTGGCCTCGTCCCAGATCTCGCGCAGGTCGTCGTCGTTCTCGGCGTCCTGGATCCGGGCGGCCAGCTCGGCGACGTCCGGCTCGCTCCGCCGGCTCGCCCGGCCGGCGCGGGCCTCCTCCGCCCGCTCGTGCTCGAGCAGCCCGCCGCCGTGGAAGGGGACGAGATCCCGGACGTGCGCGGTGCCCGGGTCGCACTTCAGGGCGTCGAAGACCAGCCACTCCAGCAGCCGGCCGTTGGCCGCCCGGTCGGTGACCTCCTTGGCCGGGTCGTCGTTCGGCTTGATGCCCACGTGCACGCTGCGTGCGCCGACGATCAGCGGTCGGCGCCCGCGGCGCAGTCGCACCCACACCGTCGCCGCGTAGGGGAACTCCCGGTGGGTCTGCACCGACCAGGTCTTCTGCCCCTCGATCGGGCGACCGTTGGCGTCGACCTCGGTCACCTCCTTGCCGCGCGCGGTGACGACGACGATGCCGGGGAAGGTGAGCAGCTCGGTCTGCAGCTTGCGCCAGCGGGCGCCGGCGTCGTTCCACAGGTTCTGGCTGATGACGATCTCGGCGTTGGGGTCGCGCTTGAGCAGTTCGCGGTTGCGGGCCGACGTCGCCGCCCGCGCGCTGGCCCAGTCCTTCAGCCCGTCCCAGATCGCCGAGCCGGTGTCGATGCCGAGCACCACCGGCGGCTCGCCGGCGTCGGCCGCGCGGCGCGCCTCGGCCTTGACCGCCTGGACGGCGCCCAGCACCTGGGCGTAGGAGCCGTCATGCTCGATCAGCTGGTAGTTCGCGCCGGGGATGGCGCCGTACTCGTCGCCGGCGCCCTCGTTGAGGTCGATCCAGTACAGGGCGCCGATCCGGTCGCTGGTGCTGAACTGGGCCAGTGCCCAGCTCTTGCCCGCCTTCTCCTCGCCCTCGAGGAGGATGCACGGCCACGGGACGCGACCGGTGGGCTTGCGGGTCTTGAGGCCAGCCATGGCCATGATGTGCTCCTTGCCGACATGGGGAAGATGTCGACCCGAAAGCTACGACCGGGCTCTGACAGAAACGGGCGTCCGGCACAAGCACATCCGCCAGCCGTCGTGAAACTGCAGGTCAGGCAGCCGACTCGGCGCGTCGACGTTCGCTCTCGGCGGAACCGGCCGAGCACCACGGCCGGCTGCGGAGGCGGTGGGCGAGGGAGGTGTGCCGGCGTCCGGAGCCGGTGGCGCGCACGGCCTGGGTGAGAGCCCTCGACGAGCCGACGAGGACGACGAGCTGCTTGGCGCGGGTCACGGCGGTGTAGAGCAGGTTGCGCTGCAGCATCATCCAGGCGCTGGTGGTGAGCGGGATGACGACGCAGGGGTACTCGCTGCCCTGGGAGCGGTGGACCGTGACGGCGTAGGCGTGCACCAGCTCGTCGAGCTCAGCGAAGTCGTAGTCGATGGTCTCGTCCTCGTCGGTGACGACGGTGAGGCTCTGCTCGACACCGTCGATGGCGGTGACGACGCCCTGCGTGCCGTTGAAGACCCCGTTCGCGCCCTTGTCGTAGTCGTTGCGGATCTGGCTGACCTTGTCCCCGACGCGGAACACCCGCCCGCCGAATCGCTTCTCGGCGCGGTCGGACCGGGCCGGGGTGAGCGCCTCCTGCAGCAGCTCGTTCAGCGCGGCGGCGCCGGCCGGCCCGCGGTGCACCGGGGTCAGCACCTGCACGTCGCGGCGGGGGTCGAGGCCGAAGCGGGCCGGGATCCGGCGCACCACCACGTCGACGGTGAGCCGGGCGGCCTCCTCGGCATCGTCGGTGCTGAACAGGAAGAAGTCGTCGAGACCGCGGACCTGGGGCGGGCTCCCGGCGTTGATCCGGTGGGCGTTGGTCACCACCCCCGACCGGCTGGCCTGCCGGAAGACCTGCGCCAGGCGCACGTGCGGGATGGGGCTGCCCTCGGCGAGGAGGTCGCGCAGCACCTCCCCCGCGCCGACCGAGGGCAGCTGGTCGACGTCACCGACCAGCAGCAGGTGCGCCCCCGGCGGGACGGCCCGCACCAGCTTGTTGGCCAGCAGCAGGTCCAGCATCGAGGACTCGTCGACCACGACCAGGTCGGCCGGCAACGGCCGCTCCGTGTCGAACGCGGCGTCGCCACCGGGCCGCAGCTCCAGCAGCCGGTGCACGGTCACCGCCTCGACGCCGGTCAGCTCGGTCAGCCGCTTCGCCGCCCGGCCGGTGGGGGCCGCCAGCACGACCCGCGCGCCCTTGGCCGCCGCGAGCGTGACGATCGAGCGCACCGTGAAGCTCTTGCCGCAGCCGGGACCACCGGTGAGGACGGCGACCTTCTCGGTCAGCGCCAGGCGCACCGCCTCCTGCTGGCCGGGCGCCAGCTCCACGCCGGTGCGCCGATGCAGCCAGGCCAGCGCGGCGTCCCAGTCCACACGGGCGAAGGCCGGCATCCGGTCGACGTCGGCGGTCGCCAGCCTCCTCAGCCCCGCGGCCAGGGAGACCTCCGCCCGGTGGAAGGGGACGAGGTAGTACCCCACCGTCGGGGGCTCCTCGTCCGCACCGGGAAGCTCCTCGCGGATCACGCCTTGCTCGGCGACGAGCAGGACCAGGCAGTGACCCACCAGACTCGCCGGGACCTGCAGGATCTCGACCGCCCGGGCGACCAGATCGGTCTCCGGGAGGAAGCAGTGCCCCTGCCCGGTCGCCTCGGAGAGCACGAACTGCAGCCCCGCCTCGACCCGCTCCGTGCTGTCGTGCGGGATCCCGACCGCGGCGGCGATCGCGTCGGCGGTCTTGAACCCGATGCCCCACACCTCGGCGGCCAGGCGGTAGGGCTCGGCGCGGACGACGCCGATCGAGGCGTCGCCGTACTGGCGGTAGATGCGCACGGCCAGCGAGGTCGACACGCCCACCCCCTGCAGGAAGACCATCACCTCCTTGATGGCCCTCTGCTCCTCCCAGGCCGCAGTGATCAGCCGGCTGCGTTTCGGGCCCAGATTCGGCACCTCGATCAACCGTCCCGGTTCTTCCTCGATCACCCGCAGCGCGTCTGTCCCGAAGTGGTCCACGATCCGCTCGGCCAGCCGCGGGCCGATCCCCTTGACCAACCCCGAGCCCAGGTAGCGGCGGATGCCCTGCACCGTGGCCGGCAGCACGGTGGTGTAGTCCTCGACCTGGAACTGCCTGCCGTACTGGGGGTGTGCTCCCCACCGTCCCCGCAGCCGCAGCGTCTCCCCCGGTTGCGCGCCCAGCAGCGACCCCACGACGGTGACCAGGTCACCGCCCCGCCCCGTCTCCACCCGGGCCACGGTGTAGCCGGTCTGGGCGTTGGCGAACGTGATCCGCTCCAGCGTCGCCTCCAGAACCGCCCCGGTCTGCCCCTCTCGCACCCGCCCTCCCTCGCTGACGCAGTCGGTCCGACGACCGATCATCACACCGTCCGGGGACACCCTGCGGCCCTCAGCTGTTGGCCCTGGGCAGGGACCGGACGGTCTCCTGCTCCGACCGGGCGACGAGCCCGGAACTGTCAGCAGGTCTCCCTAGCCTCCAGTTGCTCACCCGAGCGATGCACCGACAACACGGAGGACCGGATCATGGCCGGCGACACAGTCATCACCCTCATCGGCAACCTGACCAGCGACCCCGAGCTCCGCTGGACACCCTCGGGCGCGGCGGTCGCCAGCTTCACCATCGCGTCCACCCCGCGCACCCTGGACCGCCAGACCCAGGAATGGAAGGACGGCGAGGCGCTCTTCCTGCGCTGCAGCGTGTGGCGGGAGGCAGCGGAGAACGTCGCGGAGTCGCTGACCCGAGGCTCACGGGTGATGGCACAGGGCCGCCTCAAGCAGCGCTCCTTCGAGACGAAGGAGGGCGAGAAGCGCACCGTCATCGAGTTGGAGGTCGACGAGATCGGCCCATCGCTCCGCTACGCGACGGCGACTGTCTCCAAGGCCGCCCGTTCCGGACATGGTTCCGGCGGCGGGATCGGTGCTGGAGACGGCGGCGCTGGGACCGGGCGGGGCAGCTCCCCCGATCCCTGGGCGACGCCGGTCGGTGGCGCCAGCGAGGAGCCGCCCTTCTGAGCTCCACCACCGCGCACGCAGCACCCCCGTGAGAGAGGAGGGTCCGCCGACACGCTCACCGCCGTGTCGGCGGACCCGTCCGGCCGCACCCACCCCTCATCATCTCTGGGCGGCTGCCCAGAGCACGGCGAGCGTGGCGGCCGAGCCCACGGTCGCCGTGCCGTAGCAGAGCACCGCGACGGTCCGCTTCTTCTTGACCTGGAGCCCGTCGTACAGCGTGTACCGGAAGCGGTGCGCGCTGTGCACCAGCAGCAGCACGAACGCGCCCAGGAGGACCACGAGGGTCAGTGGGTGTCCGGCCACGGCGAGCAGGTGCTCATGGTCCGGCGGGGTGAGCCAGCCCAGCGGGAAAGCCAGCCCGAACAGGAGAACCAGGCTCGGAAGGAGCACCGCCGCCAGCACCCCGCCGGCGCTGAACATCAACCACACGAGCGGCTCGACCCGCCGCCTGGTCATCCGGTCACCAGCCAGAACACGAACCCGGAGACCAGCGCCAGGCCGACGAACTGCCCGACGATGATCTGCCCGGCGGGCACCCTCCGGCCCCCCACCCGTACCGCCATCGCCTGGGGCGTGAGGGTGAACCAGGTCACCGTGTGCAGCAGCACGAAGAGAAGCGCGACGACGTTCAGGACGGTCACCCACGGCGAGGAGGCCCAGTCGAGGAAGCGCTGGTAGGCCGCCTCGCCGCGGCCGACGGCGTAGACGAGGAGCAGCAGGTACACCACGAACCAGGCGATGAAGATGCTGCTCAGCTCGCGCATCACGAAGACGAAGTAGGACCGCTTCCTGATCCACCACCAGGTCGGGACAGGGCGGCGGTAGAGGCGCAGCTCGGTCATCGCCCGCCCCGCGGGAGCAGGAAGGCCTTCACCGTCGCCATCGCCGCCTTCAGCTTGTAGCGCTGGATGGCCGCCGCGGGATCCACGTGCTGGGGGCACACCCTCGTGCACTCGCCGACGAAGGTGCAGCCCCAGACGCCCTCGTGCTCGATGAGCACGTCGAGCCGCTCCCGCGTCCCTTGGTCGCGGGAGTCGAGGTCGTACCGCTCGGCGAGCGCGATGGCGGCGGGTCCGATGAACTCCGGGTCGAGCCCGTAGACGGGGCAGGCGGCGTAGCAGAGCATGCAGTTGATGCACATGCTGAACTGCTTGTAGGCGTCCAGCTCCTCGGGCGTCTGGAGGTACTCCACGTCGGGCTCCACCGTCCGGTGGTCGTCGTCCCGGATGATCCAGGGCTTGACCCGCGGGAGCTTCGCCATGAAGTCGGACAGGTCGACCACGAGGTCGCGCACCACGGGGAAGTTCGCGAGGGGCTCGACCGTGACCGGCCCCGGTTCGTAGTCGGTCAGGAACGTGCCGCAGGTCAGCTTGGGTTCGCCGTCGACGTCCATGCCGCAGCTGCCGCAGATGCCCATCCGGCACGACCAGCGGAACGACAGGGTGGGGTCGATCTCGTTCTTGACGTGGTTGAGGCCGTCGAGGACCGTCCACTCCTTCCGGAGGGGGACGTCGTACTCCTGCCAGTGCGGCTCGGCGTCGGTGTCGGGCCGGTATCGGGACACCTGGAGCCGGATGCTGTCCGCCATGGTCATCTCCCGTAGACCCGCTCGCCCGGGACCCAGCGGGTGATGGTCACCGGCATGTGCTCGATCCGCGACCTCCCGTCGGGGTTGCGGTGCACCAGCAGGTGGGTGAGGAAACGCTCGTCGTCGCGGGCGGGGAAGTCGGTGCGCTGGTGCGCCCCTCGGGACTCCTCCCGCTGCATCCCGGCCTGCAGGATGCACTCGCTGATGTCGAGCATGTTGGCCAGCTCCAAGGCGGCCAGGAGCTCGGTGTTGAACGAGCGGCTCGTGTCCGCGAGGTCGACGTCCCCGATGCGCTCCTGCAGCTCGGCGAGGGTGTCCGCGCCCTTGGCCATGGCGGGTCCCGTCCGGAAGATGCCGGCGGCCTCCTCCATCGTGGCCTGCATGTCCTCGCGCACGGCGGCGATGCTCTCGCCCCCCGGCCGCTTGCCGAGGAGGTCGCGCTCGAGGCGGCGCACCTCGTCGGTCGCCTGCGCCTCGACGACGGACGGCGTGCTGCCCGCGGCGGAGGCGTACTCCGCCGCCGCCCGCCCGGCCCGGGCGCCGAAGACCAGGCACTCGGGCAGCGAGTTGGAGCCGAGCCGGTTGGCTCCGTTGATGCTCACGCAGGCGGTTTCACCCGCGGCGTACAGGCCGCCCAGGGGGGTCGCGCCGTCGATGTCGGTGGAGACCCCGCCCATCATGTAGTGCACCACCGGGCGGACCGGGACCAGCTCGTGCACCGGGTCGATCCGCTCGTACTTGAGGCACAGCTCGCGCACGAAGGGCAGCTTCGCGTCGATGAGCGCCTCGCCGAGATGGCGCAGGTCGAGGTGGACGACGGGGCCGTAGGGCGAGTCCGCCGCGCGGCCCTTCTCGACCTCGTGCACGAACGCCTGCGACAGGCGGTCGCGGGGGCCGAGCTCCATGCTCCGGAGCTCGGGCGTCGGTGTCGGCGTGCCCAGGTCGTAGTCCTGCAGGTAGCGGTAGCCGTCCTTGTTCAGCAGCCAGCCGCCCTCGGCGCGGGCGGCCTCGGTGATGAGGATGCCGGTGAACGGCAGGCCGGTGGGGTGGTACTGCACGAACTCCATGTCCTCGAGCGGCGCGCCCGCGCGATAGGCCAGGGCCATGCCGTCGCCGGTGTTGATGTTGGCGTTCGTGGTGAACGGGAAGACCTTGCCGCAGCCGCCGGTGCACAGGATGACGGCCTTCGCGGTGATCGCCTGGATCCGCCCGCTCATCAGTCCGATCGCCACCGCGCCGTGCACCCGGCCGTCGTCGACCAGCAGCCGGGTCACGAACTCCTCGTCGTACCGCGTGACCTCGGCGTACCTCAACGACGTCTGGAACAGCGCGTGCAGCATGTGGAAGCCGGTCTTGTCCGCGGCGAACCAGGTGCGCTTCTTCTTCATCCCGCCGAACGCGCGGACCGCGATGCGGCCGTCCGGCTGCCGGCTCCACGGGCAGCCCCAGTGCTCGAGCTGCAGGAGCTCCCGGGGAGCTTCCCGGACGAAGGCCTCGATGGCGTTCTGGTCGCCGAGCCAGTCGCTGCCCGAGACCGTGTCGTAGCAGTGCTCGTCGAGGCTGTCGTCGTCGGCGATGACACCGGCCGCGCCGCCCTCGGCCGAGACCGTGTGGCTGCGCATCGGATAGACCTTGGACACCACGGCCACGTCGAGCCCGGGGTTGGTCTCGGCGATGGCGATGGCAGCGCGCAGGCCTGCGCCGCCTCCCCCCACGATCAGGACGTCGTGCGCGGCGCGGATGACGCTGTCACTCACCTCGCCACTCCTCGTCGGCCAGCACCCGTCCGCTGTGGTGGACGACCATGCGGTGGCAGCTGCCGTCGTGGAACTCTTCCCTGCTGCTCCGGCACCCGCAGGAGTACCGCAGGTCCTCGGTGACCAGACCCTGCTGGTCCTCGGTCAGGTACTGCTCGCCGCCGTGCCTGTTTCCGCACGGTGCGAGCCTTGGCTCGAAAGTGGCGGCGGCTGCACTCACGGCCCACCTCCCTTGGCACAGGGACAGTGACCTCCGACCTCGGGAACCAGCGTGCTCCGTACCCACCGGCTTGTGAAGAGCTCCCGCTCACGTGGGGTGGTCACCGGCGGCGGCCCCGCGGGGCGGGGGCGCGGGACGATGCGTCTCGTACATGCGCACAGCCGCGAGAACGCCCGAGGCGGCCGTGAGCGCGGCGACGACCCAGACGGCGGTGCGCATGCCGTAGAGGTCGGCCAGGACACCGGCCAGCAGCGCGCCGACGGCAAAGCCGCCGTCCCGCCACAGCCGGTAGATCCCCACGGATCGGGCGCGCCAGGCCGGATGGGCGACGTCGCCGATCGCGGCCAGCAGCGTGGGGTAGACCATCGCGGTGCCCGCACCGAGGGCCACGGCGGCCACCGCCCAGATCGGGAAGGTGTCGGCCATGGCGAACGTCGCCAGTGCCCCGGCCTGGAGCAGCATGCCGCCGACGATGAACGGCTTGCGGCCCCAGCGGTCCGACAGCGCGCCGGTGATCAGCTGGCCCAGGCCCCAGACGGCCGGGTAGAGCGCGGCCAGCACGCCGATGCGGCCGATCCCGAGTCCGGAGGAGGCGAACAGGACGGGGAACAGCCCCCAGGCGAGCCCGTCGTTCAGGTTGTTGACCAGCCCGGCCTGGCTGGCCGAGGACAGCGCCGGCTCCCGGAAGCTGGTCTGGACGAACACCTGCCCGTGCGTCAGGTGCTCGTGCAGGGGGTGGTTCCGGCCGCCGGCGGGGGCCGGGTGTGTCTGCGCCTCCAGGCGGGCGTGGTCGCGCGTCTCCCGGACGACGAGGGTCGACAGGCCCAGGCCGAGCGCGGCGTAGGCGATGCCGAGGAAGAAGGGCTCGGGTCGCAGTCCGTAGGCCGCGGCGAGGTAGCCGGTGGCCAGCGCCGTGGCGGCGACGGCGAGATACCCGGCAGCCTCGTTGAGCCCCATCGCCAGGCCGCGCCGTGCGGGGCCGACGAGGTCGATCTTCATGATCACGGTGGTCGACCAGGTCAGGCCCTGGCTGATGCCGAGCAGCACGTTGGCGGCGACGATCCAGCCCCAGGACGGCGCCCAGATCAGCAACAGCGGCACCGGCACCGCGACGATCCAGCCGGTGACCAGGACGGGCTTGCGCCCGTACCGGTCCGACCAGGCGCCGGCCAGGTAGTTGGTGAGCGCCTTGGCCAGTCCGAACGCGAGGATGTAGGTGAGGACGGCGGTGTACGCGGTCAGGTCGAACGTGCGCTCGGCCAGGAGCGGAAGCACGGTGCGTTCCTGGCCGAGCATCCCGCCGACGAGGGCGTTGACCGCGACCAGGAGCGTGAACTGGGCAGCGTTCTGCCGCAGCCCGAGACGGATCGGCCGCCCGGCCGCGGCCCTGAGGCCGGTGGCCCCCTCCCCCTCCGCCAGCGCGCTCGCGCCGGCGCTCATGCCCCGGACGCCAGGGGTCGTTCCGTGGCGCTCGACCAGTCCTGCGGTCCGCCGGTCAGGACGGCCAGCTGGGTCCTGCCCGCACGGGCCAGCAGGCTGGCCGCGCCCATCGCCCGCTCTCCGTGGCCGCACATGACGACCGTGGGGCGAGTCGGCAGCCCAGCCGCGCGGCCGGCGAGGGCGCCGAGCTCGACGTGCCGGGCCCCGGGCAGGTGGCCGGCCCGGAACTCGCTGTCCTGCCGGACGTCGAGGATCTCCGGGTTGCCGGTAGCGATGTCAGGCAGTTGCCCGGCGGTGACCAGCGGGATGCTGCGGGTCGCGACGCCCGCCCCGCGCCAGGCGCTCATGCCTCCGGAGAGTTCGCCGGCGAGCTGGTCGTAGCCCACCTTGCGGGCCTGCCAGGCGACCTCCGCGGGGTCCTGGTCCGGATTGCGCACGACCACCAGCGGGGTTCCGGGCGGCACCAGCCAGCCCAGCCACGTGGCGAACTGAGGGCGCAGCGGGATCGAGATGGCCCCGGGGATGTGCGCGGCCGAGAAGTCGGCCACCGGCCGGACGTCGACGATCACGGCACCGCTGTCCCGGAGTTGCTGCACGGCAGGCGTGGGCAGTGGGGCCAGCCGGCCTGCGGCCGCGACGTCGAGGACGGCCGGCCCGCGGCGGTTGAGCTCGCTCAGCCGGGAGAAGTAGGTCGGGTAGCTGCCCAGGGAGCCCAGCAGCGCCGCGACGAACGTGTCCTCGTCGGGTGCGGCGAGCAGCGGGTTCCCGGCCCTCTCCGCCCCGATGGTCGTCGTGCGCCGGCCCCCCGCGGGCGCCGAGCAGAACGAACCCGCGCCGTGCGTGGGCCATACGACGACGTCGTCGGGCAAGCTGGTCAGCCGCTGCAGGGACCGGTACTGCGCGCGCGTGAGCTCGTCGGTCCGTTCGGCACCGAGCAGGTCGGTCCGGGCGGCCGACCCGACGATCAGCGAACCGCCGCTGAAGACGCCCACCGGGACCTGCCCGTCCAGGAGCAGGTACGCCAGGTGCTCGTCGGTGTGCCCGGGCGTGCCGATCGCGCGCATCCGGAGTCCGCCCAGGTCGACCTCGTCCCCGTCGTCCAGGCCGACGTGTGGGAACTCCCGGTGCCCGCGGGCGGAGGCGATCACCTGGGCGTGGTCGTCGGCGGCCAGCTGGACGGCGCCGGTGAGAAAGTCGGCGTGCAGGTGGGTGTCCACCGCGTAGGCCACCCGCACCCCCCGCTCGGCGGCGGCGGCGCGCACCGGGCGGAGATCCCGGCTGGCGTCCACCACCAGCCCCCGGCCGTCGCCGAGGTCGACCAGGTAGGCGCTGTTGCCCAGCCCGCCGTCGACCAGCGACGTCACGTCGATGCGCACGGTCGCCTCCTCGAGGCCTCGTTCGATCCCGACTAGCCGACCGCCACCGGCAGGCCGGCTCGTCTCCATTCGGGGAATCCGTCCTCCAGCCGCCGCGCCCGAAAGCCGTGCCGGCGCAGTTCCCGTACGGCCTCGTCGGCGTAGACGCAGTACGGGCCGCGGCAGTACGCCACGATCTCGGTGTCCTGCGGCAGGGTGCCGAGGTGTCGCTGCACCTCGTGGGGCGGCACGGACCGCGCGCCAGGGATGTGCCCCGCGGCGTACTCGGCCGGCGGCCGGACGTCGAGGACGACCACCGCGCCCGCCGCGACGAGGCCGGCGAGTTCCCGCCGGTCCACGGTGCGCAGTTCGGTGCGGTCCCCCAGGTAGGCATCTGCCAGCCGGTCGATGCCGGCGACGTGGTCGACGGCGACATCGCGCAGCGCCGCCCACAGCCGGTCGACGCCCTCGCCGGCGAGCCGGTAGTGGATCCGTGTTCCTTCGCGCCGGGTGGTCACCAATCCCGCCCGGGCCAGGACCCGCAGGTGGTGGGAGGTGTTGGCCAGGCTCTGCCCGACCTCGCCGGCGAGCGCCTCGACAGACCGCTCCCCCTGCGCGAGCACGTCCACGATCTCGGCACGCCGCCCGTTGCCCAGTGCGCGCGCCGCTTCGGAGAACGCGTCGAACAACGAGTCCTTGGCGGCCCGATCGCCCATGAACGCGAGCGTCGCCCTCGGGTCGCCGCATTGTCAAGTATTCGTTTGATTACTTGATCCACCCGTGCGACACCTCCGCCGCAGGGCGCCCCCGAAGGCTCTTCCTCAGCACCGGACCCGGCGAGAGGATGTCGGGACCCACCGGGCGTTGCGCCGGGTCGGTCCCGCGCGGCCCACCGCATCGCCGGTTCCTGCGCCGCTGTGTACGAGGGGGACCGATGACGATCACCGACCCGACGTTCTACCGGAGTCCGGCCGAGGCAATCGCCGCACCACGCGAGCAGCTCGCCTACGTGGTCACCTTCGACCGGGCCGGTGTGCTCCCCGACGCGCTGGCCGTCGTCGACGTCGACGAGAACTCCGCTGCGTACGGCACCGTGGTCGGCTGGGCCGACCTGCCCACCACCGGCAACGAGCTGCATCACTTCGGCTGGAACGCCTGCTCCAGCGCGCTCATGCACGAGGGGCACGACATGGGTGAGGACGGGCTGCAGCGCCGCTTCCTGTTGCTGCCAGGCCTGCGCAGCTCCCGCATCCACGTCTACGACACCCAGCCCGACCCGCGCTCCCCCCGGCTGCACAAGACCGTCGAGGCGAAGGAGCTGGCGGAGCGGGCCGGCTACTCCCGCCCGCACACGCTGCACTGCGGACCGGACGGCGTCTTCCTCACCTGCCTGGGCGGAGCCGACGGGAACGACGGGCCGGGTGGAATCGCGTTGCTCGACCACACCACGTTCGACGTCCTCCGGGCCTGGGAGACCGACCGGGGGCCGCAGTACCTGGCCTACGACGCCTGGTGGCACCTCAACCAGAACACCCTGATCTCCAGCGAGTGGGGCACCCCCTCGATGATCGAGGACGGCCTGGTGCCCGAGCTGCTGCTCGGTCAGGAGTACGGACATCGCCTCCACTTCTGGGACCTCGCGGAAGGCCGGAACCTGCAGACGGTCGACCTCGGCCCCCAACACCAGATGACACTGGAACTGCGTCCCTCCCACGACCCCGAGGCCACGTGGGGGTACGTCGGCGTCGTGGTCTCCACGGCCGACCTGTCGGCCTCGGTGTGGCGGTGGCACCGCGAGGGGACCGAGTGGCAGGTCGACGAGATCATCACGATCCCCGCCGAGCCCGCCGACCCGGCGGACCTGCCGCCGGCGCTGCAGCCGTTCGGCGCCGTGCCGCCGCTGGTCACCGACATCGACCTGTCCGTCGACGACCAGATGCTGTACGTGTCCTGCTGGGGCACCGGTGAGCTGAAGCAGTTCGACGTGTCGGATCCCGCGAGCCCACACGAGGTCGGCTCTGCGCACCTGGGCGGGATCGTCCGGCGCGCGGCGCATCCGGCCGCGCCGTCGGAGCGGTTGGCCGGCGGCCCGCAGATGGTGGAGGTCAGCCGCGACGGCCGGCGGATCTACGTCACCAACTCCCTGTACGGGGCCTGGGACGACCAGTTCTACCCCGACGGCGTCGGGGCCTGGATGGCGAAGATCGACACCGACCCGGCGGCCGGCGGGCTGGACATCGACCAGCGCTTCTTCCCACACGGCGAGGACTTCCGCGGACGGCGTGCGCACCAGGTACGCCTGCAGGGAGGGGACGCCTCCTCGGACTCCTACTGCTACCGCTGAGCCCGCCGGCGCGGCGGCAGACCTGTGCAGGAGCAGCCCCCCTCCCGCCGACTCGGTGGCGGCCCGCACAGGGAGACGTGCGCGTAGCTCTCCGGAGCAGGCCGCGCCACCGGCGTCACAACCCGCACGGCGGCGGGGGGAGGCGCGCGGTGCCGCGCCGTTCCGCGATCACGCAACCGGGTGTGCTGTGCCACGGTGCCTTCTTCCTTCCTCCGCCTCCAGCAGCGGGGCGTGCAGTTCTCCCCCGAGGGAATCCCCATGACCCTGGATGACGACGCGATCACCGCCCTCCGCGCGACCTTTGGCGGGGAGGTGCTGGCGCCGGCCGATGCCGGGTTCGCCCGAGCGCGCGCCGAAGCGCTCTGGAACGGCGACATCAGCCACCAGCCGGCGCTCCTCACCAGGCCGACCTCGAACGAGGACGTCGCCGCGGCGATCGCCTTCGCCCGGGCCCAGGGCCTCGACCTGTCCGTGCGCGGCGGCGGCCACGGGTACGCGGGCAAGGCCGTCGTCGAGGACGGCGTCGTGATCGACCTGTCCCGCCTCGACCAGGTGCGGGTGGACCCGGACTCGCGCCGCGCCTCGGTCGGCGGCGGCGCTGCGTGGGCAGCCGTCGACGCGGCGACCACCGAGCACGGGCTCGCGGTCACCGGCGGCACCGTCAGCCACACCGGGGTGGCCGGGCTGACGCTGGGCGGCGGCCTGGGCTGGCTCATGTCCCGGCAGGGGCTCAGTTGCGACAACCTCGTCGCCGCCACCGTCGTGACCGCCGAGGGCCGGACGGTGCGCGTGTCCGAGCAGGAGCACCCGGAGCTCCTGTGGGGGCTGCGCGGTGCCGGCACCAACTTCGGGGTCGTCACCGAGCTGGTCTTCGCCCTGCAGGAGGTGAGTCCGCTCGCCAACCTGGGGCTCTTCTTCTGGCGCCCGGAGGACGCCGCCGGGCCGCTCTCGTTCGCCCGGGACTACCTGTTCGACCTGACGCCGGAGATGGGCGCGCTGATCGCGGGGGTGTCCGCGCCCCCCGAGCCGTTCGTGCCGGTCGAGCACCAGGGGATCCCCGGGATCGCGGTGATGGTGGTGAGTTGGGGCAGCGCGGAGGAGCACGCCGCGGCCGTCGAGCCGCTGCGCGCCCTGGGGGCGCTGTTCGAGCTGGTGACGCCGATCCCGTACGTGGCCCTGCAACAGATGCTCGACGCCGGCGCACCGTGGGGCATCCGGGCGTACGACAAGTCCCTCAACCTCGACGAACTGTCCGATGACGCGATCCGGGTCATCCTGCAGGCGGTGGCCCGCAAGCAGTCCCCGACCTCCCTGGTTCCCCTGTTCCCGCTGCGTGGGAAGGTCCGCGAGGTCGCCGACGACGCGACCGCCTTCGGTACCCCGCGGAGCCGGCGCTGGGCGGTCAGCCTGGAGGCGGTCGCGGAGGACGCGGAGACGTTCGCCGCCGAGCGGGAGTGGGCCCGCGAGGGGTGGACGGCGCTGCGGCCGTACGCGCCGGACGACGGCGCCTACGTCAACTTCGAGTACGACACGCACCCCGAGCGGGTGCGGGCCTCCTATGGGGAGGGGAAGTACCGCCGGCTGGCGGCGCTGAAGGCGGAGTGGGACCCGGACAACCTCTTCCACTCCAACGTCAACATCGCCCCGCAACCGGCCGCGATCGGTGTCCCGTCGCCGCGGGCCACCACGGACACCTCGGTCACGGACACCTCGGTCACCGAGCCCAGCGGCTGAGGGGCCGCCCCCGCAAGCAGCGCGGACGGCCGGGGTCGCTCTGCCCCGCTGGGAAACCCGCGCAGCAATGCCGACGCTCAGAAGGCGGGGATGACCGCGCCCTCGTAGGTGTCCTCGATGAACTGGCGGACCTCGTCGGAGCGGATGAGCTCCTCCAGCTGCTGGATCCGCTCGTCGTCCTCGTCACCGGTCCGCACGACGACCAGGTTCGCGTTCGGGTTGCCCTCGGCCTCCTCCAGCACCAGGGCGTCCTCGGCCGGGACCAGGTCGGCCTCGATGGCGTAGTTGCCGTTGATCACCGCGATGTCCACGTCGGCCAGCGACCGGGGCACCTGCGCGGCCTCCACCTCGGACACCTGCAGGTCCTTGGGGTTGTCCTCGATGTCCAGGGACGTCGGCGCCGCGTCCCCGGTGTCGGCCAGGGTGATCAGGTCGTTGGCCTCGAGCAGCCGCAGCGCACGCGCGGCGTTGGTCGGGTCGTTGGGGATCGCCACGGTGGCGCCGTCGGGGAGCGCGGCGAGGTCGGTCAGCGAGTTCGAGTAGATGCCCAGCGGCTCGATGTGCACCGGCTCGAGTGCGGTGAAGTCGTAGCCGGCGCTGGCCTCCTGCTCCTCCAGGTAGGGGACGGTCTGGAAGAAGTTGGCGTCCAGCGAGCCGTCGTCGAGGGCGACGTTGGGCTGCACGTAGTCGGTGAACTCGACGACCTCCAGGTCCAGCCCGGCGTCGGCAGCAAGGTTGTCGTCGATGTAGCGCAGGATCTCGGCGTGCGGGACCGGGGAGGCGCCCACCCGCAGCGGCTCGTCGGCCGCGGACAGCTCGGCCTCACCGCCGCCGCATGCGGTCAGGAGCGCGGTCGCTGCGGTTGCGGCCAGGAGCAGGGTGGAGCGGGAGCGCATGGACGTGGTTCTCCTTCGAGGTGGTGCGGTGGTCCCGGTGGCCAGGCGGCCACCGGCCAGGTCAGACGTGGGCCAGGCGGCGCGCCCAGCGGTCACCGGCCCACTGCAGGGCCTGCACGATGACCAGCAGCAGGACGACGGTGAGCAGGGTGATGTCGGTGCGGAACTGCTGGTAGCCGAAGCGGATCGCGAAGTCCCCGAGCCCGCCGCCGCCCACGGCGCCGGCCATCGCCGAGTAGCTGATCAGGGCCACGACAGTGACGGTGACCCCGGCGATCAGCGAGGGCCGCGCCTCCGGCAGCAGCACCGTGCGGACGACGTCCCGGCGGCGCGCCCCCATGGACAGCGCCGCCTCGACCTTGCCGGGGGCGACCTCCCGCAGGCTGGTCTCCACGAGCCGGGCGAGGAAGGGGACGGCCCCGATGGTCAGCGGCACGATCGCCGCGGTCGAGCCGATCGTCGTCCCCACGATGCCGCGGGTGACGGGCGCGACGAGGACCAGCAGGATGATGAACGGCAGCGCGCGCCCGAGGTTGACCAGCAGCCCCAGCACCCGGTTCAGCAGCGGCCGGGGGGCGAGCCCGCCGGGGGCGGTGACGGTCAGCAGCACCCCCAGCGGAACGCCGAGCAGCACCGTGACCAGCGCCGCGACGCCCACCATGTACAGGGTCGCGCCGGCGGCCTCCAGCAGCTGCGGGTAGACGCGGCTCCAGTCGCTCATCGCCCCGCCCCCGCCGCCACGCCCGCGTGCACCTGTTCGACGAGGACGCCGTCGTCCCGCAGCCGGTGGACGGCGCCGTCGAGCCGGCCGAGGTCGCCGGTGACGCGCAGCAGCAGCCGGCCGTAGCGCCCACCGGCGACCGTCTCGACCGAACCTCCGGCGACCTCCACCGCCAGCCCCAGCTCCCCGACCAGGGTCTGCAGGACCACGGTCTCGGGGGCGCGGTCGGTGACGGTCACCCGGACGAGGGCCCCGCCGTGCCCGGCGCCGGCGTCGGCTGCCGGCGCCGGCAGCAGGGCGTCGGCCAGCGGCGAGTGCTCCCGCGTCAGGACCTCGGCCAGCCGGCCGCCGTCGACGACCCGGCCCCGGTCGAGCAGGACGGCGCTGTCGCAGACGGCCTTGACCACTGCCATCTCGTGGGTGATCAGAAGGACGGTCAGGCCCAGCTCGGCGCGCACCCGCCGCAGGAGGTCCAGCACACCGGTCGTGCTCGCCTGGTCCAGGGCGGAGGTCGCCTCGTCGCACAGCAGGACCTTCGGACGGCCCGCGAGGGCCCGGGCGATGGCCACCCGCTGCTTCTGCCCGCCCGACAGCTGCGCCGGGTGGGCACCGGCCCGCTCCCCCAGGTCGACGAGGTCCAGCAGCTCCGCGGCGCGGCGGCGGCGCTCGGCCCGGCCGACGCCGGCCAGCTCGAGCGGGTGCTCCACGTTGCCCGCGGCCGTCCGGGAGTCCAGGAGCTCGAAGTGCTGGAACACCATCCCCATGGAGCGACGGGCCTCGCGGACCCGGTCGTCCGGCAGGTCGGAGAGCACCTGCCCGTCCACGGTCACCGAGCCCGACGTCGGCCGCTCCAGCAGGTTGACCAGGCGGACCAGGGTGCTCTTGCCGGACCCGCTCGGACCGACCACGCCGGCGAACTCCCCGGCCTCCACCCGGAGGCTGACCCCGTCGACGGCGACGACCTCGCCGGACCGTCCCCGGGCAGGGAACACCTTGCGGACGTCGTGCAGTTCGATCACGGGAGCGGTTCCTCGGGGGGAGCGGATCGGGCCGGGCAGCAGGGCTGCGCGGTCGCGCAGGATCTCGGCGCGACGGCACCCGGCCCCGGTGAGCGGGGCGGCGCGGGGACGTCAGCGACAGAGGGAGCTGGCGGTGCCGGCCAGGTCGACGGCGCGGTCGCGCGTCAGGATCTGCCGGTCCACCCCGCCATGCTCCCCCACCACCGAGCTCCGCAACAAATCCCACCGGCTTGGTGTGGATCACAGGGGTCTGGTCCAGCGAGGCACTGCCGCCGGAAGCGCTGCGGGGATGCCGCCGGACCGCCACTGCGGGCCGCCCCTCGTGTGACGGACGTCGCCCATCGTTCCGGTTCGCCGGCATCTTCGATCGGAGGAGTGCGCTGCTCGTGAGCACCGGGAGGCCGGACATCAGGCTCTCCCGAGAGATGCAGCAGCTCGGCACCGACCGCTGATCCGACGAATCGACACCGGTTCGGTCCAGCGGGATGACGTGCCCGGGCCGGCGCAGGTGAGCCGGAGGGTCGACGCGGCGACGAAAGTGGTACGTCAGCGGCCCGAGATCGCTACCCCCACCCCGGAGGGCACATGAGCCTCACGGCCGAGTACGACCGGCTGTTCATCGACAGGCAGAGCCCGGAGGCCTACCGGTCCATGTCGGCGGTGGCCTCCGCGGTGGCGGTCACCGCCGAGGCGGCCGGTCTGGACCGGATCCTGGTGGAGCTGGTGAACATCCGGGTCTCCCAGCTCAACGGCTGCGGCTTCTGCCTGGACCTGCACGCGCGCCGCGCAGTGAAGAACGGCGAGACCCCGCAGCGCCTCGCCCTCCTCCCCGCATGGCGCGACGCCGGCCTGTTCACGCCCACCGAGCAGGCGGCCCTGGCTCTGGCCGAAGCGATCACCACGCTGCCGGACCACCACGACCGGGAGCGGGAGCGGATCCGCGCCCGGCAGCAGCTGACCGACGACCAGTTCTCGGCGGTGTGCTGGCTGGCCATCACGATGAACGCGTTCAACCGGATCTCGATCATCAGCGGTCACCCGGTTCGCCCCAGACCGGCCTGACGCACGGCCCACGGTGAGGCCTCTCAGACCCGGATGGTCGTGCGGTCGGGGTGGGCCTGGATCGTCTAGCTCAGCGGGAGACCCTTCACGATCCGGGCCGCGGTCCGTCCCACCCGTCGCCAGTCGGCCACCGTGGCGTCGGTCTCCACCGTGGTCACCGGCCGCTGCGCCGGGAGCTTGCCGTGGTGGACGGCGGCCGCGCCGACAGCGTCGACGGCGATCCCCACGTCGAGCCGGGAGCTCGCTGCCGCCGCGTGCGCGAGGGCCGTGACGTCGTGCTCACCGGTGGAGCGCATGGAGCCGTCCTGCTCACCGGCGCTGCGGCCGGGGACCGTGACCACCCGGGTGGGCACCCCTTCCTCCTCCGCCCCCGCGCAGATCTCCCGGAGCACGCGCTCGGGGGCGCCGGGACGGACATGCACGACGACGGCGGGACGGCTCCCGGGATCGGAGTGGGTCACGGGGCCGCCGCCGCGTGAGCGGCCACCAATCCGGAGGCGACCGCATTCCGCGGCCCCTCGGTGCCCAGCACGTTCCCCGTGCCGCACACGATGCCGTACCCGGCCAGCGCGTCGGCGATCATCTCCGGGATCTCGAAGTCCAGCGCGGAGCCGCCGAGCAGCACCACGAAGTCCAGCGTCCGCAGATTCCCACCCGCGGCGACCTGGCGCAGCGCGCGCACGGCGTTGACCACGAACACCCGCCGCTTGGCCTCCCGGCGGATCTGCCGGACGTGGTCGAGGCCGTGCCGGGTCGGGATCGGGGTCGGCCCCTCGGGTGCCAGCGTCACCACCCGGGCGAAGACGTGGGACGGCAAGGGCTCGTCGAAGAACTGCACCGTGCCGTCCTCGTGACGGACGTGGAAGAAGCTCTCGACCTTGGCCAGGGGAGAACGCTTGATGTTCTCCGCGACCTCGCGGTCGTCGAGCGCGAGCTCGGAGTCGATCAGCTTGGTGACCAGCTCCCCGGCCCCGGCCACGTGCACGGCCGTGTCCCGGCCCTCCCGGTCCAGCTCGGCGGCGTCGGTCGAGCCACCGCCCAGGTCCAGCACCGCGACCGGCCGGTCCACGCCGGGCGTGGTCAGTGCGCCGCGCACCGCCATCTTGCCCTCCACCCCGCCGATCAGCGTCGCCACGCCGAGCTCCTCGGCCACCCGTTCCGCGACCGACCGCATCCGGCTGCGGCTGGTGCTCACCATGGCCGCCAGCGCCACGGCGTTCTCCAGGTGCATCTCACCGGCCAGCCCGCCGCGGACCTCCGCGGGGACGAAGGTGTCGACCGCCAGGACGTCGTTGATGGCGATCTCCACCGGAGACCCCGCCTCCTCGCCGTCCTGCCCGACCACGTCGGCCATGGTGTCGCGGACCTGGGCCAGCATCCCTCCGACGTGCGTCCCCGGCTCACCGTGCGCGTCCTCGAGCGGTTGCGCCCGGGCGACGGCATCCATGATCTCCTCGGCGCCGGTGGCGAGGTCGACCCGCAGGGTCTTGCCGGAACCACGCAGCTCCAGCGTCCCCACCGGGATCCGCCGGTCGGTGACGTCACCGGACGGGGTGCGCACCACGACCGCCGAACGGTTCCCTGTCAGCGCGCGGGCGACCGGCGAGACGTGCCGGGTCTGGTCCGGGTCCAGACCGAACACGGTGGCCAGTCCGTAGGTGTTGGACAGCGTCCGGATCGTGTACCCGGCGGCGGCCACCTCGACGGCAGCCAGCATGCCCAGCGGCACCTTCTCCACCGCCGCGACCTCGTCGACCACCGGCACGGGCCGGGTCAACCGGTTGGCGACGAGCACCGCGTCATCCCCGGCCAGGACCGCGGCGACGACGTCGACCCCGCGGCCGACCGCGGCGTTCACGGTGCTGGCGATGTCCTCGAAGTCCCAGCCGTGCGGGACCACGCAGACGACCGGCGGACCGGGGTCGATCTCATCGAGCTCGGTGAGGGACACCGTGGTGCCGACGCCGAGGCCTTGCCCCCCGGGGGTGGCCGGGTTGTGCCCGATCATCGTGGACTCGGTGATGATCGTCTCGGTGATCGTCTCCATGGCGAGACCGCTGATCACCGGCGTCGCCTCGTTGAGGAGCACCGCGTCGAGCTCCGCCGCGGCCCGGCCGGCCCGGCGCAGCGCTCCCCGGACCGCGGTGAGGACCCCGTCGGTGTTGTCCGGGGTGCCCTTGACCCCGGTGGTCCGGGTCAGGTCGGTGCCGAGGTAGGAGACCGTCCGGTCCGGCGCGACCGCGGCCAGGCAGGCCTCGGTGGTGGAGTTGCCGATGTCGACGCCGACGACCAGACGGGCACGGTCGGGCACGGTCACCTCACCCGGCGCGGCTCAGCTCGAACGCGGGCTCGACCTCCACCGGATCCCGGCCGGCCTCGATGCACTCGACCTCCTTGAGGTGCAGCAGCGCGGCCTTGGCCTGCCAGCGGGGGCGTGCCATCTGGTCGTTGCGCGTCGGTACCGGTTCCGGGGACTCCCCCTTCGCGTACTGGGCGGCGTTCGACCCGATCCTGCGGAACACCTGGGCGTCCAGCAGGGGTGACTGGGGAAAGAGCTCGAGGTTGCTCAGCCGCGGCAGATCCTTCTGGTGGATCATCGTGGTCCCGCGGGCCAGAACGCCCACCGCGATCCCCGAGCCGGACAGCTGTGCCGCGGTGTGCGCGATGGCCGCCAGGTCGGCGGTGTCCCGCACCCGGACGATCCGCGCCGTCACCCCCTGCTCCTCGATGCCGGCCAGCAGCTGGCGCAGCACCTCGGCGTGCGGCACGTCGACGATCGTCTTGGTGAAGAAGTCGGCGAACGCCGGGGAGACGGCGATCACCACCTCGTCGGGGCGGGAGCCGCGCCGGGCGGGCCCGAGCTCGCGGAGGCGGACGGTCCGCTCCGGTGCCGGCGATGTCGTCGGAGTGCCCACGGTCAGCCCACCTCGGTCTCGGGGTCGGTCGCGGACGTGACGTGTCGCAGCTTCTTGAGCTGCTCCCAGCGCTCCCCCTGCAGCCGGTAGCCGGTGCCCGGCCCCTGGTAGTCGTTGGGGTCGTTGATCGCCGACAGCGGAGTCAGCTCGGCCGTGAGGACGGCGGAGGTCTGCAACAGGTCGCCGGACACC
Source organism: Geodermatophilus ruber (assembly GCF_900114385.1). Classification (GTDB taxonomy): domain Bacteria; phylum Actinomycetota; class Actinomycetes; order Mycobacteriales; family Geodermatophilaceae; genus Geodermatophilus; species Geodermatophilus ruber. The sequence continues at coordinate 485,983 of NZ_FOSW01000003.1, forward strand.
CGCTGCCGCAGGACCGCCAGCAGGTTCTCGGCCACGTCGTGGAAGCCGGTCGCCTCCAGCCCCCGCACCAGGTCCAGCCCGGTGATGCCGCGGTCCATCACCGCCTGGGCGCCCTTGAGGTCGGCGAGCACGTCTCGCAGGGGGTAGTCGTTCGACGAGTCGGCGTAGGTGGCCGCCTCCACCTCCTCGTCGGTGATCGGCGGGAGGTCCAGGTGGGAGAACAGCGCCTGGAGGGCCCGGGCGGCCTTGTTGCGGACCTGGAGGATCTCGGCCTCGCGGACGTGCCGCAGACCGCCGTCGACCTGCAGGTCGCGCTGGATGGTGTTCCAGTCGTCGTAGTCCTCGGTGTCGAAGTTGGAGCCGGCGAACATGTTGTCCGCGTTCGGCACCCCCGAGTAGCCCGAGCAGACGAAGTCGGTACCGGGCAGCAGCTGCGGCATCAACCGAGCGGTCCGCCGCATCGCCGAGTGCGAGAAGGACTGGTCGTTGCCGGACGCGCATTCCAGGTCGACCATGCTCGCCACCAGGTTCTCCGCGGCCACGGCGCGGATCCCGCCGGGCACCGCCCCCGGCACACCGATGCAGCTGATCGAGCCGTTCTGCAGGCCCTGCACCCCAGCGCCCTTGGCCATCAGGATGCAGCGGATCTCCAGGTACAGCATGGACTTGCCCTCGGCGTTGCCCATCTGCACCTCCGAGCCGGTGCCCGAGGTGAAGCGCATCTTGATCCCGCGGGAGGCGTACGCCGAGGCGAGGAAGGCCTTCGACCACGGGGTGTCGTCCCCGTCGACGAACACCGGCTCGGTCCCGTACACCGAGATCGTCTCGGCGTAGGCGGTGATCCCGCGCATGCCGAGCTCCAGCTCGGTGGCCTCCTCCAGGGCGCACTGGGTGAGCACGCCCCCGCGCCCGACCTGGGCGCCGACCTGGAGCGCGATGGCCACCAGCGGGGCGTAGCGGACGACGCCGAGAGTGGTCTCCAGCTCGGCGAACCCGCGCATCGCACCCTCGGCGGCGTCCGCGGCGACCTGGATGGGGTTGTCCCGGGCGCTGGTGGAGTGCCCCTGGTTGGCAGGGGTGCGGCGGGCCCGCATCTTCTGCATGCCCTGCATGATCTCCACGACGTTCATCAGCTCGACGACGTCGAGGATCTTGGCCGGCGTGAGGCCCCGCGTGACCGCGAGCACCTCGTTGCGGGAGACGTGCGTGTCGATGAGCATCCGCGCGATCTCCTCCGACGGGATCGCGTTGGCCCTCTCGGCCGACGCGACGTCGATCGCGTGGTCGGCGATGAAGGTGTCCATGAAGTCGAACTGGTCGCGCGTCGTGCCGTCGAGCTCGACGATCCGCCCGTTCTCCACCCGGACGCTCGGCGCGGGGTCGTAGTCGCTGTCCATGGCCACGAGACCCTTCTCGGGCCACTCCTCGACGAACCCGTCGAGGTTGACCGGCCGGTTCTCGAGGATCTCGGTGCGGCGGGAGCGGCGGGGCTGGGTGGTGGTCATCGCGTCGGCGTCCCCTCTCATGCGTCGGTGGCGCTGTGGTCGGCGGCCGGTGGGCGGGCGAGCAGGTTGCGCCGGGCATAGACCTCGGCGGCCTCCCGGACCAGGGCGGCGCACTCCGGCGCGGAGTAGGCGTTCTCGAGCCGGTCGGCCAGCTCGGCCAGCTGCGGCCCGCTCGACTTGCGCGGGCGCAGCGCGTTGTACATGGCCAGGACCTCGGCGTCGGGGATGGCGGTCATCTCCGCCGCCCGGCGGAAGTTGGCCGCCAGCTGCGGGCGGCCGGCCGCCTCGGCCAGCTGGGCCTGCAGCAGCAGGGTCTCCGGGGCGATCCGCAGATCGTCCGGGGACAGTTCGCCCGAGACCACCGCCTCCATCGTCAGGGCGGTGATCGGCTTGCCGGTCGGCGTGGCGAGCAGGTCGGGCCGGTTGACCGAGAGGGGGTAGTCCTCGGTGCGCAGCTCGATGGTCGGCGAGAGGCTCATCGCAGGCGCATCTCCTCGAACGTCGGCTCTTGTGTGCACGAGAAAGTGACAGGGCCCACGTTGCATCTTCGTTGCCTCGGCTCCCGGCCGGGTCCGTTCGCCCGCCTCGCCGGGGCCCGGGAGGTGTGAAGGGGTGTACCTGCTGGCCTCGGCGCGGTTGGCTGCCGCCATGAGTGCCTCACTGACCTATGCGCAAGCCCACCGGATCCTGGACGCCGGGATCGCCAAGGCCGACGAGATCGGCCAGCCGATGAACGTCGCGGTCGTCGACGACGGCGGCCACCTCCTGGCGTTCGGGCGGATGGACGGTGCCATCAGGGCCAGCATCGACATCTCCATCCGCAAGGCCCGCACGTCGGTCCTCATGAACCTCCCCACCGCGGCGCTCACCGAACTGGTGCAGCCCGGCGCGGAGCTCTACGGGCTGGAGCAGACCGCCGGCGGGATGGTGGCCTTCGGCGGTGGGATCCCGCTGTACCGCGACGGGGAGCTCGTGGGCGCCGTCGGGGTCAGCGCCGGCTCGGTGGAGCAGGACGTCACGGTGGCGACCGCCGCGGCCGAAGCACTCGAGGCCGCGGTGCTCAGCGCCTAGCCACCTGGCCGGACGGCCGGCTCCGCACCGGGCGGTGAGGAGCCGGGCGATTGCCCCGGGTGAGGGGGGCGACGAGGGTCGCCCCGAGGGCCCTCGGTACCGACGGTCGGGGGAACGATGCCACTCGACGGTGCACCGCCGCGCCGGGACGCGGGTCCGGCGCAGGTGAGCGGATCCGACCCCGCCGGGCGGGCACGGGCGTCGGCAGACGTCTACGACTCCGCGGTCGGTGGCGGTCCCGTCCGGTCGGCGCCCCGAACGGTCGTGTCCGAGTCGTGGCGCCGCAGCCTGGCCGCGCACGTGGACCCGGAACGACCGAGCCCACCCCTCGTCTACCCGCCCGATCAGCTGCGCGCGAGCGGTGCGGCGCACCCGCTGCACGACCTGCTGCCGTTGCTGCGCGCCACACTGGCGAGCATCGCCGCCGACGCCATGCACCTCATGCGGGTGACCGACGCCGAGGGGCATGTGCTGTGGCGCGAAGGGGCCAGCGCGCTGCTCACCGAGGCCGACCGGGTCGGGCTGTCCCCGGGCACCTGCTGGAGCGAGGACGCCATCGGCACCAGCGCGATGGGCACCGCCCTTGCCACCGACGCCCCGGTGCAGATCCACTCTGCCGACCACCTGGTGCGCACCGATCACAGCTGGACCTGCGTGGCGGCCCCGGTGCACGACCCGGACACCGGGGCGATCCTCGGCGCCATCGACATCAGCGGTCCGCTGCACGCCGTGCACCCCCCTCTGCTCCAGCTGGTCTCGGCCACGGCGCAGCTCGCCGAGAGCCAGCTGCGAGTGCGGCTGGCGATCGCCGACGAACGGCTCCGGACGCGGAACATGCCGCACCTGACCAGCCTCGGCGGCGCCCCCGGAGCCCTGGTCACCTCGACCGGTCGGGTGCTGGCGGCCCAGCCGGCCGGCTGGTGGCCCGACCGGGTCGACCTGCGCGAGGCCGTGGACCGGGTCGTGCAGGTCCACGGCTGCGACATGCTGGTCGAGCCGCTGGCCGAGGGCTGCCTGCTGCGCGCCAGGGGCCCGGTGCACCGGGCCCCGGCTCCGCGCCCGGCCACGGCGCTCTTCCTGCGGTGCATGACCGAGGACACGCCCAGCGTGGTGGTGGGCGGCCGGGCGGTCCCGCTCTGCCTCCGCCCGGCCGAGATGCTCACCGTGCTCGCTCTCCACCCCGCGGGACTCAGCGCCGAGCGGCTGGCCCACCTGGTCTACGGCGACGACGGCAACCCGACGACGGTGCGTGGCGAGGTGCGCCGGTTGCGCCGGCTCCTCGAGGACGGGCTGCTGGCGACCCGTCCCTACCGGCTCACTGCCACGGTCGGCAGCGACTTCGGTGCGGTCCGGGCGGCGCTGGCCGCGGGCCGGCTCCGGACCGCCCTGGCCAGCTGCGCCGGGCCGCTCCTGCCACGGTCGGAGTCACCGGAGGTCCGGGAACTGCGCGACGAGCTGGGCGCCGCACTGCGCCGGGCGGTCCTCGAGGACGGGGACACCGCGCTGTTGTGCGACTTCGCCGCACATCCGCTCGGGAGGACCGATCTGGAGGTGCACGACCGCCTGGTGGAGCTCCTCCCCCCGCGGGATCCACGACTGGGTCCGCTCACCGCCCGGCGCTCACGGCTCCAGGCCGACTGAGCGCCCTGGGGAGGCCCCGGCCTCCCGAGCGCGCGCGGGGCGGGGTGATCACCTCGGTCGGACCGGGGTGCGGGACGCCGCCGGCTGCTTGCGCCCCGCGATGCGCCCTCCTAGCCTCCTGCCATCGCCGGCCGCCCGCCGGCACGCCTCCGTCAGGAGCTGCGATGAAGAAGCTCATCAACGACCCGTCCCACGTCGTCGCCGACGCACTGCGCGGCATGGCGCTCGCCCACCCCGAACTACGGGTCGACCACGACAAGCGGATCGTCGTCCGGAGCGACGCTCCGGTGCAGGGGAAGGTCGGCCTGGTCTCCGGCGGTGGATCCGGGCACGAGCCGATGCACGCCGGGTTCGTCGGCCTCGGCATGTTGGACGCCGCCTGCCCCGGCGAGGTCTTCACCTCTCCGGTCCCGGACCAGATCGTCGCCGCCACCCAGGCCGTGGACGGCGGCGCAGGCGTGCTCCACATCGTGAAGAACTACACCGGCGACGTCATGAACTTCGAGATGGCCGCCGAGCTGGTCGCCGCCGAGTCCGGGACGGAGGTGGTCCCGGTGGTCATCGACGACGACGTCGCCGTGCAGGACAGCCTCTACACCGCCGGGCGCCGCGGTGTCGGCGTCACCGTGCTCGCGGAGAAGATCGCCGGCGCCGCGGCCGAGCAGGGCCGTCCCCTCGCCGAGGTCGCGGACGTCGCCCGCAGGGTCGACACGAACGGCCGGAGCATGGGCATGGCCCTGACCTCGTGCACCGTGCCGGCGGCGGGCCATCCGACGTTCGAGCTGCCCGAGGGCGAGATGGAGATCGGGATCGGGATCCACGGTGAGCCCGGCCGCCGCCGGGTGCCGGTGGCCCCGGCGCGCGAGGTCGCCGAGATGCTCGTCGAGCCGATCCTCGCCGACCTGGACTTCGCCTCCGGTGAAGGCGTGATCGCGTTCGTCAACGGCATGGGCGGCACGCCGCTGATCGAGCTGTACGTGATGTACGCCGAGGTCGCGGCCATCCTCGAGAAGTCAGGAGTGCCCATCGCCCGCAATCTCGTCGGCTCCTACATCACCAGCCTGGAGATGGCCGGCTGCTCGGTGACGCTGCTCAAGGCCGACGACGAGCTGCTGCGGCTGTGGGACGCCCCGGTGCGCACCCCCGCCCTGCGGTGGGGCGTCTGACGGTGGCCGACGGCCTGGACCTTTCCGCGCTGGAGAGCTGGATCCGGGAGTTCGCCCGGCTGGTCGCGGACCGGCGCGACGAGTTGACGGAGCTCGACTCGGCCATCGGCGATGCCGACCACGGGGCGAACATGGACCGTGGCATGTCGGCGGTGGTGACCGCGCTGGAGGCCACACCCCCCACCGACCCCGCCGCGCTGCTCAAGCAGGTCGGCATGACGTTGGTCAGCAAGGTCGGCGGCGCGAGCGGGCCGCTCTACGGCACGCTGTTCCTGCGGATGGCCGGGGTCGCCGGGGACGGCACGCTCGACGCGGAGACCTGGGCCCGGGCGTTGCGCGCCGGCCTGGACGGGGTCGTCGCCCGGGGGAAGGCCGAGCCGGGTGACAAGACGATGGTCGACGCACTGGGTCCCGCCTGCGACGCCCTGGACGCCGCTGTGGCCGAGGGTGCCTCCCTCGGCGAGGCCCTGCGGAGGTCGGCGGCCGCCGCGGCGCAGGGACGGGACGGGACCGTGCCCATGCTCGCCCGCAAGGGGCGAGCCAGCTACCTCGGCGAGCGCAGCGTCGGCCACCAGGATCCGGGCGCGACGTCGGCCACCCTGCTCGTCGACGCCGCGGTCACCGCGCTGGCCCCCGCGGGGGGCTGAGACGTGGCGCGGGTGGGCCTGGTGGTGGTGTCGCACAGCCGGGCACTGGCCGACGCCGCGGTGGCCCTCGCCCGGCAGATGCTGCCCGGCCGCGAGACGGCCATCGAGGTCGCCGCCGGCGCCGCCGACCAGGGGCTGGGCACCGACGCCACGGCCGTCGCAGCGGCGGTCGCATCGGTGGACAGCGGCGATGGCGTGGTCGTGCTCATGGACCTCGGCAGCGCGGTGCTCTCCGCCGAGATGGCCCTGGAGTTCCTCGACGACGAGGCCCGCAGCCGCGTGGTGCTCTCCCCTGCCCCGCTCGTCGAGGGCCTGGTCGGGGCGGCGGTCGTGGCCGCCGGTGGAGCATCCCGGGAGGACGTGGCGGCCGAGGCGATGCGCGGGCTCGCACCCAAGCAGGCACAACTCGGCGAAGCCGGTTGACCACTCTCGGAGAAGCCCGCACGACCACCGCGTACCCCATTGCGCAGTGACGCCGGTCACACATAGTTTCAGCCCCCGCCGGGTGCAACCCTGCCGGCCGGACGCGCGAGAACCCGGAGGCAACCGTGGTCGAAGAGCGCTTCAAGAAGCCAACCCTGCTCGGTGAGCTGCTCGCCGAGTTCGCCGGGACGTTCATCCTGATCATCTTCGGGGTCGGCGTCGTGGCGCAGGTCGTCGCCGGCGGCCTCGGGGACCACGACAGCATCGCCTGGGCGTGGGGCCTGGGGGTGGTCTTCGGGATCTACGTGGCCGCCCGGATCAGCGGAGCCCACCTCAACCCCGCGGTCACCCTCGCGCTGGCCGTCTTCCGCGGGTTCCCGTGGCGCAAGGTCGGGCCGTACGCGCTGGCCCAGACCCTCGGGGCCTTCACGGCAGCCCTGCTCGTCCGGTGGGTCTACAACGACGTCCTGACCGCGTTCGACCCCGGCCACACGCTCAATTCGCAGGGCGTCTTCTCGACCCTGCCGGGCAACGGGGCCCTGCCGGTCAGCGTCGGCACCGCGTTCCTCGACCAGATCGTCGGCACGGCGATCCTGCTGTTCCTGGTCCTCGCCGTCACCGACCTGCGCAACACCGCCCCGGGCGCCAACCTCGCCCCGTGGATCATCGGGCTGATCGTCGTGGCGATCGGCTTCGCGTGGGGCACCAACGCCGGCTACGCCATCAACCCGGCCCGCGACTTCGGGCCTCGGCTGGCCTCCTTCATCACCGGGTACGACACCGCCTGGCGGGACCAGTACGGAGGGCTCTATTTCTGGGTGCCGCTGATCGCGCCGCTCATCGGGGGCGTCATCGGCGCCGCCCTCTACGACCTCCTCATCGGCCGCAGCCTGCCGCTCGCCCCCGCCGAGCAGGAGCCCGGTCGCACCCCGACCGAGCCGGAGGCGGACAAGGCCCGGGCCCACGAGTTCGCCGACAACGTGGCGGCCGACACCACCGCCGAGACCACCACCGAGACGAGGGGTGAGACGACCCGTGGCTGACTTCATCGGAGCGGTCGACCAGGGCACGACCAGCACCCGTTTCATGCTCTTCGACCACGGCGGCAACGAGCGCGGCAGGTTCCAACTCGAGCACGAGCAGATCCTGCCCCGCGCCGGCTGGGTGGAGCACAACCCGCTGGAGATCCGGGAGCGGACCGAGACCGTCGTCCGGACGGTCATGAACCAGATGGGCCTGAGCGCCTCGGACCTGGCCGCGATCGGCGTCACCAACCAGCGCGAGACCACGGTGGTCTGGGACCGGCGCAGCGGCCGGCCGCTGTACAACGCGATCGTCTGGCAGGACACCCGCACCGACCGCATCGCCTCCGCCCTGGAGCGGGACGGGCGCGGCGACGTCATCCGGCGCAAGGCCGGCCTGCCCCCGGCGACGTACTTCTCCGCCGGCAAGGTGCAGTGGATCCTCGAGAACGTCGACGGCGCGCGCGAGGCCGCCGAGCGCGGCGACGCGCTCTTCGGCAACACCGACAGCTGGCTGATGTGGAACTTCACCGGGGGCATCGACGGCGGCGTGCACGTCACCGACGTGACCAACGCCAGCCGCACGATGCTCATGAATCTCGAGACGCTGGACTGGGACGACGAGCTGCTGTCGTTCTTCGACATCCCGCGGTCGATGCTGCCGGAGATCCGGCCCTCCTCGGACCCGCAGGGCTACGGCACCGTCCGCACCGGCGGTCCCCACGGTGGGGAGATCCCGCTCACCGGCGACCTCGGTGACCAGCAGGCGGCCACCGTCGGCCAGGTGTGCTTCTCCCCCGGCGAGGCGAAGAACACCTACGGCACGGGCAACTTCATGCTGCTCAACACCGGCGAGGAGCTCGTCCGCTCGAAGTCCGGACTGCTGACGACGGTGTGCTACCGCTTCGGTGACGCCAGGCCGGTGTACGCCCTGGAGGGCTCGATCGCGGTCACCGGTTCGGCGGTGCAGTGGCTGCGCGACCAGCTCGGCATCATCCGGGACGCGGCGCAGAGCGAGGTGCTCGCCCGCCAGGTGGAGGACAACGGAGGCGTCTACTTCGTCCCCGCGTTCTCCGGCCTGTTCGCCCCCTACTGGCGCTCCGATGCCCGCGGCGTCATCGTCGGGCTGTCCCGGTACAACACCAGCGCGCACCTGGCCCGGGCCACCCTCGAGGCCATCTGCTACCAGAGCCGGGACGTGGTCGAGGCCATGGCCAAGGACTCCGGGGTCGATCTGGACGTGCTGAAGGTGGATGGCGGCGTGACCGCGAACTCGCTGTGCATGCAGCTGCAGGCCGACATCCTCGGGGTCCCGGTGAGCCGGCCGAAGGTCGCGGAGACGACCGCACTGGGCGCCGCGTATGCGGCCGGGCTCGCCGTCGGCTTCTGGAAGGACACCGACGAGTTGCGGGCGAACTGGAACGAGGGCGAGCGGTGGACCCCGACCTGGAGCGACGAGGAGCGCGCGGCGGGCTACCGCGGTTGGCAGAAGGCCGTGGAGCGCACGCTCGACTGGGTCGACGTGCAGTGACCGACGGCCTCGAGCGCAGCAGCGCCCTGTCCTCCGCGGGCAGGGCGCACGCCATGGCCGAGATGGAGTCGGGCGAGCTCGACGTCCTGGTCGTGGGAGGCGGTGTCGTCGGCACCGGCTGCGCGCTGGACGCCGTCACCCGCGGGCTGCGGGTCGGGCTGGTCGAGGCGCGGGACTGGGCGAGCGGCACCTCCAGCCGGTCCAGCAAGCTGCTGCACGGCGGGCTGCGCTACCTGGAGATGCTCGACTTCGCCCTGGTCAGGGAGGCGCTGCACGAACGCGGGCTGCACCTGCAGCGCCTGGCCCCCCACCTGGCCCGGCCGGTGCCCTTCCTCTACCCGCTGGAGCACCGGCTCTGGGAACGGGCCTACGTGGGGGCGGGCATAGCACTCTACGACGCGATGGCCCTCACCTCGGGTCACGGCCGGGGGCTGCCGCACCACCGGCACATGACCCGGCGCCGGGCGCTGCGCGAAGCCCCCTGCCTCAAGCCCGACAGCCTGGTCGGCGCCATCCAGTACTGGGACGGGCAGGTCGACGACGCCCGCCACGTCATGATGATCGCTCGGACCGCCGCGGCGTACGGGGCGCTCTGCGCCAACCGGGTGGAGGTCGTGACCTTCCTGCGTCAGGGCGAGCGGGTCACCGGCGCGCGCGCCCGCGACCTGGAGACCGGACGCGAGTTCGACATCGAGGCCGATCAGGTCATCAACGCCACCGGCGTCTGGACCGACGACACGCAGAGCATGGTCGGCACCCGGGGGCAGATCCACGTGCAGGCCAGCAAGGGCATCCACCTGGTCGTCCCGCGGGACCGGATCAACTCGTCCACCGGCATCATCCTGCGGACCGAGAAGAGCGTCCTGTTCGTCATCCCGTGGGGACGGCACTGGATCGTCGGCACGACGGACACGCCCTGGACGTACGACAAGGCCCACCCCGCCGCCACCGCCGCCGACATCGAATACGTCCTCGACCACGTCAACGCCGTCCTCCGGACACCGTTGACGCACGCCGACGTGGAGGGTGTGTACGCCGGGCTGCGGCCGTTGCTGACCGGGGAGTCCGACGCGACGAGCAAGCTCTCCCGGGAGCACGTCGTCGCCCATCCCGCCCCGGGCCTCGTCGTCGTCGCGGGCGGCAAGTACACGACCTACCGGGTGATGGCCAAGGACGCGGTCGACGAAGCGAGCCGGGCCCTCGACGAACGGGTGCCCGAGTCCATCACCGACGAGGTCCCGCTGGTCGGTGCGGAGGGCTACCACGCGCTGTGGAACCAGCGGCACGAGCTCGCTGCGGAGTCGGGCCTGCACGTCGCCCGGATCGAGCACCTGCTCCGCCGGCAGGGCACCCTCGTCCTCGACCTGCTGCCACTGGTGGCCGACGACCCGAGCCTGGGGCAGCCGCTCGCGGGCACGGAGGACTACCTGCGGGCCGAGGTCGTGTACGCGGCCTCGCACGAAGGCGCCCGTCACCTCGACGACGTGCTCGCCCGGCGCACCCGGATCTCGATCGAGACCTGGCACCGTGGACTCGAGTCCGCCGAGGAGGCCGCCCGGCTGATGGGCGAGGTCCTCGGCTGGGACGAGGAGCAGATCAAGCGCGAGGTCAACTTCTACGAGCGGCGGGTCGCGGCGGAACGGAAATCGCAGGAGCAGCCCGACGACGCGTTCGCCGACGCCGCGCGACTGGAGGCCGGCGACGTGGTCCCGACCGCGTCCTAGCTCCGACGTGGCGGCACCCCTACCGTCCGCCGTGACCTGCGGGTTCAGCCGTCGCGGTGCCTGCGTGTCGCACGCAGTCCCCGGCAGACGACGCGGATGTCCACCCTGCCGACGAGGCGCACCCCTTCGACCACCGGGAGAGGTCGGATCTGGGCGGAGGCAGATCAGGAATCGGAGACGCGGCGCAGCCAATCGGCGTCCCCCGCGCCAGCGACGGCGACGACCCCTTCGCCCGGCTCGACCGGTCGGGCGCTGTCCGTCCGGCCGGCTCACCGTCAGAGGCCGAGGGACCCGGAGGCGGGGTCGGCCCACCGGCTGGAGGCGTCGTAGGACCGGACCACCAGGGACTTCCACCGGCCGGTCCGGCTGATCTCCTTCTCGCTCACCCCCTGGGCGTAGGCGGTGGTGGCGAAGCCGCGGCGCAGCGAGTGCGGCGACAGGCCCTCGGCGGAGACCCCGGCGCGGGCGGCGGCGCGCGCCAGGATCAGGTCCACGCTGCGGGTGCTCAGCCCGGTCGTGCCCAGGCGCTGGCTCGCGCCCTTGCCGACGCTGCGGAACAGCGGCCCGCGGGTCGCCCCCTGCGCGGCGAGCGCCGCGGTCCAGGCGCGGAGCGCGCGGACCGGGCAGGTGACCGCGCGGACGCCCTCGGCCAGGGCCAGGGTCTCGCCGCGGCCCTCCTGGTCGGTCTTGCTGAACCGGAGCACGACGTCGAGGCCGCCGTGGCCGGCCGGGGCGAGGTCCTCGATCCGCAGCGCCACCAGGTCGGAGGCCCGCAGGCCCAGGGCGTAGCCCAGGAGCAGCAGCGCACGGTCGCGCCGCCCGGCGAGCGTGTCGGGGAGGCCCTCGACGAGCGCGCGGACGGTGGCGGTGTCGATCGCGCGGGCCCGGCGGGGCCGGTGGCCGCTGTGCGCGGCGGTGCGGCGGATCCCGGCGAGGGTGCGGCGCACCCCCTCGGTGTCCCCGGGCGCGGGATGCCCGGCCGCCCGGTGGGCGTCGTTGAGCCCGGACAACCGCCGGGCGATGTACCGCGGAGCGTGGCCGGCGTCGGCCAGGTGCGCCAGCCAGGCGGCGACGGCCAGGGGGTCGGCGGGCAGCGCGGTGAGGCCGCGGGCGGTGCACCACCGCCGCCAGGCGGCCACGTCCTGGGCATAGGCCCGGCGGGTGGACTCGGCCTGCGACGCCGAGAGGTAGGAGCCGACCGCGTCGAGTTCACCGGGCGGCAGCAGCCCGGGCGGCGCCGGCCGGGCGCCGGGTGGCGCGGGGTGGCCGGGGGGATCCCCGGGGCGGAGCGGATCGGGCATCGGGGCTCCGTCGGACGACGGCGGGTTTCGGTTCGGAGAAAGCGGACTTCTTCGAACCCATCGCAGTCTGCCGCGCCCGGCGCCGGGCCGCAGCCGCGGCCGCAATGCATGGATGGCGGCGCTGCACCCATCTATCTTGTGGGCATGGCCGGGCTTTCCGGTGAGTCCCCGCCCCCTGCCCGGTGCGCCTATCCCGGCTGCCGGCGGGCCCCGCAGCCCCGCGTGCCCGGGCGCAGCGGCCCGCCACCGAAGTACTGCGCGGACCCCGGGCACGATCCCGAGTCCGCCCGCCGGGCGCGGGTGCGGGCCACCCGGGACACGACCTCCCGGGTGGCCGCGACCGCCGCCGCGTTGGTGGAGGAGCTCCCCCCCGAGGGCCGGATCCGTCACCTGGTGCGCCAGTGGGCCCTGGCCACCCGGGAGGCGGCCGTCGCGGCCGACGCCCAGGCGGGTCTGCTCTCTGCGGCCGCCGACGCGCTCGACGAGTACCGGGACCACGCGACCGTGGAGGCCCGGATCACCCAGGCGACCGCCGAGGTGGCCGCGGCCCACGCCGCCCAGGCCCGCACCGAGGAGCGGGCCCACCTCGCCGAGCAGCGGGCCGGTGCGGCCGAGCAGCGCGCCACGGAGGCCGAGGAGGCGCGCGGGGCCGCCGCGCGCGCCGTCCGGGTCGCCGCGGCCGCGCAGCAGGCAGCCGAGAGCGCCCGCGACGAGTCGGCGGAGCAGCGCCGCGCCGCCGAGCAGGACCGGCAGGCCGCCGCCCGGGACGCCGACGAGGCACGGCAGGCCGCGCAGCGCGCCCGCGAGGAGGCCGGCCGCGAGCACGACGCCCTCGTCGAGGCGCGCGCCGCGTGGGCGGTCACCGAGCGCACGCTGCGCGCGTCCCTCGCGGTCACCGCCCGCGACCGCGACGATGCGCTGACTGCGCGGGACGAGGCACGCCGCGCGGCGGCGGCGGCGCAGCAGCGGGCCCGCGACGCCGACCGCGAACGGGCCGAGGCCCGACGGGCCGAGCGGGTCGCGCAGGAGCGGGCCGAGCGGGCCACGGCCGCGGCGGCCGCTGCCGAGCAGGCCCGTCAGGCGGCCGGCACCGACGCGGCCGTCGCCCACCACCGTGCCGACGACGCCGAGCGGCGGGCGGCGCAGGCCGCCGCCGGCGCCCGCACCGCGGCCGAGCGCGCCGGTGCGCTCAGCGCCGAGGTCGCGGCCCTCCGCACCCGGATCGAGGGCCTGACCGCCGACCGTTCGCCGCGCGGCGCGGACTGACCGGCGCGGCGCGTGCCGAGCCACGGCACCGCCCGGTTCGCCACGACGCACGCGATGGGCTTCATCGCCGTGCGGGGACGGCGGGTACCTCGTCCCCGCCCACCTGCGCCGGGCTGTCCGGGGCCGGTGGCGAGCCGGTCACGGGGCCGCGCCGCAATCCGGTTCACGGAGGTGACGCCGCCGGTAGCGTCCGTGAGCTGGGTCACTTCGGCGGGCGGAGGCGCACATCATGACGACGATCGAGCAGGCGAGCGGCGCGGAGCCGCGCGGCGGCGGCGTGGAGCACGTCGACGTCCTCGTGGTCGGGGCCGGCGTCTCCGGTATCGATGCCGCCTACCACCTCCGGGAGCGCTTCCCCGAGCGGTCCTTCGCCGTCCTGGACGCGCAGGAGGACCGGGGCGGCACGTGGTGGACCCACCGCTACCCCGGCGTGCGCTCGGACAGCGACCTGTTCACCTACGGCTACCGGTTCAAGCCCTGGACCGGCCCCTCGATCGCGGCCGGCGAGGAGATCCTGGCCTACCTCGACGAGGTCATCGCCGAGAACGGGCTGGCCGGCTACATCCGCTACCAGCACCGTGTCACCGCGGCCCGCTGGTCGAGCGGGGACCACCGGTGGACCGTGGAGGTCACCAGGGGCGACACCGGGGAGCAGCTGCGCCTCACCACCGACTTCCTGTGGATGTGCCAGGGCTACTACAACCACGCCCGGCCCTACCAGCCGCGGTGGGAGGGCATGGACCGCTTCGCGGGTGTCGTCGTCCACCCGCAGCGGTGGCCGGTGGACCTGGACTACAGCGGCAAGCGTGTCGTCGTCATCGGCTCGGGCTCCACCGCGTCGACCCTCATCCCCGCCATCGCGGAGAAGGCGGCGCACGTGACCATGCTGCAGCGCTCGCCGTCCTACTACTTCGCCCCGCCCACGACCCACGAGCTCGCCGTGACGCTGCGCCAGCTCGACATCCCGGAGGAGTGGACGCACGAGATCCTCCGCCGCCAGTACATCTCGCAGTACCACTGGCTGGCCCGGATGTCGTTCGAGGCGCCCGACGAGCTGCACACGTTCCTCATCGAGTCCATGCGCCCGCTGCTGCCCGAGGGCTTCGACGTCGAGAAGCACTTCACGCCCCGCTACCGCCCGTGGCAGCAGCGCATCGCGATCGTCCCGGACGGCGACCTCTTCGCGGCGGTGCGCGAGGGCAGGGTGTCCATCGTCACCGACACCATCGCGGAGTTCACCGAGAAGGGCATCCGCGTCGGCTCGGGCGAGGAGATCCCGGCCGACGTCGTCGTCACCGCCACGGGCTTCAACCTGTCGCTCCTCGGTGACGTCGCGTTCACCGTCGACGGCGAACCGGTCGACTTCCCCCAGCGGGTCACCTGGCGCGGGGTCATGATCGCCGGGGTGCCGAACATGGCGTACATGTTCGGCTACTTCCGGCACAGCTGGACGCTGCGGGTGGACCTGGTCAGCGACCTGGTCTGCCGGCTGCTCGAGACCATGCAGGCGAAGGGCGCCGCCACGGTCGTCCCCACCCTCCGGCCGGAGGACGACGGCATGCAGCTGCGCCCGTGGTCCGATCCGGAGAACTTCAACGCCGGGTACGTGCTGCGCTCGCAGCACATCCTGTTCAAGCAGGGCGACCGGGAGCCGTGGACCCACATGCTGGAGCACGAGCAGGAGCGGGAGATCCTGCCGAACGCCGACCTCGACGACGGGTCGCTCGTCTACCGCTGACCACGAGCGGCTGCCCCCACGCCCGGAGGTGGATCAGCCGAAGGTGAAGACCAACGCCTCCGCACCGGGGGCGGCGAACTCGATCTCGAACTGCCGGTCGGCGACGGACGGCGGTTGCCGGATCAGCTGGTGCAGCCGCGGCTCGGAGAGCACCCCGCCGCCCCGCTCGTCCACGTCGGCCCCGTGGGCGCCGCCCGGCGGCCGTCCGTCGAGGAGCACCCGGAAGGGTACGGGCGCTCCGCGGGCCCCCGGGCCCATGACGAGGTGGAGGTCCCGGGCGTGGAAGCGGCAGGAGATCACCCCGCCGGCCTCGTCGAGCACGGCGGCCTCGCTCCCCACGGTCCAGGTCCCGGCCAGGGCCCAGTGGTCGGGCCGCAGCCGCGCCGGGAGGGAGTAGGACCGGCTCTCGTCCGGCACCGGTCCCTCGGGGGAGGCGAAGCCGCCGGTCCGCTCGTAGCCGAGGTAGGTCTCCCCCGATTCCAGGGAACCCCAGTCGGCGGCGGCCTCCACGCCGTCGCCGGCGACCGGGCCGAGCGGCGGGCCGACCGGGTCGGCGCCGGACTCGGCCAGCAGCTGCCGGATCACCTGCTCGGAGCGCTCGAAGTCCCCCTCGCCGAACCAGTGGTGCCGGACGCGGCCCGTGGCGTCGACGAAGTACAGCGCCGGCCAGTACCGGTTGGCGAAGGCACGCCAGATCGCGTAGTCGCTGTCGAGCGCGACCGGGTAGGTGATCCCGCTGCGCTCGACCGCCCGGCGGACGTTGCCGGCGTCCTGCTCGAAGGAGAACTCGGGCGTGTGCACGCCGAGGACGACCAGTCCCTGGTCCCGGTACCGCCCGGCCCACGCCCGGACGTGCGGGAGTGTCCGCAGCCAGTTGATGCAGGTGTAGGTCCAGAAGTCGACGAGCACGACCCGCCCGCGCAGCCCCTCCGGGGTCAACGGCTCGGTGTTGAGCCATCCGGTCGCGCCGTCGAGCGCCGGCATCCGGCCCTCCGCGCGCAGGGTCTGTCCGGGGCCGGCCATCTGCCTCACCTCGCTGGTGTGGTCGGAGCGGGGACGCCGCTCTCGACGGCGCCCAGGACTTCGCCGTCGTCGGGGGGCGGCGCGACGGCGGTGCGGCCCCGCTGCTGCAGCAGTGCGATGACCTCGTTCCAGCTGGAGGCGTCGGCGAAGGCGCCGTGCAGCAGCACGACGGTGGGGTCGGGGCGCGCGGGCTGCTGGACATCCGGGTTCATGGACGTGTGCTCCTCCCGTGACCGGTTCCGGGGCCCCACGCTCATCGCTCCGGCACCGTCGGACCTCATCCGCGAGGGATGAGAGGGCGGGCCACCTCAGGGAGGGGCGGACATGTCGGCTTGCCCGCACGTCGACAAGCCGACATGTGCCTGCCGGGCACGCGTGCGCGCCATCGGGCGGCTGCTCGACGGCCTCATCACCCTGCACCGTGCCGCCGGCAACGGGGAGCCGTAGGCGGCGGGCCGGTCAGCGCGCGCCGGCCAGGCGCAGCACGTAGGCCCGCTCCTCCGGCCCGAACCACGGCGGCGCCCCCGCGGCGGCGTTCTCCGCCAGCCGGTCGGGACGGGCGGTGGCGGTCAGCGAGACGTGCACGCGCGGGTCGCTCAGCCCCCACTTGAGCAGGGCCTGCCCCCAGGTGGTGATCCCGAAGGGCTGCAGCGGAGCGAGCGCGGCCGGGCTGGGTTGCCGGCGCACGAGCCGTCCCTCGCCGAGCGGGCGCATGAGCAGGACGCCGAGGCCCAGCGCGTCGGCCAGCGGCAGGACCGTGCCCTCGACCTCCCGCTGCAGCGGGTTGTAGGGCACCTGGACGGTGTCGATGCGGCCGGTGGACATCAGCGCGGCCAGCTCGGGGAAGGCCGCCGCGGAGTAGTGGGTGGCGCCGATCAGTCCCACCCGCCCCTGGTCCCGGGCGGCCTCCAGCATCGGGAGGTGCGCGGGCCAGGCCACCAGGTTGTGGATCTGCATGAGGTCGACCCGGCCGCCGTACCAGTTCACGGCGCGGGCCAGCTGTGCCACGCCCTCGTCCGGGGACGGGGTCCAGACCTTGTCGGCGACGACGGCCTGGTCGCGCCGTCCGTCGAGCGCGGCGGCGAGCAGCCGCTCGGCGTCGCCGTACATGGGTGAGGTGTCGACGAGCCGGACGCCGACGGCGAGCGCGGTGTCGATCAGCTCGCGGTGCCGGCCGGCCGCGGCGGCGGCCTCGAGGCGCCGCCAGGTGCCCAGCCCGACCACCGGCACGCCGATCCGGCCCCGTCCCAGGCTCCGGTTCTCCATGTCGGCTCCCCTCGCGCGGTTCGGCCTGCCGCTGCCCGTGTACCCCTCCGGCGCCGGTGTCCCCTGCCGCGGCGCGGAATTCCCGGTGCGGTCGGGACGACGCGGTGGGTCAGGTCCCGCAGAACGTCCGGTACGGGCCGGAGCCGGCCGGGGCGGGCGCCGCGTAGCGCTCGAGGCCGGGGCGCTCCTCGTAAGGGCGGGTCACGACCGCCAGCAGCCGCCCGAGCGGGTCCAGGTCGCCGGCGGCCGCCGCGGCCAGGGCCTCCTCGACGAGGTGGTTCCGCGGGATGTAGACGGGGTTGGTCGCGTCCATGGCGTCGGCGTCGGGCCCGAGTCGCCGCCACCGCTCGGCCCAGGCGTCGAACGCCGCGAGGTCGAGGACGAGCCGGCGCGCGGGCTCGGCGTCGCCGCGGGCCGCGGCACCGAGGTGGCGGAAGAACGAGGTGTGATCCGCCCGGCCCTCCTGGAGCAGGGCGAGCAGGTCGTCGGCCACGGGTGCGGTCACCGCGTCGTCCAGCCCCTCGGGCAGGCCCAGCTTGGCACGCATGCCGGCCAGCCAGGCGGCGCGGTACCGCCCGCGGAAGGCGCCGAGGGACTGGACCGCGAGGGCCACCGCGCGCTCCTCGTCGGCGTCGAGGAGGGGCAGCAGGGCCTCGGCGAGCCGGGCCAGGTTCCACTCCGCCACGAGTGGCTGGTTGCCGTAGGCGTAGCGCCCGAACTCGTCGACCGAGCTGTAGACCGTCGCCGGGTCGAACGCGTCCAGAAACGCACAGGGCCCGTAGTCGATCGTCTCGCCGGAGAGGGTCATGTTGTCGGTGTTCATGACCCCGTGGACGAAGCCGACCAGCATCCACCGGGCCACGAGGGACGCCTGCGCCGCGACCACCGCGTCGAACAGCGCCAGGTACGGGTTCTCCGCCTCCGCGGCGGCCGGGTGGTGCCGGCCGATCGCTGCGTCGGCCAGGCGGCGCAGGAGGGCGACGTCCCCGGTGGCGCGGGCGTACTGGACGCTGCCCACGCGCAGGTGGCTGCCGGCCACCCGGGCCAGCACCGCGCCCGGCAGCAGGGTTTCCCGGCGCACGGGGCGCCCGGTCGCCACGACGGCGAGGGAGCGGGTCGTCGGGATGCCGAGCGCGTGCATCGCCTCGCTGATCACGTACTCGCGCAGCATCGGCCCGACCGCGGCCAGCCCGTCCCCGCCCCGCGAGAACGGGGTGCGCCCCGAGCCCTTGAGGTGGAGGTCGCGCAGCCGGCCCTCGACGTCGAGGACCTCACCGAGCAGGAGGGCTCGGCCGTCCCCGAGCCGCGGGGAGTACCCGCCGAACTGGTGCCCGGCGTAGGCCTGCGCGACCGGCGTGGCCTCGGCCGGCAGGGCGTTGCCGACGAGCAGTCGGACGCCGTCGGCGCTCCGCAGCCAGGCGGGGTCGAGGCCGAGCTCCGCCGCCAGCCCCTCGTTGAGCACGAGCAGCCCCGGCTCCGGCGCCTCGTCGGCCTGCCACGGCAGCGCCATCTCCGGCAACTCGCGCGCGAAGCGGTTCCCGAGGGTCAGGGGCGCGGCGGGTGCGACGGTCACCTCGCCCAGCGTACGGACGGGGCCGGGCCGGGGCCTCCCCCGCGACCGCATCCCGGTCCGGCCCCGCGGGCCGGATCCGCTGCGGGGATGCGCGGCAGGATGGGAGCCGTCATGCCGAGCACCGCCCCCACCTTGGTCCTCGAGGAGGACGAGGCGCTGGAGCTGCTGGCCCATCTGGACCGGCCCGCTGGAGCAGGTCGCCGAGCTCGCCGTGCCCCGCACCGGGCGGGAGGCGTACGTCGCCGGGCTCGACGAGCTGTGCCGGGCGCTCGCCGCCCACCTGACCGCCCGATGGGCGCCGGACCCGGTGGTCCGCGCGTGACCGGCGCGGAGGAGGGGCCGGGTGCCGCCGTGCTCGCGGCCATCCGCGGGCGCCGGGTCACGCGCGCGATGACGTCCGAGCCGGCCGTCGGGGCCTAGCCCCAGCTGCCCGACAGCTCGGCCGCCTCGTTGGGATCCACGGCCAGCAGCGCCGCCCGGGCCTGCCGCCGCTGCACCCGCCGGCTGGTGCTGCTCGCGTCCTGCTCGGCCAGCCAGCGGGCCGCGCGGGCACGGGCCGACCGGGTGGCGCAGCAGCAGGCGACCACGCCCAGCGCCACCAGCCACAGACCGAGCATGACCAGCCCGCCCCCTGCCGGGCCGATCGCGACGCCGGCCGCCATCGGGACGAGCCCGGCCACCGCGGCCATCCGCACCCGCCACGTCTCCCGCCAGCACAGGGCGAGGAAGACGAGGCAGGTGACGAGGAACAGGGCCTGGGTGATCAACACGGCCGGTGACGCTGCGGCACCGAGCGTGACTTGACAAGGGGGATCGGCGCGCGGGTTCAGACCGCGGCGGTGCCGATCAGCCCCTTGCGCGTGACGAGACCGGCGAGCTGCTCCTCCGACAGGCCCTCGGTGCCCTCGGGACGGCGCGGCACCACCATGTACCGCGACTCCGCGCTGGCGTCCCAGACCGAGATCCGCGTCCGCTCGGGCAGCTCGAGCCCGAACTCCCGCAGCACGCCGCGCGGGTCCCGCACCACCCGCGAGCGGTAGGCCTCGCTCTTGTACCAGCCGGGCGAGGGGCCCAGCAGCGCGATCGGGTAGCAGGAGCACAGCGTGCAGACGACGACGTTGTGCTCCTCGGCGGTGTTGGCCACCACCTTCAGCCGCTGCTCCTGCAGCCCGCCGGCCATCGAGAACCCGAGCTCGCGGATCGCGCCGTTCGCGTCGGCGAGCAGCCGCTCGGCGAATCCGGGGTCGACCCAGGCGCGGGCGGCGATCCGGGCGCCGTTGGCGGGTGAGCCACCGGCGAGGAACTCGTCGATCCGGCCGTCGATCTCGCCGTCCTCGAGCAGACCCCGGCTCTCCAGCAGCGCCTCGACGTGGCGCACCCGCGCCGAGATGACCGAACTCGGGTGGTCGCTCATGGGTGCTCCTCGATCGGGATCAGGTAGTCCGCCCACAGCTCCACGGTGACCGTGTGGGCGCCGGAGCCGAACAGGTCCGCGGCCGCGAACCGCACGTGCCACACCGGCTGCGGCGCCCCTGCCCGGCCACGGGCGCGGTCGTCGGCCAGGGGGTGCCGGCCGGCCTCCTCCACCAGGACGCCGACGGCGCCGCGGACGTACCGGGGCAGCCGGGTGTGGCCGTCGGGGTCGGTCGTGCGGGTGCGCACCCGCATGCCGGGCGCGAGGTCAGCCATGCGGCCGGTCCCGCTCGTCGGGCAGGTCCAATTCCTCCGGCACCGCCACGCCCTTCTCCACCAGCAGGGTCGTGATCGCGGCGAACCAGCGCTCGTAGTACGAGGCGGCCAGGTACTCCTCCGCCGGCATCCGCTCGATCGCGTCCCGGAACTCGTCGAGGTTGTAGACGCCCCGCCGGATCAGCGCGCCGTTGAGGGCGAAGACATGCGCCTCCCAGTCGGCGTGGAACGGCGGCTCGTCGGGCTCCTCGACGATCGCCGGGAACCCGGCCATCCCACCGACGTCGTTGATCCGGCTCACCGCTGCTTCCTACCGTGCCGCGCCCGCGCGGTACAGGTGCGTCCTTCCGGCCGCCGGGCGGCAGGCGTCGTGGCGGATCGCGACGGCGAGGCCATCTACCGCAGCCGCTGCCCTGAGTACGCCGCAGCAACTCCTGCCGCGGCCGAGCTGCCAGGATCGACGTCATGGGAGTGGAAGTCGGCATCGTTGCCCGCTACTTTCCGGAGAAACAGCTCGGGCTGATCCAGACCAACAGCGAAGACGTGATCTTCTTTCGCCTGCGAGACGCCTGCCATCTGGTTCTCGACGAACAAGAGAACCGCATCGTCTTCACCGGCCACAGGGAGTTGGTACCCCGCCAGGGAGAACTCATCGTCTTCGAGCGAGCCGCGTACCACGGCGACATATCCGGGATCAGGCACCGAGCCAGCCACTGGGGAAGCTACTCCACCTGGATCGTCTTCCACTTCGTGCAATTGGTGAATCTGAGGCGCCTTCTCCGCGATCCCTGAACCGGAACGCGGAAAAGGGTCACCCGGCCGGAGGGCCCTGCAACCGCTCCAACAATTCGTCTTCCAGCTCTTCAGCCTCCTCTTCGGAGAGCGTCCCGTCACGCCGGGCTTCGTCCACCTCTTCCAGCTGGGCACGGATCCGCACCGGATCGTAGTATTGCGCTTCCGCCTCTTCTCGGATGTGCTCGGCGACCCAGATGACTCCCTTCAGAGGAAGCAGGGGGAGACCGACAACACCCGTCAGAAGACCCACGGCTACCTCGCCGACACGAAGTCGTACGGGGCGAGCGGTCCGTGCAGCTTCAGGCGGAGCATCGGGAACCGTCCGGCGACCTCGTCCACCGCGTCCTCGAATTCACGTTGCCGAGCACGTTCCACCAGGAACGCCGCATTGACCACGTCGCCGTCCTGTTCGGGCTCGTAGACCTTCCGCACGGCGACATGGGGCCCGAGCGCATCGACGATGTCCTGCGCGTCCTGCTGCCGCCTCGCCTTCAGCGCCTGGGCGATGAGCTCACCCAGCTGGATGCGATCAAAATGAGCGGCCTCCTCGGAGAGTCCCCTGATCCTTTCGTGGAGAGCCCGCATGCCCTCGTCGTTCTGGATGATGCCCGGGAGCACCGCCTCGAGGTCGTAGTGACCTTTCAGCGTGTACTGCGTACGCCCGTCGAGCTCTTCGAGAACACCGGCGAAGTACTCGTGCTGCGGTGCGAGCAGTTCCGTCATCACCCCTTCTTCCGTGATGACGGCCCCGAACCGCATCGGGAGGATGGTGGACTCGGCCGCTACGGCTTCGACCACTGCCTCATGCGCCATCAGGTGGCGCCGCCGGCCCAACCTGCGGTCGTCCGGAACATCGCCGACGATCGCGGCCACGTTCTCGCAGGTCATCTTCCACACCTGCCCGGAAGGGCCCAGGCCCGTCAGCCCGTCCGGTAACACGGTGTCGGCAGAGACCAGACCGTAGACGTACCTCGCAGTATCCGCGGGAGAGGACATCGCTTCACGCTCCTTCTACGATCACTGCTCGGTCTGCCGGCGCTGCGCTGCTTCCGGCTCCTGCTCTCGTCGGCCGCCCACCATGTCCTCGATCTGCTCGACAGCTCCCTCGAGCGCGCCCTTGGTCTTCCCCTTGGCAATGCCCTGGGCCGGCGCCTGAGTGACGTCCTGGACAACGTCGGTCAGGCCCTTCGGCTTCACGCCGTCGGCGTACAGGTCAAGGCGATTGGCCGCCTCGGCGAACTTCAGGTAGGTGTCCACACTGGCGATGACCACACGGACGTCGACGGTGAGAATCTCGATTCCGACCAGAGAGACCCGCGCAAAGACGTCGATCACGATCCCCTTGTCGAGAATCAGCGCGACGACATCGGCGAGGCCGCTCGACCCGCCTCCGCGCGAATGCTCGACATTGCCGCCAGCGCCACCTTGCGTCATGACAGACATTTACGAACTCCCCATCCTCTCTCGTCGGGCGGGTTCCATGTCCTCGCGACGGCCGCGGTCCTCGTCCTCACCGGATTCTGCAGTTGCGGCCGGGCCGCCGGATCCTTCGCCAAGCCGGCCGAGCAATCGCGCCATGGCTGCAATCGCCTGCAGCAGAAGCCGCTCGATCTGGCCGATGATGCCGACCATGTGCTCGAGGACCACCACGCGTCCGCTGCGGAACAGCGAGGTCACAGCTTCGATCACACCCTGGAAGGCACCGAGCAGCGCACCCTTGACGACGTCCTTCACGACGGACTTCACGATGGACAGGGGCGACTGGTCGGGTTTCTGGGCGAATTCACCCAGTATCTCGGCCACCACATCCTCGATATCCCTGAGGATGGTGGACTCGCTCGTGCGCGCGCCGGTCGAAGTGGTCATGAACCGCCCCTTCTTCGTGCTCGAGCGAACGACTGCGACATCCCGTCCGCGACTCCTCGGCGACCGCATCGTCCCGGCCGCCGCCGGGTCGGGACAGGACCGCCGGGCCGGCGCCTCGTGCGCGGCCACGTGCTCCCGCAGCGCGCGCCTCCGCGGGCAGCCACCGGTGCCAGGCCGGTGAGCTCGGCACACTCCCCCAGGACACGCTGGACGGTGCCCTCCGGCCCCTCACGGGCGCAGAGCCTGCTGTCCTCTGACATCCGGCACCCACCCCGCTCGACGGCCGCGTCCGATTTACTCAGGAGCGGCTCGGCGATACCCGCTCGGCATCCCTGGTTCGGGCCGACCGGGTGCACTTCCGGCGTGTCGCACACGGCGCTCAACCGCCCGGGCACCGACGGCGATGAGCCCGGTCCCACGCGCCGATCGAGGAGGGGCGGACGACGCACCGATCGGAACGGCGGCGGGAGCCCGAGCCGTCGACCGGCTGCCACGCGCGCGATCACCCGTCCGAGCTCGGTCGCGCAACGGGGCGCGACGGCCGCTCGGGTCACGCCACGACACGCGCAGGATCGTGCGCATCTGATTCGGGCGCGGCGACGATCCACGTCGTGCGCCCGTGAAGCGGCGGGGTCTTGGTGCCGTCGGTGAACCACACGACGACACCCCCGTGCGCCCTGCAGTGCGAACGCACGACCCGAACCTGACCCCCTCGCCGGGTCTTGGTCGGTCGAACGAGGGGCAGGCCGAAGTCGGTGCCGACGACGTCGGTGGTCAGGACCGGCTCGCCGGCGGGCAGGCGGGACGTCGAGACGGTGACCGTGGGTTCTGGCGCCGGCGCAGCAGGCCGGGCCGGGCTCGCCGCGCCACGGTGCACAGCGGCCTTCCGGCTCATCCCGCACACGCAGCGCCAGGCGACCTCACCCGCGGCCCGGCTGAACGGGTGGGCGGACGTGGGCACGGTGGTCATCGGGAGCCTCCTGGGGGTCGGGGCGGCCGGAGGACCGGCCCCGGACGATCGCTTGCGGGCACGGGTGGACCTCATCCACTCGAACTTGTGTTCGATTATGCGACGCGATGCGCCTGGGCGCCCCACCCGCGGTGTTCGGATTCGGACCGCGGTGGCCCCGGCCCCGCGGCGCGGCGCCCGCGTAGCCGTTCGACTCCTCGCCACGGCGCGAGGGACCCGTCGTCGCGCCGAGTGCAGCAGCCGGCGTCCGGGTAGGACGGGAGGAAACGGCAGGCCGCTCAGAGACCGAGGCAGTGAGACGAGGACGAGATGACCGCGACCACGGGCAACCAGGACGTCGTCGACATCCTGACCGCAGACCACCAGGAAGTCCTCGGTCTCGTGCGGCAGATCCCCACCGCCGATCCTGCGCAGCGGCGCGACATGGCCGACACGGTCATCGCCGAGCTGATGCGGCACGCGGTGGCCGAGGAGATGTACGTCTACCCGGCCATGCGGGACCACCTGCCCGACGGCGAGAGCAGGGTGCGGCACGACGTCGAGGAGCACCAGCAGCTCGAGGAGATCATGAAGGAGCTCGAGCGCCTCGACGCCGCGGACCCGAGCTTCACCGAGACGCTGGGTCGCCTGGAACAGGTGCTGCGCGACCACATCTCGGACGAGGAGCGCGACCAGTTCCCCGAGCTTCGCGCGCGCCTCTCCCGCGACCAACTGGTGGAGCTGGGCCAGAAGGTCGAGGCCGCGAAGAAGGTGGCCCCGACCCGCCCCCACCCTGCCGCCCCTCACAGCGAGCTGTTCCACAAACTGGTCGGTCCGGGCGTCGGCATGGTGGACCGGCTGCGGGACAAGCTGACGGGCAGGCCGAACCGGGCCTGACCGCTCTCCCGGAGCAGCCCCGGACAACGAGGCCATCGACCACCACCGCTCGACGGCGTGACGCAATCCTTCCGCGGTGTGGCGGTTCACCGCTCCCCCGAGGGGAACGTTCCGTCCATGAGGGGAGGCCCGTCGTCGGCGCCGGACGCACCGACGGCCTGGAACCGGCGCTTCGACCCCTCCGCGGCGGAGCGCGTGGCGGAGTCGCGGGGCGAGAACCTCGACCAGGTTCTGGACCGCAACCTCGCCGAGCTGCTGCAGGAGCTGCGGGTCGCCTTCACCGGCGTGCAGATCCTGTTCGGCTTCCTGCTCAGCCTCGCCTTCACCCAGCGCTTCGGAACCCTCGACGGCTTCGACCTCGCCGTCTACGCCGTGGCCCTGCTGTCCACCGCGCTGGCGACGATCCTGCTCATCGCCCCGGTGTCGTGCCACCGGATCGTCTTCCGCAGGCGGCAGAAGGCCGCGCTGGTCGTCGTCGCGGACCGGATGCTGATCGTCGGCCTCGCGGTGCTCGTTCCCGCGATCAGCTGCGCCGTCCTCCTGATCGTCGGCGTCGTGCTCGGCCGGTGGACCGGGATCGTCTGCGGGTCCCTCACCGCCCTGGTCGGTTTGCTCACGTGGTACGCGTTGCCCCTGGCCATCCGCCGCTCCGGCCACGGCGTCGTCGACCGCCGCAACGAGCCGGGCATCACGCGCCGATGAACCGGGTCGCCCGGATCGGCGTGCGCAACGCCCCGCAGGGTCGTCGAGGTGCACGTGCCCGTCGGCGGCGTGCGCTCGATCGTCGTCCTCACACAGCCCGACTCGGCTTCGCCGCCCCGGTGAGTCCTTCCCCGGCCGTGGTCGGAACAGCCTCCGCTCGGCAGGCCTTCCGATACCGACCGGCCGGCGCAGTCGTTCGCCGATGCCGCCCGAAGTCCTCGATCGGTCCGGGTCGTCGTGCCCCGGATGTGCGCCCACCATCCCGGTGAGGAACGCTCGAGGCCGGCTTGCGGGCGTTCGCCCGTCCCGTTCCGGCCCACAGCCCGCGGGGTAGGTGCAGCACCGCGTCCGTGAGCAGGGCCGGCACCCGGCCCGGACGAGGATGTGAGGAGCGGCTCGGATGACCGGCGAGGCAGGGCAACACGACCGGGCAGGGTCCGGCTCCCCCACCGCGGAGCCGGCGCCCGGTGTCGCCCCGGACGACGAGAGCGGTGGCACGTTCGCCGACCTCGGGCTGCGCCCCGAGCTGCTGACGGCGCTGACCGGCCTCGGCTACGAGGAGCCCACCCCGATCCAGCGCGCGGCGATCCCGCTGCTGATCGAGGGCCGGGACCTGCAGGGGCAGGCGGCCACCGGGACCGGCAAGACCGCGGCCTACGCGCTGCCGCTGCTGCAGCGGCTGCAGGCGGGTCGCCGGGACCCCGAGCCGGTCGGGCTGATCCTGGTCCCCACCCGCGAGCTGGCGATCCAGGTGTCCGAAGCGGTGTACCGCTACGGCCGGGCGCTCGGCACCCGCGTCGTCCCCGTCTACGGCGGGCAGCCGATCGGCCGGCAGCTGCGCGCTCTCGACGGCGGCGTCGACGTCGTCGTCGCCACGCCGGGGCGGGCGCTGGACCACGTCCGGCGCTCGACCCTGCGCCTGGGGTCGGTCGCGACCGTGGTCCTGGACGAAGCCGACGAGATGCTGGACATGGGCTTCGCCGAGGACCTCGAGGCGATCCTGGACGAGACGCCGGAGGACCGGCAGACCGTGTTGTTCTCGGCCACGATGCCGCACCGCCTGGACTCCCTCGCCCGCCGGCACCTGCGGGACCCGGTACGGATCCAGGTCGCCCGGGAGCAGCGCGCCTCGGGCGAGGCGCCCCGGGTACGGCAGACGGCCTACGTCGTGCCCCGAGCCAGCAAGCCGGCCGCCCTGGGGCGGGTCCTCGACGTGGAGGCGCCGACGGCGGCCATCGTGTTCTGCCGGACCCGCGGCGAGGTCGACGAGCTCACCGAGACCCTCAACGGCCGCGGCTATCGGGCCGAACCGCTGCACGGCGGCATGAGCCAGGAGCAGCGCGACCGCGTGATGGGACGGTTGCGGGCGGGGACGGCAGACCTCCTCGTGGCCACCGACGTCGCCGCCCGCGGGCTGGACATCGATCAGCTCACCCATGTCGTGAACTACGACGTCCCCTCGGCGCCGGAGACCTACGTCCACCGCATCGGCCGGGTGGGCAGGGCCGGCCGGGAAGGCGTCGCGATCACGCTCGTCGAGCCCCGCGGGCACCGCATGCTCAAGACGATCGAGCAGGTGGCCGGCTCGTCGATCGCGGTGGAGAAGCTGCCCACGGTCGCCGACCTGCGCGCCCGCCGGCTGGAGCTCACCCGCGCGGCGCTGCGCGAGAGCCTGCTGGAGGACGATCTGGAGCACTTCCGGGTGGTCGTCGAGACGCTCACCGACGAGTTCGACGTCATGGAGGTCGCCCTGGCCGCGGTCAAGCTGGCCCACGAGGCCGGCGGCGGCTCCGACGACGACGACGAGGACATCCCCGAGGTGGCGCTGCGGCCGGAGCGGCGGGATCCTCGGCGGCCCGGTGGCGGACGCGACGAGCGGCGTGGGCGGGGCGACGACCGGGGCAGAGGCGCCGTCGGCGCCGGGGTCACCCGGCTGTTCGTCGGGCTCGGTCGCGACGCCGGTGTCCGGCCCGCCGACCTGGTGGGCGCCATCACCGGGGAAGCCGGGCTGCGCGGACGCGACATCGGGGCCATCGAGATCGCCCAGCGGTTCTCCGTCGTGGAGGTCCCCGAGGCCGCGGCCGAACCGGTCATCGCAGCCCTGCGTCAGGCCACGATCAAGGGGCGCCGGCCCGTCGTCCGGCGGGACCGCGCGGACGGGTGAGCGGCGGACCGGGCCGGTTTCCGGGCAGTCACGGGGGTCGCCGTCGGTGCGACGCGACCGGAGCCCGGCTGCTGGACCTCGGGGAGAGGAGCGCGACGTGAAGCTGGTGGAGCTGACGCGGCAGGCCGGCGACGGGCACGCGGACGTGGTGGCGGCGGTCGGGCCGCTGGAGGACGCCGAGGCCGACACCTACGCCACGGCGCTGCTTCACCTGATCGAGCAGCACGCCGACCCCGACTTCTCCGTCGGGACCACGCCCGTCGAGAGCACGAGCGGTGCGACGGCCGAGCCGCCCGCCGGCCCCGCCGAGCTGCTGCGCGCGGTGCTGTCCGGCGACGAAGGACGCCGCGAGGGCGAGCACGACCTTCCGCAACCGGACCCCCGCCCCTGACGACGGACGCCCGCAGCGCGGGACGACACCCCGGGGCCGGCAGGTGTGGCCGACCCGCGGCGCGCGGGAGGCCACGACCGGCTCGGGTGTGTACGCGGCGCCGCTGCGCCAGCTGGCCCACGAGGCCTACGCCAAGCTGTCGGCCGAGCCCCCACCCGGCACGGTGGGCCTCCGGCGTCCGAGGCGAAGGCCGGACCGCCGACCCGGCCACCGATGCGCCCCGAGACCACCAAGCCGGTCGACCCGGCGCCGCCCGACCCGCGCCGTCAGTGAGCCCCGCGCCGGCTGCCCACTCACTGGCTGACGCTGCCCCATGACGCCGGCACAGCAGGTCCTATCCGCTGAAGGCCTCGATCATGTCCATGACGGCGGGGCCGAGCAGCACGATGAACAACGTCGGCAGGATGAACAGGATCAGCGGGAAGATGACCTTCACCGGGATCTGCATCGCCTTCTCCTCGGCCCGCTGCCGGCGCTTGAGCCGCATCTCCTGGGCCTGCGTGCGCAGCACGTCGGCGATCGAGACGCCGTACTGGTCGGCCTGGACGACGGCGCGGATGAAGCGCCGCAGGTCCTGCACCCCCGCGCGGTCGGCGAGGGCGAGATAGGCGTCCCGCCGGGGCTGACCGACCGCGATGTCCTGCAGGGTGCGCACGAGCTCCTCGGCCAGCGGGCCCTTGCCGTTGGCGCCGGCGCGGGCCATCGCCGACTCGAAGCCCAGCCCGGCCTCGACGGCGATCGTCATCTGGTCGAGGGTGTCGGGCAGCTCGAGCGTGATCGCCTCCTTCCGCTCGATGCCGCGGCTGTAGAGCAGCAGCTCGGGAACGAAGTAGGCCACGACCGTCGCGACCAGCGCGACGATCACGGTCAGCGGGCTCGCCCCGCCGCTCAGCAGGAGCAGACCCATGCTGCCGCCCAGGAAGGCGAGCACCAGCTTGGCGGCCACCAGTTTGGGCACCGGCCACGCGGCGGGGCGGCCCGCGGCCCCCGCCAGCCGGTCGAGCCGGTCCACGGTGCCCCGGGGCGTCAGCCCGCGGGCCAGCCTCGCGAGCAGGTCGGGCCGGGCGCGCCCGCTCGCGGCGGGACCGGGGCCGATCGGCTCGATGCCGCGGACGAGGTTGTCGCGGGCCTGGAGCGCGTCGGCGTCGGGCCGGGCGAGCAGTGCCCAGCCGAGCAGGGGCACGGACAGGACCACCGCACCGGCGGCGAGCAGCACGGAGACGGGCAGGGAGGCCATCAGAACTTGATCCTCACCGTGCTGCGGAGCCAGAGACCACCCACCAGCAGCATGACCACCGCCGCCGCCAGCATCGCGTAGCCCGTGAGGCTCTCGGTGAACTTCCCGACATAGTCGGGGTTGGACATCGAGATGAAGAAGGTGACGCCGAAGGGAAGGGCCATCAGCACGATGGCCGACAGCTTGCCCTCGGCCGAGAGCGCCTTCACCTGGCGGCGGATCGCGTTGCGCTCGCGGATCGTGTGCCCGACGGCGTCGAGCACCTCGGCCAGGTTGCCACCCACCTCGCGGTGGATGGCGATCGCCTGGGCGACCCAGGTGAAGTCGTCGCTGCCCATCCGCTCGGCGACCCCGTCGAGGGCGTCATTGAGGTCGCGGCCGACGCGGGTCTCGTTGACGATCCGCGAGAACTCCTCCGACATCGGTGCGTCGGCCTCCTGGGACACGGAGTCCACCGCCCGGAGCAGGCTGTGCCCGGCGCGCAGGCTGCCGGCCATGAGCTGCAGGGAGTCGTCGAGCTGGTCGGCGAAGGCGGCCTGACGTCGCGAGGCACGGAAGCCGAGGAACAGCTTGGCCGCGAACGGCACCACCACGATCAGCAGCAGGCAGAGCAGGAGCCCGCCGAGGACCAGCCCCAGCACCCCGGCGACCAGCGTGGCCAGCCCGGCGACCAGGACGAAGTTCGGCAACGTCATCGACATCCCGGCCCGCTCGAGGGCGGCGGCACCCGCGGCCAGCCGGCCGCGCTTGACCAGCACCTTCTCGACGGCGGCGCCGGCCGCGGCACCCGCCCCGGCGAGGGCCGACGTCGAGGGCGCGGCCGTGGGATCGAGCCGGCTCAGGGGCACCCGCGCGGGGCCCGGGGGCACGACCACAACCGCGAGCAGCAGCAGTGCGACGGCCATGGCCGACACACCGACGAGGAGGAGGACGGCGGACACGGTCACCAGCTCCGCGCGCCGACCGGCTGGACCGCCCCGAAGACCCGCGGCGAGAGCTTGATCCCGAGGTCGTCGAACTTCTCGGTGAACCGCGGGCGCACACCGGTGGGCACCGGCTTGCCGAGGAACTTGCCGTGCGCATCGACGCCGGCGGAGTAGTCGAAGAGAAAGGCGTCCTGGAGGGTGACGGTCTCCCCCTCCATGCCCTGCACCTCGGTGACGTGGGTGACCCGACGCGTGCCGTCGCGCAGCCGGGTCAGCTGGACGACGACGTCGACGGCCGAGGCGATCTGCTCGCGGATGGCGCGCAGCGGCAGGTCCATGCCGGCCATGAGCACCAGCGTCTCCAGTCGCGCGATCGCGTCACGCGGTGAGTTGGCGTGCACCGTGGACAGCGACCCGTCGTGGCCGGTGTTCATCGCCTGGAGCATGTCCAGCGACTCCCCACCACGGCACTCACCGACCACGATCCGGTCGGGGCGCATGCGGAGGGAGTTGCGGACCAGGTCGCGGATGGTGATCGCGCCCTTGCCCTCGATGTTGGGCGGTCGCGACTCCAGCCGGACGACGTGCTCCTGCTGGAGCTGCAGCTCGACGGCGTCCTCGATGGTGACGATCCGCTCGCCCTCGGGGATGAACGAGGACAGCACGTTGAGCAGCGTCGTCTTACCGGTGCCGGTACCGCCGGAGACGATGACGTTGAGCCGCGCGTCGACGCAGGCGTGCAGCAGCTCGGCCATCTCCGGCGACAGGGTGCCGAAGGAGATCAGGTCGTCGACGGTGAAGGGGTCCTTCCAGAACTTGCGGATGGTCAGCGTCGAGCCGCTGAACGCCAGCGGCGGGATGATCGCGTTGACCCGGGAACCGTCGGCCAGCCGCGCGTCCACCAGCGGCGAGGACTCGTCGATCCGCCGTCCCACGCGGGACACGATCCGGTCGATCACCCGGCGCAGGTGCTCCTCGGAGGTGAACCGCGTCGCGGTGCGCTCCAGCTTGCCGTTGCGCTCGACGTAGATCGACTCCGGGCCGTTGACCATGATCTCGCTGACCGCGGGGTCGTCGAGCAGCCGCTGCAGCGGGCCGTAGCCCAGCACATCGTCGGCCAGCTCCGCCGTCAGCCGCTGCCGCTCCTCGGTGCTGAGCGGGACGTTCTCCTCCTCGACGACCTCGTCGAGCTCACCCAGCACGATGGTGCGGAGCTGGCCCTCGCTCAGGCTCGGGTCGTTCATCCGGCCGCCCATGCGCTCGAAGAGCGCCTTGCCGACCCGGTCCTTCAGCCGCGCCAAGGCGTCGGTCGGCGCGGCGGGCGCCGGCGCGGCCGGGCGGGGCCGGGGCACGGCGGCGGGCGCCGCCGGTGCGGAGGACACGGCCGAGGCGGGGGGGACCGTCTGCCCCTGTGCGGCGGCGAGCCGCTCGGCGAGGTTCACGCCGCCGCCCGGTGCTTGGCCCGCCCGCGCGCGGCCCTGAGCGGCGTCGCCGAGAACCGGGACACCAGCCGGCGCAGCTCCTTCACCATGGGATCCCGGCGCCGGCCGCTCTGCAGCAGCGGCACGCCCTGGTTGGTCGAGGCGGGCACCGTGGCGGTCCGCGGCAGGATGACGTCGACACCGGTGCCGATCGCCAGCTCGACGTCGCGGACGCTCAGGCCGCCCTTGGGGTCGGCGAAGTTCATGACCACGTGCCGGCCGGCCGGGATCATGGCCAGCTCGCGCAGCACGTCGAGCTCCTTGCGCAGCCCGCGGACGCCGGGGACGTCCATGCTGGTCAGCATCACGACGTCCGACGCCCGGTCGAGGGCGGCCAGCGTCTGCTCCGACAGGCCAGGCGCGGTGTCGACGACGACGTAGCGGAACTCCCGCGCCAGGGAAGCCAGCAGTCGGGTCACGTCGTCGCCGGTCACGGTGTCGCCCGCCGCCGGGGACTCCGCACCGCACACGGCGTAGAGACCGCTCGGGTGCTGGGTGAGGAAGGTCTTGAGCACCATGGTGTCCTCGCTGGCCGGGCCGCGGACGGCGTCGGGCAGCGTGTACTCGGGAACCAGGCCCAGCGCCGAGGCGACGTCGCCGAACTGGACGTCGAGGTCGACCAGCACCGTCGACTGGGGCGCGGCCGCGGTCAGCCCGATGGCCAGGTTGGTCGACACGGTGGTCTTGCCGACCCCGCCCTTCGGCGAGGCGACGGTGATCACGCGGCCGGCGTAGCGCTCGGTCTCGCTCGCCGGGCGCAGCACGCGCCGCCGGCCGGCCGCGGCAGCGCCGGCCCGCTCGACGGCGGCGTGGATCTCGGCCACGTCGGCGTCGGGCGCAAGCAGGTCGCGGATGCCGGCGCGCATCGCGGCCTGCCACATCGCCGGCGACGGGTCGGCCATGAGCACGACGGCGATGCCGGGGCTCTGCACGTCCAGCCGCGCGGCCAGCGTGAGCACCTCGGGCGCCGGTGCGTGCGGCCCCACCAGCAGGACGTCGGGCAGCTCGCCGTCGACGAGCTGCTCGAAGAGGCGGGCCGGGTCGCCGGGCAGGCGGCCGGGCGGCAGCACGTGCACGTCGCCGCCGGTCGCCTCCTTGACCCGGAGGATCAGGTCCTCACCTGCCCCGGCCAGAACGACGCGGCTCATGAGAAGGCCTTTCCGTGGATGTTGTCCTGCGTGATGACCTCGGTGCCGCTGAGGTCCGCGTCGGCGGCCTCCAGGGTGAGCCAGAGGGTGCCGTGCTCGATGCCGAACACGACCGCCTCCGCCTGCGCGGCGGTGACCGCGAGCGTGATCATCAGGCTGGCCGAGGGGGCGGCGGAGCCGGCCGACGCGGTCTCGGTCCCGCCGTCCGCGCTGGCCGGGGCGGGCGCGCCCTGGACCTGCGTCACGAGCACGCGGTGCAGGACGGAGTGTGTCGCCGGGGTCGACATGGAGACGACGACGCCGACGGTGTCGCCGGCAGCGAGCCGGCCGCCGATCGCCCGCTGTGGCTCCAGCAGGATGCTGACCTCCTGGAGGCCGGCAGGCACCGCGACGGTCCCCGGTGCCTGCAGGTCGTCGAGGCGCTCGAACCGGCTCTCCAACAGCTGCTCCCCCGGCTGGAGGTCGACGGTGGAGACGCGGTCGCCCAACGCGGACAGGTCGGTGACCCGTCCCGCCAGGGCGGCCTTCGCCGGCAGCGACTGGATGCTGACCAGGTCGGCGAGCGCGGTCGCGGGCGTGCCCTGGGGGATCAGCTCGTCGGCCACCAGGACCTCGACGGTCCGGGTGCCGGCGAGGGCACGCGCGTCCGCGCCGCGCACGTAGGCCAGGAGGGCCAGCGTGCCGGCGACGAGGAGGACGAGCGCCGCGGTCGCGGCGAGAAGTCGTCGTCTCACGATGTCGCCCCTATCGGATCAGTCGGAGGATGGAGGAACCGAGCGTCGGCGCGTCCGGGCTGTAGCTCCAGGCGTCGGACAGTTCGACGAAGCGGGTGAAGTAGCCGGTGATGCACCGGACGCTCGGGTTCGTCCCGGGCCCGCACACGACCTTGGCGCTCCGGTTGGTGCCGTTGAAGGCGTAGCCGGTGAGCCGGAAGGCCGCGTAGCCGTACACGCGGTACCAGGCGTTGTTGCCCGTCCCGCCGACCTGGTCGAACAGCGGCAGCAGGATGGTGCGCTGGAGCCAGCCGTCGAAGTCGGCCTTGGTGCAGCCGCCGGGCAGCGATACACCCGTCGACGACTGCAGCTCCTGGTCGAGCGAGTGGGTGGCGTTGCAGGTGCCTTCGTCCGGATCGACGAACGCGAACCCGCCGGGCACCTGGTTGCCCCCGGCGTTGGGGCAGGGGCTGGGGTCGTCCTCGCTGAACTTGACGACCTGCGGCGTCGTCGACGCGAGGCCGCCGGTCTGCTTGCTGAAGGAGCAGTAGGAGAAGGTCAGCGGGAGGACCGACGTCCCTGCGCTGGGGCTGCCCCAGCCGACGGTCGCCGTCGCCGAGACGCGCGTCGAGTCGTGCCCGATGATCGGCGCGAACCAGTGCTCCTTCGGGGTACCGCCGGTGACGGTGACGCTCAGCGGGTCGCTGCTCAGCACCGGCGTGGCGGCGGTGCCCTCGGTGTCGTTGAGCTCGATGAGTGCCTGGGCGGTCGCCAGCATGTCGCCGCAGTTGCCGCGGGAGCAGTCCTGCGCCACGGCGATCGCTGCCGCGTCGGCGCCCACCTGCAGCCGGGCGCGCTCGGCGTAGAGGGCGCCGATGTCGACGGCGATCGCCGCGAAGCCCAGCATCGGGATCAGCAGCAGCGACAGGACCACGGCGGCCGCGCCGCGCTCGCCCTGCAGGCGCCGGGTGGCGCGGGAGGTCAGCCATTGCATCGCATGACCCCCGTTCCGGTCAGTTCCAGGCCCGTACCGAAGAAGCCGGTGAGGTAGGGCATCGGGTACTCGACGGTGAGGCGGACGGCGGTGCTGCCGGCGCCGGTGACGGGGCAGGTGTCGGCGGTGGTCTCGACGCCCGTGGTGCCGTCGACGATGTCGATGTCGATCTGCTCGTCGGGGATCGGGTCGAGAGAGACCGCCGCGGTGCGGACCGCGTCCCTGGCCACGTCGGGGTCGTTCTGCAGGGCCATCAGCCGCACTCCCTCACGGGCGGCGGCCGCCAGCGTCCCCTGCACCTGGAAGGCGTGGCCGAACTCGATGATGCCGATCACGAGCACGATGAGCAGCGGCACGATGAAGGCGAACTCCACCGCACTCGCTCCGCGCTCGTCGAGCAGTCGCTTCCGCATCCGTTCTCACCGCCTCTCCAGGGTGTGTGCAGCAGCGCGGCGGCACCCCGTCCGGAGTGCCGCCGCGCTGGCCAGCCGCGATGCGGCTGAGGGAGTGTTACGGGGTCGTGGTCGTCCCGCCGCCGCCGGCGTTGCCGACCTCGGTGCTGACGTCGGTGAAGAGGTCGGCGAGGTCGTCACCGAGGGTCATGACGGCGAAGATGATCGCGACGGCGATCAGGCCGACCATGAGGCCGTACTCGACGGCGGTCGCACCCTTCTCGTCACGCTTGAGGCGGTCCTGGGCGAAGGCGACCAGGCTGACCAGGGTGGCGTACGTCTTCTGCACGTGTGCTCCTGAGTGGTGTCTGCCGGCCAGTCCAGGTCGGATGACCCGTCGTCGCGGCTGCTCAGACCGATGTCGGGCAGAACCGCAGGCAGCTTGAGCCCCACTCACCCGAAAGGGGCACTCGCACGCTCAACCCAGGAGCGCGTCGCTCCAGCCGATCGCCAGCGCGGCGCCCAGCAGCATGGCGGGGCCGAACGGCAGGTGCTCCCGCAGTCCGATCCGCCGGACGGCCAGCAGCGCCAGTGCGAGGAACGCCTGGACGACGAACCCGGCGAACGCCCCTACCAGGACGGCGCCCCAGCCGAGCCAGCCGAGGTACAGGCCCAGGAGGGCGGCGAGTTTGACGTCGCCCATGCCCATCCCGCTCGGTGAGATCAGCGCGAGGACGAGGAACACCGCGAACAGCGCGACCGAGCCGAGTCCGGCGCGCAGCAGGGCATCCCACTCCCCCGACCCGGTCGCGGCGAGGGTCAGGAGGAGCACGCCGAGGCCCAGGGCGGGGCCTACCACCCGGTTCGGCAACAGGTGGTGACGCAGGTCGATGACGGCCAGGAGCACGCCGGCGGCCGCGAGGACCAGGAACGCCGGCAGCTCCCACGAGAGGCCGAACCGCACCGTGCCGGCGGCGAACAGCACCGCCGTCCCGACCTCGAGCACCGGCGGACGCAGCGCAGCACGGCGATCATGGAGCTCCGGTGGCGACTCGCCGCCGGCGGACGGCGTGTCGCCAACGCCGCTCCAGGATCGTTCCCGGGTGCGCCAGGGGAAGCGGGCGGCCGCGTGGTTCAGCGCGGCCCCGACCACGAGCCCCAGCACCCCGGTCACGACGACGGCGAGCGCGGTCACCGGGGCGCGGTGGATCGGGCGGCGGGCACGGGGGTCACCCTCGCACGGCAGCGTCCCCGCACCGCGGAAGCGGGCAACAGGTGCCGCTCAGCCGACCGGCAGGCCGGCCGGCCCGGCCGCCAGGCCGCGCACAGGCCGAAGGTGCGCAGCCCCGACCACTTCAGACCGAACAACAGGACGGCGGCCAGCACCGCGAGGGCGACCGCGACCGGGCGCAGCGTCGTCATGTCGGGCAGCTCGAGCGAGAACAGCGACCACTGCACGTCGCGCGTTCCTGTCAGACGGGGCGCTGCGACCGCGCGTCGTGGGTCGCCGTCGCCAGCGGCGTGCGGGTGAACTCCCATCCCGCCCGCTCCAGCAGGGCGATGCACTGGTCGACGACGGCCTCGATGTCGTAGTCCTGCGGCTCCTCCGGCGGCATGGCCAGATCCAGTGCATTCGTCAGCGCCACGTGGAAGTCGCTGCGTGCCATCACCGTGCCTCCCCATCGTTCTGGGCGGCGGACGTCCTCAGCCACGCCAGCTACTGCTTACCGGCGACATCTCGATGATGTCCCTGTTCACGCCGGCCGGCAGCACGGGGCAGCGAGAGCATCGCCTCGGGACGAGGCCTGCCCGACGACCCACCGGCGGTTACTCCGCAGCCCTGCCGGCCCGCCCGGGGGCCAGGTGGGCGAGGGCCTGCCGCAGCTGGACCCGGCCCCGGTGGATGCGGCTGCGCACCGTGCCGAGCTTGATCCCCAGCGTGGCCGCGATCTCCTCGTAGGTCAGCCCCTCGATGTCGCAGAGGACCACCGCCACGCGGAACTCCGGCGAGAGGGCGTCGAGGGCCGCCTGCACCTGCGGGTCCAGGTGGGTGTCGGCGTAGACCTGCTCGGGGCTGGGCGCGGTGCCGGGCAGCCGCTCGGTGTCCTCGGGCAGCGCGTCGAACCGGATCCGCTGCCGGCGCCGGACCATGTCCAGGAACAGGTTGGTCGTGATCCGGTGCAGCCAGCCCTCGAACG
>NZ_FOSW01000015.1 GCF_900114385.1 Geodermatophilus ruber
CGGCCCCGTCCGGAGGCTCGCGCCGAGCGTGCGAGGCGTTCCCTGAAGGTTTCGCCCGGCCCCGTCCGGAGGCTCGCGCCGAGCGTGCGAGGCGTGAGGAGGACGGGGTCCTTATAGGGTCGACCGGCGTCGTCGGCCGGGGAGCCGGCGACCGGTCTCCGGCGAGGGTGAACACGTGAGCGAGCTGGCGAGCGAACGCGACGGACGCAGCGCGGATCTTTCCTCGATCATCAAGGCCTACGACGTCCGCGGTGTCGTCCCCGACGAGTGGGACGAGGACGTCGCCCGCCGGATCGGCGCGGCCTTTGCCGAGTTCGTGGCAGCCGAGAGCGGCGCGACCGCGATCGTCACCGCCCACGACATGCGCCAGTCCTCGGTGCCCCTCTCGCGGGCGTTCGCCGAGGGCGTGATCGGCCGCGGCCTCGACGTCGTCGAGGCCGGGCTCGGGTCCACCGACCTGCTCTACTTCGCCTCCGGGTCCCTGGGGATCCCCGGCGCGATGTTCACCGCCAGCCACAACCCGGCCCGGTACAACGGCATCAAGCTGTGCCGCGCCGGCGCCGCCCCCGTGGGGCAGGAGTCCGGGCTGGCCACCGTCCGCGAGTGGGCCGAGCGGAACGCCTACGACCGGGTGCCCGGCCGCATCGGCGAGGTCACCTCCCGCGACGTGCTGGCCGAGTACGCCGCGCACCTGCGTGCGCTGGTCGACCTGTCCACGGTGCGCCCGCTGAAGGTCGTCGTCGACGCCGGCAACGGCATGGGCGGGCACACCGTCCCCGTCGTCCTCGCCGACCTGCCGCTGGACATCGTCCCGCTCTACTTCGAGCTCGACGGCTCCTTCCCCAACCACGAGGCCAACCCGCTGGACCCGGCCAACCTGGTCGACCTGCAGGCCGCGGTCCGCCGCGAGGGTGCCGACCTCGGCCTGGCCTTCGACGGCGACGCCGACCGGGTGTTCGTCGTCGACGAGCGCGGCGAGCCGGTCAGCCCCTCGGCGATCACCGCGCTGGTCGCCGTCCGCGAGCTGGCCAAGGGCCGCGGGACGACGATCATCCACAACCTGATCACCTCGCGCGCCGTGCCCGAGATCGTCCGCGAGCACGGCGGGCGGCCGGTGCGCACGCGGGTCGGGCACTCCTTCATCAAGGCCGAGATGGCGCGCACCGACGCCGTCTTCGGGGGCGAGCACTCGGCGCACTACTACTTCCGCGATTTCTGGCGGGCCGATACGGGCATGCTCGCCGGCATGCACGTGCTCGCCGCGCTGGGGGAGCAGAGCCGGCCGCTG
Source organism: Geodermatophilus ruber (assembly GCF_900114385.1). GTDB lineage: Bacteria > Actinomycetota > Actinomycetes > Mycobacteriales > Geodermatophilaceae > Geodermatophilus > Geodermatophilus ruber. Next base: position 1,289 of record NZ_FOSW01000015.1, read on the forward strand.
TCCGAGCTCACCGCCGCCTACAGCCGCTACGTCGCCTCCGGCGAGATCAACTCGACGGTGGAGGACGCGGCGGGACGCACCAAGGCGGTCCGCGAGGCGTTCGCGGGCCAGGACGGCGTCACCGTCGACGAGCTGGACGGCCTGACCGTCGACCTCCCCGACGGCTCCTGGTTCAACCTGCGGGCCAGCAACACCGAGCCGCTGCTGCGGTTGAACGTGGAAGCGCCCGATGCGGCGCGCATGACCGAGCTGCGGGACCGAGTACTGGAGATGGTGCGCGCATGACCGCTGGAGGACCCCTGGGGCTGGACCCGGCGCTGCTGGAGATCCTCGCCTGCCCCGACACCCACCACAGCCCGCTGACGGTGGACGAGGAGGCCGGTGAGCTGCTGTGCACGACGTGCGACCGCGCGTTCCCGGTGCGCGACGGCATCCCCGTGCTGCTGCTCGACGAGGCCAGGCACCGGACAGCATGACCTCGCCCGAGCTGGCCGAGGAGGTGCTCGACGACCTCGACATGCTGCGCGCCCGTGACCCGCGCGGGCTGCTCCCGGCGGTCGCCGGCGCCGGCGCGCAGGTGCGCGAGACCGCCCGGCTGACCGAGGAGGCCGGCCTCGAGCGGATCACCGGCGGCGGCCGCCCCCGCGGCCTGGTCATCGTCGCCCGCCGGGAGGGCGCGGTGGCCGCCCAGGTGCTGCGGGCGCTGCTCGGGCCGGCCAGCCCGGTGACCGTCGACATCGTCCCGGGGCCGGATCTGCCGGTGTGGACCGGGCCGAGCGACATCGCCGTCGTCGCCACCCGGACCGGCGCCGGCCAGTACGCGGTGGCCCCGGCCTACGAGGCCGCCCGCCGCGGCGTGTCGCTGCTGGGCATCGGCGCCGAGGACGCCCCGCTGCGCGCCGCCTGCTCCACCGCCCGCGCGCCGTACGTGCCGCTGCCGCGGTCGCGGGTGCGGCACACCACGCTGTGGTCGCTGCTGACCCCGCTGCTGAAGCTCGCCGTCGACCTGGAGCTGGTCTCCGAGGCGACGGCCGACCTCGCGGCGATCGCCGACGCCCTCGACGAGGTCGCCACCGAGTGCGGCCCGGCCCAGGAGTCGTTCGTCAACCCGGCGAAGACGCTGGCCCTCGAGCTGCTCGACGCGCTGCCGGTCATCGCCGCCGAGGGCCCCCTGGCCGGCACCGCCGCCACCCGGATCGCCGACCAGCTGGCCACCCTCGCCGGGCTGCCGGCCACCACCTTCCGGCTGCCCGACCAGCGGGTGGCCGCCTGCTCCGTCCTCGGCGGGCCGCTGGCCCCGCGCGGCGGCGAGGACGACTTCTTCCGCGACCGCGCCGAGGACACCGGCCGCCGGCTGCGGCTGATCACCGTGCGCGACACCGACGGGGGCGAGCACGACGGCGGCGGGGAGCGCGACCCCCGCTCGGCCCGCGAGGCGCTGCACGAGGTGCTGCGCACCGCGACCGGCTCGAACGTGCCGGTCAGCGGGCTGGCCGAGCACGGCGACCCGGCGCGCCACGGTCGCCTCCCACGACTGGCCCAGCAGCTGGCCGTCGCCGACTTCACCGCTGTCTACCTCGCGCTGGCACTGGACTCGGAGAGGGCCAACCACTCATGAGTGCCGACACCCCCGCGGCCCCCGAAGCGAGCGACCACGCCGGCGCCGAGCACGGCGGGGGCCACGGCACCAAGGCGATCATCGCCGCGCTGCTGGCCAACCTCGGGATCGCCATCGCGAAGTTCGTCGCCTACGTGGTGACCGGTGCGTCCTCGATGCTGGCCGAGGCGATCCACTCGGTCGCCGACTCCGGCAACCAGGTGCTGCTGCTGGTCGGCGGGAAGCGGGCCCGGCGGGCGGCCACCCCCGAGCACCCGTTCGGCTTCGGCCGCGACCGCTACATCTACAGCTTCATCGTCGCGATCGTGCTGTTCAGCCTCGGTGGCCTGTTCGCCCTCTACGAGGGCTACCACAAGCTCACCCACCCCGAGGAGCTGACGTCCCCGCAGTGGGCGATCGGCGTCCTGGTGGTCGCGATCGCGCTGGAGAGCTTCTCGCTGCGCACGGCGGTCAAGGAGACCGCGGCGGTCAAGCCGCCGACGCGGAGCTACTGGTCGTTCATCCGCCACGCCCGCTCGCCGGAGCTACCGGTCATCCTGCTCGAGGACGTCGGTGCGCTGACCGGTCTGGTGCTGGCGCTGCTCGGCGTGGGCCTGGCGACGATCACCGGCAACGGCGTCTTCGACGGCCTCGGCACCGTTGCCATCGGCCTCCTGCTCGTGGTCATCGCCGTGATCCTCGCGATCGAGACCAAGAGCCTGCTGCTCGGCGAGTCGGCCACCCCCGAGGACCAGCGCAAGATCGTCACCGCCCTCGAGCAGGCCGGGGTCTCGGTGATCCACATGAAGACCCTGCACCTGGGCCCCGACGAGCTGCTGGTCGCGGCCAAGATCGCCGCGCCGCCCGACGAGACGGCGGAGGGCATCGCTCGGCTGATCGACGACGCCGAGGCGCGGATCCGCGCCTCGGTGCCGATCGCCCGGGTCATCTACCTCGAGCCCGACATCCGCCGGGCCCAGGTGCCGGCCGCGACCGGCGCCCCGGAGGCCTGACCGGCCGACCTGTCGGTGCTCCGGGGCACAGTGGGGGCATGAGCCGTACGCACCTGTCGCCGGCCCGCCGGCAGGCCGACCGCGCCGGGCTGGCCGACGAGGTCGTCGACGTGCTGGTCATCGGCGGCGGCGTGACCGGTGCCGGCGCCGCCCTGGACGCGGCCAGCCGTGGCCTCACCGTCGGGCTGCTCGAGGCCCGCGACTGGGCGGCCGGCACCTCCAGCCGGTCGAGCAAGCTGATCCACGGTGGGCTGCGCTACCTGGAGCAGCTGGCCTTCCCGCTGGTCCGGGAGGCCCTGCACGAGCGCACCCGGCTGGTGCAGACGATCGCACCGCACCTGGTGCGCCCGCTGCCCTTCCTGCTGCCGCTGACCGCGCCGGCGTGGCAGCGCGCCTACTACGGCGCCGGGGCGGCGCTCTACGACGCGCTGGGCGCCGCCCTGGAGGCCGACCGGGTCGTGCCCCTGCACCGGCACCTGTCGCGGCGGGCCACCGTCGAGGCGTTCCCGGCGCTGCGCCCCGACATCGTCCGCGGGGCCATCCGGTACTGGGACGCGCAGGTCGACGACGCCCGGCACACCCTCGCCGTCGTCCGGACGGCGGCCGGCTACGGCGCCCGGGTGCTCTCCAGCGCCCGCGTCACCGGGCTGCTGCGCGACGGCACCGGGTCGCAGGCGCCGGTGGTCGGCGTGCAGGTCGCCGACCTCACCGACGGCTCCTCGTTCACCGTTCGCGCCCGCAGCGTCGTCGCGGCGACCGGCGTGTGGAGCGACGACGTCGGCGCGATGCTCGGCGACGCCGCCCCCGGCCTGCGGGTGCGCGCCTCCAAGGGCGTGCACCTGGTGGTGCCCCGGTCGGCGATCGACGGCGGCAGCCTGCCCGACGGCGAGCGCCCGGGGCTGATCCTGCGCACGCCGACCAGCGTGCTGTTCGTCATCCCCTGGGGCGAGGCGTGGATCATCGGCACCACCGACACCCCGTGGCAGCTGGACCGCGACCACCCCGCGGCCAGCAGCGCCGACATCGGCTACCTGCTCGACCAGGTCAACCGGGTGCTGTCCCGCCCGGTCACCGCCGACCAGATCATCGGTGTCTACGCGGGGCTGCGGCCGCTGCTGCACGGCGAGGCCGACCAGACCAGCCGGCTCTCCCGCGAGCACGCCGCCGTCACCCCGGTGCCCGGTCTGGTGCTGGTCGCCGGCGGCAAGTACACGACCTACCGGGTGATGGCCGCCGACGCCGTCGACGCCGCCACCGTCGGGCTGCCCGGCGTCCCGCCGTCGGCCACCGCGCATCTGCCGCTGGTCGGCGCCCGCCGCTGGGACGCCGTCCGGGACACCGCACCGCAGCTCGCCGCCACCAGCGGCCTGCCCGAGGACGCCGTCGCACGGTTGCTGCACCGGCACGGGGACCGCATCGGCGAGGTGCTCGACCTGGTCCGCGCCGACCCGGCGCTGGGCCGGCCGCTGCCCGGCGCCGCGGCGCACCTGGCAGCCGAGGTCGTGCACGCGGTCACCGCCGAGGGCGCGCTGCATCTCGACGACGTCCTCACCCGGCGCACCCGCGTCTCGATCACGACCCCGCACCGCGGCACCGGGTCCGCGCCGGCGGTCGCCGCGCTCATGGCGGAGACGCTCGGCTGGGGCCGGGAACGCACCGAGCGCGAGGTGGCGCACTACCGGGCCCGGGTCGAGGCCGAGCGGGAGTCGCAGCGGATGCCCGACGACCGCACCGCCGACGCGGCACGGCTCGGCGCCCCGGACGTGCGCGCCGCCGTCTGAGGAAGGCCCCCTCCCGGAGAATGGACCCCCTCCCGGTCCTCGCAGGCTCGGCACGTCCGGCGCGGAGTCGGACCCGAGGCGCGGTCTGACCCCTTGGGGGGATCCGCCGGGGCCCGTGCGATCCGATCATGACGGGTGTGCGCGCGACGCCAGTAGCCTCCTCCGTGATGTGGCAGCTCACCAGCGCAATTCGCTTCTATCCGTGGGGTAGCCGGACCGTGATCCCCGAGCTGCTGGGCCAGCCAAGCCCGGCGGAGCGGCCCCACGCGGAGCTCTGGATGGGAGCCCACCCGGACGACCCCAGCCGGCTCGACGACGGCCGCTCGCTGGACACGGCGATCGCCGAGGAGGCCGAACGGCTGCTGGGCCCCGCGGTGGTGGAGCGGTTCGGCCCGCGGCTGCCCTTCCTCGTGAAGGTGCTCGCCGCCGACACCCCGCTGTCGCTGCAGGCGCACCCGACCATGGAGCAGGCCGCGGCCGGTTACGCCGCCGAGGAGGCCGCCGGGATCCCGCACGACGACCCGACGCGGACCTTCAAGGACCCGTGGCACAAGCCGGAGCTGCTGCTGGCGCTGACCACCTTCGAGGCGCTCTGCGGCTTCCGGCCGGTCGAGGAGTCGCTGCACTGCCTGGCCAAGCTGCAGGTGCCCGAGCTCAAGCCGACGATCGCGGCGCTGGCCCGCGGCGGGCTGCGCGCGGCCATCCCACAGCTGCTGGCGCTGTCGGGCAAGCGGCGCGCCGCGCTGGTCGAGGCGGTCGCCAGCAAGGCGGCGACCTTCGTGGCGGCGCACGACCCGGAGTTCATCAACACCTACCGGTGGGCGGCCGCCCTCGCCGAGTCCTATCCCGGCGACGCCGGCGTGGTGATCTCGCTGATGTGCAACCACCTCAAGCTGGCGCCGGGCGAGGCGGTGTTCCTGCCGGCCGGCAACCTGCACGCCTACCTGTCCGGCGCCGGTGTCGAGGTGATGGCCAGCTCGGACAACGTGCTGCGCGGCGGGCTGACCCGCAAGCACGTCGACCTGGCGGCGCTGATCGAGGTGCTGGACTTCAGCGACGGCCGGATCCCCGTCCTGCACCCCGTGCTCGGGCCCGGCGGGCTGCGCTACCGGGTGCCGGTGGAGGACTTCGACCTCACCCGCGTGGAGCTCGACGACCAGGCCGGCACGCTCACCACCCGCGGCCCGCAGGTGCTGCTGTGCACCGAGGGCCGGGCGGTGCTGGCCGCCGCCGACGGCGAGCTGGTGCTGGAGAAGGGGCAGTCGGCGTTCGTCCCCGCCGGGGCGCCGGTGAGCGCCCGCGGCCCGGCGCTGCTGTTCCGCACCACCACGAACCTTCGCGGGTGACCGGGCCCACCCGGCCGCGGCGCCGGCGGGCCGCCGCGAGCACCTAGCATCGGGCCTTCCGGTTCCAGTCGGGAGTGCTCCGTGTCCGTCCGTCCAGGTTCCATCGCGCGGCGGATCGCCGCCGGCGCGCTGACCCTCGCGCTCGCCGGCGGCCTCGTCGGCTGCGAGCTGCTCCAGGACGCCGGCACCGGCGTCCTCTCCGACGAGGCGGCCGTCGACGCCATCGCCGCGGCGCCGCCCGGATCCGCCCTGGCCACCGTCGGCCAGGTGGAGGTCAAGGGGCGGGCCCCGCGCACCGGCTACGAGCGCGACCTCTTCGGCGACGGCTGGGGGGACCCCGACCGCAACGGCTGCGACGCCCGCAACGACATCCTCGCCCGCGACCTGACCGGGGAGACCTTCCGGCCCGGCAGCAACGACTGCGTCGTCCTCACCGGCACACTGGCCGACCCCTACTCCGGGCGCACCATCGACTTCCGGCGCGGCCAGGACACCAGCGACGACGTGCAGATCGACCACGTGGTGGCGGTCTCCGACGCCTGGCAGAAGGGTGCCCAGCAGTGGGACGCCGGCACGCGGGTCGCCTTCTACAACGACCCGCTGAACCTGCTCGCCGTCGACGGCGGGCTCAACATGCAGAAGGGCGACGGCGACGCGGCCACCTGGCTGCCCCCGGCCACCGGCTACCGGTGCGCCTACGTCGCCCGGCAGGTGGCGGTCAAGGTCGAGTACGGCCTGTGGATGACCCGCGCCGAGCGCAACGCCGTGGCCACCGTGCTCAGCACCTGCCCGGAGGAGCCGCTGCCGGACGGGGTCACCGCCCCGGCGCCGGAGCCCGCACCGCCGACGGAGGTCGCCTACGCCGACTGCGCCGCGGTCCGCGCGGCCGGTGCCGCCCCGATCCACCGGGGCGATCCCGGCTGGCGGGACACGTTCGACGGGGACGGCGACGGCGTCGGCTGCGAGTCCTGAGCGGCCCGCCGGCCGCCGCGTATCCTGGTCCGCGGTACGAGCCCCGCCGAAGCCTCGGCATGCTCGCTCTTCCGTTGGCAACCGACGCGAGCCCGTCCGCCCGGGCGGGCGGACCTGGAGCGACATGACCGCCACCACCGGCACCCGTGTACTTCCCGACGGCGACTTCACGGTCGCCGACCTCTCCCTGGCCGGGTTCGGCCGCAAGGAGATCACCCTCGCCGAGCACGAGATGCCCGGCCTGATGGCTCTCCGAGAGGAGTACGGCGACCAGCAGCCGCTGGCCGGCGCGCGGATCGCCGGCTCGCTGCACATGACCGTGCAGACCGCCGTCCTCATCGAGACCCTCGTGGCGCTGGGCGCCGACGTCCGCTGGGTCAGCTGCAACATCTTCTCCACCCAGGACCACGCCGCCGCGGCGATCGTCGTCGGCGACGGCACCCCCGAGCAGCCCACCGGCGTGCCGGTGTTCGCCTGGAAGGGCGAGACGCTGCCCGAGTACTGGTGGTGCACGCAGCGGCTCTTCGAGTTCCGCGACGAGAACGGCGCGGTCGTCGGGCCGAACATGCTCCTGGACGACGGCGGTGACGCCACCCTGCTCGTCCACCTGGGCACCCGCTTCGAGGCCGACGGCGCCGTCCCCGACACCACCGAGGCCGACTCCGAGGAGTACGGCGTCATCCTCGACGTGCTGCGCGGCACCCTCGCGCAGGACCCCGGCTACTGGAGCCGGATCGGGCAGGAGATCAAGGGCGTCACGGAGGAGACCACCACCGGCGTCATGCGGCTCTACGAGCTGGCCCGCGACGGCCGGCTGCTGTTCCCGGCGATCAACGTCAACGACTCGGTCACCAAGAGCAAGTTCGACAACCTCTACGGCTGCCGCCACTCGCTGATCGACGGCATCAACCGCGCCACCGACGTGATGATCGGCGGCAAGGTGGCCGTGGTCTGCGGCTACGGCGACGTCGGCAAGGGCTGCGCCGAGGCGCTGCGCGGCCAGGGCGCCAGGGTGATCGTCACCGAGATCGACCCGATCTGCGCGCTGCAGGCGGCGATGGAGGGCTACCAGGTCGCCACGCTCGACGACGTGATCGACCAGGCCGACATCATCGTCACGGCCACCGGGAACCGCGACGTCATCACCGCCGAGCAGCTGGGCCGGACCAAGCACCAGGCGATCGTCGGCAACATCGGCCACTTCGACAACGAGATCGACATGGCCGGCCTGGCCCGCACGCCCGGCATCACGAAGACCAACATCAAGCCGCAGGTCGACGAGTGGCGGTTCGCCGACGGCCACACGATCATCGTGCTCTCCGAGGGCCGGCTGCTGAACCTGGGCAACGCCACCGGCCACCCCAGCTTCGTGATGAGCAACTCGTTCTCCAACCAGGTGCTGGCGCAGATCGAGCTGTGGACCAACCGGGCCGCCTACGAGGACCAGGCGCCGACGGTGACCGTGCTGCCCAAGAAGCTCGACGAGCACGTGGCCCGGCTGCACCTCGACGCTCTCGGGGTGAAGCTCACCGAGCTGACCAAGGTGCAGGCCGACTACCTCGGCGTCCCGGTCGAGGGCCCGTTCAAGTCCGACCACTACCGCTACTGACGGCCACGCTTCAGGGTCCCGCGCCGAGTTTGCGAGGCGTGGGGGGAAGCGTGGTCCCTCGGAGGTCACCAGGCTCGCGGCGGGACCCTGCGGGGCCGTCCGTCCCCCCGCCCTGCGCATGCGCAGGGCGGGGTTGGTCCCACCCGTCCGGCACGTCACCCGGGCGGGTGGGCCACCTTCGGCGCTGAACAGCGCAGAATGGGCGCCGTGCCAGCCACCGCACCCCAGAACGGGTCCAGCAGAGGCCGAGTCCTGGTCGTCGACGACGACGCCGCCCTCGCCGAGATGCTCGGCATCGTGCTCCGGCGCGAGGGCTACGAACCGGCCTTCGTCTCCGACGGCAACCGCGCGGTGGGGGTTTTCCAGCAGACCCGCCCCGACATCGTCCTGCTCGACCTCATGCTGCCCGGCCGCAACGGCCTGCAGATCTGCCAGGACATCCGCACCCAGTCGACCGTGCCGATCGTCATGCTCACCGCCAAGGGCGACACGATCGACGTCGTCCAGGGGCTCGAGGCCGGCGCCGACGACTACGTCACCAAGCCGTTCAAGCCGGTGGAGCTGGTCGCCCGCGTGCGCGCCCAGCTGCGCCGCGGGGAGACCAGCCAGGCGGAGAACCTCAGCATCGGCGACGTGCAGATCGACGTCCCGGCCCACCAGGTCACCCGGGACGGTGTGCCGATCGCGCTGACCCCGCTGGAGTTCGATCTGCTCGTGGCCCTGGCCCGCAAGCCGCGCCAGGTGTTCACCCGCGAGCTGCTGCTCGAGCAGGTGTGGGGCTACCGGCACGCGGCCGACACCCGGCTGGTCAACGTCCACGTGCAGCGGCTGCGGGCCAAGATCGAGCGCGACCCCGAGCGACCGGAGATCGTGCTGACCGTCCGGGGCGTCGGCTACAAGGCCGGCCCACCGTGAGCGGCTCTGCCCCCTGGCCGGCTCCGCCGGGCGGGCGTGAACCCGAGTGCACCGTGAGGCCCGTCCGGCCGTGAGCATCCGCCCCGCACCCCCGGAGGCGGAGACCCCGCAGCACCTGCCCCCCGCGCCGGAGGTCCCTGCCGGGACGCCGGCCGCGCCGCGCCGCCGGCTGCCCGCGGAGCTCACGTCGTGGCGGCGGGAGCTGCGCCGCCGGGCCGGCCGGGGCCGCCGGCTGCTGCAGCGGCTGGCCGACCGGGCGGCGCACGCCTGGCGCTCGTCGCTGCAGATCCGCGTCGGGGCGATCACCATGCTCGTCGCCGGCACCGTCGTGGTGATCGTCAGCATGGTGCTGTTCAGCCAGATCCGTGACCAGCTGCTGTCGGTGAAGGAAGACGCGGCCATCGACCAGGCCCAGGCCGGGGTGTTCTACGCGCAGACCGAGGTCACCGGCATCGCTTCCGGCGACGCGGCCAGCGTCCGGGAGACGCTGGGCCGCACGGTCCGCCAGCTGCGGGAGCGGGGTGGCTCGGCCGGCGACTTCGACGTCGCCATGGTGTACCGCAGCGGTGACACCCCCCGCACCGCCACCAGCCGGCGCGGGATCTACCCGGCCATCCCGCCCGGGCTGCGCGCCGACGTCGACGGCGGCGGGCAGTCCTACCAGTACGCGATGCTGCCCAACGGCGCAGGCGAGCCCCGCCCGACCCTGCTCATCGGCTCGCCGGTGCCCAGCGACGCCTCCTCGGCCGAGCGGATCGAGCTGTACTACGCCTTTCCCCTCGACCAGGAGGAGGAGAGCCTGTCGCTGATCCGCAGCACCGTGGGCATCAGCGGTATCGCCCTCACGCTCTTCGTCGTCGGCATCGGTGTGCTGGTCACCCGGCTGGTCGTCGACCCGGTGCGCCGCGCCGCGGGCACCGCCCAGCGGCTGGCCGAGGGGCAGCTGGAGGAGCGCATGGCCGTGCGCGGCGAGGACGACCTGGCCCGGCTGGCGACCAGCTTCAACGCGATGGCCGACAGCCTGCAACGCCAGATCACCCAGCTGGAGGGGCTCTCCCAGCTGCAGCAGCGGTTCACCTCCGACGTCTCCCACGAGCTGCGCACCCCGCTGACCACGGTGCAGATGGCCGCGGAGATCCTCTACGAGTCCCGGGGCGACTTCCCCGCGCACGTCGGCCGCTCGGCCGAGCTGCTGCACGCCGAACTCGACCGGTTCGAGCGGCTGCTCTCGGACCTGCTGGAGATCAGCCGCTACGACGCCGGGGCCGCCGTCCTGGACTGGGCCCCCACGGACCTCGGCGCGCTGGTCGGCCGGGTGGCCGGCTCGATGAACGCGCTGGCGGAGCGGCACGGGTGCGAGCTGACGGTCAGCGGCCCGGCGGAGAAGGTCATCGCCGAGGTCGACGGGCGGCGGGTCGAGCGGATCCTGCGCAACCTGATCGGCAACGCCATCGAGCACGGCTCGGGCAAGCCGGTGCAGGTCACCTGGGCGGCCAACCGGACGGCGGGCGCGGTCACCGTCCGCGACTTCGGGGTGGGGCTGAGCTCCGCGGAGGCCCAGCACGTCTTCGACCGGTTCTGGCGGGCCGACCCCTCGCGGGTGCGCACGGTGGGCGGCAGCGGGCTCGGGTTGTCGATCAGCCTCGAGGACGCCCGCCTGCACGGCGGCTGGCTGCAGGTGTGGGGCCAGCCCGGGGCCGGTGCCCAGTTCCGGCTGACGCTGCCGCTGGTCTCCGGATCGGAGCTGACCAGCTCCCCGCTGGCCCTGCGTCCGTCGGCCGTGCGCGGGCCCGGAGGGGCCGCATGACGAGTCGTGCCGGTGTCCTGGTGCTGCTGCTCCTGCTGCTGAGCGCCTGCTCGATCGTGCCGTCGAGCTCGGCGCCGGTGCAGATCACGGAGGCGCCCACCCGGCCGGACGGCGACGTCGGCATCGACCCGCTGCCGCCCGAGCCAGGCGCCAGCCCCGAGGAGATCGTCCGCGGGTTCCTCGACGCGGCCGCGAGCGAGGTGCGCGGCCACCCGGTGGCCCGCGAGCACCTGGCGCCGGGTCCGGCGGTCTCGTGGTCGGACGACGCCGGCATCACCGTGCTGGGCCAGGACTACGCCACCGTGACCACCGATGCCGGCACGGTCGTGGTGACCGCGACCCTGGTCGGCGCCGTCGACCAGCGGGGCGTGTTCACCGTGGCCCCGCAGGACCTGTTCACCCGCGAGTTCACGCTCCAGGAGGTCGACGGGGAGTGGCGCATCGCCAACCCGCCGGACGGGTTGCTGATCCTCGAGCCGGACTTCGAGCGGCTCTACGACCGGCGGGACCTCTACTTCCTCGACCCGACCAACCAGCGCGTGGTGCCCGACCCGCGCTACCTGATCAACGGTGAGGCGCAGCCCACCGTGCTGGTCGAGCGGCTGCTGGACGGCCCGTCGTCGGTGCTGAGCGCCGGGGTGCGCAACGCGCTGTCGGGGGCGGCGCTGCGCAGCACCGTGACGCTCACCGGTCAGACGGTCACCGTCGACCTCACCGGCCTGGCGGACGCCTCCCCGGCGCAGCGGTCCGAGCTCTCCGCCCAGTTGGTGTGGACGCTGCGCCCGCTGGCCCGCACGGTGGAGATCCGCGTCGACGGGGAGCTGCTCGGCCTCGACGGCGTCCCGATGCTGCAGACCGTCGAGGACTGGGCGTCCTTCGGCTCCGACGCGGTCCCGGTCGACGCGGTCGGCCACTACCTCGACGGCGGCGCCCTGCGCACCGTGGACGACGCCCCGGCGCCCGGACCGGCGGGTGCCGGCGCCTACGGCCTCACCAGCGCGGCGGTCACCGTCGACAGCCGCACCGGAGAGCTGACGGCGATGGCCGGCACGGTGGCGAGGGACGGTCAGGCCACGCTGCTGTCCGGGCGGTACGGGGGCGAGCTGGCGCCGGTGCTCACGGGGGCCAGCCTCACCGCCCCGACGACGGCCGCCACCCGCCCGGAGTTCTGGCTGGTGCGGGACGGCGGAGCGGTGGTGCGGGTGCCCGCGGAGGGGGCGCCGCAGGCGGTCAACGCCCCCACGCTGGCCGGCCTGGGGCGGGCGCAGGTGCTGCAGCTCTCGCCCGACGGGGTCCGGGCGGCCGTGGTCATCGAGACGTCCCAGGGGGTGCGCCTGTTCGTCGGCACGATCGTGCGCTCCGAGGAGGGGCCGGTGGCCCTGCGCGACCTGCGGGAGGTGGCGCCCACGCTGTCCCAGGTCGTGGACGTCGCCTGGCGCACGGCCGGGAGCCTGATGGTCCTGGCCGGCGACGCGGGGCAGGACGGCATCGCCCCGTACGTGGTCGGGGTGGACGGGTGGGGGCTGTCGGACATGGCGACGGCCGGGCTGCCGAGCCAGCCGACGGGGGTCGCCGCCGCGCCCGGCCGCTCCCCGCTGGTCAGCGCCGGCGGCACCATCTGGCAGCTGGCCGGCGGTACCTGGGTGACCCTGGTCCGCGGCCAGCAGCCGGTACCCGGGATCGAGCCGTTCTACCCCCTGTAGACCGGCGTCCACAGATCGCCGGCAGCGCTGGGGCCGGCGCTCCCCACGGTGAACCCTGGGGGAGTGGACGGCGGGCTGCTGGCGGCGCTCGCGGACCTGGTGCTGCCCCGCACCTGCGCGGGCTGCGCGGTGCCCGGTCCGGTGCTGTGCCGACGGTGCGCGGCGCTGCTCACCCGGCCGCAGCTGGCCCAGCCGCGGCGCTTCCCTTCCGGCTTCCCGCCCACGGTGGCCGCCGGCCCCTACGCCGGCCCGGTGCGCCCGGCGGTCAACGCCTTCAAGGAACGCGGGCGGGCCGAGCTGGCCCGCCCGCTCGGCACCGCTCTGGCGCTGGCCGTCGCCGCGGTCCTCTCCGGCACCGCCGACGGTTCCGCCGCCGGGCGCCCGGTCCTGCTGGTCCCCGTGCCCAGCGGGCGGGCGGCGCTGCGGGTCCGGGGGCGCGACCACGTGCGGGAGCTCACCGGCCGGGCGGTCGCCGAGCTGCGCGCGGCCGGCGTCCCGGCGGCTACCGCGCGGCTGCTGCGCCGCGCCGGGCGGGCCCGCGACTCGGCCGGGCTGTCGGCGGCACAGCGGCGGGCCAACCTGGCCGGCACCTTCGTTCTCGCCCCGCGGCTGCCCGCCGTTCCCGGCGACGCGGTGCTGGTGCTCGTCGACGACGTCGTGACGACGGGCGCGACGCTCACCGAGGCCTCGGCGGCGCTGGGCGCGACACGCCCGGAGGCGGACACGCCGGTGCTGGCGGCGGTGATCGCGGCGACCCCGCGACGGGATCCGGCTCCATTACCCCCGGAATTCCGGGCCAGGGTCTTAAGTCCCTACGGAACGGGCCGGTCCGATCTGGTGGACCGACTGTCGAGACCGATATCCGGCGACTAGCGTGGAAGCGATCACAGCCCGTCCTACCGGGAGGTCTCATGGAGATCGTGGTCCGTGGCCGCAACGTCGAAGTCCCTGAGCACTATCGACAGCATGTCGAGGACAAGGTCGGCCAGCTCGAACGCTTCGACGGCAAGCTGAAGTTGCTCCGCATGGATGTGGAGCTGTTCCACGAGAAGAATCCGCGCCAGTCGGCGAGCTGCCAGCGCGTGGAGATCACCTTGCGCGGCAAGGGCCCGGTCGTCCGGGCCGAGGCCTGCGCGCACGACTTCTACGCGGCGCTGGACATGGCCGCGGGCAAGCTCGACAACCGGCTCCGCAAGGCCGCCGACCGCCGCCGGGTGCACCACGGCCGGCGCACCCCGGAAAGCGTCCGGCTCAACGGTGCGGCCGCGGCCGACACCCTCGAGGCGCTGGAGGCTGAGCGCAGACTCGCCGAGGGGACGCAGTACACCGATCTCGACGAGCACCTGCCCGGCCGGATCGTCCGGGAGAAGCAGCATCCCGCCACGCCGATGACCGTCGACCAGGCGCTCCTCGAGATGGAACTGGTCGGCCACGACTTCTACCTCTTCCTGTGCGCCGAGACCGGCCGGCCGACGGTGGTCTACCGCCGGCATGCCTACGACTACGGCCTCATCCGGCTCGCCGAGCCGTCGCTCGACGGCAGCGCCGAGCGGCAGCCCGCCCAGCCCGCGGCAACCGCGCTGTAGCGCCCGCACGGTGGCCGGGGACGCCTACGGTGCGCGTCCCCGGCCACCGCTTCACTCCCCGGCCACCCGGTTCACTCCCCGGCCACCCGGCCGAAGAGCACCGCATCGGCCCGGGGGCCGTCCACCTCGACCGCCACCGGCATGCCCCGGCCCGTCAGGCGTTCCCCAGCACCCGGTCGACCGAGATCTCCAGCACCACCCGCGCCGGGTTCTCCCGCGGCGTCCGGTACCGCAGCGCGTAGCGCCGCTCGGCGTCGGCGACCGAGGCCGGATCGTCGCGCACCACCGCCGTCCCTTCGAGGGTGACCCAGCGGCGGCCGTCGACCTGGCAGACGGCGACCCGCCGCTGACCCGCCCGCACGTGGTGGGCCTTGGCCGACGTGCCGGAGGTGATCACCCGGGCGGTGCGCGTCGCGGCGTCGAAGGTCACCCCGACCGGGACCACGTGCGGGCTGCCGTCGGCCCGCAGCGTGGTCAGCGTGGCCAGGTGCCGTTCGGTGAGGAAGGTGAGCATGCTGGGGTTCAGGGTGCCCGGGTCGTGTGCCACCGGCGGATTGTGTGCCACGGACACCGGTCTCGCCGTCCGGCCGCCTACGCTGGGTATGTGGTGTTCTCCAAGATCCTTCGAGCCGGTGAGGGCAAGCTCCTCCGACGACTGAACAAGATCGCCGATGCGGTCGAGTCGCTGGCGGATGACGTCGCCGAGCTCACCGACGCGGAGCTGCGGGCCAAGACCGACGAGTTCAAGGAGCGCCTGGCCGACGGCGAGACCCTCGACCAGCTCCTCCCGGAGGCCTTCGCCGTCGTCCGGGAGGCTGCCACGCGCACCCTGGGGCAGCGGCACTTCCGCGTCCAGATCATGGGCGGTGCGGCGCTGCACCTGGGCAACATCGCCGAGATGAAGACCGGTGAGGGCAAGACCCTCACCGGCGTGTTGCCGGCCTACCTCAACGCGCTGACCGGCAACGGCGTGCACGTCATCACGGTCAACGACTACCTGGCCAAGCGCGACGCCGAGTGGATGGGCCGGGTGCACCGGTTCCTGGGCCTGTCGGTGGGCGTCATCCTCTCCGGCGAGCAGCCGGAGCACCGCCGCGAGCAGTACGCCGCCGACATCACCTACGGCACGAACAACGAGTTCGGCTTCGACTATCTGCGCGACAACATGGCCTGGAGCAAGGCCAACCTGGTCCAGCGCGGGCACCACTTCGCGGTCGTCGACGAGGTCGATTCGATCCTCATCGACGAGGCCCGCACCCCGCTGATCATCAGCGGCCCGGCCGAGCAGAGCGCCAAGTGGTACGGCGAGTTCGCCCGCATCGCGCCGCTGCTCAAGCGCGACGTCCACTACGAGGTGGAGGAGGCCAAGCGCACGGTCGCCATCACCGAGGAGGGCGTGGAGTTCGTCGAGGACCAGCTCGGCATCGACAACCTCTACGAGGCGGTCAACTCGCCGCTGATCAGCTACCTGAACAACGCGCTGAAGGCCAAGGAGCTCTTCCACCGCGATCAGCAGT
The DNA here is from genome assembly GCF_900114385.1 of Geodermatophilus ruber. Taxonomy (GTDB): domain Bacteria; phylum Actinomycetota; class Actinomycetes; order Mycobacteriales; family Geodermatophilaceae; genus Geodermatophilus; species Geodermatophilus ruber. The sequence continues at coordinate 17,135 of NZ_FOSW01000015.1, forward strand.
ACATCGTCAGCAACGGCGAGGTGCTCATCGTCGACGAGTTCACCGGCCGCGTGCTCGCCGGGCGGCGCTACAACGAGGGCATGCACCAGGCCATCGAGGCCAAGGAGAAGGTGCAGATCAAGGACGAGAACCAGACCCTCGCCACGATCACGCTGCAGAACTACTTCCGGCTCTACGAGAAGCTCTCGGGGATGACCGGTACCGCCCAGACCGAGGCGGCCGAGCTCTCCCAGACCTACAACCTGGGCGTCGTCCCGATCCCGACGAACCGGCCGATGGTCCGTGAGGACCGCTCCGACGTCATCTACAAGACGGAGAAGGGGAAGTTCGACGCGGTCATCGAGGACATCGCCGAGCGGCACGAAGCCGGCCAGCCGGTGCTGGTGGGCACCGCGAGCGTCGAGAAGTCCGAGGTCCTCTCCAAGCTGCTGCTCCGCCGGGGCATCCCGCACGAGGTGCTCAACGCGAAGAACCACGCGCGTGAGGCGCACATCGTCGCCCAGGCCGGGCGGCTGGGCGCGGTCACCGTGGCCACCAACATGGCCGGCCGCGGTACCGACATCCAGCTCGGCGGCAACCCGGAGTTCATCGCCGACGAGGAGCTGCGCGCCCGTGGCCTGTCGCCGGCGGAGACCCCCGAGGAGTACGAGGCCGCGTGGGACGACGCGCTGGCCAAGGCCAAGGAGCAGGTGGCGGCCGAGCACGAGCGGGTCAGCGAGGCCGGCGGGCTCTACGTGCTGGGCACCGAGCGGCACGAGAGCCGGCGCATCGACAACCAGCTGCGCGGCCGGTCGGGCCGGCAGGGTGACCCGGGCGAGTCCCGCTTCTACCTGTCGCTGGGCGACGACCTGATGCGGCGCTTCAACGGCCCGATGCTCGAGTCGATGATGACCACGCTGCGGGTCCCCGAGGACCAGCCGATCGAGTCGAAGATGGTCACCCGGGCCATCCGCTCGGCGCAGACGCAGGTCGAGCAGCAGAACTTCGAGGTCCGCAAGGACGTCCTCAAGTACGACGAGGTGCTCAACCGCCAGCGCACCGTCATCTACGACGAGCGGCGCAAGGTGCTCAACGGTGAGGACCTGCACGAGCAGGTGCAGGCCATGGTCGACGACGTCGTCAGCGCCTACGTCGACGGCGCGACCGAGGCCGGCTACGCCGAGGACTGGGACCTCGACCAGCTGTGGACCGGCCTCAAGGCGCTCTACCCCGTGGGCCTGGACCGCCAGGAGCTGCTGGACCGGGTCGCCGACGGCGAGCAGGCCGCCCTGACCGCCGACGTGCTGAAGACCGAGCTGCTCGAGGACGTGCACCGCGCCTACGAGGAGCGGGAGGCCACGCTCGGCGCGGAGGTCATGCGGGAGCTGGAGCGGCGGGTGCTGCTCTCGGTGCTCGACCGCAAGTGGCGCGAGCACCTCTACGAGATGGACTACCTGCGGGCCGGCATCCACCTGCGCGCCATGGCCAACCGCGACCCGGTCGTGGAGTACCAGCGCGAGGGCTACGACATGTTCAACCAGATGCTCGACGGCATCAAGGAGGAGTCGGTCGGCTTCCTGTTCCACCTGGAGGTGAAGACCAAGGAGCAGCAGGAGGCCGAGGCCCGGGCCAAGCAGGCCGAGGCGGAGGCCCAGGCGCTCGCCGCCGCCCAGGAGGGCACGGCGCGGGTGCTGGCCCGGCAGGCGGCGGCCGCAGCCGCCGGCGACGGGGGTGGCAACGGCCGGGCGGCTGCTCCCGCTCCGGCTCCCTCGGCGCGGCGCTCGGGTGCGGCGAGGAAGGCCGCCCCGGCGGCCGAGGCTGCTCCGGCGGCCCCGGTGGCCGACGCCCCGCGCCCGGAGGCAGGTCCGGAGCTGGCGGTCAAGGGCCTGGACGAGTCCCGGCGGACCACCGAGCAGCTGAGCTACTCGGCGCCGTCCCTGGACCCCTCGCCCAAGGAGAGCGGTGCGGCCAAGGCGGCCAAGACCGCCACGGTGACCGGCACCAAGGAGCCGGCCCGCAACGCGCCGTGCCCGTGCGGCTCGGGCAAGAAGTACAAGGCCTGCCACGGGGCGCCCTCCGCCTCCTGAGCACTGCGCTCGTGACGACGCCCCCGCCGGGTCCACCCGGCGGGGGCGTCGTCGTCCGCGGCGCCGGCCGCCTCAGCCGATCTGCAGCGCCGTGCAGCGCCACCGCCCGTCGATGCCCTCCAGCCGTGCGGCGACCGCGTGCGCCCGGCCGGACCGCCGCGCCACCGCGCTGACCTCCGCGACGCCGTCCACCGGCTCGCACACGTGAACCGGCCCCACCAGCACCGGCGCGGTGCCGCCGGCGCACCACGGGGGACGGCGGCCGCTGGTCAGCGCGGCGTAGACCCCCGTCGACGTCAGCGGCTGCACCTGGAGCAGCGGACGGCGCCCGGCCAGCGCCTCGAGCGTGAGGGTGAGCAGCCGCCGCCCCGCGGTCTGCGGGTCCGGGAGGTCGGCCCGGACCGACCAGGTGGGACCGAAGCCGGCCGGGAAGCCGTCGTCGGCGTCCTCGCTGCGCGGGCGGGGACCGGGGCGGTGCGGGGGCCGCGGCACCGGGACCCCGGGCACCACCAGCCGCAGCAGCGGCTCCTCCTCGAGCGGTGGCTGCGGCGTCGGGACCACCACCAGCCGCAGCGTGGCCGCGGTCAGCCGGCCGGGCTCCGTCGTCGGGGCGGGGGAGGAGGGCGCGGTCATCGGGGGCTCCGGATCGGTCGTGCGGGCGGGGGTGAGACGGACGGTCACGGCGCGGTCGGGTGGCGGAGGACCTGGCCGGGCAGCAGGACGTCGGGATCGGGGCCGATCACGGCCGCGTTGGCGTGCCACCAGGCGCCGACGGCCTCGGCGACCGCCCCGTTCGTCGGCTCCTGCCCGGTGCGGTCGCGCAGGTCCCGGGCCGCGATGTCCCACAGGCACTGACCGCGCAGGACGACGTGTTCACCGGGTGCCGGGCGCGACCAGTCGGGGACCGGGGCGGTGCGGTCGGGGGTGCCGGTGCCGGTGCCGGTGCCGGTAGCCGTGGCCGGGGGCGTCACCGGCCAGTCCGGTACCGGGCCGTCGAGGACGCGGGCCGGCGTGCTGGCCGCGGCCGGCCAGTCCGGCACCGGGGCGCCGGCCGACGACGCGGCGCCGGTCGCGACGGAGGCCGCCGGTGCCGGTGCCGGTCCGCAGCCGGCGAGCAGGGGAGCCCCGGTGACCAGCCCGACGCCGAGTGCCAGCGCGGCGGCGCGGCGGGCGCCGGCGGGGAGCAGGCGGGTGGCGACCGCGCGGGCGAGCGCCCCGGCGGCGCCCGGCAGTGCCGACAGCGCGGTGAGCAGCAGGCCGAGCAGGCCCCAGGCCCAGACGGCCCAGGCGAGGGCGGCGACCCCGGAGAGCAGCAGGGTCTCGGCCCCGACGGTGTCGGTAGCGCGCTGGAGGTCGGCGCCGGTGTCGCTCAGCCAGGACAGGTCGGGCGTGACCGTGCGCAGGGCGGCGGCCGCGCCCAGCATCGCCGCGGTCGTGCTGATCAGGCGCCGTATCGACATGTCTCCTCCTCGACAACCGCGGGCAGGTCGTTACTAAATCAATCAAACGCAAGCAAATACAAGAGTTCGCATGGATCTAGGCTCGTGCGGGGAGGTGCCGGATGCGCTGGCAGCAGTTGTTCGCCGATCTGCAGGCCGAGTTCGAGGCGGCGGAGGCGACCGCCGAGCGGGCCGAGGACGGATCGCGCCGGCGCGCGGAGGTCGGCGCCATCCGGCTGGTCGAGAGGTTGGCCGGTGCGCAGGGCCGGACGCTGGCGCTGCGCTGTCAGGGCGCCGGGGACGTCTCCGGTGTGCTGGCGGAGGTGGGGAGCGACTGGCTGCTGCTCACCGACGGCGCGCGCAGGGACGTGCTGGTGGCCACCGCGGCGGTGCGGTCGGTGGCCGGGCTGGGGCTGAGCACCGGGCTGCCCGCACCGGAAGGATCCGTCCGCACGGGGCTCGACCTGCGCCGGGCCCTGCGCGGCCTGGCCCGTGACCGCAGCGCGGTGCAGGTGATCCTCGACGACGGCACCCTGTACAGCGGGACTGTCGACCGGGTGGGCGCGGACTACGTCGAACTGGCCGAGCACGCGGCCGACCTGCCGCGCCGTGCGGCGGCCGTCCGCGGCGTGCGGGCCCTGGCTCTCCCGGCGATCGCCGTGGTGCGCACGCTCAGCCCGGGCCTGGGCTGAGCCGGCTCAGCGGCGGCGCCCTCCGGGCGCGGCGTCCTGCGCAGCGGCCTCCTCGGCCGGCTGGCCGGACTCGGCAGGCGCGGGCTGCTCGGGAACCGTGCCGGCGCGGGCCTCGGCGTACTTCTGCTGGATGAACCGCTCCAGCTCGTCGACCTCGACGCGCCACTGGCCGCGGCCGCCGATCTGGATGGCGATCAGTTCCTTGCGGCGGACGAGCGCATAGGCCTGCGACCACGACACGTTGAGGATCTCGGCGACGTCGTCGAGGGTCAGGAAGCGCGGTGTGGGCATCGGGGTGGTCTCCGTCCGGTCGGGGACAGTCTGGCAGCCCCGTCCGGGTGGCATGCGCGCCGTCCACACCCGAACGTGTGGACGGCGAATGCGCGGATCCGCATCCATGTCGCATCATCTGCGTCCGACCGTTGCCGTTCGAGGCCGGCGACGGTCGTTCCGCAGATCGGAGGGCTGCTGCTGTGAGCGCACCGCGCACCGTCCCCGGCTCCACGGGGGCGGCCGAGCCCGCGGCGGGGCCCGTGCCGCGCCGCGTCCGGCCGCCCCGCTGGCTGGACCTGCGCCTGGTGCTCGGGGTCCTGCTCGTGCTCGGATCGGTGCTGCTCGGCGCGCGGGTGGTGACCGCCGCGGACGCCACCGTGCCGGTGTGGTCGGCCGCGGGGGACCTGTCCGCGGGCACGGTGCTCACCGGCGAGGACCTCGTCGCCGTCGACGTCCGGCTCGACCACGCCGCCGCTGCCTACCTGGCCGCCAGCACCCGCCCGGAGGGGCGCACCCTGGCCCGCGCGGTGGGCGGCGGTGAGCTGCTGCCCAGGTCGGCGCTGGAGGAGCCCGAGAAGCTCGTGCAATTGGCGCTGCCCGTGCAGGCGGGATTCGTGCCGCCGGGCCTGCAGCGCGGGCAGGTCGTCGACGTCTACGCCGTCGCGGACCCGGTGGCGGGCGCCGTCGCGGCGGACGGCCCTGGCGTCTCGCTGGTCGTCGGCGCCGCACCGGTCCAGGCCCTCTCCGGCCGGTCCGAGGGCGTGCTGTCCACGGCCACCACCACCGTGCAGGTCGTCGTGTCGGTGGCTGCCGACCGGGCGCCCGCGGTTCTCGGGGCGATCGCCGGCCGGCCGCTGGTGGTCGTCGTGCACGACTCGGTGGACACCTCCGGTGCCGGGGCGACCGAAGGTCCGTCGTCCGCCGGGCCGTCGTCGCCGTCGCCCACCGCCGGTTCCCCGGTCTTCCCCGCGGAACCGACGCCCTGATGCCGCTGCAGGTCTTCACCGCGGTCACCGGCGCCGGCTGGGAGTCCGCTCTGGTGGGGGCGCTCGATCGCGCCGACCACGGGGTGACCGTCGTCCGCCGCTGCGTCGACGTCTCCGAACTGCTCGCCGCCGCGGCCACCGGCACGGGGCAGGCGGCACTGCTGTCCGCGGACCTGCGGCGCCTGGACGCCGACACGGTCACCCGGCTGGCCGCGACCGGGGTGGCCGTCGTCGGGCTGGTGGAGCCGGGTGACGACCGGGCCGCCGACCGGCTGCGCGGCCTCGGTGTGGCGCGGGTGCTGCCGGCCGACGCCGAGCCGGACGTCATCGCGGCGGCGCTGCGCGAGGCGGTTGCCGGCGGGCCGGTCACCGGGCGGGGGATCGCCGATCCGCAGGCAGCGCTGGCCGCGCCGGGTCCGGGCGCGCCTTCCGTGGAGCGGGCCCCGGGGCGGGGGCGCGTCGTCGCGGTGTGGGGCCCGACCGGCGCGCCGGGCCGGACCACGGTCGCGGTCGGGCTCGCCGACGAGGCCGCCCGCCTGGGCGTGCAGACCCTCCTCGTCGACGCCGACGTGTACGGCGGCGTGGTGGCGCAGGTCCTCGGGCTGCTCGACGAGTCCCCTGGGCTCGCGGGTGCGGCGCGGCTGGCCGGCGCGGGAACCCTGGACGAGGCCGCGCTCGGCCGGCTGGCGTGGGCGGTGCGTCCGCGGCTGCGGGTGCTGACCGGTCTGGCCCGCGCCGACCGCTGGCCCGAGCTGCGACCGCACGGGGTCGCCGCGGTGCTGGAGGAGGCGCGCCGGGTCGCCCGGCTCACCGTCGTCGACTGCTCCTTCAGCCTGGAGGAGGACGAGGAGCTCTCCTTCGACACCGCCGCGCCGCGGCGCAACGGGGCGACGTTGACCGTGCTCGAGGACGCCGACACCGTGCTCTGCGTCAGCGGCGCCGATCCCGTGGCGTTGCAGCGCAGCATCCGCGCGCTGGGCGACCTGCGGGACGTGCTGCCGGAGGTGGAGCCGCTGGTCGTGGTCAACCAGGTGCGCCGGGGGCCGGTGCCGGGTGACCCCCGGGCGGAGATCGCGGGGGCCCTCGAGCGGTTCGCCGGGCGGGAGGTGGCCTTCTTCCTGCCCGCCGACCGCCGTGCCACCGATGCCGCGCTCGCCTCCGGGCGCACGCTGGCCGAGGTGGCGGCGGGCTCGCCCCTGCGCACCGAGCTGCGGTCGATGGCGGCTTCGCTCGCGGGCGTGCCGCAGCCGGCCGCGCGGCGGGTCCGGGCGCGGCGGCGGGCGGGGTGAGTGACCCCTCCCACTCGGGGCCTCCGGCATGCCGCCGGACGGCGACCCGTCGTAGCGTGGGTCGCCGGATCGGGAGGAGATCGATGGCGGAACGCCTGACGACCTTGGACGCGTCGTTCCTCTACCTGGAGAAGCCGGACAACCCGATGCACGTGGCGGGTGTCCTCGTGCTGGAACCGCCGCCCGGTGGGCTGGATGCCCTCGCCGCGCTGGTGGAGGCCCGACTGCCGCTGGTGCCGCGGTACCGGCAGCGGGTCCTGGCGGTTCCGGGGCACCTCGCCAACCCGGTGTGGGCCGACGATCCCGACTTCGACGTCGAGTACCACGTGCGCCGGTCGGCCCTGCCGCGGCCGGGCGCCGAGGCGCAGCTGCTGGAGCTGGTCTCCCGGATCACCTCGCGGCCGCTGGACCGGACCCGTCCGCTGTGGGAGGTGTACCTGGTGGAGGGGCTCGCCGACGGCCGGGTCGCGGTGATCACCAAGACGCATCCGGCGCTGGTCGACGGGCTCGGCGCGGTCGACATCGGCGAGGTCCTGCTCGACCCCTCCCCGGATGCTCCGGCCCCTCAGCGGGAGGAGTGGCGGCCCCGGCGTCTGCCCAGCGGGCTGCGGTTGGTGCGGGAGGCGGTCGGGGAGTACGTGCAGCGCCCGTCGGTCGCCGTGGAGACCGCCCGGCACGCGGTCACCGACCTGCGGTCGACCGGCGCGCGACTGACGCACGCAGCCGGTGGCGTCGTCCGGGCCACCCGCTCGGCGCTCGTCCCGGCTCCGCACAGCCCGCTGAACAGCACCAGCGGCAGCCAGCGCCGGGTCGCCGTGGCCCGGGCCGAGCTCGATGCCGTCAAGCGGGTGCGCAAGGCTCACGGCGGCACGGTCAACGACGTCCTCCTCACGGTGGTCGCCGGTGCCGTGCGCGACTGGCTGCTGTCGCGCGGGCAGGCGGTGCTGGGGTCGACGTCGGTGCGCGCCCTGGTGCCCGTCTCGGTCCAGGGCGAGGAGGAAGCGGCGCCCGGGAGCCGGGTGTCGAGCTACCTGGTCGACCTCCCCGTCGGCGAGCCCAACCCGCGGGTCCGGCTGGCGCGGTTGAGCTACGCGATGCGCGGGGTCACTCACCACGGCCGGTCGGTGGGCGCCGAGACGCTCATCGCGCTCACCGGGTTCGCCCCGCCGACACTGCACACCCTCGGTGCCCGCGCCGCCCGCGGCCTCTCGCGGCGGATGTCCAACCTGGTGATCACCAACGTGCCGGGTCCGCAGATGCCGCTGTACGCGGCGGGCAGCCGCATGCTCGAGGTGTTCCCGGTCATCCCGCTGGCCCCGGGGCAGGGCCTGTCCGTGGGGATCACCAGCTACGACGGGCAGGTGTACTTCGGTCTCAACGCCGACCGGGACAGCGTCGGGGACGTGGACGTGCTGGCCGATCTCATCGAGCAGGAGATCGACGTGCTGGTCGAGACCGCCGGCTGAGCCCGGGCCGGCGGGTGCCTCCGGGCGCCGGGATACCGTCGGCCTGTCCACCTGCGAAGAGGAGCCAGCCCGGTGCGTGTCTATGTGCCTGCGACGACGGCCGTGCTGCGGACCCTCGTGGACGAGGGTCGCCTGGCCGGGCCGCTCACCGCCTTCGCCGTCACCCCCCGGTTGCGCGAGTTCTACGCGGCCAGTGACGCGGAGGCCGACAGCGAGGAACTGGAGTACGCCGCCCTGCTCGGCGCGGCGCGGGCGAGCCTGCGGCTGATCGACGTGGACCCGACCGCCGCCCGGCGCCGCGTGGTGGTGGCCGCCGACGTGCCCGACTCCGCCGTCGCCGAGGTCGACGACCCGGACGCCGATCACGGCGCCGTCCGGGTGACCGGGGACATCGAGCTGCGGGACGTCGCCAGCGCACACATCGACGGTGCCGACGCCGAGGACGACGTGCGCTCCGCGGTCAATGTCGTGCTCGAGGCGGACCTGGGCAGCGACGACGCGCAGTTCGTGGTGGATCAGGCCGAGGGGCACGAGCTCGCCTGGTACGCCACCCAGGAGATCGGCACGGTCCTCGAGCTGCTCTGACTGTGAGCATGGCCGGGCCGGCTCATCGGACCGGTGCCGCCGATCGGTCGCCCTGCGGGGCCGGGGTGGCCTGCCGGCGGGCGACCTGCACCCGCTGCGGCACGCCGCCGGTGACCAGCCATCCCGAGCCCGGACGGGTCGGCACCGGCGTCCGGGGCAACCGGATACCGAGCAGGTCCGCGTCCACCGGCCCGGGGCAGAGCAGTAGTCCGCTGCGGCGTCGCCGGAGTGCGCTGACCGGTCCGCGGTAGGCGCCGGCCAGCTCGGCCGCCGTTCCCGCGACCAGGAACAGCAGGTCGTCCGGGGGCTCTCCGGCGCTGCCTGCGGTGAGGACCGGCGACTCGGTGAGGGCGCCGTGGTCGTCGGCGACGACCACGGCCGGTCCGCCGGCGCGCGCAGCGAGCCACGCCTGCCAGCCGACGACGTCGGCGCCGGTCAGCCAGGTGGTGGCCGACGCGTCGTCTCCGGCTGCAGGCGGGGGCAGGCTCCGGACCAGCCGGCACACCGGGACCCCCAGGGCCGCCAGGTGCCGGGCGAAGGACCCGAGGGCGGTGCTGCGGCCGCTGCCCGGCGGGCCGACGACCAGCAGCCCTCCCGCGCGGGACAGGTCGACCTCCAGCACCGATCCGTCGTCGCCCCCCGGGCCCAGCGGCAGGTGCAGCGCCCGGCTCGGGAGCGAGGAGCGGGGCGTGGACCGGGGCAGGGGGAGCGCGGGATCGGGCGGCAGCTCGGGGATGGTCAGGGGCCGGGCACGGCCCACCGTGCCCTCGAGGGGAGACGAGACGGCGGTCAGCGGGCGAGGTAGCGCGAGCTGGCACTCCCGGGCATGCTCGCCCACCAGCGCACGGCCGGGCGGGCGGTGGCCGGGTACCAGGCCCGCCGGGACGCCCGCGATGGCGTAGTCGGCGCGGTCGGGGAGCGGCAGCACCAGCCGCCGGTCGACCGCGTTCGCCAACCGCCCACCCGGAACCGCGCGGTCGGCGGTGAGCAGGCAGGTCAGCCCGGCTGCCGCACCCTCGCGAACCAGCCGCAGCAGGGCTGCCGAGCCGCGGCCGGGGTCGACCTCGTCGAGCTGGGTGCACAGCGCCTCCACGCCGTCGACGAGCAGGAGCAGGGACGGTGGGCGGTCCGTCCTCGTCCCCGCGCGCCGGGCGGTCACTTCCTGCGCCAACCGGTCCAGCAGGCGCACCGTCCGGAGCGGGTCGTCGCTCCCGACGACGGTGCCGGTGTGCGGCAGCGGGGCAGCTGCGGTCGCCAGCGCGCCCCCTCCGTGGTCGAGGACGTGCACGTGCAGCCGGTCGGGCGGGACCGCGGTCACGGCCTCGGCCAGCGCCGTGCGCAGGAACGTCGTCCGGCCGCTGCGGGCCCCGCCGACGGCTAGCCAGCCGCCGCCGCGCGCCAGGTCCAGTGCCAGCGGCTCCTGGCTCTGGGTGTCGGGCCGGTCCAGCAGCCCGAGCGTCAGGCGCCCTCCCGCATCAGCGCGTCCCCCCGCCTCCGGGCCGGGTGGGGTCGCCCGGGCCAGATCCTCCGCCCGGATGCGGTCCGGCAGCGCGGGGCGCCAGGGCCGGTGCGGTCGCGGGATGCGCTCCTCCTCGGCGCGCCGGGCGAGGGCGGCCGTGAGCCGGGCGAGGTCCGTGGTGCCGGGGCGAGGGGGCGTCGACGAGGCCGGCTCCGGGGGGTGCGGCCAGCGCCAGGGGCGGACCTGCGGGGCCCGCTCGCGCTCGACCGGCGGGCTGCCGGCCACCCGGGCGACCTGCAGCGGCACCGGGCCGCCGCTGCCGGCACGCAGGTAGGCCCGCCCGGGGACGTCGGTCGGGAGGAACGCCGCGTGCGGGGTGCCCAGCACGTCCCGCGAGTCGGCTTCGTCCGTGGTGCGCAGGCAGATGCGCAGCGTGCAGTTGGCTCTGATCTCGGGGGAGACGACGCCGCTGGGTCGTTGCGTGGCGAGGACCAGGTGCACGCCGAGCGAGCGGCCCCGCTGGGCGATGCCGACCAGGCCGGACACGAACGAGGGCAGCTCTTCGGTCAGCCCGGCGAACTCGTCCACGACGATGACCAGCCGGGCGAGCTCGACCGTGTCGGGCAGTGCGCCGAGGTCCGGGGCCCCGTGCGCGGCGAGCAACGCCTCCCGCCGGGTGAGCTCGGCGGTCAGGGAGCGCAGCGCACGGGCGGTCGTGGCCCCGTCCAGGTCGGTCAGCAGCCCGACGGTGTGGGGGAGCCCGGCTGCCTCGGCGAACGCGGCACCGCCCTTGTAGTCGACGAGGAGGAACGAGCAGCGGTCCGGCGGGTGGCGGAGCGCGAGGCCGGCGATCAGCGTCTGCAGCAGCTCGGACTTGCCGGCGCCGGTCGTGCCGGCCACCAGCGCGTGCGGGCCGTGCCGGACCAGGTCGATCTCCGCGGTGCCGTCGGTGGTGCGGCCCAGCGTCGCGACGAGGGAGGTGCGGGACCGCGACCAGGCGCCGGCCGCGGTGCCGTCGGGCCCGATGTGCGTGCCTGACGCCGGCAGCTCGAGCAGGCGCACGCGCCGCGGCAGCGCCGCGCCGACGACTTCCGGGGTGAGGGCCGCCAGGTCCCGGGCGAGGCTGTCGGCGACCCGCGCCGGCAGCCGGTCGACCACGATGTCGGGCTGGTCGGCGGCCCCCGCCCGGGTCAGGGTGGCGGTGCCACCCGTCTCGCCCGCCAGGGTCAGCACGGCGTCGACCGCAACCGGCAGCCGCTCGGGTGAGGCGCCCGGCGCGAGGGCGATCACGCCCGCCGGGCGGGCCTCCCGCAGTGCTGCGAGCAGCCGTGGGTCTTCCGGTCCGTCGACCACGACGACCAGCCAGCCCGGACCGCCGTCCTGGCCCGGATGCCGTTCTCCGGTCGTCCTTCGTGCCGCCAGCAGCGCCCGCAGCCGGGCGAGCGCGGCCTCCGACGACGCTGCCGCGTCCGGGGCGACGGGAAGGGGGTGCACGTTGCCCGGGGCCACGTGCGGGAGCCAGCGGAGCCACGCCCAGTCGGGCAGTCGTTCGGCGGTCGTGACCAGCACCAGATCGACGTCACCGGGCGCGTGCAGGGCCGTCAGCTGCGCGACGACGCCGGCGAGGACCCCCACCGCCAGGGAGCGGGGACCCGTGACCCCGAGCCCACCGGTCGCGGCCAGCTCCACCGCGACCGGGAGGTGGTCGGCCGGTTCCCGGGCCCGCCCCCCGTCGGCCGCCACGCGAGTCACGCTCGACACGCCGGGACCCGTGCCGACGCGGACGGCGAGCACGTCGGCATCCCCCCGGCGCCGCTGCCAGACGGCGACCGACCGACGCCGTGCCGCGGTTCCGACCGCGGCCAGGTCGGGAGACGCCGCCTCCCTCGCGCGGACGTCGGCGCGGACCGCGTCGGTCACGCGCGTCTGGGCCTCGCGCAGCGCGGCGGCGTGCTCGGCGGCGGTGCGCCGGCCGGTGCGCCGTCCCGACCACCGGTCGGAGAGCCAGGTGCCCACGGCGACCACCGGGCTCAGCAGTGCGAAGAACAGGAAGTGCGGGGAGCCCAGGAGCCAGGCCATGGTCACCCCGGCGACCGCGGGCAGGGCCACCGCGACCCAGGCGAGCCGCCGGCGCGGTGGCGGAGCCGGGGCCGCGGGGAACCGGACCTCGACCTCCGTGCGCCCGGCCACCATGCGGGGTGGCGGTCGCAACGAGAGACGACCACCCGGTGCCGGCCGGGCCACCGCGCTGATCCCCGCGGGGCCGCTGGTGGCCAGGGCACTGGTGCCCAGCCGCAGCACCGCGCCGGCCGGCCACTCCCGGGGGATGGTGCCGAGCTCGGCACCGTCGAGTCGGCTGCCGTTGGTGGAGCCCAGATCGCGGACGGTGATACCGCCGGCCCCGACCTCGACGAGCGCGTGCCGGCGCGAGACATCCGGATCGTCCAGTTCGACGTCGGCCTCCGCGCCGCGCCCGATCACGTGCCGGCCCGTGCCCAGCGGCAGGACGGTGCCCGCGTCCGGGCCGCCGAGGACGTGGAGCTCCAGTGCGCTCGCCCCGTCCGCGCGGCGGCGCGGTGCCGGCCGGCCCCATCCCAGGACCGCGCCGTGCGCCAGCGCCGGATCGTCCAGCCGCATCTCGCCGGAGAGCCGGGTGGATCCCGACCACAGGTCGGTGGCGGCGCTCCCCAGCGCGGTGGCGAGGACCGGGAGCACCGAGCCCAGGGTGGCGTCGTCCCGCGCCGCCACCTCCACGTCGACGGTGCGGGGGGCGGTGACGACGGTCCAGCAGCGGCGAGGGTGCGGAACGGCTCCGGAGCGGGGATGCACGGGCCGACCCTGCGGGTCCGCTCGGGGCGCCGGGGCCCGCGGGCGGGATCTGTGGACGGACGGCCCCGTTGTGGACACACGTACGACGTGCTGCGGCCGGCACCCTAGCGTTCGCCGCGACCGGGAAGGACCCGGTCGGAGGAGGACCCGTGAAGGTCGACATCGCCACCCTGCAGTCCATGGCCGACCGGTGCCGTGCCGAGGCGGCCGACACCGCGGCACGGCAGGCCACCCTGTCGAGCAGCGTCAACGCCTCGGTGCTCGAGAGCTGGACCGACAGCCAGGCCGCCGTGCAGTTCACCGAGCTCTACGAGCAGTGGCGGCTGAGTGCGCAGGGGGTCAGCGACGCGCTCACCGGCATGGGCGGACTGCTCAGCGGCGTGGCCGTGTCCTACCAGCAGCACGAGGCGGACGTGGCGGCGCGGATCAGCGCGAGCTTCCGCTGAGCGGGCACCGGTCTGGTGGTTCGAGGAGCGGGTGGGGGCGTAGCGCAGGAGGACGTCGGAGGACGACGCCATCGCCGCGCGTGGCGGCAGGCGCGGGGCCGTGCCGCTGGTCAGTCCGGCGACGCGGCGCCGGCGGGTTGCGCGGCGTTCCCCGGCCGCCGGCCCGGCCGGTTCCGCAGCCGGCGGGCCGCGCCGGGCACCCGCTCCCACGGCACGATCGACAGGATCGCCACGCAGTGCGGCAGGAAGATGATCGACACGCCGGCGAAGACCATCACGTGGAAGCCGAGCAGGAACACCACGAGGGCGATGCGTGCGCGGGCCGACCAGACCAGCAGCATCAGCGGTGCCGCGAACTCCAGGGCCAGCATCGCCCACTGCGCGGCGGCCAGCAGGCCCGGCACCTCGAGGGTCCAGTCCGAGAACACGGTGCCGCGGCGCACGATCGCGCGGGTCAGCGTCGAGCCGGTGGCCCAGTCCCAGCCGCCGAAGCGGATCTTCGCCCAGGCGGCGAGGAAGTAGGTCAGCATGACGGTGACCAGCACCACCGCCATGGCCCAGCCGGCGGCCTCCGACGAGCGCCGGTCCCGCCAGCGCGCCCGCCCGATCGTCGGCAGCACCGCGAGCGCGACGAGATAGGCGATCCGGTCGTGATCCACCTTCCCGTAGCTCATCGCGATGACCATCCACTCGAAGTAGAGGAGGAACACCGCGGTGCCGAGCAGGCGGGGCGCCCGCCCGGTGGCCGCCGCCAGCGCGGCGAGTACCAGGGCCCACTGGACGACGTGCACCACCGTGGCGGTCGGGGTGGGCAGCGGCAGCAGTTGCCCGATGGTCAGCGGCTGGTAGTACTCGGTCGGGACGGCGGCGTGCGCCCGCACCCAGGCCGTCGTCAGGAAGACGTCGACGGGGACGAACAGGTAGGCGATCGTCCGGAAGACCGCGATGCGCGCCAGCGGGACGGGCCGGAACCACCAGCCGTGCCGGCGGGCAGACGGTGCACCGGCCACGTCGGTCGCCGGCGCACCGGAGGACGGCGTGCCGCTCACGGGGTCGTTCCCAGATCCTGCTGGACGAGGACGCTGTCGGTGACCTCGCCGGTGCGTCGCCCGTCCTCCAGCTGGTAGCGGCGCTGCACCACCCGCACCTCCACCAGGCCTTCGGCGCCGGGGTGGCGCTCGGCGTAGGCCTCGGCGAGCAGTGCCAGCAGCTGCGGTTCCTCCACCAGCCTGGGCAGCTGCCCCTCGAACTCGGCGCGGCGCAACCCGACCTCGCCGCCGGAGAGCCGGACCTCCTCGCCGACGGCGGTCAGGCCCACGACACGGGTCGACACCACCGGCGCGTCGGGATCGGCGCGCGTCGCGTACATCCGGAACGGGCCGAACGGGAACTCCGAGTCGTTGCCCCAGACCGTGCCGCCGAGGAGCAGGGCCAGCACGACCGCGGAGGCGGCCAGCCGGATCCGGCGGGCGGTGGAGGAGAGCGTCAGGACACCGGGCTCCTCGGTGTCATGTGCTGGAGGAGCCGGGACCACCGGGGCATCGTAGGATCGGCGCCCGTCCAGATGGGTCACCGACGCCGCGTGGTGGGCAACTGGCCTGCCGCGTCGTCCGTGGGCCCGTGCTCGTGGTCGTCCGTGTCCCGTCGTCAGCGTCGACATCGGGGAGCGCGCACATGCAGTTCGGTCGGTACTACGAGGAGTTCGAGGTCGGGGCCGTCTACAAGCACTGGCCCGGCAAGACCGTCACCGAGTACGACGACCACCTGTTCTGCCTCATCACGATGAACCATCACCCGCTGCACCTGGACACCCACTACGCGGCGGAGACCACCGACTTCGGCAAGAACGTCGTCGTCGGCAACTACATCTACTCGCTGCTGCTCGGCATGAGCGTGCCGGACGTCTCCGGCAAGGCCATCGCCAACCTGGAGATCGAGTCGCTGCGGCATGTGGCGCCGACCTTCCACGGCGACACCATCTACGGCGAGACCACCGTCCTGGACAAGACCGAGTCCAAGTCGAAGGACGACCGGGGCGTCGTGCACGTGGAGACCATCGGCTACAAGCAGGACGGCACCGTCGTCTGCATCTTCCGGCGCAAGGTGATGGTGCCCAAGCGCTCCTACGGCGAGGCCCGCGGCGGGGAGCAGCCCGGTCGCCCGGAGCCCGCGCCGCGCAGCTGACACCGGCGGGGCGCGCGGCCGGCCGTGCTCACCCCGGCAGCACGCCCCAGCCCCGCAGCGTCTCCAGCAGCCGCGGCGTGCAGGTCAGGCGCGCCAGCTCGGCCGCGTCGGCGAAGACGACCGCGTCGGCGTCGTCCCCGGCCACCGGCTCGGCGCCGGGATCCAGCAGGGTGCAGGTGAAGTCGACGACGTCGTAGACCACGCCCGCGCCCGGGATCCACACGCGGCCCACCGAGGCACCGGCCCGCACCGCCAGGCCGGTCTCCTCCCGGACCTCCCGCTCGACCGCCGCGGTCAGTGCCTCGCCCGGCTCCACCCGGCCGCCCGGCACCGACCACAGCCCCCGGCTCGGCTCGTGCGCACGGCGGATCAGCAGCAGCCGGCCCTGGGCGTCGTGCACCACGGCCCCGACGCAGGCGACCACCGGAGGGTGCCGGTCGGCGGCGGCCGGATCGGGTGCCATGCCGGGCACGCTACGCAGGGGCGCACCGTGCCGCGTCCAGCGCTTGACGAACCCCGCCGGTCACAGGACGGTGATCCCCGATGACTGCCACCACGGTCTGCCCCCGCTGCGGCGAGCGGCTGGTCGTCCGGCCCGGGAACTCGGGCCAGGCCTGGTGCCACGTGCACGGCGCGGTGACGCCGCTGCACCACACGCTGCTGGTCGCCCACGACGCCATCGCGGCGGTGACCGCGGATGCCCGCGTGCCGGCCTGGGTGCCGGACCCGATGCCGTTGGGCTGGTCGGTGACCGGCCTGGCCTGGGGCGGCGAGCCGGGCGCCCGCGCGATCGTCGTCGACTGCGCCGGGCCGGCTCCGCTGGGGGGCTCGGCCGAGCTGGTGCTCGTCGCCGAGGAGCCGGGCACCGGCGTGGGCTGCGGGTACGCGGGCCTGCCCGGCCTGGATCCCGGGGACGTCATCAGCGGCCCGTCCTCGACCGAGGTGGAGGCCGCCGGCCAGCATGCGCCGCTGTGGGCGGTCCCCACCTCCCGCGACCGGGCCGCGTTCGTGGGGGAGGCCTACGGCGTGTGGTTGTGGCTGGTCATGTGGCCCATGTCGGCGGCCTGGCTGCTGGCCGAGCAGCTGGAACTGCTCGATCTGCGCGAGCGGCTCTACCCCGACCTTCCGCTGGGCCCCCCCAGCGAGCACCTGCTGCCCGGACGGTGACCGCCGGGACCGGATCGGTCCGTAACGCAGCGGCGTGTCCGCGGAGGACGACCCTGGGACGTGTGTTACCCATGGTGCTCGCCGTGCGGGTGACCCGTCCGCACGCCTACCGACACGCACCGCGGAGGTGATGGTGAACCTGAAGAAGGTGCTCACCTGGCTGGTCGTCGCCTTCGTCGTCTTCTACGTGATCCAGGCTCCGGAGAGCTCCGCGGAGATCGTCCGCAACGCCGGTCAGGCCCTGGGCGACGCCGCATCCTCGCTGGCGAACTTCGTCGGGTCGCTCATCTAGCGGCGGCGTGACGACCCCGACCGGCGCCCGGCCGGCGCCCGGCCGCCGGCCGCGGTGGAGCAAGGACGCCGACAAGTACCTGCTCGCGCACGAGCACCCGCCGGTGGTCGCCACCCGCCGGCACTGGGCGGTGCTCATCGGGCCCGCCCTGAAGTCGCTCCCCGTCCTGGTGGGCGGCGGCGGGCTGCTGCTGCTCGACCCCGACAACCGGGTCCTGGCCACGGTCGGGTTCCTGCTGGTCGCCGGCGCGCTGGTCCACCTGGGCGTGCGGGCCGGCGAGTGGTGGATGCGGCACTTCATCGTGACCAACCGCCGGGTGCTGCTGACCAGTGGCATCGTCGTCCGGACGGTCGCCCTGCTGCCGCTGCGCCGGATCACCGACCTCACGTACAAGGAGACGCTGCTCGGGCAGCTCCTGGGCTACGGCACCTTCCGCTTCGAGTCGGCCGGTCAGCAGCAGGCCCTGTCGGAGATCACCTACCTGCCGCAGGCGGATCTGCTGTACCGGCGGGTCAGCGGCCTGCTGTTCGGCCCGGACGGCGCCGACGCGGGGGACGACGAGGGCACCCCCGAGCCTTCCCGCGCGGCCCCATCCGCCGGACGCCGGGACACCGAGCCGATCCCGCCGCTGCCCGCGCGGCGGCCCGGGGCCCGACGGGTGGCCGGGCGGCGGGTGCGGGAGGCTGGACGCTGATGCGGATCGACCTCCACACCCACTCGTCGGTCTCCGACGGCACCGAGACCCCGGCCGAGCTCCTGGCGACGGCGCGGGCGGCGGGACTGGACGTCGTCGCGCTCACCGACCACGACACGACGGCCGGCTGGGCCGCCGCCGAGCGGGCCCGGCCCGCCGGGCTCACCGTGATCCCCGGCATGGAGCTGTCCTGCCGGTGGTTGCCCGACGACGCGCCGCCGATCAGCGTGCACCTGCTGGCCTACCTGTTCGACCCCGAACACCCGCAGTTCGCCGCCGAGCGGGCCCGGTTGCGCGCCGAGCGCCTCGGCCGGGGCGAGCGCATCGCCCTGAGCCTCGCGGAGGCGGGCTATCCCGTGGTCTGGGAGGAGATCGTCGCCCGGTCCGGCGGTGGGGTCGTGGGCCGCCCGCACGTGGCGCGCGCCCTCGTCGAGGCCGGCGTGGTCGACTCGGTCGACCACGCCTTCGCCACGCTCCTGCACCACCGCAGCCCCCACTACGTGGCCAAGGCCGACACCGACGTGCTCGCCGGCATCGCCCTGGTCCGGGCGGCCGGCGGTGTCCCGGTGTTCGCGCACGGGCTGGCCACCCGGCGCGGCCGCGTCGTCGGTGACGAGGCGATCGCGGCCATGACCGAGGCCGGGCTGCTCGGCCTCGAGGTGGACCACCCCGACCACGACGAGCAGGAGCGCGCGCACCTGCGCGGCCTGGCGCGCGACCTCGGCCTGCTCGTCACCGGCTCCAGCGACTACCACGGCACCAACAAGACGACGCCGATCGGCGCCTGCACCACCGCGCCGGACCAGCTCGCGGAGCTGCTGGCCCGCGGCACCGGCAGCGCGCCCTTCCAGGACCGTCCCGATGCCGTCAGCGCCGCCGGATAGCGTGGCCGGCATGGCCCCCCGCCAGCAGGATGCCCAGCTGGACCTGCCCGGCATGCCGCGGCGGCTGTTCGCCGCCACGCCCAGCAAGCTGGCCACCTTCGCCGACTGTCCGCGCCGGTACCGGTACGCCTACGTCGACCGGCCGGCGCCACCCCGGGGGCCGGCCTGGGCGCACAACTCCGTCGGGGCCGCGGTGCACGCCGCGCTGCGCTCGTGGTGGGAGCTGCCGGTCGGCCGGCGCACGCCGGGGGCCGCCCGGCAGCTGCTCTACTCGCACTGGTCGACGGCCGGGTTCCGCGACGCCGAGCAGGCCGACCGCTGGCGCGCCCGGGCCGCCGGCTGGATCACCGACTACGTGGCCGGCCTCGACCCCACCGACGAGCCGGTCGGCACGGAGCGCCAGGTGGCCGCCACCACCGAGCGGCTGGCGCTGTCGGGCCGGATCGACCGCATCGACCAGCGCGGCGACGAGCTGGTGATCGTCGACTACAAGACCGGCCGCGCGGTCAGCACCGACGACGAGGCCCGCGGCTCACCCGCGCTGGCCGCCTACGTGCTCGGCGTGCGCCGGACGCTGCGACGGCCGTGCAGCCGGGTGGAGCTGCACCACCTGCCCAGCGGCACCGTCGCCGCGTTCGAGCACACCGAGCGGTCGCTGGCCAACCACGTCCGCCGGGCCGAGGACGTCGCCGCGGACATCGGTGCCGCCACCGCCGCGCGGGACGCCGGGGAGGACCCGGACGTCGCC
This sequence comes from Geodermatophilus ruber, assembly GCF_900114385.1. GTDB lineage: Bacteria > Actinomycetota > Actinomycetes > Mycobacteriales > Geodermatophilaceae > Geodermatophilus > Geodermatophilus ruber. The sequence goes on from NZ_FOSW01000015.1 coordinate 36,634, forward strand.
TTCCCGGCCGCACCGGGCCGCCAGTGCGGCTGGTGCGACTTCCGGCCCAGCTGCCCGACCGGGCAGGCGGCCACGCCGCCGCGGGAGACCTGGAGCTTCCTCGCCGAGGACGACGGCTGACCCGGGCGGTCAGCCGCCGGTGAGCCCGCGGACGGCGAGCGAGACGCCGAGCGCGGCCATGACGGCGGCGATCCCGCCGTCGAGCACCCGCCAGGCCGCCGGCCGGGCGAACACCGGGCGCAGCAGGCGCGCGCCATAGCCCAGCCCGGTGAACCAGGCGACGCTGGCCGCCCCGGCCCCGGCGGCGAACTCCCAGCGGTGCGCACCGTAGGTCGAGGCCATCGAGCCGAGCAGCACCACGGTGTCGAGGTAGACGTGCGGGTTGAGCCAGGTCAACGCCAGGCAGGTGCCGACGGTCGCCGCGAGCCCGGCCCGGACGCCGCCGGCCTCCGGCAGCAGTGCGCCCGGCCGCAGCGCCCGGCGGGCGGCGAGCAGGCCGTAGCCGAGCAGGAACGCCGCCCCGGCGATGCACACGACCGGGATCAGCAGCGGCACCCGCCCCAGCGCTGCTCCCGCGCCGAGCACGCCGGCCGCGATCAGTGCCAGGTCGGACAGGGCGCAGACCGCCACCACGGCGGTCACGTGCTCCACGCGCAGCCCCTGTCGCAGCACGAACGCGTTCTGCGCACCGATCGCGACGATCAGGCCCAGCCCCAGCGCCACCCCGGAGGCGGCGGCCAGCAGGGCGGGGGCGTCGGGCACGGTCTCGACGGTAGGAAGCGGCGCACCAACGGTCCAGCTCAAGTTTCGAACCGATCATTAGCATTTCTGCATGGAGCTGGACCTGGGTCAGTTGCGGGCGCTGGACGCCACCGTGCGCGAGGGCACCCTCGAGGCGGCGGCCCGCGCGCTGCGCGTCACCCCGTCGGCGATCAGCCAGCGGCTGCGCGGGCTGGAGATCGCCACCGGCCGGGTGCTGCTCGTGCGGACCAGGCCGGTGCAGGTCACCGAGTCCGGGCAGGCGGTGCTGCGGTTGGCCCGCCAGGTCGAGCTGCTCAGCGCCGACGCCGCCCGCGAGCTCGGTGGTGCCGGGTCCGCCGAGGGGCGGCCGAGCCTGCCGATCGCGGTCAACGCCGACTCGCTGGCCACCTGGGTGCTACCCGCGCTCGCCCCGCTGTCGGCCGAGTTCTGCTTCGACCTGCACCGGGAGGACCAGGAGCACACCAGCGCCCTGCTGCGCGCGGGCACCGTCATGGCGGCGGTCACCGCGGAGGCCGACCCGGTCCCCGGGTGCACGTCCACCCGGCTGGGTGCGATGCGCTACCGGCCGATGGCCGCGCCCGGGTTCGCCGCCCGGTGGCTGCCCGACGGGCCGACGGCCGAGGCGCTGGCGCGCGCGCCGGTCGTGGTGTTCGACCGCAAGGACGACCTGCAGCACGACTATCTGCGTCGCCGGGGCATCCCGCCGGGGGAGCCGCCGATGCACTACGTGCCCGCGTCCGCGGACTACCTCACCGCCGTCGCCCTCGGTCTCGGCTGGGGCATGCTGCCCGACCAGCAGGTCCGCGGGCGGGAGGGCGACCTCGCCGTCATCGATCCGGCCGGCGACGTCGACGTCGTCCTGCACTGGCAGCAGTGGCGGCTGCGATCGGCCTCGCTCGACCGCGTCCGCGCGGTGGTCCTGGCGGCCGCCGGCCGCGAGCTGGACCAGCCGGTCACGCGCTGAGCCCGGCCGCCACCCGCTCGTACCCCGCCCGGACGATGGGGGAGCGGCGGGCCCGGTGCGGGAGCGCGAGGATCGCCTGCCGGAACGCCCGGAGCCCCGCCGTCGCGGCGACGTCGGTCAGCGCGAGGCCCGGCATCGCATACATCCGCCGGGCCCAGCCCGGCAGGGTCGCGAACGCCAGCACCGCCAGCGTCCCCCAGGCCGGCTGGGCCGGGGTGAGGAAGCGGACCCAGGCCGGCATCGGGGGCACCAGCACGAGCCGGCAGGCGTTCCGGGCCGCGGGCGTCACCACGAGCGAGGGCCGCATGCCCTCGAGGTACGCCGCGAGCTCGGCGGCGGTCCGCGGGACGTCGTCCTCGGTGCACCCGACGAGCACCGCCGCGATCACCTGCTCGGCCACGTAGCGGTCGGCGTCGACGTCGCCCGCCAGCACCCCGGCCCGCCGGGCGACGTCGAGCAGCGAGTCCACCTCGCAGCAGTGCACCCACAGCAGCAGGTCCGGGTCGTCCACCCGGTAGGCGCGCCCGCCCCGCGGCTCGACCCCGACCAGCCGCCGGTGGAGGCCGCGCACCCGCCGCACCGCCCGCATCGCCTCCCGCCGGCTGCCGAACGTCAGGGTGTCGACGTAGGCGGCGGTGCGGGCCAGCCGCGGCCAGGGATCGGTGCGGAACCCCGCCGAGAACGTCGCGACGCCGTCCATCGCGACCGGGTGCAGCGCCTGCAGCAGCAGCGCCCGGAGCCCACCGACGGAGAACACCGGGTCGGCGTGCACCCGCCACGTGACGCTGTCGGGACCGAAGAAGCCGAGGAGGTCCTCCTCCGGCGTCCAGTCCCGCCGGGAGGTCATGTCCGGGCCGAGGCGTGCCGGCCGTCGTCGGAGCCCAGCGCCACCGACGACCAGAACGCCAGGAGGATCTCCAGCGTGCGGGCCGGGTTCTCGATCGCGGGGGAGTGGATCGCCCCGGCGATGACCTCGTAGCGGGCACCCAGCCGCTGCGCCATCTCGGCCTGCGCGGCCGGCGTCCAGGCGTCGTCGGCGGCGCCGTGCGCCACCAGCACGGGCACGCCGGTGGCGGCCAGCTCGGCGACCCGGTCGGGCTCGGCGGTCATCGCATCGGCCATCCCGCGCAGCCCCGCCGCGCTGTTGGCCAGGAACCGGCGGGACAGGAAGGCCCGGGTGGGGGCCGGCACCTCCTGTCCACTGGGGTCGGTCATGGCCAGCCGCTCGAGCGTCTCGTGCACCAGGGGCACCCCGCCGGCGTCGAGCAGGGGTGCCAGGTGGTCCAGCAGCTCCACGCGCGGCCCGACCAGCCGCGAGGGACCCGAGCCGAGCAGGGTCAGCGAGGTGAACAGCGCCGGCTCGGCCAGGACCGCGGCACGGCTGACCAGCCCGCCGAAGCTGTGCCCGACCAGGTGCAGGCCGCCGGAGGGGCCGGCGCCCAGCTGCCGGGCGACGGTGACCAGGTCGGCGCCGAGCTCGGCGACCGTGTAGCGGCCCGGGTCCTCGGGCCCGGGCGACTCGAACTGGCCCCGCTGGTCGAGGGCGACGACGCGGTAGCCGGCCCGGGACAGCGGCCGGAGCAGCGGCGCGAAGTCCTCCTTGCTGCCGGTGTACCCGGCGACCAGCAGGACGGTGCCGCGCGCGCCGTCGCCCCCGGTGTCCAGGGCGGTGAGGGGGCCGGCGCCGCCGGCGAAGGTGCGGTGGCCGGCCTCGTGGTCGGCGAGCTGCCGCAGGTCGTCCGGCGCGATGGAGAGGGGGACGCGGGTGTCGGGGCCGCCGGGCATGACCATGCCCACAGTGAACCTCGACCCGCGCATCCGTGTCCTCCTCGGGGTTCAGCGGTAGGCGAGCACCCGGCCGGGCGGCTGCAGGACGACGGCGGGGCCCACCACCCGGGCCAGTCCGCCGGAGGGGAGATCCGGTGCGGACCAGCGGTCGAGCTCCGCGCCGGTCGCCAGGTCGCGCAGCACGAACCCGCCGCCCTCGGGCACCGGCACGGGCGAGCGGTCGGGCAGCGTCTTGGCGCCGGCCGCGGGCAGGCCGCGCGCCGGGACCGCCCAGCGCACAGTGCCGGTGGCCTGGTCGACGGCGGACAGGGTGCCGTCGGCCAGGACGAGGGTGGTGTCCCCGAGGGCGGTCGTGCGCACGGTGGCCGCCGGCGGCAGCGAGCCCAGTGGCGCGCCGTCGGCAGCGGCGAGGAACTGCACCCCGTCGGCCCCGGCGACGGTGACCACGCCGTCGACCCCGGCCAGCGTCGCCGACCGGTCGGCCACGTCGCGGGTCCAGACCGGCCGGCCCTCGAAGCCGTCGAAGAGCCGCAGCTGCAGGGCGGCCGCGCCGGCGCAGCGCTGCAGGACGACGACGCCGGCGCGCCCCACTCCGGAATCGAGGAGCGAGCAACCCTCCCCGGTGGGCTGGCGCCAGCGGATGTTGTCACCGACCGGGTCCAGCGTGACCACCCCGGTGGGGCCGGTGGCCAGCACGATGCCGTCGGTGCTGGCCAGGGTCATGTCGGTGCGGAAGTTGACGTTGCGCGTCCAGGACCGCATCCCGGTCGCCGCGGAGAGGGCGACCGCCTCGTCGCAGCGGTCGGCGGTCCGGAACACGGCCACCACCAGGCCGCCGACGACGGTGGCGTCGCAGAGACGGGCGTTGGTCCGGATGTAGCGCCAGGCCTCGGCGCCGGTGAGCGCGTCGACGGTGCGCACGCCGCGCTCCTCGACCAGCACCACGCGACCGTCGTGCACGGTGTCGCGGGGAGCGGCGTCCGGGGTGCTGGTGGAGTCCGCGGTCCACGCCGCGGAGACGGCGCCGGCCGGTGTCCCCGCGGGGACACCGGCCGGCGCTGCGGTGGTGCTCTCGGTGGCCGCCGCGTCCGAGCCCCGCCACAGCAGGGCGGCGACGACGACCAGCACGAGGGTGGCCGCCGTCCAGACCCACACCCGCAGCGGCGGACGGCGCAGGCGCAGCACGGCGGCCGGGCGGATCAGGCGGCCGGCTCGGCCGAGCCGCGGTTGGCGCCCCCGCGGCGGCGACGGCGGCGGCGCGGCCGGGCGGCCGCGCCCTCGCCGGTCTCGCCCGTCTCGCCGGCCTCGGCGGGAGCGGTGGCCGGGGTCTCGCCCCCGGCGGCCGCACCCCCGCCGCGGGTGCGGCGGCGCGGGCGGCTCTTGCGGTCGCGGGCCGGCTCGTCGCCGTCCTGCCGCGCGGGGCCGTGCCCACCGGAGCGGGTGCGCTTGCCGGTCTCGCCGAGGTCCTCGAGCGTCTCGGCGTCCAGACCCTCCCGGGTGCGCTGCGAGCGGGGAAGCCGGCCGGTCGCGCCCTCGGGCACGTCCAGGTCGCTGTACACCCACGGCGAGGTGGAGTACGTCTCCGGCGGGTCGGCGAAGTCGAGGTCGAGCGCCTTGTTGATCAGCTGCCAGCGGGGGATGTCGTCCCAGTCGACGAGCGTGACGGCGACGCCGGTGCTGCCCGCGCGGCCGGTGCGGCCGATCCGGTGCACGTAGGTCTTCTCGTCCTCGGGGCACTGGTAGTTCACGACGTGGCTGACGCCGGTGACGTCGATGCCGCGGGCGGCGACGTCGGTGGCGACCAGGACGTCGACCTTGCCGCTGCGGAAGGCGCGCAGTGCCTGCTCGCGGGCGCCCTGCCCGAGGTCGCCGTGCACGGCGGCGGCGGCGAAGCCACGCTCGACGAGCTCGTCGGCGACCTTCTGCGCGGTCCGCTTGGTGCGGCAGAACACCATGACCAGACCGCGGTCGCGGGCCTGCAGCACGCGCGAGAGCAGCTCGGGCTTGTCCAGGTTGTGCGCCCGGTAGATGAACTGGGTGGTCTGGGGGACCGTCGAGCCCTCGTCGTTGCCGTGGGCCCGGATGTGCGTCGGCTGGGTCATGAACGACCGGGACAGCGTCACGATCGGGCCGGGCATCGTCGCGGAGAACAGCATGGTCTGCCGCTTCTCCGGCACCATCGCCAGGATCCGCTCGATGTCGGGCAGGAAGCCCAGGTCGAGCATCTCGTCGGCCTCGTCGAGGACGAGCACCTTGACCTTGCCCAGGATCAGGTGACCCTGCTGGGCCAGGTCGAGCAGCCGGCCGGGCGTGCCGACGACGACCTCGACGCCGTTCTGCAGCGCCTGCACCTGTGGCTCGAACGCGCGCCCGCCGTAGATGGCCTGCACGCGGATGCCCCGCTTGCTGCCGGCGGTGGCCAGGTCTCGGGCGACCTGCACGCACAGCTCACGGGTGGGGACGACGACCAGCGCCTGCGGCACGCCGTCGCCGCCCTCGGCCGGCGGGGTGACGCGCTGCAGCAGCGGGACGCCGAAACCGAGGGTCTTGCCGGTGCCGGTGCGGGCCTGGCCGATCAGGTCGTTGCCGGCCAGCGCCAGCGGGAGCGTGAGCTCCTGGATGGCGAACGTGCGGGTGATGCCGACCTCGGCCAGGGCGGCCACGACGTCGGGGTGGACGTCGAAGTCGCTGAACAGCGGCGCGTCCTCGGTCACGGGGGCACCGCCCAGTTCGGGGGCGGCCTGCTCGAGCTGCTCGAGGTCGGGCGCGCCGGTCTCGGCGTGCTCGAGGTCGGGGGTGGAGTTCTTCGTGGAGGTCAGTGCTCTCGCCTCTGGTCTGCTGGGGGGACGGCGCTCGGCGGCGGGATCCGCTGCGTCGAGCCTGTCCCGGTCGGTTGTCGCGGGATCAGTTCCAGCGCCGACGCGGCCAGCAGGGAACCGGGCCTCACGTGGGTGTCGGCCCGGGAGGAAGCCCCTCGGGGCGTCGTCTCCAGCGGTCGTCAGCGCACAGATGTACAAGCAAACCGAACGGCCTACTCATTCCCATTCTAGCGTGCGCACCGGTTAGCCTCCGTGCGCCGCGTGCCGAGTACCCGTCCGGGGGCCGGCGCGTCCCGTTCCGCAGAGCCCAGGAGCCGCCCGTGTCCTCGGTCGACAATCGCGCCGTCGTCGACCTGCTGGGGGTGTTGGCCTACGCCGAGCTGACCGCGTTCGACCACCTGGCCGAGGACGCGCGGCTCGCCCCCACGCTGGCCGGCCGGGCGGCGCTGGCGCGGATGGCCGCCGCGGAGATCGGCCACCACGAGCGGCTCGCCGCGCGGCTGACCGAGCTGGGCGCCGACCCGACGGCGGCGATGACGCCGTTCGTCGCGGCCCTCGACGCCTTCCACGAGATCACCCGGCCGCGCACCTGGTTGGAGGGCCTGGTCAAGGCGTACGTCGGCGACGGGCTGGCGGCCGACTTCTACCGGGAGATCGCCGCCTTCCTCCCGGACCCGGACCGCGCGCTGATCCTCGACGTGCTCGCCGACACCGGGCACGCGGACTTCGCCGTGCGGGAGGTCCGCGCCGCGATCGCGGTGCACCGCAGCGTCGCCGGCCGGCTGGCCCTGTGGGGACGGCGGCTGGTGGGCGAGGCGATCACCCAGTCGCAGGCGGTCATCGCCGAGCGCGACCAGCTGGCGCAGCTGATCATCCAGGGCACCGGTGACCTGGCCGGGGTCGGCCGGCTCGTCGAGCGGATCACCGCTGCGCACACCGAGCGGATGCGCACGCTCGGCCTCAACCCCTGACGCGCCGACGGGGCGCCCCCGCGCTGCGGTGACGCCCCGTCGGGCCGAGGTCTGGCGTCGCCGTCAGGAGCCGGCGATGAATCCGACCCGGCGCTGGTCGGCCTGGGCGATCTCCACGTAGGCGATGCGGTCGACGGGGACCAGGACCCGCCGGCCACGGTCGTCGACGAGGGTCAGCAGGCTGTCCTTGGTGGCGCCGGACATGGCCTTGGTCACCTCGGCAGCGATCTCGTCGGGGGTCTGGGGGCTGTCGATGACCAGCTCCCGGGGGGAGTGTTGGACACCGATCTTGACTTCCACGGGGGATGCCTCCTCGAGTTGCGCGGCTGGTTCCACGCTAGTGCAGCGACACGGCCGCCGATCTGCGGTGCAGGTGCGCCGTCAGCGAAATGCCGACCGCGGTCAGTCCGCGGTGGGCTCGCCTTCGACCCGCGGGAAACGGGAGATGCCCCGCCACGACAGGGCGGTCATGAGCGCCACGGCCTCGTCGCGGGACACGGTCCCCTTGCGCGGCAACCACCAGCGGGCGCTGGTCTCGGCCAGCCCGGTCATACCCGAGGCCAGCAGCAGTGACCGCTCGCGGTCCAGCCCCGTGTCCACCTCGATCACCTCGGCGATCGCCTCGACGCAGGCGCGCGTGCCGCGGTCGGCGAGCGCGCGCACCTCGTCGTCGTTGCGGAGATCGGACTCGAAGACCAGCCGGAAGGCCTCGCCCTCGGCGTCGATGAAGTCGAAGTAGGCCCCCACGGCGCCGTTCACGCGGGTGCGGTTGTCGTCGGTGCCGGACATGGCCTCCCGTACGCGGGCGGTGAGCTCGCCGACCTGCTGCTCGAGAAGCGCGAGGTAGAGCTCCCGCTTGCCGGGGAAGTGCTGGTAGAGCACCGGCTTGCTGACCCCGGCACGGTCGGCGATGTCGTCCATCGCGGCGGCGTGGTAGCCCTGGGCGACGAACACCTCCTGCGCCGCCTGCAGCAGTTGCAACCGCCGGGCGCTGCGCGGCAGCCGCGAGGAGCGCCGGGCGGGCGGGGGAGCGGACTGTGGCAGCTGCATGACGCGCCCGATGTTACCGGCGGGTCACCGAAAGCGCGCTGGTTCCGGGGCTGGCTTACCGTCGGGCGGTGCCCGAGCCGTCCCGCCCCGTCGACCGCGCCTCGGGCGCCGAACCTGCGACCGCCCCGCGCGCCCGGCTGTCCACGGCACCGCTGCCGCCGCTGGACACGGTGCCGCCGCCGTGGCCCGGGGAGCTGGTGAAGGGGCGCGGCGGTCAGGTCTTCGTGCGCCGGACCCCCTGGAGCGGCCCACCCGGAGAGCCCGGGGACGACGCCCCGCGCGAGCGCGCCCTCTACGTCCACGGCCTCGGCGGGGCCTCCACGAACTGGACCGATCTCGCGGCCCTGCTCGCGGTGCGTTTCGACGGCTGGGCGCTCGACCTCCCCGGGTTCGGGCGCTCGCACCCGCCGGCCCGGGGCTCCTACTCGCTGCGCGGGCACGTGGCGACCGTCGTCGACGTCCTCGAGCGGGTGGCCGCCGAGCCGGGGGAGGCGGCCGGCCGGCCGGTGCACCTGCTGGGCAACTCCCTGGGCGGCCTGGCCTCGCTGTTCGTCGCCGCGCGGCGGCCGGACCTCGTCGCCTCGCTCACCCTCGTCTCGCCGGCCATGCCGGTCTACCGGGTGCCGCCGGTCTTCAGCCGGCAGTTGCCGCTGCTCCTGCTGCCGGGGGTGCCCGCGCTGGCCGAGCGGCGGCTGGCCGGGGTGCCCCCGGAGCAGCAGGTGCGCGGGATGGTGCAGATGTGCTTCGGCGACCCGCGGCGGGTGCCGAGGGAGCGGCTGGACGAGGCGGTGGAGGAGATGCGTGAGCGAGCCGGCCAGCCGTGGGCGCTGCGGGCGCTGACCCGCAGCATGCGCGGGCTCATCACCTCCTACCTGCGGGTCGGTGCGGCCAACGCCTGGCGCGTGGCGCGCGCCCTGCAGCCGCCGACGCTGGTGGTCTGGGGGGACCGCGACCGCCTGGTCGACCCGGCACTGGCTCCGCGGCTGGCCGCCGCCGTTCCCGACGGGCGGCTGCTGATGCTCGACGGGGTCGGGCACGTGGCGATGCTGGAGGCCCCGGAGCCGACCGCCCGGGCGGTGCTCGCCCTGGCCGAGGACGCCGTCGGGGAGGTGGCCGTCACCGGTCCGGAGGCCCGCGCGTCCTGAGCACCTGGCGGGACGACCGGCCGCCACGCGCCGTCGTGTCCGGTTCTCCATGGGAGGCCGGTCGCCGTGAGAGCCTGGCGCGGTGAGCCCCGCGGACGCCACTCCCCGCCGGGACGCGGTGCCGGGACGGGCGGCGGGGAGCCCGCCGTCCCGCTCCGTCCGGACCCCGGGGGGGCGACCGGCTGAGCAGCGACCGGCCGGGAGGCCGCCCGTGGCGGCACCGCCGGGCGAGGGCCGACCCGGGGGGCGCCGCCCGGTCCCCGGTGAACCGCCCCGTGGCCTGCCGCACGTCCCGCCGCACGTCCCGCCGCCCGGCGCGCGACGCACCCCGCCGCGGGATCTCCCGCCCCGGCACGCTGCGGCCCACCTCCAGGCCGCCCGGCCGGAGCTCGCCCGCCGACGCGCTGCGGTGCACGGGCACCGGCCGCCGGGCTCCCCGCGCCGGCGGCCCCGCCGCGCGCGCCGGTTCGTCGCCCGCTGGGGATGGCGGGCCTACGCCATCCCGCTGCTGACCCTGGCCACGCTGCTCACGCTGGCCGATCTCATCGTCAGCGGCACCCGGACGACGCCGTCCGGCTCCGCCGCCCCCGTGCCCGCCTCGAGCAGTCCGGCCGCCCCGACCGGCACCGCCGCGCCCGAGCCGTCGGACGCCGTGGAGGTCGACGCCGGCCCGATCGACGCACCGGTGGCCCCCGAGGAGCAGCCGGCGTTCGTGCAGCAGGGCGCCGGCACCGTCTCGGTCGTGCCCGGCTCCTCCGGGGTGTACGGGAGCGGGCCGCTGAAGCGCTTCGTCGTCGAGGTCGAGGACGGCATCGGCGTCGACGGTGCCTCCTTCGCCGCGGCCGTGGAGGCCACGCTCGGGGACCCGCGCTCGTGGGGTAGCAGCGGGCGGCTGGCCTTCCAGCGGGTCGGGCCCGACGAGGCCGCCGCCGGCGCCTACGAGTTCAAGGTCAGCCTGGTCAGCCCCGGCAACATGGAGATCTACTGCCCCGGGGTCGGCACCGGGGGCTACACCTCCTGCCGCTACGGCGAGCGTGCGGTCATCAACCTGGCCCGCTGGGAGACCGCCGTCCCCGACTACCAGGGCGACATCGCCACCTACCGCCAGTACGTGGTCAACCACGAGGTCGGCCATGCCCTCGGCAACGGGCACCAGGCGTGCCCCGGTCCCGGCCAGCCCGCCCCGGTCATGCAGCAGCAGACCCTCGGCCTCAAGGGCTGCGCCAAGAACGCCTGGCCGTATCCCTGACATCGTCCGGTCGGCCGACACGCGGCCACGGGCCGTACCCGGCCTGCGCTGAGCGGGTCCCGCACTCTCGGCGGGGAGCCTCCGGCTCCCGCTCCTCGGACGGCCGGCGTCCGCGGGAATCCCGTTGCGTGCCACGCTGTTGTCCCGACGAACGTCGGCCTGCGTCCCGGGCCGTGTCGAGTGACTGAGGAGCCATCGTGTCCCTGCCACCTCTGGTGGAGCCCGCCGCCGATCTCTCGATCGACGAGGTCCGCCGCTACAGCCGGCACCTGATCATCCCGGACGTCGGGATGGACGGGCAGAAGCGGCTGAAGAACGCCAAGGTGCTGGCCGTCGGCGCCGGCGGCCTCGGCTCGCCCGTGCTGATGTACCTGGCCGCGGCCGGCGTCGGCACGCTGGGCATCGTCGAGTTCGACGTGGTCGACGAGTCGAACCTGCAGCGGCAGATCATCCATGGCAAGTCCGACGTGGGCCGGTCCAAGGCCGAGAGCGCGCGCGACTCGATCAAGGAGATCAACCCGTACGTCGACGTCCGCCTGCACGAGACGCGGCTGGACAGCGACAACGTCCTCGAGATCTTCGGCCAGTACGACCTGATCGTCGACGGCACCGACAACTTCGCCACGCGCTACCTGGTCAACGACGCGTGCGTGCTGCTGAACAAGCCCTACGTGTGGGGCTCGATCTACCGCTTCGACGGCCAGGTCTCGGTCTTCTGGAACGAGCACGGGCCCAACTACCGCGACCTCTACCCGGTGCCGCCGCCGCCCGGCATGGTCCCCTCCTGCGCCGAGGGCGGCGTGCTGGGCGTGCTGTGCGCGACCGTCGGCGCGATCCAGGCCACCGAGGCGGTCAAGCTGATCACCGGCATCGGTGAGACGCTGCTCGGCCGGCTCATGGTCTACGACGCCCTCGAGATGACCTTCCGCGAGATCAGGGTCCGCAAGGACCCCGAGGCCGAGCCGATCACCGGGCTGATCGACTACGAGACCTTCTGCGGCGTCGTGTCGACCGAGGCCCAGGAGGCCGCGGCGGGCGCGACGATCACCGTCGACGAGCTCAAGGACATGATGGACGCCGGCAAGGACTTCGAGCTGATCGACGTCCGGGAGCCCAACGAGTACGAGATCGTCTCGATCCCCGGCGCGACGCTCATCCCCAAGGACGAGATCCTCTCCGGCCGCGCGCTGTCGCAGCTGCCGCAGGACAAGCCGATCGTGCTCCACTGCAAGACCGGCGTCCGCTCGGCCGAGGTACTCGCCGCGATCAAGAACGCCGGCTTCTCCGACGCCGTCCACGTCCAGGGTGGCGTGACGGCGTGGGCGACGCGGATCGACAAGGCGCTGCCCACCTACTGAACGGACCCCCCCCTTCGTCGAAGGGCCCCGCTGCCCCCGCGCCTCGCAGGCTCGGCTCGGGACCCTGCAGCGGGGCCGGCCTCGGGACGGGGCCGCGGCGGGCCGCTCCAGCATGTCACCCGAGGGCCCGGGTCGCTCCCCGCAGGGGGCGGCCCGGGCCCTCGCGCTGTCTACTGGCGCCATGCCGGAGTTCGCTCCCAGGGAGCTGTTGGAACTGTTCCAGCGCGCGCAGGCGTCCTTCACCGACCGGGTGGACGCGGTAGAACCCGGGCAGTGGGACGACGAGGCGCTGCCCGGCTGGACGGTGGCCGACCTCGTGGCACACCTCGTGAGCGAGGCGCTCTGGGTGGCCCCGCTGATGGCCGGCGAGCCGGCCGACCTGGTGGACGGTCGGTTCCCCGACGCCACGGCCGACCTCCTCGGCGACGACCCGCTCACCGGCTGGGAGACCGCGGCCGACGCGGCGCTGGCCGCGTTCGCCGAGGAGAAGGCGCTGCTGCGGACGATTCACCTCTCGCGCGGGCCCACGCCCGCGGCCGAGTACATCGAGGAGATGACCGCCGACCTGACCGTCCACTCCTGGGACCTGGCCCGGGCCACCGGCGGCGACACCGACCTGGACCCCGTGCTGGTCACCGCCGCCCTGATCGTCGCCGAGCGGCTGCCCGACGGGGGCGTGCCGGGGCTGTTCGCCCCACCCCTGGACACCCCGGCCGCCGTCTCCCCGCAGACCCGCCTGCTGGCCCGGTTCGGGCGCCGGAGCTGAGGGTTGCACCGCCCCGGCGGCGGGTCGGTCACAGGGCCGCACCGGTGCGCGACCTACGCTGCGGGCGGTTTTCGCGTCGATGTGGAGGTTCCGCATGAGTCAGCCGCCGTCGGGCCAGGAGCCCTACGGGCAGCCCGGTGGGCAGCCCTCCGGCCCGGGTGGGTGGGGGCAGCCCCAGGGCGGACCGGGTGGTGCTCCGTACGGGCAGCCCGGCCAGCAGCCCGGCCAGCAGCCCGGCCAGTTCGGCCCGCCGGGGCAGCCCGGTCAGCCTGGCCCCTACGGGCAGCCCGGTCAGCCTGGTGGGCAGTTCGGCCAGCAACCCGGCCCGTATGGCCAGCCCGGGCAGCCGGGTGGCGGTGGTGGCGCCAAGCGCGGTCTGATCATCGGCATCGCCGCCGCGGTGGTGGCCGTCGTGGCCCTCGCCGTCATCCTGTTCGTCACGCTCGGCGGGGACGACGACACGGCGACCGCGGACGCCGACGCGACATCCACCTCGGCCAGCACGTCGTCGAGCACCAGCTCCCGCCCGACGACGAGCAGCACCTCCTCCAGCGCACCGACGCCGGACGGCGACCTGCTGTCGATCCTCCCGTCGGACTTCACCGACTGCCAGGAGGAGGAGCTGCAGGGAGACGGCGACCTGGCGCACGTGGCGTGCGGCGCCAGCACGACCCAGCCCGGCCCGCAGCAGGCCGAGTTCTTCCTCTATCCGGACAAGGCCACCCTGGACGAGGTCTTCCTCGCCGAGGCCTCCGACGCCGGGCTGACCGAGATCGCCGACGGCCAGGACTGCAGCACCACCACCGGCATCCAGGGCTGGAGCTTCGGGGCCAACGCCGGCATGGCCGCCTGCCTCATCGACCAGGCCAGCGGCGTCGTGGCCATCGTCTGGACCGACGACGAGGCCCTGGTGGAGGGCTTCGCCGTCGCGCCCGGCAGCACCCAGGCCGAGCTCGCCGCGCTGTACGAGTGGTGGCAGACGAACAGCGACTACCAGCTGTGACCGGGGAGGCGCCCGGGGGCTCGTCGCCCCCGGGCGCCTCCGCGTCGGCGCTGGACGTCGACGAAGCGGTGTTCGACGCGGTCGAGCGCATCCCGCCCGGCCGGGTGAGCACCTACGGCGCGATCGGCACGCTGGTCGGCGTCGGACCGCGCCGGGTCGCCCGCGCGCTCGCCCAGGGCGGAGGAGCGGTCCCCTGGCACCGGGTGGTGCGGGCCGACGGCTCGGCCGCCGAACCGGTCCGGGCGCGGCAGCTGGAGCTGCTGGCCGCCGAGGGGGTGCCGATGCGCTCCGGCCGGGTGGACCTCTCCGCCGTCAGGTGGCCGTGATCTCACTTGCGCCCGGCGCCCGGGAACCGTCCGGGCCCCGTGCTTCCATCGCCAGGTGACACTGCGGGGGGACGCGAGCGCACCGGCCTACCGGTTGGTCCAGACCGATCCGGCCCCCGCCCCCCTCCCGAGGCTGGACCCCACGCAGCAGGCGGTCGTCGACCACCCCGCCGGCCCGCTGCTGGTGCTGGCCGGCCCCGGCACCGGCAAGACCACGACGATCGTGGAGGCCGTCGCCGCCCGCATCGACCGCGGCGTGGACCCCGAGCAGATCCTCGTCCTGACCTTCAGCCGCAAGGCCGCCGCGGAGCTGCGCACCCGCATCACCGGCCGGGTGGCGCGCACCATCCGCGAGCCTCTGGCCCGCACCTTCCACTCCTACGCCTACGGCGTCCTGCGCCGTGCCGCGCTCCTGCGCGGCGAGCTCCCGCCGCGGTTGCTCACCGCCGCAGAGCAGGACGCCGTCGTGGCCCAGCTGCTGCGCGGTGATGTCGAGGAGGCCGGCGCGGTCCGGTGGCCGGAGGCGCTGGGCCCGGCGCTGGCCACGGCCGGCTTCCGCACGGAGCTGCGCGAGCTGCTGCTGCGCGCCACCGAGCGCGGCGTCGACGCCGCGCAGCTGGTCGCGTGGGGTCGCGAGCTCGGCCACGAGGTGTGGGTGCACGCGGCCGCCTTCCAGCAGCAGTACGAGGCGGTCACCGCCTTCGCCACCGCCGGCCGCGGGGACGCGTCGGGTTACGACCCCGCGGAGCTGGTCCGCGAGGCGATCGCCGAGCTGGCCGCGGACCCGGAACTGCTGCGTCAGGAGCGCGAACGGGCCCGCTGGCTGTTCGTCGACGAGTACCAGGACACCGACCCCGCCCAGGTGGAACTGCTCGACCTGCTGGCCGGGCGGGGCGGGAACCTCGTCGCCGTCGGCGACCCCGACCAGGCCATCTACGCCTTCCGCGGCGCCGAGCCGCGCGGCATCGTGGAGTTCCCCGCGCGGTTCCGGCACGCCGCGGGCCGGCCGGCCGGCCGCGTCTCGCTGGGGGTGTGCCGCCGCTCGGGCGCCGAGCTGCTGCGGATCAGCCGCCGGGTCGCCGACGGGCTGCCCGGGCCGTGGGAGCACCGGCGGCTGCAGCCGGTCGAGGGCGCCGACGACGGCGCGGCCGAGGTGCACGTCTTCGGGTCCGCCGCGATCGAGGCCGCCTACCTGGCCGACGTCCTGCGCCGCGCCCACCTGCTCGACGGCGTCCCGTGGTCGCAGATGGCCGTGGTCGTCCGGACGGCGCTGGCGCTGGGGCCGCTGCGCCGCGCGCTGATCTCGGCCGGCGTTCCGGTGGCGGTCTCCGCCGACGACCTGCCGCTGGCCGCCCAGCCGGCGGTCGCGCCGATCCTCAGCGCGCTCGACGCGCTGCTGCCCGGCTCGGACGGCAGCCCCGCGGGCCTGGACGAGCCGGCGGCCGAGGCGCTGCTGGCCTCCCCGCTCGGCGGGGCGACCGTGCTGGACCTGCGCCGGCTGCGGCGTGCGGTCCGCGTCGCGCTGGCCAAGCAGGGGGTCGATGCCGCGGAGCGCGGCGCGCCGCTGGCCACCGCGATCGCCGACGAGCCGCTGCTGGACTCGCTGCCCGAGCACGTGGCCCGCCCGGCCCGCCGGGTCGCCGCCGTCCTCGCCGCCGGTCGGCTCGCCCTCGCGCAGGACGGCACGGCCGAGGACGTGCTGTGGGCGATGTGGCAGCGCAGCGGCCTGGCCGGCCGGTGGGCGCGGGCCAGCGCCGCCGGCGGGGCCGCCGGGGCCGTCGCCGACCGGGACCTCGACGCCGTCGTGGCGCTGTTCGACGCGGCCGCCGGGTTCGTCGACCGGTTGCCCTCGGCCGACGTCCGCGCATTCCTCGACCACCTCTCCGCCCAGGAGCTGCCCGGCGACATCGGGGCGGCCCGGGCCGCCAACGACGAGACCGTCCGGCTGCTCACCGCGCACGCGTCCAAGGGCCTGGAGTGGGACCTCGTCTGCGTGGCGGGGGTGCAGGAGGGGGTCTGGCCGGACCTGCGGGAGCGCGGCTCCCTGCTCGGCACCGAGGACCTCGTGGAGCGCGCGGCGGGCATCGACGGCACCGCGGTGGACCGGCGCACCCTGATGCTCGCCGAGGAGCGCCGGCTGTTCTACGTGGCCTGCACCCGGGCCCGCCGCCGGCTGGTGGTCACCGCGGTACAGGGCGCCCTCGACGGCGCTGAGGCCGGGGCGACCGCCTCCCGGTTCCTCGACCTGGTCTCCCCGCCGCCCGCGGAGGGACGCCCGCTCACCGAGCTGCCCCGTTCCCTCACCCTCCCCGCGCTCGTGGCCGACCTGCGCCGGGCGGTCACCGACCCGCACACCCCCGCCGCTCGCCGCTCGGCGGCCGCGGCGGTGCTGCGCCGACTGGCCGAGGAGGGCGTCCCGGGCGCGTCTCCCGCGCGCTGGTGGGGCCTGCCCCCGCTGTCCGACGACGCCCCGCTGGTGCCCGCGGAGGCCACGGTCCGGGTGCGGCCCTCGGCGATCGAGACCTTCCAGCGCTGCCCGCTGCGGTGGGTGCTCGGCGCCGTCGGGGCCGAGGCATCGCCGGACGCCACCCGGACGGTCGGCTCGGCGGTGCACGCGGTCGCCCAGCGGGTCGCCGAGGGCCTGCCGCCGGCCGAGGCGCCGGACGCGCTGGCCGCCGAGCTGGACCAGCTGGACCTCGGGCCCGGCTGGTCCGACCAGCGGCAGCGGGCCACGGCCCAGCAGATGCTCGACCGGTTCCTCGGCTGGCACGCGGCCAACCGGCGCGAGCTGGTCGCCGCCGAGGAGGACTTCGACGTCGTGGTCGGCCGGGCCCGCCTCCGCGGCCAGGTCGACCGGCTGGAGCGGGACGCCGAGGGCCGGCTGGTCGTCGTCGACCTCAAGACCGGCAAGAGCGCGGCGCGGAACGTCGAGGAGCACGGGCAGCTGGCCGCCTACCAGGTCGCCGTCGCCGCGGGCGCCTTCGCGGCGCACGGGATCGTTCCGGGCGGGGCGGCGCTGCTGCAGGTCGGCACCGGTGCCAGGGCCAAGGAGCAGCACCAGGAGCCGCTGCCGGTCGACGTCCCGGTGGAGCAGACCCCGGCCGGCGAGCTGATCGCCGCGGTCGGCGAGGGGATGGGCGCGAGCGCCTTCGAGGCGCGCACCGGCACGCACTGCCAGCGCTGCCCGGCCCGCCGCAGCTGCCCGTTGCACGAGCGCGGCCGGCAGGTCACCCAGTGAGCGACGAGCAGCTCTCCCTCGAGGACCTGTTCGGCGCCGCGCCCGCGTCGGCGCCGGAACCCCGGCGGCTGCTGAGCCCGGCGGAGGTCGCCGCGCGTTGCGGGCTGTCCTACGCGCCGTCGGAGGAGCAGGCCCGGGTCGTGGCCGCACCGGCCGACCGCCCCCTCGTCGTCGTCGCCGGCGCCGGGTCGGGCAAGACCGAGACGATGGCCGCCCGGGTCTCCTGGCTGGTCGCCAACCGGGTGGTCGAGCCCGAGGCGATCCTCGGGCTCACCTTCACCCGCAAGGCGGCCAGCGAGCTCAACGAGCGCATCCAGCTGCGGCTCGGCGCCCTGGCCCGGCACCCCGACACCGAGCAGGAGCTGCGGGACCGGCTGGAGATCGCCCAGCCCACCGTCTCGACCTACCACGGGTACGCCGCCTCCCTCGTCGCCGAGCACGGCCTGCGGATCGGGGTGGAGCCCGGGGCCGGCGTGCTCGGCCCGGCCATGTGCTGGGGGCAGGCGGCCACCGTGGTGGCCGCCTACACCGGCGACATGGACGACGTCCCGCTGTCGCTGCTCACCACGGTCGAGGACGTGCTGGCCCTCGCCGCTGAGATGGGGGAGCACGACGTCACCGGGCCGGCGCTGCGGACGTGGACCGCCCGGCTGGAGGCGCAGGTCGCCGGCTACCCGGACGCCCCGAGGAAGAAGGGTCCGTACAAGGACGTCCTCGACATGCTGGCCCGGCAGCGCGCGCGGGTGGCGCTGCTGCCCCTGGTGGAGGCGTTCGAGGCGCGCAAGCGGGCCATGGGCTCGATCGACTACGCCGACCAGGTCGCCCATGCCGCGCGGATCGCCGTCACCTCCGCGGAGGTCGGCCGCCGCGAGCGGGCCCGCTGGCGGGTGGTGCTGCTCGACGAGTACCAGGACACCAGCGTCGGCCAGCTGCGCATGCTCGAGGCGCTCTTCGGCCGGGAGACCGGACACCCGGTGCTCGCCGTCGGCGACCCGCGCCAGTCGATCTACGGGTGGCGGGGCGCCTCGGCCGGCACCATCGAGCGCTTCGCCCGGACGTTCCCGGGCGTGCGCGGCCGGCCGGCGCAGCGGCTCACGCTGGCCACCAGCTGGCGCAACGACGAGGCGGTGCTCGCCGTCGCCAACGCCGTCTCGGGCATGCTGCCCCCGCCCGACGTGCCGCTGCCGGACCTCGCACCGGCGCCCATCGCCGGCCGGGGCGCGGTCACCGCGGGGCTCTACGAGACCGTCGCCGAGGAGACGGCGGCCCTGGCCGACCGGCTGGCCGCCTGCTGGCACGGCGCCGACCCGGTCGTCGCCCGCCGCCCGGACGGCCGCCCGCCCACGGTTGCCGTGCTGGCCCGCACCCGCAAGCAGCTGCCCGGCATCGCCGCGGCGCTCCGGGAGCGGGGGCTGCCGGTGGAGGTGGTCGGCCTCGGCGGCCTGCTCGAGGTGCCCGAGGTGTCCGACGTCGTGGCCACCCTGACCGTGCTCGTCGACCCCACCGCCGGGGACGCGCTGGGCCGGCTGCTGACCGGCGCCCGCTGGCGGATCGGGCCGCGCGACCTCGCCGCGCTGGAGGCCCGCGCCCGCGCGCTCGTCCACTCCCGCCGTCCCGAGCCGGACGCCGACGGCGCCACCGAGCCATCCACCGAGCGGGGCAGCATCGTCGAGGCGCTCGACGACCTCGGCGACCCCGGCGCCTTCTCGCCCGTGGGCCACCGCCGGCTGCGGCGCCTGGGCGCCGAGCTCGCCGCGCTGCGCACCCGGATCGGCGAGTCGCTGCCCGACCTGGTCGACGACGTCGCCCGCACTCTGGGCCTGGAGACCGAGCTGGCCAGCGCACCGGGGGTCAGCCCGGCCGGGGCGCGGGCGCACCTCGACGCGCTGCACTCCGTCGCCGCCGAGTTCACCGAGCTGGCCGAACTGCCCTCCCTCCCGGCGTTCCTCGGCTACCTGCGCGACGCCGAGGAGCGCGAGCGCGGGCTGGAACCAGGGGAGGTGGCGGTCAACCCCGAGGCGGTGCAGCTGCTGACCGGGCACTCGGCCAAGGGCCTGGAGTGGGACGTCGTCGCCGTGCCCGGCATGACCGTCGACCAGTTCCCGGCCCGGCCGGGCGCCAGCGACTCCTGGATCAAGGACCCGGGCGCGGTTCCGGTGGACCTGCGCACCGTCGACCGCGAGGAGCTGCCCCGGCTGCGGCTGCCCGTACCCGGCTCCGGCGACCAGGCGGTCGTCCGGGAGGCGCTGGAGCAGTACGTCGAGGACTGGAAGGAGTTCGGCACCGGCGAGGAGATCCGGCTCGGCTACGTCGCCGTCACCCGGGCCCGCCACCTGCTCGTCTGCTCGGGCAGCTGGTGGCGCGACGGGGTGAAGCCGTGCGGCCCGTCGTCCCTGCTGCACGCCGTCCGGGAGGCCTGTGAGGCCGGCGCCGGCACGGTCGTGCACTGGGCGCCGGCGCCGGAGGAGGGCGCGGAGAACCCGGCGCTGGCCGAGTGGCCGGTGGGCGTGTGGCCGGCCGACCCCCTCTCGCCCGGGCGGCGCCGGGCACTGGCGGCCGCCGCGGAGCTCGTCGTGGGGGCCGCGCCGCACCCGCTGGACCCCGAGCGCACCCTCGGCGCGCCGGACCCGCTGGTCGAGCAGTGGGTCCGGGACGCCGACCTGCTGCTGCGCGAACGCGCGGTGGCGGCCGCCCCGACCGTGGACGTCCCGCTGCCCTCGCACCTGTCGGTGTCGGCCCTGGTGACCCTGCGCCGCGACCCCGCCGAGCTGGCCCGCCGGCTGCGGCGCCCCATGCCGGCCGCGCCGGCGCCGCAGGCCCGCCGCGGCACCGCCTTCCACACCTGGCTGGAGGAGCGCTTCGGCGCCGCCCGCCTGGTCGACCTCGACGAGCTGCCCGGCTCCGGGGACGAGTTCGCCGCTCCCGACGGCGCGCTCGCCGAGCTGCAGGAGGCCTTCCTGGCCAGCGAGTGGGCCGACCGGCAGCCGCTGGAGGTGGAGGTCCCGTTCGAGACGCCGCTGGGGCCGCTGACCCTGCGCGGCCGGATCGACGCGGTCTTCGCCGACGGCGACGGCGGCTACGAGGTCATCGACTGGAAGACCGGCCCGCCGCCGTCCGGCGGGGAGCTGTCGGCCGCGGCGGTCCAGCTGGCCGCCTACCGGCTGGGCTGGGCGCGGCTGACCGGCGTGCCGGTCGAGCGGGTCAGCGCCGGCTTCCACCACGTCGCCGCCAAGGAGACGGTCCGCCCGGTGGACCTGCTGGACGAGGCCGGGCTGCTCGCCCTGGTCACCGGCACGGCCCCGTAGCGCAGCAGCCCTCGCTCGCTCCGGGGAGTTCCTCGGACCGGTCGGGTCCTGCCCGACCCGGGAAGCGCGGGATCGGCTCCAGGAGCTGACCCCGGCGTCCTCCGCCGTGGGGATGTGCAACCGCACGCCCCCGGCGGTGGTCACGTCGACGCGACGCGGTCCAGGATCGCGACGGCCAGTGCCTCGGGGGCCTGCTCGGGGATCCAGTGCGAGACCCCGGGGAGTTCCACGAACCGGTAGTCGCCGGTGACGAACTGCGCGCACGCCTCCGCGGCGGTGCGCCCGACCGCGACATCGCCGTCGCTCCACACGTAGGCCGTCGGCACCGCCACCGGGTCCACCGACGTGCTCGAGCTCATCGCCCGGTACCAGTTCAACGCGGCGGTCAGCGCGCCCGGGGCCGAGAGCACGGCCACGTACTCGTCGACCGCCTCGGCCGGGACCGCGTCGCCGAACATCCGCCGCAGCCGGCGCGCGTCGTCGGCCAGCAGCACCTCCTCGGCCTTGCCCGCCTGCCAGAACAGCCGGATGTAGGCCGAGCGCTCCTGCTGCTCGGGGTCCGAGCGCCACGCCGCGGTGAACGCCGTCGGGTGCGGGACCGAGACCGCGGTCAGCGAGCGCACCCGGTCGGCGTGCCACGCGCCCAGGGCCCACGCCACGTTCGCCCCCCAGTCGTGGCCGACGACGTCGACCCGCGGGAGCTCCAGCGCGGTCAGCAGGTCCGCCGTCACCTGCGCCAGGGCGGGCAGCGCGTACGCCCCGACCTCGGCCGGCCGGGCGCCGGGGGAGTAACCGAGCTGGTCGGCGGCGTAGGTGCGCAGCCCCGCCTCGGTCAGCTGCGGGGTGACCGCCGCCCAGGACGCCGAGGTCTCGGGGAAACCGTGCAGCAGGAGCACCGGGCGGCCGTCGGCAGGCCCGGCGGCCCGGACGTCGAAGGTGAGGTCGCCGACGTCCACCTGCAGCAGCTCACCGCGCATGACCGCGACGGTAGCCGCGCGGCACCCCTCCGCGCGCGCCGCTACCGTCGGCAGCCGTGAGCAGCCCGGAGCGCGCGTTCGTCACCGCCCACCTCGAGGACCTGCACGCAGACCTCGACGCCTGGTTGCGGATCCCGTCGATCTCCGCGGACCCGGCGCACGCGCCCAGCGTGGCCGCCAGCGCCGAGTGGCTGGCCGACGCGCTGCGCCGCACCGGCTTCCCGACCGTCGAGATCTGGCCGACCCCCGGCGCGCCCGCCGTGTTCGCCGAGTGGCGCTCGGCCGACCCCGACGCCCCCGTGGCGCTGGTCTACGGGCACCACGACGTCCAGCCGGTCGACCCGGTGGAGCTGTGGGAGCACCCACCGTTCGAGCCCGCCGTCATCGACGGTCCCGACGGGCCGGAGCTGCACGCCCGCGGCGCCATCGACGACAAGGGCAACGTCGCCATGCACCTGCTGGGCATGCGCGCGCACCTCGCCGCCACCGGCCGGGACACCCCGGCGGTCACCGTCAAGCTGCTGATCGAGGGCGAGGAGGAGTCCGGCTCCCCGCACTTCGCCGACCTGCTCCGCGCGCGGGCCGACCGGCTGGCCTGCGACGTCGTGGTGGTCAGCGACACCGGCATGGCCGGCCCCGACGTGCCCAGCGCGGTCGTCGCCATGCGCGGGCTGGCCGACGCCGAGATCACCCTGCGCGGACCCGCCGTGGACCTGCACTCGGGCTCCTTCGGCGGCGGCGTCCCCAACCCGCTGCACGCCATGGCCACGCTGCTGGCGGCCCTGCACGACGAGCAGGGCCGGGTCACCCTGCCCGGCTTCTACGACCGGGTGCGGCCGCTGAGCGACCGCGAGCGCGCGCTCATGGCCCGGGTGCCGTTCGACGAGGCCGCCTGGCTGGCCGGGCCGGCCGCCTCCCGGGCCGCCACCGGCGAGGCCGGGTTCAGCACGCTGGAGCGGATCGGTGCCCGGCCGACGGCCGAGGTCAACGGCGTGTGGGGCGGTTACACCGGCCCCGGCCACAAGACGATCATCCCGGCGGAAGCGCACGCCAAGGTCACCTTCCGGCTCGTGGCCGACCAGCGCCCGGCCGATCTCGCCGAGCAGGTCCGCGCCTGGGTCGCAGCCCACACCCCCGAGGGCATCGAGGCCCACGTGCACGTGCCGGCCGGCGGCGTCTCCCCGTGCGCCAGCGACCTGGACTCCCCGGCGATGGCCGCCCTGCTGGCCGCCATCGGGCAGGCCTTCGACACCGACCCGGCCGACGTGCTGTTCACCCGCGAGGGAGGCAGCGGCCCCGAGGCGGACCTGGTCGACGTCCTCGGCGCGCCGCTGGTCTTCCTCGGCGCCGGCCTGCCCACCGACCGGATCCACTCCCCGAACGAGCGGGTGCTGCTGCCGATGCTGTACCGCGGGGCCGAGGCGGCGGCGCACCTGTGGCGCGAACTGGCGGCCGTGCCGTTCCCGGCCCGGTGACGCCGCCGCCCTAGGGTGGCCGCGTGACGGGAGCTGGGCAATCGAGCGCGCCGGCGGGCTGGTACCCCGACCCGGACGGCACGCCGGGCATGGTCCGCTGGTGGAACGGGATCAGCTGGTCGGACGTGACCACCCCGGCCGGTCCGGGGGTCGCGGTGCAGGCCGCGCCGGTGCACCTCCCCGCGCCCCCCGCCGGGCCGCCGCAGCCCACCCCGGCCCCGCGGTCCTCGGGACGGCGCACCGCCTGGGCGGTCGGGCTCTCGGTGCTCGGCCTGGTGCTCGTCGTGGTGATCGGCCTGCTCGTCGGCCGGCCCTCCGGCGGCGGGGAGGACCAGGAGGTGGCCGCCCCCGAGGGGCCGGCGATCACCGCCCCGACGTTCCCGCCGGGCACGGTGCGGATCGTCGACGAGGCCGCCGGCATCGCCTACCCGTTCCTCGGCGACGGCTGGTACGAGTACGACCTCGGCGTCGTGCTGGAGACGACGGCGGTCGCCGGGCAGTTCTTCACCACGCAGGACCTCACCCCCGACGGTGGGACGTTCATCGCCCAGTGCACCTCCGGGCCGCTCGCGCCGGAGTTCGCCTACCCCGGCCCGTCCGGCCTGCAGAGCACGCTCGGTGCGGTCGCCGACAGCGTGCGCGCCAACTACTACCCGTCGCCCAACGAGCGCCAGGTGCTCCGCGACGAGGGGCTCACGGTCGACGGGACCCCGGCGCACCTCTTCGAGTTCCAGCTGTCCTGGGACGTCGAGGGCTACGACGCCACGGGCGAGCGGGCCGCGCTGCTGCTGGTCGACGTCGGCCGGTCCGCGCCGGCGCTGCTCTACCTCTCCATCCCCAACACCCACGCGGAGCTGTACGGGGTCATCGACCGGGTGATCGGTGCGGTCGAGGTGCTGTGACCACAGCGGTTAGTGTCGGGACGTGACTGCAGCTGGGGCCGACCTCACCCTCCGGCATCCCGTGGAGCGCTTCCGACTCGAGAACGGCCTGCGGGTGGTGCTCGCGCCCGACCGGAGCGTGCCGGTGGTCGCCGTGACCGTCTCCTACGACGTAGGGATGCGCAACGAGCCGCAGGGCCGCACCGGTTTCGCCCACCTGTTCGAGCACCTCATGTTCCAGGGCTCGGCCAACGTGCCCAAGATGGAGCACGCCCGCCTGGTGCAGGCCGCCGGCGGCACCTTCAACGGCTCGACCCACCAGGACTACACGAACTACTACCAGGCGCTGCCCGCCGAGGCGCTCGAGCGCGCCCTGTTCCTGGAGGCCGACCGCATGG
The DNA here is from genome assembly GCF_900114385.1 of Geodermatophilus ruber. Lineage (GTDB taxonomy): Bacteria > Actinomycetota > Actinomycetes > Mycobacteriales > Geodermatophilaceae > Geodermatophilus > Geodermatophilus ruber. The sequence continues at coordinate 61,109 of NZ_FOSW01000015.1, forward strand.
CGGCGCCGGCCATCACCGAGGAGAACCTCCGCAACCAGATCGACGTGGTGAAGGAGGAGATCCGGGTCAACGTGCTCAACCGCCCCTACGGGGCCTTCCCGTGGCTGCAGCTGCCGCGGATCGCGTTCGAGAGCTTCGCCAACACCCACGACGGCTACGGGTCCTTCGTCGACCTGGAGTCCTCGACGGTCGAGGACGCCACCGACTTCTTCCACCGCTACTACGCGCCGGGCAACGCCGTCCTCGCCCTGGGCGGTGACCTCGACGTCGAGGAGACCGAGCGGCTGGTCCGCCGCTGGTTCGGCCCCATCGAGGCCCGCGAGGTCCCGCCGACTCCGCACACCGGCGAGCCCTCGCCCACCAGCGTCCGGCGGGGCGTGGTGGAGGACCCGCTGGCCCCGGCCCCGGCGGTCGCGATCGGCTGGCGGGTGCCCGACCCGGTCGGCGACCTGGACACCTACCTCGGCACCGTGCTGCTGGCCGAGCTGCTCAGCGAGGGGGACGCCTCCCGGCTCGAGCGCCGGCTGGTCCACGACGACCGGCTGGCCGTCGCGCAGAGCAGCTACGTCGGCCTGTTCGGCGACCCCTTCGACGTCCGCGACGCGACGCTGCTGACCACCCAGGTGCACCACCCGGCCGCGGTCGCCCCCGAGCAGGTGATCACCGCGGTGAACGAGGAGATCGGCCGGGTCGCCCGCGAGGGCGTGGGCCCCGACGAGCTCGCCCGGGTGCAGGCCCGCGCCGAGGCGCAGCTGCTCCGCCAGGCCGACTCGGTCCTCGGCCGCACCCTCTCCTTCGCCAACGCCGAGCTCATCCACGGCCGCGCGGAGCTGGCCGGGGAGCTGGCCGCCCGACTGGCCCGGGTGACCCCCGAGCAGGTGCAGACGGCGGCGCGCGGGCTGGACCCGGGCACCGCCGCGATCCTGGAACTGCGTGCCACGGGAGGACGACGGTGACAGCGACCGTGCAGCATCTGGTCCCGCCGCTGGGCGAGCCCCGACCGCAGCCCGAGCTGGCGGTCACCGAGTCGACCCTGCCCAGCGGGCTGCGGCTGGTCGTCGTGCCGCGCCCCGGCGTCCCCCTGGTGGAGCTGCGGCTGCGGGTGCCCTTCGCCGCCCGCAGCGCCCGTACCGCCGCCCAGCACAGCGCCCGGACGACGGTCCTCTCCGGCGCCGTCCTGCTCGGCACCGCCGCGCACGACGCGACCGAGATCGCCCAGCTGCTGCAGGCCCACGGCGGGGAGCTGTCGGTGTCGGCGGACCCCGACCGGCTGCTGTTCTCCACGACGCTGCTGGCCGAGGGGCTCGCGCCGGTGCTCGGCGTCCTCGCCGAGGTGCTCACCAGCGCCGCCTATCCCAGCGACCCGGTGGCCGCCGAGCGCGCCCGGGTCGCCGAGCGGATCGCGATCGCCCGGTCGCAGCCCGCCGTCATCGCCCGCACCGCGCTGGCCGCGCGGCGGTTCGGCAACCACCCCTACGCCGAGCAGTTGCCGTCCCCGGAGCTCGTCGGCGCCGTGCGCAGCAGCGCGCTGCGCAAGCTGCACCGCGAGCGGGTGCTGCCCGCCGGCAGCACCCTGGTGCTCGTCGGTGACCTGGACCCGGCCGCCGCCGCCGACGCGGTCGGCACGGCGCTGGCCGGCTGGACGGGGGAGGGGACCGCGGTCACCGCCCCGCCGGCGCCCCTGCTGCCGCCCGGCCCCCTCGAGGTCGTCGACCGGCCCGGCGCGGTGCAGTCCAACCTCCGGCTCGCCGGGCCGGCGCCCACGCGCACCGATCCCGACCTGGCCGCCGTGCGGCTGGCCAACATGGTCTACGGCGGCTACTTCTCCTCCCGGCTGGTGGAGAACATCCGGGAGCGGCGCGGGTACAGCTACAGCCCGCGCAGCTCGGTCGACCACCTGGCCGCCGCGTCCTCGTTCCTGGTGGAGGCTGACGTCGCCACCGAGGTCACCGGCCCGGCGCTGCTGGAGGCCTGGTACGAGCTGGCCCGCATGGCGCTCACCCCGGTCACCGAGGAGGAACTGGACGGCGCCCGGCGCTACGTCCTCGGGAGCATGGCGCTGGCCACCGCGACCCACGCCGGGCTGGCCAGCACGCTGTCGGCGCTCGTGGGCGCCGGGCTGCCGCCCGGCTGGCTCGCCGAGCACCAGCGCGCGCTCGAAGCCGTCACGGTGGAGGAGGTGCAGGCCGCGGCCCGCCGCTACCTGCAGCCGGCCGGGCTGACCGCCGTCGTCGTGGGCGACGCCGAACGGGTCACCGACGGCCTGGGGGCGCTCGGTCCCGTCGAGGTCACCGCGGCCCCGGTCGCCGAGGAGCAGCGATGAGCGTCCCGACCGGGGGCAGCACCTCGGCCGACAACCCCTCGGCCGAGGAGCGGGCCGCGCTCGCCTGGCCGGAGAGCACGCCGTCGCCGGCGGGCCCGCAGCCGGTGCTGTCCCGCTCGGCCCACGACCGCAGCCACCTGGCCCGCGCGCTCGACGATCCGACCGGTGGTCGCCCGGTGCGGGTGCTGACCGTGGACGACCGGCGCGAGGTGCCGGTGCTGGAGGGCGAGGGTGGCCCCCGGCTGCTGTGGGAGGAGCGGCCGGAGCTGCCGGCCGGGGCGGTCTTCCTCGGTGAGGCCGACGGCGTTCCCTACGCCGTGGTCCGCGGCGCCCGGCGGCTCACGGTCGCCGACCGGCCGGTGGACGCCTGGGCCGGGCTGCGGGAGCTGGGTGCCGACCTCGACGACCTCGACGCCGGCCTGCTCGCACAGGCGATCGGCATCCTCGAGTGGCACGAGCGGCACCGCTTCAGCCCCCTGTCGGGCGCGGAGACGACCGTCGAGCGGGCCGGCTGGGTGCGGCGGGACCCGCAGACCGGCGCCGAGCTGTTCCCCCGCACCGACCCCGCGGTGATCATGCTCGTCCACGACGGCGCCGACCGCTGCATCCTCGGCCGGCAGGCGGTCTGGCCACCCGGGCGCTTCTCCATCCTCGCCGGGTTCGTCGAGCCGGGGGAGTCCGCCGAGGGCGCGGTCGTCCGGGAGGTCGCCGAGGAGGTCGGCGTCCGGGTCACCGACGTCCGCTACGTGGGCAGCCAGCCCTGGCCGTTCCCGCAGTCGCTGATGCTCGGGTTCACCGCCCGGGTGGAGGGCGACCCGACCCTGCGGCTGGACCCGACCGAGATCGAGGAGGCCCGCTGGTTCACCCGGGACGAGCTGCGCTCCGGGGAGGGGCCGAAGGCGCTGCCCCCGGCGGTCTCGATCGCCCGCCACATCATCGACCGCTGGGTGGCCGGCGAGCTCAGCTGAACCGGCCCCGCAGCACCAGCGCCGGCCGCTCGGGGGCGTCGGCCAGGACGACGGCGTCGGCGAGGGCGGCGGGGTCGACCTCGGCGTCGTAGCGGTCGAACGCGGGCAGCTCCCACGCCAGCTCGGGCGGGGTGCGGCGACGGCGGGCGGCCGGGGTCACCCGCAGGTGGACGACGACGTCGAAGGCCAGCCCGAGCCCCTGCAGCAGCGCGCCCGGCACCAGCAGCACACCACCGGGCGGCATCGGCCGGCGTGGCGCGCGGGCGGCCCGGTCCCGGGCGACGTCCCACAGGACGGGCAGGAACTCACCCGATCCGCCCGGCCCGAGCGGATCGAGCACCTCGCGGGCCAGCGCCCCGGCGTCGAGCCAGTCGGTGTACCGGGCGTCGGGATCGGTGCGCCCGTGCTCCAGGCGCAGCGAGGCGGGGCGGAGAAAGCCGGCGGCCGGCACCACGACCGCGGACCTGCCGAGCGGCGGCAGCCGGGTGGCCAGCGCCTCGGCCAGGGCGACGGGCGCGGCGACGTCGGGCCCGTCCACGGCCACGCGCAGCGCGGCCGCACCGGGCTCGGGGGCAAGATCGGCCACCAGGGCGGCCAGCCGGTCGCCGAGGGCGTCCGGGGTGAGCGGCTGCGGAGAGGTCAGCGCCGGTGCTCCGCGGCGGCCCGGCGGGCGCGGGTCCGGCGGTCGCCGCCGACCGGCGCGCGGGGCGTCGGGGGGCGGGAGGCGGGCAGCGCCTCGGACGCGGTGAACTCGGGTAGCTCCGGGCGGGTCTCCAACCCGGCGAGCGCCTCGCGGGCCAGCTCCTGGACCGGCCGGCCCTGCGAGCGGGCCTCGGCGCGGAGCAGCTCGAAGGCGCAGCGCGGCGTCGTGCCGTGGCGCTCGGCCAGCACGCCGATGGCCCGCTCGGTGGCGACCCGGGCGGCCAGGGCGTGCTCGAGCTGGGACACGGTGCGTTCCAGCGCGGCCAGGCGCACCTCGCGCGGGTCGGCCTCGGGATCGGCCTCCCCGGCCGCGCCCCGGGCCGCCCGGCGGGCGGTGCGGTCCGGCTCGACGTGCGACCCGAGCTCCTCGGCCACCAGGTCGGCCAGGGACAGGCCCTCGACGAGGTCGCCGACGTCCTCGGCGCGGCCGGGGGAGAGCACCGACCATCCCCGGCCGGTGCGGACCAGCATCACCGCGGCCTCGTCCCGCGGAGAGGCGTCGCCCGGGTAGGCGGCCGCAGCGGCGGCGTGCTCGACGCTCGAGCTCACGTGTCCTCCTCGCGCGGGTGGCACCTCGGGAGACGGGCCCGACGTGGCCCGGATCTCGACAGGGCGCGATCGCGACCCGTCGGGAGCTGATCATGCCCCGTTGCGCACCGTCCTGAGGGAGACACTCGCCGTCACACCCCGGGATGCTCCGCCAGCTGGGCCTTGACCTCGTCGATGCTCGGGTTGGTCAGCGCGGTGCCGTCGGCGAAGACGAGCGTGGGCACGGTGCGGTTGCCCCCGTTGGCCTGCATCACGACCTCGGCGGCGCCGGCGTCGTTCTCGATGTCGACCTCGGTGTAGGCGATGCCCTCGCGCTGCATCAGCTTCTTCAGCCGCACGCAGTAGCCGCACCACGTCGTGGTGTACATGGTCACGGCAGCGGTCACAGCAGTCATCGAGGGGATCCTCCCTGGTCGATCGGGTTTCGGCACGGGATGCCCGGCCACCGGAAGGAGCCAACACCGCAGGCCTGGGGATCCTTCCCCGCCTTGTCGGCGGCGGCTGGGAGGATGGGACCGGCCGACGAGAGAAGACGGGGGGCCGGATGTCGCAGATCGCCGGGGCGCCGGACCTCGAGCGGGAGGAGGGCGCCGGAGCCGAGGCGGTGCTCGCCCAGCTCGACGACGAACAGCGCGCCGCCGCCCAGGCGGTGTCCGGCCCGGTGTGCATCCTGGCCGGTGCGGGCACGGGCAAGACGCGCACGATCACCCACCGGATCGCCTACGGCGTGCACACCGGTGTCTTCGTGCCCGAGCAGGTCCTCGCGGTGACCTTCACCGCCCGGGCCGCCGGCGAGCTGCGCGCCCGCCTCGCCGGCCTCGGCGTCGGCGGGGTCCAGGCCCGCACCTTCCACGCCGCGGCGATGCGGCAGCTGCGTTACTTCGCCCCGCGCGTGCTCGGCGGTCCGATGCCGGGGCTGATCGAGAACAAGCTGCGCGTCGTGGCGTCCGCGGCGTCCAGGTCCCGGCTGTCCACCGACCGCACCAGCCTGCGCGACCTGGCCAGCGAGATCGAGTGGGCCAAGACGACGCTGGCGACGCCGGACGACTACCCGGCCCGCGCGCAGGCGGCCGGCCGGGAGCCGCCGTTCGAGCCCGCCGTCGTCGCGCAGGTGTACGCCGGCTACGAGTCGGCCAAGCAGCGCGACGGCGCGCTCGACTTCGAGGACCTGCTGCTGGTCACCGCCTTCGCGCTCGAGGAGCACCCGGACGTCGCCCGCCAGGTGCGGGCGCAGTACCGGCACTTCGTCGTCGACGAGTACCAGGACGTCAACCCGCTGCAGCAGCGGCTGCTGGACGCCTGGCTCGGCGGCCGGGCCGACGTGTGCGTCGTCGGCGACCCCAACCAGACCATCTACTCCTTCACCGGCGCCGACCCCGACTACCTGCTCGGGTTCGCCGACCGCTATCCCGACGCCGAGGTGGTCAAGCTCGAGCGGGACTACCGGTCGACGCCGCAGGTGGTCGCGCTGGCCAACAAGCTGATCGGCCAGGCCCCGCCCCGGAAGGGCCTGCCGGGCCTGCGGCTGCTCGGTCAGCGCCCCGAGGGCCCGGCGCCGCGGTTCTTCGAGCACCCCGACGAGCCCGCCGAGGCCGCCGCCGTCGCCCAGGCGTGCCGGGCGCTCATCGAGGCCGGCACGCCGGCCGCCGAGATCGCCGTGCTGTTCCGGATCAACGCCCAGTCCGAGGTCTACGAGAACGCGCTCTCCGCAGCCGGGGTCCCGTACGTGCTCAAGGGCGGGGAGCGCTTCTTCGAGCGCCCCGAGGTGCGCGAGGCCGTCCTGCTGCTGCGGGGAGCCGCGGCCGGCGGGTCCGAGCCCGGCGCGCTGGTGCCCACCGTGCGCGACGTGCTGGCCTCCACCGGCTGGGCCGAGCACCGCCCGCCACCCGGCGGGGCCGCGCGCGACCGCTGGCAGTCCCTCGCCGCGCTGGTCGACCTCGCCGTCGACCTGGTCGCCGAGACCCCGACGCTGGACCTCGCCGGCTTCGTCGCCCACCTCGCCGCCCGGGCCGACGCCCAGCACGCCCCGACCGTGCAGGGCGTCACCCTTGCCTCCATGCACGCGGCCAAGGGCCTGGAGTGGGACGCCGTCTTCGTCGTCGGCCTCGTCGACGGCGTCGTCCCCATCGCCCAGTCGCTGTCGAGGCCGGAGGCGGTGGAGGAGGAGCGGCGGCTGCTCTACGTCGCCGTCACCCGCGCGCGGGAGCAGCTGACGCTGTCCTGGTCCCTCGCCCGCAACCCCGGCGGCCGCCGGACGCGGCCGCGCAGCCGGTTCCTCACCGGGCTGGTGCCGGAGTCCACGCCCTCGGCGGCGCCGGCGCCGCGCAAAGCCAAGCGGGCCAAGGTCGTGCTCGAGGGCGAGGCGGGGGAGCTGTTCGAGCGGCTGCGCGTGTGGCGCAGCGAGACGGCCGCGTCCGCGTCGGTGCCCGCGTACGTCGTCTTCACCGACGCGACGCTGCAGGCCATCGCGGAGTCCAGGCCGGCGTCGCTGCGCGAGCTGGCGGCGCTGCCCGGCATCGGCTCCCGGAAACTGGAGCTCTACGGCGAGGGCGTCCTGGCGACGGTCGGTTCCTGACCGGTCGCCGCCGGTGACGGCGGCCCGGTGACTGCACGCCCGGGGGACACGGAAATTTAATCCGTTGACCGGTCCTGCCGGCCCCCCTACTGTCAAGATCGCGCTCGGGGCACCGTCCCGAGCCGCACCAGCCCTGAGACCGGCCATACGGCCGCGATCCACCCCGGAAGGAGGGGACCGATGATCAGCACCCTGCCGATGTTCGCCCCCGCCGGGGTCTCCGGCCCGGGGCGCCTCCCCGCGCGTCCGGTCGCCTGCGCCGCTGAGCAGACCGTCGCGCAGCGCCTCCGCGCCCTCGTCGCCGCGCCCGCCGGGGTGTCCGCCATCGCGTTCACCGGCGGCCGGGTCGGCGGCACCGCTGTGCCCGCTGCCTCGCGGCGCGGCGGCGCCCTGAAGCGCATCACCCCGAACCACGGCACCACCCTCGGGATCCACTCCCCGGGGAGACCGCTGAGCTAGCGCTCACCAGGTCCTCCTCGAGGCCGCGGAACCCGAACCCCGGGATCCGCGGCCTCTTTCGTTGCGGCGCCCGGCCCCGACTTCCGGTCGGCGGGCCCCCGCCGGCCGTAGACGACGAGTACGAGGAGGAGCGGCAGTGCAGCAGACGATCGACCGCCCGACGTCCCACCGCCGACCCGGGCTCCCCCGGACCGGCGGCTCCCTGCCCCGACGGCCCGCGGCCCCGGCGGCCCCGGCGCCGGTGCGGCGTCCCCTGCCGTGCCGGAACGACCCGGACCTGTGGTTCGCCGAGAGCCCGGCGCAGCTCGAGCAGGCCAAGACGCTCTGCGCGGACTGCCCGGTGCGGGACGCCTGCCTCGCCGGCGCGCTGGACCGCGGCGAGCCCTGGGGCGTCTGGGGCGGCGAGATCTTCGAGCGCGGCGTGGTGATCGCCCGCAAGCGCCCCCGGGGACGCCCCCGGAAAGTGGTCGCCGCATGACCGGCCCGACCGACACCCATCCGACGACGACACATCCCACCGGCCCGCCGCGGGACGGGCCGCTCCGAGAGACGCGAGGAACCGACGTGCACTCCATCGAGTACGACCTGGCCGTCAGCCGGCTGCGCGAGCTGCGCGCCGAGGCAGACGCCGACGCGCGCGCCCGCCGGCTGCGCGCCGCCCGCCGCTGGGCGCGTCGCGCCGAGTACGCGACGCGGCGTGCCGCGCGGGCCAGCGCCGCCGTCCGCTGACGGCGCGCCCCCGGGCCGGGTCCGGACGCTCCCGGTGCGTCCGGACCCGGCCCTCCCGTGGTCCCGCCCGTCCGCCGGGGGCAGGCTGGGGACGTGGGGACCGACGAACTGCGCTGCGCCCTGTGCGGGCGGACCGGCACGGCGGCCGACGCCGCCTCCGGCTGGTCGCTGAGCGTGCCGCCGCGCGCCACCGGGGCGCAGGACGGCGGGCGGCCGCGACCGGACCGGGTCACCGCACTGTGCGCGGAGTGCGCCCGGCGTTCGGTCCGGGACCTCGAAGCCCGCCTCGACCCCTGACCGGACCGCTCAGGCGACGAAGCCGGGCAGCCACTCCTCGATGACGCTCCGGTAGTCGCCGGCGGCGTCGAGCTGGCAGAGCACGCCGATCGAGCCGATCGTCACCCGGTGGATCAGCAGGTACGACGGCGGCAGGTTGAGCTGCCGGCCCAGCCGGCTGGCCTCGCTGCGCGGATCGGCGATGCGCGTGGCCTGCTTCTGCATCCAGGCGCGGGTGAAGTGGAAGTGCGAGCTCGCCACCGGCTCGAGCAGCGGGCGCAGGTAGTCCAGCACGGCCGGGGCGTCGACCTCCACGCCGGGGCGGACGAACCCCTCGGCCCGCAGGTCGGCCAGGACGTCAGCCGCGCGGCCCTCCAGCGCCCAGCGCACGAGCCGGCCGATCGGCTCGGGATGGCCGTCGGGCAGCCGGGCCGTGGCCCCGAAGTCGATGACCCCCAGCCGGCCGTCGGCCAGCAGCCGGAAGTTGCCCGGGTGCGGGTCGGCGTGCAGCAGGCCGGCCCGCTGCGGGCCGGAGAAGTGCAGCACGGCCATGAGGTGACCGGCGCGGTTCCGCTGTTCCGCGGTGCCCGTCGCGATGATCTTCGACAGCGGCGTGCCCTCCAGCCACTCCGAGACGATCACCTTCGGCGCGCTGGCCACCACGCGGGGGACGACGATCTGCGGATCGTCCGCGTAGGCGGCTGCGAACGCGCGCTGCGCATCGGCCTCCAGGCCGTAGTCGAGCTCCTCGACCACCCGCGCCTTGAGCTCGGCGATGAGTGGCTTGACGTCCATGCCCGGGAACAGCGCGGCGAAGAGCCGGGCGAACCGGGAGAGCTGGTTGAGGTCGGCCATCAGGGCGGTGGCCGCACCGGGGTACTGGATCTTCACGGCGACGTCGCGGCCGTCGCGCCAGGTGGCCCGGTGCACCTGCCCGATGCTGGCCGCGGCGGCCGGAGCGTCGTCGAAGTGCCGGAACCGCTCCCGCCACCGGCCGCCCAGCTGCTGGGAGAGCACCGCGTGCACGGTGCGCGCCGCCATCGGCGGGGCCTCCTCCTGCAGCTTCACCAGCGCCTCGCGGTAGGGGGCGGCGACCTCCTCGGGGACGGCGGCCTCGAACACCGACAGCGTCTGCCCCAGCTTCATCGCCCCGCCCTTGAGCTGCCCCAGGACGGCGAACAGCTGCTCGGCGGTGCGCTGTTGCAGCTCCGCCTGCACCGCGTCGGCGGGCCGGCCGGACAGGCGCTTGCCGATGCCCAGCGTCGCGCGGCCGGCGGCCCCCAGCGGCAGCGACGCCAGCCGAGCGGTCCGGGAGACCGACCCCCGCGGGATCGCACGTCCCAGCTCGCTCACGCGCCACCTCCTCGCCGGCGCTCGTCGGGCCGCGGTCGGGGCGCTGCCGTGCCCATCGGTGAGCTCGCGCGCTCGCTCACGGGTCCTCCTCGCCGGGGCTCGACGGCCGCCGGTCGCAGTCTGGCTCTGGGCCCGCGGTGGAACCCGCGGGCGCACTCTGCCGCCATTGTCCCCCGAGCGGGTGACGCAGCGCCGTCGCAGGGGCGATCAGGCCCCCCGGAGGGGGACGGCAGGGCCGGGCACGCAGCCGCACTCGGGGTGCGGCGGCCAGCGGCGGGTGCGCGGGGTCAGCTCGGGCGGGCGTAGCTCGAGCGTCGTCCCCAGGGCCGCGGGAGCGCCGGTGCCGTCGAGGTAGGCCAGCACCTGCACGGCCGCCGCCACCGCCGTCAGCAGGCAGGTGAGGGTGGCGCCCGCGGCTGCCGTCCGGCCCGTGGTGAGCTGGGCGGCCAGGGCCGGCCAGCGGGGGTCGCGGTCGCGCCGGTGCAGGTCCGCGCAGCGCAGGCAGCTGGTCGCGCCCGGGACCACCAGCGGTCCCACCACGCCGGTCTCCCCGCGGACGGTCGCCACCAGGTGCGCCACTCCGGCCTGCTGCAGGCCGCCCACCAGCGGGTCGGAGGCCGACCACGGCCCGGCGAGGACGACGAGGTCGCCGGCGGACCCGGCGGGCGGTGGCCGCAGGTCGGTCAGCGGGCTGACCCGGCGGACGGCATCGGCAGCGGCCAGCGCGCGGGCGCGGCCCTCGTCGGCCGCAGTGAGCCCGCCGACGACGGCGTCTCCGGCTGAGGCGAGGCCGGTGTCGCGCACGTGCACCCGGCCCACGCCGCTGGCCGCCAGCATCGCCGCCAGCGGCACCCCCACCCGGGTCGCCCCGTCCACCACCACCGTCGCCGCCCGCCGGACGCTCCACCGGCCATCCCCGGCGGCGGGCAGTTCGGCGGACGTGCGCGCGAGCGCAGCCGGCCCGGCGTCGGAGGCGAGCAGGTCGGCCGGGTCGAGGTCGACCAGCAGCCCGGTCGCGCGCAGGCCGTCGAGCAGGGCGGTCACCGCGGCCGGATCGTGCCCGGCGCGGACCGCGTCGGCGACCACGGCACGCTGCGCCCGGCGCCCGTCCAGACCGCGCAGCAGGGTGATCAGCGCGCCGGGGTCCGGGCTCACCAGCAGGCCGTCGGCGGAGTCGACCCCGCCCACCTGGACCGCAGCGACGGCACCGGGCCCGGCCAGGTGGAGCAGGGGAACGGTCGGCGGGAGCAGGGGATGGGCGGTCTCGTTCACCGGGGCAGGGTCGCAGCCCGACGGCCGAGCCCGCTGCCGTCGTCCACAGGCCCCGGACATGACGACGGCGGCGCCCGCGGTGCGGGACGCCGCCGTCACGGGGCCGGAGGAGCTCAGGCCTTGCCGAGGATCCGGTTCATCTTGGTGCCGCACACGGGGCAGGTGCCCTGCGCCATGCGGCGGCCGGACTCGCTGACCTTGACCTCGCCGTCGAAGTCGCGCTTCTCCTTGCACTTCACGCAGTAGCCGTTGTAGCTGTCCGCCACGGTGCTCCTCCTTCTCCGAGCCTCTCGGCGTCCGCGCTGGACGCCGTGGCCGGGAACGCTACCCGGGGGGCGGAGGGCTCCCCGGCGCCGCGGGGCGGAGCGGGACGGGGCCGCTCTCCCCACAGTGTGTGGACGATCCTGTGGAATCCGTGGGGATGCGACGGCGTGTCGCTGTGCGTAGAGCGGGGACGGCGCTCTCCGCGGTGCTCCGCGGAAGCTCCCGGAATCCCCGTTCCACCAGCGCGTCCATCCATCCGGAGCCTGTGGACGGACCACCTCGGCCACCGGGCGGACCGACGGGGGACGCCGTGTCCACCATCTGTGCGACATGCACCCGAGCGGGTGTCGCAGAGGGGGCGTCGGCGGCTCCCGGTGGCTACGGTGCGTGGCGTGCCCGGATCGACCCCCGACACCCCGCGCAGCCCCGTCCCGACCCCCCTCCCGCAGGGTGGGCGGCGGGCGTCCCGTGCCGTCCCCGCGGTGCAGGTCCACGACGCCGCCGTGGAGGTCCGGCGCAGCGCGCGCCGGCGCCGCACGGTGACCGCCTACCGGGAGTCCGGCCGCACGGTGGTGCTCATCCCGGCGGCGTTCAGTCCCGCCGAGGAGCGCCGCTGGGTGGCGCAGATGGTGGCCAAGCTGCAGACCCGGGAGGAGCGCCGCCGGCGGTCCCTGGGCGGGGACGACGAGCTCATGGCTCGGGCGCGGGCGCTGGCTGCCGCCCACTTCGACGGGATGCCGCAGCCGGCCAGCGTCCGGTGGGTGGACAACCAGCAGCGGCGCTGGGGATCGTGCACGCCGGCCGACCGCACCATCCGGTTGTCCAGCCGGTTGCGGGCGATGCCCGAGTACGTCGTCGACTACGTGCTGGTGCACGAGCTCGCCCACCTGCTCGAGCCCAGCCACAACGAGCGCTTCTGGAGCCTGGTGGCCCGGTATCCGCGGGCCGAGCGCGCCCGCGGCTTCCTGGAGGGCGTGGAGCTCGGCAGCGAGGCCCGTCCCGCGGGCGCCGGCGAGGACGACCTCGTCGACTGAATCGTTGCGGTCCTCCGGCCGCCTGTTCCTCGGGCTCAGGCCCGGTCGTCGCCCTCCGGGGTCTCGGTCTCGCCGGAACCGTCGGCGGTGAGGCCGTGCAGCTCGTCGTCCGCGCCGTGCCGGGCCACGAAGTCCAGCGGCTCGTCGAGGTCGTCGGACGTGGGCAGCAGGTCGGGGTGCGACCACAGGCGGTCGCGGGCCGCGCTGCCGTGGCGCTGGCCCATCGCGCCCCACACCGTGGCGGCGTCCCGCAGCCGGCGCGGCCGCAGCTGCAGGCCCACCAGCGTGGCGAAGGTCTGCTCGGCGGGGCCACCGGAGGCGCGCCGCCGGCGCATCGTCTCGGCCAGCGCCCCGTGCCCGGGCAGCCGCTCCGCGGCGGCCGCCGCCACCACGGCATCCACCCAGCCCTCCACCAGGGCCAGCAGGGTCTCCAGCCGGCGCAGCGCCATCTGCTGCTCGGGCGTCTCCTCCGGCTCGAGCAGGCCGCTGCCGAGCAGCGCCTGGATGCTCTCCGGGTTGCTCGGGTCGATCCCGCCCATCGAGCCCATCGCCTCGTTGATGCCCCGCTCGATCGCCTCGCGGTCGACGGTGATCCCCCGCGCGTAGGCGTGGACGGCGTCGAGCAGCTGCTGGCGCAGCCAGGGCACGTGCGCGAACAACCGCTGCGACGCCGCCTCGCGCAGCGCCAGGAACAGCCGCACCTCGTCGGCCGGGCGGTCGAGGCCCTCGGCGAACTCGGCGACGTTCTGCGGCAGGAGCACACCGGCACCCGCCGGGGCCAGCGGGATGCCCACCTCGGTGCCGGTGAGCACCTCGCCGGAGACCCGGCCGAGGGCCTGGCCGATCTGGGCGCCGAACATCAGGCCGCCCATCCGGTCCATGATCCCGGCCAGCGGACCCGCCATCGCGGCCGCCTCGGCCGGCAGCGCGCCGGTCATCGCACCCACCACCCGCTCGGCCAGCGGGTCGATGAGCGCGCTCCAGGCCGGCAGCGTCTGCTCCACCCACTCGACCCGGGACCAGGCCAGCGTCCGGTCGATCCCCGAGGGCAGGTCGGTGACCGGGTCCAGCCACAGGTCGGCCAGGCGCAGCGCCTCGGCCACGGCGGACCGCTCGGCGTCGGACGTCGGCTGGGACCCGGCCGCCAGGGAGCTGATCGCACCCTGCCGGGCGAGGTCCCAGTTCACCGGGCCGCCGGACCAGCTCATCAGCTTCTGCAGCTCTGCGAACAGCGGCATCTTGGCCAGCAGCTCCTCCGGCGTGCCCCCACCCGCACCCGCGCCGCCGAACAGCGCGCCGAATCCGAAGGGGTCGTTGCCGGCACCCGATCCCGGCTCGTTGCGACGCTCGGGGTCGCGATCGGGGGGGCCGAAACCGAACGGCAGATCGCTCATGTCACCACGGTAGACGCGTGATCTTCCCGCCGGAGGTCGTGTCCGCTCCGGGCGGACACCGGCGCCGGTGCCGGGCCGGACTGCCAGCCCGGCCACCTAAGCTCGCCGGTCGTGACCCGTCGCATCGCCGTCCTCAGCGTCGGTGTCGTGCTGCTCGTCGTCTTCGGCGTGCTCGGCGCCGTCGTGCCGGTGCCGTACGTCGCGCAGGTCCCGGGACCGACGTTCAACACGCTCGGCGAGGTCGACGGCGAGCCGATCATCAGCGTCGAGGGCCGGGAGCGCAACGAGACCGAGGGCGAGCTGACCCTCACCACCGTCGGGGTGAGCCGGGCGGGGCTGAGCCTGGTCGAGGCCGTGCAGGGCTGGTTCGACAGCGAGGTGAGCGTCGTCCCGGAGGAGTCGGTCTATCCGCCCGATCGCACCGAGGAGGAGACCCGGGAGGCCAACCGGCAGGCGTTCCTGACCTCCGAGGAGGCGGCCGAGGCCGCGGCGCTGGGCGAGCTGGGCTACCCGGTGAAAGTCGTCGTCCGCGGGCTGGCGGAGGACTCGCCGTCCGAGGGCCTCCTGGAGGAGGGGGACGCGATCGAGAGCGTCGACGGCCGGCCGACCCCGGACACCGAGACGCTGGACGAGGTCCTCAGCGCCATCCCCGGCGGCTCGACAGTCCCCGTCGGCTACACGCGGCTGGGGCAGCCGGGGACGGCGTCGGTCACCACCCGCCCGGCGCAGGACCGCCCCGGCTCAATGCTCGGCGTGCTCGTCAGGGAGCAGCCGTCGGCACCCTTCGACGTCGACATCCGGGTGGAGGACGTCGGCGGTCCCTCCGCCGGACTGATGCTGGCCCTCGGCATCCTCGACCTGGTCGGCGACACCGACCTGACCGGTGGGGCCAAGGTGGCCGGCACCGGCACCATCGACGCGGAGGGCGCCGTGGGGCCGATCGGCGGCATCCAGCTGAAGATGGTGGCCGCCTCCGACATCGGTGCCGAGCTGTTCCTCGTGCCCGCCGACAACTGCGCCGACGCCGTCGCCGCCCCCCAGCCGGGGCTGACGATCGCCCGGGTCGCCACCCTGGACGACGCCCTCGACGCGCTCGCCGACCTCCGCGCCGGACGGACCCCGGATGCCTGCTGAGGGCCGCCCCGGGAGGCGGTGCACCCGCTCGGCCAGCGAAGCTGGACCCAGGTCCGGCGACCGGGAACCCCGGGCGCTCCCACGCGTTGGTCTGGGTTGACCGGACCGACATCGGAACGACCCGATCCGGAATTGTCCGGCCGGTACCACCGTGGCTCCCGCCACGACCGCACCTGAAGGAGACCGCTCGTGGCCATGCGGCCCCCCGTGTCCGTGCCGACCCTCTCCCGGCGCGCGAAGGTGGTCATCGGGGCCATCGGCGTGCTGCTGGTCCTGTTCACGGTCATCGGGACGTTGACCAACGTCTACGTCGACTACCTCTGGTTCGACGAGACCGGGTACACCGAGGTCTTCTGGACCGAGCTGCAGACCCGCGCCCTGCTGTTCGCCGTCGCCGGGGTCGCCACCGGTGGCCTGACCGCGCTGGCCATCTACCTGGCCTACCGGTTCCGGCCCACCTTCCGGCCGATGTCGCTCGAGCAGCAGAACCTCGAGCGCTACCGCCAGTCCCTCGAGCCGCGGCGCACGCTGGTTCTCACGGCCGTGGCCGTCGTGCTCGGCCTGTTCGCCGGGTTCACCGCGCAGGGCAACTGGGAGACCTGGCTGCGGTTCCGGAACGCCAACGACTTCGGCCGGACCGACCCGCAGTTCGGGCTGGACCTGTCCTTCTTCGTCTTCGACTACCCGTTCTACCGGCTGCTGCTCGGCTTCGGCTTCGCGATCGTGCTGCTGGCGCTGATCGGTTCGCTGCTGACCCACTACGTCTTCGGCGGGCTGCGGCTGCAGACGCCGGGGCAGAAGCTCACCTCGGCGGCGATGATCCAGCTGTCGGTGCTGCTCGGCCTGTTCGTCGCGCTCAAGGCGGTGGCGTACTGGCTGGACCGGTACGGGCTGGTCTACTCCGACCGCGGTGAGCTGTTCGCGGGTGCGAGCTACACCGACGTCAACGCGCTGCTGCCGGCCAAGACGATCCTGGTCTTCGCCGCGGCCGTCTGCGCGATCGCCTTCCTGGCCAACGTCGTCGTCCGCAACTTCCGGCTGCCGGCCGCGGCGCTGGTCCTGCTGTTGCTGTCCAGCCTGGTCATCGGCGTGGCCTATCCGGCGATCGTGCAGCAGTTCGTCGTCCGGCCCAGCGCCAACGAGCGGGAGGCCGACTACATCGAGCGGGCCATTGCCGCGACCCGCGACGCCTACGGGCTCTCGGACGTGGAGTACGTCGATTACGCGCAGCAGAGCACCGGCGAGGAGGTCGACACCGGCGCAGCGCTGGCCGAGCTGCGCAACGACACCGAGACGATCCCCAACGCGCGGCTGCTGGACCCCAACGTCCTGTCCGACACGTTCACCGCGCGGCAGCAGATCCGCAACGTGTACGGCTTCCCCGACAAGCTCGACATCGACCGCTACACGATCAACGGCGAGACGCGGGACTACGTCGTCGCGGTCCGGGAACTCAACAGCGCCGGGCTGTCGGAGAACCAGGACACCTGGATCAACCGGCACACCGTCTACACCCACGGCAACGGCTTCGTCGCCGCCCCGGCCAACGAGGTGGTCGCCGGGCAGGAGGGCGGCGAGCCGAACTTCACCACCCGGGACCTGCCGACCGTCGGCAACATCCCCGTCGAGCAGCCGCGGATCTACTACGGCGAGCTGATCGACGACTACTCCGTCGTCGGCGCGCCCGAGAGCGCCACGCCGCGCGAGTTCGACCAGCCCGAGGACGGCTCCGACCAGGGCCAGATCAACAACACCTACGACGGCAAGGGTGGCGTCTCGATCGGCAGCTTCTTCCGGCAGTTGACGTTCGCGATCTACTACCGGGAGCGCAATTTCCTGCTCTCCAGCGCCGTCAACGACGCGTCGAAGGTCCTCTACGTGCGCGACCCCCGGGACCGGGTGGAGAAGGCCGCGCCGTTCCTCGAGGTGGACGGCGACCCGTACCCGGCGGTGATCGACGGGCGGGTGACCTGGATCCTCGACGGCTACACGACCTCGGACTCCTTCCCCTACTCCGAGTCGATGGAGCTGGGCGAGGCGGCGTCCGACGCGCTCACCGGGACCGGGACGACCGCGCTGCCGAACGAGCAGTTCAACTACGTCCGCAACTCGGTCAAGGCCACCGTCGACGCCTACGACGGCACGGTGACCCTCTACGAGTGGGACCAGAAGGACCCGGTCCTGAAGGCCTACATGCGGGCCTTCCCGGGCATCGTGCAGCCGCGCGAGCAGATGCCCGAGGAGCTGGTCAGCCACGTGCGCTACCCGGAGGACCTGTTCAAGCTCCAGCGGGACATCCTCACCCGCTACCACGTGAGCGACCCGGTCGACTTCTACAACCAGAACGACCGGTGGCAGGTGCCGGCCGATCCCACCCAGGAGACCCAGGCGGCGCAGCCGCCGTACTACATCCTGGCGCAGCGGCCCGGTGACCCGTCGGCGAGCTTCCAGCTCACCAGCGCGCTCAACGCCTTCCGCCGGGAGAACCTGTCCTCGTTCATCTCCGCGTCCAGCGATCCGGCGACCTACGGGCAGATCCAGGTCCTGCGGCTGCCCGGCAACACCCCGTTCCGCGGGCCGCAGCAGGTGCAGCAGTCGTTCATCACGAACAACCAGGTGCGCCCGGACCTCACGCTGTTCAACAGCGCCGAGTCGCGGGCGGTGTTCGGCAACCTGCTCACCCTGCCGATCGGTGAGGACGGCCTGCTCTACGTCGAGCCGCTGTACGTGGAGGGGACGGGGGAGAACTCCTTCCCGCTGCTGCAGAAGGTGCTGGTGAACTACGGCGACCGGGTCGGGTACGCCGACACCCTCGCCGAGGCGCTGGACCAGGTGTTCGGCGCCGGGGCCGGTGAGGCGGCCACCGACAGCGGCGGGACGCCCGCGGATCAGCCGGCCGGGGAGCCGGCGCCCCCGGCCGAGGAGCCGGCCGCACCGGCGCCGCCGTCCGACGCTGGCGGGTCGTCGGGCAACGCGGCGCTGGACGAGGCGGTCGCCAACATCACCGCCGCACTCGCCCGGCTGCAGGCCGCGCAGCGCGACGGCGACTTCCGGGGCCAGGGCGACGCGCTGGCCGACCTCGAAGCCGCGGTCGAGGCCTACAACGCCGCGGTGGCCGCGCAGCCCGCGACGCCGGGGGACTGAGCCCGGGCCGGGGCGGGACCACTCTGTGTCCTGCCCCGGCGGGGTGTGTCCGGGCCCACCCCGGGGCCGGGTGCACGCCCGGTCCGCAAGGGGGTAGGCTGGTCCTACCGACGCGGGGTGGAGCAGCTCGGTAGCTCGCTGGGCTCATAACCCAGAGGTCGCAGGTTCAAATCCTGCCCCCGCTACCAACCGACAGGGGCCCTCGCAGTGACTGTGAGGGCCCCTGTCGTTCGTGCAAGGATCTGTGAGCACAGCCGCGGATAGGTGCATCACTTCCGCCAGGCAAGCCACGGGTCCCCGAGTCAGCGAGGCCGGTCGCAGAAACCAGGGGCTCGCTCGGTCCGCCGCCGGCAGGTCAGCTGAATCGGGTGCCCGCGAGCCTGGGGTCAGTCGCCAGGTTGGCCCGCCCGCGAAGACGCTGGGCGAATCGAACCGTGGGCAGCAGTACCAGTCGATCGTGCCGTCCGTGCCGACCAGGGCGACGGTGTGCAGATCACCGATCAGGCCGTGCTGGCGATGGGCAGGTAGTGCGCCGCGCACCCTTCCCGGACATGACAGCAATCCTTGAGTCACGGCACGAGCACGAGCTTGCCCTTCGCCGCGGAGGACTCGAGCAGCTCGTGCGCGTGTCGGGCCTCGGACAGCGGCAGGCGCTCGGCCACCACCGGGTGGATCTTGTCGGCGGCGAGCAGCTCGAGGAGCACGCCGAGGTCCTCGCGGAACCACTGCGGGTTCCGCGGGCCGCCGCCCACCAGCCGGGCCGGCCGGCGTCCGGACACCGGCAGCCACTGGCGGCTGTCACGCATCCGCTGGATCCGGTACGCCATCGTCTTCCGGCGCGGATCGAGCAGGCCCCACAGCGCGACGGTGGCAGTCGTGCCATACCACTCGGCCCAGCCGGCGGCCCACCGACGCAGGGCTGCACGACCGCGCGCGAGCATCGCGTAGTGCCCGTAGACGACCAGCCGGCCGCCAGGCCGCAGCGCCCGGAAGGAGCGGATCGAGGTCGTGCCCCCTATCCCGTCGAGGACGACGTCGACGCCGTCGCCGGTCAGCTGCTTGATGCGGGTCACGAAGTCCTCGGTGCGGTAGTCGATCGCCACCGCGCCGAGCCGCTCGACCGCGGCGCGGTCGCGGGCCGACGCGGTGCCGTACAGGCGCAGCCCGTCCAGCGCGCCGAGCTCGAGGACCGCGACGCCGACCCGGCCGGCCGCGCCGTGCACCAGCACCCGCTCACCGGTCCGCACGTGCGCGCTGCGGTGCAGCATCTGGTAGGCGGTCGTGTAGGTCAGGACCAGGCCCGCGACCTCTGCCGGGTCGAGGCCCTCGGGCACCTCGACGACCTCCGCCTCGGGCACGCAGACGTGCTCGGCGTAGGCGCCGTAGACCGTCAGCGCGGCAACCCGGTTCCCGACGTGCAGCCGCGAGCATTCCGGGCCGAGCTCGTCGACGACGCCGATCAGGTCGTAGCCAGGGGTGAACGGCGGCCTCGGCACGCCCAGGTACGTGCCGGCGCGCAGCTGCGCATCGGTCAGCGACACCCCCGCGGCCAGGACGCGAACGCGCACCGCGCCCGGACCCGGCCGGGGAATCTCGTCCTCCACCACCCGTAGCACCTCGGGTCCGCCGTAGCGATCCACCACGACACGCTTCATCGCTCTGAGGCCTCCCCACGGCTGATCGGCCCCTCCTCTGAGGCCCACTGCGATTTCCGCCGACTGGTGAGATGCCTTGTCTGCAGGGGTAGTCGCCGGCGGGCACCCCCCCAGGGGCGAACGGCACCGGTCGTGGCGCCGGTCGCCATCGAACCGTGCGACACCAGTGGGGTCCTGGGGAACGGCGTCCACCGCCCCCCGCCGTGTCCGGAGCGACACCTGCCGGGCGGCCGTGACGGAGGTCACGTGAACGCGTGCTAACTTCGCCGCCCCCACGGTGAAGGAGAAGAAGTGGACGATCGTCGGCCGCGACTGGGAGTTCTTCTCAACGGCGAGAACATGTCACTGGCGGAGGCCATCGATTTCGGCGTCTCCCTCGAGGACGCCGGCTTCGACAGCGTCTGGCACGCCGAGGTCCAGGTGGACCCGATCGTGCCGCTCGCGGCCATCGCGGCCCGTACGACGCGCATCCGGATCGGCACGGGTGTGGCCGTCTGGACGCGCAGCCCGGTGACGGCTGCGCTGACGGCGGCGAACCTCGACGAGCTGTCCGGCGGCCGGTTCCGCTTCGGGCTCGGTACGTCGCCGAAGCTCTTCAACGAGCTGTTCTACGGGCTTCCCTACGAGCGCCCGGCGCAGTCGATGGGCGAGTACATCGCGGCGATCCGCAGTGTCTGGCGCGCCCACTCGGGCGGAGCGGCCACGCACGAGGGCTCGGTGGAGCGCTTCCGGATCGGCGGCTTCCCGCGCACCGTCCCGCAGGAACGCGAGGACATCCCCATCTACCTCGCCGCCGTCGGGCAGGGCATGTTGCGGGTGGCCGGCGCGACGGCCGAGGGCGTGCTCCTCAACGTGCTGACCGCGCCCCGGTACCTGCACGAGTACGCCTTCGAGCACCTCGCCGCGGGGGCGGCCGAGCGCGGCCGGTCCCTGGAGGACCTGGACAAGGCCTGCGTGGTGCTGACCTCGATCAGTGACGACGGCGACCGTGCGCGCGAGTGGGCCCGGCAGACGATCGCCTGGTACTCCGTCCAGCCCTACTTCGACACGACCTTCAGGATCTACGGGTTCGAGCGTGAGGCCGCGGCCGCGCGCGAGGCTGCGGCGCGCGGTGACGTCGAGGCGCAGACGAGAGCGGTGAGCGACGAGATGGTCGCGACATACGCGATCGCCGGGACGCCGGAGGAGTGTCGTTCCCGGCTCGCGGTGTACGGCGACCTCGACGAGGTGGTGCTGGTCCCGACGACGATCGGGCTGTCGGCCGAGGAGCGGGTCGAGAACCTGCACAACACCCGGGACGCGTTCCGCATCCAGGCCGGCGCCGCCGCCTTGGCCGCCGGCTGATCCCCGCCGGGTTCGGCCGCCACCACGACGACGGGCGCCCGGTCTCGTGACCGGGCGCCCGTCGCTGGTCGAGGTGGAACCGGAGCGCGGTGCTGAGCAGCGGCGGCGGCCAGCCCGCCGGGATCGAGCGGGCCTGCTCCGCCACCCTCGCCCGACGATCCGGGTGCACACGCGCAGGCGCGTCGGTGCTCGCCGGCTCGTCAACGGACGGTTCCGTGTCGGCCCGGATCCGGAAACGGGGGTTCTGCGCGCGTGCGGGAGATCAGCCGCCGATCCACTCGACGAGGCCCGCCCGCCGCGGCCGGGGGATGTCCGAGGCCGGCGGAAAACGGTCGGTCGGCGCGTCGTGGTCGGCCGGGCACGGGGTCGCGGGGCCGGTGGACGCGGCGTCGTCCGGGGCGGGTGCCGGCAGGCGCAGGTGGGTGAGGTCGGTCCAGGCGGTGTGGCGCAGTCCTCCGACGACGCACCGGACGCGCACCCGGCAGCTCCCCGCCTCGTCGTGGCGCCAGCCGAGCAGTTCACCGGCAAGCCAGACGCCGGCGTGAAGGACCTCCACCGGCGGCGGATTGCCGCGGAAGCTGCTGGTCGCCACCTCCGCCGTCACGGCGGCGACTGTAGGCGTCGGAGTGGCGACCCAGGGTGAGGCACGCACACCCTGCGTGGGCGTGTATGGTGGTGACTGCGACGCGGGGTGGAGCAGCTCGGTAGCTCGCTGGGCTCATAACCCAGAGGTCACAGGTTCAAATCCTGTCCCCGCTACCACCACGAAGGGCCGGTCACCGAGAGGTGACCGGCCCTTCGTCATGCCGGGCCGCGGCCGGCCGTCCGGGCCGCCGTGGCGGGTGCCGACGGTAGGCTCGCAGGAGCCGACCGTTCGCCGGAACAGGGGCGCGGCGGGGGCGGTTGCCGGACACCATGGAACTCACCGTGCGCGACGTGCCGGACGTCGGCCGCTACGAGATCCGCGAGGGCGAGCGGGTGCTCGGGCTGGCTGCCTACCGGCGCCGCGACCACCACGTGGTGTTCACGCACACCGAGGTCGACCCCGATCAGGAGGGGGGGGCGGCGTGGGCAGCACGCTGGAGCGGGAAGCGCTGGACGACGTCCGCAGGCGGGGGCTGCGCGTGGTGCCGCTGGGCCCGTTCGTCCGCGGCTGGATCGAGCGGCACCCCGCGTACGCCGATCTCGTGGATCCCCCGGGGCTGTGACCGAGGCGCCCCGGCCCGGCGATCACGTCCTGGGCAACCCGGACGCACCGGTCACCGTGCTCGAGTACGGCGACTACGAGTGCCCGTACTGCGCCGCGGCCGCGCCGGTGCTCCGCCGCCTGGTGGAGGAGTCCGACGGCGGCGTGCGGCTGGTGTTCCGCAACTTCCCGCTCGCCGACGTGCACCCCTATGCGCTGACCGCCGCCCTCGCCGCGGAGTCCGCGGGGGCGCAGGGCGGGTTCTGGCCCATGCACGAGCTGCTGTTCCGCCGCCAGGGCCTGCTCACCGACGCCGCGCTGCGCGCCTACGCCGAGTCGCTCGGGCTCGACGGTGACCGGGTGGTGGGGGAGACGGCCCAGCCCTTCGGGGACAAGGTCGAGGCCGACTTCGCCGCCGGGCTGGTGGCCGGGGTCGCCGGCACGCCCACGGTCTTCGTCGACGGCCGCCGGTACGAGGGCCGGGTGGAGCTGGACGCCCTGCGCCGGATGATCGCCGCGCGGGGGTCAGACCCGAACGGGCTCCAGCCACGGTCGCGGCGGGAGCGCCGGTGGCCCCTCCGCCTCCGGCGTGCACAGCGGAAAGCGCTCGCCGAGGACGCGCAGCAGCGTCACGCCCAGGACGGCGGAGGTGAGCGAGCCGGCCAGGACGCCGATGATCGCCTGCACCCGGAGCGCGTCATCGCTGAACGCCAGGTCGGCGATGAACAGCGAGATGGTGAAGCCGATGCCGGCCAGCGTCGATCCGGCGATCAGGTGTGACCAGCGCACCCCGCCGGGCAGCACGCCCCAGCCGGTCCGCAGGGCGATCCCCGCGCCCAGGGTGATGCCGACGGTCTTGCCGACCAGCAGCGCCACGGCGACGCCGATCGTGACCGGTGAGGCCGCCGCCTCCCGCAGCGTCTCGGCGTCGATCCGGACGCCGGCGTTGGCCAGGCCGAACACCGGGACGATCACGTAGGCGGTCCAGCGGTGCAGCGCGTACTCGAGCCGGGCGTTGGGCGATACGGTCGCGGCGGTGGCGAGCCCCGCCAGCCGGGCCCGCTCGGCGTCGGGTTGCTCGCGCAGGGCCCGCCCGTAGGCGTCGATCCGGTGCAGCTCGGCGGGGTCGGGCCGCTGGGAGGGCAGCAGCAGGCCCATGAGGACGCCGGCGAGCGTGGCGTGCACGCCGGACTCGTGCACGGCCAGCCACAGCGCCGTCCCGGTGAGCACGTACGGGGGCAGGCGCCAGACCCCCGCCCAGCGCAACCCGATCAGCAGCGCGACCAGCAGGCCGGCGACCGCCAGGGCCGGGAGCGACAGGTCGCCGCTGTAGAACAGCGCCAGCACGGTGATCGCGCCGATGTCGTCCACGATCGAGAGGGTCAGCAGGAACAGGCGCAGCCGGTCGGGGCAGCGGGGACCGAAGAGGGCCAGGACGCCGAGGACGAACGCGGTGTCGGTCGAGATGACCACACCCCAGCCGGCGCGCGCCTCCCCGGTGGGGTTGAACGCCAGGTAGATCAGCGCCGGCACGATCAGGCCGCCGAGCGCGCCCAGGGCGGGAGTGGCCACGGTGCGGCGGTCGCGCAGTTCCCCGGTGCTCACCTCGCGGGTGAGCTCCAGGCCCACCACCAGGAAGAACAGCGCCATGGCAGCGTCGTTCACCCAGCTCCGCAGGTCCAGGGTGAGGGTGAGGTCGCCGCCGCCGATCGTCACGGGCGTGGTCCAGAAGCTCTCGTAGCTCGCCGCCCACGGCGAGTTCGCCCAGCCGAGCGCGCAGAGCGTGGCGACCAGGAGCAGCGCCGAGCCGCCCGCCTCGGTCCCCACGTAGAGCCGGGAGGACGGCGAGAGGGTCGGCAGCGTCACCCGGCGGGGTGGGCCGGGGCGGGGTGGCAGGGTCACGGCGGCGCCGGTCGGGGCCGGGTGCGGCGGGTGGTCAGAGGACCTGGTGGCCGTACATCTCGCCCAGCGGGTCGGCGATCAGCTCGATACGCGCGCCGTCGGGGTCGCGGAAGTAGACCGAGACGCCGCTGTGCACCACGTGCTCGACGCCGGCCTCGGCCAGCCGCTGCACCAGCGTCTCCCACCGCTCCGGGTCCACGCTGATGGCCACGTGGTGCAGGCCGCCGAGGACCTCCGCGTACGGCCCGACGTCCAGGCCGGGGAAGTCGAAGAAGGCCAGCAGGTTGCCGTGGCCGATGTCGAAGAAGAAGTGCGAGGAGCCCGGGTAGTCCCGGTTCTCGATGAGCTCGGTGAGCGGGAAGCCGAGCACGTCCTGGTAGAAGCGCACGGTCCGCTCGACGTCGCTGCTGATCAGCGCGGTGTGGTGCAGGCCGCGGGCGGTGGAGGGCGGCCGTTCGCCGGCGGGCCGGAGGTGGGTGTCCCGGATGCGGGACCGCTCGCGCTCGAAGGCCGGCAGGTCGAGGGCGTCGTCGGTGGTGCTCACGGGGATCCTCCTCGGGATGCGGCGACGGAAGGGAACAACCGCTGCCGTCAGGATCTCCTTCCCCCGCGCCGAGCTCTACCCCGGCTGCGAGGCTGGGCGCATGCGGGTGCTCGTGGCCGGGTGGTTCAGCTTCGACGAGGTGATCGCCACGGTCGGTGACGAGCTGGGCGCCGGCACGGTGACCGGCTGGCTGCGCGAGATGGGCGTCGAGCACGACGTGGCCGAGGCGCCCTACCTGGGGGGCGGGGTGCACTGGCGCGACGTGGACCCGGCCGGCTACACGCACCTGGTGTTCGTCAGCGGCCCGATCCGCGACTCGCCGCTGCTGCGCGAGCTGTGCGCGACCTTCGCCGGGTGCCGGCGGTGGGCGGTCAACGTCTCGGTGGTGGAGGACGCCGGCCGAGCGCTGTTCGACGAGGTGCGGGAGCGCGACGCGCCCGGGCTCGCCCGCCCGGACCTCGCCGTCGAGGGGGCCCGGCCGGCGGCGCCCGTGGTGGCCGTGGCCTTCGCCCCGCCGCAGGGCGAGTACGGCGAGCGCAGCCGGGCCGACCGGGTGCGCGGGACGATCGAGGAGTGGCTGGCCGGCCGGGCGCTGCCCTGGTTCGAGGTGTCGATGGACCTGTACGAGAAGCCCCACCGGCGCAGCCCGGTCCAGGTCGAGGCGCTGCTGCAGCGGGCCGACGTCGTCGTCAGCATGCGGCTGCACGCGCTGGTGCTCGGGGTGAAGCACGACCGGCCGGTGATCGCCTGTGACCCGATCGCGGGCGGGGCGAAGGTGACCGCCCAGGCGGCGGCGCTGGGCTGGCCGGTGGTCCTCGCCGCCGAGAAGCTCACCCCGGAGGCGCTGGACGCCGCGCTGGAGCGCTGCCTGTCCGGTGCCCTGGCCGGGCAGGTGCGCGCGGCGGGGGAGCGGGGCCGGGAGGGCGCCGCCCGCGCCCGCGCGTGGTTCGAGGAGCGACTGGCCGGCTGAGCGACGGTCAGCCCAGCGCCTGGTCCAGGTCGGCCAGCAGGTCCTCGACGTCCTCGATGCCGACCGACAGCCGGACCAGGTCGGCGGGCACCTCGAGGGGGGAGCCGGCGGCGCTGGCGTGGGTCATCCGCGCCGGGTGCTCGATCAGCGACTCCACCCCGCCGAGGGACTCGGCGAGGGTGAAGACGCGGGCCCGCTCGCAGGCCCGCAGGGCCGCCGGCTCGCCGCCGGCGAGCCGGAAGGAGAGCATGCCGCCGAAGCCGGACATCTGCTTGGCCGCGATCTCGTGCCCCGGGTGGTCGGGCAGGCCCGGGTAGAGCACCGCGCCCACCGCCGGGTGCCCGAGCAGGAACTCGGCGATCCGGGCGGCGTTGGCCTGGTGGCGGTCCATCCGCACGCCCAGCGTCTTGAGACCGCGCAGCACCAGCCAGGCGTCGAAGGGGCCGGCGACCGCGCCCATCGCGTTCTGGGAGAAGGCCAGCTGCTCGGCCAGCTCGGGGTCGGAGACCACGAGCGCGCCGCCGACGACGTCGGAGTGACCGCCCAGGTACTTGGTGGTCGAGTGCACCACGACGTCGGCGCCGAGGGTCAGCGGCTGCTGGAGGTACGGCGAGGCGAAGGTGTTGTCGACGACGAGCAGCGCGCCGGCGTCGTGGGCGATCCCGGCGAGCAGCGCGATGTCGGCGATGTTCAGCAGCGGGTTGGTCGGCGTCTCGCACCAGACGACCCGCGTGCTGGGCCGCAGCGCCGCCCGCAGCGCCTCGGGGTCGCCCAGGTCGACAGGGGTGTGCTCGACGCCCCAGCGCGCCGCCACCTTCGAGAGCAGCCGGAAGGTGCCGCCGTAGGCGTCCCCGGCCAGGACGACGTGGCTGCCGGGCGCGCAGACGGTGCGCAGCAGGGTGTCCTCGGCGGCCAGGCCGGAGGCGAAGGCCAGGCCGGTGGTGCCCTGCTCCAGCGCCGCGAGCGCCTCCTGCAGCGCCGTCCGGGTCGGGTTGCCGCTGCGGCTGTACTCGTAGCCGCCGCGCAGCCCGCCGACGCCGTCCTGCTTGTAGGTCGTCGTCAGGTGCAACGGCGGGATGACCGCCCCGGTGGCCGGGTCGGGATCCTGCCCGGCGTGGATCGCGCGGGTGTTGAAGCCGGGGCCGGCGGTGTCCATCGCTGGACCGCGCCCTCGTTCCGCTCCTCGGTCGCTGGCGCTCGCTGCGATGCTCGCTCGGGCGCCGTCTTCGGCGGTCATGCCCCGACCGTAGGCGCGTTGCCCGCGCCGACCCCGGCGAGGTGACCCAGCACGTCCTGCCGGGTGACGACGCCGGCCGGCTTGCCGTCCACGTGCACCAGCAGCGCGTCGGCGGTCTCCAGGGCCGCGACCGCGGCGTTGACCGCCTCGCCCGAGCCGATGATCGGCAGCGGCGGCGACATGTGCCGCTCCACCCGGTCGGACAGGCTGGCCCGACCGGCGAACAGGGCGTCGAGCAGCGCCTTCTCCTCGACGGAGCCGACGACCTCGCCCGCGGTGACCGGGGGTTCGGCCCGGACGACCGGCAGCTGGCTGACGCCGTACTCGCGGAGGATGTCGATCGCCTCGCGGACGGTCTCGTTGGGGTGGGTGTGCACCAGCTCCGGGGTGGTGCCGGTCTTGGCCGCCAGCAGCTCCCCGACGGTCACGCCGCTGGTCTCCTCCAGGAAGCCGTAGTCGGCCATCCACCGGTCGTTGAAGATCTTCCCGAGGTAGCCGCGGCCGCCGTCGGGCAGCAGGACGACGACGACGTCGTCCCGGGTCAGCTTCTCGGCTGCGCGCAGCGCGGCGGCGACCGCCATGCCGCAGGAGCCGCCCACCAGCAGCCCCTCCTCGCGGGCCAGCCGCCGGGTCATGGCGAAGGAGTCGGCGTCGCTGACGGCGATGATCTCGTCGGCGATCCCGCGGTCGTAGGCGGCCGGCCAGAAGTCCTCGCCCACGCCCTCGACCAGGTAGGGGCGCCCGGTGCCGCCGGAGTAGACCGAGCCCTCGGGGTCCGCGCCGACCACGCGCACCCGCCCGCCCGAGGCCTCCTTGAGGTAGCGGCCGGTGCCGCTGATCGTCCCGCCGGTGCCGACGCCGGTGACGAAGCAGGTGACCCGGCCGTCGGTCTGCTCCCAGATCTCCGGGCCAGTGGTCTCGTAGTGCGACTGCGGGTTAGCCGGGTTGGAGTACTGGTCGGGCTTCCAGCCGCCCGGGGTCTCGCGGGCCAGCCGGTCGGACACCGAGTAGTAGGAGCGCGGATCGGCCGGGTCGACCGCGGTCGGGCAGACCACCACCTCCGCCCCGTAGGCCCGCAGGGTGTCGATCTTGTCCTGGCTGACCTTGTCGGGGCAGACGAAGATGCACCGGTAGCCGCGCTGCTGGGCCACCAGGGCCAGGCCGATCCCGGTGTTCCCGCTGGTCGGCTCGATGATCGTGCCGCCCGGCTGCAGCGCCCCGCTGGCCTCGGCGGCGTCCACCATCCGCACGGCGATGCGGTCCTTCACCGAGCCACCCGGGTTGACGTACTCGACCTTGGCCAGGACCAGCGGCGCGTCCGGCCCCAGGGCGCGGGTGACGGACGTCAGCCGGACCAGCGGCGTGGAGCCGATGAGGTCGACGACGGACTCGGCGTACTGCACGGGTGCCCTCCTCGGCGGGCACCGACCCCGGCGCCCTGGACCCGCCCATCCCACCAGACCGGCGATGAGTTCCTCCCGTTCCCCCGGCCCTCCCGGCATGCGAGTCGTCGACAGCGGGATCCGCGAGGGCACGCGCGGTTCTCCTGGACCGCTGACCCGCACCACGGTTCCGGGGCGGCTGGCGGCGCACGGACGGCGACGGCCAGGATGCGGGCATGACCGAATCCGACCCGAACTGCGGGGTCGCCCACGGCGCCCTCCCACCCGAGGGCACCGGGCGGGTCCTGGTCGCCGTCTTCGCCTCACCGGTGGCCGAGGTGCTGCTGCGCTGGGGAGCCGAGCTGGGGTTCCGGACCGTGCTGCTCGACCCCGACCCGGAGCGGGGCGTCGCGGTGACCGGCTTCGCCGCGGTGGACGGCGAGCTCGCGGACGCCGACGTCGTCGTCACCGACCACCACCGGCCCGAGCTGGGCGGGGTGCTGCGCGACGCGCTGGCCCTGGGCGCCCGCTGGGTCGGCGTCATGGGCAACCCGCGCCACGAGGGCCCGCACGTCGCGGCGCTGACCGCCCTGGGGGTCCCGGCCGAGGAGATCGCCCGCGTGCAGCGGCCGATCGGCCTGGACATCGGCTCCCGGACGCCGGCCGAGATCGCGTTGAGCACGCTGGCCGGGCTGCTGGCCGACCGCAACGGCCGCAGCGGCGGCTTCTCCCACCGCCCACGGTGACCGGCGTCCTGCTCGGTGCCGACCTCGGCACCAGCGGGCTCAAGCTGGTCGCCCTCGACGAGGCCGGCGCGCTCCTGGCCGAGGGCGAGGCCGGGTACGCCGTCGACCGGCCCGCGCCGGGATGGGCCGAGATCGATCCGGCCGTCTGGCGGCGGGCGTTCGACGATGCACTGGCCCGGGTGCTGCCGGTGCTGGCGGGCCGCCCGGTCGCGGGGCTCGGCCTCGCCGGCCAGATGCACGGCACCGTCCTCGTCGACGCCGCCGGTGAGCCGCTGCGCCCGGCCGTGCTGTGGCCGGACGGGCGCGCGACCGCGGAGCTGGCCTGCTGGCGGGAGCTGCCGGCCGGGGCGCGCGCCGCGCTGGCCAACCCGCTGGTGCCGGGCATGACCGGGCCGGTGCTGGCCTGGCTGGCCGCCGCCGAGCCGGGGGTGCTGGCCCGCACCGCGGCGGTGCTGCTGCCCAAGGACGCGCTGCGGGCGGCGCTCGTGCCGGACGCCGACGCACGGGTCACCGACCGCAGCGACGCCTCGGCCACCCTGCTGTGGGATGTCGTCGCCGACGGCTGGTCGGCCGAGGCCACGGCGGCCGCCGGTATCGCCCCGGACCAGTTGCCGGATGTGCGCGCCTCCGCGGCGGTCATCGGGGTGGCCGCGTTGCCGGGCGGGGAGGTGCCGGTCGTCGTCGGCGGCGCCGACACCCCGCTGGCGCTGCTCGCCGCGGGCACCCGCTCCGGGCGGCAGGTGAACCTGGGCACCGGCGCGCAGGTGCTCCGGCCCGGTCAGGAGCCGGCGCCGGCCGACGACCCGCCGGTGCACTGCTACGCCGACGTCGAGGACGGCTGGTACGCGATGGCCGCCCTGCAGAACGGCGGGCTGGCCTGGTCGTGGGCCGGCGGCGTGCTGGGCCTGTCGGCGGCAGAGCTGTTCGAGGCCGCGGCGGCCACGCCGGCCGGAGCCGGGGGAGTGGTGTTCCGGCCCTTCCTCACCGGCGAGCGGGGCGGCGTCGCCGGGCCTGGCGACCGCGGCGCCTGGACCGGCCTGCACGCGGGCACGACCCGCGCCGACCTGGCCCGGGCAGCGGTGGAGGGGGTGGTGTTCGCGGTGGCCGCGGCCGCCCGCCTGCTCCACGGGGCCGCCGGTCCACCCGAGGGGCACGACCCCGTCGTCCTGACCGGGGGAGGCGGCCGCTCGCCGGTCGTCCAGCGGCTGCTGGCCGACGTCCTCGGCGTCCCGGTGCGGTACCTGCCGATCCGCAGCGCCTCCGCGGTCGGTGCGGCGCTGCTCGCCGGGCGGGGGACCGGCGTGGACGTCGTCCCGCGGCGGGACGCCGGCCGCCCGGTGCAGCCGCGGCCGACCGCGGAGCTGCGCGCGGCGGCCGCCCGCTGGCAGGGGGAGTGACCGCGCGGAACGGTCGCTGCGCACCGACCGTTGAGCGGTCGCAAGGACCGCACGAGGAAGGGAGGAACCGCGACATGGCGTCGCTGTTCACCAAGCTCGGCCAGCTCGCCAACAGCCCCAGGGGCAAGCAGGCGATCCAGCAGGTGACCGAGAAGGCCCAGCAGTTCGCCAAGGACCCGAAGACCAGGGCGAAGATCGACGAGGCCCGGCGCCGCTTCCAGGGCGGCCGCGGGCACGGCACCTCCGGGCACTGAGCCGTCGCGCCGGCCGGACCGCAGCGGTCCGGCCGGCGGCGCTCAGCCCAGGTCGCGGGGCCGGAGCAGGTCGAGCGCGGCGTCGTGCAGCAGGCCGTTGGTCGCCAGTGAGCTGCCCCCGGCCGGGCCCGGCTTCCCGGTGAGATCGGTGAACCGGCCGCCGGCCTCGCGGACGATGATGTCGAGCGCGGCGAGGTCCCACACCGAGACCTCGGGTTCGCACGCGATGTCCACCGCGCCCTCGGCCAGCAGCACGTAGCTCCAGAAGTCGCCGTAGGCCCGGGTGCGCCACATCGCCCGGGTGAGGTCGAGGAAGCCGCCGAGCAGGCCGCGTTCCTCCCAGCCGGACAGGCTGGAGTAGGACAGGCTCGCGTCGCCGAGCGCGCCCACCTGCGAGACGGTGCAGCGGGTGGCCGACTCCAGCCGGCGACCGGTCCAGGCGCCCACCCCCTTGGCCGCCCACCAGCGGCGGTTGAGCGCCGGCGCCGACACCAGCCCGACCACCGGCTCGTCGCCGTCGAACAGGGCGATGAGGGTGGCCCACACCGGCACCCCACGGACGAAGTTCTTCGTCCCGTCGATCGGGTCGAGCACCCAGCGGCGCGGCCCGTGCCCGGTCATGCCCATCTCCTCGCCGAGCACCGCGTCGCGGGTGCGGGCGCGGGCCAGCGTGACGCGCAGCTGCTCCTCGACCGCCCGGTCGGCGTCGGTGACCGGCGTGAGGTCGGGTTTGGTGTCGACCTGGAGGTCCTGCGCACGGAACCGGTCCAGGCTGATCGAGTCGGCCTGGTCGGCGAGCACGTGCGCCAGGTGCATGTCCCCCGTGTAGTCCCGGTCCGGCGTCATGGGCACCGAACCTACTGCCCGCTCAGTCGAAGACCGCGGAGCTGACCCCGCTGGGCCCCTCGTACTCCCGGTCGGGGATCTTCCTCAGCGCGTCCAGGACCTCCTGGGAGGCGCCGTGCTGCTCGGCGTGCCTGATGATGTCGTCCTTGCGGGCCGGGTAGTCCATGCCGGACAGGGCCTTCTGGACGTCGATGGGACTGACCATGTCCCGGACGTACCCCGGGCGCTGCCGGGGATGCGCGGCCTACCGTCGCAGGCGTGGACGCCGCGACGATCGCCGGGCTGCTGGCCGATCCGGCGCGCCTGAAGGTCGTCGCCGCCCTCGCTCTGGGGGCCGGCACGATCGAGGAGGTGGCAGCAGCCGCCGGGCTCTCGCTCAAGGACGTCGCGCTCGCCGCCCGGCGCCTGGCCCGGGCCGGTCTCGTGCGCCGTGACCTGCACCAGCTGGAACTGCTGACCGACCGCTTCGGCGCCGCCGCCCGCGCCGCCGCGGCGTCCGCGCCCGCACCGGAGCCGCTGTCCGCGGACCCGTCCGAGGCCGCCGTCCTGTCGGCGTTCGTCCGCGACGGCCGGCTGGTCTCCATCCCCGCCCAGCGGAGCAAGCGCCGGGTGGTGCTCGAACACCTGGTGCGGGTGTTCGACGTCGGCGTCCGCTATCCCGAGCGCGAGGTGAACGCGCTGCTGGCGGTGTGGCACCCCGACACCGCCGCGCTGCGCCGCTACCTGGTCGACGAGGGGCTGCTCAGCCGCGAGCCGGGGGTGTACTGGCGCAGCGGCGGCTGGGTGGACATCTGAGATCCGGGGTGGCAGGTCGCTGAATCCGTTCGACGGGCCCGGGCGCGACGCGCACACTCGGCCCGTGCCCGACGCCGACGCCTTCCGCGCGCTGGCCCGTTCCTCCCCGTGGCGCTGGTCGACGCTGCGGTTCACCCTGCACGACCGCCGCGAGCGCGCCGGAGGGCCTGTGCGGGCGTGGCTTCGCCGGCCGGACGTGGTGCGGGTGGAGACCCTCGACGGGCAGCTGCTGCAGGTGGTCCGGGAAAGCCCGCGGCGCGTGACGGTGCTCTCCTCCGACGGCGGCTACGAGACGGAGCTGCCCCGGCCCGGGAACGTCCCGGAACCGGAACTCCGCCCCGACGGGCTGGTGGCGCGGCGGCCGGGCGAGAGCGACGTGTCCTACGACGCGCCGATGTACCAGGACTACCGCTGGGTGGCGATGCTGGACCCCGTCGAGCTCGCCGACGGCGTCGTCGTCGGCACGGTGACCGGGGGCCAGCACGCGGGACGGCCGGCGTGGGAGGCCGTCGTCCGGACGACGCCCGGCTACGAGCCCCGGTGCGGGTGCTGCTCGCTGCTGCGCTCGCGGGAGATCGACGTCCTCGAGTGGGGCGCGGACGCCTTCGCCGGCGCGACCTACCCGACGCGCCAGGCCGTCCGGCTCGACGTGGCGACCGGGGTCTGCGTGTGGACGGAGGTCCTGGACGGAACCTGGGCGGGCAACGGCCACGACCTGTGCATCGAGGCGGTCGACGAGCCGATGGCCGACGCGCTGTTCGGCGAGTCTCGGCCCCGACGCGGGGTCGGCCCTGTCCAGAGGCTCGCCGCGAGCCTGCGAGCGGTGAGGAGGACGGGGCCCTGTCAATAGCCGGGGCCGAGCTGGCCGACGGCGTCCAGCAGCCGGCGCAGGCTGGCCAGCCGCTCCCCGCGGGCGGGGGGACCGGCCTCGGCCCAGGCGTCCAGCGCGCAGTCGGGGTCGGCGGCGGTGTGCCCGCACCCGGGCGGGCAGTCCAGCGCGGCCTCCGCGACGTCGTCGAACGCGGCCACGACGTCCTCGGCGGTGACGTGCGCCAGCCCGAACGAGCGGATCCCGGGGGTGTCGATCACCGTGCCGCCGCCGGGCAGGTCCAGCAGCACCGCGGAGGACGACGTGTGCCGGCCCTTGCCCGCCTTCGTGACCTCGCCGGTGGCCCGGAAGGCATCGGGCACCAGCCGGTTCACCAGCGTCGACTTGCCGACACCGGACTGCCCGACCAGCACGCTCATCCGCCCGGCCAGCCGGTCGAGCAGCGGGTCCAGCGGGGCCTCCCGCGACATGGGGACGGCGTCGACGCCCAGGCCCGCGTAGCGGTCGAGCAGCGGCTGCGGGCTGGCCAGGTCGGTCTTGGTGAGGCACAGCAGCGGTTCGAGCCCACCGGCGTAGGCGGCGACCAGGCAGCGGTCGAGGAAGCCCAGCGCCGGTTCGGGGTCGGTGACCGCGGTGACGATGACCAGCTGGTCGGCGTTGGCCACCACGACCCGCTCGGTGGGGTCGGTGTCGTCGGCGGTGCGGCGCAGCGACGTCGTCCGCTCCTCGATGGCCACGATGCGCGCCAGTGAGTCGGTGCGCCCACTCGTGTCGCCGACCACGCGCACCTGGTCGCCGACCACGACCCCGTGCTTGCCGAGCTCGCGGGCGCGCATCGCGGTGAGCTCGACCTGGCCGGCGCCCGGGTCCTCCACCCGCACGGTCATGCGCCCGCGGTCGACCGCGATCACCAGCCCAGGGAGCGCATCGGCGTGGGCCGGCCGGGTGCGGGTGCGCGGCCGCGAGCCGCGACGGCTGGGCCGGACCCGGACGTCGTCCTCGTCCGACCGGGAGTCGTGCCTGCGCGGGCTCAGCGTGCGGTCCCCAGCATCTGCGCCCACCGGTCGACGTAGTCCGGCAGCGTCTTGCTGACCGCACCCGGGTCGGCGACCTCGACGCCGTCGATGGCCAGCCCCAGGACGGCGGCGGCGTGGACCATCCGGTGGTCGGCGTAGGAGTCCAGCCGGGCCGGGCGGCGCGGGCCCGGGGTGATCACCAGCCCGTCGGGCAGCTGCTCCACGCTCGCCCCGACGGCGGTGAGCACCTCGTCGAGCGCCTGCAGGCGGTCGGTCTCGTGGCCGCGCAGGTGCCCGATGCCGGTCAACCGGGAGGTGCCCTC
The DNA here is from genome assembly GCF_900114385.1 of Geodermatophilus ruber. Classification (GTDB taxonomy): domain Bacteria; phylum Actinomycetota; class Actinomycetes; order Mycobacteriales; family Geodermatophilaceae; genus Geodermatophilus; species Geodermatophilus ruber. The sequence goes on from NZ_FOSW01000015.1 coordinate 95,711, forward strand.
GGCCAGCGCGCACAGTGCGGCCAGCACCGGGGTGAGCTCGCCGACCTCGCCCAGGTCGGCGACCAGCGGCCGGATCGTGCCGCCGCCGGTGACCTGGAGGCCCTCGCCGGTCCGCACGACCGACGCGCCCATCTCCCCGAGCAGCCGGTCGAGCTGCCCGCCGGGCTGGGTGGTGGCGACCGGCCAGTCGCGGACGGTCACCCGCCCGCCGGTGACCAGGGCCGCCGCGAGGAACGGGGCGGCGTTGGAGAGGTCGGGCTCGAGCACCTCGTCCCGCGCGGCGATCGGCCCCGGGCCGACCCGCCAGCCGCGCTCGGTCGCGGTGACCGCCACGCCGCGCTCGCGCAGCGACTCGACGGTCATCTCCACGTGCGGCATCGACGGCAGGCCCCCGGTGAGGGTCAGGTCGATGCCCTCGTCGAAGCGGGCCGCGGCGAGCAGGAGCCCCGAGACGATCTGGGAGGACTCGCTCGCGTCGACGGTCACCGCGCCGCCGCGCACCCGCCCGGTGCCGTGCACGGTGAACGGTGCCCGCCTGCGGCCGCCGTCCTCGATCTGCACGCCCAGGTCGCGCAGCGCGGCGAGCAGCCCGGCGTTCGGGCGCTCGCGCAGCCGCGGGTCGCCGTCCAGGCGCACCGGCCCGGTGGCCAGCGCGGCGACCGGCGGCAGGAAGCGGAGCACGGTGCCGGCCAGTCCGGCGTCGACCTCGGCCGGACCGCGCAGCTCGCCCGCGGTGACCACCCAGTCCTCGCCGTCCTCCTCGATCCGGACGCCGAGCGCCCGCAGCGCGGCGGCCATCAGGTCGGTGTCGCGGGCCCGCAGCGGCCGGACCAGCCGGCCGGGCCCGTCGGCCAGGGCGGCCAGGACCAGCGCGCGGGCGGTGAGGGACTTCGACCCGGGCAGGGCCACGACGGCGTCGACGGGGGCCGAGCGGTGCGGCGTCGTCCAGACCGGGATCACGGGCCCATCCTGCCCGGCGGTCCGGGACGTCGCCGCGACGGCGTCCCGGACCGCCGGGCCTCACCCGGCGACAGCGGCGTCGGCCGGCCGGGCCTGCCTGGACCCCGCCGTGCGCACCAGGCGGCGGTTGGCGAACTCGAACATGCCCAGCTCGGAGAGCTCCCGGCCGTAGCCGGACTGCTTCACGCCGCCGAAGGGCAGCTCCGGGGAGGTGCCGGACGGCGAGTTGATCCACACCATGCCGGACTCGACCTGGTCGGCCACTCTCCGGGCCCGCTCGGTGTCGCCGCTGAACACGGTGGCCGACAGCCCGTACGGGGTGTCGTTGGCCAGCCGCACCGCCTCCTCCTCGCTGGAGACGCGGTGGACCACCCCGACCGGGCCGAACAGCTCCTCGCGGTAGGCGCGCATCTCCGGGGTGACGTCGGCCAGCAGGGTGGCCTCGACGAACGCGCCCTCGCGGTCGGGTCGTCCGCCACCGGCCAGGACCGTCGCGCCCTTGTCGATCGCGTCCTGGACCTGGGCGGTGAGGGCGGCCGCGGCGCGCTCGGAGGACAGCGGGCCGAGCGAGGTCGACGGGTCGGTCGGATCGCCGGGCTGCAGGCTCCGGAACGTCTCGGTCAGGCCGGCCACGAAGTCGTCGTAGACGTCGTCCATGACGATGAACCGCTTGGCGGCGATGCAGGCCTGCCCCGAGTTCATCGTCCGCGAGATCGCGGCGGCCTTGACCGTCCTCCCCACCTCGGGGGCGTCGAGCACGATGAACGGGTCGTTGCCGCCCAGCTCGAGCACCGACTTCTTCAGGTGCTTGCCGGCCAGCGCCGCCACGGAGCTGCCGGCCCGGTCGCTGCCGGTCAGGGTGACGCCCCGGACGTGCGGGTGCGCGATCACCTGCTCCACGTCGGAGATGCGCAGGAACAGGTTGGTGTAGACGCCCTCGGGGAGGCCGGCGTCGCGGAACAGCTGCTCGATCGCCAGCGCCGTCTGCGGGTTGTTCTCCGCGTGCTTGAGCACGATGGCGTTGCCCAGGACCAGGTTCGGCGCCGCCACGCGGGACACCTGGTACAGCGGGAAGTTCCACGGCTCGATCGCCAGGAGCACGCCGGTCGGCTCGTTCACGACGAGTGCCTCGCCGTGCATCACGTCGATCGGCCGGGGCTCGAGGAAGCGCGGGCCGTTCTCGGCGTAGTACCGGAAGATGTTGGACACCAGCACGGCCTCGCCGGTGGCCTCCTCGAGGCGCTTGCCCATCTCCCGGGTGACGAGCGCGCCGAGCTCCTCGCGGCGCTCGCGCATCAGCTCCCCGATCCGCCCGACGATCGCGGCGCGCTCCTCGACCGGCCGGCGGCGCCACTCCTGGAACGCGGCGTGGGCGCGGTCGACGACGCCGTCGATCTCGCTGCTGTCGAGGAAGGGGAACTCCTGCTCCGTCCGCCCGGTGGTGGGGTTGACGGTGGCGTAGGGCCGGTCACCGGATTCACCGGCGGTCTTCCCGGCCGGGGTGGTCTGGGTGGTGGTCACTGCGGATTGCCTCCGTGCACGGCTCGGATGTGTCCGCCTCGCTCTTACCCGGGGCGTCCGGGGGCACGCGCGGGGGAGGGCGCGGGCCGCCGGACCGATCTAGGCTCGCGGTCGCCGGGTCCGCGTCCCGCAGGCAGCCGCCCCGGCGTGCCGGCGTCCACCCGGGAAGGGAGTTGCGCCGTGTGTGGCCGCTACGCCGCCAGCCGCCGTCCCGAGGACCTCGTCCTCGAGTTCGAGGCGGTCCGCGCCGAGGGGCAGCCGGCGCTGCCGGCCGACTACAACGTCGCCCCGACCAAGGACGTCTACGTCGTGCGGCACAAGAAGGAGCGCGACGCCGAGGGCCGCCCCACCGGCGGCGGGCACCGCGAGCTGCGCGCCGTCCGCTGGGGGCTGGTGCCCTCGTGGGCCAAGGACGTCTCGATCGGCAACCGGATGCTCAACGCCCGGGTCGAGTCCCTCACCGAGAAGCCGGCGTTCCGCTCCGCCGCCCGGTCCCGCCGCTGCCTGGTGCCGGCCGACGGCTGGTACGAGTGGGCCAAGCGGCTGGACAGGCCCGGCAAGCAGCCGTACTACATCACCCCCGCGGACGGCTCGGGAATCGCCTTCGCCGGGCTGTGGGAGGTGTGGGGGCGCGGGGACGACCGGCTCTACACCTGCACCGTCATCACCGAGCCCGCCGTGGGGGCGCTCACCGGGATCCACGACCGGATGCCGCTGGTGCTGCCCCGGGAGCGGTGGGCCGACTGGCTCGACCCCGAGCGGGACGACGTCGAGAACCTGACCGCGCCCACCCCGCCGGAGCTGGTCGAGGGCCTGGAGCTGCGGCCGGTGAGCACCGCGGTGAACCACGTGGCCAACAACGGCCCGCAGCTGGAGGCCCGGGTGGAGACCGTCACCGCGCCCGCCGACCAGCCCGCGCTGTTCTGAGGTGGCCGACCTCGAGGAGGCCGTGCCGGCGGTCGCGCGCACGCCCCACCCCGGCGCGCTGCCCGGGTGGGTCGCCGTGGCGGTCACCTTCCTGGCCTCCGGCGCGGTGCTGGTGCTGGAGATCGCCGGGCTGCGGCTGATCGCCCCGTACGTCGGCATCACCCTGCAGACCAACACCGCGATCATCGGGTTCGCCCTGGCCGCGATCGCCCTCGGCGCGTGGATCGGGGGCGCGGTGGCCGACCGCACCGACCCGCGCCGGCTGCTCGCCCCGCTCATGGTCGCCGGCGGCGCGCTGGTGGTCGCCGTCCTGCCGACCGTGCGGTTCGCCGGGTCGGCCCTGACCGGGGCCGACGCCGGCAGCGTGCTGCTGCTGGCCGCGGTCGCCGTCGTCGTGCCGGCGGCCCTGCTCTCGGCCGTGCCGCCCATGGTGGTCAAGCTGCAGCTGGCCAGCCTGGCCGAGACCGGCTCGGTGGTGGGCAAGCTGTCGGGCGTCGGCACGCTGGGCGGGATCGCGGCGACGTTCGTGACCGGGTTCCTGCTCATCGCGATCTTCCCGACCAGCGGGATCCTCGTGGGCACCGGGCTGGTGACCGTCCTGGCCGGGGCGGGCGTCGGTCTGCTGCTGCGCCGCTCGTCCGGCGGGCGGGCGGGCCGGGTGCAGGTCGGCCTGCTCGTGCTCGCCGTCGTCGGTTCGCTGCTGGCCGTCCTCGCCCCGACGCCCTGCCAGGCGGAGACCACCTACCACTGCGCCCGCGTGGTGGCCGACCCCGAGCGGGACTCCGGCCGGGTGCTCGTGCTCGGCACGCTGCGGCACTCCTACGTCGACGTCGAGGACCCGACCTACCTGCAGTTCGAGTACGTCCGGGCGATCGCCGCGGTCACCGACGCGATGGCGCCGCAGGGGCAGCCGCTGTCGGCGCTGCATCTCGGCGGCGGCGGGCTGACCCTGCCCCGGTACCTCGCCGAGGTCCGCCCGGGCAGCGCCAACCGGGTGCTGGAGGTCGACCCGGGCGTGGTGGAGATCGACCGCGAGCAGCTGGGGCTGACCGAGTCCGAGCTGCTGCAGGTGCGCGTCGTCGACGCCCGGGTGGGCCTGGCCGAGGAGGCGCCGGGGGAGCGGGACCTGGTCGTCGGCGACGCCTTCGGGGGCCTGTCGGTGCCGTGGCAGCTCACCACGGTCGAGGCGCTCGAGCGGGTGGACGCGGCGCTCGCCGACGACGGGATCTATGCCGCCAACCTGATCGACCACCCGCCGCTGGCTTTCGTCCGCGCCGAGCTGGCCACCCTGCAGGAGGTGTTCCCGCACGTGCTGCTGCTGGCGCGGGCGCCGGTGCTGGCGGGGGAGGACGGCGGCAACGTCGTGGCGGTCGCGTCACGCTCGCCGCTGCCGGCCGCGGTGATCGAGGCCGCGCTGCGCGACCACGACCTGGCCTGGCACGTGGCGGGAGGGGAGCGCCTGGCGGAGTTCGTCGGCGACGCGGAGGTGCTGACCGACGACCACGCGCCGGTCGACCAGCTGCTCACCCCGTACGCACCCCCGGGCACCTGAGCGTCGGACGGTGGGCGCGCGAACCGTTCGGTGCGGCCGTCAGCGGCTGATCGGGGCGGTGCGGGCCCGTGTCAGGCGGACGAGGTCGTCCGGCGCCAGCTCCACCTGCAGGCCCCGCCTCCCGGCGCTGACCAGCACCGTCGGCAGGCCCAGCGCGGACTCGTCGACGACGGTCGGCAGCGCCTTCCGCTGGCCCAGCGGGCTGATCCCGCCCCGCACGTAGCCCGTCGTCCGCTCGGCGTCGACGGGATCGGCCATGGCCGCCCGGCGACCGCCCGCGGCGGCGGCGAGCGCCTTGAGGTCCAGGCTGCCGCTGACCGGGACGACGGCGACGGTGAGCGCGCCGTCCACCCGGGTCACCAGGGTCTTGAACACCTGCCGGGGATCGGCGCCGAGCGCGGCCACCGCGGCCTCGCCGTGGCCCTGGCCGGTGGGGTGCTCGGGGTCGTAGGGATGCAGGGTGTGGGCCACGCGGGCCTTCTCCAGAACCCGCACCGCGGGGGTCGCCGCCACGGCGCCGGAGCCTATCCAGTGACTTCGGGAACGGGCCCCCTCGCCGGGAATGCGCCGCCACGCCGAGGGGGTTGCACGGGCCGTGAGCAACACCCTCTCCCCTCCCGCCCGTCCGCGGGCCGCGCACCGGCGGCCCCGGGGCCGCCCGGATGTCGCGCGACTAGCATCGACAGATGCGGTGCCCCGCCTCCGGGGGCCGCAGAGAGGACGGTCGGTGCCTGAGGAGTCCGCGGACCACACGCCCGGTGTCGAGCCGGCCGAGCGCCCCGAGGGGGGCACGGCTGCCCCGGTGGAGGTACCCGAGGCCCGTGAGGGTGGAAGCCGCACCGAGGTCGACGAGACCCGCGCCGAGCGGGACGCCCGCTTCGAGCGCGACGCCCTGCCCTATCTCGACCAGCTGTACCCGGCGGCGCTGCGGATGACCCGCAACCCGGCCGACGCCGAGGACCTGGTCCAGGAGACCTTCGTGAAGGCGTACTCGGCCTTCCACCAGTTCGCCCAGGGCACCAACCTCAAGGCCTGGCTGTACCGGATCCTGACCAACACCTACATCAACAGCTACCGCAAGAAGCAGCGGCAGCCGCAGCAGTACCCCACCGACCAGGTGCAGGACTGGCAGCTGTACGCCGCCGAGGAGCACAGCTCCAGCGGGCTGCGGTCGGCCGAGATCGAGGCGCTGGACCACCTGCCGGACTCCGACATCAAGGAGGCCCTCCAGCAGCTGCCGGAGGACTTCCGGCTGGCGGTCTACCTCGCCGACGTCGAGGGCTTCGCCTACAAGGAGATCGCCGAGATCATGGGCACGCCCATCGGCACGGTGATGTCCCGCCTGCACCGCGGTCGCCGCGGGCTGCAGAAGCTGCTGGCCGACTACGCCCGCGAGCGCGGCTTCGTCCGCGCCGGGGCCGGTGAGGAGGCGAACCGCTCGTGAGCCGCGAGGAACGTCCCCTGCCCGGTGCCGGTGAGCCGATCGAGATCCACTCCTGCGACGACGTCCTGTCCCACGTCTTCGAGTTCCTCGACCACGAGACCGACGACGCCCGGCGCGACCAGATCGCCGAGCACCTCGAGGACTGCTCGCCGTGCCTGCGCCAGTTCGGCATCGAGCAGGAGTTCAAGGCGCTGGTCCGCCGCCGCTGCGGCGGGGACAAGCCGCCATCGGGACTGCGCGACCGGATCAAGCTGCAGCTGACGAGCGTCTCGTTCGAGGAGGACGGCACCCGGATCAGCGTGCAGCGGATCGCCGTCGAGCGCTCCGGCGAGCGGCCGACGACCGCCTGACCCACCCCTGACGAACAGCGCCCCGCCCCCGCATCGAGCGGGGGCGGGGCGCTTCGTCGTCCGGCCCCCTCCGTGGTGTCCCCGAGCGTGCGAGGGGACCCCGGGGGTCCGTTCTCAGGCGTTGGGGCGCTTGCCGTGGTTCGCCTTGTTCCCCTTGCGGGAGCGACGCTTGCGTCCGCGCTTGGACATCGCTGCCCTCCTCTCCTGCTCGTGCTCGGGCCCCTGCCGGGCCCGCTGCGTGTTGCTGCTGCGGGTATCCAGCCTCTCACGCCTCCCGGTGGCGCCGGTGCGGGCGGGCAGGCCAGGCTGGGGCGGTAGCGCGAGGAGCGCGGCACAGGCACCACTGGGGGAGGAACCGGCGCGGTGGCACAGGTCGGGGTCGAGAGCGTGCTCGTGGCGGGGCGGGGGCCGGCTGCCTGCGCGGTGGTGCTGGCCTGCTCCCGGCTGGGGATCAAGACCGTGGCCGTGCACTCGGAGGCGGATCGGTCCGCCCGCCACGTCCACCTGGCCGACGACGCCGTGCTGCTCGGCCCCGCGGCCGCGGCCGAGTCCTACCTCGCCGTCGACCGGATCGTGGAGGCCGCCCGCCGCAGCGGGGTGGGCGCGGTGCTGCCCGTCCCGCCGGCGCTGGCCGGGAACGCCCGGCTGGCCGGCGCGGTCATCGCCGCCGGGCTGGCCTGGTGCGGTCCGCCGGCGGCGGTGTTGGAGCGCCTGGGGGGCGATGGCGTCGAGCCGGCCAGCGAGCGGGGCTTCCTCGCCTGGGTGACCGAGGCAGGGCTGCACTGCACGACCCCCGTCGTCCGGGACCGCGCGGCCGGCATCGCCCGCGTCTCCTGGACCCCCGAGGACCCGGTCGACCTGCCGCCCGCCGCCGAGCGGCTGGCCGACATCGGCTGGCGCGGCCTGGTGACCGTCGGCATCGCCCCCGACGGCGAGCTGGCCGAGGTGGCTGCGGGCTTCTCCCTCGACATGGCGGTGCTGGAGCGTGCGCACGGCGTGGACGCGGTCGAGCTCGCCGTGAGCAGCGCGACCGGCGGCCGGCCGGTCACCGTCCCGACGCCCGCAGGCGCCCCGCGCAAGGCCGTCGTCGTCCAGCTGCGGTCGACCCTGCCGCCGGGCACGGCGGGTCGGGTCACCGGCCGGCTGCCCGAGTCCGGCTCACGAGCGCGCCGCCCGCGGGACGCCGATGTCGTGGCCGTGAGCGGCTACGACGTCGGCGACCGGCTCGACGGCTGGTACGACGCCCTTCTCGCCACCGTCAGCGCCGGTGCCGCGGACACGGCCACCGCCGCGCGCGCGGCCGGCGGGGTGCTCGCCGGCCTGCCGGACCTCGGGGTGCCGCACGACGGCCCGGAGATCCGCCCGGTGCTCGACCGGCTGGCGGCCGGGTACCCCGCGCCGGGGGCCTGACGCGCGGCGCGGACGGACCGTGCTGCCGTCGTGCTTGGATGAGCGGAGGTCGGTCTGGGAGGTGCCCGTGTTGGTCGAGGAGATCCACGCCGAGATGGTCTCGAGCGTCTGGAAGGTGCTGGTGCAGCCCGGCGCCCGGGTGGACGCCGGCGACACGCTGGTCATCCTCGAGTCGATGAAGATGGAGATCCCCGTCCTCACCGAGCACGCCGGGACGGTGCGGGAGCTGCACGTCGTCGAGGGGGAGGTCCTCCAGGAGGGCGATCTCATCGCGACCGTCGACGGCTGACGCCGCACTCCGGGAGGCCAGGCCGCGCGGATTCCTGCGAGAGTGTCAGCCCGCTACCTGCAGTTCTCCCGCGAGCGGCACTGCGCGGGTTCTCCTCTGAACGGCACTGTCCCGTCCGTGCCTTCTGCTGAACGACACGGCGTCCGCTGAACGACCCTTCTGGGGCTGCGTCGCGGTCCGTCGGACGACGATGTGCAGCTGCCGCGGTGGATGGACCCGGCCAAGAACCCGTACATCCGCATCGGCGTCTACTGAGCCCCCACGCAGCGGTTTCGCCGCTATCTTCCCGCGGTATCCGACCGTGAAGAGGGCGAGCGTGGGCATCAAGGCAGGCGCGGGTGTGCTGGCGGCACTGGTTGTGGGGACGGCGCTCGGCGCGCTCTCCCGCGGGCTGATGTCGTTGGTGTCGTTGGCGGCATCGGGATCGAGCTCGTTCTCCGTGACCGGTACGTCGTTTGTGCTGCTGCTCTACGCGCTCGTGCTCGTCCCTGGGGGCGTGGTCGCGGCACTCACCACGCACTGGGTCCGGTGGCTGCTGCCGGCGGCCGGGGCGCTCTTCCTGTGCGTTCCGGCGATCGGGGTGGCCAGCGAGGAGATCGGCGCGACGACCGGATTCGGGCTCGGTCAGTGGCTGGGCGTAGGCGCGGGCGGCGCCGCCATCTTCGCGACGATCGCGCTGCTGCCGGTTCTCACCGTCCGGCTGGCCGACCGGTGGCTCGGCCGCCGGGCGGGTGCGCCGGCCTGCGTCGGAGCAGAACCCGCGGTCAGCGACGCCACAGCTCGGTGATCGCTAGGCCGCGCTTGGCGAACACCCGCCGCGGACGTATGACGAGTCAGGACGCTCTCGGCGGCAGTGGGAGACCGAACTGGCGGCGGGCTCAGAGTGTCGTTCATCGGAGCGGCAGTGTCGTTCGCCAGAGGACGTAGGCGTAGGGCTGTCGCTCGTTAGACCGGCGACACTCTCGCTGGAATCCGCGGGCCGCCACCGACGTGGACGTCGATGGTCAGCTCGGCGATGCGGGGGACGTCCTCCGGGCCGGCGTCCTCGATGGACACGGACGACGCGTCGGCGGTGGGCAGCCCGGGCGGGGGCCGCCCTACCCTCGGGGCACCATGAGCAGCCTCTCCGAACGCCTCACGCGGGGCTCGGCGTCCCAGCCCGCCCAGATCGACCACGCCCGCCGGCTGGTCGCCGACTGGCAGCTGCTGGCCGACCTCTCCTTCGCCGACCTCACCCTGTGGGTGCCGCTCGCCGACGGCGGCTGGTGGTGCGTGGCGCAGGTGCGGCCGCTGACCGCCCCCACCAGCCAGCCCGAGGACCTGGTCGGCGCCGAGGTGTCCGGGCCGGCCGCGGAGCCGTTCGTGGTGGCCCACCGGGACGGGCGCCCGGTCACCGAGGGGGAGCCGGACTGGTCGGGCAGCACCCCGCGCCGGCGGGAGGTCGTCCCGGTACGCCACGACGGCGTGGTCGTCGCCGTCCTGGCCCGCGACACGAACCTCGCGGCGACCCGGGCGCCGTCCACCCTGGAGCTCACCTATCTCGACATCGCGGCCGATCTCTGCCTCATGGTGTCGGCCGGCACCTTCCCCCCGGAGAAGCTGGTCGACGCCGAGATGAGCCCGCGGGCCGGTGACGGTCTGGTGCGGCTGAACAGCACCGGCTGCGCCGTCTACGCCAGCCCCAACGCGTTGTCGGCCTACCGCCGGATCGGGGTGCGCGGCGACGTCGTCGGCGCCGACCTGGCCCGGCTCACCCGGGACGTGGCGGTCGACCGGGTGGCCGGCGAGGCGGTGGCGGCCGGGATCCGGGCCGCGGCGGCCGGGCGGTTCCCCGACCCCATGGACGTCGAGGGCGCGACGGCCACGATGCTGGTGCGCGCGCTGCCCCTGCAGGCCCCCGGCGAGGAGGCCGGCGCCCTGGTGCTGGTCCGCGACGTGACCGACGTCCGCCGCCGCGACCGGGCGCTGCTCACCAAGGACGCCACGATCCGCGAGATCCACCACCGGGTGAAGAACAACCTCCAGACGGTGGCCGCGCTGCTGCGCCTGCAGGCCCGCCGGATGACGGAGCCGGCCGCCCGGGAGGCGCTGGAGGAGTCGGTGCGGCGGGTGTCCTCGATCGCGGTCGTCCACGAGACGCTGGCCGGCAGCCGGGAGGACGTGGTGGACGTCGACGACGTCCTCGACCAGGTGCTGCCGATGCTGGGCGACCTCACCTCGGTCGGCCCGGCGGCGAGGACCCGGCGGATCGGGCAGATCGGCGAGCTGCCGTCGGTGACCGCGACGCCGCTGGTGCTGGCGGTCACCGAGCTGCTGCACAACGCCGCGGAGCACGCCTTCCGGGACGGGGCGCCCGGCAGCATCGAACTCGTGGCCGAACGGGACGGGGAGGACCTCGTCGTCCGGGTGCGGGACGACGGCCGCGGCCTGCCGGAGGGCTTCGACCCGGTCGCCAGCGACGGGCTGGGCCTGCAGATCGTGCGCACACTGGTCACCAGCGAGCTCGACGGCACCCTGGTCATGGGCCCCCCTGCCGGCGACCGGCCGGGCACCGAGGTGGTCCTGACCCTGCCCGGCGCGGGTCGCCTCCGCCGCTGAGGGGCGATGTCCGCTGAGGGGCGATGTCCGCTGAGGGGCGATGACACCGCCGTCCCTGCCGGATGACGAGGCACCAAGCCGCGAGGCCGGCCCGGGGAACCCGGACCGGCCTCGTGACGGTTCTGTGCGGCGGGGCCGGGCGGGGAAGCCCGGCCGCCGGTGTGCGGGACGCTCAGGCGGTGTGCACCCGGGTGCGAGCCTGGCGCCGCTTGAGGGCGCGCCGCTCGTCCTCGGACAGTCCGCCCCAGACTCCGGAGTCCTGACCCGAGCGCAGGGCCCAGTCCAGGCACGACTCCATCACCGGGCAACGCCGGCACACACCCTTCGCCTGCTCGATCTGAACGAGCGCGGGGCCGGTCGTCCCGATGGGGAAGAACAGCTCCGGGTCCTCGTCGCGGCAGAGCGCGCGGTGGCGCCAGTCCATGGCTGTGTTCTCCTCGATGTCGTCTACGGTGTGGTGCATCAGTCGCCGGCCTCGGACCGCTCCGCAGGCCGACACCGGGTTGCCCAGCGCCATGGCACAGCGACTTAGTGCATTTGTTACCGACAGGTTGCTTTCCTACCGCGATGTTTTCACGGTGCGGGGACCTGTCAAGCAGAACGAGGGCATCGGTCGACCCCTCGTGAGCAAGCTCACCACGGGCATGCTAGGTGTGCCACTCGACCGGACGATCGGACCGCGATTCCCGTTGACAATGTTCGCTGCTCGTGAATGACCGCCGGGAAGACCCGCAATTCCGAGAATAATGGGTCTCGCTCGGGAATTCAGCGAAGGACGCGCAGTGCGGCCGGAACGCTGCGGACCCGCAGGCCGGTCGCCGTCCCCAGGTGGTCACCGTCGAGCTGCCAGCCCTGGGGGCGGGTCGCGGTCAGGGTGAACTCGTCGAGGTCGTGCCGGCGGTGCACGCCGCGCCCCCGCGCGTCCGGCCGGCGGGCCAGGACCTGCCGCACGTGGTGCAGCATCCGCGGCACCCCCATCCGGCCCATGGCGAAGACGTCCAGGCCGGTGTCGAACGAGGCCTCGGGGGACGGGTTGACCGGCCGGGCCCCCAGGTAGGTCCACGGGGCGACGTTGGACACCAGGCAGAGGAAGAGCCCGTCCAGCGCAGGCTCGCCGGGGACCTCCAGGGTCATCGCCGGGCGCCGCCGCTCCCGACCCAGCACGAACAGGCTGGTGGCCTCCCACACGTACAGCGCGCCGGTGGAGCGCCGCCCGCGGCGCCGGTGTGCCTCGACCCGGCCGATGACGTCGGCGTCGAAGCCCAGCCCCGCGGAGAAGGCGAACCAGCGCGGGGCGGTCCACTCCGGATGGGCCGCGGCCCCGGCGTCGGCCGCGGCCCGGGCGAGCGCGGGGTCGGGGACCGCGGCCGGGACGGCGCTCGCACCGCGGACGCTGACGGTGCCCAGGGAGACCCGGCGGGTGCGCCCGGCCCGCAGCGCGTCGACGATCTCGGTGGTGGCCCTCACCGGGTCCCGGGAGCGGCCCAGGGCCCGCGAGAACACGTTGGTGGAACCGCCGGGGACCACGGCGAGCAGCGGGACGTCGGGGCCCGGGCCGGCGTGCAGCAGCCCGTTGACGACCTCGTTGACCGTCCCGTCACCGCCGAGGGCGACGACGAGGTCGACGCCCTCGGCGGCCGCCTGCCGGGCCAGCTCGCTGGCGTGCCCGCGGTGGGCGGTCTCGGCGAGGTCCACCTTCAGCTCGTCGGCCAGCATGCCCAGGACGGCGTCGCGCATGGTGCGGCTGGTGGTCGTCGCCGCGAGGTTGGCCACCACGAGCGCACGCATGGTGACCAGGCTAGCCAGCGCCGGCCCCGGGTCCGGTCAGGAACCGGGCAGCGGCGGGTGCCGCGTACCCTCGCGCCCGTGACCGAGGAGCGCGGACAGCGGCCGTCGCAGGGCCGCAGGCGGGCCGAGCGGCTGCTCGGCGGCGCTGCCGAGCCCGCCGCGCCGCGGCCCGCGCGGCCGGCGTCGGAGGCCCCGCCCGCGGTCCGCCGGGCGGCGCTGGTGGTTGCCGTCGAGGCCGCCGGGCTCGCCGTCCTGGCGCTCGTGCTGCTGTACCTGACGTTCGCCTCGACCCCCGAGAGCACCGGGCGGGCGCTGGCCGAGGTCGTCTACGTGGGGTTCTTCGCAGTGCTGCTGGGTGCGGCGGCGGTCGGGCTGTGGCGGGTGTCGGGCTGGGCGCGCGGGCCGGTGATCGTGCTGCAGATCCTGCTGGGGCTCTTCGGCTACTACTCCGCCTTCGAGTGGGGCGGGGCGTTCGTCGGAATCCCGATCCTGGCCCTGGTCGGCCTGGAGCTGTACCTGCTGGCCACGCCCGAGGCGCGGCTGGCCTTCCACGACCGCTGAGCCCCGCTGCCGGGCCCCGGCGGCCTCACACCAGGTCGACGACGTCGGCGATGGAGTCCACGACCCGGGCCGGCCGGAACGGGAAGCGGCTGACCTCGGCGGCCGTGGTCGAGCCGGTGAGCACCAGGATCGTCTCCAGTCCGGCCTCGATGCCGGCGACGACGTCGGTGTCCATCCGGTCGCCGATCATCACCGTGGACTCCGAGTGCGCCTCGATCCGGTTCATCGCGCTGCGGAACATCATCGGGTTCGGCTTGCCCACGAAGTAGGGCTTCGCCCCGGTGGCCTGGGTGATCAGCGCGGCCACCGCGCCGGTCGCCGGGAGCGGGCCCTCCGGGGAGGGCCCGGTGACATCGGGGTTGGTGGCGATGAACCGGGCGCCCTGACCGACCAGCCGGATCGCCCGGGTGATGGCCTCGAAGGAGTAGGTGCGCGTCTCCCCGAGGACGACGTAGTCCGGGTCGGTGTCGGTGAGGGTGTAGCCGGCCTCGTAGAGCGCGGTGGTCAGGCCCGCCTCGCCGATCACGTACGCCGACCCGCCGGGGCACTGGGCGGACAGGAAGGTCGCGGTCGCCAGGGCCGAGGTCCAGATCGCCTCCTCCGGCACGGTCAGGCCGGAGCGGGCGAGCCGGGCGGCGAGATCCCGCGGCGTGAAGATCGAGTTGTTGGTGAGCACGAGGAACCGGCGGCCGCACTCGACCAGGCGCTCCAGGAAATCCGCCGCGCCGGGCAGCGCCTGCCCCTCGTGGACCAGGACGCCGTCCATGTCGGTGAGCCAGCACTCGGCCGGGATCCGCTCGAGGCTCATGACGCGCGGCGGTCGGCGGCGAACTCGGACAGGGCCTCGTCGGTGAGCCGGAAGACCGTCCACTCGTCCATCGGCACGGCGCCGGCGGCCTTGTAGAACTCGATCGACGGGGTGTTCCAGTCCAGCACCCACCACTCCAGCCGGCTGTAGCCGCGCTGCACGCACGTCTCGGCCAGCGTGCGCAGCAGCTCACGGCCCAGACCGCTGCCCCGGTGCTGGGGCTGCACGTACAAATCCTCGAGGTAGATGCCGTGGGTCCCACGCCAGGTGGAGAAGTTGAGGAACCACAGCGCCATGCCCACGACCTCGCCGGCGGCCACCCCCTCGTCAGCCACTGCGACGTGCCCGAACAGCGCCGGGGAGTCGCCGAACAGGGCGGCGGTGAGCTGTTCCTCGGTCAGCCGCACCTCGTGCGCGGCCTTCTCGTACTCGGCCAGCTCGCGGACGAGCCCCACCACGACGGGGACGTCGGCGGGTCGGATGGGCCGCACGGTCATGTGAGCAGCTCCTTGAGGCGGTCCGGCAGCAGCCGGGAGAGCGGGGAGAGCACCGGCACCAGGACCGGCGCGAGCAGGTAGCCGTAGGCCAGGACGCAGCCGGTGACCACGGGGGCGAGTGCGAAGCCGACGACGATCGCCAGCGCGGCGGCGATCAGGCCGTAGGGCCGGCCGCTCTTGGGGCTGACCAGCGACCGGAACGAGCGGAACCGGATGCGGCTGACCATGAGCAGGGCCGGGACGGCGACGATCAGCAGCACCCACAGGCGGTCGCGGCCCTGCATCTGGTCGCCGAAGGCGAAGACCGAGGCCAGGACGACGCCCGCGGCCCCGGGGCTGGGCATGCCGGTGAAGTAGCGCTTGTCGGCGGTCGGGTCGATGGTGGTGTTGAAGCGGGCCAGCCGGATCGCGGCGCACGCCACCCAGAGGAAGCAGACCACCCAGCCGAGCGGGTCCCACTCGTCGCGGCCCTCGGAGAACAGCGTGAACGCCAGGAGCGCCGGGGCCAGGCCGAAGGACACCAGGTCGGCCAGCGAGTCGAACTGCAGGCCGAACGGGGTCACCGCGCCGACCAGCCGGGCGACCGCGCCGTCGGTGATGTCGAAGACCACCGACAGCCCGACCAGGACGGCGGCGAGGGTGTACTGCCCGCGGATGGACACCAGGATCGCGGCGAAGCCGCACATCATGTTGGCCAGGGTGAAGAGGCTGGGCAGGGTGGCCAGCGCCCGTCGGCGGGTGCCCCGGACGGAACCGCGGACGAACTCGACGGTGGCGGTGCGCCGCGTCTGCGGGGGCCGTGCGCCGGACGCGGAACTGGGCATGGTGGCGGCCCCCCTCAGCCGGCCGAGGGGAAGCGGGCGATGACGGTCTCGCCGCCGCGCACGCGCTGCCCCTTCCGGACGGTGATGGTGCACTCGCGAGGGACGAAGACGTCCATCCGCGAGCCGAACTTCATCAGGCCCATGCGCTCGCCGGTGGCCAGGTGGCGGCCCACCCCGGTGCGCGTGACGATCCGCCGGGCGAGCACCCCGACGATCTGCCGGAAGACGACGGTGCGGTCACCGTCGCGCAGCCAGATCTCGCTGCGCTCGTTCTTGTGCGCCGACTCCTTTCGGTAGGCGGCCAGGAAGCTGCCCTTGCGGTAGGAGCTCTCGACGACCTCGCCGCGGTACGGGGAGCGGTTGACGTGCACGTCGACGACGGACAGGAAGATGCTCACCTGCTGCCAGTCGCCCTTGGGCGCCACGTCCTCCTGCGGCTCCCCGGCGACCATCACCACACCGTCGGCGGGGGCGAGGATCTCGTCCGGGGCCGGCAGGCGGGTGTCGCACCGGCGATCGGGGTCGCGGAAGAACAGCGCCATGTAGGCCGAGAGGGCCACCAGCGGCCAGGCCGCGATCCGGGCCCAGCGGCGCCCGGAGAGCCGGCCCGCGGCGGTCAGTGCGGCGGCGGAGGCCAGCGGGCCGGTGATGAAGGGCCACCCGGCCGGGTCGATGCGCATCGTGGTGAGACGGTACCGGGACGCACTCGGGTCGGCCGGTGGATCACCGGTCGGCGGCTCGGGTCGGGCGGTGACCGGGCCGTTCGGGGAAGCCGGGGCGGCGGGTGTGGCGATGTTCACCGTGCCGGCGCACGGCGGAGCGGTCGCTCACCCGGACCAGCGGTGCGGGGACGCGAACGGCCGGCGAGCGGGGAGCTCGCCGGCCGCTGCGGTGCTGCGGGAGACCTCAGGAAGCGGCCTTCGTCTCCCAGAAGATCTTGTCGATCTCGGCGATGTAGTCGAGCAGCTTCTGCCCCTCGGCGGGGTCCATGCTGCCCTTGCCGCCGGCCGCGCCGGCCTGCTTCGTCGCCTTGTTGAACAGCTCGTGCAGCTGCGGGTACTTCTCGAAGTGCGGGGGCTTGAAGTAGTCGGTCCACAGCACCCAGAGGTGGTGCTTGACCAGGTCGGCCCGCTGCTCCTTGATGAGCACGGCGCGCTGGCGGAAGACGGGGTCGTCGTTGCCCTGGTACTTCTCCTGGATGGCCTTGACGGACTCCGCCTCGATGCGGGCCTGGGCCGGGTCGTACACGCCGCAGGGGAGGTCGCAGTGCGCGCTGGCCTCCACGGTGGACAACATGCGGAATCGCATGGACGTGCCTCCGGATCTCGTCGGTTTCGGTCGTCTGCGACCCTACTCGCGGTGATCGCTGGAGACACGTCCGAGGAGGGGCCCCCGGAGGGGGTTCCGGCCCTGCTCACGCCCTGGGTGATGGCCCGGGTGACCGGCCCGTCGATGTCTCCCACGGTCCGCCACGGCGACCGGCTGCTGGTGCGCCGGCTGGATCCGGACGGCCGGATCGGCGCGGGGGACGTCGTCCTCGCCCGGTTCCCCGGCCGGCCGGAGCTGCTGGTGGTCAAGCGGGTGCGCCGCGCGGTCCCCGGGGGGCACTGGGTCGAGGGGGACAATCCCCTGGTCACCGACGACAGCCGGGCGTTCGGCGCGGCCGTCGTCGTCGGCCGGGTGGTGGGTCGGCTGTGGCCCCGGCCGGGCCGGCTGGCGCCGGCGCCCGACCCCGGGGCCTCAGCCGCGGGTCCGTAGCTCCGCGTAACGGGCGGCGCACTGCTCCATCGTGGGCAGCAGGCCCTGCTCCCGGGCCTCGGCGAGGGTGGGGGCGGCGGAGTCCTTGGCGGAGAGCTCGAAGTCGACATCGCTGGGCCACGGCAGGTCCAGGGCCGGGTCCAGGGGGTGGATGCCGAACTCGCGGCCGGGGGAGTAGCCGGTGGAGACCAGGTAGGTGACCGAGCTGGCGTCGGCCAGCGAGACGAACGCGTGCCCCAGCCCCTCGGCGAGGTAGACCGCGCGGGGCTGCTCGCTGTCGAGGACGACCGCGTCGTGGACGCCGAAGGAGGGGCTGCCGACACGGACGTCGACGATGACGTCGAGGACCTTCCCGGCGGGGCAGTACACGTACTTGGCCTGGCCGGGCGGCACCAGCGCGAAGTGGACCCCGCGCAGCACGCCGCGGGCGGAGACGCTGTGGTTGGCCTGGGCCAGCGTCAGGCCGAAACCGGTCACCTCGGCCAGGACGTCGGCGCGGTACCACTCGGTGAAGCGGCCGCGGGCGTCGCCGTGCGGAACGAGGTCGAGGACGTAGGCGTCGGGCACGGCCAGCTCGCGGATCTCCACGGCGAGCACGGTAGCGAGCGCCCCGGTGGGGGCCGATTACCCTGTCCTGTCCATGGGCGACAACCACTCCTCCGTCGAGCCCGCACAGGGCAGCCCCGACCGCTTCGCCGACGACCCGGCGTTCGCGGTGCACGAAGGCGGGAAGCTGGTCGTACGTCCCACCCGCCCGATCGACTCCGTCGCCGACCTGGCGCTGACCTACACCCCGGGTGTGGCGCGCGTCTCCAGCGCGATCGCCGGCGAGCCCGACCTCGCCCGCCGCTTCACCTGGGCGCCGCGGGTGGTCGCCGTGGTCTCCGACGGCACCGCCGTCCTCGGGCTCGGCGACATCGGCCCGGCGGCGGCGCTGCCGGTCATGGAGGGCAAGGCCTGCCTGTTCAGCGAGTTCGCCGGGCTGTCCTCGGTGCCGGTGGTGCTGTCGACCACTGACGTCGACGAGATCGTGGACACGGTGATCGCGATCGCGCCGTCCTTCGGCGGGATCAACCTCGAGGACATCAGCGCCCCCCGCTGCTTCGAGATCGAGGAGCGGCTGCGCGAGCGGCTGGCCATCCCGGTCATGCACGACGACCAGCACGGGACGGCGATCGTCGTCCTGGCCGCGCTGCGCAACGCGGCCCGCGTGGTGGGCCGGGAGCTCGGCGACCTGCGGGTGGTCGTCTCGGGCGCCGGTGCGGCGGGGATCGCGTGCACCAAGATCCTGCTCGAGGCCGGCATCGGTGACATCGCCGTGGCCGACTCGCAGGGGATCCTGCACACCGGCCGCGAGGACCTCACGCCGATCAAGCGCTGGGTCGCCGAGAACACCAACCGGGTCGGCTACGCGGGCACGATGATCGGGGCGCTCGAGGGCGCCGACGTCTACCTCGGGCTCTCGGGCGGCTCGGTGCCGGAGTCGGCGATCGCCTCCATGGCCAAGGACTGCATCGTCTTCTCGCTGGCCAACCCGATCCCCGAGGTCGACCCGGAGATGGCGGCGAAGTACGCAGCGGTCGTGGCGACCGGGCGCAGCGGCGAGCCCAACCAGATCAACAACGTGCTGGCCTTCCCCGGCGTCTTCCGCGGGGCGATCGATGCCGGGGCCACCAGCATCACCGAGGAGATGAAGCTGGCCGCGGCCACCGCGATCGCCGACGTGGTGGGCGAGGACGTGAGGCCCGACTACGTCGTCCCGAGCCCGCTGGACCGCCGGGTCGCCGTCGCGGTGGCCGAGGCGGTCGCCGCCTGCGCGCGGGAGCAGGGCGTCGCGCACTGATCCGGGGTCGCTCGGTGACGGTCTCCGTCACCGAGCGACCCCGCTCACACGGGGGTGAGCGGCGGGCGCCCGGCGAGCACCTCCGCGACGTTGCGCACGGCGAGCCCGCACATGGCCTCCCGGGTCCGGTCGGCGGCGCTGCCCAGGTGCGGGGTGAGCACCACCTGCCCCAGCGCCGCCAGCCGCGGGTCCACGTGCGGCTCGTCCTCGAACACGTCCAGCGCGGCACCGCCCAGCCGGTCCTCCTGCAGGGCGCGGACCAGCGCGTCGGTGTCCACCACGCCGCCGCGGGCGGTGTTCACCAGCAGCGCGGTGGGCTTCATCCGGGCCAGCGCGGCGTCGTCGACCAGGTGGTGGGTCTCCGGTGTCAGCGGGCAGTGCAGCGTCACGACGTCGCTCTCGGCCAGCAGCTCGGGCAGCTCCCGGAACTCCACCGCGGCCCGCTCCTCCGCCGACAGCGGTGAGCGGGTGGGGGTGGCCAGCACGGTCATGTCGAACGCGCGGGCCCGGCGGGCCACGGCCCGGCCGATCCGGCCGTAGCCGACGACGCCGAGGGTGGCCGCGGAGAGGTCCAGGCCGACCATCATCCGCGGGCCCCACACCCACGGTGTGCCGGTGCGCAGGAACCGGTCACCCTCGGCGATCCGGCGGGCGGCGGCCAGCACCAGGCCCATCGCGAGGTCGGCGGTCGCGCCGTCCAGGACCCCGGGGGTGTTGGTGACGACGACGCCCCGCTCGGCGGCCGCGGCCACGTCGACGTTGTCGAACCCGACGGCGACGTTCGCGATGATGCGCAGCGAGGGCCCGGCGGCGTCGAGCACGGCGGCGTCCACCCGCTCGGTGAGCGTGCTGATCAGCGCCACCGCGCCCGCGGTGTCGCGGAGCAGGTCCTCGCGCGACGGCGGCCCCTCCGGGCCGATCACGACCGGCCGGCCCAGCCCGCCGAGCGCCGCCATGGCGCCGTCGGTCAGCAGCCGGGCGACGTGGACGTGTCCGGTCATGTCCGGACCGTAGCGGTCAACCGAGGCCGCGCAGGTCCTGCAGCAGCGGGTCGAGTGCCTGCCGGACGCCGGTGTGGGCGTAGACGAACCACAGCGTGGCCACGACGAAGGCGGGCGCGAGCACGGCCTTCTCCAGCGTGGCGCCGGTGCGCAGCGGGGTCAGCGTGAGCCGGCAGCGGCGGACCAGCCAGACCAGGGGGACCGGCACGCCCTGCCGGGTGATCGCGTCACCGGCGATGTGGGTGAGCACCCCCACGGCGACGGCCCAGGGCAGCCAACCCGGTGGCGGCATGTGGTCGAGCAGGAGCCAGGCCCCGCCCCAGGAGAGCAGCAGGTTGCCGACGACGGTGTTCTCCGCCCGGCCGGGGATGACGAAGTGCAGCGCCCGCAGCGCCAGCCCGATCGCCAGGGCCATCAGCAGCAGGCTGGACCAGAAGGCGTTGGCGGCCGCCAGGGCCAGCGCGCCGAACGCCACCGGCGCGAGGACCGCGTCGTGGGTGCCCCAGCGGTGGCCCTGCGCCAGCCGGCCGATCGCGCCGGAGGGCACGTCGGTGACCGGCCCCCACATGTCCGAGACGGTCGAGCCGTTGGCGTCCAGGTCCGGGAGCATCGCGAAGCCGCCGACCGCGGCGATCCAGGCGGCCTGGGCGACGGTGCCCTCCACCGGGGCCCACGGCAGCGTCGCCGCGCCGACGGCCAGCCCGGAGAGGGCGTGCGAGTGACCGAGCACGTTCAGAGGGTGCCGCGGCCCCGTGCCCGCGCGGGGGATCCGCCGTCCGGCGTGTCGGTCAGGGCTTCCAGACCATGAGCACCGTGACCGCCAGCAGCAGGAGCGAGACGATCCCGGAGCCGGCCGCGATCCGCCCGTAGAGGGCCTTGGCGGAGGACGGGTCGCGCTGCAGGGCGGCGACGGCGCGGGTCAGCGACGGGATCACGAGGACCAGGCTGAGCACCAGCGCGACCAGGTACAGCACGATCGAGATCCACAGCCACGTCCGGGACAGCGGGATGCCCTCGATGCCGGAGATCCCGAACCCGAGGACGGCGACGGCCAGTGACGCCCAGGTGACGACCTTCGTGGAGCGGGTGAGCAGCTCGACCGCCGGGGCGCTGCCCGCCCGCACCGCGCGCAGCGCAGTCTGTGGCAGCAGCGCCATCGGCCCGACGAGGAAGACGGCGGTCACGACGTGCAGGACGGTGAGGACGGTGCCCATGCCCCGAGGCTAGGACCCGGCCCCAGCTGCACCGACACCGCCCGAGTCAGCCGCGGTGCTCAGCCGTCCAGCAGGTGGAGCAGGGCTCCCGGACGTCGAGGCGAACCCCGGCCCGCGCCGGCGACAGCTGCGCCGGTGCGGGCCGGGAGCGCTCACTCCTCGTCGAGGTCGTCGTCCGTGCCGCCGCGGGCCAGCCAGGTGGCCAGCCGCTCGACGGGCACCTCGAAGTCGGGGTGCTGGTCGACGAACGCCTGCATCTGGTCGGCCAGCCAGGCGAGGGTCACCTGCTCCTCGCCCCGCCGGTCGGCCAGCTCCTCCAGACCCCGATCGGTGAAGTACACGTCCGGACCTCAGTCGGCGAAGGCCTGCGCGACCAGCTGCTTCTGCTCGGCCTCGTGCACCTTCGCCGAGCCCACCGCGGGGCTGGCCGACGCCTTGCGGCTGACCCGGCGCAGCGAGCGGCCGGCCGGCAGGTGCTCGGGCAGGTTGACCGCCATGAACTGCCAGGCGCCCATGTTGGCCGGCTCCTCCTGCACCCAGACGACGTCCGAGGCGTTCGGGTAGCCCTCCAGGGCCTGGCGGATCTGCTCGGCCGGCAGCGGGTAGAGCTGCTCGACGCGGAGCACGGCGGTGTCCGCCCGGCCCTCGGCCTCCCGCGCGGCGAGCAGGTCGTAGGCGACCTTGCCGCTGCACAGCAGAACCCGGCGCACCGCGGCGCCCTCGAGCGGCTCGCCCCCGACGCCCGGGTCGAGCAGCACCGGCCGGAAGGTCTCGTCGGTGAAGTCCGAGACCGGGCTGACCGCCGCCTTGGCCCGCAGCAGCGACTTCGGCGTGAACACGACCAGCGGCCGGTGCACCTCCGAGAGCGCCTGGCGGCGCAGCAGGTGGAAGTAGTTGCCCGGGGTCGTGCAGTTGGCGACGGTCATGTTGTTCTCGGCGCACAGCTGCAGGAAGCGCTCGGGGCGGCCGCTGGAATGGTCCGGGCCCTGCCCCTCGAGCCCGTGCGGGAGCAGCAGGACGACGCCGGAGCGCTGGCCCCACTTGGCCTCGCCGGAGCTGATGAACTCGTCGATGACCATCTGCGCGCCGTCGACGAAGTCGCCGAACTGCGCCTCCCAGAGGACCAGCGCCTTGGGGTCGGCCAGCGAGTAGCCGTACTCGAAGCCCAGCGCTGCGTACTCCGACAGCAGCGAGTCGTAGACGAAGAACTTCGCCTGGTCCTCGGACAGGTGCGCCAGCGGCGTGTACTCCGCGCCGGTCTCCCGGTCGATGAGCACCGAGTGCCGCTGCACGAAGGTGCCGCGGCGGGAGTCCTGGCCGGCGAGCCGGACGGGGACGCCCTGCATGAGCAGCGACCCGAAGGCCAGCAGCTCACCCATCGCCCAGTCGACGCCGCCCTCGCTCACCATCGCCGCGCGCCGCTCGAGCATCCGCTGGAGCTTCGGGTGGACGGTGAAGTCCTGCGGCAGGGAGACGTGCGCGTCGCCGATCGCCTTGAGCACCTCGGTGCTGATCGCCGTGGCGACCGGGGCCTCCTGCGGCTGGTCCATGACCGGCTCGGGCGTGGAGGTCTCCTGCGCGTCGTGGGTCTCGGCGAAGGCCCGCTCCAGCTGCCCGCGGTAGTCCTTCAGCGCCTCCTCGGCCTCGGCCAGCGTGATGTCGCCGCGGCCGATCAGCGCCTCGGTGTAGAGCTTCCGGACCGAGCGCTTGCGGTCGATGATGTCGTACATCTGCGGCTGGGTCATCGAGGGGTCGTCGCCCTCGTTGTGCCCGCGCCGGCGGTAGCAGACCAGGTCGATGACGACGTCCTTCTTGAACGCCTGCCGGTAGTCCACCGCCAGCCGCGCCATCCGGACGACGGCCTCGGGGTCGTCGCCGTTCACGTGGAAGACCGGCGCGCCGATCATCCGGGCGACGTCGGTGGAGTAGAGGCTCGACCGTGCCGCAGCCGGGCTGGTGGTGAAGCCGACCTGGTTGTTGATGACCACGTGCACCGTGCCGCCGGTGCGGTAGCCGCGCAGCTGGGACAGGTTGAGGGTCTCGGCGACCACACCCTGCCCGGCGAAGGCAGAGTCGCCGTGCAGCAGGACGGGCATGACGGTGAAGCCCTGCTCGCCCTTGTTGATCATGTCCTGCTTGGCCCGGGTGATGCCCTCCAGGACCGGGTTGACCGTCTCCAGGTGGCTGGGGTTGCTGGCCAGCGAGACGGCGATGGACTTGCCGTCGTCGAAGGGGTTCTGGAACGTGCCCTCGGCGCCGAGGTGGTACTTCACGTCACCGGAGCCCTGGACCGTGCCGGGGTCGATGTTGCCCTCGAACTCGCCGAAGATCTTGGCGTAGCTCTTGCCGAGCACGTTGGCCAGCACGTTGAGCCGGCCGCGGTGGGCCATGCCGATCGCGATCTCGTCCAGGTCGTAGTCGGTGCCGGCGATCAGGACCTCGTCCAGCAGCGGGATGACCGACTCGCCGCCCTCGAGGCTGAACCGCTTCTGGCCGACGTACTTGGTCTGCAGGAAGGTCTCGAAGGCCTCGGCGGCGTTGAGCCGGCCGAGCACGTGCTTCTGCTTCTCGCGGTCGGGCTGCTCGTGCTTGAGCTCGACCCGCTGCTGGATCCACTGCCGCTCTTCGGGGTCGGTGATGTGCATGTACTCCACGCCGACGGTGCGGCAGTAGGAGTTGCGCAGCACGCCGAGGATGTCCCGCAGAGCCATCGTGCGCTCGCCGGCGAACCCGCCGACGGGGAAGGTGCGGTCGAGGTCCCACAGGGTGAGCCCGTGCTGGAGGATGTCCAGGTCGGGGTGGCTGCGGACCTTGAACTCGAGCGGGTCGGTGTCGGCCATGAGGTGGCCGTTGCGCCGGTAGGCCTCGATGACCTCGATGACCCGGGCTTCCTTGTCGATCTGGCCCTCGCGGCTGACCCGCACGTCGGGCACCCAGCGCACCGGCTCGTAGGGCAGCCGCAGCGAGCGGAAGACGCCGTCGTAGAAGCCGTCCTCGCCC
Source organism: Geodermatophilus ruber (assembly GCF_900114385.1). GTDB lineage: Bacteria > Actinomycetota > Actinomycetes > Mycobacteriales > Geodermatophilaceae > Geodermatophilus > Geodermatophilus ruber. The sequence goes on from NZ_FOSW01000015.1 coordinate 120,056, forward strand.
AGCAGCAGCGAGTGCAGCCGGCGGAGGAAGTCGCCGGACTGGGCGCCCTGGATGATCCGGTGGTCGTAGGTGGAGGTCAGCGTGATGATCTTGCTGACCGCCATCTCGGTGAGCGCCTCGGGGCTCATCCCCTGGAACTCGGCCGGGTACTCCATCGCGCCGACGCCGATGATCGCGCCCTGGCCGGCGGTGAGCCGCGGCACCGAGTGGTTGGTGCCGATGGTTCCCGGGTTGGTCAGGCTGATGGTGGTGCCGGAGTAGTCCTCGACGGTCAGCTTGCCGGCGCGGGCGCGGCGGATGATGTCCTCGTAGGCGGCCCAGAACTGGGCGAAGTCCATCTCCTCGGCGGCCTTGATGGAGGCGACGACGAGGGAGCGCGAACCGTCGGCCTTGGGCAGGTCGATGGCCAGGCCGAAGTTGACGTGCTCGGGCTGCACGAGGACCGGCTTGCCGTCGACCTCGGCGTAGCTGGCGTTCATCTCCGGGAAGTCGTCCAGGGCCCGGACCAGCGCGTAGCCGATCAGGTGGGTGAACGAGACCTTCCCGCCGCGGGCGCGGGCGAGGTGGTTGTTGATGACGATGCGGTTGTCGGCCAGGAGCTTGGCCGGCACCGCGCGCACGCTGGTCGCCGTCGGGACGGTCAGCGACGCGTTCATGTTCTTGACGATGGCGGCCGCGGCGCCGCGCAGCGGGGTCTGCTTCGGGCCCTCGCCGCCGGCGGGCTTCGCTGCCGGCTTGGCGGCCGGCTTCGGGGCGGGCGCGGGCTTCTGCCGGGTCGCGGTGGTGTCCGCGGCGTGGTCCACGACCGTCGCCTCGGTCCGCGGCGGGACGGGCGTGGCCCGCGCGGAGGAGCCGCCGTCGCCGTCCGGCTGCCCGGCGGTGCGCTGGGGGGCCGGGGCGGCGGGGCGGGGCTGCTGCCCCGGAGCCGGCGCGGCTGCGGGCTGCGCGGCGGCGGCCTGCCCGTCGGGGGAGGCGGCCGGCCGCTCGCGGTCGTCGCTGGCGGCCACCGGGCTCCCCGGCCGGTAGTCGGCGAAGAACTCGTGCCAGGCCTGGTCAACGCTGGACGGGTCGGTGAGGTACTGCTGGTACATCTCCTCGACCAGCCACTCGTTGGTGCCGAATCCGGCCACTGCGGAGGAGGAGGGGGTGGCGGACGGCCGGGATGAGCTCGCGCTTGACACGGGGGCGGGTGCCTTCTTCGTCGTCGGTGGACGTGTCTGGACAGGGGGTGGAGTCTACGCCCGTCCGAGGGGCCGGACCCGCCGCACAGCGGTCGGTCCCCCCGGTGGGGTGAGCGAGGGCGGGAACGCTCAGTCGGTCGCGCCGCGGGCGACGAGCAGCTCCGCCAGCGCGTCGTGCGCGGCGGCCTGACCTGCGTCTTCGCGGCGGTTCCGGGCGGCCGCGACCCGGCTGATGTCCAGGGCGCTCGCCCCGTCGGCGGTGGTGGCGTTCACGTCGGCGCCGGCGTCCAGCAAGGCGCGTACGACCTCGGGCGCGTCGCCGCCCCCACCGGCGGACACCGCGGCGTGGAGCGGGGACCGCCCGGTGTCCGGTTCGCGCTGGTTGACGTCGGCCCCGGCGGCCAGCAGCAGGCGGAGGAGCTCCAGCTGCCCGTGGGCGGCAGCGGCGTGCAACGCCCCGCCGTCGGCGTCGGCGCCGCGGTCGAGCAGCGTCCGGGCGGCGCTGGACGCGCCGCCGGCGGCGGCCCAGGTGAGCAGGTCGACGCCGGTGACCGGGTCGGCCAGCGGCGCGCCGCGGTCGAGCTCCGCGGTCAGCTGCTCGACGTCGTCGAGGTAGGCGGCGCTGGGCGCGTCCACCTGAGCGCCGAGCTCCAGGAGGACGACGACCAGGTGCGGGGCGAACTGCAGCGCGATGTGCAAGGGCGTGCGGTCGTGCTCGGTGCGGGCGCCGAGGTCGGCACCGGCCTTCACCAGCAGCTGCACGATCTCCGTCTGCCCCTCCGCCACGGCCAGGTGCAGCGGGGTCCAGCCGTCCTGGCCGGCGTGCTCCACCGTGGTGGACAGCAGCCGAGGTGAGTCGTCGATCGCGGTGCGCACCGCGTCGCCGTCCCCCTCGGAGATCAGCCGCCCCAGCCGCGGCGCGGTCATGCGGGTGGTCATGGAGGATCCCCGTTCCTGGATCGGAAGGGCCGAGCGCGAGGTCAGACGACGTCGCGCCGGACGGCGAGCAGTGTGCCCAGCAGGGCGGCCACCAGACCGTAACCGAGCAGCACCAGGCCACCCTGCCAGGCCTCCAGGAGGTCCGGGCCCTGCAGGGTGGCGGTCATCGCCTCCAGCGCGCCCCCGGGCATCCACTTGTAGGCCGGCGCCGTCGCCGGGATCGACCGGATGACCGGCTCGACGACGAAGAGGTAGACCAGCGCCCCGACGATCGCGCCGACCTGGTTGCGCAGCAGCGCACCCACCCCCACCCCGATGATCGCGTAGACGACCAGGGCGAGGCCGGCGCTCAGCAGCACGCGCAGGTTGTCACCGGTCAGCGAGGGTGCCGCCCCCCGGGCGCCGGCGTGGACGGCGACGACGAGGTAGTTCACCGCGAGGACGACGAGGGCGAAGGGGACTGCGGCCAGGGCGTAGCCGACCAGCTTGGCGATCACCACGCGACCGCGGCGGGGCGTGGTCAGGAACGTCGGGGTGGCGGTGCGGTGCCGGTACTCCTGGGTCATCCCGATGAGGCCGAGGATGAGGAACAGCACGACGACGTTCGCGCTGGTCGCGAAGGCCAGCTCCTCGTAGTGGGGCGTGCCGACCTCCGGGATGCCGCTCTGGGGATCGCCGGCGAACGAGGTCAGCAGCACGGTGAACCCGGCGACCATCACCACTGCACCGAGCAGCAGCCCGATCCACACGCGGGTCGTGAACAGCTTGGTCCACTCGGCGCGGACGAGGGCGGTCATCGGGTGGCTCCCTGCGTCGTCGGGTCCGGGTGGGGGGCGGCGAACTGCTCCTGGCCGGAGGTCAGCCGGAAGTACAGGTCCTCCAGGCCGCTGGTCTCGGCCCGCAGCTCGTGCAGCTCGACGCCGGCCTGGAAGGCCCGGGCACCCACGTCGGCCGGCGTCGCCGCGGCGACGGTCACCAGGCCGTCCCCGTCCGGCGTGACGGTGAACCCGGCCGAGCCGAGGATCTGGGCCAGCCGGTCGGCCTCCGGGCTCCGGACGACCACCGAGCCGGCCCCCTGCGCTCCGCTGCGCAGCTCGGCGATCGAGCCCTCGCGGACCAGGCGACCGGCGCCCACGATGACGACGCGGTCGGCGGTCTGCTCCATCTCCGCGAGCAGGTGGCTGGAGACCAGCACCGTGCGCCCCTCGTCGTGGGCCAGGTGGCGCAGGAACCCGCGCAGCCACTGGATCCCCTCGGGGTCCAGGCCGTTGGCCGGCTCGTCGAGGACGAGCACCGCGGGGTCACCGAGCAGGGCGGTGGCCAGGGCCAGCCGCTGCCGCATGCCCAGCGAGTAGCCGCCGGCCCGCCGTCCACCGGCGTCGGTCAGGCCGACCTGGGCGAGCACCTCGTCGGCCCGGGCCGTCGGCAGGCCCGCCGCCCGGCAGTACACGCGCAGGTGGTTGCGGCCCGAGCGGGCGGGATGGAACGCAGTCTCGAGCACCGCACCGACCGTGCGCACCGGCGCCGGCAGGGCCGGGTACGTGACGCCGTCGAACGTCGCCGTGCCTGCGTCGGGCCGCTCCAGCCCCAGCACCATGCGCAGGGTGGTGGTCTTCCCGGCCCCGTTGGGGCCGAGGAACCCGGTGACCGAGCCGGGCTCGACTGTGAAGGTGAGGTCATCGACCGCGCGGACGGCGCCGAAGGACTTGGTGAGGCCGCGGACCTCGATGCGAACCGGGTCACGGTGGGTGCTGCTGCCGGGATGGATGGCGGTCTCCTCCTCGTCGTCCGGACGCAGCCATCCAACCGCACGGCAACGACTCCCAGGAGTGCCGCGCCGGACCCCGGGTGCCGTGGTGGGCTCCCCGGGTGCCCACAGCACGTGACCCCGGGCACACCGGCGGTGTGCTGCTTCGGTAGGTTCCGGCTCGGCGGCGAGCGGAGACGCCCGCCGGTCAGCACAGTCCCGCCGCGCACGCGGCCGAGAGCGCCAGCCAGGAGAGTCCGTGAGCGCCTATCGCACCGTGGTCGTCGGAACCGATGGGTCGGAGTCCTCGCTGCGCGCGGTGGGCCGGGCTGGCGCCCTGGCCGGGGCCTGCGGCGCCCGGCTGGTGATCGTCTGCGCCTACCTGCCCCCGCGGGGCGACGACCGCGAGGTCCAGCGGGCCCGGGAGGTCCTCGGGAACGAGGCCTACCAGGTCATCGGCTCCGCCCCGGCCGAGGAGACGGTGCGCACCGCCACGGAGCAGGCCAAGGCGGCCGGCGCCGGCGACGTGCACCCGGTCGCCGTGGTCGGCTCGCCGGTCGAGACGCTGCTGGACGTCGTCGCCCGCGAGCGGGCCGACCTGCTGGTGGTGGGCAACCGCGGGCTCAACAGCCTCAAGGGCCGGCTGCTCGGCTCCGTCCCCGCGGACGTGACCCGCCGCTCTGCGGTCGACGTGCTCGTCGTGCACACCACGGACTGACCGCTGCCGGACACCGGACCCGACGACGCCTCCGCGGACCTGAGCGACGCCCGCGAGGCACTGGAGCGCCTGCTGCTCGACGGGCCGCGGCGCTTCACCCGCCTGCAGGTCGCGGCGATGGCCGGGATGCCGCCGGAGCGCACCCAACGGTTGTGGCGCGCGCTGGGCTTCCCGGACGTCGCCGACGACGACCCGGTCTTCACCGACGCCGACGTCGAGGCGCTCCGTCTGCTCTCGGAGTTGATCGACTCCGGGTTCGTCGATCCCTCGACCGAGGCGTCGATCGCCCGGGCCATGGGGCAGTCCCTGTCGCGGCTGGCGGACTGGCAGACCGACATGCTCGCCGACGTCCTCACCCGCGGCGACGAGGAGACGGGTGGTCCGCGGCCGATCTCACCGGAAGAGGCGGTGGCCACCGCCTCGATGCTGCTCCCGCTGCTGCGCCGGGTCCAGGACTACGTGTGGCGCCGGCACCTGGCCGCCAACGCCGAGCGGGTGCTCGCCGCGGCCGGCCCGGGCGACCGGCGGGAGCTCGCCGTGGGCTTCGCCGACCTGGTGGGGTACACCTCGCGCAGCCGCGGGATGGGCGGGCGCGAGCTCGGCGCGATGGTCGAGGACTTCGAGAGCACCGCCACCGAGGTGATCGCCCGGCACCACGGACGGGTGGTGAAGACCGTCGGCGACGGCGTCCTCTACACCGCGGCCTCCGCCGTCGACGCCGTGGAGATCGGGCTGGAGCTGCCCGACGCGTGGCGGGCCGAGGACCGCCCGCCGCTGCGGGTGGGCGCCGCCTACGGTCCGGTGCTGACCCGACTGGGCGACGTCTACTCCCCGGTGGTGAACCTGGCCAGCCGGCTCACGTCGATCGCCCGCCCCGGCTCGCTGCTGGTCGACCGGGTCCTCGCCCGGCAGCTGCGCGGCCTTCCGGCCTACCGGGTGCGCCCCCTGCGGCGGGTGTCGGTGCGTGGCTACGACAACCTGCAGCCGTGGCTGGTCCGGCGCCGCCCGTCGACCGAGGAGGACAACTCCTTCGAGGGCATGCTCGACGAGATGGCCGACGACGTCCTCGACCGGTCCGACGACGAGGAGCCGCACACCCCGGGGTGAAACAGGGGGACCGCGGCCGGTGATCGCCGTCGGGGAGGATGGCGGTCGTGAGCGCCACCCTCGTCGCCCGCGGCCTCGCGGCCGGCCACGGCGCCCGCGTCCTCTTCTCCGACCTCGACCTGGTGGTCGCCCCCGGCGACGTCGTCGGGCTGGTGGGGGTGAACGGCGCGGGCAAGTCCACCCTGCTGCGCACGCTCGCCGGGGAGCTGCCGGCCGACTCGGGCAGCGTGACCGTCAGCCCGCCGACGTCGACCCTGGGCTACCTGCCGCAGGAGCACGAGCGCCGGCCGGGGGAGACGGTGCTGGCCGCGCTGGCGCGCCGGACCGGTGTGGCGGCCGCGCAGGGCGCGCTCGACGCCGCCACCGAGGCCCTCAGCGAGGGCCGGTCCGGCGCCGACGACGCCTACGGTGACGCGCTCGAACGCTGGCTCTCCCTGGGCGGTGCCGACCTCGAGGACCGCGCGAAGGAGGTCGTCGCCGAGGTGGCGCCCGGCGTCGCCCTGGACGCCCTCACCGCGGGCCTCTCCGGCGGGCAGGCCGCGCGGGTGGGGCTGGCCGCGCTGCTGCTCTCGCGCTACGACGTCCTGCTGCTCGACGAGCCGACCAACGACCTGGACCTGGCCGGGCTGGACCAGCTGGAGCGATTCGTGACCGGCGCCCGTGCCGGGATCGTGGTGGTCAGCCACGACCGGGAGTTCCTCGCCCGCACCGTGACCCGGGTGGTGGAGCTGGACCTGGCCCAGCAGCTGGTCCGGGTGCACGACGGTGGCTACGAGGCCTATCTCGTCGAGCGGGAGGTGGCCCGCCGGCACGCGCGCGAGGAGTACGCGGAGTACGCGGAGACGAAGGCCGGCCTGGAGGACCGGGCGCGGATGCAGCGCAACTGGATGGCCAAGGGCGTGCGCAACGCCGTCCGCAAGGCCGGGAGCGAGCCGGACAAGAACATCCGCGCGCACATGCGCGCGACCTCCGAGAAGCAGGCGGCCAAGGCCCGGCAGACCGAGCGGCGCATCGAGCGGCTCGAGGTCGTGGAGGAGCCCCGCAAGGAGTGGGAGCTGCGCATGGAGATCGCCGCTGCGCCGCGGGCCGGTGCGGTGGTCGCCACCCTCTCGGGGGCGGTGGTGCGCCGCGGCGGGTTCACCCTCGGCCCGGTGGACCTGCAGGTCGACTGGGGGGACCGGGTCGCGATCACCGGGCCCAACGGTGCCGGCAAGTCGACGCTGCTGGCCGCCCTGCTGGGCCGGGCGCCGCTGGACGCCGGCCGGTCCTCGCTGGGGCCGGCGGTGCGGATCGGCGAGATCGACCAGGCGCGGGCCGCGTTCCTCGGCACCGAACCGCTGCTGGAGGCCTTCTCCGCCGAGGTCCCCGACCGGCCGGCCGCGGAGGTGCGCACCCTGTTGGCCAAGTACGGGCTGACCGCCGAGCACGTGTTGCGCGCGGCCGACACCCTGTCCCCAGGTGAGCGCACCCGGGCCGCCCTGGCGCTGCTGCAGGCCCGCGGGGTCAACGTGCTGGTCCTCGACGAGCCGACCAACCACCTCGACCTGCCCGCGATCGAGCAGCTCGAGCAGGCCCTGGCCGGCTACCGGGGCACGCTGCTGCTGGTCACCCACGACCGGCGGATGCTCGCGGCGGTGGAGACCAACCGCCGGCTGGCCGTCACCGGGGGCGGCGTCACCGAGGCCTGACCAGCGCCGCTGCTGCCGGCCCCTCGAGGACGGCCGCGACGGCGTACTCCGCCAGCGTGGCCAGCTCGGCCGCCGTCGCGCCGGCGGGGGACAGCGCGGGCAGGAGGTGCACCTCCACGACCGCTCCGGGCGCACGGGCCAGCCAGCGCAGCGCCCCCACGGTCGAGCCGGCCGCCGCGGGCGAGGCCCCGGCCCCGCGGTAGCGGAGCGCGACCGGGCACACCGGGGCTCCGGCGTCCACCGCGGCAGCCAGCAGCGCCGGGGAGAAGCGGCCCAGCGGTGAGCCGTCCGCGGCCGGCTCCTCCGGACCCACGGCCACCGACGTCCCGCGCTGCAGCAGCGCGGCGAGCCGGCCGGTGACCGCGGGGACGGCGGGCACCGGGACCCCGGCGATCCGGCCGGCGGCCCCGGCGACGGTGGCGCCCGGCACGGCGGTGAGCAGCACGAGCGGGTCCAGTGCCGAGACGGAGTTGGCGACCAGGAGCAGCCCGGTACCGGTGCGCGGCCAGGCGACCGACGGCGCCCGGACGTCCACCCGCACGCCGAGGCCGGCGAGTACCCGCGCGGCGCCGCACACCGCACGCCGCCGGGAGCTGCCGACGGGTGGGCGCAGCCGGCCCACGGCGACGGCGGCCCCGGTCCGCAGCCAGCGGGCCTGCGGACCGGGGAGAGAGGGAGCAGCAGGACCGGTCACGGAGCCCTCCGGGTGCCGGGGCCCGGGGGGCGGGCCCGCGTACCCCGAGCCTGGTGGGCGCACGTGACCGGGAGATGACGGGCAGAGGTCGGCCGGGAGAGCAGCGTCCGGCGAGCCTCGCGGAGGCGGCTCAGGTGAAGGCGCTGATCCCGGTGATGTCCCGGCCCACGATCAGGGTCTGCACCGTCTCGGTGCCCTCGAAGGTGTGGATCGCCTCGATGTCGGCCATGTGCCGGATCACGTGGTTCTGCAGCAGGATGCCGTTGCCGCCCATCAGATCGCGGGCCTCGGCGAGCACCTCGCGGGCGGTCCGGGTGTTGTGCATCTTGGCCAGCCCGGCGACGGTGGGGGACAGCCGCCCGGCCTCGGCCAGCCGGCCGATCTGCATGCAGTACAGCTGCATCCCGGTGAGCGCGGCCAGCATCCGCACCAGCCGCTCCTGCACGATCTGGAAGCTGACCAGCGGCTTGCCGAACTGCCGGCGCTCCCGGAGGTAGGCCAGGGCGGTCTCGTAGCCGGCGGTGGCGTGCCCCAGCGCCATCCAGGCGCAGGAGCTGCGGGTGGTGGCGAGCACCCGGGCGGTGTCGGCGAAGCTGTGCGCCTCCTGCAGCCGGTTCTCCTCGGGGACGCGGACACCGCGCAGCTCGATGTCGGCCTGCCAGACCGACCGCAGCGACACCTTCCCGGTGATGACCGAGGCGGTGTAGCCCTCGGCGGGGGTCTCGACGACGAAGCCCTTGACCCGGCCGTCGGCGACGTCCCGCGCCCAGACCACGACCAGGTCGGCGAGGGTGCCGTTGCCGATCCAGCGCTTGCTGCCGTCGAGGACCCAGGTGTGGCCCTCCCGCCGCGCGGTGGTCTCCAGCGCGACGGAGTCCGACCCGTGCTCCGGCTCGGTGAGCGCGAACGCGCCGATCTGGTCCAGGGTGGCCATCGGCGGCAGCCAGCGCGCCTTCTGCTCCTCGGAGCCGCACATGTCGATCGACTGCATGGCCAGCCCGGCGTGCACCCCGAGGAAGGTGCCGAGGCTGCCGTCGCCGCGGTGCAGCTCCATGTGCACCAGCCCGGCGGCCATGGGGCTCATCGCGGCCGCTCCGTGGCCGGTGATGCTCTCCCCGACGACGCCCAGCTCGGGCAGCCGGCGGATCAGCGGCCAGGGGACCTCGGCCCGCTCCCAGTAGTCGCCGGCGACCGGCAGCACCTCCCGGTCGACGAACCGGCGGACCGCGAGGAAGCGCGCCCACTGCTCGTCGGTGAACTGCTCGCGCACCGAGAAGAAGTCGGTGCCCAGGGCCTCGCCCAGGTGCGGGAGATCCATCTGCCGGGTCATCGTGCCTCCCTGTGCTCGGGACGGGCGGATCCTCTACCCGGGCCGGGCGGGCGCTATCCCGCGAGTCGCGGTGGCGCGCCGGCGGCCCGGGCGACAGGCTCGCGGCGGAACGACACCGACGACGGGAGCAGGCGTGAGCGGCAGGACGATCCTCGACATGTTCCGGCTGGACGGCCGGGTGGCGATCGTGACGGGGGCGTCCTCGGGCCTCGGCGCGGTCTTCGCCCGGGCGCTGGCCGAGGCCGGGGCGGACGTCGCCCTCGGCGCGCGGCGGGAGGAACGGCTGGCCGACACCCGGGCGGCGGTGGAGAAGGCCGGCCGGCGGGCGATCACGGTGCGCACCGACGTCTCGCGACCCGAGGACTGCCAGGCCCTGGTGGACGCCACCGTCGCCGAGTTCGGCCGGGTCGACGTCCTGGTCAACAACGCCGGGATCGGCACCGCCGTCCCGGCCACCCGGGAGACCCCCGAGCAGTTCCGCGAGGTCATCGACGTCAACCTCAACGGCTGCTACTGGATGGCGCAGGCGTGCGGGCGGGTGATGCGGCCGGGCAGCTCGATCGTGAACATCTCGAGCATCCTCGGGCTGACCACCGCCGGCCTGCCGCAGGCGGCCTACTCGGCCAGCAAGGCCGGGCTGATCGGGCTGACCCGGGACCTCGCCCAGCAGTGGACCGGCCGCCGGGGCATCCGGGTCAACGCGCTCGCGCCGGGCTTCTTCGCCTCCGAGATGACCGACAGCTACGCGCCGGGCTACCTGGACTCGCAGATGGGCCGGGTGCTCATGGGCCGCGCCGGCGAGCCCGAGGAGCTGGCCGCGGCGCTGGTGTTCCTGGTCAGCGACGCCGGCGGCTACGTCACCGGGACCACTCTGCCGGTGGAGGGCGGCCTGCTCACCAGCTGAGGGTCAGCGGGCGGCCCCGGCGGACGCTCCGGGACGCCTCAGGTGAGCGGTCGCGACCGGCGGGGCCTCGCGCGCGGCTCCGCCACGGCCATCAGCCCGGGCTGATCGAGGGAGGGGTGTCAGCCTTCGTTGCAGAGAAGGGATGCCGCACGAACGCCGAACGGCCCCTCACCAGGCTTGCGCCGGTGAGGGGCCGTTCGATCGGGTGGTGCCCCCGGCAGGATTCGAACCTGCGCACCCGCCTCCGGAGGGCGGTGCTCTATCCCCTGAGCTACGGGGGCTCTGCGGTGGGGCGAGAAAGAACCTACCAGTGTCCGCGCGTGGCCCGGACGGCGGCTCTCAGGGCGGCGGGAGCGGGGTCCCCCCGCGGTCGGTGAGCATCCGCTCCATCGTCGTCACCTCGGCGGTCTGGGTCTCGGCGATGGTCCGGGCGAGGGTCCTGACCGCGTGCACGGCGGCGTGGTCGGCGGCGTAGTCGGCCATCCCGAAGCCGCCCTGGTGGTGCCGGATCATCAGCCGCAGGAACTGGACGTCGAATTCGGTGCCGGTCAGCCCGCGCAGCTCGGCGAGTTCCTCCTCGGTGGCCATCCCGGGCATGAGGCCGCCGGCATGCATGTCGTGGCCGGCGTGCATGTCGTGGCCGGCGTGCTCGCCGGAGCTCATCCACGCCATCGGTTCGCCGCCCGTCGGCGGCAGGCCCCACAGCGACAGCCAGCCGTGCATCCGGCCGACCTGGTTGTTCTGCGTCTCGGCGATGTCGAAGGCCAGCCGGCGCACGTCCGGGTCGGTGCTGCGCATCAGCGCGAGGTTGGCCATCTCCACGCCCTGCAGGTGGTGGCGGGCCATGTCCCGGGAGAAGCCGGCGTCGACCGAGTCGGCGCTCGGGGTGGCGTCCTCCCGGCCGATGCCCAGGACCACCGCCAGCCCGCCACCGAGCACGACCAGCCCGACGGCGATGACCGCGAGCAACACACCTCGCAGGCCCCGGCGCGCGGGCGCCGGGGTGGCCGTGGTGGCCTCCGGAGGGGTGGCGGTCATCACGGCGTGCCGGACTCCGTCGCACCGCTCCCGGCGTCGGGGCTCGGCGTCGTCGGGGCGTCGGTCATCGCCGCGGCGGCGCCGCGGCTGGGGTCGTCCACGGTCAGCGGGTCGCTGATGAACTGCGGGTTCTCGCAGCTGGCCCCGACCTCGGGGTAGAAGTCGTCGTTGAAGGTCATGAAGTCGGCGTACTGCACGATCCGCGGGTCGTCGACCGAGTCCACCTTCAGCTGGTGGTTCCACGACTGCAGGCTGACCGGGGAGTCCTGGCCGGCGTAGGGCGAGAGCATCCGGCCGGACTCGCCGGCGACCGCGGCGAGCGTCGCGATCTGGTCGGCGGAGAGGGCCTCGGGGTCGTAGGTGATCCAGACCGCGCCGTGCTCCATGCTGTGGACGGCGTTCTCGTGCCGGATGTCGACGTCGTAGACCGTGCCGGTGCAGTCGGCCCACTCACCGTCGTGCGGCCCACCCACCGGCGGGCTCTGCTCGTACTCGACCGGCGTGGTCACGTGCTCCTGGCCGGCGGCGTAGTCGAAGGTCTGGACCCCCTTGATCTCGTCCACCGAGTCCACCCGGGCGGCGTCGGCCTCGTTGACCTGCACGACGGCGTAGGTGATGACGGCGGCGGCGAAGACCACCACGGCGACGGCGGCGGCGATCAGCCCCCACGGCCGCTGCTGGGTGACGACGTTGTTCGCCGGCGGTCGCGTGCGCCCGCCCTTGCCGCCCCCGGCCGAGCCGGACCGGCCGGCCCCCCCGCCGGAACGGCCAGTCTGGGGCTTGCGGTCCTTGGCCACGGCCTGCTCCTCGTACTCGAGCTCGTGGACCGTGCTGTGCGCCGGTCCGGAGGTGCCCGTGCCGTCGGCCGGCTCGGGCCGGGGCTCGATGCCCCTTTCCGGGAGGCCAGTCTAGGTCCGCCGTCTGGGAGAACCCTGGGAACCGCGGCGGCCGCGGCCGGGCGCCGGGGGCGGGCGACCGGGGCGGCGCGCGAAGCTGCGTACGATCACGCGGTGACACCGGAGCAGTTGCGCGACGTCGTCCGGACCGCCGTGGCCGCCGCCGTCGACCGCGGCGCGCTGTCCGTCGAGGTCCCCGGCGAGGTGGTCGTCGAGCGCCCCAAGAACCCCGAGCACGGCGACTACGCCACCAACGTCGCCCTGCGCCTGGCCAAGCCTGCCGGTCTCCCGCCCCGCGAGGTCGCCGAGCGCATCGCTGAGGAGCTGCGCGCGCACCCGGGCATCGCTTCGGTCGACATCGCCGGTCCCGGCTTCCTGAACATCACCCTCGCGCAGGGCGCGCTGGGCCGGATCGCGGTCCAGGCGGTGACCGCGGGCGAGGGCTACGGGCACACCGCGGTGCTGGCCGGGCAGAAGCTGAACCTCGAATTCGTCTCCGCCAACCCGACCGGGCCGGTGCACATCGGCGGCACCCGCTGGGCGGCCGTCGGCGACGCGCTGGCCCGGCTGCTCGAGACCAGCGGGGCCGAGGTGACCCGCGAGTACTACCTCAACGACGCCGGCGCGCAGATCGACCGGTTCGCCCGGAGCCTCCTGGCGGTCGCCCACGGCCGTGAGGTCCCCGCGGACGGTTACGCCGGCAGCTACATCGGCGAGATCGCCGCCCAGGTCCTCGCCGCCGAGCCCGGGCTGCTCGACCGGCCGGAGGACGAGCAGCTGCAGGTGTTCCGGAAGCGGGGCGTCGAGCTGATGGTCGCCGAGATCCGCAGCTCGCTGGCGGCGTTCGGCGTCCACTTCGACGTCTTCTTCTCCGAGACCACGCTGCACCAGTCCGGCGCCCTGGAGAAGGCCGTGGCCCGGCTGCGCGAGCAGGGGCACGTCTACGAGGCCGACGGCGCCGTCTGGCTGCGGACGACGGACTTCGGCGACGACAAGGACCGCGTGCTGGTCAAGGCCGACGGCGAGCCGACCTACTTCGCCGCTGACTGCGCCTACTACCTCGACAAGCGGGCCCGCGGGTTCGATCGGGTCGTGATCATGCTCGGTGCGGACCACTCCGGGTACGTCGGCCGGTACAAGGCGCTGGTGGCCGCGGCCGGGGACGACCCCGACGAGCACCTGGAGATCCTCATCGGCCAGCTGGTCAACCTGCTCCGCAACGGCGAGCCGGTGCGGATGAGCAAGCGGGCCGGCACCGTCGTGCTGCTCGACGACCTGGTGGAGGCCATCGGGGTCGACGCCGCCCGCTACGCGCTCGCCCGGGCCTCGGTCGACCAGCAGATCGACATCGACATCGACCTCTGGACGCGGCGGACCAACGACAACCCGGTCTTCTACGTCCAGTACGCGCACGCCCGGATCTCCTCGGTGCTGCGCAACGCCGCCGACCTCGGCCTGGCCCTGGGCGAGGCCGCCGACGTGGACGCCTCGCTGCTGACCCACGAGCGGGAGAACGACCTGCTCCGGGCGATCGGCGAGTTCCCGCGGGTGATCTCCTCCGCCGCCGAGCTGCGCGCCCCCCACCGGGTGGCCCGCTACCTGGAGGAGCTGGCCGGCACCTACCACCGGTTCTACGACGCCTGCCGGGTGCTGCCGCGCGGCGACGAGGAGGCGACCCCGCTGACCACCGCGCGGCTGTGGCTGTGCGCCGCCACGGCCGTGGTGCTGCGCAACGGCCTCGGCGTCCTGGGCGTGAGCGCCCCGGAGCGGATGTGAGGGCGCACCCCGCGGGGCCGCTGCACGGCACCATCGCCCCGCCGACGGCCGCCGGCGGGCCTCCGGCCGACCTCGGCGCCCTCGACGCGCACGTGTGGCCGCGATCGGCCACCCGGGTCGACGGCGAGTTGCACCTCGGTGGTCGGCCGGTCACCGAGCTGGCCCGCGCGCACGGCACGCCGGTGTTCGTCCTCGACGAGGCCGATTTCCGCGGCCGGGCGGCCGAGTTCGCCGCCGCGTTCGCCGGCGCCGACGTGCACTACGCCTCCAAGGCCTTCCTGTGCGGGCAGGTCGCCCGCTGGGTCGCCGAGGACGGCCTGCACCTGGATGCCTGCTCCGGTAACGAGCTGACGGTGGCCCTGGCCGCCGGCTTCCCCGCGGAGCGGATCGCGCTGCACGGCAACAACAAGTCGCCGGCCGAGCTGCAGCTGGCCGTCGACTCGGGCATCGGGCACGTCGTGCTCGACTCCTTCGACGAGATCGACCGGCTCGTCCCGTTGGCCGCGGCCCGCGTCGCCGCGGGCGGCACGCCGGTGCCGGTGCTGATCCGCACCACGGTCGGCATCGAGGCGCACACCCACGAGTTCATCGCCACCGCCCACGAGGACCAGAAGTTCGGCTTCTCGCTGGCCACCGGCGACGCGCTGGCCGCCGCCCGCCGGGTGATCGCCGAGCCGGCGCTGCGGCTGACCGGCCTGCACAGCCACATCGGCTCGCAGATCTTCGACACCGCCGGGTTCGAGGCCGCCGCCCACCGCGTCGTCGGCCTGCTCGGCCAGGTGCGCGACGCGACCGGCGAGGTGCTCCCCGAGCTCAACCTCGGCGGCGGGTTCGGCATCGCCTACCTGCCCGACGACGACCCGGTCAGCCCCGACGACGTGGCCGAGAAGCTGCGGGCCGTGGTCGCGCACGAGTGCGCCGAGCTCGGCCTGCCCGTGCCCCGGCTGGCCGTCGAGCCGGGCCGCGCGATCGCCGCGCCCGGCACCGTGACGCTGTACGAGGTCGGCACGATCAAGCCGGTGCAGCTGGGCGCCAGCGGCGCGCCGGGGACCCCGCACGTGCGCAACTACGTGTCCGTCGACGGCGGGATGAGCGACAACATCCGGACGGCGCTGTACGACGCGGCCTACACCTGCGTGCTGGCCAACCGGACCTCCGACGCCCCCCCGGCGCTGTGCCGCGTCGTCGGCAAGCACTGCGAGAGCGGCGACATCCTCGTCCGCGACCTGTGGCTGCCGTCCGACGTCCAGCCCGGCGACCTGCTCGCCGTCGCCGCCACCGGCGCCTACTGCTGGTCGATGGCGAGCAACTACAACTACCTGCTCAAGCCGCCGGTGGTCGCGGTGCGGGACGGCGTCGCCACGGAGATCGTCCGCCGTCAGACACTGGCCGACGTGTTCGCTCTCGACGCGGTTCTCGCCGACGTCCCCGCGGCCGGCACGCCCCGCGCCCACCCGGCGCCCGACAACTCCGTGGGAGTGCGCTCGTGAGTGACCCGCTCAAGGTCGCCCTGCTGGGCTGCGGCACCGTCGGCAGCGCGGTGCTGCGGCTGCTCGACGAGCAGGCCGCCGACCTGGCCGCGCGCATCGGCCGGCCGGTCGAGGTGGCCGGGGTCGCCGTCCGCCGGCCCGACCGCCATCCCGAGGTGCCCGCGCACCTGCTCACCACCGACGCCGCGTCGCTGGTCGCCCGGCCCGACGTCGACCTCGTCGTCGAGGTGATCGGCGGCATCGAGCCGGCGCGCTCGCTGCTCATGGCCGCCTTCGAGGCGGGCAAGTCGGTGGTCAGCGCGAACAAGGCGCTGCTGGCCGAGGACGGCTCCGCGCTGCACGCCGCGGCCGGCAAGGCCGGCGTGGACCTGTACTACGAGGCGGCGGTGGCCGGGGCGATCCCGCTGCTGCGCCCGCTGCGCGAGTCGCTGGCCGGCGACCAGCTGCGCCGGGTCGTCGGGATCGTCAACGGGACGACGAACTACATCCTGTCCCGCATGGCCGAGACCGGGCACGGGTTCACCGAGGCGCTGGCCGAGGCCACCGAGCTCGGCTACGCCGAGGCCGACCCCACCGCCGACGTGGACGGCTTCGACGCCGCGGCCAAGGCCGCGATCCTGGCCTCGCTGGCGTTCCACACCGAGGTCACCACCGGCGACGTCTACCGGGAGGGCATCTCCGCGGTCACCTCGACCGACGTCGCCCGCGCTGCGGAGATCGGCTGCACGGTCAAGCTGCTGGCCATCTGCGAGCGGGTGCCGGGCGAGGGCGGGGACTCCGTGGCCGTGCGCGTGCACCCGGCGATGATCCCGACGACGCACCCGCTGGCCTCGGTCGGCGGGGCGTTCAACGCCGTCTTCGTCGAGGCCGAGGCCGCCGGGCAGCTGATGTTCTACGGCCAGGGCGCCGGCGGGGAGCCCACCGCCAGCGCGGTTCTCGGCGACCTCGTGGCCGTGGCGCGCAACCGGGCGGACGGCGTGCCCGGGCCCGGCGTCACCACCTACGCGGGCCTGCCCGCCCGGCCGATCGCCGAGACCCCCACCCGGTATCACATCAGCCTCGACGTCGCGGACAAGCCCGGCGTGCTCGCGACGGTGGCGCAGGAGTTCGCCCGCCACGGGGTCAGCATCGCCACCGTGCGCCAGGACGGGCACGGGGACGCCGCGACGCTGGTCATCGTGACGCACAGCGCCCCGGACGCCGCGCTGTCGGCCACCGTCGCCGCGCTGCGGGAGATGCCCGCGGTCCGAGGCGTGACCAGCATCCTGCGTGTGGAAGGACTGTCATGACGACCCAGCTGCCCGTGCGGGGCGCCGTCTCGCCGCTCTGGCCGGGGCTGATCGAGGCCTACCGGTCGCGGCTGCCGGTCAGCGACAGCACCCCGGTGGTCACGCTGCAGGAGGGCGCGACGCCGCTGCTGCCCGCACCCGAACTGTCCCGGCGCACCGGCTGCGAGGTGTTCCTCAAGGTCGAGGGCGCCAACCCGACCGGGTCGTTCAAGGACCGCGGCATGACGATGGCCATCACCAAGGCCGTCGAGGAGGGCGCCCAGGCGGTCATCTGCGCCTCCACGGGCAACACCAGCGCCAGTGCCGCCGCCTACGCCGCCCGCGCCGGCCTGGTCTGCGCGGTGCTCGTGCCGCAGGGCAAGATCGCGCTGGGCAAGCTCGCCCAGGCGCTGGTGCACGGGGCCAAGCTGCTGCAGGTCGACGGCAACTTCGACGACTGCCTGGCGCTGGCCAGCAAGCTGGCGATCGACTACCCGGTGAGCCTGGTCAACAGCGTCAACCAGTACCGCATCGAGGGGCAGAAGACGGCCTCGTTCGAGATCGTCGACGTCCTGGGCGACGCCCCCGACATCCACTGCCTGCCGGTCGGCAACGCCGGCAACATCACCGCCTACTGGCAGGGCTATCGCGAGTACGCGGCCGACGGCACGGCCTCCCGGACGCCGAGGATGTGGGGCTTCCAGGCCGCCGGCGCCGCGCCGATCGTCAGCGGGCGGGTCGTCGAGCAGCCGCAGACCATCGCCACCGCCATCCGGATCGGCAACCCGGCGTCGTGGACCAAGGCGCTGGCCGCCCGCGACGAGTCCGGCGGGCGCATCGACGCCGTCACCGACCGGGAGATCCTCGCCGCCTACCGGCTGCTGGCCCGCAGCGAGGCGGTCTTCGTCGAGCCGGCCTCGGCGGCCTCGGTCGCCGGGCTGCTCAAGACGGCGCAGGCCGGTGAGCTGCCCGCCGGCTCGCGAGTGGTCTGCACCGTGACCGGCAACGGCCTCAAGGACCCGGAGTGGGCCATCTCCGGTGCGCCGGCCCCCGTCACCGTGCCGGTCGACGCCGCGGCGGCCGCGGTGCAGCTGGGGCTGTGAGCGAGCCGCGCACGTCGGTGCGGGTCCGCGTGCCCGCCACCAGCGCCAACCTCGGTCCCGCCTTCGACTGCGCGGGCCTGGCGCTGACCTGCCACGACGTCCTCGAGTTCACCGTCGCCGCGAGCGGCCTCGAGGTCGCCATGACCGGCGAGGGCGCGGGCACGCTGCCCGCGGACGAGTCGCACCTCGTCGTCCGCGCCTTCCGCGCCGCCTGCGACGAGCTGGGCTGGGCGCCGCCGGGGCTGCGGCTGGTCGCGGCCAACGCGATCCCGCAGGGGCGGGGGATGGGGTCCTCGGCCGCCGCCGTCGTCGCCGGGGTCTTCGCGGCCTGGGCGCTGTGCCCGGACGTCGAGGCGGTCGACGCCGGCGCCGTCCTCCGGCTGACCACCGAGCTGGAGGGCCACCCCGACAACGTCGCCGCCTGCCTGCTCGGCGGGGCGACCCTGTCGTTCACCACGGACGAGGGGGCCCGCGCCGACCGGCTCGAGGTCGACCCGGACATCCAGCCGGTCGTGCTCGTCCCCAGCGGCACGCTGTCCACCCACGTCGCCCGCGGGCTGCTCCCCGACGCCGTGCCGCACGCCGACGCCGCGTTCAACGCCGGCCGCGCCGCACTGCTGGTGCACGCCCTCACCCGCGAGCCCGCGATGCTGCTCGAGGCCACCGAGGACCGGCTCCACCAGCGGCAGCGGGCGGCCGCGATGCCCGGGTCGCTGGCGCTGATCGACCGGCTGCGGGCTGCCGGTCACGCCGCCGTCGTCTCCGGAGCCGGGCCGAGCGTGCTGGTGCTGGCCCGCCGCCACCCCGAGGACCCGGTGGGCGAACCGGTCGGTGCCCGTGTGCGCGAGGTGACCCAACTCGCTCCCGAGGGGTGGCGGGTGCTGCCCCTGGATGTCGATCTCAGCGGGGCGCGGGTCCTCTCGGACCGGGGCAAGGTATCGTCTGGGTAACGAGGAACACACCGGTACCGACCAGTGTTGTCCTGTTCGCGAGTGCGGTTTAGGCTCACGGTGTAGCCGCCCAGCTTGGGCGAGTCTCGCGCGGGGCGTTGCAGACGATCGTTTTCCGTCGCCGCAGGAACCGCCTCGCACCCATTCGATCCCGTCTTTTCGCTGTTTCCGCCTCCGGGTCGGACCGGGAGGGACCGGGTCACCCCCTGCGCTGGTAGGCGCAGGTCTCCGCAGGGAAGGACCTGTACGTGAGTGAGACCACAGACCTCGTCGTCACGCCGCAGAACGCGGCGACGGACGAGGCACCTGCCGCTTCTGGGACGGCGGGTCGTTCCCGCCGCCGCGGCAGCGGGCTGTCCGGCATGCTGCTGCCCGAGCTGCAGCGCCTGGCGGCCGAGCTCGGCATCTCCGGCACCGGCCGGATGCGCAAGGGCGACCTGGTCGCCGCCATCTCCGCCCGCCAGGTGGGTGCCGAGGGCGCGGGCAGTGCGCCCGCGGCCGCTCCGGCCCCGACCGGCGGCATCCCGCTCGCCCGCGGCGAGGCCGCCTCGGCCGCGCCGGTCAGCGAGGCTGCCGACCGTGGCGCCGTGACGGCCCCGGCCGACAGCGCCGTGACGGCCCCGGCCGCCGGCGCCGCGTCCGCCGAGGCGCCGGCGCCGCGCCGCCGACGGGCCGCCAGCCGGCCCGCGGGTGCGCCGACCGTCGAGACCGGTGCGCCGGCCGGCGAGACGACCCCCGCCGCTCCGGAGCCGCGCGCCGAGGCCCCTGCCGCCGAGACGGCGACGACCTCGGCACCCGCCCCGGACAGGACCGAGCGCGAGCGGACCGACGACGAGCGCCCGCAGCGCAACCGCGACCGCGGGGAGCGCGGCGGCCGCAACCGCGGCGACCGCGACGGCGGTGACCGTGCCGAGCGGGGCGACCGCGACGGCGGTGACCGTGCCGAGCGGGGCGACCGTGCTGAGCGGGGCGACCGTGCTGAGCGGGGCGACCGTGCTGAGCGGGGCGACCGTGCTGAGCGGGGCGACCGTGCTGAGCG
>NZ_FOSW01000002.1 GCF_900114385.1 Geodermatophilus ruber
ACTGTGCGGTTCTGAACGCACGAACCGGTCTCCGGTTCGACATGTTCACAGCGTTACGGCGGCCATGGCGAGAGGGAAACGCCCGGTCTCATTCCGAACCCGGAAGCTAAGCCTCTCAGCGCCGATGGTACTGCCCCGGAGACGGGGTGGGAGAGTAGGACGCCGCCGGACAACCATTCCCCACGGGCCCCAGCCATCCGGCTGGGGCCCGTGGCGTTTGTCCGCATCCCGCCCAGCCCGTCGCCCCGCGCAACCGCGCGCCCGGGCTCTCGGCCCCGGAGGTCCGCCCGGCAACCCGGTCCCGTACCCGGGACGGGCCGGCAGACAGGCCTCCGCGCAGAAAGCCCGGCGGGGTCAGCGGCGGGAGCGCGGTTCCTTGGTGGTGGCCCCGACGTTGTCGGCGAGCCAGGCGTTGAGGGCGGTCACGTCCCGCCAGGCGTTCCGCACCTCGTCCAGCGCGCGGCGGTCATGCAGCCAGTCGGCCGGGATCCAGCGCCGGGTCGCGTGCAGCGACTTGTGACGGAGCAGGTCGGCGCGCTCGGCGTCCGCGGGGAAGCCGACCGGCACGCGGGTGAGTCGCTCGCCCTCGGTGTCCCAACCGGCGGCGGACAGCCGGTCCACCTCCTTCTGCAGGCGCCCGCCCTGCACTTCGTCGGCGACCGCGCGGCGGTAGCGGGCCACCTGGTCGGACTCCAGCCGCCAGGAGCCACCGGACACCATGAGGCCGTCGGCGGAGAGCTGGACGTACCACCCACCCGCTCCCCGCCCGTCGGGGTTCACGACCGCCCCCTGATGGGTCTTGTAGGGCGTCTTGTCGTGGCTGAACCGGACGTCGCGGTACGGGCGGAAGATCTTGGCGGCGCCGAACTCGTCGGCCAGCTCGTCGACCAGGGCCTGCAGGGGTGCCCGGACGTGGGCCTCGTAGTCGGGCCGGTGGCGGGTCCAGTACGTCTTGCTGTTGTCCGCCTCCAGGCCCTCGTAGAAGACGAGCCCCTCGTCGGGGAAGCCTGCGAAGGTCATGGGTTGTCGTCCGCCTCCTCGATCAGCGTGTACCAGCGAGTCTCCCGCAACGGGACGGCGCCGGTGTCGAGCGTGCGCACCCAGCCCTCCGGCGCCCAGCCCGCGGACCCGAAGAAGCGTGCCGACGCGGTGTCCTCCTCCGGCAGCCACGCCTGCAGCCGTGTCACGTGGGCGGCCCGTGCCAGGTCGACGACGGCGGCGAGCAGGCGGCTGCCGTGGCCTCGCCGTCCCCATCGGGGGTCGACCAGCAGGGTGGCGATCTCCGTGGCCGCCCCGCCGGGCCGCGGCGCGGCGCCGGCATCCGGTCCCGCCGGCCCGTAGGCAGCGAAGCCCACCGGGGCGTCACGCTCCAGCGCCACCAGCACGCCGTGCGCCGGAGTCGGCGGCGAGACCACCGCCGTCCGCCACGCGTCGGCGGCCGCCTCCTCGTCCCAGCCGTCCAGGACGTCCGGGGGGAGGAGGGTGCGGTAGGCCGTCCGCCAGGTGACGGCCTGGATGCGGGCGACCTCCCCGGCGTCCTCGGCGCGCGCGGGACGGACCGAGACCTCGGCCGTGCCCGATCTCCGGGGGAACGGTGCGGTCGGCTCCACGCTGCCGAGCCTAGGGGGCTGCGGCGGCAGTCGGACCCGGCAGGCAGGATCGCGGACCGTGACTGCTCGCGTCGTCGACCGGCTGCCGGCCGCCCTGGCCCGGCGGATCGCGCTGGCCGCCCAGGGCTTCGCCGACAGCCGCCCCTCCGGCGGGGTGGACCGCCGGCACCTGCGCCGGATGGCCGCCCGGCTGGGCGTCCTGCAGATCGACTCGGTCAACGTGCTCTCCCGGGCGCACTACCTTCCCGCGTTCAGCCGGCTGGGCCCCTACCGCCGGGCCGTCCTGGACGAGCTGGCCGACGGCCGGGGGGAGCTCTTCGAGTACTGGGCGCACGAGGCGTCGTTCCTCCCCGTGTGGCTGCATCCGCACCTGCGGTGGCGGATGGCGGCAGCCGAGGAGCATGCCTGGGGGTCCATGGTGCGCATCCAGCGCGAGCGCCCGGGCTACGTCGCGGAGATCCTCGACCGGGTGCGGGAGGGCGGCCCGCTCAGGGCGAGCGACCTGGCCGAGCCGCGTCCGGACCGCCCGGGGGCCATGTGGAACTGGCACGCCGGCAAGACGGCGCTGGAGTGGCTCTTCTACACCGGGGTCCTGACCACGCGTGGCCGCACCGCCGGGTTCGAGCGGGTGTACGACCTCGCCGAGCGCGTGCTGCCGCCGGCGGTGCTGTCCGCCCCCACCCCCGACCCGGCCGACGCGGTGCGGGAGCTGGTCCGGACGGCCGCCCGGGCCCTCGGGGTCGCCACCGAGCGCGACCTGCGGGACTACTTCCGGCTCGGCCCCGCGGTCGCCCGCGCGGCGATCGCCGAACTGGCCGGCGCCGGGGAGCTGCTCCCGGTCGAGGTCGCCGGCTGGGGCGCGCCCGCCTGGCTGCACCCGGAGGCCCGCCGTCCCCGGTGGATCCGGGCCCGCGCCCTGCTGAGCCCGTTCGACTCCCTGGTCTGGGAGCGGCCGCGGGTGGAGCGCATCTTCGGCTTCCGCTACCGCCTGGAGATCTACACCCCGGCGTCCAAGCGGGTGCACGGCTACTACGTCCTGCCCCTCCTCCTCGGTGACCGGCTGGTCGCGCGGGTCGACCTCAAGGCCGACCGGCCGGCCGGCGTGCTGCGGGTGCAGTCCGCCTTCGCCGAGGACGGCGTGCACCGCGCGGAGGTGGCCGCCGCGCTCGCCGAGGAGCTGGCGCTGATGGCCGGCTGGCTCGAGCTGGACGCGGTCGCCGTCGCCGACCGCGGTGACCTGGCGGCCGACCTCGGTGCCGCGCTGGGCTGATGCGTCGGTAGCGTCAGCCGGCCGGTGCGGTCCGCCGGATGCGCACGTTCCCGGAGACCGTCCGGGCGGCCACGGTCAGCTCCGCCGGCCCCGCTCCGGAGGAGTCGTCGTCGGCGAGCTCGGACGCCATCCGGCCGGAGACGCTGGCGAGGTCGAGCCAGACGCGGAGCCCCGGGGCCACGCCCACCGTCACATCGCCCGAGACGGTCGTCAGCCGGACGCTGCCGGCGGCGACCTGGCCCACGGTGACCTCACCGGAGGCCGTCCGGGCCGAGACGTTCCCCGCCGCCGTGCCGATCTCGACGTCCCCGGAGGCCGTCCGGACCTCGACCGGGCCGCCGGCCGAGGTCAGCCGCAGATCCCCGGACGCCGTCCCGATCGTCGCCGGACCATCCACCGTGCCGATCCGGGCGTCGCCGCTGGCGGAGCGCAGCTGCAGCTGCGCGCACCGCTCGACCTCGGCGTCCCCGCTGGCCGAGGTGACGCCGACCCGGCCGAACCGGCCGCGCAGCTCGGCGGAGGCCGAGGCCACCGCGGCGTGCACCGCCGCACCCGCGGGCGTCCTGACCGACACGGCGAAGCGCGGCGTGCCGAACAGGTGCCGCGCGGGCGCCCGGACCCGCAACCGGACGGGCCGGCCGAGCTGGTCGGGCCCGGTCTCCGCCAGGTCGATCTCCACCCGGTCGAGCGACTGCGCGGCCGCGGCGTCGAGCGCCTCGACGCGGACCTCCAGCTCCGTGGCGCCCTCGACCGCCTCGACGGTGACCGACCCGGCGGGGTTGCGGACCTCGATGTCCGGGGGGACGTCGACCGACGCGCGGGAGCGCTTCCGGACGGGCATGGCGGCCTCCACGGGGTTCGTTCAGCTGCGGGCGAAGCCGGAGAAGCGCCGCGGGCCGCGGAGCGGGGCTCCGTGGCCGGGCTCCCGGAGCGCGGCCCCCACGGCCCGGACCAGCCAGGTGTTGAGCGACGTGCCATCGGCCGCGGCGGCCTGCTCGGCGCGAGCCTTGAGCGGCTCCGGCAGCCGGAGACTGATCCGGGCGAGCGCCGCGTCAGCGTCGGCCTCGTCCACCGGTGGGGTGGGCGCCGCGGGGACGACGACCACCTCCGGCTCGCCACCGCGCAGGCGGACGTCGATCTCGCCGCCGTCCCAGGCCGCGGTCACCCCCGCTGCCATGGCGGAGAGCACGTCCAGCAGCACCAGGCGGACCGCCGGCTCCATGCTGGTGGCCAGCAGCATGGCGGTCTCCCGGGTCTGCTCGGTGCCGGCCGCGGCGACCGCCGTCAGGGATGCGCGCAGCGCCTCGACATGGGGGGAGAGGTCCAGCGCCGCCATGGCGTCATGATGGCGCCATCCTGGCGTTGGCTCAAGAGGGGGTGGCGTCGGCCTCGGGGAGGCCGGCGAGGCGCCAGATGACGGCGAGACCGGCGGCCCCGCCAGGCCACGCGCGCTGCACCGCCGCCACGCCCGCCGCTCGCACCACCGAGCGCAGCGCGAGCGCCACCACCACGACGTCGTCGGCGTAGCCGAGCACCGGTACGACGTCGGGCACGAGGTCGATCGGCGACAGGAGGTAGGCCAGCAGGAGCCACAGTCGCAGCCGCACCCCGCGGGAGAGCGTGCGGTCGCCGGCGAGGCGCTGGATCAGGCGCACCAGGTCCGGCAGCAGCCGCAGCGCCTCCCGGACGGTCAGCTCCGATGGGCGGGCCCGCCACAGCAGCGCGAGCAGGATCACCCACAGGAGCAGCAGCCCGCCGACGACCGCGGCCAGCGTGCTCCACCACTCCACGGTGACGAGTCTGACCGGTGGGGTAGGAGCGATGGGCACACGGCCGGCTCGACGGGCGGCCGTACTCTCGGGCGCGTGGGAAGCGCTACCGACGGCCGGGTCGACACGCAGTACGAGGACCTGCTCCGCCGGGTCCTGGAGCAGGGCACGCCCAAGCAGGACCGCACCGGGACCGGCACGGTCAGCCTCTTCGGCGAGCGGCTGCGCTACGACCTGTCCGAGCGCTTCCCCCTGGTGACGACGAAGAAGGTGCACTTCCGGTCGATCGCCTACGAGCTGCTGTGGTTCCTCCGCGGCGACCGCAACGTGCAGTGGCTCCAGGACCACAAGGTGACCATCTGGGACGAGTGGGCCACCCCCGACGGCGACCTCGGCCCCGTCTACGGCGTCCAGTGGCGCTCCTGGCCGACACCCGAAGGCACGCACATCGACCAGATCTCCGCGGTCCTCGAGACCCTGCGGACCGACCCGGACTCCCGTCGCATGCTGGTCTCGGCGTGGAACGTCGCCGCCCTGCCGGAGATGGCCCTGGCCCCGTGCCACGCGCTGTTCCAGTTCTACGTGGCCGACGGCCGGCTCTCCTGCCAGCTCTACCAGCGCAGCGCCGACATGTTCCTCGGCGTGCCGTTCAACATCGCCAGCTACGCGCTGCTCACCCGCATGGTGGCCGACCAGGTCGGCCTGGCGCCCGGGGAGTTCATCTGGGTGGGCGGGGATTGCCACGTCTACAGCAACCACGTCGCCCAGGTGGAGGAGCAGCTCTCGCGCGAGCCGCTGCCCTTCCCCACGCTCGAGCTGGCCCCTGCGCCCTCGCTGTTCGACTACACCTACGAGCACTTCACGCTGAAGGACTACCGGCACCACCCGGCCATCCGGGGCGCGGTGGCGGTGTGAGCGTCGGGCTGATCTGGGCCCAGGCAGAGGGAGGGGTGATCGGCCTCGACGGCGGTCTGCCCTGGCACCTGCCGGAGGACCTCCGGCTGTTCCGCGACCGCACCATGGGCGCCACCGTCGTCATGGGGCGGCGCACCTGGGAGTCGCTGCCCGACCGGTTCCGCCCGCTGCCCGGCCGCACGAACGTCGTCCTGACCACCGACCCGGCCTGGACGGCCGAGGGGGCCCACGTCGCCGGCTCGGTGACCGAGGTGCTGGCCGGCCATCCCGATGCGTGGGTCATCGGGGGCGGCAGCGTGTACGCGGCCTTCCTGCCGCACGCCGACCGCGTGGTCGTCACCGAGGTCGACACCCGGGTCACCGGGGACACCTGGGCGCCGGCCCTGGGCCCCGGGTGGCGGCGGGTGGCCCGGACCCCGGGGGAGGGCTGGGCGACGTCCACGACCGGACTGCGGTACGCGGTGTCGGAGTACGAGCGGCCGGGAGCCGAACCCGGATCGGTGCCGGGAGCGGGTCGGTAGATTCTCCGTATGACCGCCGACCCCGCCCGGCCCTTCGGGCGCGTCCTCACCGCGATGGTCACCCCGTTCACCGAGGACGGCTCGCTCGACCTCGCCGGGGCCCAGGAGCTGGCCGCCCACCTGGTGGACCGCGCCGGCCACGACGGCCTGGTCGTCGCCGGGACGACCGGGGAGTCCCCGACCCTGAGTGACGGCGAGCAGCGAGCCCTGCTGGAGGTGGTGCTCGACGCGGTCGGCGACCGCGCCACCGTCGTCGCGGGTGTGGGGACCAACGACACCGCGCACACCATCGACAAGGCGCACGAGGCCGAACGCCTGGGCGCGCACGGCCTGATGGTCGTGACCCCGTACTACAACAAGCCGCCGCAGGCCGGGCTGTTGCGCCACTTCACCGCGGTGGCCGACAGCACCGACCTGCCGGTGATGCTCTACGACATCCCGCCGCGCACCGTCGTCCCCATCGAGGTGGAGACGCTGGTCCGGGCCGCCGAGCACCCGCGGATCGTGGCCGTCAAGGATGCCAAGGGCGATCTCGGCGCGGTCGCCTGGACCCTCGCCCGCACCGACCTCGTCTACTACAGCGGTGAGGACATGCTCAACCTGCCGCTGCTGGCTCTCGGCGCGGTCGGCGTGGTGAGCGTCGTCGGGCACCTGGTCGGTCCGCGGCTGGCCGAGCTGGTCGCCGCCGTCGAGTCCGGCGACCTGGTCAAGGCCCGGGCGGTCAACGAGAGCCTGCTGCCGGTCTACACCGGCATCTTCCGCACCCAGGGGGTCATCCTGGTCAAGGCGGCGCTGCGGGAGCTCGGGCTGCCGGCCGGACCGGTGCGGCCGCCGCTGGTCGACGCCACCCCCGAGCAGGTCGTGCAGCTGCGCGCCGACCTCGCCGCCGGAGGCATCTCGTTGTGACCGACGTCCCGGTCAGCAGCCGCGCCACCCAACCGCACCTGGACCGGAAGGCACCGCCGCCCCTGCCCGAGGGCGGGCTGCGGGTCATGGCCCTCGGCGGGCTCGGGGAGATCGGCCGGAACATGGCGGTCCTGGAGTTCGACGGGAAGCTGCTGGTCATCGACTGCGGCGTCCTCTTTCCCGAGGCCGACCAGCGCGGGATCGACCTGATCCTCCCCGACCTCGGCGTCATCGAGCACCGGCTGGACGACATCGCGGCCGTCGTCCTCACCCACGGGCACGAGGACCACATCGGCGCCATCCCGTACCTGCTGCGGATGCGCGGGGACATCCCCCTCGTCGGTTCCCGGTTCACCCTCGCCCTGGTACGGGCCAAGCTGCGGGAGCACCGGCTCGACCCGACGTCGGTCGAGGTGGCCGGCGGGGACGACCATCTCGCGGGGCCGTTCCGCTGCGAGTTCATCGCGGTGAACCACTCGATCCCGGACGCACTGGCCGTAGCGGTGCACACGCCGGCCGGCACCCTCGTGCACACCGGCGACTTCAAGATGGACCAGCTGCCGCTCGACGGCGTCCTCACCGACCTGGGAGCGTTCGCCCGGCTCGGCGCCGAGGGGATCGACCTGCTGCTGTCGGACTCCACGAACGCTGAGGTGCCGGGGTTCGTCACCTCCGAGCGCGCCATCGGTCACGTGCTCGACGACGTCTTCGACCGCGCGACGCAGCGGCTGATCGTCTCCAGCTTCGCCAGCCACGTGCACCGCATCCAGCAGGTGCTCGACAGCGCGGAGACCCACCGGCGCAAGGTCGCCTTCGTGGGCCGCTCGATGGTGCGCAACATGGGCGTGGCCCGCGACCTCGGCCTGCTGCGGGTCGCGCCGGGGCTGATGGTCTCCCTCGACGAGGCGACGGCGATGCCGCCGGAGCAGGTCGTGCTGGTCAGCACCGGCTCGCAGGGGGAGCCGCTGTCCGCGCTGGGGCGCATGGCGCGCGGCGACCACCACCAGGTCACCATCGAGGCCGGGGACACCGTCGTCCTGGCGTCGTCGTTGGTGCCGGGCAACGAGACCGCCGTCTACAAGGTCATCAACGGCCTGGCCCGGCTCGGTGCGACCGTGGTGCACAAGGACACCGCCCGGGTGCACGTGTCCGGGCACGCGCCGGCCGGAGAGCTGCGCACGCTGCTGAACGTGGCCAAGCCCCGGTACCTGATGCCGGTGCACGGCGAGTGGCGGCACCTGCGCGCCCACGCCGCGCTCGCCGAGGAGACCGGCATGGCCCGCGAGCGGGTGATCCTGGCCGAGAACGGCATCGTCGTGGACCTCCTCGACGGCAAGGCGGCGATCGTGGGCAGCGTGCCGGTCGGCGATGTCTACGTCGACGGGCTCAACGTCGGCGACGTGGGGGAGGAGTCGCTGCAGGAGCGGCGGATCCTCGGCGACGAGGGGTTCGTCGCGCTCACCGTCGTCGTCGAGCCCTCCACCGGGACGATCGTCCGCCCGGTGCACCTCTCCGCGCGCGGGTTCGCCGACGACCCGGCGGTCTTCGACGAGGCGCTGCGACTGGTCGAGGAGAACCTGCGGCGCACGCTGGAAGACGGCGAGACCGATCCGCACCGGCTGTCCCAGGTGATCCGCCGGACGATCGGCAAGTGGGTGTCGGACACCTACCGCCGCCGCCCCATGATCATCCCCACCGTCCTCGAGGTGTGACCGGAGTGGATTCGTGCGCGTGACCCGCACGGATCCACTCCGTTGCGGCCGCTCCTGCGGGGGAACGGCCGGCGCGACCCCGACGCGGACGTGGCGGACACGTCCTTCCGCTTGTCGTGGGCAGCGGCCACCGGCCACTACCTTCTGACGCATGCCTGCTCGCACGACGTCGACCCGGTCGTCGGGTCGCTCGTCCGCGCGCGGCCGCTCCGGCTCCGGGTCGACCGCGTCCCGGAAGCGCCCGCCCGCCAAGCGGGCCCCGGCCGGCGGTCGCAAGCCCGCCGCCCGCAAGCCCGCCGCGAAGAAGACCGGACCCGGGCTGTGGGGGGTGGTCAGCGGCGGCTGGTCGCTGCTCGCTCGCGGCGCCGGCGGCCTGGCCCGGTCGGTGGCCCGGCCGGAGGAGGCCGAACCGCTCGCGCCCGAGCACCGTCGCGACGGCGTCGGGCTGGCCGTGCTCGGGCTGGCCGTCGTCCTGGGCGCCGCCGCCTGGAGCAACGGCATCGGCCCGGTCGGGGCCGCGCTCGCCGACGCGGTGCGCTGGGTCATCGGCTCCCTCGTCATGGTCCTGCCCGTGCTGCTCTTCTTCGCCGCGCTCCGGCTGCTCCGCCGCGGCCCCCGCCCGGAGGCCCGCGGCCGGCTGGCGATCGGCTGGCTCTGCACCGTCGCCGCGGTGCTCGGCATCGCCCACGTCGTCGGGAACCCGGCCGTCCCGGCCGACGGGGTGCCCGGTTCCGGCGGGCTCGTCGGCTGGGCCGCGGGCACGCCGCTGGTGGCCGGGGTGGGCGGCGTCGTCGCCGTCGTGCTGCTCGTGCTCACGGCGTTCTTCGGCCTGCTCGTCCTCACCGCGACCCCCGTGCACCAGATCCCCGAGCGGCTGCGGGAGGTCACCGACCGGCTGCTCGGCCACGCGCCGGACGAGTACGACGAGGACTGGGAGGACGAGGAGGAGCCGGCGCCGGTCAGCCGCCGGTCGCGGCGCACGTCGCTGTCGCAGGACCTGCTCGAGACCGGCCCGGTCGACACCGTCCCGGCCATCGATCACGCCGCGCTCGACGACGCCCGGGAGGCGGTGCGGCACGAGCCGCCGCCTCCACCGGTCCCGGCCCGTCGCCCGGCGGTGGTCGACCGGACCGCGCCGGCGGAGCAGCTCGAGCCGATCACCGAGCCCGAGCAGCTGCGCATCGAGCCGGTGGAGGGGCAGTACACGCTGCCGTCGGTCGGCGTGCTGCGCGCCGGCGACCCGCCGAAGAAGGGCTCGAAGGCCAACGACACGGCGATCGAGGCGATCACCGGCGTGCTCGAGCAGTTCAACATCGACGCGGCCGTCACCAGCTTCACCCGCGGCCCCACGGTCACCCGCTACGAGATCGAGCTGGGCCCGGCGGTCAAGGTCGAGAAGATCACCGCGCTGACCAAGAACATGGCCTACGCGGTCGCCAACGACAACATCCGGATCCTCGCCCCCATCCCGGGCAAGTCCGCGGTCGGTGTCGAGGTGCCCAACGTCGACCGCGAGATGGTCAGCCTCGGCGACGTGCTGCGCTCGCAGGTGGCCAAGCAGGACCCGCACCCGATGCTGGTCGGCCTGGGCAAGGACATCGAGGGCGGGTTCGTCTGCGCGAACCTCGCGAAGATGCCGCACCTGCTGGTCGCCGGCGCCACCGGTGCCGGTAAGTCCAGCTGCGTCAACTCGCTGCTGACCTCGCTGCTGCTGCGGGCCACGCCCGACCAGCTGCGGATGATCCTCATCGACCCGAAGATGGTCGAGCTGACCCCGTACGACGGCATCCCGCACCTGATCACGCCGATCATCACCGACCCGAAGAAGGCAGCCACCGCGCTCGCCTGGCTGGTCGAGGAGATGGAGCAGCGCTATCAGGACATGCGGGCCACCGGCGTTCGGCACATCGACGACTTCAACCGCAAGGTCGAGCGCGGCGAGATCGTGGCGCCCCCGGGCAGCGAGCGGGTGTACCGGCCCTACCCGTACATCCTCGCCATCGTCGACGAGCTGGCCGACCTCATGATGGTCGCCCCCCGCGACGTCGAGGAGTCGATCGTCCGGATCACCCAGAAGGCCCGTGCCGCCGGCATCCACCTGGTGCTGGCCACCCAGCGCCCCTCGGTCGACGTCGTCACCGGCCTGATCAAGGCCAACGTGCCCTCGCGGCTGGCCTTCTCCACCTCCAGCCTCACCGACAGCCGGGTCATCCTCGACCAGCCCGGGGCGGAGAAGCTCATCGGCATGGGCGACGCGCTGTTCCTGCCGATCGGCGCGGGCAAGCCGATGCGCGTGCAGGGCGCCTACGTCTCCGACTCGGAGATCGAGGCGGTCGTCGAGTTCACCAAGCGGCAGGCCGAGCCGGAGTACCGCGAAGAGGTCTTCAGCGCCGCCGAGGGCGAGAAGAAGGAGATCGACGAGGACATCGGCGGGGACCTGGAGCTCCTCATCCAGGCTGTCGAGCTGGTCGTCACCAGCCAGTTCGGGTCGACGTCGATGCTGCAGCGCAAGCTGCGGGTGGGCTTCGCCAAGGCCGGGCGCCTCATGGACCTCATGGAGAGCCGCGGCATCGTCGGCCCGTCGGAGGGCTCCAAGGCCCGCGACGTGCTGATCAAGCCCGACGAGCTCGAGTCGGTCATGTTCACCCTTCGCGGCGGCGAGGGCTGAGAGTCACTCGCCGTTCTCCCGGCATGCGGCATCTCGGCGACTAGGATGGGCCGGTGACAGCTCCGCTCGACCCTGCCCGGAAAGTGGCGGTGGTGACCCTCGGGTGCGCCCGGAACGAGGTCGACTCGGAGGAGCTGGCCGGCCGGCTGGCCGCCGGCGGGTACGAGCTCGTGGACGACGCCGAGGACGCCGACGCCGTCCTGGTCAACACCTGCGGGTTCATCGAGTCGGCCAAGAAGGACTCCGTCGACGCGATCCTCGCCGCGACCGACTCCGGGGCCCGGGTCGTCGCCGTCGGCTGCATGGCCGAGCGGTACGGCTCCGAGCTCGCCGGCGCGCTGCCGGAGGCCACGGTCCTCGGCTTCGACGACTACGCCGCGATCGGTGACCGACTCGACGACGTCCTCTCCGACCGCCCGCTCGTGCCGCACGACCCCCGTGACCGGCGCACCCTCCTGCCGATCAGCCCGGTGGCCCGCACCGCCGCGGCTGTCGCGCCGGACGCCCCGGCCATCCCCGGGCACGGCTGGTTGCAGCGCCGCCGGCTGGCCAGTGGCCCCTCCGCCGCACTGAAGCTGGCCTCCGGCTGCGACCGGCGGTGCGCGTTCTGCGCGATCCCGACCTTCCGCGGGTCGTTCGTCTCCCGCCCACCGGCCGAGGTGCTCGGGGAGGCGCAGTGGCTGGCGAGCCAGGGCGTCACCGAGCTGGTCCTGGTCAGCGAGAACTCCACCTCCTACGGCAAGGACCTCGGCGACCTTCGCTCGCTGGAGCGGCTGCTGCCGCAGCTGGCCGCCGTGGAGGGCATCGCCCGCGTGCGGGTGGCCTACCTGCAGCCGGCGGAGCTGCGACCGGGGCTGCTGGAGATCATCGCGGGCACCGAAGGGGTCGCCCCCTACTTCGACCTCTCGTTCCAGCACTCCTCGCCGGGGCTGCTCCGTCGGATGCGGCGCTTCGGCGGCACCGACGACTTCCTCGCCCTCATCGAGCGGGCCCGCGCGCTCGCGCCGGCCGCCGGCTTCCGCACCAACGTCATCCTCGGCTTTCCCGGGGAGACCGAGGAGGACGTCGCCGAGCTGGAGCGCTTCCTCGTCGAGGGCCGGCTGGACGCCGTGGGCGTCTTCGGCTACTCCGACGAGGAGGGCACCGAGGCGATGGGCCTGCCCGGCAAACTCGACCCGGCCGAGATCGACGCCCGGGTGCGGCGGATCACCGACCTGGTCGAGGAGCTCACCGCGCAGCGCGCGGAGGACCGCATCGGCGAGCGGATCGAGGTGCTGCTCACCGAGGACCTCGCCGCGGAGGAGGGCGCCGGCACCTGGCTGGGCCATGCCGCGCACCAGGACCCGGACGCCGACGGCACCACGACGGTGACCGGGGTGCCCGCGGACGCCGCACCGGGCGACCTGCTGGCCGCGGAGGTCGTCGGCACCGAGGGAGTCGATCTGCTGGCCAGCGCGCTGGTGGCTGCCCGCCCGGCCGGTCGGTGACCTGTATGAGCGAGGTTGCCCGGGACCCGGCCGCGACGCCGCCGCAGTCGGTGCGGCTGGTCAACCTGCCCAACGCGCTCACCGTGCTGCGCCTGGCCGTCGTGCCCTTCTTCGCCGCCCTGCTGCTCGCCGACGGCGGCATGGACGACCAGCGGCGCTACTGGGCCACGCTGTTCTTCGGCCTGGCGATCATCACCGACCGCTACGACGGGATGATCGCGCGCCGGCGCGGTCAGGTCACCGAGTTCGGCAAGCTCGCCGACCCCATCGCGGACAAGGCGCTCACCGGCACGGCCCTGATCGGGCTCTCGGTGCTGTCCCTGCTCCCGTGGTGGGTGACGCTGGCCATCCTGGTGCGCGAGGTGGGGGTCACCCTGCTGCGGTTCTGGGTGATCCGGCACGGGGTGATCGCCGCCAGCCGCGGCGGGAAGGCCAAGACCGTCGTCCAGGCGCTCGCCATCGGGCTCTACATCCTCCCGCTGACCGGCGTCCTGGCCAGCGCGCGCTGGTGGGTCATGGGGGTGGCCCTCGCGCTCACGGTGATCACCGGGCTGGACTACGTCTACCGGGCACTGACCCTGCGCCGCACGAGCGCGCGGGCGATGCGGGCCGCGGCCGCCCGCCGGTCCGCGGGGCCGGCCGGGGGCCCGCGGACCGACGCCGCCGCCTGAAAGAGGACACCGTCCTCCCCACCCTTCGCAGGCTCAGGGCGGGGCCCGGGACGGGGCCACGGAAGAGTCACCCGGCCCGCGGCGTTACGCCCAGAGCGGACGCGCCGGGGATGGCGCGGTGCCCGTCGGTGGCTCCGCGTACCGTGAGCGCACGGCCCTCCGGAGGCCGCCGCTTCCCGCACGAGCAGGACAGGAGACGGCCATGACGCTGCTGCGCACCCATCTCGGGACCACCCTGCGCGGCCACCGGCTGCGTCAGCGGCGGACGCTGCGGGACGTCTCCGGTGCCGCCCGGGTCAGCCTCGGCTACCTCTCCGAGGTGGAGCGGGGGCAGAAGGAGGCCTCCTCCGAGCTGCTCGCGTCCATCTGCGACGCCCTCGACCTGGAGCTCGCCGACCTGCTGGCCGAGGTGAGCCAGGAGCTGCGGCACGCCGACGGCGGCGTCCGCCCGGTCCCGGCAGAGCAGGCGGCGGCCGAGCCGGACGCGGCCGAGCCCGCACCGGTGGAGCCGGCCGGCGAGCCGGCCCTGGCGCTCGTCGGCGCGTCCGGAGCTGCCCGCCCCACCGTGCGCTCGGCGGTCTCGCTGGCCGCCTGAGGCCGCGACACGGCTGGCGCGCTCCGCCGGCCTCCTTGACTCTCCCCGGCCGCGGTGCCAGACAGGGCCTCATGGTGACGGTCGGCCCGCTCCCCCAGGATGCCGGCTGGGTGCCGCCCCCACCGGCCCACGTGCCCGGCGCGCACACCCGAAGCGGCAATGCCATGGGGCGGACGCGGGCCGGGCTGCTGGCCGGCGCCGCCCGGGCCTTCGCCCAGCGGGGGGTGCGCCGCAGCACCATGCAGTCGATCGCGGCGGCGGCCGGGGTCGCCAAGGCGACCCTCTACAACCACTTCCGGACCAAGGACGAGGTCGCCCGCGCGCTGCTCGCGGCCGAGCTGGACCGGCTCGGCGCACTCGCCGCCGGCCTGCCCCCGCCCGCCGCGCTGGACGCGCTGGCTGAGGAGGTCGCCGGCCACCCGGTGCTGCGCCGGCTGACCGTCGAGGAGCCGGAGACGCTCGTCGCCCTGCTCGCCGCGGACCCCGCCTGCTGGGCGCAGCTGCGGGACCGGATCGCCGCCGCGCTGCGCGCGGACCGCGTCGCGGCGGAGGTGGTGGTCCGCTGGCTCGCCGCGCTGGTCCTCCAGCCAGGGGACAGCGGCACCCGCCGGACGTCGGCCGCCCGGCTCGCCGCCCTGCTGGGGTGACCGGCGTCGCCGAACCCGCGTCGGTGCGTGACCGCGCGCGGTGGCGCACCGGCGTGGGATCGTGACGGTTCCGGCGCTCAGCCACGGGCGACGGCCGCTGCCGGCAACCCCTCGGAGCTCGCGATGCGGTACATCTTCCGCCCCCCGGGCACCGACGGCGCGGGCCTGCTGTCGCTGCCCTGGCACCTGCCCCTCGAGGAGTGGGACCGCAGCCTGCTGCTGGACGTCCCCCAGCGGGGCATCTCCCGGCACGTCGTGCGCTTCGTCGCCGAGCAGGGGCAGGTCTTCGCGCTGAAGGAGATCGCCGAACCGCTAGCCCGGCACGAGTACGCCCTGCTCGGCGAGTTCGAGGAGGAGGGGCTGCCGGCGGTCGCGGCGCTCGGGATCTGCGTGGACCGGCCCGGCGGGCAGGACGCCGTCCTGGTCACCCGTTACCTCGAGTACTCGATGTCCTACCGGTATCTGTTCTCCCGCCCGCACGGGGATCACTCGGCCGACCGGCTGCTCGACACGATGGTCGTGCTGCTGGTGCGGCTGCACCTGGCAGGTGTGTTCTGGGGGGACTGCTCGCTGTCCAACACCCTCTTCCGGCTCGACGCCGGGACCCTGGCGGCCTATCTGGTCGACGCCGAGACGGTGGAGCGCCACCCCAGGCTCAGCCCCGGCCAGCGGCGCTACGACGTCGACCTGGCGCGGGAGCGGGTGGGCGCGGAGCTGCTGGACCTGCAGTTCGGCGAGCTGCTGCCCCCGGACTGCGACCCCGTCGAGATCGCCGACAGCCTGGCCCCGCGCTACGAGGCGCTGTGGGACGAGGTCACCCGGGAAGAGGTCATCAGCCAGGACGAGCAGCGCTTCCGGGTGGCCGACCGGCTGCGGCGGCTCAACGACCTCGGCTTCGACGTCGGCGAGGTGGATCTGGTCACCACCCCGGAGGGCGGGGTGAGGCTGCGCGTGGAGACCCGCGTCGCCGAGCCGGGGCAGAACCGGCGGGAGCTGTTCCGGCTGACCGGTCTGGAGGTCCAGGAGAACCAGGCGCGCCGGCTGCTCAACGACATCCGCGCCTACCGGGCCTACCTGGAGCAGACGACCGGCGGGACGGTCTCCGAGGCCGTCGCCGGGCACCGCTGGGTGGCCGAGGTGTACCAGCCGATCGTCGACGCGATCCCGCCGGACCTCGCCGGCCGGCTGGCGCCGGCGGAGGTCTTCCACGAGATGCTCGAGCACCGTTGGTTCCTGTCCGAGCGCGCCGGTCGCGACGTCGGGATGGAGGAGGCGGCGCAGTCCTACTTCGCGACCGTGCTGCCCCGGACGCCGGAGGAGGTGACCACTCCGTCGGTCATCGCGACCCGCCACTGAACCCGCGCGAGCACGCGGCCAGGGGGCGCCGGATCGGGGTCCTCGGCCCTGGTAACGGGCGCATTTCGCTCCGGTTGACAGCCATCGTGACCTGGGCCACGGTACGGAAACCGCGGTGGCCGTCGGTCGCTGCTCGCCGAAACGGAGGCGAACTTCGTGGCGCACGAGGAGAGGGAACCAGCAGTCGACACGCGGTCACGCCGCCGGAGGCCGGTCCGGCCCCGCCGGGCCCTGGGCACCTCCGCGGCGGCGCTGGTGCTGGCGTCCACGCTCGCGGCATGCGGCGGTGACTCGGGCGACGCCAACCAGTTGACCTGGTACATCAACCCCGACTCGGGTGGTCAGGCCGAGATCGCGCGGCGGTGCACCGAGGCGGCGGGCGGGGCCTACACGATCACGACCGCCCAGCTGCCGCGCGAGTCCTCCGAGCAGCGCCAGCAGCTCATCCGGCGGCTCGCCGCGGAGGACACCTCGATCGACATCATGAGCCTGGACCCGCCCTACATCCCCGAGTTCGCCCAGGCCGGCTTCCTCGCCCCGGTGCCCGCCGACGTCGCCGAGCGGGTGACCGAGGACGTCGTCCAGAGCGCCGTGGAGGGGTCGACGTGGGACGGCGAGCTCGTCGCCGTCCCGTTCTGGGCCAACACCCAGCTGCTCTGGTTCAAGAAGTCCGTGGCAGAGGCGGCCGGCCTGGACATGGAGCAGCCGGTCACCTGGGAGCAGCTGGTGCAGGCCGCGGAGGACCAGGACACCCAGATCGCCGCCCAGGGCATCCGGGCCGAGGCGCTGACCGTCTGGGTCAACGCCCTCATCGAGTCCGCCGGCGGCTCGATCATCGAGGAGACCGCCGACGACCCGGAGGACATCCAGCTCGGTCTGGAGTCCGACGCCGCGGTGGAAGCCGCCGAGGTGATGCGGATGGTCAGTGGCGTCGGCGGGCCGGCCTTCACCACCGCCGGTGAGGACGCCAACGTCACCGACTTCGAGGAGGGGGACGCCGGGTTCATGGTCAACTGGCCGTTCGTCTGGGGACGGGCCCTGAGCGCGGTCGAGGCCGGAACGCTCGACGCCTCGGTGCCCGAGGACTACGGCTGGGCGATCTACCCGCGGGTCGTCGAGGACCAGCCGAGCGCCCCGCCCTACGGCGGCATCAACCTCGGCATCGGGGCCTTCAGCCAGAACGTGGACGCTGCGTACGAGGCCGCGGAGTGCATCGTCTCCGAGGAGAACCAGGCGTACTACTTCACGACGAACGGGAACCCGGCTGCCAAGGCGTCGGTGTACGACGACTCCGAGGTGCTCGAGGTCTTCCCGCAGGCCCCGGTCATCCGGGAGTCCCTGGAACTGGCTGCCTCCCGGCCGCAGACGGTGTACTACAGCGAGGTCTCCGGGGCGCTCCAGCGCGAGTACCACCCGGCGACCGCCATCGACCCGGAGACGACCGGCACCGAGGCCAACGACCTGATCACCGCCGTCCTCCGAGGGGAGCAACTGCTGTGAGCACCACGACGCTGCCCCCGGGGCAGAAGGAGAAGCCGGTCTCCGCCCCGCCGGCGGGAGTCAGCGACCGATCGCGGTCCGAACGGCGGCTGGGGTGGATGCTCGCCGGTCCGGCGTTCGTGGTGATGCTGGCGGTCACCGCGTACCCGATCCTGCAGGCGGTCTACGAGTCGCTCTTCTCGTACCGGCTGACCGACCCCGACAACCGCTCGTTCAACGGGCTGAACAACTACTGGGTCATCCTCACCGACTCGCTGTGGTGGCAGTCCATCGGGGTGACCCTGTTCATCACCGTCGTGACCGTCGCGGCCGAGCTGGTCCTCGGCTTCGCGCTGGCGCTGGTGATGGCCAAGGCGCTGAGCGCGATCCGGCCGGTCGTCCGGGCGGCCATCCTCATCCCGTACGCGGTGATCACGGTGGTGTCGGCCTTCGCCTGGCAGTTCGCCTTCGACATCAACACCGGATTCGTCAACTCGTGGTTCGCCTGGCTTCCCGGCGTCGCGGCGGACACCGACTGGTTCGGCGACAAGTGGACGTCGTTGCTGGTGATCTGCCTGGCCGAGATCTGGAAGACGACGCCGTTCATCTCGCTGCTGCTGCTCGCCGGGCTGGCGCAGGTGCCCGATGTGCTGCAGGAGGCCGCGCAGGTCGACGGCGCCACCTGGTGGCAGCGGTTGTGGCGGGTCACGATCCCGAACATGAAGGCGGCGATCATGGTCGCCCTGCTCTTCCGCACCCTGGATGCCTTCCGGGTCTTCGACAGCATCTTCATCATGACGAACGGCGCCAACGGCACCGAGTCGGTGTCCTTCCTGGCCTACCGGCAGACCATCGCCCGCCTGGAGATCGGTCTGGGCTCCGCGGTCTCGGTCCTGCTGTTCCTCGCGGTGGTGATCATCGCCGTCGGCTTCATCAAGGGCTTCAAGGTCGATCTGTCCCAGGCACGGGGGGAGTAGTCGATGTCCACACGCAAGAAGGTCATGTGGTGGATCGGCGGCGCGGTGATCGTCGTCTACGCGCTCTTCCCGATCGCCTGGATCGTCTCGATCTCCCTCAAGGCGCCGTCGGACATCGCCAACGGCCAGTTCGCCCCGACGAACGTGTCCTGGGAGAACTACAGCACCATCCTCACCGGCAGTGCGAGCGATCTCTTCCTGCCGGCGCTCCGGAACTCCTTCGGCATCTGTCTCATCGCGACCGCCATCTCGTGCCTGCTGGCGATGTTCGCCGCCTACGCGATCGCCCGGCTGGACTTCCGCGGGAAGCGGCTGATCCTCTCCACCGCGTTGGCCGTGGCGATCTTCCCGGTCATCTCGATCGTCACCCCGCTGTTCAACGTGTGGCGGCAGATCGGGCTGTATGACACGTGGCCGGGGCTGATCCTCCCGTATCTGTCGCTCACCCTGCCCATCTCGATCTGGACCATGTCGGCGTTCTTCCGCGAGATCCCGTGGGAGATGGAGCAGGCCGCCCAGGTCGACGGCGCCACGACGTGGCAGGCGTTCCGGAAGGTGATCGTCCCGCTCGCCGCGCCCGGGGTCTTCACCACCGCGATCATCGCGTTCTTCATCGCCTGGAACGACTTCGTCTACGGGATCGTCCTGACCTCGACCGATGCGGCACGGCCGGTACCGGCGGCCCTCGGGCTCTTCAGCGGCGCGTCGCAGTTCGAGGACCCCACCGGCGCGATCGCCGCGGCCGCGGTGATCGTCACCATCCCGGTCGTCGTCCTCGTCCTGCTCTTCCAGCGGCGCATCGTCGCCGGTCTGACCAACGGCGCGGTCAAGGGCTGAGCCGACGATGCTGCACATCCCACCGACCCACCGAGGGGACGAGATCTGATGGCCTCCATCGAGATGCGGAACATCGTCAAGCAGTACGGCGACGGGTTCCCCGCCGTGAACGACGTCACCCTGGACATCGCCGACGGCGAGTTCATGATCCTGGTGGGCCCCTCCGGCTGCGGGAAGTCGACGCTGCTGCGGATGATCGTCGGCCTCGAGGACATCACCAGCGGCGACATGGTCATCGCCGGCAAGCGGGTGAACGACCTCGCCCCGCGCGACCGGAACCTGTCGATGGTGTTCCAGAACTATGCGCTCTACCCGCACATGACCGTGTTCGAGAACATCGCCTTCCCCCTGCGGCTGGCCAAGACGCCCGACGAGGAGGTCAAGCGCCGCGTCGCCGAGGCGGCCGACGTCCTGGAGCTGCGGGAGCACCTCGAGCGCAAACCGGCCAACCTCTCCGGTGGCCAGCGCCAGCGGGTGGCCATGGGCCGGGCGATCGTGCGCCATGCGGAGGCGTTCCTGTTCGACGAGCCGCTGTCGAACCTCGACGCGAAGCTGCGCGGCCAGATGCGCACCGAGATCTCGCGCCTGCAGCGCCGGCTGGGGATCACCACGGTCTACGTCACGCACGATCAGACCGAGGCCATGACCCTGGGCGACCGGGTCTGCGTGCTGCGGAAGGGCACGATCCAGCAGGTGGCCTCGCCGCGGGAGCTGTACGAGCAGCCGGTGAACCTCTTCGTCGCGGGCTTCATCGGTTCGCCGCCGATGAACTTCCTGCCGGCCACGCTCGAGGGCGACCGGCTGCAGACGCCGTTCGGCGCGGTGGAGCTCGACGAGCGCCGTGCGGCCGCCGTCCGTGGCCGTGACCTGCTGCTGGTCGGGATCCGGCCGGAGTACTTCGAGGACGCGTCGCTGGTCGACGAGGCCAAGCGGCCGCTGGGCTCGGTGTTCCGCGCCCAGGTGGACGTCACCGAGTGGCTGGGGGACTCGCAGTACGCCTACATCCCGTACGAGGCGCCGGAGGCGATCACCAACCAGTTGCGGGAGCTGTCCCGCGAGCTGGACTCCGAGGAGCTGCGCACCCAGGCCATCGTCTCCATCGACGCGACCAGCCGGATCCGCGAGGGCCGGGAGGCGGAGTTCTGGCTGGACAGCCGCAAGGTGCACGTCTTCGACCCGCAGTCCGGGGAGAACCTGACCCGCGACGCGGAGGCCGGTGCCCGGCTCACCCAGATGGCCACCGAGGACCGCGTCGAGCAGGTGCAGGAGGCGCAGGGGCACCGGGCCGGCGCCGCCTGACACCCGAGCCGCCCCACCGTTCACGGGCCGCCGTGCGCGACCCGGTGGGCCGCACCCGTGTGGAGTCCTATGCAGTCGCCAGGGGAGGACGGCGGTCCGTGGTGGCGGACGGCCGTGGTCTACGAGGTCTACCTGCGCAGTTTCGCCGACTCCGACGGCGACGGGCTCGGTGACGTCGACGGGTTGCGCAGCCGGCTGCCCTACCTCGCCGACCTCGGCGTGGACGCCGTCTGGATCACGCCGTGGTACCCGTCCCCGCTGGCCGACGGCGGGTACGACGTCACCGATCACCGCGCGATCGACCCCCGGCTGGGGACCCTGGCCGGCGTCGACGCGCTCCTGGCCGAGGCCCACACCCTGGGGCTTCGGGTGATCGTCGACCTGGTCGCCAACCACACCTCTGCCGAGCACGCCTGGTTCCGGGCCGCTGTGGCCGCCGGTCCCGGGGCGCCGGAACGGGACCGGTACTTCTTCCGCGACGGCCGCGACGGCGGGAGCGCACCGCCGAACGACTGGATCAGCGCGTTCGGCGGCCCCGCCTGGACGCGGGTCGTCGAGCCCGACAGGCGGCCGGGCCAGTGGTACCTGCACCTGTTCGCCCCCGAGCAGCCCGACCTGGACTGGAGCGATCCCGCGGTCCAGGAGGAGTTCGACGCCGTCCTCCGCTTCTGGTTCGACCGTGGGGTCGACGGTGTCCGGGTGGACGCCGCGCCCGCGATGGCCAAGGTGGCGGGCCTGCCGGACGCCGGCCACGGGCCCGGCGCGCTGTTCGAGTCCCGGTCGTGGGTGGGCAACCCGCACTGGGACGTCGACGCGGTGCACGAGATCCTCCGGCGCTGGCGGCGCATCGGGGACGGGTACGCGGGGGACCGGCTCTTCGTCGCCGAGGCGGTGGTCAACGGTCCCGAGCGGCTGAGCCGCTACGTGCGTCCCGACGAGATGCACACGGCCTTCAACTTCGACTACCTGAAGGTCCCCTGGGACGCCGGGCGCCTGCGCGCGGTCGTCGACGAGACGCTCGCCGCGCTGGAGCCGGTGGGGGCACCGGCGACCTGGGTGCTCTCCAGCCACGACGAGACACGGCACGTCACCCGGTTCGGGCGGCCCGACACCGGCGCAGCCCCGATGGGCTTCGACCCCTCGTCGCCCACGGACCTCGCCCTCGGCCTGCGGCGGGCCCGGGCCGCGGCGCTGCTGACCCTCGCGCTCCCCGGCGGGGCCTACCTGTACCAGGGGGAGGAGCTGGGGCTTCCCGAGGTGGAGGACCTGCCCGAGGAGGTCCTCCAGGATCCGACCTGGGTGCGTTCCGGCCGCACCGCGCGCGGCCGCGACGGGTGCCGGGTGCCGCTGCCGTGGAGCGGGGACCGGCCGCCGTTCGGGTTCACCGCCGACGGCGTCACCCCCTGGCTGCCCCAGCCGCCGGGCTGGCAGTCCCTCACCGTGGCGGCCCAGCAGGGCGATCCGGCGTCGATGCTGTCGCTGTACCGGA
Source organism: Geodermatophilus ruber (assembly GCF_900114385.1). Taxonomy (GTDB): domain Bacteria; phylum Actinomycetota; class Actinomycetes; order Mycobacteriales; family Geodermatophilaceae; genus Geodermatophilus; species Geodermatophilus ruber. The sequence continues at coordinate 22,209 of NZ_FOSW01000002.1, forward strand.
CGGCGCTGCGGCTGCGCCGGAGTCTGCCGGGCCTCGCCGACGGCCCGCTGACCTGGCGGGACCTGGGGGAGGACGTGCTGGCCTTCGACCGCGGGACGGCGTTCCGCTGCGTGGTCAACCTCTCCGGCCGGCCGGTACCGCTGGCCGGGCAGGGCCGCCCGGTGCTGACCAGCGAGGCCGCCGGCGAGGCCCTGCCGCCGGACGCCGCCGCCTGGCTGGAGACGGGTTAGCGCCGCAGCGACCGGGTGAGGACCAGCCGGTCCTCACCGGGGCCGGCGCGGTCCTTCGCCAGGTGCGCGCTCGCGCCGAGGGCGGTGTGGAAGGCGATCGCGGCGGTGTCCTCCGGCCGGGCCACTGCCTGGACCACGCGCGCCCCGGTGCCGGCCGCGAGCTCGTCGAACCACCGGACCAGCCGGCGGCCCAGGCCGGTGCGCCGCCGGTCGTCGCGGACGGCGAGCAGGTGCAGGTAGGCCAGCCGGTCGGCGGTGACGACGCCCAGCAGGTAGCCGGCGTCCTCGCCGCCGGCGCTGCGGGCCAGCACCCCGAAGCCACCGAACTGGTCGAACCAGACGGGGTGGTGCAGCGCTCGGGTGTCGACGGCCCAGAACCGGTCGTGTGCGGCCAGCAGCCGGGCGCGGACCACGGTCGCCGACAGCTCGGCGAAGCCGACCAGGGTCAGGTCGTCGCTCATCGGCGGGCCGCCGCCAGCTCCTCCCGGGTGGGTGGGGCCGCCCCGGCGCGCGTGCAGTTCAGCGCGGCGACCAACGCGGCGTCGTCCACGATCGGGAGCAGCCGGTCGTCGGGCAGCTCCTCCAGCTGCGCCCGGGTGGTGACCCCGGCGCCCAGCAGCCCGGCGAACAGCCCCGCGGCGAGGGAGTCGCCGGCGCCCACGGTGTCGACGACGTCGACCTGCGGTGGCTTCCGGTGCAGCAGCGGCCGGCCCGGCCGCGCCACGCGCAGCGGCGACCCGCCGTCGGTGAGCAGCACCAGTGCCGCGCCGCGCGCGGCCCACCGGAGGGCGGCCGCGTCGAGGTCGTCGAGGGCCTCGGGTTCGAGCCAGGCGAGGTCCTCGGCGCTGACCTTGACGATGTCGGCCCGGGACAGCAGCCGGTCCAGCCGCGCCCGGACGTCGGCCGGGGTGTTGCCCAGCGCCGTCCCCGCCGGGCCGCCGGTGAGCATCGGGCGGATGTTGGGGTCGACGCTGACGAGGGTGCGGCCGCTCGCGGCGACCCGCTCCACCAGGCGCGCGATGGCCTCGCAGCCCGGCGGCGTCCAGCTGGAGATGGAGCCGACGTGCAGGACCGCCGTCCCGGCCGGGAGGACGGCGGCGAGCTCGTCGTCGGTCCACTGCCAGTCGGCCGCGCCGAGCACGTGGAAGCCGTAGTCGGGGGAGCCGTCCGGTCCGAGGCCGACGACCGCGAGGCTCACCGGCTCACCGGCGACGACCAGTCCGGCGGGGTCGACCCCGGAGCGCTCGACGTGCCGGCGCAGGCCGGCGGCCATCGGTCCGGTGCCGAGCCGGGCGAGCAGCCGGACGGGCACCCCGAGCCGGCCGGCCGCCACGGCGACGTTGAGGGCGTTGCCGCCGGGCCGGGCGACGTAGCGCGCAGCTGCGCCGTCGAGGTCGGCGCCGGCGACGGGATCGGGGAGCAGATCGATGATCAGCTCCCCGAGGACGCTCAGGACGGGGCGGCCGCTGGACACGGGGGGACCCTAACGGGGGCGCACCCTGGTGCTGCCGGGGTGACCGGCGCTGCCGTAGTGGCTGGCGGGGCGGGGCACCTGGGACGATGGGCGGTGACGACGATTGCAGCGGCCCGCGGGTCAGGATCGACCCCCAGCGGAGGATCCGCGCCGGAGCAGGAGGACCCATGCCCAACCCGTTCGTGAAGCTGTGGAAGTACCTGACGGCGTCGGCCAACGCGAAGATCGACGAGAAGGCCGACCCGAAGATCCAGATCGCGCAGGCGATCGAGGCCGAGCAGCAGCGGCACCAGGCGCTGGCCAACCAGGCCGCCGCCGTCCTCGGCAACCAGCGGCAGCTGGAGATGCGGCTCAACCGGCAGCTCGGGGAGGTGGAGAAGCTGCAGGCCTCGGCCCGGCAGGCACTCGTGCTGGCCGACCAGACCCGGTCCGGCGGGGACGCGGCGAAGGCGGCCGAGTACGAGAACGCCGCGCAGGCGTTCGCGACCCAGCTGGTCGCTGCCGAGCAGGCCATGGAGGACCTCAAGCGCAGCCACGACGAGGCGCTGCAGGCTGCCGAGCAGGCCCGGGGCGCGGTCGAGCAGAGCCGCATGCGGCTGCAGACCACGCTGGCCGAGCGGACCAAGCTGATGAGCCAGCTCGAGCAGGCCAAGATGCAGGAGCACGTGGCCTCTTCGCTCAAGCAGGTCAACGAGCTGTCGGCGCCGGGCAACACCCCGAGCCTCTCCGAGGTGCGGGACAAGATCGAGGCCCGCTACGCCAACGCGCTGGGCCAGGCCGAGCTGGCGCAGACCTCCGTCGAGGGCCGGATGCTCGAGGTGCAGAAGGCCACCCTCGACGTCGCCGGTGCCTCGCGGCTGGACCAGATCCGGGCCTCGATGAACCCGCCGGCGGTCACCTCCACCCCGGCGCCCCCGGCCCTGGAGGAGGGTGCTCCTCCGGCCCAGGCGTCCGACGCCCAGCCGGCCGCCCAGCCCGCGGAGCGTCCCGAGTCCGGCGGCTGATCCGCGCCTCCTCATCGCCCGCGGACGGGCCGGTCGCAGTCGCGGCCGGCCCGTTCTGCACGGATGCGGGGGCGTCCGGATGCTAGGAGCGGGTGGCGAGCGGCTGCGGTCGCCCGGGCTCGCCGGTGCGCGCAGCCGGGTCGATGGGCGACCGGGCGGCCTGGCAGTTCGGGCACCACCAGGTGACCCGCTCCTGCAGGTCGGGCCCCTGGTCGCCCAGCAGGATCGGGGTTGCGCACCGGAGGCAGGGGCGGTCCTGCCGGCCGAAGACCCAGTGCTGCCGGCCGCGGCGCAGGTCGCCGGTGGTGCTCTGCTCGGGGTGGTGGCGGTTGGCCTGCATCAGCGTCCGGGCACGCGTGACGAGCCCCGCCAGGTCCGGGACGTCGGCGACCCGGGTCCACGGGTGGACGCCGCCCAGGAACAGCGACTCGACCTTGTAGAGGTTGCCGATCCCGGCGAGGTTGCGCTGGTCGAGCAGGGCGACGGCGATCTGCTCGTCGGGGTGCGACCGCAGCCGGCGCAGCGCCTCCTCCAGGTCCCAGTCGGGGCCGAGGACGTCCGGGCCCAGGTGGCCGACGAGCTGGTCCTCCTGATCGGTCCGGACCAGATCGAGATCGTGCAGCCGGTAACCGACGCAGGCCCAGTCGGCGGTGACGAGGACCGCCCGCACGTCGAACGCAGGCCCGCCGCGCCAGGGGGCGCCGGGGCGGTAGATGTGCCAGCTGCCGTCCATCCGGAAGTGGGTGCGCAGGGTCCACTCGTCGGCGAACCGGATGAGCAGGTGCTTGCCCCGGGGGAGCACCTCGGAGACGGTCCGGCCGGCCAGATCGGTGGTGGCCAGGCGGGGCACGCGCAGCTCCCCGCGGCGCAGCGTCGCCCCGGCGAGTGCGGTGTTCATGCGCTGGGCGGCCAGCCAGACGGTGTCTCCCTCGGGCACGTGTCCAGTCTCCTCCCGGGCCGCCGGTGCTGCTCAGGACTGTGATACCGCCGACATGCGGGAAGAGAGTTACTTGTTTAGCGCTAAGGTATGTCGTGCATGTGACGACGCGCTTGCGCTCCCGTTTCGCCGGTCCCGGGTCGGTCACCGTGCCCCCGGCGGAGCCGGTGACGGTGACGGTGGCGCGGGTGGTGCGGCCGGACCAGCGGCAGACCTTCGAGCGGTGGGCGGCCGACATCCTCGCGCTCGCCGCCACCTTCCCCGGCAACCTCGGCGCCACCCTGCTGCGACCGGGGCCGCACAGCTCCGAGTACCACCTCGTCTACCGCTTCCGCGACGGCGAGTCGCTGGCCCGCTGGGAGCGCTCGGCTGAGCGCCAGGCGGCGCTGCGGCACATGCCGGAGATGGTCGACGAGGAGCGCTACGCCCGCGTGGACGGGCTGGAGAGCTTCTTCACCCGCCCGGCCTCGCCCGGTCCGCGCTGGCGCTCGGCGGTGCTCACCATCGCCGCGGTCTTCCTCATCACCTCGACGCTGCAGCTGCTGGTCATGCCGCACGTCACCAGCTGGCCGTGGCCGATGCGGCTGCTGCTGTCGGCCTGCATCGTCGTCGTGCTGCTCGGCTACGTGGTCATGCCCACGGTGACCCGGCTGTTCTCCGGCTGGCTGCGCCCGGGCCGGTAGCCGGTCCGGGCCGCGGGCGGACGCGGGTCAGGCGCGCAGCCGGAGGCCCCGGGGGGTGGCGGCGAAACCGGCCGCCTGCAGGGCCGCCGACAGCGGCGTCGACTCGTGCACCGAGGCGCCATCGGCCTTCTGCACCACCATGCGCCCCAACGCCCCCGCGGCGGCTGCAGAGGACAGCGCCGTCGTCGCCTCCTTGAGCACGTGCTCGTCCTCGGTCCAGGACAGCAGCGTCTTCCCGCCGCGCTCGACGTAGAGCACCAGCGCGCCGTCGACCAGGACGACCAGCGCCCCGGCCTTGCGTCCGGCCCGGTGCCCGGCGGCCCGCCGCCCGCTGCCGGCACCCTCCCCGACGTCCAGGCCCTCGGTCTCCGCGGCGGCCGGCCGCTCCGGCCACGGCAGCGCCGCGCCGTAGACGTTCGCGGGGTCGGTGGCGGCGAGCACCACCGCCCCGCCGGGGACGCGCTCGGGCGAGACGAAACTGCGCAACCGGTCGACCGCCCCGGCGGTGCCGAACTGGGCGGCGCCCAAGGTCTCCACGAAGTAGCCGCGGCGCGCCCGGCCGTTCTCCTCGAACGCCCGCAGCACCGGGTAGACGGCGGAGAAACCGCCGGTCACCTGTTCGGCGGCGACCGCACCCCGGGTGAGCACGCCGTGCCGCTCGAGCAGGGCCTCGGCCCGGGCGGTGGTCCGCCGGGTCGGGTTGCTCTCCCGCTCCGGCACCCGCGACCAGCGGCCGGCCACCGTCGGCGGACCGGTGCGGGACGGCATCGCCGGGCGGCCCAGCCGGGGGCGCCCGTAGCGGGAGCGGGCCAGCCGGGGCTGCGGCGTGGCGGCGCGCTTGTGCGTGCCGCCACCGGCCAGCCGGGTGCGCAGCGGGGCCAGGGTGTCATTGGTCAGCGCGCCGGCCCAGACCAGGTCCCACACCACGTCGGCCAGCGCGGCGTCGTCGGTGGCCCCGACGAGGTCGGACAGGCCACGGAAGAACATCGCCTGCCCGCCGGACAGCCGTTCGAGCACTGCGAACCCGACGCCGCCCTCCTCGGGCAGCTCCAGCGGCTCGGGCAGCAGCAGCGGGGCCACGTCGGCGGGCACGAGGCTGATCCAGCCGTCGCCACCGGGCAGGCCGCCGGCTCCGGCCCACAGCACCTCGCCGGCGCTGGTGAGCTCGTCGAGCATCGCGGGGGAGTAGTCCCGCACCCGGGCCGGCAGCACCAGCGACTCCAGCGCGCTGGCCGGCACGAGGGTGCCGGCCAGCTGCTCGACGACGGCCAGGACACCGTCGGCGCCGCGCAGCCGGCTGCCGACCGACTGCCAGGCGGGGGTGAACCGGGCGAGGGCGTCGACCGGCACCGGCTCCACCTCCTGGCGGAGCCGGGCCAGGCTGCGGCGCCGGACGGAACGCAGCACGTCGGCGTCGCACCACTCCTGGCCTGCGCCGCCGGGGCGGAACTCACCGGTGACCAGCCGGCCGGTACCGGTCAGCCGGTGCAACGTCGCGGTCACCACGGCGACGCCCAGCCCCAGCCGCCGGGCCACCTCGCCGGGCTGGAAGGGGCCGTGGGTGCGGGCGTAGCGGCCGACGAGATCACCCAGGGGGTCGGGCACTGGCTCGGTGAAGACCTCGGGGACGCCCACGGGCAGCGCGGTGCCGAGGGCATCCCGCAGCCGGCCGGCGTCCTCGATCGTGACGTATCGCTCCTCGCCGGCGATCCGCACGACCAGGGCGCGCCGGGCGGCGACCAGCTCCTCGAGCCAGTCGCGGCTGATCCCACGGGCCGCGGCCTCGGCGGGGGTGAGGTCGCCGACGATGCGGAGCAGGTCGGCCGCGCCGTCGAGGTCCCGGGGGTGTCGGTCGGCCGGCAGCCGTTGCAGCTCGTTCTCGATCTCGGCCAGGGCGTCGGCGTCGAGCAGCTCCCGCAGCTCGGACCGGCCGAGCAGTTCGGCGAGCAGGCTGGTGTCGAGGGCGAGGGCCTGCGCGCGCCGCTCGGCCAACGGCGCGTCGCCCTCGTAGAGGAACTGCCCGACGTAGCCGAACAGCAGCGACTGGGCGAACGGCGAGGCCGACTGGGTCTGCACGTCCACCACCCGCACCCGCCGGGCCCGCACGTCGCGCATCAGCTCGACCAGGCCGGGCACGTCGTAGACGTCCTGCAGCACCTCGCGGGCCGCCTCGAGGGTGATCGGGAAGCTGGCGAAGTCGCTGGCCACCGCGAGCAGCTGGGCGGCGCGCTGGCGCTGCTGCCACAGCGGGGTGCGCTTGCGCGGGTCGCGGCGGGGCAGCAGCAGCGCCCGGGCGGCGCACTCGCGGAACCGGCTGGCGAACAGCGCCGAGTTGCCGACCTCCGCGGTCACCTCCCGCTCGACGTCGTCCGGGTCGAGGACGGCGAGGTCGGCCTCCGGCGGCTCGCCGGTGGTGTCGGGCAGCCGCAGCACGATGCCGTCGTCGGAGTGCATCGAGGCGACGTCGACGCCGTAGCGCTCACGCAGCCGGGCGGCGAGCACCAGCGCCCACGGGGCGTTGACCTGCGCGCCGAAGGGGGAGTGCACGACCAGCCGCCAGTCGCCGAGCTCGTCGCGGAACCGCTCGACCAGCAGGGTGCGGTCGTCGGGCAGGTGGCCGGTGGCCTGCTTCTGCTCGCCCAAATAGGCCAGCAGGTTCGCCGCCCCCCACTCGTCCAGCCCGGCCGCGCGGGCGCGGTCGCGGCCGGCCTCGGGCGTCGCCGAGCCGACCTCCCGCAGGAAGGCGCCCAGTGCCCGGCCCAGCTCCAGGGGGCGGCCGGGGGCGTCGCCGTGCCAGAACGGCATCTTCCCCGGCTGACCGGGTGCGGGGCTGACCAGCACCCGGTCGTGGGTGATCTCCTCGATGCGCCATGAGGAGGAACCGAGCAGGAAGACGTCACCGACCCGCGACTCGTAGACCATCTCCTCGTCCAGCTCGCCGACCCGGCGCCCGCCGGATCCCTCCGAGCCGACGAGGAAGACGCCGAACAGGCCGCGGTCGGGGATGGTGCCGCCGCTGGTGACGGCCAGCCGCTGGGCGCCGCTGCGGGCGGTCAGGGTGTCGGTGACGCGGTCCCAGGTCAACCGGGGACGTAGCTCGGCGAAGGCGTCGGAGGGGTAGCGCCCGGCCAGCATGTCCAGCACCGCGTGCAGCGCGGAGTCGGGCAGCGCGGCGAACGGTGCCGACCGCCGGACGAGCGCCGCCACCTCGTCGACCGTCCGGGGGCGCTCGGCGACGATCGCGACGATCTGCTGGGCGAGCACGTCCAGGGGGTTGCGCAGGTACCGGATCGACTCGATCGCGCCGGCCTTCATCCGCTCGGCGACCAGCGCGGACTGCACGAGGTCGCCGCGGTACTTGGGGAACAGCACGCCCCGGCTGACCGCGCCGACCTGGTGCCCGGCGCGCCCGACCCGCTGCAGGCCCGAGGCGACCGTGGGCGGCGCCTCGACCTGGATCACCAGGTCGACCGCGCCCATGTCGATGCCCAGCTCCAGGCTCGACGTGGCGACGACGGCCGGCAGCCGGCCGGACTTCAGCGCCTCCTCCACGATCGCCCGCTGCTCCCGGGACACCGAGCCGTGGTGGGCCGCGGCGACCGGCTGCACCCCCTCGGGGACCCCGCCCCCGGAGCCGGCCTGGGCCATCAGGGCGGCGGCGTTGGTGCCCGGCGGGATCGTCTCCCCGGTGGCCCGCTCGAAGGCCAGCTCGTTGAGCCGGCTGGTCAGGCGCTCGGCGAGTCGCCGGGAGTTGGCGAAGACGATGGTGCTGCGGTGCGCCTCGACGAGGTCGAGCACCCGTTCCTCGACCGCCGGCCAGATCGACGTGCGGGGCTGGTTGCCCGCGGCCGAGCCGGCCAGCTCACCGGTGGGCTCCCCGAGCGTGGACATGTCCTCGACGGGGACGACGACCGAGAGGTCCCACTCCTTCGGCGAGCCGGGCGCCACGACCTCCACCGGGCGGCCGCCCGCGAGGAAGGTGGCCACCTCCTCGATGGGGCGCACCGTCGCCGACAGCCCGATCCGCTGGGCCGGCCGCTCGAGCAGCTCGTCGAGGCGGTCGAGGGAGACCGCCAGGTGGGCGCCGCGCTTGGTGTCGGCCACCGCGTGCACCTCGTCGAGGATCACCGTCTCGACGCCGCGCAGGGCTTCCCTCGCCGAACTCGTGAGCAGCAGGAACAGCGACTCCGGCGTGGTGATCAGGATGTCGCTGGGCCGGCGGGTGAAGGCGCGACGCTCGTCGGCCGGGGTGTCGCCGGAGCGGATCGCCACCTGGATCTCCGGGCGGGCCAGGCCGAGTCGTGCGGCGGCCTGGCCGATGCCGGCCAGCGGCGCCCGCAGGTTGCGCTCGACGTCGACGGCGAGCGCCTTGAGCGGGGAGACGTAGAGGACGCGGCAGCGGTTGGTGGGGTCCTCCGGGGCCGGGGTGTGGGCCAGCCGGTCCAGCGACCAGAGGAACGCCGCCAGGGTCTTGCCCGAACCGGTGGGGGCGACCACGAGCGCGTGCCCGCCGCTGCTGATCGCGCGCCAGGCCCCTTCCTGGGCAGCGGTGGGCTCGGCGAAGGCACCGCTGAACCACGCCCGGGTGGGCTCGGAGAAGCGGTCGAGAGCGGACACGGGGACCAGTGTCACCCTGTGGGACGACAGTTCGCCGCGATGCAGGAACGCACCTGGTCAGCCGCTCGCGAGGGGATCGGCGCCGCGGTCGCCGCTGGAGCGGCGGTGGCGTCCGGCACACTGACCGCCATGCGCCGCTCCCTGTACGAGGCCGAGCACGACGACTTCCGCGAGATGGTCCGTGCCTGGGCGGAGAAGACCATCGTCCCGTTCCACGCGCAGTGGGAGAAGGACGGCATCGTCCCGCGGGACGTGTGGGCCTCGGCCGGCGCCCAGGGGCTGCTCGGCATCGACATGGACGAGCAGTACGGCGGGGGCGGGGTCCGCGACTTCCGCTACCAGGCGGTGCTCGACGAGGAGCTGATGCGGATCGGCGCCACCGGCGTCGGCTTCGCGCTGCACAACGACGTCGCCGGGCCCTACCTGCGGGACCTGGGCACCGAGGAGCAGAAGCAGCGCTGGCTGCCCGGCTTCTGCAGCGGCGAGATCATCACCGCGATCGCGATGACGGAGCCGGCGGCCGGCAGCGACCTGCAGGGCATCCGGACCACGGCCCGCCGCGACGGTGACGCGTGGGTGCTCAACGGCTCGAAGACCTTCATCACCAACGGCATCAACGCCGACCTGGTCATCGTGGTGGCGCGCACCGATCCCGACGCCCCCGGCTCCAAGGGGCTGAGCCTGCTGGTGGTCGAGCGGGACATGCGCGGGTTCACCCGCGGGCGGAACCTCGAGAAGGTCGGCCTGAAGGCGCAGGACACCGCCGAGCTCTTCTTCGACGACGTGCGGGTGCCCGCGGAGAACCTGCTCGGCACGGAGAACCGCGGCTTCTACCACCTGATGGAGAACCTCCCGCAGGAGCGGCTGTCCATTGCCGTGGGCGCGGTGGCCTCCGCCGAGGCGGTCCTGGCGCACACCCTCGAGTACGTCACCGGGCGCACGGCGTTCGGCAAGCCGGTGAGCAGCTTCCAGAACACCCGGTTCGTGCTCGCCGAGCTGCAGACCGAGGTCACCGTCGCCCGGACCTTCGTCGACCAGTGCATGCGCCTGCTCGACAGCGGCGAGCTGACCCCGGTCGACGCGGCCATGGCCAAGTACTGGACGACGGAGCTGCAGAACAAGGTCGCCGACCGCTGCCTGCAGCTGCACGGCGGCTACGGCTACATGGACGAGTACTTCGTCTCCAAGGCCTGGCGGGACGCCCGCATCCAGCCGATCTACGGCGGCACCAACGAGATCATGCGGGAGATCATCGGCCGCTCGATGGGGCTGTAGCCGGCAGGGAGAGGGCGGATGACGACGCGGACCCAGGCCCCGCACGACCCGGCGCGCGTGCAGCGCCGGACCCTCGGCGTGCTGGGCGGAGGAGTGGCCCTCGGCGGGCTCGGGGTCACCGTCGGCATCACCGTGGGCGGGCTGCTCGCCCGCGACGTCGCCGGGACCGACTCCGCGGCCGGCCTGGGCCAGACGGCGGGGGTGCTCGGCGCGGCGGTCCTCGCCGTCCCGCTGGCGCGGATCAGCGACCGGGCGGGCCGGCGGGCGGGGCTGGCCGCCGGTTACGCCGTCGCCGTCCTGGGCTCGCTGCTGACCATCGTCGCCGCGGCGCTGTCGTCCCTGCCGCTGCTGCTGGCCGGGCTCTTCGCCTTCGGGGCGGCGACCGCCTGCGGGCTGCAGGCCCGCTACGCCGCGGCCGACCTGGCCGCACCCGAGCACCGCGGCCGCTCCCTCGCGCTCGTCGTGTGGGCGACCACCGTCGGCTCGGTGCTCGGGCCGAACCTGGCCGGACCGGGGGAGGCCGTGGGCGAGGTCCTCGGCCTTCCTCGCCTCAGCGGCGGCTTCGCGATCTCGGTCGTCGTCTTCGGGGCCGTCGCACTCGGCTTCCTCCTGCTGCTGCGGCCCGATCCGCTGCTGCTGGCCCGGCGGCTGCGCGGCGCCGGCGCCGCGACCCGGGCCCGCCGGGTGACCTCGGGAGCGCTGCGGGCCGTGTGGGCGGACCCGGCCGGCCGGCTCGGGCTGACCGCGGTGGTGGTCTCCCACGCCGTCATGGTCGGGGTCATGGTCATGACACCGGTCCACATGGGGCACGCCGGTGGTTCCGAGGGCGCCACGCTGCGCGTCATCGGCCTGGTGATCAGCGTGCACGTCGCGGGGATGTACCTGTTCTCCCCGTTGGTCGGGCAGCTCGCCGACCGGGCCGGCCGCCGGACGACGGTGGTCGTGGCCGCCGTCCTCCTGCTGACCGCGGCCGCGCTGGCCGGGACCGCGCCGCCCGGGGCGGCTCTCCAGCTCGGCGCCGGGCTGTTGCTGCTCGGCCTGGGCTGGTCCTGCGGCCTCATCGCAGGCTCCACACTGGTCACCGAGGCCGTCGACGAGGAGCAGCGACCCAGCGCCCAGGGCGGGACCGATCTGCTGATGGGGCTCGGTGCGGCGCTGGCCGGGGTCGCCGGAGGGCCCCTGCTGGCGGTCGGGGGCTACGGCCTGGTGGCGGCCGTGTCCGCGGCGCTGGTCCTGCCGCTGCTCCTCGTCTGGGCGCGGACGGCCGCGGTGGTGCGGGTGGAGGAGGCTCAGCGGCCCCGGTAGTTGCGGTACAGCAGCACCAGCGAGACCAGCAGGGCCAGGGCGATGCCGATCTCGAGGATCAGGTCCCACGTCTCCGAGCCCGTGCTGGGGAACATGCCGCCACCCTAGGAGCGGCCTTCCCCGCAGGCGAGAGCCGTGTGGCGCGGACGCGGCCACACCGGCCGCCCGCGTAGCGTCGGGGCCGTGCGCCTGCAGGATTTCTGGTCCCGGTTGACCGACCACTTCGGCTCGATGCGCGCCGAGAGCATGGCCCGGGACCACGTCTTCGCCGCCCTGGGCGGCCGGACCGCGGTCGAGGCGATCGAGGCCGGCCTGCCGGTGCGGCGGGTGTGGCTGGCCATCTGCGAGGAGTACGACGTCCCGCGCAAGGACCGCTGAGTCGAGCGAGCGGCGTGTCACCCTGGCAGTCGAACACACGTTCGGGATAGATTGGGAGCGCAGTCCACAGGTCGGGCGCTCTTCCACAGGTCCCCCGCTTCTCCCGGAAGTGTCAGACCCCCGCCCTAGCGTCGACACCGACCCGCTCCACGCGACTCCCCGAAGGTGAGCACCATGGCAACGCTCGACCGCGACAAGGCCCTCGACATGGCCCTCGCCCAGATCGACAAGCAGTTCGGCAAGGGCTCGGTCATGCGGCTGGGCGACAGCCCCGAAGTGGCGATCAAGGTCATCCCGACCGGCTCCATCGCCCTCGACATCGCTCTCGGCATCGGTGGCCTCCCCCGGGGCCGCGTCGTCGAGGTGTACGGCCCCGAGGCCTCCGGCAAGACGACGGTCGCCCTGCACGCTGTGGCCAACGCCCAGGCCGCCGGCGGCATCGCGGCGTTCATCGACGCCGAGCACGCCCTCGACCCCGAGTACGCCCGGGCCATCGGCGTCGACACCGACGCGCTGCTGGTCAGCCAGCCCGACACCGGTGAGCAGGCGCTGGAGATCGCCGACATGCTCATCCGCTCCGGCGCGCTGGACGTCATCGTCATCGACTCGGTGGCCGCTCTCGTGCCCCGTGCCGAGATCGAGGGCGAGATGGGTGACAGCCACGTCGGTCTGCAGGCCCGCCTGATGAGCCAGGCGCTGCGCAAGATCACCGGTGCGCTGAACAACTCCGGCACCACCGCGATCTTCATCAACCAGCTGCGCGAGAAGGTGGGTGTCGTCTACGGCTCCCCGGAGGTCACCACCGGTGGCCGGGCGCTGAAGTTCTACTCGTCGGTCCGGCTCGACGTCCGTCGCATCGAGACCCTCAAGCAGGGCACCGATGCGGTCGGCAGCCGGGTCCGCGTCAAGGTCGTCAAGAACAAGGTCGCCGCGCCCTTCAAGCAGGCCGAGCTCGACCTGATCTGGGGTTTGGGCTTCAGCCGCGAGGGCGGTCTCATCGACGCCGGCGTCGAGCAGGGCTTCATCCGCAAGTCCGGCGCCTGGTACACGTACGAGGGCGATCAGCTCGGCCAGGGCAAGGAGAACGTCCGCGCCTTCCTGCGGGACAACCCCGACCTCGCCGACGAGATCGAGAAGAAGGTCAAGGAGAAGCTGGGCATCGGTCCGCAGCTCGACGCTCCCGCGCCGGCTGACCCGGTCGACTTCTGAGCGACCCGGTGAGCAGCTGGCCCGACGCCCGGGAGCGCTCCGCTCCTGGCCGTCGGCGCGGGCGGCGGTCCGGAGCGTCCCCTGACCCGGACGGTCCGGACGCCGCCCCGGGGGCGCCCGAGGATGATGCCGGCGACCCGGAGCAGGTGGCCCGGTCCATTTGCCTGCGGGCACTCACCGGAGCCCCCAAGACGCGGCAGCAGCTGGCCGACCTGCTCGCGAAACGCGGTGTTCCCGACGACGCTGCCGAACGGGTCCTCAACCGGTTCGACGAGGTCGGGCTCATCGACGACGCCGCCTTCGCCCGGGCCTGGGTGACCTCCCGCCAGGCCGGCAGGGGTCTGGCCCGGCGGGCGCTCAAGGCGGAGCTCCGCGCCAAGGGCGTCGACGGCGAGGTCGCCGAGGAAGCGGTGGCCCTGGTCGACGACCAGGACGAGTGGGACGCCGCCCGGCGGCTCGTCGAGCGGCGGTTGCCCGGCCTCCGCCGGGTCGACCGGACGACCGCCGAGCGGCGGCTGCTCGGCATGCTGGCCCGTAAGGGCTACGGCGCCGGGATGGCCTCCTGGGTGATCCGCGAGGCCCTCGACCGCGACCGCGCCGACGAGGACCCCGCCGAGACGGCCGGCGAGCACAGCGACGCCGGGCTGGACGCCTGGCTGCCCTGACCCGCGCGGTGTCACGGCGCCGCACGGCCGCAGCGGCGCACGGCCGGCCGCGGGGCCAGGGAGGGTCACGGCGACCGACCGCCGGCGGCAGGCCCGTCAGGTGACGTCGGGGTCGCGGCTCCCCTGACGCGGACCGCTCCCGCCGACGAGCCGGTCGGCATAGGGCTCGTGGCGCCCTCCGGCGTGCTTTTCGGCGTCGAGCCGCTCGACGAGATGCGGGTAGTGGGCCTCGAAGGCCGGCCGCTCCGAGCGGATCTTGGGGATCTCCACGAAGTTGTGGCGCGGCGGCGGGGACGAGGTCGCCCACTCCAGCGAGTTGCCGTGGCCCCACGGGTCGTCGCGCAGCGCGAGCTTCCCGTGCCGCCAGGACGTGACGGCGTTGAAGAAGAACGGGATCACCGAGACCCCGAGCACGAACGCGCCGACCGTAGAAATCACGTGCAGGGTCGTGAACCCGTCGCTGGGCAGGTAGTTGACGTACCGCCGCGGCATCCCCTCGTCGCCCAGCCAGTGCTGCACCAGGAACGTCAGGTGGAAGCCGATGAAGGTCAGCCAGAAGTGCAGCTTGCCCAGCCGCTCGTCCATCATCCGGCCGCACATCTTCGGGAACCAGAAGTAGACCCCTGCGTAGGCGGCGAACACCACCGTGCCGAAGACCACGTAGTGGAAGTGGGCCACGACGAAGTAGCTGTCGTGGATGTGCCAGTCCAGCGGTGGGGAGGCCAGCAGCACACCGGTCAGCCCACCCAGCAGGAAGGTCACCATGAAACCGATCGCGAACATCATCGGCGTCTCGAAGCTCAGCTGCCCCCGCCACATGGTGCCGATCCAGTTGAAGAACTTCAGCCCGGTCGGAACCGCGATCAGGTAGGTGAGGAAGGCGAAGAAGGGCAGGAGCACCGCGCCGGTCGCGAACATGTGGTGCGCCCACACGGTGATCGAGAGGAACCCGATGGCCAGCGTCGCGGCGATCATCCCCTTGTAGCCGAACAGCGGCTTGCGGCTGAACACGGGGATGACCTCGGTGATGATCCCGAAGAACGGCAGCGCGATGATGTACACCTCGGGGTGGCCGAAGAACCAGAAGAGGTGCTGCCACAGCATCGGGCCGGCCATCTCACGGGAGTAGACGACCGCACCCAGATTCCGCTCGATCAGCAGGGCGAACAGCGCCGCGGTGAGGATCGGGAACGCGATGATCACCAGGAAGCCGGTGACCAGTGTGTTCCAGGTGAAGATCGGCAGCCGGAACATGGTCATGCCCGGCGCCCGCAGGCACACGATCGTCGTCATGAAGTTGACCGCGCCCAGGATCGTGCCCAGGCCGCTGAGGATGAGGCCGGTGATCCACAGGTTGCCGCCCACGCCGGGTGTGTGGGGGATGGTGGACAGCGGTGTGTAGGCGGTCCAGCCGAAGTCCGGCGGCCCGCCGGGGGTCACGAAGCTCGACATCACGATCGTGCCGCCGAACAGGAACAGCCAGAAGGACAGGGCGTTCAGCCGCGGGAAGGCGACGTCCGGGGAGCCGATCTGCAGCGGCATGACCAGGTTGCCGAAGGCGAAGAACAGCGGCGTCGCGAAGAGCAGCAGCATCACCGTGCCGTGCATGGTGAACAGCTGGTTGTACTGCTCGGGGGAGAGGAACTGCAGCCCCGGCTGACCGAGCTCGGCCCGCATCAGCAGCGCCATCACGCCGCCGGCGAAGAAGAACGCGAACGACGCCACCAGGTACATCAGCCCGATCTGCTTGTGATCGGTCGTGCGGAGCCGCGCGGTGAACCACGACCCCTTCTCCGGCGGCGGCAGATCGCTGGGACGGCTGACGATCGGCTGCGGGGCGAGTGCGGTCATGCCGTGCTCCTGGGCCCGGGATGCTGACGACAGCCGGCGCGAGTCGGCGTCGCTCACTGGCTGAGCGGCACCACCATGGTGACCCTTCCGGGCGGGCAGCGGAACGCTGCCGACTGCCGGATCCGCACCCGCCCGGAGCGGGGCGCCGTGCGGTGGCCGGTCAGCCCGCCGAGCGGGTGGTCGCCGACCAGGCGGTGACGTCCACGGCGACGCCGTCGCTGGCCTCGTCGTCCGGCACCAGCCAGCCGCCCTCCGTGCCCAGGCCGTTGGCCAGCCAGGTCTGGATCTGCAGGTCGAAGGCGCGCTCGGGAGCGGCCGAGGGCCGGCTCACCGGGCCGAGGAAGGTCAGGTCGCTCTCGTCCCCGCCGCGGAACCGCAGCACCACGCGGCAGCGGGACCGCCGGTGCCGGGCCGGCGGGACCACCTCGCGCACGACGGCGGTCTCCGCGCCGGCAGCCGAGGCGAAGTCCGGGGCGGCCGCGCGCATCCGGGTCACGAACTCCTGAGCGGCGTCGGTCGGAGCATCGGGCAACCGCACCACGGCCGGGAGCGGAGGCACGGCGGGTCGGAGAGCGGTGTCCACGCCCTCTCCATCGGCGTACCCGGCGCCCGACGTGACCGTCGGGCGCCGGGATCGTCAGGTGGTGGTGGTGCTCAGGCCGGTGCGCGAGGGCGTGCCCGTCGGTCCGTCCTCCACGCCCGGCAGTTCGTGCACGGCCGCCGCCTTCTTGTTCCGCCGGGTGCGGCGCTCGATGTACTTCGCCAGCTGGGAGAGCAGCACGTTGATCATGATGTAGATCAGGCCGGCGGCCACGTAGATCTGGAACGTGTACTCGTTGCCGAACCGCGGCACGAAGAACTCGACCAGGCTGCGCGCCTGCCGGAGGAGCTCGAAGTAGCTGATGATGAAGCCCAGCGAGCTGTCCTTGAGCAGCACGACCAGCTGGGCCACGAGCACCGGCAGCATCCGCCGG
The DNA here is from genome assembly GCF_900114385.1 of Geodermatophilus ruber. Lineage (GTDB taxonomy): Bacteria > Actinomycetota > Actinomycetes > Mycobacteriales > Geodermatophilaceae > Geodermatophilus > Geodermatophilus ruber. Next base: position 38,811 of record NZ_FOSW01000002.1, read on the forward strand.
ACGGCCTGCGGCAGCAGCACCAGGGTCATCACCTGGCTCTTGCGCATGCCGAGGCCGAGGGCCGCCTCGCGCTGCCCCCGGTCCACCGAGAGGATCCCGGCGCGGAAGATCTCGGCCAGGACGGCGGAGTTGTAGAGCACCAGCCCGCCGGTGAGCGCGGCGAAGGCGCTGATCTCGAGCCCGAACTTCGGCAGCACGAAGTACAGCGCGAAGATGACCACCAGCAGCGGGATGGCCCGGAAGAACTCGATGAACGTGCTCGCCGGGGCGCGCACCCAGGCGTGGTCGGAGAGCCGGCCGACGGCCAGCAGCAGCCCAAGCGCGGTCGCCAGCACCATGCCGACCGCGGCGACCTGCAGCGTGCGCAGCAGCGCCTCGCCGAGGGCCTGCGGCACGCCGCTCCGGGGGTCGGTGAGGATGGCCCACCGCTGCGGGTCCAGCTGCCCGTTGCCGTTGAGCCGGATGAGGACGAAGGCCACGATGCCGGCGATCAGCAGCGCCCCGACGATCGTGCCGATGCGGATGCGGGCCCGCGCCTTGGGGCCGGGCAGGTCGAACAGGACCGGAGTGCTCATCGCAGGATCGCCACCCGTCGCTCGACACGGTGGAGTGCGAACGCCGACGGCACCGTGATCAGCATGTAGCCGACCACCACGCCGATGAGCACCAGCACCAGCTCACCGGCGTTGGCGTTGACCAGGCGGGGCAGCAGGGAGCTCAGCTCGCTCACCGCGAACCCGGCGGCGATCGAGGTGTTCTTCACCATCGCGAGCAGGACGTTGCCCAGCGGGGGGACGACGGTCCGGAACGCCTGGGGGAGTACGACCTCGCGCAGCGACTGGCCGAAGGTCAGACCGAGGGCGCGGGCGGCCTCGGCCTGACCGGAGGCGACGGCGTTGATGCCCGAGCGGACCGCCTCGCAGACGAATGCGGCGGTGTACAGGCCGATGGCGAGCACCGCGCCGGGGAAGAAGCCGATCACGAAGTCGATCTGCGGCAGCCCGAAGATGATGAAGAAGAACACCACCGTCAGCGGGGTGTTGCGGAACGTCTCGACGTAGAAGGTCGCCAGACCGCGCAGCGGCGTGATCGGGCTGACCCGGAAGGCGGCCAGCAGCGTTCCCAGCACCAGCGCCAGCAGCCCGCCCAGCAGGGACAGGCTCAGGGTTGTCAGGAACGCGTCGCGGAACAACCCGAAGTTGTCGACGTAGAACTGCACCGCGCCTCCTTCTCGGGGTCAGGGCAGGCGGAGCGCCGCCGGGGGTCTCACCCGGCGGCGCTCCGGAGGGGATCAGTAGCGGTCGACCTGCGGCGGCTCGGGGGCCTCCTCGCCGGTGATCGCACCCGCGGTGCGGTCCCAGGCGGCGGCCCAGTCGCCGTTCTCGAACGACTCCTCGAGGACGTCGTTGATGAAATTGCGGAACTCGGTGTCACCGAGCTCCAGGCCGATGCCGTAGGGCTCCTCGGTGAACGGCTTGCCCACCAGCTCGAAGCCGTCGGGGTTGCCGGCGACCAGCCCGGTGAGGATCACGTTGTCCGTGGTGACCGCGTCGACCTGGCCGTTGGTCAGGGCGTCGGCGCACTTGGAGTAGACGTCGAACAGCGTCAGCTGGGCGTCGGGGTACTGGTCGCGGATGTTCTGCGCCGGGGTCGAGCCCTCGACCGAGCAGACGTTCTTGCCGGCGAGGTCCTGGGGGCCGGTGATGCCCTCCGGGTTCCCCTTGGCCACCATGATGTCCTGGCCGGCGACGTAGTACGGGCCGGCGAAGTCGACCAGCTGCTTGCGGGCGTCGTTGATCGTGTAGGTCGCCACGACGAGGTCGACCTGGCCGTTCTGGATGAACGGCTCGCGGTTGGCCGACACCGTCTCGGTCCAGGTGATGTCCTCGGGCGCGATGCCCAGCTCGGCGGCGATGAGCTTGCCGACCTCGACGTCGAAGCCCTCCGGGACGCCGTCGGGGTTGAGGAGGCCGAACCCGGGCTGGTCGTACTTGGTCCCGATGGTGATCGAGCCGGCCTCGGCCAGCTCGGCCATCGTGGTGCCCGCCTCGAAGTCGACGTTCTCCTGCACCTCGACGGTGTTGTCGGCGGCCTCCTCGGCCTGCTCGCCGGCGTCGCTGGAGCAACCGGCGAGCACGAGGCCGACGGCCGCCATGGTGGCGGCGTACCGGGTGATGCGCATGTGTGTTCCTTTCTCGCCGGGCTCAGTGTTCGAGGATCTTCGAGAGGAAGTCCTTGGCCCGGGCTGACTGCGGGGTGGTGAAGAAGGTCTCGGGGTCCGCGGACTCGACGATCCGGCCGCCGTCCATGAACACGACGCGGTTGGCCGCGCGGCGGGCGAAGCCCATCTCGTGGGTGACGACGACCATCGTCATGCCGTCGCGGGCCAGCGACGTCATGACGTCGAGGACCTCGTTGATCATCTCCGGGTCCAGGGCGGAGGTCGGCTCGTCGAAGAGCATGACCTTCGGGTCCATGGCCAGGGCCCGGGCGATCGCGACGCGCTGCTGCTGGCCGCCGGACAGCTGAGCCGGGTACTTGTCGGCCTGGGCGGCGACCCCGACCCGCTCCAGCAGCTCGCGGGCCCGCTTCTCCGCGTCGGCCTTCGACTGCCTGCGGACCTTGATCGGCCCGAGGGTGACGTTCTCGAGGATCGTCTTGTGGGCGAAGAGGTTGAAGCTCTGGAACACCATGCCGACGTCGCTGCGCAGGCGGGCGAGCTCCTTGCCCTCCTCCGGCAGGCGCTGGCCGTCGATGGTGATCTCACCCTGCTCGATCGCCTCGAGCCGGTTGATCGCGCGGCACAGCGTCGACTTGCCCGACCCGGACGGGCCGATGACGACGACGACCTCGCCGCGGTCGATGGACAGGTCGATGTCCTGCAGGACGTGGAGTTCGCCGAACCACTTGTTGACGCCGGACAGGCGGACGAGAGGGTCTCCGTTGGAACGGCTGGTCACCCTGGCGACCCTACGGGCGGGCTGCAACCGCGAGCGTGCCCGGCCATCACGAAGGCATAACGAAGCGAGCGCCGTACTCTCGCAGGTGACATGGACAGCCAGGTGGAGGCCCCGCCGCGCACCTACCGGGTGCGCACGTACGGGTGCCAGATGAACGTGCACGACTCCGAGCGGCTTTCCGGTCTGCTCGAGCAGGCCGGCTACGTTGCCGCACCGGAGGGCGCGGACGCCGACGTCGTCGTGCTCAACACCTGCGCGGTGCGGGAGAACGCCGACAACCGGCTCTACGGCAACCTCGGCCACCTGCGGCCGGTCAAGGACGCGCACCCAGGCATGCAGATCGCCGTCGGTGGCTGCCTGGCGCAGAAGGACCGCGGCGAGATCGTCAAGCGGGCCCCGTGGGTCGACGTCGTCTTCGGGACGCACAACGTCGGCTCGCTGCCCGCGCTGCTCGAGCGGGCGCGGCACAACGCCGAGGCGCAGGTGGAGATCGCCGAAGCCCTGGAGGTCTTCCCGTCGACGCTGCCGGCCAAGCGGGACTCCGCCTACTCCGGCTGGGTGTCGATCAGCGTCGGCTGCAACAACACCTGCACGTTCTGCATCGTCCCGTCGCTGCGCGGCACGGAGAAGGACCGCCGGCCCGGGGAGATCCTCGCCGAGGTGCAGGCGCTGGTCGACCAGGGCGTGCTCGAGGTGACCCTGCTGGGTCAGAACGTGAACGCCTACGGCGTCGAGTTCCGCGACCGCGGCGCCTTCGCTGGCCTGCTGCGTGCGACCGGCCGGATCGAGGGCCTGGAGCGGGTGCGGTTCACCAGCCCGCACCCGCGGGAGTTCACCGACGACGTCATCGCCGCGATGGCCGAGACGCCGGCGGTCTGCCACCAGCTGCACATGCCGCTGCAGTCGGGGTCTGACGACGTCCTCCGCCGGATGCGCCGCGGCTACCGGCAGGAGCGCTACCTCGGGATCATCGACCGGGTGCGGGCCGCGATGCCCGACGCCGCGATCACCACGGACATCATCGTCGGCTTCCCCGGTGAGACCGAGGAAGACTTCCAGCAGACCCTCGAGGTCGTGCGCCGGGCCCGCTTCGCCAGCGCCTTCACCTTCCAGTACTCCAAGCGGCCGGGGACGCCGGCGGCGGAGATGGACGGGCAGCTGCCGAAGGCCGTCGTCCAGGAGCGGTACGAACGGCTGATCGCGCTGCAGGAGCAGATCAGCTGGGACGAGAACAAGAAGCAGATCGGCCGGACCGTCGAGCTGCTCGTCGCCGCGGGGGAGGGGAGCAAGGACGCCGCCACCGGCCGGCTGTCCGGCCGGGCCCGCGATGGCCGGCTCGTGCACTTCACCGCGGCGGACGGCGTCCGACCGGGGGACGTCGTGGAGACGGTCGTGACCGACGCCAAGCCGCACTTCCTCGTCGCCGACGGCGCGCTGCTGTCGCACCGCCGGACCCGGGCCGGCGACGCGAGCGAGGCGGGCACCCGGCCGACCACCCCCGGCGTGCTGCTGGGCATGCCGCGCGTCGGCGCCCCCGCCTGAGGGCCCCGTCCGGAGGCTCCCCCCCAGCGTGCGAGGGGGTTGAGGAGGACGGGGCCCTTCTTCAGCGCCGGCTCGCGGCCTTCTCCGCCTCGGCCAGCCACTCCTGCCGGGTCGCCAGGTTGGCCCGCGCCTCCTCTATCCGCCCGGCGTTTCCCGACGCCTCGGCCTTGGCCAGCTGCTCCTCGGCCTTGGTGACCGCCTGGCGCATCGAGGTGACCATCGGGTTCTCCGGCGCGACCCGTGCCCGGGAGGAGTCGACCGCCCCGCGGACGCGCTGCTCGACCGCCTGCATGCGGTCCTCGAGCCCGCGCATGGCGCCCCGCGGCACGTGCCCGATCGCGTCGTAGCGCTCCTGCAGCTTGCGCAGCGCGTTCTGCGCCCCGCGCAGGTCGGTGGTCGGGTCGAGCGCCTCCGCCTCGGCGAGGATCTCCTCCTTGGCCTGCTGGTTGGCCAGCTGCTCGGCGTTGCGCACCTTGTCCGACTCGGCGCGGGCGGTGAAGAAGACGTCCTGCGCGGCGCGGAACTGCTTCCAGAGGTCGTCGTCCCCGTCCCGCCCGGTGCGCGGCACCGCCTTCCAGCGGTCCATGAGGTCGCGCATCGCGGCCGAGGTCGGGCCCCACTCGGTGGAGGTCGCCAGCTGCTGCGCCTCGGCGATCAGCTCCTGCTTGGCCGCGCGGGCCTCGCTGCGCTGCGCGTCCAGGGCGGCGAAGTGGGCCCCGCGCCGGCGACCGAAGGCGTCCCGCGCGGCGGCGAACCGGGACCACAGCGCCTCGTCGGTCTTGCGGTCGATGCCGCGGATCGTCTTCCACTCCTCGACGATCGCCTTGAGCCGGTCGCCGGCGGCCTTCCACGAGGTGGACTCCGCGGCGATCTGCTCGGCCTCGGCCGCCAGCGCCTCCTTGCGGGCGATCTGTGCCGCGCGGGCAGCCGCCTTCTCCGCCCGCGACTCGGCGGCCGCGGAATCGGCGGTCCCGACCATGGCCCGGGCGCGGGCGGCCAGGCCCTCGAGGTCGCCGACGGCGGTGGCGCCGGGGATGGACTCGGCCAGCGCCTGCGCCTTGGCCTTGATCTCGCTCGGGTTGCCGGTGTGCGCCTTCAGGCGCGCCTCCAGCAGCGTGACCTCGGTGGCGAGGTCGTCGTACCGGCGGGCGTAGTGGGCCAGCCCGGCCGCCGGGTCACCCGCCTGCCAGGAGCCGACGGCCCGCTCGCCCTCGGCGGTGCGGACGAAGACCGTGCCCTCCTCGTCCACGCGCCCCCACCGGGCGGGATCGGAGGCCGGCGGGGCGTGGTCGGCGGGAGCGCTCGCGGCGTGCGGCGCCGTCTCCGGGGTCTCCCTGGCGGGCGCGGCGGCCTCCGTCGTCCCCCCGGTCGGCTCGGCGAGGGCGGCGTCGCCCGGCGTGGGCGCCGCCGCCGTCCCGGCCTCGGGGGTGACCGCCTCGGAACCTGCGCTGTCCGCCGCGGGAGCCTGCTGCGAGGGGCTTCCGACGTTCTCCGTGCTCGACACGCACCGCAGTGTCCCACGCCGCATCGAGGAGACTGAGCCGGTGAGCTCCCTCCCCGCCGGCTCCGGCGTCGCGGCGGTGCCCGCCACCGTGTCCGTGGCCTTCTGCCCGTCCCCCCCGCTGCTGCTCCCGGCCGTGGCCGGTCGGGCCGCGGCCGACACCGCCGCACTGCGTGCGGCCTGCGCCGATGCGGTCGACGCCGTGCTCGCCAGCGGTCCCGAGGTGGTCCTCGTGGTGGGTGCGGGAGCCTCCGGCCGGTTCGGTCCCGGCGACGCGGGGGACCTGCGGGGCTTCGGGGTGGACCTGGAGGTGCCCTTCGCCGGGCCGGTGCGGCCCGGCGGCCGGCGCACCCCGCTGCCGCTGACCGTCGGCGCCTGGCTGCTGGACGAGGCGGGGCACGCCGGGGCGCGGCTGGGCGTCGCGCCCGACGAGCTCGGCGCGGTACTGGCCGGCCTGTCCGGCGCGGTGGGGGTCCTGGCGATGGGGGACGGCTCGGCGCGGCGCACCGTCAAGGCGCCGGGCTACCTCGACGAGGCGGCCGGACCGTTCGACGCCGCGGTCGCCGCCGCGCTCGCCGCCGGCGACGCCGCCGCGCTGGCCGCGCTCGACCCGGTCGAGGGGGAGCGGCTGCTGGCCGCGGGCGTGCCCACCTGGCGGGCGGTCGGCGCGGCCCTGGACGGCCGGGAGATCACCGCCCGGCTGCGCGCCGACGAGGCGCCGTTCGGGGTCGGCTACCTGGTCGCGGACTGGCTGGCCCGGTGACCGCACCGCCCCCGGTGGTGGCCCTCGTCGGGCCCACCGCCACCGGCAAGACCGCCCTGGGGGTCGCCCTGGCGCGGCGGCTCGGCGGCGAGGTGGTCAACGCCGACTCCATGCAGCTCTACCGCGGCATGGACATCGGCACCGCCAAGCCCGACGCCGCCGAGCGGGACGGTGTGCCGCACCACCTGCTCGACCTCTGGCACGTGCGCGAGGCCGCCTCCGTGGCCGAGTACCGCCGCCTGGCCCGCGCCGAGATCGACCGGCTGCGGGCCGCCGGGGTGGTGCCGCTGCTCGTCGGCGGCTCGGGTCTGTACGTGCGGGCGGTCCTCGACGAGCTCGATTTCCCCGGCACCGACCCGGGCCTGCGGGCACGGCTGGAGACCGAGCTCGCCGAGGTCGGCCCCGCCGCGCTGCACGCGCGGCTCGCGGCGGTCGACCCGGCCGCCGCGGCGGCGGTGCTGCCCAGCAACGGACGGCGGATCGTGCGGGCCCTGGAGGTCGTGGAGCTCACGGGGGGGCCGTTCCGGGCCAGCCTGCCCGAGCCGCGGCCGCACTACCCCGCCGTGGTCGTCGGTCTGGACCGGGACCCGGCGGAGCTGGACGAGCGGATCGCGCTGCGGGTGGACCGCATGTGGGCCGCCGGCTTCGTCGCCGAGGTCGAGGCGCTGGCCGCCGACGGCCTCCGCGAGGGGCCGACCGCGGCCCGGGCCCTGGGCTACGCCCAGGTGCTGGCGCAGCTGGACGGTGCGCTGACCGCCGACGAGGCGCGGGAGCGGACCGTCACCACCACCCGCCGGTTCGTCCGGCGGCAGCGCTCGTGGTTCCGGCGGGACCGGGGGGCCACCTGGCTCGACGCCGGCCGGCCCGACCTGGCCGAGGCGGCGGCCGCGGTGATCGCCGCGCATACGATCGGCCGGTGAGCGGCACGGCGCGGGTCCTGATCGGGCACGGCACGGAGAACGACTTCGTCGTCCTCCCCGACCCCGACGGCACGGTGTGGCCGGAGGACCGGCTGGACGCGGCGATGGTGCGCCGGCTGTGCGAGCGCCGGTCGGGCCTCGGTGGGGACGGCGTGCTGCGCGTCGTCCGCAGCGTGCACGTGCCCGACGCCCCCGCCGTGCTCGGCGGGTCCCTCGGCCGCTGCGAGTGGTTCATGGACCACCGCAACGCGGATGGCTCCCACGCGGAGATGTGCGGCAACGGGATCCGGCTGTTCCTGCACGGGCTGATCACCGAGGGCCTGCTCGACCGCTCGGCCTGCGCGGCCGGCGTCCTCGTCGGCACCCGCGGCGGGCCCCGCCTGGTGGGGGTGACGCCCGATGGCGGCTACTGGGTCGACATGGGTCCGGCCCGGCCGTTCGGCCACGGGGCGGCCGCGCTCGGCGGCGCCTCGTTCGCCGGCCGCGCGGTCTCGATGGGCAATCCGCACCTGGCCTGCCTCACCGACGTCGACGTCGACACCCTCGACCTCACCGGCGCCCCCGGGGTCGACGCGGGCCTCTTCCCGGAGGGCGTCAACGTGGAGTTCGTGAACGTCGTGGAGCCGGGCGCGCACATCCGGCTGCGGGTGTCCGAGCGCGGCGTGGGGGAGACCCGGTCCTGCGGCACCGGCGCCTGCGCGGCCGCCTGGACGGCGCTCGAGGCGGCCGGCGCGAGCACCGGCCGCGTCGTCGTCGACGTCCCCGGCGGCCGGCTGGCGGTGCGGATCGAGCCGGGGACGACGGTCCTCAGCGGACCGGCGGTGATCGTGGGCGTCGGCGAGCTCAGCCAGGAGTGGCTCGGGAGCTGACCCTCCCCGGGCTGGTCCCGGTCAGGGGTTGTCGGGCGTGTCCGCCCGGGTCTCCGGCTCGTCCGTCGGCGCCTCGGGCTTGTCCGCGGGCCCGACGTTCCCGCTGCCCCGGGGGGCGCCCCGACCGGTGTCCTGGTCGGGGCCGCCGAGGAGGTTGCGCGGTGGGTCGAGGCCCGCGGGGTCCCGGCCCGGGTCGTCGATCTCCCCCTCGCGCCCCGTCGGGCTCGAGCCGGTCTCGCTCATCGGGTGCTCCTCCCGGTCGACCTGCCTCCCTGCCCCCTACCCGGTGGCGGAACGGTCACGCGTGCGGGATGGCCCGGGGCCCTCGCGGTGTTGTACCCGGTGATGACAACTCAGATGACTCGAATCCCGGGGCGTGCCACGCTGGAGTCGATGACGACCGCTCCCGAGTCCGCGCCCACCGACGACCAGGGCTTCACCGACGCCCGTCCTGCCCCCGCCGGGCAGTGGGACGAGCCGGACGACACCACCGGTTCCTACGCGCTCGAGGCGCGAGGGGCGCTGCGCCGGGTCGCCGGCCTCTCCACCGAGCTCGCCGACGTCACCGAGGTCGAGTACCGGCAGCTGCGCCTGGAGCGCGTGGTGCTCGTCGGTGTCTGGACCGAGGGCACGCAGGCCGACGCCGACCGTTCCCTGGCCGAGCTCGCCGCGCTGGCCGAGACTGCCGGGTCGCAGGTCCTGGAAGCGGTCAGCCAGCGCCGGGACAAGCCGGACGCCGGCACGTACGTCGGCTCGGGCAAGGCCACCGAGATCCGCGACATCGTCGCCTCGGTCGGCGCCGACACCGTCATCTGCGACGGTGAGCTGACCCCTGGCCAGCTCAACGCGCTGGAGAAGATCCTCAAGGTCAAGGTGGTCGACCGGACCGCGCTGATCCTCGACATCTTCGCGCAGCACGCGTCCAGCCGGGAGGGCAAGGCGCAGGTCGAGCTCGCCCAGATGCAGTACATGCTGCCGCGGCTGCGCGGCTGGGGTGAGTCGCTGTCCCGCCAGGCCGGTGGCCGGGTCGCCGGCGGTGGCGGCATCGGGACCCGCGGTCCCGGTGAGACGAAGATCGAGACCGACCGGCGGCGGATCCGCGCGCGGGTCAGCAAGTTGCGCCGGGAGATCGCCGGCATGGCGACCGCCCGGGCGACCCAGCGCTCCAGCCGCGGGCGCAACGCCGTGCCGAGCGTGGCGATCGCCGGCTACACCAACGCCGGCAAGTCCAGCCTGCTCAACCGGCTGACCGGCGCCGGCGTGCTGGTGGAGAACGCGCTGTTCGCCACCCTGGACCCGACGGTGCGCCGGGCCCAGTCGCCCGACGGCCGCGAGTACACGCTCACCGACACGGTCGGCTTCGTGCGGCACCTGCCGCACCAGCTGGTCGACGCCTTCCGCTCGACGCTGGAGGAGGTGGCCGCCGCCGACCTGCTGCTGCACGTCGTCGACGGCTCCGACCCCGACCCGCTGGGCCAGATCGACGCGGTCCGCGTCGTGCTCGGCGAGATCGATGCCGCGGCGGTGCCCGAGCTGATCGTCGTGAACAAGGTCGACGCGATGACCGAGGACGACGTGCTCACCCTGCGCCGGGCCCTGCCCGGGGCGGTGTGGGTCTCCGCGCGCACCGGCGAGGGCATCGAGCGGCTCCGCGAGATCGTCGCCGCCCGGCTGCCGCACCCCGACGTCGAGGTCGACGTGCTGGTGCCCTACGACCGGGGCGACCTGGTGGCCCGGATGCACCGCGACGGGGAGGTGCTCAGCGAGCAGCACGAGGCCGTCGGCACGCGGTTGACCGCCCGGGTGGACGGCGCGCTGGCCGCCGCGCTGGAGGAGTTCGCCGCGCCGGTCGCGTGACCGGCGCGGGCCCCCGGTCGGGCGAGGTCACGAAGCGGTCACGGCCCGGTACCGTGAGGTATGTGACCAGCGGCGCGGTGCAGGGGCGTCCCGGCTCGCGCCTGCGGCCGGAACCGGGCGCCGGGGGCGCGCTGCACGAGCGCGTGGTCACGACCGGCCGGCCGCAGTGGTGGCTGCTGATCCTCGCCCTCCTGGTGACCGTCGGCGTGACCGTGGACCTGCTCGGCCGCGGCATCCTGGAACGGATGGACCTGCGGGTCTCCGAGATCGTCAGCGACTGGGAGCTCAAGGAGTCCGCGGCCTACCGGCCGGTGTGGGCGGTCACCCAGCTGGGGGGCCGCGGGTTCATCCTCATCGTGCTGGCCGTGCTGGTGGGATGGCTGGCGTGGCGGCGACGCAGCCTCCTCCCGCTCGTCCGGGTGGTGGTGGCGCTCGCCCTGCTCACCGTCGTCGTGTACGGCTTCAAGTACGGCGCCGGCCGCACCGCGCCCGCCTACCCCGGCTCGTTCTTCCACCGCGACGGCGCCTCCTACCCCTCGGGGCACGTGGCCAACGCGGTCCTCATGTGGGGGGTGGCCCGCTGGCAGGCCGTGGAGTTCCGGCTCGCTCCCCAGGTGCAGCGGGCCTTCTGGGTCCTCAGCGTCGCCGGACCGGTGGCGACGGGTGTGGCCATGGTCTCGCTGGACTTCCACTGGGTGACCGACGCGGTCGTCGGCGCCGCGGTCGGAGTGCTGCTGCTGGGCGTGGTTCACGCGCTGGACGCCCTCGTGCTGTCACGCTGGCTCGGTGCCCGAGCAGGCCGACCGCCCGCGTAGCGGCGTCGCGGGGCGGCGTCTGACGGCGGGGGCCGGCCTCGCCGCCGCGCTCGTCCTCGGCGCCGCCCTGCCGGCATCGGCCGAGGAGCCCACGGCGCCGGTGACGCAGTGCCAGATCGTCGACGAGCGGCTTCCCGAGCTCTCCGGACTGGTCGTCGTCGGGGATCGGATGCTGGCGATCAACGACGGCGGCGATCAGCTGGCCGTCTTCGTGCTCGACGCCACCTGTCGGGTCCTGACGGTGCACACCGCACCGGTCGATCCGTACGACCCCGAGGACCTGGCCGTCGCCGCGGACGGCACCGTCTGGCTCGCCGACACGGGGGACAACGGGGGCACCCGGGAGACCGTCGCGCTGCTCGCGCTGCGACCCGACGGCACGACCGGCCTCTACCGGCTGAGCTACCCCGACGGCCCGCGTGACGTCGAGGCGCTGCTGCTGGCCCCGGACGGCACCCCGTATCTGGTCTCCAAGGAGGTGCTCGGCGCGAGCAAGGTCTACCGACCGGTGACGGCGCTGGTCGACGCGGGCACGGTGGGCCTCACCGAGGTCGCCGGGGTCGACCTGACCCTCACCGGCACCCCGGGTGGGCCGGTAGGCCGCGCCGGGCAGCTCATGGTCACCGGTGGGGCGGTGTCACCCGACGGTCGCTTCGTGGCCCTGCGCACCTACACCGACGCCTACGTGTGGCCGCTGTCGGGATCCGATGTCGCGGGGGCCCTGGCGGGCGAGCCGTCGCGGGTGGCGCTGCCGCCGGCCCCGCAGGGCGAGGCGATCAGCTTCTCCGCCGACAGCAGCGGGCTCGTCGTGGCAGGGGAGGGCGTCCCGAGCGACGTGACCGCGCTCCCGCTGGCCGCGGCCGTGGCTCCGGCCGCGGCCGAGGAGACGCCGGGCGGGTCGCTGTCGGACCTGCTCACCGCCGGCGACGGCGGCCCCTCGCCCGTCACGGCGGCCGTGGTGGCCGCCGTCCTGGCCGCCGGCCTGGTCTGGCTCGGAGGGAAGCTGCGCCGCCGCGGGTGACCGGTTCCCGCGCCGGTCCCCCGAGGAGCGGGTCAGACCCGGCGGAGGACGGTGACGACGCGGCCGAGGATGGTCGCCTCGTCGCCGGGGATCGGCTCGTACGCCGCGTTCTGCGGCATCAGCCAGACGTGCCCGTCGCGGCGCTTGTACGTCTTCACCGTCGCCTCGCCGTCCAGCATGGCCGCGACGATCTCACCGTTCTCGGCGGTCGGCTGCTGGCGGACGACGACCCAGTCGCCGTCGCAGATCGCCGCCTCGACCATCGAGTCGCCGGCGACCTTGAGCATGAACAGCGTCCCCTCGCCGACCAGCTCGCGCGGCAGCGGGAAGACGTCCTCCACGGCCTGCTCGGCCAGCACCGGCCCACCGGCGGCGATCCGTCCGACCAGCGGCACGTACGTGGGAGCCGAGACCTCCTGGGCCCCGCCGACGGTGGGCACGGCGGCCGGTGCCGCCGTCTCCCCGGGGACCTCGCCGGGGGTGCGCACGTCGAGGGCCCGGGGACGGTTGGGATCGCGCCGCAGCCAGCCCTTCTTCTGCAGCACGGTGAGCTGGTGGGCCACGGAGGAGGCCGACGAGAGACCCACGGCCTCACCGATCTCGCGGACCGACGGGGGGTAGCCCCGCCGCTCGATGGAGTCGCGGATGACCTCCAGAACCCGGCGCTGGCGCTGGGTGAGCCCGTCCCCGGCCTCGCCGCGGTCGGGGAACGTGCGGACCGCGCCCTCGCCGGCCGCCCCGGCTCCGGTGGTGCCGCGCTCGCGCCCCGAGGCCGCCCGACGGGACGCGCGGCCCTCGCCCCGCCCCCCGTTGCCCGACGTCCCGCTGGTGCCCGCCACGTCTCCTCCTCGCCGGCTGTGTCACCACAGCTCGTCTCGTGCTCCGGTGCCCGGCCTGCGCCGCCGAGCCCGGGGCCGTGCCCGCGGGCCGTGCGGCCGCGGCGGGCGGGGTGCCCGCCCCGGACGCTAGCGCCCCGGCCCCCGGATTTCAAACGTGTGTTCGAAGCGTGTGGTGTCGCGTCCTGTCGGTGTCGTGCGGTAGACATCGCACATCCGTTCGATCGAACATCTGTTCGGTCGGTGGCTGACCGTCGGGAGGAGACCTCGTGGGAACCGTGTCACAGGCTGTGCTGGACTTCGATGCAGCGGTGCAGACGCCGTGGCGGCCGTCCCTCGCGTCGGGTCGCGGCGCACCCGCGGGCACCGCGCCACGCCCGGCCGGGCCCGCGCCGTCCCGGTCGACGCCGTCCGGGCGGGCGACCCGCCGTCCCCCCGCTCCGGCGGGCGCGGCGGGGCGCCGGGCTCCCCTCGGGCCGGCCGGTCGGGGGCCGGCGTCCGGAGCGCCCGCCGCCCGTGCGGTGCGCGGTGGCTGCTCGTGCCCGGCGCGCCCGGCGGCCGCGCGCGTCCGGCTCACCCGCCGGGGGCGCTGCCTGATGGCGACCCTCGTGGTGGCGACCGGCGTCACCCTCGGCTCCTGGCTCGGCCCGCTGGTCACCGGCGCCGGGGGTGACCTGCGCCTCGCCGGCGCGAGCAGCGTGGTGGTGCAGCCGGGCGACACCGTGTGGTCGATCGCCGCGCGGATCGCCGGCGAGGAGGAGGACGTCCGCGCTGTCGTCGACGCGATCCAGGAGCTCAACGAGCTCAAGGGTGCCGCCGTGGTCCCCGGGCAGGCGCTCCTGCTGCCCTGAGCTGTGCGTGCCGTGGGGCGCTCGTCCCGCACTCCTCCCGGGCGGGGTGCGTGGCGTCAGAGACCGCCAAGGCGGTGGCGCCAGGTTCGTCAACTCTGCGTACTGAGTCGCTGACGCTGTGTAGAAGTTCGGCGACATACGGTCGTTCTCGTGTCAGAAAGCGTGGGCAGCCGAGCGGCCGTCTTCACCCAGCGGCCCCAGGACGTCGAGGTGTACGTGGACGGGGTGTGGCGGCTGGGGTCCATGCTCGGGTGGCGGCATGAAGGTGGCGGCGTCTGCCGGGCCTGGGTGCGCGTGACCGCCGACGGGGTCGAGCGGACGGCGTGGACCGATCTGGTCGACCTGCGACTGCCTCAGCGGCGCCTGACCGTGGCCCCGGAGTCGCCGGCTGGGGTGGAGTGGGGTGCCATGCAGGCCGAGCCTCCTGTCTCCCTGAGCCAGGCTGCTGCGCGCGAACGGCGCGCGGTGGCGGCGCTGTCCGCCGCGGAGTCCCCGGGTGGCGCGCAGCCGAGCTCCCTGGATGCGGCCCGTCGCCGGCGGCGCGCGGCCGACGTCACCGCCGAGATGCCCGCCGTCCGGTCCGGTGACTCCCCGGGGCGGCACCGGGCGCCCAGCATGGTCGGGCGGCACCGTGCGGCCGAGGAGGCGCCGGCCGCGGTGGTGGCGGAGGCTCCCGCGCTCCGCGCGGACGACGACTGCCTCACCCGGCCGCTGCGGCTGGGGAACGGCATCCCCCGGCCTCGCGCGCCGCGCCCGGACGGCGCCCTCAGCCGCTGAGGCGGAACGCGCCCGGGGGCGAGCGGTCCCGGCCCGGGCCGGGGCACGGGTCGGCCCTCACCGTTCGCGGCGCGCACTACACCCCGCCGCCCCGGCTGCGCGACCCCGCCTCGGCGTGTCGCTGTGACGGCTGGGGGAGTTGAGCGCGCCTGGTCACGGCCGTGTTGCGACGGACGACTGTGCGCGTGTCCGCGCTTGCACATCTAGTGGAGCGCGCCTTAGGCTCCCCCTATATCTAGTAGTTGCACCGTTGTAAGCCCGTCCACAGGCCCGTCCTCAGGTTCTCCCCGGAGCGTCCACCGGATGTCCCCAGGAGGGTCCACAGGAACGTCCCGATCCGGTCTGCGCGGTCCTCCGGGACCGCAGCGCCGGAGGTGGGGCGCCGGGCCGGACAAGGGCCCGTGAGAAGAGGGGAGAAGGCGTGCGCTGCCCCTTCTGCCACAACGCCGACAGCCGGGTGATCGACTCGCGTGAGGCCGACGAGGGTGCGACCACCCGCCGCCGGCGGTCCTGCCCGGCCTGCGGTCGCCGCTTCACCACGGTGGAGGAGGCGGTGCTCGCCGTCGTCAAGCGCAGCGGCGTCAGCGAGCCGTTCAACCGCACGAAGGTGATCGCGGGTGTCCGCCGGGCCTGCCAGGGGCGGCCGGTCGACGAGGACCAGCTGCAGCTGCTCGCCCAGCAGGTCGAGGACGCCATCCGCGCCACCGGCGCGGCCGAGGTGCCCAGCCACGAGGTCGGGCTCACCATCCTGCGGCCGCTGCGGGAACTGGACGAGGTGGCCTACCTCCGCTTCGCCAGCGTCTACCGCGCCTTCACCTCCATCGAGGACTTCGAGAAGGAGATCACCGAGCTGCGGGCCCGGCACATCGCCGCCGGGACGCCGCCGCTCCCTGGCATGCAGGAGGACCCGCCGGTCGGCCGCCGGCGGACCGGCGGGCGGGGCCAGGCCGCCCCCGACGGCAACTCCGCTCCATGACGGCGCTGCCCGGCATCTCAGAACTGTCAGCACCACCCGTTAGAACAGAGTGCGGCTCTCTTCCCCAGCCGCCGCAGCCCACAACAAAGGGAGAGCTCCCAGTCATGACCGAGACCGAAGATCGCTTGGCAGGCCGGGCCCGTCGCACGACCAAGGCGACGAGCCGAGGGAAGGGCCTGAAGGTCAAGCGCGTCTTCACGACCGCCGGGGTGCACCCGTACGACGAGGTGACCTGGGAGCGTCGTGACGTCGTCATGACCAACTGGCGGGACGGCTCGATCAACTTCGAGCAGCGCGGCGTGGAGTTCCCCGCCGAGTGGAGCATCAACGCCACCAACATCGTCACCACGAAGTACTTCCGCGGCGCCGTCGGCAGCCCGCAGCGGGAGAGCAGCCTGCGCCAGCTGATCGACCGGGTCGTGCTCACCTACGGCCAGGCCGGCCGCGAACACGGCTACTTCGCCACCGAGAGCGACGCGGAGATCTTCGAGCACGAGCTGACCTGGATGCTGATGCACCAGTACTTCAGCTTCAACTCACCCGTGTGGTTCAACGTCGGCACCAGCGCCCCGCAGCAGGTCAGCGCCTGCTTCATCCTCGCCGTCGACGACGAGATGGATTCGATCCTCAACTGGTACCGGGAGGAGGGGCTGATCTTCAAGGGCGGCTCGGGCGCCGGCCTGAACCTCTCCCGGATCCGCTCGTCGAAGGAGCTGCTGTCCTCCGGCGGCACCGCCTCCGGCCCGGTCAGCTTCATGCGCGGGGCCGACGCCTCGGCCGGCACCATCAAGTCCGGTGGAGCCACCCGGCGCGCGGCCAAGATGGTCGTCCTCGACATCGACCACCCCGACATCGAGGAGTTCATCGAGACCAAGGCGCGCGAGGAGGACAAGATCCGCGCCCTGCGCGACGCCGGCTACGACATGGACCTCGGCGGCAAGGACATCACCAGCGTCCAGTACCAGAACGCCAACAACTCGGTCCGGGTGTCCGACGAGTTCATGCGCGCGGTGGAGGACGGCACGGAGTTCGGCCTGCGCGCCCGGCTCGACGGCTCGGTGATCGAGACCGTCGACGCCAAGACGTTGTTCCGCAAGGTCACCCGGGCCGCCTGGGAGTGTGCCGACCCGGGCATCCAGTACGACGACACGATCAACGACTGGCACACCAACCCCGAGACCGGCCGCATCAACGCGTCCAACCCGTGCTCGGAGTACATGAGCCTGGACAACAGCTCGTGCAACCTGGCATCGCTGAACCTGATGAAGTTCCTCAAGAAGGACGGCACCTTCGACGCGAAGAACTTCGTGAAGGCCGTCGAGCTGGTCATCACGGCGATGGACATCTCGATCTGCTTCGCCGACTTCCCGACCGAGCCGATCGGTGTGACCACCCGCGCCTACCGGCAGCTGGGCATCGGCTACGCCAACCTGGGCGCGCTGCTCATGGCCACCGGCCACGCCTACGACTCGCGTGGCGGGCAGACCCTGGCGGCGGCGATCACCTCGCTCATGACCGGCACCGCCTACCGCCGCTCGGCCGAGCTGGCCGGCATCGTCGGCCCGTACGACGGCTTCGCCCGCAACGCCGACGCCCACGCCCGGGTCATGCGCAAGCACGCCGCGGCCAACGACGCCATCCGCCCGGTCGGCGCCGACGACGCCGACGTGCTCAGGGCCGCCACGCAGCAGTGGCAGGAGTGCCTGGAGATCGGCGCCGGCAACGGCTGGCGCAACGCGCAGGCCTCGGTGCTGGCCCCCACCGGCACCATCGGCTTCATGATGGACTGCGACACGACCGGCATCGAGCCGGACTTCTCGCTGGTCAAGTTCAAGAAGCTGGTCGGCGGCGGCTCCATGCAGATCGTCAACCAGACGGTGCCGCGCGCGCTCAAGAGCCTGGGCTACCAGGAGGAGCAGATCGAGGCGATCGTCGAGTACATCGCCGAGCAGGGCCACGTCGTCGACGCCCCGAGCCTGCGCCCGGAGCACTACGAGGTCTTCGACTGCGCCATGGGCGAGCGGGCCATCCCCCCGATGGGCCACGTCCGGATGATGGCCGCGGTGCAGCCGTTCATCTCCGGTGCCATCAGCAAGACGGTCAACATGCCGGAGTCGGCCACCGTCGAGGACGTCGAGAACATCTACTTCCAGGGCTGGAAGCTCGGCCTCAAGGCGCTGGCGATCTACCGCGACAACTGCAAGGTCGGCCAGCCGCTGTCCGACGCCAAGGCCAAGAAGGTCGAGGCGAAGGCCGAGGAGGCCGCCCCGGCCGCCCTGTCGCACCCGGTGCGCAAGCGGCTGCCGAAGAAGCGGACCAGCATGACCACGTCCTTCAGCGTCGCCGGCGCCGAGGGCTACATGACCGCCGGCATGTACGAGGACGGCAGCCTCGGCGAGGTCTTCCTCAAGCTCGGCAAGCAGGGTTCGACCCTGGCCGGTGTCATGGACGCGTTCTCCATCGGTATTTCGATCGCGCTGCAGCACGGTGTGCCGCTGGAGACCTACATCCAGAAGTTCACCAACATGCGCTTCGAGCCGGCCGGCATGACCGACGACCCCGACATCCGGATCGCCCAGTCGGTGATGGACTACATCTTCCGTCGCCTGGCGCTGGACCACCTGCCGGTGGAGAAGCGGGCCAACCTCGGCATCTTCAGCGCCGAGGAGCGGGCCGCCCAGGTCTCCGGTTACGGCACCTCCGCCGCCACCACCGAGGTGGTCGAGGAGGACGAGGTCGACCTGGAGGCGCTGCGCAGCTCGGCCCCCACCGCGGCCCCGGCCAAGGAGGACAAGCCGAAGGCGGAGAAGTCGCTCAAGGAGGTCCACTCCTCGGCCGAGCTCCTCGAGTTGGTCACCGGCACCGCCACCGACGCGCCGCTGTGCATGACCTGCGGCACGAAGATGCGCCCGGCCGGCAGCTGCTACGTCTGCGAGGGCTGCGGCTCCACCAGCGGCTGCAGCTGATTCTCACCATCTTCACCGTGTCCCCTGCGGGGAAGTGAGTCAGGGCCAACGCCGCGGCCCGGCGTCGCAGTTCTAACCAACACCCGTGTCCCCCCGGAGCTTCTGCTCCGGGGGGACACGCGTTCAGGGAGGCCTCATGTCGTTCGACGACTCTGAACACCCGGACTTCCCGCCGTTGGCAGATGAGACCGTCCTGTGGCGGTACCTCGACCTGCCCAAGTTCCTCGCGGTGATGGAGGACCAGGCGCTGCACTTCACCCGCGCGGATCTCATGGCAGACCGATGGGAGGGCTCCGCCGGCCCGGTCAACCTCGAGGCCGGACCGACTCTCTACGGAGAGGACTACGCGAGGATGCGCCCACAGATGGCGTACGCCCGCCAGCGGATGCGACAGGAGATCTACCTGAACTGCTGGCACGCCTCGGCGCACGAGTCGGCCGCCATGTGGAGCCTCTACCAGAGCAGCGGGCAGGGCATCGCCATCCAGACCACCTGGGGGGCGCTCAAGTCCTCACTCGGCAGCCCGTGGCCGATCCACGGCGGGGCGGTTAGCTACGTCGACTACCGCGTGACCTTCATCCCCGAGGGCAACCTCTTCTCGCCGTTCATGCACAAGCGCGTCAGCTTCGCCCACGAGCGGGAGGTTCGTCTGGTCCTCTGGTCGCACGCGGACCGCGGTCCTCTGGGAACCGTCACGCTCGGAGACGAGAATGCAGCTGCGGCGTCCGGTCCGACGCCGCCGGGCTACGACGTTCCAGTTGACCTCACCCAGATCACGGATCAGGTCTACGTCGCCCCGGAAGCGGCCGGCTGGTACGCGGAGCTTGTTGGCAAGGTCATCAAACGCTACGAGCTGCCCTGGACGGTCCAGCACTCTGACCTGTCTGCTGATCCCATCTGGTGATCGACGTCGAGTCGCAGTGGGGAAGCAGTAAAGGCATTGTCGTGCCTTCGCCTGTGTCCTCGACGGTCCCTTCCTGCCCACGGTGCGGTGGTGGGTTAGCGCATCAAGATTCCGGCTGACTGCTGTGGCGTAGTCGGTGCTCGTTCGTAGTGAGTACCTCGAGGTTGTCCAGATCGTTCTCTACGTCGCGTTCCGACCGAGGTGCGATGTGATGCGCCTCGAGCCGCCGGAGCACTCGCAGGACCCCGGGGTTCGAGAGTCCGACAGCTGACGCGATCTCACGTAGCGAAGCCCCTTGCTCGGCGGCTTCGACGATGAGCCGATCCCGCCTCATTCGCCATTCCTCGCTCTTGCGGTTCGCCGTAGCGAGCTGGCGCGCGAGGTTGGGGGCAAGGGCCACGTCGTGAGCGTACTGGGCGTGGCCCTGCTGCGATCGGGCGGCCACCAACGCTTGTCCGCTGCTTCTGTTAGCGTCTCGGCGCTAACCCAAGCAGCAAGCGACGGTGGAGGTGTGATGACGGAGCCGAGGTCGGCGCCCGCGGTCGAGGTTCGTGCGTGGCAGCCAGTGGCCTACGACCACGACCTGGTCGCCGCGGCCCTCGGCGAGCCACCGCTGGCACTGCCGGAGAAGGACCGGGTGCTCGCGCCGTTCATCACGGTCAACGGTCGAGTGCACGCCCCGACGAGCAACTTCCTCCGCCACCACTGCATGGCACGGCCCGACCTGGCCACGGCCCGCCGCATCGCCTCCGACCTCAAGGGCTGGCTGGCCTACCTGATCCACGAGCGGCACCTCCACCCCCACGAGGACGGCCGCGACCCGATCTTCGCCGCCACCGAGGACGACCTCGCCGCCTACTACCGGCTGCGCCAGTACGGCCCGGCCGATCAGCAGCTCACCCCGGACGCCTGGGGGAACGCGGCGTCGGCGATCAAGCGGCTCTACGAGCACCTGCAGTACCAGTACCAGCACACCCCGCCGTTCGAGATCATCACCGTCAGCCGGCCCGGCCACTGGACCGGCACGACCATCGCCAAGTACCGCCCCCGCCGCCGCAAGACCGGCTCAGCCGGCACCCCGCTCACCCCGGAGTTCGCACAGCTGCTGCTCATGGGGGCACTGCGTGTCGACCTCTCCGGTCAGCAGCTGGCCTACCGCGGCGCCGACCGAGACCATGCCCTTCTCGCGCTGGGGCTTGCCACCGGGCTCCGGCACAACAACCTCGCCCACGTCACCGTCTACGAGCTCCCGCGGCCGACTGCACAGCCGCTCTCGGTCATGCGCGTCGCCGACAGCATCACCAAGCTCGGCGCCGGCGGCGACAGCCTGGTGTTCACCCACTACCTGCCGGCCATCTGGGGCTACGTCGACGGCGCCCGCGCCGACCTCACCACCCGGCGCCCCTACCGGCCGGCTGATCCGCTGTACATCGTCGACGCCGACGCAGTCTCGGTCCGCTACGAGGACCCGACCCACCCCGGCAAGGTGCACACCCGCCGGTGGACCGACTGCGACGAGCAGTTCCGCCGCAGGCTCGTCGACACCGACGGTTCCACTCCCATCGTCTTCCTCAACGAGCTCACCGGGCAGCCGATCGTCTACCGCAGCCTGCAGCACAGCATCGAAGGCGCCCGCCAGTTCGCCCGGGAGCACCTCAACCCGAACTTCCCCGCCCACGTCCGGCTGCACGACCTCCGGCACACCTACGCCGTGCACCTCACCATCGCGATCTACCGCGACGCGCTGGCCGCGGTCCTGCCCGAGGACCGCCGAGAGGACTGGCGCGTCGACCGCATCGCCGGCGCCGTCGAGCTGGTCAAGTCCTGCCTCGGTCACGCCAGCGAGGCCTCCACCCGGCTGTACATCCAGACGGCCCACCGGTTCCTAGACATCCCCCTCAACCAGTTCCTCGGAGAGGTCTGATGGCACACGCCACGCGGGGTCACCGCAGCGGCACCTACGAGATCCAAGAGCTCCTCGCCGTCGACCCCGACGCGCTGACCATCACCTACCGGCACGCCGGCGCTTACCAGCCCCAGACCGCCCGGCTCACCGCCGACTCCACCCCGGCGGCCCGCCAGCTGCTCCAGGCGATGGCCGACTCCATCAAGGTGGCCGACAACGGCGACAGCGACTCCGGCTGGGAGTCCGCGAAGAGTGTCATCAACGCCTGCTGGTACGGGAAGATCATGCTGGCGGAGCTCGCGGCGTTGGGCTTCGACGACTTCGCCGACGCGCGCATCGACGTGCCCGTGCTGCGGGCGCTCTACCAGCCGATGTCCAGCGGCATGCGCCGGTCGGCGTGCTTGCTGCTCGCCCGCGTCGTGCGTGCCAACCACCCCAACGGTCCCGCGGTCGCCGCGGCGCTGAAGAACACCCGCTTCTCCGTCGAGGACACCAACCCGTTCACCTACGACGAAGCCGTCTCCGACGCGATCGAAGCCTCCGCGCGCGGCGTCTACCTGGCCCGGTACACCGCCCAGCGGGAGCTGTTCCAGCGCCTCGGCTACGCCGTGGACGGCCGCTCCTGGCTCCGCATCCCAGCCGAGGAGGTCATCGACTGGGCGCGCACCACACACCCGGACGTCTGCCAGCCCGACGCACCCCAGCCCCGGGTCGGCGACACCTACGAACGCCAGGTCGCCTGGGCTCTCACCCACCCGGGCATGTTCGGCTACGTCAAGCACCAGCGGCGTCACGACCGCCCCATCCGCGGCCAGTGGATGGCCGACCTCGGCGACGCCCTCTACCCGGACAACGTCACCCTCACCGCAGCCCTGGTCCTGCATTGCCTGGGGGAGAACAGCGGCTACAACCACTCGGTACTGCTCGAGAAGAGCGTGGACAGCCTCGTCTACCTCGGCAGCCAGCACGCGCTCGAGCGCAGCGCCAAGAGCCGCAACCAGACGCAGGACACCCGCCCCACCCGGCTGTCGTCGATCTTCACCCCCGGCGGCGTCATCGAGACCCTCACCGGGCTCACCCGCTTCGCCCGCCACCACCGGCGGACCCTCCTCGACACCGACGGCAACCACGCCCCGGTGGTGCGCCGGCTCTACGTCGAGCACTGCGCCGACCCCACCCAGGCGAAGGTCCTCGATCTGCAGCGACAGCAGTCGGCCTGGCGCAGCAACCCGCAGTGGGACGAGCACTGGGACGAGGCCACCGCCGGGCCCCGGGAGTCCGTGTCGCTGCGGATGGCCGCCCTGCGGATGGTCGCTCAGGCCCGCGCCCTCAACGAGGGCCTGCACGCCGACGTGCACGGCCACAGCGAGCGCACGAAGGTCCACTACGCCGCCCACGTGTTGCCGCAGCACGTGTTGAACAAGCACGCCGTGGCCGCGCAGAACGCCTTCCACGACGACGCCGTCGCGTCGTTCACCGTGGTCGCCGACGCGACCGACGGGCCGGCGGCCGAGCTCGCCGCCGTCGACCCGGACCAGGTCATGGACGTCGAGATCGGGGTGTGCACCAGCGGCGGCAACGACCCCGAGAGCCCCACTCAGCGCTGCGCGCTGGGCATCGTCGCCTGCTTCACCTGCCCCAACGGCTACCGCACCGTCGACCACATCCCCGGCCTGCTCGGCGCGGTGGAACTGGGCGACATCATCGAACGCAACGACCCCACCGAGTGGGAGTTCGGCGAGGCCTCTCGGTTGCGCTTCTACGCCCAGCAGTGCCTGCAGCAGTTCCCGCGCATGGTCGTGGAGAACGTCCGCCGCACCACCGACCTGCGCCCCCACATCCTCACCGTCACTGGCATGTACATGGAGATGCGGCATGGCTGACGTCATCCCCCTCTTCGGCGCTCCCGTCCGCGACCCGCGGCCCCGCGCCGACCTGTTCGGCCCCGAGGAACGGGTCAACGACCTCGTTCCCGGCGGCGAGCACATCGACGCCGACGTCCGCTTCGGAGTCGACGTCTGGGACCTCGCCGGGCACCACAGCTGGCGAGACAAGGCCGGCGCCTACACGAGGCTCGACTTCGGCAAGCTCGCTCCGCACTGGCGCGAGCCCGCGAAGGAGATGGCGCTGCTGCAGCTCAACCCCGCACTCGCCGCCGCCCGCGCCTCGGACAGCCCGATGGCGCAGAACTGGCCGCACATCCAGGAGCCGGTCAAGCCGGTCACCGCGCAGGGGAACCTGAAGATGCTGGGGCACGCGCTGGCGGTCGTCGACCAGCATCGGCTGACCCCGCTGGACAGCGAGGACTGGCAGCGGCTACGGCTGCTGCTGCCCCAGCCGGCCAGCGTGGAGGACAAGCAGGCCGGGGCCACGCTATCGCCCAAGACCGCCCGTGGCCGCGCCCAGCAGCTCGTGGCCCTCTGGCAGGTCACCCGGATCACCGGGCGCAGCGACCTGTTCAGCGACGCGCTGCCCTTCGACGGCCGCGACATCAACACCCTGTTCTCCACCACCGATCGTGGCCGCAACTCCGTGCGCCCGCACGAGAACGTCGGCCACGTCCTCGGGTACACCGCCTGGCTGTTCGACCACGTCGCCAACGACATCGTCGACCACGTCGCCTGGTGGGCGGACAACACCGCCGACGAGGCGCCGCTGTCCCGCGACGAGCTGCGCGAGGGCATGCTCTACCGGGCCGGTGAGATCGCCGAACGCACCGGCGGCGTGCTCCCCGGGTCCCGCAACGTCAACGGCGGCCTCACCCTGGCCCACTCCGCGTTGGCCCGGCTGCAGCACTGCTACGACGCCGACGCAGCGTTCGACGCCGGCCGCTGGGTGATGTCACAGCTGCGCGGGCAGGTCACCCTCTCCGAGGAGGCCAGTCCCTGCCCGCTGCCGATCACCGCGCTGCCCACCCGCGACGGTGGGGAGCGCCCCTGGGTGCCGCGGTTGCTGGCCAGTGAGGACGA
Organism: Geodermatophilus ruber; assembly: GCF_900114385.1. Lineage (GTDB taxonomy): Bacteria > Actinomycetota > Actinomycetes > Mycobacteriales > Geodermatophilaceae > Geodermatophilus > Geodermatophilus ruber. The sequence goes on from NZ_FOSW01000002.1 coordinate 63,244, forward strand.
ACTCGACATCTGGCAGCGCCGGATGGTCTACGCGGCCATGTACTACCTCTCGGCCACCATCATGCTGCGCGACAGCCAGCTGGCCGTCCTGCCGCTGAACTGCCTGGTCACCGAGGACATCCAGCGACCTGACGGCACCAGCTACGTGCAGCACAAGCTCGCGGCGTACAAGACCAAGAACCGGCACGCGCCGGTGCCCACCGAGGTCACCACCAACGGACGCGTCGCCGGCATCATCACCCTTCTGCAGCGGCTCCAGCAGGCGCTGGGCTACGAGCCCGCACGCCATCCCCACACCGGCGTGAGCTACCTGTTCGACCAGCGCCTGGCCACCCCGCTGGGCAAGCAGCCCCGCGTCGACGCCCGCGACGGCCTCTACCTCGACCAGGGGTTCGTCAAGGTCATGGTTGAGGGGGCGCGAGCTCTGCACCAGCGCGGGGTCCTCAGTCGCGACCTCACTGACGTCGCCCTGAACATGCGCCAGGTGCGCATCACCTGCGCCCAGGCCTACGCCGGCCGCGAGCACGGCCAGGCGCTCGCCGCGGCCTTCGGCCAGTGGGACACCGCCGCCGTCGCCGGCGGCTACATCGGCGACGTCTACCGGCTGATCGCGCCGCTGGAGCCGGAGGACACCCGCGAGATCGCCCAGCAGGACACCGGCCGGCGGCTGGTACGCACCGCCCGCAGCCGCGTCGGGCTCACCGGCAACGGGCTGGCGCGCTTCGACGCCGCGGTGGAGGCCAGCGCCGCCCTGAGCAACCCCACCCCGCTCACGCCGGCGCGGCTGAAGACCCTGGGCAGGAAGAACCCGCACATCGAGCAGGGGCCGCTGACCCTGTGCGTCTACCAGCCCGAAGGGGCGCTGTGCGGAGGCAAGGGCAAGCCCGACTTCCGGCTGTGCCTGCCGGGGCAGTGCCGCAACTCGGTGATGAGTCTGGCCGACCGCGCCCGCTACGAGCTGATGCGCCGTCAGCACCTGGCTGCGCACGCCGACGTGCTCCGTCGAGCCGCCGACAAGATGGACGACGCCAACCCCGCGATCCGGGTCGAGTTCGCCGACCACGACGACGCCGACCTACAGCGGATCATCACCGAGCACGTCGATGACTACATCCGCGCCGCGTTGGAGGACCGGGCATGAGCGACCCCGGCCTCGACGCCCTGGTCCGCGCCGCCGCCCGGGTCGCCGCCGGTGAGAAGTTCACCGGGGAGCTGCTCGGCGAGGAAGCAGTTCCCGTGCCGCTGCGGCTGGTACTCGCCGCTGCGGTGCTCGCCGCGTCCGACCGTCCGGTCACGAAGAAGGCCGTCACCGCCATCGCCCCCGCGGCACGATCGGCGACCTACCGGGACCACGCCCAACTGCTCGACCAGGTGACCGCTCACCTGCCCGCGCTGGTGCAGGCCCAGCTGGAGACCGCCGGCACCGGCGCCTCCGTCACCGACCTGGCCAGGCAGCTCCAGCACGCCAACGACACCATCGCCGAGGAGCGCAGGAAGCGGGAGGAAGCCGAGCTCCGGCTCCAGCACGTCGCCTCCTACGCGCGGGAGCTGCAGTGGCAGCTCAAGCCCCAGTTCGACGCCCTCGTGCGGGAGAAGGCCGAGAAGGTGCGACCACTGCGGCTCGTCGACGCCCAGCCAGACGCCACCGCAGACCCCCAGGACGTCCCGTGAAGCCGCGGCCGGCGACTGCCGGCACGTCCCGGTCCCGGCACGCTGACCTGCCACTACGCCACCACACACCGGGGGAGAGGTAGCCGACCATGACCGACCAGCAGCCGGCCATCGCCGATGTCCTGGGCATCCGCTACGAGCAGCCCATCTCGGACGAGCAAGGTTGGGCCGACGTCTTCCCCGACCCGGCCGCAGCGCCCGCAGCGCCCGGACCGGACATGTTCACCGGGCCGCTGGGACAGCTCACCCGCACCATCGCCCCGCACGTGCCGTGGGACCCCATCGCCTTCCACATGCAGGCGCTCGTCGCGCTCGGGAACCACCTCGGCTACACCCCTCACGTCGAGGACGGCGCCAACCAGCGCCGGGCCAATCTGTTCCTCGCCGTCGTCGGCGGTACTGCGTCGGGCAAGGGGTCATCGTTCGCCTTCGTCGACTGGCTGCTCGCCGGCGTCGACGACGCCTACCGGCTCGATCGCGTGATCACCGCCGTCGGCTCCGGCGAGGGGCTGCTGTCGAAGATCACCGACCCCGTCTACACGCTGTCCCCGCGGGGCGACAGCGTGCTGGCCATCCCCGGCTCGCAGGACAAGCGCGTGCTCTACCTCGAGGAGGAGCTCGGCGCGCTGTTCAACAAGATGGTCAGCCAGGAGTCCGTCGAGAAGATGATCACGAAGGCGTGGGACTCCGGCGTCCTGGAGACGGCGACGAAGAAGGAGTCCATGCGCTGCACGCAGCCGCACGTCTCCATCATCGGCCACATCACGCCTGACGAGCTGCACGACCGCCTGGACAAGCGGCTGCTGGACAACGGGTTCTCCAACCGCTGGCTCTACGTGCTCATCAAGCGCACCGCCGTGGTCGTGCGCCCGCCCGCGCCCCACCAGATCCCCGGCGCCGCCGCACTGGTCGACGTCATCAGGACCAACCTCGAGCAGTCCCGGTCCTGCATCGACGGCCCGATGCAGCTGACCCCGCAGGCCGCTGAGGTGTTCGCCGAGACCCACGCCGCCATGACCAGGTACCGGTTCGGCGGCGCGATGGGCAAGCAGTCGGCCCGGTGGGCCCCGCAGATCTACAAGCTCGCCGTCGTCTACGCCGCGATCGACGGCCACAAGAGCATCGGCGCCGTGCACATCGCGGCAGCCCGGGCCGCCTGGGCCTACAACCACCGCTCCGCCGGGGCGTTCTTCTCCGGGATGACCGGCAACCAGCACGCCGACCAGCTGCTGCAGATGTGGCGGGAGATGGACTACGCCGACCTGACGCTGACCGACATCGACGAGATGTTCAGCAAGCACATGTCGGCCCACAAGCGCGGCCGGATGCTCGACCGCCTCGCCCGGGACGGTGTCATCGCCAAGAAGGCCGTGCAGGGCGCCAATGGCGGCCGCCCCGCCACCGTCATCCGCTTCAACGGCGCCGCAGACAGCCGCGCCCCGGCCGCCCGCTGGTAGCCGGCGGGGCCCACCCACTTTCCCCGCCCTGCCCGTAGACGCCTGTCAGCGGCGGGGCCTCGAGGAGGTGCAAGGGAGGGGTCCCCTCCGGGGTGCCCTTGCGCCGCAGCGGGGTGCCGCAGACTGGTGCGGAGGGGAGGGCGGGGAACCCGGGTCACTACCTCCGCACGTCCTTGTCCCTGAGCGGCCCACTGTGGGACACGTCAGTTCGACCAGCGCATGTTCGGTCTAGCCGCAGGGAAGGACCCCGCCGTGAAGACCTCCGGGACCATCACCGCTGGACTGGCGGGCGCGTGCGTCGATGAAGGAGGCCGTCTGATCGAGCACTTCTTGCTCGACTGTGCGAGCCGGGCGGCCCTGGCCGCAGACCTCGTCCGGTTGGGACGGCTAGAGAACGACACCGACGAAATCCGGGTCGACCAGCAGCCCGTCGGTTGGGCTCCGCTGGACCGCACGCTGGAACAGCTGAGCAGGGGGCAGTTCACGCTCGATGCGTGGATTCTCAGCGGTTCCCTCGGACTCGCTGACGTGGTCGAGGGCCTGGTGGCTGCCGGGGCTTGGTCTCGGGTCAAGCGGCCGCTGCGACGTCGGGCCCGGTATGACACGGGACGGCCGCGTGACCGTTGGGGCCGGACTCCGGAGCGCGAACTCGTGCAGCCCCTAGGGACCATCCCGGCCTCACACCGGGACGCGGCGGTGCTCCTCCTGGCGCGAGCGGCCGGACTCGGGGATCAGGACAAGGAGATCGACGAGGTCCTGTACCGGACCGGTGAACTGCGGTGGTTCTGCGAGCTTGCGTGGCGCGCGATCAGCCAGGAACGGGCGAAGAACCTGCAGGCGTACGGGGCCATGCGTGCTGGACGGGTCATCGGCGCTCCAGGCTGACAGCTCCATGACTTCGCCCACGTCCGCGCGCGGCCCACCACGGGGACAGCCCGGTTCACCCCAACATCCCTACGGTTGGGCGGGAGGCTCCGTGTGCCGGTCCGCGTACCTCCGTCGCAGCCACCAGCGGACCGGCAGAGCCGCTAGCCCCCAACCGAGGAACATGATCAACGCCCAGACCCAACCGCCAAGCACATAGCCCAGCGCGGCTCCCACGACGCCCCAGAGCAGTTGCCGGAGCAGGAAGGGACCTAGCGGAGCTGTCGCATAAGCCCTGGCTCCCGCGCGGTCCTGCTCTCGCATTCGATGAGATGCCTGCTCGTACGAGTTGCGTGCGCCGCCGTTTGGTCGGTCCTCCATGTCCACACCATTGGTGAGCCGACTGAACACCGGCAACTCCCGGCCAGTCGGACGGAGGAGAGCCCACCGAACGAGTGAACGACGGATCACAAACCCCTGAGAAGCGCGACGGGCGTCCCGTCGCATGACCTTTCCCCTGAAGCCGCCCTCGGGGCGGGCCGGCGCCCGGTGTCCCTGAGCGGCCCACCTAGGGACACCCTGCTCCGGTCCCTCGGGTGGGTGAAACCGAGGGACCCGGGTGCCGTCCCTGACTGCGGCCGGTAGGACGGAGCCATGGAGTCGCAGCACGTGCCGAACAACCTGAAAGTCTTCTTTGGAGTCGTCTTCGCGGTCAGCGTGTTGTCGCTCGTGTACGGCTTGACCGGCAGCGGGTCGAGGACTCCGTACATCGTCTTCGGCGCGCTGGGCCTCGGAAGCATCCTGCTCTTCATCTACGCGGTCATCCGAACCCGCAGAGGGACATGACGAGACTGTCCCTAAAGCTGCCTTCAGGGCGAGGGGGCAGGAAGTCAGCCCGATGGATCACCCTCAGTTGCTGTACTCAGAGCGTGGTCGCAGCGTCCCACAACGCACCGGCGGTGCCGCGCCACGTGTGTTCCCACTGCACGTAGCGCCCGTCTGGGCACGAATCGCCATACTCAAGGCGCACCGGCGTGAAGCCGGCCGTTGCCACGAGTGCTCGCGCCAGCTCCGGCCGGCTCTCAACGGCCGCGGTCAGCTGTCCGTAGTCGTAGGTCAGCGGCCATCCGGCCGCCAGGTCGGCGAGCACCCAACCCAGGGCCTCCCCGTGCCCGCCAGCGCAGTGCGCCCCTTCAGCGGCGACGGCGGCTACGAAGGCCGCACGGCATGCCGAAGACGGCTCCCTGGTCGCGTCGAGCATGGGGTCTCTCTACCGCGGGTGGTGAAGTCACCGCTAGCCCCCGGCCTCCTGCGGCTGCACGTCCGCGGCGTCCGCTGACGGCGTCTTGCGCCAGGGAGCGGCCGGGTCGGCCAGTGTGTCCAGCAGGAACCGGCAGTACGCCGTGCCGCTATGCACCGCGAGGCGGGCGTGCCGCTCGGTGAGGCCCCGCAGTGGAGTGTCCCGCCCGTGGTCGCGGCCGTACCGGTTGCGCAGCTCGTCGATGCCGATCGCGACCTTGTACAGGCCGTCGAGAACCATCTTCAGGCTGGTGTCGCCGGCCTTGTCCGGCGCCAGGGTGCCCACCATGAGGCCGAGCGCCTTCTGCGCGTCGGAGACGAGCACGTTGAACTTCGGGTTGCGGCCCCAGCTGCCGCCGGTCTCCCGCAGGACAATCTTGGCCGTGCTCTCGATGAGGGCCTTGACCGCGCTGAGCGCGCTGGCCGGGTCGGTGTCGACCTCGCGGTCGATGCGCTCCAGGTGCTCCTGCAGGACCTCGATGTCGGCGATCTGGTCCAGCGGGATCTCCACCCGGCGGCCGGCGACGGCGCGCAGCTGCCCGTCTGGGCCCTGCGCGAAGCCGTCGTCGGTCAACGCCCGCAGCAGCTTCCCGCGGGCCCGGTCGCCGGTCTCGTCCCCCTCACGCGGAAGGACGTCGGCGAGCACGTCGTCGAGGACGCGCAGCAGCTTGCGCCGATCCGCCGGGTCGCTGAGGTCGAGCGAGGCGACGTACTGCGCGGTCAGCCCCCGGCGCTGCCCGTTGATGGCCCGCACCGCCTCCTCGGCCACCTCCGGCGGCGGCAGGCTGATGCCGTGGTCCTCGAAGAGGTGCCCGATGGGCGTGAGGGCGGACCAGTCCGTGAGGACGTCGCCCAGGATGCGGAGCGTCCGCTTGGAGAAGGTGGCCATCGCAGCAACCGACGGTAGCGGGACATGCGCAGTCGGCGCACCCAAGCGGTGCCGAGGCCCCACGCGTCAGCTGTGGGTCGACGTGTCTCCGAGCCACTGGCGCAGCTCCGCGGCCTGCTGCTCCAACTGTCGCTGCCCGGGGAACGGCAGCGTCTCCGTCGCCACGAGATGCAGGGTCGCCCCGTCCTTGAGCAGCAGCTCGACGCGCCGCACGGACCCGAACCCGGCTTGTCGGCCGACCATCACCCGGTCGATGTCTGCCCGCTGGAGCCGGCGGGTGGTCAGTCGGTTCCGCACCTCGAGTGACCCGTCGGCATGCCCGCGGACGCGGCTGAACACGGTCGCTGTGTTGTAGCCGGTGATGCCCACTGCGAAGGCCACGAAGACGACCGTGAAGAGCGGGGAACCGCCGGTGGTCAGGGCGAACAGCACGAGCGCGACGGCCACCACGAGAGAGGCGGCGTAGAGGGCGGTGGACAGGCGTGGCGGGCGCAGTTCGAACACGGCGTTCGGCGAGGTCACGGCCGTGATGATGCAGTGGCGTGTGTCGAGGGCGCTCGCTGACGGCCACGTCGCACCCATGCGGGTGAACCGTTTCTCCGCTTCCTCCGCATCTCCGCAGGGGACACGGCAGGGGCGATCCGGGGACAGACTGCCAGAGCCGCACAGGGGACCGGTCGGACCAGACAGGGGACTCGCCAGCCGGGGGGACACCCCCCGGATGGTCAGGTCCTCGTGATGTGAACGGCCAGGAAATGTCCTGCTGAATCGGACAGCAATGTCCCGAGTTCGGTCAGCAATGTCCCGGATTCGGTCAGCGGGACATTTCCTCGGCTAGTACGGCTCGTCCACCGGCCCGGCTCCTCCTTGAGGGCCGGGCCGGTGGTGCACGGGAAGGGTGAAGGTGTTGATTGGCTCGGGTGACGTCATCCAGCTGTCGCGGCGCTGGGCGCTGGGCGAGCAGCTCGGCAAGGGCGGCTTCGGCCGGGTGTTTGCGGCCACCGCTGAAGACCGCACGTCGGCAGCCGTGAAGCTCGTGCCGAAGGAGCCCGGCGCATCGCGAGAGATGCTGTTCGTCGACCTGCCCGGAGGGCACGACGGCGTGCGCAATGTCGTCCCAGTGCTGGACTCCGGCGAGACCGACAGCCACTACGCCATCGTGATGCCGCTCGCGGCCGAGTCGCTGCGGGACCGGCTCGAGTCCGTCAGTGGTCCGATGCCTCTCGAGGAGGCCTTAGCCGCCCTGACCGATGTCGCTACCGCCCTTGCGGACCTCGACGGGCGGGTGGTCCACCGTGACCTCAAGCCCGAGAACGTGCTCCTGATCGACGGCTCCTGGTGCCTCGCCGACTTCGGGATCTCCCGGTACACCGAAGCCGCCACGGCGACCGACACCCACAAGTGGTCCGGAACGGCGGAGTACCTGGCGCCGGAGCGCTGGCGGTCGGAGCGGGCCACGGCTGCGACGGATGTCTACGCTCTCGGCGTCATGGCCTTCGAGCTGATGAGCGGTGAGCTCCCGTTTCCGGGGCCGGACACAGCGGACTTCCGTGATCAGCATCTGCACGCCGACCCGCCTCAGCTCGCCGGGGCACCGCGTCGCCTGGCCGCCCTCGTCGAGGAGTGTCTGTACAAGGCACCCGGGGCCCGGCCGTCACCGACGAACCTCCTCGCCCGCCTGCAGCGGGCCGCTGACAACGGGTTGTCGCCTGGCGCCGCAGCGTTGGCCGGGGCGTATCAGCAGGAGGTCGGGCGACGGCGGGCCGAGGAAGTTGCGGCCTCGCGCGCGCTGAGCGAGCAGGAGCGACGGCGTGAGCTGACCGAGGCTGCCCGCCGGTCGCTACGGGGAATCTCGAGCGCGCTGCTGGAGGTGGTGAACGACATCGCTCCCGGTGTCATCTGCGAGCAGCGACCCGACCGGGGGTGGACCGTCCAGCTCGGCCGCGCGCGCTTGGGACTGTCTGACGCGACGCCCCATTCCGGCGGAAAGTGGGGCAGTTGGCCACCACCTGCGTTCGACGTCATCGCGCACGCGACCATCAGCGTGCACGTCCCGCCGGACCGATTCGGATACGAAGGTCGCAGCCACTCTCTCTACTTCTGCGACGCAGAGCGACGCGATGCGTATGGCTGGTACGAGACGGCCTTCATGGTTAGCCCCTTGCTACCAAAGCGAGGGCGCCAGGATCCGTTCGCCTTGCCGCCGGGCGAACCGGCCGCGCAGGCTTTGGGAAACGGCATCAACGAGTTCCAGGTCGCCTGGCCCTTCACCAAGTTGGTGACGGGCGAGGTGGAGGAGTTCATCGACCGTTGGGTGGGCTGGTTCGCTGCGGCTGTCGATGGTCAGGTTGCTCGGCCCTCGACGATGCCGGAGGGGCGGCCAGAGGGGTCGTGGCGTCGGTCCTGATCGCCATCCTCGGCGGACCCGTCACGCTCGGAGATGTGACACGCGGGACCACTCCCAAAGCACGGCACGAGCATCACCGCGGGCGGCGCGACAAGCGGTTGAGGCCTTCGTGAGTGCTCATGGACGGCCCCGGCGCCGGACACGGGAGATGGAGACGCACGAATCACTGATGCCGCCCAGATGGCGAGGGCGATGAAGCCGACGGCCTGCCCGATGAGCAGGGCCGCGGCGATGGCCGGGTAACCCCAGGGCCAGACGACGACCGCGGCGAGCATCCACATGCTGCCCGCGAGCAGCAGCCCGCTCAGGTCCAGGTGCACGGTTCCTGCTCGGGTTGGGACGGCAGGGGCCGGACGGTCGTGCTCGCGGGTGCGCATCAAACGGCAGCGAGCGACGCGGCGACGTGCGGCGTCACGACGGGGCCGGCGCCGTGGTCGACGACGAGGCCCCGGCGGAGCAGCGCTGGGAGCACGAACTGGCGGTCTGGACCGGACAGGACGCGTCGGACGTCCTCACCGCGGTGGATGCGGCGCAGCAGCCGGGCCTCGGCGAGGGTGAGCGGCCGGTCGGCCGGGGCGGTCCTCGCGGTGTCGACCAGCGGCACCAGCCAGATCTCGTCCTGGTGCCGGGCGACGGACATGCCGGCGGCAGCCGGTGCAGCAGGTCGGCGACGGTGGCCCGGGTCGCGCCGGCCTCCCGGAGCACGACGTCGCAGCGGCCGGCGGTGACGATGAAGTGCGCGTCGACGCGGGCGGCGTCCTCGTGCGGCAGCATCTGCTGGCAGGAGTGACGGAAGCTCGTGAACTCCTCGGCGGGGACCGCGGGCAGCTCGATCCGCTCGCTCACGCCCGGCTGCGGTGCGGCCGCGGGCAAGGGGACGTCGGTCAGGTCGGCCTCGGTGGCACCGCGGCGGGTCAGCCCCCGGACGAACGCGCTCCCGCGGCGGCCGGTGCACCAGCCACAGCTGCGCGAGTGCGGTGTGGCCGCGGTGATGGTTATAGCGGTGCAGCCAGTGCGGGTAGGCCGCTTCCCGTTCTGAGTTGCTGGCGTAGGAACGGCCGTAGGCCCATTCCTCGAGCAGGGTCCGGTGGAAGCGTTCGACCTTGCCGTTGGTGGCCGGCCGGCCGGTAGGGGCGGGTGCGCTTGTGCGCGATGTCGTCCAGGGCGGCGGCGAAGGCGCGGGAGCGGTAGCAGCTGCCGTTGTCGGTGAGGACCCGGCGCACGGTGATGCCGCAGCTGGCGAAGTAGGCGTTGGCGCGGGTCCAGAAGGCTGCGGCGGTCTCTTGCCGTTCGTCGGTTAGCAGCTCGGAGTAGGCCAGCCGGGAGAAGTCGTCGATGGCGGTGTGCAGGTATGAGTAGCCCCTGCCGCGGTGGCGGTTAGGCCGGTGCTGGCGGCCGTGGACCCGCCAGCCGCCGCCGTCGGGGATCCGGCCGAGCTTCTTGACATCGACCTGCACCAGGTCGCCGGGAGCGGCGTGTTCGTAGCGGCGGATGACCCGGCCGGTGGGCCGGTCCAGCCGGGTCAACCGGGCCATGCCGTAGCGGGAGAGCACCCGGTAGACGGTGGAGGGGTGCACGCCGAGCAGGAACCCGATGCGCGCCGGCCCCCACCGGCGGGTCACCCGGACCTTGATGATCCGCCGCTCCAGGCACGTCGGGGTGCGCCGCGGACTGCGATGCGGCCGGCCGGAGCGGTCGTGCATGCCGGCCGCGCCGTGCTGGCGGTAGCGGCCGGCCCACCGGGCAGCAGTCGGCGCCGAGACCTGGAACCGCTCGGCCGCCCGCCGCAGCGTCCAGCGCTGATCGACGACACAGCGAGCCAGCAGAAGCCGGCCCCGAGGCGTCAGCAGGGCATTAGCGTGGGACACGAAGACCTCCGGGCTGAGGAGCGGTTCCTAGACAGCTCCACACCTCACTCGGAGGTCTTCCTCATGTCACCAGACGCCGTCACCAACGTCCGTGGTCAGTACAACTAGGCCGTCAGGGCGCGACTGCCCTGGGCCTTGTCGGTTGCTGTGCAAGCGGTCGAGACATTCCGTGGCCGTTGGACGGACATTGGATGGCAGTTGACAGCTGATGACGCTCGTCTGAATGTCTCCGCGATTCTCGCGGAATGTCCTGACGGGCTCGTCGAAATGTCACCCGGCTTGCCGCTGACATTTCTTACCAAGCTCTAACCGAGCTTGGCAACCCGAACCGCCCGGTCCCCTTCGTGGGGGCCGGGCGGTTCGTCGTCGGTAGCGCTAGCTCACCACATGCTGCGGGGTCTCGGCTGCGGCGCTGCCTTACGCTCCGCCGCCTTCCTGGCGAGCAGCTCGGGGTCCACGCCCCGGATTGCTGCGATCGACAGGAAGTCCTCACCCACGACCAGCGCGGTCACCCCGGTCGTACCTGCGTCAATGGCCAGCACCGGCATGGCCGAACGCTAACCGGGCGGCGGCTCCCGGGGCATCGCCGGCAGGCGTCAGACGGAGCCCGCCCGCGACGGCGTCGGGACGAGCAGGTCGTCGAAGTCGGCGGGCAGCTCGGCCAGGAGGTCCGCCAGCACCGAGTCGTCGATCTCCTCCACGAGGACCTGCAGCACGGCGCGGGCGCGCTCGCGCGCAGACTGCGGGTCGGTGCCCAGCCGCACGGCGAGCAGCTTGAGGAAGTTCTCCGGGGTGAACGGGAGCGGCGCCGAGCGGTGGGCGAGACCCTGCTCGAGCGGCGCACGCAGGTCGTCGGGCAGCCGCTGGGCCAGTTCGCCGGCCACCGTGACCGACAGGCACTCGGCGAGGATGTGTAGGACCGCGTCGGCGACCCGGCGGGCCTCGTCGGTGGACAGCCCGCTTCGTGCGCCGACGGGATCCAGCAGATCCGCAGCGGACTGCAGCGGGTGGCGCGGCCGCCACGGGATTGACCACAGCTGCTCGAACTCCGTGGGCAGCTGGGCGACGGTGTCCTTCCACTCCTTGTGCGGTATCACCAGCCCCAGCGCGTTGAGCACCGTGCTGGTGAGCAGGCGGGCGGCCTCCGTGTCGACGTGCTCCCGCTCGGCCACCCGGCGCAGGAACTCCTCCACCCCGAACCGCTCGGCGGGTCGGCTGCGTTCCATCAGCGGCTGCGGGAGGAAGCCGTCCGGCGGGCTCAGCTGCTGGGCCACGTCGGCGGCCTGACCGCCCGTGATCCGCTCGAACAGCGTGACCAGCACCGACTGCGCGCCGTGGTCCGCCGTCCGCCGGTCCCAGCCGGTTCCCAGCCGGACGGCGGTGCGGAAGCGTTCGAAGGTCTGCATGGCCGGGGTCTCCGTCCTGCGCGGTGCCCGTGAGGAGCGCTCCGCGGCTGGGGGAGGAGGGGTGCCAGGGCATCGGCACGTGCGGCCAGGGATACCCGGGGACCGGGGGGGCAACACGGGCACCCCTACGGTTATCGCGTGCGGCGCTTCTTCTGCGACACCGAGTTCGGGACAGCAATGTCCTGACTTCGGTCAGCATTGTCCCGAGTCCGGTCAGCGAGACATTTCCCGGCTGGTTCGGCCCGTCCACCGGCCCGGTCCTCGAGAGGACCGGGCCGGTGGCGTACCGGGCAGTGGACGAGGCAGCGTCAGACGGGCGAGCGCAGGCGGACGGTGAAGCCCTCCGCATCGGCGACGAGCGCGACGTCGACGCGGGCCAACTGGTGGCTGATCCATAGCCCCCTTCCGCCCCGGGACGAGCGATCCCAGACCAGGCCGGCCAGAGGGTTGGCGGGGCCGGGGCCGGTGTCGTGTACGCGCACGACGACCCGGTCCGCGGCCGTCCAGGCCGTGACGGTGGTGGGCGGTCGCCCGTGCTGCTGCGAGTTCTCCACCGCCTCGGACACCGCGAGGACCAGCTCGTCGCGGGTGGCGGTGTCGAACCTTTCGTTCGCGACCTGGGCGATGAGGTGCCGGGCCTGCCTCGGCGAGGCATCGGTCAGCCGAAGGCTCGGGGTGGTCGCCTCCAGCGGGTCGGGCTCGGGGGACAGGGGCTTGAACTCGGCGACGTCCTGGTAGCGCCGGCTGGCGGTGGCACTGCCATCGGGGGCGACGAGCCGGGGGTGGCTGCGTTCGACGGCATCGCGCACGTCGTCGGCGACGGTGGTGGCGTCGTACAGGCAGCGGCTCCACACCGGGTAGTCCTGCCAGACGGCGTTGATGGCGGACTCGTACCGGTCCCAGCCGGCGAACCGCCCGCCGCCGCTCGCCTGCGCGATCTCGCCGGTGATCCGGATCTGCCCGGCGCCGGCCGCCAGATGCCGCTCGAACCGCCGCCGGTAGGCCTCGATGGCGCTGGCGGGCGAGGCGTACAGGCCCGCGTCGGTGATGAAGGTGACCGCCTCCGGGCGGGGCAGCGCCGCCCGGAGCAGGGCGCACTTGCGCTCGTCGTCCGCGACGAGGACCGGCTCGCCGCCGGCGGTGCCCTCGGTCACGAACGGCACGAGCAGCTCCAGGAACTCGGCGTCGGAAGCGAAGAAGCCGGCCTCATGGAAGTTCCCGCCCCAGCCGCGCGCGGCGCCCGTCCTCATGTCACCGCCCCAGCTCCGTGAGGTGCAGGCCGGCATCCGCTAGCAACTCCAGCAGCCGGGCCGTGAGTCGCGGCGCCGAACGCAGCGACAGCGCCACGGCGCGGGTCCGCGCATAGTCGTCGAGCGCGATCAGCAGCCTGTGGTCGAGGAAGTCGACGGCGGCCATGTCCACGACGAGGGCCCCGGCGTCGGCTCCCGGCCGCAACCGGGTCAGCAAGCGGTCCAGCACCGGGACCGTGGCCAGGTCGAACTCGCCGGCCAGGCCGAGCGCGCCGTCGGCGCAGCCGAAGACCCGCACGTCCGTGTCCTGGGACGGCCCGGGGGCGTGCAGCGCCGCGAAATCGGCCGCGGTGTCCTCGCCGAGGTCGACGCTGTAGCCGCACAGGCCCGAGAGCGGATGGTCCGCGATGTACTGGTCGGCCATGAACTCGTACCGGGCGAACGCGTCTTGCTGCTCAGGTGTGCGCACCAGTCCGGTGACGTCCGCGCTCATCCGCAGCCCGCGGAACCCGTCGGCCAGGGCCGCCTCGGTCGCGGCCGCGCAGGCCGCGACGACCCGCTCGGGATCCACCGGCCCCCCGGGCCCGTACACCTCCTGGGCCGGCAGGATCTGAACCGCGCCGTCGGCCACCAGTCGATCGACGTCATCCAGGTCTGCAAGCTCCGCCCGCGCCGCCTCCAGCCCGTCGGTCGCGGGGTACGCCACCCGCAGGCCCGCGCGGAGCCCCTCGGCGAAGAACGCGGCCGCGCGGAGGCGGTACTCCGCCGCGTCGCGGTGCAGGCAGCACAGATGGTCCCGTGGGTCACGCTCGACAGGGCCCGTTCGACCGGTCTGCGCTGCAGCCATGCTGCCTCCCGCTACGGCGCCGTAGCCTACCCAGCCATCACCTGACGGCGACCGCAGACGAGCACGCGGGTGGATCGGCCGTTGTGCCGATCTGTGGCGACGTGGTCCCAGTGCGACCAACCCTGGCATGGCCTGTCAGATGTCACCCAGATGGTGGCGGCATGCCCTCAACCGGCAGGAGGGTGACTGCGACGATGCCTATGGCGGTAGCCGCCCGGGACCCCCGACGTAGGGCCTTCGGTGGTGCGCTCGATGTGAGCGAGGATGACTTGCAGACGAGGATCGGCATCAGCCTGACCGGGCATGGCAGGCGGTGGCGGGTGCAGCGGCTACGAAGACGATCCGTGGCCGTTGGAGGGACATTGGATGGCCGTTGACAGCTGATGGCGAGGCTTGCCGGGATGTCAGTGCGATTCTCGCCTGATGTCCCGGCAGGCTTGCCGAAATGTCAGCGGGACTGCCACTGACATTTCTTGCCAAGTTTGTGAGCGATTGCGAAGTTGGCAAACAGTCCCAGCCGCCCCGGCCCTCTTCGGAGGGGCGGGCTGCTCTGCTTGCACCGGAAAGCACAGGCGCGTGACCCAGCCCCCGTCGGCGCCGCGGCGGCACCGGCCGGTCGCCGGCACCACCGCTCGCGCCGCCGGCGCCGGGCGTGCCCGCACCGGCGGCCGGGTGGAGCGACGTGACCGGCTCGCGGTTGGCGCCGCTGCACCGGCTGTCGTCAGTGTGCTCATGTGCTGTGCACGCGGGGCAGCCCTCGGGCGTGAGGTCCGCCGGCCGATCTCACCGGAATCCCGTTCGACATGGGCGCCCAGGCGCTACCGACTGCGCGGACAACGCCTCCGAACCCGGAACCCATGAGGGCGGCGACGACGTGCCCTGGCCGCCGCGGAACGTCGGTGCCCCCCGTCGCCAATGATCTGAGCGGATGGCGTTTCCGCCGGGACACGAGGGCTACCGATGGGGCACCGACGATGTTCGGGACCAGCCCCCTCCCGGCGCCGGAGGTCATTCCACACCGCGGGGGCCTTGGAGAAGCGCATGGCGCACGAACTGGACGGCAAGAAGGTCGCGATCATGGCCGCCGACGGAGTTGAGCGATGCGAGCTCGAGGCGCCGCGTGGTGCTCTCTACGGCGCGGGCGCGCAGGCCGACGTGATCTCGATCCACGACGGGGAGATCCAGGCCCGGCACTGGGACTTCAAGGAGGCGGGGTCCTTCCCCGTCGACAAGATGGTCGGCGAGGCCAGGGTCGAAGACTACGACGCCCTGTTCCTGCCCGGCGGCACGATGAACCCCGACCAGCTGCGGATGAACAGGGACGCCGTCAACTGGGTGAGGTCCTTCGTCGAGACCGGCAAGCCCGTGGCGGCGCTGTGCCACGGCCCGTGGACGCTGGTCGAGGCCGACGTCGTACGTGGCCACCGGTTCACCAGCTGGCCGAGCATCCGCACCGACCTGCGCAACGCCGGCGCCGAGGTGGTCGACCAGGAGGTCTGCATCGACGGGCAGTTCACCACCAGTCGGTCGCCGATGGATCTGCCCGCGTTCTGCCTGGCGATCGTCGACCAGTTCGCCGGGCAGAAGACGAGTGTGATGGCCTGAGCCGACGGTCAGCGCGGACGGGGGCGACGTCCGGCCGGTCAGCCACGGCCTGGTAGCGGCCGCGATCCGCGACTTCGCGCCGGAGTCTCGTTCCTGAACCCGGTCGCCCAGCCCATCGCCACCTGCGGGGCTGCCGGCGGCCGACCGCTACTCGCGCGGTCGGCGGGAGGAGCGTAGGAGGGCCGACGTCGAGCCGGTGCGCTGCCACGAGGATCCCGGGCCGGCCGCCGCGGCAGCAGGTAGTCAGGACGCGTTCGGGGCGGCGAACCGCCGTGCGGCACGTAGGGCACGCTCCGGCTGCGTCCGCGCCACCTCGTGCGGCACTTCACCAGAGAGCAGGCTGCTCGGCGAGGTCAGCCAGGTCCACAGCTGCCAGCCGTCGATACCGTCGGCGATCAGCGTCGCGATCAGCGGCCGCAACCCCGGGCGTGAAGAGCCATCCGAGGTGAACTGGAACGCGGGCGCGAGGGTCTGCTCGCCGTGGCGCACGGTGAACAGTGCCCGGCTCGCAGGGCTGGGGCGTAGCTCGCGCGGGTTCCACCGCGCTCGATGACGAGCGCGCCGCTGGCGAGCAGTCTGATCCGGTGCTCGGCCAGGCGCTGTGACACTTGGACGAGTCTCGCCAGCTGATGGAGAGGCTCGCCGGAACGTCCTGGGGCTTCTTGCCCCAGGTCACCGGCGGCTCGTCGAAATGTCACCGCGGCTTGCACTGACATTGTGGATCAAGTTCGCGTGACCGCGTGATCTTGATCCACCAGCCCTCAGCCGCCCCGGCCCTCTTCGGAGGGCCGGGGCGGCTCGGCATGGTCACGAACACGAGGAGAGCGCCGGTGAGCCAGCCGCCGCTCTCGTCGGCGGTGTGGTTGTAGCGGATACGGACCAGCTCGAGCAGCTGGTTCATCCGGGCGGCGTTGCGGAAGGTCCAGCGACGCTGGGCCAGGATGCGCTCGACCTCCTCCAGCGGCGCCTCGACCGCGCCGTTGGCGTAGTGCTCGGGGATGCTCGCCCGGCGCCGGGTCTGGGTGCGCCTGCGCTTGTCCCAGTGCCGCGCCCACGTGCGCGGGCCGCCTCCGGCCTGGACAGCCGGGGTGTAGAAGGCGTCCCAGCCCTCCGGCGACTGCAGCGCCTGCGCCAGCGCCACCTGCAGCGGGTGACCGAACGCCGTGTGGCCGGCCTCGGTGAGCACCTTCTTGCCGCGCTCATGCAGGTGGTGCTCGCACAGATGAATGGGCACCTCGTTGCGCCCGCCACCCCAGTGCCCGCGCACGCCACCGATGGCGCCGTAGTCCCGGTCGATGACCACCAGCTGCGGCCGGCCGGGCAGCTCGGCGAGGAACTGCTGCCAGGTCGCGGCGTCCTGCTGCGGGTAGGCCCGCAGCCGCCAGAGCCGGCCTCACCCGCCCCTTGGCCGGGTAGCCCCAGGCCGCCAGCACCGAGAACAGCTGGTGGGTGCCCCGGTGAATGAGTCGGTGTACATGCACCGGGTCGAGTCGAGCACGATCGACTCCGGCCAGGCCTCCTCCGCGTGCGGCGCGGCGACGACCGGGCCGTAGCGGTCCAGCCAGTCGGCGACGGTCTGCCCGGAGGCGACGGTGGTCGCTGCCCGGCGTTCGGCGCCGTCGTCGCCCCAGGCGCGGCGGCGCATCCGCAGCGCGGCGTCGGTGTAGGACGCGCCACCGGCGACCGCCCACGACGCCGCGGCGACCTCCTTGACCAGGTAGCGGCTGTGCCACGGGGCCACCGGGCCGCCATCGACCGGTGCCGTTCCGCGGGCCGATCGCGATGGTCTCCCATCGCGGCGGCTCGGCGCCGGGGCTGCCCTTGCCGGTGGGGACGACCGCCAGATCGTCCGTGGCGACGCCGGCCGGCACGAGGACCCGGGTGTCCAGCCCGGCCAAGGACACGCTCATCCCTCGGTGTAGCTGCCGCACGCCGCGCGGTCCAGGGGGCTTGCCGCGCGCCGCGTGACCTCCCGCCAGCGCGCTCGTTCTCTCGGCAACTCGACAGATTCGCTGTCCAGACCGAGAGGCACACCCATGCTTCCTGCGCTCCGCAGACGGACCGCTCTCGCAGGCATCAGCACCGCAGTGCTGGTCGGCCTCACCACGGCGGGCCTCACCGTGCCGGCCGCCGCCGAGGACGAGGTGTTCCGCCCGCAACTGGTCACCGTCGACACCCCGACGCGCGAGGACAAGCAGCTCCTGCAGACCCTCGGCCTGGACCTCACCGAGCACGCAGGCCACGACTACGTCGAGGTCGTCCTGCACACGCCGGCCGACGTCGCCGCGCTCGCGGCGGCCGGCCTGGGCTTCGACGTCCGCATCCCCGACCTGCTGGCCCGCGAGGCGGAGATCAACCGGCTCAACGCGGCCTACGCGGCGGCGACGGTCAGCTCGCCGCTGCCGTCCGGGCGCGACACCTACCGCACGCTCGACGACTACAACGCCGACATGGCCGCCTTGGCACAGGACCACCCCGACCTGGTCAAGACGTTCACCCTGCCCCACCCGTCGCTCGACGGGCGACCGATCCAGGGTGTCGAGATCGGCAAGGACGTGACCGGCCCGGACCGCGGGCTGCCCGTCTTCCTCATGCTGGGCGTGCACCACGCGCGCGAGTGGCCCTCCGGCGAGCACGCGATGGAGTTCGCCGTCGACCTGGTCAAGAACTACGGCACCGACCGGCGGATCACCGACCTCGTCGACCGCTCCCGGGTCATCGTCGTCCCGGTGGTGAACGTCGACGGGTTCGAGCTCTCCCGCACCGACGGCGCACTGATCGACCTCCGCGAGACCGACGGCGGCGGCACCGCGACGATCCTGGGCACCCCCGGCAACGCCTACAAGCGCAAGAACTGCCGCCTCGTCGACGGGCAGGACACCCCGGACGGCGCCTGCCGGGCGGGCAGCCTCACCAGCCCCGGGGGTTTCGGGACCGGCGTCGACCTCAACCGCAACTACGGCGGCTACTGGGGCGGTCCGGGCGCCTCCGACCTGTTCGCCGACCCCACGTACCGGGGCGCCGCCGCCTTCTCGGAGCCGGAGACGCAGAACATCCGCGAACTCGTCAGCGGCCGGCAGGTGACGACGCTGATCACCAACCACACGTTCTCGAACCTGGTGCTACGGCCGAACGGCGCCGCACCCGATCTCGTGCCGGGCAGCGAGGGCATCCCGCTCGGTGATCCGTTCGACGAGGCCGCGCTCAAGGAGCTCGGCGACGCGATGGCCGCGCAGAACGGGTACACCAGCCAGCACGCGTGGGAGCTCTACGACACCACCGGCTCCACGGAGGACTGGTCGTACAACGCGACCGGCGGCTTCGGCTACACCTTCGAGATCGGCCCGGACGAGTTCCACCCGCCGTTCCCCGAGGTGATCGACGAGTACCTGGGCGCCGGGGCGTACGCCGGCAAGGGCAACCGCGAGGCGTACCTCCTGGCCCTGGAGAACGCGGTGAACCCGGAGACCCACTCGGTGCTCACCGGCAAGGCACCGGCCGGTGCGACCCTGCGGCTGAGGAAGACCTTCGCCAGCCCCACCTGGGAGGGGTCGATCCAGGACACCCTCGACACGACGATGACTGTCGGGCCGAACGGCCGCTACACCTGGCACGTCAACCCCTCCACCCGTCCGGTGGTCATGGACCGGCAGGTCGAGACGGTCTCCGGTGAGCCGGTGCAGGAGCAGTCCTGGAGCGGGACGACGGCGCCGCTGCAGTCCACCGACCAGGAGTTCGCGGTCACCCAGGACGTCGACCTGCTCGAGATCACCCTCGACTGGCCGACCCCCGACGACCTCGACCTCGAGGTCTACCGGAAGAACACCGACGGCTCGCTGACCCAGGTCGGCAGCTCGGGCAATGCGGTCGCGGAGAAGGAGCGGGTGCTCCTGCAGGACCCGGCCCGGGGCGCCTACGTCCTGCGGGTCAGCAACTTCGCGTCGGTGACGCCGAGCTGGACGCTGACCGCGGCGCTGTTCCAGGCGGAGACGTCGACGGTGCCCGGGCTGGTCGAGGCGTGGACGCTCACCTGCGAGCGCGACGGCCGCGTCGTCCAGCGGGTGCCGGTGGTCGTCGACCGCGGGCAGCAGCTTCGGGTCGACCTCACCGCCTGCGGCAGGCGCTGAGCGCAGAGTTTCGCGGAGTGGGACGCCGGGCAGGCCCGGCGTCCCACTCCCGTGCGGTCGGCGTCCACCCTCACCGTAGGGGGGGGCCGCGGGGCAGCCAGGTCCACAGGACGACGTCGAGCACGCGCAGCGGCACCTTGTCGCAGCGCACTCCGTGGGTGCACTGCACGTGCGCGGTGAGCTGCTCAAGCCGGTGACGGACATCGGGGTCTCCGAAGAGCGTCGCGAACACCTGCCAGTCGACTCGGCGGGTCCCGGTCCGCCGGACCGGTGTCCCGTACAGCCCGGGGCCTTCGCAGACCACTCGGTCGCGCCCCGGGAACAGCCGGGGGCGCTTGCGGGCGCACAGCTTTGAGTCGCTCGCCGCGCCGCACCGCCCCCGGGACCACCATCGCCGACGGCGCTGCTGACCCTCGCGTCGCCGTCCGCGTCGGAGGCGGCGACCGGTCACCGACCGCCGGGTCCGTCCTCGTCAGGTCCCCACCGTCAGCGGAGCGCGGCCTCCAGGTCGGTGGCGGACATCGGCAACCCGATGTAGAAGCCCTGCGCGGCCTCACAACCCATCTCGCGCAGCTGCGCCATCTGGGCGGCCGTCTCCACGCCCTCGGCGGTGGTGCCGAGCTCAAGCGCGGAGCACAGGCGGAGCATCGCCTCCACGATCGCGGTGCTCGCCTTGTCCTGGCCGAGGCGCATGGTGAAAGTCCGGTCGAGCTTCACGGTGTCCACCGGGATCTGCTGCAGCCAGGTCAGCGAGCAGTAGCCGGTGCCGAAGTCGTCCAACGCGACGTGGTGGCCGTCCGACCGGACGGTTCGCACGGTCTCGATGGTGCGCGCCAGGTCGGCCGCGGCGGCCCGCTCGGTGATCTCGATCTCCAGCTTCGCCGCGTCGATGTCGGTCCGCGCCCGGGTGCTCTCGATGAGGTGGGGCATCCGGGGGTCGTTCAGCTCCCGATTGGAGAAGTTCACGCAGACGCCGAGCCCGAACCCGGTACGGCCCCAGGTCGCGACCTGGGCAGTGGCTGCGCGCAGCACCCACTCGGCGAGGGGGAACAGCAGCCCGGCCTCCTCGGCCACCGGGAGGAACGCGGCGGGTAGCAGCAGCCCGTGCTCGGGATGCGCCCAGCGCAGCAGGGCCTCGGCCGCGAAGACCCGGTCGTGAACCAAGTTCAGCTTGGGCTGGTACAGGAGGAACAACTGGTCGTTGCTGACCAGTGCCTGGCGGAGGTCAGCCTCCAGGCGCAGGCGCCGGCTGACGTTCTCGCTGAGCCTGCCGCTGTAGACCTGGACCTGGCCGCGACCGAGACGCTTGGCCTCGTACAGGGCCGAGTCGGCCGCGCGCATCATCTCGTCGGCGCTCTGCGGTGGTGTCCGCGAGAGCGCTACGCCGACCGAGGTGCCCACGAGGACCTCCACCGCGTCCTCCTCGAGCCGGTAGGGACCGGCGATCGCGGACACCACCCGCTCGGCCACGTGGCCGGCCTGCTCCTCGTCGGTCAGCTCGGGGCAGAGCACGGCGAACTCGTCGCCGCCGAAGCGCGCCACGGTGTCGCCCGGCCGGACCGCTTCGCGCAGCCGCTGCGCCACCTCGCGCAGCAGGGCGTCGCCGGCAGCGTGGCCCAAGGTGTCGTTGATCAGCTTGAACCGGTCGAGGTCGCACATGAGCACCGCGACGCGCTCGTCCCGGTGCCGGGCGGCGCCGGCGAGCGCCAGCTCCAGGTGGTCGATGAACAACCTCCGGTTCGCCAGGCCGGTGAGCACGTCGTGGGTGGCGGCGAACTCCAGCCGGGACCGCAGCTCGATGGGCACGGTCACGTCCCGCCAGTTGACGACGACGGCGTGCACACCCGCGGTCTGCAGGTGGTTGGAACCCCGGCCGTGCACCCAGCGGACCCGACCGTCCCGCGTCCGCACCCGGAACTCCGCCTCGGCCACTGCGCCCGGTGGGGCGGCCAGAACGTCGGCGAATGCCTGCTCGACGGCGGCCTGGTCTCTCGGGTCGATCATCACCCGGAAGTGCTCACCGACCACCTCCTGCGGGGTGTAGCCCAGGACCGCGGTGACCCCCGGGCTGATGTAGTGGCTTACCCCGGAGCGATCGATGACCTGGATGACGTCGGCCGCGGACTCGACCAGCGCACGGAAGGCCCGCTCCTCCACCGTCGGCTGGCCCGCTCCCCCCGGTGCGACCAGGGCCGCCACCCGGTCGCCGATGGCCAGGGCCGGCACGTCGAGCGGCTCCTGCGCGCCCGCCGCCGGAAGTCCCAGCCGGGACCATCCGCCGACCGCCACCACCCGCGCCAGCTCCGCGACGAGCGCGTGCCCGCCCCGGGCGACCTGGCCCACCCGGGCGCCCGGCGCCAGGGCGGGGTCGAGCAGCCGTCCGGCGACGCCGACGAGACGCTCGACCAGGAAGTCGACGACCGCGTGGGCCTCGCCGGTCAGCGCCCGGAAGACGACGCCCCCTTGTTCCGGGTGTGTCCCCAGTGCCGCGAGCAGCGCCTCGTCCGCCTCGTCGTGCTCCACCATCAGGACCACCTCCAGGAGACGGCGGCCGGCGTTCCGGCGTCCCTACCCCGCGACGGGTACGGCAAGCCGGGCCCTCCCGACCACTTCTCGGGCGCACGGTGGCCGGCGGGAACCGATGGCGGACGCGCCGACAGTCCGAGATCCACGTCGCCGCCGGCGCCGACGTCAGCCGACCCGAGGCGTCGTGGACGGGCCGCCCGGCGCGATAGGTCATTCCGGTGCGGGACGGCACCGCGGATGCCGGGGCTCACCGTGTCGCGGTGATCGTGACGGTCCCGTTCACCGCGTCACGGTGATACGGCTCGAAGTCCCGCTCCACGGTGACGAACCTCGACAGCGCATCCTGACGTTCGGACAGGTCGTCGCCCTCGGCGTCGCGCTCTGCGTCATCGCGCACGTGGTCGGCCAGCACGGCTGGCTGCTCGTGGCGGTGCCCGCCGCCGTCGTCGCGGGCACGCGGCTCGTCCACGGGGTGAGCGCGCGCCGGAGGATCGCCGTCCGCTAGTTCCAGGGCTCACCGCACCTCGCCCAGGGGCCGGAGGCGGGCGGGATCGAACGGGGTCAGGTCGGTGCTCCGCGCGTGCCCGGCGATGATGAGCTCGGCCAGTGCCTCGCCGGTCGCCGGAGCCTCCAGCATGCCCCAGACGCTGTGGCCGGTGGCCACGTAGGCACCGTCGACGCCGGGCACCCGGCCGATCAGCGGCAGCCCGTCCTGGGTGACCGGCCGGTGGCAGGCCTGCCGGACCAGGATGCGGTTCCGGTCGAAGGCCGGCGACAGCCGGGCGCACAGCGCCTCGAGCCGGCTGATCGCCACCGGGTCCGGGGTGACCTCGGCGGGGTCGGCCGGCAGCGGAGCCCGCTCGGAGAACGCGGTGACGTACGTCGTCCCGTCCGCACGGGGGAACACCTCGGGCGTCAGCACGGCGCCGGTCTCCTCCTGGTACTCCAGGAAGAGGGCGTCCGGTGGCACCGCCGTGCCGGTGTCGAAGACGAGGCTGTGGCCTCGGTCGGGGACGACGCCGGGCAGCGGCAGCCACGCTGCCGCACGGGCCGTCCACGGCCCCATCGCGACGACGACGGCGTCGGCGGGGACGGGCGCGCCGTCGACCTCGGCACCGGTGGCCCGCGAGCCGTCGCGGACCACCCCGGTGACCCGGCCGTGCCGCAGCTGGGCGCCCCGGCGGCGCGCCGCGCCCAGCACGGCCTCGGTGAACCGGGCCGGATGGATCACCGCGGTGTCCTCGGGCGTGCCCAGCCGGCCGGTGACGACCACGGCATCGCTGAGCCAGTCCAGGGTGATCGGGCCGTGGCCCGGCGCGGCCCGCCCCGCCGGGACGTAGCCCGCGTACGCGGTCACGCCGTGGAACGCCCAGTCGGCGTCGACCTCGTCCGGGAGCCGGGCGTGCAGCTCGAAGCTGCGGCGGGTGAGCGCGTCCAGCGGGGTGCCGGCGTTCCAGTCCCGGGCGAGGAACGCCCCCGAGCGGCCGGACGCCGCGCAGGCGACGCCGGTCTGCTCGACGACGGTCACCTCGACCCCGCCGCGGGTCAGGAAGTACGCAGTGCAGGCGCCGATCACGCCGCCGCCGCAGATCACCACCCGCATCGGCTGCCGGTCAGTCCGCGATCCGCCGGGCCACCGCGTCCCGGCCCAGCAGGCCGGCGCCGACCACCAGCTCCTCCAGCGCGGCGGTCCAGCTGTCCCAGTACGCCCGTTCGGGCCGGTCGGCGATCGCATCCACGAGGCAGCGGCGGAACGGGGCCCAGTCGCCGTCGAAGCGGCGCGCCACCACCCCCGCGGCCAGGCCGAAGACCCGGCCCTGCCAGGGCGCGTCGAAGACCGGCTCGCCGTTGCGGCGCGGCGGGGCCGCCGTCCCGTCCAGGTCGAGCCTCACGGGACCGCCACCCCGACCATCGAGTCCCGGGTCACCAGCGCGGCCAGCTCTGCCTCGGACAGGCCCTCGGTCCCGGGGGGCCGCTCCGGCAGTACCAGGTACCGGCTCTCGGCGGAGCTGTCCCACACCTGGATCTCGACGGACTCGTGGAGCGGGCAGCCCATCTCGGCGAGCAGGGTCCGCGGCTCGCGCACCATGCGGGCGCGGTACGGCGGGTCCTTGTACCAGTTCGGCGGCAGCCCGAGCACCGCCCACGGGTAGCAGGAGCACAGCGTGCACACGACGACGTGGTGCACCTCGGGGCCGTTCGCCACGACGGTGAGGTGCTCGATCTCCGGCCCCTGGATGCCGAGCTCGTGCACCGCCCGCGTGCCGTTCGCGAGCAGGTGCTCCCGGTAGGCCGGGTCCACCCAGGCCCGCGCGACCACGCGGGCGCCGTGCATCGGGCCGAGTTGGGTCTCGTACGCCTGCTGCACCGCGTCGATGTACTCGGGGCTGACCAGCCCCTGCTCGGCGAGCAGCTCCTCCAGCGCGGCCGCGCGGCGTTCGACCGGCGCCGGCGGCGTGCCGTGGTGGTGGCCGGTGGTCATGGGTGCACCCCCGGTGGTCGTGGTAGGTCGCCGGTTGCTACGGCGTCTCCAGGTAGCTGTCCCAGAGGTCGGCGTTCAGCCGGACGCCGGTCTGCCGGTCGCCCCAGACCTCACCGGCGTCGAACCGGACCGTGTAGACGGTCTCCCGCACCCGCCGCGGGGCGTGGACCTCCACGTCGGGGAGGCTCACCGCGCCATGGCGCCGCAGCACCGTGCCGACGTGCCCGCGCAGGTACCCGGGGCAGCGGGTGTGGCCCAGTGGATGCCACCGCCGGACCCGGACGCGGTCACCGGCGGTGAACCGCGCCGCACCGGTCCCCGGGTTCTCGACCCCGTGCACCCGGGGCGGGTGGGCGAGCGGGAAGGGGCCACCCGCCCGCTTCTCCAGCTGCTCGCGGCTGAGCAGCCCCGTCTCCACCGCGGTCGTCGCCGCGGCGGTGAGCCAGTGCTCGTAGTACGGGGAGCCGAGGTAGTGCACCGGGTCCATGCGCTCCACGGCGTACCGGAAAGAGGACAACGTGTAGTTCGGGGCCCGCGCCGACGCCGCGGAGACCAGCACCATCGCGGCGGCCTCCCAGCGGGCTCGGAAGACCGGCTCGCGGGGGTCGACGCGGACGGCGCCGAAGTCCATCCGGCCGCCCAGGTCGTGGGGACCGTCCACGGACCCCAGCGTGACAGCTCGCGAGGCGGCGGGCCACCCGGTGTCCGCGGTCCGGCTGACGGGGAGGTTCACCAGCGCCCTGCCGACTCGCCGGTCAGGCCCGAGTAGCCTGCCGCGCCGCGCAGCCCGGCCGACACCGTGGACCCAGCGCCAGCCCTACGGTCCGGATGAAGGCACCGGACATCATCGCCGGCAGCGCCACCACGAATCCGTTCATGGCTGCCCTGGAACGGGTCGACCAGGTGATCCGGGACATCAGCCGGGACCGGATCGGGTGGCTCCCCGACGCTCAGCTGAAGTGAGAGCACGTGGTGCCGATAGAGGCCTCGACATGTCCTTCCTCGGATGGAGCCGATCGTTGTCCCTGACCCCGTCGTTCCTGCGGCGCAGCGTGCGTACCCGGCTCCTCGCCGCCTTCCTCGGCGTGGCTGCCGTCATGGTGACCCTGGGGCTGATCAACGTCGCCCAGATGTCGTCGATCCACCAGCAGGTGGAGGAGCTCGCCGCGCGGGACGTGGCGCCGCTGGCCGACCTGCAGCAGGTGACCGACGACTTCCAGGCCTACTCGGTGCACGGGCTGGTCGCAGCCGTCTCCGGGGTCACGGGTCAGTTCCAGGTGGCGGCGGCGCAGACCGATCTGCAGGAGCAGGCGCGACAGCGGACCGACGCCTCCATCGAGGCGCTGATCGCCCACACCCCGGATGAGATGAAGGCGCAGTCGGAGCAGATCGCCGCCACCTGGCAGGACATGGCCGACAAGGACGCCACCTACCGGGCCGCCGCGGCGGCGCAGGCCCCGAACGCCAAGGCGCTCGGCGACGCCGCCACGGCCGCCTACCTTCAGCTCCAGACCGAGATCGCCGACCTGACCGACGCCTTCGTCGCCGACGAGGCGACCAACCGCGCGAAGATCGGCGACAGCTTCGCGACGGCCCGCTTGTGGACGCTGATCCTCCTCGGCGGTGGCACCGCCCTCGCCCTCGCCCTCGGCATCGCCATCGCGCGCGACATCCGCCGCCGGATCGTGCCCGTCCGCGAGGCGGCCCAGGCCCTGGCGCGCGGCGACCTGTCGCACGAGATCACCCACCGGTCCGACGACGAGCTCGGCCAGTTGGGCGAAGCGCTCTCCGACGGCATGGGCCGGATCCGCGAAATGGTCACCGGCGTCGTCAGCTCCGCAGGCACGATGACCGCCCTGGTCGACGACCTCGATCGTGCAACCGCCGACGTGGTCGACGCCTCCCGCACCGGTGCCGAGCACGCGCAGTCGGTCTCCGCGACCGCCGCGTCCGTCTCTGGCAACGTGGCCCAGGTCGCGACCGGCGCCGAGGAGATGAGCTCCTCCATCCGCGAGATCTCCCGCTCCGCGCAGGAGGCCGCCGCCGTCGCCGACGACGCCGTCCGGATCGTGTCGAGCACCAACGACACCCTCACCCAGCTGGGCAGCTCGTCCGCCGAGATCGGCAACGTCATCAAGGTGATCACCGGAATCGCGGAGCAGACGAACCTGCTGGCGCTCAACGCCACCATCGAGGCCGCGCGGGCCGGTGAGGCGGGCAAGGGCTTCGCCGTCGTCGCCAACGAGGTCAAGGAGCTGGCGCAGGAGACGGCCAAGGCGACCGAGGACGTCTCGCAGCGCATCCAGGCGATCCAGGCCGATTCCGGCGAGGCGGTGCGCGCGATCGGGCAGATCGGTCAGACCGTGGACCAGATCAGCGCACTGCAGACGACGATCGCCGCGGCGGTCGAGCAGCAGACGGCGGCCGCGGCGGAGATCGACCGCAGCATCGGCGTCGCTGCTCGCGGCAGCCAGGACATCGCCACGGGGGCCGAGGCCGTCGCCGAGTCCTCGGAGGTCAGCGCGGGGCGGATCGAAGAGTCGCGCAGCCTGGCCGAGCAGCTGGCTGCGAAGGCCTCGGAGCTGCGTCGGCAGGTCGACCAGTTCACGGTCTGACGGAGCCGACTCTCCCTGTAGGAAGGCCGGCGGCGTCCTGGTGCGGGCTTGTACGGTTCGGCGTCACGAGCGACCTGATCACCGTGACGTTCGTCGCCGGCAGATGGACATTGACTGGCCATCGACAGCTGATGCGAACGGCCAGGAAACAGCCACGCTGGCTCGGACAGCAATGTTCCGGATTCGGCCAGCGGGACGTTCCTGACCGCTGAGGCACGTCCACCGGCCCGGTCCTGCGTTGCAGGGCCGGGCCGGTGGCGTACGGGAACATCTGCGAGCGGCCGCGGCGCCCGCACGATCAGCACCGGGGGCCTCGGCGGCAATCGAGGGCCCCGGCAGCAGCCGGGGCCCTCGCGTCTCCGGTCAGCGCCTCCCTCCGTGGGAACTCGTCCATCGCGACGAGGGCGTTGCTGCGCCAGTGGGCGTGACGCCGGGCTTTGCGGGTACCGATGCCCGCGACGTCGATCGTCACGCGGACACTCGAGCCGGCGGGGTCGTCACCGTCGATGGTGGAGGTGCCCCCGAGCTCGTTGAACGAGCCGCGCACCTTCGTGAGCATCGCGTGCCGGGCGACGGAGCCGGTGCGGGTGTGGTCGGGTCGAGGCTGTGGGTGCCGGTCCTGTAGGTGTCGGAGGGCGCCGTGCTCCAGCCATTCGTCAGGCAGATCCTGTCCCGGCCCGCTGAGCCGGCGTCCGAGCTGCGGGGCTCCGGTGCAGCGGCCGGCTGAGGCTGCTGCCGGGGCCGCTGCCGTGCAGGTCACGGCGCCGCTCCCTCGAGACCGGGACCTCCGGTGACCGCCATGACGCCTCCCGGAGAGCTGGCGATGGCAGCCGGGGAGGTGTCGGGCTACCTGGGGCCGGTCGCCGCCCTGGTCGCCGCGGCCGCGGCGATCGGCTACCTCACCGCGCGGGCTCGTGTGGTGCCGATCGTGGGGTTCCTCGTCGCCGGGGTCCTCCTCGGTCCCTCCCAGCTGGGTGTCATCGAGAACAGCGAGATGGTCCGGGCGGCCGCCGAGATCGGCGTCATCCTGCTGCTGTTCACCATCGGCATCGAGTTCTCGCTGGAGCGGCTGGCGCGGGTCTGGACCTGGATCGCGGTCGCCGGCGGGCTGCAACTGCTCCTGGCCACCGGCGCCGGCCTGGCTCTGACGCTCGCCTTGGGCGGTACCTGGCGAGACGGGGTCTTCACCGGGTTCCTGATCTCCTTGTCCTCGACGGCCATCGTGCTCAAGCTGCTCGGGGACCGCCGGGAGACTGCCACCACCCGGGGCCGACTGGCCGTGGCCGTGCTGATCGCCCAGGACCTCGCGGTCGTCGGGATGGTGCTGATCGTTCCGCTGCTCGGCTCGGGGGCGGAGGGCGGGACCGGGCTCGGCTCGCTGGTGCGGGCGATCCTGACCGCCGTCGCCGTCGTCGCCGCCGTCCTTGTGGTGGCTCGTCGGGTGATGCCTCCAGCGCTGGACGTGGTGGCCCGCATCTGTTCCCCCGAGGTCTTCCTGCTCACGATCGTCGCCGTCTGCCTCGGCACCGCCTACCTGACCGCGCTGGCCGGCGTGAGCGTGTCGCTGGGCGCCTTCCTCGCCGGCCTGGTGGTCAGCGAGAGCGGGGCCAGCACCCATGTGCTGTCCGAGGTGCTGCCGCTGCAGATCATCTTCAGCGCGGTGTTCTTCGTCTCCGTGGGCATGCTGCTCGACCTGGGGTTCGTCCTGGACAACGTCCTCCTGGTGCTCGCCGCGGCAGCCGTGGTGCTGGTGGTCAAGGCGCTGACGACCGCAGCGGCCGCCACGGCGGTGCGCATCCCCGTCCGGACGGCGGCGGCCACCGGTCTGCTGCTGGCGCAGATCGGCGAGTTCTCCTTCGTGCTCCTCACGGTGGGCACCGCCGCCGGGCTCGCCCCGCTGGGCCGCGGTCAGGACGCAGCGCAGGTCGTGGTCGCCACGACCGTTCTGCTCATGCTGGCCACCCCTGTGCTGGCTGCGGCAGCGGCGCGGGTGGATCGTCCGGGCACCGGGACGCCCCGCGATGCCGTGCCGGCCGGCGGGGCGTCACCTGCCGGTCCGGACGGCGGCGGCGAGCACGCGGTCGCCGACCACGACTCCCTCCGTGACCACGTGGTGATCATCGGATGGGGTCCTACAGCGCTGGACATCGCCGAGACCCTCCAGCACCGCGGCGTCCCGGTGCTCATGACCACGCTGAACCCCGATGGTGCCGCCGAGGCCGAGGCCGCCGGGGTCCGAGTGGTCCGTGGCGACCCGACCAAGGTGGCGGTGCTGCGGGCGGCGGGAGTGCCGGCCGCGCGACTGGTCGTGGTGGCGGAGGACGAGCCCGAACAGGCGCTGCGGGTGGTCCGGGCCGTCCGCGCGGTGACCACGGCGCCGATCCTCGTCCGGCCGCTGGGCGAGGTGGACGTCACCGAGTTCGCCGCGGCCGGAGCCGACCACGTCGTGGATCCCCGGCACGTCTCCGGGCACGCCCTGCTGCAGTCGGTACTGGCCGAGCTCGGCCACGCCGAGACAGCGCCCGACCGGCGCCGGACGGTCGTGGACACCGCGCGGGTGATCCGCTACCCCTGGCCCGACGCCGGGGAGGACTGCGGGCATGCAGAGGCGTCGCGGCCGGTCGTCCCGCGGGCCCCCGGCTGCGTGGCGTGCCTGCGGGCGGGGACGGACTGGGTGCACCTGCGGATCTGCCTGAGCTGCGGACACGTCGGGTGCTGCGACTCCTCACGGCACCGCCACGCCCGCGTGCACGCCCACACCGACGGCCATCCGCTGGTCGTCTCCGCCGAGCCGGGGGAGTCCTGGGGGTACTGCTTCGTCGACGACGTCACCGTGCCGGCACCGGCCCAGGCGGCGCCGAGGCTGCGCTGACGAAGCACGGGCAGGCCGATACGGGCTCTGCAGGACACCGCGGGCTGCGGCGGGACGTGCGCAGGTGGAGGGTTGATGGGCAGCGTCCGTGTTCGCCGGCGACGAGGTCGCTCAGCGGGCGAGCCCCTCGAGGCGACGGCTGGGTCAGAGCTCGATCTCCTCCTGCACCCGGGGTATCTCCGCCGGGAGCTCGCGGGCGAGGAACCCGAGCTTGCCGATCGCCGCGGCCAGCCGCTCCCCGGCCCGGCCGTGCAGATGGGCGCCCCAGGCGGCGGCCTGGTCGGGCTCGGCCCCGCGGGCCAGCAGCCCGGCGGTGACGCCGGCCCGGACGTCGCCGGAGCCGGAGACCCCCAGCCCCGCGCCGCCGCTCTGGTCGCACCACAGCGCGCCGGTGGGCGAGGCGATCCAGGAGGTCGCCCCACCCAGCGCGACGGTCGCCTGCGCCCGCTGCGCGAGCTCGAGCGCCGCGCCGGCGGGATCGGCCTCGACCTCGTCGAGCTCCCGGTGCAGCGTGATCGCCAGTTCCTTCGGGTTGGGCGTGAGCACCGCCCGCCCCTGCAGCCGGTGCAGGCAGGTCGGGTCCGCGGTCACGCTGGCCAGCCCCAGGGCGTCCAGGACGACGGGGCACGTCAGGTGCTCCAGCAGCTGGTCGGTGAAGCCCCGGGTCTCCTCCACGTCCCTCATGCCCGGCCCGACCAGCACCGCGGAGGCCTCCGTGGCCAGGTCGAGCACCCGCTCGGCCGCATCCGCGGCGACGGCCCCGCCCGGCGTCTCGGGCAGGGCACGGACCAGCGCCTCCGGCAGGTTCACCGACAGCGAGCCCACGACGCCGGCCACGGTCGCGACCTGCAGCTTGCCGGCGCCGGCGCGCAGCGCCCCCTCCGCCGCCAGCAGCACCGCTCCCGGTACCTCGGCGCTGCCGCCGACGATCAGGATCTGGCCGCGGGACTCCTTCCCCCCGGTGGGCTCGGGCAGCGGCCAGGCACGCAGCAGCTGCGGGGTGATCAGGTCGTGCTCAGGCGCGGCTGACATCGGGTTCCTCGGTGACGGGTTCCTCGGCGCGGGTCAGATGCCCCACGGCGTTGAAGTCGACGAGCTGCAGCGTCCCGTCCGGGCCGGTCTCGTACCGGGTCACCGAGCAGTTCGCGATCGGCTCGCGCTTGTCGATGTCGAGCAGCTCCTGCTCGGTGAGCTCCTCGAGCACGTAGCGGAAGACCAGGATCACCGCCTGGTGCGAGACGACCATCAGCCGCTCGCCGGCGTGGCGCAGTTCGGCGGTCGTCAGCACGCTGCGCACCCGCAGGGCCGCGTCGGCCCAGCTCTCTCCGCCCGGCGGGCGGTAGTAGAACTTGCCGAGCAGGTCTCGGCGCTTCGCCTC
Source organism: Geodermatophilus ruber (assembly GCF_900114385.1). Classification (GTDB taxonomy): domain Bacteria; phylum Actinomycetota; class Actinomycetes; order Mycobacteriales; family Geodermatophilaceae; genus Geodermatophilus; species Geodermatophilus ruber. The sequence continues at coordinate 94,807 of NZ_FOSW01000002.1, forward strand.
CTGCGGGTACTCGGCCCGGATCCCGGGTCGGGTCATCCCGTCGAAGGCGCCGAAGTCCCGCTCGCGGAGCCGCTCGTCGAACCGGACCGGCAGGTCCAGGCCGCTGACCTGCACCGCGATCTGCGCCGTGTCCGCCGCCCGGGTGAACGGCGAGCTCAGCAGCGCGGTCGGTCGCTGAGCGGCGGGCAGCTCGCGCAGCCAGGCGCCCAGCGCCTCGGCCTGGTGGCGGCCGGTGTCCGAGAGGGGCACGTCGGGGTCCCGGACGTCGAGCTCCAGGCGCGGCGCCCCGGCCTCGGTGGCGCGCGCGTCGGCCAGGTTGCCCTGGCTCTCGGCGTGCCGCACCAGCCACAGCGCGCTCGGACCCGGTGTCGCGGTCATCCGGCCTCCCGGCAGCTCGGGGGAGCGCCGGCGGGCTCACCGGCGCCGTCCTGCCTAGCCCGTCCGGCCTCCCGGCAAACGAGGGCAGCGGACGGTCGACGGTGGGGTGGCGCGCGCCACGGCGGTCCCCGCGCCGCCGACGGAGTGCCAGGGTGGTGGCGTGACTGTGGAACGGACGGTCCGGCTGCAGTTCGAGGAGTCGGCGCGGGCCGCCGGCACCCACACCAACCTCTCGGCCGTCCGCAGCGACAGCGGCGTCCTCTGGGTGGCCGGCGACGAGACCGCGACGGTCGAGCGGCTGGTCGCCGACGACCCGGCCGAACCGCACCGGTACGCGCAGCAGACCAGCTTCCGCCTGGCCGACCTCGTGCAGCTGCCCGGGGCCGACGAGGACGAGCAGGAGGCCGACATCGAGGGCCTGGCCCGGCACGGCTCCTTCCTGTGGGCGGTCGGGTCGCACAGCCTGCGCCGCAGGCAGATCAAGTCCAAGCACAGCGGGGGGAAGGCGCTCCGCCGGCTGGCCAGGGTCACCGGCCAGCCCAACCGCCAGATCCTCGTCCGGCTCCCGGTCGCCGTCGTCGACGGCCTGCCGACAGTCGTCCGGGAGCTCGAGGCCGACGGCGTACGGCACCGGGCCGCGTCCTTCGGGGCGCACGGCACCAACCTGCGGGAGATCCTGGCCGACGACGAGCACCTGGGCCCCTTCCTGCCGCTGCCGGGCAAGGACAACGGTCTGGACGTCGAGGGCATCGCCGTCGCCGGGGCGCGGGTGTACCTCGGCCTGCGCGGTCCGGTGCTGCGCGGCTGGGCAGTGGTCCTGGAGCTGCGTCCCGAGGTCGACCCCGACGCGCCGGAGCGGCTCCGCCTGGCGCCCTTCGACGATGACGGCCGGCCTTACCGCAAGCACGTCCTGCGCCTGCGGGGCCTCGGGGTGCGCGACCTGTGCCCGCACGGCGACGACCTGCTCGTCCTGGCCGGGCCCACCATGGACCTCGACGGGCCGGTGCACGTCTTCCGCTGGCACGAGGCCCTGCGCGCAGAAGCGCCACAGGTCGTCCGCGGCGACCTGCTCACGCGGGAGCTCGACCTGCCCTACGGCGACGGCTACGACCACGCGGAGGGCATCGGGCTGCTCGGTCTGGCCGTCAGCCCGCGTCTGCTGGTGGTGTACGACAGCCCGTCCCCGGCTCGGCTGGCCGACGACGGCAGCGTCCTCGCCGACGTGGTCCCCCTGCCGTAGTCGGCCCGGGCGATCGGCTCACGTGGCGGAGCGGCTGGTGCCGTCCCCCTGCGGCATGCCGGACCGGCCGGCGCCGGGCGCCGCCTCGGACTCCAGCAGCGGCCGGGTCCGCCACGGGACCAGCTCCGAGAGCGCCACGACGCTGGTCGAGCGCACCACCGCCGAGGACCGGTTGAGGTCGAGGAGGGCCTGTTGCAGCGCCTCGTGCGAGCTGGCGGCGACCCGGCACAGAACGTCGCCGCTCCCGGTGGTGGCGTGCGCCTCCAGCACCCCGGGGATGCTCTCGAGGTCGCGCCGCACGGCCTCGATCGCGCCCTGGGCGATCTCCAGGGTCACGAAGGCGTGCACCCCGAAACCGGCCGCGCGGACGTCGACGTCCGGCCCGTAGCCGGTGATCACGCCGGCGTCCTCCATGTGCTGCAGCCGGGCCGCCACGGTGCCCCGGGCCACGCCGGTGATCCGGGCCAGCTCCAGGTGCCCGGCCCGGGGGTGCGCCTCGAGGGCCGCCAGCAGGGCCAGATCGAGCGCGTCGAGCGCGCGCCTCTCGGTCATCCCGGTCGACCTCCCGGTCCGGTGGCTCCGCGGTCCAGCTGTGCGCTATGGCCAGCTTAGCGGCGGTCGGACTGGCTGGGATGGGCAGTCGGTCCAGCATCAGGGCTACCGCTTGCCCAGCACGTACTCCTCCGGTGCAGTGGGGGTCCGCCCCGGTGAGAGGAGACGACCATGACCCTCGAGCAGACGCTCAGCGACGAGGAGCGCCTGGCGCAGCTGGACGCAGACCAGCTCCGGCAGCTGGTCGGGCTGGTCGAGTACGACGCCTCCGGCGACCCGTTCCCGGTCTCCGGCTGGGACGCCCTGGTATGGATCGCCGGGAACGCCACGCAGACCGCGCACTTCTTCCAGTCGGCGTTCGGCATGGAGCTGGTCGCCTACTCCGGCCCCGAGACCGGCAACCGCGACCACCTCGCCTACGTCCTGCGGTCGGGGGCGGCCCGCTTCGTCATCACCGGCGCCTACGACCCCGCCAGTCCGCTGGCCGACCACCACCGCCGGCACGGCGACGGCATCGTCGACATCGCCCTCGCGGTGCCCGACGTCGACCGGTGCATCGCCCACGCCCGGAGCCAGGGCGCCACCGTGCTGGAGGAGCCGCACGACGCCAGCGACGAGCACGGCACCGTCCGCGTGGCCGCGATCGCCGCCTACGGCGACACCCGGCACACCCTGGTCGACCGCTCGCGCTACACCGGCCCGTACCTGCCCGGGTACATCGCCCGCAGCTCGACCCGCGTCCGGCGGGAGGGCACGCCGAAGCGGCTGTTCCAGGCCGTCGACCACGTCGTCGGCAATGTGGAGCTCGGCGCCATGGACCGGTGGGTGGACTTCTACAACCGGGTCATGGGCTTCACCAACATGGCCGAGTTCGTCGGCGAGGACATCGCCACCGAGTACTCGGCGCTGATGAGCAAGGTCGTCGCCAACGGCAACCACCGGGTGAAGTTCCCGCTCAACGAGCCGGCGATCGGCAAGAAGAAGTCGCAGATCGACGAGTACCTGGAGTTCTACGGCGGCCCGGGCGCCCAGCACGTCGCGCTGGCCACCAACGACATCCTGGCCACGGTCGACGCGCTGCGGGCCGAGGGCATCGAGTTCCTCAGCACCCCGGACTCCTACTACGAGGACCCGCAGCTGCGGGCCCGGATCGGCTCGGTGCGGGTCCCGATCGAGGAGCTGCAGCGGCGCGGCATCCTGGTCGACCGGGACGAGGACGGCTACCTGCTGCAGATCTTCACCAAGCCGATCGGTGACCGGCCCACGGTCTTCTTCGAGCTCATCGAGCGGCACGGGTCGCTCGGCTTCGGCATCGGCAACTTCAAGGCCCTGTTCGAGGCGATCGAGCGGGAGCAGGCCTCGCGCGGCAACTTCTGATCGGCGCCGTCAGGGGTTGACGGACAGGAACAGGAAGGCCGCGAGCAGCACCAGGTGCACCCCGCCCTGCAGGCGGGTCGCCCGGCCGGGCACCACGGTCAGGATGCCGACGGTGACGGTGAGCGCGAGCAGCACCATCTGGGTGGCCTCCAGGCCGAGCAGCAGCGGCCCGTCCAGCCAGATCGTGGCGACCGCGATCGCCGGGATGGTGAGCCCGATGCTGGCCATCGCCGACCCGAGCGCCAGGTTGAGGCTGGTCTGGGTGCGGTGGCGGGTAGCGGCCCGGTACGCCGCCAGGGTCTCCGGCAGCAGCACCAGCAGCGCGATCACCACACCGACGAAGGACGGCGGGAAGCCGACGGCCCGCACCCCCGCCTCGATCGCCGGTGACTCCACCTTCGCCAGCCCGACCACGGCGACGAGGGCCAGCACGAGCAGCGCCAGGCTGGCCGCGGCAGCCCGGTTGCTCGGCGGGGCCGCGTGCGACTCGTCGTCGGCCGCGGCCCCTCCGGCGGGGACCGGGAGGAAGAAGTCGCGGTGCCGCACGGTCTGCGTCAGCACGAACATCCCGTAGAGCAGCAGCGAGGCGACCGCGGCGAACGTCAGCTGCGAGGGGGAGAACTCCGGGCCGGGCCGGCTGGAGGTGAAGTTCGGGAGCACCAGGCTCAGCGTGGCCAGGGAGGCCACGGTGGCCAGCGCCGCCCCGGTGCCCTCCGCGTTGAACAGCGTGACCCCGTAGCGGATCGCGCCGACCAGCAACGAGAGGCCGAGGATGCCGTTGGTCGTGATCATCACGGCGGCGAACACCGTGTCGCGGGCCAACGACGCGGTCTCCGGACCCCCGGACACCATCAGCGTCACGATCAGCGCCACCTCGATCACGGTGACCGCGACGGCCAGCACCAGCGACCCGAACGGCTCACCCACCCGGTGCGCGACCACCTCGGCGTGGTGCACCGCCGCCAGCACCGCGCCGGCGAGGATCAGCGCGACCAGGCCGACCAGCACCGGGCCGAGGTCGCGGCCCCAGGTCAGGGCGAGGACCAGGCCCGCGAGGACCGGGACGAACGTCGACCACTGGAGGAGCGCACGGTTGCCGCCAGCCACGGGGTCAGCCTTGCAGAGCCCGCGGCCCCGGATGGCCCGCATCGCTCGGAGCCGGCCGTGCTCGCCGGCCCGGGTCAGACCCCGACCTCGGCGGGCAGGACACCGCGCCGGACGGCGCCGACGAGGTCGGCGTGGTCGCGCTCGGTCTGGTCGGCGTAGGCGCGGGAGAACCGGCACAGCGCCTCGCCGACCTTCCGCCCGCCGCCCAGGTATCCCGCGATCATCGAGGCCCCGCTGGTGCGGGCGTGCCCCTTGGCCAGCAGGTAGCCGCAGATGCCCGCGTAGTCGACGAGCGCCGCGGCGTCGATGCCGTCGACGGTGATGGCGCCCTTCATGTCCCGGAACTGGCGGACGTAGTACTGGACGTCGCCCACGGCGGTCCAGCCGAGCAGGGGGTCGCTCACCGTCTGCAGCGCCTGTTGGTACTCCACGACGCGCTGCCCCTGGTGGGCGTGCCAGGCCGACTCGCCGTGCACGAACGGCGCGACCACCGAGCGCCGGGCCTGCTTGAGCTGCAGGAACAGCACGTCGTCGGCGCTGCTGCCCTCGCACAGCGCGACCCAGGCCCGCAGTCCGACCGAGCCGACCCCGACGACCTTGTGCGCGATGTCGACGATCCGGTAGCCGCCCACGACCCGGGCCCAGTAGGGCGCCAGGGTGGTGAGGTAGCCGTCCAGCGCCTCGGCGAGCTGTTCGGCCTCGGCCGGCTCCGGGCGGGTGATCAGCGGCGGCTCCTCGACGATCCGCCGGGTGCCGTCGCGCTGCTCGGTGAACCGGGGCAGCGCGCGGTCGCTGGTGCGCCGGCGGGCGCGGCGGGCGGACTCCTCGATCTCGGCGCGCAGGCTGGAGCGGGATGCGGTGTGGAGCATCCGGTCGACGTCCAGCCGCTCGTAGGACCGTGCGAGAAGCGGCTGCTCGGCCAGCGTCGCGATCTGCAGCCGGTACTCCGCGACGCACCGCGTCACCGCCTCGTCGCACGAGCTCTCCGACGATCCGTTCTGCCGCCCGGCCACCCGGATGCTGGCCGCGAGCCGGCGCAGATCCCATTCCCAGGCGCCCGGGTGCGCCTCGTCGAAGTCGTTCAGGTCGAAGACCAGATCCCGCTCGGGGGAGGCGTAGAAGCCGAAGTTGCCCAGGTGGGCGTCGCCGCAGATGACCGGCGTGATGCCCGTGGCGGGCAGCCGGGCGAAATCCTCCGCGTGCACGTTCGCCGCACCGCGGAGAAAGGCGTAGGGGGACGCGATCATCCGCCCGATGCGGATGGGAACCAGCCGTTCCAGCCGGCCCGCGTGCGAGCGGATCACCAGCTCGGCGACATCGGGGCGGTCGGCCGGGGCGGTCCAGTCGGCGAGCGCGGCGCGAGGCGCCCGCCGCCGCAATCGGCGGCCGAGCGCATAGCGCTCGGTGCGCGGTGGCGTGCTCTGCCGCAACGAGGAGAACCCGCGGCTGTCGGCCGCGGCGAGGACGGTGTGTCGGTGCCGCTCGACCCGCTGACCGGTCATTCGCAGAGCCTGGCAGCAAAGCGCCGCGCCGTCCCCCGGTGCCGCGCCGAACCGCACACTCGAATTCCCGACAACCGGTGCGGATCGCGACAACAAACGCACCGCACAATCAGCATTCCACTTAACATCCCGCCATGCGTGACTGGGACACGGCTGCGCTCACCGCCCTGGCCAACTGCCGGCAGACGCTCGAGGAACGCGATGTGGTCGGCTGGCTGCAGGAGGTCACCCGGGCGATGTGGCGGCCCAACGCCGAGCGCTACGAGCCCTCGCACCTGTTCGACACCCCGCGCGGGGTAGCCGGCCTGGCCGCGGAGAACTTCCGGGAGCGGATGCTGGCCGAGTACCGGGCGGCCGATTCGCGCTGGCGGACCCGCGGCGTCCGCCTGACCGTTCCCCACGGCTCGCTGCTCATCGAGGTGGGCGACCTGGCGGTGCACGTGGTCAAGGCCCCCGGGGTGCGGCTGCGCGAACCGGAGTGGACCAGCTTCGCGTGGGACACCAGCGTCGTCCGCCACGAGGCCGCGGCGCGCAACGCCGGGAGCCTCGCCCTCCCGCCCCCGCCGATCGATGGGCAGCTGGCCTTCGACTTCGAGGTGCTCCCCGCCGGGGGCTGCCCGGACTACCGGGAGCTGTTCTTCGTCTGGGCCGGGGACGCCATCGGCCTGACGGCGGGGTGGCTGGGCCTGCCCCGGCTGGGCCCGCAACGATGGCTGGCCGTGACCCCTCTGTGGCGCGATGACGAGGCCGAACTCGGCCGGCCGGCGAACGGCGCGCCCGCCGGCCCGGCCGGTGCTGCCTTCTCCGAGCGCGAGGCCCCCCGTCCGGCCGTGTCGCTCAAGCGGCGGGAGGTGGCGGCGGCCCGATGACCGACGAGGCGTCGCGCACGACCGCCGCCCGGCGCCGTCGCACCTCCGGGGTCGCCGTCGACTTCGACGGCCGCCGCCTGGCAGTGGCCCGTCGGCTGCAGTGCATGTCCCGCTCGGAGTTGGCGCGGCGCATCGAGGTCACCCCCTCGGCGGTCACGCAGTACGAGCGCGGCCAGAGCCGGCCGACGACGACGGTGCTCGCGCGGATCGGCCTCGTGCTCGGCATGCCGACGGAGTTCTTCTCCCGGGGGCTCGACATCCCCGAGGTGCAGCCGTCGACCGCACACTTCCGCTCGTTGCGCAGCACCCCGGCCAACCGGCGCGAGCAGGCCCTGGCCTTCGGCGAGCTGGCCCTGGCGGTGCTCGAGGTCATCGAGCAGTACGTCGACCTCCCGCCGGTGCGGCTGCCGTCGCTGGACCTGCCGGCCCACCCCTCGGAGGAGGACATCGCCGCCGCTGCGGCGCGGGCGCGGCGCGGCCTGGCGGTCGCCCCCGGTCCCGTCCCGGACGTGGTGCGCCTGCTGGAGGCGCACGGGGTGCTGGTCGTCCGGCTGCCGGCGGAGGGCTTCGATCCGCGGGTGGATGCCTTCTCCTCGTCCGAGACCGCCTCGGGTCGCCCCCTCGTGCTCATGTCCCCGCTGAAGGACGACAAGGCGAGAAGTCGATTCGACGCCGGCCACGAGCTGGGCCACCTGCTGATGCACGCCGGAGTGGAGCCGGGGTCGAAGGTGATCGAGTCGCAGGCGATGTCCTTCGCGGCCGAGTTCCTCATGCCGCGAGCGGAGATCGAGCAGAGCCTGCCGACGCGCGTGGACTGGGCGGCCTTCCACGCGCTGAAGCGGCACTGGGGGGTCAGCCTGCGCGCCCTGGTCTACCGGGCGCACACGCTCGGGCGGCTGCCGGACCCGGCCTACCGCCGGGCCAATCAGCAGCTGAAGCTCTGGGGCAACCCGGAGCCGGGACCGCTCGGCCCGCCGGAGAGTCCCAGCGTCCTGGGGGCCGCCGCCGAGCTCCTGGAGCAGAGCGGCACCCCGCTGCGCTCCCTCGCCGAGGCGGCGCGCATCCCGCTCGCGTCGGTTCTCGAGGTCATCGCGGCAGGGCGGAGCGTCAAGCCGAGGCTGACCGTCTAGGACGGCGCCGGTACGGCGGCCCCGCCACGAGACCGCGGGGCCGCCGTGCCCATGCTCAGTCGACGATCATCGTCTCGACGTCGAACTCGTCGCTGATGATCCCGTACTCGAACATCAGGTCGGAGACCTTCTGCAGCTGCGCGGAGTCGACCTCGGCGTTCCACTCCGGCAGGGCGACCTGCTCGACCACCTCGGCGGGCACCTGGGAGTAGGTGGGCACCAGCTCGACCAGCCGCTCCCGGTCGCCCTGGAGCTGCTCGGTCGAGGCGGCCATCGCCCGGCGGAAGGCCTCGACGGCCTCCGGGTTCTCCTGGGCGTACTGCTCGGTGGTCAGCCAGCCGGCCACCGGCATGTCCTCGGCCGGCCCGCTGAACAGCGGGAACAGCACCCGGGCGCCGCCGGCCAGTGCGGAGGCCTGGAACGGTTCGACCTGCCAGATCGCGTCGACGTCCCCGGCGTCCAGGGCCGCGGCCATGTCGGGCAGGGGCAGTTCGACGAACTCGATCGTGGAGAGGTCCACGCCGGCGTCCTCGAGGACGGCGTTGACCGCGACGGTGCCGATGTTCTGCAGGTTGTTCACCGCGATGCGGGCGCCGGCCAGGTCGGCGGGGGACTGGTACGGCGCGTCGGGGGCGACCATGATCGCGTGGTCGTCGGCGCCGACGTCGTTGCCGGCGATGACCCGGATCGGCAGGCCCTGCTGGGCGGCCAGCAGCGCCGAGGTGTAGTTGCCGTAGGTGATGTCGTACTCGCCGGCGATCAGCGACGGGATCGCCTGCGCGCCGCCGGCGGTCTGGGCCAGCTCGACGTCGAGCCCCTCCTGCTCGAACAGGCCGGTCTCGTCGGCGTGCACGGCGGTGGCGGTGTGCACCAGCGGGAAGTAGCCGACGGTCAGCTGCGTCGTCCCGTCGTCGGCGGCGGCGCTGCCACCGTCCTCGTCGGAGCCGCAGGCGGCGAGCACCAGGGCGGCGGCGCAGCCGAGCGCGACGCCGGTGAACCCGCGGCGACGCGGCCGGACCTCAGGTGCGTGGATCAATGACGTCTCCCTTCCGGAGAGCCCGCAGGACTTCCCGCCTGCGGGAGGGAGCGGGCCGGTCGGGCCCGCGGCGGGTTGTCGCGCACACCCCGCCGGGTGGCGGGGAGTGGTGTGGATCATGCGATCCGGCTCACAGCCTCGTCCCCGGCTCTCTCGACCAATGAGAGTTCGCGCGGGCTGCGCAGTGACCGCGGCCACGCTGTGCCTCACTGAGAGACAGGAGGCCCCGATGACCGTCGACAGCCCGCCCGCCACCGGCGTCCCCACCCTGGACGACGACCCGTTCGGCACCGAGGTGCTGAGCGATCCCTACGACTTCCACCGCCGGCTGCGCGACGCCGGGCCGGTGGTGTTCCTGGCCCGGTACGGCATCTACGCGATGGGCCGCTTCGAGCACGTCAAGGCCGCGCTGAGCGACTGGGCGACGTTCGTGTCCAGCCGCGGGGCCGGGATCAGCGACTTCGCCAAGGAGAAGCCCTGGCGGCCGCCGAGCCTCCTGCTCGAGGCCGACCCGCCGGACCACACCGTCGTCCGGACGGCGATGAACGGGGTCATCTCCCCGCGCAGCATGCGGGCGCTGCGCGAGCGCTTCGCCGCTCCGGCGGCGGAGATCGCCGACCGGCTGGTCGAGCAGGGCACCTTCGACGCGGTCACCGACCTCGCCGAGGTGTACCCGCTGCGGGTCTTCCCCGACGCCGTCGGGCTGCCCGAGGAGGGGCGGGAGAACCTGCTGCCCTACGGCGGGCTGGCGTTCAACGCCTTCGGCCCGGACAACGAGCTGCGCCGCACCGCGCTGGCCGCTGCCGCACCCGTGCAGGCCTGGGTGATGGAGCAGTGCCAGCGGGAGAACCTGGCGCCTGGCGGCTTCGGCGCGCAGATCTGGGCGGCCGCCGACCGCGGGGAGATCAGCGCCGAGCAGGCGCCGATGCTGGTCCGCTCGCTGCTGACCGCGGGCGTGGACACCACCGTGTACGGCATCGGCAACACCGTCTACGGCCTCTCCCGTCACCCCGAGCAGTGGGCGCAGCTGCACGCCTCCCCGGCGAAGGCCAAGTTCGCCTTCGACGAGGCGCTGCGCTGGGAGTCCCCGGTGCAGACCTTCTTCCGCACCACCTCCCGCGAGGTGGAGGTCGCCGGCACCACCATCCCCGAGGGCACCAAGGTGCTGCTGTTCCTCGGCTCGGCCAACCGCGACCCGCGCCACTGGGGCGCGGACGCCGAGGCCCTGGACATCAACCGCCGCGCGGCCGGCCACGTCGCCTTCGGCATGGGCGTCCACCAGTGCGTCGGCCAGCCGGTCGCCCGCCTGGAGACCGAGCTCGTGCTCTCCGCGCTGGCCGAGCGGGCCCGCAGCCTCGAGCCGGCCGGGGAGCCGGCGCCGAAGCTGAACAACACCCTCAAGGGCTGGGCGAGCGTCCCGGTCCGGGTGACCCCGGCCTGACCGACGCGGGCGGGCCCCGACCGGGAGGCCCGGCCGGGGCGGGGGCGGGGGACCGGCACACTCTGTCGGTGCCCCGCCCTCGGCTGAGTCCACCGTCCCCGCTCGCGCCGTCCCCGGTGCTGGGCGGCCGCACCGCGTGGGCGGTCCTGACCGTGGGGCAGTTCGCCGCGGTCATCGCGGTCCTGCAGCGCTCGTCCCTGGGGGTCGCGGCAACCGACGCGTTCGACCGGTTCGGCATCGCCGCGGCGACGCTGGCGACGTTCTCCGTGGCGCAACTGGTCGTCTACGCCCTGATGCAGGTGCCGGTGGGCGTGCTCATCGACCGGTACGGCTCCCGGCGGCTGATCGTTCTCGGGTCCGTGGTGATGGCCGGCGCGCAGAGCGTCTTCGCGTTCAGCGAGACGCTGCCGGTGGCGATCGCGGCGCGAGTGGCGCTCGGGATCGGCGACGCGCTCGTCTTCATCAGCGTGATGCGGTTGGTGCCCGCCTGGTTCCCGCCGGCCCGGAGCGGGACGATCACCTCCGCCGTCGGCCCGATGAACGCGCTGGGCTTCGTGGTGTCCGGGGTGGCGTTCGCCGCCGTCCTCGCCGCCCTGGGGTGGACGCCGTCCTTCCTGCTGGCGGCCCTGGTCAGCGTGGCCGCCGCGCTGGTGGTGGTGGTCCTGCTGCGCGACTCCCCGCAGCCGCGTCCGCCGCGCATCCCGCTCGGCCGGGCGCTGGAGGTGGCCGGCCGGGACCTCCGGGCGGCGTGGGTCGAGCCGGGCACCCGGCTGGCGTTCTGGCTGAACTTCGCCGCCCTCTTCCCGGGGATGATGTTCGGCGTCCTGTGGGGCTACCCGTTCCTCGTCGTCGGCCAGGGCGTGTCCCCGGGGCTCGCCGGCGCCATGCTCACGATCCTGGCCGTCTCGGGGGTGGCCTACGGCGCCAGCGTGGGCCTGCTGATGAACCGCTACCCGTACCGCCGCACCCTCATCGGGCTCGGCCTGGTCGGCCTGGCCGCGGCGGTGTGGGGGGTGGTCCTCCTCTGGCCCGGCCCGGCACCGGTGTGGCTGCTCGTGGTGCTCGTGCTGGTCGTCCCGCTCGCCGGTGTGGCCGCGATCCTGACGCTCGACCTCGCCCGGACGTTCAACCCGCCGCGTCGCCTGGGCAGCGCGATCGGGCTGGTCAACGCCGGGGGTTTCCTCGGCACCCTGCTCGCCGTCCTGGCCATCGGGCTCGTGCTGCAGGTGGTCACTCCCCGCGGGTCGACGGAGTACTCGCTCACCGCCTTCAAGTGGGCCTTCGCGACCCAGTACGTGTTCTGGGCGATCGGGGCGGCCCAGGCCCTGCGGTACCGCCGGCGGGTCGTGCGCGGGCTGGCCGAGCGCGACCCCGAGGCCCTGGCGGCGCTGCGCCGCGGCGTCCACCTCGCGCCCCCCGCGTGACGGGTCAGAGCGGGACCGCGGACTCCGTCGTCGGCCGGGGGCCGGCGTCGGTGACGCCCAGGTCGTTGCCCCTGGTCTCCTTGATCGCCGAGACGGCGGCAAAGGAGATGACGGCGGTGACCATGATGTAGAAGCCGACCGACAGCGAGCTGCCGGTGGACTGCACGAGGATCTCGCTGATCGTCGGCGCGAAGGCGCCGCCGAGGATCGCCCCGAGGGCGTACCCGATCGAGACGCCCGAGTAGCGGACCGAGACGGGGAACAGCTCCGCGTACATCGCCGACATGGGGCCGTAGGAGAGGCCCAGACCGGCGGTGAGCAGGAAGACCGCGATGCCGAAGAGCCAGATGTCGGCCGTCTCGATGAGCAGGAACATCGGGATCATCCAGACGAAGATGAGGGCGAACCCGATCTGGAACGTCCGCACCCGGCCGATCCGGTCCGACAGTGCGCCGCCGTAGAGGGTGAACACCAGCCACCCGACCGAGGCCACGACGATCGCCGCGAGCACCGGCGCGCGCTCCATGCCCAGGGCCTTGGTCGCGTAGCCGATGAAGTAGGCGATCACCAGGTACCCGGCGGCGTTGTTGGCGACGAAGACCAGTGCGGTGAGGACGACCTGCTTGGTGTTGCGGGCGAACAGGTCCCGCAGCGGCGCGGAGGACTCGCGCTTGCGCTGCAGCATCTCCTGGAAGACCGGGCTCTCCTCGACGGCGCGGCGGATGAGGTAGCCGACCACGATCAGCACGATGGAGCCCAGGAACGGCACCCGCCAGCCCCAGGCCTGGAACTGCTCGGGGGTGGTCAGGGTGGTCATCAGCCACAGCACGCCGGTGGCGAGGATCAGGCCCAGCGGCACCCCGATCTGCGGATACGCGCCGAACAGGCCGCGGCGGCCGCGGGGGGCGTGCTCGACGGCCATCAGCGCCGCGCCGCCCCACTCGCCGCCCGCCGAGAAGCCCTGCAGGATCCGCAGCAGGATCAGCGCGATCGGCGCGGCGACCCCGATGCTCGCGTAGGTGGGCAGCAGGCCGATGAGCGCCGTGGCCACCCCCATCAGCAGCAGGGTGAGGACCAGCATCTTCTTGCGCCCCAGCCGGTCACCGAAGCGGCCGGCGACGATGGCGCCCAGGGGCCGGAACAGGAAGCTGATGCCGATGGTCGCCAGCGAGACGATCGTCGCCAGGCCCGGCCGGTCGTCGGTGAGCGGCTCGAGGAAGAGCGGGGCCAGGACCAGGCTGGCGGCCTGGGCGTAGATGAAGAAGTCGTACCACTCGATGGTCGTGCCGGCCAGCGTGCTCGCGAGGACCTTGCGCTCCTCGCGGGACAGCTTCGGGGCCGCTGCGGTGGTCGGGGGTGAGGTCATCGGAACTCCGTTGCCCGGGCCGGACGACTCTCTCGGGCGTCGCGGGTCCCGTGATCTGAGCGTGGCTGTGTGGTGCCGGCGGACGTCCCGTGCTGCTCCACAGCGGTGAGCCATTCGATAACAGAACAGTCCGTTCGCCTAGCGAGTGGAACCGTATCGGACGTGTGGCGCCGACCACAACACCGGGGAATGGCGGGGAACACCGGCCAGGGCGGGCCGATGGTCAGGAAGCCCGGGTGGGGAGGCCGGGGTCAGCGCAGGCCGGCGGCGACCGTCGCGGCGGCGGTCGCCACGGCGCGGCCGATCCGCTGCACGTCGGCGCTCTCGTCGACGAAGACCACGGCCAGGGCGCCGCGCGCCCCGCCGTCGGGACCGAGCACCGGCGCGGCGATCGAGCGGACACCGGGGATCACCTCGCCGTGCGAGCGGGCCCAGCCGATCCGCCGGGCCTCCCGCAGCGCCTCCCGATCCCCGGGGGTCGCGGGCTCGGGCATGAGCAGGGCGAGGCCGGGGGCGCCCCGGTCGACCGGATGGCGGGTGCCGGGGCGGTAGACGATGTGCGCGGCGGTGTCGTGCGGCTCCACGCTGGCCACGGTGACCGCGTCGTCCCCGGTGCGGACGACGAGGAAGGCGGTCATGCCCAGCTCGGCGACCAGCGCGTGCAGCCGGGGCAGCGCGGCGGTCTGCAGGTCGCTGCGCACGCCCCGCGCCAGCCCGGCCATGCCCAGGCCGAGCCAGTAGTGCCCGGCGGCGTCGCGCTCGACGAGCCGGTGGTCCTCCAGCGTGCGCAGCAGCCGGTAGGTGATCGACCGGTGCAGGCCCAGGGCCTGGCCGATCTCCGCGATCGGCTGCGGCGTGCCGACGGCAGCCAGGTGCTCCAGGATGCGGATGCCCCGGTCCAGCGTCTGCGACTGCGGCGCGCTCCCGCCGTCCTCCGCCATGTCGCGCCCTCCCGTGCCCCCGGAGCCGGTGTCAGCGTACGGGCGGGGTGCCCGGCTCCCGGTCACGGCGTCGGCTCGACCCGGCCGGTCACCTCGCCGAAGGAGATCCGGGTGCCGTCCGGCCCGGGGGCGGTGGCGGAGATCGAGACGACGTCGCCGTCCTGGAGGAACGTGCGGGTGCTGCCGTCGGCGAGGGGCAGCGGCTCCTTGCCGCCCCAGGACAGCTCGATGAACGAGCCGCGCTGGTCGCGGGCCGGCCCGCTCACCGTGCCGGAGGCGAACAGGTCACCGGTGCGCAGGGAGGCGCCGTTGACGGTCATGTGCGCCAGCTGCTGGGCGGCGGTCCAGTACAGCTCGCGGAACGGCGGGCAGCTGATCAGCTCTCCGTTGAGCCGCACCTCGAGGGTGATGTCCAGGCCCCACGGGTGCGCGCCGTCGTCCAGGTAGGGCAGCGGCTGCGGGTCTCGGGCCGGCGGCGCCACCCGGGCGGACTCGAGCGCGGCCAGCGGCACCACCCACGGCGAGACCGAGGTGAGGAAGGACTTGCCCAGGAACGGCCCGAGCGGCACGTACTCCCAGGCCTGCAGGTCACGGGCGGACCAGTCGTTGACCAGGCAGACCCCGAACACGTGGTCGGCGAAGTCCTCGACCGGCACCCGGGTGCCGAGCGCGGACGGCGTGCCGACGACGAAGCCGACCTCGGCCTCGATGTCCAGCCGCTGCGAGGGCCCGAAGGTGGGTGCCTCGTCGGTGGGCGCCCTGCGCTGGCCGGCGGGGCGGACCACCGGGGTGCCCGACACCTGCACGGTGCCGGCGCGGCCGTGGTAGCCGATCGGCAGGTGCTTCCAGTTCGGCGTCAGGGGCTCGGAGTCGGGCCGGAACATCCGGCCGAGGTTCGCCGCGTGGGTTTCAGAGCTGTAGAAGTCGACGTAGTCGGCGACCTCGACCGGCAGGTGCATGGTCACGTCGGCCCGCGGCATCAGGTGCGGCTCCACGCTGCCCCGGTGGCGCTGGTCGGTGAACCAGCGGGTCAGCTGCTGCCGCAGCGCCGCCCACGCCTGCGGACCCTGCGCCATGAAGGCGTTGAGCGAGCCGGTGGCGTGCACCGGGTCGGCTGTCGCGGCGGCCAGGTCGAGGACGGAGTCGCCGATCGCGACGCCGGTGCGCGGGGCGGTGCCGGGGGTGGAGAAGACGCCGAAGGGCAGGTTCTCCGGCCCGAATCCGGTGCCGGCGGGGAGGTCGAGCCAGCTCATGCGCCCGGCCCCCGGCCGGACCAGGACCAGGCGTAGACGCCGTCGTCCGCCGCGGTCCCGGCCTCGCCGAGGGACAGCGGGCGGAAGGTGTCGACCATGACCGCGGTCTCGTCGAAGAACTCGGCGCCCAGCGAGCGCTCCACCGCGCCCGGCTGCGGGCCGTGGGAGTGCCCGCCGGGGTGCAGGCTGATCGAGCCCTTGCCGATGCCCGAGCCCCTGCGCGCCTCGTAGTCGCCGTCGACGTAGAACATGACCTCGTCGGAGTCGACGTTGGAGTGGTAGTAGGGCACCGGCACCGCCAGCGGGTGGTAGTCGACCTTGCGGGGCACGAAGTTGCAGACGACGAAGTTCTGCCCCTCGAAGACCTGGTGCACCGGCGGTGGCTGGTGGACCCGGCCGGTGATCGGCTCGAAGTCGGTGATGTTGAAGGCGTAGGGGTAGAGGCAGCCGTCCCAGCCGACCACGTCGAAGGGGTGCTCCGGGACGACGTGGACGGTGCCCGCGAGGCCGCCGGGACCGGTGCCGCGGTGCTTGACGTAGACCTCGACGTCGCTGCCCTCGGCCAGCAGCGGCTCGGCCGGGGTGCGCAGGTCCCGCTCGCAGTAGGGGGCGTGCTCGAGGAACTGCCCGAAGCGGGACAGGTACCGCTTGGGTGGGGCGATGTGGCTGCTGGCCTCGATGGCGTAGGTGCGCAGCGGTTCGTCGCCGGTCGGGATCCAGCGGTGGGTGGTGGCCCGCGGGAGGAGTACGTAGTCGCCCTGGCCCACCTCCAGCGCGCCGAAGACGGTCTCGACGGTGGCGGCGCCGCGCTCGACGTAGACGCACTCGTCGCCGGTCGCGTTGCGGTAGTACGGGCTGGTCAGCGACGAGACCGCGTAGGAGATGCGCACGTCGGCGTTGCCCAGCACCAGTCGCCGTCCGGTGACCGGGTCGGTGGCCTTGTGCTCCTCGCCGGGGAACAGGCCGTGCAGCCTCAGGTGCCGGGGCACCAGCGGCGTGTTCGGGGTGAGCGTCTGGTCGGGCAGCTCCCACGGCCGGGCGTCGACCAGCGCCGAGGGGATGCCCCGGTGGTAGAGCAGCGAGGAGTCCGAGGAGAACCCCTCCTCGCCCATGAGCTCCTCGGAGTACAGCCCGCCGTCGGGCCGCCGGTGCTGGGTGTGCCGCTTCGGCGGAACGCTGCCCACCTGCCGGTAGAACGCCATGGGGTGCCTCCTTCAGTTAGACGACCTGGAGGCCCTCGTGCAGGGTCCCGCCGCGCGCTTGCGAGTGGCGGGGGGCGCGGGGGTCCTGCTGGGGGCGGGCGAGCAGCCGGGCGATCGCGGGGGCGGCGTCGGCGGCGCGGGTGAGGACGGCGGCGACGTGGGCGTCCGGGCGCAGCACCCAGAGCTCGTCGGGGCGGGCACCGAGCGCCTCGCGCAGCGTGGGCCCGGCGTCGAGGTCGCGGATCCGGTGGACCGCCACGGGCGGCCCGCCCGCCGGCCCCTCGGCGAGCGAGGGCAGCGGGGCGTCGTCCCCCACCAGCACGGTGACCCCCTCGCGGGCCAGCTGCCGCAGCCGGACGACGTCCGCCCGGCCCGGCACGGTCACCGGGCAGTCGGGCACCAGGATGCCCGGCGCGGGCACCGGCACGTCGCCGCGGGCGGGCCGCCCGGGGAACGGTCGCCGCGCGTCCGGCGTGGTCAGCGGGGAGTCGACGTACCAGAACGGCTCGGCCAGCCGGCCGGAGTCGACCTGCGCCCGGGCCTCGGGGTCGGTCGCCGCGCGCTCCAGGACGTCGAGGCGGTGGCGGGCCTCGTCTTCGTCCCGGGGGACGAGGAAGCGCATGGTGGCCCCGGTGACGGCGAGGTTCTCCAGCGCCGCGGCGTGCCGCTCGGCGTGGTAGCTGGAGAGCAGCGACTCCGGCGCCCACCCACGCAGCACGAAGGCGATCTTCCAGGCGGCGTTCTCCGCGTCGAGCACCCCGGAGTTGAGGCCGCGGGCGCCGAAGGGGGCGACCAGGTGTGCGGCGTCGCCGGCGACCAGCACGCGGCCGACCCGCATCCGGTCCACCACGCGGGAGTGGAACCGGTAGACCGACTTCCACACGATCTCGTAGGGGCGGTCGCCGATCACCTGCCGGATCCGCCGGTCGAGTCCGCCGGAGGCCTCCTCGGCGGTGAGGTCGAAGTCCGGCGGCACCTGCCAGTCGATGCGGAAGGTGGAGTCCGGGCAGGGGTGGATGAGCACCTGCCGGCCGGGGTTCCACGCCGGGTCGAAGTAGAACCGCCGCTCGGTCTGCCAGCTGGGCAGGTCGGTGCGGATGTCGCAGATGAGGAAGTGGTCGTCGAACGTCTCGCCGTCGAAGCGCAGCCCCAGGGCCGCGCGCAGCGCGTCGCCGCGCGACCCGGGGCAGGCCACGACGTAGGAGCCGCGGAGGGTCGCGCCGTCCGCGCAGGTGACGGTGACCCCGGCCTCGTCCTGGGTGAGGCCGACCACGCGGGCGCCCCAGCGGACCTCGATCAGCGGCTCGGCGGCGATCCGCTCGTCGAGCAGCTCCTCGGTCTCGCACTGGGAGATGTTCACGAACGGCGGGAACGGTGACCGGCCGCGGTCGGCGAACCGGAAGCTGAACAGCTCCCGGTCGCGGTGGAAGGTGCGGGCGGTGGTCCAGGTGACCCCGCGCCGGGCGACCTCGGCGCCGACCCCGACGGCGTCCCAGACGTCGAGGACGTCGCGCTGCTGGCAGATCGCCTTGCTGCCGACCAGGTCCCGCGCGGGCCGGCCGTCGAGGACCGCGACCGGCAGGCCCCAGCGGGCCAGCAGCAGCGCCGTGGTCTGGCCGACCGGGCCGCAGCCCAGGACCAGCACGGGATCGGTCGCGGTCATCGCGCTCACCCCTGCAGCTCGTCCCACACGGCGCGGTCGCGCTCGGCGGTCCAGATGACCGGGCGCTCGACACCGTCCAGCTCGTCCCACAGCCGCTGGACGTCGAAGGGCAGGCAGTGCTCGAAGATCGGCCACTGGCCGTACTTCGGGGCCAGCGCGGCGTGGGTGGCGGCGAACGCGTCCGTCAGCGTCCCGCCGGAGCGGTGCGCCTCGCCGACCGTGCGCTGCATGGTGAGCAGGAAGTCGCGGGTCTGCTCGATCGCGGCGTCCACCTGGTCGCGGCCGCGAGCGATCGCGCCCCGCCCGCCGATCAGCTGCTGCGCGCCGAGGGCCTTGACCCGGTCGAGGGTGCCGGCGGCCCAGTCGAAGTGGAACGCGTCGCCGGTGTAGAGCGCGGCCTGGGACTCCACCAGGTCGCCGGCGAAGAGGATCTCCTGCTTCGGCAGCCAGGCGACGATGTCGCCCTCGGTGTGCCCGCGGCCGAGGAACTCCAGCACCAGCTCCCCGCGGTCCCCGCCCAGCTCGATGGTCAGCCGGTCGCGAAAGGTCAGCGTTGGCCAGGTCAGGCCGGGGATGGACTCGGGCTCCTCGAACAGCCGCGGCATCCGGCCGTACTCGCTCTCCCAGTCCTGCTGGCCGCGCTCGGCGATGAGGGCCCTCGTCTGCTCGGAGCTGACGATCACCTCGGCGTCGAACGCGCTCGCGCCCAGCACCCGGACGGCGTGGTAGTGGGACAGCACCAGGTAGCGCACCGGCTTGTCGGTGTGCTCGCGCAACGTGGCCAGCCAGCGGCGGGCGGCGACCGGCGTGGCCAGGGCCTCGAAGCAGACGAGGAAGTCCTCGCCCTCGATCGCCCCGAGGTTGGGGTCACCCTCCGCGGTCAGCGCGTACACGCCGTCGGCGAGCACCTCGAGGGTCTGCTCCTTGACGCCCAGGTCGGCGGAGGAGGCGAACGGCTTGGCGGCCATGAGCGGCGCCCTCCCGGTATTCGATAAACGAGCCGTTTGCTCTCGTAGCGGTTTCGAGGCTACGGGACTGTGGTGGGCGACACAAGGGTGGCGCCACCCCGGCCGTGCCGTGCGACGGGGTGCCGCGCGACGAGGGGCCGCGAGCGCCGCACCGATCCGAGCGCCTCACCCGGCCCGGAGGATGCCGCCGGCGCCGGGCCGGCGGGACGCTGGCGGCGACCGGCCGCGACGCGTGGGAGAGGGCAGCGATGGCAGAGAACACGGAGCCTGGCCCGGATGCCGCACCCGCGCCGGCCGCGCAGCGGTGGCTGGCCCGGCTGGCCCTCCTCCTCGGGCTGGCCGCCGGGGTGCTGCTCGTGCTCGCCGCCCTGGGGCAGCCCGGGGTGCTGGCCGTGGGCGTGGGCGGGCTGGCGGTGATGCTCGCCGCGGTCTGGTGGTTCCTGAGCCGGCGCGGGCCGCTGCGCTGGCTGGCCGCGGCCCTGGCCCTCGCGGCGCCGGTGACGGTGATCGTCGTCTACGCCCGCCGGGACCTCGTGTGGCAGGTCGCCCTGGTCGCCGCGCTCTGGCTCGCGGCGGTCGCGGCGGCCCGGGCCGCCCTGGCCCGGGCCCGGCCTCCGGCGCGCACGCCGGAGCAACCGGCCCCTCCGCCCCGGCGGCCGTTCGTGATCATGAATCCCCGGTCCGGCGGCGGGAAGGTGGGGCGCTTCCAGCTGGCGGAGAAGGCCACCGCCCTCGGTGCGGATGTCGACCTGCTGAGCGGGCCGGGCGAGGTCGACGTGGCGGAACGGGCCCGCCGTGCCGTCGCCGACGGCGCGGACCTGCTCGGTGTCGCGGGTGGGGACGGCACCCAGGCGCTGGTCGCGGGTGTCGCCGCCGAGCACGGGCTGCCGTTCCTGGTGATCTCCGCGGGGACCCGGAACCACTTCGCCCTGGACCTCGGGCTGGACCGGGAACGCCCGGACCTCGGGCTGGACGCGCTCACCGACGGCGTCGAGGTGCGACTCGACCTGGGGCGGATCGATGGGCGGACGTTCGTCAACAACGCCTCCTTCGGCGCCTACGCCGAGGTGGTGCAGAGCCCCGCTTACCGGGACGACAAGCGGGGCACCACGCTGCAGCTGCTGCCCGACCTGCTCGCCGGGCACCGGGGGCCCCGGTTGCGGGTCCGGATCGACGGCACCGAGGTGCTCGAGGCGCCGACGGCCCTGCTGGTCAGCAACAACCCGTACGGGTCCGGGGACCTCGCCGGTCTGGGCCGCCGTCCCCGGCTCGACGGCGGCGTGCTCGGCGTCGTCGTGCTCACCGTGGGCAGCGCCGCGCAGGCGGCCGGGCTGCTGCGCGGGCGGCGCGGCCCGGGCCTGCGCACCCGCACCGCGCACGAGGTGGTGGTCGAGGCCGACGCCCCGCAGATCCCGGTCGGGGTGGACGGCGAGGCGCTGCTGCTGCCCACCCCGGTGCGCTGCACCGTCGCGCCGGGTGCGCTGCGCGTGCGGCTGCCGCGGAACCGGCCCGGGATCCCGGTGCCGCGCCCGCCGCTGGACCGGGCGCTGCTGCGCCAGCAGGCTCTGGGGACGACGGCGTTCCGGGATCGGCCGGGTGGGTAGGGCACCGTCGATCTGCTGTTGCGCGATCCCCGGGAGGCCTCCGTGGCCCTGGACTACCCGACCCTGCCCGGCGACATCGACCACCTGATCGCCGACGACCACGCCGTCGTCGAGCGCCTCTTCCAGCACCTGGAGGACGGCCGCGGCAACCGGCGGGTCCTGGCCGACCAGATCTCCTTCGAGCTGGCGCTGCACGCCTACGCCGAGGAGACCGTCCTCTACCCGATCTGGCCGGAGATCGGGATGACCGACGAGCGTGACGACGCCGAGCACGAGCACCACGAGATGAAGCGGCAGATGGTCGTCCTGGGCCGCACCGAACCGGGGGAGCCCGAGTTCGAGCAGTCGCTCGCGACGCTCATCCGGGTCACCCGCCACCACGTGCACGACGAGGAGGACGAGGAGCTGCCCGAGTTCCGGCAGAAGGCCGGGTCCGAGCGGATGGCGGAGCTGGGCCGGCAGTTCCTCGCGGCCAAGCGGCAGGCCCCCACCCGGCCGCACCCGCACGCACCCGACGAGGGGCTCGCCGAGCGGATCGCCGGCGTGCTGGCCCGGCCGCTGGACCTGGTGCGCGACGTGCTGTCCGGCAAGAAGAAGGAGCTGGGCACCGACGCCTCGGGCCTGCTGACCCCGCAGGCGCAGGCGATCGTCGATGCGTGGTCCGCGATGGGTCCGATGCCCCCGGAGATCCTCGAGCCCGACCAGGCGCGCCGGCAGCCCACCCTGAGCGACGCCGTCCGGAAGGTGATGGCCGACCGCGGCATCGAGGGCCCCGAGCCGGTCGACTCCGTGGAGGACCGCACGATCCCGGACGCCGCGGGCGGCCGCATGCGGCTACGCGTCTACCGGCCCCCCGCGGCCGGGCCCGGCCCGCTGCCGATCGTCGTGTGGGTCCACGGGGGCGGCTGGGTGCTCCACGACGTCGACACCTACGACGCCTCCTGCCGCGGCGTGTGCACCCGGACCCGCGCGATCGTGGTCAGCCCCGACTACCGGCGGGCCCCGGAGGCGCCCTTCCCGGCCGCGCACGACGACGTCCTGGCCGCCTACCGCTGGACCTTCCGGCATGCCGACGAGCTCGGCGGCGACCCCGGCCGGATGGGGATCGGCGGGGAGTCCACCGGCGGCACCATGGCCGCGGCGACGGTGCTCTCGCTGGCCGAGGCGGGGGAGCGGCGGCCGGCCGCCGTGGTGAGCGTCTACCCGCTGACCACCGGTGAGCAGTTCGGGCCGTCGATGGAGGACGCCGCCGACGCCCGGCCGCTCACGCGCCCGCTGCTGTCGTGGGCGGAGATGCACGCCTTCCGGGGCGAGCCGGACGCCGCCAAGGACCCGCGCATCGACCTGCACGGCTGGTCCGCCCGGGAGCTGACCTTCATGCCGCCCACGCTGGTCATCACCGCCGAACGGGACGTGCTGCGCAGCCAGGGCCAGGAGTTCGCCCGCCACCTCGACATCGCCGCGATCCCCACGACGTACCGCTACTACCTCGGCGTCATGCACGAGTTCTTCGGCGCCGCCGCCGTCCTCGACGCGGCCGACCAGGCCCAGCGGGAGACCGCGGCGCACTTCACCCACGCCTTCACCGCCGCCGGCGTGTGAGCGGCGACCGGCCCCGGCGGCTCACCCCCCACACCGGCGATGGCGCGCCGCGCGGTGACCCCCGGGGCCGAACGCCCTTACGGGGCGGGCCGGCCGGTGCTTCACTGCGGACACGCGATGCCCGACCGACCCCACTCGGCGAGGAGCCGCAGATGGACACGCTCACCGCATGCCCGCCGGACCGGACCCGGGAGGTCGCCGGGCCGCCGGTGCGCCCCTGCGTCGCAGGGAACATCGGCGTCGAGCGCCGGGAGATCGAGGCCGAGCCGGTGGCCGACCCGGGTCCCGCCGCGCCCCGTCCCGAGCCGGCGCCGCACCCCGCACCGGCGTGACCCCGGTTCCCGAGCCTCCCGGGGAGCCTCCCGCCCTGGTCGCCGGGGAGGTGCGGGGCTACCGGCGGTTCCACCTGGCCGAGGACGGGCTGCGACCGCCGGTGCACGTCACCGCCGGGCCCTGGAGCGGGCAGCTCGAGCACGCCCGGTGCGCCGCCGACGACGCGCACCTCCCGCCCGCGCGGGGGTGCGGGTGCGGCCTCTACGGGTGGTACCACCCCAGTTACGCAGGCCCGGGCACCGGCTGGGGGGACGTGACCGCGGTGATCGCCGCCCGCGGCCGCATCGTCCTCGCCGACCACGGCTTCCGCGCGGCCGCGGCGCGGATCCAGGCCGTCGCCCTGCCCCGCCGCCTCGGCCTCCGCCCGCGCCGGCGTCGCCGGTGCGAGCGGATGCTGGGCGAGCGCTATCCCGGGGTGCTGGTCTACCGGTCCGGGCGGACCATGCTGCGCCGCCACCCGCCCGACGACCTGTCCGCCCTCGGCATCGCCGTCCGTCCGGACCCGGCCCTCCGCTGCTTCCGGGCCGCGCTGGCCGTGTGGCTGCTCGGCGTCCTGGCCCTGTGCTCGGTGGCGATGGTGCCGCGCGGGGCGCTCGCCCAGATCGGTCCGGTCGTGTGGTCGGTCGCGCTGACCTGCTTCGTCCTGTGGCAGGCGACGCTCGTCTGGCTCGTCGCCCGGGCCGCGCCGCTACCCGCCGGCCCCCGGGGGGAGCCCCCACCGGCAGCCGGCGAGCCCACCGTCCCCGGCGCAGCTGACCCCAGCTAGGACGAAACCGTTCCGCACACCGTTGACCTGCGCCCCGCAGGGGTCCACCGTCGAACCGCACGTGTCATCCACCACGGCGCACATCGAGGTGTCGGGACATGGTCGACGAACCGTCGCGGGCGGCTGCGCAGACGCCCCCGGAGGACGAGCACACCACCGGCCGGGCACTGCTGATCTCCGTGGTCGCCGCGATCGGCGGCTTCCTGTTCGGCTTCGACACCGCGGTCATCAACGGTGCGGTGGACGCCATCCGCGAAGAGTTCGACCTCAGCTCGTTCGCGCTGGGCTTCACCGTGGCCATCGCGCTGCTCGGGTCCGCGGTGGGGGCGTGGTTCGCCGGCGCCGCCGCGGACCGGTGGGGGCGTGTCCGGGTCATGGTGATCGCGGCCGGCCTGTTCGCGGCCGGGGCGATCGGCTCGGGCCTCGCCACGGCCGCCTGGGACCTCGCCCTGTGGCGGTTCGTCGGCGGCGTGGGGGTCGGCGTGGCGTCGGTGATCGCGCCCGCCTACATCGCCGAGATCGCGCCCGCCCACCTGCGTGGCCGGCTCGGCTCGCTGCAGCAGCTGGCCATCGTCACGGGCATCTTCGTGGCGCTGCTCTCCGACGCCTTCCTCGCCCGCCTGGCCGGCGGCGCGGACCAGGAGCTCTGGTTCGGCCTGCCGGCGTGGCGGTGGATGTTCCTGACGATGCTGGTCCCGGCTCTGGCCTACGGGGTGCTCGCGCTGCAGATCCCCGAGTCGCCGCGCTGGCTGGTCGCCCGCGGCGACGACGACACCGCCCGGCAGGTGCTGCGCCAGGTGCTCGGCTCGGCGCGCGTCGACACCAAGATCAGGGAGATCCAGGACAGCCTCAACCGCGAGCACCGGCCGCGGATGAGCGACATCCGCGGGCGCAACCTCGGACTGCTGCCCATCGTCTGGGTCGGCATCCTGCTGTCGGTCTTCCAGCAGTTCGTCGGGATCAACGTGATCTTCTACTACTCGACGACGCTGTGGCGCTCGGTCGGGTTCACCGAGGAGAGCGCGCTGACGATCACCGTGATCACCTCGGTCACCAACGTGGTGGTCACGCTCGTCGCCATCTCGCTGATCGACAAGATCGGCCGCAAGCCGCTGCTGCTGATCGGGTCGGCGGGCATGGCGGTCACCCTCGGCCTGATGGCGATCTGCTTCACCCAGGCCACCGGCTCCGGCGACACCCTCTCCCTGCCCGACCCGTGGGGGACGATCGCCCTGGTCGCGGCCAACCTCTACGTCGTCTTCTTCGGCGTCTCGTGGGGGCCGGTCGTGTGGGTGCTGCTGGGCGAGATGTTCTCCAACCAGATCCGGGCGGCCGCGCTCGCGGTCGCCGCGGCGGCGCAGTGGCTGGCGAACTTCCTCATCTCCACGACCTTCCCCGCCCTCGCCAGCATCGGGCTGTCGTTCGCCTACGGCCTGTACACGGCCTTCGCGGTGCTGTCGTTCGTCTTCGTCATGCGGTACGTCCACGAGACGAAGGGGCGCGAGCTCGAGCACATGGACAACGCGGTGGGCCGTGCGCGCCGCGCGCCGGCCCCGGCCACCCGGCCTCCCGGCCGGACGTGAGCCCGCGCCGGCACGGGATCCGGCCGGGAGCAGAGGAGGAGGCGCCATGCATCGGGCCATCGGCGTGGACGTCGGCGGCACCAAGATCGCGGCCGGGCTGGTCGACGAGCAGGGCAGGGTGGCCGCGACGACCCGCCGGGACACGCCGTCCACCGATCCGGAGAAGATCGAGGAGGCGATCACCGACGTCGTCCGGGAGCTTGCGGTCGGGGAGGACGTCGAGGCGGTGGGTCTGGCCGCCGCCGGGCTGGTGGACGCCGACCGGTCCACGGTGCTGTTCGCCCCCAACCTCGCCTGGCGCCGGGAGCCGCTGCGCCAGGCGGTCGAGAAGCGCACCGGCCTCCCGGTGGTGGTCGAGAACGACGCGAACGCCGCCGCCTGGGGGGAGTCGCGGTTCGGCGCCGGCCGGGGCGAGCAGTACGTCGTGACCATCACCGTCGGCACCGGCCTCGGCGGGGGGATCGTGGTGGACGGGCGCATGTACCGGGGCCGCAACGGCGTCGCGGCGGAGTTCGGGCACATCACCGTCGAGGAGGGCGGGCGCCGCTGCGGCTGCGGCAGCCGCGGCTGCTGGGAGCGCTACGCCAGCGGGACCGCGCTCGTCCAGGAGGCCCGCGAGCTGGCCTCGGTCTCCCCGGCCACGGCGGTGCGGCTGCTCGAGCTCGCCGGCGGGCGCCCCGCGGACATCATCGGCCGGCACATCAGCCAGGCGGCGCAGGAGGGGGACGAGGCCGCGCTGGAGTGCTTCGCGATCGTCGGCTCCTGGCTCGGGCACGGGATGGCCGGACTGGCGGCGGCGTTCGATCCCGGGATGTTCATCCTCGGCGGCGGGGTGTCGGAGGCCGGCGAGGTGCTGCGCCGGCCGACCGTGCGCGCCCTGGAGGACCGGCTGACCGCGGCCAACTACCGGCCCCCGCCCCGCGTGGAGCTGGCCGAGCTCGGCCAGCTCGCCGGCATCGTCGGCGCCGCCGACCTGTCCCGGCGCCGCTGAGCCGCGGTCCGGGACGCGCCATGACCGCTCCGGCGGGAACCGCCCGGTCGACCGGCGCGCGGGGCTTCGGGGTCGACATCGGCGGGAGCGGGGTCAAGGGTGCGCCGGTCCACCTGGACACCGGCGATCTCGCCGGTGAGCGGGTCCGGCTGCCGACGCCCCGGCCCTCGACCCCCGAGCAGGTGGGCGAGGTGGTGGCCGAGATCGTCGGCACCGCGGGCTGGACCGGGCGGCTCGGGGTGACGATCCCGGCCGTCGTCACCCGGGGGGTGACGCGGACGGCGGCCAACATCGACCCCGCCTGGGTGGACGCCGACGCCGAGGCGCTGCTGCGCCGGGCGACCGGCTGCGAGGTCACCGTGGTCAACGACGCGGACGCGGCCGGGTACGCCGAGGCCCGGTTCGGCGCCGCGCGCGGCCACCCCGGGGTCGTGCTGGTCACCACCCTGGGCACGGGGATCGGCACCGCGCTGGTCCACGACGGCCGGCTGGTGCCCAACACCGAGCTCGGGCACATCGAGATCGACGGCGTCGACGCCGAGCACCGCGCCAGCGAGGCCGCCCGCGAGCGCGACGGCCTCGCCTGGGAGAAGTGGGCCAAGCGGCTGCAGCGCTACTACCGGACCCTGGAGAAACTGTTCTGGCCCGACCTGATCGTCGTCGGCGGTGGGGTCAGCAAGAAGGCCGACAAGTTCCTGCCGCTGCTCGACCTGCGGACGCCGATCGTCCCCGCGGCGCTGCGCAACGAGGCCGGGATCGTGGGCGCGGCCCTGCTGGCCGCCGGTGAGGGAACCGGCGCCCGCAACTGACCGGCCGGCTCAGGCGCGCAGCCGGGGCAGCACCGCGCGGGTGAACAGATCGACGATCTCGCGGCGGCGGTCGCCCGCGCCGACCGGGGAGAAGATCAGCGTCCCGGCGCCGGCGTCGGCGTACTCGCGGGCCCGGGCGACCACCCGGTCGGGGTCGCCGTGCAGCAGGTACCGGTCCGCGAGCCGGCTGAAGTCCTGCTGGTACACCGCACCGACCCCGTCGACCACCTCCCGGCGCGACCGCGCCGGGTCTGCGTCGACGCCGCCCCAGCAGAACACCGCGCCCCGGACCGCGGCCGGGTCGCGGCCGGCCCGCTCGGCGGCCGCGCGCACCTCGGCCAGGCTCGAGGCCACCTGCTCGGGGGTGTACATGTACGGCATCCAGACGTCGGCGAAGCGGCCGGCCCGGCGGATGGCCGCGGGGCGCCGGCCGCCCAGCCAGAGCGGCGGCCCGCCGGGCTGGACCGGCCCCGGGTCGAGGGCGAGGTCGGGAATCCGGGTGAACGTGCCCTCGACCTCGACCGCGCCGCCGTCCCAGAGAGACTTCATCACCTCGAGCGCCTCGTCCGCACGCGCGCCGCGCTGGGCCACGTCCACCCCGGCGGCGACGAACTCCGGGGGGTACTCCCCGCCCACGCCGACGCCCATGTCGAACCGGCCACCCGAGACCCGGTCCAGCGTGGTCGCCAGCTTGGCCGCCAGCGCCGCCGGATACAGCGGCAGCACGGTGAGCGCGCTGAGCAGCCGGATGCGCGTGGTCGCGCCGGCCGCCGCGGCCAGCGTGACGAAGCCGTTGGGGTGCGGGGAGTGGAAGAAGAGGTGCTCGCCGGTGGCCACGCCGTCGTAGCCGGCGTCCTCCGCCGCCCGCGCCTCGGTCGCGACGGCGGTCTGGTCGCTGCCGAGGGTCAGCACGGCGCGCATCGGACCGGCCCCCTCAGCCGACACGGGTCTTGCCGGCGCGGTAGCGCCCAGAGCGTCATGAGTGCTCGGCGACGAGTTCGGTGTCCACGCCGATCCGGCCGACCTTGGAGGCACCGCCGGGGCTGCCCAGGGCGGCGTCGCGGCCGGGCAGGAGCTCGACGAAGAACCGCCGGTTGTCGGCGACGTGCGGCTCGTTCTCGTCGGTCACCCGGCGGTCCTGGGCGATCGCCTCGACGGGGCAGACCGGCTCGCAGGCGCCGCAGTCGATGCATTCCTTGGGGTTGATGTAGAGCTTGCGGTCGCCTTCGTAGATGCAGTCGACCGGGCACTCCTCGACGCAGGACATGTCGGTGGTGTCGATGCACTCGGCGCCGATGACGTAGGGCACGGGTGTCTCCTCCTGTGCGTGAACTCAGTGCGCGGCGGGAGCGCCGATGCCGGCGGGGTCGTCGCTGCTGTGGCCGGGGAAGAGCGGCTGGTCGGGGTCGAGGTAGGTCGCGGCGTTGTTCACCGCGGTGGCGGCTTCCCCGAACCCGACCGCGATCAACCGCACCTTCCCGGAGTACTCGGTGATGTCCCCGGCGGAGTAGACGCCCGCGACCGAGGTGCGCATCGCGGTGTCGACGAGGATCTTGCGGTCGACGATCTCGATGCCCCAGCTCTCCAGCGGCCCGATGTCGGCGGTGAAGCCGAGGGCGGCGATGACCGCCTGCGCCTGGTGCGGGGTGACCGTGCCGTCCTTGTGCCGGACGTGCACGGTGTGCAGCGTGCCGTCGCCCTCGAGGTGGCTGACCTGCGCGTCGGTGACGATGACGGCCCGGCTCCGCTCGAGGTCGGCGACGCTGGCCGCGTGGGCGCGGAAGTGCTTGCGGCGGTGCACGAGCGTCACCGAGGTGGCGATGCCGTCCAGGGCCAGGGCCCAGTCGACGGCGCTGTCCCCGCCGCCGACGATGACGACGTCCTGGCCGGTGTGCGCGGCGAGCTCCCGGACCACGTAGGTCAGGCCGCGGCCCTCCCACTCCGCACCGCCGGGCAGCGGCCGCGGGGTGAAGGTGCCGATCCCCCCGGTGACGACGACGGCGCCGCAGCCGATGCGGGTGCCCTTGTCGGTGGTCACGACCAGCCGGTCGCCGGGCCGCGGACGGTGACCGGCCTCGTTGCCCAGCCTCTCCGCGCGCTCGCCGAGCACGTAGACGGGGTCGAAGCGGGCCGCCTGCTCCACGAGGCCGGCGACGAGGTCGCGCCCCTTGATGCCCGGGAACCCGGCGACGTCGTAGATCATCTTCTCCGGGTAGAGCGCCGTGACCTGGCCGCCCGGCTCGGGGAGGCTGTCGACGACCGCCGTCCGCAGGCCGCGGAAGCCGGCGTAGTAGGCGGCGTACAGCCCGGCCGGGCCGGCACCGACGACGAGCAGGTCGACGTCGACGGAGCGACCGGGGGCGGCCACTCCCTCCAGCAGCAGGACGTCGGTCGCGGTCATGCGGGGCTCCCGGGTGCCGGGGTGAGGTCGGGCCGGGCGGCGCCGCCGAGCAGCTCGAGCGCCAGCTCGCGGACGCGGAAGCGCTGCAGCTTCCCGGTGGCGGTGGTGGGCAGCTCCTCGAACACGAGGATGTGCCGGGGCCGCTTGAACGCAGCCAGGCTGTCCCGGCAGAAGGCCACCAGCTCGTCGGGGGTCGTGGTGGCTCCGGGGAGCAGGACGACGCAGGCGACCGGCTTGTCGAGGCCCGCCTCGTCGGGTACGGAGACGACGACGACCTGGTTGACCTGCGGATGTGCGCGCAGGCGCTCCTCGACCTCGGTGGGGGAGACCCAGATGCCGCCGGCCTTGATGATGTCGTCGGTGCGGCCCAGCGAGGAGTAGAAGCCGTCGGCGCTGCGGACGTAGGTGTCGCCGGTGCGCACCCACTCGCCCTGGAACACCCGCCGGGTGACGTCCATGCGGGACCAGTAGCCGGTCGCTGCGGAGGAGCCCTTCACGTACAGGTTGCCGGGCGTCCCGTCGGGAACCGGTGCGCCGTCGTCGTCGACGATCCTGGCCTCGTAGCCGGGAACGATCTCGCCGGTGGCCCCGGCGCGGGTCCGGCCGGGGCGGCCGCTGATGAAGATGTGCAGCATCTCGGTGGAACCGATGCCGTCGAGCATCTCGACCCCGAAGGTGCCCGTGAACCGCTCGAACAGGGCGGCAGGGAACGCCTCGCCGGCAGAGACGCAGGCCCGCACCCCGGCGAAGGCGTCGCCCGGTAGCCCGGCGGCCAGCAGCGCGGCGTAGTAGGTGGGCCCGGCGAAGAACAGCGTCGGCCGGTGCTCGCGGAGCACCCGCAGGGTGCCGGCGGGGCTGGGCCGGGAGCGGTCGAGCACCGTGCTCGCGCCGACCGAGAACGGGAAGGTGAGGGTGTTGCCCAGGCCGTAGGCGAAGAAGAACTTGGCCACCGAGAAGGTGACGTCGTCCGGGCCGATGGCCAGGACGTGCCGGGCGTAGGTCTCGGCCGTGTCGCGCAACGAGCCGTGCCGGTGCATCGCGCCCTTGGGCTTCCCGGTCGTGCCGGAGGTGTAGAGCCAGAAGGCCGGGGAGTCGGCGACGGTGGGGTAGGGCGTCGCGGCCTGCTCGAGGAAGTCGGCGCCGGCGGTGACGAAGGCGTCCCAGGTGCGCACCCGCGCGCCGGTGACCTCCGGGAGGTCGCCGGTGGTGAGCACGACGACGTCGGCGAGGTCACGGCACCCGCTCACCGCGGTGCCCAGCCCGGCGAACTCGGAGCTCAGCGCCACCAGCCGGGCCCGGCTGTCGGTGGCCAGCGTGGCGATGTCGGCGGGCTTGAGCATGGTGCTCACCGGCACGGGGACGGCGCCGATGCGCAGGCCGGCCAGGAACGCGGTGAGCAGCTCGGGGGTGTCGCCCATGCACAGCAGCAGCCGCTCCTCGGGGCGGACGCCGGAGGCGAGCAGCGCCGCGGCGAACCGGGTCACGGCGTCCTCGACCTGGGCGTAGGTGAGGGTGCGCACGCTGCCGTCGAGGTCGACCGCGGTGATCGCCCGCCGGTCCGGCGTCGCCCGGGCGTGCCGGGTGACCAGCCACTCGGCGGCGTTGAAGAGCTCCGGTGCCGGCGGTAGGGGGGCGGCGGGTGCTGCGGGGGCGGTGTCGAGGGTGGCCACGCTGCTCAGCCCTTCTCGTGACGTACTGCAACGGCCCTCCTGCAGGGTCCCGCCGCGAGCGTGCGAGCGGTGGGGGGCAGGAGGGTCCTTTCAGAAGCGGACGTAGTCGTACTCGACCGGCAGCGAGTTGATGCCGACCGACGGCGGGGCGATCCAGCCGGCGAAGTGGCCCGGCTCGTAGTGCGGCACCATCAGCTCCGCCACCCGGGCGCGGTCGTCGGCGGTGGGCAGCCACTCGCCGGCCCGCTGCCGCCAGGTGGCGTCGTCGACGATCTGGCCGTCGGGCGTGACGTGGTGGCCGGCGAAGGCGCCGACCTTGCGGTTGAAGCCCTGGTGCGGGAGGAACAGCCGCTGCTCCAGGCCGGCGTCCTCGAGCTCCTGGTTCCACCGCTTGACACCGTTCTCGCAGTCGGCGGCGTACTCGTTGCGCAGATCCAGGTTCAGCGCGGTGAGCATCGGGACGGTTCGGGTGCTCATCCGCCCGTCCTCGATGAGCGGGACGTCCATGGTCAGGTCGTGCAGCTGGTGGTCGTCCTTGCGGCGGGTCTCCATCCAGCGCCCCTTGAGCCCGGCGGTGTAGTAGCCGGCCACGTTGGACGACGTCTCCGACCCGAACAGGTCCATCGACACCGAGTACTGGAAGTTCAGGTACTTCTGGATCACCGACAGCGGGATGCCGCCGTAGGCCCAGATGTCGTCGGTGCCGTGCTGCTTCATCAGCTCGGCGGTCCGCTGCACGGTGCGCTGCACGCCCGTCGTCCCGACGAACATGTGGTGCGCCTCCTCCTTGAGCATGAACTCGCAGGTGCGCGCCAGCGGGTCGAAGCCGCTCTCCTTCAGCGTGCCGAGCTGGTACTTGCCGTCCCGGTCGGTGAAGTAGGTGAACATGAAGAAGCTCAGCCAGTCGGTGGTCTCCTCGTTGAACGCCCCGAGGATGCGCGGGGAGTCGTAGTCACCGGAGTTGCGCTTCAGCAGCTGCTCGGCCTCCTCGCGGCCGTCCTTCCCGAAGTAGGCGTGCAGCAGGTAGACCATCGCCCACAGGTGCCGGCCCTCCTCCACGTTGACCTGGAACAGGTTGCGCATGTCGTACAGCGACGGCGCGGTCATGCCCAGGTGGCGCTGCTGCTCGACCGAGGCCGGCTCGGTGTCGCCCTGGACGACGATCAGCCGGCGCAGGTCCGAGCGGTGCTCGCCGGGCACCTCCTGCCAGGCCGGCTCGCCCTTGCGGTCGCCGAAGGCGACCGTGCGGTCGGGGTTGCGCTCGGCGAGGAAGATGCCCCACCGGTACTGCTCCATGGGCACCCGGTCGAAGTGCGCCCAGCCGTCCCGGCCGACCGCGATCGCCGTGCGCAGGTAGACGTCGTGGGTGGGGATGGAGGGCCCGAGGTTCTTCCACCAGTCGAGGAACTTCGGCTGCCAGCTCTCCAGCGCCCGCTGCAGCTTGCGGTCGGAGGCCAGGTCGACGTTGTTCGGGATCCGCTCGCTGTAGTCGATCGTCGACAGCGGCCCGGTCGGGGTGGGGGCCTCGCCGGTGACCGTGCCGTTCTGCGGCGAGCTCTCGGTGGACGCAGTCATGGTCAGACCCGCTTCCTGTCGTAGTCGGCCCGCTTGCCGGTGCCGTAGCGGCGCAGCGCTCCTTCGGGGCCAGCGGCGTTGGGCCGCTGGAAGATCCAGTTCTGCCAGGCGGTGAGCCGCCCGAACACCTTCGTCTCCGGCGTCTCGCGGCCGGCGAAGCGCAGGTTGGCCTCCATGCCGGTGAGCGCGTCGGGGGAGAAGCTGGCCCGCTCCTCGACGGCCAGCCGGATCTCGTCGTCCCAGTCGATGTCGTCCGGGGTGGCCGTGACCACACCCAGCTCGGCGGCGTCGGCGGCGAGGAGGTCCCGGCCGAGCGCGGCCTCCGCGGCGGCGAGCTCGTCGGCGCTGCCGAGGAAGCGGACCTGCAGCCGGGTGAGGTCGTTGCTCATCGGCAGCAGCCCGGTGTTGAACTCGTCCAGCCGGAGCACCGCCGGCGGCAACGGGTGCGCGTCGTCCTCGAACTGCCCGTCGAGCATGTACTGCCGGTCGGCGGCGAACGCGATCTCCGCCAGCGCCCCGACGAAGCAGGACCCGGGCTCGATGAGCGCGAACAGGCTGCGGCTGGTGGTGTCCAGCCGCTTCATCGTCCGGCGGTAGAAACCGATGGTCTCGTTGACCAGCCAGTCGTCGCGGTGGGCGAGGAGGAACCGGTCGTAGGCGGCGGCGGTGGCGGGGTCGCCCTCGGTGCGCAGCAGCCAGGTGCCGACGGCCAGCTCGTTGGTGCGCAGCCGCAGGATCGCGTCGTCCAGCTCCCGGGTGGCGGCCAGCAGCCAGGCGGCGTCGCCCTGCGCGTGCAGCTCCTCGACGCTGCCCGGCACGGCCGTGGGGCCGAGGACGCTGATCGTCGCGGTCCCCGACTCGCGGTCGAGGACCACCCGGACGTGCGCGTAGCGGACGGTGTCGCCGTCGATCTCGCGGTGCAGCGGGGTCAGTGCCACCCCGGTCGCGCCGGCGCCCGGGCGGGACGAGCCGGCGGCCGCCTCCGCGGCCCGGCGGGCGATCTCGGCGTCGAAGTCGCGGGCCTTGACGGTGGCGTCGACCAGCCGCCACCGCACCGCCCGCTCGCCGCGGATCCCCTCGGCCGTGGTGGAGAAGACATCGGCCAGGTCGCGGCGGACGCCGCGCTTGTCCACCACCCGGGTCAGCCCACCGGTGCCCGGCAGCACGCCGAGCAGCGGCACCTCGGGCAGGGACACCACCGAGGAGTTGTCGTCGACCAGCACGATCTGGTCGCAGGCCAGCGCGAGCTCGTAGCCGCCGCCGGCCGCGGTGCCGTTGACCGCGGCGAGGAACGGCAGCCCGGAGCGGGCCGAGGCGTCCTCGATGCCGTTGCGGGTCTCGTTGGTGAACTTGCAGAAGTTCACCTTCCAGCTGTGCGGCGAGGCGGCCAGCATCTTGATGTTCGCCCCGGCGCAGAACATGCGGTCCTTGCCGCTGGTCACCACGACCGCCCGGACCTCGGGGTGCTCGAACCGGATGCGCTGCACCGCGTCGTGCAGCTCGATGTCCACGCCCAGGTCGTAGCTGTTCATCTTCAGCTCGTAGCCCGGCACGATCCCGCCGTCCTCGGCCACGTCGAGAGTCAGCGTCGCCACCTCACCGTCGACCGACAGCGTCCAGTGCCGGTACTGCTCGGGCGAGGTGTCGAAGGACACCTCGGTCGTCGGGACCGGCTCCTCGCCGGGGGCCGAGCCCTCCGCGCCGGGGACCGAGCGGGTGTCGAGGGTGGTCACGGTGCCTCCAGGGGGTGCGGGTGCGAGAACCACGCCGGCTGCCGAACGCCATCGTTACGTGCTACATGAGCTTGCGCAAGTGGCGTGTTCCTTGTAGACATGTGGTGCAGGTCACGCATGCTGGACGAGCCGCGGCCGGCCCGCGGCCCCGAGGAACGGACCGGTTCGGCCATGGCTGTCACGGACGCAGTCACGAGTGGTCTGCACTGGGTGCGCGAGGACGACCCCCGGTGGGACGCCGACCGGCAGCGGGTCTTCGCCGCGGTCCCCGACGGCGTGTTCCCGACCGTGGCCCGCCGGCCCGGTGAGCGGCTCTCCAGCGACTGGTGGCGGGCCGAGCGCGACGGCCGCGTCGTCGGGTACGGCTGGCTGGACGACGTCTGGGGGGATGCGGAGATCCTGCTCGCCGTCGAGGAGGGCGAGCGGGGCGCGGGCGTCGGGGCGTTCGTCCTCGGCCGGCTCGAGGAGGAGGCGGCCGCCCGCGGGCTCAACTACGTCCTCAACGTGGTCCGCGAGGGTCACCCGGAACGGGCGGCGGTCACCGCCTGGTTCGAGCGGCACGGCTTCGCGGCCACCGAGGACGGCCGGCTGCGCAAGCAGGTGGGCAGTCGGGGCCGCGACGTCGGCCAGCACCAGGACGGCCGCCCGGGGACCGGCCGGGCGCAGCCGCCCGACGGGACGCGGCAGGCGCGCTACGCGGCCGAACGGGAGCGGGCGGCGGCCCGGCCGCACGACACTCCCGCGGGGGCTGCCGACGCCGAGCCGATGGGGCCCGGTCACGAGGAGAGCGGCGGCTACGTCGACGTGGAGCGGCACCGGTTCTGAGGGGACGACGGGGTCGGGGCCGGTGCTGTGGCACGGGGCGCTCCGGGCGGCGACGGAAACGTGATACATGGCACCCTGTTTGATGCAAGAATCTGTAGCGTCAGCTTCTGGCGCGTCAGGCCTCACATCGGTGCCGGGTGGTCTCGTGGCGAACTCGTGACCTGGCTGCCCGGTGGTGCCGGCAGCGCTCTCCGGCGCCGGCCGGGCCGGGTGTCACCATGAGGGACGTGGAGGTCATGGAGGAGCCGTTCGTGACGCGGCGGCAGGAGCTCGGCGCGGCGAGCGCGCGCAGTCTGCTGCTGACGGTGCTCGGTGAGTTCGTGCTGCCCGGCGGCCGGCCGGTGTGGACCGCCACGCTCATCGACCTGCTGGCCGAGCTGGACGTCGCCGAGAAGGCGGCCCGCCAGGCGATCATGCGCACCGCCGACAGCGGCTGGATCGCGGGGAGCCGGGTCGGCCGGGAGACCTGCTGGTCGCTCACCGAGGCCGGGACACGGCTGCTCAAGGAGGGCACGGACCGCATCTACGGGTTCGCCGCCGACGAGCGGACGTGGGACGGCCGCTGGCTGGTCCTGACCGTCGGCATCCCGGAGAACGCGCGGCCGCTGCGCCAGCGGCTGCGGACCCAGCTCGGGTGGGCCGGGCTCGGCTCGGTGAACGGGACCACCTGGGTCACCCCGCGGGTCGACCGCGAGCGCGAGGCGCGGCGGGTGCTCGAGGAGCTCGGGCTGGTCGAGGGCAGCTGGTCGTTCGTCGCCGCGGCCGGCGTCATCGGGGACGAGCGGTCGCTGACCCGCAGCGCCTGGGACCTGGACGCCATCGAGGCCCGCTACGAGGACTTCCTCGAGCTCGCCGCCCGCCGCCGCCCCCGCACCGACCTGCAGGCGCTGGTCGCCCAGGTCCGGCTGGTGCAGGAGTGGCGGCGCTTCCCGCTCCTCGACCCCCGGCTCCCGCGGGAGCTGCTGCCGCCGCGGTGGAGCGGCAACCGGGCGGCCGAGGTGTTCCGCGAGCGACACGCCGCCTGGGCCCCGCGGGCGCAGGCGGCCTGGGCGGAGCTGATCCGGGACCGCTGACCGGCGGGCGGATCGGGCCGGGTTCGCCGTCTCGTGGTCGCTCGGGTGTCCTGACGATCGGATCCCGCCCGGTGGCGGGGTGGGTCAGGCGCGGACGAAGTCCAGCGGGACCGAGCGGGTGCCCCACTCCGCCCAGATCGCCATCTCGGGCGAGCCGGCCATGGTGAACGAGGAGCTGCGCGCCAGGGCCTCCTCCAGCGTGATCGTCATCATCATCCGGGCCAGCGGCGCCCCGGGGCAGCTGTGCGTACCGCGGCCGAACGAGATGTGCTGGGAGATGTTCGGGCGGTCGAGGACGAACTGCTCACCGTTCGGGAACACGCGCTCGTCCCGGTTGGCGGAGGTGTAGACGAGGGCGATCGGGTCGTCCTTGCGGATGAGCTGACCGCTCAGCATGACGTCCTCGCGCGCGGTCCGGGCCATGCCGCGGTAGGGGGAGTAGAGCCGCAGGAACTCCTCGACCGCTGCGGGGATGAGGTGCGGCTGGTTGCGGAGCTGGTCCTGGAGCTCCGGGTCCCGGCTCAGGTGGACGAACATGTTCCCGATGAAGACGCTGGGCGCCACCATGCCGGTGACGATGAGCTGCCGGACGCAGCCGAGGACCATGTCGGCAGGCAGCGGGGCGCCCTGGTACTCCGCGGCGAGCAGGGCCGCCGTGAGGTCCTCGGCCGGGTCGTAGGAGTTGGCCCGCCGCTCGTCGATGACGCTCTGGGCGATCTCGTAGAGCCGGCGGCTCAGCCTGATCACGACCTCGTGGTTGAGCACCTGGATGGCGTCGACGTAGGTGCCGCTGACCTGCTTGATCTCCTCGGACGTCTCGACCGAGAGGTTGAAGAAGTGGGCGAAGACGTGCGCCGGGAACTTCTGCGCGTACCCCTTGCAGACGTCCACCCACTGCTGGTCGATGAGCGGGTCGAGCAGCTCGACCGAGGCGGCCCGGACCTTCGGCTCGATCGCGCGCATCTTCGGTGGCGTGAAGAAGTGGTTGATCACGCGCCGGTAGGCCATGTGGTCCGGCGGGTCCAGGTGCAGTGGCGGCCGGACGCCGGTGAAGGCGAATTTCGGGATCGCGTTCTGCTTGGACGTCGTGAAGTGCTCGATGTCGGTGATCACCGACAGCACCTCGTCGTAGCCGAGGGCCGCCCAGAACCCGCCGTACTCCTGGCTGCGCGCGATCGGGCACCGGCTCCTCAGCTCCGCGAACTCCTCGTGCGCGCTGGTGAAGGTCTCGTCGGGCCGCACCGGGTCGAAGTCGTGCTCCGCGCGCCGGGCGTCGTCGGCCTCCAGGTCGACCTGGAACCGGGGGTGCTGGGCGGTCATCGGCATTCCTCGGATCGGTGAGCGGGTGGACCGACTGCGCCGGAGGCGCTCGGGTTCCTGCGGGTAGCTGCCGCCGCGATGTCGGCGGCCGACGGGAGCAGCCTGACACGGCCGCACTGATTTTCGCCAGAGTGTTGACGGCGGTGACTTGTTCGGCAAACATTCGCAGCGGCCCGTCGGGTGATGCGGGTCACCGGACTGACGGCCCTAGCTGTGGTCCCCTACGACCGCCCAGGTCAGCGGGGTGCAACGCTTCGAACGAACAGACAGGCGAGTGCAATGCCGCTGGATGAGACCACCAGTTCCGCGACACCGGTCGTGGAAGTGAAGAACCTGATCAAGCGCTTCCGCCGGGAGAGCGGGGCCGTCGTCAACGCCATCGACGACGTGACCTTCGAGGTCGCGCAGGGCGACTTCGTCGTCCTCCTGGGCCCCAGCGGGTGCGGCAAGACCACGCTGCTGCGCACCATCGCCGGGCTCGAGACGCCGGACGAGGGCTCGATCGCCATCGCCGGGCGGACCCAGTTCTCGTCCCGGGAGGGGATCGAGGTCCCGCCCGAGCGGCGGGACATCAGCATGATCTTCCAGTCCTATGCGCTGTGGCCGCACATGACGGCGTTCAAGAACGTCGCCTATCCGCTGCTCAGCCGGCGCGGCCGGAAGGTCCCGAAGGACGAGGTCGCCCGGCGCGTGCGCGAGGCGCTCGAACTCGTCGGCGTCGGTGAGCTGGAGCGGCAGTACCCGGGCCAGATGAGCGGTGGCCAGCAGCAGCGGATCGCCCTCGCCCGCGCGCTGGTGAACAACGACGATCTGGTGCTCTTCGACGAACCCCTGTCGAACGTGGACGCCAAGGTCCGCGAGCAGCTGCGCTTCGAGCTGGTCTCCATGCAGCGCAAGCTCGGCTTCTCGGCCCTGTTCGTCACCCACGACCAGACCGAGGCCATGGAGCTGGCGCACCGGATCGCGGTGCTCGACAGCGGGCGCATCGCCCAGTTCGGCAGCCCCCAGGAGATCTACCACCGGCCGGCGACCCGGTACGTCGCCAAGTTCATCGGTGCCATCAACGAGTCGCTCGGCACCGTCTCCGCCGTCGACGGGGACACGGTCGTCGTCGACACCGGCCACGGGCGGGTCGTGGGCGCTCTGGTCGGGCAGCGCGTGGCGGTGGGCGACCGGGTGGCGGCGATGTGGCGTCCCGAGCGCGGCCTGCTCTCCCGTGAGGAGCCGCAGGCGGTCAACCGCTGGCTGGGCCGGGTCAAGGCGCCGATGTTCGTCGGCTCGCACACCGAGTACCTGCTCGCCGTGGGTGACGTCGACGTCCGCCTCTGGAGCCCTCGCTCCGATCTCGTCGACGCGGGAGCCGCGGCGTGGGTGTCCGTGGCGCCCGAGGACGTGCGGGTCCTGCCGCTCGACGGCGACGGCAGGCGCGCGGACGCCGAGCGCCCGAGTGCCGCACCGGCGATGGTCACGGCGTCGTGAGCGGCACCGGCGCCCTCCTCAGCGACCGGCCGGCGGGCCGGCACGCTCGGCTCTCGCGGCGGCTGCCCGGCCCCTTCGACGCCGTCACCCTGCTCATCGCGGCCGTCTTCATCGCCATCGTCGTCGTCCCGCTCGGCCGGGTGCTGACCCGGCTGTTCTGGGTCGACGGGGGCCTCACCCTGGAGCCGATCCGCAAGACGCTGGCCATCCCCGACCTGGGTTCGCTCCTGCTGGACACGCTGATCCTGGTCCTGGCCAGCTCGGCGCTGGCGTTCGTGATCGGCGTCGGGCTGGCCTGGCTCAACGAGCGCACCAACGCCCGGATGGGGCTGCTGACCGACGCGCTGCCGCTGCTGCCGTTCCTCCTGCCGCCGGTGGCCGGGGCGGTCGGCTGGACGATGCTGCTGTCGCCGCGCGCCGGCCTGCTCAACAGCTGGATCCGGGACGGCCTCGCCGTCTTCGGCATCGAGCTGCGCGAGGGCCCCTTCGACATCAACTCCTGGTACGGCCTGATCCTGGTCATGGCCTTCTACGCCGTCCCGTTCGTGTTCATGAACGCCTCGGCCGGCCTGCGGAACCTGGATCCGGCGCTCGAGGAGGCCTCGCGGCTCAGCGGGGCGGGCACGTTCCGGACGCTGCGCACGGTCACGCTCCCCGCGGTCGCGCCCAGCCTGGGTGCCGGGCTGCTGCTGGCCGTCTGGTTCGGCGTCGGGATGTTCTCGATCCCGGCGATCATCGGGACCCCGGCCGGCATCGACGTCATCTCCGTGCGGATCGTCGAGCTGCTGACCTTCACCTTCCCGGCGGAGACCGACGTGGCGATCGGGCTCAGTTTCTTCGTGGTCGTCTTCGTCGGGCTGGCCTACTGGCTGCAGCTGCGGATCCTCCGGCGCGGCCGGCACGCCACCGTGGCGGGCAAGGGTGCCCGGGCGAAGACCATCGACCTGGGTGCGTGGAAGTGGCCGGCCCGGCTGCTGGTGCTCGGCTACGTCGTCTTCTCGACGATCCTGCCGATCGTCGCGCTGGTGCTGGTGTCGCTGAACGGCTTCTGGACGCCGGACATCGCCTGGTCCAACCTCAGCTTCACCGCGCTGCAGCGGGCCGTCTTCGACGACGCGACCACGCTCCAGGCGCTGGTGAACAGCCTCGGGCTCGGGCTGGTCGGCGGGCTGATCGGCATCCTCGGCGCGGCGATGATCGCCCTCTACGTGGCGCGCCGGCGGACCCTGCTCGCCAAGGGCATCGACGCGGCCATCAAGCTGCCCGCGGCGATCTCCAACATGGTCATCGCCGTCGGCATCCTGCTGCTCCTGGCCGGTGCGCCGTTCTTCCTCTCCGGCACCCTGCTGATCCTGCTGATCGGCTACCTCGCGCTGTACCTGCCGCAGGCCTCGATCGCTGCCGATGCCGCGGTCAGCGGCGTCGGCAAGGAGCTGCCGGAGGCCTCGGCGGTCTCCGGGGCCCGGCCCTTCCGCACCTTCTCCCGGATCTACCTGCCGCTGATGATGCCGGGGCTGGTCGCCGGCTGGGCGCTGCTGTTCATCCGCATGGTGGGAGACCTGACCGCGTCGGCCATCCTGGCCGGCACGGCCAACCCGGTGGTCGGCTTCCGCATCCTCGAGGTGTTCACCAGCGGTTCCTTCGCCCTGCTGGCGTCCCTGTCGACCGTCCTCGTCCTCATCACCGGCACGGTCCTGGTCGTCGTTCTCGCCTACACCCGGCGCAAGTCCAAGCTCGGTGTCGCCGCACGGGTCGGGGGTGTCTGAGCCATGACCCCGGAAACCCTCGACGCCCTGGGCGTGCCGGAGCCGGGCACCGCGGCCGACGAGACCGTCCTCCGGCCGGAGAACCTGCTGCTGACCCTCTTCGGCGCGCACCTGCTCGGGCGTCCGGTGCTGCTCGCCGGCACCAGCATCATCGAGGCGATGCAGCGGGTCGGCGTCTCCCCGCACGCGACCCGCTCGGCCGTCGCGCGCATGGTCAAGAAGGGGCGCCTGGTCAGCCAGCGGCGGGGCCGGCCGGTCTACTACGGGCTCACCGCGCGCTCGCGGGAGGTGCTGCACGACGCGTACGTCCAGATCTGGCGGACCGGAGCGGTCAACCGGCACTGGGACGGCCGGTGGACGCTGCTCAGCTTCACCCTTCCCGAGTCCTGGCAGCGCCAGCGCCACGAGCTGAGGACGCGCCTGATCTGGGCCGGCTTCGGGCCGCTCCAGGGCGGCCTCTGGATCGCGCCGTCGGCCGTGGACGTCGACCGGCTCCTGTCCGGCCTGGAGGCCGCCGAGCACGTCCGGCCCTTCGTCGCCCAGCCCCACGCCGGTCTGGACGTCGCCGGGATGGTGCGCGACGTCTGGGACATCCCGCACCTGGCCCACAAGTACGAGCGGTTCGTCGAGCGCTGGGACGGCGGCGCCGCCGACCGCAGCCACACCGACCCCCTGGGCCGCCAGCTGGCGCTGCAGGAGGAGTGGCGGCTGGCCCTGCGGGAGGACCCCCAGCTGCCCGTCGAGCTGCTGCCCGCGCCGTGGCCCGCCGAACGGGCCCAGCAGCTGTTCCACCGGTTGCACGCCGAGATCGAGGTCGAGGCCCGCGCCGTCGCGGCGTCGGTATTCGACACCATCCCCGCGCCCGTCGGAGCGGGCGACCACGAGGAGGCCGCGCCGTGACCGCCGTCCCGGGCCCGGTGCACCCGGACTTCGACCCCCTGGAGTCCGACGACCCGACCGTTGCCCACGGGCTGTACGCGCGGCTGCGCGCGGAGTGCCCGGTGGCGCACACGGACGCGTACGGCGGTTTCTGGGCCCTGACCCGGCACGCCGACGTGGCCGCCGCGGCGGGTGACTCCGCCACCTTCATCTCCTCGGTCCGCGCGGTGGTGCCCAGCGACCCCCGCGGGCTGCGCCGCCCACCGCTCAACTTCGACGCGCCCGCGCACACGCCCTACCGCCGGGCACTGGACCGGACGCTGCAGCGGGCACGCATCAGCCGGCTGGAGCCCCGGCTCCGGGCGCACGCCGCGCGCGAGCTGAGCCCGATGGTGGAGCGGGGGAGCGGGGACGTCGCCCAGGAGTTCGGCGCCCGCTTCCCGGCCTGGGTGACCACCGAGTGGCTCAACCTGCACCCCGGCATCGCACCGCAGCTGGCCGACACCGCGACAGCCTGGGTGCGGGCCTGGCGCCGGATGGACGGTCCGGTGGTCAACGAGATGAGCGAGCGGATGTACCAGATCGCCCGCGACCTCGTCCGCGACCGCCGGCACGCCCCCCGGCCGGTGGAGGAGGACCCGGCGAGCTCGCTGCTCGCCGAGCGTCTCGACGGCCGCCCGCTGGAGGAGGAGCACCTCGTCGGCGCCCTCCGGCAGAGCCTCGTCGTCGGCATGGTGGCGCCGCCGATCATCCTCGGGTCGATCTGCGTGCACCTGGCCCGCGACCCCGAGCTGCAGGCCCGGCTGCGGGCCCACCCGGAGCTCCTGCCGGACGCGCTGGAGGAGTTCCTGCGCCTGTACACGCCCTACCGGGGTTTCGCGCGGACGGTCTCCCGGGACGTCGAACTCCACGGTCGGGTGATCCGCCCCCGGGAGCCGGTGACCCTCGTCTACGCCTCGGCCAACCGCGACGCCGAGGTCTTCCCCGAGCCCGACGCCTTCGTCCTCGGCCGGCCGAACATCGCCCAGCACCTGGCGTTCGGGCGCGGCCGCCACCGCTGCGTCGGGATGCCCCTGGCCCGGCTGTCCCTGCGGATCGCGCTGGGGGAGCTGCTGTCCCGCACCACCCACTTCGCGCTGGACGGGCCACTCGAGGGCGCGCGCATGCCCGAGATCGGCTACGTGTCCGCGCCGCTGCGCCTCACGCCGGTGGACGAGCGGGGGCCCCGGTGACCGGCTCCGCGGGTGACCGGCCCCTGGCCGGCATGGTCGTCATCGACCTGACCAACGCCCTGGCCGGCCCG
This sequence comes from Geodermatophilus ruber, assembly GCF_900114385.1. Lineage (GTDB taxonomy): Bacteria > Actinomycetota > Actinomycetes > Mycobacteriales > Geodermatophilaceae > Geodermatophilus > Geodermatophilus ruber. The sequence continues at coordinate 137,968 of NZ_FOSW01000002.1, forward strand.
TACGCGACGCTCCTGCTCGCGGGGCTCGGCGCCCGCGTGGTCAAGGTCGAGAACCCGTCCCGCGGCGGCGACCCGGCGCGCAACAACTCGCCCTACCTGTCCGACGGCCGGCTCAGCGTCCGTCGCCAGGCACCCGAGGACATGTCGGTCTCCATGCTGGTCCGCGGCCGCAACAAGGAGAGCCTCACCCTCGATCTGCGCACCGACGAGGGCCGCGAGGTGCTCGCCGATCTGGTCCGCAGCGCCGACATCCTGGTCGAGAACTACAGCGCCGGCGTCACCGCCCGGCTCGGCATCGACCACGCCTGGGCGCGGCAGCTCAACCCCCGGCTCGTCTACACCTCGATCAGCGGGTTCGGTGCCGGGGGCGGCCCCGGCACCGGCAAGGCCATGGACACGATCATCCAGGCGCTGAGCGGCGTGATGATGACCTCGGGGGCGCCGGGGGAGCCGCCGGTGCGCCTCGGCCTCCCGGTCGCCGACCTCCTCGCCCCGCTGTACGCCGTGATCGGGACGGTGGCCGCCGTGCTGCAGGCCGAGCGGACCGGCGTCGGGCAGCACGTCGACGTCTCCATGCTCGGTGCCCTCACGTCCCTCGTCGCCTGCGAGCCGTTCGACGCCTTCGAGCAGATCGGGCTGCCGCTGCGCACCGGCGCGACCGTGCCCCGGCTCGCCCCGTTCGGCACCTTCGAGGCGAAGGACGGCTGGTTCGCGCTGTGCGCGCCGGTCGACCCGCTGGCCCACGGGCTCCTGCGTGCCATCGGGCGGGAAGACCTCGTCGAGGACCCGCGCTTCGCCGGCCGCGACGGCCGGGTCGCCCACGCCGACGAGCTGCACGGACTGATCGCGGCGTGGTCCGCCGACCGCAGCCTGGCCGAGGTGCTCTCCGCGCTCGACGCCGCGGGCGCGCCGGCGGCCGAGGTCCGGGACCCCAGCAGCGCGGTGCGCGACCCGCTGGTCCTCGCCCGGGGCGAGGTCGTCCGGCTCACCGAGGCGACCGGCCCGGACGTCGTCGAGCTGTACGGGACCGGGATCCCGATCGTGATGTCCGGCAGCGGCACGACGCTGGACCGACCGGCACCGCAGCTCGGCGAGCACACCCGCAGCGTGTTGCGCGAGCTGTGCGGCTACCCGGAGGAGCGCATCGACGCCCTGGCCGAGGGCGGGGTGGTCTGACGTGGACGTGACGACAGCGGCTGCCGCGCTGGACCGGCTGGAGCAGGTCTACTCCTCCCGCCCCGGGACCGTTCGGGCCCTGGCCGAGCAGGGGCGCCGCGTCATCGGGGTGGTCGGTGCGGACGTCCCGGTGGAGCTGGTGGAGGCCGCCGGCGCCGTGGCCTACCGGCTGCACGGGCACCCCGACGTGCTCAGCGCGGAGGCGCAGGAGGTCCTGGGCGCCTCGCTCGACCCGGTCGCCCACTCGGTGCTGACGCAGGTGCTCGGCGGGTCGCTGACCTTCCTCGACGGCCTGGTGGTCTCCCGCGACTCGCAGGCATCCCTCCAGCTGTTCTACGCGCTGCGGGAGCTTCGCCGGCTGGAACCGCACCGGGCGATCCCACCGCTCCACCTGCTCGACCTGCTGCACCTCCCGACCGAGCCCACGGCACGGTACGACGAGGTGCGGCTGGGCCGGCTGGCCGACGTGCTCGGCTCGTGGACCGGGCAGCCGGTGACCGCCGGCCTCACCGCCTCGGTGGCCGCGGTGGCGGAACTGCGGCATCTCCTGCGGGAGGTCAGCGACCTCCGGCGCGGCCCCCGGCCGGTCCTCACCGGCACCCGGGTGCTGCGCGTCCTCGGTGCTGCAGCCGCCCTTCCGACGGATGTGAGCCTCCCCCTGCTCCGCCGCCTGGTGGACGGCGCCGGAGCGCTGCCCGCGCTGCCGCAGGGCCGGCGGGTCTACCTCACCGGCAGCGCCCAGGACCACGACGAGGTGTACGTCGCCCTGGAGGCGGCGCTCGGCTGTCTCGTCGTCGGGGAGGACACCGACTGGGGGGACCTCGCACTCTCCGCCGACGTCGGCGGCGCCGACCTCGGGGCGCTCGCACGGGCCTACCGTGACCGCGGCCCGGCTGCGGCGACCGCGTCGCTGCCCCGGCGAGCGGCGTGGACCGCCGAGCAGGTGCGTCGCAGTGCCGCGGAGGTCCTGCTGGGCGTCGTCCGCGAGCACGACGAGGCGCCGGCCTGGGACTTCCCGGCCCAGCGGGCGGCAGTGGCAGCCGACGGGGTGCCGAGCGCGCTCCTGGCGCGCCAGCCGTACCGGGTCCTCGCGACGGACCTCCGTTCGGCGCTGGGCTCCGCGACCTGCGAGCCGGTCCTCTCGGGAGCACGGGCATGACCCGCCTGGAGTCGGCGCTGGCCGCGACGGCATACCAGCGCGAGTGGTTCGCCGGCATCCGCGCCCGCGTGGCGGCAGGGGAACCGCTCGCGCTGGTCAACGCCGATGCCCCGCAGGAGGTCCTCCGGGCCATGGGCATCCCGTACGTGGTCAACCAGTGGTGGGCCTCGGTGGTCTCGGCCCGGCAGCGGGCGGACGCGAGCCTCCAGGTGCTGCGCGACCGCGGGTACCCGGACTACAGCCGCCAGTACGACGCGATCTCGCTCGGCTCCCACTTCCTGGCCGAGGACGAGGCCCCGTGGGGTGGCCTGCCCCGGCCGACCGTCGTCGTCGCCGAGACCAGCGGCGATGCCGCGCGCAAGGTCTTCGACCTCTGGGACGAGCTGGACGGCACGAGTTTCTACCCGATCGAGCGTTCCTCCGCCGTCGAGGCGCCGAGCCGCTGGTGGGAGCTGGTCCCGCACCGCTGGGAGGAGGCGTTCGGACCCGAGCGGCTGGACCTGCTCTCGTCGGAGATCGAGGGCCTGGCGGCGTTCCTCGAGGAGCGCACCGGCCGCCGGCTGGACCTCGACCGGCTCGCCGAGGTCATGGACCTGGTCAACGAGCAGGCCGAGTGGAACCGGCGCACCCGCGACCTGATCGCCGCGGCCCGGCCGACCCCCGTGGCGGTCGGCGACACGATCCCCAGCGTGATGATCCCGCAGTGGCACCGCGGGACGCCGTGGGCACGTGACGCGGCGCGCCGGCTCTACGAGGAGGTCGCCGACCTGGTCGACCGCGGCGCCGCGGTGGCGCCGGGGGAGCGGCTGCGGCTCATGTGGCTGGGCCGGGGCCTCTGGTACGACCTGGGCCTCTACCGGCGCTTCCAGGAGCGCTACGGCGCGGTCTTCGTCTGGTCGATGTACCTGGCCATCGCCGCCGACGGTTACGCCCGCTACGGAACCGACCCGATCCGCACGCTGGCCGCCCGATTCGCCGGCCTGACCGACCAGCTGTACACGCCGCCGTGGAGCACCGAGTGGTACGTCAAGGAGGCCCTGAGCCACGGCGTCGACGGCGTCGTGCACCTGGTCGCCGACGACGTGCCGGGCAGTTGGTTCACCACCCGAGCGCTCGAGGCCGCCGGCATCCCCGTCCTCGAGGTCCGCGCCAACAACGCCGATCCGCGCGGGGACGGCGGGACGCGGCTGGAGCGGGCGGTCTGCGACTTCATCGAACGACGACTCCTACCCAGCCGGCCGTGACCCGCCGGCACCACCCCAGCACGGCCCCCGGACGCCGTCCGGCCCTCGCACCACCCACCCGCGGCAGTGCCGCGGACGACCGAGAGAGCAGGAACATGCCCACCAGACGTACCCGTTACGAGGCCCTCGGGATGGGACTCGCCCTCACCCTCGTCCTGGCCGCGTGCGGCGGGGGCGAGGACGACGCCTCCGCCGAGGAGCCCGCCGCTCCCACGCTGGAGAGCTCGGCGGAGCTCGACGAGCTCATCGCCGCCGCCCAGGAGGAGAACTGCCTGACGCTCTACGGCGTCCCGGACGAGGCGGCACTGCAGGCCGTGACCGACGAGTTCACCGCGCAGTACGACATCCCGGTGTCGTTCGTCCGACTGGTCTCCGCCGACCTGCAGCAGCGCTACTCCTCCGAGGCGGAGGCGGGCGCGGTGGCAGCCGACGTCATCCTGCTGACCCACTCTCCGTTCTACGAGCAGGCGTACGCCAACGGTTGGCTGACCCCGGTGAGCGAGGCCGAGCTGCCCAGCTACCCGGAGGGCTTCCCCGCGGACTACACCGCCGACGACGGCGCGACGCCGCTGGTCCAGCTGGTCCCGACCACCATGGTCTACAACACCGGGCTGGTGTCCGAGCCGCCCTCGTCGTGGGAGGACTACGCGGACCCGGCCTACCAGGGCGAGCTGCTGTTCGCCGAGCCGACGTCGTCCCCGGCGAACGTGGCGTTCTGGACGCTCATGCGGGAGACCTACGGGGACGACTTCCTGGAGGCCGTCGCCGCCAACCAGCCCAGCTGGTACAACAGCGCCGTCCCTGCCACTCAGGGCGTCGCGGCCGGCGAGGGGTCGCTCGGCTTCCCCGGGGTCACCGCGATCGTGCGGAGCCTGCAGGCCGCCAACGCGCCGGTCGACGCGGTCCAGCTGTCCCCGACGACCGGGCCGCAGATCGCTCTGGGCCTCACCGCCGGCAGCGAGTGCTCGAACGCCGCCCGCCTGTTCGCCAACTTCGTCCTCTCGGAGGAGGGCAACACCTACCTCAACGAGCAGACCGGTGACATCTCCCCATACGCCCCCGAGGCCGAGGACTTCGTCCGGCCGACGCCGGTCCCGGAGGAGCAGGCCGAGGAGATCCGCACCCTGCTGGGCGCTCCCTGACCGAGCCCAGGCCGTCGGACAGCCCCACGTGACGGCACGGCGGGTGGGCCCGGCCGGACCGGGCCCACCCGCCCTCAGCGCCGCCCCGTCGCCCTACCAGCGGCCCCAGTGCACGACCTCCTCGAAGGGCCGGCGGTTCGGCCTGGCGATCGGCCGCAGGGGCCGATCGGCCGGATAACCCAGGCCGATCAGGTAGACGGCCAGGTAGCCGTCGGGGAACCCCAGCACGCGCTGCGCCTGCTCCTGGTCGACCACCGCCGAGTGACCGGATCCGATGCCGAGGTCGGTCGCGGTCAGCATCATGTTCATCGTCGCCTGGCCGAAGTCGTACAGCATCGTCTCGCGCTGCCGCTGGTCCTCCTGCTGCCGGCCGACGAGGGCGATCGTCGCCGCCGAGCGGGCGATGTGCCGGCCGCCCTGCGGCCAGACCTTCGCCAGCTCGACGAGCTGGTCGCGGTCGGTCACGGCCACGAAGTCCCACGGCTGCCAGTTCTGCGACGACGGTGACCGCCGTCCCGCCTCGAGGATGCGCTCGAGGTCCTCGCGGGGGATGGGCTGGTCGGTGTACTCGCGCACGTTGCGGCGCGCCCGAACGGCGTCCCATGTCTCCATGGCCTCGTTCTAGCGCAGGGCCGGCCCCGCCGAGCACCGGTCAGGACGGGTGGGCATCCGGCTGCGGCGGGACCGGACGCGTCGTCACTGTCAGGCGACCTCGAACGACCGCTTGGCCATGCCGATCTGGAAGTCGTCGATGACCGTGGTCGGCGCGGCCGTCGGGTCCGTGGCAGCACCGAGGGTGACGAACAGCGGAGTGAAGTGCTCGACCGTCGGATGGGCGTAGGGCATGCCCGGGGCACGGCGGAAGTCGGCGAGGGTGTCGAGGTCGCCCCGGGCGAGCGCCTCGGCGACCCAGGCGTCGAACTCGCCGGACCACCCGGGGACGACGTTGTGCTCGAGCATGTCGCGGGTGACGAACGGCAGCCCGTGCGTCATGAAGCCCGAGCCGATCACGAGCACCCCCTCGTCACGCAGCGGGCGCAGCCGCCGGCCGAGGTCGAGCAGGCGGGCGGGCTCGTGCGTGGGAAGGCTCATCTGGAGCACCGGCACATCGGCGTAGGGGTACATCACCTTGAGCGGGACCCAGGCGCCGTGGTCGAGGCCGCGCCGGGCGGAGGCGTGCACGGGTTCGGTCGCGGGCATCGCCGCGGCCACCCGCTGCGCCAGCGCGGTGGCGTCCGGGGTCTCGTACGTCATCTCGTAGTACCGGCGGTGGAAGCCGCCGAAGTCGTAGACCAGCGGCGTGCCGGCGGCCGGCGCGCTGAGCGCCAGCGGCGCGGACTCCCAGTGCGCGCTGACGATGAGGATCGCCCGCGGCCTGGGCATCGACTGCGCCCAGCCGAAGAGCTGGTTCATCCAGTGCGGGTCATCGAAGACCGGCGGCGCACCGTGGCTGAGGTACAGCGCAGGCATGCGGCCGTCCTCGGGCGTCCAGGTGCGCCGGTCGCGACCGGCCGGCGCCGTCTCCCGCAGGAACTCGTCGAAGGCTCCGGCGGGGACGGCGGGGTGCAGGAAGGAGGACATCGCGGTGCGCGGGTCAGAACGCGTACGGTCCGAACCGGCCCCAGGCGACGACGGCCGCGAGGACCAGCAGCACCACGTTGACGACGATCATCTGCGACTCCCCGCGGCGGGCGTGGACCACCGCGGCACCCAGCATGAGCAGCACCAGGCCGGTCGCCGCGAGGGGCACGAGGACCGGGGCGATGCCCAGCGCCGCCGGCAGGATCAGCCCGATCGCCGCCAGCACCTCCAGCGCGCCGATGGCCTTGACCGCGCCGGGGGAGAAGTCCTCCACCCAGCCCATGCCGGAGTCGGCGAGCTTCTTCTTCGGTTGCCCGAGCTTCATCAGCCCGGCGCTCAGGAAGGCGGCGGCGAGCACTCCGGCGATGATCCACAGGACGACGTTCATGGGGCCCATCCCTCTCCGATGACTTGATACGTCAAGTAACCTAGCGAGGTATTACTTGAGCCGTCAAGTAATTTGCCGTCGTGCGTCCTGGATAGGTTGGGGGCATGGAGAAACCTGCCGAGCCGCGCTGGCTGACCGAGGAGGAGATGCAGGCGTGGCTCGCGCTGGGCGGTGTGCTGATGTGGCTGCCCTCCGCGCTGGATGCCCAGCTCCAGCGCGACGCCGGGATCACGCACTTCGAGTACCAGGTGCTGGCGGGCCTGTCGATGTCGCCCGGGGGCACCCTGCGGATGAGCGAGCTGGCGGCGTTCTCCAACGGCTCGTTGTCCCGCCTCTCGCGGGTGGTCGACCGGCTCGAGAAGCGCGGGTGGGTGGAGCGCCGTCCGGACCCGGACGACGGCCGGTACACCCTGGCCGTCCTCACCGAGGCCGGCAGGGAGAAGGTCGAGCAGACTGCGCCCGGCCACGTGGAGGAGGTGCGCCGGCTCGTCTTCGACCCGCTGACCCAGGCCCAGGCCCGGCAGCTGCGCGAGATCAGCCGCCGCATCGGGCAGGCCATCGATCCCGACGGCGGCTGGCCGCCCACCGCGGCGCCCTGACGTCGGGGGAGGGGTCAGGCGACGGGCTGTGCGCGCCGGGCGTCGTAGGCCTCGCGCGCGGCGAGGACGTCGGCCATGTGGTCGAGCGCCCACTGCTCCAGGGCCGCGATCGGGGCGCGCAGCGTCCGCCCGAGCGCGGTCAGCTCGTAGTCGACCCGCGGCGGCACGGTGGCGTGGACCGTGCGGGTGACCAGGCCGTCCCGCTCCAGGCCGCGCAGGGTCTGGGTGAGCATCTTCTGGCTGACACCCTCGATCCGCCGGGCGAGCTCGGTGAAGCGCCGGGGGCCGGCGGCGAGGGCGCCGACGACGAGGATCGTCCAGCGGTCCCCGATCCGGTCCAGCGCCTGGCGGCTCGGGCACGCCGCGACGTACGGGTCGAACGGCGGCATCGGCTCGGGCATCACGATCTCCTCATCGGTTCCCGGACAGGCTGCCACTTCCCAACAGGAACTGACTGCCGTCCGTTCCCGCAGGTCCCGGTGGCCACCGGGAGCGGCCGGCCCGGCGCAGGTGCCGGGCCGGCCGGGCGGATCAGCCGCGCAGGCCCGCCACGGCGGCGGCCACGGCGTCGGCCGGGGACGTCGGCGTGCGGCCGATGAGCGTCGCCAGGTCCTGGCTCTCGACGAACAGCTCGCCGGCCGCGACACCGCGGTCGCCGTCGGCGAACACCGCCGCGACGGGCTCGGGCAGACCCGCGCCGACCAGGACCGCCTGGTACTGCTCGAGCGGCAGGTCGGTGTAGGTCACCGTCCGGCCGGTGGCCGCCGAGACGATCTCGGCGAGCTCGGTCATGGTGAACGGCTCGCCGCCCAGCTCGTAGACGGCACCGGCGTGCCCCTCGCCGGTGAGCACTGCCGCGGCGGCCTCGGCGTAGTCGGCGCGGGTCGCGGCGCTCACCTTGCCGGTGCCGGCCGCGCCGGCGATGCCGTGCTCGAGGTACACCGGCAGCTGCCCGGTGTAGTTCTCCAGGTACCAGCCGTTGCGCAGCAGTGCGTGAGGCACGCCCGCCTCGGCCAGCAGCCGCTCGGTGGCCCGGTGGTCCTCGGCCAGCAGCAGCGTGGAGGTGTCGGCGTGGGCGATGCTGGTGTAGGCGATGAACTGCACGCCGGCGGCCTTCGCGGCGTCGATCGCGTTGCCGTGCTGCCGGGGGCGCTGGCCCACCTCGCTGCCGGAGACCAGCAGCAGCTTCTCCGCCCCCGTGAATGCCTCGCGCAGCGAGGCCGGGTCGTCGAAGTCCGCGCGCCGGACCACGACGCCGCGCTCGGCCAGGTCGGCGAGGGTCTCGGTGCGCCGTCCGGTGGCGATGATCTGCTCGGCCGGGACCCCTCGGTCCAGCAGGGCCTCGACGGCCAGTCGGCCCAGGTGTCCGGTGGCGCCGGTGACGATGATCGGCATGTGCTGTGCTCCTTCTGGGGCTGCTCGGTCTGACCAGTTCGGCCGCGGCGAGCCGCGGTCCACGACCAGCAACCAGACCGTGACCCGGTCACTTCCCATCGGAGAGTGGGCACTTGCAAGTGCTGTACTCACCCTTGGGTAAGTAGTGCGCGGGGAGGTCGCCGTCGTCGTCGTGGGCGCGGGCCGGCCTCCGCGGTGCGGGGTCCGCATGGGACGGGGCGCCGTCGGTGCCCTGCGGCCTCCGGAACGAGGCCGTAACCCGTTGATGCGCAGGGACCGGCGGACGATGCTGCCGTCATGAGGACTGCTCCGGCCCAGCCGTCCGTCGAGGAAGCCCCGCAGGCGGTCGCGAAGGTCAGCACCAAGTACTACGAGCAGGAGCTGGCGCGGTTGCAGGTGGAGCTGGTCAAGCAGCAGGAGTACATCCGCGCCCAGGGGCTGCGGGTGGTCGTGATCTTCGAGGGCCGCGACGCCGCGGGCAAGGGTGGAGCGATCCAGCGCATCACGGAGACGCTCAACCCCCGCGCCGCCCACGTCGTCGCGCTCGCCGCACCGACCGAGCGCGAGCGGGCCCAGTGGTACTTCCAGCGCTACGTCGCCCACCTGCCCGCCCGCGGTGAGATGGTCCTGTTCGACCGCTCCTGGTACAACCGCGCCGGCGTGGAGTGGGTCATGGGCTTCTGCACCGAGCAGGAGTACGAGGAGTTCCTGCGCTCCTGCCCGGAGTTCGAGCGGATGCTCGTCCGCAGCGGCATCACGCTGATCAAGTACTGGTTCTCCGTCAGCGACACCGAGCAGGAGAAGCGGTTCCAGGCGCGGCTGAAGGACCCGACCAGGCGCTGGAAGCTCAGCCCCATGGACCTCGAGGCGCGCAACCGCTGGGTCGACTTCTCCCGCGCCAAGGACGTCATGTTCGCCGCCACGGACATCCCTCAGGCGCCGTGGTGGGTGGTCGAGGCCGATGTCAAGAAGCGCGCCCGGCTGAACGTGATCACCCACCTGCTCGGCCAGGTGCCCTACGAGGACCTCACCCCGGAGGCGCCACCGAAGCTGCCGCTCCGGCCGCCGGCGCGTGACGACTACCTCCGGCCGCCCAAGGAGAGCCAGCACCTCGTCCCCGACGTCGTTCCCCAGGTGCCCGCCTGATCGGGCCGCCTGGCGCTGCAGGGCGGGGACCTCGGGCCCCAGGTCTGGCGGCCTGAGCACCCCCGCTCTGGGGGTGGGTGCCGGCCTGCCGGGCCGTCAGAGTAGTGATGTGCGGGCCGCCCGCTTCCCCCGGGCGGGCGGCCCGTGACACCTCTCCAGCCGACGGCGGGCCGGGGGGCCGCTGATCAGACGGTCTCGGGCACCCGGAGGTGGGCGAGGGCGAGGTCGAACTCCGCGACCTCGAGGATCTCCATCCCCATCCGCTGCGTGAACTCCTGCCGCAGCGTCGTGAACTGGTCGCGGGTGTCTGCCATCGCCTCGCGGCTGTCGAACACGACGGCCGAGGCGCAGCGTCCCTCCCGCCGGTCGATGAGGAAACTGTTGCTGCAGAACCCGGGCGTCTGCTCCCACCAGGGCATGAGGCTCTCCCGGTAGGCGGCGACGACACGGTCGAGGTTGCCGGGGTCGGTGCGGGTCCAGGTCACCCGCGCGCAGGCGCCGTCCCCGACCTGCTGCGCCCGGTGCAGCACGGCGATCTCCCACTCGTGCACCTCGGGGACGACGCCGAACTTCTGGGCGGCGAGATCCCAGGCGGTGCGGTCCTGCTCGGTGCCGGCGTACATCGCCTCCTCGGTCTCCCAGGCGGTGGTCGCGATGCAGCGGCCGGTGTGGGGGTCGACCAGGACCGAGAGGCCGACGCAGCCCGCCAGCCGCGTGACCGCCGGCATGAGCTGGTCGCGGACGTGCACGACGAAGTCGTCGACGGTGTGGGGCCTGACCCGCATGGTGGCAGTTCGGGCGTACATGCCACCCTCCCTCCAGGTGACGGCGACGCCCCTGCGGCACCGCCGCTGCGCCCACTGTCCTCGCCACCGCGGAGCCCGGGCAACAGTCCGGCGCAGTCCCGGCGAGGGGCGCGGCGCCGGGGGAGCCCGTATCGGCGACCGGCCGGTGCGCCACCCCGATGTGGCCCTTGACACAGCCCGGGCGGCTCACTCCAATGGACGCTGACCGTGACGCGGACATCTGTCCGCAATCCGATCCCAGAGAGGCTGTCGATGACCGCTCCCACGACGGAGACCTCGCCCCCTGCTCAGCCGGCCGTCACCACCGACGTCCTGGTCGTGGGCTCCGGCCCGGCCGGTGCCTCGGCGGCCCTGTTCCTCGCCACGTACGGCACGTCGACCGTCCTGGTGACGAAGTACGGCCGGTTGTCCGACACCCCCCGGGCGCACATCACCAACCAGCGCACGATGGAAGCGATGCGCGACATGGGCATCGAGGACCGCCTGATGCGCGAGGCGACGCCCTGGGAGTACATGGGTAACACGACCTTCTGCACGAGCCTGGCCGGTGACGAGCTGGGCCGGATCCCGTCGTGGGGCACCGACACCGTCCGGCACGCCGACTACGAGCTGCAGAGCCCGTGCACCATGCTCGACGCGCCCCAGACGATCACCGAGCCGATCCTCGTGCAGGCGGCCCAGGAGCGCGGCGCGCGCGTGCGGTTCGACACCGAGTACCTGGGACACGTGCAGGACGACGAGGGGGTCACGACCACCGTCCGCGACCGCTTGACCGGCGCGGAGTACACGATCCGGTCGAAGTACCTCGTCGGGGCCGACGGCGCCCGCAGCAAGGTCGCCGCCGACCTGGGGCTGCCGTTCGAGGGCCCCGGCGCCGTGGCCGGTGCGCTGAGCATCGTCTTCGAAGCCGACCTCTCGCGCTTCGTCGCGCACCGCCCCTCCGTCCTGTACTGGATGCTCCAGCCCGGCGCCGAGCGCGAGGGCGTCGGCCTCGGCGTGCTGCGCATGATCAAGCCCTGGAACGAGTGGATGCTCATGTGGGGCTACGAGGTGGCCGGCGGCCCGCCGGACCTGACCGACGAGGTGGTGCGGGAGCTCGCCGTGGCGCTGGTCGGCACCGACGACTTCGAGATGCGCGTGAAGTCCCGCTCGCCGTGGACGGTGAACCACCACTACGCCACCACGATCTCCCGCGGACGGGTCTTCTGCGCCGGCGACGCGATCCACCGCCACCCGCCGACGAACGGGCTGGGGTCCAACACCTCGATCCAGGACAGCTACAACCTGGCCTGGAAGCTGGCGCACGTCGTCTCCGGGGCGGCCTCGCCGGCCCTGCTGGACACCTACGACGCCGAGCGCGCCCCGGTCGCCCGCCAGATCGTCGAGCGGGCCAACCAGAGCATCGCGGACACCGGGAAGATCCTCACCGCGCTGGACCTGTCCGACACCACGGACGTCGACAAGCTCGAGCAGCAGCTGGCGCTGCGCAAGGCGCCGGGGCCGGAGGGGGAGAAGGTCCGCGCCGCGCTGCGGGAGGCCATTGCCTACAAGGCCTACGAGTTCGACGCCCACGGCGTCGAGCACAACCACCGGTACGCCTCCGCGGCGGTCGTGGGCGACGGGACGCCGATGCCGGAGTACCGGCGCGATCCGGAGCTGTACGCGCAGCCGACCACCTGGCCCGGCGCCAAGATCCCGCACACCTGGGTCACCCGGCACGGGGTGCGCACCTCCACCCTCGACCTGGTCGGCCGGGGCCGGTTCAGCGTCGTGACCGGCATCGGCGGGGAGGCGTGGCTGGAGGCGGCCCGGGCCCTCGGCGACGAGTTCGGGTTGACGATCACCGCTGTCTCCATCGGCCCGGGGCAGGAGATCGAGGACCCGTACGGCACCTGGGCCGAGTTGCGGGAGATCGAGGACGGCGGCGTGCTGCTCGTGCGCCCCGACCTGCACGTCGCCGCCCGGCAGCTCTCCTCGCCCTCCTCGGCGCAGCAGGCGCACGACTGGCTCCGCGCGGCGCTGGCCGCCGTCCTGGGGCGCGCCGAGGGCTGACCCCGCTCCTCCCCGGGCGCCGGCCCGGGGAGACCGGGCACACCGAGGCGAGAGGCGGCGTCCCCGCTGCAGGGCTACGGGGACGCCGCCTCTGTCGCGTTCCTGCGACCGGACTCCTCACCTGCGTTCCGCGAACGGCCGGCAGCAACCGGGGCCCGGCGCCGGCTCCGGGCCCGCTGTCCGGGCCTCCGTCACCGTCGGCGGCATCGCGAGCGGATCGTGGCCGAGCTGACCTACCGGCGCAGGAAACGGCCCGTACGCGCTCCCGTGCCAGCTCGGTGCGCGAGCTCGGCTGAGGTAGCTTCGAGCGCCGCACCGGGCAGAGGGAGGGGGTGTCATGTCGGAGCCCAGCAGAGGGTCCGGGCGTTCGGTCGCCTCCCGCGCGCTGGCGTTGCTCGATGCCTCCGACGGCCGCCACCGGTACCTCACGCTGAGCCAGATCGCGCGCCGGGCCGACCCCGCCCTCGCCCGGGGCCTCAACACCCACGACGGGCAGGTGACGAACGAGGCCGTGGCCGCCGCCCACGGGCTGGACGTCGTCGCACCCGAGCACCTGCTGCGCTGAGGAACCCCGGAACGCGACCGACCGCGGTGGAGCTGTGCGCTCCACCGCGGTCGGTCGTGTGCGTCAGGCGGCGCGGAACCGGCGCAGCCGCAGGCTGTTGCTCACCACGAACACCGAGGAGAAGGCCATCGCGGCGCCGGCGATCATCGGGTTGAGCAGCCCCGTCGCGGCGAGGGGCAGGGCCGCCACGTTGTAGGCGAAGGCCCAGAACAGGTTGCCCTTGATCGTGGCCAGCGTGCGGCGGGAGAGCCGGATGGCGTCGGCCGCGGCGCGCAGGTCGCCTCGGACGAGGGTGAGGTCGGAGGCCTCGATGGCGACGTCGGAGCCGGTGCCCATGCTCAGCCCGAGGTCGGCCCGGGCGAGGGCGGCGGCATCGTTGACGCCGTCGCCGACCATCGCCACGGTCCGGCCCTCGGCCTGCAGCCGGCGGACCACCTCGACCTTCTCGGCCGGGAGCACCTCGGCGATGACATCGCCCGCCTCGATGCCCACCTGAGCGGCGACCGCGGCGGCGGCCCGGGCGTTGTCGCCGGTCAGCAGGACCGGGCGCAGGCCGAGGGAGCGGAACCGGGCGATCGCCTCCGCGGAGGTGGGCTTGACGGTGTCGGCGACGACCACGACGCCGCGGACGGCGCCGTCCCAGCCCACCCACACCGGCGTGCGGCCCTGCTCCTCGGCCGCGCGGACGGCGGCGACCAGCGCCTGCGGCGCGGCCAGCGACCACTCCTCGGCCAGCCAGCTGCCCCGGCCGACCACGACCGCGCAGCCCTCGACGACGCCGGACACGCCGCGTCCCTCGGCGTTGGTGAACCCCTCCACCGCGGGCAGCGGGCCGAGGCGCTCGCGGGCGCCGGCGGCGACCGCCTGCGCGATCGGGTGCTCGGAGGCGTCCTCCAGGGCGCCGGCGAACCGCAGCACCTCGTCGGCGTCCTCCCCGGGGGCCGGGACCACGTCCACGAGGCTCATCCGGCCGGTGGTGACCGTGCCGGTCTTGTCCAGCACGACCGTGTCGACCCGGCGGGTGGACTCCAGCACCTCCGGCCCCTTGATCAGGATGCCCAGCTGGGCGCCGCGGCCGGTGCCGACCATCAGCGCGGTCGGCGTGGCCAGCCCCAGCGCGCAGGGGCAGGCGATGATCAGCACGGCGACCGCGGCGGTGAAGGCGACCTCGGCGGGCGCGCCGTTGCCGAGCCAGAAGCCCAGCGTGGCCAGGGCGAGGGCGATGACGATCGGCACGAAGACCGCCGACACCCGGTCGGCCAGCCGCTGCACCTGCGCCTTGCCGTTCTGCGCGTCCTCGACCAGGCGGGCCATCTGGGCCAGCTGGGTGTCGGAGCCGACGCGGGTGGCCCGCACGACCAGCCGGCCGCCGGCGTTGACCGTGGCGCCGATGACGGCGTCCCCGGGGCCGACCTCGACCGGCACCGACTCGCCGGTGAGCAGCGAGGCGTCGACCGCGGAGGTGCCGGCGACCACGACACCGTCGGTCGCGAGCTTCTCGCCCGGGCGGACGACGAACTCGTCGCCGAGGGCCAGCTGCTCGACCGGCACCCGGGTCTCGATCCCGGCGCGCAGCACGGCGACGTCCTTGGCGCCCAGCTCCATCAGCGCCCGCAGCGCGGCGCCGGAGCGGCGCTTGGCCCGGGCCTCGAACCAGCGACCGGCGAGGATGAACATGGTGACCGCGGCGGCCACCTCGAGGTAGATCTCGGCCGAGCCGTGCCCCCGGGAGGGCAGCAGGGTGAACGGCATCGTCATCCCGGTCACGCCGGCCCCGCCGAGGAACAGCGCATACAGCGACCAGCCGAACGCCGCGAGCACGCCGAGGGAGATGAGGGTGTCCATGGTGGCGGCGCCGTGCCGCAGGTTGGTCCAGGCCGCCTTGTGGAACGGCCAGGCGGCCCAGGTCACCACCGGCGCGGTGAGGGTGAGGGTCAGCCACTGCCAGTGGTCGAACTGGAGGGCGGGGACCATGGCCATCGCGATGACCGGCACGGTCAGCGCGATGCTGGTGACCAGCCGGCGGCGCAGCGGCTGAAGGGCCCCGTCCTCCTCACCCCTCGCAAGCTCGGTGCGAGCCTCGGGACGGGGTCGTGCCGGCTCGATGAGCGCGGCGGTGTAGCCGGTGGCCTCGACGGTGGCGATGAGGTCGTCGACCGTGACGCCGTCGGCGACGGTGACCTTGGCCTTCTCGGTGGCGTAGTTGACCGTCGCGCTCACGCCGTCCATCCGGTTGAGCTTCTTCTCCACCCGCGCCTGGCAGGAGGCGCAGGTCATCCCGCCGATGGCGAGCTCGACGGTGCGCCCCTGCACGGGCGTGGCGGAACCCGGCGTGGCCGTCGGGGTGGGCGTACTCACGGAAGTTTCTCCTGTTCCTGGGAGCCCGAGCGCAGCTCGGGGGCGAGGGAGGTCAGTCCTCGTGCGGGATGGCGTCGTGGGCGGCGGGATCGGAGGCCGGGAGCTCCGGCGCGGCCGGGGCGCCCACCGTCACGGTGAACTCCGCCGTGTGGACGCGGCCGCCGTGCGCGAAGTCGAGGAACAGCCGGTAGGAGCCGTTGGTGGGGAAGGTCGTGGCGAACTGCACGGCGGGGCCGCCGGTCTCGTCACCGTGGGCCTCCTGGGCCGGGTGGGTGTGCAGGTAGGCCAGGTCGCCGGTGCGCAGGGAGACCAGGTGCCCGAACGCGCCCAGGTAGGCCTCCAGGTCGGTGACCTCGCGGCCGTTCCGGCTGACGGTGAAGGTCAGCTCGGACTCCCGGCCGGCCACCGGGGTGCCCGCGAGGCGGATCTCGTAGCCGTCCACGGCCGCGGTGGCCGCGGGCGCGGGCAGCGGCTCGGGCGCGTAGTCGCCGGCGACGGACAGGTCGGTGCCCAGGGTCAGGCCCTCGCCGAGGGCGGCCGGGGTGAAGTCGGCGAAGACGCGGTAGCTGCCCCCCTGCGCGAGGTCGAGCGGCACGCTCCACGTGCCGGCGGCGTCGCGGGCCGGGTGCACGTGCTGGAACCCGGCGAGGTCCCGGCGGACGACGATCAGGTGCAGCTCCTTCTCGTGCTCCTCGGTGAACTCCTGGACCGGCGCGCCGTCGGGCCCGGTGACGGTGAACGCGAACGGCACCGAGCTCCCGGCCGGGAGGCTGCCCGCGGCCGGGGCCAGGGTGTAGCCGCGCTCGGAGACGGCCAGCCCGGCCGGGGGCGTGGCGGCGTCGGCGGCACCGTGGCCGTCGTCGTGCCCGCCCGCGTCGGTCTCCTCGTGCTCGGCCGAGCCGGCCGGAGCGGCCGCGGCGGTGTCGGTGACCGGGTCGAGCGCGCTGCCGACCGTGAAGGCAGCGGCGAAGGCGACGGCGAGCCCGCCGGCGTAGGCGCCGAGCTTCACCGGCGTGCTGGAGAGCCTCATCGCGCGCCGCCCGTGGCCTCGTGGCCGGCCTCGTCGATGGCCGCCCGGACGGCGTGCGTGGCGAGCGGCGCGTCGCTGAGGACGGTCACGGCGGACACGCAGTGGCCGCAGGTCATACCGGACGCGGTGGAGCGGGCGGTGGGCACGTGGACTCCCTGTCTTCTCCGTCAAGTCTACCCCCTGGGGGTACTGCTCTGCAGGGCGGACTATACGGGTGGGGGGTATCCGCCGCAAGCGGATCTCCGGTGTGCCGCCGCCGCGGACCCGCACGGGTGCCTTCCGCTCCGGGGGCGGGAGGGGAACCATCGGCAGCGGGGCAGGGGCCCGGACCGCTGAACCGAGCCCGGCGGGAGACGTGCGATGACCACCGACGAGGCACCCACCGACGTCGCCGTCCGAACGGCGGCGGCCTGGCCGGACCTGCCCTACCCCTCCTGGGCGGAGACGCTGGCGACGCTCCACCGGTTCGCCCAGCTGGTCGGCAAGATCCGGCTTGCCGCGTCCCCGCGCCGCAACCACTGGTGGAACGTGCCCTTCCACGTCACCGGCCGCGGGATCACCACCCGCCCGATGGGCGCGGACCCGATCTTCACCATCGACTTCGACTTCCTCGACCACCGGCTCGACCTGACCACGATCGAGGGGCTGCGCTTCGCCTTCCCCCTCCCCGGGAAGTCCGTCGCCGACTTCACCCGCGAGCTGCTGCGGGGGCTCGACGCCGTCGGGGTGCGGGCGCGGCCGGCGCTCCCGCATCCCTACGACCTCGCCGACACCGACCGGCAGTTCGCCGACGACCACGAGCACGCCACCTACGACCCGGCCGCGGTCACCCGCTACTGGCAGACGCTGAGCCGGGTCAGCCTGCTCCTGGAGGAGTTCGCCGGGGACTGGGCCGGCAAGACCAGCCCGGTCCACCACTTCTGGCACACCTTCGACGTCGCGGTCACCCGGTTCTCCGACCGGCACGTCGATCTCGGGCCGGAGACCGACCCGGTCACCCGCGAGGCCTACTCCCGCGAGGTCATCAGCTTCGGCTTCTGGTTCGGCGACGAGGCGTTCCCCGAGCCGGCGTTCTACTCCTACACCGCGCCGGAACCGGACGGGCTGGCCGACGAACCCCTCGCGCCGCCGGCGGCCCGGTGGACCGAGCGGAACGGCAGTCACCTGGCGGTGCTGACCTACGACGACGCCCGCCGGGAGGCCGATCCGCGCGCTGCGGTGCTGGACTTCTACGGCAGCGCGTTCCGGGCCGGGGCGGCACGAGCCGGTTGGGACGTCGCCCGCGACGCCTCACGGAACGGCGTCACCGACCCCCACGCGCGGACGTGATCGGCTCACCGGTCCACCACCGCCTGCGCATGGGCGGGCGCGACCCGGACCAGGAGCACCGCGCAGCCACGCCGCTGGAGCTCCTGTTCGACCTGACGTTCGTCATCGCGTTCGGCTCGGCCGCCGACGAGCTGGCGCACGCCCTCGCCGAGGGCCACGTCGCAGCCGGCCTGGCCGGCTTCCTGTTCAGCACGTTCGCGATCGCCTGGGCGTGGATCAACTTCTCGTGGTTCGCGTCGGCCTACGACACCGACGACTGGGTCTTCCGGCTGGCCACGATGGTGCAGATGGTCGGCGTGCTGGTCCTCGCGCTGGGCCTGCCGGCGGTGTTCGCGTCCCTCGACCGGGGCGACACCGTCGACAACGGGGTCATGGTCGCCGGGTACGTCGTCATGCGGATCGCGATGGTGTTCCAGTGGCTGCGCGCGGCCCGTCAGGATCCCGGCCGGCGCAGCGCCTGCCTCACCTACGCCACCACGATCCTCCTCGCCCAGGCCGGCTGGATGGGGTTGCTGCTGGCCCGGACGTCGATCGGGGTGATGTTCCTGTGGGCGGCGCTGCTCGTGCTCGTCGAGCTCGCCGGGCCGGTGATCGCCGAGACCCGCACGGGCGGTACGCCCTGGCACGCCCGCCACATCGCGGAGCGCTACGGGCTGGTGGTCGTCATCGCGCTGGGCGAGGTCCTGCTCGGCACGACCGTCGTCCTCGCCGCCCTGATCGGGCCGGAGGGTCCGGGCTGGTCGGTGGACGTCGCCGTGCTGGGTCTGGCCGGCACGGCGCTGTCCTTCGGCATGTGGTGGGTCTACTTCGTCCTGCCCTGCGGCGAGATCCTGCGGGTGCACCGGGAGCGCAGCTTCGGATGGGGGTACGGCCACATCGTCCTGTTCGGCGCCACGGTCGCCGTCGGCGCCGGCCTGCACGTCGTCGCTCTCCACCTGGAGCACCGGAGCGTCCTCGACACCCGGGCCACGGTGCTCACGGTGGCGGTCCCCGTCGTCCTGTACGTCGCCTCGGTGTTCGGCGTCTACAGCCAGCTCACGCACTCGTTCGACCCGTTCCACCTGCTGCTCGTGGCCGGCTCGGTCCTGCTGGTGGCGGCCTCCCTGGCCATGGCGGTCACGGGAACGGCGGTGGTGTGGTGCCTGGCGGTCCTCGCCCTGACGCCGTGGGTGACCGTCGTGGGCTACGAGACGATCGGCCACCGCCACGAGGAGCAGGTGCTCGCGCGCCTCCTCAGGCGAGCGTCCTGACCCACGGAGCTGCGTGGCTCAGTCGCCGGCACCCGGCAGCGCGGACGGTGCGCCGAACAGAGCTGCCACCTGCCTGGAGGACAGCGGACACCCCCTCGGGCAGTCGAACTCGACCGGGTCACGGTCGACCCAGCCGACGGCGGCGGCATGTCCGCACCCGGGGCAGGTCTCCCAGGTGACTCGCTCGCTCACGGCAGTGCCTCCTCGTCTCCGTCGACGCCCGGTCCGGCGGACCGCCGGCCGGATCCCTCTCTGCAGCATCCGACGAGGTGTGCCGCGGGGCAATCGACCGCGCTCGCTGGCGGCCATCGACGAGGGCAGGTGCCGCCGCAGGGGACCCTGTTCCCGCCGGCCGGTCTCGTCGCCCCCGCCGCTCGACCGCCGCGGCCCGTCCGGGGTTCAGGGTTCGCCGCGGAGGGTCTGCCAGGCCCGGGCCGCGACGTGCAGGTTGAGCCGGGTGTCGACGCAGCCCAGGTTCTGGCCGCTGATCTCCCGGATGCGCCGGAGCCGGTACCGAAGGGTGCTGCGGTGGATGAGAAGGGCCCGGGCCGCGGCGTCGTAGTTCCCCCCGCACTCGAGGTACTGGAGGAGGGTCATGACCAGGTCGGACCGGTTGGTGGCGTCGTAGTCGAGCAGCGGGCCGAGCCACGCGCGGACGAACTGCCGCAGCTCGCGGTCGTCGTCCCCGAGGGTGAGCAGCCGGTAGATGCCGAGGTCGGCATCCACCGTGATCCCGTCCGGGGTCAGCGATCCCAGGCGTACGCGCAGGGCCCGCCGCCCCTCGGCGTAGGACTTCGGGATCTCGGACGGCGCGTGGCAGACGCCGCCGACGCCGATCGCGCCCGCCGTCGGCCGCAGGCGCTCGGCCACGACCCGGTACAGCTGCCCCCACGGGCGTCGGTCCCCACGCTCGTCGGGCCACGGGAGGACGAGCACCACCCCGTCCGGCCTGTGCGCCAGCAGCACCCGGGCGTGCAGCACCCGGGTCGTGGCGTTCTCGACGGCATGGACCAGCGCGTCCTCCGACGGCGCGCCCGGCCAGTGCACGACCAGGACCTGGTGCGGTCGGTGCAGGTCGTGACCGAGCGCCTGCGAGCGGGACAGCGCGCTCTCGTCGTCGGTGCCGGTGAGCAGGTCGTCCACCAGATCACGGCGGAGCCGCAGCTCGGTCTCCACCAGGCTGCGCTGGTGCGCCAGCTCGATCGTCAGCGCCCGGGCGCCGTGCTCCAGGGCGAACAACTCGTGCTCACCGGCCCGGCGGTCGGGATCGAGGAGAGCGAGCACGCCGAGCACCTCGTCACGCTGCTGGGCCACTGCGACGAGCCGGTCCCCGTCGCGGAGCGGGCGCGGGCTGCGGCGGGCGTGGTCGAGCACCGCGGCCCGGTGCCGGGCCGGTGGTCGGGGACAGGGCTCCGGCGGGCCGGGGCCGGCCCAGGTGAGCAGGTTGCCGAAGCCGTCCTCGGCCGTCACCCCGAACCCGGTGAGCTGGTGCACGGCGGTGGCGACCCCGGCTTCGCCGCTGCCCGCGGCGGCCGCGGCGGCCAGCGTCTCGTGCACCCGGCGGCGCCACTCCAGGTCGGCGACGCTCGCGCCGAGGCGCTCGTTGACCTCGGCGAGCCGGGCGTTGAGCTTGCGCAGCTCGCTCGCCGACTCCCGCTCCCGGCGCTGGACCGCCGCGGTGGTGAGCGCGCAGCCGGCCTGCCGGGCGAGCATGCACAGCACGTGGACCTGGTCGTCCGAGGGCTCGGCGTCGGCGGCGACGACGAGGTGGCCGACGATGCCGTCGGGGCCGCACAGGGCGAAGGCGTGCGCCCAGGCGGACCCGCTCCCGGTCACCCGCCCGTCGACACCACCCAGTCCGGCCAGCTGCGCCTCCAGCCCCGGCCAGCTCAGCGTGCTGCCGTCGGCCGCGCGCAGGCCCTCGCCGTCCGTGGTCAGGTAGCTGGCGAGGGGACGGCAGGAGGTGAGCGAGGCGACCGAGGCGGCGGCCAGCTCGACGATCTGCCTTTCCCCACGCCCGTCAGACATCACCAGCGACACCGCGAGCAGGCTGCACACGGGGGACAGCTGCTCCTGCAGCACCGGCACCGACGGATGGCCGCTCATTCGGTGTTCCCCGGCTTCCCGCTCCGTGCGCACGAGGGGGCAGGAACCCAGCGTGCCACCGCGCCCCCGGGGGCTCCCCGGGCCCCCGGAGGGAGCCCGGTGGGCGGGCTCCCCGGGTGTCCGCGGCACCGGGAGGAAAGGCGCGGAACGCTTCGAGTCGCGTCATGACGGCGTCCCCTCCCGGGCGCATCGACGTAGGATGCCGCCTCCTTCCACGTACCAGCCGGCCGTCCGGCACGGTCCCGCCGGGAGGGACCCGGCCGGCAGGGCGGCGACGAAGACGGTGCACGTGGACGGTGACCGCAGCTCATGACACCGCTCACCGTCCCCCGAGTCGATCGGCAGAACGTCCGATCCGGCCGCTTCTCGCGCGGCAGGAGGTGCTGGCCGCTGCGCGGGGGCCGCCGGCCCCGCCGCCGGGACCGGCGCGAGAAGGCCCAGGTCACGGCACGCGGATCACCCTGACAGGCCTAATGCCGGGGCACGGTTGCGCCCGTCGGACCGATGCGCCGCCCCGACGGCGCTGCGACGGTCGGATCAGGTTGGTGAATCCCGATCCGGAGGTGCGGCGTGACTTCTCTCATGCGATTCGACCCGTTCCGCGAACTCGACCGGCTGGCCGAACAGACCCTGACGGCCGGCACCCGCGTCGCCCGCACCCTGCCCATGGAGGCATTGCGCCGCGGCGACATGCTGCTGGTCTACCTCGACGTCCCCGGCGTCCTACCGGACGACATCGACCTCACCGTCGAGCGCAATGTCGTCACCGTGCGGGTCCGCCGGACGCCTGCCCGCCAGGAGGGCGACGAGGTGATCATCGACGAGCGACCCTACGGCGAGTTCACCCGCCAGCTGTTCCTCGGCGACAACCTGGACCCCGACCGCATGACCGCGGACACGAGCAACGGCGTGCTCTCGCTCACGATCCCGGTCAGCGAGAAGAGCAAGCCACGGCGGATCCCGCTGGGCTCCGGGGCCACCACCTCCAGCGACGCCGGCGGCGCCGGCTCGACCGTCACGGCGGAGGCGGCGACCGCCTCGGCGACCGACCGCTCGTCCGCCGTCTGATCCGGAGAACCTCATGACAGAACAGCCGCGACAGCGTGCAGACTCCACCGTCGGCCCCCCCGGCGGAGTCACCACCACCCCGTGGTCGCCCGGCAGCCCGGGTCACCCGACCCGGTCGGCCCGGCGGGCGATCGCCTCGTTCACCCGGTACGAGGACGCCGAACGCGCCGTCGACCGGCTCGCCGACATGGACTTCCCGGTCGAGCGCGTGGCCATCATCGGCCAGGACCTGCAGACCATCGAGCAGGTCACCGGGAAGCTGAACTACCCCCGCGCCGCCTGGCGCGGCGCACTGAGCGGCGCGATCCCCGGCGCGCTCATCGGCTGGATCTTCGGGTTGTTCAACTGGACCGACCCGCTGATCTCCAGCCTGCTGCTCGCCCTCTACGGCCTGGTCTTCGGTGCCGTGCTGGGCGCGATCATCGGGGTCATCATCTACGCCCTGCAGGGCGGCCGTCGCGACTTCGAGTCGGTGACGGTGATGCGCCCGCAACGCTACGAGATCGTCGTCGACGACGAGGTCGCCGAACAGGCCGCCCGGTTGCTGGGAACGGGGGTCTGAGCGATGGCGCGTGCAGCGGGTATCGACCTGGGCACGACGAACTCCGTCATCGCCGCGTGGGAGGGGGGCGAGTCGCAGGTCGTCCCCAACGCCGAGGGCTCGCGAACGACGCCGTCGGTGGTGGCGTTCACCGAGAGCGGTGAGCGGCTGGTGGGACAGCTGGCCAAACGGCAGGCCATCTTGAACCCCAAGGGCACGATCTACTCGGTCAAACGCTTCATCGGCCGCCGCTTCGAGGAGGTCGAGGAGGAGGCGAAACAGGTCACCTACGACGTCGTGCCCGACGAGCATGGGAACGCCCGGATCAAGGTGCGGGACAAGCTGTACGCCCCGGAGGAGATCTCCGCGCTGATCCTGCGCAAGCTCGCCGACGACGCCGGCCGCAACCTCGGCGAGAAGGTCACCGAGGCGGTCATCACCGTCCCGGCCTACTTCAATGACGCCCAGCGGACGGCCACCCGGGACGCCGGGAAGATCGCCGGCCTCGAGGTCCTGCGGATCATCAACGAGCCGACGGCCGCGGCGCTCGCCTACGGGCTGGACAAGCGCCAGCACGAGACCGTGCTGGTGTTCGACCTCGGCGGCGGGACCTTCGACGTCAGCATCCTCGACGTCGGTGACGGCGTGGTCGAGGTGCGCGCGACCGCTGGTGACACCCATCTCGGCGGAGACGACTTCGACCGGCGGATCGTCGACTACCTGGCCGACCAGTTCCAGAAGGAGCACGGCATCGACCTGCGCAAGGACCCGCAGGCGCTGCAGCGGCTCTCCGAGGCCGCGGAGAGGGCGAAGGTCGAGCTGAGCTCGGTCACCCAGACCCAGATCAACCTGCCCTTCATCACCGCGGACGCGAGCGGGCCCAAGCACCTGACGATGACGCTGACGCGGGCGACGTTCGAGGAGCTCACCCACGACCTCGTCGAGCGGACGATGGGGCCGGTCCGGCAGGCGATGTCGGACGCCAAGGTCTCGGCCGACGACATCGACGAGGTCATCCTGGTCGGCGGGTCCACCCGGATCCCGGCGGTGCAGGCGCTGGTGAAGCGCCTCACCGGCGGCAAGGACCCGAACATGACGGTCAACCCCGACGAGGTCGTCGCCGTCGGTGCGGGGATCCAGGCCGGCGTGCTCAAGGGCGACGTGTCCGACGTCGTGCTGCTCGACGTCACGCCGCTGTCCCTGGGAGTGGAGACCCAGGGCGGCCTGATGACCAGGCTCGTCGACCGCAACACGACGATCCCGGTCCGGCGCACCGAGACGTTCACGACGGCCGCGGACGACCAGCCCGCCGTCGACGTGGTGGTGCTCCAGGGCGAGCGGGAACGGGCGGCGGACAACCGCGTGCTCGGCCGGTTCCAGCTCACCGGCATCCGGCCGGCCGCGCGTGGGGAGCCGCAGATCGAGGTGATCACCGACATCGACGCCAACGGCATCCTCAACATCACCGCCCGGGACAAGGGCACCGGCGCCGAGCAGGGCATCACCATCTCCGAGAGCACCAACCTGGATGCCTCCGAGGTCGAGCGGATGGTGCAGGAGGCCGAGCGCAACCGGGCCTCCGACCAGCAGTTGCGCGAGGAGGTCGACGCGCGCAACCAGCTCGACACCCTCGCGTACCAGGTGCAACGCCGCCTCGACGAGCTCGGGGACGCGGCGCCCTCGCACGAGCGCGCCCGGGCCGAGATGCTCGTCTCCGAGGCTCGCCAGGCGGTGCAGGACCAGGCGCCGATGGACCGGATCCGTGACCTGACCGGCGAGCTCCAGCAGGTCCTGGCCGGCCTGAGCGCGGTGTCGGCCGGCGGCGGGGGCGGCGAGGCGACCGCCGGAGCGGCCGCCGGCGCGCCCGGTGGGTCCGACGACGACGTGATCGACGCCGAGTTCGACCGGGGCTGATCCTCCGATGACGGATCCGGCACCGAACACGACCTCCGGTCAGCAGCCCTCCGGCGCGGCGGCCGATGCCGAGACCCGGGCAGCGGCGGAGCAGGCCACGGCTCCACCGGAGGACGCGTCCCCCGCGGGCGCGACGATGGAAGGGCCCGACGCTGCCGAGCTGGAGGACCGCTGGCGGCGGGCCCTCGCCGATCTGGACAACCTGCGCAAGCGGTACGCCCGGGAGCTGGGGCGGGAGCGCTCGGCCGAGCGGGAAATGGTGACGACGGCCTTCCTGCCCGTGCTCGACAACCTCGACCGCGCGCTCGAGCACGCCGATGCCGACCCCCGGTCGATCATCGAGGGCGTCCGTTCGCTGCGCGAGCAGGCCCTCGCCGTCGTCTCGGGACTGGGGTTCCGCCGCGAGGACGAGGCCGGCGTGCCCTTCGACCCGACCCGCCACGAGGTGGTGGGCGTGGTGCAGACCGACGGCAGCGAGGCGGCCCCGGGCTCGGTCGTCGCGGTCGTACGGCCCGGCTACGGCGCTCCGGGCCACCAGCTGCGGCCGGCCGCGGTCACCGTGGCGCAGCGTCCGGAAAGCTGACCGATGGCTCGCGACTACTACGAGGTCCTCGGGGTGTCGCGCGACGCCGGCCAGGAGGAGCTGCAGCAGGCCTACCGGCGGCTGGCCAGGGCCAACCACCCCGACGTCAACCGGGACCCGGGGGCGGAGGAGCGCTTCAAGGAGATCAACGAGGCCTACTCGGCGCTGTCCGACCCGAACACGCGCAAGAAGTACGACCGCTTCGGCGAGGACTTCCGGCAGGTTCCCGACGACTGGGAGCAGCGTGTCGGGGCCGGTGCCGGCGGCGGTCGAGGAAGGGCCGGCGGCGCACGCCGCGGCACCTGGACGAGCGGGGACGTCGACTTCGGTGGCTTCGGCGGCGGCTACGGGGGCGGCGGCTACGGCGGGGTCGACATCGAGGACCTGCTGGGCGGGTTCTTCGGCGGCCGCGGCCGGGGGCGCGCGGGACCGGTGGCCGGCGCCGACCAGGAGGCGGAGCTCCCGCTCACCGTGGAGGAGGCCTACCGCGGCGGGCGCAAGCAGGTCACTCTCAACGGTCCGGACGGCCCGCGGACCTACACGGTGAACATCCCCCCCGGGGTCACCGACGGCCAGCGGATCAGGCTGGCCGGGGAAGGCGGCCGGGGGCTGGGCGACGGCCCGCCGGGGGACCTCTACCTGGTGGTCCGGCTGCTGCCGCACCCGATCTTCCGTGTGCGCGGCAAGGACATCCTGGTCGATCTGCGGCTGGCGCCCTGGGAGGGGGCGCTCGGCGCCACGGTGCCGGTCGCCACACCCGGCGGCGAGTCCAAGGTCACCGTGCCGCCGGGTACGTCCACGGGACGCCGGCTGCGGCTGCGAGGGGAGGGCATGCCCGATCCCCGGGGCCGACCGGGCGACCTTCTCGCCGAGGTCAAGATCATGGTGCCGCCGACCCTCACCGACCGGGAGCGCGAGCTGTTCTCCGAGCTCGCCGAGGTCTCACCCTTCGATCCGCGCCGTCCCGGTGCCGGCAGCCGTTCCGGTGCCGACCGGGGGAGTGGAGGCGGCCGATGACCGTGCACTACCTGCCCGTCCCGACCCCGGCGGCCCGGGGGAGGCCCCGCGTCCTCGTCGGCCACGAGGAGTTCGCCCGGCGCTGCGGCCTGCATCCCGATCTCGTGCGGCGGTTCGTCGCGCTGGGCCTGGTCCCGGCCGTGCGCGACGTCGACGGCGCGCTGTGGTTCGACCCGTCGCAGGTCGCCGCCGTCGCCCGGCTGCAGCGGCTGCGGGCCGGGCTGCCGCTGAACTACTCCGCGCTCGGCCTGGTCTGCGACCTGCTCGACCGGATCACCGAGCTGGAAACCGCGCTGCGCGTCCGGGGGCACACCGAACCGGTGCGCTCCCCGCCGGCACCCCGTAGCCCCGCCACCGACAGCCCCCGCCACTGACCAGGAGCGAAGTCCACGATGGACCTGAACCGCTTGACCCAGAAGTCACAGGAGGCACTCGCCGCCGCCCAGGCCCTGGCCATCCAGCACGGCCACACCGAGGTCGACGTCGAGCACCTGCTGCTCGCGCTGCTCGACCAGTCCGAGGGGCTGGTTCCCCGGCTGCTCGCCGCCATGGACGTCGACCTGGCCGCGCTGCGCCGGGATGTCGAGGCGGAGGTCTCGCGCAAGCCGCGCACGACGGGCGCGGCCCCGCAGCCCGGGCAGGTCTCGCTCACGCAGCGGGTGGCCCGGGTGCTCGAGACTGCCGACCGTGAAGCTCGCCGCATGAAGGACGAGTACGTCTCGGTCGAGCACCTGCTCGTCGCACTGGTGGAGACGGGACAGACGACCGGCGCCGGACGGGTGTTGGCCCAGCACGGCGTCACCCGTGACGCGTTCCTCTCGGCGCTGACGCAGATTCGCGGCAACCAGCGGGTCACCTCCGCGACCCCGGAGGGCACCTACGAGGCGCTGGCGAAGTACGGGATGGACCTCGTGGAAGCGGCGCGCACCGGCCGGATGGACCCGGTGATCGGGCGCGACGCCGAGATCCGCCGCGTGATCCAGATCCTGTCCCGGAAGTCCAAGAACAATCCGGTGCTGCTCGGCGAGCCGGGCGTCGGCAAGACCGCGATCGTCGAGGGGCTCGCCCAGCGCATCGTCAACGGGGACGTCCCCGAGGGGCTGCGCGACCGCACGATCTTCGCCCTCGACATGGGCCTGCTCGTGGCAGGGGCGAAGTACCGCGGCGAATTCGAGGAACGGCTCCAGGCGGTGCTGACCGAGGTGAAGGCAGCCGAGGGCCGGGTCCTGCTGTTCATCGACGAGGTGCACAACGTGGTCGGGGCCGGTGCCTCCGAGGGCGCGATGGACGCCGGCAACATGCTCAAGCCGATGCTCGCCCGCGGTGAGCTGCACATGATCGGCGCGACCACGCTCACCGAGTACCGCAAGTACATCGAGAAGGACGCCGCGCTCGAGCGCCGCTTCCAGCCCGTCTTCGTCGAGGAGCCGAGCGTCGAGGACACGATCTCGATCCTGCGCGGGCTGCGGGAGCGGTTCGAGGTGTTCCACGGCGTGCGGATCCTGGACGGCGCGCTGGTCGCGGCGGCGACGCTGAGCCATCGCTACCTCACCGACCGGTTCCTGCCGGACAAAGCCATCGACCTGGTCGACGAGGCGTGCGCCCGGCTGCGCACCGAGATCGACTCCATGCCCGCCGAGCTCGACGAGATCACCCGCAGGGTGATGCGGCTGGAGATCGAGGAGGCCGCGCTCGAGAAGGAGGACGATCCCGCATCCATCGCCCGGCTCGACCAGCTCCGCCGCGAGCTGGCCGACCTGCGCGCCGAGGCCGACGCCATGCGCGCCCAGTGGAATGCCGAGCGCCAGGCGATCCAGCGGGTCCAGGAACTGCGGGCGGAACTGGAGCAGGTACGCCGCGAGATCGAGGAGGCCGAGCGGTCCTACGACCTCAACCGCGCCGCCGAGCTGCGCTACGGCCGGCTCGCCGAGCTGGAGCGGAAGCTGGAGGCGGAGGAGCAGCGGCTCGCCGCGAAGCAGGGGGAGAACAGGCTGCTGCGCGAGGTGGTCACGCCCGAGGAGATCGCCGAGATCGTCTCCTCCTGGACCGGCATCCCGGTGTCCCGGCTCACCGAGGGGGAACGGGAGAAGCTGCTGCGCCTCGACGAGTTGCTGCACCAGCGGGTCATCGGCCAGGAAGAAGCGGTGCAGGCGGTCGCGGACGCGATCATCCGTGCCCGCTCCGGGGTCAAGGACCCGCGCCGGCCGACCGGCTCGTTCATCTTCCTGGGCCCCACCGGCGTCGGGAAGACGGAGCTGGCCAAGGCGCTGGCCGAGGCACTGTTCGACTCCGAGGAGAACATCGTCCGGATCGACATGAGCGAGTACCAGGAGCGTCACACGGTGTCCCGCCTGGTCGGCGCCCCGCCCGGTTATGTGGGCTACGAGGAGGGCGGGCAGCTCACCGAGGCGGTGCGCCGCCGGCCGTACGCCGTCGTCCTCTTCGACGAGATCGAGAAGGCCCACCCGGACGTGTTCAACACGTTGCTGCAGGTCCTCGACGACGGCCGGCTGACCGACGCACAGGGCCGCACCGTCGACTTCCGCAACACCGTGATCATCATGACCTCGAACATCGGGTCGCAGTACCTGCTCGACGGCGTCACTGCCGACGGCCAGCTCAAGCCCGAGGCCCGCGACCTGGTGCTGGCGGAGCTGCGGAGCCACTTCCGTCCCGAGTTCCTCAACCGGGTCGACGACACCGTGCTGTTCAAGCCGCTCACGCCGGCCCAGATCGAGCACATCGTCGAGCTCATGCTCGCCGACCTGCGCAAACGGCTGGCCGAACGCAACATCACGCTGGAGGTCACCGACGAGGCCCGTCGCTTCATAGCGCGTGAGGGGTACGACCCGGTGTACGGCGCCCGGCCGCTGCGCCGGTTCATCGCGAAGGAAGTGGAGACCCGCGTCGCCCGCGCGCTGCTGCGCGCCGGAGCGCTCGAGGGCGAGACCATCCGGGTCGACGTCGAGGGCGGCCACCTCGTCGTCGCCGTCCAGGCCCCGACCGGAGCACAGGCCGACCAGCAGGCCGGAGCGCAGGTATGAGCGCCCCGACGATGCCGCGCACGAGCATCGTCACCTGCCCGAACTGCGGCAAGAAGAACCGGGTGCCGGCTGCGGCGGACAGCATCCCGAAGTGCGGGAACTGCCACCAGCCCCTGCCGTGGATCGCCGACGCGGGCGACGACGACTTCGCCGAGATCGCCGAACGGTCGCCGGTCCCGGTGGTCGTGGACCTGTGGGCGACGTGGTGTGCACCCTGCCGGATGGTGAGCCCGGCGCTGGAACAGCTGGCCACCGAGCGGGCCGGGCAGATCAAGCTCGTCAAGGTCGACGTCGACGCCGCGCCCCGGCTGTCGCAGCGCTTCCAGGTGCGCGCCGTCCCGACCCTGATGGTGCTGCGCGACGGCGAGGTGATCGCCCGCCAGCCCGGCGCCGCCCCGGTGGAGGCCCTGCGCAGCTGGCTGGACCAGGCGCTGCAGGCGCAGGAACCGGGCACGCCGGCGAAGGAGGCGGGCGGCGCATGAGCACGCACGGCCCGGTCCGGTGGACGCGGCGTCCCGAGGGGGGACTGCGGTGACCACCGGCATGCCGCTCCGGCCGGATCCGCACGTGAGCTTCATCCAGGACGTCGTGCCGCGGACCCCGCAGGGCTGCGAGGACTGCCTGCGCATCGGCTCGCCCTGGGTGCACCTGCGGCTGTGCCTGACCTGCGGGCACGTCGGGTGCTGCGACTCCTCACCCAACCGGCACGCCCGCGCGCACGCCGGCCTGGTCGGCCACCCGATCGTGCAGTCCTTCGAACCGGGCGAGGACTGGCGCTGGTGCTACGTCGACGAGGCACTGGTGTGACGGCCGGCTCGGCGGCCGCGGAGAGGCGCCCGTGGGTCGAGGACCTGCTCGCCCAGGTGCCGCCGGGGGAGACCCCGGACCTGCACGGGGCCTTCCCGCGGCTGGAGGAGGAACGGCTCCGGGCGCTGGAGGTCGTGGGGGAGCGCCGCCCGACCGCGCGTGGTGAGGTGCTCATCGCCGAGGGCCAACGGGAGACCGCCTTCTACACGGTGCTCTCCGGCCGGGTCGCCGTGGCCGAGGCGTTCGGGACGCCGGCCCAACGGGTCGTCCGGGTCCACGGACCGGGTCGCTTCCTCGGCGAGCTCGGCATCCTGACGGGGCAGCCGGCCTTCCTGACCAACGTGGTCGCCGACCCGGGGGAGGTGCTGGTGGTCCCTGCCGACCAGCTGCGCGCCCTCGCCCTCCGGGATCCCGCCTTCGGCGACCTGGTGCTGCGCGCGTTCCTGGTCCGCCGCTCGCTGGCACTCGGCGAGGGGATCGGGTTCCGGATCATCGGCTCCCGGTACTCCGCCGCCACGCGGCAGCTGCGCGAGTTCGCCGCCCGCAACCGGCTGCCGCACCGGTTCGTCGACCTGGAGAGCGATCCGTCGGCCGAGCAGCTGCTGCGCGGGCTCGGGCTCGGCCCCGAGGACACGCCGGTCGTGCTCTACCAGGGCCGGGTGCTGCGCAATCCGTCGACCGACGAGCTGGCTCATGTGTTCGGTCTGCGTGACGTCGGCACGGCCGAGGAGGTCTGCGATCTCGTGGTGGTCGGTGCCGGGCCGGCCGGGCTCGCCGCCACGGTGTACGGCGCCTCGGAGGGCCTCCGCACCACGCTGCTCGATGCCGTCGCGACCGGCGGTCAGGCGGGCCGGACGTCGAGCATCGAGAACTACCTCGGCTTCCCCACCGGCATCTCGGGGGGCGAGCTCGCCGATCGGGCGGTGCTCCAGACCGAGAAATTCGGGGCCCACCGGAGCGTGCCGGCCGAGGTGGTGGGCATGGGCGAGCGCGAGGGGAACCACGACCTGTGGCTCGCCGACGGTGGCCACGTCGTGGCGCGCTGCGTGATCGTCGCGTCCGGTGTCCGCGTCCGCCGGCTCCCGGTACCGCGGCTGGAGGAGTTCGAGGCCACCTGCGTGTACTACGCGGCCACGCCGCTGGAGGCCCAGGCGTGCGTCGGCGACCCGGTGGTGGTCGTGGGCGGCGGCAACTCGGGCGGCCAGGCCGCGACCTTCCTCGCCGATCACGCGGCCGAGGTCCGGCTGGTGGTCCTGGAGTCCCGGCTCGACGAGAACATGTCGCGCTACCTGGCCGACCGGATCATGCAGGACCCGCGCATCGAGGTGTACCTGCACAGCCGGGTCGAGGACCTGGAGGGCGAGAACGGGCGGCTGGAGGCCGTGATCGTCAGGGACCTCGTCACCGGTGAGCAGACGCGCCTGCCCGCCCGCGACCTGATGGTGTTCATCGGCGGGGTCCCGAGCACGTCATGGCTGCCCGACGAGGTCAGCCTGGACACCGGTGGTTACGTCATCACCGGCGCTGCGGCGCGCCGGACCACCGAGTCGGGGGAGGCCGACGGCCCCGAGCCGCTGCTGCTCGAGACCAGCGTGCCCGGCGTCTTCGCCGCTGGCGACGTGCGCAGCGGCTCGGTCAAACGGGTGGCCTCGGCGGTGGGGGAGGGCTCCATGGCCGTGCGCCTGGTGCACGAGCACCTGGCGAGGACGCGGTGATCCACGACGCGGTGATCCAGGCCGCGGTGATCCAGGACGCGGTGACGAACGATCGCGGAGGAGACGGACATGACCGGCATACCCGACCTGGAGCGGTTCTTCCGCGCGGCCGGCGGCATCGACGTGGACAAGGCGGACGTGGATCGCTTCCGGACGTTCGTCGACGAGAAGGTCGACGACATCGCGATCGCCGGCCGCAACTCCGCGCGCTGGAACGCCCGGGACGTGATCGCCCCGCAGGACCTGCCGATCACCAAGGGCCTGCAGGAGCGGATGCGGGAGTTCGACAAGCTCGAGGAGGCCACCGAGATCCGTGAACTGCTGCGCGGCACCCTGCGCCGTCCCCCCGACGACATCACGTTCGGGGAGGAGACCGAGGACGTGCTCGTCGAGGTGTTCGGCGGCATCAGCCTGGCGCTGGCACGGACGTTCCGGATCATCGATCCGGAGCTGAAGAACCCGCAGTCCCGGCACTGGGACCGCGCGTTCGAGCTGTTCCGGTTGCTCCTCTAGGTGCGGATGAGGACCGCCGGACCGGGAGAACCGCCGGCGCAGATCGGCACATCTCCCGATGCGTCGCCGCGCGTGGTCGGCGTCTGATGGATGGCGGTACAGGGCGCAGCGACGTGCCCACGGCCGAGACGATCCGTGCACGGGGGTGGCGCGACGGTGGGGCGCTCCGACACGAGCGGCAGCGGAGCCGGCCGACGCAGGTGCTCGTCGCCGCATGCCGAGAACTCCGTGAACCGCCGGTGCGCGGTCCCGTCTCACGCTGCAGTCGTCATCGGAGCCCGGGAGCGTTGGCGTGACCGCACTAGCCCCGCAGCCCATCGTCAGCCGGCCGTCCGGTATCGAGCCGCCCACCCGCGGTTCCCGGTTCCTCGAATTCCTCCGGACGACCGATCACAAGACGATCGGCCTGATGTACATGGGCACGAGCTTCGTGTACTTCTTCGCCGCCGGCTTCATGGCGTTGCTGATGCGCGCCGAACTGGCCCGTCCCGGACTGCAGTTCCTCTCTCCGGAGCAGTACAACCAGCTGCTCACCATGCACGGGTCGGTGATGTTGCTGCTGTTCGCGACACCGCTGGTGTTCGCCTTCGCCAACATGATCCTGCCGCTGCAGATCGGGGCTCCGGATGTCGCTTTCCCGCGGCTGAACGCCCTCTCCTACTGGCTCTACCTGGTCGGCGCCACGATGGTGATGGCGACGTTCCTGACACCGGGGGGAGCACCGGACTTCGGGTGGTACGCCTACGCACCGCTGTCCACGTCCGCACACACGCCCGGCGTGGGCGCGAACATGTGGATCGTCGGGTTGATCATCGCGGGTGTCGGGACGATCCTCGGCGCGGTCAACATGCTGACGACGCTGGTGTGCCTTCGCGCGCCCGGGATGACCCTGTTCCGGATGCCGATCTTCTGCTGGGGCATCTTCGTCACCAGCCTGCTCATCCTCGTGGCGTTCCCGCCGCTCACCTCGGCGTTCTTCGCACTCCTGTCCGACCGGGAACTCCGCTCCCGGGTCTTCAGCCGGGAGAACGGCGGTGGGGTGCTGTGGCAGCACCTGTTCTGGTTCTTCGGCCACCCCGAGGTGTACATCGTCGCGCTGCCGTTCTTCGCGATCATCAGCGAGATCGTGCCGGTGTTCAGCCGGAAGCCGTTGTTCGGCTACAAGGGGATGATCTTCGCCCTGCTGGCGATCGGGTTCCTGTCCTTCTCGGTGTGGGCCCACCACATGTACGCCACGGGTGTCGTGCTGCTGCCCTTCTTCTCGTTCCTGACGTACATGATCGCGGTCCCGACCGGGATCAAGTTCTTCAACTGGATCGGCACCATGTGGCGGGGCCAGCTGACGTTCGAGACCCCGATGCTGTGGTCGATCGGGTTCATGGTGACCTTCCTGCTGGGCGGCCTGACCGGCGTGCTGCTCGCCTCCCCGCCCCTGGACTGGCACCTCAACGACAGCTACTTCGTCGTCGCCCACTTCCACTACGTCCTCTTCGGGACCATCGTCTTCGCGACGTTCGCGGGGATCTACTTCTGGTTCCCGAAGATGACCGGCCGGTTCATGGACGAGCGGCTGGGGAAGCTGCACTTCTGGCTGACCCTGGTCGGCTTCCACACCACGTTCCTGGTGCAGCACTGGATGGGCGACGCGGGCATGCCGCGCCGGTACGCCAACTACCTGGAGAGCGACGGGTTCACCACGCTGCACACCGTCTCGACGATCGGTTCCTTCATCCTCGGCGCGGCGTCCTTCCCGTTCGTCTACAACGTCATCAGGTCGTGGCGGCACGGGAAGCTCGCCCTGCGGGACGACCCGTGGGGTTACGGGAACTCCCTGGAGTGGGCGACGTCGAGCCCGCCGCCGCGGCACAACTTCGTGGAGATCCCCAGGATCCGCTCCGAGCGGCCGGCCTTCGAGGCCCACCACCCCCACCTGCTGGACCGCCTGGACGCCGAGGCGCACGCGGGCCGCAGGCGCGAGCCCTACGTGAGCGGGCTCGTCGAGGGAACGGGCCCCCGGCAGGGGCCCAAGGACCCCGACCCCACCTGAGTCCGGCGGGAACGTCCGGCTGGAACGTCAGGGCCGGCGGGGCGGTGCCAGGGTGAGCGGGGGGACGTAGAGCCCGTCCCGCTCGGCACGCACGGCGGCGAGCGTCCTGGTCTGCGATCCGAGCTTGACGAGGATGTGCTCGAGGTGCGCGGCCACGGTGCGCGGGGCCACCACGAGGTGGCTGGCGATCGCGTGGTTCGAGCACCCGTTGACCAGCAGCCCCAGCACCTCCAGCTCGCGCGGCGTGAGCCCGCGCAGGTACGGCGGCGGGGAGAGCAGCACCATCCCCGTCAGCACCGCCGGGACGTCGTCGGCGCTCGCCAGGGCGGTGACGCGGGTGTGACCGTCCGGCGCGTGACGGCCGCCCACGGGCCACAGGAAGGACGTGTAGACGTGGCCGGCGCCGATCTCGGCGTGCGCGATGCCGACGACGGGGGAGCCTGCGGCGAGCAGGGCGTGGTCGGCCAGTCCCGGTAGTGGCTGGGTGCCGCCGTCCGCGCGGACCACCGCCCCCGCGGTGGCCCCCCGCACGAGACGGGCGGCGGGCAGCAGGGAGCGCATCGGGTCGATCCCGTGCGCGAGCACCGAGGTGAGCCGGCCGAGCCGGTGGCGCATCTCCGGGGAGGGCGGCTCCTTGCTCCCGGAGAGAACGGTCACGAACCCGACCTGGCGCCCTCCCGGGCCGAACAGTGCGACCCCCAGGCCCTCGCGGAAACCGGCGGGGAGCAGGCACTCCGTCCAGGTGGGCACTTCCTCGGCCGGGTACGGCAGGTCGGACGGTCCGATGGGGAAACGGGCCTGGTTGGCGCCGGTCATCTCGATGTCGCGGGCCGTCACCGGCCCGCCCAGGAACTCCAGCGTCGAGTCGTCCAGGTCGACACTGGCCAGGGAGGTGTAGCCGCTGCTCAGGGGCTCGGCGAGAGCAACCCAGGCGGCATCGAACGGGACCAGGCGCCGGAGCCCGCCGAGCAGTGCCTCCGCGCGTTCCGGGATCGGCGCGGAGGAGGCCGCGATCTCGATCAGCGCGAGACTCGCGGCCGAAAGGTCCGGCATGGTCACACTCCCACCGTCGAGCCTCGTCAAGAGCTGGCAGCACACCGTCGACGACTCCGTCCACGGCGGACGAGGCCGACGCAGAGATGGCGGAGGGGTACCTCCGCGGCACGGGCTTAGTCCTCGGCCCGGTGACGTAAAGGCACAGGGGGATGAGGCCGGGCCTAACGCTTCCGATCCAGCCGCATCGACACCGACGGGAGGTACCGTCGATCATGGAGCTGCGCCAGCTGAGGTACCTCCTCGCGGTGGCCGATGAGGGGCGCTTCGCCCGGGCCGCCGAACGACTGCACATCGCGGCCCCCTCGCTCTCCCAGCAGATCCAGGCCCTGGAGCGGGAACTGCGGGTCACCCTGTTCGAGCGCACGCCGCAGCGGATCCACCTGACTCCCGCGGGCGAGGCGCTCGTGTGGCGGGCCAGGGTGATCCTCGCCGAGGTCGACCGGGCCCGGGAGGACGTCCGGGCCACGGGGGACGGTCGTCGTGAGCACTTGAGCCTGCGGGTCTGCAACATGGCCGAGCTCGTCCTGGACGGCCCGCTGCGGGGTGCGGCCATGGGCATTCCGGGGATCGACGTCTCCGTGGCCTCCAGCCCGGGGGACGACGCGATCGAGGCGGTCCGGCAGGCGCGTGCGGACGCAGCGGTGGTCTGGAGCCGGTCGCACGACCAGCGGGACCTCGACGGGGTGGTCCTCGGCTCGGTGGTCTTCGGTGTCGTGCTGCCGCGGGGCCACCCGCTGACCGTCGCCCCGCGGGTGCCGGTCGCGGCCCTCGGTCACGAGGCGCTGGTCATGTTTCCGCGGCAACCCTTCGCCGGGATCTGGGAGCGCACGGTCGATCACCTGCTGCCCGAGGGAGCACTCCCCGGGCAGGTGACCCTGGAGCCGGACCTGCTCAACGCGCCCGAGGCGGTGCTGCGCGCGGTCGCCGCGGGCGCGGGGGTCGCGGCCGGGATCCTCGGGGTGGCCGACCACATGGGCATCGGCGGCATCGAGGTCCGGCCGCTGGAACCCGAGCTCCGGCTGGACCTGGAGGTCGTGTGGCGAGGGCCGGCCCAGTCGTCGGTTCGTCGACTCATCGACTTCCTCGTCGAATCGGCCGACGACCCGCACGCCGTCATCGACCCGCCCGCGCGCCCGGTCGGCGGCACGGCGGGGGAGCCGATCAGCGCCCGCGCCGCTCGCGGCCGCTCGCGGTGACCGTGCCCGGCTCGCCCCGGTACCGGTCGGACGGCGGCGTCTTCGGCGAGGGACCGGCGCTCATCGGGCACCGGGGCCTGGGCTGCGGCGTCGTGTGGGGACACCGGGAGAACACGCTCGACTCCTTCGCCACCGCGGCCGGCCTCGGGATCGCCTGGGTGGAGGCCGACGTCCGCAGGACGAGCGACGACGTCCTGGTCGTCGCTCACGACGCGGCCTACCCCGACGGCACGTACCTGGCCGACCTCCGGGCCGAGGAGGCCGATCGGCGCGGCAGCCTGCGGCTTTCGGCCCTGCTCGAGCATCTGCCGGCCGACGTGGGGTTGAACGTGGACCTCAAGTCCTCGATCGACGACAGCGTGCGCCGGGCGCCGTGCACCACCGCCGGCCTCCTCGGGCCCGTGGTGGAGGTCGAGGCGGCCAGGCGGCGCCTGATGGTGTCCTCGTTCGACCCCGGCGCCCTGTGCCGCCTGCGCCGGCAGGCCCCCCGGGTCCCGCTGGGATGGCTCACGTGGCGCTCCTTCCCGCTGGAGGCGGCGGTGGCCGGCTGCGCGCACATGGACGTCGACGTCCTCGGTCTGCACGTCGGCTCGCTCGGGTGGGATCCGGCGACCGGCACCGTGGACCGGACCGCCGTGTCCCGCACGCTCTCCTTCGTCCACGGCTCGGGACGGCAACTGCTCGTGTGGTGCCCGGAGGCCCAGCCTGCCCGCGTGCTCGTCGAGGCGGGCACCGACGCCGTGGTCGTCGACGAGGTACCCGGCATCCTGGGCGCCCTGGCGGACGGGGCTCCCGGCCGGTCAGGACGCCCGGACCCGGGACCGGTCCGCCCGGGGGAGTGACCGCGGGCCGGCCAGGAGCTCCCGGTAGAACCGCACGTGCTCGCTGACCATGCGCCTGGTGTCGAACCGCCGGGCCGCGACCGCACGGCACGCGGTCCGGTCCAGGTCCGCGGCGGCCAGCAGCGCCGAGGCGAGGGGGCGGCGCCCCGTGCGCAGGTAGCCGGTCACCCCGTCGTGGACGATCTCGGGGGCGGACCCGGCCGGCGTGCCCACCACCGGGGTTCCCGTGGCCAGCGACTCGATCATGACCAGACCGAAGGGCTCGGCCCACTGGATCGGGTTGAGCAGGGCGAACGAGGTTCCCAGCAGCGCCAGCTTGTCCGCCCAGCCGAGTTCACCGACGTACTCGACGTCGGAGCACAGCAGCGGCCTGACCTCGGCGTCGAAGTACTCCTGCTCCTCGGGTTCGCGCAGCTTGGCGGCCATGCGCAGCGGCACGCCCGCGGCCCGCGCGGTCAGGGCCGCTTGACGGGGACCCTTCTCCGGGCTCATCCGCCCGAGGAAGCTCGCGTAGCCACCGTCGCCGCGACCCACGGGGACGGCGCCGACGTCGATGCCGTGGTGGATCACGCCGGCGAGAGGGATGCCCGCGGCGCTCGCGGCCTGGTGGCGGGAGATGCCCAGGATCGAGACTTCCTGCATGGCCCGGTAGATGGGCGCGAACGTCGCGTCGAACGGGCCGTGCGCGGTGGTCACCACCGGCGTGTCCGGGCACCGCTGCCGGTACAGCGGCCCGGTGAGGGTGTGGTCGTGCACCAGGCCCACGTCGCTCATGGCGGCGTAGCTGGTGATGACGTGCCGCAGCTCGGTGACGCCGTTCCCGCACACCGGGGCGGACGTGGGGGCCTCGTCGGTGCCGGGCACCCGGGGCACCGGGCAGGAGCTGTTCGCCGGGGCGGCGAGCAGCACGTCGTAGCCGGCGGCGACGAGGCCGCGGGCCAGACCGTCCACCACCGACTCCGTGCCGCCGTAGGCCGGCGGTGGGACGGGCACCCACGGTGGGGCGATGAGACCGATGCGCATGGACAGGTCCAGGGGGAGACGCGGAAGGTGCCCGCGGCTCGGGCGCACGGGCCCATGACAGTCGACCGGGCGGCTCTCCCTCCATCGGCAGAGCGACCCATTCCCGCCCGGCGACCGCCCGAGACGGGCCGGCACAGCCGGGATGGGTAGGTCTGCCGATGCATTCCGGCCCCGCGCGGCACTGGAATCGAGCTGCGTCTCCCCCGCATCCGGTGCAGGTACCGGCCTGCCGGCGGGGCCGACGCGAGCCACGACCATCGAGGAGGCGCGATGAGAGCCGTCGTCTACGAGGGGCCGCGCAAGGTGAGCGTCAAGGATGTACCCGACGCCCGGATCGAGCGGCCGACGGACGTCCTGGTGCGGATCACCACGACCAACATCTGCGGGTCGGACCTGCACATGTACGAGGGGCGGACCGACTTCGAGACCGGCCGCTGGTTCGGCCACGAGAACATGGGCCAGGTCATCGAGGTCGGCGAGGGCGTCGACAAGGTGAAGGTCGGGGAGTACGTCGTCCTGCCGTTCAACGTCGCCTGCGGGCACTGCAAGAACTGCGAGCGCGGCTACACCAACTACTGCCTCACCGCCCAGCCGGTGCCCAACTGGGCCGGAGCGGCCTACGGCTTCGCCGACATGGGCCCCTGGCCCGGAGGCCAGGCCGAGCTGCTGCGGGTGCCCTGGGGCGACTTCAACTGCCTGCGCCTGGGCGAGGACGCCCAGGAGAAGCAGACCGACTACGTGATGCTGGCCGACATCTGGCCGACCGGCTACCACGCCACCGAGATGGCCAACGTGAAGCCCGGTGACCAGACCGTCATCTACGGCGCCGGCCCCGTCGGCTGCATGGCCGCCTACTCCGCGGTGATCAAGGGTGCGAGCAGGGTGATGGTGGTCGACCGGCACCCCGACCGGCTGGCGAAGGCCGAGGAGATCGGCGCCATCCCCATCGACGACTCCAAGGTCGACCCGGTCGAGGCCGTCACCGAGATGACCATGGGGCTCGGGGCGGACAACGGCTGCGAGTGCGTCGGATACCAGGCGCACGACCCGCAGGGCAACGAGCACCCGAACATGACGCTGAACCGGCTGGTCAAGTCGGTGCGGTTCACCGGGGAGATCGGCGTCGTCGGCGTCTTCGTCCCCGAGGACCCGGGGTCGCCGGACCCGCTGTACAAGGAGGGGTACGTCGCCTTCGACTACGGCGAGCACTGGTTCCGCGGCCAGAAGATGGGCACCGGCCAGTGCCCGGTGAAGCGGTACAACCGGCAGCTGCGCGACCTCATCGCCGGCGGCAAGGCCAAGCCCTCCTGGATCGTCAGCCACGAGCTGCCGCTGGACCAGGCGCCGCAGGGCTACGAGCACTTCGACAAGCGCGACCAGGGATGGACGAAGGTCGTCCTCCACCCGAACGGTGCGCTGGCGGGAGCGTGACATGGCAGGCGAACTGAACGGACGCCGGGTCGCGATCCTCGCGACCCGCACGCCGGCCGGTGCGGGGAGCGGCGCATGACGAGCACGCTGGAACACCGCATGACCACCACCCTGGAACACGTGGCCACGCTGGCCGCCCGTGCGGGCGGGAGCGTCGTCCGTCAGGTCCGTTCGGTCCTCGAACCCGGCGCGCTGCCGACGGCCGGCGCCGCGGTGGAGCCGGCGTCCCGGTGGCTCGTGGTGACCGTGTACCGGGAGCGGGCCGAGATCGACACCGGAAACCTGCCGGCACCACTGGCCGAGTACGGCGACGAGATCGAGGTGCTGGTCCGCGAGGCCGCGGACGCGAAGGGCACCGAGCTCGGTGCCCGGCTGCGCACGCCGCCGCCGTCCGGGATCTCCGGTGCGGCCGCGAAGGTGCGTGGGGACGATCCGCGGGCCAAGCTGCGCTCCGCGCTGCGCAGGGCCAAGCAGCTGCTCGAGGTGGGGGAGGTGCTGAAGGTCGACCCCGTGCCGCACGGCAAACGGAGCGCCACACCCGGCGGTCTGGTGCTGGAGGCGGTCACCCGCCGGGCGGACAGGGAGGGGGTGCTGTGAAGGCGGCGACCTGGCGGGGCATCAACGAGATCGGGGTCGAGGACGTCCCGGAACCCACGATCCTCAACTCGCACGACCTCATCCTGGAGGTGAACCTCTCCGCGACGTGCGGCTCGGACCTCCACCTGCTCGGCGGGTACATCCCCGCGATGCGCTCCGGCGACGTGCTGGGGCACGAGTTCATGGGCACGGTCGCGGAGGTGGGGTCCGGCGTCACCCGGCACCAGGTCGGGGACCGGGTGGTGGTGTGCTCGTTCATCAGTTGCGGGCAGTGCTGGTACTGCGACAACCAGCTGTGGTCGCTGTGCGACAACGGCAACCCCAACCCGGGCATCACCGAGGCGCTGTGGGGCCAGTCCATCGGCGGCTGCTACGGCTACTCCCACGCCCTGGGCGGGTTCGCCGGCAGCCACGCGCCCTACATCCGCGTGCCCTACGCCGACCGCGGCGCCTTCCCGATCCCGGACGGCGTCCCCGACGAGCGGGCCCTGTTCGCTTCCGACGCCGCGCCCACCGGGTGGACCGGGGCGCACCAGGCGGAGGTGAAGCCGGGTGACGTCGTCGCGGTGTGGGGTGCCGGCGGCGTCGGGCAGATGGCCGCGCGGGCGTCGATGCACATGGGTGCCGAGCGGGTCATCGTCATCGACCGCTTCGACAACCGGCTCGAGCAGGTCCGCACCCACATCGGCGCGGAGACACTCGACTACGAGGAGGTCAACGTGGTCGCGGAACTGCGGGAGAGGTCCGGCGGGCGCGGTCCGGACGTCTGCATCGAGGCGGTGGGCATGGAGGCCCACAGCCCCGGCCCGCAGTACATCTACGACCAGGTCAAGCAGCAGATGAGGCTGCAGACCGACCGCCCCACCGCCGTCCGGGAGGCGATCTACGCCTGCCGCAAGGGCGGCACGGTGTTCACGCTCGGGGTCTTCGCCGGCCTGGTGGACAAGTTCCCGCTGGGGGCGGTGATGAACAAGGCACTGACCCTGCGCGGGGCCCAGCAGCACGGGCACCGCTACATCCCCGAGATCCTCGACCTGATGAGCCGCGACGAGGTCAGGACCGAGCATCTCGCGACCCATGTGATGCCCCTCGACCAGGCACCCAAGGGCTACGAGATGTTCAAGAACAAGGAGGACGGCTGCGTGCGCGCCGTCTTCACGACCCAGAACTGACCCGGGTCGGTCCGCAGTTCCGATCCGGGCGCCGACGCCGGCTCAGCGGCCGGCGTCGGCGCCCGCGGGAGCAAGGCCCATGGCCACTCAGACCCGCGACCGGCAGGCCGCCCGTGCCGAGCGCATCCTCTCCTGGCGGCGCCTGCTGGTGTGCCTGGCCGCCGGTCTGATCGCCGCGACCGCGGTGATCGTCGCCGGCGCACCGGAGCTGGCGGTCCTGACCGGCTGGGCCGTGGCGGCCAGCTGCCTGCTCACCTGGGTGTGGTGGGTCAGCTGGCCGCTGGACCACCGGGGCACCAAGCGCCTGGCCGAGCAGGAGGGGAGGACGCACGTCACCGACACGGTCGTGCTGGTCGCGGCGGTGGCCAGCCTGGCCGCCGTCGTCGAGGCCCTCGTCCGGGCCAGCTCGCAGGACGTCGTCAGCATCGCCACGGTGGTGCTGGGCATCGCCGTCGTGATCCTCTCCTGGGCCACGGTCAACACGGTCTTCGCGCTGAAGTACGCCCGCCTGTACTACGCCGGCGGGGACGGCGGCATCGAGTTCCATCAGAAGGAGCCACCGTCCTACAGCGACTTCGCCTACATGGCGTTCACCATCGGCATGAGCTACGCCGTCTCGGAGACCGAGCCCCAGTCCACCGCCGTCCGCAAGGTGGCCCTCGGCCACTCCCTGCTCTCCTACGTCTTCGGGACCGTCCTCATCGCGGTGGCCATCAACCTGGTCACCAACCTCGGGCAGGGCTGAGCCGGGGGCGCTGCCGTTGCGGCCCTACGGACCGGGGCCCATGCTGCAGATACCCGGCTCGTGAGCGGAGATCCCGATGGATCCCTCGGTCGTGCTCGCCGACGCGGCGGAGAACCTCGTCCCGGCCCGGATGCAGATGGCGTTGTCCCTGGGCTGGCACATCGTCTTCGCCTGCTTCGGGATCGCCTTCCCGCTGATCACCGTGTTCACCGAGTGGCGCGGCCACCGGCGTGACGACGCGGCGCGGCTGGAGCTCGCGCACACCTGGGCCCGGGCGATGGGCGTGCTCTTCGCGGCGGGGGCGGTGTCAGGCACGCTGCTCTCCTTCGAGATGGGGATCCTCTGGCCGGGGCTGATGGCCCGCTTCGGCGAGGTGTTCGGGTTCCCGTTCGTGCTGGAGGGGTTCGCCTTCTTCGTCGAGGCGATCTTCGTGGGCGTCTACCTGTTCGGCTGGAACCGGCTCTCGCCGCGGGCGCACATGCTCAGCGCCGTGCCGATGATCGTGTCCGGCATGGCCGGTGCCTTCTTCGTGGTCGCGGCCAACGCCTGGATGAACAACCCCACCGGCTTCCGGCTGGACGAGGACGGGCGCGTCGTGGACGCGCGGCCGTGGGCGGCGATGTTCGGGCCGTCCACCTGGCCGCAGGTGACGCACATGCTGCTGGCGGCGTACATGGTCACCGGGTTCACCATCGCGTCGGTGTACGCCGTCGGGATGCTCCGGGGACGCCGGGAGCGGCGGCACTACCTGGGCCTGGTGATCCCGCTCGCGTTCGCGGC
The DNA here is from genome assembly GCF_900114385.1 of Geodermatophilus ruber. GTDB lineage: Bacteria > Actinomycetota > Actinomycetes > Mycobacteriales > Geodermatophilaceae > Geodermatophilus > Geodermatophilus ruber. The sequence goes on from NZ_FOSW01000002.1 coordinate 181,385, forward strand.
CGTGGTCACCCCGGTGCAGATCGGCGTGGGTGACTGGATCGCCAAGGCCGTGGCGACCAACCAGCCGGCCAAGCTGGCGGCGATGGAGGGGCTGTTCCGGACGACGGCCGGCGCACCGCTGTCGGTCGGCGGTCTCTACCGCGACGACGAGCTGCACGGCGCCCTGGAGCTCCCCAACGGTCTCTCCCTGCTCATCCACCACGACCCGGGCGGCGTGGTGACCGGCCTCGACGCGTTCCCGCCCGATGAGCGGCCGCCGGTCAACGTCGTGCACCTGGCCTTCGACACGATGGTCTCGCTCGGGTTCGCGCTGCTGCTCGTGTCCGCGTGGTTCGGCTGGACCTGGTGGAGGCGCCGCCGGATCCCGCAGACCCCGTGGTTCCTGCGGGCGGTGGCGGTCGCCGGGGCCGCCTCGATCGTGGCGATGGAGGCCGGCTGGATCGTCACCGAGGTCGGCCGCCAGCCCTGGACCGTCTACGGCATCCTGCGCACCGCCGAGGCGGTCAGCCCCGCACCCGGGCTCTATTTCGGCCTCTACGGCGTGGCCGCGGTGTACGCGGTGCTGACCGTGCTCACCGTCTACGTGCTGCGGCGGCTGGCCCGCAGTCCCGACACCCGCGCCCCGCAGGAGGTGGACGCCCCGCCCCCCGACCGGAGCACCGGCGAGGCGGCGGTTCGATGACCCTGGCGGAGGTGGTCCTGAGCGCCATGTTCGTCGGCCTGATCGCCTACGGGCTGTTCGGCGGGGCCGACTTCGGGGCCGGCATCTGGGACCTGCTCGCCGGCGGCACGCGGGGCGGCGCCCGCCAGCGGGACCTCATCGAGCGCTCCATCGCCCCGGTCTGGGAGGCCAACCACGTCTGGCTGATCTTCGTCCTCGTCGTCCTGTGGACGGCGTTCCCCACGGCGTTCGCCGCCGTGGTGACCACGCTCTACATCCCGCTCACGCTCGCCGCGTTCGGCATGATCGCCCGCGGGGCGGCCTTCGCGTTCCGCAAGAGCATCAGCACCGCCGGCATGCGGCGCTTCCTGGGGGCCTCGTTCGCGCTGTCGTCGCTGGGCACCCCGTACTTCCTCGGTGCCGTCGTCGGCGGTGTCGCCTCCGGCCGGGTACCGCCGGGCATCGCGGCCGGCGACGTCCTCACCAGCTGGCTCAACCCGACCTCCGTGCTCGGCGGGGTGCTCGCCGTGCTGGTCTGCGCCTACCTCGCCGCCGTGTTCCTCTGCGCCGACGCCCGCCGGGAGGGCGCTGAGGACCTGCTGCGACAGTTCCGCGCCCGCGCCCTCGGGACGGCGGCGCTGACCGGCGCGGTCGGCATCGTCGGCCTCTTCGTGCTCCGGGCCGACGCCCCTCTGCTGTTCGACGGCCTCACCGGCCGGGCCCTCCCGGTGGTCCTGCTGTCGGTGGTCGCGGGCCTCGCCGCCCTGGTGCTGCTCTGGACCGGGCGCTACGTGGCCGCCCGGGCGGCCTCGGCGCTGGCGGTGACCGCGATCCTCCTCGGGTGGGCGGTCGCCCAGTACCCGTACGTCCTGGTGCCCGAGCTGACCATCGAGGAGGCCGCCGGCGGCCGGACCACGCTGGTCGCGCTGCTGGTGGCGCTCGGGGTCGGGGCACTGGTCCTGCTGCCCTCGCTCGTGTACCTCTACTGGCTGTTCCAGCGGTCGGTCGAACGGCCCGCGGCCGGTGGCGCGGCACGGATGGGGGTCACCGACGCCGCCGCCTCCTGACCGCGGAGCCATCGGCAGAACGACCGATTTCGGGGCGCGCCACGCTGGGCGGACCCGGCTCCGACTGGCCTCCGGATGCCGCGTGGCGCAAGGTCGAGGAGCCGGTGAGCCGGGCCGGCGGGCTGGACCGGAGCCGCGCGGTGCCCGGCACCGGACATCGCTCGCGAGGAGGCCGTACCGATGCGAGCAATGGTCTACCGAGGGCCCTACAAGGTCAGGGTCGAGGAGAAGGACGTCCCCCCGATCGAGCACCCGAACGACGCGATCGTCCGGGTGACGCTGGCCGCCATCTGCGGCTCGGACCTGCACCTATACCACGGGCTCATGCCCGACACCCGGGTCGGGATGACCTTCGGCCACGAGTTCATCGGCGTGGTGCACGAGGTCGGGTCGTCGGTCCAGAACCTGCAGCCGGGCGACCGGGTGATGGTGCCGTTCAACATCTACTGCGGCTCGTGCTGGTTCTGCAAGCGGGGACTGTTCGGCAACTGCAACAACACGAACGCCAACAACTACGCCGTCGGCGCCTACTACGGCTACTCGCACACCGCCGGGGGGTACGACGGCGCGCAGGCGGAGTACGTCCGCGTGCCCTTCGCCGACGTCGGCCCGAGCCGGATACCGGACTGGATGGACGACGAGGACGCCGTCACGCTGACCGACGCGTGCCCCACCGGGTACTTCGGCGCCCAGTGCGGCGACATCGTGGAGGGCGACGTGGTGATCGTGTTCGGGGCCGGGCCGGTGGGCCTGTACGCGGCGAGGTCCGCGTGGCTGATGGGCGCCGGCCGGGTGATCGTCATCGACCACCTCGACTACCGGCTGGAGAAGGCGCGCGAGTTCGCCTTCGCCGAGACCTACAACTTCACCCAGTACGGCGACATCGTCCTCGAGATGAAGAAGACCACCGACTTCTTCGGGGCCGACGTCGCCATCGACGCCGTCGGGTGCGAGGCCGACGGGGCCTTCTTCCAGCACGTCACCGCGGCCAAGCTCAAGCTGCAGGGCGGGGGATCGCCGGTGGCGCTGAACTGGGCGATCGACTCGGTCCGCAAGGGCGGGACGATCTCGGTGATGGGCGGCTACGGGCCCCTCTTCAGCAACGTCAAGACCGGCGACCTGATGAACAAGGGCATCACCCTGCACACCAACCAGTGCCCGGTGAAGCGCCAGTGGCCGCGGCTGTTCGACCACGTCCGCAACGGTTACCTCAAGCCCGGCGAGCTCGTCACCCACCGCGTCCCGCTGGAGCACATCGCGGAGGGGTACCACATCTTCTCTGCCAAGCTCGACGGCTGCATCAAGCCGCTCGTCGTCCCGACCGCGGTCTGAGCCGCAGGAGTCTGCCATGACCGACACAGGGCCCTACACCGCGCAGAAGCCCCCCATCGCCGAGTCGCCCGAGCGGCTGCGGGAGCGCATCCCCGGCTGGGGCGCCGACCTCGATCCGATCAACCGCCCGTCGGCGACCCGGCTGCAGTGGCAGGAGGACACCGGCGCGCACTGGGAGTTCCCCGAGCGTCAACCGGAGAAGTGGCCGCGGGAGCGGTCGGTCGAGCACAAGATGCTCACCCCGGTCTTCGGGACCGCCTGCCCGCCGAGGTGGCTGTCCGGCGCCATCCGGAGGTACTCGTACGCCAGGTACAGCGAGGGGCGGTCCGCACGCTGGCTGCTCTTCGTGCTCGCCGACCGCATCGACGCCTTCGAGAACCACGTGGAGTCCTTCCTCAGGCTGCGTCCGGACAACCCGATCACCGAGACCGGCGTGAAGAGCGAGTTCACCCACCACGGGTTGCGTTCCCGCCTGGGCCAGCACCGGGCGGACCTCAAGCACCAGCCGCTCGACCCGATCATCGTGGCCGGCCCGTGGGCGGCGGCCGCCGGCGGCGCGTACGTCGGCGCCCGCCGCCTCGTCGACTCCCTGCGGGGCTGACGCCGACCGCTGCTGCCCGCCGGGCCGATGATCGACCTGCCGCGGGGCTGGAGGGCCCGCGATCTGTTCGACCGGATGCTCGAGGAGCGGGCCTGACCCGCCCGGTGCGTCTCGAGGTCAGACGAGTGGTTCGGCGTCCTCACGATGGCGGCGGCGGCTGACCCGCGCGCATCACCCATATTGTGGAACCGGATCAAGCGGAAGGCCGGCGGTGTCGATGCTTCCGCATGACCCCGGCCCCGCTGCGCAGCACCGTCTACGAGTCGCTGTTCGTGCACGGCGTCGACGGGGTGCTCATCACCTCGGCCGATGGGCAGACCCTGGCGGCGAATGCGAGAGCCTGCGAGCTGCTGGGCTGGTCCGAGGCCGAGCTGCTCGAACTGGGCCGTGACGGGGTCGTCGACCAGGGGGACCGGCGATGGACCGAGGCGCTCGAGACGCGGGCCCGGGACGGCGCCTTCCGCGGCACGTTCCGGCTGCGGAGGAGGGACGGCACCAGTTTTCCCGCCGAGGTGACCACCGCGACCTTCCTCGACGGCGGCGTCCGCCGCGCCTTCGTCAGCTTCCGGGACATCACCGAGGCGGAGGCCGAGGCGGCGCGGACGGCGGAGACCAGGCGTGCAGCCGCGGAGGTCATCGACAGCCTCGAGGCCACCAGCGACATGTACATCGGCGTCGACGCCAGCTGGAGGGTGACCTACATCAACGCGCAGGCCGAGTTCCGGCTGGGCGTCGTCCGGGACCACGTCATCGGCGGTGACCTCTGGACGGTGTTCCCCACACTCCTCGGCACCCCCTTCGAGGAGGCCTACCGGCGGGTCGTCCGCACCGGTGCGCCCACGACCTTCGAGGAGCACTACGCGGCGGCCGACCTCTGGTGCGAGGTGCGTGTGTACCCGCTGCGCCGGGGCGGGATCGGCATCTACTTCCGCGACATCGCCGAGCGGCGGGCGATGGAGCAGGAGCGGGAGCGGCTGCTCCTCGCCGAGCGGCAGGCGCGCACCGTCGCCGAGCGGGCGCAGCTCGACCTGGCGCACCGGGCCAGCCACGACGAGCTGACCGGGCTGCTCAACCGCGCCGGGCTGGTGCAGCACGTCGCGTCCGTCCAGGCCAAGTGGCCGGCAACCGGGCTGACCGTCCTGTTCATCGACCTCGACCGGTTCAAGCTGGTGAACGACAGCCTCGGGCACGGCACCGGCGACCACCTGCTGGCCGCCTTCGCGCGGCGCCTGGCGGCGCTGGCCGGCCCGACGGACATGGTCGCCCGCTTCGGCGGCGACGAGTTCGTCGTGGTGATGTTCGACGTCCCGACCGCGGCGGCCGCCCGGATGGCCGAGGCGGTGATCGCCACCAGCCGCGAGCCGGTGGACATCGGCGCCCGCCTGCTGGTCACCGCGAGCGTCGGGCTCTCCTCGGCCGCCGGGCCCGCCGACCTGGACACCCTGCTCCGGGAGGCCGACGCGGCGCTGTACCGGGCGAAGGACGCCGGCCGGGAGCAGTTCGCCTGGTTCGACGAGCAGATGCACCGGGACTCGGTGCACCGGGTGCAGACCGAGCAGGACCTGCGCCAGGCCCTGGACCGGGACGAGTTGCTGGTGGAGTACCAGCCCGCCTTCGACCTGAGGTTCGAGCGGATCAGCCACGTCGAGGCCCTGGTCCGCTGGCAGCACCCCCTGCGTGGCCTCGTCCCCCCGCTGGACTTCATCCCCGTCGCCGAGGAGTCCGGGCTCATCCAGCGGGTCGGCGAGTGGGTGCTCGCCCGCGCCGTCGCGCAGGCCACGCGGTGGAGCCACATCCCCGATCTGCGGGTGTGGGTCAACGTGTCCCCGCACCAGCTGGCCGACGCCGGCCTGCCGGAGCGGCTCGCCGCGCAGTTGCACCGCGCCGGCCTGCCCGGCGATCGCCTCGGGATCGAGGTGACCGAGTCCGCCCTGGCCGACGTGTCGCGACTGGCCGAGGTGCTGGGCCGGATCCGGGCGCTCGGCGTGGCGATCGCCATCGACGACTTCGGCACCGGCTACAGCTCCCTCGCCCGGCTCAACGCCCTCCCCGTGGACGTCATCAAGATCGACCAGATGTTCGTCGCCGACCTGGGCACGGCGCGCGGGGAGGCCGTGGTGGCCGGCATCGTGACCCTCGCGCACGCCATCGGCGCCGAGGTCATCGCCGAGGGGGTCGAGACGCTGCCGCAGCTGACGACGCTCAGCGCCCTGGGGGTGGACTCCGCCTGCGGCTACCTGCTCGCCCGCCCCTCGGCGCCAGAACACCTGCCCATGACGGTCCCGGCCGAGTCGTCCTTCTGCTGGCGGGCCGGGATGCACCCCTCGGTGGCGAGGGTGCCGCCCGGGCTGCGCCCGCACTGACCGTCCGGGCTCTGCCCGCACCCGCCGTCGCCCCCGGTTCCAGACCGGGAGCGCGGGGGAATCCCTGACGGCCCGGTCGCGTGAGGGGCGCTGACGGTCAGCCGCTGACCGCCCGGTCGCGCCCGGCGGCCTCCAGGGCCTGCCGCTGCGGCACCACCACGTACCGGGGGTCCTTGGTGGACTCGACGCCGGCCTCGAAGACCCCGAACCGCTGCAGCGCGCTGCCGGCCAGCAGGGCGATCCCGGACACGGCGGCGCCGATCCTGCTGCGCGGCGCGGCGAGCACGGTGCCCGCCAGCCCGGCGGCGGTGAGCAGGTCGGCGCCCCTGCGGCGGCGTCCGGCCGCACCGTGGTGGTACACCTCCCGGATCAGGCCCATGCGCCGCTCCATCACCTGGGACGCCACGAGCTCTCCGGCCGCGCCGATCGCCGCGAAGGCGCGGGCCGGGCCGGCCTCCGACGGCGGGGCGGCCACCATGCCGAAGCCGCCGCCGCTGGCCGCCGCGGACCCGGCGAACACGAACGGCAGCTCCTCGCGGACCTCCTGCCAGCCGGGCACGGCCGTCTGGGACAGCAGCGCGGCGGTGTACGTGGCCACGCCGGGCGCGGTTGCGGCCGAGGCGAGACCGACGCCACGGGAGACCGTGCGCAGCAGCCGGGCCGGCCAGGACGACCGCCACCGCTCCGGCAGCAGCTCCCAGATCGCGGCCGCGGCCACGCCGGGCCCGAAGGCGGTCAGCAGCCAGGTGCCCATGCTCATCGGCGAGGTCGGCTTGGCCACCCGCAGCATGTGGTGGAACCGCTCCGGCCGCCCAAGGTCGGCGACGAGCAGCACGATGCTGCTGAGCAGGGCCCCGAAGGAGCCGAGCCAGCAGGCGCGGCGCAACCGGCCGGCCCCGACGACGTCGGCGCCGGCCGCCAGGACGGCCGTCCCGGCGGCCAGCCCGCCGGTGAACAGGTAGGCGGGGACGGGCCACTCCCAGACCGGCGCCTTGATCACCGGGCGGCCGTAGTAGGAGCGGGCCTCGGCCGGCGGTGCCGCGTTCTCCGGCAGCTCGCTCACGGCCGGTTCCCGACCGCGGCGGAGACGAACGCCCCGATCGCGGCGAGGGCGAACGCCCCGGCGGCCGCGCCCACCCGGCGCCAGATCTGGGGGGCGTAGCGGGTGGGGACGACCGGTGCGGGCGGCATCCCGTACACCTCGGGGTCGTCCAGCAGCAGGAACAGCGAGCCGTGCCCGCCCACCCCGTCGCCGGGGTCGCGGCCGTAGAGCTGGGCCTCCTCCACGCCCTGCTGGTGCAGGTCGGCCAGCCGGCGATCGGCGCGCTCGCGCAGCTCGTCGAGGTCGCCGAACTGGATGGACTCGGTCGGGCACGCCTTGGCGCAGGCGGGGGTCAGGCCGTCGTGCAACCGGTCGTAGCACAGCGTGCACTTGTGCGCCCGGCCATCCAGCGGGCTGCGGTCGATCACCCCGTACGGGCACCCGCTCACGCAGTACCCGCAGCCGTTGCAGATGTCCTGCTGGACGACGACGGTGCCGAACTCGGTGCGGAACAGCGCCCCGGTCGGGCAGACGTCCAGGCAGCCCGCGTGCGTGCAGTGCTTGCACACGTCCGACTCCATCAGCCAGCGGAAGTCGGTGCGGGTCTCCGCGCCGGTGCCGTCCCCGGGGCGGGTGAACGTCGGCATGCCCAGGTCCTGGACGGCGCCCCCGGGTGCTGTGGGGAGCGGTGTCGTGCCGAGCTCGGAGCCACCGCGGGGAGCGGCCCGCAGCCGGGGTTCGACCTCGGCGGTCATCTCGTCGAGGAGCGCCCAGCCGTCGCCCTGCTGCCCGGCCGGGCGCCGCTGCTCCACGAAGGCGACGTGGCGCCACGAGTTCGCGCCCAGCATCCCGGTGTTGTCGAAGGACATGCCCAGCAGGTCCAGGCCGTCGTCGGGGACGTCGTTCCACTCCTTGCAGGCCACTTCGCACGCCTTGCAGCCGATGCAGACCGACGTGTCGGTGAAGAAGCCGACGCGTGGCGGCGGCTCGTCGTACCCGTTGGCCCGGGCGAGGGCGTCCGGCGGTTCCGCCAGCTCTCTGGTCACGGCGTCGCTGGTCATGGCATCTCCCTGGGGACTGCCGTTCCGGACGTGGTTCCCGCGACAGCGGGACCGCCCGCGCGGGCGCGCAGCGAGTCGAGGCGGCCGGTCGGTTGGGCTCCGTGCGGGCGCGGGCCCCGGCGGATGTCGCAGGTGGCGACCTTGCTCTCCTGGATCAGGACGTTGGGGTCGGCGACGACGCCGAGGAGGTCGTTGACCACGTCGCCGGTGACCAGCCCGGTGGGCCCCCAGTGGTAGGGGAGCCACACCTGGTGCACGACGCGCCCGTCCAGGCGCAGCGGGGCCATCCGGTCGGTCACGTACACGCGGGCCTCGACCGCGCTCCGGCTGGTGACGACGTGCGCCACACCCAGGTGGGTCAGCCCCCGCATCCGCGCCAGCTCGGGGGAGACCTCGACGAACAGTTCGGGCTGCAGCTCGGAGAGGTGGGGCAGCTGCCGGCTCATCGCGCCGGCGGTGTGGTGCTCGGTGAGCCGGGCGGCGGTGAGCACGAACGGGAAGACCTCGCCGTGGGCCTCCGGGGGCGACGGGTTGTACGGGTTTTCCGGCCGCGGGTAGACCCGCCGCGTCGGGTTGCTCTGCTGGCCGTAGAGGGGGTTGCGCATCGGCGACTCGTGCGGCTCGTAGTGGGTCGGCAGTGGCCCGTCGCACAGGCCCTGCGGCGCGAACAGCCAGCCCTTGCCGTCGCCCTGCATGATGAACGGGTCGTCGCCGCGCAGCGCCTCGGGCCCACGCGCGCCCTCCGGAGGGACGTGGCCGGGCGGGGTGGTGGCCGGGAAGTCCGGGACGTCGTAGCCGGTCCACCGGCCGGCCGCGGGGTCCCACCAGAGCAGCTTCTTGCGCTCGCTCCAGGGCCTGCCGTCCGGGTCGGCCGAGGCCCGGTTGTACAGCACCCGGCGGTTGCCGGGCCACGTCCAGCCCCACGCCGGGTCGTAGGGGCCCTGCTCGTCGTGTGGTTTGCGGTGCGCCGCCTGGTTCTGCTCGTGGGCGTACACCCCGCAGTACTGCCAGCAGCCGCAGGCGGTGGTGCCGTCGGCGCGCAGCTGCGCGGCGCCGTCGACGGTGCGCCCGGTGGTGAGGTCGAGGCCGTTGATGTGCCGGAGCACGTCGTCGGGATCCGGCTCCTCGTGCGCCCCGCTGCCCTCCAGCCGGTAGTCCCAGGCGAGCCGCTGCAGCGGCTCGTCGCGGGGGTCGGTCGAGTCGGTCAGCCGGTCGCGGATCCGGCAGTGGAGCTGGTGGAAGAACCACGCGTCGGAGCGCTGGTCGCCGACCGGGTCGACGGCCTTCTCCCGCCACTGGAGCATCCGCTGGGTCTGGGTGAACGTCCCGGCCTTCTCCACGTGCGACGCCGCCGGGAGGAAGAACACCTCGGTGCGGCACTGCTCCGGGACGATCTCCCCGGTCTCGATCTCGGGGGCGTCCTTCCAGAAGGTGGCGGTCTCGAGCATCGTGAGGTCGCGGACGACCAGCCAGTCCAGGTTGGCCAGCCCGAGGCGCTGCAGCCGGCCGTTCGCCGAGCCCACGGCGGGGTTCTGGCCCATGACCAGGTAGCCGAACACCCGGCCGTCGATCATGTCCATCGTCGTCCGGTAGGTGCCGTGGTCGCCGTTGATCCGCGGCAGCCAGCCGTAGCCGAAGTCGTTCTCGGGGGTCGCCGCGTCGCCGAACCACTCCTTGAGCAGTGAGATCAGGTAGGCGTCCGCGCCCTGCCAGTAGCCCTTCTGGCCTCGGGCGCGCATCGCGTCGAGGTAGGCCGCGAGATCCGGATGGCGGTCGGCGTCGGGCATCGGCAGGTAGCCGGGCAGCAGGTCGAAGAGCGTGGGGATGTCGGTGGACCCCTGGATGTTGGCGTGCCCCCGCAGCGCGTACACGCCGCCGCCCGGGCGGCCGACGTTGCCCAGCAGCAGCTGCACGATCGCGCCGGCGCGGATGTTCTGCGCGCCGACGGTGTGCTGCGTCCAGCCGACGCTGTAGACCAGCGCCGCGGTGCGGTCGCGGCCGGAGTTCGCCGTCCAGGCCCGGCAGACCTCGAGGAAGCGGTCCTGCGGGACGCCGCAGATCCGCTCGACCATCTCCGGCGTGTAGCGGGAGAAGTGCCGCTTGAGGATCTGGAAGACGCACCGCGGGTGCTGCAGCGTCGGGTCCTCGGCGATCCGCGCCGGCATGTCGATGGGCGGGCCGCCCATGCCCGACTCCATCGGGCGGGTCGGGTGGTGGCCCGCGCCCTCGTACCCCCAGCTGCTGCTGTCGTAGCGCGCCCTCCCGGGCTCGTAGCCGCTGAACAGGCCGTCGAGGTCCTCGGTGTCGGCGAACTCCTCCCGCACGAGGAACGCGGCATTCGTGTACGCCTGCACGTACTCCCGGAAGTCGAGGTCGTTGCCGAGGATGTGGTTGATCACGCCGCCGAGGAAGGCGATGTCGGTGCCGGCCCGGATCCGGACGTACTGGTCGGCGTGCGCGCTGGTCCGGGTGAATCGCGGGTCGACGTGGATCACCCGCGCGCCGCGCTGCTTGGCTTCCATCACCCACTGGAACCCGACCGGGTGGCACTCGGCCATGTTCGAGCCCATGATCACGATGCAGTCGGAGTTGACCAGGTCCTGCTGGTAGTCGGTCGCCCCGCCACGGCCGAAGCTGGTCCCCAGACCGGGGACGGTGGCGGAGTGCTATATGCGGGCCTGGTTCTCGATCTGCACCGCGCCCATGGCGGTCCACAGCTTCTTGAAGAGGTAGTTCTCCTCGTTGTCCGTCGTCGCCCCGCCGAGACCGGCGATGCCCATGGTGCGGCGCAGCACGCTCCCGTCGGCGTCGGTGTCCTGCCAGCCGCGCCGGCGGGCGTCGAGCATCCGGTCGGCGATCATGTCCATCGCCGTGTCCAGCGGCAGGTCGCTCCACTCGGTGGCGTACGGCGCCCGGTAGCGGACGCGCTGTTCCCGCTGCGGCCCGGTGACCAGCTGCAGGCTGGCCGACCCCTTGGGGCACAGCCGGCCCCGGGAGATGGGGGAGGCGGGGTCACCCTCGATCTGGGTCACCCGGCCGTCCTTCGTGTAGACCAGCTGCGCGCAGCCCACGGCGCAGTAGGGGCAGACCGATCGCGCCGGTGGCTCGGCCGCCGAGGTCCGTGCATGCAGTTGCCGGGAGCGCGGGGACTGCGCGGCCGCCCCGCGCCCCGTGCGGTCGGGGCCGGTGAGCTGGCGGTAGACGGGCCAGGAGTCGAGCCAGCGGTGGAGCCGGCCGGTCGGCTTCGTCATCGTCGTCCCCCGAGCTCACGTGTCGGGTGCTGCCCACCGATCCCGGGCATCCGGACTCGACCCCGGGGACCCCCGACGCTAGCTCGCACCCCGGCCGCCGGGCATGGGCCGTTCGTCCCGAGTGAGCCGATCCGCGTGCGGGTAACGCCTCGGACAGCGTCTGCCTCTCAGCGGCTTCCCGAATCGCGGGCGCCGGCCGCTTCCCCTACCCCCGCCCGATGCGCATGCGCGCCGGGCAGGTCGTGACGACCCGGGGCCCAGCCACCGACCGGGGGCGCACGACCGGTACCACCCGGACAGGAGCACGGAATGGCAAGAATCGGACTGCTCGGCTCCTACGGCGGTCTGAACGTCGGTGACGAGGCGATCCTGACCTCCATGCTGGCCTCGTTGCGGGAGGCCGCCCCGTTCGCCGAGACCGTGCTCTTCTCCCGCGACGCCGCGCACAGCCGGGACGCCCACGAGGTGGACCGGGCCATCGACGCCCGCCGGGGGTTCTGCGACGCGGTGGACGAGGAGATCTCCCGGCTGGACGTCCTCGTGATCGGCGGCGGCGGCCTGCTGTACGACGGCGAGGCCACCGAGTACCTCCGGCACGTGCGGACGGCGCACCGGTACGGGGTGCCGACGGTGGCCTACGCCCTCGGTGCCGGGCCGCTCACCACGCCCGAGGACCGCCGCGTCGTGCGCGAGGTGCTCACGGACATGACCCGGGTGACCGTCCGGGACGAGGACAGCAAGCGGGTCCTGCAGGAGGTGGGGGTCGACCGCCCCGTCCACGTGGTGGCCGACCCGGCGCTGCTGCTCGTGCCGGAGCCCTTCCCGGCCGATGCGCTCGCCGGCGAGGGGGTCGACACCTCGGGCCGCATGATCGCGATCTCCGTGCGGGAGCCCGGCGGGGCGGCGCCGGGGCTCGCGGCCGAGTCCCACCACTCGACGCTCGCAGCGGTGGCGGACTTCGCGGTGCACCGCTACGCGGGGCAGATCGTGTTCATCCCCATGGAGCGCGGTGACGTCCGCGAGAGCCATGCCGTGCTGTCCCACATGGTGGCCCCGGACCGGGCCCGCGTGCTGCACGGCTCGTACACGCCATGCGAACTGCTCGGCCTGATGCAGCACATGGACCTGGCCGTCGGCATGCGGCTGCACTTTCTGATCTTCGCGGCGATCTCCGGGGTGCCCTTCCTGCCGCTGCCCTACGCCGGCAAGGTCACCGAGCTGGCCCGGGCGCTGGGCGTCCCGACGCCGGACAGCCTCGACCGGGCCGCGGTCGGCCCGCTGCTGTCGGCCCTCGACCGGATCTGGGACGAGCGGAACGAGCACGGGCGCCGGGTACGGGCCCGGACCGAGAAGCTCAAGCCCCGGGCTGCCGCGGCGCTGCAGCACGTCCTGGACCTGCTGTCCGGGCCGTCGCGGGCGGCGCCCGCGGCCGACGGCCTGAACCCCGAGAAGGGAGTTCGGCGTGCCCCCGTTGACCCGGCCGGCAGGAGCGGAGCGGCTGACGCTGCCCCCGCGCTCAGCGCTGCACGCGGCTGAGGCCGACGTCCTCGTCGTCGGCGGCGGGCCGGCCGGCCTCGGGGCCGCGCTGGCGTCGGCCGACGCCGGGGCCGACGTCGTCCTCGTCGAGCGGTACGGGTTCCTGGGCGGGAACGCGACGGCGGCACTGGTGATGCCGTGGATGTCCTTCCACACCCGCCGTCCGCGGCCGCCGCGGATGGGCGACGTGGGGCTGTTCCCCACCGACCACGGCGAGGGCGAGCCGGTCGTGGCCGGCAAGCACGTGGAGGTCATCGACCGGCTGATCGAGGCCGGTGGCGCCGTTCCGCCCTCGGCCGAGACCGGCTACACCGTCCCGTTCGACCCGGAGGTGTTCAAGCAGGTCGCGCTCGACCTGCTCGACGGCGCCGGCGTGCGCTACCTGCTGCATGCGTTCGCCAGCGGGGTCCGCACCGAGGGCCGGGCCGGTGAGGTGGTGTTCGAGACCAAGTCCGGGCCGCTGGTCCTCTCCGCGCGGGCGACGGTGGACTGCACGGGGGACGGCGACATCGCGGCGGCCGCCGGGGCGCCGTTCGAGATCGGCCGCGAGCGCGACGGGCTGGTGCAGCCGATGACGCTGATGTTCCGCATGGTCGGCTACGACGAGGACGCGTTCGGCCGGTACGTGGCCGAGCACCCCGACCAGTGGCGCAGCGTCCACGGGCTGTGGGATCTGGTCGAGGAGGCGACCGCCGCGGGCGACCTGGACCTGCCCCGCGAGGACATCCTGTTCTTCGGGACGGCGCACCCGGGGGAGGTGGCGGTCAACTCGACCCGGGTCTCGCAGGTCTTCGGCACCGACGTCTTCGACCTCACCCACGCCGAGGCGGTGAGCCACCGCCAGATGGCCCAGGTCGCGGCCTTCCTCCGCGACTACGTGCCCGGCTTCGGCGAGTCCTACGTCGTGCAGAGCGGCGTGCAGGTCGGTGTCCGGGAGACCCGGCGCATCCTGGGCGACTACCTGCTCACCGGCGAGGACATCCTGATCGCCCGCAAGTTCGACGACGTGATCGCCCGCGGGACCTACCCGGTCGACATCCACAACCCCAACGGCAGGGGCACCGTGCTGCGCTCGGTGCCGGCCGGGGACGCCTACGACATCCCCCTGCGCTGCCTGCTGCCGCGAGACGTCGACGACCTGCTGACCGCCGGCCGCTGCATCTCCGGCACCCACGAGGCGCACTCGTCCTACCGGGTCACCCCGACCGCGATGGCGACCGGGCAGGCCGCCGGCGTCTGCGCGGCGCTGGCCGCCACCTCGGGGCGCCCACCGCGGCAGGTCGAGGTCGCCGCCGTGCAGGCCGAGCTGGTCCGTCAGGGCGCGGACCTGGGGGCGCGCCGACGCGAGGTCGGGACGCGCGGCGGGCGTGCGCCGGCCGGCCGGGTGGGCAGGAACCAGCGCTCCGGAGCGTGAGCCGGGACCACGGCGCTGTCCCGATGAGCTCGGCCTGCTCCGCGACCCTGCGGGCGAACTCACCGACCGCGGTGGGCTCCGGCGCCACCATTGGGGCCGCGACGGTTGCGTGGGCCGGGTGCGCATGGGTAGAGCCCGGGGATGGTCGACGTCGTGGACGTCCGCCGGGACGCACCCCGCGTGGAGCCCCCCGCAACCGACGGCTCGTCGGCGTGGGCGCCCTTGCGGCGACCCTGGTTCCGGGCCCTGTGGATCGCGCAGTTCGTCGCCAACGCCGGCACCTGGGCCCAGACGGTCGGCGCGCAGTGGCTCATGGGCGACCTCGGGGGCTCCGCGCTGCAGATCGCCCTCGTGCAGACGGCAGCGACGCTGCCGGTGTTCCTCCTGGTGATCCCCGCCGGCGCGCTCGGCGACGTCGTCGACCGGCGACGGCTGCTGCTGCTCAGCCAGACGCTGATGCTGCTGTCGGCCGCTGCCCTGGCCGTCCTCACCGCGGCCGGCGCGGTCACGCCGAACGGACTGCTCACCCTCACGGCGTTGCTGGCCGTCGGTCAGGCGCTGGCCGCACCCTGCTTCCAGGCGATCCAGCCCGAGTTGGTGGAGCGCGACGAGCTGCCCCAGGCCGCGCTGCTCAACGGCGCCAATGGCAACGTCGCCCGGGCCGTCGGGCCGGCGATCGGCGGCCTGCTCATCGCCCAGGCCGGTCCGGCCGCAGCGTTCGCCATGAACGCGGTGTCCTTCCTCGGCGTCATCGCCGTGCTGTACCGCTGGCCGCGCGAACTCATCCCGCAGCCGCTGGGTGCCGAACCGATCCGGCAGGCGATCCGCGCGGGGATGCGGTACGTGCGCAGCGCTCCCGCGTTCAGCAGCGTGCTCGCCCGGTCGGCGATGTTCATGGTGTTCGCCAGCGGGTTGTGGGCGCTGCTGCCCGCCCTGGCCCGTGGCCCGCTGGACCTCGGGCCCAACGGGTACGGCGGGCTGCTGGCCGCGGTGGGGCTGGGAGCGGTGGTGGGGACGGTCGTGCTGCCGCGGCTGCGCGAGCGGCTCGGCACGCCGGTGCTGCTCCTCGGCACGACCCTGGCGTACGCCCTGGCGGTCGCCGTGGTGGGCCTGGCCACCTCACTGGAGGCGGTCGTGGCGGCCCTGGTCCTGGCGGGGCTCAGCTGGGTCGCCGTGCAGTCCACCTTCGGCGCCACGGCCCAGCTGCTGCTGCCCACGTGGGCCCGGGCCCGTGCGCTGGCCTACTTCCAGCTGGTCTTCATGGGCGGGCAGGCCCTCGGTGCCGTGGCCTGGGGCCTGGTGGCGGACACGCTCGGCCTCACCGCGGCGTTCCTCCTGCCCGCCGGGGGACTGGTCCTGACCGCCCTGTTGAGCCTGCTGCAGGTGCCGCTGCGCTTGGACGAGGACGTCCGGCACAGCGAGCTCCCGTGGCCGCAGCCGCCGTCGGCCCTGCACTGGGCCGACGACGCCGGCCCCGTCCTGGTCACGGTGGAGTGGCGGGTCCGCGGCTCCGACGTCCCCGAGTTCCTCGTCGTCATGCGGGAGCTCGGCCGGGCCCGCCGCCGCACCGGGGCCTTCCTGTGGGGGGTGTTCCAGGACGCGGACAACCCGGAGCTGTTCCTGGAGACGTTCACCGTCAGCACCTGGCACGAGCATCTCCGCCAGCACGTCGAGCGTGGAACGGTCGCCGACGCCATCCTGGAGGAACGCGCCCGCAGTTTCCTCTCCGGCGGCACCGAGCCGGTCGTCCGGCACCTGGTGTGGGCCTATGCGGTGCCGTCGGCCCTGCCCGACATCGAGCCCGAGGTCCTGCCGCACGCGCACCCCGAACCGACCCCGAGCGCCGGGCCGGCGGCGGCCGACCCACCGTGACCGGCTGCGGGCCCGACGCCGGTCCAGGGCCGCTGTCGATCGGCCGGCTGACCGATGCCGCCGGCCGGGACCCACGGGCAGGATCGGCTGCGTGGCAGTCCCGTGCGGGCGGCGGGTGACCGGAGCCGGTCGCTGTGCCGTCCCGGCAGCGAGAGGAAGGTGCGGGGCATGACCGGTGGACGAGAGACGACCGACGACGCCAGCGACGTCGTCGACTTCCTGCTGGACCAGCACCGGCAGATCCGGGGGTTGCTGGCCGAGGTACTGGACCGCAGCGGGCCGGAGCGGCAGCGCGCTTTCGACGAGGTGCGGGAGATGCTGGCCCGGCACGAGACGGGCGAGGAGATGATCGTCCGCCCGCTCACCCGCAAGGCGCCCGACGGTCGCGTCGTCGCCGACGAGCGGATGGCCGAGGAGAACGAGGCCAAGCGGGTCCTGGCCGACCTGGAGAAGATGGAGGTCGACAGCAACGAGTTCGTCGTGCGGTTCACCGCGTTCCGCCAGGCCGTGCTCGAGCACGCCGAGGCCGAGGAGCGCGAGGAGTTCCCGCTGCTGCGGCAGACCACCGACCCGCACGCACTGATCGCAGCCCGCGACCGGGTCCGGCGCGCCGAGCAGCTGGCCCCCACCCATCCGCACCCCAGCGCGAAGACCACGGTGGCGAACTACGTCGCCGGCCCGTTCGCGGCGATGCTGGACCGGGCCCGCGACGCGCTCTCCCGGGGCAGCTGACCGGCGGGGCCGCGCCCGCTGCCGCCGAGGAAGGGTGACCGGTGGTCGGCGAAGTCCGCCGACACCGTGGGCCCGCGCGACCGGACGGTGAAAGCTCGTGACGCGGCGGGGTTTGAGCGGTCACCGTGACGGGCAGGGCGCGCGCACCGGCCCCGGCGTGGCCGTGAAGCCCCCGCGCCGGGGCCGTGTCATGCCACCGGTGCGACGGAGCCGAGGCGGGCCGAACCGGACCACCTCCGTCGGCGGCCGGCACCGAGCGCCCAGGTCAGCAGCCGGGCGGCCGGAAGAGCATGGTCTCCACCAGGGCCCGGTACTCGACGTAGATCTGCCGATAGCGGGCGACGGCGTCGGCCGGGCGATCGGCCTCCAGCAGCTCGAGGGTCTCGCGGTAGCCGGTCACCCAGACCTGCCAGATGTCGTCGCCCGCGCTGGTCGCGATCAGCCGCAGGGTGCGGGCGACGACCAGGTCCACGTGGGTCTGCAGTTCCCGGTTGCCGCTGGCGAGGATGACGATCGTGCTGAAGTCCGCGCCCGCGGCCGAGGCTGCGGGCAGGTTCCCGGCCCGCAGGTTGGCCACGAACTCGTCCAGCCGGACGCGCATGCGCTGGAGGTGCGAGGGGGTCAGGTTGGGAACGCCCCACTCGAAGCCGGCGCAGGCCAGCACGGCCATGACGTCGATGAGTTCCAGCGCGTTCTTCTGCGTCACCTGGGTGACCCGTCGGCTCCGGTTGGGGGCGATGTCGATGAGCCCCTCGGCGGCGAGCTGGGCGATGGCCTCCCGGACCGGCGTGATGCTCACGCCCAGCCGGGCGGCGACCTCGGCGTCCTTGAGGACGGTGCCGGGCGGGAGGACGCCGGTGACGATCTCCGTGCGGATCCGGCGCAGCACGGCCTCGCGCCGGGTCGGCGGCATGGTGAAGGCTTCGTCGGCCGGGGGGTCCGCCATCCGCGCCACCTCCCTGTCCGGGGACGGGGCCGACCGAGGCGATCCCCCCGTCGGTGGGCACGCGGGGCCGCCCCTCGCCATTCTGGCGACGGGGCGGCCCGACGTCGCGCTCAGGCGGGGGTGAGCGTGAATCCCCGGTAGCCGTCGGCCGCGACCTGGTCGCACTGCTGACGGTAGGTCCCCACGCCGCCGATGTAGGCCATGAACACCCGTGGCTTGCCGGGCACGTTGGAGCCCATGTACCAGGAGTCGGCCGTGGGGTAGAGGGTGTACGCGCCGACCTCGGCGACGTGCTCGACCCAGGCGTCCTCCGCCTCCGTGGTCGTCTCGATCGCGGTCTTGCCGTGCTCCTGCATCCAGGTGATGCAGTCGGTGACCCAGTCGACGTGCTGCTCGATGGACACGATCATGTTGCTGAGCACCGACGGGCTGAGCGGGCCGGTGATGGTGAACAGGTTGGGGAACCCGGCGATGGCCAGCCCCAGGTAGGTGCGCGGGCCCTCACCCCACTTCTCCTTGAGGGACAGGCCGTTCCTCCCGCGGATGTCGATCGCGGCCAGTGCGCCGGTCATCGCGTCGAAGCCGGTGGCGAAGACGATCGCGTCGAACTCGTACTCCTGCTCCGAGGTGCGAACGCCCCGCTCGGTGAGCTCGACGAGGGGGGTCTTGCGCACGTCGACGAGGTGGACGTGCTCCTTGTTGAAGGTCTCGTAGTACCCGGTGTCGAGGCACGGGCGCTTGGTCCCGTAGGGGAAGCTGCGCGGCGACAGCGTCTCGGCGAGCTCGGGGTCCTTGACGATCCGGCGGATCTTGTCGCGCACGAACTCGGCCGCGGTGTCGTTGGCCTCCTTGTTCGTGAGCGTGTCCGTGTAGGAGCCGAGGATGGCGACCAGGTTCCCCTGGTCCCAGCCGTCCTGGTAGACGGCGTTGCGCTCCTCCTCGGACACCTCGAGGGCGGAGTGGGTGGCCGGCCGCACCGGGACGCCGAAGGCGGAGGTGCGCTGCGCCTCGCGCCAGGCCCGGTAGTTGGCCTTCATCTCCCGGATCTCGTCCTCGGTCAGCGGCCGGTTGCCCGCCGGCATGCTGAAGTTCGGCGTGCGCTGGAAGACCGTGAGGTCGGCCGCCTGCTCGGCGAGGATCGGGATGGACTGGATCCCCGAGGACCCGGTGCCGATGACGCCGACCCGCTGCCCGGTGAAGTCCACGCCGTCGTGCGGCCAGTGCCCGGTGTGGTACGTCGGCCCCTGGAAGCGGTCCAGGCCGGGGACCTCGGGCGTCTTCGACGCCGACAGGCATCCGGTGGCCATGATCAGGAACCGGGCGTCCACGACGTCGCCGCTGTCGCTGATGACCAGCCAGCGGCCGGTCGTCTCGTCGTAGGCCGCGCTGGTCACCCGCGTGCCGAAGGTGATGTCCCGGCGCAGGTCGAACCGGTCGGCGACGTGCCTGACGTACTTCAGGATCTCGGGCTGGGTGGGGTACTTCTCGGTCCAGGTCCACTCCTGCTCGAGCTCCGGGGAGAACGAGTACGAGTAGGACATGCTCTCCACGTCACAGCGGGCGCCCGGGTAGCGGTTCCAGTACCAGGTGCCGCCGACGTCGTCGGCTGCCTCCAGGACCCGGACGGACAGCCCGGCCTCCCGCAGGCGGTGCAGTTGGTAGAGGCCGGAGAGGCCGGCGCCGACGATGACGGCGTCGACGGTGCGTGGTTCGGACATGAGAGCTCCTGTCGGCGGACGTCGTCGTCCGCGCTGCTCGGGATCGTGGCGATGCCGGGGGAGGGGGTGGGCGGACGGCGGCGCGCCGTCAGGCGGAGGTGCTGCCGGAGAGGCGGGAGTCGAGCTGCTCGACGACGTGCTGGAGGGCCGCGGCCGCGCCCGGGAGCACGTTGGGCATGGTGAAGAAGCCGTGCATCTGGCCGGGGAACCGGCGCAGGTCGACCGGGACGCCGGCGGCCCGCATCGCCTCGGCGTACGCCTCGCCCTCCTGGCGGAGGACGTCGTGCTCGGCGGTGATGACGACTGCCGGCGGCAGCCCGGACAGGTCGGCCACGCGCAGCGGCGAGGCATCCGGTGCGGTCCGGCAGGACTGGTCCGGGGCGTAGTGGTCCCAGAACCAGACCATGGCCTCGCGGGTCAGCAGCAACTGGTTATCCGGGTCGCGGTAGGTCTCGTTGTCCAGGTCGCAGTCGGTCACCGGGTAGACCAGCACCTGCAGGGCGATGGCCGGGCCGCCCTCCCGGGCGCGCTGGGCCACGACGGCGGACAGGTTGCCGCCCGCGCTGTCGCCCATCACCACCAGCGGCGCGCCGTCGGCGGCCAGCTCGCCCAGGTGGTCGGCGACCCACTCCAGCGCGGTGTAGGCGTCCTCGGCCGCCGCCGGGTAGCGGTGCTCGGGAGCGAGGCGGTAGTCGACCAGCACCACGGTCGACGACGACTTCTCCGCGAGCTGCCGGCCGAGCGTGTCGAACTCGTCCAGGGCGCCGATCACCCAGCCGCCGCCGTGGTAGTAGACGATCACCGCGCGGGGCGCCTCGTCGGGGACGAGGACCCGGGCGGGGATGCTGCCGTGCGGGGCCGGGATGGAGATGTCCTCCACCCGGGCCATCTCCGGCCCGGGGCCGTAGAGCTCCCGGAGCGCCCCGCCGAACCCGCGCGCCTCCTCGGGGGTCATCTCGTGCAGAGGCTTTCCGCCGCTCTCGGCCATCTGCTGCAGCAGCGCGGACGTCGCCTGGTCCAGTGCCATGGGCTCTCCTCGGGGAGGGGTGGAGCGCTCGTCCCGATCCGCCGGCGACGCAGCGCCTGTGATGCACATCACACTGCAGGATGCATCCTGCAGTCAACGGGCCTCGCTGCCGCGGCGCGATCCGCCCGCGTCGCCGTCCCCGGGCCGATCCCGGCCGCCCCGGTCAGTCCCGCGGGCGCCTGCGGATCTTGGATCCCAGCCAGGTGAGCGGGTCGTACCTGCGGTCCACCACCCGCTCCTTGAGCGGGATGATGCCGTTGTCGGTGAGGTGGATGTTCTCCGGGCACACCTCGGTGCAGCACTTGGTGATGTTGCAGTAGCCGAGGCCGAAGTCCTCCTGGGCGGCGTCCCGGCGGTCGCGCACGTCCAGCGGGTGCATGTCCAGCTCGGCCAGCCGGATGAGGAAGCGGGGGCCGGCGAAGACCGCCTTGTTCTCCTCGTGGTCGCGGACGACGTGGCAGGTGTCCTGGCAGAGCCAGCACTCGATGCACTTGCGGAACTCCTGCGGCCGCTCGACGTCGACCTGCTGCATCCGGTGGTTGCCGTCGGCGTCCCGCGGCCGCGGGGTGAACGCCGGGATCTGCGCGGCCTTCTCGTAGTTGAACGACACGTCGGTGACCAGGTCCCGGATGACCGGGAAGGTGCGCAGCGGCGTGACGGTCACCGTCTCGTCCTCGGCGAACGTGCTCATCCGGGTGAGGCACATCAGCCGCGGGCGGCCGTTGATCTCCGCGCTGCAGGACCCGCACTTGCCCGCCTTGCAGTTCCACCGGACGGCGAGGTCGCCGGCCTGGGTGGCCTGCAGCCGGTGGACGATGTCGAGGACCACCTCACCCTCGTTCACCTCGACGGTGAAGGTCTGCAGGTCGCCGCCTGCGGCGTCGCCCCGCCAGATCCGGACGGTCGCGTCGTAGCTCATGCGCTGACCTCGTCGAAGATCTCGGCCAGCTCGGCGGGCATCCCGGGCAGCGGCCGCTGGCGCACCGCCACCGTGCCGTCTGCGGCCAGCGTGCAGACCAGGTTGGTGCGGGCCCACTCGTCGTCCGCCGTCGGGAAGTCGTCGCGGGTGTGCCCGCCCCGGCTCTCCCGCCGCTCGAGGGCCGCCCGCGCGATGCACTCGCTGACGATCAGCATGTGCGGAAGGTCCAGCGCCAGGTGCCATCCGGGGTTGTACTGCCGGTGCCCGTCGACGGAGAGGTTCGCGACCCGCTGCTTGAGGGCGACGATCCGCTCGAGCGCCTCCTTCATCTCCGGTTCCGTGCGGATGATCCCGACCAGGTCGTGCATCGTCTGCTGCAGGTCGTGCTGCACGGTGTAGGCGTTCTCGCCGCCGTCCCGCTCGAACGGGGCCAGCGCCGCGCGGGCCGCATCGGCCAGCGCCCCGTCGGACAGGGCGACCCGGTCGGCATGGCGGGACGCGTGCTCGGCCGCGGCCGCGCCGGCCCGCCGTCCGAAGACCAGCAGGTCGGACAGGGAGTTGCCGCCGAGCCGATTGGACCCGTGCATCCCGCCGGCCACCTCACCCGCGGCGAACAGGCCCGGCACCCCGGCGGCCGCGCTGTCGGGATCGACCTCCACCCCGCCCATCACGTAGTGGCAGGTGGGGCCGACCTCCATCGCCTCGGCGGTGATGTCGACGTCGGCCAGCTCCTTGAACTGGTGGTACATCGACGGCAACCGCTTGCGGATGTAGTCCGGGGACCGGCGCGAGGCGATGTCGAGGAACACCCCGCCGTGCGGCGACCCGCGCCCGGCCTTCACCTCGCTGTTGATCGCGCGGGCGACCTCGTCGCGGGGGAGCAGCTCGGGCGGGCGCCGGTTGTTCTTCTTGTCGGTGTACCAGCGGTCGGCCTCGGCCTCGGTCTCCGCGGTCTCCTTGCGGAAGAAGTCGGGGATGTAGTCGAACATGAACCGGTTGCCGGCGGCATTCTTCAGCACCCCGCCGTCGCCGCGGACGCTCTCGGTGACCAGGATCCCGCGCACCGATGGCGGCCAGACCATCCCGGTGGGGTGGAACTGCACGAACTCCATGTTCACCAGCCCCGCGCCGGCCTGGAGCGCGAGCGAGTGGCCGTCGCCGGTGTACTCCCACGAGTTCGAGGTGACCTTGTAGGCCTTGCCGATCCCGCCGGTGGCGAGCACGACCGACGGGGCCTGCCAGGCGATGAAGCGCCCCGACTCCCGCCAGTACCCGAACGCGCCGGTGATGGCTCCGTGATCACCCGCCCCGCCGCCGCCCCCGCCCTCGGTGAGCAGCCGGGTGACCGTGCACTCCATGAACACGTCGATGCCGAGCGCGACGGTGCGCTGCTGCAGGGTGCGGATCAGCTCCAGCCCGGTGCGGTCGCCGACGTGCGCCAGGCGGGCGTAGCGGTGGCCGCCGAAGTCGCGCTGGCTGATCAGGCCGTCCGGCGTCCGGTCGAACAGCGCGCCCCAGTCCTCCAGCTCGCGGACCCGGTCGGGCGCCTCCTGCGCGTGCAGCTGGGCCATCCGCCAGTGGTTGAGCATCTTCCCGCCGCGCATCGTGTCGCGGAAGTGCACCCGCCAGTTGTCCTCGGGGTAGGCGTTGGCCATCGCCGCGGCGATGCCGCCCTCGGCCATGACGGTGTGCGCCTTGCCGAGCAGCGACTTGCACACCACCGCCGTGCGGGCACCCGCCTCGTGCGCCGCGATCGCCGCCCGCAGGCCGGCCCCGCCCGCGCCGACCACGACGACGTCGTACTCGTGTCTCTCGAGCTCCATCAGAAGAACCTCGGGTCCGTGATCGTGCCGGTGGCCAGCAGGAAGATGTAGAGGTCGGCGAAGGCGACGCCGAACAGCGAGACCCACGCGATCTGCATGTGCCGGGCGTTCAGCCGCGAGACCGCCGTCCAGAACCGGTAGCGCAGCGGGTGCCGGGAGAAGGAGTTGAGCCGGCCGCCCACGATGTGCCGGCAGGAGTGGCAGGACAGCGAGTACAGCCACAGCAGGGCCGCGTTGGCCAGCAGGACGACGGTGCCCAGGCCCATGTGCCCCCAGGCGCCGGTCTCGTCGCGGAAGGCGAGGATCGCGTCGTAGGTGAGGACGACGTTGAAGACCAGCCCGAGGTAGAAGAAGTAGCGGTGCACGTTCTGGGCCAGCAGCGGCAGCCGCGTCTCGCCGGTGTAGCGCCGGTGCGGCTCGGTGACCGCGCACGCCGGCGGCGAGAGCCAGAAGGACCGGTAGTAGGCCTTGCGGTAGTAGTAGCAGGTCAGCCGGAAGCCCAGCGGCACGATCAGGATGTAGATCGCCGGGGAGATCCAGGCCGGCCCGGTGAACAGCTCCGGGAAGGTGTCGCCCTCGCAGGCCGTGGTCAGGCACGGTGAGTAGAACGGCGAGATGTAGGGCTCGGCGAAGTAGTGGTCGTTCTGGAAGGCGCGGAACGTCGACCAGGCGACGAAGGCCACCAGCGCGGCGACGGTGAGCAGCGGCTCGAGCCACCAGCGGTCGGTGCGCAGCGTCCGCGCCGCGATCGCCGCGCGGCGGGGAGCGGCGGAGCCGTTCCCGCCGCCGGGGGTGACCGCCCCGGTCCGGCGGGGGGCGGTGGCGGTCACGGGACCCTGCGGGCGGCCCCGCCGACGCCCTCGGGGTAGCCGTCGTCCCACAGGACGGCGGCGTAGGACCGGTCCGCGACCTCCGCTCCGCGCGCGGCCCCGCAGAGCAGGGTGAGGTCGTCGCGCAGCCGGGCGATGTCGGCCTTCAACCGGCGCGCGTCCACGGTGTCACCGAAGTGCCTCGCGAGCGGGCCGCACGCCTGCTCGAGGGCATCGACGGCTCGGCGAGCCGCCGCCACGTCCTGCTCCAGTGACATCGCTGCCCCCAGATCGGTGGGAACGCCGCCGTCGCGGCGGGGGAAGGCAGTGCACCACGGACGCCGACCCGTGGAAAGGGGTGTCGGCGCGCCTGCGGTGCGTCATGGGCGCGCGAACGACCGCGCGGGCGCGGTGGCTCCGAGCCACCGCGCCCCCGCGGTCGTGGGGGCGTTCCCGGTCAGCCGGGCAGCGCCGGAGCCTGCTCCTCGTCGCCGTCACGCTGGGCGGGCACGGCGGCCGGCGCGGTGCCCACGGCCGGCGGCTCGGCGTGGTGGTGGGACTTCTGCAGCTCCGGGTCCTCCACCGCCTCGCCGCGTGCCACCATGCCGGCGACGTCGGACAGCGGGATCTCCTTCAGCAGCAGGGCGAGCACCAGGGCGATCACGAACGCGGGCAGCAGGTAGGCGAACACCGGGGCCAGCGCGTCGGCGTAGGAGTCGACGATCGCCGCGCGCAGCGGGTCGCCGGCCGCCTGCACCGCCGCGGGGACCAGGCTGTCGGGCGAGGTGATGCCCGCCGCGGCGGCCTGCTCACCGTTGGCCTGCAGCGCGCCGGAGAGGTTCTCGGCGAGCCGGCTGGTGAAGATCGTGCCGAAGACGGCGACGCCGAGGGTGGCGCCCACCTCACGGAAGTAGTTGTTGGTCGCGGTCGCCGCACCGAGGTCGGACGCCGGGACCGCGTTCTGCGCGACCAGGACGACGATCTGCATGATCAGCCCCAGTCCGAGGCCCATGACGAACAGCATCGTGCCGACCGTCCACAGCGAGGTCCGGCCCGACAGGCTGGTCATCCAGATCATCGCGGCGGCGACGATCAGCACGCCGGCGATCGGGTAGATCTTGTAGCGGCCGGTCTTCGTGGTCGCGATGCCCGAGCCGATCACGGTGAGGAACAGGCCACCCATCATCGGCAGCATGAGCAGGCCGGAGTTGGCCGCCGAGGTCCCCGAGGCCATCTGCAGGAACGTCGGCAGGAACGCCACCGCGGAGAACATGCCCAGCCCGACGGCGGCGCCCAGCGCAGTGGTGACCACGAACGTCGAGTTGCGGAACAGGCTCATCGGGATGATCGGCTGCGCGGCCCGCAGTTCGACGAGGACGAAGACCACCGCCGAGACGACGAACGCCGCGCCCAGGGCGAGGGTCGGCCACGCCGTCCAGCCCTCCCGCCCGCCGAAGTCGGTGAAGAAGATCAGCGACGTGGTGGTGGCGGAGAGGAAGATGACGCCGAGGTAGTCCAGCGGTTCGGTGTTGCGCTTGCGCGGCAGCGCCAGGGCGAACCAGCCGATGACCAGTGCGGCGACGCCGACCGGGACGTTGATCCAGAAGCACCATTCCCAGCCGAGGCTGGCGTGGTCGGTGAGG
Source organism: Geodermatophilus ruber (assembly GCF_900114385.1). GTDB lineage: Bacteria > Actinomycetota > Actinomycetes > Mycobacteriales > Geodermatophilaceae > Geodermatophilus > Geodermatophilus ruber. Next base: position 207,202 of record NZ_FOSW01000002.1, read on the forward strand.
AACCCGCCGAGGAGCGGACCGGCGACCGCGGAGAGGCCGAAGACGGCGCCGAGCGGACCCATGTACTTGCCGCGCTCCCGCGCGGGGACGACGTCAGCGATGATCGCCTGGCTCAGGATCATCATGCCGCCTCCACCGAGGCCCTGGACGCCGCGCCAGACGACGAACCAGGTGAAGTTCGGCGACAGGGCCGCCCCGATGCTGGCCAGGGTGAACAGCGCGATGGCGATGAGGAACAGGTTGCGGCGGCCCCACAGGTCACCGAACTTGCCGTAGATCGGCATCACCAGGGTGCTGGCCAGCAGGTAGGCGGTGGTCACCCACGCCATGTGCGAGATGCCGCCGAGATCGCCGACGATCGTCGGCATCGCGGTGGAGATGATCGTCTGGTCCAGGCTGGACACCAGCATGCCGGCGATCAGCGCGGAGAAGATGAGGTTGATCCGCCGGCGGGTCAGGACGATCGGTGCGTCGGCGGTGGTCGGGGTGGACAACGTGCTCCTCGAGGGGGTCATGACGCCGGGTCTGCCGGCGTGGGGGTGAGGGTGGCGAGGAGCGCGGTGCGCGTCCCCTCGATGTAGCGGTGCAGGGGGGTGCCGTCGTCGGCCTCCAGCCAGGCGCGGCAGGCGGTCCGCATCAGCGCCTGCGCGGCCGAGGCCAGCGCGATGCAGCCGGTGTCGGGCGCGGGCAGCCCGCGACGCTCGGCCAGCAGCGCGACGATCTCCTGCTCCTGGGCCGCCGCCCGCGCGAGGTGCGCGGCCAGCAGCCGGGGCTCGCGCTCGGCGAGCTGCACGGCCACCAGGAGTCCGCCGCGCCCGACCTCGTCGAGGAAGGGGGACGGGTCGAGCAGCTCCAGCAGGTCGGCCAGCAGGTCGCCGGTGGGGCCGCCGCCGAGGAACCCGGCGCGGGACTCCGGCGTGCCCAGGGGCGGCTCCGGGCCGATCACGGCCAGTTCCTTCGACTCGAAGTAGTTGAAGAACGTGCGCAGCGAGACGTCGGCCCGGCCGCAGATCTGCTCCACCGTGATGCCGTCGAGCCCGTGCGCCAGCACCAGCTCCTGGGCGGCGGTGGTGAGCCGGCGACGGGTCTCGGACTTCTTGCGCTCCCGCAGACCAAGATCTTGCACGACGTGCATCTTTGCACGCTGTGCAGCGACAGCAACGGACGTGCGGAGTGGCGCTGCCCACGGCCGGGAGGAGCGGCCCTCGTCGGCAGCGCGGCCGGCCTAGCATCGTGCCCGTGAGGCCGTTCCTGCTGCTGGCCTCGCGCCCCGAGAACGAGGCCGCGGACGAGGAGTACGCGGCATTCCTCCGGCTGACCGGCCTGACCGAGGAGCAGCTGCACCGCGTCCGCCTGGAGGCCGGCCCGCTGCCCCCGCTGGACCTGGACGACTACGCGGGCATCCTCCTCGGCGGAGGGCCGTTCAACTCCAGCGACCCGCCGGAGAGCAAGTCCGCGGTCCAGCACCGGGTCGAGCGCGAGCTCGCGGCGCTGCTGGACGAGGTCGTCGCCCGCGACCTGCCCTTCCTGGGGGCCTGCTACGGGGTGGGCACGCTGGGGGTCCACCAGGGCGGCGTCGTCGACCGCACCTACGGCGAGCCGGTCTCGAGCGTGCCGATCACCCTGACCGCCGCGGGGCGGGCCGACCCGCTCCTGGCCGGCGTGCCGGAGGTGTTCGACGCCTTCGTCGGGCACAAGGAGGCGTGCCAGGTGCTCCCTCCGTCGGCGGTGCTGCTGGCCACCTCGCCGGCCTGCCCGGTCCAGATGTTCCGGGTCGGGCGCAACGTCTACGCCACGCAGTTCCACCCCGAGCTGGACGTCGCGGGGATCCTCACGCGGATCCGGGTCTACCGGCACGCCGGCTACTTCGCGCCCACCGAGCTGGAGGAGCTCACCGACCGGCTGCGCCTCGCGGTGGTGACCGAGGCGGGCCGGCTGCTGGCCACCTTCGTCGCCCGGTACGCCTGACATGCCCGCGCTGACCGCCCTTCCCGACGCCGCCCGCGCCCGCTTCCGGGCGCGCGTGTCCGGCGATCCCACCGGGGCGCCGGGCTGGGTCCGGGACATCGCCCGGGTGGGGGAGGGCCCCGGCTGGTTCGAGCCGGACGGCGTGGTGTGGCGGGTGCACGGCGATCTCTCGACGCTGATCGGCGGGGTCGCGGCGCTGCTCGGCCAGGCCGCGCACCCCCTCGCGCTGGCCGGGGTGCAGCGGCACTCGGCCTACCTCGAGGACCCGTGGCAGCGGCTGGCCGGTACCGCGCGCTGGCTGGTGGTGACCACCTTCGGCTCGGCCGAGCTGGCCGAGCGGGAGGCCGCCCGGGTGCGGCGCATGCACGCCGTCGTCCGGGGGACCGACGAGGCCGGGCGGGCCTACTCCGCGTCGGATCCCGACCTGCTGCGCTGGGTGCACGTGGCCTTCACCGACGCGTTCCTCGCGGCGCACCGGGCCGTCGGGCCGGACCTGACCGCCCGCTTCGGCCGCCGCTGGCCGGACGCCTACGTGGCCCGGTGGGCGTGCGCCGCCCGGGCCCTCGGCGCAGCCGACCTGCCCACCACCGCGGCGGAGCTGGCCGAGGTGCTGGGCTCCTACCGGCCGGTCCTCGAGCCGGTGCCGGAGGAGGTGCGTGCCTTCCTGGCCGCGCCGCCCGGGCTCGGCGCCGCGGAGCGGCTGGTCTACCGCGGCCTCGCCGACGCCGCCGGGCTGCTGCTGTCACCGACGCTGGCGCCGCTCGCGGGTGTACCGGGCCGCGGCCGCGGCGCGCCCGTCCGGCTGCCCGTGACCGGCCTCCAGCTGCGCGCGCTGCGCGCCGTGCTCGGCCCGCACAGCCCCTCGGAGGAGGCGGCGCGCTGGCGGCTCGGGCTCGGCCCGGCCCCCGCCTGGGCCGGCCGGGACGCCCCGGCCTGACCGGCGCTGCTCAGGGCCGGGCGAGCACCGCGCAGGCCGCCTCGGCGCACTCGACGTCCTGCTCGGGGGTCGCGCCGGCCACCCCGACCGCCCCGACGACGGCGCCGTCGCGGACGACCGGCACGCCCCCGCTCAGCGTCGTCGGCCGGAACGCCAGCTGCTCGCCCGCCAGCTCCAGCACCTCCGGGCGGACCTCCCGGAGCGCGGCCAGCTCCCCGGAGGGACGGCGGAACGCCGCCGCGGTGCCGGCCTTGGCCCGGGCGATCCCTGCGGTGAACCCCGGCGCGCCGTCCCCGCGGCCGACGGCCACGTCCCACCCGCCGGCGTCGACCACGGCGACGCTGACCCGCAGCCCGGTGGCCGCCGCGTGCGCCAGCGCGACGGCCACCGCATCGCGTGCCTGCTCGTGCCCGATGTCCTCGGCCATCTCCGCTCCGTCCCTCCCGTCGGTGCCGTACCCGCCCATCCTCGGGGGACCGGTGCGGCCGGCCGCACGCGGGATGGGGCGCCCGCGCGTGGAGGTGGGCCGCCGCGCGGCCGTACCCTGCGCGCACACCGTCGGCCGGAGGGAAGGGCGACGACGTCGACGAGGAGTTCCGCGTGTTCGACAAGGTGCTGGTCGCCAACCGGGGAGAGATCGCCGTCCGGGCGTTCCGGGCCGCCTACGAGCTGGGTACGGGGACGGTGGCGGTGTTCCCGTGGGAGGACCGCAACTCGGTGCACCGGCTCAAGGCCGACGAGAGCTACCAGATCGGCGAGGCCGGGCATCCGGTGCGGGCCTACCTGTCGGTCGAGGAGATCGTCGCCGCCGCGCAGCGGGCGGGCGCGGACGCGGTCTACCCCGGCTACGGCTTCCTGTCGGAGAACCCGGAGCTGGCCGAGGCGTGCGCGCGGGCCGGGATCACCTTCGTCGGCCCCTCGGCGGAGGTGCTGGAGCTGACGGGGAACAAGGCGCGGGCGATCGCCGCCGCCCGGGAGGCCGGTCTGCCGGTGCTGGCGTCCACCGACCCGAGCAAGGACGTCGACGAGCTGCTGGTCGCGGCCGGGGCGATCGACGGCCCGGTCTTCGTCAAGGCCGTCGCCGGCGGGGGCGGGCGCGGCATGCGGCGGGTCGACGACAGGGACCAGCTGCGCGGCGCGATCGAGGCGGCGATGCGGGAGGCCGAATCGGCCTTCGGCGACCCCACGGTCTTCCTCGAGCAGGCGGTGGTCGACCCCCGGCACATCGAGGTGCAGATCCTGGCCGACGGCGCCGGGAACGTCGTCCACCTGTTCGAGCGGGACTGCTCGGTGCAGCGCCGGCACCAGAAGGTCATCGAGCTGGCGCCGGCCCCCAACCTGGACCCGCAGTTGCGGGAGCGGATCTGCGCCGACGCGGTCGCGTTCGCCCGCCACATCGGCTACGTCAACGCCGGCACCGTGGAGTTCCTGCTCGACGCGGACGGCCGGCACGTGTTCATCGAGATGAACCCGCGGATCCAGGTGGAGCACACGGTCACCGAGGAGGTGACCGACGTCGACCTGGTGGCCGCCCAGTTGCGGATCGCGGCGGGGGAGACGCTGCCCGACCTGGGCCTGGCGCAGGAGAGCATCGTGCTGCGCGGGGCGGCGCTGCAGTGCCGGATCACCACCGAGGACCCGGCCAACGGCTTCCGCCCCGACACCGGTCGGATCACCGCCTACCGCTCGCCCGGCGGGGCCGGCATCCGGCTGGACGGCGGCTCGTCGCTGGGGGCGGAGGTGGGCGCCCACTTCGACTCGATGATGGTCAAGCTGACCTGCCGGGGCCGGGACTTCGGCACCGCGGTGGCCCGGGCCCGCCGGGCGGTGGCCGAGTTCCGCATCCGCGGGGTGGCCACCAACATCCCGTTCCTGCAGGCGGTGCTCGACGACCCGGACTTCCGCGCCGGGCGGGTGACGACGTCGTTCATCGAGGAGCGGCCCCACCTGCTGACCGCCCGCACCTCGGCCGACCGGGGCACCAAGCTGCTGACCTACCTGGCCGACGTGACGGTCAACAAGCCGCACGGCGAGCGGCCGCAGCTGGTCGACCCCATCGAGAAGCTGCCCGCCGTGGACCTGGAGCAGCCCCCGCCGGCGGGTTCCCGGCAGCGGCTGCTGGCCGTCGGGCCCGAGCGGTTCGCCACCGAGCTGCGGGAGCAGGCCGCCCTCGCCGTCACCGACACCACGTTCCGGGACGCGCACCAGTCCCTGCTGGCCACCCGGGTCCGCACCCGTGACCTGCTGGCCGTGGCCGGCCACGTCGCGCGCACCGCCCCGCAGCTGCTCTCCCTGGAGGCGTGGGGCGGGGCGACCTACGACGTGGCGCTGCGCTTCCTGCACGAGGACCCGTGGCAGCGGCTGGCCGCGCTGCGCGAGGCGGTGCCCAACATCGCGCTGCAGATGCTGCTGCGCGGCCGCAACACGGTCGGTTACACCCCCTACCCGGAGGAGGTCACCGACGCGTTCGTGGCCGAGGCGGCCGCCACCGGCATCGACGTCTTCCGGATCTTCGACGCGCTCAACGACGTCGCCCAGATGCGCCCGGCGATCGACGCGGTCCGGGAGACCGGGACGGCGCTGGCGGAGGTCGCGCTGTGCTACACCGGGGACCTCTGCGACCCGGGGGAGTCGCTGTACACGCTGGACTACTACCTGCACCTGGCCGAGCAGATCGTCGACGCCGGCGCGCACGTGCTGGCGATCAAGGACATGGCCGGGCTGCTGCGCCCGCCGGCGGCCGCGGCGCTGGTGAGCGCGCTGCGGGAGCGGTTCGACCTGCCGGTGCACCTGCACACCCACGACACCGCCGGCGGCCAGCTGGCCACCCTGATGGCGGCCTGGTCCGCGGGCGTGGACGCCGTCGACGGCGCGGTCGCGTCGATGGCCGGCACGACCAGCCAGCCGCCGCTGTCGGCGATCGTCGCCGCCACCGACGCCACCGAGCGGGCCACCGGCCTGGACCTCACAGCCGTGAACGACCTGGAGCCCTACTGGGAGGCCGTGCGGCGGATCTACGCGCCGTTCGAGTCCGGGCTGCCCTCCCCGACCGGGCGGGTCTACTCGCACGAGATCCCCGGCGGGCAGCTGTCCAACCTGCGCCAGCAGGCCATCGGGCTGGGCCTGGGCGAGCGGTTCGAGGAGGTGGAGTCCGCCTACGCCGCCGTCGACCGGCTGCTCGGCCGGCTGGTCAAGGTCACCCCGAGCTCCAAGGTGGTCGGCGACCTCGCGCTGCAGCTGGTCGGCTCCGGCGTCGACCCCGCCGACTTCGCCGCCGAACCCGGCAAGTACGACCTGCCCGACTCGGTCATCGGCTTCCTCCGCGGCGAGCTGGGCGACCCGCCCGGCGGCTGGCCCGAGCCCTTCCGCACCCGCGCGCTGGAGGGCCGCCGTCCGGCCCGGCCGCCCGCCGAGCTCACCGACGCCGACCGGGCGGGGCTGCGCGAGGACCGGCGGGGCACCCTGAACCGGCTGCTGTTCCCCGGGCCCACCAACGAGTACCTGGCGCACGCCGAGCTGTACGGCGACACCTCGGTGCTGCCGAGCAAGGACTTCCTCTACGGGCTGCGGGCCGGCAGCGAGCACGCGGTCGATCTGGAGCCGGGCGTCCGGTTGTTCATGGGCATCGAGGCCATCGGCGACCCCGACGAGCGGGGCATGCGCACGGTCATGTGCACCCTCAACGGGCAGCTGCGGCCGGTCACCGTCCGCGACCGGAACGTCGACGCCGCCGTCAAGGCGGCCGAGAAGGCCGACCGCGGCAAGCCCGGGCACGTGCCCGCGCCGTTCGCCGGCGTGGTCACGCTCACCGTCGCCGAGGGCGATGAGGTGGCCGCCGGGGACCCGGTGGCGACCATCGAGGCGATGAAGATGGAGGCCACCATCAGCGCGCCGGTCGCCGGCACCGTGGAGCGGCTGGCGATCGGCCCGGTGCAGCAGGTGGAGGGCGGGGACCTGCTGGTCGTGCTGACCTGAACCGGACGCCGGTCAGTCGGTCGGCGGCAGCAAGCGGGGGAGGAAGACCTCGTCGATCGGGCGCGGGCCGACGTACTGCCGGCAGGTGCAGGCCACCCAGGTGGGCCCCGACCAGCGGCCCCGCTTGTCGTAGGTGTCGCGTCGCAGCTCGGCGTAGCAGGTGTTGGTCTCGGTGTCGTGCTGGCTCAGGGTGTGCCCGCAGCCGCACAGCGGCGCCGGGGCCGACGGCGGCCCGGCCGGCCGGCGGCGGCTGAGCCGACCGCCGAGGAAGCCGGCCGCGAGCAGCGCGGCGCCGACCAGCAGGCTGACAGGTTCCACCGACGTGCTCCTCCCGGACGTTCGTCCTCGACGGTAACTCCGCCGGGGACCCGCCGGGAGAGCTCAGCGGACGGGTCCCCGGCCGCCGACCGCCGCGCGCAGGTGTTCCAGCAGCGCGGCCACCGGACCCAGCGCCCGGGGGGCCACCCCCTCGTCGGGGACGAGCGGGTGCTCCCAGGGGGCGGCCAGCGTCATGACCTGCTCGACCTGGTCGCCCATCTCGACCAGCTGGGCGTGGGAGAAGGTCGCCCGGAGCCCGGAGAACAACTGGCCCTCCTCGTGGGCGACGTGCATGCGGATCTCGTGGATCAGCGCCCGCACCTCGGTGTCGAACTGCTCGTCGCTGGGGTGCAGCCGCTCCAGGCGCTTCATCGTCCGCTCGGCCAGCTCGTGCTCGGCCTGGCAACGCCGGGCCTCGGCGGCGTCGATCTGCTCGTGGACGCGGGGGTAGACGTGCGCCTCCTCGGCGACCGAGTGCCGCGCCAGGCCGAGGCTGACCTCGCCGACCAGCTGCTGCTTGCGGTCGTCCAGCTCGGCACCGGCGTTGCCCAGCAGCTCCTCGAGCTCGCAGAAGACGCGGTCGAACTGGCGGTGGTCGGCGGTGAGCAGGTCCACCACGTCGCGCTGGGTCTCGGCCACGGGGACTCCTTCCGGCCCCCGGTCACTGCCCCGGAGGGCCCACCGGCAATCAGCACCGGACCGGTCCGGTCCGGTGCTCCTTGCGGGTGGTTTCCGGCGTCGTGAACCCGGGCACAGGGCAGCCGTGCCGTCCTATGCCGTGCGGTCCCACACCGTGCAGTCCTCTGCCGCCGAACCCCCCGCCGCCGGATCCCCTGCCGTCGACTTCTATGCCGTGGGTTTCGCCCGTCCCGATCGCTGGTCCATGGGCAAGCCCACCGAGCAGAGCCACCCGTGGCACGCCGTCGAGGCCCACCGCCCGCCCGAGGAGCTGGACGGCGAGGCCGAGCTGGCCGTCTGCGGCGCGATCGTGCAGGTGTGGGGCTCGCAGCGGTGGGAGCGGGTGGGCGCCGGCCGTACCGCCTGTCCCGAGTGCTGCCGGCTGACGGCGGCGGACCGGTCGCTCAGCTCGGTGCGCTGAGCGGTCGCGGTCAGCCGCGTTCCGGCCGGCGGCCGCTGATCGCCGAGAGGCCGGTGATCTCCCGGCCCACGATGAGCGCCTGCACCGAGTCCGTGCCCTCGAAGGTGAAGATCGCCTCCATGTCGGCGTGGTGACGGGCCACGTGGTGGTCCAGCAGGATGCCGTCACCGCCGAGGATGTCGCGGGCGTCGGCGACGATCGCGCGGGCCTTGGCCGCGTGGTTCATCTTCGCCAGCGACGCCATGGCCGCGGTCATCCGGCCGCTGTCGGCCAGCTTCGACAGCCGCCAGCACATCAGCTGCATCGAGGTGATCTCGGCGAGCATCCGCGCCAGCTTGTCCTGCACCAGCTGGAAGCCGGCGATCGGCTGCCCGAACTGCTCGCGGCCCAGAGCGTGGGCCAGCGCCAGTTCGTAGGCGGCGGTGGCCAGCCCCAGCGCCCGCCAGGCGACGGTGTACCGCGTGCGGTCCAGCACCCGGGACACGTCCCGGAACGAGGAGCAGTTCGCCAGCTTGTTCTCCACCGGCACCCGGACGCCGGTCAGCGTGATCTCGGCCTGCCAGACCGCCCGCAGCGCCGTCTTCCCGGTCATGACCGTGGCCTCGTAGCCCGGCGTCCCCTTGTCGACGACGTACCCGCCGACCGCGCCGTCCTCCCCGCGGGCCCAGATGATCACGTGGTCGGCGATGGAGCCGTTGCCGATCCACTTCTTCTGCCCGTCGAGGACGTAGCTGTCGCCGTCCCGGCGGGCGGTGGTCTCCAGCGCCACGGCGTCGGAGCCGTGCCGGGGCTCGGTGAGCCCGAAGGCGCCGATCCGCTCCATCCGCGCCATCGCCGGCAGCCACCGCTCGCGCTGCTCCTCCGAGCCCAGCATCGCGATCGACTGCATGGCGAGGAAGCTGTGCACGCCGTAGAAGGTGCCGACGCTGCCGTCGGCGCGGGCCCACTCGGCGGCGACCAACCCGGCCGCGACGGCGCTCATGCCCGGTGATCCGTAGCCCTGCACCGTGCCGCCGGAGATCCCGAGCTCGGCGATCCGCGGCACCAGCTCGAACGGGAACTCCGCCCGCTCCCAGTACTCGTTGATCCGCGGCGTGACCTCCTTCTCGCAGAAGGCGCGCACGCGGTCGCGGATCTCGATCTCCTCCGGCTCGAGGAGCTCCTCCAGGGCGTAGAAGTCGGGGGTCGTCACGGCGGGCAGGCTACGGGCGGCCCGGGCGCACCGCTCCTCGAGCCGAGGGGTACCACGCCGGCGCCCGCCGTGCGTACCGGCGGGTCGGATCAGCGTGTAAAAAATTCTTGACCCCATGTCGACGAAGCTTTACGTTCCTCACGTCAAAGATTCTTTACAGAGGAGCGGGGCGTGGCGTTCGAGGAGAAGCGGGCCTGGGTGATGGTGCTGGTCGCCGTGGCGGCCTACGTCTGCTACGTCGGGGTCGTCCTCGGCCGCGCCGGGGGAGCGCCGCTGACCGAGGTGCCCTATGCGGCCACGCTGCTGTGGACCGTGGGCGGCGCGATCGGGGCGTCGATCGTCCTGAACATCGTGCTGTCGACCGTCTTCCCCGAGGGCGCCAACGAGAAGGACCAGCGGGACCGGGAGATCCACCGGCTCGGGGAGTACATCGGCCAGTCGTTCGTCGTCGTCGGGGCGGTGGCCGCGCTCGGCATGGCCCTGGCCGAGTGGGATCCCTTCTGGATCGCCAACGCGGTCTACCTGGGCTTCACGCTGTCGGCCGTGCTCGGCTCGGTCGCCAAGATCATCGCCTATCGCCGGGGCTTCCAGTCGTGGTGAAGCCGACCCGGATCACCAACCGGATCCGCACCCTGCGGTTCGCCGCCGGGGAGATGACCCAGGCCGAGCTCGCCCGCCGGATCGGCGTGACGCGGCAGACCGTCATCGCCATCGAGCAGGGCCGCTACTCGCCCTCGCTGGAGATGGCCTTCCAGATCGCGGCGGTGTTCGGCGTGCCGCTCGTCGAGGTGTTCCAGTACCCCGCCGGGGAGTCAGGAGAAGAGCAGTCGTGAAGGCGATCGTCCAGGACCGGTACGGCACGGCCGACGCGCTGGAGCTCCGGGACGTCGACGTGCCCGAGCCCAGGAAGGGCGAGGTGCTCGTCCGGGTGCGCGCGGCCGGCGTGGATCCCGGGGTGTGGCACCTGAGCACGGGGCTGCCGTACGCGGTGCGGCTCGGTGCGGGCCTGCGCCGGCCCCGCAGGCGCATCCCCGGCATGGACCTCGCCGGCGTGGTGGAGGCGGTCGGCCCGGGCGGTGCCCGCTTCCGGCCGGGGGACGAGGTGTTCGGCACCGGCTCCGGCAGCTTCGCCGAGTACGCGGTCGCGTCCGCGGCGACGCTCGCGCGCAAGCCCACCATCCTGTCGTTCGAGGAGGCGGCCACCGTCCCGGTCTCCGGGCAGACGGCGCTGGAGGCCGTGCGCCGCGTCGGGCGGGTGCGGCCGGGGCAGCGCGTCCTGGTCGTCGGCGCCGGTGGGGGCGTGGGGTCCTTCGCGGTCCAGCTCGCCGCGGCCGCCGGGGCCTCGGTCACCGGTGTGTGCAGCACCGGCAAGCTCGAGCTCGTCCGGTCGCTGGGTGCCGTCGACGTCGTCGACTACACGCGCGAGGGCATCGCCGATCGCGGGCGCATCTTCGACGTCGTCGTCGACACCGCGGGCAACCGCTCGCTGGCGGAGCTGCGGGGGGTGTTGGTGCCCCGCGGGACGCTGGTGCTCGTCGGCGGGGAGGGCAGCGACGGGAAGTGGCTGCAGGGCTTCGACCGCCAGCTCCGCGCGCTGCTGCTCTCCCCGTTCGCCGGCGCGCGGCTGGTGCCGCTGCTGTCGCGGTCGAGCACGGCGGGGCTCGAGGCCCTGACCGAGCTGATCGAGGCCGGCCGGGTCAGGCCGGTCGTGGACCGGAGATACCCCTTGGCCGCCGCGGCCGACGCCGTCGACCACGTCGGCAGCGGCCACGCACGGGGCAAGGCCGTCGTCGTCCCGTAGGCGGTCGCGCCTCAGCCGGGAAGCAGGGACCCGCGGACGTAGGCCGCCTGGCCGACGTGCTGCAGGTCGTCGGCGAGCACGCTGACCAGCCGGACGCCCAGGGTCACCGGTGGGTCCCAGTTCTCGTCGACGACCCGGTCCAGGTCGTTGTCGGTCAGGCCGCGCAGGAACTCCGCGGTCCGGGCGTGCACCGCCGCTGCGTAGTCGAGCAGCAGGTCGGCCGACGGCACCCGGACCTGCGCCACCTGCTCGGAGGTGAAGCCGTAGCCGGTCGCTGAAGGCGGGAAGGGCAGGCCGAAACGGTCGTACCAGCCCTCCGCCGTCCACACCTGCTCGGTTCCGGCGACCTCGGCGATGTGGTCGTCCTGCACCCGGGCCAGGTGCCAGGCCAGCCAGGCGATGCTGTTGGCGTTCGGGGCGGGCCGGTACGTCAACTGCTCGGGGGTGAGGCCCTCGACGGCCGGCCTCAGCTCCTCCTGGATCCGCCCGTAGGCGTCGAGCAGGAGTTCGCGACTGCGCATGGGCTCTCGCTACCCGCAGCCGGCCCGCGCGCAACCGCACCCGCGGAACTCGTCCCGGCCTACGCTCGGGTCCTCCGACATGTGGAGAGAGGTCGCATGACGGCGCCCCCGGAGGTCCCGCGGCGGACGGGGCCGGTGGTCATCGGGTACGACGGGACCCCGGTGGCCGAGCGGGCGCTGGCGGAGGCCGCTTGCCTGCTGGCCTCGCGGCCGGCGCTGGTGGTCGTGGTGTGGGAGGCGGGGCGCGCGTTCGAGGCGGCGACCTGGTCGGCGATGACCCTCGACGTCCCGGTGCCCACCGTCGACCTGCGGACCGCCTTCGAGCTGGACCAGGCGGCGTACGAGGCCGCGGAGCGGATGGCGCGGCAGGGGGCCGGCCGGGCGCGGGCGATGGGGCTGGAGGCGGAGTCCCTCGTCGTCGCCGACGAGGTGAGCGTGGCCGACACCCTCGTGCGGGTGGCCCGCGAGCAGGATGCCCCGGCGCTGGCCATCGGGGCGCACGCCCACGGGGCCCTGAGCGAGGTGCTGCTCGGCAGCACCTCGCGCGACGTCCTCCGGCACGCCCCCTGCCCGGTGCTCGTCGTCCGGGAACCGGCCGGGCGGGGCCGGCGGCACGGCTCCTGACCGGGCGGGACACTCAGCGCCGGGGTCGGACCGGTGCCGGCCGCTGGGCGGGGTGCTTCGGGCGCTGGGCCGGCCCGGGTGTCCTCGTGGTCGTGGTCGTGGTCGTGGTCGTGGTCGTGGGATGGGGGGCACACCGGCTGATCCGCCGGTGGCGGGCACGGCGCGCCGTGGCCGGCCGCGGGCCGGGCGCAGCCGCCGGACCCATGCCGGAGCGGTGAGGAACGCCTCGGCGCGCAGGGCGGCCACGCCGACGGCGGAGAGGTCCCCGGGCCGGTCGAAGCACAGGAACCGCGGCACCCACTGCGGGGAGTACTTGGCGTTGGCGCGGTAGAGCGACTCGATCTGCCAGAAGCGCGACGCCTGCAGCAGCACCGCGCGCCACAGCCGCAGCACCGGGCCGGCGCCCAGCCGCTCGCCGCGCGCGAACACCGACCGGAACACCGCGAAGTTCAGCGATACCCGCGCGACGCCCAGCCGGCCGCACTCGGCGAGCAGGCCCGTGACCATGGCCTCGACCGTGCCGTTCTCGGCGTCCCGGGACCGCCGCATCAGGTCCAGGGACAGGCCATCGGCGCCCCACGGCACGAGGTGCAGCAGGCCTCGCAGGCCGGAGGTTGCGTCCGCCACCCGGACGAGCACGCAGTCGCCGTCGGCGGGATCACCGAGGCGACCGAGCGCCATCGAGAAGCCGCGCTCCACCGGGCCGTCGCGCCAGGCGGCCGCGGCCTCCCGCGCCGCGCGGAGGTCGTCGTCGGACAGCTCCCGCACGCGGTCGCAGCGCACCCGATAGCCGGCCCGCCGGGTCCGCGCCACGGCCTGCCGGACGCTGCGCATCGCCCGCCCGTCCAGGTGGAAGTCGGAGACGTCCAGCACCGCCTCGTCGCCCAGTTCCAGCGCGTCGAGGCCCTCCCGGGCGTACGCGGTCGCGGCCCGCTCCGACGCGCCCAGCACCGCCGGGATCCAGCCGAACGACCGGGCCTCGGCCAGCCAGGCGCGGATGGCGCCCGGCCAGGCCTCCGGATCCCCGACCGGGTCGCCGGCGGCCAGGCTGACACCGCCCAGCACTCGGTAGCTGACCGCGGCCTTGCCGGTGGGGGAGAAGACGGCCGAGCGGTCGCGCCGCAGGGCGAACCAGGAGAGGGAGTCGGGCTGCCCGTGCCGGTCGCCGAGCAGCACGCGCAGCCGGGACTCCTCCTCGGGCGAGAGCGGGTGCGGGCCGCCGGGCGGGCGCAGGGCCACGGCGAGCACGGTCAGCAGCGCGATCACGCCGAGTACGACGAGCGCGGCGGCCGCCTGCTCCGCGGCCGCGGACGTCGTGAAGCGGACCGGCCCGGGGATGCCTCCCAGCCCCAACGCCGCCTCGGCCAGCCGCTGACCCGCCCTGGTGTCGGCGGCCTGCCCGCCGTCGACTGCGGTGAGCAGCACGTACCCGAGCGCGGTGCCGGCGACCGCGGTGGCCAGCACGGACCCGATCGTGGCGCGGCCGGAACGCGGATCGGGCGCCGCGACGAAGTGCCGGCGGCCCAGGAGCAGCAGCACCAGGACCACGCCGGCGAGCAGCGCCTCCTCCACGTCCAGGCCCTTGACCACGTGCAGCACGACGGCCGCGGCTGCGAGGAGTGTGGTGAGGGTCCAGGCCCGTCGCTTGCCGCGGCGCAGGCCCCGGGCGAGGACGACGAGCAGCAGCCCCACCGCGGCCGCGCCGGCCGTGGCCGCGGCCGGGGCTACCGGAGGCACCACCTCGGCGAGCAGTTCCAGGCGGCCCCGCCAGGCGGGGACCAGAGCCGACACGAGGCTCACTCCGCCGAGGAGGGCGACCAGCCGGGCCAGCCAGCGGGGCGTCGTCAGGTGCCGCAGCAAGCGCACGGGCCCGGCCCGGGGGCCCGGAGGCGCGACGCCGGTCACCGTTACAGGTCGAGGTGCTCGAACGCGCCGTCGATCCCCTCCATCGCCAGGCCGCCGAGCACGGCCAGCGCGATCAGCAGGCCGACGATCACGAGCACGGCGATGAGGACCCGCCGTGACCGCAGCCCCGCCGTCATCTCCGAGCGCACCTGGGTCGCGACCGCGGACCCGATGCCGCGCCAGCCCGTCACCGGGTGGTCGGCGGGAGCGACGGCCGGCGGGAGGTCCGCCGTCAGCGGCGGGAGCTCGTCGAGGAAGCGGGCCGAGAGGGCGGCCACCATCCGCTCGCCGCCCTCCTCGTGAGTGAGCAGACCGCGCCCGACCGCGTCCTCCAGCGCGGCCACGGTGGCGGCCCGGTCGGCGTCCGAGGCCCGCAGGCGCGGTCCGGGTGCCGATCCGGGAAGAGGGTCCGGTCCGGCGGCCGGCGTGGGTGTCATCGTCCTCGCCCGTCCTTCCTGGGGGTACGCGCGGATCCTCGCCGCCATGCGTGGGCCGCGCGGGCGACCCGTGCCCCGAGGCTCGTGGTCCGTTCCTGTGACCGCGTTGAGAGCGGCTGGGAGCTTCCGGGGAACCCGTTCTGAGCCGACGTTCAGCTGCGCCCACCACACTGGACCCGGCGCAGCCCGCTGGCCACCATTCGCGCCGCGCACGAGGGTGCGGCCATCCACCCGCCGCGGGCGCCTCGTCCGACGGTGACCGACGCCGGGGTGCCCACCTGAGGGGCGTGCGGGTGTGTCCGTAGCCCGCTCCCGGAGCCCGACGAGGGGTGGTCCGACGAGGCCCCCCGCGGATGCACGGAGCCGCTGACGCCCCGAGCAGCAGGTCACGCCGCGGAAAGCGCGGTGCACAACCTTTTTGTCCGGAAGCCGCGTGTGGTGGGGACGCCCGGGGAATGAACCCGCGGTGACCTCCCTTCCCGCCCGCGGACAGCCGCAGCCCGTACCGGTCCGGACGATCGTGACCACGATCGCTCTGGTTCTCGCGACGGCGTTGCTGCTGTACGTCGTCCTGCACACCCGCCGGGTGCTGACCTGGATCGTCATCGGCGCGTTCTTCGCCGTGGCGCTCGGTCCGGTGGTCGACTGGGTCCAGCGGCGCGTGCTCGGAGGGCGGCGACGCGCGCTGGCCACCTTCCTGGTCTTCCTCGTCGTGGTCGTCCTGCTGGCGGCGCTCATCGCGGCCTTCGCAGTGCCGCTGGTCAACGAGGGAACCAGGTTCGCCGGGCAGCTTCCCGGGCTCATCGACGACGCGCGGGCGGGACGTGGTCCGGTCGGGGATCTGCTCGAGCGCACGCATGCCCTGCAGTGGGTGCAGAACAACCAGGCGAGGATCAGCGGCTTCGCCAGCGGGCTGACCGCGCCCGTTGCCGGGGCGCTGTCCGGGCTGGCCAGCGGGATCGCGGGCACGCTCACCGTGCTGGTGCTCGCGTACCTCATGGTGCTCGAAGGTCCCAGGGTGGTGGAGGGGACGCTGAACGTCCTCCGCCCGGCGACGGCCGAGCGGGTCCGCCGTGTCGGTGCCGACTGCGCGCGGTCGGTCACGGGCTACCTGTCGGGGAACCTGCTGATCAGCGTCCTCTGCGCCGGCCTCACCTACGTGGTGCTTCTCGTCCTGGGAGTGCCCTTCGCGGGGCTCATCGCACTCTTCGTCGGCATCGCCGACCTCATCCCCCTGGTGGGCGCCACGATCGGCGGTGCTACTGCCGTGCTGGCCGGATTCATCCACTCGGTGCCGGCCGGGATCACGGTGCTGGTCTTCTTCGTTCTCTACCAGCAGCTGGAGAACCACCTGCTGCAGCCGGTCGTCTTCGCCCGCACGGTGAAGCTCGATCCGCTCACCGTGATCGTCGCGATCCTCATCGGGGCGGAGCTCATGGGGATCCTCGGGGCGCTGCTGGCCATCCCGGTGGCCAGCATCATCCAGGTGATCCTGCGGGACGTGTGGGATCACCGTCGGGGCGAGCTCAAGGACGAGCCGACCGTGGGGGAGGACCGCAGACCCGCGCTGGCGGCGAAGTAGGCAGGGCGGTGACCAACTACGCGCAGCCGCGCGTAGTTGGTCACCGAGCGCCGGTACCGGGGCAGGTGCGGGGCCAGCGCGGACGACGTCGTCGAGCTGGCCAGCGAGATCCCGGTGCTCGTCGTCCGGGAACCGGCCGGGCGGGGCCGGCGGCACGGCGCCTGATGGGGCGCGACACTCAGCGCCGGGGGTCGGACGCGGTGCACGCGCCACACCGCCGGCCCGCAATCCGAGGAGCTTCGCCCGGATCGTCGCTCCACGCTTTCCTCATGACCGAAGCTGACGTGCGGCATGCCGCTTTTCGCCTCGAGTACGTCGTCCGCTGGAACCCGACGGCGCTCCTCGTCCGGTCCATCCGGATGGACCCGCCGATCACCCACGAGGAGGCGCGCAGGCTGGTCGCGGCCGAGCTCCCGGCGCTGGCCCGAGCCGGGGTCTGGACCCTGATGGACGGCTCGCAGTACATCCGCGGGGTCGACATCGTCTCCTGCAAGGTCATGCCGGTCGCCGTGACGCCCGACGAGGACCACGGCGTCAGCTTCAGCCTGGTCGCCGCCGACGAGGACTAACGGCACCCCGGTTCCGCTCGGTCTGGCTCAGCCGATGACCAGCAGCATCGCCGACTCCGAGTGCGACAGGCCCTGGCGATCCCCGGCCCGGTCGAAGGCGGCGGTCAGGCTGCCCTCGACGTAGGCGTCGGGCACGCGGGGGTTCACGTAGCTGGCCCGGCACACCGCGCGGGTGTTGTTCAGCCGGGCGGCCGCGGCGTCGATGGCGGCCAGGATCTTCCTCCGCGCGTCGGCCGGTGAGCGCGGCGGGCCGAGGTCGACCAGGGACTCCGCGGCGACCCGGGTGCCGCCCCAGGTGCGGAAGTCCTTGGCGGTGAAGACCGCGTGCGTGACCGCCCGCAGGTAGGCGTTGACGTCGGCGGAGCCGACGTCGACCACCTGGCCCGCATCGTCGACGTAGGAGAACAGTTCCTGCCCGGGCAGCTCGTGGCAGGCGTGGACGACGGTGGCCAGGCGTGGGTCGCTGAGCCGGACCCGCTGCTCCTTGCCCGACTTGGCGCGGAACTCGAAGGCGATCGTGGGGCCCTCGACCCGGACGTGGTCGTGCCGCAGCGTGGTGAGTCCGAAGGACTGGTTCTGCCGGGCGTACTCCTCGTTGCCGATCCGGATCAGCGTCTGGTCCATGAGCCGCAGCACGGCTCCGAGCACCTTCTCCCGGGGCAGGCCGGGACGGTCGAGGTCCTGGTCGATCCGCTCGCGCAGGCCGGGCAGCGCGTGCCCGAAGGCGCCCGTCCGGTGGAACTTGGTCCGGTCCTGCACCTCCCGCCAGCGCGGGTGGTAGCGGTACTGCTTGCGGCCGCGGCCGTCCCGGCCGGTGGCCTGGAGGTGCCCGTCGGGCAGGGGGGTGATCCAGACCCGGGTCCACGCCGGCGGGATGCCGATCGCCGCGATCCGGGCGAGCTCGCCGGCGTCGGTGACGACGGTGCCGTCCGGACGGCGGTAGCGCCATCCTCCCTCGCCGCGCTCGCGGCTGATGCCCGGGACGGTGTCGGTCACGTAGATCAGCCCGGCCCGCTCGGCCGCGACCTCGGGAGCCAGACGCAGCTCCCCGGCGCTTCGCGGATCCAGCGTCGTCACGAGGGGTACCGCACGCTCGTACTGGCCTCCGGGGCCGGGCCGCCCCGGGGGCGCGGATCGGGGGCGACGTGGGGTGGCCGTGATGCTGGCCGCCGTCCGGCCCGGTACCCGCGGGCGGACGTCCGACACGCCGGGAGGCGGGCGTAGCGTCGCCCGCGGGGCGTCTCCTGCCTCGTGCCCCAGAGCCGGGCGGGCGTGGCATCGCACCGTTGCTCTCCTCCGGGGAGCGGAGTGGGGTCGACATGGCGGACCGCGTGTTCCGTGACCGCAGGGACGCCGGGCGGGTCCTGGCGCGGCTGCTGGAGAACTATCGGGACCAGCCCGACGTGCTGGTCCTGGCGCTGCCTCGTGGCGGCGTGCCCGTCGGCTTCGAGATCGCCCGGGCGCTGGGAGCGCCGCTGGACGTGTTCGTCGTCCGCAAGCTCGGCGTGCCCGGCCGCGAGGAGATGGCCATGGGCGCGATCGCCGGCGGCGGCGTGGTCGTGATCAACGACGACGTCGTGCGCGGCCTGCGCATCCCGTCCGAGGTGTTGCAGCAGGTCGCCGGGCAGGAGGGCCGGGAGCTGCTCCGCCGGGAGGTCGTCTACCGGGAGGGCCGGCCACCCCCGGAGGTGGAGGGCAGGACGGTGATCCTGGTCGACGACGGGCTGGCGACCGGGGCGAGCATGCGCGCGGCCATCGAGGCGCTGCACGCACGCTCCGCCGGTCCGGTCGTGGTCGCCGTCCCCGCGGCGCCGGAGTCCACCTGCCGAGAACTCGACCTCATGGTCGACCAGGTGGTCTGCGCGACCACCCCGTCGCCCTTCCACGCGGTCGGCGAGTCCTACTGGGACTTCACGCAGACGACCGACGAGGAGGTGCGCGACCTGCTGCGGGCGGCGGCCACCGCCCCGGCCGGCGCGGCCGGCGCCCCCGGGCCGACGGAGGCCGCGCTCATCCGGGCCCTGGCCCTGCCGGTGGAGGACGGCGTGCCCGCCACCGAGACGCTGCTCTCCCTGGTCGGCGATGCGCAGCTGGTGCTGATCGGGGAGGCCTCGCACGGCACCCACGACTTCTACGCGGCGCGGGCCGTGATGACCCGCCGGCTGATCGAGGAGAAGGGGTTCACCGCGGTCGCCGCCGAGGCCGACTGGCCGGACGCCTACCGGGTCAACCGGTACGTCCGCGGCCGCAGCGAGGACGCGGACGCGGAGGAGGCGCTGCGGGACTTCGAGCGGTTCCCGACCTGGATGTGGCGCAACACCGCGGTGCTGGACTTCGTCGGCTGGTTGCGCGAGCACAACGACCGGGTCGGCGACGAGCGCGCGCAGGCGGGCTTCTACGGGCTGGACCTCTACAGCCTGCGCCGCTCGATGCAGGAGGTCATCGCCTACCTCGAGAGCGTGGACCCGGCCGCCGCGGCCCGCGCGCGGGAGCGGTACTCCTGCTTCGACCACTACGCCGGTGACGACGGGCAGTCCTACGGGTACGCGGCGGCCTACGGCGCCGGCGAGTCGTGCGAGCAGAGGGCCGTCGAGCAGCTCCTCGAGATGCAGCGGCTGGCCGCTGAGCGGGCCCGCGGCGACGGGCTGCTGGCCGAGGACGAGGCCTTCCACGCGCAGCTGAACGCGCTCGTCGTCCGGGACGCCGAGCAGTACTACCGGACCATGTTCGGGGGGCGGGTCTCCTCGTGGAACCTGCGCGACACGCACATGATGGACACCCTCGACGCGCTCACCGCGCACCTCTCCCGGCGGCGCGGGGAGCCGGCCAAGGTCGTCGTGTGGGCGCACAACTCGCACGTGGGTGACGCCCGCGCCACCGAGGCCCGCATGCGCGGCGAGCTGACGATCGGCCAGCTCGCCCGCGAACGCCATCCCGACGCCTGCCGGCTGTTCGGGTTCACGACCTACACCGGCACCGTGACCGCGGCGGACGACTGGGGCGCGCCGGCCGACCGCAAGTGGGTCCGCCCCGCGCTGCCCGACAGCGTCGAGGAGCTGTTCCACGACACCGGCGAGAAGGGCTTCCTCGTCGCGTTCGACCGGGCTCCTCCAGCCGTCGACGTGCTCGACGCGGCCCGGCTGGAACGGGCCATCGGTGTGATCTACCGGCCCGACACGGAGCGGCAGAGCCACTACTTCCGGTGCCGGGTGGCCCACCAGTTCGACGCCGTCATCCACATCGACGAGACGCGCGCGCTGGAGCCTCTGGAGCGGACCGCCCGCTGGGAGCGCGGCGAGCTGCCCGAGACGTACCCGTTCGCCGTGTAGGTCGGGGCGCCGTCGTGGCCGTGGCCCAGGCCTTGCGGATCGGCGTCGCCGGCGTGGTGCTCGACGCCGATGTCACCGTGCCGGCGCAGGCGCGCGGTGTCGTGGTGTTCGCGCACGGCAGTGGCAGCGGCCGGCACAGCCCGCGCAACCGGTACGTCGCGGGCGAGCTGCAGGCCGTAGGGCTGGCGACCGTGCTGGCCGATCTGCTCACCGAGGAGGAGGAGCGGCTCGACGCCCGGACCGGCGAGCTGCGCTTCGACATCAGCCTGCTGGCGGTCCGGGTGATCGCGCTGACCGACTGGGTGACCGGCTACGAGCCGACCGCCGGGCTGTCCGTCGGGCTGTTCGGGGCCAGCACCGGGGCGGCGGCCGCGCTCGTGGCCGCCGCCGCGCGGCCGGACCCGGTCCGCGCGGTCGTCTCCCGCGGCGGGCGACCGGATCTGGCGGGGGAGTTCCTGCGCCTGATCCGCCAGCCGACCCTGCTGATCGTGGGCGGCAGCGACACGACCGTCCTCGAGCTCAACCGCAGGGCCCTGCAGCTGATCCCGGCCGACGCGGAGCTGGCCCTCGTGCCCGGCGCGAGCCACCTGTTCGAGGAGCCGGGGGCTCTGGAGCAGGCCGCCGCGTTGGCCCGGGACTGGTTCGTGCGGCACCTGCCCGAGGCGGAGGCGGGGTCACCCGTCGGCTGAGGCGTCCCCGTCTGCCGCCGCCAGGCCGTCCAGCATCCCGTGCAGGTGTGCGGCGGCCTTCTCGATGTCGAGGTACTTCTGCTGCCCGGCCCGCGCCTCGGCCGACAGCACCCCGCACCGGTGCACCTTCTCGAAGTCGCCGTAGGGGAACTTGTAGTGGCTCTTGGTGTCCTCGCCGTGCTCGTCGTCGACGCCGAGGTACCACCGGCCGTAGGCCCGGATGTCGTGCTCCTCGAGGAAGCGGTTCTCCTCCCGGGCCGACGGCCGGTGCTCGCTCCACGCGTCGCGCTCGTCGAGCACCACCTGGCGGTCCTGGATCAGGGACCGCGCGTGGTCATAGGCCCGCTGGTTCAGCGTCACGGCCATCTCGTCCGGCTTCCTGGTGAAGAGGTCCTGTCCCCGCTGCGTGGGGCCGCCGTCGCTCGTCCCCGGGCATGCCGGCCGCTCCGTCGCCGCGGCCGGCGGGGCCCGCACGGGCCGGCCGACGCGGGTCGGGACCACGGCGGACGGGGGATCCGGCGACGGCGTCGCCCTTGCGGGGCGCGCCCTCACCCTAGGAGCCCCGTCGTGAACGGGGAAGCCGGTCGCTCGGTCCCCGCGCCGGCGCCCCGACGACCACCGCGGCTCGCCGGCCCCTGGGCCGGGAAGGGCTCCTGACAGTGGGTCAAGATGCCCTCACGTGCAGTGGTAACACGCGCTAAACATCCGATTCCGGGGCGGCGGCGTCTCGCCGTTCATCTGCCGGCGTCGTTCTCGCAGGTCAGAGCGGTGAATCAGCGTCCTCGATCCCGGTGGCGCCACGCTGCCACGACGCTGCAGGCCCGCTTTGCGACGTCCTCGCAGTCTTCCTAACGTCGACGCGGTCCGGTCGAGGCCGCAGACGTTCCCGCAGGTGGGGACACCCGCCGGACACCGCCGAACCGGGCAGCCGGCCGTGTGCCGGTGCCCGGGCCGGGGACCCACCGCAGCACTGGGGTGAAGCGCAGCCGTGTGGTTGCGCCGGGCGCGTTCCCCGCCCGAACCCGTCAGCTAACTCGGTAGGCGGTTCGTGGAGAACAGGAGAACCCGTCGTCCATGACGACTGCTCGTACGTCCACCGCCCGTCGTCTCGCCCGTCCCACGTTCGCTCTCCTGGCCGGCGCCGGGATCGCGCTCACACCGCAGGTCGCGCAGGCCTCCACGGAGCCCCCGCCGGCGGCGAGCTCGTCGGAGGGTTCCCCCGCGGCGCCCGACCAGGCCGCGCAGACCGCCGTCGACACCGCGATGAACCAGCGCGGCAAGCCCTATGAGTACGGCGCGGCAGGCCCGGACAGCTACGACTGCTCAGGCCTGACCCAGTACGCGTGGGGCGCGGCGGGTGTGGAGTTGCCGCACTCGTCGAAGCAGCAGTCCCAGACCGGGACACCGGTGGCGCGGGCCGATCTGCAGCCCGGTGACCTGGTGTTCTTCTACGACCCGGTGAGCCACGCGGGCGTCTACGTCGGGAACAACCAGGTGGTGCACGCGCCGACCGAGGGCGACGTGGTGAAGGTGACCGACATCGACGCGATCGGCGACTACAACTCCGCTCGCCGAGTCGGGTGAGCCGGCCGCCCCGGCCGCCCTCGTGCGGCCGGGGCCCGGAAATCTTCTGGGCAATCTGCTCTGCGCCGTGGAGGGCGGTCCGTCGGCCGAGCCCCGGACCGCTGCGACCTCGGAGCTGGAGCACCTGCAGGTTCCGCTCCGCCGGGCGGCGCAGGGCAGAGCCGGGCCGGGGGTGACGGAGGCGCTCGGCGGCGCTCCGGAGGGCCACGACCGCGGTAGCTGAGTCGCGCGACGGCTAGTGCCGCGGCGTCGGCCGCCAGGCCAGCGCCCGCGCGACCCAGCCGAGGTTCTCGTCGGCCCAGCCCAGGACATCCAGGGTCGCGCCCAGGTTCTGCGGAGGGTGGTTCACCAGCGTGTCCCGGCGCAGCAGCCGGTCGAAGTCGACGAGGACCGGGCCGACCCGGGGGTGCCCGCTCGGGTCGTGGAACGGCACGCCTGCCAGCTGGAGGATGCTGACGACCTCCTGGGCGACCACCCCGTAGCCGACGGTGGTGGGGTGGACGCCGTCGAGCGAGAACAAGCCGCCCGCAGCACGTCCGCCGGTGCCGTCGCCGATCAGGAACCGCGAGTCGGGTGGGGGATCCAGGGCGGCGAGGGCGGAGGGCAGCGGGTACGGCGTCCACCAGGACGGGCGCGCGTTCGGATCGGCGATGTAGCGCCGTGACGCGAGCCGGTCGAGCAGTCCCGCGACGTCGAACAGGAACCAGTCCCGCGGCGGCCGGCGGCGAGAACCGGTCCTGGCGTTGCGGACGACCCGCTCGATGTCCGCGTTGTAGAGGTCGATCGCGGCGTCGATCGCCCGGGCGTGCTGCTCGGTCAGGTGCCGGTCGCGGGTCGGGTCGAACTGGTCGTCGCGGACCCACGGTCTGGCGTAGTAGGGGAAGTAGCGCGAGCCGGGACGCACCTTGTGGCCGATCCCGCGGGTCACCGGCGGGATGGTGACGTGCGGGACGGTGCACCAGATGGTGTGCCGGGCCGAGATCGCCTGCACCGCCCGCACGACCTCGGCGAGCTCCGCCGCGAAGTGCTCCGGTCGCCAGACGGTGTACCGGCCTTTGCGGTCGAGGTCCCGGAAGTCGTCCTCGGTCCAGCGGACCCGCAGGTCGACCACGGAGCGCAGGGCGTTGTTCGCGCCGAGGAAGACCACCAGCGTCTCGATCCCGCACTCGGCGGTCCCGTCGTGGTCGCGGCCCAGCGCCGCGGCCGCCTCCAGCAGGGTCTGCCTCCGCACCTCGGCGTTCCAGTGCGGGAACACCCGCAGGGCCGCGCGGGCGCTGTCGTTCTCGACGATCTGGTCGAGCAGCGAGTCGTTGGGTCGCTCGATGGCCTGCTCCGCCATCGCCGCGGTCCGCGAGAGCGCGTCACGCAGGTCCCACCCGTAGATCGCGAGATCGTGGTTGTACCGGTCGACCTTCGGTGGGACTCGGCCCGGCCCCCGTTCCCAGTAGTCCTCGACGCCGTCCATGAAGGACCGCGCGGCGAAGAGGGCCATCGGCAGCTCCCAGAGTCCGATCCGCGGACCGAAGCGCTCCTCGAGGTGTCGCAACAGCAGTTCGATGTTGAGCGGCAGCCCGCCGGGACCGCCGTACACCGGGTAGCGGTACTCATCGAGCCAGCCGAGTTCGTGGGCGACGATCGCCGGCCAGGAGACGTCGGTGTGGTAGACCGCGCCGCTCTGGAAGCCGTGGCTGAGTGAGTCCCCGAGGACGACCAGCCGGTGCGGCGGGGTCCCGCGGCGCGGCTGGTGGGGGACCGCGATCCCCAGCGTGGGATCGAACTGCGGAGCGCGGGCCTCGGGCTGCTCGGCCTGTCCGCGGACGTCCTCCGGAGTGCCGGGCGGGACACGGTCGGCCGCGGGAGGCATGTGTCCTCCCTTTCCGGAGGAGCGGCAGGAGGGCACGTGCGGCACCACCTCGAGGGGCAGAGCTGGCACTCAGGGCGGTGGACGCGGGGCGAAGCCTAGGGACGACGGTCCCGCGCGGTGCCGTAGCGCATGCCGGGGCCCGTCGCCCGGTGGACGGTCGTTCCCCGGAGTGACTGCCCGAGCGCCCGTGGTCACGTGCGGATCGTGGTGGGGCAAGCAGCTGCTCTCCCACCTGGGTCAGGGGGGCGCCTGGACCGCCGTGGGAGCCACCTCAACCGCGGAGATCGCTGGCGGCACCGGCCGTGTCGTGGTCGGGGAGGGCGTGTTCACCCTGATGGCGGAGACGCCCCACCCCGAGACGCTGAGCCAGGTGCAGTTCGTGCTTGGCAGTCACGTTGAGCGGTTCGGCCAGCGCAACAGCTCACCGTCACCTGGGTCAGCGATGCCGACCCCCACGGTGCACCGACTCCGACAGGGCCGGCTGGTCATCGGCGTCCCGGCCACCACTGGGTTGGGGTCGGGGGACAGGGTGTGACCTCGGCGGGCCGGTCGCTCCTTCCACCCCGGCAACCACACGGTCGAGGGGCTCGATGGCTGGTGATCCGCTGACCGTAGCGGGAGTCTGAGGGCCCTGGCGGTGGTGACCTTCGCTCGCTGCCGGGCGCGGCCGCCGGAGCCCACGCTGGGGACGAGGCGGTGGACCAGGTCGGCGGGGACCGCCCATGCGGAGGAGCTGAGACAGCGATGATGGGCTGGTACGTCGGTGATCACATGACCGGCTGGGGCTGGTTCGTCATGACCTTCGGCAGCCTGCTGTTCATCGCCGTGCTCTTGCTCGGCGGGACGCTGCTGATCCGCTATGCCCGCCAGGAGCCGTCTGCCGGGCCACGCTCGCCCGAGAAGATCCTCGCCGAGCGGTTCGCGAGCGGGGAGCTGACCGAGGAGCAGTATCGCCAGCAGCTGGCCACGCTGCGGGGGACCGGGGTGTTGACCCGCTGACTGGCCGGCGCGCGGCGCACGAGGCCGGCGCGGGCGCGGCCGCGGCGGTGCGGGTCCGGGTCGTCGACGGCATCCCGGCCGGGAAGCGGCCCCTCGTGGTCGCGCGACCTGCTGGCCGGGTGGACATGGGGACATCGTCCGGTTGGGGAACCGGCGGCCGAGAGACCTGGGCCCCGGTCGCCCCGCGGCGCGACCCGCCCTCCACGGTCGGTCCGGTCGTTACGCTCGTCCGTCGCCGCCGTTCGGCGGAAGGGGTAGCCATGACGTCGGCACCGGGCACCCAGACCGACCGTGAGCTGCTGCGCTCCAGTGGGGCGCTGCTCCTGGGTGGCTTCCTCTTCACCACCGTGGTCACCGTGCTGTTCCATCCCGGTGGCAACGAGGACGTCCACGAGGACATCTTCGCCAGGTACGCGGCGAGCGCCGCGTGGGAGTGGGTGCACTTCGCC
Organism: Geodermatophilus ruber; assembly: GCF_900114385.1. Classification (GTDB taxonomy): domain Bacteria; phylum Actinomycetota; class Actinomycetes; order Mycobacteriales; family Geodermatophilaceae; genus Geodermatophilus; species Geodermatophilus ruber. Next base: position 233,044 of record NZ_FOSW01000002.1, read on the forward strand.
CAGTTCGTCGGCGTGCTGGCCGCCCTCAGCGGGCTGATCGTCCTGTATCAGGTGCTGCGGCCGCTGGCCCGGCGACTGTCGGCGTGCGCCGCCGGGACGACGGTGGCGACCGCCGCGGTGTGGGCCGTGCTGCAGGCCGTCGACGGGGTGACGCTGAAGCAGGCCGTGGATGCCTGGGTTGCCGCCGACGGACCCGAGCGGGCCATCCGCCTCGGCGACGCGGAGGTGGTGCGCTGGATCGAGTGGGGCCTGCAGAGCTACTTCCGCGTGACGCTGGGGCTGGCACTGCTCCTGTTCGGCGTGACGATCGTGGTCACCCGCGCCGTGGCCGCCTGGGTCGGCTGGGTTGCCGCACTCGCGGGCCTCGTCTCGGTCGCAATCGGGGTCGATGTGGCCTACAGCGGTCTGGAGAGTCCCTTCCAGGCGCCGGCCGTGCCGGCGTTCCAGGTGCTGACGCTCGTCGTGGGGGTCGGCGTCCTGGTCTCCGCGCGGGCGGACCACGCACGCGTCGCCGCCTGACTGTCGCCGGCCGGTGTGCCGACGACGACCGCCCCGGAGCGGACGTCGCCCGACGCGGTGGGGCGGATCGCGGGCGCCGGGCGCCTCACCGGCTCGGCACGACGGTGACCATCCCGTCACCGGTGAGTCGGCCGGGCGGGCAGCGCCCAGGCACTCGTTCGGGACAGAGGCCCCACCGCCCTTGAACTGGCTACCCCCCTGGGGTATATCTCAGGGTGCAGGCCGCCGAGGAGCGACCGCTCGGGCACACGCTCACCACGCCAGGCGAGCCTTCTGGCCTCCGCGGCCGCTCGGATCTCCAGAGGAGAGGTCATGGCATCGCAGCAGACGACCGCCGTGCTCGAAGTCGCCGGCGTGCACTGGGCGTCGGAGAAGGCCCCCGTCGAACGCGTCCTCGGCCGACGCCCTGGCGTGCTGACGGTCGATGCCAATCCCGTGAGCCAGACCGCGACGGTCACCTACGATCCCGCACGGACCTCGGTGGCCGACCTCGCCGCATGGATCCGCGACTGCGGCTACCACTGCGACGGGCAGTCGGTTCCTCAGCACGTGTGCGATCCGGCGGCCGAGCCGCACGGCCGAGCCGCGCGCCCCGACGGCCACCGGCGGGAAGGGAGCGACGGGGGAGCACCGCACGACCATGCCGGCGCCGACGGCCGCGTGGCGGCACACGGCGATCACCCCGCGATGGCGCCTCAGGACGCGATGGGCCACGGTGGGCACCACGCCGGCATGTCGATGGACGACATGACCAGGGACATGCGCACCCGGTTCCTGGTGGCGGCGCTGCTGTCGATCCCGATCCTGCTGTGGTCACCGATCGGCCGGGAGGTCCTGGGCTTCACCACGCCCGCACCGTTTGGCCTGCGGGACGACGTCTTCTCGCTGATCCTCTCGCTTCCGGTGACCTTCTACTCGGCCTGGATCTTCTTCGCCGGCGCCTGGCGGGCGCTGCGCGGGCGGACGCTGGACATGATGGTGCTGGTCGCCGTCGCGGTCGGCGCCGGCTGGGGCTACAGCGTGGTGATCACGCTGACCGGCGGCGGCGAGGTGTTCTACGAGGCGGCCACCGTGCTGACCGCGTTCGTGCTGCTCGGGCACTGGTTCGAGATGCGCGCCCGCGGCGGGGCCAACGACGCCATCCGCACGCTGCTGGAGCTTGCGCCGCCGCGCGCGGTCGTGATCCGAGACGGGCAGCCGGCCGAGGTGCCCACGGCCGAGGTCGTCGTCGGCGATCTGTTGCTGGTCCGCCCCGGAGCCAAGATCCCCGTCGACGGGACGGTCGAGGACGGCGACTCCGAGGTGGACGAGTCGATGGTCACCGGGGAGAGCCTGCCGGTGCACAAGGCGCCCGGCGACGCGATCATCGGCGCCTCGGTCAACACCACCGGCACGCTGCGGGTCCGGGCGACGAAGGTCGGCTCCGACACCGCGCTGGCGCAGATCGTCGCGATGGTGCAGAAGGCGCAGAACTCCAAGGCACCCGGCCAGCGGCTGGCCGACCGGGCCGCGTTCTGGCTGGTGCTCGTCGCACTCCTCGGCGGCGGTCTCACCCTGGCCGTGTGGCTGCTGGCCGGCGCGTCGTTCGCCACGGCGATGCTGTTTGCGATCACCGTCGTGGTGATCACCTGCCCGGACGCGCTCGGCCTGGCCACGCCGACGGCGATCATGGTCGGCACCGGGCTGGGCGCCCGGCGCGGCGTGCTGTTCAAGAACGCCACCGCGCTGGAGACCGCCGCCCGGATCGACACCGTGGTGATGGACAAGACCGGCACCCTGACCAAGGGCGAGCCGGAGGTCACCGACGTCGTCGTCGACGGCCTGGAGCCCGACGACGTCCTGGCCCTGGCCGCGGCCGTGGAGCGGGAGTCCGAGCACCCACTGGCCGCCGCGATTGCCCGGCACGCCGACACTCTCGGCGTGCCGGCCCTGACCGCGAGCGGCTTCCGCAACGTCCCCGGCCACGGGGCGTCCGCCGAGGTCGCGGGACGTCGGGTTCTGCTCGGCAACGCCACGCTGATGGCCGACGAGGGCGTCGACCTCGGCACCCTCGCCGCCCGCCAGGACGAGCTCGCTCGCAGCGGCCGCACCGCCGTCCTGGTCGCCGTCGACGGACGCGCCGCCGGGGTGATCGCTCTGGCCGACGCCCCGCGGGCGACCTCGGCCGCCGCCGTGGCCGCGCTGCACGAGGCCGGCGTCGAGGTCGTCATGCTCAGCGGCGACAACGAGGCCACCGCCAGGCGCATCGCCGGCCAGCTCGGCGTCGACACCGCCATCGCCGACGTCCTGCCCGGCGACAAGGCCGCGAAGATCACCGAGCTGCAGCGGTCCAGTGAGCGGGTCGCGATGGTCGGCGACGGGGTCAACGACGCACCCGCACTCGCGACGGCCGACCTCGGCATCGCTATCGGCGCCGGCACCGACGTCGCCATCGAGACCGCCGACGTCGTGCTCATGCGCTCCGACCCGCTCGACGTCCCCACCGCACTGACCATCGGCCGGGGCACGCTGCGCAAGATGCGGCAGAACCTGGGCTGGGCCGTCGGCTACAACGCCATCGCCCTGCCCATCGCCGCCGGGGTGTTCGAGCCGGCCTTCGGGCTGGTGCTGCGACCGGAGATCGCCGCCCTGTCGATGTCCGGGTCGAGCTTCCTGGTCGCGGTCAACGCCCTGCTGCTCAAGCGGCTCCGGTTGCCCGCCGCCCCGGAGGCGCCCACGGCTCAGGCGGCGACGGTGCGTTCGCCCGAGCCGTCGGTCGGCTGAGGCCGTGGGCCGATGACCACGGGTCCTCTCGTGGGGCGACGAAGGACCTGAGCACGGTGGGGCGGGTGGGGCTCGAACCCACGACCCAGGGATTATGAGGTCTTTCGGAGGACCCTTCTGACCTGCACCGATCTTGTTATCGCGCGTCTGAGCTGGGACTTTGCAGTTGGTGCGTGTTGGCCGCTTTGGGTCGTTTTCGGACCTTCTGTGGGCGCGGTGTGGGCGCGAGAGGTAGGGGTCCCAGGTAGGGGTATGCCCTTGCTGCCGCATCCGTGCGGTGTTGCCGCCGGCCCGCCGCTGTTACCGGCGGAACGCTTCCGCTGCGATCTGGTCGGTCAGCCAGCTGTCCAGATCCTCGCGGCGGAACATGACCCGTCGTCCTAACCGGAAGCCGCGGGGGCCGGCGCCGAGATGGCGCCAGTACCGCAGCGTGGCGACCGGGGTCCGGAGGTAGGTGGCGGCCTCCGGCAGCGTGAGCAGGTGTGGAGCTCCGGGGACCGTCTCGTCGGCGTGCACGTCGGCTCCTTCGCGGTTCGGGTCCCGCACCGTGCATCGGAGACCTCCGGTTCCGCTCCAGGCGATCTGCAGTTCCACTCCGGTCGTCGGGACCACCGTTCCGCGTACGGACGGTGTTCAGATCGGTCGTCCCGCTGCCCTCCGGTCGCGGACGAAGAGGCGTCGATCGAAGGCCTGGTGCACCTCACGGAGCGCGGCGCTCAGGTCGTGCAGGTCCCGGTCGTAGACACGGCCGTCGTCGATTTGGCGAGCGAGCTCGTGCAGCAGTTGCGCCCAGTCCCGTCGTGTCGGAGTCGCGGGCACCCGGACTTCGACGGGTCGCTCGACGACTCGTACGGCGGCCAGTCCCGAGGCGGCAGCACGGGCTTGCTCCCAGGCGCGCTGCCGGCACGACACCGAGCACCACTTCGGAAGCCGTCCACGCGCCTTCAACTCGAGCTTCTGGCCGCACCAGCCGCACGTGGCGGCCGCACGCCGGCGATCGTCTGCTGTTGGCGCTGGCGGCGATTCTGAGCTCTCATGCGGCTCAGGACGCTGCTGGCCCGAGCGCTCACCGCGCGGTTGGTCACGCCCTGGTAGGGCCTCGTGTCGTCCGCTTGAACGCCTGGCCATAGGCGCAGCGTATTCATCACGACGGAATAAGTCGCCCGACGTGCAAGAGGTGTGTCCCTCTTGATCTTGTGAGTCTGCAGTAGGCCTTGGATGGCGTTCTGTGACGGTGGGCAACCAGCGCAGGGGTGGCATCGATGACTGGTCCTGGTCGCGGTGGTGTCCCTAAGGGCGGCTTTAGGGACAGGCGCCGCTCGACCGTCGCAGGTTGCATCGGCGCCTCATGGCATCCACTCCGGGTTGTATTCCGGGTGATCGGCGTATGGCACGGCCATGAAGCGGAGGACCAGGCCGAGCGCTTCCACAGCGCCCAGAGGCTCTGATGGCGTGGGATCGTCGCCTGCTGTCGCGGTGACAGCGTCCTGGGCGCTTCTGTGGGCTGAGAGAATCCGCCGCTTGGCGTCGCACTCGGCGAGCACGCGCTCAGGGTCGTTCCGAACGATGTGACGAGCCGACGCCTGATCCATCAACTGCTTCCACGGGCCACAGGCGACAGGGACGCTGGTTCCATCGAGGAAGACCGCATCCCCCGCGCCGCTCCAGTACCAACCGGCGGTCTCGCGGGAATCGATCACCCTTACCGCCGCGCGGGCTGCTGACTCGTCCTCGGTGATGCGAGCCAGAAGGAATGCGGGGAGGTTCTCCACGCGCCGATCTTCCCGCGATCCCCCGCGTGAACCAACGTGTCCCTAAGTGGGCCGCTCTGGGGCGACTGCTTGGTCGGCTGCCGTACCGGGGGCCTGGGGGCGGGCCTAGATCGCGAGACGTCTAGCTGCCGGCTGCCGGGTCGCCGGGCGCCCGGACCTCGGCCATCTGATCCTCGGTCAGCTCGCAGCCTCCAACGCAGTCGAACTCGGCCACCGCGTCGCCCGTCCACCCAACAGCGGCCCGCTCACCGCAGCTGGGACATGCCCCCCAGGTCACTCGCTCGCTCATACCCGCCTCGCCACCGAGGCCCCGGAGACGGCTTCCCCGGAACTTGACAGTGTTAAGTCTCCCCGGGCGGCGACGCGCACGCTATCTGAGCGATTCACACCGTCCCCCGAGCCTGAGCTCGGCCCGGGGCGGCCAGGAGGAGGAGTCACTCCGGGTGTGCCCCGAGTCAGGGTTAGACCCGCACCGCGGAGCGCCCGTTCACCCCTCCCAAAAACCCTCCATACCCCTCTGGCCAGGCCGTCTATCGGAGGATTAGGTAGTTCTACCGATGGACCGCTCAGCCTGGTGGGCGTGAGACCTCTCGCCCCGAGTGGGCCGCTATGGGGTCAGAGGGCGGCCCATGGGACAGGTGTGAGTTCGGCGTGGCCAGTCAGCCGCGCAGTCGCCGCCAGGCCGCCGGGGTCGCGGACCCATAGACGAGGCCGAGCAATCGGAACGGCTCGGTGGCCTTCGACTGACGGGCGTGCAGCCGCCTGCAGGACGACCTCATCCCCGGGAGGCGTGGCCCTGGGACGTCACACGGCAGCGAGACCTCCATCGACGGTCAGCGTCGTCCCCGTGACGTACGAGGAGGCGGGGGAGGCCAGGTAGAGCAGTGCGCTGTCGAGCTCGTGCTGCTCCCCGAACCGGCCGAGGATGCTCTGGGCGGCCACCATCTCGCGCAGGACCGTGTCGTCACCAGCGGTCATCTCGCTGGCGAAGTAGCCGGGGCACAGGGCGTTCACCCGGATCCCCCTGCGGCCGGACCACTCCTGCGCCAGGTCGCGGGTCAGCCCGATCACGCCTGCCTTGCTGGCGGCGTAGGACGCCTGCGGGAAGCGGGGGGCGACCAGGCCGAGCACACTGGCGACGTTCACGATCGCCGACCCCGGGGGCATGGCCGGGGCACACGCTTGGGCCATCCAGAACGTGCCCCGCAGGTTGACGTCGATGACGCTGTCGAAGGACTCCGGCGTTTCTCGCGAGGCCGGTACGGCCGTGCCGAGGCCGGCGTTGTTGACCAGGACGTCGATCCGCCCGAACTCCTCGACGGCGCGGGCGGCGACCGCGCGACAGTCCTCCGGCGAGCTCACGTCCGCGACCTGCGTGACCACCCGGCTGCCCGACGCCCGCAGCCGCTCCGCGTGCTTCTCCAGGAGGTGGGACCTACGCGCCGCCAGGACGAGGTGGGCCCCCACGGCCGCCAGCGCACGCGCGAAGCCCACTCCCAGGCCGGAGCTGGCGCCGGTGAGCACCACGACCCGTCCGTCCAGGCGGAAGGCGTCCAGCGGCGAGGCGGTGGACGTCGGCGCGCTGCCCATGGCCGTCCCGGTGAGTGTCATGTGAGCGGCCTCCGGGATGCAGCAGTCGAGTGGGAACGGGTGGAGGGCGGGTGCGTCATTCGACGGCCCCGGCCCGGAGGTCGCACTGGCCGGCGGGCGTCAACGGAGCGCAGGCGACCACCGGCATCCCGAAGGCGCTCAGCCGTCCGGCGTGCCCGTGATCGTCGGTGAGCAGGACCACAGAGCGGACGCCGAGGTCGCGCAGCACGTGCGCGGCCACCCGGTCCCGATCCGCGGGTACGGCGACGCCGGTTGGTTGCCCGCCGCACGCCGCCCCGCCGCGCACGTAGACCACGACGCCGTTCCCTGCCGTGGCGACGGCGTCCAGCGCTGCCGCCAGGTCGCCGGCGCACCGGCACCGCACCGAGCCGAGCAGGTCCCCCGCCAGGCACTCGTCGTGGACCCGCACGGGAACGGCGTCTGCGTCCGCGACCGCCCCGGCCACGACGGCAAGGTGTTCCGTGCCGCCGCGCACGTCGACGTACGTGTGCTGCGTCAAGAGCCCGCGCCGGGTGGCCAGAGGGGCGACCGCGGCGGGGTGGACCAGGGGTTCCGCCCGTTCCCTGTGCCGGACGACGTCCTCCACCCGAACGGTCGTCAGGTCGGCCAGCGCCGTCGGCAGCGGCTCGGACACGGACTCGGGGATCGCCGCGAACACCGCGGCGGGGACGAGTCCGGCCAGGCGGCAGAGGTCGGCCGCGGCCTCGGGGGGCGCCGGGCGCTCCAGGACACCACCCGGGCGCACCTGCACCGGCACGACGTGTCCCGGGCGGACGAGGTCCGCCGGTGTCGTCGACGGGTGCGCCAGTGCACGGACCGTGCGGGCTCGCTCGAGTGCGGAGATCCCCGTCGTCAGCCCGGCGCCGGCGTCGACCGACACGGCGAAGGCCTCGCGGCCAGCGTCGTCGGCCTCCATGAGCGGGATGTCGAGGGCCGCCAGCCGTTCCCCCTCGATGGCCACGCAAGCGAAGCCGCTGCTGTAGCGCACGAGCAGCGCCATGGTCCGGCCGGTCACCCGTTCCGCGGCGATCACCAGGTGCCGCTCGCGGGCGTGGGTGAGGACCACCGGCTCGCCCCGGCGAAGCGCGGCCAGGGCGCTGGGCGCGCCGTCGACCATCTCCGTGCGCTCGGCGAGCACCGCCCCGGTCATCGCCGGCCGCCCGGCAGGCCAGGGAGAGCGGGGTCGCGCCGCGCCGATACCAGCTCGGCGAAGCGGACGACCTCGTCCGCGACCACGTGCAGCTGCTCCAGGACCCGATGGTCGCTGCACATCCCGTCCGCGAAGCTGCACTGCGCCGAGTTGATGGCGGCGCCGTAGGGGGTGACCCACCCGCGCAGGGCGTGCACGATCGCCCGCAGCGCCGTCAACGTCGTCACCGAGGCCTGCCAGCCGTAGGCGGTGACGATCAGCCCGACGGACCGGTCGGCGAGGTACGGCAGCCGGTCCTCCCGCATGTCCTCGGTGTAGTCGAGGGCGTTCTTCACCATCCCCGAGAGCGAGCCGTGGTAGCCGGGGGAGGCGACGATCACCCCGTCGGCCCGCCGCAGCTCGGCGACGAGCTCCTCGGCGACCGGGCCCCCGCTGCCGGAGTCCGGGGCGTACATCGGCAACTGGGCCAGCTCCGCGCCGGTGAAGGCGCGCGTCGTGGCGCCCAGCTCCTCCGCGCGGCGCATCGCGGTGCGCAGTGCCTGCTCGCTGGACGAGCCCGGACGCACCGTCCCGCCGAGGCCCACGACGTGCAGCGGCCGCGCCCCGTCCCCTCCCCGGCCCGGTCGCGCGGCGGTCGCCGGGTCCACGTCAGGCCCCCGCCGGCACGGCCGGCCGACTGGCGGCGGCGACCCGTCGCTGGCTGACCTGCGGTGTCCAGTGGTCGGGCTCGTCGGCCCACAGGTCGCGCAGCTGCGGGATGACCTGGGTACCGAACAGGTGGGTGTTCTCGGCCGCGGTCTCCTCCGGGAGGTTCCCCATGTGCAGCGAGGCGATGAGCTGGCCGACGCGCAGCTCCGTGGCCAGCTCGCGCAGGCGCTGGGCCACGCGGTCGGGCGTGCCCGCGACGATGTAGCCCTTCTCGTCGTACTCCCAGAAGCTCATCTCCCCGCGGACCGCCCGCTCCCGGTCGGCGGCCGCCGCGGGGTTGGTCGTGTGCTTGAGCGTCTGGGCGAGGGTCCGCGTCGAGTTGTAGCCCGGGGGCGTTGCGTACCGCATGGCGGGGTTGCGGACCCGCTGGAAGTACTTGACTGCCTCGTAGTACTTCGCCTCCGCCTCGGCGTCGGTGTCGGCCACGCAGACCAGCTGGGTGAAGGCCATGCGGTGGGGGTTCATGTCGCCGTCGTGTGTCGCGACGTAGTCCCAGTAGCCGTCCACCAGCGGCTTGGCCGCCTGCAGGCCGGAGAAGGAGAGGTGCCCGTAGCAGTAGTTCTCCCGGGTCACCAGATCCCACGTCTCGACGCTGCTCGACCCGGGGATCCAGATGGGCGGCCGCGGCTGGATCGGCCGGGGCCAGAGGTTGACGTAGCGCAGCTGGGTGTACTTGCCGTTGAAGGCGAACGGGTCGCGCTCCTCCCACGCGCGCAGGACGAGCTGGCGTGCCTCGTGGAAGCGGTCGCGCAGCTCCACCGGGGTGCGGGCGTAGGCGAAGGCCGAGTCCATCGGGGTGCCGAAGACGAAGCCGGCGATGAGCCGTCCCTCGGACAGGCAGTCCAGGTAGGCCATCTCCTCGGCGACCCGGGTCGGGGGGTTGTAGAGCGCCAGCGAGTCGCCGATCACCAGGATCGCCGCGTTCTGGGTGCTGCTCGCGAGGCTCGCGGCGAGCAGGTTGGGCGACGGCGTCATCGCGAACGGCGTCTGGTGGTGCTCGTTGACCGCGAGCCCGTCGAAGCCGTCCCGGTCGGCCTGCTGCATGAGGCGGATGAACATCCGGTAGTTCTCACCCACGCGACCGGGGTCGGCCATGTCGATCGGGCTGTCGACCCACGCTCCCTGGCCGGGGGCCGGGAACTGGTCAGGGAGCCCGTCGTAGGTCACTTCCGCGAACCAGTGGAACTTCATCGTCGCCTCATCCCGGACTGTTGCGTCCTCGTCGCCCGCTGGGAACGGGCTCACTGTCGAACGCCCGCGCGGCGCCGGACAACGGACAGCGGCCCACACGTGTCCGGGCGGCGGTGGGCAGCGTCACACCCGTCGGAGCGCGCGTGCCGACGGCGGACGACGACGCCGGGTGTGGAGAGGTGTCCACCTCCCAGGGGGCAGGAGTGTGCGTTTCCCCCTGTCCTCGCGCGGGCGCGACTGCGCACACTCGACGGGGGGTGAGGTTGGTCACAGTGCGGGCCCACCTGGGGAAACGCTCCCGAGCGGTTGCGAGCTGCCGTACGGTGCCTGACGCGGAGGTGACCCGGGCCACATGACCAGCGCACCAGTCGCGATGACGAGCCGGCGCGTGCCGGCGGCCGGCGTGCAGGCTGCCCGCAACGGCGGTGTCCCGCGCAGCGGGCCCGCCGGGACGGCGGCGCACCGGGCCATCGCCCACCTGCTGCACCTGCTCGCCGAGGAGGCGCCCGCCGAGGCATTCGACCGGCTCTCGCGCAGCGTGCTCGACGCGACCGCACCCTCCGACCGGGATCTCGCGCTGACCGCGCTGGCGCGGGCCGGGCGGGTCCGGGAGCTGCTCGCCCACCGCAAGCGCCGGGAGAAAGAGACCCAGGCGCTGTACGAGAGCGCCCGCGACCTCGCCTCGCTGCGGGACGGCGAGCAGGTGCTCGAGGCGATCGTGCACCGGACCCGCCAATTGCTGGGCACCGACGCCGCCTACCTGGCCCTGGTGGACCCCGACACGGGCGAGGTCTACATGCGGTTGACGCTGGGCACGGTCACCACGCGGATCGAGTCGGTCCGCCAGCGACCGGGGCAGGGCATCGGCGGGCGCATCATCCGGACCGGCCGGCCCTATGCGACGGCCAACTACCAGGCCGACCGGAGCCTCGACCGCGATCCCTCGGTCGCCGACGCGGTGGTCGAGGACGGCATCGTCGGCATCATCGGTGCACCGCTGCGCGTCGGCGGTGACGTGGTCGGCGCCCTCTTCGGCGCCAACCGGTACGAGCACTCGTTCGAGCCGACCGAGGTCGCGCTGCTGTGCTCACTCGCCGACCACGCGGCGATCGTCATCGAGAACGCTCGGCTGTTCGAGCGCGCCGAGCGGACGGCCGAGGAGCTGCGGACGGCCAACGCCCAGCTGCGCGTGCAGGGGCAGGCGCTGGAGCGCGGCACCTCGGCGCACGGGCAGCTGATGCGCACGGTGCTGCGGCGGGCGGACATGGCCGAGCTGATCGACGCGATCGGCGCGATCCTGGAGGGCGAGGTCGCGCTCGTCGACCCGAACGGCCAGGTCGTGGCCAGCACGCGGGCCGGCCACGCCCCTCCCGTCGCCGACCCGCCGGCCGCGGGCGGGGAGCCGGACGGGTCGACCACGGCCCGGCCAGGGGGCGCGCACCGGCTTGACGGGCCGGCCGACGTCGGCACCGAGAACTGGGCAGTGCCCGTGCAGGCGGGACCGGACTCCTTCGGGCACCTGGTCTTCCGCGCCGGCAAGCCGCTCCTGGAGGCCGACGTGCGCATCCTCGAGCGCTCGGCGCAGACGGCGGCGCTCCTGCTGCTGATGGAGCGGCAGGCGGCGGCGGCCGAGCAGCACGTGCGCGGGGAGGTCATCGCCGACCTTCTCGCCGAGCGGGAACCCCGCTGGGACTCCTTCACGCGCCGGGCCAAGCGCGCCAGCGGCATCGACTTCGACGTGCCGCACTCGGTGCTCGTACTGACCGCCGGCGGCGTGCCGCGCCGACGCCTCCTCCGGGCGGCGGCGGACTACGCGGCCACCCGCCGTGGGCTGGCCAGTGAGCACGCCGGGAAGGTGGTGCTGCTGCTCCCGGGGATCGACGAGGCCACCGCGGGCCGCACGGTCAAGCCGCAGCTGGACCGGATGACCGGCGGGCAGGTCACCTGCGGCGTCGCCGGACCGGCCGCCTCGGCGGCCGCGGTGCGGGAGCTGCACCGCAGCGCCGACCGGTGCCACCGGCTCCTGCTCGCGCTGGGGCGAGAGGGGCAGGCCGCCGGCGTGGAGGACCTGGGCGTCATCGGCCTGGTGCTGAGCGGCACCTCCCGCGAGCAGCTGCAACAGGTGCTCGCCGAGACCTTGGGCCCGGTCGTCCGCTACGACGAGGAGCACGGCACCCCGCTGGTCGAGACGCTGTCGGTCTTCTTCTCGGCGGGGCAGAACCCGCGGGCGGCGGCCCGCTCACTCCGGGTGCACCCCAACACCGTCTACCAGCGCCTCGAGCGGGTCGACGTCGTGCTCGGGCACCGGACGTGGCGCGAGCCGCAGGGCGCGCTGGCCATGCAGATGGCCCTCCAGCTCCACCGGGTCGTCCAGCAGGTCCCGATCGAGGTGCTGGTCGGCGCATGAACGGTCCAGGTCAGCGCCCCGCTCCGTCCGATCGCGCACCGGCGCAGTCCGTCGTCCTGGCGCGGCTGCTGGACGTGCTCGCCGACGAGGGGCCGGTCGCGGAGATCGACGCGCTCGCCGCCCAGGTGCGCGAGGCCCCGCAGTCCCCGGACCGCCAGGTGCTGCTGCTCGCGGCCGAGGACGCCCGCCGCATCCGGGAGCTGCTGGCGCAGCGCGAACGGCGCGAGGCGGAGATGCAGGCGCTGTACGAGACCGCCCGCGACCTCACGTCGCTGCGCGACGTCGACGGCGCCCTGCACGCGATCGTGGACCGGGTCCGCCGACTGCTGGGCGCGGACCTCACCTACATCGCGCTGGTCGACGAGGAGACCGGAGACGCCTACATGCGGGTCACCTCGGGCGCGATGACGGCGCCGATCGAGACGGTGCGCCAGCCCCGGGGCTGGGGCATCGGCGGACGGGTTATCGAGACGGGTCAGCCGATCGCCACGGCCGACTACCTGGCCGACCCCCGCCTCGCGCTCTCGCCCTCGGTCGCGGCCGCTGTCCGCGAGGAGGGCATCGTCGGCATCGCCGGCGTCCCCATGAAGCTCGGCTCGCAGGTCATCGGTGCGCTCTTCGCCGCCGACCGCCGCCGGCGGACGTTCGATCAGGCGGAGATCGCCCTGCTGTCGTCGCTCGCGAACCACGCCTCCGTGGTCATCGAGAACGCGCGCCTGTTCGCGGGCGTGCGGGCGTCCACCGAGGAGCTCCGCGAGGCCAACGCCCGCCTGTCCGAGCAGCGGCACGTGCTGGAGCGGGCCAGCGCCGCCCACGAACAGCTCATGCCGCTCGCCCTCAGCCGTGCCGACCTCGGCCAGTTCGCCGAGACGGTCAGCCGCATCCTGGGGGGTGCCGTCGAGCTGGTGGACACCGAGGGCCGGCTGCTGGCCACGGCGGACGGTCCGGCCGGTGGGGACGACGACGGCCCGGTGCCGGCGCCCGCGGTCGTCCGGGTCCGGGCAGGCAAGGAGGTCTTCGGGAGCCTGCGGCTGACCCGCGCCACCCCGCTCACCGAGGCCGAGATGCGGACGCTGGAGCGCGCGGCGCAGACCGCCGCCCTGCTGGTGCTCATGGAGCGACAGACGGCGCTCCTGGAGGAGGAGCTGCGCGCCGAGCTCCTGGACGACCTGCTCGCCGACGGGACGCCGGACTGGGACGTCGTGCGCCGGCGGGCCGAGCGGCTCGGCGTGCTGCGCCCGGGGGAGCTGCAGACGCTGGTGGTCTGCTCGGCTACCGACGTGCCGCTGTCGGCCCTGCTCACCGCCGCCGGCGCCCTGGCCGCCCGCTCGGGCGGCCTGGCCAGCGAGCACAGCGGATCGGTGGTCGTGCTGCTGCCCGGCACGGACGGGGGGACGGCGGCGCGGACGGTCGCCGCCGAGCTTGGACGGTTCGTGGGCGCACCGGTGACCGCGGGTGCCTCCGGGCAGGCCGCGACGGCGACCGACCTGCACGCGCTGCACCGGGAGGCAGCCCGCGGCCACCGGCTTCTGCTCGCCCTCGGGCGGGAGGGCGACGGGGCGATGCTCCAGGAGCTGGGCATCGTCGGTCAGTTGCTCGAGGGCGCGACCCCTGGGCGGGTTCAGCGGGTGGTCGACCGGGTGCTCGGGCCGTTGACCGCCTACGACGCTCAGCACTCAGCGGCGCTGTTCGACACCGTGGAGGCCTACTTCGCCTGCGGGCAGAGCCCGCCGGAGGCGGCGCGCCGGCTGCAGGTGCACGTCAACACCGTCTACCAGCGGCTCGAGCGCGTCGACCGGGTCCTCGGCGGTACCGGCTGGCGGGAGCCGCAGGGTGCCCTCGAGATGCAGATGGCGCTGCAGCTGCACCGGGCCACCGGGCGGGCGGCCGACGCGAGGTCGACGCCCACCCGGTGAACCGAGGCCCGGCGGTCACCCGACGGCCAGGTGCCCGCCGTCCCCGGCCTGCTCGCGGAGCCGGAACTTCTGGATCTTGCCGGTGGAGGTCTTGGGCAGCGGGCCGAACACCACGGACTTCGGTGCCTTGAAGCGGGCCAGCCGCCCGCGGACGTGCTCGACGATCTCCGCCTCGGTGACCTCGGCGTGCTCGTGCAGGGTCACGTAGGCGACCGGGACCTCGCCCCAGCGCTCGTCCGGGGCGGCGACCACCGCGACCTCCAGGACGGCGGGGTGCTCCGCGATGGCCTGCTCGACCTCGACGCTGGCGATGTTCTCCCCGCCGGAGATGATCACGTCCTTGCTGCGGTCGCGCAGCTCGACGTAGCCGTCGAGGTGCACGACGCCGAGGTCGCCGGTGCGGAACCAGCCGTCCGGCACCGCCCGCCGCGTGGCCTCCTCGTCCTTGAGGTAGCCGAGCATCACGTTGTTTCCGCGCAGGGCGATCTCGCCGACCGAGACGCCGTCGGCGGGGACGTCCTGCCCGTCGGAGCCCACCACGCGGGCGGTGCAGGAGATCATGTTGCCGACGCCCTGCCGGGCGCGCAGCCGGGCCTTCGCCTGGTGGTCCAGGCCGTTCCACTCCGGGCGCCAGTCGCAGATCATCGCCGGTCCGAACGTCTCGGTCAGCCCGTAGAGGTGGGTCACCTCGAACCCCAGCTCCTCCATCCGGCGCAGGATCGCCGGGCTCGGCGGCGCGCCCCCGGTCGCCACCCGCACCGGTGTGGGCACCGGGGCCGCCTCCTCGGCGTAGGCGAGCATCGACAGCACCGTCGGCGCGCCCTCGAGGTGGGTGACCCCCTCGGCCCGGATCAGCCGCCACACCTCGGCCGGGTCGACCTTCGGCAGGCAGACATGCGTGCCGCCGGCCGCGGTGACCGCCCACGGGAAGCACCAGCCGTTGCAGTGGAACATCGGCAGCGTCCACAGGTGCACCGCGGACGGCGACAGCTGCGTGTGCGCCACCATCGCCAGGGCCTGCAGGTAGGCGCCCCGGTGGTGGTACATCACGCCCTTGGGCCGCCCGGTCGTGCCCGACGTGTAGTTGATCGACAGCAGCGTCCGCTCGTCGTCCGGCCGCAGGGCCAGGGGAGCGGCCCCGGCGAGCAGCTCCTCGTAGTCCGCGCCCGCGCGGAGCCGCCGCGGCGGCTCCGTCACCTGCGCGAGCGCCGCGTCGACGACCTCGTCGAACGCCGGGTCGTGCACCAGGACGGCGGACTCCGAGTGCTCCAGGATGTAGGCGATCTCCCCGGCCGACAGGCGGGTGTTGACCGCGACGAGGGGCACCCCCGCCCACGGCACGCCGAAGTTCGCCTCGAGCAGCACGTGTGTGTTCGGGGCGAGGACCGCCACAGGCCGGCCCTGCGCGAGGGGGGCCAGCGCGCCGGCCAGCCGCCGCGCCCGGTCGTGCAGCTCGGTGTAGGTCCAGCGCCGGTCTCCGTCGACCACCGCCACCCGGTCGCCGTGGGCCGCGGCCGCCCGGTCCAGGTAGGAGATCGGCGTCAGCGGCTCGAAGGCGAGGGCGTCCAGATCCGGCGTCGTCATCAGGGTCCATCCTCGGGAGCGGCCGCGCCCAGCCCGGGAGCACGGCCGGGGGTCACGGCAGGGGTGCGGCAGGTGGTCGCGCCAGGAGCACGTCCTCGTCGTCCTGCGCCGGGCCCGCCAGCCGGCGCGGCAGCACGATCGCGGCGAGGACGGCGCCGGCGAGGGCCACCCCGGCTACGACGAGCAGTGCGAACCGCTGGCCGGCCAGCGTGCTCACGGTCAGGCTGCCACCGCCGGCGAGCGCGCGCTCGGTCGCGATGGTCGTCAGCACCGCGACGACCGCGATCGACAGGGTGCCGCCGAGGGCCTGGGTGCTGTTCAGGGCGCCGGCGCCGACCCCGTGGCGGCGTCCCGGGACGCCGGACAGCGCCGTCACGGTGCAGGTGACGTTGATCGCCCCGCTGCCGAGGCCCAGCAGCAGGAAGGGGACCAGCAGCCCGCCGGCGTAGCCGGTGGAGCTGTCGAGCCCCAGGGCCAGGAGGCCGGCGCCGGCGGCGCAGAGGACCAGCCCGGCGGGGACGAGCAGCCGCGGGCCGACTCGGTGCGTGTTGCGGGAGACCAGGCGTGCGGTCACGGCGACCGTGGCCGCCCACGGCACGAAGGCGAACCCCGCGCGCAGCGCCGACCAGCCGAGCGTCTCCTGCATGAACAGCGAGCTGGTGTAGTACGCCCCGATGCCCACCCCCGCGGTGAGCAGGACGAACAGGAAGGCGAAGGAGGTGCGATGCCGGAAGATGCCGAGGGGGAGCAGCGGGTCGGCGCCCCGGGCCTGGGAGACCACGAACAGCCCGACCAGCACCGCGGCGGCCGCCAGGGTGCCCCAGGTTCGCGGCTCCGCCCCGTACACCTGGAGCTCGGTCAGTCCCAGGATGAGCGCCGCCACCCCGAGGGTGACCAGCAGCCCGCCCACCGCGTCGAGCCGCTGGCGGTGCTCCGGCCGGATCGCCGGGACGACGAAGAAGGCGACCGCGAAAGCGAGCAGGCACACCGGCACGTTGACCAGGAAGATCCAGCGCCACCCGCCCATGTCGGTGAGGACGCCGCCGATCACGTTGCCCAGGGTGGCGCCGAAGGCCCCGATCGCCGCCCACATGCCCAGCGCGGAGCTCCGTTCCCGCGGCTCGACGAAGACCGTGGTGAGCAGGGACATCGCCGCGGGGGAGGCCATGGCCGCGCCGATGCCGGCGAACGCGCGGGCGGCGATCAGCAGGCCGGCGTCCGAGGCGACCGCGCAGAGCAGCGACCCCACGGTGAACACGAACAGGCCGGCCAGGAACAGCCGCCGGCGTCCGAACACGTCGGCGCTGCGCCCGCCGAGCAGGAGCAGGCAGCCGAAGGTCAGGCTGAACGCTGTCAGCACCCACTGCAGCTGAGCCGGCGCGAGGCCCAGGTCGGCCCGGATCGCCGGGAGCGAGACGACGACCACCGTCCCGCCGACGAGCAGGATGAACTGCACGCTGCACATCAGGGCCAGGAACAGCCCCCGGTGCCGGACCGCCGGTGCGGCGGGCGCGGGGTGCTCCGCCGGCACGGTCACGGGCCTGGCCACGACTCAGCCCTCCTGGTGTGCGGGGGTCGTCCGGCAGGTCGGCGGCGGAGGGGTCACCGTTCCGCGCGACACCGGGTGCGACCGGGGGAGTCCGCCCCGGACGGGGTCACGAGGTCTTCCCGGTCAGGTACGTGGTGATGGCGGCGAGGGTGTCGTCGGGGTACTCGAGGACCATGCCGTGGCCGCCGCGGGGCAGCACCTGCAGCGTGGCGGTGGGGATGAGCTCGGCGATCTCGACCGACTGCGACACCGGGGTCAGCACGTCCTCGGCGCCGGTCAGGACCAGCGTGGGGGTCTGCACGGTGGGCAGGTCGGGCCGGGAGTCGTAGATCCGCAGGCCCGCGGCCTGGGCCTCGAAGCCGGCCAGGGTCGTCGGGTGCGGGTCGAGGCGGGACAGCTCCGCCTGCGCGGTCACCGCCGCGTGGTCGCTCACCAGCCGCGGGGTGAACCCCCAGGGCATGCCGGTGATGGCGATCGACACGGGGTCGGCGCCGCTGCGCCGCAGGGCCAGGCCGGTGTCGAGCCAGGCGTCCTGGACGGCGGTGTAGGACGGGAACGCGTTGAGCAGCACCGCCTTCGACAGCACCTCGCCGTGGCGGATGAGCATCGACTGGAGTACCGAGCCGCCGAGCGACCAGCCGACCGCCGACACCGGCCCCAGGCCGAGGAACTCCACCAGCGCGGCCGTGTCGTCGGCGAGGTCGTCGATCGAGTACGGGCCCGGGGGCACCTCGGTCTGCCCGGTGCCCCGGTTGTCGACCGTGATGACGGTGAAGCTCTCGCGGAGGCGCGGCGCGGCGGCCGTCCAGGCGATCGAGCTGGATCCCAGGCCGGCGATGAGCAGGAGGGGAGGGCCGTCGCCGCTGACCTCATAGTGCATCGAGATCCCGTTGACCGTCGTGGTGGACATCGAGGTCGGCTCCTCTCACGGGATCCCACGAGGGGCCCGTCGATCCGCGTCCGTGGGGGCGTCGCAGGCACGGCGGACCGCCGGCGTGCGAGGTCGGGCGGTGCCACCGCCCCAGGGATCCCGCGCCCCCGGTGGACCAGCGATCCCGCGCCGGCCACCGAGTCGTCGGTGGGGCAACTGTCGGGCGGGGGCGCGGGGTGATCAATGGGGAACGGTCCACATCCCACCTGCCCGGCAGTGGGCAGCGGTCCACTCGGCCGCCCCTCGGAGGACCCGGAACCGGGGTTCGCGGCCTCTTGACCGGTGAATCAGCAACTGGTCGTTGCGACCCGGGTCACAGACCCCTAACGTCCGTGGCCGTCGTCACACCCCCCGTGGTCGTGCCGGCACTCCTGGCTGAGACGCCGGGTCAGGTCCGATCCCGCGGACCCGGACGGGAGACGTGTGCCGTCCGAGGCCTCGCGAGGCGATCAGCCGCCCGTTACTTCCGACGATGGGGTGGTGGATCTGTGCTGAGATTCCTGCTGCTACGAGTGTTGACCACCATTCCTGTCCTGGTGCTGGTGACCTTCGTGGTGTTCGGCCTCGTGTTGCTCATCCCGGGCGACCCGGCCGTCACGATCGCCGGGCCGGACGCCACGGTCGAGCAGGTCGCGGCCATCCGAGAGCGGCTGGGCCTGGACCGGTCGCTGCTCGTCCAGTACTGGGACTGGGTCACCAGCGCGATGTCCGGCGACCTGGGCACCTCGCTGTACACCAGCCGGGCGGTGGCGACGTCGATCGGTGACGCCCTGCCCGTCTCGATCGCACTCGCCGGCGCGGCGCTGCTCGTCTCGCTGGTGATCGCGGTGCCGACGGCCATCGTGTCCGCGCTGCGCCGGGGGACCTGGATCGACCGCGTGGCGACGCTGGGCTCCTCGCTCGGCATCGCGCTGCCGTCGTTCTGGCTGGGCCTGGTCTTCGTCCTGGTGTTCAGCCTGACCCTCGGCTGGCTCCCGGCGACCGGGTACGTCCCGTTCGCGACGGACCCCGCGGCGTGGGTCACCCACCTGATCCTGCCGGCGCTGACCCTCGGGATCGCCGGCGCCGCGGAGAGCACGCGGCAGCTGCGCGGCTCGATCATCGGCGTGCTGCAGCAGGACTACGTACGCACGGCCCGGGCCAAGGGGCTGCGCGGCCGGATGGTCGTGGGCAAGCACGTCATGAAGAACGCGAGCGTCCCGCTGGTGACCGTGCTCGGCCTGCAGATCACCGCGCTGCTCGGCGGGGCGGTGCTGGTCGAGCAGGTCTTCGGCGTCCCCGGGCTCGGGCAGGTCGCCATCGCGGCGGTGACCACCCGCGACATCCCGGTCATCCAGGGCATCGTGCTCGTCGCCGTTCTGGTGGCCGTGGTCTGCAACTTGCTCGTCGACCTCGTATACGGCTATCTCAACCCGAAGGTGCGGCCACGATGACCCAGTCCCAGACCGGCCCGACGACCTCCGAGCTGTCCGTGGCCCCCGGCGCACCTGCCGCAGCCGGGCTCCCGGCCGGCACCGACGTGGCGGCGGTCGCGCACCCCCCGGTCCGCCACCGCGGCGGCGCCTGGTCCAACTTCCGGCGGCGGGTGGCCAAGAACACCGGGGCGGTGATCGCCCTCGGCGTCCTCGGCCTGCTCGTGGTCATCGCCGTCATCGCCCCGTGGATCACCCCGGCGGACCCCAACCAGCAGGACCTGCGCAGCGTCCTCCTACCGCCCTTCAGCGACGGCTACCTGCTGGGCAGCGACCAGTTGGGCCGGGACATCCTGAGCCGGCTGATCATGGGCACGCGGGTGTCGCTTCTGGCGATCGTGCTGGCGCTGGCCGTCGCCATGGTCATCGGCGTCCCCGCGGGGTTCCTGTCCGGGTTCCTCGGTGGGCGCTTCGACATGCTGGTGATGCGCCTCAACGACGCCGCGATGAGCTTCCCGCCGCTGCTGCTGGCGATCGCGCTCGTCGGGGTGCTCGGCCCCAGCCTGCGCAACGCGATGATCGCCGTCGGCATCCTGCTCGCGCCCCGGTTCCTCCGGCTGGTCCGCGGCGTGGTCATCGGGCTCAAGGAAGAGACCTTCGTCGAGGCCTCCCGGAGCATCGGGACGCGCACCCGCACGATCATCGTGCGGCACATCCTGCCGAACACGCTGTCGCCACTGACCGTGGCGATCGCGGTGACCGCCGGGTACGCGATGTTGTCCGAGGCCGGCCTGAGCTTCCTCGGGCTCGGCGTCCAGCCGCCCGATGCGAGCTGGGGCTCGATGATCCGCGAGGGCTTCCTCTACGTCGGTCGGGCCCCCTGGCTCGGCATCTTCCCGGGCGTGCTCATCGCCCTGACCGTCTTCACCTTCGTGACCCTGGGCGACGGCCTGCGCGACGCCCTCGGCCGTGAAGAGCGCACCGAGTCCTGATCACCGGAGCACAGGAAGGGCTGGGCACATGACCCGCACACTGCCGCTGGACAGACCGGCGGCCACCACGACGCTGGAGGTGGAGGACCTCGTCGTCGAGGTCCTCACCGAGAACGGCTGGGCCACGGTCGTCGACGGCGTCTCGTTCAGCCTCGGGCGGGGCGAGACCCTGGGCATCGTCGGGGAGTCCGGCTCCGGCAAGAGCGTCACCTGCCTGGCCATCGCCGGTCTGATGCCGCCGCGGCAGACCCGGGTCCGGGCCGGGACGCTGCGGCTGCTCGGCCAGGACCTCACCGCGCTCGACCAGCGGCAGATGGCCGACATCCGGGGACCGAGGATCGCCATGATCTTCCAGGAGCCGATGAGCAGCCTGAACCCCGCGTTCACCGTCGGCGACCAGATCGCCGAGGTGCTCCGCCGGCACGAGGGGCTGTCGCGCAAGGCGTCGAAGGCCCGGGCGATCGAGCTGCTGGACCGGGTCGGCGTCCCCAACCCGGCCCGGCGCTTCGGCCAGTACCCGTTCGAGTTCTCCGGCGGGATGCGGCAGCGGGTGATGATCGCCATCGCCCTGGCCTGCACCCCGGACATCATCATCGCCGACGAGCCGACCACGGCCCTCGACGTGACGGTGCAGGCGCAGATCCTCGAGCTGCTGCGCGCGATCCAGCGCGAGCACGGGATGTCGGTCATCTTCATCACCCACGACCTCGGGGTCGTCGCCGACGTCTGCGACCGGGTCCTGGTCATGTACGCCGGGCAGATCGTCGAGGGCGCCCTGCTGGACGAGCTGTTCGAGGACCCGCAGCACCCCTACATGGAGGGCCTGCTGATGGCGATGCCCCGGATGGACCAGGTCAGCGAGGCGCTGGTCAGCATCCCCGGGCACCCGCCGCAGGTGGGTGCGATGCCGGCGGGATGCCGCTTCCACCCCCGCTGCTCCTACACGCGGGAGCAGTGCACCCACGGAGACGCGCCGGCCCTGGAACAGGTCGGCCCCACGCACACCACCCGGTGCCTGCGGCACCCCGAGCTGACCCTGCGGGGGACCACGTGATCGAGACCGAGCCGCTGCTGGACGTCCGCGACCTGCAGGTCACCTTCTCGCCGCGGAAGAAGATGTTCCGCGAGCGGGTGTCCCTGCGGGCCGTGGACGGCGTGAGCTTCCAGCTGTACCCCGGGGAGACGGTGGGCCTGGTCGGCGAGTCGGGCTGCGGGAAGTCGACCACCGCCCGCGGGCTCATGCGCCTCGTCGAGCCGAGCGGTGGCTCGGTGACGCTGGCCGGCCGGGAACTGCTGGGCCTGCCGGCGAACAAGATGCGCAAGGCGCGCAAGGACATCCAGATGGTGTTCCAGGACCCCTACTCGTCGCTGGACCCCTCGATGCTGGTGCTGGACTCGATCGCCGAGCCCATCGACGTGCACCTGGACCTCGACCGGGCGCAGACGGTGGAGCGGGTCGGGGCGCTGCTCCAGCGCGTGGGGCTGCCGGCGGAGTACATGTACCGGTACCCGCACGAGTTCTCCGGCGGCCAGCGGCAGCGCATCACGATCGCCCGCGCTATCGCCGCGGACCCGAAGATCCTCGTGCTCGACGAGGCCGTGAGCGCCCTCGACGTCTCCACCCAGAACCAGGTCATCGGCCTGCTGGAGGACCTCTCGCGGGACGCCGACCTGACCTACCTGTTCATCGCCCACGACCTGTCGGTGGTCCGGCACATCTCCGACCGGGTCGCGGTCATGTACCTGGGGCAGATCGTCGAGCACGGCGACGTCGACCGGGTGTTCGACGCCCCGGCGCACCCGTACACGGAGGCGCTGCTGTCGGCCGTCCCGCTGCCCTCGCCGAAGGTGCAGCGCAGCCGGGAGCGGATCGTGCTCGCCGGTGACCCGCCGGACCCGTCCAAGGTGCCGCCGGGCTGCCGGTTCCACACCCGGTGCAAGTACGCGATGGATGTCTGCCGGACCGTCGTCCCGCTGCCCACCCCGACCATCGGCTCCGGCGAGGTCACCTGCCACCTGCACACGAGCGGGCCGCAGCTGGCCGGTGCGTCCGTCCGGGAGCTCACCACGCCGCACGCCGCGGTCGTGGGCTGAGGCGGCCGGCATGCGATCAGCCCGCTGGAAGGGCATCCGGAGCATCTCCCTCGACGAGGTCCCCGACCCGCAGCCCGGCCCGCACGACGTCGTCCTGGACGTGCAGGCCTGCGGGATCTGCGGCTCCGACGTGCACGCCTACGCCGAGGGCGCGTGGATCACCGAGGGCGCGCCGATGGGGCACGAGTTCGCCGGGACGGTGGCCGAGGTGGGCGCCGAGGTGGCCGGGATCGGCGTCGGCGACCGGGTCGCGGTGATCCCGATGGGGCCCTGCGGCGCGTGCCCGCAGTGCACCGTCGGCCATCCCAACCTCTGCGCCGACCTGAGCAACAGCGCCCGCGGCGGCCTCAGCGACCGGGTCCTGGTGCCGCACGCCGCCCTCGGACGGCAGCTGTACCGGATGCCGGACACCCTCACCTTCGAGGAGGGGGCCTTCCTGGAGCCGCTGTCGGTGGCGACCCGGGCGGTGCGGTCGGCCGCGCCCGACCTGGACGGGCCCATCCTGGTGACCGGGCTGGGCTCCATCGGCCAGTGCGTGCTGCGGGTGCTGCGGGCCTACGGCGCCACCGACGTCCTCGGGGTGGACGTGTCGCCGCCACGGCTGGCCGTCGCAGCGGCGACCGGGGCCGCGGTGCTCGACTCCCGCGCCGAGGACCTCCGACAGCACGTCCTCGACCGCTGGGGCACCACGGTCTCCCCGTACCAGCGGGGCGGCAACGTGGGCACCGTCTTCGAGTGCTCGGGGGCCCTGCCGGTGCTCGACGTGCTGCCCGAGCTGACCGCCCCGGCCGGCACCATCTCGATCGCCGGCCTGACCAGCTCGACGCCGCACGTGGACCTCAACACGGTGGCCCAGAAGGAGCTGCGGCTGCTGGGCAGCTTCGCCTACACCCCACCGGACTCCGCCGAGGCGTTCGGGCTGCTCGCCGAGGGCCGCGTGCAGGTGGCGCCGCTGGTCTCCCACCGCGTGCCGCTGAGCCGGGTGGAGGAGGCGCTCGAGACGCAGCACGCCGTCGACGGCTCCGTGAAGGTCGTCGTCGTCGCCGACTGAACCGCAGCACCGTCGCACCACCGGTCACCGGGACCTGCCGGCGACCGCCGCGCCCGCGCCCGCTCACGGGGACCCCCGTGCCCGGACGCCGGCCATCCCCGCACCACCGGAGAGGAACGACGATGGGCACAGCACTGGCAGGCAAGGTCGCGGTCATCACGGGAGGGGCCAGCGGCATCGGGCAGGCCACCGCCGAGCGGTTCGCCGAGGAGGGCGCCGACATCGTCGTCGGCGACATCGGTCCGGCCGACGAGACCCTGCGGCTGGTCGAGAAGACCGGACGCCGCGTGCTCTACGTGCGCACCGACACCACCGTCGAGGCCGACTGCGACGGTCTCGTCGCCGCCGCGGTGGCCGAGTTCGGCCGGGTGGACGTCGGCGTCGCGTCCGCGGGCATCGCCACGGCCGCCGGACCCAGCAACGTGCAGACCCGGACGGCGAGCAAGGACGCCACCCACGTGGTGAACCTCGACGTGGCGGCGTTCCAGCGGGTGCTGGACGTCAACGTAACCGGCCTGATGATGACCGGCCGGGCACTGGCGCGGCAGATGCTGGCCCAGGGCACGGGTGGCTCCATCGTCAACATCGCCTCCAGCGCGGCCAAGATCCCGCTCGCCGGCGCCTCGCCGTACTGCGTCTCCAAGGCGGGGGCGTGGATGCTCACCAAGGTGATGGCCCTCGAGCTGGCCACCACCGGGATCCGGGTCAACGCCGTAGGCCCGGGCTACACCGCCACCCCCATGATCGGCGGCATCGAGCAAAACCAGGCCGCCTACGACCTGGCCATGAGCATCACCCCGATGAACCGGCTCGGCACGCCCGCGGAGATCGCGGCGGCCTGCCTGTTCCTGACGTCGTCGGAGTCCTCCTTCATGACCGGCCAGATGCTGCACCCGGCCGGGGGCCAGTTCACCGGCTGACCGACCGCACCGACGAGCGCACGGCACGCGCCGGGCGGGGAGCCCGCTAGCTCCCCGCCCGGCGCGTCGTCGTCTCCACGTCCCTGCAGGTCACACGTCCCTCGTCCCGAACCACCGCAGTGTGAGGCAGACCACTGCCCGCGCTCCCGAGGTGGTCTGCCTCCCGTTGTCGCTGCTGCCGCGACCCGACAGGTTCCTTGCCACGAATCGGCGCAGACCCGACTTCTCTTGGAGGCTCACGTGAGCGGTACGACGTTGTCCGCCCGCAGGTCAGCACGACCACGGCGGTGGTGGATCGGGCTGCTGTCGGTGCTGGCGCTGCTGCTGTCCGCCTGTGGGAGCGGGGCCACGGCCAGCGGTGGTAGTGCGGGGGAGATCGACCCGAACGGCACCTTCCGCTACGTGTTCGTGCAGAACCCCTCGACGTTCGACCCGCACCGGTCGGCTAACCCGTGGGACATGATCTTCTTCCGGCTGGTCTACGACCAGCTGATCATGCTGGACGAGAACGACGAGCTGGCGCCGCAGCTGGCCACCTCGTGGGAGTTCGTGGACGACGAGACCGCGCTGGAGATGGAGCTGCGTGACGACGTCACCTTCATCGACGGGACGCCGTTCAACGCCGAGGCGGTCAAGGCCAACCTGGAGCGGGCCAAGACGCTGGAGACCGGCACGCTGAAGGGGCAGCTGGCTCGGGTCGAGTCGGTGGAGGCGGTCGAGGAGTTCAAGGTCCGGATCAACCTCAACGGCCCCGGCGGTGACCTGCCGGCGCTGTTCTCCGCCACAGCCGGCACCATGATCAGCCCGGCGGCGTTCGGCAACCCGGACCTGGACCAGAAGCCTGTGGGCTCCGGCATGGCGACGCTGGTGGAGTACGTCCCCGGGCAGGTGTCGAAGTATGACCGCAACGAGGAGTACTGGGACCCCGAGGCGGCGAAGGCCGCGCACTACGAGATCCTCGTGCAGACCTCGGCCACGACGCGGTTCAACATGCTGCAGACCGGCCAGGCGGAGCTGACCTACCTCGACCCGTCGCAGGCGGAGCAGGCGGAGGCGGCGGGGCTGAACTCCGCGCCGTCGAAGAGCCTGTCGATCATGTCGATGTACATGAACACCGGGAAGCCGCCGTTCGACGACATCCGGGTGCGCCAGGCCATGGAGCACGCGGTCGACCGGCAGGCGATCGTCGACGGGGTGTTCTTCGGCCTGGGCGAGCCGGTGGCCCAGTACATGCCGCCGGACCACTGGGCGTACAACCCCGACGTCACCCCCGACGACCCGGAGTACGGGTACGACCCGGAGCGGGCCCGCGAGCTGCTGGCCGAGGCCGGCTACCCCGACGGCGTCGACTTCGAGATGCTCGTCCCGAGCCTGGACGACCACCGGGCCGTGGCCGAGGCGTTGGTGCCGATGCTCGCCGAGGTGGGCCTGCGGGCGACCACGCGGGTGGTGGAGTCGCCGACCACCGGCGTGACCTTCTACGGCCGCCAGGAGGGCAACGTGTTCCCCGGCATGGGTGCGCCCTTCGCCGACCCCACGCTGCCCTACCAGGCCAGCCTGCCCGGCCAGTTCTCCAACCCGTGGAACACCACGACCGACGAGTTCCAGCAGGCGTGGATGGACGCGCTCAGCGGGGCGACCCGCGAGGCCCGGGTCGACGCGATCCACCGGATGGTCGAGGCGGAGAAGGGGATCCGGAAGAACTTCCCGATCCACGCGCACTTCCCGCCCAGCGCCTGGACCGACCGGGCCGTCTTCCCCGAGGGCTACGAACCGGCCTACGCCCCGACCTTCCGCGGGGTGGGCGTCACCGCCTGAACCCGGCGCGGGCGGGCTCGACCGGGCCCGCCCGCGGCCGGACGACGCACCGGGACGGCCGGGCGGGGTGCACCCCGCCCGGCCGTCGTCGTCCCCGCTGCCGGCGGGACGAGTGCGCTGCTCAGGGCCGCGCGACGGTGCCCGCCGGCCCGGACAGTGGCTGCCTGTCGGCAGTGTGACGCGCACCATGATGCGGCCTCCGAAGGTGGTCGCCGTTCCGTTGTTCGGGTCTTCCGCACCCAGCAGATTCGACGGGGACGAGAAGCGATGCGACCGGCTCCGGCCCGGTCGCCGAGGAGGACGGCATGGGCCACGCACTGCACGACCGGGTCGCGGTGATCACCGGCGGGGCAAGCGGCATCGGCCGGGCCACCGCGGTGCGGTTCGCCGAGGAGGGCGCCGACGTCGTGATCGGCGACGTCCAGCCCGGCGACGAGACCCTGCGACTGGTGGAGAAGGCCGGCCGGCGCGCGCTCTACGTGCGCACCGACACCACGCTGGAGGCCGACTGCGACGCGCTGGTCGCCGCCGCGGTCGCCGAGTTCGGCCGGGTGGACGTCGGCGTCGCCTCGGCCGGGGTCTCCTCCGCGGCCTCCGACGCCGACCGGGTCGCGCGCCTGGAGAGCGACGCCGGCCACGTGACCACGCTGTCGACGGCGGCGTTCCAGCGCGTCATGGACATCAACGTGACGGGCGTGATGATGACCAGCCGGGCGTTGGCCCGGCAGATGCTCGCCCAGGGCACCGCCGGCTCGATCATCACCATCGCCTCCACCGCGGCCAAGATCCCGATCGCCGGGGCGGCGCCCTACTGCGTGTCCAAGGCCGGTGTCTGGATGCTGACCAAGGTCATGGCCCTCGAGCTGGCCACCACCGGCATCCGGGTCAACTCCGTCGGCCCCGGCTTCACCACGACGCCGATGTGGGACGTCGCGGAGGACAGCCCCTCCCACCAGTGGGCCATGAGCATCACGCCGATGCACCGGAACGGGACGCCGGAGGAGCAGGCGGCGGCCTGCCTGTTCCTCGCCAGTGACGAGTCCTCATTCGTGACCGGCCAGATCCTGCACCCGGCCGGCGGCCAGTTCACCGACTGAGCCAGACCCCGGCCACACAATCCTGGAGGTTCGTAGTGAGCGGTACGACGTCGTCCGTCCGCAGGCCCCGGCGACAGCGCCTGTGGGTCGGCCTGCTGTCGGTCCTGGCCCTGGTGCTCTCCGCCTGTGGCGGCGGGACCACGGCGAACAGCGGCAGCACCGGCGGTGAGATCGACCCGAACGGCACCTTCCGCTACGTGTTCGTGCAGAACCCCTCGACGTTCGACCCGCACCGGTCGGGCAACGCCTGGGACATGATCTTCTTCCGGCTGGTCTACGACCAGTTGATCATGCTGGACGAGAACGACGAGCTGGCGCCGCAGCTGGCCACCTCGTGGGAGTTCGTCGACGGCGAGACCGCGCTGGTGATGGAGCTGCGCGACGACGTGACGTTCATCGACGGGACGCCGTTCAACGCCGAGGCGGTCAAGGCCAACCTGGAGCGGGCCAAGACGCTGGAGACCAGCACGCTGAAGGGGCAGCTGGCCCGGGTGGAGTCCGTCGAGGTCGTCGACGAGTTCACCGTGCGGCTGAACCTGAACGGTCCCGGCGGTGACCTGCCCAACCTGTTCACCGACCGGCTGGGCAGCATGATCAGCCCGGCGGCATTCGACAACCCGGATCTCGACCAGAACCCGGTCGGCTCCGGCATGGCGACGCTGGTGGAGTACGTGCCGGGGCAGGTGTCGAAGTACGACCGCAATGAGGAGTACTGGGACCCCGAGGCGGCGAAGGCCGCGCACTACGAGATCCTCGTGCAGACCTCGGCGACCACCCGGTTCAACATGCTGCAGACCGGCCAGGCGGAGCTGACCTACCTCGACCCCTCACAGGCCGATCAGGCGGAGGCGGCGGGGCTGAACTCCGCGCCGTCGAAGAGCCTGTCGGTCATGTCGATCAACATGAACGTCGGGAAGCCGCCGTTCGACGACATCCGGGTACGCCAGGCGCTGCAGCACGCGATCGACCGGCAGGCGATCGTCGACGGGGTGTTCTTCGGCCTCGGGGAGCCGGTCGCGCAGTTCATGCCGCCGGACCACTGGGCCTACGACCCGGACGTCACGCCCGAGGGGGAGTACGGGTACGACCCCGAGCGGGCGCGGGAGCTGCTGGCCGAGGCCGGCTACCCCGACGGCGTCGAGTTCGAGTGGCTGGTCCCGAGCCTGGACGACCACCGGGCCGTGGCCGAGGCGCTGGTGCCGATGCTCGCCGAGGTCGGGATGACCGCCCACACGCGGGTCATCGAGGCGCCCACCACCCCGGTCACCTTCTACGGCCGCCAGGAGGGCAACGTCTACAACGGCATGGGTGCACCGTTCGCCGACCCGACGGTGCAGTACCAGAACTACCTGCCCGGGGCGTTCCGCAACCCGTGGAACGTCTCCAGCCCGGAGTTCCAGCAGGCCTGGCTGGACGCGCTGTCCGGCACGACGCCGGAGGAGCGCATCCCGGCGCTCCACCGGATGGTGGAGGCGGAGAAGGAGATCATGATCTCCTTCCCGCTCCACGCGCACTTCCCGCCCAGCGCCTGGACCGACCGGGCCGTGTTCCCCGAGGGCTACGAGCCGGCCTACGCGCCCACCTTCCGCGGCGTCGGCGTCACGGCCTGATCTCCGGGCGCGGGCGGACGGGGAACGTGCCCCGCCCGCGCCCGGTGCACGACCTCAGCATCGACCGGCCCCAGCCGCTCGGCGGCACATCCCGGACCACCGATCCCGGCGGCGCACCGTAGCGCCGCCGTCCCGAGAGGAAGTCAGCGCATGCGTCTCGAGGGCAAGGTCGCGGTCATCACCGGGGGCGGCTCCGGCATCGGCGCCGCCACCGCGGAGGCGTTCACCCGCGAGGGCGCCCGTGTGGTCATCGCCGACATCGACGCCGCCGCGGGGGAGTCCGTGGCCAAGGCGCTGCGGGCGGCCGGCGGAACGATCGACTTCCTCGAGGCCGACGCCTCCGGGCAGGCCGATCTGGAGCGGGTCATCGGGTTTGCGACGAGCACCCACGGCCGCCTCGACGTCCTGCACAACAATCACGTCTCGTTCGAGGCCGGGCGGATCGGCGACCTGACGTGGGACGGGCTGCGCCGCTCGCTGGACGTCGGGCTGGTCTCGTACTGGTACGCGACCAAGCTGGCCCTGGAACCGATGCTGGCTCAGGGTCGCGGGTCGATCGTGAACACCGCCTCGGTCTCCGGGCTGGCCGGGGACTTCGGGCTCGGCGCCTACAACATGCTCAAGGCCGGCGTCGTGAACCTGTCCCGCGTCACCGGCATTGAGTACGCCCGCAAGGGCGTGCGGTGCAACGCGGTCTGCCCCGGCCCGATCGGGACGCCGCCCATCGACCGGCTGCACGACGCCGCGCCGGCGACGTGGGAGGCCATCCGGGAGGCCATCCCCATGGGCCGCTACGGGCGGGCCGAGGAGATCGCCGCCGCCGTCCTGTTCCTGGCCTCCGACGAGTCCAGTTTCGTCACCGGCACCCACCTGGTCGCCGACGGCGGGCTGTGGGCGCACTCGGGGATGCCGCCGATCGGCGGCCTCGGGCCGGACTTCTGAGCCGGGGCGGAGGAGGACTTCCGTGAAGTTCCACTGGTTCGCCGAGGCGACCTACGACGACCTGCCGGAGGTGTTCCCGCAGCGCCACCAGAGCGGCAGCGTCGACTACCCGGCCGCGCTCGTCGACTCTGCTCGCGTCGGGGCCAACTACCGGATGCAGATCCGGCTGATGCAGCAGGCCGACCGGCTCGGCTGGGACGGCCTGGCCGTCAACGAGCACCACCAGTCCACGTTCGCCATGACGCCGTCGCCGAACCTGATGGCGGCCAGCCTGGCCGGCACCACCGAGAACGCGGCCATCCTGGTCATCGGCGACTCCCTCGCCCTCTACAACCCGCCGGTCCGGGTCGCGGAGGAGATGGCCTACCTCGACTGCCTGTCCGAGGGCCGGGTCATCGCCGGCTTCGTGTTCGGGACGCCGATGGACACTGCGTTCGCCTACGGCGTGCCACCCGCCGAGCTGCGCGACCGGTTCCACGAGGCGCGCCGGCTGATCACCCGGGCGTGGACCGAGCCGGAGCCGTTCGCCTTCAACGGCACCTACACGAAGCTCCGGTACGTCAACACCCTGCCCCGGCCGGTGCAGGCCATGCCGCCGGTGTGGGTCCCCGGCACCGGCAGCGTGGAGACCTGGGACCTCGTCCTGGACGAGAACTACTGCTACGGCTACCTGTCCTTCTTCGGGCTGGCCAACGCCCGGCCGATCGTCGCGGGCTTCTGGGACCGGGTGGAGCAGCGCGGGCTGGATCCCAACCCGTACCGGATGGCCTTCACCCAGCTGGTCTGTGTGGCCGACACCGACGCCGAGGCCGAGGCGCGCTACGCCGAGGCGGTCCGCTACTTCTTCACCCGCCAGAAGGGGGCGCCGCACTACGGCGCGCCGCCCGGGTACACGTCGCAGGCCTCGCAGCGGGAGGCGCTCGACCGGGCCAAGGGGGTCAGCCCGGAGACCCGGCTCAAGGCCACGCGGGGCGAGCTGTCGTTCTGGGAGTACGACGAGCTCGGGTTCATCGTCGCCGGCACCCCCGAGCGGGTCCGCCAGCGCCTGCGCGAGCTGGCCACCGAGCTGCGTATCGGCCAGCTGATCACCTGCATGCACATGGGCAACCTCCCCGAGGAGACCGCCGCCATGAACAACGAGTTGTTCGGCACCCAGGTGGCGCCGTACCTGCGAGATCTGTGGGCCGACCACGAGGACCACTGGACTCCCGCGGTCAGTCAGCACCGGGTCGCGGCCCACGCGCCCCGGATCCCCGTTCCGAGCCGTCAGGAGAGCACGCGATGACCACGCTGGAGATCCCGAACATCGGGACGTTCGACATCGAACTGCTGGAGGAGGGGAGCGGGGCCCCGCTGCTCTACCTGCACGGGTACGAGCGGCACCCGGGCACCGCCGGCTTCCTCACGCGGCTGGCCGAGAACCGCCGGGTGCTCGCGCCCGAGCAGCCCGGGTACGGCCGGTCCACCGGCTTCGAGAACTTCACCGACGTCATCGACGTCGCCCTCTACCACCGGGAGCTGCTGGAGTCCCTGGGTGTCGAGGACGTCGACGTCGTCGGTCACTCGCTGGGCGGGATGTTCGCCGCGGAGCTGGCGGCCATCGCCCCGCAGCTGGTCCGCCGCCTGGTGCTGGTCAACCCCTTCGGCATCTGGCTGGACGACGAGCCGACGCTGGACCCCTTCGGCCCGGCGGCCGAGGTGAAGGCGGCCAAGTGGCACGGCGAGGCGCCCAAGGACGAGCCGACGAACTTCGTGCCCGACCCCGACGACCCGCACGCGGCCATCCTGTTCAGCGCCCAGAACCTCGGCTCGGCCACCAAGTTCATGTGGCCGATCGCCGACCGGGGGCTGCGCCGCCGGCTGCCGCTGATCGACGCGCCGACGCTGGTGGTGCACGGCACCTCCGACGGGTTGCTGCCGGTGTCCTACGCGGACGAGTTCGTGCGCCTGATCCCCAACGCGGAGCTCGCCCTCATCGACGCCGCCGGCCACTACCCGATGGTCGAGCAGGAGGACGAGTTCGTGTCGGTGGTCAGCAAGTTCCTGGACGCCTGAGCGGGATCGACGGAGGAGAGACGCCATGGGCAGGGTCGAAGGAAAGGTCGCGCTGGTCACCGGCGGCGCGGCGGGCATCGGTCGGGAGACCGCGGTCACGCTGGCGCGCGAGGGCGCGCGGGTGGTCATCGCCGACCTGAACCTGGACGGCGCCAAGGAGACCGCCGCGATGATCGGGGACGCCGCGACCCCGATCTACTTCAACGCGACCGACCAGCAGTCGATCGAGGAGTTGGTCGCGGCGGTCATCGGCGCGCACGGCCGGGTCGACGTCATCCACAACAACGCCGCGCTCGTCGGGCCCGACGCGTGGTTCACCGACTCGACCGTGATCGACACGTCGGTCGAGATGTGGGACCGCGCGTTCGCGACCAACGTCCGCAGCATCTTCCTGATCTGCAAGTACGCGCTGCCGCACATGGTCGAGAACGGCGGCGGCTCCATCATCAACATGTCTTCGATCGGCGGGCTGCGCGGCAGCACGGCGCTGACTGCCTACGGCACGACGAAGGCCGCGGTCATCGGGCTGACCCGGTACATCGCCGCCCAGCACGGCAAGCAAGGGGTGCGCTGCAACGCGATCGCCCCCGGGGTCATCCAGACCCAGCAGCTGCTCGACGCCGTACCCGACCTGCCGGCCGCGGCGCTGGCCACGGTCGCCTCGCCGCGGGTGGGGCTGCCCAGCGACATCGCCAACATGGTGCTGTTCCTCGCCTCGGACGAGTCCGCCTTCGTCAACGGGGAGACCTACCGCGTCGACGGCGGGTCGATGGAGGCCGGCTCCAGCGGCCGCTGACCGCACCCGTCCGACCGCACCCCGATCCGCACCACCCGCCACCCAGCCCCAGGAGGGCCTCATGATCAAGCTCACCGTCCTGTACGACCGCCCCTCCGACGTGGAGGCGTTCGAGGCCTACTACATGGCCAACCACGTGCCGCTCGCCCGCAAGGTGCCGGGTCTCAACGACATCGAGGTCACGCTGTTCCAGCCTGGCCCCGACGGCTCGCTGCCGAAGTACCACCTCATGGCCGAGCTCACCTTCGACGACCCCGCGGCCATGCAGGCCGCCCTCGGGTCAGAGGAGGGCAAGGCACTCGGCGCCGATGTCGCCAACTTCCCCGGCACCACGTCGTCGACCCGCCTCGTCGGCGTCGTCGCCTGAGCGACACGGCCAGGGAGAGGACCCTGCGATGAAGTTCCACTGGTTCGCCCAGCAGTACTACACCAAGCTCCCGCCGGACTACGGGGACGTGAACCGCAGCTCCTGGGTGACGGCGCCGATCAACGTGGCCGACCCCGTCCAGGTGGGCGAGGACTACCACATGTACCTGCGGCTGATGCAGCAGGCCGACGGTCTGGGCTGGGATTCGCTGCTGCTCAACGAGCACCACCAGACGTCGTTGGCGATGACGCCGTCGCCCAACCTCATCGCCAGCATCCTCGCGGCGACCACCGAGAACGCCGCGATCGCGCTGTGCGGCAACTCCCTGGCGCTGTACAACCCGCCTATCCGGGTCGCCGAGGAGATCGCGATGCTGGACTGCCTCTCCGGTGGCCGGATCATCGCCGGCATCGTGTTCGGCACCCCGATGGACACCGCGTTCTCCTACGGGGTCCCGCCGATCGAGCTGCGCGAACGCTTCCACGAAGCGCGCGACCTCATCACCCGCGCGTGGCAGGCCGAGGAACCGTTCGCCTTCAACGGCAAGTACACGCAGCTGCGGTACGTGAACACCTGGCCGCGGCCGGTCCAGGAGGACATCCCGGTGTGGATCCCGGGCAGCGGCAGCCCGGAGACCTGGGATGTCGTCAACGCCCTGGACTACTGCTACGGCTACCTGTCCTTCTCGGGGAAGCAGAGCGCCGAGCCCATCGTGAAGGGGTTCTGGGACTACACCGAGAGCCAGGGCGGGAACATGAACCCCAACCGCATGGCCTTCACCCAGGTCATCTGCTGCGCCGATACTGACGAGGAGGCCGAGCGGCAGTACTCCGAGGCGGTCAAGTACTTCTACCGGCAGAACCCGACCGCCATCGAGTTCGCGACCCCGCCGGGGTACAACACGCCGGCGTCGATCCGGAGCACGCTGAACCGGGCAAAAGTCATGTCCGACGACGAGCGGCGCCGGGCGACGCGGGGCGAGCTCAGCTTCTGGGAGTACGACGAGCTGGGCTACATCATCGCCGGCACCCCGGACCGGGTGGCGCAGCGCGTGCGGGAGCTGGCGACCGACCTGCGGATCGGCCAGCTGATCACCTGCATGCACGTCGGGAACCTGCCCGAGGAGGTCGCCGCGGAGAACAACCGGCTGTTCGGCACCGAGGTCATGCCGCAGCTGCGGGACCTGTGGGCCGACCAGGAGGACCGCTGGACGCCGAAGGTCTCTCAGGAGCGAGTGGCCGCGAAGTTCGGCAGCGGGCTGCCGCAGTAGGCGGCCCGCCGGGCCGAGCCGACGTCGGTGGCCGGGCGACGCCGTGTGCGTCGTCCGGCCGCCGGGCCGGGCTCCGGCGGACGACGGTTCAACGGGACGACGAGCGGAGAAGGACGATGAGCGGCGGGAACGGACGGACAGCAGTGGTGACGGGCGCGGCCCGCGGGATCGGGGCGGCCGTGGCCCGTCGGCTGGCCGAGGACGGCTTCGCGGTCGGGGTACTGGACCTCGACGAGCGCGGTGCGAAGGAGACGGCGGAGGCCATCGGGGACGCCGGCGGGCGGGCGTTCGCCGCCGCCGTGGACGTGGCCGACCCCGAAGCCGTCGCCTCGGCCGTCGAGCAGGTCGCCACGGCGCTGGGCCCCCCGACGGTGCTGGTCAACAACGCCGGGGTGACCCGGGACAACCTGCTGTTCAAGATGACCGAGTCCGACTGGGACACGGTCATGGGCGTGCACCTGCGCGGTGCTTTCCTGATGACCCGCGCGGTGCAGCGGCACATGGTCGAGGCCGGGTGGGGCCGCGTGGTCAACCTCTCGAGCACCTCGGCGCTGGGCAACCGCGGCCAGGCCAACTACTCGGCGGCCAAGTCCGGCCTGCAGGGCTTCACCAAGACCCTCGCCATCGAGCTGGGCAAGTTCGGGGTGACCGCCAACGCGATCGCCCCTGGCTTCATCGAGACGGAGATGACCCGAGCCACCGCTGAGCGGGTGGGCGTCCCGTTCGGCGAGTTCATGGCGGCCGCGGCCGCGGAGATCCCCGTACGGCGGGTCGGACAGCCCGAGGACATCGCGCACGTGGTGTCCTTCCTGACGAGCGAGGGTGCGAGTTTCGTGTCCGGGCAGGTGGTCTACGTCGCCGGCGGCCCGCGCACCTGAGCGCCGTGCCCCGCCGGCACGGGGCAGCCGGAGCCCGGTGCTCCCAGGGTGGACGGGAGCCCCGGGCGTGCCTCGCCTATCCGCGTCAGCGACCTCGGAAGAAGAAGGACGGACATGTCGGAGAGCAGTCGGATCGTCGTGCTCGGTGGCGCCCGGACACCGGTGGGCGGCTTCGGCGGCGTGCTGAAGGAGGTGCCGGCGCACGAGCTGGGCGCCACGGCCGCCCGGGCCGCGCTGGACCGCACCTCGGTCGCCCCTGAGGAGGTCGACGAGGTCGTCATGGGCTGCATCGGCCAGGTCGGCGCGGATGCCTACAACGCCCGGCGGGTCGCCCTGGCCGCGGGGCTCCCTGCGCGGACCCCCGCGCACACGGTCAACCGGCTGTGCGGCTCGGGACTGCAGGCGGTGTGGTCGGCGGCGATGCAGATCCGCTGGGGAGCGGCGTCGATCGCACTGGCCGGTGGGGACGAGTCGATGTCGCGGATGCCGTTCTACGACTTCGGCGCCCGCAACGGCTGGCGCCTGGGCGACCGCACCCTGGTCGACGGCACGGTCATGATGCTCACCGACCCGTTCCACGACATCCACATGGGCGTGACCGCCGAGCGGGTCGCGGCGAAGTACGGCATCAGCCGGGCCGAGCAGGACGAGTTCGCCCTCGAGTCCCAGCGCCGGGCCGCCACCCCCGACGCGAAGGCCGTCTTCGACGAGGAGATCGTGCCGGTGACGACCGGCGGGCGCCGGCCGACGACGGTCGCCGCGGACGAGCACCCCAAGCCGGGCACCACCGCCGAGGCGCTGGCCGCGCTGCGGCCGGCGTTCGAGAAGGGTGGCACGGTGACGGCGGGCAACGCCTCGGGCATCAACGACGGCGGGGCCGCCCTGGTGCTCGCCACCGAGGACGTCGCCCGCGAGCGGGGGGCGACCGGGCTGGTCGCCCTGGAGGCGGTGACCACCGCCGCGCTGGAGCCGGAGCTGATGGGCTACGCCCCGGTGCTGGCGCTGCGGGCGCTGTTCGAGCAGACCGGGACCACCCCGGCCGACATCGGCACCGTGGAGCTCAACGAGGCCTTCGCCGCCCAGGCCGTCGCCTGCATCCGCGACGCCGGTCTCGATCCCGAGCGCACCAATCCCTACGGCGGCGCCATCGCCCTGGGCCACCCGGTCGGCGCTACGGGGGCGATCTTGACCCTGCGGGTGGTGCAGGACCTGGTGCGCCGCGACCTCGAGCTCGGCGTCGTGTCGATGTGCATCGGCGGCGGCCAGGCGCTCGCCGCCCTCTTCCGCCGCATCGGCTGACCCCCGCGCGGTCCCGCCCCGTCCCGACCCCCAGAGGAGACCGACCCCGTGAGCAGTACGACCGCCGTGCCCGCCGGAGCCCGTGGCGCCGAGCCCGACGTCCCCGACCTGGTGGCGCGGACGCGGGAGTTCGTGCGGGAGGTGGTCCTCCCGGTGGAGGACCGGTTCGACGGGGACGTGACCGCCGCGGGCGGGGACGGGCTGCGCCGCGAGCTGCAGGGCGCGGCCCGGGCACGGGGGCTGCTGGCGCCGCACGCACCCGTGGACGTCGGCGGGCTGGGTCTGTCGATGGTGCAGCGCGCGCGGGTGTTCGAGGCGGCCGGGTACTCGGTGTTCGGCGGGCTGGCGATCAACGCCGCGGCGCCCGACGAGGGCAACGTGCACTTGCTCGCGCACGTGGCCACGCCGGCGCAGCGGGAGGAGTTCCTGGCGCCGTTGGCGGCCGGCGTCGTCCGGTCGGCGTTCGCGATGACGGAGCCGGCGCCCGGGGCGGGCTCGGACCCGGCGGCGCTGGCGACGACGGCATCCCGGGTGCCCGGTGGCTGGCGGATCGACGGGCGGAAGACATTCATCACCGGCGCCGACGGGGCCGGGTTCTTCATCGTCATGGCCCGCACCAGCGGCGAGCCGGGCGAGCGCGGCGGCGGGACGATGTTCCTCGCGCCGGCGGGCGCACCGGGGCTCCAGGTGGGCCGGCACGTGCCGACGATGGACCGCTCGATGGTCGGCGGGCACTGCGAGGTGGTCTTCGACGGGCTGATCGTCGCCGACGACGCCGTGCTCGGCGAGGTCGACCAGGGCTTCGCCAACGCCCAGGTGCGGCTGGGGCCGGCGCGGATGACCCACGTGATGCGGTGGCTGGGAGCGGCCGTGCGGGCCCACGAGGTGGCGGTGGAGCACGCGGCGGCCCGGCGCGGGTTCGGGAGCGCGATCGCCGACCTGGGCCTGGCGCAGCAGATGATCGCCGACAACGAGATCGACCTGGCCGCCACGCGAGCCCTGCTGGACGTCGCCTGCGCGGCCCTGGACGCCGGCTCGCCGGCGTCGCAGGAGACGTCGATCGCCAAGGCGTTCGGCGGCGAGGCGATCGGGCGCGTGGTGGACCGGGCGATGCAGCTGTGCGGGGGGCTCGGGGTGTCCGCCGACCTGCCGATCGCCCGGATCGCCCGGGAGGTCCGCCCCTTCCGGGTCTACGACGGGCCGTCGGAAGTGCACCGATTCGCCATCGCCAAGCGCGCGGTCAAGGCCGCCCGGCTGCGAGCCTCGTCGTGACCGTCCCGCCCGGCCTCGACCTGGGTGCGCTGCACGTCCACCTCGTGGAGCGGGGCATCGAGCCGGCGGGGGCCTTGCGGGCCGAGTTGATCGCCGGGGGGCGGTCCAACCTGACCTATGCGGTGAGCGACGGGGCGTCCCGCTGGGTGGTGCGCCGTCCCCCGCTGGCCGGCCTCACCGCATCGGCGCACGACATGGTCCGTGAGTGGCGGGTGACCACCGCCCTGCGGGGGAGCGGGGTGCCGGTGGCCCGTCCGGTCAGCCTGTGCGAGGACGAGACGGTCCTGGGCGCACCGTTCACGATCGTGGAGTGGGTGGACGGCGTGGTGGTCCGGGACCGCGACGACCTGGCCGGGCTCGCGGACGACCAGGTGCAGCGGGCCGCCGCGGCGCTG
The DNA here is from genome assembly GCF_900114385.1 of Geodermatophilus ruber. Taxonomy (GTDB): domain Bacteria; phylum Actinomycetota; class Actinomycetes; order Mycobacteriales; family Geodermatophilaceae; genus Geodermatophilus; species Geodermatophilus ruber. Next base: position 271,413 of record NZ_FOSW01000002.1, read on the forward strand.
GTCGACGTGCTCGTCGCGCTGCACGCCGTCGACGTACCGGCGGTGGGGCTGGCCGACTTCGGTCGCCCGCAGGGCTTCCTCACCCGGCAGGTGGCGCTGTGGCGTCGCCAGTGGGACCAGGTCCGGACCCGGGACGTCCCGGACCTGGAGCGACTGCACGCCCGGCTGGCGGACTCGGTGCCGTCGTCGGCGGAGGCGACCGTGGTGCACGGGGACTACCGGATCGACAACGCCATCCTCGATCGGGACGATTCGGGCACGGTTCGTGCCGTCGTCGACTGGGAGCTGTCCACGCTCGGCGACCCGCTGACCGACGTGGCGCTGATGTGCGTCTACCGCCACCCGGCGCTCGACGTCATCCTCGGCATCCCCGCTGCCTGGACCAGTTCCCGGCTGCCGTCCCCCGACGATCTCGCCGAGAGCTACGCCCGCGGCTCCGGGCGGGACCTCGGCGACTGGCCGTTCTTCCTTGCGCTGGCCCACCTCAAGCTCGCGGTCATCGCCGAGGGCATCGCCCATCGGGCCCGCGCAGGCGCGGATGCAGGCCGGGGTGCCGCGCGGGCCGCGGAGGCCGTGCCCGAGCTGGTCGCGGCCGGTCTCGGGGCGCTCGGGCGGCGATGACCAGCACGCTCGGTGCGCCGGGGGTGGCGGCGTCGAGCGCGTCGTGGAGCACCGTCGCGGGGACCGCACCGGACCTCCGCCGTCCCCGGACCCTGGGGGAAGCCCGGAGGGCAGCCAGGCTCACCCCGACAGAGGTGGCTCGGGCCGTGCACACGAGCCGATCGGCCATCTCCCTGTCGGAGTGGGGTGACCGTCGTCCGGGCAGGGACCGGTCGCGGTGGCCCGCCGGATGGCTGCGGTGTACCGACGACCGGCCGTAGAAGTGTTCGGCTCCTGTGGCATCAAGCTGTGTCCGCTCCCGCCGAGGGTGCTGGCTCCCGTTCTGGACGAGCCGCCCCCCCGGAACGCCCGGGTATATGGAGAGCACAACCGCAGGTCGCCGTCCCGACCCTGCGGGATGTCCGGGACCTCGTCCACGTGACCTCGAACTGGATGTGGACCGTCGCCGGCAACGCCGGACGACCGGCAGGACCGTCCCGCTCATCCCGTGGCTGCCGGAGGAACCGGGGCGCCCCATCGGTCCAGGTACGTGACCTCGGTCGCGGGGCGCCGGCGCGCCGGGCCGAAATCCGTTCCCACGGTGTAGGCCACCGGTACGAGCCCGACCTGGGTGATGCCCGGTGGGATGTCCAGGAGTGCTGCGGCCTCTTTCGCGTGCGCGAGGTGGAACGTGGTGTAGGTGGAGCCGAGCCCTCGGGCACGCAGTGCCAGCATGAAACTCCAGAGAGCGGGAAAGACCGAGCCGTAGAGGGCCGGTGCGTTTCTCTGGTCGACCTCGGCGGCGATGCACGGGACGACCAGGACTGGCACCTGGTCGAGCACGTCGACCAGGTGTTGCGCCGAGCGGTAGACCCGCTGGGACGACTCGTCGCCCGGGTTCTCCGCGTTTGCCCGCAGGTAGTCCTGGCCGCCGGCACGGTACAGGCGCGCGAGCTCGTGCCTCAGGCCCTCGTCGGTGACGACGAGCCAGCGCCACAGCTGGGTGTTCGAGGCAGACGGGGCGTGGACGGCTGTCTGGAGGCACTCCATCACAACGTCCAGGGCGACTGGGCGGGAGAGGTCCAGCCGCCGGCGCACCGACCGGGTCGTGGTCAGCAACCGGTCGATCTCGGCGGTGTCGAAGGGTGGCTCGGTGCTCCGGGGGACGATGTCCTCCTGGGGCTCGGTGGTCGACGTCATCAGGTCTCCGTTCGGCGGCAGGGACGAGACGGGTGTGCCGGCCGGCCAGGAGCCGGCCGGCACGACGGCGGATCAGGTGGTGGGCTCGGGCAGGGGCCGCACGCTTGGCTCGGGCGCGTCGGGGGTGGACCGGGCCTCCCCGGGCAGTGGCGGCGGCGGTGTGGGGTCGGGCTCCTGGTGGATGCGGACGTCCTTCGACAGCAGGACCGGGATGATCGCCACCAGGTAGATGACGCCGCCGACGATCCAGAGGGTGTCGAGCTGGTTGAGGCCGCCCTCGGAGGTGTCGAGCCAGCGCCCCGACGCATTGACCAGCACGTAGCCGAAGGCCACCTGCAGTCCGGCTGCCACACCGTTGAGCGTGCCGGTCAGCTCGGGCTTGGCCACCCCCAGCCAGTAGGTGTTGAGGCTGCCCCAGAACAGCGGGTCGACCATGAAGCCCAGCGTTCCGATGGCGAAGATCCACGCGAGCCACGGCAGGTTGAGCAGTCCGGCCGCCAGGAAGCCGACCGCGCCGAGAACGGCACCGAGGACCATCGGGGGGCGCAGCCGACCCCGGAACGGTCCCGCGACGGCACGGCCGTGCCCGAACGCGTAGAGGATGACCGGAACGGCGGCCAGCGGCGCCAGGTAGGTCACCACGTCCGGGTCGATGCCCTGCAGAGTGATCAGTCCGTACGTACTCCACGTCCCGATGAGCCAGGTCGGCGTGGTCGCCAGGGCACCGGCGGCCACCATGAACAGCACGCTGCGCGAGCGGAACACCTTGGCGATCTCGCGCAGGGGGACGTTGGCGCGGGCGGCCTCGTCCCGACCGACGTTGATGTGCGCGAGTTCCTGGGCGCTGATGCCCGGGAGCTGGTCGGGCCGGTTCCGCGTGAACACCGCGATGGCGATGATCGCCGGGATGCCGAGCGCCGAGATGATCAGGAACGCCTCTTCCCAGGCCCAGGCGGAGGCAATGGGCAGCGCGATCAGTGGCGCGACGACCGACACGATCATCAGCGAGGCGACCCACGCCGCCGTCACCTTGGCGGTCTCGATCGGGGCGAACCAGACGGCGAGCATCCGCTGGCAGGGCGCCCACAAGAAGCCGAAGAAGACGCCGAACAGCATGTTGCGCCAGTACATCTCGTCGACGGTCTGGACGAAGGCCATGCTGCCGCCGAGCACGGTAACGCCGGTGAGGCAGATCAGCAGCATGAGCCGCGGCCCGATCCGGTCGGCGAGGACCCCGGCCAGGAACAGCATCGGGAAGTAGCCCAACAGGTACGACGCCGAGATGCTGGCGATCTCGGTGGCGTCGGCTCCCAGGTCAGCCGCCCAGAACGGTGTGAGGACGCTGAACTTGGCCGTGTCCAGCCAGACGACGAAGTTGGTGTACAGGACGGCGTAGAAGACCCACCGCCGCTTGCCGTCGATCCTGATGGACGGTCGTGCCGCCCCTGTTGTCACGCTCACCCCGGCTCCTTCCCGGATGGGACCGCCCTCGAGGCGTGTCCGTGAGGGACCCGCCCGACTGGGCGGTCGGGAGGAACAGTGGAGTGGGTCTCGGCCAGGGACAATGGGAGCCCGTCCATGGCGCGGTCGCTCCGAATGTGCTGCTTCCGGCGGCGCCGGCAGGTAGATCTGTGGTGCCGAACGTGAGAGTCGTGGTCGGCCGAAGAAGCGGAAGACCGGTTCGGCGGTGCAGACCGGCTTCTCGCTGGCCTCGCACACATCGTCGCGACGACGGCGGGCGGGAGACTGCGGGCCACTCCCTCGAGGCTCGTCCGCGGCGGCCCTGAGGGCGTCGGTGCTCCTCAGGGCCGCGAAATCCGGCGTGGTGACGAAGTGCTCGACGAGGGGGAGCGGCATCGGGGTTTGGCTGGGGACGGGTCCAGTCGACCAGGCAGCTCCAGGAAGATCTCGCGGATGTCGTCGCGCGGCCAGCGTGGAGGCAGGAGATGGGGGAGCTCGGGGTGCTGTCGGCCAACAGTCGCCACGCGTCAATGAGCTCCGTGCGTGCGACGAGGGCCTCGGCGAGCCACGACCGGGCTGATCACCCCGCTCGTAGCCCAGATGATCGGTCAGCTCGGCGGCCACGCCCAGCGTGCCCCAACTGAGGCAAACCCCAGGCTCGGACCACGAGTTCCTACACAGACCATCTTCCAGGGCCCGCCGGCCGCCCAGCGCAGCAGGGAACACCGGCTCTTCTGCCCTTGCGCCCTAAACCGCCCCGGGGACTGGTTGGGGTGTACCAAGGATGTTGGGCAGGTCCCGGGCCATGAGCAGCGGCAGGCCGCCTGACCGGCCGCATCCGCCGGCCCCGGAGGAGCCCTGCCCATCGGGCGGGGCTCCTCTCCTGCCTGAAGAGTCGCCTCCACGGCGACGAGGGCCGCTGCCCGGTTCCCGGCGTCGGCTGGGCGGCGAGGGCCGAGCATCGGTAGAGCGGTCGCCTGCTGCGGCCCAGGCGCAGTGAGATCGAAAGGTCACTGCCCGGGGGCGTCAGCTGTTCGGGCCTCGCTCCTCGGTCTCGGGTCGCGCTCCCGAGGCCTGCGTGTCCGTGCGCTCGAGGCGCTGACGGATCGCCGCGACGTTGAGCGCCAGATCCTCGAGCGCCTCGACGGCGCGCGTGGCGAGCGCGAACGTGAGGTTCTCGCGCTACCGCTCGGCGCTGGGCTCGTGGTTGCCCGGCGGGATCTCCGAGCGCTCCCGCGGAGGACGCGTCGCCTCCGCTCACGGCTGGTCATCGCTGCGCGGATCGCCGAACAGCTCCCGCAGCATCCGCTGCGCCAGTTCGAGGAATTCGCCCGGGTCAGGCCGGTTGGTCGCCATCCGTTCCCTCCCAGCTCCGGTCGAGGAGGTCGTGCGGACCTTAGGATGGCCGGTTCGCGACGGACGCGACCAATCTATGACCAACAATCCGTCCTCAGTAGCCCTCGACAGCCGATGACGTCCGGTGCTGGAGGACAACGCTGACCTGCACATCCATCGCTGCCCGACGGCTGCCAACACCGTCAAGATCAATTCGCAGGGATATTGGTCCGAGTCAAATCGGGGGAGCAGAACCGCAGGTCAGCGGCCTGGCGGAGCCGCTGTGGTCGCCTCGACGACCAACTTTCGTCAACAATCGCCCGACAGACACGCGCCTACGGCCTCCTTCCAGGATGCTTCTTATAGTCGAATCGCCGGCTCCAGTCCGCGTCCGGCCGCTCAGCGTGGCGGAAGAGCAGGACTACCCGGACCCGCAGCTGCGGCATGCCGGCCGTGGACGCGTTCTACCGGGGGCGCTGCAGCGCGGTCACCGCTTCGGGCCGGCCATCCGTAGTCGGCGGTGGGCGGCCATGCGGACGGGGGCGTTGACCGTGCCGTAGCTGGTGTAGTCGGCGATCCGCTGCACCACCTCGAAGAACACCCGGGAGCCGAGCACGTGGGTGTGCAGGTGGAAGTACTCGCCGTGCTCGTCTCGGTCGTAGAGGACGCCGCTTTCACGCATCGCGGCCAGCGTCTCCGGGGCCAGGTCCAGCCGGGCCTCGAGGTCGTCGTGGTAGTTGGCCGGGACCTCCAGCAGCGGTGCGCCGTGGGCGTGCAGCGCGCGGGCGGTGGCGAAGATGTCGTCAGTGGCGAAGGCGAGATGCTGCGGGTCGGGGACGCCGGGTGCCCACTCCCCGCGGCGCAACAGCGCCACCGACAGCCCGATCCGCACGGTGTGGTCGGAGTCGGTGACCGCGCGGTGCCGGACCAGCCCGAACGGGGCGGCGACCTCGGTCGTGGCGTCCGGCTGCAGGCCCAGCACCACACGGTAGAACAGCGCCGCCTCGTCGAAGTGGTCGAAGGGCTGGGCCAGGGCGACATGGTCGGTGTGGGTCAGCCCGGCGCTGGGGCTTGGTCGGCTGCGGGTGGGCAGGAAGTCGGTGAGCCAGTCGGCGCCGGCGCGGCAGAAGAACACCTCTGTGCCGTCCGGGGCAGCAACCGCGGCCAGGTCGGCCTCTGTCGCGCCGCGACTGCGGGGGAGGACCGGGGCCAGCAGCGCCTCAGCGCGGGCCGCGGAGGCGACCGGGTCCGCGGTCTCCACCGCCAGCGCGCTGATCGCCGCGGCACCGGCGCCATCCGACCGGACGACGGCGGCGTTGAGCAGCACCCGGGCGCGGCCCTGCTCCCACAGCTGCACCGGCTTGGAGCGGTGCTGCCCGGTGTGGGTGAAGCCGAGCGTGGCGAGGGCGGTGGCGATGACCGGGCCGGAGACCCCGTCCACGGCGAGCTCGGTGAAGGCGTATCCGGCCACCGGTGGGGCCGGCGGGAGCGTGCTCAGCCGCACCCTCTCCGGCAGTCGGGGGTCGCGGCCGGCCAGCGCTTCCTCCAGCGCGAGGAGCGAGCGCATCGCGTCGACCGCTGTCCGGGCCGGATCGGTCTGCCGAAAGACGTCGTTGAATACCTCTAGCGACAGCGGCCCGGAGTAGCCGGCGGCCAGCACCTGGCCGAGGAAGCCGGGCAGGTCGAAGCCGCCCTGACCAGGGAAGAGGCGGTGATGGCGGCTCCACTGCAGCACGTCCATGTTCAGGTGCGGGGCGTCGGCCAGCTGCAGGAAGAACAGCTTCTCCCCGGGCAGGTCCGCGATGCCGGTCGGGTCGCTGCCGCGGGAGAGCACGTGGAAGCTATCCAGGCACAGCCCGAGCGCCGAGTGGTCACCGCGGCGGACGGCCTCCCACGACCGGTCCCAGGTGGACACGTGCCGTCCCCAGGCCAGCGCCTCGTAGGCGATCCGCAGCCCGCGGGCGGCCGCCCGCTCGGCCAGGGTGTGCAACTGCCCGGCGAGTCGGTCGACGTCGGCGACCGCGTCGTCACCTACCGACGAACAGACCAGCACGGTGTCCGCGCCAAGGGCCACCATCAGGTCGAGTTTGGCTTCGGCCCGGCGCAAGTTCCGCCCGAACTGTTCTTCGTCGACTGAGTCCAGGTCGCGGAACGGCTGGTACAGGTCGATCGACAGGCCGAGGTCCGCGCAGCGTGCAGCGACCTCGGCCGGTGACCAGGGCGTGGCGATCAGGTCGTTCTCGAACACCTCGATCCCGTCGAATCCGGCCGCAGCCACCGCCGCAAGCTTGTCCTCCAGCGTGCCCGACAGGCACACCGTGGCGACCACCCGTCGGAGCGGCTCATTCCGGCTTCGGTTGCGCCCGCCGGTCCGACCGGGAGGGAGGAAAAGGCCGACCTCAGTCGTCAAAGGAGATCCACGCCTTCCCCGGCACCTCTGCCACCGAGGCGAAGGCCTCGGCTGCCTCACGGAACGGGTACCGGGCCTGGAGCACGACGCCCGGGCGGATCTCGTCGCGTGCCAGTGCCCGGATGGTGCTCGGGAAGTCGACCGGGTGGTCGTAGATGAGCGAGCCCAGGAGCGTGTGCTGGCGGTAGACGAGGGCAGCGGTGGTCAGGTCGACCGGCCGGCTGCTGATGCCCACCAGGACCGCGGTGCCGCCGGCGGCCAGGTGCTCGAGTCCAGCTCCCAGGGCCTGGGGCACCCCCGAGGTCTCGAACAGCACGTCGATCTCGGCATCCCCGAGCTCGGCGGCTGCCCGCGCACCGAGGGCCAGGGCGAGCTCGGCTCGGCCGTCGTGCGGCTCCTGCACGTAGACCCTGGCTCCCATGGCGCGTAGCGCCAGAACCATGAGAAGGCCCTGGGAGCCGGCACCGACCACGAGGCAGCGCGACGTCGAGGCGGCGGAGCCGCGCCGGATCGCGGCGCGGGCCACGGTCAGCGGTTCGACGCAGACCAGGTCCTCGATCCCGATGCTCGGTGGGGCTGGCCAGGTGAAGCGCCCAGGGACGCTCACGTACTCGGCCAGCAGTCCAGGGTGGTTCAACCCCACGACCACCCGGTTCTGGCAGGACGACGTGAGCTCCGCCCGGCAGGCTCGGCAGCGGCCGCAGCAGTAGTTGGGTTCTATGGCGACCTGATCGCCCACCGCGCGGTCGTGGACCTGCGACCCCACGGCGACGATCTCGCCGACGCCTTCGTGGCCCATCAGCCAGGAGCCGGTCGGTGGTATCCGGGCACCGGAGTACACGGCCAGGTCGGTTCCGCACAGGCCCAGGCCGCGCATGCGCACGAGCACGTCTTGGGGGCCGCAGTCGGGTTCGGGGAGCTGAACTGACCGCAACTGACCGGGGGCGGTGAGGACAGCCGCGTGCATGGGGCAGTACTCCGATTCGTGTGGAGGGGGACCGGGCTAGCGCCCGACCGGGGAGTCGACGATGACGCCGGCTCGGCGGAGTCGGTTGCGGAGGTCGTCGACGGAAAGCTCGCGGGGGCGCAGACCTGCTGCCAGCGACAGCGCTGCCGCCACACCGGCGGCTTCGCCGACGGGCATGACCCCGCCCATGTGCCGCAGCCCGCCCATGCCCGCGCTGTCTGCCGAGACGGCACGGCCGGTCACCAGCATGTTGTCGATGCCGAGGGGAAGCAGGCACCGGTAGGGGACAGCGAAGGGCCGCTGCGGGCTGGTCAGGCTCACCGAGTGGCCTTCGTGCAGGTCGAGGGGGCCGCCGCCCCAGGACACGGCATCGGAGAATGCGCGGCCGGTGAGGACGTCGTCCCCGGTCAGGACGTACTCGCCGAGCACGCGCCGGGACTCACGGACCCCGATCCAGGGAGCCAGCTGCACGAGCTGGGCCGAGGCGAAGCCGGGCATGTGCTCCCGCAGGTAGGCCAGCGTGCTGCGGGCCTGGCGACGCCCCTCGATCTCGGCGCCGGTGAGCTCGAACTCGTCGGCGGCGTCCTTGCCGTTGACCGAGGTCATGAGCAGGAAGGCATCGCCGTTGCTGGGGCTCCAGGACACCGCGAGGGTGCGGTAGAACAGCGATCCCCGCTCCACGCCGGCGTGGACGATCTCCCGTCGCACGGCCTTGGCGGTGGCGGCGAGTTCGTCCCGGTTCACACCGCTGAGGCGCATCATCAGGGTCATGGGCTGCGTGGGCAGGCTCATCGGTGCCGCGGACGCCCCGGCCTTGAACGCGATCGTGCCGCTGCCGGTCGCGTCGATCACGCGGTGGGCGCGGATGCCCCCTCGCGCGGTCGGCCCCTCGTAGATCACCGTGTCGACGGCTCGGTCGTGCCGGGTGAGCGCGGCGGCGTGCACGTGGTGCAGAACCTGCACGCCGGCCTCCCCGACGAGGTCGTCGAGGACGAACTTGAGGATCTCCGGGTCGAACGGGAAGGTCTCAAAGCCGAGGGGACTGTCGGTGAGCTCTCCGGCGATGTGGTGGACGAAGCTGGGGTGGCCGCCACCGGCGGCGCGGAGCCGCTCCACGATCTCGTATGCAATCCCCCCGGTCACCCGCACGTCCCGCCAGAAGAACCCGTTCCAGGCGGCCACCATGCCACCGGTGGCCGTACCGCCGAGGAAGCCCGCGCGCTCCATCAGCAGGACTCGCGCGCCGGTGCGGGCCGCGGCGACCGCGGCGCAGACCCCCGCCGGCCCTCCGCCGACGACCAGGACGTCGGTGTCACGGAGAACGGGCACCGTGCGGTCGGGTTCGTCGACGGTGCTGCTGAGGTCAGACATGGGGCTCCTCGACGGGCCTGGTGGATGAGTGCGGTCTGGGCCGAGCCGGGGACACAGAGGGGTGGGACCAGGGCGGTCAGGCGGGGTCACGCCTCGACCCACCCCGAGCGGGAGGTCGGCGTCAGGGCGGCGAAGCTCGGCCACCGCAGATCCACGCCGCGCGCGGTCAGGGCTCCCTGCAGCACGAGCAGTTCGCTGGGGCGGTTTCGGATCGCCCGCGGCGTCGTGCGTCGCTGCACTGCCTGGGCTGCGGTCACGCCGGCGGCCTCGCCGATGCTCCATTCGACGGGGTGGACGCGGTAGGCCCCGTTGGTGATCCGGGTGGTGCCGATGTTCTTGCCGGCGGCCAGGAGATTCTCGACGCGTGCCGGGATCAGGGCGCCCAGCGGGATCTGGAAGGGGTAGGAATCGATGTCGACGGTGTTGCGGCCGGTGCTGGTCGGGTGGATGTCGATGCGGTACGCGCCGATGCCGACACTGTCGGCGAAGGTCTCGGCCGCTCCGGCGCTGCCGCGTGCCTCGACCCCGATATGCTGCTCGAGCACGCGGAACTCCGGCACGATCCGGCGGCTCTCACGGAAGTACGGCTGCATGGCGAAACCGTCGTGTGTGCCCGTCACGTTGGGGCGCAGCCTCAGCCCCGGGTAACCCTGGCCGCCGTCGGGGCGGGGAGCCTCGGTCTGCATCCAGTAGAGGAAGGCGAGACTGACCTCCTTGGCCTCGGCCATCGCAGCCTGCGCAGACTCGTCGTCCACACCGAGGACGGGCTTGGCCCAGTAGTCCATCTGCGGCCAGTTGGCCAGGGTGATGTCACTGGTGAAAAATCCGTCCGCGTGCTGGCGGCGAGCCGCGATGCGCCGGGCATGCCACAGGTCCCAGGCCCACACCTGGTCGGGCTCCCCGTCGAAGAGCTGACGGACGCGGGGGCGGTGCGTGACGTGGTCACTGACCGTCCAGCTGAACTGGGGGCCGGGCCAGGACGGGATCTGGATCCGGCGCCAGTGGTCGTAGCCGGCGGGCCGGGCCACGACATGGTCCTCACCTGGCAGGTGATCGACGGCGAAGCACCAGGTGATTGCCTGCTGGTCGAGGGGATCGGCGACCTCCAGGGCGTGCAGTTCCCCGGTGTCGGCCTGCGACTCGGCGCCGGTGACGTGCTCCACCTTGGCCAGCGCCAGCAGGTCACCCAGCTCGGTGGCGTCGATCACCAGGTCGAAGGTGACCACGATGTCATGCCCCACCTGCCGATTCCTCAGGGTGACGGAATCGATCCTGTCGCCGGTGCACTCGGCGGCCACCGGTTCGTAGCCGCGCAGGAGCCAGATGCGACCCGCGCTGACGTAGGCGGCCAGCTGCTGCTCGATCACGGCCGCGGCCACATGGGGCTCGTGGCAGAGCGTGTTGACATTGCCGGCGCCCGGGTTGAGCCGGGTGTCGGCGCGCGCGGCCGGGGTGAGGGGATAGTGCTCCCGGTAGTGCTGGCGGATCTTCTCCCGGAACTGGCTGTAGCTGCGTGAGCCCAGCTGGTACTCCACCCATGGGTGCTCGTCCGGCGGCACGGCCTGCGCGGTCAGCTGACCGCCCAGCCAGGGAAGCGCCTCACTGAGCACGACCCGCCGTCCCGCCGCCGCTACCGCGAGGGCGGCGGCGACACCACTCAGACCACCACCGACGATGAGGATCTCGGTCGCCATCTCGTTCACGCCGTGCGCTCTCCTCATCGTTGCGCCCCCGGCTCGCAGGGCGCTTCGGCCACCTGACCGGCGGTCACGGGGGCGCCGGTGACCGGATGGGCCTGCTCCCCGTTCGGCAGTTGGGCCTCGGCGGCGTCGTGCTCGCCGGTCGGCGGCGATGCGTGGCGCCGCCGCCGGACTGCCTGCACGGCGGCCATGAGGACCAGGGACACCAGCACCGCCAGGAGAACCGCAGAGGCCGGCCGGGTGACGAAGATGTCCAGGTCGCCGTTGGCCAGCAGCAGGCTCTGGCGCATGGACCGCTCGACGATGACGCCCAGCACGAACGCCAGGACCAGCGGCCCGGGTTCGAACCCGGCCTTGCGCATCAGGTAGCCGACGGCGCCGAAGGCCAGCACGACCCACATGTCGAAGATGTCGTTGTTGATCGTGAAGACGCCGATCAGCGTGACGATCGCGGCGATGGGCCCGAGCACGGCGAACGGAATGCGCAGGATCTTGATGAAGACCCCGATCAGCGGGATGTTCAGCACCAGGAGCAGCAGGTTCCCGATGAACATCGAGGCGATGACGCCCCAGAACACAGCGGGGTGCTGGTCGACCAGTTGGGGTCCGGGCGTGATGCCCTGGATGAGCAGCGCGCCGAACATCAGCGCGAGAACCCCGTTGGCCGGCAATCCGAGTGTCAGCAGGGGAACGAAGGCCGCCTGGGCGCCGGCGTTGTTCGCGGTTTCCGGTCCGGCCACGCCCTCGATGGCGCCGCGGCCGAAGTTGGCCCGGTTCTTGGAGAACCGCTTCTCGATGGCGTAGGAGGCCAGTGGCGGCACCATGCCGCCCCCGCCGGGGAGCACGCCGAGCCCGAAGCCGAGGACGCTGCCGCGCCCGATCGCACCGCGTGATTGCTTAAACTCCGCCTTGCTGGGCAGGGCGCGCCCGATCTTCTTCGCGATGACGAGACCGCCCTGGCGCTGCTCCAGGCTGTAGAGGACCTCCCCCACGCCGAACAGGCCCATGGCGATCGCGGCGAAATCCAGGCCGCCCAGCAGGTTGATGCTGTCGAAGGCGAACCGGGAGGTGCCCTCGATGGGGTCCTGGCCGACGGTGGCCAGCAGCAGGCCCAGCGCCGCGGCGCCGAAGGACTTGGCGAAGGACCTAGTCCCCAGGTAGGCGGCCAGGACCAGGCCGAGCATGGCAATGAAGGTGAACTCCGGCGGGCCCAGTCTCAGGGCCAGACCGGCCAGCGGAGGCGCGAGCAGGATCAGCCCGACGGTGGCGACCACGCCACCGATCGCCGATCCGATCGCGGCGATGCCCAGTGCCGCGCCCGCCCGCCCCTGGCGGGCCATCTGGTGACCGTCGATGACGGTCACCACGGAGCTGGCTTCTCCCGGGAGCTGCAGCAGGACGGAGGTGATAGTGCCCCCGTACATAGACCCGTAGTAGATGCCGGCGAGCATGATGACGGCGGTGGCCGGCTCCAGGCCGAACGTCAGGGGCAGCAGCAGCGCGATCGTCGCGGTCGGGCCGAGGCCCGGCAGGACGCCGATGACCATCCCGATGAGCACACCGACGAAGACGAACAGCAGATTGGTCGGTTGAAAGGCAACCGCCAGTCCCTGACCAAGTCCTTCGAGAATGTCCACGCTAGTTCTTCCAGTTGCCAGTAGCGGGGGGAACGACGTCGCGGCGCAGGAGCCGGCCCGTGGTGATCACGCGAGGCTCAGCCACCGACGCCGAAGAAGACGCCGAAGAGCAGGTGGAGACCGCCTGCGGTTCCCACCGCGGTGAGCAGCGAGAACACCAGCCCACGACCGGCGAGGAACCGCAACCACAGCGCCAGGACCACCAGGGCCGGGATGAAGATCCCGGTGTAGGTGAACAGCGTGATGAACAGCGCCAGCAGGGACAGGGCGCCGCCGACTCGCACAGCGTCGGTGCGGTGGACCGCCTCGGTGTCGGGCTGGGGCCCCATCACCAGAGCGGAGACGATGATCAGCGTCGAAGCGACGGCCGGCCACATCCCGGCGCCGGGCACCGAGGTGGTGCCCACCCCCAGGTGGATGGCTCCGATGAGGCCGACGACGCCGATGGCACCCAGCGTCGTCGGCCCGATCCAGAGTCGGACCACTGCCCGCCACCCGTTTTCGGCCGGGGAAGGGCGCTCCTCGGTCGTCTCGGAGACCCCGGTCGCAGCCGCGGCCGCGGTCATCCCTGGGCCTCGACCACGGCGGCGTACTGCTCTGCGGCCTCATCGATGACGGCCTGGGCATCCGCACCGGTGATCGGGGGGTTGAGCGCGAAGTTCTCGCCGATCAGTTGGGCGACGTCCTGCTGCGTGGCGCAGGCGGTGACCCGCTCATCGATGGCACTGAGCACCTCGGCCGGCACGCCGGCCGGAGCCGCCAGCAGGCCGTAGTTGGACGAGACCGCGGTCTCATACCCCAGGCTCGCCAGGGTGGGCACACCCGGCAGGAAGTCCACCGGCTCGGTGGCACCGGTCGCCAGCGCCCGGAACTGCCCGCTCTCAAGCTGCTCCAGCGTGCTCCCCGAGACCTCGATCAGAACGGCGTCCGCGTTCCCACCCAGCGCGGCGGTGACCGCGGGCGCGGTGCCGTCGAAGGGAACCGGCGTGACCCCGGTCTCCTCGGCCAGCTGGCTGGCCACCAGGTGGTAGACGCCCAGCGCCCCGGTCGTCGCGATGGTGACCCCGCCGGCGTCCGCGGCGGCGAAGAACTCCTCGGCCGTCTGGTACGGCGAGTCCTGGCGGACCAGGAGACCCGAGGGCGCCTCGGTCAGGATGGCCACCGGCTCGAAGTCCTCGGCGCTGTAGGTGGCGGCGTCGTTGACCAGCGGCGTCAGGGCCACGCCGCTGGAGGAGACGTAGGCCAGGGTGTGGCCGTCCGGGGAGGACGACATCAGGTCGTTGACCCCGATGGTGCCGCCGCCCCCCTCCCGGTTCTCGACGATCCACTCACCGGAATCGTTGTTCAGGCAGTCCGCGAGGATGCGCGCGTTGGCATCCAGGGAGCCGCCGGGCGCGAACGGGACGATGATCTTGACCGTCTTCGATGGGAAGTCCTCTTCGGCGGCGTCGTTCCCGCTGGTGGGGGCGCTGCAGGCCGTGGCCAGGACGAGCATGGTGCCCGCGAGGGCGACAGTGTGCCGAGTGATGCGCATGAAGGTGTCCTTCCGTGTTCAGGGAGATGGGTGGCGGAGCTGAGGAGGGCTGCAGACGCTGAGCTGGGCGGACCCGCCGTGGATCGGCGAGCGCGTGACCGCTCGGAGGCGAGCAGCACGAGGTACCCGCTCCCAGCTGGGGACAGCCGGGAGGCGGGGAAAGCGCAGGGGGGCGGGCCGGTTCGGTGACCGGTCGGGGTGGCGCTACAGCCGGGACGGGCCTGGCCGGATGGGACGGGACGCATGCTCGGCGTCAAGGGGCGGAAGGAGCCGGGCAGGGCGGGTCATCGTTGACCTTTGTCTCGTGTGGATCTCTGTCGAACCGGCGGGGGATGCCGGCCCGATTCAGGCCGTATGGGCGAGCGGGCAACCCAGCTGCTGGGAGACCGCCGCTGCCGCGGCGACGACCGCGCGGCTGAGCCGCGGAAGCGCGTCTTCGGGTACCCGGTAGGTGGGCGCCGAGATGGCCAGTGCGGCCACCGTCTGACGACGGTGGTCCAGAACCGGTGCCGCGACGGAGCTGTACTCGGGATGCGCCTCGCCGAAGTTGGTCGCCAGTCCCGACGCGCGCACCTCCCCCAGCTCCGCGAGCAGGTCGGGGAGGCTGACATGGCTGCGGTTCGTGCTCGCGACCAAGGGCTCCTGCAGCCGGAGCCGCAGCTCTTCAGGGCTGAGCGCCGCCAGCAGGACCTTGCCCATGGCGGTCGTGTGCGCGGGGCGGAGATCACCGACCCGGGTCGTTACCCGAACCGAGACGGGGGGCTGCGTGACCGCGAGGTACACGACGCCATGGGGCGTGAGCTGGCCGAGGAAGGCAGCCTCTCCGACCTGGTCGGTCACTTCCTGCATCGCGGCCCGCGCCAGTCGGATGACATCCACGCGCTCCAGCGCCACTGACCCGAGCTGAGCCAGCCGCAGGCTCAGGGAGTACCGCTGAGTTTCGGGGTCCTGCTCGACCAAGCCGACGGAGGTCAGCTGAACCAGCAGGCGCCGCACGGTGCTCGCCGGAAGGCCCGTCCTCCTGGCGACTTCGCCCAGGCCGAGCTCCGGCTGCTCCACCGTGAAGGCGAAGAGCACCGCTGATGCCCGCTCGATCACGGCGGAGGCGCCGTTCCGCTCGGTTCCCCCGTTCCGCTCAGTGGAGGGAGTTTCACTCAATGGCATGTGCGTAGGGTGACCCACGATGCCCTGTGAGTCAAGACACGACACAGCGAACCCGTATGAGCCCTGCTCGAGGGGTCAGGCGCCGCCCGGACTGCCTGCGATCGAAGCCGTGTGGCTCGGGCGGTCGGCTTGCACCTGGCCCGGTCGCCCCGCCCCGTTATGAGGTCTTGACGCTCCCAAATGCAGTCCTCGACGCACATGTTCAGCGATCGGTAGACCAAGACGGCGAGGGTCTCTGTGACTCCAGAATCCGGGCTGGTGTCAAATTGGGGAAGCGTTGAGGAAGGGTGGATCCGGATCCCTCAGTCCTGATTCACAGGGCTCGCAGTAGGAGTTTGGTCGGTCTCGTTGTGCCTCGCCGAGGGGCGTGGGGCGCGACCGACTTGCGACCAATAAGCCACCGTCAGACGCAGGTGGCGACCAATCATGGTCAACGTCCGACACCGCCCTAGATCTGCGCGTTCAACATCCGCTAACTGTCGCGACAGCGTCAAGATCAAACCGCACGGATATTGGTTCGAGTCCAATCGGGGGAGCAAAGCTCCAAGCCGGCCGCTTGCTCGCATTCGGGATGGGCCGCGGCGCCCCACTAGACCCCCGGAGCACGGCACAACTCACTCCATAGCGTCGCGGCATCTGCTAGCAGCCGCCCAGCGCGGTGACTCGCGATAGCTCGCCCACCAGCACCTTCTTCGCCGGCAAGCTCACCGAGCTGCTCGGCAAGCCGGCCCCCACTCGGGGCGTGCGGACGGTGGTTGCCGGAGGCGAGCCCGGTATGGGACAAACCGGAGATCCGGGCCGCGGTCATGGAGAGCTGGGGCGCCACCCGGGTCAGCGGGGTCATGGGCCTGGGGGAAGTGATCTCCGGTGCCTGGGGGAGTGCGAGGCCGGCGCCGGCATGCACTTCACCGCGGGCCGGGACGTCCTCGTCGAACTCATCGACCCGAACACCGGAGCACAGGTCGACTGGGTCGAGGGCGCAGAGGGCGAACTGCTTTACACCACGTTCAGCCGCGAGGCGACACCCGTCCTCCGCGAGCGCTTGAGGGTGCGCGTCGTCGTCGAGGTGCATCCTGCCGGGATCATTCCGATAGGGGTGTACAAGAACGCCCTCATGTCCGTGCCGGAGCAGTCGAAAGAAGCGTGGTCCAGCCGGAACTGACGTCAAGAACGTCCGTGGGCACTACACCTAGCCCGCCCGGTATCCCGGAGAGCACCCATGTGCCCGACGCGTTCGTATCCCCATGCGGCCTTGACCCAGGGACATTAGCGTGGGCATCGTCCGCGCATGGCCGGGACGATCTCCGTCATCGTCATCAGTGACGGCACCAGGCGCTACCGAGCTCGATACCGCGATGCCGGCGGTCGGCAACACGAGAAGCGCTACAAGCGCAAGGTCGACGCCCAGCACTGGCTCGACGAACAGACGTCCGCTCTCGTCACCCAGACCTGGACCGCGCCGGAGCGGGGCCGGGTCACCGTGGAGGCGTGGGCGGAGCAGTGGCTCGCCGCCCAGACCGGCCTCAAGCCGAGCACCGCGTACCGCTATCGGTCGCTGTTGCGCTCGCAGATCCTGCCGCGCTGGGGGCGGCATCGGCTGGCGGACGTCAGCCACGCCGACGTCGCCGCCTGGGTGGCCGACATGAGCGCTCGAGGTCTGGCGCCGGCCACCGCCAGGCAGGCCCACCGCGTGCTCGCGCTCGTCCTGACGCTGGCCGTCCGTGACGGCCGGATCCCGCGTAACCCGGCCACGGGCGTCCCACTGCCGAGGGCGCTGCGGGCCGAGCCACGGTTCCTCACCCGCGACCAGATCGAGCAGCTCGCGGACGCGGCCGGGGAGTACGGCGACGTCGTCCGTCTGCTGGCCTACACCGGGCTGCGCTTCGGCGAGCTGGCTGCCCTGCGGGTCCGCCGGATCGACTTCCTCCGCAAGCGGCTGACCGTCGCCGAAAGCGCCACGGAGGTTGGGGGAGTGGTGCAGTTCGGGAGCCCGAAGACGCACCAGCAGCGGACCGTCCCCATTCCTGCAGTGCTCCTCGAGCCGCTGTCGCGGCGGTGCGCCGGCAAGCGCGCCGACGACCTCGTGCTGACCTCACCCGAGGGCGGCGTCCTCAGGTCCGGCAACTTCCGGCGCCGGGTCTTCGACCCGGCCGCTACTGCAGCGGGACTGGAGGATCTCAGTCCCCACGACCTCCGGCACACCGCCGCGAGCCTCCTCGTGGCGAGCGGCGCGAACGTCAAAGCAGTGCAGCGGATGCTCGGGCACGCCTCCGCGGCGATGACCCTGGACGTCTACTCCGGCCTCTTCGACGACGACCTCGGCGCCCTCGCCGAACGCATGGACGCCGCCCACGACGCCCACACCGCGGCGCATCCTGTGGGCGTCTTGTGGGCGCGGGACAAGATCACCGATCTTGACCCGGTGCCAACAGGCCGCTGACCAGCGGGAACACCGGTGGGGCGGGTGGGGCTCGAACCCACGACCCAGGGATTATGAGTCCCATGCTCTGACCGGCTGAGCTACCGCCCCGCGCCGTCCAGCCTGCCAGACGGCCTACCCCGGCAGCAGGGGGCGTCAGCCGGCGCCGGTGATCGCGTCCACCGCCGTCTGCGCCTGTTCGCGCAGCGCTGCCGAGATCGGCGCGGAGCCGGCCACCTCGGCCGCGGCCTCCTGGCCGTCCTCGCTGATCACGTACCCCATGAAGGACCGGACCAGGTCGGCGGTCAGCTGCTCGGCGTACTCGACGCAGCCGATGTGGTAGCTGACCAGCACGATCGGGTACTGCCCCGAGCCGGTCGTGTTGCGGTTCAGCTCGATGGCGAAGTCGTACTCCCCGCGACCCTCGAGGGTCTTCGAGTTCTCGACGACGGCCGCGGCGGCCTCCGACGTCGGCAGCACGAACTCCTCGCCGACGCCGATGGCCGCCACGCCGAGGTCCCTGGCCTGGCTGAGGTCGGCGTAGCCGATGGTGCCGTTGCCTGCGGCGACCGCGGCGACCACGCCGGAGTTGCCCTGCGCGGCCTCGCCGCCCTCCCGCGGCCAGTCGCCGTCGGGTTCGTGCGGCCACGCCTCGCTGCCGGCGGCGGCCAGGTACTCGGTGAAGTTCTCCGTTGTCCCGGACTCGTCGCTGCGGTTGACAGGGGTGATGGCCACGGCCGGCAGGTCCACGCCCGGGTTGTCGGCGGCCACCGCGGGGTCGTTCCAGACGGTGATCTGCTGGTCGAAGACGCGGGCCAGCGTCTCGGGGGAGAGGTGCAGCTCGTCGACGCCGTCCAGGTTGTAGACGACGGCGATCGGCGAGATGTAGTTCGGCAGCTCGAAGACCCCGGCCGGCCCGCACCGCTCGGTGGCCTGCGCGAGCTCCTCCTCGTCGAGCGCGGCATCGGAGCCGGCGAAGGCGATGCCGCCGGCGAGGAACTGCTCGCGTCCGCCCCCGGAGCCGACCGGGTCGTAGCTGAGGCTCACCCCCGGCTGGGCGCCGGCGTAGCCGGCCTGCCACCCCTGCATGGCCGCCTGCTGGCTGCTCGCGCCGGCCCCCACGAGGTCGCCGGCGAGCTGCTCGCCGGCGGTACCACCCTGGATCCGTTCGTTCGGCGGCACATAGGTCGCCACCACCGCGGCTGCGCCGGCCACGACGACGGCACCGGCCGCGGCGGCCACCTTTCTCCGGGCAGTCACACGCGCCTTCCGTGGTCGGACCCGGCCTGAGCCGCCGGGCAGGATCGCTCCGTCGACCCTAGGGCCGGCCCGCCACGGGGGCGCGGCCGGGGCGGGCGCCTGCCCCGGAGGGCCACCGGATGTCGCCTCAGGGTGTTACGGATCTCTTCCGGACGGATTGTCACCAACCTCCGGTGTGTGCGGGGCGGTGGATACAAGGTGTGTCGTAGGTAGGGGACCGGTGTGTGCAGGTCGGCGGCGGGTCCGGCGCGCGACGCCGGCGATCGACCGGCCTCACCAGCTGCACCGGTGCAATGACGCCCCGTAGTGGAGGGGTGGCTCTATGCGCAAGAAGACTCGCGGAGCGTGTTATCCGATCGTGACTCAAGACCCTGTTCCGTAGTAGTTTTCGAGTGGTTCTGCCGGGCTCTGCTCCTCGACAACCGAGGAGCCTCGGCCGGATCCCGCCGAACCGCCGACGCCCCTGGGTCGAGGCGGACCGGGGACCCACCGTTTTCCTGGGGTGAGTCCTGCCTGCGCTCCTCCGGGTGCAGGCAGGTAGGGCGCCGTCCGGCCCGAACCCGTCAGCTAACTCGGTAGGCGGTCGCGAGGATGGGAGAACAGTCGCGTTGGCGACCCTGCACCGCCGGAACCACCTGCACACCCGTACGACGAAGCGCCCCGGTCGCCTGAGCGCACCCCGCCGCACGCTGGTCGCCGCCGTGGCCGCGGCCGGTCTCCTGGCCGGCGCGCCCGCCGCGGCCGCCGCGCCCGGCACCCCGGCCGCTCCGGCCTCCGCCGCCTCGGAGCAGCAGCGGCTCGCCGCCGAGGTCACCCGCATCCAGGACCTGGTCAAGAAGGCCGAAGAGCAGCTCCAGCGGATGACCGTGGAGGCCGAGGCGGCCGCCGACGCCGCGCTGGTCGCCCGCGCCGAGCTCGCGACCGCTCAGGCCGAGGCCGAGCGCACCGCCGCCGAGCTCGCCACCGCCCAGGCCGACGTCGCCCGCGCCGAGAAGGACATCGCCGCGCTGGGGCGGGAGGTCTACATGGGCGGTGACGAGGGGTACGGCGACATCGAGCTGCTGCTCGACGCCCGGAGCCCGACGCAGCTGCTGGAGCGGGCCGCGACCATGGAGGTCATCGGGGACCACCGTGCCGAGCGGCTCAGCGCGTTCCTCTCCGTCGAGCAGCGGGTGGAGGAGGCCGACCGCGCCGCGCGGGACGCCGTCGTCCGGCTCGACGAGTCCGCGCGCGCTGCCGACGAGGCCGAGGCCGCCGCCAACGCCCACCTCGCCGCGGCCCAGGCCGAGTTCGACGCCCGCGCCGCGGAGAAGGCCGACCTCGAGGAGCAGCTCCGGCAGGCGGGCGAGCGCATGCTGGCCGCCCAGGGCGTCGCCGACGCCCAGGCCGCCTGGCAGCGGCAGGCCCAGCAGGCCGAGCAGGCCGAGCGGCCCGCGGTGGCCACCCTGCAGGGCTCCGCCGGCAAGCTCGCGGACGGCCGGGTCAGCTCCTGCTACGGCCCTCGCTGGGGCACCATGCACAGCGGCGTCGACATCGCCGCCCCCATCGGCACGCCGATCCACGTCCCCGCCGACGGCGTGGTCCTGCAGTCCGGCCCGGCCAGCGGCTTCGGCCTCGCCGTCGCCGTGCAGCACGCAGACGGGCAGATCACCCTCTACGGGCACGTCAACCAGTCCTTCGTCGGCGCCGGCGACGTCGTCACGGCTGGTCAGCAGATCGCCGAGGTCGGCAATCGCGGTCAGTCCACCGGACCGCACCTGCACTTCGAGGTGCACCAGGGGGGCCTGTACAAGAACCGCGTGAACCCGGTGCCGTGGCTCACCGAGCACGGCATCTCGCTCGGGGGCGCCTGCTGAGCAGACCCGCTCAGCGCCGGCCGCGCAGGCGGCCGAGCACGCCGCCCGCGCTGCCCAGGGTCCGGGCGGCGAGCTGGAGGATCGGTCCACCGGGGATTCCTGGGGCGACCTGCACGATCGGGGCCAGGGTGAGCAGCCCACCCAGCTCGTGCACCTTCAGCCGCCGCCGGGCCAGCGCGGCCACCGGGTTGATCCGACCCGACGCCGCCTCCAGCAGCACGTCGGCCGGTCCCTCCACGGCGGTCCCGGCCGGGCGCCCGGGCGGGGTCGGGCGCACCGTCCACCCCTCACCGTCCGCGGCGAAGGCCCAGCCGCCGTCCGGCGTCGCGAGGGTCGCGCCCCCCGCGATGCCGCAGGACGCCGCCAGCGCGCCGGTCACGTCGGCCAGGGCGGCCAGGCCGGACCGGAGCACCGGAGCGGGCGCCGGGGGCGCGCCGCTGTCGGCCAGGTCCAGCCCGTGGACGGCCAGCTCGTAGGCCTGCCCCAGGACGGCGCTCAGCAGCGGTAGCCGGCCGACGACGGTCACGGCCGGGGCAGTGTCCAGCTCTACCGGTTCCTCCGTCAGGTACCGCGCGGTGGTGTCCCGGCCGCGCCGCAGCCCGGCCAGGACCTCCTCGCGGGAGGCGTCGCGGTGGGCGGCGATCACGCGCGCGTTGACCGCGTCGACGTCCGGCGGGGTGCCGGTTCCGCCGGTGCGGGCCGAGGCGATCAGGGCGGCCAGAGCGGTGTTCTCCTCCCAGCAGCCCAGGTGCAGGCAGATCTCCTTGATCCGCCAGCCGGGCAGCCGCGTGGGCCGGTCCAGGTCCACCGACTCGGCCTGCCCGAGGAAGGCCTCCCACGCGTCGAGCACCATCGGGCCCACCACGTCACGCCCGGCGTCGGCCATCCCCCGCGAACGCGTCATGGAGCCGGCCCTACCCCGGCCCCCGCGCCGCCAGGCGTGACCCGGATCGCATCGCGTGCGGCCGCGTCTTGTCCCCGGCGGCTCGGCTGCCGAACCTGGTCGCATGACACGGAGCGGGACGGCGCAGGGCACGGTGATCCGCTGGGACGACGCGCGCAACGGGGCCATCGTCGAGGCCTACGACCTGCCCGGCGGGTGCTGGGTGCCGGCCGCCGTCGTCCACGGCGAGGGCAGTGCGGCCCTGCGGGCGGGGCAGATCGTCGAGGTGGAGTGGCTCGAGGAAGCGGGGGCCGAGGGGTTGCCCTTCCGCGCGACCCGGGTCGTGCCGCGGGAGGACCTGCAGGCCACGCTGGGCGGCTGACCGGCCGGTCGTCGGCTACCCTGTGTGACGGCCTGTCCCGGCGGGCGAGCGTGCGCGACGGCGCCCCGCAGCTCTCCGTGGGCGGCCGGACGACGGGTCGCGGGCGCGGCCCACGCCGGGTTGGACGACGGTCCCGTCGCCGTGGTATAGGCCGCTGACCAGCGCATAGTGGTCAGTTTCGTGACCTTCAGTCACATGTGACCCAACCGCCCCATCCGCACTGGCGCGAAGGGGGGACCATCGTGCACACTGTTCCCGGGACCCCTGGTCCGAAACCGTTGAACACGCCCTGTCACCGAATCGATCGTCCGTTGGGGAAGACGAGACCGATCGAGTCGATGGAGGTGCCTCGTGCAGCGACGGTCTACCCAGGGTGTCGTCTTCGTGCATGCCTGCCCGAAGGCGCTCTGCCAGCACGTCGAGTGGGCGCTCGAACGCGTCGTCGGCGCGCCGGTCTCCCTGTCGTGGGCCGACCAGCCCGCGGCGCACGGTTCCTACCGTGCCGAGGTCGCCTGGACCGGTGCTCCCGGGACGGGCGCCAAGCTCGTTGCTGCGCTGCGCGCGTGGCCGATGCTGCGCTTCGAGGTCACCGAGGAAGCCAGCCACGGCAACGATGGCGAGCGCATGTCCTACGTGCCCGGGCACGGTGTCTACCGCGCCCCCACGAGCGCCAACGGGGATCTCATCGTCACCGAGCAGCAGCTCCGCCACCTCGCCGCCACCGCGACCTCCATCGAGGCGTTCCGGCACGGGGTGGACGAGCTCCTCGGCGCGGCCTGGGACGCCGACCTGGAGGTCTACCGCCACGCAGGTGACGGCAGCCCGATCACCTGGCTGCACCAGGTCGTCTAGATCCTCCGGCCACGCCAGGCCGGGGCGTCGCCCGCCCTCGTCGTAGGCTGAAGCCGGTCGTCCGGACGCCGTCGGGGAAGCGGCGTCCGGACGACTTTTCTCGTGGTGACGTACTGGAGCGGCCCCGCGTAGGGACCCGCCGCGAGCGTGCGAGCGGTGGGGGGCGCGGGGTCCTTTCTCAGAGCGGGATGTTGCCGTGCGCCCCGCGGCCGGGCGGCGCCGCGGCGAGGGCCGCCACCAGCCGGCGCTTGGTCCGCGACGGCTCCACCACCTCGTCGACCACGCCGATCTCCAGCGCCCTGTTCACACCGCCGGCGATCCGCTCGTGCTCGGCGGCCAGCTGCGCGTGCAGCGCCTCGCGCTCCCCGGGCGGGACGGCGGCCAGCTTCTTGCGGTGCAGGATGCCCACCGCCGCCTTGGCCCCCATGACGGCGACCTCGGCACCCGGCCAGGCGAACACCGCCGTCGCCCCCAGCGAGCGGGAGTTCATCGCGATGTAGGCGCCCCCGTACGACTTGCGGGTCACCAGCGTCACCCGGGGGACGACCGCCTCGGCGAAGGCGTGCAGCAGCTTGGCCCCGCGGCGCACCACGCCGTCCCACTCCTGGCCCACGCCGGGCAGGTAGCCGGGGACGTCGACCAGCACGACCAGCGGAACGCCGAACGCGTCGCACATCCGCACGAAGCGGGCGGCCTTCTCGGCCGAGGCGGAGTCCAGGCAGCCGCCCAGCCGCAGCGGGTTGTTGGCGATCACGCCGACGGTGCGCCCGGCGATCCGGCCCAGGGTGGTGACGATGTTCGGCGCGAACCGCGGGTGCAGTTCGAGCCCCGGCCCGTCGAGGACGGCGGCGATCAGCGGCTTGACGTCGTAGGCGCGCTGCGGCTGCTCGGGCAGCAGGGCGCGCAGGTCGACGTCGGCCTCGTCCTCGGCCGGGGCGAAGGCGCCCTGGGCGGCGAGCAGGTCGACGGTCGTCCGCGCGGTCTCCAGGGCCTCCTGCTCGGAGTCGGTGACCACGTGGACGACGCCGCTGCGCCGGCCGTGGGTGTCCGGTCCGCCCAGCTTCTCCTGGTCGACGTCCTCGCCGGTGACCGACCGGACGACGTCGGGGCCGGTGACGAACACCCGACCGGCCGGTCCCATGATCACCAGGTCGGTGAGCGCGGGGCCGTACGCGGCACCACCGGCGGCCGGGCCGAGCACCACGGAGATCTGCGGCACCCGCCCCGAGGCGCGGACCATCGCCTCGAACACCTCGCCGACCGCGTGCAGCGCCGTGACGCCCTCGGCCAGCCGGGCGCCGCCGGAGTGCCAGATGCCCACGACCGGCACCCGCTCGCGCAGCGCGGTGTCGATGGCGTCGACGATGTGCCGGCAGCCGTCGAGCCCCATGGCGCCGCCCATCACGGTGGCGTCGGTGCAGAACGCGACCGCCGGGCTGCCCGACACCGTGCCGCGGGCCGCCACGACCCCCGAGGAGTCGCGCGGCAGCAGCAGGGACATCGAGTCCGCGTCGAAGAACCGCTGCAGGCGGTCCTCGGGGTCGCGCGGGTCGGAGCTGACGGGAGCGGGTGCGGCGTGGACGGTTGTCACGGGCCCTCCGGACCTCAGGCGGTGGTGAACACCAGCGCGATGTTGTGGCCGCCGAAGCCGAAGGAGTCGTTGACCGCGGCGGTGAGCGAGGTGCGCCGCGGCTCGCGGCGCACGATGTCGAGGGCCTGGACGGCCGCGTCGTCGTCCGGGTCGTCGAGGTTGGCCGTCGCCGGCACGATCTGCTCGCGCAGGGCGAGCACGGTGAAGATCGACTCCAGCGCACCGGCCGCGCCGAGCAGGTGCCCGGTCTGGCTCTTGGTGGCCGTGACCAGCGCGTGCTCACCGATCGTGTTGCGGATCGCCGCGGCCTCGGCGGTGTCACCGACCGGGGTCGAGGTGGCGTGCGCGTTGACGTGGCCGATGTCGGCGGGGGTGAGGCCGGCGTCGCGCAGCGCCGCGGCGATCGCCCGGCCGGCGCCCTCGCCCTCCGGGTGCGGGGCCACCAGGTCGTAGCCGTCGGCGGTGCCACCGGCCCCGGCCAGCCGGGCGTGCACGCGGGCGCCGCGGGCCTTCGCCGCGTCGGCGCGCTCGAGCACCAGGGCGGCCGCGCCCTCGCCGAGGACGAAGCCGTCGCGGGCCTTGTCGAACGGGCGGGAGGCGCGCTCGGGCTCGTCGTTGCGGGTGCTCATCGCCCGCATCGAGGCGAAGCCGGCCATGGGCAGCGGGTGCACGCAGGCCTCGGCGCCGCCCACCAGGACGACGTCGGCGCGGTCGAAGCGCAGCAGGTCCAGCCCCCAGCGGATCGCCTCGGCGCCGGACGCGCAGGCGCTGACCGGGGCGTGCACGCCGCCCTTGGCGCCGATGGCCAGGCCGACCGCGGCGGCTGGGCCGTTGGGCATCAGCATCGGGATGGTGAAGGGGGAGACCCGCTTGGGCCCCTTCTCCTCCAGGACGTCGTCCTGGCCGAGCAGGGTCAGCGCGCCGCCGATGCCGGTGCCGAAGACGACGGCGATCCGCTCCGGGGCGACCCCGGAGTCGGCGACGCCGGACTCCCGCCACGCCTCCTCGGCGGCGACCACGGCGACCTGCTGGCTGCGGTCGAGCCGGCGGGCGCGGACGCGGTCGAGCTTCTCGGCCGGGTCGTCGGTCAGCCGGGCGACGAGCTGGGCCGGGAAGTCCTTGATCCAGTCGTCGGTGATCCGGCTGACCCCCGACCGCCCGGCCAGCAGTGCGTCCCACGTGCTGGCGACGTCGCCACCGAGCGGTGTGGTGGCACCGAGGCCGGTGACGACGACGTCGCCGTTCGACGTGCTCATGACGATTCCTCCTGGGACGTGCGGCCGGGGGCCGGGCAGCCGGGTGTGAGTCAGCCCTGGTTCTTCTGGATGTAGCTGATGGCGTCGCCGACGGTCTTGATGTTGCCGAGCTCGTCGTCGGGGATCGCGACGCCGAACTTGTCCTCGACGGCGGTGGCGATCTCGACCATCGACAGCGAGTCGACGTCGAGGTCCTCCGTGAACGACTTCTCCGGAGTGGCGTCGGCGGGGGCGACCCCGGCGACCTCCTCCAGGATCTCGGCCAGACCGGTCTGGATGTCCTGGCTCACGCGGGTCCTCTCTCTCGGGTGGGCGGGGGATCCCGCCGTCGGGCCCCTGTGGCCCGGGGGACTGGGGAGTGCCCGTCAGGGCAGGCGCAACACCTGGCCGGCGAAGGTGAGCCCGGCGCCGTAGCCGAGCACCAGGGCCAGGTCGCCGCTCTTCGCCTCGCCGGACTCGAGCAGCGCGGTCAGCGCCAGCGGGACGGAGGCGGCGGAGGTGTTGCCGGACTGGACGATGTCGCGGGCGACCACCGTGTCCTCGCCGAAGCCGAGCCGCTTGGTCATCGACTCGACGATGCGCAGGTTGGCCTGGTGGGGGGCGAAGACGTCGATGTCGGCGGGGCCGACACCGGCGGACTCCATCGCTTCGACGAGGGTGTCGGTGAGCTTGGTGGTGGCCCAGCGGTAGACCGCCTGGCCGGCCATCGTCATCGTCGAGCTGCCCGCGGCGATCTCGATCGCGGTGTGCTGGTCGCCGTCGCTGCCCCACACGACCGGCCCGATGGCCGGCTCGTCGGCCGGGCCGACGACGGCGGCCCCGGCACCGTCGGCGAAGATCACCGCGGTCGAGCGGTCGGTCAGGTCGGTGACGTCGGTGAGCCGCTCGGCGCCGACGACCAGCGCGTAGCGGGCCGACCCGGCGCGGATGGCGTCGGAGGCCACCCCCAGGGCGTAGCAGAAGCCGGCGCAGCCGGCGTTGAGGTCGAACGCGCCCGGCCGGGGGATGCCCAGGCGGTGGGCCACCTGGGGGCCGATGCCGGGGATGGGGGCGCGGAGGCTGGCGCTGGCGACGATGACCAGGTCGACCTGGTCGGGGTCGAGCCCGCTGGCGGCCAGGGCCTTGCCGCCGGCGGCGACGGCCATCTCGACGAGGGTCTCGTCGTCGGAGGCCCACCGCCGCTCGGCGATGCCGACCCGGGCCTGGATCCACTCGTCGCTGGTGTCCATCGTCTGCGCGAGCTCGTCGTTGGTCACCCGTCGGCGCGGGCGGTAGCCGCCCAGGCCCAGGATGCGCGCCCCCGGCGCGCCCTGCTTGAGCTGGATGGTCGTCACTCCGCAACCTCCGGGTAGAGACGGGCGATCGGGTCACCGGCGTCGACAAGATCGCCCTCGTGTACGAGCCACTCGGCCAGTACCCCGTCGTAGCCGGCGGAGACGTTGACCTCCTCGCGGCGGCCGCGGATGCAGCCCAGTGGGGTGCCCGCGGGCAGGCGTGTGCCCTCCGGGACGTCGGCCGGGCTGACCGTGCCGCGCGCCGGGGCGACGACGACCCGCCAGTCGGGCAGGTGCTGGGCCTCGGCGCGGCCGCGCTCGGCGGCGATCAGCTCGCGCGCACGGTCGAGGTCGGCCGGACCGGTGAGGGTGAGGATCTCGATCCCCGAGCCCTTCCACTCCCGCTTCGCCAGCCCGGCCAGCGCGCCGGCCGGGGGCAGCTCGATCGCGGCGGTCACGCCCAGCTCGCGCAGCGTGGCCAGGCAGGCGTCGAACCGCACCGGGCTGGTGACCTGGCTGACCAGCCGGGCCAGTGCTTCGGCACCGGTGGTCACCGCGGCGCCGTCGGCGTTGGAGAGCAGCAGGCGGCTCGGGGCGGCCGGCCGCAGACCGCCGACCAGCCCCTCCAGCTCGGCGCGGGCCGAGGCCATGTAGTCGGTGTGGAACGCACCGGCCACCGACAGCGGCATGATCCGGGCCTTCGCCGGCGGGTCGGCCTTCAGCGCTGCCAAGCCGTCGAGCGGGCCGGCGGCGACCACCTGGCCGCCCCCGTTCATGTTGGCCGGCGTCAGGCCGTGCTTCTCCAGCGCCGTGGTGACCTCCGCGGGGTCGCCGCCGAGGACGGCGGACATCCCGGTCGGGATCTGCGCGCACGCCGCGGCCATCGCCC
This sequence comes from Geodermatophilus ruber, assembly GCF_900114385.1. Classification (GTDB taxonomy): domain Bacteria; phylum Actinomycetota; class Actinomycetes; order Mycobacteriales; family Geodermatophilaceae; genus Geodermatophilus; species Geodermatophilus ruber. The sequence goes on from NZ_FOSW01000002.1 coordinate 299,454, forward strand.
GCCCGCGGACGGCGGTCAGCGCGATCGCGGCCTCGACGCTCAGCACGCCCGCGAGGGCGGCGGCGGTGAGCTCTCCGACGCTGTGGCCGGTGATGACGACGTCGCGGCCGGCGTGCGGGGTGTGCGCCACGGGGCCGGGCAGGCCGCCGAGCTCGCGAGCGACGAACAGGCTCATCGCGACCACCAGCGGCTGGGTGACCGCGGTGTCCTTGATGGCCTCGGCGTCGCCGCTCGTGCCCAGCGAGAGGAGGTCGGCGTCGGCGATCGCGCCGGCCCAGCGGAAGAAGGGCTCGGCGCCGGGGAGCTCGAGCCAGTCGGTCAGCATCCCGGGCTTCTGCGCCCCCTGTCCGGGGGCGAGGATGGCCAGCACGCCCACACGGTGTCAAAGATCCGGTCGGTCCACGGATGGCGAGCGGGACGAAAGCACACCGGTGATCTTTGGTGGGTTCCTACAAAACATCCGAGTTTCCGGGGCCAAAGCGCGGGACCGCGTGGTGGGAACCACTCATGTGCTGCGGGTCAGTGCCAGAGGGAGCGGTCCTGGTGGAGCTCGGCGAGGACCAGGGCGACCTGCAGCGTCCAGCCCCCGCGCGGGTCGGTGGCCGACATCCCGGTCAGCTCGGCGGCCCGCTTGAGCCGGTACCGGACGGTGTTCGGGTGCACGAACAGCACCCGGGCGCTGGCTTCCAGGTTGCCGCCGCTGGCCAGCACCGCGCGCACCGTCTCCAGCACCTCGCCGCCGGCGGTCTGCAGCGGCAGGGCGACGCGCTCCTGCAGCGCCGCCCGCGCCGCAGGGTCGCCGTCCAGCGCCCGCTCGGGCAGTAGCGCGTCGGCCGGCACCGGCCGGGGGGCGCCCGGCCACGCGCGAACGGCACGCAGCCCGGCGAGCGCGGCGGTGGCCGACTCACCCGCCCGGCTCAGCGCGTCGACGACCGGGCCCAGCACCACCGGCCCGGGACCGAACTCGTCGCTGACCCGCTCGGCCACGGCCTCCAGGTCCGCCGACCCGCCGAGGACGACGACCAGCTGGTCGGCGTGCACGCCGACCAGGACCTCGCTGCGCATCTGCCGCGCGGCCCGGCGGGCGGCGGCGTGCACGTCACCGGCGGCGGGGGCGGCGCCGACGAGCACCGCGACGGGGCTCATCGCGGCCCAGCCCAGCGCGGAGGCCCGGCCGGGCAGCTCCTCCGAGCGCTCGCCGCGCACCAGCGCGTCGACCACCAGGGCCTCCAGCCGGGCGTCCCAGGCGCCGCGGCTCTCGGCGAAGCTGGCGTAGACGTGCGCGGTGGCGAAGGCGACCTCGCGGCTGAACTGCAGCACCGCCATGCGCAGGGCGTCGGCGTCCCCGGGCTCGGCGACGGACTCCACGAAGTCGTCCATCACCTCCATGGTGACCTTGATCAGGTCCACGGTGTGCTTGAGCGGCACGACCCGGACCAGCTCGCGCGGAGCGGCGCCGAACACCTCGCCGGTGAGCCGCGGCGGGCGCGAGGGGTTGCGGCACCACTCGACCAGGGAGGCGATGCCGGCCTGGGCGACGAGCATCACCCACGAGCGCTGGTCGGCGGGCATCGCGCGGAACCAGGGCAGCTCGTCGTCCATCCGGGAGACGGCGCGGGTAGCCAGCGAGCCCGAGGCCCGCTCCAGCCGGCGCAGGGTTGCCGCGGAGGGCGGGGGGCGGTTTCCCTGGCTGGGCACACCGCAACCATGTCACGCGCTACCGACGATGGAACGCGCGTCGCGGGGGGAGAGTGGGGTGGTGGACGTGCTCCGGGGGAACAGGGCGCTCAGCACGCGGACCCGCGCGCTGACCGCGGTCGTCGTCGCGCTCGCCGTCCTCGCGGTGCTCGGGGCCGGCGTGCTCGTCGGCTTCGGCCCCCAGGCCCGCCTCGACGATGCGGTGAGCTCCGCGCTGTACGCCGGTGACGACCGGTCGGCCGTCCTGGACACGCTGCTGGAGGTGCTCACCGCGCCGGGCGCGGCCGCGTTCCGGGTGCTGGTCTGCCTGCCGGTGGTGGTCTGGCTCGCCGTCCGCCGGGCGTGGTGGTCCGCCGGCTGGGTGGTGATCGCGGTCGTCACCATCAGCCCGCTCACCGTGCTGCTCAAGGAGGTCGTCGGCCGGGTGCGGCCGGCGTTCGAGAACGGCGGTGCCACCTACGAGAGCCTGAGCTACCCCAGCGGGCACGCCTCCGGCATCGCCACACTGGTCACCGTGGTGCTGATCCTCGTCTGGCCGCGGCTGACGGCTGTCCGCCGGCGCGGCGCCCTCGTCGCCGGGATCGCCCTCGTCGTCCTCGTGGGGCTGACCCGGATCTGGCTGGGCGCGCACTTCCTGTCCGACGTCGTGGGCGGGTGGGCGCTCGGCGTCGGCTGGACGATGGCGCTCGCGCTGGCCTTCGGCGCGCTGCCCGGGGGGCGGGGGGTGCTGCGCGGGACGGTGACGGGACCGGCGACGTGACCGGACTGGACTCCCGGGTCCTGCTCGACCCGGATGACGGCTCCCTCGGCCCGCTCCTGCGCCTGGCCGACGACCGGCTGAGCCCGGGCAGCGGCTACGGTCGGCACGCCCACCGGGCGGTCGACGTCGTCGCGGTGGTGCTCGACGGGTCGCTGCGGCACGGCTGGGCGGACGGCGCGCGCATGGCCGCCGGCGACGTGGCGGTGCTGCGCGCGGGCACCGGGCTGGACCACGACGAGGTGGCGGGGGACGCCGGGGTGCGGGTGCTGCAGACCTACCTGCGCAGCGCGCGGCCGGACGCGCCGCCGGGCCACGAGGTCCGCCGCGCGGCCACCGGCTGGGTGGACCTGGACCGGGACGACGCCCGGCTCTGGATCGGCCGTCCCGCGGCGGATGAGCCGCTGGAGGTGCCGGCCGGGCTGCTGGTGCTGGCCGACGCCGGCGGGGTGCGGGTGGAGCGCCAGCACGGCGGGCCGGTGCGCGGCGCGGCGGGGAGCACCGCACTGGTCTGGCGGCTCGACACCATCCGGCCGGCCTGGGCGTCGGGCTGAGCCGGCGCGCCCGGTGCGGGAGAGTGGGCGCCATGCCGACCCCCGAGCTCCTCGCCGGCGCCCGCGCCGACGCCGACCGCACCGTCGACCTGCGCCGCCGGCTGCACCGGCACCCGGAGATCGGGCTGCACCTGCCGCGCACCCACGAGACGGTGCTGGAGGCGCTGGCCGAGCTGCCGGTCGAGGTCACCGTCGGGAAGTCGACCAGCTCGGTGGTCGGGGTGCTCCGCGGCGCGCGGCCCGGCCCCACCTACCTGCTGCGCGCGGACATGGACGGCCTGCCCGTGCACGAGGACACCGGCCTGCCCTTCGCCTCCGAGGTGCCCGGCGCGATGCACGCCTGCGGGCACGACCTGCACACCGCGATGCTGCTGGGCGCCGCGCGGCTGCTGGCGCAGCGCCTCGACGAGCTGGCCGGCCAGGTGGTGCTCATGCTGCAGCCGGGCGAGGAGGGCCTCCACGGCGCCCGGTTCATGCTCGAGGAGGGGCTGCTGGACGCCGTCCCCTCGGCGCCGGTCTCCGGGGCGTTCGCGCTGCACGTGTTCGCGACCCAGCCCAGCGGTGTGGTGAGCGTGCGGCCCGGGCCGATGATGGCCGCCGCCGACCAGTGGCGGATCACCGTCCGCGGGCGGGGCGGGCACGCCTCCATGCCGCACACCGCGGCCGACCCGGTGCCGGTCGCCGCGGAGATCGTGCTGGCCCTGCAGGCGATGGTGACCCGGCGGGTCGACGTCTTCGACCCCGCGGTGGTCACCGTGGCGCACCTGGCGGCGGGGTCGACCGACAACGTCATCCCCGACACCGCGTTCCTCGAGGGGACGATCCGCACGCTGTCGGCCGCCCGCCGGGCCGATCTCGTCGCCGCGGTCCGGCGGGTGGCCACGCACGTCGCCGCGGCCCACGAGATGACCGTCGACGTCGAGCACCGCGAGGGCTACCCGGTGACGGTGAACGACGCGGTGGCGGCCGAGCAGGTTCGCGCGACGGCGGCGGCGCTGCTCGGCGCCGGGCGCAGCACGGTGCAGCCGGTGCCGCTGATGGGCGCCGAGGACTTCGCCTACGTGCTGCAGCGGGTCCCCGGCGCGATGGCGTTCCTGGGGGCCTGCCCGCCCGGGGAGGACCCGGCCACTGCCGCCGGCAACCACTCCAACCTGGTCGTGTTCGACGAGGCGGTGCTGCCGGACGGCGCCGCGCTGTACGCCGCGATGGCCCTCCGGGCGCTCGCCGGCTGAGCGGAGTGGATCCGTGCGCGTCAGGCACGGATCCACTCCGCTCAGGTCCGTCATCCGCCGGGCTGCTGCTCCGGGTCGGTGCTGGTGTCCGCCGGCGCGGCCTGCACGTCCCGCACCTGGTACTTCTCCACCGCCTGCCGGACGACGTCCCGGTCGACCTCGCCGCGCTTGGCCAGCTCGCCCAGGGTGCGGACGACGATCGACTCGGCGTCCACGTGGAAGTGCCGCCGCAGCGCCGGGCGGGTGTCGGAGAGGCCGAACCCGTCGGTGCCCAGCGTCGCCATCCCGCCGGGGACGTAGGGCGCGATCAGGTCCGGGACCGCCCGCATCCAGTCCGACACCGCGACGACGGGGCCCGGGGCGTCCTGCAGCCGCTGCGTGACGTACGGGACCCGCACCTCCTCGGCGGGGTTCAGCAGGTTCCACTCGTCGGCCGCGTCGGCCTGCCGGCGCAGCTCGGTCCAGGAGGTCACCGACCACACGTCGGCCGAGACGCCCCAGTCCTGCGCCAGCAGCTCCTGCGCCCGCAGCGCCCACGGCACCGCCACACCGGAGGCCAGCACCTGCGCCTTCGGCCCGTCACCCTGGCCGGGGGCGTACAGGTACATGCCCGCGAGCAGGCCCTGGACGTCGAGGCCCTCCGGCTCGGCCGGCTGGTTGTACGGCTCGTTGTAGACCGTCAGGTAGTACATGACGTCCGGGCTTCGGGAGCCACCCAGCGGGGCGCCCGGGTCCTCGCCGTACATGCGGCGCAGGGCGTCCTTGGTGATGTGGCCGACCTCGTAGGAGAACGCCGGGTCGTAGCTGACGACGGCGGGGTTGGTGTGCGCCAGCAGCAGCGAGTGCCCGTCCTCGTGCTGCAGGCCCTCGCCGTTCAGCGTCGTCCGCCCGGCCGTGGCGCCCAGGAGGAAGCCGCGGGTCATCTGGTCCGCGGCCGCCCAGAAGGCGTCGCCGGTCCGCTGGAACCCGAACATCGAGTAGAAGATGTAGATCGGGATCATCGGCTCGCCGTGCGTGGCGTACGAGCTGCCGACGGCGGTGAACGAGGCCGCCGACCCGGCCTCGTTGATGCCCTCGTGCAGGATCTGGCCCTGCTCGGACTCCTTGTAGGCGAGCATCAGGTCGCGGTCGACCGACGTGTATCGCTGCCCGTGCGGCGAGTAGATCTTCTGCGTCGGGAACATGGCGTCCATGCCGAAGGTGCGCGCCTCGTCCGGGATGATCGGCACGAACCGCGGGCCGAGCTCCTTGTCCTTCAGCAGCTCCTTGAGCAGGCGGACGAACGCCATCGTCGTCGCCACGTCCTGCTTGCCGGAGCCGCGCTTGAGGACGTCGAACGCCTTGTCCTCCGGCGCCTTCAGCGGCTTGAACTCCGCCCGCCGGCGCGGCACCGCCCCGCCCAGCTGCCGGCGACGCTCGAGCATGTACTGCATCTCGTCGGACTCGGGCCCGGGCTTGTAGTAGGGCGGCAGGGTCTTGTCCAGCGCCTCGTCAGGGATGTCCAGGTAGAGCCGGTCGCGGAAGGCGGCGAGGTCCTCCGCGGTCAGCTTCTTCATCTGGTGGGTGGAGTTGCGGCCCTCGAAGTGGCTGCCCAGCGTCCAGCCCTTGATGGTCTTGGCGAGGATGACCGTCGGCTGCCCCTTGTGCTCCATGGCGGCCTTGTAGGCGGCGTAGAGCTTGCGGTAGTCGTGCCCACCGCGGGAGAGCGCCCAGATGTCCTTGTCGCTCATGTGGTCGACGAGCTTGCGGGTGCGTGTGTCACGCCCGAAGAAGTGCTCGCGGACGAACGCGCCGTCCTCGGCCTTGTAGGTCTGGTAGTCGCCGTCGGGCGTCTGGTTCATGAGGTTGACCAGGGCGCCGTCCCGGTCGGCGGCCAGCAGCGGGTCCCACTCCCGGCCCCAGATCACCTTGATGACGTTCCAGCCGGCGCCGCGGAAGAACGACTCCAGCTCCTGGATCACCTTGCCGTTGCCCCGGACCGGGCCGTCGAGCCGCTGCAGATTGCAGTTGACGACGAAGGTGAGGTTGTCCAGCTCCTCGCGGGCGGCCAGGCCGATCGCGCCGAGCGACTCCGGCTCGTCCATCTCGCCATCGCCCAGGAACGCCCAGACGTGCTGGTCGGAGGTGTCCCTGACGCCGCGCGAGTGCAGGTAGCGGTTGAACCGCGCCTGGTAGATCGCGTTGATCGGGCCCAGGCCCATGGAGACGGTGGGGAACTCCCAGAACTCCGGCATGAGCCGCGGGTGCGGGTAGGACGACAGCCCGCCGCCGGGGTGGCTGACCTCCTGCCGGAAGCCGTCCATCTGCTGCTGGGAGAGCCGGCCTTCGAGGAACGCCCGGGCGTAGATGCCGGGGGAGGCGTGCCCCTGGAACCAGATCTGGTCGCCGCCGCCGGGGTGGTCCTTGCCGCGGAAGAAGTGGTTGAAGCCGACCTCGTACAGCGAGGCCGAGCTCGCGTAGGAGGAGATGTGGCCGCCGACCGCGATCCCGGGGCGCTGGGCCCGGTGCACCATGATCGCGGCGTTCCAGCGGATGTAGGCGCGGATGCGTCGCTCGACGTGCTCGTCGCCGGGGAACCAGGGCTCCCGCTCGGGCGGGATGGTGTTGATGTAATCGGTGCTGCGCAGCGACGGGACGCCGACCTGCTGCTCGCGGCTGCGTTCCAGCATTCTCAGCATCAGGTAGCGGGCACGCCCGCGGCCGGCGTGGTCGACGACGGCGTCGAGGGAGTCGACCCACTCCTGGGTCTCGTCGGGGTCGGTGTCGATCAGCTGGCTCGGCAGCCCGCTGGTGATGACCGCGCGGGGGGCGCCTGCGTCGCGGACGGGGTCTCCGTCCGGGTGCTGCGGTGTGCTCATGGGTCTATCGTCCCCCGCCGATCTGCCCCGAGTCACGCACGGGACCACATGTCGAGACAGTGACGTTCTCGGACGGCTTGCACGTGACCAGGCATGCCCTACGCTTCCGCCAACGCCGAGCGGTCCAGAGGGCCGCGGCGAGAGCCTCCGACCAGGGGGTTCGGACGAGAGGGGTGACATGGCCGGGCTGGGGGGAGCGCTCCCGCTGCTCGTGCCGGACTCCGTCGTCCACCGTTCCTGCGATGCACCCGGCGACTGCGGGTGCTCGTGAGGCGATCCCAAGCGCGTCACCGCCGGACAGGGCACGATCGTGTTCACCGGTCAGCCGCATCACTATCCATGGAGGAACAGCAGGGATGAGCGTCGACTCGGGCACCGCCGGCATGGCGGCCCGACTGGGGATCAAGCCGGGCATGGTCGTGCAGGAGCTCGGCTGGGATGAGGACGTCGACGAGGACCTGCGCGACGCCGTCGTCGAGGCCTCCGGCGGCGAGATGGTCGACGAGGACACCGATGAGGTGGCCGACGTCGTGCTGCTGTGGTGGCGCGAGGACGACGGCGATCTCTTCGACGCCCTCACCGACGCCCTGACGTCCCTGGCCGACGAGGGCGTGGTGTGGTTGCTGGTGCCCAAGTCGGGCCGGCCGGGCCACGTCGAGCCCAGCGACGTCGCCGAGGTGGCGCCCACCGCGGGCCTGTCGCAGACCAGCAGCATCTCCGCGGCCAAGGACTGGTCGGGCATCCGGCTGGTGAGCCCGAAGACCGCGCGCAGCCGGCGTTGACCCCCGCTGGGCCGCCCCTCCGCCCCGGACATCGCGCCGATGGGGCACGATCGGGCGCATGAGCCTCTCCGTCGGTGACACCGCGCCCGAGTTCAGCCTGCCCGACCAGGACAAGCAGGTCGTGTCCCTCTCCGATCTGCGCGGGACCCCGGTCCTGCTGGTGTTCTACCCGTTCGCCTTCTCCGGCATCTGCACCGGTGAGCTGTGCCAGCTCCGCGACGAGCTAACCACCTACACCGACGCCGGCGTGCGGGTGCTGGCGATCAGCACCGACCCGGTGTTCAGCCTCAAGGCGTTCAAGGCGCAGGAGAACTTCGACTTCCCGCTGCTGTCGGACTTCTGGCCGCACGGCGAGACCGCCCGGGCGTACGGGGTGTTCAACGACAAGGCCGGCATGGCGGTGCGCGGCACGTTCCTGGTCGACGCCGACGGGAAGATCGCGTTCAGCGAGGTCAACCAGCCCGGCGACGCCCGCCAGCAGTCCGGCTGGAAGGACGCGGTGGCGACGCTGGCCGCCTGAGAAGGGACCCCCGGGGCCCTCTCGGAGTAGGACCCGCTCCTGGATCCCCTCGCGAGCTCGGGGATGCCAGGGAGGGGGCCACGCCACGGAGGGGGCCGCCGCGCCGGGCACTCTGCCCGGATCCGCCACCCGGCCCCTACGCTGGGTGTGCGGGGCGCGTAGCTCAGCGGGAGAGCTCTCGCCTTACAAGCGAGCGGTCGCCGGTTCGATCCCGGCCGCGCCCACTCCGCCGTCCGCGGCTCCTGGCGGCCGGCGCGGACCGCCGTCAGGCCGCGGTTGCCGCCCGCTGCGCCGTCGGGGGGACGTCGGGCCGGGGAAAGGCCGGGCGGAGGAACACCGGCGGCCGGAAGGGCTGCCAGCACCCCTCCGGCTGGGCGAGCCGGTCGGCCACCGCGTACAGGACCGCCGGGTTGTGCCCCATCCCCAGGTGGCTGGCGCGGACGGCGATGTTCTCCGTCCGCGGCCCCGGCCGGTCCAGGCAGGCCTGCCACGCCACGATGCCGTCCTGGTGGGAGTAGATCGAGCTCGCCGGCACGGTCAGGGGCACCGCCTCGCTCTGCAGCGGCAGTTCGAGGTTGCCCACGTGCAGGTGCGTGTAGCGCTCGAACACCCGCACGGCGCGGCTCTGACTGGGTCGCACCAGCCGGAACGGGCTGCCGAGCGTGATCACCTGGCGCACGGAGTCCGGCGTCTGCCGGGCCAGATCGCGGGCGAAGATGCCGCCCAGGCTCCACCCGACGAGGCTGATCGGGTGGCCGTAGCGGTCGCTGAGGTCGTCGATCCGATCCCGCATGCCGGTCACGCACTCGGCGGTGGGGCCGATGTTGCGGCCCAGCCGCCAACCGTGCACCCGGTACCCGAGCTGGCGCAGCACGGCACGCAGCACCCGGGTGGAGGCGTCGTCGGCCAGCAGCCCCGGCAGCACGAGCACCGGGTGACCGTCGCCCTGCGGCAGCGCCGGGATCAGCGGCCAGGCGGCGAGGAAGAGCCCGAAGTCGACGGCGCCGCGCGCCGGCTCGGTGAGGTAGAGGGGGAGGGTGGGGCCGTCGCCCCGCAGGCCGTCGTCCTGCCGTCGTGCCACGTCGTCCTCCTCGCCGCGCGGCCGTCATCGGCCGCTCGCATTCGGTACCACTCTGCGACGACAGTCACACCTGACCGGTGCGACGCGCTGCAGCCGGTGAGCGGCCATGCGCCCACCGTCACACCAGCCGCAGCGGGCGCCCGCCGGGCCCGCGGCGTCGCCTGGCGGCGCGCGCGGATCCGGGGCAGCGTGGGAGCGGCACGCCGACGGGAGGGGATCTGTGGGGACCGACGACACGGGCATGCCGGGGCGCAGCCGCACGGCTGACCTCGACGGCCCGGTCCACTACATCGACTTCGGCGGCGCGGACGACGGCCCGATCCTCGTGCTGGTGCACGGGCTCGGCGGCTCGCACCTCAACTGGGACCTCCTGGCGCCGCTGCTCACCCCGCACGCCCGGGTGTACGCCCTCGACCTGCCCGGGTTCGGGCGCAGCGAGCCCGGCGCCCGCGTTGCAAGCGTGCGCAACAACGTGGAGGTCCTCGATCGCTTCGTCCGCGAGATCGCCGGCGGACCCGTGGTGCTGGTCGGCAACTCGATGGGCGGCATGATCTCGATCCTCGAGGCGGCCCGGTCGAAGGCGCAGGTCTGCGGGCTGGTGCTGGTCGACCCGGCGGTGCCCGGTCCGCGGCAGCTGCCCGATCCTCGTGTCGGCATCAACTTCCTCTGCTACGCGCTGCCGGGGGTGGGGGAGCGGTTCCTGGCCGCCGAGCGCCGGCGACGCGGCGCCCGGGGCACGGTGCTCGACACGCTTCGCCTGTGCGGCGTCGACCCCGCGACCGTGCCGGCCCGGCTGATCGACCGTTCGGTGGACCTCATCGACGAGCGGCAGGACGTCGCCGGGATGGACCGGGCGTTCCTCACCGCGGCGCGGTCGCTGCTCCTGGTGCTGGCCGACCCGCGGCTGCTGCGCCGGGCGATGAGCGGCATCCGTGCCCCGGTCCTGCTGGTGCACGGCGACCGGGACCGGCTGGTGGACGTGGCCGCCGCCCGGGACACCGCACGCCGGCATCCGGGATGGACGTACGTGGAGCTGCCGGGAGTCGGGCACGTGCCCCAGCTGCAGGTCCCCGAGCTGCTGGCCAAGCACATCCTCGACTGGCTGCCGGGGACGACAGCGACCCGCTCCTGAGCCCGCTCAGGGCTGCAGGGTGCCGCCGCACCTGCAGGCGAACCGGTCAGTGCGCCGCGGTGGCGGGCCGGCCGCGCGCGGCGTCGGCGAGCTCGTCCACGCCGCGGCGGATGCCCTCGGCGAGCACGTCGACGTCGGGGAAGGCATCGAAGTCGGCGTTGATGCCGAAGGTCATGGTGGTCAGGTAGGAGAAGATCCCGATCGAGAGACGGGTGCCACCGGCGATGGGCACGTAAGCGTGCACCGAGCACATCCGCCGGCCCAGGACGTAGAGCGGGACCCGCGGGCCGGGCACGTTCGTGGTCACCGTCTGGCACCACAGCTGGCCGGCGGTCAGGGCGGCGCGGACCCCGAGGGCGAGCAGCGTCGGGGCCATGAAGTCGCCCATGGCGATGATCGACCGGGCGTCGACGGTCTGCATGAGCTGCTTGTGCCGGTCCATCTGCCGGCGGATCGAGCTCAGGCGCTCGACCGGGTCGGGCTCGCCGACCGGTAGGTCGACGAAGACCGCCGAGATGCGGTTGTCGAGCGTGTTGCGCTCGCCGGCCTGCCGCACCGACACCGGGACCATGGAACGGACGACCAGACCGTCGGACAGCGTCCCGCGCCGGTCGAGCAGGTCGCGGAACCCGCGCGTGATCGCGGCGAGGACGACGTCGTTGACCGTGCCGCCCAGCGCCGTCCGCACGCCCTTGAGCTCGTCGAACTCCGCCGCGGTCCAGGCCCAGCGCCGGTGCGGGCCGATCGGGCCGTTCAGGGAGCGGGCCATCGGGGTGGTGAGCTGCCGGGCCATGTCGGGCACGCCCGCGGCGAGGCTGCGGCCGGTGCGCAGGAGCTCCCGGGACGCCTTCGAGGCGGCGCCGACCCTGGGGAGGTGCCCGAGCCGCCGCAGCGGGTGGCTGACCGTCTCCTGCACCGCCCCGGCCACCATCTCGAGGGTCGAGGGGGTGCGCTGCGGCGTCCAGTCCTGCGGCTCGGCGTGGGTGGCGTCGGGGGTCAGGTCGAAGATGAGCTGCATCAGGTCGGTGCCGGCGACGCCGTCGACCATGCAGTGGTGCACCTTGGAGATGAGCGCCCAGCGGCCCCCGGTCAGGCCCTCCACCAGATAGAGCTCCCACAGCGGCTTGGCCATGTCCAGCCGCTGGCCGAGCACCCGGCCGGCCAGGTTCCGGAGCTGTTCGTCGCCGCCCGGGCTCGGCACCGCGGTGTGCCGGACGTGGTACAGGATCTGGAAGTGCGGGTCATCGACCCACAGCGGGCGGCCCAGCTGCATCGGTACCGCGCGCACCCGTTGCCGGTACCGCGGCACCAGCGGCAGCTTGCCCAGCAGGAGCCGGACGACGTCGCCGTAGGACGGGGCCGGGCCCTCGAACACCGCGACCGACCCGACGTGCATCGGGGTGTTCTCGCTCTCGGCGTAGTAGAAGCCGGCGTCGGTCGGGCTCAGACGGTCCACGGTCAGCTCCTCACCGTTCGGCGTCGATGGCGCAGGACAGCCGACCACGTGGCGCCGGTCACGTCCACCGGAGCGATCGGCGGTCGCGGTCAGCCGTCGACGGGCTGCGGCCGTCCCGGCGCGGCCTCACGGAGCAGGCGCCGGGCGGTGTCGACCTCCCGGGCGACCGGGGCCAGGACGCCCTCGGCGTGGATCTCCGCGTCGTCGGGCGGCCGGTGCGCTCGGATGTCGGCCTCCAGGTCCCGGATGGCGCGGCGCAGGACGGAGACCTGGGCCAGGTCGGGCTCCGGCTCGCCGTGGCGGGTGGCGATGACCGCCTCGGTGACCGCGTCAGAGGTCCGCTCCAGCTGCACGATCACCGGCCAGAACGCCGCCGCGCGGGTGCTGACCGGTGGCGGCTCGGCCAGGTGGCGCTGCAGCTGGGTGTGCAGCTCGGTCAGCGCCCGGTAGCTGCGGCGCCGGGCCCGCCGCCGCTCGGCCGGGCTCCCGGTGAACGCGGCCCCGACGAAGGCGTCGAGGGCGCCGGCGGCGTCGCGCAGGGCCTCGTCCAGCGGCGCCTTCCAGGTCTGGGGCCACAGCAGGTAACCGAAGACCAGCACGATCGCGCAGCCGATGAGGGTGTCCAGCAGCCGGGCGCCGACCACCCCGGGCCCGCTGGGCAGCGCCAGGTCGAGCAGCAGGATGATCACGGGGGTCTGGAACACCGAGAACAGCCCGAAGTTGGCGCTGCGGGCCCACGGCAGCAGGGCGACCGCGGCGGCCATGGCAACGAGCACCCAGGCGTCGCGGGGCAGCACCGCGAGCAGCAGCGAGCCGATGAGCACCCCGAGCAGGGTGCCGGCGCCGCGCTGCACCGCCCGGGTGAAGACCGAGCCGAAGTCCGGCTTGAGCACGATCGCGACGGTGAGCAGCACCCAGTAGGGGCGCTCGATGGGCAGGTACTGGCGGGCGATCTCGGCGATCGTCATGCACAGCGCCAGGCGGATCGCGAAGGCCCGGGTGTCGACGCTGCCGAGGGTCCGGTCGGCGACGTCCCGCAGCCGGGTGCGCCAGCCGGGCACGACGGAGGGGACGGCGGCACCGGCCCGTTCCTCGGGATCGCCCACGACGTTCCACGCCAGTCGCAGCCCGTGCCGCACCGCCCGCCGGGTGGGCCCGCCGGACTCCAGGGCGTCGGGCCGCTCGGCCGGCAGCTCGCGGTCACCGGAGACGGCGGCGGCCAGGGCGTGCGCCGCGGTGATGTCGCGCGGGTCGGCCGGCACCCCGGCGCGGACGGCGGCCACGGTCCCCTCGACCAGCGGGGCGGCCGCGTTGAGCACCCCGGCCAGCTCGGAGAGCTCCTTGCTGCGCCCCGCGATGTGGCTGCGGCTGCGGATCACCCGGTCGTAGGCGGTGTTGAGGGCGGTGGTCAGCCGCCGCCGGGCCTCCTCGGTGTCCGCCGTCCCGATGGCGGCGAGCAGTTCGCCGATGCGGGTGAAGACGGTGGCGACCGCGGTGCGGTCGGGATCGCCGACCTCGGTGCGGTACTGCACCAGCGTCGTGAGCGTGGCCCACACCGCACCCGCGACGAAGAAGCCGACCTCGGCGGCGGGGGAGAGGGGGGTGACCAGCCCCGAGGCGAGCGCGGTGTAGACGAGCAGCTGCAGTGCGCCCAGGGACAGCGCCGCGTTGACCGCGCTGACCAGCGCCGCGACGGCGGACAGGACGGCGATGACGGCGACCGGGCCCCACCCGCCGCCGGCCGCGTACTGGCCGACCACCAGCCCGATCCCGCCGAAGGTGGTGGTCGCGGCGATCCGCCGGAGCCGGTCGCGGACGGGGCCGCCCTGGGGGGCGAGGCTCGCGGCGAGCGCGCCCATGGTGGCGAAGACGCCGGCGCCGAGGGCCGCGCCGGGCCGCACGCCGCCCTCGATCACCACCGCCACGGCCAGCGGCGCGGGCACGGTGATCGCGAAGCGGACGACGTCGCGCCACGGCACCGGCGGGGGGCTGGTGCGCACCAGCTCCTCGAGCCACGCCGGGGCGCGCACCCCCCTGTCCGCCACGGCTCCCGAGCCTTCCACCCCGCCCCGCCGCGATCATGGTGATGTTGCCGGCCGGTGCGGCGTGTCGTCCCGTGTCTCGCGCAACAACCCCATGATCACGGGGCGGCGGCCGGTGGACGTCCGGGACGCGCCCTGCCCGCTGACCTACAGTCCGGCCCGTGACCGTGACACTGGGGGAGGTCGTCGCCGCGCTCGAGGGGCGCTACGCCCCCGCGCTCGCCGAGGACTGGGACGCAGTCGGGCTGGTCTGCGGGGACCCCGACGAGCCGGTGCGGCGCGTGCTGTTCGCCGTCGATCCGGTCGGCGCCGTGGTGGACGAGGTCGTCGAGACCGGGGCCGACCTGCTCGTCACCCACCACCCGCTGCTGCTGACGCCGGTCCACGGGGTGCCCGCCGACGACCCGAAGGGGCGGCTCGTGCACCGCCTCATCCGGGCCGGTGCCGGGCTCTTCGTCGCGCACACCAATGCCGACCGCGCCCCTGCCACCGGCGTGAACGACGCGCTCGCCGGCGTCCTCGGGCTGATCGACCCGAGGCCCGTCCTGCCCGCGGCCTCCGATCCCCGGGTCGGGCTCGGCCGCGTCGGCCGGCTCGCCGAGCCGATGAGCCTGCGGGGCTTCGCCGAGCGGGTGGCCGCGGCCCTGCCCGTCACGGCCGGCGGGGTCCGCGCGGCCGGGGATCCGGATCGTCGCGTCGCGACCGTCGCCGTCTGCGGCGGCAGCGGCGGATCCCTCCTCCCCGCGGCCGCGGCCGCCGGCGCCGACGTCCTGCTGACCAGCGACCTCAAGCACCACCCGGTGTCCGAGGCGCTGGAGGTGCCCGGTCCGGCGCTGGTCGACGTCGCGCACTTCGCCTCGGAGTGGCCCTGGCTGCCCGTGGCCGCCGACCTCCTCGCCCGGGACCTCGGGAACCGGGTCGAGGTCGCTGTCTCGACCCGGCGCACGGACCCGTGGACGGCGCACGTCGCCCAGCCGGGGACCGGCGGGTCCGCAGGTAGGTTGAGCGGGTGAAGGCCGACCACTTCGACCAGCAGAAGCTGCTGGTCCTCGCCGCCGAGGACGTTGCGCTGGCGCAGTTCGCCCACCGCGGGCGCACGCTTCCCGAGGTCACGGCGGTCGACGCCGCGGCCGAGGCCGAGCGGGAGCTCACCGCCGCGGTGGTCAACGCCGAGACCGAGGTCCGCGACCTCCAGCGGGAGGTGAAGCGGATGGAGGGCGACGTCGAGACCGTGCGGCTGCGCGCGGCCAAGGACCAGAAGCTCCTGGACTCCGGCAGCGTCTCCCCGAAGGAGATGACCAACCTCCAGCACGAGCTGCAGTCACTGGCCCGCCGACAGTCCGACCTGGAGGACCAGGAGCTCGAGCTGATGGAGCAGCTCGAGACCGCCGAGGCCGCCCTCACCGCGGCCCGGGAGGGGCTCACGAAGGCGCAGGGGGAGCGGGAGCGCGCCGAGCAGCTCCGCGACGACGCCCTGGCCGACATCGCCGAGGGCACCGCCCGGCACGAGGCCGCCCGCACCGAGGCCGCCGCCACCATCCCGGCCGACCTGCTGACCCTCTACGAGCGCATCCGCACCCAGACCGGCGGCACCGGGGCGGCGATGCTGCAGGCCCGCCAGTGCCAGGGCTGCCGGATCGAGCTGTTCGGCAGGGAGCTCGCCGCCGTCCGCAACGCGGATCCGCACGAGGTCGTGCGCTGCGACAACTGCGGCCGGATCCTGGTGCGCACCGCCGAGTCGGGCCTGTGAGCCGCCGGCTGATCGTCGAGGCGGACGGCGGGTCGCGGGGCAACCCCGGTCCGGCCGGCTACGGCGCGCTGGTCCGGGACGCCGCCACCGGGCGGGTGCTCGCCGAGCGGGCTGAGTCCGTCGGCCGGGCCACCAACAACGTGGCCGAGTACGGCGGCCTGGTCGCCGGCCTGCAGGCGGCGCTCGACCTGAACCCTCAGGCCGAGGTCGAGGTTCGGATGGACTCCAAGCTCGTCGTCGAGCAGATGTCCGGGCGCTGGAAGATCAAGCACCCCGACATGCAGAAGCTGGCCCTGCAGGCCCAGCAGATCGCCCGCCAGCTGGGTGGGGTCCGCTACACCTGGGTGCCGAGAGCGCAGAACAGCGCCGCCGACGCGCTGGCCAACAGCGCGATGGACGGCCGGCCGGTGCGCCGGGACCTCGCCGCCGAGCCGGCGACCACCGAGGACGACGTCCAGCCGGTCGCCGTGCCGGCGCCCGCCGTGACCACGGTGACCCACCTGCTGCGGCACGGGCGCACCGAGCACACCCCTGAGCGTCGTTACAGCGGCCGTAACGACCTGCCGCTGTCGGCGACCGGCCGGGCGGAGGCCGACGCGGCCGCGGTCCGCGCGAAGGAGCTGGGCATCGAGGTCGTCGTCGCCTCGCCGCTGCGCCGCACCCGGGAGACCGCCGAGGTGGTCGCCGCCGTCCTGGGCCTGCCGGTGCAGTTCGACGACGACCTCGTGGAGCTGGACTTCGGTGATCTGGAGGGGCTGACCGCCGACGAGGCCCGCGCGGCGCACCCGCTGGCCGCCCGCCGCTTCGCCACCGACACCACCGTCGCCGCGCCGGGCGGGGAGTCGGTGGCCGACGTGAGCGTCCGGGTGGGCCGGGCCCGGGCGCGGATCCTGCGCGAGCACGCCGGGAGGACCGTGCTGGTCGTCAGCCACGTGACCCCGATCAAGCTGATGCTCGCCGCGGGCCTGGACGTCCCCGACGACGTCGTCCACCGGGTGTTCCTCGAGGCGGCGTCGCTGAGCACCGTGGCGTGGAGCTCCGACGGCCGCAGCGCCGTCCGGCTGGTCAACGACACCGGCCACCTGCGCTGATCCCCGTGGTCAACCGATGAGTTGACCTCCCGCCGGAGCGGGTGCACGGCCCGCCCGCCGGTCGGGGGATCATGGTCGGTACCCCTGAGACCTGGAGAACCCGTGACCGCGACCCCCGCCCCCGCCACCCCCGCCGTCGCCGGTGACGAGCGCACCCTGTCACCGGCCGAGTACGAGCGCTGGGCGACCGAGGTCCGCGCGCTGGCCGAGGAGCGCGGGGCGGTCATCCTGGCGCACAACTACCAGGTGCCCGAGATCCAGGACGTCGCCCACTTCACCGGCGACTCCCTCTACCTGTCCCGGGTCGCGGCGCAGACCGACGCGCGGGAGATCGTGTTCTGCGGCGTCCACTTCATGGCCGAGACCGCGAAGATCCTCTCGCCGGACAAGACCGTGCTGCTGCCCGACCACGCGGCCGGCTGCTCGCTGGCCGACTCGATCACCGCCGAGCAGCTGCGGGAGTGGAAGGCCGAGCACCCTGGCGCCGTCGTCGTCAGCTACGTGAACACGACCGCCGCGGTGAAGGCCGAGACCGACATCTGCTGCACGTCCTCCAACGCCGCCGACGTCATCCGGTCCATCCCGGAGGACCGGGAGATCCTGTTCTGCCCCGACCAGTTCCTCGGCGCGCACGTCCGGCGCGTCACCGGGCGGGAGAACATCCACGTGTGGGCGGGGGAGTGTCACGTGCACGCCGGGATCAGCCCGTCCGACGTCCGTGCCCAGGTGGCCGCCCACCCGGACGCCGAGATCCTGGTGCACCCCGAGTGCGGCTGCACCACCTCGGTGCTGGACCTGGTCAGCCACGGCGACCTGCCGGCCGAGCGCACCCGGGTGCTCTCCACCGGCGGCATGGTCGAGCAGGCGGCGACCACGCAGGCCCGCCAGGTGCTGGTGGCGACCGAGGTCGGCATCCTGCACCAGTTGCGGGCGCTGAACGCAGGGACGCAGTTCATCCCGATGAACGAGCGCGCCGCCTGCCGGTACATGAAGATGATCACCCCGGCCAAGCTGCTGCACACCCTGCGCACCGGCGAGGGGGCCGTCGACGTCGACGTCGAGACCGCCGCGCGGGCCCGGCGCGCGGTCGAGGCGATGATCGCGATCGGCGAGCCCGGCCGCGGCGGGGAGTGAGCTCAGAGCGCAGGCAGGCGGCCGGCGAGCTCGTCGATCAGCCGGGCGCACACCTCCGGAACCTCGAGCGGGGGGTAGTGGCGGGCGCCGGGCCTTCCGGCTGCTCCTCGCGCTGGGCATGCCCGTCCCGGTGTGCCGGCCTGCCGGAACCATGACGAGCCCGCGACCTGGAACAACGCGGTGGCCGGGCGGGGTTGCTGGAAAGCTACCGGGAGCCGCCCCGGGACCGACTGCTCCGTCGAGAGGACCCCACGCATGAACGCCCACGACTTCACCGTGACCGCCGCTGACGGCTCCGATCGCCCGCTGCGCGACTACGAGGGCCGGGTGCTCCTCGTGGTCAACGTGGCCAGCAAGTGCGGGTTCACCCCGCAGTACGAGGGCCTGGAGAAGCTCTATCGGGAGTTGAACGAGCAGGGCTTGGAGATCCTCGGGTTCCCCTGCAACCAGTTCGGCGAGCAGGAGCCGGGCACCGACACCGAGATCCAACAGTTCTGCTCGGCCACCTACGACGTGACCTTCCCCGTGCTGAAGAAGGTCGACGTCAACGGGCCCGATGCCGAGCCGCTGTTCGCCTACCTGCGGGCCCAGGCGCCGGGGGACCTCGGCCCTGACGCGGGGATGCTGTGGGACCACATCAGCACGAACTACCCGGAGCTGGTCGGCACGGACGCCGTGAAGTGGAACTTCACCAAGTTCCTGATCGGGCGCGACGGCGAGGTGATCCGCCGTTACGAGCCGATCGTGACGCCCGAGCAGATCCGCGCCGATCTCGACGACCTGCTCGCCTGAGCGCGACGGCCGTGCGGTCCGCGCTCGGACCGCACGGCCGCGGGCGCGCTCAGCGCGCCCGCGGCACCCAGCGTGCAGAGGGTGCCTCTGATCGGGCTGGAGCCCTCGTCCAGCAGCGTCAGGAGTCCTGGAAGCCCCTGCTGCGCGGCGGCGCTCAGATGCGGGTGAACAGGTAGATCGACACCGCGACGCCGAACACCACGATGAAGACCCGCAGCGGCGTGGTAGGGATGCGGGTGGCCACGCGGGCGCCGAGGAATCCGCCGAGCAGGCTGGCGGGTGCGGCGACTGCGACCACGGACCACTCCACCGGGCCGAAGATCCCGAAGATGACGAGGGTGACGGTGGCGGTGATCGCCGACAGCGCCGACTTCAGCGCGTTGGCCAGTTTCAGCCGGTGCAGGCCGACGCCGAGGACCCCGACCAGGATGACGCCCAGCGCGCCGCCGAAGTAGCCGCCGTAGACGGTGGCGAGGAACAGCGCGACGTAGAGCCAGACCGGGTCCCGTCCTCGTCCGTCGTCCTCGCCGCGCTTCAGCCGGCGGGTGATCAGCGGCTGGACGGCGAGCAGCAGGCTGGCCAGCAGCACCAGCACGGGGACGGCGACGTCGAAGGCGGCGCTGGGCGTGGTCAGCAGCAGCACGCTGCCCGCGGTGCCGCCGAGCAGGGCAACGGTGCCGAAGCGCAGCAGCCGCCCGCGCTGGCCGCGGTACTCGGCGCGGAAGCCGAGCACCCCGCCGAGGTAGCCGGGCCACTGGGCGAGCGAGTTGGTGACGTTCGCGGCCACGGTGCCCAGCCCCAGCGCGACGAGGGTGGGGAAGAGGATCAGCGAGCCGCCGCCGGCGATCGAGTTGATCCCCCCGGCGACGAGGGCGACGCCCGCTGCGATGGCCAGGTCGAGGGCGGACACGACCGGTGAGCCTACGGTGACCTGGGGGAACGGCCGGCTTTCTGCCCTGACCGGGCTCCCGGGCGTCGGCCTGCGGGGCAGACTGCGCGCATGCCCCCTGTCCCCATGCCCGACGACTGGCAGCGCGCTCTGGTCGTCGCCGCCCATCCCGATGACATCGAGTACGGGGCCGCGGCTGCCGTCGCCACCTGGACCGCTGCCGGCAAGGAGGTCCACTACCTGCTGGCCACCCGCGGCGAGGCGGGCATCGCCGGGCTCTCCCCGGCCGAGGCCGGACCGCTGCGTGAGGAGGAGGAGCGACGCTCGGCGGCCGTCGTCGGGGTGTCGGAGGTGGAGTTCCTCGACCACCGCGACGGCGTGCTGGAGGCCGGGCTGGGGCTCCGCCGGGACCTCGCCGCGGCGATCCGCCGGCACCGGCCCGAGCTGGTGGTCACCATGTGGGGCGGCGACACCTGGACGCCGCCGGGGGTCACCCCCGGGTACGTCAACTCGGCCGACCACCGAGCGCTCACCCGCAGCGTGCTCGACGCGGTCGCCGACGCCGCCAACGAGTGGATCTTCCCCGACCTCACCGAGCCCAGGTGGGCGGGCGTGCAGTACATCGCGGTGCACTCGGTCGACCCGGAGCCGCCGCACGTCGTGGACGTGACCGTCGGCGTGGAGAAGGCCGTCGCGTCGCTGACCGAGCATCGCCGCTACCTGGAGGCGCTGTCGGACGAGCCGGTCGAGGAGCAGGCACGTCGACAGATCGACATGGCGACCCTGGCCGAGGACGGCGGGCGGCGGGTCGGCTTCCGGCTCTACTGGGGTTGACGGCCGGCTGCTCGCCGCGGCCTATCGGGAACCGACCGGCAGCACGGTCTCTAGACTGGGCGGCACGACGGACGAGTCGGCCGGGCGGTCGCGTCGGCGGGGGAGACCCCGCCGCCGAGGAACGTCCGGGCTCCACAGGGCAGGGTGGTCGCTAACGGCGACCCGGGGTGACCCGCGGGACAGTGCCACAGAGAACAGACCGCCAGCGGCTCGCCGCTGGTAAGGGTGAAACGGCGGTGTAAGAGACCACCGCACACCGGGTGACCGGTGTGGCTCGGTAAACCCCACCCGGAGCAAGGTCAAGAAGGGACGGCGGTTCGCCGCCGTCCTGCGCAGGCGATCGAGGGCTGCCCGCCCGATGCCTGCGGGTAGACCGCTGGAGCCTGCCGGCAACGGCAGGCCTAGATGGATGACCGCCCATCGGGAGGCCGTGAGGCGCCCGTGGACAGAACCCGGCGTACAGGCCGACTCGTCCGTCGCCCGCCGCTGGCCTGCGGAAACGTCGTCAGAGGTGGGTGTCAGTCCGCGCGGAGTCAACAACTTCGCGAAGGGCGGCGTCCACCGCGGCCCGTGTCCGGTCGTCCGAGTCGGGGCAGTCCCCGGGAGGCCATCGGGACGCTGCCGATCCGGTTCCCGCCGCCCTCCGGCAGGCGCATCCCCGACCGGCCGTGCCGAGCGAAGACCGGCCGGACCGATGAGATCGTCCGCGCCCGCCGGTCCGAGCTCCCGGACCGAGTCGTGGATCGGGAGGACGCATGCGGAAGATCGTCGTGCACATGATGCTGTCGCTGGACGGCTACTTCGAGGGGCCGGACCGCGACCTGAGCTGGCACCTCGTCGACGAGGAGCTGCACGCGCACTTCAACGAGCAGCTCGCGACCAACAGCGCTTTCGTGGAGGGCCGGGTCTCCTACGAGCTCATGGAAGCGGTCTGGCCGACCGCCGACCAGAACCCGGACTCCCCGCCGACCATGCGCGAGTTCGCCGGCATCTGGCGGGCGGTGCCGAAGATCGTGTTCTCCCGCACGCTGCAGGAGGTCGGCCCCAACGCCTCGCTGCGGGCAGCGGTGGACGTCGACGAGATCCGTGCACTGAAGCAGCGGCCCGGCGGGGACATGACGCTCGGCGGGGTCGACCTGGCCGAGACCTTCCGCCGACTGGACCTGGTCGACGAGTACCGGCTCTACGTCAACCCGGTCGTCATCGGCCGCGGTCGACGGCTGTTCGAGACCGCCGACAACCCGACCGACCTGGAGCTGGTGGAGAACCGGCGGTTCGGCAACGGTGTCGTCCTGCTGCGCTACGCCGTCCGGCGGCCCTAGGTGTCGACGTCGAGCGGTCCGAGCAAGACACGTGGGGCGTCTGGAAGCACGTGGCCGTCCGCGCCCGGCCCACCGTGACGATGAGCGGCCCACCCAAGGGCCTCCCCGTTCCGACCCGCGCCGGGGACGGTTCTCGGTCACGATGGAGTCATGGCTGAGACGACGAACTCACCCGAGCTCCACCCGGTCACCGAGGAGCTCGCATCCGGCAAGAACTTCGCTGCGGTGACCACCATGCTGCCGAGCGGGCAGTTCCAGACGGGGATCATGTGGGTCGGGACCCGCGACGGATCGGTGGTGCTGAACACCGAGACCCATCGCAAGAGGTTCGAGAACGTTCAACGCGATCCGCGCATCACGGTGATGATCCGGGACGAGAACGACCCGTACCGCTACGCCGAGGTGCGGGGTGAGGTCACCGGCATCACGACCGGGCCCGAGGCGCGCGAGCACATCGACGAACTCTCACGCAAGTACACCGGGCAGGACTATCCGCCGGACGCGATCAAGTCCGAACGGGTCATCCTGCAGGTCACGCCGCGCCGTCAGACGATCATCGACCAGAACAAGGACACCAGCGACTGAGATCCTCCGCATCCAGCCAGCCGGGTCACCGGGAGACGCGCACCTCCTCGAGGTCGAGCCGCAGCACCGGCCGGTCGGCGGCGCCGAACCGGCTCGGGGGCGGGTGCGGTGGCACGATCGACGGCGCTCGGCGCCCTCAGCGACGCGAACACCGCCGCGGCGATCAGCGCGTCGGGCGTGGGACCGCTCGTCAGTCGCCAGGCACCGCGAAGTCGCCCAGCGTCGCCGCACCCGGTTCGAGCGCGGCGAACGGCGGGGCGGGGAGGAACACGGCGACGGCGCCGGTCCGGAACCCCGCTCGGGCGTCGCGCCGGGCCGTGGGGCTGCCCTGACCGTCGTCGAGGGCGCCGGCCAGCTCCGCGAGCGACGGGTTGTGGCCCACGACGGCCAGGGTCGTGACCTCCTCGGGGGTCTCCCGGATGGCCGCGAGCAGCGAGTCGAGCGAGTTGTCGTAGATGCGCGCATCGACGATGGGTTGCGGGCCCGCCGCCAGCGCTGCGCTCGCCTGCTCCCAGGTCTGCGCCGCCCGGCGGGCGGGGGAGACGAGCACCCGGTCGGGCGTCAGCCCCGCCTGCGCGAGCCAGGTCCCGAGCGCCGCGGCGTGCCGGGCGCCGGGCTCGGTCAGCGGACGGTCCACGTCCACCGGGCCGTGGGCGGCCTGGGCGTGGCGGATCAGCAGGAGTCGGCGGGGCTGCACGGGGCGAGTCTGGCAGCCCGCCGTGCGCCGCTCAGCTGGCAGCGGATCCGCCTCAGCCCACCGAGGGGTGAGGAGATCACCGTGACGCGCGCCGACGGGTGGGCAACACCGCTGAGCTGGTCAGGCGCAGCGGCGGCCGGCGCGGCGGGCCAGCTCCTGCGCGCGGGCGCGCTCCCGGCACTCGGGGCAGAAGCAGCGGTGCCCCTCGTCGAACAGGCGCACCAGTTCGGCCGCGAACGAGGTGCGCTCGGCCGGCAGGGGTGATCGCAGGGCTGGTGACCGCCGGCGGGGTCCTCGCCGGTGGACCAGCGGGTGGGCCGACTGCGCAGGCATGTCGCTCCCCCTCCTCGGGCCCGCTCCGCGGGCCCCTCGTGGCTTCCTTCTCCGACATCCGCATGCTCGTCGGCGGGTCCGACAGTTCCCGGCGCCCGGATCCGGCCGGGGTGTGAGGGCACGGACGGTGGGTAGGCGGCCAGGGACGGGAGCCGTCGGCCGGCAGGTCGACGGCGTGCAGACATCGCCTGAGCCCCGCGCCGGGCACCGAGGAGCAGGTGTCGATGACCACGCAGAAGAAGCCCAGCCCCGAGGCGCTGGACAACGTCACCGAGGACAACATCCACACCCGGGCGCAGCTGCTGCCCGAGGAGGAGGCGGTCGCCGGCAGCGGTATGGAGGAGGTCGCGGCCGAGACGATCCTCGCCGAGTCCGAGGAGCGGACCGTGCACCCCGACCCGGACGACGCGCAGGGCGGGCACCGCACGTCCGCCGAGACCGCGGAGCCCTGACCGCGCCGCACGAGCACCCGGCGGCCGTCCTACCGGATCGGTGAGCGACTGTGCGTGCGCAGCGCGGTCACCCGGGTGGGCACCTCGACGTTCACCGTGCGCCGGGAGCCGGTGCGGACGACCGCGCCGACGTGGTGATGGTCCTGTTCGACCTCGCCGCGGACATCAGCCGCCCGATCACCGACGCCGAGCGGGCGTACTCGACCAGCTACCTGAACTGAGCAGCCCCGGGAACGCCGCCCGGCCACGAGAGGAGAGGACGTGCCCAAGACCACGAAGAGCGGCGACGCGAAGCAGGACGAGATCCCGAGCACCCTGCAGCGCTCCGACGAGAAGGCGCAGCGGACCTACGCCAAGGCGCACGACTCCGCGATGGAGTCCTACGACGACGAGCAGCGGGCCAACCAGACCGCCTGGGCCGCGGTGAAGCACACGCACGAGAAGGTCGGCGACCACTGGGAGCCGAAGGACGAGAAGGGGCCCAGCGATGCGCAGGCCGAGGGCGGCCGCGGGACGAACCGGGAGACCAACGGCGGCGTCGACGCCAACGCCGCCAAGGAGCACCTCTACGACCTGGCCAAGCAGGCCGGCATCGAGGGGCGTTCGAACATGACCAAGGAGGAGCTGGTCGACGCGCTCCGGAAGAGCAACGACCGGGAGACCCGCAAGGCGCGCGAGGGGAAGTAGTCCGCTGGTCCAGCGGTGCTCCATCGCCCACGTCGGGGTGTTCGTGCTCAGTGCCGTCGTGGCGATGGAGCGCAGAGCAGGTCAGGAGCCGCGGACCAGCAGCAGCTCGGTCTGCCGGTCGCCGAGGTAGCGCACACCCGTCTCGGTCAGCACGATGCCCTCCTCCAGGGCCATCCGCACCGGCTGGCCGCCCCACTCGGGCACCGACACCGTGACGCTGAGCTCCAGTGCGTAGACGGTGTCGGGGTGCAGCAGGCGGTCACCGGCGCCCGGGACACCGCCCTGGTCGTCCCACCGGCCGATCGCCGGGCCGGCACCGTGCCCGTGCACGCCGATGGGGTGCGAGTAGATGACGCCGTCGATCCCCTCGGCCGCCGCGCCCGCGCGGGCGGCGGCGAGCACCTCGTTGCCGGTGCGGCCGACGACCAGCTCCGTCGTGGTGAGGTCCTGCAGCCGGGTGCCGACCGCCAGCGCGCGCCGCAGGCCGGCCGGGGCGTCGGCCTCGCCCGGCCGCAGCACGTAGCCGGTGCGCTGGACGTCGGCCTTCAGCCCCAGGCTGGACAGCCCGACGTCGCAGTGCAGCAGGTCGCCCGGCAGCACCGGGGCGTCGTACGGGACGGCGGGCAGCAGGACGCCGCACTCCTCGACCGGGGCCACCCCGGCGCGCTGGACATCGACCATCGGGTGGAACCACGGGGCGACCCCGAGGTCGGTCAGGCGCTGCCGGATCCACCACGCCAGGTCGGCCGCGGTCGTCGTGCCGACGGTGAGGACGGCGGGCGACCACGCCTCGGCCACGACCTCGTCCACCAGCCGGTTGAGCGGGTGGAGGGCGGCGACCTCCTCCGGCAGCCGCGTCTCCAGCCAGCCCACCGCGAGCTCCTCGGCCGACACCAGCCGGTCGGCGTAGGGGCCCAGCACCGCGGTGAGCTCCTGGTGGTCGGTGTGGGACAGCCCGTCGGCCAGCGCGAAGGAGGCCGAGACGTCGATGCCGATCCGCCGCGGGTCGGCCTGCGCCACCATGCGGCGCACCTCTGCCCACTGGGACTCCTCGGCCGGCAGCACGCTCCCCTCCCCGGGGGACCAGGCGGGGAGGAACTGGCCGACCGGGTAGCGGGAGACCGCGGCGGCGGTGACGCCGTCGTCGCTGCGGTGCAGGACGAGGATCGTGCGCCGCCGGGCCGACAGCCAGGTGGCCGGCAGCAGCGTGCCGAGCACCGGGTCCTCGTTGTCCTCCCGCCCCACGATCAGCCACAGGTCGATGCCGGCGCGGTCCATGAGGCCGGGCAGCAGGTCGAGGATGCGCTGGGTCAGCCAGCGGTCGCGGACATCGGCCTGCTCGCGCAGCGGGAGCGGCATGGTACGGGCCGGGTCCGGCGGCGCGATGAGCGTCATGCGAACAGGGAAGCAGAGAACCGGCGTTCCCACCGGGCGAACGCAGGAGCCGAGGGTCAGGCCGGCTCTCCCGTGGCAGGGCCCGGCAGCGGCAGGTCGCTCGGCCGGCGCACGTTGCGCTGACGGGGGACGACGGCGGCCACCCGGTCCCGACCGGCCTGCTTGGCTTCGTACATGGCGCCGTCGGCCCGGTCGATCAGCCGCCACATGGCATCGGCGGCGTCCTCCCCGTCGACCGGCCGGGCCAGCGCGATGCCGATCGACGCCGTCACCGAGTGGCCGCCCTCGGTGCGACTGGCCGAGACCGCCCGCCGCAGCCGCTCGGCCAGCCGGCCCGCCTCGACGGAGTCGCTGACCAGGCCGAGCACGAGCAGCTCCTCGCCGCCGAGCCGGGCCAGGACGTCCGTGGGGCGCACCACGGCCGACAGGGACGTCGCGACCGCTCGGAGCACCGCGTCGCCGGCGGCGTGCCCGTGGGCATCGTTGAGCTGCTTGAAGTGGTCGAGGTCGAGCACCATCGCGGCCAGGCAGGAGCCGTCGCGGCGGGCCTGCCGCCACATCCGGGGTGCCAGCTCGGTCAGATAGCGGCGGTTGGCCAGTCCGGTGAGCGGGTCCGCGTGCGACAGCGCCTGGGTCGCGGCCAGCAGTCGCTGCACCCGGCGGCGCAGGATGAACACGCCCAGGCAGCCCGAGTTGAGCACACCCGCGCTGATGGCCACCTGGAGGGCCACCAGCAGCAGGCCGTCGTAGGTGTGGGCGAACGCGACGGTGCTGGCCGCCACCGTGGCCAGCATGTTCACCGCGACCATCCACGGCCCGAGGAACCAGGCGGCGACGAAGGACGGGAACAGCATCAGCAGCGGCGTCGCGTGCTCCGGTTCGGACATGCTGAGGGCGACGATGACGTAGACGAGGTCCCCGAGGAGCACGAGCCCGAAGGTGGGCCAGCGCCCGGCCCGCTGGCGCACGGCCAGGAGCACGGCGATCAGCAGGGAGACCAGCATCGTCACGGCGTAGACGACGCGCGGGACGCCCTCGTGCAAGCTGCCGTCGATGAACAGGTTCACCGACCCGACCAGCCCACCGAGGAAGGTCAGCGCGGCCAGGGCCCGGGCGGCCATCTGGTGCTCCGCCCCCCGGCTCGCCGCCGTGTCGGACACCCGGGCCGGCACGCCGGCCCGCTCGAACAGCCCCCCGCTCACGCGCGCAGCATGCCGTACCGACCGGTTCCGTTGGGGGCTCCGACGCGTCCCTACCCTCCGTCACCGGACCGCAGCGGTCACAGGGGTGACGCGGGGAGGTTCTGCGGGGGAGCCGCGGTGATCGGGTCGTTCTGCGGGAGGTCCCTGCCGACGCGGAACTGGTGCATCATGTCGTGGTCCTCGTGCACGGTGTTGTGGCAGTGGATCATGTAGCGGCCCTCGTTCGGACCGAACTGGGTGACCAGCCGGATGGTCTCGTTCTCGCCCAGGTAGACGACGTCCTTCGGGCCGAGCTCCTGCGCCCGGGGCGGCCTGCCGTTGCGGTCGAGGATCCGGAAGTCGACCAGGTGCAGGTGGATGGGGTGGTTCCAGCCGCCGGAGTTGTTCTGCAGCTCCCAGACCTCGATGTCGCCGAGGGCGGGGTCGGCCCGCACGTCGCGGAACTCCGAGTCGATCACGTCCTGCCAGGTCAGCTGATCGATGGTCCACTCCCCGCCCTGGCGCCGGAAGCGCAGACGCCGGGTGCGCACCGCGTCCGCTGCGGTGAGGTGCATGTTCTTCGGGGTGGGGTTGAGCTCCGCGGGGATCTCGTTGCCGACGGTGCTCGTGGCCGGGCCGGTCACCTCGAAGGCCATCACCTTGTCCGTGTGGTCGTAGTCGATCGCGTTCTTCACCCCGGCGTTGCGCAGCTCGACCCGCTGCCCGGCCCGCAGGCCGGCGAAGTCGATGATCACCTCGTAGCGCTCGGCCACGCCGAGCAGCAGCTCGGTCACCGGCTGGGGGGTGCGCACCAGCCCGCCGTCGGTGGCGATCACCGTCATCGGAGCGCCGGTGCTGAGCCGGAGCCGGTAGCCGCGGGCGACGGAGGCGTTCAGGATCCGCAGGCGGTACTTGCGTTGCTCGACCCGCAGCAGGGGCCAGGGCCGCCCGTTGACCAGGATGACGTCGCCCATGAGGCCGGATTCGCTGCGGTTGTCGAAGAGCAGTTCGCCGTCCTTCCGGAAGGCGGCGTCCCCGATGCTGACCGGCAGCTCGTAGTCGCCGTGCGGGATCGGCAGGGACTGCTCCAGGGTGTCGATGACGTGGTACTGCCCGGCCAGCCCGGAGTAGACGTTCTCCGCGGTGTGGTGCACGCAGTGGTCGTGGTACCAGAGCGTGCGCGCATCCTCGCTGTTGGAGTACCGGTAGTCCTTGTACTGCCCCGGCAGGCTGATGTCCGAGGCATACCCGTCGAACTGCGGCAGGGAGGGCGCCCCGTGCAGATGGGTGGAGGTCCACGGCTGGTAGCCCAGCGTCGGATGCTGCTCGGGCAACGTGTTGATCTGCCGCACCACCGAGGGCTCGTTCCGCCGGGCCCGGATGGTGGGCCCGGGGACCATGCCGTTGTAGCCGAACAGCGTCGTCTGCACGCCGGGCAGGATCTGGCCGCGGAACGGGCGCTGGGTGATCTCGTAGAAGCTGGTGCGGGTGGCGGGGTCCGTGCGGACGGGGGCGAGGACCGGCGGGGCCTGGTAGGGCACCGTGAACGGCTCGGGAATCCGGTTCTCCGCGATCTCCGAGGCGCGCTTCGCGGCGACCACGCCGGCCACCGGCAGGGCGAGGGTGGCGGCTCCCAGCACGGACAGCTTCAGGGTGTCTCGTCGACTCAGCGAGGGGGAATCCACGGGAGCCTCCTGTCGGACGGCTGGGAAGTACCGAGGACCCTCGCGGAGCACGCGTTCCGCGGGGAGCCGTGAGTGAGGGGTCGGCCCTCCCCGAGAGTCGGGGAGTCGCCCTGGCCACGTTCGGTGAGAAGGGCTGATCACGGCGGAGGACGCCGTCCCGGCCGGGAACGCCAGGTGGGTCGGGGAGGCGCTCGCGGGCGTCGTCGGCAATGCTGGGACGCCCGAGCACACGCCGGGGACGACCACGCCGAGGAGGCCGCCGATGGAGCCGGAGCAGTGGTTCTACTGCCTCAAGCACCACACCGTCGAGACGCGGGACGGCTGCGCGGAGCGACACCGGCTGGGGCCGTACGCCACCCGCGAGGAGGCCGAGCACGCGCTGCAGTCGGTGGCCGAGCGCGAGGAGCGGCTGACCGCGGAGGACCGCGACTGGAGGGGGGACTGAGCCACCACTGCCGGCGGGCGCGGAGGCCCGGGGCATGATCGGCCGCAGGACGCCGGGCGGGCCGGCGACGCGGGAGGTGGCAGGTGACTGACGGACGTTCGGTGGAGGACCTGGTCGTCGGGGTGCTCGGGGGCACCGGACCCCAGGGACGGGGCCTCGCCGTGCGGCTGGCCGCCGCCGGCCAGCGGGTGCTGCTGGGGTCGCGCGACGCGGACCGGGCCGCCGAGGTGGCCGCCACGGTCGCCGCCCGGGCCGGTGCCGCCGCGGGTGGGGCGGAGGTGTCGGTGACGGGCGGGTCCAACGTGGACGTCGCCGGCGCCGCCGACCTGGTGATCGTCGCGGTGCCCTTCGCCGGGCACGCCGCCACGCTGGCGGAGCTGGCCACGCCGCTGGCGGGGAAGATCGTCGTCGACTGCGTCGTCCCCATGGCCTTCGACGAGCTGGGGGCCTACGTCGTGGAGGTCGAGGAGGGCAGCGTCGCCCAGCAGGCGGCCGCGCTGCTGCCCGACTCGCAGGTGGTCGGCGCCTTCCACCACCTCTCCGCCGTTCTCCTGGAGGACCTCTCCCGGCCCACACTGGACGGCGACGTGATGGTCGTCGGCGACGTGCGCGAGGCGACCGACACGGTGCAGGCGCTCGCCGGGCGGCTGCCGGGCATGCGCGGCATCTACGCCGGCCGGCTGCGCAACGCCTTCCAGGTGGAGGCCCTGACGGTCAACCTGGTGTCGGTCAACCGCCGGTACAAGGTGCACGCCGGGATCCGGATCACCGACGTCTGAGTCGTGGCCGGCCGATCGGCGCGGCGTCCGGGGCGTCCCGGCGGTGGGACACTGCGGCCGTGCTGCTGCTCGCGTCGGCCGTCGCGGTGCTGCACGCCGCCGCCGTCCTGTTCATGCTGACCGGCTCGTTGCTGGCGCTGCGGTGGCCGCGCCTCCTGCTGCTGCACCTGCCGGTGGCCCTGGGAATCCTGGGCGTCTACCTGGCCGGCGCCGACTGTCCGCTCACCGACCTGGAGCTGTGGCTGCGGGAGCGGGCCGGTGCACCCGGCTACACCGGCGGATTCCTCGGCCACTACCTCACCGAGCCGCTGGGCTTCCCGATCCATGAGTTCTCGACCCAGCTGGGCATCTACCTGATCGCACTCGTGCCCAACGTGGTCGGCTACTCGCTGGTCCACCGCTCCTCCCGCAGCGCGGCGAGCCCGTCCCGGACCGCGGCGGGCCAGGAGGTCTCCCGGGGCAGCCAGCGGTAGGAGCGCGGCGGCCGGTCCAGGCCCAGCGCCGCCAGCGGTACCGGGTCGGGCAGCCGGTGGACGGCGTCCAGCTGCAGGGCCACGGCGGCCGGGGCGTCCCCGAGGTAGTCGGCGGTGAGGTCGCTGAGGTCCGGGTGCTCCTCGATGCCGGCCAGTTCCGGGCCCGAGCCGCGGTGGACGCGCCCCACCCGGGCCACGCCGATCACCCGGGAGACCGGCGCGATCTCGTAGACCAGCAGCAGGTCGCCGGGGGCGAACCCGGCGGTGCCGCGACGGAACTCGTGCCGTTTGCGCCCGTCGAGCAGGGCGTCGGCGAACGGCTGCCGGAAGGACAGCAGCGCGACCCGCGGCGGGCGCGGGCCGGCTGCGCTCATCGGCTACTCGAAGGAGTGCTCGGGGCCGGGGAAGGTGCCGCCGCGGACGTCGTCGGCGAACTCCTGGGCCGCGCGCAGCAGTTCGGCACGCAGGTCGGCGTACTTCTTCACGAACTTCGGCACCCGGCCGCCGTTGAGCCCGGCCATGTCCGGCCAGACCAGCACCTGGGCGTCGCAGTCCACGCCGGCGCCGATGCCGATCGTGGGGATGGACAGCTCCTTGGTGACCTGGGCGGCCAGCTCGGCGGGCACCATCTCCAGGACGACGGCGAACGCCCCGGCCTCCTGGACGGCGTGCGCGTCGGCGAGCAGCTGCTCGGCACCGGCGCCGCGGCCCTGCACCCGGAAGCCGCCGAGGGCGTGCTCGCTCTGCGGCGTGAAGCCGATGTGCGCCATCACCGGGATGCCGGAGTCGTGCAGCAGCCTGATCTGCGGCGCGACCCGCGCACCGCCCTCGAGCTTGACCGCCTGCGCGCCGCCCTCCTTCATCATTCGGACGGCGGTCGCGAACGCCTGCTGCGGCCCGGACTCGTAGCTGCCGAAGGGCAGGTCGGCCACGATCAGCGACCGCTTGGTGGAGCGGGTGACGGCCTTGGTCATCAGCAGGATGTCCTCGACGGTCACCGGCACGGTGCTCGAGTAGCCGAGGACGACGTTGCCCGAGGAGTCGCCGACGAGCATGACCGGGATGCCGGCCTCCTCGAAGATGGCCGCGCTGTAGGTGTCGTAGGCGGTGAGCATCGCCCACTTCTCGCCGCGCTCCTTGGCCTGCTGCAGGTGGTGCACCCGCACCCGGGCGGTGGACGTCCCGCCGTAGAGCACCGACTCACTCATGTGCTGCCGCTCCTTCGCGGACGCTGGGCAGGCTCTCCCGCCAGCGGTTGGTGATCGGCAGACGCCGATCCCGGCCGAACGCCTTCAGGCTGATCTTCGTTCCCGGCGCCGACTGCCGGCGCTTGAACTCCGCGCTGTCGATCAGCCGCAGCACCCGCGCGACGATCTCGGGGTCGTGGCCGCGCTCGAGCAGGTCGGCCATCCCCAGGTCGTGGTCGACGTAGTCGGCGATGACCGCGTCCAGCTCCTCGTAGGAGGGCAGCGAGTCGGTGTCGACCTGGCCGGGGGCCAGCTCGGCCGACGGCGGCTTGTCGATCGAGTTCTGCGGGATCGGCTCGGTCTCACCGCGCGCGCGGGCGTGCGCGTTGCGCCAGCGGGCCAGCTCCCACACGAGGGTCTTGGGCACGTCCTTGATCGGGGCGAAGCCGCCGGCCGAGTCGCCGTAGAGGGTCGAGTAGCCGACCGCCACCTCGCTCTTGTTCCCGGTGGTCAGCAGCAGGTGGCCGTGCTGGTTGGACAGCCCCATGAGCAGCGTGCCGCGCACCCGGGCCTGCAGGTTCTCCGCCGCGACGCCGGTGAGCTCCACCGAGCCGTGGTACGCGTCGACCATCGGCGCGATCGGGACGACCGTGTAGTGCAGCCCGGTCCGCTTCGCCAGGTCCTCGGCGTCGGCCAGGGAGTGCTCGGTCGACCACTTCGACGGCAGGCCGACGCCGTGCACCCGGTCCGGGCCGAGCGCGTCGACGGCGAGCGCGGCGACGACGGCGGAGTCGATGCCGCCGGAGAGCCCGAGCACCACCGAGGGCATGCCGTTCTTGTCGATGAAGTCGCGCAGGCCCAGCACCAGCGCCCGCCAGACCTCCTCGCGGTCCTCCAGCGGCTCGGCGATCGACGGCGGCCGGGGCTCGACGAGCGGCACCGGCTCCTCGGAGATCACGTGCCGGGTGACGGTCATCGGCCCGATCCGCCCCTCGCGCCGCTCGGGCACCGACGACGGGTCGATGGTCAGGTCGGCGGTCAGCAGGTGCTCGACGAACTGCGGGGCCCGGCCGAGCAGCTCCCCGTCCGGGGCGACCACCATCGAGTCGCCGTCGAAGACCAGCTCGTCCTGCCCGCCCACCTGGTTGCAGTACAGGATCGTCGCTCGCGCCTCGGCGGCCCGGCGGCGGACCAGCGGCAGCCGCAGGTCGTCCTTGGCCCGTTCGTAGGGCGAGGCGTTGGGGGAGGCGACGACGTCCACCCCGGCCCGGCCGGCGACGCCGCACGGGCCGCCCTCGACCCAGAGGTCCTCGCAGATGGTCAGCGCGACGTCGACGCCGTGCAGCCGCACGATCGGCAGCTCCGTGCCGGGCACGAAGTAGCGGGCCTCGTCGAAGACGCCGTAGTTGGGCAGGTGCCGCTTGTAGTAGCGGACGACCACCTCGCCACCGTGGAGCAGCGCGGCGGCGTTGCGCGGGGCGCCGCGGCGCGGGTTGGCGTCGGCCGGGCGGTCGTCCTCGGGCATGGACTCCACCGGGGCGGGGCCGGCGCCCTCGGTGTGCGCCAGGTAGCCGACGACGACGGCGACGTCACCCAGCCCCTGGTCGGCCAGGGTGGCGGCCAGGTCGACGACGGCGTGCTCGCTGGCGCGGGCGAAGGACTCCCGCAGCACGAGGTCCTCCGGGGGGTAGCCGGTGAGGGTCATCTCGGGGAAGACGACGAGGTGGGCGCCGGCGTCGGCCGCCTTCGCCGTCCACCGGGTGACCAGGTCGGCGTTGCCGGGGAGGTCACCGACGCGGGTGTCGACCTGGGCCAGCGCGACCCTCAGCTGCCGCGGTCGCCCCTCACTGCCGTGCCCGACGTGTTCGCTCGCAAGCTCGCTCACGCGCCCATCCTCGTCGGTGCTCCGCGGGCACGGCCAGGCGAGGGGGCCCTACCCGGGCTCGTGGCGTTCGGGATGCGACGTGCCGCGCGCCACCGGCGTGTCGCCGCCCGAACGTCCCGATCGCGGCATGCCGGCCCCGGGGGCGGGAGCAGCCGGAGCGGACCGGGGCACGGGAACCGGCGCGGCCGGGTCCGGTGGGGTGGAGCGCTCCAGGAATCGGAGCAGCTCCACCGGGAACGGCAGCACGACCGTCGAGTTCTTCTCCGCCGCCACCTCGACCATGGTCTGCAGCAGGCGCAGCTGCAGCGCGGCCGGCTGGATCGCCATCACCTCCGCGGCCTGGGCCAGCTTCTCCGAGGCCTGCAGCTCGCCCTCGGCGGTGATCACCCGGGAGCGGCGTTCCCGCTCGGCCTCGGCCTGCCGCGCGATCGACCGCTTCATCGACTCCGGAAGCGCGACGTCCTTGATGTCGACGCGGTCGATGTGGATGCCCCAGTCGACCGCCGGGTTGTCGAGCATCAGCTCCAGCCCCTGGTTGAGCCGCTCCCGGTTGGACAGCAGGTCGTCCAGGTCGCTCTTGCCGATGATCGACCGCAGCGACGCCTGGGCCACCTGGGCGATCGCCGCCTGGTAGTTCTGCACGGCCACGACCACCCGGACGGGGTCGTAGACCTTGTAGTAGACGACCGCGTCGACCTTGACGGTCACGTTGTCCCGGGTGATGCCCTCCTGCGCCGGCACCGGCATGGTGACGATCTGCTGGTTCACCTTGTGCAGCCGGTCGACGCCGGGGGTGATGAAGGTGAGACCGGGTGGGCGGGCCTCGCCCAGCAGCCGGCCGAAGCGCAGCACCACCCCGCGCTCGTACTGGGTGACCACCCGGACGCTCGCGGCGACCAGCAGGAACAGCGCGACGGCCACGACCGCGAGCACCACGAAGACGACGTCCATCTCGTCCTCCGCCACCCGCGCCGCGGCCGGGCCGCAGGTCGCGCCCGTGACCGCGGCGCCCTCGTGGTGGCGCTCACATGCTAGTTCGGGGTTGCCACGCGGCGATCACCTTCGTGCGCAGCGTGGCGCCCAGCCGGCGGTAGAACCGCTGGGCGGCGGTGTTGTCCTCCCGCATCTCCCAGCGGACCAGCAACTCCTCGGCGGCCGCGATCCGGGCCAGCTCGGCCATGAGCAGCCGGCCGACGCCGGCGTCCCGGTGCCCGTCGCGCACGAACAGGTCGTCCAGGCCGAGGATGTCCCGGCCCAGCCACAGGTGCAGCCGGCGGACGACGGACACGTAGCCGACCGGCTCGCCGTCCCGCTCGGCCAGCAGCACCAGCACCTCCGGGCGGGCCAGCATCGCCGTCCAGGTGGCCAGGTCGCTGCGGACGTCGGAGACGTCGCCCTCGTGGGCGGCGATCTCCCGGACGAGGGTCAGCACCGCGGCGGCGTCGTCGGGGCCGGCGCGGCGGACGGTGGCGGGGGACATGGGCGGGTCCTTCCGGGGTCGGGTACGCGGGGAACGGGCGAGCGGCCCGCCCGTTCCCGCGGCGGTCAGCAGTGGGCGTACTCGTGGGGGCGGATCGCCATCGCGCCGGCCATGGCGACCAGCATCAGGACGTGCCCCCACAGGAGCATGTCGCCGCTGGAGAGGAGCCCGGCCCACATCGGGACGAACAGCACGGCGAAGGGCAGGTACATCGCCGCGGCCATCTCGGCGCAGGCGCGCCAGCCGTGCCGGCGCCAGCGCATGACCAGCGTCATCCCGATCGTCATGTTCGTCGCCATGATCATCGCCATCGGCTCGGGGGCGTCGAGCACCGCTCCCCAGCCGAGGGCGTCGAGCACGAACGACCACACCGGGTGCAGGGCGACCATCCCGACGGCCATCGCGACGACCATCTCGAGGTAGTGCAGGACGAGCGTGCGGGCGCGGCGGCGCCGGGCGGTGCGGGACTCGGCGGGCTCGGGGGTGGCGGGCGTGCGGCCCGGAGCCGGGCGGGTGAGGGACATGGCGGGACCTCCTGCGGTCGGGACGGGATCAGGGCAGCGGGGCGGGCTCAGGGCACGAGGGCGTAGCCCGCCTCGTCGACGGCCGCGGCGATGTCGGAGCGGTCGACGGCCCGGTCGACCGAGACGGTGACCGTGCCGGTGGGTAGGTCGACGGCGACGTCGCGGACGCCGTCGACCCGGCTGATCTCCTGGGTGAGGGCACGCTCGCAGTGGCCGCAGGCCATGCCGGTGACCCGGAAGGTGGTGGTGCCGACGAAGGTGCGGGGCGTGGAGGTCATCACGAGGGGCTCCGGGGGAGTGCGGTGGATCGGACGATCCGAGATTCCGGGCCGGGCACCGGTGCTCGCGCCGGGAGAAGCACCGGGTGAACCGCCGGGCCACCACGGGTGCAGCAGCACCGCGGCGCCGTCGGCGATCAGCCGCCGGGCGATCGCCGCACCGATGGCTCGCGCCCGTGACGGGGGCGACCCGCCCGTCGAGCGCGCCGGCCCCGGCGATTTCCCCGGCGCGCTCACCGGTCCGCTCCCGCGAGCCTCGCCGCATGACGACGACACTGCCGACCGCGGCGGAGGCGACCCCGCCGGACACCCTCGGGACCTGCGCGCTCGACATCCACGGCATGACCTGCGCCTCGTGCGTCGGCCGGGTGGAGAAGGCGCTGCGCCGGCTGGACGGCGTCCTCGACGCCCGCGTCAACCTGGCCACCGAGACCGCGGCGGTGGACTTCGACCCGCGGCGGGTGGCCCCCGCCGCGCTGGCCGAGGTGGTCGTGGCCGCCGGCTACGGCGCCACCCTCCGCGGTGCGCCCGAGGAGCCGGCGCCGGGCCCGCTGGAGGGCGACGAGCGGGACACCGCCCTCGCCGCGCTGAAGCGGCGCTGGCAGGTGGCGCTCGCCGCCGGCCTGGGGCTGATGGTCCTGATGTACGTGCCGCTGCCGCTGGACGCGATGGACTGGCTGATGCCGGCGGTCCTGGTGGTCGCCACGGTCGTGCAGTTCTGGGCCGGCGGGTCCATCTACGCCGCGGCCTGGGCCGCCGCCCGGCACGGCGCCACGAACATGAACACCCTCGTCGCGCTCGGCACCGCCTTCGCCTACGGCTACAGCGCGTTCGTCACCCTGTGGCCGGCCGCCGCCGAGCGGTGGGGCCTGCCGCTGCACGTCTACTACGAGACCTCGCTGGTCATCGTCGCCCTGGTGCTGATGGGCCGGTGGATGGAGGGCCGGGCCAAGAAGCGCACCACCGCCGCGCTCACCGCCCTCGTCGGGCTCGCTCCCCGGACCGCCCGGGTGGTGCGCGGGGACGTCGAGGTGGACGTGCCCGTCGGGGACGTCGTGGTGGGCGACCTGGTCCGCGTCCGGCCCGGGGAGAAGGTGCCCGTCGACGGCGTCGTGACCGCCGGCTCCTCGACCGTGGACGAGAGCATGCTCACCGGCGAGCCGCTGCCGGTGGAGAAGCGGGCCGGCGACCCGGTCATCGGCGCCACCCTCAACCGCACCGGCTCGGTCGTCGTCCGGGCCACCGCCGTCGGGGCCGACAGCACGCTGGCCCAGATCGTCCGGCTGGTCGGCGACGCGCAGGGCGCCAAGGCGCCCATGCAGCGGCTGGCCGACCGGGTCTCGGCCTGGTTCGTGCCCGCGGTGCTCGTCGCCGCCGTGGCCACCTTCGCCGGCTGGGTGCTGTTCGGGCCGGACACCGGCCGGCTGACCATGGCGATCGGCACCACCCTCGCCGTGCTGATCATCGCCTGCCCCTGCGCGCTGGGACTGGCCACGCCGACCGCGGTGATGGTCGGCACCGGCAAGGCCGCCGAGCTGGGCATCCTCATCGGGGACGGCCAGGCGCTGGAGACCGCGAAGCAGCTGACCGCCGTGGTGCTCGACAAGACCGGCACGATCACCCGCGGCCGGCCGGCCGTCACCGGCGTCACCACGGCCGGCTCCTGGCGGGAGGACGACGTCCTGGCCCTCGTGGCCGCCGCCGAGGCCGGCAGCGAGCACCCGCTGGGCGAGGCGCTCGTGGCCGCCGCCCGCGAGCGCGGGCTGGTGCCGCCCGCGCTCACCTCGTTCCAGGCGCTGCCCGGCTCCGGCATCGAGGCGGTGGTCGGCGGCCGGCGGATCCGCGTCGGCAACCGGGCGCTGCTGGGCGGCCTCGACCTGACGCCCCTCGCCCCCGCCGCCGACGAGGCGGCGCGGGCCGGGGCGACACCGGTGTACGTCGCCGTCGACGACGAGCCGGCCGCGCTGATCCCGGTGGCTGACCCGGTGCGGCCCGAGTCGGCCGAGGCGGTCGCCCAGCTGAAGGCGCTGGGCCTGCAGGTGTGGATGCTCACCGGTGACACCGGCACCACCGCGCGGGCGATCGCCGCCCAGGTGGGCATCGAGCACGTGCTGGCCGAGGTGCTGCCCGCGCAGAAGGCCGAGCAGGTCGCGGCGCTGCAGGCGGCCGGTCAGGTCGTGGCGATGTGCGGCGACGGCATCAACGACGCCCCCGCCCTGGCGCAGGCCGACCTCGGCATCGCCGTCGGCACCGGCACCGACGTGGCCGTCGCCGCCTCCGACGTCACCCTGGTCGGCGGCGACCTGCGCGGCATCGTGTCCGCGATCGCGCTCTCCCGCCGCACGGTCACCACCATCAAGCAGGGCCTGGCCTGGGCCTTCGCCTACAACGTGCTGCTGATCCCGGTGGCCGCCGGCGCCCTCTACTGGGCCGACGGTCTGCTGCTGGACCCGGTGCTGGCCGCCGCGGCCATGGCGATGAGCTCGGTCAGCGTGGTCACCAACGCGCTGCGGCTGCGCGGCTTCCGGCGCCCGGCCGGCGCCGCGGAGATCCTGCGTCCCCCGCTGCGCGCCCGGGTGGGCCAGTACGCCTTCCTCGGCGGTGTGGCGGTCCTCGCCCTGGCGATCGGCGCCGGGCTCACCGCGCTCAGCCGCACCGACGCCGCGCAGCGGGGCATGAACGGCGTCCTGGCCTGGACCCAGTCGACCGGCATGCCCATGCGCCCGGCGATGAGCACGATGATGACCGCGCAGATCGAGCCGGCGTCCTCGGTGGACGCCGGGATCGACGTCCGGCTCGACGTGCCCGACGGCGTCCGTCCCGGCGAGCCGACCCGGGTCGTCGTGCGGCTGGTCGATGTCGCGACCGGCGAGCCGATGGGCGACCTCGCCCGCAGCCACGAGGTGTGGGCGCACCTGATCGCCACGCGCGCCGACCTCGGCACGTTCGCCCACGTGCACCCCGAGCCCACCGGCCGCCCCGGTGAGCTCGCCGTCGAGCTCACCTTCCCGACCGCCGGCAGCTACCGGATCGACACCGAGTTCCGCCGGCAGGGCGAGATGGGCGACGTCCACGACGTCGCGACGCTCACCGTCGACGGCCCGGCCCCCGCAGCGGTTCCCGTCGAGGCCGGCCCGCGCATCCGGGTCGTCGACGGTGTCCGGGTCCAGCTCGAGGGCGACGCCGTGGCGGGGGAGACCAGCGATCTGCGCTTCTCCTTCACCGATGCCACCACCGGCCGGCCGCTGACCGACCTGCGGCCCTACCTCGCCGCCGCCGGGCACGTCGTGGTCATGCGCGGGGACGGGACGACGTTCGCGCACGAGCACGCCGACGTCGAGGACGCCGACGGCGACCCGGTGTTCGCCCTCCCCGGCCAGGAGTTCGGTCCCGAGCTCGACGTGCACGCCGCGTTCCCCACCCCGGGGCCCTACCGGCTGTGGGGGCAGTTCCGCCTGGCGGACGGCAGCGTGCTCACCGTGCCGTTCACCGTCGCGGCCCGGTAGTCGCCGCAGCCCGGCGGTCGGAGATGATCACGCTCGTGGAGCGACGCACCGAGCCCCTGGACGTCCTGGTGATCGGCGCCGGGCAGGCCGGCCTGGCGCTCGGCCGGGAGCTGCAGCGGCGCGGCGTCGGCTTCGGGCTGGTCGATGCCGGCACCCGGATCGGGGATGTGTGGCGCTCCCGGTGGGACTCGCTGCGGCTGTTCACCGCCGCGGAGTACGACGGGCTGCCCGACCTCCCGTTCCCCGCGACCGCCGGCACCCACCCGGGCAAGGACGCCGTCGCCGCCTACCTGGAGCTCTACGCCGAGACCTTCGGGCTGCCGGTGGCGCTCGGCACCCGGGTGACCCGGCTGGCGCCCGCCGACCGCGGCTTTGTCGCGGAGACCGGGGACGGGGCGATCGCCGCCCGCCGGGTCGTCGTCGCCACGGGCGCCTTCGGCGCGCCGCACGTCCCCGGGTGGGCGCCGGAGCTCGCCCCGGAAGTGGTGCAGCTGCACAGCACCGGCTACCGGCGCCCGGCCGACCTCCCCGACGGGCCCGTGCTGGTGGTGGGCGCGGGCAACTCGGGGGTGCAGATCGCCGAGGAGCTGGCCGGCTCCGGCCGCCCGGTGACCCTGGCGGTCGGCACCCGGCCGCGGGCCGTGCCGCAGCGCCTGCTGGGCCGGGACCTGTTCTGGTGGCTCACCCGGTCGGGGCTGATGCGCGTGACGGCCGACTCCCGGCCGGGTCGCCGGCTGCGCGACCGGGAGCTGGTCATCGGCACCAGCTGGCCGGCGCTGCGCGCCCGCGGGATCGAGCTGCGGCCCCGCGCGGTGAGCGCCTCCGGCACCACGGTCGGGTTCGCCGACGGCGGCTCCCTGGACGCCGCGGGGGTCGTGTGGGCGACCGGCTTCCGCCCGGACTGGCGCTGGCTCGACGTCCCGGACGCGGTCGCCGACGGGCGGGTCCGGCACACCCGCGGCGTCAGCCCGGTGCCGGGGCTGTACTTCCTCGGCCTGCCCTGGCAGCACACCCGCGGCTCGGCGCTGCTGGGTTTCGTGGCCGAGGATGCCGCGCACCTGGCCGGGCTGCTGGGTGCCGGCACGCGGGAGCCGGTCGCCGGCTGAAACCCCTCACGGCCGGTTCTAGGCTGCCCCGGTGCTGCAGGGGCGGGAGCGGGAACGGGCCGCGGTGGCGGCGCTGCGCGGGGAGGCGGCCGCCGGCCGCGGCGGCGCGCTGGTGCTGCGCGGGCAGCCCGGCGTCGGCAAGTCGGCGCTGCTGGCGGACGCGGCCGCCACGACCGGCGGCGCGACGGTGCTGTGGACACAGGGCATCGAGTCGGAGTCCCCGCTGGCCTTCGCCGCCCTGCAGCGGCTGCTCCGGCCGGTGATGGGCTGCGCCGACCGGCTGCCCGCCCCGCAGGCGCAGGCGCTGCGCACCGCGTTCGGCGAGGCCGCCGGCGGCGAGGCCGACCGCTTCCTGGTCTTCCTCGGCGCCCTCGGCGTGCTCGCCGAGGCGGGGGAGCAGGCGCCGGTGCTGGCCGTCGTCGACGACGCGCACTGGCTGGACGACGCGTCGGCGGCCGCGCTGCTGTTCGTCGCCCGCCGGCTGCAGAACGAACGCGTGGCGCTGCTGTTCGCCGCCCGCACCGGCGACGTGCGCGCCTTCGACAGCGGCGACCTGCCGGCCGTCGAGCTCGGCGGCATCGACGTCGCGGCCGCCGGCGCGCTGCTCAGCGAACGGGCCGGGGCGCCGGTGCCGGTGGAGGTCCGCGACGCGCTGCTGGCCGGCACCGCGGCCAACCCCCTCGCGCTGGTCGAGCTCGCCGAGGCACTGACCCCGGCCCAGCTGTCCGGTGCCGCGCCGCTGCCCGAGCGGCTGCCGCTGACCGAGGGTGTCGAGCGGGCGTTCCTCGACCGCTGCCGGCGGCTGCCCGACGAGGCCCAGACCCTGCTGCTGGTCGCCGCCGCCGACGACTCCGGGCGGGCGGCGGTGGTCCGGCAGGCCGCTCGCGAGCTCGCCGTCGCCGAGCCGGGGATGGAGGCGGCGGAGCGGTCCGGGCTGCTGCGGATCCGCGACGGCGCGGTCGAGCTGCGCCACCCGCTGGTCCGGTCGGCGGTCTACGGCGCGGCCACCAGCTCGGGGCGGCGGCGGGCCCACCGCGCGCTGGCCGCGGTGCTCACCGGCCCCGACGACGTCGACCGCCGCGCCTGGCACCTGGCCGCCTCGGTCGAGGAACCCGACGAGGGGGTGGTCGCCGCGCTCGACGCCGCGGCCGAGCGCGCCCTGACCCGGGGCGGCCACGAGGCGGCCTGCGCCGCGTGGGAGCGGGCGGCGGAGCTGTCCCCGGTAGGGGAGGAGCGGGCCCGGCGGCTGTCCCGCGCCGCGGTCTCCGCGTGGCTGGCCGCCCAGCCGGGCCGGGCGCGGGCGCTGGCCGACGCCGGCCTCGCCCTGACCGCCGAACCCGCGCTGCGCGCGGATCTGCGCCGGCTGCGGGCGCACGTCGAGTTCCACGGCAGCTCGCAGGACGAGGCGCACCGGATGGTGCTGGAGGCGGCCGCCGAGGTCGCTCCCCACGACCGGCGCCTCGCCGGTGACCTGGCGATGCTCGGCGCCGCCCTGGCCGCCTCCGGCGCCCGCTCCGGCAGCCCGCTGGACCCCACGCGGCTGCTGCCCGACGTCGACCCCGGCTCGCCGGTGCGGGACCGCTGCCTGGTCCCGCTGGTGCACGGCCTGGACGCCGTCGCGCGGGCCGAGTGGCACCGGTCCACGCCGTGCCTGCGGGCGGCGCTCGACCTCGCCGACGAGCTCGACG
This sequence comes from Geodermatophilus ruber, assembly GCF_900114385.1. Taxonomy (GTDB): domain Bacteria; phylum Actinomycetota; class Actinomycetes; order Mycobacteriales; family Geodermatophilaceae; genus Geodermatophilus; species Geodermatophilus ruber. The sequence goes on from NZ_FOSW01000002.1 coordinate 341,744, forward strand.
TGGTCGCCGACGAGGACCTGCTGCTCAACCTCGGCGTCGCCACCTGGCCGCTGGGCGACGACGAGGCGGGGCTGCGGCTGCAGGACCGGCTGCTGCGGCGCGCGCGCGACACCGGGGCGCTGGTCATGGTCGTGCACGCGCTGACCCGCCGGAACCTCCCCGAGCTGGCCACCGGCCGCTGGGCCGCGGCGGCCACCGGTGCCGGCGAGGCGCTGACCCTGGCCGAGAACTCCGGGCAGCCGGTGCTCGCCGCCTGGCCCACGGCCACGCTGGCGCTCCTGGCCGCGCTGCGCGGGGAGACCGGGCGCGCCGCCGGGTACCTGGCCGAGTTCGACCGGATCGCCGCCGCCGTGCCGCTGGGCATCGTCACCGAGGTCGTGACCGGCCTGGCGAACTGGGCGCGCGGTCTCCTCGCCGCGGCGGAGCCGTCCGGCGGTCTGAGCTGGTTCGAGCGGATCACCTCGATCCCCGTCGGCCAGCTCGCCGCGCTGGACCGCATCGAGGCCGCGCTCCAGGCCGGCCGGCCGGACGCCGCCCGCGGGTGGGTGGCGGAGCTGGCGTCCTACGCGGGGGGCACCGGCGCGCCGTGGGCCGCCGCCCTGACCGCCCACGGCCGCGCGCTGCTCGCCGAGGACGCCGACGCGGAGGAGCACTTCCGGGCGGCACTGGCCGCGCACGACCGCGCGCAGCGGGCACCGGCCCGGGCGCGCACCGAGCTGGCCTACGGCCGGTTCCTGCGCCGCGCCCGGCGGCGGGTCGACGCCCGCCCGCACCTGCGCGCGGCGCTGGGGACCTTCGACGAGCTGGGCGCCGAGCCCTGGGCCGAGCAGGCCCGCCAGGAGCTGCGCGCCTCCGGGGAGACGGCGCGCCGGCGGGAGGCCACCGACGTCCCGGCGCTCACCCCGCAGGAGCGGCAGGTCGCCGGCCTGGTCCGGCAGGGGCTGTCCAACCGGGACATCGCCGCCCGGCTGTTCCTCAGCCCCCGCACCATCGACTTCCACCTGCGCAACGTCTTCGCCAAGCTCGGCGTGACCAGCCGCACCGAGCTGGCGGCGCTCTCCCTGGACTGAGGATCTCTTCCACCAACCGTTCTCGGTTCTAGACTTCGGCCATGGACGACGACCGCGCCGCGCAGGTGGCCGCCGTCGCCGCGCTGGCCGAACCGACCCGTCGCCGGCTCTACGACCACGTCGCCCGCCGGCCCGTGCCGGTCAGCCGCGACGAGGCGGCGGGCGCGCTGGGCGTTCCCCGCGCGACCGCTGCCTTCCACCTGGACCGCCTGGTCGCCGACGGGCTGCTGGAGGTGCACTTCGAGCGGCGCACCGGGCGCACCGGGCCCGGCGCCGGGCGTCCGGCCAAGCTCTACCGCCGGGCGGAGTGCGCGGTGGAGGTCTCGCTGCCCGAGCGCCGCTACGACCTCGCCGGCGAGCTCCTGGCGGGTGCGCTGGCGGAGGCTGACGACTCGGGGGAGCCGCCGCGGGCGGTGCTCGGCCGCCGCGCCTACGCCCGTGGCCGGGAGCTCGGGGAGGCGGCGGCTGTGGAGGCTGCGGCCCACGACGGCAGCGCGGCCGGCCGGAGCGCCGCGCTGCGCGTGCTCGAGCAGCACGGGTTCGAGCCCCGCGAGGAAGGCGGCGCGATCACCCTGGTCAACTGCCCCTTCCACGCGCTGGCCCGCGCGCACACCGAGCTGGTGTGCGGGATGAACCTGCGGCTGCTCGACGGCGTGCTCGACGGCCTCGCGGGCACCGGGCTCGCCGCCCGCCTCGCCCCGGTGCCGGGCCGGTGCTGCGTCCGCATGGAGGCTCCTGCCCCGGCGTAGCGGGGGCCGTTGACAGCGGTGTGCTCCAGGTCTCTACTTCTAACCATCATTGGTTTTAGAAGGAGGGGCTGGAATGTCCACCCACCTCACCCGCTCGCGCCCCGTCATCACCGATCCGGCCCACCAGGCGTTCCTCCTGTTGCGGACGCTCTTCACGGTCGCGCCGATCGCCTTCGGCCTGGACAAGTTCGTCAACCTGCTCACCGACTGGCCCGCCTACCTCGCCCCGTGGGTCGACGCCCTGGTCCCGGGTACCCCCCAGCAGGCCATGTACGCCGTCGGCGTGGTCGAGCTGCTCGCCGGCGTCGTGGTCGCCGTCGCCCCGCGCATCGGCGGATGGCTGGTCGCGGCCTGGCTCGGCGGCATCATCGTCAACCTGCTGACGTTCCCCGGCTACTACGACGTCGCGCTGCGGGACTTCGGCCTGCTGGTCGCCGCGGTGGCCCTCGCCCGCCTGGCCGCTCGGTACGCCCCCGCCCCCGGGCGGCGGTCGCGCCCGTGAGCACGCCGTCCCCGGAGCGAGCGCCGCACCCGCGGAGGCGGCCGCGCCGCCGCGGCGGGAGCTGTTGACAGCGCTGGGGCCCCGGACTCTGCTTCAGGCCCGTCCTGGGTGCCGGAAGGGGCCGTGATGACCGCAGCCTCCCGCGCCGAGCTGCTCGCCCCGACCAGCACCACCCGAGCGCACCCGAGGAGAGGCACATGCCCACGGAGGACGCGATCGTGATCGTGGGCGCCGGGCTGGCCGGCGCCAAGGCCGCGGAGACCCTCCGCGACGAGGGCTTCGACGGGCCGGTCGTGCTCGTCGGCGCCGAACACGAGCGGCCCTACGAGCGGCCGCCGCTGTCCAAGCAGTACCTGCTCGGCGCCGCGCCCCGCGACGGGGCCTACGTGCACGACGCCGGCTGGTACGCCGCGCACGACGTCGACCTGCGCACCGGGGTCCGGGCCACCCGGCTGGACCCCGAGGGGCACCGGCTGGCGCTGGACACGGGCGAGGAGCTCGGCTTCACCCGGCTGCTGCTGGCGACCGGATCGGTCGCCCGCCGGCTGCCGGTGCCCGGCGCGGACCTCGAGGGCGTCCGGTACCTGCGCACCCTGGCCGACGCCGACCGGCTGCGCGCCGACCTGGGGGACGGCGGGCGGCAGGTCGTGGTGGTCGGCGGGGGCTGGATCGGGCTGGAGGTGGCCGCGGCCGCGCGCACGCTGGGCAACGCCGTGACCGTCGTCGAGCCGCAGCCCGCGCCGCTGCTGGGCGTGGTGGGCCGGGAGCTGGGCGGGATCTTCGCCCGGCTGCACCGCGACCACGGCGTGGACGTGTTCACCAGCACGACCGTCCGGGAGGTCCGGGGCGAGGGGCGGGTGGCCGCGGTGGTCACCGACGGGCTCACCCTGCCCGCCGACCTCGTCGTCGTCGGCGTGGGAGCGCAGCCGGAGACGCGGCTCGCGGCCGAGGCCGGGCTCGAGGTGGCCGACGGCGTGGTGACCGACGCGCGCCTGCAGACCTCGGCACCGGACGTGTGGGCCGCCGGCGACGTCGCCGCCTCGTTCTCCCCCCGCTACGGCCGGCAGCTGCGGGTGGAGCACTGGGCCAACGCCCTGCACGCGGGACCGGCCGCGGCGCGGGCCATGCTCGGCCGCGACGTCGTGCACGACCGCCTGCCGTACTTCTTCACCGACCAGTACGACCTCGGCATGGAGTTCTCCGGGTTGCCCGCCGCCGGTGCCACCGTCGTCTGCCGCGGCGCCCCCGAGGACGGCGCCTTCGTCGCGTTCTGGCTGGCCGGGGACCAGGTCACCGCCGCGATGAACGTCAACGTCTGGGACGTCACCGAGGCGCTCCAGGCCCTGATCCGCTCGGGCCGGCCGGTGTCGCCGGAGCAGCTCACCGACCCCGCCGTCCCGCTGGAGGAACTCGCGGCATGATGCGGGCGTGCCGGCGTGTCGCCGGCGCCCGGACGGGGCAGGCTTGAGGGCACGTCACACCCCGGAAACGAGCGGACTGGATCATGCCGAACATGGACCGACAGCAGGAGTTCGTCCTGCGCACCCTGGAGGAACGCGACATCCGCTTCGTGCGGCTGTGGTTCACCGACGTCTCCGGCTACCTCAAGGCCGTCGCGGTCGCCCCCGCCGAGATCGAGGCCGCCTTCGCCGAGGGCATCGGCTTCGACGGCTCGGCCATCGAGGGCTTCGCGCGGGTCTACGAATCCGACATGCTCGCCAAGCCCGACCCGGCCACCTTCCAGGTCATGCCGGGGCGCGAAGGGCGGCCGAGTGACACCGCCCGCATGTTCTGCGACCTCACGATGCCCGACGGCTCGCCGTCCTGGGCCGACCCCCGGCACGTGCTGCGCCGCGCCCTGGCCAAGGCCGCCGACATGGGGTTCACCTTCTACACCCACCCCGAGGTCGAGTTCTTCCTGCTCAAGGACCTCCCGACCGACGGCCGCACGCCCGAGCCGGCCGACAACGGCGGCTACTTCGACCTGTCCACGCACAACGTCGCCCACGATTTCCGCCGCGAGGCGGTCTTCGCGCTGGAGGCCATGGGCATCTCGGTGGAGTTCAGCCACCACGAGGTGTCCCCGGGGCAGCAGGAGATCGACCTGCGCTACGCCGACGCGCTGTCGATGGCCGACAACATCATGACCCTGCGGCACGTGGTGCGGGAGGTCGCGCTGGCCCAGGGGGTGTACGCCACCTTCATGCCCAAGCCGTTCACCGACCTGGCCGGCTCGGCACTGCACACCCACCTGTCGCTGTTCGAGGGCGACCGCAACGCCTTCCACGACCCGGCCGACCCGATCAAGCTGTCGACGACCGGCAAGCAGTTCATCGCCGGGCTGCTCACCCACGCGCGCGAGTTCACCGCCGTCACCAACCAGACGGTGAACTCCTACCGGCGGCTGCTGGCCGGCACCGAGGCGCCGACCGCGGTGACCTGGGGCCGGGCCAACCGCTCGGCGCTGGTGCGGCTGCCCTCCTACAAGCCGAGCAAGGCGCAGTCGGCGCGGGTGGAGGTCCGCTCGCCGGACTCCGCGTGCAATCCGTACCTGACCTTCGCGGTGCTGCTCGCGGCCGGGCTGCGCGGCATCGAGAAGGGCTACGAGCTGCCGCCGGAGGCCGAGGACAACGTCTGGTCGCTCACCGACACCGAGCGGCGCGCGGCCGGCTACGAGGACCTGCCGGTGTCCCTCGGTGAGGCGCTGACCGCGATGCAGGGCAGCGAGCTGGTCGCCGAGACCCTCGGGGAGCACGTGTTCCAGTTCTTCCTGCGCAACAAGTGGGAGGAGTTCAACGCCTACCGGCGCAACGTCACCCCCTTCGAGCTCACGCGCTACCTCCCCGGCCTCTGAGGAAGGACCTCGTCACCCCCCCGGACCTCGCAGGCTCGGCACGGCAGGACCCCGCCCCACCCTTCGCACGCTCAGGGCGGTTCCCGGGACGGGACCGGGGCGGCGCTCACTACGCTCGACGCCGTGGCCCGCCTACTCGTCGTCGTCTTCAGCGAGACCGATCCATCCGCCCGCCTCGGCGACTGGCTCCGGGAGGCGGGGCTGGACCTGGACGAGCGGCGCCTGCACACCGGCGACCGGTTGCCCGCCGACCTCGCCGGGCACGACGGGCTGCTGGTGCTGGGCGGCCAGCAGTCCGCGGGGGACGGCCCGGACGTCGCCCCGGAGCTGGTCGGCGTCCGCGCGCTGCTGCGGGCGGCGCTGGACAGCGACGTCCCCACCCTCGGCATCTGCCTCGGCGCCCAGCTGCTCGCGCACGTCGGCGGTGGCCGGGTGCAGGTGGGCCGGGACGGGCCGGAGATCGGCGCCACGCTGGTCGCCAAGCGGGACGTCGCCGAGCACGACCCGCTGTTCGGGCCCGTGCCGCTCACCCCCGACGTCATCGAGTGGCACAACGACGAGATCGCCGAGCTGCCCCCGGGGGCGACCCTGCTGGCCAGCAGCGCCCGCTACCCGAACCAGGCGTTCCGGCTGGGCCGGCACGTCTACGGGCTGCAGTTCCACATCGAGACCGACCCCGAGCTCGTGCGCCGCTGGGCCGCGGAGGACGCGGCAGGCATCGCCACCACTCCCTTCGACGCGGCCACCGTCGCCGCCCGCGCCGCCGAGGTCCACCCCGACATGGCCGAGGTGTGGGCGCCGTTCGCCGGCCGGTTCGCCGATCTGGTGCGCGCCCGCGCCGGTGCGACCGCCTGAGCCCGTGACGGCGAGCGACGCCCAGGAGATCCCGCGCCCCGCGGTCGTCCGGCTGGTCCGGTTCGGCTTCCTGGACGGCGAGAAGGCCGCCCGGCTGCTGTCGGAGCCGGCCATGGGGCTGTGGGACCTCGACCGCAACGAGCCGGCCGACCCGGAGGCCGGTCCCGTGGTGTCCGCGCTGGCCCGCGCCGGCGACCCCGACCTGGCCGTCCGGTCGCTGCGCCGGCTGATCGAGTCCCTCGACCACGCCGACCCCACCGGCGGGTCGGCGGCGGCGCTGCTGGCCCGGCTGCGCGGCTCGGCGCTGCTGCGCAGCCGGCTGCTGACCGTGCTCGGCGCCAGCTCGGGCCTGGCCGACCACCTGGCCGCGAATCCCGGCGACTGGACCGTGCTCGACGCCGACGACCGCGGCCCCGCCCGGCCCACCCCGCAGGCGCTCCAGCGGCAGATGCTGGTCGCCGTCGGCGCCGACCCCGACGACCCGCCCTGGGGCGTGCGGCTGGGCAAGGCGGCGCCGGACGCCGATCCTCGGCGGGTCGCCGAGCTGCGCCTGGCCTACCGGCGGGCGATCCTCTCCGTCGCCGGCCGGGACCTGGGGGAGGGGCTGCCGGCCGAGGACGTCGCCGCCGAGCTCGCCGACATCGCCGCCGCCGTCCTCACCGCGGGGCTCGCGGTGGCCGTCGCCGAGCAGCCGGCCGACGCCGCGGCGTGCCGGCTGGCGGTCATCGGGCTGGGCAAGTGCGGTGGCCGCGAGCTGAACTACGTCAGCGACGTCGACGTGGTCTTCGTCGCCGAGCCGGTCGATCCGCACGAGCCGGAGCAGCCGGCGCTCAGCAGCGCCACCCGGGTGGCCGCGGCGCTCATGCGGATCTGCCGGGAGGCCGCCTGGGAGGTCGACGCGGCGCTGCGGCCGGAGGGCAAGGCGGGCGCGCTGGTCCGCACCCTGGCCGGGCACGCGGCCTACTACCGGCAGTGGGCCAGCACGTGGGAGTTCCAGGCGCTGCTGAAGATGCGCCCGGTCGCCGGCGACCCCGACCTCGGCCGCAGCTACGTCGAGGAGCTGTGGCCGATGGTCTGGAAGGCCGGCGACCGGCCCGGGTTCGTCGCCGAGGTGCAGGCGATGCGCCGCCGGGTGCTGGACAACATCCCGCCGGCGCAGGCCGAGCGCGAGCTCAAGCTCGGCCGGGGCGGCCTGCGGGACGTGGAGTTCGCCGTCCAGCTGCTGCAGCTGGTGCACGGCCGGGTCGACGAGTCGCTGCGGGTCGGCGGCACGCTGCCGGCGCTGACGATGCTGTCGGCCGGCGGCTACGTCGGCCGGGAGGACGCCGCCACGCTCATCGCCTCCTACCGGTTCCTGCGCACCGTCGAGCACCGGCTGCAGCTGCTCCGGCTGCGCCGCACCCACCTGCTGCCCACCGACGAGCAGCAGCTGCGGTGGCTGGCCCGCTCGCTGGGCTACAAGCCCGACCACCGCGGGGACGCCGTGGACGTGCTCGACGCCGAGCTGGCCCTGCACACCCGCGAGGTGCGTCGGCTGCACGAGAAGCTGTTCTACCGGCCGCTGCTGTCGGCCGTCGCCCGCGTGCCCGGCGAGCACCTGCACCTGGGCTCGAAGGCGGCCGGGGACCGGCTGCGGGCCCTGGGCTTCACCGACCCCGACGGCGCGCTGCGGCACCTGGCCGCGCTGACCGGCGGGGTGTCCCGGTCGGCGTCGATGCAGAAGTACCTGCTGCCGGTGGTGCTGCAGACCCTCGCCGACTGCGCCGACCCCGACGCGGGCCTGCTCGCCTACCGGCAGGTCAGCGAGGCGCTCGGCGGCAACCAGTGGTACCTGCGGCTGCTGCGCGACGAGGGGCATGTCCCGGAGCGGCTGGCGCAGCTGCTGGGCTCCAGCCAGTACATCGCCGCGCTGCTCACCCGCACGCCCGAGGCGCTGCGGATCCTGGCCGACGACGACGAGCTGCAGCCGCGGACCGCGGCCGCGCTGGCCGGGGCCTGGCGGCAGGCGGCCGGTCGGGCGGCCGACCCGCAGGCCGCCGTCCGCGTGCTGCGCGGCCTGCGCCGCCACGAGCTGCTGCGGATCGCCTCCGCCGACCTGCTGGGCATGCTCGACGTCGACCAGGTGGGGCGGGCGCTCACCGACATCGCGGTCGCCACGCTGCAGGTCGGGCTGGACGCCGCGATCCGGGCGTACGCGGCCGAGGCCGGGATCGACCCGGCCGAGGTGCCCACCGATCTGGCCGTCATCGGCATGGGCCGCCTCGGTGGCGCCGAGATGGGCTACGGCTCCGACGCCGACGTGCTCTTCGTGCACCGCCCGCGCCCGGGCGCGGAGGAGGGGCGGGCGACCGCCGCGGCCAACGCGATCGCGCACACGCTGCGCCGGCTGCTGGCCGAACCGGCCCCCGACCCGGCCTTCGAGGTCGACGCCGACCTGCGCCCCGAGGGCCGCCAGGGCGCGCTGGTGCGAACCCTGTCCTCCTACCGCGAGTACTACGCGCGGTGGATGTCGGTCTGGGAGGTGCAGGCGCTGCTGCGCGCGGCGCCGGTGGCCGGCGACGCGGACCTGGGCAGGGCGTTCGTCGAGCTGATCGACCCGATCCGCTACCCGTCGGCGGGGCTCAGCGCCGAGCAGGTCGCCGAGATCCGCCGGATCAAGGCGCGCGTGGAGCGGGAGCGGCTGCCCCGCGGTGCGGATCCGGCGACGCACACCAAGCTGGGCCGCGGCGGGCTGGCCGACGTCGAGTGGACCGTGCAGCTGCTGCAGCTGCAGCACGCCGCCGAGGTGCCGGCCCTGCGGGTGCCCGCCACGGGAGCCGCGCTGACCGCCCTGCAGGACGCCGGGCTGCTGCACGCCGACCAGGCGGCCGCGCTGCGGGGGGCCTGGGAGCTGGCCACCCGGGCCCGCAACGCGGTGTTCCTCGTCCGTGGCCGGCCCGGGGACTCGCTGCCGCGGCCGGGGGTCGAGCTGATCGGCGTCGCCCGCGCCAGCGGGCTCGGGCCGGACGCCGACCCCGGCCGGTTCCTCGACGACTACGGGCGGGCCACCCGCCAGGCGCGAGGCGTGGTCGAGCAGGTCTTCTACGGGCAGGGACCGACGACGTCCTGAGGGTGTGCGCGCCCGCCGGGCGGGGCAGGGAGGGGACGTGCCGCAGACCCGACCGATCCCGACCGACCAGCCCGAGGACGACGCGCCGGGGTCCGACCCGGCCGGCGGGGCGACCATCACGCCCTACCGGGACGGCCCGCTGATCGTCCGCGGGCAGTTCCGGCTGGTCGACCAGGACGGCGCGGAGATCGACCCGGGCCGGGAGACGGTGGCGCTGTGCCGGTGCGGCAAGTCGGGGATCAAGCCGTTCTGCGACGGCACGCACAAGCGCGCGGGGTTCTCCGCGCCCAGCGCACCGAGCCGCCCCCGCCCGGCCGCCCGCATCCTCCGGGCGGGCCGGCCGGAGGAGGTTCGGTAGTCAGGCTCGGGTGTCGGACGCCCTCGCCATCCGCTCCTGCCCCCGGAACGGGTCCGGCGCCGAGGACCGTGCCGGTCAGGCGGCCAGCGACCGCTCCCCGCGCAGCCCCGAGCGGCCCGCCTCCCAGGCGTCGAGCAGGTGCCGGGCGGCCAGCCCGTCGACGGCCAGCGCGCATGCGGCGCCGAAGAGGACGTCCCCGGCCAGGGCCGGCGTCTCGGCCACGAGCGAGCCGCACATGTCGACCGCGGCGATCTGCTCGTGGACGGCGTCGGCCTCGACGTGCTCGTCGTAGAACACGCTGGTGGTCTCGTCGAAGCCGAGCCGGCGCAGGCCCGCGGAGTACCGGCGGGAGGGCTCGGAGGAGGTCATCTCGACCGCGGCCAGGTGGCCGAGCGCGGCGCCCCGCCACCGGCGGTGCAGGCCGAACAGCGACATGGTGTTGACCGAGGCGAAGGCCGGCGCCGGGGCGTCGTCCCACAGGGCGCCGTAGGTGGCGTCGAGGCCGAGGTCGCGCATCAGCCCGGCGAACAGCTCGCTGTGCATGCGCTCGGGGGAGCCGCCGCCGTACTCGTCGGCCTGGATCTCGACCATGGCAGCCTTCGCCCGGCCGCTCAGCCGCGGGATCGCGAAGCTGTGCGGGTCGCCCTCCTTGAGGTGGTAGACCGACCGCAGGGTCAGGTACTCCCGCCACTGCTCGAGGGTGCCCCGCTTGGCCATGTAGGACGACAGGGACGGCCCGTCATCCGCGGCGATGACGGCGGTGAGCTGCCGGTCGATCGGCTCGTCGGTCACCTGGAGCTCGCGGACCAGCTCGCGCAACGCGGCCAGGTGCCTGCGCTCGAGCGCGCCGCGGAGCCGGATCAGCGACGGGTCCCATTCCCAGGCATCAGGGACGTCGTCGAACCCCCGGTAGTGCAGCTCGTAGCAGACGGCGAGGCTGAGCTGCAGGTCCTCGTCGGTCAGCGTGCAGGCGGGAGCGGAGGCGGCGCGGTCGGCGTGCTCGAGCGTGGGCCGGGAGAGTGACGTGCGCGTGCGGAGGTCGTGGGCGAGGGCTTCGCTGAGCGGGCCCCGTGGCTCGGGCAGGTGCATGGTGACGACCATGCCCATCACCTGCTGTTTCGATGCAGCGGAGGGTGAGATGTAGCCCATGGGTGGGATGACACCCTGCCCCGTTGGCGTGATCGCGTCGTTCTCGTCAGTTCCCGTAGTTCCGTGCCGCCCGGGCGGGTCATCCATCCCGGGGGTGCAACCGGTTCGTCCCGGGAGTCAACGGCCATCGCGTGGGTATGTGGGGGCACACACGTCCTTCGGAGATGCCCATGACGACCGCTCCCGGGCCATGACGCCCGGAGCAATCCGCAGCACCATCCCCGCCCGGATCGACCGGTTGCCGTGGTCCCCGTTCCACACCCGGATGGTCCTGGCGCTGGGAACGGCCTGGGTTCTCGACGGTCTCGAGATCACCATCGCCAGCGCCGTCACCGACAAGCTCACCCAGCCGGACACCCTCGCGCTGTCCTCGTTCGAGGCCGGGCTGATCGCCACGGTCTACCTGATCGGCGAGGTGGTGGGAGCCCTCTGGTTCGGCCACCTGTCGGACAAGCTGGGCCGGCGCAACCTGTTCATGATCACGCTCGCCATCTACCTCGGCGGCAGCGCGCTGACCGCGCTGACCCTGGGCAACGGCTGGGGCTGGATCGGGTACCTCTACCTCACCCGGTTCATCGCCGGAATGGGCATCGGCGGTGAGTACGCGGCCATCAACTCCGCCATCGACGAGCTCATCCCGGCTCGCTATCGCGGTCGCACCGACATCGCGGTCAACGGCACCTACTGGGCCGGTGCCATCCTCGGCACGCTGGGCACCTTCATCTTCCTCAACGTGTTCCAGCCCAGCGTCGGCTGGCGGATCGCCTTCCTCATCGGCCCGGTGCTGGGCGTGGTGGTCCTGATCGTCCGGCGGCACCTGCCGGAGAGCCCGCGGTGGCTGATCATGCACGGCCGTGCGGAGGAGGCCGAGCGGGAGATCAGGCGCATCGAGGAGGAGGTGCGACGCAGCGGCAAGCCGCTGCCGCCGGTCGACGAGAGCAAGGCGATCGAGATCGTGCCGACGCCGGACATCGGCTATGCCGCACTCACGCGGGTGCTGTTCCGGGAGTATCCGCAGCGGGCGATCCTCGGCGCGACGCTGATGATCACCCAGTCGTTCCTGTACAACGCGATCTTCTTCACCTACACGCTGGTGCTGGGCAAGTTCTACGGCGTCAACCCCAACGATGCCCCGCTGTACCTGATCGCGTTCGCCGTCGGGAACTTCACCGGTCCGTTGGTGCTCGGGCCGCTGTTCGACAAGATCGGCCGCAAGCCGATGATCTCCGGCACGTACATCCTGTCCGGGGCCTTGCTCATCGTCACGGCGTTCCTCTTCGACGCCGGGCTGCTCAACGCCACGACCCAGACCATCGCCTGGTGCGTGATCTTCTTCTTCGCCTCGGCAGGGGCGAGCTCGGCGTACCTGACCGTGAGCGAGATCTTCCCGCTGGAGGTCCGGGCCAAGGCGATCGCGGTGTTCTTCGCCATCGCGCAGTGCTGCGGCGCAGCGGGTCCGGCCATCTACGGGGCGCTCATCGGTGACGGGTCCGAGGCGGGCCGGCTGTTCATCGGCTACCTGTTCGGCGGCGGCGTCATGATCCTCGGCGGGATCGTGGAAGCTCGACTGGGCATCCCGGCCGAGCAGAAGTCGCTGGAGGAGGTCGCGCTCCCGCTCTCCGCCGTCCAGCGCCACGTCGGCACGCGGGTGGAGGGATCGGCGCGGCTGCGCCCCTGATCCGGGACAGCTGCCGGTCGATCGGCTCGCCGGTCGCCCGCGGCCGGCCCACCAGAGCGCGGAGGCCCTCGGTGTCGCGGCGCTCCAGATGCGCACGGAGGGTCAGCAGGTCGGCATGCCATTGCCAGGCGTGGTCGACCCCATCGTCCGGCGGGGGACGGGACGGCTGGTCGCGGAGGTGTCGGGGGCGTGACCGTCGGATGTCGATCGGGCCGGTCAGGTTCCGCTCTGCGGCAGGATGGGCACGTCTGCGGGGGACGTGACCCCGACCCGGAAGGCGGAACCCGTGCGCCTGCTCCTCGCCGGTGCGGGCAGCCTGCTGGTGGTGGCCTGCGGAACGCTGCTCGACGGCCCCGCTCCGGCGACCCCGCCGTCCGTCGCCACCGCCCCGGTCGCCGGCGCCACCCCCGGGACGACCCCGTGCCCCAACCCGGAGGGTTTCACCGTTCCCGTCCCGGCCGGGTGGTCGGGCAACTCCGCCGGGGTGCTGCCGGCGTGCAGCTGGTTCGGCCCCGGGGAGGTCGTGGTGCCCGAGGCCTCCGACGCCCGGACCACCCCGATCACCTTCCAGGTGCAGCCGGTGCCCCTTCCCGAGGCCACGGCGACGACCGACGAGGTGCGCCGGACGGAGGCGCTCGAGGTCGACGGGCACCACGCCGTCCGGACCGAGCTGGTCACCCGCGCCGGGCTCTACCCGGTGGGCACCCCGATCACCACCTACGCCGTCGACCTCGACGGGCGCACCCTGGTCGCTGACGCGGTCGGGCTGGCGGCCTTCGACCACGGGCGCGACGTCGCCGTCCTGGACGCGATGATGGCCGGCCTCGACCTGCACCCGTGAGCGCGCGGGACACGACCGGTCCGCCCACCCGCTGCGTCGCTCGTCGCCACGTCGGCAGGCGGGACCATCCGGCTTGTGCGAGGCGACAGGTGCCGCCCCGATGTGTTGGTCACGGCCACGTCGATCCAGGGGGTGATCCTCGCTAGCTTCCCGGCAACCTGTCGCACCGTGCGGGCGGGTCCAGGAGGCGGGAGCCGTACATGACGATCACCGTGGCCAAGTTCCGGGACGTCGCCGAGGGGACGCAGCCGGGGCAGTTCGAGGTGGGCGCGCACGAGACGGTCGACAGCCTGGATGCCCTCGACCCCGTCTACCGGCAGTTGCTCGACGAACCGGTCACCGCGGTCGTCGCCGTGATGGGCTCCACGGGGCGCCCCAACCTCACCCCCGTGTGGTTCGACTACGAGGGCAACACGGTGCTGCTCAACCTGGCCACCCACCGCAGGAAGGTGGACTGGCTGCGGGCCGACCCGCGCGCCACGTTCCTGCTGATGAACCCGGCGAACCCCTACCACTGGATCAGCCTCAAGGTCACGGCCACGCGGGAGGTCTCCGAGGACGATCCGCAGGAGGGGCCGCGGGTGACCGAGCAGCTGGACCGGATCTGGAAGAAGTACACGGGCGACGGCGGCCACTACGGGCTGCGGGACCCCGGCCGGGACGAGCGGCGGGTCCTGTTCGAGATGCGGGTCGACTCGATCGCCACCTTCGGCCGGCCGTGACCGTGCACACGAGCGAGGAGGCTTCACGGCGTCTCCCCACGGGGCGAGACTGGCGGGCATGACCGATCCCTCCGGCCCGCCGTTCCGCGCCGACCACGTCGGCAGCCTGCTCCGCCCCCAGAACCTGCACGCCGCCCGGGCCCGCTTCGCCGCCGGTGAGATCGACGCCGACGAGCTGCGCCGGGTCGAGGACGAGGCGATCGCCGACGCGGTCCGGCTGCAGCACGACATCGGCCTGCGTACCGCCACGGACGGCGAGTTCCGCCGGGCCACCTGGCACATGGACTTCATCTACGCGATCAGCGGGATCACCAAGGTCGAGGGCGAGGGCCGGCCGGTCCACTTCAAGAACGCCGACGGCAGCATCGACTGGGCCCCGGCGGGACTGCACGTCGACGGCCCGCTGTCCATCGACGAGCCGATCTTCGGCGACCACTTCGCCTACCTGCAGTCGGTGGTCTCCGAGGGGCAGACGCCGAAGCTCACCATCCCCTCGCCGTCGATGGTCCACTACCGCGGGGGAGCGGCGGCCATCGACCCGGCGGTGTACCCGTCCGAGGACGCCTTCTGGGCGGCCCTGTCGGCGGCCTATGCGCAGCAGGTGCGGGGCATCGCCGCGCGGGGCTGCACCTACCTGCAGCTGGACGACACCAGCCTGGCCTACCTCAACGACCCCGCGCAGCGGGCCGAGCTGGCCGAGCAGGGGCGGGACGCCGAGCACCAGCACGAGCGCTACATCCGGCAGATCAACGCCGCGCTGGCCGGCCGGCCGGCGGACCTGACGGTGACCACGCACCTGTGCCGGGGCAACTTCCGCTCCTCGTGGGTGGCCGAGGGCGGCTACGACTTCGTCGCCGAGGCGCTCTTCGGCCAGCTGGACGTGGACGGGTTCTTCCTGGAGTACGACGACGCCCGCTCCGGCGGGTTCGAGCCGCTGCGCTTCGTCCCGCCGGGCAAGCGGGTGGTGCTGGGCCTGGTGACCACCAAGCGGCCGCAGCTGGAGGACAAGGACCAGCTCAAGCGGCGGATCGACGAGGCGGCGAAGTACGTGCCGCTGGAGCAGCTCGCGCTCTCCCCGCAGTGCGGCTTCTCCTCGACGGTGGAGGGCAACGCGCTCACCCGCGACGAGCAGATCGCCAAGTTGGCGCTGGTCGTGGAGACCGCCCAGGAGGTCTGGGGCTACGCCTGACCGGACCGCCGGGAGGGGGCGCCGCGAGCCGGCGTCCCCTCCCCGGCGGGGATGGTCGCGCGACGAGTGGTGCGTCCGCGCGGCAGCCCGCATGCTCATTCGCGGGCAGCGCCGTCGGCGCGCTGCGCGGCATGCGGGAGGGAACTCATGTCCGCGACCGTCAGCAAGGAAGACACCGGCGGGCGGCGGCCGCCCGGCGGTGGCCGTCGCCGGCCGTCCCTGCGCTCGGTGCTGATCTGGGGCGCGGTGTCGGTGGTCGGCGCGATCGCCTGGACGGTGCTCGCCCTGGCCCGCGGGGAGACCGTCTCGGCGCTGTGGATCCTCTTCGCTGCGCTGTGCTCCTACGCGATCGCCTACCGCTTCTACGCCCGGTTCATCGCCCACCGCGTGCTCGAGGTCGACGACACCCGGGCCACCCCGGCCGAGCGGATGCACAACGGCGTCGACTTCGACGTGACCGACCGGCGGGTTCTCTTCGGGCACCACTTCGCCGCCATCGCCGGGGCCGGGCCGCTGGTCGGGCCCGTGCTCGCGGCGCAGATGGGCTACCTGCCGGGCACCATCTGGATCATCATCGGCGTCATCTTCGCCGGTGCGGTGCAGGACATGACGGTCCTGTTCTTCTCCATGCGGCGCAACGGCAAGAGCCTCGGCCAGATGGTCCGCGAGGAGATCGGGATCGTCGGCGGCATCGCCGCGCTGATCGCCGTCTTCGCCATCATGATCATCATCCTGGCGGTGCTCGCACTGATCGTGGTGAACGCGCTGGCCGAGTCCCCGTGGGGCGTGTTCTCCATCGCGCTGACCATCCCGATCGCGCTGTTCATGGGCATCTACCTGCGCATCCTCCGGCCGGGGCGGGTGCTTGAGGCCACCGCGATCGGCGTCGCGCTGCTGCTGGGAGCGGTCATCGGCGGTGGGTACATCGACGACACCGCGCTCGGCGAGGCGCTGACCCTCTCCAAGGAGTGGCTGGTCCTCGCGCTGGTGATCTACGGGTTCGTCGCCTCGGTGCTGCCGGTCTGGCTGCTGCTCACCCCGCGCGACTACCTGTCGACGTTCATGAAGGTGGGCGTCATCGGCCTGCTCGCCGTCGGCCTGCTGCTCGCCCGGCCGGTGCTGCAGGCGCCCGCGGTCACCGAGTTCGCCCGGGAGGGCACCGGCCCGGTGTTCGCCGGCTCGCTGTTCCCGTTCGTCTTCATCACCATCGCCTGCGGAGCGCTCTCGGGCTTCCACGCCCTCATCGCCTCCGGGACGACGCCGAAGATGCTGGCCAAGGAGAGCCAGGTCCGGCTCATCGGCTACGGCGGCATGCTCATGGAGTCCTTCGTCGCCATCAGCGCGCTGATCGCGGCGTGCGTCATCGACCAGGGGCTCTACTACGCGATGAACGCCCCCGCCGGCGTCACCGGCGGGACCCCGGAGACGGCCGCCGCGTACGTGACCGGGCTCGGGTTCCCCACCACGCCGGCGGACCTGGCCGCGGCGTCGGCGGCGGTCCAGGAACCGAGCCTGATCTCGCGCACCGGCGGTGCGCCCACCCTGGCGGTGGGCATCGCGAACATCCTGTCCCAGGCCTTCGGCACCGGGATGGCGGCCTTCTGGTACCACTTCGCGATCATGTTCGAGGCGTTGTTCATCCTCACCGCCGTCGACGCCGGCACCCGCGTGGGCCGGTTCATGCTGCAGGACACGATCGGCAACGTGTGGAAGCGCTTCGGTGACCTGTCCTGGCGGCCGGGCAACATCATCGCCAGCGCCATCGTGGTGGGGCTGTGGGGCTCGGTGCTCTACATCGGGGTGACCGACCCCCTGGGCGGCGTCAACCAGCTCTTCCCGCTGTTCGGCATCTCCAACCAGCTGCTCGCCGCGATCGCGCTGACCCTCGGCACGGTGCTGCTGATCAAGCACGGGAAGATCAAGTACGCCTGGGTGACCGGCGTCCCGCTGGTGTGGGACCTCGTCGTGACGATGACGGCGAGCTACCAGAAGGTGTTCTCCTCCGATCCGGCGGTCGGCTACTTCGCCCAGCGGCAGCGCTACGCCGACGCCCTGGCCGCCGGGGAGCTCCTCCCACCCGCGCAGAACGCCGGCCAGATGCAGCAGATCGTCAACAACTCGACGCTCAACGGGGTGCTGCAGGCGGTGTTCGCGGTGCTCGTCCTCGTCGTCGTCGCGAACGCGGTGGTCGTGATCGGCCGGGCGATCCAGGCGCACCGGGCCGGCCTGCCGGTGCCCACGACCGAGGAGCCGTACGTGCCCTCGACGCTCGTCGAGCCCTCCGGGATCTTCCCGACCGCAGAGGAGAAACGCGCCATGGCCGAGAACCGGCGGCTGGTGGGCGCGGGAACGGGCCCGGAGGCGCGGCCGTGACGACGGCCGGCGTCCGCGGCGCGGTGGGCCGCGCCTGGCGCGGCGTGCGCTGGTATCTGCGGGAGTGGAGCGGCGAGGCGCGCTGGGACGACTACCTGCAGGAGTGCGCCGAGCACGGGCACGAGCCGATGAGCCGACGGGAGTTCGAGCGCCGCCGCGCCGACGCGCTGGAGCGCAACCCCGCCGGCCGCTGCTGCTGAGCACCGGCACGACGCGGCCCCGCTCCCCGGTCGGACCGGGGCCGCGCCCTCGCGAGGAGAACCCGACGCTCCGGAACCGGAACGTCGGCTGACGGGAGCGCGACGGCGTGCCGAGCGCGGTCGCCGTCCGGGCGGCGCTACGCGACGACCGACCCGGGCGAGGCGACCGGCAGGTGCAGGGTGACGGCCAGCCCCCGCCCGGACGGCGCCTCGGCGAGGTCGACCCGCCCCCCGTGCGCGGCGGCCACGGAGGCGACGATCGCCAGGCCCAGCCCGGCACCGCCGCCGGCGCCCCGCGCGCGGTCGATCTGGGTGAAGCGCTGGGTCAGCCGCGCGCGCTCCTCGGGCGCGACGCCCGGGCCGTCGTCGGTGACGGTGATGGCGGTGCTCGCGGCCCCCTGCTCGACGGCGAGGGCGACGTGCCCGCCCTCGGGGGCGTGGCGGACGGCGTTGTCCAGCAGGTTGGCCACGGCCCGCGCCAGGGCCCGTCCATCGGCGCGGACGACGGCGTCGCCGGTTCGGGTCAGCGTGATCCCGCGCCGTTCGGCCAGGACGCGGAACCCCGGCAGCAGCCCGTCGGTGACCTCGGCGACGTCGATCAGCGCCCGCGGGGCGACGTGCCCGGCGTCGGCGCGGGCGAGCAGGAGGAGGTCGTCGACGAGGTGGCCGAGCCGGTCGCTCTCCTCGAGCGCGCTGTCCAGGGCGCCGCTGAGCCGGCCGGTACCGGCATGGCTGCGGGCGAGCTCCAGCTCGGCGCGGAGGATGGCCAGCGGCGTGCGCAGCTCGTGGCTGGCGTCCGCGGTGAACTCCCGTTCCCGGCGCCGGGCGTCCTCGATGCGGTCCAGCAGCGCGTTGAGCGTGCTGCCCAGCCGGGCGACCTCGTCGTGGGTGGGAGGCACGGCCAGCCGGGGGAAGGGGTCGCGCGCGCCCATGGCGGCGGCCTCGCTGGTCATCCGGGCGACCGGTCGCAACCCCCGCCGGGCCACCAGCCAGCCGGCCACCCCCGCGAGCAGGCCCGTCAGCGGAGCCAGGACGAGGGTCAGCTGCAGCAGACTCGCCTGGGCGTCGTGGACCGGCTCCAGGTCGGCGACCACGAGCAGGACCCGCCCCGGGGTCCGGTCCAGCGGCACCGCCAGCGCCCGGTGCCCGTCGACATCGCGGAACAGCGGGCCCTCGCGCAGTACCGCGGTGGTCTGCGCGCGGGTGAGCAGCGGCCCGGCCCGCATCTCCGCGCCGGAGCCGTCGATCAGCCGCCCGTCCGCGGTGAGCAGCTGGCTCTCGAACTGCACGGACGCGACCCCGCCGACCTGGTCCTCGTCGATGTCGTCCGCGTCGATCGCGGCGGACCCGCGGTCCTCCAGGGTGTCCGCGGCGGCAACCAGGCCGCGGTCGATCTCCGAGCGCAGCATCTGGCCGAGCCCCGCGTAGGCCAGGGCGGCGAGCCCGGCGACGGCGAGGAGGAAGACGACCGCGAGCGTGGCGCCGAGCCGGAGGCTGATCGGCAGCCGCTGCAGCGGGCGGACCGGCGGGACCGCGAAGCGGCTCACGGCGGGGGTGCCAGCCGGTAGCCGGCGCCGCGGACGGTGTGGATCAGCTCCACCCCGAACCGGCGGTCGATCTTGTCCCGCAGGTACCTCACGTACACCTCGACGACGTTGGACCCCACGTCGGGGGCGGCGTTCCAGACCTGATCGAGGATGTCGGCGCGGGTGACGACGGCCCCCTGGCGCTGCAGCAGCAGCCAGAGCACGGCGAACTCGCGCGGGGAGAGCTCCACCCGGGTCCCGGCCACCGCGACCGTGCGGGCGGTCGGATCGAGCTCCAGCGGACCGCACCGCAGGGCGGCCGGGGGCGCGCTGCGGCGACGGATCACCGCCCGCACGCGGCTGATGAGCTCGCTGAGGGCGAAGGGTTTCACCAGGTAGTCGTCCGCACCGGCGTCGAGCCCGCGCACCCGGTCGGGGACGCCGTCGCGGGCGGTGAGCATGAGGACCGGCGTCCACACGGCCTCCTCGCGGAGCCGACGCAGCACCTCGAACCCGTCCACGCCCGGCAGCATGACGTCCAGGACGACGGCGTCGTAGGCGCCGCCGAGGGCCCGGTCCAGCGCCGCCGGGCCGTCGTCGGCGCTGTCCACGGCGAAGCCGGCCTCCTGCAGCCCCTGCCGGAGCAGGTCCTGCATCTTCGGCTGGTCCTCCACCACGAGCACGTGCACGACGCCACCTCCGGTCGTGCCAGTGTGGGAGGACCCGGCGGTGGTCCTCAAGACTCCGCGTCATCGGACCCGTCGACTGCGTCCCCGACGCTCGGAGAATTCTGAGAATTCGTTCATCTCGTTGTGGAACCGCGCCCTTCCGCTCAATAGGCTGCGCTCACACAGCTTCACCGCAAGTTCAGCGGACGTTCACCTGGCAGCCCCGGGTCCAGGCGCCTCGCGGGGGCGTAGGCACCTCGACCCTCCGGACGACGTCCGCTGCCGGACCGCCGCACGCATCGGCGCGCGCACGCGCGCCCATCCCGCTTGCCCACGTCTTCCCCGCGAGGCGAGGTGGTCATCCGTGGCAGACCCGCAGGCCCCGCAGCCGCTGCGCGTGCTGTTCGCCAGCGCCGAGGCCTACCCGTACGCGAAGGTGGGCGGGCTCGCCGACGTCAGCAGCGCGCTGCCCAAGGCGCTCGCGCAGCGGGGGGTGGACGTCCGCCTGGTGATCCCGGGATACCGGGGGCTGGGCGGGACCCCGGTGAGGACGCTCGACGTCCCGTTCGGCCAGGTGCACGAACGGGTCGAGGTCCGCCGCCTGGCCGGGCTCGGGGGCGTCGAGGTCCTGACCCTCGGCGTGCCGGACTGGTTCGACCGGGACACGCCGTACGGCTACCAGGACGAGGACGTGCTGCCCTTCGTGCTGTTCGCCAAGGCGGTCACGGCGTTGGCCGCGCAGGACACGTGGCGGCCCCACGTCATCCACTGCAACGACTGGCACTGCGGCCTCATCGCGCAGGAGGCCCGGCAGGGGCCGCACCGGGGTGCTCTGGAGCGCACCGGGCTGGTGTTCACCATCCACAACATCGCCTACCAGGGGCGGGTCGGGGTGGCCACCGACCAGCTGATCGGGCTCCCCCCGGCGGGGACGCTGCTCGAGCGGGGCATCGCCTTCGCCGACCGGGTCAACACCGTGAGTCCCCGCTACATGCAGGAGATCCTCACGCCGGCGCAGGGGGCCGGGGTGGACGACCTGCTGCGCAGCCGTGGCCGGGCCGCCCGGGGCATCCTCAACGGCGTCGACTACGAGGAGTTCAACCCGGAGCGGGACCCGTGGATCGTCTCCCGCTACGACGGCTCCTTCGTCGCCGGCAAGCGGGAGAACAAGGCCACCCTGCAGCGGATCAGTGGTCTGGAGACCGACCCCGACCGGCCGCTGTTCGGCATGGTCGCCCGTCTGGTGTCCCAGAAGGGCGTCGGTCTGCTGTCCTCGGCGCTGGGCCAGATCGTCGGCCGCGGGGGCCAGGTGGTGGTGATGGGGGAGGGGGCACAGCGCTACCGGCGGGACCTCCAGGCCGCCGCGCGCCGCTTCGCCGGCAGCGTGGCCTACCACCCGACCGCGCGCGAGGCGCTGGCCCGGCAGGTGTACGCCGGCTCGGACTTCTTCCTGGCGCCGTCGGTCTTCGAGCCCTGCGGACTGACCCCGCTGATCGCCCTGCGGTACGGCACGATCCCCATCGTCCGGCACACCGGCGGCCTGGCCGACACCGTGCGCGACTACGCCGACGACCCGGCCGCCGGCCTCGGTTTCGTGTTCGTCCAGCGCCGGGTCGCATCGCTGCTGGCCGCGGTGGACACCGCGCTCGCGGTCTACCGGCGCCGGGAGGAGTGGCAGCGCCTGCAGCGGCGGGCGATGGCCGCGGACTTCTCCTGGCGTGCGCCCGCCCAGGAGTACGTCGGCCTGTACGCGGAGGCCGTGCGCGCGCGCCGCAGCGCGGGCCAGGCAGGCGCGGGTGCCCCCGCCGTCCCGTGGCCCCGCCCGCGACGGCGTCCGGCTCCTCTGCCCCTGGCCCTGGTCCACCACGCGAACCAGTACCTGGTGACCGACGGCTATGCCGACCGGGAGGGCCTGACCGCGCTCCTGGACGGTTACGCCGCGCTGCTACGACTCCACGAGCGCTACCGCATCCCGGTCAACCTCCACCTGTCCGGCACGCTCGTGGAGGCCGCCGCCTGGCACCGGCCCGGCTTCCTGGAGTACGTCCGCCGGTTGCGCGAGGTGGGCCTGCTGACGCTCGTCGGGGGCACGTACGCGGAGAACGTCCTGACCGCGTTCGACCCCGAGTTCAACCGACGGCAGCTGCTGGAGCTGTTCTGGTTGTTCGAGCGTCATCTGGGGTGCCGTCCGGAGGAGCTGGACACCTGCTGGGTCCCCGAGCGGGTGTGGGACACCGGCCGCCTGGCCGGCGTCCTGGCCGACCGGACGCTGCCCAACGGCGGTTACCGGTACGTCCTGCTCGACGACCGGCTGCTGTACCCCACCGACGGCGCCCACGGGGGCAGCGACCGGGCGGATTTCGACGGGGCCGATCCGGCCAGCCCTCCTCCGGCCGACGCCCTGCGCCCGTACGCCATCGCCGGCGGCCACGGCCTCCAGGTCGTGCCGATGTCGACCCGGTTGCGGTACTGGATCCCCCCGGACGACAAGAGCCACTGGCGCAGCCTCGCGCGTGCCGCGGAGCTGCCCACCGCGCCCGGCGACGACACCGTCCTCGTCTACGCCGACGACATGGAGAAGGCCGCGGGCGTCGGGCCGTGGCACCCCAGCGCCCTCGGCCGCTACGAGGCGTTCCTGCGCTGGCTCACCGCGCAACCCAACCTGGCACCGGTGGCGCTGCCGGCGTGGCTGCGCCGGCGCAGGCGCCCCCCGGGCGTGCGGGAGGTCGAGCGCGGCACCTTCGTGGAACTCGCCCAGGACTGGCACGCGGGGGAGGACTACCGCGGCTGGTCCGAGGACGAGGCCTGGCGCCCGTACCGGGAGCACCTGGCCCGGGCCCGGCGGGCCGTGGCCGCGGCGCAGGACACCGCCGCCGAGCCGCGGCTGACCGCCTTGGCCTGGAAGCACCTGCTGGCTTCGGGTTACGAGACGGCGTGGCACGACACCGCCCACCCGGACCGGCCACCCGCCGCCTGGGCCAAGGCCGTGGCCAGCCATGCCCGTGCGGCCACCGTGCTGGCCGCCGCGGCCCGGTGGTTCGGGCAGCCCCACCGACCGCTCGGCGCCGAACGGGTCGACGTCGACGACGACGGCACCGAGGAGCTGGTGCTGCGCAACGACCACCTGTTCGCCGTGTTCACCCCGACGTTCGGCGGGCGCCTGGTCTACCTGGCCTGCCGGGGCGCGGCCGGGGGCGCGCTGGTGGTCGGGAACCCGACCGACGACTGGAACCGCCAGGAGTCGATGAACCGCTACATGGACCTCCCCGCCAACCATCCCGGCGCGCTGGCCGACGCCGGGGCCGTCCACGACCGCCACGACCCCGCGGTCCACGTCGCGGACGGCACCGCGTGCGTGGAGTTGACGGACGTGCAGGAGGACAGCCCCCTGTGCGGGCTGCGCAAGCAGATCCTGCTGGCCGAGGGGAGCGCCGCGCTGGTCGTCGGTTACGACCTGCCCGCGACCGCAGCCGGGGTCACGGTCGACACGTGCCTGTCGCCGGACTACTGGTCGCTGCTGCGTCACGGTGCGGCCGGCCTGCACCGCGAGGGGGGCCGGACCTGGCGCGGCGCGCGCACCGGGCGGGCGGCGGCCTGGGTCGCCCTCGCCGGCGACGAGGACACCGCCTGGGCCGAGCCCGCCGAGCCACCACCGGGGCACGGGGTGCTCCTCCGCGTGCGCGCCGACGCGCGGTCGTTCCACCTCCTCGTCGGGACCGGCGACGTCGACGACGCCAGCGCCGCCCGGGCGGTGGCCGCCGGGCGCGCGCGGCTGGCCCGCACGACCCTCGCCGTCCCCGTGGGAGCCCGCGGGTGAGCGCCGGCCGGGCCGCCGTCCCCGCCGCGGCGCAGGCCCGGCGGGCCGAGCGGCTCGCCGTCGCCGAGGCGCTGCTGGTCGCCCCGCCGCCGCTGGAGGCCCTGGCGCCGGCCCGGGTCGAGGTGCTCACCCGCTCGGTCGTGCACGCCTCGCGCAGCCGCCCGGTGGTCCGGTGGACCGTCGCGTTGGACGGCGACCTGCCGTCCCCGCTGGCGGTGATCGGCAAGGGGTACCGCTCGGGCGGCGGCGCGGAGGCGTGGCGGTTGCTCGCCCGGCTGCGCTGCGCCGGGTTCGACGACCCTGCGCTGCAGGTGCCTGCGCCGTTCGGCTTCGACCCCGCCCGGCAGCTGCTGGCGCAGGAGGAGGCGCCGGCCGCGACGTTGCACGCGCTGCTGGACGGCGACCCGGCGGCCGCGACCCCCGACGCCGAGCGGGTCGGGCGGTGGCTCGCCCGCCTGCACGCCGTCCGGGAGGTGGGCGTCCCGGACCTGGCGGTGGACTTCGAGCAGCTGAAGCTGACCGAGTACGCCGCGGCGCTGGCCGGGGTGCTTCCCCGGCACGCCGCCCGGCTGGGCCGGCTCACCGCGGGCACCCTGGAGGCGCTGGCGCGGGTCGACGGCCCGTGGGGGGTGACCCACGGGGACTTCCAGCCCAAGAACATCCACCTCGACGACCAGCGGGTCGTGGTCATCGACTTCGACCGGGCCGCCCGGGCGCCCGCCGCCCGCGACCTGGGCCACTTCATCGGGCAGACCCTGACGATGGGGGCCTCCCGGCACGGGCACCTGGGGGCCGCGCAGCCCTGGGTCACGGCGTTCCTGCACGCCTACACCGGTGCCGGCGGCGATGTCGGCGCCGTCCGCTCCGCGTCCGCGTACGTGGCCCGCACCTTCGCCGAGGTGCTCTTCTACCGCCTCGTGGTCCGGCCGGTCGGGAGCGTCGCGTTCGTCCCGGCGTGGCTCGACGCCTGGGAGTCGGCCGTGGACGCGGCGGTCGGAGGGCGGCAGCGGTGAGCCGGTCCGGTCCTGCCGCCACCCCGCGGTCCGGCACGGACCCCGCGGGCCCGTCCCCCGTGTCGGTGATGCCCGCCCGCGTGATCCTGCGGACCTTCGGGCCGTTCCTGAAGCCCCAGTGGCGCGGCTGCCTGCTGGCCGGGCTGCTCGCCGTCGCCGGGACCGGCGTCGGGCTGCTCAAGCCGTGGCCGCTGAAGTATCTGTTCGACGAGGTGCTGTTGACCAACGGCGCTCCGGTCCGCCCGGACGTGCAGCGCGTCCTCCTCCTGATCGTCGCGGCGCTGGCCGGGATCGCGGTCCTGGACTCCCTGGTCGGGGCCGCACGGACCTACGCCCTCACCGTGGTCGGCGAGCGGGTCGCCGCCGCCATCCGCACCCGCCTGTACGACCACCTGCAGCGACTGCCGCTGAGCTACCACGAGCGGACGCCGACCGGCGAGCTGACCACCCGCCTGACCGGGGACGTCGACAAGGTCCGCGGGCTGATGACCGGCACGCTCGTCGACGCCACCACCAACGTGCTCACTCTGGCCGGCATGGCGGGGGTGCTGCTGGTCCTGGACTGGCAGCTCAGCCTCGCGCTGCTGCTGGTGCTGCCCCTGCTCCTGCTGACCGTCGCCACCTTCCGGGCCCGCATCCGGACGGTGGAGGAGGACGCCCGCGAGGTGGAGGGCGACCTCGCCGCGACGGCGCAGGAGTCGCTGGTGGCGGTCAAGCTGGTCAAGTCCACCGGCCGGGAGGCGCACGAGGCCCACCGTTTCCGGCGCCGCTCCGACGTCTCGGTCGCGGCGGTGCTGCGCTCCGCCCGCACCAGCGCCGCCTTCGGCGCGGCGATCGACGCGGTGGTGGCCGTGGCGGTGGCGGGGCTCGTCTGGCTCGGGGCCCAGCGCGTGATCGACGGCGCCCTCACCCCGGGCGACCTGGTGATCTTCACGTCCTACCTGCGCGACTTCTTCGGCCCCACCCGGGCGCTGGCGAAGCTGCCGGCCCAGCTGACCCGTGCCGGCGTCCGGGCGGCGCGCATCGCCGACACCCTCCACCGCCGACCCGCGGTGGTGGACAAGCCGGGGGCACGGGCGGCCGGCCCCCCGCGCAAGGACCTCAGCCTGGACGGGGTCGGCTACGCCTACACCGCGGGGCACCCGGTGCTGCGGGACGTCGACCTGACCGTGCCGGTGGGCGCCACCCTCGCCGTCGTCGGGCCCACAGGGGCCGGGAAGTCGACGATCGCCTCCCTGCTGTGCCGGCTGCAGGACCCCACGACCGGCCGGATCCTGCTGGACGACGCCGACCTGCGCGACCTGACCAGCGACAGCGTGCACGCCCAGATCGGGCTGGTGCCGCAGGAGGCCATGCTGTTCCGGGCGTCGGTGCGGGAGAACATCGCCTACGCGCGCCCGGACGCGACCATGCGCGAGATCGAGCACGCGGCCCGCGTGGCCCAGGCCCACGACTTCGTGCAGGCCCTGCCGGAGGGCTACGAGACCATCCTGGCCGAGCGCGGGGCGACGCTGTCCGGGGGGCAGCGGCAGCGGTTGGCGCTGGCCCGCGCGGTGCTGCACGGCTCCCCGGTGCTCGTGCTCGACGAGCCGACGACCGGGCTGGACGCCCGCTCGGAGCACGCCGTGCTGTGCGCCCTGCAGCAGATCAGCTCTGGCCGGACGACGGTGATCATCACGCACCGGATGGCCGCCGCGATGACCGCGGACGAGATCGTCGTCCTCGATGCCGGCCGGGTGGTGGAGCGGGGCACGCACGCCCGGCTGATCGCCGCCGGCGGGCTCTACACCGAGATGTGCCGGCTCCAGGGCCTGTCCAGCCCCTCGCCGCACGTGAACGGCAGCGCGGCCATCTACGGGCGCCACGCCGCCCCCTTCTCCGCCGACGACGCCCAGCTCGTCAACCACTCGACGGGAGCCCGACCATGACCGAGTCCAGCACCCAGGCGGCTCCTGGCGATCCGGTGGTCCTCACCACCGGCTCCGTCGAGGGCGTCCTCGCGGCCATCTCCGACGGCGCGGGGCCGGTGGCGGCACCGAGCGACCCGCTGCTGCTGCGCAGCTCGGTGCCCCGCCAGGGTGGCCGGCTGCCGGTCGTGCCGGTGGACGAGGACGCCCTGTTCTCCGTGCTCGAGGAGGCCTACGACCTCGGCCGCTGGCGCGCCCGGCGGCGCACCGACAAGGGCACCTCGAACATGAGCTGGTTCGTCAGCACCGACGTCGGCGAGGTCGTGCTGCGCCGCTCGCACAACCTGAAGACGGTGGCGGGGGCGGAGTTCGAGGCCGCGCTCATCGACCACCTGCACGGCCACGGCTACCCGGCCCCACCGGTGCACCGCACCCGCGACGGCGGGATCCTGGTGCAGGTCGACGGCGTGCTGCACATGGTGATGCGGCTGATGCCCGGCAGCGGGTACGACCCGGGCGACCCCGCTCACCTGGCGGTGGTGGCCCGGGGTCTCGGGCGCTACCACGCCCTCGTCTGCGAGCTCGCCGTGCCGGAGGAGCGATCCTCGGCCCTGGCCACCCTCGGGCAGGTGGGACAGGAGAACCTGTACGCCGCGGTCGAGGTCGTGGCCCCGCTGCTGCCGCCCGAGGCCGGCGCGCGGCTGCGTGCGGACGCCCGGTCCATGGGCGAGGAGATGGAGCGGCTCCACGTCCGGCTCGGGGAGCAGCAGGACCGGCTCACCTCGCTGGTCATCCACGGGTCCTACGGCCAGTCCGCGGTGCTGCTCGACGAGGGACGGCTGAGCGCGGTGCTGGACTTCGACCGCGCCGCGCAGGACCTGCTCGGCCTGGACCTGGCCTACGCCCTGAAGGCGTTCTGCCGCGAGGGCCCGATCCGGCGCTCCGGCGTCGGCATCGACCCGGCCAGGTGCCGGGCGTTCGTCGGGCACTACCGCAGCCAGGCGCCGCTGGCGGAGGCGGACCTGGCCGCCATGCCGGACATCTTCCGGGCCCAGCGACTGATCAAGATCGTCAAGAAGTGCGACAACCTGCTGACGAAGCAGGCGCTGGTCGCCCAGCAGGCCAAGGACGCCGGGAAGTTCGCACTGGTGCTGGAGCGCGAGTGCGGGCGGCTGCGCTGGCTGACCGACCACCCCTTCTCGCTGACGGAGGACCGCGCATGACCCGCACCGAGAGCCGCACCCAGAGCCGCCAGGTGAAGGAGCACCAGGTCGGTCGCGCCGAGCGGGTCTGCCGGCCGGCGTTCCTCGACCGCTACGTCCGCCCGCACCTGGGCGCCGGGGCGCCGGACACCGGGGGCACCTGGACGACGAAGGTGATCCAGCTGGACGGCACCGGTGCCGCGACCGTGCAGGTCGAGCTCGACGGCGGCGCGCCGGTCTTCGCCAAGCTGTTCCCGTTCGACGACGGCCCCGCCGTCCACGCCAAGCTGCAGGCCCTGCGCGCCGCCGGGCTGGGGGCCGGCTCCCGCTACCAGGCCGTCGAGCCGCTGGCCTGGTACGGGGACGAGAAGGTCCTGCTCTGCCGGGGCGCGCCCGGGCGGCCGCTGTCGGAGCTGCTCGGCGGGGACGACGAGCAGCTCGCGGCCGCCACGGCCCGGGCCGGGGCCTGGCTGGCCTCCCTGCACGGCTCGGATCTGCGGATCGGGCCGCCGCAGTCGCTGCTGGTCACCGGGGAGCTCACCAGCCTGGCCAAGCGCCTGGCCAAGGTGGCAGCCGACCATCCCGGCTACGTCGATGCCGCCCTGGGCATGCTCGAGCGCCTCGACGGCCTGACCCGGGACACCACCGACGGCGTCCTGGCCCAGAGCCACGGGCAGTACCGGCCGATCCACGTCTTCCTCACCGAGGACGTCGTGACCGTCATCGACCTGGACCGCAGCGCGCCGGCCGACCCCGCGCGCGACGTGGCGGAGTTCCTGCACCGGCTGCGCCTGGGCGTGCACTCGGCCACCGGGGAGATCGGGCGGGCCGACCGCTCCTGCACCGCCTTCCTCGACGCCTACCGGCAGGCCGCCGGCGGCGACCGCGCGCTGGGGAACCTGCGCTTCCACTGGGCGCGCTACGTCCTGCACAGCCTCAACCGCAAGATCAAGACCGGCGAGGCCGACTGGCGGGACGGCGGGAACGCCGAGTTCGGCCTCTACCGCAACGAGTTCGACCGGATCGTGGCGGGGCGGGCCGGGGCATGACGGTGCCGGCCGGGCCGGTGCGGGACCGCGCCGGGCAGGCGCTGCCGCTGACCGAGCTCGCGGGACTGTGGCCGCTGGGCGGCTGGCACTCGGTCGGCCCGGTCCCGGGCGGGAAGAACGAGCACCTGCGGGTGGTCACCGGGGCCGGCGTCCACTACCTCCGGCGCTCCTACCGGTCCAAGCCGCGCGAGGAGCTCCACGCCCAGCTGCGCCTGATGCGGCTGCTCCGGGACAGGGGCTTCCCGGCGCCGGAGGTCCTGCCCACCAGCACCGGGACCGAGGTCGCGGAACTCTCCGGCCGCTGGTGGATCGCCACACGCGGGATCGAGGGGACGCGCTTCGACGACGCCTCGCCGGCGCACCTGCGGGCGCTGGGCCGGACGCTGGCGCGCTACCACCGGGTGGTCGCCGACCAGCCGGCGGCGGTCGCCGAGCCGCCGGTGCTCGCCGAGCTGCGCCGGCGCGTGGGGGAGGAGGGGATGGACCCGGCCCTGCGGGACCGAGCCGCGCACCTGGTCGAGGGGCTCACCGCCCTGGCGCCGGAGCTGCCCCGGGTGGTGGTCCACGGCGGCGCCCGCCGCGGCAGCCTGGTCTTCGCCGGGGAGGAGGTCGTGGGTGTGCTGGACTTCGACAGCGCCCACCCGGACGTGCGGGTGCTGGACCTCGCGGTCGCCGTCCACGACGTCGGGAAGGTGTACACCCGCCTCGGGGAGGCCGACCACAAGGTGGCGCTCGACCTCGACCGGGTCGCCGAGTTGCTGGCCGCCTACCGTGCGCAGGCGCCGCTCACAGCGGCCGAGATCGAGGCGCTGCCGCTGCTGCTGGAGGCCAAGCGGCTCAAGCGGGGGCTCGGGCGGCGCGTGCGGCAGCGGGAGGGGGAGGCGCTGTCGGCCAACGACCACGCCAAGATCCGCCTGGAGGACGCGCGGCTGGCCTGGCTGGACCAGCACCGGCGCGCCCTGACGGCCGCCTGCCGCCGGATCCTGGCCTGAGCACCCCTCCGCGGGCGTGGCTGCGCGGCGTCGTCGTCCGGTTGCCGTGGGTATCCTCCTGGTCGGCCGGGGTGACGGTTCGGCCGGATGTCCTCCTGTCGCCCCGCCGCCACCAACGGCAGGGCCGGCAAGGGCTCGCCCGGGCACCACAGGAGCCGAGCTTTTGGCCACCTACGCACACGTTCCCGCCGCGGCCCAGCTGCGGGCGGCGATCTCGATCCTCGGCAGCGCCGCCGCCGACCGTCACTGGGGGAACGGTGACGTCGTCCGCGTCCGCCCCGGCGGCCTGCAGCTCGGGGACACCCCCGAACCGGTCGACGCCGCGACCGTCTACCAGGCCGCCCGCGGGCTGGTCGGCGCACTCCTCGACGACCTCGTGCAGGCCACCGGCCGGGACCTGGACGACGTCGTCGCGCCCTGGCTGCTCTCCCTCCAGCTGGACGAGGCGGTCGCCGACGTCGAGACCGACGGCGCCGCCTGACCGTCGCCCCGGGCCCCGATGATTGGGGGCCCAATGCTTGGTGGCCCACCGGTTCTACGCTGGAGCGGTGACGACCGGTGAGACGCCGCAGCCTCCGCTCGCGGCCGAGGACATGCTGGCCCTGGAACGGCAGGTGTGCTTCGCCCTCTCGGTGGCCGCCCGCAACGTGGTCGCCGTCTACCGGCCGGTGCTCGAGCCGCTGGGCCTGACCCATCCGCAGTACCTGGTGATGCTGGCGTTGTGGCAGTACGGGCAGCTCTCGGTGAAGGAGCTGTCCGGCCTGCTGCAGCTGGACCCCGGCACGCTCTCGCCGCTGCTGAAGAGGCTGGAGGCGGCCGGCCTGCTGCGCCGGGAGCGGGACCCCAAGGATCAGCGGAACCTGGCGCTGGCGCTGACCGAGAAGGGCACGGCGCTGCGCGCACAGGCCGAGCAGATCCCGGCCGGCATCGTCGAGCGACTGGGCATGCCGATGGAGAGCCTGCTGTCGCTGCACGACGCGCTCACCCAGGTCATCGCCGCCTCCCAGCGGGCGCTGACTCCGCCCGCCCCGGCGGAGTGGGCGACCGCCGTCCCCTGATGCCCGCGTCCGACCGGCCGTCAGCCCACTGACAATTGGCCCCCCAATCCTTCGTGTCCCAACGGTCTCGGGGAACATGGCAGGGGTGAGCCGCATCGACGAGGAGCGAGTCGTCATGGCAGTCCCCGGAGAAGTGCCGACCGAGCCCGTCGTCCGGCCGGCCCCGCATCGGTGGATCTGGTACGCGCTGGGCGGCTCGCTGCCCGCGCGCAACCGCGGCTGGGTGCTGCACGACACCACGACCGGGACGTGGTGGCTGCGCCACATCGCCCGCATGTTCGTGCAGCTGGCCATCCCCGTTGCGCTGGTGATGCTGCTGCTGCCGGCCCCGTGGGGTCTGCGCGCCGCGGTGGCGGGCGGCGGGGTGGCCCTCGCGCTGTTCTACTCCCTGGCCTACATGTTCGAGACCACCGAGAACCGGGTCGTGAAGGCCGGCTACCCCGTCGGAACTGCCACGGCGCACCGGGAGCGGGCCTCAGAGGTGCGCCAGCAGCGGGAGAGCGAGCGCAAGCGGGCCGCCGCGGCCAGGCGCGCCGCCCGCTACCGGGACCGGTTCAGCCGCTGACCGAGCTCGGCGGCGAGCGCCGCTCGGGCGTCGTCCCGGTCGAGGCCGGCGGCCGCCACGATCGGCGGGTCCATGCCAGGTGTCGGCTGGGCAGCAGGATGGGAGCGCCCCGGCCGGGTACCACCGCCGCTGGGCGTGCCGGTCGGGCGCGGCGCGCGCGAGGAACGGCCGGACGGACCACCATCACTGCAGACAGCACACCGGTGCTGACCGACCGGAAGGACTTCCCTTGGCGGGTGGACTCGTAGCTCTGTTCGACGACGTGGCGGTGCTGGCGCGCGCCGCCGCCGCCTCCGTCGATGACATCGGGGCCGCTGCGGCACGGGCCAGCGCGAAGGCGGCCGGCGTCGTCGTCGACGACGCCGCCGTCACGCCGCAGTACGTGCACGGCTTGGCCGCCGAGCGCGAGCTGCCGATCATCCGGCGCATCGCCGTCGGATCGCTGCGCAACAAGCTGCTCATCCTGCTGCCCGCGGTGCTGCTGCTCAGCCAGTTCCTACCGGCTCTGCTCACCCCGATCCTCATGATCGGCGGCGTCTACCTGTGCTACGAGGGCGCGGAGAAGGTGTGGGCCAAGCTCGGCGGCCACCACGACGCCCATGGTGCGGGGGAGGAGGCGCTCCCGGACGAGGACACCGTCGTGTCCGGTGCCGTGCGGACCGACTTCATCCTGTCGGCGGAGATCATGGTCATCGCGCTGAACGAGGTGGTCGATCAGCCGTTCTTCTCCCGGGCGGTGATCCTCGCGGTCGTCGCGCTCGGCATCACCGTCCTGGTGTACGGCGTCGTCGGCCTCATCGTGAAGATGGACGACGTCGGGCTGCATCTGGCCGAGCGCCGCGGCAAGGGTGTGGCCCGGCTCGGCCGAGGACTGGTGAAGGCGATGCCCCGGCTGCTCACCGCCCTCACCGTGGTCGGGACCGCCGCGATGCTGTGGGTCGGCGGTCACATCCTGCTGGTGGGCAGCCACGATCTGGGTCTCGACCTCCTGTACGACGTCGTGCACCACCTGGAGGAAGTGGTGCACGAGGCCGGCGGAGCCCTCGGTGGAGTTCTGGCCTGGCTCGTCAACACCCTGGGCAGCGCGCTGCTCGGGCTCGTGGTCGGCGCGATCATCGTGGTGTTCATGAGCCTCACGTTCCACCGGCGCAAGGCCCGACCCGCGAGCGAGGTCGAGTCGCAGTAGCCGGCCCGGCCCGCCGATGGCTCGGCGGGCCAGGCGGGCCGGCCTTCCTACGGCCGCTCTGCGGGCGAACGTGAGGATGAAGAACCACCCGGCCAGGCGCGCGGTTTTTCGTGCGGAGTCCATCTGCAGCTCCTGTGGTCGAAGGCGTTGGCGGGCGCTGCCGACCGCGCCGGTGGCGCGCCTTGTCGGTGGGTGAGGGCCGAATGGGCGACGTCGGTTCCCCGGGCCGGCCCCCTCACCCGAGGATCGCCCCCGGGGACGGGCGATTCACTGCGGCGGGTCAGCGCCCGGGGCGGACGGGGCCGGCGGCGGTGCGGCCGGCATTCCGGCCGGCGGCGGTCCGAGGGGCTCCGCGGGGACCGAGCCGGGATCGCTGCCGCCCATGTCGAGCCGGAAGGGCGGGTAGCGGTCGGTCATCAGCGCCGTGTAGGCGGCCACCCGCAGCGCCCACCGGTCCATGCCCAGCACGAAGTCGTAGATCGGCTGGGGGTAGCGGCCGGTGAACAGCAGCACGATCGCGGCGATCAGCACGAGCAGGCCGACCAGGCCGCCGCCTGCGCTCCAGCCGTTGTCCCACGCGTCATCCGATCCGCCGCGGGTGCCCAGCCACAGCCCGCCACCGACGAAGATCGCCAGCACGAGATAGTGCGGGATCGCCAGCAGCCACTTCACGAAGATCAGGCCCCGGGACAGCCGCCCCGGGTAGGCGACGTCCACATGCGCCGGGTAGTCCGGCACCTCGGCGAGGCTGAACGGCGGATAGCGGTCGGTGCCGTTCGCGCCGTAGCCGTAGTAGTGCACCCGCCAGGACCAGCGCAGCACGCCGACGGCGAAGTCGAACAGCGACCGCGGATAGCGCCCGGTGAACAGGATCGCGAAGAACGCGATCACGCCGACCACCCAGAAGGCCACCCACAGGAAGACCAGCACGATGAGGTGCGGGATCAGCAGCAGCCACTTCACGAGCCACAGCGCACGGGAGACCGTCGGGGCCGGCGACGCGTCGACCCGGACGGGATACGGGGTCCGGTACTCGATCATCCCGGCCGCCCCGCGGCCGGCACCGGCTGGCCGGCGCCCTCCGGCGGCGCCGCTCTGAACGTGTCGGGCTGGCAGTTCCGCATGGCGACCAACCGCTTCCGAAGTCGACTGCGCGGGGTCGAGCGTTGGGGATGGCGGGGCGGGGCAGTGCGCCGGCGTAGTCCCCTGACCACCGAACGAAGTCTGTCCGGCGTGAAACGAGACTCCTCTGGCCCGGTAAGGGGGTCAAGAGGTCCCGCCGCGGCCGCCTGCGGGCCGTCTCAGGTCCACACGTACGGCCACCCCTG
Organism: Geodermatophilus ruber; assembly: GCF_900114385.1. GTDB lineage: Bacteria > Actinomycetota > Actinomycetes > Mycobacteriales > Geodermatophilaceae > Geodermatophilus > Geodermatophilus ruber. Next base: position 375,704 of record NZ_FOSW01000002.1, read on the forward strand.
CCCGGACGGCGACGAGTCCGCACGGGCGACGGCCCGACCTCCGGGTGATGTCGAGAACGCCCCGTCGGCTCCGTCCCCGGGACGAGGCGGCCAGGATGGGCCGCACCGTACGAGGGAGACACCATGGCGAAGTACCTGCTGCTCAAGCACTACCGGGGCGCGCCCGCAGCGGTGAACGACGTCCCGATGGACCGGTGGACACCTGAGGAGATCGACGCCCACGTGTCGTACATGCAGGACTTCGCGACGCGGCTCGAGGAGTCCGGTGAGTACGTCGACGGGCAGGCGCTGGCGCCCGAGGGTGCGTTCGTCCGGTACGACGGGGAGGGGCGGCCGCCGGTCACCGACGGTCCGTTCGCGGAGACCAAGGACCTGATCGCCGGCTGGATGATCATCGACGTCGACTCCTGGGAGCGCGCCGTCGAGCTGGCCGGGGAGCTGTCGGCCGCCCCCGGAGCCGGCGGGAAGCCGATCCACGAGTGGCTGGAGGTGCGGCCCCTCCTCGGCGCCCCGCCCACGGTCACCGAGTGATCGGACGCCGGCACCCGGGCAGCGGCATGGACACGGGCGTGGAGGAGTTACGGCTGCGGGAGCTGATCCCCGAGGTGATCGGCGTCCTCGTGCGGCGCGGGGTGGACTTCGCGTCCGCCGAGGACGCCGTCCAGGAGGCGCTGGTCACGGCCATCCGGACGTGGCCGGCGGACCCACCGCGAGACGCCAAGGGATGGCTGGTCACGGTGTCGTGGCGCAGGTACCTGGACCTGTGCCGGTCCGAGCGCGCCCGCCGCGGCCGCGAGGTCGCTCTCGACCTGGAGCCGCCGCAGGGACCGGTGCCCGCGGTCGACGACACCCTGCGCCTCTACTTCCTGTGCGCGCACCCGTCGCTGACGCCCAGTTCGGCGGTGGCGCTCACGTTGCGGGCCGTCGGCGGGCTCACCACTCGACAGATCGCCGAGGCCTACCTCGTGCCGGAGTCGACGATGGGTCAGCGGATCAGCCGGGCCAAGCGGCGCCTCGCAGCGGTGTCGCTGGACCAGCCGGGGGATCTCCCGACGGTGCTGCGGGTGCTGTATCTGATCTACAACGAGGGTCACTCCGGCGAGGTCGACCTCGCCACCGAGGCGATCCGGGTGACCCGTCAGCTGGCGGCCGCCGTCGACGACCCCGAGGTCGCCGGCCTGCTGGCGCTGCTGCTGCTGCACCACGCCCGCCGCGCCGCGCGCACCGACTCCGCCGGCCGGCTGGTCCCGCTCGCCGAGCAGGACCGGTCCCGGTGGGACACCGCGCTGATCGCCGAAGGGGTGCAGATCCTGCAGGCCGCGCTCGCTCGGGACCGGCTCGGTGAGTACCAGGCCCAGGCGGCGATCGCCGCCCTGCACGCCGACGCGCGGCGCTTCGAGGAGACGGACTGGGTGCAGATCGTGGAGTGGTACGACGAGCTCGTGGCCCTCACCGGCTCCGCGGTGGCCCGGCTCAACCGCGCCGTGGCGGTCGGGGAGGCGGACGGTGCGCCGGCGGGGTTGGCCGCCCTGACCGAGGTCGACCCGAGCCTCCCTCGCCACGCTGCGGCCTCGGCGTACCTCCACGAGAAGGCCGGACAGCTCGCGGACGCGGCCGACCTCTACGCCGCGGCGGCGCGGGCCGCGTCGAACCTGGCCGAGCGCGACCACCTCACCCGGCGGGCCGCACGACTCAGGCAGGCCGCGTCCGGCTGAGTCGCCTTGGAGGGAGCTCTCCCGGCTACGGCCTGTGCGAGCGGGCTCGGTGTCGCGACGGTTCTTCGGGGTCGTCTGCGACGCGGAACGGGGGCGCAGCCGGAGCCCGGTCAGCCGCTGGGGAGCCGGGGCGCACTGTCGAGCACCTGCAGGGCCCGCCGCTCCTCGCCTGGGGCGGAGCTCCGGCCGCGACGGCCGGCATCGAGGGCGCCGCCAAGGTGCTCAGCCAGTGGTGAACGGCACCCGTTCCCAGGTGAGCGTCTGATCACCGTGCTGGTTCTGGTTCACCCGGACCCGCAGGTAGTCGTGGGCGTTGTCCGACCCGTCGACGGTGATCCGAGTGAGGTTGCTCGCGGGGGTCGTGACGCCGTAGAAGCTCAGCCAGTCCGATCCGCTGGCCAGGGGGTGGTCCTCGTTGTAGACGTGGCTGTCACCGTTGACCAGGTAGACCGGGCCGTCGTGAGCGGCGGCACGCGAGGCGATCGTCTGCACCAGCGGCTGGAATGCCGAGTAGTCGCTGAACTGCGGGTTCCCCACCGTCGGGTCGAACATGTCGGCCTGCAGCATCAGCACCACCGCCTGGCCGTGCTGCGCGCGGTCGAAGGTCTGGTCGACCAGGTCGATCGTGGCGGCCATCCGCGCCTGCTCCTCGGCGACCTGCTCGGGGGTGGTGGTGCTGTGCCCGGTCCACGGAGCCAGACCGTTGTTGCTGCCGACGACGTCCATCGCCACGAAGCGCACGCCGGCGCGCGTGTAAGAGACGTTCTCCGGCACCCCGCGGTCGGCCTGGGACTGCACGCCGACGCCGTTCTGCCCCGGGGTGTGGCCGGGCCGGTCGAAGAACACGTCGCGGACGGCGGCGAGTCGCTCGAGCGGGTTGTAGCCGCCGTTGTTGGCCCGGTGGCAGTCGGTCCACTCGTTGTCGCCGACGCTGTACACCAGCGGGTCCTGGAAGTGGTCGAAGTCCGCGCGGACGTTCGCGAAGTACTCGTCGCTGCACTCCGACGAGCCGTTCTTGATGTCGCCGAGGTGCGTGACGAACTGCACCGACGGGTCGGCGTTGATCTGCGCGATGTTCGCGGGGAAGGCGGTGATCTCGGCCGAACCGTAGGGGATGTCGCCGATGACGGCGAACGTGAACGGGGAGGTGTCGGGTGCTGCCTGGGCGGCGGCCGGCACGGCGAGCGTGCCGAGCGCGACGGTGGTCGCCACGAGCACACGGCGCGGGCGGGTGAATGCTGAGCTCATCAATCGGTTCCTCGAGGGTTGTTTCAGGGGACCCTGTGAACCTGACGCGCTGGGGTGAACACCAGCGGCACCAGCGATGACGAGGACCCGAACAGAGCCGGGCTGCCGCTGACGCGGTCGGGGCCGGCCGTGCTGCGCCGCCAGCGCAAAGTCCGGTCAGCAAGCTGCGCGGACACGCACGGACGATCGTCGCCCCCCGGAGCTGGTCCGGGATACAGATCCCACACGGCAGATCCGGGGCTCGTCCGATGGCAGGAGCCCGAAATCGATGGCCAGCTGGGCTCGGGTGAAGGCGCCTGCGGCGCGGTTCAGGCGCCGATGCTGAAACCGAGGCCGGCGGCGAGTGGTCACCGACGCCAACAATCACGCCACCACCTACGAGATCGACACCTCCGGCCGGGTGACCACGGTGGCCGACCCGCTGGGCCACTCCCGGGGGCAGTCCCCGCATAGGGACGCCGGCGCAAGGGGGAGGCTCCGCGACCACCCACCTTGGGTAGCTCCCCTCGATGCGTAGGCCGCCACAGGAGCACACCCGGAGACCAGCAGGCCGGCCAGCCGAGCCGGTTCCCTCGGCGCCCTATGTGAGCCGAAGACCGGTTGCGACCAAGACGGCTACTCCCGCCGCGGCCCGATGCTCGACGGCGGGGACTTCCCCATCAGGTCATGCAATGCGCGGGTAGGTGCCGCGGCGATCGTCGAGCGGGCGATCGCCTGTGCAGACCAGGCTCAACGCCGCGTGGTGTCGCCCAGGGGTTCGGTCCCGCGGCGTCAGGAGGCCATGGCCTCGAAGGCTGCAGCCATGCCTGCCTGCTCCTCGAGAACTTCGCCGATGCGGGCCTGGACGACGTCGAGTCGGCCGATGATGTCGCTGGTGGCCGCGATGCCGGCGGTGACGGTCTGGCTGGTGGCTTGGATGGCAGCGATCTGGTCGGCCACGCGCTGGGTCGCGGTCGCGGTCTCCCGGGCGAGGTCTTTGACCTCGCTGGCGACGACGGCGAACCCCTTCCCCGCTTCACCGGCACGGGCGGCCTCGATGGTGGCGTTCAGGGCCAGCAGGTTGGTCTGCTCGGCGATGCCGGAGATGATCCGGATCACCTCGCCGATCGCCGTCGACGCCTGGGTGAGGGCGTCGACCTCGCCGCTCATGGTGGAGGCCTGCGTCACCGCCTGTTCGGCGACCCGGCCCGCCTCGCCGGCGGCGTCGCGCAGCCGGGCGACGGTGTCGAGCAGGTCCCTGGCACTGTCGGCGGAGGACTCGGTCCGGCGTAGCACATCCAGCCGCTGGGAGACCAGCTGCTGCACGTTGCGCAGCGCGGCCGCGCGGGACTCGGACAGCTCGATGGTCTCGGTGACGAAGAAGTCCATGGTGCCGATCACCCGGCCGCCGACGACGAGGGGGAAACAGACGCCTGAGCGGACGCCCGCGCGCTGGGCGGCGGGGGCGCGTACACAGTCGGTCACCTCGGCCAGTTCCCGGACGAAGTACAGATCCCGCGCCCGCCAGGCCCGGCCGGACAGCCCGACGCCTTCGGCGAAGCTGGCGGTCAGGGTCACCCTGCGGAATTCCGCACCGGCGGATCCAGATTCCTGTTGGAAGCGCAGGAGCTGCGCCTCCTCGTCCAGAGCCCAGTAGGAGCCGTAGGCCCAGCCGAAGGCTGTACGGACGGTATCCAGCGCCACCCGCAGGGCGGCCTCGGCGGTCGCCGCAGTGCCGATCTCGGTGACCACCGTCGTGACCGCGGCCCGGTCATCGAGGGTCTCCCGCAGCGCGGACTTGTCCAGCGCAGCGCGCCTGGCGTGGGCGACGAGCCGGTCCAGCGCCTCCCACTTCTCCCGTCGAGCACCGGCGAAGGTCATGGGCCCGGTGTTGTAGTACTCCTTCAACGCCACCACCTCGCCGTCCTCGATCACCGGGACCAGCACGCCGTGCGCCGCCCCGGCGGCCTGCGCAGCCTGCCAGCGCAGACACTCGGAGGGATCGCTGCTGGCGTCGGTCAGCACCGCCCGCCGCGTCCGGATCGCCTCGCCGCCGAATCCTTGACCGGCCCGGAGCCGATCCACCCGTCGGCCGCCGAAGCGGGTCATCGCATCCGCCAGCGGGCCCGACTCGCCTACCAGGTGGAAGGTCTTGCTGTCGTCGGCCACCCATACCGCCCCATAGCCAAGTTCGAGGGCCTCCACGAGGGTGGCTGCCACCGTGCGGAAGGCCGCGTCCCGGTCGCGGACGCCGTCGAGGGCGGCGATGACCTTTTCGACCGCCTCCACATCCCGTGGCATCTCGGCTGGCGATGCATTGACCTGAGGACGACGGCGCATCAGAACTCCCGCAAGGCAGTGGCGACAGGCCGGTCCTGCAGAAGCAAACACCCTCGCATCGCGCCACGACTGATTCTCTTGGAGCTAGTCATCGGCGAGCGCGGCAGAATCTTCAGCCCAAGCGCGCCGTCGCACTGTGACGTGAGAACTCCGGCCTGAAGCTCAGACCGACGGACCTCCCCGGCACCCCACCGGTTGCGCTCTCCAGCGGCGACGAGTGATCCGTTCCTCCCGGCCATCGGACTCCGTCAAGACAAGGACACAGCGGAACGCCTCCGCTCCGTGATTGGGGGCTTGAGCGGCTGACGTGCTTGCCCTTGACCCGACAGGGATCGCTCACCGGGACGACCCCATGCTGGGGCAAGACGTCGCATCATGCCGGTCTTCGTACCGCGTGGCGCACGTAGATCACGCCATTGCGGAGCCGCCGGTGGTCTAGCAGCTCGAGGTCGAGTCGTATGCCCCGGGGCAGCGCCGGCTTGCCGCCGCCCACGAGCACCGGGCACAGGAGCAGGACGCACTCGTCGACCAGCCCGTGCCGGAACGCCTCGGCCGCGATCGCCGCGCCGCCAATGCTGAGGTCCGACCTGGAGGTCTCCTTGAGCCGTCGTACCGCCTCGGGCTCGAACTTCCTCTCAATTCTCGTCCGCGCCGTCGACACCTCTTCGAGCGTTGTGGAGTAAACGACTTTGTCGGCGTCACGCCAGATCCCCGCGTATTCGCGGACGACGCCCGGTTCGGTCGTCAGCCAGTCGTCGTTCTCCCAGACGCGCATCGTCTCGTACATGCGGCGGCCGTAGAGCGACGTGCCGATGCGCCGCTCGTGCTCGTTCCAGAACGCGTGCACTTCGTTGTCAGGCACTGACCAGTCAAAGGAGCCGGTCTCGTCCTCGAGGTAGCCGTCGAGCGAGGCGTTGGCTGCGTAGATCAGCTTGCCCATGAGTGCCTCCGGCCGGACGGGGGCTCCAGGTTGCAGCGTCATGGCGCCACCGGCAAGAGCATCGACGGTGTGCCCTCGTCACGGTTACATCGACCCGGATGCGGTCACGCCGACCTGGACGTGGCGGTCACTGGAGGAGTTGCCCCAGTTCTGCCACATGTGCCCGTGTCCGCTGCTGAGCAGGGGGCAGGGCAGACGGGGCCGGCCAACTACTGCGATGCCACATGCCGCCAGGCGGGCCATCGCTTCAAGAAGTAGCAGCCCCGGCTCGCTCTGACCCTTGCTCAGGTTGCGACGGCCGCTCGTCTGCGTGGCGAGGGCTTCGACATCAAACTGATCGCGCAGTCGCTGGAGGTCTCGCCGTCCACGCTGCGGCGCCATCTCGCCAAGACGTTCACGGAGACGGCGGGGTGACAGCATCGCTGTCGGTCTTCTCCTCGACTAGGACGCGTCGGTTGACCGCCACCGCCGACGAGGTGAGGACGTCTCCCTGGCGGATACCATGCCCGAACGCACAGACGATGAACTGCTCGGATCCAGATGGCAGGCCCGAGAAACTGAGCGCTCGACTCAGTCCGATCCTGGAAACTGGGCCGGTGAAGATCGGGAACCAGGATCCGGAGGCCTACCGACAACAGTTGGAGGCCAAGCTGCGGCCTGACCGCATACGAGCCACGCTCGGCTTCGCTGGGATCTACCAGATGAGTCACGAACTGATCAAGACTGCAGTCCTGGATGGGGTCCGTGAATTCTACTGGCGGGGCATCGAAAACGGAGCCATGGCCTATGACGAGCAGGCCTACGCCAAGAATGTTCTAGTCATGGCGCCCAAGAACAAGTTTCGGGCATCACTGTTGTGGCTAATTGAGGGCGACGCCATCACGCCGGCCCAGGCCGACCGACTGGACGACATCTACGCCCACCGCCACGACCTCAGCCACGAACTCATCAAGTACATAGTCGACCCAGACTTCGAGCCTGACGTCGAACTGCTCACGGACGCACTGGCGATCTTGAAGGCCATCAGTCGGTTCTGGGTGAGCATTGAGAAGGACATCGGCTCGTTTGAGGACTTCGGGGACGTCGACCTCGACGAGGTGACGCCGCTGTCGCTGGCCGTGCTCCAGATGTGCATCGATGCGTACATCGACGGACTGCCTGCTCACCAGTAGCGCCTCCGCCAGCAGACCGGCGCAGTGGGGACCGCTTGAGGATCGGTCAGCGGGACGCCGCGAAGCGGACGCGTCGTTCTCGCTGCCGGACCCGATGACTTCGGCGTTGGCATTGAGTCTTTTCGGCATGGACAAGGTGTGCTCGATGACTACAAGAGCCTCATGAACGCCACGAGCAGCGAGAGGACGACGGTCCGTGTCGACGGAGACGCTGACCTCTGCGTCGAAGCGATCGGCGACTCGGCGCATCCCGCGATCCTGCTGATCGGCGGAGCGACGTGGTCGATGGACTGGTGGGAGGACGAGCTGTGCCGCCGGTTGGCCGACCGTGGGCGCCTGGTTGCGCGCTACGACCAGCTATCCGCCCGGCGTCCCTGGCTACACCGGAGCGGATCTGGTCAGCGACGCGGTCGCGGTGCTCGACGGTCTCGGCATCGTCCGCGCCCATGTGGTCGGCCTGTCGATGGGGGGCGGGATCGCGCAGTACTTGGCGCTCGAGCATCGCGACCGGCTGGCGACGCTGACGCTGATGTCCACGAGCCCGATCGATCCCGGGGTCGAGGGCCTGCCCGGCATGACCCCGGAGCTGCAGGCCGCCTTCGCCGAGGAGAGCGCCGAGCCCGACTGGCACAACCGCGACGCCGTCATCGACCACATCGTCGAAGGCGAGCGCCCGTACGCCGGCCCGGGCAACTTCGACGAGCCGCGCCTGCGCGCCATTGCCGGTCGGGTGTTCGACCGCACCAATGACATCGCCGCAAGCATGACCAACCACTTCCTCCTCGACTCAGACGGCCCCAGCGATCCGCGACTGAGCCGGCTCGAGGGCCTTCCCACCCTCGTGGTGCACGGCACCGCCGATCCGCTGTGCCCCCTCGCTCACGGCAGAGCGCTCGCCGGCGCCATCCCCGGCGCCAGGCTCATCGAGCTCCACGACGTCGGCCACCAACTGCCGCCGCCGCACACCTGGGAGCGGCTCATCGACACGCTGATCGACCACACCACCGAGGCGTGATTGGCCGGAGCGGCAACATGCTCGCTCGCCGTCCCGCAAGCCGAAGGGCTACCGGCGCACCGGAGGCCTGCCTGGTACCAGATGGCCGCCGTCCCGCGATGGATCCCCGAGCGGTGACGGTGACACGCGGTCTCTGTAACGGGCGGAGCAGCGCCGATCAGCCTCTAACCTCGGTCTTTGTGTCTGAGTCGGTTGTGCAGCCCGCGGACCTGCAATGGGTGCGGGCGTCCTATGACCGGGTTGCCGACAACTACGTGGCGATGGGCGTCGGTGACCTGGCGCCGGCCCCGTGGCTGCGCGCCGTGCTCGGAGCGTTCGCCGAGGAGGTCCGCGCGCTCGGGCCGGTGCTTGATGTCGGCTGTGGTCCGGGAACGGTCACCGCCCACCTCGCGGGGCTGGGCGTGGATGTCTCTGGTGTCGACCTGTCACCTCGGATGGTTGAGCACGCCCGCCGGCTGCACCCCGCTCTGCGCTTTGCCGTGGCCTCCGCCACCGAGCTCGACCTGGCCGAGGGCTCGCTCGGCGGTGCCCTTGGGTGGTGGTCGCTGTTCAACCTGCCCCGCGACGTGCTGCCCGGCGTGCTCACGTCGCTCGCCCGGGCGCTGATTCCCGGTGGGCAGCTCCTGCTGGGCACGCATGTAGGCGACGGCGAGATCAAGCGCACGGAGGTCTACGGCATGCCGGTCACCTGGACGACCCATCTGTGGCAGCCCCAGCAGCTGACCACCCTGCTTTCTCAGGCCGGCCTCGAGACGGTCGCCGAGTTGCGGCTGCCACCGACCCCTGCCAACCCGTTGGTTCCCGCTCTCCCCGCTCAGATGGTCCTCGCCGCTCGTCGGCCAAGCTGAGCCCATCCCGATAGTCCGCTCACATATGGTTTACCGGAGCGGCGCGGTTCTGTCGGTCGTGCTTACTAATGTGATCGCATGGGCGTGACGTTGCGGGCGCTCGAAGATGCCGACCTTGATCAGCTCTTCGAGTGGGAGCGAGATCCGCATGCTGTTGTGATGGCGGCCTTCACGCGAGCCGATCCCTCTGATCGGTCGTCGTTCGATGCGCACTACGAGCGCGTCCGGAACGATCCTGACGTGACTATGCGTGCCATCGATGACGAACGCGGCCTGGCCGGAATGATCGCGAGCTTCTCCATGGAGGGCGAGCGGGAAGTCTCCTACTGGATCGACCCATCCCGATGGGGTCGAGGGATTGGATCGGCGGCCCTCGAAGCGTTCGTTCAGGTCGAGGTGACGAGGCCGCTGTTCGCACGCGTCGCCCAGCACAACACCGGCTCTGCCAAGGTGCTCATTCGGGCGGGATTCGTGCAGGTCGGTACCGAGACCTCATATGCCGACGGCGTAGGTCGGGACGTAGTCGAGCACATCTACCGTCTCGCCCTTTAACTCACTGCGTCCCGTTCAGCCAACGGCTACCGGACGGCTGGCCGGCTACGCGACCCGCCGCCCGCGCACGGTGCGGCAGGCGCGGGTGCACGTCGCCCAGATCACCGCGGCGTCGGTCCGATGCCGCTCTCGGCGGTGCGGCCGTCGTCGGTCCGCTCGTGGAGGGTGGAGCTCAAGGCGGATGGCCTCGCGCCGTCCTACGTCTACGCGCTGCACAACCGGCTGTCACAGGTCATGAGCGACGCCGTGCATGACGGCATCCTCGTTCGCAACCCGTGCTCGAGGCGAACGTCTCCGGGCGCCGGCAAACCGCGACCCTTCGTCGCCACCACAGCCCAGGTCTGGGCACTCCACGACGCGGTCCCCGCGCACCTGAGGCCGGCTGTCCTCCTCGGCGCCTTCGTCGGACTCCGAACGGCGGAGGCCGTGGGGCTGCGGGTCGCCGACGTCGACTTCATGCGCGGCGTGATTCGCCCGGTCCAGCAGGGACCGGGGGAGGAGCTCAAGACCGAGACGTCCCGGACGCCGTTGCCCATTCCGCACGAGCTCGCGCTCGAGTTGTCGGCGGCCGTGGCGGAATGGGGAGGCGACTTCCTGGTCACGGACGGGCTCCGCCGGCAGACGTCCACGTGGGCCATCGAGCGGGCCATCAGGTCAGCTCGACGGAAGGTCGCCGGTCTGCCGGAGGACTTTCGCTTCCACGACCTCCGGCACTACCTGGCCTCCCTGCTGATCGCCTCCGGTCTGGATGTCAAGGTCGTCCAGCACCGGCTCCGGCACGGCAGCGCGAAGACCACGCTCGACACGTACGGGCATCTGTGGCCGGACAGCAACGAGTCCGCACGCGCAGCCGTGGGTGCGGTTCTGGCTGCTCGTGCGGACTCGTTGCGGACTACGGCCGCTGATCAGCACTAAAAGCCCTGGTCAGCGGCTTGCGAGACTCAGATGTCGTAGTACATCGCGAACTCGTGCGGGTGCGGGCGCAGGCGGATCGGGTCGATCTCGTGCTCCCGCTTGTACTCGATCCACGTCTCGATCAGGTCGGGGGTGAACACCCCGCCCTCGATGAGGTAGTCGTGGTCGGTCTCGAGGTTGTCGAGGACGGCGTCCAGCGACGCGGGCACCTTCTCGATGCCCAGGGCCTCCTCGGGCGGCAGCTCGTAGAGGTCCTTGTCCACCGGGGCCGGCGGCTCGATCTTGTTCTTGATGCCGTCGAGGCCGGCCATCATCATCGCCGAGAAGGCGAGGTAGGGGTTCGCCGACGGGTCGGGCACGCGGAACTCGATGCGCTTGGCCTTCGGGTTGTCACCCGAGATCGGGATGCGGCAGCAGGCCGAGCGGTTGCGGGCCGAGTACACGAGGTTGATCGGGGCCTCGTAGCCCGGAACCAGGCGGTGGAAGCTGTTCACCGTCGGGTTGGTGAAGGCCAGCAGCGACGGGGCGTGCGCGAGCAGCCCGCCGATGTAGTGACGGGCGGTGTCGGACAGGCCCGCGTAGCCGGTCTCGGCGTGGAAGAGCGGCTCGCCGTCCTTCCAGAGGCTCTGGTGGCAGTGCATGCCGGAGCCGTTGTCACCGAACAGCGGCTTGGGCATGAACGTCGCCGTCTTGCCGTGCGCCCAGGCGGTGCTCTTGATGATGTACTTGAACAGCATCAGGCTGTCGGCCGACCGCAGCAGCGTGTCGAACTTGTAGTTGATCTCGGCCTGACCGGCGGTGCCCACCTCGTGGTGCCCGCGCTCGAGTTCCAGCCCGACGTTGGTCAGGTTGCGCATCATCTCCGAGCGCAGGTCGCTGTAGTGGTCGTACGGCTCGACCGGGAAGTAGCCGCCCTTGGGGCGGGTCTTGTAGCCCAGGTTCGGGCTGCCGTCGGCGTTGGTCGCGGCGCCGGTGTTCCAGGAGCCCTCGATCGAGTCGATGTGGTAGTAGCCCTCGTTGATCCCGGTGTTGTAGCGGACCGAGTCGAAGATGTAGAACTCCGCCTCCGGCCCGAAGTAGGCCGTGTCCGCGATGCCGCTGCTGGCCAGGTACGCCTCGGCCTTCTTCGCCACGTTGCGCGGATCGCGGCTGTAGGCCTCGCGCGTGATCGGGTCGTGGATGAAGAAGTTGATGTTGAGCGTCTTGTGCGTGCGGAACGGGTCCAGGTACGCGCTGTTGGCGTCCGGCAGCAGCAGCATGTCGGACTCGTTGATCGCCTGGAAGCCGCGGATCGACGACCCATCGAAGCCCAGGCCTTCGGAGAAGGTGTCCTCGCCGAAGGTCGACGCCGGGATGGTGAAGTGCTGCATGACGCCGGGCAGGTCGCAGAAGCGGACGTCGACGAACTCGACGTCGTTGTCGCGGATGTAGGCGGCGACCTCGTCGGGACTGGTGAACATCGATCCTCCGGTATTGGGCAGAACAGCCGAACCGCACGTTATGAGCGGGGAGTTGCCCTCGGGTGTCCCCTATGTTTCAGACCCGTAACAACGCTTCCGGCGTGTCGCGCCGGGCGTCCGCTCCTCGTCTCGAGGCGCCGCCCGGGCCGGGCCCTACGCTGGCTGTCATGGTCAGGGATGCACAACCACCCTCTCAGGAGAGTCGTCGCGGCGCCTCGCTGGGGTTACCCCCCGAGGGCCCGGGATCCCTGGCGACCTTCACCAGCCGCAGCGGCGCCTTCGTCATCGACGCGATCGCCGCCGCCCTCATCGCCGGGCTGTTCACCGCCCCCGACCTGCCGGGCAACTGGAGCCTGCTGTCCTTCGGCCTGGTCACGGTGATCACCCTCACCGCGCTCGGCCAGACCCCGGGGATGCGGCTGCTCGGACTGCGCCTGGCGCACCCGCGGCCCGGTTCCCGGCTGGCGGTGTGGCGGGCCGTCGTCCGGACGGCGCTGCTCCTGCTGCTGGTGCCGGCGCTGGTCGTGGACGGCGACGGCCGCGGGCTGCACGACCGGCTGACCGACACCGCCGTCGTCCGGGCCTGAGCCCGCAGCCCGGCGTGGTCCTGCTCAGCGGCGGCGGACCTGCCGCTGGCTGACCGTCATCTGCCGGCCGCCGGGCAGCGGGCCGCCGGGCACCGGCATGCGCCCGCCGCCGAGGGCCGACAGCCGCCGGCGCAGGGCATTGAGTTCGCCACCGGAGAGGTTGCGGGGCAGCTTCATCACATGCGCGCTGAGCTTGCGCAGCGGCACCTGCCCCTCCTCGTCACCGACGACGATGTCGTAGATGGGGGCGTCCCCGGCGACCCGGGCGATCTTCTTCTTCTCCTGGGCCAGCAGCGGGCGCACCCGGGACGGCGCGCCCTCGGCGACCAGGATCACGCCCGGGCGGCCGAGCACGCGGTGCACGGCGTCGAGCTGGGTGGTGCCGGCGACACCCGAGGAGACCTGCCAGTCGCCCCGCATGCCCTCGAGCACCCAGGCGGCGGCGCCGGGCTGGCCCTCCACCTGCCGGTAGGCCGAGCCCTGCGCACGGCGGCCGAAGATGATCAGGGCGGCCAGCGCACCCAACAGGATCGTGACCGGCAGGAAGAGGAACGGCGAGCCGAAGAGGATCCCGAGCAGCTCGATGACCGCGGCCACCACCACGAAGGCGATGAGCATGATCCACGGCAGCTTGGGGTCGTTCTTGCGGGTCAACGAGTAGGCCTGCTTGATCATGCGGGCCTGGTTGCCGACCTTCTTGAGCCGGCCGACCTTCGGCTGGCCCTTCTTGTCGAGCTTCGGCGCCTTCGTGCCGGCAGCGGAGCCGCCCCGGCCGCTGGTGCCGGTGCTCGGGCCCCGCCCGGCCTTGCCGGTCGGTGCGGGGGAGCCGGTGGGCTTGCTGCGTGCCATGTCACCAGGATAGGGCGCTGGTTCCCGTGCCGAGCCGACCCGCCGCGAGTCAGGCGGGGCGGGTCAGCCCGCGGGCCTCGATGGCCTGCTGGTAGAGCCGCCCGGCCCGGTAGGAGCTGCGCACCAGCGGCCCGGCCAGCACGCCCGGGAAGCCGATCTCCTCGGCCGTCTTCTGGAACTCCACGAACTCGTCGGGCTTGACCCACCGGACCACCGGGTGGTGCCGCGGCGAGGGGCGCAGGTACTGGGTGATGGTGAGCAGGTCACAACCGGCGTCGTGCAGCGCCTGCATCGTCTCGACGACCTCGTGCGGCTCCTCGCCCATGCCCAGGATCAGGTTGGACTTGGTGACCAGGCCCGCCTCCCGGGCAGCGGTGATCACCGACAGCGAGCGCTCGAAGCGGAAGCCGGGGCGGATGCGCCGGAAGATCCGCGGCACGGTCTCGACGTTGTGCGCGAGCACCTCGGGGCGGGAGGAGAAGACCTCGGCCAGTTGGTCGGGGTTCGCGTCGAAGTCGGGGATGAGCAGCTCCACGCCGCAGCCGGGGACGGCAGCGTGGATCTGGCGGACCGTCTCGGCGTACAGCCAGGCCCCGCCGTCGGGCAGGTCGTCACGGGCGACGCCGGTGACCGTGGCGTACCTCAGCTGCATCGTGGCGACGCTCTCGGCGACCCGGCGCGGCTCGTCGGCGTCGAAGTCGGCCGGCTTCCCGGTGTCGATCTGGCAGAAGTCGCAGCGCCGCGTGCACTGGTCGCCGCCGATGAGGAAGGTCGCCTCCCGGTCCTCCCAGCACTCGTAGATGTTGGGGCAGCCGGCCTCTTCGCAGACGGTGTGCAGCCCCTCGCGGCGGACCAGAGACTTCAGCTCGGTGTACTCCGGGCCGGTCCTGAGGCGGGTCTTGATCCACTCCGGCTTGCGTTCGATCGGGACCTGGCTGTTGCGGACCTCCAGGCGCAGCAGCTTGCGGCCACCCGGCGCGAGGGGAGCGTCCGAGGAGGGGGTCGGGGCCACCGTCTCACTCATGATCGGCCACGGTACTCCCGACGCGCGACGCCCCCGCTGCCACGCAGCGGGGGCGTCGGGGCTGGTGAGGTACGGATCTCAGCCGCGGGGAGCGCCGTCCTCGGGCTCCTCCTCCGGGGTGTGGTCGGCCGGGCCGCCGGTCGCGGTGTCCGGGGTCCGGAACGCGCGGTCGGGCTCGGACGCGAGGTTCTGCGGCTGCGTGCCCAGGTCGCTGTCGGGCGGCGTGGCGTCGCCGGGGGAGGTCTGGGCCGAGGAGACCGTCCGGCCGCTGCTGGGTGAACTGGGCACGGGATCCTCCCGGTAGCTGGGCACGGGGCCGTCCCCGGTCGGGGCCGGCGTCCACAGGTCCTCGGACTTGCGCCGCCGCCGCAGCAGCACGGCGACGGCCGCGGAGATTCCGAGGACGGCGAGCAGCCAGGGCCAGCGGCGGGGCTCGCGCTCCATGCCGACCTTCCGCTTGACGGAGGTGGCCGTCTTCGCCGCCTTCTTCTCCAGCTTGCGCCGCTTCTTCGCCGCCTGCTTGCGCGCCTTGGCGGTGGTGGCGGTCAGCTCCTCGCGGCGGAGCTCGAGCTCCTCCAGGGCGCTGCCCAGGCCGGCGCTGATCGTGCCACGGGCGTTCTCCAGGGCCGGGATCACCGCCTCGCGGGCGGCGATCACCCTGGGCGCGGCGTAGGCCAGGGCGGCGGTCTGCGCCGCACTCAGCCGCGGGGCGACGTCCTTCTCCAGCGTCTTCTGCGCGGCCTCCCGAGCCGCCTCCCACCGCGGGCCGAGGTCGGCCGCGGCCTTGGCGGTCGCCTCGTGCGCCGCGGTCATCGCCGCGGCGACGCGCGGGGCGGCCGCTTCCCGGGCCGCCCCGATGCGGGGGGCCAGGCTCTCCCGGGCCGAGGCGACCGCGGGTGCGGCCACGGCTGCAGCGGCCGCGAGCTTGGGGGCCACCGCCTTCTGCGCGGCGTGCAGCGCCGGGGTGGTCGCCTCGCGCGCGGCCTCCACACGCGGTGCGAGCTGTTCCGCCGCCACTCGGCCGGCCTCTGCCATCGCCGTGCCGAGGTGGCTGAAGCCCTCGTGGAGCTCGTCGCCGATGATCTGGCCGTGCGTCTTCTTGCGGAACACGGGATGCACCTCCGAGTTGATCGTCTCGGCGGCCCATCCTGCCCGCTCGCCGCGGTCAGCACACCCCGAACGGATCTCCGGACGGCGGTCGCCGAAGGTCCTCGATAACGTTCTCCGGTGCAGCTCCGCATCTTCACCGAACCGCAGCAGGGCGCCACCTACGACGACCTCCTGGCCGTCGCGCGCCGCACCGAGGAGACCGGTTTCGACGCGTTCTTCCGCTCCGACCACTACCTGGCCATGGGCGGGAACGGGCTGCCGGGGCCGACCGACGCCTGGGTGACGCTCGCGGCGCTGGCGCGGGAGACCAGCCGCATCCGCCTCGGCACGCTGATGACGGCGGCGACGTTCCGGTTCCCCGGCCCGCTGGCCATCTCCGTGGCGCAGGTCGACCAGATGAGCGGCGGCCGGGTGGAGCTGGGCATCGGCGCCGGCTGGTTCGAGGCCGAGCACCGGGCCTACGGCATCCCGTTCCCCGACGTGCGCGAGCGCTTCGACCGGTACGAGGAGCAGTTGGCGATCGTCACGGGGTTGTGGGGGACGCCCGTCGGCGAGACGTTCGACTTCGCCGGGCGGTACTACCAGCTGGCGGACTCACCGGCCCTGCCCAAGCCGGTCCAGCCGGGCGGGGTGCCGGTCATCATCGGCGGGCACGGCAAGCGCCGTACGCCCCGGCTGGCGGCCCGGTACGCCGCGGAGTTCAACGTGCCCTTCGCCTCGGTGGAGGACAACGCCACGCGCTTCGCCGGGGTGCGGGAGGCCTGCGAGGAGACGGGGCGGGAGCCGGCGTCGCTGGTGTACAGCTCGGCGCTGGTGCTCTGCGTGGGCCGGGACGAGGCGGAGCTCACCCGGCGGGCCGCGGCCATCGGCCGGGACGTCGAGGAGCTGCGCGCGCACGGGGCAGCGGGCACCCCCGCCGAGGTCGTCGACGTCCTGGGCCGCTACGCCGAGGCCGGGGCTTCGCGGGTGTACCTGCAGGTCCTGGACCTGTCCGACCTCGACCATCTGGACCTGGTCGCCTCCGAGGTGGCCCCGCAGCTGGACTGACCGTGAGGGTGGCCGGGTCGCCTACCGGCCGAGCCCGTCAGGCAAGCAGCTGGAGCCGATCGTCGAGGCGCTGGGCCGGTGGGGGATCCGCTGCATCCCCGGGCTGGGCGACGAGGACCTCGACCCGCACCTGCTGGGGGGGACGTGCACCGCAGCATCGACGTCGAGGCCGTGCCCGACGCCCGGACGCGGCCCGGGAGTAGGCTGGGCGCCGTGACCAGGCGGCTCCTCCTTGCGCAGCCGTGCTGATCTGAGACCTCCAGACAGCACGGCGACCCCTCCTGCGCGAGGGGTCTTTTCATGTCCGCCGCCGGTACCGCAGACCCGGGAGCACGAACGATGAGCCAGACGGCCGACCAGCCGAACGCCGAGCAGGGGACGGGCGACGTCCCTCCGCACCGGTACACCCCCGCGCTGGCGCAGCGGATCGAGCTCGCCTGGCAGGACCGGTGGGAGCGGGAGGGCACCTTCCACACGCCCAACCCGGTCGGCCCGCTGAGCGAGGGCTTCGAGCGGGTCGCCGACCGGCCGAAGTACTTCGTCATGGACATGTTCCCGTACCCCTCGGGTGCGGGCCTGCACGTCGGGCACCCGCTGGGCTACCTGGGCACCGACGTCACCAGCCGGTTCCGCCGGATGGACGGCGACAACGTGCTGCACCCCATGGCCTACGACGCCTTCGGCCTGCCCGCCGAGCAGTACGCCGTGCAGACGGGGCAGCACCCCCGGGTCACCACCGAGGCCAACATCGCGGCGATCAAGGCGCAGCTGCGCCGGCTGGGCGTCGACCACGACGAGCGCCGCAGCTTCGCCACGATCGACCCGACCTACTACAAGTGGACCCAGTGGATCTTCCTGCAGATCTTCGGGTCCTGGTTCGACGAGCGGGCGGGCAGGGCACGGCGGATCGAGGAGCTGGTCGCCGAGCTGGACGCCGGCACCCGGGAGCCCGGGTCGGGCACGAACCCGTTCGGCCGTCCGTGGGCCGAGCTGGACGAGGTCGAGAAGCGCACCGTCGTCGACGCGCACCGGCTGGCCTACCTGCACCAGGCGCCGGTGAACTGGTGCCCGGGCCTGGGCACCGTGCTGTCCAACGAGGAGGTCACCGCGGACGGGCGCTCCGAGCGCGGCAACTTCCCGGTGTTCCGCCGTCCGCTGACCCAGTGGATGATGCGGATCACCGCCTACAGCGAGCGGCTGCTGGCCGACCTGGACCGGCTGGACTGGTCGGACTCGCTGAAGCAGATGCAGCGCAACTGGATCGGCCGCTCGGCCGGCGCGCGGATCGGCTTCTCCGTCGGCGACGAGGTCATCGAGGTCTTCACCACCCGCCCGGACACGCTGTTCGGCGCCACCTACATGGTGCTGGCGCCGGAGCACCCGCTGGTCGAGGCGCTGACCGCCGACGCGTGGCCCGACGGCACCGACCCGCGCTGGACCGGCGGTGCGGCGACCCCGCGCGAGGCGGTGGCCGAGTACCAGCGGCAGGCCTCCCGGCGCTCCGAGCTGGACCGGCAGAACGAGGCCCGCGAGAAGACCGGCGTCTGGCTGGGCGTCAACGCCGTCAACCCGGTCAACGGCCGCGAGCTGCCGGTGTTCATCGCCGACTACGTGCTGACCGGCTACGGCACCGGCGCGATCATGGCGGTGCCCGGCGAGGACACCCGTGACTTCGAGTTCGCGGAGAAGTTCGGGCTGCCGGTGATCCGGACCGTGCAGCCGCCGGAGGACTTCGAGGGCGGCGCGTACACCGGCGCCGGCCCGATGATCAACTCGGCGAACGACGAGATCTCGCTGAACGGTTTGGGCAAGGCCGAGGCGATCGGGCGGATCACCGAGTGGCTGGTGGCCCGCGGTGCCGGCGAGGCGACGGTCACCTACAAGCTGCGCGACTGGCTGTTCAGCCGGCAGCGCTACTGGGGCGAGCCGTTCCCGATCGTCTACGACGAGCACGACCTGCCGGTCGCCGTGCCGCAGTCGATGCTGCCGGTGCTGCTGCCCGAGGTCGACGACTACTCGCCGAAGACCTTCGAGGACGACGACGCCGAGTCCGCGCCGGAGCCGCCGCTCTCGCGCGCCACCGACTGGACGACGGTCGAGCTGGACCTGGGCGACGGGCCGAAGAAGTACCGCCGCGAGACCAACACGATGCCCAACTGGGCCGGCTCGTGCTGGTACTACCTGCGCTACGTCGACCCGGACGACGACGAGCGCATGGTCAACCCGGAGAACGAGCGCTACTGGCTGGGCCCGCGGGGCGAGGGCGACGTCGGCGGCGTCGACCTGTACGTCGGCGGGGTCGAGCACGCCGTGCTGCACCTGCTGTACGCCCGCTTCTGGCACAAGGTGCTGTTCGACCTGGGCTACGTCTCCAGCGAGGAGCCCTTCCGCCGGCTGGTCAACCAGGGCTACATCTCCGCCTACGCCTACACCGATGAGCGCGGCTTCTACGTGCCCGCCGCCGAGGTGGAGGAGCGCGACGGGCAGTTCTTCCACGACGGCAAGCCGGTCAACCGCGAGTACGGGAAGATCGGCAAGAGCCTGAAGAACATGGTCACGCCCGACGAGATGATCGGGCAGTACGGCGCCGACACCTTCCGGGTGTACGAGATGTCGACCGGTCCGCTGGACCAGTCGCGGCCGTGGGAGACCAAGGCCGTCGTCGGCTCGCAGCGGCTGCTGCAGCGGGTCTGGCGGGTGGTCGTCGACGAGGAGACCGGGGGGGTCCGGGCCGCCGACGACATGGAGCCGTCGGAGGAGACCCTGCGCGCCCTGCACCGGACGATCGCCGGCGTCCGGGACGGGTTCGGCACGCTGCGGTTCAACATCGCGATCGCCCGGATCACCGAGCTGACCAACCACCTGACCTCGGCGTACGGCGCCGACCGGCCGGTGCCGCGCTCCGTGGCCGAGCCGCTGGTGCTGATGGTGGCGCCGCTGGCCCCGCACATCGCCGAGGAGATGTGGGCGCGGCTGGGGCACGCCGAGTCGCTGGCGTGGACGCCGTTCCCGGTGGCCGACGAGCGCTGGCTGGTCGAGGACACCGTGCAGGTGGCCGTCCAGGTGAACGGCAAGGTGCGCGCGCAGGTCACGGTGCCGGCCGACGCCGACGCGGGGGCCCTGGAGGCGGCGGCCCGCGCCGACGAGCGGATCGCGGGCTACCTCGACGGGGCCACGGTGCGCCGCGTCGTGGCGGTGCCCGGGCGCCTGGTCAACTTCGTCCTCGGCTGAGCGGGAGGGCGCGCAGCACGCGCCCTCCCGTGCCGGTTCAGGCGACCGGCACGGCGGTGAGGACGCGACGCATGGCGGCCTCCACCGGGGCGATCACCTCGGCGACGGGGACGTCGCGGCCCAGCTCGGCCGTCAGCGAGGTGGCCCCCGCGTCGACGATCCCGCACGGGATCATGTTCGCGAACGCCGTCATGTCGGGGTCGCAGTTGAGCGCGAAGCCGTGCATGCTCACGCCCCTGGCCACCCGGACGCCGATCGCGGCGACCTTGCGGTCCGGCCCCCGCTCGTCGGCGCGCACCCAGACGCCGCTGCGCCCCTCGACCCGCTCCGTGGCCAGCCCGAGGCCGGCGCAGACGTCGATGAGGGCGCTCTCCAGGCGCCGGACGTGGGCGACCACGTCGACCGGGTCGGCCAGCCGCACGATGGGGTAGCCCACCAGCTGCCCCGGCCCGTGCCAGGTGATCTTGCCGCCGCGGTCGACGTCGACGACCGGGGTCCCGTCGAACGGCCGCTCGTGCGGAAGGGTGCGCTTGCCGGCGGTGTAGACCGACGGGTGCTCCAGCAGCAGCAGGGTGTCCGGGCCCTCCCCGGCGACCCGCCGGGCGTGCAGCTCCCGTTGCTGCGCCCAGGCCTCCTCGTAGGGAACCAGGCCGGCACGGACCACTCGCAGCTCGCTCACGGACCCAGCCTAGGACGCGTGCTCAACGCAACCGTCGCGGTTCCATCCGGGTCTCGATCACGGTGCCGTCCGGACCCGGCGCCACCCGGTAGGCCGCCTTCTCCGGCCGGTCGGCGACCGCCTCCGCCAGCTCGGTGCCGCGGTAGACCAGCCCGACGCCGTCGTCGGTGGCGTGACCGGGCGGCAGGGTGCCGTCGGCCACCAGCCGGTGGTAGAGGGGGCGGCGCTGCTCCTCGGAGTCGTAGTGGACCCCGTTGGACGTCGGGATGAACCCGAGCCCGTTGGTGACCGGTCGCAGGTCGGGCCCGAAGGAATCGGTGGTGCCGCCGACGTGCCAGCACAGCGAGCCGGCCGAGACGCCGCCGAGCACCACGCCGGCGCGCCAGCACTCCGCGAGGACGTCGTCCAGCCCGTGCACCCGCCACACCGCGAGCAGGTTGGCCACGCTTCCCCCGCCCACCCAGATGACGTCCTGGGCCAGCAGGTGGGCGCGGACATCGGGCACGGTGGGCATCGGGAACAGGCTCAGGTGGCTGACCTGCACCGCGCTGCCGGCGAAGGCGCCGTAGACACCGGCCACCCGCACCGGGTCGTCGCCGGTGGCCGTGCCCAGGTAGCACAGCCGCGGGCGCCGGGGCGCGCCGGCCAGCTGCACGGCCAGGTCGAAGACGGGCCCGGGCGCCCAGTCGTAGGGCCCGCGTCCGCGGGAGGCGAAGCCCATGCTGGTGGCGAGGATGGTCGGCGCGGACGCGGGCACGGTCAGGAGGCTCCCTGGTCGGTGCGGCGCGGGGTGCGCAGGACGGCGCGGGCGGGAAGCGGCATGGGCCGAACCTAGGGGCCGCAGCGGACGGTTGTCCCCCGGCCCGCGGGCGAGGAGCGTAGGCCACCGGCATGCCCGCCGGGGCGTCGTCTCCAGCTCCGGAGACCCGCTCCGCGGACACGGTCCGGACGAGGACACGTTTCAGAGAGGAGCGGTGGCATGTACGCCCGATCCACCACCATCCGCGGGGTCCCGAAGGCACTCGACGAGGGGGCGCGCTGGGTCCGCGACGAGGTGCTGCCGGTGCTGCAGGAGATGGACGGCTTCGTCGGTCTGTCGATGCTCGGCGAGCGCGAGACCGGCCGCAGCATCATCACGTCCGCGTGGCGGGACGAGGAGTCGATGCGGGCCAGCGAACCGCGCATGCACCCGATGCGGGAGCGGTTCCAGCAGACGTTCGGCGGGGAGCTCGAGGTCGAGGAGTGGGAGATCGCCGTGCTGCACCGCGCGCGGCAGACCGGGGACGGCGCCGCCGCGGCCGTCGTCCGGACCCGCACCGACCCGGGCCGGGTGGACCAGGCCCTCGACGTCTTCCGCAGGGACGTGATGCCGCAGCTCGAGGAGCGGCCCGGCTTCTGCAGCGTCAGCCTCATGGTCAACCGGCAGAGCGGTCGCATGTGGGGTGTGACCGCGTACGAGAACCGGGAGTCCCTCGAGCGGGTGCGGCAGGAGGCCGAGCGGGCCCGCCAGGCGGCTGCCCCCGGCATGGGGGTGGAGGTCCTGGAGGTCGCCGAGATGGAACTCCTGCTCGCCCACCTCCGGGTGCCCGAGACGGTCTGAACCGGGCCCCGACGTCCACCCGCCGCGGGGCACCGGCCGGGATGCGTGTGCTGACCTCGTGGCCACCGGCTCCGTCGGCTGCGGGCCCTCGGCGGGCACGGCTCATCTCCATTCGCGGCGAGAGCAGCGCCCGACCTGTGGACGGCCGGTGACCTGTGGACGACGCCGGCGGGGAGGGCGCCGCACCGCCTACGGTCCCCGCCATGCCGACGTCCCCGCGCGATGAGCCGCGTGAGCCCTCCCGGCCCCCGGTCGTCCCCGGATACCACCTGGACCGGCTGCTGGGGCGGGGCGGGTCGGGGGAGGTGTGGCAGGCGGTGCCCCGCTCGGGTGGCGATCCGGTGGCGGTGAAGGTGCTCGTCGCGGGCGACCCCGAGCGCCAGGCCCGCGAGGCCGCGCTGCTCGGCGAGCTCGACCATCCCCACCTCGTGCGGCTGCTCGAGGTGGTCCACCAGCCCCGCCGCGGCGGGGAGCCGCGGGTCGCGCTGGTGCTGGAGCTGCTCCCCGGGGGCAGCCTCGCGGCCCTGCTCGCCCGTCGCGGCCGGCTGCGCCCGGGCGAGGTGGTCACCGCCATCGCGCCGGTGGCTGCCGCGCTGGCGCACGCCCACGAGCGGGGGGTCATCCACGGTGACCTCTCGCCCGGCAACATCGTCTTCACCGCCGAGGGCCGGCCGGTGCTGACCGACCTGGGTGTGGCACGGGTGCTGGGGGAGAGCGCCGCCGGTGAGATCACCCCGGCCTACGTCGATCCCACCGTCGCCCGGGGCGGTGCCCCCGGGCCTGCGTCGGACGTGTTCGGCGTGGCGGCCGCCGCCTTCCACGCGCTGACCGGGGTCGCCCCCTGGAACGCGGCCACCCCGGCGGACACGCTCCACGTTGCCGCCGGCGGCACGCTGCCGGACCTGGCCGAGCTCGCACCGGACGCGCCGGCCGAGCTGGTCGCCGTCGTCGCCCGGGGGCTCTCGGCCGATCCGCACGAACGCGGCTCGGCGGCGGCCTTCGCCCTCGACCTGCGGCACGCCTGCCGCCCCGAGCCGGTGCGGCTGCCGGTTCCCGGAGTGCCCGACGACGAGCTGGGACGGACCGGCCGGGGCCCGCGGACCGAGCTGACCCACCGGGCACCCGGACGCCACCGCCTGGCGGCTCCGGTGGTGGAGCCGGCCGGCCGGCGCGGGCTGCGCGACCGGGGTCCCGGGGCGGGGACCCCGCTGCGACGCACCGGGGTGCTCGCGGCCGCGGTGGTGGTGCTGGCCGCGGTCGTGTGGACGGGAAGCCGGTGGGGGCAGCCGGCGGAGCCGGGCACGCGTCCGGCGGCCGGCGTGGCCGACGCGGTGCCGCCCCTCTCCGCGGAGGCGGCACCGGCGGGCCCGGCCGGGGACGGTGCCGAGGCACGGGCAGGGGGTGCCGCGGATCCGGCGGTGGTGGAGCCGTCCCGGGTGCCGGACTCGGCGGCCGGCTGGGGCGAGGTCCTCACCGAGCTGTACGAGCGGCGGGCCGCGGCGTTCGCCTCGGCGTCACCGGAGACGCTCACGGACGTCCATGCCCCGGGCAGCCCGCTCCTGGCGGCCGACCGGGGCCTCGTCGAGGCGCTGCGCGCGGCGGGGGAACGGCTCCGGGGGTTCGCTCCCACGGTCGTGCGGGTCGACAGCGCGGAGGGGCCGGACGCCGAGGGGCGCGTGACCCTGCAGATCGTCGACACGTGGGCGCCGTACGAGGTCGTGGCGAGTGCGGCGCCGGAGGGGCCGCCGTCGCGATCGGTGGAGGGGCGCGAGGCGGCGCAGGTGCGGATGACGCTCGTCGGCACCGACGCCGGCTGGCGGATCGAGGCCGCGGAACGGGTCGGGTGAGGCGTCAGCGGCGGCCGAGGGCCGCTCGGAGCGCGGGCTCCAGGTCGGGGTGGGTCCAGGTGAACCCGGCGGCCTGCAGCTGCGCCGGTACGGCCCGCTGGCCGGCCAGCACGCCGATCGGGGCGAACTCGCCCAGCACGGCGCGGAGCACGACCCCCGGGACCGGCAGCACGGCCGGGCGGCCCACCACGCGGCCGAGCGCCCGCGAGAACTCCGCATTGGGCACCGGGGTCGGGGCGGTCAGGTTGACCGGGCCGGCCACGGGGGCGGTCAGGAGGAAGCGGATGGCGTCGACCTCGTCGGTCAGGCTGATCCACGGCCAGTACTGCCGTCCCGAGCCCAGCCGGCCGCCGAGGCCGAGGCGGAACAGCGGCGCCATCCGGCCCAGCAGCCCACCTCGGCCGAGGACGAGTCCTGTCCGTAGCAGCGCCACCCGCACCCCGGCCTCCACCGCGGGCGCCGTGGCCGCCTCCCACTCGGTGCACACCCGGGCCAGGAAGTCGGTGCCGGCAGGAGCCGTCTCGTCGACCACCCGGTCCCCGGTGTCGCCGTACCAGCCGACCGCCGAGCCGGAGAGCAGCACACGCCGGCGCGTGGGGTCGGCCGCGGCGGCGTCGGCCATGGCCCGGCTGATGGTCGTGGTGGCGTCCACGCGGCTGGTCAGCACCCGCTGCTTGTGCTTCTGCGTCCAGCGGCGGTCGGCGATGCCCACACCCGCGAGGTTGACCACCGCGTCGACGTCGGCCAGCAGGGCCGGGTCGATCCGCCGGTGCTGGGGGTCCCAGCGGTGCTCGTCGGCGGTGCGCGGGGTCCGCCGGACCAGCCGTAGGACCTCGTGCCCGTCGGCGCGCAGGGCCGGCACCAGGCGGCTGCCGATGAGCCCGGACGAGCCGGTGACGGCGACCTTCATCTCTCTCCTCCGAGCGGCCGGGTCGGCAGAAACGGATCGGGGCCCCGGCGGTTGCCGGGGCCCCGATCGGAGGCGGTCAGGCGAGGCCGAGCTCGCCCTGGAACTGTCCGGCCTCCAGCCGCTCGCGCACGGTGGTGAGGAACCGGGCGGCGTCGGCGCCGTCGACGATGCGGTGGTCGTAGGTGAGGGCCAGGTAGACCATCGACCGAACCGCGATCACCTCGCCGAGGTTCGGGTCCTGAACCACCACCGGGCGCTTGACCACGGTGCCGGTGCCCAGGATCGCCACCTGCGGCTGGTTGATGATCGGCGTGTCGAACAGGGCGCCACGGCTGCCGGTGTTGGTCAGCGTGAACGTGCCGCCACCGAGCTCGTCGGGGGTGACCTTGTTGGTGCGGGTCCGCTCGGCCAGGTCGGCGATCTTGCGGGCGAGCCCGCCGAGGCTGAGGTCCCCGGCGTCCTTGATGACCGGCACCAGCAGGCCGCGGTCGGTGTCCACCGCGATGCCCAGGTTCTCGGCGTCGTGGTAGGTCACCGTGCCGCCCTCGAGGTCGATCGAGGAGTTCACGGCCGGGTGGGCCTTGAGGGCCTCGACCGCCGCCTTGGCGAAGAACGGCAGGAAGGAGAGCTTGACGCCCTCGCGGGCCTCGAAGTCCCTCTTGGCCCGGTCGCGCAGCCGGGCGATCTCCGTGACGTCGGCCTCGACGACCGTGGTCAGCTGGGCGCTGACCGCCAGCGACTCCACCATCCGGCGGGCGATGACGCTGCGCAGCCGGGACAGCTTCTCGGTGCGCCCGCGCAGCGAGGTGTCGGGCATGGCCGCGGGGGAGGGCTTCGGCGCCGTCCGACCGGCCTCGGCGGGAGCCGGGGCGGCTGGCGCTGCCGGCGCGGCGGCCGCGAGGACGTCCTGCTTGCGGATCCGCCCGCCCACGCCGGTGCCCTGGACACTGGCCAGGTCGACCCCGTGCTCGGCGGCCAGCCGGCGGACCAGCGGGGTCACGTACGTGCCGGCGCCGTCACCGGCCTCCGCGGGCGCGGGGGTCGGGGCAGGGGCGGGAGCCTGGCGGGGCGCCGGAACGCTCTGCGGCTCGGGGGCGCTCGGGGGCGCGGTGGCCTGCGCGGCGGCCGGGGCCGGCTGCGACTCGGGCTCGGGGGCCGGCTGGGCAGGAGCGGCCTGCGGCTCGGGCGCGGCCGGGGCGCCGCCGCCGGCAGCCCCCGTGCCGATGACCGCCAGCTGGGCGCCGACATCGACGGTCTCGTCCTCGTTGACGGTGATCTCCAGCAGCGTCCCGGAGACCGGGGCCGGGATCTCGGTGTCCACCTTGTCGGTGGAGACCTCCAGCAGCGGCTCGTCGGCGGTGACCTCCTCGCCGACGGACTTCAGCCAGCGGGTGACGGTGCCCTCGGTGACGCTCTCGCCCAGGGCCGGCATGGTCACCGGGGTGCCCTCGCCCCCGCCCTGGCCACTCGGGCCGCCGGCGGGCTGCGCGGGCGCGGCGGCCGCCGGCTGGGGCGCGGGCTCGGGGGTCGGCTCGGGCTCCTCGGCGGCCTGGGGCTCCTCAGCGGCCTGGGGCTCCTCAGCGGCCGGCGCGGCCGGCGCGCTGCCGGCGCCGTCCCCGCCGATGACGGCGAGCTCGGCGCCGACCTCGACGGTCTCGTCCTCGGCGACCAGGATCTTGGTCAGGACGCCGGCAGCCGGCGAGGGGATCTCGGTGTCGACCTTGTCGGTCGATACCTCGAGGAGGGGTTCGTCGACCTCGACCTGCTCACCCTCCTGCTTGAGCCAGCGAGTGACCGTTCCCTCGGTGACACTCTCGCCCAGGGCGGGCATGGTGACAGACGTCGGCATCGGGGCGGTGCTCCTTCGAAATGCTGGATAGGTGGGAGTGGTGCGGGGTCAGCCGTGGACGTGCAGCGGCTTGCCGGCCAGCGCGAGGTGGGCCTCGCCGAGGGCCTCGCTCTGCGTCGGGTGCGGGTGGATGAGGGCGGCCAGGTCCTCGGGCTCGGCCTCCCAGTTGTAGATGAGCTGCGCCTCGGCCACGAGCTCACCGACGCGGCTGCCCACCATGTGGACGCCGACGACGGGCCCGTCCTTGGCGCGGACGAGCTTGACCGCGCCGGAGGTCTTGAGGATCTGGCTCTTGCCGTTGCCGCCGAGGTCGTAGGTGAGCGTCTCGATCTCGCCGTGCTGGGCCCGGGCCTGCTCCTCGGTCAGGCCCACGGAGGCGACCTCCGGATCGGAGTAGGTCACCCGCGGCACCCCGGCGTAGTCGATCGGCGCCGGGGTCAGCCCGGCCAGCCGCTCGGCGACGAGGATGCCCTCGGCGAAGCCGACGTGGGCCAGCTGCAGGGTGGGGATGAGGTCGCCGACGGCGGAGATGGTCGGCACGTTGGTGCGGCAGTACTCGTCGACCAGGACGTAGCCGCGGTCCATGGCGACCCCGGCCTCCTCGTAGCCCAGGCCCTGGCTGACCGGACCGCGGCCGACCGCGACGAGCACCAGCTCGGCCTCGAACGTCTTGCCGTTCTCCAGGGACACCGCGACGCCGTCGGCGGTCGTCTGCACCCCCGACACCCGGCTGCCGAGCGAGAACTCGATCTTCCGGCGGCGGAAGGCGCGCTCCAGCAGCTTGGAGGAGGCCTCGTCCTCCAGCGGGACGAGGTGGGGGAGCGCCTCCACGATCGTCACGTCGACGCCGAAGGACTTCCACGCACTGGCGAACTCGCAGCCGATGACGCCGCCGCCGAGGATGATCGCCGACGTCGGCACGCGGTCGAGGTTGAGCGCGTGGTCGCTGGTGATCACCTTGGTGCCGTCGACCTCGATGCCCGGCAGGCTGCGGGCGTAGGACCCGGTGGCCAGCAGGATGTGGCGGCCCTCGTAGGTCTGGCCGTTCACCTGGACGGCGGTGGGGGAGACCAGGCGGCCCTCGCCCTCCACGTAGGTGATCTTCCGGCTCTTGATGAGCCCCTGCAGGCCCTTGTGCAGCCGGGAGATCACGCCGTCCTTGTAGGCGTTTACGCCGTCCATGTCGATCCCGGCCAGGGAGGTCTTCACGCCGAACTGCTCGCCCTCGCGGGCCAGGTCGGCGACCTCGCCGCTGTGCAGCAGGGCCTTGGTGGGGATGCACCCGCGGTGCAGGCAGGTGCCGCCGACCTTGTCCCGCTCGATGAGGACGACGGACAGGCCCAGCTCGGCCCCGCGCAGCGCGGCGGCGTAGCCACCCGAGCCACCACCGAGGATGACCAGGTCGGCGGGGGAGGTGGGTGCGCTCACAGGTGCTCCTCGATGCTTTCGGTGCAGCCCCGCGCCAGCGGCGGGGCGGAATGTCCGCGCTCATCCTGCCACTCCGGGAACGCGGAGGCGGGAACCGCCGTTTCCTGCGCTGACGTCGCGGCGCGCGCTGGGACCGGGCAGGACAGGGGTGGGGCATGGGGCTGGGCGATCGGCTGCGGCGCCGGAGGAGTGCATCGGACGGTCACCGACGCGCCACGCTCGACCGTGGCGCCGGGCGGGCGGACCTCGCTCACCTGGAGCAGTTCGTCGCCACCCGCCGCGGCGTCGAGGGCTACGTGGAGCCGCGGACGGCGGTGACCGAGACGACGATCGTGCTGGTGGCGGCCGACGGCGAGTGGACCCGTCGCCGGATCGACGGGCCCGACACCGCGCGCCGGCTCTCCCGCGACCTGGGCGTGCCCGTCTACGACGCGCAGGTGACCGGCTATCCGCAGCGCATGCGGGACTGGTCGAAGGACCACCGTCCCCCCACCACTCGCTAGGTGAAGGACCCCGCCCTCCTCACTGGTCGCAGGCTCGGGGCGAGCCTCGGGACGGGGCCCTCACGGGGGCCGCTCCGGTACGTCACCCAGCGGCGATGAGGTCCTCGATGGTGGCCAGCAGGGTCCGCACGGGGACGCCGGTGCCGCCCTTGGGCGTGTACCCCCACGGGGCGCCGGTGTTGTAGCTCGGGCCGGCGATGTCGATGTGCGCCCACGGCAGGCCCGCGGGCACGAACTCCGCCAGGAAGTGCGCTCCCACCAGCATGCCGCCCATGCGGTCGGCGTTGGCGTTCACGAAGTCGGCGACCGGCGAGTCCAGGCCCCGGCGCAGCTCGGGCGGCATGGGCATCGGCCACATCGCCTCGCCGCTGCGCCGGCTTGCCGCGACCACCGCGTCGCGCAGATCGTCGCTGCCCATGACACCGGCGGTGCGGGCGCCCAGGGCGACCATCTGCGCGCCGGTGAGGGTGGCGGTCTCCAGCAGGTAGTCCGGCGAGTCCTCCGCGGCCCGGGCCAGGGCATCGGCCAGCACGACCCGCCCCTCGGCATCGGTGTTGGTGATCTCGGCCTTCTTGCCGTTGCGGAAGGTGATCACGTCGGCCGGCCGGTAGGCGGTGCCGCTGGGCAGGTTCTCGGCGATCGGCACGGTGGCGGTCACCTCGACCGGCAGCTCAAGCTCGGCCACGAGGCAGACCGTGGCGATCACGGCCGCGGCACCGGCCATGTCGCTCTTCATGTCCTCCATCTTCAGCGCCGGCTTGATGGACAGGCCGCCGCTGTCGAAGGTGATGCCCTTGCCGACCAGCGCGATCTTCTTGCGCGCCTTCTTGCCGGAGTAGGTCAGCCGCAGCAGCCGGGGCTTGCGGGCCGACCCGCAGCCGACGGCGAGGATGCCGCCGTACCCGCCCGCGGCCAGCCCTGCCTCGTCGAGCACCTCGACCGCCAGCCCGGCGCGCTTGCCCACGGTGGCCCCGCGTTCGGCCAGCTCGGCCGGGTAGAGGTCGTTGGGCGGGGTGTTGACCAGGTCGCGGACCAGGCTCACCGCGTCGGCCACCGCCCGCGAGCGGGCCAGCGGCGCCTTGGCCTGCCCGGCGTCGGGGACCACGACGGTGAACTCCCGCGGCGGCGTCGGCCGGTCGGCGGTCAGGTCGGACTTGTAGGCGGTGAACTCGTAGGCGCCCAGCAGGCTGCCCTCGCCGACCGCGTGCAGACGCAGGTCGTCGGGCGTCCCGCCGACGGCGGCGAGCAGCGTCACGACGGACGCCCGGCCGGACAACGCCCGACTGGCCGCTCCCGCGGCGCGGCGCACCGCCTCGGCCGAGTACCCGCCGCCCGTCTCCGGGGCGCCCAGGCCGACCACGGCCACGACCGGGAAGGGACCCTGCCCCAGGGTGGGCACCCGGGTGACCTCGTCCTCCGCGCCGCGCGCGCCGAGGTCGGCCAGCGCCGGCAGCAGGCGGCCACCCAGGAGCCGGTCCACGGCCTCCGCGCCCGGGGTGGGCAGCGGCCCGTCGGGCCCCCGGCCGACACCGACGACGACGGCGTCGGCAGAGAGCTTCTCGAGCGGGCGGTCGGTGGCGGAGATCGTCGACGGCACCGTTCGATCCTAGGCTCCGCCAGCGCTTCCGCTCGGCCAGGCCGGGGAGGAGGCCGGGGAGGAGGGCGGCGGAGGAGGCGGGGCGGGGCCGCCGTCGCTAGCGTGCCCAGCGTGAGCGCGCGGACTTCGCCCCTGCACGAGCGGCACGTCGCAGCCGGCGCCAAGCTGGCCGACTTCGGCGGGTGGTCGATGCCGATCGAGTACGCCGGCGGCGGAGTGCTGGCCGAGCACGCCGCCGTCCGTGACGCGGTGGGGCTCTTCGACGTCTCACACCTGGGCACGGTCACCGTGCGCGGGCCGGGGGCGGCCGCCTTCGTCGACGCGTGCCTGACCAACGACCTCTCCCGCATCGGGCCCGGGCAGGCCCAGTACACGATGTGCTGCCTGCCCGACGGCGATCCGCGGGCCGGCGGGGTGGTCGACGACCTGATCGTCTACCTGCACGGCCCGGACGAGGTCCTGCTCGTGCCCAACGCGGCCAACGCCGCCGAGGTGGTCGCGCGCCTGACCGAGGCCGCGCCCGCCGGGGTCGCCGTCGTCGACCGGCACGCCGAGGTCGCCGTCCTCGCCGTGCAGGGACCGAAGTCCGCGCAGGTGCTGTCGTTCCTGGGACTGCCCGGCGAGCTGCCCTACATGTCCTTCGTGACCGGCACCGGCGGCGGGCGGACCGAGGTCACCGTCTGCCGGACCGGCTACACCGGGGAGCACGGGTACGAGCTGCTGGTGCCCGCCGACCGGGCCGGGGAGCTGTGGGACGTGCTGGTGGACGTGGGGCGTGACGAGGGGCTGCAGCTGTGCGGCCTCGGGGCGCGGGACACCCTGCGGACCGAGATGGGCTACCCGCTGCACGGGCACGAGCTCTCCGTGGACATCACCCCGAACCAGGCCCGCGCCGGGTGGGCGGTCGGCTGGCGCAAGCCCGCCTTCTGGGGGCGGTCGGCCCTGCTGGCCGAGAAGGAGACCGGTCCCGCCCGCCTGCTGTGGGGCCTGCGGGCCACCGGCCGGGGGATCCCGCGGCCGGGCATGGCGGTCCTGGGGAGTGAGGGCGCCCGCGTCGGCGCGGTCACCAGCGGCACCTTCTCGCCGACCCTGCGCACCGGGATCGCCCTCGCACTGGTCGACACGACGGCGGGAGTGGCCGAGGGCGACGAGCTGGCCGTGGACGTGCGAGGGCGGCCGCAGCCGGTGACGGTCGTGCGGCCGCCCTTCGTGCCCGCGCACGTGCGCTGAGCGCAGCCGGCTCCGCTCAGGCGCGCTGGTGGGACGTCCTCGTCGGTTCCGGCGGGTCCGGCAGCGAATCGGCCATCTCCGCGTCCCGCTCGCCCATCGGCTGCGGCTGGCCGGTGGTGGTGTCCCGCGCGGTCTGGTGCTCGGCCTCGGAGTTGATCTCCGCGCCCAGCAGCACCAGGTAGCAGGTGAGGTACAGCCACAGCATCAGCACGATGACGCCGGCGATCGCCCCGTAGGTCCGGTTGTAGGACCCGAAGTTGTCGACGTAGAAGCTGAACGCGAGGCTCACCAGCGCCCACGCGATCGTGACCACGATCGAACCGAGGCTGACCCAGCTGAACCGCGGGGCGTCCCGGTCCGGCGCCACCCGGTAGATCACGGCCAGCCCACCGGCGAACACGCCCAGCAGCAGCACCCAGCGCACCACCTGGGCGAGGATCGTGCCGACCACGCCCATGGGCAGGTCCTCGAGCACCGCCGGGACGACGGCGACGAGGGTGAACGTGACGAGCACGAAGACGATCCCGCCTACCGTGAGGGCCAGCGAGAGCAGCTTCCGCTTGATGAAGCCGCGGGTCTCCACCTCGTCGTAGGCCAGGTTGACCGCGGTGATCAGGTAACCGACCCCGCTGGAGGCGCTCCACAGGGCACCGAGGATCGAGATGATCAGCCCGACGGTGAGCGACTGCTCGCTGTTCTGGGTGATCGAGGTCAGCTGCGTCTCGATGAGCTGCGTTGCGCTCTCGGGCAGCTGCTTGGACAGCTCCTCGACCTGCCGCGCCACCGTCTCGGGGGACGCCACCAGGCCGTAGATCGAGATCGTCGCGATCAGCGCCGGGAAGATCGCCAGGAAGCCGAAGAAGGCGACCCCGGCCGCGATGATCGGCATGTTGTCGGCCTTGTGCTCGGCCCACGCCCGCTTGACGATCTGCACCCAGCCGCGCAGCGGGATCTGGGTCGGCTTGTCGGCGTGGAGGCCGGGCAGCTGCTGCTCGCTCGGTGCGCCGGCGGGAGGTTTCGCCGCGTCGGGGTGCGGGCCGCGCTCGGCGGCCGCTCGCGCGGCTGCCCGGCGCGCGGCCTTCTCCTCGACCCGCTCCCGGATGCGGTCGACCGCGCTCTCACGAGGCCGGGGACCGGACACGTCAGTCACCTGGCCAGGAGCCGGTGAGCTTGGTGAAGCCGCGGGCGCCGGCACGGTCGACCGCCGCCTTGGTCGCGGCGAAGATGGCGCCCTGCAGCGCGGCGGCCAGGACCACCTCGCGCATCCGGTACTCGCTCTGCAGCGCGGCCGGTGCGTCGTCCTCGCCGGCCACCTTCTTCCAGACCTGCTTGAAGATCGCGCCGGACATCGCGCCGGCGACGATCCCGCTCAGCAGGCCGATCGGCCGGTAGGCGAGCTTGGCTCCCTTGCTGCTCACTTCGTCGTCCTCCTCGCGGCCCGGCGGGCCTTCCGGGTGCTCTTCCTGCCGGTGCTCCGCGCGGCTTTCCGGCGCGCGGCGAGCTGCGCGGCGGCCCGTCGCGCCGCACGAGCGGCCGCGCGCCGGTCCTTCGTCCGTCGCCGCCACACGAGCAGGCCGACGAGGGCCACCAGGCCCACCCCGGCGCCGAGGACCACCGGCGGGTTCTCCCGGTAGGTCTCGACCGCGGTGTCCTTGGCGCGCGCGGCGCCCTCCTTGGCGCGCGCCGGCACGTCGAGCCGCTGGCTGAGCTCGTCGACGGTGCGGCTCAGCTGTTCGCGGGTGGCCTCGATGTCGGCCTTGATGGCGTCCGGGTCGGCGGGGCCGTTCTCCTGGGGAGCGGTCATCGGCGGACACTCTCCTTCACCGTCGCGATGTCGGCCTTCGTGCTGGCGATCGCCTCCGTCGGGACCGGCGGCGTGGCCTCCTGCACGTCCTTCCGGCCGAGCAGGGCGAGGACGCCGGCGATGAGGAAGAGGACCGCGGTGACGACCAGCGCGGCCGCCCACGCGGGCAGGACGAGGTCCAGCAGGAGAACGGCGGTGGTGATCAGGGCGGCCAGCCCGAAGAACCCGAACAGGCCGGCGCCCCCGAACAGGCCGGCGCCCACGCCCAGCCGCTTGGCCTTCTGGGTCACCTCGGCCTGCGCCAGCCGAGTCTCGTCCCGCACCAGCCGTGAGATCTGCTCGGTGAGCTGGCCGACGAGCTGCCCGGTGGAGGTGTCCTCGGGTGGGGGAGGTGGCGCGGCGGCGGCGTGGGCCCCGCTGGCGGATGGCTGGGTCATCGGCTCGGACGCTCCTCGGCTCGGCGGTCGATGCCCTCACATGCCCCCGATGGCCGAAGGGGTAACCAGACCCAGGTCACACTCCGGGAACGGCCGGGGCCGGGTCACTAGCCTGCGGCCATGAGCTGGTACTGGCGGCTGGAGGACCCTGCGGGCGCGGAGCTGGACCCCGCCTCGATCGGGGTGGAGGTCCCGGAGAACGACAACCAGGGCGACGCCGAGTCGTGGCTGGGGGAGAACTGGCGGGACCTGCTGGAGCGGGGGGTGGCCACGGTCTCGCTGTTCGACGGGGACGCGAAGGTCTACGGCCCGATGGGCCTCGCGGCCACCTGAGCCCGTCGCCCGGCGTCGTCCGGACCCGGGCGACCGGGGCCGGACGACGGGGGGTCATCCGCGCGCGGTCCGGGCCGGGTCGCGCTCGACGACGTCCCCGAGGACGTCGTCGATGCGCCGCAGCACGGCGTCGCCGAGCGA
This sequence comes from Geodermatophilus ruber, assembly GCF_900114385.1. Classification (GTDB taxonomy): domain Bacteria; phylum Actinomycetota; class Actinomycetes; order Mycobacteriales; family Geodermatophilaceae; genus Geodermatophilus; species Geodermatophilus ruber. Next base: position 410,094 of record NZ_FOSW01000002.1, read on the forward strand.
AACGCCGGCGGCCTCGACGTTGTCCCGCACCTGCTCGGGGCGGGTCGCCCCGATGATCGCCGCCGCGACGTTGCGGTTCTGCAGCACCCAGGCGACCGCCAGCTGCGCCATCGACAGCCCGAGCTCCTCGGCGATCGGGCGCAGCTGCTGCACCCGCGTGAGGACGTCGTCGCGCAGGAACTGCCGCATCGACCCGCCGGCCTCCGGGTCGCTCGCCCGGCTGCCGGCCGGCAGCTGCTGCCCGGGGAGGTACTTGCCGGTGAGGACGCCCTGCGCGAGCGGGGACCAGACGATCTGGGAGACCCCCTGCTTCTCGGAGGTGGGCACGACCTCCTCCTCGATGACCCGCCAGAGCATCGAGTACTGCGGCTGGTTGCTGATCAGCTGGATGCCCAGCTCCCGCGCCAGAGCGGCGCCGGCGGCGATCTCCTCGGCACGCCACTCGGAGACGCCGATGTAGAGCGCCTTGCCGGCGCGCACGAGGTCGGCGAAGGCCGTCATCGTCTCCTCCAGCGGCACCGTGGGGTCGTAGCGGTGCGCCTGGTAGAGGTCGACGTAGTCGGTCTGCAGCCGCCGCAGCGAGGCGTGGCAGCTCTCCACGATGTGCTTGCGGGACAGGCCGCGGTCGTTGTGGCCCGGGCCGGTGGGCCAGTAGACCTTGGTGAGGATCTCCAGCCCCTCGCGGCGCTGGCCGGCCAGCGCCCGGCCGAGGACGGACTCCGCCCGCGTGCCGGCGTAGACGTCGGCGGTGTCGAAGGTGGTGATGCCGGAGTCCAGGGCGGCCCGGACGCAGGCGTGCGCGGCGTCCTCCTCCACCTGGCCCCCGTGGGTGAGCCAGTTGCCGTAGGCGATCGCGGAGATGGTCAGGCCGGAACGGCCGAGTCGTCGGAATTCCACGGGCGCCGACGCTAGTCGGGCGTGCTCAGACGTCGGCGCCGATCGGCACCTCAGGCTTGGGGAACCGCCAGCGGCGGACCATCGTCGAGCGGCTGATGCCGTACCAGATCAGGCCGCGCATCTTGTGGTCCTCGTTCGGGAAGCGCTCCAGGATCTTCTTCTTGATCCGGCGGCCCAGCACGGCCGAGTCGGCGATGATCACCAGGAAGAAGAGGAACCACAGGAAGACCGTGTAGCTCTGCACCGCCGGGTTGGGCACGAAGTACCCGAGTAGCACGAGCGCGGCCACGACGAGGAAGAAGCTGCCGGCGTTGCGGCGGGCGTCGACGACGTCGCGCACCAGCTTGCGCACCGGTCCGCGGTCGCGGGCGGGGAGGTAGGTGTCGTCACCGCGCGCGGCGGCGGCCCGGGCGGTGCCCCGGGTGGCCGCCTGCTGCTCGCGGGACCGCCGGTAGGCCTCCTTGCGGGTGGTCGGCGGCGGCGGCGGCGGCCCCGGACGACGGCCCTGGGCCTCGTTGCGCTTGGGGGTGGGGCGACCCTTGCCGCCCGCCCGCGCCAGCTCGGCGGTCGTGGCGGTGGGATCGGGAGCGGTCTCGGAGCGGTCCCGGCGCCCGGGCAGGCGGAGCTTCACGGGCTCGAGTCTACGTGTGACCTCGGCCGATCCCCGCCTCTGCGCGGTCATCCGCCGTACAGTGGGAAGAGGACCCGCTCCGGCGGTGTTGGCCCGGGGGCAGGACGTGCCGTCCCCGGCACCCTCGAACGTGGGAGGACTACAGACATGACGGTGCAGGACACCGCGGCGACCGGCGTGATGCTGAGCGACCCCGCTGCCGCGAAGGTCAAGACGCTGCTCGACCAGGAGGGCCGCGACGACCTGCGGCTGCGCATCGCCGTCCAGCCCGGCGGCTGTTCCGGCCTGCGCTACCAGCTCTTCTTCGACGAGCGGTTCCTCGACGGCGACCAGACCTACGACTTCAACGGCGTCGAGGTCATCGTCGACCGGATGAGCGGCCCCTACCTCGGTGGCGCCGTCATCGACTTCGTCGACACGATCGAGAAGCAGGGCTTCACGATCGACAACCCCAACGCGCAGGGCTCCTGCGCCTGCGGCGACTCGTTCCACTGATCGCCGCCTGAACGACCGACAGCGCCCCGGTTCCCGCGCAGGGAACCGGGGCGCTGTCGTGTCGGGGGGAGGTTCCGCGCGGACAGTCCCCCCGATGCGGTCAGAGACGGACGGGGTAGACGGTCTCGGGCACCACGGGCGTGATCCGCTCCTCGACGAAGACGCCGTGCCAGATCATGAACACCAGCAGCGTCCAGAGCTTGCGCGAGTAGTCGACCGGGGAGCCGGCCCGCTGGTTGTCCCGGTGGGCGTCGAGCATCCAGAGGATCTGCCGCCGGTCGAGCCACTCGTCGGTCTGGCTCTCCTCGATGATCTGCCGCGCCCAGTCGTGCAGGTCCTCGGCCAGCCAGTGCCGGGTCGGCACGGGGAACCCGAGCTTGCGGCGGTTGAGCACGTGCGCCGGCACGATCTGCTCCAGCGCCCGGCGCAGCGCGTACTTCGTCGTCTCCTTCGTCACCCGCTGGCCGACCGGCAGGGTGCCCGCGACCGCGAACACCTCGGGGTCGAGGAACGGCACCCGCAGCTCCAGTGAGTTGGCCATGGTCATCTTGTCGGCCTTGACCAGGATGTCGCCGCGCAGCCAGGTGAACAGGTCCACGTACTGCATCGCGGTGACGTCGTCGTAGCCGGCGGCCCGGGTGCGCTCGTAGAGCTCCCGGGTGACGGCGACGTGCGACAGGTCCGGGTCGCGCTGCTCCAGGAAGCCCAGCTCGTCGTCGCGGAAGATCCGCGCGTTGCCGTAGTAGCGCTGCTCGAGCGGGATGGAGCCGCGGCGGAGCAGGTCCTTGCCGCGCATGCCGTCGGGCAGCCTGGTCGACAGGGCGCCGAGGGCCCGGCGGATGCCGCGCGGGACCCTCTCGAAGGCGGCCAGCGACAGCGGCTCGCGGTAGATGTTGTAGCCGCCGAACAGCTCGTCGGCGCCCTCGCCGGAGAGCACCACCTTGACGTGCTTGCGGGCCTCGCGGGCCACGAAGTACAGCGGCACGAGTGCCGGGTCGGCGACCGGGTCGTCCAGGTACCAGACGACCAGCGGGATCGACTCGGCGAACTCCCGCGGCGTGACGACCTTGGTGATGTGTTCGACGCCGATCGCCGACGCCGACTCCGCGGCGACGTCGATCTCGGAGAAGCCCTGGCGCTCGAAGCCGACCGTGAAGGTCATCAGGCCCGGGTTGTACCGCTTGGCCAGCGCGGCGATGGCGGTGGAGTCGATGCCGCCGGAGAGGAACGACCCCACGGTGACGTCGGCGCGCATGTGCACCCGGACCGACTCGTCGAGCACCTCGGCGATGCGGTCGTACAGGGGCTGCTGCGCGTCCTTCGCCACCGGGCGGACCGGGAAGGTCGGGTGGAAGTAGCGGCTGGTGTGCAGCTCACCGTCGACCACGGTGAAGCTGGTGCCGCTCTCGATCCGCCGGATGCCGCGGTGCAGCGTCGCCGGCTCCGGCACGTACTGCAGGGTCAGGTAGTGCTGCAGCGAGGCGGGATCGACACCGCCGGCGGCCTTGCTGCCGCCGAGCAGCTCCAGCAGCGCCTTCTTCTCGGAGCTGAAGACGATCCCGCCGTCGGCCAGCCGCGCGGTGAACAGCGGCTTGATCCCGAACGGGTCGCGGGCGCCGAACGCCGTCCCGGTCAGGGTGTCCCAGATGACGAACGCGAACATGCCGCGCAGCTTGCGGACGACGTCCTGACCCCACAGGTGGTAGCCGGCGACGATCGTCTCGGTGTCGCCGTGCGTGGTCAGCTCCGCGCCGGCGGCGGCCAGCTCTTCGCGCAGCTCGACGTAGTTGTAGATCTCGCCGTTGAACAGGATCCGATAGCGGTCCTCGGCGTAGGGCAGCGGCTGCGGGCTGCCCTCCAGGTCGATGATGGACAGCCGGTTGAAGCCCAGGACCGCGCGGGTGTCGGACCACACCGCGGTGTCGTCGGGGCCGCGGTGGTGCAGGCAGCGCAGGGCGTGCTGCACGTCGGCGACGTGGGCGTCGCCGACCCGGTCGGCGTCGGTGGACAGGTAGGCCAACAGGCCGCACATGAGGCGCAGGTCTCCGGTGGGTCGGCTCGAGCCCCGGCGCGCGGCCGGGGCGGGGGTCACACGCGCTCGCCGGCGCGGGTCTTGCGGGTCGCGAACCGCTCGGCGACGAAGGACAGGATCGGCACGGTGCCGGCCAGCAGCACGAGCACCGAGCCCTTGAGCGTCCACCGGGCGCGCAGCGCCAGGTCGCAGGCGGTCACGAAGAAGATGGCGTAGAGCCAGCCGTGCAGGGTGCCGATCACCGCGACCGGCGAGTCGATCCCCCCGAAGTACTTCAGCGGAACGGCCACGAGGATCAGCGCGATCAGCAGCACGCCGACGATCCAGGCCATGACGCGGTAGCGCAGCAGGGCGGCGGGGATCCTCTGGCCCACCCGGCGGGCGAGGGCGCGGGGGAGCGCGCTGGCGCGCCCCGCCGTGGCGGCGGTCGGCTCAGCGGCCATGGGTGCTCCGCTGCCCGAGGGCCTTCTCGTTGAGCTCGGCGAGGTAGGCGTTGTAGGCGGCGAGCTCGGGGTCGCCCGTGGTGTCGATGCGGGGGCGCTGGTAGAGCACCAGCGAGCTGCCCGGCTCGTCCTCGTCGGGGTCCCGGCGGAGCTCGTCCCGGGCCATGCGGACGTAGAACCACAGCCCCATGAAGCCGTAGAGCGGCCACTGCAGTGCGTAGCTCCAGTTCACCGCGCCGCCACCGGCCTCGGCCTTGCTCAGCTGCCAGTAGCCGAGGAAGAAGGTGGCCACGAACAGCGCGACCACCAGTAGGTGCAGCAGCACCCATCTGGGGGTCAGCAGCCGGGAGATCACGCCGTCGACTGTAACCGGCGCGGGCCGTCGTCCGGGCATCCTCGTGAGGGGGCTCACCGCCGGCCGGGACGCCTCCGCGCGCCCGCTCCACCGCCGCCTCCGGCAGACGCACGGCACGACCCGCCGGTGCCGCGTCGCCGGTGACAGACCGCGCTGCGGGGTCGGCTAGTCTCGCCGCAGACTGTGGTCGGCGCAGGAGCCGTCTGCCGAGCACCGGCTGACGGCGTGCCGGGAGGACCGTCCGGGACGCCCGGGCGGGGGACGAGGAGGCAACGAGCAGTGGCTCGAGGCAGCAGGCTCGCGCGGGTCGCCGCGCTCGGTCTCCTGGGGGTGGTCGCCCTTACCGGGTGCACCCCGAACAACGAGTTCTGGCGCTGGGGGTGGCCGGACGGCGTCACCGACCGGTCCGAGGCGATGCGCGATCTCTGGATCTGGTCGGTGATCGCGGCCCTGATCGTCGGGTTCGCCGTCTGGGGGCTGATCCTCTGGTCGGTGGTTCGGCACCGGAAGCGCAGCGACGAGCTCCCCAAGCAGACGGCGTACAACCTGCCGCTGGAGATCGTCTACACGATCCTCCCGTTCCTGATCATCGCCGGGCTGTTCTTCTTCACCGTGGTGGTCCAGAACCGGGTGCAGGAGCGCAGCGCGGATCCTGACGTCACGGTGGCGGTCAACGCCTTCAAGTGGAACTGGCAGTTCGTCTACCCCGAGACCTCCGGTCCGGACGGCGAACCGGTCAACACCGTGGGCAGCAGCGAGGAGATCCCGATCCTCGTCCTGCCGACCGACCGGACGATCCGGTTCGAGGTCGCCTCGGCCGACGTCATCCACTCGTTCTGGGTGCCGGAGTTCCTCTTCAAGCTCGACGTCATCCCGGGCAACGAGAACGGCCGGGACAACGTCTTCGAGGTCACCATCCAGGAGGAGGGTGCCTTCGTCGGCCGCTGCGCCGAGCTGTGCGGCACCTACCACGCCTACATGAACTTCGAGGTGCGGGCGGTGTCCCCGGCGGACTACGAGGCCTACCTGGACGCCCGCGAGGCCGGCGACAGCACCTTCGAGGCGCTGGAGAGCATCGGTCAGCCGGGCCGGTCCCAGACCACGCACGCCTTCGACCTCGTCGAGGACGCGCAGCGGGCCGATGGCTGACCGGCTTCTGCCCAGCGCACCGATCACCAGGCAGCAGGAGGAACGGCCGTGAAGGTCGAAGCGCTCATCTTCAACGCCATCGGGGTGCTCTGCATCGCGGCGGCGATCGTCTACGGCCTGTGGTCCCGGGAGCCGATCGGGACGACGGCCCTGGTGCTCTCCGGTGGACTGACCTTCCTCATCGGCGGGTTCTTCTGGTTCGTCTCGCGGCGCATCGACGCCCGTCCGGAGGACCGGAAGGACGCCGACATCGCCGAGGGGGCCGGCGAGCTGGGCTTCTTCAGCCCGGGCAGCTACTGGCCCTTCGCGGTCGCGCTGTCCGCCGGCCTCATGGGACTGGCCCTGGCGTTCTTCCACGTCTGGATGATCGTCATGGGCGTCGCGGCACTGCTGATCACCGTCGGCGGGCTGCTGTTCGAGTACTACGTCGGGCAGAACGCGCGCGGCTGAGCCGCCCACGCGCTCCTCGAGGGCTCCTTCCCGCTCCAGCGGGAAGGAGCCCTCGTCGTTTCGTACGGAAGCCGAACCGTCCCCCGGCCGTGACCGCAGCCGGCAGGCGGGCGCGTCGAGGGGCGGTCCGCCGTCTCGCACCGGCCGCAATCCTGCCCTGGTGGCCCTGCTGCGCATGTGCCCCTGCGACGGTGATCCGACCTGTGTGGTGGGGGAGACGCACGCCCCGCGAGGAGCCGCCCGGAGGCCGCGGGCCAGGCCCTGACAGCGGCTTTCAGGCAGCGTGACCGATGAGGTAGCCGGAACGGCTGACCCAGCCGGCGGCGTCGACCAGCTGGCGGATCCGGTCGGGTTGGTGCGCGCTGACGTGGTCGAGATGGCTGGCGAACACCGGGTGTGGGTGCCGCCCGCCACGGTCCTCGCCGGCCTCATGCTGGCTGGCGACACCCCGGCGAGGGCGACACCCCGGCGAGCAGGGCGGTACCGCCCCGCGGGTGCGCGGTACCGCCCCCAGCGCTGGGCGCCGCGCGGGCACGGCGGTGCGTCATCGAGGTGTGCGTGCCGCACACGTCGACGAACACCAGCCGCGCCGCGTCGATGCCGGCCATCCGATCTCGCCACTGGGCGCGGGGGGGGGGGGGGGGGCTTCGTCACGTTCGGAGGCGGCCAGGCACGTTGCGCGGCCGGTCCCGCCGCCGCTGACGCCCCCGTGCGGTCAGCGCCTGGCCGGGATCCTCGGCCTGCAGACTGGCGATCGCCCGCGACATCGACGCCAACGGCGCCGGCTCGCCTCCGGCGGCGACGAAGGCCGCGACGTGCTCGGCCAACGTGGCGTCGGCGTCGACATCCAGGCGGGCCGGCAGCCAGGCGTGCAGCTGCTGCTTCCGCGGCCACGACTCGCGCGCGGGGCATGGCTCCCAGGGGCCTGACTCGCGGGGTGCGGTGTCGTGCGGAGGCGTCCCGACGTGGCGTCCGTGGACGCCACGTCGCTCCTGGGACCCGCCCAGGGAGGCCGTGGGTGGGGAGACCCCCGCGGGGCGGCTGCGGAGCCGGGCGGGTTCCGACGGAACGGCCGGCCCGCCGGCTTCCGGAGTTCAGCCTGCACAAACGGAAGGGCCCCGACGGAGATCTCCGTCGGGGCCCTTCCGGGTACTACCTGTGCTCAGTGGCGCGGCTCCTGCGGTCGGCCACCCTCGGAGGGGCGGCCAGCAGAGGTGAGCTCGCGGTCGGCCTCGGCCGCGGCCAGGCCGTGCTGGTCGTGCCGCTCCTCGAGCTCCACCTGCGCCGGCTCCTCGATCGGCCGGAAGAAGCCGCGGACGGCGCGGCGAGCGCCGCCCACCTGGTTCATCCGCTTGGGCACCGGAGCGCCGCCGTAGGCGAGCGTGCCGTGGCCGTGCTCGTCCACCGGACCGAGGGGCTGGTGGACCTCGATGAACTCACCGTGCGGCAGCCGGCGGATGACACCGGTCTCGATGCCGTGCTCGAGCACCTCGCGGTCGTGCTTCTGGAGGCCCAGGCAGATCCGGTAGGTGATCACGTAGACGATCGGCGGGAGAATGACGACACCGATGCGGCCGACCCACGTCATCGCGTTGAGACTGATGTCGAACTTGTCCGCGATGACGTCGTTCCCACCGGCGGCCATGAGCCACAGGTAGAAGGTCAGACCCATGGCACCGAGGGAAGTCCGCACCGGAACATCGCGCGGCCGCTGCAGCAGGTGATGTGAGGCGGTGTCGCCGGTGAGCTTCCGCTCGATCATCGGGTACAGCGCGAGCACGGTGAACATGGCTCCGGCGACGACCACCGTCGGCCAGAACAGGGCCGGGATCGTGTAGTCGCCGGGGAGGTTCAGGTCCCAGGCCGGGAAGATGCGGGTGGACCCGTCGAGGAATCCGATGTACCAGTCCGGCTGGGAGGCTGCGGAGACCTGCGCCGGGTTGTAGGGGCCCCAGAGCCAGACCGGGTTGATCTGGACGAGCCCCCCGAGGGCCGCGCAGACACCGAAGACCACCAGCAGCAGACCGGTCGCCTTGCCGGCGAAGGTCGGGAAGAGCCGGTTGCCGACGACGTTGTGCTCGGTGCGACCGGGGCCGGGGAACTGCGTGTGCTTCTGCTTGACGAGGATCAGCAGGTGGACCGCGATCAGGGCCAGCAGGATCGCCGGCAGCAGCAGCACGTGCACGATGTAGAAGCGGCCGATGATCTGTTCGCCCACGTAGTCACCATTGAAGACGGCGAAGTGGGCCCAGGTCCCGATCACCGGGACCGACAGCAGGATCGCGCTGATGATGCGCAGGCCCGTGCCGGAGAGCAGGTCGTCGGGCAGCGAGTAGCCGGTGACGCCCATGAGCAGGGCGAGCACGAGCATGACCACACCGATGATCCAGTTGGTCTCCCGCGGACGGCGGAAGGCGCCGGTGAAGAAGATGCGCAGCAGGTGCACCACGATCGACGCCACGAACAGCAGCGCCGCCCAGTGGTGCAGCTGGCGCATGAAGAGCCCGCCGCGGACGTCGAAGGACAGCCCCAGCGTCGAGTCGTATGCCGCCGACATCTTCACGCCACGGAGCGGGGCGTAGGAGCCGTCGTAGACGACCTCGCGCATCGAGGCGTCGAAGAAGAACGTCAGGTAGGTGCCCGACAGCAGCAGGACGATGAACGAATAGAGCGCGATCTCCCCGAGCAGGAACGACCAGTGGTCGGGGAAGACCTTGTTCAGCGTGCGCCGCAGCGGGCCGGCGACGATCAGTCGGTCGTCGAGCTCCAGCGCGACTTTGCCGAGCTTGGAGGTCGGGGCGCCGGGTGCGGTGGCGGTGCGAGCCATCAGATGCGCTCCCGGTTCCAGTAGGTGGGGCCCACGGCCTCAATGTAATCGCTGCGCGCCACGAAGAAGCCCTCGTCGTCAACCGTGATCGGCAGCTGCGGGAGCGCCCGGGTGGCCGGGCCGAAGACCGGCTTGGCCCCCTGGGTGACGTCGAACTGCGACTGGTGGCACGGACAGAGGATGCGGCTGGTCTCCTGCTCGTAGAGCGAGACCGGGCAGCCCGCGTGGGTGCAGATCTTGGAGTAGGCGACGTAGTCGCCGTAGCCGAAGTCCTCCTGGCCGGGGCGGGGCCGGTCGGCCTCCAGCTGCTCCGGGCGCAGCCGGATGAGCATCGTCGCAGCGTCCGCGTGGTGCACGGAGTTGCCGCCCGGCACCGCCGGGAACACGGTCTCCAGGGAGCCGGGCTGCTGGTCGCCGGGACGGATCGGGGTGCCGTCGTCCCGTACCAGACGGACGCCTTCCCCCCAGGGCGTGGTGCCGAGCGGGTTGCCCTTGTTCGGGTTCTTGATCAGACCGCCGAGCGGCATGATCAGCATCAGGCCGAGGCCACCGCCCATGAAGGCCAGGGACCGGGTGATCAGCTTCCGGCGCTTGAGCCCGCTCTTCTCCAGACCGCCCACGAGGGTGGCGGCGGCGGTCACCCGGTCGAAGTACGAGGCGTCGTGCTTGTCCTGCACGGCGGTCTCGTGCGGCAGCAGGTTCTTCGTGTAGAGGACGAGGCCGACGCCGACCATGATCAACGCGAGGCCCATCAGCGCGCCGAGGAGCGGGGTGAACAGCGCGCTCCAGCCGTGGTCGTCGATCTCCCAGTGCCAGTCCGGTAGGAACCAGCCCGAGCCGACGTAGATCACCACGAAGGCGAGGGAGGCCAGGCCGGCGATGGTGAAGCTCCACCCGACCTGGCGGACGGCGCGCTTCTCCACCGGCGAGCCCGGCTCGGGGCCGGGGTCGACGTGCAGGATCTCCACGCCGTCGTAGCGGGCACCCAGGCGGTCGAGGTCCTCACGGGACAACGTCGCCAGCTGCTCCGGGGTGTACTCGTCGTCCGGACCGCCGTGCAGGGGTCCGGGGACGTCCGCGCCGCCGGCCGAACCGGGGCGGGTGTCGCGCGTGCTCACGCTTCCTCCTCGCTGGCGCTCGTCGTACGTGCGCGCACAGCTGCTGTGCCTCCAGGCGAGCTCGCGAGCTCGCTCGCCGATTCCTCCCCGCTGACTTCGACGGTCAGCGGGCGCCGACCTGCTGTGTCCGGGGTGGGGGCGGCCGGCGTGCTCACGCCTTGCTCCCCATCCAGAACACGGCGAACAGCAGCGCGCCGATACCGACGACCCAGATCACCAGGCCCTCGGCGACCGGGCCCATGCGGCCGATGCCGGCACCACCCGGATCGGCCTGGCTGTTGATGGTCTGGACGTAGTTGATGATCGACCGCTTCTCCTCGGGGGTCAGCTGGTTGTCCCCGAAGACCGGCATGTTCTCCGGGCCGGTCAGCATCGCGGTGTAGATCTCCAGGTCGCTGGAGTCCTCGAGGCTCGGCGCCGCCTTGCCCGAGGAGAGCGCGCCACCCTGGCCGACGAAGTTGTGGCAGGAGGCGCAGTTGAGTCGGAACAGCTCGCCGCCCTCGGCGAGGTCGCCGTCGCGCAGGTCGCCGGAAGGGAGGGTCGGACCGCCGCCGTTGGCCTGGACGTAGGCCATCAGCTGGTCGATCTCCTCGTCGGAGAAGACGGCCGGCTTGTCGGGGGCGTCGGCCTCCTGGCGGGCCAGCGGCATGCGTCCGGTGTGCACCTGGAAGTAGACCGCTGCCTCGCCGACGCCGATCAGTGACGGGCCGCGGTTGGGCACGCCCTCGAGGTTGGCGCCGTGGCAGCTGATGCAGCTGCGCTCGTACAGCTCCCGGCCGGCGGCCTCGGCGGACGACTCGTTCGCCGTGCCCTCGTCGGTGGCGTACGCCGGGGACAGGGCCGAGTAGAGCGCGCCGGTGAGGACCAGGGCAGCCATCAGACCGGCGACGTTCATGACGCGGCGGCGCTGCTTGGACCGGCGGCGGGCGCGAGCCGAGGCGGCAGGGGCGCCCTCGGCGCGGCGGCGGAGCCAGCGCGCGCGGCCGCGGTGCGGCACGTCGTTCTGGGCGTCGGACTGCGGGTTCGTGGTGGACACCGGTTCCCTAGCGGATCAGGTAGATCGTGGCGAAGAGCCCGACCCACACGACGTCGACGAAGTGCCAGTAGTAGGAGACCACGATGGCCGAGGTCGCCTGCGCCGGCGTGAACCGGCCCATGGTGGACCGGATGAGCAGGTAGACGAAGGCGATGAGGCCCCCGATGACGTGCAGCGCGTGGAAGCCGGTCGTCAGGTAGAAGACCGAGCCGTAGGTGGAGCTGGAGATGGTCGTGTCGTGCTCCGTGACGAGCACGCGGTACTCGTTCATCTGGCCGAGCACGAAGATCAGCCCCATCACGAAGGTGATGGTGAACCAGCGCCGCAGCCCGTAGACGTTGCCGTTCTCCGCCGCGAACACCCCGAGCTGGCAGGTGACCGAGGAGGCCACCAGGATGATCGTGAAGACCAGCGCGTAGGGCAGATCGAGGTGCGTGGGCTCCGGCGGCCACCCTTCGGTGGCGCGGGCACGCGCGGTGAAGTACATGGCGAACAGGCCGGCGAAGAACATCAGCTCGCTGGAGAGCCAGATGATCGTGCCGACGCTGACCATGTTCGGGCGGGTCAGGGAGTGCACCCGGGAGGTGTCGAAGGTGCCGCTCGCGACGGGAGCCGTTGTCACGGGGTCATCATGGCATCGCCGCCGAGGAGGTCACGACCGCGGGGGCACGGGCGTGGCGGCACCGTGGCCGGCTCGTTACCCAGCGCCGGTGTTGTCCTTCCCCGGATGCCGCGGGCACTAGGCTCTCGGTCGTGATCGAGGCACCGGCCACCGTCCTGGTCTACAGCTCCCGGCCCGAGGTCAGGGCCGCCGTTCGCACTGCGGTGGGACGCCGGCCGGCCGTCGACGTGGGCCCGGTGACGTACGTCGAGTGCGCCACCGGCGCGGAGGTCGTGGACACCGTGGACGGCGGCGGGGTGGACCTCTGCATCCTCGACGGCGAGGCGCAGCCGACCGGGGGGATGGCGCTGGCCCGCCAGCTGAAGGTCGAGGTCTCCGACTGCCCCGCGCTGTGCCTCCTCATCGCCCGGCAGCCCGACCGCTGGCTGGCGCACTGGTCGCTGGCCGACGCCACGCTGCCCTTCCCCATCGACCCGCTGACCGCGCCGGCCGTCGTCGCCGACCTCCTTCGGGACCGGGTGGGGCAGCGGCCGGCCGTGCGCCGGTGAACGGGCGCACCGCGCCAGGTGGGCCCACCTGGCCGGCCCTGCTGACCCGGCTGCTGGCCGGGGGGGACCTCTCCGCGGAGCAGGCAGCGTGGGCGATGCGCGAGGTGATGGTCGGTGAGGCCACCCCCGTTCAGATCGCCGCGTTCGCCGTCGCCCTGCGCGCCAAGGGGGTGTCGGCGGAGGAACTCGCCGGGCTGACCGGGGAGATGCTCGCGCAGGCGACCCCGGTCGAGCTGCCGCTGGCGAGCGTCGACATCGTCGGCACCGGCGGTGACGGTGCGCACACCGTGAACATCTCGTCGATGGCGGCCGTGGTCGCGGCCGCCGTGGGCGCGCCGGTCGCCAAGCACGGCGGGCGGGCGGCCTCGTCGTCCTCCGGTGCGGCGGACGTGCTGGAGGCGCTCGGGGTCGCCATCGACCTCCCGGCGCCGGCGGTCGCCCGCTGCGTGCAGGAGGTCGGGATCGGCTTCTTCTTCGCGCCGGTCTTCCACCCGGGCATGCGGCACGCCGCCGTCCCGCGGCGGGAGATGGGCATCCCCACGGTCTTCAACTTCCTCGGCCCGCTGACCAACCCGGCGCGGCCGGCGGCGGCGGCGATCGGCTGCGCCGATCCGCGGATGGCCCCGGTCATGGCCGCGGTGCTCGCCGGGCGCGGCATGCGGGCGCTGGTCTTCCGCGGGGACGACGGGCTGGACGAGCTGACCACCGCGACGACGTCGTCGGTGTGGGTGGTCCGGGACGGCGAGGTCGAGCCCGACCGGGTGGACCCCGCGGCGCTGGGCATCGACCCGCCGCCGGAGGGGGCGCTGCGCGGCGGGGACGCGGCGTTCAACGCCGACGTCTTCCGGCGGGTCGTCGCGGGGGAGCGGGGGCCGGTCCGCGACGCGGTGCTGCTCAACGCGGCCGCGGCGCTCACCGCGTTCGGCGTGCGGGCCGAGCGGCTGCACGACGGCCTGGCCGCGGGTCTCGAGCGTGCGGCGGCCGCGGTGGACGACGGCCGGGCCCAGGCGCTGCTCGACGGCTGGGTGACGGTCAGCCGCTCCCTGCGGGAGGAAACCCGCGGCTGAGCGTGGGTCAGTCGGCGGAGTCGAACCCGATCGCGAAGGCCGCTTCCAGGTCGTGCCGGGAGTAGGCCCGGAAGGCGATGTGGGTGTCGGTCTCGAGCACGCCGGGCACCTTGTTGATCCGGCCCGCGATGACGTCGGCGATCTGCTCGAACTCGCGGACCCGCACCACCGCGATGAGGTCGACGGCGCCCGCGACCGAGTAGACCTCGCTCACGTTCTCGAGGGCGGCGACGGCCTCGGCCACCTCGGGGATCTGGTCGGTGGCCGCGTCGATCATGACGATGGCGGTGATCACGCCGGCGATGCTAGCGGGGGTGCGCCCCGGCCGGCGGGACCGTGCGGGGCAGGGAAGACGCGCTCGGGGCGGGCCCGGGTCCCGAGCGACCGGCTGTCGGCGAAAGGGTCCCGGCCGGCCCGCCCGGCCTCCACGCGGTCGAGGAACCCGCTGTAGCCGCCGGTGCCGGGCACGGGGCAGGCGAGCGTCCCGGACACCTCCACCAGGCGGGTGCCGGGCTTCTCCATCCAGCGCAGCACCAGTTCGGTCTCGTCCACCGAGGCGGCCAGCGCGTCCTCCGCGTCCGGCAGCGTCTCCGCGGTGGCGCGGAGGTCGGCGAGGGTCTGCCGGACCGAGGTCCCCCGCGCGGCGCACCCGGCGGCGACCAGGCGGCCGCGGCGGACCACCGACAGCTGCCAGCCGCCGTCCCCGTCGGGCCGGGCGAGGACCAGTTCCGGGACCGTCGCCAGGGATTCCAGCCGCTGCCGCCGGCGGACGGCACGGACGAGGACGGCGATCCGGTCGCGGAGGACGGCGGCGTCCTCGTAGCGTTCCTCGGCGGCCAGCCGGTCCACCCGCGCCAGCAGCGGGGTCAGCAGCGCCTGCGGGTCCGCCGCGACGGCGGTCCTGAGCACCGCGGCGATCTCGGCGTACTCGTCCACCGACTGCGCGCCGGTGCAGGGCGCCCCGCACCGGCCCATGCCGGCCAGCGCGCACGCGGTCCCCAGCACGCGGGGGGAGAGCCGGCCGGTGCACTGGCGCAGCGGCAGGGACTCGTGGATGACGGCGACCGCGGCGTCCGCCGCACGCCGGTCGGGGAAGGGGCCGAGGAACACGCCGGCTCCCGGCCGCACCCGGCGGACCACCGACAGCCGGGGGAACGGTTCCTCGGTCAGCCGCACCCACAGGGCCCGCTCGGGGAAACGCGACCGGCGGTTGTACCGCGGCTTGTGCTCGGCGATCAGCCGCAGCTCCCGGACGGCGGCCTCGAGGTCGTGCGCGCACGGGATCGCGTCGACCCGCTGGGCCAGGGCGACCATCTCGGTGATCCGGCTGCGCTGCTCGCCCGCGGTGAAGTAGCTGCGCACCCGGGTGCGCAGGTCGTTGGAGGTCCCCACGTACAGCGGCTCGTCCCGCGGGCCGCGGAAGAGGTACACCCCGGGACCGGGGGGCACCGTGTCGGCCAGGTGCCGCTTGCGCCGGCGCTCGGGGTCGACCTGGCGGGTGAGCCCGGTGAGCTCCTCCAGCGAGGTGATGCCCAGCGGCCCCAGGCGCTCGAAGAGCCCGTGCAGCACGTCGACGGTGGCCCGGGCGTCGGCCAGGGCCCGGTGGCAGGGCTCGGTGCTCGTGCGGAAGTAGGGCGCCAGGGTGGCCAGCTTGCAGTTGGGGACCTCGTCGCGGGTGAGCAGCCGGCGGGCCAGGACGGCGGTGTCGACCGAGGCGGCCGCCGGCCAGGCGATGCCGTTCTCCGCGCACGCGGCCTTGAGGAAACCGAGGTCGAACGGGGCGTTGTGGGCGACCAGGACCGCGCCGCGGGCGAACTCCAGGAAGCTGGGCAGGACCGCGCCGATGCGGGGTGCGGTGGCCACCATCGTCGAGGTGATCCCGGTCAGCACGCTGATGTACGGCGGGATCTCGCAGCCGGGGTCGACGAGGGTCTGGAACTCACCGAGGACGGCGCCGCCGCGTACCTTGACCGCCCCGATCTCGGTGATCGCGCTGTCCTTCGGCGACCCGCCGGTCGTCTCGAGGTCGACGACGACGAACGTGATCTCCGCCAGCGGGGTGCCCAGCTCGTCGATGGTCGCCTGCTCGTAGCGCGGCAGCCCGGCGGCGGCTCGCGCCGCCCTGCCGGCGGCGATCCCGGCCAGCCGGGCGGAGGAAGAGGCCACGGAGCGGACGGTAGGTCGCGGGGGTGACAGTCCTGGGGACGCGCCGCCCGGCGTGCCGCGGCACCGGTGACCCGGTCGCCCGCCGTGCCGTCGCCCGACCGGGCGAAACCCCAGGTCCCTGCAGTGGCGGGCCGGACGTGACCAGGACAACATCCACTCGTCGGACCCCGGCGGTCCCGAACTCGAAGAGGGGGTCCGATGCTTCCGCGCTCGTGGCGGCGCGCCCGGCGCCCGCAGGCATGCCTGCCGGCGGTGGCCACGGCGGCCGCCGCGCTGCTGCTCCTGCCGCCCGCCCCGGCGGCGGCCGCGCCGAGCGACCAGCCAGGGGGCACCACGGGCGTGCTCGACAGCCGCGCCCTCGACGAGCTGCAGCAGCGGGCCGCGCAGGTGCAGGCCGACCTGCAGGAGCGGCAGGGCCGCGTCGACACGGCCCGGGCCGAGGTGGCCGCTGCCGAGGCGGCCGCCGCGCAGGCCGAGGCGGTGGTTGCCGACGCCGAGGGCGAGTGGTCGCGGTTCCGGGCCGCGGTGGCCAGCTACGCGGCGGCGGCCTACCGCGACGGAGGCGCCCTGACCCCGCTGACCCTGCTGCTCAGCGGTGGGGACCCGGGCGACGTCGTCGCGGCCGTCGGCTACCTGGAGGCGGTGGACCGGCACACCGCCGGGATCGTGGCCGCCGCCGAGCAGCAGCGGCAGGCCGCCCGGGCGGAGCAGGAGGCCGCCGGGGAGGTGCTGGCGGCGGCGCGGGCCCGGGCCGAGGCGCTGGCGGCCGAGGTCGGTGAGCTGGAGGCGGCGGCCGCCGCGGTGACCGGCGAGCTCGACGCCGCCCTGGGCGACGTCGACCGGCAGGTGGCCCGGTTGCAGCAGGAGCAGCTGGAGGTCAACCGACGGACGGCGGCCAACTGGCGGGCCTACCTCGACCAGCTGGCCGCGGCCGGGATCACCCCGCCCCCGGCGGCGGCGCTGCGCGCTCCGCCGGCCGGACTGCCCGCCGGGCTCGTGCCGGTGGGCTCGGTCGCGGGCGGCGCGCAGCGGGGCGCGGCGCAGCTGCCCCGGCAGCCGAACTCGCTGCTGGTGCTCCCCGCCGAGACGCTGACCGCGGTCACGACGGCGATGGACGCCCTGGGCCTGCCCTACGCACCCGGCACCACCGGCCCGGAGTCGTGGGACTGCGGGTCCCTCGTGCAGGCGGCCTACCGCGCCGCCGGCGTCGACCTGCCCGCGAGCCAGGCCGACCTGTTCGCGGTGACGACGCCGGTCGCCCCGGCCGACGTGCTCCCCGGCGACCTGGTCTTCCTGGGCGCCGGGGAGGCCGGGCTCGGGCACGTGGGCCTGGCGCTCGACCCGCGCACCATGCTCGCCGCCGACGCGCGCGCGGGGGCGGTGGTCGTGCGCACGCTGCCCTCGGACCAGGTGCTGGGCATCGCCCGGCCGAGCCTGGGCCCACGCCCACCGGTGCCGGCGCCCGCGCCCACCGGGGGCGCGCTCGAGGTGAGGTGCGGCCACACCGTCCACCCGCCCGGTTTCGACGGCGCCCGCGCGTGGGGCGGCTACCCCAACGGGCTGATCCCCCCGAGCGCGCTGTGCCCGCTGGCGGTGGCCGGTCACTCGCTGCGCTGCGACGCGGCGGCCGCCTGGCGGGCCATGGCGTCGGCGTACGCCGACGCCTTCGGCACGCCGCTGTGCCTCACCGACTCCTACCGGACCTTCGCCGGCCAGGTGCGGCTCTACGGGGAGAAGCCGGCGCTGGCGGCGGTGCCGGGCACGAGCAACCACGGGTGGGGGCTGGCCGTGGACCTGTGCGGCGGCATCGAGCGGTTCGGCACCCCGCAGTACGCCTGGATGGTGGCCAACGCCGGCCGGTTCGGCTTCCTCCATCCGACGTGGGCGGACCCGGGCAACGGCCGGGAGGAGCCCTGGCACTGGGAGTACGCCGGTAGCTGAGCCGGGAATGTCGGTGCCCGTTCCTACGGTGCTCCCGACCCACCGAGGCCGCGGACGGCCTCCGCGACCAGGGTCCGGCCATCGAAGGAGTGGGCCATGTACATCGACTGCGACACCTGCACCGTGCGCGGCACCGGCTGCGCCGACTGCGTCGTCACCGTGCTGCTGGGGGCGCCGCCGGGCTGGCAGGGCACCGACCCTGCGGTGGTGCCCCTGGCCGGGGGGTGGGACGGCGCGCTCGTGGCGGAGGACGCCGATGAGGCCGTCATCCCCCCGCCGGGCGTGGTGGTGGAGTTCGACGAGATCGAGCGCCGCGCCGTCCGGGCGCTGGCCGAGGGCGGCCTGGTGCCACCGCTGCGGCACCGGGCCGCGCCCGGGAGGCGGGGCGGACGGGCGTCCGAGAGGCGGCGGACCGGCTGAGGACGCGGCCGGTGGGTGCGCGGTGAGCCGGGCGGCAGGGGGGTCCCCGGGCGGCGCCGCCCGGCGTGTCGCGCTCACCTGCACGATTGCCACAGCAGTCCCGGCGTTTCCCGTTTGTCACAGGTGCATCACGCCCGTACGGTGATCCGGTCCGGCCGGGTGGCCGTCACCTGCAGAGAGGTGACCTCGACCGGGCACCGCCGAATCGCCCGACGCGCTCCCGCAGCGTCGAGGGTGAACCGGGGACCCACCGCAGTACTGGGGTGAGTTCTCACGTGCACCGGCTCGCCGGTGCACCGAGATAGGGCACCTTTCTTCCCAGCCCGAACCCGTCAGCTAACTCGGTAGGCGGTTGCTGAGGAAGAACGGAGAGCCGCCTACCGTGGCGACCCCTCGCCCTGCCCTGGGGCATGCAGTCGATCCGCACCATCCCGACCTCCCGGTCGCATTCCGCCGCCCCACCCTCGCTGGCCTGCTCGGCCGCGGTGTGGTGATCGGGGCCACCGCCCTCCTGAGCGTCACCCTCCTGCCGGGCACGGCTGCCGCGGACCCGGACCAGCAGGCCACGAGTGCCGCGCAGGCCGCCCAGCTGGTCGCCGAGGCGAGCCACCAGCTCGAGGTCCTGACCGAGCAGATCAACGAGGCCCGGGAGGTGCTCGAGCAGCAGCAGGCCGCCGCGGCGAGCGCCCACCAGGCCGCCGCCGAGGCGCAGGCCCGGCTCGCGTCGCTGGACGGCCACATCCGGCAGGTCGCCCGGACCGCCTTCACCGGTGATGACATGACCGAGCTGGACCTGTTCATGACCAGCGAGTCCGCCGAGGACTTCGTGTCCCAGCTGACCACGCTCGAGGCCATCGCCGGGCACACCAACGGCCTCCTGGCCGACGTGGCCGAGGCCGCAGCCGCCGCCGAGGACGCCGAGGACGAGGCCGACGCCGCCGAGAAGGAGGCGCAGCGGACGCTGGACGACCTCAGCGCCCAGCAGGCCGAGTGGGAGCAGGACAAGGCCGACTACCAGGCGCAGTACTCCGCGCTGTCGGCCTCTCAGCAGGAGGAGGTCGACACCGCGCACGCCGGGCAGTCCGTCGCGGTCGCCCCGGCCGCCGCGGACAGCGCCGCCGCCCAGATCGCCGTGAACACCGCGCTGGCCCAGGTCGGCGACCCGTACGTGTGGGGGGCCGGCGGGCCGGACTCGTTCGACTGCTCCGGTCTGACGCAGTACGCCTACGCCGCCGCCGGGATCAGCCTGCCGCACTCCAGCCGCATGCAGTCGCAGATGGGCACCTCGGTGTCCCGCGCGGACCTGCGGCCCGGCGACCTGATCTTCTACTACAGCCCGGTCAGCCACGTGTCGATGTACATCGGCAACGGCCAGATGGTGCACGCCTCCACCTCCGGCGAGCCGGTGAAGGTCGTCAGCGTGGACTCCATGGGCGGGATCACCGGCATGCGCCGCATCGCCTGAGGGTCGTCGACCCGCACCGTGCCCAGGGCCGGTGACCTCCGCGGAGGTCACCGGCCCTGCCCGTCCCCGGCCCGGGCCCGCCTCTAGGATCGGGAGGGTGAGCGCCCGCCGGGCCGCGCTGCTGGCCGCGGTCGTGCTCGGCGCGGCGCTGGTGGTCGTGATCGCCGTGCGCACACCATGGGTGGTGCTGCCCGAACCTCCGGGTGGCCGCACCCCGATGGATCCCACCGCCGGCCTCTCGCCCGAGCAGATCGAGCGCGCGAAGTCCTTCGCCGCCGCCATCCGGCCGGCGTCCCTGGCCTCGCTGGTGCTGGGGCTGGCCGTCTCCGCCGTCCTCGGTCTCACCCGGCTGGGCGGGCGGCTGGTCCGCACCGTGGCCCGGCCGCTGGGCGGCGGCTGGGTCTGGCAGGTGCTGCTGGGCACCATCGCCCTGGTGGTGATCGGGCGGCTGGTCACGCTCCCGCTGTCGGCCTACGGCGAGGTCGTCCGCCACCGGTACGGGCTGTCCACCCGCGGCTGGGGGCTGTGGCTGCGGGACGTCGCGGTGTCGACCGGCATCAGCGCGGTGACGACCGCGCTGGCGATGCTCGTCCTGGTCTGGCTGATCCGCCGTGCGCCGCGGACGTGGTGGGCGTGGGCCGCCGCGGGTGCGGCCGGGCTGGTGGTCATCGGGTCGTTCCTGTGGCCGGTGCTCGTCGAGCCGGCGTTCAACCGGTTCACGCCCCTGCCGCCCGGCCAGCTGCGCACCGACCTGCTGGAGCTGGCCGAGGAGAACGGCACGCCCGTGCAGGACGTGCTGGTGGCCGACGCCTCCCGCCGCACGACGGCGCTCAACGCGTACGTGTCCGGGTTCGGGGCCACCCGCCGCATCGTCGTCTACGACACCGTCCTGGCCCGGCTGCCCGACGCGCAGATCGAGTCCATCGCCGCCCACGAGCTCGGTCACGTCGTCTACGACGACGTGCTCACCGGCACGCTGATCGGCGCTCTGGGCGCCGCGGGCGGGGTGGCCCTGCTGGGCTGGCTGCTGCCCTCGACGCGGCTGCTCCGCCGCGCGGGCGCCGACTCGCCGGGCGACCCCCGGGTGGTGCCGCTGGTCCTGTTCCTCGTCGCCGTCGGCTCCCTGGCGGCGACCCCGGTGCAGAACCTGGTGTCCCGGCACATCGAGGCGCGGGCCGACGTGCGCGCCCTCGACCTGACCGGCGACCCGGAGGCGTTCATCGAGATGCAACGCGGGCTCGCGGTCGCCAACCTCTCCGATCCCGATCCGCCCGCAGCCTGGCAGTGGTTCTTCGGCTCGCACCCGACGGTGGCCGAGCGGGTCGCGCTGGCCCGCGACTGGGCGCGCCTGGAGGCCCGATGAGACGCACCCTGGTGGTCACCAACGACTTCCCACCCCGGCAGGGCGGCATCCAGACCTTCGTCGCGGCACTGCTGGCCCGCCGGCCGCCGGACTCCCTCGTCGTCCTGGCGTCGCGGTCGCCGGGCTGGGAGGAGTACGACGCGCAGCTGCCCTACCCGGTGGTCCGCCGGCCGACCGGCATGCTGCTGCCCACCCGGGCGACGGCGCGCGCGGCGACCGACCTGGCCCGGCGGTACGGCTGCGACACGGCGTTCTTCGGTGCCGCCGCCCCGCTGGGCCTGCTCGCTCCCGCGCTGCGGTCGGCCGGTGTCGGCCACCTGGTGGGGGCGACGCACGGCCACGAGACCGGCTGGGTGGCCCTGCCGGGGGCGCGAGGACTCATGCGGCGCATCGCCGGCGGCCTCGACGTGCTGACCTACATCAGCGAGTACACCCGCAGCCGGCTGGCGCCGGCCCTGGGCGACAGGACGCGGCTGGCCCAGTTGTCCCCGGGCGTGGACGTCGACAGGTTCACCCCCTCGGCCGACGGCGCGGCGACGCGGAAGCGGTACCGGCTCGGCAGCGCCCCGGTGGTCGTCTGCGTCTCCCGCCTGGTCGCGCGCAAGGGGCAGGACGTGCTGGTCGCCGCCTGGCCGCGGGTCCTCGCCCGGCACCCCGACGCGCGGCTGCTGCTGGTCGGGGGCGGACCGGACGAGGCCGGCCTGCGCCGCGCGATCGCGGCCCGCGGCCTGCAGGACTCCGTCGTCCTCACCGGCCCGGTGCCCCCCGAGCAGCTGCCGGAGCACTACGCCGCCGGGGACGTGTTCGCCATGCCGTGCCGCACCCGCCGCGGCGGCCTGGACGTCGAGGGCCTGGGCATGGTCTACCTCGAGGCGGCGGCCTGCGGCCGGCCGGTGGTGGCCGGCACCTCCGGCGGCGCGCCGGAGACGGTGCAGGAGGGCGTGACCGGGCACGTCGTCGCCGACCCCCGGTCCCCGGAGGCCGTGGCGGCGACGATCGCCGATCTGCTCGCCGACCCCGAGCGGGCGCGGCGGATGGGCGCGGCCGGCCGGGCGTGGGTGGAGCAGCGCTGGTCCTGGACGACGATCGCGGCCACCTTCGCCGAGCTGCTCGAGCCCGGCGCCGCCACGCACTGAGCCCCGCCCCGCGCGCGGCGGGACGGGGCTCGGTGTGGGCCTCTCTCAGCGGCTGTAGAGCGCCTCCACCTCGGCGTCGAACTCCTTCATGACCACGGCCCGCTTGAGCTTGAGGCTCGGGGTGAGCATGCCGTTGGCCTCGGTGAAGTCGGTGCCGAGCACCCGGAACTTCTTGATCGCCTCCGCCTTGGACACCGCCTTGTTCGCCTCGGCGACGGCCGCGTCCAGCTCGGCCAGCAGGTCGGGGTCCTCGGTCAGCTTCCCGACCGGGGTGCCGGCCGGCTTGCCCGTGCTCTCCAGCCAGGCCGGGAGCGCCTCCTCGTCGAGGGTGATCAGCGCGGCGATGAACGGGCGCTGGTCGCCCACGACGATGCACTGGCTGACCAGGCGGTGGGCGCGCAGCCGGTCCTCGAGGACGGCCGGGGCGACGTTCTTGCCCCCCGCGGTCACCAGGATCTCCTTCTTCCGGCCGGTGATCGTGAGGAAGCCGTCGGCGTCGAGCTGGCCGATGTCGCCGGTGTGGAACCAGCCGTCGGCGTCGATGGCCTCGGCGGTGGCCTGCTCGTTCCGCCAGTAGCCGCGCATGACGACCCCGCCGCGGATGAGGACCTCGCCGTCCTCGGCGATCCGGAAGGCGACACCGGGCAGCGGCTGGCCGATGGTGCCCATGCGGAAGGCGCCGTCGTGGTTGACCGCGGCCGCGGCGGTGGTCTCGGTGAGGCCGTAGCCCTCGAAGATGGTGACGCCGATGCCGCGGAAGAAGTGGCCGAGCCGCTCACCGAGGGGCGCGCCGCCGGAGACCGCGGCCATGCAGTTCCCGCCGAGGGCGGCCCGCAGCTTGCTGTAGACGAGCTTGTCGAACACCGCGTGCTGCAGGCGCAGCCCCAGCCCGGGCCCGCCGGTGTCCTGGGCGCGCGACCAGTCGACCGCGACCTGGGCGGACTTCCGGAAGATCTTGCCCTTGCCGTCGGCCTCCGCCTTGGCCTCCGCGCCGTTGTAGACCTTCTCGAAGACGCGGGGGACGGCGAGGACGAACGTCGGCTTGAACTCGCCGAGGTCCTGGACCAGGTTGCTGATGTCCGGGGTGTGCCCCAGGACGGTCCGCGTCGCGACCGCGCCGACCTCCAGCTCGCGGGCCAGCACGTGGGCCAGCGGCAGGAACATCAGCATCGAGCCGTCCACGTTGAGGAACCGGCCCAGCAGGCTCATCCCGTTGCCGATGCCGAACAGGAAGTTGGCGTGGGTGAGCTCGCAGCCCTTCGGCCGCCCGGTGGTGCCGCTGGTGTAGATCAGGGTGGCGAGGCTGTCGGCGGTCAGCGTGGCCCGCCGGGCGGTCAGCTCGCTGTCGGGGACGTCCTTGCCGGCGGCGATCAGCGTGCCGACCGCGTCGTCGTCGATGACCCAGACCGAGCCGAGGTCGGGCACCTGGTCGCGGATGGACTCGACGGCGGAGGCGTGCTCGGCGGTCTCGACGACGATCACGGTGGCGCCGGAGTCGGAGAGGATCCACGCCACCTGGTCGGGGCTGGAGGTCTCGTAGACGGGCACCACCACCGCGCCGGCGGCCCAGATGGCGAAGTCGAGGACGGTCCACTCGTACCGGGTCTTGGCCTGCAGGGCGACGCGGTCCCCGGGGGCGATCCCGCCGGCGATCAGCCCCTTGGCCACGCCGGCGACCTCCGCGCCGAACTCCTTCCACGTCACGTCCTGCCAGTGCCCGTCGCGGCGGACACGCAGCCCGACCTCGTCGCCGTGTTCGCTGACGTTCGTCGTCAGCAGGTCGGGAAGGGCCTCGTCGGGGCCCACCTCGGTCGTCGCGGGGATGCTGAACTCGCGCACGCCTGGTCCTCTCCTCCCCGCCGGTCCGAGGCATCGTCGCCCGCGGCCCCGGTGCAGGGTCGTCTCGACAATCTAACGGCTGGTTCTACCCATGAGTAGCGCAGCAAGTGACGGTCGGCACGCGGGGCGTCGGCGAACGGTTAGCCTGCTGCCCATGGCCGACCAGTCCACGCAGTCGATCACCGTCGCGGCGCCGCCGTCCGACGTCATGGCGGTCATCGCCGACTTCCCGGCCTACCCGCAGTGGGTGGCCGCCACGAAGAAGGTGGAGGTGCTCGGGACCGGCGCCGACGGCCGGGCCACGCGGGTCCACTTCGTGCTCGACGCCGGTGCGGTCAAGGACGACTACGTCCTCGACTACACCTGGGACGGCGACCGGTCGGTGTCCTGGACCCTGGTGCAGGGGCAGATGCAGAAGCGCCAGCAGGGCTCCTACACCCTGGTCGAGACCGCGCCCGGCACCACCGAGGTCACCTACGCCATCGCCATCGACCTGTCCATCCCGATGCTCGGGATGATCAAGCGCAAGGCGGAGAAGGTCATCCTGGACACCGCGCTCAAGGAGCTCAAGAAGCGCGTCGAGGGCTGAGCGGCCCGGTGCACACGCTGCTCCTCACCGGTCCCGGCGGGGCCGGGACCTCCACGCTCGCCGCGGCGGCCGCCGTGCGGTCCGCCCGCTCGGGCCGGCGCACGCTCCTGCTCACCCGCCCCGGCGCGCAGCGGTCCGACCTGGCGGCGGTCGCGGGGCTGGCGGTCGACCGGGTCGAGCCGCTGGGCGCGCTGGAGGCGCTGTGGGCCTCCATCACCGGCAGCGCCGCCGCGGCCGGCCTGGCCCTGCCCCCGGCGAGCTCGGTCGTGCCGCTGCCCGGTGCCGGCGAGCTCGCGCTGCTCGCCCGGCTGGCCCGCGCCGCCGCGGGGGACGAGGCCGACACGGTGGTCCTGGACGCCGGCCCGCTGGAGTCGGCCACCGCACTCGTCGCCCTCCCCGGGGCGCTGCGGTGGTGGCTGGACCGGGCGCTGCCGGCCCGGCTGCGCATGCTCGGTGCCCTCCGCACGGCCGCCGTCCGCAGCGGGGCGGCCCGCCCCGGCCCGGCCGACGTCGTGCTGGCCGCCGTCCCGGGGCTCGAGGAGCTGCTCGGCCGGCTCACCCTGACCGACCCGGCGACCACGGAGATCCAGCTGGTCGCCGTGCCCCGGCCGGACGCCGTCGCGCGGCTGCGGGCGGCGGTGACCGTGCTGGCGCTGCACGGCCAGCGGCCCAGCGCCGTCCTGGCCCGGGTGCTGCCGGCCGGTGGCGCCGGCGCGTGGTGGGCGCGGCGGGCCGCCGAGCAGGACGCCGTCCTCGCCGAGCTGGCCGGTCTCGCCCCGGTGCACCGCGTCGAGGAGGCGGCCGAGGTCCCGGCCGGGGCGCAGGCCCTCGCCGGGCTGCTGCCCGAGGGCGGCGCCGGCCGGGTCCCGGCGCCGCCCAGGGCCCCGGCGGCCGAGCGGGTGGCCGATGGCTGGCGGCTGGCCGTCCCGCTGCCCTGGGCCGAGCGGGACGGCCTGGAGCTGACCCGGTGGGAGGACGACCTGGTGGTCACGGTCGCCGGAGCGCGCCGGTCGATCCGGCTCGACCCGCTCCTGCGGCGCTGCCGGGTCACCGCCGGCCGGCTCGCCGACCCGGGCACCGCCGCGGCCCGGCTCGATGTCTCCTTCGCGCCCGATCCGCACCAGTGGCCGGCCGACCTGCTGGCCGCCGAGGGGAGTGACCGATGACCGACGGATCCGACTGGGTGGAGCAGGCCCGCCGGCTGGTCTCCGGGCTGGGCCACACGCTGGGCGAGAGCCTCCGCAGTCCGGGCGCCGACGCGCAGCACGGGAGCGACTGCCGCTGGTGCCCGCTGTGCCAGGCCGCGGCGGTGCTGCGCGGCGAGCGCCCGGAGATCACCGCGGCGCTGGCCGACGCGTTGAGCAGCGCGGCCACCGCGCTGCGGGCGTACGCCGAGTCCCCGGCCCCCGCGGCGCAGGCCCAGCCGGGGACCGCGGAGGAGCCCGGGCCGGACACCGCGGGGGAGCCCGAGCCGCCGGGGGGCGGCCCTTCGGCGGTGCAGCGGATCGAGATCGCCTGAGTGGCCGTCGAGAGCGGGGCCGCCGACCTGCCCGCGCTGGGCATCGACGTCGGGGGCACGAAGGTGGCCGGGGGCCTCGTCGCCCCCGACGGCACGGTCCTCGCCACGGCCCGGCGGGCGACGCCGGGTGCGTCGGTGAGCGAGACCGAGGACGCCATCGCCGCGGTGGTCGAGGAGCTGGCGGGAGCACGGTCGGCGCCGGTGGTCGGCGTCGGGATCGGGGCGGCCGGCTGGTTCGACCGGACCGGGGACACCGTCCTGTTCAGCCCGCACCTGGCCTGGCGCAACTCGACGCTGCGCAAGGACCTCGCCGCGCGGCTGCAGCAGCCGATGTGGGTGGGCAACGACGCCGACGCCGCCGCCTGGGCCGAGTACCGCTACGGCGCCGCCCGAGGCGCCGACCTCGCGCTGATGATCACCCTGGGCACCGGCATCGGCGGCGGCATCGTGATGAACGGCCGGCTGCAGCGGGGCGCGCACGGGGTGGCGGGGGAGTGGGGCCACATGCGGGTGGTCCCGGACGGCCGGCTGTGCGCCTGCGGCAACCGCGGCTGCTGGGAGCAGTACGCC
Source organism: Geodermatophilus ruber (assembly GCF_900114385.1). Lineage (GTDB taxonomy): Bacteria > Actinomycetota > Actinomycetes > Mycobacteriales > Geodermatophilaceae > Geodermatophilus > Geodermatophilus ruber. The sequence goes on from NZ_FOSW01000002.1 coordinate 436,772, forward strand.
AGCGGCACCGCGCTCGGCCAGACCGCGCGCGAGGTGGCCCGCAACTCCCCGGCCGCGGCCGCGCTGCTCCTGGAGCGGGTGGACGACGACGCCGACCGGTTGACCGGTGAGCACGTGGCGACGGCCGCGGCCGAGGGGGACCCGCTGGCGCTGGAGCTGCTGGCCGACGTCGGGCACTGGCTCGGGCAGGGCATCGCCGACCTGGCCGCCGTCCTGGACCCGGAGGTCGTCGTCATCGGCGGCGGGGTCAGCGTGCTCGGCGAGATGCTGCTCGCCCCGGCGCGGGAGCGGTTGCGGCGGGCGCTGCCCGGCCGCGGCTTCCGGCCCGGACCGCGGGTGGTCGCCGCCCGGCTGGGCGCCCAGGCGGGGCTGGTGGGCGCCGCCGACCTGGTCCGCCGCGCGGTCGCCGACGACGAGGTCTGAGCGGAGTGGGTTCGTCCGCGTCACGCGGACGAACCCACTCCGCTCAGGTGAGCTCGCGGGCCAGCTGCTCCAGGAACAGGCCGATGTCGGTGACGATCCCCGTCGCCTGCGCGCTGCCCCGGTCGGCCAGCTTGGTCACCGTCGCCGGGTTGATGTCCACGCACACCAGCGGCACCGCCGCGGGGAGGATGTTCCCCGTCGCGATCGCGTGCAGCATCGTCGCCAGCATGATCGCGAAACCGACGTCCGGCAGGTGGGCGCGCATCGCCCGCTGCCCCTCGAGCACGTCGGTGTGGACGTCCGGCAGGGGGCCGTCGTCGCGCACCGAGCCGACCAGCACGAACGGCTTGCCGGCGCGGACCATCGCGTGCATCACCCCGCCGGTGAGCACGCCGGAGTCGACGGCGGCGGCGATCGACCCCGCCCGGCGGATGGTGTTGATCGCCCGGATGTGGTGCTCGTGCCCGTGCGGCACCCCCGCGCCCTTGGCCAGGTCGACCCCCAGGGAGGTGCCGTACAGGGCCGACTCGATGTCGTGGGTGGCCAGCGCGTTCCCGGCGAAGAGGATGTCGACGTAGCCGGCCTCCACCAGCCGGACCATCGCCGGGGCGGCGCCGGTGTGCACGATCGCCGGCCCCCCGACCCAGAGCACCTTCTGGCCCGCGGCCCGCACCTCGCGCATCCGCTCGGCGATCTGCCGGACCAGCACCACCTGCGGCTTCTCGCTCGACGCGGCCGACGACATGAAGCTGAACTCCTCCTCGTCCCCGCGGGCCACGGTAGGGGGCATCTCCACCCGTACGCCGTGGGCCCCGCAGACCACCTGCTCGCCGGCGCGCACGTCGCTGACCGGCACGGTGCGGACGAGGATCCGCCCACCCTCCCGGCCGTCGCGTTCGCCGACGACCAGGCCGCAGTCCATCTCGGCGCGGTCCACCGGCAGCCACTCCCGGTCCAGCCGCACGTAGGTGCGGAGGTTGGTGGTGGAGTAGAAGTCCTCGGGGAAGACGCCGTCGGTCGGCGCCGGGCGCAGGGTCGCCGTGCCCGGGTCCACGGCGTTGGCGCCGTGGGTCTGCAGGCGCATGACGATCCGCTCGAGCAGCTCGGCGTCGGGCGCGCTGATCCGCACGAGCGCCCGGGACTCGTCCGCGTGCTGCCGGCCCACGTCGAGGTGCTCGATCAGGTAGTCCCCGCCGTACTCCAGGACGTCGTCGAGCACCCGGGCCAGGATGCCGGTGTCCATGAGGTGGCCGGTCAGCGTGACGGTGGTGGCGTGCGGCACGGGGTCCACCCGACGCAGGCTAGGGGAGCCGTAGCCGCCGACGATCAGACGACGGCGCCGTCGTCCCCGTCGTCCACCGACCGTTCCCGCATCCGGGACACGACCAGCCAGGCCCCGCCGGCGATCGCGGCGACGCCCAGCACCAGGCCGGTGTCGGAGGACAGCCCCAGCACCCGCGGGGCCGCCAGCAGCACCAGGCCCACGGCGACGAGCAGCACCGCGTACAGGGACCGCGGGGACGGCGCGGGCAGCGGCGGGGGCGGGGGCGGCTCGTAGTGCTCCTCGGGCAGATCGAGCACCGACGGCTCGGCCGGCGCCGGTGGCGAACCCGCGGCGGGCTCCTCCCGGACGACGGTGCGGCCGTTCTCGGCCTCGAAGGCGGCCACGATGCGCGCCCACTCGGCGTCTTCGTCGACCTCCTGCCGGGATACCCGGCGGTCCGGGCCCGCCGCCGGCTCCGGGTGGTGCTCGTCGACGTGCTGGTCGACCAGCACGCGACCCTCACGGCTGCGGGCGCGGTCGACGAACAGCCGGTCGGTCGGCGGGCTGGGCAGCGACACGGTGCGGGTGTATGGCTCGACGTCGGCCGACGGCTCCAGGTAGGCGGCGATGCCCACCTCGCGCAGCAGGTCGAGCAGGAGCTCCCCGACGCGGGGGTCGACGTCGCGCAACGGCGTCCAGAGGGTGGCGTCGAGCCCGTTGTCGCGCCGTCCCCGGCCGCTCACGGCGCCCCGTCGCGGGTGGCGGGCACGCGCGCCCGGATCCAGTCGACCGACCCGGCGAAGATTCGCGGGGCGTCGTTGTCCAGCGTGGCGACGTGGTAGCTGTCTTCGAGCAGCACCTCGGTGGTGTCGGTGCTGGAGACCCCGGCCAGGAGCACCCGCACCGACGCCGGCTCGACGACGTGGTCGGTGACGCTGCGGAAGACCAGCAGGGGAGCGGTCACCCGGGCGAGGTCCGCGCGGGTCGCCGTCCACAGCCGCCGCAGGCCCAGCACCGCGCGGGTGGGCAGCGCGGCGTAGGCGCGCTCGGTGACGCCGGGCTTCTTGATGTCGTCGGCGATCGCCTTCCAGCGGGGGGTCAGCCGGGCCAGCAGCGGCAGCAGCTTCGCGTCCAGCCGCTCGGTGAGCAGGGAGGGGTTGACCAGCACCAGGCCGGCGATGTCGTCCGGGCGCAGTTCGGCGAGGCGGATCGCCAGGGTGCCGCCCATCGACAGGCCGCCGACGACGACGCGGTCGCACTCGGCGGCCAGCTCGTCGAGGGCGCCGCTGACGGCGGCCAGCCACTGCTCCTCCGTGCTGGCGTTGCAGTCCTGCCAGCGGGTGCCGTGGCCGGGCAGCAGCGGCGCCCGGACGGCGAACCCCGCGGCGGCCAGGTGCTCGCCCCACGGCCGGATGCTGAACGGCGACCCGGTGAACCCGTGGACCAGCAGCACGCCGGTGCCCCCGCCGGCCGCGCCGCCGGGGAAGGCGAACGGCTCGGCGCCGGGCCGCACGGCGGCTGGGGGCGCCTGGTCAGTGGGCACGAAGGTCCTCCTCGGCGTCGGCCGCGGTGCCGACCGGCTGGGCGAGCGGGTGCACCGGAGGCGCGCGGACCCGCAATTGTCCATCGGCCGCCGGGCTCCTTAGTCTGGCAGCCCCCGAGGGAGGCGTGTTGTTCTACTGGTTCCTCAAGTTCGTGGCGATCGGCCCGGTCGTGAAGCTGGTGTTCCGCCCCCGGGCGGAGGGCACCGGCAGCGTGCCCCGCACCGGTGCCGCCATCCTGGCAAGCAATCATCTGTCCGCGGCCGACTGGATCTTCATGCCGCTGTCGCTGCGCCGGCGGGTGACCTTCCTGGCCAAGGCCGAGTACTTCACCGGCTCAGGGATCAAGGGCTTTCTCCAGCGGGCCTTCTTCTCCGGAGCCGGCCAGGTGCCGATCGACCGCAGCAGCGCCTCGGCCGCGGAGGACGCGATCCGGACCGGTCGGCGCATCCTGCGCGAGGGCAAGCTGCTCGGCATCTACCCCGAGGGCACTCGCTCGCCCGACGGCCGGCGGCTCTTCCGCGGCAAGACCGGGGTGGCCCGGATGGCGCTGGAGGCCGGCGTCCCGGTGGTGCCGGTGGCGATGATCTACCGGCCGCGGCGGCTGCCGCTGGTGGGGCACAAGCTGCCGAAGGTGTGCGTGCGGTTCGGCCGGCCGCTGGACTTCAGCCGCTACGAGGGGCTGGCGGGGGACCGGTTCGTCGAGCGGTCGATCACCGACGAGATCATGTACGAGATCATGACGCTGTCGGGGCAGGAGTACGTCGACGTCTACGGCGCCGCGGTGAAGAAGTCGATGGGCGCCACCGGTGCGTCGGCCTCCGAGGTGCTCAGCCGGCTGCTGCCGCCCTCGGACGAGGCCGCCGACCGCGCCCCGGAGTCCCTCGCCGGCTGAGCCCCGGACGGTTGTGGCGCGAACCGGCCGGGGTCAGCGGTCGAGGAGGCGGTCGAGGACGTCGGTGAGCAGCCGAAGCAGCTCCGGGCGGGACGTCGCCGGGTCCCGCACCCACTGGTGGACCAGGTCCTCGGTGAAGGCGAACCAGGCCCGCACCAGCTGCCGGCGCAGCGCGTCGTCGGGCAGCTGCAGGGCACCGACCACCAGGTCGACGAGCGCCTCGCGGGTCTCCTCGTAGACCTCGGCCACCCACGGGTCCCCGCCGGCGGCGCCGCGGACGAACGCGATGTGGCTCTCCCGGTAGGTCTCCACCCAGCCCACGTAGCGGTCCAGCATGCCCGCGGCCTGCTCCTGCGGCGGGGCGCCCGGCCGCGGGGTCAGGTGGGCGCGCAGCAGGTCGGCGGCGGCGCGGGTGACCGCGGTGTAGTAGTCCCGCTTGGACGGGAAGTAGTGGAACAGCAGGCTGCGGCTGATCCCGGCCCGGCGGGCCACCTCGTCGATGGTGAGCTCCTGCACCGGGGTGGTGGGCAGCAGCTCCAGGCCGATCGCCACCAGCTGCGCCCGCCGGTCGCCGGCCGAGCGGCGGGCGCGGGGCGGCCCGGCCCCGGAGGACCGCTCAGGCGGCGGCACGGTCCGGGACCGCCGCGTCCAGCAGCCGCTGCAGCGCCGCGGTGACCAGCTCCGGGCGCTCCTGGGGCAGCATGTGCCCGGTCCGCGGCACCACGTGCAGGGCCGCGCCGGGCAGCACCTCGGCCAGCTGCCGGCTGTGCCGCAGCGGCGTGAGCTTGTCGGTGTCGCCGACGAGGATCTCCACCGGCACGCGGGCCAGCGCCGCCAGCTCGGTGCGCTTGTCGTGGTCGCCCAGCGCCGGCAGGAACGCGGTGAAGGCACGCACCGTGCTGGCGTGCATGATCACCGCGCCGGCGCGGACCATCTCCTCGGTCGCATCGGCGCCGTAGAGCAGACCGCGCACGATGGCCCGGTGGCGCGGGTGGTCCGGCGGCACCAGTTGCCGCAGCCGCTCCACCACCCGGGCGCCGGCCTGTGCGGCCCTGAGGGCGCCCGGGGTGAGCCGCTGGCGCACCCGCTCGGCGCGGGTCCGGGGCGCCGGCTGCAGGTCGCCGGCGGAGGTGGCCACCAGCGCCACCCCGCGCACCCGGTCACCGAACAGCTCGGGCCGGGCGGCGGCCAGGCACATGATCGTCATGCCGCCCATGGAGTGCCCGCCCAGGACGACCGGGCCGGACGGCGCCAGCTGTTCCAGGACGGCGGCCAGGTCGACACCCAGCTGGGCGATCGAGATCGATGAGGAGCCCCAGCTGGAGCGGCCGTGCCCGCGCTGGTCGTAACGGACCAGGCGCAGCTCCCCGGCGGCCACCCGCGGGGCGAGCAGCTCCGCCGGGTCGTCCCAGGCGGCCTGGGCGAGCGTCCAGCCGTGGGCCAGGACGAGGGTGACCGGTGCGTCGTCGGCGCCGTCGACCGTGGCGTGCAGGAGGGCGCCGTCCGGCGTGCCGACGGCGACGGTGCGGCGGAGGGTCGGGGTTCTCACGCGGCCACCTCCTGCCGGGTGCGGGCCTCGGCCCGCAGCCCCACGTAGTTCTCCCGGTCGAACCTGCGCACCAGTCTCCGGAACCGGAAGGTGAAGTCCGGCCACAGGGTGGTGTTGTGCCCGTGCCGGTCGAGGTACCAGCTGGCGCAGCCGCCGGCCAGCCACACGGTGCCCTGCGACTTCCGGGCGATCAGCTCGCGGTAGGCCTGCTGTGCCGCGGGCGTCGTCTCGAGGACCTCCAGGCCCTCGGCGGTCATGGTCTGCAGCGCGTCGTCGACGTAGGCCAGCTGCGACTCGATCATGTAGACCATCGAGGTGTGGCCGACGCCGACGTTCGGCCCGACCAGCAGGAACAGGTTGGGGAAGCCGGCCACCGCGGTGCTCCGATTGCTCACCATCCCCTCGGCCCACACCTCGGCGAGGGTGCGGCCGTCGCGGCCGGTGATGCGCCCGGCGATCGGCAGGTCGGTCACGTGGAAGCCGGTGGCCAGCACGATGGTGTCGGTGGGCCGCTCGATGCCGTCCTGCGTGACGATCGAGCGCGGCCGGACCTCGGCGATGCCCGCGGTGACCAGCTCGGCATTCGGCGCGGCGACCGCCGGGTAGTAGTCGTTGCTGATCAGGATGCGCTTGCAGCCGATCGTGTAGTCCGGCGTGAGCGCCGCCCGCAGCTTCGGGTCGCGGACCTGCCGGTGCAGGTGCGCGCGGGCGAGCCTGCCGACCGGCCGGAGGAAGCGGCGGTTCTTGGCCATGCCGACGACGAGCAGCTCGCGGGTGAGGTAGAGGAGGCCGCGCACGCTCTTCTGCAGGCCGGGGACCAGCCGGTAGAGCCGCTGCTTCCACGGGGGCACCGGGCGGTCGGTGCGGGGCACGATCCACGGAGGCGTGCGCTGGTAGACGGTGAGCCCGGCGACCTGCGGCTGGATCGCCGGCACGATCTGGATGGCCGAGGCGCCGGTGCCGATGACGGCGACCCGCTCGCCGGCCAGGTCGTGGTCGGCGTCCCAGCGGGCCGAGTGCATGACGGTGCCGGTGAAGGAGGCCAGCCCCGGGATGTCGGGGTAGGTGGGGTCGGCGAGCGCGCCGGCGGCCGAGACCAGCACCCGGGCGCGGAACTCACCGGCCGTCGTCGTCACGTGCCAGCGCCGGTCGGTGTGGTCCCACCGGGCGGCGGTCACCTCGGCACCGAACACGCAGTGTGCCCGCACGCCGTACCGGTCCGCGGTCCCCTGCAGGTACGCCTGGATCTCCGGCTGCTCGGAGTAGGAGCGCGGCCAGTCCGGGTTGGGCGCGAAGGAGAACGAGTAGAGGTTGGACTGCACGTCGCACGCGGCGCCGGGATAGGCGTTGTCCCGCCAGGTGCCGCCCACGTCGCCGGCCCGCTCGAGGACGACGAAGTCCTGCTCGCCGCGGTTGCGCAGGGCGATCGCCATGCCGAGGCCGGCGAAGCCCGATCCGATGATCGCGACCCGCACCTCCCGCACGGCGGGTGCGCCGGCCGGTGCGGGGGCGGGCTGGCTCTCGAGCGTGCTGGTCACCGTTCGGCTCCTTCGTCGTCCCGGCTTGCTGAGCAACGGTCAACAAGCTACAACGTCTCTTGAGCAGTGCTCAATTCGACAGCTGAGGTCGGAGGAGACCCGATGGCGCGCCGTCCCCGCACGTCCCTGGCCGGTCAGGCCGTTCTGATCACCGGAGCCGCCCGCGGCATCGGCGCCGAGCTCGCCCGCCGGGCCGCCGCCCGCGGCGCGCGCGTGGCGCTGGTCGGGCTCGAGCCCGAGCTGCTGGCGCGGGTCGCCGACGAGCTGGGCCCCGAGCACCTGTGGGTGGAGGCCGACGTCACCGACGCCGACGCGCTGGCGGCCGCGGTGCAGCGCACGGTCGACACCTTCGGCGGGCTCGACGTCGTCGTCGCCAACGCCGGGATCGCGCCGCTCAGCACGGTGATGACCAGCTCCGCGCACGCGCTGGCGCGCACCATCGAGGTGAACCTGATCGGCGCGATGCTCACCGCGCACGCGGCGCTGCCCGAGATCGCGAAGCGCGAAGGCCACGTCCTGCTGGTCAGCTCCGCGGCGGCGTTCACGGTGCTGCCCGGGATGAGCGCCTACTGCGCGGCCAAGGCCGGCCTCGAGCGGTTCGGTGACGCGCTGCGGCTGGAGGTCGCCCACCGCGGGGTCACCGTCGCCAGCGCGCACCCGACCTGGATCGACACGGACCTGGTCCGCGACATCGAGGCCGTGCTGCCGACCTTCGCGGCCACCCGCCGGCAGCTGCCCGGCCCGCTCGGCGCCTACACCTCGGTCGAAGCGTGCGCGCAGGCGCTGCTCGAGAACCTGGAGACCCGCGGCCGCCGGGTGTTCGTGCCGCGCTCGGTGGGCACGGTCGCCGCGCTGCGGCAGCTGGTCACCGGCGCGCTGGCGGAGAAGGTGGCGATGAGGCTCTCGGCCGCCCGCGTGCCGCAGCTCGAGCGGGACATCGCGGCGCTGGACGGGCAGGAGTTCGGCCGCCACTCCGCCGGCCACCAGCGGAGCTGAGCCGGCCGGCGGGAGCGCAACCGGCCCCGCCGCACCCGTACGACGATCCCCGGGGCGCTCAGGATGACGGGACCGGGCGCCACTCGTCGCGGTAGTGCGGGTGATCGGCGTAGGTCTGGCCGATCAGCCGCAGCGCGTGCTCCATCGTGGCGCCCCGCTGTCCCCGCTGCTCGAGATCGCGGAAGTACTCGACCAGCTGCCGCTTGGCCTCGGCGTCACGCAGCACGTGCGACACCAGGGCCTGGTTGGTCGGGGCCGGGCTGAGCTGGACGAAGCGCGCGGCCTCCTCGTCCTCGTCGAAGCGGGCCAGCAGGAACTCGACCAGGTCGTCGTTCCGCAGGGGGAGGTCGGCGTGCCGGTCGGTGCTGCCGGCGGTCACGACGCCCACCCCCCGGCGCGCCGGCCGTCGTCCCGGCGCCCGGGGTCCGGCTCGAACTCCCGGTCGCCGCGGGAGGGGGCGGCGCCGTCCTCGCCCATGACCAGTGCGGTCACCCGGGTCGTCCCCGCATCCATCGCCAGCACCGGCATGGGGGCAACCTAACCCCGCGCCTACGGTGGGCGTCGTGCGGCGGTTCTTCTACGACACCGAGTTCATCGAGGACGGCGTCACGATCGACCTGGTGTCCATCGCCGTCGTGGACGAGACCGGGCGGGAGTTCTACGCGGTCAGCACCGAGTTCGACCCCGGCAAGGCGATCCCCTGGGTGCGACGCAACGTGCTCGACCAGCTGCCCTCACCGGCCGACCGCGCCTGGCGCAGCCGCCAGCAGATCCGCGACGACCTGCTGGCCTTCCTCACCGGCCCGGGCGAGAAGATCGAGCTGTGGGCCTGGTTCGCCGCCTACGACCACGTGGCGCTGTGCCAGCTGTGGGGGGCCATGCCGGCGCTGCCGCGGCCGATCCCGCGGTTCACCCGCGAGCTGCGCCAGCGGTGGGACGACCGTGGCCGGCCGCCGCTGCCGCCCAAGCCGGAGGGCACCCACGACGCGCTGGTCGACGCCCGCTACAACCTGGCCCGCTGGCGGGCGATGGAAGCTGCCGAGCCTCGCTGACCTGTGGGCCGTGGCAGGCCGAGATCGCCCACGCCCGGCGGATCGGCGGCGCCGTCGGGGTGTGACCGGCCGCGCGGCTGTTCAGCCGGCCCGGGTGGGCGTGGGCGTGGGCGTGAAGGTCACCGGCAGCTCGCGCAGGCCACGCAGCACGCCGCCGCCGGTCCACCGCAGCTCGTCCTCGTCGACGCCGAGGGCGAGGCCGGGCAGCCGGGCCAGCAGTGCGGTGAACGCGACCTGCCCCTCCAGCCGGGCCAGCGGCGCCCCCAGGCAGTAGTGCACGCCGTGGCCGAAGGCCAGGTGGCCGGGATCGGTGGCGCCGACGTCGAGCCGGTCGGGATCGGGGAACCGGTCGGGGTCCCGGTCGGCCGCCGCGATGGCCAGCAGCACCACGTCCCCGCGCGGGATCCGCGCGCCGCCGATCTCCAGGTCCTCGAGGGCGTACCGGGTGAGCCCGGGGTTGACCGGGCCGTCGAAGCGGAGCAGCTCCTCGACCGCCTGCGGCACCAGCGTCGGGTCGGCGCGCAGCCGGTCGAGCTGGTCGGGGGCGCGCAGCAGCGCCAGCGTGCCGTTGGCGATGAGGCCGACCGTGGTCACGTAGCCGGCGATCAACAGCAGGAAGATCATCGCCATGAGCTCCTGGCCGTCCAGGCGCTCGCCCTCGTCGGTCACCTCGATCAGGTCGGTGAGCAGGTCGTCCGCGGGCCGGGCCCGCTTGGCGGCCACCAGCTCGGCGAGGTAGCCGTGCATCCGCTCGCGCGCCGCCGTCACGCGGGCCATGTCGCTGCGCGGGTCGAACGGCCGGTCCAGCATCTCGTCGGTCCAGCCCCGGAAGCGGTCCCGGTCACCCTCCGGCACGCCGAGCAGCTCCCCGATCACGGTGACCGGCAGCGGCAGCGCGAACTCGCCGACCAGCTCGGCGCCGCCTCGGGGGGTGATCCGGTCGAGCAGCGCATCGGTGATCTCCCGGACCCGCGGCCGCAGGCCCTCCACCCGGCGGGCGGTGAAGGCCTTGGACACCAGGCGGCGCAGCCGGGTGTGCTCCGGCGGGTCGGTGCCGATCATGCTGCGGCTGAGGAAGTCCCCGCGCAGCAGCTCGGTGAGCGCGCCGGCGTGGTGCGGGTCGTTGCTCAGCCGCGGATCGGACAGCGCCGCCAGGACGTCGTCGTACCGGGCGACCACCCACACGGGCAGACCCATGCGCAGGTCGAGCCGGCGCACCGGGCCGTCCTCGCGCAGCGCGGCGAGCGCGGGGTGCGGGTCGGCCAGGTCGGCGAGCGGGGTGACCGGCACGGTCATGATCGTCTTCTTTCGGGACGCGGCCCCCGTGGGACACCACGAGCGTCGCACCGGACCCCCCGGCGCAGAAGGCGGCCGGCTCCGGCCCGCACCGCCGGGGCTGGCCGCGGGGGCCGGCGGGGGAGAACAGTGCCGCCATGAGCGGGTCGGCCGACGGCACCGTGGCGGCGATCCTCGGCGAGCTGGCCGGCGCCGCCGCCGAGCGGAACGGCCTCCCCCCGTCCCTGCTCGGCGGCTACCTGACCGCGCTGCTCGAGGTGGCGCGCACGGGCCGGCGGCTGAGCGCGGCCGAGGAACAGGAGTGCCGGCGGCTGGGCGCGGAGGCGGCCGGGGACGGGGTCGGGCTGCCGGCGCTGGTGGACCTGTACATGACCGCCTCGGCGCGGCTGTGGCCGCACCTGCCGGTCCTGCTGGACGCCGCCCGCGACCCGCCGCGGCCGGCGGGTGAACTCATCGCGATGGGCGAGGCCGTGTGGCGCGCCGCGGACACCGCGCTCGCGGCCGTGACCGGCGGGCACGCCGAGGAGCTCGCGGCCGCGGTGCGCCGGGAGGAGGCGCTCCGGCAGGAGTTCCTCGACGACCTGCTCAGCGGCCGGTCCGACGTGGGGTCGCTGGTCCGGCGCGGCGAGCCCCTCGGCCTCCGGCTCGCCGCGACGCACGTCGCCGTCGTCGCCGGCACCGACCGGCCGGTGGACGCCGGCATGCGGCTCTCCGCCGTGGTCGACGAGGCCCGGGCGCGGATCGGGAACCGCGGCCTCCTCGTCGCGGCCAAGGACGGGCGCCTGGTCTGCCTGCTCTCCTCCCCACCGGCGGACGACGCGGATCGCGGGCCGGACCCGGCCGCCGACGCGCTGGCCGAGCTGGCCGGGCCGGTGGTCGGGCGCCTGACCGGGCGGCCGGACTGGCGGGTCGGGGTGGGGCGCCCGCACGCCGGCCCCCAGGGGGTGCCGCGCTCGTACCGGGAGGCGGTCGAGGCGCTCGGGCTGGGCGAGCGGCTCGCGCTGCCCGAGCCCGTGGCGCGGGCCCGGGACCTGCTGGCCTACCGGGTGCTGCTGCGCGACGAGACCGCGACCGCCGACCTGGTGGAGGTGGTGCTCGGTCCGCTCACCGGCGCCCGCGGTGGCGCCGAGCCCCTGCTGCAGACCCTCGAGGCCTACTTCGCGACCGGCGGCAACGCGGCCGAGACGGCCCGCCGGCTGCACCTGAGCGTCCGGGCGGTGACCTACCGGCTGCGGCGGGTGGCCGACCTCACCGGCCGCGACGCGGCCGATCCGGCCGACCACCTGACGCTGCTGCTCGCGGTCACCGCGGCCCGGCTGCTCGACTGGCCTGGGCGTCGCCCGCCGGCGGGACGGGCGGCCCGGCGGACCACGCGGTCTCGTTTTCCGGGACCCGGCAGGGAATGAGCCGAGAACGATGCCCGCTGCGACCCCGGTGCGGCCCGGCGGCGGCGGGGCAGAGTAGCTGTAACTGCCGCACCACTGTCAGTGGTGATCCCGCGCACACCGTCTCGGAGTACCGCCATGCCTGCTGCCGTGCCCAGCCCCGGCCCCGCCCACGCCGTCCGCAACATCGGCCGCGTCCTGGTCCGCCTCAACCGGCTCGTCGTCCCCGCGGCCGTCGGGATGCTCGCCCTCGTGGGCGCGGGCGCGATGTCGCCGGCCATGCTGCTCCTGACCGTGCCGCTGCCCGCCCTCTTCGCCGGCGCGATGGCGGCCGTCCTCGTGCCCGGCTTCCCCGCCCTGGCCTCGGCCCGCCGCACGGTGGGCCTGGCCGTGGCCGCCGGCGCGGTGCTGATGCCGGTCGGTGCCGGGGTCGGCCGGCTCGGGGTGTTCGGGCCGTGGGTCCTCCTCGCGCTGCTCGCCTGCATCCTCGTGCTGCTCACCGACCGGCTGACCGGGCCGGGCAATTCCACCGGCAACGACCTGACCCAGCTGGCGCGCAGCGTCCCCCGCCTGCCCACCGGGGCCCTGATCTCCTCGTGGCAGGAGAGCAGCGCCGCCCTGGGCGCCGCGACCGACCCGGCGCGGCAGGAGCGGGTCGTGCACCTGCGCGGCGTGCTGCTGGACGAGCTGTCCCGGCGGGACCCCGCGGGGGTCGAGCGGTGGCTCGAGTCGGGCGACGACGCCCCCCAGGAGCACCTCGGCACGGGGCGCAACCGCACCTGGTGACCCGGCCGGCGCGGGTCAGCCGCGCAGCGCCGCCCAGTCCTCGGGGTGGGCGCGCAGGTGCTCGGCCACCGTGCGCGCCGGGTGCCCGGTGAGCGCGGGGACCACGTCGGTCACCGCGGCCAGCTCGCCGGCGGCGAGCGCCAGGTAGCTGCTCACCCAGCCCTCCACCTCCCGGTCCGGGCCGAGGGGGCGCCGCGCGGCCCACGCCTGCTCGGCCGTCTGCTCGGCGTAGGTCACCGGCGTCGTCCCGCCCGGCCAGTGCCCGGGCCACCCGCCCCCCGTGGGCGCCGGTGGCACCCGTCGCGGCGAACAGGCGGTGCGCGGGTGCGTTCCCCTGTCCTGCGGCATCATGGCGCCCAGCAACCGACCGAGCTGCGAGAGCTGTTCCCGCGGAGGGCGTACATGCGCATCGGCATCCTGACCGGCGGCGGCGACTGCCCCGGCCTGAACGCGGTCATCCGGGCCGTGGTCCGCAAGAGCGTCACGGTGCACGGTGATGAGGTCGTCGGCTTCCGGGACGGCTGGCGCGGGGTGCTGGACGCCGACACCGTGCCGCTGGACCTCTCCGCCGTGCGCGGCATCCTGCCCCGGGGCGGCACCATCCTGGGGACCTCCCGGACCAACCCCTACGCGATGGAGGGCGGCGCCGACCGGGTCATGGCCAACCTCGAGCGGCTGGGCATCGAGGCGCTCGTCCCGATCGGGGGGGAGGACACCCTCGGCGTGGCCACCAGGCTCTCCGAGGCGGGGGTCCGGGTCGTCGGCGTCCCCAAGACGATCGACAACGACCTGGACGCCACCGACTACACCTTCGGGTTCGACACCGCCGTCGGCGTGGCCACCGAGGCCATCGACCGGCTGCACACCACCGGGGACAGCCACCACCGCACGCTCGTGGTCGAGGTCATGGGCCGGCACGCGGGCTGGATCGCGCTGCACGCCGGCATGGCCGGGGGCGCCACCGTCGTGCTCATCCCCGAGCAGCCCTTCGACGTCGACGAGGTCGTCGCGCACTGCCAGCACCGCTTCGACTCCGGCTACTCGCCGATCGTCGTCGTCTCCGAGGGCGCGACGCCCAAGGGCGGGGACATGGTCCTGACCACGGGGGAGAAGGACGCGTTCGGCCACGTCCGGCTCGGCGGCATCGGCACCGCGCTGGCCTCGGTCATCGAGGAGCGCACCGGCCGGGAGGCGCGCGCGGTGGTGCTCGGGCACGTCCAGCGGGGCGGGACCCCCTCGCCGTTCGACCGGGTGCTGGCCACCCGGTTCGGGCTGGGCGCGGTGGACGCCGTGCACGACGGGCAGTCCGGGGTGATGGTGGCCCTGCGCGGCACCGACATCGTCCGCGTGCCGCTGTCGGCGGCCACCGCCCGGCTGAAGCTGGTGCCGCCGGAGCGGTACGCCGAGGTGGAGGTCTTCTTCGGCTGAGAAGGTCTTCTTCGGTTCGGGCAGGGGCCCGCCGTACCCTCGGGAGGTGACACTTTCCGAATCTGCTGAGTCGGTCCCCGGTCTGGACCGGTGGCGGGAGCTGCCCGCCGCCCAGCAGCCGGAGTGGCCCGACCGCGCCGCTCTGGACAGCGTTCTGTCCACCCTGACCACCGTGCCGCCCATCGTGGCGCCCGGCGAGGTCGACGAGCTGCGGGCGCGGCTGGCCGAGGTGGCGCAGGGCCGCGCGTTCCTGCTGCAGGGCGGTGACTGCGCCGAGACCTTCGACCTCAACACCGACGCGCACCTGCAGAGCACCACGCGGACGCTGCTGCAGATGGCCGTCGTCCTCACCTACGGCGCCAGCGTGCCGGTGGTGAAGGTCGGCCGGGTGGCCGGGCAGTACGCCAAGCCGCGGTCGTCGAACACCGACGCGCTCGGGCTGCCGTCCTACCGCGGCGACATGGTCAACGCGCTGGAGCCGGTGCTCGAGCAGCGCATCCCCGACCCCAACCGGCTGGTGCGCGCCTACGCCAACTCCGCGGCCGCGATGAACATGATCCGCGCCTACGCCCGCGGCGGCCTGGCCGACCTGCACGCTGTGCACGACTGGAACAAGGACTTCGTGGCCAACTCCCCGGCCGGGGTGCGCTACGAGGTGATCGCCCGCGAGATCGACCGGGCGCTGGCGTTCATGAAGGCCTGCGGCGTGGACGACACCGCGCTGCGCGGCGTCGAGCTCTACAACAGCCACGAGGCGCTGATCCTCGACTACGAGCGGGCGCTGGTGCGGCTGCACGACGGCCGCCCGTACGTCGCGTCGGCGCACTTCGTGTGGATCGGCGAGCGCACCCGTCAGCTCGACGGGGCGCACGTCGAGTTCATGTCGCGGATCGCGAACCCGATCGGCGTCAAGATCGGCCCGACCACGACCCCCGAGCAGGCCGTCGAGCTGGTCGAGCGCCTCGACCCCGAGGGCGTCCCGGGCCGGCTGACGATGATCAGCCGGATGGGCAACGGCAAGATCCGCGACGTCCTCCCGGGCATCGTGGAGAAGGTCACCGCCAGTGGCCACCAGGTGGTGTGGCAGTGCGACCCGATGCACGGCAACACCCACGAGTCCTCGACCGGGTACAAGACCCGGCACTTCGACCGGATCGTCGACGAGGTGCTCGGCTTCTTCGACGTGCACCGGGCCCTGGGCACCTGGCCCGGCGGCATCCACGTCGAGCTCACCGGTGAGGACGTCACCGAGTGCCTCGGTGGCGCGATGGAGATCAGCGACGAGGATCTCAACAGCCGGTACGAGACCGCCTGCGATCCGCGACTGAACACCGGTCAGTCGCTGGAGCTGGCCTTCCTCGTCGCCGAGATGCTGCGCGGTTGATGACCGCTGCCGGCCTGGCTGCCCCCTCCCGCCCCGCCGTCGTCGACCTGCGCAGCGACACCGTCACGACGCCGACCCCGGCCATGCGCCGGGCGATGGCCGAGGCGGAGGTCGGCGACGACGTCTACGCCGAGGACCCGACGGTCCGGGCGCTGGAGGAGCGGGTGGCCGGCCTGATGGGCCACGAGGCGGCGCTGTTCGTCCCCTCCGGGACGATGGGCAACCAGATCGGCATGCGGCTGGTCTGCGAGCCCGGCCAGGAGGTGCTCTGTGACGCCGACGCGCACGTGGTCACCTACGAGATGGGTGCCGCTGCGGCGGTCTTCGGCCTCTCCACCCGCACGGTCGTCTCGGACGGGGGCCGGCTGGACGCCGACCAGCTCATCGCGCAGGTGCGCCCGCGCGGGAACTGGCACCTGACCGCCACCGCGGCGATCGCCGTGGAGAACACGCACAACCGCGGCGGCGGGCTGGTGCAGCCGCTGGACCAGCTGCAGCGGCTGTGGAAGTGGTCGCGGGAGGCGGGGGTGGCCGTGCACCTCGACGGCGCCCGGCTGTTCAACGCCTCGGTGGCCTCCGGCATCGACCTGGCGACCTACGGGCGGCTGGCCGACACCGCCTCGGTGTGCCTGTCCAAGGGGCTGGGCGCGCCGGTGGGCTCGGTGCTGGTGTCGTCGTCCGAGCGGATCGCCACGGCCCGGCTGTGGCGCAAGCGGCTGGGCGGCGGGATGCGGCAGGCCGGCGTCCTGGCCGCCGCCGGGCTCCACGCGCTGGACCACCACCTGGACCGGCTGGCCGAGGACCACGAGCACGCGCGGATGCTGGCCAAGCGGCTCGGCGTCGACCCGGCGTCGGTCGAGACCAACATGGTGGTGCTGGACGACGTCCCGGCGGCGGTGATCGCCGAGGCCGCGCGGGCTCGCGGCGTGCTGGTCTCCCAGGTGAGCGAGCGCCGGATCCGGCTGGTGACCCACCTGGACGTCGATCGCGCCGGCGTGGAGCGGGCCGCGGACGTGCTGGCCGAGCTGTTGTGACACGACGGGCCCGTACCTCTGCGAGAGGTACGGGCCCGTCGTCGTCCGGGGGCTCGGTCTCCGAGGGCTCAGTCGGCGCCGGTGGTCGGGTGCTCGATCTGCCCGGCCAGGTACAGCTGCTCCCCGAGGGTGTCCATCAGGTGCAGCTGGGTCTCGAGGTAGTCGATGTGGTGCTCCTCGTCGGCGAGGATCTCCTCGAAGAGGTTCTTGCTCGTGCGGTCGCCGACCTGGTCGCAGTAGGCGATCGCCGGCCGCAGCCGCTCGACGACCTCCAGCTCGATGGCCATGTCGGCCTCGAACTGCTCGCGGACGGTCTGGCCGATCCGCAGGGCGAGCAGCTTCTGGTAGTTGGGCAGGCCCTCGAGGAACAGGATCCGGTCGGTGAGCTTCTCCGCGTGGGTCATCTCCTCGATGGACTCCTTGCGGGTGTACTCGGCCAGCTTGTTGTAGCCCCAGTTCTCCTGCATCTTGGCGTGCAGGAAGTACTGGTTGATGGCGGTCAGTTCGCTGGTCAGCTGCTCGTTGAGCAGCTCGATCACGCGCGCGTCGCCCTGCATGTGGCCTCCTCGGGATGCGGTTGACGCCGAGGCTAACCAGGCCCGGAGAGGGCGGCCGAACTCAGGCAGCCCTTCGTGAGGCGAGCCTGGGCTCAGGCGGCAGCCTGGCCGAATGCCAGCCCGTGCAGCGGGTCGGCCGCACGCAGGCGGTCGCAGATCCGGTCCAGGCAGTTGCCGCAGCCGGTACCGGCCGCGCAGGCGTCGCCGACCTCTTCCTCGGTCCGCGCCCCGTCGGCGATGACGTCGGCCAGCTGGTTCTCGCTGACGGCGAAGCAGATGCAGACGTACACGGGGCGCTCCCGAGGACTGGGGAAGGAAGGCACCCCTAAGTTAGCCCAGGCTCACCTGACTGCCAAGGGTTTTCGTGCGGATACGCACCGAGACATCGGTCGTAGGCCTGAGCCGGCGGGTCAGGCAGCGGCGTCGGACTCCGGCAGCCCGGCGTCCCGCAGCTCGGTCAGGAGCGCGATGTCCCGGGCGTGCCCCGCCGACGGCGACCCGTCCAGCTCGCTGGGCGTCTCCACGACGACCGGGACGCCGGCCATGGACGGGTGCGCCAGCAGCTCGGCGAACGGGCCGGTGCCGTACGCGCCGCCGCCGATCGTGCCCGCGCCGATGGTCGCGTGCCGGTCGCGCTTGGACCCGCACTCGTCGAGGGAGTCGTTGGCGTGCACCAGGCCCAGCCGGCCGGGGCCGACGGTGGCCTCGAGCGCGTCCAGGGTCGCCGTCATCCCGCCGGGGACGGCGAGGTCGTGCCCGGCCGCCCAGGCGTGGCAGGTGTCGAAGCAGACACCGACCAGCGGGTGGTTCTCCAGCGCCGCCAGGTACGGGCCGAGGTCCTCGACGGTGGCGGCCAGGGCCTTGCCGCCACCGGCCGTCGGCTCGATCAGCAGCCGGGGGCCGTCGTCCGGGGCGGCCTCCAGGACGGGCAGCAGCCGCTCGTGCAGCTGGCGCAGCGCGTCCGCGTAGCGGTCCTCGCCGACGGCCGAGCCGGCGTGCACCACCACGCCCCGGCACCCCAGCTGGGCACCGCGGGCCAGGTTGTGGGCGATCGAGGCGATCGACTGCTCGACGGTGGCCTCGGTGGGGGAGCCGACGTTGACCAGGAACGGCGTGTGGATGAACGAGGGCACCCCGCGTTCGGCGCAGCCGGCGGTGAACAGCGTGTCCTGCGTCGGGTCACCGGCGGTCAGCTTCCAGCCGCGGGGGTTGCCGACGAAGACCTGCACGGCCCGCGCGCCGACGGCGTCGGTGTAGGCGAGGCCGCCCTTGGCCAGGCCGCCCTTGATCTGGATGTGCGCACCGATCGGTGGCACACCCGTGGGTGTACGCAACAGTTCAGCCCTATCCGAAGCTCAACAAGAGGTTGACGGTCGTGCCCTCGTCGACCACCTCGCCGGCGGCGGGGCGCTGCCGGTAGACGCGGTCGCCGGTGATGAAGGTCTGCACGTCGGCGCGCAGGCCGGCGCCCTGCAGGGCGGCGACGGCCTCCGCCTCGCTGCGGCCGGTCACGTCGGGCACGGTCACCTGGGGCACGCCGACCGACACGGTGATCGTCACGGTGCTGCCGAAGGCCACCGGGCCGGCCGCGGGGCCGGGGTCGACCGCCATGACCTCGCCGGTGTCGACCGCCGAGCTGCGGCCCTCGGCGCGGGCCACGACGAAGCCGAGGTTCTGCAGGTTGGTGGTCGCCGCCTCCGGGGACAGCCCGACGACGTCGGGGACGGCCACCGGTGCCGGCCCGCGGCTGACGAACACCCGCAGGGGCTGGTCGCGCCGCAGCTGAGTCCCGGCCTCGGGGTCGAACCCGGTCACGTGGCCGACCGGGATGTCGTCGTCGTAGTCCTGGACCACCTCGACGAGGACCGGGATGACTCCCTCGATCCCGGCGAGCACCTCCTCCTGCGGGCGCCCGATGGATGCGGGGTCGACCGTGAAGCGCTCGGGGCCCTTGGAGACGGTGAGCCGGACGTCGGTGCCGCGGATGGCCTCCCCGGCCTCGGGCTCGGCGGCGATGACGACGCCCTCCGCGACCTCCTCGCTGAACTCCTCGTCGCAGCAGTCGGGGTCCAGCCCCGCCTCCTGGAGCAGGCCGATCGCGGCCTCCTGGTCCTTCCCGACGAGGTCGGGGACGGCGGTCCACCGGCCCGAGCCCAGCCACCAGCCCACGGCGCCGATGGTGACGGCGAGCAGCAGCACGATCGCGACGGCCAGCCGCGCCCGGCGGCGCCGGATGTGCTGCGGCACGCCGGGCCGGGTGTGCTCCAGGGGTGGGCGCCGGCCGCCGACGTCGGCCGTCGGGCCGGCGCCCATGCCGGGCAGCATCGAGGTGCGCGACCCGCGCCCGGGCCGGGTGCCCGTGCCGCCCAGCACCTCGGTGCCCGGGTCGCTCTCCCGCCCGGGCTCGCTCGGGTGCCGCGGCCGGGTGGGCCGGTTGGTGGGGCGCAGCGTGCCCGGGCCGGCGCTGCGGCCGGTGGGCACCGGCACCCGCTCGACGCCCAGGTCGCTGCGCACGTCCTGGAGGTCGGCCAGGAACGCCCCGGCGTCCAGCGGCCGGACGACGGGGTCGCGCCGGGTGGTGCGGGCGACCAGCTCGTCGACCTGCCAGGGGATGCCGGGCACCTCGTCGGACGGGGTGGGCATGTCGTGGTGCACGTGCTGGTAGGCCACGGCCAGCGGGGTGTCGCCACCGTAGGGCGGGTGGCCGGTGAGCATCTCGAAGAGCACGACCCCGGCGGCGTAGACGTCGCTGCGGGCGTCGGCCTTGCCGCGCTCGAGCTGCTCGGGGGAGAGGTAGGCGACGGTGCCGATGAGCACGCCGCCGGTGTGGCTGGTCTGCCCGGTGCCGGTGAGCGCGCGGGCCAGACCGAAGTCGGCCACCTTGACCACGCCGTCCTGCCCGATGAGCACGTTCTCGGGCTTGATGTCGCGGTGCACGATGCCGGCCCGGTGGGCGGCGGTGAGCCCGGACAGCACCGGCTCGAGGACGGCGAAGGCCTCGCCGACGGTCAGCCGGCCGCGGGCCTGGAGCAGGTCGCGCAGCGTGCGGCCGCGGACGAGCTCCATGACCAGGAACACCAGGCCCTGGTCGCTGCCCTGGTCGCTGACCGACACCACGTTGGGGTGGCTGAGCATCGCGGCGGCCCGCGCCTCGCGGGTGAACCGGTCGACGAACGTCGGGTCGTGCGCCAGGTGCTCGGCCATGATCTTGACCGCGACCGGGCGGTGCAGCCGCAGGTCGGTGGCGGCGTAGACGGTGGCCATGCCGCCGCGGGCCAGCCGCTCCTCGAGGCGATAGCGCCCCTCGAGAACGAGGCCGACCACGGGGTCGGTCACGGCGGCGTCCACTCGGTCGAGTGTATGAGCCCCGGCGTCTCCCGCGGCCCGCACACGCGGGCGTCCCCGGTCACGCGGGGAGCACTCGCCCCACCGGCCACGCCGGGCCCGCCGACGACGTCAGGCGAGGTCGAGCCCCGGGTACAGCGGGTGCGCGGCCAGCAGCTCGGCGGCGGCCGCGCGGGTGCGGTCGGCCAGGCCGTCGGTGATCGCGTACTTGGCCTTGGAGACGCCGCCGTCGCGGGTGGCCGCCGGGGTGGTGCCCGAGAGGACGTCGACGATGAGCTCGGCGGTGCGGTCGAACTCCGCCGCGCCGAAGCCGCGGCTGGTCAGCGCCGGGGTGCCGATCCGGACACCGGAGGTGTACCACGCGCCGTTGGGGTCGGCCGGGACGGCGTTGCGGTTGGTCACGATGCCGGCATCCAGCAGGGCCGACTCCGCCTGCCGCCCGGTGAGGCCGTAGCTGGAGACGTCGATGAGCACCAGGTGGTTGTCCGTGCCGCCGGTGACCAGCCGGGCGCCGCGGCGGGTGAGCCCCTCGGCCAGGCTGACCGCGTTGTCGGCGACCGCCCGCGCGTACCCGGCGAACTCCGGGCGCCGGGCCTCGGCCAGGGCGACGGCCTTGGCCGCCATGACGTGGGGGAGCGGGCCGCCGAGGACCATCGGGCAGCCGCGGTCGACGGCGTCGGCGAACTCCGGCTGGGCCAGCACCATGCCGCCGCGCGGCCCGCGCAGCGACTTGTGGGTGGTCGTGGTGACGATGTGCGCGTGCGGCACCGGGTCGAAGTCGCCGGTGAACACCTTGCCGGCGACCAGCCCGGCGAAGTGGGCCATGTCGACGACGAGGGTGGCGTCGACCTCGTCGGCGATCTCGCGCATCCTGGCGAAGTCGATCCGGCGCGGGTAGGCCGAGTAGCCGGCGATGAGGATCAGCGGGCGGAACTCCTTCGCCCGCGCCCGGACGGCGTCGTAGTCCAGCAGCCCGGTCTCCGGGTCGGTGCCGTAGGAGGACTGCTCGAACATCTTGCCGCTGATGTTGGGGCGGAAGCCGTGGGTGAGGTGGCCCCCGGCGTCCAGGGACATGCCGAGCATCCGCTGGTCGCCCAGGGCGCGGCGCAGAACGGCCCAGTCGGAGTCGGTGAGCTCGTTGACGTGCCGGACGCCGGCCTTCTCCAGCGCGGGGGACTCCACCCGCGAGGCCAGCACCGCCCAGAAGGCGACCAGGTTCGCGTCGATCCCGGAGTGCGGCTGCACGTAGGCGTAGGGGGCGCCGAACAGCTCCCGGGCGTGCTCGGCGGCCAGCGCCTCGACGGTGTCGACGTTCTGGCAGCCGGCGTAGAAGCGGTGCCCGACGGTCCCCTCGGCGTACTTGTCGCTCAGCCAGTTGCCCATGGTGAGCAGCACCGCCGGGCTGGCGTAGTTCTCGCTGGCGATCAGCTTGAGGGAGGCCCGCTGGTCGGCAAGCTCGGCGCCGATGGCTGCGGCCACGCGGGGCTCGACGGCGCCGATGACCTGCAGGGCGCTGCGGTAGGCCGCCGAGGCGGTGGTGGCGTCGTAGGGGGCGGTCGCGTCGGTCATGGGAGGGGCTCCAGCGCGGGTGTCGACGGGGAGGTGCCCAGGCGCCCGGCGGGGTGGTGCGGGCCGCTCCCCGGTGGTTCGTCCACCTCGATGCGCCAGTCACGGCCCCACCGGAATCGTAGCGAGGAGCTTCCCGCGCGGGTGTTCCGGTGTCCGCCGCATAGGCTCGCGTGCCATGGAGACGCTCACCCCCGCGGAGGTCGCCGCAGTCCTGGGGGTCTCGCCCAACCGGGTCCGCCAGCTCCTGCGCGAGCGCAAGGTGCTGGCGGTGCCCGGTAGCGGCAACAGCAGGATCCCGGCCGACTTCTTCCAGAACGGCGAGGTCCTCAAGCACCTGCCCGGCCTGATCACCGTGCTGCGCGACGGCGGGTTCAGCGACGAGGAGGTCTTCGAGTGGCTGTTCCGCGTCGACGAGTCGCTGCCCGGGACGCCGGTCCAGGCGCTGCGCGACGACCGGCACACCGAGGTGACCCGCCGGGCCCAGGCCCTGGCCTTCTGAGCCCCGCGTGGGCCACCTGACGTACCTGCTGCTCCTGGCCGGCTGCCTGGTCGTCACCGCGCCGCTGGAGCTGGTGCTGCGGGTCCGGGTCTACGCCCGCTGGCGGCGGCTGCTGGTCGCGATCACCCCGGAGTTCGTGGTGTTCGTCTGCTGGGTGCTCTACGCGATCGCGCAGGGGCACTGGGACTACTCCGGCGAGCACACCCTCGGCGTCCGGCTGCCCGGCGGCATCCCGGTCGAGGAGGTGCTGTTCTTCCTCGTCGTCCCGCTCTGCGCGGTGCTCGCGCTGGAGGCGGTGCGGAAGGTGACCGGCTGGGACGCGGGCTATCCCGCACAGGAGGCCGAGCCATTGGGCGACCGGGCATGAGCTACAGCGCCCTGGCGGTCACCTCGGTCGTCGCCGTCCTCGTGGTCGACCTGTTCGTCTACCGCACCCGGATGGTCACCCGGCCGGTGTTCTGGGTGGCCTACGCGATCATCGTGACGTTCCAGCTGCTGATGAACGGCGTGCTCACCGGGCTCGAGGTGGTCACCTACGACCCGGGGGCGATCTGGGGTCCGCGGATCGTCTACGCGCCGGTGGAGGACCTGCTGTTCGGGTTCGCCATGATCACCCTGACCCTGGCCAGCTGGGCGGCGGTCAACCGGCGGGCGAACACCGCCAGGCGGCGCGGCCGGGACACCGACACCCGGCGGTCGAGCACCCGGTAGTCCGCGCGCTCGATCTCGGTGAGGATCCCGCCGTAGAGGGCGGTGGCCGCGCGCACGCAGTCGCGGGACTCGCGGGCCAGCAGCGGCGTGCCGGGGGCGGCGTCGTCGTAGCGGCGGCGGACGATCGCCACCATCTCGCGCATCAGCGCCGCGAACCGGGCGTCGTGCCGCTTCGCCGACAGCTGCTCGCGGGTCACGCCGTGCGCGGCCATCAGGTCGGCGGGCAGGTAGACGCGGCCACGGTCGACGTCCTCGCCCACGTCGCGCAGGAAGTTGGTCAGCTGGAACGCCTCGCCCAGCGCGATGGCGTGCGGCGCGGCCTCCTCGCGGGTCACCCCCGGGGCGGTGCCCAGCACCGGCAGCACCTGCAGCCCGATCACCGACGCCGAACCCCACATGTACCGGTCGAGGGCGTCCATGTGGGCGTAGCCGGTCACGGAGAGGTCGCTGGTCATCGCGGCGAGGAAGTCCACCAGGTGCTCGACCGGGAGGGCGTACCGGCGGTAGGTGTGCACCAGCGCCAGCCGCACCGGGTCGGCCGACCAGCCGGCCTCCAGTTCGGCCAGCACGGCCCGCGACCAGTCGGCGAGGTCGCCGGCCGGGTCGGCGCCGGGGGCGTCGACGAGGTCGTCGGCGGTGCGGGCGGCGGCGTAGAGGGCGTGGACCGCCGGCCGCCGGTCGGGGGTGAGCAACCGGGTGGCCAGGTGGTAGCTCTTCCCGTGCCGGGCGGCGATCGCGGCGCAGTGCCGGTAGGCGGCGTCCAGCCGGGCCTGCCGCTCGGCCTGCGTGGGCGGGGGCTCGAGGAGGGTCACGGGCCGGTGATCCGCTCGGCGGCCAGCCGGCCGCTGATGACGACCATCGGCACGCCGACGCCGGGCTGGACCGACGAGCCGGCGAGGACGACGTTCTCCGGGCCGCGGCGGGGGAGCGTCGGCGGTCGGAACGGGCCGGTCTGGCCGAAGGTGTGCGCCAGCGCGAACGGCGTGCCGGCGGCCATGCCCTGCGCCGCCCAGGTCAGCGGGGTGTCCAGGTGCTCCACCTCGATCGCGCCGGTCAGCCCGGTCCAGCCGCGGGCCTCGAGAGTGGCCAGCACCTCGTCGCGGTACCGGGGGCCGAGCGCCCCCCAGTCCAGGTCGGGGTTTCCGCCGCTGCGGGGGTCCAGGTTCGGCGTGGGGGCCACGATGCTGAGCACCTGCCCGCCCTCGGGCGCCAGGCCGCGGTCGGTGCGCGAGGGCATGCTGACCAGCAGGCTCGGGTCGCTCATGATCCTTCCCCGCCGAGCCCCGGGACCCCCGCCGAGCAGCCGCCCGTCCCGGGTCAGCTCCCGGAACACCTCGTCCCAGGCGGCGCCGAAGCTGATGGTGTGGTGCGCCTGCCCGGGCAGCTCGGCCCGCACGCCGACGTGCAGGGCCACGCAGGACGGTGAGTAGACCGGACGGCGCGGCCCGCGCAGCCCCGGCACGAGCCTGTGCGGCGCGTCGGCGGTCACGACGACGGCGTCCGCGGGCAGCCGCTGGCCGTCGTCGAGCAGCACGCCGGTGACCCGCGAACCTGCGAGCTGGAGCTCCCGGACCGCCGTGCCGTAGCGGACGGCCACCCCCGCGTCGGCCGCCGCGGCGGCCAGGGCGGTGGGCACCGCGGCGATGCCACCCATCGGGTGCCAGACGCCGGCACCGATGTCGAGCTGGGCGATCACCGCGTAGGCGGCGATCGCCCGCTGCGGGCTGACCCCGGCGTAGAGGGCCTGGAAGCTGAACAGCCGGCGCAGCCGGTCGTCGGTGAAGGCCCGCGCGACGTGCCGGGACAGCCGGCCGAACCCGCCGCGGCGGATGAGGGCGACCAGCTCGGGCCCGAGCAGGTCCAGCGGGCCGTCGAGGTTGCGGTCGATGAACGCGTCCAGCTGGAGCCGGTAGAGGTCGGCGAGGCCCGCGAGGTAGCGGCGCAGAGCGGTGGCCTCCGTCGGGCCGCACAGCGCCGCCACCTCGGCGGCGAACGCCTCGACGTCGGCGTGCACGTCCAGGTGCGAGCCGTCGGCGAACTGGGCCCGGTAGGTGATCTCCAGCGGCACGAGGGTCAGCCGGTCCTCGAGCTTCTCGCCGACCGCGGCGAGGGTGTCGGCGATCAGCTCCGGCGCGGTGAAGACCGACGGGCCGGTGTCGAGGGCGTAGCCGCGTTCCTCGATCCGGCCGGCGCGGCCGCCGGGGCCGGGGCCGCGCTCGACGACGGTGACCTCGCGGCCCGCGCCGCGCAGCCGCAGCGCCGCGGACAGCCCGGCGAGCCCGGCGCCGACGACCACCACGCGGTCGGTGCGGCCGGGGACGGTGCGGACCATCAGGCGGTGCGGGTGGTCGCGGCGACCGCCAGCGCGTCGAGCGCGGCGCGCGCGTCCTCGGCCACGGGGGCCTCGGCGATGGCGGTGCGGGCCAGCTCGGTGCGCTGGGCGATCCGCTGCTCCACCATGGCGCGGGCGCCGGTGGACTCGATGAGGCGGCGCAGGGCGTCGAAGTCCGCCGGCCCGGCGTCGGGGTTGCCCAGCATCCTCGCCAGCAGGCGCCGCCCGCCGGCGTCGGCGGCCTCCTCGGCCAGCGCGATGAGCAGGGTCTGCTTGCCCTCGCGGAGGTCGTCGTCGGCCGACTTCCCGGTCACCGCCGGGTCGCCGAACACCCCCAGGACGTCGTCGCGCAGCTGGAACGCCTCGCCGAGGGGGAGGCCGATCGCCGAGTAGGCGTCGGTGACCTGCGCCCCGGCGCCGGCGATGGCGGCGCCGAGCTGCAGCGGCCGCTGCACCGTGTAGCCGGCGCTCTTGTAGCGGGCGACGGTCAGCGCGCCCTGGGCGCCGGGCAGCCCGCCGGCGGCACGCAGCAGGTCCAGGTACTGGCCGGCGGTCACCTCGGTGCGCATCGTGTCCCACACCTCGCGGGCACGGGTGAGGGCCGCGGGGGAGATGCCCGAGCGGCGGAGCAGCTCGTCGGACCACACCAGCGACAGGTCGCCGACCAGGATCGCCGCACCCACGCCGAAGGAGGCGCCGTCGCCGGTGAGCCGGTGGTGCCCGTGCTGCGCGGCGAAGCCGACGTGGGTGGCCGGGCGGCCCCGGCGGGTCAGCGCGCCGTCCATCACGTCGTCGTGGACCAGAGCGCTGGCGTGCACGAACTCCAGTGCGGCGACGGCGCGCAGCACGGCCGCATCGTCCTCGGCGCCTTCCCGGCGAGCGCCGCGCCAGCCCCAGTAGGCGAACAGCGGGCGCAGCCGCTTACCGCCGTCGGCCAGCGCGCGCACCTCGTCGGCCACGGGGACCAGCGAGTCATCCATGGCGGCGAGGGTCTCGCGCTGGTCGTCGAGGAACTCGGTGAGCGCGCAGGTGACCGCGCTGCGGACGCGGTCGAGCTCGGCGGCGGCCGGCGACGGGGCCAGCGGGAGGGCGGAGGACTCGCGCTGCTGCGCCCCGGCGATCATCGTCCAAGTATCGCCCGGCGCCGGATGCGGCGACTCCACCGGCGCGACGTCCCGGCACAGGGTCAACGGACCAGCCTCCTCGTTCCGCGAGCGGCTCTCGCTGGTCCTGCTTCGCGCGGAGGGCGCCGGGTGGATGCGGCCCCGGCAGAAATCTCCGTCCGTATCCTTCCCTCCCATGACCCGCACCGTCCGCGAGCTGCTCGCCGGGGGGCGGCCGACGTGGTCGTTCGAGTTCTTCCCGCCCCGCACGCCGGAGGGCGCGGCAGGGCTGTGGACGGCGCTGCGCGAGCTGGAGCGGCTGCACCCGTCGTTCGTGTCGGTCACCTACGGCGCCGGCGGCTCGACCCGCGAGGGCACGGTGTCGGTGACCGAGCGGATCGCCACCGAGACGACGATGACGCCGCTGGCCCACCTGACCGCCGTCGACCACAGCGTGGCCGAGCTGCGGCACGTGGTCAGCCGGCTGGCCGCCGCCGGGGTGCGCAACCTGCTCGCGCTGCGCGGGGACCCGCCGGGCGCCGACCCGCAGGCCGAGTGGGTGGCCCACCCGCAGGGGCTGCGCTACGCCGCCGAGCTGGTCGAGCTGGTCCGGTCGATGGGCGACTTCAGCGTCGGCGTCGCCGCCTTCCCCGAGAAGCACCCGCGATCGCCGGACTACGACACCGACGTCGAGATGTTCGTCCAGAAGTGCCGCGCGGGTGCGGACTTCGCGATCACCCAGATGTTCTTCCGCTCCGAGGACTACCTGCGGCTGCGCGACCGGGTGGCGGCCGCCGGCTGCGATGTGCCGATCATCGCCGGGGTCATGCCGGTGACCAACGCCCGGCAGATCGCCCGCATCGTGCAGCTGTCCGGGCAGGCGTTCCCGGCCGAGCTGGCCACCCGGTTCGCCGCGCTCGACGGCGACCGGCCGGAGGACAAGGCCGCGGTGCGCGCCTACGGCGTCGAGGTGGCCACCGAGCTGTGCCGGACCCTGCTCGCCGAGGGGGTGCCGGGTATCCACTTCATCACCATGAACCGGTCGACGGCGACCCGCGAGGTCTACGCCAGCCTGGCGTCGCTGGCCCCGACGTCCTGAGCCTCCGCGGCCAGGGCGGCCGTCCGGGCCGCCGCCCGGCGCAGGCCCTCCCGCTCGGACGCGTAGCCGCCGAACACACCGACCACCGGCAGGCTGGCCAGGAACCGGTGGCGCAGCTTGCCCTTGGGGCGGCCGTCCAGCGCCTCGTCGATGCGGCTCAGCAGCCGGGCGACCCGCCACAGCGTGCGGAGGTTGCCGCCGAGACCCGCGCGGGACTCCCGGGGGCCGAAGGCCTCCTCCCGGTAGGTGCCCCTCGCGTGCTGCAGCAGCGGCTCGACGTGCGCGGCGGTCAGGTTGCGGTCGAGCAGCACCCGGGCCAGTAGCGACACCCGCGCGGCGGGGTCGGCCACGCCGTGTTCGGAGGCGACGCCACCGATCACGAGGACCTGCACCGCGGCCCCGACGGTGTTCTGCAGCGGCAGCAGGTCGGCGAGCTTGCCGGCGAACCGCGGCGCGGCGCTCACCCCGGCGGCGATGCGGGGCACCTGCTCGGCCCACCACCGGTCACGCTCGGCCTGGGAGAGCGCCGGTGAGCGGCCCAGCCGCCGCCCCAGCGGGGCGGTCAGCCGGTCGACCCGGCGGAGGACGTCGATCACGGCCGCGTCGCTGATCGGAGGAGCCATGGTCGAGCGCC
The DNA here is from genome assembly GCF_900114385.1 of Geodermatophilus ruber. Taxonomy (GTDB): domain Bacteria; phylum Actinomycetota; class Actinomycetes; order Mycobacteriales; family Geodermatophilaceae; genus Geodermatophilus; species Geodermatophilus ruber. The sequence continues at coordinate 465,192 of NZ_FOSW01000002.1, forward strand.
TACCCGTCCGGCCGGCCGGGTCATGCGCGGGCGGGCGACCCGCTATCCGCCCAGCCGCGTGCAGTCGTCCGGCCCCAGCTCGGCTGGACCACCGGCCGCCAGCAGCTCCACGACCATCGCCAGCACCAGCGGGTCGGCCGGCAGCTCCTCGTGGGCGGGCCGGGCGTCGGCGCAGACCGACTGCACCGGCAGGTTCAGCGCCCCGTCGAGGCGTGCGGAGTCCGGCGGGGTGACCGTCGCGTCCTGCGTCGTCCAGATCGACACCCAGTCCGGCCCCTCGGGCGTCTCGTCGCCGGCATTGAGGCCGATGACCAGCTCGCTGTCGGTGGTCATCTGCTGGCAGCCGATCGGGCAGCGGGCGGGGGCCAGGGTGCGCGCGAGGTCGGCGACCGTGGTGCCGTGGTGCGGCGAGCCCAGGGTGAGGACCCGGCGGGCGACGTCGGCGCCGCCGTCGGCCACCCACAGCCGCGCGATCAACCCGCCCGCCGAGTAGCCGACGACGTCGACGCTCTCGGCGCCGCTCCGCTGGAGTGCGGCGTCGACCGCCTCGCCCAGCGCCCCGGCGGAGGCGAGGAGGTCGCCGGTGCCGTCGCCGGGCACGGCCACCACCGTCGCGTCGCGGCCCTCGGCGGTGAGGCGGTCGGCGAGCGGCTGCAGCGAGGCGGTCGACCCGCCGTAGCCGGGCACCAGCAGCACCGGCCCCGGCTCCGCCTCGGGAACCGCCTCTGGGTCACCGGCCCGGCCGGCCAGCAGGACCGCACCCCCGGCCAGGACCGCGACGACGAGGACGGCCAGCAGGCCGAGGACGAGGCGGCGGCCGGCGGGGCGGGGAGCGGACACGCCGCCACTGTGCCCGCCCGCGCCCCGGACGGTGCCGCCTGGTGGACTGCAGCCGTGGAGGGAATGCCGTGCTGAGCCGCGAGGAGTACCTCCGCGCGTGGTCGTCCTGGCACGGCGGCACCGATCCGGAGGGCAACCGGCTGGTGCGCGGCTGGCTGTCGGCCTCCTACTCCCTGGCCCGCTCCCTGGCCTTCCTGCCCCCGCTCGCGGCGACCGCGTCCGGTCTGGCGGTGGCCGCGGCCGCCGTCGTCCCCGCATGGGCGGGTGGGGCGTGGCTGCTGCTCGCCGGGGTGCTCGTCGGAGGGTCGGGCCTGCTGGACTCCCTCGACGGCGCGCTGGCCATCGCCACCGGCCGGGCGTCCCGCCGCGGCTTCGTGCTCGACAGCGCGGTGGATCGGGTGACCGAGGCCGCCTACGCCGCAGCCCTGTGGGGTGCCGGCGCGCCCGGCTGGCTGGCCGCGGCGTTCGGGGCGCTGTGCTGGCTGCCCGACTACCTGCGGGCCCGCGCCGGGCAGGCCGGGGTGGGGGAGACCGGGATCCTCTCGGTCTGGGAGCGGCCGACCCGGGTGATCATGACTGGGGCCACGCTCCTCGGCGCCGGAGTGATCTCCGGGTGGGGCGCGGCCGCGCCGGTGGTCACCAGCGGCGCGGCGGTCGGCTGCGCGCTCGGGGTCGTCGGGGTCGCCCAGCTGGGCTTCGCGCTGCGCCGGGCGCTGGCCGGCTGACTCCCGGACGGCGGTGTCGCGGCCGGGCTCCTAAGGTGTGCGGTGCTCAGCCCTGATCCGCGCGGGACGTCCGCGTGCGCCGCCCGAGGAGCGCTCCGTGCCCGTCGCCGTCACCGGCTCCATCGCCACCGACCACCTGATGACCTTCCCCGGGAAGTTCACCGAGCAGTTCGTCGAGGGCCAGCTGGAGAACGTCTCGCTGTCCTTCCTCGTCGACGACCTGGTGCAGCACCGCGGCGGCGCCGGGGCGAACATGGCCTACGGGCTGGGCCTGCTGGGCCTCTCGCCGGTGCTGGTCGGCGCGGTGGGCAGCGACTTCGCCGACTACGACGCCTGGCTCACCCGGCACGGCGTGGACACCGCCAGCGTGCACTGGTCGGAGCTCAAGCACACGGCCCGGTTCGTCTGCACCACCGACGCCGTCAACAACCAGATCGCGTCCTTCTACTCGGGCGCCATGGCCGAGGCCTCGTCGATCGAGCTGGCGCCGGTCGCCGCCCGGGTCGGCCCGCTGGACCTGGTGGTCATCGGCCCCAACGACCCGACGGCGATGGTGCGGCACACCCAGGAGTGCCGGGACCGCGGCTACGCCTTCGCCGCCGACCCGAGCCAGCAGCTGGCCTGGGCCGACGGCGAGATGATCCGCGAGCTGGTCGACGGTGCGGACCTGCTGTTCACCAACGAGTACGAGGCGGCGCTGCTGCTGCAGAAGACCGGGTGGACCGACGCGGAGGTGCTCGCCCGGGTCGGGACCTGGGTGACCACGCGCGCGGCCGACGGCGTCCTGGTGCGGCAGGCCGACGCCGAGCCGATCTCGGTGATCGCCGTCCCGGAGACCAGGCCGGTGGAGCCGACCGGGGGTGGGGACGCGCTGCGCGCCGGGTTCATCGCCGGCCGGATGTGGGGTCTGGGACTGGAGCGGGCAACCCAGCTCGGGTCGGCGGTGGCCACCGAGGCGGTCGAGGTGATCGGTACCCAGGAGTACGAGCTGCGCCGGCAGCCGTTCCTCGAGCGTTTCGCGGACGCCTTCGGGGCCGACGCCGCCGACGAGGTCGCCGTGCACCTGCTGTGACGCGATGACCCCGTGTCCCCGCCGGGAACCCCGCGGCCTTGCTGAGCCCGGTCACTGCTCGCCGCGGACCTGCTCGCCGATCGACGGATCCTCCGACCAGCGCTGGTAGGCGATCCGCCGGATCTCCTTGATCTCACCGATCGTCGACCACTCGTTGCCGCCGAGGCGGGCCAGCGGGCGCAGCGCCTCGATCCGCGGCCGGCCGTCGCGCACCGCGCCCTCTGCCACGGTGATGAGCTCCACCCGGCCGAAGACGACCGTGCTGTCGCCCAGCCGCAGCGTGGAGTGCAGCGTGCACTCCACCGCCACGGGGGACTCCGCCACCCGGGGGACGCCGACCCGCTCGCTCGGCGCCAGCTGGACGCCGCACTCCTCGGCCTCGCTGATCCCGGGCGGGAAGTCCGTGCCGGTCGCGTTGACCTGCTCGAACAGCGCCTCCGGGGTCAGGCTGATCGTGAACTCGCCGGTGGCCTCCACGTTGCGCAGTGAGTCCTTGCGGCCGACCGAGGTGAACTGCACGACCGGCGGGGACACGCAGGCGACCGTGTAGAAGGAGTGCGGCGCCAGGTTGACCACGCCGTCGGCCGACCGGCTGCACACCCAGGCGATCGGCCGGGGTACCACCACCGAGTTGAGCACGCGGTAGAAGGCGCCGCTCTCCATGGTCGTCGGGTCGAACCGCACGCGCGCATCCAGGCTGGTCACCCCGGCATCGTCTCGCGTCGCCCGGGCGGCGCGCCGACCGGGCGGCCGCGCCAGGACAGCGTGCCCCGGCGCCGGGCCAGCACCGACCGGGCCAGCAGGGCGTCGAACAGCAGCACCGACACCGGGTGGGCGAGCGCGTCCGGCCACACCCGGCTGCCGGTGGCCGCCGCCGACACCGCCCGGCCGGCCACCCCGGCGGCGTAGCCGGCCAGCCCGGTGCGCGAGCCGCGGAGCGCGGCCAGCGCCGGCAGCACCCACACCGCGGTCAGTCCGGCGGCCGCGGCGAGGCTCGCCGCCGGCGATCCGCCGACCGCGGCCCACAGGGACTTGGTGTAGCCGTCCCGCAGCGCCGGCCAGCCCTGGTACATCCGGCAGGCCGCGAGCCGGGAGCCGTCCACCGGCACCGCCCGCCCGCCGGCCCGCTTCACCGCCCGCGCGAGGGCGACGTCCTCGATGACCTCGCCGCGCACCGCGCCGTGGCCGCCCGCCCGCTGGTACGCCGCGCGGGTGAGGACCAGGAACTGGCCGTTCGCCGCGGTCAGCGCCGGGCGGGCGGAGCGCTCGGCCAGCCGCAGCGGCAGCGTGGTGGCCCACAGCCACGGCGCCAGCGGCTGCACGAGCCGCTCGGCGAGGCCGGCGGCCAGCGGGCGCGGCCAGGGAGAGACGAGGTCCAGCCGGTGGGCGTCCAGCACGGCGACGGCGCCGGCGATCGCGTCGGGGAAGAGCCGCACGTCGGCGTCGACGAACACCAGCACGCCGTCGTCCCCGGCCGCGGCGGCCGCGCCGGCCGCGCAGGCGTGCGGCTTGCCCAGCCAGCCCGGCGGCGGCTCCCCGGCGGCGACCAGCCGCACCCGGGGATCGGGCACCGCGCGGACGACCGCCGCGGTGGCGTCGGTGGACCCGTCGTCGACCACCACCACCCGCAGCTCGGGCACGCCCTGCGTGGCCAGGATCGCGGCCAGGCAGGCGCCGACGTGCTCCTCCTCGTCGCGCACCGGCAGGACGACGGTCACCGGCCGGCGCACCGCCGGGGGCGGGACCGGCGGGCGGCGGAGCAGCGCGAGGTTCGCCACGGCGTGCAGCGCCCCGCCGACCGCCGCGCCGGAGAGCAGGCGCAGCACCCGGCCGGTCACCGGCCCGAGCCGCGGCCGCTCGCCTGCACGGCCAGCGCCACGAGCACCGGGACGGCGATGACCACGCCCCAGGCGGCCGAGCCGGGCAGCTCCAGCCAGCCGGCGTGCGCCAGCGCGCCACCGAGGGTCATCCAGCCCAGGGCCAGCAGCGCCGGCCCGTCGCCGGCCCGGGGGGCACCGGGGGTGGTGCGTTCGACGAGCAGGTCGAGCAGGGTCATCAGCACCGCGCCGGCGAGCAGCCAGCCGGCCAGGTTGGTCAGCGGCACGGTGTCGATGCCGGGTAGCGAGGGCCGCGGGTGCGCCCAGGTCCAGAAGCCGGCCTGCACCATCTGCGGGTCCAGGACGACGTCCCAGCCGGCGAAGACGGCGGCCGCGGTGCCGACGCGGGCCGCCCGGCGGGGCCCGGGCCGGACGTCGCGGGTGAGCCGGCGGGCGAGCAGCCAGCTCGGCCAGGCCATCATCAGCCAGGCCAGCGGCACGAGGAACGGCACGCCGAGCAGCGTCGGGCCGAGGTCGTCGCTGTAGGTGTAGGTGCCGTAGGGGAAGCCGGTCGCCAGGCCCAGCGCCTCGAAGCCGACCGCGGTGGCCGCGACGAGCGCGAGCACGGCGAGCCCGGTGCGCGGCGTCCGGCTCGTGCCGGCGTGCACCACGGACAGCGTGGCGCCCACCAGCACGATGGCCCAGCTCACCGTGGTGCGGGCCGGGCCGTCGGTGAGCGGGTAGGCGATCGCGGTGAGGACGAGCAGCGCGGCCAGCGGCCAGGGCAGCGCCGCGGCCCGGACCCGCGGCCGCGGGGCGGCGAGGCCGGTCACCGTGACCCCCGCAGCCGCCCGACCAGCCGGCCGGCGGCCGCCCGGGTGCGCGCGGGCAGGCCGCGGTCGGCGAGGACGACGCGGGCCGCCGTCCGCCCGGAGTTGCCCGACACCCCGCCACCGGGGTGGGTGGAGGCGCCGGCGAGGTAGAGGCCGGGCAGCCCGGGGACGCGGTGCCCGGAGAGGGCGGGGGTCGGCCGGAAGCCGAACATGCTGGCCAGCCCCATCTCCACGTGCATGACGTTGCCACGCAGCAGCGACAGTTCCTGCTCCAGCCGCAGCGGCGTCTGCACGTACAGCCGCTGCACCGAGCCGGCGAACCCCGGGGCGAAGCCGTCGACGGCCGCGATCAGCCGGGCCGCCTCGGACCCGGCGAGCGCGTCCCAGTCAGCGCCGTCGGCCAGGGCGTACGGGTACCACTGCCCCCAGACGGTGACCACGTGCTGCCCGGGCGGGGCGAGGGTGTCGTCGTCGGCGGAGAAGGACATCGCCAGCGGCACCGGGGTGCGCGGCAGCCGGCCGGCCCGCCAGTCGCCGTGCGCGGCGGCGAGTTGCGCCCGGTCGGTGCACAGCAGCTGCAGGCCCCGCAGCGCCTGGGCGGGGGCGACCCCCGGATAGGCCGGCAGCGCGTCGGTGAGCGCCCGCACGACCAGGCCGAAGCCGTTGCCCAGCGGCGGTGCCGCCCCGGCCAGCGCGGGCGGGGCGTGCTCGCCGGCCAGGTCGCGGGTGGCCAGCACGTGGCAGGCGGCGACGACGACGGGGGCGCAGATCCGCCGTCCGGACATCGTCTCGACGCCGGTCACCCGGCCGTCGTCGACCAGCAGCCGAGCCGCGCCGTCACCGAGGGTGACCCGCCCGCCGTCGGACTCCAGCCGCCGGCGCAGGGCCTCGGTGAGCCCGCCCGAGCCGCCGACCGGGTGACCGGGCGGGACGTCGTGCAGCAGCGCCACCCAGCCGACCATGGCCGCGGTACCCGGCTCGGACATCGGCGGGCCGGACTGCGCGCCGAACCAGGCCAGCGCGGCCTTGAGTCGCTCGCTGGTGAACCAGCGGTCCAGCAGCGCGTCGCCGGAGCCGAGGAAGTCGACGGCGAGGTCGCCGCCGGGGGTGCGCGGCCGCCCGCCGGCGGGGGCGCCGAGCGGCCAGAACGAGCGGAGCAGCTGCGCGGGGCCGGGCCGGTCGCGGAAGGCGGCGACCACCGCCCGGCTGCGCGGCCCCCAGACCGCGACGAACTCCCGGTAGGCGGCGGCGTCCCCGGGGCCGCAGGCGGCGGCGATCGACGCGCAGGTGGCGTCGAGGTCGACGGAGAAGACCAGCGGCTGCCCGTCCGGGCCGGGATCGCCCGGCGCGGGGGCGGGGGCGAAGCCCCACGGGTCGCAGTCGAGGTACCGCAGGCCGTGCTCGGCGAGCGCGAGCTCCTCGACGATGCCGCTGTGCCGGATGATCACGTGCGCGCTCGACCCGCGGTCGACCCGGACGCCGGGCCAGCGCTCCACGGTGGAGACCGCCCCGCCCAGCACCCCGTCGGCCTCCACGACCTCCACCGAGAGCCCCGCGCGGGCCAGGTAGCAGGCGGCGACCAGGCCGTTGTGCCCGGAGCCGATGACGACGGCGTCGACGGCGGTACCGGCTGGGGTCACCGGCGGTCCGCGCGGAGGACCGACCGGTCCAGGGGGAGGCGGGCGCCCAGGATGGCGAAGGGGCGCGCGTCGCCGGGGAAGTGGTAGTTGCGGACCAGGTCGACGAAGCCGTCGGCGTGGTACAGCCGGAACGCCTTGGTGTCGCTGTCCGGGGTGGACAGCAGTGCCGCCGGGTAGGGGAGACCGGCCAGCAGGGCGTGCAGCAGCTGCCGGCCCAGGCCGCGGCTCTGGTGGTCGGGGTGGACGTGCAGCTCGCAGACCTCGAAGGCGCCGGTCAGCCACTTCTTCCCGGTCCGCCGGTCGAGGGCGGCTCGCACCTGGTCGTGCCACCACTGGCCCGGGGCGATGAGGTAGCCGTAGCCGAAGCCGGCCAGCCGCTCGCCGTCGGCGGTCTGGACGAACGCCCCCACCGCCCGGAAGCCGGGGCGCTCGGTGTGCTGGACGGCGTAGCCGTAGCGGCCCGCGACGACCGACGCCGAGTAGCCCATCGCGGCCCCGTAGATGGCCAGCGCCTCGTGCATGTGGTCGCGCAGCCACGCGGTGGGCAGCTCGGTGACCCGCGCGGCGGGGGTCGTTCCTGTCACGGGGCCACCGCCTCCGGCAGGACGGAGGGGCCGCTGCCGACCTCGGCGGCCGTGCCGTCGGTGAGCCGCAGCAGTTCGTCGTAGCTGGTGGGGAAGACGACGTGCGGGTGCCCGGCGGCGGCCCAGACCTGCGCGTACCGGGCGAGCTCCACGTCGACCAGCGTGCCTATCGGCTCCGGGTGCCCGATCGGTGCGACCCCGCCGATCGGCTGGCCGGTGTGCCGGCGGACGAACTCGGGCGAGCCCGGCGCGAGGGAGGGGACACCGAGCAGCGCGGCGACCGCGTCGACGTCGACCCGGTGGGCGCCACTGGTGAGCACCAGCAGCGGCGCACCGCCCGCGTCGAACAGCAGGCTGTTGGCGATGGCGCCGACCGGGACGCCGAGCTGCGCGGCGGCCGCCGCCGCAGTGCGGGCGTCGTCGGGCAGCTCGCGGATCTCGCCGGCCGCACCGGCCTCGGCGAGGAGACGGGTGATCGCGGCCACCCGCGGATGGTCGGCGCGGCTCATGGGCTGATCCTCCCATCGGCTCGGGCGGCACGCTGCGCCTCGCGCGCCGTCCACGGCCCCTGTGCGCCCCGCTTGACGTCGGCGGCAGGGTCGGGTCTACTCGACATCGTTCGAACATGTGTTCGAGCTATGTCGGTCTCCCGTCGCTCCCGGGTCCTTCCCCGCCCGGTGCGACGGGTCGGGGCCGATCGGGGCGGCGCGGAGCGGTGGGGAGTCTGTCATGAGCCGGGTGCTGGGTGGGGTCGGCGAAGAGGTGCAGGTCGAGCGCGGCCCGCTCGGCCCGGTGCAGTTCTGGCGCGGGCAGTCGCGGTACGTCGTCGGGGAGCTCCTCGACTCCTGGGTGGAGACCGCTCCCTGGTGGCAGCGTGGGGCGGAAGCCGTCGGCGGGGCCTCCGCCGAGCTGGTCGCGAACCGGGAGGTGTGGCGGGTCGAGGCGGTCCGGGCCGGGCGGTCGCGGATGAGCTTCGCGGGGGTGTTCGACCTGAGCTGGAGCTCGTCGGAGAACCGGTGGGCGCTCGTGCGGGTGCACGACTGATGGGCGCCGTCCGCGTCATGGCCGATCAGCTACCCCTGCCCCCGCCGCTGCCGGCGGCAGCCGCGGGGCTGCTCGACCAGGCCTACCGGGCGCTGAGCGAGGCCGGGGCGAGCACCGACCCGCGGCAGCGCTACGCCACCGCGCACCTGGGTGCCCTGCGCGCGGCCGCGGCGGTGCTGGCCGCCCGCACCCGACCGGAGTCCGGCCGTCGCCGCCCGCGCAGCGCCTGGGTGCTGCTCGGCCAGGTCGCGCCGGAGCTGGGGGAGTGGGCCACCTTCTTCGCCGCCGGTGCCGCCAAGCGGGCCGCCGCGGAGGCCGGCCTCTCCCACGCGGTCACCGTGCGGGAGGCCGACGACCTCGTCCGCGACGTCGGCGCCTTCCTCACCGTCGTCGAGAGCGCGCTGGCCAGCTCGCCGCCACCCCCCGAGCCGCCCCGGGCCGCCCGCCCGCGGGTGGTCGGCGGCTCCCGGCACCGGCGGTGAGCGCCGACCCTTTCGTCCACCTCCACGTCGCCTCGGGTTACTCCATGCAGTACGGGGCCAACCACCCGGCCGATCTCGTCGGCCGGGCCGCCGAGCACGGCATGCGGGCGCTGGCGCTGACCGACCGCGACGGGCTCTACGGCGCGGTGAAGTTCGCCCTCGCCTGCCGGGCGGCCGACGTCCGGCCGATCTTCGGGGTGGACCTGGCCGTCGTGCCCCCGGTCGACAGCACGGCGCCCCCGGCCCTCGCGCCGGTGCTCGGGAACGGGCACTCGCCGGAGCTGACCCGCGCCCGCCGCCCGGACGCGCCGCCCCCGCAGCCCCGCCGGCCCGGGGGCGGCCGCCGGGTCCCGGCCCGGGGCGGCGCCGGCGTCGACCTGCGGCTGCCGCGGGTCACCTTCCTCGCCCGCAACGGCGCCGGCTGGCGGTCGCTGTGCCGGCTGACCAGCGCCACCCACCTGCGCGGCACGCGCGGGGAGCCGGCGGGCTCGCTGGCCACCGCCGCCGAACACGCGGCCGGGCTGGTGGCGCTGTTGGGGCCCGACTCCCCGGTCGGCCGGGCGCTGGCCGCCGGACGAGCCGATGTCGCCGCCGCCCGGCTGGCCGCCTGGCGCGCGGTGTTCGGTCCCGGCTCGCTGGTGCTCGAGGTCGTGCACCACCGCGGCCGGGGGGACCGCTCCCGGGCGCAGGCGCTGCTGCGTTTCGCCGTCGCGCAGGGCGTGCCGGCGGTGCTGACCAACGCGGTGCGCTACGTCGACGCCCTCGACGCCCCCACCGCCGACGTCCTGGACGCCGCCCGGCGGCTGGTCCCGCTGGACCTGCGGCACGTCGACCGGCGCACCGCCGAGGGCTACCTGAAGTCGGGCAAGGAGATGGCCGAGGTCGCCGAGGACCTCGTCGGCCCCGACCGGGACGCGGCCCTGCGGCTGCTGGAGCGCACCGCCCGGCTGGCCGAGCAGTGCGCCGTCGACGTCCGCGCCGACCTCGGCATCGGCACCGTGCGCTATCCGGAGCTGGATGTGGTCACCACTCCCGCGGAGCGCGGGATGGGGCCCTCCCAGGTGCTGCGCGCCCGCTGTGAGGTGGGGCTGGGCCGGCGGGGGATGCCCCTGACCGAGCGGGTCCGGGTGCGGCTGGACGAGGAGCTCGCGGTCATCGACTCCCTCGGCTACCCGTCCTACTTCCTCACCGTGGCCGACGTGGTCGACCTCATCAAGAGCTTGAGGGTTCGGGCGGCGGCCCGCGGTTCCGGTGCCGGCAGCCTGGTCACCTACCTGCTGGGCATCTCCGACGTCGACCCGCTGCGCTACGGCCTGCTGATGGAGCGCTTCCTCTCCCCGTTGCGCCACCAGCTGCCCGACATCGACATCGACGTGGAGTCCGCCCGCCGGATGGAGGTCTACGACGCGGTCCTCGACCGCTTCGGCGCCCACCGGGTCAGCTGCATCTCGATGATGGACACCTACCGGGTGCGGCACGCCATCCGGGACGTCGGGGCCGCGCTCGGGCTGCCCCCGGCGGAGATCGACGCCGTGGCCAAGGCCTTCCCGCACATCCGCGCCAACCAGGTGCACGCCGCGCTCAAGGACCTCCCCGAGCTGCGGGCCAGCCGGTACGGATCCCGCCGGGCCGGCGGCACCGGCGACCTCGACCTGCTCTTCGACCTGGTCGCCCGGCTCGACGGCCTGCCCCGGCACATCGCCCTGCACCCGTGCGGGGTGCTGCTCTCCGACGCCACGCTGCTCGACCGCACCCCGGTGGAGAACAGCTACCTGGGCTACCCGATGAGCCAGTTCGACAAGGACGACGTGGAGGAACTGGGGCTGCTCAAGCTCGACCTGCTCGGCATCCGCATGCAGTCGGCGATCGCGCACGCCCTCGACGAGGTAGCCCGGGTCGACGGGAAGACCGTCGACATCGACGCCGTCCCGCGCGATGACCCGACGACGTTCGAGCTGATCCGCAGCACCCGCACCCTCGGCATGTTCCAGATCGAGTCACCGGGGCAGCGGGAGCTGGTCGGCAAGTTCGGGCCGGGAACGTTCGAGGACATCATCATCGACATCTCGCTGTTCCGGCCCGGGCCGGTGAAGAGCGACATGGTCACGCCGTTCCTCATGGCGAGGAACGGCTGGGAGGACGTCACCTACCCGCACCCCGACCTCGCCTTCGCCCTCGAGGAGACCGCCGGGGTGGTGGTCTTCCACGAGCAGGTGCTGCAGATCGTGGCGCAGATGGCCGAGGTCACCCTGGCCGAGGCCGACGAGGTGCGCCGGGCGCTGGGGGAGAGGGACGCCCATCCGGAGGTCCGCGCCTGGTTCATGTCCCGGGCCCTGGAGCGCTACCCGGTCGAGGTGGCCGAGCGGGTGTGGGAGGTGCTGGCCGCCTTCGGCTCGTTCGGCTTCTGCAAGGCCCACGCCGCGGCGTTCGCCCTGCCCACCTACCAGTCGGCGTGGCTGAAGGCGCACCATCCCGCGGCCTTCCTCGCCGGGGTGCTCACCCACGACCCGGGCATGTACCCGAAGCGGCTGATCCTCGACGACGCCCGCAACTTCGGCGTCCGGGTGCTGGGCCTGGACGTCAACGCCTCGGCCGGCACCTACCGCGTGGAGCGGATCCGGCCGGGGGAGGAGATGGAGGAGGAACCGTGGCGGCGGCCGGAGTGGATGCCGGCGGCGATGCCCGACCCGACCCGCTACGGCATCCGGCTGTCGCTGGCCGACGTGAAGGGCATCTCCGCGGAGGAGGTGACCCGCGTCGTCGCCGGTCAGCCCTACCGGTCGCTGACCGACTTCTGGCACCGGGCCGCGGTGTCCCGGCCGGTGGTGGAGCGGCTGGTGCTGGCCGGTGGGTTCGACTCCCTCTACGGCTTCGGGGTGCGCGACCGCGAGGCCGGCCGGCCCACCCGCACCCGCCGGCAGGTCACCCGGCGGGACCTGCTGCTGCAGATCGGGGAGCTGGACCGGTGGAGCCGTAGCGGGGCGAAGGCCGGCTCGGTGGGGCAGCTGAGCCTCGACCTCATGGGGCTGGAGCCGGCCGGCGAGGAGGCGGAGGAGCCCGGGCCGGGCTGGGCCGAGGGCAGCGGCCTGCCGGAGTTCACCGACGCCGAGCTGGTCCGCGCCGAGCTGGAGGTGCTCGGTCTGGACGCCAGCCGGCACGTCGTCGACTTCTACCGGCCCTTCCTCGCCGCGATCGGCGCGGTGCCGGCCGGGGAGCTGCTCACCTGCCGCAGCGGCGCGGAGGTGCTGGTCGCCGGGGTGAAGGTGGCGACCCAGACCCCGCCGATCCGCTCGGGACGCCGGGTGGTCTTCGTGACCCTCGACGACGGGACCGGCTGTGCCGACGCGACGTTTTTCGAGGACGCGCAGGGCCCCTACGCCGCGACGGTGTTCCACGGGTGGCTGCTGGTCATCCGGGGGGTGCTGCGCCGCACCGGCCCCCGCGGGGTGTCCCTGCGAGCCACCGGCGCCTGGGAGCTGCCGGCGCTGCACGAGGCGTGGGAGGCCGGCGGGACCGGCGCGGTCGCCGAGCTGATGGCCGCGCCCGGGCAGTACACCGAGCAGGCGATCGCCGGGGCGGCCGCCTCGCGGAACTCGCGACCGGTCATGGTGCGGCCGGTGCTGGTCCACCCGACCGGGTTCCGGATGTCGCCGTACGCCGACATCAAGCCCGCCGGCGAGGACACCCAGGGAGCGGCGCGACGCGCCGCCGCCGGGCCGCCCCGCAAGCTGTGGCACTCCAGCCCCGGCAGCTCCGGCCACTGACCGCCGGCCGGTACGGGGTGACTCCGGCCCGCGCCACCCCGCATCCGCTGCGCCTCACCGGATCGTGCAGCCGGCGCGGCCACGTACGGCGCCAGCCAGGGCTACCCCGACCGGGCGTCGAAGGGCGTTCGCAGAACACCGCTCGCGCACGGGCCGGACCGCTCTGCGGCCGGGAATCGGGCCGGCATTCCTCGCGTCGGTGCACCGCGGGCTGGGTAAGCGGGAGTGTCGCTCACCGTGCCCCGGGACGGGGTAAGCAGGAGTGCGTTGTCGCGACGGAGGCACCAGGAGGGCCTTCCGTGGAGTACGACGAATTCATCGACCGCGTCGCCGAACGCGCGGGCGTGAGCCGCGAGCAGGCAGCGGTCCTCACCCAGGCCACCCTGGCGGTCCTGGCGGACCGGATCAGCGGTGGCCAGGCCGCCGATCTCGAGGTGCAGCTGCCGGAGAAGCTCGCCCGGCCGCTGCGGAAGTCACCCCAGAAGCCGGCGGAGAAGTACGGCTTCGCCGAGTTCGTGGAGAAGGTGCGCGACCGGGCGGTCGACGTCCCGCCGGAGGCGATCCTGCCCGGTATCCGCGCGGTGATGCTCACCCTGCGCGACGCCGTGGCGGAGAAGGAGTTCCGGGACACGCTGGCCCAGCTGCCCCACGAGTTCCGGGAGATGCTGCAGGAGGAGCGCCGTCCCGAGGTGGGCACGCAGGAATCCGCCGAGTCGGGCGGCGATCGGACCGCCGGGGCAGCGGCACGGGGCGGACAGCGGGCCGGCGGCCCGGCGCCGGCGGTCTCGCAGGACGACGCGCTCGTGCAGCGGACCGCCGAACGGGCCGGTTTCCCGGCTGCGGAGGCCGCCGAGCTCACCCGGGCGACGTTGTCGGTCCTCGGCGACCGGATCGGCGGACAGCAGGCCCACGACCTGGCCCAGCGGCTGCCCGACGCCAGCGCCCAGTGGCTCGACGAGCCACCGGACACCCCGGCCCAGGACTACGGCGTCGAGGACTTCGTCAGCCGGGTCCGGGACCTGACCAACGACGTGCCCGACGACGACATCACCCCCGGCATCCAGGCGGTGCTGATCGCCCTGCGCGACGCGGCCGGTGAGACCGAAGTCGACATCGCCCTGCAGCCGCTGTCGGACGATTACGACGTCCTGGTGCAGATCAGCTGAGCCCGCTCCGATGAGTTCGGGCAGGGGGCACGGTCACCACCTGGAGACCGGCAGCACGCCGGACCCGGAGAGAGGACCACCCGATGCCCACGCAGATCCCGTGCTTGTGGTTCGACGGCCAGGCCGAGGAGGCCGCCGCCCACTACACTTCGATCTTCCCCAACTCCTCGATCGGCGAGATCACCCGCTACGGGCCGGGCATGCCGATGCCCGAGGGCAGCGCGATGACGGTCAGCTTCACCCTCGACCGCCAGGAGTACGTCGGGCTCAACGGCGGCCCGCAGTTCCCTTTCAGCGAGGCGATCTCCTTCCAGATCATGTGCGCCGACCAGGAGGAGGTCGACCACTACTGGGACCGGCTCACCCAGGGCGGCGAGGAGAGCATGTGCGGCTGGCTCAAGGACAAATTCGGCGTCTCCTGGCAGGTCGTCCCCACCGAGCTCCTCGCACTGCTCCAGGACCCCGATCCCGGCCGCGCGCAGCGCGCCGGCGAGGCGCTGATGACCATGCGCCGGATCGACACCGCCGCGATCAGGCGAGCCGCCGACCAGGTACCGGCCTGAGACCCGGGCCGGTCCGCTCCGCGCACGGCCGTGCGCGACCCGGTGACCGGCGCGCGGCGCCACTAGGCTCCGACGGGTGCCGCCGTCTGTGCCTGCCTCTCCCGCCGCGGACCAGCTGCCCGCCCGCGCCGCCGCCGTCTGGGCCGCTCTCGATCCGGTCGTCACCGCCGGCGCCCCGCTGCGCGTGCTCGACGTCGGCGGCGGCAGCGGTAACTTCGCCGTTCCCCTGGCCCGGCTCGGGCACGAGGTGACGGTGGTCGACCCGAGCGCCGACGCTCTCGCCACCCTCTCCCGGCGGGCGGGGACCGCCGGCGTGGGGGACCGGGTGCGCGGCGTCCAGGGCGACGGTGACCTCCTGCACGAGGTGATCCCCGCGGCTGCCGGCACCGACGGTAGTTACGACCTGGCCCTGTGCCACTCGGTGCTCGAGGTCGTCGACGACCCGGCCACCACCCTCCACGAGCTCGCCCGCGCCCTGCGCCCGGGCGGCACCGCCAGCATCGCCGCCGCCAACCGGGCCGGCGCGGTGCTGGCCCGGGCCGTCGCCGGGCATCCCGTCGAGGCGCTCGCCCTGCTCGAGGACCGGGACCCCGCCCCGCGTCGGGCCCGGAGGCCGGCCCGCCGCCGGTTCGCCCCCGCCGACCTGCTCGCACTCGTCGAGGCCGCCGGCCTGCGGCCGGGCGCCTGGCGGGGCGTCTCCGTGGTCGCCGACCTGCTCGACATGACCTCCGGCGAAGCCGCCTCCGGCGCCGACCCCGACGCGGTCCGCCGGCTCGAGCTGGCCCTGGCCGGAAGCTCGCCCTACCGGGACGTCGCCGCCGGCGTGCACCTGCTCGCCACCCGCCCATGACGCTCCCGGCGGACCTGCAGCGCCCCGCCTACGAGGCGGCCACCCTCGCCGACGTGCTGCCCGGCGTCGCCGCCGCGCTCGGCGTGCCGGTCCCGCGCGGGGGCCTCCCGCCCGACCCGCTCGGCCTCGCGGCGGCGCTGGGCGGAGCCCGCCGGGTCGCCGTCCTGCTCGTCGACGGCCTGGGTGCCGACCTGGTCCGCGCCCACGCCGACCTGGCCCCGACCCTCGCCGCGCTCGCCGCGCCCGCCGGGGACATCTCCGCCCCCTGCCCGAGCACCACCCCGGTCAGCCTCACCACGCTGGGCACCGGCCTCCCGCCCGGCAGCCACGGTGTACTGGGCTTCGTCACCGCCGTGCCGGGGGAGGAGCGCACGCTCAACCACGTCCAGTGGGCCGACGACCCCGACCCCGCGATCTGGCAGCCGCGGCGCAGCGTCTTCGAGCACGTCGCCGCCGCGGGGGTGGAGGTCACCGCCGTCGCCCCGTACGCCTTCGCCGGCTCCGGGCTCACCCGGGCCGCCTACCGCGGCGCGCGCTACGCGGGCACCGTCAGCGCCGGGGACCTCGCCGCCGTCCTGCTCCAATCCCTGGCCACCGGGCCGCGCACGCTGGTCTACGGCTACACCGCCGAGCTTGACCTCACCGGCCACGTGCGCGGGCTGGACTCCGCCAGCTGGCGCGCGCAGCTGGTCCTCGTCGACCGGCTCGTCGAGCAGGTGGTGGCCGGCCTGCCCGACGACGCCGCCCTGCTGGTCACCGCCGACCACGGGATGCTCGACGTCCCGCCGGCCACCCGGGTCGACCTCGACGCCGAACCCGACCTCACCGAGCAGGTCCGGCTGCTCGCCGGCGAGCCTCGGGCCCGCTACCTGCACACCGTCCCTGGCGCGGAGGACGACGTCCTCGCGCGGTGGCGGGAGATCGTGGGTGACCGGGCGTGGGTGGCCGGACGGGACGAGGCGATCGCCAGCGGCGTCTTCGGCCCCGTGGACGACGGCCTGGCGGCGCGGATCGGTGACGTCGTCGCGCTCGCCCGGGGTACCTGGGCGCTGACCGCCACCCAGCAGGAGCCCGGGCCCAGCCGGCTGGTCGCCTACCACGGCTCGCTGACCGCCACCGAGCTCGCGATCCCGCTGCTCCTGGCCCGCGGCCGCGCCCTGCGCTAGACCGGGTGCACCAGCCGGACGTGCCAGGTGCGGGTGTGCGCGGGGTGGGTCGCCCGGCAGGTCAGGAGCACCGCCTCCTCGGACAGCCGGCTCTCCACATCGGCGACGACGTCACCGGCCGGGCCGGCCAGCGTCACGACCCACCGTTCGATGTCCGCCCCCGCCGGGGACGTGCGCCGCACGCTCCGCGGCGGCAGGTCGTCCACCCCGAGCAGGGACAGCTCGCCCCGGGCGGTGTGCTGCGCGGCCTGCACCGGCGCCGGGAACCCGGCCCGGCCGCGCAGCCACGGCAGCGCCACCCGCCCGGCCGCGTGCGCGGCGATCAGCTCGGCGCCGTCGCCGGGGACCTGCCCGTAGTAGAAGCCGTGCGGCAGCACCACCACGTTTGCGGCGAAGCGGTCACCGCCCAGGTGGCTGCACTCCCAGACGTCGGAGGCGGGCAGGCAGCGCGCCAGGGGCCGGCCGCGCAGCGCGCAGCATGCGTCGTGCCCCCCGTGCGCGCAGACCAGGTAGGTGGGGTCCTCGGCGCGCCGCCCCACCGAGCCGTCCCAGGGGACGTCGATCAGTTCGGCGTCCGAGGACCGCACCGACCACCACAGCCCCTCGTGCCCGGGCCGGCCGTCGGCGTAGGCCCAGCGCCGCTGCGAGTCGGCCAGCCGGTCGCCGGGGCGGCGCACCAGGAGCAGCCGCACTCCCTCGACCCGCGCCCGGTGGGCGAGGCGGGGCGCGACCTGGGGGTCGAAGCGGGACTGGTGCAGCGCGTCGATCCCCCACGGCCCGGGCTGCTCGATCAGCAGCCAGCGCTGCGCGGGGGAGGCCGTGGCCACGGGCGAGTCGCCGCGCAGCCGGGCCTGCACCGAGCAGAGCTTCTCGTCGAGCCGGCCGACGGGCTTGCCGGGCGTGCTCGCGGGATGGCAGAAGTCGGCGGCGTCGGTCACGCGGCGAGATCCGGGCGGCTCACGGTCCGGTCCCGGGCGTGCACGCACGCTCCTCATCGTCCTCCGCGTGCGCATCGGTGACGGGGACGGCACCGGGGACGACGGCGACCGACTCGGTGACCAGCCGCCGGGCCAGGGTCAGCCGCTCGGCCGCGTCGAGCCCCGGCAGGTCGGCGACCTTGAGCTCACGGGCGGCCAGCAGCGCGGCCAACGCCGGCCGGGTCGGCGCGGGCAGCTCCAGCGTCCGGCGTCCGGCGACCAGGGACACCCGTCCCTCGACCGGCTCCCGCAGCTGGCAGCGCAGCCGGCGGCGCAGCCGCAGCACGGTGTCCGCGGTGAGGTCCGCCGCGGCGGCCGCCTGGGCCAGCGGGGTCACCGGCTCGGGGCGCACCTGCGCCCACGTCCGGGAGCGCAGCCGGTCGGCCACCTCCGCGGGGTCGACCCGGTCCAGCCAGGTCTTGAGCCCCTCGATCACGGCGGCCACGTCGTCGGCCACGCCGGCGGGGTCGGCCAGGTCCAGCCCGACCGGCAGGGAGGTGCGCAGCGCAAGGTCCTCGGCGGCCAGCACCCGCACGAGGTCGAGGGTCGATTCGGCGGCCGCCCAGCGGGTCACCGGGTGCACGCCGATGGTGAGGTGGGCGCTGATCTCGCCCAGCGCCACCGCCGAGTGGAGGTAGCCGCGGGGCAGGTAGAGGGCGTCGCCGGGGCGCAGCACCGCGTCGATGACCGGCTCGCCCTCGGCAGCCGCGGCCACCTCGTCGGCGCGGTCGTTCCAGGGCTGGGTGCGCAGCGGCGCCGGCAGCACCGGCTCGTGGATGCGCCAGTGCTTCTCGCCGGCCACCTGCAGGACGAAGACGTCGTGCACGTCGTAGTGCGGGGAGAACCCGCGCGAGGACGGCGGGGTGACGTAGGCGTTGACCTGCGTCGGGTGGCCCAGGTCGGCTGCCAGCTGGTCGGCGAACTCCATCAGTGGCGGCCACAGCCGGTGCAGTCCCTGCAGCACGACGGTGCTGCCGTCGGCGAACAGCCGCAGGACCGCGTCGGAGGAGACCTGGTCAGCGATCTCGGCGCCCGCGCCCCCCGAGGTGGTGAACCGCTTCGGGTCGACGACGGCGCCGTCCTTGGCGATCCGCAGGAACGGGGTGCGCAGGCCTCGGCGGGAGAGCAGCTCGTCGACCGCGGCGAGGTCCAGCAGGTCGGCGAAGGACTCGCCGGTCTGGGCGGCGCGGGTGAGCAGGGGACGGCGGGCCCAGTACTGCTCGGCGAAGACCTGCGGCTCGAGGTTCGTGCACCGCCGCAGGGCCGGCCTGCCATCCGGCCGGCCCTGCGGCGTGGGGTCCTCGTTCAGACCGGACGCCCCGCGCCGGAGTCGGCCCCGCCGTCCGCGCCTCCGTCGGCACCCCGGTCGGCCCCTCCGTCGGCCCCTCCGTCGGCCCCTCCGTCGGCCCCTCCGTCGGCACCCTTGTCACCGCCGATCACGTCGCGGACCTTGTCGCGGACCTTGTCGATCAGTCCGCCATCGGCACCGCCGTCCGCGCCGCCGTCGGCACCGCCGTCCGCGCCCCCGTCGGCACCGCCGTCCGCGCCCCCGTCGGCACCGCCGTCCGCGCCACCATCGGCACCGCCGTCCGCGCCACCATCGGCGCCACCGTCCTGCTGACCGGGCGTGCCGGGGCCGGCACCGCTGTCAGCGGGGCCTTCCGTGCTGGTCATGTCGTCGTCGTCGAGCGCCATGGCTTCTCCGATCGCGTCGGTCGTCGGACCGCCGGCCAGCGGCCCCCGGCGGCCTCCTTACCTCACCCGGCACCGCCTCACACATGCCGCGGCGCCCCCGGGACGAGCCGGGTGTGCGTGCGGCGGTGCCGGGTAGACGGGCCTCGCGCTGACCTCCGAGCCGTGCCCGTCGAGCAGACCCGGGCGCGGCGGGTTCGGGCACCACCTGGACCGCCTGGTTACCGGCCCGGGGCTCGGCTGACCGCTAGTCTCCGTCCTGGATGTCGAACAGGTGTTCGACGACGGGGAGGATGTGGTCGTGGGAAGGTCGTCGGGTCGTGCGGCGGGCTGCACCGTGCTGCACGTCGACATGGACGCGTTCTTCGCCAGCGTCGAGGTGCGGCGCCGCCCCGAGCTGGCCGGCACGCCGGTCATCGTGGGCGGGGCCGGCAGCCGCGGGGTGGTGACCTCGGCCACCTACGAGGCCCGCCGCTACGGCGTGCGCGCCGCGATGCCGGTGTCCCGGGCGCTGCGGCTGTGCCCGACGGCGACGGTGCTGCCCGGCGACCTGGCCCTCTACAGCGAGGTCTCCCGGGCGGTGATGGCGCTGTTCCGCTCGGTCACGCCGCTGGTGGAGCCGCTGTCGCTGGACGAGGCGTTCCTCGACGTCGCCGGGGCCGGCCGCCGGTTGGGTGACGCCGCCGGGATCGGGGAGTACATCCGCGCCCGGGTCTACGACGAGCAGGGCATCACCTGCTCGGTGGGCGTGGCCGGTACCAAGTTCGTGGCCAAGCTGGCCTCCACCCGCGCCAAGCCCGACGGGATGCTCGTCGTCCGGCCGGCCGAGGTCATGGACTTCCTGCACCCGCTCCCGGTCGGCGCGCTGTGGGGGGTCGGCGCGAAGACCGAGGAGGTGCTGCTGCGGCTGGGGTTGCGCACCGTCGGGGAGCTCGCGCACGTGCCGGCGCGCACGCTGCAGCGGGCGCTGGGCCAGGCGGCGGGCGCGCACCTGCACGAGCTGGCCTGGGGCCGCGACCCCCGGCGGGTGGTGCCCGACGAACCCGAGAAGTCGGCCGGCCACGAGGAGACCTTCGCCACCGACGTCGACGACCCCGCGGTCATCCACCGGGAGCTGCTGCGGCTGGCCGAGCGGACGGCGGGCCGGTTGCGCTCGGGCGGCTGGCTGGCCCGCACGGTCAGCATCAAGGTGCGCTTCGCCGACTTCGCGACGATCACCCGCGCCCGCACCCTCGACGTCCCCACCGACGTCGGGCAGGAGCTCTACGACGTCGCCCGCGCCCTGTTCGATGCGCTGGGCCTGGACCGGGCGCGCATCCGGCTGGTCGGGGTGCGCGCCGAGCGGCTGGTCCCGGCGGACTCCGCGCCCCTCCAGCTGGAGCTCGGGGCCCGGGAGCGCGGCCGCCGCGAGGCCGAGCTCGCCGCCGACCGGGCCGCCCGCCGGTTCGGGGCAGGCGCGGTGCGCCCGGCGACCCTGCTGCACCGCGCCGGGGGCGGGAGATGACCCCTCCGGGAACCCCCGGCGACCCCCGCTCGTCCTGGTCGGTGGAGGCTGCGACGCACCCGCGAGGGTGATCGCGGCGGGTCGGTGCCGACTCGCCTTTCGCGCCCTGCGAAGGGCTCGTATCCTCGAAGTCACCGTCGGCGGCACCTCCGACGGGTGTGTAATGGCCCATGGGAGGTCGACGTGCCGCTCTCCGAGCACGAGCAGCGACTGCTGGAGCAGATCGAGCGCGCCCTCGTCGATGACGATCCCAAGTTCGCCTCGTCGGTCCGCACCGGTGACCGCCGGATCAAGGCCCGCCGCAAGCTGCAGCTCGGCGCCCTGCTGGTCCTCGTCGGCATGGCCGTCCTCGTCGGCGGCGCGGTAGTGCCCTCCGTCCCCCTCGGCGTTCTCGGGTTCCTCATCGCCTTCGGCGGCCTGGCCCTGGCCGTCCTCAACTACAAGTCCGCGACGGGTGCGGTCGAGGCCGGCCCGGCCGGTCCGGCCGGGGGGCCCGCCGGCCGCGGGCGCGGCAAGGGCAAGGCCCGTCGCCAGCCGCTGAAGGACCGCCTCGAGGAGCGGTTCCGCCGCCGCTACGACCAGTAGCCCTCCCTCCTCCCGGCAGCCGTCGTCCTCCGGGACGGCGGCTGCCGTGTGTCCGAGCCCGAATCGAGGAGCAGCTGTGCCGGACGACCCGATCGCCGCGATGTGGGCCGCCGCCCGGGCCCAGGGCGGGCTGTGGGGCTGGGGGGACGCCGACGGCATCGTCCCCTGGACCGACGACTCCGGCCGCATCGTCGTCCCGCTGTGGACCGACGGGCGGCGGGCGGAGGCCGAGGCGGGGGCCGGCGCGGACCCCGGCGAGGCGCCCGTGCTCCTCGACCTGGAGGACCTGCTCGCCGAGATCCCGCTCTGGCTGGCGGCCGGCGTGAGCGCGGCCGGCCTGCAGTCCGACGGCGGGCGCTTCCTGCTCACCCTCTCGCTGCCCGAGCTGACCGAGGCGCTCCTGCGGCTGCAGGTGAACGGCGGCCCCGGCGACCCGGCCTGAGCGGTCCGCCGGGCCTCAGCCGGGCAGCGGCGCGCCACGGCGCGGCCGCCACCGGGCCGCACGCAGCACCCGCGCCCGCAGGGCGGCCACCAGCGACGCCGGCCACAGCGCCGCCCGGAGCCGGGCGCCCCGGGGCGCGGTCCGCTGCAGCCCGCGCCGCGCCGTGACCAGCGCCGCGCGCAGCTCCGGATCCGCGGAGGCGCCCCCCGGCCGGGCGTAGCTG
Organism: Geodermatophilus ruber; assembly: GCF_900114385.1. GTDB lineage: Bacteria > Actinomycetota > Actinomycetes > Mycobacteriales > Geodermatophilaceae > Geodermatophilus > Geodermatophilus ruber. The sequence goes on from NZ_FOSW01000002.1 coordinate 487,161, forward strand.
GCCACCTCCTCGGCCCGCGCCAGCAGGTGCACGGCGTCGACTGCCGCCTGGGCGGGCACGTGCCGGACACCGGCGCGGGAGCCGTCGACGACGGACCCGGCGAGCGCGGCGGCCACCTGCCGCGGGGTCCGTGCCGGATCGTGCGCCACACCCAGGTCCAGGGCGGTCGCCGACAGCTCGTCCCACAGCGCGGCGGCGCTGCCCTCGGCCAGGCGGCGCCGTCGCTGCAGGGCGCGCAGCCCCGCGGGGAGCGCGCCGAGCGCGGCCACCGCCAGGACCGCCGCCGTCCCGAGCAGCACCGGGCGCACCCGGTCGGTCGGCTCCTGGACCAGCGGTGCCGCCGGCGCGCCCTGCGGGACCCGGCCCGGCTGGGGGGCGGGCGCGGTCGGTCCCGGCAGCGGCGCGACCGGGGCCTCGACCCGGTCGTCGACCTGCTGGTCCTGGGGTCGCGGGGACCACGGCAGCTCCACCGCCCGGTCCGCGTCGATCGGCGTCGGGTCGAACGGCACCCATCCCAGGTCGTCGAAGTAGACCTCCACCCACGCGTGCGCGTCGTCGCTGGTGACCAGCCGGCTGCCGTCGGGCTGCACCGTGCCGGGCGTGTAGCCGAGCACCACCCGCGCCGGCACGCCCGCCACGCGCACCAGCGCGGCCATCGCACCCGCGTACTGCTCGCAGTAACCCCGGCGCAGCCGCAGGAAGTCCAGGAGGTCGTCGCCGCTGGTCCCGGGAGCGGTGGAGAGGGAGTACTGGTAGCCGTTGGCCGGGTCGGTGAAGTGGGCGTAGATCGCCCGAACCCGCTCATAGGGGGTGGTGGCGCCGGCGGTCAACGTCTCCACCAGGCCGATCACGCCCGGATCCATCGGAGGCAGGGCCGTGAAGCGCTCGGCCACCGGGGAACCGGCCGGCAGGGGACCGGCCGTGACCAGCTCCCGCTCGGTCGGGCGAGGCTCCACCGAGACCACCGAGTACGTCCGCCCGGCCGTCGCGGTGTCCCGGCCGAAGACGGTGCTCGTGCCGGGGTCGAACCGCCACTGCTGCGGATCGTCCACGGTGACCGCCAGCGGGGAGAGGAACACCGGCAGGAAGCGGTCCTCGTGGCCGAGCGCGGTGATCAGCGCGTCGACCGGCCGGCCCTCGCGCCGTCCCGGGAGGGGGGCCAGCGCGTCGCTGTCGGCGACCGACATCTCGCCGTCGAGGTTTCCGAGCGACCAGCCCTGCGCCGCGTCGTACACCTCCAGTGCCACCACGCGCAGGTAGCCGGGGTCGTCGACGGAGGCGTCGACCCGCAGCAGGTCGATCGGCTCGTCGAGGGTCAGCTGGCCCTGCAACGCGGCGGCGGGATCCAGGGCGGTCCCGGTGGACCCGCCCCCGGAGCCCGGACCCAGGCCGGCGGTGACCCTGCCCTCGGCCAGGGTGGGGACGACGGCGCCGACCACCACGCCCAGCACCACCGCGACGACCGCGGTGCGCAGGGCGGGGAGCGTGCCGGCGAGCATCGACCGGCGGCCCCAGAGGGGCTGGTTGCCCACCCGGCGCTGCTGGTCGGACCACAGCAGCAGGGCCAGCCCGGCGGCCGGCGCGGCGACCGCGAGCAAGCCGATCGACCCGGTCACGGTGCTCACCGGGACGCAGAAGAGGACCAGCAGCCCCAGCCCGGCCAGCGCCGGCTGCCGGCCCGCCACGGTGATGAGGTCGACGACGACGGCGACACCGCCGACCATCAGCACCGTCAGGGCCACCAGCCCGGTCAGCGGCAGCGCAGGGGGCGCCTGCTCACGCAGCTCCGCGGAGCCGTCGGTGAACACCGACGCCAGCTCGGGCAGGCTCGCCGGCGTGGGGAACCACCCCAGGAACGCCGTCGCCGGCGCGAACAGCGCCGTCAGCAAGCAGGCCAGCAGGGCCAGTTGCCCCAGCGGGACCAGCAGGACGCCGAGGCCGCCCCACAGCGCCGGCACCGGCCGCCCGCCCGAGAGCCCGGCCCACAGCAAGGACCCGGCGGCGCGCAGCGCCAGCCCGCCGGCGGCGACGACGGCCACGGCCGCCAGCACCGGCGGCAACCACGACCGGCCGGCGAACACCGGGACCAGGGCGAGGGTGCCCAGCGCGGTGGCGACGGCCGCGGCCAGCGTCGTGCCGGCGTCCTGGAGGGTCGCGCCGGCGGGGGAGCCGGTCATGCCGGCACGCCGCGCGGGCCCGGGGCCGGTGCCAGCCCGTGCCGGGCGAGCCGGGCCCATACCGAGGCGAGGGAGTCCTCGGCCCCGGCCGCCACGACCTGCCAGCCGCTCGCGCGGAGCAGCTCGGCGGCGGCCTCCTGCTGCCGGGTCAGCTCCGCGTGCGCCCCGGCGGAGGACGACCTCCGGGCGGGCGGCACACCGGTCCCGGCCCAGCTGCCGATGTCGGTGAGCACGGCCAGGTCGGTGATCGGTCCGGACCGCGCCCGCACCAGCTCCGCCGCCTCGTCCGGGCCGAGCGCCCCGAGCAGGGCGACGACCGGGCCGTCGCCCGCGGTCCGGGCCAGCAGGTCCAGGCCAGGGCCCAGGCCGGAGACCCGGGAAGGACCCACGGCGGCCAGCCGGTCCAGCAGCTCCCCGGGGCCCAGGCCGCCGCGGTGCTCGGTCGGCGTCAGCTCGCCGGCGTCGGTGACCACGCGCAGAACCGCGCCCCGGCGGATCAGCTCGGTGCCGATGCTCGCCGCCGCCTCGATCAGCCACTCCAGGCTGTCCGCCGGTGGCGCGTCGTCGTGCGCCGTCGGCGGGCGGTGGCCGGCCGTGCGTCCCCGGGCCAGCAGGTGCGCGCGGCTGCGGGTGTCCAGCAGCACGGTGGCCTGCGCCCGCCAGGGCCGCTCCTCCAGCCGCACCATCAGCTCGCCGGTGCGCGCGGTCGCCCGCCAGTGCACCTTGCGCAGGTCGTCGCCGTGCCGGTAGGCGCGGGTGCTGACGTCGTCCTCGCCGTGGACGGCGAACGACCGGCGGGCGCCCTGCCCGCCGCCGCCGTGCCCGCCGGCCGGGCCGCCCGGGCCGAGGGGCAGCACCCGCGGTACCACCACCACTGGTGCGCTGTCGATGCCCGTGACGCTGCGCAGCACCAGCCCGAACGGGTCGACCAGCCGCAGCCGCAGCGGGCCGAGGCGGAAGTGGCCGCGGCGCAGCCCGTGCACCCGGTACTGCAGGGACGCCGTGCCGCCCCCGGCCAGCCGCTCCACCACGAACTCGGGGGAGGGGCCCAGGTCGGCCGGCACCGACTCGGCCAGCAGCCAGAGCCCCCCGGCGCCCTGGCTCGAGTTGGTGACCTCGAGCCGGACCTCGGCGGACCCGCCCCGCGGCACCCGCGAAGGGCTCACCGTCCGGCGGGAGGAGACCCGGAAGCGGCGCCGGGCGACGGTCGCGGCCGACAGCAGCGGCAGGGCGAGGACGAAGACCGCGATCTGGGTGAGCGGCCGCTCCCCGAGCAGCACGCCGAGGGCCAGGAGGGTGAGCCCCGCGGCCACGAGGCACCGCCCGCGCAGCGTGAGCGAGGACAGCGCTGTCGCGACCGGCCCCCGCACGGTCAGCGTCCGCGCGGGACGGGCACGGTCGCCAGCAGGTCGCTCACCACCTGCTCGGCGCTGCGCCGACCGGCCGCCGCGTCCGACGAGAGCAGCAGTCGGTGGCTCAGCACCGGCAGGGCCACCGTCTGGACGTCGTCGGGCAGCACGTGGTCGCGGCCGGCGAGCGCTGCGGCGGCCCGGGCGGTGCGCAGCAGCTGCAGCCCGGCCCGCGGGGAGGCGCCCAGGCGCAGGTGCGGGGAGCGGCGGGTGGCCTCCACCAGGGTGACCACGTACCGGCGGACGGCCTCGGACACGTGCAGCGTTCCCACGGCGGCCACCAGCGCGCGGACGGTCGCCGCGTCGGCCACCGCGGTCAGCGACGCGAGCGGGTCGGTCGTGACCAGGTCGTCGAGCATGGCCAGCTCGGCCTCGCGGTCGGGGTAGCCCATCGACACCCGCGCGGTGAACCGGTCGCGCTGCGCCTCGGGGAGGGGATAGGTGCCCTCCATCTCGATGGGGTTCTGGGTGGCCATCACCAGGAACGGGCGGGCCAGCTCGTAGCTGACCCCATCGACCGTCACCTGCCGCTCCGCCATGCACTCCAGCAACGCCGACTGCGTCTTGGGCGAGGCGCGGTTGATCTCGTCGGCGACGACGATGTTCGCGAACACCGCGCCGGGCTTGAACTCGAACGCGCGGCTCTCCTGGTCGTAGATCGCCACACCGGTCACGTCGCTCGGCAGCAGGTCGGGCGTGAACTGGATGCGCCGCACGCTCGCGTCGATCGAGGCGGCCAGCGCCTTGGCCAGCGTCGTCTTGCCCACGCCGGGCACGTCCTCGACCAGCAGGTGGCCCTCGGCGAGCAGGACCACGAGCGCCAGGTGCACGACGTCGGGCTTGCCGTGGACGACGCGGGCCATGTTCGCCGCGATGCGCGCTCCCTCGGCCGCGACGTCGACCGAGGAGCCGGCCGTCCCGTCAGCGGTACGTGTCACCTCGGTCACATGGCCACGGTACGTGCGCGCAGCGGCGCTCGGGCGATCGCGCGGAGTGACCGGCCTGCTCCCCCCACTTTCGGGGCGCTGGGGCCGCCGCCGGAGGCCGTGACCGTCCGCGACGGCGGGCAGGTCGAAGGGCCCGCGGGTGGGGCGCCGGGGGCCGCCGCGGCCGTCGCGACGACGGCGCGCTGACCTGCGCGAGCGGCGGTGGGGAGGGCCGGTCACGACATGGTGTCGAGTGGTGTCCAGTGGGGGCCAGTGGGTTACTGTGTGGCCCGGTGGGGAGGCAGGGCCCGGACGGGTCCCCGCAATCCGTGGGAGGACCAATGGGGGAGGTGATCCGGTGTTCGTCGGCAGCTATCCGCTGCGGCTGGACGAGAAGGGCCGGCTCGCACTCCCCGTCCGCTTCCGCGAGCAGGTGGCCGGCGGCATGGTGATCAAGAAGGGCCAGGAGCGCTGCATCTACGGCCTCACCATGGCCCGCGTCGCCGAGCAGAGCGCCGCTGCCGCCGCGATGGCGCCCTCCGACACCGCGGCCGCCCGCATGCGGGCCCGCATGAGCTTCGGGTCGATGGTCGAGGTCGAGCCGGACAAGACCGGCCGCATCACCATCCCCGTCAACCTGCGGGAGTACGCCGGCCTCGACCGCGACGTCGTCGTGGTCGGCGTCGACACCCGCTTCGAGATCTGGGACTCCGCCACCTGGGACGCCTACGTGGCCGAGCAGGAGGCCAGCTACGCCGAGATGGAGAGCGAGGGGATGCCCACCCTCTCCTGATCCGTCCCGTCCCCCCGACCCCTCCGCGCCCCACCCCGACCGAGCCGACTTCCCCGCGGCTCGACCGGACGGCCCGAGCCGCCTTCCCCGCGGCTCGGACTCCCGCGGCGTCCGGAGGAGATCCACCGCCCGATCGGGCGCGACGCCGGCCGGCTTCCCCGCCGGAGCCGGCGCGAGCCCTCCCCGTCCCCGCGGGGCACCTCCTGACGCACTTCCCCGGCGCCAGGCGGCCCCGCGGGGGGCGGGCCGGGCGTCGGGTCGCTCGGGCGCCCCACCTCGCCCCACCTGCCCCACCGCGCCCCACCCCGGGGCGCGTCCGCCCCCGAACACGCCGCCGCGCTCCCCCCGCCGCCCCGCGCCCCGCGCCACCATGGACCCGCCGTGCCCGGGCCCGGAGCCCCACCCCGATCCGTTCAGGAGCCGTCGACGATGAGCAGCACCGAGCCGGCGCCCAGCGCGGTGCACGTGCCCGTCCTGCTCGAGCGGGTGACCGAGCTGCTCGCCCCCGCGTGCGCCGCCGACGGCGCCGTCCTCCTCGACGCCACGCTCGGCCTGGCCGGGCACTCCCTGGCCCTGCTCCGCGCCCACCCCGGCCTGCGGCTGATCGGGCTGGACCGGGACCCGGACGCCCGCGCCGAGGCCACCCGCCGGATCGAGGCCGCGGGCTTCGGTGACCGGGCGACCGTCGTCCCCGCGGTCTTCGACGAGCTGCCCGACGTCCTCGCCCGGCTGGGGCTGGAGGAGGTGCAGGCCGTGCTGTTCGACCTGGGCGTCTCCTCCCTGCAGCTCGACCGGCCCGACCGCGGTTTCAGCTACGCAGCCGACGCCCCGCTGGACATGCGCATGGACCCGTCGGCGCCCCGCACCGCCGCCGAGGTGGTGAACACCTACTCCGCCGCCGAGCTCACCCGGGTGCTGCGGACCTACGGCGAGGAGCGCTTCGCCGCCCGCATCGCCCGGGCCATCGAGCGGGAACGGGTCCGCGAGCCGTTCACCCGGACCGGCCGGCTCGCCGAGCTCGTGCGGGAGTCGATCCCCGCCGCCACGCGCCGCACCGGGGGGCACCCGGCGAAGCGGACCTTCCAGGCGCTGCGGATCGAGGTCAACGACGAACTCGGCGTCCTCGAGCGGGCGCTGCCCGCGGCGCTGGACGCGCTCGCCGTCGGCGGGCGGATCGCGGTCATCACGTTCCACTCGCTGGAGGACCGCATCGTCAAGCAGACGCTGGCCGCCGGGGCCACCGACCGCACCCCGCCGGAGCTGCCCCTCCCGCTGCCCGAGTACGGGCCGACGCTGCGGCTGCTCACCCGCGGCGGGGAGGCGCCCGCGCCGGAGGAGACCGCGGTCAACCCCCGTGCCGCGTCCGCCCGCGTGCGGGCCGCCGAGCGCATCCGGCGGGCCAGGTGAGCGAGCTCGCGAGCGCACCCGTGGGCACAGCAGCGCCGCGAATGCGGCTGACGAGCACCAGCGAGGAGGCCGCATGAGCGCCACCGCCCGGGCCGCCGGCTCCCCGTCGGACCCCGGCCCGCCGCTGCGGTCGACCTCCCGCGCCGCCCCCCGGCCCGTGCGGGCCGCCGCGCCCCTGAAGCCGGCGCCCCCGAAGCCGGCGACCCCGAAGCCGGCGGCCCGGACGAAGCCGGCGGACCGGACGGTGTCCCGCCCGGGCCGCACCCGCACCTCCACCGCCCGCACCTCCACCGCCCGCACCTCCACCGCCGGTGCCACCGCGCCGCGGGCCCGGGCCGCCCGGCCGAGCACGCCGCTGGCCCGCCCGGCCGCCGTGGCCGGACGGGTCAGCGCAGCACTCGGCCGGCGGGCCGCCGTCGCCACCCGGCGGGCGCCGTTCGTCCTCCTGGTGGTCGCCCTGCTGGTCGCCACGACCCTCGGGCTGCTGTTCCTCAACACCGCCATCGCGGTGAACTCGCTCCAGGCCACCGCGCTGCGGGAGGCGAACGCGGAGCGGGCCGAGGACGTGCAGCGGCTCGAGCAGCAGGTCATCGCCGGCGGCACCCCCGCGCAGCTGGCCGCCGCCGCCACCGCCGCCGGGCTGGTCCCCGCCGGCGCCGCCGCCTACCTGGTCATCGGCGACGACGGGACGGCGACCCTGCGCGGCGCCCCCGCGCCGGCCGCGGACCCGGCCGCCCCCGAGGGCGGGGACTGACCGGTGCCGAGCGACAACCGACCGCCGGGCCCGGGCCGGCGCACCGGCGACCGCGCGCCCTTGCGGGCGGGCGGCCCGGGCGGTGCGTTCGCGCCGCGCCGGGCGCCGGGGCGTCGCCACGTCCGCGGCGAGCTGCGGCCCGGCCGCCGGCGCCTCACCCTGGGCTTCGTCCTGGTCGTCGTCCCGCTGCTGGCCGTGATGGGCAAGCTGGTGTTCCTGCAGGGCGTCGACGGCGGCGACTACGCCACCGCGGCCGCGCAGGACCGGCTGCGCACGAACCCGATCGCGGCCCTGCGCGGGCAGGTGGTGGACCGGGACGGCAGCCCCCTGGCGTACACCGTCGACGCCTCCCGCGTGGTCGCCGACCCCACCGTCGTGGCCGACCCGGCGCGCACCGCCCTGGCGCTGACCACGCTGCTCGACGTCCCCGTCTCCGAGCTCACCGAGAAGCTGTCGCAGGACAGCCGCTACGTCGTCCTCGCCGCCCAGGTGTCCCCGGAGACGACCGACGCGATCGACGAGCTCGGCCTGGGCGGGATCTTCCTCGAGGACGACCCGGTGCGGCTGTACCCGGCGGGCACCGTCGCCGGCCAGGTCGTCGGCTTCGTCGGCCGGGACGGGGAGGGGCTGGCCGGCATCGAGCAGACCTTCCAGGACGAGCTGGCCGGCACCCCGGGGGAGCGGCGCGTCGAGGTGGGCAGCGGCGGCCACCCGATCCCCTCGGGCATCGACGAGTCCACCCCGGCCGTCGACGGGCAGACCGTCGCCCTCACCCTCGACCAGGACCTGCAGTACGTCATGGAGCAGCGGCTCGGGCAGGAGTGCGCGAACGGCGAGACCACCCGCGCCTCCGCCGTGGTGCTGGACGTGAAGACCGGCGAGGTCGTGGCGATGGGCTCCTGCCCCGGGTACGACCCGGGCAACTACTCGCAGACCGACCCCGAGCTGCTGGGCAACCCGGTGGTCTCCGACGTCTTCGAGCCGGGCTCGGTGATGAAGGCCGTGACCCTCGCCGCCGCCCTGGAGGAGGGGGTCGCCACCCCGGACACGGTGCTCACCGTCGACGGGCACATCCAGGCCGGCGACGTGGTCGTCACCGACGCCCACGACCACGAGCCGATCGACTGGACGGTGACCGGCATCCTCGCCAAGTCCAGCAACGTCGGCACGATCATGCTGGCCCGCGAGGTCGGGGACGCCGCGCTCGAGAAGTACCTGCGCGCCTTCGGCATCGGCAGCACCACGGGGGTCGAGCTGCCGGGGGAGAGCGCCGGCATCCTGCAGGACTCCGCCGACTGGACCGCCAGCCGCGCGGCCAACGTCCCGATCGGCCAGGGCGTGTCGGTGACCACCCTGCAGATGGCCTCGGTCTTCCAGGCGATCGCCAACGGCGGGGTGCGGATCGAGCCGCGCATCGTCTCCTCGGTCGGCGGCCGGGCGACCCCGGCCCCGGAGAGCACCCGGGTGGTCAGCGAGGCCACCGCGGAGCAGACGGCGTACATGCTCGAGTCCGTCGTCGGTCCGGGCGGGACCGCGCCGTTGGCCCAGGTCGACGGCTTCCGGGTGGCCGGCAAGACCGGCACCGCCCAGCGCGCCAACCCCGAGTGCAACTGCTACGCCGGCGGCGGGTACGTGACCACCTTCGTCGGGTTCGCCCCCGCCGACGACCCCCAGTACGTCGTCGCGGTGGACCTGGAGCGGCCGAGCAGCTCCGCCGAGGGCGGTCAGGTCGCCGCCCCCGTCTTCGCCGACATCATGCGCCAGGCGCTCACCGCCGACGCCATCGTCCCGTCCGGGACGCCGCGCCCCGATTTCCGCCTCACCGCCTCGGACTGAGAAGGGACCGCCTGCCCCGGCCACTCGCACGCCCGCGAAGGGACCCTGCTGGGGGCCGCCGTCCTCCCCACCTGCGAAGAAGCACTCCTCCCCGAACCCTGCGCACGCTCAGGGCACGCCAGGAGAGGCCCGGGGGCCCGGGACGGAGCCTGCCCGCCGGTAGATTGGAGTTCCGTGACCCCCACCGCTGACGGGTCGGTACCCCGTCCGGAGGGGACCGCCCCGCTGACCCTCGCCGCGTTCGCCGACCTCCTCGGCGCGCCCGTGCAGGGGGCCGCGGACACCCCGCTGTCCGGGGTCACGCTGGCCTCCGGCGAGGTCCGGCCGGGTGACCTCTACGCCGCCCTCCCCGGTGCCCGCACCCACGGTGCCCGCTTCGCCGCCGACGCCGCCGCCCGTGGCGCGGTCGCGGTCCTCACCGACCCGTCCGGCCGCGAGCAGGCGGTGGCCACCGGCCTGCCGGTGTGCGTCGTCGACGACCCGCGCCGGCTGCTCGGCGACGTCGCCGCGCGGGTCTACGGCGAGCCGGCCCGGCGGCTGCAGGTCATCGGCATCACCGGCACGAACGGCAAGACCACGACCAGCTACCTCGTCGAGGCCGGCCTGGCGGCCGCCGGCCGGGGCACCGGCCTGATCGGCACCGTGGAGACCCGCACCCGCGGCCGGGACGCCGACAGCACCCCGACGGTCACCGCCTTCCCCAGCGTCCGGACGACGCCGGAGGCCCCGGCGCTGCACGCGCTGCTGGCCGCCATGGCCGGCTCGGGGGTGCAGACGGTGGTCATGGAGGTCTCCAGCCACGCCCTGGCCCTGGGCCGGGTCGGCGGCGTCCCCTTCGCCGCGGCCGGCTTCACCAACCTCGGCCGCGACCACCTCGACTTCCACACCGACCTCGAGGACTACTTCGCGGCCAAGGCGCGGCTGTTCGACGGCCGCGCCGCCGTGGAGGTCGTCGACGTCGACGACCCCTACGGCCGCCGGCTCACCGGCATGCTGACCGGCCGCCGCGCGGTCACCGTGGCCACCCAGGACCCGACGGCGGACTGGTGGGCCGGCGACGTGGCGATCGCGCCGGACGGCGGCTCGCTGTTCACCCTGCACGGCCCCGGGGGGCGCAGCTGGCCGGCCCGCGTCCGCCTGCCCGGCGCCTTCAACGTGGCCAACGCGGTGCTCGCCGTCGCCCTGCTCGACGCCGTCGACGTCCCGGTGGAGGCGGCGCTGACCGGGCTGGCCGAGACCGTGGTGCCCGGCCGCATGGAGCCGGTGGACGCCGGTCAGCCGTTCGTCGCCGTCGTCGACTACGCGCACACCCCCGACGCGGTGGCCACCGCGCTCGCCGCGCTGCGTGCCGCCACGCCCGGCCGGGTGCTCACCGTGCTCGGCTGCGGCGGCGACCGCGACCCCGGCAAGCGCGCGGCCATGGGCGCGGCCGCGGCGCGCGGCAGCGACCTGCTCGTCGTCACCGACGACAACCCGCGCTCCGAGGACCCCGCCGCCATCCGCGCGGCCATGCTCGCCGGCGTCCCCGCCGACCGGCGCGGCGACGTCCTGGAGATCGGCGACCGGCGGGCGGCGATCGCCGCCGCGGTCGTCCGCGCCCGGCCCGGCGACGCCGTCCTGGTGGCCGGCAAGGGCCACGAGACCGGCCAGGACGTGGCCGGCACCCTGCACCCGTTCGACGACCGCGCCGTCCTGCGCGAGGCCCTGACGCGGGCCGGAGTGGAGCCCTCAGAGTGATTCGGCTGACCCTCGACGAGATCGCCGCGGCGGTGGACGGGCGGGTGGCCGGGACGGCCTCCGGCGCCGTCACCGGCACGGTGACCCTCGATTCCCGCACCGTCGCGCCCGGCGACCTGTTCGTCGCCGTGGCCGGCGAGCGGGTGGACGGGCACGACTTCCTCGGCGCCGCCGCGGCCGCGGGCGCGGTCGCGGCGCTGGCCACGCGCGCGGACGGCGCGCTGCCGTGCGTCCTCGTCGACGACCCGGTCGCGGCCCTGGGCCGGCTGGCCGCGGCCGTGCACCGGCGGCTGACCGACGGCGGGCTGCAGACGCTCGCGATCACCGGCTCGTCGGGCAAGACCTCCACCAAGGACCTGCTCGGCCAGGTGCTGGCGACCGCCGGCCCGACGGTGAGCCCGCCCGGCTCCTACAACAACGACATCGGCCTGCCGCTCACCGTGCTCGACGCCGACGAGGACACCCGCTTCCTGGTGCTCGAGATGGGGGCGCGCGGGCCCGGGCACATCGCCCGCCTGTGCCGCGTCGCCCCGCCCCGGGTCGGTGTCGTCCTCAACGTGGGGTCGGCGCACCTGGGCGAGTTCGGCTCCGCCGACGGCATCGCCGCCGCCAAGGGTGAGCTGGTGGAGGCGCTGCCGGCGGACGGCACCGCCGTCCTCAACGCCGACGACCCGCGGGTGCTCGGCATGGCGCCGCGCACCCGGGCCCGGGTGGTGGCCACCGGCCGGGCCGCGGGCGCCGACGTCCGTGCCGAGGCCGTCGCCCTGGACGAGGCGGGCCGGGCGCACTTCACCCTGGCCGCCGCGGGGGAGACCCACCCGGTGGCCCTGCAGGTGGTCGGGGAGCACCAGGTCGCCAACGCGCTCTCCGCCGCGGGCGCGGCCCTGGCCGCCGGGATGGCGCCCGCCGCCGTCGCGGCGGGGCTCGCGGCCGCCGGCCCCCGCAGCCGGTGGCGGATGGAGGTCACCCGCCGGGACGACGGCGTGACCGTGATCAACGACGCCTACAACGCCAACCCCGAGTCGATGCGCGCCGGGCTCGCCGCGCTGGCCGGGCTGCCCGCCCGCCGGCGGATCGCCGTCCTGGGTGCGATGGCCGAGCTGGGCGCGGGCGCGGCGGAGGAGCACCGGCGGCTGGGCCGGGACGCGGTGGCCGCGGGCGTGGCCCTCGTCGTGGCGGTGGGCTCTGATGCGGTAGGGATAGCGGAGGGCGCTGCCGCCGCCGGTGCGCGCGAGGGCGAGGGCACCGTGCACGTCCCGGACCGGGCGGCCGCCCGGGAACTGCTGACGGAGGTGCTGGTGCCCGGTGACGTCGTGCTGGTGAAGGCCAGCCGGTCCTACGGGCTCGAGGTGCTCGCCGAGGACCTGCTGGCGACCGGGGCAGGCGCGTGAAGTCCGTCCTCGTCGCGGCCGCGTTCGGCCTGGTGATCTCGATCCTCGCCACCCCGGTGGCGGTCCACCTCTTCCGCCGCAAGGGCTTCGGGCAGGAGATCCGGGACGACGGGCCCGAGACGCACCTGTCGAAGAAGGGCACGCCCACGATGGGCGGCACCGTCATCGTCGGGGCGACCGTCGGTGGCTACCTGATCGCCCACCTGTTCCTCATCAACCAGCCCGGCCGCGGGGTCACCGCCAGCGGCCTGCTGGTGCTGTTCCTCATGGTGGGGCTGGGCACGGTCGGCTTCCTCGACGACTACCTGAAGATCCGGTACCGGCGCAGCCTCGGGCTGAACAAGACGGCCAAGCTGGTCGGCCAGCTGGTCGTCGGCGTCGCCTTCGCCGTCCTCGCGCTCAACTTCCCCGACGGCGCCGGGGTCACCCCCGCCTCGACGTTCGTCTCCTACGTGCGCGACATCGCGCCGCTGGCCCTGGGCTCGATCGGGTTCGTGATCCTGGCCTACCTGTTCATCGCCGGGTTCTCCAACGCGGTCAACCTCACCGACGGGCTCGACGGGCTGGCCGCCGGCGCCTCGGCGATGGTCTGCGGCGCCTACACGATCATCTCGTTCTGGCAGTTCACCCACGACTGCACCACCGAGCTGATCGACGGCTGCTACACCGTGCGCGACCCCCTCGACGTCACCCTGGTCGCGGCCGCCGGCCTGGGCGCCTGCCTGGGCTTCCTGTGGTGGAACACCAGCCCGGCGCGGATCTTCATGGGCGACACCGGGTCCCTGGCCCTCGGCGGTCTGCTCGCCGGCCTGGCGATCGTCACCCGCACCGAGCTGCTGCTCATCGTCCTCGGCGGGCTGTTCGTCGCGGTGACCCTGTCGGTGGTCATCCAGGTGGCGTTCTTCCGGGCCACCCGGCGGCGGGTGTTCCGCATGGCCCCGCTGCACCACCACTTCGAGCTGGCCGGCTGGGCCGAGAACACCGTGATCGTGCGGTTCTGGCTGGTCACCGGGATGGCCGTGGCGTTCGGGCTGGGCCTCTTCTACGCCGACTGGCTCGCCGTCACGGGCCTGTGACCGGAACGAGCAGGGGCCGGGTGCTGCGACACGCCCCGTCGGTGCCCCGGGACGCCGCGCGCAGCCGCGACCATGGCCCGATGGAGTCCACCGGCACGCGGGGCGCCCCGGGCGGGCGCCGCACCCCGCAGCGGACCTGGCCGGCCCGCCGGCTGACCGGGCCCGCCTGGCTCGACGGGCCCATGACCAGCGCGCACCTGGTGAGCGGCGCGGCCGGCCTGCTGCTGGCGATCGGGCTGGTGATGGTCTTCTCCGCCTCGGCCATCGAGGCGGCGCTCAACGACCAGCCGGCCTGGCGCCCCGGGGTCGACCAGGTCGTCTTCGCCTGCATCGGGATGGTCGCGCTGCTGGTCGCGCTGCGGCTGCCCGCCGGCCTGGTCCGCCGCTGGGCCCCGATCGCGCTGATCGGGTCCGCGGTGCTGCTGGTCGCGGTGCTCATTCCCGGGATCGGCATGCAGCTCAACGGCTCCCGGGCCTGGATCGACCTGGGGTTCACCAACTTCCAGCCCTCGGAGCTGGCCAAGCTGGTGTTCGCGCTGTGGGGGGCCCACATCCTGGCCGTGCGGGAGCGGTTCCTCACCGTGCAGACCCTGCTGGTCCCGCTGCTGCCGGTCTTCGGGGTCCTGGCCTTCCTGCTCTACCTGGAGCCGGACTTCGGCGGCATCGTCAGCCTCGGCCTGGTGCTCCTCGGGCTGCTCTGGGGCGCGGGCCTGCCGCGGCGGTTCTTCGGCTGGTTCCTCCTCGTCGGGGCTGCCGGGCTGGCGCTCATGATCAAGGTCGCGCCCTACCGGATGGAGCGGATCACCTCGTTCCTCGACCCGTTCGCCGACCCCTCGGACACCGGCTTCCAGGCCATCCGGGGCTTCTACGCGCTGGCCACCGGCGGGCTGTGGGGCGTGGGCCTGGGGAACAGCGCCATGAAGTGGAATCTGCTGCCGGAGGCCGAGTCGGACTACATCTTCGCGATCATCGGTGAGGAGCTCGGGTTTCTCGGGTGCATGGTGGTGGTCACCCTCTACGGTGTGCTCGCCTACGCCGGGTTCCGCATCGCCCGCCGCTCCACCGACCGCTTCGTCCAGCTGGCCAGCGTCGCCATCACCGTGTGGCTGGTCGGCCAGGCGGCGCTGAACATGGGCTACGTGGTGGGCCTGCTCCCGGTCACCGGCCTCACCCTCCCGCTGATCTCCGCCGGCGGCACCTCGCTGGTGCTCACACTGTTCATCGTGGGCCTGCTGATCCGTTTCGCCGTCTCCGAGCCCGCGGCCATCGACCACCAGCGCCGCCGTGAGCGCGGCCGGCTGGCCCGGCTGCTGCTGCCGGTCCCGGCCGCCGCGGTGGACCCGGTCCGGCCGCGGCGGCGCAGCCGCCCGGAACCGGCCGAGCGCCCGGCCCGCCGGCCGGCGGTCCCCGGCGGGCGGACCGTGGTGCGGGTGCCCCCGCCGGGCCGCGAGCGGGTGCGCACCCCGTCCCGGGAACGGGCGCCGTCGGCCCGCGACCGGCGGGGCGCTCCCGAGCGCGGCCGCGGCGCCGACGCCCGCCGCCAACCACCGGCCCGCGCCCGGACGGCGACGCCCGACTCCCGGCGGCCACGGTGAGCGGCCCGGTGAACGGCCCCGTGAGCGTGGTGCTCGCCGGCGGCGGCACCGGCGGGCACATCGAACCGATGCTCGCTCTCGCCGACGCCCTGCGGCGCCGCGGAGCCGAGGGCGGCGTGCGGATCACCTGCCTGGGCACCGCCCGCGGCCTGGAGACGCGGCTGGTGCCGGCCCGCGGATACGACCTGCGGCTGATTCCCCCGGTCCCGCTGCCGCGCAAGCCCACCCTCGACCTGCTGCGCGTGCCCGGCCGCGTGCGCCGGTCGGTCGCCGAGACCCGCTCGCTGCTGCGCGAGCTGGACGCGGACGTCGTCGTGGGCTTCGGGGGCTACGTCGCACTGCCGGCCTACCTCGCCGCCCGCCGCGAGCGGGTGCCGATCGTGGTGCACGAGCAGAACGCGCTGCCGGGGCTGGCCAACCGGATCGGCGCGCGGCTCGCCGCGCGCGTGGCGGTCACCACCCCCGGGACCCCGCTGCACGGTGGCGCGCACGTCGGCATGCCGCTGCGGACGACGATCAGCACGCTGGACCGCGGGTCCCGGCGCGCCGAGGCCCGCGCCGTCTTCGGCCTGGACGCCGACCGGCCCACGCTGCTGGTCTTCGGCGGCTCGCAGGGGGCGGCGTCGCTGAACCGCGCCGCCGTCGGGGCCGCCGAGGCGCTCACCGCGGCCGGGGTGCAGGTGCTGCACGCCCGCGGGCCCAAGAACACCGACGTGGAGGTGCCGCCGCGGTCCGCGGGCCAGGCCCCCTACGTCCTCGTCGACTACCTGGAGCGCATGGACCTCGCCTACGCCGCCGCCGACCTGGCCCTGTGCCGGGCGGGCGCGGTGACCGTCGCCGAGCTGTCGGCCGTGGGGCTGCCGGCCGCCTTCGTGCCGCTGCCGATCGGCAACGGGGAGCAGCGCCGCAACGCCCTGCCGGTCGTCGAGGCCGGGGGCGGGCTGCTGGTGGAGGACGCCGACCTGTCGCCGTCCTGGATCCAGCAGCAGATCGTGCCGTTGGTCACCGACCCGGCCGCGCTGGCCGGCTACGCGGCGCGGGCCGCGGCCACCGGCGCGCCCGACGCCGACGAACGACTCGCCGACATCGTGCTGGAGGTGGCAGGGCGGTGAGTGTCCAGACCGTGGCCGCGTGGCAGGAGCCGGTGCCCATCCTGCCCGAGCTCGGGAGGGTGCACTTCGTGGGCATCGGCGGCGCCGGCATGAGCGGCATCGCGCGCATCCTGCTCGCCCGGGGGGTCTCCGTCTCCGGCAGCGACCGCCGCGACACCCCGACCCTGCTGGCGCTGCGGGCGCTGGGCGCGCGGGTGGAGCTGGGGCACGATGCGGCCCACCTCGGGGACGCCGACACCGTCGTGGTCTCCACGGCCATCCGCGAGGACAACCCGGAGCTGGCCGCCGCGCGCGAGCGGGGGCTGCGGGTGCTGCCGCGGGCGGTCGCCCTGGCCGCGGTGATGGCCGGGCGGCGCAGCGTCGCCGTCGCCGGCACGCACGGCAAGACCTCGACCACCTCGATGCTGACCGTGGCGGTGCAGGCGTGCGGCGTGGACCCGTCCTTCGCCATCGGCGGGAACCTCAACGAGTCGGGCAGCAACGCGCACGCGGGGGAGGGGGACGTCTTCGTCGCCGAGGCCGACGAGAGCGACCGCTCCTTCCTGCTGCTGGCGCCCTACGGGGCGATCGTCACCAACGTCGAGGCCGACCACCTGGACAACTACGGTGACCTCGCCGCGGTCGAGGCCGCCTTCGACCGGTTCCTCACCACCGTGGATCCGGCCGGCTTCGTCGTCCTGTGCGCCGACGACCCGGGGGCCGCGCGGCTGCGTACCGTGCCGACCGCGGCGCGGGTGCGCACCTACGGCACCGCCCCGGACGCCGACCTGCGGCTGCTGGACATCGAGGTCGGCCCGGACGCGACCGCCTGGACCGCGGTCCTGGACGGGGAGGTCCTCGGCCGGGTGCAGATCCGGGTACCCGGCGAGCACATGGCCCGCAACAGCGCGGCTGCGCTGCTGGCCGGTCTGGAGCTCGGGCTGCCCGCCGACGCGCTGGTCGACGGGCTGGCCCGCTTCGGCGGGGTGCACCGCCGGTTCGAGCTGAAGGGCGTCGTCGACGGGGTGCGGGTCTACGACGACTACGCCCACCACCCCACCGAGGTCGCCGCCCAGCTGCGCGCCGCCCGGGCGGTGGCCGGCACCGGCCGGGTGGTCGTGGCCTTCCAGCCGCACCTCTACAGCCGGACGCGGGAGTTCGCCGCCGGGTTCGGGGAGGTCCTGGCCCTGGCCGACGAGGTCGTGGTCATGGACGTCTACGGCGCCCGGGAGGACCCCGTGCCGGGGGTGACCGGGGCGATGGTCGCCGACGCGGTGCCCCTGCCGGCCTCGCGGGTGCACTTCGAGCCGTCCTGGTCGGCTGCCGCGCCGGCCCTGGCGGCCCGGGCGCGGCCCGGCGACCTGGTCATCACCATGGGCGCGGGCAACGTCTCCATGGTCGGGCCGGAGGTGCTCGCGGCGCTGCGGGCCCGCGCGGCCGGGACCGCCGGCGGGGAGGACGCGGCCCGGTGAGCCGCTCGGGGACGACGACCCGCGACCGCGCGCGCGGTGGGGCGCCCGGACCCGAGCCCCGGCGGCCCCCCCGCGCCCGGCGCCGGGACACCCCCGCCGACCGCCGCCGGCGGCTGGTGCTGCGGGCCGGCGGCGCCGCGGCCGTGCTCGGCCTGCTGGCCTGGCTGCTGTGGGGCAGCCCCGTGCTCGCCGTCTCCTCGGTCCGGGTCGACGGAGCCGGCACGCTGACCGCCGCGGAGATCGTCGAGGTGGCCGGGGTCGCCGAGGGGACACCGCTGCTGCGGGTGGACGTCGACGCGGCCGAGGCGCGGGTCGCCCGGCTGCCCCAGGTCGCCTCCGTGGAGGTGACCCGCGGCTGGCCGCGCAGCGTGGTCGTGACCGTGGTGGAGCGGGTCCCGGTCGCGGTCGTCGACCGCCAGGGCACCCGCTCGCTCGTCGACGCCGCGGGTGTGCTCTTCGACACGGTGACCGGGGAGCCGCCGGCCGGTGCCGTGCCGCTGGAGGTCGCCGACCCGGGCCCGCACGACCGCGCCACGCGGGCGGCGCTCGCCGCGCTGGTGGCGCTGCCGGAGGACGTCCGGGCGGACCTGGTCGGCGCCTCGGCCACCGGCGCGGACGACGTCACCCTCCGGCTCGCCGACGGCACCACCGTGCTGTGGGGCGGCGCCGAGGACGCGCCGGCCAAGGCCGCGGCGCTGGTCGCGCTGCTCGGGCAGCTGGCCGCCGAGGCGCTGGAGCCGGCCGAGGTGATCGACGTGAGCGCGCCGGCGGCAGTGGTCCTGCGCTGACCGTCCGGGCAGGGTGGGGCGGTGACCTCCTCCCCGCCGGCCAGCCGGTTCCCCGTCCCCCCACGCGACGAGCTCCCCGCCGACCTGCGGGAACGCTTCGACGACGTCGAGGAGCGCTCCGGCTTCCTGCCCAACGTCTTCGCCGCGCTGTCGTGGCGCCCCGCCGAGGCCGCGGCGTTCTTCGCGCTGCACGACGCGCTCATGGACAAGGAGACCCCCGGGCTGTCCAAGGCGGACCGGGAGCTGATCGTCGTCGCCACCAGCGCCGCCAACGACTGCCTGTACTGCGTCGTCGCGCACGGCGCGATCGCCCGCATCCGGTCCCGGGATCCGTACCTCGCCGACCAGGTGGCCGTCGACTGGCGCAAGGCGCCGCTGCCGCCGCGCATGCGGGCGGTGCTCGAGGTGGCGGTGCGGCTGGCCGTCGAGCCGGTGGCGGTCACCGCCGCGGACCTGGCCGGGCTGCGTGACCACGACCTCACCGAGGACGACGTCTGGGACGTCGGCGCGATCGTCTCGCTGTTCGCGCTCTCCAACCGGCTGGCGCACTGGGCGGCGATCCCGCCGAACGAGGAGTTCTACCTGATGGGCCGGCTGGCCCGGGAGTGATCGCGGCCACGGGGACCTGCCCGGGCCGGCAGCGAGGACGACACGCGGAGGCCCGCGACACGCCCGGAGGGGAGGATCACCTCGCAAGTTCCGCGCTCCCGGCGTGTCCGCGCCATTGACCTGGGAATGAGACGTTCCCGGCGCGGGTCGTCACTCTTCGTGATGCTCGAGTGACCAGTGCGTCGCCTGAGAACTGTGGGAACGCGCTCGTTCGACACGCCGGGCCCCGGCGGGTGCTTGTAGGGGCCGCGGAAGCCCACCTAACTTCGTCCGCGTCGACCCAGTTGACATAACTATAAGGCTTTACTTGAGGATGAGGGTCGAGGTCGGGAGTCCCACATGACACCTCCGCACAACTACCTCGCGGTCATCAAGGTCGTCGGCATCGGCGGCGGCGGGGTGAACGCGGTCAACCGGATGATCGAGGTCGGCCTCAAGGGGGTCGAGTTCATCGCCATCAACACCGACGCGCAGGCGCTGCTCATGAGCGACGCCGACGTCAAGCTCGACGTCGGTCGTGAGCTGACCCGCGGGCTGGGCGCCGGCGCCCAGCCGGACGTCGGCCGGCAGGCCGCCGAGGACCACCGCGAGGAGATCGAAGAGGTGCTCAAGGGCGCCGACATGGTCTTCGTGACGGCAGGCGAGGGCGGTGGCACGGGTACCGGCGGTGCGCCGGTGGTGGCCTCCATCGCCCGCAAGCTCGGCGCTCTGACCATCGGCGTGGTCACCCGGCCCTTCTCCTTCGAGGGCAAGCGCCGCGCGGTGCAGGCCGAGTCGGGGATCGAGGAGCTGCGCAACGAGTGCGACACGCTCATCGTGATCCCCAACGACCGGCTGCTGCAGCTCGGTGATCGCAACGTCAGCGTGATGGACGCGTTCCGCACCGCCGACCAGGTGCTCCTCTCCGGCGTCCAGGGCATCACCGACCTCATCACCACGCCCGGCCTGATCAACCTCGACTTCGCCGACGTGAAGTCGGTCATGTCCGGGGCGGGCTCGGCGCTCATGGGCATCGGCAGCGCCCGGGGGGACAACCGCGCCCTGCTGGCCGCCGAGCAGGCGATCGCCAGCCCGCTGCTGGAGGCCTCGATGGAGGGCGCCCACGGCGTCCTGCTGTCCATCTCGGGCGGCTCGGACCTGGGCCTGTTCGAGATCAACGAGGCGGCCTCGCTGGTCTCCGACGCCGCGCACGCCGACGCCAACATCATCTTCGGTGCCGTCATCGACGACGCCCTGGGTGACGAGGTGCGGGTCACGGTCATCGCCGCCGGCTTCGACGGCGGCAAGCCCAACTCCCGCAAGGACGCCGGGGTCGCCTCGGTCGCAGCCGCGACGCCGGTGGCCCCGCCCGCGGCGTCCGCGCGCCTGCCGGTGCACCCGCAGCCGGTCGCCTCGGCCCCGCCGGTGCAGACCGGGGAGCGGCTCGTCGGCTCCGCGCCGGCGACCCAGCCGACGCCGCCGTCGACCTCGCAGATGCCGGCCCGGCCGGCGGTGGCGTCCGCCGGCGGCGGCATCACCGTCCCTCCGCTGCCCCCGGTCCCCGGTTCGGTCGGCGGCGCGCGGCGCCCGCTGTCCAACGAGGACTTCGAGGAGGAGCTCGACATCCCGGAGTTCCTGCGTCAGTGAAAGGACCCTCCTGCCCCCTCACCGCTCGCAGGCTCGCGGTGAGGAGGACGGGGCCGTGACGCAGCCTCCGGCCGCCCCGCGGGCGGTGCGACCCCGACGGGTCGTCACCGACCGGCGGGGCGGCCGGTCCCGTCCGCCGTACGCGTCGTTCAACCTGGGTGACCACGTGGGTGACGACCCGGCCGACGTCGCCGCCAACCGGGAGCGGCTGGCCCGGGAGCTGGGCGTGCCCGCCGAGCGGCTGGTCTGGATGTCCCAGGTGCACGGCACGGGGGTCGCCGTCGTTGATGGCCCGGTGGACGGGCCGGTGCCCGACACCGACGCCCTGGTCACCCGGACTCCGGGCCTGGTGCTGTGCGTCCTGGCCGCCGATTGCGTGCCGGTGCTGCTGGCCGACCCGGTGGAGGGCGTGGTCGCCGCGGTGCACGCCGGCCGGCAGGGGGTGCAGCGGGGCGTCGTCCCGGCCGCGCTGGCGGCGATGGCCCGGCTGGGCAGCCGGCCGGCCGACGTGACCGCCCTGCTGGGCCCGGCGATCTGCGGTGCCTGCTACGAGGTGCCGCGCGCCATGCAGGCCGAGGTGGGCCGGGTGGCGCCGGCCAGCGCGGTCCGCACGCGGAAGGGCACGCCCGGCCTCGACCTGCGCGCCGGCCTGGCCGAGCTGCTCCGCGGCGCCGGTGTGGCCCAGGTCGTGCACGACCCCCGCTGCACCGCCGAGGACCGCTTCCTCTACTCACACCGGCGCGACGGCGTCACGGGCCGCCAGGCCGGCGTCACGTGGCTCGGGTGAGCCGGCGGAGCCGTCGGGCCGGAGCAGGAGAGGATCACGGGGTGAGCTCTCCGGCGGACCGGCTGCAGGTCGTGCGGGCGCGGATCGCCGCCGCGGCCCGCGCCGCGGGGCGCGACTCGGCCTCGGTGGCGCTGCTGGCCGTGAGCAAGACCTGGCCGGCCGGTGCGGTCCGGGAGCTGGCCGCGCACGGGCAGGCCGACTTCGGTGAGAACCGGGCCCAGGAGCTGCTCGGCAAGGCCGGTGAGCTGACCGACCTCCCGCTGCGCTGGCACTTCGTCGGCCAGTTGCAGCGGAACAAGGCCGCCGCGATCGCCCGGCTCGGCGCGGTCGTGCACTCTGTGGACCGGCCGGCCCTCGCCCGCACGCTGGCCCGGGTGGGCGTGGCGGCCGGGCGGCCGGTCGAGATCTTCCTGCAGGTCGACCTCGGCGGGCCCGAGGGGGAGGCGGCCGCCCGCGGCGGTGCCGACCCCGCCGCCGTCCCGGCCCTGGCCGACGAGGTGGCCGGGCTCGACGGGGTCCGGCTGCGCGGCCTGATGGCCGTCGCGCCGCGGGCGGAGGAGCCGGCGCCGGCGTTCGCCCGGCTGGCGGCCCTCGCCGAACGGGTGCGGGCCGACCATCCGGACGCGTGGGAGCTCTCGGCCGGCATGAGCGCCGACCTCGAGCCGGCCGTCGCGGCGGGCGCCACGCTCGTGCGTGTCGGTACCGCGCTCTTCGGGCAGCGCCCTCTAGCCTCGCCCGAGGACGAGTCACACCAGTCACACGGGCACCAGGCCGCGTGCGGCCCTGGCGCGTCGGAACGCTGACGACACCACCAGAAGGGGGAGGTCTGATGGCCGGAACCATGCGCAAGATGGGCATCTACCTCGGGCTCGTGGAGGACGACGACGCCCGCGCCTACGGCCGGTACGACGCCCGGCAGTCGGAGTACCCGGACCGCCGCGACCGGCCCGACGACCGCCGGTACGGCCGGTACGCCGCGGACGAGGCCTACGACGACCACTACACCGAGGTCGGCGAGCGGTACGCCGACGACCACCCCGGTGACCGGTACGACCGCTACGAGGACGAGCTCGAGGCCGACCTCGCGTCGGCCCCCGAGCCCGAGCTCCCGGTCGTCCGGCGGCCCGTGGCGGCCCGCGGCCTGGGTCTGGCCCCGGCCGCCGGCTCGGCGCGCGTGAGCGGCCTCGCCGGCGCCGGGGCCGGCAGCGGCGCCGGGACCGGGCCGGGTGCCTCGGCCACGTCCGGCGCCGCCGGGCTCGCCGTCCGCGAGCCGGTCGCCGCGGTCCCGGAGCCCGCCCCGACCCCCGCGCCGGCCCCCGCCCCGCAGCCGTACCGGATCACCACGCTGCACCCGCGCACCTACAACGAGGCCCGCCAGATCGGCGAGAGCTTCCGCGACGGGATGCCGGTCATCATGAACCTGACCGAGATGAACGACGCCGACGCGAAGCGACTGGTGGATTTCGCTGCGGGGCTGTCCTTCGGGCTGCGCGGTAGTATCGAGCGCGTCACGAACAAGGTGTTCCTGCTCAGCCCGAGGGACGTCGACGTGACGGCCGAGGACAAGGCGCGGATCCGCGAAGGCGGGTTCTTCAACCAGTCCTGAGGCCGACCGCAGGACTGGACACGGCACGCGAGGTGCCCCGAACGAACGAGGACCGTGGCTCTCTTCTGGCAGATCGTCTCGTCGGTGCTGCTCGTCTTCCTCGTCCTGCTCTTCGCGCGGTTCGTCGTCGACTGGGTGATGGTGCTGGCGCGCAGCTGGCGCCCGTCCGGGCTGGTCGCAGCGGGGCTGGAGGTGGTCTACGCCACCACCGACCCCCCGCTGAAGGCCGTCCGGAAGGTCATCCCGCCCCTCAACCTGGGGACCATCCGTTTGGACCTCGGGTTTATGGTGCTTCTGATTGCCGTGTACATCCTGCGTGGCATCACGCTCCAACTCGCCTGATCCGTGCGGATGCTGAAGCTGCCGGAGATGGTGCCGTTGTGAGCTGGGTGCGGTCTGCCGCCGCTCGTCCGAGAACGTCCCTGTTCCCGCTGTCCGACCCGAGGTGAGCCCGATGCCACTCACGCCTGCCGACGTGCACAACGTCGTCTTCAAGAAGCCGCCGATCGGCAAGCGGGGCTACGACGAGGACGAGGTGGACGCCTTCCTCGATGTCGTGGAGGCCGAGCTGGCCCGGCTGATCGAGGAGAACAACGAGCTCCGCTCGGGGTCGGCCACCGGCCGCACGCCCCGCGCCGAGGCTCCCGAGGTGCCCACCCCGGCCGCGGCCCCGCCGCCCCCGCCGGCGGCCGCTCGCGAGGACGACAGCGCCCGGGCCTCCCGGATGCTCGCGCTGGCCACCGAGACCGCCGACAAGTACGTCAACGAGGCCAAGGCGCAGGCCGACCAGATGGTGGCCAGCGCCAAGAGCAACAGCGAGCGCATGGTCACCGACGCGCGCGCCAAGAGCGAGCAGTTGGTCAGCGAGGCCAAGATGCGCGCCGACTCGATGGTCAGCGACGCCCGTACCCGGGCCGACACGATGGAGCGCGAGGCGCGGGCCAAGGCCGCGGCCCTGGACCAGGACGCCGAGCGCCGGCACACCGAGGTCATGGGCTCGCTCGAGGAGAAGCGGAGCAGCCTCGAGCGCAAGATCGAGGAGCTGCGCACCTTCGAGCGGGAGTACCGCACCCGCCTGCGGTCCTACCTGGAGTCGCACCTGCGCGACCTGGACAGCCGCGGCTCGGCCGAGCCGGCGTCCAACAGTCGGCAGACCCAGCACGCCGGCGCCTGAGAAAGGACCCCCTGGGCCCCGCGGGCTCGGGAACGCCAGGAGGGGGTCGGGCTCGAGGGCCCTCGGACCACGGTCCGGGGGCCCTCGCCGCGTTCGGGGGCGGGCGGCCCGTGAGCCCGGTTACAGTCGGCCCGTGATCGTGGCGGCGGGACTGCTGGTGTTGATCGGCCTCGGGCTGTTCGTCGGTGGCCTGGGCACGGGCGTCACCGCCCTGTACTGGTCCTGCGTCGTCGCCTGCGCCCTGGCCGCCGTGCTGCTGGTCCTCACCCGGGTGCGGATGAGCCGGGAGGCCACCGCCTTCGCCGAGCGGGCCGCGCCCCCGCCGTCGACAGCGTCGGCCGCCCTCCCGGCCGCCCCGGAGCCGCCCACGGCCGTCGTGGAGCCCCCCGCGCCGGCCGCGGAGCCTCCGACACCGACCGTCCCCGCAGCGGACGGCGAGCCGGGCGAGGAGGACGTCGAGGTCACCGACCTGCTGCTCGTCGTCGACGCGCGCGACGAGGTGCTGGTCGTGGACGAGCACCCCCGCTACCACCTCGCGGGCTGCCGGCACCTGACCGGGCACGAGCCGATCCCGCTGCCCCTGGCCGAGGCCCGCACCGACGGCTTCACCCCGTGCGCGACGTGCCGGCCGGTGCGGCACGTCGCCGACGCCGAACGCGCCCGCAACGCCGCCCGCACCCCCTGAGGGCGCGGGCCCGGCCCCTGGCTCAGTCGCTTGCGCGGGCCACCCAGAACCGGGAGCCGGCCGGCCCCTCGGCCCCTTCGCCCTCGCCCGCGGTCCGCGGGTGCACGCGGACCGCCAGCACCTCCGCGGCCACCTGCTCGGCCTGCTCCTCCAGCGCCTGGGCCATCTTCTCCCCGCCCGCGCCGTCCGCGGTCCACCACAGCTCGATGCGGTCGCTGACCGCCAGACCGCTGTTCTTGCGGGCCTCCTGCACCAGCCGGACCGCCTCGCGGACCAGGCCGGCCCGCTCCAGCTCCGGGGTGAGCTCCAGATCCAGGGCCACGGTGAGACCACCGCTGCTGGCCACCGTCCAGCCCTCCCGCGGGGTCTCGGTGACGATCAGGTCGCCGTCGGTCAGCGGGACGGTCTGCCCGTCCACCTGCACCGTCGCCGTCCCGGCGCGGTAGGCGGCGGTCAGCTCGGTGGGGTCGGCGGCCGCGACGGCCTTCGCCACCGCCTGCACCTGCTTGCCCAGCCGGCGCCCGACCGCCCGGAAGTCCACCTTCACGCTCACGTCGACCAGATCCCCACCCACCGAGGACAGGTCGGCCAGCTCCTGCACGTTGAGCTCGTCGGCGACCTCGGCCACCAGATCGCGGGGCAGCGACGACCAGCCGGGAGCGGCGACGACGGCGCGGCCCAGGGGCTGCCGGGTGCGGACCTTGGCCGAGGTGCGGGCCGAGCGGCCCAGCTCGACCAGGCGCCGCACGAGGGCCACCTGGGCCACGAGCGTGTCGTCGCGGGCCTCCTCGTCCACCTGTGGCCAGGAGGTCAGGTGCACGCTGTCGACCGGCTCCGGGAGGCCGGGGGCGACCGCGCGGCCCCACACCTCCTCGGTGATGAACGGGGTGAACGGCGCCATGAGCCGGGTCAGCCCGTCGAGCACCTCGTGCAGCGTGGCCAGCGCCGCGGGGTCGCCGTCCCAGAACCGGCGGCGGGAGCGGCGCACGTACCAGTTGGACAGGTCATCGACGAACTGCGCGAGCAGCCGCCCGGCGCCCTGGGTGTCGAAGTCCTCCAACGCGGCGGTGACGCCGTCGGTGACCGCGGCCAGCTCCGCGAGCGCCCAGCGGTCCAGCAGCGGCCGCTCGGCGCGGGCCGGGGCGGGGCGGGTGGTGGGATCCCAGCCGTTGGTCTCCGCGTAGAGGGTGAAGAAGCTGGCGGTGTTCCAGTAGGTCAGCAGGACCTTGCGGACCACCTCGGACAGCGTCTCGTGCCCCACCCGCCGGGCCGACCACGGCGAGCCGCCGGCGAGCATGAACCAGCGGACGGCGTCGGCGCCGTGCCGGTCCATCAGCGGGATCGGCTCGAGGATGTTGCCCAGGTGCTTGCTCATCTTCCGGCCGTCCTCGGCCAGGATGTGGCCCAGGCACAGCACGTTCTCGTACGGGTTCTTCCCGAAGACCAGCGTGCCGACGGCCATCAGCGAGTAGAACCAGCCGCGGGTCTGGTCGATCGCCTCGCAGATGAACTGCGCGGGGTAGGCGGCCTCGAACTCCTCCTGGTTGCGGTACGGCGCCCCCCACTGGGCGAAGGGCATCGAGCCGGAGTCGTACCAGGCGTCGATGACCTGCGGCACCCGCCGGTAGGTGCCCTCCTCGCCGGGCAGGGTGAAGGTCACCTCGTCGATGTAGGGCCGGTGCGGGTCGAGAGCGGAGAGGTCCCGGCCGGTGCGCTCCGAGAGCTCGGCCAGCGACCCGACGGCGACCATCCGGGACGGGTCGGCGTCGTTGCGCCAGATCGGCAGCGGAGTGCCCCAGTACCGGTCGCGGGACAGCGCCCAGTCGACGTTGTTGCGCAGCCAGTCGCCGTAGCGACCCCACTTGATGGTCTCCGGGTACCAGTGGGTCTTCTCGTTCTCGGCGAGCAGCTGGTCCTTGATCGCCGACGTGCGGATGTACCAGGAGGGCTGCGCGTAGTACATCAGCGGCGTGTGGCAGCGCCAGCAGTGCGGATAGCTGTGCTCGTAGCGCTGCTCGCGGAACAGCACGCCGCGGCGCTGCAGGTCCTCGACCAGCGTGGGGTCGGCGGCCTTGAAGAAGTGCCCGCCGACCAGCGGGATCTCCGGGAGGAAGTGCCCGGTGGGGTCGATCGGGTTGACCACCGGCAGCCCGTAGGCGCGGCAGACGGCCAGGTCGTCGGCGCCGAACGCGGGGGACTGGTGCACCAGCCCGGTGCCGTCCTCGGTGGTGACGTAGTCGGCCAGGACGACGAAGTGGGCGTCGGTCCCCTCGGGGAACTCGACCAGGTCGAACGGCCGCTGGTAGTGCACCCGCTCCCAGTCCCGGCCGCTCGTGCGGGCCAGCACCTCCGCGTCCTCACCGAGGACGGCGGACAGCAGCGGTTCGGCGACGACGAACGTGCCGGCGTCCGTGCGGGCGACGACGTAGGTGACGTCCGGGTTGACCGCGACGGCGGTGTTGGACGGCAGCGTCCACGGCGTCGTGGTCCAGATGAGCAGGTCGGCCCTGCCGGCCCACTCGCCGCTGGTGACCGGCAGCCGCACGTAGACCGACGGGTCGGTGATCGTCTCGTACCCCTGGGCGACCTCGTGGTCGGACAGGCCGGTGCCGCAGCGCGGGCAGTACGGCGCGACCCGGTGGTCCTCGACCAGCAGGCCCTTGTCGAAGATCTGCTTGAGCGACCACCAGACGCTCTCGATGTAGGCCGGGTCCATCGTCCAGTAGGCGGTGGACATGTCGACCCAGTAGCCCATCCGGCGGGTGAGGTCGGCGAAGTCGGCGACGTGCCGCTCGACGGACTCCCGGCAGCGGGCGTTGAACTCGGCGATGCCGAAGCGTTCGATGTCCGGCTTCCCGGCGAAGCCGAGCTCCTGCTCGACGGCGATCTCCACCGGCAGGCCGTGGCAGTCCCAGCCGGCGCGGCGGGGCACGTGCCACCCCTGCATGGTCTTGAACCGGGGGAAGACGTCCTTGAAGGCGCGCGCCTCGATGTGGTGGGTGCCGGGGCGGCCGTTGGCGGTGGGCGGTCCCTCGTAGAACACCCACTGCGGCCTGCCGGTCGACGCCTCCAGCGAGCGGGCGAAGACCTTGTCGACCTCCCAGCGGCCCAGGATCTCCTGCTCGAGGGCGGGCAGGTCGACCTGAGGGGGCAGCGCGCGGAAGGGGCCGGGAGAACTCACGCCCCCATCATCCCCGAGGTGTCGACCGGGCCGGCGGCCGCGGTGCCCGTGCCGGCCCCGCCGCGCCGTGATCCTGGCCTGCGGCCGCGTACGGGAGACTGCGGAGGTGGACAGGGGCGCACGGTGAACACCACGGTCACCGTGGCGCTGGCGGCCGGGGCCCTCGTCGTCCTCGTGGCCGCGGTGGCTCTGCGGCTGGCCGACCGGCTCGGCCTGCCGAGCCTGCTGATCTATCTCGCCCTGGGCGTCGCCCTGGGCGAGAGCGGCCTGGGCGTCGAGTTCGAGGACGTCGCGCTCACCCAGACCCTGGGCGTGGCCGCGCTGGTGGTCATCCTCGCCGAAGGTGGGCTCACCACCCGGTGGAACGACGTGCGCCGGGCGATCGGGCCCGGGGTCACGCTGGCGACGGTCGGGGTCGCGGTCAGCGTCGTGGTGACGGCGGCCATCGGCGTCTGGCTGCTGGACCTGCCCTGGGGGCTGGCGCTGCTGCTGGCCGCGGTGGTCAGCTCCACCGACGCCGCGGCCGTGTTCGCCTCCCTGCGGCGGCTGCCGCTGCCGCGCCGGGTCACCGCGTCGCTGGAGGCCGAGAGCGGGCTGAACGACGCCCCGGTGATCCTCCTGGTCGCCGTGCTCTCCGAGGCGCTGACCGGCGAGCGGGCCGGGCCCTGGTGGCTGGTCGGCGTGCTGGTGGGCGCCGAGCTGCTCGGCGGCGCGGTGATCGGCGTCCTCGTCGGGTTCGCCGGGGCCCTGCTGCTGCGGCGGGTCGCGCTGCCGCTGGCCGGTTTCTACCCGCTGGCCACGCTGGCACTCTGTGTGCTGGCCTTCTCGACGGCGTCCCTGCTGCACACCTCCGGGTTCGTGGCCGTCTACCTCTGCGGCGTCGTGCTGGGCAACGCCGCGCTGCCGCACCGCTCGGCGAGCATCGGCTTCGCCGAGGGCATGGCCTCGCTCGCGCAGATCGGGCTGTTCGTGCTGCTGGGTCTGCTCGTGTCGCCCGAGCGCCTCCCGGGGGCGGTGCTGCCCGCGCTGGTGGTGGGCGGGGCGCTGCTCCTGGTGGCCCGCCCGCTGTCGGTCGTGCTGAGCCTGCTGTGGTTCCGCTTCCCGCCGGCGCAGCAGGCGTTCATCTCCTGGGCCGGGCTCCGCGGTGCGGTGCCCATCGTGCTGGCCACGTTCCCGATCGCCGCCGCGGTACCGGGCGCGACCCGCGTGTTCGACACGGTGTTCGTCCTGGTCGTCGTCTTCACCCTGGTGCAGGGCTGGTCGCTGCCCTGGGTCGCCCGCCGGCTGGGCGTGGCGGCGCCGCTCACCGCGCGCGAGGTGCAGGTGGAGGCCGCGCCGCTGGACGAGCTGGACGCCGACCTCCTGCAGCTGACCGTGCCGCCGGGCTCCCGCCTGCACGGGGTATACCTGCCGGAGCTGCGGCTGCCCGAGGACGCCGCCGTCGTGCTGATCGTCCGCGACGGGCAGTCCTTCGTCCCGGGTCCCACCACCCGGCTGATGCGCGGGGACCAGGCGCTGCTGGTCTCCGCCCGGCGGTCACGGCCGGAGGCCGAGCGGCGGCTGCGCGCGGTCAGCCGGGCCGGCCGGCTGGCGACGTGGCGCGGCGAGAGCGGCGCCGCCACCGAGACCGACTGAGCGCCTCGCGTCCGGGCCGGCCGGCGTGGACCTCGCGCGGCCGGGGCACCGCGGCGCCATCGAGTACGAGGGCGAGCACCACTTCGACGGCGTGCAGATCGTGCGGGACGACGCCCGGCCGGCGCGGCTGGTCGCCTCCGGGTGGCGGGTCAGCCGTTGAGCTCGAGGGTCTGCGTCGTCTCCTTGCGGACCAGCTCCAGCAGGGCCGGGTCGTCGGCGAGCCGGCGGCCGTAGGAGGGGATCGCCTCCTCCAGCGCGGGCCGCCACGCGGCGATCCGGTCGGGGAAGCAGCGCTCGAGGACCTTCAGCATCGCCGACACCGCCGTCGAGGCGCCCGGGGAGGCGCCGAGCAGGCCGGCGACGGTGCCGTCGGCCCCGACGACCAGCTCGGTGCCGAACTGCAGCACGCCGCGGCCGGACCTCGGGTCGCGCTTGATCACCTGGACCCGCTGGCCCGCGGTGATCATGTCCCAGTCGCGCTGCTCGGCCTCGGGCACGAACTCGGTCAGCGTGCGGTGGCGGGCGCCGCGCGACTGGAGCAGCTCCTTGACCAGGTAGCGGGTGAGCGCCATCTCGGTGCGGGCCACGCCCAGCATCGAGCCGAGGTTGTTCGGCTTGACGCTGCGTGGGAGGTCGAACATCGACCCGGCCTTGAGGAACTTCGGCGAGAAGCCGGCGTAGGGGCCGAACAGCAGCGAGTGGTCGCCGTCGATGAGCCGCAGGTCCAGGTGCGGCACCGACATCGGCGGCGCGCCGACGGCCGCCTGGCCGTACACCTTGGCCTGGTGCGCCGAGACCAGCTCGGGGGAGCGGGTGCGCAGGAACATCCCGCTCACCGGGAAGCCACCGAAGCCGCGGATCTCCGGGATGCCCGCCCGCTGCAGCAGCGGCAGCGCGCCACCGCCGGCGCCGACGAACACGAACCGGGTGCGGACGCTGCGCTCCTCGCCGCTGACCGTGTCGCGCACGGTGACCGTCCACCGGCCGTCGGTGCGGCGCTCGAGCCGGGTGACCCGCTGGTTGACGTGCACGTGCACGCCACGCTCCTCGGCGGCGGTGAAGAGCAGGCGGGTCAGCGAGCCGAAGTCGACGTCGGTGCCGGAGGCCGACCGCGTCGCGGCCACCACCTGGCCGGCCGGGCGCCCGGCCATCATCAGCGGCACCCACTCGGCCAGCTCAGCGGGGTTCTCGGTGTACTCCAGGCCGGAGAACAGCGGCTGCGCCGCCATCGCCGCGTGGCGGGTCCGCATGTAGGTGCGGCCGGCCTCGCCGGTGACGAAGCTGATGTGGGGGACCGGGGTGATGAACTCCTTCGGCGCCCCGGTCAGGCCCCCGCGCACCAGGTGGGACCAGAACTGGCGCGAGACCTCGAACTGCTCGTTGATGGTGACGGCCTTGGTGACGTCCACCGAGCCGTCGGCGCCGGCGGGCGTGTAGTTGAGCTCGCAGAGGGCCGCGTGGCCGGTCCCGGCGTTGTTCCAGCCGTCGGAGCTCTCACCGGCCACCGCCGAGCCGGACTCGAAGACGGTGACGCTCCAGTCCGGGGCGACGGCACCGAGCAGCGACGCCAGCGTCGCGCTCATGATGCCGCCCCCCACGAGGACTACGTCGGGGTCGGTGGCTGGTGCGAGTTCGGTGGACACGAGGGCCTTCCGTGCTCGGGGGCAAACTGTGCCCTTCCAACCTCGGCTACTTCGGGCCCGAACACGTCACTACGGGTAGTGAGATGTGTCGCAGAGTGGCGTGAGATGGAACACGTCGGGTCGGGGGGTGCGCCGCGTCCACCGTGGTCGGACGGCGCAACGGCCTGCGCGGCTATCGTCGGAGGGCGCCGCGGGATCCCCGCGCGCTCCACCTCCACCGCCGCACCGAGGAGCCCGTCCTGTCCCAGCCGAGCGATCCCCGGGACGGCGCGGGCGGGACGCCGCCGGACCGGGACGACGTCCCCGCGGGCCGCCGCCCGCGCACCCGCCTGCTGCTCCTGCTGGCCGCGGGGGTCCTGCTGCTCGACCTCGCCAGCAAGCTGCTCGTGGTCGCCACCGTCGACCGGGGCGAGAACATCCGGCTGCTCGGCGGCGCGCTCTACCTGACCCACGCCCGCAACACCGGGGCGGCGTTCTCCTTCGCCGAGGGCTTCACCGTCGTCTTCACGCTGATCGCCGTCGCCGTGGCGGTCGTCATCGTGCGCACCGCCCGGCGGCTGTTCTCCACCGGCTGGGCGGTGGCCCTGGGCCTGGTGCTCGGCGGCGCGGTGGGCAACCTCGTCGACCGGGTCTTCCGTGATCCGGGCTTCCTCCGCGGCGGCGTCGTGGACTTCATCTCGGTCTTCGCGCCGAACGGCGAGTTCTACCCGATCTTCAACGTGGCCGACTCGGCGATCGTCTGCGGCGGCATTCTCGGTGCGGTGCTGGCCCTGCGCGGGATCGAGTTCGACGGCTCCCGGGCCCGTTCCCGGTCCGGCGAGGACGCCGACGCGGCGCGCGACTGAGCCGCTCCCGGCGGCGCTGCGCCGTCCGCGCAGGTGCGGCGGTCACAATGGGACCGTGATCAGCTCGGCCGGCCAGCACCGCGCCCTCCCGGTGCCCGACGGACTGGAGGGCCAGCGCGTCGACCAGGCGCTCTCGCGGCTCTTCGGGCTCTCCCGCACCGCGGCCGCCGAGATCGCCGACGCCGGGGGTGTGCTGGTCGACGGCCGGCCCCGAGGCAAGGGCGACCGCGTCTCCGGCGGCAGCTGGCTGGAGGTCGAGCTGCCCCCGCCCCCGGGCGAGCCAGTGGCCCCCGAGCCGGTCGCCGGGCTGACCGTGGTCCACGACGACGATGACATCGTCGTGGTCGACAAGCCGGTCGGCGTCGCCGCGCACCCCAGCCCCGGCTGGGAGGGGCCGACGGTCGTCGGCGGCCTCGCCGCGGCCGGATACCGGATCGCCACCTCGGGGGCGGCCGAGCGGCAGGGCGTCGTGCACCGGCTGGACGCCGCCACCACCGGGATCATGGTCGTGGCCAAGAGCGAGCGGGCCTACACCGCGCTCAAGGCCGCCTTCAAGCAGCGCACGGTGGAGAAGAACTACGCCGCGCTCGTGCAGGGCCACCCCGACCCCTCGCGCGGCACCATCGACGCCCCGATCGACCGGCACCCCAAGCACGACTGGAAGTTCGCCGTCGTCCAGGACGGCCGCCCGTCGGTCACGCACTACGAGGTCGTGGAGGCATTCCCGGCGGCCAGCCTGGTCGACATCCGGCTGGAGACCGGCCGCACCCACCAGATCCGCGTGCACTTCTCCGCGCTGCGCCACCCCTGCGTGGGCGACATGACCTACGGCGCCGACCCGACGCTGGCCGCCCGCCTCGGCGTCGCGCGGCAGTGGCTGCACGCCGTCCGGCTGGGCATCCCGCACCCCGCCGACGGCCGGTGGATGGAGTTCACCAGCCCCTATCCGCCCGACCTCGCCGGCGCGCTCGACATCCTGCGCGCCGAGGCTTGAGGCCGGCGGGTGGACGGGCCCGGTTCGCTCGCCGACTACGGCCCGGCGGCGCTGTCGGCAGTCGTCGTCGCCGGCTACCTGGTGCTCGGGGAGCCGGTGGTCGGGCACGTGCTGCACCGCCGGTTCGAGGGGCGGCTGCGCGCGGAGGAGGGCGCCCGGCGCTCGTTCTACGGGCGGCTGCTGGTGCTCGAGTGGGGGCTGGCCCTGCTCGCATTGGTCATCTGGCTGAACGCGCCCGGCGTCGACGCCGCCGCGGTGGGCCTGCGCTGGCCGCAGTCCTGGCCCGGCCCGCTCGCCGGCGCCGCCGCGGTCCTCCTGCTCGTGTTCGTCGCCGTCTCCACGCGGGCGCTGCGCTCGGGAGCGCTGGCCGAGGCCGCCGCGGCGCGGCGCCGGCCGGGGGAGGGGCGGCACGCCGAGCCGCAGGTGCACGCCACGCTCGCGCTGCTGCCCCGCACCCGCGGCGAGCGGCGGCTGTTCACCGTCGTCGGCCTCACCGCCGGGGTGTGCGAGGAGTGGCTCTACCGCGGGTTCTTCCTCGCCGTCGTCGCCGCCGTGGCCGGCGGGCTGTCCACGCCGGCGCTGGTCGCGGTCGGGGCGGTGGCGTTCGGCCTGGCGCACGCCTACCAGGGCGTGGCCGGGATCGTGACGACCGGCGTGCTCGGTGGGGTGCTCGCGGGGCTGTACCTGGACACCGGCTCGCTGCTGCTGCCGGTGCTGCTGCACGTGGTCATCGACCTGCGGTTCCTGCTGGTCCCGGCCAGCGCGCTGCCGGCGGTGAGCCGGTGAGCGGCGGGGTGAGCGCGCGGCTGGCCGGTCCCGGGGACTGGCCGGAGATCGCGGCCCTGCGCACCCGGGTGTTCGTCGAGGAGCAGGGCGTGCCGCCGGAGATCGAGCGGGACGACGCCGACGCCACCGCCGTCCACGCGCTCAGTCGCGACGACGAGGGGCGGGTCGTGGCGACCGGCCGGCTGCTCCTGCGCGGGACGTCGGCCGGCATCGGCCGGATGGCCACCGATGCGTCCGCGCGCGGTCGCGGCCACGGGGCGGCCGTGCTGTCGTCGCTCCAGGACGAGGCGCTGCGCCGCGGCGCCACGGAGGTCGAACTGCACGCGCAGCTGACCGCCCGCGGGTTCTACGAGCGGGCCGGCTACGCCGCGGTCGGGAACGTGTACGAGGAGGCCGGGATTCCGCACGTGACGATGGTCCGGCGGCTCTGAAGGCGGCCCCCTGCAGGGGCCCGCCGCGAGCGTGCGAGTGGCGGGGGGCAGGGGTCCTTCTGGGATCGGTCCGCCTGTGGCCGACACGTTCCGTCAGACCCTCGGCGTAGACCTTCGGCAGTGCGAGGATCGAGGGACCTCCGACCGGATCCCTGTCGGGACAGCACCGGATCTTCCGCACCGCCGGTCTTCCCCGCCGGTCGCCCGCCGGATCACCGACGGTCGGGCACGCACGACCACTGAGGAGTACGACCGCCCGTGAGCAGCAGCCCGTCGAAGGATTCGTTCGTGCACCTGCACGTGCACACCGAGTACTCGATGCTCGACGGCGCGGCCAAGCTGCCCGAGGTGACCAAGGCCGCCGCCGAGCAGGGCATGCCGGCGCTGGCGATGACCGACCACGGCAACGTCTTCGGCGCCTACGACTTCTACAAGCAGGCGAATGCCGCGGGCGTGAAGCCGATCATCGGCATGGAGGGCTACTACACGCCCGGCTCCCGCTTCGACCGCGCGCCGTTCGACTTCGGGGACAACCTCATCGACGAGGACGGCGAGGGCGGCTCCTCCCGCGGCAAGGCCGCCTACACGCACATGACCCTGCTGGCCCGCACCACGGAGGGCATGCACAACCTCTTCCGGATCTCCTCCCTGGCCAGCCTCGAGGGGCAGTACCGCAAGCCGCGCTTCGACCGGGACCTGCTGGAGCGCTACGGCAAGGGCCTGATCGCCACCACCGGCTGCCCGTCCGGCGAGGTGAACATGTGGCTGCGCGCCGGCAAGGAGGACCGCGCGCGCCAGGCCGCCGCCGACTTCCAGGACATCTTCGGCAAGGAGAACTTCTACGCCGAGCTGATGGACCACGGCCTGGCCATCGAGAAGAAGACCCGCCCGGCGCTGCTGCAGATCGCCAAGGACCTCGGCATCCCGCTGCTGGCCACCAACGATCTGCACTACACGCACAAGGAGGACGCCGAGGCGCACGACGCGCTGCTGTGCATCCAGACCGGGTCGCGGCTGAACGAGCCCAACCGCTTCAAGTTCAACGGCGACGGCTACTACCTCAAGAGCGCCGCGGAGATGCGGGCGCTGTTCCCCGGTGAGCTGGCCGAGGCCTGCGACAACACGCTGCTGATCGCCGAGCAGTGCGAGGTCTCCTTCACCGAGGGCGCCGACCTCATGCCCCGCTTCCCGCTGCCCCCGGGCGAGGACGAGACCTCCTGGTTCATCAAGGAGGTCGAGCGCGGGCTGCACAAGCGCTACCCGAACGGCATCCCCGACCACGTGCGCAAGCAGGCCGACTACGAGACCGGGATCATCTGCCAGATGGGCTTCCCGGGGTACTTCCTCGTGGTCGCCGACTTCATCAACTGGGCCAAGGACAACGGCATCCGGGTCGGCCCGGGTCGTGGCTCGGCCGCCGGCTCGCTGGCCGCCTACGCCATGGGCATCACCGACCTCGACCCGCTGGCACACGGGCTGATCTTCGAGCGGTTCCTCAACCCCGAGCGCGTCTCCATGCCCGACGTCGACATCGACTTCGACGACCGCCGACGCGGCGAGGTCATCCAGTACGTCTCGCAGAAGTACGGCGAGGAGCGGGTCAGCCAGATCGTCACCTACGGCACCATCAAGGCGAAGGCCGCGATCAAGGACGCCGCCCGGGTGCTCGACCGGCCCTACTCCGTGGGCGACGAGCTGACCAAGCTCATGCCCCCGGACGTGATGGGCAAGGGCATCCCCCTGTCGGGCGTCTTCGACCCCGCCCACCCGCGCTACAAGGAGGCCGCGGAGTTCCGCGCCCGCTACGAGTCCGACCCCGGCGCGGCCGAGGTCGTTGACCAGGCGCGCAAGCTGGAGGGCCTGAAGCGCCAGTGGGGCGTGCACGCCGCCGGCGTGATCATCGGCCGCTACCCGCTGATCGACTCGATCCCGATCATGCGGCGCGAGGCCGACGGCGCGATCATCACGCAGTTCGACTACCCGACCTGCGAGACGCTCGGCCTGCTCAAGATGGACTTCCTGGGCCTGCGCAACCTCACGGTCATCGACGACGCGCTGCGCAACATCGTGATCAATGGCAAGGAGCCGGTCGATCTCGACGAGATCAGCAAGGACCTCACCGACAAGAAGACCTACGAGCTGCTGTCCCGTGGTGACACGCTCGGCGTCTTCCAGTTCGACGGCGGCCCGATGCGGTCGCTGCTCCGGCTCATGCGGCCGGACAACTTCGAGGACATCTCCGCCGTCGGCGCGCTCTACCGGCCCGGTCCGATGGGTGCGAACTCGCACACCAACTATGCGCTGCGCAAGAACGGCCAGCAGGAGATCACGCCGATCCACCCGGAGCTGGCCGAGCCGCTGGAGGACATCCTCGGCGGCACCTACGGCCTGATCGTGTACCAGGAGCAGGTCATGGCGATCGCGCAGAAGGTCGCCGGGTACTCGCTCGGCAAGGCCGACCTGCTGCGCCGCGCGATGGGCAAGAAGAAGAAGTCGGTCCTGGACGCCGAGTTCGTCGGCTTCGAGGCCGGCATGAAGGAGCGCGGCTACTCCGCCGCGGCGATCAAGACGCTGTGGGACATCCTCGTCCCGTTCGCCGACTACGCGTTCAACAAGGCGCACTCCGCCGCCTACGGCCTGGTCTCCTACTGGACCGCCTACCTGAAGGCGAACTACCCGGCCGAGTACATGGCCGGACTGCTCACCAGCGTCCAGGACGACAAGGACCGCCGGCCGATCTACCTCGCCGAGTGCCGCCGGATGGGCATCAAGGTGCTCCCGCCGGACGTGAACGAGTCCTCCTGGGACTTCACCGCCGTCGGCACCGACATCCGGTTCGGTCTCGCGTCGGTGCGCAACGTCGGTACCAACGTCGTGGACTCGATCGTCCGGGCCCGCGAGGAGAAGGGCGCGTTCAAGGACTTCGCCGACTTCATGCGCAAGATCGACACGGTCGCCTGCAACAAGAAGGTGATCGAGTCCCTGGCCAAGGCCGGGGCGTTCGACTCGCTGGGCCACTCGCGGCAGGGCCTCGTCGCGGTCCACGCCCAGGCCGTCGAGTCCGCCATGGCGCTCAAGCGCAAGGAGGCCGAGGGGCAGTTCGACCTGTTCGGCAGCTTCGGCGCCGACGGCGGTGAGGACGACCCGTTCGGCGGCGCCCTCGAGATCGCGATCCCCACCGCGGACTGGTCGAAGTCCGAGCGGCTGGTCTTCGAGCGCGACATGCTCGGCCTCTACGTCTCCGACCACCCGCTGCACGGCGTCGAGCACGTGCTCGCGGCCAACGCCGACACCCCGATCGCCGAGATCAACGCCGGCGGCGTCGAGGACGGCGCGAACGTGACCATCGCCGGCATCCTGACCTCGGTCGCCCCGCGCACCAACAAGCAGGGTGCGCCCTGGGCCATCGCGACACTGGAGGATCTCGAGTCCGGGATCGAGGTGCTGTTCTTCCCGAAGACCTGGGCCGAGGTGTCGGAGAAGGTGGTCCGCGACCAGATCGTGGTGGTCAAGGGGCGGATCAGCCGGCGCGACGACCAGCCCTCGCTGTTCGGCGCCGAGGTCACCATCCCCGAGCTCACCGAGGGCCCGCGCGGCCCGGTGGTGGTCTCGATGGCGGCGGCCCGCTGCACCCCGCCGGTGGTCGAGCGGCTCCGCGAGGTCCTGGGCAGCCACCCGGGCACCACCGAGGTCCAGCTCAAGCTGGTCAACGGCAGCCGCGAGACGGTGCTCCGCCTCGACCAGGGACTGCGGGTGCGGCCCAGTACGGCGCTGATGGGTGACATCAAGGCGCTGCTCGGTCCGACGAGCGTGGCCCTGCTGTGAGGGCGGGGTTCTGAACGGCCGGCGAGCGCCCGGCGAAGAGGCCGCCGCGGATCCGGGGTTCACTGGGGACGTGGACAGCTCCTCCGGACCCGTCGCGCCGGCACCGCCGAGCGCCGTCCGCCGGGCCTGGAGCAGCGGGCCGCGGTGGCCCGGCGCCGCCGAGGTCCGAGCCGACCTGAACAGCTCCCTGCTGCTGGCCGGTGTGCTCACGCTGGCCGGGCTGCCCGCGGGCTTGCTGTGGTGGGCGCTCGCGCCGCGCGCGCAGTTCGAGATCACCGAGAGCAGCCCCGTCGTGGTGGGGCACCCCTCGGCCGAACTGCTCGTCGCCGGCGACGGCGTCTTCACCCTGGTCCTGGCCGGCCTCGGGCTGCTGGCGGGGCTGGGCGGGTGGTGGCTGCGCCGGCGGCGCGGCGTCGCCACCCTGCTGGCCCTCGCGCTCGGCTGCCTGCTCGCCGGCGTCCTCGCCTGGCAGCTGGGGGAGCTGCTTGGCCCCGGGCCCACCCGGGCGGAGCTCGCCGAGGTGGGCGCGGTGGTGACCACCGGGCTCTCGCTCGGCTCCGTGCCCGCGCTCGCCGTGGCGCCGTTCCTGGCCACGCTGGTCTACGTGGTCGCGACCCTGCTGGCGTCCTCGGAGGACCTCGGGCGCAGCGACCCCGCGCCGGCCGGCCCGCCGGCCCGGGAGGGCGGGCCCGCCGGCGCGGAGGTCCGGGAGGACGCCGGCCGGCGAGGCTAGGACGCGCAGCGCAGGCCTCGACGGCGGTCGACGCTGCGCAGGCCTCGGCGCCGATCGACGCCGCGCCGTCCTGTGCGCTAGACGAGTAAGTCCTATTGGCGGGCAGGGCCGAAGGGTGCTGTGAGTGCGGGCGGAGGGTGTCCAGGCTCGGGTTGTGAGGACCGACCTAAACACCCTCCTGACCGCACTGTATGTCTGGATCGACGATCGTCTCGCCGCTCGCGTGCGCGTCGGACGCCGCCCGCGGCTGACCGACTCCGAGCTGCTCACCCTGGCAGTTGGGCAAGTGCTGCTCGGCGTTCACTCCGAGGCCCGCTGGCTGCGGCTGGTGCCCGAGGCGCTGCCCGGCGCGTTTCCCTACCTGCCCGGGCAGTCGGGCTACAACAAGCGGCTGCGC
>NZ_FOSW01000027.1 GCF_900114385.1 Geodermatophilus ruber
AGGCCCGCGCCCTCGCCGCGCTGTCGGGCCGGCTGCCCGAGGCGTTCACCGCCGACGTGGCGTTCAAGAAGCCGCTGTACCTGCCCTCCACGGTCGCGCTGTCGACCGCGCGCGCCGACGGCGGCTGGGACTTCGGGGTGCGCAACGCCCGGACCGGCACCGAGCACCTGGTCGGCACGGTCCGGCCGGCCTGACCGCCGGGCCGTTCTCCGCGAGAGGGCGCGCCGTCGCCGGCGCTCAGGGGTGGGGGCCTCGCCGGAAGGCGAGGTCGCGGAGCAACCCGGCCGCCGCCGCGGCGAACACGACGGCGGCCACCACGGGATTCACCGTGCCGCCGGCTGCCGGGCCGCCTCGGCGGTGCTCCGCCCGGCCGCTTCCTCGCGCAGCTCTGCCGTCGTCGGGATCTCCTGCAACCGGTCGTGCTGCTGCAGCCACAACAGGTAGCCGTAGGAGGGCGCCACGATCACCACCACGAGGGCCGCGACCGCCAGCTCGGCCCGCATCGTGGCCACGGGGGCGCTGCCCGCCGCGAGGGTCAGCGAGGGGGGCAGCAGGTAGGGGTACTGGGCCCATCCCCAGCCCCCCACGACGGTGGCGACGGCGATCGCGGCGAGGGTGCGCAATGCCCAGGGCCGCTGCAGCACGATCACGACCAGGGCCGCGATCCCGGCCACCACCGAGGCCACGACCAGCGGGAGCGCCGGGCCGGTCAGCCGGTCGAACAGGTACGGGGCGCTCCCGTGCAGCAGGACCAGGTTGACCGCGGCCAGCGCACCGGTGAGCACGCCGGCGGCGAGGGCGCGGCGGGAGAAATAGCGCACCAGGTCAGGTTGGTCGCGGCGGTGGGAGTCCCCGACGAGGTACACCGCGGCGACGTAGGCGCAGGCGGCGACGAACAACGTCCCGGTGAGCAGCGCCGTCGGTGTGGTCCAGGACCCGACCGAGCTGCCCGACCCGTCGGCCGGCACCTGCCCGGTGGCCACCGCGCCGACGGCCGTGCCGAAGAAGAACGGGGTGAGCAGCGAGGCCGCGGCGAACAGCGCCCCGGTGAGCGCCTTGGTCGGCAGCCGCTCGGCCTCGTGCCGGAAGGCGAAGCCGACCCCGCGCACCAGGATGCCGAAGACGCCCACGGCGATCGGGATGAACAGCGTCGTCATGACGGCCGCGAACGCCGGCGGGAACGCCGTCCACAGCAGCACCAGACCGAACACGGTCCAGACCTGGTTGCCCTCCCAGACCGGGGTGATCGAGGCGTCGATCGCCGCGCGCGGCCTGGCCCCCCGTTCGGGGCCACCGGCCAGCAGGTCCCAGATCCCGCCGCCGAAGTCGGCCCCGGCGAACAGCGCGTAGGCCGCCATGACCGCGAGCAGGATGGTCGCGACGGCGAGGGTCTCCGGTGCCGGGGTCATGCCGGCACCCGCTCTGCGCGCTCGGCCGGCGGTGGCCCGTACGGCGTCTGCTCCTCGTCCTCCTGCCGGGCGTCGGCCCGGCGCCATCGGCGGCTCATCGTCCACGGCACGCCGATCACGACCGCGGTGAGCACCGCATAGATCACGAAGATCGCGATCAGGGTGGCCAGGACGCCGCCCGCGGTGGTGTCGGCGTCCTCCGTGAGCAGGTAGCCGTAGACGACCCAGGGCTGCCGGCCGACCTCGGTGACGATCCAGCCCAGCTCGACGGCGAGGATCGCGGCCGCCCCCGACAGTGCGGTCGGCACCAGGAACCAGCGGGTGCGCAGGATGCTCCGGCGGAAATACCAGATCCAGCCCTGCCAGGCGCCGAGCACCAGGAGCGCGAAGCCGATCCCGACCATCAGGTCGAAGGAGAGGTGGATCAGGTTGGGCCACGGGGGCCGCAGCCGCGGTCGCACGCTGTCCCAGCCGATCACCACCGTGTCGGGTCGGAACCCGACGAGGATCGAGTCCAGGGACGGGATCCCGATGCCGAAGTAGACGTGGCCGTCGAGGTAGATCCCGCCGATCCACTCGGTGACGTGGGAGTGGGTGTGGTCGACCAGTTCCATCGCGGCGAACTTGAGCGGCTGCTGCTCGGAGATCTTCCGGGCCGCCCAGTCGCCGGTGAGCACCTGGAGGGGCGCGGCGATCGCCCCGATCGCGAACGGGACACCGAAGCCCAGCCGGTGGTAGCGGTCCCGGCGGCCGCGGAGCAGGCCGACCGCGTAGATCCCGGCCACCGTGAACCCGACGACCATGTAGGCGGCCAGGATCATGTGCGGGACCTCGTAGAGGCTGGCGCGGTTGAAGAACACCGCCCACGGGTCGACGTCGGTGACCCGGCCATCGCTCAGCGTGAACCCGCCCGGCGTGTTCATCCACGAGTTCGCCGCCACCACCGACCAGGCGCCGAACACCGCGGCCACCACCAGTGGGGTCCCCAGCCACCAGTGCAGCCGCGGAGGCAGGCGCCGCCAGCCGTAGATGTAGATCGCCAGGAAGACGGCTTCGGTGAAGAACCAGATGCCCTCGACGCTGAACGGGATGCCGAAGGCGGCGCCGTAGCGCCTCATCAGCCCCGGCCACAGCAGGCCCAGCCCGAAGGACAGCACCATCCCCGACACCGCGCCGACCGCGAAGATGACCGCCATCATCTTCGACCACCGGCGGGCCAGCAGCACCGCCGCCGGGTCCCTGCGCCGCAGGCCGATCCGGTGGACGGTCAGGACGACGGCGGGGAAGGCGATGCCGAAGCAGGCGAAGACGATGTGGAAGGCCAGGGCCGCCGCGTACTGGGTGCGCTCGGGGATCGCGCCGTCGGCCAGGACCTGCGCCGCGCCGCTCACCGCGGAGCTCCCCACCGCTCGGCGGGATCCGGGACCGGTGGGCGTCCGGCATGTGTGCGAGGGCGCCCCGGGGGCACTGTCGGTGCCGGGGGTGACGGTGCGGTGATGGCGGTACTGCTCGTGATCGCGCTGGGGATGGGCATCGGGGCGCTGGGCCTCCTTCGGGAGGACCTCTACGTGGTCGGCGCCGTCATGGTCTTCATCGGCCTCGTCGGCCTCGTGGTCCGGGCTGTCGAGTGGCTTCGATGGCTACGGCAGTAGCGGGACGCCGTCGTCGTCAGCGCCGCACGGGTTGCATACCCCCGCCGGGGGACCCGTCAGCCGCGGTGTGCGGAAATTTGCAGTCACGCAACGATCTCCCGCTCGCACTGCGGCGGGCGGGGAACCGGGTGAGGTCGAGGTGACGCCGGCCGATCTGGTCGTCGCCGGCAACCGCGGGCAGACCCACTACGCGGCGTCGAAGGGGATCAACTCGCTGCAGCAGGGTGGGTTGCCGGTCGACGTCGCGGAGACGATCGCCTGGCTCTCCCAGCCGGGCAGCGCCGGGGTGAACGGTCAG
>NZ_FOSW01000019.1 GCF_900114385.1 Geodermatophilus ruber
CCCCCCTTTTGGCCCGGACGCTGACCGAGTCCAGGCTGGCCCGCGACCAGTCCAGCCGGCCCTGCTCACCCAGCCGGTCCAACACGGCCTGGTGGAGTCGGTCGAAGACATCGGCCTGGGCCCACTCGCGCATCCGCCGCCAGCACGTCACCCCCGAGCCGTAGCCGAGTTCGGTGGGCAGCTTGGTCCAGCCGATGCCGGTGGAGAGCACGAAGGCGATCCCCTCCAGCACCTCCCGGTCGCCGGTGCGCGGCCGGCCGGCGCGCCCGTGGATCGCCGGCTTCTGCGGTGGGATCAGCGGTTCGACCAGCGACCACAGCTCGTCACTGATCAACCGTGGTGGCGGGGAAGACACCGGCGACGACACGACCCGCAGCCTGCGCCGGTTCTTTACGGGCCGACAGAGCCCGACGACCTACTTACGAAACGTCTTCTTACTCGTCTAGCTGCCGGGCCGCTCGTCCGAGGCCCGGTGGCGGAGCCGGAACGGCACGCGGCCGCGGTGCCGGCCGGGAAGACCGCAGGGACTCCGGGCAACGCGAAGAACCCCGGAGGTCCGGGGACCTCCGGGGTTGCGCCCGGCCGGAGCCGGGAGGTGAGGTGGGGCCGATCAGCCCCGGGTGTCAGCCGCGGACGACCTTGCCGGCGCGGATGCACGAGGTGCACGCGTTGATCCGGCGACGGTTACCGGGGGCGATCAACGCCCGCACGGACTGGATGTTCGGGTTCCAACGGCGCGGCGTGCGGCGGTGCGAGTGCGACACCGACATACCGAAACCGGGCCCCTTGCCACAGACATCGCACACGGCAGCCACGGCGGATCACTCCCAGAAGAATCGTTCACAGACGGCGGTGCACGGAACGCGACCGCATACAGACCGTTGAGCAGTCTAACCGCTTCTCGTCGTCGCCGTCGCGGAGGTCGCCGGATCCGGTTCCTCGACCCCCGATCGCCCGGCCGCGGTCCCGGCGATGTCACCGCGCCTGGGTACCCTCCGGCCGTGCTGCCGGCGCTCGACGACGCCGCGGTCGGTCAGTGGTGCCGGGCCGCGGTCTCGGCGCTGTCCGAGTCCCGGGGCCGGCTCGACGACCTGAACGTCTTCCCGGTGCCCGACG
This sequence comes from Geodermatophilus ruber, assembly GCF_900114385.1. Taxonomy (GTDB): domain Bacteria; phylum Actinomycetota; class Actinomycetes; order Mycobacteriales; family Geodermatophilaceae; genus Geodermatophilus; species Geodermatophilus ruber. Next base: position 1,117 of record NZ_FOSW01000019.1, read on the forward strand.
GGGACACCGGGACCAACCTGCTGCTCACCGTCCAGGCCGCCCAGGCCGCGCTGGACGAGGCCGCGCTGGACGAGGCCGCGCTGGACGAGGCGGCCGAGTCGGCGTGGACGGTGCTGGCCCGGGGCGCGGTGCTCGGTGCCCGCGGCAACTCCGGGACGATCATCGCCCAGCTCCTGCGCGGCCTCGCCGACCAGCTCGCCGACGCCGGCCCGGCCGACGGCCCCGCGTTCGCGGCCGCGCTGCAGAAGGCCGCCGACGCCGCCTACGCGGCCGTCGCCGACCCCGAGGAGGGGACGTTCCTCACCGTCGCCCGGGCCGGCGGGGAGGCCGCGGCCGCCGCGGTGGCCGCGGGCGGTACCGAGCTCGCCGCCGTCGTCCGCGCGGCGGCCGACGGTGCCCGGGCGGCCCTCGAGGCGACGCCCGGGCAGCTCGCCGCCCTCCGCGACGCAGGAGTGGTCGACGCCGGTGGCGCGGGGCTGTGCCTGGTCCTCGACGCGCTGGTGACCACCGTGACCGGCACCGAGCCGGCCCGGCCGCCGCTGGTGCACCGGCCGGCCGGCCCTCACCACCACCACGGCCACCACCAGCACGGTGGGGACCTCCCGCACCAGCCGCCGCCGGGCCCCGGCAGCGAGGTGCAGTACCTGCTGGCCGACAGCGACGAGGCCGCCGTCGCGCGGCTCCAGGAACGGCTCGCCCGCCTCGGCGACAGCCTCGTGATCGTGGGCGTGGACACCCCCGCCGGCCGGGAGTGGAACGTGCACGTGCACACCCTCGACGTCGGTGCGGCCATCGAGGCCGGCATCGAGGCCGGCCGGCCCCACCGGATCTCGGTGACGCCGCTCGCGCCCGTCCGGCCGCCCGCCCCGGTCCCCGACGCGCGGGCGATCGTGGCGGTCGTCCCCAGCGCCGGGGTGGCACAGCTGTTCACCGGCGAGGGCGTCCGGGTGGTCACCTGCGGCGAGGACGGCGTCACCGAGGACGACGTCCTGGCGGAGATCATCGGCTCGGCGGCCGCCGGCGTCGTCGTCCTCCCCAACGACCCGGCCCTGACCGCGGCGGCCTCCCGCGCCGCCGAGCGGGCCCGGGAGGAGGGCCGCGACGTCTTCGTCGTGCCCACCCGCTCCCCGGTGCAGGGGCTGGCCGCGATCGCGGTCGCCGACCCGTCCCGGCGGTTCGACGACGACGTCATCGCGATGGCCGAGGCGGCCGCGGCGACCCGGTGGGCCGAGGTGACCAGGGCCGAGCAGGAGGCACTGACCAGCGCCGGGCTCTGCCGGCCCGGTGACGTCCTGGGCTCGGCCGAGGGTGACGTGCTGCTGATCGGGGGGGAGCCGGCCGCGGTCGCCTGCGAGCTGCTCGACCGGATGCTCTCGGCCGGCGGCGAGCTGGTCACGCTGGTCGTCGGCACCGACACCGCCCTCGGCGACGCCGTCTGCGCGCACCTCGGGTCCGCCCACCCCACGGTGGAGGTCACCCGCTACGACGGGGGCCCGGGCGGCCTCCCGCTCCAGGTCGGGGTGGAGTGATGGCCGTCGACATGTCGACCCGGCTCGACCGGGTGCTCGGGGCCAAGACCGCCAAGGCGATGGCCGAGCAGCTGTCCCTGCACACCGTCCGGGACCTGCTGCGCCACTACCCCCGGCGCTACGCCCGCCGCGGCGAGGTGACCCGGCTGGAGGACCTCCAGGTCGGCGACCGGGTCACCGTCCTCGCCCAGGTCCGCTCCGTGGACAGCCGCAAGATGCGCAACCGGCCCGGCACGCTGACCGAGGTGACCGTCGGGGACGGCGCCGGCACGATGAAGCTGGTCTTCTTCAACCACCGCCACGCCCGGCTGGTCCCGGGCGCGTGGGGGCTGTTCGCCGGCACCGTCGGCGAGTACCGCAACAGGCTGCAGTTCGCCCACCCCGACTGCCACCTGATGACCGGGGACGACGACGAGGACTGGGCGCGCGCGCTCATCCCGATCTACCCGGCGAGCAAGGACGTGTCCAGCTGGGTCATCCAGCGGTCGGTCAAGCTGCTGCTCGACGCCTCGGGGGGCTTCGGCTTCGTCGAGGACCCGCTGCCGGCCGAGCTCCGGGCCCGGTACGGCCTGCCCAGCCTCCCGGCCGCCCTGCTCGACATCCACCGCCCGACCACCGCCGAGGACGTCGAGCACGCCGAGCACCGGCTCAAGTGGGACGAGGCGCTCATCCTGCAGCTGACCCTCGCCGCCCGCCGTCGCGCCGCCGCGCTGGAGCCGGGGATCGCCCGGCCGGGGAGGAGCGGCGGGCTGCTGGACGCCGTCGACGCTGCCCTGCCCTTCGACCTGACCGACGGCCAGCGGGCGGTGGGGGAGGAGCTGTCGGCCGAGCTGGCCCGCGAGCTGCCCATGCACCGGCTGCTGCAGGGCGAGGTCGGCTCCGGCAAGACCGTCGTCGCGCTGCGGGCCATGGCCCAGGTCGTCGACGCCGGGGGGCAGGCGGCGCTGCTGGCGCCCACCGAGGTGCTCGCCGCCCAGCACGCGCGGGGCATCTCCGCGATGCTCGGCCCGCTGGGGCGCGCCGGTGAGCTCGACGGCGATCCGGCCGGCACCCGGGTGGTGCTGCTCACCGGCTCGCTCAAGGCCGCCGCCCGCCGGGAGGCCCGCGCCGCGGTGGCCGACGGCAGCGCGGGCATCGTCATCGGCACCCACGCGCTGCTGCAGGAGGGCGTGGAGTTCGCCGACCTCGGCCTGGTCGTCGTCGACGAGCAGCACCGCTTCGGCGTGGAGCAGCGCGACGCCCTCCGTGCCAAGGGGAGCCGGCCGCCGCACGTGCTCGTCATGACCGCCACCCCCATCCCGCGCACCGTGGCGATGACCGTCTACGGCGACCTGGAGACCTCCACGCTGCGCCAGCTGCCCAGCGGCCGCGGCGGCGTGAAGAGCTCGGTGGTCCCGGCGCGGGAGAAGCCGACCTGGCTCGACCGCGCCTGGACCCGGCTGCGTGAGGAGGTCGCGGCCGGGCGGCAGGCCTACGTCGTCTGCCCCCGCATCGGTGAGGACGCCGGGGGCGAGGAGGAGCCGGAGGACGCCGACGGCGCACCGGGGGAGGAGACCTCGGACCGCCGCCCGCCGCTGGCGGTGCTCGACGTCGCCGAGGGCCTGCGGGAGGGGCCGCTGGCCGGGCTGCGCATCGAGGTGCTGCACGGCCGGCTGACGCCGGAGGACAAGGAGGCCCGGATGCGGGCGTTCGCCGGCGGCGAGATCGACGTCCTGGTGGCCACCACCGTCGTCGAGGTCGGGGTCGACGTGCCCAACGCCACCGTGATGGTGGTCATGGACGCCGACCGGTTCGGCGTCAGCCAGCTGCACCAGCTGCGCGGGCGGGTCGCCCGCGGCAGGCACGAGGGGCTCTGCCTGCTGGTCTCCGAGGCGCCCACCGCCTCGGCCACCGGCCAGCGCCTGGCCGCGGTCGCCGGCACCTCCGACGGCTTCGAGCTCGCCCGGCTCGACCTCGAGACCCGCCGCGAGGGTGACGTGCTGGGCGCGGCCCAGTCCGGCCGCCGCTCGGGCATCAAGCTGCTGTCCCTGCTGGAGGACGAGCAGCTCATCGCCGAGGCGCGCGCGGAGGCCACCGCGCTGCTGGCCACCGAGCGCGGCCTGGCCGACCACCCCGGGCTGGCCGCGGAGGTCGCCGCGCTGGCGACCGACGAGCGCGCCCAGTACCTGGAGAAGGCGTGAGGAAGGACCCCGTCCTCCTCACCCCTCGCAGGCTCGGGGCGAGCCTGCGGACGGTGCCGAGGGCATGACCAGATTGATCTCCGGGGTCGCGGGCGGACGCCGGCTCAAGGTCCCCCCGTCGGGTGTCCGGCCCACCGGCGACCGGGCGCGGGAGGGGCTGTTCAACAGCCTCTCCACGCTGCTCGACCTGGACGGCGCCACCGTGCTGGACCTCTACGCCGGGTCCGGCGCCCTGGGCCTGGAGGCGCTCAGCCGCGGGGCGGAGAGCGTGCTGTTCGTCGAGTCCGGGCCCCGGGTGCTGCCGGTCCTCCGGGACAACCTGGCCGCGGTCGGGCTGCCGGGCGGGCGGGTGCTCGCCGGTTCGGTGCCCGGCGTGGTGGCCGGCCCCCCGCCGGCGCGGTTCGACCTGGTGCTCGCCGACCCGCCCTACGCCACGCCCGTCAGCGAGGTGCTGGCCGTGCTGGAGGCCCTGGTCGCCGGCGGGTGGCTGGCCGAGGACGCCGTCGTGGTGGTCGAGCGGTCCAGCCGGGAGGAGCCCTGGGCGTGGCCGACACCCCTCGTCGGGCTTCGCGATCGGCGCTACGGCGAGGCGGTCCTCCGGTACGGTCGCTGTCCGTGAGGCGTGCGGTCTGCCCCGGTTCCTTCGACCCGGTCACCAACGGTCACGTCGACGTGATCAACCGTGCGGCGTCGCTGTACGACGAGCTCGTCGTCGCCGTCCTCGTCAACCCGGGCAAGGCCGGGCTGTTCTCCGTCGAGGAGCGCATGGAGCTGCTGCGCGACGCCGTCGCGCACCTGCCCAACGTGACCGTCGACAGCTTCCAGGGGCTCCTGGTCGACTACTGCCGCGCCCACGACATCCCGGTGATCGTCAAGGGCCTGCGGGCGGTCAGTGACTTCGAGTACGAGCTGCAGATGGCGCAGATGAACCGGGAGCTCGCCGGGATCGAGACGCTGTTCGTCCCCACCGCACCGCAGGTGGGTCACCTCTCCTCGAGCCTGGTCAAGCAGATCGCCACCTTCGGAGGTGACGTCTCCAGCCTGGTGCCCAAGGCCGTCCACGCGCGGCTGCTGGCCCACCGGGAGCAGACCGCGAGGGGGGACACCGCATGACCGAGGTGGTCTACCGGCTCTACGAGACCGTCGACGAGCTCAGCACCGTCATCGAGAACGCCCGCAGCGTGCCGATGTCCGGCTCCTGCATGGTCCCGCGCGACCACCTGCTGGACCTGCTCGACGACCTCCGGGAGAACCTCCCCGAGGAGGTGCACAAGGCCGGCGCGATCGTCGAGCAGCGCACCGAGATCCTCCAGCAGGCGCAGGCCGAGGCCGAGCGGCTCACCGGGCGCATCCGCAGCGAGAGCGAGCAGGTCGTCGGGCAGGCCCGGCGGCAGCGGGAGGAGATCCTGGGTACCGCGCGCCGGCAGCGCGACGAGCTGCTCGCCCGGGCCCAGGCCCAGGCCGAGGACCTGCTCGCGCAGGCCGAGGAGGAGGCCGAGCGGATCGTCGAGGAGGCCCGCCAGCGCCACGAGGCGCTGATCGCCGACGCCCAGGCGCAGCAGGCCGAGCTGCTCGCCGCGGCGCAGGCCGAGCACGAGCGGCTGATCACCGAGACCGAGGTCTACCGCGGTGCGGTGGCCCGGGCCGACGAGCTCGGCGCACAGACCGCCACCGACGTGGCCCGGATGCGCACCGAGGTCGACGACTACGTCGACACCCGGCTGGCCGACTTCGGCACCACCCTCGAGCGGATGCTCCGCTCGGTCGAGAAGGCCCGCTCCGCCCTGCGCGAGTGAAAGGACCCCCGTCCCCCGCCGTTCACAGGCTCACGGCGGGACCCTGAGGGGGCCACCGCCGGGCCGGACGGTGCCGTGGACGGATCGGGTAGTCTCGACGGGTCGGTCCGAATGCCTGGGGTTCGCCCCGGCCGGCCGCCCTCCCACTGCCTACCGCGAGTACTGACATGTCTGCCGCTCCGCCGCCCCGCCCGAACGCCGCGTCCTCCGACGCCCGGCGTCCCGCCGCCAACCCCTGGCGCGTGGAACTGCGCGAGCTCGGCCGACGGGCCGGCTCGCTCAAGGAGCTGGACCGGACGCTGCCGGCGCCCGCGGACTGGCGGGTGGAACTCATGGCCGTCGCCGAGGGCGCCCCGCTGCACCTGCGGTTGCGGCTGGAGTCGGTGATGGAGGGCGTGCTGGTGTCGGGGGAGGTCGAGGTCCCCGTCGTCGGCTCGTGCGCGCGGTGCCTGGAGCCGATCGAGGACAGCTTCACCCTCGACGTCCAGGAGCTGTTCGCCTACGAGGGCAGCACCACCGAGGCCACCAGTGAGGAGGACGAGGTCCGGCGGGTCGAGGGCGACCACCTCGACCTCGAGCCGATGGTCCGCGACCTCGTCGTCCTCGGCCTGCCACTGACGCCGACCTGCACCGAGGACTGCGCGGGCCTGTGCGTCGACTGCGGCCAGCGCCTCGACGACCTCCCGCCCGACCACGCCCACGAGGTGGTCGACCCGCGCTGGGCCGGGCTCACCGGCCGATTCGCTTCCGCACCGGGCACCCCCGATGCGGACAACCCAGAGGAGAACTGACCGTGGCTGTCCCGAAGCGGAAGATGTCCCGCGCCAACACCCGCTCGCGCCGCTCGCAGTGGAAGGCGAGCGCCCCCACGCTGGCGCCGTGCCCGAACCGGGCCTGCGGCGAGCTCAAGCCGCCGCACCAGGCGTGCCCGAACTGCGGCCAGTACGAGGGCCGTCAGGTCCTCTCGGTCTGATCTCCTGAGTCGACTCGCCGTGGGGACCCCGGCCAGCGGCGCCCGGCCCGTGCAGGGCGGGCCCACCGATCGTTCCCCGGCCGGGGCGGCCCACGCCGACCGCGCGGCCGCCTGGCTGCACGACGCCCTGGGCGTCGTGCTGCCGGGCGGCCTGCTCGCGTTGGCCCTGACCCACCGCTCCTACGCCTACGAGCACGGGGGCCTGCCCACCAACGAGCGCCTGGAGTTCCTCGGCGACTCGGTGCTCGGCCTGGTGGTGACCGACGAGCTCTACCGCCGTCACCCCGAGCTGCCCGAGGGCCGGCTGGCCAAGCTGCGCGCCTCCGTGGTCAACATGACCTCGCTGGCGGGCGTGGCGCGCCGGCTCGGCGCCGGCGGGCTGGGCCCGCACCTGCTGCTCGGCCGCGGTGAGGAGACCACCGGCGGGCGGGAGAAGGACTCCATCCTCGCCGACGCGCTGGAGGCGCTCATCGGCGCGGTCCACATCGGCATCGGCCTGGACGCCGCCGCCGGGATCGTGCACCGGCTCTTCGACCCGCTCCTGGACCAGGCCGCCACCCGCGGCGCCGGACTCGACTGGAAGACCAGCCTCCAGGAGCTCGGCGCCGCACTCGGCCTGGGCGCCCCCATGTACGTGGTCGAGGACGACGGTCCCGACCACGCCAAGACCTTCACCGCTTCCGTCGTCCTCGGTGACGCCGTGCGCGGCCGGGGCGCCGGTCGCACCAAGAAGGCCGCCGAGCAGGAGGCCGCCGAGGCCGCCTGGCACGCGTTGTCGGCCGGCGACGGCGCCGACGGCCGCGCGGTGTCCAGCGACGCCGATCCCGCCGCCGGGAGCTGATCTGCCGTGCCCGAGCTGCCCGAGGTCGAGGTGGTCCGGCGCGGCCTGGAGCGCTGGGTCGCCGGCCGCACGGTCGCCGCCGTCGAGGTGCACCACCCGCGCGCGGTGCGCCGGCACCTGGAGGGCACCGACCATTTCATCGCCGCGCTGACCGGCCGCACCCTGACCGCCGCCCGGCGCCGGGGCAAGTACCTCTGGCTGCCGCTGGCCGAACCCGACGGCGCCCCCTCCGGTCAGGCTCTCGTCGCGCACCTGGGCATGAGCGGCCAGCTGCTGGTGGAGAAGCCCAGCCAGCCCGACGAGACCCACCTGCGCGCTCGGTTCGTCTTCACCGACGGCGGCCGCGAGCTGCGGTTCGTCGACCAGCGCACCTTCGGCGGGCTCGCCGTGGAGGAGACAGGGGAGGACGGCGGGCTGCCGACCCGCCTGGCGCACATCGCCATCGACCCCCTGGACGACACCTTCGACGAGGCCGGGTTCAGCGCGGCCCTGCGCCGCCGGCGCACCGAGGTCAAGCGGGCGCTGCTGGACCAGACGCTCATCGGCGGCGTCGGCAACATCTACGCCGACGAGGCGCTGTGGCGGGCCCGGCTGCACGGCGCCCGCCCGACCGACCGGCTGACCCGGGTACAGGTCCACGCCCTGCTCGACGGCGTCCGCGACGTGCTGGGCGAGGCGCTCGCGCAGGGGGGCACATCCTTCGATTCCCTCTACGTCGACGTCAACGGCCAGAGCGGCTACTTCTCCCGGTTCCTCGCCGTCTACGGGCAGGCCGACCGGCCCTGCCCCCGGTGCGGGACGGCGATCACCCGGGAGTCGTTCATGAACCGCTCCAGCTACAGCTGCCCGACCTGCCAGCCGCGCCCGAGAGCGCGGCGTTCCTGAGGTCCACGCTGTAGAACGGCGGCATGAGCACCCGCCGCGCCGTCGCCCTCGTCTCCGGGCACGTGCAGGGCGTGGGCTACCGGTGGTTCGTCCAGCAGCAGGCCGCGGCCGGCGGGCTGGCCGGGTCCGCGCGCAACCTGCCGGACGGGCGGGTCGAGGTCGTCCTCGAGGGTCCGGCGGACGCCGTCGCCGCGGTGCTCGCCGATCTCGGGGGCGCCGGCGCGCCCGGGGGGGTCCGTGACGTGCAGGTTCGTGACGAACCGGCACGGGGGAGTACCGGGTTCACCACAGAGTGACGAACACGACACATGCTCGACACGGTGGGTGTGCAGAGTGGGCGTTGACCTGCGTCTGCGGGCCTGTCACCCTGGGGATACCCAGACCGCGCCGACCGCCACGCGGGGCGCAGGTCATCAGATCACGCAGTCGAAAGGCCGTTGTTGCCATGGCGAAGGCCCTGTTCGGTTACGTCGTCGCCCCCGCGGAGCTCCGAGTAGCCGAGGAGAACGCCGTCCTGCGGGCGAAGGTGCGCCGACTGGAACAGGAACTGGTCGAGCTCCGCGCTCAGCGTGATGCCGCCATCGCGCACGAGCTGCTCAGCCTCGCCGGCGACAACGCCGAGCCGGCGCTCGCCTGAGGCGTTCTCCGTACCACCGGCACCACCGCTCCCGCTCGCCCCTGACGTCCCGGGCGCGGGCCACCCGCCGGGCTAGAGTCCCCATCCCGTGCACCTGTCGAGCCTGACGCTCAAGGGCTTCAAGTCCTTCGCGTCCGCGACGACCCTCCGCCTCGAGCCGGGGATCACCGCGGTCGTCGGCCCCAACGGTTCGGGCAAGTCCAACGTCGTCGACGCGATCTCCTGGGTCCTGGGCGAGCAGGGCGCCAAGAGCCTGCGCGGCGGCAAGATGGAGGACGTCATCTTCGCCGGCACCGCCGGCCGCCCCGCGCTCGGCCGGGCCGAGGTCACGCTCACCATCGACAACGCCGATGGCGCGCTCCCGATCGAGTACACCGAGGTCTCGATCACCCGCCGCATGTACCGCTCCGGGGAGAGCGAGTACGAGATCAACGGCGACAAGGTGCGGCTGCTCGACGTCCAGGAGCTGCTCAGCGACTCCGGCATCGGCCGTGAGATGCACGTCATCGTGGGCCAGGGCCAACTCGACGCCGTCCTCTCCGGCCGCCCCGAGGACCGCCGGGCCTTCGTCGAGGAGGCCGCCGGCGTCCTGAAGCACCGCAAGCGCAAGGAGAAGGCGCTCCGCAAGCTCGACGCGATGCAGGCCAACCTGGACCGGCTGGCCGACCTCACCGCCGAGCTACGCCGCCAGCTCAAGCCGCTGGGCCGGCAGGCCGAGGTGGCCCGCCGGGCCGCCGGTGTGCAGGCCGACCTGCGCGACGCCCGGCTGCGGCTGCTCGCCGACGACCTGGTGCAGCTGCGCGATGCCCTGGACAAGGACGTCGCCGACGAGACCGCCGCCCGCCAGCAGCGCGCGGTCGTCGAGGGCCGGCTCGGGCAGGCGGCCCGCCGCGAGTCGGCCCTGGAGGCCGAGCTCGCCGCCAACGCGCCGCTGCTCGGTGCGGCGCAGGACACCTGGTACCGGCTCTCCGCCCTCACCGAGCGGTTCCGCAGCATCGCCCAGCTGGCCGCCGAGCGGCACCGGCACCTCTCCGCCGCGCCGCCGGCCCCGTCCGGGGGCCGCGACCCCGACCAGCTGGAGGCCGAGGCCGACCGGGTCGCCGCCACCGAGGCCGAGCTCGCCGCCGGGCTGGAGGCCGAGCGCGGCCGGCTGGCCGCGGCGGTCTCCGGCCGCGCCGAGCTGGAGAAGGCCCTCGCCGAGGCCGAGCGCGCCTGGGTCGCCGCCGCGCGGGCGCTCGCCGACCGCCGCGAGGGCCTGGCCCGGCTGTCCGGGCAGGTCGCCGCCGCCCGCTCCCGGGTCGCGGCGGGGGAGGCCGAGATCGAACGGCTGGCACTTGCCGCCGGGGAGGCCGCCGACCGCGCCGACGTCGCCGCCGAGCGGCTGGCCGAGCGGCGCGAGGCGGTCGCCGGGCAGGAGGACACCGACGTCGCGCTGGTCACCGCGCACCAGGACGCGGTCGCCGCGCACGCCGAGGCCGCGAAGGCCGTGACGGAGCTGGCCGCGGCCGAGCGTGCCGCCGAGCGCGACCGCGCGTCCTGGCAGGCCCGCCGGGACGCGCTGGCGCTCGGACTGGCGCCCGCCGACGGCGCGGCGGCGGTGCTGGCCGCCGCCCTGCCCGGGGTGCTCGGCCCGGTGACGGAACGGATCACCGTCGCGCCGGGCGCGGAGGTGCCACTCGCCGCCGCGCTCGCCGGGATGGCCGACGCCCTCGTCGTCGACACGACGGCCACCGCGGCGGCCGCGCTGGCCCACCTGCGGGAGGGCGACCACGGCCGGGCCGGCCTGCTGGTCACCGGCGGTCTGCCCGCGCTGCCCCGCGACGGGTGGCCGGGGCTGCCCGAGGGGGCGCACTGGGCCCTGGACCTGGTGACCGCCCCCGAGGAGTTGCGCCCGGCGCTGGCCCGCGCGCTGGACCGGGTCGCCGTCGTGCCGGACCTCGCCGCCGCCGTCGCCGTGGTCGGCGCCCATCCCCGCGTCCGCGCGGTCACCGCTGACGGCGACCTGATCGGCGCCGACTGGTCGGCCGGCGGCTCGGCCAACACGCCGTCCGGGCTGGAGGTCCGCGCGCGGGTCGAGGAGGCCGAGCGGGAACTGGCCGCCGCGGTCGCCGGCGCCGCGGAGCTGGCCGACCGGCTCGCCGCCGCCCGCGAGACCGCCCGCGCGCGCTCCGAAGACGTCGACACGGCCCTCGCCGCCCGGCAGGCCGCCGACCGCACCCGGTCGGCGGCTGCCGCGCAGCTGGCCGAGCTGGGGGCGGCCGCGCGCTCGGCCGCCGCCGAGGCCGAGCGCTCCGCGGCCGCGCGGGTGCGGGCCGAGCAGGCCCTCGAGCAGGCCCAGGTCGCGCTCGCCGGGCTCGAGGTGCGGCTGGCCGAGGCCGAGGCCGCGCCGGTGGAGGAGGAACCCGACCCGGCCGCTCGGGACCGGCTGCGCGCCGAGGTCGCCGCTGCCCGGCAGGCCGAGACCGAGGCGCGCCTGGCGGTCCGCACCGCCGAGGAGCGCGCCCGCGCGCTGTCCGGCCGCGCCGAGTCGCTGCGCCGGCAGGCCCGCCAGGAGCGGGCCGCGCGCGAGCGCGCCGCCGCCGCGCGCGTCGCCCGGGAGCGGGGCGCGCAGGTGGCCGCCCGCGTCCGGGCCGGGGCCGAGGCCGCGCTCACCGCCCTGGCCGACTCCCTGTCCCGCGCGGCCGCGGAGCGCGACGAGCTGGCCCGGGTGCGCACCGCGCGGGAGGCCGAGCTGCTCGAGGTGCGCACCCGGGTCCGCGCGGCCACCGCCGAGCTGGAGCGGCTCACCGACGAGGTGCACCGGGACGAGGTCGCCCGCGCCGAGCAGCGCTACCGGATCGAGACGCTGGAGGCCCGGGCCGCCGAGGAGTACGGCGTCGACCTGCCGACGCTGGTCGCCGAGTACGGCCCGGCCGCGGCGGTGCCGCCCACCCCGGCCCAGCTGGCGGCCGCGGAGGCTGCGGGGGAGCCCGAGCCGGAGCCGGCGCCCTACCAGCGCGCCGCGCAGGAGCGCCGGGCGGCGAAGGCCGAGCGCGACCTGGCCACGCTCGGGAAGGTCAACCCGCTGGCGCTGGAGGAGTTCGCGGCGCTGGAGGAGCGGCACGGCTTCCTGGCCACCCAGCTGGAGGACCTCCGGGCCACCCGCCGGGACCTGCTCACCGTCGTCCGGGAGGTCGACGAGCGGATCCACGACGTGTTCGCCGCGGCCTTCGCCGACGTGCAGCGGGAGTTCGAGCAGGTCTTCGCCGTCCTCTTCCCGGGCGGGCACGGCCGGCTGACCCTCACCGACCCGGAGAACATGCTCACCACCGGTGTCGAGGTCGAGGCCCGCCCGCCGGGCAAGAAGGTCAAGCGGCTCTCGCTGCTCTCCGGCGGGGAACGCTCGCTGACCGCCGTCGCGCTGCTGGTGGCGATCTTCCGCGCCCGGCCCTCGCCGTTCTACGTGCTCGACGAGGTCGAGGCGGCCCTCGACGACGTCAACCTCGGCCGGCTGCTCACCCTCGTCGAACAGCTGCGCTCCACCTCGCAGCTGATCATCATCACCCACCAGAAGCGGACGATGGAGATCGCCGACGCCCTCTACGGGGTGAGCATGCGCGGCGACGGCATCACCGGCGTCATCAGCCAGCGGCTGCGGGAGGCCGAGCCCGCCTCCGCCTGATCGTTCAGACCCCGGAGCGGACCTCGAGGTCGACGACCAGGGGCAGGTGGTCGGAGGCGCCCGCGCCGTCGAGGACGTGCGCGCCGGCCACGGTGACGCCCTCGGACACCCAGACCTGGTCGATCCGCGTGTGCGGGTGCCGCGCGGGGTGGGTCCGCCCCTCGGCGTGCTGCCAGAACCGCCAGCCCGACTGGTCCTCGCGGTCCTGGGCCAGCTCCCAGGCGTCGGTGAACCGCTCGTGCAGGGCGCCGAGCTCCGAGGCGCCGGGCTCGGCGTTGAAGTCACCGACGAGGACGCCGGTCTCCATCGGCCCGGTGTGCAGCGCGGCGACCGCCTCGGCCTGCAGCGCCCGCTCCCCGGCCGAGCCGGTGGTCAGGTGCGTGTTGGTCACCCAGAGCGCACCGCCGTCGAGCTCCACCATCGTCCGCAGCGCGCTGCGCGGCTCGCCGCTCCCGGGCAGCTGGTGGACGTCGCTGACCAGGATCGGCAACCGGGACAGCAGGGCGTTGCCGTACTGGCGGCGCAGCCGCTCGTCCGCGCGGGCGTCGTCGATCGCCGGGCCCCAGGCCAGCTGCAGGTCCAGTGCCCGGGACAGCAGCAGGGCCTGGTCGACGTCCTCGCTGCGGCCGCCGAAGTACCGGTCGACCTCCTGCAGGCAGATCAGGTCGGCGTCCACCGCCGCCAGCAGCTTGGCCAGCCGGGGGAGGTCGTGCCGGCCGTCGTCCCCGACTCCGTGGTGGATGTTGAAGGTGACCAGCCGGACCGGGATGGGTGGCTGGTCGGGACCGGGAGCCGGCCTTCTCCCCGGTTCATCAGTCACCCCCTCAGCTTCCCACCCCCGTCGGGGCCGCCGCGGAGAGAGGGGAGTCCAGGACCTGGCGCAGCCGCTCCCGTCCCGTCCCGTCGCGCTCGGACACGTACAGGCGGTACCGCGCCTGCCGCTCGTCGAGGACCAGCTCGCCGAGCTGGTTCCCGAAGAAGGGGCCTGCGGCCTTCGCCCAGTCCAGCTCGCTGCGCCGCACCCGCGCCAGCCGGGCGAGGCCGGTGGTCAGCCGCCGGGCCCAGCGGCTCCACCCGATCCGGAAGCCGACCCGGATGGGGTGCGGTGCCTGGTTGTGCAGCGGGGAGACCGTCAGCTGGTGGACCCGGGTGCCGAGCCCGCCGGGGCGCACGAGCTCGGCGGCGTAGGCGTGGTGGACGTCGCCGGAGAGGATCAGCGCGGTCGCCGGCGCCCGGCCGTGCTCCCCGCGGGCCACGGCCACCAGGGCCCGCCCCAGCCGCTCGAAGGAGTCCTCGAACGCCGCCCAGTGCTCGAGGTCGGCGGCCTCGCGCACCTGCTCGGACAGCCAGCCGACCGGCCCGCCGAGATGGCGGGCGCACAGCGTCGCGTTCCACCGCTCGAGCTCGTGGATGGCGTGCGGCAGCAACCACGGCAGCGAGGTGCCCAGGATCAGGTGCTCCACGCCCTCGTCGACGGCGCGGCGCATCGCGGCCTCGACCCAGGCGAACTCCTCGTCGTCGAGCATCCGCCGTCCGTGCTCGTCCAGGACCCGCCCGGCCCGGCTGTCGACCATGATCAGGCGGGCCGCTCCCCAGTGCCGCACGTAGCTCCACCGGACCGAGCGGGGGTCGGTGTCGGCGGCTCGCGCCATCGCCTGCAGCACCGGCTCGGCGTCCTCCGGGCTCTCCTGGACCTCCCGCCAGGTCTTGCTCGCGGCCAGCTCCTGCGGGCTGAGGTTGCCCAGGTGCTGGTAGACCCAGTAGCTGACCAGGCCGGCGCTGATCCGCCCCGGCCACCAGCGCTGGGCGGTCACCTTCCGGCGCCAGGCCGCCGAGGTGTTCCAGTCGTCGACGATCTCGTGGTCGTCGAAGATCATCGAGGACGGGATCGTCGACAGCAGCCACCGCACCTGGGGATCGCTCCAGGACTCGGTGTAGAGGCGGGTGTACTCCTCGAAGTCCGCGACCGCGCCATCCGCGGGCACCGGGGCGCCCCGGCGCAGCGCCAGCCACCGGCGGGTCGCGGGGGTCAGCTCGTCGGCGTAGATCTGGTCGCCGAGCAGCACGAGCGCGTCGGGCCACTCCTGCTCGGGGCGGGCGGCCAGCGCCAGGGCGTAGGTGTCCAGCGCGTCCGGGGGGATGCCGTCGGCCGGGCTCACGGTGCTCGGGGTGGCATAGCGGCAGGAGCCGAAGGCGATCCGGAAGGAGCCCGGCCGCCCCGGTGTGCGGATGCGGCTGGGCGGGAACGGCGACCCGGCCTCCGGCCACACCCGCTCACCGTCGAGCCGCACCTCGTACGGGGTGGTGCTCCCCGGCTCCAGCCCCTCGACGAGGACCAGGGCGTAGCAGTGCCCGGCGACGGAGAACGTGCGCGCGCGGCGGCCGAGCACCTCGACCTCGCACGGCCGGTCGGTCTGCACCCAGAGGGTGGCCGACACGGGATCGACGTGCCGCAACAGCGGACCGAGAAGGAGCGCCGGGGTGTCCCGGCCGGGCAGCGGCATGCCGCCCAGCCTGGCCCACGAACCTGTGTTGCGCCCAGACCCGGTGATGCGGCTGCTGGGAGACTGACGGCATGGAGTTCGTGCTGATCGCAGTCGCGATCCTCGTCGTCGGGCTGATCCTCGGGATCGGCCTGCTGGTCGGCCGCGGCCGACGCACCACCCGGCTGGACGAGGACGCCGCCGCCGGCACCACACTGACCCGGCCGCGCCCGCCCCAGCCATCCGCGCCCCCGGCGCCGGCCCCGCCCGCCGAGCGGGCCCCGCCGGCGGAGCAGGCGCAGCCCGACACCGTGCAGCCCGAGGCGCCGCCCGAGCCGACCGCCCCGTTGCCGCCGGCCGAGCCGGAGCCCGGCCTGGTCATCGAGACCCCGCCGCCGTCGGCGGGCCGGCTGGTGCGGCTGCGTTCCCGCCTCGCCCGCTCCCAGTCCTCCCTGGGCCGCGGCCTGCTCACCGTGCTCGCCCGCGAGCGGCTCACCGAGGACGACTGGGAGGAGATCGAGGAGACGCTCCTGGCCGCCGACGTCGGCGTCGCCGCCACCACCGAGATCGTCGAGCGGCTGCGCACCCAGGCGATGGTGCTGGCCACCGCGTCGGGCGAGGAGCTCCGCGCGCTGCTGGTCCGTGAGCTGACCGCCGTCCTGGGCCCCGACCTCGACCGCAGCCTCGCCGTCGACCGGCACGACGGCCGGCCCGGCGTCGTGCTCGTGGTCGGCGTCAACGGCGCGGGCAAGACGACGACGGTCGGCAAGATCGCCCGCGTGCTCGTCGGGGACGGCCGCAGCGTCGTGCTCGGCGCCGCCGACACCTTCCGGGCCGCCGCCGCCGACCAGCTCGAGACGTGGGGCGAGCGGGTCGGCGTCCTCACCGTCCGCGGCCGGGAGGGGGCCGACCCCGCGTCGGTGGCCTTCGAGGCCGCGCGCACCGGGGTCGAGGCCGAGGTCGACACCGTGGTCGTCGACACCGCCGGCCGCCTGCACACCAAGAGCGGCCTGATGGACGAGCTGGGCAAGATCAAGCGGGTCGTGGAGAAGCAGTCCCCGGTCACCGAGGTGCTGCTCGTCCTGGACGCCACCACCGGGCAGAACGGCGTCATCCAGGCGCGGGTGTTCACCGAGGCCGTAGACGTGACCGGCATCGTCCTCACCAAGCTCGACGGCACCGCCAAGGGCGGGATCGTCATCTCGGTGCAGCGCGAGCTGGGCATCCCGGTGAAGCTCATCGGCCTCGGCGAGGGCGCCGACGACCTGGCGCCCTTCGAGGCAGAGGAGTTCGCCGAGGGGCTGGTCGGCAGCGCGAACTGAAAGCGGACCCCGTCCTCCCCACCCCTCGCGAGCTCGGGGCGGTGCCCGGGACGGGGCCGGGCCTCAGACCCGGTCGGGGGCGAACCCGTAGGGCAGCTCCAGCCGGTGGCGGGCGAGCAGGTCGGCGTCGGCGAGCAGCCGGCGGGTCGGCCCGTCGGCCACCACCACCCCGCCGTCCAGGACGACCGACCGGGGGCACAGCTGCAGGGCGTAGGGCAGGTCGTGGGTGACCATCAGCACGGTCACCGGGAGCGACTCGAGCACCTCGGCCAGCTCCCGGCGCCCCGCCGGGTCGAGGTTGGAGGACGGTTCGTCGAGCACCAGGATCTCCGGGTGCATCGACAGCACCGTCGCCACCGCGACCCGGCGGCGCTGCCCGAAGGACAGGTGGTGCGGCGGGCGGTCCGCGACGCCGGCCATCCCCACCTGGTCCAGCGCCTCGGCCACCCGGGCGGCGACCTCCTCCTCGGGCAGACCGAGGTTGCGCGGGCCGAAGGCGACGTCCTCGCCGACGGTCGGCATGAACAGCTGGTCGTCGGGGTCCTGGAAGACGATGCCGACCCGGCGCCGGATCTCCTGCAGGTGGTCCCGGCCGACCGGCAGCCCGGCCACCGTGACCTGCCCGCGGCCGCCGCGGAGGATGCCGTTGAGGTGCAGCACGAGCGTGGTCTTGCCGGCGCCGTTGGGCCCGAGCAGCGCGACCCGCTCGCCGCGCTCGATGCGCAGATCGACGCCGAAGAGGGCCTGGTGCCCGTCGGGATAGGCGAAGGCGAGGTCCTCGACGAGCAGGGAGGGCGGTGCGGTCACCCGAGCAGCAGACCAGATGCCAGCACGGCCGCCGCGGCCAGCGGCAGCGCGAGGGCGGCCAGCCACGCCTGCGCGGGCGCGGCGACGGCCGGACCGGCGGGCATCCGCCCGCCGTACCCGCGGGACAGCATCGCCAGGTGGACCCGCTCGCCGCGCTCGTAGGAGCGGATGAACAGCGAGCCGGCGGCGGGGCCGAGCACCTTCAGCGCCCCGAGGTGGCGGCCCCGGAAGCCCCGGGACTCGCGCGCCACCCGCATGCGCCGCAGCTCGCCCCCCACCACGTCGGCGTACCGGAACATGAACATCAGGATCTGGACGAGGGGCGAGGGCAGCCGCAGCCGCTCCAGCCCGCGCAGCAGCGCCCGGGGCTCGGTCGTGGCGGCCAGCACGGTGGCGGCGAGGACCGACAGCGTGGCCTTGGCCAGCAGCCCGCCCGCGGCGGTCAGCCCGCTGACCGACAGGGACAGCCCCGCGACGTCGACCCGCGGCCCCTGCGAGACGACCGGCAGCAGCAGCGCGAAGGCGACGAAGGGCACCTCCACGACCAGTCCCCGGGCCAGCCGCCGGTGGCCGACCCCCGCCAGCGCGGCGACGCCGAGCACGAGGGCCAGGTATGCGGCATAGGCGCCCCACGCCCACGGGGCGGCCACCGGGGTGGCCACCACCACGAGGGCGAAGCCCAGCACGGCGACCAGCTTCAGGTGCGGCTCCAGCCGGTGCACCGGGCTGGACCCGACGACGTAGGCGGCACCGAGGACACCGCCGTGACCGGCCCCCACCTCAGTCCCCGGTACCGGCGCGTGCCCGGCCGCGACGGCGGAGGAGCAGGGCGAGGCCGCCCGCGAGCAGCAGGGTCACCACGACCCCGACGACGCCGGCCAGCCCGCCGGAGAGCCGCTCGGACCCCACGCCGGCGACGGCGTAGTCGGCCAGCGGGGAGTCGGCGACCGCGCTGTCCCGGGCGGTGCCGAGGAAGCCCGCCTGCTCCGCCGCCGACTCCAGCCCGTCGGGGGAGGAGCTGGCGTACCAGCTGATGACCCCGGCGACGACGAGGGTCACGCCCAGACCGATCAGCCAGAACAGCCGCGAGCGGCGGGCGGCGGTCATCGGGTCACCGCCTCGGCCGGCGCGGGGCGGCCGGCCAGGTCGGCGGGGCGGCGCAGGCGGGCCGCGCCGTGCACCAGGTCGGGCCGGACGGCGAGCACCGCGCCGAGCACCGCCACGGTGATCGCCGCCTCGCCGAGCCCGATGAGCACGTGCACCCCCACCATCGCCGCGGCGACCGTGCCCAGCGGCACGTCGGCGATCGCGCCGAGGGCGAACAGCAGGACGAACACCAGCGCGGCCACCGGCACCGACAGGAACGCGCCGACCCCGGCGGCGGTCAGGACCCCGCCCCGGGTGCGGGGCAGCACGGCGCTCAGCAGCCGGAAGACGCCGTAACCGACGACGATGGCGACCACGCCCAGCAGCGTCACGTTGGTGCCGAGCGCGGTCAGGCCTCCGTCGGCGAACAGCAGGGCCTGCACGAGCAGGACGACGGTCATGCACAGCACCGCCGTCCAGGGCCCGACGAGGACCGCGGTCAGCACCCCGCCCATGAGGTGCCCGCTGGTGCCCGCGCCGACGGGGAAGTTGACCATCTGCACGGCGAAGACGAAGGCCGCGGTGAGGCCGGCCATGGGCGCGGTGCGCTCGTCCAGCTCGCGCCGCGCGCCGCGCAGGGCGAGGGCCACGGCGCCCGCCGCGGCGGCGCCGGTGGCCAGCGACGTCGGGGCGTCGAGGAACCCGTCGGGGACGTGCACGCTGCCTCCTCGGAAAGGCGTGTCGGTGCCGGGGGCACGTTCGCCCGCGACCTTATTGCAAACGCCCTGCAGGTGCCCATCCCTTGCAACAAAGCCGCTCCCGCTGTGACGGCGGCCACCCCCGTGGGCTCCGCAACACGGATGGAACACGGGCGCCGGACACGCGGGCCGGAGTTCACCGTCCGGAAACAGCAGCGTGCTGCCAGGTGAAACAGGGCGACGGCACTGTCAACGGCACGTCGCCCGCCGGAGAGTCCGCCGGGGAGCGCCGGACCCACCCAGCTCAGCCCGGCGCACCTGCGCGCGGGCGCCTCGATGCGGCCGACCGGCCCACGACCCACCTCAGGAGGTTGCCGTGGTCAACACCGGCGACACCGCCTGGATCCTCACCAGCGCGGCGCTCGTGCTGTTGATGACTCCCGGCCTCGCGCTCTTCTACGGCGGCATGGTCCGCGCGAAGAGCGTGCTGAACATGATGATGATGAGCTTCGGCGCAATGGCGCTGATCAGCGTCATCTGGGTGCTCTACGGCTACTCGCTGGCCTTCGGCAACGACGTGGGCGCCGGCCTGCTGGGCAGCCCGACGGAGTTCCTCGGCCTGAACGGCCTGATGGAGGACCTCACCAGCGCGGACGGCGGCCTGCCCACGATGGCGTTCGTCGGCTTCCAGGCCGTCTTCGCCATCATCACCGTCGCCCTGATCTCCGGTGCCATCGCCGATCGCGCCAAGTTCGGCGCCTGGATGGTCTTCGCCGGGATCTGGGCCACGGTCGTGTACTTCCCGATCGCGCACTGGGTCTTCGACTTCGACGCCGACGGCCACGTGGGCGGGTGGATCGCCAACGACCTGATGGCCATCGACTTCGCCGGTGGCACGGCCGTGCACATCAACGCCGGCGCCGCCGCGCTCGCCCTCGCCCTGGTGCTCGGCAAGCGGCGCGGCTTCGGCCGGGAGGCGATGCGCCCGCACAACCTCCCGCTGGTCATGCTCGGTGCCGGCCTGCTGTGGTTCGGCTGGTTCGGCTTCAACTCCGGCTCGGCCCTGGCGGCCAACAACACGGCCGCCGTCGTCTGGGTGAACACCCTGGTCGCCACCGGTGCCGCCGTCCTGGGCTGGCTGGCCACCGAGAAGCTGCGCGACGGGCACGCCACCTCGCTGGGCGGCGCCTCGGGCGTGGTGGCCGGCCTGGTCGCCATCACGCCGTCCTGCTCGTCGGTCTCGCCGATCGGTGCGATCATCATCGGCCTGGTCGCCGGCGCCGTCTGCGCCCTCGCCGTCGGCCTGAAGTACCGGCTGGGCTACGACGACTCCCTCGACGTCGTCGGCGTCCACCTGGTCGGCGGCCTGTGGGGCACCATCGCGGTCGGCTTCCTGGCCACGGCCCAGGCGCCCGCGGGCGTCGACGGCCTCTTCTACGGCGGCGGCGTCGACCAGCTGTGGCGTCAGGTCGTCGGCGCCCTGGTCGTGCTGGTGGTCTCCTTCGTGGCCACCTGGATCATTGGGACGATCATCCAGAAGACCATGGGCTTCCGACTCCCCGAGGAGGACGAGATCACCGGCATCGACACGGTCGTCCACGCCGAGTCGGGATACGACTTCGCATCCCTGGGCAGCAGCGGTTCCACCGCGTCACCGACCGGCCAGTCGCGGGCCGAGGCCCAGGATCCGGTGCGCAGGGACACGGCCCGTAACACGGAAGGGGTCCGGGCATGAAGCTCGTCACCGCCATCGTCAAGCCGTTCAAGCTGGAGGACGTCAAGAACGCCCTCGAGCTGATCGGGATCGCCGGGCTCACCGTCAGCGAGGTGCAGGGCTTCGGCCGGCAGCGCGGGCACACCGAGGTCTACCGCGGCGCGGAGTACCAGGTGGACTTCGTCCCCAAGGTCCGGATCGAGGTCGTCGTCAGCGAGATCGACGCCGCCCGGGTCGTGGACGCGATCGTCGAGGCCGCCTCCACCGGGCAGATCGGCGACGGCAAGGTGTGGGTGACGACGATCGACGAGATCGTCCGCGTCCGCACCGGGGAGCGCGGCGCCGACGCCCTGTAGCGGAAGAACCCCCTTGCCCCCCACCCCTCGCACGCTCGGGGCGGGACCCCGCAAGGGGGCCGAACGACCGTCGGCCGGGGAGGTGGGGCGACCTGCCACCCCGGCCGACACCGTTCCGAGGATCGATCCGTCTCGAGGGGGATGCGTGCTGGACACCGAGTCGCTGCCTGCGCTGTCGCGGGCGCGACGGGGCGAGGTCCTCGACGAGTGGCTCGCCGGCCTGCTGGCCGACGCGGTGGCGGGCACGCCCCCGCCCCGCAGCCGTCGGGGAGCGGAGCCGCCGCGCACCGGCACCGACGGGGTCGCGCTGGTGGCAGTCGGCAGCCTGGGACGCGGCGAGCTCCCGCCGTACGGGGACCTGGACCTGGTGCTCGTCCACGACGGCCGGCCGGAGATCGCGGCGATCGCCGATGCCGTCTGGTACCCGATCTGGGACGCCGGGCTGCGGCTGGACCACTCGGTGCGCACCGTCCCCGAGGCCGTCGGGGTCGCCTCGACCGACGTCAAGGCCGGCCTGGGGCTGCTCGACGCCCGCTTCGTGGCCGGCGACGCCGGCCTCGCCGCGGCGCTGCGCACCGCCACCCGGGGGAGCTGGCGGCAGTCGGCGTCCCGGCTGCTGCCCCAGCTGCGGGACCTGCGCCGCGGGCGTGCCCGGCAGGTCGGCGAGCTCGCGTTCCTCCTCGAGCCCGATCTGAAGGAGGCCTACGGCGGGCTCCGCGAGGGACAGGTGCTGCGCGGGGTGGCCGCCGCGCAGCTGGCCGACGAGCCGCCGGCGGAGGCGGAAGCGGCCTACACCCTCCTGCTCGACGTCCGGGACGAGCTGCGCCGGCGCTCGGGCCGGCCGACCGACGTGTTCGTCCGCCAGGAGCAGCGGCCGGTGGCGATCACCCTCGGGCTGGCCGACGAGGACACCCTGTTGCGTGAGGTGAGCCTGGCCGGCCGGCGGCTGGCCTTCGTCGCCGACGAGACCTGGCGGCGGGTGGAGGCCGCGCTGGTCCGCCGGCCGCGCGGCCGGTACCGGCGGGTGCGCCGTGAGCCGCTGGCCGAGGGCGTGGTGCGGCAGGGCGGGGAGGTGGTGCTCGCCCGCGACGCCACCCCGGCGACCGACCCCGGCCTGGTGCTGCGCGGCGCCGCGGCCGCCGCCCGGGCCGACCTGCTGCTCTCCCCGTACACGCTCAAGGTCCTCGCGGTGCACTCCCCGCCGGTGCCCGAGCCCTGGCCCTCGGAGGTGCGCTGGTCCTTCCTCCGGCTGCTGGCCAGCGGCCGCTCGGCCGTGCCCGTGCTGGAGCAGCTGGACCAGGAGGGGCTGCTGGCGCGGCTGCTGCCCGAGTGGGACCGGGTGCGCTCGCTGCCCCAGCGCCACCCGTGGCACCGGTACACGGTCGACCGGCACCTCGTGGAGGCAGCCACGGCCGCGGCCGAGCTGACGCGGGACGTCGACCGGCCCGACCTGCTGCTGGTCGGGGCGCTGCTGCACGACATCGGCAAGGGCTGGCCGGGCGACCACAGCGAGGTGGGGGAGGCGATCGGGGCCGCGATCGCCACCCGGATGGGCTTCTCCGCGCCGGACGTGGCGACCGTCGCCGCCATGGTGCGCCACCACCTGCTCCTGCCCGACACCGCGACGCGCCGGGACATCGACGACCCGGCCACCGTCGACCGGGTCGCGGCCACCATCGGGCACGACCCGGCGCTGCTGCAGCTGCTGCACGCCCTGGCGCAGGCCGACGGCGCGGCGACGAGCACCTCGGCCTGGTCGCCGTGGAAGGCGCACCTGGTGGCCGCCCTCGTCGCCCGGGTCCAGGGAAGGCTGGGGGCGGTGCCCACGCACGAGCCCGGGCCGGTGCTGCACCCGGCCGCGCCGCAGGTCAGCACGGCCCCGATGGACCTGCCCGGCGCCCCGGGCGGGGTGACGGTCGGCATCGAGGACGTCGCCGACGGCCAGCAGATCACCATCGGCGCCCCCGACCGTCCCGGCCTGTTCAGCGCCCTGGCGGGGGTGCTCGCGCTCAACCAGCTCGACGTCCGCGCGGCGAAGATCAACGTCGCGGGCGGTTCGGCGGTCGCGGTCTTCGCCGTCCGCCCTCGGTTCGGCCGCGCGCCGGTGCCGACGATCCTGGCCGACGCCGTCCGGGCCGCGCTGGAGGGCACCCTGCCGCTGGCAGCCCGGCTGCGGCAGCGGGAGGCCGACTACCGCCAGGACGACTCCCGCGCGGCCCCGCCCCGGATCTCGTGGCACGACGGCGAGGCCAGCGGCGAGGAGACCGGCATCGTCGAGGTCCGGGCCGGCGACCGCGCCGGGCTGCTGTACCGGCTGACCGCGGCCCTGGCCGCCGAGGGCCTGGACGTCACCTCGGCGCGGATCGAGACCCTCGGCGCCGACGCCGCCGACCACTTCTACGTCTCCGACCCCTCGGGGACGCCGATCGACGCCGAGCAGCGGGCGCGGGTCGAGGCCGCCCTGGTGGCCGCCACCCGCGGGGCGGTGCCGGACCCCACGCCGGGGAACACACCGCGCTGAGGTCCCCGGTTCTGTCGGTACCCCGTGCCACGGTCGGTCGGGAGTGGGACGGAAGAGTCCCACGCCGACGGTGGGAGGAGTACGCATGAGCGACCGGTCCTTCGAGATCGCAGCGGCCGAGGGCCGGGTGTGGCCCTGCCCGGCGTGCGGGGACGATCGCGGGTTCGTGCAGCCCCCGTGCCTCGACGGGCACACCGAGGACGGCGGGGAGTGCCCCGAGTGGGCGTGCGCGGACTGCGGCACGGCGGTGGTCTCCGGTGCGCCGGTCGCCGTGGTCGCGGTGCCGGCCAGCCGCGCGGCCTGAGTCGCGGATCGGCCCCTGCGGCCGCCACCTCGTTACGCTGGACGGAGGAGGCGCGACGGCCCCGGGATGGTCCGGGTGTCGGTGCCGTGTCGTCGGTCGGACGGACCGGCGGGCCGCGCCCGCGAGACTGCCGAGGACGTGTTGTGTTCGAGACCCTCTCCGACCGCCTGGACAAGGTCTTCACCGGCCTGCGCGGCAAGGGTCGGCTCACCGATGCCGACATCGACGCCACCGCGCGCGAGATCCGCATCGCCCTGCTCGAGGCCGACGTCGCGCTGCCGGTGGTCCGGGCGTTCATCAACGCGGTCAAGGAGCGGGCCCGCGGCGCGGAGGTCTCCCAGGCGCTGAACCCCGCCCAGCAGATCATCAAGATCGTCAACGAGGAGCTCGTCGACATCCTCGGCGGCGAGACCCGGCGGCTGCGCTACGCCAAGCAGTCGCCGACGGTGATCATGCTGGCCGGCCTGCAGGGCTCCGGTAAGACCACGCTGGCCGGCAAGCTCGGCCGCTGGCTGAAGTCCCAGGGCCACACCCCGCTGCTGGTCGCCGCCGACCTGCAGCGCCCCAACGCGGTCAACCAGCTGTCCATCGTCGCCGGCCAGGCCGGGGTCGACGTCTTCGCGCCGGAGCCGGGCAACGGCATCGGCGACCCGATCCGGGTGGCGGCGGACTCGATCGAGCACGCCCGGCGCTCGATGCACGACGTGGTCGTCGTCGACACCGCCGGCCGGCTGGGCATCGACGCCGAGCTCATGGCGCAGGCGGCGGGCATCCGCGACGCCGTGCAGCCCGACGAGACGCTGTTCGTCGTCGACGCGATGATCGGTCAGGACGCCGTCACCACCGCGGAGGCCTTCCGCGACGGCGTGGGCTTCTCCGGCGTCGTCCTCACCAAGCTCGACGGTGACGCCCGCGGCGGTGCGGCGCTGTCCGTGCGGTACGTCACCGGCCAGCCGATCATGTTCGCCTCCACCGGCGAGAAGCTGACCGACTTCGACGTCTTCCACCCCGAGCGCATGGCCTCGCGCATCCTCGGCATGGGCGACGTCCTGACCCTCATCGAGCAGGCCGAGCAGGCCTTCGACGCCGACCAGGCCGAGAAGATGGCCGGCAAGCTCGCCTCGCGCGAGGGCTTCACCCTCGAGGACTTCCTCGAGCAGATGATGGCCATCCGCAAGATGGGCCCGATCGCCAACCTGCTCGGCATGCTGCCCGGTGCCGGC
This sequence comes from Geodermatophilus ruber, assembly GCF_900114385.1. Lineage (GTDB taxonomy): Bacteria > Actinomycetota > Actinomycetes > Mycobacteriales > Geodermatophilaceae > Geodermatophilus > Geodermatophilus ruber. Next base: position 26,133 of record NZ_FOSW01000019.1, read on the forward strand.
CAGATGAAGGAGCAGCTCAAGCAGGTCGACGACCGCGACCTGGACCGCACCGCGGCGATCATCCGCTCGATGACGCCGGAGGAGCGGGTCAACTCCAAGATCATCAATGCGTCGCGGCGGGTGCGCATCGCCAACGGCTCCGGGGTGACCGTCACCGAGGTCAACCAGCTGCTGGAACGCTTCGCCCAGGCGCAGAAGATGATGGGCCAGATGGCCGGCAGCATGGGGCTGCCCGGCATGGGCCCGATGTCGAAGAAGGCCCGCGGGCGGCAGATGCAGGCCCAGTCGAAGAAGGGCAAGAAGGGGAAGAAGGGCAAGGCCGGTGCCGCGCGCCGGCCCATGGGCGCCCCGGCCCTGCCCCCCGGCGGCCTGCCCGGGGGAGGCAACCCCTTCGGCGGCGGTCTGCCCGGCGGCATGCCCACCCTGCCACCCGGCCAGCAACTGCCCGATCTCACCAAGCTGCGGTTCGACCAGCCCGGGGACGACCGGCCCGCCCGATGACCGCGCCGGCGCTGCACCTCGCCGGCGTCGTGCTCCCCGAGGGGGAGCACCGCGACCTGTGGGTGCGCGGCGGGCGGATCACCTTCGACCCGGTCCCCGGCGCCGAGACGGTCAGCCGCGGCGGCTGGCTGGTCCCCGGCCTGGTCGACGCGCACTGCCACGTCGGCATCGGCTTCGGCGGCGTCCACGTCGAGGACCTGCCGGGGTTGCGCGAGCAGCTCCTGGCCGAGCGGGCCGCGGGGGTGCTCGCCGTGCGCGACTGCGGGTCGCCGGTCGACACCCGCGCGCTCGACGACGAGCCGGACCTGCCGCGCGTCGTGCGGGCCGGCCGGCACATCGCCCGCACCCGCCGCTACATCCCGGGCCTGGCGGTCGAGCGGGAGCCGGCGGAGCTGGTCGAGGAGGTGCGGGTGCAGGCCCGTCGCGGCGACGGCTGGGTGAAGCTGGTCGGCGACTGGATCGACCGCGGGATCGGCGACCTGGCCCCGGAGTGGCCGGCCGACGTGCTCGCCGCCGCCATCGCCGCCGCGCACGAGGAGGGCGCCCGGGTCACCGCGCACACCTTCGGCACCGATGCGCTGCCCGACCTGATCCGGGCCGGCATCGACTGCATCGAGCACGGCACCGGCCTGACCGAGGAACTCATCGGGGAGATGGTCGCCCGGGGCACGGCGGTCGTCCCGACCCTGGTCAACGTGGCGAACTTCCCCGGCTTCGCCACGGCGGGGGAGGCGAGGTTCCCCGCCTACGCGAGCACGATGCGGCGGCTGTACGCGTCGTCGGGGGCGGTCGTGCGGGCGGCGTTCGAGGCCGGAGTGCCGGTGTTCGCCGGCACCGACGCCGGCGGCGGGATCGCCCACGGCCGCATCGCCGAGGAGGTGCGCGCGCTGGCCGGGGCCGGCCTCCCGACCGAGGCGGCCGTGGCCGCGGGCTCGTGGGCGGCGCGCAGCTGGCTCGGGCTGCCGGGCATCGAGGAGGGCGCGCCGGCCGACCTCGTGGTCTACGACGCCGACCCGCGCAAGGACCTGGACACCCTCGCCCGCCCGCGCTGCACGGTGCTCCGCGGGGTGGCGGTCAGCTAGCTCGCCGGGGCGCCGAGCTCGAGGGTGACCTCGGTGCCCTGACCGGGTGAGGACAGCCGCAGCGCGCCCCCGGAGCCCTCCGCGGTGCGGCGGGCGATGTCGAGCCCCAGGCCGGTCGAACCGCCGCCGCTGTGCCCCCGGTCCACGGCGTCGGCGTCCAGGCCCGGTCCGTCGTCGGCCACGGTGACCGCGGCGCCGCCGTCGGGGCGGGGCCGGACGGCAACCCGCAAGCCGGTGCCCTCGGGCGTGTGGGCGAAGACGTTGCCCAGCAGGGCGTCCACCGCCGCGCCGAGGTCCGTGGCGGCGACGCGCACCGGCAGCGGCCCCGCGGCCAGGTCGACGGTGACCGCCCGCTGCTCCTCCTCGGCCAGCACCGCCCAGAAGCGGACCCGCGCATCCACCACGGCGACGGCGTCGCAGCCGGCCCCCAGGCCCTCCCGGACGGTGCGCCGCGCCTCGGAGATCACCTCGTCGACGCCCCGGCTGAGCGCGTCGACGTCGCCGAGCAGCCGCTCCCGCTCGGTGGGTGGCAGCGCCTCGACGTCCAACCGGAGGGCGGTCAGCGGGGTGCGCAGGCGGTGCGCGAGGTCCGCGGCGGCCTCCCGCTCCGCGACCAGCAGCTCGCCGATGCGCCCCGCCAGCCGGTTGACCGCCGCCCCGACCTCCCGCACCTCCGGCGGGCCGGCGGGGGTGGCGCGGGCGGAGAGGTCGCCGCTGCCGAGCCGGTGCGCCGTCGTGGCCAGGTCGGTGACCGGGCGGGTGAGGGAGCGGGCCAGCCGGTCGGCGATGAGCATCGCGAGGACCAGCAGGGCGGCGCCGAGCCCGGCGAGCACCAGCCAGGTCCGGGTCACCCCGGCGCGCAGCTCGGACTGCGGGACGAACACCTCGATGACCGCGGTCCCCTCCTCGCCGCGCCGGACCGGCTGCAGGAGGTACCTGCCCTCCTCGGTCGCGCGCTCCTGCGCGCCGGAGGGTGCCGGGTCGTCGCCCAGCACGCCCGCAGCACCGAGCCACTGCCCGTCGCTCCAGCGCACCGCCACGGTGCGGCCATCCTGGATCCCGACCAGGTCGGCGGCCACCTCGTCACGCTCGTCGAGGCCGACGGAGGGGATGAACACCTGCAGCTGCGCCTGCGCCGCGTCCAGTGCCCGGGACTCGGCCACGCGGGCCACCAGCGCCGCCGCGGGCAGGAGGAAGGCCAGCAGCACGATCGACGTGGTCGCGGCCACCAGCAGGGTGATCTGGCGCCTCACGGCTCGGGCTCGGGCTCGGCCAGGCGCACGCCGACCCCGCGGACGGTCTGCAGCAGCCCCGGTGCGGCGGCGGACTCGCCGAGCTTGCGGCGCAGCCACGACAGGTGGACGTCGACGGTCTTGTCCGACCCGCCGTAGGGCAGCTGCCACACCTCGACGAGCAGCTCCCGCTTGGACACCACGGCGCCGGCCCGGGCGGCCAGGTAGGCCAGCAGGTCGAACTCCTTGGGGGAGAGCTCGACCGGCGCGCCGGCGAGGGTGACCCGGCGGCTGCGCGGGTCGACGGTCAGCTCGCCGACCGTCACCGGTGCGGGGCCCCCGTCGACCCCGGCGGCGCGCCGGAGCACCGCGCGGATGCGCGCCTCCAGCTGCCCGGCCGAGAAGGGTTTGACCACGTAGTCGTCCGCACCGGCGTCCAGGGCCTGCACCACGCTGCCGTCGTCGTCCCGGGCGGTGGCGACGATGACCGGCACGGCCGACACCGCCCGCAGCATCCGGAGCAGTTCGCTGCCGTCGAGGTCGGGCAGGCCGAGGTCGAGGACGACGAGGTCGGGGCGTTCCTCCACCGCCTGCCGGAGCCCGGCCAGCGCGGTGCCGGCCGAGCTCACCGCATGACCGCGCTCGCGCAGCGCCCGGATCAGGGCGGTGCGGATGCGCTCGTCGTCCTCCACGACCAGGAGCTGGGCCACGGCGGGACGCTAGCGCCGTCGGGGCCGATCCCGAGGGCTCCCCACCCCTGGGGGATGAGATCCGCGTCCGCCCTTGTCACCGTCTTGGTGTGGTCTTAACCGCGTCGCCAGCAGGGTCTGCCCCATGAAGCGAACCGTTGCATTCGGAGCACTCTGGACCGCCTCGGCGGCCGCGGCCGTCGGGCTCGGCTTCCTCGCCGTGTCCTTCGTCGACGCCGACGCCGCACCCGGCACCGTGCCGGCCGCGGCCAGCACGTCCGCGTCCGCCCCGACCGAGGACGGATCGGCTGCGGCGCCGACGGCCACGCCCGCGCCGCCGCCCGCCGCCGTGGTGGTCCCGGAGGAGTACGCCACCGTCGGCGGCACGGTGTACGCCTCCTGCGCGGGCGGTGTCCTGCAGGTGGCCGCGGCCCCCGCCGCCGGCTGGTGGCTCGACGACCAGGACCAGCGTGGTGAGGTCGAGTTCGAGAGCCCCACCCAGAAGGTCGAGGTGCACGTCGCCTGCGCCGGCGACGTCCCGTCGTTCGTCGACGAGGGCGTGCGCTCGGACGACAACAAGCGGGAGGACTCCAGCTCCTCCTCGTCGCACAGCTCCGGCCCGGCGTCCACGGCCGGCTCGGCCCCGGTCGACGACTCCGCCGGCCGCGTCGGCGGTGGGCACGGCTCCGACGACCCGCCCGGTGACGACTCCGCGGGCCGCGTCGGCGGTGGGCACGGTTCCGACGACCCGCCCGGTGACGACTCCGCGGGCCGCGTCGGCGGTGGGCACGGTTCCGACGACCCGCCCGGGGACGACTCCGCGGGCCGCGTCGGCGACGACGACTGACTCCTGTCCTGCACCCCCCCGGCCCACCGCCGGGCTCGCCCCCCGGGCCGAGCCCGGCGGTGCCGCGAGCGGGGCCGCCGGCCCCCCGAACGGCGCCACGGACACGCTCGGCGCGGGTCCGGGAGGGCACGTGGCGGCGGTCGTCGTCCGGAGGACGACAATGCACCCCGTGCTGTTGCGGATGTCCACCCTGTTCCTGCGCACCCTGCGCGACGACCCGGCCGACGCCGAGGTCCCCAGCCACCGCCTGCTCGTGCGGGCCGGCTACATCCGGCGGGCCGCGCCCGGCGGGTTCACCTGGTTGCCGCTGGGCTACCGGGTCTTCCGCAACGTCGAGCGCGTCGTCCGCGAGGAGATGGACGCGATGGGCGCGCAGGAGGTGCACTTCCCGGCGCTGCTGCCGCGCGAGCCCTACGAGGCCACCGGCCGCTGGACCGAGTACGGCGACAACCTGTTCCGGCTGCAGGACCGCCGCGGCGTCGACCACCTGCTCGGCCCCACCCACGAGGAGATGTTCACGCTCCTGGTGAAGGACATGTACTCGTCCTACAAGGACCTGCCGGTCTCGCTGTACCAGATCCAGACCAAGTTCCGGGACGAGGCGCGGCCCCGCGCCGGCCTGCTGCGCGGCCGCGAGTTCACGATGAAGGACAGCTACTCGTTCGACGTCGACGACGCCGGTCTGGACAAGTCCTACGCGGCGCACCGCGACGCCTACATCCGGATCTTCGACCGGCTGGGCCTGGAGTACGCGATCGTCTCGGCGATGTCGGGAGCGATGGGCGGCTCCAAGAGCGAGGAGTTCCTGCACCCCACCGCGATCGGTGAGGACACCTTCGTCCGTTCGCCCGGGGGCTACGCGGCCAACGTCGAGGCGGTCACCACCGTCGTCCCCGACGAGATCCCGCTCGAGGGCCAGCCCGAGGCGCACGTCGAGGACACGCCCGACACCCCGACCATCGAGACGCTGGTCGGGGTGGCGCAGCAGCTGTTCCCGGACGCCGGCTACACCGCCGCCGACACGCTGAAGAACGTCGTCGTCCAGCTCGTGCACCCCGACGGCACGCGGGAGCCGCTGGTCATCGGCCTCCCGGGTGACCGGGAGGCCGACCTCAAGCGGCTGGAGGCGCAGCTCGCGCCGGCCGAGGTGGAGCCGTTCACCGGCTTCGACCAGCACCCGGCCCTGGTCAAGGGCTACATCGGCCCGCAGGTGCTCGGCGCCGACAGCCCGTCGGGCATCCGCTACCTGGTCGACCCGCGCGTGGTCCGCGGCACCCGCTGGATCACCGGCGCCAACGAGCCGGGCCGGCACGTGTTCGACCTCGTCGCCGGCCGGGACTTCACCTGGGACGGGGTCGTCGAGGCCGCCGAGGTGCGGCCCGGCGACCCGGCGCCCGACGGCTCCGGCCCGCTGGAGCTGGCCCGCGGCGTGGAGATCGGGCACATCTTCCAGCTGGGCCGCAAGTACGCCGAGGCGCTCGACCTCAAGGTCCTCGACGAGAACGGCAAGCTGGTCACCGTCACCATGGGCTCCTACGGCATCGGTGTCTCCCGCGCCGTCGCCGCGATCGCGGAGTCCACGCACGACGAGCTCGGCCTGCGCTGGCCGCGGGAGGTGGCCCCGGCCGACGTGCACGTGGTCGCCACCGGCAAGGACGCCGCGGTGTTCGAGACGGCCGAGGCGCTGTCCCGCGAGCTGGTCGACGCCGGGCTGACGGTGCTCTACGACGACCGGCCCAAGGTCTCGCCGGGGGTGAAGTTCAAGGACGCCGAGCTGCTCGGCATGCCGACGATCGTGACCGTCGGCCGCGGGCTGGCCGACGGCGTGATCGAGCTGCGCGACCGGGCCACCGGCGAGCGCGAGGACGTCCCGGTCGCCGACGCCACGGCTCGAGTCAGAGCGGTCGTCGGGAAGTAATCCTGTCGGCCCCGTTCAGAGGCTCGCGCCCGAGCTTGCGAGGGCGGGAGGAGGACGGGGTCCTCTTTCTGGCACAATGGTCGGTCGAACACGGCGGTGGGCGGCCCTCTCACCGTTGCCGGCCGTGTCCCTCGCTCCGCCCCGGCGTGCCCCACGCGTCCGTCCGGCGAGCTACCGACACTGCGTTCGAGGAGTACACCACCCACCGTGGCCACCAAGATCAAGCTCATGCGCCTGGGCAAGATGCGCGCGCCGTACTACCGCATCGTCGTCGCCGACGCCCGCACCAAGCGGGACGGCCGCTCGATCGAGACGATCGGCAAGTACCACCCGAAGGAGGACCCGTCCTTCATCGAGGTGAACAGCGAGCGTGCGCAATACTGGCTGGGTGTCGGCGCGCAGCCGACCGAGGCCGTCGCCGCCATCTTCCGGGTGACCGGTGACTGGCAGAAGTTCAAGGGCGAGCCGGCGCCGCCGCCCATGAAGGTCGCCGCTCCCAAGCCCGACAAGAAGGCCCTCTACGAGGAGGCCGTCCGCAACGCGGGCGAGGAGCCGGCCGCCGGCGCCACCACTCCGAAGAAGAAGGCCGCCCCGAAGGCCGACGACGCCGCTGCCGCGGACGCCGCCGCCGAGACGCCCGCCGAGTAAGACGTGCTCGAAGAGGCGCTCGAGCACCTGGTCAAGGGCATCGTCGACCACCCCGAGGACGTGACGGTCGACCTGCTCAACAGTCGGCGCGGCAAGACCCTCGAGGTCCGGGTGCACCCCGACGACCTCGGCAAGGTCATCGGCCGGGGCGGGCGCACCGCCAAGGCGCTGCGCACCGTCATGACCGGCGTCGGGGGTCGCGGCCTGCGGGTCGACGTCGTCGACACCGACGGGCGCTGAGCGCCCGGCCCGTGAACCCCTCGCACCGCTGAGCACGCCTCGTTGAGCACAGACCCGCGCAACGCCACCGACACCGTGGTGGTCGGCCGCATCGGCCGACCCCACGGTGTTCGTGGTGAGGTGACCATCGAGGTCCGCACCGACGACCCGGACCTCCGCTTCGCCCCGGGTGCGGTGCTGCTCACCGAGCCTGCCGCCCGCGGTCCGCTGACCGTCGTCGGCCGGCGGTGGCACCGCGAGGTGCTCCTGCTGCAGTTCGAGGGCTCCGGCAGTCGCGAGGACGCCGAGGAACTGCGCAACACCGAGCTGCACGTGCCGGTCGCCGACCTGCCCGCGCTCGAGGACCCCGACGTGTTCTACGACCACCAGCTGGTCGGCCTCGCCGCACGCCTGCCCGACGGCGCCCCGCTGGGCGAGATCGTCGCCGTCCGGCACGAGGGCGCGGAGCTGCTCGTCGTCCGCCGTGGGGAGGGTGGGGAGCTGCTCGTCCCGTTCGTCGCGGCGATCGTCCCCACGGTGGACCTCGCCGGGGGTTTCGTCGTCGTGGACCCGCCCGAGGGCCTGCTGGACCTGTGAGCGGCATGCGCATCGACGTCATCACGATCTTCCCCGAGTATCTGGCGCCGCTGCGCCAGTCGCTGCTGGGCAAGGCCGCCGAACGCGGCCTGGTCAGCATCGGGGTGCACGACCTGCGGCAGTGGACCGACGACGTGCACCGCACCGTCGACGACGCCCCGTACGGCGGGGGCCCCGGAATGGTCATGCGGCCCGAGCCGTGGGGACGCGCCCTGGAGGCGGTGCGACCCCCGGGGACCCGCCTGGTGGTGCCGACCCCCGCCGGGCGCCCGTTCACCCAGGCCATGGCTGCCGAGTGGGCCACCGAGCCGGGCCTGGTCTTCGCCTGCGGCCGCTACGAGGGCATCGACCAGCGCGTCGCCGACTGGGCCGCCGACGCGGGGCCGGTGTCGGAGGTCTCCATCGGTGACTACGTGCTGGCCGGCGGGGAGTCGGCCGTCCTGGTCATGGTGGAGGCGGTGACCCGGCTGCTGCCGGGCGTGGTGGGCAACCGCGAGTCCGTGGAGTTCGACTCGCACGCCGACGGGCTGCTCGAGGGGCCGTCCTACACCCGACCGGCGTCCTGGCGCGGGCACGACGTGCCGCCGGTGCTGCTCTCCGGTGACCACGCGGCGATCGCCCGGTGGCGACGGGCGGAGTCGCTGCGGCGGACGGCGGCCCGCCGCCCCGACCTCCTGGCCGCGCTGGCGGAGGGCGCGCTCACCGACGCCGAGCGGGACCAGCTCTCCGGTGGCTGACCCCCGCCCGTGGGTGAGGCCGACCGCCCGGGTGGTGGTGCTCGACCCCGACGGCCGCGCGCTGCTGCTCGGCGCCCGGCTCACCGACCCGGCGCTGCCGCCCGGGGACGTGCGGTTCTGGTACACCCCCGGCGGGGGAGTGGAGGACGGCGAGAGCGTCCGGGACGCCGCCGTCCGGGAGCTGGCCGAGGAGATCGGGCTGGTCGTGGCGCCGGCCGCGCTGGAGGGGCCGGTGTGGTTCCGGCGGCACGTCGGCACCTTCGCCGGCCTGGAGATCGACTCGCGCGAGACGTTCTTCGTGCTGCGCGACGTCGTCCACGAGGTCGATGCCCGGGGGCGCACCGAGCTGGAGCTGCTGGGCGAGGAGCCGCACCGGTGGTGGAGCGTGGCGGAGATCGCCGCCAGCGCCGTACCGTTCGCCCCGGGCGAGCTGTCCGCTCTGCTCCCGCAGCTGCTCGAGGGGCCGTGGTCAGGGCCGCCGCGCTTCGTCGGGTGAAGATGTGGCACAGTAGAGAGCTGCTGCGGACCGTCGGACCGTCGACGGGAGCTCCTCCCGGAGTGCAGCTCCCCGGATAGGACAGCCGGGGCCGCTCGCTGTCCGCACCGTGAACGACGTAACCGCTAGGACAGGACTGCCGCGATGAACACCCTGGACGTACTCGACGCCGATTCGCTGCGCGACGACATCCCCGAGTTCCGCCCCGGCGACACCGTCAAGGTGCACGTGCGCGTCATCGAGGGCAACCGCTCCCGCATCCAGGTCTTCCAGGGCGTCGTCATCCGCCGTCAGGGCGGTGGCATCCGCGAGACCTTCACCGTCCGCAAGGTCAGCTTCGGCGTCGGTGTCGAGCGCACCTTCCCGGTGCACACCCCGGTCGTCGAGAAGATCGAGGTCATGACCCGCGGTGACGTTCGCCGCGCGAAGCTGTACTACCTCCGCGAGCTGCGTGGCAAGGCCGCCAAGATCAAGGAGAAGCGCGAGACCGTTTCGCGCTGACGCGTTCGAGACCGGTGTGGCCGGTCTCACCGCGGCGGGTCTCCCGCGGCCGTAGGCTGGATCTGATGAACAGCAACCGGCCCGGGGGGCCCGCCGACGTCGTTCCGGAGGGGGACGACCCCCGTACCGCCGGGACGGCGAGCGAGGACACCGGACCCCTCCCACAGCCTTCCCGCCGCGAGCGCCGGCGCCAGCGGGCGCAGGAGCAGAAGAAGGGCTCGCTGCTCAAGGAGCTGCCCGTGCTGCTCCTGGTCGCCTTCGTCCTGGCCCTGCTGGTGAAGACCTTCCTCGTGCAGGCGTTCTTCATCCCCTCCGGGTCGATGGAGCAGACGCTGCACGGCTGCCCGGGCTGCACCGGCGACCGCGTGCTGGTCAACAAGGTGCCCTACTGGTTCGGCGAGCCCGAGCCCGGTGACATCGTCGTCTTCCGCGGACCGGACACCTGGTCGCCCGAGGTCGACGTCGCCGAGCCGAGCAACTGGTTCACCGGTGCCCTCCTGTGGCTGGGCCGGGCCGTGGGCGTCGCCCCGCCCAGCGAGGACGACTACATCAAGCGGGTCATCGCGACCGAGGGGCAGACGGTCCAGTGCTGCGACGCCGAGGGGCGGGTGAGCGTGGACGGACGGCCCCTCGACGAGCCCTACATCTTCGAGAACACGCCGCTGGAGAGCCGGGCCTTCGGTCCGGTGACGGTGCCCGAGGGCCGGCTGTGGGTCATGGGTGACCACCGGTCGGCCTCGGCGGACTCCAAGGCCCACATCGGGGACGAGTACTCCGGCACCATCGCCGTCGACGACGTCATCGGCAAGGCCGCGCTGATCGTCTGGCCGCTGGACCGGTTCGGCACCCTCGACTCCCCGGACATCCAGGGCACGGAGGCCGCGGCCGTGCCCGGCACGGACAGTGGGGGAGCGCCGCTCTCCGGCGCGGCGGCCGTGGCCGCCCCGTATGCGCTCGGGTTGGTCGGGGCGGTACCGCTCACCGTCTGGCGACGGCGACGCCGGGCGCCCTGACCTCCCGCCCCTCCCCACCTCGACCCGCACCCCTCGACCCCGGGGCGTGCGGGTCGAGGCGTTTCTGCGCCCCGCGACAATGGCGTCGCCATGTCGACAGAAATGGTCACATGACCGGCGGCGTGTTTCGTGCGTGACTCGGCTCGCCATTCCGCGCCGATTCGGGAATCCGAAGAAATCTTCGGAAAGTGTTCAAGTAACCGTCTCACCCGTCCGATGGATGGGGTGAGAGTTCCCGATCGTGTGAAACGGAGTCAGCTGTGTCTGCACCCATGGCGAGCACCGCCCGCGGCGTCACCCGCGTGCTCCTCCTCGCCGACGCCCCGGTCCTGCGTCGGGGCCTGGTGAGCATGATCAACGAGACCGCCGGCATGCAGTCGGTCGGAACCCCCGGCGAGCTGCGCCGGGCGCTCACCCTGGTCGAGACCGCCCGCCCCGACGCCGTCGTGGTCGAGCTGGGCTCCGGACGCGCCGCCACCCTCAACGCGTGCCGGGACCTGCGCCGCCGCTACCCCCGCGTGACCATCGTCGCGCTGGCCACCTCCGAGGACCCGGCGGTCGTCAACGAGGCCCTCGCCGCGGGCATCCGTGGCTACCTCATGATCAACACCTCTCCGACGCTCCTCGGCTGGGCGATCCTGGCCGCCCGGGCGGGCCGCACCGTCGTCGACCCGCAGATCCGCCGGGTCGAGCCGTCGGCCGTCCCGGCGAGCAAGCCGTTCACCCCCGAGGTGCCCCTCACGCGGCGCGAGTCGGACGTGCTGGACGAGCTGATCCAGGGCCAGTCCAACCGGCAGATCGGCCGCAACCTGTTCATCAGCGAGGACACCGTCAAGTCCCACGTGAAGGCGATCCTGCGCAAGCTGGGTGCCCGCGACCGGGCGCACGCGGTCTCGCTGGTGCTGTCCTCGCGCAACCCCGGCTGCACCTGCGGGGCGCACAGCCTTGCGTCGGCGCCCGCCGAGGTCTGAGCCTTCCCGGAACTCCGGGCCCGGTGCGGCGGCACGCCGCCGGCACCGGCGCGCGGCACGCCCGGTCGGACCATCCGCCTCCTCGGTGGTCCGCCCGGACGTCGAGCGGCCGCTAAAGGCTCGCTCCGGTCCACGGGCCGGTCCCCTCTGACCCCGGGGACCGGCCCGTGGCATGGACGCGGACCGTCGTACTGTCGGAGCGCGATGGCCGCTCGTCCCACCCGTCCCCGTCCCCGTCCCGCTCCCGCCGGGCCGGGCGCCCGGAGCCAGCCGCCCGGTGACCGCCTCGACGCCCTGTGGGACATGGAGCGCCGGCTCCGGCGCCGCGGGTTCGCAGCGATCGCCGGCGCCGACGAGGCCGGGCGGGGCGCCTGCGCCGGCCCGCTGGTGGCGGCCGCGTGCGTGCTGCCGGAGGGGCGCCGGGGGAGGGTGCCGGGCCTGGCCGACTCCAAACTGCTGACCGCGGCGAGCCGCGAGCAGGTCTACGAGGAGATCGTGGCCCGGGCGGTCTCCTGGTCGGTCGTCGTCATCCCGGTCGAGGACCTCGACGCCCGTGGCATGCACGTCACGAACATCGAGGCCCTGCGACGCGCGGTGTCCGTGCTCGACCCCGGCGCGGACTACGTCCTCACCGACGGCTTCCCGGTGCCCGGGCTGGCGCGCCCGACCCTGGCGGTGTGGAAGGGGGACCGGGTCGCCGCGTGCGTCGCCGCGGCCTCGGTGCTGGCGAAGGTCACCCGGGACCGGATCATGCTGGAGCTGCATCAGCGCTGGCCGCAGTACGACTTCGCGCTGCACAAGGGCTACATCACCGACGCGCACAGCGCCGCCCTCGACCGTCACGGGCCCTGTCCCGAGCACCGTCTGCGGTTCGTCAACGTCGCCCGCGCCCGGGACGCACACGCCGAACGGACACTCCAGCTGACCGGCTCCGCGGGCATGGTCGATGATGGGGCCATGCGCCCTGTGTCCGGAGAGCCGAGATGAGCACCGAGGACCTGGAGAAGTACGAGACCGAGATGGAGCTGCAGCTCTATCGCGAGTACCGGGACATCGTCCGCCAGTTCACCTACGTGGTCGAGACCGAGCGGCGCTTCTACCTGGCCAACTCCGTCGACCTCCAGGTCCGGGAGGCCGGCGGCGAGGTGTACTTCGAGCTGAAGCTCTCCGACGCGTGGGTCTGGGACATGTACCGGCCGGCCCGGTTCGTCCGCAACGTGCGGGTGCTGACCTTCAAGGACGTCAACGTCGAGGAGCTCGACAAGCCCGACCTCGAGCTCCCGGACGGTCCCCGGCTCTCCTGACCTGCGCGCCACGGCCGCAGGATCCCCCGGGCCCGACCCGCCGGTGCCGGCACCGTCCACAGGCGGCCGGTTGCCCACAGATCGCCCACGACGCTGGTCGGGCCGCCGCGCCCGGCGGTCGGTCGCCTGGTGCGAACGACATCCGCCCTCGGCGTCCATGGTGAACGGATCGCCGCGGCCACCGTTCCCGTGACGCTGGCCCGCACCTGGTCGGTCGGGCTGGCCGGCGTCCACGGTGCGATGGTCGAGATCGAGGTCGACCCGGCCAGGTCGGATGCTGATCCACTGACACTCATGCGCCCCCGGCTGGCGAGTACCGCCTGCAACACAGGCCACTCGAGGGGGAATATGCCCCTTGACCTGGGTTTTCTGCTTCCCGTGCCCTAATCTCGCCGCGGCGATGCGTCGGGGTTGAGCGGGGGCACCTGGGTGAGTGACGTCCGGCGGTCGTGGTGTGGCGCGCTCCGGGCCCTGCACGTCCGGCTGCTGGTGCTGCCGGTCCTGCTCGCCCTGCTGGTGGCCGTCGGCGCCATGCTCGGCTCGGCGGCCTTCGTCGGACTGCTCGGCCTGAGTCCGTCGCTCCGGCAGAGCGGCAGCGCCTGGCTCGGGCTGGGACTGCCGGCACTGGCCTCCACCGCGCTCGTGCTGGGCGGGCTGTCGGGTCTGGTGCTCGGCGCGGGCGTCGTCCACGCGGCGCCGTCCGGATTGCTGCGTGCGCTGGTGCGCACCGTCCGCCGCGCACCGGTCCTCCTGCTGACGGTTGCCGCCGCGGGCGCCGGAGTGCTCGCGCTCGTGCTGCTGGCGCCGGTGCTGGTCGTCGTGGCGCTCCTGGCCACGGCGCTGCCGCGGCGCGGTCCGCTGGTCAGGCTGCCGCGCCGGCGCACCACCGCGCTGCTCGCCCTCCCGTTCGCGCCTGCGGTCATGCTGGCCCTGCGCTGGTCCCGGGCGCTGCTCGAAGCGCTGGGGAAGGGGGGACCGAGGTCCGCCCTGCGCCGCTCGTCGGCGGCCGTGACCGCCGAGCCCCGGACCGCGGCCGCCCGCCTCGTCGCCGCGGTCGTCGCCGCCGTCGCCGGCGGATGGCTCCTGTCCGAGACGGCATCCGCCGTGGTCGACGCCGCCGGTGGCACCGCCGGGGCCGTGGCGCTCGCGGACGTGCTCGGTGTCGCCGTCGCGCTCGTCGCCGGCCTCCTCCTGCTCGGAACGATTCCCGCTGACGACGCGGCCGGGCCGTCCCACCCGGGTTCGCGGCGCCCCTGGCGGCCGCGGCCCGCGGTGGCCGGTGTCGTCGTGCTCGCCGTCGCCGCGAGCGTCGTGCTGCCCATCGGCGGCACGCCTCGGGCGTCCGCCGCCGAGCCGGTCGCCGTCGTCGACAGCGCCGCGGACGACCTGCCCGTCGATGGCAGCTGCCCCACCGGCGCGTGCACGCTGCGCCGGGCCGTGGCCGTGGCCGAGGCCGCCCGGGGCGGAGCCGTGCGCTTCGATCGCGACCTGACGATCGAGCTGGCCAAGCCGGTCGTCGCCTCCGTGCCGCTCGTGCTCGACGCCCGCGGCCACGAGGTCGTCCTGCAGGGCGCGGGCGGTCGGCTGCTCGAGCTCGGCGGGCAGGGCGAGGACCCCTGGCAGCTCATCGGCCTGGTCCTGCGCGGCGGCCGTGCCCCCACCGGGGCCGGCGGCGGCGCTGTGCTGGCCTCTCGTCCCGGAGTCGTCGTCGACAGCACGTTCATCGGCAACCGGGCCGACGGCCCGGGTGGCGCCGTCCTGAGCGAGTCAAAGCTCGTCGCCGTCGGCACGACCTTCTCGGCCGACGCCTCCGGCAGCGGCGCGGCACACGTGCAGGCGCTGTCCCTCGACGTTCTGCTCAGCACGGCCGTCGACGGCCGCGGTACCACCGCCTTCGAGTCCATCGACGGCATGGGGGCCGTGCAGTACTCGATCGTCGCCCCGGCGACCGGCAGCGCCTACGAGGGCGTCAGCAATGCCGCCTTCGCCCTGCGGACCGTCGAGGGCAGTGCGGGCAATCCCAACGTGGTGGTCGAGCGCGAGGACCTCGGGCTCACCGCACTGGGCGACCACGGCGGCACCGTCCCGACCTACGCCCTGCTGCCGACCAGCGACGCGATCGACTTCAACCGGGACGAGCGCCCCTGGCTGGAATTCCCGGTCCAGGACGCCCGCGGTGCTGTCCGGGTCATGGGGGCCCGCATCGACCCGGGCGCGGTGGAGTTCGACCCGGGGACGGCCACGACACTGACGGTCGGCGGGGTGGACGCGGACTCCTGGTCCTCATCGGCCGGCGCGCCGGTGGCGGTCGGGGTGGCGGTGCGGACGACGACCGACGGGTACGCCGCCGACGGCAAGGTCGCCCTCCAGGTGCTCGGCTCCCAGGGTGTCGTTGCCTCGACGGACCAGCAGCTGACCGACGGGAACGCGACGTGGCAGCCCGACCTGCCCGAGGGCACGTACACGCTGAACGCGTTCTATGAGCCCTCGGGCGATCTGATGTCCAGCCAGGACACCGGCACGCTGGTCGTCGGCCGCGCGCCCGACCGCCTCCTCGTCAGCGTGCCGGAGACGGTCGACACCGGGGTGCCCTACGACGTGACCGTGTCGCTGGCGGACTCGGGCGCCGCGCTCACCGGCCCCGTCACTGCGCGTGACGGCTCCAGCACGGCGACCGCCGATTTCGCCGGGAAGGCATCCGTCGTGCTGCAGCTCCGGGCGGACACGCCGGGCCCGCGCACCGTCGAGGTGAGCTGGGCCGGTGACGCCGTCCACCCGGCCGGCGGCTCCGGCAGCGCCTCGACGACGGCCTTCGACCCGAGCAGGCTGGAGCTCACCCGCGAGGGCGACCAGCTGCGCGTGCGCGTCGTGGTCGGCGGCAGCGGCGCCTCGCCCGTGGGCACGCTCACCTCCAGCGCCGGGCGGACCCTGCCGGTCGGGCCCGACGGCACGGTCGTCCACCCGCTCGGCGCCGACGTCGACGCCGGCGCGCAGCGGCTCGTTCTCGAGTACTCCGGGAACGCGTCCGTGCGCGCCGCCTCGTCCTACTACGACTACGTCGTCGGGTCCACGGAGCCCGTGCTCGAGGCCGCGACGACCGGCCAGGGCGGGACGGCGTACGGCGCGCCGGTCGCGGTCAGCGGCACGGTGCGCTCGTCCGCCGGCGTGCCGCTGGGCGGCACCGTGCGCGTCACCGGACCAGGTGCGGACGCCACTGTCGTCGTGGCTCCCGACGGCGGGTGGACGGTCCCGGTCAGTGGACCGCTGCACGTCGGAGAACACCGGTACGCCGTGGGCTTCGAGCCGGCCGAGGCCGGCCGCGTCTCCCGTGCGTCGATGACGATCCGGCACGTCGTCGACAAGGCGCCGGTCACCCTCGCCGTGTCCGTGCCCGCACGCATCGAGCACGGCGCGCCCCTGCAGGTCGGCCTGGCGCTCGGCGACACCCCGGCCGGCTCGTGGACCGCCGAGGCCGTCGTCGTGGTGGACGGCGTCGATCACCGGACGGTGCTCATCGGCTCGGACGGCACCGCGACCGCCAGCCTGACCGACCTGGACGTGGGCCGGCACACCGTCACGGCGCGGTTGGTCAGTCCCGTGCTGGCCGCCGCGACCGTCGCCGATCAGGCCGTGGAGGTCACGCCGGCGGCGACCACCCTGAGCGTCACGTCCTTCGGGCCGA
Source organism: Geodermatophilus ruber (assembly GCF_900114385.1). Taxonomy (GTDB): domain Bacteria; phylum Actinomycetota; class Actinomycetes; order Mycobacteriales; family Geodermatophilaceae; genus Geodermatophilus; species Geodermatophilus ruber. The sequence goes on from NZ_FOSW01000019.1 coordinate 42,570, forward strand.
CCACCGGGGTGGTGCCCGGACAGCGGCTGTCGCTGCAGGCGCAGGTCGTGTCCGCGACGGGCGACGCGGTCGCGGGTGCGGTGCAGGTCGTCGACGACGGGGTGGTCGTGGCCACCTCTGCGCTGGCCGGTGGTGTGGCCTCCCTCGAGTTCCCCGCGGGCGCGCCCGGCCTCCGGCAGCTGCAGGTCCGCTACCTCGGCGACCGGCTGCATCTGCCGTCGGCCGGCGCGGCTCAGGTGCGTGTCCTCACGCCGGCCTCGGTGCAGGTCACCGACGCGCGGACGCCGTACGGCCAGGACGTCGACGTCAGGGTCACCGTGGCCGGCGATGTGCCGGGCGGGCTGGTGGAGCTCGCCGCGTCGGGCCCGGCGCTCGCGGTGCCGCGTCCGCTCGGCTCGGCACCGCTCGTGGACGGCGTCGCCGTCGTCCGGGTGTCGCAGGCGTGGTCGCTGCCGGTGGGGGACTACGTCCTCACGGCGACCTACACCGGTGACGCGGGCAACGCGCGCAGCACCGCCACGGGGACGCTGGTCGTCGAGCCGGCCGCGTCGACGGTCGAGCTGGCCGCCGAGCCCTCGCCCGTCGAGGGCCCGGTGCGGGTCCGGGTCGCGGTCCGTGCGCCGCTGCCGATCGGCGGCACCGCATCGTGGCGCCTGATCCGTTCGGAGAGCACGCCGGGGACCGCGTACGCCAGCGGTACCGCGACGCTGGGGCCGGGCGGCGTCGCCTACCTCGCCCTCGCCCTGGCGCCGGGCCGCAGCGAGCTCGAGGTCACCTGGTCGGGTCAGGCCGACGTGGCCGGCAGCACGGCGTCGCTCGTGCTCGAGGCCGGCCGCCTGCCCGTTTCCCTGTCCGCACCGGCGACCTCGGCGTACGGGGAAGGCGTCCGGCTCGTGGCGTCGGTGCCGACGCAGCCGTTCGGCTACCCGCCCGGCGCGACCGTCGGCTTCTCCGTCGACGGCGCTCTCGCGGCCACCGTCCCCCTCGGTGCCGACGGACGCGCTGTCGCGACGCTGCTCACCGACCTCGAGCCCGGGGTGCACACGCTCACCGCCGTCTACGACGACGGCCCGGGTGCGGCGCCGCGCACATCGGCGCCGGTCCTTCTCACGGTGCTGCCGGCCGAGAGCAGTCCCGTCGTGGCCTCGACGGGCCCGCAGACCAGCGCCGGGAACTCCGCCTTCTCCGTCCGCGCGGCGGTCCCGGGCACCGCCACGTGCACCGGGACGGGTGTCGCCACGCCGGCCGTCCTGCGGACCGGCCCGGACGGGGCCCAGGGCGTCCTGCGCTGGCTGCGCCCCGGCGGTGCGCTGATCGCCTGCGCCTTCGTCCCGGACGACACGACGCGCTACCGCGGCGCGACCGACACCCTCTACGTCGACGTCGCTCGCGCCCAGCCGGTGCTGCGCGCAGTCACGACCCAGGCCTCCACAGGTCTGCGCACCACCTTCGCCTTCACGGCGGAGCCCGCCGCGGACAACGCCGGAAATCCGCTGGACCTGCCGATCGTCGTCCGCGGCGCGGACGGTCGTGAGCTGTGCCGCACCCATGTCTCCACCGGCCGGTGCGAGCTCGACATCGCCTCCGCCCCACCGGGCGACCTGCGGCTGACCCTGCAGGCCGACGGGACCCCGTGGTTCGCCGACGCCGCCGAGGAGGTCGTGCTGCGCCTGCTGCCCGGCGAACGGCCGCTCCAGGTCGCGCTGCGCCCCGTCGGCGGCTCGGCCGTCAGCGGGGGCGCCGTCCTCGTCGAGATCGGTGTCGCGCAGGCGGCCCGCAACCAGCTGGGCAGACTCGCCGTCACCCTCACCGATGCGTCGGGACGATCCCGCGAGGTCTGCGCCGGGCAGTGGGCGGACCTGCCGGGCTCGGACACGCTCGGTGGGGGCCAGGTCGCCCGCTGCACGCTCGTGCCCGGCGAAGGCGGGCCCGACCGCCTCGCGGCCGAGTCCGGCCGGCTCGCGGTCGCCGTCACCCGCAGCGGCGGTGCCTTCACCGACGCCGTGGCCGCTGTGCCGCTCGACGTCACCGGGTGCGTCCCGATCCCTGAGGACCCGGCCGACCGCCGGTGGTTCCTGTTCGTCACCGGCACGCGGTGCGGCGGCCCCGACCACGGCACACCGCCGGGTGTGGTGCTCGGCTCGACGGTCGAGCTGCAGGTCGGGCTCGGCGTCGTCGACGGCGTGCGCCAGGGGCTGCTCGGCTGGACCGACGGCGCCGCGGCCGAGCGCACGCGCAGCCTGGTCGTCCAGGCGACCGGACTGCCCCGGCCGGTGGTGGACGTTCTCTGCGGCACCGTGGAGGTCGTCGTCGACGGCCCCTTCGAGGTGGACGTGACGTCGAGCGCGAACGCGTCGTGCGCCGCCGCCCCGCAGCGCACACCGCTGCCGGCCGGCGGCGGCCACCGGCTGGTGGTGCAGCGCCCGCTCTACGAGTTCGTCACCGTGGCCGTGCGGGGCCCGGGCGCCGATCGCGCGGAGGTGGAAGCGATCGGCCTGGCCCCCAGCTCGCGGTACTTCCTGAGCGACCGGCTGGTCCTGCGGGCCGCCAGCTCCCGGTGCTCGCACCCGGAGGTCACGGTCACGGGACTGACGGACACTGCCCGGGCCGGACTGGCCGACGATCGGCTGTCGGTCCGGAACCTGACCGAGCCGGACTGCACGGACATCCTCGGCAAGCCCGGCTTCCGCCCTGGCTCGGTGCTGCGCTTCGCCGCGCCCGATGGGCCCTACGCGCTCGGCTTCCGCTCGGTCGGGGGCTTTCCCACGCACCGCGCCGTACGCCTCGCAGAGGATCCGGCGCGCCGGCTGTCCTACACCGTCGGGGAGCTCGGCCTCCCCATCGAGGTCCTGCTCGCGGACTGTCGCCGGGTCGAGCTGACGGTGCGGGCGTTCCGCCCCACCGACGTCCTCGGACGGACCCCGTCCGTGCCCCGGGTCGACATCAGGAGCGATTACGCGCGGGACACCGCCTGCGGGCTGCTCGGTCCGGAATGGTTCGAACGCGGCAGCACCGTCCAGGGCACCGTCCCGCTGGAGGGCTTCAGCGCCGTGCTGTGGCCGTACGGTCGCGTGCCCGCCTCGGCGCGGTTCGGCCAAGTCGTGGAGGTGGTCGCCGACGACCTCGAGCCCGCCGTCGAGGGCGTGCTCGTGCCCGCGGGCTGCTACCGGCTGCCGCAGGCGGTGGCCCACGAGCCCGGCCTGGGGGAGTTGCGCGTCGGGCTCATCACCCCTCAAGGGCTGTGCCCGAGTGGCTGGGCGCCGTTCAACGACAACGGGGTGGACCCGGCCGTGACGCCGACGCTGGCCGTCTCGTCCACCGCGCCGGCGGACTGGCTCGTCGGCTGGACGGTCGCACACCCGTCCGACGCTCGCGGCACCTTCGCCGCGAGCGGGCACGAGGCCGCGCTCACGTGGGCGAACAGGGACGTCCAGCCGGTGGCGCACCGCTGCTACGCCGTCGATCTCGTCGTCGCGATCGAGGACTCCGACGGCACTGTGGAAACCGTCCGCGGTCCGGCGGCCGACGCGTACTTCCGCGACCCCGCACACCGGGAGTGCGCGTACAGCAGCGCGCTGTACGACTCGACGCAGCCCCTGCTGTGGGCGCCGAGGTCCGGCGGCTACCTGAGCTTCGCGCGCTGGGAGCTCAAGGGTGGCGGGACCGACGTGGAGGGCAACGGCCTGCGGGTCGTCCCCGGCGGCACGACGTCGACGGTGCCGCAGGTCGTCGCTGTCTTCGACCGCGTCTGCCACACGCTGACCGTCAACGGCGACACCCCCATCTACGTGAACCCGGCGCCGAACTGCGGTCACGACGACGCCGGCATGCCGCGCTACCGCCCGAACACCGCGGTGATGCTGTCCGCGCCGGAGCGCGACGGCCACACCAGGGTCGGCTGGGAGATCAACGGCAAGCAGACCTGGGAAACCGGCGACATCACGATCTCGATGGACAGCCCGCAGACGGCGATCTACCACTACCAGGAGCGGTCCGAGGGCTTCATGGAGACGGTCCTCGGCGTCCTGGAGGAGGTCGCGGTCCGAGCCGTGGGCGCGGTGGCCGCCGTGGTCACCGGCTACGTCAACTACAAGGTGCTGGGCAAGCTCCGGCTCGCCATCACCGCGCTGCAGTACGTCAACGAGGGCCTTGGCCACCTCGGCGTCGACGCCGGCCCCTGGGAGGACTACCTCCGCTACGCCCAGGAGACCATCGACTACGGCATGGCGGGGCTCGAGTGCCTCATGGACACCTCCGACTCCTCCGGCACCGTGCGGTCCCTGCGCGACGTCGCCGTGGCGGGGGTCAACGCCGCCGACGCTGCGTCGGCGGCGTACGGCGGAGGGGACCGGTTCGTCGCCGGAGTCAGGCTGGGTGGCGCCGGTTACGGGATCGGCAGCGGAGGTGTCACCATCGGTGGGCAGGCCGGGTCGGTGGGGTCCGAGCGCGAGAGCTTCGGCGACGGCTCGGAGCTCACCGCCTGCATCGGTGGCCGCGCGCCGAGCTACATGAAATGAGTCGCGCGTCGAGGCCCGGCCCTCGTCGCAGGCGGGCATCCCCGTGACGGACGCTCGCTGAGGACATCCCGTCACGGGTGTCGCAGTACATGCCGGACCGATGTCGCGCGCCATCCCGGACGTTCGGGCGCAAGAAGGGTGGCCGTCCACAGGGCATCCGCCGGTCCACAGATCGGCGGATGCCCTGGTTCCCGTCGCCGTGGGGCGGGACGGTCGTCCGGTGTCCACGACCACGGAACTCGGCGACCACGGCGAGCGCATCGCCGTCGCCTATCTGACCGACGTCGGCCTACGGGTGCTCGACCGCAACTGGCGCTGCCGGGAGGGCGAGCTCGACATCGTGGCCCGGGACGGCGACGCCCTGGTCTTCTGCGAGGTCAAGACCCGTCGCGGCGTCGGGTTCGGCCACCCGGTCGAGGCGGTCACCCACACCAAGCAGCGTCGCCTGCGCACGCTGGCGCAGCGGTGGCTCGCCGCCCACGACGAGCACGCCCCCGAGCTGCGGTTCGACGTGGTCGGAGTGCTCGTTCGGCCGTCCCGCCCGGCGCTGGTCACGCACCTGCGGGCGGCGTTCCTGTGACGCTCGCTCGCACCTGGTCGGTGGGCCTGGCCGGCGTGCAGGGGGCCATGGTGGAGGTCGAGGTCGACCTGGCCGCCGGTCTGCCCCAGGTGGTGCTGGTCGGCCTGCCCGACGCGGTGGTGCGCCAGTCGGTCGACCGGGTGCGCGCCGCCGTGGTGAACGCCGGAGCCACGTTCCCGCAGCGCCGGATCACCATCGGGCTGTCGCCTGCGTCGATGCCCAAGCAGGGGAGTGGCTTCGACCTCGCGCTGGCTGCCGCGATCCTCGCAGCGGTCGGGACGGTGCCCCGCCGGTCGGTCGACCGGCTCGTGCTCCTGGGTGAGTTGGGCCTCGACGGCTCGCTCCGCGGCATCCGCGGTGTCCTGCCGGCGGTCCTGGCCGTGGCGCGGGCGGGCTTCGCGCAGGTCGTCGTCCCTGCGGCCAACGCCGACGAGGCGGCGCTCGTCGAGGGTGTGGAGGTCCTGGCCGCCGGCACGCTGGGGGAGGTGGTCGGCCACCTCACGGGCAAGGCGCCCCTCGCGCGGCACGTCCGCGGGCCGTTGCCTCCGGCCCCTCCGGTGCCCGACCTCGGTGACGTCGTCGGGCAGGCGTCCGGACGGCGGGCCGTCGAGGTGGCCGCGGCCGGCGGCCACCACCTGTTCCTCACCGGCCCACCAGGGGCGGGAAAGACGATGCTGGCCGAGCGGCTGCCCGGGCTGCTGCCGCCGCTGGACGAGCAGGCGGCGCTGGAGGTGACCGCCATCCATTCCGTGGCCGGCACCCTGCCGCCCGAGGCGCCGCTGGTCACCCGGCCTACGTTCGAGTCACCGCACCACTCGGCCACGCTGGCGGCGCTCATCGGTGGCGGCTCCGGCCAGATCCGGCCGGGGGCTCTGTGCCGGGCCCACCGCGGCGTGCTCTTCATCGACGAGGCGCCGGAATTCCCCCGCGCGGTGCTCGACACGCTCCGCCAGCCGCTGGAGCGCGGCCAGGTGACCATCCAGCGGGCCGCGGGCTCGGCGACCTTTCCGTGCCGGGCGCAGCTGGTGCTCGCCGCCAACCCGTGCCCGTGCGCGAGCGCGGCCGGCGACACGGCCTGCACGTGCAGCCCGCTGGAGCGCCGGCGCTACCAGTCGAGGCTGTCGGGGCCGCTGCTGGACCGCATCGACCTGCGGGTGAACCTCCCTGCAGTCACCCGGGCGGCGTGGCTGGACGGCATGGGCGCGCCGGAGCCCACCGCCGTCGTCGCCGGTCGGGTCCTGGCCGCCCGGGCCATCGCGGCGCAGCGGCTGGCCGGAACCGGGCTGTCGGTGAACAGCCAGGTGCCCGGCCGTCTCCTCCGCGAGCGCTGGCCGGTGCCCCGGGCCTCGCTGCAGCTGGCCGAGCGGGCCCTGGAGCGGGGGGTGCTGTCGGTGCGGGGGTTCGACCGGGTGCTGCGCGTGGCCTGGACCCTGGCCGACCTCGCGGGGCGCACCGTTCCCGGCGACGACGAGGTGGCCGAGGCGCTCGGCATGCGTCTGCAGCGGGCCGCGGCATGACGCTGGACGAGGATCTCGAAGAGGCGGCCGGTGCGGTCGTGACCGACGGGACCGTGCATCCGGGGGTGCGCCGGGCGCGCGCCTGGCTCAGCCGGGTGACCGAGCCCGGGACGGTCGACTTCTGGCGCTTCGTCGACGACGTAGGACCGGTGGACGCCGTCCGGCAGCTGCGCTCGGGCAGGGCGCCCGAACGCATCCGGTCGCTCGCCGGCGCCCGCGCCGCGCAGGACGAGACCCTGGCGGACCTGCGGCGCGCCGAGCGGTGCGACGCCCGGCTGGTGATCCCCGAGGACGACGAGTGGCCCGCGCTGCCGCTGCACGCGCTCACCGTGGCGGTGGCCGACGAGCCCGACGATCACCGACGCCAGTCCGAGCGGACGAGGGCGCCCGTGCCGCCGCTCGCATTGTGGGTGCGCGGCCCGGCCCGGCTCGACGAACTGGCCGACCGCTCGGTCGCGGTGGTCGGTTCCCGGGCGTCCACCGCCTACGGGGAACACGTCGCCGCCGAGCTGGGACACCAGCTGGGGGAGCGAGGCTGGACGGTGATCTCGGGTGGAGCATTCGGCATCGACGCGGCCGCCCACCGGGGTGCTCTCGCCGCCGGGGGCCCGACGATCGCGGTGCTCGCCTGCGGCGTGGATCGGCCCTACCCGGCGGGGCACGGGGCGCTGCTCCACCGCATCGCGGAGGAGGGGCTGCTCGTCAGCGAGTGGCCCCCGGGGGCGGCCCCGCACAGGCATCGCTTCCTGGTGCGGAACCGGCTGATCGCCGGCCTCACCCGGGGCACCGTCGTGGTCGAGGCGGCGGCCCGCTCCGGCGCGCTGGCCACCGCCCGCCGCGCCAAGCGGCTGAGCCGGCCGGTGATGGTCGTCCCGGGTCCGGTGACGTCCGCCCTGTCGGTGGGCTGCCACGAGCTGCTGCGGGAGGCCGAGCTGGGGGCGGTGCTGGTCGACGGTGCCGCGCACGTCCTCGAGGAGGTCGGTCGCCTGGGCGCCGACCTCGCCGACGTACCGGAGCGCCCATCGGGGCCCCGGGACGGGCTCTCCGACCTCGCCGGCCGGGTCCTCGACGCCTGCCCGGTGCGGGTCGGGGTGAGCCCCGAGCGGCTGGCGTCGATCGCCGGGTGCGAGGTTCTCGACGTGCTCCGGGTGCTCCCCGCGCTGGAGCTGGCCGACCTCGTCCAGTGGACCGGCACCGGCTGGCGGCTGACCCCGCCGCCGGAGGAACCCCCGCGGGCCGGGCGCTGAGCCGATCCGTTCCGGCGCGGGACGGTTCCGGTCGGCGCGGCGGCTTGACCGTCGGCGGGCGCCGTCGGACCGTTCCTGCGTGACCGCCCGGACAGCCGATGCGCGCGCCGCGCTGCCGTCGCCGCTGGCCGAGGCGCTGGCCGGGTACGAGGACCACCTGCGCGCGCAGCGGGACCTGTCCGCGCACACCGTCCGCGGCTACGTCGGTGACGCCGTCTGGCTCCTGGACCACCTGGCCCGGCGCGGCGGCACCCGGGTCGACGACCTGGATCTCGCCACGCTGCGCAGCTGGCTGGCCCAGGGGCGCACCCGGGGCGCGAGCCGCGCCACGACCGCCCGGCGGGCGGCAGCGGCCCGGTCGTTGACCGGCTGGCTCCGCCGGGCCGGCCTCATCCCCGAGGACGTCGGCCTGCGGCTGGTCAGTCCCAAGGCCCACCGCACGCTCCCCGACGTCCTGGCCCCCGACCAGGCGCGGGCGGCGGTCGAGTCGGCGGCCGGGGCGGAGGAACCGGTCGGGCTGCGCGACGCCGTCGTCCTCGAGCTGCTCTACGCCAGCGGCATCCGGGTGAGCGAGCTCGTCGGGCTCGACGTCGACGACGTCGACCGCGGGCGCCGTCTGCTGCGCGTCCTCGGCAAGGGCCGCAAGGAGCGCAGCGTGCCCTACGGCGCACCCGCCGAGCGGGCCCTGGATGCCTGGCTCACCCGGGGGCGGCCGGCGCTGGCCACCGGCGAGTCGGGACCGGCCCTGCTGCTCGGGGTGCGCGGGCGGCGGCTGGACGCCCGGGAGGCGCGCCGGACGGTGCACGCCGCGATCCCGCCGGGCGCCCCCGACATCGGGCCGCACGGCCTGCGGCACTCCGCCGCCACCCACGTGCTCGAAGGGGGCGCCGACCTGCGTTCGGTCCAGGAGCTGCTCGGCCACGCCAGCCTCGCGACGACCCAGATCTACACGCACGTGACGGTCGAGCGGCTGCGGGCGGTTCACGCACAAGCACACCCCCGGGCTTGACACTGCCGCGCGCCTGCCGAAACGACAACCGCGATCCACTCACGGTCCGGCGACGCCCGGACCACGACCAGGCGGGAGCTCACACCGTGCCTGAGGCGACCATCCACCAGCTCCACACGTCCGAGGACAACGTCGACGCGACACCGGCCGACCTGTGGGAGCAGTACGTCGCCGACCGCGACCCGGCGCTCCGCGACCGCCTGATCCTCCACTACGCACCCCTGGTCAAGTACGTCGCCGGCCGCGTCGGCAGCGGGCTGCCGGCGCACGTGGAGCAGGCGGACCTGGTGTCGTACGGGACCTTCGGGCTCATCGACGCGATCACCCGCTACCAGCCCTCGCGGGAGGTCAAGTTCGAGAGCTACGCGATGGCGCGCATCCGCGGCGCGATCATCGACGAGCTGCGCAGCACCGACTGGATCCCGCGGTCGGTGCGGATGAAGGCCCGCCAGTTCGAGCGCACCGTCGCCGCCCTCGAGAGCACGCTGCAGCGCAGCCCCACCGAGGAGGAGGTGGCCACCGAGATGGGGATGGACGTCGAGGACGTCCGCAAGTTCCTCGGCCAGCTCTCCCTGGTCAACGTCGTGGCCCTCGACGAGCTGCTCTCCGACGACGAGGGCGGCGCCCCCCGCCTGGTCGACACGCTGCAGGACTCCAGCGCCCTCGACCCGCAGGCCATGGCCGAGCACGGCGAGGCGCGGCAGCTGCTGGCCCGCGCGGTGGAGCAGCTGCCCGAGCGGGAGAAGGTGGTCGTCAGCCTCTACTACTTCGAGGGCCTCACCCTGGCCGACATCGGCCGGGTGCTGGGCGTGACCGAGAGCCGCATCTGCCAACTGCACACCAAGGCCGTCCTGCACCTGCGGACCAAGCTCGCCGACATCGCTTGAGAAGGCCCCGCCGCGGTCACCCTGGCGCCGCCGGGCCGAGGGGGAGCAGGCGCACCTGTGGCGGGCGCAGCAGCGCCAGCGGGTCCAGGTAGACCTCCCCGCGGCGCAGCCCCCAGTGCAGGCAGGCCTCCACGGGGCAGCCCGCATGCCCGGCAGCCAGCACGCCGACGGGGAAGCCGCGCCTGACCGCCTGGCCGGCCCCCACGGAGGGCGTGACGGGTTCGTACGTCGTCCGCAGCCCGCCGGCGTGGTCGACGCTCACCACGGGGCGGCCGGCCACCATCCCGGCGAAGGCGACCACCCCGTCGCCGGCAGCGAGCACCGGGGAGCCGGCGCCGCCGGCGAGGTCCGCGCCGCGGTGCCCGGCGGCGTAGGGGCCGGGCGGGGGCTCGAAGGTCCGGGTCACCGCGCCGTCCACGGGCCGCACCCACAGCGACCCCGCCGGCGGTGGGGCGGCCGGTTCGGCGACCGCGGACGTCGGGCCGAGCAGCCCCACGGTGGTCAGGAGCAGGGCGAGGACGGTCCGCGTGCGCACCGGCCCAGCCTGCGACCGGGAGTGCCCGGGCAGGCCCGGCGGAGCGGACCTGTGGACGCCGCCGGCCGGGCGGGCAGCCGCCCCGGGCGAGCGCGTATGCTGTCCGGTGCGACCCGTCTCGCGACGGTCGACTTCGCGCGTCCTCCTCCCGCCGCACGCCGGCGGGGCAGTCGCCACCTCGGTCCCCGCGGTCCGCCGCGGGGTGGTGTGGCGCCCGCGGACGCCAGGGCGGTGCACCACCCGGTGCCTGCGACAACCGAGGAGTGCGGTCCCCGTGACCGCGCAGAACAGGAAGGCTGCGGCCATGGCAGTCGTCAGCATGAAGCAGCTGCTCGACAGCGGCGTCCACTTCGGGCACCAGACCCGTCGCTGGAACCCGAAGATGAAGCGCTTCATCTTCACCGAGCGCAACGGCATCTACATCATCGACCTGCAGCAGACGCTGGGGTACATCGACAACGCCTACGAGTTCGTCAAGCAGACGGTCGCGCACGGCGGCTCGATCCTCTTCGTCGGCACCAAGCGCCAGGCGCAGGAGGTCATCGCGGAGCAGGCGCAGCGGGTCGGGATGCCCTACGTCAACCAGCGCTGGCTGGGCGGCATGCTCACCAACTTCCAGACGGTCCACAAGCGGCTGCAGCGGCTCAAGGAGCTCGAGGACATGGAGCAGACCGGCGTCATGGCCGGCCTGTCCAAGAAGGAGCAGCTGGGCCTCACCCGCGAGAAGGCCAAGCTGGAGCGCAGCCTCGGCGGTATTCGCGACATGCAGAAGGTGCCCAGCGCCATCTGGATCGTGGACACCAAGAAGGAGCACATCGCCGTCGGCGAGGCGCGCAAGCTCAACATCCCCGTGGTGGCGATCCTCGACACCAACTGCGACCCCGACGAGGTCGACTACAAGATCCCGGGCAACGACGACGCCATCCGCAGCATCGCCGTCCTGACCCGCGTGGTCGCCGACGCCGTCGCCGACGGCCTCATGGCCCGCTCCGCCGCGCAGGCCAACGCCGGCCGCGGCGAGGGCGAGCAGGTCATCGGTGGCGACGAGCCACTGGCCGACTGGGAGCGCGAGCTCCTGACCGGTGGCGACGCGGCCGCGCAGGCCGCCGCGGCTCCGGCCGAGGCCCCCGCTGCGGAGGCCCCGGCCGCGGATGCTCCCGCCGCGGAGGCCCCGGCCACGGAGGCTCCTGCCGCTCCGGCCGAGGGCGAGACCGCCCCTCAGGCCTGATCCGCCGACGCCGTCCCCGCCCCGGTTGCGGGCGGGGACGGCGTCGCGGCACGCCGGCACCACCTTTTTCGCACCACCGACAGACCAAGAGGAAGAGACATGGCGGACTTCACCGCAGCCGACGTCAAGCGTCTCCGCGACGCCACCGGCGCCGGCATGATGGACTGCAAGAAGGCCCTCACCGAGGCCGACGGCGACTACGACAAGGCCGTCGAGTTCCTCCGCGTCAAGGGCGCCAAGGACGTCGGCAAGCGCCTCGAGCGCTCCACCACCAACGGCGTGGTGGTCAGCAAGGACGGCGGCCTGCTCGAGCTCGACTGCGAGACCGACTTCGTCGCCAAGAACGCCGACTTCGTGAAGCTGGCCGAGCGCCTCTTGGACCTCGTCCTCGAGAACCGCCCGGCCGATGTCGACGCCGCGCTGGCCCTCGAGCTCGACGGGCAGACCGTCGCCTCGCTGATCGAGGCCGAGTCGGCCCGCATCGGCGAGAAGCTGGTGCTGTCCCGCTTCGTCGTCTTCGACGGCCAGGTCGCCACCTACCTGCACAAGCGCGCCACCGACCTGCCCCCGGCCATCGGTGTCGCGGTGCAGTACAGCGGCGGCACCGAGGAGCTCGCGCGCGCCATCGCGATGCACATCGCCGCCGCCCGCCCGCGCTACCTCACCCGCGAGGAGGTCCCGGCCGAGGCGGTCGAGACCGAGCGCCGGGTCGCCGAGCAGACGGCCAAGGAGGAGGGCAAGCCCGAGCAGGCGATCACCAAGATCGTCGAGGGTCGGGTCAACGCCTACTTCAAGGACTTCGTCCTGCTCGAGCAGCCCTCGATCACCGAGCCCAAGCGCACGGTGAAGCAGATCCTCGACGAGGCCGGCATGACCGTGGAGCGGTTCGCCCGCTTCGAGGTCGGCCAGGCCTGAGCCGCACGAGCGCCCTCGCCGGCCCCGTCCCGCACCCCGGGACGGGGCCGGTGGTCTGTGCGGGCCGTCCCGCTCCACCCCTGTCCGCGCAGCGGCCCCCAGTTGCATGCGGCAGGATCACAGGAACGACTCCAGCGAGGGAAAAACCCGTTGACCGACACCACCACGCCGGAGGCATCCGTGCCCCTCTCCGCGCCCCTCTCCGCGCCCACCGCCTTCCAGCCCGCTGACCGGGGCGGCTACACGCGGGTCCTGCTCAAACTCTCCGGGGAGACCTTCGGCGGCGGCACGGTCGGCGTCGACCCCGTCATCGTGAAGGGGATCGCCGAGCAGCTCGCCGAGGTCGTGGCCAAGGGCACGCAGGTCGCCGTCGTCATGGGCGGTGGCAACTTCTTCCGCGGCGCGGAGCTCTCCCAGGCCGGCATGGACCGGACCAAGGCCGACTACATGGGCATGCTGGGCACGGTCATGAACTGCCTGGCCCTGCAGGACTTCTGCGAGAAGGCCGGGCTCGAGACCCGCGTGCAGACCGCCATCACCATGGGCCAGGTCGCCGAGCCCTACATCCCGCGCAAGGCCATCCGCCACCTGGAGAAGGGGCGGCTGGTGATCTTCGGCGCCGGGGCCGGCATGCCGTACTTCTCCACCGACACGGTGGCCGCTCAGCGCGCCCTGGAGATCGAGTGCCAGGTGCTGCTGATGGGCAAGAACGGGGTGGACGGGGTCTACGACGACGACCCGCGCACCAACCCCGCCGCCGTCATGTACGACGACCTCGACTACGCGACGGTGCTGGCCAAGCAGCTGAAGGTGGCCGACGCCACCGCGATCAGCCTGTGCATGGACAACCGCATGCCGATCGTCGTCTTCAACCTGCTGCGCGACGGCAACATCGCCCGAGCCGTGGCAGGTGAGAAGATCGGGACGCTGATCAGCGACCCGAGCTGACCGCCGGCCCCGATCGGCCCGCACACCCGCACGTACCGGCGGCGGTGAGACCCGCAGCCCCAGGAGGAGAGACCCGTGATCGACGACACCCTGCTCGACGCCGAGGAGCGGATGGACAAGGCCCTGTCGGTCGCGCGGGAGGACCTCGGCGCGGTGCGCACCGGGCGGGCCGCGCCGGCGATGTTCAACAAGATCCTGGTGGACTACTACGGCACCCCCACGCCGGTGCCGCAGATGACCTCGATCACCGTGCCCGAGGCGCGCATGGCCGTCATCAAGCCCTACGACGTCAGCCAGCTCTCGGCGATCGAGAAGGCGATCCGGGACAGCGACCTGGGCGTCAACCCGACCAACGACGGCCAGATCATCCGCGTGGTCTTCCCCCAGCTGACCGAGGAGCGGCGCCGCGACCTGGTCAAGATGGCCCGTTCCAAGGGCGAGGACGCCAAGGTCGCCATCCGCAACGTCCGGCGCCGCTCCAAGGAGGAGCTGGACCGCATCGCCAAGGACGGCGAGGCGGGGGAGGACGACGTGCGCCGGGCGGAGAAGGAGCTCGACGACCTCACCGCCAAGCACACGCACGCCATCGACGAGGCCGTCAAGCACAAGGAGACCGAGCTCCTCGAGGTCTGAGCCGCTCGAACCCTTCCGATGACAGTCGATCCTGACGCCGGACGCCGGGTGCACCCCGGCGGGTCCGGCGACCCCGACACCGGCCCGATCCCGATCCTGGGTCCCCGCCCGGCCCCGCCCCCCGGGCGGTCGCCGGCCGAGGCCCGGGCCGCCGAGCCGCCCGCCCCGGGGCCCGAGCCCCGCGCGGCCGTGACCGAGGCGCCCACGCCGACCACCGAGGAGATCGGTCCCACGCTGGTGCCCGGAGCGCGGCAGCCCACCGGCCGGGCCGGGCGCAACATGGTCGCCGCCATCGGGGTGGGCGCGGGGCTGGGCGCGGTCATCCTGGCCTCGCTGCTGATCTACCGCCCGGCGTTCCTGCTGGTGGTGACCGCGGCCGTGCTGGTCGCGGTGGTCGAGCTCGTCCGCGCCCTGCAGGCCGGCGGCGCCCGCCCACCGGTGGTCCCGGTCCTCGTCGGCACGGTGGCGATGATCGCCCTGGCCTGGACCCGGGGCGGCTCGGGGCTCGTCGTGGGCTTCCTGCTCACCGTCCTCGCCGTGCTGCTGTGGCGGCTCGGGACCGGCCCGGCCGGATACCTGCGCGACGCCTCCGCGGGGGTGCTGGTCACCCTCTACGTCCCGCTGCTGGCGGGGTTCGCGGTCCTGCTGCTCGTCCCGGACGACGGTGCTGCCCGGGTGCTGGCCTTCATCGCCACGGTCGTGGGCAACGACGTCGGCGGGTTCGCTGCCGGGGTCCTGTTCGGCAAGCACCCGATGGCGCCGTCGATCAGCCCCAAGAAGTCCTGGGAGGGCATGGCCGGGTCGGTGCTGGCCTGCGTGCTCATCGCCACCCCGATCGTCGTGCTCGCCCTGGAGGGGCCGTGGTGGGGCGGGGTGCTCTTCGGTGCCGCCCTGGCGGTCACCGCCACCATCGGCGACCTGGGGGAGTCGCTGATCAAGCGGGACCTCGGCATCAAGGACATGGGCAACCTGCTGCCCGGCCACGGCGGGATCATGGACCGGCTGGACTCGCTGCTGCCCTCGGCGGCGGTCGCCTACCTGCTGCTGTCGGTTCTCGTCCCCGGCTGACCTGCACCCTCTCCATGCGGCCACTCACGCCGGACCGACGGCGTCCCGGGCGGAGCCGGTGGCCTCGAAGCCCCGGTGGGCGTACCAGTGCCGAGGCCAGTCGGCCGCCGCCGCCTCCAGACCACGAGATCGCATCCGGCCTCGGTCGCGCCGTCCAGCGGTCGCGCCAGGGGATGACCGCGATCACGGCGATCACCGCAGCGCGCCGTACAGGTGCGGGAAGCGCAGCTCCACCGGGTCGGCGGGATGGCCCGGCTCGTACCGCACCGGGTCGGAGAGCCGGGCCACGGTGGTTGTGGTGCCCGACGCCGACGACAGGGGCGCGGCCACCGCCCGCTCCTTCGCCGCGCGGGCACGGTCCGCCGGCGCCACGGACGTCCGAGTGGTCGCGCCGCTCGGCGAGCGGAAGGGCTACGACGTCTCGGACTCCCTGGACAACGGCGGCACGGTCGAGCAACTCGAAGCCTTGGCGTGCGCGGCCGAGCCGGAGAGTGGACCCGAGCCGAAGCCGGAGGAGCCAGACGCCGGGCCGCGCGACGGAATCCTCAACCTGCGCACCTCCGCCGAGGTCCGTGACATGCCGGACCCGCTGCACCTGATCGGGGGCGTGGTGCCCGACGGCGTGATCTTCCAGGTCCACGGCCCGGCCGGTCAGTACAAGAGCTTCCTGTCGCTGGCCATGCTGCTGTCGGTCGCCAACGGCGTCCCGTGGCTGGGCCACGCGATCACCCGCTCCGGCCGGGTGGTCTACGTCCTGTCCGAGGGCGGCAAGGACCCAGGCTCCCGCATCCGGGCCTGGCTGGCGGCGCACCCTGGCTGCACTGACGACAACCTGCTCTGGGCGGAGAGCGCGATTCAGGCGAGATCCCTGGTCTTCACGGCGGACTCCTCCTGACGACGTGGCCGGTCCCGGTCCGCTCGGGTCCTCGCGGAACGTACCGGAGGGCCGGCCACCGGCCCCTGCCCGGTCCCCGCCCGCCGCAGGCCCGCAACCCACCGTCGCACCGGTCGTCGAGGCGCTGCCGGACGGCTTCGGCCCCGGTCGCGGTCGGTGTCGGCTCGCTCACCTGCAGATACGTGTGCCGGTTTGCCTGGCCTGCCGGCGACGTGTTCTCTGGGTGTCCTGAGCCCCTCGGCGAAGGCGGAAACAAGGCATGGCAACCGGGTGGTGGGCGTCGCTGTGGTCGCGACGCGCCGCACCGCGCGAGCTCCCCACGGAGCAGCCGCGGGACGCGGATCGGGCGCCGCCCCTACCGGCCCGGCCCTCCGTGCCGCCCGCTTCCGACGGGGTGGCTCGGCACCGCGCTCCGGCCGGTGCGACGCACGACGGCGCGGCAACGGTGCCGCCCCGGCACACCGCGCGCCGACAGACGTCCGGTCCGTCCGGTCGACCCGGGTCGCCCCCCGACCCGGTCCGCGGCACCCCGCTGCGACTTCCCCACGAGACGACAGGAGCCCCATCCGTGGCACAGCTCGACAATGTCATCGCCGACCTGCTCGCGATCGACGGCGCCAACGGCGCCGCGATCGTCGACATCGACAGCGGGATGGCACTCGCGTCCGGCGGCACGCCCGGCTTCGACCTCAACGTTGCCGCCGCCGGGAACTCGAACGTCGTGCGCGCGAAGCTGCGCACCATGCAGGAGCTCGAGCTGAAGGACGAGATCGAGGACGTACTGATCACGCTGGAGAACCAGTACCACCTGATCAACGTGCTCAAGGGCCAGGGCAACACGGGCCTGTTCATCTACCTCGTGCTCAACCGCGTGACCGCGAACCTCGCCCTGGCGCGGCACAAGCTGCGCGCTGTCGCGAGCACCGTGAGCGTCTGACGACGCGGCGGCGCCGCCCGACCGGGCGGCGCCGCCGGTCGCCGGCACCCGACGGGAGAGCGGTCGGGTGCCGGGGTGACCCGGCCGGGAGAGAGCCAGGCGGCGCCGAGTGCCTCAGGCGGCTGCGGTGGCGGCCTCGACGATCCGCTCCCGCACGGAGTCGACGGCGAGCTCGCCGGTGTCGATCCAGCGGGCGACGCGGCCGCCGGCCACGATGCCGACGCGGTCGCAGAAGTCGGCCAGCTCGTCGGGGTCCACCGACACCACAACGACCGAGGTCCCGTGCGCGGTCGCCTCGTCGAGCAGTTGCCGCACCTGCTGGCGGGCCCGGACGTCGAGGCCGCGGGTGGGCTCGTGCAGCACGACGACGTCCCGGGCCGAGGCCATCCACCGGGCCAGCGCCAGCTTGTGCTGGTCCCCGCCGGACAGGGCGCCGAAGGTGGTGCGGATGCTCATCGTCTTGACGTCGAGCCGGTGGACGGTGTTGATCACGCCGCGCAGCGTGGCGATCTCCTTGCGGAGGTCGGTGAGCGTGCCCCAGGCCTCCTGGGTGAGGGTGCGGGCGATCGTCTCGCCGGGGTCGACCCCGTAGGCGTCGGCGTCAGGCCGGTACACGGGCAGCCGCAGGGCGGCGGCGTCCGCGGAGGGGTCCAGTGAGCGCGGCTCCCCGTGCAGCACCGCCTGGTCGCTGAGCGCCGGCAGCTCGCCGGTGAGCGCCCCGGCGATCTCGCGGACGCCGGAGGTGCGGTCCCCGGTCAGCCCGACCACCTCGCCCTGGCGCAGTGTCAGGTCGACGCCCTCGACCCGGCCGGGGACCCGCAGGTTGCGGACCAGCAGAGCCACCTCGTCGGACGGCGCCGGCCGCGCCGGTGCCGGAACCCGGACGTCGTCCGCCGGAGACGACGGCGGCGGGGCCGACGGATCCCGGCGCACCGGCAACGACACGGGTCCGCCCACGGTCTCCGCGGCCAGCCGGACCGGGTCCAGGGACGCGCTCGGGCAGTCGAGGGCGATCCGGCCCTCCCGCAGCACCAGCACGCGGTCGACCACCTCGAGCATCTCGGGCAGCCGGTGGCTGATGTAGAGCACCCCACGCCCCTGCCGGCTCAGCCGGCCGGCGACGGCGTGCAGCCGGGTGACCTCCGAGGGCAGCAGTACCGCCGACACCTCGTCGAGCACGACCAGCCGGGTGTCCTCGGCCAGCACGCGGGCGGTCTCCACGAGGGGGTGCACGAAGTGCGGCAGCTCCCCGATCAGGGCGTCCGGGTCCGCGTCGAGGGAGACCTCGGTGAGCAGGACCTGTGCCTGCCTGCGCAGCTCCGCCTGCGGGCGCCCGGCCTGCGGTGTGCCACGGAACACAGCCTCGGCGACGGTGAGCTCGGGGTCGATCCGGACCAGCTGCTCGACGACCCCGACGCCGACGTGGCGCGCGTCTTGCGCCGACAGCGGGGCGTAGGGGGAGCCCTGCAGCGTCATCATCCCGGAGTCGGCCGCGGTGATCCCGGCGACGATGTCGCCGAGGGTCGACTTGCCTGCACCGTTCGTGCCGACGAGCCCGACGATCTCGCCCTCGGCGATGCTGAAGCAGACGTCCCGCAGAACCCGCCTGCCCCCGAAGGACTTGGTCAGCCCCTCGACCTGCAGCAACGTCATGGGCGGGCGGCCTCCCCGGCATGGTCCCCGGCCACGGGGTCGGTCGATCGTCGTGCCGAGCGTCCTCCGCGACGCTTCGTCACGGGTCCGATGCTACCCGTGCACGAGGTCGGTGCCTCCCGAACGAGGGCGGCCGAGGGGGTTCTCCCTCAGGCCCGCAACCACACCGCCGTGTCCGACGGGACGGCGCCGCCGGACAC
Source organism: Geodermatophilus ruber (assembly GCF_900114385.1). Lineage (GTDB taxonomy): Bacteria > Actinomycetota > Actinomycetes > Mycobacteriales > Geodermatophilaceae > Geodermatophilus > Geodermatophilus ruber. The sequence goes on from NZ_FOSW01000019.1 coordinate 61,339, forward strand.
GTCGACACCGGCCAGCAGCACCTCGCTCTCGGGCAGCGGGACGTCGGCCCCGGAGACGTTGACCAGGCACACCAGGCCGCCCGGACGGCGGAATGATGCGATGGCGTAGAGGTCCTCTGGGACCGGCCTGACCATGCACACCATGGCCGCCAGCATGAAGTCGAGCTTGGCGGCGGCCACAACCACGCGCCCGACGCACTCGAAGAACGCTGGCTCCAGATCCACTGTCACGCCGTCGAGCTGCCCTACTCAGACCTCCAGGGCGCTGTGCTGGCGGATCCAGGTGTGCATGGCGATTCCGGCCGCCACCCCCGCGTTGATCGACCTGGTCGAGCCGAACTGCGCGATGGACACGGTGACCGCCGCCGCTGCGTGCGCCTCCGGAGTCAGGCCAGGGCCCTCCTGTCCGAACAGCAAGACGCAGCGCTCTGGCAGTTCCGTGGCCTCGATCGGAACCGAGCCGGGCCCGTTGTCCACCGCCACGAGTGCGAGGCCCTCCTGGGCAGCGTGGGCGGCTAGTGCGGGCACGTCAGAGTGATGCCGCAGGTGCTGGTACTTGTCTGTGATCATCGCTCCGCGCCTGTTCCATCTGCGGCGGCCGACGATGTGCACCTCGGCGGCCAGGAAGGCGTTCGCCGTCCGGACCACGGTCCCGATGTTGAGATCGTGCTGCCAGTTCTCGATGGCCACGTGAAAGGGGTGTCGGCGCGTGTCGAGGTCGGCGACGATCGCCTCGACGGTCCAGTACCGGTAGCGGTCGACGACGTTGCGCCGGTCACCGTGCGCCAGCAGCTCGGGGTCGTAGCGCGGATCCTCCGGCCAGGACCCCTCCCAGGGGCCGACCCCGAGCGATCCGCCCCACTCCGTGGGGCCTGCTACCTCCATGCCCGCGACGATGCCAGACGGGCTCAGTTGCCCCGAAACGAGCCTTTCGCCATGGTCACCGACCGGTACCAGCACCTGCGGCATCACCCCGACGTCGGTGAGCTGCTCGCCTTTGCCGCGGCAGAAGACCTGCCGGTGGTCGCCGTCGACAACCACCCCGGCTCGGTGCCGCTCGAGACGGTGCACCTGCCGCAGCGCTGCATGCTGCTGTTCGGCCAGGAAGGCCCGGGGCTCACCCCCGAGGCGCTCGCCGGCGCCGACCTGTCGGTCTCCATCGCGCAGTTCGGTTCGACCCGGTCGATCAACGCCGGCGTCGCCGCCGGGATCGCGATGCATGCCTGGATCCGCCAGCACGCCGCCCCGGGCGCGCCGGCCTAGCGCGCGGTCAGGACCTCGCGCAACGTCGTCGCGAACGCCTCCGGTTCGCCGGCGTAGCCGTGCTCGCCACCGAGGAACCCGCCATGGTGACTGGGGAAGACGGTGACCTCCTGCCCCAGGGCCTCGGCGACCGCGACGGAGGTGCGCCAGGTGAGGGTGCCCCGTGACTCGGTCCCGGCCGCGATGACCACCCGGGTCGGCGCCGCGGTCAGCGCCTCGATGTCGGGACGGTAGGCGGTGACGGCGTTCGAGGCGCCGGACAGCAGCGGGTTGTCGCGCGCTCCGTCGTCCTCGGTCGGCAGGCCGAACTGCGCGGGTTCGGGGATCGCGAAGGCGTCGGTGAACGCGCCCTGCCACGACGTCAGCGCCATGAACCCGGCCATCCCGGCCCCGAAGCCCTGCTTCCGGTACGCCGCCTGGATCTCGCGTTCCGCGGCGAAGGCCTGTTCGGCGTCCGGCAGCATGGCCAGCAAGGGAGGCTCGTGAGCGACGAGCGTGCGCACGTCGCCCGGGTGGGCGGCGACCAGGGCCAGGGCGGTCACCGCGCCGCCACTGCTGGCGAACACGTCCACGGGGCCGGCGCCGAGAGCGGTGATGACGCCGTGCAGGTCCTCGGCCTGCTGCTCGGGGTCGTGGTCGGTCCGCCCGTCGCTGCGCACGCTGCGGCCCAGGCCGCGCGGGTCGTACGTGACGACGGTGCGGTCGGGGAACAGGGAGGCCAGGGTGCCGAAGCCGCTGGCGTCCATCGGCTGGCCCACCATCACCAGCGGCGGCTGCCCGTCCGCTGCCGGCAGCGGACCGTGGACGTCGTAGGTCAGGGTGGCGCCCGGCGCCTCGAGGGTCCGCGTGTCGGTCATGCCGGTCCGACCGCCCGGCTGCGCGGAACTCATCGGTCGAGCGCGGGGTCGGCGTCGACGCCGTGGTCGGCGAGGGCCTTCTCGATCGCGTCGCACACCGTGCGCACGACGGCCACGCGTGCCCACCGCTTGTCGTCGCCGGCGACCACGTGCCACGGGGCGGCCGGGGTGTCGGTGCGCTCCAGCATCTCTTCGACCGCCGCCTCGTACTCGCCGCGGCGCTTCCGGTTGCGCCAGTCCTCGTCGGTGAGCTTCCACGCCTTGTAGGGGTTGTCGCGGCGGCGCTCGAACCTGCGCAGCTGTTCCTCGGGCGAGACGTGCAGCCAGAACTTGACGATGATCGTGCCCTCCGCGGCCAGCGACGTCTCCAGGTCGACGATCTCGCGGTACGCGCGCCGCCACGCCTCCTCGGGGGCCAGACCCTCGACCCGCTCCACGAGCACCCGGCCGTACCAGGTGCGGTCGAGCACGGTCATGCCGCCGCGGCCGGGCAGCGCGGGCCAGAACCGCCACAGGAAGTGGTGCCGCTTCTCCCGCGAGCTCGGAGCGGCGAACTGGACGACCTTCACGTGCCGGGGGTCGAGCTCGGAGATCAGGCGCTTGATCGCCCCGCCCTTGCCCGAGGCGTCCCAGCCCTCGAACAGCACGAGCAGCGGCGGGCCGAGATCACCGGACCCGATCTGCCCGCCGAGCAGCAGCCGCAGGTGCACCAACCGCTCCTGCGCCTCCTCGAGCAGCGCCTTGCCCTCCTTCTTGCCGAGGCGCAGGGAGAGGTCGACGTCGTCCAGCCGGCTCATGGGGGCAGCCTGGCACCGGCGGGTGACCTTCGCCGCGCATTCGTCCGCGGGCAGCGGGGGAGTGGGACGATGGAGGGCGCCATGTCTGCCCTCCCTCTCGTCTTCGACGCGCCCCGCCGCGGGACGCCGCCGCGCCACCTCGCCGACCTCACCCGCGAGGAGGCCCGCGCGGCGGTCGCCGACCTCGGGCAGCCGGCCTTCCGGGCCGACCAGCTCGCGCGGCACTTCTATCGCGGCGTCACCGACCCCGCGCAGATGACCGACCTCCCGGCCGACGCCCGCGAGGCGCTCACCGAGGCGCTGCTGCCCGGCCTGCTCACCCCGGTGCGGCACCAGAGCGCCGACGGCGGGCGCACCCGCAAGACGCTGTGGCGGCTGCACGACGGCGCGCTGGTCGAGAGCGTGCTCATGCGCTACCCCGGCCGGGCCACCGTGTGCATCTCCAGCCAGGCCGGCTGCGGCATGGCATGCCCGTTCTGCGCCACCGGCCAGCAGGGGCTGACCCGCAACCTCTCGGCGGCGGAGATCATCGGTCAGGCGGTCGCCGCCGCCGCGGCGATGGCGAACGGCGAGATCCCGGGCGGGCCCGGCCGGCTGTCCAACGTCGTCTTCATGGGCATGGGGGAGCCGCTGGCCAACTACGCCCGCGTGCGCAAGACCCTGGACGCGCTGCTCACCCCGGCACCGCACGGGCTGGGTCTCTCGCAGCGCTCGGTCACCGTCTCGACGGTCGGCCTGGTGCCGGCGATCCGCCGGCTGACGGAGGAGGGCCGCAACGTCACCCTCGCGGTCAGCCTGCACGCCCCGGACGACGAGCTGCGCGACACCCTGGTGCCGATCAACAACCGCTGGAAGGTCGGCGAGGTCGTCGCCGCGGCCGATGCCTACGCCGCCCGGACCGGCCGCCGTTACTCGGTCGAGTACGCGCTCATCCGCGACGTGAACGACCAGCCGTTCCGGGCGGACCTGCTCGGGAAGCTGCTCGCGGGCAAGCTCGCCCACGTCAACCTCATCCCGCTCAACCCGACGCCGGGCAGTCCCTGGGACGCCAGCCCGCTGCCGGCGCAGCGCGAGTTCGTCGCCCGGCTGCGCGCGGCCGGGGTGCCGACGACGGTCCGCGACACCCGCGGGCAGGACATCGACGGTGCCTGCGGCCAGCTCGCCGCGGCCGACCAGAGGCCACGTCCCGAGGCTCACCCCGAGCGTGCGAGGGGTGAGGAGGACGGGGTCCTTCTGGGCGTGCCCAGCGTGGCGGTGCCCACCCCGTCGGTCGAGCCACCCGTCGAGCTGGGGGCGGAGAGCGACGCATGAGCGGAGGGGTGCCGGAGGCCGAGGCCCACGGGCACAGCCACGCCGACGTCTCCGGGGGCTGGCTGCGCGCCGCGACCTTCGGGGCGATGGACGGACTGGTCACCAACACCGCACTGGTGGCCGGCGTGGGAGGAGGCGGCGCGGCGCCGCGCGAGATCGTGCTCGCGGGAGTGGCCAGCCTGGCGGCCGGCGCGATCTCCATGGCGCTGGGGGAGTACACGTCGGTCAGGACGCAGAACGAGCAGCTGGACCTGGAGGTCGAGAAGGAGCGCCGCGAGCTCGAGCGCAACCCGCACGGGGAGCTGGCCGAGTTCGCGCAGGTGCTGCGCGAGCGGGGTGTGGACGACGACCTGGCCCGGCGCGTGGCCACCCAGCTGCACCGCGATCCCGACACGGCGCTGCGGCTGCACGTCGTCGCCGAGCTGGGGCTCAACCCCGCGGACAAGCCCTCGCCGTGGACGGCGGCGGTGTCCTCGTTCCTGACCTTCTCGGCCGGCGCGGTCGTGCCGCTGCTGCCCTACCTGTTCGGGGTCTCGGTGCTGTGGGCGGCGCTGGCCTGCGGCGGGCTGGGCCTGGCCGTGGCGGGGGCGCTGTCCTCACGGTTCACCCCGCGGCCGTGGTGGTTCGCGGCGCTGCGCCAGCTGCTCTTCGGCGCGGCTGCCGCCGGTATCACCTACGCGATCGGGTTGGCGATCGGCGACACGGTCGCCTGAGCCCGGTACGCCGTGAGGCCCGCAACCCCGCCCGGGGTGCGGGCCTCACGGCGTACCGGCTACTTGCTGCGCCAGGCGTTCCGGCGACGGCGCCAGTCCAGCAGCATGATCAGGACCATGCCGGCGACGATGCCGATGATCCAGTAGTTCTCGATGTTGCCCTCGTGGTTGCCGACCAGGAACGACAGCGTGAACAGGATCGCGATGACCGCGCCGATGCGGCCCCACTTCCCGGTCTCGCCGTGCCAGCCCCAGTCCTCGGGCTGCTCGTGCTCGACCGGGTGGGCGTCGGCGCGGAGGACGGCCTCCTCACGCCCGGGCTGGTTGACCCGCTCGGTGGCGGGATGGTCCGTCGCGATCCGCTCGCGGTGGGTCTGCTCGCTCACGCTCTCTCCTCGCCGGCGTTCGTCGACCGTGCTCGCGGCGCCGCCGCGTCCTGCGGCGCGCTCGCGCGCTCGCCCCGCATTCTGGCAGGAGCCCCGGGCGGAGCACCGCGCGAGGGTCGGTACGGCGTGCCGGGCGCGGCCCCGCGTCGGGAAGGATGGGGGCGTGGCCGATCTGCGCGAGGTGACCGTGCTGGGCTCGACCGGCTCCATCGGCCGGCAGGCGATCGCGGTGGCCGAGCAGAACCCCGAGCGGCTGCGCATCACCGGCCTGGCCGCCGGCGGCGGCGACATCGGCCTGCTGGCTGAGCAGGCGCTGTCCCTGGGGGTGCGCACCGTCGCGGTCGCGCGGGCCACCGCCGCCCAGGACCTGCAGCTGGCCTTCTACGCCGCCGCCTCCAAGCGCGGCTGGTCGCGGGGCGAGTACGTCCTGCCGGAGATCCTCGCCGGGCCGCGGGCCGCCGAGGAGCTCGCCGCCCGCCCCGCCGACGTCGTCCTCAACGGCATCACCGGGTCGATCGGGCTGGGGTCGACCCTCGCCGCGCTCACCGCCGGGCGCACCGTCGCCCTGGCCAACAAGGAGTCGCTGGTCGCCGGCGGCGCACTGGTCACCGCCGCGGCCGCGCCCGGACAGCTCGTGCCGGTGGACTCCGAGCACTCGGCTCTGGCGCAGTGCCTGCGCGGCGGCGCCCGCGGCGAGGTCGCGAGACTGGTGCTGACCGCCAGCGGCGGCCCGTTCCGGGGGCGGACGGCGGCGGAGCTCGACGGCGTCACCGTGGAGCAGGCTCTGGCCCACCCCACCTGGGACATGGGGCCCGTCGTCACGATCAACTCGGCCACGCTGGTCAACAAGGGCCTCGAGCTGATCGAGGCGCACCTGCTCTTCGGCGTCCCCTATGCCGACATCGACGTCGTGGTGCACCCGCAGTCGATCGTGCACTCGATGGTCACCTTCGCCGACGGCGCGACCATCGCCCAGGCCAGCCCGCCCGACATGCGGCTGCCGATCGCGCTGGCGCTGGCCTGGCCCGACCGGCTGCCGGACGTGCAGCCGGCGCTGGACTGGTCGCAGGCGAGCACCTGGGAGTTCCTGCCCCTCGACGAGGAGGCGTTCCCCGCCGTCCGGCTCGCCCGGCGGGCGGGGGAGGCCGGCGGGGTCGTGCCGGCGCTGTACAACGCGGCCAACGAGGAGGCGGTCGCCGCGTTCGCCGCGGGTCGGCTGTCGTTCCGGGGCATCGTCGACCTCGTCGCGCGTACCCTCGACGACGCGCCGGACCTCGGCGCCCCCACCTGCGTCGAAGACGTGCTGGCGGCGGAGAAGTGGGCCCGGGAGCACGCCCGGGGAGTCATCGCCGGAGGCTGAGCTGAGCGGGATCCTGCTGACGGTCCTCGGGATCGTCGCCTTCGCCGTCGGTCTGCTCTTCTCCATCGCCTTCCACGAGGCCGGCCACTTCTGGTGGGCCCGGAAGTTCGGTATGCGGGTACCCCAGTTCATGGTCGGGTTCGGCCCGACCATCTGGTCGCGCACCAAGGGGGAGACCGAGTACGGGATCAAGGCCGTCCCGCTCGGTGGCTACATCCGCATCGTCGGGATGATCCCCCCGGCGGAGGAGGGCGAGAGCGCGCGCGCCACCCGGATGCGCAGCTTCATCGCCGAGGTCCGCGGGCAGGCGCTCAACGACGTCCTCCCGACCGACGGCGACCGCGTCTTCTACAGGAAGCCCTGGTGGCAGCGGGTCGTCGTGATGTTCGCCGGCCCCTTCCACAACCTGGTGCTCGCCGTCCTGTTCTTCGCGGTCACCCTGACCGCCGTCGGCACCAGCGTGTTCACCACGACGGTCCGCGAGGTGCCCGCCTGCGTGCTGCCCGCGGGAGCGGCCAGCGCGAGCGCCGCGGACCCGTGCTCCGTGCCGATCACCGCCGCCGGCGAGCTCTGCGAGGCCGGGGCGCCCGGCTGCGCGCTGCCGCAGCGCAGCCCGGCCGCGGAGGCCGGGCTCCGGCCGGGCGACACCATCGTGGCCATCGAGGGGCAGGCGATCGACCGGACCGCCTACGACAGCTGGACGGCGGTGCAGGAGGCGATCCGCACCAGCCCGGGCCGGCCGCTGCAGCTGACCGTCGAGCGCGACGGCGAGCAGCGCGACCTCACCGTCACCCCGATCGCCAACACCGTCTACGTCGAGGCCGGCAGCGACGAGACGACCACCGCCGGCTACCTCGGGGTGGCGCCGTCGCCCGAGCTGGCCCGGCAGTCGGTGGCCGCCCTGCCCGGCTACTTCGGCACGGTCGTCGCGAACTCCGTCGAGCGGCTGGTGGAGATCCCGCAGAAGATCCCCCAGCTGTTCAGGGCCGCGTTCCTCGGCGAGGAGCGGGACGCGAACGGGCCGATCGGGGTCGTCGGCGTCGGCCGGATCTCCGGCGAGGTCTTCGCCATCCAGGAGTTCTCCGGCGCGGAGAAGGTCAGCTTCTTCCTCAGCCTGCTGGCCAGCGTCAACCTGGTGCTGTTCCTGTTCAACCTGCTGCCGATCTACCCCCTCGACGGCGGGCACGTGGCGGGGGCGCTCTACGAGAAGGCGCGGTCGACCGTCGCCCGGGTGCGCGGTCGCCCGGACCCGGGCCCCTTCGACATCGCCCGGCTGATGCCGGTCGCCTACGTGGTCGCCGGGCTGTTCATCGGGCTCTCGGCGCTGCTGCTGATCGCCGACGTCGTCAACCCGATCACGCTGCAGTAGCGCCCGGGCGGGCGTCACAGCGGCGCCATCAGCACCGCCGTGCAGCGCGGGCGATACTGGGTGTCATGGCGACCCCCGTCAGTCTCGGCATGCCCGCTGCGCCCCCGCCCGTCCTGGCCCCCCGCCGGCGGACCCGGCAGCTCGACGTCGGTGGCGTCGGCGTCGGCAGCGATTTCCCCGTCAGCGTGCAGTCGATGACGACGACCAAGACCGCCGACATCAACGCCACGCTGCAACAGATCGCCGAGCTCACCGCCGCCGGCTGCCAGATCGTGCGGGTCGCCGTCCCCGACACCGACGACGCCGAGGCGCTGCCGGCGATCGCCAAGAAGTCTCAGATCCCGGTCATCGCCGACATCCACTTCCAGCCGCGCTACGTCTTCGCCGCGATCGACGCCGGCTGCGCCGCCGTCCGCGTGAACCCGGGCAACATCAAGAAGTTCGACGACCGGGTCGGCGAGATCGCCAAGGCCGCCAAGGATGCCGGCATCCCGATCCGGATCGGCGTCAACGCCGGGTCGCTGGACAAGCGACTGCTGGCCAAGTACGGCAAGGCCACCCCCGAGGCGCTGGTCGAGTCGGCGCTGTGGGAGTGCTCGCTGTTCGAGGAGCACGACTTCCGCGACATCAAGATCTCGGTCAAGCACAACGACCCGGTGGTCATGGTTCGCGCCTACGAGCTGCTGGCCGCGCAGTGCGACTACCCGCTGCACCTGGGCGTCACCGAGGCCGGGCCGGCGTTCCAGGGCACGATCAAGTCCGCCGTCGCCTTCGGCGCGCTGCTCTCCCAGGGCATCGGCGACACCATCCGCGTCTCGCTGTCCGCCCCACCGGTGGAGGAGGTGAAGGTCGGCACCCAGATCCTGGAGTCGCTGAACCTCCGCCAGCGCGGCCTGGAGATCGTCAGCTGCCCGTCCTGCGGCCGGGCGCAGGTCGACGTCTACACGCTCGCCGACGAGGTCACCGCCGGCCTCGACGGGCTCGAGGTGCCGCTGCGCGTGGCGGTCATGGGCTGCGTCGTCAACGGCCCGGGCGAAGCACGCGAGGCCGACCTCGGCGTGGCGTCGGGCAACGGCAAGGGGCAGATCTTCGTCAGGGGCGAGGTCGTGAAGACCGTGCCGGAGTCGCAGATCGTCGAGACCCTGATCGAGGAGGCCATGCGCCTCGCCGCCGAGCAGACCGACGCCGGCACCCCCTCCGGCCCGCCCGTCGTCACCGTCGGCTGACGCGTCCGTGCTCCGTACGCCGACGGCCCGGGTGCTCGACGAGGAGGACGAGCCCGCCGTCCGCCGCCTGCTGGCCACCGACCCGGTCGCCGCGTGCGTCCTCGCCGGCCGGGTGGAGGCCGTCGGCACGGCGGCGTCCGCCCTCGGCGCACCGCTGTGGGGGTTCGGCGCCGGTCGGTCGCTCGAGGCGGTCTGCCTGGCGGGGGCCAACCTCATCCCGTTCGCCCTGCCCGGCGCGGAACGGGCCGCGGCCGTCGCCTTCGCCGAGCGCGCGCGGCGGGCCGGCCGGCGGTGCTCGACGATCGTCGGGCCCGCTGCCGCCGTCGCCCCGCTGTGGGAGCTGCTCGCGCCCGCCTGGGGGGCGTGCCGGGACTGCCGCCCGTGCCAGCCGCTGCTGGCCATCGAGGGCCCGCCGGCGGTGGCGCCGGAGCCGCAGGTCCGCCCGGTCCGCCCCGCGGAGCTGGAGATCCTCCTGCCGGCGGCGGTGGCCATGTTCACCGAGGAGGTCGGCGTCAGCCCGCTGCGGGTCGACGGCGGTGCCGGCTACCGGGCGCGGGTCTCCGAGCTCGTCCGCGCCGGCCAGTCGCTGGCCTGGATCGAGCGCGGCGAGGTGCTGTTCAAGGCCGAGATCGGCGCGGTCTCGCGCGGCGTCTGCCAGATCCAGGGGGTGTGGGTGGCCCCCGGTCACCGCGGCCGCGGCGTCGGCACCGCCGGTACCGCCGCGGTGGTGGAGTACGCGCGCACCACCATCGCCCCGGTGGTGAGCCTCTACGTCAACGACTTCAACACCCCCGCCCGGGCGGCCTACGCCCGGGTCGGCTTCGAGCAGGTCGGGACCTTCGCCAGCATCCTGTTCTGAGCCCGTCCCCAGCGGGCCGGAGCGGCTGCCCGGTGCCGTCGGTGGCGTCTGGAACGCTGTCTCCCCGTGCGCACACGTCGGGGGACGGTCCTGGGAACCACGCTCCTGCTGCTCGCCGCGCCGGCGCTGGCCGCCTGCTCCGGCGACGCGGAGGGCGACGTCCGGGAGGCCGCTGAGGCGTTCCTCGAGGACTGGGCGGCCGGGGACGCCGATGCCGCCGCCGGCGCCACCACCGACCCGGAGACGGCCGGCGCGCTGCTGGAGCAGGCCGCCGCGGACCTCCCCGGCGCCACCCTCGCCGCCGAGGTGGGGGACGTCGCCGTCGAGGACGGCACCGCCACGGTCACCTGGACCGCGACCTGGGACCTCGCCGCCGCGCCCGAGTGGAGCTACCCGGCCACCCTGCGCCTGCGCGAGGCCGACGAGGGCTGGGACGTCGTCGCCGAGCCGACCCTGGTGCACCCGGAGCTCGGCGAGGGGCAGCACCTGCTGGTCGAGCGGGCCCTGCCCGAGCGGGCACCGATCACCGACGCCGCCGGGGCGCCGCTGTTCACCCCCACCGAAGTCGTCAACGTCGGCGTCGACCCGGCTCAGGTGACCGACCTGCCCGCGCTGGCCGCGGCGCTGTCGGCGGCCACCGGGATCGCCGCCGAGGAGATCGCCGCCGACGTCCAGGCCGCTCCGGCGGCCCAGTTCGTCCCTGTGATCACGCTGCGGCGACCGGACTTCGAGGCGATCCGGGCGCAGGTCTTCGACCTGCCCGGCGCGGTCTTCCCGACCGACACCCGGCTGCTCGCCCCCTCCGCCCGCTTCGCCTCGGCGCTGCTCGGCCGGGTCGGGCCGGCCACCGCCGAGGTGGTGGAGGAGTCCGGCGAGGAGGGCGCGCCGGTCTACGCCGCCGGCGACCAGCTGGGTCTCTCCGGGCTGCAGCGAGCCCTCCAGGAGCAGCTCACCGGCACCCCCGGCTTCACCGTGACCGTGGTCAGCACCGACGACGGCACCGGCGACGCCGGCCGGGAGATCGACGCCGTCGCCCCGGTGCCCGGCCAGCCGGTGCAGACACCTCTGGTGCCCGCCGTCCAGACCGCCGCCGACGCCGCCGTCGCCGGGCAGCCCCTGCCCACCCACCTGGTTGTCGTCCGGCCCGGTACCGGGGAGATCCTCGCGGTCTCCTCCAACGAGGCGGCCGCCGCGGGCGATGCGCTGGGCGGCCAGTACCCGCCGGGGTCGAGCATGAAGACGATCACCGCCACGGCGCTGCTGAGCACCGGCGCGCTCACCCCGCAGACGCCGGTGCCCTGCCCGGGCACGACGGTCGTGGACGGCCGCGAGTTCGAGAACCAGAACCAGTTCGACCTCGGCACGGTGCCGTTCACCGAGGCCTTCGCCCGGTCGTGCAACACGACCTTCATGCAGCAGGCGCTGGGTCTGCCCGACGGCGCGCTCGCCGCCGCGGCCGCCTCCTACGGGGTGGGCACCGACTGGCAGCTGCCCGTCGACGTCTTCAGCGGCAGCGTGCCCGCGGACAGCACCGGGACGACGAAGGCGGCCGACGCCATCGGCCAGGGCCGGGTGCTGATGAGCCCCGCCCAGCTGGCCCTCGTCGCGGCCGGTGTGGCCGGGGGCACCGCGGTGGTGCCGGTGGAGGTCGTCGGTGCCGAGCCGGCCGGCGCGATCCCGGCCGGCCCCGACCCGGCGGTGCTCGAGGCGCTGCGCCCGATGATGCGGCAGGTGGTGCTGTCCGGGACCGCCTCCGCCCTGGCCGACCGCGGTGAGGTCTACGGCAAGACCGGGACGGCGGAGTACGGCAGCAACACGCCGCCGGACGCGCACGGCTGGTTCATGGGCTACCAGCTCGCCGGCCCGCAGGGCGACCTGGCCTTCGCCGTCCTGGTGGAGGGCGGGCAGTCCAGCAGCGCGGCGGTCGGGGTCACCGACGCCTTCCTCGGCAACCTGGGGTAGGGACCCCACCCGGCGCGAACGGCCCCGTCCTGAGCTTGCGAAGGGTGGGGAGGGCGGGGTCCTTCTACAGGCCGGGGAAGGCCTCGGTGACCGGGGACCGCCCGGCGGCGGCCCGCCAGCGCACGGCGCGCACCTCGGCGGCACTGAGCTCCTCCACGGCCGGCTGCCGGACGCCGGGCCCGGTGGCCCGGTCGAGCGCATGCACCCAGGCCGCGGCGACGCCGTCCTCCAGCACGACCGCCAGCGTCGCGGCGTCCACGGGGGAGAGGACGGGGAAGGGCAGCGCGTAGCCGGCCTCCGGCAGGACGGGGTCGGCCCCCCGCTCCTCCAGCAGCGCCGCCAGCCGGTCGCGGACGTCGCGGTGCGCGTTCTCCGCCGTGACCGCCTCGGCTCGTCGCTCCGGTGGCAGGGCCGCGCCCACCACCCCGTAGCCCCACACGGCCGCGTGCTCGGCGGCGAGCACCCCGCGCAGCGCGTCGGTCTCCGTCCGGGCGCCGTCCTCAGTCACGTGCGGCTCCTCTCCACGGGGCGGGGCTCATGCCAGCGCCGCTTCCTGCCCGCGCAGCCCCGCGGCGATCGAGCCCAGCAGCGCCGCGCGGGCCCCGCTCTGGTCCACGCACACCCCGGCGTGCGCGCTCGCGGCCGCGGCGACCTGCGCGCGCAGCCAGCCGCGGACGTCGGCGCCCGCCGGCGGCCCGTCCGCGGCGGGCGAGGAGGAGGCGGAGGTGGCCGGCGCCGCGGCGCGCAGCCGGTCGAGCTGGCTGCCGGCCTGCTCGGCCAGCGCGGCCACCTGCCTCCCGAGGGCGGCGTCGGCGGCCGCGGCCGCCGCGTAGGCGGCCACCAGCCCCTCCTGCACGGCCACCTGCGCGGCGAGCCGGTCGGCCTGCTCGGGCCCTCCCCGCTGCTCCGTGCCGGAGCCCGCGGTGCAGCCGGCCGCGGCGAGCGCGAGCCCCGCCGAGGCCACCAGGAGGGCGCGCCGGGAGAGACCCCTCGGGGCGGGGGCGGAGGAGGGCAGCATCGCCGCCATTCTCTCAGCCCGGCGCGGGGAGGGCCGGGAGCACACGGCGGGGCGGGGCGGCCAGGCCGCCGGGTCTCGGGCGCGGTCGGTGGGCGGTAGCCTGACCTTTCCGCCCGGTACCGGGCGCGACGCCGCATGCCGGCGCCCGCGGGGGGCACGACACCGGGCAGGACACCGCCCGCCCACGTGCTCCGACCGAGCCAGGAGAGGGAGGAAGCCCGTGTCCGCCGCTTCCCGCGCCGACGCCGTCGCCACTCGGCTGGCCGAGTGGATCGCACCGGTGGTCGAGGCCGCCGGGTACGACCTCGAGGAGCTGGTGGTGACCCCGGCCGGCCGGCGCAGCGTCGTGCGGGTCGTGGTCGACCGCGACTCCGGGGTCACGCTCGACGACATCGCCGAGGTCAGCCACGCGGTGTCCGCCGCCCTCGACGCGAACGACGGGGACTTCGGCGCGGCTCCCTACGTGCTGGAGGTGACCAGCCCGGGGGTCGACCGGCCGCTGACCGAGCCCCGGCACTGGCGGCGCAACACCGGCCGGCTGGTGGCGGTCGGCATCGGTCCCGCGGACGGGGTCGAGCAGGTGATCGCGCGGGTGACCACGGTCGACGACGACGGGGTCACGCTGGCGGTGGAGGCGACGGGCAAGCCCGGGGCGAAGAAGCGCCCGCCCACCCAGCGGCAGGTGCCCTGGCAGGAGCTGGGGTCCGGCCGGGTGCAGGTGGAGTTCGGCCGGCCCGGCCCCGGGACGGACACGCAGGCGGACCCCGCGGACGACGAGGACGACGAGGACGACGGAGAAGGACAGTGAACATCGACGTGACCGCCCTCAAGGCGGTCGAGCGGGAGAAGGGCATCCCGGCCGACACGGTCATCGAGGCCATCGAGTCGGCGCTGGTGACGGCCTACCGGCACGCCGACGGCGCCGCCAAGCACGTGCGGGTCCACGTCGACCGCCGCACCGGCGAGGTCGCGGTGCTGGCCCAGGAGCTGGGCCCGGACGGCGAGGTCGTCCGCGAGTGGGACGACACCCCGGGCGACTTCGGCCGGATCGCCGCCAGCACCGCCAAGCAGGTCATCGTGCAGCGGCTGCGCGACGCCGAGCACGAGCAGACCTTCGGCGAGTACGCCGGCAAGGAGGGCGACATCGTCAGCGGCATCGTGCAGGCGCACGATCGTCGCAACGTGCAGGGCACGGTGCTCATCGACATCGGCAAGGTGGAGGCGGTGCTGCCCCCCGCCGAGCAGGTGCCGGGGGAGACCTACGCGCACGGCAGCCGGCTCAAGGCCTACGTGGTCTCGGTCGCCCGCACCTTCCGCGGCCCGCAGGTGACCGTCTCGCGCACCCACCCGAACCTGGTGCGCAAGCTGTTCGCCCTCGAGGTCCCCGAGATCGCCGACGGCAGCGTGGAGATCGTCGCCGTGGCCCGCGAGGCCGGGCACCGGTCGAAGATCGCCGTCCGCTCGAGGGTTCCGGGCCTCAACGCCAAGGGCGCCTGCATCGGCCCGATGGGGCAGCGGGTCCGCAACGTGATGAGCGAGCTGCACGGCGAGAAGATCGACATCGTCGACTGGTCCGACGACCCGGCCGCCTTCGTGGCCTCCGCGCTGAGCCCGGCCCGGGTGAGCACTGCCCGGCTGGTCGACCCGCAGGCCAAGGCGGTCCGCGTCGTGGTGCCCGACTACCAGCTCTCGCTGGCGATCGGCAAGGAGGGGCAGAACGCCCGCCTCGCCGCCCGCCTCACCGGGTGCCGGATCGACATCCGCAGCGACGCCCAGCCCGACGACGCCGTGCCCTCCCCGGGGGTCGGCCGGGCGCCGCTGCGCTCGGGCGCGCCGGTGGCCCGCACGGGCGGTCCCGGCGGCCGTCCGGGCGCTCCGGGCGGGGGGCCGCGACCCGGTCGGGGGGGCCGTGACCGGAGTGCGGAACATCGAGGCCCCGCAGCGCGCTAGAGTGCAGGGTGGCCGAAACGTCGATCCCGGTACGCACCTGCGTGGGCTGCCGGAAGCGCGCTCCGGTCACCGATCTGCTGCGTGTCGTTGCCAGGTCCGGGGCTCTCGTCCCTGATCCGCGGCGACGGCTCCCCGGTCGGGGTGCGTCCCTGCACCCGACACCGGAGTGCCTGCGCGCAGCGGAGCGACGCCGGGCTTTCGTCCGGGCACTGCGCCTCCCCGGGGGTGGCAGCGCCCCGGTGGAGGCCGGTCCGCTCCGGGCCCACGTTCTCGGTGCGCCGTCCCCGGCGCCGGCGAGTGCGGGGCCCGAGGCGGGCGACCGTGATCGAACGACAGATCGCAACCACACAGTCGGATCGGCACCAGGCCGGTCCGCACGTCGAGAGCAGGACGTCGTCGGATGAGTCAGCCGTGAAGTCCCCACGATGACCATGCACCACTAACGACGAGGTCGCGCGGGCCAGCCGCCGGCCTCACCAAGAGGAGACCCGTGCCAGGCAAAGCCCGTGTACACGAACTCGCCAAGGAGTTCGGTGTCGACAGCAAGACCGTGCTCGCCAAGCTCAAGGAGCAGGGCGAGTTCGTGAAGTCCGCGTCCTCCACCGTCGAGGCCCCGGTGGCCCGGCGGCTGCGTGAGGCCCTCGGTGGGCCCACCGGTGCCGGCAACGGCGGTTCCGCCGCGCCGCGCCCCGGCCCCCGTCCCGCAGCACCTGCTCCGCAGGCGCCGGCCGCCCCGGCGCCGGCCGCCCCGGCGCCGGCCGCCCCGGCGCCGGCTGCCCCGGCCCCGCAGCCCGCGGTGACCCGCGCTCCGGGTGCGACCCCGGGCCCGCGCCCGGGTGCGCCCCGTCCGGGTGCCCCGACCCCCGGCCCGCGTCCGGCCGCCCCGGCGCCGGAGGCCCCCGCGGCCAGCGCCGCCCCGCCGGCCCAGCAGCCGCCCGCGGCCCCGAGCGGTCCGCGTCCGGGTCCGGCTGCACCCCGTCCGGCCGCCGCCGGAGGGTCCGCCACGGGTGCCTCCCGCCCCGGTGCCGGTCCGCGTCCGGGTCCCCGCCCGGCTCCGCGTCCGGGCAACAACCCCTTCAGCAGCGCTCCTCGTCCGGCTCCGGCCGGTGGCGCGCCGCGTCCCGGCCCCGCGTCCGGTGCGCGTCCCGGCCCCGGCGGTCCCCGTCCGGGTGCCGGTGCGGGCGGTCCGCGCCCGGCGGCCGGGCCCGGCGGTCCCCGTCCGGGTCCCGGTGCGGGCGGTCCGCGCCCGGCGGCCGGGCCCGGTGGCCCGCGCCCGAACCCGGGCATGATGCCGCAGCGCCCGAGCCCCGGCATGATGCCGCCGCGGCCGGCCGGTGCCGGCCGTCCCGGTGCGCCCGGTGGCGGCCGTGGCCGTCCCGGTGGCCCCGGTGGCGGTGGCGGTGGCGGTGGCTTCCGTCCCGGTGGCGGCGGCGGCGGTGGCGGTGGCGGTGCCCCCGCCGGCGGTGGTTTCCGTGGTGGCGGCGGTGGCCGCGGCCGGGGCCGTGGTGGCTCCGGTGCGGGTACCGCCGGTGCCTTCGGTCGTCCCGGCGGGCGTGGCCCGGTCCGCGGGCGCAAGAGCAAGAAGCAGCGGCGCCAGGAGTTCGACCAGATGGCGGCGCCCAGCATGGGCGGCGTCAGCCTGCCGCGTGGCAACGGGCAGACCGTTCGCCTGCCGCGCGGTGCGTCCCTGACCGACCTCGCCGAGAAGATCGGCGCTCAGCCGGCTGCGCTGGTCACCGCTCTGTTCCACCTGGGCGAGATGGTCACCGCGACCCAGTCGGTCAACGACGAGACGCTGCAGCTGCTCGGCGCCGAGATCGGCTGGGTCATCCAGGTGGTCAGCCCCGAGGACGAGGACCGCGAGCTGCTCGAGACCTTCGACCTCACCTTCGGTGACGAGGGTGACGAGGAGGACTGGGAGGCCCGTCCGCCGGTGGTGACCGTCATGGGTCACGTCGACCACGGGAAGACCAAGCTGCTGGACGCGATCCGCAACACCAACGTGGTGGCGCGGGAGGCCGGCGGCATCACCCAGCACATCGGCGCCTACCAGATCGTCAGCGAGCTGGAGGGCGAGGAGCGGCCGATCACCTTCATCGACACCCCGGGTCACGAGTCGTTCACCGCGATGCGTGCCCGCGGCGCGAAGGTGACCGACATCGTCGTGCTGGTCGTGGCGGCCGACGACGGCGTCATGCCGCAGACGGTCGAGGCGCTCAACCACGCCCAGGCGGCCGAGGTGCCGATCGTGGTCGCGGTCAACAAGATCGACAAGGAGGGGGCGAACCCCGCCAAGATCCGCCAGCAGCTCACCGAGTACGGGCTGGTGGCCGAGGAGTACGGCGGCGACACGATGTTCGTCGACGTCTCCGCGACCACCCGCCAGGGCATCGAGGACCTGCTGGCGGCGATCCTGCTGACCGCCGACGCCTCGCTGGACCTGCGTGCCAACACCGAGCAGGACCCGCAGGGTGTGGTCATCGAGGGCAAGCTGGACAAGGGCCGGGGCCCCGTCGCCACGGTGCTGGTCCAGCGCGGCACGCTGCGCCAGGGCGACTCGATCGTGGCCGGCGACGCCTACGGGCGCGTCCGGTCGCTGCTCGACGAGCACGGCAACAAGCTCAGGGAGGCCCTGCCGGCCCGCCCGGTGCAGGTCGTCGGGCTCACCTCGGTGCCCCGCGCCGGTGACACCTTCCTCGTCGTCGAGGAGGACCGCGTCGCCCGGCAGATCGCCGACCGCCGCCAGGCCCGCATCCGCAACGCGCAGAACGCCTCGATGCGCAAGCGGATCAGCCTGGAGGACCTCGACGCGGCGCTCAAGGAGAACCGTCAGCTCAACCTGATCATCAAGGGCGACAACTCGGGCACCGTCGAGGCGCTCGAAGAGGCGCTGATGAAGATCGAGGTGAGCGACGACATCTCGCTGCGGGTCATCCACCGCGGCGTCGGCGGCATCTCCAAGAGCGACATCGACCTGGCGCTGGCCGACGACGTCATCGTGCTGGGCTTCAACGTCCGGGCGGAGGGCCAGGCCACCGAGCTGGCCAACCGCGAGGGTGTCGACGTCCGGTACTACACGGTCATCTACCAGGCCATCGAGGAGATCGAGGCCGCGCTCAAGGGCATGCTCAAGCCCGAGTACGAGGAGGTCCAGCTCGGTACCGCGGAGGTCCGCGAGGTCTTCCGGGTGCCGAAGATCGGCAACGTGGCGGGCTCCATCGTCCGTGGCGGCACGATCAACCGGAACTCCAAGGCCCGCCTGATCCGCGACGGCGCCGTGGTGGCCGACAACCTGACCGTCGAATCGCTGCGCCGCTTCAAGGACGACGTCACCGAGGTCCGCGAGGGCTACGAGTGCGGTATCGGTCTCGGGTCGTTCAACGACATCAAGGTCGAGGACGTGATCGAGACCTTCGAGATGCGCGAGAAGCCGCGCGACTAGGAGGACCCTGCTGCAGGGTCCCACCGCTGGCAGGCTCGCGGTGGGACCCTGCAGCGAGGCGCCGGTTCAGCAGCAGGTCGGGGGGTGGTGATCCGGTGTTCACCGGGTCGCTGACCGCTGACCTGCTGCTGGGCGACGTCCACTCGCTCAAGGGCAAGCGCGCCGTCGTCCGGCCGATCGTGGCCGAGCTACGACGGCGCTACGCCGTGGCCGCGGCCGAGGTGGGTGACCAGGACCTGCACCGGCGCGCGCAGGTCGCCGTCGCCACGGTGGCGGCCGACCCCACCCAGGTCACCGACGTGCTCGACGCGTGCGAGCGGTTGCTGGCCGAGCGGCCGGAGGTGACGCTGCTGTCGACGCACCGTCAGCTGTTCTCCGACACCGACTGTTGAAGGGCCCCGTCGTCCCCACCCCTCGCAGGATCGGGGCGGGACCCGGGACGGGGCCATCCCCGTTGTCCACCCGGCGTCGCCCGACGCCCTGACCCCAGGAGGTCTGCGATGGCCGACCCGGCCCGCGCTCGCAAGCTGGCGGTCCGCATCCGCCAGATCGTCTCTGCCGCGATCGAGTCCCAGATCAAGGACCCGCGCCTGGGCATGGTGACCGTCACCGACGCTCGCGTGACCGGTGACCTGCGTGAGGCGACGGTGTTCTACACCGTCTACGGGGACGCCACCCAGGTCGAGGAATCGGCCAAGGCGCTGGCCAGCGCCACCGGCGTGCTGCGCTCGACCGTCGGCAAGCAGACCGGGATCAAGTTCGTCCCGACGCTGACCTTCGTCGCCGACCACGTTCCCGACACCGCCCGCGAGCTCGACGAGGCGCTCGAGCGGGTGCGGCACGCCGACGCCGAGCTCGCCCGCATCCGCGAGGGGGCCACCTACGCCGGCGAGGCCGATCCCTACCGCCGTCCGGCCGAGGAGGGCGACGAGGACGAGGGCACGACGGAGGCCGGGACCGCCGATGACCGTGCCGACGCGCCCGCCGGGAGCAGGAGTGCCTCGTGAGTGAAGTGGACCCCGATCCGTTCGACCCGGAGCGCCCGGAGCTGGGCGGCCGACCGGAGCCCGCGGCCGGCGACCCGACCGAGGGCGGGCGGCGGGGCCAGCTCGGTGCGGCGCCCAGCATCACCTCCGACGAGCCGGACGACGCCGGGGCGGGCTACCCGGTCGGCGGCGGCCGGGTGACCGAGGAGGCGGACGCCCCACCGGTCGCCGACCCGGGGCCGGACGCATGACGATCTCCCTCCCGCGAGACACCGACCGCGGCTCCGCCTCTGCCGCCGCCGTGCTGGCCGAGGCCGCCGACGCGCGGGCCACCGTGGTCCTGTCCGGGCACGTCCAGCCCGACGCCGACGCCCTGGGCAGCACGCTGGCCCTCGCCGAGGGGCTGCGCCGGCGCGGCGCGCGGGTGCTGGCAACCTTCCCCGACCCGTTCGTGCTCCCGGCGTCGCTGGGCTGGCTGCCCGGCGCCGAGGGGCTGGTGCCCTCGGCCACGGTGCCGGCCTCGCCCGACGTCTTCGTCAGCCTGGACGCGGCCTCGCCGGGCCGGCTGGGGGAGCTGGCCCCGCTGCTGGACCGCGCCGGCATCTCCGTCGTCGTCGACCACCACGCGAGCAACCCCGGCTTCGGCACCGTGCGGGTCGTCGACCCGGGCGCTCCGGCGACGGTGGCTCTGGTGGCGGACCTGCTCGACGGCCTGGGTGTCGGCCTCGACCGCCGGCTGGCCACCTGCCTGTACGCCGGCCTGGCTGCCGACACCGGCTCCTTCCGGTTCGGCAACACCCGGCCGGACACCCACGACCTCGCCGCCCGGCTGCTCGCCACCGGCATCGACCACGCGGCGATCAGCCAGCGGCTGTTCGACACCGCGCCCTTCGGCTGGCTCGGCCTGCTCTCCGTGGCCGCCGGGCGGGCGGTGCTCGAGCCCGACATCGGCGCCGGTCTGGTGTGGACCTGGTCCAGCACCGCCGAGGCCGCCGAGCACGGCCTTCCCGGCGAGCAGCTCGAGGCGCTGGTCGACGTCGTCCGCTCCACCCAGGAGGCCGACGTCGCCTGCGTGCTCAAGGGCCGGGACGACGGCTCCTGGTCGGTGTCGCTGCGCTCGCGAGGGGCGACCGACGTCGCGCGGGTGGCGATGGCCCTGGGCGGTGGTGGTCACCGCGCCGCGGCCGGGTTCACCTCGACCGCCGATCGCGAGGCGACGGTGGCCGCCATCCGCGCACACCTCGACGGGTGATGTCGCCGAGTACCCCCGGACAGGCCCCCGGGGTGCTCGCGCTCGCCGCGCCGGCGCTGGTGGTGCTGGCCGCCGAGCCGCTCTACCTGCTGGTCGACACCGCGGTCGTCGGCAACCTGGGCACGGTCGCGCTCGGCGGGCTCGCCGTCGGCGGTGGGCTGCTGGCCTGGGCCGCCGCCCTGCTCAACTTCCTCGCCTACGGCACCACTGTCCGTGCCGCGCGCCGGGCCGGGGCCGGTGACCGGGCCGGCGCGGTCGCCGAGGGGGTCCAGGCCACCTGGCTGGCCCTCGCGCTCGGTCTCGTCGTCCTCGCCGTCTTCCAGCTGCTGGCCGGCCCCCTGACCCGGCTGCTCGCCGGCGGGGCAGGACCGGTCGCCGAGGCGGGGGAGACGTGGCTGCGCATCGCCTCCTTCGGGGCGCCCCTGCTGCTGGTCTCGCTGGCCGGCAACGGTTGGCTGCGCGGGGTGCAGGAGCTGCGCCGGCCCATGCGCTACGTGCTCGCCGGCAGCCTGCTGAGCCTCCTCCTGTGCCCCCTGCTCGTGTACCCGGCCGGCCTGGGCCTGGCCGGCTCGGCGGTGGCCAACGTGGCCGGGCAGGCCCTGTCGGCCGCCCTGTTCGTCCGTGCCCTCGGCCGCGAGGGCCTGCCGTGGCGGCCGCGGCCCGCGGCGCTGCGCGCCCAGCTGGTCATCGGCCGCGACCTGCTCGTGCGGGCGGCCGTGCTCCAGATCGCCTTCCTCGTCGCGACCGGCGTCGCGGCCCGCGCCGGCACCGCCGAGCTCGGCGCCCACCAGATCGGCATCCAGCTGTTCTTCTTCCTGGCGCTGGTGCTCGACGCCTACGCGATCGCGGCGCAGACGATGGTCGGGCAGGCGCTCGGCGCCGGCCGGCCCGACGACGCCCGCGTCACCGCCCGCCGGGTCACGCTGTGGGGGCTGGCCACCGGCTCACTCGTGGCCGTGCTGCTGCTCGCGCTGCGCCCGGTGCTGCCGCCGCTGTTCACCGACGACCCCGCGGTGCTGGCGCAGGCCGACGTCGTCTGGTGGTTCCTCGCTGCTGTCCAGCCGCTGGCCGGGGTGGTGTTCGCCCTCGACGGCGTGCTCATGGGGGCCGGTGACGTCGGCTACCTGCGCACGATCACCATCGGCTCGGCCCTCCTCGGCTTCCTGCCCCTCTCCCTGCTGGCGGTGCCGCTGGGCTGGGGGCTCGCCGGCGTGTGGACCGGGCTGGCGCTCTTCATCGCGCTGCGGCTGGTCGCCGTCCTCGTCCGGGTGGCGGGCGACCGCTGGCTGAGGGCACCTGAGACGGTGACGGCATGAACGCGCGCCGCCGTCCCGACGCCGACGTCCCCCCGGGTCTCCTGCTGGTCGACAAGCCGGGCGGGATGACCTCGCACGACGTCGTCGCGCGGGCCCGGCGGGCCCTGTCGGTCCGCCGGGTCGGGCACGCCGGCACCCTCGACCCGATGGCCACCGGGCTGCTGGTCCTCGGCGTCGGCACCGCCACCCGGCTGCTGGGCCACGTCGGCGGGCACGACAAGACCTACGAGGCCACCCTCCGCCTGGGCCAGGCGACGGTGACCGACGACCGCGAGGGCGAGGTGCTCGCCACGGCCTCCACCGCGCACCTCGACGACGCCGCGATCGCCGCGGCCCTCACCGAGCAGACCGGCCCGCTGCAGCAGGTGCCCTCCTCGGTGAGCGCGGTCAAGGTCGGCGGGCGTCGCTCCTACGACCGGGTGCGCGCCGGCGAGGAGGTGGTGCTCGAGCCGCGGTCGGTCACCGTCCACCGGCTCGACGTCCACCGCATCACCCGGCCCACCCCCCACCTGGTCGACGTCGACGTGACCGTCGCCTGCAGCGCCGGCACCTACATCCGCGCGATCGCCCGCGACGCCGGCGCCGCCCTCGGTGTCGGCGGCCACCTCACCGCCCTGCGCCGCACCGTCTCCGGCCCGTTCTCCGTCGGCCACGCGGCCCCGGTCGAGGAGGCGGCGGCCGCGCTGACCGGAGAGGGGGGACCAGGGTTCCTGCCGCTGACCGAGGGCGCCCGCGCCGTCTTCCCGGAGCGCCTCCTCACCCCGGAGGAGGCTGTGGCGCTGTCCTACGGGCAGCGGATCGCGGCCACCGGCACCGCCGGGCTGCACGCGGCGGTGGACGGCGAGGGCCGGCTGGTCGCCCTGGTGGAGGACGCCGGGCGCACCGCCCGCGTCAACGTGGGCTTCCCGCCCGCCTGATCGCGTGGCAGCCTCCCGGACCGTGAGCGACCTCGACCGCCGGCTGGCCGATCTCGACGCGCTGCTCGCCCCCCTGCCCGGGGTGCTGGTCGCCTTCTCCGGTGGCGTGGACTCCGGGATGCTGCTCGCCGCGGCGGTCCGGCTCCTCGGCCCCTCCCGGGTGGTCGCCGCCACCGCCGTCTCGCCGAGCCTGCCCGCGACCGAGCGCGCCGGCGCCGCCGCCTTCGCCGCGTCGCTGGGCGTGCGGCACGAGCAGCCGCGGACCGACGAGCTGTCCCGCCCCGGCTACCGCGCCAACGGCGGCGACCGCTGCGCCTTCTGCAAGACCGAGCTGATCGACGTCCTCACCCCGCTGGCTGCCGGTCTCGGCCTCGCCGACGTCGTCACCGGCACCAACGCCGACGACCTGCGGGCCGGGTTCCGGCCCGGTATCCGGGCGGCGGCCGAGCGCGGCGCGTGGGCGCCGCTGGCCCGGGCCGGCCTGACCAAGGACGACGTCCGGGCGGCCGCCCGCCGCTGGGGGCTGCCCCTGGCCGACAAACCGGCCGCCGCGTGCCTGGCCAGCCGGATCGCCTACGGCGTCCCCGTCACCGCCGAGGCTCTCGCCCGGGTGGAGCGGGCGGAGGCGACGCTCCGGGCGGCCCTGGCCGCGGCCGGGGTGGCCGTCAGCAACCTGCGCGTGCGCGACCTGGGCGGCCACACCGCGCGGGTGGAGGTCGACGCCGCCGCCGTCCCCGCGCTCACCGCCCGCCCCGACGTGCTCGCGGCGGTGCGCGGCTTCGACCGGGTGGAGGTCGACCCGCGGGGTTTCCGCTCCGGGTCGATGAACGAGCTGCTGCCCTATCCGGTGCGCTACCGCTGAACGGAGCGCACGATCCGGGCCGCCGCCACGCCTGCCCCGAAGCCGTTGTCGATGTTGACGACCAGCACGCCCGGCGCGCAGGCGGTGAGCATGGTCAGCAGCGCGGCCAGCCCGTCGAAGGCCGCCCCGTAGCCCACCGACGTCGGCACGGCGACCACCAGCCGGTCGGTCAGGCCGGCCACCACGCTGGGGAGGGCGCCGTCCATGCCGGCGACCACGACCACCGCGTCCGCCGCGGCCAGGTCGGGGGCGACCGCGAGCACCCGGTGCACGCCGGCCACCCCGACGTCGTCCACCCGTCGGCAGCCGACGCCGCAGGCGGCCAGCGTGGCGGCGACCTCGGCAGCCACCGGCCCGTCCGAGGTGCCGGCCGTGAGCACCAGCACCGTCCCGACCGGGTCGGGCGGCGTGCCCACGAGCACGCACCGGGCCTCCTCGTCGACGACGGCGCCGGGCCAGCGCGCCCGCGCGGCGGCCGCGGTCGGGGCGTCGACCCGGGTGGCCCAGGCGAAGCCGCCACCGTCGGCCTCCAGCAGCGCGGCCAGGCAGGCGACCGTCTGGTCCGGTGTCTTCCCGGCCGCGTAGACGACCTCGGGTGTACCGGTCCGGGCGGCGCGGTCGACGTCGAGCCGGGCGAAGCCGAGATCGACCGTGCGGGGGGCATCCACGCCGCCAGCATGCGGGATTGACCGCTCACCGGTGCGGGAAGGGGATGCCCATGAGCGTCGTGAAGATCAACGTGATCACCGTGCCCCCGGACAGGCAGGCCCGGTTCGAGGAGCGGTTCCGCGGACGGGCGGGGGCGGTGGAGAACACTCCCGGTTTCGAGTGGTTCGAGCTGCTGCGGCCCCAGGAGGGCACCGACCAGTACCTCGTCTACACCCGGTGGAGCAGCGAGGCGGCCTACCAGGCGTGGCAGTCCAGCCAGGACTTCGACCGCGCCCACTCCGGCGGCGGGGACAGCCTGGCGCCGGCGGCGGCGCAGTCCAGCCACCTGTGGAGCTACGAGGTCCTCGAGTCCGCCGGGCCGAGGCCCGCCCAGGAGGAGAGGCCCGCTCAGAAGAGCCAGGCCTGAGCGCACGCGGGGGACCGACGGGAGCCGTCGGCCCCCCGCGATGGCGCGGGGCTAGGGTGAGCGGGCCGTCGGCAGCCGCCGGACGGCTCGAACACGCACGCCGCAGGGTGGGACGACCTATGACCGACACGCTCGCCGACAGCCGCATCTCCTCCCGGATGTTCGCCGAGAGCGTGCCGGTGGTCGTGGAGGACGTGCGGCGGCGCCCGGCGGCCGAGCGCAACGAGCTGTTGGCCGACCCGGGCTTCGGCCGGTACTTCTCCGACTCGATGTTCGTCGCCCGCTGGCAGGCCGGGAGGGGCTGGTACGACGCCCGGCTGACCGCCTACGCCCCGCTCCAGATCGACCCGGCGACCGCCGCGCTGCACTACGCCCAGTCGATCTTCGAGGGGCTGAAGGCCTACGCCCAGCCCGACGGCAGCGTCGCCACCTTCCGCCCCGAGACCAACGCCGCCCGCTTCGCCCGCGGCGCCAAGCGGCTGGCGATGCCGCCGGTGCCCGAGGAGGCCTTCGTGGCCGCCGTCGACGCCCTCGTGAACGCCGACCGCGAGTGGGTGCCGACCGGCCCCGACCAGACGCTCTACATCCGGCCCTACCAGCTGGCCTCCGAGCCCTTCCTCGGCGTCCGGCCGGCGCACGAGTACCTGTTCCTGGTCATCGCCAGCCCGGCCGGTGCCTACTTCCCCCGGGGCGTCCACCCGGTGTCGGTCTACCTCTCCGAGGACTACATCCGCGCCGCTCCGGGCGGCACCGGGGACGTGAAGTGCGCCGGCAACTACGCGGCCAGCCTCCTGGCCCAGGAGCAGGCGATCGAGGCCGGCTGCGACCAGGTGGTCTGGCTGGACGCGGTGGAGAAGCGCTATGTCGAGGAGATGGGCGGGATGAACCTGTTCTTCGTCCTCGGCGAGGGTGCCGACGCCGAGGTGGTCACCCCCGAGCTGACCGGCACCCTGTTGCCGGGCATCACCCGGGAGTCGCTGATCACCGTCGCCCGCGAGATGGGTCACCGGGTCACCGAGCGCCGGTTCAGCGTCGACGAGTGGCGGGCCGGCGTCGCCGACGGCACCGTCACCGAGACCTTCGCCTGCGGCACCGCCGCGGTCATCACCCCCGTCGGCGAGGTGAAGGCGCGCACCGGCGACTTCACCGTCGGCGACGGCAAGCCGGGGCCGCTGACCATGCGCCTGCGCGAGCACCTGCTCGACATCCAGCACGGGCGCGTGGCCGACACGCACGGCTGGCTCCACAAGGTCGCCTGAGTCCAACGTGCTCCGGTGGAGAGGGCTGGAGGCCACCCCGGGTGACCTCGGCCGCACGGTGGTCACCGTCGGGATGTACGACGGCGTGCACCGCGGTCACCAGCAGCTGATCGGTGCAGCGGTCGCGCGGGCCCGGGCGATGGACCGGCCGTGCCTGCTGCTCACCTTCGACCCGCACCCGTCGGAGGTGGTCCGTCCCGGCTCCCACCCGGCGATCCTCACCTCGCTGGACCGCAAGGCCGAGCTGGTCGCCGGGCTGGGGGTCGACGCGATGTGCGTGCTGCCGTTCACGCCCGAGTTCATGCGCCTGTCACCGGAGACCTTCACCCACACCGTGCTCGTCGAGCACCTGCACGCGGCCTCGGTGGTGGTGGGCGAGAACTTCACCTACGGGCACCGTGCGGCCGGCGACGTCGCCCGGCTCACCCAGGAGGGACGGCGTTTCGGCTTCACGGTCGAGGGCGTCCCGCTGGCCGGCGACTCGTCGGAGGACGGTGAGATCACCATCTCCTCGACCTACATCCGGGCCTGCGTCGCCGCGGGGGACATGGTGTCCGCGGCTCGGGCGCTGGGCCGGCCGCACCGCATCGAGGGGGTCGTGGTCCGCGGCGACCGCCGCGGCCGGGAGCTGGGCTACCCGACGGCGAACGTGGAGTCCCCGCCGTTCACGGCCATCCCCGCCGACGGCGTCTACGCCGGGTCGCTGGTCATCCGCGACCTCCGCACGGGCACCACCGTCAGCTCCGCGCCAGCCGCCATCTCCGTGGGCACCAACCCCACGTTCCAGGGCAGCCGACGCACCGTGGAGGCCTACCTGCTCGACTTCGACGGCGATCTCTACGGCGAGCACGTCGGCGTGGAGTTCGTCCAGCGGCTGCGCCCCATGGCCGCCTTCGCCGACGTCGCGGGCCTGGTCGCGGCGATGGACCGGGACGTCGCCCGGACCCGCGCGGTGCTGGGCCTGCCGCCCTCTGTCTGAGGAGCCCACCCGCTTCCCGCGGAGGGGGCGCGCCGACGCGCTGGTAGCCTGGGCAATTGTCGGGATTTCCGACAGGTGTGACAGCTGCCCCCGTGACCCAGACCGGGGGCCACACGTGACCTGCCCAGGAGGCCGTTCATGGCGCTCGACAGCACGACGAAGCAGCAGATCATGACCGAGTACGCGACGGTCGAGAAGGACACGGGTTCGCCCGAGGTGCAGGTCGCGATGCTGACCCGCCGGATCAGCGACCTCACCGAGCACCTCAAGCAGCACAAGCACGATCACCACAGCCGGCGGGGCCTGCTCCTGCTGGTCGGCCGGCGTCGCCGGCTGCTGAACTACCTGGCCAAGACCGACATCAACCGGTACCGCTCCCTCATCGAGCGGCTCGGTCTGCGCCGATAGCACGACGAGGGGACCGTTCCACCGGGACGGTCCCCTCTCTCGTGCGGCATCCGCCGCCCGAGACCCACGGCATTCTGTGCCGGGCCCCGACGCGGGCCGGTCCTCGGTAGTGGCCCCCGGGCATGCTCTTCCCCTCCGCGGGGAACGTTCTCCCGAGGGCTTCGATCGAAGACCGGTCACCCCGGGCGCAGTCGGCGCAGAGCGCCACAAGAGGACGTCGCCGCATGCGACGTAGGAAGAGGACACAGTGTCCGCACCCAGCACCCAGAACGGCGGCACCGCCGCTGAGTTCGACCCCGAGGACGGGGTCACCACCGCCACCGCGATCATCGACAACGGCAGCTTCGGCAGCCGCAGCATCACCTTCGAGACCGGCCGTCTGGCCCGTCAGGCCGCCGGCTCCGTCGTCGTCACGATGGGCGACAGCATGCTGCTGTCGGCCACGACGGCCGGGCGCCAGCCCAAGGAGCAGTTCGACTTCTTCCCGCTGACGGTCGACGTCGAGGAGCGAATGTACGCCGCGGGCCGCATCCCCGGTTCGTTCTTCCGTCGCGAGGGCCGCCCGTCCGAGGACGCGATCCTCACCTGCCGGCTGATCGACCGCCCGCTGCGGCCGACGTTCGCCAAGGGCCTGCGCAACGAGGTCCAGGTCGTCATCACCGTCATGGCGCTGGACCCCGACCACCTGTACGACGTCATGGCGATCAACGGCGCCTCGGCGTCCACCCAGCTGTCGGGCCTGCCGTTCTCCGGCCCGATCGGCGGCACCCGCGTCGCGCTCATCCGCGGCCAGTGGGTCGCCTTCCCGACCCACGCGGAGCTGGAGGAGGCCGTCTTCGACATGGTCGTGGCCGGCCGGGTCCTGCCCGACGGCGACGTCGCGATCATGATGGTCGAGGCCGAGGCCACCCAGAAGACGATCGAGCTGGTTGCCGGTGGCGCCACCGCCCCGACCGAGGAGGTCGTGGCCCAGGGGCTGGAGGCCGCCAAGCCGTTCATCAAGTCGCTGTGCGACGCGCAGAGCGCGCTCGCGGAGAAGGCCGCGAAGCCGGTCCAGGAGTTCCCGCGCTTCCTCGACTACCAGGACGACGTCTACGCCGCCGTCGAGGCCTTCGTCGGCGACCGGCTGGCGCAGGTCCTGACCATCCCCAGCAAGCAGGAGCGCGAAGCGGCCACCGAAGCGCTCAAGGACGAGGTCAAGGCTGCCCTGGCCGGCCAGTTCGAGGGCCGCGAGAAGGAGATCTCCGGAGCCTTCCGCGCGCTCACCAAGAAGCTCGTCCGGCAGCGCATCCTGCGCGACAAGGTCCGCATCGACGGTCGCGGCCCCACCGACATCCGGCCGCTCTCGGCCGAGGTCGAGGTCGTGCCGCGGGTGCACGGCTCGGCGCTGTTCGAGCGCGGGGAGACCCAGATCCTGGGCGTCACCACGCTGAACATGCTCCGCATGGAGCAGCAGCTGGACACGCTCTCGCCGGAGAACCGCAAGCGCTACATGCACAACTACAACTTCCCGCCGTATTCCACGGGCGAGACCGGCCGGGTGGGTTCGCCCAAGCGTCGCGAGATCGGCCACGGCGCCCTCGCCGAGCGGGCCATCCTGCCGGTGCTGCCCGACCGCGAGGAGTTCCCCTACGCGATCCGGCAGGTCTCCGAGGCGCTGGGCTCCAACGGCTCGACGTCCATGGGCTCGGTCTGCGCCTCGACCCTGGCGCTGCTCAACGCCGGTGTGCCGCTCCGGGCGCCGGTCGCCGGCATCGCCATGGGCCTGGTGTCCGACGAGGTCGACGGCAAGACCGAGTACCTGGCGCTGACCGACATCCTCGGTGCCGAGGACGCCTTCGGTGACATGGACTTCAAGGTCGCCGGCACCAAGGACTTCGTCACGGCGCTGCAGCTCGACACCAAGCTCGACGGCATCCCGTCCGACGTCCTGGCCCAGGCGCTGACCCAGGCCCGCGCGGCCCGGCTGCACATCCTCGACGTCATGAGCGAGGCCATCGACGGCCCCGACGAGATGAGCCCGTACGCCCCGCGGGTGACCACGGTGCGCATCCCGGTCGACAAGATCGGCGCGGTCATCGGCCCCAAGGGCCAGATGATCAATGCGATCCAGGACGAGACCGGCGCCGACATCACCATCGAGGACGACGGCACGATCTACGTCGGCGCCTCCGACGGCCCCTCGGCCCAGGCCGCGGTGGACCGGATCAACGCCATCGCCAACCCGCAGATGCCCAAGGTCGGCGAGCGCTTCCTCGGCACGGTCGTCAAGACCACGCCCTTCGGTGCCTTCGTCTCCCTGCTGCCGGGCAAGGACGGTCTGGTCCACATCAGCAAGCTCGGTGGCGGCAAGCGGATCGGGAAGGTCGAGGACGTCGTGAACGTCGGCGACAAGCTGCAGGTGGAGATCACCGACATCGACGCCCGCGGCAAGATCAGCCTCGTCCCGGTGGAGGCCGAGGGCGAGGGCGCGGCCGCCTCCGCCGGCGACACCACCGAGCCCGCCGCCCCCGCGGAGGCGTGATCACGGACATCGAGCAGGTGCCGGCCGGGGCCGGGACGGGAGCCATCGCGCCCCGCCCGGCCCCGGTCGGTGCGGGGGAGACCGTCGTCCTCGACGTGGACCAGTTCGGCGGCCGGGTGGAGCGGACCGAGCTGCCGGGCGGTCTGCGGGTCCTGACCGAGACGATGCCCGGTGTCCTCTCGGCGACCGTGGGCATCTGGGTCGGCGTCGGCTCCCGGGACGAGAGCGACCGGGTGGCCGGGGCCTCGCACTTCCTCGAGCACCTGCTGTTCAAGGGCACCCGGAGCCGCAGCGCACTGGAGATCGCGACGGCGATGGACGCCGTCGGCGGTGAGATGAACGCGTTCACCGCCAAGGAGCACACCTGCTACTACGCGAACGTGCTCGCCAGCGACCTGCCGATGGCGGTGACCCTGCTCGGTGACCTGGTCACCGATGCGCTCAACACCGCCGAGGACCTCGAGTCCGAGCGGACGGTGGTGCTCGAGGAGATCGCCATGCGCGACGACGAGCCCGCCGACGCCGTGCACGACCTGTTCGCCGAGACCCTGTTCGGCGCCTCGGCGCTGGGGCGGTCGGTGCTGGGCACCGTGGAGTCGATCGAGTCCCTCACCCGGGACGACGTCGACGGTTGGTACCGGGAGCGGTACGCCGTCCCGTCGATCGTCGTCACGGCCGCCGGCCGGGTGGAGCACCAGCAGGTGCTGGACCTGGTCGCCGCCGCGTTCGGCCCACGGCTCTCCGGTGACGGGCATCCGGCACCGCTGCGCCGGGGAGGAGAGGGCGTCTCGACGCGCCCGGCCCGGCCCACCGGACTGATCCGGCGGGACACCGAGCAGACGCACCTGTTGCTCGGCTCGGTCGGGATCGGCCGGCTGGACGAGCGCCGGTACGCCGCTGCGGTCCTGGAGACCGCCGTCGGCGGCGGCATGAGCTCCCGGCTGTTCCAGGAGATCCGGGAGAAGCGCGGCCTGGTCTACAGCGTCGGCACCGCGCTGACCCACTACGCCGGGACGGGGTCGTTCTCCGTCTACGCCGGCTGCTCGCCCAAGCGCGTCCCCGAGGTGCTCCGGCTCGTGCGCGAGGAGCTGGCGCGCGTGGCGGCCGACGGCCTGACGGCCGAGGAGGTGGCCCGCGGGCGCGGTCAGCTCAAGGGCGGTCTGGTCCTGGGCCTGGAGGACACCGGGTCGCGCATGAGCAGGTTGGGCAAGAGCGAGCTCGCCTACGGCGAGTACCTCTCCGTGCCCGAGGTGCTGGGGCGGCTGGACGCCGTGGGAGAGGACGACGTGCGCGCGACAGCCGCCGATCTGCTCACGCGGGAGACCAGCCTGGCCGTCGTGGGGCCCTACCGCGAGTCCCAGCTCGACCGGCTGCGATGAGCGGTTCCCGCCCGGTGCTCGCCGTTCACGGCGCGCTGTCGCGCGGCGCCTTCGCGGTGGTGGTGCTGGTGTCGCTGGCGGTGCTGTTCACGCCGGGCAGCGACATCCCGTCCGCGGCGCCCGGCGTCGACAAGATCGTGCATGTCGCGCTGTTCGCCTCGCTGGCGGTCACCGGTCTGTGGGCCGGCATCCGGACGGCCGTCCTCGTCGGGCTCCTCGTGCTGTACGCCGCGGCCAGCGAGGTCGTCCAGGCGCTCTCCGCGCTGGAGCGTTCCGGTTCGGTGGCCGACTGGGCGGCCGACGTCCTCGGCGTGATCGCCGGGCTGCTCCTGTGGGCCGGGATCGCCCGCCGCACCTGACCGGGCGGTCGCCTTGCATCAGGGACCACTCCGGGGAAACCTGACCCGGTGACCACGAGCGCCTCCGCACGCGACCAGCAGGAATCGACGGCCCCCACCGGAGACGCCCCCCGGATCCCGGTAGGTGTCCTCGGCGCCCGAGGACGCATGGGCACCGAGGTCGTGAAGGCGGTCAACGCCGCCGACGACCTCGAGGTGGTCGCGATGGTCGACTCCGGGGACTGGCTCTTCGACATCGCGAACGCCGGGGCCCAGGTGGTCGTCGACTTCACCCGGCCGGACGTGGTGATGGACAACATCCGATTCTGCATCGACAACAACATCCACTGCGTCGTCGGGACGACCGGCTTCGACGAGGAGAAGCTCGCCACGGTCGCCCAGTGGCTCGAGCCCAAGCCCGACCTCGGCGTCGTCATCGCCCCCAACTTCGGCATCGGCGCGGTGCTGCTGATGCGCTTCGCCCAGGAGGCGGCGCGCTTCTTCCCCTCCACCGAGATCGTCGAGCTGCACCACCCGCACAAGGTCGACGCGCCCTCGGGTACCGCGGTCCGAACCGCCCGGCTGGTGGCCGCGGCCCGTCGGTCCGCAGGCCTGCCGCCCTCGCCCGACGCCACCACCGACTCCCTGCCCGGCGCCCGCGGCGCCGACGTCGAGGGAGTGCCCGTCCACGCGGTGCGCCTGACCGGGCTGGTGGCGCACCAGGAGGTGCTCATGGGCGCGGCGGGGGAGACCCTCACGATCCGGCACGACTCCTACGACCGGGCCTCCTTCATGCCCGGGGTCCTCCTCGCCGTCCGGGAGATCGGACGCCGGCCCGGTCTGACCGTGGGGATCGAGAGCTTCCTGGGCCTGTGAGCGCCTGACGCAGCCGACGGGTGGTGCTGATGTGGCGTCATGGAGAGTGACCTGCCTCGCATCCCGACAGGAGTGACAAGCCGTTGACCTGCACTTTTCCGCCCGAAGAGGCCGTCGGGTGGCCCGGTGGAGCCCTGCCGGGCTCTTCCCGGTTTGACGCCGCCGACAGAGCCACGTAACTTTCTCTCTGCGCCCGGCGAGACCGGAGCGGGACACGGGAGAACAACCCGCGCCCCGACGGTTGGACCGGGTGCCGATCGCTCAGCAGTCGGGCGAACCGCGGGGAATGCATCCCAGGGGTTCCCGGTTGTACTGGGTGCCGCCCTCGAGGCAGGAGGCCAGGGTCACAGACCCCGGGCTTGACTGCCAGAGCGAGTGGCGTAACGTGGAACAGCCGCCAGGGACGAAGCCCGCGAGGGTCGAGTCGCTGCGCGTCCGCTCCTTGAGAACTCAACAGCGTGCCGAAAGTCAGTGCCAAGTAATAACCCCGTGCCGGGTCTTGATGGTCCGGTGGGGATTCCTTTGGTTGATTGATATCGCGAGTGTCAGCTCGCGGTTCTCAGCCGCGATCAAATCATCTACGGAGAGTTTGATCCTGGCTCAGGACGAACGCTGGCGGCGTGCTTAACACATGCAAGTCGAACGGTGAACCGCCTTCGGGCGGGGATCAGTGGCGAACGGGTGAGTAACACGTGGGCAACCTGCCCCCGGCTCCGGGATAACCCCAAGAAATTGGGGCTAATACCGGATATGACCGCTGACCGCATGGTCCGGCGGTGGAAA
>NZ_FOSW01000001.1 GCF_900114385.1 Geodermatophilus ruber
AAGCCGTTGACCGAGACGGAGAAACCGAACCCGAAGTCCTCGCTGAACCACGGGATGATCATGAAGATCAGGTACGCGACGACGCTGCCGGCCACCACGTAGTCACCCAGGGACAGCTTCTTCGGGTCGAAGCCCACCGAACCGCCCGTCCCGGCCGGCCGGCCGTGCGGGTGCTGCCCGTACGGCTGCTGCTGCCCGTAGCCGGGCTGCTGCACGTAGGGCGGCTGGGGCTGCCCGTAGCCGGGCTGCTGCGGGGGCTGGGGCTGCCCGTAGCCGGGCTGCTGCGGGGGCTGGGGCTGCCCGTAGCCGGGCTGCTGCGGGGGCTGAGGCTGCCCGTAGGGCTGCTGCGGGGGCTGAGGCTGCCCGTAGGGCTGCTGCGGGGGCTGCGGCTGGCCGTAGCCCTCCGGCGCCTGGCCGTAGCCCTGGGGCGGCTGGCCGTAACCCTGGGGCGGCTGGCCGTAGCCCTCCGGCGTCGGCGAGCCGGACGGCTGCTGGCCCTGCCCGTACCCCCCGGGCTGCGACGGGGGCTGACTGGACGTCATCGTTCGGCTCTCCTCAGTAGTTGCTTTCCGCGTCGCGCATCGTGGTCGCACCGGTGCGGCGGGCGCAACACCGCCGCGCCCCGGTATACCCCCACGAGGGGAGACGCACCGGGCATCAGTCGAACAGCGCGGCGCACCGGCCGCGCAGCTCCTCCTGCGCACGTCCCCCGCAGGTGCTGCCGTACTCCTCGTAGGCGCTGCCGACGTCGGCCTGCAGGTAGAGGTCGTCGCACGCCGCCAGGGAGCCGTCCGCGCAGTCGTCGGCGAGCTGGTCCAGGCCGAACTCGAACTGCGGGTCGGACGGCTCGATCGGCAGGGGCACCGACGAGTCCCCGGGCGAGAACGCCTGCCCGGTGACCGGCTCGGCCGAGCCCGTGACGACCAGCGCCGCCCCGGCCACGGTCGCGACCACGAGGACCGCACCGGCCGCCACCCAGCCGGGTCCGCGGCCGACGACGGCGTCCGGGCCCGCACCGGCGGGGCGGGCGAGGACCCGGGCGACCGCCCGCTCCGCCGCCCGGCGCTCCCCCGCCCCGTACCAGCGCCGGGACGGGCCGGCACCGGCGAGGACGACGACCGCTCCGCCGGCGAGGACGAGCAGGGCACCGATCACCGTGCGGGCCACATCCCGGTCCTGCAGCAGCTCGGTGACCACGACGACGGTGGCCAGCACCGCCAGGCCGAGCGCCGATACCGCCAGCAGGCGCCCGCCCCGGCCGCCCAGCGCCGCGGCTCCGCCTCCGACCAGGCCAGCGACCGACGGCACGGCGAGGAGCGCGGGCAGCAGCTCGGCGTCGTGCCGCCACCAGCCGGCCTCCCCGAGCAGGTCGCCGAGCCCACCGGTGGCGGCGGCCAGCAGCACGGCCACGACCAGGAGGAAGCTCAGCCCGGCCGCGACGAGCAGCGTGGGCGGTGGGACCGGTGCGGCCGGCCGGCCCGGTGCGGGTGGGCGCAGGTTCACCACGCACCCCCGACCGGGGCGGTCACCGGGCGCTGCGCGGCCCGGTCGGCCAGCGGCGCGACGAGCAGGGCCACCAGCCCCGGCAGGCCGGCGATCAGGGCCAGGGTGGCCAGGACCCGCCCGGCGCCGGTGGCGGCGACCTCGGGGTCCTCGGCCGCGACGCGCACCAGGTCGAGGAAGTGCCCGGCGTAGCCGAGGACCAGCCAGACGACGCCGACCGTCACCGAGACGGCGAGGACGGCGGCCGCACCCGCGACGGTCCGCAGCCGCACCGACCACCGGGCGACGGCGGCGAGCACGGCGGCCGCCAGGAGCAGCACCGCGGCGGCGACCATCGGCAGGCCGAACTCCGGCGCCGGGAGGAAACCGGCCCCCGCGCCCCCCCAGCCGGTGGACGAGTAGCGGACCTCGCCCTCCCGGGCGACCGAGACCAGGTCGAGGAACGGGGCCAGCGCCAGCAGGGTGCCGCCGACCAGGAGCAGCCCCGCGGCGACCAGCCGCAGCACGCCCGCCACGTCCACCGAACGGCGCGGCAGCACGGGGCCACCGCCCCCCGGAGGCGCCGACGCGGCCCAGGCGACCGGGGACGGCGGCGCCGCCGGCTGCCCCCAGGGACCGGGCGCGCTCACCGGGCGCCCCACGGCACGTCGGCCGGGACGCCGGCCGGTGCCGGACGCATCCCCACCGTCGCGAGGACCGCTGCCCGGCCACGCCGCGCCGTCAGGGCGGCCGCCACGGCCAGCAGCGCCCCGGCCCCGGCCGCGCCCGGCACCGGCCCCCACCAGGTGGCGAACTCCTCCTGCGCGACGCCGAGGGCGAAGTCCGCGGAGCCCACGGCGACCTGCACCCCGGTCACCCCGGCGAGCAGCCCCCCACCGGCCAGGGCGAGCAGCTGCGCTGCCGTGGCCCACCGACCCGGCAGGTCGGCCCGCGCCCCCAGCAGCGCGGCCAGGGCGGCGGCGGTCAGCAGCAGCACGGCCGACGTCACCGGCCCGGTCCAGACGAGGGAGGGCCAGGCCCACGGGTCGCTGCCGTCGTAACCGGTGAGGACCTCGCCGCCGGCGACGCGCACGATCGACTCGGTGGCGCCCTCCTCGGCGGATCGCACCGTGCTCAGGCTCAGCCCCAGCGCCAGCGTTCCGGCGAGCGCGGCCGCGACCGCCAGGCCGGCCGACACCTGCCGCACCGCCACCGGGCGGAGCACCCGCACGCCCTGGGGCGAACCCTCCTGCCCCGCGACCGTCATCGCGCTCCTCCGCGCCGCACTGCACATCCCTCGATCCGGCCTGCGCACCGGTCGGCGCGAACCGAGGTCTTCCTACCCGGCCCGGGTGACACGGCCGGCCCGGCACGCCGCTCGCTACCGAGACGACGCGGGTCCGACTCCCCCGATCGGGGAAGCCGGACCCGCGTTGCGGTCCCGCGTGCTCAGGCGCCGGGTCGATGCGGCGCCTCTCGCTCAGGCGCCGACGATCTCCCGCATGAGGCGGGCGGTCTCCGACGGCGTCTTGCCCACGCGCACACCGGCGGCCTCGAGGGCCTCCTTCTTGGCCTGCGCGGTGCCGGCCGAGCCGGAGACGATGGCGCCGGCGTGGCCCATCGTCTTGCCCTCGGGCGCGGTGAAGCCGGCGACGTAGCCGACGACCGGCTTGGTCACGTTGGCCTTGATGAAGTCCGCGGCCCGCTCCTCGGCGTCGCCACCGATCTCACCGATCATCACGATGGCCTCGGTCTCCGGGTCGTCCTGGAAGGCCTGCAGGCAGTCGATGTGCGTGGTGCCGATGACCGGGTCGCCACCGATGCCGACGGCGGTGGAGAAACCGATGTCCCGGAGCTCGTACATCATCTGGTAGGTCAGCGTGCCGGACTTGCTGACCAGCCCGATCTTGCCCTGCTGGGTGATGTTGGCCGGGATGATGCCGGCGTTGGAGCGCCCGGGGCTGATCAGGCCGGGGCAGTTCGGGCCGATGATGCGGGTCGAGCCGCCCTGGGCGTGCGCCCAGAAGTAGGTCGAATCGTGCACCGGGATGCCCTCGGTGATGACGACGGCGAGCCCGATCTGGGCGTCGACGGCCTCGATGACGGCGTTCCTGGCGCCGGCCGGCGGCACGAAGATGACGCTGACGTCGGCGCCGGTCTCCTTCATCGCCTCGGCGACGCTGCCGAACACCGGCACGGCGGCGCCCTCGAAGTCGACCTTCTGGCCGGCCTTCTTGGGGTTCACGCCACCGACGATCGACGTGCCCGAGGCGAGCATGCGCTGGGTGTGCTTGCGCCCCTCGGAGCCGGTCATGCCCTGGACGATGACCTTGCTGTTCTCGTTGAGGAAGATCGACATCTCTCTGGTGTCCTGTCTGAGTAGAAGGACCTCGCCCTCCTCACCCCTCGCACGCTCGGGGCGAGCCTCTGGACGAGGCCGAAAGACGATTAGGCGGCGGCGAGCTCGGCGGCCCGGCGCGCGGCGCCGTCCATCGTGTCCACCAGGGTCACCAGCGGGTGGTTGGCCTCGGCGAGGATCCGCCGGCCCTCCTCCACGTTGTTGCCGTCGAGCCGGACGACCAGCGGCTTGGTGGCCTCGTCGCCGAGCAGCTGCAGGGCGTGCACGATGCCGTTGGCGACCGCGTCGCAGGCGGTGATGCCGCCGAAGACGTTGACGAACACGCTCTTCACGGCGGGGTCGGACAGGATGATGTGCAGGCCGTTGGCCATCACCTCGGCCGAGGCGCCACCGCCGATGTCGAGGAAGTTGGCCGGCTTGACGCCGCCGAACTCCTCACCGGCGTAGGCGACGACGTCCAGCGTGCTCATGACCAGGCCGGCACCGTTGCCGATGATGCCGACCTCGCCCTCGAGCTTGACGTAGTTGAGGTCCTTCTCCTTGGCCGCGGCCTCGAGCGGGTCGGCGGAGGCGGTGTCCTCCAGCTGCTCGTGGCCGGGGTGCCGGAAGCGGGCGTTGTCGTCGAGGGTGACCTTGGCGTCGAGCGCGAGGACGGTGCCGTCGGGGGCCTTGGCCAGCGGGTTGACCTCGACCAGCGTGGCGTCCTCCTTGCTGAAGACGTCCCACAGCTGCACCGCGATGGCGATGACCTGGTCGCGCACCTCGGCCGGGAAGCCGGCCGCGTCGACGATCTCGGCAGCCTTCTGGGTGTCGACGCCGACCGTGGCGTCCACGGGGATGCGGGCCAGCGCCTCGGGCTTGCTGACCGCGATCTCCTCGATCTCCATGCCGCCCTCGACGCTGGCCATGGCCAGGAAGGTGCGGTTGGCGCGGTCGAGCAGGTAGGAGAAGTAGTACTCCTCGGCGATGTCGCTGGCCTGGGCAACCATCACGCGGTGCGTGATGTGGCCCTTGATGTCCAGCCCGAGGATGTTCTGGGCGTGCTCCCGGGCACTCTCGGCGTCGTCGGCCAGCTTGACGCCGCCGGCCTTGCCGCGGCCGCCGGTCTTCACCTGCGCCTTGACGACGACGGGTGCGGCGATCTCCCGTGCGATCGCCTCCGCCTGCTGGGGGGTCTCGGCGACACCGCCGGGGAGAACGGGCACGCCGTGCGAGGCCAACAGGTCACGGGCCTGGTACTCGAAGAGATCCACGAGCAGTCACCGTAGCCCGCCGGTAACCGCCTCGCCGCCCCGGCGTTCGAGCGGTGGGCGGCATCACACCCGACCGGGTGCCGGCGTGGCCCGGTGGCGCGGAGCCCTCTGCTGACGACGGCGCTGCTCAGGCGCGCGCACGCGGTCAGCGGCGGACGGCCCCGGGACCGACCCGCTCGCGCAGCCAGCCGGCGATGTCCGCCACCGGGGCGGCCGGGGGGAAGAGCCGGGTGAGGCCGGGCAGCGCCATCCCGGTGTCCTCGCCGCCGCCGAACACGACCACGTCGTCGTCCACGCCCCGCTCGCGCATCAGCTCGGCGAGCCGGGCCAGCAGGGCGGCGGGCTCCGCGGGCAGGACCGGGAGGCCGACCGCGTCGGCGTCCTCCTGGACGAGGGTGTCGACGATCTGCTCGGGGGTCTGGTGGCGGCCGGCGTAGACGACCTCCATCCCGGCATCGCGCAGCGCACGGGCCACGGTCTCGGCCGCCCGGCCGTGCCCGTCCTCCCCCGGCGTGGCGATCACCACCCGGATGCGTTCCTCACCCACCCGGCCACCCTAGGCAGCAGGCGGGTGCGGCTCCCGTCAGCGCGGGCGGTGCACACGCTGGGCCAGCACGGTGAGCGCGGTGTACCCGAGGCCGGCCAGGAGCAGGCCGACCCCGGGCAGGGTCCACTCCAGCTCCGCGGAGACGGCGGCATCGCGCAGGCCCGCGAGCCCCGCGGCGAGGACGACGGCGGTGATGGCCAGCAGCCCGCCGACCGCCGCCAGCCGGGGCCGCAGCGAGGGGGCCAGCACCGAGCACAGCACGATGGCCCCGGCGAGCAGCAGGCCGCCGAGCAGCGCGAGCCCCGGCCGCTCCAGCAGGCCCTGCGCCCCCTCCTGCTCGACCACCGTCTGCAGGCCGGTCGACGGGTCGGTGACCAGCCGGTCGGGCACGTCGGCGGCCGGCAGGACGAGGCAGAGCACCGTGCCGACGCCGAGCAGCGCGGCGGCCCCCGCCAGCGCCGGGCGGGCGGGGTCGAGCGACCCGCCGTCCTCCATGACCGTGCGCCCCCACGACGCGAGGGCGAGCGCTCCGGCGAGCACGGTGAGCGCGAGCCCCACGGCGCCGAGCACCCAGCCGGGACCGATCTCGACCGAGCTGGTGAGCACCCGGCGGCCCGCGAGCACCTCGAGGCCGGGGCGGACGGTCGAGGTACTGGCCCGGTACAGCTCGATGAGCAGCAGGCCGAGCGCCAGCGCACCGCCCACGCCGGCGTACGCGAGGCCGAACCGGGGGACCCGGCCAGCGGCCAGCCCTGCCCCGACCAGCGCGCCGGCCACCGGCACGACGGCGGCGGCGAGCACGCTGCCGACCCCGGTCCCCAGCGAGACCTCCTGGCCCCCGACGACGAGGTAGGTCGGGAAGACGGCGACCAGGCCGGCCAGGCCGGCCAGGACCAGCAGCGCCCCCGCGATCCGCGCAGCCACCGGCGCTCCGCCCACGACCAGCTCGTCCCGCGGCGCGGGGCGGGTCGGAACGGCCGCGCGCGGCGAGCGCCGGGCCGTCGCCGTCCGGCCCCGTCCGGCACCGGCGGCGGGTCGGTTGCGGGTGGGCCCCTCACTGCGGCTGGCCACGGTCCCCTCCTCGGATGGGTCACGGATCGGCCTCGATCGGCCCGGCTGGACGACGGCTGTGTGACGACTGACACACCCGGGATTTACGGTTCGGTGAACCGGGCATTACCCGGAGGTGTCGCCGCAGGCCCGAGTCGAACCCCAGCTCCGCCGACGGCCCTGAACGGGAAGGGACGAACGATGCGTCCGCTCAGCGATCCGGGCTCGGATCCAGCGTCGCACACCGCGGACGCCGGGCCGGGGTCGCCACCAGGCTCTCGGCGCTCACTGGTCACCCGCGCCGCACTGACCGGTGGGATCACCGAACTGGCCCTCGTCGGGGCGCACGCGCTCATGTACCCGCTCGGCACCCGCACCGAGCAGTTGCGGCCCGATCCGCGCCGCCGGCCCGGCGAGCAACCGCCGAGCGTCCGCGCACTCTTCGCCGCCGACCCGCTGGCCGCCCGGGTGCCGGTCGTGCTCGTGCACGGCTTCATCGACAACCACTCGATCTTCGCGGTGATGCGCCGCGGCCTCCGCCGTCGCGGGTTCGCCCACGTCTGCTCCTGGAACTACAGCCCGCTGCTCGGCGACGTCGCCCGCGGTGCCCGTGACCTCGGCGCGCACCTCGAGCGGATCTGCGAGCAGACAGGGCATGACCGCGTGCACGTCGTCGGGCACAGCCTGGGCGGCCTGATCGCCCGCTACCACCTGCAGCGCCAGGGCGGCGACCGGTGGATGGAGTCCCTGGTGACCCTGGGGACCCCGCACCAGGGCACGCTGCTCGCGCACCTGGTGCCCTCGCCGCTGATCCGCCAGCTGCGGCCGGGGTCCCGGGTCCTGCGGGAGCTGGACGAGCCGGCCCCGGGCGTCCGCACACCGGTGACCGCGATCTACAGCGACCTGGACCAGGTGGTGCTGCCGACCACCGCCGGGCGCTGCGACCACCCGCACCTGCGCGTCCGC
The DNA here is from genome assembly GCF_900114385.1 of Geodermatophilus ruber. GTDB lineage: Bacteria > Actinomycetota > Actinomycetes > Mycobacteriales > Geodermatophilaceae > Geodermatophilus > Geodermatophilus ruber. Next base: position 7,658 of record NZ_FOSW01000001.1, read on the forward strand.
AACGTCCTCGTCCGCGGGGTGGGCCACATGTCCCTCCCGTTCCACCGCTCCGTGGTCGACGAGGTTGCCGCGACACTGGCCGGGCTGCGCCCCCACGGCGGGACCGCGCCGGCCCCTCTCGCGGTCGCCTGACCGCCTGACCCGCCACCCGGCTGCCGCAGCACTGCGGCGACCGGGCATGGGCTGCGCCACAGCGCCCGCACACCCGACCCAGCTCACACCGTGCAGACAAAGCGATACGGAGTGTCGCTGACGGGCGGCGACCTGACCGATCGTTACGGTCCGATCACGGCACCGGTAACCACCGGCGGGCGTCGCAGCACCGGACACCCTCGCCGCCGTCGCTCCCCTGGCGGGTTGCCCTCGGCACCCCGGCGGAGGCGCCGAGGGAAGGGGCTCCGGTGACACCGCAGACTGGTGCCGCGCTGCTGGAGCGGCGCGGGACCGACCGCGACGTCACCGCATCGGCGGCCCCGGCGCCCCGCACCGCCGTCCGCCCGCCGGCCCCCGCGGACGCCGGACCGACGCCCCCCGCGCGGCGGCGCGGCGTGCCCCGCCCGCCCGGCAGGCGCGGCCCGCTGTGGCTGGCGGCGCTGGTCGCCGGAGCGCTCGTCGCCGCCCTGCCCAGCACCATGACCGCCGAGTCCACGCCGGTGGCCGCCGGCGCCGCCGACTACGGCCTGGGCGTCGCCTCCGACCTCGGCGTGACCGGGGACATGGAGGACGCCAGCGTCCGCCAGGGCATCACCGAGGCGCAGGCCCGGGTGCGGCTGGAGGAGCTCGCCGCCTCCCGCGCCGCCCGCACCCCCGCCACCGTGCTCCCGGCCCAGGGCCGGCTCACCACCTGCTTCTGCATGCGCTGGGGCTCCATGCACTACGGGCTCGACCTCGCCGGCCCGCTCGGCACGCCGATCTACGCCTCCACCGACGGCGTGGTCATCCGGGCCGGCCGCGCCTCCGGCTACGGCAACGCGGTCTACATCCAGGACGCCGACGGCAACGTGCACATCTACGGCCACATGCGCTACTACGACGTGCAGGCCGGGGACCTGGTGCGCGCCGGGGACCAGATCGCCAAGATCGGCAACGAGGGCTTCTCGACCGGGCCGCACCTGCACTACGAGATCCACCGCGGCGGCATGACCGGCCGGCCCATCGACCCCCAGGAGTGGCTGGCCGAGCGCGGCGTCCACATCTGACGGCGCTACTTCACTTCGAGTTCTCCCAGGCGGCCATCGCCTCGTACATCCCCCGGCCGTAGAGGTAGGTGCCCACCGACCGCTCGAGGTCGCTGACGAAGGCGTGCAGCTGCGCGTCGGGTTCGGCCCAGTCGAAGCCGCCGGTCCCGTCCTCGTCACGGCCGTCGAGCGAGGTGATCGCCGTGTGGATCAGCGAGGCCACGTCGTCTCCCGGTCAGCAGGCGCCAGAGCGCCCCACTCCACCAGGGAGTGCTACAGCTTCACCAGCGGGGCGTAGCGCAGCACCAGACGCTTCGTGCCGCCGGAGCCGAAGTCGACGGTCGCCTGAGCCTTGTCGCCGATGCCGTTGACCTCGACGACCGTGCCGAGCCCGAACGCGTCATGGCTGACCCGGTCGCCCACCTCCACCGAGATCACCTGACGGTTGCCTGCACCGCCCCGCAGCCCCCCGGTGGACAGGCCGGTGGCCGCCACCCGCCGCTGCGCCGAGGAGTACCCGGTCGACGGTGCGGGCGCCGGCTCCTTGCCGGCCCACTGCACCGTGTCCCCGGGCAGCTCGTCGAGGAACCGCGAGGGCGGGTTGTAGGCCGGCTGGCCCCAGCTGGTGCGCACCTGGGCGCGGGAGAGGTGCAGCCGCTCCTGGGCGCGGGTGATGCCGACGTAGGCCAGCCGGCGCTCCTCCTCGAGCTCCCGCGGGTCGCCGAGGGCGCGCAGGTGCGGGAAGACGCCGTCCTCCATCCCGGTGAGGAACACGACCGGGAACTCCAGCCCCTTGGCGGTGTGCAACGTCATCAGCGTGACGACGCCGGCCTCGTCCCCGGCGACCGGGATCTGGTCGGCGTCGGCGACCAGCGACACCTGCTCGAGGAAGTCGGTGACCGTGCCGCCGGGGTTGGCCGCCTCGAACTCCGCGGCGACCGAGATGAGCTCGTTGAGGTTGTCGACCCGGCCCTCGTCCTGCGGGTCGGTGCTCGCCTGCAGCTCCGTGAGGTACCCGGTGCGGTCCAGGATGCTCTCCAGCAGCGCGGCCGGGCCCGACCCGGTCTCCGCCAGGTGCTCGAACTCCTCGAGCAGCGCGACGAACTCGCCGATCGCCTTCTGCGACCGGGTGGCCAGGCCGGGCACCTCCGCGGAGCGGCGCAGCGCCGAGGCGAAGGCGATCCGCTCCCGGTCGGCGAAGCCCTCGACGCAGGCCTCCGCCCGCTCCCCGATGCCGCGCTTGGGCGTGTTGAGGACCCGGCGCAGGCTCACCACGTCGGCAGGGTTGGCGACCACCTTGAGGTAGGCCAGCGCGTCGCGGACCTCCTTGCGCTCGTAGAAGCGCACTCCACCGACCACCTTGTAGGGCATGCCGACGCGGATGAACACCTCCTCGAAGACGCGGGAGGCGTTGTTGGTCCGGTAGAAGACGGCGATGTCCTTGGGCTGCGCCTTGCCCTCGTCGACCAGCGCGTCGATCTGCTCGGCGACCCAGGCGGCCTCGTCGTGCTCGTTCTCGGCGACGTAGCCCTCGATCAGCTCGCCGTCGCCGGCGTCGGTCCACAGGTTCTTCGGGCGGCGGCCGGTGTTCCTGGAGATGACCTGGTTGGCCGCCCTGAGGATGCGCTGGGTGGAGCGGTAGTTCTGCTCCAGCAGGATCGTCGTGGCGTCGGGGTAGTCGCGCTCGAACTCGTCGATGTTGCGGATCGTCGCGCCGCGGAAGGCGTAGATGGACTGGTCGGCGTCGCCCACCACGCACAGCTCGGCCGGCGGCACCGGGCCCTCCCCCGTGCCGACCAGCTCGCGGACCAGCACGTACTGGGCGTGGTTGGTGTCCTGGTACTCGTCGACCAGCACGTGCCGGAAGCGCCGGCGGTAGTGCTCGGCGACGTCGGGGAACGCCTGCAACAGGTGCACCGTCGTCATGATCAGGTCGTCGAAGTCCAGCGCGTGCGCCTGACGCAGCCGCTGCTGGTAGAGCCGGTAGGTCTCCGCGAGCACCTTCTCCGGCGCCGTCTGCGGGACGTAGCTCTCCTCGTCGATCAGCTCGTTCTTCAGGTTCGAGACCTGCGCGGCGAGGCTGCGGCCGGGGTAGCGCTTCGCGTCGAGGTCCAGATCGCGGGCGACCATGGTCATCAGCCGGACCGAGTCGCCCTGGTCGTAGATCGTGAACGAGGACTTCAGGCCCAGCTTGGCCGCCTCGGCGCGCAGGATGCGCACGCACATCGAGTGGAAGGTCGACACCCACATCGCCCGGGCGCGGGGCCCGACCAGCGCGGCGACCCGCTCCTTCATCTCGCCGGCGGCCTTGTTGGTGAAGGTGATCGCCAGCACCTCACCCGGCTGCACGCCGCGAGCGCCCAGCAGGTAGGCGATCCGGTGGGTGAGCACGCGGGTCTTGCCGGAGCCGGCGCCGGCGACGATGAGCAGCGGGCTGCCCTCGTGGGCGACGGCCTGGCGCTGCGGGCCGTTGAGCCCGGCGAGCATGCGGTCCAGTTCCCGCCCCACGGAACCGGAGGCGGAGCGCGGCAGCGCCTCCGTACCTGGGAGGGACTTCTGGGCACCGGGAAGGGCCTGCTGGATGCTGCTCATGACCCGCCCACTGTATGTCGGGCGGCCGACGAACCCGGCCCCCTCCGACCAGGCGCCACAGCGGTCCCGAGCGGCGCGCCCGACACACCGATCGGGGGCGGGGGTGGCGCTCGGCCCCCCGTCGTGCCAGACTTCCTGCCGTGCTCGCCTCGTTCAGCTTTTACTACGGCCACCGGGTTCCGGTGTCCGTCACCGCTGGCTGAGCACACGCCGCAACAGACGCCCCGGGCCCGAAGAGCCCGGGGCGTTTCTCGTTCCCGGGGTCCGAGAGCCTTCCGAACGCCCCGGAGGACCACCGCCATGACCAGCACGCTCGCCACCGACGCCGCTGCTTCCGCCGACGAGCAGATCGCCGGGCTGCGCGAGGAGATCGACGACTGCGACGCCGAGATCATCCGGCTGGTGCAGCGCCGGCTGGCCGTCTCCCAGCAGATCGGCGAGCTGCGGCGCGCCGCCGGCGGGACCCGCCTGTCGCTGTCCCGCGAGCAGAAGGTGCTGGCCCGCTTCCAGGCCGCCCTCGGCCGTGACGGCGCGACCCTCGGGATGATGCTGCTCCGCCAGGGCCGCGGCCGGCTCTAGAAGGACCCCGTCCTCCCCACCCGAACTGGCCCGCGGTCGGACCGTGGGCCCGCATGACGGCCGCCTAGGCTCCATCGGGTGACCGCATCCCTGTCCCGGAAGCCCGCCGAGCACGTCGAGCGCGCGCTGTGCGTGCTCGCCCACCCCGACGACGTCGACTTCGGCAGTGCCGGCACCGTCGCCACCTGGACGGCGGCGGGCACCGAGGTCACCTACTGCATCGTCACCGACGGTGACGCGGGCGGCTTCGACGACACCCCGCGGCACGAGATGGGGCCGCTGCGCCGGGCCGAGCAGGAGGCCGCCGCCGCAGCGGTCGGCGTGAAGGAGGTCCGGTTCCTCGGTTACCCCGACGGCCGGCTCGAGCTGACCCTCGACCTGCGGCGCGACATCGCCCGGGTGATCCGGGAGGTGCGCCCGCAGCGGGTGCTCACCAGCTCGCCGGAGCGGTTCTACGAGCGGATCGGCGCCAGCCACCCCGACCACATGACCGTCGGCGAGTCCACCCTGCGGGCGGTCTACCCCGACGCCCGCAACCCGTTCGCCTTCCCCGAGCTGCTCGCCGACGAGGGCCTGGAGGCGTGGACGGTCGACGAGGTGTGGTTGACCGCCAGTCCGCGCGCCGACCACGTCGTCGACGTCACCGACGTGGTGGAGCTGAAGTTCGCCGCGCTCAAGAGCCACGTCAGCCAGGTCGGGCACCTCGACGACCTCGAGGGGTTCGTCACCGGCTGGATGCGCGAGACCGCCCGCCGCCTGGGCCTGCCCGAGGGCCGGCTCGGCGAGGCCTTCCACGTCGTCCACACGGCATGATCCGGAGGGGCAGAAATGGCCATTTCTGCCCCTCCGGGCACGGATCAGAGCAGGCGGTTCGTGGCCGCCCAGCGGGTGAGCTCGTTGCGGTTGGACAGCTGCAGCTTGCGCAGCACGTTGGACGCGTGGGACTCCACCGTCTTCACCGAGATGAACAGCCGCGAGCCGATCTCCCGGTAGGTGTAGCCGCGGGCCAGCAGCTGCATGACCTCCCGCTCGCGGGCGCTGAGCAGGTCCAGCCCGGGATCGGTGGCGTCCTCGGGTTCCGGGGCGGACGCCGAGGTCGCGGCGAAGGCGTCCAGCACGAACCCGGCCAGCCGCGGGCTGAACACGACGTCGCCGTCGGCCACCCGGTTCACCGCGTCGCGCAGGTCCGGCCCGGAGATCGTCTTGGTGACGTAGCCGCGGGCGCCGGCCCGGATGACGGCGATGACGTCCTCGGCGGCGTCGGACACCGACAGGGCCAGCCAGCGCACCTCCGGCAGCTCGGCCCGCAGCGCCTCCAGGACCGCCCGGCCGCCACCGCCGGGCAGGTGCACGTCGAGCAGGACGACGTCCGGCACGGTGGCCCGGATGCCCTCGATCGCGCCGGAGACATCGGCGGCCTCGCCGACCACGGCGACGGCGTCCCCCAGCTCGGTGCGCACGCCGGACCGCACCATCGCGTGGTCATCGACGAGGAACACCCGCGTCCTCCCGGGCGAGTGCGCGAGCTCACTCATGCAGCGGCCTCCCTGGGCAGGAACAGCTCCACCTCGGTCCCCTCCCCCGGCGCCGAGCGCACGGTCGCCGTCCCGCCGAGCCGGGCCAGCCGGCCGGTCACCGAGTCCCGCAGCCCGCGCCGGTCGGCCGGCACCGCCGCCGGGTCGAACCCGGCGCCGCGGTCGCGGACGAACACCTCGACCCGTGCGGGGGTCACCTCGGTGTACAGGTCGGCCGACGTCGCGCCCGAGTGCTTCGCCGCGTTCACCAGTGCCTCCCGGGTGGCGGCGCCGAGGGCGACGAGCGCGTCGTCGACCGGGGCGTCCCCGACGACGACCGACTCCACGGTGAGCGCGTGGTCGGCCTCCACCTCGGCGACCATCCCCGCCACCAGCGACGCCCACGTGCCTTCGGTGGCCTTCTCCGGCTCGTAGAGCCAGATCCGCAGCTCCCGCTCCTGGCTGCGGGCCAGCCGGGCGACGGCCGTCGGGTCCTCGGCGTGCCGCTGGATGAGCGCGAGGGTCTGCAGCACCGAGTCGTGCAGGTGGGCGGCGACGGCGGCCCGCTCCTCGGACCGGACGCGGGCGGTGCGCTCGGCCTCCCGGGAGGCGAGCAGCCGGCGCCACAGCGGGGCGGTGGCCAGGGTGATGCCGACCAGGATCACCAGCGTCGCGGCGAAGCCGTTGCGGGCGTTGGCCAGCTGCCCGGTGGTGGCCAGCAGCAGGACCAGCCCGGCCACGCCGAGCAACACGCCACCCGCGAGCACCCAGCGCACCCTCGGGCGGGCCAACGTGCGGTCGGTGTCCAGCTGCCGCCAGATGACCGCCAGCCCGACGCCGACCAGCAACAACGGCAGGACGAGGCTGCCGCTGCCCCAGCTCGACAGCTGGGTCACCAGCACCAGCGCCCCGAGGCCGAGCAGCCCCAACCCCAGAGCCTGCCGGCGGGTGGGTTCCTCGGCCTCCCCCGGCACCACCGGCGAGGCCTCCACGTCGGCGACCGGCATGAAGAACCACAGCAGCGCGTAGGCCACGACGCCGATCCCGGTGGCGGCGAGGACGACGAAGGCCACCCGGACGACCAGCGGATCGGCACGCAGGTGGATCGCCGTCCCCGCGGCCACCCCGGCCAGCAACCGCCCGGAGCGCGGCCGCACCAGCGGCGGCCGCAGCGGCACGAGGGCGGTCGTCGTCACGGCACTGATCGTCGCACCGGCCCACCCTGCCCCGACACCGGTGATCCCCCGGGAGGGCGGACCAGGGTCGGATGGGGGCGTTCCCTGATGGATCCGGGCGCCCGGTGGCGGCAGGGTCGGTGCCATGACATCCGCACCTCCTCCCGCTCCGCCGTCGCCGGACCCACCGGCGACCGCGTACCCGCCGCCGCCCGGGCCGCCGGAGCGGTCGCCGCTGCGGCGCAGCCGCACCGACAAGGTCATCGGCGGCGTCTCCGGCGGCCTGGCCGAGTACAGCGGCATCGACGCGCTGCTCTGGCGGGTCGGCTTCGTCGCCCTCGCGCTGGCCGGCCCCGGCGTCCCCGTCTACCTGCTGCTGTGGATCTTCATGCCGGCCGGGACGACCGGCGCCGGCGAGCACGAGCGGCGCGCCGCCCGCTGGGCCGGGCCGCGCTCGGCGGTGCCGGGGCTGACCCTCGCCGGGCTGCTCATCGCCGTCGGTCTGCTCGCGGCGCTCACCCGGCTCACCGGCTGGGACGTCGGCCCCGTCGGCTTCTTCGGCACCGCGCTCCTGGTGGTAGGCCTCGGCCTGGTCGCCGCGGCCTTCTCCGGCGGACGGCGGGCCAAGGGCGGCCTGATCGCGCTCGGCGTCGTCCTCTCCGTGGCGCTGCTCGCCTCCACGGCCGACTGGAGGCACGTCGACGGTGACGTGGGCGACCGCACGTACCGCCCGCTGACCGCCGCCGACGTCCGCCCCTCCTACGACGGCGGGGTCGGCGACGTCACCCTCGACCTGTCCGACCTCGACGACCTCGGGGCCCTCGACCACCCGGTGACCACGCGGCTGGACGCCGGCGTCGGCGACGTGGAGGTCCTCCTCCCCCGCTCGGCCGACGTCCGGATCACCGTGGACAGCGGGATCGGTGACGTCGACATCCTGGACGGCAGCTCCGACGGCGGCTTCTTCCCGGGCAGAGGAGCGTCCTGGTCCGACGACAGCAGGGAAGAGATCGTGCTCACCATCGACGCCGGCATCGGCAACGTGGAGGTGGACCGTGGCTGACTACAGCGAGTTCCCGACGACGCCCACGGCCTGGCAGGAGCAGGCCTGGCAGGACGTCACCCCGCTGGAGACCGAGGACCCGCCGCAGCCGCACCGTCGCGGTGTCGACCTCACCGCCCTCGTCCCGGGCCTGGTGTTCGTGGTCCTGGCGATCGCCGTGATGGTCGGGGCGGTCCTGCCCTTCGACCTCCTGTTCGACGGGGGCCTGCTCTGGCTGGTGCTGATCGGCGGTGGCCTCGCGCTGCTGGTCACCGAACTACGCCGGGCCCGCCGCCGGCGGCGCTGACCCCGCGGGAGGGCGGAACGGGCGGAGGGCCGGGGAGCGATGCTCCCCGGCCCTCCGCCGTGTCAGGAGGCGATCCGGGCGAGGAACGCCAGGGCCCGGGACCACAGGAGCTCGGTGGCCGGCTCGTCGTACTCGGCCGGCAGGCTCGGGTCGGTGAACAGGTGGCCGGTGACCGGGTGGTCGACGAGCTCGACCGGGCTGCCGCTGCGCCGGACGTCGGAGACGAAGGCGTCCACCCACTCCGGGGAGCGGAGCGGGTCGCGCTCGCCGTAGTGGAGCTGCACGGGGACGCCCCCGGGCCAGGCGTCGGCGCCGAGCACCGCGAGCGGGAGGGCGCCGGAGAAGAGCAGCGCGCCGCCGCAGCGGCGCTGCGTGGCCACGTGCTCGGCCATCCCCGCGCCGTTGGAGAACCCCGCGGCGACGAACCCGTCGGGCAGGTCGCGGACGGCGTCCAGCGCCTGCTGCATCAGCGCCGGGAAACCGATCCGCTCGACGTACGCGGAGGCCTTCGCGTAGTCGTCGAACACCTGCCCGTCGCACTGGTCGACGACGAGCACGTCGTGGCCGGCGGCCCGCAGCCGGGCGGCGGCATCGGTGATGCCGGGGCGGACCCCGAGGGCGGAGTGGAAGAGAGCGATGGAAGCCATGGGAGGAGCGTGGCCGCTCCCTGGTGACACCGTCCTGTCACCGACTCCTGCGAGAATTGCGCCGTGAACCGCACCGACCGGTTGCACGCCCTCAGCGAGGAGCTGCGCCGGGCCGGGCCGCGCGGCCGGACGGCGGAGCGGCTGGCCCGGTGGCTGGAGGTCTCGACCCGGACGATCAAGCGGGACGTCGCCGCGCTGCAGCAGGCCGGGCTGCCGATCTGGGCGACGTCCGGCCCGGGGGGCGGGTACGTGCTCGATGCCGCCGCCACCTTGCCTCCGGTCAACCTCACGCCGGCCCAGGCGGTGGCGGTCGCCGTGGCACTGGCCGGAGCGGAGGACGCACCGTTCGCCGCCGACGGCCGGGCGGCGCTGGAGAAGGTGCTCGACGTCCTGGGCCCCACGGCTCGGCAGGAGGCCGAGCGGCTGGGCGGGCGGGTGTGGGTTCGCGCCCGGCAGCACACCCGCCCGGGGCCGGCAGCGGTCGTCGAGGAGGCACTGGTGCGACGCCGGGTCGCGGCGATCACCTACCGCGATGGAACCGGCCGCGTGTCCCGGCGCCGGGTCGAGCCGCAACTGGTGGCCCGCACGCAGGGCCGCTGGTACGTGCTGGCCTGGTGCCGCGCCCGGGACGCGCCGCGCTGGTTCCGCTGGGACCGCATCGAGGCCGCCGACCTCACCACGGAGACCGCCCCCGAACGCGATCCAGCGGTGTTCGGCACCCCGCCGGCAGACGCCCACGCCGTCCGGCGGCCGACGATCTAGCGGGGACTCACTCCCACTCGATGGTGCCCGGCGGCTTGCTGGTCACGTCGAGGACGACGCGATTGACCTCGGGCACCTCGTTGGTGATGCGGGTCGAGATCTTCGCCAGCACGTCGTAGGGCAGCCGCGTCCAGTCGGCGGTCATCGCGTCCTCGCTGGACACCGGGCGCAGCACGACCGGGTGCCCGTAGGTGCGCCCGTCGCCCTGGACGCCCACCGATCGGACGTCGGCCAGCAGCACCACCGGGCACTGCCAGATCTCGCGGTCCAGCCCGGCTGCGGTGAGCTCCTCGCGGGCGATCGCGTCGGCCCGACGCAGCACGTCCAGGCGCTCCTGGGTGACCTCGCCGACGATGCGGATGCCGAGCCCCGGGCCGGGGAACGGCTGCCGCCACACCAGCGACTCCGGCAGCCCCAGCTGCAGGCCGACCTCGCGGACCTCATCCTTGAACAGCGCCCGCAGCGGCTCGACGAGGGTGAAGGTGAGGTCCTCGGGGAGCCCACCGACGTTGTGGTGGCTCTTGATGTTCGCCGTCCCGGTGCCGCCGCCGGACTCGACGACGTCGGGGTACAGCGTGCCCTGCACGAGGAAGTCGACGGTCTCCCCGTGCGCCTGCGCATCGGCGACGACATCGAGCGCGGCCTGCTCGAAGACCCGGATGAACTCCCGGCCGATGATCTTCCGCTTCTCCTCCGGGTCGCTGACCCCGGCGAGTGCCGAGAGGAACTGCTCGCGGGCGTCGACCACCCGCAGGTCGGCGCCGGTGACGGCGACGAAGTCCCGCTCGATCTGCTCGGTCTCGCCCTCCCGCATCAGCCCGTGGTCGACGTAGACGCAGGTCAGCCGGTCACCGATGGCCCGCTGCACCAGGGCGGCTGCCACGGCGGAGTCCACCCCGCCCGACAGCGCGCACAGCGCCCGGCGGTCGCCGACCTGCACGCGGATCCGCTCCACCTGCTCCTCGACGACGTTGGCCATCGTCCAGGTCGGCTCGAGGCCGGCGATGTCGAAGAGGAAGTGCTCGAGCACCGTCTGCCCGTGCGCGGTGTGCCGCACCTCCGGATGGAACTGCACCCCGGCGAGCTTGCGGTCGACGTCCTCGAACGCCGCGACCGGCGCGCCGGTGGAGGTGGCCGTGACGGTGAACCCGGCCGGGGCCTGGGAGACGGCGTCCCCGTGGCTCATCCACACCGACTGCTCCACCGGCAGCGAGCCGAACAGCTTGCCCGGGGTGGTGACCGTCAGCGGCGTGCCGCCGTACTCGCGGTCGCCGGTGTGCGCCACGGTGCCACCCAGGCTCTGCGCCATCGCCTGGAAGCCGTAGCAGATGCCGAAGGCCGGCACCCCGCCCTCGAAGAGCGCCGGGTCGACCTGCGGAGCGCCCTCGGCGTACACGCTCGAGGGCCCGCCGGAGAGCACGATCGCCGCCGGCTTGCGGGCGAGGATCTCCTCGGCCGGGACGTCGGACGGGACGATCTCGGAGTACACCCCGGCCTCCCGGATGCGCCGGGCGATCAGCTGGGCGTACTGGGCGCCGAAGTCGACGACGAGAACGGTCGGGAAGTCCATCAGTCCGACCGGCCCCCCAGCACGAGGTCGACCCGCTGGAACTCCTTGAGGTCCCGGTAGCCGGTCTTGGCCATCGTGCGGCGCAGCGCCCCGAACAGGTTGGTCCGCCCGTCGGCGCTGTGCGCCTCGCCGAGCAGCACGTCGTGCAGCGACCCCACCGGGTCGACCGGCGCGGAGGTACCGCCGCGTGGCAGCCGCGGATGGGCGGCGACCGAGTCCCACCAGACGCCGCCGCCCGGCGCCTCGGCCGCCGCGCGCAGCGGCTCGCCCAGCTGCACGGCGTCCGCCCCGCAGGCCAGCGCCCGCGCGATGGCGCCGCTGGTCTCGATCCGGCCGTTGGCGATGACGTGCACGTACCGGCCGCCGGTCTCGTCCAGGTAGTCGCGGCGAGCCGCGGCGGCGTCGGCGATGGCGCTGGCCAGCGGCACCCGGATGCCCATGACGGTGTCGGTGGTGGAGTAGCTGTCGGCGCCCACGCCCACGATCACGCCGGCCGCGCCGGTGCGCATCAGGTGCAGGGCGGTCTGGTAGTTCGCCGCCCCGCCCACGATGACCGGGACGTCGAGGTCGGCGATGAACTCCTTGAGGTTGAGCGCGTCTCCGGAGGTGGTGACGTGCTCGGCGGAGACGATCGTGCCCTGGATGACCAGCAGGTCCACCCCGGCAGCCAGCACCGTGGGAGCCAGCTGCAGCGTGTGCTGCGGGGAGACCCGGACGGCGGTGGTGACGCCGGCCTCGCGGATCTCCTTGACCCGGGTGGTGACCAGGTCCGGCTTGACCGGCTCGGCGTAGACCTCCTGCAGCAGCGCCACCGGCGGGGCGCCGTCCCCGGCCGCCTCCCGCAGTCGCCGGTAGACCGGCTCCGGGTCGTCGTAGCGGGTCCACAACCCCTCGGCGTTGAGGACGCCCAGGCCGCCGGCCTGGCCGACGGCGATCGCCGTCGCCGGGCTGACGACGGCGTCCGAGGGGCTGGTCACCAACGGGAAGTCGAACCGGAAGGCGTCGATCTGCCAGGCGGTGGAGACGTCATCGACGTCCCGCGTGCGCCGCGAGGGGACGATGGAGACCTCGTCCAGGTCGTAGCCACGGCGGGCGGAGCGGTTCAGCCCGATGTCGACGGTGTCACGCATGTTCATGGTCAGCGCCCCCGGTAGTTCGGGGCTTCGATGGTCATCTGGATGTCGTGCGGGTGGCTCTCCACCAGCCCGGCCGAGGTGATCCGGGTCAGCTGGCCGCGGTCCTGCAGCTCGGCCACTGTCCCGGCCCCCGCGTACCCCATGGAGGCGCGCAGGCCACCGACGAGCTGGTGGGCCACGCCGGACAGCGGGCCGCGGTAGGGCACCTGGCCCTCGATCCCCTCGGGGACGAGCTTGTCGTCGGAGAGGACGTCGTCGGCGAAGTACCGGTCCCGGCTGAAGGACTGGTTGCCCCGCTTCTGCATCGCGCCCAGCGAGCCCATGCCGCGGTAGGTCTTGAACTGCTTGCCGTTGACGAAGATCAGCTCGCCCGGCGCCTCCTCGACGCCGGCGAACAGGCCGCCGATCATCACCGTGTCCGCGCCGGCGACCAGCGCCTTGGCGATGTCCCCGGAGTACTGCAGCCCGCCGTCGGCGATGACCGGCACCCCGGCCGGCTTGGCGGCCAGCGCGGCCTCGTAGATGGCGGTGACCTGCGGGACGCCGACGCCGGCGACCACCCGGGTGGTGCAGATCGAGCCCGGGCCGACGCCGACCTTGACCCCGTCCACCCCCGCGTCGATGAGGGCCTGCGCTCCGGCGCGGGTGGCGATGTTGCCGCCGACCACCTGCACCGGGAAGTCCTTCTTCACCCGGGCCACCATGTCCAGCACGGCCCGCTGGTGGCCGTGGGCGGTGTCGACCACGAGCACGTCCACGCCGGCCTCGACCAGCAGGCCGGCCCGCTTGTAGGCGTCCTCGCCCACGCCGAGCGCGGCGCCGACCATCAGTCGCCCGTCGGCGTCCTTGGTGGCGTCGGGGTACTGGTCGCGCTTGACGAAGTCCTTGACGGTGATCAGCCCGCGCAGCCGGCCGGCGTCGTCCACCAGCGGCAGCTTCTCGATCTTGTGCCGGCGCAGCAGGTCCAGCGCGGTGTCCGGGTCGACCCCCACCGGCGCGGTGACCAGCGGCATCGGCGTCATGACGTCGCGGACCAGCCGCCGCTGGTCGGTCTCGAACCGCATGTCCCGGTTGGTCACGATGCCCACGAGGACGCCGTCGCCGTCGACCACGGGCGCGCCGGAGATCCGGTAACGGCCCGACAGCGCGTCGACCTCGGCGAGGGTGTTGTCCGGCGAGCAGGTGATCGGGTTGGTCACCATCCCGGCCTCGGACCGCTTCACCAGGTCGACCTGCCCGGCCTGCTCCTCCGCGGCGAGGTTGCGGTGCAGGATGCCGATCCCGCCGACGCGGGCCATGGCGATCGCCATGCGCGCCTCGGTGACGGTGTCCATCGCGCTGGAGACCAGCGGCACGGCCAGCCGGATCCCACGGGTCAGCCGGCTGGCGGTGTCCACCTCGGCCGGGACCACGTCGGACGCGCCCGGGATGAGCAGGACGTCGTCGTAGGTGAGACCGAGCGGGGCGAACTTCGCCGGCAGCTCAGGTACGAACTCGTCGGGCTGCATGGATGCGGCCACCCCTCCGCGATCGGGCCGGCACCCTCCTGGGCGCGCGGGGAACCGATGTCGATCGTAGGCGGCAGCACGTCAGGGGCGGTGTGATCCCCGTCAGAGCACTACCGTGGCAGGCGTGAGTTCGTTCGATGACGGCCCCGACTTCGGGGGCACCGACCGGCCGGGTCCGCCGCCGCTGACCATGGAGGAGCGGGCCGGTGTGCTGGACGACCTCGCCGAGCTCGAGGTGTTCCGCACGCTGCTGGAGCCCAGCGGGATCAAGGGCATCGTCGTCGACTGCCCCGACTGCGACGAGGAACACCACGTCGACTGGGCGCTGATGCAGGCCAACCTGCGCCAGCTGCTCGAGGAGGGGCAGACCGGCCGGCACGAGCCGCCCTTCGACCCGGACCCCGACGACTACGTCAGCTGGGACTACGCCAGCGGCTACGCCGACGGCGTGGCGGCGATGGCCGAGCGCGAGGAGCCGGGCTCCGGCCGCAGCGGCAAGCACGCCCGCGACGACTGAGCACACCGCGGTCCTCCGGACCGCGGTGCCACCGCGTCACCGTCACCGCTGAGCCTGCCCGGACCGCGGGGCGACTGTGGGAGTGCTGTGGGTGTTCAGCCCTCGGGCGGGCGGCCGGCGATCTGCCCGTTGCTCAGGCCGGTCGCCCGCAGGCCGAGCACCTCCCGCTCGCGGTCGGTGAGCCCGGGGAACGCGCCGAGCGCGTCACCGTCGGGGCTCAGGCGGGCCAGCGCACCACCGCCGACCCCGCGGCCGAGGATCGTCTCGCCGTCGGCCACGGCCTCCAGCGCGCGGATCTGGGCCCGGCTGGCGCCCCTGACCAGGTAACCGCGGGTGGCGGTGCGACATCGTCCAGCTCCGCGTGACGGCAGTTGGCGGTCACTGGTCACATGCGTGCCGGCCTCGGGCGACGCGACGGGTGAACTCACACCATCTCCAGCCGTGAGCAGTGCGGAACCTTCCACAGCATCTGGCCACCGCGGTCCCGTTTCGGAATCATCACGCCGGCCTTCGGGACAACCGGCGCACCGGTGCACAGGGAGAACGATGAACAGGACAGGATTCATGCGGTCGGCAGCGGTTGCCCGGCTGCCGCGGAGCGCGTGTTGAGCACGCCCGGCGGCTGGCCTCCGCCCGAGCAGCGCGGCCCTGGGTGGAACGCTCCACGCTGGGACGACCGGACGGCCAGCCAGGAGCCGCCGCCGGGTCTTGCGCTCACCATCGTGATCACGGTCCTGTTCGGGCTGTTCGGCCTCATCCCCGCCGCGCTTGCGGCCAGCCGGGCACGGAAGACGGGCCACTCGGAGAACCGCTACTGGATCGCGTTCGGCGTCAGCCTCATCGGATCGGTGGCCCTGTACATCGTCGCCGTCTTGGGGGTGCTCTCCCTCTTCGTGACCACCGTCGGGAGCTCCGACACCCCCAGCGCCTTCACCCCCGACTCCGTCCCCGCGCCCTCCACCGACTACATCCCCGCGCCGACCGCGACCAATGCCGACGGCACCGTGGCGTGCAACTTCATCCCCGACACGTCGGGCAACGTCAACATCATCGACGTGGGCACCCCGCCGGACGCGGCGCGCACGCCCACCACCGGCACCTCCACGCTGTTGATGAGCACCGGGCAGGGCGACCTCACGCTCACCCTCGACCGGGCCACCGCGCCCTGCGCCGTGTCCAGCTTCACCTTCCTGGCTCAGCAGGGCTTCTTCGACGGCAGCCCATGCCACCGGGAGGTCAACCAGGAGACCTTCGGTGTGCTGCAGTGCGGCGACCCGTCGGGCACCGGGCAGGGCGGGCCGAGCTACAAGTACGGCCAGGAGGTCACCGCCTCCACGGCCTATCCGCGCGGCACGATCGCGATGGCGAACAGCGGCCAGGTGAACTCCACCGGCAGCCAGTTCTTCCTGTGCTTCACCGACACGCAACTGCCCCCCGACTACACCGCCGTCGGCACCGTCGACGAGGCCGGGCTGGCCGTGCTGGACACGATCGCCGCAGCGGGCAACGACGGATCATTCGAGCCCAGCCCCGGCGGCGGCGCACCCAACATCCCCGTGGTCATCACGGCGATGACCACACAAGACTGACCGACTTCGCCAGGAGGCGAAGTGACCCGTCCCGGCTGAGGGCACCTCCGCAGCCGGGTGACAGCAACCGGCTGCGGCTCCTGGTGGCTGGCTGATCGGTGGAGTACGTGGCCAGATCGACCGGATGTCCCACCGAGGACGTTGGTGCTGACTAGAGCTGGGAAGTGCCAACTGAAGGTGGGAATCTCAACCGCGTCACTGCATCATGCCGCGACGGAAGCCGGTGGCCACCGCCTCGGCGCGGTCCTTGGCGCCCAGCTTGCGGAACAGCCGGCGGGCGTGGGTCTTGATGGTGTCCTCGGAGAGGTAGAGCTCCCGGCCGATCTGGGCGTTGCTCTTGCCCTGGCTCATGCCGGTGAGCACCTGCATCTCCCGCATCGACAGGCTGACCGGCGCGACCTCGCGCACGGTGGAGCGCACCGTCGTGGGCGTACTCCCCGCCAGCGGGGAGGCGCCGTTCCAGGACGAGAAGGAGCCCGGACCGCCGGATGACGCGCCGACCGAGGCCAGCGGGACCGGCTGGTGCGGGATCGCCGGCGCCGGACCCCGCCCGTCCACGCGCAGGCCCACCCGGGAGAGCCCCAGGCCCATCTCGAGGGCGGTGGCGTCCCAGCGCAGGTAGCCGCGGGCACCGACGGCGACCGCCGCGCGCACGGTCTCGGCGTCGTCGGGCGCGCCGAGGACGAGAACGGGCAGCCGCGGATGGGCCCGCAGCGCCTGGGTGGCGACGGTGAGCCCGGAGTCGGTGGCCCGCTGGGTGCCGATCAGGAGGACGTCGGGCATCCGGGTGGCCAGCCGGGCCATGAGCGCCGCGGCCTCGCCGATGACCTCCACCCGGCCGACGAAGGGCAGCGCCACGAGGCGGCCCGCGATGTCGTCCCGGACCCGGCGACGCTCGTCGTAGACCCACACGGTGGTGGCACCGTGGCCGGGAACGCGCATCCTGTCGTCGATCACGCCTGCTCCTCGCTCTCCCGGCCGCACCGCGCCTGCCGGGTCCCCACCGCCCGGGGATTCCCCCGGTCGGGTGTCGCTCGGGCGGGCGGGCCCCGTAAGGGGCCCCCGTCGCCGTCACCGTGGTCACACCGCGCACCCGACGGGTGACGGGGTGTCCCACGCCGGTGTTCGGCACGACCTGAGGCCACCTTGATCGACTGCGGCGGGTGGCGACAGCGGCTCTCACCCAGCAGGGGGAGGAGGGAGCCGGGAAAATGCGGGGTCGCTGTGTGTTTGATCCAGGGATCCCTCGGGCACCGGCCCCCTTGCAGCCGGACCGCCCCCTCCGGCTCGCACCGAGCCGAGGAGGACCGACATGGCCGACATTCGCCGACTCCCCACCCCCGTTGCGGAGGTCTGGGATTGGCAGCTGCACGGAGCCTGCCGTGGCGAGAGCACGACCCTGTTCTTCCACCCCGACGGAGAGCGCGGCCCCGCCCGGGCCCGGCGCCAGGCGGCGGCCAAGGCCGTCTGCGCCCGCTGCCCCGTCGTCGACGCCTGCCTCCAGCACGCGCTGGCCGTCCGCGAGCCCTACGGGGTGTGGGGCGGGATGAGCGAGGAGGAGCGGGCCCGGCTGATCGCCGCGGAGCCCGCAGCGGTCGCCGCGGGGGTCTGAGCCTCCCCACACACGTACGAGAGGGCCCGGTCCAGACGATCTGGACCGGGCCCTCGTCGTTCGGTGCTGGAGCGGCCTCCTTCAGGGCCCCGCCGCGAGCCTGCGAGTGGTGGGGCCCTGAGGGAGGTCCTTCGTCAGTGGCTGTGCCCGTGGCCGTGCGAGTGGCCGTGGGTGTGGTGCCCGCCGCCGGCGTGCTCGTGCTCCACCTCCGGCGCCTCGACGACCGCCGAGTCGGTGGTGAGCACCATCGCGGCGATCGAGACGGCGTTGTTCAGCGCGGCCTTGGTCACCTTGACCGGGTCGATGACGCCCTGGGCGGCCAGGTCACCGAACTCCCCGGAGGCAGCGTTGAAGCCCTGGCCGACGCCGGCCTCGCGCACCTTGGCGACCACGACCGGGCCCTCGAAGCCGGCGTTGGCCGCGATCCGGGACAGCGGGGCGTCCAGCGCCCGCTGGACCGCCCGGGCACCGGTCAGCTCGTCGCCGGTCAGGTCGAGGGAGTCGACGGCCGCGGCGGCGTGCACCAGCGCCGAGCCGCCGCCGGGGACGACACCCTCCTCCACCGCGGCGCGGGTGGCGGCGATCGCGTCCTCGATGCGGTGCTTCTTCTCCTTCATCTCGACCTCGGTCGCCGCACCGACGCGGATGACACCGATGCCGCCGGCCAGCTTGGCCAGCCGCTCCTGCAGCTTCTCGCGGTCCCAGTCGGAGTCGGTGGCCTCGATCTCGCGGCGGAGCTGCGCCACGCGGTCGCCGATGGCCTCGCCGGTGCCGCCGCCGTCGACGATCGTGGTGTCGTCCTTGGTGACGGTGACCCGCCGGGCGGTGCCGAGCACCTCCAGGCCGACCGAGTCGAGCTTGAGGCCGACGTCCTCGCTGACCACCTGGCCGCCGGTGACGACGGCGAGGTCGGTCATGAACGCCTTGCGCCGGTCGCCGAAGTAGGGCGACTTGACCGCGACGACCTTGATCGTCTTGCGGATGGAGTTGACCACGAGGGTGGACAGCGCCTCGCCCTCGACGTCCTCGGCGACGATCACCAGCGGCCGGCCGCCGGTGGACATCACCTTCTCCAGCAGCGGGAGCAGGTCGGCGAGGGCGCTGATCTTGCCGCTGACCAGCAGCACGAGCGCGTCCTCGAAGACGGTCTCCATCGCCTCCTGGTCGGTGACGAAGTAGGGCGAGAGGTAGCCCTTGTCGAACTGCACGCCCTCGGTGACGTCGAGCTCGGTGGAGAGGGTGTTGCTCTCCTCGACGGTGATGACGCCGTCCTTGCCGACCCGCTCCATGGCCTCGCCGATCAGCCGGCCGACCTCGGCGTCCTGCGCGGAGATCGTCGCGACGCCGGCGATGGCGTCCTGCTCGAAGACGGGGATCGCGACCTTGTCCAGGGCCGTCGAGACGGCGCCGGCAGCCGCGCGCATGCCCGCGCCGAGGGCCATCGGGTTGGCGCCGGCGGCGACATTGCGCATGCCCTCGTGCACCAGGGCCTGGGCCAGCACGGTGGCGGTGGTGGTGCCGTCACCGGCGACGTCGTTGGTCTTGGTGGCAACGCTCTTGGCCAGCTGGGCGCCGAGGTTCTCGTACGGGTCCTCGAGGTCCACCTCGCGGGCGATGGTGACGCCGTCGTTGGTGATGGTGGGCGCGCCGAACTTCTTGTCGAGGACGACGTTGCGCCCGCGCGGGCCGAGGGTCACCTTGACCGCGTCGGCGAGCTTGTCCACACCGCGCTCGAGCGCACGGCGGGCGTCCTCGTTGAACTTGATGATCTTGGCCATGGGGCCCTTCCGCTCAGGGGGAACTGGAGGGAGACGCCGACCGCCCCGGGACCCGGTCTTGATCGGGTCGCCGGGGCGGTTGCGTGCGAGCTCGCGAGCTCAGGATCGAGGAGAGGTCACTTCTCCACGACGGCGAGCAGGTCGCGCGCGGCGAGCACGAGGTAGTCCTCGCCGCCGTAGATGATCTCGGTGCCGCCGTACTTGGAGTAGATGACCACGTCGCCGACCTTGACGTCGAGCGGGATGCGGCTGCCCTTGTCGTCGATGCGGCCGGGGCCCACGGCGACGACCGTGCCCTCCGTCGGCTTCTCCTTGGCGGTGTCGGGGATGACCAGGCCGGAAGCGGTCGTGGTCTCGGCCTCGTTGGCCTGGACCACCACCCGGTCCTCCAGCGGCTTGATGTTGACCTTGGTAGCGGTCGTCACGTCGGCGACGCCCCCTTCGGTGTCGGACGGCTGGTGAGTACTGACGTAGTGGCACGAGTACGGGCCTGCCGTCGCGGGGGTCAGGCACCTGCCCGTGTCGATTTGGCACTCTACCCACGAGAGTGCCAGCCACTCAATAGCGGTCCCCGACCGGGTGACAGCACAGCTCCTCACACCGTGCGCCAGGCTGGGGCGGTGCCGCCCGAGCCCTTCTCCGATGCTCTCGCCCAGCTCCGATGGCTGCGGACGGCGGAAGGGACGGCCGCCGCGGCCCGGGCCGGGGCCCTGCTCGCCGAGGGCGCCGACCTGCTCCCCGGCCTGGCGCGGCTGCGCGCCGAGGTGGGGCCGGGGCACGCCGGGCCGGCCTGGGAGCTGGCCCGGCTGCGGGCCCGGGCCCGGCCGGTCTTCGGCGCCGACGCCGACCGCCTGTTCCTCACCGCCGACTCCCTCGAGCAGGCCGGCCGGCCCGCGCTGGCCGCGCGGCGGGCGGCCCGGTTGCTGGCCGGCAGCACCGGCTCGGTGGCCGACCTCGGCTGCGCGGCGGGCACCGACACGATCGCGCTGGCCCGGGGCGGGGCGCACGTGACGGCGGTGGACCGGGACCCGGTCGCCCGGGAGCTCACCGCGGCCAACGTCGCGGCGCTCGGGCTGGCCGACCGGGTCCGGGTGGTCGACGGCGACGCCGTCGAGCTGGTCGCCGCGGCCGCGGGCGGCACGGTGGCCGGCTGCGCCGCCGCGACCCTGGACCCCGCCCGCCGGGCGGGCGGGCGGCGGCAGCTCGACCCGGACCGCTGGTCCCCGCCCTGGTCGACGGTCGCGACGCTGCTGGAGCGGGTCCCGACGACGGTGGTCAAGGTGGCCCCCGGGCTCGACCACGACCGGGTGCCGGCCGGGATCGAAGCCGAGTGGGTGTCGGTCGGCGGATCGATCGTCGAGGCGCTGCTGTGGGGCCGCGGCCGCGCGGAGACCTGGCGCCGGGCCACCCTGGTGCGGGACGGCGAGGTGCGGGAGCTGACCGCGGGCGCCGACCCGGGGCCGGCGCCGGTGGGGCCGGTCCGCGCCTGGCTGCACGAACCCGACCCGGCCGCGATCCGTTCCGGCCTGGTCTCCCTGGTCGCCGCCGACCTGGGCGCGACGCTGGTCGACCCGACGATCGCCTACCTCACCTCCGACTCGGCGTCGGACAGTCCGTGGGTGAGCTCCTACCGGGTCGACGAGGTGCTGCCCTTCAACCTCAAGAAGCTGAAGGCGCTGCTGCGGGTCCGCGGCGTCGGGCGGGTCACCGTGAAGAAGCGCGGCTCGGCGATCGAGCCCGAAACCCTCGCCCGGCAGCTGCGCGGCCCGGGCGGCGGGACGGCGACCGTCGTCGTCACCCGCGTCGCCGGCGCCCCCACCGCCCTGGTCTGCGGAGTGGATTCGTCCGCGTGACGCGGACGAATCCACTCCGCTCAGCGGGTGACGACCTCGATCGGCAGCGAGCTGTCGGCGCCGATGTCCGGGGCGGACGGCGCGACGCCGGCCTCGACCAGCCGCGAGCCCA
Source organism: Geodermatophilus ruber (assembly GCF_900114385.1). GTDB lineage: Bacteria > Actinomycetota > Actinomycetes > Mycobacteriales > Geodermatophilaceae > Geodermatophilus > Geodermatophilus ruber. The sequence goes on from NZ_FOSW01000001.1 coordinate 29,129, forward strand.
GCGCGGCCACCATCGCACCGTTGTCGGTGCACAGCCGCGGGCTCGGCACGCGCAGCACGATGCCGGCGGCGGCGCAGCGCTCCTCGGCCAGGGCCCGCAGTCGCGAGTTGGCCGCCACGCCCCCGCCCAGCACCAGGTGGTCCACCCCGGCGTCCTTGCAGGCCCGCACCGCCTTGGCGGTCAGCACGTCGGCGACCGCCTCCTGGAACGAGGCCGCCACGTCGGCCACCGGCACCGGCTCGCCCGCCCGCTGCCGGGCCTCCACCCAGCGGGCGACGGCGGTCTTCAGCCCGGAGAAGGAGAAGTCGTAGGGGGCGTCGCGCGGGCCGGTCAGCCCGCGCGGGAAGTCGATCGCGTGCGGGTTCCCCGCGCGGGCCGCCTTGTCGATCGGCGGGCCGCCCGGGAAGGGCAGGCCGAGCACACGGGCCACCTTGTCGAAGGCCTCCCCCGCCGCGTCGTCGATGGTCCGGCCCAGCGACTGCACCTCCTGGGCCAGGTCGGGCACCAGCAGCAGCGAGCTGTGCCCGCCGGAGACCAGCAGCGCCATGGACGGCTCGGCCAGCCGGCCGTGCTGCAGCTCGTCGACGGCGACGTGCGCCGCCAGGTGATTCACCCCGTACAGCGGCTTGCCCAGCGCCAGCGCGTAGGCCTTGGCCGCGGCCAGCCCGACCAGCAGCGCCCCGGTCAGCCCCGGGCCGGCGGTCACCGCGATCGCGTCCACGTCGGAGGCCTCCACCCCGGCCTCGGCCAGTGCCCGGTGCACCGTGGGCACCATCGCCTCCAGGTGCGCCCGGGAGGCGATCTCCGGGACCACCCCGCCGAAGCGCTCGTGCTCGGCCATCGACGTGGCCAGCGCGTCGGACAGCAGCGTCTGCCCGCGCACGAGGCCGACGCCGGTCTCGTCGCACGAGGTCTCGAACCCGAGCACGAGTGGCTCGCTCACGACTTCTCCCGTTTCATCACGACGGCATCGGTGCCGCTGGGCTGGTAGTAGCGCGGCCGGCGGCCGACCTCGGTGAATCCGCGCCGCCGGTAGAGGCCCTGGGCGACCTCGTTGTCGGCGCGGACCTCCAGCAGCACCACCGGGCTGCGCCGGTCGGCCTCGGCCAGCAGGGCATCGAGCAGCAGGGCGCCGATGCCCTCCCGCTGCCGGGCGGCGGACACCCCGATCGTGGCCACGTGCGCCTCGTCGTCGTAGGCGATCAGGCCCGCGTAGCCCACGACCCGGTCCTCGTCCTCGTCCTCGGCGACCAGGTAGTACCGGGTGTCGGTGCGGGCGAGCTCGTCGCGGTACATCGCCGCCGTCCAGGTGTCCGGCGCGAAGAGCTCCTCCTCCAGCACCAGCACGGCCTCGAGGTCGCCCGGCCGCATCGGCCGCAGCCGGGCGCTCACGCGGTGGTCACCGGCTTGTACGACGTCGGCGGGACGGCGTCGGGACGGCGGAGGTACAGCGGCACCGGCGTCGGGCGGGTGCTGGCCGACAGCCCAGCCGGGTCGGCCAGCTGCGCCGCGGCCGCCCGGAGCAGCCCCGCCGTCGTCACCTCGGCCGGCGTCACCGGCACCCCGAGCCGGTCGGCGAACCGGGCGTCGCCCACCACCGGGCCGGCCGGGGCGAGCTCCTCCGGGAGGCTCACCCCCGGGCCGTCGGCGCGCGTGCCGTCGGCGGCGTAGGTGGCCCAGTAGACCTCCTTGCGTCGCGCGTCGGTCACCACCGTGCGGGCGCCGGACCCGATCGCGTCGAGCGAGCAGACGCCGACCACCGGCCGGTCCCGGGCATCGGCCAGCGCGGCCGCGGTGACGACGCCGACCCGCAGGCCGGTGAACGGCCCGGGCCCGAGGCCGGTCACGACGGCGTCGAGGTCGGCCATCGACAGCCCCGCGTCCGCGAGCACCTCGGTGACGGCGACGGTGAGCAGCTCGGCGTGCCGGTTCCCCGAGGGGACGGCGCGCTCGGCCAGCACCTCCGCGGCGCCATCGGGCGACCAGCGCGCCAGACCGGCGACGAGCGTCGACGTGGCGGTGTCGAGAGCGAGGACGAGCACGACCGCCCAGCGTAGTTGCGTCCACGGGACGGCGCCCGCGTCGGGCATGATCCCCTGGCGCACCCGCCCCGACGGAGAGGATCACTCCATGACCGCCACCCTGCTGCTCGTCCACGGCGCCTGGCACGGCTCCTGGTGCTGGGAGCCGCTGATCGACGCCCTCGACGGTGTGCCGGTCCGGACGGTGGACCTCCCCAGCGTGGGCAGCGACCCCGGCGCACTGGGTTCCCTGGACGACGACGCGCAGACGGTCCGCGGCGCCCTGGCCGACATCGAGGGGCCGGTGGTCGTCCTGGGGCACTCCTACGGGGGCATCCCGATCACCGAGGCAGCCACGGCCGAGGCCGGTGTCGCGCACCTGGTGTACCTGTGCGCCTTCCAGCTCGACGTCGGCGACTCGCTGGTGGGCAGCCTCGGCGGGGAGGTGCCGCCGTGGCAGGACGTGCAGGAGACCCACGTCCGGGTCACCACCCCCGAGCCGGTCTTCTACAACGGGGTGGACCCCGAGCTGACCGAGCGAGCGGTGAGCCGTCTCGGGCTGCACTCGGTCAGCGCGCTCACCCAGCCGCTCAGCCGCGCCGCCTGGACCGAACTGCCCAGCACCTACATCGTGTGCGAGCAGGACCAGGCGATCCCCGTCGTCGCCCAGGAGGCGATGGCGCAGCGCGCCGGGGAGGTGCTGCGGCTGGACGCCGGGCACTCGCCGTTCCTGTCCCAGCCGAAGGAGCTCGCCGCGCTGCTGCGGCCGATCCTCGACCGGGCCGGCTGACCCCGGTTCAGCCGGACAGGCGCTGCTCCCAGCCGGGCCCGTGCGGCACGAGCAGCGCCGTCCGGACGTCGTCGTCGCGCCGCTCCAGCCGCACCTCGAGGTGCTCGTCGGCGAGCTGCTCGACCAGGCCCTGCCCCCACTCCACGATGGTGACCGACTCCTCGGTGGAGGCGTCCAGGTCGAGGTCCTCGACATCGGCGACGCCGCCCAGCCGGTAGGCGTCGACGTGCACCAGCGGCACCCGCCCGCCGCGGTGCACCCGGGCGATCACGAAGGTCGGTGAGGTCACCGCCTCCCGCACGCCCAACCCGGCACCGAGGCCCTGGGTGAAGGCGGTCTTGCCCGCGCCCAGCGGGCCCACCAGGACGACGAGGTCACCGGCGCGGACGACCTCGGCCAGCGCGGCGCCGAGGGCGCGGGTGTCCTCCGGGGTCGGCAGCACGTGCTCGCGCTTCACGGCAGGCTCTCCGCCACGGCCCTCAGGTCGGCCAGCAGCCCGGCCCGCGGTGCCCCGTTCGGGCCGAACCGGAGCGCCGCCGACGGGTGGTAGGTGGCCCACACGGCGCGGCCGTCGACCTCGTGCGCCCGGCCGCGGACCGCGGCGAGCGTGATGCGGCGGCCGAGGAACCACTTGGCCGCCGACAGGCCCAGCGCCACCACCACCGGCGGGTCGAGCAGCTCCAGCTGGCGGCGCAGCCAGCCGCTGCAGCGGGCGACCTCGGAGGCCTTGGGCGTCCGGTTGCCCGGCGGCCGGCACTTCACCACGTTGAGCACCGCGGCGTGCCCGCGGTCCAGCCCGGCCTCGGCCAGAAGCTCGTCGAGCAGCGCCCCCGACCGGCCCACGAACGGCCGGCCGGTGGCGTCCTCCTGCGCACCCGGCGCCTCGCCGACCAGCGCGAACCGCGCCCGCCCGCCGGCCGGGACGTCACCGACGACGACGTGCCGGCGGGTGGCGGCCAGCTCCGGGCAGGCGACGCAGGACCGGGCGGCCGCAGCGAGCGTCGGCCAGTCCGGGGCCGCGGCGGCGATCCGGGCAACTTCCTCGGCGGAGGCGCCGACGCCGGGGGAACGGGTCACCGGCCCACCAGGGCCGGGAGCCGGGCAGCCACCCCGCGGAGCAGGGCCGACAGCGCCGCGGTGACCTCCTCGGGCTTCTCGAGCAGCACCATGTGGCCGGCGTCGGGGACGACGACGTACTCGCAGCCGGGCAGGCGCTCCGCGATGCGCTCGCTGTGCGCGGGCGGGATGAGCCTGTCCGCGTCGCCGGTGAGCACCAGGGTGGGGATCCGCCGCAGCGGCTCCAGCGCGCCGGTGTGGTCCAGGCCGGCCAGCGCCGGGTAGAACTCGGCGATGACGTCCACCGGCGTGCCGGCGATCATCGAGTCGACGTAGCGGCCGAGCGCCGGATCGACGTCGGTGGAGGCGAACGACAGCGACCAGGTCACTGACGAGATCAGCTCGGCGGCCAGCCGGCGGGTCCGCTCGGCCAGCCCCGGACGGCGCCGCATGGTGAACGCCGCGATCGGCAGCACCGCCGCCCGCAGCCGGGTGAGCAGCTCCGGCATGCCGAAGTCCAGCTCGGCGAGGTTGCCGCTGGAGGTGGACAGCAGGGCGGTGGCGACCACCCGGGAGCCGAACAGCTCGGGCCGCAGGGCGGCCAGGGCCATGATCGTCATCCCGCCCATCGAGTGCCCGGCGAGCACGATGGGGCCTCGGGGCACCCGGGTCTCGAGAACCGTCGCCAGGTCGCGGGCCAGCTGCTCCATCGTGGCGTTCGCGGCGCTGCCGCGGCCGGAGGCGCCGTGGCCGCGGTGGTCGTAGAAGACCAGCCGCGCCGTGGGCCGGGAGCCGTTGGCGGTGGCGAGCGCGGTGGCCAGCGCGCGCCGCTGGAACGTCCACGACGCCATCGACAGCGTGTAGCCGTGCACGAAGACGACGGTCAGCGGCGCGTCGAGCGGGCCGATCTCCTCCACGGCCAGCTGCACGCCGTCATCGGCGTGCACCACCGTCGTCCGGTCGGCGCGGCGGGAGGCGTGGCCGAGCGGGTCCTCCTCGCGGAGCTCGGCGTCCGACCGGCCCGGAGGGAGTCCGGCGGCCGAGCCCAGCCGCTCGGCACCGACCCGGCGGGCCGCCGCCCGGCTGACCGCGACGCCGACCGCCGTGCCCGCGGCGGCCAGCCCGACGACGGCGCCCACGATCCCGGCCCGAGGGCGGGCGCGGCCCCCGGGCGTGCGCCCCGCCATCAGACCGCCCCGGCCGAGCCCACGTGCCGGCGCACGAAGCGCCCGCCGATCCGGCTCACGAGCTCGTAGTGGATGGTGTCGACCGCGTCGGCCCACTGCTGTGCGGTGGGCTCGCCGTCGGTGCCCGGACCCCACAGCACCACGGGGTCACCGGGCGCCACGGGCGCGTCGCCGACGTCGAGGACGAACTGGTCCATGCAGACCCGGCCGGCGATGACCCGCTGCCGCCCGCCGGCCAGGACCGGCGCCCGGTTCCCGCCGGCGCGCGGCACCCCGTCGGCGTAGCCGACCGGCACCACGGCCAGGGTCGTCTCCGCCTGCGGGACGTAGGTGTGGCCGTAGGAGACGCCGACGCCGGCGGGCACCCGCTTGGTGTGCATCACCCGCGCCTGCACGGTCATCGCCGGGCGGAGGCCGTGGACCGCGGGGTCCCCGCCCAGGGGGTCCAGCCCGTAGAGGGCGACGCCGGGGCGGACCATGTCGAACCAGGTGTCCGGCAGGGCCACGGTGGCCGCGGAGTTGGCCAGGTGCCGGCGGGCCTCGGTGAGGCCCGCCTCGCGGGCGACGGTCACCGCCTGCTCGAAGACGCCGACCTGCAGGCCGATCGTCGGGTGGGTGGGCGCGTCGGCGTAGGCCAGGTGGCTCCACAGGCCGACCACCTCCACCGCGCCGTCGGCCTGGGCGCGGGCCGCGGCGGCGACCAGCGCGGGCCACTCCTCCGGCGTCGCCCCGCCCCGGGAGAGCCCGGTGTCGATCTTCAGGTGCAGGCGGGCGGTCCGGCCGGTGGCCCGGGCGGCGGCGACGACCTCCGCCAGCCCCCACACGGCGTTGACCGAGAGCTCCACGTCGGCGGCCAGCGCGGCCGCGAAGTCCTCCCCCGGCCCGTTGAGCCAGGCCAGCACGGGCGCGGTGACGCCGGCGGCGCGCAGCGCGAGGGCCTCCTCGATGACGGCGACGCCGAGCGCATCGGCGCCGCCGGCCAGCGCGGCCCGCGCCGCCGGGACCATGCCGTGGCCGTAGCCGTCGGCCTTGACCACCGCCATCAGCGGCCGCCCGACCCGCCCGCGCAGCACCGCCGTGTTGGCGGCGATGGCGTCCAGGTCGACGACCACCTCCGCCCGATGTCCGTTCGTCACGCCCCCGAGTCTCCCAGGCCGCCGGTCGGCGCCCGGTACAGGCGGGCCAGTGTCCCGGGAAGCCAGCGGACCAGGTCGCCGGCGATCAACGGGCCCCGCTCGTCGGCCAGCTGCCCGGTGCGCCCGTGCACGTGCGCGGCCACCGCGGCCGCCTCGACCGCCGGCAGCCCCATGGCCAGCAACGCGCCGCCGATGCCGGAGAGCACGTCGCCGGTGCCCGCGGTGGCCAGCCACGGGGTGCCCGTGCCGTTGACGAAGGCGGTCCCGTCCGCGTCGGCGACCACCGTGGCGTCGCCCTTGAGCAGGACGACGGCGCCGAGTGCGGCGGCCAGCCGGCGGGCCGCCCCGACCCGGTCGGGCCCGACCTCCTGCCCGAAGCGGGCGAACTCGCGGTCGTGCGGGGTGAGCACGGTCGGCGCCCGCCGGTCGCGGACCAGCGCCGGCTCGCGGGCGGCCAGCGTCAGCGCGTCGGCGTCCACCAGCACCGGCAGGTCGGTGGCCAGCACCTCGGCCAGCACGCCCGCCGCGGCGTCGTCGGTACCCATGCCCGGTCCGACCACCCAGGCCTGCACCCGGCCGGCGTCCCCGGGCCGGCCGGCGGTGACGATCGCCTCCGGCCAGGCCGCCCGCACGCCGTCGGCCGCCGTCCCGGCGTAGCGGACCAGCCCCGGCCGGGTCCGCAGCGCCGCCCCGGTGCACAGGACGGCCGCCCCCGGGTACGTCGAGGAGCCGGCGACGACGCCGGTGACGCCCCGGGAGTACTTGTCGTCCTCCGGCGTCGGCGGCGGGATCCGTGCGGCGGCGTCGGCGTCGGTGAGCTGCCGCGTGCGCGGCGGCGGCAGGTGCTCGCCGAGGCCGATGTCGACGAGGTGGACCACCCCGGCGTGGTGGCGGCCCTCCCCCACCGCCAGGCCGACCTTGACCGCGCCGAAGGTGACCGTGTGCTGCGCCGGGAAGGCCGCGCCGGGCACGGCCCCGGTGCTCGCGTCCACACCGCTGGGGACGTCGACGGCGACCCGCAGGCCCGGACCGGCGACGGCCTGCGCGACGAGCGCGGCGGCCGGCGGGCGCAGCCCCCCGGTGCCGCCGATGCCGACGATGCCGTCGAGCACCAGGTCGGCCCGGTCCAGCCCGGTCGGCCCCTCGGTTCCCGCGATGCGGCCGCCCGCCGCGCGCAGGGCGGCCAGCCCGGCCGGGTGCGCCCGGTCGGGGTCGAGCAGGACCGCGGTGACCCGTGCGCCGCGGCGGCCGAGGTGGGCGCCGGCGAAGAGCGCGTCGCCGCCGTTGTTGCCGGCACCGACCAGCACGGTGACCCGCACCCCGACGGCGCGGCCGAGCAGCCGCAGGCAGACCGTCGCCAGCCCGGTGGCGGCCCGCTGCATGAGGGCCCCCTCGCGGGTCCGCGTCAGCAGGACCGCCTCCGCCGCCCGCACCTCGGCGGCGGTGTACAGGCCGATCATGCGGTCGGGTCCTGCCGGGCGAGCCCCTCGGCGATGACCACGGCCGAGGCGATGCCGCCGTCGTGGCTCAGCGACAGGTGCCAGGACGTGATCCCCAGCTGCGCCGCCCGCCCGGCGACCGTGCCGCGGACCTGCAGGTGCGGGCGGCCGTTCTCGCTGGTGACCACCTCGGCGTCGTGCCAGCGCAGGTCGCCAGGAGCGCCGAGGGCCTTCACCAGCGCCTCCTTGGCGGCGAACCGGGCGGCCAGGGACTCACCCGTGCGGGGGGCGCCGGACGGCGTCCGCTGCTCGGCCGCGGTGAACAGCCGGTCGCGCAGCGCCGGAGTGCGGGTGAGCGACTCGGCGAACCGCTGCACGGGCACGACGTCGATCCCGACCCCGATGATCACCCGCTCAGTCTGCCCTGGCCGGGCACCGCCCGGGTCAGGCCGGGCGCTCCAGCTCCTCGAGGAAGCCGCGGACGGCCGCGGTGACACCCCGCTCATCGCCATGGACGGACGTTGCCATGCGCAACCAGCGAGCAGGCGGCGGCCGGGTCAGCGGGGCCCGGTGCTCACGGCACCGTCACTCGACGGTGACGCTCTTCGCGAGGTTGCGCGGCTGGTCGACGTCGAAGCCGCGGGTGTCGGCGATCTCGCAGGCCAGGATCTGCAGCGGCACCGTGGTCACCACGGGCGTGAGCAGGGTCGACGTGCGCGGCACGCGGATGAGGTGGTCGGCGTAGGGGACGACGGCCTCGTCGCCCTCCTCGGCGATCACGATGGTCCGCGCCCCCCGGGCCCGGACCTCCTGGATGTTGGAGACCACCTTGCTGTGCAGCACGCTGCGGCCCCGCGGCGACGGGACGACGACGACCACCGGGGTGCCCTCGTCGATGACCGCGATCGGCCCGTGCTTGAGCTCGCCGGCGGCGAAGCCCTCGGCGTGGATGTAGGCCAGCTCCTTGAGCTTGAGCGCGCCCTCGAGCGCCACGGGGAAGCCCACGTGCCGGCCGAGGAACAGGATCGTGCCGGCGTCGGCCAGGGAGCGGCCGAGCTCCCGCACCGGCTCCATCTGGGTGAGCACCCGCGCCACCGCGTCGGGCAGCTGGCGCAGCTCGTCGACGATCGCGGCGACCTCGTCGACGTACTTGACGCCGCGGACCTGGGCGAGGAAGAGGCCGACCAGGTAGCAGGCGACGATCTGCGCCAGGAAGCTCTTGGTCGAGGCGACGGCGATCTCCGGGCCGGCGTGGGTGTAGAGCACCGCGTCGGACTCGCGCGGGATGGTCGAACCGTTCACGTTGCAGATCGCCAGCACGCGGGCCTTCTGGTCCTTGGCGTGCCGCAGCGCCATCAGCGTGTCCATCGTCTCGCCGGACTGGCTGATGACCACCACCAGCGTGGAGCGGTCGAGCACCGGGTCGCGGTAGCGGAACTCGCTGGCCACCTCGACCTCGACCGGGATGCGGGTCCAGTGCTCGATGGCGTACTTGGCGATCAGCCCGGCATGGAACGAGGTACCGCAGGAGACGACGAAGATCTTGTCGATGTCGCGCAGCTCCTGGTCGGAGAGGCGCACCTCGTCGAGGACCAGTTCGCCGTCGTCGCCCAGCCGGCCGAGCAGGGTGTCGGCGATCGCCTGGGGCTGCTCGGCGATCTCCTTGAGCATGAACCAGTCGTGGCCGCCCTTCTCGGCGGCCTCGGCGTCCCAGTCGACGGTGAACGCCTTCGGCTCCACCGGGGTGCCGGCGAAGTCGGTGACGGTGAGCCCGCGCTGCCGGTCGATCTCGACGACCTGGTCCTGCCCGAGCTCGCGGGCCTCGCGGGTGTGCGCGATGAACGCGGCGACGTCGGAGCCCAGGAAGTACTCGCCGTCCCCGACCCCGACCACCAGGGGGCTGTTGCGCCGGGACGCGACGAGGGTGTCGGGCTCGGCGACGTGCGAGGCCACCAGGGTGAAGGCGCCCTCGAGTCGGCGGCTGACCGCGCGCATCGCCTCGGCCAGCCGGCCGGGACCCTCCGGCGTCCGGGTGTACTCGGCGGCGAGCAGGTGGGCCACGACCTCGGTGTCGGTCTCGGAGGCGAACTCGACCCCGGCCGCCTCGCACTCGCCGCGCAGCGCGGCGAAGTTCTCGATGATCCCGTTGTGGATCACCGCCACCGAGCCGTCCGCGGACAGGTGCGGGTGGGCGTTGCGGTCGGTGGGCCCGCCGTGGGTCGCCCACCTGGTGTGGCCGATGCCGATGGTCGCCTCGGGCAGCGGCTGCTCGGCGAGCACCTTCTCCAGGTTGGCCAGCTTGCCGGCCCGCTTGGCCGTGGCCATCCCCTCACCGGTGAGGACGGCGACTCCCGCCGAGTCGTATCCCCGGTACTCCAGCCGGCGCAGACCCTCCAGGACGACGTCCCGGGCGTTCTGCGGGCCGACGTAACCCACGATGCCGCACATTTCACCGAGGGTACCGGGGGCAGCAGGACCGACCGGCCCTTGTCGCGAGACGCTCGCCTCAGTTGCAGGCGGCCACGACGTCGGCCAGCCGCTTGGCCACCTGGTCGGCCAGCTCCTGGGTGGGTGCTTCGACCATGACCCGCACCAGCTGCTCGGTGCCGGAGGGGCGCAGCAGCACTCGGCCGTCGTCCCCGAGCTCGGCCTCGCAGGCGTTGACCGCGTCGGCCACCGACTCGCTCTCGACCACGGCCAGCCGGTCGCGCACCGGCACGTTGACCAGCGTCTGCGGCAGCCGCTGCACCACCGAGGCGAGCTCGGCGAGCGACGCCCCGGTCGCACCCATCCGCGACAGCAGCGACAGCCCGGTCAGCAGGCCGTCGCCGGTGGTGGCGTGGTCGAGGAACACCAGGTGGCCGCTCTGCTCGCCGCCCAGGCTCAGCCCGCGGGCCCGCAGCGCCTCGAGCACGTACCGGTCGCCGACGGCGGTGGTGTGCACCGCGATTCCGGCGTCGCGCATCGCGTGGTGGAAACCCAGGTTGCTCATCACCGTGGCGACCACGGTGTCCCCGGCCAGCTCGCCGCGCTCCTTGAGGGCCAGCGCGCACACGGCCAGGATCGCGTCGCCGTCGACCGGGTCCCCGGCGGCGGTCACCGCGAGGCAGCGGTCGGCGTCGCCGTCGTGAGCGATGCCGAGGTCGGCACCGTGCGCCCGCACGGCCTCGGTGAGCGGGCCGAGGTGGGTGGAGCCGATGCCGTCGTTGATGTTCCAGCCGTCGGGCTCGCCACCGATGACGTGCACGGTCGCGCCGGCCCGGCGGTAGACCTCCGGTGCGCACACGGCGGCCGAGCCGTGCGCGCAGTCGACCACGAGGGTGAGGCCGGACAGCGGCTGCGGCACCGTCGACAGCAGGTGCTCGATGTAGGTCTCGGCGGCGGCGGGGAGATCACGCACGCGGCCGATGTCGGCACCGGTCGGGCGGGGCCCGCCCGGGCCGCCTGCGGTGACGGCCTGCTCGATCGCGGCCTCGACGGCGTCGGGCAGCTTGTGCCCGCCGCGGCTGAACAACTTGATGCCGTTGTCCGGCATCGGGTTGTGGCTGGCGGAGATCATCACGCCGAGATCCGCGCCGGTCTGCCCGGTCAGGTGCGCGACCGCCGGGGTGGGCAGCACCCCGGCCCGCAGCACCTCGGCACCGGCGCTCGCGAGACCCGCCACGACGGCGGCCTCGAGCATCTCCCCGCTGGCGCGGGGGTCGCGGCCGACGACCGCGACGGGACGCGAGGTCCCGTCGCGGTCGGCGAGCACGCCGGCGGCAGCACGTGCCACCGAGAGGGCCAACTCCGGCGTGAGGTCGGCGTTGGCCCGACCCCGGACGCCGTCGGTCCCGAAGAGGCGACCCACGGGCGTACCGGTCAGCGCTTCGAGTACTGAGGCGCCTTGCGGGCCTTCTTGAGCCCGTACTTCTTGCGCTCGGTGACGCGGGCGTCACGGGTGAGGAAGCCGGCCTTCTTCAGGGCCGGGCGGTCGTCGGGCTCGACCTCGACGAGCGCGCGGGCGATCGCCAGGCGCAGCGCGCCGGCCTGCCCGCTGACGCCACCTCCGTGGAGGATGCCCACGACGTCGTACTGCTCGGCCTTCTCCAGGATCACGAACGGCTCACGGATGAGCTGCTGGTGCACCTTGTTGGGGAAGTAGTCCTCGATGGTGCGCCCGTTGAGCCGGAACTGGCCGGTGCCGGGCAGCAGCCGCACGCGGACGATGGCTTCCTTGCGGCGACCGACGGTCTGCACGGGACGCCCGTCGGCGTCGGTCACGGTCAGTGCGCTGGTCACTGGGCCACCTGCTTGATCTCGTAGGTCTGGGGCTGCTGCGCGGCATGCGGGTGCTCGGGCCCGGCGTACACCTTCAGCTTCTTGAGCATCTGACGGCCCAGGCTGTTGTGCGGCAGCATCCCCTTGATCGCGCGCTCGATGACGCGGTCGGGGTGGGTGCGCAGCTGGTCGCCCACGGGGATCGTCTTCAGCCCGCCCGGGTGACCCGAGTGGCGGTAGGCCATCTTCGTGTCCCGCTTGGTGCCGGTCAGTGCCACCTTGCCGGCGTTGACGATGACGACGAAGTCGCCGACGTCCACGTGCGGGGCGTACTGGGGCTTGTGCTTGCCGCGAAGCAGGATCGCGGTCTGGCTGGCGAGTCGACCGAGCACCACATCGGTGGCGTCGATGACGTGCCAGGCCCGGGCGACCTCGCCGGGCTTGGGGGTGTACGTGCGCATGGCGCTCGTGTCCTCCGTCGTCGTGGGGAACGGCTGGTGGGATCGCCTCACCGAGCACGGGAGACGGTGCAGCACGCGCGGGCACCAGCCGGCTCCGCGCGCCAGCCGGACACGATACCAGCCGGGCCGCCGGGCCACCCCGACCGCGGATCAGCCCTCCGCCGCGACCTCGCGCAGCCGCCCCGTGGCGACGTCGTAGACGGTGCCGCAGATCTCGCGGGAGAGCAGGTAGGGGCTCGCACGGAGTCGCCGGATCGATTCCCGGACGTCCTCGTCGACGTCGGTGAACGCCTGCGCCGGCCATGGCGGCCGGTGCCCGGTGGCCTGCTCGACGAGGTCGGCGAAGGCGGTGTCGTCGGTCTTCTGGAGACCGCAGTCCGTGTGGTGCACGAGCACGATCTCGCGGGTTCCGAGCAGGTGCTGGGAGATGGTCAGCGAACGGATGGTGTCCTCGGTCACCACGCCGCCCGCGTTGCGGATGACGTGCGCGTCACCGACCGCCAGCCCCAGCAGCGGGAACAGCGGCATGCGCGAGTCCATGCACGCGACCACGGCCACCGCCCGCCGGGGCCGCACCGGCAACTCGCCGGCGAAGTTCCGCGCCCACTCCTCGTTCGCCGTCAGCATCTGCTCGTACTCGGCCACGCCCACCCCTCCCACTGGCAACTGCCCCGACCCTAACCAGGCCGGACGCGACCGGAGGGGCGGGATCAGGCGGCCCGGCGGCGGCGCACGAGGTCCCGGCCCAGCTGTCCCAGCACCACGACGTCGGCCACGCGCTGTCCCTCCCCGGTGCGTCCAGCGGCGATCCGTCAGGATGTGCCCCGTGCGCACGGTCGAGGAACACCAGGCGGTCGTGGCCGCGCTGCTGCCCGCGCTGCCCGCGGAGGAGGTCGCGCTGGGGGCGGCGCACAACCGGGTCCTCGCCCGGGACGTCACCGCGCAGGTGGCGCTGCCCGGGTTCGACAACTCCGCCATGGACGGCTACGCGGCCCGCTGGTCGGAGATCACCGGCACCCCGGTCCGACTGCCGGTCGCCGACGACATCCCGGCCGGGCGCACCGACGTCCGCCCGCTCGCGCCGGGCACCGTGCAGCGCATCATGACCGGCGCGCCGCTGCCTCCCGGCGCGGACGTGGTCGTGCCCGTGGAGCTGACCGACGGCCGCACCGACGTGGTGGAGATCCGCGACGTTCCCGCCGCCGGCAGCCACCTGCGGCACGCCGGTGAGGACATCGCCGCCGGCGCGGTCGCGCTGACCGCCGGGACGCCGCTGGGCGCCGCGCAGCTGGGCCTGGCCGCCGCCGTCGGCGCGCGCAGCCTGTGGGTCCGGCGCCGGCCCCGCGTGCTGGTGCTCTCGACCGGCAGCGAGCTCGTCGACCCCGGGACGCCGCTGCTGCCCGGGCAGATCTACGAGTCCAACTCGGCGCTGCTGGCCGCCGCGGTGGAGGACGCGGGAGGGACGGCGCGGCGGCTGCACTTCGTGCCCGACGACGTCGACCAGTTCCTCACCACCGTGCGCGCCGAGCTGGGTGGGCGGGGGGATGGCCCGGCCGACCTGCTGCTCACCAGCGGCGGGGTCAGCGCCGGCGCCTACGAGGTCGTGAAGGACGCCTTCGGGGACCTGGGCACCGTGGAGTTCGTCAAGGTGGCCATGCAGCCCGGCGGCCCCCAGGGGGCGGGCACCGTGGACGGCGTCCCGGTCGTCACCCTGCCCGGCAACCCGGTGAGCTCGTTCGTCTCGTTCGAGGTCTTCGTCCGCCCCGCGCTGCGCCGCGCGCTCGGCCACGCGGCGCCGGGCCGGCTGCGCGCCCCGGCGACGCTCACCGCGCCCCTGCGCTCCCCCGCCGGGAAGCGCCAGTTCCTGCGCGGGCGCTACGACGCCGGCCAGGTCTCCCAGGTCGGCGGGCCCGGGTCGCACCTGGTCGCGCACCTGGCCCGCGCCAACTGCCTGGTCGCCGTCCCCGAGGACGTGACGGAACTGCCCGCCGGCGCCCAGGTGGACGTCGTGCTGATCGAAGGAGCCCTCCAGTGAGCGAACGGCGTCTGACCCACGTGGACGACGCGGGTGCCGCCCGGATGGTGGACGTCTCCGCCAAGCCGGTCACTGCCCGCGAGGCCACCGCCGCCGGCCGGGTTCTGGTGAGCCCCGAGGTGGTGGCGCTGCTGCGCGGCGAGGGGGTGCCGAAGGGGGACGCGGTCGCGGTCGCCCGGATCGCCGGCATCGCCGGGGCGAAGCGGACGCCGGACCTCGTGCCGCTGTGCCATCCGATCGCCCTGCACGGCGTCACGGTCGACATCGTGGTCGCCGACGACGCCGTGGAGATCACCGCGACGGCCCGCACCGCCGACCGCACCGGGGTGGAGATGGAGGCGCTCACCTCGGTGGCCGTCGCCGGGCTCACCGTCATCGACATGGTCAAGGCCGTCGACCCGCGGGCCGCGATCACCGACGTCCGGCTGCTCGCGAAGTCCGGCGGCAAGAGCGGGGAGTGGCGGCGGTGAGCTCCGAGCTGCCCGAGGGCGCGCGGGCCGTCGTCGTCACCGCGTCCAATCGCGCCGCCGCCGGGGTGTACGAGGACCGCAGCGGGCAGGCGCTCGCCGAGGGCCTGCGCCAGCTGGGCTTCGCGGTCGAGGGACCGCACGTGCGCCCCGACGACGTCGCCGAGCTGGAGGTGGCGCTGCGCCAGGCGGTCGCCTCCGGGGCGGACGTGGTCCTCACCACCGGCGGCACCGGGCTCTCCCCCACCGACGTCACCCCCGAGGCGACCCGCGCCGTGCTCGACCGGGAGGCCCCCGGGATCGCGGAGGCGATCCGCAGGCACGGGGCGGCCGCGGTGCCGACCGCGGTGCTCTCCCGCGGCCTGGCCGGCACCGCCGGGCAGACGCTGATCGTCAACCTGCCGGGCTCTCCCGGCGGGGTGCGCGACGGCCTGGCGGTGCTGGGGCCGCTGCTGCCGCACGTGGTCAGCCAGCTGCGCGGCGGCGACCACTGAGGAAGGACCCCGCTGCCCCCCACCGCTCGCAGGCTCGCGGCGGGGCCCTGCAGCGGGGCCGAACGCTCACACACCGGTCAGGCGGTCCTCGCGGGTGTAGACGTTGCAGCCGTCGCCGCGCAGGAACCCGACCAGGGTGATGCCCACGTCTGCGGCCAGCTCGACGGCCAGGGACGACGGCGCCGACACCGCCGCCAGCACCGGGATGCCCGCCATCGCGGCCTTCTGGGTGAGCTCGAAGCTGGCCCGCCCGCTGACCATCAGCACGTGCCCGGCCAGCGGCAGCCGGCCCGCGCAGACCGCGTCGCCGATCACCTTGTCCACGGCGTTGTGCCGGCCGACGTCCTCCCGCAGGGTCACCAGCTCGCCGTCGGCGGTGAACAGCCCCGCCGCGTGCAGCCCGCCGGTCTTGTCGAACACCCGCTGGGCGGCGCGCAGCCGGTCGGGCAGTGCGAGCAGGGTCTCCAGCGGCAGCCGCGTGGCGTCCGCGGCGACGTCGTGCCGGGTCCGGGTGCGGATGGCGTCGATGCTGGCCTTGCCGCAGACCCCGCAGGAGCTGGAGGTGTAGAAGTTGCGGTCCAGCGCGGTGTCCGGCGGCTCCACGCCCGGGGCCAGGTCGACGTCCACCACGTTGTAGGTGTTGCGCCCGTCGGCGTCCACGGAGTCGCAGTACCGCAGCCCGAGGACGTCGTCGCTGCCGGCGATCACGCCCTCGGTGGCGAGGAAGCCGTGCACCAGGTCGAAGTCGTGCCCCGGCGTACGCATGGTCACCGCCAGCGGGCTCCCCGAGAGCCGGATCTCCAGGGGTTCCTCGGCCGCGACGACGTCCGGGCGCGTCGTGCGGGCCGCGCCGCGGATGCGCAGCACCGGCGTTCGGCTGGTCACTCGTCCCACGCACGGGACGCTACCGACCCGGAACCCCTACGGTCGTCCCGTGCCCACGCTGCCGCCGTACGCCGCCGTCGTCCTCGCCGGTGGCCGGGCGGCCCGGATGGGCGGGCAGGCCAAGCCGCAGCTCGACGTCGGTGGCCGGACCATGCTCACCGCCGTGCTCGCCGCCGTCGCCGACGCCGCTGCGCGGATCGTCGTCGGCCCGCCGCAGCCGGCGCCCCCCGACGTCGTCGTCGTCCGGGAGGAGCCCCCGCGCGGCGGCCCGGTCGCCGCGATGCGGGCCGGCCTGGCCCCGGTGGAGACCGAGGTGGTCGCGCTCCTGGCCGGCGACCTGCCGTTCGTCACGCACGGCCTGATCCAGGCGCTCCGCGAGCGGCTCACCGGCGACGGGGTGCTCGTCATCGACGACACCGACCGCGACCAGCTGCTGCTCGGCGTGTGGCGGACCGCGGCCCTCCGGCACGCCGTCGCCGACGTCTCCGGCCCGACGTCGGTGCGCAAGGTGCTCGCCCCCCTGGCGGTGCGCCGGCTGCACCCCACCGTCGCGCCGGGGCAACCGCCGCCCTGGACCGACTGCGACACCCCCGCCGACCTTGCGCAGGCACGGGCGGCCGCGGCCGCCGCGGTGCGCACGGGACGGGTAGCCCACCGCCCGCCCGGGTAGCTCACCGCCGTGCGCATCGTCATCGCCGGGGGCCACGGGAAGGTCGCCCGCCGCCTCGGCCGCCTGCTGTCCCGCAGGGGGGACACGGCCGTGGGGCTCATCCGCAACCCAGACCACGAGGCCGACCTCGTGGGCGACGGGATGGAGCCGGTCGTCCTCGACCTGGAGCACACCGTGACCCATGACGTCGCCGACGTGCTGATCGGCGCGGACGCGGTCGTGTTCGCGGCGGGCGCCGGCCCGGGCAGCGGCATCGAGCGCAAGCTGACCGTCGACAAGGGCGCGGCGCTGCTCCTCGCCGACGCCGCCGACCAGGCCCGTGTCCGGCCCTACCTGCTGGTGTCCTCGATGGGGGTCGAGCTGGCCCGCCACGGAACCCCGCGCGGGATGGACCCCGTCTTCGCCGCGTACCTGCAGGCCAAGCTGGCCGCCGAGGACCGGATCCTGCCCCGGCCGGAGCTGGACACGGTCGTGCTGCGGCCCGGACGGCTCACCGACGACCCCGGCACCGGCCGGGTCACGCTCGACCACGGGGTCCCGCCCGGCGAGGTCCCCCGGGACGACGTGGCCGCGGTCCTGCTGGCCTTCCTCGACGCGGGGAAGCGGGACGTGGTGGTGGAGCTGGTGAGCGGGTCCACCCCGATCAGCGAGGCCGTGGCAGCGGTGCCGTGAACGCGGGCGCCGGTCAGCCGCGACGGGCGCGGGTGAGGCGCGCGCGGGCGGCGAGCATGTCGTCGGGCGGGTAGTCGGGCGGGTAGTCGGACGGTCAGCCGGCCCACCAGGCTGCGCACCCATCGAGTGGCAGAAGGCGTCCGCCGACGCGGACACGGTGTATCAGCAGCCCGTCCCGCCGTCCCTCGGGGAGGCGGTCAGCGCGGCGGTGGACCGACAGGACGCCTTGGTGGTACACCTGTATCATCAAGGCTCTGGAGGGCTTCCATGACGACGATCGACCGTCCGTCCGGCTTCACCAGCGACCGCGGCCGCGCGAGGTTCCTCGCTGCTTACGACAGGGCGTTCACGGCGTTGTGGCCCGTTCCGGTGTCGGCCGAGGACGTCCCGACGTCGCTGGGAGTCGTTCGCGCCTACCGGGCGGGGCCGTCGGGCCCAGATCCCGTCGTCCTGCTCAGCGGAGCCGGAGGCAACGCCCTCGGGTGGTACCGCCACGTGGCCGCCCTGAGCGCGCACCGACCGGTGCTGGCCGTCGATCCGCTCGGGGAGCCCGGCCGCTCGGTGCCGAGCCAGGCACTAGCGGACGGCGTGACGGCGGCGCGCTGGCTGGACGAGGTGCTGGCTGCTGTCGGCGCCGAGCGGGCGCACCTGGTCGGATCCTCCTACGGCGGATGGATCGCCCTGGAACACGAACGGCACCTGTCGGGACGGGTGAGCGCGGTGACGCTCGTCGACCCGGCCGGCCTGGCAGACCTGAGCGGCCGGTTCTACCGCTGGGTGATCCTCGGCGGACTGTCGGTTCTGCTGCCACGACCACTGCGCCACCGGGCCGCCCGCGCGCTGGTCAACGGCACGCTGACGGAGGACGAGTTGATGCGCCTGGGGCTCGCTGCCCGCTCGTTCCGCCGCCGGCTTCCCGCTCCACCGGTGTGGACCGATCCTGACCTGGCAGCGATCACCACGCCCGTGCAGCTACTCCTCGGCGCGCGGAGCGCGTTGCACGACTCCACCGCCGTGGCTCGACGGATCGCCACGGTAGCCCCCTCATGGCGGACCGAGGTGGTGCCCGCGACCGGGCATGCCCTTCCTCTCGAGGCGCCCGGGCTCGTCGTCGCCCGCGTGCTCGCCTTCCACCCGACCCGCGCCGGCGACGATCTCCCCGACGAGCTGACGTGCTCCTGAACGCCGCTGTCCTCTCCGTGGCCATCGACGTCTTGGCGGTGGCGATCGCGCACCCGTCCGCCCCGCGCGAGCCATGGCTGCACCGGCTGGTCTGCGTCGTCCCGTTGTCCGCCATCGCCGGAACAGTGCTCGCCCTGGCCGCGGGCGCCTGATGCCCCGCCGGGTCGATCACGAGGAGCGGCGGGCCCACATCACCGCCGCCCTCCTCCGCATTGCCGGCACCCGAGGCCTGCAGGCGGTGTCCATGCGGGAGGTTGCCGCCGAAGCGGGGATCTCCCTCCGCCTGGTCCAGTACTACGTCAGCGACAAGCCGACCCTGCTGCGGCTGGGGCTCGATGAGCTCGCAGCACGCCTCGACCGGCGGATCCGAGAGCGAGCCGCCGCCCGCGGGGCCGGGTTGGCGCCGCGGGCGGTCCTGGAGGTGGTGCTGACGAGCATCCTGCCCGTCGACGAGGCGAGCCGACTCGATCGGATGGCATGGAGCGCGTACTTCGCGGTCGCGCTCACCGATCCCGCCCTGCTCGCCGGCGCCACCAACCATCCCGACGCGCTGGAGGACTGGTTGACCACCGTGCTCGTGCGCGCCCGAGACTCGGGTGACGTGAACTCCGGCCGGGAACCACGCACGGAGGTGGCCGCCCTGCTGGCCCTCACCAACGGACTGAGCGACAGTGTCGTGGGCGGCCAGCGCGACGCCGATGCCGCGCTCGCGATCCTCGACTACCAGCTGGATCGGCTGTTCGACCGGTCTACGCCGGCCTAATCTCCCGACGGGCGCGGGTGAGGCGCGCGCGGGCGGCGAGCATGTCGTCGGGCGGGTAGTCGACCCGCACCAGCGTCAGGCCCGCGGCCGGCGCGACCGGGACCTCCCCGGCCCGCTCGGCGCGGGCCAGCAGCGCGGCCGGCCAGTTCACCGGCCGGCGGCCCTCCCCCACCACGGTCAGCCCGCCCACCAGGCTGCGCACCATCGAGTGGCAGAAGGCGTCCGCCGACGCGGACACGGTGATCAGCGGGCCCTCCCGGCGGACGTCCAGGGCCAGCAGAGCGCGGACCGTAGAGGCGCCCTCCCGCCGCCGGCAGAAGGCGGCGAAGTCGTGCTCGCCGAGCAGCAGGGCGGCGGCCACCGCCATCGCGTCGGCGTCCAGGCGCCGCGGCCAGCCGACCGTGTCGGCGCGGCGCAGCGGCGGCGGGCCCTCGGGGGCGTCGGTGAGCCGATAGACGTAGTGCCGCGCCAGCGCGCCGAACCGCGCGTCGAAATCCGCCGGCGCCTCCTCGACGGCGGTCACCGCGATGTCGGGCGGCAGCACCCCCCGCAGCCGCCGCACCAGGCGCTCGCGCTGCGCCTCCCACACCGGCCGGGGGACGTCGCAGTGCGCCACCTGCCCGGTGGCGTGCACCCCGGCGTCGGTCCGCCCGGCCACGGTGAGCGCAACAGGCACGCGCAGCACCCGGCTGAGGCCCTCCTCCAGGTCCCCCTGCACGGTGCGCTGTCCGGGCTGCCGGGCCCAGCCGTGCAGCCCGGCACCGTCGTACTGGACGCGCAGGCGGAGACGGACGAGCCCGCCACCGGAGTCGGTGGCGGGCTCATCGGGGTGCTGCTGGATGTTCAGGGGGTCACTTGGGGTCGGGCGCGGCCTCGCCGCCGGGGGCCTGCCGGCCCGCGGTCGCGGCGTCCTGGCTCTCGGCGGCCTCGATCTCGGCAGCCGCAGCGGCAGCCAGCTCGGGCGAGAGGTTCGGGTCGGACACCACGCCCGACTCCGCAGCCGTCGGCTGGGGCTCGACGTCCTGGTCGTCCAGGCGCTCACCGTCCGGGAGGAAGACGTCGGCGGCCACCTCGTCGGTGGTGTCCGCGGAGGCGGCGCCGTCCGCGCTGTCGGCGCTCTCGGCCGACTCGAGGGCGTCGGCCGTGACCTCACCGGCGGCGGCCGCGGCGCCGGTGCCGGAGGCGAACCGGGTGCCACGGGCGCGCTCGGCCTCGCCGACCGCCTGCTGGCCCACGGTCAGCGCCTCGACCAGCTCGATGACCGCCATCGGGGCGTTGTCACCCTTGCGGGGGCCCACCTTGGTGATCCGCGTGTAGCCGCCGGGCCGGTTCTCGTACCGGGGACCGATGTCGGCGAACAGGTGGTGGACGACGTCCTTGTCGCGGATGACGGTCATCACCTGACGGCGGGCGTGCAGGTCCCCGCGCTTGGCGAAGGTGACCAGCTTCTCCGCGAACGGACGCAGCCGCTTCGCCTTCGCCTCGGTGGTGGTGATCCGCCCGTGCTCGAACAGCGAGGTGGCCAGGTTGGCCAGCATCAGCCGCTCGTGCGCAGGGGACCCGCCGAGACGGGGGCCCTTGGTGGGGGTGGGCATGTCGGTCCTTCCTCAGGCGGCCGGGCGGTGCGTGCCGGGCTGCATCATCCGTGGTGCTGTCGTCGCTTCAGTGTGGCTGTCCGGACGACGGCGCCGGACGGCGGGTCACCCCGCCGCCCGGCACCGGACAGCCGTGCAGCTCAGAGCTGCTCGGTCTCCTGGTACGAGCCCTCGCCGTACTCACCGGCGTCGCCGTACTCGGCGGTGCCGTGGTAGGCGTCGGTCTCGTAGCCCTCGTCATAGCTCTCCACCGAGGTGGGGATGAACCCGGGCGGGCTGTCCTTGAGCGCCAGGCCCATCGCCGCCAGCTTCATCTTGACCTCGTCGATGGACTTGGCCCCGAAGTTGCGGATGTCGAGCAGGTCGGCCTCGGAGCGGGTGACGAGCTCACCGACGGTGTGCACGCCCTCGCGCTTGAGGCAGTTGTAGGACCGGACGGTGAGGTCCATGTCCTCGATCGGCATCGAGAAGTTCGCGATGTCCGCGGCCTCGGCCGGGCTGGGGCCGACCTCGATGCCCTCCGCGTCGATGTTCAGCTCGCGCAGCAGGCCGAACAGCTCGACGAGGGTGGACCCGGCGCTGGCGATCGCGTCGCGCGGGGCGATGGAGGGCTTGGTCTCGACGTCGACGACCAGGCGGTCGAAGTCGGTGCGCTGCTCGACACGGGTCGCCTCGACGGCGTAGGTCACCTTGAGGACCGGCGAGTAGATGGAGTCGACCGGGATCCGGCCGATCTCCTGGCCCGGCTGCTTGTTCTGCGGCGCCGGCACGTAGCCGCGGCCCCGCTCGACGACCAGCTCGATCTCCAGCCGGCCCTTGCCGTTGAGGGTGGCGATGTGCAGCTCGGGGTTGTGGACCTCGACGCCCGCGGGCGGCGCGATGTCGGCCGCGGTGACCTCACCCGGGCCCTGCTTGCGCAGGTACATGGTCACCGGCTCGTCGGAGTCGGAGCTGACCACGAGACCCTTGAGGTTCAGGATGATCTCGGTGACGTCCTCCTTGACCCCGGGCACGGTGGTGAACTCGTGCAGAGTGCCCTCGATCCGGATGCTGGTGACAGCAGCCCCGGGGATCGAGGAGAGGAGGGTGCGGCGCAGCGAGTTGCCGAGGGTGTAGCCGAAGCCCGGCTCCAGCGGCTCGATGACGAACCGTGAGCGCTGCTCGGTGATCGTCTCCTCGGTCAGCGTCGGACGCTGTGCGATGAGCATGGGAGTTCTCCTTCAGGTCCTCCGGCGCCCGCCATATGACGCCGTGAGGGGGGTGGTGCGGGCTCCGGCGGACATCGGTCCGCCCGCCGGAGCCTTGGCCCCTTCGCAGGGTCCCGCGCCGCGCGAAGCGTGGCGTGGGGGGCGAAGGGGCCCTTTCGTTACTTCGAGTAGAGCTCGACGATCAGCTGCTCCTGGACCGGCGTGTCGATGACCTGCCGGGCCGGGACGCCGTGGACCAGCACGCGCAGCTGGCTGCTGATGACCTCGAGCCACGCGGGCACGGGGCGCTCGCCGGCGCGGGCCTGGGCGACCTCGAACGGCAGCATCCGCCGCGACTTCTCGGCGACCTCGATGATGTCGTTGGCGCTCACCCGGTAGGACGGGATGTCGACCTTGCGGCCGTTGACCCGGATGTGGCCGTGGCGCACCAGCTGGCGGGCCATGTCACGGGACTCGGCGAAGCCGGCCCGGTACACCACGTTGTCCAGCCGCGACTCGAGGATCTGCAGCAGGACCTCACCGGTCTTGCCGGACTTCTTGTTGGCCTCTTCGTAGTAGCCGCGGAACTGCTTCTCCAGGACGCCGTAGATGCGGCGCGCCTTCTGCTTCTCACGCAGCTGCAGCAGGTACTCGCTGTCCTTGCTGCGGCCCCGGCCGTGCTCGCCCGGCGGGTAGGGCCGGATCTCGATCGGGCACTTCGGGGACTCGCACTTGCTGCCCTTGAGGAACAGCTTCATCTTCTCGCGCCGGCACAGGCGGCAGTCGGCTCCGGTGTAACGGGCCACGTCAGGTACTCCTCGTTCGTCTCGTCAGTGGCCGGTCAGACCCGGCGGCGCTTCTTGGGGCGGCAGCCGTTGTGCGGCTGCGGCGTGACGTCCTGGATCTGACCGACCTCGAGGCCGGTGGCCTGGAGGGACCGGATGGCGGTCTCGCGACCGGAGCCGGGGCCCTTGACGAAGACGTCGACCTTGCGCATGCCGTGCTCCTGCGCCTTGCGGGCAGCGTTCTCGGCCGCCATCTGCGCGGCGAACGGCGTGGACTTGCGCGAGCCCTTGAAGCCGACGTGGCCCGCGGAGGCCCAGCTGATCACGTTCCCGCTCGGGTCGGTGATCGAGACGATCGTGTTGTTGAACGTGCTCTTGATGTGCGCGGCGCCGTGGGCGACGTTCTTCTTTTCCTTGCGGCGGACCTTCTTGGCGCCGGCCGCGGCGCGAGCCCTGGGAGGCATGTCTCTCCGGTTTCCTTCAGATCAGTGGCCAGATGCGCACGCGCCGCGCGCCGTCGCTCCCGCCCTCCCGGGTCGCTGCGACGGCGCGCGATGCGGCTTACTTCCTGCCGGCCTTCTTCTTGCCGGCGATGGTCTTGCGCGGGCCCTTGCTCGAGCGCGCGTTGGTGCGGGTGCGCTGACCGTGGACGGGCAGCCCACGACGGTGACGCAGCCCCTGGTAGCAGCCGATCTCCACCTTGCGGCGGATGTCGGCGGCCACCTCACGGCGCAGGTCACCCTCGACGCGGAAGTGCTCGTCGATGTAGTCGCGCAGCTTCAGCAGGTCCTCGTCGCTGAGGTCCTTGGCGCGCAGGTCCGGGCTGACGCCCGTTGCGGCCAGGGTCTCCTTCGCGTGGGCCTTGCCGATGCCGTAGATGTAGGTGAGCGCGATCTCCATCCGCTTCTCGCGGGGCAGGTCGACGCCGGCCAGTCGTGCCATGTCCAGGTACTCCCTCAGCCCTGCCGCTGCTTGTGGCGGGCGTTGTCGCAGATGACCATGACCCGGCCGTGCCGGCGGATCACCTTGCACTTGTCGCAGATCTTCTTCACCGACGGCTGGACCTTCACCGGTGCCGCCCCTCATTCCTCAGATCGTGTGCCGAGCGCACTCCACCCGGGAGGGGTGGGCGCGCAGCGGCGGTTACTTGTACCGGTAGACGATGCGACCGCGGGTCAGGTCGTAGGGCGAGAGCTCCACGACCACGCGGTCCTCGGGCAGGATGCGGATGTAGTGCTGACGCATCTTGCCGCTGATGTGGGCGAGCACCCGGTGCCCGTTCTGCAGCTCGACCCGGAACATCGCGTTGGGCAGCGGCTCGACGACGCGACCCTCGACCTCGATGGCCCCGTCCTTCTTCGCCATGCCCGACACGGCCTCCCTGACTCGATGGTGCTGACGGTCCTCCCGCGCACGCCGGAGCGGCTGTCACGCGTTCGGTTGTGTGCAGAACAAGTGGTGCAGGCGCTCTCGCGAGGGCGCCCTGCGCCGCGCGGCCACAGCGCGGCGACAGGACGGCGCGAACGCCATCGGCCACTGTACCCCGCCTCGGCGCGCCCCTCCAACCCGGGGTCGTGTGATCCGGGAAGCTGGAGCGCTGACCTGGGCGGGACGCTTCAGGTGCGGCGAGGCACCGACGCTCAGGTGCGGCGAGGCACCGAAGCTCAGGTGCGAGGCGTGATCCCGAAGGGAGCAAGCCCTGCCACGCCGCCGTCCTCGGCCGTGAGGACCCAGGGGCCCTCCGGCGTGATGGCGACGGTGTGCTCGAAGTGGGCCGCACGCGACCCGTCCTTGGTGACGACCGTCCAGCCGTCCTCGAGCTCCACGGTGGCCGGGTCGCCCACGGTCACCATCGGCTCGATGGCCAGCGCCAGACCGGGGACCAGCTTCGGCCCCCGCCCCGGCCGGCCGTAGTTCAGCACGTGCGGGTCCTGGTGCATCTCGGTCCCGATGCCGTGTCCGCCGTAGTGGTCGACGATCCCGTATCCGTGCTGCTCCGCCACGATCGTCTGCTCCACGGCGTGGCTGATGTCGGTGAGCCGGCCGCCGGCGATCGCCCGGGCCAGCCCGGCCCACATGGACCGCTCGGTGACGTCGATCAGCGCGGCATCCTCGGCCGAGGGCTCCCCCACCGTCACGGTGACCGCGGAGTCCCCGTGCCAGCCCTGCAGGATGGCCCCGCAGTCGATGGAGATGTTGTCCCCCAGGGCGAGCGTCCGGCTCTTGTTCGGGATGCCGTGCACGATCTCGTCGTTGATCGACGCGCAGATGCTGCCGGTGAACCCGTGGTAGCCGAGGAAGGAGGGCACCGCCCCCGCGCTCCGGATGTGGTCCTCCGCGATGGCGTCGAGCTCCCCGGTGGTGACCCCGGGACGGACGGCCGCGCGGACGGCCCCGAGGGCGCCGGCCACGACCAGCCCGGCAGCGCGCATGAGCTCGAGCTCGTGCGGCGTCTTGATCTGGATCATGCGTCCACTCCACTTCGCCAGCAGCGGGAGGCGGCTGAGGATGCCGGCCGTCATCTGCGGCGCCGTTCCTCAGCCCGCGC
Source organism: Geodermatophilus ruber (assembly GCF_900114385.1). Taxonomy (GTDB): domain Bacteria; phylum Actinomycetota; class Actinomycetes; order Mycobacteriales; family Geodermatophilaceae; genus Geodermatophilus; species Geodermatophilus ruber. Next base: position 54,762 of record NZ_FOSW01000001.1, read on the forward strand.
TCTGCTGCCCGGTCGGCCCGTCGGACTGCCGGGTCGCGGCGGAGCCACCCTGCCCGAGGGCGTTCATGGCCCGCTCGGTGACCTCGTCCACCGTCCCGATCGCGTGGATCCGGGTCAGCAGCCCTTGTGAGTCGTAGAACCCCGACAGCGGTGCGGTCTGTTCCCGGTACACCCCGAGACGGTGACGCACGGTCTCGGGCTTGTCGTCCTCCCGCTGCACCCACTCGCCGTCGACGAGCATCCGCCGGCCGGAGAGCCGGCGGACCAGCTCGTCCTCGTCCACGACGAGCTCCAGGACCGAGTCCAGCCCGTGCCCGAGCTCCTGCAGCGACTCGCGCAACTGCTCGGCCTGGGCGATCGTCCGGGGGAAGCCGTCGAGCAGAAAGCCGGCCTTGGCATCCGGCTCGGCGAGCCGGTCCTTCACCATCGCCACCGTGATCTCGTCGGGCACCAGGTCACCGGCGTCCATGTAGACCTTGGCCTGCCGGCCCAGCTCCGTCTCACCGCTCACGTTCGCCCGGAAGATGTCCCCGGTGGAGATGGCCGGCACGCCCAGCCGGCCGGCGATGATCTGGGCCTGGGTGCCCTTACCCGCTCCGGGGGGGCCGAGCAGCACGACGCGCACTACTTCAGGAACCCTTCGTAGTTGCGCTGGTTGAGTTGCGTCTCGATCTGCTTCACCGTTTCCAACCCCACTCCCACCATGATGAGCACCGCGGTCCCGCCGAACGGGAAGTTCTGGTTCTGCCCCTCCTGCGTGATGGAGAGGAACAGGTTGGGCAGCACCGCCACGAGCCCCAGGTAGATCGACCCGGGCAGCGTGATCCGGGACAGCACGTACTGGAGGTACTCCGCGGTCGGTCTGCCCGGCCGGATACCGGGGATGAACCCGCCGTAGCGCTTCATGTCCTCGGCACGTTCCTCCGGGTTGAACGTGATCGACACGTAGAAGTACGTGAAGAACACGATCAGGCCGAAGTAGAGGGCGACGTGGACCGGGCTGCTCTGGTCGATGATGTAGTTCTCGAAGAACTGCCGGATCCGGCCTGTGTCGTTGCCCTGCAGCTGGCTGATCAGCTGGGGCAGGTAGAGCAGCGAGGACGCGAAGATCACCGGGATGACGCCCGCCTGGTTGACCTTCAGCGGCAGGTAGGTCGACGTCCCGCCGTACATGCGGCGCCCGACCATCCGCTTGGCGTACTGGACCGGGATCCGTCGCTGCGCCTGCTCGACGTAGATCACCGCACCGATGATCAGCAGCGCGAAGGCGCACACGACGGCGAAGACGAACGCTCCGCGGGTCTGCAGGATCGCGCCGCCCTCGGCCGGGATGCGCGCGGCGATCGAGGTGAAGATCAGCACGGACATGCCGTTGCCGATCCCCTTCTCGGTGAGCAGCTCGCCCAGCCACATGATCAACGCGGTGCCGGCGGTCAGCGCGACCACGAGGACGACCGTCGTCCAGATGGACTCCGACGGGATGATGCTCTGCGAGCAGCCCGGGAACAGCTGGCCGCTGCGGGCCAGGGCGATGATGCCGGTGCTCTGCAGGATCGCCAGCGCAATGGTCAGGTAGCGGGTGTACTGGGTCAGCTTCGCCTGACCCGACTGCCCTTCCTTCTTCAGCTGCTCGAACCGCGGGATGACCACGACCAGCAACTGCACGATGATGCTGGCCGTGATGTACGGCATGATGCCGAGCGCAAAGACCGACAGGCGCAGCAGCGCCCCGCCGGAGAACAGGTTGACCAGCGAGTAGAGGTCGCGCTGATCGGATGCCTGGGCCTGCTCGAGACAGCTGTTGATGGCCTCGACGGAGACCCCGGGCCCCGGGACGGCGGCGCCGAGCCGGTACACGGCGATGATCGCCAGGGAGAACAGCAGCTTGCGCCGGAGGTCTGGCGTCCGGAACGCCGCGGCGAACGCCTGCAGCACGTGCCCTCCCCTGCTCGGTCGGATGAGGTTAGCAACGAGCCCGTCCAGCAGAGGCGCGGGACGGGCAGCAGTCGACCCCCGGAGGCACGAAAGCCTCCGGGGGTCGACGGCGTCAGATGCGGGTGATGCTGCCCCCGGCCGCGCTGATCTTCTCCGCCGCGGAGGAGGAGAAGGCGTGCGCGTGCACGTGGACCTCGATGCCGCCCAGGTCACCGGTGCCGAGCACCTTGACCGGCTGGCCCCGGCGGACGGCGCCGGCCTCGGCCAGCGAGTCCGGGTTGATGGACCCGCCCTGGGGGAACAGCGCCGCGATCCGGTCGAGGTTGACGACCTGGAACACGACCTTGTTCGGGTTCTTGAAGCCCGAGAGCTTGGGCAGCCGCATGTGCAGCGGGGTCTGGCCGCCCTCGAAGCGCGGGTTCGTGTTCCCCCGGGCTCCGGTGCCCTTGGTGCCGCGACCGGCGGTCTTCCCCTTCGAGCCCTCACCGCGACCCACGCGGGTCTTGGGGGTGTGGGCGCCCGGGGCCGGACGCAGGTGGTGGACCTTGAGAGTCATGAGATGTCCCTACTCAGCCGCGGTCAGCTGATCTCTTCGACGGTGACCAGGTGCGGCACCGTCGCGACCATCCCGCGGATCTCGGGACGGTCCTCCTGCACGACCGAGTCGTTGATCCGCTTGAGCCCCAGGGAACGCAGCGTCTGACGCTGGTTCGGCTTGGTGCCGATCGCCGACCGGATCTGGGTGACCTTGAGCTGCGTCATGTCAGACCCCCTGGCCCGCACGCGCCCGCAGCATCGCCGCCGGAGCGACGTCCTCGAGCGGCAGACCACGGCGGGCCGCGATCTCCTCGGGACGCACGAGATCCTTCAGCGCCTGCATGGTCGCGTGCACGATGTTGATCGGGTTGGAGGACCCGAGGCTCTTGGACAGCACGTCGTGGATGCCCGCGCACTCCAGGACGGCGCGCACCGGGCCACCGGCGATGACCCCGGTACCGGGGCTGGCCGGCTTGAGCAGCACGACGCCCGCGGCCGCCTCACCCTGCACCGGGTGCGGGATGGTGCTGGCGATGCGGGGCACCTTGTAGAAGTGCTTCTTGGCCTCCTCGACGCCCTTGGCGATCGCCGCGGGCACCTCCTTGGCCTTGCCGTAGCCGACGCCCACGGTGCCGTCGCCGTCGCCCACGATCACCAGGGCGGTGAAGCTGAAGCGCCGACCGCCCTTGACCACCTTGGACACGCGGTTGATGGCCACCACGCGCTCGATGAAGTTGCTCTTCTCGGCAGGTGCGCCGCCGGGCCCCCGCCCGCCGTCACGACGGTCGCGGCGGTCGTTACCGCCGCCGGCGCCGCCGCCGCGTCGCTGTGGTCCTGGCATCAGACGTCCCTCTCGATCTGCTTGTTCGCGGTGCTGCTCATCAGAAGTCCAGACCACCCTCGCGGGCGGCGTCGGCCAGCGCAGCGATCCGGCCGTGGTAGCGGTTGCCGCCCCGGTCGAGGACGACCGCGGAGATGCCGATGGCCTTGGCCCGCTCGGCGACGAGCGCGCCGACCCGGCGGGCCAGGGACGACTTGTCGCCCTCGGCGCCACGCAGGCTCGGGTCCAGAGTGGAGGCACTGGCCAGCGTACGGCCGACGGTGTCGTCGACCAGCTGCACGTGGATGTGCCGCGAGCTGCGGTTGACCACCAGGCGCGGACGCTCCGGCGTGCCCGAGACCCGCTTGCGCAGCCGCTTGTGCCGGCGCTGGCGGGCCAACCGCCGCGCGGTGCTGATGTCGGTGCCGACGGGCTTGTGGACCCGAGCGGACTTCTCTGCCTGAGTCATCACTTACCCGTCTTCCCGACCTTGCGCTTGATGACCTCACCCTGGTACCGCACGCCCTTGCCCTTGTAGGGGTCGGGGCGGCGCAGCTTGCGGATGTTGGCCGCGATCTGGCCCACCTGCTGCTTGTCGATCCCGGTCACCCGCAGGCGGGTCGGGGACTCGACGGTGAAGGTGATGCCCTCGGGGGCCTTCACCGGCACCGGGTGGCTGTAGCCCAGGGCGAACTCGAGGTCCGAGCCTCGGGCCTGCACGCGGTACCCCACGCCGACGATCTCGAGGGTCTTGGTGTAGCCCTCGGTGACGCCGGTGATCATGTTGGCGATGAGCGTGCGCGACAGCCCGTGCAGGGCGCGGCTCTCCCGCGCGTCGTCGGGCCGCGCCACCGTCAGGGTGCCGTCCTCGCCGCGCGCGACGGTGATCGGCGCCGCGACGGTGTGGGCCAGGGAGCCCTTGGGCCCCTTCACGCTGACCGTCTGACCGTCGATGGCGACGTCCACCCCACCGGGCACGGGAATCGGGAGTCGTCCGATCCGTGACATCTGCTCGCTCCCTTACCAGACGTAGGCGAGGACTTCCCCGCCCACGCCCTTCTTGTTCGCCTGCCGGTCGGTCAGCAGCCCGGTCGAGGTGGAGATGATGGCCACCCCGAGGCCGCCGAGCACCTTGGGCAGCGCGTTGGACTTGGCGTACACCCGCAGACCGGGCTTGGAGACGCGCCGGACGCCGGCGATGCTCCGCTCACGGTTCGGGCCGTACTTGAGGTCGATCACCAGCTCCTTGCGGGTGGTGCCGTCCTTCTCGACCTCGTTGACGGTCCAGCCGGCGATGTAGCCCTCCTGCTGGAGGATCTCGGCGATGTGCGTCTTCAGCTTCGACGACGGCATGATCGCGCTGTCGTGGTACGCCTGATTGGCGTTCCGCAGCCGCGTGAGCATGTCCGCGATCGGGTCGGTCATCGTCATGGGTGTCGTGCCTCTCTCGCCGCGGTTCCTCACGCGATTCTGCGCGGGCCTCTCGGCGATCGGTGGTGCTCTGGGTGGACCGCCCCGTCGGGTCAGCGCGCGGGACGGGCGCTGGGGACTACCAGCTGGACTTGCTCACGCCCGGGAGCTCGCCGGCGTGGGCCATCTCCCGCAGGCAGATCCGGCACAGGCCGAACTTGCGGAAGACCGAGTGCGGACGACCGCACCGCTGGCAGCGGGTGTAGGCGCGGACCGCGAACTTGGGCTTGCGGGCCGCCTTGTTGATCAGAGCCTTCTTGGCCATCTGTCTGTCTCCTCGCCCCGGCTCAGCGGGTGGTGGTCACGACGGGCTGGCCGGCGAACGGGAAGCCCAGCAGGCGGAGGAGCTCGCGACCCTCCTCGTCGTTCGTGGCGGTGTTGACCAGCGTGATGTCCATGCCCCGGGGACGGTCGATCTTGTCGACGTCGATCTCCCGGAACATCGACTGCTCGGTCAGCCCGAACGTGTAGTTCCCGTGCCCGTCGAACTGCTTCGGGTTCAGGCCACGGAAGTCACGGATGCGGGGCAGGGCCAACGACAGGAGCCGGTCCAGGAACTCCCACATGCGGTCACCGCGGAGGGTGACCTTGGCGCCGATCGGCATGCCCTCGCGAAGCTTGAACTGCGCGATGGACTTGCGGGCCCGCACCACGGCCGGCCGCTGACCGGTGATGGCGGTGAGGTCGCGGACCGCGCCGTCCATCAGCTTGGCGTCACGGGTCGCCTCGCCGACGCCCATGTTGACGACGATCTTCGTCAGCCGCGGGATCTGCATGACGTTGCTGTAGTTGAACTCCGCCTGCAGCGCCGGCGCGATCTGCTCGCGGTAGTGGGCGAGCATGCGGGGCAGCTCACGGGTGGGTGCGCTCATGGCCGTCAGAGGTCCTTACCGGTGCGCCGCGACACCCGGATGCTGCGGCCTTCCTCGTCCTTGCGGAAACCGACCCGGGTCGGCGTGCCCTCGGAGTCGATCACCATCACGTTGCTCACGTGGATGGGCGCCTCCTGGGTGACGATCCCGCCCGACTGGGCACCGCGCTGGGTGGAGCTGATCCGGGTGTGCTTCTTCACCCGGCCGACGCCCTCGACCAGGACCTTCTGGAGCTTGGGGTAGGCGGCGATGACGCGGCCCTTGGCGCCCTTGTCCTTGCCCGACAGGACGACGACCGTGTCGCCCTTCTTGACCTTCAGCTTCGACGGGGTCTTGTCCGCCATGATCACAACACCTCCGGGGCGAGCGAGATGATCCGCATGAACCGCTTGTCGCGCAGCTCCCGGCCGACGGGGCCGAAGATGCGCGTCCCGCGGGGGTCGCCGCTGTCGCGGATGATGACCGCGGCGTTCTCGTCGAAGCGGATGTAGGACCCGTCGGGACGACGGCGCTCCTTCACCGTGCGGACGACGACGGCCTTGACCACGTCACCCCGCTTGACCCCGGCACCGGGCAGCGCGTCCTTCACGGTCGCGACGATGACGTCGCCGATGCCCGCGTAGCGTCGCCCCGAGCCGCCGAGCACTCGGATGCAGAGGATCTCCTTTGCCCCGGTGTTGTCGGCGACCCGCAGTCGCGACTCCTGCTGGATCACGTTGCTACTCCCAAATCTCAGTGGTGACAGCCGGGCCGGAACGGTGAACCGGCTGTCCGGTACCTACGTGCGGACGCACCGGCAGCCTGCGCCGCCGGTGCGTCCGAACACGGGTACCGGGATGCGGCGCGCACCCGGAGGGGCGCCGGTCGTCCAGGGTACCTGGTCCTGGGACGGCCCCGGAGGGCCGCGTCCTACTTGGCCTTCTCGACGACCTCGACCAGCCGCCACCGCTTGGTGGCCGACGTGGGCCGGGTCTCCATGATCTGCACGCGGTCACCGATGCCGGCGACCTCCTGCTCGTCGTGCGCCTTCAGCTTGCTCGTGCGACGGATGACCTTGCCGTAGAGACCGTGCTTCACCCGGTCCTCGACCTCGACCACGATGGTCTTGTTCATCTTGTCGCTGACCACGAGTCCTTCACGGACCTTGCGGTAACCCCGCCCGGCCAGGCCGGGGCCGGTCGCGGCCTGCGTCTCCTGGGCCTCGCTCATGCCACACCCTCAGTCGGGGCGACCGAGAGGCCCAGCTCGCGCTCGCGCATGATCGTGTAGATCCGGGCGATGTCGCGGCGGACGGTCTGCAGCCGCCGGTTGTTGTCCAGCTGGCCGGTGGCCACCTGGAACCGCAGGTTGAACAGTTCTTCCTTGGACTCGCGCAGCCGCGTGGCGAGCTCCTCGGGGGAGAGCTCACGCAGCTCGGAAGCGGTCAGCCCGGCGGCCATCACACCTCTCCTTCACGAGTGATGAAGCGGCACTTCATCGGGAGCTTGTGGATCGCTCGGCGCATGGCCTCGCGGGCCACCGGCTCGGCGACACCGGAGAGCTCGAACATGATGCGTCCGGGCTTGACGTTGGCGACCCACCACTCGGGCGAGCCCTTACCGGAACCCATGCGCGTCTCGGCCGGCTTCTTGGTCAGGGGGCGGTCCGGGTAGATCGAGATCCAGACCTTCCCACCGCGGCGGATGTGACGGGTCATGGCGATACGAGCGGACTCGATCTGCCGGTTGGTGACGTACGCCGGCTCGAGGGCCTGGATGGCGTACTCACCGAAGTTGATCTCGGTTCCGCCCTTGGCCCGGCCCTTGCGACTCGGGTGGTGCTGCTTGCGGTGCTTGACGCGCCGTGGGATCAGCACGTGTCAGCCCTCCGTGTTCTGCGCGGCCGTGTTCTCGGCCGCAGCGGTGGCCTCGGCGCCTGCGGCGTCCGAAACGGTCTGCTCGGTCGCGACCTCACCAGAGGTCGCGGCCACGGTGGAGTCGGCGGGCTCGGCGGCGGGGCCGGTCGAGGACTCGGCCGCGGCGCGACCGGCCTCGGTCCCGCCGGCGGTCGTGCCCGACGAGCCGGAGCGGCGCTGCGGGCGCTGGGCCCGCTCGCGACGCTGCTGGCGGGCGGCGAGGGCCTCGAGGGCATCGCGCTCGGCACGCGAGCCGCTGACGTCACCCTTGTAGATCCACACCTTCACGCCGATGCGGCCGAAGGTGGTGCGGGCCTCGTAGATGCCGTAGTCGATGTTCGCGCGGAGCGTGTGCAGCGGCACACGGCCCTCGCGGTAGAACTCCGACCGGCTCATCTCGGTGCCGCCCAGGCGACCCGAGCACTGCACCCGGATGCCCTTGACCTGCGGGCTGCGCTGCGCGGACTGCATCGCCTTGCGCATGGCGCGGCGGAAGCTGACCCGGCTGGAGAGCTGCTCGGCGACGCCCTGGGCGACCAGCTGCGCGTCGGCCTCGGGGTTCTTCACCTCGAGGATGTTCAGCTGCACCTGCTTGCCGGTGAGCTTCTCCAGCTCGCCCCGGATCCGGTCGGCCTCGGCGCCGCGGCGACCGATGACGATGCCCGGACGGGCGGTGTGGATGTCGACGCGGACCCGGTCACGGGTGCGCTCGATCTCCACCTTGGAGATGCCGGCCCGCTCCATGCCCTTGGACATGAGCTTGCGGATCGCGACGTCTTCCTTGACGTAGTCCTTGTACAGCTTGTCGGCGTACCACCGGGACTTGTAGTCGGTGGTGATGCCGAGCCGGAACCCGTGCGGGTTGACCTTCTGACCCACTAGCGGGTCCCTCCCCTCGTGTTGCTGCTCTGCTGCTGGGTGGCCGGACCGGACTGGCCGGTGCGGCGACGCGCCTCGCGGGACTTGCCGGCCAGCTCGGCGCTGCCGCCGACCTCGGCGACCTCGACGGTGATGTGGCAGGTCCGCTTGTTGATGCGGAAGGCCCGGCCCTGGGCGCGCGGGCGGATCCGCTTGAGCGTGGGCCCCTCGTCGACATACGCGGCGCTCACGACCAGGGCGGCCGGGTCCAGCCGCAGGTTGTGCTCGGCGTTGGCGACGGCGCTGGCCACGACCTTCAGGACCGGCTCGCTGGCCGCCTGCGGGGCGTAGCGCAGCAGCGCCAGCGCCTCGTCGGTGGGCAGGTAGCGGATGAGGTCCACCACCCGGCGTGCCTTCATGGGGGTGACGCGGACGAACCGGGCCGTAGCCCGGGCCGCCGGCGCCTCCTGTCCCAACTGGGAAGTCATCGAAATCTCTCTCTACCTGGTCAGCCGCGCCGCGACCGGCGGTCGTCCTTGACGTGCCCACGGAAGGTGCGCGTGGGCGCGAACTCGCCGAGCTTGTGCCCGACCATGGCCTCGGTCACGAAGACCGGGACGTGCTTGCGGCCGTCGTGCACGGCGAACGTGTGCCCGAGCATGTCGGGGATGATCGTCGAGCGACGCGACCAGGTGCGGATGACGGTCTTGGTGCCCTTTTCGTTCTGCGCGTCCACCTTCTTGAGCAGGTGGTCGTCGACGAACGGGCCCTTCTTGAGGCTGCGTGGCATGTCTGTCGGACTCCTCTACCCGCTCAGCGCTTCTTGTTGGTGCGCCGGCGGCGCACGATCATGGCGTCACTGGCCTTCCGCTTGCGCGTCCGGCCCTCGGGCTTGCCCTTCGGGTTCACCGGGTGGCGACCACCGGAGGTCTTGCCCTCACCACCGCCGTGCGGGTGGTCCACCGGGTTCATGGCCACACCGCGGACGGTCGGGCGCTTGCCCTTCCACCGCATCCGGCCGGCCTTGCCCCAGTTGATGTTCGACTGCTCGGCATTGCCCACCTCGCCGACGGTGGCGCGGCAGCGCACGTCGACGTTGCGGATCTCGCCCGACGGCATGCGCAGCTGGGCCAGGCGGCCCTCCCGCGCGACCAGCTGGACGCTGGTGCCGGCCGAGCGAGCGATCTTCGCGCCCCCACCGGGACGCAGCTCGATGGCATGAACCACGGTGCCGACCGGGATGTTCCGCAGCGGCAGGTTGTTGCCCGGCTTGATGTCGGCCCCGGGGCCGCACTCGACCGTGTCGCCCTGCTTGAGGCGGGCCGGCGCGATGATGTAGCGCTTCTCGCCGTCGGCGAAGTGCAGCAGCGCGATGCGCGAGGTGCGGTTGGGGTCGTACTCGATGTGCGCGACCTTCGCCGGCACGCCGTCCTTGTCGGCCCGGCGGAAGTCGATCAGCCGGTAGGCACGCTTGTGCCCACCACCCTGGTGACGGGCCGTGACCTTGCCGTGGACGTTGCGCCCACCGCGCCCGTGCAGCGGCCGGACCAGCGACTTCTCGGGATGGTCGCGGGTGACCTCGGCGAAGTCGGCGACGCTGGAGCCGCGGCGGCCCGGCGTCGTCGGCTTGTACTTGCGGATGCCCATGGGTCTGGAGTCCCTGTCTGTTCTCTCTGGTCCGGTCTGTGGGTGCGGTGGGCGCGCGGCGCAATCGCCGTCAGGCGCCCGGACCGCCGAAGATCTCGATGCGGTCGCCGGGGGCGAGCGAGACGATGGCGCGCTTGGTGTCCTTGCGCTTGCCGAGCTTGCTGCCCTTGCTCCGCTTGCGCTTGCCCTGGCGGTTGATCGTGTTCACGCCGAGGACCTTCACCTGGAAGATCTGCTCAACCGCGATCTTGATCTGGGTCTTGTTCGCCTCGGGCAGCACGATGAACGTGTACTGGTTCTCGTCCAGGAGCCCGTAGCTCTTCTCCGAGATGACCGGGGCGAGCAGCACGTCCCGGGGGTCGCGGACGCTCATGCGTTCTCCTCAGCGTCATCGGTGGCGAGGTCCAGGTCGGTCGTGCCCTGAACCGGCTCGATCGACGGGATGGCGCCGGGGATGTCCGGCGTCGTCAGGTCGGGCTTCTCGATCTCGTGACCCTTGCCCTTCGCCGGCCCGGCGACGAACTGGGCGAGCGCGGCCTCGGTGAAGACGACCTCGTCGGAGACCAGGACGTCGTAGGTGTTGAGCTGGCCGGCCTCGATCAGGTGCACCTGCGGCAGGTTGCGCAGGCTGACCCAGTTGAGGACGTCATCGCGGTCGAGGACCACGAGGACTCGCTTGGCCTGGGTGATCCCCTGGATGGTCGCCAGCGCGGCCTTGGTCTTGGGCGCGTCGCCCTCCACGAAGGTGCTCACCACGTGCACCCGGTTCTCGCGGGCCCGGTCGGAGAGGGCACCGCGCAGCGCGGCCGCCTTCATCTTCTTCGGGGTCTTCTGCGAGTAGTCGCGCGGCTGCGGGCCGTGGACGGTGCCACCGCCCTCGAACTGCGGCGCGCGGGTCGAGCCCTGCCGGGCGCGACCGGTGCCCTTCTGGCGGTAGGGCTTGGCGCCACCGCCACGGACCTGACCGCGGGTCTTGGTCGCGTGCGTGCCCTGGCGCGCGGCGGCCAGCTGGGCCACCACGACCTGGTGCATGAGCGAGACGTTCGCCGCCGCGTCGAAGAGCTCACCGGGCAGCGTCACGCTGCCGGAGGTCTCCCCCGCCGGGGTGCGGACGTCGACCTGGCGGTCGGTCCGGGTCTGGGTCGACTGGGTCACTGGTTGTCACTCCCCACGGGGCCGCCCTTGACGGCCGAGCGGACGAGCACGAGGCCGCCCTTCGGGCCGGGGATCGCGCCCTTGATCAGCAGCAGCCCGCGCTCGGCGTCCACCTTGTGCACGTTGAGCGAGAGCGTGGTCGTCTTGACCGCGCCCATGCGGCCGGCCATGCGCAGGCCCTTGAAGACGCGACCGGGGGTGGATGCGCCGCCGATGGAGCCCGGCGACCGGTGCTTGCGCTGGGTGCCGTGTGCGGCGCCGAGGCCCTTGAAGCCGTGACGCTTCATGACACCGGCGGTGCCCTTGCCCTTGCTGGTGCCGATGACGTCGACCTTCGCGACGCCGTCGAAGACCTCAGCGGTCAGCTCCTGGCCGACCGTGTAGTCCGAGGCGTCCGCGGTGCGCAGCTCGACCAGGTGCCGACGCGGCGTGACGCCCGCCTTGGCGAAGTGCCCGCCCTCGGGCTTGTTCACCTTGCGCGGGTCGATCTCGCCGAACCCGAGCTGGACGGCGGAGTAGCCGTCGACCTCGGGGGTCCGGACCTGGGTCACCACACACGGGCCCGCCTTCACGACGGTCACCGGCACGATGCGGTTGTTCTCGTCGAAGACCTGGGTCATGCCCAGCTTCTCGCCGAGGAGACCACGGAATGTGCTCGCCATGTCTGCTGACTGCCCTTACTGGATGTTGACGTCGACCGAGGCCGGCAGGTCGATGCGCATGAGCGCGTCGACCGTCTTCGGCGTCGGGTCGAGGATGTCGATGAGGCGCTTGTGGGTGCGCATCTCGAAGTGCTCCCGCGAGTCCTTGTACTTGTGCGGGGACCGGATGACGCAGTACACGTTCTTCTCCGTCGGCAGCGGCACCGGGCCGACGACGCGCGCACCGGTCTTGGTCACCGTGTCGACGATGCGCCGCGCCGAGGCGTCGATCGCCTCGTGGTCGTAGGCCTTCAGCCGGATGCGGATCTTCTGTCCCGCCATCGCTGTCTTCTGCTCCTGCCGATCGGTGTTCGAGTAGCTGTGGGGGTCGGGCGACCCGGTGGACGGGCGGTGGCCGGCGTGCGGCCACCGCCCGTCGCGGGGACTTACTTGAGGATCTTGGTGACGCGACCGGCGCCGACGGTGCGGCCACCCTCACGGATGGCGAACCGCAGGCCCTCCTCCATGGCGATCGGCTGGATCAGCTCGACCGTCATCTCGGTGTTGTCACCCGGCATGACCATCTCGGTGCCGGCGGGCAGGGTCACGACGCCCGTCACGTCCGTCGTCCGGAAGTAGAACTGGGGACGGTAGTTGTTGAAGAACGGCGTGTGACGGCCACCCTCGTCCTTCGAGAGGATGTAGACCGAGCCCTCGAAGTTGGTGTGCGGGGTGATCGACCCCGGCTTCACCACGACCTGGCCGCGCTCGACGTCCTCGCGCTTGATGCCGCGCAGCAGCAGGCCGACGTTGTCACCGGCCTGGCCCTGGTCGAGCAGCTTGCGGAACATCTCGACACCGGTGACGGTGGTCTTGGTCGAGGACGGGCGGATGCCGACGATCTCGACCTCCTCGTTCACCTTGACGATGCCGCGCTCCACGCGACCGGTGACGACGGTGCCGCGACCGGTGATGGTGAAGACGTCCTCGACGGGCATGAGGAACGGCTTGTCGATCTCACGCTCCGGCTCGGGGATCGCGGTGTCGACGGCGTTCATCAGCTCCATGAGGCGGTCGCCCCACTCGGCGTCGCCCTCGAGGGCCTTGAGCGCCGAGACGCGGACCACGGGGACGTCGTCACCCGGGAACTCGTACTCGCTCAGCAGCTCGCGGACCTCCAGCTCGACGAGCTCGAGGATCTCCTCGTCGTCGACCATGTCGGCCTTGTTCAGCGCCACGACGATGTAGGGGACACCGACCTGGCGGGCCAGGAGGACGTGCTCCTTGGTCTGCGGCATCGGGCCGTCGGTGGCGGCGACCACGAGGATGGCACCGTCCATCTGCGCCGCACCGGTGATCATGTTCTTGATGTAGTCGGCGTGCCCGGGGCAGTCGACGTGCGCGTAGTGCCGGTTCTCGGTCTGGTACTCGACGTGGGCGATCGAGATCGTGATGCCGCGGGCCTTCTCCTCGGGCGCCTTGTCGATCTGGTCGAAGGCCGACGCCTCGTTGAGGTCCGGGTACTTGTCGTGCAGCACCTTGGTGATCGCCGCGGTCAGCGTGGTCTTGCCGTGGTCGATGTGCCCGATGGTGCCGATGTTGACGTGCGGCTTGGTCCGCTCGAACTTGGCCTTGGCCACTGGGTTCCTCTCTCCGTGTCTTCGCAGTCGTGCGCGTGCTCTGGGGTGGGCAGTGCCCGGGGTCGGCGGACGAGGTCGCCCGCCGACCTGTTACTCGCCGGTCGCCTTGGCGATGATCTCCTTGGCGACGTTGGCCGGGACCTCGGCGTACGAGTCGAACACCATGGTGTAGCTCGCCCGTCCCTGGGTGCGGCTGCGCAGGTCGCCCACGTAGCCGAACATCTCCGAGAGCGGGACCAGGGCCCGGACGACGCGGGCGCCGGAGCGCTCCTCCATCGCCTGGATGGTCCCACGCCGGGAGTTCAGGTCGCCGATGACGTCACCCATGTAGTCCTCGGGCGTGACGACCTCGACGGCCATGAGCGGCTCGAGCAGGGCCGGACTGGCCTTGCGTGCGGCCTCCTTGAAGACCATCGAGCCGGCGATCTTGAAGGCCATCTCCGAGGAGTCGACCTCGTGGTACTGGCCGTCGACCAGCGTGGCCTTGACACCCACGAGCGGGTAACCGGCGAGGACGCCGTACTGCATCGCGTCCTGGATGCCCTGGTCGACCGAGGGGATGTACTCCTTGGGGATGCGCCCACCGGTGACGGCGTTCACGAACTCGTAGGTCGGGCCGTCGCCGGTGACCTCGAGCGGCTCCACGGTGACCTGCACCTTCGCGAACTGACCCGAACCACCGGTCTGCTTCTTGTGGGTGTAGTCGTACTTCTCGACGGCCTTGCGGATCGTCTCCCGGTAGGCCACCTGGGGCTTGCCGACGTTGGCCTCGACCTTGAACTCGCGCCGCATCCGGTCGACGAGGATCTCCAGGTGGAGCTCGCCCATGCCGGAGATGACGGTCTGGCCGGTCTCCTCGTCCAGCTTGACCTGGAAGGTCGGGTCCTCCTCGGCCAGCTTCTGGATGGCGGTGCCGAGCTTCTCCTGGTCGCTCTTGGTCTTCGGCTCGATCGCGACCGAGATGACCGGGGCCGGGAAGGTCATCGACTCCAGGATCACCGGCTTCTGCGGGTCGCTGAGCGTGTCACCCGTGGTGGTCTGCTTGAGACCCACGACCGCGACGATCTGGCCGGCGCCCACGCCTTCGCGCTCCTCGCGCTTGTTGGCGTGCATCTGGTAGATCTTGCCGATCCGCTCCTTGCGGTCCTTGGTGCTGTTGAGCACCGGGGACCCGGAGGAGACCCTGCCCGAGTAGACCCGGATGTAGGTCAGCTTGCCGAGGTGCTGGTCGGTCTGGATCTTGAAGGCCAGGGCCGAGAACGGCTCGTCCTCGTCGGCGTGCCGGAGCACCTCGGTCTCGCCGTCGAGCGCGGTGCCGACGATCGCCTCGATGTCCAGCGGGCTGGGCAGGTAGTCGGTGACCGCGTCGAGCAGCGGCTGGATGCCCTTGTTCTTGAACGCGGTGCCGGTGAGGACCGGGTTGATCTGGGCACCGATCGTGGCCTTGCGGATCGCGCCCTTGAGCCGGTCGACGGAGATCTCCTCGCCGCCGAGGTAGGCCTCCATGAGCTCGTCGTCGGTCTCCGCGACGGCCTCGAGCAGCTTCTCGCGGTACTCGGCGGCCTGGTCGGCCAGCTCGGCCGGGATCTCCTCGACCGCGTAGTCCTCACCCATCTGCGTCTCGCCACGCCAGGTGAGCGCGCGCATCTGGACCAGGTCCACGACGCCGATGAAGTCGGCCTCGGCACCGATCGGCAGCTGCAGCACGACGGGGTTGGCACCCAGCCGCTCGACCATCATGTCGACGCAGCGGAAGAAGTCGGCCCCGGTGCGGTCGAGCTTGTTGACGAAGCACATGCGCGGGACGCCGTACTTCTCCGCCTGCCGCCACACCTGCTCGGTCTGCGGCTCCACGCCGGCGACCCCGTCGTAGACGGCCACCGCACCGTCGAGCACCCGCAGCGACCGCTCCACCTCGACGGTGAAGTCGACGTGCCCCGGGGTGTCGATGATGTTGATGTCGTAGCCGTTCCAGGAGCACTTCGTCGCGGCCGACGTGATGGTGATGCCGCGCTCCTGCTCCTGCTCCATCCAGTCCATCGTGGCCGCGCCGTCGTGGACCTCACCGATCTTGTAGTTGATACCGGTGTAGAAGAGGATGCGCTCGGTCGTCGTGGTCTTGCCGGCGTCGATGTGCGCCATGATCCCGATGTTGCGGGTCGTGGCGAGCTGGGCCTTCGTGTCGGCCATCTCTGTCTCCTCTTTGGTTCGGGTCCGCGTGCGGGTCGTCCAGGGGTGGCCCGGACTTCCCGCCGGCCGCGGGGGCTGGTTGGACCAGCCGGGTGGCACTTACCAGCGGTAGTGCGCGAAGGCCTTGTTCGACTCGGCCATCTTGTGGGTGTCCTCGCGGCGCTTCACCGCGGCCCCCAGGCCGTTGCTCGCGTCGAGCAACTCGTTCATCAGGCGCTCGGTCATCGTCTTCTCGCGACGGGCGCGGCTGTACTGGATCAGCCAGCGCAGGCCCAGCGTGGTGCTCCGCGACGGGCGGACCTCGACCGGCACCTGGTAGGTCGCGCCACCGACGCGGCGGCTGCGCACCTCGAGGGCCGGCTTGACGTTGTCCAGCGCGCGCTTGAGCGTGACGACCGGGTCGGTGTCGGTCTTGGCGCGGGCGCCCTCGAGCGCGCCGTAGACGATCGCCTCGGCGACCGAGCGCTTGCCGTCGACCAGCACCTTGTTGACCAGCTGGGTCACCAGCGGCGACTGGTACACCGGGTCGGCGACCAGCGGACGGCGCGGCGCGGGGCCCTTGCGCGGCATTAGCTCTTCTCCTTCTTCGCGCCGTAGCGGCTGCGAGCCTGCTTGCGGTTCCGGACACCCTGGGTGTCGAGCGAGCCGCGGATGATCTTGTAACGCACGCCGGGGAGGTCCTTCACCCGGCCGCCGCGCACGAGCACCATCGAGTGCTCCTGCAGGTTGTGGCCGACACCCGGGATGTAGGCGGTCACCTCGATGCCACTCGTGAGACGCACGCGAGCGACCTTGCGCAGCGCCGAGTTCGGCTTCTTCGGCGTCGTCGTGTACACGCGGGTGCACACGCCACGACGCTGAGGGGAGCCCTTCAGCGCCGGGGTCTTGGTCTTCTCGACCTTGTCCTCGCGGCCCTTGCGGACCAGCTGGTTGATCGTGGGCATGGGTGGCCTGGATCTCCTACCTGCGCTGGGTCGTGCTGTGGACGGTGCTCTGCTCTGTCGCGCCTCGGGTGCCGGTCCTGCTGGGGTCGGCCCGATCCTGCCCGTGGACCACCACCGGTCCCCGCGGTCGGGCGTGTCGCCTTCCCCGGGACCGGCCGGCGATTCGAACCGGATCGGTCGCCCCCCGCGACTCGGCGCCACCACCTGTCGGCAGGCGCACCGCGAACGGGAGCAGGCCCAGGGCACCCTGGGCACGGCTGACCACGATACCCGTGTGCCCGGACCCGGTCAAAGCCGGGTCCGCCACATGTCGACAGGCGGTGGTCAGCCTCACCCGTCGGGGCCGTGCACCCGGGTCAACGTCGCTGCCTCCGGGCTATTCCCGGGGGCCACAGACCCGGCGGGCGACCCCGGCGGTGGCGGCGAATGTACCGGTACCGGGCCCGGCGCGGGAGCCTCCACGCGTGACACCCCGGCGATCTCCCCGGTGGGGTCGGCGGCGGGCGTCAGACCCCGGCCCTACGGTCTGTGCCAGGACGCCCACCGATCGCCACCGGAGTACGCCGTGCACCTCGACCTCGCCCGGGAACTCAAGGCCCACCTCTCGACGCGGCTGGCCGCGTCCGCCGCGCCGGTGACGGCCAGCGACCTGGCCGGGCGGTCCTGGGCCCGCCCGGCCCTCGGGCTCGCGCCGGTCGCCCCGGGCCAGGCCCACCTGGCGATCCGGCTGAGCAACAAGGACGACGTCGATCCGCTGGTCGAGGGCCTCCCCGACACGGTGCTCGGGGAGCTCGACATCCGGGTCATCGGCGCCGTGCACGCGCTCTCCTCCCCCGGGCAGCTGCAGCAGCGCACCCGGCCGCTCCACCCGGGACTGTCGGTGGGCCACCCGGCGGTGAGCGCGGGGACGCTGGGCGGCTTCGTCCACCGCGGGGGGCGGTTGGCGCTGCTCTCGAACAGCCACGTGCTGGCAGCCAGCGGCGCCGCCGTCCTGGGGGACGCGGTGCTGCAGCCCGGAACAGCGGACGGCGGCCGGGGGAATACCGACCGGGTGGCCTCGCTGTCGGCCTTCGAGCCGTTCCGGGCCGAGGGCGGCGCCAACCTCGTCGACGCCGCGGTGGCCGACCTGGACGCCGAGGTGCCGGTGGAGCCGGGCCGGCTGCCCGGTGGTCCGCTGATCGGCGCGGTCCTGCCGGTGGACGACGTCGACCCCGACGTGCAGGTGGAGAAGGTGGGACGGACGACCGGGCACACCCTCGGGCGGATCACCGCGATCGAGGTCGACGGTGTGACCGTGCAGTACGACGACGCGGTGCACGTGTTCGACGACCAGGTGGAGATCGAGGGACTGGCGGGGGCGTTCAGCGCCGGGGGCGACAGCGGGTCGGTCGTCTGGCGCAGCGGGGACCGGGCTCCCCTGGGTCTGCTCTTCGCGGGCAGCGATACCGGCGGGAGCAACGGCGGCGGCGTCACGTTCGCCAACCCGCTGGCGACGGTGCTGGAGGTTCTCGGCCTGGAGTGGCTTCCCGCCTGAGGGTGGTCCGGGTCCGGCGGGGGCTGTCGCGCCGGGCGGAACCAGGGCACCATGGGGGCGGTGACCGCGCGTGCGAGGTCACCGCCGGCCCAGCGTCGGCACCCGCCACCGAGGAGGGTCCGTGACCGATCGCGCCTCCGCCAGAGCCGCCAAGAGTGCCCTCACCGAGCGACTGGCCGCCGATCCCGCCGTCGTCGGGGTCGGGCTGGCCCGCAGGGAGAGCGGGTACGTGGTCAAGGTGAACCTGGCGGATGCGGGCGCGGCCGGGCGCGTGCCCCGCGACGTCGACGGCGTCCGCGTGGTCACCGAGGTCGTCGGCGCCGTCCGCGCTGTCTGAACGCCCTGCGAGACCCGCGCGGCGCTGCCGTTAGCGTCGGTCCACGGCGCCAACAGGGGCGCCGTGGACGTCAGGAGTGGACGTGCGCATCGGCATCCAGGCCAGTTACAGCGGGGGGTTCCGCGAGACCGCCGCAGAGATCCGCGACCTCGAATCAGCCGGGCTCGACCTGGCGATGGTGGCCGAGGTGTACACCTTCGACGCGGTCAGCCAGCTGGGCTACCTCGCCGCGGTGACCGAGCGGGTCGAGCTCATGAGCGGCATCTTCCCGATCTACAGCCGTACCCCGGCGCTGACCGCGATGACCGCGGCGGGGCTCGACTTCGTCTCCGACGGCCGGTTCACCCTCGGGCTGGGCGCCTCCGGCCCGCAGGTGATCGAGGGGTGGCACGGGGTCCCCTACGACGCCCCGCTGCAGCGCACCCGCGAGATCGTCGAGATCTGCCGGCGGGTGTGGCGCCGCGAGCGGCTGGCCCACGAGGGGCCGAAGTACAGCATTCCGCTGCCGCCCGAGCAGGGCACCGGCCTGGGCAAGCCGCTGAAGCTGATCAACACCCCGGTGCGCGAGCGGATCCCGGTGCTGCTGGCCGCGATCGGGCCGAAGAACGTGCAGATGGCCGCGGAGATCGCCGAGGCGTGGGAGCCGATCTTCTTCGTGCCGGAGAAGGCGGCGTCGGTCTGGGGCGAGTCGCTGGCCGCGGGGCGGGCCAAGCGGGACCCCGACCTGGGTGACCTGCAGGTCGTCGTGGGCGTCCCGGTCGCGGTCGGGGAGGACGCCGAGCCGATGCTCGACCTGGTGCGCCCGCAGCTCGCGCTCTACATCGGGGGCATGGGGGCCCGCGGCAAGAACTTCTACAACGACCTGGCGCGCCGCTACGGGTACGAGGCCGAGGCGGAGAAGATCCAGGACCTCTACCTCGACGGCCGCAAGGACGAGGCCGCGGCGGCGGTGCCCGAGGAGCTCGTGCGCGCCGTCTCGCTGATCGGACCGGAGTCCCACGTGGCCGAGCGGATCGCTGCCTTCGCCGAGGCGGGCGTCACCACGCTGATGCTGCAGCCCCTCGACGCCAGCCGCGAGGGTCGGCTGCGCACAGTGGAGACGATGAAGAGGCTGGCGGGGTAAGCCATGACGTCGCCGTCCTCCGGATGACAGACGAAAGGGCCCCCAGGTCGTTCGACCTGGGGGCCCTTTCGTCACTGCCGGCCTACCTCAGGGTCCCGCCGCGAGCGTGCGAGCGGTGGGGGAGGTAGGTGCTTTTCAGCCCCGCCAGTCGTACTCCTCGAGACGCACGGCCTCGCCGGTGCCCTGACCGAAGACGTCGGGGCTGTAGTACTGCCCGTCGTCGTAGCCGGCCATCGTGTAGACGGCGGCCCGGGCCTCCTCGGTGGGCTCGACCGTGATGTTCCGGTAACGGCTGATGCCCGTACCCGCCGGGATCAGCTTGCCGATGATCACGTTCTCCTTGAGGCCGAGCAGGCTGTCGCTCTTGCCCTGGATCGCGGCGTCGGTGAGCACCTTGGTCGTCTCCTGGAAGGAGGCGGCCGACAGCCACGACTCGGTCGCGAGCGAGGCCTTGGTGATGCCCATGAGCACCGGGCGGGCCGAGGCCGGCTCGCCACCCTCGGCGACGACCCGACGGTTCTCGGTCTCGAACAGCGTCCGCTCCACCAGCGCGCCGGGCAGGAACTCGGTGGAGCCCGAGTCGATGATGGTCACCCGCTTCAGCATCTGCCGGATGATCACCTCGATGTGCTTGTCGTGGATCGACACACCCTGGCTGCGGTAGACCTCCTGCACCTCGCGGACCAGGTGCAGCTGCACCTCGCGCGGGCCCATGATCCGCAGCACCTCGTGCGGGTCCACCGCACCCTCGGTGAGCTGCTCGCCGACCTCGACGTGCTGACCGTCCTCGACCCGCAGCCGCGCACGGCGCGACACCTTGTCGTAGACGACCTCGTCGGAGCCGTCGTCCGGGATGATGGTGATCTTCCGGAACTGCTCGCCGTCCTCGATCCGGACGGTGCCGGCCAGCTCGGCGATCGGGGCCTTGCCCTTGGGGACGCGGGCCTCGAAGAGCTCCACCACACGCGGCAGACCGTGGGTGATGTCCTCACCCGCGACACCACCGGTGTGGAAGGTGCGCATCGTCAGCTGGGTGCCGGGCTCACCGATCGACTGGGCGGCGATGATGCCGACCGCCTCGCCGACGTCCACCAGCTTGCCGGTCGCCAGCGAGCGGCCGTAGCAGGTGGCGCAGGTGCCGAGCAGCGACTCGCAGGTCAGGACACAGCGGACCTTGACCTCCGAGACACCGGCGTCGACGAGCGCCTGGATCAGCACGTCCCCCAGGTCCTGACCGGCCTGCGCGATGAGCGTGCCGTCCTCGGCCACCACGTCGGCGGCCAGTGCCCGGGCGTACACGCTGGTCTCCACGTGCGCGTCACGGGTGACCGTGCCGTCCACGACGGTGCCGATCGGCATGATCACGCCGCGGTCGGTCCCGCAGTCCTCCTCGCGGATGATGACGTCCTGGGAGACGTCGACCAGCCGGCGGGTGAGGTACCCGGAGTCCGCGGTCCGCAGCGCCGTGTCGGCCAGGCCCTTGCGCGCACCGTGCGTGGAGATGAAGTACTCCAGCACGGACAGACCCTCCCGGAAGTTGGCCTTGATCGGCCGCGGGATGATCTCGCCCTTCGGGTTGGCCACCAGGCCGCGCATGCCGGCGATCTGGCTGATCTGCATCATGTTGCCTCGGGCACCCGAGTTGACCATGACCCAGACCGGGTTGGTGGTCGGGAAGTTCTCCACCATCGCCTGGCTGACCTCGGCCCGGGCGCGGGTCCAGATCTCGATCAGCTCGGCACGACGCTCGGCGTCGGTGATGACGCCGCGCTCGTACTGCTTCTCGATCTGGCGCGCCTCGGCCTCGTGCCGGTCCAGGATCTCCTGCTTGGCCGGCGGGGTGACCACGTCGTCGATGGCGATCGTGATCCCCGCGCGGGTGGCCCAGTGGAACCCGGCGGACTTGAGGGCGTCCAGCGTCGCCGCGACCTGCACCTTGGGGTAGCGCTCGGCGAGGTCGTTGACGATCGCCCCGAGCTCCTTCTTCGGCACCTGGTAGTTGACGAAGCGGTAGTCCTCGGGCAGCGCCTCGTTGAACAGCACCCGGCCGAGGCTGGTGAGCACGCGCGCAGGGGCGCCCGGCGCCCAGTCCTCCGGCTGCTCCCACGCCTCGTTGACCGAGCCGTTGTCGACGCCGAAGACCTCGTCGAGGCGGATCCAGGCCCGCTCCTGCAGACCCAGCGAGCCCTTGTCGTAGGCCATGATCGCCTCGGCCGCAGACGAGAAGGACGCCGGCTGACCACCGTCGGCCTCGTGCCGGCTGGGCACCAGGGTCGTCAGGTGGTACAGGCCCAGCACCATGTCCTGGGTCGGCGCGGTGATCGGGCGACCGTCGGCCGGGCTCAGGATGTTGTTGCTCGACAGCATCAGGATCCGGGCCTCGGCCTGCGCCTCGGCGGACAGCGGCAGGTGCACCGCCATCTGGTCACCGTCGAAGTCCGCGTTGAACGCGGTGCAGACCAGCGGGTGGATCTGGATGGCCTTGCCCTCGACCAGCTGCGGCTCGAAGGCCTGGATGCCCAGTCGGTGCAGCGTCGGCGCCCGGTTGAGCAGCACCGGGTGCTCGGTGATGACCTCCTCCAGCACGTCCCAGACGACAGGACGGGCGCGCTCCACCATTCGCTTGGCGGACTTGATGTTCTGCGCGTGGTTGAGGTCGACCAGCCGCTTCATGACGAAGGGCTTGAACAGCTCCAGCGCCATCTGCTTGGGCAGACCGCACTGGTGCAGCTTCAGCTGCGGGCCGACGACGATGACCGAACGGCCGGAGTAGTCGACGCGCTTGCCCAGCAGGTTCTGCCGGAACCGCCCCTGCTTGCCCTTGAGCAGGTCGCTCAGGGACTTCAGGGGACGGTTGCCCGGGCCGGTGACGGGCCGGCCGCGGCGGCCGTTGTCGAACAGCGCGTCCACGGACTCCTGGAGCATCCGCTTCTCGTTGTTCACGATGATCTCGGGCGCACCGAGGTCGAGCAGCCGCTTCAGCCGGTTGTTCCGGTTGATCACCCGGCGGTACAGGTCGTTCATGTCGCTGGTCGCGAAGCGGCCACCGTCGAGCTGCACCATCGGGCGCAGGTCCGGCGGGATGACCGGGACGCAGTCCAGCACCATGCCCATGGGCGAGTTGCGGGTCTGCTGGAAGGCCGCGACGACCTTCAGCCGCTTGAGGGCCCGCAGCTTGCGCTGGCCCTTGCCGCTGCGGATGGTCTCCCGCAGCGAGGCCGCCTCGGCGTCGAGGTCGAAGTCGGCCAGCAGCTTCTGCAGCGCCGCGGCACCCATGCCGCCCTCGAAGTACTCGCCGAAGCGGTCGCGCAGCTCGCGGTAGAGGCTCTCATCGGCGATGAGCTGCTTGACCTCGAGCTTGCGGAAGGTGTCGAGCACCTCCTCGAGGCGGTCGATCTCCCGCTGGGCGCGGTCGCGCAGCTGGCGCATCTCGCGCTCGCCGCCCTCGCGGACCTTGCGGCGCACGTCGGACTTGGCACCCTCGGCCTCGAGCTCGGCGAGGTCGGCCTCCAGCTTCTGCTGGCGGGCCTCCACGTCGGCGTCGCGGCGGGACTCGAGGTTGTGCTTCTCCGCGCTGATCTCGGCCTCGATGGTCGGGAGGTCGCGGTGGCGTGCCTCGTCGTCGACCGAGGTGATCAGGTAAGCGGCGAAGTAGATGATCTTCTCGAGGTCCTTGGGCGCCAGGTCGAGCAGGTAGCCCAGGCGCGAGGGGACGCCCTTGAAGAACCAGATGTGGGTGACCGGCGCGGCCAGCTCGATGTGGCCCATCCGCTCACGGCGGACCTTGGCCCGGGTCACCTCGACGCCGCAGCGCTCGCAGATGATGCCCTTGAACCGGACCCGCTTGTACTTACCGCAGTAGCACTCCCAGTCCCGGGTGGGACCGAAGATCTTCTCGCAGAAGAGACCGTCCTTCTCCGGACGCAACGTCCGGTAGTTGATGGTCTCGGGCTTCTTCACCTCACCGTGCGACCACTGGCGGATGTCGTCGCCGGTGGCCAGCCCGATGCGGAGCTCGTCGAAGAAGTTGACGTCGAGCAAGGGGACCCCTTTCCCGGGGCTCGTTACTGAACTTCTCTATGAATGTCTTGGCTGGAAGGCCCCCTCCGGGACCCCCTGGGCGTGCGCAGGGGGTCCCGGAGGGGTCCCTTCTCAGACGTCCTCGACGGACGAGGGCTCGCGGCGGGACAGGTCGATGCCCAGCTCCTCCGCGGCCCGGAACACCTCGTCGTCGGTGTCACGCAGCTCGATCGCCTGCCCGTCACCGGAGAGGACCTCCACGTTGAGGCACAGCGACTGCAGCTCCTTGAGCAACACCTTGAACGACTCGGGAATGCCCGGCTCGGGGATGTTCTCGCCCTTGACGATCGCCTCGTAGACCTTGACGCGGCCCAGGATGTCGTCGGACTTGATGGTGAGCAGCTCCTGCAGCGCGTAGGCCGCGCCGTAGGCCTGCATCGCCCAGCACTCCATCTCACCGAAGCGCTGGCCACCGAACTGCGCCTTACCACCCAGCGGCTGCTGCGTGATCATCGAGTACGGGCCGGTCGACCGGGCGTGGATCTTGTCGTCGACCAGGTGCAGCAGCTTCAGGATGTAGACGTAACCCACCGAGATCGGCTCCGGGAAGGGCTCCCCGGACCGGCCGTCGAACAGCCGGGCCTTGCCGGTGGGCTCGACCATCCGGTTGCCGTCGCGGTTCGGGGTCGTCGAGCTCAGCAGGCCGACGATCTCCTCCTCGCGGGCGCCGTCGAACACCGGCGTCGCCGTCCGGGTGCCCGGTGCGGCGGAGTGCGCGGCCTCCGGCAGGTTCTTCGCCCACTCCGGGTTGCCCTCGACCTGCCAGCCGGACTTGGCGACCCATCCGAGGTGGGTCTCCAGGACCTGGCCGACGTTCATCCGGCCGGGCACGCCCAGCGGGTTGAGCACGATGTCCACCGGGGTGCCGTCCTCGAGGAACGGCATGTCCTCCTGCGGCAGGATCTTCGCGATGACGCCCTTGTTGCCGTGGCGGCCGGCGAGCTTGTCACCGTCGGAGATCTTGCGCATCTGGGCGACGTAGACCCGGATCAGCTCGTTGACGCCGGCGGGCAGCTCGTCGCCGTCCTCGCGCGAGAACACGCGGACGCCGATGACCTTGCCGGACTCACCGTGCTTGACCTTGAGGCTGGTGTCGCGGACCTCGCGGGCCTTCTCACCGAAGATCGCCCGCAGCAGCCGCTCCTCGGGGGTCAGCTCGGTCTCGCCCTTGGGCGTGACCTTGCCGACGAGGATGTCGCCGGGGACGACCTCGGCACCGATGCGGATGATGCCGCGCTCGTCGAGGTCGGCGAGGACCTCCTCGGAGACGTTCGGGATGTCCCGGGTGATCTCCTCGGCACCGAGCTTGGTGTCGCGGGCGTCGACCTCGAACTCCTCGATGTGGATCGAGGACAGGACGTCGTCCTGCACGAGGCGCTGCGACAGGATGATCGCGTCCTCGTAGTTGTGGCCCTCCCACGGCATGAAGGCGACGAGCAGGTTCTTGCCCAGCGCCATCTCACCCTGGTCGGTGCACGGCCCGTCGGCGATGACCTGGCCGACCTCGACCCGCTGGCCCTCGTCCACGACGGGGGTCTGGTTGATCGAGGTGCCCTGGTTCGAGCGGCGGAACTTCAGCAGCCGGTAGGTCTGCCGGGTGCCGTCGTCGGCCATGACGGTGACGTAGTCGGCGGTCGAGTCCTCGACCACACCGGCCTTCTCGGCCACCACGACGTCGCCCGCGTCGACCGCGGCCCGCAGCTCCATGCCGGTGCCGACCAGCGGCGCCTCGCTGCGCAGCAGCGGGACGGCCTGACGCTGCATGTTCGCGCCCATGAGCGCGCGGTTGGCGTCGTCGTGCTCGAGGAACGGGATCATCGCCGTCGCCACCGAGGTCATCTGCCGCGGGGAGACGTCCATGTAGTCGACGTTCTCCGGCGCGAGGTAGTCGACCTCACCGCCCTTGGTGCGGACCAGGACGCGGTCCTCGGCGAACCGGCCCTGCGCGTCCAGCGGCGAGTTGGCCTGGGCGACGACGAAACGGTCCTCCTCGTCGGCGGTCAGGTAGTCGATCTGGTCGGTGACGGTGCCGTTCTGGACCCGGCGGTACGGGGTCTCGATGAAGCCGAAGGCGTTCACCCGGCCGTAGGCCGACAGCGAGCCGATCAGGCCGATGTTCGGGCCTTCCGGGGTCTCGATCGGGCACATCCGGCCGTAGTGGCTCGGGTGCACGTCGCGGACCTCCATGCCGGCCCGCTCACGGGACAGACCGCCCGGACCCAGCGCCGACAGGCGGCGCTTGTGGGTCAGGCCCGCCAGGGGGTTGGTCTGGTCCATGAACTGGGACAGCTGGCTGGTGCCGAAGAACTCCTTGATGGAGGCGACGACCGGCCGGATGTTGATCAGGGTCTGCGGCGTGATCGCCTCGACGTCCTGGGTGGTCATCCGCTCGCGGACGACGCGCTCCATGCGGGAGAGGCCGACCCGGATCTGGTTCTGGATCAGCTCGCCGACGGTGCGCAGGCGGCGGTTGCCGAAGTGGTCGATGTCGTCGACACCGTGGTCGGGCTCGCCGGCGTGCAGCCGCACGACGTACTCGATGGTGGAGACGATGTCGTCCTCGGTGAGCGTCAGGGTGCTCTGCGGCACCTCGACACCGAGCTTCTTGTTGACCTTGTAGCGGCCGACCTTGGCCAGGTCGTAGCGCTTCGGGTTGAAGAAGAGGTTCTCCAGCAGCGCCTGGGCCGACTCGCGCGTCGGCGGCTCGCCCGGACGCAGCTTGCGGTAGATGTCGAGCAGCGCCTCGTCCTGGCCGGCGATGTGGTCCTTCTCCAGGGTCGCCAGCACCGTGGGCGACCACTGGAAGTGCTCGCGGATGCGGTCCTCGGTCCAGCCCAGCGCCTTGAGCAGCACCGTGACCGGCTGGCGGCGCTTGCGGTCGATGCGGACGCCGACGGTGTCGCGCTTGTCGACGTCGAACTCCAGCCACGCACCGCGGCTGGGGATGACCTTGGCGCTGAAGACGTCCTTGTCCGACGTCTTGTCCAGGGCCTTGTCGAAGTAGACGCCCGGGCTGCGGACGAGCTGGGACACGACGACCCGCTCGGTGCCGTTGATGACGAAGGTGCCCTTGCGGGTCATGATCGGGAAGTCGCCCATGAACACCGTCTGGCTCTTGATCTCACCAGTGGTGTTGTTCATGAACTCGGCGGTGACGAACAGCGGCGCCGCGTAGGTCATGTCCTTGTCCTTGCACTCCTCGAGGGACGCCTTGACGTCCTCGAAGCGCGGGTTGGAGAAGGACAGCGACATCGAGCCGCTGAAGTCCTCGATCGGCGAGATCTCCTCGAGGATCTCGGCGAGGCCTCCGACGGCGTCGGCCTGCTCCTCGGGGGCGAGGGTGGCCCGCCACTCGGGGCTGCCGACGAGCCAGTCGAAGGAGGCGGTCTGCAGCGCCAGCAGGTCCGGCACCTCGAGCGGCTCCGAGATCTTGGCGAAGGAGACGCGGAGCGGGGCGCCCGGGATCTTCTGCTGGTCGGCCTCGCCGGTGCGGGGGCCGGCCTGGGGGGGCTGCTGGGTCTTGCCGTACGTGGTACCGGACTCGGTGGTGCTGGCGGAGATGCTGGTGGGGCGAGAGCCTGCCAAGATGCGTCCTTCCAAGGACCTCACGACGTGCGGGCGGTGGGTGCGGGTCGTCCTGGGTCGTCGTCGGTAATGGCGGGGCTGTCCACCTGCCTGCTGAGGGGTCCGGCGCGGGCGGTCGACGGGCGTCCGGGCGTGGTTCCCCCGGGCACCCCAGGCGACCCGTCTCGGCGGGCAAGCAGTCAGGGGGCAGCGCAACAGAGAACCCTACCCCTGCTCCGGGAGGCTGTCCACGTCGGGGGGTCCGTAGCGATCAGGACCACACCCGGAAAGGTCAGCCGCCCCGCAGCGGGGCGGGATGGGCCATCTCCACGATGACACGGCCATGATGCCAGCCGGACGGCGACCGGAGGGCTGCCACGCCGCGGCGTCGCGGCTCCCCGGTCCCGCCCGGCCGCTCAGCTGGTGGTCAGCAGGGTCAGCTCGCTGATCTTCCACTCCCCGTCGACCTGCACGATGTCGACCTGGACCGTCTGGGTGCACGACTGCGCACCCTCGGGTGTGACGGTGCACTCCGAGCCCTCCGGCGGCGCCTGGGTCCCGCTGTTCACCGACTCCACGACGTACTGGCCGAACACCACGAGGGTGGCCGCGGTCTGGTCGTCGTCGACCTGCTGCAGGCCGATGTCGAGGACCTCGTAGCGGGTGGTCGCCGAGACCTGCTCGTAGGTGTCGATGATCCCGCCCTGCAGGTCGGCCGCGTACTGCTCGCGGAGGTCGCCGGTCAGGACGTCCAGCTTGCCCTGCACGCTGCGCTCCGAGTCGCGGTAGTCGTAGGCGTAGAGCGCCTCGACGCCGCCGCGCGCCGCGTCGAAGACCTCCGGGCGGACGTACTGCGGCTCCGGGCGCTGCCACAGGAGCACGCCGAGGGCCACGGCGGCGACCCCGCAGAGGACGCCGAGCACCAGCGCCGCACGCGGCCGGCGGCCCGGCGGCGGCGCGGGGGCGGCCGCCGCGGCACGGGCGCCGGCCTGCTCGGAACGGCGTGTGCCGGCTGCGACCGTCCCGGGCCGGGGCGGGGAGGACGGCGCCGCCTGTTCCCGGCCGGCGGGGTCGGCGGCCCGCCGCGGGCGCGGGCTGGGGCGGGTGCCGGCGACCCGGGCGCGCGGGGCGGGCCGGGCGGAGGCGGACGGCCGCGGGCGGGGGGTGGGCCGGGGGCGCTCGTCGGGGGTCTCGGGCACCTGCCTCACCGCCCCGTGATCCCGGAGAGCAGCCAGCGGCCGTCCTCCCGCACCAGCTCGACCTGGATCCGGTAGCGCAGCACCTGGGCCTGGGGGCCGGCCGTGCTCTGCTGGGTGGACTGGATCACCAGCAGCACCGTCGCCTCGTCCTCCTCAGCGCGGGTGACGCCGGCGCCGACCACCTCGGTGTTGACCACGGCCTGGATGTCTGTGAGCTCCTGGCGCCGGTCCTCCAGCTGGGCCAGGGACTCCTCCCGCAGGTCGCCGGTGGCGACCCGGCGCACCTGCTCGATGTCGTCGTCGAGGGTGACGTAGTCGAAGGAGGTCAGGTCCACCACCCCGGACCGGGCTGCCTGCAGCGCCTCGACATAGCTGCCGGTGCGGACCGAGGACTCCGGCGCGGCGAACCGGGGCCACAGCAGGTAGCCCACCGCGGCCAGCAGCAGCACCAGCAGGACGGCGAGGACCGGGACCAGCGGCAGCGTCGGGCGGACCCGCCCGAGCGGCGCCTCGTCGGCGGCCTCGGCGGTCGGCTCCGCCTCGGCGGTCGGCTCCGCCGCGGTGTCCCGCTCCTTCGCGTCGGCCTCCTGCGGCCGGGTATCGCTCGTCACGCGGGTCATCCTCCCGGCTCCTCTCGGTGTCGCGGTCGTCGGCATGCCGGCTCAGCCCTGGGTGCGGGCGAACGGCAGGGCGTCGAGCAGGCCGCCCACCACCTCGTCGAGCACCCCGGTGAGCGGCGCCCCCGTACCGAGCGCGCCCTGCGGCCCCGGCGGGCCGAGCCCGCCGTCCCGCCCGATGTTCTGCGCGCCGCGGATGGAGCTCCCGGTCTCGTCGACGCCGTCGCCCGGGTCGGGGTCCACGCCGTCGACCACGTCGCAGCGCACGGCGTCGGCGTCCACGGCGGCGACCGCCCCCGGGCTGGGAGTCTGGCCGGTGGAGACGTAGCCGCTGACGCACGCGTGCGGAGCGCCGGCGTTGAGGACGAACCCGAAGTGCGCCCGCATGGTCCCACCGTCGTTGCGGACGACGGTGAAGCCGCCGGACACCACGTCCGGGTAGGTGGTCAGCATCTGCTCGACGCCGTCCAGCCGCGGGATGGTGACCCCGTTGAGGACGTCGAGGTTGCGGACCAGGGAGCCCAGCCCCGGCCCGGCGTTGTCGACCAGCTGCTGCAGCGCCGCGCCCGCGTCCGGCGCGTTCACCACGAGGCTGCGCAGGTCGGGGTCGATCTCCACCAGGGTGTCGGTGAGCAGCCGCAGGTCGGACGCCCACTGCTCGATCGCCGAGCGGCTCGCCACCTGGGTGTCGAGGACGGTCTGCCCATCGGTGATCAGCTGCAGCGTCTGCGGCAGGGACTGCTCGGCCCGGGCCAGCAGCAGGTCGCCGTTGTCCAGGAGCCGCCCCAGGTCGTCCCCGGCCCCGGCGAACGCCTGGCCCAGCTCCTCGACGACGATCCGCAGGTCCTCGGCGTCCAGCGAGGTGACCAGGTCGTCGACGTTGAGGAGCAGCTGCTCCACCGGGATCGGGATGGCGGTGCGCGACTGCGGGATGACCGCGCCGTCGGCCAGATAGGGGCCGTCGTCGGCGGCCGGGCGCAGGTCGACGTACTGCTCCCCCACCGCGCTGCGGGTGGCGACCACCGCGTCGGTGTCGGCCGGGATCGGCTCGGTGTCGGGATCGATGGTGAGGGTCACCCGGACGCCGTCGTCGACCAGCTCCATGTCGGTGACCCGCCCCACGGCCACCCCGCGGTAGGTGACCTGGGCATTGACGAAGATGCCGCCGGAGTCCTCGAAGTCGGCGGCCACCTCGTAGCCGTTGCCCAGCAGCAGCCGGTCCAGCCCCACGTAGTTGAAGCCGACGTAGGAGATGCCCAGCAGGGCCACCGCGGCGAAGGCGAGCAGCTGGAGCCTGGTCTTGCGGGTGATCACGGCAGGCCTCCCAGGATCTCGGGCAGGCCGGGCGGGCCGGCGCCGGTACCCGGGGACGGGACCACTCCCTCGAGGCCGCCGAGGCCGGGGGCGAGGGAGGTCGGCCCCGAGCCGCCCGGCGTCCCGCTGGCATTGCCCGGCGGGGCGCCCGGCGCCCCACAGCCGTCCCCCGCCAGGTCCTGCGGTTCGAGCTCGACCACCGCGCCGGTGGCCGGGTCGACGACGTAACGGCAGAGCAGCTCGCGCAGGTCGAAGTTGAGCGTCGCGGTCATGTTGGTGAACAGCCCGTAGCCGCCGGTGCGCAGGTCCGGCCGGTACTGCAGGGCCGACAGCGAGCTGGCCGGGAACGGGTAGGTGAGCAGCAGGTCCAGCGAGCCGGCCAGGTTCGGCCCGGCCGCGGCCAGCTGGCTGAGGATCGGCTGGAGGAGCTGCAGGTCGGCCACGGTGTCGGCCCCGGCCTGGTTGATGACCCGGGTGCCGACGTCGCCGAGCCGGGCCAGGCTGTCGAGCATCGAGACCAGCAGCTCGCGCTGGTCGTCGATGACGTCCAGGCCCGGGCCGAGGGTGTCCAGGGCGGTCTCGATCGTCCCGGTGCGCGCGGCCAGGCTCTCGGCGAGGGCGTTCACGCTGTCCAGGGCCCGGCCGATCTCCTCGCGCTGCTGATCCAGCCCGCCGATGAAGGTGTCCAGCTCCCGCAGCGTGGTGCGGATGGCGTCCTCCCGGCCCTCCAGGGCGTCCCCGAGCTCGTGACTGATCGTCTGCAGCTGGGCCAGCCCGCCGCCGTTGAGCACGAGGGAGAGAGCGCCGAGCAGCTCCTCGACCTCCACGTTGCGGTTGGTCCGGTCGAGGGGGATCAGCGAGCCGTCGCCGAGCTCGCCCTCGGCCGGCTCGTTGCCCGGCGCGGCCAGCTCCACGAACTTCTCGCCGAGCAGGGAGGACTGGCCGATCATGGCCACGGCGTTGGCCGGCAGCTCGACGTCCCCGTCGACCTCGACGGTGACCAGCGCGGTCCAGTCCTCGCCGAGCTCGACCGCCCCGACCCGGCCGACCGGGACGTCGGCCACCCGGACGCCGGCCTGCGGCACCAGGTCCAGGACGTCGGCGAACTCGATCTGCACCGTGTAGGGGTCCTCCCCGAGGTCGGCGCCCCCGGGCAGGTCCAGCGAGTAGGCGCCGCGGAACCCGCAGCCGGACAGCAGCAGCACGCCGGCGAGCAGGGCCGGGACCCGGCGGGCGCTCACTGCTGGCTCCCCGTGCTGATCGGCGGCAGGCCGATGAGCGGCGTGCCGCTGCCCCCGGGGACCGTTCCGCCGCCGAACACGCGGGTGAGCAGGTCCTGCAGGTCGGGGACACCGTTGCCGTCGACGTCGTCGAGGGTGCCGTCGTTGCCCGGGTCGCCGGAGAGCAGCCGGATGCAGATCTGCTCGGTGGGCGGCAGCGAGAGGAACTGGGTCAGGTCGGTGAGGTCCACCCCGGCGACCTGCAGCCGGCCGGCCTGGGCCAGCAGCTGGCAGACGACCACCTCGGGCGCGGTGGACCCGACCGAGTTGTCGCGGGTGTCCAGGGTGCCGTAGTCGGGGTTGTAGGCGCGCGCGACGTTCCCCAGGGCCGCGGGGGCCACGTCGAGCACCTCGGCCAGTGCCGCCCGCTGCTGCACCAGCACCAGGGTGACGTCGGCGAGCCGGTCGACGTTGGTGGTCAGCAGCGACGTGTTGGTCTGCACGAAGGACGCCACCTCACCGAGGGCCTGGGACAGCAGCGCGACCGCCGCGGCGAGGTCCTCCCGCTCGCCCTCGAGCTGGTCGGTGACCGCCGCCATCGTGTCGTTGAACTGGCCGACCTGGGCGTCGATCGACGCCAGGGCGCTGGTGAACGTCTGCAGGTTCTCGATCGAGTCGAACAGGCCGTCACGGTTCTCCGCGAGGGTCTCCACCGCCTGGGAGAAGCCGGTGAGGGTGCGGTTGAGCGCCGCCCCGTTGCCCTCCAGGTTGTCCGCGCCGACCTCCAGCAGGTCCGACAGCGCACCGTCGGCGTTGGCCCCCGTCGGGCCGAGCGCCGCCGACAGCTCGTCGAGGGCGCCGTAGACGGCGTCCAGCTCGACCGGGACGGCGGTGCGGTCGACGTCGAGCTCCGCGCCGTCGGCCATCGTCGGACCGCCGCTGTAGACGGGGGCGAACTGGACGTACCGGTCGGACACGAGCGAGGGCGCCAGGATGACCGCGTTCGCGTCGGCGGGGATGTCGTAGTCGTCGTCGACGAGCATCTCGACCCGGACGCGGTCGCCGCTCGGCCGCACGTCGGTGACCTCGCCGACGTCGATGCCGAGGATGCGCACGTCCCCGCCCGGGTAGACGCCCACCGCCTGGGTGAACCAGGCCGTGACCCGGTACTGGCCGGCGGGACGGAGCACCGTCCAGCCGAGCGCGCCGAGCAGGACGACGGCGGCGGCCAGCGCGATGCCGCGCTGCAACGGGCCTGTCACGGTGCCTCCCCGCACGAGACGGTCCCGCCGGGCAGCTGCGCGCCCCCGCCGCAGACGGCAGTGCCGACCGCCCCGGGGAGGAGGTTCTCCACGAAGCTGTCGAACCAGCGCCCGTTGCCCAGGGTGTTGGCGAACACGGTGACGAACGGCGCCAGGTTGGCCACCGTCTCGCCGAGCGCGGCCCGGTTGCGGAACAGGATGTCGGTGACCGTCGCCAGCTGCTGCAGCGCGGGGGTGAGCGCCTCGCGGTTGTCGGCGACCAGCCCGGAGAGCTGCTCGGCCAGCTGCTGGGTGCTGGTGAGGATGGCGTCGATGAGCTCCCGGCGCTCCTGCACCTCGGTGAGCAGGGTGTTGGCGTCGACGATCAGCCGGGTGAACTCGCCGTTGCGGTCGGCGAGGACCTGGGTGACGTCGCGGGTGGCGGAGAGCAGCTGCTCGAGCTCCGCGTCGCGGGAGGCGATCGTGTCCGACAGCCGGGCCAGGCCCTCCAGCGAGGTCTGCACCTCCTCCGGCGTCTCGGCGAAGGTCTCCGCGAGCACCTCGAACGAGCCGGCCAGCTGGGCGGTGTCGATCTCGTCGACCGTGGTCGAGAGGTCGGCGAAGGCGGCCACGACGTCGTAGGGGGACGCCGTCCGGTCCAGCGGGATCCGCTGGTCGGGGTCCAGCGGGGCGCTGCCGCGCGGGACCAGCGCCAGGTACTTCGCCCCCAGCACCGTCTCGATCTTGATCGCCGCCTGCGAGCGGTCGCCGACGAAGGCGTCGCGGACGCGGAACTCCACGGTGACCGCGCCGTCCTCCAGCGCCAGGCTCTCCACCTGGCCCACCTTGACCCCGGCCACCCGCACCGGGTCGTCCGGCTTGAGGCCGGCGGCCTCGGAGAACTGCGCCCGGTACACCGTCCCGCCGCCGATCAGCGGCAGGGACTGCGCGTTGAACGCCAGCAGCACCAGGGCGGCGATCACCGTGAGGCTGACCGCGCCGATCACGACCGGGTTGCGGTCGCGGAACGGCTTCGCGTTCCGGGCCATCAGCCGCACCCCCCGGCGCCGGTGGACAGGCCGCCCTCGGGGATCTCGCTGCCGGTGGTCTGCCCCGGCAGGACGACGTAGCCCGACGCCCCGCACATGTAGAAGTTGAACCAGCTGCCGTTGACCGCGGTCCGGGTGATCAGGTCGATCTTGGTCGGTGCGAGTTGCAGGAACCCCTCCAGGACGTCTCCGGTGTCGGCCAGGTTGCCGGCCAGGTCGCCCAGCGACGCGATGTCGGCGGCCAACGGCGGCCGGCCCTGCTCGAGCAGCCCGCTGGTGGCCACCGCCAGCTCGTCGACCGTCTGCAGCGAGTCGAAGATCGCATCGCGGTCCTCGGCCAGGCCGGTGACGAACTGCTGCAGGCTCACGACCAGCGAGGAGAGCTGCTCGTCGCGGGCGGCCACGGTGCCCAGCACCGTGGACAGGTTGTCGATCACGCTGCCGATGACCGCGTCCCGGTCGGCCAGCGAGGAGGTCAGCGAGGCCACGTGGCCCAGCAGGCTCTGCACGGTGCCGCCCTCGCCCTGGAAGACCTGGATGATCTCGAAGGAGAGCCGGTTGACGTCGTCGGGCGACAGCGCCTGGAACAGCGGCTGGAAGCCGCCGAACAGGGTGGTGAGGTCCAGCGCCGGCCGGGTGCGGGCCAGCGGGATGACCGCCTCCTCCTCCAGGGTGCGCCCGGCCGAGCCCTCCCCCTCCGTCAGCGCGATGTACCGCTGGCCGACGAGGTTGCGGTAGCGGATCGTCGCCTCCACCCCGGCCGGCAGCGGGATGCCGGCGTCCACCTCCAGGGCCACCTCGGCCACCGGGCGGTCGGTCGCGTCGCTCAGCTCGATGCCGGTCACCTGGCCGACGCGGACGCCGGCGATGCGCACCTCGTCGCCCTCGACCAGCCCGGCGACGTCGGTGAACTGCGCCCGGTACGCCCGCTGCTCGCCGTACCCGGCATTGGTGATCGTGGTGATGAGCACGTAGCTGGCCAGCACGGTGACCAGCGCGAAGACGGCCAGCTTGGTCAGCGGCCCCGCCAGCGACTTCACTGCCCCACCCCCGGCCCGCTCACGGGACCACCACCCGGGTCCCCCGCAGCAGCGGCGCCAGCGTGGCGGCGGAGAGGTCCGGGACGTCCGCGGGCTTCGCACCGGTCTGGTAGGCCAGCAGGCTCCGGACGAAGTCCAGCTCCGCCGTGGACCCGGCCAGGATCGACGGCAGCGAGGTCCCCGCCGTCGGGTTCGGCTCGCCCGCGCCCTCCGGGACGTCGTCGGGGTTGCGGCCGCCCAGGCAGACCGGGTTGCCGGTCCACGCGTTGTCCACCGAGTCGATGCCGTCCTCCGGCGGGGTCGGGCAGTGGTACTCGCCCCGCTCGGCCGCGGCGATCATCCCGTCGATGTCCTCCAGGCCCTGGCAGTCCGGGCCGGACCGGTCCAGGTAGGCCGGCTGGTCGCCGGGCTGGTACGGGTTCCGCGGCGGGAAGCTGACGACGATGTTCAGGTTCAGCGCCGGGTCGCCGTCCCCGCCGAACGCCTCGGTGATCATGGGATGGAACCGGGTGAGGCCTTCGAGCAGGCACGGGTAGACCGGCGAGTACTCCGCGAACAGGCCGAGCACCGGGCGCGACGTGGCGGCCAGCGAGATCAGGTTGCGCTCGTTGGTCTCGAGGAAGCCGGCGGCGGTGGCCGCGGAGCTGTCGCCCACGGTGAACGTCCGGCGCAGCTGTTCGGACTGGTCGACCAGCGTGGTGGCGGTGACCGCCAGGTTGTCGAGGACGGCGAGCAGGTCGTCGGCCGCCGCCTCGTAGGTATCGGCGAAGTCCGCCAGCCCGGTGATGTCGGCCTGCAGCTGCGGCAGGACGGTGTTGAGCTCCTCGACGTAGTCCCCGACCGAGGCCAGGTTCTCACCGAGGGAGTCCCCGCGGCCGCGCAGCGCGTCGGCGACCGCCCCGAGGGTGTAGCTCAGGTCCTGCGGCTCGACGGCCTGCAGCAGCGGCAGCAGGTCGTCGATCACCCGCTGGAGCTCGATCGCGTTCTCGGTGCGGTCCTGCTCGATGACGTCGCCGTCGGCCAGCCGCTCGGCCGAGGGCTGGTCGGGCAGCTCCAGGGAGACGTACCGCTCCCCGAACAGGGTCTTGGGCAGCAGCCGCGCGCTGACGTCGGCCGGGATCTCGTCCAGGTGCTCCGGCAGGATCGCCAGCTCGACGCTGGCACCGGCGGCGCTCGCCGACACCTCCCGCACCTCGCCGACGATGACCCCGCGCACCTTGACGTCGGACGCCTCCTGCAGCTGGTTGCCCACGGTGTCGGTCTGCAGCGTCACGCGGGCCACCTCGGTGAACGCCTTCTGGTAGAGCGCCACCGACAGGCCCAGCAGCAGGGCGATGACGACGAGGAACGCCACCCCCTGCAGCCGCCGCCGCACCACGACCGCTCTCCCCCCGCTCATCCGGCGATCCGGACCGTCGTCGTCGAGCCCCAGATCGCCAGGCTCAGGAACAGGTCGATGACCATCACGGCCACGATCGAGAAGCGCACCGCCCGGCCCACGGCCAGGCCCACGCCCGCCGGGCCGCCGCCGGCGCGGTAGCCGTAGTAGCAGTGGCTCAGGATGATCACGACGGCGAAGACGAGGACCTTCACGAACGACCAGAGCACGTCCTGCGGCGGCAGGAACAGGTTGAAGTAGTGGTCGTAGGTGCCGGCGGACTGACCGTAGGCCTGCGTGGTGATCGTGCGGGTGGCGAAGTAGCTGGACAGCAGGCCGATGACGTAGAGCGGGATGACGGCGATGAAGCCGGCGACGATGCGGGTGGTGACCAGGAACGGCAGCGAGGGCACCCCCATGACCTCGAGGGCGTCGATCTCCTCGTTGATCCGCATGGCGCCGATCTGGGCGGTGAAGCCGCAGCCGACCGTGGCCGAGAGCGCCAGTCCGGCCACCAGCGGGGCGATCTCGCGGGTGTTGAAGTAGGCCGAGAGGAAGCCGGTGAACGCCGAGGTGCCCAGCTGGTCGAGCGCGGCGTAGCCCTGCAGGCCGACCTCGGTGCCGGTGAAGAAGGACAGGAAGGCGATGACGCCGACGGTGCCGCCGATGACGGCCAGCGCCCCGGTGCCGAAGCTGACCTCGGCCAGCAGCCGGAACGTCTCCCGCTTGTACCGCCGCAGCGTGCGCGGGGTCCAGGCCAGCGCGCGGCCGTAGAAGCTCAGCTGGTCGCCGAGGTCCTCGAGGGTGTCCATCGGCCGCCGGTACACCGTGCCGACCAGCCGGCGCGCCCCCAGGCGCACCCGGTCCACCGGGGAGAGCAGCGCCATCACGCCCCCTTCGGGGGGACGAGCTGGAAGTACACGGCGGTCATCACGAAGTTCACCGCGAACAGCAGCAGGAACGTGATGACCACCGACTGGTTGACCGCGTCACCCACGCCCTTGGGTCCGCCGCCGGCGTTGAGCCCCTTGTAGGAGGCGACGATGCCGGCGATCAACCCGAACACCAGTGCCTTGATCTCGCCGGACCAGAAGTCCTCGACCTGGGCGAGGGCACCGAAGGAGGCCAGGTAGGCCCCCGGTGTCCCGCCCTGGAGGACGACGTTGAAGAAGTAGCCGCCCGCGACACCGACCACGCTGACCAGCCCGTTGAGCAGGACGGCGACGAGCATCGCGGCGAGCACCCGCGGGACGACGAGGCGCTGGATGGGGCTGATGCCCAGGACCTCCATCGCGTCGATCTCGTCGCGGATCTTCCGCGCCCCGAGGTCGGCGCAGATGGCCGAGCCGCCCGCGCCGGCGATGAGCAGCGCGGTGACGATCGGGCTGGCCTCCCGCAGCACCGCGAGCACCGACGCCGACCCGGTGAAGGACTGGGCGCCGAGCTGGCGGGTGAGCGACCCCAGCTGCAGCGCGATCACCGCGCCGAAGGGGATCGCCACGAGCGCCGTGGGAAGGATCGTCACGCTGGCGACGAACCAGGTCTGCTGGACGAACTCCCGCACCTGGAAGGGCCGCCGGGGCAGCGCGCGGGCGACGTCGAGGGCGAAGGCGAAGAGGTTGCCGCTGGCCCGCAGCGGCCGGGTCGGGGAGAGCTTCCCGTCCAGCAGACCCGGCGCCTTCGGCTCGTCCCCGGCGCTCACCACTGTCCCCGCGGACCCGGCAGCACGCTGGTCGGCGGCTCGTCGGGTGACCGGTGCCGGCCGGCGACGTCGGGGCTCGACGCGAACACGCCGGCGTCGGCCCGGGCCAGCAGGTCGGGGGGCAGGGATTCCCGGATCGCCGCGGCGGTGGCCGGGTCGAAGGTGTGCAGCATGCGCGCGACCCGCTCCTGGCGGCGGCGGACGGCCCTGCGCTCGGGCAGCCCCGGTGAGGGCTCCAGCTGCGGTGGGACGGCGTCCCCGCCGGTGGCGCCCTTGGGGCCGACGCCGTTGTGCTGGTCGCCGCCGCGGGCCGCCAGAGCGGCCATCTCGGCCTCGACCTGGGCGACGTCCTTCTCCTCGCTCATGCCGATCGGTCCCTCACGGCGGCCGTTGAGGAACTGTTGCACGACCGGTTCCTGCGAGGTGAGCAGCTGTTCCCGGGGACCGAACATCGCCAGGTGCTTGCGGTAGAGCAGGCCCAGGTTGTCCGGCACGGTGCGGGCGGTGCCGATGTCGTGGGTGACGATCAGGAAGGTCGCGTCGATCTGCGCGTTGAGGTCGACGATCAGTTGGTTGAGGTAGGCGACCCGGACCGGGTCCAGACCGGAGTCCGGCTCGTCGAACAGGATGATCTCCGGGTCGAGGACCAGCGCCCGGGCCAGGCCGGCGCGCTTGCGCATCCCACCGGAGATCTCCCCCGGCAGCTTCCCCTCGGCGCCGGCGAGGCCGACCATGTCCATCTTCTCGAGGACGATGCGCCGGATCTCCGTCTCGCTCTTCTTCGTGTGCTCACGCAGCGGGAAGGCGACGTTGTCGAACAGGTTCATCGAGCCGAACAGCGCGCCGTCCTGGAACAGGACGCCGAAGAGCCGGCGGATCTCGTAGAGCTTGGCCTCGCTGCAGGTGACGATGTCGGCGTCGCTCAGGATGATCGAGCCCTTCTCGGGCTTGAGCAGGCCGACCAGCGACTTCAGGAACACCGACTTGCCGGTTCCCGACGGCCCGAGCAGGACCGAGATCTCCCCGGGCGGCAGGGTGAGCGTGACGTCGCTCCAGATGTTCTGGCTGCCGAAGGACTTGGTCAGCCCCTCGACCTGGACCGCGACGCCCACCTTCGACCTCCCCTTGCTCCGGCCTCGTCGCCGGTCCCGCCCCGCTCAAGATCCGCAGGCCTCCGGCAGTCTGCGGCGTCCCGCCCCCTCCCGCACCTCAGGAGCGGGCAGCAACACCTACCAGCCAGTAACGAGACGCCGACCCGGAGGTTACGTGGGTCACGCGAAGAGGGTGACGCCGGTCGCGGGCGGGTCCCCCGAACGACGCAGGGGCCGCCCTCCGAACGGAGGACGGCCCCTGCGGGTCGTGCGAGGTGGTGCTCACCCGGCGAGCGCCGGGTGGGGGGTCACTTGATGGTGACGGTGGCGCCGGCGCCCTCGAGAGCGGCCTTGGCCTTCTCGGCGGTGTCCTTGTCGACCTTCTCCAGGACCGGCTTCGGCGCGCCGTCGACCAGGTCCTTGGCCTCCTTGAGGCCGAGCGAGGTCAGGCCGCGCACCTCCTTGATGACCTGGATCTTCTTGTCACCGGCGTTCTCGAGGACGACGTCGAACTCGTCCTGCTCGGGAGCCTCCTCAGCGGCACCGCCGCCGCCACCGGCGGCCGGGGCGGCCGCGACGGCCACGGGGGCGGCAGCGGTGACGTCGAAGGTCTCCTCGAACTGCTTCACGAACTCGGACAGCTCGAGGAGGGTCATCTCCTTGAACGCGTCGAGCAGCTCCGCGGTGGACAGCTTGGCCATGATCTCTCCTTCTGGGTCAGTCGTTGCTGGCCGCGGCGTCGCCGGCGGCAGCGTCGGTGTCGGGGGTGGTGTCAGCAGCAGCGGAGTCGGCGCCCTCGGCGGACTTCTTCTCCTGCAGCGCGGCGGCCAGGCGGGCGACCTGGGACAGCGGAGCCTGGAACAGACCCGCAGCCTTGGTCAGGTTGCCCTTCATGGCGCCGGCCAGCTTGGCCAGCAGGACCTCGCGCGGCTCGACGTCGGCGAGGGCGGTGACCTCGGCGGCGTTGACCGTGCGGCCCTCGACCACGCCGCCCTTGACGACGAGCAGCGGGTTGGCGCGCGCGAAGTCACGGATGGCCTTGGCCGCGTTCACCGGGTCGCCCTCGATGAAAGCGATCGCGGTCGGGCCGTTGAGCAGCGGGGCGAGGTCGGAGTAACCGACCTGCTCCGCGGCTCGCTTCGTCAGGGTGTTCTTGACGACGGCGTAGCTGCTGCCCTCACCGAGGGAACGGCGCAGCTGGGTCAGCTGGGCCACGGTCAGCCCGCGGTACTCGGTGAGCACCGCTGCGCTGGACGACTGGAACCGCTCGGTGATCTCCTCGATCACCGCGGCCTTCGCCTGCGTGGGCATGGGCCTCCTCTCGTCTGTCGGGCGACCACCGGCCGGCGCACCGGACGCGGCCGGCCCCGGAGACGAGGAACGCCCCGGCGCAGGGCGCACGGGGCGAGGGGCGTACGCACAGGCGTCCGCCGATCGAACCGTCCTCCTGCGCGGGTCGCCCGGAACTCCGGGACCTTCGATCACACGCGGACGTGCGACGACCAGCGGTCTTGGGGGGAACATCGGCCAGCATACGCCATGCCGCGGGGGGCGCCGCTGGGGCCGCCCGCACCCCGTCCCCTGGCCGCGGGAACGAGGCCCTGGACGCACGGAGGCCCCGCAGCGCACGCGCGCTGCGGGGCCTCCGGGGGCTGTCGCTCAGACGCTGGGCTCGTCCACCGTCAGGTTGCGGGTGCGGTTCGGGTCGACCGGGACGCCCGGACCCATGGTCGTGGAGAAGGTGACCTTCTTCAGGTACCGGCCCTTGGCGGACGACGGCTTGGCCCGCAGGACCTCGTCGAGCGCCGCGGCGTAGTTCTCGACCAGCCTGGCCTCGTCGAAGGAGGTCTTGCCGATCACCAGGTGCAGGTTGGCCTGCTTGTCGACGCGGAAGTTGATCTTCCCGCCCTTGATGTCGTTGACCGCCTTGGTGACGTCGGGGGTCACCGTGCCGGTCTTCGGGTTCGGCATCAGGCCGCGCGGGCCGAGGATGCGGGCGATCCGGCCGACCTTGGCCATCTGGTCGGGGGTGGCGATCGCCGCGTCGAAGTCCAGGAAGCCGCCCTGGATGCGCTCGATCAGGTCGTCGGAGCCGACCACGTCGGCTCCGGCGGCCTCGGCCTCGGCGGCCTTGTCACCGGTCGCGAACACGATGACGCGGGCGGTCTTGCCGGTGCCGTGCGGCAGGTTGACCGTGCCGCGGACCATCTGGTCGGCCTTGCGCGGGTCGACGCCCAGGCGCATGGCCACCTCGACGGTGGCGTCGTAGGCGGTCGTCGACGTCTCCTTGGCCAGCGTGGCGGCCTGGAGCGGGCTGTACAGGGTGTCGCGGTCGACCTTCTCGGCCGCGGCACGGAACTTCTTGCCGTGCTTCGCCATGGTGGTTCCTCTCCTCCGGCTCATCGGCCGGGAGTCGTGTGGTGTGCGGGCCTGGCCGGCCCTCCCACGAACGGCCCCCTGCAGGGTCCCGCCGCGAGCGTGCGAGCGGTGGGGGGGCAGGGGGTCCTTCTACTGGACCGTGATGCCCATCGACCGGGCGGTGCCGGCGATGATCTTCTCGGCCTCGTCGAGGGAGTTGGCGTTGAGGTCGGCCATCTTGGTCTGGGCGATCTCGCGGACCTGGTCACGGGTGACCGTGGCGACCTTGGTCTTGTGCGGCTCGCCGGAGCCCTTCTCCACACCGGCCGCCTTGAGCAGCATGCGAGCCGCCGGCGGGGTCTTGGTGATGAAGGTGAACGAGCGGTCCTCGTAGACCGAGATCTCGACCGGGATCACGTTGCCGCGCTGCGACTCCGTGGCGGCGTTGTACGCCTTGCAGAACTCCATGATGTTGACGCCGTGCTGGCCGAGCGCCGGACCCACGGGCGGGGCGGGGGTGGCCGCACCGGCGTTGATCTGGAGCTTGATGACCGCGGTCAACCGCTTCCTGGGGGGCATGACTTCCTTCTTCTCAGCAGATCAGGTCGGACGGGTGTGACCGGATCAGATCTTCTGGACCTGGTTGAACGACAGCTCGACCGGGGTCTCGCGGCCGAAGATGGACACGAGCACCTGCAGCTTCTGCTGCTCGGCGTTGATCTCGTTGATCGTGGCCGGGAGCGTGGCGAAGGGGCCGTCCATGACGGTGACCGACTCGCCGACCTCGAAGTCGACCAGGGCCGTCGGCGCCGCGGCCGCGGTCGCGGTCTCGGCGGTCTTGGCCGCCTGCGGCGTGGTGGCCGGGGCGAGGATCTTGACGACCTCGTCGAGCGTGAGCGGTGAGGGGCGGGAGGTCGCGCCGACGAAGCCGGTCACACCCGGGGTGTTGCGGACCGCCCCCCAGGACTCGTCGTTGAGCTCCATGCGGACCAGCAGGTACCCGGGGAACACCTTGCGGTTGACCTGCGTCCGCTTGCCGTTCTTGATCTCGGTGACCTCCTCGGTGGGCACCTCGATCTGGTAGATGTAGTCCTCCATGTCGAGGGACTGGATGCGGGACTCGAGGTTGGTCTTCACCTTGTTCTCGTAGCCCGCGTAGGAGTGCACGACGTACCAGTCGCCGGGCGCGATCCGCAGCGCCT
Source organism: Geodermatophilus ruber (assembly GCF_900114385.1). GTDB lineage: Bacteria > Actinomycetota > Actinomycetes > Mycobacteriales > Geodermatophilaceae > Geodermatophilus > Geodermatophilus ruber. The sequence continues at coordinate 97,414 of NZ_FOSW01000001.1, forward strand.
TGCGCAGCGCCTCGACCGGGTCCTCGTCCTCGGCAGCCTCGTCCTCGGCGATGTCGCTGTCGGCGGCCGGGGCCACCAGCGGGTCGCCCGCGACGCTGTCGGCGGCGCCGGACTCGACCTCGGGCGTCGCGTCGGCCACCTCGGTGAGGGCGTCCTGGTCGGCGGTGTCGGAAGAACCCTCGGCAGCACCGGGCTCGCCCGCGCCGGTCTCCACATCCGCGGCGCCGCGGACGTCGAAACGGGCGTCGTCGAGGTCGATCGGCTCGACGTCGCTGTCGGTGTCGAAGGGCTCGCGGGGGTCGGTCACGGGTGTCTCTTCCTTGTCGGTGGCGTGCAGGCGCGGGTGGGCTCAGCCGAAGACGGCGAGCACGCCCTGGGCGAAGAGCAGGTCCAGGCCGGCCACCAGCGCCACGATGAAGGCCACGAAGACGATGACGACGGTCGTGTAGGTGATCAGCTCCTTGCGGCCGGGCCAGATCACCTTGCGCAGCTCGGCGACGACCTCGCGGAGGAAGCGAGCCAGGCTGCGCTTCTGCCGCACCTCGTCCGCGCGGGCCCGCTCGGCGGCCGCCCGGGACCGCGTCCCCGCCCCCTCGCGTCCGGCCGGCCGCGACGAGGTGCGGGCGGCCCGCCGGGACCGTGAGGGAGCGGGCTCGTCGGCCTCGTCGTCCGACGGGGCGGTGATCCGCCCGCGACGGCGAGCCGGGCCGGCGACGACCTTGTCCTCGTCGGCCTCGGCCTCCTCGGCCACGGCGTCCTCGGCCGCCTCCAGCTCCCTGGCGTCGTCGACGCCCGGGGCCTCGCGGTCGAGCTGCTCGTCGGTCAGCTCGGCGTCGGAGGCGGCGCGGGGGTCGCCCCCGCTCTCCGGCTTCTCGTCGCTCACTGCGCCTCGCTCGCCTCGTGGTGGTGGCCGTTGCTCTCGGGCCGTCGGACCGATGTGGTGCTGTCGTGTCGCTCCGCCGGCGGTCGGCCGGCGGCACGGGCAGGGGTGACAGGACTTGAACCTGCAGCCTGCGGTTTTGGAGACCGCTGCTCTGCCAATTGAGCTACACCCCTATGCCCCGGGCTGCTGCCCTGAGCCGGGCCCGGAACGGCATCGCCCGCCCACGCCAGCACCGAGCCCCGGGAGAGGGATCCGGGGCACGCCGGTAGCGGGGTCAGCTGCCCCAGGGTTGCCAGTGTACGTGACCGCCACACCCGACGGCCAACGGCACCGGAGCGGTGCGGTGGGACACCGACGAATCCCGGCCCGTCCCATGATCCCACCTGCAGCCGGAACAGCCCAGGGAGGACGAGGTGGGCGAGCGGCTCCTCGGCGGGCTCGACGGCTGGAGCTGCGTCGAGTTCGTCGCGTCGCCGTCGGTGGCGCACGTGCGGCTGCGTCCGGACTGCGAGGTTCCGGGAACGGACGCGACCGGGGCCAGCGCACTTTGACACGATGGGGCCATGACAGCCGTCTCCCCGTCGGAGCCCGCCGCCACCACCGCCGGCCTCCCGCCCGCGCAGCGCCGCGTCTCCCGCCGGATCGCCGCGATCGCCGAGTCCGCCACCCTGGCCGTGGACGCGAAGGCCAAGGCGCTCAAGGCCGCGGGCAAGCCGGTGATCGGCTTCGGCGCCGGCGAGCCGGACTTCCCGACACCGGACTACATCGTCGAGGCCGCCGCGGCCGCGTGCCACCAGCCGGCGATGCACCGGTACACCCCCGCGGGCGGGCTGCCCGCGCTCAAGGAGGCGATCGTCGCCAAGACCGCGCGCGACTCCGGGCTGCAGGCCACCCCGGCGAACGTGCTGGTGACCAACGGCGGCAAGCAGGCGGTCTACGAGGCCTTCGCGACGATGCTGGACCCGGGCGACGAGGTCCTGCTGCCGGCGCCCTACTGGACGACCTACCCCGAGGCCATCGCGCTCGCCGGCGGCGTGCCGGTGCCGGTCGTCGCCGACGAGCAGAGCGGCTACCTCGTGTCGGTCGCCCAGCTGGAGGCGGCCCGGACGCCGCGGACCAAGGTCCTGCTGTTCTGCTCGCCGTCCAACCCGACCGGCGCCGTCTACCCGCCCGAGGTCGTCGAGGAGATCGGCCGCTGGGCGCTGGACAACGGGCTGTGGGTGCTCACCGACGAGATCTACGAGCACCTCGTGTACGACGGCGCGACGGCTCCCTCGATGCCCGTGCTGGTGCCCGAGCTCGCCGACCGCTGCGTCGTCGTCAACGGCGTCGCCAAGACCTACGCGATGACCGGCTGGCGGGTCGGCTGGATCCTCGGGCCGGCCGACGTGGTCAAGGCCGCGACCAACCTGCAGTCGCACGCCACGTCCAACGTCGCCAACGTGTCCCAGGCGGCCGCCATCGCCGCGCTGACCGGCGACCTGTCGGCCGTGGCCACCATGCGCGAGGCGTTCGACCGGCGCCGCCGGACGATCGTGTCCATGCTGCGGGAGATCCCCGGCGTGGCCTGCCCCGAGCCGCGGGGCGCCTTCTACGTCTACCCCTCGGTGAAGGCCCTGCTCGATCGGCCCATCGCCGGGCGCACCGCCGCGAACAGCGTCGAGCTGGCCGAGATCATCCTCGAGGAGGCCGAGGTCGCCGTCGTCCCGGGCGAGGCGTTCGGCACCCCCGGGTACCTGCGCATGTCCTACGCCCTGGGCGACGAGGACCTGATCGACGGCGTGAGCCGCATGCAGCGGCTGCTGGGGTCGGCCGGCTGAGCCCGCGGCGCCGACCTCCCCGGCCGGATCAGGCGGGGAGGTCGGCCGGCTGCAGTGCACCGGCGGCCAGGAGGACGTCGAGCGCCGCGGGTAGCGCGTCGAGGGCCGCGGCGAGGTCCTCTGGCGTGGCCGTCGTCCAGGCGTTGACCTGCACGTAGCAGCGCAGCGCGGCGTCGAACGCCTCGGCCCCGGCCGCCTCCCGGGCGGCGACGAGCGCAGCGCCGCCCTTGCCGTAGACCCGGGTGAAGTAGGCGCCACTGCCGGGGAACCCGTCCATGGCCGACCCGACATCGCCGGGGGTCGCCAGCCTCCGGGCCACCTCGGCCTCGTCGACCGGGTCGGCCACCGACTCGGCGTAGCTGGCGAAGGCCTCGTCGAGCCAGGGATCGCGGAACTGCGAGTCCCCGACCATCCCGTAGAACCACATGTGCGCGACCTCGTGCAGCAGCACCAGCTGGTTGGCGCCGGCCAGGAGGATCGAGCTCGGGTACTCGATGCCACCGCCGAGCGAGGGGAGCAGCGGCACGGTGAGCGTGTCGTAGGGGAAGGCGCCGAAGCGCTCCTCCAGGGCGCCGACGGCCTCGCGCGCCCACCCGGCGAGGGCCTCCGCGCTCACCTCCGGGTCCGGCAGCACCCCCGTCGTCACCTCGACCCCGCTCCCCGTGGTGACCGTGGCGGTGGTGAACCGGCCCACCGCGACGCTGACGTCCCGGGCGACCGGCTCGGTGGAGGTCCAGGTCCGGCGGCCGTCGCGCACCGCGGTGGGCTCGGCCTGGTCGCCGGTCATGAGGACGGCCAGCTCCGCCGGCGCGGAGACGCTGATCCGGGTGTCGGCGACCGGGCTGCTGGCCGTCTCCCCCACGACGTCGACGAAGGGGTCGCGGGCCCAGCCCACGCCGGGCTCCCAGGCCAGCAGCGGCGCACCGCTGGCCCACCAGGACACCCCTTCGGCGCTGCCCACGCGCTCGAAGCCGGCCGCCCCGAGCGAGAGGGTGAAGTCCAGTGCGACCTCCGTGGACTCCCCGGATGCGAGCTCCCGGTCCAACCGCACCTCGTAGAGGCCCCCTGGAGCGGCCGCCCGCGCGGCGACGTACCCGCCCTCGGCGACGTCCTCGCCGCGCACCGCGTCCACGGCGAGCCGGTTGCCACCGGCGGCCGCGCCGGGGGCGTTGGGCACCAGCCGGAACACCAGCTCGCCGGTGGGCAGGTCGGGGGTGAAGACGACGGTCTCGGTGCCGGTGACCGTGCGCAGATCGTCATCGAGGCGGAAGTCCAGGCTGACGACCGGGCGGTCGGGGTCGGGCTCGGCCCGCCGCTCGCAGCTGCCGCCGGGCTCGGGGACGGCCGCGGACGGCGCGTCCTCGGCGGCGAGGGTGTCGACGAAGGAGGAGCCGCACCCGGGGAGCAGCAGCAGCGCCGCGGCCGCCAGGGCCGCCGGCCCCCGCGCGCTCATCCCAGCTGGACGGTCGCGCGGGCCAGGGAGAGCACCTTGTCGCCGCCGCTGGTGACGGTCAGGTCGACCCGGGCCCGGCCGTCCTCCCCCACGGCGCCGACCTTGCCGCGGACGGTGACCTCGGCGCCGACGCCGTCGTCGGGGACGAGCACCGGGCGGCCGAAGCGGACGTGGTACTCCACGAGCGCGGCGGGATCGCCGGTCCAGGCGGTCACCGCCCGCGCCGCCAGGGCCATGGTCAGCATCCCGTGGGCGATGACGCCGGGAAGGCCGACCTCGGTGGCGACCCGCTCGCTCCAGTGGATCGGGTTGAAGTCGCCGGAGGCACCGGCGTAGCGCACCAGATCCGCGCGGGTGACCGGGAACGTCTGCTCGGGCAGTTCGGTGCCCGCGGCGACGTCGGCGGCCCGCACCGTGGCGGTCATGCGCTCCCCCGGGCGACGAGCATCGACGTCGCGGAGCAGACCGGCTCGCCGTCCTCGGAGGCGACGTCGACCCGCGTGGTGAGCAGGTCGTTGCCGGCGACGCTGCGCACGGCCTCGATCACCGGAGTGGCCACCAGCCGGTCCCCGGCGCGGATGGGCCGGTGGTGGACGAACTTCTGCTCGCCGTGCACCACCCGGCTGTAGTCCAGGTCGACGTCGGGGTCCTCCACCACCACGCCGGCCGCCGAGAGGGTCAGCACGATGGCGAAGGTGGGGGGCGCGATGACGTCGGGGTGGCCGGCGGCGCGGGCGGCGTCGGCGTCCCGGTGCACCACATCGGTCGCGCCGACAGCGGCGGCGAACTCGGCGATCTTCTCGCGGCCGACCTCGTAGACGGCGGAGGGCGGGTAGCTGCGCCCGACCAGTGCCGGATCAAGCGCCATGCTCCCGCCCTCCCTACCGCGTGGGCCGCTGGATCAGCGGGTCTCGCGGTGCAGCGTGTGCTTGCGCTCCCTGGGGCAGTACTTCTTCAGCTCGAGCCGGTCGGGGTCGTTGCGCCGGTTCTTGCGGGTGATGTAGTTGCGGTTCTTGCACTCCTGGCAGGCCAGGGTGATCTTCGGACGGATGTCGGTGGCTGCCACGGGTGCTCTCCTAGCCTTGTGGGTCCGGGTCGGCCGACCCGGCGTGCGGGCAGGGCGCCCACACGACGACGGACCCCGGGATGCGGGGTCCGTCGAGAGTAGCGGTGACCGGATTTGAACCGGTGACACAGCGATTATGAGCCGCTTGCTCTGCCTGGCTGAGCTACACCGCCGGGATGACCGCGCGGCCCGGTCTCACGACAGGACCGGTTGGTCGGAGCCCCTTTACGGAATCGAACCGTAGACCTTCTCCTTACCATGGAGACGCTCTGCCGACTGAGCTAAAGGGGCGGGCTTTGAGCCGTCGTGAACTCTACCTGACGCGCCCGGGGGCCTGACGCAGGGGGTCCTACGGGTCTCAGGTGCGGACGAACAGCCGCCGGTGCGGTGCCCCCGGTGCGGCCGAGCGCACCCCGGTACGGGCCAGCAGCCAGCTCTCCAGCCGCTCGTCGGGCAGCGGCCGGCTGACCAGGAAGCCCTGCAGCTTGTCGCATCCCATCTCGGCCAGCAGGTTGCGGGTCAGCTCGTCCTCGACCCCCTCGGCGACCACCCGCAGGCCCAGGTTGTGCGCGAGCTCGATGATCGAGCGGGCGATGAACGACTCCCCCTGACTGGTGGACATGCCCAGCACGAAGGACTTGTCGATCTTCACCTCGTCGATCGGCAGCTGCCGGAGCTGGGACAACGAGGAGTAGCCGGTGCCGAAGTCGTCCATGGACAGCCGCAGGCCCAGTGCGTGCAGGTCGGCGAGGACGGTGCTGCTGCGCACCGAGTCGTCGACCACGCTGCCCTCGGTGAGCTCGAGGGTGAGCAACTCCCCCGGCACGCCGTGGCGGCGCAGGGCCCGGCGCACACGGTCGACCAGGTCGGGCTCGGTGAGGCAGCGCGCGGAGAGGTTCACCGCCACGGACAGGGCGATGTCCTGGTCCAGCCACCGGCGGCAGCGAGCGAGGGCCAGGTCGAGCACGTGGTCGGTGAGCAGGCCGATCCGGCCGATCTGCTCGGCCAGGTGGATGAAGTCGTCCGGCGCGATCGCCCCGTAGCGGGGGTGCGCCCAGCGGACCAGCGTCTCCACGGACACGATGTCGGAGGTCCGGGCGTCGATGATGGGTTGGAAGACGACGCTGATCTGCCCCTCGGCCATGGCCTGCTCGAGCTCGGTGCCCAGCTGCAGCCGGCGGAGGCTCTGCTGGTCCAGCACGGGGTGGTAGCTGGCCACGCCACCGGCCCCGGAGCCGGCGAGCAGGGCCACGTCGGCCCGCTGCATCAGCGTGCCGGCGTCGGCGCCGTGGACGGGCGCGGCGGCGACGCCGATGGAGAGCGTCACCTCCAGGTCCAGCCCGGCGACGCGGGCGCGGGTGGACGTCGCCTCGCGCAGCCGGCGCGCGGCGCGCTCACTGGCCGTCAGGGACAGCCCGGGCAGCAGGACGGCGAACTGCTCGCCCTCCATGCGGGCCACCAGGGCCTGCGGCGGCGCGTGCTCGCGAAGCAGGCCGGCGGTGACCAGCAGCAGCTCGTCGCTGGCCGCGTGGCCGAGCGTGTCGGTGACCTCGGTGTAGTTGTCCAGGGCGGCCAGGATCAGGCCGCCGCGGGCCGCGACCGGGTCAGCGGCCAGCAGCGCGTCGATCTCGGCGGCCAACCGCTGCCGGTTGGGCAGCCCGGTGAGCCGGTCGTGGTCGGCGTCGTAGCGGATCTGGGTGAGCAGCTGCTGCTGCCGGATCGCCGCGTTGACGTGGGTGATCATGGAGTCCAGCGCGGCGCGGTCGTCGTCGGCGAAGGAGACGACGTCGCTGCGACGGTCGCAGATCTCCAGGTACCCGGGCTCCCCCGCGGCCGTAGCCACCGGCGCGGCGAGCAGGTCACGGACGCCCCGACGGGCGAGCGCGGCCGCCTCCGGCTCGGTCGCCCGGCTCAGCGAGACCAGCACCGGCCCGTCGACGAGGCCGTCGGTCGCCCGCCGGCGGATCAGGTCGTCGGGGTCGCCAGGCCCGTCGTACCAGGTCCGGCCATCCCCGGAGACCACGACCAGGCGCGGCCCCTCGTCCAGGTACGGGGGCAGCCAGAGGGCTACCCGGTCGGCGTTGAGCAGCTCCTGGACCGCCTCGACGATCCGCAGCGCGCCGTCCTCGTCCGCGCATACCTGCTCCACCCGCCGGGCGAACTCGTAGACCTGCTGGAGGCTCTCGCTCTCCCGCGTGACCCGCGCGAACCGGCGGTAGAGCAGGCCGAGGGTCAACAGGACGGGGACGAGCAGCAGCCAGGCCCAGGCCGTGTGGTCCACCAGCAACGAGCAGGCCAGGCCGACGACGACCGAGATCGGGTAGACGACCAGCACCGGAACGAACAGACGCGCCAGCCTTGCCCGTCCGGGGTTGCCCTGGGTGATCGTGATCGCTGCGACGACGACGAGGGTGCCCACCGCGGCAGCCGGCAGGATGGCCACCAGGTAGGCGAGCCACGTGCCGGGATCGGAGAGAGGGCCCGCGGGCAGCTGGTCGAGGATCAGGACGGCGACGCCGACCTGCAGCACGGTGACCGCGATGTTGACGAGGATCTTGGCCACGACGGTCCGGTCACGGACGCTGATGACACCGATCGCCCCGGCCCATGCCACGGCCGTCCAGGCGCCATCCATCTGCACGAGCGAGACGACGAGCACGGCCTCGCTGACGGAGCAGTTGAAGGTGTGTGAGCGCACCTCGATGGGCAGGGTGAGCGACTCCGCCACGAGGAATGCGGCGAAGAAGGCCACGACCGTCCACGGCTGGACGGACCGGCCGGCCACGTCAGCCAGCAGGACGACGAAGGGCAGAGCGAGGGCGCTCACCCCAGCGGCGACCACATCAGGCTGCCGGAGCGCCGACCACCGCTGGGTCGTGCGCGTGTCCAGGTCGGCCACGGTCACCCGGTCTCTCGGGAAGGGGGAGGAACGGCGGCGCAGAGGCTAACAGCCTCAGGCAGTCGTTCCGGGGCGTCGGAAAGGCCGCCCATACCCGAAGGGGGTAGCCGGCCACCTGACCGGCTACCCCCTTCGAAAGCGCTGGGGATCAGCTCCAGCGGGTGCCGCGGCTCCAGCGGGTGCCACGGCTCCACCGGGTACCGCGAGCGGAACTCACGTGCGCATTCGTGCTCATGACGCCTCCTCAGGCATGACGGACTGCAACGTGCGGCAGTCACCCAGGCGCGGGGGCAGAGCGTCGTTCGGTACGGACCGCGCCGGTGAGATTGCTGCCCGTCACCCGTCTGGGGCAAGCACCCACGATCATGGGTGGGTGACGTGTCGCAATGTCGTCACTCTCTGCTACCTGAGATAGGCAGAACGTCACCCAGCAGTGTGTCCCCCGGGGGGCGCCGGGACGCGTGGGTGCGTGGGGGCCGGCGAGGCACGAGGGGCCGTCATCCACCGGCACCCGGGAGTGGCGTCCACAGGGCCGGCGCCGGTCATCGGCCTCGGAACCGGGCGGGTCCACAGCCGTCCACAGTGCCGTCCACAGATCGTGGACAGGGCGCGGCAGCCCCTACGCTGCCCCGCGTGCAACGGGACCGGCAGGCGACCGAGCGGGGCTCCACGCTGCCGCTGGTCCTGGTGTGCTGGCTGGTCGCGGCGTTCATGGCCGTCGGGGCGATCGCCGCCTCCGACGCCTTCCTGGAGCAGCAGGAGGTGCAGTCGATCTGCGACGGCGCGGCCCTGGCCGCGGCCAACGCCACGGACGAGAGCGTCCTGTACACGGCGGGGGTCGGTTCGGCCCTGCCACTGACCCGCGCCAGCACGCAGGCCGCCGTCGCCGACCAGCTCGCCGACGGCGGGACACGCCTGGACGCCTGGTCGGCCGAGACCGATGGCGCCGAGGTGACCGTCCGCTGCACCCGCTGGGTCCAGATCGCCTTCGGCTGGTTGTTCCTCGGCGGGCAGCCGCTCGAGCGGACCGCCGTCGCGAGCGCCCGGGCGCCGACGGCCCCCTAGCTACCGGAACGAGAACGGCCCCCGACCTCGTGCGAGGTCGGGGGCCGCATGTACCTGTGGCGGGTGAAGGATTCGAACCTTCGTAGGCTAAGCCGACGGATTTACAGTCCGCTCCCATTGGCCACTCGGGCAACCCGCCGTGGTGGTACCCGGAGAGCCTACAAGATGCCGGACGGCGACCTGCGCCGGTGGGTGGCGGGTGGACGAACCGAGAGGAGCACCACACATGGCCGACTCATCCTTCGACGTGGTGAGCAAGGTCGACCGCCAGGAGGTCGACAACGCGTTGAACCAGGCCGCCAAGGAGCTCGGCCAGCGCTTCGACTTCCGCGGCACCAACGCCACGATCGCCTGGGCAGGGGAGGAAGGCGTCACCCTGCAGGCCGACACCGAGGAGCGGGTCAGCGCCGCCCTCGACGTGTTCAAGGACAAGCTGGTCAAGCGCAAGATCTCGCTGAAGTCCCTCGACGCCGACGAGCCGCAGTCCTCCGGCAAGAGTTACAAGATCTCCGCACGCATCAAGCAGGGCATCGAGTCCGAGGTCGCCAAGAAGATCGCCAAGATCATCCGCGACGAGGGCCCGAAGGGCGTGCAGGCGCAGATCCAGGGCGATCAGCTGCGGGTGAGCGGCAAGAAGCGCGACGACCTGCAGGCGGTCCAGCAGCTGCTCCGGAACCAGGATCTCGACGTCGCCCTGCAGTTCGACAACTACCGCTGATCAGCGCTGTCCCAGCTCACGGGCCATCCGCTCCAGCCGGGCGATCCGCTCGGCCATGGGCGGGTGGGTCGAGAACATCGACGCCAGGCCCTGCCCCCGGAACGGGTTGGCGATCATCAGGTGGCTCTGGGTGACCAGCCGGTCGTCCGGGGGCAGGGGGCGCACCGCCGTCCCCCGCTCGATCTTGCGCAGGGCGCTGGCCAGCGCGAGCGGATCGTGGGAGAGCCGCGCCCCGGTCGCGTCGGCCTGGAACTCGCGGCTGCGGCTGACCGCCATGTGGATCAGCCCGGCGGCGACCGGGCCGAGCAGCATCAGCAGCAGCCCGCCCAGCGCGTTGCCGCCACCCCGGCCCTCGTCGGACCGCCCGCCGAACAGCGAGGCGAACATCGCCATGTGCGCCAGGTAGGTGATGACCGCGGCCATGGCGCCGGCCACGGAGCTGATCAGGATGTCGCGGTTGTAGACGTGGGCGAGCTCGTGCGCGAGGACGGCGCGCAGCTCCCGGCGGTCGAGCAGCTCGAGGATGCCCTGGGTGACGCAGACAGCGGCATTGCGCGGGTTGCGCCCGGTGGCGAAGGCGTTGGGCTGGGCGACCGGACTGACGTAGAGCCGGGGCATCGGCTGGCGGGCCTCGGTGGCCAACTCCCGGACGATCGCGTACAGCTGCGGCGCCTGCGTCTCGGTCACCGGAAAGGCCCGCATCGCGCGCAGCGCCAGCTTGTCGGAGTTGAACCAGGCGTAGCCGTTCATCGCGACAGCGATCACCAGGGCGATCAGCAGCCCGCTCCGCCCGCCGATCAGCGCGCCGGCGGCGAGGATCAGTCCGCCCATGAGACCGAGGAGGACCGCGGTCTTCAGTCCGTTGCTCCAGCGCTGCACGCCCGTCCCAACGTGGGCCGCGGGAACGCCGTTCCCGGGTTCGACCCCGGTCGCGGCCCCGGTCGCCGCTGGCCGCGACCGGGGTCACGGAATGGCAGCGCGGGGCGCAGAGTTGGCAGACGCAGGCGACCGGGCACATCGCCGGCCGGGCCGGCTGTGGCTCCCGTCATAGACCTGTAGATGAAACTGCCACGTAATCTCGGCCGGTGGAGGTACACCACTGATGACTGCGACCAACCCGCACCTCACCGACCCCGAGGCGGGCAGCTCAGCGCCCGGCGGACTGGTGAAGAGCGTCGTCGAGCTGGACCGGGTGGTCATCCGGCTGGCCGGTGACTCCGGCGACGGCATGCAGCTGACCGGTAACCGGTTCACCAGCGAGACCGCGTCCTTCGGCAACGACCTCTCGACGCTGCCGAACTTCCCGGCCGAGATCCGCGCGCCGACGGGGACCCTGCCCGGTGTCAGCTCCTTCCAGCTGCACTTCGCCGACCACGACATCATGACCCCGGGCGACGCCCCGGACGTGCTGGTCGCGATGAACCCGGCCGCGCTGAAGGCCAACCTGGCCGACCTGCCCGGCGGTGGGTTGCTGATCGTCGACTCCGACGAGTTCACCCCGCGCAACCTGGCGAAGGTCGGCTACGCCACCAGCCCGCTGGAGGACGGCTCGCTGGAGGGCTGGCAGACGGTGGCCGTGCCGCTGACCTCCATGACGCTGGACGCGCTGACCGGCTCCGGTCTGGGTAAGAAGGAGGCCGAGCGCAGCAAGAACATGTTCACCCTCGGCCTGCTGTCCTGGATGTACCACCGGCCGACCGAGGGCACCATCCGCTTCCTGGAGCGCCAGTTCCGCCGCAAGCCGGAGATCGCCGCGGCCAACATCGCCGCCTTCCGGGCCGGCTACAACTACGGCGAGACGACCGAGGCGTTCGCGGTCTCCTACGAGATCAAGCCCGCCCCGATGGCGCCGGGCCGGTACCGGAACATCTCCGGCAACCAGGCCCTCGCCCTCGGCCTGGTGGCCGCCGGACAGCGCGCGGGCCTGCCGCTGTTCCTGGGCGCGTACCCGATCACCCCGGCGTCGGACATCCTGCACGAGCTGTCCAAGCACAAGGCCTTCGGCGTGCGGACCTTCCAGGCCGAGGACGAGATCGCCGGGGTCGCCGCGGCGATCGGCGCGTCCTTCGGCGGGGCGCTGGGCGTCACGACGACGTCCGGCCCGGGGATCTCGCTGAAGTCCGAGGCGATCGGGCTGGCGGTGATGACCGAGCTGCCGCTGCTCGTCGTCGACGTGCAGCGCGGCGGCCCCTCCACCGGGCTGCCGACCAAGACCGAGCAGTCCGACCTGCTGCAGGCGATGTTCGGCCGCAACGGCGAGGCCCCCCTGCCGGTGATCGCGCCGCGCTCCCCCGGCGACTGCTTCGACGCCGCGCTGGAGGCCGCGAGGATCGCGCTGACCTACCGCACCCCGGTGATCCTGCTCTCGGACGGCTACCTGGCCAACGGCGCCGAGCCATGGGCGGTCCCGGCCGCCGACGCGCTGCCGGACCTGACCGGCGCGGTGGGGTTCGCCACCGAGCCCAACGGTGCCGACGGCGAGTTCCTGCCCTACCTGCGCGACCCGGAGACCCTCGCCCGGCCGTGGGCCATCCCCGGCACCGCGGGCATGCAGCACCGGATCGGCGGGCTGGAGAAGGCCGACAAGACCGGCAACATCTCCTACGACCCGGCCAACCACGACCTGATGACCCGGCTGCGCCAGGCAAAGGTCGACGGCATCGCGGCGAGCCTGCCGCCCACCGAGGTCGATGACCCCGACGGTGACGCGACGGTCGCGGTCATCGGCTGGGGTTCCACCTACGGGCCGATCGGCGCGGCCTGCCGGCGGATCCGCCGCTCGGGCCGGTCGGTGGCGCAGCTCCACCTGCGGCACCTCAACCCGATGCCGGCCGACCTCGGCGACATCCTGGCCCGCTACGAGCGGGTGATCTGCCCGGAGATGAACCTCGGGCAGCTGGCCCTGCTGCTGCGCGCCAAATTCCTGATCGACGTCGTCAGCCACACCCAGGTCCGCGGGCTGCCCTTCCGGGCGGCCGAGCTGGCCGCGGTGATCCAGGACGTCATCGACTCCACGAGCGGCACTCCGCTCGCCGCCGACCCCACCGGAGGAGCGGAATGAGCACCATCGATCTCGGCATGCCCGCCGACGGTCCCATCGCGGACGCCATCAGCGCGTCCGTGACGGCCCAGGGTGAGAAGCAGACCGCGCTGAAGGCCAAGGACTTCAAGACCGATCAGGAGGTGCGCTGGTGCCCCGGGTGCGGTGACTACGTCATCCTCAACGCGGTCCAGAGCTTCCTGCCCAGCCTCGGCATCGCCCGCGAGGACATGGTCATCGTCTCCGGCATCGGCTGCTCCTCGCGTTTCCCGTACTACATGAACACCTACGGGATGCACTCGATCCACGGCCGCGCGCCGGCGATCGCCACCGGCCTGGCCGCCTCCCGCCCCGACCTGTCGGTGTGGGTGGTGACCGGGGACGGCGACGCGCTCTCCATCGGCGGCAACCACCTGATCCACGCGCTGCGGCGCAACGTGAACATGACGATCCTGCTGTTCAACAACCGGATCTACGGCCTCACCAAGGGCCAGTACTCGCCTACCAGCGAGGTCGGCAAGGTCACCAAGTCCACCCCGATGGGCTCCCTGGACCACCCGTTCAACCCGGTGTCGCTGGCCCTGGGCGCGGACGCCACGTTCGTCGGCCGCGCGATGGATTCCGATCGCAAGGGCCTCACCGACGTGCTGCGGCAGGCCGCCGAGCACCAGGGCACCGCGCTGGTGGAGATCTACCAGAACTGCAACATCTTCAACGACGGCGCCTTCGACCTGCTCAAGGATCCGGCCACCGGCCCCCAGTGGACGATCCCGCTGGAGCACGGCAAGCCGCTGGTGTTCGGCCCCGAGGGCGCCTCCTGCGTGGTCCGCGACGAGTTCGGCGGCCTGCGGATCGCCGAGACCAGCCAGGTCGACGCCACCGAGATCGTGGTGCACGACGCGACCCGCGAGGACCCGTCGTACGCCTTCGCGCTGTCCCGCCTGTCCAGCCAGGACCTCCGCTACACCCCGATGGGCGTCTTCCGCGCCGTGCAGAAGCCGACCTACGAGGCGATGATGGCCGAGCAGCTCCACGCTGCCGGCACCGGGTCGCCGGCCGACCTCGACGCGCTGCTCGCCGGCGGCGACACCTGGACCGTGCAGGGCTGAGGCAGGTCGGGCTCCACCCCTGTCACGACAGGGCGCCCGGGAACGCACGTTCCCGGGCGCCCTTCGCGTTCCCCGGGCATCCCGGCAGGGCGCTCAGGAGCGCGGGCTCTCAGAACGTGGCGTGACCCGCAGCAGCCGGTCCGTGCCGTCCCCGTTGTCGGTGGTCACGTAGAGGGCGCCGTCGGTCCCCTGCTGCACGGTGCGGATGCGGCCGTAGGCGCCCTCGAGCTCGGGCACCCGGAACTGCTCCTGGAGGGTGCCGTCGTCGGCCAGCCGCAGGGCGAGCACGCCCTCCCCCCGCAGGAGGCCGAGCAGCAGCAGGCCGTCGTAGGTCTGCCACTGGTCCCCGTCGAGGAAGGTCGCGCCGGAGGGGGCGACCGTCGGGGCTCCCGAGGCCCAGGTGGGCGGCATGACGTCGGGCAGGGCGGGGTCCGTCATCGGCACGAACTCCCCGTAGCCGGGCCCGTGGGGGGCGAAGCCGCCGTTGCCGCCCGGCCGCAGCAGGGTGACCTCGTCGTCCCGGTCGGGGCCGTGCTCGGCGGCGAACACCTGGCCGGACCCGGGGCGCACGGCCAGGCCCTGGACGTTCCGGTGCCCGTAGGTGAACAGACGGGCCGCCGCACCGTCCTGGCCGGCGAACGGGTTGCCCGTGGCCGGCTCGCCGGTGGCCGGGTCGATCCGCAGCACCTTGCCGGCCAGCGTGCCGCGGTCCTGCGCGTTGCGGGAGTCGGCGTTGTCCCCGGTGCTCACCAGCAGGGCGCCGGTGGGGTCGAACCGCAGGCGGCACCCCCCGTGCCGGCCCGAGCCCTCGTTGACCGGGATGCCCCCCAGCAGCGGGTCGGCGACCCGGGTGGCCGCGCGCCAGTCGGGGTCGACGGTCCAGGCGACGACGGCGATCGAGGCGTCCCCGCCGTCACGCCGCCCCTGACAGGTGTAGAACCGCCGGTTGTCCGCGAACCCGGGGTCGAGCACCAGCCCCATCAGGCCGGTCTCCCCGCGGGCGAACAGGTCGTCGAAGTCGGCCTCGACCTCCTGCACGGTGCCGTCGGGCCGGACGGCGGACAGCCCGCCACCGCGCTCGTCGACGAGCAGGGTGCCGTCGGGGGCCTGGCCGACGTCCCACGGGTGGTCCAGGCCGTCGGCGAGCTCGGTGACCTCGAGGGCGGGCGGCGCGCTCGGGGAGGTCAGCGGTGGGGTGCTCACCGACGCCGACGTCGCGGCGGCCCGGCCGTCGGACCCGGTCCCGGTACAGCCGGCGAGCAGCAGGCTCACGGCGACCAGGCCGGTCAGGAGGCGCGGCACCCGCCCAGCATGCCCCCTCCCGGGCTCAGCTGGTGCGCGTGACGACGTACTCGCAGAGGGCCGAGAGCGCCTCGCGGACCGGCCCCTCCGGCACGCCGCCCAACCGGGCACGCGCGCGGTCGGCGTACTCGCGCAGCACCTCGGTGGTCCGCTCCAGCGCCGCCGAGGCGCGGAGCAGGGCCAGCGCCTCGGCGTGCTCGTCGTCGTCGGTGATCGGGCCGGAGACCAGTTCCCGCAGCCGAGCCTCGGCCGGGTCGTCGCCGGCCAGGGCGAACAGGGCGGGCAGCGTGGCCACGCCCTCCCGCAGGTCGGTGCCGGGCGACTTCCCCGAGGCGCCGTCCTGGCTGACGATGTCGAGGACGTCGTCGGAGAGCTGGAAGGCGACCCCGACCTCCTCCCCGAACGCGGTCAGGGCGGCCACGAGCTCGTCGTCCACCCCCGCGAAGGCGGCGCCGAACCGGGCGGAGGTCGCCACCAGCGAGCCGGTCTTGTCAGCCAGCACCTCGAGGTAGTGCGCGACCGGGTCGTCGCCGGGCCGGGCGCCGATGGTCTCCCGCAGCTGCCCGGTCACCAGCCGCTCGTAGGTGCGCGCCTGGACCCGCACCGCCTCGGGACCGAGGTCGGCCAGCAGATCGGAGGCGCGGGCGAAGAGCAGGTCGCCGGTGAGGATGGCGATGCTGTTGCTCCACCGGCTGTTGGCGCTGGGCGCCCCGCGGCGCACGGCCGCCTCGTCCATGACGTCGTCGTGGTACAGCGTCGCGAGGTGGGTGAGCTCGCAGACGACGGCCGCGCGGGTCACCTCGGGGAAGGTCGGGTCGCCCAGCTGCGCGGCCAGGAGGGCCAGCATCGGCCGGAACCGCTTGCCCCCGGCCGCCATGAGGTGGCCCGCGGCCTCCCGCACGAACGGGTGCTCGCTGTCGACGGCCTCGAGCAGGGCGATCTCCACGCGCGCCAGCCCCTCGGCGAGGCGCGCCCCGAGGTCACCGTCGGGCAGCCAGGGCCCGATGGTCGAGGCGGGGGTCGAGATCCGCTGCCAGGTCTCGACCGGAGTGGTCCCGTCCACGGTGGCGCTGGCTCCGGTCATCAACCGACGAAGATAGCCGCCTGCTCGGCGATATCGAGCACCGCCCCGGGCGCGATCCCCAGGACGAGGGTCGCCGTGACCGTCACGGCCAGCACGATCGTGGTCGGGAGGCCGGGGACGGCGACGGTCGGGCCGTCCTCCGCGGGCTCGGAGAAGTACATGAGCACGATGACCCGCAGGTAGAAGAACGCCGCCACCGCGCTGGCCAGGACCGCGACGACCACCAGCGGCCAGGCGCCGTCCTCGATCGCCGCCCGGAAGACGGCGAACTTGCCGGTGAAGCCGCTGGTGAGCGGGATTCCGGCCAGGGCCAGGAGGAACAGCGCCATCACCGCCGCGGTCAGCGGCGAGCGCCGGGCCAGGCCCGCCCACTGGGAGAGGTGACTGGCCTCGCCGTCGCCGTCCCGGACCAGGGTGAGGACGGCGAAGGCGCCGACCGTCGTGAGCCCGTAGGCGAGCAGGTAGAACATCGTGGCGGCCAGCCCGGACCCGCCGCCGTCCGGGGACAGGCCGATGACGCCGGTGAGCAGGAAGCCCGCGTGCGCGATCGAGGAGTAGGCGAGCATCCGCTTGAGATCGGTCTGGGTGAGCGCGAGTACAGCGCCGACGACCATCGAGATGATCGCGATGCCGTAGACCAGCGGCCGCCAGGTCCACTCGCTGGTACCGAAGGCGACGTAGAGCAGCCGCAGGATGGCGCCGAACGCGGCGACCTTCGTGCAGGCGGCCATGAACGCGGTGACGGGCGTGGGCGCGCCCTGGTAGACGTCGGGCGTCCAGGCGTGGAACGGGGCGACGCTGGCCTTGAACATCAGGCCGACGATCAGCAGGGCCAGGCCCAGGACCAGCAGGACGTCGCTGCCGCTCTCCGTGGTGGCGGCGCGGATGTCGGCCAGCCCGATGCTCCCGGTCGCGCCGTAGACCAGCGCCAGGCCGTAGAGGAAGAACGCCGAGGCGAAGGCGCCCAGGAGGAAGTACTTGACCGCCGCCTCCTGCGACAGCAGCCGCCGGCGGCGGGCCAGCCCGCTGATCAGGTACAGCGGCAGGCTGAGCACCTCGAGCGCCACGAACATGATCAGCAGGTCGTTGGCGGCGACGAAGAGCATCATGCCGCCGATGGCGAAGGTCGCCAGCGGGTAGACCTCGGTCTGCACCCGCGGGGCGGTCATCAGCTCGCGGTCGCGCGGGCTGCCGACCGGCACCGCCGCGGCGGCGACGAACGCCGAGCGCGCGGGGTCGAGGGAGCGCTCGGCGAACAGCAGGATCGCCAGCGCCCCGAGGCCGGTGATCGTGGCCTGCAGGAAGACCGCCGGCCCGTCCACGGCCAGGGCGCCGGCAGCGGTCACCTCCCGCTCCCCCGCCAGCAGCAGGCTGGTCACCAGGCCGCCGAGCGTCCCGACCAGCGCGAGGGTCACCTGCACGGCGTGGCGGCGCTCCCGCGGCCCGAACGCCTCGACGAGCACCCCGAGGCAGGCGGCACCGAAGACGAACAGCAGGGGCGCGAGCGCCGCCAGCGACAGGTCGGGGGCCTCGATCATCAGTCGGTCCCCCCGGCGTCGGTGGTGGCGGGCGCGATCCCGGCCGGGGCGGCGCCGACGTCCTGCATCGTGGCGGCGACCGCCGGCTCGATCAGGTCGATCAGTGGTTGCGGGTAGAAGCCGAGCACGATGATCAGGGCGACCATCGGGGCGGCTACGGCCATCTCCAGCCGGTCGAGGTCGCGGACCCGCAGCCGGGCCGGGGCGGGCGCGGTCAGGGTGGCGGTGGCACCGTCCGTACCAGCGGGCTCCGGCGTCCCGTCGTCCACGAGCAGCACGCCGCGCGGCGGGCCGTGCATGGTGCGCTGGTACACGATCAGCACGTACAGGGCAGCGAGGATCATGCCGAGCGTCGCCAGGACCGTGAAGAGCGGCACCGCCGGGAACGAGCCGACCAGCACGAGGAACTCGCTGACGAAGCTGTTGGTGCCCGGCAGCGCGAGCGAGGCGAGGCCGGCGATCAGGAACACCCCGGCCAGCCGCGGGGCCTGCGTGGCGACGCCCCCGTAGTCGCTGATCCGCCGGGAGCCACCGCGGGCGATCAGCATGCCGACCACCAGGAACAGCAGCCCCGTGGCGATGCCGTGGTTGACCATGTAGAGCACGGCCCCGGTCGCCGCCTCGGTGGTGAAGGCGAAGATGCCCAGGGTGATGAACCCGAAGTGCGCGATCGAGGTGTAGGAGACCAGCCGCTTCAGGTCGGTCTGCCCCATCGCCAGCAGCGCGGCGTAGAGGATCCCGGCGACCGCGAGCACCAGCACGAACGGCGCGAGGTCCCGGGCGGCGTCGGGGAACAGCGGCAGGCAGTAGCGGATGAGGCCGAAGGTGCCGACCTTGTCGAGGACGCCGACCAGCAGCACCGCGCCCCCGATCGGCGCCTCGGCACCGGCGTCGGGCAGCCAGGTGTGGAAGGGCACCAGCGGGGCCTTGATCGCGAAGGCGATGAAGAAGCCGAGGAACAGCAGCTTCTGCACGCCCGGATCGATGTCGAGCTGGCGCAGCGCGTCGAAGGCGAAGGTGCCCTGGCCCAGCTCGCTGGTGCTCACCACGTAGAGACCGATGACCGCGGCGAGCATGATCAGGCCGCCGACCAGGCTGTAGAGGAAGAACTTGATCGCCGCGTACTGCCGTCGCGGCCCGCCGAAGCTGCCGATCAGGAAGTACATCGGGACGAGCATCGCCTCGAAGAAGACGTAGAAGAGGAAGACGTCGGTCGCGGCGAAGACGCCGACCATCATCGCCTCGAGCAGCAGCACCCAGGCGAAGAAGGTGCGCATCGAGCGCCGGCCGGGTGCGGTGTCCCGCCACGAGGCGAGGACGACCACCGGGACGAGCACGCCGACCAGCAGCAGCAGCACCAGCGCGATGCCGTCCACGCCGAGGGCGAAGTCGACGCCGAAGTCCGGGATCCAGGACGCCGACATCGTCAGCTGGAAGCGCTCGCCGTCGGGGTCGAAGGCGACGGTGGCCAGCACCGCGAGCAGCAGGACGACGGCGCTGATGCCGAGGGCCAGCCGCTTGGCCAGCTCGTCGCTGCCCCTCGGCAACGCGGCCACGACCGCGGCGCCGACCGCCGGGACGGCGATCATCGCGAGCAGGAACGGGAAGTCAGTCACGCCGTCGTCGCCTCTCGTTCCGTGGAGGAGCCGCTCATCCGGCCGTCACCGCCAGCAGGGCGCCCGCGACGACGACCGCGCCGCCGAGCATCCCCAGGGCGTAGGAGCGCACGAACCCGGTCTGCGTGCGGCCCAGCCGGGACGACGAGCCGCCCAGCGCCGCGGCCAGGCCGTTGACCGCGCCGTCGACGCCGCGGTTGTCGAGGAACACCAGCGCCCGGGTGAGCCACTGGCCCGGGCGCATGAACAGCGACTCGTTGACCGTGTCCGCGTACAGGGCGCGGCGGGCAGCGAGGACCACCGGCGAGACCCGCGCCGGGGCGGTCACCGGCACCTCGCGCCGGCCGACGAACATCCACGCCGAGGCCACCCCGAGCAGCATCACGACGGTCACCAGCGCGCTGACCACCAGCGGCGCGACCACGTGCTCGGCCGCCTCGGGCCGGCCGAACACCGGGACCAGCCACTCCTCCAGCGGGAAGGCCACCACCAGCAGGTAGCCGGCCAGCACCGAGCCGAGGGCGAGCAGCACCATCGGCGCGGTCATCACCGACGGCGACTCGTGCGGGTGGACGCCCTCGTCCCACCGCGGCCGGCCGAAGAAGGTCATCAGCATCAGCCGGGTCATGTAGAAGGCGGTGAGCCCGGCGGCGAGGATCGCCACCCCGCCCAGCACGTAGCCCCAGCCGTCGCCCCGGTCGAACGCGGCCTCGATGATCGCGTCCTTGGTGTAGAAGCCCGACAGGAACGGGAAGCCGATCAGGGCCAGGTAGCCCAGCCCGAAGGTGACGAAGGTGATCCGCATCCGGGAGGCCAGCCCGCCGAACCGGCGCATGTCCACCGCGTCGTTCATGGCGTGCATGACCGACCCGGCGCCGAGGAACAGTCCGGCCTTGAAGAAGCCGTGGGTGAGCAGGTGGGCCAGGCCCGCGACGTAGCCGGCCGGCCCCAGCCCGACGGCCAGGAACATGTAGCCGATCTGGCTGACCGTCGAATAGGCCAGCACCTTCTTGATGTCGTCCTGGGCGCAGCCGACGATCGCCCCGATCAGCAGGGTGATCGCGCCGACGGCGAGGACGACGGCGCGGGCGGTCGGCGTCTCGTCGTAGATCGGGGCGCTGCGGGCGATCAAGTAGACGCCGGCGGTGACCATGGTGGCAGCGTGGATGAGCGCCGAGACCGGCGTCGGGCCCTCCATGGCGTCGGGCAGCCACGCCTGGAGCGGGAACTGGCCGGACTTGCCGCAGGCGCCCAGCAGGAGCAGCAGGCCGATCGCGGTGACCGTGCCGCCGGCCAGCGCCCCCACCGAACCGAAGACGCCGTCGTAGGTGACCGTGCCCAGCTGGGCGAACATCAGGAAGATCGCCAGGGCCAGCCCCACGTCGCCGACCCGGTTCATGATGAACGCCTTCTTCGCGGCGGTCGCCGCCGCCGGGCGCTCGTGCCAGAAGGCGATGAGCAGGTAGGACGCGAGGCCCACGCCCTCCCAGCCGACGTAGAGCACCACGAAGTTGTCGCCGAGGACCAGCAGGAGCATCGCGGCGACGAACAGGTTGAGGTAGGCGAAGAAGCGCCGCCGCCGCGGGTCGTGGGCCATGTAGCCGATCGAGTAGATGTGGATCAGCGCGCCGACGCCGGTGATCAGCAGCACGAAGACCGCCGAGAGCGGGTCGAACAGCAGGCCCACCGGCACGTCCAGCGATCCGGTCTCGATGAACGTCCACAGCTCGACCGAGACCGGCCGGCCGCCGGCGTCGGCCAGCTGCAGGGTGCACAGCAGACCGAGCACGAAGGCGGTCACGACCGTCCCGGTGCCCAGCAGGTGACCCCACCGGTCGGTGCGGCGGCCCCCGAGTAGCAGCACGGCGGCGCCGGCCAGGGGCAGGGCGATCAGCAGCCAGGACCAGGCGAGCAGGCCGTCGGCGGCCACGGTGTCCATCTACCGGCTCCCCGTCTCGTCAGTACTTGAGCAGGTTGGCGTCGTCGACCGACGCCGACCGGCGGGTCCGGTAGATCGACATGATGATCGCGAGGCCGACGACGACCTCGGCCGCGGCGACGACCATGACGAAGAACGCCATGACCTGGCCGTCGAGGGTGCCGCCGGCCCGCGCGAAGGTGACCAGGGTGAGGTTCACCGAGTTGAGCATCAGCTCGATGCACATGAACACGACGATCGCGTTGCGCCGCACCAGGACGCCGACCGCGCCGATGGTGAACAGGATCGCGGCCAGCACCAGGTAGTGCGTGAGCGTCATGGCTGACGGCCTCCGTCCAGGGGCGCCGGGTCGAGGGTGCCCAGCGCCGCATCGGGGCTGCCGAGCTGGGCCCGGCCGGTCGGACGCGGCATCTGGTCGACCTCCTGGGGATCGATCCCGGTGGCGAAGCTGTCCTCGGCCGGCCGGCCGTCGGGCAGCAGCGCCGGCGCGGCGACGGAGTTGGCGCGGGCGTGCACGCCCGGCCCGGGCAGGGTCTGCGGCCGGTCGGTGAGGAAGCGGGCCCGCGACAGCTCCTTCTGGGTGCGGCGGGTGCCCGGTTCCCGCTCGATGTGGGCGAGCACCATCGCGCCGACCGCGGCGGTGATGAGCAGCGCGCTGGTGACCTCGAAGGCGAGCAGGTACCGGGTGAACAGCAGCTGCGCGATCGCCTCGATGTTGCTGGTGTCCCCGCCCTGCACCGCGTCCAGGCCGGCGACCGGCAGGTCCCGGGTGGCCCGGGCGATGCCCGCGCCGACCAGCCCGGCGAAGCCGATGCCCAGCAGGATCGCCGCGACCCGCTGCCCCCGCAGGGTCTCCACCACCGAGTCGGAGGTGTCGCGGCCGACCAGCATGAGCACGAACAGGAAGAGGATCATGATCGCGCCGGTGTAGACGATGATCTGCACCGCGCCGAGGAACGGCGCCTCCTGGACGACGTAGAAGACGCCCAGCGCCAGCATCGTGTTGATCAGCCACAGCGCCGAGTGGACGGCGTTGCGCGAGAGCACCATGCCCAGCGCCCCGGCCAGCGCGAGCGGCCCCAGGATCCAGAAGACGACGGCCTCGCCGGTGCCGATGACGACGTCGTTCATGCCTGCTCCACCGGCCGTGCCGCCGCCCGCCCCGCCACCCCGAGGGCATCGGTGGGCTGGGCGGTGTCGGGCGTCCGGACGTAGTAGTCGCGCTCGTCGTCCCCGAGCCGCATGGGGTGCGGCGGGGCCTCCATGCCGGGCAGGAGCGGAGCCATGAGCTGCTCCTTGGTGTAGATCAGGTCCTGCCGGTTGTCGTCGGCGAGCTCGAAGTCGTTGCTCATGGTCAGCGAGCGGGTCGGGCAGGCCTCGATGCACAGCCCGCAGAAGATGCAACGCAGGTAGTTGATCTGGTAGATCCGCCCGTACCGCTCCCCGGGCGAGTAGCGCTCCTCCGCGGTGTTGTCCCCGCCCTCGACGTAGATGGCGTCGGCCGGGCAGGCCCAGGCGCACAGCTCGCAGCCGACGCACTTCTCCAGCCCGTCGGGGTGCCGGTTGAGCACGTGCCGCCCGTGGTAGCGCGGCTTGGTCACCTTGGGCACCTCGGGGTACTCCTCGGTGGTCACCTTGCGGAAGATCTGCGCGAAGGTGACGCCGAAGCCCTGGCCGGGTGCCGGCAGCCGGCTCGCCCGCTTGGCCGGGACATCGCCGCGGCGGGGCCGCTCGACCGCCCCGTTGGCGCGCGGGGACACGGCCCCGCGCCCGTCGCGCTCACTCATCGACGTCCTCCTCCGGGGTGGCGCCCGCACCGCGGCGGCCGGTGCCGACCACGCCGCCGGCGGCGACGGTCTCCCGGCTGCGCAGCCGCGGGGACGGGGGCACCTTCAGGTCCATGGGCGGGATGGGGAAGCCGCCCTCGGCGCGGCTGGGGCCACCGCCCCGGGCGGGCCGGTGCCGTGGCCCCGCCGGCGGCAGGACCTCCGGCTCGGCCTCGGTGGGGTGGATCGACCCGGCCGCCGCCTCACGAGCCGCGAGCCGGGTGGCGCGGTTGCTCGCCCGGCTGGCGATCAGCAACCCCGCCAGCACCAGCAGGGCGATCGGGACGCCGACGAACAGCGCCACCTCGCCGGTGGACAGGTCGGCCTCCCGGGCGACGGTGCGCATGGTGGCGACGGCGAGGATCCACACCAGGGCGGTGGGGACCAGCACCTTCCAGCCGAAGCGCATGAACTGGTCGTAGCGGAGCCGGGGCAGGGTGCCCCGCAGCCAGATGAAGACGAACAGCGCGGCGACGACCTTGAGGAAGAACCACAGCAGCGGCCACCAGCCGGTGTTCGCGCCGTCCCAGAGCGAGATCGGCCACGGCGCCCGCCAGCCGCCGAGGAACAGCGTGGCGGCCAGCGCCGAGACGGTGACCATGTTGATGTACTCGGCCAGGAAGAACAGCGCGAACTTCAGCGACGAGTACTCGGTGTGGAAGCCGCCGACCAGCTCGCTCTCGGCCTCGGGCAGGTCGAACGGGGCGCGGTTGGTCTCGCCCACCACGGCAACCACGTAGATCACGAAGGAGACCGGCAGCAGGATCGCGTACCAGCTCGGTCCGGTGAACTCCACTCCGGCCAAGGACAACCGGCTGCCGTCGGCCTGGGCGGCGACGATCTCCGAGGTGGACATCGTGCCCGCGTAGAGGAACACCGCGACGATCGACAGGCCCATCGCGATCTCGTAGCTGACCATCTGCGCGGCGCTGCGCAGGCTGCCCAGCAGCGGGTAGGTCGACCCCGAGGCCCAGCCGCCCAGCACGATGCCGTAGACGCCCATCGCCGAGCAGGCCAGCACCACCAGGACACCGATGGGGGCGTCGGTGAGCTGCAGGGGGGTCTGCTGGCCGAAGATGCTCACCGTCGGCCCGAGCGGGATCACCGAGAAGGCCAGGAACGCCGGGATGGTGGCGATGACCGGCGCGAGGAAGTAGACCGGCTTGTCGGCCAGCGCCGGCATGATGTCTTCCTTGAACGCCAGCTTCAGCCCGTCGGCGAGGCTCTGCAGGTAGCCGCGGGGGCCGACCCGGTTGGGACCGATCCGCTGCTGCATCCGGGCGACGACCTTGCGCTCGAAGACGATGGCGAACAGCGTCAGCAGCACGAGGACGGCGAAGACGCCGACGATCTTGATGAGGACGATCCACCAGACGTCGGTGCCGAAGTCCTCGAGGGTGGGCTGGTCGGCCGCGGCGAGCACGTTCATGCGGTACCTCCGGCGATGAGGCGGACGACCCCGCCGGGTGGGGTGCCCAGAGCCGCGCGGAGCTCGCTGCCGGGCGAGCGCATCGGCAGCCAGACGACCTGGTCGGGCATCTCGGTGACCCGCACCGGCAGGGTCACCTGGCCCATCTCGCCGCAGACGGTGACCCGGTCGCCGTCGGCCAGGCCGAGCCGGCGGGCCGCGTCCTTGCCCAGGCGGGCGACCGGTGGGCGGGCGGTGCCGGCGAGCTCGGGCTCGTCCCGCTGGAGGGTGCCGGCGTCGAGCAGCTGCCGCCAGGAGGCGAGCACCGCCTCGTCCTCGGCGAGCTCCGGGTCCGCCGGGGCGGGGACGTCCAGGCCGGCGCCGTCGGCGCGGCGCTGCGCCACCCCGAGGGCGGCGAGCTCCGCGCGGGCGACCTCGGGTGCGGGCAGCCGCAGGTCGACGTCCAGCGCGTCGGCCAGCCCCTGCAGCACGCGGCCGTCGGGCAGCTGGCCGGTGCCGTGCAGGGTGGCGTCGAAGGAGCGCGGCCGGCCCTCCCAGTCCAGGTAGCTGCCGGCCTTCTCCGGGGCGGCGGCGACCGGCAGCACGACGTCGGCGTGCGCGGTGACCGCGCTGGGGAACAGCTCGAGGCTGACCACGAACTGCGCGGCGGCCAGCGCGGCCTCCGCCAGCCGCGGGTCGGGGAGGTCGGCCGGGTCGACGCCGCCGACCAGCAGGCCGGCGAGCTCCCCGTGGGTGACGGCGGCCAGGATGCCGGTGAGATCGCGCCCGGGACCGGCCGGCAGCTCGCCGACGCCCCAGACGGCGGCGACCTCGGCGCGGGCGGCGGCGTCGGTGACCGGGCGCCCGCCGGGCAGCAGGGTGGGCAGCGCGCCGGCCTCGACCGCGCCGCGCTCACCGGCCCGCCGCGGCACCCACGCCACCCGGGCGCCGGTCGCCCGGGCCAGGGCGGCCAGCGCGGAGAACGCGCCAGGGGCCTCGGCCAGGCGCTCCCCGGCGAGCACGACGGCGCCGGGCTGCCGCAGCGCCTCGACCGCCGGGCCGCCCCAGCTGCCCTCGGCCAGCGCCGCGAGCGAGCGCGCCTCGGTGCCGGGCAGCGTGGTCAGCACCGTGGCCTGCAGCTTCTCCGCGGCCCGGGTGACGAAGGGGGCGAGGTCGAAGACCGGCAGCGTGCGGGTGCGCACCGCGCGGCGCAGCCGCAGGAAGACGATCGGCGACTCCTCCTCCGGCTCGAACCCGGCGAGCAGCACCGCCGGGGCGGCGGCGAGGTCTGCGTAGGTGACGGCACCGTCGTCCGGGCCGGCGCCGGCGACGTGGGTGGCGAGAAAGGCCAGCTCCTCGGCCGAGTGCGCGCGGGCCCGGGCGTCGACATCGTTGGTGCCCAGCGCCACCCGGGCGAACTTGGCGTAGGCGTAGGCGTCCTCGACGGTCAGCCGGCCGCCGGGCAGGACGCCGACCCCGCCGGCCTCCCGCGCGGCGCGCAGCCCCTCGGCGGCCACCGCCCAGGCCTCG
Source organism: Geodermatophilus ruber (assembly GCF_900114385.1). Taxonomy (GTDB): domain Bacteria; phylum Actinomycetota; class Actinomycetes; order Mycobacteriales; family Geodermatophilaceae; genus Geodermatophilus; species Geodermatophilus ruber. The sequence goes on from NZ_FOSW01000001.1 coordinate 123,710, forward strand.
GGCCAGGACGCCGGCTGCAGCACCCCGTCCCGGCGGACCAGCGGCTGGGTCAGCCGGTCGTTGGCCGTCGCGTAGCGGAACGCGAAGCGGCCCTTGTCGCAGTTCCACTCCTCGTTGACGGCCGGATCCTCGCCGGCCAGCCGGCGCAGCACCTTGCCGCGGCGGTAGTCGGTGCGCTGGGCGCAGCCGGAAGCGCAGTGCTCGCAGACGCTGGGCTCGCTGCGCAGGTCGAACGGGCGGGACCGGAACCGGTACTGGGCGCTGGTCAGTGCGCCGACCGGGCAGATCTGGGTGGTGTTGCCGGAGAAGTAGGACTCGAAGGGCTCGTCCTCGTAGACCGCGACCTGCTCCAGCGCGCCGCGCTCGAACAGCTCGATGAACGGATCGCCGGCCACCTGCTGCGAGAAGCGGGTGCAGCGGGCACACAGCACGCAGCGCTCCCGGTCGAGCAGGATCTCGCTGCTGATCGGCAGCGGCTTGGGGTAGGTCCGCTTGACGTCGACGAACCGGCTCTCGGCGCGGCCGTTGCTCATCGCCTGGTTCTGCAGCGGGCACTCCCCGCCCTTGTCGCAGACCGGGCAGTCCAGCGGGTGGTTGATCAGCAGCAGCTCCATCGTGCCCTGCTGGGCCTTGTCGGCCACCGGGCTGGTGAGCTGGGTCTTCACCACCATGCCGTCGGTGACCGGCATGGTGCAGGAGGCCACCGGCTTGCGCTGGCCCTCCACCTCGACCAGGCACTGGCGGCAGGCGCCGACCGGCTCGAGCAGCGGGTGGTCGCAGAACCGGGGGATCTGGACGCCGATCATCTCGGCCGCCCGGATGATCAGCGTCCCCTTGGGCACGGCGACGTCGAAGCCGTCGATGGTGCAGTGGACGGCGTCCGGGGGTGTGTGCGGACCGGGCGCTCCGGGCGGGACCGCGGGCGAGGGCTGGGGGCTCGTCGGGGTCAGAGTCACGAGGCAACTCCCACGGGCTCGATCGGGAGGCTGCGGCCGAGGCGCGCCTGCTCCTCCGGGGGCAGCAGGGCGACGTAGTCGTCCTTGAAGTACTTCAGCGAGCTGGAGATGCAGCTGGTCGCGCCGTCACCGAGAGCGCAGAACGAGCGGCCCAGGATGTTGTCGCAGGTGTCGACCAGCAGGTCGAGGTCGGCGGCCCGGCCGTCGCCCTCCACCAGCCGCTGCAGGATCTGCACCAGCCAGTAGGTCCCCTCCCGGCACGGGGTGCACTTGCCGCAGCTCTCGTGCGCGTAGAACTCGGTGAACCGCAGCGTGGCCTCGACGATGGAGTCGGTCTCGTCGAAGACCATCAGCGCGGTGGTGCCGAGCATCGAGCCCGCGGCCGCCACCGAGTCGAAGTCGAGCGGGACGTCGAGGTGCGCAGAGGTGAAGTACGGCGTCGAGGAGCCGCCCGGCGTCCAGAACTTCAGCTCGTGCCCGGGCCGGATGCCGCCGGCCATCTCCAGCAGCTCGCGCATCGTCGTCCCCATGGGGGCCTCGTACTGGCCGGGCCGGACGACGCGGCCGGACAGCGAGTAGATCTTCGGCCCGGGCGACTTCTCCGGGCCGAACTCCTTGAACCAGTCCGATCCGCCGCGGACGACGAACGGCACGGTGGCCAGGGTCTCCACGTTGTTGATGACCGTCGGCGCGCCGTAGAGGCCGGCGACGGCGGGGAACGGCGGCTTGAGGCGGGGCTGGCCGCGGTAGCCCTCGAGGGAATCCAGCAGCGCCGTCTCCTCGCCGCAGATGTAGGCGCCGGCGCCGGCGTGCACGATCAGCTCGAGGTCGTAGCCCGAGCCGAGGATGTCCGTGCCGAGGTAGCCGGCCGCGTAGGCCTCCTCGACCGCTGCGGTCAGCCGGCGGTGGGCGTGCACCGCCTCGCCGCGGACGTAGATGACCGCCAGGTGCGACCGGATCGCGTAGGCCGAGATGATCACGCCCTCGATCAGCGAGTGCGGGTCGGCCATCATCAACGGCAGGTCCTTGCAGGTGCCCGGCTCGCCCTCGTCGGCGTTCACCACCAGGTACTTGGGCATCGCCGCGGGCCCGGTGGGCGTCTCCCCCGGCTTGGGCTGCGGGATGAAGCTCCACTTCATGCCGGTCGGGAAGCCGGCACCGCCTCGGCCGCGCAGGCCGGAGTCCTTGACCAGGGCGACGAGCTCGTCGGGGGCCATCGTGAGGGCGGTGCGCAGCGCGGCGTAGCCGTCGAGCGACTCGTAGGTCGACAGCCGCCAGGACCGCTCGGCGCCCCAGCGGGTGGTGAGCACGGGGGTGAGGGGCATCGGGTCAGGCCTCCCTGGTGGCGGGGCCCTGCCCGGACGTCCCGGGCTCGGTCCCCGCAGGGGTCTCGGTACCGGCACGGCCGTTGCCGGTGTCGCGACCGGCCGGCTCCGGGGCGTCGCGCTGGGCCTGCTCGAAGCCGGCCGCTTCGGCCGCCGGGGCGCCGGATGACGAGGAGGCGGGGCGCGGCATGGGCGGCGCGGTCTCCCCCCGCTGCTCGGCCAGCCGCAGTCCCACGAGCGTCGGCCCGAGGCGACCCGGCGCGTCGACGGCGGCGCGGGCCGCGCCCTCGTCGGCGTGCTGGGAGAACCCGGCCAGCTGGCGGGAGACCCCGCGGAAGTCGGTCAGCGGGGCGCCGCGAGTGGGCAGCGGCTTCTCGCCGCGGCGCAGGGCGGCGACCAGCTCACGGGCGCTCTCGACGTCCTGCTGGTCGTAGAACTCGTAGTCGACGGTCACGACCGGCGCGTAGTCGCAGGCGGCCAGGCACTCGGCGTGCTCGAGGGTGATCGAGCCGTCGGCGGTGGTCTCGTCGTGGTGGACGCCGAGGTCGGCGCTGACCGCGTCGAAGATCCGCTGCCCGCCGAGGACGGCGCACAGCGTGTTGGTGCACACGCTGACCAGGTGCCGGCCGGTGGGGCGGCGCTTGTACATCGTGTAGAAGGTCGCGACCGCGCCCACCTCGGCCTTGGTGAGCCCGAGCTCCTCGGCGCACAGCGCGACGCCCTCCGGCGTCACGTAGCCCTGGTAGCTCTGCACCAGGTGCAGCATCGGCAGCAGGGCCGAGCGCGGCTGCGGGTAGCGGGCGATGATCTCCCGCGCCTCGAGCCGGGCCTGCTCGGTCAGCGGCGGCAGCGCGGCCAGCGTCTCCGGGCGGGCGTCCACGGGGCTCGAGTCGAGCCCGGTCACGGCGGTGCCGGGACCACTTCCGGGTAGGGCGCTCATCGGTCGCATCCCCCCATGACCGGGTCGAGGGAGGCGATGGCCGCGATGACGTCGGCGATCATGCCGCCCTCGCTCATCGCCGCCGTCGCCTGCAGGTTGACGAAGCTGGGGTCGCGCACGTGGACCCGCCACGGTCGGGTGCCACCGTCGCTGACCACGTGGTAGCCGAGCTCGCCGCGGGGGGACTCGATCGGCACGTAGACCTGCCCGGCCGGCACCCGGAAGCCCTCGGTGACCAGCTTGAAGTGGTGGATCAGGGCCTCCATCGACTGGCCCATGATGTGCTTGACGTACTCGGTGGAGTTGCCCATGCCGTCGGGGCCGAGCGACAGCTGCGCCGGCCAGGCGATCTTCTTGTCCTGCACCATCACCGGGCCCGGCTCCAGCCGGTCGAGCGCCTGCTCGATGATCTTCAGCGACTCGTTCACCTCGGCCATGCGGACCAGGTAGCGGCCCCACGCGTCGCAGGTGTCGGCGGTGGGCACCTCGAAGTCGTAGGTCTCGTACCCGAGGTAGGGCTCGACCTTGCGCAGGTCCCACGGCAGGCCGGCGGCGCGCAGCACCGGGCCGGTGACACCGAGGGCGACGCAGCCGGTGACGTCGAGGTAGCCGGCGTCCTTGAGCCGGGCCTGCCAGATCGGCTGGCCGGTGAGGAGCTTGTGGAAGTCGGCCACCCGGTCGGGCATGACCTGCAGGAACTCGCGGATGTGCTCGACCGCGCCCTCGGGCAGGTCCTGCGCCAGGCCCCCGGGGCGGATGTAGGCGTGGTTCATCCGCAGGCCGGTGATCTCCTCGAGCAGGTCGAGGACCATCTCCCGCTCGCGGAAGCCGTTGGTCATGCCGGTGAGCGCGCCCATCTCCATGCCGAAGGTGGCCAGCGCGACCAGGTGCGAGGCGATCCGGTTGAGCTCCATGACCAGCACGCGGATGGTCTGCGCCCGCGGCGGCGCCTCGACGCCCAGCAGCTTCTCCACGGCCAGGCAGTAGCCGGCCTCGTTGTACAGCGGGGCCAGGTAGTCCATCCGGGTCACGAACGTCGTGCCCTGGGTCCAGGTGCGGTACTCGGTGTTCTTCTCGATGCCGGTGTGCAGGTAGCCGATGACCACCCGCGCCTTGGTGACCGTCTCGCCCTCGAGGTCGAGCACCAGCCGGAGCACGCCGTGGGTGGACGGGTGCTGCGGGCCCATGTTGACGACGAGGCGCTCCTCGCCGTAGGCCTCGGTGCCCAGCGTCTGGTCCCAGTCGCCGCCGGTGACGGTGTAGACGCGGCCCTCGGTGGTCTCGTAGGAGCCGGCGTACGGATCGCTGGGGTCGTAGTCCTGATAGGTGGTGCTCATCGGTAGCTCCGCCGGGTGTCCGGGGGCGGGATCGTGGCGTCGTGGTACTCGACCGGGACCCCGCCGAGCGGGTAGTCCTTGCGCTGGGGGTGGCCGTCCCAGTCGTCGGGCATGAGGATCCGGGTCAGCGCCGGGTGGCCGTCGAAGACGACGCCGAACATGTCGTAGGTCTCCCGCTCGTGCCAGTCCGCGGTCGGGTAGACGCCGGTGACCGACGGGACGTGCGGGTCCTCGGCGGTCACCGCCACCTCCAGCCGGATGCGGCGCCGGTAGGTCATCGAGGTCAGGTGGTAGACGACGTGCAGCCGTGGCCGGCCGGCGGTCGCCGCCGGGCCGCCGCTGTCGAGGTAGTCGACGCCGGAGACGCTGCTGCACAGCTCGAAGCGCAGGGCCTCGTCGTCGCGCAGGGCCTGCACGAGGGGAAGCAGGTGCTCGCGGGCGACGAAGTAGGTGATCTCCCCGCGGTCGACGAGCACCCGCTGCACGGCGGCGTCGTAGGTGGCCTGCCCGACCGCCTCGGCCAGCGCGTCGGTGACCTCGTCGAACCAGCCGCCGTAGGGCCGGTCGGTGGAGTGCAGGGCGACGGCCCCGCCGGGCTCGACGCGGACCAGCCCGCCGAAGCCGGAGGTGTCGCCGCTGCCGCTGACCCCGAACGCGCCCTTCCGGAAGCCACCCGACGGCGCTGCCGCCCCCTGGCCGGCGTCCTGGCCGCTGCGGTCCCCGGGCCCGGTCACCGGTCGCTCCGGACGTAGGGCTCGGGCAGCAGGACCGCGTTCCCGCCGCGCTGCTCGATCGCGAACTGGCCGGTGCGCCGCTCGGCGGCGGCCCGCTCGTAGGCCGCGCGGGCGGCCTTGTCCACCCGGACGCTGGAGGGCATCTCGACGTGCAGGTCGGTGGCTGCGCCGTCGGCCTGCGCCTGGGCCAGCTGCCGCACCCGCTTGGGTCCCAGCGGCTCGTTCATGATCTTGTGGTGCAGCTTGAGGATGGCGTCGACGAGCATCTCCGGCCGCGGCGGGCAACCGGGCAGGTACATGTCCACCGGGACGATGTGGTCGACGCCCTGCACGATCGCGTAGTTGTTGAACATGCCGCCGGAGCTGGCGCACACGCCCATCGACAGGACCCACCGCGGCTCGGGCATCTGGTCGTAGATCTGCCGCAGGACCGGCGCCATCTTCTGGCTCACCCGGCCGGCCACGATCATCAGGTCGGCCTGGCGGGGCGAGGCGCGGAAGACCTCCATGCCGAACCGGGCCAGGTCGTAGCGGCCGGCACCGGTGGCCATCATCTCGATCGCGCAGCAGGCCAGGCCGAAGGTGGCCGGCCACAGCGACGACTTGCGGGTCCAGTTGACCAGCTTCTCCACCGTGGTCAGCAGGACGCCGCTCGGCAGCTTCTCCTCGAGTCCCATGTGTCAGCCCCCCGTCAGTCCCAGTCGAGCCCGCCGCGGCGCCACACGTAGGCGTAGGCGATGAACACGGTGCCGATGAAGACGACCATCTCGACCAGCCCGAAGACACCGAGTGCGTCGTTGGCGACGGCCCACGGGTAGAGGAAGACGATCTCGATGTCGAAGACGATGAACAACATCGCGGTCAGGTAGTACTTGACCGGGAAGCGGCCACCGACCAGCGGCTGGTCGGCCGGCTCGATGCCGCACTCGTAGGCCGCCAGCTTGGCCCGGTTGTACCGGCGCGGCCCCACGTACGGGGCGACGGTGACCGAGAACAGCGCGAACGCCGCGGCCAACGCGAACAGCCCGACGATCGGGACGTACATCGAGAGCATCAGCGGCACCCTACGGTGGCAGAGATCACAGGCTCGGCAGGTGATGACCCCGGACACAGCGTGTCGAGGCGGTCTCGATCGGTGAGGGCGCGCACGGTCAGACCGCCGGGGCCAGCCGGGTGAGGACGGCGACGGCGCGGTCGAACCGGTCGCCGTCCCGCCCGTCGGACAGGTTGCCCATGAGCCGCAGCGCGGCGTGCACCATGGCCGGCCGCGTGAGCCCGTGCGCGGTGGCGAAGCGGACCAGACCCGGCCGCCCCAGGAGGGCGAGGAATGCCGTGCCCAGCCGGTGGTGCCGCCCGTACTCCTCGCGCAGCCGGTCGGGGTAGCGGCGCAGCGCCGCCTCGCGGGCGGGTCCCTCCGGCCGGGCCAGCGCCTCGGCGGCCGCCTCGGCAGCCATCCGGCCGGTCTCCATCGCGTAGCTGATGCCCTCGCCGTTGAACGGGTTGACCGTGCCGGCGGCGTCGCCGGCCATCAGCAGCCCGCGGCTGTAGGCCGGCTGGCGGTGCAGGGCCATGGGGAGGCCGGCGCCCCGCAGCGGGGTGACCGCATGCTCCTCCCCGAACTGCCACTCCGCCGGCAGCGTGGCCAGCCACTCGCGGAGCACCACCCGCGGCTCGGCCCCGGTGCCGCGGCGGCGGTCGAGCAGGCCGAATCCGATGTTGGTGGTGCCGTCGCCCATGCCGAACGCCCAGCCGTAGCCGGGCATGGAGTCCGCGCTGGGGCCGGCAGCGGACAGGTCGAAGGAGATGTCGAGGTAGTCGTCGTCGGTGCGCGGTGAGCGCACGTACCGGCGGACGGCGACGCCCAGCGGGCGGTCCTCCCGGCGGACCAGGCCCAGCGCCTTGCCCAGCCGCCCGGACAGCCCCTCGGCGGAGACGACCAGCGGCGCCCGCCAGGTCGCCGGCTCCCTGCCCGGGCCGACGAGGGCCTGCACGCCCGCGACCCGGCCGGCGTCGTCGAGCAGCGGGCCGGTGACGGTGACCTCCTGCAGCACGCGGGCGCCGGCGGCCCCGGCGTGCGCGGCGAGCCGGGCGTCGAGATCGCGGCGGTTGCACACCAGGCTGTGGGCGGGCCAGGAGTCCAGCCTTGGCCAGTCGACCTCGATCACCTGGCCGCCGCCGGTGACCCGCAGGCCCCTGTGCCGGACCCAGCCGGCCGTGTCGACGCCCATGTCGGCCAGCGCCTTGACCCCGCGGGGGGTCAGCCCGTCGCCGCAGACCTTCTCGCGGGGGAAGCGCGCCTTCTCCAGGACCACCACGTCCAGGCCGGCCCGGGCCAGGTGCCAGGCGGCCGAGGAGCCGGCCGGGCCGGCGCCGACGACCACCACGTCGGCCCGCCGATCAGCGCTGTCCACACCCGCCCCCTCCCGGAGCTCCCGGGGACTTTGTGAATTGGTTCACAAAGTCTGCCGTCCCCACTCTAGGCCTGGATGTGACCTTGGTGACAAGTCCGGGTCGGGGAGACGCACGTCACAGTTCCGATACGGCCGGCCGCGCGCGTCGAGATCGACGGCCTGGTCGCCACAGCACGCGGGAAGCGCCGAGACCGGCGATCTCGGCGCTGCGGAAGGGGGTGGGTCAGTCGCGCGGCTTGCGGCCGCGGTGCAGGGCGACGATCCCGCCGGTGAGGTTCCGCCAGCCGACGTCCGCCCAGCCGGCCGACTGCAGCCGCGCGGCGAGCGCCGGCTGGTCGGGCCAGGCCCGGATCGACTCGGCCAGGTACCCGTAGGCGTCCGGGTTGCTGCTCACCGCCCGGGCGATCCGCGGCAGCGCGCGCATCAGGTACTCGGTGTAGACGGTGCGGAACGGGGTCCAGGTCGGGCTGGAGAACTCGCAGACGACGAGCGTGCCGCCGGGGCGGGTCACCCGCCGGAACTCGCGCAGCGCGGCGTCGGGGTCGGCCACGTTGCGCAGGCCGAAGGAGATGACGACGCCGTCGACGCTCTCGTCGGCCAGGGGCAGGGCCATGGCGTCGCCGGCCACCTTCGGCACCGGCCGGGCCGCCCCGGCCCGCAGCATGCCCTGGGAGAAGTCGCAGGCGACGGCGTGCACGCCGCCGGCCGCGAGCTCCACGGTGGACACCGCCGTCCCGGCGGCGACGTCCAGCACCGTCTGCCCCGGGCGGGCGCCGAGCGCCGCGCGGGTGGCCCGCCGCCACGAGGCGTCCAGCCCCCCGGAGAGGACCGTGTTGGTGAGGTCGTAGCGCTGGGCGACCCGGTCGAACATGGCCGCGACGTCCGCCGGCCGCTTGGCCAGATCCGCCCGCAGCCCCCCGGTGTGCGCGGCCTCTCCCCGGTCTCCCACGGCGGCGACGCTACCGGGCTGCCTAGGCTGGGCTGGTGACAGCGGCCGCCGTGACCTCCCCGGACGCTGCCGCACCGGTCGTCACGACCACCCCGGTGCCCGCCGCGCCCCCGCTGCTGGACCTGCTGCCGGCCGCCGGGGCGCTCTCCTGGGTGCGCCGCGGCGAGGGGCTCGTCGGCTGGGGGGAGGCGGCGCGGCTGGAGGTCTCCGGCCCCGGTGCGCTCGCCGAGGCGGCCGCCTGGTGGGACGGGTACAGCGGCGGCCTCGCGGTCGACGACCGGCTGGCCGTGCCGGGCTCGGGTCCCGTCGTGTTCGCCAGCATCGCCTTCGACCCCGTCGCCGGGACGTCGGTGTTCGTCGTCCCCCGGGTCGTGGTCGGCCGGCGCGACGGCGTCGCCTGGGTGACCACCGTCGGGGACGCCGACCCGGCCGAGGTTCTGGCCGCTCCCCCCGCCCCCCCGCCCGCGCCGCTCGGCCGGCTGCGCTACGCCGACGGCGCCCTGGACCCCGCGTCCTGGTGCTCGGCGGTCGAGGCGGCCGTGCAGCGGATCGACGCGGGTGACCTGGCCAAGGTGGTGCTCGCCCGCGACCTGCTGGTGACCGCCGACGCCCCGCTGGACCCGCGGCGGCTGCTGGCCCGGCTGGCCGCCCGGTTCCCCGACTGCTGGACCTTCGCCGTCGACGGCCTGCTCGGCGCGACACCGGAGCTGCTGCTGCGCCGCACCGGGCGGGAGCTGTCGGCCCGGGTGCTCGCCGGGACCGCCCCGCGCGGGGCCGGTGCCGACGACGACCGGCTGGCCGCCGCGCTGCTCGCCTCCGCCAAGGACCGCGCCGAGCACGCGCTGGCGGTGGACTCGCTGGTCGCGGCGCTGGAGCCCTACTGCGCGCGCCTCACCGCCCCGCAGGAACCGGAGCTGCTCACCCTCGCCAACGTGCGCCACCTGGCCACCGCCGTCACCGGCACCCAGTGGCGCGGCGGTCCGCACGGCCGCGCGGGGCTCCTGGAACTGGTCGGGGCGGTCCACCCCACGGCCGCGGTGTGCGGCACCCCGACCGCGGCCGCCGCGACGGTCCTCGACGAGCTCGAGAGCCTGGACCGGGGCCGCTACGCCGGGCCGGTGGGCTGGCTGGACGCCCGGGGCGACGGCGAGTTCGGCCTGGCGCTGCGGTGCGCGCAGCTGTCCGAGGAGGACCCGGCGTCCGCGCGGCTGTTCGCCGGCTGCGGGATCGTGGCCGGCTCCGACCCCGCCACCGAGCTCGCCGAGACGCAGGCGAAGTTCGCCGCCTTCCAGGCCGCCCTCGAGGGCTGAGCGGGCGATCGGCCGGGGTCAGCCGCCGCGGCTCCCCGCGGGGTGCTCGTCCACGCTCCCCGGGGCGGCCGTCAGCCCAGCGCCTCGGCCGTGACGGCGCCCAGCCGGACCGCCAGGTCCGCCTCCGTCCGCTGGTCGGTGCGGACGACGACCACCCGCGGGCCGCCCTTCGCCAGGACGTCCGGGAGGTCCGCCGCCTCCTCGAGGCGAACGGCCGGCCAGCCCAGCACGTCGGCCACCGCCACCAGGTCGCGGCCGTGCGGGGTGCCGAACACCCGCCGGTAGCCCGCCGCATGCTCCGGCCGGCCCGGCTCCAGCTGCGCGAAGATGCCGCCGCCGTCGTTGTCGGGCACCACCACGGTGAGGTCCGGCCGCGGTTCGCCGTCCCCACCCAGCAGGCCCTGCAGGTCGTGCAGGAACGTCAGGTCGCCCATCAGCGCGAACGCCGGCCCGCCGCCGGCCCGCTGGTGCGCCAGGGCCGCACCGACCGCGGAGGAGATCGTCCCGTCGATGCCGGCCACCCCGCGGTTGGCCAGCACGGTCAGCCCGCCGCGCGGCCGGGCCAGCCGGTCGACGTCGCGCACCGGGGTGGAGGACCCGAGGAACAGCAGCGCTCCGTCGGGCAGCTCCTCGACCAGATCGCGGGCGAGCCGGGCCGCGGTCAGCACCGGGCCGGCGTCGAGCAGCCCCTCGACGGCCTTCCCCACCCGCTCGGCGGCATCGGCCCAGGCCGCCCGCCACGCCGGGTCGGCCGGCGCCCCGGGGGCGGGCAGGGCGCCCACCAGCGCCGTCGACCGGCCCGCGTCCGGCCAGCGCGGGGCCGCGGCGACCGACTCCACCCGGATGGCGGGATCGGCCAGCAGCGCGGACACCGGCCGGGAGAGGGTGGGCCGACCCACGACCAGCACCCGCTCGGGGCGGTGCGCGGCCAGCCACCCGGGCACCCCGAGCAGCAGCGCGCCGCCGCGGACCGATGCCGCCCAGGCCCCGCTGCTCGGCTCGGCGAGGACCGGCCAGCCGCCCGCCGCGGCCAGCTCCGCGGCGGCCCGGCCGAGCGCCGGGGGCGCGTCGCCGACGAGGACGAGGGTGCGCTCGGGCCCGCCGTCGACGGTCGCAGCGGGGTGCGCGACCGATCCCGTCGTCCACGGCGCGCCGCCCGGCCGGCCCGCCCACGGCTCGGCGAGCTCGGGCCCGAGGGCGGCGCCGGGCAGCAGCGGCTCCCGAAACGGCAGGTTCAGGTGCACCGGCCCCGGATCCCCGGACAGCACCCCGCGGGCCACCAGCAGCGCCTTGGCCACCAGCGACCGCCAGTACCGGTTCTGCGCCGCCTCCCGGCCGGCCTCGGGGACGCCGACGTCGACGGCCGACCGGACCGCGGTCCCGTAGAGCCCGGGCTGCGCGATCGTCTGGTTGGCCCCCGTGTCGCGCAGCTCAGGCGGCCGGTCGGCGGTCAGGGCCAGCAGCGGCACGCCGGCGGCGTCGGCCTCCAGCACCGCGGCGTGCAGGTGCGCCGCCGCCGTCCCGGAGGTGGTGAGCACCGGCACCGGCCGGCCCGACATCTTCGCCAGGCCGAGCGCGAGAAAGGCCGCCGTCCGCTCGTCGATGCGCACGTGCAGCTGCAGCCGACCGGCCCGCTCCGCCTCGGCGAGCGCGAGCGCGACCGGCGCGGAGCGCGAGCCGGGCGCCAGGACGGCGTCGGTGACGCCGCCGCGGACGAGCTCGTCGACGAGCACGCGGGCGAACGCGGTGGACGGGTTCATGAGGCGACCACCGCGGCCAGCCGGGCCCTCCACCGCGCCCGGGTGACCGGGTCGGCGGCGACCTCCTCGAGCCGGTCGGGCTCGACGCGGGTGACCGGGAGCGCGCCGTCGACCGGCAGCAGCGGGGAGCTGGTGACGTCCTCGGCGAGCAGCGCGACGGTGGCCAGCCCGCAGGCGAAGGGCAGCTCCGGCAGCGCGGCGGCCAGCGCGACGCCGGCGGCGATCCCGACCGAGGACTCCAGCGCGGAGGAGACCACGCAGGGCAGGCCGTGCGCCTCGGCCACGCGCAGCGCCGCCCGCACGCCGCCGAGCGGCTGCACCTTCAGGACCACGACATCGGCCGCTTCCCGCAGGTCCACCCGCAGCGGGTCATCGGAGCGCCGGACGCCCTCGTCGACGGCGACCCGGACGTCGACCCGGCGGCGCAGCGCCGCCAGCTCGGCGAGCGTGGCGCACGGCTGCTCGACGTACTCCAGGCCCATCCGGTCCAGCGCCCGGATGCGGGCGACGGCGGTGTCGACGTCCCACGCGGCGTTGGCGTCCACCCGGATCGCGCCGTCGGGGCCCAGCGCGTCGCGGACCGCCTCCACCCGCGCGAGGTCCTCCTCCGGCGTCTGCCCGGGCTCGGCGACCTTCACCTTCGCCGTGCGGCACCCGGAGGCGGTGACGATCCCGTGGGCCCGCGCCGGCTCCACGGCGGGGACGGTGACGTTGACCGGCACCGAGGCGCGCACCGGCGCCGGCCAGCCGGCCAGCGCGGCCTCCTCCGCGGCGGCCCACCAGCGGCGGCTCTCGGCGACGTCGTAGTCCCAGAACGGGGAGAACTCGCCCCATCCGGCCGGTCCGCGCACCAGGACGCCGTCGCGGACGGTGATCCCCCGGAAGCGAGTGCGCATCGGCACCCGGTAGACCCGCGCCTCCGGCGCCGGCCCGGTGCCGCCGGCGGGGGCAGGGATCACGCCCGACAGCCTAGATCGGCAGGCCCGTACCCTTGCCCCTCGTGGCCAGGCACCTCACCCTCGTGCCCGCCGCCGAGCTCTCCGAGGTCGACGTCGCCGCCGCCCTGGACGGGAACCGCCCGCTCGCGGTGCTGCCCGCCGGCCCTCCGGCCGCAGTGGACGCAGCGCGCGCCGTGCTGCGGCCCGACGAGCCGCTGGAGGACGGCGCCGACCTCGTCGTCGTCACCTCCGGTTCGACCGGGACCGGCCGCGGGGTGCTGCTGCCGGCGGCGGCGCTGCGGGCCTCCGGCGAGGCGACCCTGCGGCGTCTCGGCGGGCCGGGCGGCTGGCTGCTGGCGCTGCCGGTGTCGGCGATCGCCGGGCTGCAGGTGCTGTGCCGATCCCTGCTCGCGGGCACCAGCCCCACCGTGCTCGGCCCGGGCGAGCACCTGGCCGACGCGGTCGCCCGCATGCCCCGCGGACGGCGCTACACCGCCCTCGTGCCCACCCAGCTGCGCCGCCAGCTGGACGCCGCACCGGACGGGCTGCGCGCCTTCGACGCGGTGCTCGTCGGCGGGGCGGCCACCGATCCGGCGCTGCTGCAGCGGGCGCGCGGCGAGGGAGTGGCCGTGGTGACCACCTACGGCATGACCGAGACCGCCGGCGGCTGCGTGTACGACGGCCGGCCGCTGGACGACGTGCAGGTGCGGGTGCGCGACGGCGTCGAGCTGGCCGGCCCGGTGCTGGCGTTGGGCTACCGGCTCGACCCGGCCGGCACCGCCGCCGCCTTCGGTCCCGACGGCTGGTTCCGCACCCGCGACGCGGGCGCGCTCGACGCCGAGGGCCGGCTCACCGTCGCCGGCCGGCTGGACGAGGTGATCATCACCGGCGGGGTCAACGTGGCCCCGCCCGCGGTGGAGGGTGCGCTGCGCACCCATCCCGCCGTCCTCGACGCCGTCGTGTTCGGCCGCCCCGACCCGGAGTGGGGGCAGCGGGTCGTCGCCGCCGTCGTCCCCGTCCCGGGGGCGGTGCCCGACCTGGCGGTGCTGCGGCCGTGGGTGACCGAACGGCTCGGTGGGCCGGCCGCCCCGCGGGAGCTGCACCTCGTCGCCGCCGTCCCCACCCTGCACACCGGCAAGCCCGACCGCCGCGCCGTCGCCGCGGCGCTGCTCCAGGAGGCGCACTGACCGTGGCCACCCCCGCCCAGTGGCTGGCCGGCGCCCGCCCCCGCACGCTGCCCGCCGCGCTCGCGCCGGTGCTCGTCGGCACCGGCGCCGCCGTGGCCCTCGACGGCTTCCGGCTGGTTCCCGCGCTGCTGGCGCTGCTGGTGGCCCTGGCCCTGCAGGTGGCGGTCAACTACGCCAACGACTACTCCGACGGCCGGCGCGGCACCGACGCCCAGCGGGTCGGGCCGATGCGGCTGGTCGGCTCCGGCGCGGCGACCCCGCGGCAGGTGCTGCTCGCGGCGGGGGCCGCGTTCGGGCTCGCCGCCCTCGCCGGGCTGGCGCTGGCCGCGCTCTCCAGCTGGTGGCTGGTCGCCGTCGGCGCGGTCTGCATCGTGGCGGCCTGGACCTACACCGGCGGTCCGCTCCCCTACGGCTACCGGGCGCTGGGCGAGGTCTTCGTCTTCGTGTTCTTCGGCCTCGTGGCGGTCGTGGGGACGACGTTCGCGCAGACCGGCTCGGTCGACGCGCTGGCCGTCGCGGCGGCGGTGCCGATCGGCCTGCTGTCGGTGGCGCTGCTGGTGGTCAACAACCTGCGCGACCTCGACGGCGATGCGGCCGTGGGCAAGCGCACCATGGCGGTGCTGCTCGGCGACCGCGGCACCCGCCTCGCCTACGCGGCTCTGCCGGTGGTCGCGTTCGCCGTGGTCGTCGGGATCGGGCTCGAGCGGCCATGGGCGCTGCTGGCGCTGCTCGCCGTCCCCCTCGCCGTGCCGCCGGTGCGGATCGTGCTGACCGGAGGCCGCGGGCCGGTGCTCATCGCCGCGCTGCAGGGCACCGGCCTGCTCACCCTCGCCACCGGCGTCCTGCTGGGTGCGGGCCTCGCGCTGAGCGGCTGACCCGCGCTCGCAGAGGTCAGGAGCCGTCGCCGGTGAGGCGCTCGGTCAGGTTCTGCTTGGCCTGCCTGCGGGCGACGCTGCGGGCGGCCAGGCCCTCGGTCAGCCGCTCGCGAGAGGGCCGCAGCAGCAGGTAGGACACCGGCATCGACAGCAGCAGCCCGAACAGCAGGCCGGGGAAGCCCTCCAGCCCGAGCCACCACAGCAGCAGCACCAGCGCGGCGGCGATGGCGAAGCGGCCCACTGTGTAGATGACCAGCCAGGGGGCGATCCGCGGCGGGGTCGCCGGCCCCCCGGTCGGCGCCGCTGGCACGCCCTTCTCAGGCTTCTCGGCCATGCCGGCCCTCCCACTTCGTCGACAGCACAACGGTCGTGCGGGTGCGCGCGACACCCCTGATCCTGTTCAACGCGCTGAGGGTCGCCTCCAGTGCCGGGATGTCGCTCACGCGGACCTTCAGCACGTACCCCTCGCTGCCGGCCACCCGCCAGCAGTCCTCGACCTCGGGCATGGCGTGCAGCGCCTCCTCGATGCCGGTGTCGTCGACCGCGTCGCTCTCGATGACGCTCACCAGCGCGGTCACGTTCAGCCCCAACGCCGACGGATCGACGATCGCCCGGTAGCCGGTGACGACGCCGGCCGCCTCCAGCTTGCCCACCCGCTCGTGCACCGCCGGGGACGAGAGCCCCACCTGCCGGGCCAGTTCCGCGTAGCTCGCCCGCCCGTTCGCGCGCAGGAGATCGATCAGCTGCCGGTCAACGGTGTCGATGGCGCTCTCCGTTCTCGCGCGGGGGGCGGCGGGATCCCCGCCGTCCGGTCGAGTATCACCGCGGACGTACGCTGGACAGCACTCGGGCTCGACGGACGAGGGGGTGTGGCGAGTGGCGTTCCTGGTGGTGCTGGTGGTCGCGGTCGCCGTGGTGGTCCTGGTGATGCGCGCCGCATCTGCCGGCGGTCCCGGCGGGAGCTTCGGCCGGCCGCCGCGGCCACGCCAGCCCCGGCCGCCGCGCAGTTCCCGGCCGGTGGCCCCCGACGACGACCCCGAGTTCCTGCGGGAGCTCGAGCGGCGCAGCCGTCGGGACGGCGGCTCGCCGGCGTAACGGCCCGTCGCCGAGGACGGGCTCCTCTTTTCAGGCGGCCCGGAAGAAGCGCCGCCAGCCGCGCGGGCGCGCCGGCGGCTCCGGCGGGGCCGGGACAGCGGAGTCGCGGGCCGGGGACATGTCCCCGGGCCAGCCCAGCCCCTCGTGCGTGGTGGACGTGCCCGGCCAGCCGAGCCCGCTCTGCGTGTCCTCGCTCTGCAGCTGACCGTGGCGGCGGGCGGGCAGGCCGGCCGGCCGCTGCTCCAGCGCGGCGGCGATGACCGGGTCGACGGCGGCGTCCTCGGCCGCCGAGTGCCTACCCACGGTCGCCCCCCCGACGCTGCGTCATGGGGGCATGGAAGCACGCGGTACCCGCCGCCGTCAGCCTCCCGTTCCTCACTCCGGGTGAGCTGTCACCCGGAGTGAGGAGGCGTCCCGCTCAGCTCACCCCGGCGTAGCTGTGCAGCCCGGTCGAGACCATGTTCACGTAGAGCAGGTTGAAGACCATGACGACCAGGCCCACGACGTTCACCCAGGCCGCGGGCCGCCCGCGCCACCCGGCCGTCGTCCGGGCGTGCAGATAGCCGGCGTAGACCACCCAGGCGATGAAGGCCCAGGTCTCCTTGGGGTCCCAGCCCCAGAACCGGCCCCAGGCGCTCTCGGCCCAGATGGCACCGGCGATGACCGCGAAGGTCCACACCGGGAACCCGAAGACGGCGGTGCGGTGGGCGACCCGGTCCAGGGTCGCCGCGGCCGGCAGCCGGGAGAGCACCGACGAGGACCCGCCGGTGGCGTCGTGCCGGACCCTCAGCAGGTACAGGACGCTGGCGATCCCGCTGACGAAGAAGACGCCGAAGCCGAGGATCGCGCTGCTGACGTGCACGGCCAGCCAGCTCGAGCGCAGCGCCGCGACCAGCGGGCCGGTCTCGGTGTAGAGGAACAGCCCGATCGCGACCAGGGAGAGCACCACCGGCGCGAGCACGAACGCGCCCATGGTGCGCACCCCCGGCACACGCACGGCCAGCACGACGAAGGAGACCACCCCGACGAGGACGACGGCGGTGGCGAACTCGTACATGTTGCCCCACGGCAGCCGGTCGGCGGCCATGCCGCGGGTGACCAGCACGGCGGCGTGGACCAGCGCCCCGAGGGCGGTGAGGGCCAGGCCGATCAGCCCCCAGCGGGAGCTGGGCGCCCGGCCCGCCCCGGGGATGGACGTTCCGTCCGGGCCCGCGCCGACCGCCGCCCCGACCAGCTCCCGGGCCGGCCGGCGGCCGAACGCGAGCTGCGCGGAGAAGGCCACGACGGCCACCGAGTAGACGGCGACGCTGATCGAGAACAGGGTGTCCGACAGGTCGGCCAGCGACTGGTCAACGCTCACTCGGGAGAGCCTCCGCTTCCGGGTGCGGCCCCGCCGGAGGACGGGGCGGGGGGTTCGGGGGAACGGGCAGCCAGCGCCGTCCGCAGCTCACCGGTCAGCTCCGCGAAGCGGGTGGCGCTCTCGCCGCCACCCCGGGTCAGCGAGCCGACCGTGAGCACGGTACCGCCGTCCTCGGCGGCCGCGCCGACGCGCGCGAAGAAGCGTTCGCGGCGGAGCAGCAGGAGCGCGAGCAGGCCCACCAGCAGGGCGATCGCCGAGACGAGCACCCACACCTGGCCGGGGTCGTGCGAGAACTGCAGGGCGGCGAACTGCGAGACACCGGTGAAGGTGATCGTCGTGCCGTCCGGCAGCGTCAACGACTCGCCGGCCGCCAGGTTGGCGCGGCCCACCTCGCTGAGGCTGCCCCGCTCGATCTGGCTGGCGTCGAGGGAGTAGACCGACTGCGGCAGCCCCGAGTCCAGGCCGAGGTAGCCCTGGTAGGCGATGATCGCCACCTGCGGGGCCAGGGCCCGTGGGTCGATCGAGGTGAGGATGCCGCCCTGCAGCACCCCCGTGGGGGCGAAGAACCCCTCGATGGCCAGCTGGTCGTCCACGCCGGCCCCGAGGTCGGGCAGCTTGAGCGCGCCTTCGCTGGACATCGTCGCCTGGTCGGCGGGGAGGAACGGTGCCGAGACGTCCTCGAACACCGTCCCGTCCGGCAGGGTCACCGTGAAGCGCGGGCTGTAGCCGTGGCCGGTGACGTAGACCCGGTCGCCGTCGATGCGCAGCGGGTCGTTGACGCCGATCGTCGTCGGCCGCCCCTCCTCGCCCGGGGCGCCGTAGGTGATGTCCGCGGTGAACGAGGCCGCGGTGAGGTTCTCCTCGTACTCGGCGCGGAAGTCCTCCAGGTCGACGCACAGCGGGGAGAGGTCGCTGCCCTCCACCAGCGGGCCGGCCGAGTAGGTGTCGTACTGCTGGAACGAGTTGCAGAAGCCCTGCCCCTCGGTGACCAGGATGCTGCCCTCGTAGCCCCACAGCTTGCCGCCGGCCAGCCCCAGCAGGAGCGCGACGAGGGAGAGGTGGAACAGGAGGTTGCCGGTCTCCTTCCAGAAGCCCTTCTCGGCCGACAGCTCCTCCCCGTCCCTGCCGGAGCGGCGGACGACGCGGAACCGGCGGACCCGCAGCTCCTCCTCGACCACGTCGAGGGTGGCCGGCCCGGCCAGCGGGGTGGTCAGCTCGGCGGAGTCGGGCAGCCGCAGCAGCCGCCGGGGGGCCGGTGGCGGAGCCGCGCGGAGCGCGCGGGCGTGCTCGACGGCCCGGGGCACCACGCAGCCGATCAGCGAGATGAACAGCAGCAGGTAGACCGCGGCGAACCACGGCGAGCTGAAGACGTCGAAGGCGTAGAGCCGGTCGAGCACCGGCGCGAGCGTGGGGTGCTCGGCGAAGTACTGCCGGACCGCGTTCTGGTTGAGCGTGCGCTGAGGCAGCAGCGAGCCCGGGATCGCGGCGAGCGCGAGCAGGAACAGCAGGATGATCGCCGTCCGCATGGCGGTCAGCCGCCGCCACCAGCGCAGCCACAGCCCGAGCGCGCGGCGGCCGGCCGAGGGGCGGGCGGGCGGTTGCGGGGCCGCGGCCGGGCGCGGCGGGGCCGTGATCGTCACAGGGAGGTCTCCGCGAAACCGGTCGCGGCCAGCCAGGAGCGCAGCCAGCCCATCATCTCCGTCCAGGCGCCGGTGACCAGCAGGAGCCCGACCAGCACCAGCAGCGCCCCCCCGACGCGGGTCACGCTGCGGGCGTGCCGGCGCAGGAACGACGTCGTCCCCAGGGCCCACCGCGCACCGAGGGCGACCAGCACGAACGGCACGCCCAGGCCCAGGCAGTAGGCGATCCCGAGGAACGCGCCGCGGCCGGCGGTGGCCTCGACATAGGCCAGCGAGTTGACCGCGGCCAGCGTCGGCCCGAGGCACGGCGTCCAGCCGAGGCCGAAGACGACGCCGAGCAGCGGCGCCCCGGCCAGCCCGGTGACCGGGCGGGCCGACAGCCGCGCGGTGCGCTGGAGGAGGGGCAGCCAGCCGAGGAAGGCCAGCCCCATGACGATCGTGACCACACCGAACACCCGGGTGAGCACGTCGGCGTACTCGAGCAGCAGCCGGCCGAGCCCGCCGAAGGCCGCACCGAACGCGACGAAGACCGTGGTGAACCCGAGGACGAACAACAGCGCGCCGAGCACCATCCGGCCGCGGGAGGAGCGCTCGTCGACGTCCGTGCGCACGGCCGTGGCCGTCGTACCGCCCCCGGCGGGTGCCGGCGCCGCGGCGCGGGCACCGGTGCCGGCCAGACCGGTCACGTACGAGAGGTAGCCGGGCACCAGCGGCAGCACGCACGGCGAGGCGAAGCTGACCACCCCGACCAGGGCGGCCACGGCGGCCGCGACCAGCAGGGGGCCGTCGGTGACCAGGCCGCTGAAGGTCTCCCCCATCGCTCAGTCCCCCTCCGCCAGCAGCCGGTCGAGCATCGCGCGCAGGTCGTCCTGAGCGACCTCGCCGGTGTACACCGCGGCCACCCTCCCCTGCCGGTCCAGCACGATGGTCGAGGGGATCGCGTTGGCCGGGTAGTCCCGGAACGCCAGCGCCACCTCGCCGCGCGGATCGAAGATCGAGGGGAACTCGATGCCCTCGCTGTCGACGAAGGCCTGCGCGAACTGCTCGCTGGTCTCCTTGACGTTGAGGCCGAGGAACTCGACGCCCCGGTCACGGACGTCGGCGTAGACCGCCTGGAACTCCGGCGTCTCCACCCGGCAGGGCGGGCACCACGAGCCCCAGAAGTTGAGGACGGCGATGTTCCCGGACAGCTCGCCGGAGTCGAAGGTGCCCCCACCGAGCAGGGTGCCGCCGAACTCGGGGGCAGCGGCACGCTCGCCGTCGGGGATGACCTCGCCGGCGGGCGTGCCGGCGACGAACCGGAACTCGCCCCCGTTGTTGACGTCGACGGCGTCGGCGCCGGTCGAGCAGCCGGCGAGGAGCAGGGCCCCGGCCAGGGCGCCGAGCAGCCGCCGCCTCATGCGCCGGGCACCGCGTCGGGGTCGGTCGCCCCCGCGGGCTCCGCGTAGGACAGGCCCGCGAACCGGTCGCCCTCGTAGCGCAGCGAGGTGACGCTGGCCAGGCCGCACTGCCGGCGACGCGGGTCGTGCACGTAGCGGCGGCCCTCCAGGTGCAGCCGCAGTGTCCAGATCGGCAGCTGGTGGCTGACCAGCACCGCCGCGGACCCGCGGGCGGCGTCCCGGGCGGCCTCCACCGCGGCGAGCATGCGGGCGGCGATCTCCACGTACGGCTCGCCCCACGAGGGGCGGAAGGGATTGCGCAGCTTCCACCAGTGCTGCGGCATGCGCAGGGCACCGTCCCCGACGCCGACCCGCAGGCCCTCGAAGGCGTTACCGGCCTCGATCAGCCGCTCGTCGATCGTCACCGGCAGCGACAGCTTCTCGGCGATCGGCGCGGCGGTCTGCTGGGCCCGCTCCAGCGGGCTGGACACCAGGCATGTCACGCCCTTGCCCACGAGCCACTCGGCGGCGGCCAGTGCCATCGCCTCGCCGGTCTCGGACAGCCGGTAGCCGGGCAGCCGGCCGTAGAGGATCTTCTCCGGGTTGAAGACCTCCCCGTGGCGCAGCACGTGGACGACGGTCGTCTCCGCCATCAGCTGCTCACCTCGGCCGGGTCCTCGGCACGGCGGGTCGCCGCGGGCTCGACCGCGGCGGCGGCGCGGGCCGCGGCCGGCAGGGCGGCGAGCACCCGCTCGACGGCCTCGTCGTCCAGGGCGGCGCTGACGAACCACGCCTCGAACGCCGAGGGCGGGAGGTACACCCCGCGGGCGAGCATGGCGTGGAAGAAGGCGGTGTAGCGGGCGGCGTCCTGGGACCGGGCGTCGTCGTAGTTCCGCACCTGGCGCTCGTCGGGCACGAAGAACACCGAGAACATCGACCCGGCCTGCTGCACGCGGTGCGGCACACCCGCGGCGAACAGCGCGGCGCTGGCCGCACCGCGCAGGGTGACCGCGACCTCGTCGCAGCGGGCGTAGACCTCGTCGGTGCAGTGCCGCAACGTGGCCAGCCCGGCGGCGACGGCCACCGGGTTCCCCGACAGCGTGCCCGCTTGGTAGACCGGCCCGGCCGGGGCGAGATGGTCCATGAGGTCCGCCCGGCCGCCGAAGGCCGCCGCGGGCAGGCCGCCGCCCATGACCTTGCCGAAGGTGAACAGGTCGGCGTCGACCGGGTCCAGGCCGTACCAGCCCGAACGGGAGACCCGGAATCCGGTCATGACCTCGTCGAGGATCAGCAGCGCGCCGTGCTCGGCGGTGATCCGCCGCAGCGCCTGGTTGAACCCGTCCAGCGGCGGCACGACGCCCATGTTGCCGACCGCGGCCTCGGTGATCACCGCGGCGATCCGGTCGCCGCGCTCGGCGAACACCGCCTCCACGGCGGCGACGTCGTTGTAGGGGAGCACGACGGTGTCGGCGGCGGCGCCGGTGGTGACGCCGGGGGTGTCGGGCAGCCCCAGGGTGGCCACCCCGGAACCGGCCGCGGCCAGCAGCGCGTCGACGTGGCCGTGGTAGCAGCCGGCGAACTTGACCACCAGCGGGCGGCCGGTGACCCCGCGGGCCAGCCGGACCGCCGAGAGCACCGCCTCGGTGCCGGAGTTGACCAGCCGCACCCGCTCGACCGGGGGCATCCGGTCGATGATCTCCTCGGCCAGCTCCAGCTCGCCCTCGGTGGGCGCGCCGAAGGACAGCCCGCGGCGGGCCGCGGCGGTGACCGCCTCGACCACCGCGGGGTGGGCGTGGCCGAGGATCAGCGGCCCCCACGAGGCCACGAGGTCGACGTAGCGGCGGCCGTCGGCGTCGGTGATCCACGGGCCGGAGCCCTCGACCATGAACCGCGGGGTGCCGCCGACCGCCTGGAACGCGCGGACCGGGCTGTTCACCCCGCCGGGGATGAGTTTCCGCCCGCGGGTGAACAGGTCGGCCGAGACCGGGGCCTCGTAGTCGTACGGGAGGCTGTCCAGCGAGGTCACGAGCCCAGTGTCCCCTTCCCTGCTGAGGAGCTGTCGGGGGTCCCGCCCGCGCCTGCCGCGAGCAGCGCGGTGGTGAGCGCGGCCGGATCCCGGCTCGGGACGAGTACGGTGCGCCCGTCGACCATCCGTAGCGGCAGCCCCGAGCGCCCGCGCGGCACCGACCAGCCCCCGCCGAGGACGGGGGCACCGGCGTCCACACCCGCCGTGCCGGCAGCGACCGCGCGCAGGTGGGCGGCGTCGACGTCGGCCAGCAGCACCCGCTCCCGGCCGACGGTGAGCGCCGGCTCCGCGTCCTCGGCGTCCACCCGGACGGTCCATGCGCGCCGGGCCGAGAGCACCCCGGCCGCCACGATGCCGAGGACGGCGAGCAGCGCCAGCGCCCAGACCAGCGGCGGCACGTCCGGACCGGGCAGCACCAGGTCCAGGACGACGAAGAACCCGAGCGCCCCGGCGACCAGCCAGAACGGCCGCCAGGAGCCCCCGGGCTCGACGTACGAACTCAGCGGAGCCAGCGCGCTGCCTCCACCGCCCAGTAGGTCAGCACGGTGCCCGCGCCGGCCCGCCGGATCGCGGTGAGCGTCTCGAGGATCGCCCGCTGCCGGTCGACCCAGCCGTTGGCCGCGGCCGCCTCGACCATCGCGTACTCGCCGCTGACCTGGTAGGCGCTGACCGGGACGTCGACGGCGTCGGCCACCCGGGCGACGATGTCCAGGTAGGGCAGCGCCGGCTTGACCATGACGGCGTCGGCGCCCTCGGCGAGGTCCTGCGCCACCTCGCGCAGCGCCTCGTCGGCGTTGGGCGGGTCCATCTGGTAGGTCGAGCGGTCGCCGAACTGCGGGGCGCCCTCGGCGGCCTCGCGGAACGGCCCGTAGAAGCCGGAGGCGTACTTCGCGGCGTAGGCGAGGATCGGCGTCTCGGTGAACCCGGCGGCATCCAGCCCGGCGCGGATCGCCGCGACCTGGCCGTCCATCATCCCGCTGGGGGCCACCACGTGGGCGCCGGCCCGGGCCTGGGCGACGGCGACCGCGGCGTAGCGGTCCAGCGTCGGGTCGTTGTCGACGACGCCCGCGGGGGTGACGACGCCGCAGTGCCCGTGGTCGGTGTACTCGCACAGGCACAGGTCGGCCATCAGCACCAGCTCGTCGCCGAGGTCGGCACGCAGCTGCTGCAGCGCGACGTTGACGATGCCGTCGGCCGCGTCGGCCTGCGAGCCGATCGGGTCCTTCTCGGCGGGGATGCCGAAGAGCATCAGCCCGCCGATGCCGGCCTCGGCCGCCTCGTGCGCGGCCTTGCGCAGCGAGTCGGTCGTGTGCTGGACGACGCCGGGCATCGAGCTGATCGGCACCGGCTCGGAGATGCCCTCCTTGACGAACACCGGCAGCACGAAGTCGGCCGGGGCCAGCCGGGTCTGGGCGGTGAGGCGCCGCAGCGCGGGCGTCGACCGGAGCCGACGCCCGCGCGCGAAGCCCGCGCTCACTTGGAGTCCCCGTCCTCCGCCTCGCGCAGCGAGAGGGCGTACTCGGCCAGGGCGTCCACCAGCGGGGCGACCGCGGCGGTCTCCGGCTGGACGTCGACCCGCAGGCCGAACTCCTGCGCGGTGGCCGCGGTCTGCGGGCCGATCACCGCAACGACGGTCTTGGCGTGCGGCTTGCCGGCGATGCCGACCAGGTTGCGCACCGTGCTCGACGAGGTGAAGCACACCGCGTCGAAGCCGCCGCCCTTGATCGCCTCGCGCACCGGGGCGGGCGGCGGGGCGGCCCGGACGGTGCGGTAGGCCGTCACGTCGTCGACCTCCCAGCCGCGCTCCACCAGACCCGCGGCGAGGGCCTCGGTCGCGATGTCGGCGTGCGGCAGCAGCACCCGGTTGATCGGGTCCAGCACGTCGTCGTACTCCGGGAAGTCGGCCAGCAGGCCCTGGCTGGACTGCTCGCCGGTCGGCACGAGCTCCGGGACGATGCCGAAGTCGCGGACGGCCTGGGCGGTCTGCTCGCCGACGCAGGCGACCTTCACGCCGGCGAACGCGCGCGCGTCGAGGCCCAGGTCGGTGAACTTCTCGCGCACGGCCTTCACCGCGTTCACCGAGGTGAACACGATCCAGCCGTAGCGGCCGGTGACCAGGCCCTTGATCGCGCGGTCCATCTGCGCCGGGCTGCGCGGCGGCTCGACGGCGATGGTCGGCACCTCGACCGGGACGGCGCCGTAGGCGCGCAGCCGGTCGCTCATCTCACCTGCCTGGTCCTTGGTGCGCGGCACCAGCACCCGCCAGCCGAACAGCGGCCGGCTCTCCCACCAGGACAGCCGCCCGCGCTTGTCGACGACGGCGCCGACGGTCGCCACGACCGGCCCGGCGAAGGCGTCCAGCCCGGCGGTCTTCTCGGCGACGGCGGCGAGCTTGGCCACCACGCTCTTCTGGCCGGTGCCCGAGCCGCCGGTGGTCACCACCACGGGCGTGGACCCGGACAGCCCGCCCTCGACCAGCCGGGCAGCGGCGTCGGGGAGGTCCTCGGCGTTGCCCTGCAGCACCAGCGGCGCCCCGAGGCCGGTGGCGGCCGTGGCCAGCGCGGTCAGGTCGACCTCGCCGCCGCGCAGGTCGGCGGTGAGCGAGGTGCCGCCCAGCGCCACCCCGGCGAACGCCGGCACGGCGGTGGACGGGGCCACACCCGGCACGACGTCGAAGCCGACCGAGGTGCGGCCGACGGCCAGCACCTCCTTGACGGCGGCGTCGGAGGTGAACGGGTCACCGGCGACCAGGCGGACGACGGTGTCGCCGTGCTTGGCCGCGGCGACGGCGGCCTTGGCGATCTCGGCCGGCTCCCCGGTGACGGAGGTCAGCTCGAGGTCCGGGCGGTCGGCCCGGACGGCGTCCTGGAGGTTCTGGGGGACGTCGGGGTCGACCAGGATGGCGCCGGCGTCGGCGAGGGCCGCGGTGGCCCGGGCGGTGAGCATCCCGGGATCACCGGGGCCGGCACCGACGAAGACGACCTTGCCGGCCGCCCCGTTCTGCTTGCGGAAGCGCGTCATCGCGTGCTCCTGTCTAGGGCCCGGAAGGGCTCGTGTGCGGGGGTTCGAGGGGCCGGGGCGGACTGCCCGGCTTGGAGGGAGGAGGTCATCGGGATGCGGCCATCAGCTCGGCCGCGCCGCGATCGAGCAGCTCGGCGGCCAGCGCGCGCCCCAGTCGCTCGGCGTCCTCGGGCGGGCCGGTGAGCGAGCCGCGGACCCCGTCGCTGCCGTCGAGGGCGGTGACGGAGGCGCGGAGGAACAGCTCCGCCCCGTCCTCGCCCTCGGCCAGCTCGGCGTAGGCGGCCACCGGCGCGCTGCAGCCGGCCTCGAGCGTGGCCAGGGTGGTCCGCTCGGCGAGCACGCAGGCCCGGCTGGCGGCGTCGTCCAGCGCGGCGAGCAGCTCCCGGGTGCGGGCGTCGTCGGTGCGGCACTCGACGGCGAGTGCGCCCTGGGCCGGGGCCGGCAGCACCTGCAACGGGTCCAGGGTCTCGGTCACCGCGGCGAGCCGGCCCAGCCGGGAGAGCCCGGCCCGGGCCAGCACCACCGCGTCGAGGTCGCCCGGCGCCACCCGCCCCATGCGGGTGTCGACGTTGCCCCGGATCGGCACGACCTCCAGGCCGAGGCCGAGGGCGCGCAGCTGCGCCACCCGCCGGGGGGCGCCGGTGCCCACCTTCGCGCCCGGCGGGAGCTCGCCGAGGGTGAGCCCGTCGCGGGCGACGAGCGCGTCGCGCGGGTCCGCCCGCCGCGGGACGGCGGCCACGGTGAGCCCCGGCTCGGGCTGGGTCGGCAGGTCCTTGTAGCTGTGGACGGCGACGTCGACGGTGCCCTCGAGCAGCGCCTGGCGCAGCGCGGCGACGAAGACGCCGGTCCCGCCCAGCTGCGCGATGGGGGCCGCCGAGCGGTCACCCTCGGTGCTGATGTGCACCAGCTCCACGGGGACGCCGCTGGCCGCGGTGATCGCGTCGGCCACCGTCTGCGACTGGGTGTGCGCGAGCTGGCTGGCCCGGGTGCCCAGGCGCAGGGTCGCGGTGCTCGTGCTCGTGCTCCAGCTCATGCGCCACCTCCCGGGCGCAGCTCCTCGGGGTCGACGGTGACGGCCTCGGCGAGGTTGGTCCGCTCCGGGGCGACCTCCGCGTCGATGCCCAGGCCGAACAGGGCTCGCAGCGCGTCGGCGTAGTCCACCCCGCCCGGGGTGCTGGCCAGCTCCTTGACCCGCACGGTGGGCTCGTGCAGCAGCTTGTCGACGACGCGGTGCACCGTCCGGGCCACCTCGAGGCGGGCCTTGGCGTCCAGATCGGGCAGCCGGGTGGAGAGCCGCAGCAGCTCGGCGTCGACCACCCCGGCCGCCTGGCTCCGCAGCGCGGAGACCGTGGGGGCGACGGCGGCGGCCTGCCGCTCGGCGCGCAGCAGCGCGGTCTCGGCCTCGATGAGGGTGTGCGCCGCGGCGATGTCGTCGATGGCCACGCCGCCGGCGACCGGGTGCTCGCCGGCGGCCGAGCGCTCGCCCTGCAGGAGGGCCAGATCGACCACGTGCACACCGGGCAACCCGGCCACCCCCGGGGCGACGTCGCGCGGCAGCGCCAGGTCGATGACGACCAGCGGCCGGTCCGGCCGGCCGGTCATCGCCTCGGTGACCGTCTCGGTGCCGACGACCAGCCCGCGCGCCCCGGTGCAGGTGACCAGCACGTCCGCGGCGGCGAGCTCGTCGGGCAGCCGGGACAGCGCGGCCGCGCGGCCCTCGACGGCGGTGGCCAGCCGCTCGGCGTGCGCCGGCGTGCGGCTGCTCACCGTCACCGCGGCACCGCGGCGGGCCAGCGTCGTGGCGGCCAGCGCGCCCATCGACCCGGCGCCGACGACGAGCACCGAGCGCCCCGGGAGCGGGCCGATCCGGTCCTCGGCGCGGTCGAGCGAGACCGAGACGAGCGAGGCGCCGGCCCGGTCGATGCCGGTCTCGGTGTGCACCCGCTTGCCCACGCGCAGCGCCCGCTGGGCCACCGGGTGCAGCGCCCGGCCGACCGTGCCCTGCTCGCGGGCCATGGCGTAGGCGTTGCGCAGCTGGCCGAGGACCTGGGTCTCCCCCACGACCATGGAGTCCAGGCCGGCGGCCACGGTGAACAGGTGCGTGACGGCCTGGTCCTCGTAGTGGACGGTCACGTAGGGCGAGAGCTCCTCGACCGTCGCGCCGGCCTGGCGGGCCAGCACGCGGCTGACCTCGGCGACGCCGCCGTGGAACCGGTCGACCTCGGCGAAGACCTCCACCCGGTTGCAGGTGGCCAGCACGATCGCCTCGCTGACGTGGTCGGTCCCGACCAGCTCGTGCAGCGCCTTGATCGTGTCGTCGGCCCCCATGGCGAACTGCTCGAGCAGGGCCACGGGCGCGGTCTGGTGGCTGACGCCCACCGCGAGCAGACTCACGCAAGCACCTCCACGGTCGGGGCGGCGACGCCGCGCTGCTGCCCGAGGAACGCCAGGACCTGCAGCTCCACGGAGAGATCCACCTGGCGCACGTCGACCCCTGCGGGCGCGGACAGCGCCAGCGGTGCGAAGTTCAAGATGCTCCTCACCCCGGCCGCGGCCAGCCGGTCGCACACCGACTGCGCGACCTCGGCCGGTGTCGCGATGACCCCGATGGTCGCCGCGGTCCCGGCCACCACCTCGTCGAGCTCCTCGATCGGCCGGACGGGCTGCCCGCCGATGCGCTGGCCGACGCGGGCCGGCGCGGCGTCGAACAGCCCGACGAAGCGGAACCCGCGGCTGCCGAAGCCGGCGTAGTCGGCCAGGGCGGTGCCGAGGTTGCCGATCCCGACCAGCACGCAGGCGCGGGAGCGCTCGACGCCGAGCACCCGGGCGATCCGGTCGCGGAGAGTGGCCACCTCGTAGCCGACACCGCGGACCCCGCAGGGCCCCAGGTGGGAGAGGTCCTTGCGCAGCCCGGCCGGGTTGACGCCGGCGGCCGAGGCGAGCTCGCCGGAAGAGACGGAGCTGCGACCGCCGTCGGCCAGGCCGGTGAGCACCCGGAGGTACACGGCCAGGCGGGCGACGGTGGCCTCCGGGATCCGGGGCCGCGGCTGGTTCACGGGCCTACTCCACAGCGGTCGCGCCCGTACGTCCGGCGGGTGCCGGCGGCGGTGGTCGACATCGGGAACCCGGGCGGGATGCCGCCCGGTGTCAGCCACGGTAGCCGCTTGTGAACGCAGGAACAAAGTCGCTGGGGAGCCTGAGGCTCTCAACCCAGCGCGGAGGCGGCCTGCTGTGGTGGAGACCATACCTGGCGTCCCCTGGAACGACCCGGTCGGGTGACCCGGCCTGGCCTCAGGGGAGGCCGAGGTCGCGGCGCAGCCGCGGCACGTCGACGGTGAAGTAGGAATGCTCCCGCCCGTCGAGGAGGACGACCGGCACGCGGTCACCGAACTCCGCCTGCAGGTCCGGGTCGGCGTCCACGTCGACCGGCACGGGGGTCAGCCCGGCCTGGGCGGCGATCGGCCCGAGCACGGCGGCGGCCTCCTCGCAGAGGTGGCAGCCCTGCCGGGTGATCAGCTGCAGCCGGGCCGCGGGCTCACTCATCGCCGCCTCCGTCGGTGGGCACGGGCCCGGGGATCGCGTCCTCCGCACGGCTGAGGCCGAGCTCCCGCAGCCGGGCGTGGCTGACCTTCCCGGTCAGCGAGTGCGGCAGGGCGGCCAGGACGTGCATCGACGTCGGCACCTTGTACCGGGCCAGGGACGCCGCCGCGTGCGCGCGCAGCTCCTCGAAGGTCGCCCGCAGTCCCGGACGGAGCGCCACCACCGCGCGCACCGCCGAGCCGGTGCGCGCGTCGGGCACGCCGATCACCGCGCTCTCGGCGACCGCGGGGTGGGTGTCGAGCACCCGCTCCACCTCCGCCGGGTAGACGTTGAAGCCGCTGACCAGGACGAGGTCGCTGCGCCGGTCGACCAGGTGCAGATCGCCGTCCTCGTCGGCGTAGGCCAGGTCACCGGTGGCCAGCCAGCCGTCGGCGTCCGGGGCGTCGGCGCCGTCGGGCCAGTAGCCGGAGAACAGGTTGGCCCCGCGCACCCAGATCTCCCCCGGGCCGTCGTCGGCGGCCACCGGCTCGTTCTCACCGGCCGCCGAGTGCACGGCGGTGTCGCGCAGCTGCAGCTCGACGCCGGGGATCGGGCCGCCGACGCAGCCGGGCTTGGCCCGGCCGGTGGCCAGGGTGCTGGCCACCACCGGGCTCGCCTCGGTGAGCCCGTACCCCTCCCACACGGTGACCCCCGCGCGCTCGCGCATCGCCGTCCAGACCTCCGGGGGCAGCGGCGCCGCGCCCGAGGAGGCCAGCCGGACGGCGGCGAAGGCCCCGCGCAGCTGCGCGTCGGAGCCGGCGGCGTCGGCCGCGGCCAGCCACGCCTGGTACATCGGGGGAGCCCCCGGGACGGCGGTCACCTGCTCCTCGGCCATCACCGCCAGGGACCCCTGCGGGTCGAAGCCGTCCACGAGCACCGCGCAGGCACCGGTCGCCGCGACCAGGCCGAACCCGGTGTTGAGCCCGTAGACGTGGAACAGCGGGAGCGCGATCAGCACCCGGTCGTCGGGGCGGACCGGCGGCGGGTCCATCGCCAGGCACTGCGCCTGGTTGGCGCGCAGCGCCGCGGTGGTGAGCATCGCGCCGCGCGGGCGGCCGGTGGTGCCGCTGGTGTAGGCGAGGAAGGCCAGGGCGTCGGGCCTCTCGGCGCGCGTGGGTGGCTCCCCGTCGCCGGACGGCGGGCCGACCGACACCGGCACCCCTGCCACCGGCGGCCGGTCGGCGCCGGCGACCAGCAGCGTCGCACCGGAATCGCGCAGCACGAAGTCGAGCTCGGTGTCGGTGTAGGCGGTGTTCACCGGGACGACGACCAGCCCTGCCCGCAGCGCGCCGAGGACGGCGCCCAGCCAGTCCACCCCGTTGGGCAGCTGCACCGCCACCCGCTCCCCCGGCTCGAGGCCGGCGGCGACGTAGCCCGCCGCCGCCCGGTCGACCTCCGCGTCCAGCTCGGCCCAGCTCAGCCGCCGTCCGCCCGTGACCACGGCCGGCGCGTCGGGCCGGTCCCGGGCAGCCGCCCGGACGAGCGTGGACAGCGACGGGCCGACCTCGGACACGGGCACCTCCTCCGTTGCAGCGCGAACGGCCCGGTCCATCGGGCATGCGCAGCGGGCGACCGCCGCGGGCTGGGCGGTTGGCGTGGACGGGCTGCGACGATGTTGTCACCATGGGCGCAGCCCCGCAGCATCGCGCTCGGTCACCAGCCGGGTGCGCAGGGACAGCGCCGGTCGCGGCGTGCCGCGGGCAGACAAGGAGGTCGGACGCCCGCATGCGACAGTCGCGCCCCGTGGACGAGCGGCCGCCCGCCGCCGTCCCCGCCGGGTCCGACGGGCGCCGACCCCGGCCCGTGCCGCGGCCCCGCCCCACCCCGCACCCGCGGCCGGCCACCGAGCAGGTCCCGGCCCCCGAGCCCGCCCCCGAGCCGGCCGCCCCGGTGGACGCCGGCGCCGAGGAGGAGGTCGGGGTCGCCGAGGAGCTGGCCGCGCTGGAGGACGCCGTCCCCCCGCCGCCGGTGGACGTGTGGGCGCTGGTCCGCCAGGCCCAGGCGGGCGACGCCGAGGCGTTCGGCCGGCTGTACGACCACTACGTGACCGTCGTCTACCGGTACGTCTACCACCGGGTCGGCGACCGGGCGCAGGCGGAGGACTTCACCAGCGAGACCTTCGTCCGGGCGCTGCGCCGGATCGACTCGCTGTCCTTCCAGGGCCGCGACGTCGGCGCCTGGCTGGTCACCATCGCCCGCAACATCATCCGCGACCACGTGAAGAGCAGCCGGTTCCGGCTCGAGGTCACCACGGCCGACATGCGCGACGCCGACCGCGCCACCGACGGCCCCGAGGACGCCGTGGTCGCGAGGCTGACCAACGAGCAGCTGCTGTCCTGCATCCGCCAGCTGGGCAGCGAGCAGCAGGAGTGCATCTCGCTGCGGTTCCTGCAGGGGCTCTCGGTGTCGGAGACGGCTGCCGTCATGGGCAAGAAGGACGGCGCCATCAAGGCGCTCCAGCACCGCGCCGTCCGGCGGCTGGCCGCGCTGCTGCCGGAGGGCCTGCGATGAAGGCCACTGTTGTTACCCGCCGGTACCCCGTAACGGGGGCGTCGGACCCGTCGTTTCCGGGGTGGTTGCGCCGCATCGGACGGCGCGGCCACCCTGCCGGCGACCCCGTCGCCCGACCGACCGGAGGCATCAGGTGAGCACGGACGACGGCGCCGCGCCCGCGGGCACCCGCCGCGCCGCCGTGGCTGACCGCGAGGACGCGGTGGTGGCGCGCCTGCAGGCGCTCGCCGCCGACCTCGACGACCGGCCGGACCCGGCGTTCCGGTCGGCGACCCGGGACCGCCTGGTGGCGATGGCTGCCGTCCGCACGCCCGAGCCCGCGCGGCGGTCGCCGCTGCGGCGGCTGCTGGCGGCCCGGGCCGACGGCGGGCCCGCACCCGCGTGGCGCATCCGGCTGACGGCCGGCCTGGCCGGGGCCGCGCTGACCGTCACGGCGCTGGGCACCCTGGTCGCCCTGGCCACCGGCGCCGGTCCGGGCGACGTCCTCTACGGGCTCAAGCGGGGGACCGAGCAGACCCAGCTGGCGCTGGCCGGCGACGACCGCGGCCTGACGCTCCTGCAGTTCGCCGCCACCCGGCTCGACGAGCTGGCGGCGCTCCCGGCCGACGGCCCCGCCGACGTGGCCGTCGGCGTGCTGGACGCCATGGACGCGCAGACCACCGAGGGCGTCGCGCTGCTGACCACCGAGGCCGTGCGCGCGGCGGACGTCGCGCACGTCGACGAACTGGCCGGCTGGGCTGCCGGGCAGAGCTCCGAGCTGGCCGAGGTCCGGCCCGGCGTGCCCGCGGGGGCCGACGCCGCCGCGCAGGAGTCGGCCGATCTGCTGGCCGCGGTCACCGCGCGCGCCGCGGAGCTGCGCACCGCCCTGGACTGCCCGGCCGGCCCGGCGACCGAGGGCATCGACCGGCTCGGGCCGATGCCGGCCGCCTGCGTCGCGGAGACGCCGGAGGCCCCGCCACGCCCGGCCGGTGCGCCACCCTCCGGGGCGGGCGAGCTGTTCACCACGGCCGCCCCCCCGCCGGCGGGTGCCGCCTCGACCCCGCCGTCCGCCCCCGCGCCGGAGACGCCACCCGGCGGGGGCGGGACCGGCACCTCGGGCGCCGCGCCGACCCCCGATGCCGGCCGGCCGGCCGGCCCACCGTCGACCGCGCCGGCGCCCGCCGTCCCGCTGCCCGGGGGCGGCGGCCTGCCGCTGCCCCCGCTGCCCCTGCCGACGGAGCCTCCGGCTCCCCCGCCGACCCCGACCCCGCCACCGCCGATCGACACCCGCCTGCCGATCTGCCTCCTGCCGCTGATCTGCTGAGCCCCCGACCGCGTCCGCCCGGCGGCGCCACTAGGGTCACAGGCAGCTGCTGCCGCCCCATCCGTTCCACCGACCGCCCGGCGCCGGCCGGGTCTGGAGGAGGTCGTCGTGCCGCGACTGCCGCTCCGCGGCCGCCGGGGACAGCTCCCTGCGGACCTGCCGGACGAGGAGACGCGGGCGCACGTCGCCGGCGCCGCCTCGGCCGCCGCGGCCGAGGTCGAGCCCGCGCCGGCCGTCGTTCCCGACCGCACCGCGGCCGCGTTCTTCGACGTCGACAACACGATGATGATGGGCGCGTCGCTGTTCTGGTTCGCCCGCGGGCTGGCCGCCCGTGACTACTTCCGCGCCCGCGACCTGGCGCTGTTCGTCTGGCAGCAGGCCAAGTTCCGGATCGCCGGCAACGAGAGCACCGACGACATGCACACCATCCGGGAGAACGCCCTGGCCTTCGTCGCCGGGCGGCCGGTCGACGAGATCGTGGCGGTCAGCGAGGAGATCTACGACGAGCTAATGGCCGACCGGATCTGGGCCGGCACCCGGGTGCTCGCCCAGCAGCACCTGGACGCCGGGCAGCGGGTCTGGCTGGTCACCGCCACCCCCGTCGAGCTGGCCACGATCATCGCCCGCCGGCTCGGCCTCACCGGCGCCCTGGGCACCGTCGCCGAGGTGGTCGACGGGCAGTACACCGGGCGGCTGGTCGGTGAGCTCATGCACGGTGAGGCCAAGGCGGAGGCGGTGCGGGCCCTGGCCGAGCGCGAGGAGCTGGATCTGTCCCGGTGCACCGCCTACAGCGACAGCTCCAACGACCTGCCGATGCTCACCCTCACCGGTACCGCCGTCGCGGTGAACCCCGACACCGAGCTGCGCGCGGTCGCCCGGTCCCGCGGGTGGGAGATCAAGGACTTCCGCACCGGGCGCAAGGCCGCCAAGATCGGCGTCCCCACGGTGGCCGCCGCGGCGCTCTCCGGGGGCGTGGTGGGCGGCGCGCTGGCCCTCCGCCGCCGCAACCGCTGGCCGTGGTGACGTGCTGGAACGGCCCTCGTCAGGGGCCCGCGCCGAGCGAGCGAGGCGTGGGGGGATGAGGGTCCTTCGTCAGCCCCAGACGGAGCTGCGCTGCAGCAGGAGCCGGTAGATCGACTGCTGGATCGTCTCGCGCACCTGGTCGGTCAGGTTGAACACGAGCATCGGGTCCTCGGCGGCGGCCGGGCCGTAGGAGGCCGTCTCGATCGGCTCGCCGAACGCGATCAGCCACTTCGACGGCAGCGGGACCAGGCCCAGCGGACCCAGCGCGGGAAAGGTGGGCGTGAGGGGGAAGTACGGCAGGCCGAAGAGCCGGGCGAGGGTCTTGGCGTTGCCGATCATCGGGTAGATCTCCTCGGCGCCGACGATGGCGCACGGGATGATCGGCGCCCCGGTGCGCAGCGCCGCCGTGACGAAACCACCCCGGCCGAACCGCTGCAGGGTGTAGCGGTCGCGGAACGGCTTGCCGATCCCCTTGAACCCCTCGGGGAAGACGCCGACCAGCTCACCCTCGGTCAGCAGGCGCTCGGCGTCCTCGTTGCACGCCAGCGTCGAGCCCATCTTGCGCGACAGCGACCCGATGAGCGGCAGGTCGAAGACCAGGTCGGCGCCGAGCAGCCGCAGCCGCCGCCGCGCCGGGTGGTCGTCGTGCAGCGCCACCGTCGTCATGAGCGCGTCGACCGGCAGGGTGCCCGAGTGGTTGGCCACCACCAGCGCACCCCCGGTGTCGGGGACGTTCTCCACCCCGTGGGTCTCCACCCGGAACCAGCGCGAGTACAGCGGGCGCAGCAGCGGCAGCAGGACGTGGTCGGTGAGGTCGGGGTCGAACCCGAACTCGTCGGTCTCGTACTCCCCGGTCAGCCGGCGGGCGAGGAAGTCCAGGCCGCCGGCGACCTGCTCCTCCCAGCTCCCCGTCGACGGCGGTGGGACGTGCGGTTCGTCGTCGTCGGGCCGCAGCGGGATGACGCGGGCCTCAGGCATCGCGCACCGCCTGCAGGTTCGGGGTGGCGGGGGCCGGCCGCAGCTGGCCGCCGAGGGAGTCCACCGTGGCGCCCACCCGCTCGACACCCCCCTGCACCCGCGCGGTGGCCCGGCGGACGAGGTCCGGGGGGATCACCGGCGGCACGGTGGCGGCGTAGTCGGCCAGCGCCTCCGCGGTCGTGTAGCGGGGGGTGTAGCCGAACTCCTCGCGCAGCACCCGGGTGTCCACGACGCGGCCGAAGTTGAGGAACCGCATCTGCTCCGGGGAGTAGTCCACCCAGCCGAACCGGCGGGTGAGCCGCCCGATCGAGCCCAGCGTCGGCGCGGGCAGCGGCAGCTGCAGCCGGCCGAGACGGCGGATGACCTGGGACAGGAGCAGGGTGCCCTCCCCGCCGACGTTGACGGTGCCGGCGAAGTCACCGGTGGTGGCGCGGGTCAGCACCGCGAGCGCATCGTCCTCGTGCAGGAGCTGCACCCGCGCGTCGTAGCCCAGCGCCGTGGGCACCAGGGGCATCCGCAGGAAGGTGGTCAGCAGCGAGTCGATCCGCGGGCCGATGAAGTTGGTGAAGCGGAGAGCCGCCACGCCGACGTCCGGGCGGCGGCGGGCGAAGGACCGCACGTAGCCCTCGATGTCGACGCTGTCCTTGGCGAAGCCGCCCGAGGGGACCCGGCGGGCCTGCATGGTCTCGGTGAAGACGGCGGGGTCGCGCGAGGAGGCGCCATAGACGGCGCTGGAGGACTTCAGCACGAACCGGCGCACCGAGGGCGCCCGCTGGCAGGCCGCGAGGAGCTGCATCGTCCCGATGACGTTGAGCTCCTTCATCGGCCCTCGCCCACCGGAACCGGCGGGCGTGGAGCTGATGTTCATGTGCACGACCGTGTCGACCGCGGCCGTGGTGATGACCTTGCCGATCAGCGGGTTGCGGATGTCGGCCCGCACGAACTCGGTGCGGCCGAGCCGGCCGAGCAACTCCGGCGACGGGGGGACGGTGTCCACCCCGATGACCCGCTCGATGGCCGGGTCGTGGGCGAGCTCGGCCGCCAGCGCCCCGCCGAGCCACCGGCTCACGCCGGTGACCAGCACGACCGCGGGCGGCACGAGCGTCAGCTCACTTCTTGTTGCGCCGCTGGACGCGAGTCTTCTTCAGCAGCTTGCGGTGCTTCTTCTTCGCCATCCGCTTGCGGCGCTTCTTGATGACCGAACCCATGCCCTGTGCTCCCGATGTCTCGCCGCGCGGCGTCCACCGCTGACCGGGAGGTCAGGCCGGGCGCCGCGCAAGGTGTTCAGCTCGCGTGCGACGGCCCGGACCGGATCGGCCTTTGCGTCGCTCGGCGACCGAGCGTACCCGGCGCCTCCACGGCCACGCTGCCGCGGGAAGGGGACCGGTGAACGAGTCTCCCCCGACGGGGGAGGGATGAACTCAGGCGATGTCGGTGTAGGCGTCGCGCAGGTAGTCCTGCACGGCGCGCTCGGGCACCCGGAAGGAGCGGCCGACGCGGACGGCGGAGAGCTCGCCGGCGTGCACGAGGCGGTACACGGTCATCTTCGAGACGCGCATCATGCTGGCCACCTCGGCCACGGTCAGGAAGGTGACCGCCGCGCGGGGCGCGGGGACCGTCGGGCGGCCGACGGGCATGGCGGCCGGGTGGGCCGGAGCGACGGGGCGGGCCATGGTGGCGGCCGAGACGGGCCGGCCGACCGGTCGAGGACCGGGCACGCCCGGCCGGGCGTAGGCGGTGGCAGTGGCGGTGCGCTGAGGCATGGTCATGACTTCATCTCCGGACCTAGCACGTGTCGGGCGCCGGCTTCCCCACCGACTACGGGACACGCACGTGCTGATACAGAGCGTAGGGGGACGGGCGTGACAGAAGCGATGGAAGAAACGAACAGGCGGACCGGTCCGTCCTGGGCAGAACTACACCTATGTAGGCAGGTCGATTTGTGTCCCGGCGCGTCGAGGACGACATGTTCGGGTCCGGTCACGGATCGTCGATATGTCGGCGCCTTCCCGCGGTATGTTCAGCGGTCCTTCGCGTCCCGCCCCAGCTCCACCGAACGGGCGTGCGCCGCCTCGATCGCGGCGATGAGTGCCGCCCGGACACCGTGCCGCTCCAGCTCGCGGATGGCGGCGATCGTCGTCCCCCCGGGACTGGTCACCGCCTCCCGGAGCTGCACCGGGTGCTCGCCGGAGTCGCGCAGCATCACGGCGGAGCCGAGGGCGGTCTGCACGATGAGGTCCGCGGCGAGCGCGCGCGGCAGCCCCAGCAGGATCCCGGCGTCGATCATCGCCTCGACCAGGTAGAAGAAGTACGCCGGCCCGCTGCCCGACAGCGCGGTGACGGCGTCCTGCTGCGCCTCCGGCACCCGGCGGACCCGGCCGACGGCGGCCAACAGCGCCTCGGCCTCGTCCAGGTGCGCCTCGTCGGCGTGCGCCCCGGCCGAGAGCACGCTCATCCCCTCGTCGACCAGCGCCGGGGTGTTCGGCATGACCCGGACCACCGGCACGCCGTCGGGCAGCGCCGCCTCGATCGTGCCGGTCGGCACGCCGGCGGCCACGGAGACGACCAGATGACCGGGGTCCACCCGCCCGGCCAGCAGCCCGAGCAGCGTGCCGATGTCCTGCGGCTTGACCGCCAGCAGCAGCACGCGGCAGCGCGCGGCCGCCTCCGCCAGGTCGAGGACCGGCACGCCGTAGCGCGCCGACAGTTCGGCCGCCCGCTCGGGACTGCGCTCGCAGACGACGATGCCGTCGGGCCCGCCGCGGCGGACCAGCCCGGAGAGCAGGGCCTCCCCGATCTTGCCGCCGCCGATGATGGCCAGCCCCTGCCGGCCGGCAGCCGCCGTGCTCTCCTCGCCGGCACCCGGCTGCGGCGCCGTCGCACTCCCCTGCGCGCTCACGACCGGCCCGCCAGCCGGCGCAGGACCGCCGCGGCGGCACCCTCGCCCGAGGGCAGCGCGACCCGCACCCCGTACCCGCCGGCGACCAGCCGGCGCTGCTCGTCGGTGCGGACTCTCCACGGCATGACGTACTCCCAGGTGTCGGGTGCTCGCTCGTTCCAGGCGGCGCGCTCGCCGGCGATGGCGACCAGCCGCGGGTCGGTGGTGCCGATACCGGGGCGCCCGCCTCCGGCCATCAGCACGTTCAGGCAGCGCACGAAGGCCAGGTCGGCGGCCGCGCCGCGGCCGCCGGTCAGCCGCACGGGACCCTCGGCCAGGGCCCGGCAGTCCTCCTCGGCGCCCGGCCGGTCCGCCGGCACCACCACCCCCGCGCCGGGCAGCCGCGCGGCCAGCGGCCGTACCAGCTCACCGGCTCCGGCCAACGCCACCCCCAGCCCCGCCTCCCGGGCGGCGCCGGCGAGCGCGACGGCAGCGGGCACGCCGAGCCGCTCCACCGGCACGGTCAGCTCGCACCGGGCGGACAGCCCGGCGGCGGACACGCGGCCGACCAGGTCGCGCAGCTCGGCAGCGGGATCGGCGGCGCCGGCGGCCGGCACGTGCTCGAGGGCCACCGCGCGCCCGGAGGCGGTGAGCTCGCCGGCCACCCGGACGGCGTCGTCGACCCGCGGACCGGCTCCGGCGAGCGCCGCGAGGGGACGGCCGAGGAGACGGCGCACCGGGACGGAGGGTTGCGCGCGCACGAGGCGAACCGTAGTGCCGGCGCCGCCGGGGGGTTGCAGGGTGTGCCGCCCGCGGGGGCGGGGTAGCCGCGGCCGCATGGCTGGAGAACTGAACGGGATGAAGGTGGCCGTCCTCGCGACCGACGGGGTCGAGCAGGTGGAGCTCGACCGGCCGTGGCAGGTGCTGGAGGAGGCCGGCGCGGAGCCGGAGCTGGTCTCGCTGGAGTCCGGGTCGATCACCGCCTACGACCACATCGACCCGGCGGACCGGAAGAAGGTCGACGCCGTCGTGAGCGAGGCCGACCCCGACGAGTACGCGGCACTGGTCCTCCCCGGCGGCGTCATCAACGGCGACTTCATCCGGGCCGACGCCGACGCGGTGGCCTTCGTGACGGCCTTCTTCGAGGCCGGCAAGCCCGTTGCCGCGATCTGCCACGCCCCGTGGGTGCTCGCGGAGGCCGGCGTCGCCCGGGGCCGGCGCATGACGTCGTGGCCCTCGCTGCAGACCGACCTGCGCAACGCCGGTGCCGAGTGGGTCGACGAGGAGGTCGTCGTCGACGGCACCCTGCTCACCAGCCGCAGGCCCGACGACCTGGACGCGTTCGGCGTCGCGATGGTCGAGCTGTTCGCCGCCGGGCCGGAGGAGGCGGCCGGGTGAGCGGCCTCAGCCGCTGCTGGTGATCAACCCGGCGGCCGGGGCGATGCTGAGCAGGGTGCCCGCGAACACCAGGACTGCGACCAGCCGGACGGTGACCGGTTCGCGGTCGTGCCGCTGCCGCCACGCCCCGACCCCGGCCACCAGCCCCGCCACGGCCAGCGGCGCGAGAACGACGGCCGCGTAGGGCAGGAGGTCCCAGAGGACGGTGAAGAGGAAGTAGATGCCGACGCCGGCGCCGAGGGCCACGACCAGCTCGCCGCCGAAGCGCAGCCAGGCGAGGGCGCCCTCCTTGGGGGCGAGCGTCTCCTCCTCGAGCAGCGGCGCGTCGTCGTCCCGGTTGACGGGGATGGGGCCGGTGCCGTCGGCGGTCGCCGCCGCCGGGCCGCTCGGGCCGGCCGTGGGCACGCCCGGCTTGCGGGAGGGGCGCAGCCCCGGGATCGCCGCCGTCGACGGCTCGACCGGCCCGCGGCGCCGCTTCGCCGCCGCCGCGGCGGAAGGCGGGGCGTCCCCGGCCCGGTCGGAGGCCCGCCGGCCGAACGTGGGCCGCTCGCCCATCCGGCCGGTGTCGCTGCCCCGGTCGGTGTCGCTCACCCGTCCGGTCTCGGCCTCGCGGTCCCCGCCGGAGCCCCGCTGCCGGACACCGGTGTCGCCGGTGTCGTCCCAGCGCCGGCGCCGGCCGCGCGTCGGCGACTCGACGCCGGCCTCGCGCAGGATGTCGGCCAGCGGCCGCCCGCCGGTCTCCGGATCCCGTCGGGTGGTGTCGCGGTCCTTGGCCGAGCTGGTCATTCCTGTTCCCCCAACGTGTCCAGCCGACGGAGGATGACGCCCTCCCGCAGTGCCCACGGGCAGATCCGGACGGACGGTACGTCGAGCGCCCGCATGGCCGCGCGCGCCACGACGGCGCCGGCCGGAACCTGGTGGGCGCGGTCCGGCGACACGCCCCGCAACTCGGCCAGAGCGCCGGACTCGATGCGGGAGACGAAGCCGATCAGCTGGCCCAGCCCGTCGAGGGTCAGCTCCCGGGGCACCCGCAGCCCGGCGGAGTACGGCGCCGCCCCGGTCAGGCGGGCCAGCGTGCGGAAGGTCTTGCTGGTGGCCGCGACGAGGTCCGGCGGGCCGTCGGCCAGGAGCTTCTTGGCGGCCGGGCGCAGCAGGTCGGCGGCGTACGCGTCCAGCTCGTCGAGCGCGGCGAGGTCCGGCCGCCCTCCCCGGTGAGCCGCGGGGAGGTAGCGGCGGGTCATCCGCCCGGCCCCCAGCGGCAGCGACAGGGCGACGTCGGGGTCCTCGTCGAACCCGCTGGCCAGCTCCAGCGAGCCCCCGCCGATGTCGAGGACCAGCAGCCGGCCGGCGCTCCAGCCGTACCACCGCCGGACGGCGAGGAAGGTCAGCCGGGCCTCCTCCTCGCCGCTGGTCACCTGCAGGTCGACCCCGGTCTGCGCCCGGACCCGCTCGAGCACCTCCAGGCCGTTGTCGGCCTCACGGATGGCGGAGGTGACCATCGCCACCACCTCGTCGCAGCGGTGCGCCGCGGCCTGCTCGCAGGCGCTGCGCACGGCCTTCACCAGGGCCTTCTCCCCCTCCTTCGACAGCAGGTTGTCCGGGCCGACGTGCTCGGCCAGGCGCAGCACCTCACGGTCGTCGTGCATGGGCGTGGGGTGGGCACCCCGGTGGGCGTCGACGACCAGGAGGTGCACGGTGTTCGAGCCGACGTCCAGCACCCCGAGTCGCATGCCGCCAGTCTGCCCGGCCCCCTCGCGACCGGTCGCGGGGGTGCCCGGAGCCCTGGAGCGGTGCCTACGCTGGTCCGGTGGAGGACGTCCCGCCCGAGGTGCCGCTGGACTTCGCGCGCGAGTGGGTGGAGTTCCCCGACCCGGCCGACCCCCGGCACATCGTCCGCGCCGACCTGACCTGGCTGGCCTCGGCCTGGACCTGCATCTTCGGCCGCGGATGCGCCGGCGTGGTGGCCGGCCGGCCGGACGACGGCTGCTGCAGCCACGGCGCCTTCTTCGCCGACGAGGACGACCTCGCGCGGGTCACCTCGGCGGTGGCCGACCTCGCCGATGAGGACTGGCAGCTGGCACCGGTCGGTCGCCGCGCCTGGACGGAGCAGGACCGGGCCGAGGAGGGGCAGGCCGCCGAGGAGGGCGTCCGGTCGTTGCGCACCCGCGTCGTCGACGGCGCCTGCGTGTTCCTCAACCGGCCGGGCTTCCCCGGCGGCGCCGGGTGCGCCCTGCACCGCATGGCCCTGCGCGAGGGCCTGCACCCGCTGGTGACCAAGCCCGACGTGTGCTGGCAGCTGCCGATGCGGCGGGAGCAGGAGGAGGTCGAGCGGCCCGACGGCACGAAGGTGCGGGTCTCGACCATCGGCGAGTTCGACCGCCGCGGCTGGGGCGCCGGTGGCCACGACCTGCACTGGTGGTGCACCGGGTCTCCGGCCGCGCACGTCGCCGCCGAGCCGCTGGTCCTCACCTACGCCGCGGAGCTCACCACGCTCCTCGGCGCACCGGCCTACGAGGAGCTGCGCCGGCTGACCGAGGCCCGGCTGGACCACGGGCTGGTCGCGCCTCACCCGGCCAGCCCGGCGCCGGTGCCGGTGCCGGTGCCGGTCGTCCTGCACCGCCGCCGGCCCGGAGCGGGTCCCCCGTTCGAGGTGCGACCGCACTGAGGGCGCCCCCTGCGGCACTACCCTTCCCCGGAACGGACCGATGACCGGACGGCGGGGACTGTGAACGAGGGACGCGCGACCGCTCGGGCCGGGGCCGGAGCCCCGGGGGCCGACGCCCGTCCCGACAACGCCTTCGTCGCGCTCGTCCGCATTCCCGCGTTCCGCCGGTTGTGGGCGGCGATCACGGTGTCCAGCCTCGGCGACTGGCTGGGCCTGCTGGCCACCACCGCGATGGCCCAGCAGCTCACCCGGGACCAGTCGGTGGCGGTGCAGGGCGCCGCCATCTCCGGCGTGATCCTGACCCGCCTGCTGCCCGACCTGCTGCTCGCCCCGCTGGCCGGTGCGCTCGCCGACCGGCTGGACCGGCGGACCACCGCGATCATCGGCGACCTGCTCGCGCTCACGCTCTACCTGTCGATCGCGTTCACCTACGAGCTGACCTGGCTCTACATCGCCCAGTTCCTCGTCGAGGCGGTCGGGCTGTTCACCAACCCGGCCAAGCAGGCGATGCAGGTCGCGATCGTGCCGCGCGAACGGCTGGCGGTCGCCAACCAGGTCATGCTCTTCTCGATCTACGGGGCGGTCCCGATCGCCGCCGTCCTGTTCGCCCTGCTGTCCACCGCGAGCCGGATCTTCCCGGACGGCGGCGACGCGGGCAGCGATGCGCAGGCGGCGATCGTCGTGGCCCTGGTGTTCAACGCGGCCACCTTCGGGGTGACCGCGCTGACGATCCTGCTCTCCCGCCCGCTCATCCCGGGCACCGCGCCGGACCGCGACGAGCAGCGCAACGTCTTCTCCCTGGTCGCCGAGGGCGTCTCCTTCCTGCGCGAACGGCCCCTCATGCGGGCGCTGTACGTCGGCGTCCTCGGGGCCTTCGGCGCGGGCGGGCTGACCATCGGTGTCGCCCAGCTCTACGTGGCCACCCTGGACGCCGGTGCCGCCGGGTACGGGATCATCTTCGGCACCGTCTTCACCGGCCTGGCGCTGGGCATGCTGATCGGCCCGCGGATCCTGCCCACCGTGCCGCGGCGCACCGTCTTCGCCCGCGCGATCGGCCTGGCCGGCCTGGCGCTGATGAGCATGTCGCTGCTGCGGGAGTTCGTGCTGGCCGCCGGCGCCGCCTTCCTCGTCGGCCTGTTCGCCGGGGTCGCCTGGATCATCGGCTACACGCTGATCGGGTTCGAGGTCGAGGACCGGCTGCGCGGGCGGGTCTTCTCCTTCGTCGTCTCCTCGGTGCGGATCGTGCTGCTGCTGGCGGTCGCCGTCGGGCCCGGCCTGGCCGGCCTGCTCGGCACGCACGACGTGCAGTTCGGGGATCTGGAGCTGACCGTCACCGGTCCCGGGCTGACCCTGCTGATGGGCAGCGCGCTCGCGCTGCTGGTGAGCGTCTACGCCACCCGGCAGGTGGCGGCCTCCGGCCGCTCCCGCACCCGGTTCCGCGACCTGCTGCGGCTGCTGTGGGGCAGCTCCGACCTGCTGTCGGCCTCGGCCAGCGGCGTCGGGCTGTTCATCGTCGTCGAGGGCGCCGACCGGGAGCTCACCCGCCGCTACACCGCCGATCTCGCCGCGGTGCTGCGCGACTCCGGGTGCCCGGTCCTGGTCACCTCCGAGCCCAGCGACACCCGGCTGGGCCGGGATGTGCGCGGCCTGCTCTACCCCCCGCCGCCCGGCTCCGGGATCGGCGGCC
Organism: Geodermatophilus ruber; assembly: GCF_900114385.1. Taxonomy (GTDB): domain Bacteria; phylum Actinomycetota; class Actinomycetes; order Mycobacteriales; family Geodermatophilaceae; genus Geodermatophilus; species Geodermatophilus ruber. Next base: position 166,975 of record NZ_FOSW01000001.1, read on the forward strand.
CGACGCCCGGCGCCGACGACGGCCGCCCGGTGGGCCCCTACACCGCGGCCCTGCTGGCCGCCGCCGACCGGGCCCAGCACGTCGCCTCGGTGATCCGCCCGGCGCTGGAGCAGCGCCAGGTGGTGGTGAACTCCCACTACGTGGACACCTCGATCGCCTTCCACGGGGCCGGTCAGGGACTGGACGCCGACCGGATCTTCCGCACGTCCCTGTGGGCGACCCGCGGGCTGCTGCCCGACCTGACCGTGGTCGTGGACTCCCCGGTCACCGCCGCGCCGCACGGCGTCGACGGCGACGCGGTGCGCAAGGCATTCCTCGCCCAGGCCGAGGCGGCACCGGATCGGTACGTCGTCGTCCCCGGGGAGCTGCTGGACCCCACCGGGGACGCCGGGCTGGTCTCGCCCGTCGTGCGCCGGCGGCTCACCAGCCTGCTCGCGCTGCGCTACCCGGCCGCCGCAGAGGGCCCCGCCGGCGCCGCGCAGCCGCCGGTCGCCGCCACGCCCGGCGCGGGCGACTGAGCGCGGGGCGCCTCAGGCAGCCCGGTCCCCCGATGCGGCGCGGAAGGTCTGCCGGTAGGCCCGCGGCGAGACGCCGCGACGGCGGGTGAACTGCTCGCGCAGGCCGGCGGCGGTGGCGAAGCCGACCAGCCGGGCGATCTCCTCGACCGGCGCGTCGCTGTTCTCCAGCAGCGCCTCCGCGGCCGCCAGCCGCTGGCCGAGCAGCCAGGCGTGCGGCGTCGTCCCGGTGGTGGCCTTGAACCGGCGGGCGAAGCTGCGGGGGCTCATCAGCGCCCGGCGAGCCAGGGTGTCCACGCTGATCTCCTCGGCCAGGTGGGCGACCGCCCAGTCCAGGACCGCGCCCAGCCGGTCGTCCTCGCATGCGGCGACCGGCGTGTCGATGAACTGCGCCTGCCCACCGTCCCGGTGCGGCGGCACGACCATCTCGCGGGCCAGCGCGTTGGCCGCGGCCGCGCCCCACTCCCGGCGGACGACGTGCAGCAGCGTGTCCACGCCCGCCGCGGTGCCCGCCCCGGTGATCAGCCGGCCGTTGTCGACGTAGAGGACCGTGGGGTCCACGTGCACGGCGGGGTACCGGGCGGCCAGCTCCCCGGCGTACTTCCAGTGCGTCGTGGCGCGCAGGCCGTCGAGCAGGCCGGCCTCGGCGAGCACGAAGGCACCCGTGCACTGGCTGATCATGAGCGCCCCGCGCGCGTGCGCCTCACGGAACGCGTCGAGCAGCGGGGGCGAGGGGACGCGGGTGAACAGCTCCCAGGCGGTGATCGTGACGATGTCGGAGGCGGCCAGCCGGTCGAGGCCGTGCTCGACCGTGACCGGGATGCCGGTGTCGGTGCGGACGACGCCCGGCCGCTCGGTGACCAGGCCGAAGTCGAACCGCGGCAACCCCATGGCACGCCGGTCGTAGCCGAAGACCTCCACCGCGACGCCGAGGCCGAAGCTGCCCACCAGGCCGTCGGCGACGAGGGTGCTGACGACGAGCGGACGGGACGTTCCTGCCATGCCGACATGATGGCAGGAACGCCGCGATAGTGGTCGGTCCTGCCACTCGTGCGGCGGGAGACCGGCGCGCACGCTTCCTCCATGTTGCTGATCACCTGCCCCGTGACGAGGACCGACGAGCTGGTCGCCGACCGGCGCATCCGCTCGGTGGTCAACCACCCGACGCACATCGCCCTGCACGTCGAGTGCCCCTGCGGCGGCGTGCACGTCTACCGCACCGGCCGCCGGTGGGAGGACCGCCGCCGGGCCGCCGCGCAGGCCCCGCCGGCTCACCCTGCGCGCGACCTCGTCGACGCCTAGGGGCGAACACATGGACGAACTGCAGGAGGAGACCGGCCGGGGGGTGAGCGCCGTCGTCAGGCTTCGAGCTTGTAGCCCAGCCCGCGCACCGTCACCAGGTACTTGGGGTTGGCCGGGTCCGGCTCGATCTTGGCCCGCAGCCGCTTGACGTGGACGTCGAGGGTCTTGGTGTCGCCCACGTAGTCCGACCCCCAGACCCGGTCGATGAGCTGGCCGCGGGTGAGCACCCGGCCGGCGTTGCGCAGCAGCATCTCCAGCAGGTCGAACTCCTTGAGCGGCAGCGCGATCGGGTCCCCCTCCACCGCGACGACGTGCCGCTCGACGTCCATGCGGACCGGGCCGGCCTCCAGCGCCGCCTCGGCGGGCACGTCCACCTCCCCGCGTCGGCGCAGCACCGCGCGGATGCGGGCCACCAGCTCGCGCGCCGAATAAGGCTTGGTGACGTAATCGTCGGCCCCCAGCTCCAGGCCGACGACCTTGTCGATCTCGGAGTCCTTCGCGGTGAGCATGATGATCGGCACGCCGCTCTTCGCGCGCAGCGCACGGCACACCTCGGTCCCCGACAGGCCGGGCAGCATGAGGTCGAGCAGGACGATGTCCGCCCCGGCGCGGTCGAACTCGGCCAGCGCCTGCGTCCCGCTGGCCGCGACGACGGGCTCGAACCCCTCCCGCCGCAGCATGTAGGCGAGCGCGTCGGAGAACGACTCCTCGTCCTCCACCACCAGCACTCGGGTCATGACCGTCCCTTCGGGGAGTCGGCGGGCACAGCACCGCCGGAGTCGGGCGCGGATCCCGCTCCGCGGGCGGGGAGAGCCACCTCGGGCGGCGTCACGACCACCGCCTCGGGCGGGGTCGCCTCCCCGGCGGGCGCGGGCCGCCCGGCGAGCGGGATCCGCAGGGTGAACGTGGAGCCGAGGCCTTCCTCGCTCCAGACGCTGATGGAGCCGCCGTGGTTGCTGGCCACGTGCTTGACGATGGCCAGGCCGAGACCGGTGCCCCCGGTGCTGCTGGCCCGCGACTGGTCGACCCGGTAGAAGCGCTCGAAGATCCGCACGCGGTCCTGCCGCGGGATGCCGATGCCGCTGTCGGTCACGGTGATCTCGGCGAACCCCGAGCGGGCGCGGGCACCGACGGCGATGCGGGTGCCCGCGGGGCTGTAGGCGACGGCGTTGGCCAGCAGGTTGGTCACCGCCGTGGCCAGCTGGGACTCCACCCCGCGCACCACCAGTCCGCCCTGGCCGCCCGCGGCGATGTCGATGTGCTTGGCCGCCGCGGCCAGCTTGGTGCGGTCGACCGCCTCGGCGACGACGGTGTCCACCTCGACGGGCAGCAGCTCGGGCAGCGGTTCCCCGCCCTGCAACCGGGAGAGGTCGATCAGCTCGCGGACCAGCCGGGTCAGCCGGTCGGCCTCGTGCCGCATCCGGGCGGCGAAGTGCTGCACGATCTCCGGGTCGTCGGCGGCGTCCTCGACCGCCTCGGCCAGCAGGGACAGCGCGCCGACCGGCGTCTTCAGCTCGTGCCCGACGTTGGCGACGAAGTCGCGCCGGACCGCCTCCACCCGGCGGGCCTCGGTGACGTCCTGGAGGACCAGCGCCACCGGCGCCGGCGCCGGGCCGCTCTCCAGCCGCATCCCGTGCACCCCCACCAGCCGGGGGCCACCGCCCACCAGGGCGCCGGACAGCGGGATGTCGGCGCGCCGCCGGCCACCGGTCCGCACCGCGCGGGCGTGCTCGACCAGCTCGGGGACCAGCAGCCGGGTGTCGCGCACGATGCCGAGGGCACGCGCGGGCGGATTGGCAAGCACCACCACGTCGTCGGCGTCGAGCAGGACGACCGCCGGGTCCATCAGGTCGATCAGCCGCCGGGACAGCACCGCCTCGGCGAGGGTGGTGTCCGGCTGCGGAACGGCCTCCGCCACGGCGGAGCGGAAGCGCAGCAGGACGGTGGCGACCAGGACGCCACCGACGACCAGGCCCACCACGAGGGCGACCGTGGGGCTCACAAACCCGATGCTAGGCCGCAGGAAGGCCCGCACCTCCCCCGTCCGAGTGGTGCTACCGACACGTACCGACACTGTTCACGTTCCCGTGCCCACCCGTTCACCGATGCGTCCCGACGCCGCGGCGCGACGGATCTACCCTCGACGTGAACGCGCCGGGGCATGAATGTCGACGGACTCCGGGCGCAGGTGACACGACCGGCCCCCGGCCGGCCGACGAGGAGGACGACGGTGCGCGACAGTTACCGCGAGGAGCTCGACGACATCCGGGCCTGCCTGGTGGAGATGGCCAACTCGGTCGGCTCCCAGGTGAGCCTGGCGACCACAGCCCTCCTCGACGCCGACGTCACCGTCGCCGACCGCGTGATCGCAGGCGACGCGCCCCTCGACGCCACCCGGGAGAGCATCGAGCAGCGCTGCTTCAACCTCATCGCCCGGCAGGCCCCGGTGGCCACCGACCTGCGCGCCATCATCACCGCGATGCGGATCGCCAGCGATCTCGAGCGGATGGGCGACCTCGCCGAGCACATCGCCAAGGTGGCGCGGATGCGCTTCCCGGACTCCGCGGTGCCGCAGGAGGTTCGGCCGGTCTTCCTGGAGGCCGGGCACGTCGCCGAGACCCTGGTGACCAAGGCCGGCACCGTCATCGCCAAGCGCGACGTCGAGGCCGCGCTGGAGCTCGAGGACGACGACGACGCCATGGACAAGCTGCACCGGCAGCTGTTCCGCGAGGTGCTCTCCGACGTCTGGCCGCACGGTGTCGAGACGGCCATCGACATCACGCTGCTCGGCCGGTACTACGAGCGTTTCGCCGACCACGCGGTGAGCGTGGCCCGGCGGGTGGTCTTCCTGGTCACCGGCGAGCGCCGGGTGACCACCGCGCCGTAACTTCTGTCGCCCTCCGGCTGCCCGGCCCCCATGACAGGCCAGGGGCCCTCTCCCGCGTTCGGGAGAGGGCCCCTGGCCTGTGTTCGGGCTACTTCTTGCCCTGGTTCTTGACCGCCTCGATCGCGGCCGCGGCAGCCTCCGGGTCGAGGTACTCCCCGCCGGGCTTGACCGGTCGCAGGTCGTCGTCCAGGTCGTAGCGCAGCGGGACGCCGGTGGGGATGTTGAGCCCGACCACCTCGTCCTCCCCCATGCCGTCGAGGTGCTTCACCAGCGCCCGGAGGCTGTTGCCGTGCGCGGCGACCAGCACGGTGCGGCCGGCGCGCAGGTCCGGGACGATCGCGTCGTACCAGTACGGCAGCATGCGGACGACGACGTCGGCCAGGCACTCGGTGGCCGGCCGCACCTCCGGCGGCAGCATCGCGTAGCGCGGGTCGCCGTCCTGGGAGTACTCGCTGCCGGGCTCGATGGGCGGCGGCGGGGTGCTGTAGGAGCGGCGCCAGACGGTGAACTGCTCCTCGCCGTACTCGGCCAGCGTGGCGGCCTTGTCCTTGCCCTGCAGGGCGCCGTAGTGGCGCTCGTTGAGCCGCCAGGAGCGCTTGACCGGGATCCACTGCCGGTCGGCCGCGGCGAGGGCCAGCTCGGCGGTGCTGATCGCCCGCTTGAGCACGGAGGTGTGCGTGACGTCGGGCAGCAGGCCGTGCTCGGCGAGGAGCTCCCCGCCGCGGGCCGCCTCGGCCCGGCCCTTCTCCGAGAGCGGGACGTCCACCCATCCGGTGAACAGGTTGGCCTTGTTCCACTCGCTCTCACCGTGGCGGAGCAGCACCAGCGTGCCGGGCGGGGTCGTCGTCACGCCGGTCATCCTGCCCGACGCGGGCTCACGCGGTGACCAGTGGCCACACGAGCCACAGCTCGAAGGCCGCCGGGGGCAGCAGACCGGCCAGCAGCCAGGGGCTGCGCACCGGGCGGCCGGCGCCCCACCGCAGAGCAGCGACGACGGCGGTGCTGCAGCCGACCGCCACGCCCAGCCACAGCACCACCGCGGCGACGTCGAGGACCACCAGCTGGGCGAAGACCAGCTGCACCGCGCAGAGCACGAGCGGGTAGACCAGCGCCGAGGCCGCCACGATCCCGACGAGGACCTGGACGAAGCTCTGGTGCACGGGGCCCTGCTGCATCGCCGTCCACGCTAGCGTCCGGCGAACCGGCTCGGGGCAGGATCGGGGCATGACCGCCGTGCGCCGCTGGGCCGCTGAGCTGGCTGCCTGGACGATCGACCCGGAGATCCTCGCCGCCGCCCCGGAGTCCCCGTACGGCTTCCCGCCCGGGCTGTTCGGCGGCGTCCGCCGTCCCGGCCGGACCGTCGACACCGTGCGCGCCGCGGCGCCGGCCAGCGTGCTCGACGTCGGCTCCGGGGGCGGCGCGGCGAGCATCCCGGCCGGGGCGGCGCAGCTGCTGGCGGTGGACCAGTCGGCGGAGCTGCTCGACCGCTACCGGTCAGCGGCCGGGAGCACGCCCGTGCGGACCTGGTGCGGCCGGTGGCCCGACATCGCCGCAGAGGTGCCGGCGGCCGACGTCGTCGTCGCCGCGGACGTCGTCTACAACGTGCCCGACATCGCCGAGTTCGTGGCCGCGCTCACCGACCACGCCCGCCGCCGGGTGGTCGTCGAGCTCAGCGACCGGCACCCGTGGACGTCCATGGGCGCGCTGTGGCGGCACTTCCACGGGCAGGAGCGCCCCGGCGGACCGACCGCGGAGCTCTTCGGCGAGGTGCTCGCCGAGCTCGGGATCGCGGCGGAGTCGGCGACCGAGCCCCGGCCGGGCCCCTGGGAGGACGCCCCGGCGGACGTCGTCCTGGCCTTCACCCGGCGCCGGCTGTGCCTGCCGGCGTCCCGGGAGGCGGAGGTCGCCGAGGCGATGCGCCGGTTCCACGACGGCCGACCGCGCACCTCGACGACGTACTGGTGGCCCGGGACCGCGTCCTAGGCGCGCCGGTCGGGGGCCGCGGCCGCGGCGTCCGCGCGCCGGCGCCCGGGCAGCCAGGTGAAGACGACGGCGGCGGCGACCAGGGCGGCGGTCGCGGTACCGATCGCGGTGAGGTGCATGGCGGAGACGAAGGCGTCCTGGGCGGGGCCCACCAGCCCGGTGGCGGCGGCCGCGGCCTCCTCGTCCCCACCGGCCCGCACCTGCCCGACCGCCTCCAGGGTGGCGACGATCGAGGAGCTGGCCTCCGCCCGCAGCTCCGCCGGGAGGACGTCGACCTGGTCGCCCAGGCGGGCCGCGTAGGCCGAGGCGAGCACCGAGCCGAGGATCGCGACGCCCAGCGCGCCCCCGACCTGGCGCACGGAGTTGTTGACCGCGGCGCCCGCGCCGGCCTTGTGCCGCGGGACAACCGACATGATCGACTCGGTCGTCGGGGCCATCACCGCCCCCATGCCCAGCCCCTGCACCGACAGCAGGGCGATCAGCAGCCACAGCGGCGCGGTCCCGTCGAGCAGCTGGAAACCGAGGAAGGAGACGGCAATGAACAGGAACCCGCTGCCGACGACCGCCTTGGCCCCGAACCGCTCGGCCAGCCGGGAGCTCTGCGGGGCCATCAGCGACATGCCCAGCGCCGTCGGGATCAGCGCCGCCCCGCTGGCCAGCGGGTTGTAGCCGAGCACACCCTGCAGGTAGTAGACGAGGTAGAACGTCGCGCCCATGAGGGCGAAGAAGTTCAGGCCGAGCGCGGCCGCGGCGGCGGAGAACGCCGGGTTGCGGAACAGCGAGACGTCGAGCGCGGGGTGCCTGGAGCGCTTCTGGAGCCAGACGAACAGGACCAGCAGGGCCACCCCGCCGAGCAGGGGGACGAGGACACCGGGCGAGGTCCAGCCGGCCCCCGAGCCGCCGTGGATGATGCCGTAGACCAGCCCGGCGAGCGCGACGATCGAAAGCAGCACACCGGGGACGTCCAGCTTGCCCGGCGACGGGTCGCGCGACTCGGGGACGATCAGCAGGATCCCGACCATCGCCAGCAGGGCCACGGGGACGGCGATCAGGAAGATCGCTCCCCACCAGAAGTGCTCGAGGACCGCCCCGCTGGCCAGCGGGCCGCCGGCGACCGCCAGCCCCGCGGCGCCGGCCCACACCCCGATGGCGCGGCCGCGCTCGCCGGGCGGGAAGACGTTCGTGATGACGGCGAGCGTGGCCGGCTGCACCGCCGCGCCGCCGACGCCCATCACCGCCCGCCACAGGATCAGCTCCTCCGGACTGCTGCTGAACGCGCCGAGCAGGGAGGCGAGCGTGTAGACCGACAGCCCGATGAGCAGGACCCGGCGCCGGCCGATGCGGTCACCGACCACGCCCCAGGAGAAGAGCAGCCCGGCGAAGACGAGGATGTAGGCGTCGATGGCCCACTGGAGCTCGCTCTGGCTGGCGCCCAGCTCCCGCTGCAGGGTCGGGATGGCGACGTTGAGGGTGGTGTTGCCCATGATCACCACGAGCAGGCAGACCGTCATGGTCGCCAGAACCCACCAGCGCCGGGCATACCCGGGGGGCTCCTCCGCGGAAGCCGCCCCGGTGGTCGTGCGGTCGGTCGCCGTCACGCTCCGCCGTCCGGCGGTGCGCCGGGTCCTGGTCGCCGGGTCGGGTCGGCGAAGGCGGCGAAGGCCTCCAGGTTGCGCAGGGACTCCCCGCGCTTCACCCGCCACTCCCACTCCCGGCGGATCGAGGTGCCGAAGCCGATCTCGAGCATGGTGTTGAAGTGGTCGTCGGCGTAGCTGAGCACCGCGCCGAGGACGCGGTCGAGCTCCTCCGGCGTGACCGCGGCGTGCGGCAGCCGGCCGGTGAGGTAGACGTCGCCCACGCTGTCGATGGAGTAGGCGACCGCGTACATGCGGGCGTTGCGCTGCAGCAGGAAGGTCCACAGCTGCTCGCGGTTCTCGTCGGGCTGGCGGCAGACGAACGCCTCCACCCGCAGCGCGTGCTCGCCGACGATCAGCCCGCAGACGGTCTTGAGCTTGTTCGTGCCGGGCAGGTCGACCAGCCAGCGGCCGGGGGTGGGGTGCTCGTGGACGAGCTCGCCCTCGCGCAGGGTCTGCTCGATGACCGCGTCGAGCTCGGCGACCGGGCGCGTGCCGCTCACCGCGCCACCTGCGCGCCGAACGGCCGCACCGCGCCGAGGGCCCACGCCGGGCGGGGCAGCGTGCCGCCGACCCCGCGCCGGGCGGCGGCGGACATCTCCTCCGCGGCGGCGGTGTAGGCCGCCACCAGCGAGTCGACCGTGCGTTCCCACGAGAAGGCCGCCGCATGCCGGCGGGCACCGGCCGACAGCAGCTCGCGACGGGCGAGCACGGCGCGGATCGCCGACGCGTAGTCGGCCGGGTCGCGGCCGTCGACCAGCACCCCGGAGACGCCGTCGCGGACGGCTGTGGTGAGCCCGCCGACGGCGGAGGCGACCACCGGGGTCCCGCAGGCCTGCGCCTCGAGCGCGACCAGGCCGAAGGACTCGTTGTGGCTGGGGACGACGGCGACGTCGGCGGCCCGGTAGTGCTCGGCGAGCCGGTCGGCGTGCTGGGGCGGCAGGAAGGAGACCAGGTCGGCGATGCCGAGCGTGGACGCGAGCTGCTCGAGCTGCCGGGGCGCCTCCAGCCCGGCACCGCTGGGCGCGCCGATGACGTGCACCCGGAGCCGGCCGCGCAGCGCGGGCTCGTCGGCGAGCATGCGCGCGGCCGCCTCGAGCAGCAGGTCGGGGGCCTTGAGCGGCTGGATACGGCCGACGAAGAGCAGCACCACGGCGTCCTCGGCGATGCCCAGAGCGCGGCGAGCCGTCGTCCGGTCGCCGGGCACGAAGCGGTCGAGGTCGACACCGGGCGGGACCACGAGCGTGCGCCGCGGGTCGGCGGCGTAGTGGTCGACCAGCTGGCGGGCCTCGTCAGAGGTGTTGGCGATCAGCCGGTCGGCCTCGGCGACCACCTGCTCCTCGCCGATCACCCGGGTCCGCGGCTCGGGCCGGTCACCGGCGGCCAGCGCCGCGTTCTTGACCTTGGCCAGGGTGTGCGCGGTGTGGATGAGCGGCACGCTCCACCGGTCCCGCGCCAGCCACCCCACCTGCCCCGACAGCCAGTAGTGGGAGTGGACGACGTCGTAGTGCCCCGGCTCGTGCTGCGCCTCCTCACGCAGGACGGCGGCGGTGAAGGCACACAGCTGGGCGGGCAGCTCCTCCTTGCCGAGGTCCTCGAAGGGGCCGGCGGGCACGTGCCGCACCGTCACCCCAGGGCTCATCTCGACCACCGGCGGCAGGTCGCTGGAGGTGGCGCGGGTGAACACGTCGACCTCGATGCCGCGCGCGGCCAGCCGGCGGGACACCTCGACGATGTAGACGTTCATGCCGCCGGCGTCACCGGCCCCCGGCTGGTCCAGCGGGCTGGTGTGCACCGAGAGCGTCGCCACGCGCGCAGGCGTGGCCGCCCGGGGACGACGGCGAGCGGCCACGTCCGACCTCCCGCCCTGGCTCCGTCCTGCGGGCGCCGCACGAGGGCACCCTCCCGACCTTCAATCCTGCAACAACGCCAGGATGAGTCTCATGCCCGGCCCCTCTGCAGCTCACTCGTCCGGATACCGCCCCCTCCCCGGCGCCGGCCGCACCGCCGTCGTCACCGGCGCCTCCAGCGGCATCGGGGCGGCCACGGCCACCCGGCTGGCCGCCGAGGGTTTCGACGTCGTCCTCGGGGCGCGGCGGATGGACCGGTTGGCGGAGCTGGCCGCCGCGATCGGCGCCCGCGCGCTGCCGCTGGACGTCACCGACCCTTCATCGGTCGCCGCCTTCGCCGACGCCCTCGACCGGGTGGACGTGCTGGTGAACAACGCCGGCGGCTCCTTCGACGCCAAGCCGGTGGCCGAGGCCGACCTGGACTCGTGGGCGCGCACCTACGAGGTCAACGTGCTGGGCACCGTCCGGCTCACCCGCGCGCTGCTGCCGGCGCTGATCGCCTCCGGCGCCGGTGACCTGCTCTTCGTCGGCTCGACGGCCGGGCTGATCAGCTACGAGGGCGGCGCCTCGTACACCGCGGCCAAGCACGCGGTGCACACGCTGGCCGAGACGCTGCGGCTGGAGCTGTGCGGCGAGCCGGTGCGGATCATCGAGATCGCGCCCGGGATGGTGCGCACCGAGGAGTTCTCGCGCAACCGGCTCGGCTCGGCCGAGGCCGCCGATGCCGTCTACCGCGGGGTGCGCGAGCCGCTGGTCGCCGAGGACATCGCCGACTGCATCGCCTGGTCGCTCACCCGCCCGCACCACGTCAACATCGACCTGATGGTGGTCCGCCCGCGCGCGCAGGCGGCCCAGCACAAGGTCTTCCGCGAGTAGAGGGACTCCCTCCTCCGCACCCCTCGCACGCTCGGGGCGGCGCCCGGGAGGGGGCCCAGGCTAGGGCTGGACGGCGGTCGGTTCCCTCACCAGCTCGACGCCGAAGCGCTGCCGCACGGTCGCGACGATCGTGTCGGCGAAGGCGAGCAGCTCGGCGGCGGTCGCGCCCTCCTCGGTGGTGAGCGCGAGGCTGTGCCGGGACGACGTCCCCACGTGCCCCTGCCGGGTGCCGCGGCCGAACCCTGCGTGCTGCACCAGCCAGGCTGCGCTGAGCTTGACCTGCCCGTCCCCGGCGGGCCAGCTCGGGCAGCCCTCGACCGCCCGCGCCGCCGGGATGACCGGGTTGGTGAAGAACGACCCGGCGCTGCGGCTGTCGGGGTCGGCCGGGTCGAGCACCATCCCCTTCCCGCGGCGCAGCTGCAGCACCGCGGTCCGGACGTCGGCCAGCGGGGCGCTCGCGCCGAGCTCGACGCCGAGCGTGCGGGCGAGCTCGGCGTAGCCGACCGGCCGGGAGCGCTCGCCGGGCTCCAGCTCGAAGGTGACGGTGAGGACGACGAAGCGGCCCGGCTCGCGCTTGAGCCGGCTGTCGCGGTAGGCGAACCCGCACTCGGCGGGCGACAGGGTGCGCTCGGCCTTCTCCGCCCGGTCGTAGACGCGGACCGCGGTGATGGCCTGGGCGACCTCCTGGCCGTAGGCGCCGACGTTCTGCACGGGGGTGGCGCCGGTCGAGCCGGGGATGCCGGACATCGCCTCCAACCCGGCGAGCCGCTGATCGACGGTGAACGCCACGAGGTCGTCCCACGGCTCCCCGGCCTGCACCTCCAGCCGGGAGCCGGCGCGCTCGACGCCGCCGCTGCGGATGAGGACCACGTCCCCGGGCCACCCCGCATCGGGGGCGACGAGGTTGGACCCGCCGCCGAGGACGAGCAGCGGCCGGCCGGCCTCGTCGGCGTCCCGCACGGCGTCGACCAGCTCCGCCGCGTCGGTGACCTCGACGAGCCGGTCGATCGGGCCGCCCACCCCCAGCGTGGTGAGCTCGGCGAGCCGGGCGTCGCGTCGGACCTGCACCCGCCCACGCTAACCGGGGCTAGGCTCTGGACCGGTGAGCGAGGCAGGAGGCGGAGACCACAAGCGCCGGGCGGTGCTCGCTCCCCGGAAGGCGAACCCGCGGCTGGCCGCCGGGCGGGCGCGTGCCCTGGGCCTGCCGACGCGCGGTACCACCAACACCAATCGGCTGCGCCGGGTCGACCGCTGGGTGGTGGCCACCCAGATTCCCCGGCTGCGGGACGCCGCCCGTCCCCTCGTCGTCGACCTCGGCTACGGCTCCTCGGCGGTGACCACGCTGGAGATGGCCGACCGGCTCGGGCCCGAGGTGCACGGCCTGGAGGTGGTCGGCCTGGAGATCGACCCGGCGCGGGTGGCGGCGGTGGCGGCCGACCGGGACCCGCCGCGGGTGGACTTCCGGGTAGGCGGCTTCGAGCTGGCCGGGCTGCGGCCGGTGCTGGTGCGGGCGTTCAACGTGCTGCGCCAGTACGACCTGGAGTCGGCAGCGCACGCCTGGGAGACCATGCGGGCCGCGCTGGGCCCGGGCGGCCTGCTGGTCGAGGGCACCAGCGACGAGTGGGGCCGCCGCGCGGCGTGGGTGGCGCTGGACGCCGACGGGCCGCTGACCCTGACGCTGTCGGCCCGGGTGACCGATCTCGGTTCGCCGTCGGACCTCGCCGAGCGGCTGCCCAAGGCGCTCATCCACCACAACGTCCCCGGCCAGCCGGTCCACGAGTTCCTGCGCGCCCTGGACGCGGCGTGGGCCTCCGCCGCGGGCCTGTCCACCTTCGGCGCCCGCCAGCGCTGGACGGCGGCCGTCGAGGCCCTGGCCGAGCAGGGCTGGCCACTGGTCGGGTCCACCCGCCGCTGGAAGCACGGCGAGGTGACCGTGCGCTGGTCGGCCGTCGCCCCGGTCTGAACCGCCGCACCGAACCGGCTGGAGGCGACCGGCGCGCACCTGCTGCGCCGGCTCTGGGCCGCCCGGCCGAGGTGCTCGTCGGGGGCGACCCGGCGGCCGAGCTGCTCCTGCGGGGACGATGACTCCCCGTGGCACGTTCACAGCGCACCGAACCCGTCCTCCCGCCCGGGCCCACCGAGGTCGACGGCGGCACCGCCGAGCTCCTGGGGGACGCCGACCGGGACGGCTCGTGGGTGCTCCTGGTGAACGACACTCCCCAGTCGCACGTCGACCTCGACGACCCGGCGCACCTGGAGTTCGAGTACGTCCGCCGGATGGGCCACGTCCTCGACCTGGTGGCCGAGGAGGGGCAGCCGATCGACGCCGTCCACCTGGGTGGCGGCGCCCTCACCCTCCCCCGCTACGTCGCGGTGACCCGCCCCGGCTCCCGGCAGCGGGTGGTCGAGATCGACCAGCGGCTGACCGACCTGGTCCGCGCCCACCTGCCGCTCCCGCGCGGCGCCCGCATCCGGGTCCGCGCCGCCGACGCCCGCGCCGGCCTCGAGGCGCTACCGGCGGCCTCCGCCGACGTCGTGGTCAGCGACGTCTTCGCCGGCGCCCGCACCCCGGCACACCTGACCAGCGTCGAGTACGCGGCGCAGGCCCGGCGCGTGCTGCGCCCGGGCGGGGTCTTCGTCGTCAACGTGGCCGACGGACCGCCGCTGCGGTTCGCCCGCTCGCAGGTGGCGACGCTGGGCGCGGTCTTCCGCTCCGTCTGCCTGCTCGCTGAACCCGGCGCCCTGCGCGGCCGCCGCTTCGGCAACGCGGTGGCCGTCGCCTCCGATGCCGCGCTACCGATCCCCGCGCTGGTCCGCCGGTGCGCCTCCGACCCCATGCCCAGCCGGGTGGTGGAGGGCGCGGACCTGGTCGCGTTCGCCGGCGGGGCCCGACCGGTGCACGACGCCGACGCGGTCGCCTCGCCCGAGCCGCCGGAGGGTGTCTTCAGCCGCTGAGCGCAGCCTGGAACGCCGCCGGCGCCCCGCGACCGCCTGGACGGCAACGCCGGTCAGCGGCCAGCCGTGGACGGCGGCCGAGCAGCCCCGGGGTGGCGGTGCCGAGCCCGTCGACGTCGGCCGCGGTGAGGTCGCCCGGAACCGCACGCAGGAGCATGGCCGGAACCGTAGGGTCGGCACCATGACCTCGCCCGCGCGCCGTCCCCCGCTCCGCCGTGACACCCGGCACCGCGTGATCGCCGGCGTCTGCGCGGGCCTGGCCCGGCGCTACGGCCTGTCGGTGACCGCCCTGCGGCTGGCGTTCGTGCTCTCCTGCATCCTGCCCGGACCGCAGTTCATCGCCTACCTGCTGCTGTGGGTGCTCATCCCGGCCGACAGCCGGTGACGACGACGGCCGGCGGTCTCACCAGCTGCTGCCGCCCCGGCGCAGCCCGCGGACGGCGGGCCGTACGTCGACGAGGTAGACGATGGCCGCGATGACGGCCGGCAGCCCGAGGAAGCTCATGGGCCCCTGCCAGAGGATGACCAGCACCGCCAGTCCGGTGATCGCTCCCCAGGCGGGCTTGGTGAGCTTCCCCGTCGCGACGTAGCCGGCGGCCGGGCGGATCAGCGCGTCGATGAAGGCCCACGCGGTCAGCGCCAGGGCTCCGTAGAGGAGGACGAGGTAGACGACCCCGTCGAAGGACGGCATGCCCGAAGGGTACTCGCCGACACCCTGGGGCGAGAGCAGCGCGCAGCACCGGTTCGGCACCGCGCCCAGGTCAGGGCGGGTTCCGAACGCCGCAGGGCCCCCGAGCGCGGTGCGGCTCGGGGGCCCTGCGGCGGGTGCGAGGGTCAGTCGTCGGTCTTGGCGGGCACCGCGGTGGGGTCGGTGCGCTTGGCCGTGCGGGCACGGGTGACCCGCGCCGAGGTCGTGGCCTTGTTGCTCTTGCGGGCCGCCGAGGGCTTCTTGGCCGGCTTGGCCGGGGCGGGCTCCTCGGCGACGGTGAGGGTCGACGTGGCCGCCTCGGCCGCGGAGGAGGTCTTCTCCTCGACCCGGTCCACGGCCTTCGTCACCTTCGCCGAGGTCTTCTGCGCCCGCGAGGTCACCTCGTCGGAGGCCTCGCTGACGGTCTCGGCCGTCTCCTCGAGGATGTCCTCGAGCCGGTCCTCGACCGCGTCCACGGCGCGCTCGGCGCGGCTGACCACCGTGCGGAACCCGGGCTGGCGGCGCAGCTCCTCGACCACCTCGGCGCCGCGCACGGCGAGGGACTCGATCGTGGCCACCGCCTGGGTGCGGGCCACGCTGACCAGGCCGGTCACGGTGCCCACGACCGCGTCGGGGCGGACGGCGGCGGCCACGTGCTGCGCGGAGGTGCGGGCGGACTGCACGGCGCCGCGGGCGCGGCCGGCGGCCTCCCCGGCACGGGTGCGGGCCTCCTTGGCGGCCAGGTCGGCCTGGACCTGGGCCTCGCCGGGCAGGGCCTCGGCCCGCTGGACGAGCGAGCCGACGACGGAGCGGGCGCGCTCGACGGCCAGGTCACCGGCGCCGACGGCGGCCAGCAGGGCGGTCTTGTTGCGGACGGCGACGGTCTCGCCGACGTGCTTGAGGGTCTGGGTGGCGGTCATGCCGACTCCTTCGATGCGCGGGAGGGAGAGGTCTGCGGTGCGGGGTGCTCGGTGGCGGAGCTCGCGGTGTGCTCCCGGACGTAGGTCTCGTAGAGCTCGAGCAGGACGGCCTTGTGCCGCTCGGAGAGCGAGGGGTCGGAGCGGATCGCCGCCACGGTGTCCGGGTTGCCGGACCGGCGGTCGAGGATCCCGGCCTGCTCGTAGAGCGTCTCGGCCGAGATCTTCAGCCCCTTGGCGATGGCGGCCAGGATCTCCGCCGAGGGCTTGCGCAGCCCCCGCTCCACCTGCGACAGGTACGGGTTGCTCACCCCGGCCGTGCGGGCGAGCTCCCGGAGGGACACCCGGGCGGCGTTGCGCTGCTCCCGGATGAACTCCCCGACCTGCGTGCTGGTCGCGGAGACCTTGGACCGCTCCGCGGCCACCGTCTCCGCGACGTTGCCCGCCAGTTGGTCCACCTTCTCTCGGACGGTGGTCACCTGGTCGCGGACGAATTCCCCGGGCGTCTGCACGGGTCCGACGCTAGCGCCGGCTGCTAACTCTTGCAAGCGGTAGAGCAAGCACTTCCGGGGTGAGACGGCTCACATCCGCGCGGTTCGGCTCAACCTTCCAGCAGCGCGGCCGCGAGCACCTCGCCGACCACGCCGTCCCCACCCGACACCGGCGTCAGCGCCCACCGGGCCAGCTGCTCGGCCGGGACGCCGAGCCGCCGCAGCCCGGCGCACAGGGCCGGCATGCGGCCGCGGTCGCCGCCGTCGTCCAGCTTGAGCGCCACCGCACCGCGGCCGGGCAGCGCAGCCACGTGCACGCCGTCGGCGCCGCCCTTGACCAGCAGCCCGCCCACCGCGCGCATCAGCTCGGTGTCCTCCCGCCCCGTGCCGGCGACGAACCACGGGGCGGCCCGCATGGCGTCGGCGACCGCCCGCTCGGGGCTCCCCGGCGGCGCCTCGACCAGCGCCAGCACGCCGCGGGCCAGGCCGCTCAGCGGCAGCGCGTGCTGGGGCGCGCCGCAGCCGTCCACGACGACGGCGGCCACCGGCGACTCGGCGGTCTCGGCCAGCCGGGCCTCGATCGCCTGCTGCAGCGGGTGCGCGGGGTCCAGGTAGCCGTCGATGGGCCAGCCGGCCGCCACGCAGGCCGACAGCATCGCCGCGTGCTTGCCCGAGCAGTTCATCGCCGGCCGCTCCGGCGCCCGCCCGGCCATCAGCCAGGCGGCGCGCGTGCCCTCGTGCGAGGGCAGGGCCGGCGGGCAGCCCAGGGCGTCGGGGGTCAACCCGACGGCGGCCAGCATCCCGGCGACCAGCTCCCGGTGGCCGTCCTCACCGGAGTGCGAGCCGGCACCGATCGCCAGCTCCTCGCCGGAGCGGGGCGCCCAGCCGGCTGCCAGCAGCGCGGTCGCCTGTACCGGCTTGTTCGCCGAGCGAGGCAGCACCGGCCGGTCGACGTCCCCGGCGGCGAGGAGCACGCGCCCGTCGGCACCGACGGCGACCAGCGCGCCGCGGTGCACCGACTCGAGGAACCCCGCGCGCCACACCTCGACCATCACGGGGCTCTCGGGCCAGGAAGTCACCCGGCCCCCTTGCAGGGGCCCACCGCGAGCGTGCGAGTGGTGGGGGGCAAGGGAGTCCTCTTTCAGTGCCGGCCCTCGGCGGCGAGCAGCGCCGCGACGTCGGCCTCGCCGTCCTGGTACCGGCGGCCGAGCTCGGCGGCCAGCCCGTCCATGACCCGCTGGACGCCGCGGCGCCGCTCCGACAGCGAGCCCTCGGCGGTGGCCAGGGCGCGCGCGGCCCGCTCCAGGTCGGCGTCGGCCAGCTCGGGGACCGCCGAGAGGTCCACGCCCGGGGTCAGCGCGTTCACCCAGGACTCGTACTCCTCGGGCGCGGCCGGCTGCACCGTCTGGTGCCGGCCGAGGCCGTGCGCGGGGCCGCGGCCCTTCTCCGCGAGGATCTCCGGCAGCAGGTCGACCAGCGAGCGGCCGTCGTCCTCGGCGCGGCGCTGCAGCTCGCGGCGGACGATGTCCAGCCGGCCCTGCAGCAGCCGGCGGGTGTAGGAGAGGTTGACCTCCTCCTGCTCGGCCTGGCGGCGCAGCCGGCGGACGTCGGCCATCGGCCGCTGCACCGCGGCCTCGAGGAAGCCGGGGTCGAGCAGCGCGTCGACGGCGGCGCCGCCGGCGGGGATCGGTTCGCGGGTCACGGAGATGCCTCCACGGGAGTGCGCGGCGAGATGCCCAGCAGGGTGCGGGCGTCGCTAGTACTCATCGGCGGGCGCTGCGCGATCCGGGCAAGTCCGGCCGCGCGGGCCACCAGTTGCGCGTTGTCCCGCACCGGCTCGCCGGGGGCGTAGGTGAGCGTGTCCTCCATGCCCACCCGCAGATGCCCGCCGGCCGACAGCGCCGCGAGCATCACCGGCAGCGAGGTACGACCGACCCCGGTCGCGGCGAAGGTGGCGCCGGCCGGCAGGAAGGGCAGGCACGCGGTCAGCGCCTGCGCGGTGCCGGGCATCCCGCCGGGCACCCCCATGACGAGGTCGGCGTGCACGTGGCCGCCGTGCGGCGGGCCGTGCCGGTCGAGCAGCCGGGCCAGTGTGGCCAGGTGGCCGAGGTCGAACACCTCGTACTCCGGGACGATGCCGCGCTGCTGCATCTGCGTGTGCAGCTCGACGATGAGGTCCCAGGGGTTGCTGAACACGTCGCGGCCGAAGTTCACCGTGCCCAGCGAGAGCGAGGCGGCGTCGGGCGCGGCGTCGAGGACGGCCAGCCGGGCGTCGAACGGGTCGGTCACCGCTCCGCCGGTCGAGAGCTGGACGACGAGGTCGGTGGCCTCCCGGACAGCGGCGACCACCTCGCGCACGTACCCGAGGTCGAGGGTGGGCCGGGTCTCGGCGTCCCGGATGTGCAGGTGGATCACCGCCGCGCCGACCGCCTGGCAGTCCCGCGCGGTGGCCACCACCTCCTCGACGGTCACCGGCAGCGCCGGGACGTCGGCCTTGGCGGACTCCGCCCCCGTGGGAGCGACCGTGATCAGCGTGCCGGCGGGGAAGCCAGTCGGGGTCACCGGGGGATGGTGGCAGATCGGACGGCCCGCACGCGATCCCGCGCGGCCGCCCGGGAGTCGTCGAGCTCGGCCGGGGCGTCGTCCGGGTCGATCGCCGCCCGCGCGCCGCCGGCGGTGAGCTCGGCGTCGGTCTTCACCGACTGCTTGACCAGCGCCAGCCCGACGACGCCCAGCTCGTGGTGGCGGACGACGGTGCCCAGCCGACCCACCTCGCGGGCGCCGGCGGAGACCGGCGTGCCCGGCGCCGGCAGCTCCTCGCTGAGCCCGTCGAGGTGCAGGAGGACCAGCCGCCGGGGCGGCCGGCCCAGGTTGTGCACCCGGGCCACGGTCTCCTGGCCGCGGTAGCAGCCCTTGTCCAGGTGGACGGCGGTGGTCAGCCAGCCGGTCTCGTTGGGGATCGTGCGGTGGTCGGTGTCCACGCCGATGCGGGGACGGCGGGCCTCCACCCGCAGCGCCTCGAAGGCGTCGAGGCCGGCCGGGGTCGCACCCGCCTCGCGCAGCGCCTGCGCGCGGGCGGCCAGCTCGGCGCGGGGCACGAGCAGGTCGACCGCGTCGGCGCCGTCCCCGAGCGGCGGCATGCGGCGCACCCAGCCCCCGCCGTCCGTGGCGGCCACCGCGTACGGCGCCGGCGGGAGCGGCAGGCCGGCGGCGGCCAGCACCTCGCCCGCCCGCGGCCCGACCAGCGACAGCAGCGCCCACTCGCCGGTGACCAGGGCCGGCTCCACGCGGAGCATGAAGCGCATCCGGTCGAGGAAGTCCCGCAGCGCCGCGCCCGTGCCCGGCTCGACGTCGGCCCAGGTGGTGCCGCCCAGCTCGGCCAGCACCAGGTGGTGCTCGACGTGTCCGTTCGGGGACAGCAGCAGCGCCTCGGTGCCGGCGCCGTCGGCGAGCCGGTCGAGGTGCTGGCTGGTGAGGCTGTGCAGCCAGGAGAGCCGGTCGGCGCCGGGGACGGTCAGCACGTCCCGGTCGCTGCGATCGACCAGCCCGGCGCCCTCGGCGAGCGCGCGCTGCTCGCGCAGCGGGTCGCCGTAGTGGGCGGGGACGGACCCGTCCTCCACCGGCACGGCACCGGGTAGCGACAGGAGGGGTGAGGCGGTCATGAGTGCTCCGTTCCGGCTCGTCCGCGGCAGGCCCGGCACGTCCCGGACAGCGCGACGTGTCCCACGTCGAGCTGGAAACCGAGATCGGCGGCCAGACGTTCCGCCGCGGCGGCGAGCAGCGCCGGGTCGGCCGAGGTGATCTCGCCGCACCCCTGGCAGACGACGTGCAGGTGGGGGTGCTCGGCGGCGTGGTAGACCGGCGCGCCCTTGCCCAGGTGGGTGTGCCACACCAGGCCCAGCCGCTCGAGCAGCTCGAGGGTCCGGTAGACCGTGGAGGTGTCCGGGGCGGCCCCGTCGGGGCCGGCCTCCTCGCGCAGCCGCGCGCCGATGGCCTCGGGAGTCGCGTGCTCCAGCGCAGCGACGGCGGCGAGCACCCGCTGCCGCTGGGTCGTCAGCCGCAGGCCGCGGGCCCGCAGGCGCTCGGCCAGCGGCGCGGCCAGCTCAGGTCCGTGCCGGTCTGCCACGCGGCCGAGCCTATGCCTGCGCCAGTTCCCGCAGTTGGGCGAGCAGATCGGCGTAGGCGGTCACCGGCACGCCGTCGACCGAGGCGCCGGGCAGCCCGGTGACGCCGTCGATGCCGCCGGCCGCGCCGGCGACCTCGAGCAGCGCGGCGTCCACCGCCGGGTCGAGCAGCGCGGCCAGCGCCGCGGCGTGCCGGGGGACCAGCACCGCCAGCGCGGCGACCAGCGCGGAGCACCCCCAGTTGGAGGTGCCCGCCACGGTGAGAGCGTCCACCGGCACGCGGCAGGCGATCCGCGCCCCGTGCGCCACCGCGGCGGCGACCACCTCGGCCGGCACGTTGCCCATGCCGATCTCGTTGCCGCCGTCGCCGACCGCGCCGGTGACGGGCCCGGGCACGGCGAAGGCCGCGTGCAGCGGCGCGGTGGACGGCGTGATGTCCACCGCCCGCATGGTCATCACCCGTCCCGCGGCGTTGGGCCCCAGCCGCTCGACCGCCACCAGGACCGCCGGTTCGAGCGCGGCGACCGCACCGGCCACCGCGGCCTCGCCGGCATCGGCCGGCACCACCCGCAGCCGGCCGGCGCCCAGCACGCCCAGGCAGGCGCCGGTCACCACCGCGCAGGGCTCGTCGGTGAGCACGACCGGCTCGGCCCCCAGCAACGCCAGCGCCCGCGCGAGGACGGCCGTCCCGACCGGGCCGTCGGTCTCGGCGGCCGGGGTCGGCGCCCAGGCGATGTGCACGCCGGTGACCAGGCCCACCCGGGCGCCGGCGGCCCCGGCGGCGGCCAGGGCGCCCGCCAGCCGGGCGAGCTGGCCGCGCACCGCCGCGCCCAGGGCGGTGACGTCGCGGGCACCGGGCCGCAGCACCGCCCCCTCGATCACGGCCAGCCGCCGCGCGACGCTCACGTGACCGGCGGGCGGCCCTCCGCGAGCACCCGCCGCAGCGGGCCGAGGTGGGCCTCGGGCACCGCGTGCTCGCCGCGGGGCTCCAGGAAACCGGCGACCGTGGCCCCCGTGACCGCGGCGAAGGAGGCCGCCTCACCCCCGAGCTCGCGCACCACCGGGCACCCGCCCCACGCCCGGCTGCCCGCCAGGTGCGCCATGGCAGCGGCGCTCTCGGCCCGCTCCCCCACGCAGTCGAAGGGCTTCTCCGTCGCCCACAGCCGGCGGAATCCGCCGGCCAGGGAGAGGTCCTCCAGCGGGTTGCCGCCGAACATCTCGACGGCCGCGTCCGGCGTGAGGAAGACCGCAAAGCACAGGAAGGTGAACAGGCACTTGTCGCAGTGCAGGCACCACCGCTGGGTCGCCTCGCCCCCCAGGTGCCGCTGCGTGTAGGAGCGGTTGCAGCTGAGGATCTCGCCGCGCAGGCCGGGCAGGTTCGCCACCGCGGCGACGGTCGCCAGCTCCGACAGCTGGCGGGTGAGGCTGAAGTAGCCGACGCCCAGCTCGCCGGCGGCCGCGGCGAACAGCCGCTCGAATTCGTAGGACTTCGAGTACTGGTGGTTCACCCGGGCGCCGTCGATCTCCAGCGTCTCCTCGTCGGCGGAGCGCTCGTTGGCGAACACCACCGGGTCGAAGCCGCCCAGGACGGCGACCAGCGTCGAGATCGCCGAGTTGATCGCGGTCACCGGCACGTGCCCGTTGAGCCCGCCGTCGGCCGTCCGCACGGCCAGCAGCGGGTCCAGCCGCCGCCGCACGCCGATCAGCGGCACCCCGGCGGCGCGGGCGACGTCGCGCTGGGCGTCGGTCGGGTTGATCGCCAGCGCGGTGGCCGGGGAGACGACCACCAGCGCGAGCGCGGAGTCCTTGCCGCCGCCGACCGGCAGCAGCGGGCCCCGCCCGCCGCCGCCCGCGAGCGCCGGGACGTCGTCGGTGAGCTCGACGTCCCACTGCACCGCGTGCGGCACCGGCAGCCGGTTCACCGCCGCGAACTCGCCGAGCCCGTGCGTGTAGGCGGCCTCGGCGACGGCGTACTGCGCCTTGGTGAGGGGACGGCCGACCGCGACCCGGCCCGGTGCCCGCAGCTTGTAGTAGCTGGTGCCCATGACCAGGTGCACGAGGTCGAGCGCCGCGTCGAGCCGGGCGGGATCCGCGGCCCCGAGCAGCTCGGTGTCGAGGGTCAGCCGCTCGGTGAACACGTCGCCGGCCAGCTCGTAGGAGAACGCGGCCTCCCCGGTGGCGAGCTCCAGGGAGCGGTCGGCGACGACGAAGACCTCGTCAGACACGCTGCGCTCCGGCGTCCGCGAGGATCTGCTCATAGGTCCGTGCCAACTCCTCGTAGTTGCGGTAGCGGTTGTAGCTGGGCGCGCCCGGCGAGAGCAGCACGATCCCGTCCTGCGGGGCCGTCGCGATCGCCTCGGCCACCGCGTCGGCCAGGGACGCGGTCTCGGTGACCGGAGGAGGCACCCCGGCGGAGGCCGCTGCGGCACGGATGTCGGCGGCCAGACGGGCGCCGGTGTCGGGGATGGTGACCACCCGCACCGCCCCCTGCCGCGCGACGACGCTGCCGGCCAGGTCGCGGAAGTCCAGGCCGCGGTCCTGGCCGCCGGCGATCAGCGTGACGTGCCGCGGGGCCAGCGCGTCGAGCGCGGCCAGCACCGACACCGGCGTGGTGCTCAGCGCGTCGTCGATGAAGGTCACACCGCCCAGCGTGGCCACCGGCGAGAGCCGGTGCGGCAGCGCGCGGAACTCCGCGACGGCGGTGCGCACCGCGTCGCGGTGCCCGGCCAGGTCCACGCCCATCCGGACGGCCGTGGCCAGCGCGACGTGCACGTTGGCCACGTTGTGCAGCCCGGGCAGGTGCTCGGGCCGGAACTCCGCCAGCCGCGCCCGGGGGACGACGTCGGCCGGGTCGACCAGCTGCGCGGGGTCGAGATACTGCTCCGCGATCCCGCGGGCCTGCGGGCCGACCACCACCGACGCGGGGCCGCAGCCGGCGAAGAGGTGCAGCTTGTCCCGGTAGTAGGCCTCGACCCCGCCGTGCCAGTCGAGGTGCTCGGGAGCGAGCGCGGTCACCGCGCCGCAGCCGGCGAAGTGGTCCACCGCGGCGGCCTGGTAGCTGGACACCTCGACCACCAGCGACGTCCCGTCCGGAACGGCCTGGTCGAGGAGCACGTCGAGCAGCGGTGTGCCGATGTTGCCCGCGTGCACCGCGGGCCGGCCGGCGGCGGTGAGCACCGCGGCGGCCAGCGCGCTCGTCGTGCTCTTCCCCTTCGTGCCCGTGACGCACAGCGTCGGCACCGACCGGGCGGCGAACTCGGCGAGCGCGACGCCGGTGCCCGAGGCGAACGTCGTGCGGGCGGCGAGGGCCCGCGCGTCCTCGCGGTAGGGACTGATCCCCGGGGAGCGGAAGACGACGTCGCACCCGGCGAGCGCGGCGACGTCGGAGCCGGCCTGCACGCCCGGCGGCAGGTCGGCGGCGGCCGGCGGCGCCGCGTCGACGACGACGATCCCGGCGGCTCCGGCGCAGACGGCGGCCCGGACGGCGGCCCGGCCCTCCCGGCCGTGGCCCCAGACGCCGACCCGGCGCCCGGCGAGCTCGGCGAGCCTCACCGGCCGCTCCACGGCGGTACCGAGCGGAGAGCCACGGCGCCCACTGTACGGAGCAGCGGGCGGAGCCGACGCCGCGCGCGGGCGGCCGCCGGTAGGGTTCGTGGACGGTGCGCCGGGAAGTCTGGTCGGCAGTGGATCAACCGACCCCACCGCCTGGAGCTGCCCCCGTGACGACCCCCACCCGCCTCTTCGGCCGCGGTTCGTGGCCCGAGACCCGCCGGATTGCGGAGGTGCTCCGCAAGGAGACCGTCGGCGGCGCGCTGCTGCTGGGAGCCGCGGCGATCGCGCTGGTGTGGGCCAACTCGCCCTGGGCGGAGAGCTACGAGGCCCTGCGCGACACCCGGGTGGGCCCGGCGCCGCTGCACCTGGACCTCGCGCTGGGCACGTGGGCGGCCGACGGCCTGCTGGCGATCTTCTTCTTCGTGGCGGGGCTGGAGCTCAAGCGGGAGTTCGTCGCCGGCGACCTGCGCGAGCCGCGCCGGGCGGCGCTGCCCGTGGCCGCGGCGATCGGCGGCATGGCGGTGCCGGCGCTGTTCTTCGTCCTGCTCAACCTCGGCCGGGACGACGGCGCCCTGCGCGGCTGGGCCATCCCCTCGGCCACGGACATCGCCTTCGCCCTCGCCGTCCTGGCGGTGATCAGCACCCACCTGCCCAGCGCGCTG
Source organism: Geodermatophilus ruber (assembly GCF_900114385.1). Lineage (GTDB taxonomy): Bacteria > Actinomycetota > Actinomycetes > Mycobacteriales > Geodermatophilaceae > Geodermatophilus > Geodermatophilus ruber. The sequence goes on from NZ_FOSW01000001.1 coordinate 191,411, forward strand.
CGCACCTTCCTGCTCACCCTGGCGGTGGTCGACGACCTGCTCGCGATCGTGGTGATCGCGATCTTCTACACCGAGGACCTCTCGGTCGCCCCGCTGCTGCTCGCGCTGGTGCCGCTGGCCCTGTTCGGCTTGCTGGTCCAGAAGCGGGTGCGCTCCTGGTTGCTGCTGCTGCCGCTCGCGGCGGGAACCTGGGTCCTCGTGCACGAGTCCGGCGTGCACGCCACGGTCGCCGGGGTGCTGCTGGCCTTCACGGTGCCGGTGGTGCGCAGCGCGGCCGCGGGCGGCCCGGACGCCGGCCCGGGCCTGGCCGAGCACTTCGAGCACCGGCTGCGGCCGCTGTCGGCCGGGGTGGCGGTCCCGGTGTTCGCGTTCTTCTCCGCCGGGGTGGCCGTCGGCGGCCTCTCCGGGCTCGGCGCCTCGGTCACCGACAGCGTCGCGGTGGGCATCGCCGTCGGCCTGGTGGCGGGCAAGGCGATCGGCATCAGCGCCTCCACCTGGCTGGTCTCCCGGTTCACCCGCGCCCAGCTCGACGAGGCGCTGGGCTGGCCCGACGTCCTCGGGCTGGCCCTGCTCGGCGGGATCGGCTTCACCGTCTCCCTGCTGATCACCGAGCTCGCCTACGGCGCCGGGTCGGAGACCTACGAGCACGCCAAGGTGGGCATCCTCACCGGCACGCTGGCGGCGGCTCTGCTGGCCAGCGTCGTGCTCCGACTGCGCAACCGCCGCTACCGGCGCCTGTACGAGGAGGAGCAGGTCGACCGCGACGCCGACGGTGTCCCCGACGTCTACCAACGGCCTTCCGCCGAGGGCTGAAAATCCGCGTTGCCGGGGCCGGCCGGGGCGACGTACCGTCGAGGTACACGAGAAGGGAGGTGGTCCGGATCTTGCTTGCTTATCGGACTCGTGAGGTGGCTGTCCGCTAGCCGCCGTCTGTGATGGGCCGCCCGTTCGGAGTGGAATCCGAACGACGGCACGATCGCCCGTCCGCCGTACGGCGGCGAGCGAGAACCGGACAGTCACCCGACCCCCGGGCCGCCGACCGTTGTCCAGTCGGCCCGCGTGCTGCTTCCCTCGTTCGTGGAGGGAGAGCGCCGCGGAGCAGCCCGGGGGTTGTCCGTTCTCCGGGGAGGCCGCCGTGCAGTTCGCCGGCCGCCCCGTCGAGATCGACGTCTCCGCCGGCGCCTGGATCGCCGAGGCGGTACGCCCCTTGGGGGAGCACGTCGTCGGCGGCCTCGTGCCCCCGGTCTTCGCCGCCTACGCCCGCGTGTTCCACCCCGCGGCCCGCTACGACGGGCTCGTCGACGTCGACGTCGCCTGGGCGGAGGTCGCCGCGGCCAACGGCACCCGCGCGCACCCGGCCATGGAGTGGGGCTCGATCACCGGCGCGATGGAGTTCTTCGAGGCGGCCGACCAGTCGCCGCTCTGGGACGGCGCCCCGGCCCGCGGCCACCTGCCGGAGACCGTGGCGCACCGGCTGGCCGGGGTGCTGGCCCGGCACACGACCACCCCGGCCGACTGCTTGTTCGGCGTGTGGTCCGGCTTCGCCGAGCTGGTCGCCGACCACCCCACGCTGGCCCTGCCCGGGCGCGAGCACTGGCTGGTCCGGGGGCCGATCGGCCTGGCGGCGGCGAACCTCGCGCGGGAGCCGGCCGAGCAGAGCGCGAACCTGTGGTGGCCGGCCGACCGCGCGTGGTTCGTGGCCACCGACATCGACCTGGTGACGACCTACGTCGGCGGCAGCCGGGCCTGCGTCGACGAGCTGCTCGCCGCCGAGGGGCTGGAGGCGGCGGAGGTGCTCCCGACCCAGCGGATCAACTGGGACGCAGACACGCTCAACCCCCTGCCCCTCGACGGCCCCGCCTGAGCGGTCATTCGCGGGTGCACGACGGCTCCCGCCGGGCGGGGGATCACCGCTGGGCGTGGCCGTTGTTCGCCGGCTTCGCGGCGCACAACATCGAGGAGGCAGCGACGATGCGCGCCTTCCTCGACGGGGACGCCGGCGGGCTCGGCGCGGCCCTCGGCCTCGGGCCGCACCTGCTGCCCGCCTGGCTGGTCGCGGTCACGCTGGTGACCGTCGCCGCGCTGGTCGTCGTCCTGGCCGCGACCGGACAGCGGCCCCGGCCGTGGGCCCGCGAGGGGGTCACCGTCCTCGCCGTCGTCATGGTGGCCAACGTGCTCGTGCCGCACGTGCCCGCCGCGCTCGCCACCGGGGGCTACGTGCCCGGCCTGCTGACCTCGGTGCTGCTCGCCCTGCCGCTGGGCGCGGCGTTCCTGGTCCGGGACCGGCGCCGCCGCGGCTGATCGACCACCCGGGCCGCCCCGGCTACAGCAGCGCCAGCTCGGCGGCGAGGTCGTCGAGGCCGAGCGAGCCCTGCGACAGCGCGGCCATGTGCCAGGCCTTGAGGTCGAAGCCGTCCCCGCGGGCCCGACGCGCCGCCTCCCGGCCGGCCAGCCAGGCCCGTTCCCCCAGCTTGTAGCTGATCGCCTGCCCCGGGATGCCGAGGTAGCGGACCAGCTCACTGTCGAGGAAGGCGAGCTCGGCGCCGGAGTGCTCGCCCAGGAAGGCGCGCGCCAGGTCCGGTGTCCACGGCCGGCCCCGGTGCCCGGCGAGCGCGCCCTCGGCGTCATCGGGGACGGGCAGTCCCAGGTGCACTCCGATGTCGATCACCACCCGGACCGCCCGCAGCTGCTGCGCGTCCAGGAAGCCCAGCCGCGTCGCGGGATCGGGGAAGTAGCCGAGCTCGTCCATCAGCCGCTCGGCGTAGAGGGCCCAGCCCTCGACGTTGGCCCCCACCGAGCCCAGCGAGGCCTGGTAGGTGGACAGCTGCCCCGAGACGTGGACCCACTGGGCCAGCTGCAGGTGATGGCCCGGGACGCCCTCGTGGTACCAGATCGAGACCAGGTCCCAGAGCGGGAAGCGGGTGCGCTCGAGCGTCGGCAGCCAGGTGCGACCCGGCCGGGAGAAGTCCTGCGCCGGCCGGGTGTAGTACGGCGCGGCGGCGCTGCCGGGCGGGGCGATCATCGCCTCCACCCGGCGGACCGGCTCGGCGAGGTCGAAGTGCGTGCCGTCCAGCTCCGCGATCGCGTCGTCCATCATCGCCTGCAGCCGCGCGCGGATCGCCTCCACGCCCTCGACGGCCGGACCGTTGAGCGCCAGCCAGCGCATCGCCTCCATCGGCGTCGCGCCGACCAGGACCTTCTCGGCCTCGGTGCGCTGCTCGGCGAGGATCCGCCGGTGCTCGGCCCAGCCCCAGGCGTAGGCCTCCTCCAGCCCATCGCCGGCGCCCAGGTCGGAGCCGGTCCAGCGGCGGGCGTGCAGCGCGTAGCGCTCCCGGCCGACGGCGTCCGGCGTCCCCTCCGTCCGCGGGCCGTAGTCCTCGCGGAGGAAGTCGCGCATCTCGGCCACCGCCTGGTCGGCGGCCCGGGCGGCGGCGTCGAGCTCCGGGCGCAGCGCGTCGGGACCGTTGGCCACGAACCCGCCGAAGTACGGCAGGAGCAGCCACTCCTCCAGCTGGGCCACGACGGTGCGCACCTGGCGCGGTGCGACGAGCAGACCCCGGCGGGCGCCCTCCTCCAGGGATGCGCGGTAGCCGCGGTAGGCCTCCGGGACACGGGCCATGCGGCGGCCGATGACCGCCCAGTCCTCCTCGGTCGCGGTGGGCATGAGGGAGAAGACCTGGCGGACCGAGTGCACCGGGCTGAACAGGTTGGACAGCGCCCGCAGCCCCTCGCCGGCCTCGTGGACCGCCAGCTCGGACTCCAGCCGCTCGCGCAGCAGCCGCGCGCAGCGCCGCTCGACCGGGTCCTCGGCCAGCGACGGGTCGGCGGCCAGCACCCGGTCCAGCTCGGCGAGGGTGTCGCGGACCAGCTGCGCCTCGGCCTCGAGCCCGGCGGGGCTGTAATCGGGCAGCCGGTCGTCACCGGGGCGGGCCCCCAGCGAGGTGGCGACGATCGGGTCGAGCTCGCAGACCGCGTCGACGTACCGGTCGGCCACCTGGCGGGGGGTGCCGGGCTGGGCGGAGCGACCCGACGTGCGCGCCGGCCCCGTCACCGGAGGCGCTCCAGACGGGCGGACATGGTCGGGCGGAGCTGCTCGTCGGCCCCGGCGCGGTCGATGGCGTACATGAGCGCCCCCTCGACGATGCCGTACAGCCGGACCGCCCGCGTCACGTCGGGCGCGTCCGGCGTGCGGGCCAGGACGTCGGTGGCCAGCTCCCAGCTGGTCGTCGTCCGGGCGGAGCCGACGTAGAGCTCGACCAGGCCCTCGGGGCTGGCCACCAGCAGCTCCACGTCGTCCTGGCCGCGGGGCCGCCAGAACCCGGACTCCCGGACGGCCGGGCCGACGACCTTCCCGTCGTCGGTCAGCCGCCAGGTGCGCGACTCGTAGGCGAGGAACGCGCGGCCGTCGTGGCTGAACCGCATCCACTGGCCGAACCGGTGGTCCCCCTCGGCGCCGGCGGCCTGCCCCTCCCCGTGCCACTCCCCCAGCAGCGGGAGGACGGCGAGCAGCTCCTCGGAGACCTCCGGGCCCGAGCGGACGTCGACGGTGTCCGGGACCGGCAGCTCGGTGGCCTCGCTCATCGGCGGGCCCCCTTCGGACGGCGGGAGAGCCGGCGGGCGCCGAGGCCGCAGCTGAGCGCGGCGAGCGACGCCAGGGCGACGAGGACCCAGGCAGCGACCATGCCGTCCACCGTAGGGCCCCGGCGGGCCCGGAACCTCAGGCGGGAGCCGGCACCGCACCCGCCGTCGCCGCCATGACGTGCGCCCACGGGGTCGCGGTCAGCCCGAAGGTGGCCGTGGTGGCGGTCGCGTCGACGACGAACTCCTGGTCGAACTGGTGCCGGACGTCGACCACCTCCCGCATCATCGGGGAGACCAGCCCGAGCCCGCGCAGCAGCGCCCACGGCAGGCCGCTCACCGGCACCGGCGGCACGCCGAGCGCGCCGGCGAGGTCCCCGATCGCCTGCCGTTGGGAGCGGGGTGCGGCGCTGGGCACGTGCCAGGCGCGACCGAGGGCCCGCTCGTCGGTGCCGAGGGTGGCCAGGACGGCGGCCACGTCGGGCAGGTACGCCCAGCTGCGGGGGGCGTCGGGGTCCCCGACCACCCACGCCCGCCGGCCGCGGCGCAGGGCGGGCAGCTGGCGGACCAGGTGCGAGTGCTGGGCCGGCACCTGCGGGCCGACGAAGTCCGCGGCGCGCGCCTCGGCCACCCGGACCCGCCCGGCCTGGTGCGCGGCCAGCGCCTCCCGCCACATCCCGATCCGCACCCGCCCCTTGACGTCGGTGGCGGCCAGCGGGTCCTCCGGGCTCATCGGCCCGCTCGGCCGGCCGTAGACGTAGAGGTTGGACATCGTCACCAGCACCGCGCCGGTGCGCTCGGCGGCCGCGAGCAGGGCCGCGGCGACGGGCGGCCAGTCGGTGGCCCAGCGGTGGTAGGCGGGGTTGACCGCGTTGTACAGGGCGGTCGCGCCGCGGGCGGCGCTCGCCACCGCGTCGGCGTCGGCCGCGTCCACCCGGCGGTGCTCGATCGCCTCGGTGGACGCGCCGCCGCTGCGGGAGAGCACCCGGACCCGGTGCCCCCGTTCGGCGAGCAGCTGCGCCGTCGTCGCCCCGACCGCGCCCTTGCCCACGATCACGTGCAGTGCCATGTCCGTTCCTCCGATCTCGATGTGAGAGCAGTGCTCTCTGTCGAGATCAACAGTCGCAGTCCTGCTCAACCCTGTCAAGAGCAGTGCTCACACTTGCGTGCGGTGATCTCTCAACGGCAGGATGGCGGTCGTGCCCCCTACCGCCCGCGAGCGCGTCCGCGCCGAGCTGACCGCCGAGATCACCGCCGCCGCCCGCCGGCAGCTGGCCGAGGTCGGGGCCGCCGCCCTCTCCCTGCGGGCGGTCGCCCGGGAGCTGGGCATGGCCTCCTCGGCGCTCTACCGCTACTTCCCCAGTCGTGACGACCTGCTGACCCGGCTGATCATCGACGGCTACGACGCCCTGGGTGCCGCCGCGGAGGCCGCCGACGACCCGGCCGCGCCGCCGCGGGAGCGGTGGCTGGCCGTCTGCCGCGCCGTGCGCGCCTGGGCCCGGGAGCACCCGCACGAGTACGCGCTGCTCTACGGCTCACCGGTGCCGGGCTATGCCGCCCCCCGCGACACGGTTCCGGCCGCCTCCCGGGTGGGTGTGGCGCTCGGCCGGGTGCTCGGGGACGCCGCCCGCGCCGGCGCCCTGCCGGATACCGACGGTGAGCGCGACCCCGGCCTGGTGAGCGAGGAGGCGGTGGCCGTCCTCGGGGGCGAGCACCCCGCGCTCGACGAGGCGGTCCGGGTGCGCGCCCTGCTGGCCTGGAGCGCGCTCTACGGCACCCTCAGCTTCGAGCTCTTCGGCCACTTCGCCGGGTCGGTCCAGGACGCCGACCGCTATTTCGACCGCGCGATGGGCGAGCTGGCCGGCCTCATCGGGCTGTAGCCGCCCGGAAGCGACGGGTTCCTCCTCGTCATCCGGTATCACCGTCATCCGGCATCACCGAGCGTCCGGGCGAGTGGCATGGTCGTTCTCGACCCCGGCGGGCTCCGGCGCCGACCCGGCAGCCGTGATCACGGCCCGGCCCGCGCCTGACGGCGGATCTCGACACCCGACACTCGATCTGGAGGACACGACGTGGCATTGCTCGACGACGGTGCATGGCAGGGCAAGGTCTGGACGGGGGCCTGGACCGACGGGTCCGGCGGCACCTACGACGCGGTGGAGCCGGCGACCGGCGACGTGCTCGCCCCCGTCGGCAAGGCGACCCCGGAGGACGTGCACACCGCCGTCGAGCGGGCGGTGGCCGCGCAGCGGGCGTGGGCGGCGCTGCCGTTCGAGGAGCGGGCCCGGGTGCTGCGCCGGGCCGGTGAGGTGCTGGAGGCCAACGCCGAGGAGATCAAGGGCTGGCTGGCGCGGGAGTCCGGGGCGATCCAGCCCTTCGGCGACTTCCAGGTGCACACGTCGGCGGCCGAGTGCTACGAGGCCTCCGCGCTGCCGTCGCACCCGTACGGCGAGCTGCTGCGCAGCGGGTCGCCGCGGCTGTCCTTCGCCCGGCGGGTGCCGGCCGGGGTGGTCGGGGTGATCGCGCCGTTCAACGTGCCGACCATCCTGGCCATCCGGGCGGTGGCCCCGGCGCTGGCGCTGGGCAACGCGGTCATCCTCAAGCCCGACCCGCGCACGGCGATCTCCGGCGGGGCGATGTTCGCCCGCGTGTTCGAGGAGGCCGGGCTGCCGGCCGGGGTGCTGCAGGTGCTGCCCGGCGGCGCCGACGTCGGCGAGGCGCTGGTCGTGGAGCCGGCGGTGCGGATCATCGCCTTCACCGGCTCCACCCGGGCCGGCCGCGCGGTGGGCGCCCTGGCCGGGCAGCACCTCAAGCGGGCGCACCTGGAGCTGGGCGGCAACTCGGCGCTGATCGTGCTGCCCGACGTCGACGTGGCCGCCGCCGCCTCGGTCGGGGCGTGGGGCACCTTCTCCCACTCCGGGCAGATCTGCATGGCCACCAGCCGGCACCTGGTGCACGCCGACATCGCCGAGGAGTACACCGCGGTGCTCACCGAGAAGGTGGCCAAGCTGCCGGTCGGCGACCCGTTCCGGGAGCAGGTCGCGCTCGGCCCGCTGATCGACGCCGGGCAGCGCGACCGGGTGCACGGCCTGGTCACCGCCAGCGTCGAGGGCGGGGCCACGGTGCGCACCGGCGGCACCTTCGAGGGGCTGTTCTACCGGCCCACCGTGCTCGGCGACGTCCCGGTCGCCGCCCCGGCCTACACCGAGGAGATCTTCGGCCCGGTCGCCCCGGTCACCCCGTTCAGCAGCCTCGACGAGGTCGCCGCGCTGGCCGCCGGCACCGAGTACGGGCTGAGCCTGGGCATCCTCACCCGCGACGTGTACGCCGGGCTGCAGCTGGCCGAGCGCATCCCCTCCGGGCTGGTGCACATCAACGACCAGACGGTCAACGACGAGGCGGTGGCCCCCTTCGGCGGCGTCGGCGCCTCGGGCACCGGCTCCCGGCACGGCGGCCCGCAGGCCAACATCGAGGCGTTCACCGAGACCCAGTGGGTCACCCTCCGCGGCGACCTGCCCGCCTACCCCTTCTGACCGACCGACGCAGGACCAGGGGCCCCCGGACGGTGTTCACGACAACCGTCCGGGAGGTCCCCTGTTCGGCGGGGTCGACTATCACGGCGTCCTGAGCTGCGACAACGCCCGGATCGGGGGGATTCCAGAGTCCTTCGGCCCTACGTGAGGCTGGCGCTCATTCGACGGGCCACCGTCGCGGACGCCGACGTCCGCGGCGGGGGGGACGGTGCCCACGAACCGAGGAGTGCCGATGCACGTCCGCAGTGCCCGACTCGTCCTGGTCGCCACCGCCGTGGCCGCCACGACCCTCTCCCTGGCCGGCCCGGCCCTCGCCGACGACGGCGACCGGGGCAGGGGGAAACCCGGCTTCAGCATCCAGGAGGCCGTCGACAAGGCCCGCCCCGGTGACACCATCCACATCCCGTCCGGCACCTACGACGAGAGCGTCGTCATCTCCACCGACGGCATCACGCTGCGGGGCCGCAACGTGGTGATCGAGCCGCGCACCGCCGACCCCACGCCGTGCGACGAGGCGCCCCGCGTCTCCGGGATCTGCATCACCGACGAGGTCCTCTTCCCCACCGACCCCGAGGGTGAGGTCGAGGTGGTCGACGCCGTGAGGAACGTGACCATCCGCGGCATCACGGTCACCGGCGCCACGGGCGACGGGCTGGTCGGCCTCGGCACGGAGAACCTCGACGTCCGGGACAGCGCGTTCAAGGACAACGGCGGCTACGGCGCGGCCAGCTTCGTCGGCAAGGGCACGACCTTCGAGAACAACACCGCCAAGGGCAACCACGAGGCCGGCTTCTACGTCGGTGACAGCCCGGACTCGGGCGCAGAGGTCAAGGGCAACTACTCCGCGGACAACGAGCTCGGCTTCTTCTTCCGCAGCGCGAGCGACGGGGAGGCGCGCCGCAACGTCGCCGAGGGCAACTGCTTCGGCGTGCTCGTGCTCGCCGACGCGCCCGGCCCCGCCGCCGACTGGGAGATCCGGGACAACAAGGTCCGCAACAACAGCAAGGTCTGCGCCGACCCCTCGGGCAGCGGCGGGTTCCTGAGCGGGGCCGGAATCCTGCTGCTCGGCGCCACGGACTTCGAGGTCCGCGACAACACGGTGACCGGCAACGTCTCGAAGAGCGAAGGTCCGAGCCTGGCCGAGGGCGGGATCGTCGTGAGGACCGGTTTCGGCGGGACAGCGCCCACCGGCACGATCGGGGACAACCGCGTCCGCGACAACGCGCCGGCCGACCTGGTGTGGGACGAGAGCGGGGACGTCGAGTTCGACGACAACCGCTGCCGGACCTCCCTCCCGGACGGTCTCTGCGACTGACGGCGCACCGCCGCGACGGCGCCCGCTCCGGCTCCGGGCCGGGGCGGGCGTCGCCGTGTCCGGGCCGGCGCCCGGCCGGAACAGCACGGCGCCCGCCCCGGCAGGAACCGGGACGGGCGCCGCTGCGCGGGCCCCGTCCCGGGGCCCGCCCTGAGCGTGCGAAGGGCGGGGAGGCCGGGGCCCTTACCCGATCGCGACCGTGGTCTCGTTGAGGCCGACGTCGGCGGTGAGCACGCGCTCGCCCTTGCCGATCGGCGCCAGCGAGCGCAGCTTCCACTGCCCGGGGGCGGCGAAGAACCGGAACTCCCCCTCGGGACTGGTGACGACCTCGGCGGTGAACTCGTCGGTCTCGTCCAGCAGCCGCACGTAGGCACCGGCCACCGGGGCACCGTCGTGCCAGACCGAACCCTGGATGACCGTCTGGGTGGTCAGGTCGATGCCCGCGAGGTCACCGCCCTGCTTCGGGGCTCCGCACATGTCAGCTCACTTCTCGATCGGGACGCCGACGAGCGAGCCGTACTCGACCCAGCTGCCGTCGTAGTTCTTCACGTCGGACTTGCCGAGCAGCTCGCGCAGCACGAACCAGGTGTGGCTCGAGCGCTCGCCGATGCGGCAGTAGGCGATGGTCGCCTTGCTGTCGTCGTAGCCCTGCTCGTCGTAGAGCGCGGCGAGCTGCTCGTCGCTCTTGAAGGTGCCGTCCTCGTTGGCCGCCTTGCTCCACGGGATGTTGATCGCGGTCGGGACGTGCCCGCCCTTCTGCGCCATCTCCTGCGGCAGGTGCGCCGGGGCGAGGATCTTGCCGGAGAACTCGTCGGGCGAGCGGACGTCGACGATGTTCTTGTTGCCGATCGAGGCCACGACCTCGTCGCGGAAGGCGCGGATCGACAGGTCCGGGTCGCTGGCCCGGTACTGCGTGGTCGGACGCTCGACGACGTCCTTCGACAGCGGGCGCCCGTCGAGCTCCCACTTCTTGCGGCCGCCGTCGATGAGCTTGACGTCCTGGTGGCCGTAGAGCTTGAAGTACCAGTACGCGTAGGCGGCGAACCAGTTGTTGTTGCCGCCGTAGAGGATCACGGTGTCGTCGTTGCTGATCCCGCGGGAGGACAGCAGCGCCTCGAAGCCGGCCTTGTCGACGAAGTCGCGGCGCAGCGGGTCCTGCAGATCCTTCTTCCAGTCCAGCTTGACGGCACCCTCGAGGTGGCCGCCGTCGTAGGCGGTGGTGTCCTCGTCGACCTCGACGAAGACGAGGCCGGGCCGGGCGAGATTCTCCTGCGCCCAGTCAGCGGTGACGAGCACGTCGGTGCGGCTCATGGGGGTGTTCCTCCCTGTGGTGGTCGGTGTGCGGATCAGGCGGTGCGCGCCGGCATCAGCCGGCGGACGGTCAGATAGAGCTCGCAGCCGAGGCAGAAGCCGGTGACCGCGTTGAGCAGGGCCGCCACCAGCGCGAAGCCGGTGGCGACGGCACCGAGCAGCGGCGCGCCGAGCAGGTACCCGGCGGCGCCGACGACGGTGAAGAGGAGCCCGACCAGCTGGGCGAAGCGCGGGGGCGCCTCGGGTTCCCGGTCACGGACCGGGCCCAGCCGCGGGGCGACGAGGGTGCGGAAGAGGACCGCGTAGGGCGCGTACCGCAGACCGGCGAGCCCGCCGGCAGCGAAGACGGCCGCCTGGGCGGCGACCAGCCAGCCGCCGGCGGTCAGCAGGGCGACGGCGAGGACGACGGAGGTCACCGCGGCGGCGAAGCGCGGGCCGCGGGTGTCGATGAGTCGTGCCGGTGCAGAGGGCATGGAGAGGGCTTCCGGACGGCGGTCAGGGCGCGTCTGGGCGAGTCGCGCTCGCCCTCAGGAGGCCGGACACAGGCAGCTGCCGACGCGGCACAGGTCGACTGTGCGGCGCGAGGTCAGCAGGATGTGCACGGCGCGAGGGTAACGGATCACCCGCCCCACCCGTCCCGGGCACCCGTGTGGGCGTCGACCAACGCGGTCAGCTCCTCGGCCCGCGGCGCACCGCTGCTGCGGCCGAGCAGGCTGCCGTCCCGGCGCAGGTAGAGCAGCGTCGGCGTCCGCCGGACGTCGAGCGCGCGGACGGCGTCGAGGTGGCTCTCGGCGTCCACGTCGACGTAGGCCAGCCCCGGCCGGGTCGCCTGCAGCTGCTGCAGCCGCGCCCGGGTGGCCCGGCACGGCCCGCAGAACGCCGTGGAGAACTGGACGACGGTCAGCTCGGCGTCGGCCGGCCGCACGCCCAGCTCCTCGAGCACCGCGGTGGGGATCGTGTCCGCCTCCTCGCCGTCCGCGCCGCGCAGGGCGCCGTTCCTCGTCCGCGCCCACCGGACCGCGGCCACCGTCACCGCCAGCGCGACGGCCAGCACGACAGCTCCGGTGACGCTCACGCCGGCACCAACCCGCGCGGTTCCGGGGGCTATTCCCCGGCCTCAGCCGCGCAGGACGGTGTCACGGGCCTCGACGGTGACCTGCACGCCGTCCTCGGCCGGGCGCACGCCGGTCAGCTGCAGGCCGAAGGGGAGCTCCGGGAGGGGATGGCGCAGGTCGAGCTGGCTGCTCGCCTGGTCCACCAGGAAGCCGGGCAGCTCCACGCCGGCGCCGGAGGCCTGCTGGACGTCGACGACCAGGTCGCCGCCGTCGAGGGACACGGTCCCGGCCGCGGTGAGCGGCAGGGTGAGGCCGGCGAGCTCGACGGTCCGGGTGATCCGCAGCCCGTCGCCCACCCGGGTCAGCGTGGTGTCGCCGCCCAGCTGCTGCGCCAGCAGCTCGTAGGAGAGCGTCGCCGTCCCGTCGACCCGCGCGACCGGCACCTCCGCCACCGAGCCGGACAGCACGTCGGACAGCGGCACCTGCACCCCGCGCAGCGTGACATCGGCGCGGGTGCCCTCGGGCTGGCCGAGGTCGTCGGCGGTCAGGGAGAGCCGGACCTCGTCGTACTCGCCGCCCACGGCCTGGGTGAGGAAGGGGAACCCGCCGATCTCGACGTCCGGTTCGCCCGCCAGCCCGCCCCGGTCTGCGACCACCCGGGCCACCTGGTCCTCGGCGATGCCCACGCCGACCCGGTCGGCCACCACGGCCAGCCCCAGCAGCAGGAGCAGGACCACCAGGAGCGCGCGCACCGCCGGCCCCTCAGAGGGCGTTCTGCAGGAGGAGGGAGAAGATCACCGGCGCGCAGGCGGCGACGGGCAGCACGGCCTGCAGCAGCGGCGTCGCCCACGCCGAGCGGGCCCCCTCGGCCGCGATGTAGCCGGCGGCCAGCCCGATCAGCGCGGCGACGGCCGCGAGCACCAAGCCGGAGAGCAGCCCCGGCAGGATCTCGGCCGGGGCCCCGCTGCCCTGCCGGGCCACCGCCACGACGACGCCGGCCAGCACCCCCGCCACCAGGCCCGGCACGACCGCGGGCCGGGGCAGCCCCGCGTCGACGAGCCGGCCGACGACCACCGTCGCGCCGACGACCAGCAGCGCCGTGGTCGCCGCGCCGTCGTCGCCGGCGGACCCCAGGAGGAGCAGCACCGCCAGAGCCGACACGCCGCAGATCAGCAGGACGATGCCGGCCAGGGAGCCGACCACCTCCCGCCGCGGGGCCGGGCGCAGCATCTGGTGCAGCACGGCGGCGAGGAAGCCCAGCCCCGGCACCGCCAGGAGCGCCCCGATCTCCGGGCGCTCGGGCAGCACCATCAGCACGTCGGCCCCGGCCGCCGCGGCGACGCCCAGCACGAGCGCGCCCCGCCCGGCGAGCACCCCGGTGGCCGGCACCCAGGCCGCCACCAGCGCCAGCTGGAGGACGGCGACCGCCGCCACCCGCCCCGGCTCCCCCAGGGCCTCCGGGAGGAGCACCAGCAGCGCGATCGCGACGGCGGCGGCGGCCGCCGTCGCCAGGAAGGCGCCACGGGGGAGCACGGCCGGCTCGGACGTGGCTGCAGTCACGGGTTGATCGTCGCAGAAGCCCAGCGGCCGATCCGTTCGACGAGCGGGCCGGTGGCGCCGCTCTCGGCGTGTCCGAAGCCCGGCACCAGCCAGGCGGTGGCCGCCGCGCCGGCCGCCCGGGCGAGGAGGCGGAAGTGCTCGACCGGGAAGTACTCGTCCCGCTCACCGTGCACCAGCAGCAGCGGGGTGGGCGCGATCCGGCTCACCACCTGCAGCGGCGCCGGCGGCGGGATGATCCACGGCTCGGCGAGGCGCAGCCGGACCAGCCGCGCGCCGACCCGCCGCCCGGTGCCGGTCTCCAGCAGCCAGTGCACCCGCCGCATCGGGGCGGTGTCCCGCACGTACCAGCGGCTGACCGCGCTGACGCCCACCACGGCGTCGGGCCGGTGCCGGCCCAGCGCGGCCTGGCGCAGGGCCACCCCGCCCCCCATGGACATGCCCACGGTGACCACCGCCTCGGCGCCGTCGGCGCGGGCCGCGGCCACCGCGGCGTCGAGGTCGAGCAGCTCGGCGTCGCCGCCCACCCCGGAGCTCCCGCCGGAGCGCCCGTGCCCGCGGAAGTCCAGGCCGCGGACCTCGCCGAACCGGCGCAGCCAGCCCGCCAGGCGCACGAACCCCGGCCGGGCGACGGAGTTGGTGAACCCGTGCGCGACGACGAAGGTGAGCGCGCGGGCGCCGTAGGCTGGAGGTGCCGGTAGATCCGCCGGCACGACGACACCGGAGAGCCGGACACCGTCCTCCGTGCGCACCGTCACGCGGCGCAGGTCGGCAAGAACGGATGGCGCCGGCAACACGTCGGTTATCCTGCTGTCTCACTCGACAGCGCTGTCGTGGGCCCTCGGACGACTCCGTCGTCCCCGGCTCCCCGGAGGAGACGACATGCGACTCGTGCTCATGACCGCGGCGCGCCAGGCCACCACCGAGGTCCTGCCGGCCCTCGGGCTGCTGGGCCACCAGGTGCGCGTGGTGGCGCCCGAGCTGTCCAGCCTGCTCGACGGCGACTCCGGCGACGTGGTCCTGGTCGACGCCCGCCACGACCTGATCCAGGCCCGCACGCTGTGCGGCCTGCTCGCCTCGACCGGGGTGGCCTCGGCGCTCGTCGCGATCCTGTCCGAGGGCGGGCTGGTCGCCCTGTCGGCCGACTGGGGCGTCGATGACGTGCTGCTCGACACCGCCGGCCCCGCCGAGGTCGACGCCCGGCTGAAGTGGGCCACGGCCCGCCGCCTGGCGGCCGCCACCCCGGTCGACGGCGGCGACGGCGGCATCACCAGGGCCGGCGAGCTGGTCATCGACGAGCACAGCTACTCGGCCAAGCTGCGCGGCCGCCCGCTCGACCTCACGTACAAGGAGTTCGAGCTGCTCAAGTACCTGGCCCAGCACCCGGGCCGGGTCTTCTCCCGCGCGCAGCTGCTCCAGGAGATCTGGGGCTACGACTACTTCGGTGGCACCCGCACCGTCGACGTCCACGTCCGCCGCCTGCGGGCCAAGCTCGGCGCCGAGCACGAGGCCCTGATCGGCACCGTGCGCAACGTCGGCTACAAGCTCGACCAGCAGGTCGCCGACGCCACCGCCGCGGCCGCGCGCGCCGACGCCGACGCCGAACTGGTCTGAGGCCGCCCTGAACGCCCAGCCCACCGTCACCGACCTCCCCCGGCTCGACGCCGCGGAGGTCGCCGGCGTCCTGGCCCTGCTGCGCGCCGCGACCGCCACCGACGGGGTCCGGCCGCTGTCGGAGGAGGCCGAGCTGCGCCTCCAGCACGGCGGGCACCCCGGCGGCCGGGACGTGCTGGTGCGCACCGCCGACGGCGAGCTGGCCGGGTACGCGCGGTTCGAGGGCGGGGACGGCACGGGCGACGCCGAGGCCGAGCTGGTGGTCGCCCCGGAGCACCGCCGGCGCGGGCTGGGCCGGGCGCTGCTGACCCGCCTCGAGGAGCTGGCCGGGCCCCGGCCGCTGCGCACGTGGGCGCACGGCGACCTGCCCGGCTCGGCCGCACTCGCCTCCGGGGCCGGCTACGAGCAGACCCGGGTACTGCTGCAGATGCGCCGCGACCTGACCGGCGTCGAGCCCGACCCGCGGCCGGCCCTGCAGGAGGGTGTCACGGTGCGCACCTTCCGCCCCGGCCTCGACGAGCGCGCCTGGCTGCGGGCCAACGCGCGCGCCTTCGCCAGCCACCCCGAGCAGGGCAGCTGGACGCTGGAGGACCTGCGGCTGCGCGAGGCCGAGCCGTGGTTCGACCCCGCCGGGTTCTTCCTGGCCTGGCGGGGCGACCCCGACACCGGCGGCACCCTGCTCGGCTCGCACTGGACGAAGGTGCACCCGCCCGGCGACGAGGGCCCGGAGGCGGTGGGCGAGATCTACGTGCTCGGCATCGACCCCGACGCCCAGGGCCTCGGGCTCGGCCGGGCGCTGACCGACGTCGGCCTGGCGCACCTGCGCGGTCAGGGGCTGGGCTCGGTCCTGCTCTACGTCGACGAGGACAACACCGCCGCTGTGGCCCTCTACGAGCGCACCGGGTTCTCCCGGCACGCCGTCGACGTCTCGTGGCGCCGCGCGGCATCCCGGCGCGGCTGACACTCACCCCCGGTATACGAGACCCGCCCGTCCGCCAGTCGACGCGCCCTGGGTTCACCAGGCCGACGTGACCTGGTTCTCACCCGCTCGGACAGTGGTCCTCGGTCGTTCACCCCGCGTTCACCGAGACAGCCGAAGGTGTCCACCTGGGCTCCCTACCGTCGGTTCTCGTCGGGTTGCTAGCCGCCCGCCGGCCCGTCCGCAGGGGACGTGGCCCGGGCACCAGTCGAAGGGCACTGAGTTGAACCTCAGCACCAGGTCGCGCGCCGTGGCTCTCTCCGCGGCGCTCGCCGGCACGCTCGCGCTCACCGCGTGCGGCGCCGCCAACGAGGACACCGGCGGCGACGGTGGCGCCGCCACCACTTCGGAGAGCCTCAGCGGCGACCTCGTCGGCGCGGGCGCGAGCAGCCAGCAGGCGGCCATGCAGGGCTGGCAGGCCGGCTACTCCTCCGTGCAGCCCGGCGTGAACCTCAGCTACGACCCGATCGGCTCCGGCGGCGGCCGCGAGCAGTTCCTGTCCGGCGGCACCGACTTCGCCGGCTCCGACGCCGCGCTCGACGAGGAGGAGCTCGCCCAGGCCAAGGAGCGCTGCGGCGCGTCCGGCGTCTTCGAGCTGCCGAACTACATCGCCCCGATCGCGGTGGTCTACAACCTCGAGGGTGTCGAGGAGCTCAACCTCTCCCCCGCGACGCTGGCCGGCATCTTCAACCAGCAGATCACCACCTGGAACGACCCGGCGATCGCCGCGGACAACCCCGACGCCACGCTGCCCGACCAGGCCATCACCCCGGTCAACCGCAGTGACGAGTCGGGCACCACCGAGAACTTCACCGAGTACCTGGCCGCGGCCGCCGGCGACGCGTGGTCGCACGAGCCGAGCGGCGACTGGCCGGTGCCCGGTGGCGAGGCCGCCCAGGGCACCTCCGGGGTGGTCAGCGCCGTCGGCGCCGGGCAGGGCACCATCGGGTACGCCGACCTCAGCCAGGCCGGCGACCTCGGCGTGGCCAGCATCGGCGTGGGCGATGAGTTCGTCGCCCCGTCGGCCGCGGCCGCCGCGGCGGTCGTCGAGAACTCCGAGCCGGTCGCCGGCCGGGGCGAGTACGACTTCGCCATCGAGCTCAACCGCGACACGACCGGCTCGGGCGAGTACCCGATCGTGCTGGTCAGCTACCACATCGGTTGCATCGAGTACGACGACCAGGAGACCGCCGCTCTGGTGAGGAACTTCATGGGCTACGTCATCAGCAAGGACGGCCAGCAGGCCGCGGCCGACTCCGCCGGTTCGGCGCCGATCTCCGACGGGCTGCGCGAGCAGGCCCAGCGCGCGGTCGACGCGATCACCGCTGGATGATTCCGAACGATCAGGTACCGGCCCGGGGCGCTGACCAGCGTCCCGGGCCGTTGCCCCGTCCGGCGACGGGCACGCTCGTCCCGGGCACGTCCCACCCGCAGGCCTCGGCCGACATCCCCACGGAGCAACGGTGACCGCCACCAGGACCCCGTCCGACCCCGCCGCCGGCAGGACCGTCCGCCGCCGCGGCGACCGGGTCTTCGCCGGCAGTGCCAAGGGCGCCGGCATCCTGATCCTCGTCATCCTCGCCGGGGTCGCGGCCTTCCTCGTCGCCGAGGCGCTGCCCGCCGTCACCGCGCCGGGCGAGGACATCCCCGGCGGCGAGGGGCTCGGCGCCTACATCGGCCCCCTGCTCTTCGGCACCCTGCTCGCGGCGGTCATCGCCCTGCTGGTCGCCACCCCCCTCGCCGTGGCGATCGCGCTGTTCATCGCCTACTACGCGCCGCGCCGGCTGGCGCAGGGGCTCGGGTACGTCGTCGACCTGCTCGCCGCGATCCCCAGCATCGTCTACGGCTTCTGGGGCATCTACTGGCTGGCCCCGCGGCTGGTGCCCTTCTACGAGTGGCTCGAGCGCAACCTCGGCTTCGTGCCGTTCTTCGCCGGCCCGACCTCCGCCACGGGCCGGACGATGCTCACCGCCGGCCTGGTCCTGGCGGTCATGATCCTGCCGATCATCAGCGCGATCTCCCGCGAGGTCTTCCTGCAGGTGCCCGCCCTGCACCGCGAGGCCGCGCTCGCCCTCGGCGCCACCCGCTGGGAGATGATCCGGATGGCGGTCCTCCCCTACGGCCGCTCCGGCGTCATCGGCGGCGCCATGCTGGGCCTCGGCCGGGCGCTCGGCGAGACCATGGCCATCGCCCTGGTGCTCTCGGTCTCCGGCGGCATCACCGTCAACCTGATCAGCAGCGGCAACCCGTCGACCATCGCGGCCAACGTCGCGCTGGAGTTCCCGGAGTCCTCCGGCGTCGACGTCAACACGCTCATCGCCAGCGGCCTGGCCCTGTTCGTCATCACCTTCGCCGTGAACATGCTCGCGCGCTGGATCGTCAACCGCCGGGCCGACTTCTCCGGAGCCAACTGATGAGCCAGACCTCCACCACGCCGGCCCCCGCCACCGGGCAGGCGCCGGCGCCGATCGGGCAGCAGCGCGGGCACCTGCCCCGCTGGGCGCCGTGGGCTTCCTTCGCCGGCGCGGCCGTGCTGGTCGTGCTGCTGGACCTGGCGTTCGGCCTCAACATCGCGCTCTACGTGCTCTACACCGTCGTCCTCGGGACGGTCGGCGTGTACGCGCTCACGCGCCTCGTCGAGGGCGCCCGCAAGGCCACCGACCGGCTGGTGACCTGCCTGGTCGTGAGCGCCTTCGGGCTGGCGATGGTGCCGCTCGTCTCGCTCGTGTACGAGGTGGTCGCCCGAGGGATCGAGCGCCTGGACGGCGAGTTCTTCGGCTACTCCCTCGTCGGCGTCGTCGGCGAGGGCGGCGGCGCCTACCACGCGATCATGGGCACGCTGGTGGTCACCGCGCTGACCGCCCTGATCTCGGTGCCGATCGGCCTGCTCACCGCGATCTACCTGGTGGAGTACGGCCGCGGCCGGCTCAAGCAGGCGATCACCTTCCTCGTCGACGTCATGACCGGCATCCCGTCGATCGTCGCCGGGCTCTTCGCCTACGCGCTGTTCGCCCTCTTCTTCGGGCCGGGTGTGCGGCTCGGGATCATGGGCGCGGTGGCGCTGTCGGTGCTCATGATCCCGGTCGTCGTCCGGTCGGCGGAGGAGGTGCTCAAGCTCGTCCCGAACGAGCTGCGGGAGGCCTCCTACGCCCTCGGCGTCCCCAAGTGGCGCACGATCGTGAAGGTCGTCGTCCCGACCGCGATCGCCGGCCTGGGGACGGGTGTCACGCTCGCCGTCGCCCGCGTCATCGGCGAGACCGCGCCGCTGCTGGTGACCCTCGGCATCGTCAACGGCACCAACTTCGACCCGTTCGACGGGCGCATGGCCACGCTGCCGGTGTACGCGTACTACCAGCTCACCCAGCCCGGCGTGCCCCCGCAGTTCGCGATCGACCGCGCCTGGACGGCGGCGCTCGTGCTCATCATGCTGGTCATGGGTCTCAACGTCGTCGCCCGCCTGATCAGCCGCTTCTTCGCCCCCAAGACCGGTCGCTGACCGGAAGCCGCCTGGAGGACCACCCGTGGCCAAGCGCATCGACGTCTCCGACCTGAACATCTACTACGGCAACTTCCTGGCGGTCGAGAACGTCACCGTCTCCATCGAGCCGCGCAGCATCACCGCGCTGATCGGCCCCTCCGGCTGCGGGAAGTCGACCTTCCTGCGGTCGCTCAACCGGATGCACGAGGTCATCCCCGGCGCCCGCGTCGAGGGCAAGGTCGTCATGGACGGGCAGGACCTCTACGCCCCGGACGTCGACCCGGTCGACGTCCGCCAGCACATCGGGATGGTCTTCCAGCGGCCCAACCCCTTCCCGACGATGTCGATCTACGACAACGTCGCGGCCGGCATCCGGCTGAACAACAAGAAGATGAAGAGGGCCGACCTGGACACCCTCGTCGAGCGCTCGCTGCGCGGCGCCAACCTGTGGAACGAGGTCAAGGACCGGCTCGACCGGCCGGGGGCCGGCCTCTCCGGCGGGCAGCAGCAGCGGCTGTGCATCGCCCGGGCGATCGCCATCGAGCCCGACGTCCTGCTGATGGACGAGCCGTGCTCGGCCCTGGACCCGATCTCCACGCTGGCGATCGAGGACCTGATGACGGAGCTCAAGGAGCGCTTCACGATCGTGATCGTCACCCACAACATGCAGCAGGCCGCGCGGGTGAGCGAGCAGACCGGCTTCTTCAACCTCAGCGGCGTGGGCCAGCCCGGCCGGCTGATCGAGTTCAACTCGACCGAGAAGATCTTCAGCAACCCCGACGAGAAGGCGACCGAGGACTACATCTCCGGCCGCTTCGGGTGAGCGCTACCTGATCGCCCCAGGGGCCGCCGCGGATCCTCCGCGGCGGCCCCGCTGCATCCGGTGCCCCGCATCCGGTGGACGCCGGCCTGCCGCGCGTGGTCGCGGCGCCCGGGGGTACCCCGACCACCTCGGCACCGATGAGGGGATGGTGGTCACCATGGTCAGTGAGGCCGAGATCGTGAAGTACCTGGGCACGGTGGACTTCCCGGCCACCCGGGACGAGATCGTGCAGGAGGCCGCGCGCCAGGGCGCGCCCGAGGAGGTGCTCAAGGCGCTGCGCCGGATGCCCCCGGTCGACTACCGCAACAAGGCGGAGGTCCTCCGGTCGGCGGCCGTCAAGGAGGAGCTGCCGCCCGCCGAGCACGCCGCCCGGGCGCGGGACCGCGTGCACCAGCGCATCGCCGAGCCGCTGCGGGAGCCGCACCCCGACAGCGGCTGAACCGGCTCCCCCGGTGCCGTCGTCACTCGCAGCCGACCGGGGCCGCGCTGGCCGCCGGCTCGGTGGCCGGCGCGGCCGGCGTGTCGGCCGGGGCATCCGGCGCCGGCGCCGCGGCCGGCGGCGCCCCGACCTCGACCGGCACGATGCCGGTGTAGCCCGGGCCGAGCACGAGCTGCACCGCCCCGCCGGTGGAGTTGCTGGCCTGCAGCACCGCCCCGGGGACGGCGG
Organism: Geodermatophilus ruber; assembly: GCF_900114385.1. Taxonomy (GTDB): domain Bacteria; phylum Actinomycetota; class Actinomycetes; order Mycobacteriales; family Geodermatophilaceae; genus Geodermatophilus; species Geodermatophilus ruber. Next base: position 212,321 of record NZ_FOSW01000001.1, read on the forward strand.
CCGCGACCGTGCGCGCCTGCTCCTCGGCGCCCGGGCCGTACCGGACGACGGTCTCGTTGACCGTCCCTCGCTCGTTGCCGACCTGGCCGACGCCGAAGCCCTGGGCACGCAGCAGGTCGGCCACGGTCGCGGCCAGCCCCGTGGTGCCGGTCCCGTTGAGGACGTCGACGGTGATCGCGGCGGGCTCGGCGGTGAGCGGCTGGGCCACCGGCTCGGCCGGGGCGGGCTCGGGCGCGGGCGCCGGCGGGGCGTCGGCGGCGGGACCGGCCGGCGGCGCGGTCATGGCCTCGGGCAGCCGCGCCTCGTCGATGACCCGGTCGAACAGCGCGCGGGTGCCGGCCCCGTCGAGGAGCACGTACGCCTGGTCGGAGCCCGCGGGGACGTAGCCGACCTGGGCGACGGGCAGCCCGGCGCGCTGGACGGCGTCGCCGGAGAGGTCGCCGAGGGTGCCGGCGAGCGTGCGCAGGTCCCCCAGGTTGGTCCCCTCGTCGACGGTGAGGGCGTCGGAGGCGCGGATGAGGAAGCGGGTGAGGGTGACCGGGTCCCCCAACGTGCCCAGCGACATCGCCCTCCGCAGGGTCGAGGTGAGCAGCAGCTGCGCGCGTTCGGCGACCGCGGCGCCGGTGACGTCCGAGCCGGCGTCACCGGGCGTCAGGTAGGCCGAGGCCTTCTCCCCCGACAGCTCGGAGGAGCCGGCGGGCAGCGGCGCGGCCGCGGCGGCCACGGCGGGTGAGAGCGCGGGCAGGCAGACCCCGACCCCGCCGAGCGCGTCGACCATCGCCGGCAGCCGGGTCAGGTCCACGCCGAGGTAGTGGTCGACCCGGAGGCCGGAGAGCTGCTGCACGGCGCGCACGGCGCACTCCGGGCCGCCGTCGAGCAGGGAGGCCGCGAACGCCTCGGACACCGGCTCGCGCAGCTCGCCGTCGGCCCGGACGCAGGCGGGCGTGTCCACCAGCGCGGTCGGCGGGATGCTCACCAGGACCGCGCGCTCGGCGTCGGCGCTGACGTGCGCGAGGAGGGGGGCGACGGCGGCAGGCCCGTCCTGGCCGGGCAGGCCGGTGCCGACCACGAGGTAGGTCGTCGCGCCCTCCTGCAGCTGGGGCGCGAGCACCTCCGGACCCTCGGGTGTCAGCGCCGCGACCCGCTGGATGCTCTGGTCGACGTAGAAGTACAGGCCCAGGTGGTAGGTCAGGACGACGCCCACGAGGACCAGCAGCCCGAGCGCGGCGCGGATCAGCCGCCGCCGGCCAGGGGTGCGGGCGGCCCGGCGGGCCGCCCGCCGCGCGCGGGGGCCGGGCGCGGGGAGCCGGCTCGCACCGGCCGCCGGTACGTCCCGCCCGGGGATCGGCGGCAGCGGGCTGATCGGCCGCGACGGTCGGTGGCCAGGGGGGGCGCCCAGCGGCGGGAAGAGCGGCACGGAGGCGCGTCCGGACGGCGGTGGTACCGGCGGGAGTCCGCTGCGCGGCGGCGCGGCGGGTTCAGCCGGTTCGGCCGGCGGCTCACGGTCCGCCCGCGGGGTCCCGGGTACCGGCGGCAGGCCGCGGCGGACGGCGGGCGCGCCCTCGGCGGGAGCCGGGACCGGCCGGGCGTCGTCCTTCGGAACCGGCGGCAGGCCCTTCCGGTGCGCGGGCGGCGCCTCTCCCGGGGCCAGGGGGATCGGGATCTCGCCGGTGCGGGCGGCCCTGCGGCGCCCCGACCCCCCGCCCTGGCGGGCGATCAACTGCTCGGCGGTGATCGGCTCGCGCTCGGGCGGCGCGGGCTCCTGGTCGGCGGGCCGGCGCCCGCGGAACCCCCCGGGGCCGCGGCCGTTCCCGTCGCTGCCGCGCGTCCGCTTGTCCGCCACCGGTGTGGACTTCCCATCGCTCGTGGCTCGTGCCGTGGTCTCCGCACCGGCGCAGAGGGCAGTGCCCGCACGCGCGCGCGGCGGGTCTCCAGGATACGGCTGCGGCGGCGCTTTCCCGCCCGACGCGCGGAGCTCACCGGGCAGGCCGTCGCACGCCGACGTACCGTCCACCGGGTGAAGCTGCCGTTCGTGCCGGGGCCGTCCGACGTGGTCTCCGCGGTGGACGGCGTCCGGGCGGGGATCTCCGACGCGCTCGCCCTCGTGCCGCGAGTGGTGACCTTGGTGACGCGGCTGGAGTCGCTGCTCGACCGGGTGGACGCCGCGGTCGACCGGGTGGAGGGCGTCCTCGACCGCGTGGACGGCGTGGTGACCGCGGCCGGGATGACCCAGCGCAAGGCCGCCCCGCCATCACCGCCGTCGACGAGACCCAGCGCAAGGCCGACGCCGCCATCACCGCCGTCGACGAGACCCAGCGCAAGGCCGACGCCGCCATCACCGCCGTCGGCGAGACCCAGCGCAAGGCCGACGAGGCGATCACCGCCGTCGGCAGCACGATCGGCCGGGCGGAGGGGGCGGTGACCGGCGCCGAGGGGCTGCTCGGCCGGGTGGACCCGCTGCTCGAGACCTTCGAAGGCCCGCTGCAGGCGCTCGCGCCGGCGGTGCGCCGACTGGCGGCCAGCGTCGAGCCGGACGAGGTGGAGGCCGTGGTGACCTTCATCGACCGGCTGCCGCAGCTGATGATCCACCTGGACGAGGACATCCTGCCGGTGGTGGCGTCGATGGGGAACGTCGGCAACGACGTGCACGACCTGCTGGACACGATGCAGGACCTGCGGCACGTGGTGAAGGGGTTCCCCGGGTCGCGGCTGTTCCGCCGGCGCGGCGCCGAGGAGGTCGCCGAGGACGAGGAGCGGGAGGCGGCCGGGGAGCTGGCGCCCGTGGCCGGCCAGGAGTCGGGGCGCCCCGGCTCCTGACCGGCCGAATCTCAGGTCTCGGTGGGGTAGCCCAGCGCGCGGACGACGTCGCCGATCCGCTCGAAGGTCTGGTCCGCCGGCAGACGCCGCAGCTCCGCGACGACGGCGTCCGGGGCGTAGTGCTCCTGAGCCTTCTCGACCAGTTGCGCGCCGGTGCTCGGGAAGTCGTGCCGGACCAGCCAGCGGGCCAGCTCGGCGCGGACGGCGACCGCTTCGGGGTCCATGCCGACCGGGGTGCCGCCCACCAGCGTGGCGTCGGGGGCGAGGTCGACATCGGGATCGCCCTCGGCGGGGGCCTCGACATCCCTCCACTCCTCGGCGCGGGTGCTGCGCTCGGCCCGGAGCAGGCCCTGGACCTCGTGCTCGAGCTCCTCGTCCAGATGCGGGCCGTGCTTGGTGCTGCGCGACGCCGCGCCGGCGAACTGGTTTCCGGTCTCGCTCACGGTCGTTCTCCTTGTCGTCGCGTCGGTTCACGTCCCGCACCCGTGCACGGGGTGCGGGCCGACGTCCCCCTGCCCCTGCCCGCGGGGCTCCCTGAGCACACATCACCCGTTCGGAACGCCGCATCACTCGTGCGAGCGCTGGCGATCCCGGCCCGGTCACGTAGCGTCAATGCCGACGGGAGCAACAGCGATCTCCCCCGCTCCGGCCGGGGAACGCAGTGACCCACAGTGATGAGGGTCCCGTCCTCGATCGCCGGCCCGGTCGACTCCATTCCCCCGGGGTCGGCCGGGCCGGCCCGTTCTACGCTGGCCGGTCGTGACCCCATCTGACGCTCCCCGCCCGGTCGACGTCCTGACCGTCGTCGCGGTCGCCGACGTCACGCCCTCGGTGCGCCGGATCCTGCTCTCGGGGACTCCCGCGGCGGCCGCCGCGGCCGGGCCGACGGTCTCCCTGCTGGTACCGCGGGTGGGCGACCCGGCGCCCCGCTGGCCGACGGTGGCCCGGGACGGGCGGATCGTCTGGCCCACCGGCATGCACGGGGTCGCCCTGCGCAGCTACACCGCCCGCCGGCAGGACCCCGACCGCGGGGAGGTGGAGATCGACTTCGTGCTGCACGGCGACGGCCCGGCCGCCGCCTGGGCCGCGGCCGCAGCCCCCGGGACGACGATCGCCAGCGCCGGCGGCGGGTCGATGGGCGAGCGGCCGGCCGGCTGGATGCTGCTCGCCGGGGACGAGACGGCCCTGCCGGCGATCAGCCGGATCCTCGCCGAGGCACCGGCCTCCACCCGGGGCGTCGCGCTGGTCGAGGTCGCCGACGCCGCGGAGGAGCAGCCGCTGCCCGGCCCCGAGGGCGTCGCGGTGCGCTGGCTGCACCGCGACGGCACCCCACCCGGCGAGAGCGCCCTGCTCGCCGACGCCGTGGCCGCCCTCGACCGGCCGGCGGGGGACGACGTCTTCGCCTGGGTGGGCGCCGAGTCGGCCGCCGTCCGGGCCATCCGGTCGGACCTGCGCGGCCGCTGGGGCCTCGGGCGGGCGCAGCACCACGCGATCGGCTACTGGCGGCGCGGCCGCAGCATGTCCCCTGCCGGGTGAGAGGCGTACAGACTTCTCACAGGGAGCGTCCAGGGCCGGCCCAGTCGCCACCGGCACTCTGGGCCGCATGACGACGGCAGCACGTTCGACGGGAGGGGTCGTGAGCGGCACCCGCAGCACCCCCGAGGCCCGGCTCCTGGTCGTGGACGACGAGCCGAACATCCGCGAGCTGCTGTCGGCCAGCCTCCGCTACGCCGGCTTCGAGGTGGCCACCGCCTCCGACGGGCAGCAGGCCCTCTCACTTGCCGCCTCGTTCCGCCCGGACCTGCTCGTCCTCGACGTGATGATGCCGGGTCTGGACGGCTTCGGCGTCGTCCGCCGGCTGCGGGAGAGCGGCCGGCACACGCCGGTGCTCTTCCTCACCGCGCGGGACGCGGCCGAGGACAAGGTGTCCGGCCTGACCCTCGGCGGCGACGACTACGTGACCAAGCCGTTCAGCCTGGACGAGGTGCTGGCCCGCATCCGGGCCGTGCTGCGCCGCAGCACCGGGATGCAGCGCGCCGCCGAGGCGCCGCGGCTGTCCTTCGCCGACATCGAGCTCGACGAGGAGTCGCACGAGGTCATCAAGGCCGGGGAGGTCGTCAGCCTCTCGCCGACGGAGTTCAAGCTGCTGCGTTACCTCATGGCCAACGCCGGCCGGGTGCTGTCCAAGGCGCAGATCCTCGACCACGTGTGGAACTACGACTTCAACGGCGAGGCGAACGTGGTGGAGTCCTACATCTCCTACCTGCGGCGCAAGATCGACACGACCGAGCCGCGACTGCTGCACACCATCCGGGGTGTCGGCTACACGCTGCGGCTACCGCGTGGAGCGTGAGCTGACGGGGCGCGAGGATCACAGCGAGGCGACCTGGACCTCGGGACGAGGAGCGGAACGCCCCGAGGAAGCGAACCGTGACGAGGTGGGACGGACCGTTCCCCGACCGGCCCGCGGCGTCCGGGTGCCGCTGCGGATCACGCTGGTGGCACTGCTGGTCGCCCTCGTCGGCGTCGCCCTGCTCGCGACCGGCTTCGCCGCGACGTCACTGCTCAAGGGCTACCTGCTGGGCCAGCAGGACGACCGGCTGCGCGCGGCCGTCCAGCAGAGCGAGCACGACCGGCGGATCCTCGACGCCTGCCAGAACCAGCGCTACGCGCTGCCCAACTCGGTCTACTACGCCTGCATCCCGCCGGGCACCGACGAGGTGACCACCCTCAACGGCCCGCCCGACGAGGGCGACCTGCCACAGGTGGACGGCGACGACCTGGGCGACGGCCACATGTCGGCCCCCGTGACCGTCCCCTCGGCCGACGGGCGGACCGACTGGCGGGTGATGGCCGGTGAGCTGCCCGGCGGCTACCGGCTGCTGGTCGGCACCGAGATGGAGGGCGACGAGGCCGCGATCGGCCGGCTCGTGTGGATCCAGGCCGTCGTCGGCCTCATCGTGCTCAGCGTGCTGGGCGTCGCCGGCTACGTGCTGGTCCGCAACAGCCTCCGACCGCTGGCCGAGGTCGAGCGCACCGCCCGGGCGATCGCCGCGGGTGACCTCTCCCAGCGCGTGCCCGAGGGTGACGAGCGCACCGAGGTCGGCCGGCTGACCACTGCGCTCAACGGCATGCTCGCCCGCATCGAGAGCGCCTTCCACGCCCAGCAGTCGTCGGAGGAGCAGGCCCGCGCCTCGGAGACCCGGATGCGGCGCTTCGTCGCCGACGCCAGCCACGAGCTGCGCACCCCGCTGACCTCGATCCGCGGGTTCGCCGAGCTCTACCGGCAGGGCGCGGTCACCAGTCCGGAGGAGACCCGGCGGCTGATGCAGCGGATAGAGTCCGAGAGCGCCCGGATGGGGTTGCTCGTCGAGGATCTCCTGCAGCTGGCCCGGCTCGATCAGCAGCGCCCGCTGACCCTCACCCCCGTCGATCTCGCCGAGGTGGCCGGGGACGCCGTGCACGACGCCCGGGTCCTGCAGCCGGAGCGCCCGCTGGCCCTGCACCTGGACGAGGGGCTCAGCGAGGTGCCGGTCGTGCTCGGCGACGAGGCCCGGCTGCGTCAGGTCGTGGGCAACCTGGTCACCAACGCGCTGGTGCACACCCCGGGGACCGCCCGGATCACCGTCTCCCTGTCCGACGAGCCGGCCCCCGGAGACGGCGCGGCCGAGGACGGCGGCGTCGTCGTCCTGCGGGTCGCCGACGAGGGCCCGGGCATGGCGCCGGAGGACGCCGAGCGGGTCTTCGAGCGCTTCTACCGGGCCGACCCGTCCCGGGCCCGCGCCGCGGGCGGCACCGGGCTGGGGCTGGCCATCGTGTCCGCGCTGGTGGCCGCCCACGGCGGGACCGTCGGCCTGGACACCGCCCCGGGGCGGGGCGCGACCTTCACCGTCCGGCTGCCGCGCTCGGGCCCGGGCGGGCCGGGGAGCTGAGCGGACCGTCCGCTCGTTACCGTCCGCTGGTGCACACCGATGCGGGCGGGCAGCCTTACGACGCCGATCTGATGGCCGCGGTGACCGAGCTGGGTGCGGCGCTGCGGGACCTGGTGGACGCCTCGGTGACCACCACCGTCCCCGCCGCCGAGCTGCGCGCTGCGGCCGCCGATGCGCGCGCGGTCACCGCCCGGCTGGCCGCTGCGCAACGTCCCCCGACCCAGCTGCCGGCCCTGGACGACCCGCTGGCGTTCCGCCGGGTCTACAGCCCGGTGAGCGGGGTGGGCAGCGCGCTGGCCCCCCCGCTGGTGATGCGCAAGGTGGGGACCGAGGTGGTCGGCGAGGCGGTTCTCGGGCCGGCCTACGAGGGGCCGCCCGGGTTCGTGCACGGCGGGGTGAGCAGCCTGCTCATGGACCAGCTGCTCGGCACGGCTGCGATCGCCGCCGGGCTGTGGGGCATGACCGTCCGGCTGGAGCTGGACTACCGGCGGCCGGTGCCGCTGTCGACGCCGCTGGTGCTGCGCGCCCGGGTCACCGAGGCGGCGGGGCGCACGTGCGTCGTCACCGGGACGATCGCGACCGCCGAGGCGCCCGACCGGACGCTGGTGGAGGCCCGCGGCGTCTTCGTCATGCCGCGGGAGGAGCTGCTCGCCGACTACTTCGGCGGGATCACCGACGCCACGGGCCGGCACACCCCACCCGGGCGCCCGACCGACGCCACCGCGCTCGCGGAGGAGGCATGAGCGACGTCGCGGTCGCGACCGCCGCCGCCCGCGCCGCCGCCGGCGTCCTGCTGGAGCTGCGTGCGGCCGGGAAGCTGTCCGGCCGGGCGCTCGGGGACGCCGGGGACGCCGGGGCCCAGCGCGCCCTGACCGCGGTGCTCGCCGCCGAACGCCCCACGGACGCCGTCCTGAGCGAGGAGGCGGCCGACGACCGGCGCCGGCTGACCGCCGACCGGGTGTGGATCGTCGATCCGCTCGACGGCACCCGCGAGTACGGCGAGGGCCGGCCGGACTGGGCGGTGCACGTGGCGCTGTGGGCCGGCGGCGAGCTCACCGCGTCCGCCGTCGCGCTGCCCGCCCTCGACGAGGTGCTCGTCACCGACCCGGCGCCGGCGGTACCGGGCACCGGCGGGGACCGGCTGCGCATCGCGGTGAGCCGCACCCGCCCCCCGCGGGAGGCCGACGTCGCCGCCGCGGCGCTCGGCGCCGAGCTCGTGCCGATGGGCTCGGCCGGGTTCAAGGTGACCGCGGTGGTCCGCGGCGAGGTCGACGCCTATGTGCACGCCGGCGGCATGTACCAATGGGACTCGGCCGCGCCGGTGGCCGTCGCGCGGGCCGCCGGGCTCACCGCCGTCCGGCTCGACGGCTCGCCGCTGGTCTACAACCAGCCCGACCTCGCGCTGCCCGATCTGCTGGTCTGCCGGCCGGAGCTGGCCGACCCGATCCTGGCGGCAGTGCGACCCAGGTCATAGGCCGTCGCCGGATGCATGACGGACACTGGAGGGGAATGTCGCCTGGACCGGTGGGGTTGGTGCTGGTTCAGGTCCTGCCCTCGATCCTCCGGAGCTCGATCACGTGACGACCCCTGACTACCGGCTCTCCCAGCTGGAGACGCTGGAGGCCGAGTCCATCCACGTGATCCGCGAGGTCGCGGCGGAGCTGGAACGCCCCGTGCTGCTGTTCTCCGGCGGCAAGGACTCCATCGTGATGCTCGAGCTGGCGCGCAAGGCGTTCGCCCCGGCCCGCATCCCCTTCCCGGTGATGCACGTGGACACCGGGCTGAACTTCCCCGACGTGCTGGAGTTCCGCGACAAGCGGGTCGCCGAGCTGGGCGTGCAGCTGATCGTCGCCTCGGTGCCCGACGCGATCGCCGCCGGCACGGTGAAGGAGGAGCCCAACGGCTCCCGCAACCGGATCCAGACCCCGGTGCTGCTCGACGCGGTCGAGGAGCACGGGTTCACCGCGCTGTTCGGCGGCGCCCGCCGCGACGAGGACAAGGCGCGGGCCAAGGAGCGGGTGTTCAGCTTCCGCGACGAGTTCGGCCAGTGGGACCCGAAGAACCAGCGCCCCGAGCTGTGGGACCTCTACAACGGCCGGATCCACCTCGGTGAGTCCATCCGGGTGTTCCCGCTGTCGAACTGGACCGAGCTCGACATCTGGCAGTACATCGCCCGCGAGGAGATCGCCATCCCGCCGCTGTACCTCGCCCAGGAGCGGGAGGTCGTCGAGCGGCAGGGGATGCTCTACGCGGTCAACGAATTCATCCGCCCACGCGAGGGCGAGCGGCCGTTCCGCGCCACGGTCCGCTACCGCACCGTGGGCGACGCGAACCTGACCGCCGCCGTCCGGTCCGAGGCGACCACGGTCGAGGAGGTCATCGCCGAGATCGCGGTGACCCGCATGACCGAGCGCGGCGCGACCCGCGGCGACGACAAGGTCAGCGACGCCGCCATGGAGGACCGGAAGAAGGAGGGGTACTTCTGATGACCGCCACCGACTCCGGCACCGCCGCCCAGCCCGTCGACGTCCACTCGGCGGCCGCCGAGCACGCCGCGGAGCTGGCCACCGCCCGCAGGGACATCCTGCGCATCGCCACCGCCGGCTCGGTGGACGACGGCAAGAGCACGCTGATCGGCCGGCTGCTCTACGACAGCAAGGCGATCTTCGAGGACCAGTACGAGGCCGTGGCCCGCGCCAGCAAGGGCGACCACGTCGACCTCGCGCTGCTCACCGACGGCCTGCGCGCCGAGCGCGAGCAGGGCATCACCATCGACGTCGCCTACCGGTACTTCTCGACCCCGCGGCGCACGTTCATCCTGGCCGACACCCCCGGCCACGTGCAGTACACCCGCAACATGGTCACCGGCGCCTCGACCGCCGACCTGGCGATCGTGCTGGTCGACGCCCGCAAGGGCATGGTCGAGCAGAGCCGCCGGCACGCCTTCCTCGCCTCGCTGCTGCGGGTGCCGCACCTGGTGGTGGCGGTCAACAAGATGGACCTCGTCGACTGGTCGGAGGAGACCTTCGACGCCATCGCCGACGAGTTCAGCGCCTTCGCGGCGAAGCTGAGCGTGCCCGACCTGACCGTCATCCCGATCTCCGCGCTGCACGGCGACAACGTGGTCAAGCACTCCCCCCGCACCCCGTGGTACGAGGGCCCGACGCTGATCCACCACCTCGAGCGCGTGCACGTGGCCAGCGACCGCAACCTCACCGACGCCCGGTTCCCGGTGCAGTACGTGATCCGGCCGCAGACCGATGCCCACCACGACTACCGCGGCTACGCGGGCACCGTGGCCAGCGGTGTGCTGCGCCCCGGCGACGAGGTGCAGGTGCTGCCCAGCGGCCTCACGACGACGGTCGCCGCCATCGACGGCCCGCGCGGCCCGGTGGAGGAGGCGTTCCCGCCCATGTCGGTGACCGTGCGGCTGGCCGACGACCTCGATGTCTCCCGCGGCGACCTCATCAGCCGGCCGGAGAACGCGCCGACCCCCACCCAGGACCTCGACGCGCTGATCTGCTGGATGGCCGACGAGCCGCTGCGGCCGCGGCAGCGGATCGCGATCAAGCACACCACCCGCACGGTGCGCGCGATGGTCAAGGATCTGGCCTACCGGCTCGACGTCAACACGCTGCACCGGGACACCGACGCCGGCGAGCTCGGTCTCAACGACATCGGCCGGGTGCGGCTGCGCACCACCCAGCCGCTGTTCGTCGACAACTACACCCGCAACCGGGTCACCGGGCGGTTCATCCTCGTCGACGAGGCCACCAACGCCACCGTCGGCGCCGGGATGCTCACCCCCGCCGGCTGAAACGGGACGCCGCCGGAACCTAGCGGTCCCGGCGGCGTCCCGGCCCCCTGCAGGGTCCCGCCGCGAGCGTGCGAGCGGAGGGGGGCAGGGGGTCCTTCTTCAGGCGGCGGCTGCGCCCGCGCCGGCCGCCTTCTCCAGCGCCCGGCGGGTGAGCAGCCGGGCCAGGTGCTGCCGGTACTCCGCGTCGGCGTGCATGTCCGCCGACGGCGAGGTGCCCTCGGCGGCCAGCGCGGCGGCCTCCTCGATCGACGCCCCGCGGGCCAGCGCCTCCTCGGTCGCGGTGGCCCGCACGACCGCACCGGCCATGTTCGCCAGCGCCACCCGCCCCTCGACCGCGGCGGCGGCGACGATCGGCCAGTCGTTGGCCCGCCGGGTGAACTTCTCATAGCCCCAGCCGGCCGACCCGGTGCGCGGCACCCGCAGCTCGACGACCAGCTCGTCGGGCTCCAGCGCCGTCTCGAAGAAGCCGAGCCAGAACTCGGTCACCGGGATCGACCGGCGCCCGTCCGGGCCCTGCGCGACCACACTGCCGCCCAGCGCCAGCAACGCGGTGGGCAGGTCGGACGCCGGGTCGCTGTGCGCCACGGTGCCGCCGATCGTGCCCCGGTGCCGCACCTGCGGATCGCCCACCTGGCTCGCCACATACGGGAGGATCGGCACCTCCGCCTGCGCCACGGGGTCCTTCTCCAGCTCGTGGTGCCGGGTGCCGGCGCCGATGGCCACCTCGTCGCCCTCGACGCGCACGTAGGACAGCCCCGGGATGCGGCCGATGTCGATCAGCACGGACGGCATGGCCAGCCGCAGCTTCATCAGCGGCAGCAGCGAGTGCCCGCCGGCGAGGATCTTGGCGTCGTCCCCGTGCTCGACCAGCGCGGCGACGGCATCCTCGACAGTGCCCGGACGCACCAGCTCGAACGGGCCGGGGATCATGCCTGCACCTCCTGCGCCTGCGGCACCTGACCGGCGGTGGGACCGGCCTGGGCGGCGGTGCGGACCGCCCGGACGATGTTGTGGTAGCCGGTGCAGCGGCAGAGGTTGCCCTCCAGCCCCTCCCGCACCTCCCGATCGCTGGGGTCGGGGTTGTCGGCCAGGACGCCGATGGCGGCCATCACCATGCCCGGCGTGCAGAAGCCGCACTGCAGGCCGTGCTCCTCGCGGAAGGCCCGCTGCACGGGGTGCAGCTCGCCGTCCGGGCCGGCCAGCCCCTCCAGGGTGGTCACCTGGGCACCATCGGCCTGCGCCGCGAGCACCGTGCAGGACTTCACGGTCAGGCCGTCGACGACGACCGTGCAGGCCCCGCACGAGGTGGTGTCGCAGCCGATGTTGGTGGCCTTGAGCCCGCACACCTCCCGCAGATAGTGCGCCAGCAGCAGCCGGGGCTCCACCTCGTCGGTGCGCTGCTGACCGTTGACGGTCATGGAGACCTTCATCAGTGGGTGCCCTCCTGCTGAGCCTGCTGGATGGCCCGCCACACCCTCATCGGCGTGGTGGGCATGTCGACGTGGCGGACGCCGAGGTGCGCGACGGCATCGATGACGGCGTTGTGGACGGCGGGGGTGGAGCCGATCGTCCCGGCCTCCCCGATGCCCTTGGCGCCCAGCGGGTTGATCGGCGTCGGCGTGGCCATGTCGACCAGCTCGAAGCTGGGCAGCTCGGTCGCCGAGACGAACGGGTAGTCGGCCAGCGTCGAGGTCTGTGGGTTGCCGTCGGCGTCGTAGAGGACCTCCTCGAGCAGCGCCTGCGCCACCCCCTGCGCGAAGCCGCCGTGCCGCTGCCCCTCGGCGAGCAGCGGGTTGACGATGACGCCGGCATCGTCGACCGCCACCAGCCGCTGCAGCTCGGCCTTGCCGGACTCGACGTCGACCTCGACGACGGCGACGTGCGCGCCGAACGGGAAGGTCGGCGCCGCGGCCTCGAACCGGGTCTGGACGACCAGCGGCTCCTTCTCGGCCAGCTGGGCGAAGGTGATCCCGGCGCCCGGGGTGCCGCGCACCGACAGCCCGGCGGAGGTGAGGTCGACCTGCAGGTCGGCCGGGTCGGCCTCCAGCTGCTCGGCGGCCCGCTGCTTGGCGACCTCGATGAGCTCGGTGGCCGCCTGGTGGACCGCGGCGCCGCCCTGCTGGAGGCTGCGCGAGCCCATGGTGCCGCCGCCGCGCGGGATGCGGTCGGTGTCGCCGTGGAGCACGGTGATCTTCTCGACCGGGATGCCCAGCTGGTCGCTGGCGAGCATCGCCCACGCGGTGGCGTGCCCCTGGCCGTGCGGCGAGGTGCCGGTGAGCACCGTCGCCGTCCCGTCAGGGTGCACCTCCAGCTCGGCGGACTCCGCCGCGCCCAGGCCGGTGTCGGCGCCGGTGATCTCCACGTACGTCGACAGGCCGATGCCCAGCTGCCGCACGTCCCCGCGCTCCCGCCGGCGGGTCTGCTCGGCGCGCAGTTCGGCGTACCCGGCGGCCTCGAGCGCCTTGTCCAGCGCCGCGACGTACTCGCCGCTGTCGTAGGTCGCGCCCGACGGCGTGGTGTGCGGCTCGGAGAAGGCCGGGACCAGGTTCTTCCGGCGCACCTCGGCCGGGTCCATGCCGATCTCCGCGGCGAACAGGTCGATCGACCGCTCCACCGCGGCAGTCGCCTCGGGGCGGCCGGCGCCGCGGTAGGCGCCGATCGAGGTGGTGTTGGTGGCGAGCGCCCGCGCCTGCGCGTGCACCTTCGGGAAGGCGTACGTGGCGGCGGCCATCAGCATGGTCAGGGTCGGCAGGATGATCCCGACCCGCGGGTAGGCGCCGCAGTCCTGGTCGACGACCAGGCTGTAGGCCTCGATGGTGCCGTCGCGGCGACCGCCGATCGTGACCACCTGGTCCTGGCCGCGGCCGTGCAGCATCCCGACGAGGTTCTCCGACCGGCTCTCGGTCCAGCGGACCGGGCGACCGGCCTGCTGGGCGAGCCAGGCGACGAAGGCGTACTCGGGGTCGGCGCCGATCTTCGCCCCGAACCCGCCGCCGACGTCCGGTGTCACCAGGTGCACCCGTGCAGGGTCCAGCCCCAGCCAGCCGGCGATCTCCCCCTTGGCCTGCTGCGCGCCCTGGTTGGTGCACCAGATCGTGACGCGGCCGTCCTCACCCCAGGCCGCGGCGGCGGCCCGGGTCTCCAGGGGCACCGGCGCGACGCGCTGGTTGACCATCCGCTGCGTGACCACGACCTCGCAGCCGACGAAGAAGTCCTCGGGGGCCGGCTCGCCGAAGGCGGCCATGACGTTCGTGCCGGCCTCGGGGAAGAGCAGCACCTCGTCCCGGGCGGAGTCCGCCGTGGTGACGACGGCCGGCAGCGGGTCGACGTCGACGGAGACCAACTCCGCCGCGTCCTCCCCCTGGTAGCGCTCCTCGGTCAGGACGACGGCGACGATGTCGCCGACGAACCGGACCGCGTCCGTGGCCAGCCAGGGCCGGATCATGGCCGGGGGCACCATGGGCAGACCGGCCGGGATCGGCGCGAGGTCGGTGCAGTCCTCGGCCGTGAAGACGGCGACGACGCCGGGCGCTTCCCGGGCGGCGGAGGCGTCGACCGAGAGCAGGCGCCCGTGGGCGACCTGAGAGCGGACGAAGGTGGCGTGCAGCGCACCGGTGAGCCGGTCATCGACCAGGTCGTCGGTGTAGGTCGCACCACGCGTGAGGAACAGCGGGTCCTCCGTGCGGACCACGCGGGTACCGAGGATGCTCATGCGCTCACTTTCCGTCGGTGAGTGATCGCGGCCACTATCGATGACCGGACACCCGTCCGCCAACCCCTTCCGTCTTGCGGAAGCTCTCGATCGTCCGCGCCGCGGGCCCCGCCCGCGGTGTGGTGAGCTGTCCGGGATGGACGGCGGGGTCGGGACGCGCTCCCGCGCAGCCGCACTGCTGCTCGTGTGCGCCGTCGTCGCCGTGGCCCTCAACCAGCGGCCGGCGGTCGTCGCCGTCGCCCCCGTGCTCGGCGACCTGCGTGCGGACACCGGGCTCTCCTCGGCGCTGGGCGGCCTGCTGACCACCCTGCCGGTGCTCTGCTTCGGCGCCTTCGCCCCCGTGGCGCCGCGCCTCGCGCGGCGGATCGGGCTGGAGCTCGCGGTGGCGGTCTCGCTTCTGCTGCTCGCGGCCGGCATCGCGCTGCGGCTGTTCCCGCCGGTGGCGCTGCTCTACGCGGGCAGCCTGCTCGCCGGCGCGGCGATCGCCCTGGCCAACGTGCTCATGCCCGCCTACGTCAAGCGGGAGGTCTCCCGGCCCGGCGCGGTCATGGGGGTGTACTCGGCGTCGCTCAACATCGGCGCGGCGGTCGGCGCCGCCGCGACCGTCCCGCTGGCCACCGCGTTCGGCTGGGACTGGCGCGTCGCGCTGGGCTCCTGGCTGTGCCTGGCGCTGGCGGCGCTGGCCCTGTGGCTGCCGGTGGCCGGGACCGGGCACGCGCGCCGCGCCGCCCGGGGCGACGTCCCGGGCGGGGGCTCGTGGGTGCTGCTCCGGCAGCCGCTGGCCCGCCAGGTGACTGCCTTCATCGGCCTGCAGAGCGTCCAGTTCTACTCGGTCGCGGCCTGGCTGCCGACGCTGCTCGCCGACTCCGGCGTCCCCGTCTCCCGCGGCGGGCTGCTGCTGGGCCTGGCCAACCTCGTGGGTGCCGCCGGCGCGCTGCTCGCCCCGGCCCAGGCCGGTCGGATGCGCACCCAGCGCCCGCTCGTGCTCGCCGTGGGGCTGGCGTACCTGGTCGGCCTCGGCGGCCTGCTCCTCGCGCCGGGGACCGCGACGACGGTGTGGGTGTGCGCCTTCGGGCTGGCCCAGGGCAGCGGCTTCGCGCTGGCCCTGACCCTGATCGTGCTGCGCAGCCCCACCCCCCTGACGGCGGCGCGGCTGGGCGGGGTCGCCCAGTGCCTGGGCTACCTCCTCGCCGCCGCCGGCCCGCTGGTGCTGGGCTGGCTGCACGACCTGACCGGCGGCTGGGCCTGGCCGGTCGGGCTGCTGCTGGTGCTCCTGGGGCCGATGACCTGGGCCGGCTGGGGGGCGGCCCGCGACGCCGTCGTCCGGACCGAGGAGGAGCCGGCGCTCAGCCCAGGGTGACCGGCAGGTGCTCGAACCCGCGCAGGGTCTGCAGCTCCCGGGCCCGGAACCCGCGGCGGCGCCGCCCCGGCGGTCAGCTGTTCGGGTCCGGCGCGGAGCTCGGGTCGCCGTTCCAGTTCTTGCCGGCCACGTCGGCGCGCTCGGAGGCGCTGTCGGTCTGCTCCGCGACGGCCTCGATCAGCTCCTCGTCGGAGAGACCCTCCCCGGCGGCTCGGGTCTTCCCGGTGGGCTCGCTCATGCCGGCTCTCCTCGGTGTGTGGTCGGACGGGTCCTCCACCTCGTCCCCGGGAGCCGCCGGAGGCAAACCAGGTCAGACGGGCATGCCCTGGCCCCTCGTTGGCCAGACCCACGGTCCCTGCTCAGGCGAGGAGCGCGTCGATCGCCTTGTAGACACGCTGCTCGGAGATCGCCCGCGGGGTACCGATGGAGTGGGCGAAGAGCCCCACCCGCAGCTCCTCGATCATCCAGCGCACCCGGGCGACCGGGTCGTCCGGCGCACCGGTGGCGGGCACCTGCCTCCGCAGCTGCTCGTACTCCGCCGTCACCGCCGCGACCTGGGCGCTCCACAGCTCGTCGCGGACCGCAGTGGCCGGGAGCTTCTCCAGCCGGTGGGCCATCGCCCTGAGGTAGCGCACCATGTCGGGCAGCCGGCGCCGTCCGGCCGCGGCCACGAAACCGCGGTGCAGCAGGCCGCCCATCTGCCGGCGCAGGTCGGCGACGGCCCGCTCGGGCACCCGCCGGCCGGGCGCGGCACCGATCGCGACGGCGACCTCGCGGGCCTGGGTGAGCACCGCCTCCACCCGGCCCACCGTGTCGGTGGTCAGCGGCAGCAGCTGCGCGCGGGCCGCCGTCACCAGCGCCGCGAAGGCAGCCTCGTCCCGGGGTGGGCCGCCGGCGGCGGCGATCAGCTCGTCGGCGGCCGCGTCCACGCAGTCGTCGACCAGCGCCGGGATCTCGCCGTCCGGGTTGAACTGCAGCGCCAGCCGCGTGCGCGGCGACAGCGACTTCACCACCTGCCGGGCCGGGGAGCCGGCGACCAGCACCAGCAGCCGGCGGGCACCCCGCCAGGTCAGCCGGGTCGCCTCCACCTCGGTGGCGACCACGCGGACGCCGACGGTCTCCCCCTCGTCGACCAGGGCGGGGTAGGCGGTGGCCACGTGCCCGCCGCGCCGGACCTCCACGGTGCGCGGCAGCTCCCCCAACGACCACTCGGTCAGCCCGGTGCGCTCGACGTCGGAGGCGGCCGCGGCCAGGCTCGCCCGGCTCTGCGGCGCCACCTGCGTGCGCAGCGCCTGCAGGTCCTTGCCGGTGGCCAGCGGGCGGTGCTGCTCGTCGATGACGCGGAAGGTGGCCCGCAGGTGGTCGGGCACCTGCTCGGGCGACCACGCCTCCGGCGGGACGACGACCGCGGCCGACCGCCGCAGCTCGCGCTCCAGGGCCGGCAGCAACGGCTCGGACGGCGCGATGCGGGGGAGCACCTCGCGGACCCGGTCCGGGATCGGCACCAGCGCGCGGCGCAGCTGCTTGGGCAGGGTGCGCAGCAACGCGGTGACCAGCTCCTCGCGCAGCCCGGGGACGGTGAATGCCAGCGACTCCCCCGAGGTGCGCTCGACGACGGTGTCGAGCACGGCGAGGGGGACGTCGACGGTGACGCCGTCCTGCGCGGTGCCCGGCGCGAACGCGTAGGACAGCGGCAGGGTGAGGCCCTGCGTCAGCGGCACCGCATCGGGGAAGTCCTCCGCCCGGACCTGACCGGCCGTGGCGGCGTTGGTCAGCATCTCCGGGGTGAGGGTCAGCAGCCCGGGGGTCTCCCGCCGGGCGGACTTCCACCACCGGTCGAAGTGCCGGGTGGACACCACCTCGGCCGGGAGGCGCGCGTCGTAGAGCTCGAACAGCGTCTCGTCGTCCACCCGGATGTCGCGGCGGCGGGCGCGCTCCTCCAGCTCGGCGACCCGCTGGATCGCCTGCTGGTTGTCGTGCCAGAACCGGTGGTGCGTCGTCCACTCGCCCTGCACCAGGGCGTGCCGGATGAACAGCTCGCGGGAGACGACGGGGTCGATCGAGCCGTACTGCACCCGCCGGCCGACGACCAGCGGGAGGCCGTAGAGGGTCACCCGCTCGGTGGCGACGACCGAGCCCCGCTTGGCGTCCCAGCGCGGCTCGGAGTACTGCCGCTTGACCAGGTGGTCGGCCAGCTGCTCGACCACCTCGGGGTCGACGCGGGCGACGGTGCGGGCGAACAGCCGGCTGGTCTCCACCAGCTCGGCGGCGACCACCCAGCGCGGCGGCTTCTTCGCCAGCGGCGTGCCGGGGGCGATCACGAAGCGGGCGTTGCGGGCGCCGAGGTACTCCCGGCTCCCCCGCCGAGACGAGCCATTGTGGCCACTGTGGCCCTTGGGGGGCTCGGCCTGGAGGCCCACGTGGGAGAGCAGCCCGGCGAGCAGGGCGGCGTGGATGCCGCGCTCGTCGGGCTCTGCGGCGGGCTCCCCGAGGGACATGCCCAGTCGCCGGGCGGTGCCGCGCAGCTGGCCGTGGAGGTCCTGCCACTCGCGGATGCGCAGGTAGTGCAGGAACTCGCGCTTCACGGTGCGCCGGAACTGGTTGCCCGAGAGCGCGTCCTGCTGCTCGGTGAGGTACCGCCACAGGTTGAGCAACGCCAGGAAGTCGGAGTGCTCGTCGGCGAATCGGGCGTGCATCTGGTCGGCGGCCTGCTGGTGCTCGGCGGGGCGCTCGCGGGGGTCCTGGATGGTGAGGCCCGCGGCGATGACCAGCACCTCCTCCAGCACGCCGCGCCGATCGGCCTCGACCACCATGCGGGCCAGCCGCGGGTCCAGCGGCAGGGCCGCCAGCGCCCGCCCGGTGTCGGTGAGCTTCCCGTGCTCGTCGAGAGCGTGCAGCTCCTCGAGCAGCGCGAGGCCGTCGGCGACCGCGCGGCGGTCCGGCGGGTCGATGAAGGGGAAGTCGGTGACCTCCCCGAGGCCGAGCGCGGCCATCTGCAGCAGCACCGAGGCGAGGCTGGTGCGCAGGATCTCCGGGTCGGTGTACTCCGGCCGGCTCTCGAAGTCCTCCTCGGTGTAGAGGCGGATCGCGATGCCGTCCGACGTGCGCCCGCACCGGCCCGAGCGCTGGCGGGCCGAGGCCTGGCTGATCGGCTCGATCGGCAGCCGCTGCACCTTGGTCCGCGCGCTGTACCGGGAGATGCGCGCGGTCCCGGGGTCGACGACGTACCGGATGCCCGGGACGGTCAGCGAGGTCTCGGCGACGTTCGTGGCCAGCACGATTCGCCGACCGGTGTGCGGGGCGAAGACCCGGTGCTGCTCGGCGGCCGAGAGGCGGGAGTAGAGGGGCAGGACCTCCACCGCCGGGAACCGGTCGGTGAGCACGTCGGCGGCGTCGCGGATCTCCCGCTCGCCGGCGAGGAACACCAGGATGTCGCCCGGGCCCTCGGCGACCAGCTCGTCGACGGCGTCGGCGATCGCGGTGACCTGGTCGCGGTCGGGGTCGGCGTCCGGGTCGTCCGGGTCGACCACCGGCCGGTAGCGCACCTCGACCGGATAGGTGCGCCCGCTGACCTCGACGACCGGCACCTCGGCGCCGTCGACGGAGAAGTGCTTGGCGATCCGGTCGACGTCGATGGTCGCGGAGGTGATGACCAGCTTGAGGTCGGGCCGCTTCGGCAGCAGCTGGGCCAGGTAGCCGAGCAGGAAGTCGATGTTGAGGCTGCGCTCGTGCGCCTCGTCGATGATGAGCGTGTCGTACTGCCGCAGCAGGCGGTCGCGGGCGATCTCGGCGAGCAGCACGCCGTCGGTCATGACCTTGACCAGCGTCGAGTCGCCCACCTGGTCGGTGAAGCGCACCTTCCAGCCGACGACGTCGCCCAGCGGCGTCTCCAGCTCCTCGGCGATCCGCTCGGCGACGGTGCGCGCGGCGATCCGGCGCGGCTGGGTGTGCCCGATCCGCCCGCGCACGCCCCGGCCCAGCTCGAGGGCGATCTTGGGCAGCTGGGTGGTCTTGCCGGAGCCGGTCTCGCCCGCGACGACGACCACCTGGTGCTCGCGCAGCGCGGCGGCGATGTCCTCGCGCCGGGCGCTGACCGGCAGCTCGGCGGGGTAGCGCACCGCGGGGACGGCAGCGCGCCGGCGGGCGATCACCTCCTCGGCGGTGGCGACGTCGGCGGCGATCCGGTCCCGCTGGCGGGCCCGCGCGTCGGCGTCCCGGGTGCGACGGAGCCCGTCGAGCCGCCGGCCCAGCCGGTGCGCGTCCTCGACGGTGAGCTCCGCGAGCCGCGCGCGCAGGTCGTCGGCCGGCCCCCGCCGGTCACCGGCGGGAGCTCCGGCCGGCCGCGTGCGGAGCTGGTCGGGCGGGGTCACGGGGGATGTCTCCTCGTCTGGGGGCAGGGCGGGACCCGGCGTGCGGGCAGCGGGCAGCCGCTCCAGGATCCCATCGACCCGGGCGGAACCGCGGTGAGCCAACTCACCTACGTGCACCCTGCAACTGGTTGCTTGCCACGAACAACCGCTTGTAGCGTGCACGTGTTCCCGCCCGCCGTCCCCCGGAGTCCCCCGTGCCCACTCCCCGGCCCGCATCCGGCCCCCCGGGTCCCGGCCCCGCGGGCGACCGGCCGTCCGAGCTGCGCACGCTCGGCGAGCAGCTCCCCCGGTTCATGCGCCTGGTGCACGCGCTCAAGAGCAGCCAGGCCGCGGAGAGCCGCGACCGCGCGGCGCTGGTCCTGCTCTTCCCGCTCGCCCGGCTCGGCCCCCTGCGCCAG
The DNA here is from genome assembly GCF_900114385.1 of Geodermatophilus ruber. Lineage (GTDB taxonomy): Bacteria > Actinomycetota > Actinomycetes > Mycobacteriales > Geodermatophilaceae > Geodermatophilus > Geodermatophilus ruber. Next base: position 232,727 of record NZ_FOSW01000001.1, read on the forward strand.
GGCGCCCTCGCCGACCTCGTGCACGCCGACCCCTCCACGGTCAGCCGGCACGTCGCCACACTGATCGAGCGGGGCCTGGTGCAGCGGGTCGCCGACGAGACCGACGGGCGGGCCAGCCGGCTGGTCGTCACCGAGGCCGGTCACGCCGCGCTGGATCAGGTCCGCGCCGAGCGGGAGGCCCACCTCGGGCGGGTCACCGCCGACTGGACCACCGAGGAGCTCGCCACCCTCACCACGCTGTTCGGCCGCTTGCTCGACGGCGTCGCCGCCTCTCTGCCCACCGATCCCGCCGCTGCCCAACTCCCGAGAGAGACCTCATGAGCCAGAGCACCCGCACCCGCGCGGCCGAGCGGCGAGGCGCCCGCGCGGCGGCCGCCGCACCCGGCGCCGACGGCGCCTTCACCCACCGGCAGATCGTCACGATCCTGGTCGGGCTGATGGTCGCCATGTTCCTGGCCGCCCTCGACCAGACGGTCGTGGCCACCGCCATCCGGACGATCGCCGACGACCTGCAGGGCTACGACCTGCAGGCGTGGGCGACGACGGCGTTCCTGATCACCTCGACGATCGCCACGCCGCTGTACGGCAAGCTCTCCGACATCTACGGCCGGCGGCCGTTCTACCTGTTCGCCATCGCGGTCTTCGTCGTCGGCTCGGTCCTCTGCGGCCTCGCCACCACGATGTACCAGCTGGCCGCGTTCCGGGCGATCCAGGGGATCGGCGCCGGCGGCCTGATGTCGCTGGCCCTGGCGATCATCGGCGACATCGTGCCGCCGCGGGAGCGCTCCCGGTACCAGGGCTACTTCATGGCCGTGTTCGGCACCTCCAGCGTGCTGGGTCCGGTCATCGGCGGGTTCTTCGCCGGCCAGGACTCCCTGCTCGGGCTGGACGGCTGGCGCTGGATCTTCCTCATCAACGTCCCGCTGGGCGCCCTGGCCTTCATCGCCGTCTACCGCGTGCTGCACCTGCCGCACGAGCGGCACGACCACCGCATCGACTGGCCCGGTGCGCTGGCCCTGATCACCTTCCTCGTGCCGCTGCTGGTCGTCGCCGAGCAGGGCCGGACCTGGGGCTGGACGTCGTCCGGCGCCGTCGTCTGCTACGTGATCGGCGCGGTCGGCTTCGTCCTGTTCATCCTGGCCGAGCGCGCCTACCGGGACGAGGCGCTGCTGCCCCTGCGGCTGTTCCGCAACCGCAGCTTCGCCGTCAGCGGCATCGGCAGCCTCGTCATGGGCGCCGGCATGTTCGGCGGCCTGCTCCTGCTGCCCCAGTACCTGCAGATCGTGCACGGCTCCAGCGCGACCGTCGCCGGCCTGCAGATGATCCCGCTGGTGGCCGGCATCATGATCGGCGCGATGAGCTCGGGCATCGCCATCTCGAAGACCGGCAGGTACAAGATCTTCCCGCTGGTGGGCATCGCGCTGATGACCACCGCCCTGCTCTCGATGTCCTTCGTCGTCGACGCCGACACCTCGGTGTGGACCCTGGTGCCGTTCATGGTGCTGCTGGGCCTGGGCCTGGGCTTCAACTTCCAGCCGGTGATCCTGGCGGTGCAGAACGCCGTCTCGCCACGGGAGATGGGCGTGGCCACCTCGTCGGTGACCTTCTTCCGGCAGATGGGCGGCACGATCGGCACCGCGGCCTTCCTGTCGGTCTTGTTCAGCCGGCTGCCGGTGGACATCGACACGGCCGTCGGCGACGCCGTGGCGGCCAACCCCGCGCTCGGCCCGCAGTTCCAGCAGCTCGGCGGCGCCGGCAGCGACCTGTCGGACACCTCGTTCATCCAGGAGCTCCCCGACGCCCTGGCGCTGCCGTTCAAGGTCGGCTTCTCCAGCTCGATCGACCTGGTGTTCCTCATCGCGGCCTGCGTGGTGGCGCTCGGGTTCTTCGTGTTCCTGTTCCTCCCCCAGCTGGCGCTGAGCACCCAGTCGGGCATCCAGGCCCGCCAGGCCGCCGCGCAGACCGCGGGTGGGGACAGTGCGGACGCCGGCGAGCAGGCCACGCAGGCGGCCGGTGCCGCGGCGCCGACGTCCACCGCGCCGCCGGTGGGCCGCCCAGGAGACGCCACGCCGTCGTCCTGACCCCCCACCCCCTCCGCGATCGCGACGTTCCCGGGGGCGACACGCCGGCCGCACTGGCGCGTCGTTCCCGGGAACCTCACGATCGCGGGGAGTCCCGCCATCCGGAGGTTCCCGCACCGTGCCGCCGTCGTCGCTGATCCTGTCCCGCCGCGACCTGGAGTTCCTCCTCCACGAGTGGCTGGACGTCGAGTCGCTGCTCGAGCGCCCGCAGTACGCCGAGCACTCCCGCGAGACGTTCGACGCGGTGCTGGAGCTGGCCGAGCGGATCGCCACCGAGCACTTCGCGCCGCACAACCGCACGGCCGACGAGAACGAGCCCCGGATGGTCGACGGCCGGGTGGAGCTGATCCCCGAGGTCAGCCGGGCGCTGAAGGTGTTCGCCGACGCCGGGCTGATGGCCGGTGAGTTCGACGAGCAGTTCGGCGGCATGCAGCTGCCGCACGTCGTCGGCCAGGCGGTGTTCGCCTGGTTCAAGGCGGCCAACGTCGGCACGGCGGCCTACCCGTTCCTCACGATGGCCAACGCCCGCCTGCTGCTCGCCCACGGCAGCCGGGAGCAGATCGACACCTACGTCGGGCCGATGGTCGAGGGCCGCTGGTTCGGCACGATGGCGCTGTCGGAGCCGCAGGCCGGCTCCTCGCTCGCCGACATCACGACCCGGGCCGAGCGGCAGGACGACGGCACCTACCGGCTGACCGGCAACAAGATGTGGATCTCCGCCGGCGACCACGAGCTGACCGAGAACATCGTCCACCTGGTGCTCGCGAAGGTGCCCGGCGGCCCGCCGGGGGTGAAGGGCATCTCGCTGTTCGTCGTCCCGAAGTTCCTGGTGCGGGACGACGGCTCGCTCGGCGAGCGCAACGACGTCGTCCTCGCCGGGCTCAACCACAAGATGGGCTACCGGGGGACGACGAACACCCTGCTGAACTTCGGCGAGGGCGTGCACACCCCCGGCGGGCGGGCCGGCGCGGTCGGCCACCTCGTCGGCGAGGAGCACCGCGGCCTGACCTACATGTTCCACATGATGAACGAGGCGCGGATCGGCGTCGGGATGGGCGCGACCGCACTCGGCTACACCGGGTACCTGCACGCGCTGGAGTACGCGCGCACCCGCACCCAGGGCCGCCCGCCGACCGACCGCAACCCCTCCGCCCCGCCGGTGCCGATCATCGAGCACACCGACGTCCGCCGGATGCTGCTGGCGGCGAAGTCCTACGTGGAGGGCGGGCTCGCCCTCGGGCTGTACTGCGCGCGGCTGGTCGACGAGGAGCAGACGGCGGGGTCCGAGGCCGACCGGGCGCGGGCACACCTGCTGCTGGAGATGCTGACGCCGATCGCGAAGGCCTGGCCCTCCCAGTGGGGCCCGGTCGCCGACGACCTGGCGATCCAGGTGCACGGCGGCTACGGCTACACCCGCGACTACCCGGTCGAGCAGTTCTACCGGGACAACCGGCTCAACCCGATCCACGAGGGCACCAACGGCATCCAGGCGCTGGACCTGCTCGGCCGCAAAGTGGTCATGCAGGACGGCGCCGGGCTGCGCCTGCTCGCCGGGACGATCGCGGCGACGACCGCCCGCGCGGCCGGGACGGACTGGGCCGGGTTCGCGGTCGATCTCGACGCCGCCGTCGACCGGCTCACCCGGGTGACCGCGACCCTGTGGGGCGTCGGCGACCCGGCGGTGACGCTGGCCAACGCGAGCGCCTACCTGGAGGCGGCCGGGCACGTCGTGGTCGCCTGGCTGTGGCTGGAACAGGCCCTGGCGACGGCCGGGCGCACCAGCGACTTCCACGAGGGCAAGCGGGCGGCGGCCCGGTACTTCGCCCGGTACGAGCTGCCGACGGTGCACACCCGGCTGGACCTGCTGGAGTCGCTGGACCGCACCGTCCTGGACCTGCCGGAGAGCTGGCTGTAGACACGCCCGCGCCCCGCTGCTCCGGGGGGAACGGCGGGGCGCGCGGGTCGGCTCGGCTTCCCGGGTCAGGCGGCGCGAGCGGCTCCCATCGGCTCGGCCGCGGTGGCCGACCCGCGCGCCGCGGCACGCTGCTCGCGCTCGTAGCGGGCCGTCGTGGTGGTGCCCATCACGATCACCAGTGCGGTCAGGACCAGGAACCCGATCAGGGTCACAGCCGGCCACAGCACCATCGGTTCGTCCCCCTGCTGCTCTCGTCGGTGACCGCCGGGGCGACGACCCCTGCGGTGCCTCGTCGGGTCAGTGTTCCCCCGCCGGACAACGTCTCAATCGTCGAATGGTGAGGATCACCCGACCGAACGTGATCGACTTCACGTGCGTGGCTGCGGTGCGGGCCGGGCCGCCGACATCCCGGTCGCAGGAATGGAACCGGCTGGTCCGGGGCAGGGAGTGCCCGAGGCTCACTTCCCGCCCGACCGGAGGACGATCGATGGACCGCCGCAGCAGCTCGACGGCCGCCGGGGACACCCGGTTCTCCGGCAACACCGCCGGTGCCCCTGCACGCCGGGACGACCCCGCGCCCGACGACGACAAGGTCAGCGGCACCCGCGCCGACTACGCCCCGAGCGGGGCCACGGGCAAGGCCACCGCCGGCGGCACGCTGAAGCGCACCGTCACGGAGTTCAGCGAGGACAACCTCACCGACTGGGCGGCCGCGCTCACGTACTACGGCGTCCTGGCACTGTTCCCCGCCCTGATCGCACTGCTGTCCATCGTCGGCCTGCTGACCGATCCGCAGCAGCTCACCGACGCACTCACCGCCGTGGTGCCTGCGCAGGCCGCCGAGACGCTGAACCCGGTGATCGAGCAGATCGCGGGCAACACCGGTTCGGCGGGCCTCGGCCTGATCCTCGGTCTGGCCGGCGCCGTCTGGTCGGCGTCGGGCTACGTCGGTGCGTTCACGCGGGCGGCCAACGTCGTCTACGAGACACCGGAGGGGCGCAAGATCTGGAAGCTCAAGCCTCTCCAGCTGTTGGTCACGCTCCTCGGGATCCTGTTCGCCGCCGTCATCGTCGCCATGCTCGTGCTGAGCGGCCCTGTCGTCGATGCGATCGGGCAGGCCATCGGGCTGGGCGACACCGTGCTGACCGTCTGGAACGTGGCCAAGTGGCCGGTCATGCTCGTGGTGCTGGCGCTGATGATCGCGGTCCTGTACTACGCGACCCCGAACGTGCGGCTGCGCGGGTTCAAGTGGGTCAGCCCGGGCGCCGCGGTCGCCATCCTGGTGGCGATCGTCGCCTCGGCCGCCTTCGCCTTCTACGTGGCCAACTTCGGCAGCTACAACAAGACCTACGGGGCACTGGCCGGCGTGGTCATCTTCCTCGTCTGGTTCTGGCTGATCAACGTGGCCCTCCTCTTCGGCATCGAGCTCGACGCCGAGATCGAGCGCACCAAGGAGATGAAGGAGGGCGTGCCGCGGGCGGAGAAGGAGATCCAGCTGGACGCCCGGGCCGAGCCCAAGGACCAGCGCACCACCTGAGGCCGGTCCCGGCGACCTCGCGATCACCGGTCAGCGGCGTTCGAGCGGACAGCGGGGCGAACGCATGGTTGAGTGACGTGGGTCACTTCGCGAGCCAAGCGCAGCAGGGAGGCCGGCATGACCGGAGCAGCCCGGACGACGGAGGCACGCCCCCAGGACGGCGCGACGCAGGACCCCGACGACGCCGCGCTGGGCCTGGACATGCTGCTGGTGGACGCCGCCCGCGGGCCGCTGCGCCGGATGATCCCCCCGGCGCGGACGGTGCTGCGCTTCGGGGCGGCCCTGGCCCGCAGACCCCGCTCGGTGGCCCGGCGGGCGGGGACCCTGGCCGGGGACCTGGGACGGATCGCCATCGGCCGCTCCGACATCGCCCCCTCGCCGAAGGACAAGCGCTTCGCCGACCCGGCGTGGACCGGCAACCCGCTGATGCACCGGGCGGTGCAGGCGCACGTCGCCACCGCCCGGGCCGCGGCGGGCCTGCTCGACGACGCGAACCTCGACTGGCAGGACGACGAGCGGATCCGCTTCACCATGACCAACGTGGTCGACGCCCTCGCGCCGAGCAACGTGCCGGTGGTGAACCCGCTGGCCTGGAAGGCGGTCATCGACACCGGCGGGCGCAACGCCGTCGACGGGCTGCGGCGGATGGTGTCGGACCTGACGACGCCGCCGCGGGTGCCCTCGATGGTGGAGCCCGACGCGTTCAGCGTCGGCGAGGACCTCGCCGTCACCCCGGGAGCGGTGGTGCTGCGGACGCCGGTGTTCGAGCTGATCCAGTACCGGCCGACGACGGAGACGGTGCGGACCGTGCCGCTGGTCATCGTGCCGCCGACGATCAACAAGTACTACATCACCGACCTGGCGCCGGGCCGCAGCATCGTCGAGCACTACGTCGCCGGCGGGCAGCAGGTCTTCCTGATGTCCTGGCGCAACCCCGACGAGCGGCACGCCGACTGGGGCCTGGACACCTACGGGCAGGCCGTCCTCGAGGCGATGGACGCCGCCTCCGGGATCACCGGCAGCGACCGGGTGGCCCTGCAGGGGTTCTGCTCCGGCGGGATCATCACCGCGATGGTGCTCGCCCACCTGGCGGCCACCGGCCGGCAGGACCGGGTGCCCGCCGCGAGCTTCGCCGTCACCGTGCTCGACTGGGCCCACGCCGGCACCATCGGCGCGCTCATGGACCCCGAGGCGGTCAGGGAGGCGACGGAGAAGTCCCGGAAGAAGGGCTACCTGGACGGCGCGATGCTCGCCGAGGTGTTCGCCTGGCTGCGGCCCAACGACCTGGTGTGGAACTACTGGGTCAACAACTACCTGCAGGGCAAGCCGCCGCCGGCGTTCGACATCCTCTACTGGAACGCCGATACCACCCGTATGAGCGCCGCTCTGCACCGCGACTTCATCGACGTCGCCGTCGGCAACACACTGACCAAACCCGGGACGGCCACGATGCTCGGCTCGCCCGTGGACCTGGCCAAGGTGGAGGTCGACGCCTACGTGACCGCCGGCATCGCCGACCACCTGTGCCCGTGGCAGTCCTGCTACCGCACCACCCAGCTGCTGGGCGGGGAGAGCCGGTTCGTCCTCTCCACCAGCGGGCACATCGCCTCGCTGGTCAACCCGCCCGGCAATCCGAAGGCGAGCTTCCAGCTGGCCGAGCGGACACCGGCGGACCCGCAGGAGTGGCTGGACGCGGCGGAGAAGGTCCCCGGCTCGTGGTGGCCGGACTACGTCGCGTGGCTGGGCGCGCGGTCCGGGGACGAGGTCCCCGCGCCGGCGTCCCTCGGCTCCGACGAGCTGCCGCCGCTGGTGGAGGCCCCGGGCACGTATGTCTACGACAAGTAGGGCGTCGGCGCCGGGGCGGCCGTGCGGCCCCGGCGAGGCCGTCCGCACGGTGACCGCCTGCGGGCGCACGCTGCGGGTGGCGGTCCGGCCGGGCGAGGAGTCGGTACCCCCGCTGCTGCTGATGAACGGCATCGGCGCCAGCCTGGAGGTGCTGCAGCCCTTCGTCGACGCCCTCGCCCCGGGGCGCGCGGTGATCCGCTTCGACGTCCCCGGGGTGGGCGGCTCGCCGCGGCCCGTCCTCCCGTACCGGCTGGCCACGCTGAGCCCGGTGGTGGCCGGGGTGCTCACCCAGCTCGGTTACGAGGAGCCGGTCGACGTGCTGGGCCTGTCCTGGGGCGGCGCCCTGGCCCAGCACTTCGCCGTCCAGCACCGCCGGCGCTGCCGCCGGCTGGTGCTGGCGGCCACGGGCACCGGCACGCTGATGGTCCCCGGCCACCCCCGGGTCCTGTCGCGGATGCTGACCCCCCGCCGGCACCGGGACCGCGCGTACGCGACGGAGATCGCCGGGACGATCTACGGCGGCACGATGCGCACCGATCCGGAGCGGGCCGCGCAGGTGCTGCACTCGGAGACCCGGCTGGGCCCGCAGCGGGGCTACTACTACCAGCTGGCCGCGAGCGCCGGCTGGAGCAGCCTGCCGTTCCTGCGGCTGATCCGGCAGCCGACGCTGGTCATGGCCGGGGACGACGACCCGATCATCCCGGTGGTCAACGCACAGCTCATGGCGCGGCTGATCCCCGACGCGCGGCTGCACCTCTACCGCGGCGGGCACCTGGCCCTGGTCACCGAGGCGCCCGAGCTGGCGCCGGTGATCGAGCGCTTCCTCGCCTGAGGAGCGCCCGGCCGGGCTCACGCCTTGCTGTGCGCGCCGGTCATCAGGGCCGCAAGGTCCTCGGGGTGGAGGAAGGACGGCGGTGGCGGCGGGCCCCAGTTGAACAGTCCCTTGGCACCCTCGAGGACCTCCGGTGTCCACAGCTGGTCGTCGACGATGCAGTCCATGTCGGAGTAGTACTCGCTGAAGTTGCCCGCGGGGTCCTTCAGGTACCAGAAGAAGTTCGACCCGGCGTGGTGGCGGCCCAGGCCCCACACGTGCCGCCCGGGATCGTTCTCGAGCATCGCCATGGCGCCGCGGCCGACATCGTCGACGTCGTCGACCTGCCAGGACGTGTGGTGCAGGAAGCTCACCGGCGCCTGGAGCACCAGCACGTTGTGGTGGTCGGTGGAACAGCGCATGAACACGGCGGCGCCCTTGATCGCGTCGCTGATCTTGAAGCCCAGCCCGTCGACGAAGAAGGAGCGGGTCACCGCGAGATCGGTGGTCCCGAGCACGGCGTGACCGAGCTTGCGCGGCTGTACCGGCTCGGTGCGCAGCACCCCCGGGGCGCGCCGTCCCTGGCGCTCCAGGCGTCCCGGACCGTTGTAGGCGGTGGCCGGCACGGTCTGCTGCGTGACCCGCGGGGCCACCTCGACCGTGGCCCGGACGCCGGTGGCCTTCTCGGCCGCGGTGACGCTCTGCGCTTCTCGGGAGGCCTCGATGCCCAGCCGGTGGAGGTTGTCGGCGACCCGGGCGATGTCGTCGGCGTCATCGGCACCGATGTGCAGCTCCACGAGCCGGCGGGTGGGGGCCTGCACGATCCGCAGCTGGCGCCCGCCGTCGCGGGTGGTGAACCAGCCATCGGCCTGCGGGGTCAGGCCGAACTCGGTGTAGTAGGCGACGGTGTCCTCGACGTTGGGGACGCCGATGGTGACGGACGTGAGGCGGTGCAGGGCCACGGCGATGGCCTCCTGTCGGGTCGGCTCTGACCTGCGGGACCTTCAGTTGCCGGGGGCGGCGACGAAGCGCTGCCGGAGTTCACCGATGCCGGTGACGTAGCTGACGAGCTCGTCGCCGGGGGCGAGGAACCGCTGCGGGTCGCGGCCCAGGCCGACGCCGGCGGGGGTGCCGGTGAACAACACGTCCCCGGGCAGCAGCGGGAGCTTCTGGGAGAGCGTGGAGATCATGGCCGGCACCGAGAAGATCAGGTCGCGGGTGCGGCCCTTCTGCATCTGCTCGCCGTTGATCGAGCAGCCGAGCTCGAGGTCGTCCCGGTCGTCGAGCTCGTCGGTGGTGACCAGCCACGGGCCCATGGGGCCGAAGCCGGGCAGGGACTTGCCGAGGCTGAACTGCGGCGAGGGCCCGGCGCTCTGGGTGATCCGCTCGGACAGGTCCTGGCCGACGGTGAGCCCGGCGACGTGGTTCCACGCCTCGGCCTCGCTGACGTTGCGCGCCTGCTTGCCGATGACTGCCACCAGCTCGACCTCCCAGTCGGTGTGCCCGCCCCCGGGCAGCACCACCTCGGTGACCGGGCCGGTCAGGCAGGAGGCCCACTTGGTGAACATGACGGTGGGTGCGTCGGGCACCTCGAAGCCGGACTCGGCGGCGTGCTCGCTGTAGTTCAGCCCGATGGCCAGCACCTGCCGCGGCGCCGGTGCCGGGGCGCCCAGGTCCTCGACGGCGAACGGGGCGCCGGGCGGCAGGTCTGCGTCGGTGGCCCAGGAGACGAAGGCGTCCCACTGGTCGTAGACCGCCTGCGGGTCGGCGGCGAACCGCCCGCCGCTGGCCTGCTCGACGTCCACCGCGCCGGCGCCGTCAGCAGTGATCAGGACCAGGCGGCCGGACAGGTTGGCGATGCGCACGGGGATGAACTCCTCAGGTGGGTGGGGTGACGGGTGGAGGGTCGGTCAGACCAGCGGGGTGATGGTGTCCTCCACCCCGAGCAGGGCCTTGCCGTACACCTCGTAGCTCACCGCCGGGGAGACCACCGCGTGCCGGGCGGCCGTCGCCGAGTCCCGCCAGATCCGCTGCAGCGGGTTGACCTCGGCGAAGGAGGCGGCTCCGTGGGCGGAGAGCAGGATGTCGATGGCACGCGTGATGTTCTCGGCCACGTAACCGGTGTCCGAGCGGACCCGGGCACGGGTGAGAACGTCGGGGTAGACGCCGCGGGCCGCGGCCTCGTCGATGTCCGCAGCGGCCCGGTAGGCGTGCAGGTGGGCGGTGTCGATGAGCCGGGCGGCCTCTGCCACCTGGAGCTGGAAGGCTGTCGAGTCGGTCTGCGCGGCGAAGAACGTGTACGAGATGGGCTTGTTCGCGGCCTTGCTGATGACGTAGTCCAGCGCGGCCTTACCCATGCCGAGCTGGGGCCCGACCAGGACCAGCGCCAGGACCGGGACGAAGGCCGAGCGGTAGAAGGGCTCGGTGCCGGTGTGCTCGCTCGGGTACTCGCCGGCGATCGCGGGCGGCACGAGCATGACCCGGTGCTCGGGGACGAAGACGTCCTCGGCCACCAGGCAGTTGCTGCCCGAGGACTTCATCCCGGCGACGAACCAGGTGTCCTCCAGGTCCATGTCGCCCCGCGGGATGAGGGCCAGGCCCTGGTTGACGACCTCGCCCGCCTCGTCGGTGATCGGGATGCCGAGCACCGCCCAGGTCGCGTGCCAGGAGCCGGAGTTGTAGTACCACTTGCCGCTCACCCGCCAGCCGCCCTCCACCTTGCGGGTCTCGGCGGTCGGCGTGAGGACCCCGGAGACCTTGGCGTCCGGGTCGGCGCCGAACACCTCGTCCTGCGCCTTCTCCGGGAACAGGCTGGCCAGCCACGCGCAGACGTTGGTCAGCGTGAGCACCCACGCGGTGCCCCCGTCCGCCGCGCCCGTCGCGGCGGAGACGTCGAGCATGGTGCGCATCGAGGTCTCGTAGCCGCCGTAGCGCTTGGGCACGGCCAGCTTGAACAGCCCGGCGGTGGTGAGGGCCTGGATGCTCTCCTCCAGCACGCGCCGGTCCCGCTCCCCCTCCACGGCGTTCGTCGCCAGGAGCGGGTGCAGTTCCTTGACCCGTGCGACGAGCTCGGCGGCGCTGGGCGTCCCGCCGGTGTCGGCGGGGGTCTCCTGGACGGCGGTCATCTCGATCTCCTCGGTCAGGTCGTGGCGGCGGTCGTCACGACCGCGACCGGCGCGCACACCCCCGCGATGAGGTCCCGGAGCTGCTGTTCGAGCACCGCTCCCCCAATCCATCATGGTGAATTGCAGGAAGCCTGAGGGTGACCGTCGTCACGTGTCAAGACGTCTGCCACAATTCGGCATGATGGATTTTGCAGGGGCGCGAGCAGCCGGTCCCCCGGTGCCGGCGCGGGTACGGAGGCGCTGACGGTCATGGACGCTCCGGCTCTGCGGCGGGCCGACTGGGAGCCGCAGCCGACCGACCGGGCATCGGCCCCGACCCGGCCCGAGCGAGCGGCCGAGCAGCTGGCCGCCCTGGCTGCTGCGGTCGACCCCGGCGACCGCCTGGGCACGAAGGAAGAACTGCGCGCCCGGTGCGGCGTCTCCGTGGGCACGTTCAACGAGGCGCTGCGGCTGGTCCAGGCCCGCGGGGTCGTCTCCGTCCGGCCCGGTCCCGGCGGAGGCCTGTTCGCCAGCCGGCAGTCCCCCATGGTCCGGCTGGGCAACTCCGTGCTCGCCCTGGACGACGATGCCGCCTCGGTGGCCGACGCGGTACGGCTGCGCGACGCCCTCGACCCGCTGCTGGTGGAGGACGCCCTCCGCCACGCCTCCGCCTCCGACGTGGCAGCCATGCGCACCGAGTTGGAGCGCATGAAGGCGACCACCGCCGACCGGGACGGAACGGCGTTCGTACGCGCCAACTGGGCGCTGCACGCCCGGATCGCCGAGGTCAGCCCGAACGTGATCCTGCGGTCGGTCTACACGAGCCTGCTCGACATCATCGAGTCACACGTCCTGTCGGTGCAGCCGGATGAGGCGCACCCGCTGCCGGAGTACATCCGCAGCCGCTACGAGCTGCACGCGGCCCTGGTGGATGCGATCGCCGACCGGGATCACCGCAGGGCGCTGGAGCTCATCCATGAGCACAACACGACCATGGACGGCTCCGCGACCAGAGATGAGGCGACCACGGAGGAGCTGCCACGGTGACACCGCGCTCCGCCTGGCTCAGCGGGCGCCCGACGGCCACGTCATCCGCCGGGCGCCCGCAACTGCGCACGGGCTGATCTTTCGCGCTGGACCCCGTGTCACCAGGCCAGCGCGGACCACTGGGCGGCGGTGACGAGGTGGCAGCCGGTCGACCCGAACGGAGTGACCCGGAAGTCCATCTGGGCGAGGACGTCGGCGACCGCGCCGTTCATCGTCCGCTGCACCGCCGCGTCCACCTCGGCGCCCCGGACCTGCTGCAGGCTCATGCGGTCGTGCTGGCGCCAGCTGACGAGGATGCCCCCGCGGTCGGGGTCGGGGGTCAGGCACACCCCGCCGGCCGCACCGGCCCCGTCCGGGCCGCGCTCGGCGCAGTCGTGCAGCGGCAGGCCGGCCTCGACCAGCGCCGCGGTCACCTCCACCAGCAGCGTGGTCAGCGCGTCGGTGTCCGACAGCAGCCCGTCCCAGTCCTCGGCCACCCGGTCCAGCTGGCGCCCGAGCTGGGCGAGCCAGGCCCGCTCCTGGGGCAGCTGCCGCCGGACCAGCGTGCCGTCGGGTCGGCACACGCCGTAGACCGCGCGGACGTCGTCGGCCAGCCCGCTGGACAGGGCCGCCCAGTCCGCCTCGATCCGGTCCGGGAAGGGACCGGCCAGGACCGATGGGTCCGGCTGGTCCGGCTGGTCCGGCTGGTCACCTGACTCGTCGACCAGCCACCACGCCGAGGCCCGGTCCATGGCCCGCCGTCCCGCGGGGTGGGCGGCCACACCGGTCGCCGCCTGCTCGGGCCGCCGCGGCTGAGCCGGGGCGCCGCTGCGGGGGGGCTCCGCGGGCAGGCCGTCGCCCGGGCGGCCACCGACGGGGTGCTGTCCCGCTGCGGCCGCGACGGCCATCTGCTGCCGCTGGGCGTGCACGCGGTTGCGCTCGAACTCGAAGCGGGCGGTCGACCGCGTCCCCAGCGCGATGACCAGGGCGGCCAGCGCGAGGAAGCCCAGCACAGCCGCCGCCGGCCACAGCAGCGTCATCTCGAGTCCCTCACCAGGCACAGAAGGCTCCCTGCGGACCGGCGCCCCAGTCGGCCGCCCGCTTGACCCACACCTGGACCCGGTCCTTGAGCCCGGCATGGTGCGCATCGCTGCTCGCGCCGGCGGGCTCGAGCAGGTCCAGCAGGAGGCTCAGCCCCTCGTCCGCCGGGATGGGATCGACCTCGATCGAGGAACGGGGAATGGGTACAGAGGGCGCGCTCACGCAGGGTCTCCTCGGGAATGTTCCGTCGCGGCTGGGGAAGTGCCGGACAACCGAAAAACTAGGTCTCGGCGACCTGCGATCGGCGCCCTCGGACGGGGTAGGGACGGCCCCGTCACTGAATCGTTGCCGAGGGCCCGATCCGCGGTCGGTGACCCGTCCCTGCGCGCGATGCCTTGTCGACATCCCTACCGAATCCGAGCGTGCAGCGGCGACGGACGCCGCTGGATCACTCCCGCGACCCGTGGCGGCCCCGGCATGTCGCGCCGCCCTGCCGGGGACTCCGCGCTCAGACCGCTGCTGCCCGAGTTCATCGCAGCAACACCGCCACCGGCCAGTTCGTTGTCGAGCGAGACCCTTACGTCGACCCCTGAGCGCGCCGTGTCAACGTCGGCGGCGGGTCACCGCGTGTAGTAGACGTGCGCAGCGAATCGGCGAGGGGCGTGGTGCGGTGAGCGAGGAAACGGACGAGTCGTTCCGCTGGTTCGTCGTCGCCCACCGGCGGTCGCTGCTGCGCAGCGCGTTGCTGCTGACCGGTGACCGCGGGCACGCCGAGGACCTGGTGCAGACGGCGCTGCTCAAGTCCTACCGGCACTGGGACCGCATCAGCAGCCGGGGCGAGCCGGTCGCCTACGTGCACCGCGTGCTGGTCACCACCTCCACCAGCTGGTGGAGGCGCCGGTCGGCCACCGAGCAGGTGATGGACACGATCCCCGACCGGGCCGCCGGCCCCGATCAGCAGCGGGACGACGAGCTGCTGCAGGCGCTGCGAACGCTGCCCCCGCGGATGCGGGCGGTGGTCGTCCTGCGCTTCTACGAGGACCGCTCCGAGGCGCAGACGGCCGAGCTGCTCGGCTGCTCGGTCGGCACGGTCAAGACCCAGACCTCCCGGGCGATGGCCCGGTTGCGGGAGCTGCTGTCGGCCGCTCCCACCGAGCGAGAGGCGGTAAGGCAGTGAGCTTCGAGAGCGAACTGCGGAACCGGCTGCACGGAGCGGCCCGGCGGGCCGACGCCGAGTCCGACTACTACGAGGAGACGGCCGTGGCCGACAACGTCATCACCCGTCGGCGAGCCCAACGGCGCAACCGGGCCGCCGTGCTGGTCTCCGCCGCCGCCGTGCTGCTGATCGGTGTCGCGGTGCCGGCGATCGCCGGCCGGTTGCCGGCCGGCGCCCCCGTGGCCGGCCCCGCCCCCGTGTCGTCGGCCGCCCAGCAGACCGGTGAGCCGCCGTCCGCCACCAACGGGCCGGAACCGACCCCGTCGTCGGCCACGTCGTCACCTCCGGCGTCCTCGGGGGCGAGGGCCGGGTGCCCGTCGTCGGGGGAGTCAATCCCGGCCGGGACGAACAGCAAGCCGACGATCGACGTCGACGGCGACGGCCGGCCCGACACCGCGTTCTTCAGTGAACAGCCCGGCGCGCAGAACGGCTTCACGTTCGGCGTTCGCACCGCCAGCGGCGGCGTGGTCAGGTCCTCGATGGGCCTGTCAGGCAGCCCGGTCGAGCGCTCGGTGCTGTTCGCCGACGTCACCGGCCGCGGAGAGGTGATCGCGCTGGCAAGCGACGGGCGGCAGGTCCAGCTCTGGGCGGTGAGCACCTGCCGGCTCATCCCGGTGCAGAACGCGCAGGGGCAGCAGTACACCTTCGACCTGGGCTACAGCGGTTACGGCACCGGCGTCGGCTGCGCGGACGCCGACGGCGACGGCACGCGCGACCTGCTCGGTCTGAAGCTGGTCACCGACTCGGGCGGCAGTCCGACGTCGGTCGAGCGGACGATCATCGCGCTGAACGGGCCGCACGCCGCCAACGGCGCCCGCTCCATCGTGCCCGCGCCCACCGCGGCCGAGGCCGCGCGGGCCGGCTCGATCACCTGCGGCGACCTGACCATGGCGGCCGACGGGGTCAGCTCCGGGCACTGACGCCGTCGTCGCGCGCGACCGCCTGTGGACTGCCCCGGGACGCAAAACCGCAGGCCGGACTACCGCGGGAGGCTTCCGATACCCCTCCGGTGTCCAGATCCGCAAGGCCCCCGGATGCCATCCCCCCGCCGGTTCGTCCGACAGCGGGGCGCTCAGGGCGTTCTCCGCCCCGTCGCGCGCGTGCGCGCGCACGGCCTTGAACCGGGCGACCTCCTCGGGACTGTTGCCTTCGCTGTCCTGCTGGCTGAGTGACACGTAGGCTGCGGGACCACGGTGCCGACGTCGACCAGGGCGACGAGCGGGCGGGCGTGCAGCGGGATATCCGTGGTCAGCCCCTGCAGGAGAACCTGCTGGTCAGTACGGTGGGCCCCGTGGGGATCGAACCCACAACCCGCGGATTAAAAGTCCCAGCCCAGGCGTGACGGACGGTGCCGCATGATGCTGTCCGCGCTGGTCAGCGCCGCAACCAGTGCCGTCGGCCATCGCCGTCTCTCGCCTGCTTCCCCGCAGTCCGCGACCACAACGCGACCACTTGATGGCCCCAGCCGCCCGGCCTCATAGAGTGAGACGAAGCCAACAGTCCGTGAGCCGGGGGTAGTACGTGTACGACGGGGATCTGCAGGCGGACGTACAAGCCGCTCTAGGCACTTCCGAGCTGATCCCGCTGATCACCGGGGGGCAGAAGCTCGTCTTTACCACCGAACTCGAGGGCATCCCCGTCGTCGCCAAGGTGATCCTCGTTCCGGAGGGGCCCCACGCCGATGAGGTGCTCGAGCGAGCGCGGCGCGAAGTCGAGCTTCTGTCGACGGTTGAGTCGGAGTTCGTGGTCCGGGTGCTCTCGGAAGCCGTTGAGATCGGAGACCGTCCGGAAGCGGTGTGCTGGGTTGAGGAGTTCCTGGACGGCGACGACCTGAGGAACCTCGTGGGCACCTTTCCCTGGGAGCCCAGCGAGGTTTGGTCGCTCCTGCGCGATGTGGGAGCTGGCCTGGCGGCCTGCCATGAACTGGACGTGGTTCATCGCGACCTGTCGCCGGGAAATGTGCGACGTCGCGCAGACGGCCGGTTCGTCGTAATGGATCCAGGCTTCGCCCGGCATCTCACCAAGGCAGCCCTCACCGGCGTGTACCAGCCCGGGACTCCCGGCTACATGACTCCCGAGCACGTACCGGGCGGCCGCCCGACTCCCGCCAGCGACGTCTTCGGGCTGGGCATCCTCGCCTTTCAGGCGCTCACCGGCGCGGGCCCGATGCCGTACCGCGGCGATGAAGCTGAGTACTACCGACAGCTCCGTAACGGGCAAGCCCCGCCGGTGGCGAGCGTCCGGGCGGACGTCCCCGCCGACCTGGCCTCGGTCGTTGACAGGTGCCTCCAGCGGCAGCCAGCTCGTCGCTACCTCGACGCCCAGGAGCTCCTCGAGTCGCTTCCCAGTGCGAGCGACTCATGAGTGTCCTCATCCAAGATGGGCGTCGTGGCGGTCACCTGCGGTGGGTGACGCAGGCGTTGGCCGCAGGGCTGGCCGACGGAGTGATCATTAGCCCGTTCCACACTCCTCGCGTTTCGATACCGCGACACCAGGCGGGCGCCACCGTCAGTGCTGCGGTGATAGCCGCCGGCGGCGAGGCGGTTTTCGATGCCAGTACCCATGCGCGTTTGCTGCCCGGCAGCGACGACGTCCTCCACTACGACACCTGGCAGCTGTGGGGTCCATCGGGGATAGGGCTCGATAGTGACGCCAAGCGCCTTGAGCATCTTGAACGTGTGTTCGCGCGACAGCGCGAGATGTCGGTTCCTACCCTGGCGCCGACGCTGACCCTGGAAAGCCCGCTTGGCCAAGCTGCGGATGACGCGTTCCGCACCGCTGAGCTGGCACGAGGCTTGGATCCGGCCTGCTGGCAGACGCTGGCTGGGCGACGGTCCTTTTGGCGGGCCGGCTCGGACCTCGACGCGTATATCGGGCAATTGGCCTCGCTGCGCGCCCCCTGCTGGGCCCTGACTGTCGTGAACGACATCGTCGTCGACAACGTGCCAGACCTTGCAGACACCGAAGCCTTCTCAGGGCTGCTCCGCACCGTGCACTCCCTTTCCCAGCGAGCTCGCGTGATCATCTGCCACGCCGACTACGCCGGAGTGCCTGCGGTCGCCGCGGGTGCGAGTGACATCGGCGCTGGCTGGGATCGGGGGATGCGGTTCTTCGACCCCCGCTCGTTCCAGCTCACGACGCCTGGCATCCAGATTCCAGCTTCCTACGTGACACAAGGCCGGCTTGGGGCGGTGCTGCGCCGCGACACCGGTGATGCCATCGCCAGGCTCGGGGACGCCTTCGCGACCACGCTGCGAGGCGGCCCCATGCCAGCTGACGACACCGCTGAGCGTTCCCACCACTTGCGTCAGCTCCGAGATCTTGTGAACGCTGTGAGCGGGCACGGAGTCGCTCGACCGGGACGCATAGGGGAATTGCGCAACTTCTATGAGCGATCGATGGCCGACTTCGACAGCCTGCTCACGCGCCTGCCCCGGACGACTCTGCAGGAGAGCTCCCGGATGCGCTGGGTGGAGCAGCCGTACAGGGCACTCAAGGCCTACGCCGAGGCTGAAGGCCTTTGGTTATGAGCGTTCCTAAGTACGCGGCGGGGACGATGGAGAAGCCCCTGCCAGCGCAGCTATGACGTGCTCACTCGCCCAAAGACGACGGGCGAGCTCAAGGCGTCTGACCCGCGGACGGACCAGCCATCGTGCGCCAAGCGCAAGCCCCAAACCGAGGTCTGCGGCTTGCGCCATCGCCCGTGACCGGTCGCGAGGGAGGCGCCGGACGACCGTTGCGGATGCATCGGCCCACGCCCCATAGCGGAGTGCTTGACCTAGACCGCCGGACCAGTCGTCAACCTTGGCCTCCAGCGCATAGATCCGGCCCACAGGTTGGATCTCGGGAGCGCGCAAGACGCAGCCGCTCGCGGTCTCGACTAGAGCGCCGCAGCCGATCAACCGTGCGATCCGTCGCCGGACGCTCCGCTCGTCAGCCTCCAGCCTGCGACTCAACGCCGAAGCCGACAGGGCCTGCCTTGGGGACGCAGCTGCAGCCAGTCGAACATCGCCCCAAGACAGCAAGGGAGGACACGCGTACTCAAGGCGAGTCGCCAACCGCGGCGTCATCGGGACAGCGACGAGATCGGGAAGCCCCGCCGGGCCAGGCATCTCAGCGATGACGGTGACGCCCCGTCCGGCCCCAGGGAGTCGTGCGGCCAAGTCGCGGAGGTCCGGATCAAGCTCACGTTCCGCGGTGGGCATGAACCGACGACCAGGCCGATCGCGGCGACTCGTTGACTCCTGAACGCGAGACATGACCGGCTCACGAACAGGCCGAGGCACCACGCTGACAGGCACTCACTCATTATCGGCGAAGGGACGACGACTCTGACCGCCTGGGCCGCGCCTGGAACGATCGGCATGATCGCGGTGGACCCGAAGTGGCGAGGAAGCCCAGCCGCGTACCGACTGCTGAAGGCAGCAAGCGACTACTTCGCTCCGGCCCCACTCCGGCACGACGGCTCCCTGTCAGCTATAGGGGCAAGGCTGGCGGAGCGACTGAGGATTGAGCGCGATCCCGGCACAATCGGCAAGTCGGTCGCGGACATGAGCCCCTCCGTCGATGAAGCGCGGGCCATGGATGCGCTACGACGGGCGCGCGGGGAGCGGGTGCCCGTCTTCTTTCCTCCGCAGGCGTCAGACGACTAGGGCCGCGAATTCACTTGAACGCAACACGAGGGACTCGTCTGCTCAGCTGGTGAAGCTGCAGCGATCTCGCTCCTGAGCGGCGGTCGCGCTAGCGCCCAGCCGGCCCTGTCCTCGGCCTCAGGCAGCGGTGTCCATCAGCGGCCCCCTGACGACGCCACTAACGTCCGCCAAGTGACGCGACCCGAGCCCCTGCCCGACCAGTGGTATAGCCGCGACCTCCTCGTGCTCCACGAGGTGGCCCACGCCTTCGCCGACGACCCTCAGGCGACACCCGAGGCCTCCGACATCGCCGAGTCGTTGAACCTCGACGAGGACCTCGTGGGGCTCATCGGCGAGAGCCTCAAGGAGGCCGGATACGTCGACGGCATCAGCACGGCTTCGGACGGCATCATCATCTTCACCAAGCTCACCCCGGCGGGCCGGCGGGAGGTCGGCCTCTGGCCCTCCCCCGATACCGCTGCCGACCGACTGATGGCCTCCCTCGAGCAAGCCATCGACCGAGCCCAGGGCGAGCAGAAGACGCGCCTGCAGAGGGTCAGGGACGGCCTCTCGCAAGCCGGCCGTGACGTCGTCATCGGCATCGCCACCGGCGTCGCCACGGGCCAGCTCGGCGGCTGACCCAACCGCCGGTGAGCCGACGTAGCGTCCCCGACATGGAGAACCCACCACGCAGTCGCAACGATGACCGAAGCCTTGGCGGTCCTCATCGACCAGTTGCGTGAGGACCTGGTCCCGAAGAACATGCCCTGAGCCGGTGACTCGGAGATGGCGGAACGGCAGCCCACGGCTCTGCGGTGGCAGCACGTAATACGCCCCGTCGCTGAGCAGCAGCTCCGGTAGCCGGATGCGAGCAGGAAGATGCTGCGACCACACCGCGACCACACCGCCCATAACCGCAGGTCAGTCGGTGCGCCTGCGGAGGGCTAATCCGCAGGCGCACACCGAGTTCCGGGAGTTCCGGGACAGGCCCACGCGCGCACGTGCGCGACACCGCGGCCGTCACGCGTCTCCACCCGCCAGCGCCCGCAGCCGGGTGGAGACGATCCGCAGGACCCCAGGGTCGGTCAGGTCATGGCCGAGATCGGTGAGTGCACCCCGCAGCGCATCAGCGACCAGCCGGCCCTGCTCCTGCGCCAGCCTGACCCGACGCTCCTCGATCCCCGCCGACAGCGCCGCCGTCATGACCGCGACCAGGTGCTTGCGCTCCCGCTCGTACAGGTCCAGCAGAACGTTCGCCCCAGCCCGCTCCACGCTCTTCCACTCCTGGCCCTTCTCGCCGGCGCCCTCGCGGTACTCCGTGCGACCCCAGGTCAGCTCCTGCTGCTTGAGCTCCTGGATCCGCTCCCGCAGCCACGCCACGTGCCCGGCCGTCCACTGGATCTCGTCGACCAGGGCCTGCGTCGGCGACACCTCGACCGGCAGCCCATAGGTCACCGCCGCGGCGTGCAGCGTCGCCTGCCGCTCCCGCCGCTCGGCCTCGGCCCGCACCCGCGGCGCCTTGCCCCCGTGCATCGAGCAGACCATCCCGCCGACGATCGGCGCCCGCTTGCACTGCTCCCCCGACTGCTTGCTCCGGGCCACACACCGACGACGTCCATGGGGTTCGAGGGCGGCCAGCCCCTCCATGCGGTGTCGGCCGCGCGGGCTCATCGGCTCTCCTGGCTGGTGGTGTGGGGCTGTCCGTCGTGGGGTGCTGGCTGTCCGTGTCCGCTCCCTAAGGGAGGAGCGAACGGACGGACATGTCCGCGGGGTGCGGACAGTCGCGGACATGCGGACATCACTGGGTGTCTCCCTGGATGTAGAAGGGCCGGGCGTCGGTCCCGGTGTCGATGAGGGCTCCGGCTTCGACCAGCTCGTTTAGGGAGCGGTGGAAGGTGGCGGAGGGCATCGAGGCGACGTTGCGGAGGTCGGCCTTGGTGGCTCCGGTGGCGCCGAAGGCGGACATGAACACGGACATGAGGTCGCGCGCCTTGGCGTTCATGTCCGCGGCGATCGCGGACACGATGACGCCGCTGTCGAGGACGGGGTTGAGGCGCAGTTGGAGGGTGTCCTCGCGGGGGCCGTCCTTGCGCTTGGTGCGGCTCAGCTTCATGAGACGGGCGTCGCCTTCGGTGGTGTAGACGGTGTCGACGCCGGCCTCGAGGGCGGAGGATCCGCGGATGGTGGCGCGGTCCTTGCCGGTGTGGTGGGCGACGGCGATGGTGCCGCCATTGGTGGCGTCGCGGAGGCGGTAGAGGGCGTCGACGGCGATGCCCATGTCCTTGGCGCTGTTCTCGTCGGCGCCGACGAGGCAGCGGGCGAGGGTGTCGAGGACGACCAGGGAGCGGCCGGCGGCAAGCTGGCAGAGCTCGGCGACGGCCTGGGCGTCGAGGAGGTTGATCGGCTCGGGGAGGACGGCGAGCTGGTCGTCGGGGATGTCGCGGTGCCAGCCGTACTCCCAGGCGGTTAACCGGGGGTGGAGGCCGTGGGCGCCTTCGGCGGCGACGTAGAGGACTGCGCCCTGTTCGACGGGTCGGCCCATCCATGGTCGGCCGGTGGCGATGCTGGCAGCCCAGTCCTGCAGGACGAAGCTCTTCAGCGAGCCGAAGTGGCCGGCGATGACGGCGACGGTGCGCCGGTCGATCGTGCGGTCGATGAGGGGTTCGGGCTCGGGGAGCTGTGCGAGGGCGCCGCGGGTGAGCAGGCGCTCGCCGAGGGGTGGCTTGGTCCGCGGTGGTGTTGCGGCCGTGGGCTGCTCATCGGGTGGGTGCTCGGGTGGCGAGACGTCGGCCCAGGGATCGGCCGTTGCGTCCTGGATCCACCGCGGTTCGGCGCGGGCTGCGGTCATGCGGCGACGACTAGTCCTCTCGGTTCGGTGAGGGCCCGGTGGCGGGCGCGGACGGCGTCGACGGCGGCCTGCTCGGCGTGAGTGAGTCGGTCGAGCTCGTCGGGGTCGGCGTGGCCGGCGACCTGGGCAAGCCGGGTGGCCATCTCGACGGTGCGGCGGCGCCAGGCCTGCTCGAGGGCCTGGGCGGCGTACCAGCGGACCGAGGCGGGGTTGTTGCGGGCGCGGTGGTCCATCAGCCGCATGAGGACGCCGGCGAAGGTCTTGATCTGGTGCTCACCGGCGGCGCGCTCCTCGCTGATGGCGAGTGCCAGGACCGCGGCCGGGTCGGGGCTGACTCCGGCGTCGCACAGCTGGTCGATGAGCTGGTGCACGAGGCGGATCGCGTGGTTCGCGATGTCGTCGGGGTGGAGGAGGTCGACGACCGGGCGGGCCCGGGTGTGGTCGAGCGCCATGAGGGCGGCGACGAACGCCTCTTCGGCGGTGTGTACCGGCGGGCGGGTCACTCGTCGACCTGCTCGATGATGATGTTGCGCCGGTCCTTCTCGGCCTGCTTGAGCAGCGCGGGGAGGTAGCGGATCGGGGCCATCCTGCACTTCTGCAGGTGCTCCCACTGCCGGCGGTCGACTCCGCAGCGGTTGAAGAGGCTGGGGACGCGCTGGCCGTGGACTCGGATGGTGCCGCGTCGGGGCTCGAAGATCAGGGTGTCGGCGTCGGCGTCGGCGTCGGCGTCGGCGTCGGCGTCGAGCGAGTCTCTCGACAGCGGTGAGAGCATGTTGGTCGGCTCCAGGTGACTCTGGGGTCTGGTGGTGGGCGGCCGGGTCTGTGGCGGACCCGGCGCCCCTGTCAGAGGCCGGAGACCGGCCGCAGGTTCGGCGGTGACGTCGTCACCGCGGATCGCGGGCTGTCAGCAGCCGGCTCGATGCCGAGGGCGGCCAGCAGGCCGTCGGGGCCGCCGGTGACCACGCGGTAGCGCGAGCCCAGGCGGACGACGCGGGCGGGGAACTGGCCGGCGCGGACGAGCTGGTACGCGAGCGTGCGTCCGCAGGACAGGGCACGTGCCGCGGTGACGACGTCGACGGTGGCTGGCAGCGCGGCGAGCTCGGCCTGGGTCATGGCGCTCATGCCGCTGCGTCCCGGAGTGCCTCGAGCAGGTCGCGGTAGGCGATGGCCCGTTCGCGGCGGGGCGCCACGATCCCGCGCTCCCAGCGGTGGACCGTGACGGGCGAGACCTGCAGCTCTGCCGCCAGATCGGCGAGCGAGACCCGGGCGTCGGTCCGGATGCGCCGTCGCACTGCCGGCGGGGGCAGTTGAGCCGCCTTGATGCTGTCGACCAGGCTCATGGAGAACTCCCTCTATCGGTGCAAGCTCAGACTTGCGCCGATGAGATTCCCCGTGGAACGGCCTTGCGTCAAGTCCAGCACGCTCAGACTCTGGATGTGCACTAGTAGGCGCAACGGCAGTGTTCGGATACGGTCACACCCGTGAGCGACCTCCCGACCGCCCCTGACCGCTTGGTCATCTCGTTGGCAGCGGACGACAAGGAGTGGCTCAGCCTGCGGCACGGCACTACCGGCTGGGCCGCCTACCGATCCGAGCGCCCCAGCAGCGAAAAGGCGCTCTTCTTCGTGCGCTTCGGCCTGGACCGCGAGGAGCCCAGCGAGGCGCTGATCGTCGTCCGCGAGGTGCTGATCTCGTTCTCCGGCGGGGCAGTGGCCTCCTCCCGGGTCCTCCGGGAGCTCCCCCTGGCGCGCATGGAGCAGGCCGTGAACCAGCCGGCCTGGCGGGACAAGGTGCTGCAGCGGCTGCCGAACTGGAACGCGGTGCAGATCCCGTTCCCCGAGGACCCTGGGCCCTCCGGCATTGGATGGTGGTTGGCCCACCCGCACCCCTACGCCTCCCCCAAGATCACCGTGGACGTCCCGGCTGGCCGTAGCCGGCCCGACGAGTTCTACGAGGCGGTCGCCCGCGGGTTCGGCTACCTCGCCTCGGTGAGCAAGCGACCAGCCCAGGAGATGGCTGAGGCGAATGGCGTGCCAGTGACGACCGTCCACGGCTGGGTCAAGGAGGCACGGCGCCGCGGCTTCCTGCCCGCCGGCGAACGCTCGAGGAAGGGAGGTGCCGCATGAGCGCCGACCGCCGCGGCCGGGTCTACCGCCGCTGCTCCTGCCGGGGCGAGGACGGCCGCCAGCTCGGCCAGGCCTGCCCGCGCCTGGCCACCGATGGCAAGCACGGCACCTGGTACTTCGCCGTTGACATGCCCGCCGAGGGCCGGAAGCGCCGCACCATGCGCCGCGGCGGCCACGCCACCAAGGCGGCCGCGAGCCGGGCCCTGGCCGACATCGCCAACCGGACCGCGCAGGGTGTGCGCGTCGACGACCGGGAGACCGTCGCTGCCTTCCTGGCGCGCTGGCTGCAGGTGAAGGCCACCGAGGCGAAGGCGACCACGCTGCGCTCCTACCGGGCGCACGTCGACAACGTCATCGTCCCAGCGATCGGGCACGTACCGATCGAGCGGCTCCGCGCTGAGCACGTCGAACAGCTCCTGGTCGACGCTGCCGCCGGTCGCGGCCCGGTGACCGTCCGGCGGATCCACGCGACGCTGCGGTCGGCGCTGAGCTACGGGGTCAAGACGCGCCGGCTGCCGTTCAACGTGGCCAGCAACGTCACCCCGCCGAACGGGGCCCGCCCCGAGGTGCAGCCGTGGTCAGCCGGCGAGCTCGTGACCTTCCTGCGGCACGTCGAGACCGACCGGCTCGGCCCGCTGTTCGAGGTCATCGCCGCTACCGGGCTGCGCCGCGGCGAGGCGCTCGGCCTGCGCTGGACCGACCTCGACCTGGCCAACCGCACCGCGCGGATCCGGCAGACCGTCGTCGACGTCGGCGGCCGGCTCGAGTTCTCCACCCCCAAGACGCGGTCGTCTGAGGCGACCGTGCCGCTCACCGAGCGCGCCGTCCAGGCGCTGCTGCAGTGGCGGCTCGGGCAGGACATCGACCGGCAGACCTGGGGCACCGCCTACGAGGATCACGGCCTGGTGTTCGCCCGGGAGAACGGCGCCCCGCTGCGGCCGGAGTACGTCACCCGCCGCTTCGTCGCGCTCAGCCAAGCCGCCGGCCTGCGCCAGGTGCGGCTGCACGACCTCCGGCACGGCGCGGCGTCCCTGCTGCTCGCCGCCGGCGTCCCCATGGCGATCGTGTCGAAGATGCTCCGGCACTCCTCCATCGGCATCACGGTCGACACCTACGGCCACCTGTCCGAGGACACCGCTCGGACCGCGTCGGACGCCATGGCGGCGGCGCTGGAGCGGGCCTTCGAGACCACCGCCGCGGCAGCTCGCGACCACGCTGCGACCACAGGGGGGTCCGTGGGCGCCGCACAGGGCGTTGACGTGGACGAACCTGCAGGTCAGAAGGGTGGGCCCCGTGGGGATCGAACCCACAACCCGCGGATTAAAAGTCCGCTGCTCTGCCAGTTGAGCTAGAGGCCCGGTGGGTGCAGATGACCCTCCAGACAACCCACGAGACAACGCGTGAGAGATCTGGGGCCGTCTGCGGCCCGACGCGAGGCTACCGCCGGCGCCGAGTGCCACCACGAGCAACGCACGGCCCGGCGTGCAGCGCCGCCTAGTAGAGCCGCTCCCGGAGCCGACGGGCCAACTCCCGCGCGTCGGCGCGGGCCCGGTCTGCCCGGGCGGCCGGGGTGTCGGCGGGTGCCGCCGATGACGACGTGGGGGGCGGGTCCGATCCGGGCAGGCTGGTAGCCAGGCGGACGGCGAACCCGGTCACGGTCCAGAACGCCTCCAGCGTGTCGCAGGCCTGCCGGACCAGCCACAGCCCCGCCCCAGCAGGTGGGACGCCGTCGCCCGGCGGGGTGCAGCCGGCCAGCGGGTCGTCGAACCCGTCCCCGCGGTCCGTGACCGTGCACTCGAGCCGGGTCGGCGTCGCCCACAGCCGGAAGGCGACCGGTGGGCGCCCGTGCCGCAAGGCGTTGAGGAGCACCTCGGCGACCGCCGCAGCGAAACGGCTGCGCAGCTGCCCGGGGTCGCCTGAGCCGTCCAGGGCGGCGCGCACTCGCGCGCGCAGCTCCGGCAGCCGGCCGACATCGGTCAGGTCTGCCAGCTGGAGCGTGGGCGGGATGTCTTCCGTTCGCCCCGCCCGGGTGGTCGGGGTCCGGCGCAGGACGGTCGCGGGGTCCACGTAACGGTGATTGGGCACGGGACCCGCGGGGGTCATCAGCGCGGGATGGGTCTCCTCGACGCCTTCGCAGATCGCGTCGGACAGCTCGCGTCGGTCGTAGGCGCACACGCTCGACAGCGGCAGCGGTCCCAGTGCGACGTTGAAGATCGCCTCGCAGCGGTGCCACTCGTGCCATTCGTCACCGGCCTGATCGACCGGGATCTCGCCGAGCAGCCGCACTCCGGAGGCCCCGGCCACCAGCTGGCGGCGGACCACCCGGCGGAGCGTGGCGATCACCTGCGAGGTCCGGGTGTAGATCCCCTCCCGCGGCAGGACGAGGATGCGGTCGTCGTGACCGAGGGCCTCGGCCAGCAGGGTGCTGCTCTCCTCCCGGCAGGCGAGCACGACCGCCTCGCCGGCGGCCAGCCCGTCGGCGAAGAACGGCACGACCGCGGACGCCAGGTCCTCGGCGGAGCGGCAGAGGAGCGCGGCGTGCAGGTGGGCTGGTCCGGTGATGGAGGTCATCGCTCACCCCCCACCAGGTGCATGCCGGGGAGCTCGTCGACCTCCAGCATGCGCATCGCGAGCTCGACCGGCGGTTGCAGGGCGACGAGCACGACGTGGCCGCCCGACGACCGGTAGTAACGGGTGGCGTCGTCGAGCCGCCAGCACGAACCGGCGTCGACGTAGGTGACCTCGCCCAGGTCCACCCACAGCACCTGCGACCGGTGACGGCTCGCGGCGCTCAGCACCGCAGTGAAGACGTCGGTGTTGGTGGCGTCGACCTCTCCGTGCAGTGCCAGCCCGTCCAGGTCCCGGCTGGTGGAGAAGGACGACTGGTGCACGCCGGACAGGTGCGTGGCGACTGCGTCGTCCAGCCACGTGCCGGTGGTGGTCGCCTCGGAGTACTGGCACATCGCGCTCATCGGCAGGTCGCCGACGAGCGCGTCGAGCTGTTGCTCGACACCGTGGACCCCGCTGGGTGAGAGGACGCTCAGCGCCGCCCGCACCTCCGCCGAGATGCGCACCGCCGGGAACCCCTCGGCGAGCGCGCGCTCCACGACCACGCGCTGGCCCTCCGGCGGATAGAACTCCTCCGGCGGCAGCACCACGAGCTGCCCCTCGCCGACGGCGGCGGCAACGTCCACACCCCGCGCCTCCAGCACCGGGACCAGCGCGACCTCCGGCATGAGCGGAAGCTCGGTGTAGATGATCTTCTCGCCCAGCTCCAGCCCACGACGAACCCAGGCGATCAGACCGGCCAGCCGCTCGCCCTCGGTCCGGTGCAGCAGCAGGACGTGCCCGTCCCACTCGGTGCCCGGAGCGTCCCGGACATCCCCCACAGGCCAACGCTAGCGTGGAGCACGCCGCTCAGGAGAAGGACGAGACGCCGACGACCGCCCGGAAAGGCGCCGTTCCGGAAGTGGTGCTGCTGCGCTCCACCGAGGAACGGCGCCCGTGCCGAAAGCCCGACGATCACGATGCGCCGGCGAGGCGAAGCGGCAGGTCCAGGCGTCTTCTGCATCCACCAGAGGCCCGGTGGGTGCAGAGAACCCTCCTACTCCCGGCCCCGCCGGAGGTCCAACATTCTCCCCGGAACGCGGAGTGGGCGCCCGGAACCCGGGTACCGGGGGCACATGCGCCCGAACGGTCGCGCCGGTTCCGCTGCGAGTCGTCGTCCACGGGGCCATGTGTGCTGCGTGTACGACGATGTCGGCAAGTTCCGCCGCCGTCTGACCGCCTTCTTCGCCGCCGGACTGCGCGCCGGTTGCCGGGTGACCTACGTCGGCCTCGGTGGCGCGGAAGGGTCGCGGGCGGACCTGGTGGGGCTGCCCGACCTCGATCGGCGGCTGGCCGACGGGTCGGTCCGGATCCTGTCGCTCCAGGACGTGTACGGGGACGCCCACACCGTCGACCCCGACCGGGTGGTCGGCCTCTACGCGGCCGCGACCGAGCAGGCCCTGGCCGACGGGTTCCGCGGCCTGCGGGTCGCCGCGGACGGCTCGGAGCTGGTCCGCTCACCCGCGCACCTGGACGCGTTGGCTCGGTACGAATTCCTGGCCGACCGGTACATGGCCGACCATCCGCTGTCAGCGCTGTGCGGCTACCGGCTCGACCTCGGGCACGAGACCGTGAACGAGCTGGCGTCGCTGCACGCCACCGGCTCCTCGGGAGGAACGGGCTTCACGCTCTTCGGCTGCGCGGACGGCGCCATCGGCCTCGGGGGGGAGTACGACCCGACCAGCGTCACGGTGCTCCGGCGGCTCCTGACCCGCATCCGGGCGGGAGTCGATGACGGGACCGTCGTCATCGACATGGCCGACGTCGAGTACGTCGACCACCGGCTGCTGCTGACGCTCAGCGCCCACGCACGGGAGCAGGGGGTGGCGTTGTCACTGCGCTCGGCACCGCCGTTCACGACCCGGCTGATGGAGCTGCTCGCCGCGTCCTGCCTGCAGCGCGCAGAGGAAGGGACGGACACATGAGGACCGGACCAGCGCGCGGCTCTACCGGGAACTTCCACGAGGCGGGGTTCTACGGCTCGGATCATGAGTTCCTGGCCCTGATCCACCCGTTCGTGACCGGCGGGCTGGCCGCCGGGGAGCCGGTGGTGATCGGCTACGACGAGCGCAAGTGCGACCTGCTCCGGACGGCGCTGCCCCACCCCGAGGCTGTCACCTTCATCGCCGACACCAGCCTGTACGCCACGCCGGCGCGCGCCATCGAGGCCTACCGGCAGCAGTTCGAGAAGCACGTGGCGGCCGGCGCCGAGCAGATCCGGATCGCCGGCGACGTCCCGCACGAGGGCAACGGCGGTCGGTTCGCGGGCTGGGACCGCTACGAGTCCGCCGTGAACGTCGTCTGGCAGGACTACCCGGTGTACAGCCGCTGCCTCTACGACGCCACCACCGTGGCCGACCCCGTGCGCGACGTCGTCGAGCGCACCCACCGCCGGCTCGTCATCCCCGACGGCGGTGCCGTCCCGAGCCCGCGCTACCAGGAGGCTCCCGAGTTCGAGGCCCTTCCCCCGACGGCCGATCCGCTGGAGGCGACCGTCCCGAGCGTGCGCCTGGGCGATGCGTCGCTGAAGCGGACCCGGCGCCTTGTCTGCGAGGCCGTGCGGGAGCGGCTCGACCCCGCCGCGTGCGACGCGGTCATGTTCGCGATGTCCGAGGCCGTCATCAACGCCCAGTTGTACGGTCGCCCGCCGGTCGGGGTGCGGGTCTGGACGGCACCGGGCCGGGTCGTCGTGCGCGTGCACGACGCCGGCCCCGGCCCCTCCGACCGGCTCACCGGCCTCGTTCCCGCACCGGAGGGCACGTCGGGCGCCGGGCTCGGGCTGTGGCTCAGCCACCAGCTGCCCGACGTCGAGGTCGGCCTGCTCACCGACGGCGAGGGGTTCACCGTCCGGCTGCGAGCCGGGGCGCCATCCGACACGTCCGGAGACGCCGCCGGCGGCGGCCTGCGCGCCGGGACGCTGCACGGCGCCCCGCCCGGCACAGGCACCGTGCACGTGATCGACGGGGATGGCTCGTCGCTGTGCGAGATCGTCGACGCGGCCGACCTCCACCCCCTCGACGGCCTGGGCTGGCCCGACCTCCCGGCCGGTCAGCAGTGCCCCCGCTGCCGGCTGGTCATCGACGTCGACGACGGCTCGCCCCGGCGGTAGCCACTCTCCCGGCCGGAAGCCGGCGCCGGCCGCTGCTGCTCGCCGGCCCGCTGGTGGACCAGCGGAGCCTGACCGACGTCCGCCCCCAGGAACGGACCTCGGCATCGACGAAGTAGGCACCTCACTGCCACCTCCGGCAACCAGACGTCCCGACCGTCGCACGACGATGTCCGGGATCGGCGCACCCGGCTACCACCACTCGGCAGACCCCGCCCGCCCTGCGGCTCGTTCCCTCAGAGGACGTCGAAGACCAGCAGCAGGAGCAGGGT
Source organism: Geodermatophilus ruber (assembly GCF_900114385.1). Classification (GTDB taxonomy): domain Bacteria; phylum Actinomycetota; class Actinomycetes; order Mycobacteriales; family Geodermatophilaceae; genus Geodermatophilus; species Geodermatophilus ruber. The sequence continues at coordinate 262,893 of NZ_FOSW01000001.1, forward strand.
CAGCAGAGCCGACACCGCCAGCGAGCCGAGGCAGCCCAACCGGCTGGAGAAGAGGAAGAACACGCTCGGCTGGGTGCCCTGGCGAGCCCGCCCCGAATCGGAACCTCACGTTCGGTGTTCTAGCTCACGGCGTTTCACCCGCTCAGGGGATGCCGGGATGCAGTATCGCTTACCTAGCGTGATTTCCGGCCGAACGGGTTCCCGCAGCCCGATGGCCCCTCGTGCTCCGGTCCGGCCGTTCCGTTCCCCCCGGGACGGCCGGACCGGATCCCACGGTCAGCCCCGCATGGGCGCGCGACCAGCTCCTGGCGCACCGCACGCGGGAGCCGTCGTGCCGCCGCCGGCGCGGCGCGGGACTTCCCGGCCCGGGAGACCTACCGCTGGTGGGCCGGCAGCCGGGCCAGGACTCGGCCGGCCTCCATGCGGACCTCGAGCTTCTCCTGCGGATCGGCCGACGGTCCACGGCGCGGGTGGCCGGTCGCCAGGTCGAACGCCGACCCGTGCAGGGGGCAGACGAGGCACTCGTGCCCGCGAATCTCCGCCACCGCGCCCTCGTGGAGCGGGCCGGACAGGTGCGCGCACGTCCCGATGAACACGTCCACCCGGGTTCCCCGCCGGACCGCGGCCAGGGGCACCGCGACACCGTTGCCCCGCCCGGTGCGCAGCACCGGCCGCCGCTCGGGCAGGTCGTCGAGCGGGCCGAGGTCGATCCAGTCGGGAGCCAGCGCCCGGGCCGCGGTCGCCGCGTGCGACGCCCCGGAGGACTCCGCGTAGGCCATGTGGCCGCCGATGGCGGCCGCCCCCGAGGCGACCCCGAGCCCGGCGTAGGAGAGCACACGGCCGAGCGTCCCCCGCCCCCGGCTACGGGCGGCCAGCGAGCTCACGTACAGCCCGAGCGCGACGCTGTTGGCCACCGCGTGCAGCGCGCCCAGCCGGCGGACCCCCGAGCTCTGCTCCGACCAGTCCGCCGCCCCGGTCAGCGCCGCGGGGACGGCGGCGGCGACCCCGGTGCCGATCAGCACCGTCGCCGCGGGCCGCAGCGGGGGTAAGGCGTCGAGCAGCCCGGCGGACAGCCAGCTGCCGACGGGAACCTGCGCCAGCACCGGGTGCAGCGGGTGGCCGAGCCAGGTGCCGTGCAGGACGTCCTTGACCGCCTGCGGGAGTGTCGACTGCACGGCCTGCCGGGCCGGCTCGATCGCCTTGTCGAAGGTCGTCACGTCCGCGACCCGGTCCAGGATCCCCAAGAGGCTCATGACCACCCGGTACCCGTTCCGGACGGCGACGATGCCGCGTGATCGGTCCCACACACACCCGGGTGGGCGACACGGGAATATCAGCTCGCCACCAGGGGATTGCCCGGAGCACCCTGGACAACTGCACCGTGCCCCCGAGAGGACCCTCGTGACCTGCCCTTCGCTGCTGTGCCGCCGCTCCGCGGCTGGTGACCTGGTCGGCGTCCTGGCCGCCCGGGTGCGCGCGGAGGACACCCTGGGTCAGTTCTGCCGGTTCATCCTCGTCGGGGGCGCCACCACGCTGGTCTACGCCGCGCTCTACGTCGCCCTGCGCGACCTGGGGTACCTGCCGGCGCACCTGCTCGCGACCGCCGCCTCGACCGCGCTGGCCAACGAGATGCACCGCCGGCTCACCTTCCGGGCCGAGGAGCGGGTGCACTGGTTCACCGCCCAGTGGGAGGCCGGCGGCATCACGGTCCTGGGCCTGGTCGGCACGAGCACGGCGCTCGGCCTGCTCGACTCGATGACCGGCACGGCGCCCGTCCTCGCGCAGGTGGCCCTGGCGGTCGCGGTGACCGCGCTGATCGGCCTGATGCGGTTCGTGGCGCTGCGCTGGATCTTCCGCTCCCCGGTGGCCGACCCCGCCTGACCTGCGTCGCACGGCGCCGGGGACGCCCGCTCACTAGCCTCGGAGTGATGAGCGAGCCGAGCCGCCCCGGCCCCGCACGTCGCTCGCGGCTGCTGCGCACCGCCCGCCGCTGGACGGTGCGGCTGGTCGTCGCGCTGGCCGGCGCGCTGCTCGGCGTCCTGCTGCTCGGCCGCGTCGAGGCCCCCATCGGCCCCTTCGACGCGACGGTGGCCCTCCGCCCCGCCGGTGGCGGCGCCCACCTGGACATTCCGCCGCTGGGCGCGCTGGAGGTCGACGCCTACGACGGGCCGCTGCAGCTGGACCTCCAGCTCCGGCGGGTCGACGAGGTCCGCGCGGAGGCACTGGCCACCAACCCGGTGCTGCTGGACGGCGTGGTCGACCAGGTGAGCGAGGACCTGCGGGACGCCGTCGTGAAGGTGTCCTGGATGACCGCCCTGGCCGCGGTCGCGGGCGCCGCCGGCGCGTCGCTGCTACTCCTCCGCCGTCCCCGTGAGGTGTTCCTCACCCTCGGCGTCGCCACCGGGCTGGTCGCCGGCACCGCCGGCCTGGCCGCGGCCACCTGGCGGCCGCAGGCACTGTCGCAGCCCACCTACACCGGGCTGCTGGTCAATGCGCCGAGCCTGATCGGCAGCGCGCAGGAGATCGTGGCCCGCTTCGACGCCTACCGCGCCTCCCTCGAGGACCTGGTGGCCAACGTCGGCACCCTCTACTCGGCCCTCTCCGCCCTTCCCGCCCCCGGCGGGACCGACGACACCGTCGCCCTCCTGCACGTCTCCGACCTGCACCTCAACCCGGCCGGCTTCGACCTGGTGCGGCAGGTCGCGACCCAGTTCGACGTCGACGGCATCCTCGACACCGGGGACATCACCGACTGGGGCAGCGAACCGGAGAACAGCCTGATCACCGCGGTCGGCACCCTGGACGTGCCGTACGTGTTCATCCGCGGCAACCACGACTCCGCCGTCACCGGCGGGCTGGTCGCCGCGCAGCCCAACGCCACCGTGCTCGACGACTCCGAGGTCACCGTGGCCGGCATCTCCGTGGTGGGGACGCCGGACCCGCGGTTCACCCCGGACAAGGACGCCACCGGCGACCCCGGGTCCCTCGAGCAGAGCGGCGAGGAGCTGGCCGAGATCGCCGACGGGCTGCCCGAGCCCCCGGCGATCGCCATGGTCCACGACCCCCGGCAGGCGCCGCCGCTCGACGGCGCCGTCCCGCTGGTGCTCGCCGGGCACACTCACGAGCGGGAGGTGACCGAGCTGGAGGAGGGCACCCGCCTCATGGCCCAGGGGTCGACCGGGGGCGCGGGGCTGCGCGGGCTCCAGGGGGAGTTCCCCGAGCCGCTCACCTGCACGGTGCTCTACCTGGATCGAGCGACCGGAGCGCTGACCGCCTACGACGACGTCACCCTGGGCGGGCTCGGGGAGACCGAGGTCACCATCGAACGGACCGTCGTCGGGCCGCCGGCCCCGGACAACGGCGAGACCGGCACCGACGGCGGCACCGAGCCCACGGGCACCCCGGCCTCCCCGACCGGCTGACCGTCCGGTCCTAGGCTCGCCGCATGGTCTCGAAGACGACGTCGAAGCGCGCCGGCCGCCTGTCCACCGGCACCCTCGCCGGCGCCCTGGTGCTGCTGCCGCTGGGCGCGTGCACGTTCGGCTCGGACACCGTCTCCTGCAGCACGAGCTCCTGCACGGTGACGCTGAGCGGGAACGACGCCGAGGTGGAGATCCTCGGCACCACCCTGGCCTTCGGCGGCGTCCAGGACGGCCGGGCGACGCTGAGCGTGGGCAACGCCAGCGTCTCCTGCGCGGAGGGGGAGACCGTGTCGGCCGGCCCCCTGTCCCTGGAGTGCACCTCGGTGCAGGACGACTCCGTGAAGCTGACCGCCAGCCTGGGCTGAGCGACCTCAGCTCGGGTCGGCGACCTCCAGCACGATCCGGGTGGGGCCCTCCAGCGCGTAGACGCGGAAGGGCACCTCCTCGGTCGTCCCCACGAACGCGACCGAGGTGCCCTCGAAGGTGGCGTCCCAGGCGACCTCGGTGACCGTGTCGGTGTCGGTGCCGGACAGCGGATCCGGTCCGGTCCACTCGTCCGCGCCGGTGTCGTAGGGGTAGCCGACGCCGGTCAGCGTGACCTGCAGGACCGTCCCGCCGGCGACCGCGACCGGTTCGCCGCTGCCCTGGGAGATGGCCTGGTCGACGTATCGGACGTCCCAGCCGGGCGTGCCGGTGCCCTCGACCTCGAAGACCACCCGGTCGAAGCCCTCGTGCCCGCCGGTCCGGATGTCGGTGACGGTGACCAGTGAGTCGGCCGACGGGTCGGCGCTGTCCGGCTCGGCGTTCGCCGGGAACGCGGGCGCGTCACCACCCTCGGCCGCCCCCTCGCCGCTGCCCCCCGACGGCGTGCCGCCCTGGGTGCTCTCCGCGGCCGGCGCCGAGCCCGCGGTCCCCGACGACGAGGCGGTGGCGGTGTCGCCGTTCCCGCCGCACCCGGCCAGCAGGCCGGCGGCGAGGAGCAGGGAGGGCAGGGCGACGGCGGTACGACGGCGGCTCACCCCCCGAGGGTGACACCTGCGGGGTCGCGCAGCCGCGAGGACGGCCCCGTGTCGCCCAGTTGGGTGCCCGCGTCGCCCGGGTTCCCCGTCGCCGGGAGCGGACACGCCGCACCCCACCGCCCCGCGCACGCCGGCACTCGCCGCTGACCAGCGCGGATATCATCGGAGGGTCCGCCGGGCGGGCCGCTGGGGCACCCCCCGTCACGAGCCCTCCGTGGAGCATGTATCGTTCTCGTCGCCCCCGGCAAGCACGAGCCCCCATCGTCTAGCGGTCCAGGACGCCGCCCTTTCAAGGCGGTAGCACGGGTTCGAACCCCGTTGGGGGCACGCACGACACGCAGTACCAGCACGACCAGCAAGGCCCTGTAGCGCAGTTGGTTAGCGCGCCGCCCTGTCACGGCGGAGGTCGCGGGTTCGAGTCCCGTCAGGGTCGCTCTCCGGTGGAGACACCGGGAGGGGCAGGTAGCTCAGTCGGTACGAGCGCTCGCCTGAAAAGCGAGAGGTCGGCGGTTCGACCCCGCCCCTGCCCACACCAACGTCCTCCCTCCGTCGCGGTCCGGCCTCGTGGGCCGGGACCGCTGCCACGGTGGTTTCTCCTGAGGGCGCTCTCTCCGAGCCCGAACGCGGCGGTCGGCAGGGCGTACCGTCCTCCCAGGGAGCCGCTCAGGCTTCCGATGAGGGAGCTCACCATGGCCGACAAGTCCCCCCGGCACACGACGTCGAAGAAGCCGGGCAAGTCGATCAAGGAGAAGCGCAGCGAGCGCAAGGCCAAGGCCGACACCACATCGCAGATGGAGCGGCTGACGCACGACAAGAAGCGCTGAGCGGCGCCCGGCTCCCGACGTCCCCCGTCAGGCGCGGTCGGCGACCACCTGCGTGTACACCTGCTCGTGCACGGCCTGCACCGCGGCGCGCTGCTCGGCCCGCCAGGCCCGGTCCGCCGGGCGCGGCGCCGGCCGGGTCAGCGCGGCAGCGACGGCCGCGTCCAGGGACACCGGGTCGAAGCCCCGCTCCTCGTCGTTGCCGTAGGTCACCACATCCGCCCACTGATCGGCGAACCACCCGCAGGTGGGCGCGACGACCCGCGTCCCGACGTCCCGGCAGATCTCCAGATCCCGGGAGTGGGTGCCGCAGCGCTCCGGCAGGACGGCGACGTGCAGCTCCTGCAGCTGGCCGACCCAGCCGTCCGCCTTGCGCGGCAGCACCTCCAGGCGGTCGCCGGCGCCGATCGGCACGGGCGGCTCGACGCCGTCGTCGAGGAACACCCGCAGCCGGCCGCCGCCGTTCACCGCCCCGGAGAGGGCGGCCCGGACGAGCCCGGCCGGATCGGGCACCGCCGGGCCCGGCGCGCCCAGCGCCAGGCCGACCAGGCCGCGCTCGGCACCCAGGTCGGGCACCGGCGTCGCCACCGAGGGGTGGGCGACCACGATGGCCGTCCGGCCGAAGCGCTCGGTGATCTCCTCGGCCGCGCCGGGGGTCAGGGTGAGCACCACCTCAGCGGTGGCCAGCAGCGCCGCGAGGTGGGCATCGTGCCGCCGCGCCGAGGGCTGCGCCGGGTCGCGCAGCTGGTGCACGGTCGTCACCAGGGGGACGCCGGTCCGGCGCACCGCCTCGGTCCAGCTCACCATCTCGTCCTCGGGGAGGTGGCCGTAGCCGGTGTGCAGGTGGACGACGTCGACATCGTCGGCATGCGCGGAGAGGTAGGCGGGGTCCAGCCACGGGCTCGGGACGTGCGCCGGGCCGACCCGCTCGACACCGGCGGGCAGGACCGCGTCGACGTAGGGGTCGGTGTGCGGCACGGTCACCACTCGGAGCCGCCGGGAGGCCGGCGCGTCGTCACTTCTCACGCGGTCGTACTCCTCCTGCTGCCGCGCTCTGCGACGGCAGGGGCGCTTCTCCGGGACGGATCGGGGGATCGGAACCCTACGACTACCCATCATCCGCGCGTCAAACCCGTGACGTCACACCGGGTGATCGCGTCCACCCGTTCGGGTCACGACGCCGGTTACCGAGGCGCCTCCGCCAGGGCCGCGAGGGGGGCGCGCACCCGCGTGATCGCCGGCGCGCCCTCCCCCTCGGCCGACGCGACCCGCCTCACCGAGCCCGCGCGCACGTCCCGGCGGCGACCACCCCCGGGGTGCTGAGCGGAGGAAGCCCCGAGCGTGAGGGCGCAACTGTGTTGATCCCCCAGTGACTGGTGTGACGGCGGTGTCGTGATCCGGCAGATCCTGTGCAATGGTCTGCTCACGTTGGGAGGCATTCGCCTGTGACACGGACCGGTCCGGCCCTTACGTTCGGTGCATGTTCACGACGCTTGCGGTGATCGGTGGTCTTCTCGTCGGGTTGATCGGCCTGCTCGCGCTCATCGTCAGCCTGAGCGCCCGGCCGGCACCGAGCCGCGGCTCGGTGCCGGCCGGGAACGCGGACTGGGTCGCCGCCACGGGCCGGCGGCACCCCGACGCCTGGACGGCGCCGGTCGCCTCCACCTCGGAGTTCCCCGCGGTCCGCTGACCGCCCCTGGTTCCGGCGTCCCGGCGGCTGCGGGCAGCGCGCCGCCGGGACGCTCCGGGCGTGTCGCCGCGCCCAGCTCCCTGTGCCGGAACGCGGCCGTGCGTGAGGATTCGGGTCGCGTCGACCCGCTCCCCCGGGTCGCCCGGCGCCGGCGAGGTCGCACATGGCACGGTTGGATCCCCAGCGACGCCCCCGTCCCCGGCTGCGCGCCGCCGGACTGCTGCTCGGGGTCCTCCCGCTCGCCGGTGCGCTGCTCGCGTCACTGCTCCTGCCCTGGATCGTGGGCCCGGGGCTGGCGGCCGGCCACACGGCGTCCCTGCTGGAGCCGCTGCCCGTCGAGCTGACCGACGCCACCCCGGTGGGCAGGTCCACCGTGCTGGCCGCCGACGGGTCGTTGATCACGTACTTCTACAGCCACAACCGGACGCCGGTGCACGCCGGGCAGATCGCCGCGGTGATGAAGCAGGCGATGGTCGATGCCGAGGACACCCGCTTCTACGAGCACCGCGGCCTGGACGTGCAGGGCACGCTGCGCGCGCTGGTCACCAACCTCTCGGCGGGCACGGTGCGCGAGGGCGGCTCGACGATCACCCAGCAGCTGGTCAAGCAGACCCTGCTGCAGACGGCCACCACCCCCGAGGAGCGGCAGGCGGCCACCGAGCAGAGCCTGGGCCGCAAGCTCCGGGAGGCGCGGCTGGCACTGGCCCTGGAGGAGAAGTACTCCAAGGAGGAGATCCTCACCCGCTACCTGAACATCGTGTACTTCGGCGAGGGCGCCTACGGCGTGCAGGCCGCAGCCCAGGCCTACTTCGGCGTGCCCGCCGCCGACCTGACCCTGGCGCAGGCGGCCATGCTGGCCGGCCTGGTGCAGACCCCGACCGCCGACAGCCCGCTGGCCGATCCGGACCGCGCCCGCGAGCGGCGCAACGATGTGCTCGAGCGGATGGCGCGGCGGGGGCACATCACCGAGCAGCAGGCGGCGAAGATCGAGCCCGAGCCGGTGCGGCCGGCCCCCGGCCCCGCCCCGCCCAACGGCTGCGTGGGCGCGGTCATCGGCGGCTTCTTCTGCGACTTCCTCCAGCGCCACCTGGTGCAGAACCTCGGGATCTCCCAGGAGCAGCTGGAGAACGGCGGGCTCACCATCCGGACGACCCTGCGCCCGGACCTGCAGGCCGCCGCCGACCGGGCGGTCCTGGGCAACCTGCCGATGGGGGATCCGCTCGCGGCGACGTTCACCGCGGTGGAGCCGGGCACCGGCAAGGTCCTGGCGATGAGCGTCAACCGGCGGTTCGGCTACGACGCCGCCGACCCGGCGCAGGAGTCGGTGAACCTCAATGTCGCCGCCAGCCAGGGCGCCGGCTCCACCTACAAGGTGTTCGTGGCCGCCGCGGCGCTCGAGCGGGGGATCCCGCCGTCGAACGTCATCACCGCGAGCGAGCCGTACGTCTCCCGGGTGTACCGCAACGGCACCGCGCCCTACGTCGTCGACAACGTGGGCGACAACTACCCGCCCACCCTCACCCTGGAGGAGGCGCTGATCCGCTCCTCCAACACCTACTTCGTGGCCCTGGAGGACCAGCTGGGCAGCGTGGAGGGGCCGGTGCGGGCGGCCCAGCGGATGGGGCTGTTCTCCCTGGACCCGGTGGCCGACACGATCATCGCCCAGCGCCGCGGCTCCTTCACCCTCGGCCCGGAGGCGACCAGCCCCCTGGCACTGGCCAGCGCCTACTCCACCCTGGGCGCGAACGGCACCCAGTGCGTGCCCACGCCGGTGACCGAGGTGTTCGACGCGAACGGGCAACCGGTCACCGACTCCAGCGGCACCCCGATCCCGATCGGCTTCACCTGCACCCCGGAGGCGGTGCCCTCGGCGGTGGCGACCACGCTCAACCAGATCCTCGTCGGCGACACCGCGCTGCCGATCGGCACCGGCACCCGGGCCGCCATCCCGGGCCACCAGATCGCCGGCAAGACGGGCACCAGCCAGGACCGGTTCTCGGTCGCGTTCGTCGGCTACACCCCCCGGTACGCCGCCAGCGTGATGGTGTTCAACCCGAAGCGGAACCAGGACGTCGGCGGGTTCGGCGGCGGCCGCGGGGCGCAGATCTGGCACGACGCGATGCTGCCGATCGTGTCCGCCCAGCCGCCGGCGCCCTTCCCGCCGCCGGGCATCCCCCTGGGCCCGCCACTGGGGCCGCCGCCGGGCTGACCCGTCGCGGCCGGCCGACACGCTGCGCCGGCTGATCGGGCTGCCGGCCCGCGACCGCCACCGGTGGACCGACGACGTGTGGAGGGCCGACGCCCCCCGGTGGAGTGCGCCCGCTCTCGGGACACGGTGCACCGCTCCGCGCCGGCCGGCTGGGCCGCGTCCGACCCGTGTGAGCCCGACTCAGCCGGTCATGAGCTCGGCGGCCCGCTCGCCGAGCATCACCGCGGTCGCCGCCGGCCCGCGCGAGGTCACCCGGGGCATGACCGAGGTGTCGACGACGCGCAGCCCATCGACCCCGCGGACCCGCAGGTGCTGGTCGACCACCGCTCCGTGGTCCGACACCGGGCCCATCCGGGCGGTGCCCGCCAGGTGCACCGCCGTGGCCAGGTGCCGCCGGATCCACCGGTCCAGCTGCCGGTCGTCACCGAGCACGTCGTCGGGCAGCCCGGTCCGCTCGGCCACCAGCGGTGCCAGGGACGGCGTCCGCAGCAGCTCCGCGGCCAGCCGCACCACCTCCCGCATCCGGCGGCGGTCGGACTCCTCGGTCAGGTAGCGGTACTCGATCCGCGGCGGCACCGCCGGGTCGGCGGAGACCAGGGACAGCTGCCCCCGGCTGTCCTCCCGCTGCAGGGCCACCCCGAGGAACAGGTCGTCGCGCCGCCTGCCTGCGTCCAGCAGCCGGTGCAGGGAGGCACCGCGCACGGCCCGCAGCGTGCGCGCCGGCCGGCGCAGCACCTCGGCGACGCCCCCGAGCCGCGCACCGGCCGACCGGTCGAGCATCACCCGGCTGAACGGCTTGAGCCACGGCAGGACCTCCAGGTCGCCGGGCACCGCCGAGCCCTCGGCCGTGAGGTTCAGGACGCTGTGCAGCGGCAGCAGGCCGCGCGGCATCGGCAGCGGGCGCGCCGGGCGGTAGGTGACGTAGAGGTCGGGGTGGTCGGTGAACTCCGCGCCCACCCCGGGGACGTCGGCCACCACCTCGATGCCGGCCTCCCGCAGCCGATCGGCCGGGCCGATGCCGGAGAGCAGCAGCAGGTGCGGCGAGCCGACGGCGCCGGCGCTGAGCACCACCTCGCCGGCGCGGACGACGCCGTCCGCCGTCTCCACGCCGACCGCCCGGCCGTGCTCGACGACGACCCGCCGCACCGTGACGTCCCCGCGCACGGTCAGGTTCGGCAGCTGCCGGCGGGGCGAGAGGTAGGCCATCGCCGTGTTGACCCGGGTGCCGCCGACCACGTTGAACGGGATCGGCCCGAAGCCGGGGGCGCCGTCGGCGTTCTTGTCCGGCTCGGCCGGGAAGCCCAGCTCCGCGGTGGCCGCGCCGAACGCCTCGACCAGCGGGTGGCCGCCGGGCCGGCGGGTGACCGGAACCGGCCCGGCAGCGCCGTGCCCGGCCCGGGCGCCGTACTGCGCGTCGGCCTCCAGCCGTACGAACGCCGGCAGCACCCGCTCGTAGGACCACAGATCGTTGCCGGCGGCGGCCCAGCCGTCGAAGTCGGCCCGGGTGCCGCGGATGAAGTAGGTGCCGTTGAGCGCGCTCGAGCCGCCCACCACCCGGCCGCGGGGCACGGGGAAGGTGACCTCCTCGGAGAGCACCCCGGTCAGGTTCCAGTTGGCCGGGTGGCCCGGCACCGCGGCGCCCATGGCCGCGGCGTCGGTGAGCACCCGCGGGAAGTCCTCCGGGCGGGCGTGGTCGGCCCCCGCCTCGAGCAGCAGCACCCGGCGCCCGGCGTCGGCCAGCCGCGCGGCCAGCGGCGCCCCGGCCGACCCGGCACCGACCACGACGACGTCCCAGTCCCCGGCCTCAGCCACCTGCCAGACCGAGGGCCTCCGGGAGGTCCAGCCGGCGGACCTTGCCCGTCGAGGTGCGCGGCAGCTCATCCACCGGGTGCAGGCTCTTGGGCCGCTTGGCCGGGCTCAGCCGCGCCCGGGCCCAGGCGTCCAGCTCCGCGGGGTCGGCGGTGCCCACGTAGGCGGCCACCACCCGCTGGCCCCACTCCTCGTCCGCGATGCCGACCACGGCGCTCTCCACGACCCCGGGGTGGGTGTCGAGGACGGCCTCCACCTCGGCGGGGTAGACGTTCACCCCGCCGGAGATGACCAGGTCCTCGCGGCGGCCGTCCAGCCACACCGTGCCGTCGTCGTCGACCCGGCCGAGGTCCCCGACGGTGACCCGGTCGCCGCGCCAGGCGGCCGCGGTCTTCTCCGGCGCCCGCCAGTACTCGAACCGGGCCCACCGCGGCACCGCGCACCACAGCTGGCCGCGCGCGTCGGTCGAGAGCTGCCGCGCCGGGCGGGCCCGGCCGACGCTGCCGGGGTGGGCGAGCCAGTCCTCCGGCGAGCAGACGGTGAACTGGGCCTCGGTGGAGCCGTAGAACTCCCAGACGCTGCCGGGCGGCGCGGCGTCGAGGACGGCGCGCTTGAGCGGCTGCGGGCAGGGCGCCCCGGCGTGCACCAGCCGGCGGAAGGAGGACCACTCCACGCCGCCGTGCGCGAGCAGCCGCTGCAGGTGGGTGGGCACGCAGAAGGCGGTGGTCGGCCGCAGCGTCGCGATCGCCTCCGCGGCGCGGCCGACGTCGAACGGCCCCGGCAGCAACACCTCCCCGCCGGCCAGCAGGGTGTGCACAGCGAAGCGCAGCGGCGCCGAGTGGTGCAGCGGGGAGAGCACCAGATGCCGGTCACCGGGGACGAAGCCCCAGAGGTCGATCTCCTCGACGGCCAGCGCGCGGGCGTCGTCCTCGGCCAGGACGCCCGACCACACGCCCTTGCGCCGGCCGGTGGTCCCCGACGTGTAGTGCATGGGCCGGGCCAGCGGGACGTCGGCGAGCTCGGCCTCCTCGCGGCCGGTGAGCAGCCGGTCGGGCTCGCTGCCGAGGTCGAGGGCCGGGTCGGCGTCCGCGGCGAGCGCGGCCCGCTCGGCCTCCGGCAGCGCCGGGTCCAGCACGACCGGCACGATCCCGGTGCGCAGGGCGCCGAGGACGGCGGCGAGCAGGGCCGGCGAGGCCGCAGCCGACACCAGCAGCCGGTCGCCCGCGCGCAGGCCCGCGCCGCGCAGCGCCGCGGCCGCCCGCCGCTGGTCGCGCACGCTGTCGGCGGCCCGGACGACGGCGACCCCGCTCATGACAGCCGCACCCGGCCGTCGAGCGGGCCCTCCACGACCCCCTCGGCGAGCAGTTTCGCCAGCGTCGCCCGGGTGGACTGCGCGGCGGCCGGCCACACGGTGCGCGGCACCTCCGCGTACACCGTCGCGACCAGCTCGCCGACGGTGCGGGCGCCCTCGCGCAGGGCGGCGAGCAGCTGCCCCTCCCGCATCGCGCGGTGCGCCAGGTAGTAGTCGAGGACGGCGCCCGGATCCTCGGTGAGCTCGGGGCCGTGCCCGCAGTACAGCGCGCTCGGGCCCAGGGCGTGCACCCGGCGCAGTGATTCCAGATAGGCGAGCACGTCGCCCTCGGGATGGGTGACCACCGACGTGCCGCGGCCCAGCACGTGGTCGCCGATCAGCACCGATCCGGACTCCAGCCGGAAGGCCAGGTGGTCGGCGCAGTGCCCGGGGGTGGGGACGACGCCGATCGTCGTCCCGGCCAGGGCCAGCTGCTCCCCCGGGGCCAGCACCCGCCCGCCGGGCCCGGCGACCCGCGGGTCGGCGGCGGCGACCCGGGCACCGAACCGCGCGGCCCAGGGCAGCGCGGCCTCGGCGTGGTCACCGTGGTGGTGGGTGACCAGGACGGCGGTGCAGCGGGCGTCCCGCTGCGCGAGGGCCGTCTCCACCGCGGCCAGGTGCACCGGGTCGTCGGGGCCGGGGTCGACCAGCACGGCCTGCCCGCTGCCGGGGGCGCCCACCAGGTAGGTGTTGGTGCCGTCGAGGGTCATCGGCGAGGGGTTGGGGGCGAGCACCCGGGTGACCAGCGGCTCCAGCACCGCCGTCCGGGGCATGGCCCCGGGCTCCGGGAGGTCCCATGTCGCGCGCGGGTCAGCCGGGACGTCCACGGCTGGCACGGTAGCGGCGGCGCCCGGCGCCGGCGCGACGGGCGGTCAGCAGCCGCTGATCTCCACGCCGCGGGCGCGCAGCCACGGCGCGGGGTCGACCGCCCCGCTGTACATGCCACCGTTCGGGTGTACCTCGAAGTGCAGGTGCGGGCCGGTGGACTGGCCGCGGTTGCCGACCTCGGCGATCGGCTCGCCGGCCACCACGCGCTCGCCGGCACGGACGTAGTAGTCGTTCACGTGGCCGTAGACGGTCACCGCGCCGTCGTCCCCGCGGATGTAGACGGCGAGGCCGAAGCCGGTGGCCGTGCCGGCCCGCTCGACGATGCCGGAGTGGGCGGCGTAGATCGGCGTCCCGATCGGGGCGGCGATGTCGACGCCGGCGTGCAGGGCACCCCAGCGCCAGCCGTAGCAGCTGGAGGTGCGGCCGGAGGTGGGCTTGACGTACGGGCCGGAGCCACCCGAGCCCGCCGAGGCGGCGGCGCTCCCGCGCGACCCGCTGCTGGCCGACCGGGCCGCGGCCGCGGCCGCAGCCGCCTCCTCCGCGGCGCGGCGTGCGGCCGCGGCCGCGGCCGCCTCCTCGGCGGCCTTCTGGGCCTGCCACTGCTGGTAGGCGTTGCGGGCGCCCTGCAGCTCGAGCAGCTGGATCTCGGCGGCCTGCAGCTGCTGCTCGTACTCGGCCCGCTGCGCGGCGACCTGGTCGTAGGCGCTCTGCTGAGCGGCCAGCTGGCTGTCGGCGGCGAGCTTGGCGGCCTCGGCCTCGGCCTCGGCGGTGGCCATCCGGTCGCGGGCGGCGCGGGCGGCCGAGTCGGCGTTAGCCTGCTGCACGCGGGCGATCTCGAGCTGGCCGAGGACGTCGATCTGGTTGGCCGAGACGTAGTCGAGCATCGCGGCCCGCTCGATGAGCTGGGCCGGCCCCTCGGCGTCGAGCAGCACGGCCGCGCCGGAGAAGGTGCTGCCGTTCATGTAGCTGTCGCGGGAGAAGCCGGCGATCCGGCCCAGGGCCGCGTCCACGGCGTCCGCGGCCACCTGCAGCTCCGCCGCGGTCCGCTCCGCCTCGGCCTGGGCCAGCTCGAGGGCCTCCTCGGCGGCCAGGTAGGCGGCGCCGGCGGCCTCGGCCTGGACCGTGAAGCGCTCCAGCTCGGCCCCGGACTCGGTGACGAGGGCGGCGAGGCGCCCCACCTCGGCGGCAGCGGCGTCCTGCGCGGACTGCGCGGCACCGAGCTCACCGTCGGTCGGGTTGGGGGGCGGGGGCGGGACGGCCCCGGCGGGTGCGGCGGCCCCCAGCAGGACCGCGCCGGTCACGATCCCCGCGAGGAGGGCCCGTGCGACCCCGGACGCGGCCGACGATCGCCGGCGACGACGGCACTGCTGCATGTCGCTCCCTGGAGAAGAGGGCGTGGAACCGGCGCAGCCTGGCATCGTGACGGTCGGCGACCAAGTCACCACGCGGCACAGTGGTCACACTGTGACCATCCGGCGCCGGTTCCACATCTATCCCTCTTGTTCTCGTCACCCGGACGGATGACCTTGAGGGCTGGCGCCCGCCTTTGTGCAGACCGGGCCGTTGCGTTCCTGCCGCGGGCGCGGCCGGGGCGGCGAACCGGGGTCAGGGAGCGGGCGCGGCGGCGCCAGGGGTGACGAGGATCATGCTGATCGCAGGCCCCTCCGTCGCCGGCTCAGCGGCCGACGAGGGTGGTCTCGAAGTCGTACCGGGACGCGCGGTACAGGTGCTGCCCGAACTCGATGGCCGCGCCCTTGTCGTCGAAGGCCGTGCGCTGCATCGTGAGCAGGGCGGCGCGCGGCGGCTCGTCGAGCAGCCGCGCCTCCTCCGTGCGGGCCAGCCGGGCGCCGATGCGCTGGTGCGCGACCCGCAGGTGCACCCCCTGGCCGCGCAGGTACTGGTAGAGCCCCCGCTCGGAGAGCTCCTCCACCGTGGGGGCGAACCGCCCCGGCAGGTGGTTGGTCATGAGGGCCAGCGGCTCCCCGTGCGAGCGCCGCAGCCGGCGGAGGACGACGATCTCCGCACCCTCGGCGAGGTCCAGCTCTCCGGCCACGTCGGCCGGCGCCGGCCGCCGCTCCAGGGAGAGCACCTCGGTGGTCGGAGCCTCGCCGGCCCGGGCCAGGTCGTCGTAGAGGCTGGTCAGCTCCACCGAGCGGCGCACGTGCGGCTGGATGACCTGTGTGCCCACGCCGCGCTTGCGGACCAGCAGCCCCTTGTCGACGAGCTCCTGCACGGCGCGCCGCACGGTCGGCCGGGAGAGGCCGTGCCGCTGGGCGAGCAGGATCTCGTTCTCCAGCCGCGATCCCGAGGGCAGCTGACCGCCGGCGATCGCCCCCTCGATCGCCTGGGCCAGCTGGAAGTACAGCGGGGTGGGACTGGAGCGGTCGATCTCGAAGGTGGGCGCGGCCGCCACTGAGCTCCTCCTTCGCAGGGCCCTCGCCGGCCCAGACCCTCGTCGGCCACCGGCGATACGCGCCCAGCATCGCACGCCGGGCCCGCGCCATGATCCGTCGCCTTGATGACAGTATGTCAGGACAAATCATTGACAGCCCCGTGTGTGCCGGAGCACAGTTCGACAGGCACGCAGCGCGGCCCGGAGCCGGGCCCCGCGCCGGTCGCGGAAGGACGGTGGCCCGTCGTGGAGCACCCCCTGGACGTGCCGGCCCTGGGCCGCAGCGGGGTCGACGTGTACCCCCTGCAGATCGGCGTCGGGCTGGAGGACGTGGAGACGTTCGGCAAGTACCTCGGCGGCAGCGCGGCCAACGTCTCCGTCGCCGCCGCGTGGGAGGCCCGCGGCCGCCGCGGGCACACCGTGCTGGACCTGGACTACCGGCCGATGTTCTGGTCCTCCCCCGAGGAGGCGGGCGCGCAGGTCCGCGGCTCGTTGCCGCACGTCACCGTGGCGGTCGGCAACCGCGAGGAGTGCGCGGTCGCGGTCGGCGAGACCGATCCCGACCGCGCGGCCGGGGCCCTGCTGGAGGCCGGTGTCGAGCTCGCGGTGATCGCGGCCGAGATCGAGGCACTGGTCGCCGTCGGCGCTCCCCGCCTGGAGGACTCCCGTGCCTGAGCCCGCCCCCGCCACCGACGTGCTGGACCGCGCCGCGCCGTGCCGGAGCTACGCCGAGATCACCGAGCTGCGCAGCCGCGATCCCGAGGCCGTCGGCCGGGCGCTGGCCGCCCGCGGCCGGCGCGAGGCCTTCCTGCCCGCGGACGGCCGGCTCATGCTGGTCGCAGCCGACCACCCGGCCCGCGGCGCGCTCGCCGCCCAGGGCCGGCCGCTGGCCATGAGCAGCCGCACCGAGATGCTCGACCGGTTGCGGACCGCCCTCGCCCGGCCGGGCGTCGACGGCCTGCTGGCCACCGCGGACGTCGCCGAGGATCTCCTGCTGCTCGGCGCCCTCGAGGACAAGATCGTCGTCGCCTCGATGAACCGCGGCGGCCTGGCCGGAGCCGCCTTCGAGCTCGACGACCGGATGACCGGGTACGACGTCGAGGGCGTGGTGGCCGCCCGCTTCGACGCGGCCAAGATGCTCAACCGGATCGACCTCGAGGACGCCGGCACCGTCGCGATGCTCGAGACGACCGGGCGCACCGTCACCGCGCTGGCCCGGGCCCGGGTCGTGGCCATGCTCGAGCCCTTCCTGTCCCGCCGGATCGACGGCCGGGTGGTCAACGACCTCGGCGCCGAGGCGGTGATCCGGTCCGTGCACGTCGTCCAGGGGCTGGGGGCCACGTCGGCCTACACCTGGCTGAAGCTGCCCGTGGTCGCCGGGATGGCGCGGGTCATGGACGCCACGACCCTGCCGACCCTGCTGCTGGGCGGCGACCCCACCGACGCGCCCGAGGAGACCTACGCGAGCTGGCAGGACGCCCTGGGGCTGCCGTCGGTGCGCGGCCTGGTGGTCGGGCGGACCCTGCTCTACCCCCCGGACGACGACGTCGCCGCCGCCGTGGACACCGCGGTGTCCCTCGTCCACTGAAAGGTCTCCCGATGAAGGTGTGGGGCGACGGCCCGCCTGGTCTCCGCGGTGTCCACGCTGCCGAGCACGCAGGAGGCCCGCACCGTCTACGAGCGCGCGAAGGCCGCGCAACGGCCCTCCCTGCGCCCGGCCCAACCCTGACCGCCCCGTCCCAGGAGGAGGACCGCATGAGCACGGACAGCCAGGTGGCGCCCGCCCAGCCGCAGCGCACCGGCCGGAGCCGGATCCGGATCGGGTCGGCGCCCGACTCGTGGGGCGTCTGGTTCCCCGACGATCCGCAGCAGGTGCCGTGGCAGCGCTTCCTCGACGAGGTCAGCGCCTGCGGCTACGAGTGGATCGAGCTGGGCCCCTACGGCTACCTCCCCACCGACCGGGCCCGGCTGGCCGACGAGCTCGGCGCCCGCGGCCTGCGCGTCTCGGGCGGGACGGTGTTCGAGCACCTGCACCGCCCCGACTCCTGGGACGACGTGTGGGCGCAGGTGCGCGGCGTCGCGGCGCTGACCGCGGCGATGGGCGGCACCCACGTCGTCGTCATCCCCGACACCTTCCGCGACCAGAAGACCGGAGCCGACATCGAGTCCCGGCACCTCTCCCTCGAGGCCTGGCGGGCCAAGACCACCGGCGTGGACCGGCTGGGCCGCGCGGTGCGGGAGGAGTACGGCCTGTCCATCGCCTTCCACCCGCACGCGGAGACGCACGTCGGCCACCAGTCCGACATCGAGCGGTTCCTGGCCGACACCGACCCGGCGTACGTGCCGCTGTGCCTGGACACCGGGCACGTCAGCTACTACCGGGGCGACAACCTCGACCTGATCCGCCGCTATCCCGAGCGGATCGGCTACCTGCACCTCAAGCAGGTGGACCCGGTGGTGATCGACGAGGTGCTGGAGAAGGACATCGTCTGGCCCGAGGCGGTGCGGCGGGGGGCGATGACCGAGCCGCCGAACGGCGTGCCCGCCTACCCGCCGCTGTTCGAGGCCCTCGAGGAGCGGGGGCTGGACGTGTTCGCGATCGTCGAGCACGACCTCTACCCGTGCGATCCCGACGTGCCCCTCCCCATCGCCCGGCGCACCCACCGCTACCTCGGCAGCTGCGGGTTCCCGTCGCTGGAGATCGGCCGCCCGACGGGCTCCCGGGAGGCGCAGGCATGACCACCACCGAAACCCGCGCCGGTGTCCTCCCGGCGATGGCCGAGGTCCCCGCGGCCGAGCTGCGGGTGGCCGTGCTCGGCGTCGGGATCATGGGCGCCGACCACGTGGCCCGCCTGCACAGCCGGGTCTCCGGCGCCCGCGTCGTCGCGGTCAGCGACGCCGCCGCCGACCGGGCCGAGCAGATCGCCGCCACCGTGCCCGGGTGCCGGGTCATCCCCGACCCGCTGACCGCGATCGCCGACCCGGGCGTCGACGCCGTGGTCGTCGCCAGCCCCGGCCGGTTCCACCAGGAGCAGGTGCTGGCCTGCATCGCGGCCGGCAAGCCGGTGCTGTGCGAGAAGCCGCTGACCATGGACGCCGACAGCTCGCTGGCCGTCGTCCGCGCCGAGGACGCGTTCGCCGCCCGCACCGGGCGGCGGCTGGTGCAGGTCGGCTTCATGCGCCGCTTCGACCCCGAGTACGCGCAGCTGCGGGCGCTGATCGCCGCGGGGGAGCTCGGGGAACCCCTGCTGGTGCACTGCGCGCACCGCAACGCCACCGTCCCGCCGCACTTCACCAGCGAGATGATGATCAGCGACTCGGTGGTGCACGAGGCCGACGTCGCCCGGTTCCTGCTCGACGAGGACATCGCGGCGGTCACCGTGCTGCGGCCCCGGGCCAGCCGCCACGCGGTGCCCGGCCAGTCCGATCCGCTGCTGGTGCTGCTCGAGACGACGAGCGGCCGGCTGATCGACGTCGAGTGCTTCGTGAGCACCGGCGTCGGCTACGAGGTGCGCACCGAGGTCGTCGGCGAGGACGGCAGCGCGATGATCGGCCTCGACCTCGGCCTGGTCCGGCACGCCGCCGGGGGCTCCGGGGCCGCCCGGGCCACCGGCATCGCCCCGGACTTCCGGCAACGCTTCGGCCGCGCCTACGACATCGAGCTGCAGCGCTGGTCCGACGCCGCCCGCCGCGGCGGGATCGACGGGCCCGGCGTGTGGGACGGCTACGCCGCCTCGGCCGTGTGCGCGGCGGGCGTGACGGCGCTGCGCTCGGGCCGGCGCACCGAGACCCGGCTGGTGCAGCGATGAGGATCGCCCTGGACCCGCAGATGCTGCCGGTCTCCGAGCGCGAGGGCGTGAAGCCGGGGGGCGAGCAGGCCCGCGAGTCCGGCACCCGGACGCTCGCCGCCATCCGCGAGCTGGTCGCCACGCACTTCCCCGACGACACCACTCCCTGAGCAGCGAGAGAGGCCCCCATGCCCACCGCCATCCCGCACTGGATCGACGGCGCCCGCCGCGAGGGCGCCGGCGGCCGCACGGCCCCGGTCACCGACCCCGCGACGGGGGAGGTGACCGGGTCGGTCGCCCTCGCCGACCCCGCCGAGGTGGACGCCGCGGTGGCCGCGGCCACCGCGGCCTTCCCCGG
Source organism: Geodermatophilus ruber (assembly GCF_900114385.1). Lineage (GTDB taxonomy): Bacteria > Actinomycetota > Actinomycetes > Mycobacteriales > Geodermatophilaceae > Geodermatophilus > Geodermatophilus ruber. The sequence goes on from NZ_FOSW01000001.1 coordinate 282,580, forward strand.
CTGGCGGGACACCTCACTGTCCCGGCGCACCGCCGTGCTCTTCCGCTTCCGCGAGCTGCTCAACGCCCGCAAGCCGGAGCTGGCCGCGCTCATCACCGCCGAGCACGGCAAGGTCCTCGACGACGCCCTCGGCGAGGTCTCCCGCGGCCAGGAGGTCGTGGAGTACGCCTGCGGGATCCCCTCGCTGGTCCGCGGCGGGTTCACCGAGAACGCCTCGACCGGCGTCGACGTGCACTCGGTGCGCCAGCCGCTGGGCCCGGTGGCGGTGATCAGCCCGTTCAACTTCCCGGCGATGGTCCCGATGTGGTTCTTCCCGATCGCGATCGCCACCGGCAACACCGTCGTCCTCAAGCCGAGCGAGAAGGACCCCTCCGCCTCGCTGTGGATGGCCGAGCTGTGGAAGGAGGCCGGGCTGCCCGACGGGGTGTTCAACGTGCTGCAGGGCGACAAGGTCGCCGTCGACGGCCTGCTGGAGCACCCCGGCATCCGCGGGATTTCCTTCGTCGGGTCCACCCCGATCGCCCGCTACGTCTACGAGACCGGGACGAAGGCCGGCAAGCGGGTGCAGGCCCTCGGCGGGGCGAAGAACCACATGATCGTGCTGCCCGACGCCGACCTGGACCTCGCCGCCGACGCCGCGGTGAACTCCGGTTTCGGCTCGGCCGGGGAGCGGTGCATGGCGATCAGCGCGGTGGTCGCGGTCGGCGGCGTCGGCGACGACCTGGTCGACCGGATCGCCCGGCGCACCGCCACGCTGCGCACCGGCGACGGCCGCAAGGGCGCCGACATGGGGCCGCTGGTCACCGGCGAGCACCGCGACCGGGTGCGCTCCTACGTCGAGGCCGGGGAGGAGGCCGGCGCCAAGCTGGTCGTGGACGGCCGGGAGGTCCGCCCGGACGGGGCCGAGAACGGGTTCTGGCTGGGCCCCACGCTGCTGGACCACGTGCAGCCGCACATGAGCGTCTACACCGACGAGATCTTCGGCCCGGTGCTCTCGGTGCTGCGGGTGGACTCCTACGAGCACGCCCTCGAACTGGTCAACAGCAACCCCTACGGCAACGGCACCGCGATCTTCACCAACGACGGCGGGGCGGCCCGGCGGTTCCAGAACGAGGTCGAGGTCGGGATGATCGGGATCAACGTGCCGATCCCGGTGCCGATGGCGTACTACTCCTTCGGCGGGTGGAAGAACTCGCTGTTCGGCGACTCGCACGCGCACGGCGCCGAGGGCGTGCACTTCTTCACCCGCGGCAAGGTGGTCACCAGCCGCTGGCTCGATCCCAGCCACGGCGGCCTCGACCTCGGCTTCCCGCAGAACGGCTGAGACGGACCGGCGCCGGCGAGACAGGTCTCCGCCGGCGCCGGTCCCCCCGTCTCAGGGGCTGAAGGCGGCGCGGAAGCGGTCGAGCGCCGCCGCGGGATCCCCGGAGGCCCAGCCCTCCAGGGCGACGACCCCGGTGTAGCCCAGGCGGTGCAGCGCGGCGGCGATCGCGGGGTGGTGGATCTCCCCCGTGCCGGGCTCGCACCGCCCGGGGACGTCGGCCACCTGGACCTCCCCGATCAGCGGCAGCGCCCGCTCGACGAGCTGCACGAGGTTCCCCTCGCCGATCTGCGCGTGGTAGAGGTCGAGGTTGAGCCGCAGGTGCGGGCTCCCGACGGCCTCCACCAGCGCGATCGTGTCGGCCGCCCGGGCGAACGGGGTGCCCGGGTGGTCGACGGCGGTGTTGAGGTTCTCCAGCGTGAAGACCCGCCCCGCCCGCTCCCCCAGCTCCGCCAGGCGCTCGAGCGTGCGCGCAGCGGTGAGCCACATCGCCGGGGTCACCCGCTCGGCGGGCACCACCGGCAGTCCCCGCCCGTCGAGCCCCGTCCCGTGCACGTTGAGCCGGGGGCAGTCCAGCTGCTCGGCCACCTTCAGCGACTCCGCGGCCGTGCGCAGCAGCTCCTCGGCACCGTGCGGGTCGGCCAGGGTGCCGCTGACGTAGCCGGTCATCGACGAGAACGCGGCGCCGGTCCGCACCAGCGCATCGACGTCCTTGGTCGTCCAGTCCCAGATCTCCACCTCGAAGCCGAGGCCGGCGATCCGCCGTACGCGCTCGGTGAACGGGAGGTCGAGGAAGAGCATCTCCGCGGACGCCGCCAGCCGGTAGGAGCTCACTTCTCCACCTCGTCGATCCGGACCGGCCGCCCGGCGCGCACCGACTCCGCCGCGGCCAGCGCGATGGCCAGGGCGGCGCGGGCGTCCTCCCCGGTCACCGGCGCCGGTCCCCCGCTGCGCACCGCCTCGACGAACGCGCCCAGCTCGGCGGTGTAGGCGTCCCGGAAGAGCTCCTGGTCACCTCGGACGGTCTCGACGACCCGCCCGGCCGGGCCGGAGAAGGCCAGCCCGCCGCGGCGGCCGTCGCCCATGGTCGCCATGCCGCCGGAGCCGAGCACCTCCCCGCGGACGTCGTAGCCGTAGGCGGCCTCGAAGCAGGCCTCGGCGACGCCCATCGCGCCGTCGTCGAACCGGAGGACGACGACGGCGGTGTCGAGCAGCCCGCGGTCCCGCCACCCCGGTTCCACCAGCGCGTCGGCGACCGCGTGCACCTCGACGACCTCGGCGCCGGGGTGGAGGAAGCGCAACGTGTCGAAGTCGTGGATCAGCGTCTCGAGGAAGATCGTGTCCGGCGGGACGCGCGCGGGGTCGAATCCGCCCGGATCGCGGGTCAGCGACCGCAGCAGCCGGGGCGTGCCCAGCGTGCCGGCGTCCAGCAGTACGCGGGCGGCCCGCCAGTCGGGCGCGAACCGCCGGTTGAACCCGACCTGCAGGACCACCCCGGCCGCGCGGACGGCGTCGATGGCCCGGTCGGCGTCGGCGAGGGTGGCCGCCATCGGCTTCTCGCAGAACACGTGCCGGCCCGCCTCCGCGGCGGCGACCACCAGGGCCGCGTGCGTCCGGGCGGGCGACGCGACGACGACGGCATCCACCGCCGGGTCCTCCCACACCCGGGCCACGTCGGCGTAGCCGCGGCCGGCACCCAGCGCCGCGGCCAGCCGCTCCGCCGCTCCGGGTGCCGGATCGGCCACCGCGACCAGCCGCGCCCCGGGCAGCCGCCGGACCACCGTCTCGCCGTGGAAGGAGCCCATCCGCCCCGACCCGATCAGCGCCACCCCCACCGGCGCGCTCACAGGTCGAGCACCAGACGCGCGGTGCAGGCCCGGGAGACGCAGATCATCATGCAGTCGCCGGCCTGCTGCTCCTCGGGGCTGAGCACCGAGTCGCGGTGGTCGGGGGTGCCCTCGAGGACGCCGGTCTCGCAGGTGCCGCAGGTGCCCTCGGCGCACGAGGAGAGGACGGCGATGCCGGCCTCCTCGACCACCTCGAGGATGGAGCGGTCCGGCGGCACGGGCAGGGTCAGCTCGCTCTGCGCGAGCACCACCTCGAACGCCTCCGTGCGCGCCGGCTCGGCCAGCGGCCTGGCGGTGAACCGTTCCACGTGCAACGAACCGGCCGGCCAGCTCGCGCACCGGTGCTCGACGGCCGCGAGCAGCGGCTCGGGTCCGCAGCAGTAGACCCGCGTGCCGTCGGCAGGCGTGCCCAGCAGCGCGTCGAGGTCGAGCAGGCCGGTCTCGTCCTGCGGCCGCACGGACACCCGGTCGCCGTACCGGGCGAGCTCGTCGAGGAAGGCCATCGAGTCCCGCCGACGGCCGCCGTAGACCAGCCGCCAGTCGGCACCGGCGGCCTCCGCCGCGGCGATCATCGGTAGCAGCGGCGTGATACCGATCCCGCCGCCGATGAACAGGTACCGCGAGGCGTCGACGAGCGGGAAGTTGTTGCGCGGCCCGCGCACCCGGACGACGTCGCCGACCTGCAGCCGCTCGTGCACGTAGACCGAGGTGAGGCCGTCGGCCTCGCGGAAGACGCCCAGCCGCCACACGTGGTGGTCGGCGGGATCGCCGCAGAGGGAGTACTGCCGGGTCCGCATCCCGTCGAGCACCAGGTCGACGTGCGCGCCCGGCGTCCACGGCGGCAGCGGCTGATCGGCCACCTCGCGCAGCGTCAGGACGACGACGCCCTCGGCGCCCTCCCGCTTGCCCTCCACGCGGACGTCGGCCTCGAACTCGGAGCCGACGAGGGTCACGCTGGTGGTCCGGTGCTGCACGGTCTCGACGTGCGGCCGGCTCGCGGTCGGGGTCATCGCTGCTCCCGGGGGGTCGTGGCGGCCGGCACCGGGAACGACAGCGGCAGGTGCGACCAGACGTACATGTTGGGCGTGGTGGCGTAGCGCACCGGCGGGCCGGCGAGGGTGTAGTCGCCGAGGACGGGCAGCGCCTCCTCCAGCGCGACCCTCGCCTCCAGCCGGGCCAGCGGGGCGCCGAGGCAGCCGTGCCGGCCCTCCCCGAACCCGAGGTGGCGGAACCGGCCGCGGGTGACGTCGAAGGACTCCGGGTCGGCGAACTGGCGCTCGTCGCGGTTGGCCGCGCCGTAGACGAGGACCACCCGGCCGCCCTCCGGGATGGTCACGCCGTGCAGGGTGACCTCGCGGGATGTGGTGCGGCCGACGAGCTGGAGCGGGCTGGAGTGGCGGATCGTCTCCTCGACCGCGGCCGGGAGCAGGGCCGGGTCCCGCTGCAGCAGCGCCCGCTGGTCGGGGTTGTCGGCGAGCAGCTTGAACAGCGAGCCGGTGAGCCCGGCGGTGCTCTCCACCCCGCCGAGGAAGAGCACCATCATCAGGCCGAGGATCTCCGAGGCCGGCTCGAGGTGGTCGTCCGCGAACGGCACGCCGTCGATCTCGGCGCGGACCAGCTCGCTGACGACGTCCTGCCGCGGACGGGCGCGCCGGTCCTCCAGCAGCCGGATGAAGTAGTCCCGGATGCCCTCGGTGGCCGCCCGGGCGACCGGGGTCAGGCTGGGGTCGCCGGGACGGCGGTCCTTGAGCTCGTGCACCCAGCGGTCGAGCTGGGCCCGGTCCCCCTCCTCGGCGCTGGGCAGGCCGAGCACGGCGAAGAAGACCTCGTTGGGCATCGGCCAGGCCAGCTCCTGGGCCAGGTCGACCTCGCCCCGGTCCCGCCACCTCGCCACGAGCCCGCGCACGACCTCGCGGATGGCGTCCTCGCGGGCCGCGATCCGGCGGGGCAGGAAGTGCGGCTGCACGACCCGGCGGATCTGGTCGTGCCGCGGGTTGTCGATGTCGGGCAGGAATCCCGGCCCGCTCTGGTCCTTCGCGGTGTCGTCGATGTCGATGCCCTCGTAGCTGAGGAACGTCTCCGGGTCCGTCGCGGCCGCCCGGACGTCCTCGAACCGGGAGAGCGCCCACCAGTTCCACCTCTCGCTGCGGAACACCGGCGCCTCGTCCCGCATCCACCGGTACACGGGGAACGGGTCGGCCTGGAACTCCGGGCTGAACGGGTCGTACTCCATCGCCGTCGGTGCACTGGTCACGGTCTGCTCCGGGGGTGGGGGACGGGGTGCGGCGGGTCAGATCCCGCGTGCGGCGTCGAGGAGGGTCCGCGCGGCAGTGCGCAGCCCCTCGATCGGGTCGAGCTCCTGGTCCTCGTGCTCGATGGCGACCGCCATGCCGGGGTCCACCTTCTGCAGCGCGGCGAGGAACCGGGTCCCGGTCGTGCAGGACGGCGGTGCAGCACCGAGCTTCATGGGTGGAGCCCTCCTCGCGCAGGGCCGGGAACGATCCCGAGAACAGCGCTTAAAGCGCTTTAAGATAAGGGTGAATCATCCGAGCGGTAGGCGCTTATGTCAAGACATGGGAGCGGGATGAACGAAACGGGAGAGAGACGGCGGCCGCGGCTGGCGGACGTCGCGGCCGAGGTGGGCCTGTCGCCGGCGTCGGTATCGCTCGTCCTGCGCGGCGCGCACGGCCCGAGCGCGGCCACCCGGGAACGCGTGCTCGAGGCCGCCGCCCGGCTGGGCTACCGCGCCGACCGCGCGGCGAGCCTGCTCGCCCGGCGCCGGAGCCGGCTGATCGGCGTGATGATGGACGTCCGCAGCGACTACCACGGCGAGCTGGTCGAGGACGTCCACGAGGCGGCCGAGCAGCACGGGTACGACCTCGTCCTGAGCACCCTCACCCGCACCCGGGACGAGCGGCGGGCCGTCGAGACACTGCTGGACTCGCGGTGCGAGGCGCTCGTCCTGCTCGGTCCGGACGCACCGGCCGCCTGGCTCGCGGAGCTGGACCGCCAGCTCCCGGTCGTGGTGGTAGGGCGCGCGCTCGGCTCCCCCGGCGTCGACGTCGTCCGGGCCGCGGACGACGAGGGGGTGAGCCGGGCGGTGGACCACCTGGCCGGGCTGGGGCACGCGGACATCGCCTACGTCGACGGCGGAGCCGGGGAGATCGCCGCCGCCCGGCGGGGCGGGTACCGGCGCGCGATGCGCCGGCACGGCCTGCGCGACCGCGTCCGGGTCGTCCCCGGTGACCACGCGGAGGAGGCCGGCATCCGGGCGGCCGCCGTCCTGACCGCGGGGAGCCCGCGGCCCACGGCGGTCGCGACGTTCAACGACCGCGTCGCCGTGGGGCTGCTCGACGCGCTCAGCCGGGCGGGCATCGCCGTCCCCGGCGAGATCTCGGTCGTGGGCTACGACGACAGCCCGCTGTCCCGCCTGGCGCACGTGGACCTCACGACGGTCAGCCAGAACGCGGCGGGGCTCGTCGAGCACGCCGTCGCCGCCCTCGTCGAGCGGCTGGACGGCGGCCGGACCGAGCACCGCGAGGTCGTCCTGGCCCCGCGCCTGGTCGTGCGGTCGACGACCGGACCACCGGGCCGACCGCCCCGGTGAGGCGGACCGGTGGCGGAGATCAGCGCTCCAGCTCGTGCGAGAGGGCGGCGAGCTCCTGCCCGCCGGCCATCTCGGTGGTGAGCTCCTCCAGGGTGACCTCGGAGCGCTTCTTGTCCAGCACCCGGCGGCCGAGCTTCAGGATGATGAAGTGGTCGCCCACCAGGTAGGCGTGGTGCGGGTTGTGGGTGATGAAGACGACGCCCAGCCCGGCGTCGCGGGCGGCAGCGGTGTACTTGAGGACGACGCCGGACTGCTTGACGCCGAGCGCCGCCGTCGGCTCGTCGAGGATCAGCACCCGAGCCCCGAAGTACACCGCCCGGGCGATCGCGACGCACTGCCGCTGCCCACCCGACAGCGTTCCGATCGGCTGGTTGATGTCCTTGACGACGATGCCCATCTTCTGCAGCTCGGCGTCGGCGATCTCCCGCATGGCCTTGATGTCGAGCGGGGCCAGCGGGTAGCTGCCCTTGCGGATCTCCGAGCCGAGGAAGAAGTTGCGCCAGACCTCCATGAGGGGCACCACGGCCAGGTCCTGGTAGACCGTGGCGATGCCGTGGTCCAGCGACTCCCGCGGCGAGCCGAAGTGGACCTCCTTGCCGTCCACCTTGACCGTGCCCTCGGTGTGCGGGTGCAGCCCAGAGATGATCTTGATGAGGGTGGACTTGCCGGCTCCGTTGTCACCCAGCACGCAGGCGACCTCCCCGGCGTTGACCGTCAGGTTGATGCCCTCCAGCGCCCGGATGGCGCCGTAGCTCTTGCCGCAGCCGTCCATCTCGACCAGCGGCGTGCCGGCCTTCAGGTCGCGGGCGGCGTGTTCGGCCAGGGTGTCGGTCACGACGTCATCTCCTCTGGGCCGCGTAGTTCTTGATGTACAGGTTGACCATCACGGCGAGCAGCAACATCACGCCCAGGAAGGTCCGGAACCAGTTCGGGTCCCAGCCGGCGTAGACGATGCCCTGGGTGGTCATCCCGAAGATGAAGGCACCGAGCGCCGAGCCGACGGCCGAGCCGTAACCACCGGTGAGCAGAGCGCCGCCGACGACCGCGGCGATGATGTAGATGAACTCGTTGCCGACGCCGAGGCCGGCCTGCACCGTGCTGAAGTTGAAGAGCAGGTGCATGCCGAGGAACCAGGCCAGGAACGACACGCCCATGAACAGGCCGATCTTGACCCTGCGGACGGGCACGCCGACGGCACGAGCGCTGGCGGCGTTGCCGCCGGAGGCGGTGATCCAGTTGCCGGTGCGGGTGCGCAGCAGCAGCCAGGTGCCGACGGCCACGAACACCAACCACCACAGCACGGTGACCTTGACGGTCATGAACCCGAGCGGGACGTCGCTGGCGAAGATGGCCCTGGCCTGGTCGAACCCGTCGAGGTTGCTGGTGTTGGGCGTGGCCACGGTGCCGGTGACCAGCTTCGTGACGCCGAGGTTGACGCCCTGCAGGATGAAGAAGGTGCTCAGCGTGATGAGGAAGCTGGGAATACCGGTCCTCACCACCAGGTACCCGTTGACGAACCCGATGACCAGGGCGATCAGCAGGCTCACCACGACGCCGACCCACATGTTCAGGCTGAACTGGTAGCAGATCATCGCCGAGGCGAGCGCGGTCGTGGTCACCGTGACACCGGCGGACAGGTCGAACTCGCCACCGATCATCAGCAGCGCCACACCGACCGCGACGATCCCGATGGTCGAGGAGGCGTAGAGGACCGTCGCCAGCGCCGGCAGGGTCCGGAACGGCGGGGCGATGGCGTAGAAGAACGCGAAGATCACGATCGCCGCGGCCAGCGCGCCGACCTCGGGGCGGGCGAGCACGCGGGACACCAGGGATCGTTCGGCGCGCCCCGGAGGCGGAGCCGGGGGCGCGGCCGACGGTTTCGTCACCACGGATGAGCTCATGGACTGCTCCCAGCGAATGCGGGGGAGCCGGGTGACCCGGCTCCCCTCGGGGGACTACCGGGTGTTGTTGTTCGCGTACTCGACGATCGGGCCGATGTTGCTCTGGTCGACGACCGACGGACCGGTCAGGACGGGCCCCCCGCCGCCGATGTCGTTGCCGTTGGTGAGGTTCAGCCACAGCGCCGTCACGGCCATGTAGCCCTGCACGTAGGGCTGCTGGTCGACCGAGAATGCGATGCCGCCGTTGTCGATCTGCTCGGCGACGTCGGCGTTCAGGTCGAAGGTGGCGATGGACGCCTGGCTGCCGGAGTCGGTCTTGGACTGCTGGGCGGCGAGGGCGATGTCGGCGCCCAGAGTCACCACGTTGGCGATCGAGGCGTCCTGCTGGAGCTTGGCCCCGATGGTCTGCTGCACCGCCGGCAGGTCCCGGCCGTTGACGTAGAGGACCTCGGTGTCGGGGAAGGTCTTCGCCACGCCGGCGCAGCGCGCCTCGAGCTGGACCTGCCCCTGCTCCTGGATCACGCAGACGGTGTGGCCGGGGTTCTCCTGGGCGATCTTCGAGCCCACCGTCTGGCCGGCGAGGTCCTCGTCCGAGCCGAAGTACATCGGGATCCCGAACCGCTCGTAGTCGGTGATGCCGGCGTTGAACGCGACCGTCGGGATGCCCGCCTCGATCGCCTTCTGCACGTTCGGACCGATGGCGTCAGGAGTGGGCAACGTGGTGGCCAGCCCATCCACGTCGCTGTCGATCGCGTTCTGGATCAGCGTCGCCTGCTCGCCGGCGTCCTGGTTGTTGGAGTAGTTCAGCGTGATGCCGTGATCGCTCGCGGCCTGCTCGGCCCCGGCGCGGATCTTGTCCCAGAAGGTGTCACCCGGCGCCTCGTGGGTGACCATCGCGATGGTGAACTCCTCGCCGCCACCCCCCGCGTTCTGCGCGCCCCCCTCGCTGCTGCACCCGGCCACCACCAGGGCGAGAGCACCGGCCCCGGCCAGCACCTGCAGCGGCTTCCCGACTCGTCTCATCGAGTGTTCCTCTCGTCGTGCGACCCACCGGGAGGGCAAGCCGCGGGGATGGGCGTGCGGGGGTGGAACGGGAGAGCGGGACGACGATCGGCACGTGGCTGCAGGCATCGTCCAGCGCCCGCGCACGCGGGGGAAGCGGTTCGGTGCCGACGGCGACGGCGCCGGCGCTCGACGCGCTGCGGAACGGAAGGGCCGGCTGCATCGGGCGCCATCGCCTCTCCTCTCGGCATCCGCGACCAACGCACGGAGGCCCACGATCACCCGGAGCACGGAAGGTGCGACGCTCCATATGTCCGGACAAACTGACATGAGGAATGTGGCACGGGCCACATTTTCCGTCAACACCCCGGCGGGCCGGCTCAGTTCGCGGGGACGTCGACCCAGGCCCCGATAGCGGCCGAGCGGGCCATCGCCTCGAGGACGACGGCGGTCCGGACGGCGTCGCCGAGCTCGGCGCCGTGCGGGCGGTCGTCGGCGATCGACCGCAGGAACTCCGCGGCCTCGATGACCTTGAGGTCGTCGAAGCTCATGGCCATGCCGGAGCCGGGCTGGAAGGCCGCGTACGCCCCGGCGCCGGGGCCCACGTACACGGCGCTGACCGGCTGGTCCTGGTAGAGCCCACCGCGGCTGACCCCCAGCTCGCCCATGCGGCGGAAGTCCCAGAAGAGGGCGCCGGCCGTGCCGTGCACCTCGAAGCCGTAGCTGTTCTGCTCCCCGACGGCGACGCGGCTGGCCTCCAGGACGACCCGCGCCCCCGACACCGTGCGCAGCAGGGCGGAGACGTAGTCGTCGTTCCCCACCCGCCCCCGCGCGCCCCCCGCGGCGCGGACGTGCCCGGCCGTGGCGCCCGTCGGGCGGGCCCGCTCCGGGATGAACACCGCGGCGTCCGCGGTCAGTGCGGCGATCTCGCCCAGCAGGTACCAGGTCAGGTCGACCGCGTGCGAGGCCAGGTCGCCGAGCACCCCGCTGCCACCGCGGCCGGCCTCGTACCGCCAGGTCAGCGCGCCGTCCGGGTGGGCCGCGTAGTCGCTGAAGAAGCGGAAGCGCGCGTGCGTGACCTCCCCGATCTCACCGGCGGCGATCATCTCGCGGGCGGCGGCCACCGCGGGGGCGTGCCGGTAGTTGAACCCGACCGCGCTGCGCACGCCCGCCTCCCGCGCGGCTGCGGTCACCGCCCGGGCATCCTCGGCGGTCAGGCCGACCGGCTTCTCGATCCAGACGTGACGGCCGGCCCGCGCCACCTCCTCGCCGATCTCGCGGTGCAGGAAGTTGGGCGCCGTGATGCTGACCGCCGTCACGCGCGGCTCGGCCAGCACGTCCCGCCAGTCGTGGGTCACCGATTCGAAGCCGAACTGCGCCGCCGCCTCCTCCGCGCGGCCCGGCACCTCGTCGGCGACGGCGACCAGCTCGGGGAGGACCGGCAGCTCGGGGAAGTGGTGCCGCACGCGGGCGTAGGCCTGGGCGTGCACGCGCCCCATCCAGCCGAAACCCACCACCGCCACGCCGAGCGGACGGAAGCCGCGCGTCACGGCGCGGGACAGTAGGTGGCGCGGGAGGGGCGCGGACGCCGGGGCCCACCCCCGGGGGCCGACCGGCGGAGCGTCGTCATCCTCCGTCGTCCGCCGCACCACGGACCGGCATCGACGCAGGAAGGAACCGCCATGTCCCGGAAGCCGCCCATCGGTGCGGCGCTCCAGCGCGAGCTGCTGCACTTCCTCCGTCCCCCGTCCCGGCGGCTGGCGCAGCAGGTGAGCGAGCAGGTGCGGCCCCGGCTGTCCGTGGTCGCCCGGAGCTCGTCCGGCCGGCCGGCGGACGAGGTGCGGGCCGCCCTGGAGGAGGTGGTGCGCTCGGCCGGCGCCACTCCCGACCTCGAAGCGCTCACCGAGTTCGCGGAGCAGATCGAGGCGGGCCACAACCCGTTCGAGTAGCGGCCCATCCCCGGGGTGCTCCGAGTCTGCGAGGACTTCCAGGGACGGCTCCTTCTAGGCTCGCCGTCGTGGACGTTCTCGGCTCCGGCCACGAACAGGTCGTCTTCTGCTCCGACCCGGCGTCCGGGCTGCGGGCGGTCATCGCCATCTATTCCACGGCCCTGGGCCCCGCGCTGGGCGGCACGCGGTTCTACCCGTACCCGAGCGAGGAGGCCGCCGTCGCCGACGCGCTGGCCCTGTCGAAGGCCATGGCCTACAAGAACAGCCTGGCCGGCCTCGACCTCGGCGGCGGCAAGGCCGTCGTCATCGGCGATCCGCAGACCGCCAAGACCGAGCCGCTGCTGCGCGCCTACGGCCGCTTCGTGGAGTCGCTGGGCGGGCGCTACCTGACCGCGTGCGACGTCGGCACGACCAACGCCGACCTGGACGTCGTCGCCCGCGAGACCCGCTTCGCCCACGGGCGGTCGGAGACCTACGGCGGCTGCGGCGACTCCTCGGTGCTCACCGCCTTCGGCGTCTTCCAGGGCATGCGCGCGGCCGCCCAGCACCGCTGGGGCAAGCCGTCGCTGGCCGGGCGCACCGTCGCCGTCGCCGGTGTCGGCAAGGTGGGCGGCTGGCTGGTGGACCGGCTGGTCGAGGAAGGCGCCGACGTGGTGGTCACGGACGTGGACGCCGGAGCCGTCGAGCGGGTCCTGGCCAGGCACCCCGGGGTCGACGCGGTGGCCGACACTGCGACGCTGGTGCGCACGCCGGCGGACGTCTACGCCCCGTGCGCCCTCGGCGGCGCCCTGGACGACGAGACGGTGGCGGTCCTCGACGCGGAGATCATCTGCGGCGGCGCGAACAACCAGCTGGCCCACCCGGGCATCGCCGAGCAGCTCGTCCGGCGCGGAATGCTCTACGCGCCGGACTACCTGGTCAACGCCGGCGGGGTGATCCAGGTCGAGGACGAGCGCCACGGCTCCTCCGCCTTAATTCCCGGCGGTGGGGGTGGGTTCTCCTTCGAGCGGGCCCAGGCCAAGGCCGAGCGGATCTTCGACACCACGCTGCGGGTGCTCCGGGCCGCCGACGAGCAGGGCATCTCCCCCGCGGCGGCCGCCGACCGGCTGGCCGAGGAACGGATGGCGAGCGTCGGCCGGCTCGCCACGATTCGAGTTCCGGCCCGCGGCTGGTAGCCGCCCGGCGCCTGCCTCACCTCCGCCATGGGCCAGGTGACCGGGAGGACGACGACTTGGCAGAACCCGCACCAGGCTCGTCACGTGGCTCACGTCCGTGAAGGCGGCTTTAGGGACAGGCGCCGCTCGACCGTCGCAGGTTGCATCGGCGCCTCATGGCATCCACTCCGGGTTGTATTCCGGGTGATCGGCGTATGGCACGGCCATGAAGCGGAGGACCAGGCCGAGCGCTTCCACAGCGCCCAGACGCTCTGATGGCGTGGGATCGTCGCGTGCTGTCGCGGTGACAGCGTCCTGGGCGCTTCTGTGGGCTGAGAGAATCCGCCGCTTGGCGTCGCACTCGGCGAGCACGCGCTCAGGGTCGTTTCGAACGATGTGACGAGCCGACGCCTGATCCATCAACTGCTTCCACGGGCCACAGGCCACAGGGACGCTGGTTCCATCGAGGAAGACCGCATCCCCCGCGCCGCTCCAGTACCAACCGGCGGTCTCGCGGGAGTCGATCACCTTTACCGCCGCGCGGGCTGCTGACTCGTCCTCGGTGATGCGAGCCAGAAGGAATGCGGGGAGGTTCTCCACGCGCCGATCTTCCCGCGATCCCCCGCGTGAACCAACGTGTCCCTAAGTGGGCCGCTACGGGACACCCAGGGCGCGCCGCAAAGGCGGCGTGAGGGACACCGGGCGGTACCGCACGAGCGGCTCCCGCGAACCGTCGATAGGCCGATGAGGAACCCTGTGCGGGTGGACAACTCATCGCCAGACGTCCGCATCGCCTTCTTCGGCGACTCCTACACGGCCGGGGTGGGGGATCCGTCGGCTCTCGGGTGGGTGGGGCGAGTCCTCGCCCGCGCCCGGACAACCGGCTGGAACCTCACCGGCTACAACCTCGGCGTCCGCCGCGAGACCACCCCCGACATCCAGCGCCGGTTCATTCCGGAGGCGCTGCCGCGCCTGCGGGACGGTGACGTCTTCGGCGTCGTCGTCGGCAGCGGCATCAACGACACCACCGTCGCCTCCGGCTGCCGCCGCGCCACCATTGCGGACACGGTGGCCGCTCTCGACCAGATCCTCGATGATGCCGCCGCGGCACACTGGTCCGTACTGGTCATCGGTCCCGCGCTGATCGACGACCCGCAGCAGAACGAACGCATCGAGGAGCTCTCCCAGGTCCTGGGCAAGCGGTGCGCCGACCGCGGCGCTCTCTACGTCGAGATCGCCGCATCGCTCATAGGAGACGAGGACTGGATGTCCGAGGTGGCGTCGATCGACGGCGCGCACCCGGGGGCGTCCGGGTATTCGCGGCTGAGTGAGCTGATCTGGCCTGTTTTCCTGCACTGGCTGACTGGACTACAGGCAGGGACAGCCACCCGGTAGCGCATGTTGCCGGCGGCAGCTTCTTGGACGTCTTGCGTCAAAGGCCCGGCAATCGTCCCTCTGTCCCTAAATGGGCCGTTTAGGGACGGCCGGCCAGGCTCCTATCCACCGGGTAGACACCGGCCCGGCACACCTTCGTCAGGCGACCGGCCTTGCCGGTGGCCGCCTCGGCGGCGGCCCATTCGGTGACCTCCGCCCCTGGGCGTGGCCGACGGCCGAGCGCCGCCCACATCCCTCGACTGGAACGACGGGTACAGGGGCTCTTGGGGCTCCTGGGGCTCCTGGGGCCAGCAGTCCCGGCACGCCGACGGTGGCGGGCGTCATGTGCCCCACGATCAAGTGCATGACTACTGCTGTGTGGATCGAGTCGCTGCACAACCTGCACTGCCCGACGTGCGAGTCCCGGCTCGTCGAGCACGCCGGCCGCTTCGACGTCATCGGGCGGCCGGACCCCGGGTACACGGCGGACCCCCGGACGTTGATGTGCCCGTCGGGGCACGTCCTGCCCGACGACCAGCACGCCCTCTATGAGCACCGCGACAACCGGGGCTACCCGCAGGAGGCGACAACGAGAGAGGTCCGCGCGCCGCGCTGACCCCCTGCCCTTCTCCCAGCACCAGCAAGGACCGGCTGCGCTACGCCCCGTCGTTCCAGCTGGGGGATGGTGGGCGCGCGCGCCGACCATCCCCCAGCGCGCAGACCGTGGCCGACTCCGCAGCGCAACGGGCGGGGCGTGTCACCCGGGTGCGGGCGGGGACAGTCCCCTGCCGGAGGGGGACCGTCAGTCGACCGGACGTCCCCCTCGGCGCGGGCAATGTGTCTCAACGATTTAGACACGGGGTGTAGCGGGATTGATCGCTTTCGGTGACCTTCGGCCCTTCGGCCGTACTCGTGCCCGGGACCAGCATGGAGGGCGGCCCCACCGGCCTGGATCCCGAGAGGACGGACCCCATGGACACGATGACCGGCGGCAGCACACGCATCGACCTCCTCGGCGGCTGCACGGCCGAGGTCGAGGTCCACGACCCCGGCGACGGGCCGCCCCGAGTCATCGCGACCGTCGACGAGTGGCCCATGCCCCCGGCCCAGGCCCGGCAGCTCGCCCACGCCCTGCTCGCCGCCGCCGATCACGCCGTGGCGGCGACCTGACCCCGCTGACCCCCTCCCCCCGGCGGGGACGGGGGCCGGCGAAGCATCATGGTGTCGGGCATGACCACCCTGGTGCAGATGACACCAGGATGCTTGCGGCCGACACAGGGACGGTCCCGGTGCGACCCCGCGGTCAGCACGACGGCCCTGCCCGTGCCTGCACGTAGGGGCCGCCCCGGCCCCGCGGACAAGGAAGACGCGGGGCCGAGGCGGCCGGGGTCGGGCCCGTCGGCGCTGGGCGTGGGGTCGAGGCGGAAGGGAACGACCCGCCCCCTCGCCGCGACGGCCGCCAGGCTCCGCCGCGGCGAACCACGCCCATAGATTCCGGCCCGCGCTCCGGACTGAGTCCGGCATGAAAGGCGCGTGGGCGGCCGGTGACTTTGACGCCCCGTGGGCCCGAGGATTCAGTAGTCGACCACGGGCAGCCCCCACCAGTCGCCGGCGTCCGGGCCCCCGATCCGGATGACCGCCTCCGGCACCAGCCGGCCGGTGGCCGCCGCCGCGGCGTACTGGTGGTGCCAGCAGGCCTCCCGCAGCTTGTCGTGCTCACAGCGAGTGGCGTCGAACTGGGCGACGTCCGCCGCGTCCGTGCCGGCCGCGGCGTCCGCCCGGGTGGCCGTCAGGTTCACGGCCGGATCCCGGAGACGACGCAGAAGCTGGCCGGCCTGGCGACGGCGATGTCACCCCTCCACCAGACCAACACGCCAAGTTCCCCGGTGGTGGCGAATGCCTCCGTCAACAGCGTGACCTGCAGGTCGGTGCGAACCCCGATCAGCAGGTTCCTGTAGTCCCCGACGATCACGTCGGAGGCGTCGGAGTTGGCACCGGCGGTGAGGTCGTTGGGCACCGTCGACGTCTCCAAGCGGGCCACCCCGTCCAGGTAGTCCGGCGCCCGCAGAGGCTGCCCGTCGCTGGCCTTGAGCTTGGCGAAGCTGCGGCCGGTGCGCGGCGAGAAGATCGCCGCGGTGGGCTCTTCGTTCACGTCACGAAGGCTTCCGACGGCGTCGATCAGGACGTCGTAGCTGGTGGGCGCCGCCCCGTTCGCCCCGCCGAACGCGGTCGTCTGGATGCCGGGGGTGGCCTTGATGCCCCTGGGCTCCGGGGCGGTGCCGGAGCCCAGGAGCGCGACCTTGTCCACGGTCCTCGCGACGACGGCCGCGAAGGCCTGGACCAGCAGGTCGTCGGCCTCGGGGGCGTCCTCCAGCAGTTCCCTGGTCACCTTGGTCAGGCCGGCCAGGGACCGGGCGGTGAGCCGCACCGTGCCGATCACGCCGTCCGACGGCGGGATGGCCGCGCCTTCCTGACGCCAGGCGACCGACGGGTCGCCTTCCCAACGCGGCACGTCCACGACGCGGGCGGCCATCGGAAACACCCGTGCTCCCGCACGCATCACCTGAGTCGCGGCCCTCGCCTTGTCGATCACGGACGCGCTGAGCAGCGTCGGGAGGAGGTACCCGCCCGCCGCCGGGGTCGCCCCGGTCATCGAGCGCTGCTCGGCCTCGGCTCCGGTCCAGTCGCCCGTCGCCACGCCGCGAAGCCACTTGCGGAGGCTCAGCTCCTGCTGTTCGTGCTCGGCCGGCACCAGCCCCTGCGCGCGGGCGAAGCCCCGGAAGCTCTGGCCCTCGCCCAGCGGCTCCCCGTCCCGGTACTCCCCCACCGACCCGGCCCGGAGCCGGCGGGCGGCGCCGGCGTGGGACAGCGCGAGCAGCTCGTCCTGCTGACCGAGCTCGGCCAGCCGGGCGGCGTACTCGCCGATCTCGCGGGTCAGCGCCCGGAACTGGGCGTCCTCCGCGGCGGAGAGGTTGGTGCGGCGTTCGGCCTCGACGGCGTCGACGATCCGCTGCCGCCGGGCGACCGCGTCGTCGTGACGCTGCCGCAGCCGGGTGATGATCTGGTCGCTCATGGTGATCTCGCTCTGCGTGAACGGGTCATCCCTCGGCGGCGTCGTTTGTCGACGCGGCTGCGGCGGCGCGGCCGGAATGGGGCGGCCGGGTGCTGCGGGGCGCGCAAGCTCGCACGAGGGCGGTGACCAGGTGCAGCGGCGCGGATCTCCGGCTGGGACGGCGCGGCCGGGATGGGCGGCCGGGTGTCCCGGGGCGGCACGAACCGGGTGCTGCGGCGTGATCGGAGCGGCCCCCTCGCCGCGACCCATGCCAGGACCGCGAGGACGACCGCCTGTCAGAAGCGTAGCCGAGGCCGCCGACAGAACCGCGCTACAGCACGTCGTCGAGCGGCACCAGCTCGGTCAGCGGAACCCGGATGATCTCGCGGTCGGCGATGAACGCCGCCAGCGCGGGCACCGGCGCCTCCACGCCGAGGAAGTACGTCCGCCCGGCGGCCAGCGCGGCGAGCAGGTGGTCAGCGTCCGGCCGGGCGCTCACCGCGGCCATCATCTGCTCAAACAGGTCGCGCATGACTCGGGTGTCCAGGGTGTTCATGATCCCTCTCCTGAGGTCGGCGATACCCGTATGTCCAGGTCCGTCCAGTGTGGCCAGAGCCGCCGACACGGCCCCCTCGCGCGCACGCCCGTGCGTGCGCCCGCCCGCACACACGCCCGCACACGATGGCGGGGGGTCAAACGGGGGGATGTCCACCTACCGGCGGGGCGGTCGGGGTGACCCCCGCGAAGATCGACACCCCCTTCCCCGTGGCGTCACGGCTGCCAGCTCGCGGGCGGTTCGGGGGCGCCGCGGCGGCGGGGGTCGGGCCGGCAGCGGGGACAGCGGCCATCACGACGGGCCGCTCGCCAGGTGAGCCGCTCGGTGAGGCATGCGCGGCAGTGCAGGCCGGACACTGCGGGCGCTGGCCGCGGCGGTGGCTCGGGCTCGGTCTCGGTCTCGGTCTCGGGCGGCCGGTACCCGCGGTGCCCGGCCTTGGCCCCGCCGCGGCGGCCGGGTCGTCGCCGCTCGGATGTCGTCGCCTCGACGCGCTGCTGCTCGACCTGCGGCTGCTGTTCACGTTGCTGCGGCTGCTCACGCTGCTCACGCGCTGGCCGCGTCGTCTGATCTCCGGCGGCGAAGCGGGCTCGGAGCCGGTCGACGTCGGCGCTGTCGATCGGCTGCGGCTCAGCGCGGATGGCTGCCGCGGCTGCTGTCTGCCTACTCCGGTTCGCGCGGGATCTCATCGTGGTCCTCTCGCTGGTGTGTGGACGGACGTGGCCTCGACCGGCTCAGCGCCACCAGGCGTTGTTCGCCACCCCGAACACCGGGGATGGCCCGTCGGGCGGGCCTGGGGGCGCTGGGCGGCTGGCGGGGTCAGCGCCTCGCGCCGGGGGTGGGGCGGCGCCGGGCCGGGGAGGGCCCAGCGTGGCGTGGGATGCAGAAGCGGGCCACCGGGTATCCGGGGCCGGTGTCGAGGGCGACCCACCCGGCCGCCACCAGCGCCGACAGCGCTCGCCGGACGACCCGCGCCGGGATCTGCGCGGCCTCGGCCAGCAAGCGAACGGGGGGCATCGCAACATCGGTCGCGTCGTCGTCGGCGGCGAAGCACGACAGCTGCGCGGCGACCACCACGACCGGGCCCGGCAGGCCGGACACCTTCACTCGTGAGCGCCACGTCCCCCGGGGGACGCCCCCGGGGAACCCCTCCCCGGGGGGGCTCACTCGGCGGCCTCCGGGGAGGTCTGCTGCGGGAGCTGCTGCTGCAGCTCGATGTCGGGATCCGGTTCGGGCAAAGGCAGCTGGCCGCGGACCGGCTCGACCGGGCGCAGGCGGTCCTCCGGCCGCCGGCGGGCGCGGCCCTTCCGCCGGGGACTCGTGGTGGTCATGGCGGTCTCCTTCTCTTCGGGTGGGCGGTGCTGCCCGCCGCGGTCGTCGGCGGGCGATCGTCGGGCTCGATGTCGGGATCCGGCTCGGGGGGTACTCACGACTGATCGCGGGCGTTGGGGTGGCATTGCCGGCAGCGCTGGGCGAGGCCGTCGGGGGTCTCGCGCAGCCGGGTGCGTTCGTCGCACTCCCCGCACCACGGGGGCCGGGGGGGCGGCCTGTCGGCCTCGGCCTGCTGCCGCTCGTGCCGCTCGCGGGCCCGCATGCAGGCGACGCATGACACTTCAACGAAGTCGTCGTAGGCGTGCTTGTCGCAGTGCCGGGGATTCGGGGTGGGGGGAGGCGTCGCGCGCGTCTCCCCTTCTTGTACTTCTTCATGACTATTTGGGCGGCACCTGGTGCCGGTGTTCCTGTCGTGAAATGCCGGTGTTCCTGTCGTGAAATGCCGGTGTTCCGGCACCTGATCACCGGCATGCGGTGCCGCTGTTCTGCTCCGATCACCGGCACGCGGTGCCGCTGTTCCGTTCGGATCACCGGTATGTGGTGCCGCTGTTCCCGCGGGCAGGGCGAGCCGGTACACATCGGCCACGGCCCGCCGGCCGAGGGCCGACCCGCTGCTCTCGCGGACCAGCCACCCCCTGTCGCGGAGGGTGGCCAGCGCGGCCCGGGTGGCTCGCTCCCCGAGCGCACACTCGCGGGCAAGCAGCGCGACGCCGGGGAACACCCGGCGCCCGTGCCGGTCCGCGTGCGTCGAGGCCGTGAGGCCGACCAGCCTCACCGTGGCCGTCAGCTCGCCGTCGCCCCGGAGCGCGAGTTGCCATCGGAAGCGGTCGACGGTCATCGGCCACCTGGCCTCGTACCGGAGAGCGCCGCCGGGACCGGGGACGTCGTACCCTGACGGGCGGGCCGAGGGGGCTCGTGCTTCACCGGAGCGCCGTCGACTGGCCGGTCGGCGGCGTTCTTCACGTCCGTCTGACCGGCACGGCGCGGAGTGCGGCGGTCATGCGGCGCCCGCCGGTCTGCGGGCGGGCGGCCGGAGCAGGACTCGGAGGCGTTTCCGCTGCGCGGCGGTGAGCTTGGGGGCCTCGGTGGCGATCCGCTCGGCCCAGGCGTCGAGGTCGCCGTCGGGCGCCCGCGGCTCGACGGTCATGTCTCGTCGTCCTCGGGCTCGGCGAGGAGCATGTCGGCCAGGCGGCGGCGGGTCTCAAGCGGCAGGTGCGGCCACGTCGTCGTGATCCGCTGGATGTACTTGGTCGCGGCCTGGGTTCGGTGGGCGACGTGCGCGGGGGTGACTCGGGCGCGGGCGTCGGTGCTCATCGGCGGTGTGCTCCACGGGTCATGGATTCAGGGCGGCGAACCCCGTTCGAGCACCTGTTCGAAACATCCCCTCATCGAGAGGGGACATACGGTTCCCTGTTGGGTCCGCTGGCCCCACTCGACCACGCCGCGGGCACCGTTTCGGGTCCTGTGCAGACGCGTGTATTGACACTCCTGGCCGCCATTTCCGCGGCGACCAGGACAAACAAAAAGGCCCCCTCGGAAACGTTCCGAAGGGGCCTTGTGTGGGTGGGGCGTCAGGCGCGCCAGACGACCCGAATCGTGTCCGGGTCGAACGGGCGCCGGCCGGGGCGACCGGGGAGCAGGACGACCCGGCACAGGGCGTCGATGACGGCCCGCCGGGCGCCGAGGTCCAGCGCCAGAAAGGCCTCGGGCGGGCTCTCGGCGGACACCACGGCGGCCACCCGCGATCTCGCCGTCACGGCGGCCAACCGACGGTTGACCCGGTCCAGCTCACCCTTCCGACGGGCCTTCTGCTCGCGCATCACTCGGGCGCTGATCTCGCCGTCGCCGTAGTCGTTCTCGATGCGCTTGATCTTGGCGCGGAGGACGCTGGCCTTGTCGGTCAGCCGGGCGACCTCGGGGTCGTCGGCCGCCAACAGGTCGGCGACGTCGGGTCGGCGCAGGCGCTTTTCCACGACGAGCAGGACCGCCTCGTCGATCGGGTCGGCGAGCCGCGTGAGGTGCTTCTTTCGCCGGCACGAGTAAATCCGCTCGCCCGCGGCCCGGTACCGCGACTGGACGTCGGAGTCGATCCCCTCGGCGTCGCACTTGCCGCAGCGGAACAGCCCGGCGCCGAGCCACTTGCGGGCGGTCGACCCGCCGGACGTCCGGCGCTCCGCGGCGGTCAGCAGCGCCTCCGCCTGCCGCAGCGTGGCCTCCGGCACGATCGCCGGCCAGGTCCCCGGGCCGGTCTCCTCGCCGCCGTAGGCCCGGATCGCGGCGTAGCGCGGGGAGAGCAGGAGCTTGCGGACCGCGGTGGGCTCCCACTCGCGCCCCAGCGTGGTCCGCAGCCCGCGGCCGCCGTTCAGCCCCTCGGCCCCGTCCGGGCGACGCTCACCATTGAGGTACCTGGCGATGCTCGCCAGCGACGAGCCGGCGAGCAGCATCTTGTACGCCTGGCGGACGGCGGCGGCCTCGTCCTCGACCAGCGTCATGCCGCCCTTGGCGTAGCCGAACGCCCTTCGACGCGGGGGCCGCCCCTGCTCGACCGCCTGCACCTCCGACAGGTGCTGCCTCTCTCCCTTCTGATCTGCCTCGAAGCGGGCCATGCTGGCGAACGTACGGGCAGCGAGCTTTCCCTGCGGGGTCTCGAAGTCGAGGTCGCCCTGCACGGTGATCACGCGCACCCCCAGGGGTTCGCACAGGTCGATGAGGTCCTCCAACTCGACCGGCCGGCGGAGCAACCGGTCGAGCGCCCACGCGACCACCACGTCGATGTCGCCCCGTTCGATCCGGCGCAGCATCTCGTCATAGATGGGGCGCTTCCGGCGCTTGCTCGCGCTGGTGTGGTTCTCGGGGAAGATCAACGAGGGGTCCACGGTCCAGCCTCGGCGCTCGGCGTGGGCAGTGCAGGCGGCGCGCTGCCGGTCGATCGCGCGCCCCTCCTCATCGTCGCGGTAGCGGCCGGGGTCATGCGACTGCCGCAGATAGAGGGCGACACGCACCGGGGCATCCACTGGGGCAAACGCACTGCGGGACCGGGTGCGACGGGGGAGTGTGGCGGTGGTCACGAGTTAAATAGTAGTAGTAGAGCCGACGGCTGACACGGGTTCTCCTTCGCCCGCGCCGAGGCCAAGACCGAGCGCATCTTCGACACCACCCTGCGGGTGCTCCGGGCCGCCGACGAGCAGGGGATCTCCCCCGCGGTGGCCGCCGACCGGCTGGCCGAGGAGCGCATGGCGCGCGTCGGCCGGCTGGCGACGATCCGGCTGCCCCGCTGACCTCGGCCCTTCGCCCCGCCCGAGTCGCCGGCGGTGGACTCTCCCGGCGACGACCACCTCGACGGCGGCCCTGTGAGCTTCCTCGCCGCCGGCGGCCGAACCAGGCCGGCCGGGGCCACGCCGGAGCGGCAGTGCACGGCGCTGGCCGGTCATAACCCCAGGTGAATCGGCCGATCCCGGCCCGCGGCACGGGCCGGCGGCACGGGCCGGCGGCCCCCGGTAGGGGGACAGCGGGGGGAGACCCGTGCTCGTCGTCGATCGGTGTCGTAAGCTCGGTGCAGACACAGTCACTCAGTCGGGGTCGCCACGCGGGCCGTTCAGCCCGGAGCCGGGCTCCCGCACTCCGTAATGAGGGGGTCGAGCCGATGGGGCGCGGCCGAGCGAAGGCCAAGCAGACACGCGTGGCCCGTGAGCTCAAGTACAGCTCACCGAACACCGATCTCTCCGCTCTGCAGCGGGAGCTGGCCGGTTCACCGTCTCCGTACACCCCGTCCCGGGTGGGCACGGACGACGACGAGGACGACGAGTACACCGACCGGTGGGCGGACGACGACACCGACGACGACTGGGCCACCAGCCGTTGATCCGGGTCTGAGCCGCACGGTCTGACCACGACGACACCGCGACCCCCTCGGGGGCCCGCGGTGTCGTCGTGGTGCTCGGTGTCGTCGTGGTGCGCCACCCCCGCCGGACGGTTCGCGCGAACCGTCCGGGATCAGCGGTAGGTGCCGACCGGTCGGGCGGCGGCGTCCCCGGTACGGGGGCGGACGGTGCCGGCGACCCAGGCCGGGACGCCGCGCTCGTCGAGCGCCGCCACCACGTCGTCGGCGACGTCGGGGCTGACGACCCCGACCATGCCGACGCCGCAGTTGAACGCGCGCTCGGACTCCTCGCGCGGCACCCCGTGTTCCTCCAGCAGCCGCACCGCGGGGGGCAGCGCCCAGGTGCCACGGTCGAGCACGGCCTCCAGCCCATCGGGGACGATCCGCGCGGTGTTGCCGGCCAGCCCGCCGCCGGTGATGTGCGCGTAGGCGTGCACGCCCGCGACGCCGAACCGCTCCACCAGCGCCAGGCAGTCCCGGGCGTAGATCCGGGTGGGCTCGAGCAGCACCTCCCCCAGCGGGCGGTCCAGCCCCGCGGGGGTGGCAGCGAGGTCGAGGCCCGCGGCCGCGACCACCCGGCGGACCAGCGAGTAGCCGTTGGAGTGGAAGCCGCTCGAGGCCATCGCCACGACGACGTCGCCGTCGCGGACCCGCTCCGGGCCCAGCACGGCGTCGGCCTCGACGACGCCCACCGCGGTGGCGGCGAGGTCGTAGTCGTCGGGCGCCATCAGGTCGCCGTGCTCGGCGGTCTCCCCACCGACCAGCGCCGCGCCGGCCCGGGTGCACCCGGCCGCGATGCCGGTGACGATCGCGGCGATCCGCTCGGGGACGACCCGCCCGCAGGCGACGTAGTCCTGGAGGAACAGCGGCTCGGCCCCGCACGCCACCAGGTCGTCGACGACCATCGCGACCAGGTCGATCCCGACGGTGTCGTGCCGGTCCAGCTGCCGGGCGAGGGCGATCTTCGTGCCGACGCCGTCGGTGGAGGAGGCCAGCAGCGGCGTGCGGTACTTCGCGGTGTCGAGCGCGAACAGCCCGGCGAACCCGCCCAGCCCGCCGACGACCTCCGGGCGGTTGGTCTTCTCCACCGCCGTCCGCATGAGCGTGACGGCCCGCTCCCCGGCGTCGATGTCGACACCGGATGCGGCGTACGTGAACGGCTTCTCGCTCACGGGCGGCCCAGCGCGTCGTCGGCACCACCGGGCACGGTGGCGCTGCCGGCCTGCTGGCCGGTCCAGCCGCTGACCGCCCGGGTCTCGTCCACGCGGCGCCCGATGCCCTCGAGCACGTGCTTGCCGAGTACCTCGGGCTCCCCCAGGGGGATCGGGTACCTGCCGGTGAAGCAGGCGGTGCACAGCCGGCTGGCCGGCTGCTCGGTGGCGGCGATCAGCCCGTCCTCGGAGACGTAGCCGAGCGAGTCCGCGTTGATGGAGGCGCGCACGCCGTCGACGTCGAGGCCGTTGGCGATCAGCTCGGCACGGCTGGCGAAGTCGATGCCGTAGAAACACGGCCACTTCACCGGCGGCGAGGCGATCCGCACGTGGACCTCGACGGCGCCGGCCTCGCGCAGCATCCGGATCAGCGCCCGCTGGGTGTTGCCGCGGACGATCGAGTCGTCGACGACCACCAGCCGCTTGCCGCGGATGACGTCGCGCAGCGGGTTGAGCTTGAGCCGGATGCCCAGCTGCCGGATCGTCTGGCTGGGCTGGATGAAGGTGCGGCCCACGTAGGAGTTCTTGACCAGGCCCACGCCGTAGGGGATCCCGGAGGCCTCTGCGTAGCCCACCGCCGCCGGGGTGCCGGACTCGGGGACCGGGATGACCAGGTCGGCCTCGACCGGGTGCTCCTTGGCCAGCCGCCGGCCGATCTCGACCCGGGCCGCGTGCACGCCGCGGCCGCCGATCGTCGTGTCCGGCCGGGCCAGGTAGACGTACTCGAACACGCAGCCCTTGGGCTCGGCCGGGGCGAAGTGCTGGCTGCGCAGCCCGTCCTCGTCGATCGCGATCAGCTCGCCGGGCTCCACCTCGCGGACGACGGAGGCGCCGACGATGTCCAGGGCCGCCGTCTCGCTGGCCACCACCCAGCCGCGCTCCAGCCGGCCCAGCACCAGCGGGCGCACCCCCTGCGGGTCGCGAGCGGCATAGAGGGTGTTCTCGTCCATGAAGGCGAAGCTGAAGGCGCCGCGCAGCTGCGGCAGCACCTCCATCGCCGCGGCCTCGACCGAGAGGTCCTGGTGGGCGGCGATGAGCGCGGTCACCAGGTCGGAGTCGGTGGTGGAGGCGAACGCCCCGGGCACCCCGGCGTCGGCGGCCCGGCTGGCCAGCTCGGCGGTGTTCACCAGGTTGCCGTTGTGGCACAGCGCCAGGCCGGTGCCGGCCTCGGTGGTGCGGAAGGTGGGCTGGGCGTTCTCCCACGTGGAGGCACCGGTCGTGGAGTACCGGGTGTGGCCGACCGCCAGGTGGCCGCGCAGGCTGCCCAGGGTCGGCTCGTCGAAGACCTGGCTGACCAGCCCGAGGTCCTTGTAGACCACCACGGAGGTGCCGTCGGAGACGGCGATGCCCGCGGCCTCCTGGCCGCGGTGCTGCAGAGCGTAGAGACCGAAGTAGGCGAGCTTCGCGACCTCTTCCCCCGGCGCCCAGACGCCGAAGACGCCGCAGGCGTCCTGGGGTCCGGGAGAGTGGGGATCGAGATCGTGCGTCAGCCGTCCATCACCGCGAGGCACCCCTCGAGACTACCGGCGTTACGTCCGGCTCCCCGGCCGGGCGGGGTGGTTCGCGCCACCCCGCCCGGCCGGGTCCGGCTCAGTGGACGTTCTGCAGCTCGGCGGCGATCGTCGTGTCGTCGCCGTGGCCGGTCTTGACCACGGTGTCCCCGTGCAGCGTGAGCAGCCGCGACCGGATGGAGTTCAGGATCGTCGGCTTGTCGCTGAACGAGCGCCCGGTGGCACCGGGCCCGCCGCAGAACAGGGTGTCGCCGGTGAACACCGTGTCCAGCTCGGGCGCGTGCAGGCAGGTGCTGCCCGGGGAGTGCCCGGGGGTGTGCAGCGCCGTCAGCGTCGTCCCGGCGATCTCGAAGCGGGTGCCCTCGGCCAGGTCGTGGTCGGGGGCGGCGTCCGGGTGGACGACGTCCCACAGCATCCGGTCG
This sequence comes from Geodermatophilus ruber, assembly GCF_900114385.1. Lineage (GTDB taxonomy): Bacteria > Actinomycetota > Actinomycetes > Mycobacteriales > Geodermatophilaceae > Geodermatophilus > Geodermatophilus ruber. The sequence continues at coordinate 308,696 of NZ_FOSW01000001.1, forward strand.
GCGGGGTTGAACCAGATCGGCGCGCCGGTGGCCTCGCGGAGCGCGACCGCGGCGGTGATGTGGTCGTTGTGCCCGTGGGTGAGCACGATCGCCCGCACCGTGCGGCCGCCGATGGCCTCGAGGATCGGGGCGGCGTCGTGCGGGGCGTCGACGACGATCACCTCGTCGTCGTCCCCGACCAGCCAGACGTTGTTGTCGACGTCGAAGTCCTGCCCGTCGAGGCTGAAGACCCCGCTGACGACGGTCTTGTCGATCCGGGCGGTCACTTGAACACGACCACGCTGCGCAGCACGTCGCCGTGGTGCATCTTCTCGAAGGCGGCCTCGACGTCGTCGATGCCGATGGTCTCGCTGACGAACTCGTCCAGCGGGAAGCGGCCCTGCAGGTACAGGTCGACCAGCGTGGGGAAGTCGCGGCTGGGCAGGCAGTCGCCGTACCAGGAGGACTTGACCGCCCCACCCCGGCCGAAGATCTCCAGCAGCGGCAGCTCGATCTTCATGTCCGGGGTCGGGACGCCGACCAGCACGACCCGGCCGGCCAGGTCGCGGGCGTTGAAGGCCTGCTCGAACACCGCCGGGTGGCCGACGGCGTCGATGGCGACGTCGACGCCGAAGCCGTTGGTGTGACCCTTGATCGCCTCGACGGCGTCGGTGTTCCTGGAGTTGACCGTGTGGGTGGCGCCGAACTGCTTGGCCCACTCCAGCTTCCGGTCGTCGATGTCGACGGCGATGATCGTGGTCGCGCCGGCCAGCTTGGCCCCGGCGATCGCGGCGTCCCCGACGCCGCCGCAGCCGAACACCGCGACGCTCTCGCCGCGGCGCACGGCGCCGGTGTTCATGGCGGCACCGGCGCCGGCCATGACACCGCAGCCGAGCAGGCCGGCGGCCGTCGGCGGAGCGGCCGGGTTCACCTTGGTGCACTGGCCGGAGTGGACCAGCGTCTTCTCGGCGAAGGCGCCGATGCCCAGCGCGGGGGTCAGCTCGGTGCCGTCGGCCAGCGTCATCTTCTGGGCGGCGTTGTGCGTGTTGAAGCAGTACTGCAGCTCGCCCCGGCGGCAGGCGCGGCACTCGCCGCAGACGGCACGCCAGTTGAGGACCACGTAGTCGCCGACGGCGACGTTGGTGACGCCCGCCCCGACGGCGGAGACGACGCCGGCGGCCTCGTGGCCGAGGAGGAACGGGAACTCGTCGTTGATCCCGCCCTCGCGGTAGTGCAGGTCGGTGTGGCAGACGCCGCACGCCTGGACGTCCACGACGGCCTCACCCGGACCGGGATCGGGAACGATGATCGTCTCGACGGTGACCGGTGCACCCTTGCTGCGGGCGACGACGCCCTTTACCTCGTAGGCCATGCAGGGAGCCTATTCCGGGCCTCCTGCCGCTTCGGGGAGTGGGATCCCCTGGCTGGTGGCCGTGGCCGCCGGGCCCCCGATCCGGATCGACGACGACCCGTTCGCCGAGCGCCCACCGCCCCGCGGACGTAGCCTTCCGGGGGGCCGGGACCCCGGACACGAACCCTGTCCCCAGGGGGAATCCGGCTGACCGACCCGACCCGGAGGTCCGCCCGTGGCTGTACCGAGCTTCCTGGCCCGTGAGCGCATCGTCGCCCGTCCCGGCTTCAACCGGTGGCTGATCCCGCCGGCCGCGCTGGCGGTGCACCTGTGCATCGGGCAGGCCTACGCCACGAGCGTCTACAAGAACGCCCTGGTCGAGCACTTCGACACCAGCCTGACCGCGATCGGGATCATCTTCTCGATCGCGATCGTCATGCTCGGGCTCTCGGCGGCGGCCTTCGGTACCTGGGTGGACCGGAACGGGCCCCGGGCAGCGATGGTCACCTCGGCCCTCTTCTGGGTCTCCGGCTTCCTGGTCGGGGCCCTGGGCATCTACACCCGGCAGCTGTGGCTGGTGTACCTCGGCTACGGCGTGCTGGGCGGCATCGGCCTCGGCATCGGCTACATCTCGCCGGTGTCCACGCTGATCAAGTGGTTCCCGGACCGGCCCGGCCTGGCCACCGGCATGGCGATCATGGGCTTCGGCGGAGGCGCGCTGGTCGCCGCACCCTTGTCGCGGCAGCTGATGAGCTTCTACGACCCCGACTACGACCCGAGCGTCTCCGGCTCGGTGCCGGACGGCAGCGCCGTCGGGGCGCTGTTCCTCACGCTGGCCGCCGTCTACTTCGTCTACATGATGTTCGGCGCCCTCATCATCCGGGTGCCGGCCGACGGCTGGCGGCCCGCGGGCTGGGACCCGTCGATGGTGAAGCAGAAGGCGCTGGTCACCACCGAGAGCGTGTCGGCCCGCAACGCCATCCGGACGCCGCAGTTCTGGCTGCTGTGGATCGTGCTGTTCTGCAACGTCACCGCGGGGATCGGCATCCTGGAGCAGGCCGCGCCGATGATCCAGGACTTCTTCCGCCGCGGGGACACCTCGCTGGTGACCGCCGCGGCCGCCGCCGGCTTCGTGGGCCTGCTGTCGCTGTTCAACATGGGCGGCCGCTTCGTGTGGTCCACCACCTCGGACTACATCGGTCGCAAGCCGATCTACATGATCTACCTCGGCCTCGGCATGCTCCTCTACGTCGGCCTGGCCACCCTCGGCACCACCGCCACCTGGCTGTTCGTGGTCTTCGCCGCGGTGATCATCAGCTTCTACGGCGGGGGGTTCGCCACGATCCCCGCCTACCTGCGCGACCTGTTCGGCACCTACCAGGTCGGCGCCATCCACGGCCGGCTGCTCACCGCGTGGTCCGCGGCCGGTGTGGCCGGGCCGCTCATCATCAACGGCGTGCTCGACACCCGGGGCACGCCCGGGCAGCTGGTCGCCGCCGACTACCGGCCGGCGCTGTTCATCATGGTCGGCCTGCTCGCCGTCGGGTTCGTCGCCAACCTGATGGTGCGCCCGGTGGCCGCCAAGTGGCACGAGCCGAAGCGGGACGCCGCCGCATCCCGCACCGCCGAGAGGAGCGCCGCCCGATGACCACCCCGCCGCAGCAGCAGCCCACGCACACGCCCGTCGCCCTGATCGCGTTCGCCTGGACGCTGGTCGGCATCCCGCTGGTCTACGGGCTGTACAACACGGTGAAGGCGGCGCTGCCGCTGTTCACCGGCTGAGTCACCGTCGTCCTACCGGACGCCACCGCGACCACGTGCCGTCCCCGTCAGGTGCCGCGGCGCAGGGCTGCCAGAGGCAGGTACGCAGAGAGGTCGGCGCGGTTGCCGCTGGCGGTCAGCCGGCCCTCGGCGACCGCGGTGGCCCAGTCCAGCCGGCCGCTGGCCAGCCGCAGCCAGGCGATCGCGTCGGTCTCCACCACGTTGGGCGGGGTCCCGCGGGTGTGCCGCGGCCCGGGCACGCACTGGACGGCGACGTGCGGCGGCACCCGCAGCTCCACCGCCCGGCCGGGCACCTGCTGGGCCAGCCAGCGCGCGGAGGTCTTCACCGCGGCGCCGACCACCGCGCGGGGCGGCTGCTCCGCCCCGCCCTCCAGCCAGGGCAGCGTGGGGGCCAGTGCGGCCCGCAGCTCCTCGGCGGAGATGGGCGCGGCCATCAGCTGCTCGGGACGGTCCCCGCCGGAACGGTGCCCACCGCGTCCTCGGGCGCACCGAACAGCGCGGGGAGCGTCGTGCTCCAGGCGGCGCGCAGCTCGGCCAGCGGCAGCTCGAGCAGCCCCTCGACCGTCAGCACCTCGCCGCCCGTCGTCCCCAGCTCGGTGACGCTCACCCCGGCCTGCCCGGCGGCCCGCCGCACGGCCGCGGCGTCGGTCGTGGTGACGACGACGCGGGCGGTGGACTCGCTGAACAGCGCGGTGAACGGGTCGTCGCCGACGCCCAGGCGGGCGCCGACGCCGTGCCGCAGCGCCGACTCGGCGAGGGCCTGCGCCAGGCCGCCGTCGGCCAGGTCGTGCGCGGAGGTGACCAGGTCCTGGTGGGCCAGCGCGGCGAGGAGCTCACCCAGCGTCCGCTCGGCGCCGAGGTCGATCGCGGGCGGCCGGCCGCCGAGGTGGCCGTGCACGACCGACGCCCAGGCCGAGCCGCCGAACTCCGGCCTCGTCTCGCCGAGCAGGAGCACGGTCTCCCCCGCCGCCCGCCAGCCGGTGGGCACCCGCCGGCGGACGTCGTCGTGCACGCCCAGCACGCCGATGACCGGGGTGGGGTTGATCGCGACGTCCCCGGTCTGGTTGTAGAGGCTCACGTTGCCGCCCGTGACCGGCAGCCCGAGGTCCCGGCAGGCGTCGGCCAGGCCGCGCACCGCCTCGGCGAACTGCCACATGACCTCGGGCTCCTCCGGGGAGCCGAAGTTGAGGCAGTTGGTGACCGCCAGGGGGCGGGCGCCGGAGACGGCGACGTTGCGGTAGGCCTCGGCGAGGTTCAGCTGCGCGCCGGTGTAGGGGTCCAGCCGCGCGTAGCGCCCGTTGCCGTCGAGGGAGAGCGCGATGCCGCGGTGGGTCTGCTCGTCGATGCGCACGACCCCGGCGTCGTCCGGCTGGGCGAGCACGGTGTTGCCGCGGACGTAGCGGTCGTACTGCTCGGTGACCCAGGACTTGTCCGCGCCGTCCGGGCTGGCGACGACGGCCAGCCAGTGGGCGGTGAGCTCCTCGGGGGTCTGCGGGCGGGGCAGCGCGGCGGGGTCGTCGGCCTGCAGGGCGTCCAGGTCGGCCGGACGGCGCATCGGCCGCTCGTAGACCGGGCCCTCGTGGGCGACGGTGCGCGGGGGGACGTCGACGATCCGCTCGCCGTGCCAGTCGACGGTGAGCCGGTCGCCGTCGGTGACCTCACCGATGACCGTGGCCAGCACGTCCCACTTGCGGCACACGGCGAGGAAGGCGTCGACCTTGGCGGGCTCGACGATCGCGCACATGCGCTCCTGCGACTCGCTCATCAGGATCTCGGCCGGGGTGAGCGTGGAGTCCCGCAGCGGGACGGCGTCCAGGTCGATGTGCATGCCGCCGGTGCCGGCGCTGGCCAGCTCGGACGTCGCGCAGGACAGGCCGGCGCCGCCGAGGTCCTGGATGCCGGTGACGAGGTCCTGGGCGAAGATCTCCAGGCAGGCCTCGATGAGCAGCTTCTCGGTGAACGGGTCGCCCACCTGCACGCTCGGCCGCTTGGCCGGGCCCTCGGCGTCGAAGGTCTCCGACGCCAGGACGCTCACGCCGCCGATGCCGTCGCCGCCGGTGCGGGCGCCGAACAGGATGACCTTGTTGCCGACGCCCTCGGCCTTGGCCAGCCGGACGTCCTCGTGCTTCATGACGCCGACGCACAGCGCGTTGACCAGCGGGTTGCCGGCGTAGCAGTCGTCGAAGAGGACCTCGCCGCCGATGTTGGGCAGGCCCAGGCAGTTGCCGTAGCCGCCGACGCCGGCGACGACGCCGGGCAGCACGCGGGCGGTGTCGGGGGCGTCGGCCCGGCCGAACCGGAGGCTGTCCATGACCGCGACCGGCCGGGCGCCCATGGTGAGGATGTCGCGGACGATGCCGCCGACGCCGGTGGCCGCGCCCTGGTAGGGCTCGACGTAGCTGGGGTGGTTGTGCGACTCGACCTTGAAGGTGACCGCGTAGCCGTCGCCGACGTCGACCACGCCGGCGTTCTCGCCGATGCCGACCAGCAGCGCCTCGCTCTTCGGCAGGTCGCCGAACTGCCGCAGGTGCACCTTCGACGACTTGTAGGAGCAGTGCTCGCTCCACATGACCGAGTACATGGCCAGCTCCGCGGTGGTCGGCCGGCGGCCGAGGATGTCGCGGATGCGGGCGTACTCGTCGTCCTTGAGGCCGAGCTCGGCCCAGGGCTGCTCCTCGTCGGGCGTCGTCGCCGCCCGCCCGACGGTGTCGACCTGACTCATGCGGAGACGACCGCCTTCAGAACGCTGGTGAAGAAGCCGAGCCCGTCGGTGCTCGGGCCGGTGAGGTCCTCGACGGCGTGCTCGGGGTGCGGCATGAGCCCGACCACGCGACCGTTCTCGCTGCTCACCCCGGCGATGTCGCGCATCGAGCCGTTGGGGTTGCCCTCGACGTAGCGGACGGCGACCCGCCCCTCGCCCTCCAGCCGGTCCAGGTCGGCGTCGGCGGCCACGTAGCGGCCCTCGCCGTTCTTGACCGGGACGACGATCCGCTCGCCGGGCGCGTAGGACGCCGTCCACGCGGTGTCGGCGCGCTCGATGCGCAGCGCCTGGTCGCGGTTGCGGAAGTGCAGGTGGCTGTTGCGGGTCAGCGCGCCGGGCAGCAGGCCGGCCTCGCACAGCACCTGGAAGCCGTTGCAGATGCCGAGCACCGGCATCCCGGCCCGCGCCCGGTCCATGACCTCCTGCATCAGGGGCGCGCGGGCGGCGATGGCCCCGGCGCGCAGGTAGTCGCCGTAGGAGAAGCCCCCCGGCAGGACGATCGCGTCGACGTCCTTCAGGTCGTGGTCGGCGTGCCACAGGGCGACGGGCTCGGCGCCGGCCAGGCGGACCGCGCGGGCGGCGTCGACGTCGTCCAGGGAACCCGGGAAGGTGATGACACCGATGCGCACAGCGCTCTCTCTCAGTCGTTCGGGAAGTGCAGCTCGACGTCCTCGATGACCGGGTTGGCCAGCAGCGTCTCGGCGATCTTCCGGAGCTCCGCCTCGTCCGGGGTGCCGTCGACCTCGAGGACGAAGTGCTTGCCCTGGCGCACGCTGCGGACGCTGTCGTGGCCGAGCCGGCCCAGCGCTGCGAGTACCGCCTGCCCCTGGGGGTCGGAGATCTCCGGCTTCAGGACCACATCGACGACCACTCGAGGCACGACACCGAGCGTACCGGGGCCGCTCGGGCCGCCGACCGGCGCGCGGGTGATGCTCGTCTCGCCCCCCTGCCGCCGGGGAGGGCGGGGGCAGAGGTCAGTGGAACGTGGTGCCGGTGAGCCGCTCGTAGGCGGCGACGTACCGCTCGCGGGTCGCCTCGACCACGCCGTCGGGCAGCTCCGGCGGCGGCGAGACGCGGTCCCAGCCGGACGACGTCAGCCAGTCGCGCACGTACTGCTTGTCGAACGAGGGCTGCACGTCCCCGGGCGACCACGTCGTCGCCGGCCAGAACCGGGACGAGTCGGGGGTGAGGACCTCGTCGCCGAGCACCAACGCGTCCGAGCCCGGCGCGACCCCGAACTCGAACTTGGTGTCGGCCAGGATGATCCCCGCCTCGCGGGCGATCTCCGCCCCCCGCCGGTAGAGCGCCAGGGTCAGCTCCCGCAGCTCCTCGGCGCGCTGGGCCCCCACGGCGGCGACGACGGCGGCGAAGTCGATCGCCTCGTCGTGCTCCCCCACCTCGGCCTTCGTCGACGGGGTGAACACGGGCGAGGGCAGCTGCGAGCCCTCGACCAGCCCCGCGGGCAGCGGGACGTCGCGGATCGAGCCGGTCCGCCGGTACTCCGCGGTGCCCGAGCCGGACAGGTAGCCGCGCGCCACGCACTCCACCGGCAGCATCGACAGCCGCCGGACCAGCATCGCCCGGCCGGCGACCTCCGCGGGCACGTCCGAGGCGGACACCAGGTGGTGCGAGGCCCCGAACGAGGACAGCACCGGCGCCAGCTGGTCGAACCACCACACCGACAGCTGCGTCAGCACCCGGCCCTTGTCCGGGATCGGCGTGGGCAGCACGTGGTCGTACGCGGAGATCCGGTCGGAGGCCACCAGCAGCAGCCGGTCGGGGCCGGCGTCGTAGATCTCGCGCACCTTGCCGCGGGCGAGGAGCGGCAGGTCCGGGCCGCTCATGCGAGGCGGGCCACGCGCTCGAACAGCGGGTCCAGGTGCTCGACGTACCGCTCCGGCCGGCAGATCTCGTCCAGTCGGGCCTCGTCCAGCGCGACCCCCGACTCCTTCGCCCGCGCGCGGAGGGTCTCCCGGAACGGCGTCCCGGTGTTCCACGTCTCCATGGCCGCGGACTGGACCAGCGCGTAGGCGTCCTCGCGGGACAGCCCGCTCTCGACCACCTCGAGCAGCACCGACGAGGTGTAGATCAGCCCGCCGGTGGACTCCAGGTTGGCCCGCATCCGATCGGCGTCGACCACCAGGTTCTCCACCAGGCCCGTGGTCAGGTGCAGGAGGTAGTCGGTGGTGATCGCCGCGTCGGGCAGGAACACCCGCTCGGTGGAGGAGTGCGAGATGTCCCGCTCGTGCCAGAGCGGGATGCCCTCCATCACCGGGACGACGGCGGCCCGCACGACGCGCGCCAGGCCGGCGATCCGCTCGGAGCGGATCGGGTTCTTCTTGTGCGGCATCGCGCTCGAGCCCTTCTGGCCCGAGCCGAAGGCCTCCGACAGCTCCCGCACCTCGGTCCGCTGCCCGTGCCGCACCTCCAGCGCGACCGTCTCGCACACCGTCGCGATGATCGCCAGCGCCGCGACCCACTCGCTGATCGAGTCGCGCAGGACCACCTGGGTGGAGGCGTCGGCCGGCCGCAGCCCCAGCGCCTCGGCGACCTCGACCTCCACCGACGGGTGGATCAGCGAGTACGTGCCGACGGCGCCGGAGATCGCGACGACGCCGACCCGCTCGCGGGCCGCGCGCAGCCGGTCGCGGGACCGGGCGGCGGCGAAGGCGATGTCGGCGACCCGGTGGCCCCACACGTCCGGCTCGGCGTGCACGCCGTGGGTACGGCCCACCTTGATGGTGTGCCGGTGGGCCAGCGCGTGGTCGCGCAGCACCGCCACCAGCCGGTCGAGCCGGGCCAGCAGCAGGTCGGTGGCCTCGGTCAGCTGCACGGCGAGCGCGGTGTCCAGCAGGTCCGACGACGTCATGCCGTGGTGCACGTAGGCAGCGGCGGACCGGGGCTCGGTGTTGTCGGCCCACGCCGTGAGGAAGGCGATGACGTCGTGCTGCGTCGTCTCCTCGATCTCGGCCACCCGCTCCGGCGTCGGCGGCGGGGCGTTGCGCACCGGCTCGACGACGTCGACGGGTACCCGCCCGGCCGCGGCGTGCACCTCGAGCACGAGGGTCTCGACCCGGCACCACAGCTCGTACTTGTGCTGGTCGCTCCAGACCCGGCCCATCTCCGGCAGGGTGTAGCGCTCGATCATCGGGGTACCGCCTGCTTCCGGTCAGCTCGTCGCACCACGGGAACAGTCTCCCGTAGAGCTAGCGTGCTCATGAACAGGCCCCAGAGCCCGGCGGAGGTGCGCGATGCTGCGACGGGCGGCCCACCGGGCGAGTTCCCTGGTCGGGCGTGCGCGCGAGCGGATCCGCGCCGCCGAGCAGGACCCGCACGCCTGGCCCGAGCACGACGGGCGGGCGATCCTCGTCCACGACCGCGACGACGACCACGCGCCCGCCGGGCCCCCGCCGCCGGGGGACGACGGCCGGCCGCCGTTGGGCAGCCCGGAACCGGGAGCCCCCGACCTCGACGGCTCGCTGGGGCCGGGTGGGGTCAGCGGGCCGCCGGCCGGGGGGCGCCCGCACCGCTCCGGCCCGCACGCCCGCCGGCTCACCGGCGCCGGCCGGCGTCCCGATGACGACGTCGTCCCCACCGGGCTGCGCGTCGCCGCGGCCTGGTCGTGGCGGCTGATCGTCGTCCTCGCCGGCATCTTCGCGCTGCTCTACGCCGCCGCGTACGTCGCCGTCGTCGTCGTGCCGGTGTTCGTGGCGCTGCTGCTGTCGGCCATGCTGCAGCCCGGGGCCGCCGCGCTGGTCCGGCACGGCTGGCCGCGGTCCCTGGCCGCGCTGGCCATGCTCGTCATCGGCCTGGGCGTGGTCGCCGGGATCATCACCCTGGTCGTCGAACGGTTCATCGCCGGCTTCTCCGACCTCGCCGACCAGGTCAGCCAGGGCCTCACCCAGATCCGCGACTTCGTCGTCGACACCTTCCCGGTGTCCCAGCGCCAGATCGACGAAGCGGTCACCGCTGCACAGGGCGCCCTCGTGGCCAACCAGGACACCCTCACCTCCGGGGCGATCACCACCGCGGCGACCGTGGGGGAAGTGTTCACCGGCATCGTGCTGGCGCTGTTCACCCTGTTCTTCTTCCTCAAGGACGGCCGGTCGCTCTGGCTGTGGCTGGTCGGCCTGTGCCCGGCCGACGCGCGGGCCTACATCGACGAGGCCGCCCGCCGCTCGTGGCGCACGCTGATCTCCTACGTGCGCGCGACGGTGGCCGTGGCGCTGGTCGACGCGATCGGCATCGGCGTCGGCCTGGCGATCCTGGGCGTGCCGCTGGTCATCCCGCTGGCCGCGCTGGTGTTCCTCGGCGCGTTCATCCCGATCATCGGGTCGTTCCTCGCCGGGTCGGTCGCCGTGCTGGTGGCGCTGGTCTCCAAGGGGCCGATCACCGCGCTGATCGCGCTGGCCATCGTGGTGCTGGTCATGCAGCTCGAGGGGCACGTCCTGCAGCCGCTGCTGCTCGGCCGCGCGGTGCGGGTGCACCCGCTGGCCGTCGTCCTGGCGATCGCCGCCGGCCTGCTGGTGGCCGGCATCTTCGGTGCGCTGATCGCCGTGCCGACGGTCGCCTGCGCCAATGTGGCCGGCACCTACCTGTCCCGCCGGCACGACGGCCCGCGGCCGCCCGAGCCGCGCCCGGAGCGGGCGCGGCCGGCGGTCACTGCGGAGTAGGCAGGCCGATCCGCCCCTCCACCGCGGCCAGCGCGATGTCGGTGCGCCAGTGCGCGTCGGCCAGCCAGACCCCGGCCACCCGCTCGTAGGCCCGCCGCCGGGCCGCGGCCAGGTCCTCGCCGACCGCGGTGACTGCGAGCACCCGCCCCCCGGAGGAGCGGACCGTCCCGTCCGCGTCCACCGTGGTGCCGGCGTGCAGCACGCCCTCGGCGTCGGCCCCGGTGACCGGGTCGCCCGTGCGCGGCTTCTCCGGGTAGCCGGGAGCGGCGACCACCACCGTGACCGCGGCGCCGGACCGCCAGCGCAGCGGCGGGTGCTCGGCCAGCGTCCCGGTGGCCGCGGCCTGCAGCAGCCCGGCCAGCGGGGTCTCCAGCAGCGGGAGCACCACCTGGGTCTCCGGGTCGCCGAAACGGGCGTTGAACTCCACGACCCGGACGCCGCGCGAGGTGAGCGCCAGGCCGGCGTAGAGCAGCCCGGAGAACGGCTCCCCGCGGCGGGCCATCTCATCGACCGTCGGCTGCAGCACCGTGGCCAGCACCTCGTCGACCAGCCCCGGCGGCGCCCACGGCAGCGGCGCGTAGGCGCCCATGCCGCCGGTGTTGGGTCCGCCGTCGCCGTCGTCGCGCCGCTTGTGGTCCTGCACGGGCACCAGCGGCAGCACCGTCGTCCCGTCGGTGACCGCGAACAGCGACACCTCGGGACCGTCGAGGTACTCCTCGACCAGCACCGCCCCGCCGGCGTCGAGCACCCGCCGGCCGTGCGCGACGGCGGCGTCCCGGTCGGTGGTGACGACGACGCCCTTGCCCGCGGCCAGCCCGTCGTCCTTGACCACGAACGGTGCACCCGCCTCGTCCAGCGCCGTCTCCAGCTCCGCCGGGCCGCCCACCGGCCAGGACCGGGCGGTCGGCACCCCGGCGGCGGTCATCACGTGCTTGGCGAAGGACTTGCTGCCCTCCAGCTGGGCGGCCTCGGCCGACGGGCCGAAGCAGGCGATCCCGGCATCCCGGACGGCGTCGGCCGCGCCGGCGACCAGGGGCACCTCGGGCCCGATGACGACGAGGTCCGCGCCCCAGCCGGTGGCCAGCGCGGCGACCGCGGCCGGGTCGGCCACGTCGACCGCCGCCGGCTCCGCGATCGCGCGGGTGCCCGCGTTGCCCGGCGCGCAGGCCAGGGCGCTCACCGCGGGGTCGTCGTTCAGAGCGACGCACAGGGCGTGCTCCCGGGCTCCGGAGCCGATCACGAGCACGCGCACGGACAGCAACGCTACCCAGCTAGGACCAGCCCGTCCGTGGCCGGTTCGGTTGATCGCGCAGCGACCGGGTGAACGCCCGCACCCGGGCCCGCTCCCGCGCGGCGGCCCGGGCGTCGGCCCGCAGCGCCTGCCGGTGCGCCTCGGCCTGCAGCTTGCGCCAGGCGGTGTAGCGGGCCGGGTCGAGCCGGCCGTCGGTGAGCGCGGTGGCGACGGCGCAGCCGGGCTCGGTGCGGTGGCCGCAGTCGCGGAAGCGGCAGCCGGCGGCCAGCTCGGCGACGTCGGCGTAGGCCGTGTCGACGCCCTCGTCGTCGGCGAGCCCCAGCTCGCGCAGGCCGGGGGTGTCCACGAGCACGCCGCCGCCGGGCAGCAGGTGCAGCTCACGGGCGGTGGTGGTGTGCCGGCCACGGCCGTCGTCCCGGATCTCCCGCGTGCCCGCCACGGCGCGCCCGGTCAGCGCGTTGGCCAGGCTGGATTTCCCGACCCCGGACGGGCCCACCATGGCCGCCGTCCGGCCTGGGCCGACCACGGCACGGACGGCGCCGAGGCCGGCGCCGGTCACCGAGCTGACCGGCAGCACGCCGACGCCGAGCGCGCCCTCGGCCACCTCCTGCACGGCGGCCGGGACGTCGGCGCACAGGTCGGCCTTGGTGAGGACGACGACCGGTGTCGCTCCGCTCCCCCAGGCGGCGGCCAGGTAGCGCTCGATGCGCCGCAGCCGGGTCGCCCCGACCATCGCATCCACGACGAGCACCGCGTCGAGGTTGGCGGCGACGACCTGCGCCGCGGAGCTGCGCCCGGCCGCCACCCGGGTGAACGACGTCCGGCGGGGCAGCACCGCGACGGCCAGCTCACCCCGCAGCGCCACCCAGTCGCCCACGGCCGGACCGGTCCCCTCGTGCAGGGCCGCCCCGGGGTGGGCCCGCAGCTCACCCTCCGCGGTGAGCACGGTGAGCCGGCCGCGGTCGACCCGGGCCACCCGCCCGGGCGCGCAGCCGGCGGGGAGCTCGGCACCCCGGTCCGCGCGCCAGCCCAGCGCTGTGAGGTCACTCACAGAGGGGATGCTCCCGCTCAGCGCGGGGGCCTGTCGCCCGAATTGTGGGCGACCTGACGGCGCGCGTTCGCCACCTGGACACCTTGCTCGGGTGTTGTGGGGTTCATGCACTCGACCGAGTTGCTGGACGTCCGCCCGGCGACCGGCCTCCCCAGTCCCGTGGTCGTCGGCCACCGCGGCGCACCCGCGTACCGGCCCGAACACACCCTCGCCGGCTTCGAGCTGGCCATCGAGATGGGTGCCGACCTCGTCGAGCCCGACGTCGTGGTCAGCCGGGACGGCGCCCTCGTCGTCCGGCACGAGAGCGAGCTGTCCCGCACGACCGACATCGCCGGCCGCCCCGAGTTCACCGACCGGCGGACCACCCGGCGGGTCGACGGAGCGGCCTGCACCGGCTGGTTCGCCGAGGACCTCACGCTGGCCGAGCTGCGCACGCTGCGCGCGGTCGAGGGCCTGCCGGACCTGCGCCCGCTGAACACCGCCTACGACGGGGAGTGCGGCATCCTCACCCTGGAGGAGGTCGTCGAGCTGGCCCGCAGCCGGTCGACGGCCGCCCGGCGGATCGAGGTGCTCGTCGAGCTCAAGACCCCGGCCGGCGCGGCCTCCGCGGGCTCTGAGCTGGCCGCCGTCGTCGCCGACGAGCTGCGCCGGCTCGACGCGGCCACCGCCGACGGGCCGGTCGTCGTGCAGTCCTTCGACGCGGCGACGCTGCGCCGCCTGCGCGCCGCCCTGGGGGACGGCGGGCCGCGCATGGTGCAGCTGGTCGACGACGGCGAGCCGCACGACCCGATGGTCTCCCCGGCCGGGCTGCGGGCGATCTCCACCTACGCCCAGGGGGTGGGCCCCAGCCGGGACCGCATCCTGCTGCGCGACGCGGAGGAGGCGCTGCACGGCGTCTCCCACCTGGTCAGCGACGCCCACCGCGCGGGGCTGGGGATCTACGTGTGGACCCTGCGCCCGGAGAACGTGTTCCTGCCCCGGCACCTGCGCGCCGGTACCGATCCAGCAGCGCCCGGGGACGCCGAGAGCGAGGCCCGGCTGCTGCTGGCGCTGGGCGTCGACGGCCTGATCACCGACGCCCCCGACGTCGCCGTCCGCGCCCGGCAGGCGATCACACCGCCGTCCTACCGGACGGCAGCGCGACCGACCGCCGTCCCCGGCCTGAGCTGAGCGCGCCGGTGTTCCGCGGCGAGGGGCCCCGGAACACCGGGCAGCCGCCCGCTCAGTCGATCAGGTCGCGGATGACGACGTTCTCGTCGCGGCCCGGACCGACACCGATCACGCTGATCCGGGCGCCGGCGAGCTCCTCCAGCCGGCGCACGTAGGCCTGCGCATTGGCCGGCAGCTCGTCGAAGGTCCGGCAGTTCCGGATGTCCTCGGACCAGCCGGGCATCTCCTCGTAGATCGGCGTGGCGTGGTGGAACTCGGTCTGCGTCATCGGCATCTCGTCGTGCCGCACGCCGTCGACGTCGTAGGCCACGCAGATCGGCACCGTCTCCAGGCCCGACAGGACGTCGAGCTTGGTGAGGAAGTAGTCGGTGATGCCGTTGACCCGGGCGGCGTACCGGGCGACCACAGCGTCGAACCAGCCGCAGCGGCGGTCCCGACCGGTCGTGACGCCGACCTCGCCGCCCTGCTTGCGGAGGTACTCGCCGTGGGCGTCGAACAGCTCGGTCGGGAACGGGCCCGAACCCACGCGGGTCGTGTAGGCCTTGAGGATGCCGACCACCCGCTGGATGCGGGTCGGGCCGATCCCCGAGCCGGCGGCCGCCCCGCCCGACGTCGGGCTCGAGGACGTCACGAACGGGTACGTGCCGTGGTCGACGTCCAGCAGGGTGCCCTGGGAGCCCTCCAGCAGCACCCACTCCCCGGCGGAGAGCGCCCGGTCCAGCAGCAGGCGGGTGTCGGCGATCCGGTGCTTCAACTGCTCGGCGTAGCCGGCGTACTCCTCGACCACCTCGTCGACGTCGATCGCCTTGCGGTTGTAGACCTTGACCAGGACCTGGTTCTTCTCCTGGAGGGTCCCCTCCAGCTTCTGCCGGAGGATGGAGAGGTCCAGCAGGTCCTGCACCCGGATGCCGGTGCGGGCGACCTTGTCGCCGTAGGCGGGGCCGATGCCGCGGCCGGTGGTGCCGATCTTGCGCTTGCCCAGGAAGCGCTCGGTGACCTTATCCAGGGCCCGGTGGTGCGGCATGATCAGGTGCGCGTCGGCCGAGATCACCAGCCGCGAGGTGTCCACCCCGCGCTCCTCGAGGCCCGCGAGCTCCTCGATCAGCACCTGCGGGTCGATGACCACGCCGTTGCCGATGACCGGCGTGCAGCCGGGCGTCAGGATCCCGGACGGGATCAGGTGGAGGGCGTACTTCTCCCCGTCGGGGGTGATCACGGTGTGGCCGGCGTTGTTGCCGCCCTGGTACCGCACCACGTAGGGCACGCGGCCCCCGAGCAGGTCGGTGGCCTTGCCCTTGCCCTCGTCGCCCCACTGGGCGCCGATCAGCACGACTGCCGGCATCGGGTCTCGATTCCCCTCGCTTCTTGACACCGGCGGTGGACCGGCTGGCAGGTGGGAGGGTATCCGCATGTCGTCCGTCGAGTTGGATCTGCGCGGCCTCGACCCCGGGCGGGCACCCGCCCGGGAGACCGTCGCACCGGCCGCCGACGCCGATGCGCTGCTGGTCCGCGGCCCGGTCGCGGCCCTCTCGGCGGTGCTGGCGGTCCTGCACCGTGCTGGCCGGACCGGCACGGCCCCGGTCTCCTGGGAGCCGGCCGACGACCCGGCGTCCACCGGGCTGGCCCGGGCCCTGGGGGTGGGCAGCGGCAGGGAGCGGGAGCTGCCCCTCGTGCGCGACGACCACGGCGGTGTCCTGCTGCACCACGGCCGGATAGAGGCCGATGCCGGCGAGCGCCGCCGCCCCCTGGTCCACCGGCTGGGCGCGCAGGCGTACAACGACGACCAGAAGGTCGCCGACGGGCTGATCACCCGCATCGACGTCCGGCCCGACTGGCGGGCGGTGGACACCCTCCTGGTGGGGGTGATGACGTTGCCGCTGCGGCCGACCCGGCGCAGCAGCGGGCGCGCGGTGCAGATCGCCTGCGACCCGGCCCGGGTGGTCCGCGACGGGGTGCCCTACCCGCGACCGGTCAGCCGGTGGACCTGGTACGCCGATGACCGGGTGCGCTGGCGGCTGCGGCCCTGACCCCTTCCGGGGGCGCTGTGGCCCGGCCGGGCCGGTCAGGGACACTGGGCGGACGTACTGCCGAGGAGTTCTGCTGCCGACGCCCCGCCCCCGCCGGTGACCACCGAACGCCTGCCCTCGTTCGGCCCCCGCGCGGCCACCGTTCCCACTGCCCGCGGACGGAGGCTGCTCGAGCGGGCGCTGGCCCACCCCAGCCTGGCTGCGGTCGCCGGCCTGGTCGTGGTGGTGCTCTTCTTCGGCCCGGTGGCACCGGGGCTGCTCAGCAGCGCGGGCCTCGCCGGCGTGCTGGACTCGGCCGCGCCGCTCGGGATCGGCGGCGTCGCCGTCGCCCTGCTGCTGATCTCCGGCCAGTTCGACCTCTCGATCGGCATGATCGCCGCCGGCAGCGCCCTGGTCACCGGGCTGCTGGTCGAGCACGCGGGCTGGGACATCTGGCCCGGGCTGCTGGTCTCCCTGGCCGCAGCGCTGCTGGTAGGGGTGGTCAACGGCTGGCTGGTGGTCGCCACCGGGCTGCCCAGCTTCCTGGTGACCCTCGCGACGTTCCTCGTTCTGCAGGGGACCGCGCTGGCCGGCACCGGCTCGCTCACCGAGTCGGTGCGCCTGGACGGCCTCGACGCGGCGGAGGGCTGGTCGTCGGCGGAGGCGGTGTTCGGGTCGGCGATCGGGCTCGGTGACGGACGCTTCGGGATCTCGCTGCTGTGGTGGCTCGGGCTCACGGCGTGGGCCGGCTGGGTGCTGTGGCGCACCCGGTTCGGCAACGCCGTCTTCGCCGTCGGCGGCGCCCGGCAGGCCGCCCGCGAGCTGGGCGTGGCCGACCGGCGGACGACGATGGTCCTCTACGGCTGCACCGCGGCCGCGGGGTGGCTGATCGGCACCCTGGACGTCGTCCGGCTCGGCGGCGTGCAGGCCACCACCGGGCTGGGGACGGCGGTCGAACTCGTCGTCGTCGCGGTCATCGGCGGCTGCCTGCTCACCGGCGGGTACGGGTCGGTGGTCGGCGCGGCGGTGGGTGCGCTGGTCTACGCGACCGCCGGCCAGGGCGTGGTCCTGGCCGGCTGGGAGCCGCGCTGGTTCGAGGTGTTCCTGGGCGTGCTGCTGCTGGTGGCGCTGCTGGCCAACGGAATCGTCCGGGGCCGGCTGCGCCGGGTGCCCCTGTCGTGAGTGACGCGTCGGCCGGGACGACGGTGCTGGAGCTGCGGAACCTCGGCGTGCACCGCGGCGGCGTGGCCGCGCTGCACCGGGTGAACGCCACCTTCCGGGCCGGCGAGATCACCTGCGTGCTGGGTGAGAACGGTGCGGGGAAGTCCACGCTGGTCGCGGTGCTGTCCGGGCTGCTCCGCCCTGACGAGGGCGAGCTGCTGCTGGGCGGGCGACCGGTGACGTTCCGGTCCGCGCGGGCCGCCCGGGCGGCCGGGGTCGCCACGGTGTGGGAGGACCTCGCCGTCGCCCCGCTGCTGTCGGTGTGGCGGAACTTCTTCCTGGGTGCCGAGCCCACCCGCGGCGTCTGGCCGCTGCGCCGGCTGGACCTGGACGCGGCGCGGGAGACCACCGTGCGGGCCCTGGCCCGGGTGGGTGTCCCCGGGATCGACCCCGACCGGCCGGCCACGGCGCTGCGGGCCGGGGAGCGGCAGAGCCTGGCCATCGCCCGCGCCCTGCACTTCGGCGCCCGGGCGCTGGTCATCGACGAGCCGACGGCGCCGATGACGATCGCGCAGCACACCGTGCTCGCCGAGGCGGTGCTGTCGGCCCGGGACGAGGGGCTGGCGGTGGTGGTGGTGACCCACAACCCCCGCTACGCGCACCTGATCGGGGACCGGTTCCTGCTGCTGGCCCGGGGGCACGTCGCCGGCGACCTGACCCGGAAGGACGTCGATGCCGACGTCCTGCTGCGGCTGATGGCCGGGGGGCGGGAGCTGACCGCGCTGACCGCACGGCTGCGCGCCCTGCACCCGGAGCTCGACGAGCGCTGAGCGCGTACGCCGGGCTCCGGGCGCAGGGCGCGGATCAGGTGAAGATGCTCACCCCGCCGGGTCCGACCAGCAGGCCGACGACGATGAGCACGATCCCCCACAGCAGCTGCTTGCGGACGATCGCGAGGATGCCGGCGATCACGAGAACGACGGCGATGATCCAGAGCAGGGTTCCCACGGTGCACCTCCGGCGACGGGCGTCCTGACGGGACACCGATGACGCAACGGGGTGTAGCCGCCGTCATGGGGCGCTAAACGCCGGTCGGTGACGTTCCGTCACCGACCGGCGGACCTCAGGGCGACGCCCGGGGTCAGGCCGCGAGCGTGGGATCGCAGTCGCGCAGCAGCTGGGCGCACCGCTCCTGCTCGTCGGTCTCGCCGATGGCCTCGGCGGCCCGGGCCAGGACCGTCACGCAGCGCAGGAATCCGCGATTGGGCTCGTGCGACCACGGAACCGGCCCGAAGCCCTTCCAGCCGTTGCGCCGCAGCGCGTCCAGGCCGCGGTGGTAGCCGGTGCGGGCGTAGGCGTAGGCCTCGATCGTCCGGCCGCCGTCGAGGGCCTGCTCGGCCAGCGCCGCCCAGGCCGCGCTGACCGTGGGGTGCCCCGCGGCGACCTCGGCGGGCGGCGTGCCGGCCGCGAGCGCGGCGTCGGCCTCCGGGGCCGCCGGCAGCAGCGTCGCCGGCGGCTCCCCGAGCAGGTTGCGGTGCGCGTGGCTCATCAGGCGGCCTGCGACTGGCCGGCCGACAGCAGGTCCTCGCACGCCTGGAGCACGCGCTCGGCCATGCCCGTCTCGGCCTTCTTCAGGTAGCTGCGCGGGTCGTAGGCCTTCTTGTTGCCGACCTCCCCGTCGATCTTCAGCACGCCGTCGTAGTTCTTGAACATGTGGTCGGCGATCGGCCGGGTGAAGGCGTACTGGGTGTCGGTGTCGATGTTCATCTTCACCACGCCGTAGGAGATGGCCTCCCGGATCTCCTCCAGCAGCGAGCCGGAGCCGCCGTGGAAGACCAGGTTGAACGGCTTGCTGCCCGCGGGCAGGCCGAACTTCTCGGCCACGACCTCCTGGCCCTCCTTGAGGATCTCCGGGCGCAGCTTGACGTTGCCCGGCTTGTACACGCCGTGCACGTTGCCGAAGGTCGCGGCCAGCAGGTAGACGCCCTTCTCGCCCAGGCCGAGCACCTCCGCGGTGCGGATGAAGTCGCCGGGGGCGGTGTAGAGCTTGTCGTTGATGTCGTGGGAGACGCCGTCCTCCTCGCCGCCGACGACGCCGATCTCCACCTCGAGGACGAGCTTGGCCTTGCGGCACTCCTCGAGCAGCTCGGCGGCGATCTGCAGGTTCTCCTCCAGCTCGATGGCCGAGCCGTCCCACATGTGCGACTGGAACAGCGGCGCCTGGCCGGCGGCGACCCGCTCCTGCGACAGCGCGATCAGCGGGCGGACGTAGCCGTCGAGCTTGTCCTTGGGGCAGTGGTCGGTGTGCAGGGCCACGTTGACCGGGTACTTCTCGGCGACCACGTGGGCGAACTCGGCCAGGGCCACCGCTCCGGTGACCATGTCCTTGACCTTGGTGCCGGAGGCGAACTCCGCGCCACCGGTGGAGAACTGGATGATGCCGTCGCTGCCGGCGTCGGCGAAGCCGCGCAGGGCCGCGTTGACCGTCTCCGAGGAGGTGCAGTTGATCGCCGGGTAGGCGAAGCCGCCCTCCTTGGCCCGGTTGATCATGTCGGCGTAGACCTCAGGGGTCGCGATGGGCATGCGAGGCACTCCTTGCATCGGGAACGGCGCTTGCTCGAGGGCCAGTATCCCGCCGGGCCGGTGCGCCGCGACACCCGCTACTCCTCGCCGAGCGGCCCCTCGGGGGCGACCCGGAGCCCCAGGGCGGTCACCAGGACGACGGCCTGCGCGACGTCGACCACCGCGCCGCCCAGCTCGACCCCGCGCGGATCCACCGCCGCCAGGTCCGATCCCCGCAGATCCGCTCCGCTCAGGTCGGCCCCGTGCAGCTCCGCCCCGGACAGGTCCAGGTGCCGCAGGGTGGCACCGGTGGCGCGGGCGGCGGTGAGGTCGGCCTCGCGCAGGCGCGCCCCGGTGAGGGTGGCCCGGGACAAATCGGCGCCCGGTAGACCGACGAACGACCAGTCGCCGCCGGTCACCGTGAGCAGGTCGAAGGAGCACCGGTCGAACACCGAACCGACCAGCTTGCAGTCGACGAAGGTGGCCGAGAAGAACGAGCAGCCGGTGAACGTGCAGTTCAGGAACGCGGCGGCGGTGTGCCGGGACAGGTTGAACCGGCAGTCCCGGAACGTGCACCCGGTGAAGACCGCGCCGTCGTCGGTGGTCTCGGAGAGGTCGACGCCGACGAAGGCCACCCCGGCGTGCTCGCGCCCGGAGAGGTCCTCGCCGTACCAGTCCGCGCCCCGGACCTCGGTCTCCGACGGCGCCGCCACGGCGGTCAGCCCTGCTCGACCCGGCTGACCACCCGCGCGGCGACCAGCACCGGGTCGTAGGTCGGGGAGAACGGCGGGGCGTAGGAGATGTCGGAGCCGGCGAACTCCTCGGCGGTCATCCCGGCCCAGATGGCGGTGGCCAGGATGTCGATCCGCTTGCCGCTGCCCGCCCCGCCGACGATCTGCGCGCCGAGCAGCAGACCCGACCCGTGCTCGGTGATCAGCTTGACCGCGATCTGCTCCGCGCCCGGGTAGTAGCCGGCCCGCGTCGTCCCCTCGATGGTCTCGCTGCGGAAGTCGTACCCGGCCTGCTCCGCCTGGCTGGTGCACAACCCGGTCCGGCCGATCTCCAGCCCGCCCACGGTGGTCACCGCGGTGCCCAGCACGCCGGCGAAGTGGGCCGCCCGGCCGCCGATGACCGAGCCCGCGACCCGCCCCTGCTTGTTGGCGTGCGTGCCGAGCGGCACGTACTGGGCCTCCCCGGTGATCCGGGAGAAGGTCTGCGCGCAGTCGCCGGCCGCGAAGACCTCCGGGTGGGAGCGGCTGCGCTGGCTGCGGTCGACCTCCACGGCCCCGGTCTCGCCCAGCCGCAGCCCCGCCTCCCGGGCCAGCGCGACCTCCGGTCCCATGCCCAGGCCGAGGACGACGAGGTCGCAGGGGTAGCTGCCGGCGTCGGTGCGGACCGCCCGCACCACCCCGTCCGCGTCGGTCTCGATCTCCCGCACCGGCTGATTGGGCTGCACGTCGATGCCCATGTCGCCCATGGCCTTGCAGACCCGCTCGCCCATGTCGGCGTCCAGCTGGCCCATCGGCAGCGGATCGGCCAGGACGACGGTGACCGACAGCCCGCGCTGGTGGAGCACGTCGGCCATCTCCAGGCCGATGTACCCGCCGCCGAGGACGACGACGCGGCGGGCCCCGGCGGCGATCGCGGCGCGGATGTCGGCCCCGTCGGCCAGCCGGTGCACCCCGTGCACGCCCTCGGCGTCCAGGCCCGGCACCGGCGGGCGCAGCGGCCGGCCGCCGGTGGCCACCACGAGGGAGTCGTAGCCCAGCGTCTCGCCGGCGCTGGTGCGCACCGTCCCGGCGTCCAGGTCGATCGCCTCGGCGCGCGTGCCGGTCCGGACGTCGATCTGCTGCGCGGCGAACTGGCTCGGGGTGCGGGCGATCAGCCGATCGCGGTCGGGCACCTGCCCCCCGACCCAGTAGGGGATGCCGCAGGCCGAGTAGGAGACCTCGGGGCCCTGCTCGAGGACGGTGATGGCCAGGTCGGAGGCGGCGCGCAGCCGCCGGGCCTGGGCGGCCGCCGACATGCCCGCCGCGTCACCGCCGATGACGACCAGCCGGTCTGCGCTCATGGGATCAGCGTGGCACCCGGCGCAGCACCTTGCCGGGATTGAGCAGCCCGGCCGGGTCGAGCGCGGCCTTGATCGACCGGTGCACCTCGAGGGAGACCGGGCCGATCTCCCGCTCCAGCCAGTCGACCTTGAGCGAGCCGACACCGTGCTCACCGGTGATCGTGCCGCCGAGGGAGAGCCCCAGCTCCAGGATGTCGTCGAAGGCGGCGAACGCGCGGTCCCGCTGGCCCTCGTCGGACGGGTCGAAGCACACCGTGGGGTGCATGTTGCCGTCGCCGGCGTGCCCGACGACGCCGACGGTGAGCCCGCGCGCGGTGGCGACGGCGTCGCAGCCGTCGAGGAACTGGGCGATCCGCGACCGGGGGACGGCGACGTCGTCGATCAGGGTGGTGCCGAGGCGCTCCAGCGCCGGCAGCGCCATGCGCCGGGCGGCCAGGAGCAGGTCGCCCTCGGCGGGGTCGTCGGTGGTGTGCACGAACTCGGCCCCGGCGTCCCGGCACAACTGGGCCAGCGCCTCGATCTCGCGGGCGGCGGCCTCCCCGCCGGTGTCGGACTGGGCGACCAGCAGGGCGTGCGCGTCCCGGTCGAGGTCGGCGCGCAGCAGGTCGTCCACCGCGCAGATGCAGGTGTTGTCCATGACCTCCAGCAGGCTGGGCACCAGCCCGCTGGTGACCACCCGCTCGACGACCTGCCCGGTCTGCGCCGTGGTGGCGAACGTGGCGGCCAGGGTGACCGGCCGCTGCGGCGCGGGACGGAGCGCGACGGTGGCCTCGGTGATCACGCCGAGCGTGCCCTCCGACCCGACGAACAGCCGCGCGAGGTCGTAGCCGGCGACGCCCTTCACGGTGCGCCGGCCGGTGCGCAGCACCCGGCCGTCGGCGAGCACCACCTCCAGCCCCAGCACGTAGTCGGTGGTGACGCCGTACTTCACGCAGCACAGGCCGCCGGAGTTCGTGGAGAGGTTGCCGCCGATCGTGCACCAGTCGTAGCTCGAGGGGTCGGGCGGGTAGAACAGCCCGGACCCGGCAACGGCGTCGCGCAGCGCCTTGTTGACCACGCCGGGCTGGACGACGGCCAGCCGGTCGGCCGGGGACACCTCGAGGACGGCGTCCATCCGGGTCATGACCAGGGTGATCCCGCCGTCGACGGCGTTGCTCGCCCCGGCCAGGCCGGACCCGGCGCCGCGGGGCACCACCGGGATGCCGTGGCGGGAGGCGATCTGCATGACCGCGACGACGTCGGCGGTGCGGCGCGGGAGCACGACGGCCGCAGGAAGGCCGGCCTCGGCGAGCATCGCCTGGTCGCGGGCGTAGGACGCCGTGACGTCGGGGTCGGTCAGGACGCTGTCGGCGCCGAGGGCGTCGGTCAGCTCGCCCACCCAGGCCGTCGTCACCGTGGTCATCGCCACACCGTAACGACGCCGTTGCGCGGACGATCAGGTGCGCTGATCGTCCGGCGGGTCACTCGAGGCCGAGGTCGGCCAGGGTGAACGCGGCCCGGTACTCCAGGCCGGCCTTCTCCACGGCCGCCCGCCCGCCGCGGTCGACGATGACGGCCACCGCGACCGGCTCCGCGCCGGCCTCCCGCAGCGCCTCCACCGCGGTGAGCGGGCTGCCGCCGGTGGTGGAGACGTCCTCGACCACCAGCACGGTGCGGCCCTCGACGTCGGGACCCTCGATCCGCCGCTGCAGCCCGTGCGCCTTGCCCGCCTTGCGGACGACGCAGGCGTCGAGAAAGCCCTCCCCGGCGGCGGCCGCGTGCAGCATCGCCGTGGCCACCGGGTCGGCACCGAGGGTGAGCCCCCCGACGACGTCGTAGCGCAGGTCGGCGGTCAGCTGCCGCATCACCCGCCCGACGAGCGGGGCACCCTCGTGATGCAGCGTCAGCCGGCGCATGTCGATGTACCAGTCGGCCTCCCGGCCGGAGGAGAGCGTGACCTTCCCGTGCACGACGGCCAGGTCGAGGATGAGCTCGAGCAGCCGGTCGCGGTCGGGCAGCGTGGCGGGGGCCGTCATGCGCCCGACCCTACTGAGGGCGGCCGGGCGGCCCCGCCGGCCGTCACGGCGCCGGTGCGAGCACCTGGTCGACGAGGTAGAGGGTCGCGTTCGCGACCGGCACGTTCCCGCAGATCACCGTGGCGTCGGCCGCACCGACGAGGGTCTGGTCGGCCGACACGGTGAAGGTCTCCCCCTCCCCCTCGATCGTGATCCGGTCGTTGTTGAGCGTGGTGTGCGTGCCGGCCAGCTCCCCGGGGCCCAGCCGGCCGGGGATGACGTGGTGGGTGAGCACCGCGGTCAACCGGGGCGTGTCGACCAGCAGCGCGTTCAGCGCGTCGGCGGGCACCGCCTCGAACGCCGGGTTGGCCGGGGCCAGCACGGTGACCTCGGGGGTGGTGTTGAGGGTGTCCACCAGGTTGGCCGCCTGCACCGCCCTCACGAGCGCGGACAGCGCCGGGTTGTTGGCCGCGGCGGCCGCCACCGGGTCGTCGGCCATCCCGGCGATGCTGCCCTCGCCGTCGGGCGGCAGGAACTGGCAGCCGGCGCCGAAGGGACCCGTGGGCACCGGCGCCGCGCTGGTCTCCGGCGCCAGGGGGACGGCGCTGGCCGGGGCGCTGGTCCCGGCGCTCTGCTCGGCCGGCTCGTCGGAGGTGCAGCCGGCCAGCGGGACCAGCAGGGCGAGGGCCAGCACGGCGCGGGCCGGGGTGCTTCTCACGACAACGGGCTCCTTCGGTCGACCGCGCGACATTCTCCCTGCCGGGCGACCGGCCGCCGGGGCGGGCGCCTCAGGTGGCGGTGACGTCGATCGCGTGCAGCCCGGTGGCGCCGGCGGGGAACGGCTCGGTGACCACGTCGGTCTGCACCTCGCCGTCGGCGCCGGTGGCCCGGACGGCGAGCCGGTGGACACCGGGGGCGAAGTCGTGGGGCAGCACCCACTGGCGCCAGACGTCGGCGTCCACCTCCGGGGAGAGGTCCGCGGGCAACCACCCGCCGTCGTCGACCCGGACCTCGACCGCCGCGATCCCGCGGGTCTGCGCCCAGGCCACCCCCGCGATCGCCCGGCGCCCGGCCGGGAACCGGTCGCCGGCCGCGGGGGTGTCGATGCGGGAGGAGATCCGGATCGGCCCGGCGGCGGCCCAGCCCCGCTGGACCCAGAACGCGTCGAAGGCGGCGAAGGTGGCCGCCTCGATGCCGACGAGCCACTTGCAGGCCGACACGTAGCCGTAGAGGCCGGGGATGACCATCCGCACCGGGAAGCCGTGCTCCACCGGCAGCGGCTCCCCGTTCATGCCCAAGGCGAGCATCGCGTCCCCGACGTCCAGCGCCGCGCGCGTCGGCGCGCCGATGGTCATCCCGTCGCCGGACCGGCAGACCAGCTGGTCGGCGGCGGTGGAGACGCCGTGCTCCCGGAGGAAGGCGCCGAGCGGGACGCCGAGCCAGCGCGCGGTCCCGGCCAGCCGTCCCCCGACCTCGTTGGAGACGCAGGTGAGCGTGGCGTCCCGCTCGATCAGGTCGTCCCGGTCGAGCAGGTCGCGCAGCGTGTGGGTGCGCGGGGCGGCGACCATCCCGGTCACCGCCAGGCGGTACTCCGCGGGCCGGATCTGCGGCACGGTCAGCGCGGTGTCGATCCGGTAGAAGTCCCGGTTGCCGGTCACCAGCGGGGTCAGCCCGTCGACCCGCCGCGCCAGGTCGGCACCGGGAGGCCGGGGCGGCGCGGGCGAGGCGGGCGCGGGCAGCGTGAGGCCGGACCGGTCACCGGCGACGTCGAGGCGCTGCTGCAGGAACCGGCCGCTCCCGCCGGCGACCAGCGCGGCACCGGCGGTGAGGAGGAACCGGCGGCGGTCCAGCCCGGCGCCGGCGCGGCCCTGCGCGGCCGGCGGCGCCGTCAGCGGGTCGGCGAGCAGCCGCAGCGCGAGCACCCCCGCGCCGGCCCCCACCAGCGACGGGAGCACGTCGAGCGGGCTGCCGGCCGGACCGGTCAGCGCCGCCACCGCCCCCAGCCCGCCGAGGAGCACCACCCCGGCAGCGCCGGCGCGCGGATGCCGCAGCGCCAGGACGCCGAGCCCGGCCGCGCAGCCCGCGACGAGCAGGACGGTGCCCCCGACGAGGACTGTCTTGTCGGCGCCCCCGAAGGTGGCGATCGCCCAGCGCGTGACCGGCCCGGGCGCCCGCGCGATGACGACGTCCCCGACGGCGACCACCGGCGAGGACGGCGGGCCGACCAGGCCGGCGGCGAGCTCGGCCGTGCCCAGCGCCACCGCCGCGGCGAGCAGCCCGGCCAGCGCGGCCGGGCCGCGGCGCGCGTCGAGCGCCGGTCCCGCCGGCCGGTGGCGCCCGCCGGGCGCCGGGCGCCTCATCCCCCCGGCCGCACGCCCGCGGGTCGGGTCAGCGCAGGCCGGCGCTGCGCCGCTGGCCCATGGCGCGGTACCACTCGCTGGACCTGCGCTGCGCCAGCAGCGCGATGCCGACGATGGCCAGGAGCATCTGGAACACCGACAGGCCGGTGAGGAAACCGGTCGTGGGCTGGGCGAGCGCCGAGAGCCCGCTGATGACGCTGAGGGCGCCCAGCACGAACAGCACGATCCGCGCCCAGTTGCGCCCCTGCCAGGCGAACCAGATGAACAGCGCCTCGAGCGCCACGAACAGCAGGCCGATCACGGCGCTGACGGTGAGCACCGCCTGGATCGTGTCCTTCGACACCGACACCCCGGACCGGGCGAGCTCGTCGTCGATCAGCGAGTCGAAGCTCGCGAAGACGATGATCGAGCCGACCAGGCCCAGGACGAGGTTGGCGACGAACGCGCCCACACCGAAGCGCACCGAGTCCGGCCGGGGCGGCACCGGCTGCGGGCCGGGGCCGGGCGCCGACGGCGCCGGCGCGTAACCGCCTGGGTACTGCTGACCAGCGGGGTACTGCTGACCAGCGGGGTACTGCTGGCCGCCGGGGTACTGGTGCGGCGGGGGTGGCGTCTGCCACCCCTGCTCCGGGGGCGGCGCCTGCCCGCCCGGTGGCGGCGCCTGCCAGCCCTGGTCGGGAGGAGGCGGCTGCCATCCCCGCTGCGGGTCCTCGCCGCTCTGCCCTGACGTCATCGTGCGCTCCCTGGTCGGTCCGCCGGTCTCTGCTGCGATGATCACCCCCGTTCGGGGTCCCGGCCAGTGCCGACGGTCGATCGAGACCCGATCGAGGTGACGAACCGACGCCGTGGGCCCGCCGTCCCCGGTGGGGACGGCGGGCCCGCGGGTGCAGCGTCAGCCGCGGGCGACGGTCAGGCCGCCCTCACCCCCGCCGGTGAAGTCGTCCGGGGCGTCGACGACGACCTCGTCGCCGTCCCGGATGTCACCGGCGAGCAGCGCCTTGGCCAGCTGGTCGCCGATCGCCGACTGCACCAGCCGGCGCAGCGGACGGGCACCGTAGACCGGGTCGAACCCGTTGATCGCCAGCCACTCGCGTGCGGCGTCGGTGACCCGCAGCGTGAGCCGGCGGGCGGCCAGCCGGCGGGCCAGCACGCCGACCTGGATGTCGACGATGCCGGTGAGCTCGTCGCTGCCCAGGGCGGAGAAGACCACGACATCGTCGAGCCGGTTGAGGAACTCCGGCTTGAAGTGCACCCGGACCACCTCGAGCACCGCCTCCCGGCGTCGCTGCTCCTCGACCGATTGATCGGCGATCAGCTGCGAACCGAGGTTGGAGGTCAGGATCAGGATGGTGTTCCGGAAGTCGACCGTGCGGCCCTGGCCGTCGGTGAGCCGGCCGTCGTCGAGGACCTGCAGGAGCACGTCGAACACGTCGGGGTGGGCCTTCTCCACCTCGTCGAGCAGCACGACGGTGTAGGGCCGCCGCCGCACCGCCTCGGTGAGCTGGCCGCCGGCCTCGTAACCGACGTAGCCGGGCGGGGCGCCGACCAGCCGGGCCACCGAGTGCTTCTCGGAGTACTCGCTCATGTCGATGCGGACCATCGCCCGCTCGTCGTCGAACAGGAACTCCGCCAGCGCCTTGGCCAGCTCGGTCTTGCCGACGCCGGTCGGCCCGAGGAACAGGAACGAGCCGGTGGGCCGGTCGGGGTCGGCCACGCCGGAGCGGGCCCGGCGGACGGCGTCGGAGACGGCGCGGACGGCGTCGGGCTGGCCCACGACCCGCTTGCCGAGCTCGTCCTCCATCCGCAGCAGCTTCTGGGTCTCACCCTCCAGCAGCCGGCCGGCGGGGATGCCGGTCCAGGCCTGCACGACCTCGGCGATGTCGTCGGGGCCGACCTCCTCCTTCAGCATGGAGTCCCCGGTCTCCACCGACGCCTCGGCCTCGGCCAGCGCCTTCTCCAGCTGGGGCAGCCGGCCGTAACGCAGCTCGGCGACGCGGGCGAGGTCGCCGTCCCGCTCGGCGCGCTCGGCATCGGTGCGCAGCCGCTCCAGCTCCTCCTTGATCTGCTGGATGCGGACGATCGCGCCCTTGTCCTGCTGCCAGCGGGCGGTCAGCTCGTCGAGCTGCTCCCGCTTGTCGGCCAGGTCGGCACGCAGCGCGACCAGCCGCTCGAGGGAGGAGGCGTCGTCCTCCTTGGCCAGCGCCATCTCCTCGATCTCCAGCCGGCGGACGGCGCGCTCGACCTCGTCGACCTCGACCGGCCGGCTGTCGATCTCCATCCGCAGCCGGCTGGCCGCCTCGTCGACCAGGTCGATGGCCTTGTCCGGGAGGAAGCGGGCCGTGACGTACCGGTCCGACAGGGCGGCGGCGGCGACGATGGCGGCGTCGGTGATCCGGACGCCGTGGTGCACCTCGTAGCGCTCCTTGAGCCCGCGCAGGATGCCGATGGTGTCCTCGACGCTCGGCTCGCCGACGTAGACCTGCTGGAAGCGCCGCTCGAGCGCGGCGTCCTTCTCGATGTGCTCGCGGTACTCGTCCAGGGTGGTGGCGCCCACCATCCGCAGCTCGCCGCGGGCAAGCATCGGCTTGATCATGTTGCCGGCGTCCATCGCCGAGTCGCCGGTCGCCCCGGCCCCGACCAGGGTGTGCAGCTCGTCGATGAAGGTGATGATCTGGCCCTCGGACTCGGTGATCTCCGAGAGGACGGCCTTGAGCCGCTCCTCGAACTCACCGCGGTACTTGGCCCCGGCGACCATGCTGGCGAGGTCGAGGGCCATCAGCCGCTTGCCCTTGAGGCTCTCCGGGACGTCCCCGGCGACGATCCGCTGGGCCAGGCCCTCGACGATCGCGGTCTTGCCGACGCCGGGCTCACCGATGAGCACCGGGTTGTTCTTGGTCCGGCGGGACAGCACCTGCACCACGCGGCGGATCTCGGTGTCCCGGCCGACGACCGGGTCGACCTTGCCGTCGCGCGCGCGAGCCGTGAGGTCGACGGCGTACTTCTCCAGCGCCTGGTAGGTCGCCTCGGGGTCGGGGGTCGTGACCTTCTTGTTCCCGCGGACGGTCCGGAAGGCAGCCAGGAGCGCGTCGCGCGTGGCCCCGGCGCCGGTCAGCACCGCACCGGCCTCACCGCCGGCGTCGGCCAGGCCGACCAGCAGGTGCTCGGTGGAGACGTACTCGTCACCGAGCGCACCGGCCTGCTCCCCGGCCAGGTTCAGCACGCGCAGCAGGTCGCGGGACGGCGAGGGTGCCGGCACGGTGGCGCCACTGACGCTGGGCATCCGGCGCAGGGCCGCGTCGGTCTTCGACCGGACGTCGGCGGGGTCGGCCCCGACCGCCTTCAGGAGCGGGCCCGCGACGCCGTCGTTCTGCTCCAGCAGGGCGGCGAGCAGGTGCGGGGGCTCCAGGGCGGCCTGACCGCGGTCGACGGCCAGCCGCTGCGCGGCTGCGATGGCTTCCTGGGAACGGGTGGTGAGCTTGCTCTGCATGGTCGCTGGGGACGGTCCTCTCCGGGAGGGGCCGGGGACCCGGCCAGGGTTCTCGCCCGGACCAACGTCGGCGAGGTTGAGTCTGTTCCACTCAACCTCGCTGCGCCGCCTCGATGCAAGGGCGAGGTCGCCTCCCCGCCCGGGGGCAGCGCACCGCCGAGGGCGGCGGGGACCGGCGGCCTACACTCCCGGAGATGACCCGTCTGCCCGCACCGAGCGCGGTCCTCGAGGACCAGATCTGCTTCGCGCTCTACGCCGCCTCCCGGGCAATGACGGCGCGCTACCGCCCGTTGCTCGACGCGATCGGGCTGACCTACCCCCAGTACCTGGTGATGCTGCTGCTCTGGGAGACCGACCACCAGACCGTCGGCCAGCTCGGTACCCGCCTCTCCCTCGACAGCGGCACCCTCTCCCCCCTGCTCAAGCGGCTCACCACCGCGGGGCTGGTGAGCCGTCACCGGCGGGTGGAGGACGAGCGCTCGGTGTCGATCTCGCTCACCGACGCCGGCCGTGCGCTGCGGGAGAAGGCCGACGCCATCTCCGGGGAGATCATCTGCGCACTGGACCTCGACCGCGAGGAGTTCGCCGACCTCAAGGCGAAGCTCGAGCTGGTCACCGCACGCGTCAGCACGCCCTGATCCGCACCGACGTGAGGATTGCGCACAACCGACCCGGGTAGGGCGAGGGCACACGTCCCGAGCGGAGGAGATCCCATGCCCACGCGCACCGCACGCACCGCCTGGAACGGCACCCTGCAGGAAGGCTCCGGCCAGGTGGAGCTCTCCAGCTCCAAGGTCGGTACCTACGAGGTCTCGTTCCCGAAGCGCACGGCCGAGAATGCCGACGGCACGACCAGCCCCGAGGAGCTGATCGCCGCCGCCCACTCCGCCTGCTTCGCGATGGCGCTGTCCAACGAGATCGGCAAGGCCGGCGGCACCCCGCAGGCGCTGGAGGTGTCCGCCGACGTCACCCTCGGCCAGCGGGACGGCGCACCGGCGATCACCACGATCGCGCTCACCGTCCGCGGCGAGGTCGAGGGGCTGGACGCGGCCGCGTTCGAACAGGCCGCCCAGGCCGCCAAGTCCGGCTGCCCGGTGAGCAAGGCGCTGGCCGGCGTCGACATCACCCTGGACGCCGCGCTGGACTGAGAAGGGACCCCCTCCCGCCTCCCGTGGCACGCCCGGGGAAGCCCCGGAGGGGACCGCCGTGGTCTGCGGGTGTCAGCGACCCCGGCGCAGCTGCTCGTCGCCACTCTCGGTGCGCAGCGCCACCTCGCGGATGAACCGGATGGCGACCACGGCCACCACCGCGACCACGGCGGAGACGAGGAAGATCCGGCCCGTGGCGTCGCCGTAGGAGATGCGGATCAGGGACTGGATCGCCGGCGGCGCGTCGGCCAGGCTGGCCAGCCCGACCGCACCCGAGCCCTGAGCGGGCTGGGCGGCTTGGGGCACGCCGCCCAGGCCCTGCGCGATGAGGTCGTCGACCCGCGCCGTGAGCACCGCGCCGAGCGTCGAGACACCGACCGTCCCGCCCAGGCTGCGGAAGAACGCGACCGCCGAGCTGGCCGCGCCGAGGTCCTGGGCGGCGACGGTGTTCTGCACCGCGAGCACCAGGTTCTGCATCGTCATCCCGATGCCGACGCCCAGCACGAACAGGAAGACCCCGAGGACGGCCACGTCCGTCTCGTGGTCGACGGTCGCCAGCATCCCGAACCCGGCGACGACGAGCAGCGAGCCGGCCACCAGGTAGCGCTTCCAGCGGCCCGAGCGGGTGATCAGGATCCCCGAGACGGTGGAGGAGAGCAGCAGCCCGGCGACCATCGGGATGGTGAGCAGGCCGGCCACCGTCGGCGAGTAACCGCGGGAGATCTGCAGATACTGACCGAGGAAGACCGACGAGCCGAACATCGACGTACCGATCGCGATGCTGGCCACGATCGACAGGGTCGTCGTCCGGTCGCGGAACAGCCGCAGCGGCACGATCGGCTCGGCGGCCCGCAGCTCGACGAGCACGAAGGCGGCGATGGCCAGCAGCCCGCCGGAGACGAACAGCGCGGTCTCGACCGACCACCACGGGAAGGTCCCCCCGGCGAGGGTGACCCAGATGAGCAGCGCGGAGACGCCGGCGGTGAGGAAGGTCGCGCCGAGGTAGTCGATGCGCACCTTCCGCCGGGTCACCGGCAGGTGGAGGGTCCGCTGCAACAGGACCAGGGCCACCGCGGCGAAGGGCACCCCGACGTAGAAGACCGAGCGCCAGCCCAGCCAGCTGGTGTCGACCAGCACGCCACCGATCAGCGGGCCGCCGACCGTCGCCGCGGCCATGACCGCACCGATCAGACCGGAGTACCGGCCCCGCTCGCGGGGGCTGATCATCGCCGCCATCGCGATCTGCACCAGCGCCTGGATGCCGCCGAGCCCCAGTCCCTGCAGCACCCGCCAGGCGATGAGGGTCTCCACCGACTGGGCGAGACCGGCCAGCATCGATCCGACGATGAAGATCACGATCGACAGCTGGATCAGCAGCTTCTTGCTGAACAGGTCGGCGAGCTTGCCCCAGATCGGCGTCGAGGCGGTGGACGACAGCAGGGTCGCGGTGACCACCCAGGTGTACTGCCCCTGCGTGCCACGCAGCTCGGTGATGATCGTGGGAAGCGCGTTGGCGACGACGGTCGAGGACAGGAACGCCACGAACATCGCCAGCAACATCCCGGACAGCGCCGAGAGGATCTGCCGGTGGGTCATCCCGCCCTGCTGCTCGACGGGGGCGACGTCCACCGGGGGCGCCGCCGGGGCGGTCCCGGCGCGGCGGTCGAGGGTGCTGGTCACTGTTCTCCTGGAGGGCTGAGGAGGCGAAGGAGGCTCGGGGCGGGGCCGGTCACGACGGCGCCCGTGCGGCGGGCGCGGCGACGACGGCGCGGTCGAGGTCACCGGCGAGCCGCTCGAGCAGCCGGCCCAGCTGGCGGGCGTCCTCCTCGTCCCAGTCGGCCAGCGCGGCCGCGGCCCACTCGCACCGCAGCGCCCGCGTGGCCGCGAGGGCCCGGGCACCGGCCTCGGTGAGGTGCAGGAGGACGGCACGACCGTCGGCCGGATCGGGACGCCGCTCGACGTAGCCCGACCGCTCGAGGGTGGCCAGCTGGCGGCTGGCGACGGAGACGTCGACGCCGGCCCGGGCGGCCAGCGCGCTGGACCGCTGCTCGCCGCCCTGCTCCAGGGGGACCAGGAGCGCCCAGCCGAAGGAGGGCAGCGGGCCGTTGATGGCGTCGGCGGCGCGGACGCTCAGGTGGCGCCCGGTGCGGACGATGCGGGACAGGCCGGCGGTCAGCCGGTCACGGGTACCAGGAGAGATGGACACGGGAGAACCTCGTCACAACGTTGCTTGCAGACAGCAACCATAGCCTCAGTTGGTTGCTGCCAGCAACTGATGTGACGACGCACGCATCCACTACCGGGTGGCGGACTCCTCGCCGTCGGCCGCGTCGCGGGCCTCGCCCACGCGGTTGAGCCGGCCCAGCAGGTCGGCGAGCGTGGCGACGTCGGCGGCGGGCCAGTCCGCGAGGTCGGCCTCCCAGCGGGCCCGGCGGGCCGCCCGGATGCGGGTCAGCCGGCTCGCCCCCTCCTCGGAGGTGCGCAGCACCTGGGCGCGCCCGTCGGCAGGGTCGGCCTCCCGGGTGACCAGGCCCAGGGCGACCAGCGAGGTGATCTGCCGGCTCACCGTGCTCTTGTCCAGCCCCAGCCGCAGGACCAGCTCGGTGGCCCGCAGCGGCCCCAGGTCCTGCAGCAGGGCGAGCAGGCCGTAGGCCGCGCCGTCGAGGTCGGGATGCAGCTCCCGGGAGAGGCGGTCGGAGATGGCGCGGGAGCGGCGCAGCAGCAGGCCGATCTCCCGCTCGAGGTGCACGTAGGCCTCGTGCGCGTCGACGGCCCGGCCCGAGTGCCCGGCGGTCACCGGGGGTCCCGGGGTCGCCAGACGACGAGCGCGGAGCTGGAGGGGCGCAGTGGCACCAGGTCGCCGCCGTAGCCGGCACGGGCGGCGGCCTCCGCGGCCATCCGCCGGTTCTCGCACACCTCCAGCGCGGTCAGCAGCTCGTGCACGCGCTGCTGCAGCGCCTCCACCTGCGACTCGAGGTCGATGATCCGCTTGATGCCGGCCAGGTTGACGCCGTCCTCCTGGGACAGCCGCTGGACCTCGCGCAGCAGGGCGACGTCCCGCGGGCTGTACCGGCGGCCACCCCCGGCCGTGCGCCCGGGGCTGACCAGGCCGAGCCGGTCGTACTGCCGCAGCGTCTGGGCGTGCATGCCGGCCAGCTCGGCGGCGACGGAGATGACGAAGACCGGGGCGTCCTCGGCCAGCGCCCGTCCGGCGTCGTGGCGGTCGCGGTCGTCCCCGGCCGGGGCGTTCACCGCGCACCCCCGGACTGCACCGCGGCGGTGATCCGCGGCCGCGGGTCACCCAGCTCGGCGTCGAGCACCTTGATCGCCTCCTCGGCGGCGGGGCTCAGCCGTTTGGGGACGGCCACCTCGACCGTCACCAGCAGGTCACCGGCGCGGCCCTTGGCCGACACGCCGCGCCCCCGCACCCGCAGCGTCTGGCCGCTCGCCGTCCCCGCCGGGACCTTGAGCGAGACGTTGCCGTCGAGGGTCGGCACGGTGAGCGTGGTGCCCAGGGCCGCCTCGGCGAAGGTGATCGGCACGGTGAGCGTGAGGTCGTTGCCCTTGCGGGCGAACAGCTCGTGACCGGAGACGTGCACGACGACGAACAGGTCACCGGCCGGCCCGCCGCGGCGGCCGGGCGCCCCCTTGCCGGCCAGCCGGATGCGCTGGCCGTCCTGGACCCCGGCCGGGATCCGCACCGTGATCGTGCGGGTCTGCGTGGTCACCCCGTTGCCGGCGCAGGTCGGGCAGGGGTCGTCGACCACCTGGCCGGTGCCGCGGCAGTTGCGGCACGGCTCGGAGAAGGCGAACGCCCCCTGGCTGCGGCTGGTGACGCCGGCGCCCTGGCACACCGGGCACGTGTGCGGGCTCGTCCCCGGCCTCGCCCCGCTGCCGTGGCAGGTCGGGCAGGTGCCCGGGCTCTGCATGCGCAGCGGGACGGTGACGCCGAGGACGGCCTCGTCGAAGGAGAGCGTCGCCTCGGTCTCGACGTCCTGGCCGCGGGCCGGGCCGGACGCCGCCTGGCTGCGGGCCCGCGCCGAGCCGGCCCCGCCGCCACCGCCGAACAGCCCGCCGAAGAGGTCACCCAGCCCACCGGCGCCGGGGCGCCCGCCGCCCGCGGCACCGAAGAGGTCCCCGAGGTCGAACGGCTGGCCGCCGCCGGCCCCGCCCGGGAATCCACCGGGGAAGCCGGCCCGGGCGCCCGCGCCACCCGCCCCGAACAGCCGGCGGGCCTCGTCGTACTCGGCCCGCCGCTTCGGGTCGGAGAGGACGTCGTAGGCCTCGGAGACCTCCTTGAACCGGGCCTCGGTCTCGGCGTTCCCCGGGTTCTTGTCCGGGTGGAGCTCACGGGCCAGCTGCCGGTAGGCCTTCTTGATCGCCGCGGCGTCGGCGTCCTGGGGGACGCCCAGCGCCGCGTAGTAGTCCTTCTCGATGAAGTCCCGGGTGCTCATCGGGCGCCCCCCTCCTGTCTCAGTCGGACGCAGATGATCCGGCCGCCGGGCCGTCGGCCGTGGCGCCGTCGGGCGTGACACCGTCGGGAGCAGCGGCGGCGATCGGGCTCTCGGGGTCGGTGACCGCGACCATCGCCGTCCGCAGCACGCGGTCCCCGCGGCGGAAACCCTGGCGCAGCACCGTGGTCGCCGTCGGGACGTCGACCTCGGTGGAGGTGTCGTGGATGACCGCCTCGTGCAGCGACGGGTCGAACGGGTCGCCGGCCACGCCGAACGCCTCCACGCCGAGGCCGTCGAGCAGCCCCAGGACGCGGTCGGCGACCACCTTGAAGGCGCCGGTCAGGTCGCCGTGGTCCCGCGCCCGCTCGATGTCGTCGACGATCGGGAACAGCTGCGCGGCGAACCGCTCGGCGGCCTGGTCCACGACGAGCGACCGGTCCCGGTCCACCCGGCGGCGGTAGTTGGCGTACTCGGCGGTGACCCGCTGCAGGTCCTCCGTCCGCTCCGCCAGCTGGCGGGACAGGTCGTCGTCCGCCGCTTCCGGCTGCTGGCCGGGAACGGTCTCGTGCTCGGTCATCTGCTCCCCTGCTGCCTCCGCGCCCGTGCGGGCGCCGGCCGGCTGCTCGCCGGCCGGCTCCCGCACGGTGCCGCTCTCCGGGTCGATGCGCCGCTTGTCACGGATGACGACGCGCGGCTCCTCTTCCCCGCCGGTCATCGGCGATCGGTGTCCTCGTCGACGATCTCCGCGTCGACCACGTCGTCGTCCGACGCGGACGCCGACGGACCGGCCTGGCCGTCACCGGGCGCCCCGGCACCCGCCGCCCCGGCGGCGTTCGTCTCGGCCTGCTGGGCGTAGAGGGCGCCACCGACCTCCTGCGAGACGCGGGCGACCTTCTCCTGCGCGGCCTTGATCGCGGCGATGTCGGACCCGCCGAGGGCCGAGCGCAGCTCGGTCAGCGCCTCGCCGAGCTCCTCCTTCTTGTCGGCGGGGATCTTGTCGCCGTTCTCCGCGAGGAACTTCTCGGTCTGGTACTGCAGCGACTCGGCCAGGTTGCGGGTCTCGGCCTCCTCGCGGCGCTTCCGGTCCTCCTCGGCGTGCGCCTCGGCGTCCTTCATCATCCGCTCGATGTCGTCCTTGGGCAGGGCCGAGCCGCCGGTGATGGTCA
This sequence comes from Geodermatophilus ruber, assembly GCF_900114385.1. Taxonomy (GTDB): domain Bacteria; phylum Actinomycetota; class Actinomycetes; order Mycobacteriales; family Geodermatophilaceae; genus Geodermatophilus; species Geodermatophilus ruber. The sequence goes on from NZ_FOSW01000001.1 coordinate 345,124, forward strand.
TCGACTGCTCCTTGCCCGTGCCGAGGTCCTTGGCGTGGACGTGCACGATGCCGTTGGCGTCGATGTCGAAGGCCACCTCGATCTGCGGGACGCCGCGCGGCGCCGGGGGCAGACCGGTCAGCTCGAACATGCCGAGCTTCTTGTTGTAAGCGGCCATCTCGCGCTCGCCCTGGAAGACCTGGATCTGCACGGAGGGCTGGTTGTCGTCGGCCGTCGTGAAGATCTCCGAGCGCTTGGTCGGGATCGTGGTGTTGCGCTCGATCAGCTTGGTCATGATGCCGCCCTTGGTCTCGATGCCCAGGGACAGCGGGGTGACGTCGAGCAGCAGGACGTCCTTGACCTCACCGCGCAGGACGCCGGCCTGCAGCGCGGCGCCGACGGCGACGACCTCGTCGGGGTTGACGCCCTTGTTGGGCTCCTTGCCACCGGTCAGCTCGCGGACCAGGTCGGTGACGGCCGGCATGCGGGTGGAGCCACCGACGAGCACGACGTGGTCGATCTGGCCGACCGAGATGCCGGCGTCGCGGATCGCCTGGTTGAACGGGGCCCGGGCGCGGTCGAGCAGGTCCTGGGTCAGCCGCTGGAACTCGGCGCGGGTGATCGTGACGTCGAGGTGCAGGGGGCCCTCGGCGCCGGCGGTGATGTAGGGCAGGTTGACGTTGGTCGACTGCGCGCCGGACAGCTCGATCTTGGCCTTCTCGGCGGCCTCGCGGAGCCGCTGCATGGCCAGCTTGTCCTTGGACAGATCGATGCCGTTGGAGGCGTTGAACGTCTGCACCAGGTGCTTGACGACGCGCTCGTCCCAGTCGTCACCACCGAGGTGGTTGTCACCGGCGGTGGCCTTCACCTCGATGACGCCCTCGCCGATCTCCAGCAGGGAGACGTCGAAGGTCCCGCCACCGAGGTCGAAGACGAGGATGGTCTGCTCGGTCTCGCCCTTGTCCAGCCCGTAGGCCAGCGCGGCCGCGGTCGGCTCGTTGACGATGCGCAGGACGTTGAGGCCCGCGATCTCACCGGCCTCCTTGGTGGCCTGGCGCTGGGCGTCCTCGAAGTAGGCGGGGACGGTGATGACCGCGTCGGTCACCGGCTCACCGAGGTAGGTCTCGGCGTCCCGCTTGAGCTTCTGCAGCACGCGGGCGCTGATCTCCTGCGGGGTGTAGCGCTTGCCGTCGATCTCCGGCGACTTCCAGTCGGTACCCATCTCGCGCTTGACGGAGCGGATGGTGCGGTCGACGTTGGTGACCGCCTGGTTCTTCGCCGACTGGCCGACGAGGACCTCGCCGTTCTTCGCGAAGGCGACGACGGAGGGGGTGGTGCGCGAACCCTCGGAGTTGGCGATGACCGTCGGCTCGCCGCCCTCGAGGACGGTGACGACGGAGTTGGTGGTGCCGAGGTCGATACCGACCGCTCGAGCCATGGAGATGGCCTCTCTTCCGTGTGTACCGGGATGTTCTGCTGTGTCCCAAGGAGCCGAGTACCCGAGTTGCGCGTGGGTCACTCAACTTTCCTGCCCAGCCTAACGGCACCTCGCGGCTTCGTGTTCCCGGGCTCGGTGGTTTCGAGGCGTCGGAGCCGCCGTGCACCGCGGCTCTCGCGGCTGCGGAGCGGCTCTCGCGGCTGCGGAGCGGCTCTCGCGGGTGCCGTCCACAGCTCGACGGGAACGCCCGCGCCGGCGTCCCGATCCGGCGAGACTGCCCGGATGCACCCAGCCCTGCGCGCCCGGACCGAGGGGCGGTACGGGCTCTTCACCACGGCGGAGGCGGTGGCCGCCGGCTACGCGCACTCGGCGATCCGGGACCTGACCGGCTCCGGCCGCTGGGTCAGGCTGCGCCGGGGTGTGCTGGTCGCCGCGGCCGACCTCGAGCGCGCCGGGCGGCGCCGGGCCGGCTGACGAGCGCCGCCGCACATCCGCGAGAGCCGCCCTGCACGGTGGCTCCGGCGGATGCACGGTGGCTCCGGCGCAAGGCATGCCCGTCTGGTTACCCGCGAGTAGCCTGAGCGCGCGCAGCTATGGTGCGATCCACTGCGGGCAGCCGTGCCCGCACGCGATCCGCGCGCCGGCCGGGCCGGTGCGGATGGCGGCGCGCACCGAGAGACAAGCGTCGTCGCCGACTGGCGGACGTGAGCGACCGACGCCGCCAGGCGTATCCGGGAGGAAGAGCATGACGGGCCCGTTGCAGATCGTCCTCGGGACGATCAGCGTCCTGTTCCTGATCGTGGCCTCGGTGATGGCCTACCGGGCGGTCCGCGCGATGATCCGGATCATCAGAACCGGCCAGCCGGACGACACCCGCTTCGGCCCGGTGAAGACCCGGCTGAAGACGATGCTGGTCGAGTCCCTCGGCCACACCCGGATGCTCAAGTGGTCGACCATCGGCGTCGCCCACTGGTTCGTCTTCGTCGGCTTCTACGGCCTGTTCCTCACCCTGGTCGAGGCCTTCGGTGAGGTGTGGAACCCGGCCTTCCACCTGCCGCTGATCGGCGAGTGGGGGCTGTGGAACCTCTTCGCCGACATCATCGGCACCGGCACGATCCTCGGGATCCTCTACCTGGTCTACCGGCGGCAGAAGGACCACCCGCGCCGCCAGGGGCGCACGAGCCGCTTCGCCGGCTCCAACGAGGGCCGCGGCTACTTCGTCGAGGCCGTCGTCTTCACCGTCGGCGTCTGCATCCTGCTCATCCGGGCGTTGAAGGTCTCCTCCGATCTCACCGACGCCCCCGGCTGGTCGCACCCGGTCTCCGGCCTGGTCGCCAACCTGCTGCCCGACAGCCCCGACCTGCTCAGCGTCGTCGCGTTCGTCAAGATCGTCGTCTCGCTGGTCTGGCTCGTGGTGATCAGCCGGATCCTGAACATGGGTGTCGCGTGGCACCGGTTCAGCGCGTTCTTCAACATCTACTTCAAGCGGGAGGCCGACGGCGGCGTCGCCCTGGGCCCGCTGCAGCCGATGACGTCGGCCGGCAAGCCGATCGACTTCGAGGATCCCGACGAGGACGCGATCTTCGGCCGCGGCAAGATCGAGGACTTCACCTGGAAGGGGATGCTGGACTTCACCACCTGCACCGAGTGCGGGCGGTGCCAGAGCCAGTGCCCGGCGTGGAACACCGGCAAGCCGCTGTCGCCGAAGATGATGATCATGGACCTGCGGGACCACCTGTACGCCAAGGCCCCGTACCTGCTCGGCGAGAAGACCGCGAGCGAGACCGCGCCGGACTACGACGTCCTGCGGCCCAGCGACGAGCAGGTCTGGTCCTCCGGCTACGCCCGCATCGAGGGCACCAACGATGCCCAGGCCCACCGGCCGCTGGTCGGCACCCTCGAGGAGGGCGGGGTCATCGACCCCGACGTGCTGTGGAGCTGCACCAACTGCGGCGCCTGCGTCGAGCAGTGCCCGGTCGACATCGAGCACGTCGACCACATCCTCGACATGCGCCGCTACCAGACCCTCATCGAGTCCAGCTTCCCCTCCGAGGCCGGCGTGATGCTGCGCAACCTGGAGAACCGGGGCAACCCGTGGGGGGTGGGCGGCAACGTCCGCGAGGAGTGGATGAAGGAGCTGGACTTCGAGGTCCGGCAGGTCGACGGCCCGCTGGAGGCCGACGTCGAGTACCTGTTCTGGGTCGGCTGCGCGGGCGCCATCGACGACCGCGCCAAGAAGGTCACCAAGGCCGTCGCCGAACTGCTGCACACCGCCGGCGTCGAGTTCGCCGTCCTCGGCTCCGGGGAGACCTGCTCGGGTGACCCGGCCCGCCGGATGGGCAACGAGTTCGTCTTCCAGATGCTGGCCCAGGAGAACGTCGAGACCCTCAACGGCGTCTTCGAGGGCCGCGTGCCGGGGATGCGCAAGATCGTCGCGACCTGCCCGCACTGCTTCAACTCCCTGGGCCGGGAGTACCCGCAGCTCGGCGGCCACTACGAGGTGGTCCACCACACCCAGCTGCTCGGCCAGCTGGTCGAGGAGGGGCGGCTGACCCCGGTCACCCCGGTCGACCGCAAGGTCACCTACCACGACCCGTGCTTCCTCGGCCGGCACAACAAGGTCTACACGCCGCCGCGGGAGATCCTCGACAGCGTCCAGGGCCTCTCCACCCAGGAGATGCACCGCTGCAAGGACCGCGGCTTCTGCTGCGGCGCCGGCGGTGCGCGCATGTGGATGGAGGAGAAGATCGGCAAGCGGATCAACGCCGAGCGCACCGAGGAGGCCCTCGAGCTCGACCCCGACGTGATCTCCACCGCCTGCCCGTTCTGCATCACGATGCTGTCCGACGCGCTGAACACCAAGAAGCAGAACGGCGAGGCCAAGGAGCACGTCGAGGTGCTCGACGTCAGCCAGATCCTGCTCCGCTCCCTGGCCCCCGTCGGCGCGCCCGGCACCGGGTCCGGCCCGGAGGTCGGCACCGCCTCCGACGACGTGGCCGGCACCGGGTCGGCCGCTACCGAGCACGGGGCGCAGAGCTGACCCGCCGCTGAGGAGCACCGACGGACGCCGCCGACGACACCTCGTCGGCGGCGTCCGCCGTTCCGGGCGGGCGCGGGCGGGCCGGGGTAGAACACCGCGGTGCTGCTGCAGCTGCGGGTCACCGTCCCGCCCGACCGCACCGAGCGGGTGCGCGAGCTCCTCGAGCGGGACCCGGGCACCGCGCACCTCGCCGTCCTGCCCGGAGCCGCCCTCTCCCCGCCCGGCGACCTGGTGCTCGCCGACGTCGCCCGGGAGTCCGCCGACGGCCTGGTCGACGCCCTGCGCGCGCTGCACGTCGACCGGGACGGCGGGATCAGCATCGAGGCGGTCGACGCCGCGGTCTCCCGGGCCGCGGAGCGGGCCGAGCGGGCGGCGCCCGGGGAGGGCGCGGACGCCGTCGTCTGGGAGCAGGTGGTGCGGGAGACCGCGTCGGAGTCCACCCTCTCCGTTTCCTACCTGGCCTTCCTCACCATCGCCACGCTGCTGGCCGGCATCGCGATCGTCAACGACTCGGCGGTCCTGGTCATCGGCGCGATGGTGCTCGGCCCGGAGTTCGGGCCCCTGGCGGCGCTGGCCGTGGCGCTGGTGCACCGACGCCCGCCGATCGCGCGGCAGGCCGCCCGGGCGCTGCTCGTCGGCTTCGCCGCCGCGATCCTCGCCACCACGGCGATCGCGCTCGCCGCCCGGGGGCTCGGCTGGCTCGACCCCGGGCTGCTGACCGCGGACCGCCCGCAGACCGGCTTCATCACCGCCCCCGACCGCTGGTCGGTCGTCGTCGCGGTGCTGGCCGGCGTCGCCGGCGTCCTGTCGCTGACCTCGGCCAAGAGCGGGGCGCTCGTCGGGGTGTTCATCTCGGTCACCACCGTCCCGGCCGCCGCCGACATGGCGCTCGCCCTGGCCCTCGGCGGCGGCGCGGAGTTCGCCCACGCAGCCACCCAGCTCGGCGTCAACCTCACCGGCATCCTGGTCGCCGCCCTGGCGACGCTCGGGGTGCAGCGGGCGGTGTGGCGCCGCGTCCCCCGCGCGCGGCCCCGGCCAGCGCTGCGCCACACCGTTGCGCCAGGAAACCACCCGGCGGACACCGTCGCGAACCCCGGGAGGACCATCAACGGGTGACCCTCACCGCCCCCACCGACACGGCCGGGAGCCGGGCCGCCGAGCGACGCCGTGGCCTGACCCTGATCGCGGTCGCCATCGTGCTCACCGGCTTCAACCTGCGGACGGCCGTCAACAGCGTCGGCCCGGTGCTGGAGGAGATCGAGCGCGGGCTGGGGCTCTCCAGCGGGCTGGCCGGGCTGGTCACCACGATGCCGGTGCTGTGCTTTGCCGCGATCGGCTTCGCCGGCCCGCCGCTGGCCGCCCGCTTCCGCGACGGGCACGTGCTGGCCGGCGCCCTGCTGGCCATGGCCGCCGGGCTCGTGCTGCGCGCCGCCGCCGGCACGTTCTGGTTGTTCCTGGTGGGCACCGTGCTGGCGATGGTGGGCGGCGCCCTGGGCAACGTGCTGCTGCCGAGCCTGGTCAAGCGGTACTTCCCCACGCGGACCGGCCTGCTCGTCGGGGCCTACAGCGTGGCCATGGCCGCCGGCGGGGCGATCGCCTCCATCGCCGCGGCCCCGCTGGCCGCCGCCACCGGCGCCGGAGGGTGGCGCTGGGCGCTGGGCGTGTGGGCGGTGCTCGCCCTGGTCGCGGCGCTGCCCTGGCTCGCGGTGCCGGCTCGCCCGGGGGCCGCCCGCGGGCCGCACGCGGGCGTCCGGATGCGGTCGCTGGTGCGCAGCCCGATGGCGCTCGCGCTCGCCCTCTTCTTCGGCATGCAGTCGATGCAGGCCTACGTGCTGATCGGCTGGACGGCGCAGTACCTGCGCGATTCCGGGCTGTCGGCGGCCACCGCCGGCCTGCTGCTGGGCATCAACACCGTCGTCGTCATCCCGCTCAACGCGGTCGTCCCCTCGCTGACCGTCCGCCCCCACCTGCAGCGCCCGCTGCTGGCCGCGTTCGGGGTCTGCTATGTCGTCGGCTGGCTGGGGCTGATGCTGGCCCCGACCACGCTGCCCTGGCTGTGGATGGGCGTGCTCGCGCTCGGCATGGGGACCTTCGCGATGGTGCTCACGCTCATCGGGCTGCGCGCCCGCACGCCGGAGACCACCGCCGCGCTGTCCACCGTCGTCCAGGGCTGGGGCTACCTGCTGGCCGGCGCCGGCCCGCTGCTGGTCGGGGTGCTGCGCGGCCGCACCGGTGGGTACGCCGGCATGTTCGCCGTCGTCCTCACCGGGGTCGTGGTGCTGATGGCCTCCGGCTGGCTGGTCACTCGCGCGCGGTACGTCGACGACGAGGTGCCGGGCTGGACCTCACCGGCCCCCCACGGCGACGGCATCGAGGTGGCCGGCACCGAGCCGCCGGTCACCGTGCACGTCACGGAGCCGGACGGCGGGTCTCCGCGCGGGTGAAGTTGCGGAAGGACCGCGACGGCGTCGGGCCGCGCTGGTCCTGGTAGCGGGAGCCGTACACCGCCGAGCCGTACGGGTGCTCGGCCGGGCTGGTCAGCCGGAACAGGCACAGCTGGCCGATCTTCATGCCCGGCCACAAGGTGATCGGCAGGTTGGCCACGTTGGACAGCTCCAGCGTGATGTGCCCGGAGAAACCGGGGTCGACGAAGCCGGCCGTCGAGTGGGTAAGCAGCCCGAGCCTCCCCAGCGAGCTCTTCCCCTCGAGCCTCGCTGCGAGGTCGTCGGGGATGCTGACCACCTCCAGCGTCGAGCCGAGCACGAACTCGCCGGGGTGCAGCACGAACGGCTCGTCGCCGTCGGGCTCGACCAGCGTGGTGAGGTCGTCCTGCTGCTGCGCCGGGTCGATGTGGGTGTACCGGGCGTTGTTGAACACCCGGAAGAAGCGGTCCAGCCGGACGTCGATGCTCGAGGGCTGCACCAGGCCCTTGTCGTAGGGCTCGATACCGAGCCGCCCCTCGGCGATCGCAGCGGTGATGTCGCGGTCGGACAGCAGCATGGCGCGGAGTCTAGGGAGGCTCCTCCCGCACGCCTTCCGGGGAACCTGCGCGCCCGAATACGAAACGGCCTGTTCCGGCTACATCCGCTGCCGGTTCCTGCCGAAGACACCAGAGCACCGTCGGACCCCGCAGGAGGAGCACCCGTGCAGGACACCCTTCCCGCGCCGCCGCGCGCGCGGCACGCCGTGCGGCCGACGGGGGAGGAACGCACCTTCGGGACCGACGAGCTGATCGTGTCCAAGACCGACCCGCGGGGCGTGATCACCTACGCCAACGACGTCTTCCTGCGGGTCAGCGGCTACACGGCCGACGAGGTGATCGGGCAGCCGCACAACCTGATCCGCCACCCGGAGATGCCCCGGGCGGTGTTCGCGCTGCTGTGGGGAGCGCTGGCACAGGGCCAGGAGATCTTCGCCTACATCAACAACCTCGCCGCGGACGGCGCGCACTACTGGGTGCTGGCCCACGTCACGCCGTCCTACGGGCCCGACGGCCGGGTCCTCGGCTACCACTCGAACCGGCGGCGTCCCTCCCCCCGGGCGGTCGCCGAGGTCACCCCGTTGTACGGCCGGCTGCGCGCCGAGGAGCGGCGGCACCCCCACGCCAGGGCGGCGGTGGCCGCCTCCTCCCGGCTGCTGGAGGAGGTCGTCACCGAGCGGGCCGACTCCTACGAGGAGTTCGTCTGGTCGGTCATCCACCGTGAGGAGCGCTGACATGGGACGCGGCACCCGTCGCAGCGACGCCGCGGAGCTGGCCGTCTACCGCGCCTTCGTGCGCCAGCTGACCGAGACCTGCGACGCCGCCGCCCGCGGCGACCTGGAGGCCCGGAGCAGGCTGGCCCCCGGACCGGCGGCCGTGCCGGAGCTCGCGGCCCTGCACCACGGCGTCAACCGGGTGCTCGACGTCTCCGACGCGTTCGTCCGGGAGTCCTCCGCCGCGCTGAGCTCCGCGGCGCACGGACGGTTCCACCGCCAGGTGCTGCTCACCGGCCTGGCCGGCGCCTACCGCCGGGCCGCCATCGACATCAACGCCGCCCGCGACGCCATGCAGGAGACCGCCGGCCGGGTCACCGAGGCGCAGGCCTCGCGGCTCGGGCTGGCCGACGAGTTCGAGTCGGTCGTGCTGGCGATGTCGGAACAGGTGGCGACGGCCTCGACCCAGGTCAGCGCGTCGGCGTCGGGGTTGACCGACGCCGCCTCGGCGGCGAGCGCGGAGGTGGGTGCCGCGCAGCAGACGATGTCCTCGCTCACCCGCTCGTCGGCCGAGATCCGGGAGATCATCGCGATGATCGACGCGGTGGCCGCGCAGACGCGGCTGCTGGCCCTCAACGCGACGATCGAGGCCGCCCGCGCCGGGGAGGCCGGCAAGGGCTTCGCCGTCGTCGCCTCCGAGGTCAAGGACCTCGCCGACCAGACCGGCCGGGCCACCGAGCGGGTCACCGCGCAGGTCGAGCAGATCCGGCAGGCCGCCGAGGACGTCGCCGCGGTCATGACCAACGTCGGCTCGACCGTGACCGAGATGAACGGCCTGGTCGCCGGCATCGCCGCCGCGGTGGACGGCTCGGCCTCCCTGGGCGCCGACGGCGCCGACGTCACCGGCCTGTCCCGGATGGCCGAGCGGCTGCGGTCGGAGGCCACGGGGTTCCTCGGCGAGATGCGCCGCTGACGCGGGGAGGCCACGACCGGCGCCCGTGAGAGTCGCCTCCCCGGCTCTCCAGGAGGCCTCACCGACGGCGGAAGGCCGCGCTCGGCGCCGGCGTCCGCGAGGGCCTCGCTCAGGTGCCGACGTAGGCCGCGAGGTGTTCGCCGGTGAGGGTGGAGCGGGCGGCGACGAGGTCGGCGGGCGTGCCCTCGAAGACGATCCGGCCGCCGTCGTGGCCGGCGCCGGGGCCGAGGTCGATGATCCAGTCGGCGTGCGCCATGACCGCCTGGTGGTGCTCGATGACGATGACCGACTTGCCGGAGTCGACGAGCCGGTCGAGCAGGCCGAGCAGCTGCTCGACATCGGCGAGGTGCAGGCCCGTGGTCGGCTCGTCGAGGACGTAGACGCCGCCCTTCTCCGCCATCTGCGCGGCCAGCTTGATCCGCTGGCGCTCACCGCCGGACAGCGTGCTGAGCGGCTGGCCGAGCGTGAGATAGCCGAGCCCGACGTCGGCGAGCCGGTCCAGGATCGTGTGCGCGGCCGGCGTGCGTGCCTCGCCCTCGCCGAAGAAGACCTCCGCCTCGGTCACCGACATCGCGAGCACCTCGGCGATGTTCCGGCCGCCCAGCGTGTACTCCAGGACCGACGCCTGGAACCGCCTGCCCTCGCACTCCTCGCAGGTGGACTCGACGGTGGCCATGACGCCCAGCTCCGTGTAGATGACGCCGGCGCCGTTGCACGCCGGGCAGGCCCCCTCGGAGTTCGAGCTGAACAGCGCCGGCTTCACCCCGTTGGCCTTCGCGAACGCCTTGCGGATCGGGTCGAGCAGCCCGGTGTAGGTCGCCGGGTTGCTCCGTCGTGAACCGCGGATCGCACCCTGGTCGACCACCACCACGCCGTCCCGGCCGGCCACCGAGCCCTGGATCAGCGAGCTCTTGCCCGAGCCCGCCACCCCGGTGAGGACGACGAGGACCCCGAGCGGGATGTCGACGTCGACGTCCTGCAGGTTGTGCGTGCTCGCGCCACGGACCTCGAGTGCCCCCGACGACGAGCGCACCGAGTCCTTCAGCCGCGCCCGGTCGTCCAGGTGCCGGCCGGTGATGGTGTCGCCGGCCCGCAGCCCGTCGACGGTCCCCTCGAACACCACCTCGCCGCCTCCGGTCCCGGCGCCCGGGCCGAGGTCGACGACGTGGTCGGCGATCGCGATCGTCTCCGGCTTGTGCTCCACGACCAGCACGGTGTTGCCCTTGTCCCGCAACTGGAGCAGCAGGCGGTTCATCCGCTCGATGTCGTGGGGGTGCAGGCCGATCGTCGGCTCGTCGAAGACGTAGGTGACGTCGGTGAGCGACGAGCCGAGGTGCCGGATCATCTTGGTGCGCTGCGCCTCACCGCCCGAGAGCGTGCCCGCCGGCCGGTCGAGCGACAGGTAGCCCAGCCCGATCTCGGCGAACGAGTCGAGCAGGTGCTGGAGGCCGGTGAGCAGCGGGGCCACCGACGGCTCCTCGAGACCCCGGACCCAGTCGGCGAGGTCGCTGATCTGCATCGCGCAGACGTCGGCGATGTTCTTGCCCGCGATCCTCGACGAGCGGGCCTCCGTGCTGAGGCGGGTGCCGTCGCACTCCGGGCAGGTCGTGAACGTCACGACTCGCTCCACGAAGCGCCGGACGTGCGGCTGGAGCGACTCGACGTCCTTGGAGAGCATCGACTTCTGGACCTTCGGGATCACGCCCTCGTAGGTGAGGTTGATGCCCTCGACCTTGATCTTGGTCGGCTCCTTGTACAGGAGGTCCTGCATCTCCTTCTTGGTGTACCGGCCGATCGGCTTGTCCAGGTCGAGGCCGATGCCCATGAACAGGCGGCCGTACCAGCCGTCCATGCTGTAACCGGGCACCATCAGGCCGCCCTCGTTCAGCGACTTCGTCTCGTCGTACAGCGCCGTGAGGTCGAAGTCGTTGAGCGCGCCCATGCCCTCGCACCTCGGGCACATGCCGCCCTGGTAGACCGCGTCGCGCACCACGGCCTTCTCGACCCGGCCGCCCTTCTCGGTGCTCATGACCCCGCTCGCCCTGCGCGTCGGCACGTTGAAGGCGAACGCGGTCGGCGGACCGATGTAGGGCTTGCCCAGGCGGCTGAACAGGATGCGCAGCATCGCGTTCGCGTCGGTGGCGGTGCCGACCGTGGAACGGGGGTTGGCGCCCATCCGCTCCTGGTCGACGATGATCGCCGTCGTCAGCCCCTCGAGCAGGTCGACCTCGGGGCGGGCCAAGGACGGCATGAAGCCCTGGAGGAACGCGCTGTAGGTCTCGTTGATCAGCCGCTGCGATTCGGCGGCGATGGTGTCGAAGACCAGCGAGCTCTTGCCCGAGCCGGAGACGCCGGTGAACACCGTCAGCCGGCGCTTCGGGATCTCGACGCTGACGTCCTTGAGGTTGTTCACGCGCGCGCCGTGCACACGGATCAGATCGTGGCTGTCGGCATCGTGCAGCGCAGGCGACTGCGTGTCCGTCCTCGTGGCCATGCTCTTCGTCTCCATCTGTCGGGCGGGCCCGCCTTCGGGGTCTCCATCGGCGTCACCTGGTGCGATCTGACCGGCTTCGAGCAGAACGTCTGGTTCTCCTCGGGCGGCGCGGTCGTGGCAACGGTCTGCTGTCTACCTGACGGCGGTGTCGGTCGGAGTGGGGCGACACCCGTCCGGCTGACGCCGGCCGGGGTCACGCTCGGCGCAGGAACCGGGGCATCCACGCCGGGACACGGCGCGCGGAACTCTCGAGAACCTCGACCTCCGACCTGCACCCGAAGCGGCCGCGGCACCGGGCGTGCTCCAGCGGACGTCGCAGCGGAGACACTTCAGGGCACCCGGGGCGTCGCCCCGCGCTGGGACCACGACAGGGGCCTCCCTCACGTCGCTCCGACCGACGCCCCGTGTACTCTCTTGCACGATGCTCGCCCGCGAGGCCGGTCCCGTCCTCGCAGATGAGAGCATCACTGCGGGTGTAGTTCAATGGCAGAACATCAGCTTCCCAAGCTGACAGTGCGAGTTCGATTCTCGTCACCCGCTCCACGCAGAACCGCAGGCGATGCGGCCTGTTCACCCCTCCTGGGCCTCCCGCCAGGCAGCCAGGCATGACCGTGGTTGGCCACCCGTCAGGTCATGCGGAAGTCATCAGGCGTGGCGTCCGCGCTGGTCAGGGCTCCGCTGACAGCCTCCGGGCATGACCACCGCGGCACTCATCGTCCTGACCATGGGCGTCAGCGTGACCTTCGTTGGCAACTCCCCCGAAGAGATTCGCGGCTTCATCGACGACCCTGCTGTCCCCAAGTAGCGACGAACAGCCAACGAGGTGCTGATGGAACTGCAGCGGACGGTGGAAGCGGAACGCGGTACTGCAGCCCACCCCGCCGAGCGCGGCCCAACGCCCGCCATCGACGGTGCCCGCACTCCGGCGGCCGGTGGCGCCGGACGGGGTGGGGAGGGTCCCTCTTCCGCCGCTCCGGCGCCCCATCGGGGGGCATAGCAGCTCACGCGCGCCGCGCAGCTGCCGCAGCGGGCAGGGAGATCGCGGGTGAGGTCACGAGCGTTGGGCATTCCCTTTGCAGGCGACCCGTAGTCCCGTCGTCCTGGATGCAGCTCGAAGTGGCACTCGGTACGCCCGACGACTGGCGCCGATCCGGGTGACCGGTCGCGCATAGGCGGACCCTCACCGTGCGGTTGCGGACCGCGGCTCCTCGACAGGTCCCGCCGCGAACACCAGCGAGGCGACGAGGAACCACACGATGCCGAGCAGACCCATCAGCCCGGCGGGGCCGACCGGCAGGAAGGCGACGACGAGCAGCGCCAGCAGCACCACGTTGAACCAGAGGAATGACCGGGGGAAGACGCCGTACCGGAGGTGAGCGAGGAGGGTGGCAATCACCATCACCAGCGGCGCCACGGGGAGCTGCTCCGTCGTCACCACGCCGGCGGCGAAGACGCCTCGTGCGGTGACCGCGTCGTCGGCGGCCTCCAAGCTCGCGAGGACGACGTAGTCGCCGGCGTGCCGGAGGGCCACCATGACGTAGAGCAGGCCACCGGCGACGCCGATGACGGCGACCCACTCGGATGCCCGTCGGAACTGGAGCCAGACCGACCCGAGGAAGACCGCGGCCGACACCGCGCCCAGCGTGATGATCACCGCTCCGAGGCTCAGCTCCCCCGCGTGCTCTCGGAGCGCCTGCACCAGTGCCAGGTCGGACAGGGAGGCGTCGATCCCGTTCCCGCTCACGTCCGCGATGAAGTCACCGGCCACGAGGAGGACGACCGACGCCGCCCCTGTGAGCGCCACGACTCGCTCGAGCCGTCCCGCGCGCCGGACCTGAGGAGGTGCGGTCTCATCGGCCATGACGACTCCTGCCACCGGAGCGGGTCCTGGGCGGCCGCGGGCCCGACCGCGCGGCGGAGCGTACTGGGCCGAGGCGGATCAGGGCGGGCTCAAGCCCGCCGAACCGGAGCGGGCACTGGTCCCGCAGGGGGCGCGACGGAGGTCGCAGACGTCAGGGACACCCCTTCCTTGGCACTCGCCCATAGGAGTGCGGGGTGTGGTGGGTTATCGCTTGACGAAGTCGGGGCACCCTCGGTTCTGAGAGTCCAGCAGGCGTGCGGCCTTGACCGCGTGCGGTCACGCACGTGTGACACGCTGAGCGCCGACCGACCGGCCGGACGGGTGCGCAGGTCGCGCCCCCGGTCGACCGCGCGGGTCCCGTCACTCGCTCCCGACCCACCGCCGAGCGGGAGGTTCCGGTGTCCGCACCCCCGTCGCCGGCCGTCCGTGCCGACGTCGTCACCCGCCTCCGCGGTGCGGGCTGCGTCTTCGCCGAGGACGAGGCGGAGCTGCTGCTCGCCACCGCCGCCACACCGGCCGAGCTCGACACCCTGGTCGCCCGCCGGGTCGCCGGCGAGCCGCTGGAGCTGATCGTGGGCTGGGCGGAGTTCTGCGGCCTGCGCATCGCCGTGGCGCCCGGGGTCTTCGTCCCCCGCCGCCGCACCGGCTTCCTCGTCGGGCGGGCGGCCGCGCTGCTGCGCGGGGCCGGCTCCCCCGTTGTCGTCGACCTCTGCTGCGGCACCGGCGCGGTGGGCGTCGCGCTCGCCACCGCCGTCGGCGGGGCCGAGCTGCACGCCGCCGACATCGACCCCGTCGCGGTGCGCTGCGCCCGGGCCAATGTCGCGGCGGTGGGCGGCCGGGTCTACGCGGGCGACCTGTACGACGCGCTGCCGGAGCCGCTGGCCGGGCGCGTGGACGTGGTGGTGGCCAACGCACCCTACGTGCCCGCCGCGGAGATCCCGCTCATGCCGCCGGAGGCCCGGGACCACGAGCCGCGGACGGCCCTCGACGGTGGCGCCGACGGCCTGGACGTGCAGCGTCGGGTCGCCACCGGGGCGCTGCGCTGGCTGACCCCCGGCGGCGCCCTGCTCATCGAGACGAGCGCCCGCCAGGCACCGCGGACGAGAGACGCCGTCATCGCCGGGGGCCTGCGGGCGGAGATCGCCCGCTCCGCCGACCTGGACGCCACCGTCGTGATCGGGAGGTCACCCGACCACTGAGCAGCGATCCGTGTTCGTCAGATCACTGTGCGTTACGGCACGCTCGGTAATGAATCGGAACGGGTCAGTAACGCCCCCGCCAGGGGGCACCCGGGCCCTTGGTCCCTGCCGCCCCCCGAGGGAGAGCGCCACGATCGTGGCATGACCGACGGACACCGGTTCAGCAGCGAGCCGGACGAGCACGACCCCTCCGGCGCCTCCGCCGACGAAGGGGCCTCCGGCGGTGTGCCGCTGCGGCCGGTCGAGTCGGTCCGCCTGCCTCCCCTCCTCCCCCGGCGGCAGCACCCCTGGCTGATCGTGGACCTCGACGACTCGCCGCGCAGCCACGGCGCCCTGGTGTGGGCGCTGCGCGAGGCCGCCCGCCGGGAGGCAACCGTCGTCGCCGTCGCCGTCATGGACGAGGCGGACGACGATCCGCTCGGCTTTCTGTCCCGCCACGCCCGGCGCACCCCGACAGTCGCCCTCGAGCGGCTCGAGGCCCAGGTCCTGCGGGCGATCGCCGAGACCGGGGTCATCGGCCGCACCCGGACCGCGGTCCTCGACCGGCCGATCTTCGAGGCGCTGACCGGAGCCGCCCACGGCGCCGACCTGGTGGTCGTGAACTCCGGGGGGAAGGCGCTGCTGCGGCACGCCGTTCCGCGCCCGCCCACCCGCCGCCTGGCCCGCGGCGCCTGATGGAGGCCGGAATCCCCGCATCCTTCAGCCCCTACGCAGACCCCGGTGGTCGGGCCGTGCCCCCGCCCGACCCCGGGGTCCGGAACTCCACGCCGGCCGCGATCCCCGTGCTCGCCGCCGGCGTGCAGGCCGCTGCCCGCAGCGCGCACGTGGAGCGGACCCTGCGCGAGATCGTCACCATCGCGGTCGACCGCGCCGACGCGACCTACGGCGCCCTGGGCGTGCTGCGCAGCGACGGCCGGTCCTTCGACCGGTTCGTCGTCGTCGGGATGGGCGTGGAGGACCAGCAACGCATCGGCCGGTTCCCCACCGGGAACGGCGTCCTCGGGTTGCTGATCCAGAAGCCGGTCCCGCTGCGCCTCGACGACCTCACCGCGCACCCGGCCGCCGTCGGCCTGCCGCCCGGTCACCCTCCGATGCACACCTTCCTCGGCGTTCCGGTGCGGGTCCGCGGGCGGGTCTTCGGACACCTCTACCTCACCGAGAAGCGCACCGGCGAGCCGTTCAGCGCGGCCGACGAGGAGGTGATCTCCGGCCTGTGCGACGCGGCCGGCCTGGCGATCGAGGGCGCCCGGCGGGTCGAGCGGGCCGAGCACCGGCGCGCGTGGGCCCAGGCCGGGAGCGACATCGCCACCGCGCTGCTGTCCGGCGCCGACCCGGACAGCGTGCTGCGGTCGATCGCCCAACGGGTCGCCTTCCTCGCCTCGGCCGATGTCGCAGGCGTCCTGGTGCCCACCCCGGGGGACGCCGACTCGCTGACCGTGGTCGCCGCCGTCGGCCTGGACGAGGAGATCGTCCACGGCCTGCGGGTGCCCCTGATCGACAGCCAGCTGGGCGTCGCGCACCGGTCCGGCGTCCCCCGGCTGCTCGTGGACGCCACCTCCCAGGCCCCGGGCGGGAAGCGCGCCCCGGTGCTCGGCGAGCTGGTCGCCGGCTACGGCCCGGCCCTGTTCATCCCGCTCGGCGGCGGGCCGGCGCTCGGCACGGTCGTGGCGATGCGGCTGCGCGGCCGGCCCCCGTTCGAGCCCGACACCCTGGAGCTGGCCGCGGCCTTCGCCGGCCAGGCCGCCGTCGCCCTCGAGCTGGCCCGCACCCAGCAGCGCGAGCGCCGGTTGCAGGTCGAGGCCGATCGCGACCGCATCGCCCGCGATCTGCACGACCACGTCGTCCAGCGCATCTTCGCCACGGGCCTCGCGCTGGACCGGATCAGCCGGTCGCTGGAGGAGACCCAGCCGGAGGTCGCTGCGCGGCTCGCCGAGCGCGTGGACGAGCTCGACGACACGATCGCCCGCATCCGTTCGGCGATCTTCGAGCTCCACCAGGCCGAGGACGGCTCCCCGACCGCGGTGCGCCGGCGCATCTCCGACGTGGTCCGGTCGATCACCGACGGCCACGGGCTGCTGCCCGACGTGCGCCTGCGCAGCAGCGTCGACGACCTGCCGCCCACCCTCGTGACCGACGTCGTCGCCGTCGTGTGCGAGCTGGTCACCAACGTCGTCAAGCACGCCTCCGCGACCCGGGTCACCGTCAACGTGAGCGTGGACGGCGAGGTGAGCGTCGTCGTCACCGACGACGGCATCGGGCTCCCGGCGATCACCGTGCGCAGCGGGCTGGCCAATCTCGCCGACCGGGCCGAGCGGTTCGGCGGGCGGCTGACCGCCTCCACCGGCCCGTCGGGCACCGAGATCCGCTGGGTGGTGCCGCTGCCCCGCCAGTGACGGCCCTCAGCTCGACGGGCCCGGGCGGTCCCGCAGCTCGGTGGCCAGGATGGCGGCCTGGGTGCGCCGCTCGAGGCCCAGCTTGGCCAGCAGGTGGCTGGTGTAGTTCTTCACCGTCTTCTCGGCCAGTCCCATCCGGGTCCCGATCTGCCGGTTGGTGAGGCCCTCGCCGATCAGCTTCAGCACCGTCCGCTCCTGGTCGGTGAGCACGGCCAGCCGCCGGTCCTGCTCGGCCGGGCGCCGGCGGCGCTCCTCCCCGCCGACCGAGCCGGCCTCCGGGCCGAAGAGCGTGCCCCCGCCGGCGACGGTGCGCACGGCGGAGACCAGCGCCGAGCCGCGCACCTGCTTGAGCAGGTAGCCGGAGGCGCCGGCAGCCAGCGCCGAGGAGACCGCCTCCTCGTCGGAGTAGCTGGTCAGCACCAGGCAGCGCAGCCCGGGCACCTGCTCGCGCAGCCGGCGGCAGACGTCGGCGCCGTCCCCGTCGGGCAGCCGCATGTCCACGACGGTGACGTCGGGCCGGACGGCGGGGACCCGGGCCAGCGCCTCGACGACCGAGCCCGCCTCGCCCACCACGCGGATGCCGGGATCGTCCTCGAGGAGCTCGGCCACGCCCCGGCGCACCACCTCGTGGTCGTCGACGAGGAAGACCCGCACCGCGACATCCGGCTCCACGCAGCACCCCCGACCTGTGACCTGGCGCACGCAGGCTAGTGGGCCGGCGGGCGGCGTGGGGGCTGTTCCGGAACGGGAGCCGGAGGGTCAGGCCGGCAGGAGGAGGGCGGCGTAGAGGGTGAGGCCGGGGCCGAACGCCATCGCCACGACCGGGCCGTCGACGTCGGCCAGCTCCTCGAGCACCAGCAGCACCGTCGCCGAGGAGCAGTTGCCGTGCTCGGCCAGCACGTGCCGGGACGCGGCCAGCTGCTGCTCGGCCAGCCCGAGCTCGTCACGGACGACGTCCAGGATCCGCGGCCCGCCGGGGTGCACCGCCCAGCCCGCGACGTCCCCGGTCCGCAGCCCGGCGCCGGTGAGCAGCTCGTCGACCACCTCGCCCACGTGCCGGGCCAGCACGTCGGGCACCCGCGGGGAGAGCCCCATGCGGAAACCGAGGTCGGTCACGTCCCAGGTCATGTGGTCGGCGGTGGACGCGTCGGTGCGGACCACGACGTCGGCCAGCCGCCGCCCCCGCCCGGCGCCGGGCTGCAGCACCACGGCGGCCGCGGCGTCGGAGAACAGGGCGTGGGCCACGACCTGCTCGAGGTCGGCCTGCGCCGGCTGCACGTGCAGGCTGGTCAGCTCGCAGCAGAGGAGGACGGCGGGACGGGACCGGGCGGTGACGTAGTCGCCGGCCGCGGCCAGCCCGGGGATCGCCGCGTAGCAGCCCATGTGGCCGACCAGGAGACGCTGCAACCCGGGCGGCATGCCCAGGTCGCCGGCCAGCCGGATGTCCAGACCCGGGGTGGCGTAGCCGGTGCAGGTGGCGACGGCGAACAGGCCGACGTCGCCGGGCGCGAGGCCCGCGTCGTCCAGCGCCGCGGCCACGGCCTGCTTGCCCAGCGGCAGCGCCTCCTGGAGGTAGCGCTGCATCCGCGCGGCGGTCCCCCAGCCACTGATGTCCTCGTCGATCGGGTTGGCCACCGCGTGCCGGCGGCGCACGCCCGAGGCGGCGAAGATGCGCCGGGCCGCCCGCACCCCCGCGTAGTGCCCGGCGAAGAAGCCCTCCCACAGGTCGTCCTGGTCCAGGGCCGCAGGGAGGGCCGAGCCCGCCCCGGTCACCACGGCGTTCACCAGAGCTCCGGGGCGCTCGGGCTCGGCGTCATCACCCGACCGTACGGGCAGGTCGGACCCCCCGCCCGGCCGCCGGACGCGGCCGGGCTCATCTCTTGCGGCCGTAGCCGGCGAACAGCACCGCGGTGGTCGGCAGCCGCTTGAGCCGCACCGCCGGCCTCCGGCCCCGCCGCCAGGCGATGGTGTCCCGCAGCGACGGGCGCAACCCCACCAGGTGCAGCTCCAGCCCCAGCCGGTCCGCGGCCGCCCGCAGGCGGCGGCGGTCGACGAACAGCCGGGGGTCGTGGATGCCCGGGGGCGGGCCGCCGGGCAGGCGCTCGAAGATGCGCACCGCGATCAGCTCGGCCAGCCGGGTCGCGGCGATCGCGTCGATGACCAGCGTGCCGCCCGGCCGCAGGAGCCGGGCGGCCTCGGCCAGGACGGCGACGTCGTCCTCGACGTGCTCGAGGATCTCCCCGGCGACGACGACGTCGGCGCACCCGTCGGCCAGCGGCACGGCGAGGACGGAGGCCTGCACCGGCAGCATCCCGTGGTCGCGGGCGAGCTCGAGGCCGGGCCGCCCGAGGTCGACGCCGACGTGCCGGTAGCCCAGGCGCGCGGCGTGCGGCCCCATCAGCCCGCCGCCGCAGGCCAGGTCGACCAGCAGCGCCCCCGGGTGCGGCGCCGGCGGGATGTGCTCGGCGCGGGAGGCGGCCAGCCAGTGCAGCATCGCGAAGCCGCCGCTCGGCTCCCACCACTGGTCGGTGAGCAGGTCGTACTGCGCCGGGTCGTTGCGCCGCAGCTCCCCCGCGGTCACGGCGCCGGAACGCTTTCCCGGGGCGGGGCGGTGGTCACCGCGCCATGATCGCGGGGCGCGGCGGCGTCGGCATCTGGTACTGCTGGGGCCCCGCCGCCCCCCGCCCCGGAGGTCCCCGTGTCCGTCACCGTCGTCGGCAGCCTCAACGAGGACGTGCTCGTGCGTGTGCGGCGGCTGCCCGGCCGCGGCGAGACCGTCATCGGTCTCGACACCGTGCTCGCGCCGGGTGGCAAGGGGGCCAACCAGGCGGCCGCCGCCGGCCGGCTGGTTCCCGGCGTGGCCATGGTCGGGCGGGTCGGTGCGGATCCGGCCGGCGACCGGCAGCTGGCCGCGCTGACCCTGGCCGGCGTCGACGTCACGCACGTGGACCGCGCCCCGGAGGCGCCCACCGGCAGCGCCACCATCCCGGTCGAGGAGGACAGCGGGGAGAACCTCATCGTCGTGGTGCCCGGCGCCAACGCCGAGCTGCAGCCGTGGGACGCCGAGGTGGAGCCGGTCCGCCGGGCGGAGGTGGTGCTGCTGCAGCTGGAGGTGCCCCTGGCGACGGTGGCCGCAGCCGCGGCGGCCGCCACCGGCATCGTCGTCCTGACCCCCGCCCCGCCGCGGCCGCTGTCCGCGGAGCTGCTGGCGCGGGTCGACGTGCTCGTGCCGAACGAGCACGAGCTGGTGCAGCTGACCGGCGCGGAACCCGGCGAGCGGACCGCGGCGGAGCTGGTGCAGCTGGCCCGCTCGCTGGGGCCGCGCACCGTCGTGGTCACCCTCGGCGCCCGCGGGGCGCTGCTGGTGCCCGACGGCGGCCCGGCGCTGCTGCAGGCCCCGCCGCCGGTGCGCGCCGTGGACACCACCGGCGCGGGGGACTGCTTCTCCGGCGCCCTGGCCGCCGCCCTCTCCGGAGGTGCTGCGCTGCCCGAGGCGGTCGGGTCCGCCGTCACCGCCGCGGCGCTGTCCACGACCGGCCCCGGCGCCCGCGGCGCGCTCCCCGACGCGGCGGCGGTGGCCGCCCTGCGGCCGCACCTGCCGGCGGCCACCGCCGTGGGGTGAACCCCGGGGCTGCGTGGTTGGGCGGTGGGCTTTCCGGGCACCCCCGCCGGCGAGCGACCGGCCGAGGAGGACCCGCGATGACCGAACCGGGGCGCACGCCGCACACCGCCGAGCGGGCCGAGGGGGACCCGCCGGAGGACCACGAGGCCGGCGGCCGCACGCCGCACCCGGAGGACCCGGCCGAGGGCGGGGACGTCGAGCCGGGCGCCGAGCACGAGGCTCCCTGACACCCCTGCTCTCCGCGGGACGAGGCACCGGGCCTTGCGCAGCGTGACGAACCTCTCACCCGTTCGGCTACAGATCACTGGTTCGGGGCTGTTTCAGCGCCACCCCCGCGGGGGACGCTGGGCGCCATGGAGGACACGCAGCGCGATTACCGAGTAGCCGCCGACACCACGACCGAGGGCCGGGGGGACGAGACGGAGGCCCCCGAGGCCTCCGCGGTGCCGCTGGCGCGGCTGCTGGCCAACCCCCGCCGGGTGCGCCGGGACTGACGCCCACGGGGATCGGAGAGGTCGCCGGGCGGTCACGCGTCGCCACACCAGCCTCACCGATCCCCGGCGCCCCGGGCTGCCCGGCCGCCTCTCGTTACTCAGCGCAACCATCCGCCGGGTGATCCCGGCGTGCCGCGAACTGCTCCGTCACGGGCTGATGCACCATCGCCGACGTGACCGCTCCAGCCTTCGCCCTCGCCGCCGACGACGCCCCGCTCCCCGTCCGCCGCAGCCGGGCGGAGCGGCAGGCCATCGTCCTCGACACCGCCGAGCGGCTCTTCGCCACCCGCAGCTCGCGCAGCGTCGGCATGGACGAGCTGGTCCGCGAGACCGGCCTGGGCAAGATGACGGTGTACCGGCTCTTCAAGAGCAAGGACGACCTCGTCGGCGCCTACCTGGCGCGCAAGGCCGCCACCGTGCTGGGTTTCATCGACGCCGAGCTGATCCGCCTCCAGGGCGACCCGCGGGCCGCGCTGCTGTCGGTGGTCGACGCCGTGGAGCGCGACGTGACCCGCACCGGTTTCCGCGGCTGCCCGTTCACCAACGTCAGCAGCGAGTACGACGACCCCCAGCACCCCGCCCGCAGCGCCGCGGCCGACTACAAGTTCGAGCTGCACGCGCGGCTGGAGCGCCTGGCCGAGCAGGCGGTGCCCGGCGCCGGTGAGGACCTCGCCGCCCAGGTGCACCTGATCATCGACGGCATGTATCTCTCCGGCGGGCTGCTGGGGCCCGACGGGCCGGCCGCGCACGGCCGGCAGCTGGCCGAGCGGCTCATCGACGCCGCCATCGCCGCCTCCTGACCCCCTCCGCCGGGCGCGGGGTGGTCACGCACCCCACGATGGAGGCGTGAGCAGCGACCGCAGCCGTCCCGATCTCGACGACACGACGGTGGAGGGCCTCGGCAAGCTCTCCGAGGCCCTGGAGACCATCGAGCAGGCCCGCGGCCAGCTGTACGGGTTCCACCAGCACTCCGGAAAGGCCGACCTGCTACTGCAGGACGCCGTTGAGCTGTTCCGCAAGGCCGGGCACACCCGACTGGCCGACGACCTCGACCGCGACCTGGTCGGCCGCAACGTGATCGCCGACCGGTGGACCTTCCAGATCGTCGAGGACTACGACGCGAACTACTGGTCGGTGTTCCGGGCCTTCGACGAGCGCGCCCGCGACGAGCTGGCCGGCGGTGACCGGCACGTGTACGAGGCCCGGATGAAGCAGCGCGAGCGCACCGAGGGCCACCCGAACCACCAGGCGGGTCCCGCGCTCGCAGAATGACCCGGGCCGGGCCCCAGCAGGGACCCGGCCCGGTGCCGGCAGGTGCGGCTCTCAGCCCAGCGGCGCGAGCCGGCCCACGACGTCGGTGGCCGCCTCGTAGGCCTTCCCGACGTCCAGCAGCCTCGCCTCGTCGAACGGGCGGCCCATCACCTGCATGCCCACGGGCAGGCCGGCCGGGTCGAAGCCGACCGGGAGGGCCAGCGTCGGCTGCCCGGTCAGGTTCGCCGGCGAGGTGAGCCGGACCATCGCCAGGTCCACCGACTCCGTGCTGCCATCCGGCCAGGTCACCTCCATGTCCTCGACACGGGGCGCGACGAACGGGAGGACCGGGGCCACGAGGACGTCGATGTCGGTGAACATCTCGGCCCAGGCCCGCTGCATGAGCGTGCGCACCCGCAGCGCCTTGATGTAGTCGGTGGCCAGGAGCAGCTCGCCCACCTCGAGCTGCACCCGCGTCTCGGGGCGGTAGAGCTCGGCGCTGCTGCGCAGGGACTCCTGGTGGTAGGCGGCCGCCTCCGGCGTGACGATGCCCCATTCCGCGGCCAGGATCTGGTCCGGGTAGGGGATGGTCACCTCCCGCACCTGGGCACCGAGGCCCACCAGCACGTCGATCGCCGCGCGCACCCCGCGCTCGACGTCCTCGTGCACGTGCTCGAAGAAGTAGTTGGTCGGGACGCCGATCCGCAGACCGGTGACGTCGCCGGTCAGCCCGGCCGTGTAGCCCGGCACCGGGACGTCGACCGACGCGGGGTCGAGCGGGTCGTGCCCGGCGATCGCGTCCAGGACGAGCGCGCAGTCCTCGACGTTGCGGGTCAGCGGCCCGACGTGGTCCAGGGACCACGACAGGGACGCCACACCCCGCCGCGAGGTCCGGCCGTAGGTCGGCTTGAGGCCGACGGTGCCGCAGAAGGAGGCGGGGATGCGGATCGACCCGGCGGTGTCGGTGCCCATGCCGACCATGCAGGACCCGGCCGCGACGGCTGCCCCCGACCCGCCGCTGGACCCGCCGGGGATGCGGCTGACGTCCCACGGGTTGCGGGTCGTGTGGGTGCGCCCGCCGTAGGCGAACTCGTGGGTGTGGGTCTTGCCGACCATCACCATCCCCGCCTCGAACAGCCGGGTGACGGCGACCGCGTCGACGTCCGGGACGTGGCCGGCGCGGACCTTCGAGCTGGAGGTGGAGGGCACACCGGCGGTGTCGTACAGGTCCTTCACCCCGAGCGGGATGCCGTGCAGCGGCCCCCGGTACCGGCCCGCCGCGATCTCCTTCTCCGCGGCGACCGCCTGGTCGCGGGCGAGGTCGGCACTGACGTGCGCGAAGGCGCCGAGCGCCCCCTCGGTGGTCTCGATGCGGGCGAGCACGGACTCGGTCAGCTCCACCGGCGACAGCCGGCCGGCCGCGATCTCCTCCGCCGCGGCGGTGAGGGAGAGCTCGAACGGTTCCACGGTCAGCCCTCCCAGCGGGCGTCGAAGGCGGTCGCCGGCGGCGTCTCTCCCAGGGGGACGGCGTCCAGCCGGTCGAGGATGGCGTACATCGCCTCGAGCGCCTGGCCGACCGGCTGCTGCCGGTCGGCGCCCAGCTCGAGGCGGGCGGCGAGCGCCATCGCCTCGGCGGAAAGGGCGCGGGGGATCGGTGTCACGGGCAGCTCCTGGGGTCGGAGGGGCGAGGAGTGCGAATGGTTCGGACGTCAGCCGACGACGAGCAGGTCGGTCAGCCGGGAGGGGTCGGCGCGCAGCTCGGCGGCCGGGGCATCGAGCACGATGCCGCCCTTGACCATCACGACGATGCGGTCGCAGAACCGCAGCGGGATCTCCGGTCCCTGCTCGACCAGGACGACGGCCACACCAGATGCGGCGACGGTGCGCAGGGCCGCGATCGAGTCGTCGACGACGGAGGGCTGCAGCCCCTGGGAGAACTCGTCGACGGCGATCAGCCGGGAGCCGGCGAGCACCGCCCGCGCCAGTCCCACCTGCTGCTTCTGCCCGCCGCTGAGCGTGCCGGCAGCCTGATCGGCCCGCTCGTCGAGCAGCGGGTAGACCGCGCGGACGTCGACCGGCGGGCGGTATCCCCGGCGGGCGGCCAGCCGCAGGTTCTCGGCCACGGTCAGGTCGGCGAAGACCCCGCGGTCGTCGGGCATGAGGGTGCAGCCGGCGCGGGCCAGGAGCTCCGGCCGGCCCGACGGCACGGCCACGCCGTCGATCCGGACCTCCCCGGAGAACACCCGGCACAGCCCGAACAGGCTCTTGAGCAGCGTCGTCTTGCCGACGCCGTTGCGCCCCAGCACCCCGACGATCTCCCCGGGCTCCACCCGCAGGGAGAGGTCGTTGACGATCCGGGTGTCCTTGTAGCCGCCGGTCAGCGCGTGCAGTTCGAGCATCAAGCCACCCCCAGGTAGGCGCGCCGCACCTCGTCGTGTGCGGACACCTCCTCCATCGAGCCCTCGACCAGGATCCGGCCGTCGGCCAGGACGACGACCCGGTCGGCCAGCTCCCGGACGATCTCCATGTCGTGCTCGACGGCCACGAGGGTGCAGCCGGTGCGTTCGGCGACGTCCCGCAGCGTGCGGGCCAGCGCGATCGAATCCTCGTGCGACAGCCCGGCCGCGGGCTCGTCGAGCAGCAGGATCCGGGGACCCCAGCTGAGCACCATCGCCAGCTCCAGTGCCCGCCGGTCGGCCAGCGAGAGCTCCCGGGCGGGCGCGGCGTCGGCCTCCAGGAAGCGGTCGTAGAGCGGTAGCGCCACCGGCGGCTGGACCGCCTCGGCCCGGGCGATCGCCAGGTTCTGCGCCGGCGTCAGGTCGAGGAAGACGCTCGGGACCTGGAACAGCCGCCCCAGTCCCAGGCGGGCCCGCTCGTGCGGCGCCCAGCCCGTGACGTCGTGCCCGGCCAGCTGCACGCGACCGCGCTCGGGGAGGTGCTCCCCGGCCAGCACGCCGAGGAAGGTGGACTTCCCGGCGCCGTTCGGGCCGATCAGGCAGATCACCTCGCCGCTGCCCACCCGCAGGTCGATCCCCTTGATGACGGGGACCGGCCCGAAGTCCTTCTCCACGTCCTGCGCGCTGACGGCCGGCGCCGCGCCGTCGACCGGCGGGAGCGCCCGGGCCGGGCCGGCGGGCCCGGCCAGCACCGCGCCGCCGGCGGCCTTCTCCCGGACCGGCCGGCGCAGCAGCGTGCGGGCCAGCCCGGCGAGGCCCTCGGGGGCGAAGCGCACCACCACGAGGAACAGCACGCCCATCAGCAGCAGATACCAGCTGCCGAGGACGTCACCCAGCGTCTGCTCCCCGAGCGTGACCAGGCCGGCGCCCAGGAAGGCCCCGGAGATGGTGCCCAGCCCGCCGACGGCGAGCCAGACCAGCACCTCGGTGGAGAGCACGATCCCCGCCGCCGACGGCGAGACCAGGCCCATGACCGGCGCGGCGATCGCGCCGGCGACCGCGCTGACGGCGCCGCTCACCGCCAGCGCTGTCGTCTTCACCCGCCGCGGGTCGATGCCCAGGTGCTCGGCCCGCTGCTGGTCGGCGCGGATGGCGAGGAACCGCCGTCCGAGCCGACCGCGGAGCACGACGAGCCAGACGAGGACCACGGTCCCCAGGACGATGGCGGCGGTCCGGTAGTACGTGCCGACGACGCCGTCGCCGGTGAACACGACCAGCCCGTTGGTGCCGTTGGTCAGCGAGGTCCAGGAGCGGGCACCCTGGCTCATGACCAGGGTCATCGCCAGGGTGAGCACGGCCATGGTCGCGGGCATGGCCCGCCGGCCGAGCCCGGCCAGGCCGACGAGCACGGCGACCACGACCGCCGCGGCGACGCCGGCCGTCCCGCCGAGGACCATCGGGACGTCGTGGGCCGCGGCGATCGCCGAGCCGTAGGCACCGAGGCCGAAGAAGGCGGCGTGCCCGATGCTGACCACGCCCGCCCGCCCCCAGGCCACGTCCAGACCGAACGCGAACAGGCCGTAGACCAGTGCGAGGGTGAGCAGGGCCAGCGGGTAGGGCAGCAGGACGAAGGGGGCTGCGGCCAGGGCCAGGACCGCGGCGGCGAGCGCCGCCGCGTGCCCGGCCCCGACCCGCTGCCGGAGCGCAGAGATCACGCGCAGTCCTTGGTCTGCTCGTCCGGGACGACGCCCAGCTCCTCCTCGACCGTGTAGGCGCCCCCGTCGATCGTGGTGAGGAACATCGGGGCCTCGATCACGTGGTCGGTCGCGTCGAACCGCACGGTGCCGGTGAGGCCCTCGTACTCCAGCCGGCCCATCTGCTCGCTGACCGCGTCGGCGTCCTTGGAGCCGGCCCGCTCGAAGGCCTCGGCGATGAAGCGCATGCCGACGTAGGCGTTGCCGGCCACCCCGGAGATCGGTGCCTGGGTGTCGTAGGCCTCCTGGTAGGCCTCCACGAAGGCAGCATTGGCCTCGGTCTGCACCTGGTCGCCGTAGCGGACGGTCTGCGTCCGGCCGTCGAGCAGCTCCCCGAGCGCGGGGTAGAACTGCTGGTCGACCGAGACACCGGTGAGGCCGCGACCCTCGAGCAGCCCGAACTGGTCGGCCTGCTTGACGAAGGACACCGCGTCACCGCCGACCACCGCGGAGAGGATCCAGTCGGGGTCGCTGTCGGCCAGCTTGGTGATGACCGGCTGCCAGTCCGACGTACCCAGCGGCGAGTACTCCTCGGCGACGACGGTCCCGCCGGCCTCCTCGACCAGCTGCCGGGCCACCTCGTGGTAGGTCCGCGGGAAGACGTAGTCGTTGCCGACCAGCGCGACGTTCGGTCCGAACTGCTCGACCATCTGCGGCACGAGGTCGGTGAGCAGCTGGGTCGGCGTCTCGCCGAACGGCCAGAAGTGCGGGCTGCAGAAGTCCAGGGCGGTGGCGATCGCCTGTGACATCGGGACGCCGGCCTGCGCGGCGACGTTCGCAGCGGCGATCGTGGTGTCGTCGGTGATCGTCCCGAAGATGTAGTCGACCTGCTCCTGCTGGACCATCCGCTGGGCTGCCTGGGTGGCGGTCGCGGGGTCGGCCTGGTCGTCGATGAACACGACCTCGACCGGCTGCCCGAAGACCCCGCCGTCGGCGTTGATGTCCTCGATGGCCAGGTCGAAGCCCTGCTGCATCGCGATCCCCTCGGGGGCCGCGGGCCCGGTGATCGGTGCGAGGAAGCCGATCTTGAGCGGCTCCTGGTCGGCGGCTGCGGTGTCCCCGCCGCCGCCGACGGACCCGCCGCACGCCGACAGGGCGAGCAGCACCGCGGTGCCGCCGGCGACGGCCAGGCGTCGACGGGGGCCGGTCAAGCGACGTTCCGCGTTCTTGTGGACCACGAGGGCAACCTCCAGGACAGGCCCGCGGGGCGGGCGGCGATCAGGACGACGAGAGCGGCGAAGAACAGCAGCTCGGCGACGGTCTCGGTGAGGTACCGGCGCAGGAGTGAGGAGAGGAGCGCTACGACGAACGCCCCGACGATCGGGCCGGTCAGCGAGCCGAGCCGGCCGACGAGGACGGCGAAGAACGCGGGGGCCAGGAAGGCGACGCCCATCCCGGGCGTGAGCCCGAGGGTGGGGCTCTGCAGGGCGCCGGCCAGGACGGCCAGCAGCGTGCCGACGGCGAAGGTGCCGGCGATCATGAGCCGGGGCGGAATGCCGAGCACGGCCGCCATGTCCCGGTTCGCGATCGACGCGCGCAGCTTCAGCCCCAGGCTGGTCCGGTAGACCACGAGCAGCGCGAGGACCACCACGGCCAGCGACACCCCGGTCACCACCAGCCGGTAGGTCGGGAAGGGCGTGCCCAGGACGACGGTGCTGCCCTCGATCGGGGCCTCGACCGACCGGGGGGTGGCCCCGAAGATCGCCTCGGCCAGCTGGCGCAGGACGATGCCCAGCCCCCACATGGCCAGCAGGGTCGCCAGCATCCCCCGGCTGTAGAGCCGGCGCAGGATCGCCCACTCGGCCGCCAGGCCCAGGACGACGGCGAGCAGGACGGCCAGGAGCACGCGGAGGGGGAAGGGCACCGGCGTGAGCGCGTACATGACGTAGGCGCCGACCATCACCAGGTCGCCGTGGGCGACGTTGACGACCCCCAGCTGGCCGAACACCAGGCCCAGGCCCAGCGCCAGCAGCGCGTAGAACCCGAAGAGGTTGGCCGTCGACAGGACGAAGGAGACCAGCGAGTCCACTACCGCCCGCCGTTCCGCGGCGCGGCGTCACCTGGCTGCTGCATCGAAGCGGTCCACCTCGCGTTCACCCGGCCGGGTGCGGGCGGCAGCCGCTCCCCGGTGTCCTGTCTGCCGCCCACGTCCGGATCGAGTGCCGGTGACGGTCTGTGCGAGGAGTCTGTGGAGCCGCTCGTGCCGATGCAGCAAAGCGGAAACAATGCGTGTCTAACATCCCACTTCCCTGATACGGCGGCCTTTGAGACGGGAGCGGGAGCCATGGCGCGCAGCGATGCGGCGGAGAACGTCTCGCGGTTGCTGCGTGCTGCGCGAGACGCAGTGGCCGCGGACGGGCCCGGGGTCGGCGTCCGGGTCATCGCCGAGCGCGCCGAGGTCGGGGTGAGCACGTTGTACCGGCACTTCCCGGACAAGGGCAGCCTCATCGACGCGGTGTCGGTGCACCGCTGGGCGACCATGGACGGGCTCGCCCGCCGGCCGCTCGCCCGCGAGGGGTCGCTCTCCCGCATCGTGCTGCTGCTCGACACCTTCTCCCGGATGGTCTCCGCCGACCACGGCTTCATCGAGTCCACCGGCATCCGGGTGGGCCGACTGCCCGCCGCCGCCATCAGGGGCCCGAAGACCGCGTTCGACGAGGCGCTGGCCGGGCTGTGGGTGCGCGCCCAGCAGGAGGGCCAGGTGCACCGCTACGCCGACCCCCGCGACCTGATCGAGCTGACCGGTGCCATCCGGGAGCGCACCCGACGGCCCGCGCAGCTCCGCCTCCTGGTGCAGGGGGTCTGCGTGCAGCCCGAGGCGGGCACCGCCCTGCTGACCGACTCCCTGCGCGCCCCGGACCCGGGCTACCTGTGACGATCGCAGGACGGCCCGGACAGCCCCTCCCCCGGTAGCACCGGCCCGGGCTCCCCACCGGCGGAGAGCGAGCCCGACGCGCGCCGCTGAGGACGAACGGACCTGCGAAGGACACCACCGCCCCCCACACTCGGGGACGTGACCACTCCGGATCCGCACCGCGCCCCCACCGACGGGCCGTTCAGCCCCGACCCGGTCACCGGTCCGCTCGCCGACGACACCCCGGGGACTCGCCCTCCGCCCGCACCCGCCGCGGCGCCGGTGCGGGAGCGGCACGCCGGGCGCGCCATCGGCCGGACCCTGGCCCTGGCGCTGCTGCTGTTCGTCACCGTGCTCCTGGTGCTGTTCGTCGTCTTCAACACCCAGACCGTCGAGATCAGCCTCGTCTTCGGCAACGTCCAGGCGCCGCTGGTGCTGGCCCTCGTCGTCGCGGCCGCCCTCGGCGGGCTGCTGGTCTGGCTGGCCGGGCTGGCCCGGCGCGCGCGCCGCAGCCGCAGCTGAGCTCGGTCCTCACCCTCGGTGGGCGTGTCCGAGGGTGCGGTGTTGCTCCCGCTACTCGCCGGTAATAACGTTTGTTACCGGCGAGTAGGACTCGCCCTCCGACCGGCACGCACGGGAGCCCAGCCAGATGAGCCATTACACCGCCAACCTCCGGGACCTCGAGTTCAACCTCTTCGAGTTCCTGGACACCAAGGACCGCTTCGGCACCGGCCCCTTCGAGCAGATGGACGCCGAGACCGCGCGCGGTGTGCTGGCCGAGATCCGCCGGCTCGCCGAGGGCCCGATCGCGGAGTCCTTCGTCGACGCCGACCGCAACCCGCCCGTGTTCGACCCGGCCACCCACTCGGTGACGCTGCCCGAGTCGTTCAAGAAGTCGGTCCGCTCGCTCAGCGAGGGCGAATGGTTCCGCCTGGGCCTCACGGGGGAGTTCGGCGGCTTCGGCGCACCGAACACGCTGGCCTGGGCGGCCTTCGAGATGGTCCTGGGCGCGAATCCCGCCGTCTTCATGTACGGCTCCGGCCCGGCGTTCGCGCAGGTGCTGCACGACCTCGGCACCGAGGAGCAGAAGAAGCTGGCCCAGCTCATGCTGGACAAGGACTGGGGCGCCACCATGGTGCTCACCGAGCCCGATGCGGGTTCCGACGTCGGCGCCGGCCGCACCAAGGCGGTGCAGCAGGCCGACGGCTCGTGGCACATCACCGGCGTGAAGCGGTTCATCACCTCGGCCGAGCACGACCTGAGCGACAACATCATCCACCTGGTGCTGGCCCGCCCCGAGGGCGCGAAGGCCGGCACCAAGGGGCTGTCGCTGTTCGTCGTGCCCAAGTTCCACGTGGATCTGGAGACCGGTGAGCTCGGCGAGCGCAACGGCGTCTACGTGACCAACGTCGAGAAGAAGATGGGCCTCAAGGTCTCCACGACCTGCGAGGTGACCTTCGGCGACGCTCCCGTGCCGGCCCAGGGCTGGCTGGTCGGCGAGGTGCACGACGGCATCGCGCAGATGTTCAAGATCATCGAGTACGCCCGGATGTTCGTCGGCACCAAGGCGATCGCCACGCTGTCGGCCGGCTACCAGGTGGCCCTCGACTACGCGAAGAACCGCGTACAGGGCGCCGACCTGACCGCGACCAGCAAGGACGCGCCGCGGGTCACGATCACCCACCACCCCGACGTCCGCCGCTCGCTGATGCGGCAGAAGTCCTACGTCGAGGGCATGCGTGCGCTCTACCTGTACGCGGCGAGCTTCCGCGACCAGGTCGTCCAGGCCGAGGCGGAGGGCACCGGCGACAGCGAGGAGGCCACGCTGGCCGAGCGGGTCAACGACCTGCTGCTGCCGATCGTCAAGGGCTACGGCTCGGAGCGGGCCACGGAGCTGCTCACCTCCGAGTCGCTGCAGACCCTGGGCGGCTCGGGCTTCCTGCAGGACTACCCGATCGAGCAGTACATCCGCGATTCCAAGATCGACACCCTCTACGAGGGGACGACCGCGATCCAGGGCCAGGACTTCTTCTTCCGGAAGATCGTCAAGGACGGCGGCGTCGCCCTGACCTGGCTGGCGAGCCAGATCCAGGCCACGATCGACGCCGAGGCCGGCAACGGCCGGCTCAAGGAGGAGCGGGCGCTGCTGGCGACCGCCCTGCAGGACGTCCAGGGCATGCTGACCGCGATGTTCGGCCACCTCACCGAGGCTCAGCAGGACATGCGGTCGGTCTACAAGGTCGCGCAGAACACCAGCCGGCTGCTGCTGGCCGCCGGTGACCTGATCACCGCCTGGCTGTTGATCCGCCAGTCGGAGGTGGCGCTGGCCGCGCTGGCGGGCGACGTCAGCGAGAAGGACCGCTCCTTCTACGAGGGCAAGCTCGCCGCCACCCGGTTCTTCACCACCCAGGTGCTGCCGAAGCTGACCGCCGAGCGCGTGATCGTCGAGAACACCGACAACGCGCTCATGGAGGTCGACGAGGCCGTCTTCTGACGAAGGACCGTGAGTCGGGCCGGCGGCCGTCTCCCCACCCGGGAGGCGGCCGCCGGCCGTTTCCCGGGACGGGAGCGCGGGCATGGGCCTCGGGACGACGACGTCCCCGACAACGGGCCCGGCACCCGGACCCGTCCCCGAGAGGAGGGAACCGATGAGCCAGCCCGACCCCACCGGTTACCGCGAGGGCGCGATCTCCGACGCCCCGGACAGCGGCAACCTGGTCGGCGGCGTACCCGGCGAGGACCGCGCCGACCGCGGTACGCGCGACACCACCCTCACCACGGACGACGAGGCCCAGCGCGACGAGGAGGCGGTCCGGCCGGGCAACGAGCCCGACTGAGACCGGACCCCTCCTGGGCCTCCTCGCAGGCTCCGGGACGCCGAGGCGGGAGCCTCCTACCCTGGGCGGGTGCCCGCCGTCCCCACCCGCCTGCCCGCGGAGGAGTGGACGGCGCGGGCGGCGGCTCACGAGGAGCGGATCGAGCGCTGGACGGCGCCGCACCGCGAGCGCCGCCGCCGCGGGGCGACCCACCCGGTGCTCGACTTCCTCTTCACCTACTACTCCGAGACGCCGAGCCGGCTGCGCCGGTGGCACCCGGGGCCGGGCACCGCGCTCGCGCCGTCGTCCGCCGGGCCGGCTCCGCACGCGGGGTGGCGCTGGTACGCGGCCGACGACGACGGCGGGGTGCGTCTGGACACCGCCGCCTACCTCGCCGAGCGCCGGGAGGCCGTGCGGTTCGTCCGGGATCTGCTGACGGCCACCGCGTCCCGGGCGCCCTTCACCGGCTGCTTCGGGCTGCACGAGTGGGCGATGGTCTACCGCGCGGACGAGCGTCGGCACCCGCTGCCGCTCCGTCTCGGGCAGGCCGGCACCGACGCGGTGGTGGAGGGTCACCCGATCCGCTGCACGCACTTCGACGCGTTCCGGTTCTTCACCCCGGCCGCCGTGGGGCTCAACCGCGTGCAGCCCACGCGGGAGACGCAGCCGGCGCTGGAGCAGCCGGGCTGCCTGCACGCGACCATGGACCTCTACAAGTGGGCCTACAAGCTCTCCCCCGCCGTCCCGGGGGAACTGCTCGCCGACTGCTTCGAGCTGGCGGTCGACGTGCGCGGGCTGGACATGCGGGCCTCGCCCTACGACCTGCGGGCGCACGGGTACGAGCCGGTCGCGATCGAGACCCCCGAGGGCAGGGCCGACTACGTCGCGGCGCAGCGGGAGTTCGCCGCCCGCGGCGCCGCGCTGCGGAGCCGGCTGACCGACGTCTGCGACCGGCTCCTCGTGGGCTGACCGGCGGGCCGGAGGTCGCGTTGTCGGCAGGTCGTACGGTCGGGGCGTGACCTCCACGCGCACGGACCGCTGGTTGCGGCTCGACGGGACGACCAACACCCGCGACCTGGGCGGGCTCCCGACCCACGACGGCGGTACCACGGTGCCCGGCCGCATCCTGCGCAGCGACAACCTGCAGACCCTCAGCGACGCCGACGTCCGGCGGCTGGTTGAGGACGCGCGGCTGCGCGAGGTCATCGACCTGCGGACCACCGCAGAGGTCCTGCTCGAGGGGCGCGGCCCGCTGCGCGCGGTGCCCGCGGTCACCCACCGCCACTTCAGCCTGCTCCCCGAGCGCGGCCACCACACCGACGTCTTCGCCGTCGAGGAGGCCGACCTGCCCGAGCCGCCGGCCGACTGGGTCGAGACGGTGCTCCCCCGGCAGACCGCCGAGCACGACCGCGAGGAGCTCCCGGCGGTGCGCTCCTACCTCGGGTACCTGGCGCACCGGCCGGAGAACGTCCTGGGTGCGCTGCGCGCCCTGGCCGCCGGCGCGGACGGCGCCGCCGTCGTGCACTGCGCGGCCGGCAAGGACCGCACCGGCGTGGTCGTGGCCTTCTCCCTCGCCGCGGCCGGCGTGCCGCACGAGGAGATCGTGGCCGACTACGCCATGACCGCCGACGTCATCGACGCGCTGGTGGCCAAGCTCGCCGCCTCGCCGACCTACGCCGAGGACATGGTGCGGCGCGACGTCGCGAGCCACACCCCACGGGCCGAGACGATGGACCGGCTGCTCGCGCTGCTCGACGAGCGGCACGGCGGGCCGCTCGGCTGGCTGACCGAGCACGGCTTCGGTGCGGACGAGCAGGAGGCGCTGCGCGCCCGCCTGCGCGGCTGAGCCCCGCGGCTCAGCGGCCGGCGCCCTCGCCATCGCGCCGGCCGGCGTGCTTGTGCCGGTACATCGCGGCGTCGGCGGCCCGCAGGAGGGCATCGGCACCCCCGGGCCCGCCGCTGTGCACGGCGACCCCGACGCTGGTCCCGACGGTGACCTCGATCCCGTCCAGCCGGAAGGTCTCGGCGAAGCAGCCGAGCACCCGGGCGACGACCCGCTCGGCGTCCGCGGGCTGGATCAGCACGGGCAGGAGCACAGCGAACTCGTCACCGCTGAGCCGCCCCACCGTGTCGCCGGGGCGGACGGCGGAGCGCAGCCGGGCGGCCACCTGGCGGAGCAGCTCGTCCCCGGCCGCGTGACCGAGGGAGTCGTTGATCTCCTTGAACCGGTCGAGGTCGCAGAACAGGACGCCGACGTGGCCGTCCGCGGGCACGTCGGCCAGCGCCGTCTCCAGGCGGTCGAGGAACAGCACCCGGTTCGGCAGCCCGGTGAGCGCGTCGTGCATCGCCTGGTGGCGGACCGTCTCCAGGAGGCGGGCCTTCTGCAGCGCCGTGGCCGCCTGGTCCCCGACGCCGCGCAGCCGGGCCAGCGCGTCGCCGTCCAGCCGCTCCGGCGACCGGCCGGTGGCCCACGCGGCGGTGGCCACCCCGAGGAACGCCCGGCCGGCCAGCAGCGGTACGGCCACCACGTCGGTGATCCCCTGCGAGAGGAGCAGCCGGCGCAGCGGCGGGCTGGAGGTGGCCGAACTGAGGAAGAGCGGCTCCCGGTCGGCGAGCATGCCGACCAGCTCGGGGAGGTCCTCGGCGGGCATGGCGCTGCCCAGCAGCTGCTCGCGCGCCGCGTCGGGCACCCCGGTCACCGCGGTGGGGTGCAGGCAGCCGGTCGCGGGATTCCACAGCATCAGCGCGGCGGAGTCCGAGCCGACGACGGCGGGCAGCGCCTCGGCGACCACCGCGCACACGGCGGCGGCGTCCTCGGCCTGGGCCAGTTCGTGGGCCAGGGCGAGCAGCGCGCCGGCGCGGTGCGCCTCCTCCCGGGAGGACTCCAGTGCGATCAGCAGGTCCAGGGCGCCGGCGGCGTGGCCGGCGTAGGCGGCGAGCATCTCCCGGTCCCGGCCGCTCGCGCCGTCCCCGGGGCGGTAGACGGCGGCGAGCCGGCCGTGATGACGCCGGGCGGAGGTGATGTCGACGGCCATCACGTGGGGTCCCGGGTCCGTCCCGGCGAGCAGGGTGGCGGCCAGGGCATCCACCTGCTCCTGCGGGAGACCGGAGCCGTGGACGAGGGGCGGGCCACCGGCCGGATCGGCGACGGCCAGCACGTGGGCGGGTGCGAGGACGGCCTCGGCGGCGCGGGCCACGATGCGCTCCAGGGCCGTGTCGACATCGCCGCTGCTGACCAGGTCCGTGGCCGCGGACTGCAGGATGCGCACCTGGTCGCGGAGGGCCAGCAGCTCGAGTGCTGAGTCCGGGGACCGGCGTCGCCAGCGCCGGCCGCGACGCTCGTAGGTCAGCCGGAAGACGCACGCCGGGTGCCCGTCGGCCTGGCACTCCTCGTGCCGCACGTCGGCCGGCGGCAACCCGAACGCCGTGGGCACCATGCCGAGCAGGCCCTGCAGGCAGTCGCAGTGCAGGCGCGAGGGGGGATAGCCCTCGAGGAGGGTGGCGCGGATCGTGGCGCGCCCGCTCCCGGCCGCCACGGTCTCCACGGTCGAGGCGGTGAAGAGGGTGGCGACGGTGCGGGCGATCTGCCGGTACACCTGCCGCGGTGAGCCCAGGGACCGGATCAGCAGCACCAGCGCCGGGTTCATCCCGTGGGCCAGCGCCTCCCGGCCCACCCGCAGCATGGTGGCGGGGTCGCCGAGGACCTCGGTCGCTGCAGCGGACAACCGGATCCGGGTGTCGTAGCTGGTCCAGTACGACGGTCGGGCGAGGTCCTCGGCGCGGTGCCGGACGCCGGCCCGGCGCAGGGTCTCCGCGACCGCGGCGTCTCCGCCCTGCGCGCGGACGTAGCCGAGCAGCAGCCCGGTCGTGACCCCGGAGGTCTCGCGGGGCTCCGCCGGGGTGCTCATCACGCTCCCGCTCCGCGAGCGCGCCCGCCGCAGGGCCGGTCCGATGTCCTCACGCGAAGTGGAACGGCAGGCCGAGCTGGTCGATTGAGCCAGCCGACCCGAACGGGGTACGCGCCGGCGCGGATCGGTGGGCTCCTGCCGAACAGGGCTTGCGCGGTGGGAGGGCGTCGAGGTATGAAGTCGTTGATACCCCCCAGGGGTATCAACGGTATTCAGTGCGGAGCGAGGAGAGTCCCGATGACGGCGACCGCGCACGACCACTCCCACCACCCGCAGCACGGCGCCACCGGCGGGAAGACCTCGTGGGCGACCGCCGCGTCCGCCACGCTGCACTGCCTCACCGGCTGCGCCATCGGCGAGATCCTCGGCATGATCATCGGCACCTCGATCGGGCTGCACGACGCGGCCACCGTCGCGCTGTCGGTGGCCCTGGCCTTCGTCTTCGGCTACGCGCTGACGATGCGCGGCGTGCTGCGCGCCGGCCTGCCGTTCCGGCGGGCCCTGCAGGTGGCCCTGGCCGCCGACACGGTCTCGATCCTGGTGATGGAGGTGGTCGACAACGCGGTCGTGGTGTCGGTCCCCGGGGCCATGGAGGCCGGCGTCACCAGCGCGGTGTTCTGGTTCGCGCTCGCCGGTGGACTCGCCGTCGCCTTCGTCGTCACCCTGCCGGTCAACCGCCGGCTGATGAGCCGCGGCAAGGGCCACGCCGTCGTCCACGGCCTGCACTGACCCCGGACGGCATGCGACCCCGGTCTCCGCAGGAGGCCGGGGTCGCCCGTGTCCACGCTCTCCTCGGCGTCCCCGCGCGCGCAGGAGGGCCCAGGAGGGGTCGCTTCTCAGCGAGCGGAGAAGTCGCTGGCGTTCGCCATCGTCAGCAGCTCGTCGCGCATCGCCGGGCTGCCGCTGCGGGCCAGGGCGCGCTCGAGCGCCCGCCGCGTCCGCACCGCCTGCCGCCGCTGCCGGGCCTCACGCGCCGGCCAGCACCGCCCGCGCGGCCGCCCGGGCCCCCTGCGGGTCGTCGGCGCCCAGCGCGCCCTCGGCGGCCCGCCGGCAGGTCGCCAGGTCCGCGGTGGCCAGGCGGGCTCCCACGCCGGCCACCGAGGAGGCCGCGCACGACAGCGAGGTGACCCCCAGGCCGACGAGGACGCAGGCCAGCAGCGGGTCGGCGGCGGCCTCCCCGCAGACCCCCACCGGCCGCTCGGCCCGCTGGCCGGCGGACGCCGTGGCCTCCACGAGCGCCAGCAGCGCCGGCTGCCAGGGGTCGGTGAGGTCGGCCAGGTCGGCGGAGAGCCGGTCGGCGGCGAGGGTGTACTGCGAGAGGTCGTTGGTGCCGATCGACAGGAAGTCGACGTGCTCGAACAGGCGGTCGGCCAGCAGCGCCGCCGAGGGCACCTCGACCATCACGCCCGGGACGAGGCCGCGCTCGCGCACCAGGGCCGCGAACGCCGCCGCCTCGGGGGCGGTGGCCACCATCGGGGCCATCACCCACGGCTGCGTCCCGGTCCGCCGCGCCGCCTCGGCGATGGCGTCCAGCTGCCGCTCCAGCAGGCCGGGGCTGCGGCGGGCGACGCGCAGCCCGCGCACCCCGAGCGCCGGGTTGGCCTCGTCGGGGGCCGTGGCGAAGGCCAGCGGCTTGTCCGATCCCGCGTCCAGCGTGCGGACGACGACCTTGCGGCCCTCGAACGCGGCGAGCACCTCCGCGTACCCCTGCGCCTGCTCGTCGATCGACGGCTCCGCGGCCCGCCCGAGAAAGGCCAGCTCGGTCCGCAGCAGCCCGACGCCCTCGGCGTGCGCCGCGGCCGCGGCCCGCGCACCGGCGCCGTCCTGGACGTTGGCGAGGATCGCGACCGGGACGCCGTCGCGCGTGCTGCCCGGCCCGCGGTAGCCGGCCAGCGCCGCGGCGGCACGGCGGGCCTCGGCGACGCGGGCGTGCGCCTCCTCCGGGTCCGGGTCGACGGTCACCGTGCCCTGCTCGCCGTCCACCAGGACCGTCGCGCCGGCGGGAACGCGCTCGAGGCCCTCGACCCCGACCACGCAGGGCAGGCCCAGCTGGCGGGCGATGATCGCCGTGTGGCTGGTGGCGCCGCCCAGCCGGGTGACCAGCCCGAGCACGTGGGCCGCGTCGAGGCCGGCGGTGTCGGCCGGCGCGAGGTCCTCGGCCAGCAGAACGGAGGGGATCTCCGGGCGGGGCACGCCCGGCTCCTCCTGGCCGGTCAGCTCGGCGACGATCCGGTCCCGGATGTCGCGGACGTCGGTCACCCGCTCGGCCATGAGCCCACCCAGGCCGGTGAACAGGTCCACGAACTGCTGCGCGGCCCGGACGGTCGCCCGCTCCGCCGGCACACCGGCGGAGATCTGCTGCTCGACCGCCGACAGCAGGCCGCGGTCGCGCGCCAGCCCGGCCGTGGTCGCCAGCACCTCCGCGCTCACCCCCGTCGCGGCCTCCGCGCGCTGCGCGAGACGGCCGGCCACGACCTCGGCGGCGGCGGCGAACCGGGCCGCCTCCGCCGCGCGCGCCTCCTCCGCGACCACCGATCCGTCATCCTCGGGCAGCCGGACGGCCCCGGCCGGGCGGACCGCGGGACCGAACGCCACACCGGGGACCACGGGGGTGCCGGTCAGCACCGCAGGCCCACCGGCCGGGACGGGCGCGGCCGGGTCGAACGCAGGAGCGGACATGAGGACCTCGCTGTCGGGTGAGAGCCCCGAGAGGGACACGTACGGTCGGACGGCGTCGTGCGGTGACCAGCGTCACGAAAAACTCTTGACTTGTCAACACAGTCGGACGTAGAACAACACCAACACAGATGCAATCCCACATGGGCAGGCATGCGAGACGGAGGGCCGCCGTGTACGCCGAGGAACGCCAGCAGGCCATCGCCGGGCTGGTCGCCGACCGCGGCCGGGTCGCGGTGACCGCGCTCGCCGAGGGGTTCGGGGTCACCACCGAGACCGTCCGCCGCGACCTGGCCCTGCTCGAGCGGGCCGGCATGCTGCGCCGGGTCCACGGCGGCGCGGTGCCCCCCGGCACGCTCACCTTCGTCGAGACGGCCCTGGGCGAGCGGCACGGGACGCGCAGCGAGCAGAAGCAGAAGATCGCCGCCGCCGCGGCGGACCTGCTGCCCGACAACGACGGCAGCCTCCTCCTGGACGGGGGCAGCACCACCGCCACGCTGGCCGAGCTGCTGCCCGGCGGCCGGCGGCTGTTCGTGGCGACGAACTCCGTGCCCATCGCGGCCCGGCTGGCCGGAGCGCCCGGCCTGTCCCTCCACGTGCTGGGCGGCCGGGTCCGGGGGATCACCCAGTGCGCGGTCGGCGAGCCGGCTGTGGGCGCGCTGGCCGAGCTGCGCGTGGACGTCGCCTTCCTCGGGACCAACGGGATCAGCGCCGAGCACGGGTTCACGACGCCGGACGAGGCCGAGGCCTCGGTCAAGCGCGCGATGGCCCGCGCAGCCCGGCGCGTGGTCGTGCTCGCCGACAGCAGCAAGCTGGGGCGCGAACACCTCGTGCGGTTCGCGGCGACGGCCGACGTCGACGTGCTCGTCACCGACGGGGACGCCTCGGCCGCCGACATCGCGCGCCTCGAGGACGCCGGCATCGAGGTGGTGGTCGCATGAGCACCCAGGCCGCGCCGCCCTCCGGGCGGGTCGTCACCCTCACCGCCAACCCGAGCCTGGACCGCACGCTCACCCTCCCCGGGCCGCTCGAGCGGGGCGGTGTCGTCCGCCTGGCACCCAGCGCCACCGAACCGGGCGGCAAGGGCGTCAACGTGGCGCGGGCGATCGCGGCCGCGGGTGGGGACGTGGTCACCGTGCTGCCGGCGGCCGACGACGACCCGATCGTCGCAGCCCTGCACCGGCTCGGCCTCCCGCTGGCCACGGTGCCGGTGACCACGCCCGTGCGCACCAACTACACGCTGGCCGAACCCGACGGCACCACCACGAAGCTCAACGAGCCCGGCGCGGCGCTGGACCCCGACACGCGCACCGCGCTGGCCGCCGTCCTGCACCGGTACGCCCAGGGCGCCCGCTGGGTGGTCCTCTCCGGCTCGCTGCCCCCGGGCACCCCGGTCGACTGGTACGCCGACCTGGTCCGCGCGCTGCGGGACACCGGCGCGCGGATCGCCGTCGACACCTCCGAGGCCCCGCTCCTGGCCCTGCTGACCGCCGGCCCGGACGCCGTGCCCGACCTGCTCAAGCCCAACGCCGAGGAGCTCGCCCAGCTGGCCGGGGTGCCCGAGGCCGAGCTGGTCGCCGATCGGGACGCCGCGCTGGCCGCCGTCGGCACACTGCACGAGCGCGGCGTGGCGGAGGTGCTGCTGACCCTCGGCGCGGAGGGCGCGCTGCTGTCCTCCGCGGAGGGCGTCTGGTCGGCCGCGCCCCCGCCGATCGCCGTCCGCAGCACCGTCGGCGCCGGCGACTGCAGCCTCGCGGGCCACCTGCTCGCCCACCTCGCGGGCGCCCCGCCCGCCGAG
This sequence comes from Geodermatophilus ruber, assembly GCF_900114385.1. GTDB lineage: Bacteria > Actinomycetota > Actinomycetes > Mycobacteriales > Geodermatophilaceae > Geodermatophilus > Geodermatophilus ruber. The sequence continues at coordinate 385,763 of NZ_FOSW01000001.1, forward strand.
CGGCTGCGCTTCGCCGTCGCCTACGGCGCGGCCAGCGCGTCGCTGCCCGGATCCGCCGTTCCCACCCCGGCCCAGGTGGACGGTCCAGCAGTTCGGGTCACCGCCGGCCTGTCCGGCTCCACCACCCCGCCCAGCACCGCCCCCGTCCCGGCCGCCGGCCGGGACGTCCGCTGACGCCTCCGGGAGAGGTCCACCATGCCTCCACTGATCACCACCGATCTGGTCGCGCTCGACGCCGACCTGGGTGCCGACAAGGGCACGGTCGTGCGCCGGCTGGCCGAGCTGGTCGCCGCCGCGGGCCGGGCGACGAGCGCCGAGGCGCTGTACGCCGACGCCATGGCCCGTGAGGCGCAGGCCCCGACCGGGCTGCCCGGCGGCATCGCCATCCCGCACTGCCGCTCCGAGGCGGTGACCGAGGCGTCCCTGGCCTTCGCCCGGCTGGACCCGAAGGTGGACTTCGGCGCGCCAGACGGGCCGGCCGACCTGGTGTTCCTCATCGCCGCCCCGGCGCACGGGGACGCCGACCACCTCACACTGCTGACCGCCCTGGCCCGGGCGCTGGTCCGGCCGGAGTTCGTCGCCTCGCTGCGGTCGGCCACCTCGGCCGAGGAGATCGTGCGCCTGGTCGAGGAGGTCGTCGCGCCCGAACCGGCCGGGGTGGCCTCCGCCTCGGCCCCGGCCCCCGCCGCTGTCGCTGTCGCCCCCGAGCCCAGCGTCGCGTCGGCTCCCGAGACGCGACGGAAGAGCATCGTGGTGGTGAGCGCCTGCCCGACGGGGATCGCGCACACCTACATGGCCGCTGACAAGCTGACCGCCGCCGGCGAGGCGGCCGGCGTGGACGTGCACGTGGAGACCCAGGGCTCGTCCGGCTCCACCCCGCTGGCGACCGAGGTGATCCGCGCCGCCGACGCGGTCATCTTCGCCGTGGACGTCGGCGTCAAGGACCAGGACCGCTTCGCCGGGAAGCCGGTCGTCCAGTCGGGGACCAAGCGGGCGATCAACGAGCCCGACGTCATGGTGCGCGAGGCGCTCACCGCGGCCGAGGACCCGAATGCCCGCCGGGTCGCCGGTGGCGGCGGTGGCGGTGGCGGTGGCGGTGGCAGCGCCGGCGGGGGCGGGGGCGGGGGCGGGGGCGTCCCGAGCGGGGCCGGCAAGCCGAGCACCGGCGCGGAGATCCGCCGCTGGCTGCTCACCGGTGTGAGCTACATGATCCCGTTCGTCGCCGCAGGCGGTCTGCTCATCGCGCTCGGCTTCCTGCTCGCCGGGTACCCGGTGGCGAACACCAACCCGGAGACCGGGCAGTCCTGGGCCCTCACGTGGGTCCTCAACAACACGCTGTTCGACCTGCCGACCAGCACCGTCGAGCACCTCAACGGCGGACTGCTCGGCTACCTCGGGGCCGTGCTCTTCCTGCTGGGCAGCCTGGCGTTCAGCTTCCTGGTGCCCGCGCTGGCCGGCTACATCGCCTACGCGATCGCCGACCGGCCGGGCATCGCGCCGGGCTTCACCGTGGGCCTGGTGTCCGTCACCGTGGGCGCCGGCTTCATCGGCGGCCTGATCGGTGGTGTGATCGCCGGCTTCGCGGCGCTGTGGCTCAGCCGCCTGAAGGTCCCGACGTTCATGCGCGGGCTGATGCCGGTCGTGATCATCCCGCTCGGTGCGACGCTGATCGCCGGCGGGCTGATGGCCATCGTCCTCGGCCGGCCGCTGGCCGCCGCCGTCAACGGGCTGACCGACTGGCTCAACGGCCTGACCGGCACGTCCGCGATCCTGCTCGGCATCATCCTCGGCCTGATGATGGCCTTCGACATGGGCGGTCCGGTCAACAAGGCCGCCTACGCGTTCGCCACCGCCGGGCTGGCCAGCTACATCGCCGACCCGGGCACCAACACCGGCCCGCTGGTGATCATGGCGACCGTGATGGCCGCGGGCATGGTGCCCCCGATCGCCCTGTCGATCGCGACGTTCGTCCGCCCGAAGCTGTTCACCCCCGCCGAGCGGGAGCAGGGCAAGGCCGCGTGGCTGCTGGGGCTGGCGTTCATCACCGAGGGCGCGATCCCGTTCGCCGCAGCCGACCCGCTGCGGGTCATCCCGTCGATCATGATCGGCTCGGCGACCACCGGTGCCATCGTGGCCGCGGCCGGTGTGCAGGCGCAGGCTCCGCACGGCGGCATCTTCGTGTTCTTCGCGATCAAGGGCTTCCTGATCTGGCTGCTCGCGATCGTGATCGGCGCCGTCATCGGCGCGGCGGCGGTGATCGTCGCCAAGGGCATCGGCCGGAAGAAGGCCGAGGAGGTGCCCGAGGACGCCGTCGACCTCGAGCACGCCCACCCCGCCACCCACCCGGCCGCGCCCGCCACCCAGCCGGCCCGGGCCTGACCCGGCAAGCTGCACGTGGCAGTTCGTTCGGCGCCCGTTCGTTCCCAGCAGCGAGGATGAGGACCCATGCCCAGTCAGACCGTCACCGTCGGCTCCCGGGTCGGGCTGCATGCCCGCCCGGCGGCACTGATCGCCGAGGCCGTCGGCAAGGCCGGCGTCCCGGTCACCCTGGCCACGCCGGGCGGCAACCCGGTGGACGCCGGATCCCCCCTGATGATCATGACTCTCGGCGCCAAGAAGGGCGCGGACGTCGTCGTGACCACCGATGACCCCGCCGTGCTCGCACAGATCGCGGACCTGGTCGCTCAGGACCTCGACGCCGAATAGCAAAGGCCCCGCTGCCCCCCACCCCTCGCACCTCGGGGCGGGACCCTGCAGCGGGGTCCTTACCGGCGCCCGTCCCCTGCAGAAGGGGGCGGGCGCCGTCTCGTCGTTCCTCAGGCCGTGATCATGGGGCTGTGGTCGCCCCGCGCGGCGAGTCCCGCCGTGTCGGGCGCGACAAGCCCATGATCACGGAGGGGCGTGGGGCGTCAGCTGGGGCGCTCGACGTCCCCCCGCCAGGCGCCGGTCTCGGTGCCGCGGCTCTCGATGAACTCCTTGAACCGCTTCGCGTCGGCCTTCACCTGGCGGTCGTCGAAGCCCAGCGCCGCACCAGCCTTCTCGAGGATGCCCTCGGGCTCCCAGTCGATCTGGATCATGACGCGGGTCCTGTTCTCGTCGAGCCGGTGGAAGGTGACCACCCCGGCGTGCCTGGCCTCGCCGTCGGTGCTGGTCCAGGCCACCCGCTCGTCGGGGTGCTGCTCGGTGATCTCCGCGTCGAACTCGCGCTTCACGCCGTCGATGCTGGTGACCCAGTGGGTGTGCCGGTCGTCGATCTGGGTGATCCGCTCGACCCCGCCCATGAACTGGGGGAAGGACTCGAACTGGGTCCACTGGTCGTAGGCGACCCGGATCGGGACGTCGACGTCGACGGATTCCTGCACGCTGGCCACGGGAGTCCTCCTCTGCTCGGAAACTCGGTCAGGCAGGCCCTACCCGTGCGATCGGCAACGGACACGTGTCACCGCAGGCTCGCGGCCAGGCTCCCCCGCACCGGCCGCCCCTGGGACAGCAGCAGCATCTGCGCCAGGTGGTAGGCATCGGGCTGACCGGCCCACGTCCCCGCGGCGACCTCGCCGGACGGCGTCAGCTCGTGGTGCCAGCTCCCGGTGACCGGATCGGCGAACCGCTCCTCGCCGTGCGCCCGCCAGCGCCCGGCCAGCGTGCGGTAGCGCTCCTCCCCGGTGACCTGTCCCAGCACCGCGGCGGCCGCGATCGCCTCGCAGAGCACCCAGTGCATGCGCGCACCCACCACGACCCGGTCGTCCCAGTCCAGCGTGTACGGGAAGCCGTCGGGCCCGTCGGCCGCCCAGCCCCGCTCCACCGCGGCATCGAACAGCGCGACGGCGTCGTCGAGCAGCCAGCCCGGTGGTCCGGAGAGGGCGGCGCGGAGGTGGAGGCAGAGCCGGGCCCACTCGAACTGGTGCCCGATGGTCACGCCGTACGGCCGGAACGGGTGGGCCGGCTCGTCGCGGTGGTACTCCGGCAGCGGCGTCCAGCCGGAGGTGAAGTGCTCGGGCAGCCGCCAGTCCCGCTCGCGCGCCCAGCCGTGCACCACCCGCTCGGTGCTGCGGAGGGCCTGCTCGCGCAGCCGGGCCGCCCGCCGGTCGTTCCCGAGCGCGTCGGCGGCGGCCAGCGACGCCTCGACCCCGTGCATCGTGGCGTTGACCCCGCGGTAGTCCTCGCAGCGGTGCCACGCACGGTCCCACGCCTCGACCGGCAGGCCGGCCGTGTCGTCCCAGAACCTCGTCCGCCAGACCTCGAGCGCGTCGTCGAGCAGGTCCCGGCCGCCGGGAACGCCGGCGGCCGTGGCCGTCGACCCCGCGAGGACGACGAAGGCGTGCACGTAGGCGGACTTCGTGTCGTCCTCCGCCGTCGCCCGCCAGCCTCCCCGCTGCCGGTCACGCAGCGCCCCGTCAACCAGCGCCTGCACCCCGTGACGGACCAGTTCCCCCGCTCCGGGCCGGCCCAGCAGCTGGGCCAGCCCGAGGACGTGGGTCATCCGCGCGACGATCCAGGTCTCCAGCGGCCGGCCGCGGACCACCCGCCCGTCGTCCCCGAGGTAGCCGAACCCGCCGGGCACCGCGGAGCGCTCGGCGTGGTCCAGCAGCCGCCGCAGGTCCGTCACGCGGTCAGAAGGCCAGCGCGGTGCCGGGGTCGGAGAGCAGGGTGCCGACGTCGGCGAGAAAGCGGCTGCCCAGCTCCCCGTCGATGATCCGGTGGTCGAAGGAGAGCGCCAGCTGGGTGACCTGCCGCGGCTTCACCTTGCCCTTGTGCACCCACGGCATCTCCCGCACGGCCCCGAAGGCCAGGATCGCCGCCTCGCCGGGGTTGAGGATGGGCGTGCCGCTGTCGACGCCGAACACCCCGACGTTGGTGACGGTGATCGTGCCGCCGCTCATGTCCTCCGGGGCGGTGCGTCCGGCCCGGGCGGTCTCGGTGAGCTCGGTCAGGGCGCCGGCCAGCTCGGCGAGGGAGAGCCGGTCGGCACCCTTGACGGTGGGCACCACCAGCCCGCGGGGGGTGGCCGCGGCGATGCCGAGGTTGACGTAGTCCTTGACCACGATCTCCTGCGCGGCCTCGTCCCAGGAGCTGTTCACCATCGGGTGGCGGCGCACGGCCAGCACGAGCGCCCGGGCCACGAACAGCAGCGGGCTGATCTTCAGGCCGGCGAGCTCGGGACGGGCGGCCAGCCGCGTGCGCAGCTTCATCATCCGCGTGACGTCGACGGTCAGGAACTCGGTGACGTGCGGGGCGGTGAACGCGCTGGCCACCATGGCCGCGGCGGTGTGCTTGCGCACGCCCTTGATCGGGATCCGCTGCTCGCGGACGGGCTCTCCGGCGCGGACCGGAACGGCGGCGCCGGACGCCGCTGCCTGCACGTCGGCGCGGGTGATGAGACCGCCCGCGCCGCTGCCGGTGAGCGTGGTCAGGTCCACGCCGAGGTCCTTGGCCAGCTTGCGGACCGGCGGCTTGGCCAGCGGCCGGAGCCGGCCCTGCCCGGGCGGGGCGCCGACCGAGGGCGCGGCGGCCTCGCCCAGCGCGTGCGCCTCGGCCTGCCGGCCCACCTCCAGCCCACCGTGCCGGACCGGCTTGACCGTGGCGTCCGGCGCCGTGCTCAGCAGCGGCGGGTGCGCGGGGGCGGGCTCCGCCCGCGGCGCCGGGGCGGTCGCGCGGGCCGCGGCGTCGGCGCCGCTGCGGCGCGGGCGCCGCCGGGCCTCGGTGGTGCGCGGCCCGTAGCCCACCAGCACCGCGGTGCGTCCGCCGGGCGCCGCGCCGCCGATCAGCCCGGCCGTGGGCTCGGCGACGTCGGCGGGCTCCTCGCCGGCTGCGCCTCCCCCACCCTCCCCACCGATGTCGATGGTGATGATCGGCGTGCCGACGTCGACGGTCTCACCGGCCTCGTGCAGGAGCGCGGTGACCGTCCCCGCCCACGGCGAGGGCAGCTCGACGGCCGCCTTGGCCGTCTCCACCTCGCACAGCGGCTGGTTGACCGTGACCGGGTCCCCGACGGCGACCAGCCACTGCAGGATCTCGCCCTCGGTGAGGCCCTCGCCGACGTCGGGCAGCTTGAACTGCTTGAGCGCGCCCATCGGTCAGAACCCCATCGCGCGGTCGACGGCGTCCAGGACCCGGTCGAGGTCGGGGAGGTACTCCTCCTCCAGCTTCGCCGGCGGGTAGGGGGTGTCGTAGCCCCCGACCCGCAGCACCGGAGCCTCCAGGGAGTAGAAGCACGTCTCGGTGACCCGGGCGGCGATCTCCGCGCCCAGGCCGAGGGTCACCGGCGCCTCGTGGACGACGACGCAGCGCCCGGTGCGCCGCACCGACTCGAACACCGGGTCCAGGTCCAGCGGGGAGAGGGTGCGCAGGTCGATCACCTCGAGGGAGCGGCCCTCCTCGGCGACGGCCTCGGCCGCCTGCAGCACCGTCTTCACCATCGGCCCGTAGGCCAGCACGGTGACGTCGTCGCCGCCGCGGACCACCCGGGAGGCGAACAGCGGATCGGGCGTGGCGTCGGTGTCGACCGCTGCCTTCTCCCAGTACCGCCGCTTGGGCTCGAGGAAGACGATGGGGTCGGGATGGGCGATCGCCTGCTGGATGCCCCAGTAGGCGTCGACCGGGTTGCTGACCGCGACCACCTTGAGCCCGGCGGTGTGCGCGAAGTAGGCCTCGGGGCTCTCGCTGTGGTGCTCGACGGCGCCGATGCCCCCGCCGAACGGGATGCGGATGACGATCGGCATGGCCAGCTTCCCGCGCGAGCGGGCGTGGATCTTGGCCACCTGGGTGACGATCTGGTTGTAGGCGGGGAAGACAAACCCGTCGAACTGGATCTCGCAGACCGGGCGGTAGCCGCGCATCGCCAGGCCGACGGCGGTGCCGAGGATGCCGGCCTCGGCCAGCGGGGTGTCCACAACCCGGTCCTCGCCGAAGTCCTTCTGCAGGCCGTCGGTGATCCGGAAGACCCCGCCGAGCCGGCCGATGTCCTCGCCCATGAGCACGACCTTGGCGTCGTCCTCCATCGCCCGGCGCAGGCCGAGGTTGAGCGCCTTGCCGATGGTCAGCGTCTCGGTGCTCATCAGCGCTCGCCCCCCTCGAACGACTCGTGGTAGGCCACGAACGCGGCCCGCTGCTGCGCCAGGTGGGGCGTCTGCTCGGCGTAGACGGAGTCGAACATCGCGGTGGCGGGCGGGTCGGGCATCTCCACCGTGCCGCTGCGGATCCGGGTGGCCAGCTCGTCGGCCGCCCGCTCGACGGAGTCGAAGAAGTGGTGGTCGGCGATGCCGCTGCGGGACAGGTGGACCTTGAGCCGGGCGATCGGGTCGCGCAGCTTCCACTCCTCCAGCTCACTGGCCAGCCGGTAGCGGGTGGGGTCGTCGGAGGTGGTGTGCGCGCCCATCCGGTAGGTGAACGCCTCGATGAACGTCGGCCCCTGGCCCTCCCGGGCGGCGGCCAGGGCCGCCCGCGTGACCGCGAGGACGGCGAGGACGTCGTTGCCGTCGACCCGCACGCCGGGGAAGCCGAACCCGGCGGCCCGCTGGTAGAGCGGCACCCGGGACTGCCGCTCCAGCGGCACGCTGATCGCGTACTGGTTGTTCTGGCAGAAGAAGACGACCGGCGCGGAGAAGCTCGCCGCCCAGATCATCGACTCGTTGACCTCGCCCTGGCTGGTCGCGCCGTCGCCGAGGAAGGCCAGGACGGCGGTCTCCGCGCCGTCCCGCTGGACACCCATCGCGTACCCGGTGGCGTGCAGCGTCTGCGCGCCGATGACCACGGTGTAGAGGTTGAAGTGCGTCGCCACGGGGTCCCAGCCGCCGTTGTCGACGCCGCGGAACAGGCTGATCACGTCGAGCGGGTCGACGCCGCGGGTCCAGGCGACGCCGTGCTCCCGGTAGGTCGGGAAGGCCATGTCGTCGGGCTGCAGCGCCCGGCCGGCTCCGATCTGGGCCGCCTCCTGGCCGAGCAGCGAGGCCCAGATGCCCAGCTCGCCCTGGCGCTGCAGCGCGGTGGCCTCGACGTCCCAGCGGCGGACCAGCACCAGGTCGCGGTACAGGCCGCGAAGCTCGTCGTCCGAGATCGACAGCGAGTACTCGGGGTGCTCCACCCGCTCGCCCTCGGGGGTCAGCAGCTGGACCAGATCCGGCTGCTGCGGCAGGTGGGGGGCCTCGGCCCCCGGGATCGGGTCGACCACCTCGGTGGTCACCGAAGACAGGCTCACGGTCTCTCCTCGCCGTCGGCCGCAGCTGCCGGGGTCACCGGCGGAGCTGGGTCACTGGACGTCTCGCGGCACGGGGGTGTGGTGCCACTCACACATCGTGGCACGACCGCCCCGTCGAGGAGAAGATCATCGACCGTCGAGAATGCGCAAGGGTGCCACTCGAAACTGCGCACATTGCTCGGTACTAGGACGTCCAGCTATGTCAGACTGCCAACGTGCCAGCCGTCGACGCCACCGACGCCCGCCTGGTGCAGGCCCTCTCCGAGGACCCCCGGGCCAGCGTCCTCGCGCTCTCCCAGAAGCTCGGGCTGGCCCGCAACACGGTGCAGGCGCGCCTGGCCCGGCTGGAGAGCAGCGGCGCGCTCGCGCCCTACGAGCACCGGGTCCGCCCCGAGGCGCTGGGCTACCGGCTGAGCGCCTACGTGACCGTGCTGGTGGTGCAGCGCAGCCTGTCCGACGTCGGTGAGGCGCTGAGCCACATCCCCGAGGTGCTCGAGGTGACGGCGCTCTCCGGCGTGGCCGACCTGCTGGTGCGGGTGGTGGCGCGGGATGCCGACGACCTGTGGCGGATCACCGAGCAGGTGCTCGCGATCCCCGGCGTGCAGCGCACCGACACCGCGCTCGCGCTGCGCCGACTGGTCGAGCACCGGGTGGCCCCGCTGCTGGAGCGGGCGGCCGGCACCGAGTAGCGCGCCGGGCCGCCCGCCGTGCCGGGTCACCGGTTGATGGTCACGGCACCATGACGGCCCGCCCGCGGACCTCACCGCGTTCGAGCTTCGCGTACGCCTCCGCGACATCGGCGAGCGGGAAGACCTGCGTCTCCGCCGTGACGTGCCCCGCCCGGGCGAGGGCCACCACTTCGGCCAGCTCCTGGTGGTTGCCCCAGAACGGCACCACCGCGCTGGTCTCCACAGGCATCTCGGTGACCGGATTGCCCGGCGTCGGCCGGAAGGTCAGCTCGCCCTGGCCGAGCCCCACCAGAGCGAGGCGGCCTCCCCGGCTGACGACCGCGCGCGCGGTGTCGAGAGTCGGGGTGACGCCGACGAAATCGAGGACGACGTCCGCTCCATCGGGGAACGGTCCCACGATCTCGCGGATGTGCTCGACGGCATCGGGACCGGACCGGACGGTGTGCGCGGCGCCCAGCCGGGCTGCCAGCTCCAGGGCGGCATCCTCCACGTCCACCGCGATCACGGAGACGCCCGTCGTGGCCGCGAGGATCTGCACGGCCATGTGCCCCAGGCCGCCGACCCCGATCACCACACAGTGCGTCCCGGGCCGAAGCGCATCCCGGCACAGCTCGATGGCGTGGTAGGCCGTCAATCCGGCGTCCGCGAGAGGAGCAGCCTGCGTGAGGTCGAGATCGCCCGTGCGGACCAGATGGGTCTCGGGCACCACCACGTAGTCCGCCATGCCACCGTCGCGCGTGAGGCCCAGGCCGTCGAACCCGACGACGCGGCACCGGTTCTCCAGTCCGAGGACGCATGCCCGGCAGCGACCGCACCCGAACAGGGCATGGACGACGACGGGTTCACCGATGTCCCACCCGCTCACGCCGGAGCCCAGGCTCTCGACGTATCCGGCGACCTCGTGGCCGAGCGTGAGGGGAACCGGGAACGCGCCCGGTGGAGCCGCGAGGATGCCGAGGTCCGAGTGGCAGGCGCCGCTGGCTCCGACCCGCACGAGCACGTCCCCGAGGCCGGGCTCAGGCACGGGGATCTCGGTCAGCTCGGCCCGGTGCGGACCCGTGTAGCGATATGCACGCATGGTCACCGTTTCTACCTTCCGCTCATCGTGGACAGGGATCGATTCGCCTCGGCCTGCATCGGGGATGCCCGGCCCTCCCAGCGAGGTCGAGGCGACGAGGAGTCATCGCGGTGCTCCTGCCCGTCCTCTGCCGGCCGGTGCCGCGCTGATCGGGTGTGCGCACCGGGGGCCTCCGGGTAGAGCGCGGCCATGGGCATGCGCACCCCCGTGAGGACGATCGGCAAGGGACGACGCAGCATCGGCGTGCTCGGCTGGGCCCTCCGCGGCGCGGCCGCCGGGGCGGCGGGCACCACCGCGCTCGACGCCGTGACCTACCTGGACATGGTGGTGCGCGGCCGCGGGGCCAGCACCACGCCGGAGCGGACGGTGGAGACGCTGGCGGAGAAGGCGCACGTACCGATCCCCGGCGAGGGCGAGACGCGCCGGAACCGGGTGCAGGCGCTCGGCGCGCTGACCGGTTTGGTGGCCGGGGTCGGCATCGGCGTCGCCGTCGGACTGGTGCACGCCGCCGGCGTCCGCACCCGGCCGCTCGCCGGCACGCTGCTCATCACCGGCGGCGTCCTGGTCGCGACCAACGGGCCGATGACCGTCCTCGGCGTCACCGACCCGCGCACCTGGTCGGCGGCCGACTGGATCAGCGACCTGGTGCCGCACCTGGCCTACGGCGCCGTGGTGAAGACGACGATCGACGCCTTCGACCGGCGGTGACCCGCCCGGCAGCCGGGCCTCAGTGCCGCCAGCCGCGCTGGTCCACCCCGCCGGGCACCGGCGCGGTCGGGTCGTACGGGACGCGGGTGAACACGAAGGTCCCCAGGTCCAGGTGGTCCTCGGCGATGCGCAGCGGCTCCCCGGCGTAGTAGCCGTCCAGCCCCACCCAGGTGCCGTCCGGACGGCGGGCGAACCGGCTGGCCCGGCCGGCCCGGCCCGGCATCGGCCCCAGGTGCAGCAGGCCGCCCGGCAGGGCGCGCAGCAGGTACGGCGCCGGGCCCCAGAACCAGACGCCGAGGGTGTCCAGCGGGACGGGGGACGGCGAGGGCGTCCAGGGTTGGACGACGTGCGGCTCGGCGGCGCGCAGATCGGCCAGCAGCCCGGGCAGGAGCGGGTCGAGGCCGCTGGTCGTGTTGGCCAGCGAGACCGCACCGGCCCGCTCCTCGCGGTCGACGAACACGCCGGCGAGGAAGCCGGGCATGGACCCGCCGTGACCGATCAGGGTGCGGCCGTCGATGCGCAGCACCTGCAGCCCGAGCCCGTAGGCCGACCAGCCCGGCGCCGACGGGTCCACGCCGGCGGGCACGGTCATCTCCTCCAGCGTGGCCGGGTCGAGCACCTCGCCGGTGTCGCCGAGCAGGAAGACGGCGAACCGGGCGAGGTCGGCCAGGGTCGCCCACAGCTGCCCGGCCGCAGCCATCACGCCGGCGTCGTGCTCGGGTTCGGGCAGGACGACGTCGGCCCACGGGTGCACGGCGTGGCCCTCGGCGGCCGGGGCGACCGGCCGCGGCGTCGTCCGGGTCATCCCCAGCGGCGCCAGGACCTCGTCACGGACGACGTCCTCCCAGGCCCGCCCGCGCAGCCGGGCCACCAGCTCGCCGAGCAGCCCGAAGCCGAGGTTGGAGTAGTGGAACCGGCGGGCGGCGCCGAGGACGACGTGCTCGTCGGCCAGCCCCAGGTCCTCCAGCGACCCGCCCGGGGTCCGCTCCCACCAGCCGCCCGGGCTCTCCGCGGCGGCGCCGGCGACGTGGGCCAGCAACTGGCCGACCGTGCGGTCGCCCAGCGGTGTACCGGGCACGTGCCGCTCGAACGGGTCGTCCAGGTGCAGCCGGCCCTCGTCGCGCAACCGCATCACGGCGATCGCGGTGACCGTCTTGCTGATCGAGCCCAGCCGGTACTGGACGTCGGTGTGCGGCTCGGGCACTGCACCGCGGCCGGCCGACCAGGCCAGCCCGGCCTCCCGGACCACGCCGGCCACCAGGCTGGGGGCCCTGCCGTCGCGCTGCACCCGGGCGGTGCGGGCGAGCAGGGTGCGGGCGGTCGAGGGCAGGACGGGATCGTGCATGACCGGAGACCGTAGTCAGTTCTGGGCGAGGACTCCGCGCGCCGGGAGCCGGCCCGCGCGCTGCGCCCAGCGCTCGAACCAGACGGTGGCGAAGGGCGGCACCGAGGCGGCCAGCGCCAGCAGCAGCGTGCCCGGCGACCAGCGCAGCACCCGGGCGGCGACCAGGGCGACGAGGCAGTAGAGCAGGAAGATCCCGCCGTGGATCGGGCCGAACACCTGCACCCCCACCTCGGAGGACTGCGCGATCCACTTCACGTACATGCCGATCAGCAGGCCCAGCCAGGACAGCGCCTCGGCGACGGCGACGACGCGGAACGCGGTGGCGACGGTGCGGGGGTTCATCGGGAGCGGGAGTCCTCCGGTCGACGACAGGTCCGCAGCCTCCAACGGCGGCACGCCCCGGATGGTCCCGACCGCGGAGTGTGACGCTCCCCGCACGTGGCAGGGTCTGCGGGCGTGCGAGGTCTGGCGCGGCGGGAGTTCTGCCTGGTGCTGCTGCGCCGGATGGCCGACCTCCGCCCCGACCTGGTGGCCGACGCGCTGCCCCGGCTGGGCGCCGACCGCACCGAGGCGCACGCCGCGCACACCCGGTGGCAGGCGCTGCAGCACTCCCGCCGGGCGCCGCGCGGGCTGGCCCTGCGGACCGCCGTCCTCGGCCCGGCCGAGGCCGTCGAGCCGCGACGGTTCGGCGACCTGGAGCTCGTCGTCCGTCGCTGGCCGCTGCCGCTGTGGCCGCACCTGCGCTGGGAGGTGCTCTCCGGCCCGGGCGGTGCGGTGCTGCACGAGCACCTCGTGCGCGCGGCCGGCTCGCCGGTCCCCGCGGCCGCCGCGGGCCGGCTGCGGGTGTGGGAGCACGTGCTGGACGACGTCGTGGGCCTGCCGGGGGCCGTGAGCGTGGACCCGGGCGTGGTGACCCGCTGGGAGGTGCGGCTGCGCACCGGCGTCCGCGCGCGGTTCGTCTGGGGGCTGCTGCAGGAGGTCGGCTCGGGGCCACCGCGCTGACGGCCGCCTCCGGCGCCCGCGCTGGCGTCAGCCGATGCGGTTGAACTTCGGCGCGGTCCCCATGGTGTCGACGCTGGCGACCTTGACGACGTCGCCGGAGGTCGGCGCGTGCACCATCTGGCCGTTGCCGATGTAGATGCCGATGTGGCTGACCGGGCTGTAGAAGGCGACCAGGTCACCGGGGCGGGCCTCGGCCCGGGAGACCGGCGTCCCCGTGGCCGACTGCATCCGGCTGGAGTGCGGCAGGCTGATCCCGGCGGCGCGGAAGGCGTACTGGACCAGCCCGGAGCAGTCGTAGGAGCCGGGGCCCGAGGCGGCCCAGACGTAGGGCTTGCCCCGCTGGGCCATGGCCGTGTTGATCGCGGTCTGGATGGCCGAGCCGCTGGCGGCCACGGGCGCCGGGGCCGGGGCCGGGGACGTCGCCGGAACAGCCGGGGCCGGGGACGTCGCCGGAGCAGCCGGGGCCGGGGCGGACTCGGTGCGGTCGGCGCGGCTCGCGCGGCTGCTCTCGGCGTCGCCGTGCGCGGTGGCCGCCGCGGCGAGTGCGGCCCGCCGCTCATCGGCGGACAGCCGGGCGTAGTCGGCCTGGTAGGCGGCGATCTGGGCCTCGAGATCGGCCTGCTGGGCGGCGACGGCGTCGTACTGGGCCTGCGCCTGCGCGGCCGCCTCGTCGGCGGCCGTCCGCGCCTGCGCGGCCGCCTCGCCGGCGGCCACCGCCCGCCCGAGCAGCACGTTCTGGTGGCCGGCGACGGTCTCCAGCAGCGTGATGCGGTTGACGAACTCGTCCGCGGAGCCGCTGGTCATCAGCGCCTGCAGGGAGCCCATGCTGTCGCCGGTGAAGGCGCTGCGGGCGATGCCCCGCACCTGCTCCTGCGCTCCGGTGACGGCGGCCTGGGCGTCGGCGACCGCGGCGGCGGCGGTCTCCGCGGCGGCCTGCTGGGCGCGCAGCACCTCGCGGGCCTCGTTGAACTCCTCGGTGATGACCTCGAGCTCGTGCCCGCGGGCCGCGACGAGGGCTGCGGCCTCGCTCGCGGTGCTGGGCTCGTCGGCGCTCGCGGCCCCGGGGACCAGGGCGATGCCGACGGCTCCGGCGAGGACGAACGCGGACCGGCGCCAGGCGGCGCGACGGGCGGGCACGCCGAGGACGGCGGCGCGAGGGGTCGCCATGGTGTGGCGGCTCTCCGTTCTTCCACGGGCCGCCTACCGAGTTAGCTGACGGGTTCGGGCGGGAAGTCGCCCGGCGCACCCGGCTCAGGCCGTGCGCGCTTCACCCCGGTGCTGCGGTGGGTCCCCGGCCCGGCGTCCCTCATCGAGGGGCCGGCTCGGCGGCATCCGGGGAGTGTCACCCAGGCTGGTGACGGAACGCCCCGCCGGACGCACTCACCGTAAGGGCCGTGACGCTGCCGTGACAATTACCTGGATGTGATTTGGTGGACTCTCACCTCCACTCCGCCCAGCGCACGAGGTGGGCGGGAGGCGTGGGACGGGAGTGACGCCCGGCCACCCCCGACCGGAGGGGAGAACCGGTTCGTCACCGGTTACGGTCCGCCGGTGAGCACGCGCAGCAGGTACGACGCCGTCGTCGTGGGGGCCGGGCACAACGGGCTCGTCACGGCCGCCTACCTGGCTCGGGCGGGCTGGTCCGTCCTCGTCCTCGAGCGGCTGGAACAGTTGGGCGGCGCCGCGGTCAGCCAGCAGGTCTTCCCGGGCGTCGACGTCCGGCTGTCGGCCTACTCCTACCTGGTCAGCCTGCTCCCGGACCGGATCGTGGCCGACCTGGGCCTCGACCTCACGCTGGCCGACCGCGCGGTGGCCTCCTACACCGCCGTCCCCGAGGGGCCTGGGCTGCTGGTGGAGCGCGACGAAGGGCCGGCGACCGCGGCGTCCTTCCGCGCGCTCACCGGCTCCGACGCCGAGCTGGCCGGCTGGCGGCGGTTCTACGGCCGGGTGGCCACCCTCGCCGAGGACCTCGCGCCCACCCTCACCGAGCCGCTGCTCTCCCCCGCCGAGCTGACCGGCCGGCTGCGCGACCCGCAGCTGTGGCACGACCTGAACGAGCGTCCGCTGGCCGACGTGGTGGCCGACGAGCTCACCCACGACGTCGTCCGCGGGGTGGCCCTCACCGACGGGCTGATCGGCACCTTCGCCGACGTCCACGCCGCCGACGGGCTGGCCGGGCGCTGCTTCCTCTACCACCTCGTGGGGAACGGCACCGGCCGCTGGCGGGTGCCGGTCGGGGGGATGGGCGCGGTCACCGGCGCCATGGCGGCCGCGGCCCGGGGCGCCGGCGCGGAGCTGGTCACCCGGGCCGCGGTGACCGCGCTGGAGCCCCGCGCCGACGGCGTCACCGTGCACTGGACCGACGACGACGGGACCGCGCACGCCGTCGACGCCGGCCAGGTGGTCTGCGGCGCGGCACCCGCCGTCCTGGAGCGGCTGACCGGCGCGACGCCCGGGCCGACGGCCGACGGCGCCCAGCTGAAGATCAACATGGTGCTGACCCGCCTGCCCCGGCTGCGCTCGGGCATCGACCCGGCGGTCGCCTTCGCCGGCACCTTCCACGTCGACGAGGCCGCCGCGCAGCTCGACGCCGCCCACGCGCAGGCGGCCGCGGGCCGGCTGCCCGACGTCATCCCGTTCGAGGTGTACTGCCACTCGCTGTCCGACCCGTCGATCCTGGGGCCGGCCGAGCGGTCGGCGGGCTACCAGACGCTGACCCTGTTCGGCCTGCACACGCCGGCGGGGCTGTTCCGCGCCGACCCCGTCGGCACACGGCGGGAGGCGGTGCGGCGGGTGCTCGCCCAGCTCGACGCGCGCCTGGAGGAGCCGCTGCTGGACTGCCTGGCCCGGGACGCCTCCGGCGCGCCGTGCCTGCAGGCGGCCTCGCCGCTGGACGTCGAGGCGTCGCTGGCCATGCCCGGCGGGCACATCTTCCACGGGGACCTGTCCTGGCCGGTCGCGGCGACGCCGGAGCAGGTGGGCACCTGGGGCGTGGCGACGGCGCACCCGCGGATCGTGTCGGCGTCGTCGGGCGGCACGGTGCGCGGCGGGGCGGTGAGCGGCCTGGGGGGCTACGCGGCGGCCCGCGCCCTGCTGGACGGCCGCTGAGCCCGGGCCGCCGTCCGCCCCCGGCAGGACGGCAGCCCGGGGAAGCGGAACTACTTGAGCATGAAGCCGGCGTCCACCGGGATGGTGGAGCCGGTGATCCACTTCGCCTCGTCCGAGCAGAGGAACGCGACGACTGCCGAGACGTCGGTCATGGGCATCGAGTTGACCGGCATGAGGTTGAAGCGCATGGCGTTGCCGAGTTCCTCGTGCTCCTCCAGCCACTTCGGGAAGTAGTCGTTGTTCGACATCGGCGAGTCGACGCCGGTCGGGTGGATGGTGTTGACCCGGATCATCTCCGGCGCCAGCTCGCGGGCCAGCGTCCGCATCAGGCCCACGATCCCGTGCTTGGCCGCCGTGTAGTGCGTGCAGCCGGCGACGCCGCGCAGGCCCGCGATGGACGACGTGATGATGATCGAGCCGCCGTTGCCACCGGCCCGGATGTGCGGGACGACCGCCCGGCAGGCCTTGAAGACGCCGGTCAGGTTGATGTCGATCATGTCGTCCCACTGCTCATCGGTGAGCTCCCACGTGGTGTCCGACAGGCTCAGGATCCCGGCGTTGGCCAGCAGGAAGTCGATCCGGCCGAACTCCGCCATCGCGGTGTCGGCCAGGCGCTGCATGTCGGCGGTGCTGCGGACGTCGGCCTCGACGGCGACGCACCGCCGGTCGTACTTCTCCACCTCCGCGACGGTCTGCTCCATGTCTCCGGGGCGCCCGGTCGCGAACGGCACCGAGCCAACCTGCTCGGTGATGTCGCAGATGACGACGTCAGCGCCCTCGCTCGCCAGCCGCACTGCGTGGGAGCGGCCCTGACCGCGCCCGCCACCGGTGATGACGGCGACCGTGCCGTCCAGCTTGCCCATGACAGGACTCCTCTCGGTACGCCGCTTCTGTGCGGCGGTCGGCGTCGACCAGTGGGTGAGGGCTCTCCAGGCGGCAGGGCACCGCGGAGGTCGTGCAGGACGCCGACCCCCGCACCGGGAGCCGGGCGCCGGCTCAGCGGGTCATGCGACAAGGAGGGGGGAGAGAGTCCGGTGGGCGACCTGCAGGCCGGTCTCCACCCGGGCCTCGGTCCCGCCCCACACCGGGTCCTCGTGCTCGACGGAGAGCACCCCGTCGAAGCCGCCCTCGTAGAGCGTGTCGACCAGGCGGCGCCAGTCGACCTGGCCGAGGCCCGGGACGCGGTAGCGCCACCACCCGACGTCCCACGGGTCCTCGCGGACGACAGCCCTGCCCGGCCACCCGTACCGGTTGCGCCGCTCCGGGAACACCTCGATGTCCTTGGCCTGGGCGTGCGCCACCCGGTCGACGTAGGGGCGCAGGGCCTCGACCGGGTCGATGCCCATCCACACCAGGTGCGAGGGGTCGTAGTTGAGGTACAGCCCCAGGTCGAACATCCACTCCCACAGCTCCGGGGAGTAGGCGAGGTTCCCCGGGTAGCCGTCGGGGTGCCAGCCCTCCATGACACAGTTCTCGATGACGATCTTGACGCCGCGCTCCCCGGCGCGCTCGACCAGCGGCGCGAAGACCTCCCCGGCCATACGCAGGTTCTCCGCGACCGACCGGCCCGGGTCCCGGCCGACGAAGGTGCCCACGGTCGGCACTCCCAGCAGCGCGGCGGCGTCGATGCACGCGGTGACGTGCGCGTTGACCGCCTGACGTTCAGCGGGGTCGGGGTGGAGGTTGTTGTCGTAGTAGGCGAGGGAGGACAGCGTCAGACCGTGCTTGTCGAACAGCGCACGGACCCGCTCCGCGTCCGCGGCGCCGAAACCGACGACATCGACGTGGGTCGCCGTGAACGGCCTGTCGCCCAGGGCGGGCCAGGCTGCCACCTCCAACGCCGCGTACCCCTGGTCGGCGGCCCACTCCACGAGCTCCTCGAGGGTGCGGCCGGGCAGGCAGGCGGTCAGGAAACCGAGCTTCACGAAGGTCCTCCACCCAGGTACGGGACGGGTCGCAAGGGGAGAATTCTCGAGCGGGGGAAGCAGTAGGACCGCTTTCACTCCACCCGCTTTAGCCGGTGCAGTGGGTATGTTGTGCTTCGCTCATGCAGAAGTCAAGGTGTGAGCGAGGAAGGAGGGGTGGCAGTGACCGACGGACCGGTGGGGATGGCCGTCCGTGCCCCCGTGAGCACCGACCAGCTCGACGGGTTGGTGACCGTGCTGGACCTGGTGCGGGGCGGCCGCGCGCGCTCCCGGCCCGAGTTGGCCCGCGCCTCCGGCCTCGGTCGCGGGGCGGTGACCCAGCGCGTGACCCAACTGCTCGACAGCGGGCTGCTCGAGGAGAGCGAGCTGGGCCGCTCCACCGGCGGGCGCCCTCCGCGCGAGCTCGCCGTCCGCGCCCAGGCCGGATTGGTCCTCGTGGCCCCGTTGGGCGCGACCCACGTCGCGGCTGGGGTCACCGACCTCACCGGCCGGCTGATCGCCCACGTGCAGGAGCCATGGAGCATCGCCGCCGGGCCGGACGCCGTCCTCACCCGGGTCGAGGAGCTGTTCCGGGAGCTGCTGGCCCGGGACACGGTGCCCCGGGCGCCGGTCTACGGCATCGGCATCGGCCTGCCCGGACCGGTCGAGTTCGCCACCGGCACCCCGGTGAACCCGCCGATCATGCCCGGCTGGGACGGCTACCGCGTGCGCGCCCGGCTGGCCAAGCGGTTCGACGTCCCCGTGTGGGTGGACAACGACGTGAACCTGATGGCCCTGGGGGAGCTCCGGACCGGCGCTGCGCAGGCCGAGCGCAACGTCGTGTACGTGAAGATCGGCACCGGCATCGGTGCGGGCCTCATCTCCGACGGCCGGCTGCACCGCGGCGCCAAGGGGGCCGCCGGCGACATCGGGCACGCCACCGTGGACGTCGCCAGCGGCGTGGTCTGCCGCTGCGGGAACGTCGGCTGCCTGGAGGCGCTGGCCGGGGGCGCCGCGCTGAGCCGGGACGGGACGACGGCGGCCACCGAGGGCCGCAGCCCCTACCTGCGCGCGGTCCTGGACGCCCAGGGGCAGATCGGCGCGTCCGACGTCGCGGCCGCCGCCCAGCACGGGGACACCGTCGCGCTCGAGCTGCTCACCCGGTCGGGACGGCTGGTCGGGGAGACCGTCGCGACGCTGGTGAACTTCTTCAACCCCTCGCTGGTCCTGCTCGGCGGCGGCGTCGCGCTGGCCGGCGACGTCATCCTGGCCGCCATCCGCCAGGCCGTGTACCAGCGGTCGCTCCCGCTCGCGACGCGGGACCTGCGCATCGACCGCTCGCTGCTTACCCCCGACCCCGCGCTCCCCGGGGCGGCGCACATGGTCCTCGACGAGCTGTTCAGCCGGCAGCGGCTGGGCCGCTGGCTGCCCGCCGGATCCCCGGCAGGCTTCCCGGAGCTCGCCGAGGAACGGACCGCCTGACGACGTCTCCAGGCGACCCCGCGCGATCGTGCAGTCATCGGGGCCTCCACCCTCGGCCGACAGCCCGATGAGCGCACGACGATCAGGAGAAGGGCCCGGCGCGCCCACCCCGTTCAGGCTGGGAGCTCCACCCAGCTGCCCGTCGCCGCCGCCTCCACGACCGCCGCCGTCACCCGGGCCGCCCGGAGCCCGTCGGTGAACGTCGGCAGGCCGATGACCTCGCAGCCGCGCACCGCGGCGATGACGTCGGCGACGAAGGCGTTGAAGCAGTCCTGGTAGCCCTGCGGGTGCCCGGCCGGCAGCACGGCGTACCGAGCGGCGGCCGGGGACAGCAGCTCGGGGTCCCGCCGGACGACCCTCTCCTCGGCCACGCCCCCGATCCGCAGTGTCTCCGGGTTCTCCTGGTCGAAGCCGTAGGAGGCCTCCGTGCCGTCGAACGAGAACGTCAGGCCGTTCTTGCGGCCGGGCGAGACCTGGCTGACGACGACCGAGCCGAGGGCTCCCCGGTCGGTGCGGAAGAGCACGCACGCGCCGTCCTCGGTCGCGACCGGCTCCCCGCCCCGCGTCTCGTGCGCCCGGGCGGTGCTCGCGTTCAGTGCGGTGATCCGGTGGCCGGTGACGAACTCCATCAGATCGCACCAGTGCACGCCGATGTCGGCGAACGCCCGTGACGCCCCGCCCTGGGCGGGGTCGACCCGCCAGTTGGTCGCCGCGGCCGCCGCCAGCCAGTCCTGCAGGTAGGCGCCGTGCAGCAGCCACAGCCGGCCGGCGTCGCCGCGGGCGATGCGTTCCCGTGCCTCGCGCACCGTCGGGTAGAAGCGGTAGACGAACGGCACCGCGTGCACCCGGCCGACCTCGGCCGCCAGCGCGGTCAGCCGCTCGGCATCGGCCGGGGTGAGCGCCAGAGGCTTCTCGCAGACCACGTGCTTGCCCGCGTGCAAGGCCCGCTCGGCCATCGGCAGGTGCAGGTGGTTGGGCGTGCAGACGCTCACGACGTCGACGTCGGGACAGGCCACCAGCTCGCCGACCGACGCGGCCGGACGCTGCGCCTGCAGCAGGGGGGCGAACTGCTCCGCACGCGCCGGCGAGCTGCCGGCCACGCGGGTGACCACCCCGCCGGCGGCGCGGACGGCGTGCGCGTGGACGCGCGCCATGAACCCCGTGCCGACGATGCCGAAGCGGACCGGGGCGCTCACTTCCGCCGCGCCAGGGCGACGGCGAGGATGATGATCGCCCCGCGGACCACCTGCTGCTGGCTGGTCTCCAGGCCGGCGAGGATCAGCCCGTTGTTGATCAGGCTGATCATCAGCGAGCCGAACAGCGTGCCGATCACCGACCCGGCCCCGCCGAACAGGCTCGTGCCGCCGAGGATCACCGCGGCGATCGCGGACAGCTCGTCCCCGGCCCCCCACTGGAACCGGCCCGACTCCAGGCGGCCCGCGTAGAGCATGCCGGCGATGGCGGCCACCACGGAGGCCAGCAGCATCACCTGGAACTTGACCCGCCGGGTCCGCACCCCGCTGAACTCGGCCGCCGTCCGGTTCCCGCCGGTGGCGAGCACCTGGCGGCCGAACCGGGTCTTGGCCAGCACCACCGCGCCGACGGCGACGAACAGCGCCATCCAGACCAGCAGGCCGGGGATCGGCCCGAAGTTCCCGCCCCCGAAGACCAGGTTGTAGGTCTGGTCCAGGATCGGCTGCGGGGCCGAGTCGGTGATCCACTGGGCGACGCCGGCCGCGATGCCCAGCATGCCCAGGGTCACCAGGAACGACGGGATGTTGAGGAAGGCCACCAGGCTGCCGTTGACGGCGCCGACGACCACGCCGACCGCCAGCCCGGTGAGGATCCCCGGGACGAGCCCCCACGCGGCGATGCCCATCGCGGTCGCCACGCTCGCCAGCCCCGCGACCGAGCCGACGCTCAGGTCGATCTCAGCGCAGGCGATGACGAAGGTCATGCCCACGGCGATGATCGAGATGGTCGCCGCCTGCCGGAAGATGTTGAGCAGGTTGTTCGTCGAGAGGAAGCCCTGGTCGCCCAGCGTGACGGCGAAGGCGATGAAGACGACGACGAACCCGATGTAGATGATGTAGCGCCGCCAGTCGAGCCTCGCGAGCAGCGACCGGGACGCCGAGGTCGCGGCCGGCGCCTGGGTGGCCGGGCCGGTAGTCGTGGACATGGCTCAGGCTCCTTGGACGGCGAGTTGGAGGGTGTTCTCGTCAGGGATGTCGGCCCGGTCCAGCACCCGGTGGACGGCGCCCTCCCGCAGCACGACGACGCGGTCGCTGACGGCCAGCAGCTCCGGGTACTCCGAGGAGATGACCAGGACGGCCATGCCCTCGTCGGCGAGGTCACGGATGGTCTGCAGGATCTCGTTCTTGGTGCCGATGTCCACGCCGGCCGTGGGCTCGTCCATCACCAGGACGGCGGGGTCGGTGCCCAGCCACTTGGCGATGACCACCTTCTGCTGGTTGCCCCCCGAGAGCAGCCGCACCGCCCGGTCGGGGTCAGCCACCTTCACCGCGAACCGCTCGATCAGGCCGCGGGCCAGGGACCGACCCTTGCGGTCGTCGACCAGCGGGCCGCGGCGCATCCGGTCCAGCAACGGGAGCGTCAGGTTCTCCCGCACCGAGTGCTCGAGCACCAGCCCCTGGGCCCGCCGGTCCTCCGGGATGAGCGCGATGCCCGCGGCGATCGCGTCCGTCGGGCCGGCCAGCCGCAGCTGCTCGCCGCGGAGCACGATCGACCCGCTCTGCACCGGGTCGATCCCGAACAGCACGCGGGCCAGCTCGGTCCGCCCGCTGCCCATGAGCCCGGCCAGCCCGACGATCTCGCCGCGCCCGACGGTGAAGGTGACGTCCCGGACACGGGGCCCGGCGGTCACCTCCCGCAGCTCCAGGAGCGGCTCGCGCGCGCCGTCGTCGGCCGACCGCTGCCGGTAGGCCAGCTGGCCCTCGATCTCCTTGCCGACGATCCCCTCGACGATCTGCTCGGGGGTGAACTCCGACAGGGGCTCGGTGAGCAGCCGCCGGCCGTCGCGGAGGATCGTGATCCGGTCGGCGATCCGGTACACCTCGTCCATCCGGTGCGAGATGTAGATGACCGAGATCCCGCGCTCGGTCAGCCGGCCGACCAGCTCGAAGAGCACGTCGGCCTCGTGCTTGGCGAGGCTGGCCGTGGGCTCGTCCATGATCAGCACGCGGGCGTCCTGGGACAGCGCCTTGGCGATCTCGGTCAGCTGCCAGTACGCCGTCCCCAGGTCGCCGACGACCGCGCGCGGGTCGACGTCCACCTCCATCTCGGCGAAGACCTCCCGGGCCCGCCGCACCGCCTCGCGGTCGCGGATGAGCCCGCCGCGGCCGAGCGGCTCGACGCCCAGGGCGATGTTCTGGGCCACGGTCAGCGTCGGGACCAGGCTGAACTCCTGGAAGACCATCCCGATCCCCGCGGCGCGGGCGTCGTGGATCGACGACAGGCGTACCGGCCGCCCGTCGATCTCGATCTCCCCCGCGTCGAGGCCGTAGACCCCCTGCAGGATCTTCATCAGGGTGGACTTGCCGGCGCCGTTGCCGCCGGCAAGCGCGTGCACCTCACCCCGGAGGACCTCGAAGTCCACGTCGTCGAGGACCCGCACCCCGTCGAAGGACTTGCAGATCCCCCGCATGCGCACCGCGGCGGCCCGGCCCTCCGGCCGGGCCGCCGCGGTCTCCCCCACCGAGCTCATCGGCCTGGGCTCAGTCGGCGAAGGAGTCGGTCAGGTCCGCGGGCGGGTCCTGCCGGTAGACCTCCTGCCAGGCCTCCAGCACGTTGTCGTGGTCGACCGGGAGGGCCGGAAGCGCGACGTAGGGCGGGGTCTGCGCCCCCAGCAGCGACAGCGCGGCCAGCCGGGCCTCGGTGACCCCCTGGTCGTAGGGCCGCTGGGCACCCAGCCCCACGACCAGCTGGTCGCGGGCGAGGGCGAGGGCGACGTTGAGCCCCAGGTCCTCGGTGGCGATCTTCAGGTCCGTGCGGCCGGCCGCCCGGGCCGCGGCCATGACGCCCTCGGCCGGGACGTCCCAGACGGCCCAGATGCCGTCCAGGTCGGGGTTCTGGCTGAGCATCGCGTTGGCCACGGCCTGGGCGTCACCGGCGAAGTCCGGGCCGGCGATGCCCTGCTCGGCGACGATCTCGACGTCCGGGTAGTCCTCCTGGATCGTCTGCTTGAAGCCGTCGAACCGCTGCTTCGTCACGAAGAAGTCGGCCTCGTGGTAGATCAACCCGATCTGGCCGGAGCCGCCCAGGGCGCGCGCCATGAGGTGGGCGGAGATGACCCCGTTGCCGAAGTTGTCCGCGGACACCGCCGACACGTAGTCCTGCCCGGCGACGAACCCCTCGGGCACGTTGTCCATGAACACGAGCTTGGTGCCGGCCTGCGCCGCGGCGCGGTACGCGCCGGCGGTGGCGATCGGGTCGGTCGGGATCGAGACGATGATGTCCGGCTGCTGGGCCATCACCGTCTCGACGTCGGACACCTGCTGGGCCGGGTCGAAGTCGGCGTCGGTGGTGGCGATGACCTCGATGCCGAGCCGCTCGAACTCGGAGCGCAGGCCGTCGATCTGGGCCACGGACCAGTCGTCGCCGCTGTAGTGCATGACGATCGCCGCCGTCGCGCCCAGGGCCTGGACCTGCGCCACCTGCTCGTCGGTCAGCTGGACGTCCTCCGCCGAGGCCGGCTGCTCACCGTTGGGCCCGGTGCTCAGCACCTGCCCGGTGACCTCCGCCAGGGCGGCCTCGGCCCGGTCGACGGCCGCCTGGTCGACCTCCCCGCCACCGGGGTCCGAGGCGCCCTCCGAGGCCGGCGAGCAGGCGGTGAGGACGACGGCCGCGAGGGTGGCCAGCAGGACGGGAGCGGCGCCCGGGCGCCGGGTGGGACGACGTCTCATGTCGGTCTCCAAGGTGGACGGGGGGTGCGGACGGCGGTGCGGGAGCCGGCCGTGCCGGACCGGCACGGCGCTGCGGCGACGGGCCGGGACCGGTCAGGCGCCGAGGTCGTCGAGGAGCTTCTGGAGGTAGGCGCGGCTGGCCTCGGCCGCCTCACGGGGATCGCCGTCGTAGGCGTCGAGCTCGACCACGAGCCAGCTGTCGTAGCCCGCCTCGCGCACGGCGCGGACGATGTCCGGGAGGTCGAGCTCCCCCCGGCCCAGCGGCAGGAACCGCACCGTCCCGAGGTCGATGTCCTTGAGGTGCACATGCCGCAGACGGTCGGCGTACCGGCGGATCAGCGCCGCGGGGTCACCGCCGCCGGCCGCGAGGTGCGCGGTGTCCGGGCAGAACCCGATCCGCGTCCGCTCCATGAGCCGGTCGAGCTGGTCCGGGCTCTCCACGATGGTGCCCAGGTGCGGGTGGTAGCTGGCCTCCAGTCCGTGCTCGGCGGCGAGGTCCACCACGGTGTCGAGCCCGGCGGCCAGGCGGTCGTAGTCCTCGGCCGTCGTGCCGGCGGCCCGGCGGGCACCCCCGCCCACCACCAGGCGGGAGGCGCCGAACCTGGCGGCCAGCCGGCAGGCGGACTCGATGCGGTGCATCTCGTCGGGCAGCACGTCGGCGTAGACGAAGTTGGCGCCGGTGTAGACGCTGACCAGCTCGACCCCGGTGGCCGCGAGCAGCTCCGTGAGGACGTCGGGGCACTCGGCGTAGGCGACCAGGTTGCCGTCGAAGACCTCGACGCCCTCGTACCCGGCCGCGGAGATGTCCCGGACGGCGGCCTCGATCGAGCCGTGGGACAGGTAGTGGAGGTCCTTGATGCTGGTGACTCCCTGCGGGGCGCCGACGACCCCGCCCCAGGTGATGCTGTGGTAGCCGAGCCGCATCGCCGCGCCTTCCCTTCGGAATGTGACGGGCACACTAATGCTTGGCTCGTGCAGAAGTCAACGAGTCGGACGCCGAACCTGTGGCGCAGGCCACGGCGAGCGGAGACCGGCCGGACCTGGTGGCATGGCCCGGTGGACCTGCGGCGGGAGGCGAGCGGCCTGCTGACGGCCGTGCGGGCGCGGCTGCGCGGCCGGGACCTCGCCCTCGTCGCCGCCGGGCTCACCTTCTACGCCGGCATCGCGGTGGTGCCGCTGCTGCTGGTCGCGTTCGCGCTGACCGCGCTGCTCACCTCACCGGACACGGTGCGCGAGCTCAGCGCCCGGCTCGGCGACCTGCTCCCGCCCGAGCTGGGGGCGCCCGGGGCGCTGCGGGCCCTGACCGCGGCCGGGGTGGCGCTCGACCCGCTGGAGTTCGCGCTCGCCCTCCTGCCGCTGTCGCTGTACGGCGAGGGGTTGCGGCGGGCGCTGCTGCGGTTCGTCCCCCGCCGGGACACGCTGACCGGCTGGCGCGGCCGGCTCCTGGGGCTGCCGCTGGTGCTGATCACCCCGCTGCTGCTGTACCCGCTGCTGCTCGCCGCCTCGGCGATGGCCGACCTCACCGAGCGCGGCGTCCCGCTGGGCAGCCTGGCGGTCGGCTACTACGCCGTGCTGGCCGCGCTCACCGTGCCTCTGCTGTGGGGGTTCGGCGTGGTGGGCCCGGGGCACCTGCGCTGGCCGGCCCTCGTCGTCGGGGTGCTGTTCACCGCGGCCTGCCTGTCCGGCTTCCTGCAGGGGTTCGTGCTGTTCCTGGCCCTGCCCCTGGCGCTGGGGGCGCCGTTCGGCGGCCTGGACGTGGTCGGTGCGGTGGTGGCGATCAGCCTGTGGCTGTTCCTGCTGCACCTGGTCGTGATCGGCGGCTGGCTGCTGACCCAGTCCCTGGACGAGCGGCTGCGCGCGGGCGCACCGGGACGGGGCTCAGCGGGGGAACTCGGGACCCCAGGGCACCTGCGACGCGGGCAGCGGTGACACCGGGGCCGCGGGGGCGGGTGGCGGTGCCGGTCCGGGCTCGGGAGCCGGCGGCGGGACCGGTCCGGGCTCGGGGACCGGCGGAGGCTCGGGGGCGGGCTCGACGAAGTCCGAGCCGTTGCTGACCAGGATGGAGACCACCTGCCCGGGCACGGCCCGGCCCCCGCGCCGGGGGCTGGTGCCCAGCAGGGTGCCCTCCTCGCGATCGCTGTCGACCCGCACCGTGGAGTACTGGAAGCCGGCGTCGGTCAGCGCCGCCTGGCAGCCACGCACCGACGAGCAGCCGGGCACCGGGCGGGTGTTGCCGTTCTGGACCTGCGGGTCGGCCGGCGGGAAGTCGCTGCTGCCGCGCGCCTCCAGGACGGGGGCCATCGCGTCGTGCCAGATCGTCGCGCCCTTGCCGCCACCGAAGCCGCCGACGTCCTCGTTCCGCTTCGGGTTGAGCACCATGACGCTGGCGGTGATCTCGGGCGTGTAGCCGACGAAGGCGACGGAGAAGTTGTCCTGCGAGGTACCGGTCTTGCCGGCGATCTGGTGGCCGCGGACGTAGGCGCGGGTACCGGTCGCGCCCGGGTTCCCCGGCTCGACGTCCTTGCGCAGGATCTGGGTCAGCGTCGTGGCCACGCCCGGGGGGATCGCCTCCGGCGTGCAGCGGTCGCCGACCGGCAGCGGCTCCCCGTCGGCACCGCGGGCCGGCTCCCCGTGCCGGTCGAGGACCGCGGTCACCGGGACGACGTCGCACTGCGTGCCGCCGGCCGCCAGCGTCGAGTAGGCGCTGGCCAGGGCGAGCGGGCTGGTCGCCTCGGCACCGAAGGTGAACGAGCCGCGGTTCTCGTCGATGATCTGCTGCGGCAGGCCCGGGTCGCTGAACTGGAACAGCCCCATGGACTCGGCCATCCGGACCGGCTCCTCGACGCTGCCGAGGGCGTCCTCCAACGCGAGGAAGTAGGTGTTGGAGGACTGGTACAGGGCCGTGGTGAGGTCCAGCGTCGCCCGGTAGCGGCCGGCGTTCTCCACGTCGTAGGGCCGGCTGCCGTCGCGGTAGACCCGCGAGACGTAGGGGTCCGACGTCGTCAGCGTGTAGTACGAGGAGTACCCGCGGGCCAGCGCCGCGGCGGCGACGAACACCTTGTAGGTGGAGCCCGAGCCCTGGCTGGCGGCGACGTTGAGGTTGAAGGACTCCTGCACCGGGTCGGCCCGGTCGTAGCCGAAGATCCGGTTGACGCTCATCGCCAGCAAGTGGCCGGTCCCGGGCTCGACGGCGGTGAACATGCCGGCCAGCGAGTCGTCCATCGCCAGGGTGTTCAGGACGGCGGCGTCCCCGGCGCGCTGCAGCTCGACGTCCAGCGTGGTCTGGATGACGTAGCCGCCGTTGTCCAGCTCGTCCTGACTGAGCCCGAGCTCCTGGATCAGGTAGCGCTGCACGAAGTCGCAGACGAACGGGCCCACGCTGGCCTCGACGCAGCCGCGCCGCGGTGCGGGGGCGGGGGCCAGACCCAGCGGCGCGGCCTGGGCGGCCGTGGCGTCGGCGGCGCTGATGTAGCCCTGCTCGGCCATTCGGCCGAGCACCACGTTCCGCCGGGCGGTGGCCGCATCGGGGTTGGTGAAGGGGTCGTCGGTGGTGGGGCTCTGCGCCAGGCCGGCCAGCAGGGCCGCCTGCGGCACGTTCAGCGCGGCGGCGTCGACGCCGAAGAACGCCCGGGCGGCCGGTTGCACGCCGTAGGCGTTCTGCCCGAAGTACACGAGGTTCAGGTAGCGGGTGAGGATCTCGTCCTTGGAGTAGGTCTCCTCCAGCGCCAGGGCCAGCCGCGCCTCGCGCAGCTTGCGGCCCAGCGTCTGCTCGGTGGCCGCGCGGCGCTCCTCCGGGGTCGGCGCGGTCTGCAGCAGGGTCTGCTTGACCAGCTGCTGGGTGAGGGTCGAGCCGCCCTCCTGCACGCCGCCGGCGGCGAGGTTGGTGACCAGCGCCCGCAGGGTCCCCTGGACGTCGAGGCCGCGGTGGTCGTAGAAGCGCGCGTCCTCGATCGCGACCATCGCCTGCTTCATGACCTCGGCGATCGCGTCGCCGGCCACCGGGGCCCGGTTCTCGTCGTAGAAGTGGGTGATCGGCTCCCCGTTGGCGGCCAGCAGCACGGTGTTGCCCGGGGGCGTGTCGATGGTGAGCTCGGTCGGGAGGTCACCGAGCAGGCCGGTCGACCGCTGGGCGGCCACCGCCGGGCCGCCGACCCAGGGGAGGAGGAGTCCCGCGAGGAGCGCTCCGGCCACCACGATGCTGGCGGCCAACGCGAGCAGCGTCCTGGCCCGTGCGTCCGTGCGCAGGTCCATGGGCCCCCTTCCGTGGAGGAGCCCACTGGAACAGAGAACGGGCCGGTTCACAACCACCCGCGCCGGTCCGGTACCGAAGCGTGAGCTGCTCGGACGGGCCGCTCAGCGCTCGCCGGGCTCGACGATCTGCACCCGCACGGCCCGGAACTGACGGGGCGTCTCCAGCAGCACCGCCCGGGTGGGCTCGCCGACCTCCAGGCGCGGATTCCGCCGCAGCGCGGCCAGCGGCCCGAGCCGGGGATCGGCGAGGACGGCGTCGACGAGGCCCCGGTCGCCGCCGGTGAACAGCGCGGTCAGACCGCCGGCGTGCGGCAGCAACACCCGCGCCGCGGCGTCGGCGGCCGCGCCCACGACGGCGTCGGTCTGGTGGCCGCGGCGGCGGGCGAAGCGCTGCTGGGACCAGCCGCCGGCCGCCGTGCGCCCCTGCACCAGCCGGCTGTCCACCTTGGAGACGACGAGCTCCTCGCCGTCGAACACCCCGACCGCCCAGCGGCCGCGGCGGACCAGCAGCACGCCGGCGCGGTGCGGACGGCGGGTTGCGGCGGTGAACGCGGCGAGCAGGGCCGGGGCCGCGGGCCGCTCGAACGGCGCCCGGAGGGTGACCGTGGTGCTGTCCGCACAGGTGATCCGGACGGCGTCCCCGTCGTCGGCGACCTCGGTGAAGCTCCCGTGCCGGGCCGCGACGCCGTCGAGCCAGCGCCCCAGCCGCTCGGGCGGCACGCGCAACTGCCGGCCCCCGCCGGCCGCGGGCCGGGCGCGGGTCACCCGGCGGAGGAGCCCCGCGTGGTCGGCAGCCCGGCGGCGGCCCAGGCCTGGTAGCCGCCGATGACATCGGTGGCGCGGTGCAGACCGAGCGCGCGCAGGCTGTCCGCGGCGAGGCTGGAGGAGTAGCCCTCGTTGCAGAGCACGACCACCTCGACGTCGTACCCGGTGGCCTCGGGCAGCCGGGCATCGCTGGCCGGGTCGAACCGCCACTCGAGGACGTTGCGCTCGACGAGCAGCGCCCCGGGCACCTCGCCGTCGCGCTCCCGCTGGGCGGCCGGCCGGGTGTCGACCAGCACCGCGCCGGCGGCCATCCGCGCCTGCGCCTCGGTCGGTTCAAGCCGGGCGAGGCGGCCGCGCGCCTCGGCGAGCACCTCGTCGATGGAGCGGGCGTCAGCGGGTCGGGACATCGGAGCCTTTCTCATCGGGCCATCGCGGGGGCGGCCGCGTGCTCAGCGGGCACGTGCAGCACCCGCTGGAAGAGGAGGACGACGACCGCGGCGATCGCGGCGGCGGCGGTCGCGACCAGGAAGGCGGCGTTGGCGCCGAAGACATCGACGACCTTACCGGCGGCCGAGGCACCGATCGCCACGCCCAGCCCGAGCGCGGTCCCGATCCAGGTGAACGCCTCGGTCGTGGCCGACCGGGGCACCAGGAGCTCGGCGAGGGTGAAGGAGCTGATCAGCGACGGCGAGACGGCCAGGCCGGCGACGATCACGAACGGGATCATCACCCAGATGTTGTGGACCAGGACCAGCGGGACGGTCAGCACGGTCAGCGCCGCGAGGACGACGGCCAGCCGCGTGCGCAGCGGCGAGTGCCAGTGCACCACCCCCCAGCCGATGCCGCTGGCCATCGACCCGACGGCGAGGGCGGCGATCAGCACGCCGGACAGCGGCATCGCGCCGACCTCGTCGGCGAAGGCGACCAGGGCGATCTCCAGCGTGCCGAGGATGGCGCCGACCGCCGCGCCGACGACGAACAGAACCCGGATGCCGGGGCTGCGGATGGCGGACGGGCCGGTGCGCGCCGCGTGCCCGTGCGGGGGCGGCTCGGTGCGTCCCTGGGCGGCGAACAGCAGGCTGCCGACGACGGCGAGGGCGAAGGCGGTGACCACGCCGGAGGTGGCGTGCCCGGTCGTGGAGAGGAAGGTGACCAGCACCGGGCCGACGATGAACACCAGCTCGTCGACGACGGACTCCATCGCCAGCGCCGTCGGCAACCGGTGGGTGCCGCGCAGCAGGTGGGTCCACCGCACCCGGATCATCGAGGACACCGGCGGGATGCAGGCCCCGGCCAGCCCCGCGAAGACGAACACCGTCCACAGCGGCCAGTCCTGCTTGACCGCGGTCAGGAAGGCCACGCCGGAGACGACGAAGACCGCGAGCACCGGCAGCAGCGTGCGCCGCTGCCCGTGGGTGTCGGCCCAGCGCCCGATCAGCGGGCCGGAGAGCGCGGTGGTGACCGCGCCGGCCGCGGCGACGGCGCCGCCGAGGCCGTAGGACCCGGTCTCGTCGGCCACCAGCAGCACGCAGCCCAGGCCCACCATCGACAGCGGCAGCCGCCCGATGAACGCGGCCAGCACCATGGGCAGCGCGTGCGGCGTGCGCAGCACGTGCAGGTAGGGATTGGGCACGGTGGGCGGGGCCTGTCGTCGGGGTGTGCGGGACGGGCGTACTGCGGGTCACGCTAACCGACGTCGTCCGGTCCAGCCGGGCGACGCGCGATCGTCCCTGGTCGGGACGGACCCGGTCAGCGCCGAGGCCCCGCTCCGGTCGGCGTCGACCGGTGCGGGGCCTCGCAGGCCCCCTCCAGGGCACCGCCCCGAGCGTGCGAGGGGTGGGGAGGAGGGGGTCCTTTCTCAGCCGAGCCGGTGCTTGAGGATCTCCAGCTCGTCCCACATGGTGCTGGGCAGCTTGTCGCCGAACTTCTCGAACCACTCGGTGATCTGCGGGACCTCGGCCAGCCACTCGTCGCGGTCGACGGCGAGGGCCTTGCCCACCTGCTCCGGCGTCATGTCCAGGCCCGAGACGTCGAGCGAGTCCGCCGTCGGCACGTGGCCGATCGGCGTCTCCTCGGCGGCCGCGGAGCCCTCGAGGCGCTCGACGACCCACTTGAGGACCCGGCTGTTCTCGCCGAAGCCCGGCCACAGGAAGCCGCCGTCCTCGTCGCGGCGGAACCAGTTCACGTAGAAGATCCGCGGCAGCTTGGTGGCGTCGTGCTGCTTGCCGGTCTCGACCCAGTGGCCGAAGTAGTCACCGGCGTTGTAGCCGATGAACGGCAGCATGGCGAACGGGTCGCGGCGGACGACGCCGACCGCACCGGTGGCCGCGGCGGTGGTCTCCGAGGAGAGCGTCGCGCCCATGAAGACGCCGTGGTTCCAGTCCCGGGCCTCGGTGACCAGCGGGATCGTGGTCTTGCGGCGGCCGCCGAAGAGGATCGCCGAGATCGGCACGCCCTTCGGGTCGTCGTACTCCGGCGCCAGGATCGGGCACTGGGTGATCGGCGTGCAGAACCGGCTGTTCGGGTGGCTGGAGGGCTCGTCGCTCTCCGGCGTCCAGTCCCGGCCCTTCCAGTCGGTCAGGTGCGCCGGGGGCTCGTCGGTCATGCCCTCCCACCAGATGTCGCCGTCGTCGGTGAGGGCGACGTTGGTGAAGACCGAGTTGCCCTTCTCGATCGTGCGCATCGCGTTGGGATTGGTGTCCCAGCCGGTGCCCGGCGCGACACCGAACAGGCCGTACTCGGGGTTGAGCGCGTAGAGCCGGCCGTCCTCGCCGAAGCGCATCCAGGCGATGTCGTCGCCGAGGGTCTCGACCTTCCAGCCCGGGATGGTGGGCTCGAGCATCGCCAGGTTGGTCTTGCCGCAGGCGCTCGGGAAGGCCGCCGCGATGTAGTAGACCTTCTGCTGCGGGCTGGTCAGCTTCAGGATCAGCATGTGCTCGGCCAGCCAGCCCTCGTCGCGGGCCATCACCGAGGCGATGCGCAGCGAGTAGCACTTCTTGCCCAGCAGCGCGTTGCCGCCGTAGCCGGAGCCGTAGGACCAGATCATCCGCTCCTCGGGGAACTGGACGATGTACTTGGTGGCGCTGCAGGGCCACGGGACGTCGGCCTGACCCGGCTCGAGCGGGGCGCCCACGGAGTGCATGGCCGGGACGAACGGGCGGTCGGTGCCCATCGCCTCGAGGATGTGGCTGCCGATGCGGGCCATGACGCGCATGGAGACGACGACGTACTCGGAGTCGGTGAGCTCGACACCGAACATCGGGTTCTCGGCCTCGACCGGACCCATGCAGAACGGGATGACGTACATCGTCCGGCCGCGCATGCACCCGCGGTACAGCTCGGTCATGATCGACTTCATCTCGTTCGGGTCCATCCAGTTGTTGGTGGGACCCGCGTCGGCCTCGTCGACCGAGCAGATGAAGGTGCGGTCCTCGACGCGCGCCACGTCACTGGGGTCGGAGGCGCACCAGAAGGAGTTGGGCTTGGCCTCCAGCCGGGTGAAGGTGCCGGCGGCGACCAGCTGCTCGGTGAGGCGCTCCCACTCCTCGTCACTCCCGTCGACCCACACGACCCGGTCCGGAGTCGTCAGCTCGGCCATCTCCTGCACCCACGCCAGCAGCCGGGCGTGCGTGGTGGGGGCATTCTCGAGACCGGGTGTGGTCACGGAAGTCACGGCGTCTCCATCCTCTGGGTACGCCGGGCGGAACACGCCGGCGTTGGTGCAATCTGCGCTGAGGCTGTCACCGGCCCACCGGTGAACGACGGGTGGCGAGCCGGTCGCGACAGACTACAAGCGGGAACATTCCCCTGTAACCGTGAGAGATGTTACGTATAGGACGTCTACCTTGCGGGCCGGAAGACCCTGGCGGGGCCCGCCGGTCAGCCGGCCGCGGTCCCCCCGTACCCCGGGCCGACCTCGGCGAGGAAGGCGTCCCAGTCGGCGGGCTGGGGGCGGCCGGAGACCTCGGCCTCGAGCTTGTCGAGGTACCAGTGCCATCCGGTGGCGACGTCGGGGATCCCGTGCTCGGTGCGGAAGTCCTGGGTGAACAGCAGCGTGGTGCGGTCGCCGTCGGTGGACAGGTCCAGCTCCACCCGCCAGTACTCCTCGCCCGCCCAGTCCAGCACCAGACGGCGGGGCGGGTCGCACTCGAGGATCGTCATCCGCTCGCCGACCGGCTCGTCCTCGAAGGTCATGGTGAACACGCCGGTGCCGCCGGGACCACGGTCGCCGTCGTAGGTGCCGATCCAGCGCGCCAGCCGCTCCGGCTCGGTGAGCGCCGCCCAGACGTCCTCGATCGGGTCGGGCCACGATCGGCGGAAGCGCAGCCGGCGGGTGCCGTCCGCGCGCTCGGCGATCTCCCCGCGGCGGGTGTCGAGGTCCTCGGTCATGTCGGCTCCCCACTCGTCCGTGCCCGCCGGCCGCGGGCGATCTCGGTGTCCAATGCGTCGAACCGCTGGGCCCACAGGTCGCGGTAGGGCTCCAGCCAGGCGTCGAGCTCCCGCAGCGGGCGTGGGTCGAGCGCGTAGAGGCGCCGCCGCCCATCCTCCCGGCAGGTGACCAGGCCGGCCTCCCGCAGCACGCGCAGGTGTCGGCTGATCGCCGGCCGGCTCACCCGGAACCGGCCGGCCAGCTCGCCGGCGGCCAGCTCGCCCTGGGCCAGCAGGCCGAGCAGCTGCCGGCGGGTCGGGTCGGCCAGCGCCGCGAGCGCTTCCACGGTGAGACGTGTAACACATCGGTTACGTTTTCGGTCAGGGATTCGGCGTCGGCCGCGGCGGGCAGGCACGGCTCATGAGGGTCACCGATCCCGATGTCCCGGACCCGCTCAACGATCCGCGCGCCCGACAGGCCGACCCCGGCGCCTACGGCCAGGGCGAGGACCTCGCCTCGACCGCGGACGACCCCGCGGTCACCGGCGAGGAGGAGCTGGCCGCCGGGCGGACCGAGACCGACGACGCCGGGGGTGGGGACGTGACCGGCGGGGCGGTCCCGGAGTCGCCGCCGCCGCACTGAGACCGGGCGGTCCGTTTGCCGCCCCGCCGTCCGGGCACCCCTCGGGCCCCGAACGGCTCGGACGACCTGGAGGGCTGCGATGACCAGCGGTGGCACGGACTTCGCCGACGTCACCTACGACCTGATCTCGGTCCAGTACCACGCGCTCAAGGCGGGGAAGCACAACGACCAGTACATCCGCGACGCGGAGGGCGCCGGCCTGGACGACGTCGCGGGCTTCTTCCGCGAGATCCAGGAACAGGACGCGGCCCGCGCCCGGCGCTGCCACGAGTTCCTGCGCCGGCTGTCCGGCACCGAGCAGGGCGGTCCGGCGACGCGCTAGCGGACCGACCCTGCCGGGCGCCGACCGGACACCGAACGCACGGGCAGGATGGGCGGCGTGATCCAGACGCCGCTCACCCGCAGGTTCGATCTCCGCACCCCGGTCGTCGGGGCCCCGATGGCCGGGGTGGCCGGCGGGGCGCTGGCCCGCGCGGTCTCCGCGGCCGGCGGGCTCGGGATGATCGGTGTGGGCAACGCCGCCACGCCGGAGTTCGTCGCCGAGCAGGCCGCGTTGCCCGCGGCCGACGAGCTCCCGTTCGGCGTCGGGCTGATGGCCTGGGTGCTCGCCGACCACCCGGAGCTGCTGGAGGCGACCATCGCCGCGCGGCCGTCGCTGGTGTCGATCTCCTTCGGCGACCCGGCGCCGTTCACCGGCCCGTTGCACGAGGCCGGCATCGCCGTCGCGACGCAGGTCAACACGGTCGCCGACGTGGAGCGGGCGCTGGCGGCGGGTGTCGACGTCCTGGTGGCCCAGGGCACCGAGGCCGGCGGGCACACCGGGCACCGGGCGACGCTGCCGCTGCTGCAGGAGGTGCTCGCGCTGGCCGACCGGCCGGTGCTCGCGGCCGGCGGCATCGCCACCGGCCGGGGCATGGCCGCCGCGCTGGCGGCCGGCGCCGCCGGGGTCTGGATCGGCACGCCGCTGCTGGCCTGCCCGGAGGCGCTCAACTCCCCCGCCGCCCGGGCGCGGGCCTGCGCCGCCGCCGGGGAGGACACCGTGCTCACCCGGGCGTTCGACGTCGCGCAGGGGCTGGCCTGGCCGGAGCGCTGGCCCGGCCGTGCCCTGGTCAACGACTTCAGCCGGACCTGGCACGGCCGGGAGGGCGCGCTCGCCGGGGACGCCGCGGCGCGGGCCCGCGTGGTCGAGGCCCGCGCGACCGGCGACCTGGACGCGGCGCCGCTCTACGCCGGCGAGGCGATCGGCCTGGTCACGGCCGAGCGCTCCGCCGGCGACACCGTCCGGGAGATGGACGCCGAGGCGCAGCGAGCGCTGCGCGCAGCGGCGTCCCTGCTGGACTGAGAAGGAACCCGAATCAGGACGGACGGGGTCCGCTTCAGACCGCGCAGCTGTCGTCGGTGCAGCCTTCCGCGGCCGGCACCGTGACCAGCGGGTGGGCGTCGGCCCAGGCCCGCTCGAGGATCTGCAGCAGCAGCTCGGCCGGCTGGGCGCCGGCGGCACCGTACTTGCGGTCGACGACGAAGAACGGGACGCCGGTCGCGCCGAGCGCCTGCGCCGTCCGGCCGTCCTCGACGACCGCCGGGCGGAACCGGTGGTCACCCAGCGCGGCCCGCACCTCGGCCTCCTCCAGGCCCACCTCGGCGGCGAGCCCGACGAGGGAGTCGACGTCGAAGACCGAGCGCCCCTCCTCGAAGTGGGCGTGCAGCAGCCGCTCCTTCATCGCGCCCTGGAGGCCGCGCTCGGCGGCGAGGTGGATCAGCTCGTGCGCGAGCAGCGTGTTGCCGCTGATGCCCTCGGCGAGGTGGTACTCCAGGCCCTCACCGGCCGCGGTCTCCTCGACGTGCCGCATCATCGCCTGCATCTCCTCGACCGGCCGCCCGTACTTGGCGGCCAGCGACGGCAGGGTCGCGTGCGTCTCGCCCTCGGGGATGGTCGGGTCGAGCTGGAAGGAGCGCCAGACGACCTCGACCTGGTCGCGGTGCGGAAACTTCTCGAGCGCGGTCTCGAGACGGCGCTTGCCGATGAAGCACCACGGACAGACGACGTCGGACCAGACCTCTACCTGCATGCCCGGCGCAACCTCCCCACACCGGACGTCATTCCTTGTGCGTTCGACTCTTCCCACTGGTACCGGTGGGGTCCAGGAAGACGTACCGGACGCCGGGGTGCCGGGCGACCAGTCGGCGCTCGGCCTCGTCTGCGGTGCGCTCGATGTCGGTCGAGGTCGCGTCGTCGGCGAAGTCGACCTTGGCCGCCACGACCAGCTGGCCGGGGCCGATGACCGAGGTGACCAGGAGCGGGACGTCCTCGACGTGCGGTAGGGCGGCGATCTCGCGCCGCAGCTCCTCTTCGATCTGCGGGGAGGCCGCCTGACCGATGAGCAGCGAGGCGTTGGCCCGGGCCAGCGCGTAGGCCACCCCGAGCAGCAGCACACCGATCGTCACCGCTGCGAGGCCGTCCCAGAGCGGGTCGCCGGTCAGGTGCTCCAGGAAGAGCCCCAGCGCGGCCAGCACCAGGCCGATCAGGGCCGCGCTGTCCTCGAACGTCACCGCCTTGACGGTCGTGTCGGTGGTGGTGGCCAGGTAGCGGCCCGGGCTGACCCGCAGCCGGCGGGCCGCGCCCCGCACCTGGCGGACCGCTTTCAGCCACGAGAGCCCCTCGAGGACGAACGACACCGCCAGGACGACGTAGGAGATCCGCGGGTCGCCCTGCTCCTCGCCGCCGACGATCGTCGCGATGCCCTGCCAGATGGAGAAGCCGGCACCCAGGGTGAAGGTGGCCAGCGCGGCGAGGAAGGCCCAGAAGTAGGTCTCCCGGCCGTAGCCGAAGGGGTGCTTGTCATCGGCGGGGCGGTTGCCGCGCTTGAGGGCGACGAACAGCAGCACCTCGGTGATGGTGTCGGCGAGCGAGTGCGCCGCCTCCGAGAGCATCGCCGAGGAGTGGCTGATCAGGCCGCCGATCAGCTTCGCGATCGCGATGCCGAGGTTGGCGATCCCGGCGACGACCACGGTGGCGGTGCTCTCGCCGCCCGAGCCGTGCTCGGGGCCGCCGACGTCGCCCTGCACCGGCGGCGCCGGCGGCCCCGGTGTGACGACGGACCGCTCGGACGGCGCCCCGGGCATGGTCATGGCCGCTGCCGTGCCCCACGCGGCGCCGGTCAACCCTCCGCCGACGCGGCGGCTCAGCCGGTCAGGGGGACGGCACCTGGCCGCGGGGGTCGTGCCGAGTGGGGCCCGGAGGGTTCCGCGCAGGCGCGACGATGCGGCTCAGCCGGTCAGGGGGACGGCACCTGGCCGCGGTGTCGTCCGGAGGACGACGATGTCACCGCACACCGACGAGGTCGACGACGAAGACGAGCGTGGCCCCCGGCTTGATGACCCCGCCGGCGCCACGGTCGCCGTAGGCCTTGTGCGGCGGGATGGTGAGCCGGCGCCGGCCGCCGACCCGCATGCCGGTGATGCCCTCGTCCCAGCCCTGGATGACCATGCCGACGCCGAGCCGGAACTCCAGCGGGTCGCCGCGGTCCCAGGAGGCGTCGAACTGCTCGCCGCCGTCGTGGGTGACCCCGACGTAGTGGGCCTGCACCAGGCTGCCCGGCGTGGCCTCCGCGCCCTCGCCGACGACGAGGTCCTCGACGACCAGGTCGGCGGGCGCGGGGCCGGTGGGCGGCTCGACGTCGGGGCGGGTCGGTTCGGCCACGGTGGGTCTCCTCGGGTGGCTGGGGATGCCGGGCGGTCCCCGACACGCTCTCCCCATCCAAACAGCGGTTCCGCGACCCCGCCGACCGGGCTAGCGTCGGCCCGCGTGATCGACCACCTGGCGCTCCAGGTTGCGGACGTCGAGGCCGCGGCCAGCTTCTACACCCGGGTCTTCGCGGCACTCGGCGTCCGGGAGACGACGCGGCTGGACACCCCGACCGGTCTCCGCGTCGCCCTCGGCGGTCCCGACGGCGTCCCGAAGCTCTGGTTCGGTCCGCTGGTCGACCAGGGCGACCGCCCGGTGCACCTGGCGCTGGCCGCCCCGTCCCGGGACGCGGTCGACCAGGTGTACTTCGCGGCCCGCAAGGCTGGTGCCGAGATCCTGCACGAGCCGCAGGTCCGGCCGGAGTACCACCAGGGCTACTACGCGGTCTTCTTCCGCGATCCGGACGGCAACAACGTCGAGGCCGTGCACCACACGTTCCCGTCCGCCTGACGGCGGACAGGGGCGCGGAGCCAGGCCCCTGGCCTCGCCGTGACCGGATGCGGCCGGGCATCGGCCGTGCTGGGCTGGGCGCATGCCCGTCGAGCCCGCCCCCGATCAGCCGGCGTGGTGGACCCGCGCCGTGGTCTACCAGGTCTACCCCCGCTCGTTCATGGACTCCGACGGCGACGGCATCGGCGACCTGGGCGGGCTCCTGCAGCGGCTGGACCACCTGGAGGACCTGGGGGTCGACGTCGTCTGGCTGTCCCCGATCTACCCCTCGCCGCAGGCCGACAACGGCTACGACATCAGCGACTACCAGGACGTCGACCCGCTGTTCGGCGACCTGACGCAGCTGGACCAGCTGATCGCGGCGCTGCACGAACGCGGCATGAAGCTGGTCATGGACCTCGTGGTGAACCACACCAGCGACGCGCACCCGTGGTTCCTGGAGAGCAGGGCATCCCGGACGTCTCCGAAGCGGGACTGGTACTGGTGGCGGCCGCCGCGGCCGGGGATGGCGGCCGGAACGCCGGGGGCGGAGCCGACCAACTGGCACTCGTTCTTCTCCGGGTCCACCTGGGAGCTGGACGAGGCCAGCGGCGAGTACTACCTGCACCTGTTCGATCGCAGGCAGCCGGACCTGAACTGGGAGAACCCGGAGGTCCGGCAAGCGGTCTACGCGATGATGCGGTGGTGGCTCGACCGCGGGGTCGACGGCTTCCGCATGGACGTCATCAACATGATCAGCAAGGACGTCACGCCGGACGGTGAGCTGCACGACGGCCCGCCGCTGCCCGGGCTGGCCTACGGTGACGGCTCGGCCTCCTACCTGTGCGGCCCGCGGATCCACGAGTTCCTGCAGGAGATGCACGCCGCGGTCGTCGCCGGCCACGAGTCGACGCTCCTGCTGGTCGGCGAGATGCCCGGCGTCACGGTGGAGCAGGCCCGGCTGTTCACCGACCCGGCTCGGCGCGAGGTGGACATGGTGTTCCAGTTCGAGCACGTCGGCCTCGACCACGGCGTCTCGAAGTGGGACCACCGCCCGCTGCGGATGCGCGACCTCAAGGCGTCCTTCGGCCGCTGGCAGGCCGGGCTGGCCGAGGCCGGCTGGAACTCCCTCTACTGGGACAACCACGACCAGCCGCGGGCGGTCTCCCGGTTCGGCGACGACTCCCCGCGGTACCGGCGCGACTCGGCCACCTGCCTGGCCACGCTGCTGCACCTGCACCGGGGGACGCCGTACGTCTACCAGGGCGAGGAGCTCGGGATGGCGAACGCCCCGTTCGACAGCCTCGACGACTTCCGCGACATCGAGTCGCTCAACCACTACGCCCAGGCGGTGGCGGCCGGCGAGGACCCGGCGCAGGTGCTGGCGGCGCTGCGCCGGACGAGCCGGGACAACGCCCGGACGCCGGTGCAGTGGGACGCCTCGGAGCACGCCGGCTTCACCACCGGCAAGCCCTGGCTGGCGGTCAACCCCGACCACGTCCGGTGGAACGCCGCGGCCCAGCGCCGGGACCCGCGCTCGGTGCTCGCCCACCACAAGCGGCTGATCGCGCTGCGGCACGAGAACCCGGTGGTGGCGCTCGGGGACTTCACCATGCTGCTGCCCGACCACGACGACGTGTACGCCTTCACCCGGAGCCTGGACGGCGAGACGCTGCTCGTCGTCTGCAATCTCGGCGGGCACGAGCACCGCCTGGCCGGGCTGCTGCCCGAGGCGGTCGGCGCGGAGCTGGTGCTGGGCAACCTGCCCGACGGCCCCCCCGCCGTCCTCCGCCCCTGGGAGGCCCGGGTGCTGCGCCCCACGTGAGGGAGGTCAGCCGTTCCAGTCGACGAGCTGGACGACGACGCCGTTGGGGTCCTGGACCTGGAACGCCCGCTCGCCCCACTCCTCGGTGGTCAGCGGCATGGTGATCGGTACGCCCTCCGCCTGCAGCCGGCCCAGCTCGCCTTCGAGGTCGTCGACGACGAAGGCGAGGATCAGCCCGCCGGCGTGGCGGTCGCGCTGGCCGGCCGGCATGGTCGGCAGGCCCCGGCGGACGAAGACGACGTTCATGCCGGCGTCGTCGCGGGTCAGCGAGGCGAAGCCGTCGGCGGCCATCTCCTCCCGGAAGCCGAAGTGGTCGACGAGGAAGGCGCTGGCGCCCGGCACGTCGTCGACTGTCAGGGAGACGGCGGAGGCGGTGATGCGCATGGGGGCTCCTGACGACGGCGCGGACTACGTACAGCGTACGGCGTCGTCAGGGGGTGGGGAGCGGGACGACGTCCGCCGGCTCGGCCGGGCGCCGGTCGAGCGGGTGGGCGAGCTCGTCGGCGGGCAGCCGGGCGGCGAGGATCGCGACCACCGCCAGCACCGGCGGGACCAGGCCGGCCACCAGGAAGGTCGCGGTCAGCCCGATCCCCTCGCTGACCGGCCCGGCCAGGGCCATCGACAGCGGCAGGAACGCCGTCGAGACGAAGAAGTCCAGGCTGGAGACCCGGCCGAGCAGCGCCGGGGGGACCCGCCGCTGCAGCAGCGTGCCCCAGATGACCATGCCCGCCTGCGAGGTGGCGCCGGTGACCAGCCCGGCGGCGATCATCACGGCCAGCGAGGTCGTGGTGCCGAAGACGACCATCGGCAGGCAGCCCAGCCCCCACAGCAGGTTCATCACCGTGAGGTAGCGCCGGGGCAGCCGGAGGGAGGCGAGCACCGTCGACCCGAGGGCCCCGCCGATGCCGAACGCGGCCAGCACGAGGGCGTGCTCGAGCGGTCCCCCGCCGGCGCGGTCCTTGATCGCGAAGGGCGCCAGCACCTCGAAGGGGCCGAGCATCACCAGCAGCATCAGCGAGGCGAACACCAGCGTGGCCAGCAGCCAGGGCGTGCGAACCATGTAGCCGAAGCCCTCGCGCATGTCCGCGACCAGGCCGCGCACCGGGTGCGCCGGCGCCGCACCGGGGTCCCGCCGCACCGGCGTCGCGGGCAGCAGGCCCACGCAGACGGCCGCCCCCAGCGCCGTGGCGGCGGTGAGGACCAGGGCCACGCCGGGGGACGTCGCGGCGATCAGCCCGCCGGCCACGGCCGGGCCGGTGGCCAGGTAGAGCACCGGCCGCATGGTGCCCTCGAGTCCGTTGGCCGCCAGCAGCATGTCCTCGGGGAGCAGCGCCGGCACCAGCGCGGAGTACGCCGGGTAGTAGAGGCCGTTGGCCGCGCCCCCGGCCAGGGCGACGGCAGCCAGCTGCCACAGGGTCAGCAGGCCGGTCAGCGAGAGCGCCGCGACGAGGGCGATGCTCACCGTCTGCACCAGCGCGACGGCCAGCAGGATGTGCCGCTGCGGGATGCGGTCGGCGAGCGCGCCGCCGAGCAGCGTGCTGGCCAGCATCCCGCCGGCGCTCAGCCCGGTGACCAACGAGAGCTGCGCGGGGCCACCCTTCAGCGCGACCACCTGCCACACCACCGCAACGGTGAACGTGCTGTTGGTCAGCAGGGAGAGCCCCAGCGAGGCGGCCAGCCGGCGGTAGCGGGGGTAGCGCAGCGGTTGCAGCGCCCGCGGCAGGCCGGCCATCACACTCCCCGTCGTCCCGCCCCCCGAGGTGCCGGACGGCGGGGCCATCCTGCCTGCCGCCGCCGCCCGGCCGCGCGCAGATATCACCGACGGCGTCCGAGCGGAGTGGATCCGTGCGCGTTACGCGGAGGAATCCACTCCGGTCAGGCGAGCGGGGAGCGCGGGAGGAGGCGGTCGCTGATGATCCGCCGCTGGATCTCGCTGGTGCCCTCGAAGATCGTGGTCAGCCGGGCGTCGCGCCAGTGCCGCTCGACCTGCCGCTCGGTGGTGTAGCCGTTGCCGCCGTGCAGCTGCATGGCCTGGTTGGTCACCCGAACGGCCATCTCGGTGGCCTCGAGCTTCACCATCGAGGCCTCCTTCTCGCACGGGACGCCGAGGTCGAGCAGGTGGGCCACCTGCCGGTAGAAGGCGCGCGACTGCTCGACCTGCGCGGCCATGTCGGCGACGGCGAAGCGCAGCGCCTGGAAGTCGCCGATCGGGTGGCCGAACTGCTCGCGCTCCTGCAGGTAGAGCAGCGAGTCCTCGAGCGCCGCACGCGCCAACCCCACGGCGCGGGCGGCGGTGTGCACCCGAGCGGTGTTGAGGAACTTCTGCGCCTCGGCGAAGCCGGCCCGCTTGGCCGCATCACCCTCCTCGTCGCTGGCCGCCGCCTCGTCGATGACGTTGCCGG
Organism: Geodermatophilus ruber; assembly: GCF_900114385.1. Lineage (GTDB taxonomy): Bacteria > Actinomycetota > Actinomycetes > Mycobacteriales > Geodermatophilaceae > Geodermatophilus > Geodermatophilus ruber. Next base: position 428,623 of record NZ_FOSW01000001.1, read on the forward strand.
CCGGAATGCGGACGCCGTCGAAGGTCAGGTCCCAGGTGAGGAACCCGTGGTAGCCGACCTTGTCGATCGGGTAGCCGGAGAGCCCCTCGGGGAACTCGCCGCGCTCCTTCTCCAGCAGCAGGTTCACCAGCCCCTTGGAGCGGGACTCCCCCGGCTCGGGGTCGCGCTCGCGCACGAGCACCTGGATGAAGTCGGCGGCCTTCGCGTTGCCGCACCACCGCTTGCGGCCGGTGACGACCCACTCGTCGCCGTCGAGGACGGCGCGGGTCGAGACGCCGGCCAGGTCGGACCCCGCGTCGGGCTCGGACAGCGCGATCGCGCCGATCCACTGCCCGCGGGCACTGCGGCGCAGCAGCTCGTGGCGGCGGTCGGCGTCGGCCACCGCCGTCCCCAGACCCTGCGAGCGGGCCAGGATGCTGGCCGTCGACATCCACGCGCGAGCCAGTTCCTCGCTGACCATGCAGTACTCGAACACGCCCAGGCCCAGGCCGCCGCACTCGGCCGGAACCGTGATGCCGAAGTAGCCGAGCTCGGCCAGCCGGGCCAGCAGCGACGACGGGATCTCGCCCTTCTGCGGGTCCAGCTCGTTGGCGACCGGCAGCACCTCGTCCATCGCGAACCGGCGGGCCTGCTCCTGCAGCTTCTCCCGCTCCGGCGTGTGCCACGGCGGCAGCAGCGCGGGCGGTTGCGGCTCCAGGACGTCGTCGGTGGACTCGTCAGCGCGCTGGGTCGACGTCATCGTCGGTCGTCTCTCCTCGACAGAGGCGGATGATCACGTACACCTTGGCGGCTGGGGATGCCCGCCGCACGCCGTCCTCACCCGCACCGTGAGCGGCCTCACGGTGGCCGGCCGTGCGCGGTCGAGGTCGACCCCGCCCCTGTCGAGAGAACCCGCTGGTGCGCTGGACCGCCGCCGTACCGCCCCTCGTCGCCCTCGCGGCGCCGAGCGGGCCGGGGGCCGCGGGCCGCGGGCCGCGGGCCGCGTCAGCGAGCCGCCCGCTCCCGGGCGAGGGCGATGTCGCGGGCCTGCTCCCGCCCGGCCGGGGGCGGGCCCGGGTGCCAGGACGGCACGAAGGGCAGCTCCCCGCGTCGGGCGGCCAGAATCAGCCGCTGCGCGGTGTCGACGGCTCCCTGCACGAGCCGCGCCGGCCGCAGCTGCTCGGCCCTGAACACCCGCTCGCGCATGGACGACGGCGGGGAGTTGCGCGTGGCCATCGCGTACGCGGCGTCGACGGCGTCGCGACCGTCGAGGTAGTCGTCGGCGTGCTCGTACCAGTTCATGCTGCCGCGGGCGTGCCGCTGGACGCGCTCCAGGTTCGGGCGGGCCCGGTGGTCGAAGTCGCGCAGCGCCGCGGCCAGGTCCCCGGGGAAGTCGTCGAGGCTGCGCACCAGCTCCACCGCGTCGATCACCGCCAGCCGGGTGCCGGACCCGATCGTGAAGTGCGTGGTGTGCGCGGCGTCGCCGATCAGCACGACGTTGTCGTGCCACCAGGTCCGGTTGGAGACCTCCTTGAACCGCAGCCAGCGGGCCGGCTCGCCGCGGGACTGGCTGATCAGGGAGTGGCCCTGCAGGGACCGCTCGAAGATCTGCGCCAGCAGCCGGATGCCGTCGTCCTCGTCCCGCTCGTCCATGCCGAGCGCCCGCCAGGTCGTCTCCGTGCACTCGACGATGCAGGTGCTGACCGTGCCGCTCGACGGGTAGGCGTGGAACCACAGCCAGCCGGCGGGGGTCTTCTCGAAGGCGAACACGAAGCTGGGGAACACCATGTCGGTCCCCAGCCAGATGTAGGGGTTGGCGCCCGTCTCGACCCGGGTGCCGAAGTGGTCGCCGTGCAGCTGCCGGGTCCGGCTGCCCGCACCGTCGGCGGCCACGATCAGGTCGGCGTCCGCGAACGGGGTCAGGTCCTCGACCGGGTGGTCGTACTCGACCGTGACGCCGAGCCGGCGCGCGCGGTCGACCAGCGTCTCGAGGAACTCGGCACGCTGCATGGCGAAGCCGTACCCCCCCAGGTGAGCGACCCCGCCGCTGACGTGGATCTCCTGGTCCTTCCACAGCGTGGAGGCCCGGCGCAGCGCCCGCCCGCTCTCCGGGTCGTTGACGTAGAGCAGGTCGAGCATGTCGTCCCAGTAGACGACGCCCCAGCCGTACGTCGCGCCCTGCGGATCCCTCTCGAGGACGGTGATGTCCCGGCTGGGGTCGCTCCGCTTCGCCGAGATGGCGAAGTACAGGCCGGCTGGGCCGGCACCGACGCAGACGATCTTCATCGAGGTCCTCCGGGGGGCGCGATGCGGTGGGGATCGGGGCCCGGCCGGCCGTCGTCCTCCTCGCCGGACCCCCAGGGGACCGGCGCGGGCTGCTGCAGCCACGGCGGCGGGCCGTCCGGGAACGGTTCGTCCCACTCGCCGTCCGCCCAGGGCGGGGGGCCGACCGGTTCCGGCTCGGGGTGCCGGTGCCGGCCGCCGGCCGGTGCGCGGCGCAGGGCGTGGCGCAGCGAGTACAGGTGGGCGTAGCCGTTGCCCGCTTGCAGCAGCTCCTCGTGCGAGCCGGATTCGATGATCCGCCCGTGCTCCAGGTGCACGATCTGGTCGGCCTCGGCGGCGGTCAGCAGGTCGTGCGAGATGACGATCGTGGTGCGGCCGGCCATCAGCCGGCGCATCGGACCGAGGATCCGCTCGGCGGCCTGGGCGTCGAGGCTGGCGGTGGGCTCGTCGAGCAGCAGGATCGGCGCGTCGCGCACCATGGCCCGCGCGATGGCCACCCGCTGCCGCTGGCCGCCGGAGAGCAGCCGGCCGCGCTGGCCGACCCGGGTGTCGTAGCCCTCGGGCAGCCGCACGATGAACTCCTCGGCGTCGGCCGCCCGGGCGGCGCGGACGATCTCCTCGTCCGTGGCGTCCGGCCGGCCGGCGCGGATGTTGTCCGCGACGCTGGCGTCGAGCAGCAGGGTCTCCTGCAGCACGATCGCGATGTTGGCCCGCAGCTCCGCGGGGTCCAGGTCGCGCAGGTCGTGCCCGTCCAGGGTGATCCGGCCCGCGGTCGGGTCGAACAGCCGCAGGAGCAGCCGGGCGAGGGTGGACTTGCCGGCCCCGCTCACACCGACCAGGGCGGTCGTCGTGCCGGGGTCGGCGCTGAAGCTGATGCCGTGCAGCACGTCGTCGGCCGTGCCGGGGTAACGGAAGTCGACGTCCTCCACCCGGATCCGCCCGGCCGCCCGGCCGAGCGGCACCGGGTGCTCGGGCGCCCGCACCTCGGCCTGCTGGTCGAGCAGCTCGATGATGCGCTCGGCGCCGGCGGCCGCGGCGAAGACGACGGTGGACAGCTGCCCCAGGGCGCTCACCGGGCCGTAGAGCAGGGACAGCGCGAGCAGGAAGGCCAGCAGGTCGCCCAGGGTCATGCGGCCGGAGCTCAGCTGCCAGGCCCCTGCCCCGACGATGGTGATCACGCCGACGACCTGCACGAGGTCGACGAACGGGGTGAACAACGCGCCGATCCGGGTGGCCCGCAGGGCCGCCGCGACGCTGCCCAGCGACTGGCCGGTGAACCGGCCGACCTCAGCCTGCTCCCGGCCGTAGGCCTGGACCAGTGGGGCGTTGCCCAGGCTCTCCTCGACGACCGTGGCGATCGATCCGCTGCGCCGGCGGACCTCGCCGGAGGCCGCCTTGATCCGGCGGGCGAAGATGCGGGTGATCAGCCAGAACACCGGGATGACGGCCATCGAGATCAGGGCCAGCTGCCAGTCCAGCACGAACAGCAGGCCGGCGAACACGACGATCTTCAGCGCCGACAGGACCAGCGCGGCGACACCGGAGAGGATGAGGCTCTCGATCGCGATGACGTCGCCGGTGAGCCGGCTGATGATGTCGCCGAGCCGCCGCCGGTCGAAAAAGCCGATCGAGAGCGTCTGCAGGTGGGCGAAGACCGACGTGCGCAGCCGGTGCAGGAAGCTCTCCCCCGTCCACGCCGTGAGGTAGGCGCCGACGAAGCCGAGGATCCCCGTGCCCAGGGTGATCGCCAGGTAGGCGGCCGCGAGCGGCGCGAAGGCACTGAAATCGCGGGGCACGAGGACGTTGTCGACCAGCAACTTGGTCAGCCAGATGCCCAGCCCCTCGAGCGCGGGCCCGACGCTGCCGAGCACCATGCTGACCAGCAGCCACCAGCGCAGCGGCCGGGCGTAGGGCCAGAACCGCCGGAAGATGTCGCGGACGGCGACCGTCGGCGCGGCCTCGACCAGCGCCTCGTCCTCCGGCGAGCCCGGGCTCACCAGCGTGCGCGTGATGTCCCACACGGGCACCACCTCGTCTCCGGAGCCGGCCGGATTCCCCGACGGCCCCTCGTAGAGGGGTGGCCCCCCGCGCCGAGCGCGGAGGGCCACCCGCCGGACCGCAAGGGTCTGGCTGGATGGAACAGACGGGTGTCAGTCGTCGTCGTGCTTCCACCCGTGGCGGCGGTGCCAGCCGCCCCAGCCGCCCCAGCCGCCCCACCAGCCCCACCAGCCCCAGTGGTCCCGGCCGTGGCGCCAGCCACCCCACCAGCCGCCCCAGTGGTCGTCGTCTCTCCACGTCATGATCTCGGTCCTTTCTCGGATTCTCCTGATGAGGCATGCCGCCTCGGAAAAGCACTCCGACTGATCCGGACCCCCCGCGAGATGCTGAATTTCGACTCAGCCGGGATCGACACTCTTTGCGTTGGCGGTAATCCCTCCCCCTGAGATGTGCGTGGTGGAACCCCCACGAATGTGCGTGGAGGTCTGCTGGTGGAGGCCTACCGCGGCCGGCCACGCTGGAGGAGGCAGCCGACGGTAGGCATCGGGACGGCACGCGACGGTTGATCGACCGCCCACGGCCGCGGGGCCGTGGGGAAACCTGGGCGCGTGCGTGACCCGCAGGCGCTCGCCTGGGTCACAGAGGAAGTAGACGCTCGGCGGGACCGGCCGATCGCGCAGTGGTCGCGCGGCTCCGGCAGGGGCGGGCGGCATGGACCACGTACTCGGTGTCGCTGGGCCGCTCCCAGGGTGCGATCGCGACGTCGTCGGTCGCACCCACTCACCCGCTATCCCGCGGTGGGGCTGTTCACCTCCTCGGCGGTGGAATGCAGAGAACAGTAGTTGAAGGTGCGGCCCACGCATCGCCCTGAAGCCCGAAACCGGCACGAGTTCGGGCGTATCCGGAGAACCGCCGCGCGGCGTCACACCCCGCGAGCAGTCGGGCAGCACAGTGCTCGGGGAATGGCGCCGCCCCAGGGCCGGAAGGCCCTGGGGGATTCCCGCCCAAGGCACCTACCGCCGCGGTTCAGCTCATCGCCCGGAGGCCGCGCTGCACCGCCGTGGCCCCCTCGGTGAGCCGGGCGCCGGCCTCGGGCAGCAGCCGGCCGTCGGCGTCGAGCAGGTCCCGCCAGCTGCGCAGCGGTACCCAGCCGAGGAGCTTCTCGGCCTTGGTGCTGGAGATGCCCGAGGCGTCCGGGCGGGCGACCGGCCGCAGCTCGACGGCGTCGCCGAAGTGCCGGCGGACGAGCTCGTGCAACGGCAGACCGTTGGCGTTGTCGGCGGCGGCCGCGTACAGCACCTCGTGCCCGGTCGTGTCGCCCGCGACCGCGGCAGCCAGCAGGTCGGCCAGGTCGTCGACCACGACGTAGGACCAGAACGAGGCGCTCCGGTCGGCGCCCTGGGCCCGCACGATCGGCCCCACGTTGCGCTCGATGTTGCCCTCCCACTGCACCCACGTCGGCCGGATCGAGAAGGCGGTGAGGTCCGAGCGGGCCACGGCGGCGTCCATCAGCTTCTCGCCGAACCACTTCGAGAGGGCGTAGGGGTCCTGCGGGGCGATCGGGTGCCCCTCGTCGATCGGCGCGTACTGGGCGTGGAAGTAGCGCCGGGGATAGGAGAACCCGGGCACGGTCTCGCTCGAGATGTGCACGAACCGGCCGACTCCGCTGCGCTCGGCCGCCTCGAGCGTGTGGTAGGTCGCCATGAGGTTGGTGCCGAAGATGACGTGCGGTGGGTTCTTCGCCGGGCTCGGGATGGCGGCGGCGTGCACCACCGCCTCGTGGCCGGGCACGACCGCGGCCGCGTGCCCGGCATCGGTGAGGTCGGCCTGGACGTACCGGACCTCGCCGGCGCGCTCGTAGACCGGCGGCTGCCGGTCTACCGCGGTGATTTCGTGCCCGTCCCGCATCAGCCGGTCCACAGCCGCCGCGCCGACCTTGCCGCGGGCCCCCGTCACCAGGATGCGCATGCCTCGGGATACCCCTCACGCCCGATCCCGCACCCGGCCCGCGGCGTGTCGCCGGCCGACCCGCCGGCGCGGCACCGAGGACTACCGTCGTCCGCACCAGCTGGCCGGCGTCCGGAGAGGGGCGGGGCTGATGGCGACGTTCGTGCTCGTGCACGCCGCCTGGTTCGGCGGCTGGTGCTGGCGGAGGCTCGCGCCCCGGCTCCGGGCAGCCGGGCACGACGTCCTCACCCCGACCCTCACCGGGCTCGGTGAGCGCGCGCACCTGCTCGACCACGGGATCGACCTGCTCACGCACGTCGAGGACGTCGTCAACGTGCTGGTCTACGAGGACCTGGACCGGGTCGTGCTCGTGGGCAGCAGCTCCGCGGGGATGGTGATCACCGGTGTCGCCGACCGGGTGCCGGAGCGGGTGGCCGAGCTGGCCTACGTGGACGCCTTCGTGCCCGAGGACGGCCAGTCCCTGTTCGACCTGATCGGGCCGGAGCACCGGGCAGCGATGGAGGAGCTCGTCGCGACAGAGGGCGACGGGTGGCTGCTGCCCCGGTTCGCGCCACCGCCGTGGGAGGAGATCCTGCCCCGGCTCTGGGAGATCACCGACCCGGCCGAGCTGGCGTGGCTGGTGCCCCGGCTGCGCGCGACACCGGTCGGGCACTTCACGCGGGCGCTGCGGCTGGGAGACCCGGCGGCCCGGGCGCCGACCCGCAGCTACGTCCGCTGCGTGCGCTTCCCGCACGCGGGGCTCGACCGGTTCGCGGAGCGGGCACGGGAGAGTGCGGACTGGCGGCACCGCACGCTGGACTGCTCCCACATCCCGCACGTCACCTGCCCCCGGGAGCTGGCCGCCGTCCTGCTCGAGCTGGTGCCGAGCGACCGCGCGGGGGTGCCCGCCGGGAGGTGAGCGGGACGGCGCCGCTCAGCGGGCGCCGCGGGCGTGCGCCAGTGCGACGTAGTGCTCGACGGCGGCCGGGTCGTCGACCGCGCCGACGTTGAGGGCCGTGGCCGGGTCGACCCCCTGGAAGAGCCGCTTGAGCGGCACCTCGAGCCGCTTGCCGGTGCGGGTGCGCGGGACGGCGGGCACCACGAGGATCTCGTCGGGGACGTGGCGGGGGCTGGCCTGGCGGCGGATGGCATCCGTGATCGCGGTGCGGAGCTCGTCGGTGAGCTCCTCCCCCGGCGCCAGCTGGACGAACAGCGGCATCCAGTAGCTCCCGTCGCGCTGCTCCACGCCGAGGACGACGCAGTCCACGAGCTCGGGGATGGATTCGACGGCGGCGTAGATGTCCGCCGTCCCCATGCGGACGCCCCCGCGGTTGAGCGTGGAGTCCGACCGGCCGGTGATGATGCAGGTGCCCCGCTCGGTCACCTCCATCCAGTCGCCGTGCCGCCAGACGCCGGGCCAGGGCTCGAAGTAGGCCTCGCGGTAGCGCTGCCCCTGGGGGTCGTTCCAGAAGTGGAGCGGCATCGAGGGCATGGGTGCGGTGACCACCAGCTCACCGAGCTCCCCGACCACGGGCTCGCCCCGCTCGTCCCAGGAGGCAGCGGCGACGCCGAGCATCGGCCGTTGCAGCTCGCCGGCGGTGACCGGCAGCAGCAGCGAGCTGCCGATGAAGCCGGTGGCGACGTCGGTCCCGCCCGAGAGCGACCCCAGGAAGACGTCGGGCTTCACCGCGTCGTACACCCACGAGAAGGCCGACGCGGGCAGCGGCGATCCGGTGGAGCCGATGGACCGCAGCGCCGACAGGTCGTGGGCGTCACCGGGCCGGAGGCCGGCCTTCTCGCAGGCGGTGAGGTAGCCGGCGCTGGTGCCGAGGTAGGTGAGCCGGGTCTGTGCGGCGAGGGCGAACTGGGCGTCGATCCCGGGGTACGCGGGGGCGCCGTCGTGGACCACCACGGTTGCACCGCACAGCAGCGCCGAGGTGGCGATGTTCCACATGATCCAGGCGGTGGAGGCGTACCAGTAGAAGCGGTCGCCGGGGCGGACGTCGCCGTGCAGGGCCAGCTGCTTGCACTCCTCGAGAGCGACCCCGCCGTGCCCGTGCACGATGCCCTTGGGCAGGCCGGTGGTGCCCGAGGAGTAGACGATCCACAGCGGGTGGTCGAACGGCAGCGGCTCGAAGCGCGGCTCCTGCTCGTCGGCGACCGCCTCCGCCCACGGCAGGGCACCCATCGGCACCTCGTCCGGGAAGAGCCGCGGAACGGCGATCGTGGCCCGGATGCCGGGCAGGGCGCTGCGCAGTTCGGTGACGACGTCGCGGCGGTCGTACTCCCTGCCGTTCCATCGGTAGCCGTCGACGGCCACGAGCACGGTGGGCTCGATCTGGGCGAAGCGGTCCAGCACGCTGCGGGTGCCGAAGTCCGGCGCGCAGGAGGACCAGACGGCCCCGATGGAGGCCGCGCCGAGGAAGGCGACGACCGCCTCCGGCACGTTCGGCAGGTAGCCCACGACCCGGTCGCCGCGCTGCACGCCGAGCCGGCGCAGGGTGGCGGCGAAGGCGCCGACCCGGGCCCGCAGCGCCGCCCAGCTCACCTCGACGGGCTCGCGGTCCTCGGCGACGGCGATCAGCGCCGGGGAGTCGGCGGGCACGGTGCCGTCCACCGCGTGCCGGAGCGCCTGCGCGGCGTAGTTCAGCGTGCTGCCGGGGAACCAGACGGCGCCGGGCATCTCCCGCTGCGGGAGGACCTCCTCGTCGGGGACGCCGGGCAGCACACCGGTCCAGCCGGCGACGTCGCCCCAGAACTGGTCGAGGTGCTCGACCGACCAGCGCCAGATCGCGTCGTAGTCCGGGGGGTCACCGAAGTCCAGGCCGCGCCGCTGCGCGACCTCAGCGGCGAATTGCGCGAGCCGGGTGGCCCGCATCGATTCCGGCGTCGGCCGCCAGAGGACCGTGGGCTCGGCTGAGGTGTCGCTGGTCACACGGGCACCTTGCCACCCCGGTCCCGAGCCCGGCGGCCACCGATGTGCGCTGAGCGTGGTCTCACCACCCCGCGAGACCACCCTGGGCGCACAACGGCGTCGCGAGCCGGGGCGGCAGAGGGGTGACCGGAGGAGCGCCGACCTCGGGAGGCCAGCATGATGGCGTCGATGAGCGAGCCGGACAACGTCGAGCGGAACGTCCTGGGCGGGCTGCTGGAACCGTGCGGCGTCGATCCGATGACCGGCTTCTACCGCACCGGCTCGTGCAGCAGCGGCCCCGACGACGTCGGCAGCCACACCGTCTGCGCCGTCGTGTCGGCGGAGTTCCTCGAGATGCAGCGCCGGCTCGGCAACGACCTGACCACCGCGCGTCCGGAGTACGGGTTCCCCGGGCTGCGGCCGGGCGACCGCTGGTGCGTCGTCGCCGTACGGTGGCTGCAGGCCTACCAGGCCGGGGCGGCCGCGGCCGTCGTCCTGGCCGCCACCCACGAGCGCGCGCTCGAGATCGTGCCGATCGAGGCGCTGCGGCAGCACGCCGTCGACGTCCCCGACGACCTCAGCGGCCTCGAATGACCCGGCCACGCACACCCTGAGGAGAACGAACGCCCATGAGCGACCTGCTGGAGCTCCCCGTCACCACGCTGCAGGGCGAGGCCACCACGGTCGGCGGCCTGACCGGCGGGCACGCGGCGCTCGTGGTCAACGTCGCCAGCCAGTGCGGCCTGACCCCGCAGTACAGCCAGCTCGAGGCGCTGCAGCAGGAGCTCGGCCCCCGTGGCCTCACCGTCCTGGGCGTCCCCTGCAACCAGTTCGCCGGGCAGGAGCCGGGCACCGCCGAGGAGATCGCCGGGTTCTGCTCGACCACCTACGGCGTCACCTTCCCGTTGACCGAGAAGCTGCAGGTCAACGGGGCCGGCGCACACCCGCTCTTCCAGCGGCTGACCGAGGCGCCCGACGCCACCGGCGAGGCCGGCGACGTCCAGTGGAACTTCGAGAAGTGGCTGATCGACGGCAACGGCGAGGTCCGCGCCCGGTTCCGGTCGCGCACCCAGCCCGACTCCCCCGAGGTCCGGCACGCGATCGAGGAAGTGCTCTCCCGATGAGCGACGCCGACCTGCGCTTCTGGTTCGACCCGGTCTGCCCGTTCGCCTGGATGACCAGCAAGTGGGTCCGCCAGGTCACCAGGCAGCGGCCGTACCGCGTGGAGTGGCGGCTGATCTCCCTGCGGCTGCTCAACCGGCACGTCGACTACGACGCCCAGTTCCCTCCGGAGTACGAGGCCGGGCACACCGCGGGGCTGCGCCTGCTGCGGGTCGCCGCCCGCGCCCGGGCCGAGCACGGCCCGGACGTCCTGGACCGGCTCTACGCCGCGATGGGCGCCCGGATCTTCGAGGCCGAGCAGGTGCGGGGCGAGGAGCAGCGCGGCCGGAAGGAGTTCGTCGAGCCGATCCTCGCCGAGGCCGGGCTGCCGACGAGCCTGGCCGACGCCCTCGACAACGAGTCCTGGGACACCGAGATCCAGGCCGAGACCGACGAGGCGTTGCGCCTGACCGGCAAGGACGTCGGAACGCCGATCCTCCAGTTCGGGCCGCCCGCGGGCCCGGCGTTCTTCGGCCCGGTGATCAGCCGGCTGCCCGGTGACGCCGAGGCCGGGGAGCTGTGGGACCACGTCGTCGCCCTCGCCCGGTTCCCGGGTTTCGCCGAGCTCAAGCGGAGCCTGCGCGAGCAGCCGCAGCTGCCGGCGTTCGGGGTGCGGCCCGGTGAGGTCGGCCGACAGGAGGACTGGCACGGCGGCAGCCGCCGCCAGCACCGCTGACCTGGGACTGGACAGCCCAGCTAAGGTAAGGCTCCCCTATCTGGCCAGCTGTCCCGGGAGCCGCTCGTGTCGCCGACGACCACCGCTGCCCGGGGCATCCCGGACAACGTGGCGGCGCCGAGCCGGCACGGCCGCCTGACCCGGCGGCGCTCCCGGCTGCTCGGCGTCCTCGGGCTGCTCGTGCTCGTCGCGCTGGCGGCGATGGTGAGCATCGCCGTCGGCACCCGCTCGATCGGCCTGGGCACGGTGTGGCAGGCCCTCACCGACCCGGGCCTGGGCGGCGAGGAAGCGGTGATCATCCGCGAGCTGCGGCTGCCCCGCACCGCCCTGGGACTGCTCGTCGGCCTCGCCCTGGGCGTGGCCGGCGCCCTGGCCCAGGGGCACACCCGCAACCCCCTCGGCGACCCCGGCCTGCTCGGCGTCACCGCCGGCGCCTCGCTCGCCGTGGTCCTCGCCATCTGGCTCCTCGGCATCAGCACTCCGGCCGGTTACGTCTGGTTCGCCTTCGCCGGGGCGCTGATCGGCACGGTCCTGGTCTTCGTCCTCGGCTCGGTCGGCCGCGGCGGGGCCACCCCGGTGACGCTCGCCCTGGCTGGCGCCGCGCTGTCGGCGCTCCTCTACGCCCTCGTCCGCGCGATCCTCGTCAGCGACCAGCAGAGCCTCGACAGCTTCCGCTTCTGGGTGGTGGGCGCGCTGGCCGGCCGCGGGGCCGACATCGCCTGGCAGGTCGCGCCGTTCATCGTCGCCGGCCTCGTGCTCGCCCTGCTCAACGCCCCCGCGCTGGACCTGCTCGGCCTCGGCGAGGACGTCGCCCGCGGGCTGGGCCAGCGCATCTGGCTCGCGCGCGCCGTCGGGCTCGCCGCGGTCACGTTGCTCTGCGGCGCGGCCACCGCCGCCTGCGGGCCCATCGCCTTCGTGGGGCTGGTCGTGCCCCACGCGGTGCGCATGGTCACCGGCCCGGCCCACCGCTGGCTCGTCCCCTGCTCCGGGCTGCTGGGCGCGGCGTTCCTCCTGGCCGCCGACGTGCTCGGCCGCGTCGTGGCCCGCCCCGGCGAGGTGCAGGTCGGCATCGTCCTCGCGCTGCTCGGCGCGCCGTTCTTCATCGCGCTCATCCGCCGCCGCCGGCTGGCCGGCCCGTGACGGCCACCGCACCGCGCACCGGCGCCCCGGCCGACCGCGGCCGGGCCGTCGTCCGGGTCGGCCCGGTCTCGGGGCGCTTCCGCTGGCGGCACCTGGCCGTCCCGGCCGTCACCGCGGTCGTCGTGGTGCTGCTGAGCGCGGTCAGCCTCGGCCGCGGCGACTTCCCGATCGGTGTGGGCGACGTGCTGCGCACCCTCGTGGGCCTCGGCGAGGGCACGCAGGAGTTCATCGTCCTCGAGCTGCGCGCACCGCGGATCGTCGTCGGCCTGCTCGTGGGCGTCGCCCTCGGGCTGGCCGGCGCCCTGTTCCAGACCTTCGCCCGCAACCCGCTGGCCTCCCCCGACATCATGGGGATCACCCAGGGCGCCTCGGTCGGTGCGGTCGCGGCGATCGTCCTGGCCGGCACCTCGGGCACCGGGGCGCTGCTCGGCGGGCTCGGTGTCCCGCTCGCCGCGCTCCTCGGCGCCCTGGCCACCGGCGCGCTGCTGTTCGTCCTCGCCTGGCGCACGGGCATCGACGGCTACCGCCTGGTGCTGGTCGGCATCGCCCTGTGGGCGGTCGCCTCCGCGCTGACCGACTGGCTGCTCACCCGCGCCGAGGTCACCGACGCCACCGCGGCCTACGTGTGGATCACCGGCTCGCTCAACGCCCGGACCTGGGACCAGGCGGTCACCCTGGCGCTCTCGCTCGCGGTCCTGCTCCCGCTGGCGCTGGCGGCGACCCGGGCCCTGGGCGTCCTCCAGTTCGGTGACGACACCGCCCGCGGGCTGGGCGTGCGGCTGGCGACCACCCAGGCCGCCGTCGTGCTGCTCGCCGTCGCGCTCACCGCCGTGGCGGTGGCCGCGGCCGGCCCCGTCCAGTTCGTCGCGCTGGTGGTCCCCCAGATCGCCGTCCGGCTCGCCGGGGGTTCCCGCCCCCCGCTGCTCGCCTCGGGCCTGCTGGGCGCCGGGCTGGTCGTCGGCGCCGACCTGCTGACCCGCACCGTCCTGCCCCAGGCCCTGCCCGTCGGCATCCTCACCGCCGCCATCGGCGCCCCGTACCTGCTCTGGCTCCTCGTCCGCGGAAGGCGGCGATCCACGCTGTGACGACCACCCTGCACCCACCCGCGACGTCGATCGGACCGGTCCGTCTCGCCGCCGAGTCGGTCCGCCTGGCCTACGACGACCGGGTCGTCGTCCGCGAGCTGGACCTGCAGCTCGCCGACGGCTCGTTCACCGCGATCGTCGGCCCCAACGGCTGCGGCAAGTCCACGCTGCTGCGCGCGCTGGGCCGGCTGCTGCGGCCGGTCGAGGGCCGGGTCCTGCTCGACGGGCACGCCATCGAGAGGACGCCGACCCGCGAGGTGGCCAAGACGCTCGGCCTGCTCCCCCAGACCCCGGTCGCGCCGGAGGGGCTCACCGTGGCCGACCTGGTGGCCCGCGGCCGCCACCCGCACCAGTCCTGGCTCAGGCAGTGGTCGCGGGGCGACGAGGCCGCCGTCGCCGAGGCGCTGGCCTGGACCGACATGAGCGAGCTGGCCGACCGCCCGGTCGATGCCCTCTCCGGCGGCCAGCGGCAGCGGGCCTGGATCTCCATGGCCCTGGCCCAGGGCACCGACCTGCTGCTGCTCGACGAGCCGACGACCTACCTGGACCTCTCCCACCAGATCGACGTCCTCGAGCTGGTCGCCCGGCTGCACACCGAGCGCGGGCGGACGGTCGTCGTCGTGCTGCACGACCTCAACCTCGCCGCGCGCTACGCGCAGCGGCTGGTCGCCATGAAGGACGGCGTCCTGGTGGCCTCGGGCACGCCGGCCGAGGTGCTCACCGAGGAGCTGCTCGCCGACGTCTTCGACCTCGAGGCGCGGATCGTGCCCGACCCGGTTGCCGGGACGCCGATGGTGGTGCCGGTCCGCCGGCTCCGCTGAAGGAGGACCCCCTACCCCGGCCCCGTCCAGGGCACCGCCCCGAGCCTGCGAGGGGTGGGAGGACGGGCTCCTTCTTCAGCTGGCGAGCCCCTGCCGCCAGTAACCCATGAACGCCACCGCGCCGCGGGGCACCCCGAGGTCGCCGACCAGGCGGCGGCGCAGCTGCTTGACCACCCCGGCCTCCCCGGCCAACCAGGCGTAGCAGCCCGCCGCGGCATCGGTGTCCGGGACCTCCCAGAGCAGGTCGCCGTCGTCGACCTCCTCGGGGGCCTCACCGGGCGCCGCCGCGACACCCAGCGCGCACAGCGCGGCGTGCACTGCGGGCACCAGCAGGGACCCGCGGGCGGCCCCCTCCCGGGGCAGCCAGCGCACCGTCACGCCCGGCGGCAGCACGAGGTTCAGCGCGTCCGCGGCCTCGGGCACCTCGAGGAGGGCCTTCACGCGGCGCGGACCGTCCCCGAGCGCTTCCAGGATCGCGCACACCGCGGGCACGGCGGTCTCGTCGCCGGCCAGCAGCAGCGAGCGGGCCGCCGTGGGCGGAGCCCACTCCACGCCCCACGGCCGGCCCCGCCCGGGCCGGTCCGGACCCAGCACCACGACCCGGTCCCCCGGGACGGCCGACGCCGCCCAGCGCGCGGCCGGGCCGGCGTGCCCGTCCTCGATCCCGTGCAGGACGACGTCGACGTCGAGCTCGGCGCGCTCGGGGCGGACCGCCCGCACCGTGTAGGTGCGGATGTGCGGCCGCTGGTCCTCGGGCATCGCGCAGTACTCGACGTACCAGTCCGACCCGTGCGCCATGAGCCGGCGCAGCCCGTCGGCGTCCCGCGCCAGGACCAGCTTGAACCGCTGGTCGTCGCCCGCGGCGCCGAAGCCGGCGAGCTCGGGGCCGGTGAGCGTGAGGCGCACGAAACTCGGGCTCAACCGCTGCACCGCGGCCACGGAGACGTCGAAGAAGGCCCACTCCGGGGCGGTCGCGACCTCCGGCTGCGCGGTGAGGGTCATGCGGCGTCTCCGATCTCGGCGCTCGTGCGGCGCGGGTTAGGCGAGGCTAACCTGAGCACCCCCGCCGAGGGAAGGCCCCCGGCCCGTTCAGGAGGGGGCGACCGTCTCCGGCACCGGGGCGGTCGCGGGCCTCGCCCGCGCCGTCTGGGCGAGCCCGATCCCCACCAGCACGACCAGCCCGCCGAGCACCTGCCAGCCGGTGAGCACCTGCTCCACCCACAGCCAGGCGACGATCGAGGCGAGCACCGGCTCCACGGTGGCGACCAGCCCCGCCGTCGTCGGCGACAGGTGCCGCAGCGCGGCGATGGACAGCCAGAAGGGCACCATGGCCCCGAGGACGACGATCCAGGCGACCAGCACCCACAGCGGGAGCGCCAGCGAGCCCAGCGACACCGGCACCCGCTGGCCCAGCACGCCGGCGTCGAACTCCCACCAGGGCGCCGCGACCGACCAGAACAGCCCGGCGGCCACGAAGCTCCAGCAGGTCAGCGCCACCGGGTCGCGGGTGACGGTGCCGCGCTCGCCCATGAGGTAGTAGGTGGTGAGACACAGGGCGGCCCCGAGCGCCGCGCCCACCCCGAGGGCGTCCAGCGACCCGCCGCCTCGCCAGACCTGGGCGACGAGCACCAGGCCCGACAGCGACAGCAGCAGCGCCAGCCACAGCCGGCTGCGCACACGCTCGCCGCGGACCAGCCAGACGTAGAGGGCGATGAACACCGGCGCGGTCATCTCGAAGACCAGCGCGATGCCGACCGGCAGCCGGCCGATCGCCACGTAGTAGAGGAACTGGGTCAGCGCCACGCCGACCACCCCGAAGGCGGCCAGGAACGGCACCTCGCGCCAGCGCAGGCGCAGCCGCCGCGGCCGGGTGAGGGCCAGCACGACCAGCAGGCCGACGGCGGCACCCGTGCAGCGCAGCGCGGTCAGCCGGGTGGGCTCGATGCCCGCCTCCAGCGCGAGCGTCGAGACCGTGCCGTTGACGGCGAAGAACCCCGCGGCGACGAGCGTGGCGGCGTATCCGAGAGCGGGCCGGGGCACGGACGGAATGTAGTCCCCGTCAGGCCCCGTGCCACCTACCGGTCACTGCGCGGCGGCCGGGTCCATCCACATGCCCTCCCAGACGTTGCCGTCCGGGTCGGTGAAGCTGCGCCCGTACATGAAGCCGTGGTCCTGCGCCGGCATCCACGGCGTACCGCCGGCGGTGTTCACGAAGATCATCCGCACGATGCGTCGCTCCCGTCATGGAGAGGCCCGGTCGGCCCCGTCACTGGGTAGGACGGGGCCGACCGGGGGAACTCATCGGCGGGACCGGGAGGGCCGGTCAGTCGGAGCGGTCACCGGGCACCGGCGAGCCGACGTCGGCCACCCCGCGCCCTCGGTTCTCCGTGCGGCGACGCACCGCGGCGACCGGCGTGCGGGCCGCCCCGGTGTCCCCGACGCCGTTGCCAGCGGTATCGGGCGCGGGCTCGACCACCAGGACGAAGTCGTCGCCGTGCCGGGTGATCCCCTCGACGACGGCCTGCTCGACGGCCTCGGCCGCCACCGTGTGCCGCAGCATCATCGGATCGGACCGCACGTCCTTGGCCAGCGCTACCGCGAGCCCGACCATGACCAGCGCGAAGGGCAGGGCGGCGATGATCGTGAGGTTCTGCAGCCCGGTCAGCGCCTCGTCGCCGCCGACCAGGAGCATGACCGCGGCCACCGCGCCCATCACCGCGCCCCAGAAGACGACCGTCCGCCGGCTCGGGGCCAGCGTGCCGCCCTCCGACAGCGAGCCCATGACGATCGAGGCGGCGTCCGCCCCGGAGACGAAGAAGATCGCCACCAGCGCCATGACCACCACCGTCATGACCGTGGCCAGCGGGAATTGGCCGAGCACGCCGAACAGCTGCCCCTCGGCGGTCGCCTGCCCGGCGACGTCCACACCGTCGCGCTGCGCGGCGATGCCGGCGCCACCGAAGATGACGAACCACACCAGGGTCACCACGCTCGGCACCAGCAGCACGCCGGAGACGAACTGGCGGATGGTGCGGCCCCGGCTGATCCGGGCGATGAAGACGCCGACGAACGGCGTCCAGCTGATCCACCAGGCCCAGTAGAAGACCGTCCAGCCGCGCAGCCACGCGGCCGTGGCGTCGCCGCCGACGGCCTCCGTGCGGGCGGCCATCTCCGCCAGGTCGGCGAAGTAGCTGCCGATCGCGGTCGGCAGCAGGTTGAGGATGAACACGGTCGGGCCGACGACGAAGACGAAGACGGCCAGGACCACGGCCAGCACCATGTTGATGTTCGACAGCCACTGGATGCCCTTGGCGACACCCGAGACCGCGGAGGCCACGAATGCCGCGGTCAGCACCGCGATGATCGCGACCAGCACGCCGTTGCCGACGTCCCCGGCCCAGCCGAGGATCTCCATGCCGCTGCCGATCTGCAGCGCGCCCAGGCCGAGCGAGGCCGCCGACCCGAAGAGGGTCGCGAAGATCGCCAGGACGTCGATGAGCTTGCCCGCCGGCCCCTCCGTGCGCCGCTCGCCGAACAGCGGGGCGAACGCGGAGCTGATCAGCTGGCGACGGCCGCGGCGGAACGTGCCGTAGGCGATCGCCAGCCCGACGACGGCGTAGATCGCCCACGGGTGCAGCGTCCAGTGGAAGAGCGTGGTCGCCATCGCCGTCTGCACGGCCTCGGGCGTCTCGGCCCCGACGGTGCGCGGCGGCGGGGAGACGTAGTGCGAGAGCGGCTCGCTGACGCCGTAGAACATCAGCCCGATGCCCATGCCGGCGCTGAACATCATCGCCACCCAGGACACCGTCCGGAACTCCGGCGCCTCGTCGTCCCGGCCCAGCGGGATGCGCCCGTACCGGCTGACCGCCAGCCACAGCACGAAGACGACGAACGCCGAGGCCAGCAGGACGAACAGCCAGCCGAGGTTGCTCTCGATCCAGGTCAGGGCCGAGCCGCTGGCGCTGCCCAGGTTCGACGGGGCGAGGAAACCCCAGGCGACGAAGGCGAGGGCCAGGGCCGCGGAGATGCCGAAGACGACCTTGTCCAACCGGCCCTTCTCGTCGGCGACAGGCGGGGGCGGCTCGGCGATAGCCGGGTGCGGGTCACCGCAGGGGGCGTCCACAGGGGTCTGGCCCGGGGCGACGTCGACTGCGAAGTTCTCGTTCCGCCCGGGGACGGGGGTGGTACTTGTGCTCACAGGCAATCCGGCGCCCAGGGTGCGGCGCCCCCTCCGTTCACTTGATGACACGGTGTAATCCCACGGGTTGTCCTCACCAGGAGCCATGGGGCGACTATCCACAGTCATGTCGCTTTGCGATTGGCGCAACTGGACGTGACGTGGAGCACATTGCTGTCACGTTCACCCGACGGATCGCCGGTGCTGAGCGCCTCACAGGGCGGGTACCCGTGACGAGGATCACTAGGCACCGCCGCGGCGCCGGCCGGGCCGACCGGGAGGAGACCCATGAGCACGGAGCGACCGCGGTGGTCCGACCGTCGCCGTCGCACGCTGCTCGGGCTGGCCGGCGGTGCGCTCGCCGGCGGCCTCGGGGCGGTCGCGCTGCCGGCCGAGTACGGCGTGACGGCGGGGTTCCTCGCCGCGCTGTGCGCCTTCCTCCTCGTCGCCGCCCTCGTCGTCTTCGTCGCCGTCCCCGGCCCGGACACGCCGCGCGCCCTGCTCCACCTCACGCCGCTGGCCGGGGCCGTTCTCGTCGTCGCGGTGCTGCTCGTGCTCGCCAACCCGGCCGGCTCGCTGCGGTGGCTGTGGATCGTCGCGGCGGTGCTGGCCGCCGGCTGGACCGCGGTGGCGGTCCGGGAGACCCGCCGGTCCGGCAGGTGACCGGTCGGCAGACTGCAGGCATGGACCTGCCCGCTGCCCTGTACCTCCCCGAGGACGGCGTCTTCCTCGCCACCGAGCTCACCATCGGCCCCTGGGACCCCGCGTTCCAGCACGCCGGCCCCCCGGCGGCGTTGCTGGCCCGCGAGGTCGAGCGGGCCGGCCGCATCCCCGCCGGGCAGACCGTGCGGCTGGCCTACGACATCCTCGGCCCGGTGCCGGTGGGCCCGGTGCGGGTCACCGCCCGGCTGCTGCGCCCCGGCCAGCGCATCGAGCTGGTCGAGGCCGAGCTGACCGCGGACGGGGCGGACCGGCCGCTGATGCGCCTGACCGCCTGGCGGATGCGGGTGCGCGAGGCCGCCGGCACCCCCGAGCCGGCGCCGGCGCTGCCCGACCCGCAGCGGAGCCGGCCGGAGACGGCCGACTTCTTCACCACCGACGTCGCCTACCACCGGGCCCTGGAGTGGCGGTTCGCGCACGGGTCGTTCAACGCACCCGGCCCCGCGGCGGCCTGGACCCGCCCGCTGTGCGCGCTCGTGGACGGCGAGCCGATGACCCCGCTGCAGCACCTGCTGGTCATGACCGACGCGGCCAGCGGCGTCTCCGCCGTCCTGGACTGGACCCGGGCCACCTTCGCCAACGTCGACCTGTCCGTCGCGCTCGTCCGGCCGCCGGCCGGCGAGTGGCTGGGCCTGGACGCGGCCACCACCCTGGGCCCCTCCGGCGCCGGCCAGTGCTTCGCCGACCTCTACGACGCCGCCGGCCGGATCGGCCGCTCCACGCAGTCGCTGTTCGTCGAGCCCCGCTGACCCCCCGAGCCCGCGGGCTCGGCCCCACGGGCATCGACCCGTTCCGACCGGCGAGGCTGACCACTGCGTTTGGCATTCGGGCGCCGCGACGGTCAGGCTGGTGAACCGATGGCTCCGTTGACCGAACTTCTCAACTGGCTCGCCGGCCGCGGGCTGGAAATCGTGCTGATCATCCTCGGCTCGGTGCTGCTGGCCCGCCTCGTCGCCTGGGTCAGCACCAAGTTGACCGACCGGATCGACGCCCGCGCCACCGGCGGCGACGCACTGGTCCGCTCCGAGGCGGCCAAGCACCGCCACTCGCTGACCCAGGTGATCTCCTGGACGTTGATCGTGCTGATCTACGCGGTCGCGGTCTTCTTCGTGCTGGACCGGCTCGGCGTCCCGATCACCGGCCTGGTAGCCCCGGCGACCGTGCTGGGCGTCGGCCTCGGCTTCGGCGCGCAGCGGATCGTCGGCGACGTGCTGGCCGGCTTCTTCCTCATCACCGAGCGGCAGTACGGGTTCGGGGACGTCGTCGAGATCGCCGTCGTCGGCGGCGGGGACCCGGCCACCGGCACCGTCGAGGACGTGACCCTGCGGGTGACCCGGCTGCGCTCCCCCAACGGCGAGGTCGTCACCGTGCCCAACGGGCAGATCGTCAAGGTGGTCAACCTGTCCCGCGACTGGGCGCGCGCGGTCATCGACGTGCCCGTCCCGACGTCCATGGACGTCAACCGGGTCAACGAGATCCTGCGCCAGGTCGGCGAGGACGCCTTCCGCGACCCGGCCATGCGCCCGCTGCTGCTCGACCCGCCCAGCGTGATGGGGGTGGAGACCATCGACCTCGACCAGGTCCACGTCCGCATGGTGGCGCGCACGCTGCCCGGCAAGCAGTTCGAGGTGGGCCGTGACCTGCGGGCCCGCATCGTGCACGCGTTCCGCCGGGAGGGCATGCAGGACATGCCCATCCCGACCACGGACGCCTCCACCGTGGCGCTCACCGGCGTCCCCGGGGACGGCGCCCGGTGAGCCCTCGGCACCGCGACACCACCGAGGTCCCCGTGGCCGCCGCCGCCCCGCCGTCCGCCCGGACCGGCTGGTGGTCCAAGGTCCCCCACCACTTCGGCCGCGCACGGACCTCGACCCTCGTGCTGGCCGTCCTCTTCCTCGCCGTCGGCCTGCTCTACCTCTACGTCAAGCCCGAGGTGACCGGGGTCGGGACCACCGTCGACACCCCGGCGGAGACCACCCCCGCGCCGGCCCCGGAGCCCACCGGGCCGGCCGAGCCCACCGGGACGACGGAGCCGACGGAGCCGACCGGGCCGACCGGGCCGACCGGGCCGACCGGGCCGACGGAGAGCTCCGAGCCCTCGGCGCCGACCACCACGCCGCGGGCGCCGACGACCACCCCCGAGCCGACGGCGCCCGGAGGGACCACGGAGCAGGAACCCACGACCTCCCCGTCCGAGCCGACGACGACCCGCGCCCCGGCGCTGCCGACGACCACGGAGGCCCCGGAACCGACACCGACCGGCACCTCGGCGCCGTGACCGCCGACACGACCTCCGCGCACAACGCTCCCCGCCGCGCCACACGGGCGGTGCGCAGGGCAAGATCAGCGAACTGCATTCGTGGAGGGAGACACTCCGTGGCCATCCGAACCCTGACCCGGCGCGGGCGGGCGACCGTCGCGGCACTCGCCGGCGCCACCCTCGTCCTCGCCGGCTGCGGCGACGACTCCGGTGGGGGCGGTGACGGCGGCACCGGCAGCACCGGCGGAGCGGCAGCCACCGGCGAACCGCTGCCGACGGTCGAGGCCGACGAGGCCCTGGCCGCCCGCGTGCCCGCCGACATCGCCGAGGACGGCCAGACGATCGTCGGATTCGACGTCGACCTGTTCCAGCTGGTGGCGCAGAAGCTGGGCCTGGACGCGCAGTTCCAGACGGCCGACTTCGGCTCGATCATCGCCGGCGTCGGCTCCGGGCGGTACGAGGCCGGGGTCTCCTCGTTCACGATCAACCCCGAGCGGCTGCAGCAGGCCAACATGGTGAGCTACTACAACGCCGGCACGCAGTGGGCGACGAAGCAGGGCAACCCGGAGGACGTGGACCCGGACAACGCCTGCGGGCTCTCCATCGCCGTGCAGCGGGGCACCGTGCAGGTCGACGACATCACCGCCCGCTCGGAGGCCTGCACGGCCGCCGGCAACGAGGCGATCACGATCGACCAGTACGACGCGCAGAGCGACGCCACCGCCGCGGTCGTCTCCGGCCGCAACGTCGCCGTGCTGGCCGACTCCCCGGTCATGGCCTACGCCGTCCAGCAGACCCGCGGCCAGCTCGAGCTGCTCGGTGACATCTACGACTCGGCCCCCTACGGGTACGTGATCCGGCAGGACCAGCCCGAGTTCGCCGCGGCCGTCCGCGACGCCGTCCAGTCGCTCATCGACGACGGCACCTACACCGAGGTGCTGCAGCGCTGGGGCGTGGAGGACGGCGCGATCACCGACCCCGCGGTGAACCCCACCGTCGGCTGACCCCACCCGCGGCCATGGCCTCCCCGCCCGGAAGCACCGACACGGCGACCCGGCCGGCACCGCCCGAGCAGATCAAGGCGGTGCCGGTCCGGCACCCCGGCCGCTGGGTCGCCACCGCGATCATCGCGGTGCTGGCGGCGATGTTCGTCCACATGCTGGTCACGAACCCGGTGTTCCAGTGGGACTTCATGCTCGACAACATGTTCACCCCCGCGGTCCTCCGCGGCGCGCGAACGACGTTGATCATGACCATCCTGGCCATGGTGCTGGGCGTGCTGCTGGGCATCGTCCTCGCGGTGATGCGCCTGTCGCCCAACCCGATCGTCTCGGGTTCGGCGTGGACCTACATCTGGTTCTTCCGCGCGATCCCCCGGATCGTGCTGCTGTTCTTCATCGCCAACCTGGGCGCCCTCTACGCCAGCTACGACCTGGGCATCCCGTTCGACCAGCAGCTGATGGACTTCTTCGGCTTCGAGGCGGACTGGCGCTTCCTCAGCCTGAACGGGAACCAGATCTTCGCCGGGTTCACCGCCGGGCTGCTCGGGCTGGCGCTGTCCGAGGGCGCCTACATGGCCGAGATCGTGCGGGCCGGCATCCAGTCGGTGGACCCCGGTCAGGCGGAGGCGGCCAGCGCCCTGGGGCTGAGCCGCGGCAAGACGATGCGCCGGATCGTGCTGCCCCAGGCGATGCGGGTGATCATCCCGCCGACGGGCAACGAGACGATCGCGATGCTCAAGGACACCTCGCTGCTCATCGCGGTGCCGGTGACCACCGAGCTGAACTTCCAGCTGCGGGCGATCGGCAGCCGGACGTTCCAGATCATCCCGATGGCCGTCGCCTCGATCCTCTGGTACCTCGCGTTGACCAGCCTGCTGATGATCGGGCAGTACTTCCTGGAGAAGCGGTTCAGCCGCGGGGTCGGCACCCGCGAGACCCGGGCGCAGCGGGCCGCGCGGCGGGCCCGCGGGGTGGGGGGGTCCACGTGAGCGAAGCCGTCCCGTCCCCCTTCCCCCTGTCCACCACGCCGATGGTGCGCGCCGAGGCGGTCTGCAAGTCCTTCGGCCACGTCGACGTCCTCAAGGGCATCGACCTGGAGGTCGCCGCCGGCGAGGTGGTGTGCGTCATCGGCCCCTCCGGCTCCGGGAAGTCGACGTTCCTGCGCTGCATCAACCACCTCGAGAAGATCAACGCCGGCCGGCTGTGGGTGGACGGCCGGCTGGTCGGCTACCGCGAGCGCGGCGGCAAGCTGCACGAGCTGCGCGACCGGGACGTCGCCGCGCAGCGGCGGGACATCGGCATGGTGTTCCAGCGGTTCAACCTCTTCCCGCACATGACCGCGCTGGAGAACGTCGTCGAGGCGCCGACCCAGGTGAAGGGCGTGCGCAAGGACGCCGCCCGGGCGCGCGGGGTCGAACTGCTGGAGCGCGTGGGCCTCGCCGAGCGCGTGCACTCCTACCCGAATCAGCTCTCCGGCGGGCAGCAGCAGCGGGTGGCGATCGCCCGGGCGCTGGCCATGGAGCCCAAGCTGATGCTCTTCGACGAGCCGACGTCGGCGCTGGACCCCGAGCTGGTCGGCGAGGTGCTCGACGTGATGCGCGGCCTGGCCGAGTCCGGGATGACGATGATCGTGGTGACCCACGAGATGGGCTTCGCCCGGGAGGTCGGCGACACCCTGGTGTTCATGGACGACGGAGTGATCGTGGAGTCCGGCGACCCGCGCCGCGTGCTCAGCGACCCCCAGCACGCGCGCACCCAGGCGTTCCTCTCCAAGGTGCTCTAGCAGCACGGTCCTCTCGCAGCACCGCGCTCTAGAAGCTGGTCACCACCGCGATGCCCGGCGTCCGGCCGACGTCGGCCAGCGCGGCGCCGGCCTCGTCGAGGCCCAGCTCCCGCGTGACCAGCTCCTGCGGCCGCAGCCGCCCGGCGGCGATCAGCCCGAGCAGCTCCGGGTAGGCGTGCGCGGCCATGCCGTGGCTGCCCAGCACCTGCAGCTCCAGGGCGATCACCCGCTCCATCGGCACCGCCGGCCGCCCCTGGGCCGGGGGCAGTAGCCCGACCTGCACGTGCCGGCCGCGCGGGCGCAGGCTGCGGACGGAGTTCTCGCAGGTCGCGGCGGCACCCAGCGCATCGAGGGAGACGTGCGCGCCACCGCCGGTCAGCTCGGTGACCCGATCCGCCACCCCGTCGCCTCCGCCGGCCACCGTGTGCTCGGCGCCGAACTGCCGGGCCAGCGCCAGTGCGCCCTCGGCGACGTCGACGGCGACCACCCGGGCGCCGGCCGCCGCCGCGATCTGCACCGCCGACAGCCCGACCCCGCCGCAGCCGTGGACGGCAACCCACTCACCGGCCTGCACGCGGGCGATCTGCACCACGGCACGGAAGGCGGTGGCGAACCGGCACCCCAGGGCCGCCGCGGTCGCGAGGCCCAGCTCGTCGGGCAGCGCGACGAGGTTGACGTCGGCGGCGTCGAGGGCGACGAACTCGGCCAGCGAGCCCCAGTGGGTGAAGCCAGGCTGGGTCTGGTGCGGACAGACCTGGGGATCGCCGGCCGCGCACTGCGCGCAGGCCCCACAGGCGTTGACGAAGGGCACGGTGACCCGGTCCCCCACCCGCCACCGCCGGACGTCGCGTCCCACCGCGGTCACCGTGCCGGCCAGCTCGTGCCCGGGGACGTGCGGCACGACGACGTCGGGGTCGTGCCCCTGCCAGGCGTGCCAGTCGCTCCGGCAGATCCCGCTGGCCCCGACTCGCACGACGACCCCGCCGGGCGCCGGATCGGGCGCGGGCACCTCCCTCACGGTCAGCGGGCCGCCGAAGGTCTCGAACACCAGTGCGCGCACACCCGCAGCCTCTCCCACGGCATCCGGTGACCGAGCGTCACCCTCCGGCCACGTCTCCACCCCATCGGAGGACCCGTTTGGCGCTGCGGGCTGCGCGCGCCTCCCTTTCCATCGGAAGGAGGGACCGCGAGCCGGGAAGGGGGACGCGATGTCCGACGGCGCGATGTCCGACGGCGCGACGGCGGACGACGTCCGCCCCGGTCACCGGCGCGCACGCCTGGCGCGACTCACCGCACGGTCCCTCGCCGTCGCGGGCCTGGGGGCGGGGCTCTGGCTGGCGGGCCAGGCGACCGCGTCGGCCGGCACCGGCCCGGCGGAGTCACCTCCCGTCCCGCCGCTGACCAGGCACCTCGAAGAGCTGGTCGCCCCGGCGGCCGAGGTCCTCACCCCGCTCACCGAGACTCTCACTCCGGTCACGGAGACTCTCACCCCCGTCACGGACGTCCTCACCCCCGTCACCGAGGTCCTCACCCCCGTCACCGAGGTCCTCGCCCCGGCAACCGAGGTCCTCCTGCCTGTCACCGACGTGCTCCCGGCCCCGGCAACGGCCCCGACGCCGCTCCCGCCGGCCGCCGGCGCGCCGGTCGATCTCCTGCCCGTGGATGAGGCGCCTGCCCCCTCGGTCACCGACCGCCCCGCCCTGGTGCCGGCCGCCGCCGCGACGCCCCGGCCGGACGCCTCCGCGGCCGTTCCCTCCCCGCCCGAGCCGCCCGCCCCGCCGCGGGGGGGGGGGGGGGGGGGGGGGGGGGCGTCCCGAGCGGGGCCGGCGGGCCGAGCACCGGCGCGGAGGGGGGGGGGGGGGGGGGGGGGGGGGGGGGGGGGGGGGGGGGGGGGGCCCCCCGGGGGGGGGGGGGGGGGGTGGCCGGGGTCCGGCACGCACTGCGCCGGGTCGGGCGGCCGCGCCGGCGGGGACCAGCCGGCCGGGGCGGCTCCGGCCATGGCCCCCAGCGCCCTCATCCCGGCTCCGGGTACTGCCCCCGACGATGCCCGCGTCGCCGTCCGGCTCGCGGTCGGCGACCCCTCCTACTCCCCCGACTGAGTGCGGCGCCGCCGGCCCCGAGCCGGCCGAGCGCACCACCCCGTGCCCCTCCCGGGCCGCGGGATCTCCGCATCCAGTCAGGAGTCACGCCATGAACACCTGGGTCGCACGCGGCCTGCAGACGGCACTGTTCACCGGGGGCCTGCTGGCCGTCGGCGCCGGTGTCGCCTCGGCCTCGGACAGCCTCGAGCTCACCGTCCCGGTCACCGTGACCGGCAACGCCATCGGCATCCTCGGGGACGCCGCCACGGCAGCACCCCCACCCGCGGCCGCGCCGGGCGACGCCGAGGGAGACGCTCTCCTCGACGTGACCGTCCCGGTCACCGTGACCGGCAACGCGATCGCCGTCCTCGGGAACGCCACCGCACCCGGCGGAACGCCCGCACCCGCCCACGCCGCGGACGCCGATGGCCTTCTCGACGCCGACGTGCCGCTGACCGTCTGCGGCAACGCCGTCGGCGTCCTCGGCGACGCAGCGGCCGACTGCGCCGGCACGGGTCCCGATGGCAACCCGGCTCCCGGGGAGGGCTCCGACGGTGGCGTGCTCGAGGTCGACGTCCCCATGACCGTCTGCGGCAACGCCGTCGGCGGCCTCGGCGACGCCTCTGCCGGCTGCACCATCGGCAGCGCCCCGGCCCCCGGCGACGGTGGGGCTCCCGGCAACGGCCCGGACGGGGGTGATCGCCCCGACACCCGTCCGGCGGCGTCGGCGGGGGAGCACGCCGCCGACCCGCGCGGGACCGTTCTGGCGGGCCGGTCGTCCGGGACAGCGGACCTCCACGCGGACACCGTCGGCGGCGCGCTGGCCTACACCGGTGCCGGCGTCGCCGTCCCGGCGCTCGCCGGCCTGCTCACGCTGGCTGTGGGCCTCGGGCTGACGGCGGCCGGACGGCACCGGGCGGGACGCCGCCTCGGGTGATGCCGATTGCTGTGGGCCCCGGATGCTCCGCGCATCCGGGGCCCACAGCACCGCCTCGAACGGTGAGCGACGAAACCTCTGGTCAGGTGGGTTAGGTAAGGCTAACCTGCGTCGGTGCTGACGCGACGTCTTCTCCCTCTCGCCACCCTCGCCCTCGGTCTCGGACTCTCCGCCTGCGGTTCGGATGATCCGGGGCCCCGGGAGGCCGCAGCCGACACCGGCGGCACCTTCCCCGTCGTCCTCGAGCACATGTTCGGGACGACCGAGATCCCCGAGGCGCCCGAGCGTGTGGTCACCGTCGGCTTCAACGACCAGGACTTCGTCCTCGCGCTGGGCATCACGCCCGTGGGCACACGTGAGTACCTCGGGTACGACTACGACGCCCGGCCGTGGGCGGCCGACCTCCTGGACGGCGACGTGCTGCCGACGGTGGGTGGCGAGGAGATCGACATCGAGGCGGTGGCCGCCCTCGAGCCGGACCTCATCGTCGGCGTCTACTCCTTCATGGACGAGGCGACCTACGACCTGCTCTCCGGCATCGCCCCCGTCGTCGCCCAATCCGACGAGTACGAGGTCGGCGGAACCCCCTGGCAGGAGCAGACGCTGCTGACCGGCCGGGCACTGGGCCGGGAGGAGGAGGCCGAGCAGCTCGTCGAGGACGTCGAGGCCCGCTTCGCCGAGGTGCGGTCGGTGCACCCCGAATTCGCCGACCGCGCCCTCGCCGTCGACTACGGCTCGGTGGACAGCCACTTCGTCCTCGAGGAGCAGGACCTGCGCAACCGGTTCTTCGCCGACCTCGGCTTCGCGCCCCCCGCCGAGACCGGAGAGGTCAGCCTCGAGCGGATGGACGCGCTCGACCAGGACGTCCTGGTGGCCGGGGGGTACACCCGGGAGGAGATCAGCAGGGAACCGCTCTTCTCCGGGCTCGCCGTCGTCCGCGAGGACCGCACCGTGTACATCGGCACCTTCGACGGCGAGGTGACCGCGGCCCTGGGCTTCGGCAGCCCGCTGTCCCTGCCGCACCTGAT
Source organism: Geodermatophilus ruber (assembly GCF_900114385.1). Lineage (GTDB taxonomy): Bacteria > Actinomycetota > Actinomycetes > Mycobacteriales > Geodermatophilaceae > Geodermatophilus > Geodermatophilus ruber. Next base: position 456,614 of record NZ_FOSW01000001.1, read on the forward strand.
GGACCTCGTCGTCCCGGCGCTGGCCCAGGCCGCGGACGGCGACCCCGCGACGGCGGTGGAGCAGCCGGCCGCCTGACCGGTGCTCCCTAGGCTGCGGGCGTGACCTCCCTGACCGTCCCCGCCCGTTTCTGCGGTCCGCCCGGCACGGCCAACGGCGGCTACCTGGCCGGCTCGCTGGCTGCCCGGGTAGCCGCCCCGGCGGTGAGTGTCCGGCTGCGCCGGCCGGTGCCGCTGGACCGGGAGCTCACCCTGCGCACCGGGGACGCGCTGGAACTGCTGGACGGCCAGGAACTGCTGGCCCGGGCCGAGCCGGCCGCCCTCGACCTCGAGGTCCCGGAACCTCCGACCGTCACCGAGGCCGCCGCGGCGGTGTCCGCGCTGCCGCCCTGGGACGACCACCCGTTCCCGGGCTGCTGGGGCTGCGGCACCGAGCGCGCGGCCGACGAGGGGCTGCGCTCCCGGGTCGGCCCGCTGCCCGACCGGCCGCAGGTGTGGGCCGGCGTCCTGCAGCCGGCCGGGGACGTCCCCTCCTCCGGCGGCCAGGCGGCGCCGGAGACGGTGTGGGCGGCGCTGGACTGCCCGTCGTTCCAGCCGCTCGCCGGCTCCGGCCCGTCCGTGCTCGGCACGATGACCGCCCGGCAGGACCGGCCGGTCCCCCTCGGTGCCGACCTCGTGCTCATGGCCTGGGTGCTGGGCCGCGACGGTCGCCGCTCGGTCACGGCGTCCGCGCTGGTCGGGCCCGACGGGCAGGTCGCCGCCCGCGCCGAGGCGATCTGGTTCGCCGTGGGGTGACCCCCGGGACCCCTGTGGCGGATGGGACGGAGGGTCACTCTAGGATCACCGCTGGCTCACGAGAGGCAGTGCAAAGCACCTGGCTGGCTGCCCGGCAACCTCAACTCCGTCTGAGGTGCTCCAGGGGAAGAGCCGGCCGGACGGCGCCCGCTGCCGGCAAGGACGGAGCTCCCTGCGCGCCGCGGGGTCTCCCGATCGAGAGGAGCCCGGCGCATGACCGACCCGCAGAGCTGGAGTTTCGAGACCCGGCAGATCCACGCCGGCACGAGCCCCGACCCCACGACCGGCGCGCGCGCCCTGCCGATCTATGCCACGACGGCCTACCAGTTCCGGGACACCCAGCACGCGGCCGACCTGTTCGCACTGGCCGAGCTCGGCAACATCTACACGCGGATCATGAACCCGACGCAGGACGCACTCGAGCAGCGCGTCGCATCGCTCGAGGGCGGGGTCGCTGCGCTGGCCGTCGCCTCCGGGCAGGCGGCGGAGACCCTCGCGATCCTCAACGTCGCCGAGGCCGGTGACCACGTCGTCGCCTCCGCCTCCCTCTACGGCGGCACCTACAACCTGCTGCACCACTCGCTGCGCAAGCTCGGCATCAGCGTCTCCTTCGTCGAGGACCCCGACGACCCGGAGAACTGGCAGTCCCTGGTCCGCGAGAACACCAAGGCCTTCTTCGCCGAGTCGATCGGCAACCCGAAGGGCGACGTGCTCGACATCGAGACCGTCGCCGGCGTGGCCCACCGCAGCGGCGTCCCGCTGATCGTCGACAACACGATCGCCACCCCGTACCTGGTCCGACCGCTGGAGTGGGGCGCGGACGTCGTCGTCCACTCGGCCACCAAGTATCTCGGCGGGCACGGGACGGCCATCGCCGGCCTGATCGTCGACGGCGGCGGCTTCGACTGGCGCGGCGGCAGGCACCCCGGCTTCACCACCCCCGACCCGACCTACAACGGCGTGGTCTACGCCGACCTGGGGGCACCGGCCTACGCGCTCAAGGCGCGGGTGCAGTTGCTGCGCGACCTCGGCCCCGCGATCTCCCCCTTCAACGCCTTCCTCGTCGTCCAGGGCATCGAGACGCTGTCGCTGCGCATGGAACGGCACGTGGCCAACGCCCAGCGGGTCGCGGAGTTCCTCGAGGGCCACGACGCCGTCGACCGGGTGAACTACCCTGGCCTGCCGTCCTCCCCGTGGCACACCGCCCAGCAGAAGTACGCCCCTCGCGGCGCCGGCGCGGTGCTGACCTTCGAGCTGCACGGCGGCGTCGAGGCCGGGAAGCGCTTCGTGGAGGCGCTGGAGCTGCACAGCCACGTGGCGAACATCGGCGACGTCCGCAGCCTGGTCATCCACCCGGCGTCGACCACGCACTCGCAGCTGACCCCCGAGGAGCAGCTGACCACCGGCGTCACGCCGGGCCTGGTGCGGCTGGCGGTCGGCCTCGAGGGCATCGAGGACATCCTCGCCGACCTCGAGGCCGGCTTCCGCGCGGCCAAGAGCGCCTAGGTCGTCCGGCGATGGGCGGGTGGGTCGAGGGGGATCCGGTCGGTGACCGGCTCTTCCTCGACCTGCCCGGACCCTTCCGGCCCGAGCGCGGGGGCGTGCTGCCCGCGGTACGGATCGCCTACGAGACGTGGGGGACGCTCGCGCCGGACGCCTCGAACGCCGTCCTGATCGAGCACGCGCTCACCGGCGACAGCCACGTCGTCGGCCCGGCCGGGCCCGGGCACCCCACGCCGGGCTGGTGGGACGGCCTGGTCGGTCCGGGCGCGGCCCTCGACACCGACCGGTTCTTCGTCGTCTGCGCCAACGTGCTCGGCGGCTGCCAGGGGACGACCGGGCCGTCGTCGCCCGGACCGGACGGCGGCCACTGGGGGTCCCGCTTCCCCGAGGTGACCGTCGCCGACCAGGTGCGGGTCGAGGCGGCGCTGGCCGACGCCCTGGGCATCGACCGGTGGGCCGCGGTGCTCGGCGGCTCGATGGGCGGCATGCGGGCGCTGGAGTGGGCGGTGGCGCTGCCCGAGCGGGTGGCGGCGCTGCTGTTCCTCGCCTCCGGCGCCGCGGCCACCGCCGACCAGATCGGCACCCAGACCACCCAGCAGGCCGCCATCCGCGCCGATCCCGCCTGGGCCGGCGGCGACTACCTGCCCGGCCCCGGGCCGGTCGACGGGCTGGGCATCGCCCGGCGGATCGCCCACCTGACCTACCGGAGCCGGCTCGAGCTCGACGAGCGGTTCGGCGCGGCGGTGCAGGACGACGGCCGGTACGCCGTCGCCTCCTACCTCGACCACCACGCCGGCAAGCTCTCCCGCCGGTTCGACGCCGGCAGCTACGTGGTGCTGACCGAGACGATGAACTCCTGGGACGTCGGCCGCGGCCGGGGCGGTGTCGCGGCGGCGCTGTCCCGGGTCACCGCACGGGCCGTGGTGGCCGGCGTCGACACCGACCGGCTGTACCCGCTGGAACTGCAGCGGCGGGTCGCCGACGGCCTCGGCGTCCCCCTGCAGGTGATCGCCTCCCCGTACGGGCACGACGGCTTCCTCATCGAGGTCGACGCCGTTGCCGCGCTGGTCCGCGAGCTCCTGGCGACCTGACTCCCCGCGGCTCCTGCCCGGACGGCCCGGTCCCGAGGCCCGCCCTCCCCGGACAGGAGCCCGCGGCGGCGCTCAGTCCATCGCGTCGCCGGGCACCTCGCCGGCCGGGGGCAGCGGCTGACGGAGCACCGGGCGGACCTTGCGCGCCGCGGGCAGCCGGTCGGTGTAGCTGGCCGCGTTGCCCCGGATGTGCGCAAGGTCGTCGTCCCCGGTCTGGCGGATCACCTTCGCCGGGACGCCGGCCACCAGCGAGCCCGGCGGCACCTTGGTGCCCTGGGTGACCACCGCGCCGGCGGCGACGATCGAGCCGGACCCGATGTGCGCCCCGTTCATCACCACGCTGCCCATGCCCACGAGCACGTCGTCGTCGACCCGGGCGCCGTGGAGCACCACCCGGTGGCCGACGGTGACCCCGCGGCCGACGATCAGCGGGAAATCGGGATCGGAGTGCAGGGTGCAGCCGTCCTGCACGTTCGAGCCCTCCCCGATCTCGATGACCTCGGCGTCGGCCCGCGCCACCGCGCCGTACCAGATGCTCGACCTCGGCCCCATCGTCACCGCGCCCACCACCACCGCCGTAGGGGCCACGAAGGCCTCCTCGTGGATGCGTGGTGCGCCGAACGGGAGCTCCGCGATGTAGTTCTCCGCCACGCCCCCACCCCAGCACAGTGACGCCGGCTGCGCACTCGTCCGGCAGACTGGCGGGCATGCCCGCGCCTCTTCCGTCGCTGCCCACCTCGATCGTCGGAAGCCTGCCCCAGCCGGAGTGGCTCATCGACCGGGAGAAGCTGGCCCACCAGTTCCCACCGCGGGTGCGGGCCCGGGAGCTGTGGCGGGTGGCCCCGGAGTTCCTCGCCGAGGCCCAGGACGACGCGACCCTCCTGGCCATCCGCGCGCAGGAGGAGGCGGGGCTGGACATCCTGACCGACGGGGAGATCCGCCGGGAGTCCTACTCCAACCACTTCGCCACCGCGCTCGACGGCATCGACCTGGACATCCCGGGCACGGTCATCAACCGCTCCGGCAAGCCGATCCCGGTGCCGCGGGTGGCCGGCGACCTCGCCCGGCGGCGGCCGATCCAGGCCGCCGACGTCCGGTTCCTCCGGGCGCACACCGACCGGACGGTGAAGATCACCGTGCCGGGCCCGTTCACCATGGCGCAGCAGTCGCAGAACGACCACTACGCCGACGACCGCGCCCTGGCGCTGGCCTACGCCGACGTCGTGCGCGCCGAGATCGCCGACCTGTTCGCCGCGGGCGCCGACATCGTGCAGATCGACGAGCCGTGGCTGCAGGCCCGGCCGGACGTCGCCCGCAAGTACGGCGCGGAAGCGGTCACCCGGGCCGTGGAGGGCGCCCCTGGGCCGGTGCACCTGCACCTGTGCTTCGGCTACGCCGTGATGGTCGCCGAGCGGCCCGAGGGCTACTCGTTCCTGTCCGAGCTGGCCGACACCCCGGTCGACACGGTGTCGGTGGAGACCGCGCAGTCGCACCTGGACCCGGCGACCCTGCGCCCGCTGCGCGGCAAGGGCGTCGCCCTGGGCGTCCTCGACCTCTCCACCCCGGAGGTGGAGACCGCCGAGGTGATCGCCGACCGGGTGCGCCGGGCGCTGGACGACGTCGACGTCGAGAAGCTGGTTCTCTCCAGCGACTGCGGCCTGAAGTACCTGCCCCGCGCCTCGGCCGAGGGCAAGATGCGCTCGCTGGCCCGGGCCGCGGAGATCGTGCGCGCCGAGCTCTGACCCCGGCGCGGATCACCGGTCCGGGCTCCAGTTCCCGGCCCGGACGGTCGATGGAGATCAGGTGAGCGCACAGCCCCGCCGGATGGCCGCCGTCCTCCTCGCCGCCCTCGCCCTCGTGGGGGCCGCCGTGACACCCGCCGCGGCGGCTCCCCGGGCGAGCGGGGACCCGGCGGCCCGCACGCAGCTCCTGCAGTTCGGCGTCACCACGCCCGGCGGGCCGGCCGCCACGGACGAGCTCGACGGCGTGGCCGCGTCCGCCGGGACGCAGCCGGCGATCGTCCTCTTCTACGCCGACTTCACCACCCCGCCCCCGATCGCCGGCCTCGACGCGGTCGCCGCCCGCGGCGCCACGCCGCTGGTCACCTGGGAGCCGTGGCAGTGGGGCGCGACCGACCAGGCGCGGTTCTCGCTGGCGAGCATCGCCGCCGGCCGGCACGACGGCTACCTCCGGCAGTGGGCCGACGCGCTGCGCGCGTGGGGCCGGCCGGTCCGGCTGCGGTTCGCGCACGAGCAGAACGGCACCTGGTACCCGTGGGCGGTCGGCAGCGGGGGCACCACCGCGGCCCAGCACGTCAGCGCGTGGCGGCACGTGGTGCAGCTGTTCCGAGACGCCGGGGCGGCGAACGTGACCTTCGTGTGGAACCCGAACGTCAGCTTCCCCGGCTCCTCGCCGATCGGTGCCACCTGGCCCGGGAAGCGGTACGTCGACGTCGTCGGTCTCGACGGCTACAACTGGGGGACCTCGACGAGCTGGACCGCCTGGCAGACGCCGCAGCAGCTCTTCGACGCCAGCCTGCGCGAGCTGCGCGGCCTCGCCCCCCGCACCCCGATCCTGATCAGCGAGGTGGCCTCGGCGGAGGCCGGCGGGGACAAGGCCGCCTGGATCCGGGCGCTGGTCGCCCACCTCGACGCCCAGTCAGACGTCACCGGGTTCGTCTGGTTCGACCACGACAAGGAGACCGACTGGCGGATCGCCAGCAGCCCCGCGTCGGCCGAGGCCCTGCGCGCCGCGCTGGCCGCGCGCACCGCACCCACCCTCCGGTGAGCGGCGAGGACGAGCCCCGGCGAAGCCCCGCGGCCGGACCCGGCCGGGCGGCGCCGCGTCGTCCCCGGCGGCCGGGGACGACGCGGCGGGAGCCTCAGATGAGGCCGTGCGCGTGCACCGCCTCGGCCACCCGCAGGAAGCCCGCCACGTTGGCGCCCAGCACCAGATCGCCGGGCCGGCCGTACTCCTCGGCGGTGGTGTGGCAGCTGTGGTGGATGTCCCGCATGATCTCCTCGAGCCGGGCCTCGCTGTGCTCGAAGGTCCACCGGTCGCGCGAGGCGTTCTGCTGCATCTCCAGCGCGGAGGTGGCCACACCGCCGGCGTTGGCCGCCTTGCCCGGGCCGAAGGAGACCCCCGCCTCCTGGAACACCTTCACGCCCTCGGGCGTGGTGGGCATGTTGGCGCCCTCGGCGACGGCGATGCAGCCGTTGCGCACCAGGGTGGCCGCCGCGTCGCCGTCCAGCTCGTTCTGCGTGGCGCAGGGCAGGGCCACCTGGCACGGCACGTCCCAGATGCAACCGCCCTCGACGAACCGCGCGCCGGGCACCCGCTCGGCGTACTCGCTGATCCTGGTGCGCTCGACCTCCTTGACCTGCTTGAGGACGTCGAGGTCGAGGCCCTTCTCGTCGACGATGTAGCCGCTGGAGTCCGAACAGGCGATCGCCCGGCCGCCCAGCTGGTGCACCTTCTCGACGGCGTAGATCGCGACGTTGCCCGAGCCGGAGACCACGACGTCCTTGCCGGCGAGGGTCTCGCCGCGGACCTTGAGCATCTCGGAGACGAAGAAGACCACGCCGTACCCGGTGGCCTCCTTGCGCACCTGCGCGCCGCCCCACGTCAGGCCCTTGCCGGTGAGCACGCCGGACTCGTACCGGTTGGTGATCCGCTTGTACTGGCCGAACAGGTAACCGATCTCGCGCGTGCCGACGCCGATGTCGCCCGCCGGCACGTCGGTGTACTCGCCGAGGTGCCGGTAGAGCTCGGTCATGAACGACTGGCAGAAGCGCATGATCTCGGCGTCCGAGCGGCCCTTCGGGTCGAAGTCGGAGCCGCCCTTGCCACCGCCGATCGGCATGCCGGTCAGCGCGTTCTTGAAGATCTGCTCGAAGCCGAGGAACTTGACGATCCCGAGGTTCACCGACGGGTGGAACCGCAGCCCGCCCTTGTACGGCCCGAGCGCGGAGTTGAACTCGACCCGGAACCCGCGGTTGATGTGCACCTCGCCGCGGTCGTCCTGCCACGGGACGCGGAAGATGATCTGCCGCTCCGGCTCGCAGATCCGCTGGACGGTCTTCATCTCCGTGTACTCACGGTGCCGGTCCAGCACGACGGCGAGGGAGTCGAGCACCTCGCGCACTGCCTGGTGGAACTCCGTCTCACCGCGGTTACGACGCAGCACCTCGTCGTAGATGGCCTGCACCGTCACAGGAACCTCGCCGCTCACCCGCAGCCTCCCTTTGGTCGATCGCCGCCCGGGAACGCTACGGAACGGGTCGAAGGCGCCTGCACGGCGGGGGGCGCCGGCGGCCGGCATCCCCGGGGGTGACCGCCCCACGACCCGGCGGATCACCGCCCTCGCGCAGCTGCTGGCCGTGGGCCGTGGGCCGCACCGAGCGCGCTCAGAGGATGCGGCGGGCCCCCGCGTAGCCGCGCATGTCCACGCTGGTCACCGCGACCGGCACGCCGAAGGTGCGGGCGTGCACCATCCGGCCGTCGCCGATGTAGATGCCCACGTGGCTCACCGGCGCGTAGAAGTACACGATGTCGCCGGGCTGGAGCTCGCTGCGGGAGACGGGCACGCCCATCCGGGACTGCGCCTGGCTGGAGTGCGGCAGCGCGCGGCCGGCCGCCCGGTAGGCGAAGCTGGTCAGCCCGGAGCAGTCGAAACCCCCTGGACCGGAGGAACCCCACACGTAGGGCTTGCCGACCTGGGCCAGCGCCGCGGAGATGATGGCGCCGGCGGCCTCGCTGGGGGCGGCCGGGGCGGAGGGCGGCGGCAGCGAGGGGCCGGCCAGCGTCGTGGCGACGGTGGCCCGGTCGGCGGCCGACAGCCGGGCGAGGTCCGCCTCGTAGGCGTCCATGCGGGCCTGCACCTCGGCCTGCTGCTGCTCCAGCGCGGCGAGGGCGGCGGTGGCCTGGGCGGCCGCCTCGGCCGCGGCGGCCTGGGCCTGGGCGGCCGCCGTCTGAGCCGCGCCCACCTCGGCGAGCAGCCCCTCGGTGTGGCTGGCGAGGAGGTCCAGCGTGGTCATCTGCTGAACGACGTCGGCGGCCGAGGCGCCGGTGAGGAAGGCCGCCAGCCGGGACTGCGAGGTGCTGGCGCTCTGCGCGATGGCCCGCAGCTGCGGTGCGAAGGCGTCGACGGCGGCCTGCGCGCCGGCCGCGTCCTGCGCGGCCGCGGCGGCGGTCTGCTGGTGCTGCTCGACGGTGAGCCGGGCCTGGTGCACCTGCTCCTCGAGCCCGGTCAGCTGCTGGCCGGCCTCGGCGACGAGCCGGGCGGCGTCGGCGCTGCTGGTGGGTGTCGCGCCGGCAGTCGCGGGGGCGAGCACCACGGCGATCGCGGCGCCGGCGGAGAGCGCGGCCCCGAGCCAGCGCCGGCACGTCGTCCGGTTGTGCTGCATCCCTGCCTCCCCTCGCCGCGCGCCGCCCACCTCGGGCGACTTCCCGCGCGTCCGTACGGACGGTAGGGAGACGGTGGCGCGAAGTAGGGGTGCCGCGCGGACCGGCCGGGACGGCGTCGTCCCGTTCGTCACAGCCGCCCCAGGAGGCGCCCGGCGCCCCGCCGCGAGCCCGTCCTGTCGGAACCGGCAGGTAGGGCGCGTCAGCCGGCGAGGGGCTCCTGGGCGTCGAGGCCGGAGACGGTGTCGAGGTCGCGCAGCACGGCGCTCAGCTCGTCGGCGGTCCACGGTTCGCAGCAGGTGCAGCCGCTGTCGGCGAAGCTCACCAGCCCGAGGAGGCCCTCGGCCTGGTCCTCGGCGATGGCCAGGTGCCCGGTGGAGGGATGGCGGTGGCAGGCGCAGGCGGCGGCGCACAGCCCCAGGCCCCAGCCCGAGACCACGATCGTGTCGCCGTCGTCCCAGACCTGGCCGATCTGGAAGACGGACGGCTTCTGACTCCTGGTCATCGGGAGTCCTCCCCTCGACGGCCCCGGCAGCGCGGAGCCCGTGTGCGGTGGGGCGAGAAAATTGCCCACACCACGTTTCGGCGGTCTTGCGGGGCGGTACAGCCGAGAGTTGGACTTCACGGGGCCGCCTCTGCGACACCTACGGTATTGAGGCAGACGCATACCGTCACGGTCACCATCCGCCAGAACTGTGACGGACCGGTTGTCACACCCGGACCGGCAGGGCGGCTGCTCGGCGTGGCGAGGGCCCGGGTCAGCTGGCGGCGTCAGCTCGCCGGCGACACCGAGCTCATGTTGAAGTCCGGCACCCGGACCGGCGGCATGGCGGCACGGGTGAACCAGTCGTTCCACTCGCGCGGCAGCGTGCGCTCGGTCCGGCCGGCCTCGGTGATCCGGCCGAGCAGGTCGACCGGCGACTCGTTGAAGCGGAAGTTGTTGACCGCACCGGTCACCTCCCCGCCCTCCACGAGGAAGACGCCGTCGCGGGTGAGCCCGGTGAGCAGCAGCGTCTGCGGATCGACCTCGCGGATGTACCAGAGCGTGGTGAGCAGCAGCCCGCGGTCGGTGGCGGCGACCATCTCCTCCTGGGTCGCGGTCGCGCCAGGCGCCTCGAGGATCAGGTTGTCCACCGCGGCGGTGGCCGGGGCGGTCGTCCGCAGTGCCCAGTAGCGCGGGCGGATCAGGTTGGTGAGGACGCCGTCGCGGATCCAGTCGATCGCCGGCGTCGCCATGCCGTTGTCGAACACCGAGGCGGCGCCCGAGGAGTGGCTCACCGCCTGGAACGGGGTGGCCTCCAGCCCCGGGGCGAAGGGGTCGCTGCGCAGGGCGAGGGGCAGCGCGGCGAGCCGCTCGCCGATCCGGTTGCCGCCGCCGGGCCTGGCGAACACGTTGCGGCCCTCGTCGGCGTCGCGGGCCTCCATCGTCCAGTAGGCGTAGATCATCAGATCGCTGATCGCCGACGGCGGCAGCAGCGTCTCGTAGCGGCCGGCCGGCAGCTCGATGCGGCGCTTCGACCAGCCCAGCTTGCGCTCCACCTCGGCGGCCAGGGCCTCCACCGAGACGTCGGTGAAGTCCCGGGTGCCGGCGCCGGCCCACACCGAGCGGCTCATGTCGCCGCTCTTGCCGTTGAGCTCCACCCGGCCGGTGGGCTGGTCGTGCCGCAGCCGCAGCCCGGTCGAGGTGCCCAGGTACGTCGTCGCCATCGAGTGCTCGGCGAAGCCGAACAGCAGCTCCCCGCGGTCGCGCGCCTCCCCGAAGGCCTGCCCGAGGGCGGGGGCGAAGTCGGAGAGGGTGCCGATCGAGGTCTCCGCGGCGTCGGCGTCCCAGTCCCCGCTGCCCGGCGGGGTCTCCGACACCAGCGGCATCGCGTCCTCGGCGGGACCGGCGTCCCGGGCGGCCCGCTCGCTGGCCGCGACCAGGTCGGCGATGTCCGGGCTGCCGGTGCGCGCGACCGTGCCGGCCGCCATCCCGGCGCCGCCGTCGACGAAGGAGATGACGACGACCTGGCGGGACCGCATGGACCCGTTGGTGGTCAGGCTGTTGTTCGCCCAGCGGAGGTTGGCCTCCGAGCTCTCCACGACGAAGGCGACCTGCCCGTCGGCCGTCGAGGCGGCCAGCGCCTTCTCGACCACCTCCTGCGGACGCGACCAGCTCATCGCTCCGCTCCTCGCTCGCCGGCGCTCGCTGCGGTGCTCACAGCCCGCTCGCTGGCGCTCGCACCGCTCATCGCCCGGCCTCCTGCACCGTGTTGAGGATGTTGACGTTCTGGAACAGGGCCGCCGGGCAGCCGTGGCTGACCGGGGCGGTCTGCCCGGGCTGGGCCTTGCCGCAGTTGAAAGCGCCGGCCAGGACGTAGGTCTGCGGCCCACCGACGACACTCATCGAACCCCAGAAGTCCGTCGTCGTCGCCTGGTAGGCGACGTCCTTGAGCTGCCCGGCCAGCCGGCCGCCCTCGATCCGGTAGAACCGCTGGCCGGTGAACTGGAAGTTGTAGCGCTGCATGTCGATCGACCAGCTCTTGTCGCCGACGACGTAGATGCCGCGCTCGACCCCGGCGATGATCTCCTCGGTCGAGGGCCCGCCGGGCGCCGGCTGCAGCGAGACGTTGGCCATCCGCTGCACCGGCACGTGCCGGGAGGAGTCGGCGAACGCGCAGCCGTTGGAGCGGGGCAGCCCACGCAGCCGGGCCATGTTCCGGTCGACCTGGTAGCCGACGAGCACGCCGTCCTTGACGATGTCCCACTGCTGACCGGCGACGCCCTCGTCGTCCCAGCCGACGGTGGACAGCCCGTGCTCGGCGGTCCGGTCGCCGGTCACGTTCATCAGCGGCGAGCCGTACTGCAGGGTGTCGAGCTTGTCGACGGTGGCGAAGGAGGTGCCGGCGTAGGCGGCCTCGTAGCCCAGCGCCCGGTCCAGCTCGGTGGCGTGGCCGATGGACTCGTGGATGGTCAGCCACAGGTTGGACGGGTCGACGACGAGGTCGTACCGGCCGGCCTCGACCGAGGGGGCCTTGGTCTTCTCCCGCAGCAGCTCGGGGATCTCGGCCAGCTCGCCGTCCCAGTCCCAGCCGGTGCCGGTGAGGTACTCCCAGCCGCGGCCGACCGGCGGGGCGAGGGTGCGCATGCTCTCGAACGCGCCGGTGTTGCGGTCGACGGTCAGCGCGGTGATCTCCGGGTGCAGGCGCACCCGCTGCTGCCGGGTGCGGGTGCCCGCGGTGTCGGCGTAGTACTTCTGCTCCTTGACCATCAGGCAGCTGGTCTGCACGTGCTCCACGCCGTCCGCGGACAGCAGCCGCTCCGACAGCTCGGTGAGCCGGCCGGTCTTCTCGGCGTCGGGCACCTCGAACGGGTCGAGGGCGTAGTCGGAGACGTGGACGGCGGCGGGGTACACCGGCTCGGGGGCCAGCGCGACCCGGTCGCTGTTGACCGCGGCGGAGACCCGGGCGACCGCGACGGCCTCCTCGGCCAGCCGGACGGCTTCGGCGGCGGTGAGCACGACGCCCGCGGCGAACCCCCAGGTGCCCTCGTGGATGACCCGCACCGCCAACCCGAGGTCCTCGCCGTCGACGAGGGCCTCCAGCCGGGCGTCGCGCAGGCTGATCGACTGGGTGCGGATCCGCTCCACCCGCAGGTCGGCGTGCTCGCAGCCGAGGTCGCGGGCGCGGGAGAGCGCGGCGTCGGTCAGCGCATCGAGGGGGAGGGCGAGGAAGGACGCGTCCACGTCATGGGAGGCAGCCACCCGCTCTGTCTACCAGCCCCCGCGGTCCGCCTCCCCTGGTCGGTTTTCGCGATATCCGGCGTTGGGGGTCGGCCCGAGGGGTACCCGCAGGCATGGCCTCGTCCCCGCAGTCCCCCGCCGACGACGTCACCCTCACTTTCGGCGGCAACGCCACGACCCTGCTGCGCATCGGAAACTTCACGCTGCTCACCGACCCCAACTTCCTGCACCGGGGGCAGCGCGCGTACCTCGGATACGGGCTGTGGACCAAGCGGCTCACCGAGCCCGCGCTGGAGCCGCCGCAGCTACCGCTGCTGGACGCGATCGTGCTGTCGCACCTGCACGGCGACCACTGGGACCGGATCGCCACCCGGCACCTGGACCCCACCACCCCGCTGGTGACCACCCCGGCGGCAGCCAGGCGGCTGGGCCAGCGGGGCTTCGTCGCCACCGCGGACCTGCGCCCCTGGCAGCGGCACGAGCTCGGCCGCGACGGAGAGACGCTGCGGATCACCTCGGTGCCCGGCGTGCACGGGCCCGGGCCGATGGCGAAGCTGCTGCCGCCGGTGATGGGCAGCGTCCTGGAGCTGATCCGCGGCGGTGAGGTGAGCTGGCGCGGCTACATCAGCGGCGACACCCTGTTCCGCCCCTTCCTCGGGGAGGTACTGCAGCGCTGCGGCCCGCTGGACGTGGTCATCCCGCACCTCGGCGGCACGAAGGCGCTCGGCGTCACCGTCACCATGGACGGCCGGCAGGGCGCCGACCTCCTGGAGCTGCTGAAGCCGCCGGTGACCGTGCCCATCCACTACGACGACTACGACCGGTTCAAGTCCCCGCTGGGCGACTTCGTGCGCGAGGTCGCCGCCCGGCGGGCACCCGGAGAGCTGCGCACCGTGGTCCGTGGCGAGACGATCTCCCTGCGCGCCTGAGCGGAGTGGATTCGTCCGCGTCACGCGGACGAATCCACTCCGCTACCGGCCGGCCAGGCGGGCGGCGCGGTTGGCGACGTCGGCCCGCAGCGCCTCGGCGTCCACCGTCGTGCAGGCGCCGTCGCGCACCACCGGCCGGCCGCCGACCCACACGTCGCGCACCAGCCGGGAGGCGCCGGACCAGACCAGGTGGGTGAGCAGGTCGCCGGGGTCCCCCACCGGCTCGAACAGCAGATCGCGGGTGTCGACGTGCACGAGGTCGGCCCGGCGCCCGGCGGCCAGCTGCCCGAGGTCGGGGCGCCCGATCGCGTCAGCGGCCGCCCCGGTGGCCAGCCAGAACGCCTCGGCGGCGGTCAGTGCGGTCGCCGACCGCTCGGCCAGCCGGGCCAGCTGCGCGGCCAGCCGGACGTCGGCCAGCAGGTCCAGCCCGTCGTTGGACGCCGGCCCGTCGGTACCCAGGCCGACCCGGATGCCGCGGTCGAGCATCGCCCGCACCCGCGCCACGCCGCTGGCCAGCTTCGCGTTGCTCGCCGGGCAGTGCGCGACCGCGACGTCGTACTCGCGCCACAGCTCCAGGTCGCCGTCGTCCATGTGCACGCAGTGCGCGGCCAGCACCCGGCCGCCGAGCACGTCGTGCGCGGCCAGCAGCGCGGGTACCGACAACCCGTGGGTGGCCAGCAGGCCGGCGCCCTCGCTCGCGGTCTCCGCGACGTGCAGGTGGAACAGCAGGCCGTGCTCCCGGGCCGCGGCGGCCGCGTCGCGGAGCACCGGGAGCGGCACCGTGTAGGCCGCGTGCGGCCCGAGCCCGTACTCGACGGTGCCGTCCTCGGGGACCCCGGCGGCCAGCGCCACGGCGTCCCGCAGCTGGTCGGCCAGCGGCGGCATCCCGGGCAACGGCAGCAGCGGCGTCGCGATGACCGCCCGGGCGCCGGTGCGGCCCACCGCCGCGGCGATCCGCTCGGGGGAGAAGTACATCTCCACGCTGGTGGTCACCCCGCCGCGGAGCATCTCCGCCGACGCCGCGGTCATCGCCACCTCGACGTCGTCGGGGGTGAGCCGCCCCTCACGGGGCCAGATCACCTCACGCAGCCAGCGCTCCAACGGCAACCCCTCGGCCTGCCCGCGGAACAGCACCATCGGCGCGTGCGAGTGGGTGTTCACCATCCCCGGGGCCAGCACGCCGGGAACGGCGACGGTCGCGGCATCCCCGGCCGGCGGGGCGTCGTCGGCCGGGCCGACCCAGCTGATCCGGCCGTCGTCGACGTCGACCACGGCGTCGGGCACCACGGTGCCCGCGCGGTCCCCGACGACGACAGCCCGGGCGGTGAAGCGCTGCCGCATGCCCGGGCAACCTACCCCCGCCGCCGCCAGGTCCCGCCCGGACCGCGCCGTTACCGTGGAGCCCATGTCGTTCCTCGCCGCCGCCGCATCCGACGAGGGCGGGATCACCGGTTTCCTGCTGAACCTGGTGGAGACGCTGGGGCCGGTGGGCGTGGGCCTGTCCATCCTGCTGGAGACGGTGATCCCGCCGATCCCCAGCGAGGCGGTGCTCGGCCTGGCCGGTGTGCTGATCAACGACGGCCGGATGTCGGTCGTCCCGGTGGTCCTCTTCGCCACCCTCGGCTCGATCCTCGGCGCGATCTTCTTCTACTACATCGGCCGGGCGCTGGGCCCGCGCCGCTCGCACGCCTTCCTCGACCGGCTGCCGCTGGTGGAGACCGCGGACGTCGACCGCACCTTCGACTGGTTCCGCAGGCACGGCCGGGCCGCGGTCTTCTTCGGCCGGATGGTGCCGATCGTGCGCAGCTTCATCTCGGTCCCCGCCGGGGTGGTGCGCATGCCGTTCGGCCAGTTCGTCCTCTACTCGGCCGCCGGCAGCCTCATCTGGAACAGCGTGCTGATCGGCCTCGGCGTGGCGGTCGGCGACATCGTCAACGAGTACCTGCACTACATGGACTACCTGCTCTACGCCGCGGTGGCGCTGGGCGTGGGCTGGCTGGTGTGGAAGCGGGCCAAGGCCGTCCGCCGGCACCGCCGCACGGCCGCCACCGACCCCGCCCCCGGCGGGGACCTCGATCGGCCCGGGGCATGAGCGCCGCTCGGCCCGACGTCGTCGCGTTCGACGTCAACGAGACGCTGCTCGACCTCGCCCCGGTGCGGGCCGCCCTGGTCGAGCTCGGCCAGCCCGCCGACCTGCTGCCCGCCGTGTTCGCCCGCACCCTGCTCACCGGGTTCGCGACGGCCACCGCCGGCACCTGGTGCCGCTTCCGCGACGCGTTCGACGCAGCCCTCGCCCAGGCGAGCCCGCTGCCGGCGGCCGACCGGTCCCGGGTCGCCGACGCCTTCCTCGAGCTGGTCCCGCACGCCGACGTGGAACCGGCGCTGCGGCGGCTGGCCGAGGCCGGCGTGCGGGTGGTGACCCTCACCCACGGCTCGCCCGGGGTCGCCGAGGCGGGGCTGGAGCGCGGGGGCGTGCAGGCGCTGGTGGAGCGGTCGCTGTCCAGCGAGGTGATCCGGACCTGGAAGCCGGCCCGGTCGGTCTACCTCTGGGCGGCCGGTGTGTGCGACGTCGCCCCCGAGCGGATGGCGCTGGTCGCCGCCCACGCCTGGGACGTGCACGGCGCGCTGCAGGCGGGCCTCACCGGCGCCTGGTTCCCGCGCGCCGAGCGGGTCTACCCGCAGGTCTACGACCCGGCCGCGATCGTCGCCGGCGACCTGGCCGGCGCGGTGGACGCGCTGCTGGCCCTGCCGCCCCGGTGACGGCGCTGCAGCTGGAGACCCCGCTCGGCCCGGCCCGGGTCACCGCGACCGAACCGGACGGCGGCCTCCGTGGCGCGCTCGTCCTCGGTCACGGCGCCGGCGGCGGGGTGGAGTCCGCGGACCTGCGCGCGGTGACCGCCGCGGCGGCCGGGGCGGGCTGGCGGGTCCTGCGCGTGGAGCAGCCATGGCGGGTGGCCGGGAAGCGGATCGCCCCGGCACCGGCCCGGCTCGACGTCGCCTGGCGGGCAGTGCTGGACGGGCTGCGCGAGGCCGGCCGGCTGGACGGGGCGCTGGTGCTCGGCGGGCGCAGCGCGGGCGCGCGCGTGGCCTGCCGTACCGCGGGCGAGCAGGGCGCCGCGGGCGTGCTCTGCCTGGCCTTCCCGCTGCACCCGCCCGGCCGTCCCGAGCGCAGCCGCGCCGGGGAGCTGGCCGGGGTGGCGGTGCCGCTAGGCGTGGTGCAGGGCGAGCGGGACGCCTTCGGCAGCCCGGAGGCGGTCGCCGCGGCGCTGTCGGGGCAGGCCGGCGCCTCGGTGTACGCCGTCCCCGGGGACCACGCGCTCGAGCGGAACGTCGAGGTCGTCGCGGCCGCGGCCGTGGACTGGCTGAGCGGGGTCGCCGGGTGAGGGTGCTCCCCGACGACCCCGCACCGCTCAGCTCCGGCGCCGGCGGATGATCCAGGTGATCAGCAGGAGGAGCACCGCGATGCCGGCCGCCGGCTGGGCGTAGCGGGCGAAGGCCGCCCCGCCGGCCACCTCGAGCAGGTCGATCGGCTCGGGCTCGACGACCGCCTGCGGACGGGGTGCGGCGGGGGCCGCGGTCACCGGAGCCACCGGGGTCGCGACCGACGGAGCAGTGGCCGTCGGAGCAGTGATCGACGGGGCCACAGCCGCCGGAGCGGTGGCCCCCGGAGCTGCTGCCTCCGTCGGGGCCGGCTGGGCCGTGGGCTGCGCCGCCGTCGCCTCGACCGTGGACGCCGCCTTGTCCGCGGCGGCCGCGGCGGTCTTCTTGGTGGCGGTGGCGGCCTTGCGGGTCTTCTGGGCGGCCGCGCCCTCCCCGGGCACCTGCTCCGCGGCCGCGGCGGCCTCCTCGACGGCGCCGGCGGCGGTGGCCGCCGCCTTCCCCGCGGTCGTCGCCGGCGACGGCTGCGGAGCGGGGGCCTCCCCGGCGCCCAGCTGCGCGGCGAGCTTGTCGGCGAACTGGCCGAGCAGCTTGTTGCCCACGTCGGTCATCACGCCGCGGCCGAACTGGGCCGGCCGGCCGGTGATGTTGAGGTCGGTCAGGACGTCGACCCGCGTGGCTGCCCCCTCCGGCTTCAGGTTGGCCGTGATCGTCGCTGCGGCCGTCCCGTTGCCCCGCTGGTCCTTGCCCTTGGCGTCGATGACCGCCCGGTGCACGGCCTCGTCCTTCTCCACGAAGGACGCCTTGCCCTGGTAGGTGAGGTTGATCGGGCCGAGCTTGACCTTCACCCGGCCGGTGAAGTCATCGCCCTCGACCGAGTCGAGGGCGGCACCGGGCATGCACGGCGCGATGCGCTCGATGTCCAGCAGCACCCGCCAGGCCTCGTCGATGGGCACGGGGACGGTGAACGAGTTCTCCAACTGCACGGTGCGACCTCCTGGGGTACGTGGCTCGGCCGGTCCGCCCCGGGGAGGGCGGGCCGGCCGAGGGGGACTGGCGGGGACCGGGTGCGGGTGACCGACGCTACAACCCTGCGGCCGCCGTGACCGCCCGGCGAGTCAGCACCTGGGCCAGGTGCTCCCGGTAGTCGGCCTGCGCGTTGAGGTCGCTGCTGGGACTGGTGCCCTCGGCGGCCGATCGTGCCGCCGCGGCGATCGCCTCGGCGCTGGCCTCCGCCCCGGCCAGGGCCGACTCCGCCGCCCGGGCGCGCAGCGGCGTCGGCCCCATGTTGGTCAGCCCGATCCGGGCCTCCGCGATGTGCCCGTCGTCCCGCCGCACCACGGCGGCGACGGCCACGATCGACCAGGCCTGCGCCACCCGGTTGAACTTCTCGTAGTGCATGCCCCACTGGCCGGCCAGCTTGGGGACGCGGATCTCGACGAGCAGCTCCCCCTCCTCCAGCGCGGTGGTGAGGTAGTCGACGAAGAAGTCCGCCGCGGGCACGGTCCGTCGCCCGCCGGGGCCGGCGATGACGAACTCGGCGTCCAGGGCGAGCGCCACCGCCGGCAGGTCACCGGCGGGGTCGGCGTGGGCCAGCGCCCCGCCGAAGGTGCCCCGGGCCCGCACCTGCCGGTCGGCCACCGTCTCCGTCGCCGCGGCGATGAGCGGTGCGTGCTGCGCGATCAGCGGGTCGGTGAGCACGTCGTGGTGCGTGGTCATGGCCCCGATGACGAGGGCGTCCCCGTCGTCCCGGACGCCGCGCAGCTCCTCGATCCGGGACAGGTCGACCACCGTCTCCGGCGCCGCCAGGCGCAGCCGCATGACCGGGATCAGCGACTGCCCCCCGGCGAGGATCTTGACGTCCTCCCCGCCGTCGGCGATGGCCTGCAGGGCCTCGTCGACGGTGGTGGGGCGGGCGTACTCGAACGCAGCGGGGATCACCGGTCACCTCCGAGGGCGGACTGCGGGGTGGAGACGCCGGCGGTGGTCTCGGTCTGCGCCCCGCCGTACGCGTTGGTGCCGGCGGTGGCGCGGTCGCCGCCGTCCCCGCCGTCGTGCAGTGCCCGCCAGACCCGTTCGGGCGTCAGCGGCATCCGGATGTCACGCACCCCGAGGTGCCGGACGGCGTCCAGCGCGGCGTTCACCACCGCCGGGGTGCTGGCGATGCAGCCGGCCTCGCCGACACCCTTGGCGCCGATCGGGTTGCCGGGCGCCTCGTGCACCGTGTTGCCGGTGTCGAAGTGCGGCAGGTCGGCGGCCGAGGGGACCAGGTAGTCGACGAAGGTGCCGGTGGTGAGGTTGCCGTCGGCGTCGTACACGGCCTCCTCGTACAGCGCCTGGGCGATGCCCTGGGCCAGCCCGCCGTGCACCTGCCCCTCGACGATCAGCGGGTTGACGATCGTCCCGACGTCGTCGACGCAGGCGTACTTGCGGATCTTCACCATGCCGGTCTCGGTGTCGACCTCCATGGCGCAGATGTGCGTGCCGTGGGGGAAGGAGAAGTTGACCGGGTCGAAGGTGGCGTCCGCGTCGATCGAGGGCTCGACCCCCTCGGGGAAGTTGTGCGCGGCGAACGTGGCCAGGGCGATCTCCTGGATGCTCACCCCGGCGCCCGGCGTCCCGCGGACGGAGAACGTCCCGCCGGAGTAGTCCAGGTCCTCCTCGCTGGCCTCCAGCAGGTGGGCGGCGACCTTCCGGGCCTTCGCGATCACCTTCTCGGCGGCCCGCACCACCGCGGCGCCGCCGACGACCAGCGAGCGGGACCCGTAGGTGTCCAGCCCGCGGGGGGCCACCGAGGTGTCCCCGTGCAACACCTCGACGTCCTCGAACGGGACGCCGAGGGTGTCGGCGACCAGCTGGCTCCACGCCGTCTCGTGGCCCTGGCCGTGCGGCGAGGAGCCGGTGACGACCTCGACCTTGCCGGTGGGCAGCATCCGGATGGCGGCGTGCTCCCAGCCACCGGCCCCGTAGGACAGCGAGCCGAGCACCCGGGAGGGCGCCAGGCCGCACATCTCGGTGAAGGTGGAGAAGCCGATGCCGAGCTGCACCGGGTCGTTCGCCTCCCGGCGCCGCTGCTGCTCGGCGCGCAGCTCGTCGTAGCCGATGAGCTCCAGCGCCTGCTGCGTCGCGGCGTCGTAGTTGCCGCTGTCGTACTCGAGCCCGGCCACCGTGGTGAACGGGAACTCCTCGGGCCGGATCCAGTTCTTGCGGCGCAGCTCGAGCGGGTCCATGCCGAGCTCGACGGCGAGCTCGTCCATGATCCGCTCGACGGCGAAGGTCGCCTCCGGCCGGCCGGCGCCGCGGTAGGCGTCGGTGGGGGTCTTGTTGGTGAAGACCCCCGAGCAGTCGAACCGGTAGGCCGGGAACTTGTAGATGCCGGCGAACATGAACGCGCCGAGCACGGGGACGCCGGGGCTGACCAGCCGCAGGTAGGCGCCCATGTCGGCGAGGATCCGGCAGCGCAGGCCCTTGACGTTGCCCTCGCGGTCGGCCGCGATGTCGATGTACTGGATCTGGTCGCGGCCGTGGTGGGCGCTCATCAGCGACTCGCTGCGGGTCTCGGCCCACTTGACCGGCTTGCCCAGCCGGCGGGCGACCAGCAGCGAGAGGACCTCCTCCGGGGTCACCTGCAGCTTGCCGCCGAACCCGCCCCCGACGTCGGGGGCGACGACGCGGAGCTTGTGCTCGGGGACGCCGGTGATCATCGCGAGCATCAGCCGGAGGATGTGCGGCACCTGGGTGGCCGACCACATCGTGTAGTTGTCGCCCTGGGGCTGGACGACGACCGCGCGCGGCTCCATGAACGCGGGGATGAGCCGCTGCTGGACGAACCGGCGGCTGACCACGACCTCGGCGTCGGCGAAGGCCTGCTCGGTGTCGGCGCCGGTGCCGGCCTCCCCGGCGTCGAAGACGAACCGGTAGCTCTCGTTGGACCCGATGTGGTCGTGGACCCGGTCCGCGCCGTCGGCGAGGGCCTGCTCCATGTCGAGCACGACCGGCAGCAGGTCGTAGTCGACGTCGACCAGCTCGACGGCGTCGGCCGCGGCGGTCCTGCTGCGCGCGACGATGACGGCCACCGCCTCGCCGACGTGGTTGACCGTCTCGACGGCGATCGACGGGTGGCCGGGGTTGACCATGTCCGGCGTCACCGGCCAGGCGCAGGGGATCGAGCCCTGCTCGTCGGCGAAGTCGCGGCCGGTGAAGACGGCGACCACGCCGGGCGCGGAGCGCGCCGCGCTGACGTCGATGCCGGTGATCCGGGCGTGCGCGACGGGGCTGCGTACGACCGCGAGGTGCAGCATCCCGGGCAGGACCATGTTGTCGGTCCACGTCGTCCGGCCGGTGATCAGCCGGGCGTCCTCCTTGCGGCGGCGGGGCCGGCCGACCTCCCGGGGCGGGGCCTGGGTGACGGCGGGCTCCTCGGTGACGGTCATCGGACCTCCTCGCGGGCGGATGCGGAGCCGGCCATCTCGCCGGCGGCCTGCTGCACGGCGCGCACGATGTTCTGGTAGCCGGTGCAGCGGCAGAGGTTGCCCTCGATGCCCTCGCGGATCTCGGTCTCGCTCGGGTTCGGGTTCTCCCGGAGCAGGTCCACCGAGGCCATGATCATCCCGGGCGTGCAGAACCCGCACTGCAGTCCGTGCATCTCGTGGAAAGCCTTCTGCATCGGGTGCAGGGCGCCGTCCTGCGCGAGCCCCTCGATCGTGGTGACCTCGCCGCCGTCGGCCTGGACGGCCAGCACGGTGCAGGACTTCACCGCCGCGCCGTCGAGGTGCACGGTGCAGGCGCCGCAGTTGCTGGTGTCGCAGCCGATGACGGTGCCGACCTTGCCCAGCTGCTCCCGCAGGTAGTGGACCAACAGGGTCCGGGGTTCGACGTCGTCGGTGTAGGCCACCCCGTCGACGCGCACATTGATCTGGCTCACCAGTCCTCCGCTTCGTTGCAGGCTCGTGGGTGCAGGCGCTCGTGGGTGCAGGGGCTCGTGCGGCTGCCCGCGGAGCGCCACCTACGGCGGAGTCTGTCAACGCTCCGGTGAGTTAGGCCACACTCATTCGCACGGCTCCTGGTTTCGACTCCGCGGAAGCGGAGCCACGCTGCGTGGGCCCTCCGCATACGAGGAAGATCGGTCGCGCGGGCCAACCGGAACAGCGTCGTAGCGCAACGTTGCACGGTCGCACCACCCCACCCCCTGCCCGTGACCCGGTCGTGACCACCATGCGGTTAGGTGAGCCTTACCTATCCGAAGCGAGGAGTTCCCATGCCGCCCCGTCCCGTCCTGCTCGGCGCCGCCCTGGTGGCCGCCGCCGTCCTCACGACCAGCTGCAGCTCCGGCGCCGACGGCCCCGGGGAGGACGGCGCGGCCGCGGCCGGCGGCTCGTCCGAGGCCTTCCCGGTGACCGTCGAGACCGCGTTCGGCGAGGTGACCGTCGAGGAGGAGCCGACCCGCGTCGTGGCCCTCGGCTGGGGCGACGCGGAGACCGCGCTGGCCCTCGACGTGCAGCCCGTGGGCGCCAGCGACTGGCTCGGCTTCGGCGGCGAGGGGGTCGGCCCCTGGTCGGAGGGGCTCTACGACGAGGCCCCGGAGCTCATCGAGACGCTCGAGCCCAGCCTGGAGGCGATCGCCGCCCTGGAACCCGACCTGATCCTCGACACCCGATCGGCCGCCACCCAGGAGCGCTACGACGCGCTGAGCGCGATCGCCCCGACGATCGGCCAGCCCGAGGGCGTGGGCGCGTACCAGACCACCTGGCAGCAGCAGCTCGAGCTGGTCGGCCAGGCCCTGGGCCGCAGCGACGAGGCCGCCGCGCTGGCCGACGAGGTCGAGCAGCGGTTCGCCGACGCCCGCGAGGCCAACCCGTCCTTCGAGGGCACCGAGGTCGCCGTCGGCGCCTACTCCTCGGAAGGCTTCGGCGCCTACGTCCGCGGGGACACCCGGGTCGACTTCATGGAGGCGCTGGGCTTCGTGAACACGCCGGCGATCCAGGAGCTGGCCGGGGAGAGCTTCTACGTCCAGGTCAGCGAGGAGGAGCTGCGGCTCTTCGACGCCCCGCTGACGGCGATCTTCCCCATCTTCGTCGACGCCGCCGAGATCACCGGCAACCCGCTGTGGCAGACCCTGCCGTCGGTGCAGGCCGGGCACGCGGTCGTGCTGGACGACCAGACGCTGATCAACGCCTTCTCCAGCGGCACCGCGCCGGGCACCCTGTACGCGCTGGAGAACGCCGTCCCGGTGTTCGCGGGGGCGCTGCAGCAGTGACGGTCACCGGGCCGGTGCGGGCACCCTCTGCACCGGCCCGGCCCGCCGTTCCCGGCGGCGCAGCACGGCCGACGTGCTGAGCGCGAGCAGGCCGACGGCGGCCAGGCCCGCCCCCACCAGCGCCGGCGCGGTGTACCCGAGGCCCGCGGCGATCACCAGGCCGCCGAGCCAGGCACCCAGCGCGTTCGCCGCGTTCAGCGCCGAGTGGTTGAGCGCCGCGCCGAGCATCTGCGCATCGCCGGCGACCTCCATCAGCCGCATCTGCAGGCACACGACCAGCACCGAGGCGGTCGCCGAGAGCAGGAACATCGCGACGCCCAGGCCTGGCCACCAGCCGGCCACGAGCGGGATCCCGGCGAGCAGCACGCCGACCGTCACCATCGCGCCCACCAGCGAACGGAACAGCGCGACGTCGGCCAGCCGGCCGCCCAGCGCCGTCCCCGCGACGCCGCCCACGCCGAAGGCGAGCAGCACCCACGGCACCGCCCCGCGGGAGAGCCCGGCCACCTCGGTCACCAGCGGCGCGATGTAGCTGTAGACGGCGAACATGCCCCCGAAGCCGACCGTGGCCACGAGCAGGGTGAGCAGCACCTGCGGCCGGCGGAGGGCGACGAGCTCGGTCCGCACCGTGGCCCCGGCCCGGCCAGGCGAGGAGGGGACGACGGCCAGCACCGCGAGCACCGTGAGCACGGCGAGGACGACCACCGCCCAGTAGGCCGCCCGCCAGCCCACCTGCTGACCGAGCCAGGTGGCCGCGGGCACGCCCGCGACGTTGGCGACCGCCAGCCCGAGCATGACCGAGCTGACCGCGCGGCCGCGCAGGTGCGGGGCGACCAGGCCGGCGGCCACCAGCGAGGCGACCCCGAAGTAGGCGCCGTGCGGCAGGCCGCTGACGAACCGGGCGAGCAGCAGCGTCGACCGGTCCGGGGCCAGGGCGCTGCAGAGGTTGCCGACCAGGAAGGCGGCCATGAGCCCGACCAGGAGGGCCCGACGGGGCAGCCGGGCGGCGGAAGCGGCGATCACCGGCGCGCCGACCACCACCCCCAGCGCGTAGGCGGAGATGACGTGCCCGGCCGAGGGGATGTCCACGCCGATCCCCTCGGCGATGTCGGGCAGCAGGCCCATGGTGACGAACTCGGTGGTCCCGATGGCGAACCCGCCCAGGGCGAGCGCGAGGACCGCGACGGCGACCCGCCGGGCGCTCAGGGACGGGACCTCACGGGCGGGAGCGCTCACGTAACGGTGCGAAGGCCGGTCGGGCGGCCGGCATTCCCGGCGGGTCAGGGCTGGGCTCGGCCCGCCGGCCGGCAGGGAGGGCCAGCCACGGTGAGACCGTCACGGCGGGGGTGCGGGCTGTGGGCCATGTCATCCTCGTCGTGGCCGGTCAGGCCGCTTGCCACCAGGCGGGGCCGCGCGCTGCACCGGTGACGGGCGGGTGGGCAGGAGGGCGCGCGGGTCGC
The DNA here is from genome assembly GCF_900114385.1 of Geodermatophilus ruber. GTDB lineage: Bacteria > Actinomycetota > Actinomycetes > Mycobacteriales > Geodermatophilaceae > Geodermatophilus > Geodermatophilus ruber. Next base: position 481,147 of record NZ_FOSW01000001.1, read on the forward strand.
GGGCGCGCAGCACGCCCCACCACAGGCCCGCGCCGTAGGCGAGGTCCTCCAGCCGCCGGGCGGCGGCGAACCGGAGCGGGCCGACCCGGCGGCGCTGCGGCCACCAGGCGACGGCGGCGTCGGCGACCGCGGCCGCGGCGACCCACCGCCGGGCCCGCCTCGAGAGCACCCCGACGGCCAGCGCCACCGGCCAGTGGTGCCGGGTGGCCGCGCGGACGAGGGTGCGGCCGGCCGCGGCGGTGCCCCGCAGCACGAGGGTCCCCGCGAGCGCGAGGGGCGGCCGCTCCCCCGGGCGGGCCAGCCGCCGGGCCAGGCGGCCGGTGGCCACCGCGAGCACCCCGGCGGCGGCGCCGCGTCCGGGCCGGCCGCCGGTCAGCGCGAGAACCCAGGCCAGCGCGGACCAGGGCGAGAGCACCACCGGGGCGACCGCGGCGCCGTGCCGGGCGGCCAGCAGGGCGGCGCCGGTGCCGTAGAAGGCGCGGCGCCGCAACCACTCCGCCGTCTCCGACGGGTGCTCGTGGGCCACTGCGGCGACCGGCTCGTAGCGCACCCGCCAGCCGGCCGCGGTCAGCCGCCAGACCAGGTCGACGTCCTCGGCGACGCGCATCGTCTCGTCGAAGCCGATCCCGAGCGCGTCCCGGCGGGCCAGCAGCGCTGCGCTGGGCACGTACGACACCGCCGTCCCGGGCAGCACCGGCGCGGGGTGCGGGCCCATGTCCAGCGCGCTCACCGCCGTCTCGTAGCGATCCACCCACCCCGCGAACGGCCTGTGTGGCCCCGAAGGCCGTTCGGGCCGGGGCAGGGCGGTGATCCGCGGGGCCACCAACGCCAGCCGGGGATCGGCGCAGTGGCGCAGCAGCGGCGCGGCCCAGCCGGGTCGCGGCACGCAGTCGGAGTCGAGGAAGGCGACCAGCTCGGTGGTCGCCGCGCGCAGGCCGCGGTTGCGGGCGGCTGCCGGCCCACGGCTGGTGGCATGCCGCAGCACCTGCGCGTCGTGGCAGGCGGCGGTCGCGGTCACGGCGGCCGGGTCGGCCGAGCCGTCGTCGACCACGACCACCGGGACCGCCGCGGTGGCCGGGTCGGCCCGCAGCGCGGCCAGCAGGCGGTCGAGCGCGACGGGGCGGTCCTTGACCGGGACGACCACGGTGAGCCGGCCGGCCGGCGGCCCGTGCAGGTCGGGGTGGGCGAGACCGGCGTCGAGCAGCCGGGCGGCCAGCGCGGCGGTGGGGGCGTCCCGGACGACGAGCCGGTCACCGCGCAGCAGCTCCCGGGCACGGGGCAGGAGGCGCACCAGCCGCAGCGGCGAGCCGCCGAGCAGCGCCGTCCCGCCGTCCCGGCGCCGGGTCCGGGGGTCCAGCCGGACGGCGAAGCCGTCGGGGAGCCGCGCGGCGGGCGGCTCGGCCACCGTGGGCGCCGGACCGGGCCTCATCCCTCGCCGAGGGCCTCGGCCGTCGTGGTCACCTCGACCAGCGGCGTGTAGGACCCGAGGATCCGCAGCGTGTCCTCGTGCGCCTCGTCGTCGGCCCCCGCGCACGCGTCGGCGACCACCCGAACCGGGACGCCGGCGTCGGCCGCGGGCAGCACGGTGGAGAGGACGCAGCAGTCGGTGGCCACGCCGGCCACGGTGAGCGGCCCGTCGCCGACGAGCGCGGCGACCTCGGGGACCCACTTGCCGAAGGTCGAGGCATCGACCACGGGCGAGCCGCCCGGGTCCTCGGAGAGCTGGAGCAGCGGGAGGGCGTGCGGCTCGCGGAAGTAGGCGTACTTCGCGTAGTAGTCGACCCAGGCGCCGACCGGCTCCTCGGGCACCACGAAGCGGGTGAACACCACCCGGTCCCGGTAGGCCTCCACCAGCGACCGGATGCGCGGGCGGATCTCGTCGAAGCGGGGCGTCGTCCACGGCGACCCCGGATCGCGGAAGACCTCCTGGTAGTCGACGACGAGCAGCCAGCCCGGAGGAGAGCCCATACTCCCGACCCTAACCAGCCACGCCGAGCGCCCAGCCGCGAGGAGGACCCGTGCCGGAGCACCCCGGGCCCATCGTCCCCGTCGACCACGTCGAGCCCGCGCCGCGGCGGGTGCGCGCCGTGCTGGGCGGGCGGACCGTGCTGGACACCGGGGCGGCCCGCTACGTCTGGGAGTGGCCGCACTACCCCCAGTACTACGTGCCCCTGGCCGACGTCGACCCCGCGGTCCTCGTCGACGAGGGAACCACCGAGACGTCGAGCCGGGGGACCGCGCGCCGGCACGGGCTGCGGGCGGGCGGGGTGAGCCGGCCGGGCGCGGCTCTCGTGCACGGCGCCGACGCGCCCGGGATCCTGCGGGACACCGTGCGCTTCGAGTGGTCGGCGCTGGACGCGTGGTTCGAGGAGGACGAGGAGGTCTTCGTCCACCCGCGCAACCCGTACGCGCGGGTCGACGCGCTGCGGTCCACCCGGCACGTCCGCATCGAGCTCGACGGCGTGGTGCTGGCCGAGTCGTCGTCCCCGGTGATGGTGTTCGAGACCGGGCTGCCGCCGCGCTCCTACCTGCCGCGGACGGCGGTCGACCTCACCCACCTGGTGCCCAGCCCGACCCGGACCGCGTGCCCGTACAAGGGCCGCACCAGCGCCTACTGGTCGGTGGCGATCGGGGACGCCGTCCACCCGGACGTGGCCTGGTCCTACGACTTCCCGACCCGCGAGCTGCTGCCGATCGCGGGGATGGTGGCCTTCTACGACGAGAAGGTGGACGTCGTCGTCGACGGGCAGCGCCGGCCCCGGCCGCGCACCCACTTCTCCGACTGACCCGGCGGATCAACCCCGCAGCCGGCCGGCGTCGTCGACGTCCCAGGCCGCGACGGCCCCGGTCAGCCGCCCGGCCAGGCCGGCGAGCAGCCGCGCGCCCTCCTCCGCCGAGGCGCCGGCCGGATCGCCGAGCACGCCGGTCGGGCTGACCGCGCGCACGCCCTCGGCCCGCAGCCGGGGCAGCAGCTCGGCGATCGGGGTGGTCTCGCCCGCCACCGCCCGGTCGGTCCGCACCCGCGCCGGTTCCACGTGCAACATCAGCGACGTCTCGGTGCGCCCGGCGTGCGCGTCCGCGCCGGCCACGCCGCAGGGGAACCAGGCGACGTCCCGCCCCTCCGACCGCAGCAGCGGCACGGCCGTGCGCAGCGCGTCGAGGTTGCCGCCGTGCCCGTTGACCAGCAGCAGCCGCCCGGCCCACCGGCAGGCGGAGCGGCCGTACTCGACCAGCAGCCCGGCGAGCGCCTCGGTGCCGAGGGAGATCGTGCCGGGGAAGCCCTCGTGCTCACCGCTGGCGCCGTAGGCCAGGGCCGGGGCCAGCAGCGCGCCGTCCAGCGCGCCGGCGGCGGCCTCGGCGACCGCGCAGGCGACCGTCGTGTCGGTCGCCAGCGGCAGGTGGTGCCCGTGCTGCTCGACCGCGCCGAGCGGCACCAGCAGCAGCGGGCGCTCGGGCAGGTCCGGCCAGGTCGCACCGGCGAGGGACGTCACCGGCGCAGCGTAGGTCAGAGGGCGCGGCCCACCCGCTCGCCGTCGAGGGTGGCCGCGGACGCCCGGCGGGGGGCCAGGCAGTCGCCGATCCGGTGCACCTCCAGGCCGTCGTCCCGCAGCGCCTGCCAGAGCTCGTCGGCCGGCTGCGGGGGCGTCGCCACCACGACCCAGTCGGCGGTCCGGAGCTCCTCCGCCCCGGTCGGGTGGTGCACCAGCCGCACGCGCAGCCGTGCCCCCGCAGCGACGTCGGCGACGAACCGGTCGGGGCTCTGCCGGATGCCCAGCGCGGCGGCCCGCCGCTGCCAGGCGGGCATCTCCAGGGTGAGCCCGAGGTCCTGGCCGGCGACCATCGCCGCGGTGACCAGCTCCACCGCGCAGCCGCGGCCGGCGAGCAGCTCCGCGGTCGAGGGGGCCGCCGCCGCGCCCAGGTCGTCGACCACCAGCACCGACCCGGCCGGCGTCGCGCGCCCGGTGAGCACGTCGCGGACGTCGACCACCCGGTCGCCGCGCCCGGCCCAGTGCGGGCGCAGCGGGCGCGCGCCGGTGGCCAGGACGACGACGTCCGGGGCGGCGTCCCGGACCATCTCCGCGGTGGCGCGCACGCCGACCCGGATCTCGACGCCGGCGCGCGCGCACTCCGCGGCCAGGTCGGCCACCAGCGGCAGCAGCCCGGACCGGCCCGGTGCCGACGCCGCCGCCCGGACCGCGCCGCCGGTGTCGGCGTCCTGCTCGAGGAGGGTGACCGCGTGCCCGCGCTGGGCGGCGGTGGCCGCCGCCCGCAGCCCGGCCGGCCCGCCGCCGACGACGAGCACCCGCCGGCGCCGGCGCGGGGGCGGCAGCGGCGCCTCCCGGCCGGCCCGCGGGTTGGTGACGCAGCCCAGCGGCCGGTTGAGGCCGACCCGCCCGGCGCACTCCTGGTTGCAGCCCAGGCAGGTGCGGATCTCCGCGGCGCGCCCGGTGCGGACCTTGGTGGCGAACTCCGGGTCGGCGATCTGCGCGCGGACCAGCCCGACGAGGTCGCAGTCGCCGGCGGCCAGCGCCTGCTCGGCCTGCCCGGGGTGCAGGAAGCGCCCCACCCCGATCACCGGCACGTCGACGGCGGCCCGGACGGCGGCGGAGACGTACCGGGCGTAGCCCGGCGGGGTGGTCATCGGGGGGATGACCTGCTCGAGGGTCGCCGTCGCCACGCCGACGGTGGTGTTGACCCAGTCGACGAGGCCGGCCGCCGCCAGCAGCCGGGCGGTCGCCACGGCCTCGTCCAGCGTCGTCCCGCCGGCCACGCCCTCCTCCCCCGCCAGGCGGACGCCGACCGCCAGCGCCGGCCCCACCGCCGCGCGGACCGCGGTGAGCACCTCGACGAGGAACCGTGCCCGGTTCTCCAGCGGGCCGCCGTAGCCGTCGGTGCGCCGGTTGGTGGCCCGGGAGAGGAACTGCCGGACCAGCGAGGACTGCGAGCACTGCACCTCGACGCCGTCGAACCCGCCCGCCGCGCAGCGGGCCGCGGTCCCGGCGTAGCCGGCGACCAGCCGGGCGATCTCGGCGACCGAGACCTCCCGCGGCACCGCGCGGAACAGCGGGTCGGGTACCGGGGACGGCGCGAGGACCGGTACCCGGGTATGGGCGGTGTCGGACTGGCCGCCGTTGTGGTTGAGCTGGGCGAACACCGGGGCACCCGCCGCGTGGACGGCGTCGGTGAGCGCCCGGTAGCCGGCCAGGACGGCGTCGTCGGAGCCGCGGATCAGCTTCTCGTAGGGCCGGTCGGCGGGGTCGGTCGTGGACTCCTCGGTGATGACCAACCCGGCGCCGCCGGCCGCGCGGGCGGCGTAGTACGCGGCGTGCCGGGGCGTCGGGAGGCCGTCCTCGGCGAAGTTGGTGAGGTGCGCCGGGAAGACGATCCGGTTGGGCACCGTGACCGGGCCGAGCCGCAGGGGCGTGAACAGCAGCGGGTAGCCGCTCATCCGCTCCCTCCTCGCCGTCCCCGGGCCGCCCGGGAGACTCGCAGCATGACGCCTCGACGCTGCCCCTGCGGGACCGGCCTCCCCTACGCCGAGTGCTGCGGCCGGCTGCACGACGGCACCGCGCCGGCGGCGACCGCCGAGCAGCTCATGCGCTCCCGCTACAGCGCCTTCGCCGTCGGGGACGCCGCCTACCTGCTCCGGACCTGGCACCCGGCCACCCGGCCGCGGACGCTGGAGCTGGACCCCGCGGTGCGCTGGACCGGGCTGGACGTGCTGGCCACGAGCGGCGGTGGGCTGCTGGCCGGCGAGGGGACCGTGGAGTTCCGGGCCGCGTACCGCCACGAGGGGCGGTCCGGCGATCAGCACGAGGTCAGCCGGTTCGTCCGGGTGGACGGCGCCTGGCGCTACCTGGACGGAGAGGGGTGAGCACGTCACCGCCTCCGGCCGTCCGCAGTGAGCGACCGGGTGCGGCGGCCGGGCGGCCGCCGCACCCGACGCCTCACCGCACGGTGTAGCCGGCGTCGACCGGCAGCGTGACACCGGTGATGTAGCGGGCCTCGTCGGAGACGAGGAAGAGGATCGCGTTGGAGATGTCCACCGGGTCGACGTAGGGGACCGGCAGCGGGTGCAGCGTCTCGAACAGCTCGGTGAACTTCTCCCGGGTGGGCTCCGGGTCGTCGGGCGTGAACAGCCCCCAGGTCTTCGGGTTCTGGATCATCACCGTGTCCACCCCGGTGGGGTGCACCGTGTTGACCCGGATCGCCTGCTTGCCGAACTCGTTGGCCAGCGTGCGCATGATGCCGATGACGCCGTGCTTGGCAGCGGTGTAGTGGATGGTGTTGGGCGTCCCCTTGAGCCCGGCGGTCGAGCTGGTGAGGACGATCGCCCCGCCGCGCCCGCCCGCGATCAGGTGCGGCAGCGCGACCTTGCAGGTGTTCCAGACGCCGGTGAGGTTGATGTCGATCATCTCGCGCCAGGCCTCGTCGGAGAGCTCCAGCGACGGCGCGAGCTCGAACACGCCGGCGTTGCCCAGCACGATGTCGAGCCGACCGAGCTGGGCGACCCCGTCGTCGACTGCCGCCCGCAGCGCCGCCGGGTCCCGGACGTCGGCCTGCCTGGCGATGATCCGGCGGTCCAGCTTCTCGACCTGCCGCACCGTCTCGGCGAGGTCCTCCGGCGTCGACGGCGGGTACATCTGGATGCTCTCGACCGGCCCGCAGAGGTCGACGGCGATGATGTCGGCGCCCTCCTCGGCCAGCCGGATCGCGTGGCTGCGGCCCTGACTGCGCGCGGCACCGGTGATGAACGCGACCTTGCCCTCTACTCGTCCGGTCATGCCTGCTGCTCCCCTCGCACGTCGGTCACGTGGTCGTCGGTCACTTGGTCGTCGGTCACTTGGCGGTGAAGCCGGCATGGACGTGCGATCGCCCCTGCCCGCGCGCGGCGCCGATGACGTGCGCCACAAGCTAGGGGTGGGTGGTTGGCCCGGGCAACGCTCCCGCATCCGCGGTGCCGCCGGCGAGCACGGCCCGCGCGGCGCGGCGGCCCTCGAGCACGGCCTCGAGCACGGTCCGCGGGGCGACGGCGTCCCCGGCGGCCACACCCCCGCCCCGGGAGCCGGCGTCCGGCAGCCAGGGCCCGGCGTCGACCAGCACCGCGCACGGGATGCTGCGCGGCTCGCCGGTCCAGCGGTCGACGAGCACCGCCTCGCCCGCGCCGACCGAGCGCAGCAGCGACGCGGTCTCCCGGCGCACGCCGGCCCGCAGCAGCCGGGTGTTGGCCGGGGCGAGATCCCCGGCCAGCCGGGCGCCGATCACCTCGTCCGGGGTGACGACGGCGACCTCCCGCCCGGCCGCCGCCAGCAGCTCGGCGATCCCGGGCCCGACCGGGCCGCCGGCCGGATCGTGCACGACGATCGGCCCGGCCGGCAGCTCCGCCCCGGCCAGCACCTGCGCGGCGGTCACGACGACACCGCCCTCCTCGACGGCGAACTCCGGGGGGCGCGGGCGCCCGCCGGGAGCCCGGACGTCCCCGCCGTCCGGCGCCTCCGTGCCCAGCTCCACGCGCACCCCCAGCCGGGCGCACTCGGCGGCCAGCCAGTCGGCGAAGGCGGCGAACCGCGCCCGGCCGGGCAGGGCGGCGACCAGGGACAGCGCGCCGCCGAGCCGGTCGCCGCGCTCGACCAGCCGGACGGCGGCCCCCGCGGCAGCCAGCGCACGGGCGGCCTCCATCCCCGCGGGCCCGCCGCCGACGACCAGCACCTCCCGCCCCGCCCCCGGAGGGCAGACATGGCCGGGTCCGCCCTCGTCGGCGGGATCGACCACGCAGTCGACGAGCGGGTTGCGGACGTCGCGCACCTGGCAGGCCTGGTTGCACAGGGTGCAGGGCCGCACCGGCACCCCCGCGCGGGCCTTGGCCACGAGGTCGGCGTCGGCGATCTGGGCGCGGGTCATCTCCACGGCGTCCGCGATCCCGTCGGCCAGGGCCCGCTGCGCGTCGGCGACGTCCACCACCGACCCCTGCAGGGCCACCGGGGTGCCGCCGGCCACCGCCCGCAGCGTGCGGGTGAGCCCGGCGTTGAACCCCGGCGGCGTGTGCCCGTCCGGCCGGTAGGCCGACGGCGCCACGCCGCTGCCCCGGACGACGACCAGCAGATCCACCAGCGGCGCCAGCTCGGCGACGTGCTCCGCGGCGGCCGGCGGGGTGATCCCGGCCCACGGCGCCCGCTCGTCGCAGGAGAGCCGCAGGGCCAGCACCCTGCCGGCGCCGAGCTCACCGCGAACGGCGGCCAGCACCTGCCGGAGGAGGAGCAGCCGGTCGGTGCCGTAGGCGTCGGTGCGGGTGTTGGTCAGGCCGGAGGCGAACTGGCGCAGCAGCGACCGGGCGCCGGCGTCGACCTCGACCCCGTCGAGGTCCGCGGCGGCCGCGCTCCGGGCGGCGGCCGCGAAGCCGGCGACGAGCGCGTCGATCTCCGGCTGCTCCATCTCCATCGGCACCTCGCGGGTGACGACGTCGGGCACCCGGGACGGCGCCCACAGCGCGGCCTGGGTGTGCGCCGAACTGCCCTGCCCGCCGGTGTGGCCGAGCCCGGCTAGGACCAGCGTGCCGGAGGGCCGGCAGGCGGCCACGACGTCCGCCCAGCCGGGCCCGCAGTCGGCGGCCAGCGGCGCCCGCTCGTAGGGCTGGTCGCTGCCGTGCACCGAGGCGGTCTCGGTGACCACGATCCCGCAGCCGCCGGCGGCCCGGCGGGCGTAATAGGCGACGTGCCGCTCCGACAGCGCCCGCCGCCGGCCGAGGTTGGTCTCGTGCGGGCCGAACAGCACCCGTGAGGGCGCCGTCCGGCCCGCGAGGACCAGCGGGTCGGTGAGGCCCGTCAGCGCAGGTCGAGCCCGGCCAGCGGCGACTCGTCGCAGATCCGGGCCGGCGCGGCCTTCGGGATGGAGGGCATGCCCAGCAGCGTGGGCTGCCCGCGGACCGGGCCCTTGTGCGAGTGGTCGATGTGGCTCTTCGGCGTGACGGTCGCGGCGTCGCGCGCGGCCAGCGCGGTCTCGCCGTAGCCCTGCACGCACTCGGGGTCGGGGCCGTCGAGGGGCAGGCCGGTGAAGAACTTGGCCGCCATGCAGCCGCCGCGGCAGGCGTCGAAGTGCGCGCACTTCGTGCAGGCGCCGCCGGTCTGCGGGCTGCGCAGGTCGGCGAACAGCTCCGAGGACTGCCACACCCGCTGGAAGCCGCCCTCGTCGCGGACGTTGCCGGCGAGGAAGTTCTCGTGGATGGCGAACGGGCAGGCGTAGACGTCGCCGACCGGGTCGATCAGGCAGACCACCCGGCCGGCGCCGCACAGGTTGAGGCCGGGCAGGGCCTCGCCGAAGGCCGACAGGTGGAAGAAGGAGTCACCGGTCAGCACGTTGTCGCCGTTGGCCAGCAGCCACTGGTAGAGCTCGCGCTGCTGGGCCTGGGTGGGGTGCAGCTGGTCCCAGACGTCGGCGCCGCGACCGGAGGGGCGCAGCCGGGTGATCCGCAGCTGGGCGCCGTAGCGGTCGGTGAGCGCCTTGAACTCGTCGAGCTGCCCGGCGTTCTCGCGGGTGACGACGACGGAGACCTTGAAGTCCTTCATCCCGGCCTCGGCCAGGTTCTCCAGCGCGCGGGTCGCGGTGGCGAAGGAGCCGGCGCCGCGGACGGCGTCGTTGACCTCGGCGGTGGCGCCGTCGAGGGAGATCTGGACGTCGACGTAGTCGGTGCGGGCCAGCTGCTCGGCGCGGGCCCGGTCGAGCTTCACGCCGTTGGTGGAGAACTTGACGCCGACGTCGTGGCCGATGGCGTAGTCGAGCAGGTGCCAGAAGTCCGGCCGGACGGTGGGCTCGCCGCCGCCGACGTTGACGTAGAAGACCTGCATCCGCTGCAGCTCGTCGATGACCGCCTCGGCCTCGGCGGTGCTCAGCTCGCGCGGGTCCCGCCGGCCCGAGGAGGACAGGCAGTGCACGCACGCCAGGTTGCAGGCGTAGGTCAGCTCCCAGGTCAGGCAGATCGGCGCGTCCAGCCCGTATTCGAACTGGTCGATGAGACGCCCGCCGGTGGGGCGCTCGGGTGCGGGCGTGCGGGACGGCAGGACTGCGGTCATGAATCCTCCGGGGCGGCCTCGTCGCAGGGGCCCGCCGCGAGCTCGCGAGCGGTGGGGGGCGACGAGGTCCTTACTTCGATCATCTGCGAACGTGCGAGGTCGGCCAGCGCGCTGACGTACGCGGGGCGCTGGGCCTCGGGGACTCCGCACGCGACGAGGGTGGCCTCGGCGCTGGGGTGGTCGGCCAGCGTCTCGACGACGGTGACCAGCGTCTTCGACTTCAGGAAGGAGAGCTTCCGGTTGCCGAAGTGGTAGACCAGCGCACCGAACGGCTCGGGGCGCAGGGCCACCGAGCGGGCCCGCCGCCAGGGCAGGGCCGGGTCGAAGGCGGCGCCGGCGTCACTCATCGGCTCGGCCGGCGCCGCGACGGGGGCGTCGATCAGTACACCCCGCACATGCCGTCGATGGAGACCTCCTCGACCAGCGACTCCTCGACGAGCACCTCCTCGACGGCGGTCGTCTCGGCGGCCTGGGTCTCGGTGCTGTTCTCGGGCACGACGCCTCCAATGTGAGGGGGATTACTGGTGCGGGGTGGAGGGTAGTGACACCGAGTGCCACGGGCAACACGGGGTCTACGACACGCCGTGGACCCGCCGCACCGTGGAGTACTCCAAGATGAGCGGCGTGACGGTGGTGGTGGGCGAGGGACGGGCCGAGACGCGTACCCGCGTCGAGCAGGCCGCCCTGGACCTGTTCGGCCGGAAGGGGTTCGAGCAGGTCACCACGGACGAGATCGCCGAGGCCGCCGGGATCAGCCGGCGGACCTTCTTCCGCCACTTCGCCACCAAGGCCGACCCGGTGTGGGGCGACTTCGCCTCGCACGTCGCGCGGCTCGAACGGCTGCTGATGGCCACCCGCTCCGACCAACCGGTGCTCGCCTCCATCTGCGCGGCCTACGTCGAGGTCAACGACTACGCGGCCGCCGACCTGCCGATGCTGCGCCAGCGGATGCGGATGATCCTGGGCGAGCCGGCGCTGCAGGCGCACTCCCAGGTCCGCTACGCCGACGTCGACCGGGTGGTCGCCGAGCACGTGGCCCGGCGCACCGGCCAGCCGCCCGAGGCGCTGCTCCCCAGGCTGGTCGCCACCACCACCCGTGCGGCAGCGACGACGGCGTTCGAGGTGTGGCTGGCCGACGGCACCACCACCCTGGCCGACGACCTCCGGGCGGCCTTCGACCAGCTGGCCGACGGCTTCCCCACCCTGCGCAGGCCCTGACGGCGGGCCCCTGGCGGGATCGGTGACGCCCGTCCGTCAGTCGTCCGGCTCGGTGTCCTCGCGCGCGGCCGCCGCCCGGATCGGGTCCACGTCGTCGGAGTCCTCCCCCACGCAGAACTGGGTCATCATGTCGTGGTCCTCGTGGGTGAGGTTGTGGCAGTGGACCATGTACCGCCCGTGGTCGGCGGGGTACGTGAGCTCCTCCGGCCGGCTGGCGGGGTCGTGCGAGTTCGGGTCGCCGGCGGGGTGGAACCGCATGAGGACGTCGACCTTCTCGTTCTCCCCGGTGTAGATGACGTCCTTCGGGCCGCGCTCGTGCGCGGGCGGCGGCGCGCCGTTGCGGGCGACCACCTGGAAGTCCACGAGGTGGATGTGCAGCGGGTGGAACCAGCCGCCGGACCTGTTCTCGATGGTCCACAGCTCGGTCGACCCGGCCTGCGGGTTGGCGAACTCGAGCGTGAAGCCGGAGTCCTCGATGTCCTTCCAGGTGACGCCGCTGACCTTCCACTCGCCGTTGTCGCGCTCGAGCCGCATCGTCCGCTTGATCGCACCCTGCGGCGTGAGGCTCATCACGCCGCGGGCCGCGGTGGGGTCGAGCTCGCTGGGGACGGCGTTGTCCGTCGTCGGCCCGGTGTCGTCCAGCACCTCGAACTGCATGATCTTGTCGGTGTTGTCGTAGTTCGTGGCGTTGGGCACGCCCAGGTTCTTCAGCTGGATCTTCGCGCCCTTCTGGTACTTCGCGAAGTCGATGACCACCTCGTACCGCTCGGCCATGCCGATCCGGAAGTTCGGCACCGTCTGCGGCGCCGGCATCAGGCCGCCGTCGGTGCCGATGACGGTCAGCGGCGTCCCGTCGCTCAGCGCGAGCTTGAAGCCGCGGGAGACCGAGGCGTTGAGCAGCCGGAACCGGTACTTGCGGCGCTTCACCTGCATGTTCGGCCAGGGGATGCCGTTGACGAGGATGACGTCACCGAACGTGGACGAGTGGCCGTTGTCGTCGAAGAGCAGCGCGCCGGTGGAGGTGAAGGCCTTGTCGCCGAGGACCAGCGGGACGTCGAACTCGCCCTTGGGCAGCGGGAGCGCCCGCTCGACCGGGTCGGTGCTGATGTACATGGCGGCCAGGCCCATGTAGGCGTTCTCGGCCGTGTGGTGCACCCCGTGGTCGTGGTACCAGAGCGTGCGCGCGCTCATCCGGTTCTCGTAGACGTAGTCCTTCCACTGCCCCGGCTGGGTCATGTCGCTCGCGTAGCCGTCGTACTGCGGCCGCGAGGGCGAGCCGTGCAGGTGGGTGGAGGTCCAGTCCCGGTAGGCGAGCGCCGGGTGGGTCTCCGGCAGCTTGTTCGCCTGCCGGACGACGGCGGTCTGGCCCTGCTGCACGCGGATCGTCGGCCCGGGCGTGCCACCGGCGCCGCCGATGGTGTCGAAGTAGCCGAAGATCGGCGTCTTGAAGCCGGGGATGATCTCCGGGGTGAGCAGGCGCTGCTCCATCCGGTAGAACGCCGCACCCGGGTAGGCGGGGTTCGACCGCGCCTGCGCCACCGGCGGGGTCCGGAACGGCAGGGTGTAGGGCTTGGGCAGCTTGCTGGCGGCCAGCTGCGACACCGACCTGGCGCTGAGGGTGGGGACGAACGGGAGGGCCAGGGCAGCGGCGCCGAAGGCACCGACCTTGAGCGCGTCGCGACGGGTGAGGGTGGTGGACACGGTGTCTCCTTCCGGGTCCCCCGCGGAATGTGGTGGAAGGAGGGTCCGCTCGTTGCTCCGCGCAACGTCACCCGCGCGAGGGGGCTGGCCCGATCCCCGGACCTGGGGGCTTGCGCGCGGCTTCCCGTCGTGTCCTCACCGGGCGTGCCAGACCGCTGCCGCGGTGATCATCACAGCGGATTCCCAGGCTCCTCTCAGGTCGCCAGCCACGCCTCCAGCCCGGCCAGCAGCCGGTCGACGTCGGTGTCGTCGTTGTACGGCGCCAGGCCGATGCGCAGCCCGCCGGTGTCGCCCAGCCCCAACCACCGCGACGCCTCGAGCGCGTAGAAGGAGCCGGCCGGCGCGTTGACCCCGCGCCCGGCGAGGAAGCGGTAGGCGTCGGCGGCGTCCCGGCCCGCGAAGGTCAGCAGCAGCGTCGGCGTCCGCCGCCGCGCCCGGGAGCGCACCGTGACGCCGGGCAGCGCCCGGACGTGGTTCTCGATGCGCTCCCGCAGCCGGTCCTCGTGCGCCTCCAACGCCGCCATCCCGGCCTCCAGCCGCGCCCGGCGGTTCCCCTCCGCGCCGCCGAGGCCGGCGAGGAAGTCGACCGCGGCGGTCGTGCCGGCCAGCAGCTCGTAGGGCAGGGTGCCCAGCTCGAACCGCTCGGGGACGGTGTCCGTGGAGGGCAGCAGCTTGTCGGGGCGGAGGGTCTCCAGCAGGCCGGGGGCGGCCACCACGCAGCCGCAGTGCGGACCGAGGAACTTGTACGGGGAGCAGGTGTAGAAGTCGGCACCGAGCGCGGCGACGTCGACGGCCGCGTGCGCGGTCAGGTGCACCCCGTCGACGTAGGTGAGGGCCCCGGCGTCGTGGGCCAGGGCGGTGATCGCGGCGACGTCCGGCCGGGTGCCGATGAGGTTGGACGCCCCGGTGACCGCGACCAGCCGCGTCCGGTCCGACAGCACCGCGCCCACCGCCTCCGGGGCCAGCTCGCCGGTGGCCGGGTCGAACCCGGCCCACCGCACCGTCGCCCCGCGTGCCCCAGCCGCCTGCACCCACGGCCGGACGTTGGCGTCGTGGTCCAGCCGGGTCACCACCACCTCGTCGCCGGGACCCCAGCCGGCCGACAGAACGCGGGAGAAGTCGTAGGTCAACTGGGTTGCGCTGCGGCCGAAGACGACCCCGCCGGGATCCCCGGCGACCACGTCGGCGACCGCCCGGCGCGCGCCCAGGACGACGTCGTCGGCGTTCCGCTCGGCCTGCGTGACGCGGCCGCGGTTGGCGATCGGGGCGGTGAGGGTCGCCGCGACTGCCGCGGCCACCGACTCGGGGACCTGCGAGCCGCCGGGGCCGTCGAAGTGCGCGGCACCGGCACGCAGGGCGGGGAAGCGGGACCGGACGGCATCGACGTCGTAGCGCACCCGGCCAGCATGCCGACTCCCCCGCCCCGTCGCTCCCGGGGTGTGCACGTCAGCGGGCCGCGCGCACGATCCGGTCGGGGCGGACGACGACGCCGGTCGCCCGGCCGCGCCGCAGCCACCCGGCGAGCGTGCCGTCGACGTCGGCCACCTCCACCTCGGGCGCCCCCTGCGGGCGCACCAGCAGGCGCCCCGGCGGGCCGAGGCGCAGTACCGCAGTCCCGGGGCCGAGGACGTCGTCGACCCGGCAGCGCCGGCCGGCCACCCGCACCTCGGCCCGCGGCAGCAGGGTGCCGGCCAGCCGCCGCCCGGCGCGGCCCCGCCGGTCCACCAGCGGGCCGCGGCGCAGCGGCGGCGTCCGGCTGTCGGTGGCGAACGCCGCCACGGCCGGGACGCGCCCGGCCACGGCGAGCACCCCGCGGCGGGCCACCGCCGCCCCCTGCCCGCCACCGGTCATCAGCCGGCCGACCAGCACTGCCAGCCCCACCATGGCCCGCGCGTGCGGCTCCCGCTCCGCCTGGTGCGTGGCCAGCAGCTCCTCCGGGCCCTCCCCGGTGAGGACGGCGGCCAGCTTCCAGGCCAGCTGGTGCACGTCGCGCAGGCCCAGGCCCAACCCCTGGCCGATGAACGGGGGCGTGAGGTGGGCGGCGTCCCCCGCCAGCAGCACCCGCCCGGCACGCCACCGGTCGGCCACCTGCGCCCGGTAGACGTACTCGGCCACCCGGACCACCTCGGCGTCGGCCGCGCCGTGGGGCGCCAGCAGGTCGGGCAGGCACCCGGCGAGCTCCGGCAGTGACTCCCCGGGCCGCATCCGGAACTCCCACCGGTAGCGGTCGCCGGCGACCGGCAGGAAGGTGGCGGGTCGGTGCGGGTCGCAGACCTGATGCGCGCCTGGCCACATCGGCAGGGGTCGCGAGGAGCGCAGGTCGGCCACCAGCCACCGGTCGGGGGAGCCGAGATCGCGCATCCGCGCCCCGATCAGCCGGCGCACCGTGCTGCCGGCCCCGTCGCAGCCGAGCACGGCGGCCGCGGCCAGCTGCGCGTAGCTGCCGTCGGCCCGGGCCAGCACGGTGACGGTGACCGTGCCCGCGCCGTCCTGGGCCAGCCCGACCACCTGGGCGCCGGCGCGCACGGTGATCCCCGGCGTCCGGTGGACGGCGGCGCGCAGCAGCTCCTCCAGGTCCGGCTGGTGGAACAGCGAGCCCTGCGGCCAGCCGTGCACCCCCGCGTCCGCGGAGCGGCCGAACTCGGCGAGCGTGCGCCGGTCGCCGTCCAGCAGGCGCAGCCCGCGCATCGGGCGGCTCCGTCGCAGGAACTCCTCGGCGAGCCCGGCGTCGGCCAGCGCCCGCAGCGCCTCGTCGTCCAGGTGCACCGCGCGGGGCAGGCCGTAGGGCGCCGGCTGCCGCTCGAGGACGACCACCTCGACCCCGCGACCGGCCAGCAGCAACGCCGCGGTCAGCCCGACGGGACCGGCGCCGACGACGACCACCAGCGGGGCGCCCGCCACGGCCGCGCCCTCCCGGCCAGCGGAAACGGGGGTAGCGGGAACCTTGCACCACCCTTCCCATGGTGTGAGCCACGCCATAGCGTGCCCGGCACAGTCATGCAGTGTGCATGCGCGAGCGCCCTCGGTGTCGAGGGCGACGAGGAGGTCTCTGTGCCCACCAACACCCGCGGCGCCATCATCCGGTCCAGCCCCGGTCACTACGAGGTCGCCGATCTCATCGTGGACGACCCGCGCGCCGGCGAGTTGCAGGTCAAGATGGCTGCCTCAGGGCTCTGCCACTCCGACGACCACGTCGCCACCGGCGACATGCCCTTCGGCGTCTACCCGGTGTGCGGTGGCCACGAGGGTGCCGGCGTGGTCACCGCTGTCGGCCCGGGCACGCGAGGCTTCGCGGAGGGCGACCGCGTCGTCTTCTCGTTCCTCCCCGGCTGCGGTCGCTGCGCCTATTGCGCCCGCGGCCACCAGAACCTCTGCGACCTCGGCGCGAACCTGCTCTCCGGGGCCCGCTTCGACGACCCCACCAGCTTCCGCATGTCCCTGCCGGACGGCACCCCCGTGGGGCAGATGCTGGGCCTGTCGACGTTCGCCGAGGTGACCACGGTCGACGTCGCCAACGCGGTCAAGGTCCCCGCTGACATCCCGCTCGACGTCGCCTGCCTGACCGGTTGTGGCGTCGGCACCGGCTGGGGCACCGCGGTCGACGCCGGCCACGTCCAGCCCGGCCAGACCGTCATCGTCATGGGCATCGGCGGCATCGGGATCAACGCCGTCCAGGGCGCGGCCTTCGCCGGCGCCAGCCACGTGATCGCGGTGGACCCGGTCGCCTTCAAGCGGGAGAAGGCCCAGGAGATGGGGGCCACGCACTCCTTCGAGTCCATCGAGGAGGCCGCCGACTTCGCCCGCAGCGTCACCAACGGCCAGGGCGCGGACAAGGTCCTGATCACCGTCGGGGTCACCCGCAGCGAGCACATCGGCCAGGGCTTCGCGGCGGTCGGCAAGCGCGGCACCGTCGTCGTCACCGGGCTGGGCCCGGCAACGGATGTCACCATCCCCATCTCGCCGATGGAGCTGACCCTCTTCGAGAAGCGGCTGAAGGGCGCGCTGTTCGGGTCGCAGAACCCCAGCGCCGACATCCTGAAGATGCTGCGGCTCTACCAGGAGGGCAGGCTCAAGCTCGACGAGCTCATCACGACCCGCTACAAGCTGGACGAGATCGGCCAGGGCTACGAGGACATGAAGAGCGGGAAGAACATCCGCGGCGTCATCATCTACGACTGAAAAACACCCCCTGCCCCCCACCACTCGCGAGCTCGCGGCGGGGCCCTGCAGGGGGCCGGCCCGACCGGGGCGTTCCCTGCGGGGAGCGCCCCGGTCGCACGTTCCACCGACCCGAGGAGCACCAGACCAGTGAGCACCACCAGCACCGCCCGGCGCCTCGATGTGACCGGCATGGTCCGGGTCGCGCGGGAGCGAGTGGTCGCCCGCATCCGCGAGGCCGAGGTCGTCGCCGCCGCGCTGTCGGCCGGCCGCAACGTCCTGCTCGAGGGCCCGCCCGGCACGGGCAAGACGACCTTGCTGCGCGCGCTGGCCGACGGCGCCGGCGTGCCGCTGGTGCTCGTGGAGGGCAACGCCGAACTCACCCCCACCCGGCTGGTCGGCCACCACGATGCCTCGCGGGTGCTCGTCGAGGACTATCGCGCCGAGAACTTCGTGCCCGGACCGCTCACCCGGGCCATGACCGAGGGCGCGATCCTCTACGTCGAGGAGTTCAACCGGGTGCCCGAGGAGACGATGAACGTGCTCCTCGGCGTCCTCTCCGAACGCGAGATGCACGTGCCCCGCTTCGGCCGGGTGACCGCCCGGCCCACGTTCCGGCTCGTCGCCGCGATGAATCCGTTCGACGCCGTCGGGACCGCGCGGGTCACCCCGGCGCTCTACGACCGCTCCTGCCGGGTGGCGATGGGCTACCAGGACGAGGAGTCCGAGCTCGCCGTCGTCACGGCGGCGACCGAGGGGCCCGCGGACCTGGTCGCGCGGGCGGTGCGGACGGTGCGCATCACCCGCGACCACTCCGAGCTGCGGATCGGCTCCTCGGTGCGCGGCGCCATCGACACCGTCCTCATCGCACGGGAGCTGGCCACCGTGCGCGGCCACGAGGGGATCGAGGACGCCACCGGCGTCGACGCCGCGCTCGCCGCCCTCACCGGCAAGGTGACCCTGGCCGACGGCGCGGCCCGCCCGGTGGAGGACGTCGTCACCGACATCTGGCGCCGGGCGGGTGAGGAGCTGGGAAAAGCCTGACGCCCGAGGAGACGGGCGACCCCGAGGCACCGCCCCCGCCGTCGAACGGGGGGCTGCACGACCCGCCGGGCCGGCGACCGCCGCAGCCGGCGCCGCTGGAGAACGCCGACGACGTCGAGCAGGCGCTCAGGGAGCACGCCGCCCGGCGGGCCGGGCGGGACGAGCTCCAGCGGGCGCACCCGGAGTTCCAGCAGGTCTCACCGCAGCTGGGCGAACTCGACGAGGAGGCGATGGCCGACCTCGCCAAGCGTGACCCCGATGCCGCGACCCGGCTGCTCACCGCCCTGGGCCGGGCGTTCGACCCGAAGCTCCGGGCCGCGGCCCGCGCCCTGGCCTGCCGGCTGCCGGTGGCCGCCCCGCGCGCCGGCGTCCCCGACCGCCCGGGCACGCGCCGGATGGTCACCCGGCGGGACCCGACCGGCACCGACATCGACCTCGACGCCACGCTCGCTGCCCGCGGCGCGGAGCCGCACTGGCGCGCCGAGCACCTGCACACCCGCCGCTGGCGCTCCACCGGGCGGGCGTGCGTGCTGCTGGTCGACGCCTCCGGCTCGGTGGCCGGTGACGAGCTCGCCGTCGCCGTCCTCACCGCCTCGGCGCTGGCCCAGCGGATGCGGCCCGAGGACGAGCTCGCCGTCGTCGCGTTCTGGTCGCAGGCGGTCGTGCTGCGGCCGATGTCGGCCGATCCGCGCGCCGACGTCGTCATCGACCGGTTGTTCGACCTGCAGGGCGGCGGCACCACCGACCTCGACCTCGGCCTGCGCACCGCCGCCCAGCAGCTGGCCCGGTCCCGCGCGGCCGCCCGCGACGTGCTGCTGCTGTCCGACGGCATGCCGACCGACAGCCCGGATCCACTGCCCGCCGCGGCCGCCCTGGCCCGCGCGGGCGCACACCTGCACGTGCTGTCGCTGTCCGACGCCCCGGAGTCGACCGCGAACTGCGCCGCCCTGGCCGCGGCCGGCGGCGGCCGGGTGGCTCCGCTGCACCGGCCGACCCAGGCCCCGGCCGCGGTCCGCACGCTGCTCGGCTGAGCGCCCCAGGCCGTGCGAGGCGGTCGGCGCCCGCCCCCGTGACCGGTGGGCCGGGGAGACGAGCAGGCCCACCACCTCGACGTCGTACCGGAACGCCGGCGACGTCAGCGGATCGGCCCGCCGGCCGGCTCGGGTGCGTCGACCAGTCCGTACTCCCGGGCCTCGTTCGCCGTGAACAGCCTCCCGGTGCGCATGTCCGCGGCGACCTGCTCGGCCGGCCGGCCGCACGCGGCCGCCAGGCGCTCCTGCAGGCGGGCGAGTTGCCGGGCGAGCTCTGCCGCCCAGGACCCGACGTCCCGGCCCGGCCCGCTGTGCGGGGCCCGCGGCTCGCAGAGGTACAGCGTCGCGGACGGCCCGGCGATGCGCCGGTCGGCCACGGCGAGGACGGCGACGGCGGGGCCGGTGAGCCTGCCCAGACTGGTGGCGTGCACCGGCACCCCCATGAGGTCCAGGGCGTCCACCAGCGTGAGGACGGCGTCGAGGCCGGCGCTCACCCCCGACAGCTGCAGCCGGACCGGTCCGTCACCGGTCGCATCGAGCAGCGCCAGCTCGGCCACGGCCCGGTTCACCGCATCGGCGTCCAGCTCGCCGGCCAGCGTCACGACCCGCTGGTCGAGAAGCCGTTCGGCCAGCCTGTCCTGGCCGACGACGAGGGCCGCCGACGACGAGACCGCCCCCGGCCCGGGCGGCCGGGACTCGGGCTGCCAGGGGCTTCGCGGGAACCGCGGCGGCTGAGGCGGGAACGGCTCGGGCGGACGTGGCGGAATGGTGCCGCCGGGTCGGCTCATCAGGACTCCTCGGAGGGTCGGACCCTCCAATCGACGGTGCGGCCGAGGGCGGCCGCGTAACGCTCGAGCGTGGACAGCCGCGCGTCCAGCTCACCGCTCTCGAGGCGCGCGACGGCCGACTGCGACGTACCCATCCGCGCCGCGATCTCGGTCTGGCTCAGCTCGCTCTCCCGGCGGGCCCGGACCAGCTCATCGATGAGCGCGCGCCGGCGTTCGGCCAGGCCCTGCAGGCCTGGGAAGTTCGTCCGGCGCGACGACGGCGACATAGCGGAAAAGCTATCGCCTTCCCGCTATACCGGGAACCCCTCGGCCGCCAGAGCGGCCACAAAGCCCGCCTCGTGGCGGTCAGCGCTCCGCGGTCTTGTGGATCGGACCCTCGATCCCGGTCAGCCGCTCCCCTGAGCCACCCCAGCGCCCGGCGATGATCTCGGCGGCGATGGAGATCGCGGTCTCCTCCGGCGTGCGGGCACCGAGGTCCAGGCCGATCGGCGAGGACAGCCGCGCCAGCTCCTCCTTGGCCAGGCCGGCCTCCTCCAGCCGGACCAGCCGCTCGTCGTGGGTGCGCCGCGAACCCATCGCGCCGACGTAGGCCACCGGGATCCGCAGCGCGACCTCCAGCAGCGGGACGTCGAACTTCGGGTCGTGGGTGAGCACGCACAGCACGGTGCGCTCGTCGATCCGCCCCGCATCGACCTCGGCCTGCAGGTAGCGGTGCGGCCACTCGACGACGACCTCGTGGGCGTCGGGGAACCGCTTGGGCGTGGCGAACACCGGCCGGGCGTCGCACACGGTGACCCGGTAGCCGAGGAACGCCCCGACCCGGGCGACGGCGGCGGCGAAATCGATCGCGCCGAACACGATCATCCGGGCCGGCGGGGCGAAGGAGTTCACGAACAGCGACAGGTCGTCGCCGCGGCGCTCCCCGTCGTGCCCGACGTGCAGCATCCCGGTGCGGCCGGCGACCAGCATGCCGCGGGCGTCGGCGGCCACGGCGTCGTCCAGCCGCTGCAGGCCCAGGGTGTCGGAGACCCGGTCGGGCCAGACCACCAGCCGCCGCCCGACGCGGTCGTCCGGGCCGGCCACGCAGGTGACCACGGCGACCGGCTCGTGCGCCGCGACGGACTCGGCGATCTCCCCGAGCTCGGGGAAGGACTCGCGGGAGATCCGCTCGACGAAGACGTCGAGGATGCCGCCGCAGGTCAGCCCGACGGCGAAGGCGTCGTCGTCACTGACGCCGTAGCGCTCCAGGGTGGGGACGCCGCTCTCGACGACGTCCTTGGCCTCCTCGTAGACCGCGCCCTCCACGCACCCGCCGGAGACGCTGCCCACGGCGGTGCCGTCCGGGCCGACCAGCATCGAGGCGCCCGCCGGGCGGGGCGCGGAGCGCCAGGTGGCGACGACCGTCCCCATCCCGACGGTCTCGCCCGCCTGCCACCAGCCGATCAGGTCCTCGAGCACGTCACGCATGGCAGCCCCCTCTGAGCGGAGTGGATCGGTGCAGGTAACGCGGACGGATCCACTCCGTCAACGTCTCAAACACGGGAGATCACTCCCGCAAGCTCCTCGAACGCGGCCATGCTGTGCCCGGCGACGAAGTGGTCCACCGAGGGCAGGGCCGCCTGCATCCCGCCGGTGAGCGGCTGGTAGCCCTCCCGGCCCTTGTGCGGGTTCACCCACACCACCGCGTGCGCCAGCCGCCGCAGCCGTGCCATCTGCTCGGCGAGGACCTCGGTGCCGCCACGCTCCCAACCGTCGCTGCAGATGACGACCACCGCCCCGCGCGCCGTGCCGCGCTGTCCCCACCGGTCGAGGAAGGCCTTGAGCACCTCGCCGAGACGGGTGCCGCCGGACCAGTCCGGGATGGCGGTGCCGCTGGCCGCCAGCGCCCGGTCCGGGTCGCGCAGCCGCATCTCCCGGGTCACCCGGGTCAGCCGGGTGCCGATGGTGAACACCTCGGTGGCCACCGGGTGGGCCTGGACCGCGGCGTGCGCGAAGCGCAACAGCGCGTCGGCGTAGGGGCCCATCGAGCCGGAGACGTCGATCAGCAGGACGACGCGGCGCGGGCGGGGCCGGGCCCGCCGGTGCAGCAGCCGGGTGACCTCGCCGCCGTCGTGCAGGGCGCGGCGCACCGTGCGGGAGGCGTGCACCGTCCCGTGCGCGTCCGGCCGCCGGCGCCGGGACGGGCGCATCGGCGACGCCGGGACCAGCAGCGCGAACAGCCGCCGCAGGTGCTCCCGCTCGGCCACGGTCAGCTCGGCGACGTCCCGGTGCCGCAGCACCTCGTCGGGGCTGGCCCGGCCGGCGACGTCCGGGACGTCCTCCGACTCCTCGCCGGCAGCGGACCCGGCCTCCAGCGGTGCCATCGCCGCCAGCTGCGGCTTCTCCTCCTGCATCGGCCGGGTCCGGCGCGGCACCTCCCCGCCGAACCACGCGGTGAAGGCGGCGTCGTAGCGCTCCAGGTCGTCGGGGCTGCCGCACAGGGTGAGCCGGCCGGCCCAGTAGACGGCCGTGGCGTCGAGGACGTCGAGCGCGCCGACGGCGGCCAGCATCGCCTCCACCCGGTCCGGCGAGGCGGCCACCCCGGCGTGGCGGAGCGTCCGGGCGAAACCGAGCACCGTGTCGACGACGTCCCGCACGGCCCCGTTTCGGCCCTTCTGCTGAGCGTGCGAAGGGTGAGAGGAACAGGGTCCTTTCTCAGCCACCGAAGAGCGCCCCCCTGTCCATGGCGTGCACCCGCTCGGTGTCCTCGCGGTACTTGAGGACGGCGCCGAGCGTGCGGGCGGCGACGTCCGGGTCGAGGTCGCGGGCGCCGAGGGTGTGCAGCGCGGTCGCCCAGTCCATCGCCTCGGCGACCCCGGGCGGCTTGAGCAGGTCGAGGGTGCGCAACGTCGCCGTCGCCCGGGCCACCTCGCGGGCCAGCTGCTCGGTCACGTCGGGCAGCCGGCGGCGCAGGATGGCCACCTCGCGGTCGAAGTCGGGGTGCTGCAGCCAGTGGTAGAGGCACCGGCGCTTGAGTGCGTCGTGCACCTCGCGCGTGCGGTTGGAGGTGAGGACCACCAGCGGCGGCGTGACCGCCCGGATCGTGCCGAACTCGGGGATCGAGATGGTGAAGTCCGAGAGCACCTCCAGCAGGAAGGCTTCGAACTCGTCGTCGGCGCGGTCGATCTCGTCGACCAGCAGCACGCTCGGGGAGTCCTCCAGGGCCTGCAGCAGCGGGCGGGCCAGCAGGAACCGGCGGTCGTAGAGCGAGGCCTCCAGCTTCTCGGTGTCCCCGGTGGCGTGCGCCGCCTCGGCGGCCCGCAGGTGGAGCAGCTGGCGGCCGAAGTCCCAGTCGTAGAGCGCCTGGCTGGCCTCGAGGCCCTCGTAGCACTGCAGCCGGTAGAGCGGGCGCCCGGTGATCTGGGCCAGCGCCTGCGCCAGGGCGGTCTTGCCGACGCCCGCCTCGCCCTCCAGGAACAGCGGCCGGTGCATGGCCAGCGCCAGGTAGGCGGCCGTGGCCAGGCCCTGGTCGGGCAGGTAGCCGGTGGACTCCAGCGCGGCGGCCAGCTCGTCGGGGCCGGCGAAACCCACCTCGGCGGCGGCCACCGTGGGCAGCATGCTTTCGGTCACGGACCGAGCATCCCACCCGCCGGAACCCCCGGACGGCGGGTGGGATGCTGGGCGACGGAGAGTGATTCCCCGACCGCCGGGTGTGTCCCGATCCCGCCGTCCCCGGCGCGTCGGACCGATCCCCGCGGAGCCGTCTGCTCATGCTGGGGGGCGTGCCTCCCCGTTCGCCGTACGACAACCTGGTCCACCCCCGCACCGTCAAGAAGCCCACCCCGCAGGTCGAGGCCGAGCGCGACCTGGTCGTGGAGGACCCGAGCTCGGGTTTCGTGGGCGCGGTGGTGCGCTGCGAGAAGGACGTCGTCCACCTCGAGGACCGCAACGGGCGTGTGCGCGCCTACCCGCTGGGGCCCGGGTTCTGGGTCGACGGCCGGCCGGTGGTGCTGGTGCGCCCGAAGCCGCAGGCGCCGAGCGGGCCGGCGCGGAGCGCGTCCGGCTCCACCTACGTCGCCGGCGCCCGCGCGCGGGTCGCCCGAGAGGGGCGCATCTACGTCGAGGGCAAGCACGACGCCGAGCTGGTCGAGAAGGTCTGGGGCCACGACCTGCGGATCGAGGGCGTCGTCGTCGAGCCGCTGCACGGCGTCGACGACCTGCCGGCGATCGTCCGCGACTTCCGGCCGTCGTCGGGACGGCGGCTCGGCGTGCTGGTCGACCACCTGGTGACGGGCTCCAAGGAGTCGCGGATCGCCGAGCAGGTCACCGGCGCACACGCCCTCGTCGTCGGCCACCCGTTCATCGACATCTGGCAGGCGGTCAAGCCGTCGGTCGTCGGGATCAGGGCGTGGCCGACCGTGCCGAAGGGCGAGTCGTGGAAGGAGGGCGTCTGCCGCCGGCTGGGCTGGGAGGACGACACCGGCTACGTCTGGGCGCAGCGGATCCTCGCCCGCGTGCACACCTGGACCGACCTGGAGCCCGCGCTGATCGGCCGGGTCGAGGAGCTCATCGACTTCGTCACGACCGACTGACCGGAGTGGATCCGTGCGGGTCACCCGCACGGATCCACTCCGGTCCGCCTCAACTCGGGATGTAGTCGAACTCGTCCGGGTCCGGGCCGGTGCGCTCGCCCCGGTCGAGGCCGCTGATCGTGGCCATCGCCGCCTCGTCGAGCTCGAAGTCGAAGATCGCGAAGTTCTCCTCCACCCGGCTGCGGGTCACCGACTTCGGGAAGACGACGTCGCCGCGCTGGACGTGCCAGCGCAGCGTCACCTGGGCCGGCGTGCGGCCGACCTGCCGCGCGATGTCCTGCAGCACCGGGTCGTCGTTGACCTTGCCCTTGGCGATCGGCGCCCACGCCTCGGTGACGATCCGGTGCTCGGCGTCGAACGCGCGGACGTCGTCCTGGGTGAGGTACGGGTGCGCCTCGATCTGGTTCACCGCCGGCACGACGTCGGTCTCGTCCAGCAGCCGGCGCAGGTGGTGCGGCTGGAAGTTCGAGACGCCGATCGCCCGGACCCGGCCGCTGGCGTAGATCTCCTCCAGCGCCCGCCAGCGCTGCACGAAGTCACTCACGGCCGGCAGCGGCCAGTGGATGAGGAACAGGTCGAGCTGGTCGAAGCCGAGCTCGCCGAGGCTCTGGTCGAACGAGCGCAGGATGTCGTCGCGCTCGAGCCGGTTGTTGTTCAGCTTGCTGGTCACGAAGACCTGCTCGCGCGGGATGCCCGAGCTGCGGATCGCCTCGCCGACGCCCTTCTCGTTGCCGTACATCTGCGCGGTGTCGATGTGCCGGTAGCCGACCTCCAGCGCGGTGCGGGTGGCCTCGGCGGTCTCGGCCGGTGGGATCTGGAAGACGCCGAAACCCAGCTGCGGGATCTCGACGCCGTTGTTCAGCCTGATCGTCGGCACGGGGGCCACGATGTTCCTCTCGTTCTGCGGGATGCCGCGCGCGATCCGGTCGCGCACGGCCTGCGGGGCACGACTACCCGGCGGCCTCGGGCTCAACCCGCTCGCCCACCACGGGGACGACGACCGGATCACGGTGTCGCCGCAGCAACGGGGCGCCCAGGAGCGCCACGACCGCCGCCATCGCGGCGGCCAGCGCCGGGACGGCGAACGCCTCCTCCGCCCCCCACGCGTCGATCGCCGCACCGGCCAGCGCCGAGCCGACGGTCACCCCGAGCGTCAGTCCGGTGGTCGTCCAGGCCAGGGCCTCGGTCAGCGCCGAGCGCGGCACGCGGGACTCGACCAGGGACGTGCCCGAGACGAGCACGGGGGCGATCGCCAGCCCGGCGACGAAGCCGCTGGCGACCAGCACGACCAGCGAGCCCACGCCCCACAGCAGCTGGGCGGCCAGGCCGAAGCCGACGGCGGTGACCAGGAAGCGGGTGGTCAGCGTGCCGGGCAGCCGGACGACGCCGTAGACCAGCCCGGCGATCAGGCTGCCGGCCGAGTAGACGGCCAGCGCGACCCCGGCCAGCGCGGGCGCCCCCTCCTCGTCGGCGAACCCCACCACGACGACGTCCAGCGCCCCGAACACCGCACCGACGGCCAGGTAGACGGCCGCGATGACCAGCACGGTGGCGTTCAGTGCGGCCCACCGCCGCACGGGTGCCGACGGGTCGACCGGCTGGACCGTCGGCTCGGTGGCGCGCTGCCGGGCCAGCCACAGCCCGCCGACCGACCCCAGGACGATCCCGGTGAGGAAGCCGACCGGGGGCGCGATCAGCGTCGCGAGCAGCGTGACCAACGGCGGGCCGACGACGAAGACGACCTCGTCGACCACGGCCTCCAGCGCGAAGGCGGTCTGCCGGCGCTCGGCGTCCGCCAGTGCCTCGGCCCAGCGGGCGCGCACCAGCGAGCCGATGTTGGCCCCGGTTCCGCCGCAGAGGACGGCGAGGACGAACCACGACCAGCGCGGCGCCCCGGCGGTGACCGCGACGACGAAGGCCACCCCGAAGGCGAAGTACCCCGCGATGAGCCGCTGCAGGACCACGCCCTGCCCGCGCCGGTCCATCACCCGGGCCCACTGCGGGCCGGCGATCGCGGAGCTCAGGGCCAGCGCGCCCGAGACCGCACCGGCCAGGCCGTAGCTCCCGGTCTCCCCGGCGACGAGGAGCACGGCACCGAGGCCGAGCATGGGGAGGGGCAGCCGGGCGACCCACCCGGCGAAGGAGAACGCCACCGAGCCGGGCACGGCGAAAAGGCGGGCATAGGGGCCGAAGACGGTGCGGGGGGACACGGGCTTCTCGCGCTTCCTGGTCACAAGCGAGTGCGGGACCGCCCGCAGGGCTCTCGGGTGACGCGGCGACCGTAGCAACGCCCCTGCCCGGCGGCGCGGTCCCCTCGGCCGGCCGGGCGGGAGGACGCGCAGGAGCGCATCGGGCCCGCGCGCCACTACATTCGGGGCGTGACCTCGCCGAGCCCGCTGCCCGACCCGGTGGTGCGCCGTCCGGACGCCGCCCCCGGAAGCGGCGGGCTGGTCGACCGGCACGGCCGCGTGGCCACCGATCTCCGGGTGTCGCTGACCGACCGCTGCAACCTGCGCTGCACCTACTGCATGCCACCCGAGGGCCTCGACTGGCTGCCCAAGATGGAGGTGCTCACCGACGACGAGATCGTCCGTCTGGTGCGCATCGGCGTCGAGCAGCTGGGCATCCGCGAGGTGCGGTTCACCGGTGGGGAGCCGCTGCTGCGGCCGGGCCTCGTCGGGATCGTGGCCGCCACGACGGCGCTGCGCCCCCGGCCGGAGGTCAGCCTCACGACCAACGCCATCGGGCTGTCCCGCGTCGCCCCCGCGCTCGCCGCGGCGGGGCTGGACCGCATCAACTGCAGCCTGGACACCGTCGACCCGGCCCGTTTCAAGCAGCTGACCCACCGCGACCGGCTGGACGACGTCCTCGCAGGCCTGGCCGCGGCGCAGGAGGCCGGGCTGACGCCGGTGAAGGTCAACGCCGTCCTGCTGCACGGCATGAACGACGTCGACGCGGTCCCGCTGCTCGACTTCTGCCTGGAGCGCGGCTACGAGCTGCGGTTCATCGAGCAGATGCCGCTGGACGCCCACCACGCCTGGACCCGCGGCCGGATGGTCACCGCCGAGGACATCCTGGAGCGGCTGTCCGCTGCGCACACGCTCACCCCCGACACCGAGGAGCGCGGGTCGGCGCCGGCCGAGCGCTGGCTGGTCGACGGCGGCCCGGCCACCGTCGGGGTGATCGCCTCGGTGACCCGCTCGTTCTGCGGCACCTGCGACCGCACCCGGCTCACCGCCGACGGGCAGATCCGCAACTGCCTGTTCGCCCGGGAGGAGTCCGACCTGCGCACCCCCATGCGGGACGGCGCCTCCGACGCCGAGCTGGCCGACCGCTGGCGGATCGCCACGCTGGCCAAGCTGCCCGGTCACGGCATCGACGACCCGAGCTTCCTGCAGCCGTCCCGGCCGATGTCGGCGATCGGGGGCTGAGTTGTCCACCCCCCCGCGCACCCCCGCCGGCCCCGTCACGGTGCGCTACTTCGCCGGGGCGCGGGCCGCCACCGGCATCGAGAGCGAGACCCGGTCGGCGGCCACCCTCGAGGAGCTGGTCGGGCAGCTCGTCGACGCCCACGGCGAGCGGCTCGAGCGGGTACTCACCGCCTGCTCGTTCCTCGTCGACGGCACGCAGACCCGGGACCGCTCGCTGCCGCTGGCCCCGGGGGCGGTCGTCGACGTGCTGCCCCCGTTCGCCGGTGGGTGATCCCCCGGGGAGATCGGCGGTCCGGTCCGTCGTTAGCAGCGCAGGAGCCGCGATCGGCCGCGGCCGGGTGAGGAGGAACCGTGAGCATCTGGGGCAAGGCCAAGGCGAAGGCCGAGGAGCTGCTGGGGCGCGCCGAGGAGGTGTACGGCGAGTCGCACGGTGACGAGGCGGCCCGGCTGGGCGGCGAGGCGCTGCGGGTGGAGGCCGAGGCCGAGGAGAAGGCCGAGGAGGAGAAGGCCGACGAGCACCGGACCGGCGAGGCCCGGCGTGACCGCGGTTCGGACGACGACGGGCTGGCCGGCGTCGGCTGACCCAGGTCCCACGACCGGACGCCGCGCCCCGGGGACCGACCGCCCTCAGGGGCAGGCGACCCACTCCTCCGCGCCGTCGGTGAAGACCTGCCGCTTCCAGATGGGCAGCCGCTTCTTCACCTCGTCGACGAGCTCGGCGCAGGCGGCGAACGCCTGACCGCGGTGCGAGGAGCTGACCGCGCAGGCCAGCGCGACGTCCCCGAGGCCGAGCATGCCCACCCGGTGGGAGACGGCGACGGCGTGCACCTCGGGGCGGGCGGCGAACTCCCGGGCCAGTTCGACGAGCACGTCCTGCGCCGTGGGGTGGCCGACGTACTCCAGCTCGGTCACCGAGCGGCCGCCGTCGTGGTCGCGGACGACGCCGGCGAAGGAGACGACCGCTCCGGCCGCCTTGTCGGCCACGGCGTCCTCGTGCTCGGTGACCGACAGGGGCGTGTCGACGACTCGCGCGATCAGCGGGCTGGTCACGGCGCCGACGGTACCGCGCCCGGCGGCACGTCGAGGTCGGTCGGATCGGCCAGGCCGGTGCAGTCCACCTGGGTGACCTGGTGGGCGGCCAGGTAACGACGGGCCCCCTCGTCACCGGTCGCCGTCTCCACGACGCCGGACCAGTGGTCGCGACCGAGGAGCACCGGGTGCCCGCGGACGCCGTCGTAGGTGGCCACCGCCAGCGCGTCGGGGGCGGCGTGCGCGGCGACCGCGCGCAGCGCCTCCGGCGTCATGCCCGGCATGTCCACGAGGGTGACCAGGGCGGCGTCGACCCGGCCCGGCCAGCCGCGCAGCCCGTCCAGGCCGGTGCGCAGCGAGGAGGCCATTCCGGTCTCCCAGTCCTTGTTGGCCAGCACGGTGGCGCCGTCGAGGTCCGCCGCCCGCCAGACGTCGACCGCCTGGGCACCGAGGACGACGAGCACCGGGTCGCACACCGCCCGCGCCGTCCGCACCGCCCGCTCCACGAGCAGGCAGCCGCCGTACTCGACCAACGCCTTGGGCATCCCGTAGCGGCGGCCGCCGCCGGCGGCGAGGACCAGCCCCGCGACTGCGCTCATACCGTCACCCTGTCAGGAGCGGCCTTCGTGGCCACGAAGGCCCTCGGACACGCGGCCTTCGTGGCCACACAGGCCGCTCAGCGGGCGTATACGGCGACCTCGGAGGCCTTGACCGCGGCCCACACCGCCGAGCCCGGGGCCAGGCCGAGCTCGGCGAACGCGGCGGCGGTGACGTCGGCGATCAGCTGCACCTCCCCGTCGAGCTCGCAGCGCACGGTCGACCCGTGCGGGGTGGCCGACACCAGCCGGGCCGGCCAGACGTTGCGCGGGCTGCCGTGCGGCGGGTCCAGGTAGAGGGCCACCGACTCCGGCCGGACGGCGATGAACACCGGCCCCACGGTCTCCTCGGCCACCGCGACCGCGCCCCCGCCGTCCAGCCTGACCGTCGTCCCGGCGCCCGTGCCGGGCAGCAGCGCCAGGCCGACCAGCCGGGCGACGTAGTCGGTGCGCGGGTGGCGGCTGACGTCGGCCGGCGTCCCGGCCTGGGCGATCCGCCCCTCCTCCACGACGACGACCCGGTCGGCCAGCGCCATGGCGTCCACCGGGTCGTGGGTGACCAGGACCGTGCTGCCGCCGAAGTCGGCCAGGTGCCGGCGCAGCTCGGCGCGCACGGTCAGCCGGGTGCGGGCATCCAGGGCCGACAGCGGCTCGTCGAGCAGCAGCAGCGCCGGGTCGCCGACCAGCGCCCGGGCCAGGGCGGCCCGCTGGGCCTGCCCGCCGGAGAGCTGGCCGGGCCGCCGGTCGCCGAGGCCGGCCAGCCCCACCCGATCGAGCCACCCGAGGGCCGCCGTCCGGGCCGGAGTGCGGGGCACGCCCCGGCTGCGCAGCCCGAAGGCGACGTTGTCGGCCACCGACAGGTGCGGGAACAGCAGGCCGTCCTGGAACACCATGCCCAGCCGGCGCTCGTGCGCGGGAAGGTGCCGGCCTTGGCCGACGTCGTCCCACACCTCGGTGCCGTCGACCACCACCCGGCCGTCCTCGGGGGGCAGCAGGCCGGCGAGCACCCGCAGCAGCGTGGACTTGCCGGCGCCGTTGGGGCCGAGGACGGCGAGCACCTCGCCATCGGCGACGGCGAGGTCGAGCTGCACGTCCAGCGGTCCCCGCCGGACGGCGACCGAGGCGTCGAGGCTCATGTCGCGACGCTGCGCCCGAGCCACCGGTCGCGCAGCAGGAGCAGCGTGGCCAGCGAGACGGCGAGCAGCACCAGCGAGAGCACGATGGCCGCCTCGGGGTCGCGCTGCAGGGCGAGGTAGACGGCCAGCGGCATCGTCTGCGTCGTCCCCGGGAAGTTGCCGGCGAAGGTGATCGTCGCACCGAACTCCCCGAGCGCCCGCGCCCAGCAGAGCACCGCGCCGGCGGCGATCCCCGGGGCGACCAGGGGCAGGGTCACCCGCCGGAACGTCGACCAGCGGCCGGCGCCGAGGGTGGCGGCGACGTCCTCGAAGCGGGCGTCGGCGGCCCGCAGCGCCCCCTCCACGCTGATCACCAGGAACGGCATCGCGACGAAGGTCTCGGCGATGACCACGGCGGTGGTGGTGAACGGGATGGTGAGGCCGAAGGTCTCGTCCAGCCAGCGGCCGACCAGCCCCTGCCGGCCCAGCACCAGGAAGAGGGCCACGCCGCCGACCACGGGGGGCAGTACCAGCGGAACGGTGACCAGGGCCCGCAGCACCGCCCGGCCGCGGATCCGCGAGCGCGCGAGCACCCAGGCCAGCGGCACCCCGAGGAGGAGGGAGAGGGCGGTGGCCGCGGTGGCCGACACCAGGGACAGCCGCAGCGCCACACCGACGGCGGGCTGGGTCAGGTGGTCGGGCAGGTCCGCCCACGGCGTCCGGACGACGAGGCCGATCAGCGGCAGGACGAGGAAGGCGACGGCCAGGGCCGCCGGGACCATCAGCGGGACGGGGACACCGGCCTCCCGCCTGCTCACGGGGGCCCTGCTCACGGGGCGCGGAAGCCGGCGTCGGCCAGCGCCTCCTGCCCCTCCTCCGACCGGACCAGCTCGACGAAGGCGGCGGCTGCTGCCGGGTTGGGGGCATCGGCGAGCGGGGCGATCGGGTAGTCGTTCACCCCGTCCTCGGCCTCGGGGAAGTCCAGGCCCTCGACGGCGTGCCCGGCCGCGGTCACGTCGGTCGTGTAGACCAGGGCCGCGTCGACCTCGCCGAGCTCCACCTTGGTCAGCGCGGCGCGGACGTCCTCCTCGAGCGTGTCCGGGCGGGGGGTGACGCCGGCGGCGGCGAAGACGTCCTCGGCGGCGGCACCGCACGGCACCTCCGGCGCGCAGACCGCCAGCGCGAGGTCCTCCCGCGCGAAGTCGGCCAGCCCGGTGACCCCGGCCGGGTTGCCCGCGGGGACGGCGATCTGCAGGACGTTCGACGTGAAGACCACCGGGTCGCCGTCGGCCAGCCCGGCGTCGGTCACCACGGTCATCTGTGCCTGGTTGGCGCTGGCGAAGACGTCGGCCGGGGCCCCCTGGGTGATCTGGGTGGCCAGCGCCGCGCTGCCGGCGAAGCTGAACTGCACGTCGAGCCCGGGATTGTCCTCCTCCAGGCGGTCGCCGAGATCGGTGAAGACGTCGGTGAGCGAGGCGGCGGCGAAGACGGTCAGCGTGCCGGTGGGGTGGCCCCCCGTGCCGGACGTCGTGCCCGCGGCCCCGCCCGCCTCGTCCGCCGGGCCGCCGCAGGCGGTCAGGACGAGCGCCGCCGCGACGGACAGCACCAGGGGGGCACGCCTGGGCATCGGGCCTCCCGCTCGACTGGCATCCGCGACTGCGGAACAATAGCCGAACTTCACCCGAAGGTGCGCAATTACTCCGCGAGCTCCGTCCGACAGTGCGCCTCAGGGGACGTCGACGCTGACCTGCGTGGCCTTGACGGTCGCGACCGCCCGGGCGCCGACCTCGAGACCCAGCTCGTCGGCGGCCTCGCGGGACATCAGCGAGACCACCCGGAACGGGCCGGCCTGGATCTCGACCTGGGCCATCACCGTGTCGCGGACCACCCGGGTGACGATGCCGGTCAGCCGGTTGCGCGCCGAGGAGTGCCGCGTGGCGCCGGGTTCGGGAGCGTCGTGCAGCCGGGCGGCGACGCGCGCGAGATCGGCGCCGTCGATCTGGGCCGGGCCACCACGCTCGCGGCGGGCCACCAGCCGGCCGCTGTCGATCCAGCGGCGCACCGTGTCGTCGCTGACGCCCAGCAGCTCCGCAGCCTCGGCGATGCGGTACGACGTGGACACGGAGGCGGACCCTACGTCCGCACCTGCGGAGGCCTCAACGTGTCGGCCCCGCAACCGCGCATCGTCGGGGTGAGCCGCTGCGCGCCGGCGCACGATCGGTGGGGAACCGGAAGGGGGGCGTGGCGGCGCGCGGTGCCACCAGGAACGCAGGCAGACGACCCGCCGCGCCGCCGGGGCAACCGGACTGGATTCGCGTCGCCGGATCCGGCCTACCGCCCTGCAGCCCGGGCCACCATCGTGGCGACGACCTGCGGAGTCGCGGCCGCGCGGGCGCTCGTCCGCCGATGCACCACAGTGCGTTGCCGGGAGCGGCGGATGCCCGGGAATCGGCCCGGCTCTTCCGCCAGGGGAGCTTCGGCTACCGCCAGGGGGGCGAACGCCGGTACCGCAACGCCGAACACGACTACCGCCGCGGGTACGACGAGGGCTGGAACGCCGCCTGGCAGATCGCCTACGACCGCAACGTGGCCAACTGGTGCCCCGAGAGGATCTGAGGAGCGGCGCTGCCGCTGTGGACGGGCCGTCGCTGTCCACAACGGCGGCCCGGCGGTGCCGGCGGGGCGGGAGAGCATGCCGGGCATGGGAACCACGACCGCGGACGATGCCTGGCTCCGCGAACTGCTGCTCTCCGGCGACTGGCTCTCCGAGCTCCGTGACGCCGACCAGATGGCCGCCGTCCTGGCCGCGCGCGACCCCGCGGTGGACCACAGCGGCGGGGCGACCCGGGTGCTGCTGTCCGCCGTCGCCGAGGCCTGGGAGCGGGGGTGGCAGCCGGCCGATGTCGTGCACCCGGTCCGCCGCCAGGCGGCCTCCCGCCCGGCGCGGCTCGCGGTCGCGCTGATCGCGGAGGACGCCCGGCGGAGCGACGCCGCCTCCCGCGCGCCCGGGGTCTGGGTCGACCAGTTGCGCGAGCTCGACGCCCTCTCCCCCGGCGACCGGGCTGTGGTCGCCGCCTGGCACCGGGCGGAGGGTCGGCCGGCGGTCGAGGCGTGGCGGGGAGTGCTGCTGCTGGCCACCGCGCTGCGCTCACTGGCCCGGATCGACCACCTGGTCCCGCCACCCTCCCGGTGGGACGCGGCAGCACCACGCGCGGACGCCGTTCCCGCCGCCGATGACGCACGTCTGCTGCGGCGCATCCGGGGCCTGCTGGCCAAGGCGGAGTCGACGGAGTTCCCCGAGGAGGCCGAGGCCCTCACCGCCAAGGCGGCGGAGCTCATGGCCCGCCACTCGGTCGATGCGGTGCTCCTGGCCGGCGGCGGCACCACCCCGGACCGTGCGGCGGTGGGCACCCGTCGGGTCCACGTCGACGCCCCCTACGTGCGGGCCAAGATGCAGCTGCTGGGCGCGGTCGCGGATGCCAACGGCGTGCGGCTGGTCTGGTACCGGAGTCTCGGCATCGCCAATCTGGTCGGCGTTCCCGCCGATCTCGACGCGGTGGAGCTGCTGTTCACGTCGCTGCTGCTGCAGGTGAGCCAGGCCCTCGCTGCGGCCGAACGTGCGGCCGGGCGGCGATCGGCCTCCCGCTCGTTCCGCCGGGCGTTCCTGCTGGGCTACGCGATCCGCATCGGCGAGCGGCTGCAGAGCGCCCGGGAACGCGCCACGGCGACCGCGGCGGCGGAGCGGGGCGTGGACCTGCTGCCGGTGCTGCGGTCGCGTCAGGAGGCGGTCGACGACGTCTTCGCCGAGCTCTTCCCGCGGGTGCGGGGCAGCCGCGGGAAGAGCCCGGTGGATCCCACGGGCTGGCACGCCGGCCGCGCCGCCGCCGAGCGCGCCGACGTCGGGTCGCGACGAGAGCCGCTGCGCTGACCCAGCGGCTGCGATCGTGCGCGCGTTCCCGCGGGAACGCGGCCGGTAGTGCACGACACCGTTTGCCCGCCGCTGGCGCCGGGCAGCGGGAGCCGGCGCCTCCCGAGAACCAGAACGATCCCGCGGGTGCGTCGGCCGCCGCCCGCACCCGCCGCATCCGGGAGGTCGCCCGCGATCTGCTCGGCTTCGAGCACTTCCGGCCGGGCCAGGAGGAGGCGATGCGGTCGGTCGTCTCCGGGCGGGACACCCTGGCCGTGCTGCCCTCGGGTGCCGGCAAGTCCGCCGTCTACCAGGTCGCCGGCCAGCTCGCCGCCGGGCCGGTGCTCGTCGTCTCCCCGCTGATCGCCCTCCAGCGCGACCAGGTGCAGCGGCTCGACGAGCTCGACGCCCTGAAGGGTGAGGCCGCCCAGCTGAACTCCGCGCTGTCCGCCGCCGACCGGCGCGCGGCGCTCGACGGGCTCGCAGACGGAACGGTCCGCTATCTGTTCCTCGCGCCCGAGCAGCTGACCAAGCCCGAGGTGGTCGACGCCATCGCCGCGGCGCACCCGGCGCTGTTCGTCGTCGACGAGGCGCACTGCGTCTCCGCGTGGGGGCATGACTTCCGGCCCGACTACCTGCGGCTGGGCGCGGTGATCGAGCAGCTCGGGCACCCCACCGTGCTCGCGCTCACCGCCACCGCGGCTCCACCGGTCCGCGCCGAGATCGTCGAGCGCCTGGGCATGCGCGAGGCCCGCACCGTGGTCGCCGGCTTCGACCGCCCGGAGATCCGCCTGGAGGTCGAGCACCACCCCGACGCCTCCGCCAAGCACGAGGCGGTGCTCCACCGGGTGCTCGCGCTGGTCGGGGACGGTCACGTCCCGGGCATCGTCTACAGCGCCACCCGCAAGGGCACCGAGGAGCTGGCCGCCGGGCTGGGCGACCGGGGGCTGCGCACCCGGGCCTACCACGCGGGGCTGAGGAAGTCCGACCGCGAGGACACCCAGCGGGCCTTCATGGCCGACGAGCTGGACGTCGTCGTCGCCACGACCGCCTTCGGCATGGGCATCGACAAGCCCGACACCCGGTTCGTCGTCCATGCCGAACCCGCCGACTCCGTCGACAGCTACTACCAGGAGATCGGCCGCGCGGGGCGCGACGGGCAGCCGGCGCTGGCCGTGCTCGTCTACCGCCAGGAGGATCTCGGGTTGCGCCGGTTCTTCGCCGCCGGCGTCCCCGCCGAGGAGGAGCTGCAGCAGGTCGCCGGCCTGGTCGCGGCCGCCGAGGCGGCCGGCATCGCGGACGGCGTCGATGTCAAGGCCCTCCGCGAGGAGACCGGCCGCGGCGCGACACCCCTGGCCCGCGACCTCAACCTGCTCGAGCAGGTGTCGGCCGTCGTCCTCGACGAGGACGGCGCCGCCCATCCCGCCCAGGACGCGCCCGCCCCCGGCGAGGCCGCCGCGGCCGCGCACGAGCTGGCCGAGCACCACGAGCAGGTCGACCAGAGCCGCGTGGAGATGATGCGCGGCTACGCCGAGACCACCGACTGCCGGCGGCAGTTCCTCCTCGGCTACTTCGGCGAGCAGCTCGAGCAGCCGTGCGGCAACTGCGACACCTGCGACGCCGGCACCGCGCAGGAGCAGCCCGGCACCGCGGACGAGGACACGCCCTTCCCGCCGCAGACGCCGGTGGTGCACGCCGAGTGGGGACCGGGCGTGGTCATGCGGGTGGAGGACGACCGGGTCGTCGTCCTGTTCGAGGAGGTCGGCTACAAGACCCTCGGGCTGGCCGCCGTCGTGGAGAACGACCTCCTCGAGCGCCGGGACAGCTGAGCGGCGTCGGTTTCACGGGAAACCGGCGTTCGCCCTGCGAGCCGAGGTCGACGGCTCGATGATCACAGACGGGGCGGCCCCCTCCGGCGGAAGGAGTGCACGCGTGAAGGTCCTCGGCATCAACGCGCTGTATCACGACCCGGCCGCGGCCCTGGTCGTCGACGGCACGGTCGTCGCGGCGGCGGAGGAGGAACGCTTCAGCCGCCGCAAGCACGGGAAGCGCCCGCTGCCGTGGAGCGCGTGGGAGCTGCCCGAGTTGTCGGCCGCGTGGGTGCTCGCCGGGGCCGGCCTCACGCCGGCCGACCTGGACGCCGTGGCCTACTCCTTCGACCCGCGGCTGATGCCCTCCCCGGAGGGGTCCGGGCTCTACGACGAGGGCGACGTCATGCGGAAGATGTACGCCGAGAAGGCGCCCGCATTCCTCGCCCACCACCTGCCCGGGCTCCGCGAGGAGAAGGTCCGCTTCGTCCCCCACCACGTGGCGCACGCGGCGAGCGCCGGCCTGGCCGCGCCCTACCCGACCAACTCGGTGCTGGTCCTCGACGGCCGCGGCGAGGCCGTCAGCCACCTCGCCGGCCGCTACACCGACGGGCAGCTGGAGGTGCTGGCCAGCCAGCCCCTCCCCCACTCGCTGGGCCTGCTGTACGAGGACCTGACCGACCACCTGGGCTTCCTGCGCAGCTCCGACGAGTACAAGGTCATGGCGATGGCCTCCTACGGGAAGCCCCGGTTCGCCGCCGAGCTGGAGCCGTTCATCCAGGCCACCGGGGACGGCGGATACCGCACCGAGACGGTCGACTTCGCCGAGTTCGCCCCACGGCTGCGCACGGGCGCCGAGTGGACCGAGGCGCACGCCGACCTCGCCGCCAGCGTCCAGCTACGGCTGGAGGAGACGATGCTGGACCTCGTCCGCTGGCTGCACGGCCGCACCGGCGACACCGCGCTCACCCTGGCCGGCGGCGTCGCCCTCAACTGCGTGGCCAACAGCCGCATCCACGCCGAGGGCCCGTTCGACCAGGTCTGGGTGCAGCCCGCCGCCGGCGACGCGGGGACGGCGCTCGGCGGCGCCCTCGCCGTCTCCGAGGACCTCGGGGACCGGACGCAGCCCATGCCCGGCGCCGACCTCGGCCGCGGCTGGACCGACGAGGAGATCGAGGCCTGGCTGACGACGGCGGCCATCGCCTACGAGCGGCCGCGCGACGTCGCCGACGCCGTCGCCGAGGTGCTCGCGAACAACGGCATCGTCGCCTGGTTCCAGGGCCGCAGTGAATTCGGCCCGCGCGCGCTCGGGCACCGCAGCCTGCTCGCCCACCCCGGGTTCGAGGCCAACCTCGAGCGGATGAACAACGTCAAGGGCCGGGAGCAGTTCCGGCCGGTCGCCCCGATGGTGCTGGCCGAGCGGGCAGCTGAGATCTTCGGCCGCGGCCCGATCCCGTCGCGCTACATGCTGTTCGTGCACGACGTCGCCCCCGACTGGCGGGACCGGATCCCCACCGTCACCCACGTCGACGGGACGGCGCGCATCCAGACCGTCGACCGCGCCGAGGAGCCGCTGGTCGCCCGCATGCTGGAGTGCTTCGAGCGGCGCACCGGCCTGCCGGTCGTGGTGAACACCAGCCTGAACACCGCCGGCCGGCCCATGGTCGACGACCCGCGCGACGCCCTGGAGTGCTTCGGCTCGGCCCCGGTGGACCTGCTGGCGATCGGCCCGTTCGTCGTCCGCCGTCCCCGCTCAACCCTGGGCTGACCGGGGCAGGGCACAGGGTCCCCCGGCCGTCGGGGACCTGCGGCTCTGGACGGCGACCGGTCCCCGCTGCTCACTGGGGACCGGGCGCGGCGACGCGCCCGGGCGGAGAATCCCGTCCGACCGGCCCTCCGTGGAGGGAGGACGGCGCCGTGGACGACGACCCCGAGCTCCGGTGCCTGGGCGCCGAGATCGAACGCGACGACCCCGAGCTGGCCGCCCTGCTCAACGCGGGCCCCGGAGCGGTGGCCTACGGCGCGCTCCCGGACGATGCCGTCCCGGCCGGCCGGCGGTGGCCGTGGTTCCGGCTCGCCTGCTGGTGGCTGGCCTTCGCCAGCATCCCCCTGGCCATCGCGGCGACCGTGCTGATCGGCCCGGTCGCCTTCGGGGTGATCGGCATCGCCTTGGCCCTGGCCAGCCCGCTCGTGGTCTGCTGGTGGGCCGCGCCCCCCGAAGAGCCCTGATCCGGGGAAGCCGCCGAGAAACCAGCCGCCGGGCTGCGAGCCAGGTCACCCGGCCGTTACGTTGCGGGCATGGACTTCGCCCTCTCGGAGCGCGCCGAGGACGTCTGTGGCCGGATGTGGGACTTCATGCGCGAGCAGGTCTTCCCCGCCGAACCGGTGTACGAGGCCTGGCGGGCCGAGCGGGGGCACGACAACCACGACCATCCGCCGGTGCTCGAGGAGCTCAAGGTCGAGGCCCGCAAGCGCGGCCTGTGGAACCTGTTCCACCACGAGCTGGGCGGGCTGACCAACCTCGAGTACGCCTCGGTCGCCGAGATCATGGGCTGGTCCCCGGTGATCGCGCCGGAGGTCACCAACTGCGGTGCACCCGACACCGGCAACATGGAGACGCTCATGCTGTTCGGCACGGCCGAGCAGAAGGAGCGCTGGCTGGAGCCGCTGCTGGCGGGTGAGATCCGCTCCGGTTTCGCCATGACCGAGCCGGACGTCGCCTCGTCCGACGCCCGCAACATCCAGACCTCGATCGTCCGCGACGGCGACGAGTACGTGATCAACGGACGCAAGTGGTGGATCACCGGCACCGCGGACGAGCGCTGCCAGATCTTCATCGTCATGGGCAAGACCGACCCCGACGGAGCGCCGCACCGCCAGCAGTCGATGGTGCTGGTGCCGCGCGACACCCCCGGGTTCGAGATCGTCCGGCACCTGCCCGTCTTCGGCTACCAGGACCAGCACGGGCACTCCGAGTTGCGGTTCACCGACGTCCGGGTGCCGGCCGGCAACCTGCTGGCCGGTGAGGGCGACGGTTTCATGATCGCCCAGGCGCGGCTGGGCCCCGGCCGGATCCACCACTGCATGCGCGCCATCGGCATGGCCGAGCGGGCGCTGGCGCTCATGGTGGAACGGGTGAAGTCGCGGGTGGCCTTCGGCCGGCCGCTGGCCGAGCAGGGCACCGTGCGGGAGCAGATCGCGCTCTCCCGGATCGAGATCGACCAGGTCCGGCTGCTGGTGCTCAAGACCGCCGACCTGATCGACAAGTACGGCGCCAAGGGCGCCCGCACCGAGATCGCGGCCATCAAGGTGGCCGCGCCGAAGGTGTGCCTCGACGTCATCGACCGGGCCATCCAGGTGCACGGCGGCGCCGGGGTCAGCGACGACACGCCGCTGGCGGGGTTCTGGGCGCACGCCCGCACGCTGCGCATCGTCGACGGCCCGGACGCCGTCCACATCCGCTCGGTCGCCAAGGAGGAGCTGGCCCGCGAGCGGCCCTACGCCGGCTGACCGGCCGGGCCCGCGGCGGGCGTCAGGGCGCGATCGTCCCGCCCAGGCCCCCGCCGGCCAGCCTGGCCATGAGCTGCGTGCGGTCCAGACCCACCGCGGCCAGCGCGTCGCCGTCCCGGTCCGTGTCGATCTCGTCGGGGAGCTGGGCCGCCACCCGATCGGCCGTGTCGTTGTCCCCCTCGGTCCGGAGCACCTTGAGCAGCTCCTGCTTGTTCAGCTTCACGCCTGACCTCCGTCCGGTCGCCCTCCGGTGGGCCACCAGCGTGATGCGCGCCCTCCCCGCGTGCAACGTCAGGCCCCGCGGGCGTCGTAGAGGGTGACGCCACGGAGGACACGGGTGGGATCGCGAACCCGAGGCCCGTTCCACCGGACGCAGTCGCGGCGGCGCCGCTCAGCGACGCTGCGCGCGCCGGTACAGGAAGACCGCCACCCCGGCGAGGACGGCAGCGAGGAAGAGCTGAGCCACCCCCACGACCGTCTGGTCGCTGGCGAACCAGGTGGGCGAGGAGACCAGCAGGACGACGGCGATGCCCGCCACGAGCAGGGCGACCAGCCGCTCGCGGCGGTCTCGGGGTGAGGTCACGACGACGACCCTAGGTCCTTGTCATGCAAGTGGGTACTTGCGTATCGTTCGGCCGTGGGCGACGTGTTCAAGGCCCTCGCGGATCCGACCCGGCGGGCGATCCTCGACGAACTCCAGGAGCGGACCGGCCAGACGCTGTTCGAGCTGTGCACCCGGCTGATCACCAAGCACGGGCTCACCTCGTCCCGTCAGGCCGTCTCCCAGCACCTGGACGTCCTCGAGGCGGCCGGCCTGGTCCGGACCCGGCGGGAGGGCCGCTACAAGTTCCACGACCTGGACACCTCGCCGCTGCGGACCATCACCGACCGATGGCGGCTGTGACACCGAGCAACGCACCCCTGAGGAGGGCGAGCATGCGGATCAACCTGGCCAGCATCCACGTCGACGACCAGGAGAAGGCCCTGCGCTTCTACACCGAGACGCTCGGCTTCGTGACGAAGAACGACATCCCGATGGGCGAGCACCGGTGGCTCACCGTCGTCTCCCCGGAGGACCCGGACGGCGTGGAGCTCGTGCTCGAGCCCAGCGACCACCCGGCAGTGGGCCCGTACAAGCAGGCGCTGGTCGCCGACGGCATCCCGTTCACCTCGTTCGCCGTCGCCGACGTGCACGAGGAGCACGAGCG
This sequence comes from Geodermatophilus ruber, assembly GCF_900114385.1. Classification (GTDB taxonomy): domain Bacteria; phylum Actinomycetota; class Actinomycetes; order Mycobacteriales; family Geodermatophilaceae; genus Geodermatophilus; species Geodermatophilus ruber. The sequence goes on from NZ_FOSW01000001.1 coordinate 522,329, forward strand.
ACTGAAGGGGCTCGGCGTCACCTTCACCCAGGAGCCGACGGCCATGGGCCCGGTGACCACGGCGGTGCTCGACGACACCTGCGGCAACCTCATCCAGCTCGCCAGCATGTGAGCCGCAGCGGCCGGGGTCAGTCCGCCTTGTTCGGCGGCTCACCCTCCGCCCGCGCGGCCCGGGCCTGGGCACGGTCGTAGGCGCAGGCGTCGCCGGCCTCGGTGACCGGGGTCGGCCCCGCCTCCGGCACCGGCGCACCGGCCGTCGGCGGCGTCCTCGGAGCCGTCGACGGCGCCTCGGCGCCCGGCGGCGTCCCGTCCGGCGGGGCGTCGTCGGCCGCCGGGGCCGGGTTCAGCGCCTGCCGGACGATCGCCCGCATCTCGTCGTAGTCGGGATAGGCGGGGTCGATGAGGCTGGTGTCGAACACGACGCTGCGCAGCTCGGTGTCCTTGACCAGGAACGCCAGGTCGACGAAGTCGTCGAGGGCCGACTGCGGGATGTCGGTGCTCACGATGTCCTGCGTGGTGGCCGCCAGCTCCTGGTACTGCTGCAGGAGCGTGACCGGGTCGGCGGCCTTGATGATCGCGTTGATGGTGCACCGCTGGCGGGCCATCCGGTCGTAGTCGGTGAGCCCGAACCGCCCGCGGGCGAAGTCCAGCGCCCGCTCGCCGTCCATGCGCTGGTTCGGCCCGGGCTCGATGTAGTCGTCGGGCAGCTCGCCGGTGCCGGGGTCGCCGTTGATCGGCACGTAGTAGTTGACGTTCACCGTGATGCCGCCGAGGGCGTCGACCAGCCGGCTGAACCCGTCGAGGTTGACCAGCACGAAGTAGTCGATGGTCAGCCCCAGCGCCTCACCGACGCCGAGCTTGAGGAAGTCCGCCCCTGGGTCGTCGGTGCGGCCGAGGATGTCCGGGTGGTCCGCGGGGCCGTTGCGGTACACCGCGTTGAGCAGGCTCTCGCTCTCGCTGCCGGCGTCGAACCCGTCGGGGTAGACCTCGGCGAGCGGGCTGTCGGCCGGGAAGGGCAGCTCCTGCAGGTTGCGCGGCAGGCTGAACAGCGTGGTCTGCCCGGTGTCGGTGGCGATGCTGGCCACGAGGACGGTGTCGGTGCGCACGCCGTCGCGCCCCTGCCCGCCGTCCCCGCCCAGCAGCAGCACGTTGACCCGGTCCTGGTCGCCGAACGGGTCGGCGGTGACGTCCACGGTCGCCGACTCCCGTTCGGCGAACAGGCCCTCGATCAGGCCGCGCTGGGCCAGCCCGAGGCGGGTGGCGTAGAAGGCCGGCAGGGCGATGCCGGCCAGCAGCGCGAGCACCACGATCCCGCCGAGCACCTGCCGCAGCGCGGTGGTCCGTTCCGGCAGCAGCATCCGGTAGCCGGCGACGACGACCGCCATCCAGAGGACCGCCACGGCGAACACCCCGCCGATCAGCCAGATCAACCAGTTCGCGTCGACGGCGATCTGCACGGCGGTGCGGCGGCCGGCCGTGGCCAGCCAGGCCACACCCCCCACCATGAGGAGGAACAGGGTCAGGACGACCGAACCGAGCACCCTCCGCCCGGCCGCGAGGAACGCGACACCGGGGACGACGGCGCCCGCCACGGTCATGGCGAGCGCGGAGCGGAAGTGCCGTCGCTCGCGGCGCCGGGCGCGGGGAGAGGGCTCCGGCAGCGGAGGAAGGGGCCGCCGGGGCCCGATGGGACGGGTTGCGTCCCAGTGCTCGCTCACGCGCACGCCCCCGCTGGACGGATGCCGGTCATCCGGCCATGGTCCCACTCCCGGGCGCGCCGTACCGCGAGGGCGCGACCGCCGACCTGCGGGGACGCGGCGGGGACACGCCGTCCATGCGTGGTGCGGGCCGTCCCGGGGAACCTCCAGGGGATGACCCTGGTTACGGGAACGTAGGTTACGCAGTCGTAGGTCCAGGCAGACGTTGGTCGACCGCACCCCGGAGGTCCGCATGCCCTCGACGTCCCCGCACGCGGCGGTGCTCCACGAGCTCGAGCCCGTGGTCGCGCAGAATCTCGACCGCCACCTCGGCGTCGCGAAGGAGTGGCACCCGCACGACTACATCCCCTGGTCGCAGGGGCGGGACTTCGCCTTCCTCGGCGGCGAGGACTGGGCGCCGGAGCAGTCCCGGCTCTCCGAGGCGGCGAAGGCGGCGATGTTCGTCAACCTGCTCACGGAGGACAACCTGCCCAGCTACCACCGGGAGATCGCCACCCGGTTCGGCCGGGACGGCGCCTGGGGCCAGTGGGTGGGCCGCTGGACGGCGGAGGAGAACCGGCACGGGGTCGCGCTGCGCGACTACCTCGTCGTCACCCGCGGCGTCGACCCGGTGGAGCTGGAGCGGGCGCGGATGGACTACATGACCACCGGCTACGACTCCGGCGACAAGACCCCGCTGGAGGCGCTGGCCTACGTGTCCTTCCAGGAACTGGCCACCCGTGTCTCGCACCGCAACACCGGCCGGGCCACCGGGGACCCGATCGCCGACCGGCTGCTGGCCCGCATCGCCACCGACGAGAACCTGCACATGATCTTCTACCGGAACCTCATGGCCGCGGCGTTCGACATCGACCCCGACCTCGCGATGCAGGCGGTGACCAAGGAGGTCGTCGGTTTCGAGATGCCCGGCGCCACGATGGCCGGCTTCCGGAAGAACTCGATGACCATCGCCAAGGCCGGCATCTACGACCTGCGGCTGCACCACGACGAGGTGGTGAGCCCGGTGCTGCGGGCCTGGAAGGTCTTCGAGCGCACCGACCTCGGCCCGGCCGGCGAGAAGGCCCGCGAGGAGCTGGCCGTCTTCCTCGCCGGCCTGGACGCGCAGGCGACGCGGTTCGTGGAGAGCCGCGAGCGGATGCGCGCCCGCGAGGCCGCCCGGAACGCCTGACGGAGTCGCTGGAGCGCGCAAACCGCTCGCGAGCTACTCCGTAAGCTCGGTGCACGTGCGACTGGCCACCTGGAACGTCAACTCCATCCGCAGCCGTGCCGACCGGGTGGTCGCCTGGCTGCAGCGGCGCGACGTCGACGTCCTGGCGCTGCAGGAGACCAAGTGCCGCGACGACCAGTTCCCCGAGTCCCGCTTCACCGACCTCGGCTACCAGGTCGCGCACGTGGGCCACTCGCAGTGGAACGGCGTGGCGATCCTCTCCCGCGTCGGGCTGGCGGACGTCGAGATCGGCTTCCCCGGCCAGCCCGGCTGGGGTGAGGATCCGGCCGCGGAGGCCCGCGCGATCGGCGCCACGTGTGGCGGCGTGCGGGTGTGGAGCCTGTACGTGCCCAACGGCCGCACGCTGACCGACCCGCACTACGACTACAAGCTCCGCTGGCTCGAGGCGCTGCGGACGACGGCGGCCGGCTGGCTGGACCGGGACGCCGACACCCCCGTCGCCCTCGTCGGCGACTGGAACATCGCCCCGCAGGACGAGGACGTGTGGGACATGAGCGTCTTCACGCACTCCACCCACGTCTCCGAGCCCGAGCGGGCCGCGTTCCGCGCCTTCCTCGACGGCGGGTACGCCGACGTCGTCCGCCCGCACGCCCCGGGCCCCGGCGTCTACACGTACTGGGACTACACCCAGCTGCGCTTCCCGCGCCGCGAGGGCATGCGGATCGACTTCGTGCTCGGCTCCCCCGCCCTCGCCGCGCGCACGACCGGCGCGCTCATCGACCGCGAGGAGCGCAAGGGCAAGGGCGCCAGCGACCACGCCCCCGTCGTGGTCGACCTGGCGCCCTGAATCCGGACGGCTCCCCGGCTGTCAGGTGGGGATCAGGTTGTTCGGGTTGAGGATGTACTTGCGGGCCGCTCCCTGGTCGAACTCCGCGTAGCCGCGCGGCGCGTCGTCCAGCGAGATCACCGTGGCACCGACGTTCTTCGCGATCTGCACCCGGTCGTGCAGGATCGCCATCATCAGCTGGCGGTTGTAGCGCATCACCGGGCACTGACCGGTGAAGAAGGCGTGCGACTTGGCCCAGCCCAGGCCCAGCCGGATCGACAGCGAACCCACCTTCGCCGCGTCGTCGGCCGCGCCGGGGTCACCGGTCACGTAGAGGCCGGGGATGCCCAGCGCCCCGCCGGCCCGGACGATCTCCATCAGCGAGTTGAGCACGGTCGCCGGCAGCTCCTGCTGCGCCTCCGCCCCCTGACCGTGCGCCTCGAAGCCGACCGCGTCGACGCCGGCGTCGACCTCCGGCTCGCCGAGGATCTGCTCGATCTGGTCCCTCGGGTGGCCCTGGGTCACGTCGACGGTCTCGCAGCCGAAGCTGCGCGCCTGGGCGAGCCGCTCCTGGTTGAGGTCGCCGACGATGACGACGGCAGCGCCGAGCAGGAACGCCGAGGTGGCCGCCGCCAGACCCACCGGCCCGGCCCCGGCGATGTAGACGGTGGAGCCGGTGGTCACACCGGCCGTGTAACAGCCGTGGTAGCCGGTCGGGAAGATGTCCGAGAGCATCGCCAGGTCCTGGATCTTCGCCATCGCCTGGTCGCGGTCGGGGAACTTCAGGCAGTTCCAGTCGGCGTACGGCACCAGCACGGACTCGGCCTGCCCGCCGACCCAGCCGCCCATGTCGACGTAGCCGTAGGCCGAGCCGGGGCGGTCGGGGTTGACGTTCAGGCAGACGCCGGTCTTGCCTTCCTTGCAGTTGCGACAGCGGCCACAGGAGATGTTGAAGGGCACGCTGACCAGGTCGCCGACCTCGAGGAACTCGACGTCCGGGCCCTTCTCCACGATCTCCCCGGTGATCTCGTGCCCGAGCACGAGACCCTCCGGGGCGGTGGTCCGGCCGCGGACCATGTGCTGGTCGCTGCCGCAGATGTTGGTGGCGACGGTCCGCAGGATCACGCCGTGCGGCACCTTGCGGCCCACATTGGCGGGGTTGACTCCCGGACCGTCGTGCAGTTCGAAATCCGGGTAGTCGAGGTCGGCGACCTCTACCTTGCCCGGGCCCATGTACCTGACACCCCTGTTGCCATTGCCTGCCACGGCGTCCTCCTCGTCGTCCGGCCGGTTCGGTCGGCTGCTTCGTCCTCACCCGCGCCGATCGACGCGGACGTCCCTCTCGGCCGGGCTACGGGGCCACGACCTCGCCCTTGATGCCCTGCGCCGGTTCGCCGAGTCTCGACCCGATCGCGGATCGTCGACCGCGGGTGGCCGTGCCCGGTGGCGGGGCCCGGCCTGTCCCGACGTAGCGTGGCCCGTCGTGCTCGTCCTGCTGCCCCCCTCGGAGACCAAGGCCCCGGGCGGGGACGGCGCCCCGCTCGACCTCGCCGCGCTGAGCACCCCCGAGCTGACGCCGGTGCGGACCGAGCTCGCCGAGGCCCTGGTGAAGCTGGCCGGCGACGTCCCCGCCGCCCGCACCGCGCTGGGCCTGTCGCCCGCGCAGGACGCGGAGATAGAGCGCAACGCCGTCCTGTTCGACAGCCCCACGATGCCCGCGCTCGAGCGCTACACCGGCGTCCTCTACGACGCCCTCGATGTCCGGTCGCTGACCCGCGCGCAGCGCGCCCGCGCCGACCGCCGCCTCGCCGTCGGCTCGGCGCTGTTCGGCCTGGTGCGCGGCGCCGACGCGATCCCGGCCTACCGGCTGTCGGCCGGCGCGGCCCTCCCCGGCCGCCCGACGCTGCGCGCGGTGTGGCGGCCGGCGCTCGGCCCGGTGCTGGCCGCCGTCGACGACCTCGTCGTCGACCTGCGCAGCGGCTCCTACGCGGCGCTGGCCCCGGCGCCCGGGGCGGTCACCGTCGACGTGCTCAGCGAGCGGCCGGACGGGACCCGCGCGGTGGTCAGCCACTTCAACAAGGCCCACAAGGGCCGGGTCGCGCGCCTGCTGGCCACGACGACCGGCGAGCCCGGCGACGTCGTCCGGCTGCGGGCACTGCTCCGGCGGGCGGGGTTGCACGTGGAACACGACGGCGGGACGAAGCTCACCCTGGTGGTGCCCGCCGACGCCGTGACCCGCTGAGCGAGTACTCAGCGTCACCGAGAAGGTGATTTACGTCAGGCGCGTTGCGCACGATCGAGCGGGCATGACATAACAGCAGTGACGCGCGTGATCCGAACAATGCGGTCACGCGCCTCGCACACCCCCCGGCCGCGGGCCGGCAGAAAGGTTTCGGTGGAGGAATCCCCACGGCGGGCTGACGCCGTGCGCCCGTCCAACGCTGACCGCGCAGCCGACCAGTTGCGCAGTGATCCGGCCCGCGTCCGAGCGGCCCGCCGGCTGCGCCCCCCGTGCGGCGGGACCGCCGCCCTCGACCGGCTGACCGAACTGGCGGCCCGGCTGCTCGGCACGGCGACCGCGCAGATCTCGATGCTGGACGACGTCCAGACCATCGCGGGGGCCTCCGGGCTGCTTCCCGGCGAGGCCCTCGGCGAGACACCGCTGCCCGAATCGCTGTGCACCCTCACCGCGACCGCCGGCGCTCCGCTGCTGGCCGGCGACGCCCCGTCCGACGAGCGGCTCGCGGGCCTGCCACCGGTCGCCTCCGGCGCCGTCGGCGCGTACCTGGGCGTCCCGCTCACCGACGACGAGGGCCACGTCGTGGGCGTCCTGTGCGTCACCGACCCGGCGCCCCGGGAGTGGTCCGGCACGGACGTGGCCACCCTGCGCCAACTGGCCGCCGCGGTGGTCACCGAGCTCCAGTACGCCGCGCTGACCAGCGAGTACGAGCGGCAGCACCTGCGCTGGCGGCTGGCGATGGACGCCGGTGGGGTCGGCACCTTCGACTGGGACCTGCGCACCGGCGAGCTGACCTGGGACGAGCCGCTGATGGCCACGTTCGGCTATGCCGCCGAGGACTTCGACGGCACGATCGACGCCTTCAACCGGCGGCTGCACCCCGACGACCTGCCCCGGGTCAGCGAGGCGCTGCGCGCCTGCATCGAGACCCGCGGCGAATTCGAGGCCGAGTACCGGGTGGTGCGCCCCGGCGGCGGCACCCGCTGGGTGCAGGCTCGCGGCCGGGCGCTCGCCGGGTCGGACGGACCCGCGGCGCGCATCCTGGGCGCGGCCTACGACACGACCGAGGACCGCAGCGGGGACGTCCGCGTGGCCCGGGTGCTCGAGGCCATGCCGGCCGGCTTCTACTCACTCGACCACGAGTGGCGGTTCACCCACGTCAACGCCGAGGCCGAACGGCTCCTGGGCAGCTCACGGGAGGAGCTGCTCGGCCAGGTGATCTGGACGGCGTTCCCGTCGACGGTCGACAGCGTCTTCGAGGAGGGCTTCCGCAGCGCCGTCCGGACCGCGCAGCCGGTCAACTTCGACGCCCACTACCCGGCGCCGCTGAACGGCTGGTACGAGCTGCGCGCCTGGCCCAGCCCGGAGGGCCTGTCCGTCTACTTCATCGAGGTCACCGAGCGCAAGCAGTCCCGCGAGCGCGCCGAGCGCTCGGCCCAGCAGCTGGCCCTGCTGGCCCAGGTCAGCGCCGAGCTCGCCGGCACGCTGGACGTGGAGGCCGCCACCGCCCGCCTGCCCCGCCTCGTGGTGCCGGCGCTGAGCGACTTCTGCGTCCTCACCGTCATCGATGCCGACGGCCGGCCCCGCGACGTCGGGACCTGGCACGTGGACCCGGCGAGCCGCCCGGTCCTCGATCGGTACGCCGAGGTCCGGCTGGACGTCATGCCGGTCACCGCGCCGGTCGCCCGGGCGCTGCACACCGGCGAGCCGGTCGCCTTCACCGGGAACGACGTCCTCGACGTGCTGCCGCCGGGCCGCGCCAGGGACCTCCTCGCCGTCCTCGCCCCCGCCAGCGAGGTGGCGCTGCCGCTGCGCGCCCGGGGACGGACCGTCGGGCTGCTGACCCTCTTCTACCGCGAGGGCCACGCCCCCAGCGAGGACGACGTGGCCACCGCGCAGGACGTCGCCGACCGCGCCGGGCTGGCGCTGGACAACGCCCGGCTCTACGCCCAGCAGCAGCAGCTCGCGGAAGGGCTGCAGCGGAGCCTGCTGACCGAGCCACCCCAGCCCGACCACGCCGAGATCGCCGTCCGCTACCTGCCGGCCGCCGAGGCGGCACGGGTCGGCGGCGACTGGTACGACGCGTTCCTGCAGCCGGGCGGGGCCACGATGCTGGTGATCGGCGACGTCGTGGGCCACGACACCGAGGCCGCGGCCGCCATGGGCCAGCTGCGCGGGCTCCTGCGGGGCATCGCCACCTACAGCGCCGCCCCGCCCGCCGAGGTGCTGCGCGGGCTCGACGCCTCGATGGCGGTGCTGGAGACCCGGGTGCTGGCGACCGCGGCGGTGGCCCGGTTCGAGCAGACCGACGACGACCGTCGGCGCGGCATCACCCGCATGCGATGGACCAACGCCGGGCACCTGCCGCCGCTGGTGGTGCACCCCGACGGCAGCGTCGCGGAGCTGTCCACGTGGAAGGGCGACCTGCTGCTCGGTGTCGACCACGAGGTCGTCCGGCAGGAGTCGGTGATCACCCTCGATCAGGGGTCGACGGTCCTGCTGTTCACCGACGGCCTCGTCGAGCGGCGCGACGCCGACCTCGACGCCGGGATGGTGCGGCTGCGGGAGGCCCTCACCGAGCTCGCAGACCGGCCGCTGCAGGAGCTGCTGGATGAGCTCATCGACCGTCTGGTCGACGGCCGCCCCGAGGACGACGTCGCGCTGGTCGCCGTCCGGCTGCACCAGCCGGACCTGCCGCGGCCGTCCGAGGCGGGCCCGACCGCCGTCCCGGACGTCCTCCGGCCGAATCCCGCTTCCTAGGGGGCTCGACCGGGCCGGGGAACGGCACGTGGCCGCGGTGTCGTCCGGAGGACGACAGAGTTATGGCAACCTCGTACGGTGACCGCCACCACTGACGAGCTCTGCCTGCGCCCGGCCACGGAGCTGGCTGCGCTGATCCGCTCCCGGCAGCTGTCGGCGCGCGAGCTGACCGACGCCTGCCTGGACCGGATCGAGCGACTCGACCCCCGGGTCAACGCGGTGGTCACCGTGGACGCCGAGGGTGCGCGCGCCGCGGCCGATGCCGCCGATGCCGCGCTGGCCGCCGGCGAGGAGATCGGCCCGCTGCACGGGCTGCCGGTCGCGCACAAGGACACCCACGCCACCGCCGGGATGCGCACCACGTGGGGCTCCCCGCTGCACGCCGAGACGGTGCCCGAGCAGGACGAGCTCGTGGTGGCGCGGTTGCGGGCGGCCGGGGCGGTGCGGGTCGGCAAGACCAACACTCCGGAGTTCGCGGCCGGCTCGCACACCTTCAACACGCTCTTCGGCGTGACCCACAACCCGTACCGGCACGGGCTCTCGGCCGGCGGCTCCAGCGGCGGGGCCGCCGCCGCGCTGGCCGCCGGGTTCGTGCCGGTGGCCGAGGGCAGCGACATGGGCGGCTCGCTGCGCAACCCGGCGGCGTTCTGCAACGTCGTCGGGCTGCGGCCCACCCCGGGGCGGGTGCCGACCTGGCCGGCGCCGATCGGCTGGTCGCAGCTGTCGGTGCAGGGCCCGATGGGGCGGACGGTGGCCGACGTCGCGCTGGCCCTCTCCGCGATGGCCGGGCCCGATCCGCGGGTGCCGATCGCGCTGGGCGACCCGGGCGCCGGGTTCGCCGCGCCGCTGCCCGAGCGGCTCGACGGGGTGCGGGTGGCCTGGGCGCCGGACCTCGGTGGCCGGATCTCCGTCGACCCGGCGATCACCGAGGTGCTGGCCGGGTCGGTGCGGGTCTTCGAGGAGCTGGGTGCGCGCGTCGAGCTCGACTGCCCGGACCTGTCGGGTGCCGACGACGTGTTCGGCACGCTGCGCGCCTGGCTGTTCGACGCCGCCTTCAGCGACCTGGCCCAGCAGCACCCGGAGCAGGTGAAGGAGTCGATCCGCTGGAACGCCGAGATGGGCGCCAAGCTGTCCGGCTCCGACCTCTCCCGGGCCGAGACGGCGCACACCGCCCTGTACGAGCGCGTCGTCGGCTTCTTCGACCGCTACGACGTCCTGCTGGCGCCCACCACCCAGGTGCTGCCCTTCCCGGTCGAGCAGGAGTACCCGACCGAGATCGGCGGCGTGCCGCTGGACAACTACCTCGAGTGGATGCGGGCCTGCACGCTCATCACCCCCACCGGCTGCCCGGCGCTGTCGGTGCCCGGCGGGTTCACCCCCGACGGGCTGCCGGTCGGGCTGCAGGTGATCGCCGCGCCGCGGGCCGACCGGCGGGTGCTCGAGGTCGGGCACGCGTTCGAGCAGGCCACCCGGTTCGGCGAGCGCCGTCCGGCCCTCTGACGTGCTCTACGGCTCTCTGGCTCCAGCGCTAGAGAGCCGTAGAGATGGCGAGATCAGTCGCGGATCGGGCGACCGTCAGGCGGAGCGGCGGAGGCCGCGCAGGGTGCGGACGGCGACCAGCAGCTCGGCCAGCTCCTGCCGGTCCCCCGCGGCGATCTCGGCCAGCTGGGCGGCCGCCCGCTGCTGGGTGCCGTCCCAACCGCCCGCCCAGCGGGCCACCAGCTCGGCGGCGGGCTCGGTGTCGCCGCGCCGCCCGGCGAGCACCTCGGCGGTGAGCGCGGCCTGCTCGGCGGCGAGGTCGTCGCGCAGGGTCGCGCGGGCCATCGAGGGCCAGCGGCGGTCCCGCGGCAGGGCGATCACCAGCTCGCGCAGGGGCACCAGCGCGAGCCGCTCGGCCACGCACTGCTGCACCCGGCCGACGAGCGCGATCGGGGCGCCGGTCCGCTCGGCCACGACCGCCAGGTCCAGGGCGACCGGCAGCAGCGGCGCGGCGGCCACCTCGCCGGCCAGGGAGTCCGGTACGCCGACCTGCCGCAGCCGGTCCGCGCGCTCGGCGTATGCGGCGGCCTCGGCGCCGAGCAGCCAGGAGGGCAGGCCGGCCCGCACCGCGGCGACCGAGGGGGCGAACCGGTCCGTCACCTCACCGATCGGCGCCGGCTTCGCGGCGGTGAGTTCGGGCAGGCGGAGCAGCCAGCGCGCCGCCCGCTCGGCCAGCCGGGTGGCCTCGGTCCGCAGCTCCACCTGGGTGGCGGCCGGCACCCGGTTGTCCAGCGGCCGGACGGCGTCCCACAGCCGGTCGACCTCGAACACCGCCCGGGCCACCGCGTGCGCCCGCACCACCCCGGCCAGCGGCGCGCCGGTCTCCTGCACCAGCCGGAACAGCCCGGTGACCCCTGCGACGTTCACCGACCGGTTGGTCAGCGCGGTGCCGATGATCTCCCGGCGCAGCGGGTGGCCGGTGACCGCCTCGGGAAAGCGCTCGCGCAGCGCGGCCGGGAAGTAGCCGACCAGCAGGTCCTCCAGCGCCGGGTCGTCGGGCAGGTCGGAGGCGAGGACGGAGTCGCCGGTCTCGAGCTTGGCGTAGGCCAGCAGCACCGACAGCTCGGGGCCGGTCAGCGCGTGCCCGTCCCGGCGCCGCTCGGTCAGCGCGCGGTCGTCGGGCAGTGCCTCGACGCTGCGGACCAGCCGGCCGGAGCGCTCCAGGCTGCGGAGGAACCGCTCGTGCGCGTCGAGCAGGCTGCGGGCCGAGGTGACCTCGGCGGCCAGCGTCGCGTTCTGCGCGTGGTTGTCGGTGAGGACGGCGGCCGCGACGTCATCGGTCATCTCGCCGAGCAGCGCCGCCCGGCCGTCGGCGTCGAGCCGCCCGGCGTCCACGACCCCGTTCAGGGCGATCTTGATGTTCACCTCGTGGTCGGAGGTGTCCACGCCGGCGGAGTTGTCGATGGCGTCGGTGTTGATCCGCCCGCCCGCGAGGGCGAACTCGACGCGGCCGCGCTGGGTGAACCCGAGGTTGCCGCCCTCCCCCACGACCCGCACCCGCAGGTCGCGGCCGTCGACGCGGACCGCGTCGTTGGCCTTGTCCCCCGCGTCCAGGGCGCTCTCGGTGGAGGCCTTCACGTAGGTGCCGATCCCGCCGTTGAACAGCAGGTCGACGGGGGCGAGCAGCACCGCGCGGATCAGTTCGACCGGCGACAGCGAGTCGACGTCGCCGGGCAGCCCCAGCGCGGTGCGCATGGGCGCGCTGACCGGGACCGCCTTCGCCGTCCGCGGCCAGACCCCGCCGCCCGGGCTGATCAGCGCGGGGTCGTAGTCGGCCCAGGAGGAGCGACCCAGGTCGAAGAGCCGCCGGCGCTCGGCGACGGACGCGGCCGCGTCGGGCGTGGGGTCGACGAAGACGTGCCGGTGGTCGAAGGCGGCCACCAGCCGGATGTGCTCGGACAGCAGCATGCCGTTGCCGAAGACGTCGCCGGAGCAGTCGCCGATGCCGACGACGGTGAAGTCCTGGCTCTGCACGTCGACGCCGAGCTCGCGGAAGTGCTGGGTCACCGACTCCCACGCGCCGCGGGCGGTGATGCCCATCGCCTTGTGGTCGTACCCGACCGAGCCGCCGGAGGCGAAGGCGTCACCGAGCCAGAAGCCGCGCTCGAGCGCCACCTCGTTGGCCAGGTCGGAGAAGGTGGCGGTGCCCTTGTCCGCGGCGACCACCAGGTAGGTGTCGTCGCCGTCGTGCCGGACGACGCGCTCGGGCGGGACCACCCTGCCCTCGACCAGGTTGTCGGTCAGCGCGAGCAGCGCCCCGATGAACAGCCGGTAGCAGGCCTGCCCCTCGGCGAGGAGCGCGTCGCGCCCCGCGCTCTCCGGCGGGGGGTGCTTGACCACGAACCCGCCCTTGGCGCCGGTCGGCACGATGACGGTGTTCTTCACCATCTGCGCCTTGACCAGGCCGAGCACCTCGGTGCGCAGGTCCTCGTGCCGGTCGGACCAGCGCAGCCCGCCCCGGGCGACGGCGCCGAAGCGCAGGTGCACGCCGGTCACCCGCGGGGAGCTGACCCAGACCTCGCGCTCCGGCCGCGGCTGGGGCACGTCGGGGACCTCGGCCGGGTGCAGCTTGAGCGCCAGCGGGGTGGGCCGGTCCTGCGACATGGCGTAGTAGGTGGTCCGCTGGGTGGCGGTGACGGCGGCGAGCAGGGCGGTGAGGACGCGGTCGGCGTCGAGCGAGTCGACCGCGCCGATGGCCTCCTGCAGTGACTCCACGAGCTCCTGCTGCCGGGCGGCGCGGCCGGCGTCCCGGCCCGGGGAGAACCGCGCCTCGAACAGCGCGACCAGGCGGGCGACGACGTCGGGGTGAGCGGCCAGCGTCGTCTCCACGTACCGCTGGCCGAAGGGCAGCCCGGCCTGGCGCAGCCACTGGACGTAGGCGCGCACCACCGCCACCTGCCGCCAGTTCAGCCCGGCCAGCAGCACGAGCGCCCCCAGGCCGTCGTCCTCGGCCTCCCCGCGCCACACCGCGCTCACCGCCTCGGTGAACCGCTCGGGCAGCGAGCCCGGGAACGGCAGGTCCCCGGCCGGGGCGGTGAGCCCGAAGTCGTAGATCCAGGCCAGCGGCGCGCCGATCCGGTCGATCTCGTAGGGCCGCTCGTCGACGACGTCGACGCCCATGTGCTGCAGCATCGGCAGCACGTCGGAGAGCAGCAGCCGCTCCCCCACCCGGTAGACCGCCAGCCGCGGCTCGGTGGTCAGGGCGCCGGCCGGGCGGCGCAGCACCAGCGCGATCTCGCCCTCGCTCAGCGCGTCGAGCCGTTCCAGGTCCGCGACGGCGGTCGCGGCCGGGAAGTCCTCCTGGTAGCCGACGGGAAAGGCGTCGGCGACCCGGGCCAGCCGCCGCTCGGCGTCGGCCCCGTAGCGGGCGGTGAGCGCGTCGGCGAGGTCGTCGGTCCAGCTGCGCGCCAGCGCCGCGAGCTCGTCCTGCAGGGTGGCGACGTCGACGTCGGGCAGCGTCGGCGTCCCCCGGCGGGGCACCGGCGGCCGGACGACGAAGTGCAGGCGGGCCAGGACCGACTCGGTGACCCGCGCGGTGTACTCGATGCTGGACCCGCCGAGCCGCTCGAGCAGCAGCTGCTGCACCGCCAGCCGCACCTCGGTCGTGTACCGGTCGCGCGGCAGGTAGATCAGCGCCGACCAGAACCGGTTGCCGGGATCGCGGCGCAGGAACAGCCGCGTCTGCCGGCGTTCCTGCAGGTAGCGCACGGCCAGCGCGACCGGCAGCAGCTCGTCGGCGCCGACCTGGAACAGCTCGTCGCGCGGGTAGGTCTCCAGGACGGCGAGCAGTTCCTTGCCGGTGTGGCTGTCGGCCGGCACGCCCGAGCCCTGGATCACCTGTTCCACCCGGCGGCGGACCACCGGGACGTCGCGGACGCTGTGCGCGTAGGCCGAGGTGGGGAACAGGCCGGCGAGGCGGTGCTGCCGCGGCGCGCCGCCGTCCGCACCGGGCAGGGTGACCGTCACCAGGTCCAGCCACGCCCGGCGGTGCACGGTGGAGCGCAGATCGGCCTTGGTCACCGTGAGCAGGGGCGCGTCGGGCCGCCCCGCCCCCTCGGGCAGCGCGGTGGCCGGCCCGCTCATGTCGGTGTCGCTGCGCAGCACGCCCAGGCCGGTCCCGGGCACCGCGCGGGCGGTCTCCCGCCCCCGGGTGCGCACCGGCTCGACGTCCCGCGCCCCGAGGAAGACGAAGTTGTCGTCGGCCAGCCAGCGCAGCAGCGCGGCGGCCTCCTCGGGGTCCGCCGACGGGTCGCCGGTGCCGACTGCGGCCGGCGCCCGGTCGAGGCGGTCGGCGAGCTCGAGGGCGCGGGCCCGCATGCGCGCGGCGTCCTCGTCGACCGCCCGGACGTCGGCCAGCACCGTGCGCAGGCCGGTGGCCAGGTCGCCGGTCGCCTCCTCGTCCAGGGGGCCGTCGAGGACGAGGGCCATCCAGGACTCGGCCAGCGCGTCCGGCCCGGCGGCGGCGGGGTCGGCGCTGTCGCAGAAGGCCAGGATCCGGCCGGCCAGGTCGCGGCGGACCACCAGCACCGGGTGCACGACGTGCTGCAGCCGGAACCCCTGCCGCACCACCTCGACGGTGACCGAGTCGACGAGGAAGGGCATGTCGTCGGTGATCACCCGCACGATCGAGCGGGCCGGCGCGCCGGGGCGGCCGGGCAGCGGCTGCACGTCGACGGTGGCCGAGCCCTGCGGGCGCATCTCGGCCAGCCGGAGGTGGCCCAGGGCGAGCGCGGCGAGGTCCTCCGGGGCCTGCTGGAGCACCTCGGCGGCCGGCTCGCTCCAGTAGTAGCGCTGCAGCAGCGCGGCGACGTCGGCGGCCGCGCAGCCGGCGGGTAGCTCGGGCGCCGGGCTGCCTTCCAGCGCGCCCCGCGCGGCGCGTTCCAGGAGGTGACGCTTCTCCGCCTGGGCCGCCTCGAGCGCGGCCAGCTCGGTGCCGGCGCTCCCCGGCGTTCCGCGGTCCCCCGTGGTCGTCGAGGGGTCCGCGGAAGGGGCGCCGGCGGTGCTCACCATGACGCCTGACCGTAGACCGATCCGGTGCGGTGCGTCACAGCGACGCGGCGACGCTCAGCCCCGGTCGACGATCTGGTCCACGAGCCAGTTGCCGATGGCCAGCAGCAGCCCACCGAGGACCGCCGCCCCGAACCCGGCGACCTCCAGCCGGTCGGTGATCGCCGCGGTGAGGCCCAGCAGCGCCGCGTTGACCACGAGCAGGAAGAGCCCGAGGGTCAGCAGGACGAAGGGCAGCGAGAGCAACCGGATGACCGGCCCGATGATCGCGTTGACCAGCGCGAAGAGCAGCGCGATCCAGAGATAGGTGCCGGCCTCCCCCAGCGGCGCGTCGGGGTTGGCATCGATCGTGATGCCGTCCAGGACCTGCGTCACCAGGAAGAAGACACCGGCCATGAGCACGACCTTGATCGCGAACCTCAGCACGGGGCCACGCTATCGGTTGCGTCCCTGCGGCAGTTGATCATGGGGTTGGGGCCGGGCGCCGCGGCGTGTCGCTCCGTGTCGCCGGCAACGAGCCCATGATCACGGCGGGCAGGCGGGCAGGGCGGCGACACGCGCTAGCCCGTTCTACCGACATCTACGGTCCGGGCTAGACGCGGCCATACGGTGCTCGACATGGACCCCGTGCGGAACCCGTACGCGCCCGGCGCCGGCCAGCGGCCGCCGGAGCTGGCCGGCCGGGACGGCGAGCTGTCGGCCTTCGACGTCGTCCTCGAGCGGATCGCGCACGGCCGGCCGGAGCGCTCCCTGGTGCTCACCGGCCTGCGCGGGGTCGGGAAGACGGTGTTGCTCAACCAGCTGCGCTCGGCCGCCATCGGCCGCGGCTGGGGCACCGGCAAGATCGAGGCCCGGCCGGAGCAGTCGCTGCGCCGCCCGGTCTCCTCGGCGCTGCACATGGCGCTGCGCGAGCTGCGCCATCCCGACCAGGACTCGATGGACGCCGTCCTGGGCGTGGTCAAGGCGTTCGCGCTGCGGGAGTCGACCGAGGCGAAGGTCCGCGATCGCTGGCAGCCGGGCATCGACGTGCCCGCCGCGCGCGGGCGGGCCGACTCCGGTGACATGGAGATCGACCTGGTCGAGCTGCTCAGCGACGCGGCCGGGCTGGCGGCCGACGTCGGCAAGGGCATCGCGCTGTTCATCGACGAGATGCAGGACGTCCAGACGCCCGACGTATCGGCGATCTGCGCCGCCTGCCACGAGCTCTCCCAGCAGGGTGCGCCGCTGATCGTCGTCGGCGCGGGGCTGCCCCACCTGCCGGCGGTGCTCTCGGCGTCCAAGAGCTACTCCGAGCGGCTCTTCCGCTACCTGCGCATCGACCGGCTGGACCGGGCCGCCGCCGACCGCGCGCTGCTGGCGCCGGCCGAGCGGGAGGAGGTCACCTTCGACCCCGACGCGCTGGATGCCCTGTACGCGGCCGCCGACGGCTACCCGTACTTCGTGCAGGCCTACGGCAAGGTCACCTGGGACCTCGCTGCCGCCTCCCCCATCACCGCCGCCGACGTCGCCATGGCCGCCCCGGTCGCCGAGGCCGAGCTGGCCGTCGGGTTCTTCGGCTCCCGCTACGACCGCGCGACGCCGGCCGAACGCGAGTACATGCACGCCATGGCTGAGCTCGGCGGGCCCCACGGCGCAGCGGTGGCGACGTCGGACGTCGCCGTCTCCCTCGGCCGCAAGCCGGCGTCCCTCTCCCCCGCCCGGGACTCGCTGATCAAGAAGGGGCTGGTCTACTCCGCCGAGCGCGGGCAGATCGCCTTCACCGTCCCCCACTTCGGCCGGTACCTGCTCGACCACCTGGACTGAGCACGCTGATCGGGCCGGCTGAGCTGCGGGCGCCGCGCCGCCCCGGCAGGGTGGGCACGTGCCTGCCTCCCGGGAACCGCAACCGATCACCGTGCCCGTCGAGGGCGGCGAGCTCGCCGCGCTGCACTGGCCCGCCGACGCCCCCGGCGCCCCGATCGCGGTGCTGGTGCACGGCATCACCGCCAACGCGTTGGCCTGGGCGCCGGTCGCCGAGGCGCTGGCCGGGGAGTTCGAGGTGGTCGCGCCCGACCTCCGCGGCCGGGCCGGCTCGGCCGGGCTGCCCGGCCCCTACGGCATCGGGGCGCACGCCGCCGACCTCGCCGCCCTGCTCGACCGGTTCGGGGCCGACGCCGGCGCCGGCGCGGACGCCACCGTGCTCGTGGGCCACTCGATGGGCGCGTTCGTCGCCGCGCTGGCCACCGCCGGGGTGGCCCGGGACCGGGTGCACGGGCTCGTCCTGGTCGACGGCGGCCTGGCCTTCCCCCAGCCCCCCGGGGCCGACGTCGACGCCATGCTCGCCGCTGTCCTCGGGCCGGCCCTGGACCGGCTGAGCATGGACTTCCCCGACCTGACCGCCGTCCGGGCGTTCTGGGCGCGGCACCCCGCGGTGGGGCCGTGGGTCGACGTGCCGGCGGTCGCCGCCTACCTGGCCCGGGACGTGCAGGCCGACCAGGCCGGGGCGGGCTCGGCCCCGCTGCGCAGCGCGTGCGTGCCGGAGGCCGTGCGGGTCGACGGCGGCGACATCCTGCTCAACCCGCGGCTGCTGGAGGCGATCACCGACCCGCCCGTGCCGACCACCCTGCTCTGGGCCCCGCGCGGGCTGCTCGACCAGACGCCGGGGCTCTACGACGAGCAGCGCCTGGTCCAGCTCGGGGTGGACCCCGACGACATCAGCGCCCGCGAGGTCCCCGACACCAACCACTACTCGATCCTGTGGGCACCGCAGGGGGTCGAGGCCATCACCGGCGCGGTGCGCGCCGCCGCCGGCCGCTGACGGTCAGACGGGACGACCGGCCACCGGCTGCAACTGCCCCGGCGCGATATCCGGCGGCCGGACCCAGCTCTCCGGGTGCGCCCGGACGGCGAGCAGCGCGACGTCGTCCTCGGCACCGTCGGCCAGCATCACGGCGAGCAGCCGGTCGCACAGCTCCGGGAGCGGCTCGCCCGGCGGCCCGGCGGCCACCAGCCGGCCCACCTGCTCGCGGCCCTCGTCGAGGGGGACGCCCCGCCGCTCGAACAACCCGTCGGTGAACAGCAGCAGCGTGCTGCCCTCCGGGACGGGCACCAGGCCGTCGGCCCGCGGGCCCCGCCAGCCCACGCCCAGCGGCGGGCCCACCGACGTCGTCAGGTCGGTGACGCTGCCGTCGGGGTGCAGCAGCATCGGCACGGGGTGGCCGGCCGAGGCCCAGCGCAGCCGGCGCAGGCCCTGCTCCCGATCGGCCGGCCCCTGCTCGATGCGGCAGACCAGCGCGGTCGCCATGGTCGGCACGGCCAGCCCGACGAGGGCGTGGTCGACCCGCCGGAGGACGCCGGCCGGCTCCTCGCAGCGGTCGTAGGCGATGGCCCGCACCAACGTCTTGACCTGACCCATCGCGGCGGCGGCCTCGATGTCGTGGCCCATGACGTCGCCGATGACCAGCACCGTGTCGCCGTCGGGCTGCAGGAACGAGTCGTACCAGTCGCCCCCGATGGACACCCCTCGGGTCGCCGGCCGGTACCGGCCCACCAGCTCCAGGGCGTCCGGCTGCACCGGCGGGGAGAGCAGGCTGTGCTGCAGCCGCTCGGCGACCTGCTGGTTGGCCGCGGCGAGCTGCGCGTTGTCCAGCGCCAGCGCGGCGCGCCGGGAGGCGATCTCGGCGGTCCGCAGCTCGGCCGCGGTGAGCGGGCCGCGCTCGGGGCCGTTGACGAGGGTGAACGCGCCGATGGTCTCCCCGCGGGCGATCAGCGGGAACGTGGCCACCGCGGAGGGCCGCAGCAGCGCCAGCGAGGCCCGGCTGGCCGGGTCCCCGACCATCTGCTCGATGTCGGCGTCGGTGAGCCGCTCGATGACCACCGGCTGCCCGCTGCGCAGCGACGTCGGCACCGGTGCGCTCGGGTTGTTGGTGCGCACCCGGGCGTCGGCGTAGCGGTGCATCGCCTCGACCATCTCCGGGACGCTGTGCGCCCGGCCGACGTCCCGCCGCGTGCCGTCGGGGTCGATCACGCTCACCAGGCACCAGTCGGCCAGCACCGGGACGACGAGGCGGGCGAACCGGGCCACCGCCTCGTCCACGTCGAGCGTCGAGGTCATCGCCAGGTTGATGTCCCCCAGCAGCATGAGGTGCCGGCCGGCCCGCTCGGCGCGTGCCGCGGCCTCGGTGGCCGCACGGGCCGCCTCCTCCCGGGCCACGACGGCAGCCGCCCGCTCCTCCTGGGTGCGCCGCCGCTCGGTGACGTCGTCGTAGGTGACGACCAGGCCGGCATCGGTGAGGAAGGCATCGGCGCGGAACCACACCCCGAGCGGGTCGAACCACGCCTCGGTGCTGCCCGCGGCCCCGGTCGCCCGGACCCGCCGGTAGAGCTCCTCGAAGGAGCTGCCCACCGCCTCGGGGAACTCCTGCCAGATCATCCTGCCCATCAGGCCCTCGACGGTGCGGCGCAGGATCTGCGCCCCCGCGGGGTTGATGTAGCTGAACCGCCAGTCCTCGTCCAGGACGAACAGCGGCCGCTCCATCCCCTCGACGGCCTGCAGCAGCAGGTCTCCCCGTGGGGGCGGGCCGCCGTCGGTGATCACGACGGACACTCTGCCCCATGTCCGGAGCGGAACCGGAGCCGCGCCCGGCGGCCTCCCCCCGATGGGCGTACCCCCGCCCGGCACGGTCACCGGCCGTGATCCTTGGCATCGCGGCCCCGTGCTGCCACGATCCGGGCACCGTCCGCAGTCCCTCCCCGGGAGCCGAGCCTCCCCGGGAGCATGACGGGGGCAGCTCCAGCAGCCGGGCCCGCAGCCTAGGAGGGTGATCCGCGTGGCGGAGGGGAGACCCGGTTCGGAGGACCGGCCGCCGGGGAGCCCACCGGGCGCCGCCCTCCCTCCCGTCGAGCTCCTGCTCGCCGACGTGCTGGCCGGGATGCCCGCAGCGCTGTGCCACCTCGACGAGCACGACCGCATCGGCTACGCCAACGCCGAGGCCGAGCGGCTCCTGGGCCGGCCGATGGCCGACCTCCTCGGCCGTCCGCTCGCGGAGGTGCTCCCCGCGGAGGTCGCCGCGCCCGTCGCGGCGGCCTGCCGGGAGGCCCTCGCCGCGGGGCGCCCGGTCGTCGTCCAGCTGCCACCGCCGGGGGTTCCGGAGGGCTGGTTCGAGCTGCACGCCTGGCCCGTCCCCGACGGGACGGCGTTCGCGCTGATCGACGCCAGCCGGCGCCGCCGCGCCCAGCTGGCGGCGGAGCGGGCCGGGGGGCGCTCGGCGCTGCTCGCCGCGGTGACCGCCGAGCTGTCCGGGGCGCTCGACGGCGAGTCGGCCCTGGGCAGCCTGGCCCGCCTGGTCGTGCCCGGGCTGGCCGACGCCTGCATCGTCACCGTCATCGACCGGGCGGGCCGGCCGCGGGACGTGGGCTCCTGGCACGTCGACCCGGCCCGCCGCGGGCTGATGGCGCGCTACGCCGCGGTGCGCCTGGACACCCTGCCGCCGTCGTCCCCCGTGGGCCGGGCGCTGCGCGCCGGGACCGCCGCCACCGAGTCCGTGGCGGGCGTCCTCGCGCTGATGGCACCCGGGCCGGCCGCCGATCTGCTGCGCGCCCTGGGGCCGGAGACGGCCGTGGTAGTGCCCCTGACCGCGGAGTTCCACACCGTCGGCGTGCTGACCCTGTACCAGGACCCGGGGCGGGTGACGGACGACGAGGACCTGGCCGCCGCCCGCGAGGTCGCCGCCCAGGCGGCCCGGGCGGTCGACCGGGTGCACCGGCAGAGCCAGCAGGCGGCGCTCGCCGAGGGACTGCAGCGCAGCCTGCTGACCGACCCGCCGGCGATCGAGGGGGCCCGCGTCGCGGTCCGCTACGTCCCGGCCGCCGAGGCGGCCCGCGTGGGCGGCGACTGGTACGACGCGTTCGTCCAGCGGGACGGCGCCCCGATGGTGGTCATCGGCGACGTCGTCGGCCACGACACCGCGGCGGCCGCGGCGATGGGGCAGCTGCGGGGCCTGCTGCGGGGCATCGCCCACTACAGCGGCGCCGGGCCGGCCGAGGTGCTCCGCGGGCTGGATGCGGCGGTCGCGCAGATGCACACCGGGACCATGGCCACCGCCGCGATCATCCGCCTGGAGCGCGGCGGAACGGTGCTGCGCTGGGCCAGCGCGGGGCACCCGCCGCCTCTGGTGGCCGACGCCGACGGCACGGTGACCGTGCTCTCCCGCGGCACCGGTGACCTCATGCTCGGCGTGGACCCCTCGGCGGTGCGCCGAGAGTTCGCCGTCCCGCTGCGGCCGGGCGCCACCGTGCTGCTGTTCACCGACGGGCTGGTCGAGCGCCGCGGCCTGGCGGTCGACGAGGGCGTGCGGCTGCTGCGCCGGCACCTGGGCGAGCTGACCGGGCTGCCCCTGGAGCGTCTGTGCGACGCGCTGCTGGCACGGATGCTGCCGCGGACCCCGGAGGACGACGTCGCCCTGGTGGCCATCAGCGTGCAGGACGGGTCGCTGACCATGACTGCGGCACCGCTCACTGCCGGCGGGTGAATCGGCTCCGGCACGGTTGAGTCCGCCGCCGGGTGGGCACGGACTCCCCGTCGAAGACGCCGACGGACGGGAGAGGGCAGTGGGACGACCGGTGTGGCCGCTGCGCCCGCTCCCGGACGGCCGGGGTGAGGTATGGCGCTGGAATCTCGGCGCGGTCGCCGAACTGCCCGCCGCCCGGGCCGGGCTCCGCGCCCGCCTCGACGGCGTCGGCTTCCCCCGCGACCCGGAGGACCAGGCGGCCGAGCGGCTCGTCCTCGCCTTCGACGAGCTCGCCTCCAATGCGCTGCGGCACGGGGAGTCGCCGGTGGTGGCGACGGTCATCGCCGGCAGCGGGGGATGGCTGCTCGACGTCAGCGACCGGGCGGCGGACGCGATGCCGACGCCCGCGGTCGGCCGGGACCCGGCGCAGGGCGGTCTGGGGCTCTACCTGGTGGCCCGCCTGTCGGTCGCCCACGGCTGGTACGTCGACTCCGGCTGCAAGCACGTCTGGGCCTGCCTGCCGACGACGATCCAGGACCGCGAGCCCGCCTACAGCTGAGGCGCGGTGTTCCACGTGCAGCGAGGCCCCGCGGCGACTCGCCGCGGGGCCTCGCTGGGGGTGCGCCCGGGACGGCGGGACGTGGTGGTCCGGCGCCGTCCCGGGGCAGCTGGGACGCGCGGCCCGGTCCGAGCCGCGCGGTGCCGTCAGGCCGTGTGCGGGCCCCCCGGGACAACCAGCGAGAGGGCGCCCTTGCCGTAGCCGGGGACCTCGACGGCGAGGTCGATCCGGTTGAAGGCGGCGACCATCTCGGCCAGGTCGCCCGGCAGGTCCTCGCCGGGCGCGTACAGCTTGTAGAGCTTGGAGTGCGGCGCACCCGGGACGTTGAACAGCGCGGAGAGCACGTTGACGACCTCGTGCAGCGCCTCGGTGAGCATCGTGGTGAGCTCGCCGTCCTCCTCGACGGCGTCCTGGACGCCGCCCGGGGGCAACAGCGCCAGGGCACCGCCGGTGTAGGCCGACAGCCCGAGATCCATGACGCAGAGCGCGCTGACGTTCATCTGCGGGTCGACGTACACCGCCACCGAGGCCGGGCGCTCGCCACTCGGCGTGACGGGGTCGCCCGGCAGGACCGCGACCGGCTTGCCGAGCAGGCCCGCCAGCATGTCGCGGACGTCCTTCGCCGCCGGCAGCGTCAGCGTGGTCATGCGATCACCCCGTCCAGCGCGTCCTTGAAGCTGTCCTCGTTGAACGGCTTGGCGATGAGGAACAGCGCACCGGCGTTGGCCGCCTTCTCCCGCATCTCGGCCGAGCCCTCCGAGGTGACGAATCCGAACGGCACGCTCGAACCCGAGGACCGCAGCGCCTCCAGGCACTCGATGCCGGTCATGTTGGGCATGTTCCAGTCGGACAGGACGAGATCCGGCTTCTCGGCGTGGACCTTGTCGTAGGCGTCGCGGCCGTCCTCGGCCTCGACGATGTCGTGGTCGTCGTAGCCGGCCTGCCGCAGGGTGCGAATGACGATCTGCCGCATGACGCGGCTGTCGTCGGCGACCAGGATCTTCACAGTGGCACCTCGTTCTCTTCCTCGATGTCCGATGCGGGGGTGTGCGGGGGGCCGAGGGCGCCCTGCACGGTGATCGATAGCGGCTGACCGCGCCACAGGGCGTCGACGCGGAGGGTGTCGGCCGGCTGGCCGGCAGCCGGCGGCGTGCCCACCTCGGGCAGGCCGAGGGCGGCAGGCCCGGGGAGGACGGCCTTGACGTTCCCGCCGACCACGTTCGCCAGCTCCCCGAGGGCGTCGGAGACGTCCTCGGCGTCCAGTTCCTCGGGTGCGTGCTCGCGCAGCAGCGCCCGGGTCAGCTGCTCAGCGGTGTCGGTGCCGCAGGTGAGCACCACCGATCCGGTCCAGGGGCCGGCGATTCCCACCCAGGAACTGAGCGTCGCGGCCGGGAGCTCGCCCGGCAGTGGGACGAGCACCTCCTCCTCGCCGACCAGGGCCGACCAGGCCTGCTCGGCGATCTCCTGGATCGTCGACCCGTCGAGCAGCGCGGTGATGACCGGCGTAGTCACAGGGCGGCCTCCTGCGGAAGCAGGCCGAGCAGCGCGAACTTGTCGCGGAGCGCGTCGGCGGTGAACGGCTTGATGACGTACTCGTGGGCACCGGCAGCCAGGGCCCGCACGATCTGGCCGTGCTCGCTCTCGGAGGTGACCATCACCAGCGTGACCGCACGCCAGGCGGGGTTGGCGCGGACGGTGGAGACGAACTGCAGCCCGTCCATCACCGGCATGTTCCAGTCGATCGTGCACACCTCGGGCAACCAGCCTTCGTGCAGCACGTCGAGGGCCTCCTGGCCGTGGCCGGCCTGGCGGGTCTCGTAGCCGAAGCCCTCGAGGGTTCCACCCACGATCCGCCGCATTGCGCGGGAGTCGTCGATCACCAGAGCACGCACGTCATTTCCCCTTCAGCGGGCGGTAAGCGGAGCTGCGGCCGGTCACGACCCGCTCCCAGGAGTCGTCGACGCCGAGGGTCGTTTCTGCGGCGCCGAGGAAGAGCCAGCCGTCGGGCCGCATGAGGGCACGGACCCGCCGGAGAATGGCCTGCTTGGTGGGCAGGTCGAAGTAGATGAGGACGTTGCGCAGGTAGACCACGTCGAACGGGCCCATCGGCGGCAGCGGGGCGGCCAGGTTGCACTCCCTGGCGGTCACCATGCGGCGGAGGGTGGGTGCGACCTCCCACTCGCTGCCGGCCCGGGTGAAGTGCCGGACGAGCATCGGCGCCGGCAGCCCGCGGTTGATCTCGAGCTGGCTGAACCGGCCCGCGCGGGTGCGCTCGACCATGTCCCGGGAGAGGTCGGTCGCGGTGATCGAGACACGTGTCCCCGCGTTGGGCAGCGCGTCCTCGAGCAGCATCGCGATCGTGTACGGCTCCTGCCCGCTGGAGCAGGCCGCCGACCAGATCTGCAGCCGGTCGTGCGGTTTCCGGGTGGCCAGCAGCGCGGGCAGCACCGTGGACGTGAGGGCGGTGAACGGGTCGCCGTCCCGGAACCACGAGGTCTCGTTGGTGGTGAGCGCCTCGACGATCTTCCGGGTGTGCTCGGGGCTCGGCCGGCTGCGGACGGAGTCGACCAGCTGCCCCACGTCGGGCAGCCCCATCTCACGGGCGATCGGCAGCAGCCGGGCCTCGACCAGGTACTCCTTGCCCGGAGCGAGCACGATCGCGCTCTCCCGGTGCACCAGCTGGCGGACCCAGTCGAAGCTGGTGGCGGTGAGGGTCATCGCCGGCCTCCGGCGGTCGCCGGCGCGAGGGCGGTGGTGCGGGGTGGGGCCAGGCGCCGGCCGATCGCCTCGGCGATCCGGTCCAGGGGCAGCACCTCGTCGGCCAGGCCGGCCGAGGCGACCGCGCCCGGCATACCCCAGACCACCGAGGTGGCCTGGTCCTGGACGACGACTGCGCCGCCGGCCTCACGGATGCGACCGGCGCCGAGTCGGCCGTCGGATCCCATGCCGGTGAGCACCACGCCGAGGACGGCACCGTCGTAGGCGTCGACGGCCGACCGGAAGAGCGGATCGACGGCGGGACGGCAGAAGTTCTCCGCCGGCCCCTGGTTCAGCGCGGTGGCCTGGCCGCGGCCGGTGCTTCGGACGGTCAGGTGGTGGTCGCCGGGAGCCAGGTGCACGGTGCCCGGGGTCAGGGAGGTGCCGTCGACGGCCTCGACCACCTGCAGGGCGCACAGCCGGTCCAGCCGCTGGGCGAACTGGCGGGTGAACACCGGGGGCATGTGCTGGACGATCAGCACCGGCACCGGCAGGGCGGCCGGCAGCGCGGGCAGCAGCCGGGCCAGAGCCTCCGGGCCCCCCGTGGACGAGCCGATCACCAGGACAGCGGGGTGCTTGACCGCGCCCTGGCGAGGGACCGGTGGGGCGGCCCGGACCGGAGCGGGCGCCGTGGCCCGCGCGGGACCGGGAGCCGTGACCGGACGCCCGGTCAGGGCCTTGATCTTGGGGATGAGCTGCTCGCGGACGCTCTCCATCGACTGTGCGACGCTGCCCACGTTCGCGGGCTTGGTGACGTAGTCGTTGGCGCCGGAGGACAGCGCGTCGAGCGTGGCCGAAGCACCGCGCTCGGTCAGCGTGCTGAACATGACGATCGGCACGCGGCTGCGAGTGGCGCGGATGGCGCGGACCGCCTCGATGCCGTTCATCTCCGGCATCTCGATGTCCATCGTGACCAGGTCGGGCTTGAGCTGCCCGAGCTTGCCGACAGCGATCCGGCCGTTGACCGCCGTGCCGACCACCTCGATGGCGGGGTCGGCGGACAGGACGTCGGTCACGATCTTGCGGACGACGACCGAGTCGTCGACGACCAAAACCCGAATCGGGTCCATACGTCCTCCGTCTCCCCGCGGGACATACCCCCAGGGGGTGTGCTGATGATCCGTGCTGGCGGCCGCCCGGAGGCCACGCTCGGGTCGTGGGGGCGCGCCGCCGTTGTGCCCGGCGGCGCGTCCGAAGACGGCGCCTGTCCCCCAAGTTGTCGGCCACCCCGGGTCTTCTCTTGAGCCCATTTCGGGGGATTTCGGGCCCCTTTTTGGTGATCATGAATGGCGGTCGTCGACCATTTTTTGCCATGTGTCGACATATCTCCGGCGCAATCGGGGGTCACCGGGCGTCGAGCACCGTCTGCCCTTGTCTAGCTCACTGGCTAGAGAGGCGTAGACCGGCGCAGGGGAGGGATTTACGCGGTCGGGCGGGGACGGGTGAGCGGCGGGGTCAGCGTTCCCCGGTGACCCGCTGCATCGGCGCGCGGAGAACCGCGGCGCAGTCGGCCGCCAGCAGGTCGGCCATGACGATGCCCTGGACGCAACCGGCGACCGCGTTCCAGGCGCCGGCCGCACCGTCGGAGGCGGTGAAGCCGCCGTCGAGGAACGCCCGGACGGCGAGCAGCTGCGCGGTGGCCAGCGTGCGGGTCCGGCCCGACACGTGCGCGGCCCAGGATGCCTCGTGCATCGCAGCCGCCCACGGCCGGCGCTCGGCGCGGCCCTCGTCGACGGCGGCGCGCCAGCGCGCCCGGCCCGGGGCATCCAGCTCGCGGAGGGCGGCCAGCAGGCCGTTGAGCTCGGGGGTGGCCGGACCGAGGTCGACCTCCGGGACGCCGACCATGCCGGCCGCGGCGGCAACCGCCAAGGGGCCGGCGAGCTGGCGATGGACCAGCGGCGGGAGCACCTCGGCGGCCCAGGCGCCCACCGCGGCATCGGCGAGAACCTCGGTCGCGGCGGCGAGCACGTCGGCGTCCACCAGGCCGGTGGCCGGGTGCTCGGCGCCGAGCACGTCCTCGCGGAGCACCCGCTCGAGGGCGGCGGCGTCGCCGATCGTGCTCCGCTCCAGCTGTGCGACGAGGACGGCGGCCCGGTCCGTCCCTGGCAGGTCGGCGGCGGCGTCGCGGACGCGCGGCACGGCCGCCGCCAGTTCCCGGGCGCGGCGGGACCGGACGGCGAGAGCCGCGCGTTCCTCGCGGGCCCGGCCGGCCCCCGGGTGCACCGTGGCGAGCTGCTCGAGCGTGCCGGCGTCGGCAGCCAGGCCGGCGAGCAGGACGTCGGCGACCGCACGGCCGGCCGGCAGGCGGACGAGGTCGAAGCCCAGGGTCGCGGCACTCACCAGCGAATACGGCACGGCGGCGCCTCCCAGATCACTTCCCCCGAGGTGAGGTCACACCATGCTGACGGTGATCACCGGAAGGCGCCATGTCGCGGTCACCCGTTCGCTGGACCCTCCCGCCGGCCGTTCTGCGTGTTCGGAGCGCCCGTGTCACCAGGTGATCGCGCACAGTCACCGAACCCGGCCGTGAAACGCCCCGGCCCCCGGTCCGGCAGCCTCCGAGGAGGACCACCGGC
Source organism: Geodermatophilus ruber (assembly GCF_900114385.1). Lineage (GTDB taxonomy): Bacteria > Actinomycetota > Actinomycetes > Mycobacteriales > Geodermatophilaceae > Geodermatophilus > Geodermatophilus ruber. The sequence continues at coordinate 549,966 of NZ_FOSW01000001.1, forward strand.
CGGGGGCCGAGGGATTGCGCGGGCGTGGCCGCCGGGGAAGTCCGGCCGCGCCCTGCGGCGCTCAGGCGCCGACAGCAGGGTTCCGGGCTGCTGTCAGGCGCTGACCGCCTTCTGCACATCCAGGGCCAGCAGCAGCTGCCCCTGGAGCTTGAACGCGCCGCGGATCAGCTCACGGGCGGACCCGTCGAGGGTGTCCGGCGGGGCCTCGAAATCGGTCGGGTCGACGTCCACGACATCGGCGATGGCGTCGACGAGCAGGCTGACCGCCTCCCCGTGCAACCGGACGACGATGACGACGGCGTCGGTGCCCTCGGGGCGCGGCGGGCGACCGAGCCGTTCCCGCAGCTCGATCGCGGTGACCACCTGCCCGCGCAGGTTGATCAGGCCGGCGACAGCGGTGGGCGCCAGCGGCACCCGGGTCAACCCCTGGCTCTTCAGCACCTCCTGCACGTGCGCCACCTCGACGCCGTAGAGGTCGCCGTCCAGCCAGAAGGTGGCCAGCTGACCACCGATGGCCGGCGCGGACAGTTCGGTCCCGGCAGTCACGTCAGACCTCCAGCAGGGAAGCGGGGACACCCTCGGCCGCGGTGAGGGAGTCCAGGGGAGTGGAGTAGAAGGCCGGGTCGGCAGCGAGGATCGCCGCCCGGACGTCGAGCAGCTCGGTCACCTTGTCGCCGAGGACGGCCGAGCCCAGCAGGCCGAGGTCGTCGATGTCGCTGCGGATGGCGGCCTCGCCGTCGACGATGTCGAGGATCTCCTCGACCACGATCGCGACGCTGCGCCCGTGGTCGGCGTAGACGATGACCTCGAGCACCTCGCGGTCGGTCTCGCCGTAGGCACCCAGGTGCCGGTCGAGCCGGACGATGGGCAGGATCGCGCCGCGGTACTGCACGACCTCCCGGTTGCCCACCTTCTCGACGGACTCGGCCCGCACCTGCTCGAGGCGGGTCACCGTGTCGAGCGGGATGGCGACCCGTCGTCCCCCGCCGATCGCGGCGAGCAGCATCCGCTGGCGCTCGGTCTCCGCCTGGGCGGCGGAACTCGCGGACTCCCGGGTCTCCTGGCGGTCGGTCGTCTCGGTGCGCAGCGCCCGGCGGGCCAGCGCCTGGACATCCAGGATGAGCGCCACGGTCCCGTCACCGAGCACGGTCGCACCCGAGTACAGGCCGATGGCCTTCATCTGGCCACCGACCGCCTTGACGACGATCTCCTCGGTGTTGATGACCCGGTCGACCACGAGGCCGAAGCGGCGGCCCTCCGAGCGCAGCACGGCGATGACGACGTGGCCGTCGTGCCGGTCCGACGCCAGGCCCAGGACGTCGGTGAGCCGCACGAGCGGGAGCAGCTCTCCGCGCAGCCGGTAGACCGGCGCACCGCCGACCTCCTCGACCGCCGTGGCCGCCTTCTCGGCGTCGAGCGACACCAGCTCCTGCAGGCTGATCTGCGGGATGGCGTAGCGGTCACCGGAGCACTCGACGGTGAGCGCCGGGACGATCGCCAGGGTCAGCGGGATGCGCAGCCGGCAGACGGTGCCGCCACCGGGCACCGACTCGACCTCGATCGTGCCGCCGATGGACTCGATGTTGGTCTTCACGACGTCCATGCCCACGCCGCGACCGGAGACGTTGGTGACCGCCGCGGCGGTGGAGAAGCCCGGCAGGAAGATCATCTGCAGGATGTCGGCCGGACTCATGCGGGCGAGCGCGTCCACGGAGATCAGGCCGCGCTCGACGGCCTTGGCGCCGATCTTGTGCGGGTCGATACCGGCGCCGTCGTCGGCCACCTCGACCACGACCTGGCCGCTCTCGTGCCTGGCGCGCAGGGTCAGCACGCCCTCGGCGGGCTTGCCGGCAGCCTTGCGGGCCGCGGGGGCCTCGATGCCGTGGTCGACGGAGTTGCGGACCAGGTGGGTCAGCGGGTCCTTGACCGCCTCGAGCAGGGTCTTGTCGAGCTCGGTGTCGCGACCCTCCATCTCCAGGCGGACCGACTTGCCGCACTGCAGGCCGAGGTCGCGGACGACGCGCGGCAGCTTCGACCAGATGTGGTCGATCGGCTGCATGCGCGTCTTCATGACGCCCTCCTGCAGCTCGCTGGCGATGAGGTTGAGCCGCTGGGAGGCGCGGACCAGGTCGGTGTCGTTGGAGCGCCCGACGTACTGGACGATCTGGTTGCGGGTCAGCACCAGCTCGCCGACGAGCAGCATCAGCTCGTCGAGCAGGTCGACGTCGACGCGGATGGTGCTGTCGGCGACGGCCCGGCGGGCCTGCCCACCACCGCTCTCCGCGGCCGGGGCGGCCTCGCCGTCGGGCACGTCGGCCACCTCGACGGCCGGCTCCGGCCGGGGGGCCGGCACTACGGGGATCTCGGACACGGGAGCGGACACCTCAGCGACAGGAGCGACAGGGCTCGGGACGGCGGCCGGGGCCTTCTTGGCCGCGGGCTTGCGGGGGGCCTTCGCCGCCGGGGCGGCCTCGGCCGGGGCCTCGTCCGCGACGACCGCGACGGCCGGCTCGGTCACGGCGGGCTCGTCGTCCATCGCGGCGCTGATCGCCGCGACGACGGCGGCGACATCGACCCCGCCCTCCCCGCCGGTGGCCTCGATGGAGGCGAGCAGCGCGCGAACGGTGTCGACCATCTGCAGCAGCACGCTGGTCCGGGTCGGGGTCAGCGCGAGGGCGCCGTCCCGGAGCCGGGAGAGCATGTTCTCTCCGACGTGGGTGACCTCCTCCAGGCGGTTGAACGCCAGGAAGCCGCTGGTCCCCTTGATGGTGTGGATCGTGCGGAAGATGCTCGACAGCCGCTCGCGGGAGTCGGGCTCCTGCTCGAGGGCGACCAGGTCGGTGTCCAGCTGATCGAGGTTCTCATGGCTCTCGACCAGGAACTCCTCGACGATGTCGTCCAGACCGTCCACGTTGCTCTTCTCTCTCGGGTCCGGCGCCGCGAGGCGCTTCGGAAAGGTCATCGGTCGGCCGGCCCGGGAACTGAAGCCCAACGGGTCGGCCGGAACCGCCGGGGATGTCCCCCGATTCGGATCGGGACGGTCGCACCTGGCCTTGGCAGCAGAGCCTGCCCCGGAGAGATGATTACGTCCGGCGCCGTTCCCGGATCGTTTTCCCGGCGCGTGTCGCCGCTCTCGGGAAAATTGATCCGCCATCACCTCGGAATTGTCGACATGACCCCGGCAATGCTGGTGCTCAGCACGTCAGAGGTGAAAGTTCATCCCCTGGCCATGACGCAGCACCGCCGGAACCTGCGGGGTCCTCGCCGGGCGTCGGCGCCGCGCGGGCGAGGCGCACCTCAGTAGTTGAACCGAGCCACGGTGGTGCGCAGGTCCGCGGCCATCCGGGACAGCTCGTCGACCGCGGTGCGGGTCTGGGTCAGCGCCTGGGTGGTGGACTCGGCCGCGGTGGAGACGCCGGTGACGTTGCTGGCGATCTCGGTGGTGCCTCCGGCGGCCTCGGTGACCGACCGGGACATCTCGTTGGTGGTGGCCTCCTGCTCCTCCACCGCCGAGGCGATGGTGGTCTGCCGATCGGAGATCTGCGCGACGATCTGCGAGATCTCCTCGATCGCCCCCACGGCCGCGCCGGTGTCCTTCTGGATCGCCTCCACCCGGCGGGCGATGTCCTCGGTCGCCTTCGCCGTCTCCTGTGCCAGCTCCTTCACCTCGTTGGCCACCACCGCGAAGCCCTTACCGGCCTCCCCCGCGCGGGCCGCCTCGATCGTGGCGTTCAGCGCCAGCAGGTTGGTCTGCTCCGCGATCGAGGTGATCACCTTCACCACGTTGCCGATCTCCGCCGAGGACTCCCCCAGCTTCGCCACCGTCGCCGTCGTCGTCTCCGCGGCCGT
>NZ_FOSW01000007.1:0-43805 GCF_900114385.1 Geodermatophilus ruber
CGACCGGACCGCAACCACGATCACCGCGCTGGCCCGACTCGCCGTCACGCTGATCTGCGCCCGCCGCCTACCGCCGAACTAATGAAACGTCTTCTTACTCGTCTAGGTGCACCGAGCCACGACGTCGGTGACACGGTGGGCCGGACCGTGATCCGGCCGACCTGGGCGCCCCCGGCGAGGTGGAGCAGCTCGAGGCGCCGGTTGTCACCCTCACGGGCCTCATCGGGCGTGTCGAACGACAGGTGTTCCAGGGGTTGCGTCATCGTGGCTCCTCCTCTCGATGCCGTGTCGGGCAACGTTCGCCCGGGGCGGCGCCCTGAAGGGCCCAACGCCCTCATCCCGAGTGATCGAATACGGCCCTCTCGACGAGGGAGGACGCATGACTGTCACGGTCACCGCGCCGGGCGAAGGCGAGCAGTTCCCGGCCGGCCCGGTCCGGTTCCGCATCCTGGAGGACGGCACCAGCGTCGACAAGCGGTTCGGCGTCGCCGAGTGCTACCTGCCGCCGGGCTGGCCGGGGCCGCCTCAGCACACCCATCGCGCGCACGACGAAACCTTCTACGTCGTGACCGGAACGGTCCTGTTCATGAGTGGGACCGACGAACTGCTCGCCCCCGCGGGCAGCCTGGTCACCGCGCCCATCGGCGATCCCCACACCTTCGGCAACGCCGACGCAGACGCCCCTGCCACCCTGCTCTGCACCGTCACGCCGGAGCGCTACCTCGGGTACTTCCGTGACCTGCAGGATCTGCGTCCTGGGCCGGACGGCATGCTGAACCCGTCCGAAGTTCTCGGGATCATGGCTCGCTATGCCACGGAGCCCTATCGCCCGTGAACTGATGCCTCCTCGTCCTGGCTCAACCGGATCGAGGCCCAGTTCCAGATGGCGTAGGTGCGAGGACCTCGCGCCATCGGTGCCCGCCGTGCTGGTGCGTCGGGGGTCACTCGTCCGGGCCGCGCCAGTCGAACGGGAAGTGCTTCGACGACCGGCCGCCCCACTCCCAGGCGAAGCCGAAACCGGGCGTCTCGACGCGCTCGCTCGTCCCGACCGCCCACGTGGCGACCTGCCCGGGGCCGACCTCGGCGCCGGGGGCGTTGTGCAGCTGCACCCGCGCACCCGGCGGCGTGGTCGGTCCGCTGAGCGCCTCGGCCGTGGCGTGCACGCTCCCGGGCACCTCGGCCCGGAAGGTGGACAGGTCCTCGGCCACCTCCACGGTGATCGGCGCCGACACGACCCCTCGGGGATCGTTGACCAGCCCGGCGAGCATGGCCGGCCACCCCCCGGCCTGACCGCCGAAGATCGTCTGCAGCGCCTGCAGCTGCGGCTCGTCGGCGCGGTCGTCGAGGAAGACGCCCATCGCCACGTCCGCCTCCACCCAGACGTTGCCCTCGAACTCCGAGACGGCGAGCACGTTGAGCCCGTCCAGCCGCACGTCGCCGAAGCTGCCCTCCCGGATGTGCCAGGCGAGGATCCCCTGGCAGTGGTTGTTCGTCGGCGGCTGGGCGAAGGTGCACGGACAGGGGACGCTGCAGCTGCAGACGTCGAACCAGTCCCCCACGAGGTGCCACTGCGGGATCTCGCTCATCGCGTCCTCCCCGGCGCACCGCTCGGGCTCGCCGGCCCTGCCGGCCACGGGCGCCGCACCCACCCTGCACCGCGGGCCCCGGCGGAGCCAGGGGCCGACGGCCCTCGATGAGGGTGTGACCACACTCACGACCGGCAGCCCGCGCGGGCGGGCGCGGGGGCATGGCACCGTGGTCGTCGGGTGCCCGAGGTCGTGTGCTCTTCCCGCCCGCTCGCAGCCACCTGTCGACGCGGTGGTCGCGCCCACCCCCGAGAGGTGTGTCCATGCGCACCACTGACCTGCTGTCGCGTGCCTTCTCCCCGGTGACCGTCCTGGCCCGGTCGGCCTCGACGGCCCCCGGGCCCTCGCTGCCGCGGCTGCACCGCGCGGTCGCCGCCGTCTTCGTCCTCGACGGAGCGGTCTTCGGCAGCTGGGCGGCGCGGGTGCCCGACGTCGCCGCGCAGGTCGGCGCCGGGCACAGCGCGCTCGGACTCGCCCTGCTGTGCCTGTCCGTCGGCGCGCTGGCCTCCATGCAGGTGACCGGCGGGCTGTGCGCCCGGCTCGGCCCCGGGCTGGTGAGCACGGCCGGAGCGCTGCTGCTGTCCCTCGCGCTCGTCCTGCCCGGCCTGGCGGCGTCGATACCGGCGCTGTGCGCGGCCCTGTTCGTCTTCGGCGCCGCCAACGGCACGGTGAACGTGGCGGCCAACGCCGTCGGCGTCCAGGTCGAGGCGCGCACCGGCCGGCCGCTCATGTCCGCCCTGCACGCCGGTTTCAGCATCGGCGGGCTGGCCGGCGCCCTGCTCGGCGGTCTCGGCTCCGCGGTCCTCGGTGTCGCCGCGCACCTGGTGCTCGTCGCGGCCCTCGGGCTGGTGGTCACCGCGGGGGTCGCGCCGGCGCTGCTCGCCGCGGCCGGCTCCCCGGCCCCGGCGCGAGAGGCTGCCGGCGAGCCGGGGCCGGGCCGGCCGACTGCCGTCCTGGTCGTCCTCGGCGCGATCGCCGGGTGCACCGCCTTCGGGGAGGGCGCCCTGTCCGACTGGGGCGCGCTGCACCTGCGCACCGAGCTGCATGCCTCCTCCACGCTGGCCGCGGCCGGCTACGCCGGGTTCTCCCTGGCCATGGCCTGCGGCCGCCTCGCCGGGAGCCGGCTGCTGGCCCTCGTGGGGGAGCGCCGGCTGCTCACCCGCGGCACGGTGCTCGCCGCCGCGGGCGGGGTGGTGCTGGTCGCCGCGCCCTCCGCGCCGGTCGCGGTGGCCGGCTTCGTGGTCGTGGGCCTGGGACTGGCCAACGTCTTCCCGCTGGCCATCGCCCGGGCCGGCGTCCTGGACGGCGCGCGGGGCATCGCGCTGGCCACGACCGTCGGCTACACGGGGCTGCTCGGCGGCCCACCCATGGTCGGTCTCGCGGCCGAGCACCTGGGCCTGCCCCTGGCGCTGAGCACGGTGCCGCTGCTCGCGCTGGTCGCCACCGTCCTGGCGGTGTCGCTGTCCGGGGACGCCGTCTGGCGGCCGGCGACGCCGGCCACGCTGGCCCGGGCGGTCCGCGACCGCACCGACACCCTGGTCGAGGCCGTCGTCCCCCGCCTGCAGCCGCTGGTCTCCGGCTTCGGGCACGGCACGGCCGTCTACATCCGCGACCTCTCCGCTCTGGTGCCGCCGCCCCGGTGACGCGCCCCGGGGGTGCTCAGGCGGCGAGCCGGCGGAGGAACTCGAGCACGCCCTCCGGCCCCTCCAGCACCAGGTCGGCGCCGGCCAGCAGCTCGGGTGGGGACTCCGCCGACCGCACGGCCACCCGCAGCCCGTCGACGCCGGCGGCGGCGAGTTCGGTCACCGCGGCGAAGGCCGGGAGGTCACCGAGGTCGTCCCCGATGACGACGACCGCCCGCGCGCCGGACTCGTCCACCACCCGGCGGACGGCGTCCCCCTTGTCGCCGCGCACCGGCGGTCGCAGCTCCCAGACCATCTTCCCGGGGACGATCTCGAGCCCGTGCTCCTCGGCGATCCGCCGGGCGGTCCGGTCGATCTCGTCGGTCCACCGGTCCCGGTCGGGGACCCGGCGGGTGTGCACCGCGATCGAGTACTCCTTGTCCTCCAGCCAGGCGCCGCTGTCGCGCACGGCCGGGGAGTCCCGCAGCGCAGCGGCGGCGGCACCGACCGCAGCGCGGGCCGCCGCCAGCCGCGGGTCCACCCGCACCTCGCCCTCGTGCACCTCCTGCAGCCCGTACAGCCCGAGGTAGCGGACACCGGGGGCGCCGACGTGCTCGGCCAGGTACGGGGCGGGCCGGCCGGAGATGATGGCAACGGCGGCGAACCGGTCCGCGAGGGGGCCGAGCAGGTCCACGATCCCCGCCAGCGGCCGGGCCGCCTGCGGGTCGTCGACCACCGGGCTGAGCGTGCCGTCGAAGTCCAGCCCCAGGGCGACCTCCCCCGCCCGCCCGGCCAGCTCGCGGGCCACCTGCTCCGGCGTGGCCGTGCCCGCGGTCACGGTGCGCTCTCCAGCACGAGCTCCCGCTCCTGCCCGGGCGCGAGCTCCACGGCCTGCCCGCGCACCAGCAGGTTGACCGGGGTCGTACCGCCCGGTCGCGCGCTGAGCCGGATGCGGTCCTCGCCCAGGTCGACGTCCACCCGCTGACCGCGGTAGTGGACGCTGAACCGCAGCTGCTTGACCTCCGTCGGCAGCGCCGGGTCGAAGCGGAGCACCGGCCCGAGGGCCCGCATGCCGGTCAGACAGCGCAGCACGATGTCCACCGTCCCGGCCATCGCGCCCAGGTGGATCCCCTCGGCCGTCGTCCCGCCCTGGACGTCGGAGATGTCGCTCTCCAGCGCGTGCTGGAGGAAGCGCCAGGCCTCCTCCGGGCGGTACCGCGCCAGCACCCAGGCGCTCACCACACCGCTGAGCGTGGACCCGTGCGAGGTCCGCTCCAGGTGGTAGTCCACGGTCCGGGCCAGCTGCTCCGTGCTCAACTCGTACCCCAGGCCGTGCAGCAGCCCGCGCAGCTCGTCGCGGGAGAGCAGGAACAGCAGCATGAGGACGTCGGCCTGCTTGGCCAGCTTGTACCGGTTGGTGCTGTCGCCCTCGGCCTCCAGCAGCCGGTCCAGCCGCTGGATGTTGCCGTAGCGCTCCCGGTAGCCCTCCCAGTCGAACTCCGGCAGCTGCTCGTAGCCCTCGAACTGGGTCAGGACCCCGTCGGCGTGGAAGACGACCTTCATCTTCTTCGTGATGTCCTGCCAGCGGTCGAGCTCGTCCTCGCGGATGGTGAGCTCCTGGACGAGCTCCTGCCGGTAGTGCGGCGGGAGCACCTCCAGCGTCTCCAGCGCCCGCTGCAGGACCCACACCGCCATGACGTTGGTGTAGGTGTTGTTGCGCAGCCCCGCCTCGTCGGAGTCCGGGTAGGCCTCGTGGTACTCGTCCGGACCCACCACGCCGGAGATCTCGTAGCGGTCCTGCGCCGGGTCGTAGGTGGCGATGCTCGACCAGAACCGGGCGATCTCGATCAGCAGCTCGGCGCCGGTGAAGCGCAGGAACGACGTGCTCCCGGTGACCATGTAGTGCTGCCAGACGTTGTAGGCCACGGCGATGTTGACGTGCCGCTGGTTGTGCGAGTGGTCGGGCAGCCAGCGCCCCGACTTGGGGTTGAGGTGGACCTCCTGGGTCTCCTCCCGCCCCGTGGCCCCGCTCTGCCACGGGAACATGGCGCCGTCGAAGCCCGCCGCGCGGGCCGCCGCCCGGGCCACCCCGAGCCGCGCGTGCCGGTAGTCCAGCAGCGCGCTGGCCAGGCTGGGCCGTTCGAAGTTGAGGAACGGGAAGATGAACATCTCGTCCCAGAAGACGTGCCCGCGGTAGGCCTCCCCGTGCCAGCCGCGCGCCGGGACGCCGACGTCCAGGTGGTGCGTGTGCGGGGAGACGGTCTGCAGCAGGTGGAAGATGTGCAGGTGCAGGACCGTCTCGGTCCACTCGTTGGCGCTGTCGAGCTCGATGTCGAAGCGGTTCCACAGGCTGTTCCACGCGCCCTCGTGGCGGACGAGCAGCCGGCCGAAGTCCTCGGCGGTGCCCACGGTCAGCTGGGCGTCGGTGCGGCTGTCCGAGATCGCCCGGTCCCGGGAGGTGTACAGCGCGACGACCTTCTCCACGCTGGTCGGGCGCCCCTCCTCGAGGTCCAGGGTCAGGTCGTGGGCGACGTACCCGAGCTCCTCGACCAGCCGCCGCGGCGCGTCGACCCGCTGCCCGTCGCGCAGCACCCGGGTCCGCGCGGCCAGCGCGATCCGCACGTGCGAGTGCAGGGTCTCGGCCTCCAGGTCGATGGTCTCCGGGTCGACCTGCCCCTGCCCCAGCAGCTGCAGGTGGCGGCCGTTGAGGTCGCGGTAGCGCTTGACCCCGGCGTTGACCACCCGGCCGTCCAGTCCGGAGGACACCTCCAGGCGGCCCGACCAGTTCTCCGCCGTGAAGGTGGTCTCCAGGCCGGCGACGTGCTCGTCCTTCATGCTGACGAACCGGCGCTGGGTCATGCTGGTCCGCCGGCCCTCGGCGTCCTGCCAGGTGAGGTCGCGGGTCAGCACGCCCCGGCGCATGTCCAGCTCGAAGCGGTGGTCCAGGACGCCGGGACGCCGGGCGTCGAACCACTCCCCGCCCTCGATCCGGAACCGCAGCGGCAGCCAGTTGGGGACGTTGACCAGGTCCTCGTTCTCGACCTGCCGGCCGGCCACCTCGGTCACGGCCCGGTCGTAGAGGCCGGCAACGTAGGTGCCGGGGTAGTTCACGTCGTCGGCCCGGGCCTCGGGCAGCGCACCGCGGGTCACGAAGTACCCGTTGCCCAGCGCCAGCAGCGCCTCCCGCAGCCCCTGCCGGGCCGGGTCGAAGGAGTCGTAGACCAGCGTCCACACGCTGGGCGGCTGCTGGGTGAGCCGCCTCCTGATCTCGCCGGCGGCCCGGCGCTCCTCGAGCCGGCCCTCGGCCAGCGCGCGCCGCGAGACGTCGTCCAGCGTGGTGACGACGAGGTCCGCGCCCGCCTCGACCAGCAGGTCGCGGTCGTCGAGCCGGGCCACGCCGAGCGCGGCCATCCCGGCCGCCTTCGCGGCCTGGATGCCGCTGCTCGCGTCCTCGGTGACGAAGCACTCGGCCGGGTTGATGCCGAGTTCCTCGGCGGCGGTCAGGAAGATCGTCGGGTCCGGTTTGCCCCGCGGGAAGTCCCGCCCGGAGATGTCGGCGTCGAACAGCTCGAGCAGCGTCATGCCCTCGTGGACGAAGTCGCAGTCGATCCGCTGCTCCGCGGCGAACAGGTCCAGGCGGATCCGCTCCAGGAAGAGCTTGGCGTTCTTCGAGGACGACGCCGCCGCCACGCGGATGCCCATGGACTTGACGTCGAGGATGAACCGCAGCGCGTCCGGGAAGGCCATGAACCGGCCCTCCTCGATGAGCTTGACGACGTGCTCCTGCTTGGCGGCCGCGTACTGCTCGATCCGCGCGTCGATGTCGGGCACCCCGAAGTGCTCCATGGCCGCGCGGGCACCCTCCATGCGCGGCCTACCGGCCATGACCTCCTGGTAGACGCCCGGCGTGAACCGCTCGGGGGTCCAGCTGGTCCGGTCCCGGATGTCCCGCCACTCGCTCTCCATGAGCGCCTTGAACGCCTCCCGCCAGGCCAGCTCGTGCGGCGAGTCGACCAGGACGCCGTCGACGTCGAAGATCGCGCCACGGAAGCCTGCTGTCTGGGCCATCGGTGTCTCCCTCGCTCGGGTGCGACCCGGGCGGTCGCGCGGGTGGTCAGGTGCGGTGCTGCGTGGGGCCCTGCGTAGCGGAGGGGACGGTGACGCCCGGCGCCGCGCGCGGCGTCACCGGCGGCACGGATGCCGCGGCCGCCGCGCGCTGGGCCTGTTCCGCCTCGAGTTCGGCGCGGGTGGGCGGGTTCGCGCCCGGCCGGGAGCAGGTGATCGCGGCCACCAGGGAGGCCTCGTCCAGGATGCTGATCAGCGTGGACTCGTCGATGGCGGCGAGCGCGTCCCGGCGGGCGCCGCCGATCAGGTCGGCACGCCGCAGCCCGTCGAGCAGGCCGGAGGTGAAGGAGTCGCCCGCGCCCACGGTGTCCACGAGATCGACCGGTGTCGCCGGGCGGCGCAGTTCCAGGTCGTCGGTCACCGCATGGACGCCCTTGCCGCCGCGGGTGACGACGACGAGGACGGGACCTCGCCCGAGCCACTCCCGGGCCACGTCCTCGTCCTCGCGGTCGGGGTAGAGCCAGCGCAGGTCCTCGTCGCTGACCTTGACGACGTCCGACAGCGCGACGAGTCGCTCGATGCCTGGACGCGCCTGCTCCGGTGTCCCGAGCAGCGCCGGGCGCACGTTGGGGTCGTAGGAGATGGTCACCCGGCCCCGCCGCTGCTCCCGCTCCATCAGGTCCTCGACGTGGGCGTTGCCCGGGGGCAGGGCGGTGGCCAGCGAACCGGTGTGCAGGGCGCGGGTCTCGATGGGCAGGGGCTCCAGCGCCCCGATGTCCCAGTCGATGCGGAAGTCGTAGCTCGCGATCCCGGCGGCCAGGGTGGCGACCGCCAGGCTCGTGGACGTGCCCTCCGCCGGCCCGCCGGCGATCCGCACACCGCTGGTCTGCAGGTGCTCGGTGACCATGTCCCCGAACGCGTCACGACCCAGGCGGGTCATGAGCGTCACGGGGTCGCCCAGCCGGGCCAGCCCGAGGGCGACGTTGGCCGGGCTCCCGCCCGGATGTGCGACCAGGGTCCGGCCGCCCCGCTGCCCGACCAGGTCGACGAGCGCTTCCCCGACGACGACGAACATCGGCCCCACTCCCCTTCCGACGACGTACCGGTGCACCGGGCGGGACGGACACCGCCGGTCCGTGCCCGCCCGCCGGGCGCCGGCGTCCGGGGACGCCGGTCAGTGCGCGGCGCCCTCGGCCACGAGCGGGCCGGTGTGCCGTGCGGTCCGCAGGTCGAACAGCGCGTAGAGCGCCACGCCGGCCAGGCAGAGAGCGGGGACGACGAAGGCCTCCGCCGCGCCGAAGGCGTCCATGACCTTGCCGTGGACCATGGGCATCAAGGCCCCGCCGAGGATGGCCATGACCAGCCCGGCTGCACCGAACTTCGTGTCCCTGCCCAGTCCCTGCAGGGCGACGCCGTAGATCGTCGGGAACATCAGCGACAGCGACAGCGAGATCCCGACGACGGCGATCAACCCGACCCTGTTCGGTGAGAACACCGCGACGAGGCAGAACAGCACCCCCAGCGCAGCCATGACGAACAGCAGCCGCGTCGGCCGGAAGATGCCGAGCAGGTAGACCATCACGAACCGGGCGACGAGGAACAGCAGCAGGCTGGCCTGCAGGTACCACCCCGAGGAGCCGGTGGGCACGCCCACCACGTCCTGGGCGTACTGGATGGTGAACGTCCACGCGCAGACCTGGGCGCCGACGTTGAGGAACTGGGCGACCACGCCGTAGCGGTAGTGGCGGTTGTGCCACAGGCGGCCCAGTGCCCCGGTCCCCCTCTCCTCCAGCCCGAAGTGGGCGTGCTCGTCCGGGACGTCGATCTTGCGGAGGGCGATGAAGATCCAGATCACCAGGAGCGCGAGCGCGATCCCGGCGTACGGCCCCAGCACCAGGGACAGGTCCTGCTCCTGCGCCCGCGCCAGCTGGTCGGCCGTCATCGAGGCCTTCTCCGCCTCCGGCGTGATGTTGGGGAGGATCACCACGGCACCGAGCAGGACACCGATGTTCGCGCCGACCGGGTTGAACGCCTGGGCCAGGTTCAGCCGCTGGGTGGCGCTCTCCTCCGGGCCCATGGCGATCACGAAGGGGTTGGCCGAGGTCTCGAGGATGGACAGGCCGGCCGCCAGCACGAACAGCGCGATCAGGAAGAAGCCGTACTCGAGCAGCCAGCTCGCCGGGAAGAACAGCAGGCCGCCGAGCGTGGCCAGGCCCAGCCCGGTGAGCACGCCGGCCTTGTACCCGAACCGCTTGTTGATCAGCGCCGCGGGGATGGCGAGGGAGAAGTACGCGCCGTAGTAGGCGAACTGCACCAGTGCCGACTGGAAGTTCGACATCGAGAAGATGTGCCGGAACACGCCCACCAGGACGTCGGTGAGGTTGGCCGCCGATCCCCACGCGGCGAAGCAGGTGACGACGAGGATGAAGGGGAGCGTCAGGCCGGGATAGACCAACCCTGGTTTCCGTGCGCCCCCGGCTTCCGGTCTCGTCTGCACGACGGACACTCGTGCCATTCGGACCACCCCTCCCCGCCCCCTGGACAGGGGTACGTGGGTGTGTCGTGGGTCACACGGCGTGTGAGCGACGATAGCGGCCGCTCGCGTTCCCTTCCAGAGGCGCAGCCACGGACGGCGCGACGTCCCTGCGGACTCCCCGTCCGGACCGGCCGGGGCGGCTACTTCTCGTCGAGCAGGCGCAGCTCCGAGGGCTCGCGCAGCAGGCTCTCCAGGATCTTGTTGCCCTCGACGTTGTAGGGCTGCTGCATGTGCTCGTCCCACGCCGCGCGGGACCGGAACATCTCCAGCATCACCCAGTTGTCGGGGTCGTCCTGCGGCTGCGTCAGGTGCATGAAGACGCAGCCGGGCTCGTTCAGGGTGTTGCGACGCATCGACTGCAGCTGCGCCTCGGCTTCCTCGAGCCGGTCCTTGCGCGGCTTGATGGTCACGACGAGGAAGAGTGGACGGTCGGGTTCGCTCATGCGCGCGTTCCTACACCCGGCCGCCCCGCCCCAGCGGGTTCCCGGCTGCGCCGGCAACCGTTCTCAGCGCGCCCGGACAGCGGTAGCGTGCCGCCGTCGGCCCGGTGGCGCCGTACGCCCACCGGTGTCCGCGCGCTCGCCCGGGAGGCGCCATGCACCGGTATCTGATCGTGGCCAACCAGACGCTCGACAGCGACGAGCTCATGGAGCTCGTCCGGGAACGCGTGGCCGCCGGGCCCTCGGAGTTCTGGCTCGTCGTGCCGGCGACGCCGGTGAAGGACCTCGCACAGAACGCCGTGGCGATCCCGATGCCGGTCATGGGCGGGGTGCTGACCCTGCCGGGGCCCCCGGAGGAGGCGCGCCGACTGGCGCAGGTGCAGCTCGATGCGGCGGTGAAGAAGTTCACCGGCGCGGGCGCGACGGTGAGCGGCACGGTGGCCGACTCCGATCCCATGCGGGCGGTGGAGGACACCATGGGCGACCGGGAGTTCGACGAGATCATCGTCTCGACCCTCCCCGCGCGGCTGTCCCGTTGGCTGCACCACGACCTGCCCGGGCGCCTCGAGCACGCGTTCCACCTCCCGGTCACCCACGTCGTCACCCGGGACGTCTGAGCCGGCTCCCGCAGGCCCCACCGGCGAATCTGCGAGAGGCTGCCCGGTACGGCTCGGGCGGGACGGACCAGGAGGGCGGCATGGGCATCAGCGGGACCCCGGAGTGGAAGGCGCTGGCCGACCACCACCTCCAGGTGCGGGATGCACACCTGCGCGACCTGTTCGCGGAGGATCCCGAACGGGGCACGCGATTCACCTGCCGCGCCGGCGACCTGCACCTCGACTTCTCCAAGAACCGGCTCACCGGCGAGACCCTCCGCCTGCTCGCCGCGCTGGCCGAGCGCGCGGGGCTGCGGGCGCGCACCGAGGCGATGTTCCGCGGCGAGCACATCAACACCACCGAGGACCGCGCCGTCCTGCACACGGCACTGCGGGCGCCGCGGGACCGGGTGCTCGTCGTCGACGGGCAGGACGTGACCGGCGACGTCCACCGGGTCCTGGACCGGATGGCCGACTTCGCGCAGCGCGTCCGGAACGGCACGTGGAGGGGGCACACCGGGGAGCCGATCCGCGCGGTGGTCAACATCGGCATCGGCGGCTCCGACCTCGGGCCGGCGATGGCCTACACCGCCCTGCGCGACTACTCCGACCGGTCGCGCACCTTCCGGTTCGTGTCCAACATCGACCCGACCGACCTCGCCGAGGCCACCCGCGACCTCGATCCGGCGACCACGCTGTTCATCGTCTGCTCCAAGACGTTCACCACGCAGGAGACGCTGGCCAACGCGACCGCCGCGCGGCGCTGGCTGGTCGACGGGCTCGGCGGCGACGACAACGCGGTGGCGGCGCACTTCGTGGCGGTGTCGACCAACGCCGAGAAGGTCGCCGAGTTCGGCATCGACCCGGCCAACATGTTCGAGTTCTGGGACTGGGTCGGCGGCCGGTACTCCTTCACCTCGGCGATCGGCCTGTCGCTCATGGTCGCGATCGGCCCGGAGCGGTACCAGGAGATGCTCGACGGCTTCGCGACCATCGACGAGCACTTCCGGACGGCGCCCTGGGAGCAGAACCTGCCGGCGCTGCTCGGGCTGATCTCCGTCTGGTACATCGACTTCTTCCGCGCGCAGACCTCCGCGGTGCTGCCGTACTCCCTCTACCTGGCACGTTTCCCGGCCTACCTCCAGCAGCTGTGCATGGAGTCCAACGGGAAGTCGGTGACCCTCGACGGCACCCCGGTCGACGTGCCGACCGGGGAGATCGTGTGGGGCGAGCCCGGGACGAACGGCCAGCACGCCTTCTACCAGCTGCTCCACCAGGGCACCCACCTCGTCCCGGCGGACTTCCTCGCCTTCGCCCAGCCCCACCACGACCTCGACGGGATGCACGACCTGCTCCTGGCCAACTTCCTGGCCCAGCCGGCCGCGCTCGCCTTCGGCCGCACCGCCGAGGAGGTCGCGGCCGACGGCACCGACCCGGCGGTGGTCCCGCACAAGGTCATGGCCGGCAACCATCCCTCCAACGCCATCGTCGCGCCGAAGCTGACCCCGAACGTGCTGGGCCAGCTCGTCGCCGCCTACGAGCACCGGGTCTTCACCCAGGGCGTCGTCTGGGGCATCAACCCCTTCGACCAGTGGGGCGTCGAGCTCGGCAAGGTGCTCGCCCAGCAGCTTGCGCCCAAGCTGCAGTCCGACACGGCCCCGACCTACGACGCGGACTCCTCCACCAACGCGCTCGTCCGGCTGCTGCGGCAGCTGCGCGGCCGGCCCGCCTGAGTTCCCGTTCCCGTTCCCGGGCACCGGCGCACCGGGAGGGGTAAGCGCCCTCACGGCGGAGAGCCGGAACAGCGCCTCCTCGCGCACCGCTGCCCTCAGTGGAACCTGACGACGAGCGAGGAGATCCAGATGCGCACCGCCCTGTCCACGCTGACCGCCCGCCTCACCGCGGTTGCCCGCCGGAACGCCGACACGTACCTCCCCTGGAGCCCGCTGTCCGGCATCGGGCGGGCCGGCGAACTGGCTGCACAGCACCCGGCCTTCGCTCCCACCGCCGAGCCCGCGCCGCGGCACGACGCCTGACACCGCCCGCCGCGCTCAGCGTGGGGCGGCCGATCGACGTCGAACGCCATCGCCCCGCGCTCGTCCCGCCGCAGGCCGAGCACCAGGCAATCGAGCGGCACGGCGCTCGGGCGGCGGGACGCATCGCGTTCGGGGCCGGGCTCGCCGGGTACGCAGCGGGGTGTCGGGAACTCCCAGGGGAGGCGCCGCGTGGACCACGACCAGTTCATCGAGCTCGTTCGCCAGCGCGCCGGCGTCCCGGCGTCCCGGCGCCTGGACGCCATGCCCCTCTCAGACACGGAGATGGCCGAGATCCTCACCCGGGCCACGCTGCAGGTGCTCGCCCAGCGGATCAGCGGTGGCCAGGCGCGCGACCTCGCGCTGCAGCTGCCACCGGGGGTGGACGTGTGGCTGCAGCCGGAGCGCGAGAAGGCCGAGCCGTTCGACCTCGAGGTGTTCATCCAGCGCGTCGCCGACCGCGCCCTCGTCGACTTCGACGCCGCACGGGCCGGCGTGCGGGCGGTGTTCCAGACGCTGCGCGACGCGGTGACCGGCAACGAGTGGAAGGACGTGCTCTCCGAGCTGCCCCGGGAGTACACCGCGCTGCTGGAGGAGACCGACTGACCGTCCTCGCGGGCGGTGACCGGGTCGGCCAGGCGCACCTCGATGCCGGGCGCGTCCGCGACGGCCTGCACCGAGCACAGCCCCCTCCCAGGTGGCGACGGCGGTGTTCGTCCCGCCGCGCTCCGGGGCGGCGGCCATCAGCCGGCGGAGTCGTGCCGGTGGTCGTGCCCGGCCGGACGGTGGGCGAAGGCCGCGGACCTCTCCTCCACGTCCCTCGCCGAGACCAGCCCCGCTCCGGCCGTCACCTGCTCCAGGGCCTGGAGCCAGCAGCGGTAGTAGCGGAACTCCTCCCCCGGCGGCGGGTCCGCCTCCCAGGCCGCGATCCGTTCGATCAGCGCGGCCCGGAAGGCCCCGTAGGAGATCGTGCCGCCGTGCACCAGGGCCATGGTCAGCCCGAACGCCCGCCCCTCCCACGGCTCGGCGAAGACCAGCTCGCCGTTCGAGCGCGGCGGCGCCGCCGGGCCCTCGATGTCGAGATCGAGCGTCGGCGTGGTCACGGCGCCGCGACCTTCCGCACGCCGACCATCGCGTCACGGGTGACCAGCGCGGCCAGCTCCTCCTCCGACATCGATTCCGTACCCGGCGGGCGTTCGGGCAGAACCAGATACCGCACCTCCGAGCTGGAGTCGTAGACCCGGAGCTCGACGTCCGGCCCCAGCTCGGTGCCCCACTCCGCCAGCACCGCCCGGGGTTCCTTGACCACCCGCGAGCGATAAGCCGGGTCCTTGTACCAGGACGGCGGCAGCCCGAGCACCGGCCACGGGTAGCAGGAGCACAGGGTGCAGACGACGACGTTGTGCACCGTCGGCGAGTTCTCCAGCACCACCATGTGCTCGCCCTGTGGGCCCTTGAAGCCCAGCGAGGCGATCGCCGCGGTGCCGTCCTCGAGCAGCCACTGCCGGTACTCCGGATCGCTCCAGGCCTTCGCGACGACCTTTGCCCCGTTCATCGGCCCGACCGCGGTCTCGTAGGTGCGGATGAACGTCTCGACGGTGGCGCTGTCGACCAGCCCGCGTTCGAGCAGCAGCGACTCCAGCGCCTCCACGCGCAGCGCCGGGCTCAGCGTCGGGTCGGCGGTCTGCCGCAGGTCGGTCATCGCGCGCGCTCCAGGTAGCTCTCGTAGAGGTCGACGGTCACGCTGCCCGGTTCGGCGTCCGCGCCCCACAGCTCCCGGGCGTCGAACCGGACCTCGTAGACGTGCTGCGGGTTCTCCCCGGTGAACTGCGCGGCGGTGTCGGGGAAGACCTGGGCCGGGCGCAGCGCCACGACGGTTCCGGTCCTCCCGCGGGCGTACCCCGGCAGCCGGGTGTGCGGCGCGGGCTCGTCGGCCCGGGCGGTCACCGGGTCGCCGACCGCGAATGCCGGTGCCGCCTCGACGGTGCGCAGGTTGCCCGGGCCGCCGCTGGGCATGCCCGGCTTGTGCGGCTCCGGTACGGGGGGCTCGCCGACCTCCTCCCCCTGGAGCCGGCGGGCCCGGGCCTCGACCGCGCCGGGCGCCAGGATGCCGCTGTCGAGCAGCAGGAGCTCGGCGCTGGCCAGCCACCGCTGGTAGTACCCCGACAGGTACTCCTCCTCGGGCACCCGCTCGATCGCGTGCCGGAAGGCGTGCAGGTTGGCCCCTGAGACCCGGTTGGCCAGCAGTGCGAGTGCGAAGGTCCTCGCCTCCCAGACCTCGTGGAAGACCGGTTCGTCGGGGTCGATCGGCGGGAGCGGCCCGAAGTAGCGGGTCCGGCCGCCCATGTCGTGCACGCGTGCCATCGCGGTTCCCTCCTGGAACACGCTCGCGGCGGCCCCCTGCAGGGACCCGTCCCCAGCGTGCGAGCGGTGGGGGCAGGGGGTCCTTTCTCAGACGGTCCAGGTGTTGAGCTGGAAGGCGCCTTCCTTCCAGGCGGTCAGCGCCGAGTCGAGGACGTCGAGCGGGTGGAAGGCCTTGATCCCGTCGATGAGGTCGTCCTCCCGGAAGCCGTACAGCGCGCCCATCGCGAAGCGGCAGGCGTAGACGTTGGCGCCCTCCTTGAGCAGCGTCTTGATCTGCTCGTTGACCGCGAGGTTGCCGGGGAACCCCTCGGTGCCCACCGACGGGAAGCCGCGGGTCCGGGAGCCGAGGAGCACACCGGGGCCGTAGAGGACGATGTGCACGTCGAAGCCCTTGCGGACCAGCCGGGTCGACGTCTTCAGGTTCACCAGCGCCACCGACCCCTCGAACGGGACGGTGTGGATGAACACGAACGCCTTCTGCCCCGGCTCGGCCTGGACGTCGGGGAACACCTTCTCCTCGAGGTCGTAGAGGACGTCGCCTTCCTGCGCCCTGGGGATGTCGACGGTCTTGGTGCTCATGACGGGTCCTCCTGGACTCGGTGGCTACCTGGTGACAGTTCCTTCGTGCAGGTCGTCAGACGGCCGGGCCGCTCCCCTGCTCGGGCGGGTGCCAGGTCCGGCGGTGACTGCCCGGCATCGCCTGCATCACCGCCGCGCGCAGCTTCCAGGGGAGGCGGTGGTAGACGGGGACGTAGACCTGCTGCCAGAAGCGGTCCACGCCCCGCGGTGGCAGCGGCGGCAGCGTGCCCAGCCGCGCGGCGACGTCGCGCTGCGCGGCGGTCATCAGCTGCCGTTCGGAGACCGCGCGCACCCGCCGGGCCAGCCCCATGTCAGCTCCCCAGCCGCGCGAGCGCGTCCTGCGCGGCCAGCGCGATCGGCTCGTTGAGCGCCCCGATGGGCGGCGAGTAGACGTTCTCCATCGTGGCCAGGTCGCGCAGCGTGATGCCCGTGCGCACGGCCATCGCCAGGAAGTCGGCCCGCTCCTTGATCCCCTCTCCGCCCACCATCTGCGCCCCGATCAGCCGCAGCCGGTCGGGCTCGGCGAGCAGCTTGACCATGACCGGCTTCACGTCGGGGTAGTAGCGGGCGCGGGAGATGCCCTGCGCCTGGCCGGTCACGAACGGGATGCCCAGCGCGGTCGCCAGCGTCTCGCTGAAGGAGACCCCGCCGATCATCCACGTGCCGGCGACCATCGCCCAGGGCACGTACACCGGCTGGTAGGCCCGCCGTCCGCCGGCGGCGTTGACCCCGGCGACCTTGCCCTGCGCGTACGCGTGGCTGCCGGACAGCCCCTGGATCGGCACGTTGCTGACCCCGTGCGGGATCTCCGCGCAGTCCCCGGACGCCCAGATGCCGGGCACCGAGGTGGCCATCGTCTCGTCGACGGCGAACCCGCCGGCCGAGCCGACGGCGAGCCCGGCGGCCGCACCGAGGTCGGTGCGCGGCTCCTTGTGGGTGCACACGACGACCAGATCGCAGGGGATCTCGCCGTCGGTGGTGGCGACGGCGCGCACCTGCCCGTTCCCGTCGCCGCGGATCGCCTCGAGCTTGGTGTTGAAGTGCAGCCAGGCACCCATCTCCCGCCAGGACTCCTCCACCGGCGCGACGATGTCGGGGTCGGTGGCCATCGACAGCGCCCACGGGCCCGGGTCGACCAGGTGGGTCTCGATGCCGCGGTGGCACAGCGCGGTGACCATCTCCATGCCCAGCGGGCCGGCCTCGAGGACGACGGCGCTGCGCACCTCCTCGAGCACCTCGTGCCACCGCATCGCCTCGCGGATGTTCTTCATGTAGTAGATGCCGGCGAGGTCGGCACCCGGGACGTCGGGCCGGCCGTAGTCCCAGCCGGTGGCGATCACCAGCGCGTCGTAGGGCACCGGGGGGCCGTCGCCGACGCGCACGTTGCGCCCGCGCGGGTCGATCGCCCGCACCGGGGTCCGGTAGCGGATGTCGATGCCGGCGTCGGCGTACTGCTCCTTGGTGCCGAGGAACAACCGGGCGAAGTCGGGGATCTCACCGCCGTGCACGTAGGGGATCCCGCACGGGCTGTAGGCGGCGTCCTCGTATTCGGTGTAGACGGTGATCTCGGCGTCCCGGTCGGTGCCCCGCGCCGCACCCGCGGCGCCGATGCCCGCGGCCCCGCCCCCGACGATCACGATGCGCCGTGAACTGGTGCGCTCGGCCACGAGGGCCTCCTTCGGCGGGATGGGACCCGCTGTGCCGTTCAGCATGGAGAACGAGGCGTGCACTATCCTCAGCAGGCCGCCCAGTGACGTCAAGGGGCCCGACGACGGCCGCGCGCGAAGGGCGAGAGATGACCGAGGACCTCACCCGCATCGTCTCGGGGATCGGCCCCAAGCTGCGCGCGCTGCGCAAGCAGGCCGGTCTGTCCCTCCAGCAGCTGGCCACCCGATCCGACGTCTCCGCCGCCGCGATCCACAAGATCGAGCAGAGCGGCATGGTCCCGACGATCACCACCCTGCTCAAACTCGCCGGGGCGCTCGGCCGCCCGGTGGCCTACTTCGTCGACGAGGAGGGGGTGCCCGCCGACCCGACGGTGTTCATCCGCGACGGCGAGCAGCGGCCGATCCTCACCTCGCACACCGGCATCGACCTGGCCGGGATCAGCGGCGCCTACGGGCGGTTCTTCCTGGCCGGTGCGCGGGCCACCGTCGTCCCCGGCGCCAGCAGCGGTGAGCGGGCGATGGAGCACCCCGGCGAGGAGCTGGTGTACCTGCTCGAGGGCGAGCTGGAGTTCGACGTCAACGGGCAGAGCTACTGCCTGCGCCCCGGCGACTCGCTGCACTTCCGCACCGTGCAGCCGCACTTCTGGCGCAACCCCGGCAGCGCCGATGCCGTCGCCCTCTGGATGGCCTTGCGCCCGCAGTAGAAGGACCCCGCTGCTCCCCACCGCTCGCACGCTCGCGGTGGGCCCCTGCAGCGGGGCCGTTCCATGGCCTCACCAGGCCGGGGCGCGGTCGAGCGCGGGGTAGACCGTCAGGTGGGTGGCGCGGTGCACCCGCAGGCCGCGGACGGTCATGGCACGTTCACCACCGGGACCGGGAAGCGCTCGATCTGGGTGCCCGCGCCGGGCACGCCCTCGGCGGCGGCCCGCAGCAGCCGCGCGGAGGTGATGATGGCGCGGTGCCCGCCGTCGCGCACGAAGGCCAGGGCCGCGGTGATCTTCGGCCCCATGCTGCCGGGCGGGAACTGCCCGGCGGCCAGGTGCTCCGCGGCCTGCTCGGGGTCGAGCCGGTGCACCGGCCGCTGCCGGGGGGTGCCGTGGTCGAGCAGCACGCAGTCGACGCCGGTGAGCAGGTAGAGCTCGTCGGCGCGCACCGCGGTGGCCATCGCGGCGGCGGCGAGGTCCTTGTCGACGACCGCGTCCAGCGGCGCCATCGACCCGCCGTCCACGGCGATCCCTCCCCCGCCCGCGGCGAGCACGACGGCGCCGGCGGCGAGCAGCATGCGGACGGCGGAGAGCTCGACGATGCCGGTCGGCCGCGGCGAGGGCACCACCCGGCGCCACCCGCGGCCGGCGTCCTCGGCCACCGTCCAGCCGCGCTCGCGGGCCAGCGCCCCGGCCGCCGTCCGGTCGAGGAACGGGCCGATGGGCTTGGTGGGGTGGGTGAAGGCCGGGTCGGCGGGGTCGACGGCGACGTGCGTGACGACGCAGACGGCCAGCCCGGCGCCGCACTCCGCGTCGATCGCCCGGACCAGGACGCCGCCGAGCTGGGCCTGGGTCATCGCGGAGAGCTGGTGCAGCGGCTGCGCCGGCACGGTGGTGGCCGCCTCCTGCTGCAGCGCCAGGTTGCCGACCTGCGGGCCGTTGCCGTGCACGACGGCGACCCGCCGGCCGGCCCGCACCAGCCCCGCCAGGGCCGCGGCCATGTCCGCCGCGTTCGCCGCGATCTCCTCGGCGGTGCCGCGCTGGTCGGGCCGGGTGAGGGCGTTGCCCCCGACGGCGACGACAGCGGTGCCCGCTCGCGGCTGCATCACGGCCGGTCCGCTCCGCGCCCGGCAGGCCCCGGCCGGTCCCGCTCCGCGCCGGGCCCCACCGGGCCGCGTCGGATAGGAGACGGCATGTTGATGATGGTTTACCGCCTGCCCGGAGGAGCGCAATGAGCACCGACGCCGTCCCGCCGGATCCCTTCGCCGGGCCGGCTCCGGGTGCGCCGGACCCCGACGACGGCCCGGTGCCCACCCTGCTGGCCGCCTCCTGGGAGCAGGCCGAGGCCCGGCTCTACCCGGTCGTCCTGGAGCAGACGGAGGTCTACCAGCGGATCGTCCGGCTGGTCCGCGCGACCGCCGACCGCCTGCGGCTGCTCGGCCCCGGCACGAGCGCCCTGGTCGCGGCGGCCGAGCGGGGGCCGGAGCTGGTCGCCGCCGCCGTCGACGACAGCGGCGTCCCGGCGGCGGGTCTGGACCTGGAGCTGCTCGCCCGCGCCGCGCTGGCGCTGCGCTACCGCGAGCTGCGCGGCGAGCAGGCCGCGCGGCGGCGGCTGCGCCGGCTCGGGGAGGGCCGCACCGCGGGCGCCGCCTGGGTGGTGGTGGAGGAGGCCGGCGACCCCGCGGGCGACCCGTTCCGCCCCTACTCCCGGCTCGAGGTGGCGTCCGCGAGCGGCCGGGGCGTGCTGGTCACGACCGCGCCCGACGACGCCTACCGCGCCGTCACCCACGCCGTCCGGCGGGTGCTCCTCGACCTCGGCACCGGCGAGGTCGAGGAGGACCCCGACGAGCCCGACGCGCTCCCCTGCGCCGACGCCGACGCGCGCGAGGCCACCGCCGCTGCTCTCCGGAGCCGGATCGCCAGCTTCTGACACGGGCCCCCGCCGGTCAGGTGGGCGCCGGCGTCGCCGAGGCCCCGCTGGGCTGCTTCCGCGCCGCCCTGCTCGACCTGGACGCGCGCCTGGCCGGCGGCTAGACCTCTCTCAGGTCACGCAGCGGGCCCCGATAGGGCGAGGAGGCCCGGCCCAGGACGTCGGGGATGCGGGCGGTGAACAGCCGGCCGGCGTCGGGCTGCTGCGCCCGCTGGTCGTCGGAGAGCCCCTCGGCGGCCGTGGTCACGACCAGGGTGTCCAGCAGAGGGCCGGCGAAGGCGCAGCCGCAGGTCCCGGTCACCGGCACGCGCACGATCTCCTCCAGCCCCCGCCGGGTGCTGTACCGGCGCACCTCCCCGGCGCCCTCCAGGGCGATCCAGAGATGACCCTCCCGGTCCACCGCCAGGCCGGCCGGGGTGCCGGGCTCGTCGTCGGCGAACTCGAGCAGCACCCGCGGCTCGCCCAGCGTGCCGAGGTCCACGTCGTAGTCGAAGGCGGTGACCGTGCGCGCGCCGGAGTCGGCGAGGTAGAGGACGTCGTCCTGCGGTGACCAGGCGATCCCGCTGCTGGCCGTCAGCCCGGTGAGGGCGACGCTGATCAGCCCGTCGAGGTCCACCCGGTACAGGGAGCCCGTCCCCGGCTCCCCCTGCAGGCCCGTCGTGCCGGCGAAGAACCGGCCGGCCCGGTCGCAGGCACCGTCGGTCATCCGGGTCCGCCCGGCGCCCTCCCCGGACAGGTCCAGCAGGAAGGTCACCTGCCCGTCCGGAGCCAGGTAGCGGAACCCGCCGCTGGTGGCCAGCAGCCAGCCGGGGCCCGTCGTGGGGGTGACCGCGGCCACCGGCTCGCCGACCGGCCGCATCGCCTGGTCGCCCACCGCGCCCGCCGGGTCGACCCGCGCCCAGCGCACCTGGCCGGCCGCGGAGTCCACCCAGAGCAGCTCGCCGTTCCCGTCGTCCCAGACCGGTCCCTCCCCGCGCCGGGAGGGGCGGACCGGCGCCGGCTGGGCATCGAGATGCATCACAGAGCGGTTCTGCCCACCGCGCGGGACCGTCACACGACCGGCGGCGGCCTCACCGCGCCCCCATCGGGGTCATCCCGCCCATTCCCCCGTCCCCGGGGACGGTGAGGGCGGGGACGGCGTCGGGGACGGCGAGCAGCAGCACGCCGAGGACGAACAGGAACGCCGCCGTCCCCCAGGTGGCCACCCGGCGCCACGGCAGGGTCTTCTCCACGGCGATCAGCCCCGCGACGACGGCCATCCAGGCGACGCTCATGACGCCCAGCGCGAAGAGCGAGGCCATCAGCGCCCAGCAGCAGCCCACGCACCAGGCGCCGTTGTTCGCACCCATCCGGAGCGCGCCCCAGCGGCCGTCGCGCCACGCCCCCAGCAGGAAGCCGAGCGGGCTGCGGCACTTGCCCAGGCAGACGTCCTTGAGGGGGGTCAGCTCGTAGACCGCGGCGACCAGGAGCGTGACACCGGCGGCCCAGCGGCCCGCGCGGTCCCACGCCAGCGCCCCGCCGGAGATCCGGGCCGCGACCGCCGCGAGCACGAATGCGCCCACCCCGGCGGCGGTCCAGGTGAGCAGGTACCCCGCCGCGAACAGCAGCGGCGACAGCGGTGAGCGCTGCCGGGTCATCCGGGAGTACAGCGCGATCGTCGGCGACACCGACGGGAACATCATCGCGGCCATCATCACGACCCACACGCCGAGGAACCAGCCCAGCGAGCCCAGCGCGGTCCACGGACCGGTGTCCATGCCGCGCATCCGGTCGACCGTCCACCACCACCCGAGGGCGGCGAGGGCGAACAGCAGCGCGACCAGCCCCAGCCGGACGCGGGCCGCGGCGAACGCCGGGGCGAGGCTCTCGCCGGGGCGGAGTCGCTGCTGCACCGAGGCGCTCCGGTCAGCCCGACCAGGAGAACTCGGCGGTCGACAGGCCGGTCTTCCCCTCGTAGCGGATGCCGAAGGCATCGATCCGGGAGCGTCGCGCCTCGGCCATCGTGAGGTCCGGCGCGACCGGGTGGAACATGCCGTCGAACCGGACCGGCCGGCCGTCCTCCTTCCCGAACGGCACGATGTCCTCGACCTCGAAGTCGATGACGTCCCCGACGCGGACGCTGTGCCGCAGCCCGTCGTCCCGGACCTCGATCGCCGCCCGCTCGACCCCGACCACCTCGCCGACGAGCGGCGCGAGTGCGGCCATCGGGCCGCCGAGCTGCCCGCCGAAGACCTGGACCAGCTTGTCCAACTGCTCCTCGCTCGCCTGGTCGTCGACGAAGACCCCAAGCCGCCAGTTCCCCTCGGTCATCACCTTCGGGGTGTCCGCGATCAGCGCCACCCGGCGGCCGCCGATGTCGGTGCCGTCCACCTCGCCGGTGCGGATGCTGAACACCAGGGTGACCCGGCAGAAGTCGTACGTGGCGCCGTGGTCCAGGCTGAGGTTGCACGGGCACATCAGCTCGCACGAGCAGGTCTCGACGTAGCTGCCCCTGAGGTTCCACGCCATCGAAGGCTCCCTCCGCGGGCCGCCAGTGTCCAACCGGCGGCGGAGAGCGGTCAACCGCCTCGGCATCGGCGGATCGACCGATGCGCACGGCCGCCGGGCGGCCCTAGCGTCGACAGACGCCGACGACGGCGTCGCGAGCGGCTCGGAGGGCGCAGCGTTGGACTACCAGACGTTCACCAGGACCGCGGCCCAGCGGGCCGGCGTGCCCGAGGAGATGGCCGAGCGGATCGAACACGCCACGCTCGAGGTCCTCGCCGACCGGATCAGCGGCGGTGAAGCGGAGGACCTGGCCGCCCAGCTGCCGGCAGAGCTCAAGGAGTGGCTGCGCCCCCCGCGGGAGGAGGCCGAGGCGTTCGACGTCGACGAGTTCGTGCGTCGCGTCGCGGCCCGGGGTCACGTGGACCCCGCCGAGGCCCGGACCGGCGCCGCCGCCGTTCTGCTCACGGTGCGCGAGGCGGTCACCCCCGGGGAGTTCGACGACGTCCTGTCCCAGCTGCCGCAGGAGTACCGGGAGCTGGTCGGCCCCTGGGCCTGAGGACACCGAGCGGGACGGAGACCCTGCCGTGCACGCCTTCGATCGCTTCATCACCGCCGTCCAGCTGGGGGCAGACCTGGACCGGGGATCGGCCGAGCGGGTTGCGCAGGCCGTGCTCACCACGCTGAGCGAGCGCCTCTCGGGCGGTCAGGCCGACGACCTGGCCCAGCAGCTCAAACCCCCGGACGGCTTCCTGCCCGGCACGGCCACCCTGCGCAACCGGCAGGCGGAGTCCTTCGAGCTCGACGAGTTCCTGCGTCGCGTCGCCGGGCGGGAGCAGGCCGACGAGGACGCCGCCCGCGCGCACACCACCGTCGTCCTGCACGCGCTGCGGCTGGTCGTCCCGTCCACGGAGGTCGAGGACGCGGTCGCCCAGCTGCCGGCGGACTTCGCCGGGCTCCTGTCGTCGCCCTGGCGTTCCCAGCGCCCGGTGAGCGCGGGCCGGGACCTGGTGCAGCTCGTCACCGCCCGCGGCGGGCCGGACGGCCAGGAGGCGCGGCGGGTCACCGAGGGTGTGCTCGAGGTGCTCGCCGAGCGGTTGCCCGACAGGGAGGTCGGCGCCCTGGCGCAGCAGCTGCCCGACGACCTGCGCCCCGCCCTCGAGCGCGGCCGCGCCGCGCGCACCGCACCCCGCCGGCTCACCGCCGAAGCGTTCCTCGAGGTGCTCGCCGAACGCCTGCAGACCGATCCGCTGCAGGCCCGTGAGCACGCCCGGGCGGTGCTGTCGGCGCTGGTGGAGGTCGTCGACGACGCGCTCCTGGCCGGCCTGCTGACCGAGCTGCCCGACGACTACGCGGATCTGCTCGTCCCCCGGCGCTCACCGGCCGGCTCCGGCTGACCGCACGGACCCGGCACCTCTTCCCCCCACCCCGGCACCGCGGGAGCATGACCGCGCCCACCGGGCGTCGAGCCGGGGCGGTTCGGGGTGCCGGGCGCGTCGCCCGCACGGATCCAGGCGGTACGGAGTTCCGCCGACCGGTTCGCTCGAGGTAGACCGATGAGCAGCACCGACCCGACGTTCTACCGCAGCCCGGCCGAGGCGATCGCGGCCCCCACCGAGCGCCTCGCCTACGTGGCCGCGTTCGACCGCGCCGGTGTGCTCCCCGACGCGCTCGCGGTCGTCGACGTCGACGAGGACTCCGACACCTACGGGACCGTCGTGGGCTGGACCGGCCTCCCCACCACCGGTGACGAGCTGCACCGCTTCGGGTGGAACGCCTGCTCCAGCGCGCTCATGCACGAGGGCCACGACATGGGCGGCGCCGGCCTGCAGCGCCGGTTCCTGCTGCTGCCCGGGATCCGCAGCTCGCGCATCCACGTCTACGACACCCAGCCCGACCCGCGCTCCCCGCGGCTGCACAAGACCATCGACCCCGAGGAGCTGGCGGCGCGGGCCGGCTACTCCCGGCCGCACACCCTGCACTGCGGGCCGGACGGCGTCTTCCTCACCTGCCTGGGCGGGGCCGACGGCAACGACGGGCCCGGTGGCGTCGCGCTGCTCGACCACACCACGTTCGACGTCCTCCGGGCGTGGGAGACCGAACGGGGGCCGCAGTACCTGGCCTATGACGCCTGGTGGCACCTCAACCAGAACGTCCTCGTCTCCAGCGAGTGGGGCACGCCCTCGATGATCGAGGACGGCCTGGTGCCCGAGCTGCTGCTCGGGCAGGAGTACGGCCACCGGCTGCACTTCTGGAGTCTCACGGACGGCCGCCACCTGCAGGCGGTGGACCTCGGCCCCCAGCACCAGATGGTCCTGAAGTTGCACCCCGCGCACGACCCCGAGGCGACGTGGGGGTTCGCCGGCGTCGTCGTCGACACGACCGATCTCTCCTCCTCGGTGTGGCGCTGGCACCGGGACGGGGCGGAGTGGCGGGCCGACAAGGTCATCACGATCCCCGCCGAGCCGGCTGATCCGGCCGACCTCCCCCCGGCGCTGCAGCCCTTCGGCGCCGTCCCTCCGCTCATCACCGACATCGACCTCTCGGTCGACGACCGGATGCTCTACGTGTCCTGCTGGGGAACCGGCGAGCTCAAGCAGTTCGACGTGACCGACCCGGCAGCCCCCCGCGAGGTCGGCTCGGTCCGGCTCGGCGGGGTCGTGCGCCGCACGCCCCACCCGGCCGCGCCGTCGGAGCCGCTGTCCGGCGGCCCGCAGATGGTGGAGGTCAGCCGCGACGGGCGGCGCGTCTACATCACCAACTCGATGTACGGCGCGTGGGACGACCAGTTCTACCCCGACGGCGTCGGCGCCTGGATGGCCAAGATCGACACCGACCCGGCCACCGGGGGCCTCGACGTGGACGAGCGGTTCTTCCCGCACGGCGAGGACTTCCACGGGCGCCGCGTGCACCAGGTCCGCCTGCAGGGCGGGGACGCCTCCTCGGACTCCTACTGCTCCCGCTGAGCCCTGCCGGCTCAGGGGCGCCACTCCGGCCGGTAGTCGTGGTGGCCGGCGTACGGCAGCGCGAGCAGGGCCAGGGTGAGCGCCGCCAGCTGGTGCTGGTCACGGGGAGCGAGGAAGAAGTCGGCCAGGCCGCGGGGACGGGCCCCGAGGAAGGTCATGTCCGGCCGGGAGTCGCGGCAGGCCAGCGCCAGCCGCCGCTTGGCGGAGCACTCGGCCAGCAGGCGGGCCGGATCCTGCCGCGCGACGTGCTCGGCCACCCCGCGCGGCTCCGGTCCGAAGGGAACGTCGGCGGTGGTCCACGCCTCCCGGCCGCTGGCCGCGGCCGCCTCGGCGGCGATCCGCTTGTCCTCGGCGATGCGGGCGAGCACGAACTCGTCGAGGTTGGGCAGCAGGTCCGGCTCCAGTCCCGACTCTCCGTCCATGCCGGCCATCCTGCCGCCTGGCGTCGACCCGCGGATGACGGCGGACATCGAGGTCGATCGAACGCGCGCCCCACGAGGCCCCTCCGGGAACCGCGCCGTCCACCCCGCCCCGCCCGGCCGGCCCCGGCTCAGGAGGCAGCCGCCGCCGGCGTGCGGGACGCCGGCCGGCGCAGGAGCAGCAGACCCGCGGCCGCGGGCAGCAGGGGCACCGCGGCCAGCCCCAGGAGCACCGGCCGGTCCCCGGCGACGGCGAGGAGCGAGCCCCCGGCGACGGGGGCCAGCAGCCCGGCCAGCCCCCAGCCGGTGAACACCCGGCCGTAGGCGGTCGCGAAGGCATCGGGGCCGGCCCGGTCCCCGGTGGCCGCGGGCACCAGCGACGAGACGGCGCCGTAGGCGACCCCGGTGCCCAGGAAGCCGGCGAGGACGACCGGTGGTGCCGTCGGGCCGGCCAGCAGGCCGACCGAGACCGCGGCGGCGGCCAGCGCCGCGGCCAGCGCGGGCACCCGGCCGATCCGGTCCGACCACCACCCGGCGACCAGCCGCCCGGTCAGGTTCCCGGCGGCCAGCGCCGAGACGGCCAGCCCGGCCGCCTGCGGGCCCAACTGCCGGTCGGCGGCCAGGGGGACGGCGTGCGCGAACAGCAGCAGGCCGGGTGCGGTGCCGCCGGCGAAGACCAGCCACAGCGGGGACACGACCCGGCGCGGTACGCCGGCAGCCCGGCCCGGGCGGCCGTCCGGGTGCGCTGTCCCCGCGGGGGCCAGGCGGGCGGCCGCGGCCAGGAGCGCGGCCACCACCACCGCCAGGACGGCCAGGCAGGTCCGCCAACCGACAGCCCGCAGCGCCGACGGCGCGACCAGCCCGAGCAGCACGGGGCCGGCGGCGTAGGCGGCCACCACGACGCCGGTCGCCGTCCCGCGCCGGGCCGCCGGCACCCGGGCGGCGAGCCCCACGGCGACCCCGTAGGCCAGCCCACCGCCGGCCCCGAAGAGCAGTGCGACACCGCTCCACAGGGCCACCGGCCCCCGCACCACCGCGGCGAGCAGCAGGCCCCCACCACCGAGCACGGCGGCGATGACGAGCAGCCGGCGGGGTCCGACCCGCCGCTGGGCGGGCCCGGCGACCAGCACGGCCCCCGCGAGGACGACGATCGCCGTGGCGAAGACCCCGGCCGCGGCGGAGCCGGACATCCCCACGCCGGCCGCCGCGTCCTGGGCGACGAGGCTCCAGCCGAACAGCGTGCCGGCCGCGAGGTTCGCCACGGTCGCGGCGAGGACGAGGCGGGACGGGCCCGCCGTCCGGGCGGTCACGGCGCTGCTCAGCTGCGGTGGTGCACCTCCTGCAGGGCGTGGACGGGCGTCGGGATCCCCTCGTACCGGGCCTTGAGCTGCAGGGCCAGGTAGAGCGAGTAGTGCCGCGACTGGTGCAGGTTGCCGCCGTGGAACCACAGCCCCTCCTGCTGGGTGGGCTTCCACATGTTCCGCTGCTCGCCCTCCCACGGGCCCGGGTCCTTGGTGGTGTCCGAGCCCAGCCCCCACACCTTCCCGACCGTGTCAGCGACCTCCTGGCTGATCAGGTCCGCGGCCCACCCGTTCATCGAGCCGTAGCCGGTGGCGTAGACGACGAGGTCGGCCGGCAGTTCCGTGCCGTCGGCCAGGACGACGGAGTCCTCGGTGAGCCGGACGACCTGCCCGTGCACCAGCTTCACGTCGCCGTCGGCCACCAGGTCGGCGGCACCGACGTCGATGTAGTAGCCCGAGCCCCGGCGCAGGTACTTCATGAACAGCCCCGAGCCGTCCTCACCCCAGTCGTGCCAGAAGCCGGCCTTCTCCAGCCGCTCGTAGAAGTCGGCGTCGCGCTCGGCCATCTGCTCGTACAGCGGGATCTGGAACTCGTGCATGATCCGGTACGGGATCGAGGCGAAGATCAGGTCGGCCTTCTCGGTGGTGACCCCGTTGGCCACGGCCTGCTCGCTGTAGAGCGCGCCGAGCCCGATCTCCATGAGGGTGTCGCTCTTCACGATGTGGGTCGAGGAGCGCTGCACCATCGTGACGTCGGCGTCGTGTTCCCACAGGGCGCCGCAGATGTCGAAGGCGGAGTTGTTGCTGCCGATGACGACGCACCGCTTGCCGGCGTAGGCGTCCGGGCCGGGGTGGGCCGACGAGTGGTGCTGGTCGCCGCGGAAGACGTCCCGCCCGGGGATGTCGGGGATGTTCGGCTTGCCCGACATGCCCGTGGCCAGGACGAGGTGCTTCGGGCGCAGGGTCAGCGCGTCACCCTCGCGCTCGGCCTCGACGGTCCACTCGCCCTTCTCCGGTGAGTAGTGGGCGCTGGTCACCGCCGTGCTCGACCAGTACGGGACCTCCATGGCCTCCACGTACGCCTCGAGCCAGTCGCCCATCTTGTCCTTCGGTGAGAACACCGGCCAGGTGTCCGGGAACTTGAGGTACGGCAGGTGGTCGTACCAGACCGGGTCGTGCAGGCAGAGGGACTTGTAGCGGCCCCGCCACTGGTCGCCGGGACGCGGATGCTTGTCGACGACGAGCGCCGGCACGCCCAGCTGCCGCAGCCGCGCGCCCAGCGCGATGCCGCCCTGCCCACCGCCGACGACCAGCACGTACGGCTGCTGCGAGATGCCGAGCTCGGCGCGCTCCTTCTCCCGCCGCTCCAGCCAGGTCAGCCGCTCCCTGTTCACCCCGTGCTCGGCGCCCATCGGCCGCCGCGGGCCGTGCGGTTCCTCGTGGCCGGTGAGCTCGTACAGCGTGGTGAGGAACGTCCATGCCTTCGTCGCACCGCCCTCCTCGACCAGCCGGGCCAGGCCGCGACCGCGGCCGGCGGCGGTCGCGAAGGCGAACCAGACGGTGAGGACGCCGTCGGCCTCCTCGGGCGGTTCCTCGACGGTGAACCCGCTCGGGTCGGTGCACTCGAGGGTCGCGGTGAGCAGGTCGGCCACCCCGGCCGGGTTCTCGACGGTGGTGATGTTCCAGGTGAAGGAGACGAGGTCGCGCCAGAAGCTGGTGGCGGCGAACATCCCGGCCGCCCGCTCGACGTCGCGGGTGCGCAGCGCCTCCTCGAAACCGGCCAGCCAGGTCTCCGCCCGCAGCGCCGAGGTCAGCGGGGGCGAGTCCAGGGTCTGCGTCATGCGGTGTCCTCTCAGCGGCCACGGGGGTAGGTCATGTGAGGGAGAGCACACCGCACAACGGCCGGCCGGGGAAGCGATGCCGCGCCGGGAAGACCCCCTACAGCTGCACCGCCACCGTCGCCGCCAGCTCGCGGCACGCCTCGAGGTCGGCCGGGCCCGGCGGACCGGTGAGGCTCAGCGGCGCGGCGACCTGCTTCCAGCGCAGCGCCCCGGTGATGCGCGCGATGGCAGCCAGCGCCCCGGCGGTGTCGTCCCCACCGTGCACGTACACCCCGTAGGGCAGACCGACGGTCGCGTCCAGGCACGGGTAGTAGACGGTGTCGAAGAAGTGCTTGAGCGCGCCGGACATGTACCCGATGTTGGCGGGGGTGCCGAGCAGGACGCCGTCGGCGGCCAGCAGGTCGGCGGCACCGGCCGACAGCGCCGGGCGCAGGCAGAGGTCGACGTCGTCGACGAGCGCGGCGCCCTCGCGCACCGCTTCCAGCACCGCCTGCAGGTTCGGCGAGGGCGTGTGGTGGACGACGAGCAGGCGCGGCACCCCGGCATCCTCTCCCGGGGCGGCGCCGGGAGCCTTGTGGCCGGGCGGCCGGCGCGCGCAGCATCGGATGCGCCCGTCCGGTGCCGCCGCCCGCGGCACGAGCCCCTGCCGCAGGGAGTGGTCCGCATGAGGCCCGACCAGCAGAGCCCCGGGGACTACGGCTACGACCTGGTCCACGAGGAGACCGGCCGCACGCCCGCGCCGCCCGACCCGCCCGACCCGCCCGACCGGCAGGCCGGCAGCCCGCGGCACCCGGCGGCCGAGCCGGCCGGCGAGGAGGACCTCGGCTACGACGAGGCCCACGACTTCTGACCGGTTCCCCCTCGCAGAACGGCGCCGGGAACAGCGACGGCCCCGCCGCGCACCGGAACGGTGCGCGGCGGGGCCGGCGGCCGTGCTGGGCTACACCGCCAGGCCGCTGCAGGTGCTCGAGCAGTTCACGCTCCAGATCGCCGAGCCCAGGGACGCGAACCGGGCCGAGTACAGCAGCCGCTCACCGTTCGGGCCGATGACCCCCGAGCGCGGCGTCGCCGGGTTGCTGCCACCACCGGGCTGGTTGCCCGGGGCCGGCGTGGTGCCCGGCCGTTGGCCGCCCGGGTCGCTGCCCGGCTGCTGGTCCCCCGGCATCGGCGTCGTGCCGCTGTCGACCTCGACGTAGGTCAGCCCGGCGGCGAGGACTGCCTCGGTGCCGTCGGGGGCGAACACGTGGACGTCGTAGACGCCGGCCACCCGCGCCGGCGTGGTGAACGTCAGCTGCGTGGCCGAGACGGAGGTGACCGCCGCTCGGGCGGCGTCCCCGACCCGGACCCGCGCACCGGCGGGGATGGCGGTGCCGGTGATGGTGACCTCGGTGCCCCCGGAGGTGGTGACCCGCGTCGGGTCGATCGACGTCAGCCCGAACGTCCCTGTCCCCGGGTAGGTCTTCTCCCCACCGGGCTGCTGCGTGGGCGGTGGCTGCTGGCCGGGGATGGGAGTGGTGTCGCCGGGCTGCTGCTCACCCGGGGTCGGCGTGGTGCCCGGCTGCTGCTCACCGGGAGCCGGGATGGCGCCGGGCTGGGTGCCCGGCTGCTGCTCACCGGGAGCGGGCGTGCGCCCCGGCTGCGAGCCACCGCCCGGCTGGGTGGGGTTGCCCGGCCGCTGCTCACCGGGAGCCGGGATCGCGCCGGGCTGGGTGCCCGGCTGCTGCTCACCGGGAGCGGGCGTGCGCCCCGGCTGCGAGCCACCGCCCGGCTGGGTGGGGTTGCCCGGCTGCGAGTCACCGCCCGGCTGGGTGGGGTTGCCCGGCCGCTGCTCACCGGGAGCGGGCGTGCGCCCCGGCTGCGAGTCACCGCCCGGCCGGGTCGGGTTGCTCGGCTGCGAGCCACCATCCGGCCCGGTCGGGTCGGCGCCCTCGACCCCCACGAGCAGCGGCGCGGCGTACTCCCGGCCCAGCGGCTCCCCGTCGAGGAACAGCTGTGCGGTGAGCACGTACCGGCCCGTCTCCAGCGGCACCGACGGGGACAGCGGCAGCGAGCCCAGCGCATCGCGGTGCCCCAGGTCGAAGGTGACCGAGCCGTCGTCACCGGTGGTGCCGGTGCCCCCGTCGAGGGTCACCGGCACCTCGGTGAGCGCGTACACCTGCCCGTCGTGCTCCATACCCAGGGCGAAGGTCACCGCGTACTCACCGGCGGCAGCCGAGCCGCTGGCCACGATCTGCGCGGTCACGGAGCCCGGCTCGGCCGACATGCCGGTGAAGGCGTACCGGACTCCGACGACGGTGTCGCCGAGCGCGGTCATCGACAGCCGCGCGGAGCTGTTGGCCTTGCCGGCCAGCGACGGCAGCACCTCCGCGTCGCCGACCAGTCTCGCGGCCAGCTCGGCCGCCGTGGCGTCGGGGTACACGTCGCGGTACAGCGCGGCCGCCGCGGCCACCTGGGGCGCGGCGATCGACGTGCCCGAGACCAACGTGTAGGCGCCGCCGGGCACGCCCGTGTAGACCAGGGTGCCGGGGGCGTACAGGTCGACGGTGTTCGCACCCCACGCGCTGCTCGACGAGGGCCTGTCTGCGGCGGTGGTGTTGCCGACCGTCAGCATGCCGGGCACGTTGATGCTGGCCGGGTAGAACTTCTCCGCGTCTCGGTCCCTGCCGTCGTTGCCGGCGGCGGCGACGACCACCGCGCCCTTGCTGACGGCGTACTGGATCGCCTCCCGCAGCATCGTCTCCCCACCGAGCCCGCCCCAGGAGGCGTTGATGACGTCGGCGCCGTGGTCGGCGGCGTACCGGATGGCCTCTGCCCCGAGGTTGAGCCAGACCTCCCTCCCGGCGCCGATGACCAGCGGCATGATCGTCACGTCCGGCGCCACCCCGGCCGAGCCGAGGTCGTTGCGCCGGGCGGCGGCGACGTAGGACACGCTGGTGCCGTGGCTGTTGTCGAGGCCGGCGTTGGTGACGTCCGCGGTGTTCTTGTAGAAGTTCCACCCGTGGCAGTCGCCGGCCTTGCCGTTGCCGTCGACGTCGGTCGACCCGCAGGGCTCATCGGGGTTGGTCCACAGCGCGCCGGCCATGTCCGGGTGCATGTCGAAGCCGGAGTCCACGATCGCGACGACCAGGCCGCGGCCGGTCGAGGCGCCCCAGCCGGAGGGGGCGTCGACGTCGGCACCGGCGACCCCGGTCTGGGAGTAGGAGTTCGACCCGGTGTTGCGCAGATTCCACCCGTAGGCGGCCCAGCCCGGGTCGGTGACGGTCTCGGCGGTCACCTCGCCGGGAACCGCCGGGGTCACGGTGGCGGTGGGCAGGGCAGCGGTGACGGCGGCGGGGGTGATGCCGTCACCGGCGACGAGCGCGGAGCCGTCGTGGAGCCGCTGCGCGCTCTCCACCCCGGGCAGCGCGGACAGCGTCACCACGGCGGTGTCGTCGGCGCCGCCGGGAACGCTGACGACCAGCCGGGTGAGGCCGTCACCGGGGCCGTAGTCACCGGCCTCGGCGATCGCCGGCGCGGGCAGCAGCAGCGTGTCGATGACCGCCGCCCCGCCGAAGCCGACTGCGATCGCCGCGACCGCGGCGACCGCCCTCGTGCGGCGTGGTACGCCCCGGGTGGCCTTGCCGCCCGTGCCAGTTCCTGCCGCTGCACCCATGCGCGTCCCGCCTGTCGGTGAACCCCGCCGATCGCGGGGCTTCCCGGACACATCGACCGGATCCGGGGCGTTCCGGATCGCTGGATCGGATGCTGATGCATGGAACGGTGATCACGCCGCGTGACCGGCGGGGCAGATCAGCCCGGCATCGCCCGCAACGAGACCGAGGCCGACGTCGGCGAGCACCTGCACGTCCTCGGGCCGGCCGAGATCGAGCACGTGCGGGCCGATGAGCACGCCGCCGGCCAGCAGCAGCACGACCTGCGGTACGGGCGCTCGCGGCCACAGCCCGACGACGATCGCGGCCACCAGGGTGTCGATCGCGAGGACGTCGTCCACCCGGCTCTCCCGTCGTCCGCGAGGGCGGGGCCGCGTCGGATGCGGCCCAGCCCCCGCCCGGCGGTCCAGGGCCGTCCCGCCCGGGAAGGGGGTCCGCCCGCATCGACGCCGGCGGCACGATCGGGGCAGCCGACATGCCCGGGAGCGCAGGGGAAGCGGAGTGGACGTCGATCTGGAGTTCGTGCCGCCGCTGGACGGCCGGCGCCTCGCGGTCGCCTGGATGCTGGGTGCGTTCCTCACGACCTTCCTGACCACCCGGTTCGTCACCCGGGCCATCCGGACCGGCCGCGGGCCCTTCCGCGACGCGAGCGTCGGCGGCGTGCACCTGCACCACGAGGTGTACGGCATCTTCCTGATGCTCGGTACCGGGACGGCGGAGTTCACCTACCGCCCCGGGCCGCCCTGGCTCTACGTGCTCGCCGCCGCGTTCGGCGCCGGCGCCGCCCTCACCCTCGACGAGTTCGCCCTGTGGCTGCACCTCCAGGACGTCTACTGGTCCCGGGAGGGGCGCAGCTCGGTCGACGCGGTGCTGATCGCGCTGGTGGTCGGCGGTCTGCTGCTCGTCGGCGCGAACCCGTTCGACGTCGACGAGGGCGCCGGTGAGGCCGACCTCGCGGTCACCGTCGCTGTCAACCTGGCGTTCGCACTCGTCGCCATCCTCAAGGGCCGGGTCGTGCTGGGCGTGATCGGGGTGTTCGTGCCGCTGGTCGCGGCCGTCGTCGCGGTCCGGCTGGCCCGGCCGGCCTCGCCGTGGGCCCGCCGCTGGTACCGGTCCGGTGGGCGCCGCCGGCGCCGATCCCTGGTGCGGTTCCCGCCGGGGCGGCGCACCCGCTGGGACGCGCTGGTCGATCTGTTCGCCGCCGTCCCGCCCCGGGCCGGCGGGAGCTGAGGCCGGCGGTCAGCGCGTCGCAGCCGGTAGGCGACCGCCGCCCCGCGGCCGGTCCGCCCGCGGAGCGGCGTGCTCGGGCAGCACACCGATGCCGACGACCCGCGCCGGGACGCCCTGCAGGGCGGGGTGGCGGTCCAGCAGGCGCAGCAGCCGGGGCGTGCCGACCGGCCCCTCGCCGGCCAGCACCCGGCGGAGGAAGCGGCTCTGGATCAGCCGCTGCACCAGCTGGGTGAGCACGGTCGGGAGCAGCCGGCGGCGCCGCACCCGGGCCAGCGTGCGCGGGGCCACCGCGCCCCGGCGCAGCGGGCCGGCGACGATGCGGGCCGCTGCGACGGCGTCCTGCACGGCCAGGTTGATGCCCACGCCACCGATCGGCGACATGGCGTGCGCGGCGTCCCCGATGAGCAGCAGGCCCGGGCGGTGCCACCGGGGCAGCCGGTCCACCCGCACGCTGAGCACGCGCACGTCGTCCCAGCCGCGCAGGGCCGGCAGCACGGGGCGCAGGCCGGGGACCAGCGCGGCGAGGTCGGCGCGGAACGCCTCCAGCCCGCGAGCCTGCAACGCGTCGTACCCGCCCTTGGGGACGAGGTAGGCGCACTGCCAGTAGTCGCCGCGGTCGAGGCGCACGAGCATCCGCCCGCGGGTGATCCGGCCGAGGCCCCCGAACGGCGGGCCGGCGGCGTCGGCCGCCTTCGGCAGGCGGAACCACAGCACGTCCATCGGCGCGCCGAACGCGTGCGGCGGCAGCCCGGCGGCGGCCCGCAGCGTGGAGTTCCGCCCGTCGGCGGCGACGGTCAGCCGCGCCCGGACCTCGTGCTCGCCGCCGTCGGGGGTCCGGTAGCGGACGCCGGTCACCGCCCCGTCGGCCCGCAGCAGGTCCACCACCTCGGCGTCCATCCGCAGGGCGAAGGCCGGGTACCGGCGCGCCCGGTCGGCGAGGAAGTCCAGGAAGTCCCACTGGGGGACGAAGGTCAGGTACGGGAACCGCCCCGGCAGCCGGGAGAAGTCGGCGACGGCGAAGGTGCCCTCGTCGGTGGTGACCCCGATCCGCGGAACCTCCTGGTGGGGCAGCGCGAGGAACTCCTCGGCCAGCCCCAGCTCGTCGAGCAGTTGCAGCGTCGACGGGTGGACGGTGTCACCGCGGAAGTCCCTCAGGAAGTCGCCGTGCTTCTCCAGCACCAGCACGTCGACGCCGCGGCGGGCCAGGAGCAGGCCGAGCATCATCCCGGCCGGCCCGCCGCCGGCGATGCAGCAGCTCACCTCGGTCGGTCCGGCACCTGTCATCGCGGTCCTCACCGTGGGCCCGGGGGCAGCGGTCCTCCCCTGTCCGACGAACGCCCACTCTGGCGCACTCCCCGCCACGGTGGCGTGCCGTTTGACACGGTCCGACGGCGGGAGCAGGCTCGGCCGGGCCGATCCGGCCGCACCACCCCCGCTCCGCCGACGGCGGCGTGCGGCCCCGGCGTCCGCCCCGCCGCGCGACCGAGGAGCGACGATGACCGCACCGGAGACCGGAGCCCGGACGGAGGAGACGATCTTCACCTGGGGGGCGCCGCCCCTGAAGTTCGGGCCGGGGGCGGTCGACGAGATCGGCTTCGAGATGTCCCAGTACGGCGTGGGACGGGTGCTGATCCTCACCGACGCCAACGTGCACGCCGCCGGCATCCCGCAGCGGATCGCCGACTCGCTGGGCCGGTACGGGATCGGCTCGGAGATCTTCGACGGGGTGCACGTCGAGCCCACCGACGACAGCATGGAGAAGGCGGCCGGGTACGCCCGCGAGCAGGGGCCGTGGGACGGGTTCGTCGCCGTCGGTGGCGGCTCGTCGATCGACACCGCCAAGGCGGTCAACCTGCTGGTCACCGACGGCGGCGAGCTCAGCGACTACCTGAACAAGCCGATCGGTGCCGGACGCCCACCGTCGGGGCAGCTCCGGCCGCTGGTCGCCGTCCCCACCACCGCCGGGACCGGCTCGGAGAGCACCGCGATGTGTGTGCTGGACGTGCTCTCGATGAAGGTCAAGACCGGGATCAGCCACTGGCGGCTGCGCCCGACCCTGGCGGTGGTCGACCCGCTGCTGTCGCTGTCGGTCCCACCGGAGGTCAGCGCCTCGGCCGGGATGGACATCGTCTGCCACGCGCTGGAGTCCTACACCGCCCGCTGGTACCAGACCTTCGACCGGAAGCAGCCCGAGGAGCGGGTGACCTACTGCGGGGCCAACCCGATCTCGGACCTGTGGTGCGAGCGGGCTCTGACCCTGCTGGCGTCGTCCTTCCGCACCGCGGTGCACCGCGGCGAGGACGTCGCCGCGCGCAGCGACATGATGCTGGCGGCGACCTTCGCCGGCATGGGGTTCGGCAACTCCGGGGTGCACATCCCGCACGCCAACGCCTACCCGATCGCCGGCATGGTGAAGGACTACCGGCCGCCGGGCTACCCCCAGGACGAGCCGATGGTGCCGCACGGCATATCGGTGTCGCTGACCGCGCCGGAGGCGTTCCGGTTCTGCTTCGAGTCGGCTCCCGACCGCCACCTGCGCGCCGCGGCGCTGCTGGCCCCCGACCGCGACCGGCTGGACGACCCCCGCGAGCAGCTGCCCACGGTGCTGGTCGAGCTGATGCGCGACATCGGCATCCCCAACGGGATCGGCGCGGTCGGCTACACCGAGGCCGACATCCCCGGCCTGGTGCCCGGGACGATGAAGCAGCAGCGGCTGCTGGCCACCGCGCCGCGGCCGGTCACCGAGGAGGACATCGCCGGCATCCTCGCCGGCTCCCTGCAGAACTGGTGAGCGCTCCCCTCCTGCGCTGACGTTCCGCCGAGGACGCGGTTACCGGGCGTCGCGTCCGGGGCACGGGATCTGTGGCACGGCCCAGACCCCGGCAGGAGGAAGCGATGTCCCCGACCACCCGGTCCGCCGGCCCGAGGACCGTCCGGCCCGGCCGCAGCCACTGGCGCAGCCTGCGCCGGATGTGGGCCCGCCACCCGCGGGTGGGGCTGGCGGTCAAGACCGCGCTGGCTGCCTCGCTGGCGTGGCTGCTGGCCCGGCTGGTCCCGGGCC
This sequence comes from Geodermatophilus ruber, assembly GCF_900114385.1. Lineage (GTDB taxonomy): Bacteria > Actinomycetota > Actinomycetes > Mycobacteriales > Geodermatophilaceae > Geodermatophilus > Geodermatophilus ruber. The sequence continues at coordinate 37,075 of NZ_FOSW01000007.1, forward strand.
CGGCGGCCGAGTACCCGTACTACGCGCCGCTGGGCGCGGTGATCGCGACGTCCACGACGCTGGCCGGGTCGGCCCGCGAGGCGGTGCAGTCGCTCACCGCCATCGGTCTGGGCGCCGCCGTCTCCGTGGCGGTCGACGCCGTCTTCGGCCCCAACGTGGTGACCCTGGCCGCGGTGGTCGCCATCGGCGTGCTCCTCGGCGGGTGGCGCCGGCTGGGCAGCGCACGCAGCTGGCTGCCCACCTCGGCGCTGTTCGTGCTGATCATCGGCAACACCGACCCGGACGGCTTCGTGCTGGGGTACGTCGGCCTCACGTTCCTCGGCGCGGTGGTCGGGCTGGCCGTGACCGCGGCGTTCCCGCCGCTCCCCCTGGCGCCGGCGCAGCTGCGGCTGCGGCTGCTGCGCGACACCCTGGCCGGGCAGCTGGACGACCTCGCCGACGGCCTGGGCCAGGAGCACCCGCCCACCGAGGACGAGTGGCGGCAGCGGATCCACACGATCGATCCCGTCCTCGGGCAGATGCGCGAGGCGGTCGAGCAGGCCACCGAGGCCCGCCGCGGCAACCGGCGGGTGCGCCGCTACCGGACCGACGTCGACCAGCAGTACCGCCTGGCGCGGGCCCTGGAGCGGCTGGCGCTCCTGGTCGAGGAGCTCACCCAGCTGATCGCGGAGACCGAGCGCGCGGAGTTCGAGCGCGTGGCGCTCGGCCCGGCGCTGCGCCCGCCGGCCGCCCGGACGCTGACGGCCCTGGCCACGGCGCTGCGGTCGGTCGACCAGGCGTCCGCGGACCCCAGCGCGTTGGCCGAGGGCCAGGACGCCCTCGCCGCGTTCGTCACGGACCTCCGCCGGGCGCGGACCACCACCGACGACGACCTGTTCGTGGCCGGCAACGTGGTCGCGGACGTGCGCCGCGCGCTGGCCGCCATCGCCCCCGACGACGCGAACGAACAATCCCCCTGAGCCGGGTCATCCCCCCAGCCGGTCGGCCACCGCCGGGCCACCTCGGCGCCGGCGGTCGCGGCGGCCGCGCACGCCAGCACGACCAGCCAGGACAGCGGGTCCAGCGGGATGCAGCCGAAGAACCGGCTCACCCCGGGGGTCTGGACGACGCCGGCCAGCACGGCGAGCGACCCGGCCGCGGTGACCAGTACCAGGGGACTGCGGCGCCCGGCCCAGGCGGTCTGGCCCAGCTGGGTGGCGATCAGCGCGGCCAGGCCCATCGTGCCGGCCCGGCCCCGGGGACCGGTGAGCCGCCCGATGCCCCACGCCGCGGTCGCGCCGGCCGCCGTCGCGGCACCGCGGACCAGCACCAGCCGCCGCACCTCCCGGGTGAACCCGCGCCGGGGGCCGGCCCGCAGGGCCTCGGCCAGCCGGTGGCCGGCCAGCGGCCCGTCGTCCTCCGCGGGGACGGCGCCCCGTGGCGCGGCCACGGCGACGGCCATCGCCGGGAACATGTCGGTGAGCAGGTTGACCAGCAGCAGCTGCCGGGTGTTGAGCGGTGCCCGCCCACCGAACGCCGTGCCGAGCACGGTGAAGGCCACCTCGCCGGCGTTGCCGCCGACCAGCACCGAGACCGCGTCGCGCACCCGGGACCACAGGGCGCGGCCCTCGCCGATCGCGTCGACCAGCCGGGTCAGGTCCAGGTCGGTGAGCACCAGGTCGGCGGCGGCCCGCGCGGCGGGCGATTCCGCGCCGGAGACGCCGACACCGACGTCGGCCAGCCGGATCGCCGCGGCGTCGTTCACCCCGTCCCCGGTCATCGCCAGGGTCGCGCCGGCCCGCCGCAGCGCGGCCACCAGCGCCACCTTCTGCTCCGGGGAGAGCCGGGCGAACACCGCCGCCTCCCGGACCAGCCGCGTGCGCTCGCTGTCCGGGGCGCGGGCGAGCTCGGCGCCGGTGACCACCCGGTCGGCGTCGGGCACGCCGGCCTGCCGGGCGATGGCGCTGGCGGTCCCCGGGTGGTCACCGGTCGCCACCACCACGCGGACCCCGGCGGCGGTGAGCTGCTGCACGGCCCGCACCGAGGAGTCCCGCACGGTGTCGGCCAGGCCTACCAGCCCCCGCAGGGTGAGCCCGTGCGCGGCCTCCTCCAGGTTCCCGGGCGGGCCGTCGAGCGGGCGCTCGGCGACCGCGAGCACGCGCAGCCCGTCGCCGGCCAGCTCCCGGACCCGCGCGCGGACGTCCCTGGCCGCCGGGCAGCGCGCCAGCACGACCTCCGGCGCGCCCTTCACCACCAGGCGCCCGCCGCGCACCGCCGCGGAGAAGCCCCGCCCGGCGGCGAACGGCAGGCTGTCCCCCGCCTCCCCGCCGGCGCCCAGGCCGCGTGCCGCCGCGGCCTCCACGACCGCGCGGTCCGTCTCGTGCGCCCGCTCGTCACCGTTGCCGACGCCGGCCGCGGCCAGCCCCAGCAGCCCGTCCTCGCCGGGGTCGTCCGGGCCGAGCGGCAGGAGCCGGACCACCCGCAGCCGGTTCTCGGTGAGCGTCCCGGTCTTGTCGAAGCAGACCGTGTCCACCCGGCCGAGCGCCTCGAGCACCCGGGCGCTGCGAACGACGGCGCCCCGCCCGGACAGCCGCCGGGCGGCGGCCTGCTGCGCCACCGTCGCCACGAGCGGCAGCCCCTCGGGTACCGCGGCCACCGCGACCGCCACGCCGTCCCGGACGGCGGCCCGCAGCGGGCGGCGCCAGAGCACGCCGAGGGCGGTGACCGCGGCGCCGCCGGCGAGGGTCAGCGGCAGCACCTGGCGGGTCAGCTCGCCGAGCCGGGCCTGGACGCCGGCCGGTGGCGCCGCGGCACCGGCCGCCCGCGTGGCCCGGCCCGCCTGGGTGGCGTCCCCCACGGCGACCACGACGGCGCGGCCGCTGCCGGCGACCACGGTGGTGCCCGCGAAGAGCATGCAGCTGCGCTCGGCCACCTCCGCCCCGGGCGTGGCGGCCACGGACTTCCCCACCGCCAGCGACTCCCCGGTGAGGGAGGACTCGTCCACCTCCAGGTCCGCGGCCGCCAGCAGCCGGGCGTCGCAGGCCAGCACGTCGCCCGGCTCGACCTGCACCACGTCACCGATCCGCAGCGCGCTGCCGGGGACGTCCTCGCGGCCGCCGCCATCGGTCTCCCGGTGCACGACGACGTCCTGCTCGAGCAGCAGCGACTCCAGCGCGGTCTCCGCGCGCAGCCGCTGCAGCCCGCCGATCAGCGCGTTGCCGGCGGTCACGCTGCCCACGAGGACGGCGTCGGTCGCCTCGCCGAGGATCGCCGTCGCCGCGGCGCCGGCGGCGAGGACAGGGGTGAGCGGATCAGCGAGCTCGGCGGCGACCGTCCGGGCCAGCCGGGCCGGCACCCGCACTCCCGGATGCGCCCGGACCCGCTGCAGCGGCGCCAGCAGGGACGGTGGACGGCGTGCCGGCTCCCGGGGTAGGTCCGCCAGCCGGCGCAGCACCTCCTCGGCGTCGAGTGCGTGCCACGGGGTGTGCCCGGCCGGCGGCGGGATCGGCCGGGCGTCGACGCGGACGGCCGCCGCGGCGCCGGCCAGCATGGTCACCGCCGTCGCCGTCTTGCCCGGCGTGGTCGCCCGCCGCTGCCCGGCGCGAGGGCTGCCCACCGCGGCGAGCAGGCTCCCCAGCACGTTGCCGGTCAGCGCCGTCGCCACCGACCGCCGGCTCACCGCGCGGGCGTCGGCGGTCCCGGCGACGAGGCGGCAGGCGTCGGCCAGCCCGGGCCGCGTGACCAGGTCGGCAGCCCACGCGGGCGCGCACCCGGCGCGGAGCGGGGCGACGGCGACATCGGCGGCCAGCAGCCCGGCACCGTCCTGCGCGGAGACCAGGAGCACCCCGGAGCCGGCCGCCTGCAACCGGCGCACCGTCCCGACCAGCGGCTCCTCCGGCGGGGCGACCTCGTCGGCGGCTCCGGCGAGCTCGCCGATACCGGCGTGCGCGGTGAGCACGAGGCGGTGGCCGGCGTCGGCGGCGGCGGTCAGCAGCGCCTCGGCGTGCGGGTCCAGCTCGGGGGCGACGGTCACCGAACCGAGCCGCCGCCGCCCCTGGAACAGGCGGTGGACGGCGGCGCCCGGCACGTCCGGCGAGGGCCGGGGCGGGCCCAGGCGCAGCCGCCCGCCGTTCTGCTCCGCGGCCCCGTCCGCCGGGCCGGTGGCCCCCAGCAGCCGGGCGGCCGCCGACCAGACGGCGGCGTCGTCCCACCCCCGGGCCGCCGCGCACGCCGCGATCACGACCGGCGGCCCGGTGCACAGCGCGTCCCCGTCGGCCACGACGACGTCCACCCGGTCCAGCCGCCGGTAGGCCGAGCCGTCCATGGGCAGCACGTCACGGCGGCACATCAGCAGGTCCAGCGCTGCGGCGAACGCCTCCCGTCCCTGGACGGCGGGTTTGGGGGTCAGCACCTTGAGCAGGTCCGCCGACCGGTCGGGGCGGCCGGTCAGCAGCAGGAGACCGACTGCGGCGGCGAGCTCGGTGGGGCCCAGCCTCGCCTCGTAGGTCTCGATCGGCCCCGGGGGCAGCGGGCGGGGGCGCGGTCCCGGCGGCTGCAGCGGCTCCTCGGCGCCCTCGTCCGGCTCACGGCCGCAGAGCTCCCGCTCCCGGCGCCGCCACACCTGCCTCCGGGCCCGCATCTCCACGGCCGCCTGCAGCGCCGCGGCGGCATTGAGCGTGGGCACGGTCGGGCTCTGGGTGAGCGCGTGCAGCAGCGCGCTCGTCCCGGTGAACACCAGGTCGGTGCCGATCGGCCCGATCCGCCGCTCGAGCCCCTCCTTGATCCACTGCTGGGAGTCCAGGAGGGCGACCGCGAGCGTGGCGTGGCGGGTCAGTGCCGGGATCGGCAGCACCTTGGCGGCGTAGGCCACCCCGACGGCGGCGGTGTCGATCGCGGCTTCCACGAGGGCGGCCAGCAGCGGCTCGAGGTCGGCCGGGTGGTCCTGGGTCCGGGGGAACAGCCGGCGCCGGCCGCGGGCCTGCTCGATCGCGGTCACCGCGCCGACGACGTCCTCGGCGGTGATGCGGCGGGCGTCGAAGGCGACGAGCACGCGGCCGACGACGTCGTTGACCGTGGCCCACTCGACGCCCTCCAGCCGCTCGAGGTGGCGGCGCAGGGTGCGGCGGGCATCCGGGGGCTCGCCCTCGGCGGGCGTGCAGAGCTCGATCTGCACGCGCCCCCGATCGACCCACACCCGGCGGGTGTGCCGCGCCAGTGGCGGCTCGACCATGCCCTGAGCGGCGTCCACGAGGTCGTGCAGGTGTCCCTCGGGAAGGGGATCGCCGCCGGTGACCAGCGTGCCGACGGCGCGGGTGCCGGAGACCACCACGGTCCGGGTCAGCGCGAGGGAGTCGCGGGCCAGCGCGGCACCCGCCCCGACCGCGGCCCGCACCGTCCCGCGGGCGGTCCGGGCCGTCTCGCCCAGCAGACCGGCCGCCAGCACGGCCCCTGTCGGTGCCGCGGCGGCGAGCCGGGCGGCGGCGCCCGCGGTGGAGGGCACCGACGTGATCCGGCGGAGCAGGGACATGGCGGTTCCTCGGGCTGGCTCCCCGGACGGTACGCCCGAAGGCGCACCCCGCGGGGTGGTGGGGGGGGAACCGCGGGATCAGCCGGCGCGCCGGGCGGCTGCCGCGGCGAGCGCACCGAGGCAGTTGGTCGCCAGGTGCAGCAGCACCGGGGCGAGCAGGCTGCCGCTGCGCAGCCGCAGCCAGGTGAACACCAGCCCGGCGGCCGCGGTGCCGAGGCAGGCCAGCAGCACCGCCAGAACCCGCGCCGCGCCGTCCCCGGCCAGGTCGTTGGCCGCCAGCGCGCCGAGCGTCGGGCGGACGTGCCAGACGCCGAAGACCGCGGCGGCCAGCCCGGCCGCCGCCGGCAGCGGCAGCACCCGGGCGAGGGCGGCCAGCAGCACGCCGCGGAAGGCCACCTCCTCCCAGACCACCGTGCCGAGCGGGATGCGGACGAGCACCTGGACGGCGAGCGCACCGCCGGGCAGGCCGGCCAGCCGCTCGTCCTCCAGCAGCGGCCGGAGGGAGGGCACGGCGAGGGCCACCGCGTAGCCGGTCGCCACGACGCCCGCGGCCGCACCGCCCCAGCGCGCGCCCGCGGCCCACCGGCGGCGGTCGAGCCCCAGTTCCGCCCACGAGAGGCCGACGGCCCGGGCCGCCGCCAGCAGCAGGGCGGTCGCCGCCAGGTTGACCCCCACGTAGACCGTCGTCGTGCCGGGCAATGCCGGTATCACGAGGTTGTTCCAGCCGGCGAGGACGAGGGCCAGCGAGGCGGCGAACACCGCCTCCCACCGGCGTCCGCGGGGGTGGGCATGCACCCGTGGTGGATGCCCGGTGCGTGCCGGCTCACGCTCGCCGTCGGCGCCGCCACGCGGACCTGGCCGGGCCGGGGTGCGGTGCTGGGGAGCCGGCTCCGGGTGGGGAGCCGGTTCCTGACCCGGTGACCGGCTCGCCGGTGCAGCCTGCGGGGTGGGACCGTGGACGGGTAGGAACCACGGAAGTGCCGGCGGGACGCGGCACCGTGGGTGGAGCTGGCGAGGCAGACGCGCCGGCGCAGCGAGGTTCAGGAGCACAGGAAATGCCGCAGGGCACGGTGAAGTGGTTCGACGCGGAGAAGGGCTTCGGGTTCATCGCCCCCGACGACGGCGGGCGGGACGTGTTCGTGCACTTCAGCGCGATCGACGACCAGGGCGGGTTCCGCACCCTCGACGAGGGCCAGGCCGTGGAGTACGAGGCCAGCCAGGGGCA
>NZ_FOSW01000007.1:44490-259947 GCF_900114385.1 Geodermatophilus ruber
GGTTCATCACCCCCGACGACGGCGGCCCCGACGTGTTCGTGCACTTCAGCGCGATCGACGACCAGGGCGGGTTCCGCACCCTCGACGAGGGCCAGCGGGTCGAGTACGAGGCCAGCCAGGGCGAGCGCGGCGTGCAGGCCGACCACGTGCAGCCGTTCTGAGCCCGGCGGGTCCCCGGCGCCCCGCACGGCGCCGGGGGCCCCTGGGGCACCACACCATGGCGGGAGGAACCGCCTCACCGACCTGCGGCTGTCCGACCCGCCGTCGTCGAGGGCGCCGTCGTCGAGGGCGCCGTCGTCGATGGCGCCGTCACCGGCCGGCCAGCCGTTCGTGTGCCAGGCTCACCGCCATCGCGCCCTCGGCGACCGCCGAGGCGATCCGCTTCGTCGACCCGCGCCGGACGTCGCCGGCGGCGAACACCCGCGGCACGGAGGTCTCCAACGGCAGCGGCGGGACGTCGAGCGGCCAGTCCGGCGGTGGCGAGCCGAGGTCGGCCCCGGTGAGCACGAACCCGCGCTCGTCGCGGCGCACCACGCCTTCGAGCCAGCCGGTGCGCGGCGCCTGGCCGATGAAGACGAAGACGGCGTCGGCGTCCACCTCCCGCTCCGCCGTCCCGCCCGAGCGCAGCCGCAGCCCCGCGAGCCGCCCGGTGCCGACCGCGCCGACGACCTCGGTGTCGTACTCGACCGAGACGGTCTCCGCGGCCTCCAGCCGGTCGATCAGGTAGCGGGACATCGTGCCGGCCAGCTCGCTGCCGCGGACGAGCAGGGTGACCGACGCGGCGACCTGGCCGAGGAAGATCGCGGCCTGGCCGGCAGCGTTCCCGCCGCCGACGACGTACACCGCGCCGCCGGCGTGGTCGACGGCCTCGGCCCGCCCCGCGCCGTAGTAGACGCCCTGGCCGGACAGGGCGTCGACGCCGGGCACGTCGAGGGTCCGGTAGGTGACGCCGGAGGCGATGACCAGGGTCGAGGCGCTCACCTCGTCGCCGTCGGCGAGCCGGACGACGGTGTAGGGGTCGGCCCGGCGCAGGCCCACCGCCTCGGCGGGCACGAGGACCTCGGCGCCGAGCCGGATCGCCTGCTCGCGGGCGCGCACGGTCAGGTCGGCGCCGGAGAGGCCGGCCGGGACCCCGAGGTAGTTCGCGATCCGGCTGGTGGCCCCGGCCTGCCCGCCCGGCGCGTTGCACTCCAGCAACAGCGTGGACAGCCCCTCGGAGGCGCCGCGGACGCCCGCCGCCAGGCCCGCCGGCCCGGCGCCGGCCACCACGAGGTCGTAGGCGGTCCGCTGGGCGCGCGCGGGCAGGCCGATCCGGCCGGCCACCTCCGCCGGCTCGGGGCGGGTCAGCACCTCGCCGTCGTCGAGAAGGAGGACCGGCAGCGAGCCGGCGTCGGCACCGGCGACGACCAGCAGCTGGCGGGCCGCGCAGTCGGCCTCCACGTCCATCCACCGGTAGGGCACCAGGTTGCGGCCGAGGAACTGGCGCAGCGCGTGGGTGGCCGGCGACCAGCGGTCCCCCAGCAGGCGCAGGCCGGCCACCGGCGCCGGCCGCCGCCACGTCCGGAGCAGGTCGTCGAGCACCGGGTAGAGCCGCTCCTCCGGCGGGTGCCACGGCTTGCGCAGGTAGTGCTGGACGCCGGCGTCGTTGATCGCCGCGATCGCGGCCTCGGTGTCGGCGTACGCGGTGAGCAGCACGCGCCGGGCCTCGGGATGGAGCGGCCGCGAGGCGGACAGCAGCTCCACGCCACAGGTGCCCGGCATCCGCTGGTCGACCAGCAGCAGCGCCACCGGCTCCTCGCGCAGCCGCAACCGGCGCAACAGGTCGAGCGCCTGGCCCCCCGAGGACGCGGTGAGCACACGGTAGTGCTCGGCGTACCGCGCCCGCAGATCCCGCTCCACCGCCGCGAGGACCGGCCCGTCGTCGTCCACTGCCAGCAGGACCGGTCTGCTCATCAGTCACCCCGGGCGGTCCGCTGTCGGGGCAGGCTGCGGTCTCGGGGCTGCCCCGGCGGCACGGCGGACGGTACGCCGGGGCGGCGCCCGGGGGAACCGGTCGGCCGGTCGTACGGCCACCGCGGCCGGCCCGCCGCGCGGGAGGGCATTGCGGGTGCCCCCGCGAGCCGCGACCCTGCTGACACCGGACGAGGGGACGCCGACCATGCCTGCACCGACCGACTACGAGCTCTTCGCCCTCGGGGACGTCACCCTCCAGGGCGGCGGGACCCTGCGCGACGCCCGGCTGGCCTACAAGACCTACGGCACGCTCGCCGAGGACCGGTCCAACGTGATCCTCCATCCGACCTGGTTCAGCGCCTGGCACGACGCCAACGAGTGGTCGATCGGACCCGGGCTGGCCTGCGACCCGGGCCGGTACTTCATCGTCGTCCCGAACCAGATCAACAACGGGCTCTCGTCCTCGCCGAGCAACACGCCCCCGCCGTTCGACGGGCCGAACTTCCCGCCGGTCACCTTTCACGACCAGGTGCAGGCCCAGCACCGGCTGCTCACGGAGCAGTGGGGCATCGAGTCGCTGGAACTGGTCCTGGGCTCCTCCATGGGCGCCGGGCAGACCTACCAGTGGGCGGTCAGCCACCCCGAGATGGTCCGGCGGGCCGCCCCGATCGTCGGCTCCCCCCGCACCAGCGAGCACAACCAGGTCTTCCTGAAGAGCCTGCGCGCGACGCTCACCCTCGACCCGGACTTCCGGGGCGGCCGCTACTCCCCCGACGCGCGCCCCACCCAGGGGCTGCGGGCCTTCGCCCGCATCTACGCCGGCTGGGGGCTGTCCCAGGCCTTCTACTGGCAGCGGGAGTACCGGTCGATCGGCTACTCCTCGCTGGAGGACTTCCTCGTCGGGTTCTGGGAGGGGTTCTGGCTCGACGACCGGGACCCGAACAACCTGCTGGCCATGCTCTGGACGTGGGAGCACGGCGACGTCGGGCAGACACCGGGGTTCGAGGGGGACACCGAGGCGGCGCTGCGATCCATCCGCTGCCCGCTGGTGTCCATGCCGGCCCGCACCGACCTGTACTTCCCGCCCGAGGACGAGGAGTGGGCGATCAAGCTCATCCCGAACGGCGAGGTGCGGGTCATCGACACCATCTGGGGCCACTTCGGCGGCCTCGGGCTGCACGCCCCCGACAACGAGTTCATCGACCGCACGCTCAAGGAGCTGCTGGGCCGGTCCGCGTGACGGCGGTCCCCGACCTGCCGGACAGGGACCGGCGGACGGGGGAATGAGCGCGGCAGCGGCGGGTACCGCACAGCCCGGCGGGCTCGGGAAGCAGCACCCCCGGTAGATCACCCCCGCCGGGAAGTTCCCCATGACCACGCTGCCTGCTGATCTGCTGCCCGAGATCGACCGCCGCATCACCGCGGCGCACTCAGCCCTCGGCACCGCCCGCACCGGGTTCACCGAGTACCCGACCGGCGAGGCGCTCACCGAGTGCGAGACGGCCGAGGCGACCCTCAACGAGCTGCTGGAACTCCGCTTCGCGCTGACGCGCGGGGTCGGTGGAGCGCACAGCCGGGCGCTCGCGCGGGCCCGGGCCGCCTGAGGCCCGGATCGGCCCGCCTCACTCCTCGGGGACGGCAGACAGCGGCCCCCGGTGCGGCGTTCCCCGGGCGTAGGTCTGTCTCCGCAGCCCCAGGTACAGGAACGTCTCGGTCGACGTCACGCCCTCCACCGCCCGGATCCTCGCCACGACGTCCGGCAGCTGGTCGTCGTCCTCGCACACGACCTCGGCGAGGACGTCGAGCGAGCCCGAGGTGATGACGACGTCGTCCACCTCGGGCAGCGCCGCGAGCGTGTCCGCGACCGCGCGCACGTCGCCGCTGGTGCGCACCCCGACCATGGCCTGGCGGGAGAACCCCGGGTGCAGCGGGTCGGTGACGGCCACGATCTGCATGACGCCGGCGTCGACCAGCCGCTGCACCCGCTGCCGGACCGCCGCCTCCGAGAGCCCGACGGCTGTGGCGATCCGCGCGTAGGGCCGCCGGCCGTCCTCCTGCAGCTGCTCGATGATGGCGCGCGAGACGTCATCCAGCGCGTACTGCCGATCCCGGATGGTCATCGCCGCTCTCCCCGTCCGTGCACCTGCGCCGGCCCGGCGCCGGGCCGGAATGGCGACGTGGCCCATCTGACCCCACTCCCAGCACGATGCTCACCGCTGCGCCCCTGCTCCCCGCGGCTCCCCGGCCACGCCGGGCTGCTCCTGCCAGAACCGCGCGTCCCGCATCCACCACACGACCATCAGCACCAGCCCGGCGACGAAGATGCCGATCCCGATGACCAGCGGCGGCCCGACGCCCAGCCAGGCCTGCCCGGTGTAGGAGTTCGCCGGGTCGGACAGGTCGCGCAGGGAGAGCACCAGCAACCAGACCAGCATCAGCGCCCCCGCCACCGGGCCGACCCCGACCAGCAGGAACGTCGAGACGCTGCGGGTCAGCTGCCGACGGAAGAACACCGCGCAGGCGATACCGGTGAGCGCGTAGTAGAAGGCGATCAGCAGCGACAGCGCGGTGATCGAGTCGAACAGCGCGTTCTCGCTGAGCAGGCTGACGACCACGTACCAGGCGATGGCGATGCCGGCGACCCACCAGGTGGAGACGTCCGGGGTGCGGAACCGCGGCGAGATGTGCGCGAACCGCTGCGGCAGCGCGGCTCGCCGGGCCATCGACAGCCCGGTCCGTGAGGCCGGGATGATCGTGGTCTGGGTGGAGGCGATCGCCGAGGTGGCGACGGCGAGCAGCACCACCCAGTCCCAGCCGCCGAGCGCCTCGGTGGAGAGCAGCGCGAAGATCGACTCCTCCTCGTCGGCGTTCTCGCTGAGGAACTGCGTGCCGGCGAACGCGACGACGGCGTAGGCGACGCCGACGTAGGTGAGCAGCAGGACGACGGTCGACAGCACCGCCGCCCGGCCGGGGGCGTGGACCGGGTCCCGGGTCTCCTCGGTCAGGTTGACCGCCGACTCCCAGCCCCAGTACGCGAAGACGCCGAGCAGCAGGCCGCCGGTCAGCGACGCCCCGCCCGCGCCGAACGGGTCGAGCCAGCTCAGCGCCGGGGTGAGCCCGCCGAAGGGACTGTCGCCGTTCACCCCGCGGACGATGGCGACCACGGCGAACACGAGCAGGGCGATCGTCTGGGCCACGATCAGCCCGTTCTGCACCCGCGCCGACATCTCCGTGCCCAGCACGCACAGCGCGGTCATGAGCAGGATGAGCAGTACCGAGAGCACCATCACCGCCGGCCGGGAGTCCGCCCAGCCGTCCAGCCCCGCCGCCAGCAGGGTGAAGCGCACGCCGACCTCGGCCAGCGAGCCGATCACCAGGACGCCGGTCATGGTGATCGCCCAGCCGCCGATCCAGCCCGCCCACGGCCCCATCGCGCGGGTGACCCAGGAGAACGTCGTCCCGCAGTCCTGGTCCGCCCGGTTGAGGTGGTGGAAGGCCGAGGCGATGAGCAGCATCGGCACGAAGGAGGCCAGCAGGACGCCGGGGGCGTGGACGCCGACCAGGGCGACGATCGGCCCGATGATCGCGGCCAGGGAGTAGGCCGGGGAGGTCGCCGCCAGGCCGATCACCAGGGCGTCGGGGAACCCGATCGCCCCCGGTCGGAGACCCGGCCCGGCCGCGGGGCGGACGGCGACGTCGGCGGGGTCCGCGCTCATGCGACCTCCCGTGCAGAGCAGAAGGTGGCCGCGGTCGGTGACCCGCGGTTCGTGCCCGCCCGGGTGGACGCCGGCGGGGCGGCCGCCGTCCGGGCGCTGCTGAGCGCCCACCGCTGCGACGTGCTGCTCAACGCCGTCGATCCCCGTTTCGTGCTGCCGTTGTTCCGGCGGCTCTGGCCGCCGGTGTCGACCACCTCGACATGGCGATGTCATTGTCGCGACCGTCGTTGTCGCGACCGCACCCGGAGCACTCGCACCGGGAGACCGGCGTCAAAGTCGGCGACGAGCAGTTCACCCTGGTCGCGGAGTGGGCCATCCCGCTGGTCGCGGAGGTGCCCCACGGCGGCTTCACGCACTCCGGGTACGGCGAGGACCCCGGGTCAAGCACGTCACGGCCGACATCGAATCCTGGGCCGGCCGCAGGCGGGAGTCTCAAAGTGAGACGATCTGGCGCCGGAGGATCCGTACGGTACGAGCCGTCCCCTGGATGACCTGCATCACAGGCCGCCGGCACGCCCCCCTCGACGGGTGGGATCGGCGGGGGACGCCACACGTACCCACGGAGAGGTGGAACCGGCTGTGCTGAGCATCGGCATCAACCTGGGCTTCGGGAAGCTCGACCCGGACCTGACCGACGAGCAGATGTACGACGGGGAGATCGACCTCGCCGTGCGCGCCGAAGGGCTCGGGTTCGACAGCGTCTGGGCCGTGGAGCACCACTTCGAGGACTACTCGCTGTGCCCGGACAACCTCCTGCTGCTGGCGCACCTCGCCGGCCGCACCCAGCAGATCAAGCTGGGCACCGGCGCGGTGATCGTGCCCTGGAACGACCCGCTGCGGGTGGCCGAGAAGGCGCTCATGCTCGACACCATCTCCGACGGCCGGCTGCTGCTGGGCCTGGGCCGCGGGCTGTCCCGCAAGGAGTACGTGCCCTTCCGCATTCCGCTGGACGAGACCCGGGACCGGTTCGACGAGGCCGCCCCGATGATCTTCGAGGCGCTGGAGACCGGCGTCATGGAGGGCGACGGGCCCTTCTACCCCCAGCCGCGCGCCGAGCTGCGACCGCGCCCGCGGGGCTCCTTCGACGGCCGCCGGTACGTCGTGGCCGGCTCGCCGGACTCGCTGGTCATGGCCGCGAAGCTGAAGGCCCGGATGATGTCGTTCATCGTCCGGCCGGTGCCTGACCTCATGCCCAACTTCACCCGCTACCGGGAGCTGTACGAGGCCGAGCACGGCCAGGTCGCCCCGGCGATCTCGCTGAACGTGAACATGTACTGCCACGAGGACGACGAGGTCGCCCGGGAGCGGCACTTCGAGCACGTCAACCGGTTCTTCATGTCCAACATCGAGCACTACGAGATGGCCGGCGAGCATTTCGCCACCATCAAGGGCCACGAGCGGTACGCGGCCAACGCCGCCTACTTCCGCGAGATCGGCCTGGAGAAGGCCGCCAACGACTACGCCGCCACCGCGCTGTGGGGGAACCCCGAGCGGATCCTCGGCCAGATCGAGGCGATCCGCGACGTCCTCGGCGACTTCGAGCTCATCCTCGCCCCCTGCTTCGGCGGCATGCCCTACGACCAGGCCCGCGCCAGCCTCGAGCTGTTCGCCCGCGAGGTCCTGCCGAAGGCGCGCTCGCTCCACGGCTCGCCGGTCAGCGTGGCGGCCTGAGGTCGGCGCCGGACAACGGGGATGACGGAGGGGGTCGGTCCGGGCGGGCCGCAGGTCCCGCGCACGGCGGCGGAGTGGGAGCGGGTCCGGGAGGCCAAGCACGACGTGCTCTCCCGGGACCCGTTCACGGTGCGCCCGGCCGACCACCCCGGGGTGCGCCCCGAGGTGGTGGCGTCCTGGCGCCGCTCGCTGCTGGCCGGCGTCGACCCGAATGCGACCCGCTTCCCGGTCGACGACCCCTTCGAGCCGCGGACCCGGCTGGCGTCGGTCGCCCAGCCGATCATGAACCGGCTGAAGGACCAGATCTCCGACCTCAGCTCCTGGGGCTTCCTCGTCGACCGCGGGTGCCGGCTGCTCACCGCCGCCGTGGGCGACTTCCCCCAGGCCGAGCGCGTCCTCCGGAAGGACCTGCGACCGGGGACCTGCTTCGCCGAGGACGTCATCGGCACCAACGGGCTGGGCTGCGCCCACGAGCTGCAGCAGGCATTCCTGATCTCGGGGACCGAGCACTTCCGGACCGACAGCGAGGTGCTGACGACCACCGGGGTGGTCATCCGGGACCCGTTCACCCGGAGATATGTCGGCACGCTGGGGGTGCACTGCCGCCGGGAGTACGCCTCGGCGGCGGTGCTCCCACTGGTGGTGGAGATCGGCCGGTCCATCGAGGCACAGCTGCTCGCCAGCCGGAGCGACGGCGAACGCGAGTTCCTCGACGCGTTCCTGGCCGCCCAGCGGCGGTTCCGCAGCCCCGTCGTGGCCGTCAGCCGGCGGCTGTGCGTGGTGAGCACGCGGGCGCGGGAGATCGTGCACGAGGCGGACGAGGACCTGCTGCGTCGCATCGTGGCCGAGTCCGGCGGAGCCCCCTCAGGCCGGACGGTGCGCCGGCGGTTGAGCTCGGGCGCCACCGTGACCGTCCGGGTGCTGCCCGTCGAGCAGCCGCGGGGCGAGTTCGCCGCCGTCCTGGTGCTGGAGCCGGTGGCTGCGGACCGGCCGGCCCCGGGTCCGGCGGCCGGCCCCGAGCCGGCCCCGGCCGACCTCCCCACCCTGCTCGACCGCGCGCTGGGGGCCGGGCGGCCGGTGCTCCTCACCGGCGAGCAGGGCAGCGGCAAGCGGTATCGGGCACGGGAGGTGCTCCGGGCCGGGGCCGGGAACGTCGTCGAGGTGGACGGCGCCTTGGCCCTCCTGGCCCCCGAGACCTGGCTCCGCCGCCTGCGGGACGCCGTGCAGGACCAGCGCGCGGCGGTGCTCCTGGCCCACGCCACGGAGATCCCGCCGTCCCTGACGGCAACCGTGGCCTCACTGGTGGCCGGCGCGCGCACGCCGGTCGTCGGCACCACCGCGGACGACGGCGGCGAGGACGGCACCGTGCTCGCCGTCCGGGAGAGCTTCCCCGTGATCCTGACCGTTCCCCCGCTCCGCGACCGCCGCGGCGAGTTCCCGGAACTCTGCCGCAGCATCCTGGCCGACCTCGCCGAAGCCGACGGCCGGGCGGTGACGCTGGCGCCGCGGGCCCTCGCGGCCCTGCTGGCCGGGGACTGGCCCGG
Organism: Geodermatophilus ruber; assembly: GCF_900114385.1. GTDB lineage: Bacteria > Actinomycetota > Actinomycetes > Mycobacteriales > Geodermatophilaceae > Geodermatophilus > Geodermatophilus ruber. The sequence continues at coordinate 53,375 of NZ_FOSW01000007.1, forward strand.
CAACGTCCGCCAGCTGCTGCAGGTGCTGGCCAGCGCCCGCATCCGCGCGGACGGTCCGGAGATCGGCCTGCACCACCTCCCCGCCCGGTTCCGCGGCGGCGCACCCGGCCGGCCGCTCGGCGAGATGGAGCGCGTGGAGCGGCAGGCCCTCGCGGCGGCGCTCCGCGAGACCGGCGGCAACCGCAACGCCGTCGCCGACCGGCTCGGCATCTCGCGGGCCACCGTCTACCGCAAGCTCAAGCGCTACGAACTGCACTGATCCGCGGTCCGGCGGCCCGACGTCGCCCCGCGTCCGACGACATCGACCCGAAGGAGACCGAGCATGTCCCGCACTGTGGAGTTCACCGGTACGACGGCAGTGGTGACGGGAGGCGCCTCGGGCATCGGCAAGGGCCTGGCCCGGGCGTTCCTCGCCAGCGGCTGCCATGTCGTGATCGCCGACGTCGACGAGGCCGCGCTGGCCGCCGCCGCGCACGAGCTGGGCGTCCTCGGGGTGCGGACCGACGTCACCGACCCGGACAGCGTGAGCGCCCTGGCCGAGCGCGCCGTGGCCGAGTTCGGCGAGGTGCACGTGGTCTGCAACAACGCCGGCGTGGGCCCCCAGGGCCCGATCGCCGGGCTCGGGCTGGACGACTGGCGCTGGATGCTCGACGTCAACCTCTACGGGGTCATCCACGGGCTGCAGGCGTTCCTGCCGGTGCTCGAGCGCAACGACGACTGGGGCCAGGTGGTCAACACCTCGTCGATGTCGGTGTTCTTCCCGCCGGCCGGGCTCGGCCCCTACGTCGCCGGCAAGGCCGCCGTCCTGGGCCTGACCGAGGTGCTGGCCGCCGAGCTGCAGGCGGCAGGATCCCTCGTCGGCGCCACCGCGCTGCTGCCCGGCGCCGTGCACAGCAACATCAAGAACAGCCTGCGGACCCGTCCCTCGACCGGTGCGACCGCCCTCCGCGACGTCGACGTGTCCCTGTCCGGGCGGCACCGCTTCCTCGACCCCGAGGACGTCGGCGCGATGGTGGTCGAGGCCGTCCGGCGCAACGACCCCTACGTGGTGACCCACGGCGAGTGGCTGCCGCGGGCGGCCGACCGGCACGCGCGCCTCCAGGCGGCCTTCCCGGCCGAGGACGCGGTCGCCGGCTGACCGCCGGCCGCCGGCGGGCCCGTACGGGCCCGCCGGCGGTCAGCGGGGGGGCAGCTCGAGCCGGGTGCCCTCGGCGCGCACGAACGCGGCAGCGTCGTCCGGGTCGCCCTCGCCGGTCCAGCGCGCCACGCCCGGGTAGGGGAACAGCGGCCGGGTCTGCACCACGGCGCCGCCGTCGTCGACCCGGGCAGCGGTGAGCTGCTCCGGCGCCCGGCCGTTCTCCACCCACTCGACCACCGCCTCGAACTGGCCGGTCGGCTGCGGACCGACCCCGCCGCTGCAGTGGCCCACGCCGGGGGCGAGGAACAACCGCAGGAACTCGTCGGTGCGCTCGGCGCCGAGCCGCGCCCGGACCCGCTCGTAGTAGTCGACGGTGCCCTGGAACGGGATGCCGAAGTCGGCCGCCCCGTGCCACAGCAGGATCTTGCCGCCGCGGTCGGCGAAGGCCGACAGGTCCGGGTCGTCGGCGGCCAGGACGGCGGAGTACATCTCGACCGCCTGGTCGAAGTAGGCCTCGAACCCCTCGTGGGTGAGGGTGCGCCAGTCCCAGGACGGGTCCTGCTCCAGGAACAGGCTGATCCACCACAGGTCGAACACGAACGGCTTCCCCACCAGCTCGCCGTCGACGACGGCGGTGTCGTGCAGCCCCGCGAAGGGCGCCCCGGGGGCCAGGCCGTACCAGAGGAACTCCCCGTTGCGCCGCCGCGGGCCCTCACCGATCTTGCGGATCACCTCGACGTCGGCCGCGGTGAGCTCGCCGTCCGGCGTCGGCAGGCCGACCAGCTGGGTGAAGTCGACGGTGGCGCCCAGCGGGTCGCCGACCACGCGGTCGCGGATGCCGTCGCCGACGGTGTCGCACTGGTCGACGATGGCCGCCAGGGCGGCCTCGAACTTGGCCGCGGAGACGAAGTTCCCCGCCTCGAGCATGACCAGCTGGCCCCAGATCTGGCCGGTCTGCATCCGCGGCCAGTTGATGGCCGGGGCGCCGGAGAGGATGCCGTCGTAGTCGGCCGGGTAGCGCTGGGCCTCCATGAGGCCCTGCCGCCCGCCGGTGGAGCAGCCGTTGAAGTAGGAGTAGGCCGGCGGCCGGCCGTAGTAGGCGGTCACGACTGCCTTCGCCGCGACGGTCATGTCGTGGATGCCGAGGTGGCCGAAGTCCTTGATCCGCTGCCAGGAGAGCCGGTTGCGGTCGTCGAGCGCGAACGACGCGGTCGCGTCGGGGTGCCCGGCGTCGGTAGCCGCGGCCGCGTACCCGGCGCGCAGCGGGTCGAGCAGGAACTCCGGCGAGCCGCCGAGGAACCCTCCGCCGCCGACGCCCTGGAAGCGGCCGTTCCAGGTGTCGGCCGGCAGGTACACCCAGACGGTGACGCGGTCACCGGCCGGCGGGTGGGTGATGGTGAGCTGGACGCGGCAGGAGGGGGGCGTCGTCGCGTCCCCGGGGTCATCGACCACCGAGTCGACGGTCGTGTTGGTCAGCGACAGCGAAGCGAGACGGCTGGAGTCTCCCGGAACCGGCATGCCCGGATCCTGTCAGCGCGGGCAACCTGCGCCACGCCCGCTTCCGCCAGCAGGAACGGTCAGTCTGCGGCGACACGCGGCACCGGCCGCACGTCACGGGCACCGGGGAGTTCGTGCGCAGAACGTGCACCGAGCGCCGCCGCTGCCGCCGACTCACGGCCCGCGCAGCTGCCCGTAGATGCGGGCGAGGTCCGGCAGCTGGTGGTGGGCGTTGAGGCCGCTCGGGTTCGGCACCACCCAGGTGGCCGCTCCCCCGATGCGCTCGGGCTGCGGACCCGTGGTGGCCCGCGGGCGGTCGAAGGCGCGCCGCCAGGCGGTGATGCCCAGGACCGCCAGCACCCGGGGGCGGTAGCGGGCCACCAGCTCGGCCAGGGCCACCGCGCCGGCCCGCAGCTCGACCGGGTCGAGCTCGGCGGCCGCCCGGGTCGGCCGGTCGACGAGGTTGGTCACGCCCAGGCCGTAGCGGGGCAGCTCGCCGTCCTCCTCCGGCGCCAGCCGCCGCGGGGTGAGGCCGGCCAGGTGCAGCGCCGGCCAGAACCGGTTGCCCGGGCGGGCGAAGTGGTGCCCGCGGGCGGCCGACAGCAGGGAGGGGTTGATCCCGCAGAAGAGGACGTCGAGGCCGGGTGCGATCACATCGCGCAGCGGCTTGGCCGTCGTCCGCTCCACGCCCCCATCCTCGGGCACCGCCGACCGGCAGTCACCCGGAACGGATGAGGGCCCCGCCCGCCGGCCGGGCCACGCTGGGGTGCCGCGACGAAGGGGGCGGGCATGACCGGTGCCGAGCCCGCGGGACCCCTGCCGGCGGTCGCACGGCCGGCGCCCGCCGCGCTGCCGACGGTGCCCCCACCGGCCGGTGCCGACCTCGCGATCGGGCTGGCCGCCCTGGCCGTGGCCGCCACCCGCGCAGCCGGGCGCCTCCCCCGGACCGCGTGGGCCCGCCTGCCCCTGCCCGCGGCGGTGCGGAGGGCGGCACGGCAGGCCGGGCAGGCGGTGGCCGCGCACGGCACCGTCGAGCGCGGGGTCGCCGTCGCGCAGCTGCGCCGGCTGGCCGACGCGCTGGTCCCCCGCGTGGTCGAGGCCGTGCTCACCCGCATCGACGTGGCCGACCTCGTCCGGGCGCACGTCGACCTCGACCGCATCGCCGCCCGGCTGGACGTCGACCGGGTGGTCGTGCGGGTCGACCTCGACGCGATCCTCGACCGCCTCGACCTGGACGCGATCGCCGCCCGCCTCGACCTCGACGCCGTCATCGACCGGGTGGACGTCGACCGGATCGCCGCCCGGCTCGACCTCGAGCCGATCCTCGCGCGGGTCGACGTGGACGCGATCGCCACCCGGCTCGACCTCGACGCCGTCATCGACCGGGTGGACGTCGACCGGATCGCGGGCCGCCTGGACCTCGAGCCGATCCTCGCGCGGGTCGACGTGGACGCGATCGCCACCCGCCTGGACCTCGACGCGATCGTCGAGCGGCTCGACGTCGTCGGCCTGACCCGGTACGTGCTGGACCAGATCGACCTGTCCGGGCTGATCCGCGCCTCCACGGGGTCGATCAGCTCCGACGTGGTCCGCGGTGTCCGCAGCCAGGGCGCGGATGCCGACCGGGCGGTGGAGCGGATGGTCGACCGGCTCCTCCTGCGCCACCACGGGCGGCACAGCACGAACGACGGACCGGCCGGCGGGACGGCGCCCGGTCCGGACGGGGCCCCCGGCCGTGGCCGCCCCTGACCGGGAGCGCGCCGGCGGCCTTCCGGACGGCAGCCGGGCCGCGGCGACCGCGCGCTATCCGTGGCGCGCCCCCCACACCCCCGCTCCGGTGCCGGCCGCGCGCCCGGTCGTCCAGGGCCGGCGTGCCGGGCTGGTCACCCGGCTGCTGGCCAACGCCCTCGACGCCGGGGTGGTGGTCCTCCTCCTGGCCGCCGGGTACGTCGCGGTCGCGGCCGGCCGGTTCCTGCTGGACCCGGTGGCCTTCCGGTTCCCGGTCCCGCCCCCGTCCCTGCTTCTGCTGCTCGGCGGCGTCGTCCTGTTCGTCTACTTCGCGCTGGCGTGGGGCGGGGGCGGGCGCACCTACGGCGACGAGGTGCTCGGCCTGCGGGTGGGCGGAGCTCGCGGGGAGCAGCTGCGGCGACCGCGGGCCACCCTGCGTGCCGCGCTGTGCGTCGCCTTCCCGATCGGGTTGCTGTGGGTGCTGGTCAGCCGGCGCAACCACTCGATCCAGGACGCCGTCCTGCGGACGTCGGTGGTCTACGACTGGCCCTCCCCGGACGCCGACGGCGTGCACCGACCCTGAGTGCAAGCGAGGTCGGGTGCCTCAGGAGCGGGGGGCAGCCGTGTGGAGGGTGGCGGCCAGCGGGCGGGTCGGCACGACCTGCGGTGAGGTCAGAACGGTGGCGGATCGTCGTCCGGGTCCGCCGGTGGTGGAGGTTCCGAGCTCGGTGGAGGTTCCGGGCTCGGTGCTGGTTCAGGGGCTGGTGGCTGCAGGCCCGGCGGCCGGGTGGTGCGGGTGATGCCGGAGGGGGTGGTCACCTGGAGGACGCCGTCGGCGGTCATGACGAAGCGCCAGGTCTTGTCCCGGGTCTTGAGCCGGTGGTGGCTGCGGTACAGGCAGCACAGGTTGCCGCAGTCGGTCTGGCCGCCGTCGGCGTGCGCGACGACGTGGTCGAGGTCGGCCCAGCCGACGCGCTGGCCGCAGTTGAGGAACCGGCAGGCGCGGTCGCGGGTGGTGACGAAGGCGTGCTGCGCACCGGTGGGCGGGTAGGCCTCGGTGCCCGCCCGCGGCCGAGCAGCGGACAGCTGCAGTCGCCCGCGGGGTGGGTGGGGCAGCCGCGGCGGGCCAGCCGGGCCAGCTGGTCGAGGGTGGCGGTGGCCAGCAGCGCCCCGCCGGTGTCGGTGAGGGCCAGCACCGCCGCGCCGCCGGGCGGGGACTGCAGCCCCCCGGGGGCGAGGGCCTGCAGGTCATCCAGCAGTTCCCGCAGGTGCGCGGCGGTGATCGGTGGCCCGTTGACCTCACCGGCCTGGCTGGAGCGCCTCGCGAGGCCGGCCAGGGTGGCGACGATGGTCAGCCGCGCGGTGACCGCCGGCCGGGAGTCGTCCCAGAGCCGGCGGAGGAGATCGGCCAGCGCCTGCGCCCGCAGCTGGCCGATCGGGCGGGGGTCACCGTCGGCCTTGAGCATCTGGGCCAGCCGGTCGACGACCTCGTAGCAGGCCGCCGCCGGGGTGGGCAGCTCGGCGGCCAGCGTGCTCATCCCATCCAGCGGTGAGGGGTAGGTGCGCACGTCGGCCTGCCGCTGGGCCGACCGGCGGCGCTGGCCGACCGCCGCGGCGTCCCGCTCCAGGAGCAGCTGCAGGGCGAGCTTCCTCAGCGTGCCGATCGAGAGGTCCCCGGCTCGGGGCAGCAGCTGCGCCTCGATCCCGCGGGCCACCTCCGGCCGGGCGTGCACCAGCACCTCGGCCAGCGCCCTGGCCCGCGCCTCGTCCAGCGTGCCGGCCGCCAGCGCCGCCCAGGTGGCGGGCAGGTTCTCCCGGTAGGTCCAGGCCCGCCGGGCGGCGTGGGAGGCGGTCCCGCGGCCGCAGGTGAGCACCATCGACAGCTCGTGGGTGAACGACTCCGCCACGCCGGGCAGCTCGCCGTCGGCCGCCCACGACCCCTTCCGCGCCGCCGGATGGTCATCGGGCAGCGCGGGGGTGTCATCGGCCAGGGCGAGGATCAGCTCGGCCTCGTAGGCGGCGCGCATCGCCTTCTCCGCCTGCAGCCGCGCCAGCTCCGCGGCCTTCTGCTCCCGCGACAGCAGCGCCACCGGCAGCCGCGACGCCGCCGCGGGCACGCCGACGGCCCAGTCGAGGAGGACCCCCCGATCGACATCGCACCCAGGACCCGCGGCATGCATCGAACATAGGTTCGAGGTACGGCAGAAACGGGCTGCTCCGGCTCGTGGTTGCTTCGCACGACGGGCGAGATGCCCAGCGACCGACGTCCCGGCAGCCGGTGGCAGTGACTCAGGAGTTGAGGATCGCCGCCTTCTGCAGCTCGAACTCGGCGTCGTCCAGGACGCCGGTCTTCCGGAGCTCGCCGAGCTCGCGCAGCTGCGCCAGCTTGGTCGCCGTGTCCGTGCCCGCGGGCGGAGCCGCCGGCCCGGGGGCAGGCGCGGGCTCGGCGTAGGCCGCCTCCTGGGCGCCCCAGCGCCCCGCCTGGCGGCGGGAGACCCGGTTGGACACGGAGGTGGCGGTCCCGGCGATCACGGCAGTGCGGGCGACGCCTCGGAGGAGACCCGGCATGTCAGCTCCTGGGGGTGGGGACGGGCGGGGTCCCGCCGGCCTTCTCGGCCGCGTCGAGGACCTCGAGCAGGGACTGGATCGGGATGCGCCCGGAGGCGACGAGCTGGCCGCCGGCCCGGCGCAGCGCCACGGCGAACGGGGCGGCCCAGACGTTCTCGTACACCAGCACCCCGGCGGCGTTCCCCGGCTCCAGGGCGTGGGCTGCTTCGTCGAGGTCCTCCGGCCCGAGCAGGCCGGAGGCCGCACCGTCGAACAGCAGCGCCTCGAGCATGCCCATCCCCTCGAGGTCGACCATGCTCAGCGTGGTGACCGCGCCGTCGGCCTCCTTCCGGAGGAAGGCCAGGTCGAGGATGCGGATGATCCCCCGGTCGACCAGGTCGACCAGCAGCGGCAGCGCCTCCCCGGTCATCCCGTTCCCCGGGAACTCCACGACGATGTAGTCGACCGGGCCCATCTGGTCCAGGGCCGCCGGTCGTTCGAGGTGTGCGGTCATGTGTGCCCTCCAGCGGTGGGGCGGAGTCGGCCCACCATGCGCCCGGCGGCGCGGGCCGGCGTCATCCCGGGCGGACGATCGGCGGGCGGACGACCGGCCGTCAGCGCGCCCGGGGCATCGAGAGCCCCGCGGCCAGCAGGAAGCCGCCGAAGAGCAGCACCTGGATGCCGAGCAGCACCGACAGCACCAGCACCGTCACCTGCGGCCACGCCAGGGCCATGATGCCGACGACGACGTTGAGGACACCGGCGAAGGCCAGCCAGCCCCAGGTGGGGACCTCCCGGCGGGCGGCGACGGCCAGCGCGATCCGTACCACCCCGTGCAGGAGCAGCGAGACGCCGGTGATGACCGCCAGCGTCCACAGCGTGATGCCGGGCCAGAAGGCCGCGACCAGGCCGCCGACGATCAGGATCGCGCCGACCAGGACCGGACCCCACCGGCGGCCGCTGGCCTGCGAGCCGGCGATCTCCAGGCAGCCGGCGAGCACGAGAGCCAGACCGATGAGGAAGGCGAGGGTCCGCGCGGCGGCCACGGGGTTGAACAGCAGCACGATCCCCACGGCGACGGTGGCGCCGCCGAAGACGATCAGTCCCGTCCTGCCGAGGCGGGCCCCCCGTTCAGGTGAGCGGGACGAGCGGGAGGAGACGTCGGCCATGGGTCCTCCTTCGCAGGCAGCGACGTGCACCGCAGCCGGCACCGCCGCCGCTGACGACGGACGCCCCCAGGCTGTCGCGGCCCGCGGTGGGCGCACATCATCCGGGGGGGAGGATCCGCGGCCACCCCGGGTTGATGACCGTGGGCGCATGAGCCGGACACGGATGGCCGGGGTGCTGGTCCTCCTCCTCGGGGCAGCGGCGGCCGGGTGCGGGGGCGACGGCGGGTCCGCCGCCACCGGCACCACGACCGCCGCCACCACGAGCGCCGCCACCACGACCGGCGCCCCCACTGGAACCGGCCAGCCGGTGTGCTCCTCGGTCGCGGCGCTGCAGACCTCGGTGAACGCCCTCGGCGACGTGGACGTCGGCGCCTCGGGGGTGGCCGCGGTGCAGAGCTCCCTCGGCGCCGTCAAGGCCGACGCGCAGGACGTCGTCCGGGACGCGCAGGGCCAGTACGCCGAACAGACCGACCAGCTGAAGACGGACCTGGCCGCCGTCGAGTCCGCGGTGCAGACCGCGCAGGGCACTGCCTCGGCGGAGACCCTGCGCGGCGTGGGGACGGCGATCCGCACGCTCGGGGCGGACGTCCGCACCCTGTCCCACGACGTGGCCTCGACGTGCTGACCGCCCGAGCGGACACCGCCCCGTCCCCTGCGGAGCGGCGGGCGGCGGGCAAGGCGCGACGCCACGACGTCCCGCAGGAGATCGTCACCGCCACCGTCGCGCGGTACCGGGCCGCGATGGCGCGGTTCGCCGCCATGCGCGATCTCGAGGTCTGGTACAGCTCCGTCGACGCGGCCGGCCTGCAGCAGGTGGTCGCGCCGCGGCTGGACGTCCGGCGCCGGAAGCGGTTGACCCGGGCGCTGGTCGAGTTCGCCGAGACCTGTGCCGACCTGAGCGAGCGCGACCACCGCGCGCTCGCCGACGCCGTGGCGGCCGGGCGGGTGACGGCGCGCACCGGCCTGTGACCCGGCTCGGTCCCCGCGGGCCGGAGGACAGCGAGCCGGCCGCGGACGGTCCACCCTCGGACGGCGTGGACGGCCTTCCCCCCACCGGCCACGCGGGCCCCTCCTCCACGCCGACGCGGTACCTGCCGGCGCGGCGCGCGCTCGCCCGCGCCGGGCTCCGGACGACGCTGACCGTCGCCGCCCTGCTGGTGCTTTTCTACCGGCTCCCGCTGGAGCGGGACTTCAGCGCCGGGACCGTGGTCGCCCTGCTGGGCGGGCTGCTCGCGGTCGGCGTGCTGGTGGGCTGGCAGGTGCGGGCGGTGCTGCGCTCGCCCTATCCGGGCCTGCGGGCGGTGGAGGCGCTGGCGCTGATCGTTCCGCTGTTCCTGCTGCTGTTCGCCGTGGTCTACGTCGTGCTCGACGGGTCGGTGCCGGGCTCGTTCACCGAGGCGCTCAGCCGCACGGACGCCCTCTACCTGGTCGTGACCGTGTTCACCACGGTGGGCTTCGGCGACATCACGCCGGTCACCGAGGTGGCGCGCATCCTGGTGACCGTGCAGATGGTCTGCAACCTCGTCGTGCTGGGCCTGGGGTTCAAGGCGATCCTCGACGCGGTCCAGCGGCGCAGGAGGGGCTGAGGACCGCTGCGGTCACAGCGCGAGCAGCCGGTTCTTCTCCCGGGCGAACTCGTCGTCGGTGAGGACGCCGGCATCGTGCGCCGCGCCGAGGCGCACGATCAGGTCCAGCCGGCCCCCGAGTCCGGCGAGCACCTCGGGGGTCAGCGCGCCGGCCGCGGGTAGGGGCGGCACGGCCGGCTCCGCGGAACGGGTCACGACGAGGGTGGCGCCGGGGACCCCGTCGGTGGACGGTCGCGCGCTCGGCACGGGCGCCTGGTCCGGGGAGGGCGCGCCGGGCGCCGGCGCGGGGAGGGGCTGGCCCGCCGCCTCCCCTCCGGCCGGAGCGGGCCGGGCTGGCGGCGGGACCGGGGGTTCCGCGGGCGCCTCGGCGGCCGGCTCGGGCGCCCGCGCCGCGAGCCACTCCAGCAGCCCGAGCCAGAGCGCGACCAGCGCCGCGATCCACACCAGCACCGACAGCGTCGGCGCCGGCCAGAGCAGCAGGACGACCGCGCCGGCCACGATCCCGATCCACCGCGCGGGGCGCAGGTGGGCGGCGACGAAGGTGCCCAGCCCGGCGACGCGCCGGTCGAGGTCCATGCCGGCGACGAACGCCCGGGTATCGGCGGCGACCCGGCGCGGCCAGCTCTCGCCCGCCGGGACCACGGCACCGGGCTCGCCCGGGGCCCGCTCGGCAGCCAGGGCGCGGGCGGCGGCGTGCTCCTCGCGCCGGTGGCGGACCTGCTCGGCGGCGGTGCGCGCCCCGCGGCGGACGGCCGCGACCAGTCCGAGCCGGCCCCAGACCAGGGTCAGCACGAGCACCACGAGCGCCAGGGCGACCAGCCAGATCGTCCAGGCGCGCAGGCTGCCGGCGACGACGTCCCAGATCGCGCCGACCGCGTCGCGGTTGATCGGCTGGGCGGCCGACAGCACCGGCCCGCGCGCCACCCGCAGCGCGACCAGCGCCAGCAGCCCGAGCACCGCGGTCGTGACTGCCCAGGCCCGCAGCGTGCCGCGCCGGTTCCGCGACAGCGCCAGCGCGCCGGCCAGCGTGGCCAGGGCCAGCACGCCGAACCACCACCACACCGACTGGAGCAGGTCGATCGCGGTGTAGAGCTGCGGGGCGTCGGCGGGGGTCACGAGCGTGACGCCGACGTCGTCGGGAACGAGGCTGAGCACCTGACCGGCCACGCCGTCGCGCCGGTCCGCGGGGACGAGGTCCTTGGCCTGGCCCAGGGTGAACCGCACCGGCTCGCCGGCGACCAGCTGGGTGTGGGCCGAGGTCAGCGCCGCGTCGGTGAGGTCGGTGAACCGGTCGGAGGTGAGCAGCCGCTGGGTGCCGGTGGCCACGATCGAGCGGATGCCCTCCTCGATGGTCGGCTCGAAGCGCTGCAGCCGGTCGGGCAGCACCGCGACCGCGTCGTCGACCGCCTGCTGCACCTCCGGGGTCGCCATGACGGTGCTGGTCACCCGGTCGGTGATCCGCGCCTGCACCGCGGGCTGGGCCAGCATCGTCTCGGTGTCTGCGACGAACACCTCGGTGTTGATCACGTGCCGGCGGGTCCACAGCGAGGTGCTGGCGAGCAGCAGGCTCACGGCGCTGAGCAGGATCAGCAGCCCGGTGAGGAAGCGGCGCATGGTGTCCCTCCACCGCGTCGGTCGCCACCGCGAGGGCCGGGCACGACGCCCGGACCGGTGGCCCGTCGAGCATGCGTGCACGCTCCGGGCCGGCCCTCACCCCGGCCGGATGAGGCAGACCCCGGCCGGCGGGCGCGACGGTGGCGGGACCCGGACCGCGGGTATCCCCACCATCCCCAGGAGGAGCCATGACCATTCCCGAGCCACGCGAGGCATCGGCCACGCAGTCGGCGCTGAGCGACATCGCCTCCGGCGACGGGCCCGTCCTCGAGCGCCTCGTCGCCATGAACCTGGACTCCTTCGAGAACTCCGGGCTCGATGACAGGACCTACTTCCTCGTCCGGCTCGCCGCGCTCGTCGCGATGGACGCCGCTCCGGTGTCGTACCTGATCAACCTGGGGCTGGCCTCCGAGGCGGGGGTGACCGTCGAGGATGCGCAGGGCGCTCTCATCGCCGTCGCGCCGGTCGTCGGCAGCGCCCGGGTGGCCTCGGCCGCGGGGAAGATCCTGCGCGCGTTCGGACTGGCGGCCGCGGCCGCGGGCGTCGAGGAGGAGGTGGCCAAGGCGTGAGCGGCAGAACCTGATCGCAGGCCGTCGGGCCCGCGCGACCGGCCGGTCGCGCGGGCCCGACGGGGTCTGCGCTCAGTACGTCGTGGACTTCAGCTCGCGCCCGTGGACGACGATCGCGTAGATCACGATGACGTCGAGCGCGATCACGATCATCGACCACACCGGGTAGGCGGCGATGAACACCAGGTTGACCAGCGCGCTGAGCCCGGCCAGCACCACCCCGGCGACGCGCGCCGCGGTGTTGCCGGCGAGCAGCCCCACACCCGTCAGGCCGATGAGGACACCGAGGATGAGGTGCGTCCACCCCCAGACCGTGTAGTCGAGGTTCAGCACCAGGCCCGCCGACGTCACCACGTAGTAGTTGTCGTTGACCAGGGCTACGAGCCCCTGCACCACCTGGAAGGCAGCGACCAGGATCATCATCACGCCCGCGAAGACGACCCAACCGGCCCAGCCGGTCGCGGCCTCCTCGTAGGCGGGCTCCCGCCGCGCGGTCTGCGCGGCCTCACTCCGACGCGACGTGTCGGCCATTCTCGTTCTCCCCTCGTGCGGGTTCGGGTACCGGACACCCCGGGTCAGGCGGACAGCAGCCTGCGCTTCATGACCTCGTACTCGTCGGCGGTGATGGCACCGCTGTCGAGCAGCGACTTGGCCTTCATCAGCTGGTCGGCGCCGTCCCCGTTCGATGGGGTGGCCCGGGAGGCCGGGGTGGTGCCGGGGGCGGTCTCGCCGGTCCCCGCGACCGACCGGATGTAGTCGTCCATCGCCGCGCGCTGCGCGCGGGCCTGCGCCTCGTTCCGCTCACCCATCGACCGGCCCTGGGTGATCAGGTAGACGAAGACGCCGATCAGGGGCAGGAAGAGGGTGAGCACCACCCAGCCCGCCTTGGCCCAGCCGCCGATGTCCTGTCGCCGGAACACATCGGTGTAGACGACGATCAGGAGCCAGATCCACAGGATCCAGCCGAAGAACACGAACATCGACCACATGACATCCAGCAGCGGATAGTCCATCGCCCCTCCCTGAGGCCGTGTGTCTTGGGCCGAGTGTGTGCGGGCCGACCGGGTCCGACCTCGTCCGGTGAGGATGAACGCCCCTCCCGGCCTGGTCATCCCCGCGGGACGAGGCCCGCCCCGGCCGGCCGCCCTACGGTTCGGGAGCCGCTTGGGAGGTGGTCATGACCGAACCGAGTCCCGACGGCGCCCGGATCAGCGGCGGCGTCCTCGCCACGCTCGCCGGCGGCGGCCTGCTCGCGGTGTTCATGGTGCAGAACACCGAGAACGTCACGCTGCACTTCCTGTTCTGGAGCTTCACCTGGCCGCTGTGGCTGTTCACCCTGACCGTCGCGGCGCTGGGCGCGGTCGTGTGGCTCGGGGTCGGGGTGCTGCGCCGCCACCGCCGCCGGCAGGCCCGGCGGGACGCCCGGCGCGAGTGAACCGGCCGCGAACCGGCCGCGCTCCTGCCGCCTCCGGCCGGTGCTCCTGCTGCCTCCCGGTCAGTGCGCGGCCGCGGTGTCCCGCGCGGTCCTGCGCGGGATGAGCAGCGCCGCGACCCACCCGACCACCGCGCAGGCGACCAGGACCACGATCGCGAACGCGTACTGCCGGCCGCCGGGAACCGCCCCGGCGACGAGCGAGCCGGCGATGGCCACGCCCAGCGAGGAGCCGAGGTTGGACACGCTGCGCGAGACCCCGGAGATGTCGCCCTGGACCTCCTCGGGCCAGGCCGACTGGACGAGGTTCACCGACGCGGTGAGCATGATCCCGACCCCGGCGCCCATCAGGAGCAGGCCCGGGACGAACGACCAGACCGACGGGCGCTGCGAGCCCAGCGCGAGCAGCAGCGCGAGACCGAGCGCGGTCACGAAGAAGCCGGCCCGGATCAGCCGGCGCTGCGAGTGCCGCTTCGCCATGCGCGGCGCGGCCGCCGACGCCACCAGCACACCGATGGTCGCGGGCAGGAGGACCAGCCCGGTCTCGATCGCGGAGAACCCCCGGGCCTGCTGCAGGTAGACCGAGATCACGAAGGCCGCCCCCTGGAGGATCAGCCACTGGAGGGTCTGGGTCAGCAGGCCGAGGTTCGAGGTCGCGTTGCGGAACAGGCGGACCGACACCAGGGGGTCGCCCCCGCGCCTCTCCCGCGCCCGGACGTGGACGAAGAACGCGGCGAGGAAGACGGCGCCGATCCCGACGAACAGCCACACCGGGGAGATGCCGCCCTCGCGGATGAGGACCGTGCCGCCGACGGCGTAGTCCCGCGTCGCCCGGAACCAGCCGTAGCCGCCGGACTGGAGCACACCGAAGACGACGAAGAACAGCCCCGCCGCCGAGAGCACCGCGCCGAGCCAGTCCAGCCGCGGCCGCTGGGCGCTCCGGGGCGGGTCGCTGATCCGGCGCGCGAGGAACGCGATCCACGCGACGACCAGCACCTGGAGCAGGAACGACGCCCGCCAGCTGACGTAGCTGGTGATCAGGCCACCGATCAGGGGGCCGGAGGCGGCGCCGATGCCCGCGGCGGCGCTGACGACGCCGAAGTACCGCGCGCGGGTGGGGACGTCGTCGAACAGCACGGTGATCAGGATGTAGATCGGCGGGATCAGCAGGGCCGAGCCGATCCCCTCGAGCAGCGAGTAGCCGATCAGCAGGACGGGGAGCCCCTGGGCGAACGCGGCCAGGAGCGCACCGGCCCCGTAGATGACCAGGCCGGCCAGGAAGCAGGTCCTGCGGCCCAGGATGTCGGTCAGCTTGCTGCCGGGGATCATCAGCGCCGCCATCGTGAGGGTGAACAGCGTGATGGTGGCCTGGATCCCGCTGACCGTGGTGCCCAGGTCGGTGGCGATCGCGGTGATCGCCACGTTCATGTTCGAGGCGGCGTAGCTGCAGATGAACTGCGCCAGCGCCAGCGGCAGGACGGCGGCGCGCGCCGTCGCCACCCCCGCGCCGCGGCCGGTCGCGGTCATGGCTGCCCCTCGGGGGACCGGGCGGGGGACGTCAGTCCGCCGCCTGCCGGTCGAGTGCCGCGTCGAGACTGATCGCCGCGTCGATCAGCGCCAGGTGGGTGAACGCCTGCGGGAAGTTCCCGATCTGCTCACCGGTCAGGGCGATCTCCTCGGAGTACAACCCCACGTGGTTGGCGTAGGTGAGCATCTTCTCGAACGTGGTCCGGGCGTCCTGGAGCCGTGCGGCACGCGTGAGCGCGTCGACGTAGGAGAACGTGCACAGCGAGAAGGTGCCCTCCTCCCCGCGGAGGCCGTCCGGCGAGGCCTCCGGGTTGTAGCGGTAGACCAGGCTGTCGGTCACCAGCTCCCTGTCCATGGCCTGCAGCGTCGTGGACCACATCGGGTCACGGCCGTCGATGAACCCGACGGTGGGCATCCGCAGCAGCGCGGCGTCCAGGACGTCGGTGTCGTAGTGCTGCACGAACGCCTGGCGCCGGAAGTGGAAGCCACGCTCCATGACCTGCTGGTAGATGCGGTCGCGCTCGGCGGTCCAGCGCTCCAGCGGTGCGGGCCGGCCGTGCTCGACCGCCAGCCGGAGGCCGCGGTCGAAGGCGGCCCAGCACATCACCCGCCCGTAGGTGAACGGCTGCCGCCCGCCGCGGGTCTCCCAGATGCCCTCCTCGGGCTGGTCCCAGTTGTCCGCCAGCCAGTCCAGGACACCGGAGAGCGCCGTCCAGCCCGCATGGGGCAGCGGCAGGCCGGCCCGGACGCCGCGGTACATGCTGTCCAGGGCCTCGCCGTAGATGTCCAGCTGCAGTTGCTCGGCCGCGCCGTTGCCGACCCGCACCGGCGCCGAGCCCCGGTAACCGCGCCAGTGGTCCAGGACCTCCTCCTTGAGGTCGGAGGAGCCGTCGATCCGGTACATGATGTTGAGCGGGCCGCTGTCGCTGCCGGCCCGTTCCCGGACCCGGTCGCCGAGCCACCGGCCCAGCTGTTCGGCCTCGTCGAGGAACCCGAGCCGCAGCAGCGCCTGCACGGAGAAGGAGGCGTCGCGCACCCAGGTGTAGCGGTAGTCCCAGTTGCGCTCGCCCCCCACCTGCTCGGGCAGGCCCGCGGTCGGCGCGGCCACCAGGCCGCCCGTGGGGGCGTAGGTCATGAGCTTCAGCGTGATGGCCGAGCGCTGCACGGCCTCGCGCCACCGGCCGGTGTAGGTGGAGCCGGCCAGCCACGACCGCCAGAACCCCACCGTCCTGTCGAACAACGCCCGGACCTCCGCCACCCGCGTCTCCCGGGGCGGCCCGTCGGCGGCGGACTCGAGCACCAGCCCGCGGAGCTGGCCGGCGACCAGGTCCAGGGACCCCCGCACGTCCCCGTCGTCGACCCGCACCTGCGCGAGCCGCTCGTCCGCGGGCTCCCGCACCACGTGCAGGGTCAGCCGGAGCGTCTCGGACGCGAACACCACGCCGTTGTCGGACAGCTCGGTGCGGTGCGGCCGGCGGCCGTAGTCGAACCGCGGCGCCACCTCGACCTCGAAGCTCATCCGCCCCCGGACGCACTGCACGATCCGGATCAGCCGGTGGTGGTCCGTGGCCGCGTTCCCGGCCGGCGGCATGAAGTCGACCACCTGGCCCACCCCGGCCTCGGTGAGGAAGCGGGTGACGAGCACGGCGGTGTCCGGGAAGTACATCTGCTTCGACGTGTAGCCCCCGCCGGCCGGGCGGATCCGGAAGTGCCCCCCGTGGTCGTCGTCCAGCAGCGCCCCGAACACGCTCGGTGAGTCGAACCGGGGGCAGCAGAACCAGTCGACCGACCCGTCGGTGGTCACCAGAGCCGCGGTCTGCAGATCTCCGATGAGCCCGTGTTCAGCGATCGCCGTCTCGAGCATGGCCGGTGTCCTCCCACGTCATGCGGGAAGGGCAGCCGGCGCTTCCCGGACCGGGAGCGGCGCCCTTCTCCGAACCGCCTCGCCACGGTCACCGAGCCGCGCTCGCCCCTGCTTCACCCGGGGTGGATGAGTCCGCGCGGCCAGGCCCGGATCTCCACGACCTCCACACCCGAGGCGGTCAGCCGGCCCACGACGTCGGCGAGGTGGCGGTCACCGGCCACGACGAGCCGGCAGGTCGTGTGCCGCGGCACGGCCGTGGCGCTGGCGGGCACCGGCAGGGACGCCACGAGCGCGGCGCTCAGCACGGTCCGCACCGACAGCTGGAAGCGGTACCGCCGCGGGTCCGGGGAGACGTCGTCGCGCGGTCGGGACCCCGGGGCGGGCGGCAGGGGCACGGTCACTGCGGTTCGGCGAGGCGCTGCTCGGGGACGTCGGCAGGGTGGCTGCGGACCTCCAGCAGATCCAGCCCCAGGCGGCTCAGCCGCTGCAACAGGCCCTGCAGCCCGGACTGGTCCGTGGGCTGGGTGTTCAGGACGGTGAGCGGTGGTTCCTCGTGGATGTCGAGCGCCCCGATCTCGCGCAGCAAGTCCGCGGGCACCGCGCCGCGGACGCGCAGTTCGTAGACCTGGAGACCCATGTCGCCTCCTCCGTCGCCGGAGCGGAGCGGTCCACCGGCCGCGGTGCTCCCGGCCTGCACCGTGGCCGCTGGTCCGAGCGGGTGCGCGGTGTCCCCGAGCCTCCGGCCGCCGCGCGCCCCTCGCCTCGTCCCGGCCGGATGACACAGCCGGATGGCGCCGCCGGGCCGGTTCAGATGATCTTGATCTCGCGGGCTCGGCGCACCGCCTGGTTGCGCCGGCTGACCCCCAGCTTCCGCAGGATGCTGCGGATGTGCGTCCGCACGGTGTTGACCGAGACGAACATGGCCGCGGCGATCTCGGCGGTGGACAGCATCTCGGCGAGGTGCCGGAGCACCTCCAGCTCCCGCTCGCTGAGCGCCTGCGTCACCGGCGCCGCGGTGCCCGGGACGGCGGCGCCGGGCAGGAGGTCGTCCGGGGGGACGCGTGGCAGCGGGACGGCCGGGCGGGGCGCGGTGGACGTGGGGGCCAGCCAGGCGCCGGAGGCACCGAGCTGCGGATGGCTCCGCAGCAGCCGCCGGACCTGCGGCGGGGCGTCGAGGAACGGCCAGCGCAGCCGCTCGGGAGCGGCCAGCCGAAGGGCCCGGGTGAGGGCCGCGACGGCGGCGGCGCCGGCACCGGCGTCGGCCCGCTCGCACGCCCGGACGATCTCGGCCTCCACGGCCACGGCCAGTGGCAGCTCGGCGCCCGCGGGCACGGGCGCCGCGGCGTCCGACCCGCCGAGCAGGCCGGCCCGGGCGAGCAGCAGCGCCCGTCGGGGCGCGTCGGTGAGCTCGCCCAGCAGGCCCACGCCGGCCGCCACCTCGTCGTGCGCGAACGCCACCCGCACCTGCTCGCCGACGACCTGCTCGCGCACCCACCGGGGCGCCCCCGCGTCGGCCAGGTGGGGACGGAGGCAGTCCTCGGCGGCGGCCGGCTCGTGGCGCAGCCGGAACAGCCTGCTGTGCAGCACGGCCAGCAACGGCGCGGTGAGCGGCCCGTCGGCCTCCGCCGCGCTCTCCTGCGCCCGGAGCATCCAGCGGCGGGCCTCGGCGTGCTCGTTGCGGTCGACGCAGACCCAGGCCGCCGCCGTCGCCACCGCGGGGGAGTACGCGGCGCGGGACGCGTCGGGCGTGCCGCACAGCGGCCCGGCGCGGGTGATCAGGTCCTCGGCGCGGCGCAGCCGGCCCTGCACGGCCTCCAGGAGTGCGAGCCTGCCCAGGCACCGGCAGCTCAGCCGGCGGGACGCGACGGCCTCACTGGCCGCGAGCGCGGCCCGGTGGGCCTCGAGCAGGGCAGCGTCGGTGGCATCGCTGCGCAGCAGGGCGGTCGCGCGGGCCGCGGCCAGCGCAGCGGTGAGCTCCCGGCGCGCCGGCCGGCGCTCGTCGGGCAGCTGCGCCACCAGCCGGGCTGCCCGGGCCGACGCGTCGAGGACCGGCCCGCCGGCGGGGGTCCCGGCGGCCGCCGCCACGGCCGCGACGACCGACCCGCAGGCCCGCAGGCGCAGGCCAGCGGCGGCGTCCCCGCCCGCGGCGGCCGCGGCGGCCACGTCCTCCGGCCGCGGGGACCGCCCCACCGACAGCGCCCCGGCCGCCCGGACGACGGCCGCCGCCGGCCCCGGCAGGTCCGCGGGGACCGCGTCCAGCCCGCGGGTCGCGGACCCGGGCTCGCGGATCAGCAGGCGGCTGACCACCAGGCCGTCGATCACCAGCGCGACGACCAGCTGCCAGTCCCCGGCTGCGTGCGCGTGCTCCAGCGCCTCGCCGTCCCGGCCCTCCTCGGCGTACCAGTGCGCGCAGACGCGGTGCAGCTCGGCGACCTCCCCGGGCAGCTGGTAGGCCAGCTGCGCCTCGAGCATCTCGCGGAACAGCGGGTGGATGCGGTACTCACCGGGGACCTCGGCGGCCGGCTCCACGAACGCGTTCGCCCGGGCCAGCGCGGCCAGAATGCGCGCGCCGCCGCGGCCGCCGAGGCGGTCGACCAGCTCCGGGTACAGCTCGGGTGCCACGCTGACCCGCAGCAGGAAGCGCCGCACCGAGGCCGGCTGGTCGGCGAGCACCTCGGCGACCAGGTACTGGGCCACGCTCCCGTCGTCCTGGACCAGCCGGGAGACCAGGTGCGCGGCACCCGCGCCCTGCTTCAGGGCGGCCGCGGCCAGCCGGAGGCCCACCGCCCATCCCTCGGTGGCGTCGCGCAGCGCAGCGGCGACCTCCGGAGATTCGGGGACGCCGAGCAGCCCGAGCAGCTGCCGGGTCTCCTCGGCGGTGAAGGCCAGCTGGTCGCCGCGGATCTCGGTGATCGCGTCGGTCAGCCGGTACTGGTGCAGGGGCAGCGGCGGGTCGGCGCGGGCGCAGAGCACCAGCCGCAGCCGCGTGCCGGCGTGCCGGATCAGCAGGTGCAGACCGGTGGTGAGCTCGGAGGTGACCAGCTCGTCGGCGTCGTCCAGGATCAGCACGACCGGCCGGGGGTGCGCGAGCAGGCACGCGGCCAGCCGGGGGACGTAGCCGTCGGGAACGCGCTCGCCGCGTGCGGGGGGCTCCAGGCCGGCGAGCTCGACGCCGGCCCCCCGCAGCGCCTCGGTGACGTAGGCCCAGAAGAGCGCCGGCTCGTCGTCGGAGGCGTCCAGGGTCAGCCAGGCGGCCGGGTGCCGGGCCTGCTGCTCCTGCAGCCAGGATGCCGCCAGCAGGGTCTTCCCGGAACCGGCGGGGCCGCTGATGAGCGTCACCGGCGCCCGGCGCACGCCCCCGTCGAGCAGCGCGAGGACCCGGGGACGCACGAGGAGGGCATCGCCGAGGAAGGGCGGGGCCAGCCTCGAGGTCAGCACGGCGAGGCCGTCTCCCGGCGGGCGCCCCCGTGCGGGCCCGGGACCCGCTGCCCGCCCGCCGACCGGCTGCGCTGCGGACATCCTGAGTCCTCCAGGTCACGGTGCCGGCGACCGGTGTGCGGGGTCCGGGCCCGGCGTGACGTAGTGCGGGCGCTGCGCGTCCCACCCTGGCCCGCCGTAGCGGAACGAAGGAGAGCAGAACGTCCCGTTCCCCCGAGGAGGTGGTGCACGACCGGATCGCGCGAGGCCGGTCCCGCTCAGACGGGGGGCGCGCCGCGGGACCGGCCTGGCACTAGGCCGCGGGGGTGTCGCCGACGTCGGTGCGCGGGTGCGGGCGGCGGCGTACGTGCCGCAGCGACCGCGGGAGGCCGCGGTGCCCCCGCTGCGGTGCCGGAGGGCTCTGCACTCCTGGAGGGCTCTGCACTCCTGGAGGGCTCTGTGCTCCTGGCGTGCGGCCCGCCGCGGACGGGTCCACCGGGAGCCCCGGCGCCCCGGGCAGCCGCGCGGACCGGTCGGCGGGCGGCAGCTGCAGGGGCCGGGACCGCCTCCGCCGCCCGGGGTGGACGTGCGCCCGGGCCGACACCCGCGTGCCGGCCACCGTCACCAGCCGGACCACGGGCGCCCCCCGCGACCCGACGGCGTGCCCGGCGCCCGCGGCTGCCCCGAGCAGCCGGCTGCGGATCCGCACCATGGCGTGCTCTGCCTCGGTCAGCGGCTCGCCTCCGGCGTGCCCTGGAACGCGGGGCGCGCGCTTCTCCCGCTCCCAGCGCGCGGTGCTGCTGCGGGCCAGGGCGATCACCAGCGCGGTCGCCAGGAGGAACCCGACGACGCTCACGATCGGCCAGAGCATGGCGGCCCCACCTTCGGGCGACCGCGGGGATTCCGGATCCCGTTCGTCCGCGACGCCGCTCCGACGATCCCGCCGACGGACCGCGCCGACAAGGAGATCCCGCACGGCCGACCGGCGCACCGGCGCGTCGCGCCGACGCCGGCTCCGCGGTCGACCCGGCGGTCACCTGGGGTCGGTCAGGCGGGCGGGGAGGCCTTCCGCGGCGTGAGCTCGTCCCGCCGTGAGGCTCCGGCGGCCGGGGGGCCGGGAGCGGTGGCCGGTCGCTCCCCCGCGGGCTCTTCGGCTGGTTCCTCTGCTGGTTCCTCGGCCACGAGTGCGTACCGGCGTCCGTAGGTGTCGATGACCGACTCGATCGCGGCGACGACGGGGATGGAGACCAGCGCGCCCCACGGCCCGAACAGGCCGGCGCCGGCGAGCACCGCCCCGAAGGCCACCGCGGGGTGGATCGCCACCGTGCGCGCTGTGATGCGCGGGGCCAGCAGATAGTTCTCCACCTGCTGGTAGACGATGCCGAACACGACGACCCAGAGGGCGTCGCGCGGCTCCCCGGACAGGGCGATGACCGCCGGGACGGCGATGGCCAGGTACGTCCCGATGGTGGGCACGAACTGGGAGACCAGCCCGGTCCACAGCGCGAGCGGCAGCCAGAACGGCACGCCCAGCAGCCAGAGGAACAGCCCGGTGGCCACCGCGCTGACCGTCGCGAGGATCAGCCGGGACACCACGTACCCACCGGTCTTCTCGACCGCGATCGTCCACACCGTGGCGATCACCCGCTGGTGCCGCGGCGGGAACCACCGGGACACGGTGATGCGCAGCCTCGGCCCCTCGGCGGACATGTAGAACGCGAAGAGCAGGAACGTCAGCGCCTGGAACAGCAGGCCCACGAACGAGGCGACGATGCCGACCACCCCGGGCGTCAGCTCCTGGACCAGCTGCTGGATCCGCTCCGGGGTCAGCTGCAGCGACGCGACGACGTCGCCGGCCGAGAAGTCCGTGTCGAAGGTGCGGTTGACCCAGAGGACCACGTTCCCGACGACGTCCGGCAGTCCGCTGACCAGCTGGGCCAGCTGGTCGACCAGCAGGGTGCCGAAAACGGCCACGAAGCCGACCACCAGCCCGACGAGCCCCACCAGAACGAGGCCGGTGGCCGCCCCCCGCCGCAGTCCGCGGCGCTCGAGCGCGTCGACGACCGGCTCGACGCTGATCGAGAAGATCCAGGCCAGGAACAGCAGGCCGAGGAAGCCGCTGAGGTTCCGGAAGGCCCACACGAGCACCTGGTAGCCGGCCACCGCCACGAGGACGAACAGCGCGGCCCGGCGCAGCCACGGCGGCGCCCGATCCGGCCGGCCGGCCGCGTCGCCCTCGGGCTCGCGGGGGCCGGCACCGGCGACCGGTTCTCCGGGGTCCTGGGTGCGGTCCACCGGTGGACGTTAGGACGGGGCCGACCGGCGGGACAGGGTCCAGCGGTCCGGTTCCGCGGGCCCGGGCACCCCCGCCGGCTGCCCCGCCCCGGCAGGCCCGGTCGTCGACGCGTCGATCTCTCGGCACGCAGTGAGGTGGGGCCCGGCTCTGTTAGCGTCCCAGGCCCCTGCCCCGTGCCGGCGGCGCGTGGGTCGAGCATGGTCGCCCGCGCGCCCGCGGCCGGCCGGGAGGGATCGCGGTGAGGGTCGCGCTGTTCGCCACCTGCCTGGTGGACACGCTGGTGCCACAGGTGGCGCGGGCGACGGCGGTGCTGCTGCAGCGGCTGGGCCACGAGGTGGTCGTCCCGCCGGGGCAGACCTGCTGCGGGCAGATGCACGTCAACACCGGTTACCGGCGCGAGGCGGTGCCGATCGTGGCCAACCACGTGCGCGCCTTCGCCGGCGCCGAGGCGGTGGTGGCGCCGTCCGGGTCGTGCGTGGCCTCGATCCACCATCAGCAGGCGATGGTGGCCCGCCGGGCCGGGGAGACCGCGCTCGCCGAGGAGGCCGAGGCGCTGGCCGCGCGCACGTACGAGCTGTCGCAGTTCCTGGTCGACGTCCTGGGCGTGGTCGACGTCGGCGCCTACTACCCGCACCGGGTGACCTACCACCCGACCTGCCACTCGCTGCGCCTGCTGCGGGTGGGCGACCGGCCGCAGCGGCTGCTGCGCGCCGTGCGCGGGCTGGAGCTGGTGGAGCTGCCGGGGGCGGAGTCCTGCTGCGGGTTCGGTGGCACGTTCTCGGTCAAGAACGCCGACACCTCCACGGCGATGCTGACCGACAAGATGGCGAACGTGCTGGCCACGCACGCCGAGGTGTGCACCGCCGGGGACGCCTCCTGCCTGATGCACATCGGCGGCGGGCTGTCCCGGATGCGCTCGGGCACCCGCACGGTGCACCTGGCCGAGATCCTCGCCTCCACCGAGGAGGCCGTGGCCCCCGACCAGGCCACCGCCCCGGCGGTGTCCCGATGAGCGCCACCATGGCCATTTCGGCCCTTGGGGGGCGACGGTGAGCCACGTGTTCCTCGGCATCCCGACGGCGCCGCGTGGAGTCGGCCACCTGCGCGGGGACCGCCCGTTCCCCGAGGCCGCCCGCGAGGCGCTGCGCGACGGGCAGCTGCGGGCCAACCTCGGCCACGCGACGTCGACCATCCGCGCCAAGCGGGCCGCGGTGGTCGGCGAGCTGCCCGACTGGGAGCAGCTGCGCGCCGCCGGCAGGGCGATCAAGGCCGCCACCATGGCCCGGCTCGACGAGCACCTGCTGGAGCTGGAGGCCCGGGTCACCGAACGGGGCGGCACGGTGCACTGGGCGCGCGACGCCGCCGAGGCCAACGCGATCGTCACCCGGCTGGTGCGCGACACCGGCGCCGACGAGGTGGTCAAGGTCAAGTCGATGGCCACCCAGGAGATCGGCCTCAACGAGGCGCTGGAAGCCGCGGGGATCCATGCCTGGGAGACCGACCTGGCCGAGCTGATCGTCCAGCTCGGCGAGGACAGGCCCTCGCACATCCTGGTGCCGGCGATCCACAAGAACCGCGCCGAGATCCGCGAGATCTTCCTGCGCACCATGCCCGACGTCGACCCCCACCTCACCGACGAGCCGCGGCAGCTGGCGATGGCCGCCCGGGCGCACCTGCGCGAGCGGTTCCTCCGGGCGAAGGTGGCGATCAGCGGCGCCAACTTCGCCGTCGCCGAGACCGGCACCCTGGCGGTGGTGGAGTCCGAGGGCAACGGCCGGATGTGCCTGACGCTGCCGCAGACGCTGATCACCGTCATGGGCATCGAGAAGCTGGTGCCCACCTGGCGCGACCTGGAGGTGTTCCTCCAGCTCCTGCCGAGAAGCTCCACCGGCGAGCGGATGAACCCCTACACCTCGCTGTGGACCGGCGTCACCGACGGCGACGGGCCGAGCGAGTTCCACCTGGTGCTGCTCGACAACGGCCGGACGGCGACGCTGGCCGACGAGGTCGGCCGCGAGGTGCTGCACTGCATCCGCTGCTCGGCCTGCCTCAACGTCTGCCCGGTCTACGAGCGGACCGGCGGGCACGCCTACGGCTCGGTCTACCCCGGCCCGATCGGCGCCGTCCTCTCCCCCCAGCTCACCGGGGTCGAGGACAACGCCTCGCTCCCCTACGCCTCCAGCCTATGCGGGGCCTGCTACGACGTCTGCCCGGTGGCCATCGACATCCCGAGCATCCTGGTCCACCTGCGCGCCGAGCACGTTGAGGCCCAGACCCGCCTCACCCCCGAGGCGGTGGCGTTCAAGGCGCTGGCGAAGGCGATGTCGAACTCGCGGCTGTGGCGCACCGCCCAGAAGGCCACCCGGCTCGGCCGGCTCCTCGCCCGCGGGCGGCCGATCCTGCCCGCCACGCTGCCCCCGCCGGCCTCGCAGTGGACCTTCAGCCGCGATCTGCCGACGCCGCCGAAGGAGACCTTCAGCGAGGCCTGGGCCCGGGAGCACCGCCGGTGACCGCCCGCGACGAGGTGCTCGCCCGCATCCGCACCGCCCTGGGCCCCGACCGGCCACCGCCGGAGATCGCCCGCGACTACCGCACCACCGACGAGCGGACGGTGGCGGAGCTGCTCGCCGTCCTCACCGACCGGCTCGAGGACTACCGGGCCACCGTGCTCCGCTGCGCCCCCGACGCGGTCGCCGCCACCGTCGCCGCGGCGCTGGACGCCGGGCTCGGTGCCGGCTGGGACCCGGCGTCGGTCGTCACCGCCCCCGGCCTGCCCGGACCGTGGCGGCCCGGCGGCGCCGCGGAGGACGACGGCCGGCCCGCCGCCGAGCTCGCCGCGTTCGCCGCCACCCTCACCGGGGTCGCCGTGGCGATCGCCGAGACCGGCACCCTCGTGCTCGACGGCTCGCCCCTCTCCGGACGGCGGGCGCTGTCCCTGCTCCCCGACTGCCTGGTCTGCGTGGTCGAGGCCGGCCAGGTCGTGAGCGGCGTGCCGGAGGCGCTGACCCGGCTGGACCCGGCCGCCCCGCTCACGATGGTCAGCGGGCCGTCGGCCACCAGCGACATCGAGCTCAACCGGGTCGAGGGCGTGCACGGCCCCCGCACCCTCCTGGTCGTGCTCGTCGCCTGACCGGGGCGCGGAGGGCGACCACGGGTGGTGCCCTCCGACTCGCCGCGCCGCGCCCCAGGACCGGGCGGGCGGGCGGGTCAGCGGCTGGACCTCAGCAGCGCCTCCGGGGGAACGGCCAGCCGGGCGCCGTCGAAGCGCAGCCCGCGCAGATCGCGCACCACCACCTCCGCCGGCGTCCCCAGCGCCCGCTCGCCGACGCCGACCACGGTGGCTCCCGCGGCCATGCCCGCCGCGACGCCGGCCGGGCTGTCCTCGAGGACCACGCACTCACCCGCCGGCAGGCCCAGCCGGGCGGCGGCCCGCGCGTAGCCCGCGGGGTCGGGCTTGCCGGCCGGCACGTCCTCGGCGCACACGAGGACCGGCGGCACCGGCAGGCCCGCCTCGGCCAACCGGGCGGTGACCAGCTCCTGACGCCCGGACGTGACGACCGCCCACGCGCCGGCGGGCAGCGCGGTGAGCAGGTCGGCCGCGCCCGGCAGGGCGGTGACCCCGGCGGCGTCCTCGACCTCGTACCGGTCGATGGCCGCCAGGGCGTCGGTGCGCGCCGCCTCCTCGACCAGCAGGGCCACCGTGTCGGCCGAGCGCCGGCCGTGCACCATCGCCAGGACCGCGGCGGCGTCGAGGTCCCGCTCCTCCGCCCAGCGGGACCACGACAGCTCGACGACGGCGTCGGAGTCGACGAGGACGCCGTCGGAGTCGAACAGCAGCCCGCGGCAGGGGACGGCGACGGTCACGAGGCACCCCTCCCGGGGATCCGCCGGCAGGTCAGCGCCACCGGTACTCCAGCTCCGGCCGGCCGGTGCCGCCGTAGCGGGGCACCCGGTCGACCAGGCCGGTGTCGGCGAGGTACTCCAGGTAGCGGCGGGCGGTGATCCGCGAGGCGCCGATCAGCCGGCCGGTCTCGGCGGCCGAGACCCCGTCGGCGGCCCGGACGGCGGCGACCACGGCGTCCAGCGTCTCCCGGCCCATCCCCTTCGGCAGCGGCGCCGGGCGGCTGGGCCGGGCGGCGCCGAGCACCCGGTCCACGTCGTCCTGGCCGGCGGCGTCCCCGCCGGCGTGCAGCCGCTCCCGGTACTCGGCGTAGGCGGTCAGCCGGTCCCGCAGGGCCGGGTAGGTGAACGGCTTGAGCAGGTAGCCGACGACGCCGTGGGCGGCCGCGGCCCGCACCGTGGTGAGCTCGCGCGCCGAGGTGACCGCCAGGACGTCGACCTGCGCGCCGGCCCCGCGGATGCGCCGGCACAGCGTGATGCCGTGGGTGTCGGGCAGGTTCATGTCCAGCAGCACCAGATCGACCGGGAGCCGGAACAGCGCGTCGAGGGCCTGGGCGCCGGTGCCGGCGACCGCGGCGGTGGTGAAGCCCGGCGTGCGGTCCACGTAGGCGCGGTGCGCCTCGGCGGCCACCGGCTCGTCCTCGACGACGAGCACGCGGATCACCGGGGCGCCCTCGCCGGCACGCGCAGCGGCAGCGTGACCGAGAACTCGGCGCCGGGGCCGGGGCGCACCGCCAGGGTCCCGCCGTGGCGGCGCACGGCCGCGGCGACCAGCGCCAGCCCGAGGCCCCGGCCGAGGCCGGCCGGCGCGCCGGAGGCGTCCTTGGTGCTCCAGCCGCGCTCGAACAGGTGCGGCAGGTCCTCGGCGGCCACGCCGGGACCGGTGTCCTCCACCCGGATCTCCAGCCGGTCGTCCTCGACCCAGGCGGCCAACTGCACCTCCCGCGGTGGATCCCCGGCCAGGGCCGCCTCGATCGCGTTGTCGAGCAGGTTGCCCACGATGGTGACCAGGTCGCCGCCGGGCAGGCCGGTCTCCCCCACCGCGGTGGCCGGGTCGAACTCCAGCAGCACGCCCCGCTCGTGCGCGGTCGCCGCCTTGCCCAGCAGCAGCGCCGACAGCACCGGGTCGCCCACGGCCCCGACCACCCGGTCGGTCAGCTGCTGGGCCGAGACCAGCTCGGCGGTGGCGAAGTCGACCGCCTCGCGGGTGCGGCCCAGCTCCACGAGCGAGACGGTGGTGTGCAGCCGGTTGGCGGCCTCGTGCGCCTGGGCCCGCAGCGACTCGGCGAAGGAGCGGACGCTGTCCAGCTCGCCGGTGAGCGCCTGCAGGTCGGTGTGGTCGCGGAGGGTGACCACGGTGCCGGCGGAGCCGCCCGCGGCCCGGGGCGGTGCCTGGTTGACCACGAGCACCCGGGCGCCGGCGACATGCACCTCGTCGACGGCGGTGCGCTGCCGGGCCAGCACCTCGGTCAGCTCCGGTGGCAGCCCGAGCTCGGCGACGCGCCGGCCGGTGGGGTCGCCGTCGAGGCCGAGCAGCCGGCGGGCCTCGTCGTTGACCAGCTGCACCCGCTGCTCGTCGTCCACCAGGAGCAGCCCCTCGCGGACGGCGTGCAGCACGGCGTGGTGGTACTCGACCATCCGGGCGAGCTGGGCCGGGGACAGCCCGTGCGTCTGGCGGCGCAGCCGCCGGTTCAGCCCCCAGCTGCCCAGGCCGCCGACGGCGAGCGTGACCAGCGCGGTGCCGGCGATGCCCGGGACGGCGCCCGCCAGGTCCCGGTCGATCGCCTCGACGGTGATCCCGGCCGACACCAGCGCGACCACGTCCCCGTCCGCGGACCGCACCGGCCCGGTCGCCCGCACCGAGGGGCCGAGGGTCCCGGTGTAGGTCTCGGTGAACGTCCGCCCCTCCAGCGCCGGGCCGATGGTGCCCCGGAAGGGCCGGCCGATCTGCGCGGGGTCCGGGTGGGTGTACCGGGTGCGGTCGGGACCGAGCACGGTGATGAACGACGTGCCGATGGCGGCCCGCACCTGCTCGACGTAGGGCTGCAGCACCGCCGTCGGATCCGGGCCGGTGACCGCGTCGCGGACCAGCGGGGACTCCGCGAGGCTCTGCACGATGCCGGTCACCTGCCGCTCGGCCGACTCCCGCACCCCCCGCTCCGCCCGGACGTAGGCGACGGCCGTCGCCGCCAGGACGACCGCGGCGACCACCAGCACCTGGAGCAGCAGCAGCTGGTGGGCGAGGCTCGCGGTCCCGCGGCGGCGCGGGGAGAAGGCGGGGACGTGCACTCCAGCGAGTGTCCCGGCGGCAGCTGTGTACGCAATGAACACATGCGTGACCGCAGTCACTTCGCGGCGGACCGTGAATCCCGGCACCCCTTCCGGGGCAGACCCCCGCCACCCCGGGGAGGCAGCCCGCCTCCCGCCTACCACAGGAGCAGGAATGGCCTCAGGCACCGCCGCCGACCAGCCGCCGACCACCCGGCGACGGGACCGCACGCACTGGCTCTACATCGCCGTCATCGGCGCGGTGCTCGCCGGGATCGCCGTCGGCTTCCTCTTCCCCGAGTTCGCGACCGAGCTCAAGTGGCTGGGCACCGCGTTCGTCGGCCTGATCAAGATGCTCATCGGGCCGGTCATCTTCTGCACGATCGTGCTGGGCATCGGCTCGATCCGGCAGGCGGCGAAGGTCGGTCGGGTCGGCGGGCTGGCGCTGGGCTACTTCCTGCTCATGTCGACCGTGGCGCTGGCGATCGGCCTGGTGGTCGGCAACGTGCTGCACCCGGGCGACGGCCTGCAGCTCTCCGAGGAGCTGCGCGGCCAGGGCTCGCAGCTGGCGGCGACCGCCGAGGAGAGCGGCGGCACCGTCGACTTCCTGCTCGGCCTGATCCCGACGACGCTGCTGTCGGCGCTCACCGAGGGCTCGGTGCTGCAGGCGCTGCTCGTCGCGCTGCTGGTCGGGTTCGCGATCCAGGCCATGGGCCGCTCCGGCGAGCCCCTGCTGCGCGGCATCGGCCACCTGCAGAAGCTGGTGTTCCGCGTCCTCGCCATGATCATGTGGGTGGCGCCGATCGGCGCGTTCGGCGCGATCGCCGCCGTCGTGGGCGAGACCGGCATCGACGCGCTGACCAGCCTCGCGGTGATCATGCTGGGCTTCTACGCCACCTGCGTGCTCTTCGTCGTGGTCGTCCTCGGCCTGCTGCTGCGGCTGGTCGCGGGGGTCAACCTGTTCGCCCTGCTGAAGTACCTGGGCCGGGAGTTCCTGCTGATCGTCTCCACCTCCTCGTCGGAGACCGCACTGCCGCGGCTGATCGCGAAGATGGAGCACGCCGGCGTGAGCAAGCCGGTGGCCGGCATCGTGGTGCCGACGGGGTACTCGTTCAACCTCGACGGCACGGCGATCTACCTGACCATGGCCTCGCTGTTCATCGCCGAGGCGCTGGGCGACCCGCTCTCGCTCGGTGAGCAGCTGGGCCTGCTGGCGTTCATGATCATCGCGTCCAAGGGCGCGGCCGGGGTCACCGGCGCGGGCCTGGCCACCCTGGCCGGCGGCCTGTCCGCCCACCGCCCCGACCTGCTCGACGGCGTCGGCCTGATCGTCGGCATCGACCGGTTCATGTCCGAGGCGCGGGCGCTGACCAACTTCGCCGGCAACGCCGTCGCGACCATCCTGGTGGCCACCTGGACGAAGGAGCTGGACCGCGGGCAGCTGGACGCCACGCTGTCGGGCCGCAGCCCCTTCGACGAGGCGACGATGCTCGACGACGACCACGGTGCCCCCGAGGAGCCGCCGGCGTCGGCCACCAACGGCGGCCCCGGCCGGCGGGACGACGAGGCGGGGCAGCGCGAGCTGGCGGAGCCCTCGCTGCGCTGAGCTCCTCGGTGTTGATCATGGGGTTGTTGCACGCGACACGGGCGGGCACGCCGCGTCGGCCGGCAACAACCCCATGATCACGGCGATTCGGCGGGCGCCTCCGCCTGGCCGAGCAGCAGCAGCTCGGCGTCGGTGTGCTCCAGCGGCGCCGCGAACAGGTAGCCCTGCGCCAGGCCGACCTGGCCCTCGCGCAGGTGGGAGCGCTGGCGCTCCTGCTCGATGCCCTCCGCGACGATCTCCAGGTCGAGGGTGCGGCCGAGGTTGATCAACCCGCGCAGGATCGCCGGCATCGCCTCGGCGTCGTCGATCGTGCTGACGAACGACCGGTCGATCTTGAGGATGTCGACGGCGAACTGGCGCAGGTGCGACAGCGACGAGTAGCCGGTGCCGAAGTCGTCGAGGGCCACCCTCACCCCGAGGCCGCGCAGCTCGTGCAGCCGCTCGGCGGCCAGCAGCGGATCGCGGACCAGGACCGACTCGGTCAGCTCGAGCACCAGGGCGGCCGCGGGCAGTCCGCTGCTCTCCAGCGCCGACCGGACGTCGTCGATCAGCCCCGGTGACCCCAGCTGGGACGGCGAGACGTTGACCGCCATCGACAGCGCGCCGGCGCCCGGGTGGCTGCGCCGCCAGCCCGCCGCGGCGGCGCAGGCCTCGGCCAGGACCCAGCGCCCGATCTCGGGGATGAGCCCGATGTCCTCGGCGACCGGCAGGAACCGCTCGGGGAGGACGACGCCGAGCGTAGGGTGGTCCCAGCGCAGCAGTGCCTCGAAGCCCATCACCCGCTCGCTGCCCAGGTCGACCACCGGCTGGTAGACCAGCCGGAACTGCCCGCCGGGCAGCGCCGCCCAGAGGTCCTCCTCCAGCTGCCGCCGCTCGGCGGCGGCCGAACGCATCTGCGGGTTGAAGACGACGTACCCGCCGCGCCCGGCGCCCTTGGCCCAGTACATGGCGTTGTCGGCGTCGCGGAGCAGGGAGCTCGCGGTGGCGGCGACGTCCCCGGTGGAGATGCCGAGGCTCGCCGAGACGGTGACCCGCTGGCCGCCGAGGTCGACCGGGTTCGACAGCGCGGTCAGGATCCGCTCGGCGATGCGGGTCGCCTCCTGCACGCCGGGCGCGCGCTCGACGAGGATGGCGAACTCGTCGCCCCCGAGGCGGGCCAGGGTG
The DNA here is from genome assembly GCF_900114385.1 of Geodermatophilus ruber. Taxonomy (GTDB): domain Bacteria; phylum Actinomycetota; class Actinomycetes; order Mycobacteriales; family Geodermatophilaceae; genus Geodermatophilus; species Geodermatophilus ruber. Next base: position 84,697 of record NZ_FOSW01000007.1, read on the forward strand.
TCCTCGCTGCGCACCGCCCCCTGCAGGATCTGCGCCACCGCGCCGATCAGCCGGTCCCCGGCGTGGTGCCCGAGGCTGTCGTTGACGTTCTTGAAGCCGTCGAGGTCGAGGTAGACGACCGCCACCTCGCCGCCGCTGCGGGCGGTGCGGCGCAGCGCGAGCTCGAGCCGATCGGTGAACAGGGCCCGGTTGGCCAGCCCGGTCAGCCCGTCGTGGAAGGCCAGGTGCGCGAGCTCGGCCTGGGTGCGCTCCCGGCTGCTGCGCTGGAGACGGTCGGCGGCGATCGCGGCGCCGGCCGCACCGGCGAGGCTGAGCAGCAGGTGCGGCAGCACCTCGGTCACGCCGTCCCCGGCGGCCGCGTGGCCGGCGGCCAGGACGGCCGCCGCGCCGGTGGCGAGGAGCACCGCCCGGGAGCGGCCGGGGCGGGGTCCTGTCGTTCCGTCGTCCACGCTGGTGGGCCTTCCCTCGGGTGTGCGTCGTCCCCGGTCTACGGACGACGGCCCCCGCGGGTTGAGCCGGCCGCGCGGGACCCCACCCCGAGGGGTGAGCCCGGCTCAGGACGCCGGGGAGGCCCGCAGCGCGGTGATCCACCACTGCAGCCGCGGGAGGGCCGAGGCGGAGAGCGGCACCACGCCCGACCTCCTGTGTGGGCCCGGGGTGCGCTGGGGAGTATCGGGGGGTGACGCGCACACCGACGACCGACGAGTGGGGCATCGACGCCGCCTGGCTCGATGCCCGCGACGAGGAGCACCAGGTCGCCCAGGCCACCATCGACCGGCTGCGGGAGATCATCGGCACCCCGCCCGCCGACCTCGAGGACCGCGCCCCGATCGTGGCCCGCCCCGGGGACGCGCTGGAGGTCGACCGGGCCGAGGTCACCTGCGAGGACGGGTCGGTGCGCTCGATCGACGGTGAGCTGCCCGAGGACTTCCCGCTCGGCTACCACTGGCTGCAGGCGCCCGGCGGGCCGCGCCGCCGGCTGATCGTCTCCCCGGGCCGCTGCTGGCTGCCCGAGGACCGCGCCTGGGGCTGGACGGTGCAGCTCTACGCCGCCCGCAGCCGCGCCAGCTGGGGCATCGGCGACCTCGCCGACCTGCGGGCGGTCCGGGAGATGGCGGCCGGCCAGGGCGCCGGCTTCGTGCTGGTCAACCCGCTGCACGCGGTGGCGCCGACCCCGCAGCAGGAGGCCAGCCCGTACCTGCCGGCCACCCGCCGGTTCCGCAACCCGATCTACCTGCGGGTCGCCGAGGTCCCCGGCGCCGGCTCGGTCGACCTGGAGGAGGACGCCGGCCGGGCGCTGAACGACGGCGATCTGATCGACCGCGACGCGATCTGGGCCCGCAAGCGCGCCGTGCTGCGCCGGATCTTCGACGCCACCGGGCGCGACGACCCCGCCTTCCCCGACTGGTGGTGGCACCAGGGCCAGCCGCTGCAGGACTGGGCCAGCTGGTGCGCCCTCGCCGACGTGCACGGCCCCGACTGGCGCGCCTGGCCCGAGGAGCTGCGCGACCCCCGCAGCGGCGCGGTCGGGCACTTCGTCGCCGAGCACGAGCGCGACGTCGCCTTCCACGCCTGGCTGCAGTGGGCGCTGCACCTGCAGCTGGGGCGGGCCACCGAGGGGATGACCGTCCTCCAGGACCTGCCCATCGGCGTGGCCGGCGGCGGCGCGGACGCCTGGACCTGGCAGGACGTGCTGGCCTCCGGCGCGCGCGTCGGCGCCCCGCCGGACGCCTTCAACTCCTCCGGCCAGGACTGGGGCTCCCCGCCGCTGATCCCCTGGCGGCTGCGGGAGTGGGACTACGCGCCGTTCATCGAGTCCATCCGCGCCACCATGGCCGGCGCCGGCGGGCTGCGCATCGACCACGTCATGGGCCTGTTCCGGCTGTGGTGGGTGCCGGAGGGCGCGAGCCCGGCCGACGGCGCCTACGTGCGCTACCCCGCCGAGGACCTGCTCGACATCGTCGCCCTGGAGAGCCACCGGGCTCGGGCGGTCGTGGTCGGCGAGGACCTCGGCACGGTCGAGAAGGGCGTGCGGGAGGCGCTGGCCGAGCACGGCATCCTCGGCTACCGGCTGCTGTGGTTCGAGGAGGAGCCCCCGCCGCGGTGGCCGGCCGAGGCGATGGCCGCCGTCACCACCCACGACCTGCCCACCGTGGCCGGCCTGTGGACCGGGGCCGACCTCGAGGAGCAGCGGCACTACGGCGTCGGCACCGACGAGGAGCTCGAGCACGGCCGCCAGGAGCTCCTGACGCGGCTCCCGGGCCTCCCGCGGAACGCCGGGCCGGAGACGGCGGTCCGGCGGGCGCACGAGCTGCTCGCGACGGCGCCGTCGCTGCTGCTGTCGGCCACGCTGGAGGACGCCGTCGGCGCGGTGCGGCGGCCGAACATGCCCGGCGCCACCGACCGGCCGAACTGGTCGCTGCCGCTGCCGGTGCCCGTCGAGGAGCTGCCCGGGCACCCGCTGCTGCAGGCGGTGGCCCGCACGCTGGCCGAAGGGGTCGCCGCGCGCAGGTGAGCGCCGCGCCGGTCGAACGCCTGTTCGATCAGCGTGCCAGACTGCTCCCGTGGCCGGCGGCATGCACCCAGGGAGATCCGGCCGCTCCCTCGGCGAGCGGGCCGCCTCCTCCGGCGTCGGCCGGCCGGTGGAGGCGGCCGAGCCGCGCCGCCCGGGCGGCGCGGGGGCGGCGGCACGGGCGGCGGCACGGGCCGAGGGCGGGGGCCGGCACTGCTGGGTGCACGACCCGCCCGGCGCGCCCGGCATCTGGCCGGGGCTGCTCGTGGAGTGGCGGCAGGCCGAGGGCGGCTGGCACGGCCGCGTCGCCTACGCCGTCGCGGGGCCGCACGGGCCGCTGCTCGTGGAGACCTGGGTGCCCGCCGCCCTCCTGGAGCAGCGCTGATCACCGGGTACCGCGTGTACCGGCAGAAGGTAGGCCCGGGAGCACGCCGCCCACGGCGGACCAGAGCCACCGCCTGGGACCATGGGATCCGTGAGTGCACACCGGGACCGCTGGGGCGCGATCGCCTGGCTGCTGACCCTCCAGTTCTTCCTCGTCGAGGCCGTCGTCGTGCTGCAGCACGACGGGCCCTACTCGCGCGCCGACGACCTGATCAGCGCGCTGGGGGTCGCGACCTCCGCCGGGCACGTGCTCATGAACGCCTCCTTCGTCGTCCAGGGGCTGCTGATCGCGGCGGGTACCGCGCTGCTGCGGCCGCGGCTGCTCGGCGGCGGCGGGAGAGTCGCCCCCGCCCTTCTCGCGGCGGCCGCGATCGGCGTGCTGCTCGTGGGCCTGTTCCCGCAGGACAGCCGGCCGACGCTGCACGAGGCCGGCGCCGGGCTGTACCTGGTCGGCGGCGGGCTGGGCCTGATCGCCCTCGCCTACGCCGTCCGGCCGCGGTCGGAGCTGCTCGGGACGACGCTGGCGCTGCTCGGCGTCGTCGGCGCCGCGATGACGGTCTTCTTCGTCGCCGGGATCACCGGGTTCCTCGGCGAGGGCGGCACCGAGCGGGCCGCTGCCTACGTCCTGCCGATCGGGCTGGCGCTCGCGGGTGCGGGGCTGTGGCGGCTCGGGCGCACCGAGCCGGAGCGCGCGGGCCGGCCCTCCCGGCGGGAGCGCAGGCGCGCGGAGGCGGCCGAGCGCGCCGAGCGCGTCCGCGAGCGGGACGCGGCGCTGGAGGCCGCCGCCCGGCCGGCGGAGCCCACGCGGGCGACCGCACCGGCCGGGGACGCCGACGACTTCGACCCCGACGACCCCTGGGGCTCCTCCCGCCGCCGCTGACCGTCCGGCCGGTCGACCGCCGGGTCAGCCGGTGCCCGGCGCGAAGCTCAGCACCTCGGCGACCGGCCGCCGGCCCGCGGTCGCCGTCGGGGCCGTCGCCGGGTACCCCATCCGCAGCAGCATCTGCGGGTAGCCCACCAGCGACAGCCGGGTGCGCATCCGGGTGCGGGTCGCCGGCCAGTCCAGCGCCTGGGTGAGCGGCGAGGCGACCAGGCCCTCCGCGGTGGCCACGAGCAGCAGCCGGCCCAGCGCCCGGCCGGCCAGCAACCACGCCGTCCGGTCGTCGCTGTTGGTGCCCAGCAGCACCACCGACGGCCGCTCCACGGCCGGCGGCGGGGCGTCGGGGTCCCCCGGCGGGAGGAAGGCCGACTGCGGCCCGCGGCTGCCGACGACGAAGTCGCGGATCAGCCAGTTCGACGGCCGGGTCGCCGGGTCCTCGCTGGGCACGGCGACCACGGGGACGCCGTCCGCGGCGGCAGGATCGGTGCGCAGCCAGCCCTTCAGCTCCGCGAGGTACTCGGGATCGCTGCGCTCCATCTCCTCGGCGCGGGAGATGAGGAAGACGGTCGCGACCTCCTCGTCGGAGGCGGTGATCGGCTTGAGCCACACGTCCACCGCGGCGGCGTCCTCCTGCAGCCGGTCGACCAGCCCGACCGGCACCGCCCGCGGCCGGAACGGCGCCCGGTCGGTGTGCCGGCGTCCGATCGCCTCGGCCAGGACCCGGTCCTCCTCGGTGACCTCCCGCGGCGGACCGACATGCACGCTGACCAGGTGGTCGGGGTCGGCGGGGTCGGGCAGGAGCTCGGCCTCGGCGCGGTGACCGGCGGCCCGCAGCGCGACCACGGCGAACTCCGCGGCGGCCCCGCAGCTGATCACCTGCTGGCGGGCGGTGGGGTCGAGCACCGGGAGCGCCCGCGCGGGGTCCAGGTGCAGCTCCAGCCGGTCCGGCGCGGCGACGAACCGCCACGGCTGGGTGTTGTGGATCGACGGCGCCCGGGTAGCGGCCGCCACCACGGCTGTCCAGCCCTGCTCGTCCATTCCGCACCTCCGGCGCGTTCCGGCTCCCGGCCCGGGAGCACCTCCCCTGCCTACCCCATCGGGCGCGGCGGCCGCACCCGGCCGGGTCGCCCGGCCGCGAAGCGGGGAGGATGAGCGCATGAGCGCCCCTGACTCCGGTGGACGGACCCTCCGCGTGCTGGTCGGCTACGACGGCTCGCGCAGTTCGGTGAACGCCATCGAGGCGGCCGCCCACCTGATCCCCTCGGCCGACGCCACGGTCCTGCACCTGTGGGAACCGCCCTTCACCTCCCCGGAACTCCGGCAGCGGCTGGCCGGCCGCGCCGACAGCCTCGAGTCCCTCAGCAATCTCCTGGAGAGCGAGGGGCGGGCCGAGGCCGAGCGGCTGACCCGCACGGGGGTGGCCCTGGCCCGCGCCGCGGGCTGGACGGCCGAGCCGCTGGTGAAGCGCACCTTCGGCGGCGACGGCTACCAGTTCGCCCGGACCGCGCAGGAGCTGGGCGCCGACCTGATCGTGGTCGGCTCCCGGGGCCTGAGCGGCGTGCGGGCCGCGCTCGGCAGCGTCTCGGAGCTGGTCGTGCACGTGAGCCCGGTGCCGGTCCTCGTGGTGCCCTACCCGCTCACCAGCGCCGAGTGGGACGCGGCCGATCACGGCCCGGTCCTCGTCGGCACCGACGGTTCGGCCGGCGCGGACACGGCCATGGCCACCGCGGCCGAGCTGTTCCCCGAGCGCAAGCAGCTCGTTGTCTCCGTCAGCGAGCCGGGCCCGGGCCCCGGTCCCACGGCGCCCGACGGCGCCGAGCTGGTCACCGTGCCCTCCGCGGGGCGGCCGGGGAGCTCTCGCGCCACCGCGGCGACGCTCGCCGAGTGCGCCACCGGCCACGGCGCCGGCGTCATCGCCGTGGGCACCCGCGGCCGGTCGGCCAGCCGGGAGCTGCTCGTCGGTGGCGTCACCCGCGCCCTGCTGCACCACGCCCACCGGCCGACCCTCGTCGTCCCGGGACCGCCGTCGCCGGTCGCCTGACCTCTCCGTGCGGGCGGCGCGCCGGGTGCAGCCCGGGCGCCGCCCGCGGCGTGTCCGGGGTCCCCTCTCAGATTGGGGGTCATAGGACCCCCTCGCCATGGCTGCTGGCATGACCGCACGCGGACGACCGTGTTCCGCACGCTCCGGTCACCCGATCGGGGAACAGCTCGACCGCGGAGACGTCATGGGCTCACCAGGCACGACCACCACCGGCGGTCGCCACCGTGCACGGGGCGCTGCGGCTCCCCTCGCCAGGCGACCGGCCGAGCGGGACACCAGCACGAGGGCGGGACGGCGGAAGGCTGTGGGCCTGCTGTCGGCCGCGACCCTCGGGGTCGGATCCGTCGTCCTGACCGGCGGTGCGGCGCAGGCGGCGCCGTTGCCCACCCTCCCGAACAACATGGTCATCTTCCCGGACCGGGACTTCATGACCGTCGAGGGCTTCGAGGGCCTCACCGACGCCACCGCCCGGGTGCAGGTGCTGCGCGGTACCGGCGAGACCGTCGTCGGCCAGACCGACGCCCCCGTCAACTACCCCGAGGCGGGGGTGGCCTTCGAGATCAACCACCCGGGCGGCGCCTGCTGGGGCGAGGGAGCCCCCGCCGGCCTCAAGGTGACGCCGGACATCCAGGGCGGCGACGTCCTCCGGCTGGTCATCGACGGCGTCACCTACGACAGCCCGGTCGCGCCGATCAGCGTGGAGTCCGAGTCCGCCAGCGGCGCCACGGTCACGGTCATCAGCAACGTCCCGGCCGACATCCCGCTGGAGCGGGTCGAGGGCCGGATCATCCAGCCCGACTTCAAGGACACGGCGGTCGGTCGCCGCGACGCCCGCGCCACGGTCGACGGCACCGGGGACACCGGCTACACCTCCTCGCTGACCCGCATCAGCGACACCCAGGTGCAGGCGGAGTACACCTTCGAGGACGCGGCGACCGCGCAGACCGCGCTCGCCGGCACCGCGCGGGTCATGTCCTGGGTCACCACCCAGGGCGAGGAGCGGGCCGGCATCACCATCGCCGAGCACGAGGAGGTCGGCGGGCCCGGGATGGGCGGCTGCCCGGCCGGTCCCGGTGACGCCGCCCAGCCCGCGCCGGGCAACGCGACGTTCCAGCGCTCCGCCGACCGCACCCAGATGCAGGTCCGCTGGACCCCGGCCGACGACGTCGCCGGCGGCACCGCCGTCTCCGGCTACCAGATCATCGCGACCGACCCCCAGGGCAACCTGCGGGGCCGGAACGAGGCCGCGACCGCGACCAGCACGACGCTCACCGGACTCGACCCGGCGCAGAACTACGCCATCCAGGTGCGGGCGGCCCAGGGCGAGGCCCTGAGCGCGGCGTTCCTGGCCGGCGAGTCCACCGGCACGCCGCCGGGAGGCGGGGGCACCCCGGGCGACACGGTGCAGCCGACGCTCGGTGAGGCCCAGTTCGACCCCGCGACCAACCAGCTCACGCTGTCGGCCACGGACGACGCCGGGACCCCGCAGATCTACTACACCGTGGACGGCAGCCCGGCCAACGACATCGACATGCCGGCGCTCAACGCGGAGCTCTACACCGCTCCGATCACCCTCACGGGCACGGCCCCGGTGACGGTCAACTACGCGGCGTTCGACGCGGCGGGGAACGTGACGACCGGCAGCTACACCGGGACGCCGGGCGAGGTCGCGCCGCCGGCCCCGCTGGCCGCTCCGGCCGAACTGATCGCGACCTCGGTCTCCGGCGCCGTCCGGCTGGACTGGCAGGCGGTCCCCGAGGCCACCGACTACGAGGTGAGCGTCCTCAACGCGGACGGCTCCGCGGCCCGGCCGGCGTCGCTGACCAGCGGCGCGCGGACGGCCACCGTCACCGGCCTCACCGGAGCGACCAGCTACACCTTCTCGGTGAAGGGGGTCGCGGCCGGCCGGACCGGCACGGCCGCCACGGTCGACGGCTCGCCGGGGGTGTTCGTGAGCTCCCCGGTGGTCACCCGGGCGCAGTGGAGGTCCGGTGACTTCCGCATCGAGGGCACCTCGGACGTCACCACGGGTCAGGTGCGGCTCTACCGGGCCAACGCTGGCGGCCAGCTGCTCAACGCCGGAGGCACCGTCGTCACCGCCGTCGCCCAGGCCCAGCAGTTCGGCAACGGCACCGCGGTGACCGCCGCGGTGGCCCCCGAGACCGGCGGCGAGTTCACCCTGCGGCTGCGGAACAACGCGGCCGGGACCGCCAACCCCGGGTACCTGGTGGCCATCGCCACCGACGGTGGCAGGAGCGCTCCATTCCAGGTCAGCGGCCGGTAGCCGCCGACCGGCGGTGATCCCACCGCTGCCGCCCGACTGAAGAGACCGAGGGCCCGTCACCGGCCGGTGGCGGGCCCTCGGTCCGTGTGCAGACCCCTGGCCGTCCGTGCCGGCCGGGGGTCAGGCGCGCGTGCCGGCCTCCTGCGCGAGCGGTGGGGAGACCCGGCCGCGCCGGCGGGACAGCGCCACCCCGGCCAGGCACACCGCGCCCCCGACGACGGCCAGCGCGGGCGGCACCTCGTCGAGCAGCAGCCAGCCGAGGGCGATCACCAGCGGCGGCACCAGGTAGGTGGTGACCCCGAGCTTCCCGGCATCGGTGCGGGCCAGCGCGTAGGCCCAGGTGCTGAAGGCCAGGGCGGTCGGCACGACGCCGAGGTAGACCATGCCGGCGGGGGAACCCCTCCCCCAGCCACAGCCCGGCGAGGACCGCGATGAGGATCGGCCCGATGTTGACCAGCATCGCCGTCGTCCCGGCGTCCAGGTGCTGCTCGGCGGCGTTGAGGGCGACGTTGTAGATGCCGAACCAGCCGACCCCGCAGATCGCGAGCAGCCCCCACTCGCCCCGGGTGGGCGGCACCCAGCGCCGGCCCGCGAGCGCCATCAGGGCCGCCAGCACTCCCGTGCCGACGGCCAGGCGCGCCAGCGCCAGCGCCCCGGGTGAGAGATCGGCGCCCACGGCGCGGATGGCCACGAACGCCGACGCCCAGGCCAGCACGGTGACGACGACCGCGGCGAGCACCGGGACGGCGGCACGGCGGCCGGGGGTGCGCACCGCCCGACCACAGGCAGCACCGCGGACGGACCACCGGCGGGTTTCCGACGTCGTCCTCCCGCCCCGTCCCGGCCCCCTGCAGGGCCCCGCCGCGAGCGTGCGAGCGGTGGGGAGCAGGGGGTTCTTGTTCAGCCGCGCAGGTGCTCGGCGTACGTCCGCCGCCCGTGGGTACCCCCGGAGGGCAGCGCCCCACCGTCCCGGACGGCGGCGGACAACCGCCCCGGCACCGGGGCGGACACCACGCGGGCACCCGGCTCCCGGGCGGCGGCCCACTCCCGCGCCACGTCGGCGGCGGTCAGCTCCTCCGGCCCGGAGTACTCGACGACATCCCCGGACGGGGAGCCGAGCGCCACCTGGACCGTGTGGGCCGCCGCCTCGCCGACGTCCACCGGCCGGATGCGCCAGCCCATCGGCACCGGCAGGATCGGCCCGCGCCGGGCGGTGGCCAGCAGCTCGTCGACGAAGTCGTGGAACTGGGTGATGCGCAGCAGCGTCACCGGCAGTCCGGAGGCCAGCAGCACCTGCTCGGCGGCGAACTTGGCGCGGTAGTAGCTGTAGGGGATGCGGTCGACGCCGACGATCGAGACGTAGACCAGGTGCCGCACCCGGTCCCGGTCGACCGCCTGCACCAGCCGCCGGGTCCCCGCGACGTCGACCTGCCAGGTGTCGCCACGCGGGTCGCTGGCCGCGTGCACGACCACCTCCGCGTCGCGCAGCGCCGGGGCCAGGTCGCGGCCGGTGGCCAGGTCGCCGCGCACCCCGCCCGGTCCGGTGCCGCGCCGGGACATCTGGCGCACCCGGTGCTCGCCGCCCTGCAGCAGCTCCACCATCCGCCGGCCCAGCCGCCCGGTTCCTCCGGTGACGAGAACATCCACGGGTGCAGTCTGGCCGGAGCCCTCCGCTGGGGCCAATCCCGAGCGCCGTGGAACTGCTCATCTCACATACGAGATAACGTTTCTCCTCGTGACGGCGCACGACTTCCCCTCGACCGACACCGCCACCCGCCGCATCGGCTCGCTGATCCGCGACGCCCGGCGGCACCGCGGCCTCACCCAGGCGCAGCTCGCCGAGCGGCTGGGCACCAGCCAGAGCGCGATCGCCCGCATCGAGCAGGGCGGGCAGAACCTCACCCTCGAGCTGCTCAGCCGTCTCTCCGACGCCCTCGACAGCGAGCTCCTCCGCGTCGGTCCGGCCGGCCCCGCCCACCTGCGCGTCACCGGCGGGCGCCCGCTGCGGGGCAGCGTCACGGTGAAGTCCTCGAAGAACGCCGCGGTCGCGCTGCTGTGCGCGGCGTTGCTCAACCGCGGCCGGACGACACTGCGCAACGTGGCCCGCATCGTGGAGGTCGAGCGCATCCTCGACGTGCTGCGCTCCATCGGCGTCGCCGCCACCTGGGACCCCGACGGCCACGACCTCACCCTCGTCGTCCCCGACGAGCTGGACCTGGTCGGCATCGACGCCGACACCGCCCGGCGGACCCGCAGCATCATCATGTTCCTCGGGCCGCTGCTGCACCGCGCGCCCGGTTTCGACCTGCCCTACGCCGGCGGGTGCGACCTCGGCACCCGCACGGTGCAGCCGCACATGATCGCGCTGCGTCCCTTCGGCCTGGAGGTGGAGGCACGCGCCGGCGAATACCACGCCACCGTCTCCGCCCCCGGCACGGCCGACCGCACCATCGTGCTCACCGAGCGCGGGGACACGGTCACCGAGAACGCGCTGCTGGCCGCGGCGCGCGCCGACGGCACGACGACCATCCGCAACGCCAGCTGCAACTACATGGTCCAGGACCTCTGCCTGTACCTGCAGCTGCTCGGCGTCGGCATCGAGGGCCTGGGCACCACCACGCTGGTCGTCCGCGGCCGGCCGGTGATCGACGCCGACGTCGACTACACGATCAGCGAGGACCCGGTCGAGGCGATGAGCCTGCTGACGGCGGGCATCGTGACGAGCTCGGAGCTGACCGTGTGCCGGGCACCGGTGGAGTTCCTCGAGATCGAGCTCGCCGTCCTCGCCGAGATGGGGCTGCGCTACACGCTCTCCCCGGAGTACCTCGCCGACAACGGGCACACCCGGTTGGCCGACATCACCATCTCCCCGTCGGAGCTGCACGCCCCGATCGACAAGATCCACCCGATGCCGTTCCCGGGCCTCAACATCGACAACCTGCCGTTCTTCGCGGTGATCGCGGCGGCCGCCGGCGGGTCCACGCTGATCCACGACTGGGTCTACGACAACCGGGCGATCCACCTCTCCGACCTGACCCGGCTCGGCGCCGACGTCCGGCTGCTCGACCCGCACCGGGTGCTGGTCACCGGCCCCACCCACTGGTCGAGCGCCGAGGTCGTCTGCCCCCCGGCGCTGCGGCCGGCGGTCTGCCTCCTGCTGGCGATGCTCGCCGCCAAGGGCACCTCGGTGCTGCGCAACGTCGACATCATCGCCCGCGGCTACGAGCAGCTCTACGAGCGGCTGATCGAGATGGGCGCGCAGATCGAGGTCTTCCGCGACTGAGAGGACCCCCTGCCCCCCACCGCTCGCACGCTCGCGGCGGGACCCTGCAGGGGGCCGCCGCTGGTCACGACGCCGGGTTCCTCCCGACTCGTTCAGCGCTCCTGGTCGGTGGGGCGGATCAGGATCTCGTTGACGGCGACGTGCGGCGGCTGGGTGACCACGTAGCGGATCGCGCGGGCGATGTCGTCGGCCTGCAGCGTGCGCATGTTCTCCGCCATCTGCCGGGAGGCCTCGCGCGCCTCGGGCTGGGTGATGTGGCTGGACAGCTCCGTCGCCACCGCGCCGGGCTCGACCAGGGAGACCCGCACCCCCCGGGCGGTCACCTCCTGGCGCAGCGACTCGCTGAAGGCGTTGACCGCCCACTTGCTGGCGTTGTAGACGCCGGCCCCCTTGCGCGCGGTCCGGCCGGCGACGCTGGAGATGTTCACGATGTCGCCGGACCCCTGCTCGAGCATCCCGTCGACGGCGGCGTGCGTCATGTACATCAGGCCGAGCACGTTGGTGTGGATCATCCGGCGCCAGTCCTCGGTGTCGGCCCCGACGATCGTGCCGAGCAGCATCACGCCGGCGTTGTTCACCAGCACGTCCAGGCCGCCGAGCTCCTCCCGGGTGTGACGGACGGCGTCGATGCAGGCCTGCTCCTCGGTCACGTCCAGGTCCAGCGCCAGCACGCGGGCGCCCTCGTCCCGGAGCTTGGCTGCGAGGTCGTCGAGCCGGTCGCGGCGGCGGGCGCCGATCGCGACAGCGGCACCGGCAGCGGCCAGGGCGATGGCGGTGGCCTCCCCGATGCCGGACGACGCGCCGGTGACCAGCGCAACCTTGCCGGCGAGCGGACGGGCGACGTCGGTCATGCGGTTCCTCCCTCACGGCCGCCCGGTGCGGCCCCGCCCCCAGCCTCGTCGACGGGGTCGGGCCCGGTGCGCGGAGGGGGGGTCAGGTCAGCGAGACGCCGAAGCCGCGGACGGCCAGCCGCAGCAGCACCGGTCCCGGCCGCAACAGGTCGTCGACGCGGGCGGCGGCGGCCGCCTCCAGCTGGGCCACCCGGCGGGGGTAGCTCCCCGGCCCGCGCCGGCGTGCGACGTCCAGCTGCGCGGCGTTGGCCCACACCTTGCGCCGCGACTCGCGCAGGAACACCTGGCTGGCCGTGCGGTTGGCCGGGGCCAGCACCCGGTCCAGGACCGTGCGCCGCCCGCCGGCCCGGTGCAGCTCGACGTCCTCCGCGGCGACCCGCGCGGCCAGCACCCGGTCGATCCGTTCATGGTCGCGGCGCCGGCGGTCGAGCAGCTCGGAGTCGTCGAACCCCTCCGGCGGGATCATGGCCACCAGCGACTGCGGCAGGTCGAAGTTGATGTGCGCGTTCATGCCCAGCAGCACGTGCGCCTCCGGTGGCAGATCGGGGCGGGCGCCGAAGGCCAGCCGCCACGGCCGCGGCGGGCCGGCCGGGTCCCGCCGGTGCGCGGCCAGCGCGTCGAGGTAGCGGCAGGCGAAGTCGACGTCCCACTCCTCGACCCACGCCGGCTCCTCGAAGCCGCCGCCGTCGATGGCCGCGCCGACGGCCACCGTGGTGCGCAGGTAGGTGCCCAGGAAGAACCGGGCCGGGTCCCCGCCGGCCTCCAGCGGGGCCAGCAGCCCGGTCATCCGCGCCACCAGGGCGTCCACGCCGGCGCCCATGCGCGCGTGCCTCCCGGCTCAGGTCAGGGCGTCGAGCCCCTCGTCCGGGGGCTGGGTCAGCGCGGCGTCCACCGGCGGGCGGTGCGGCTGGTCCAGCCCCCGCATCCGGGCCGCGTGCAGCGCCAGCAGCAGGTTCAGCCGCAGGGTGGGGTCGGTCGTGAACGGGCCGAGCAGCCGCTCCAGCTTGCCGATGCGGTACCGCATCGTGTTGTAGTGGAAGTGCAGCCGCCGGGCGGACTCCGCGACGTTGAGGTTGGTCTCCAGCAGCACCCGCAGCGTCTCGCGCAGGTCGGCGGAGTCCGGGTCGGAGGCGTCGGCCAGCGAGCCCAGCACCTCGTCGACGTAGTTGCGCAGCTCGGTGCTGTCCGGGATCAGCGACAGCAGCCGGAACACCCCGAGCTGGTCGAAGTGGGTCACCGCCGAGGTGCCGTGGATCTCCTGGCCCACGGCCAGCGCCCGGGCCGCCTGCTGGTGCGCCTCGCCCAGGGCCGACAGCGAGGCGGCGGGCCGGCCGATGCCGGTGCCCAGCACCCGGCCCACCCGGCGCACCCGGGCGTTCACCCGCGAGGTCACCGCCGACACCAGCGAGGTGATCTCCTCCGGCGTGTGGCCGTCGAGCGGCAGCACGGTGACGATCTCGGTGGACAGCCCGGCCACCGCGGCGCCGGACACCTCGGTCTCCAGCGCGGCCCGCCAGCCGTCGGCCAGCCGGTCGAGGACGTCGAGGGCGCGGGTGGGGTCGGCAGTGGCGTCCGCGGCGGTCTCGGTGGCGGTCACCAGGACCACGACCGGCCCGTCCAGCCGCCAGCCGAAGGACCGGGTCTGCGCCAGCGCCCGCTCGGTGTGCCGCAGGGAACCGCCGACCAGCCGCCGCACCAGGTCGCCCTGGAACCGCAGCTCCACCGAGTGGACGGCCTGCTGGCGGATGACCGACAGGGCCGAGACGACGGCCGCGCGCTCCAGCACCCCGCCGGCGCCGACCATCATCGGCCCGGTGCGGTGGACGGCGACCAGCCAGCCGTGCCGCTGCTCGCCGGCCATGATCGGCGCGACCGCGTACTCCCCGACCCCGCCGGGCAGCTCGTGGTGCCCCGGAACGAGGAGGATGCCGTCGGCCGGCGAGAGGTCGGCGTCGGCCAGCACGTCGGCCGGGGTCACCGTGACCTGGTCGGCACGGACGCCGGAGAGCCGCCGGGACGGCGCCATGAGGGCCAGCTCGTCCTCGGCCTCGGCGTCCAGCAGCCACAGCCAGTCGCTGATCTCGGCCACGTCGTCGGCCGGGCCGGCGGTGGTGACGATCTCCCGGTCCGGGCCCAGCCCCAGGACGGCGGCGCCCTGGAGGAAGGACGCCAGCCGCTCGGTCACCTCGGCCAGCCCGCCGCCGCTGAGCGCGACGTCGATGAACTGGTCGTGCATGCGGAAGGAGAGCGCGAGCGCCTCGCTCTGCTTGCCGACGACGGCGCCCAGCACCTCGGAGACGAGCTCGTCGGTGCGGACGTCGGCGGGGAGGGCCAGCACGGGGAAGGCCCGCCGGTCGGCCTCGGCCAGCACCTCGGCCGGCACCGGCGAGGGCCCCTCGGCGCGGGGGAAGGCCAGCGCGGTGGTGCCCATGGCGCCCAGCCGCTCGACCAGGGCGCGGCAGTCGGCCGGGTCGGCCGGAGGGAGCCGGGCCCCGAGCACGACCAGCACGTCGGGACCGGCGAGCGCGAGCGGGTCCACCGGGTCGTCGACGACCATGTGCCGCAGCACGCGGTTCAGCCCGGCGGCGCCGGCCACGACCTCGGCACCGGCCAGCCCGGGCAGCTCGAGCGCCTCGGCGAGGGTGAGCCCGACGCGCTCGTGCCAGCCGGCGCGGTCCGGTGGGTTCTGCGTCACAGGCGCCTCCGGGGCCGACAGGGAGCGACGAAGAGGGATCGCACCGTTACCCCTTGTTGTGATGGTGAGCGTTGCGTCACCCTGGGTCACGGTCTCCACCCTCCCAGTTGCCGTCTTGATCGGCCATACCACGACATCCTGTCAGGACTGCCTGGACCAACGTCCCCATTCTTGGCGACTTCCGCCATACAAGGGCATGCGACGCGCCGCTTAGGTTCGAAGCCCGGTTCCACTCCGCCCGCAGGATGGTAGGCCGGTCACCGCATGCTGGTGCGCCGAGTCCCCCCGACGGGCGAGGCGGGCCTGGGTGGGAGGCCTCGAGCCGACGGTGCCTCCCATTGCATCAACGGTGAAGAGGCCACCATGCGCACCATCGACGAGACCACCGGCTCCGGGAGCGTGCGGCCCGGAACGCCCACCTCCTCGCGCGGCCGCGCCGCCCGCGCCGGAGTCCCCACCATCCCCCTGCCGCGCGAATCGGCCCAGGCCGCCGCCCGCACCGCCCGCTCCGCCCGCGCCGCCACCGCGGTGCCGGCCTCGGCCAGCACCGGCGTCGCCGAGCTCCTCCGGGGACCGGTCCGCCCGGCGCGCGTGCTCATGAGCGTCCCGGCGGCGGTGTACCTCCAGACGACCGGGGACCGCGGCAGCGAGGTCGTGGGCGTCCTGACCAGCGACGCCGCGCGGCTGCCGCTCGGCTGCGTCCTCTTCCGCCCGAGCAACGGCCGGCCGCTCGTGGCCCTGCCCAGCGGGGCGCCCGCCGAGGTCGGCGGTGGCCGGATCGTCGTCGGTGACCTGGCCGTCAGCGCCGCCGCCTGGTGGGAGCCGCGCCCCCGGCTGCCCAGCGCCCAGCCGGCACTGCTGCCCGAGGGCGTCCGGCAGCTGCGCAACGCCCTCTACGGCGAGGGCGTCCCGCACAGCGCCTTCACCCTGCCCGGCCTGCCGCCCGGCCCCGGCGGCCCTTTGGCCGCCCTGCGGGGCGCCGTCCGCCGGGCCGACCTCGACGCCGCCCTGCGGACGGCCGCCCGTCTCGTCGGCCTCGGCCCGGGTCTGACCCCGGCCGGCGACGACGTGATGGCCGGCACGATGGCCGGGCTGGTCCTGCTCGGCCACCCCGCCGCCGAGCGGTTCGCCGCCGGCGTCTACGCCCTCGCAGCCGGGCGCACCACGGAGCTGTCGCGGGCGCTGCTCCGACACGCCGCCGCGGGCCGGGTCAGCGGCGAGTACGCCGCGGTGCTGCACGGCCTGGTCGGCGAGCGGCCGCTCGGCCCGGCCATCGCGGGCCTGCTGGCCACCGGGTCCACCAGCGGCCGGGCCATGGCCCTGGGGCTGTGCACCGCGATCGACCTCGTGGACCGGACCACCCGGAACCGGTGAGCACGGACGCGTGAGAGCCCCCGCCCTCGGGACGGGGGCTCTCGCGTGCGATCCGGAGGATCGCGGTGTCACAGCCGGCAGGCGTGGATGCTGGTCACCAGGATCGCGCGGGCGCCGAGCTCCCACAGCTCGTCCATCACCCGGTTGGTCTCGCTCTGGGCGACCATGGCCCGCACCGCCGACCACCCCTCGGTCTGCAGCGGGCTGACCGTCGGGCCCTCGAGCCCGGGGGTGAGCGCGGTCGCCTTGGCCAGCAGCTCGTTCGGGCAGTCGTAGTCGAGCATCACGTACTGCCGGGCGACGAGGACCCCCCGTAGGCGGCGGCGCAGCTGGGCGACCGCCGGGATCTCCTCGGCGCCCGCCCGCCGAACCAGGATGGCCTCGCTGGTGAGCACCGGCTCGCCGATGATGTGCAACCCGGCCGCGCGCAGCGTCGTGCCGGTCTCCACGACGTCGCAGACGGCGTCGGCGACGCCGAGCCGGCAGGCGGTCTCCACCGCGCCGTCGAGCTTGACCACGCCGGCGCTGATGCCCTGGTCGTCGAGGTAGCGCTGGAGCAGGACCGGGTAGGCGGTGGCGATCCGCTTGCCGGCCAGCTGCTCGACGCTCTCGATGCCGGACTCCACCGGGACGGCGAACCGGAACGACGAGCGCCCGAAGCCCAGCGGCATGACCTCCACCGCGGCCGCACCCTCGCCGTCGGCCGGCGCGGTCTCCAGCAGCATGTCGCGCCCGGTGATGCCGACGTCGAGCGTGCCGGCGGCGACGTAGACGGCGATGTCCCGCGGCCGCAGGTAGAAGAACTCGGTGTCGCTGTCGGGGTCGTAGACGGCGAGGTCCTTGGTGCTGCGCCGCTGCCGGTACCCGCTCTCGGACAGCATCGCCGCCGCCGGCTCGCTGAGGACGCCCTTGTTGGGCACGGCGATGCGCAGCACTCGAGGTCTCCTCGGACGTGAGATGACAGGGCGGCCCGGCCCCGTCCAGAGGCTCGCCCCGAGCATGTGAGGGGTGAGGAGGACGGGGTGTTTTTCAGAGGTGAGCGTAGACGTCGTCCAGAGTCAGCCCGCGGGCGAGCATGAGCACCTGCACCCGGTAGAGCAGCTGGCTGATCTCCTCCGCCGTCCGCTGCTCGTCCTCGTGCTCGGCCGCCATCCAGGACTCGGCGGCTTCCTCCACGACCTTCTTGCCCGCGGTGTGCACGCCGTCGCGGACCGCCGTGACCGTCCCCGAGACGGGGTCGCCGGCAGCGACCTTGGCGGAGAGCTCGGCGAACAACGAATCGAAGGTCTTCACGCGCGGCTCCCGTCGGCGGCCGGGGGGATGGAGAAACCGGTGGGTCGGTGCGGCGCCCGGAGGTCGCGGAGGGTCAGAGCGGTGGCCAGCGCAGCGATCGTGGCCTCCCAGCCCTTGTCCTCGGCCGAATCGGGCAGGCCCGCGCGGTCACGCGCCTGCTGCTCGGTGTCGCAGGTGAGGACGCCGTTGCCGACCGGTCGGCCGGCGTCCAGGGCCACCCGGGTCAGCCCCATGGTGACCGCGTCGCAGACGTACTCGAAGTGCGGCGTCCCGCCGCGGATGACCACGCCGAGGGCGACGACCGCGTCGTACCGCTCGGTGAGCGCCTGGGCGACCACCGGCAGCTCCACCGCGCCCGGGGCCCGGACGACGGTCGGCTCGACGATGCCGCAGGCGCGGGCGGCGGCGATGGCGCGGTCGAGCAGCGCGCCGGTGATCTCGGCGTGCCAGGTGGTGGCGACGATGCCCAGCGTCAGCCCGGCGGCGTCCACCGGCCCGACCTCGGGGGCTCCCCGGCCGCTCACGTGACCACCTCGCCGGCGCTCGTCGGCCGCGTTCGCGGCCCCGCTGCTCCGTCCCTGCGTGAACTCGCCCGCTCGTTCACGAGCGCTGCTCGCTGCCGCCGAGTCGGACCTCCGGAGGCACCTCGCCCGGGACGACCGGCCACGAGGGCACCGGCGCGGGCAGGTCGGCCGGCCCGGCAGCGTCCTCCAGCATGGCCGACGGCTCGATGATGTCCAGCAGGTGTCCCATCCGGTCCCGCTTGGTGCGCAGGTAGGCGAGGTTCTCCGCGGTGACGTGGCTGGGCAGCGGGACCCGGCCGGTGATCTTCAGGCCGTATCCCTCCAGCCCGGCGCGCTTGGCCGGGTTGTTGGTCAGCAGCCGCATGGTGTGCACGCCCAGGTCGACCAGGATCTGCGCCCCGGTCCCGTAGTCACGGGCGTCGGCCGGCAGCCCGAGGTCGAGGTTGGCGTCGAGGGTGTCGACACCGCTGTCCTGCAGCTGGTAGGCCTGCAGCTTGT
The DNA here is from genome assembly GCF_900114385.1 of Geodermatophilus ruber. Classification (GTDB taxonomy): domain Bacteria; phylum Actinomycetota; class Actinomycetes; order Mycobacteriales; family Geodermatophilaceae; genus Geodermatophilus; species Geodermatophilus ruber. The sequence goes on from NZ_FOSW01000007.1 coordinate 103,316, forward strand.
GCAGCAGGCCGATCCCGCGGCCCTCGTGGCCCCGGATGTAGAGCACGATCCCCCGTCCCTCCTGGGCCACCGTGGCCAGCGCGGCCTGCAGCTGCGGGCCGCAGTCGCAACGCAGCGAGCCGAAGACGTCGCCGGTGAGGCACTCGGAGTGCACCCGCACCAGCACGTCCACGCCGTCGCCGATGTCGCCGTAGACGAAGGCGACGTGCTCCCGCTCGTCGTAGGAGCTGCGGTAGCCGACGGCGGTGAAGACGCCCGGGGACAGCGGCACGGTCGCCTCGGCGACCCGCTCGACCAGCTTGTCGAAGCGCTTGCGGTAGGCGATCAGGTCGGCGATCGAGACCAGGCACAGGTCGTGCTCGTCGGCGAACGCCCGCAGCTCCTCACCGCGGGCCATGCCGGTGGGGTCCTTCTCGCTGACCAGCTCGCACAGGGTGCCCGAGGGCCGCAGGCCCGCCAGCACGGCGAGGTCGACGGCGGCCTCGGTGTGCCCGGGACGGCGCAGCACGCCGCCGTCCCTTGCCCGCAGCGGCACGATGTGGCCGGGCCGGGCGAGGTCCGCCGACGACGTCTCGGCGTCGGCCAGCAGCCGGATCGTGTGCGCCCGGTCGGCGGCGGAGATGCCGGTGGTGACGCCCTCGCGGGCGTCCACGGTGACGGTGTAGGCGGTGCCCCGCCGGTCCTGGTTCACCCGGTACATGGGGGGCAGGTCCAGCCGGTCGGCGTCCTCCTCGGTCACGGCCACGCAGATGTAGCCCGAGGTGTAGCGGACCATGAACGCCACGAGCTCGGGCGTGACCAGCTCGGAGGCGAAGATGAGGTCGCCCTCGTTCTCGCGGTCCTCGTCGTCGATCACGACGACCGGGCGCCCGCGCTTGATGGCGGCGATCGCGTCCTCGATCGAGTCCAGCTGCGTTCCCGGATCCGTCACCGGCGTGCTCCCAACAGGCGTTCCACGTACTTGGCGATCACGTCGACCTCCAGGTTGACCGGGCTCCCCGGAGGAACCGCGCCGAGCGTGGTCTCGCGCAGGGTGGTGGGGATGAGGCTGATCTCGAACCACGGCTCCGGCGCGTCCGGCGCGCTCACCGCGCTGACGGTGAGCGAGACACCGTCGACCGCGACCGAGCCCTTCTCGACGACGTAGCGGGCCAGGTCGGGGGGCAGCGCGATCCGCACGACCTCCCAGTGCTCGCTGGGCGTGCGGGTCAGGACCGCGCCGACGCCGTCGACGTGGCCCTGCACGAGGTGCCCGCCCAGGCGGGTGTGCGGCGTCACCGCGCGCTCGAGGTTGACCGGGTCCCCCTCGGCCAGGGCGCCCAGGCTGCTGCGGCGCAGCGTCTCGGCCATGACGTCGGTGGACCAGGTGTCGCCCTCGACCGAGGTGACGGTGAGGCAGACGCCGTTGACGGCGATGGAGTCGCCCAGCGCCACGCCTTCGAGCGCTCGGCGTGCCCGGATCCGCAGCCGCGCGGCATCGCCCTGGTCCTCGCGGACGGTCAGGCTGCCGATTTCCTCGACGATCCCGGTGAACACCTCAACCCCTCCCGTCCGCCGGCCGACCCGCACCAGTGTGCCGGGTCGGCCTCAGGCGGACCTGCACGTCCCCGCCCAGGCGGGTCACGTCGACGACGTCCAGGGTCAGCGCGTCGTCGATGGCGGAAATTCCCAGGTCACCGACGAGGGGGGCGCCGGCGCCGAGCAGCTTGGGTGCCAGGTGCACGACCACCTCGTCCACCAGGCCGTCGCGGAGGAAGGCGGCGGCCAGCGTGGGACCGCCCTCGAGGAGCACCCGGCGCACGTCCCGGGTGAACAGCTCGGCCAGCAGCTCCCGCGGGCTGGGGGCGGCGCTGACGTGGGTGGGCGCGGCGCCGTCGAGCACCCGGGCGGTGCCGGGCAGCCGGCCGCGGCGGTCCATCACCACCCGCAGCGGCTGCCGGGCCGCATCGGCGCCGTCGGCGTCCCGGACGGTGAGCTGGGGGTCGTCGGCCAGCGCGGTGCCGGTGCCGACGACGACGGCGTCGCAGGTGGCCCGCAGCCGGTGCACCGCGGCACGCGCCTCGGGCCCGGTGATCCAGCGGCTGCTGCCGTCAGCGGCGGCGACGCGACCGTCGAGGGTGCCGGCGACCTTCCAGACGACGAACGGCCGGTGCCGGCGGATGCCGGTCAGCCACGCGGCCAGGGCGCCGTCGGCGGCCTCGGCCTCCTCGACGCCGAGGAGCACCTCGACACCGCCGTCGCGCAGCCGCTGCGCTCCGCCGCCGGCCAGCTCGGTCGGCTCGGGCACGGCGACCACCACCCGCGCGATGCCGGCCGCCAGGAGCGCGTCGGCGCACGGTCCGGTGCGGCCGGTGTGCGCGCACGGCTCGAGGGTGACGACGACGGTGCCGCCGCGGGCCCGTTCGCCGGCCCGGGCCAGCGCCACCACCTCGGCGTGGGGGCCGCCGGGCGGCGTGGTGGCGCCCTCCCCGACCGGGACGCCTGCCGCATCCAGCACGACCGCGCCGACCGGGGGGTTGGGGTGGGTGGTGCCGAGCACGGCGGCGCCGAGCTCCCGGGCGCGGGCCATGGCGCTGGACTCGTGCGCGGGGGTGGCCGCGCTGGACTCGTGCGCGGGGGTGACTGCGGGCCGCTCGCTCGCGGTGTTGCTCACCCCTGCATCGCCGCGGCGGCCCGCTTCCGCAGGGCGGCGATCGCCTCGGCAGGGTCGGCCGCGCCGTAGACGGCAGACCCGGCGACGAAGACGTCGGCACCGGCCTCGGCGGCCTGCTCGATGGTGTCTGCGTTGATCCCGCCGTCCACCTCGACGAACAGCTGCAGGTGCCCGGTGCCGACCAGCTCGCGGGCCCGGCGGACCTTGGGCAGCACCTCGGTGATGAACTCCTGCCCGCCGAAGCCCGGCTCGACGGTCATCACCAGCAGGGTGTCGAAGTCGCGCAGCACCTCCACGTACGGCTCGAGCGGCGTGCCCGGCTTGAGCGCCAGCCCGGCCAGCGCCCCGGCGGCGCGGATGTCGCGGGCGACGGCGCGGGGGTCGGTGCAGGCCTCGGCGTGCACGGTGACGTTGCGCGCGCCGGCCTCGGCGTAGCCCGGCGCCCAGCGCTCGGGGGCGTCGATCATGAGGTGGCAGTCGAGCGGCACGGGGCTGACCGCCTGGACGGCCTGCATCACCGGCAGACCGAAGGTGAGGTTGGGGACGAAGTGGGCGTCCATGACGTCGAAGTGCAGCCAGTCGGCGTCCGCGACCCGCTGGGACTCGTCGGCCAGCCGGGCGAAGTCCGCCGAGAGCAAGCTGGGCGCGATCATGGGGATGCGGGACACGTCTTCCGAGTCTAGATGACCTATTCCACGGGTCACTGGTCGTAGCGAGCAGCGCTCGCCGGACGGGTGGGCCGGTGTGGTCGTTGTGCCAGGTCGCGGCGGTCAGGTCATCGGTTCCCGGCCGGGAGGGGTCATAGGACGAAAGTGCAATGGAGTGCCCCCCGCGTCCGGCGGCATCCTCGTGCGGCAACCGGCGGGCGGCCTTCCGCAACCCCCCGATGCGGCACGCCGCCCGCCGGTGCCTCTGCAGGTGCGCGCCGCGCGGCGCGGAGCGCGCCCGAGCGGGCCGCGCCCGGGGAGGTCCCCGGCCGGCACCACCCCACCTAGTCTCTGAATGGTGAAGCGGATCACAGTGAACCGGTCCGCCGGCCGGCCCGATCGCGTGTCGGTCGCCGCGTCCGTCGCTCGCTTCACCGCGGCCGGGGTGGTGGTGACGCTGCTGCTCGCCGCCGTCATCGCCACGCTGGCCAGCCGGGCCGGCATGGAGGAGGGGACGCGGTCGGCCGAGCACGTGGCCCGCGTCGTCGCCTACGGCATCGTGGCCCCGTTGCTGACCCCCGAACTGCTCGACGGGGACGAGCAGCAGCGGACGCACCTGCGCATGGCGGTCGAGGCCGTCGCCGCCACCGGTCCCATCACACGGGTGAACGTCTGGGACGCCGAGGGAAGGATCCTCTGGTCCGACGAACCACGGCTCGAGGGCGAGGTCCACCCGCTGGACCCCGGGGTCCGCGCCGCCCTGACCGAGGGCGCGGTGTTCTCGGCCGTGGCCGACGCGTCCTCCCCCGACAACCGCTTCGCGCCGCCGGGGGAGGAGCAGCTCGAGGCCTACGTGGGGGTCCGCGACCGCGCCGGCCGCCCGCTGCTGGTGGAGATCGACCAGGGCTACGAGACGGTGGAGGCTCCGGCGTACTCGGCCTGGATGCGGTTCGCGCCACCCGCGCTCGGCGGCCTGCTGCTGCTGCAGCTGTTCCAGGTGCCCTTCGCCTGGCGGCTGGCCCTCCGGCTCCGGCGCCACCAGGAGATCGAGCGACGCCTGCTGCAGTCGGTCGTCGACGCCTCGGAGGCCGAGCGCCGGCGCATCGCCGCCGAGGTGCACGACGGCGTGGTGCAGGACCTGACCGGCCTGACCTACGACCTCGACGCGGCCCGCCTCGGCGCGCAGGGCAGCGACGACACGGCCCTGGTCACCCGCACCGCCGACCGGGTGCGGCACAGCGTCACCGAGCTGCGCTCGCTGCTGGTGGACCTCAACCCGCCGAGGCTGCCGAGCGCCGGCCTGGCCCCCGCACTGAAGGTGCTCGCCGAGGGCCTGGAGCGCTCCGGCGTCCGGGTCCGGCTGGACGTGCAGGACGCCGACGACCTGCCCGAGCCGGTCGCGACGCAGCTGTACCGGTGCGCCCTGGAGGCGCTGCGCAACGTCACGGCGCACAGCTCGGCCTCCCGGGTGCAGGTCACCGTGTCCCGGGCCGACGACGACGCCACCGTCGTCGTCGACGACGACGGCCGGGGCTTCGACGAGGTCAGCCTCGCGGCCAGCGACGCCAACGGGCACCTGGGGCTGCGGGCGCTGGGCGACCGGCTGCAGGCCATCGGCGGATCCCTGACGGTGGCCAGCGCGCCGGGACTCGGCACCCGGGTCGAGGCGATCGTCCCGCTGGGGCTGCCGTCCGCCTCATCCCCCGAGCCGCTGTCCTCCGCCGATGCGGTGCCCGGGCGCACCGGGGCCGCGCCGTGATCCGGGTCCTCGTGGTCGACGACCACGCCGTGGTCCGCACGGGGCTGATGCACCTGCTGGCCACGGCCGGTGACATGGAGTGCGTCGGGCAGGCTGCCGAGGGCGAGGCCGTGCCGGAGCTGGTCGCGCGGCTGCGCCCCGACGTCGTGCTCCTCGACCTCTCGATGCCAGGCGCGGACGGGGTGACGGTGATCCGGGATCTGCGGGCGGCGGCCTTACCGGCCCGGATCCTGGTGCTGACCTCGTTCAGCGACGCCGGGTTGGTCCTCGACGCCGTCCACGCCGGCGCCGACGGGTACCTGCTCAAGCAGAGCGAGGGCGAGCAGATCCTCGACGGCGTGCGCACCGTCGCCGCCGGGGGTGCCCCGGTCGACCCCGCCGTCGCCCGGTCGCTGCTGCGCACGGTCCGGGAGCGGGGCGGGCCGACGGTGGCGCTGACCGAGCGGGAGACCGAGGTGCTCGAGCTGATCCGGCTCGGCTACCCGAACAAGACGATCGCGCGCCGCCTGCAGATCAGCGAGCGCACGGTGAAGGCGCACGTCACGCACATCCTCCAGCGCATCGGCGTCCCCGACCGGACGCAGGCCGCGCTGTGGGCCGAGCGCAACCTGCACCCGCCGGGCAGCCGGGAGGCCCCGTCGTGACCCGGGGCCCCACGCCCCAGGGCCGGGGTCAGCGGGTCCGGCGGAGCAGGGCCAGGAACATCGCGTCGGTGCCGTGCCGGTGCGGCCACAGCTGCCCGTACCGGCCCCGGCTGAGGTCGGGGACCTCTGGGAACAGGGGCGCCACGGGCAGCACCTCGACGTCGTCGCGCGCAGCGGCCGCGTCGACCACCGCCACCGTCTCGGCCGTGTGCGGCGAGCAGGTGACGTAGGCGACGAGCCCGCCCGGGCGTACCGAGGCGAGGGCGCGCTCCAGCAGCGCCGCCTGCAGCTCGGCCAGCGGGGGGACGTCGTCCCCGGTGCGCCGCCAGCGCACCTCGGGCCGTCGGCGCAGGGCCCCGAGGCCGGTGCAGGGCGCGTCCAGCAGCACCCGGTCGAAAGACCCCGGTGCCCACGGCGGCTGCCGCCCATCGGCCACCAGCACCTCGACGTCCTCCTCGCCGCGCAGCGACCTCCGCACCAGCTCGGCGCGGTGCGGGGCGCGGTCGGCGGCGGTCAGCCGCACGCCCGGCGGACGGACGGCGGCCAGCAGCCCGGACTTCCCGCCGGGGCCGGCGCACATGTCCAGCCATGCGGCGTCCGGCCCGTCGAGGGGCGCGCGGGCCAGCAGCAGTGCGGCCAGCTGGCTGCCCTCGTCCTGCACGGCTGCCGCACCGGAACGCACGGCCGGCACCAGTCCCGGGTCGCCCCCTCCCAGGCGGACCGCGTACGGCGACCACGGCCCGGGCCGGCCGCCGGACTGCTCGACCAGCTCCGCGCGCGGCACCCGGCGGGCGACCAGGTGCACCTCGGGTGCCGCGTCGTCGGCCTGCAGCGCGGCCTCCAGCTCCGCCTCACCGTCGGGGGTCTCGTCTCCGAGGGCCTCGCGCCACGCCTGCACGATCCAGCGCGGGTGGTCGGTGGCCAGCGCCAGCCGGTCGTCGCCCTCGCCGTCCAGGGTCTCCAGCCAGCGGGCGCGGTCCCCGCCCGCGGCGACCCGGCGCAGCACCGCGTTGACCAGACCCGACGCACCGGCGCCGACGATCGCCCGGGTGAGGTCGACGGTGGTGGCCACCGCCGCGTGCGCCGGCACCCGGAGGTCGAGCAGCTGGTAGGTGCCCAGCCGCAGGAGGTCGAGCACCCGGGGGTCCAGGTCGGCCAGCGGCCGGTCGACCAGGCCGGTGAGGACCGCGTCGAGGGTGCCCCGGGCCCGCAGCGTGCCGTAGGTCAGCTGGGTGGCGAAGGCCGCGTCCCGCTGCTCGAGGTCCCGCTCGCCCAGCAGCTGGGGCAGGAGCAGGTTGGCGTATGCCGCGCGGGAGGTGACCGCGTCGAGGACGTCGTAGGCGGTCAGCCGCGCGCCGTCGAGCACCGGCCGGCGCGGGGCCGGGCGGCGGTCGCGGCGTCCGGATCGGGACGCGCCGGAGGGGCGGCTCATCCCCCGACCCGTTCGCCGGGGCTCGGGCGGGCGCCGCGGGCCCAGTCGGCCGCCGGCAGCATCCGCTTGCCGGCCGGCTGCACCTCGCCGAGCCGGACCGCGCCGCCACCGGTGCCCACCAGGACCCCGGTCGGGCCCACCGACAGCTCTCCCGGTTCCAGCCCGAGGGATGACGGGAGCGGCTCGACCGGCCCCAGCCGCAGCCGGTCCCCGCGCCAGGTGGTCCAGGCGCCCGGCGCGGGGGTCACGCCCCGGACCCGGCGGTCGACGACGTGCCCGGGCAGCGTCCAGTCGACGCGGGCGTCGGCCGGCTCGAGCCGGGGTGCCAGGCTGACCCCCTCGGCAGGCTGCGGCTCGGGCACCACCGTGCCGGACTCGATGCCGTCGAGGGTGGCCACCAGCAGCCGGGCGCCGCTGAGGGCCAGCCGGGCCAGCAGGTCGCCGGCGGTGTCCCGGGGGGCGATCGGCTCGGTGACCACGCCGTAGACCGGCCCGGTGTCCAGGCCCGCCTCCAGCTGGAAGGTCGACGCGCCGGTCAGTTCGTCGCCGGCCATCACCGCGTGCTGCACCGGCGCGGCCCCCCGCCAGGCCGGCAGCAGCGAGAAGTGCAGGTTCACCCAGCCGTGCCGGGGCAGGTCCAGCGCCGCCTGCGGCACCAGCGCGCCGTAGGCGACCACCGGCGCGCAGTCGACGGCGAGGTCGGCCAGCCGCTCGAGGAACTCCGGGTCGCGGGGCGAGCGCGGCTGCAGCACCGGCAGGCCCGCGGCATCGGCCCGCTCGGCGACCGGCGAGCGGCTGAGCCCGCGGCCGCGGCCGGAGCGGGCGTCGGGGCGGGTGAGGACCCCGACGACGTCGTGCCCGGAGGCGAGCAGCAGATCCAGCGAGGGGACGGCGACGTCGGGCGTCCCGGCGAAGAGGAGTCTCAGTGGGGGCTCACCTTCACCGTCGGGACCCAGGCCCCGGCACCGGACCACTCGGCCTCGGCGATCTCCGCCAGCGCGGCCGCCCGCGCCTGCGCGTCCAGCCGGTCGATGAACAGCACGCCGTCGAGGTGGTCGACCTCGTGCTGCACTGCCCGGGCCAGCACGTGCGAGCCCTCCACCCGGACCGGCTCGCCGTGCATGTCCCGGCCGGTCGCGGCCACGTGCAGGTGCCGGCGGCAGTCGTAGGCGTACCCGGGGATCGACAGGCAGCCCTCCGGTCCCTCCTCGGTCTCCTCCCCCACCGGGGTCACCTCCGGGTTGACCAGGTGCCCCAGCTCGCCGTCGACGCACCAGGTGAACACCCGGAGGCCCACCCCCAGCTGCGGGGCGGCCAGGCCGGCGCCGCCGGCGGCCACCATGGTGTCGGTCAGGTCGGCGACGAGCCGGTGCAGCTCCCGGTCGAAGTCGACGACGGGCGCGGCGGGCGTGCGCAGCACCGGGTCGCCGTAGAGCCGGATGGGGGTCACGCTCACCGGTCGATCGTAGGTGCCCCGGCGACGGCGCCGTCCCGCCGGAGCTGGTCCGGTGGGACGGCGCTCCCGATGGCTCAGTAGTCAGTCGTCGTCCCAGCCGGCGGTGGAGTCTCCATACACACGTCGCTGTACACCCAAGGTCCCGGGCACGACGCGCCGCCGGTGCGGCGCCGCCCGCACCGCGACGGACCCATTCGAGCCGGAACCGACCTATTCTCACGAAAGTGATCCGCAGCACGGGGCGACGGCGCCGGCCGGTGTCCGTGGACACCGACCGGGCGCACTCCCCCGACCCGCCGGCCGACCTCGGGCGCCCGGCGGCGGGGCTGCTCACGTCCGGCCCGGTGGCCGGGCCGTCGGTCCGGGACGCGGCCGGGCGGGTGCCGTGGTCGGACCGGTCCGAGGCCATCCTCGAGGGCGTCCGGATCGTCAGCACGGGGGGAGGACCCATCGACCCGCACGTGACACCTTCGGTGCTGGCGGCCCTGCGCGACCGGGGGCGGGGCGAGCAGCTCAGCGACCGCGAGCGGGAGGTCCTGGAATTGCTGCGCCAGGGGCACTCGAACAAGGTGATCGCCCGTCGGCTGCGCATCACCGAGGGAACCGTGAAGACGCACGCGAACCACATCCTGCACCGGGTCGGAGCCCTCGACCGGACCCAGGCGGGCCTGTGGGCGGAGCGCCACCTCCGGCCCGGCCGTCCGCAGGAGGGCAGACGCTGATGAGCACTGCCGCGCACGGCAACCGCCGAGAGCCCGGCCCCCCGGTCCCCGCTGACGGCCGGGACCGCCCCGTGGTGTTCCTGCGGGCCGCTCCGGCCCGCCCGCCGCGGCGCAGGTGGTGGGCCCTGGCGCGGGTGACGGCGGGCAGCCTCGTCGTCACCGGCGCCTTCCTCCTCGTCGTGCTCGTCGGGACGTGGGTCGGGCTGTCGCTGGTGGGTCGGCCCCCGGCCGACCACGCCCGCACCGTCGCCGAGCCGTTCCCGGGTGCCAACGACCTGCTGGGGCCCGGGAGCCGCGAGCCGCCGGCCGGGACCCGCGGACCGGATCCGCCCGCCGGCCCCGGCACGCTCGACCAGCCGACCCTGCAGTCCCGTCCGCCGGACGCCGGGCCACCGGAGGAGGGCGCACCCCTCGCCCGGCTGAGCGGCGAGTTGCCCGCTCCGTCCCCGCCGTCGGAGCCCGCTCCGGCCCGGGCCCCCACCCCGGCCGCGGGCCCTCCGCCTGCCCCGGAGGAGACCGCCGCCGCGCGGCAGCCCCCCGCCGCCCCGTCGGCGGCCGGCGCGCCTGCCGCGCCGCTGACCGCCCCCACTCCGGAGGCCCCAGCACCCCCCGCACCCCCGGCGGCGCAGCATGTGGCGCCGGCCCCAGCACCCGCTCCGGCTCCGGCCCCCGCACCGGCTCCGGCCCCCGCACCGGTACCCGCCCCCGCACCGGTACCCGCCCCCGCACCGGCACCGGCACCGGTCCCCGCCCCCGCACCGGCACCGGCACCCGAGCCGCCACCGGCCGGCCGCCCGGCGTCCGGACCCGGCCAGCACGAACCGGGAGACGGCCGGGCGCAGGCAGGCCGAGGGCACGGGGAGTGCCACACGGCCGCGGCCCCCGGCACCGGACCGGGCCGGACGCCCGCGGCGCGCGACGACGCGGCGCAGCCCGCCCCCGACCAGCAGCACCGGCCGGCCACGCCCGGGCCCCGCTGACCCCGCCCCGGGGTCACCGGCTCACACCAGGTCGAGCGGGTCCAGCTGCACGCGGACGTGCTCGGGCACCTTCTTCGCGCTGCGCACGCCCTGCACCTCGGCCAGCGCCGCGGCCAGGGCCACCCCCTCACCGCGGGGCACCCGCACCAGGTAGCGCTCCCGCTCGCCCTCCTGGCCGGGGCGCGGCGGCTCCGGCACCGGGCCCAGCAGGTCGGCGTCGGCCGGCAGCCGGGCGGCCTCCAGGAACTCCGCCAGCGCCTGCGGCGACCCCGAGAGGGCGGCGATGCGGGTGGCCGGCGGGAAGCCGAGGGCCCGCCGGTCGGCGAGCTCCCGCCCGGCCAGCCAGCCCGGGTCCCAGCGCACCAGCGCCTGGACGACGGCGTGCGCGGCGTCCGCGGCCACGACGACCTGCCCACCGGCCGTGGCGGGGCGGACCAGCGCGGCGGCGTTCAGCCAGCGGCGCAGCGTCTCCTCCCCCGCCCGCAGGTCGGCGCGCCCGAGCAGAGCCCAGGAGTCCAGCAGCAGCGCCGCCCCGTACCCGCCCTCGGCGACCGGCTCGGCTCCCGGTGTGGCGACGACGAGCGCGGGGCCCCCGGGCACCGTGGGCAGCACCCCGGATCCGCGGCCGGACACCCGGACCGCGGCGCCCGGGAAAGCCCGGCCCAGCTCCTCGGCGGTGCGCGTGGCCCCGACGACGGAGGCCCGCAGCTTCGTCCCGTGGCAGTGCGGGCAGTCGAAGGTCGCCGCGGGGCGCGCGCACCACCGGCAGGCCGGTACCCGCGACCCCCCGGGCCCGGGCGTGGGCGAGATGCCCAGCGGCCCGGAGCACACGGCGCAGCGCGCCGGCGCCCGGCAGCGGTCGCAGGCCAGGCCCGGTGCGTACCCGGCCCGGGGCACCTGGACCAGCACCGGCGCGCCGTCGGCCAGCGCCTGGCGGGCCACCCGGTGCGCCAGGCTGGGCAGCCGGGCGGTGCGGGCGGCCGGGTCGCGGGCCAGCTCCGCGTCGGCGCCGAGGGCCTGCACACGGGGGGCCGCGGCGCGCAGGGCGATCCGCTCGGCGGCCAGCTCGTGCGCCCAGCCGCTCTCCACCAGCAGCTGGGCCTCCGCGGTGCGCGCGGTGGCGGCCACGACGGCCGCGCAGGAGGCCAGGTGCGCCCGGTGGAGCAGCACGTCGCGGGCGTGGGCGTAGGGGGCGCGCGGCTCGGCGTGCAGGTCGTCGCCGTCGTCCCAGACGGCGACCAGCCCGAGGTCGGCGACCGGCGCGTACACCGCGGCCCGGGTGCCGAGAACCACCCGCGCGCTGCCCCGCACGACGTCCAGGAAGCGGCGGTAGCGGGCGTCGGGAGCGGCGTCGGCCCGGAGGACGACGAAGGAGCCCGGGGGCAACCGCTGCTCGGCGGCGGCGGCCAGCCGGTCCAGGTCCTTGCCGTCGGGCGCGACGACCAGCGCGCCACGGCCGCCGGAGAGCGCGGCCTGGCAGAGCTCGACGAGCCGGGCCGGCCAGTCCTCGCCGGGCAGCGCGGTCCACACCGCCCGCGCGGGGCGGCCCTCGCCGACGGCGGTGAGCAGCGCCGGCCCGGTCGGGTAGCGGGCGAACCCGGCCGGATCGGGGGCGGGCGGCAGCGGCGGCGGCTCGGGAACGGGCCGCTTCTCGGCCGCGGCCCGGCGGGGTGGGACGGCCAGCCGCAGCACGTCGGTGACCGTGCCGCCCCAGCGGTCGGCCACCGAGCGGGCCAACACGCTGACCTCCGGGCTCAGCACCGGCTCGGCCGACACCAGCTTGGCCAGCGGGGCCAGCTTCCCGCCGTGCTCGGTGGTGTCGGCCAGCTCGAGCACGAAACCGTCCACCAGCTGGCCGGCGAACCGCACCCGCACCCGGCAGCCGGCCCGGATCTCGGCAGCCATCGCCTCCGGGACGGCGTAGTCGAACGGCCGGTCCAGGTGGGCCAGCGGCACGTCGACGACGACCCGGGCGACCCGCGGCGTGCGGGCAGCCGGTTCGGTGCCGTCAGCGGCGGACCGGGGCGGGGCCGAGGTCAGCGGGATCTCCGTTCGGCGGATGCTGCGGGGTCGCCGCCAGTGTCGCCGCCGGGTACGACGGCGCCGCGGAGCTGCGCGGCCCCGTCCCGAGGCTCACCCCGAGCCTGTGGCGGGGTGAGGACGGCGGCCCCGCTGCAGGGACCCGCCGCCAGGGTGCGAGTGGCGAGGAGGACGGCGGCCCCGCTGCAGGGACCCGCCGCGAGCGTGCGAGTGGCGAGGAGGACGGCGGCCCCGCTGCAGGGACCCGCCGCGAGCGTGCGAGTGGCGGGGGGCAGCGGGGTCCTTTCTCAGACCCCGGTGGCCGAGCGCAGCGCGTCGACGCGGTCGAGCCGCTCCCAGGGCAGGTCGACGTCGGTGCGCCCGAAGTGGCCGTAGGCGGCTGTCTGCGCATAGATCGGGCGCAGCAGGTCCAGATCCCGCACGATCGCGCCCGGGCGCAGATCGAAGACCGAGCCAATCGCCTTCTCCAGCACGTCGTCCGGGAGGGACCCGGTGCCGAAGGTCTCCACGAACAACCCGACCGGGTGCGCGGCGCCGATCGCGTAGGCCACCTGCACCTCGCAGCGGCGGGCCAGGCCCGCGGCGACGACGTTCTTGGCCACCCAGCGCATGGCGTAGGCGCCGGACCGGTCCACCTTCGACGGGTCCTTGCCGGAGAAGGCGCCGCCGCCGTGGCGGGCCATGCCGCCGTAGGTGTCGACGATGATCTTGCGGCCGGTGAGCCCGGCGTCGCCCATCGGGCCGCCGATGACGAACTTGCCGGTCGGGTTGACCAGCAGCCGGTAGCCCTCGGTGGGCAGGCCGAGCGCGGCGAGCTCGGGCTCGACCACGAGCTCCTGCACGTCCGGGGTGAGCAGCTGCTCGATGGAGATGTCCTCGGCGTGCTGGGAGGAGACGACCACGGTGTCGACGCCGACCGGCCGGTCGTCCTCGTAGACGACGGTGACCTGGGTCTTGCCGTCGGGACGGAGGTAGGGCACCGAGCCGTCCTTGCGGACCGCGGACAACCGGCGGGACAGCCGGTGCGCCAGCGCGATCGGCAGCGGCATCAGCTCGGGGGTCTCGTCGGTCGCGTACCCGAACATCAGCCCCTGGTCGCCGGCGCCCTGCCGCTCGATCTCGTCCTCGGTGGTACCGGAGGTGCGCGCCTCGTAGGCGGTGTCCACACCCTGGGCGATGTCCGGCGACTGCGAGCCGATCGAGACGCTCACGCCGCAGGAGGCGCCGTCGAAGCCCTTCCGCGAGGAGTCGTAGCCGATGCCGAGGATGGTGCGGCGGACGATGTCGGCGATGTCGACGTAGCCGGCGGTCGTCACCTCGCCGGCGATGTGCACCTGGCCGGTGGTGATCAGCGTCTCGACCGCGACCCGGCTGCGCGGGTCCTGCGCGAGCATCGCGTCGAGGATCGAGTCGCTGATCTGGTCGGCGATCTTGTCCGGGTGGCCCTCGGTCACCGACTCGGACGTGAAGAGGCGGCGTGGCACTCGGTACTCCCTGGCTCGGTGACGTGTGGATGGGGCGGCGCTGGTCCCGTACGGCGGCAGCCGTGCGTCGGTTGCACGTTACCGGCGCGGGGCCGCGGCGGGTCGAACGCGCCCGTCGCGGTCGCGCGGCTCAGGACAGCCGCGGGGCCACGGCCGACCAGATGCCGGCAGCGACGGCGTCCTTGCTGCCCTGGAGCTCCTCGCCCGCCGTGCCGTCGGCGGCCAGCACCACCGCGGCGTTGTCGGGCCGGCCGAAGACCCCTCCGCCGGAGACGTCGTTGACCACGAGCAGGTCACAGCCCTTGCGGGCGAGCTTGGCCCGCGCGTGCGTGAGCACGTCGCCCGCGTCGTCCCCGGTCTCGGCGGCGAACCCGACGACGAGCTGCCCGGCCGGCCGCTTGGTCACCAGCTCGGCGAGGACGTCGGGGTTGCGCACCAGCGGCACCGCGCTCGGCTCGGCGGCGCCGCCCTTCTTCAGCTTGGTGGCGGCGACGGTCTCCGGCCGGAAGTCGGCGACCGCGGCGGCCATGACGACGACGTCGGCGTCGGCGGACTCGGCGAGCATCGCCGCGCGCAGCTCCTCGGCGGTCCCGGCCGGGACGACGCGGACGCCGAACGGTGCGGGCAGGTCGACGTTGGCCGCGACCAGGACCACCTCGGCGCCGCGGGCGGCGGCGACCCGGGCCAGCGCCCAGCCCTGCCGGCCCGACGAGCGGTTGCCCAGGTAGCGGACCGGGTCCAACGGCTCGCGGGTGCCTCCGGCGCTGATGACGACGCGGCGGCCCACCAGGTCCTGGGTCAGCGCCCCGGCGCCGGCCGTCAGGACGACGGAGGCCAGCGCGGCGATGTCGGCCGGCTCGGGCAGCCGGCCGGGACCGGAGTCGGGGCCGGTCAGCCGGCCGACGGCGGGCGGCAGCACGATCGCACCTCGGCGGCGCAGGGTGGCGACGTTGTCCCGGGTCGCGGGGTGCAGCCACATCTCGGTGTGCATGGCCGGGGCGAAGACGACCGGGCAGTGCGCGGTGAGCAGGGTGGCGGTGAGCAGGTCGTCGGCGCGGCCGGCGGCGGCGCGGGCGAGCAGGTCGGCCGTGGCCGGGGCGACGACGACCAGGTCGGCGGTCTGCCCGATGCGGACGTGGGCCACCTCGTCGACGTCGGCCCAGACGTCGGTGGTGACCGGGTTGCCCGACAGCGCCTCGAAGGTGGCCGCGCCGACGAAGCGCAGCGCCGCCGGCGTCGGGACGACCCGCACGTCGTGTCCGGCCTCGGTGAACGCCCGCAGCAGCAACGCGGCCTTGTAGGCGGCGACGCCCCCGCCCACGCCGAGCACGATCCGGCTCATGCA
This sequence comes from Geodermatophilus ruber, assembly GCF_900114385.1. Taxonomy (GTDB): domain Bacteria; phylum Actinomycetota; class Actinomycetes; order Mycobacteriales; family Geodermatophilaceae; genus Geodermatophilus; species Geodermatophilus ruber. Next base: position 118,478 of record NZ_FOSW01000007.1, read on the forward strand.
GTCATCCTCCCCACACGAGAACGCACCCGGCAGCCACTGCCGGGTGCGTTCTCATCACTTCTGGGTGCCCCTGGTGAGGTACTGGAGCGGCCACCCTGCAGGGACCCGCCGCGAGCCTGCGAGTGGCGGGGGGCAGGGTGGTCCTTTCTCAGTTGTCGCCGGCGGTGTGGGTGAGCAGGCCCTCGTTGATCTCGCGCAGCGCGATGGAGAGCGGCTTCTCCTGCGGGGCGGTGTCGACCAGGGGGCCGACGTACTCCAGCAGGCCCTCGGAGAGCTGGCTGTAGTAGGCGTTGATCTGACGCGCGCGCTTGGCGGCGAAGATCACCAGGCCGTACTTGCTGCTGGTGCGCTCGAGCAGTTCGTCGATCGGCGGGTTGGTGATGCCCTCGGGGGCGGGTGCGACTCCGGACACGGCGGGGCTTGCTCCTCGATCGTTGGGCGGGAGTGGCGGGCGGCGGGACCAGGCCCCGTCACTCGGAGGCGCCACCGCTCCGGAGGGATCCGGACGACGGCGCAGTCAACAAGCCTACCAACTCGTCTGCGGCCCGGACGACGTCGTCGTTGACCACGACCACGTCGAACTCCCCGGCGGCGTCCAGCTCGGCCTGCGCGATGGCCAGCCGGCGCTCCTGCACCGCCGCCGGCTCCGACCCGCGACCGGCCAGCCGGCTGACCAGCTCCCCCCACGAGGGCGGGGCCAGGAAGACCAGCTGGGCGTCGGTGTCGCGGGCCCGGACCTGGCGCGCCCCCTGCAGCTCGATCTCCAGCAGGGCCGGCGCCCCGGCGGCGAGGCGTTCGCGTACCGGGGCGGCCGGCGTGCCGTAGCGGTTGCCGGCGTACTCGGCCCACTCGAGCAGGCCGTCATCGGCGATCAGGCGGTCGAACTCGGCATCGGAGACGAAGTGGTAGTGCACGCCGTCCACCTCCCCGGGGCGGGGCGGGCGGGTGGTGGCCGACACCGACACCCACACCTCGGGGTGCCGGCGCCGGACCTCGGCCACGACCGTTCCCTTACCGACCCCGGACGGGCCGGAGAGCACGGTCAGACGTACCGGGGGGTGCTGGGGGGCGGCACTCGCCACGCGTCGTCCTCGGCCTCCGGGTGCCTCGTGGAGCGGGTCAGCCCTGGGCGGAGACCTGCTCGGCGGCCGCCTGCTCGCCGCCGAACTCGGACTCCAGGGCTCTGCGCTGGTTGGCACCCAGACCACGCACCCGGCGGGTCGGGGAGATCTCGAGCCGCTCCATGATCTTCGCAGCCCGCGCCTTGCCCACTCCGGGCAGGGACTCGAGGACCGCGGAGACGCGCATCTTTCCGATCACCTCGTCGGTGTCACCCTGCCGAAGGACGTCGCTGACCGTGGCGCCCTTGCTCTTGAGCCGCTCGCGCAGCTCGGCTCGGGCCTTGCGGGCGGCTGCGGCCTTCTCCAGAGCGGCGGCGCGCTGTTCGGGGGAAAGCTCAGGAAGGGGCATGGTGCGACCCAATCATCTTGGCGCTGGCCAACTGTCGGACCAGGCGGGCTCGGTGCGGTGTCGGGGTCAGGGGCTCGCTGCTGAGCCTGGCGATCAACCTAGTTCCCGGCATATGCGCAGGTCACGCTCCTCTGCGCCGCCAGATTCCCGTACTCGGCACCCCAGCGCTCACCCTGTGTGGCACTTTCCGGTGACCATCGGTCATCTCCCCAGGTCAGGAGCGAAACCGTCCGGTATCGACCGCGGCGAGATTTCCGGACGGATTCGTCCGACACACCGCGCGCGACACGCCGGGCGCGGTGTCGGAACCGCTGGTGAGCGCGCCGTCCGGCGTGTCCTCCGCCCCTTCGCGGTCCGGCATGCCCCCCGCCCGTCTCATCCGGCCAGCTCGTCGGCCCACCGTCGGGCCGCCGCCCGCAGCCCGGCGGGATCGGGGCCGGCGGCCAGGACGTCCCGGGAAACCGTCGGCACCACGGCCGTTCCGGACCCGAACAGCCGGCGCAGATCGGCGGCCGACCCGCCCTGGGCGCCCAGCCCCGGCGCGAGCACCGGGCCGCCGAGCCCCTCGAGGTCGATGTCGAGGTCGCGCAGCGTGGCGCCGACGACCACGCCGAAGGAGCCCGTGGTCGGCCCGAACCGGCTCGCCTGGTCCCGGACTGCGGCGACGTCCGGCAGCGGGTCGCCGATGACCCAGCCGGGGGTGTTCCAGCCGCGGACGGTGTCCACGACCACCTGCGCGACGCTCCGCTCGCCCACCGACGCGTGCTGGAACGTGCCGGCGTCCGGGTTGGAGGTGCGGGCCAGCACGAACAGCCCCCCGCCGCACATCCGGGCGGTGTCGACGGCCGGCTGCAGGGACCCCGGGCCCAGGTAGGGGCTCACGGTCATCGCGTCGACGGCGAGCGGGTGGTCGGGGCGCAGGTAGTCGGCGTAGGCGTCCATGGTCGACCCGATGTCCCCGCGCTTGGCGTCGAGCAGCACCAGCGCGCCGGCCGCCCGGGCCCGCGCGACGGCGTCCTCCAGGACCGCCAGGCCCCGCGAGCCGTGCCGCTCGTAGAAGGCCAGCTGCGGCTTGAGAACGGCGACGGTGCCGGCCAGGGCGTCGACGACGGTGGCGGTGAACCGGGCCAGCCCCTCGGGCCCGTCGGGCAGGCCCCACTTCTCCAGCAGCGGCGCGTGCGGGTCGATGCCCACGCACAGCGGGCCGCGGGCGGCGACGGCGTCGGCGAGGCGCCGACCGAAAGGGGCGGTCACGTCTCCTCCTCGCTGGCGCTCGTCGTCACCGCGCCCGACGGTGCTGCGCCTCCGGATGACCTCGCGAGCTCGGTCATCTGTGCGCATACCCGACGGCCTCGCGGAGGCTGCCGAAGCCCCGGGCGGCCAGCGCCGCGGCCAGCTCCTCGTGTACCCGGGCGACCGCGGTCGGGTCGTTGAACACCGCCGTCCCTACCGAGACAGCGGAGGCGCCGGCGAGCACGAACTGGAGGGCGTCGAGGCCGTCGCGGATGCCCCCCATGCCGAGGATCGGCACCTCCGGCAGGGCCTGGTGCACCTGCCACACGCAGCGCAGGGCGACCGGCCGGATGGCCGGGCCCGACAGCCCTCCGGTGACACCGCCGAGGACCGGCTTCATCGTGTCGGGGTCGATGACCAGCCCGAGCAGGGTGTTGATCATGGACAGGCCGTCGGCGCCGGCCTCGGTGACCGCGCGGGCGACGCTCACGATGTCGGTGACGTCGGGGCTCAGCTTCGCGTACACCGGCTGGGCGGGATCGGCCGCGGCCCGGACCGCGGCGACGACGTCGGAGGCGGCGACGGGGTCGCAGGCGAACACCTCGCCCCGGCTCTCGACGTTCGGGCAGCTGATGTTCACCTCGAGGCCGAGCACCCCCGGCACGCCGCGCAGCCGCTGGGCCAGCTCGGCGAAGTCCTCGACGCGCGTACCCGCGATCGAGACGAACGCCCGGGCGCCGCGCTCGGCCAGCCACGGCAGGTCATCGGCGAGCAGCCCGTCGATGCCCGGGCCCTGGAGCCCGATCGAGTTGAGCATCCCGCTCGGGGTCTCGGCCATCCGCGGCGTGGGACGGCCGGAGCGGGCCCGCAGCTGCACCGACTTGGTGACCACGGCGCCGATGGCGGTGAGGTCGATGAAGGGATCGAGTTCCTGCCCGAACGCCGAGCAGCCCGACGCGGTCAGCACCGGGCTCGGGATCGGTGCCGCGCCGAGCGCCGTCGTCATGTCGACGGCCGCATCCACCAGCGTCACGGCGCCACCACTCCCATCGCGTCGGCCCCCACGACGTCCCAGGGCAGCGCCCCGACGTCGGCGAAGCGCACCCGGTCACCGCCGAAGACCGGGCCCTCGGTGCACGAGCGGGAGAAGCGGGTGCGCCCGTCCTCACCCACCACAGGCAACACGCACGTCATGCAGACGCCCACCCCGCAGGCCATCGACTCCTCGACCGCGACGTAGGACGGCAGCCCCGCGGCGGTCGCTCCCTCGGCCACCGCGCGCAGCATCCCCATCGGGCCGCACGCGTAGACCACGCCGACCCGCCCGAGGACCCCGGCCATCGCGTCGGTGACCCAGCCCTGCCGGCCGGCGCTGCCGTCGTCGGTCGTGACGACCACCTCGGCCAGTTCACCCAGCTCCTCGACCGAGGAGAGCCGGTCGGCCGAGGCGGCGCCGCAGATCGCGGTCACCGGGGAGCCGGCGGCCCGCAGCCGGGCGGCCAGCCCGACCAGCGCGGCCGCGCCGTACCCGCCCCCGACCAGCAGCGCCGGGGTGCCGTCGGCCGGCATCGGGTAGGGCCGGCCGAGCGGGCCCACGACGTCGACGGTGTCCCCGGCCTGGAGCGCGGCCAGCCAGGTGGAGCCGGGCCCGTGCGGGGCCACCACGACCGTGACCTCGCCGTCCCCGGCACCGGCGATCGCGATCGAGCGGCGCAGCAGGTGCGCCGACGTCGGCCCGCCGACGGCGAAGGCCACGAACTGACCGGGCTCGCTGCGCTCGGCGATGTCCGGCGCGGCGAGGACCAGCTCCACGTAGGCCCCGACCGGCCGCCGCCGCGCCACCTCGACCACCCGCTGCACCGGCCGGTGCGTCGCCCGGGGCGCCGGGGAGGTCAGCAGCGGGCCGACCTGGCCACGTCGGCCCGTCACGGCCGCGCTCCGCCGAGTGCCGCGTGGACCTCCTGGAGGCTGCGCACGCCGATGTCGCCGCCCCGCAGCGCCTCGATGCCCTGCACGGCGGCCGCCATGCCCTGGACCGTGGTGATGCACGGGATCCCGGCCGCGACGGCGGCGGCGCGGATCTCGTAGCCGTCCAGCCGCGGCCCGCTGTTGCCCGGCGACCCGAAGGGCGTGTTGACGACGATGTCGACCTCGCCGGCCTGGATCCGCTCGACGACGTTGCCCGGCCCCTCGCTGAACTTGCCGACCACCTCGGCCGCCACCCCGTTGCGCCGGAGCACCTGCGCGGTGCCGGTGGTGGCGAGGACCCGGAAGCCGAGGTCGGCCAGCCGCTTGATCGGGAAGATCGCCGAGCGCTTGTCGCGGTTGGCCAGCGAGACGAAGACGGTCCCGCCGGTCGGCAGCGACCCGTAGGCGGCGGCCTGCGACTTGGCGAACGACGTGCCGAACTCGGTGTCGAGCCCCATCACCTCGCCGGTGGACTTCATCTCCGGCGAGAGGACGGTGTCGACGCCCTGCCCCTCCACGGTGCGGAACCGGTGGAAGGGCAGCACCGCCTCCTTGACCGCGATCGGCGCGTGCTCGGGCAGGTCGGTGCCGTCGCCGGTCGCGGGCAGCACACCGGCGGTCCGCAGCGAGGCGATCGTCTCGCCCACCGCGATCCGCGCCGCCGCCTTCGCCAGCTGCACCGCCGTCGCCTTGGACACGAACGGCACCGTGCGGCTGGCCCGCGGGTTGGCCTCGATGACGTAGAGGATGTCGTCCTTGATCGCGTACTGGACGTTCATCAGGCCCCGGACGCCGATGCGGGCGGCCAGCTGCTCCGTCGCGGCGCGGATCTTCCGCAGGTCCGCCGAGCCGAGGGTGATCGGCGGCAGGGCGCAGGCCGAGTCGCCGGAGTGGATGCCGGCCTCCTCGATGTGCTCCATGACCCCGCCCAGGTAGAGCTCGGTGCCGTCGTAGAGCGCGTCCACGTCGATCTCGACGGCGTCCTCGAGGAACCTGTCGACGAGCACCGGGTGGTCGGCGCTGACCTCGGTCGCCTTGGCGATGTACGCCTCGAGGGTGGCGTCGTCGTAGACGATCTCCATCCCCCGCCCGCCCAGCACGTAGGACGGGCGGACCAGCACCGGGTACCCGATCTCGGCGGCGATCGCCCGGGCCTCCGGGAACGTGGTCGCCGTCCCGTGCTTGGGCGCCAGCAGGCCGGTGTCGGCGAGCACGCGGGAGAAGGCCCCGCGGTGCTCGGCGTCGTCGATGGCCTCGGGCGACGTGCCGAGCACCGGCACCCCGGCGTCCTTGAGCCGCTGCGCGAGGCCGAGCGGCGTCTGCCCGCCCAGGGTGCAGATCACCCCGGCCACCGGCCCGGCCGCCCGCTCGGCCTCGACCACCTCGAGGACGTCCTCGAAGGTCAGCGGCTCGAAGTACAGCCGGTCGGCCGTGTCGTAGTCGGTGGAGACGGTCTCCGGGTTGCAGTTGACCATCACCGCCTCGTAGCCGGCGTCCTGCAGCGCCATGACGGCGTGCACGCAGGAGTAGTCGAACTCGATGCCCTGACCGATCCGGTTCGGGCCCGAGCCGAGGATCAGCACCGCCGGCTTCTCGCGGGGTTCGACCTCGGTCTCCTCGTCGTAGGAGGAGTAGTGGTAGGGCGTGCGGGCGGCGAACTCCCCGGCGCAGGTGTCCACCGTCTTGTAGACCGGCCGGACCCCCAGCCGCCAGCGCAGCCGCCGGACGCCGTCCTCGCCGGCCAGCTCCGGCCGCAGGGCGGCGATCTGCCGGTCGGACAGGCCGTACCGCTTCGCGCGGCGCAGCAGCTCGGGGGTGAGCGCCGGCGCCTCGCGGACGGCCTCGCCCACCTCCCGGACCAGGGCGATCTGGTCGACGAACCACGGGTCGAACCCGCTCGCCGCGGCCACCTGCTCGACCGTGGCGCCGGCCCCCAGCGCGGCCTCGGCGAGGTAGAGCCGGCCATCGACCGGGACCCGCAGCGCGTCGAGGAGGTCCTCGGCCGAGCGGGGATCCGGCTTCCCGGTCCAGAAGCCCGCGACCTTGGTCTCGGTCGACCGCATGGCCTTGCCCAGCGCCTCGGGGAAGTTGCGGCCCATCGCCATGACCTCGCCGACGCTCTTCATCGTCGTCGTCAGCCGGGGGTCGGCGCCGGGGAACTTCTCGAAGGCGAACCGCGGGATCTTCACGACGACGTAGTCCAGCGTCGGCTCGAAGGCGGCCGGGGTGACACCGGTGATGTCGTTGGTGATCTCGTCGAGCGTGTAGCCGATGGCCAGCTTCGCGGCGATCTTCGCGATCGGGAAGCCGGTGGCCTTCGACGCCAGCGCCGACGACCGCGACACCCGCGGGTTCATCTCGATGACGACCAGCCGGCCGGTCTCCGGGTGGACGGCGAACTGGATGTTGCACCCGCCGGTGTCGACGCCGACCTCGCGCAGCACCGCGATGCCGACGTCACGCATCCGCTGGTACTCGACGTCCGTGAGCGTCATCGCCGGGGCGACGGTCACCGAGTCGCCGGTGTGCACGCCCATCGCGTCGATGTTCTCGATCGAGCAGATGACGACGACGTTGTCGCTGCGGTCGCGCATCAGCTCGAGCTCGTACTCCTTCCAGCCCAGCACCGACTCCTCGATGAGGACGGTGTGCACCGGGGAGTCGGCGAGGCCGTGGCCGGCCATGCGGCGCAGCATCGGCTCGTCGGTGGCGATGCCCGACCCGAGCCCGCCCATCGTGAACGACGGCCGGATGACGACGGGGTAGCCGACCTCGGCCGCGGTGGCCAGGGCCTCCTCGACCGTGCCGCAGACCCTCGAGCGGGGGGCGTCGGCACCGATCGACCGGACGATGTCCTTGAACAGCTGCCGGTCCTCGCCGCGGTTGATGGCGTCGACATCGGCACCGATGAGCTGGACGCCGTACTTCTCCAGCACGCCGTTCTCGTAGAGCCCGATCGCGATGTTGAGCGCCGTCTGCCCGCCGAGGGTGGCCAGCAGCGCGTCGGGGCGCTCCTTCGCGATGACCTTCTCGACGAACTCGGGGGTGAGCGGCTCGACGTAGGTGGCGTCGGCGACCTCGGGGTCGGTCATGATCGTCGCCGGGTTGCTGTTGACCAGGCTGACCCGCAGCCCCTCGGCCTTGAGCACCCGGCACGCCTGGGTGCCGGAGTAGTCGAACTCGGCGGCCTGCCCGATGAGGATCGGCCCGGAGCCGATCACCATGACGTGCTGCAGATCGGTCCGCTTAGGCACTGCGGTTCTCCTCCATGAGGTCGACGAACCGCTGGAAGAGCGGAGCGGCGTCGTGCGGCCCGGCCGCCGACTCGGGGTGGAACTGGACGCTGAACGCCGGCGCCTCGAGCAGGCGCAGGCCCTCCACCACGTCGTCGTTGAGGCCGACGTGGCTGACCTCCACCCGCCCGTAGGGGGTGTCGGTCGGCCGGTCCAGTGGCGCGTCCACGGCGAAGCCGTGGTTGTGGCTGGTCACGCGGACCGTGCCGCTGACCCGGTCGAGGACCGGCTGGTTGAGCCCCCGGTGCCCGAACTGCAGCTTGTAGGTGCCGAGTCCCAGGGCCCGGCCGAGGATCTGGTTGCCGAAGCAGATGCCGAACAGCGGCCGGCGGGCGTCGAGCACGCCCCTGACCGCGTCGACCGCGTAGCCGGCGGCGGCCGGGTCGCCCGGGCCGTTGGAGAGGAACACCCCGTCCGGCCCGGCGGCCAGCAGCTCCTCGGCCGTGGACGTCGAGGGCAGCACGTGCGTCTCGACGCCGAGCGCGGCCAGGTGCCGCGGGGTCGCGGTCTTGATGCCGAGGTCGAGGGCGGCGATCGTGTACCGCTTCTCCCCCACCGCCGGGACGACGTACGCCTCACCGGTGCTCACCTGGGGCGCGAGGTCCGCGCCGGTCATGCTCTCGGCCGCCTGCACCACCTCGAGCAGCTGGTCCTGGTCGAGCTCGGTGGAGATGCCCACGCGCATCGCGCCGCGGTCGCGCAGGTGGCGGGTGAGGGCCCGGGTGTCGATGCCGCTGATCCCGACGACCCCCTGCTCGGCCAGCTCGTCGTCCAGGCTGCCGGTGGCCCGCCAGTTGGCCGGCCGGCGGGCGGGGTCGCGGACGACGAACCCGGCGACCCACATCCTCCGGCTCTCGTCGTCCTCGTCGTTGACGCCGGTGTTGCCGATGTGCGGGGCCGTCATGACGACGACCTGGCGGTGGTAGCTGGGGTCGGTCAGCGTCTCCTGGTAGCCGGTCATGCCGGTGGCGAAGACCGCCTCACCGACCGTCGTCCCGACCGCGCCGTAGGACTCGCCCCGGAACGTCCTGCCGTCCTCCAGGACGAGCAACGCTTCTCTCACCTCTGTGCCTTTCCGTCCAGAACGGTCGGGATCCCACGCAGGAAGGTCGCGACCACCCGGCCGGGCAGTTCCCGGCCGGCATAGGGGCTGTTGCGGCTGCGGCTGGCCAGCGCCGCGGGGTCGACCGTCGACCGCACGCCGGGGTCGAGCAGCAGCAGGTTCGCCGGCTCCCCCGGCTCGAGCGGGCGGCCGTGACCGTCGAGGCGGCCGATCGCCGCCGGGCGGGCCGACATCCGGTCGGCGACGCCGCGCCAGTCCAGCAGGCCGGTCTCGACCATCGTCTGCACGACCACCGGCAGGGCCTGCTCCAGCCCGAGCATCCCGGGCCGGGCCTGCGCCCACTCGCACTCCTTGTCCTCCACCGGGTGGGGGGCGTGGTCGGTGGCGACCGCGTCGATCGTCCCGTCGGCCAGCCCGCGCCGGACGGCCTCGACGTCGGCGTCGGTGCGCAGCGGCGGGTTCACCTTGAACACCGGGTCGTAGCTCTCGGCGCACTCGTCGGTGAGCAGCAGGTGGTGCGGTGTGACCTCCGCGGTCACCTGCACGCCCCGCGCCTTCGCCCAGCGCAGGATGTCCACCGAGCCGGCCGTGGAGACGTGGCAGATGTGCAGCCGGGCGCCGACGTGCCCGGCGAGCAGCACGTCGCGGGCGATGATCGCCTCCTCGGCGGCGGCGGGCCAGCCGGTCAGGCCGAGGCGCGCCGAGCGGTCGCCCTCGTGCATCTGGGCGCCCACGGTCAGCCGCGGTTCCTCGGCGTGCTGGGCGACGACGCCGTCGAGCGCTTTGACGTACTCCAGCGCCCGGCGCATCAGCGCGGGGTCGGCGACGCAGTGCCCGTCGTCGGAGAACACCCGCACCCGGGCGGCGGAGTCGGCCATGGCGCCCAGCTCGGCCAGCCGCTCACCGGCCAGCCCCACGGTGACCGCACCGACCGGGACGACGTCGACCAGTCCGGCCTCCTGGCCCAGCCGCCACACCTGCTCGACGACGCCGGCGGTGTCGGCCACCGGGTCGGTGTTGGCCATCGCGTGCACCGCGGTGAAGCCGCCGAGCGCGGCCGCGCGGCTGCCGGTCTCGACGGTCTCGGCGTCCTCCCGGCCCGGCTCGCGCAGGTGGGTGTGCAGGTCGACCAGGCCGGGCAGGGCGATCAGCCCGGCAGCGTCGACCACCTCGGCGCCGGTCGCGGCCAGCGACTCGCCGATGGCGGCGATCCGGCCGTCCTTCAGCAGGAGATCGACGGCGTCCCCGCCGTAGGGCCGTGCGCCCTTGATCAGGTACGAGGTCACTGGACGCCGCCTCCCAGCAGCAGGTAGAGCACGGCCATGCGCACGGAGACCCCGTTGCCGACCTGCTCGACGATGGTGGAACGGGCCGAGTCGGCCACGTCGGCGGCGATCTCCATGCCGCGGTTCATCGGGCCCGGGTGCATGACGATCGCGTCGTCGGGCAGGGCCGCCATGCGGGGGGCGTCGAGGCCGTAGCGGCGGCTGTACTCGCGGGCGCTGGGGAAGAACGAGGCGTGCATCCGCTCGGCCTGCACCCGCAGCATCATCACCACGTCGGACTTGGGCAGCACGGGGTCCAGGCCGTAGCTGACCTCCGCGGGCCAGCTGCCCACGCCGACCGGCAGCAGCGTCGGGGGCGCGACGAGGGTGACCTCCGCGCCGAGGGTGTGCAGCAGCCGCACGTTCGAGCGGGCCACCCGGCTGTGCAGCACGTCGCCGACGATCGCCACCCGAACGCCCTCGAGCCGGCCCAGCCGGCGCCGGACGGTGTAGGCGTCCAGCAGCGCCTGGGTGGGGTGCTCGTGGGTGCCGTCGCCGGCGTTGACCACGCTGCCCCGCACCCAGTGCGCCAGCCGGTGCGGCGCCCCGGAGGCGCTGTGCCGGACGACGATGGCGTCGCTGCCCATCGCCTCCAGGGTCAGCGCAGTGTCCTTGAGGCTCTCACCCTTGGAGACGCTGCTGCCCTTGGCCGAGAAGTTGATGACGTCGGCCGAGAGCCGCTTGGCCGCCAGCTCGAAGGAGATCCGGGTGCGGGTGGAGTCCTCGTAGAAGAGGTTCACCACGGTGCGGCCGCGCAGCGTGGGCAGCTTCTTGACCTCGCGACCGGCCAGCGCGGCGTCGATCTGCGCCGCGGTGTCGAGCACCAGGGTCGCATCGGCGCGGTCGAGGTCGGCCGCCTCCAGCAGGTGCCGCTTCACCGCTCGCCCCCGAGGAGCACGACCTCGTCGGCCCCGTCGATCTCGGTCAGCCGCACCTTGACCTGCTGGGTGAGCGAGGTCGGGACGTTCTTCCCGACGTAGTCGGCGCGGATCGGCAGCTCGCGGTGCCCCCGGTCGACCAGCACGGCCAGCCGCACCGCCCGGGGCCGGCCGAGGTCGCGCAGGGCGTCGAGAGCGGCGCGCACCGAGCGGCCGGAGAAGAGGACGTCGTCGACGAGCACCACCAGCCGGCCCTCGATGCCCGCGGCGGGCAGCAGCGTCGGCTCCAGCGCGCGGACGCCCTGCCGCCGCAGGTCGTCGCGGTAGAGGGTGATGTCGACGGTGCCGACGTCGACGGGGATCCCGGAGAACGCCTCGACGCGGGCGGCCAGCCGGCGGGCCAGCGGGGCACCGCGGGTGGGGATGCCGACGAGGACCAGATCGGAGAGACCGCCGTCCGGGGCGCCCGGACTGGCGGCCGCCGCCCGCTCGATGAGCTGGTGGGCCATCCGGTCCACCACACGGGTGACGTCGGCGGCGGAGAGCAGAACGCCGGTCGCGGGCGCGCTGCCGAGGGCATGCTCGGCCATCAGGCCTCCTTCCCCGCCTCACGGGACGGGTCGTTAAAGGAGTGGGGTGGACCGCCGACGACGGTACTGCACCCGGCCGGCAGCCCGCCGGAGTGGGCCCGAGCGACCGCGGTCGCCCTCCGGGGCTCGACCGTGGTCCCCGCCGGCGGCGGCCGCGCCGGCGCCGACCGGGCCCACGAATTCGGCGGTTCGCACGAACGGATGTGGCCCGTACCGGGGCGATGAGCGCGAGGATCGTGGCCGGATAACCCAGAGGAGTGTGATGGTGCCGTTACCTTTCCTTGACCAGTACGCTCCGTGACGACAGATCGCTAACCACGACGACGGACAGTGAGCAGGACAGCGATGAGCACCGACTACTCACGGGCCCTCGGTGCCCGGCTTCGCGCGATTCGCAACCAGCAGGGGCTCTCGCTCCAGGGAGTGGAGGACAAGTCACACGGCCGCTGGAAGGCCGTCGTCGTCGGCTCGTACGAGCGCGGTGACCGCGCGGTCACCGTGCAGCGGCTCTCCGAGCTCGCCGTCTTCTACGGCGTGCCGGTCTCCGAGCTGCTGCCCGACCCGCGCCCCAGCTCGGCGGTGACGTCGACGACGAAGATCGTGCTGAACCTGGAGTCGCTCGGGTCGCTGCCCGCCGACGAGGCCGGCCCGCTGGCGCGTTACGCCTCGACGATCCAGGCGCAGCGGCACGACTACAACGGCAAGGTGCTCTCCATCCGCGCCGAGGACCTCAAGTCGCTGGCGATCATCTACGACATGAGCCCCGACGAGCTCACCTCCCGGCTCATCGAGTGGGGCGTCCTCTCCCCCGGCATGGAGGGCATCGCCGGGGGAGAGGACGAGGACGAGGAGATCAACCCCAACTGGGAGCGCCGCCGCTCCCCGCGCTGACCTCGGCGTCGTTCAGCCGGTCCTCACGGCCCGGTGATCGGCGCGAAGGGCGCGGCGGACGGCGGCACGAGCCGGCTGCCGGCCGGAACCGGGAAGGGGAACCCGAGGACGGCCAGCCGCCCGCGGACCTGGTTCTGCGCCTGGCAGTCGGAGGTGCACTCGGTCGGCGGGTTGGCCACCTCGACGGAGTCCTCACCGGTCACGAAGCCCATCCGGCCGCCGCTGGCGACGTCCCAGACCGACACCCGGCCGCAGTGCTCGACGCTCGGCGTCACCGGGGCCTGGGTGTTGCACTCCGGCTGCGGCACCCGGTCGGCGACCTGGGCGCTGTCGCGGGCGACGAACCGCGAGGAGACGTCGTTGCCGATGTTCACCCGCGGCGAGACCCGGACGCAGAACCGGCTCGGCGGGCCGGTCTCGACGCTGGTGCACTCCGACCCGAGGTACTGCCCCTGGCGGGCACGGAAGTTCGGGTTGTCGAAGTAGAAGGCCTCGGGTGCCAGCGTGTGCTGGATGCGGGTCGCGGTGCCGTCGCCGCGCTCGGGCTCCATCTGGAAGATGCCGCCCTGCGCGCAGTCCTTGGACTGGATCTTCATCGACAGGCCGGTCCCGGTGCGGCTGATGACCAGGTCCTCGTCCTCCATCTGGACGGTGACGGCGCTGCTGAGCGCCAGGCCGCGGTGGTCGGGGACCTTGCTCTCCCACACCGGGGTGAACCGGCCGCCGGTCATGTCCAGCCGGTTGGCCGCGCCGGTGAAGGCGTAGTCGAACAGCGCGAGGTCGCTGGCCCGGACCACGAACTGGTTGTAGCGGCCCTGCACGGTGAACGTGGCGCCGAGGGTGACCGCCGGGACCGTGGTCACGACCTCCCGGTCGGTGGCCCGCGCGACGACCGCGCCGGTGCTGCTGATCAACCGGTAGCCGCCGTTCTCGCACGCCTTCGACGAGGCCGCCTGCGCCGGTGAGGCGAGGGCCGCCAGCGGCACCGCCAGGGCGAGGGCGATCAGGGCTGCGCGCCAGCGGGAGCCGGCGCGACGGGCGCGGCCGCGGTCGGGATCGCGGTCTCTCATGGTGTCCTCCTGGGTCGGGATGCGCCCTGATCCTGGGCACCGGCGAGGAGGGGACCCCAGTGCCCATTGGTCGTACGACAGGCCGCTGAGCTGGGCTTCCGTGCGCCGCGGGCCGGTTCGGCCGGCGGGTTGTGCCAGGGTGCTCGCCCCCGAGGCGGACCCACAGGGAGGCCCCACGCCGGCCGTGCAGACGACCGCGGTCTCCAAGACCTACCGGCCTGCTTCAGACGCAGGGCCGGGGTGTGCTGCTCACCGTGTTCTCCGCGCAGCTCGGCTTCGGCCTGACCAGCATCGTGCGCAACAGCGGCGCGGCGCTGGGCATCGCGTTGGTCTACGTCGTGGTCGCCCAGACCGCGGTGCGGGCGATGCGCCCGCGGTGACAGCCCGGCTGCTCACCGACATCGCGCGGGGACCGGTGCAGGAGGGCGGCAACACGATCGTCGTCCACGACGGCGTCCCCGACGCCACCGGCTTCCTGCAGCCGTGGGAGTACCACCTCGGGCACCTGCAGTCGGGGGTCACCCGCGGCGTCCTGCTCTTCGCCCGCCGCGACCTGCAGTGCCGCTGTGCACCTGGCCCGCGACAGGAACCGGGGCAGCCGTCGTCAGCTTCGAGGGGGGCCCTCGGTGGGGACCTCCCGGTCCAGGATCGCCCCGAGGACACCGTTCACGTACGCCGGCGAGTCGTCGGTGGACAGCGCCCTGGCCAGCTCCACGGCCTCGTCGATGACCACCGCGTCGGGCACGTCGTCGACCCAGAGGAGCTCGAAGACGGCCATGCGCAGGATCGCGCGGTCGACGTCGGGCAGCCGCTCCAGCGTCCAGCCGGTGGCGTGCCGGGAGATCAGCTCGTCGATCCGGTCGGCGTGCTCCGCGACGCCCTCCACGAGGCGCACGGAGTGCTCGCTGACCGGCGGGTGCCCCTCGGCGATCCGCTCGCGCAACAGCTCCAGGCGGTCGGCGCCGCGTAGATCGGCCTCGTAGAGAACGTCGACGGCACGCTTGCGCGCCTTGGACCGGGCGGCCATGGTCGGAGCCGGGCGGTCAGTTGGCGCGGCCGAGGTACCGGCCGTCGCGGGTGTCGACCTTCAGCCGGTCGCCGGTGTTGATGAACAGCGGGACCTGGATCTGCGCGCCGGTCTCCAGGGTGGCCGGCTTGGTGCCACCGGTGGAGCGGTCGCCCTGCAGGCCCGGGTCGGTGTGCTCGACGACGAGCTCCATGGTCACCGGCAGCTCGACGTAGAGCGGGGTGCCGTCGTGCACCGCCACGACGGCCTCGGTGTTCTCCAGCAGGTAGTCCGCGCCGCCACCGACGGTCTGGGCGGACACGGGGATCTGGTCGAAGGTGTCGCCGTCCATGAAGACGTAGTCGGCGCCGTCCTTGTACAGGTAGGTCATCGACCGCTTGTCCACGTTCGCCGTCTCGACCTTGGTGCCGGCGTTGAAGGTCCTGTCGACCACCTTGCCCGAGAGCACGTTCTTCAGCGTGGTGCGGACGAAGGCGCCGCCCTTGCCGGGCTTGACGTGCTGGAACTCGGTGACGGCCCAGAGCTGGCCGTCCAGGTTGAGAACCATGCCGTTCTTGAGGTCGTTGGTGGTAGCCATCTAGAGAACCAGCAGTTCCTTGCTCGTGAGGGTCAACAATTCGGGCTCGCCATCCATGACGACCAGCGTGTCCTCGATCCGGACCCCGCCGTGGCCGGGCAGGTAGACCCCTGGTTCCACGGTGACGGCCATGCCGGCGGCCAGCGTACCCGCGCCGAGCTGCCCGATGCCCGGCGCCTCGTGGATCTCCAGGCCCACGCCGTGCCCCAGGCCGTGGGTGAAGTGCTCGCCGTGACCGGCCGCGGCGATGACGTCGCGGGCGGCGGCGTCGACCTGCACCACGTCGGCGCCCACGGCGAGCGCCGCCCGCCCGGCCGCCTGCGCGGCGGCAACCAGCTCGTAGATCTCCCGCTGCCAGTCCGCGGCCGTGCCGTGAGGGCCGCCGAGGACCACGGTGCGGGTCATGTCCGAGTGGTATCCGTCGACGGTCGCGCCGAAGTCCAGCTTGAGGAAGTCGCCCTCCCGCAGCACGGTCGCATCGGGCCGGTGGTGCGGGATGGCGGAGTTGGCGCCGGTGGCCACGATCGTCTCGAACGACGGCGCCTCGGCCCCCATCGCCAGCATGCGGGCGTCGAGCTCCCGGCTGACCTGCAGCTCGGTGCGCCCCGGGCGCAGCGCCCCCTCTGCCGCCAGCTCGGCCAGCGCCGCGTCGGCCACCGCGCAGGCCCGCCGCAGGGCGTCGATCTCCGCGTCGTCCTTGATCGCCCGCTGATCCTCGACGGCGCGCCGCACGCTGGTCAGCTCCGGGACCGTCCCGCCCTCGGCGGCGTCGGCGAGCACCCGCTCGAGGGCGCGCAGGGCGTCGACGGTGAGGTGGTGGCTCTCGTAGCCGATCCGGCCGGCCCCGCGCCGGACCGCCGCCCGGGCGAGCGCGCCCACCGTGCCCCGGTCGACCAGCAGCTCGACGTCGGGCACCTGCGCGCCGGCCTGGGTGGTGTAGCGGCCGTCGGTACCGAACACGTCGGCGCCGTCGGTGCGCAGCAGCAGCGCGCCGTTGGACCCGGTGAACCCGGTCAGGTAGCGGACGTTGAGCAGGTTGGTCACCAGGACCGCGTCCAGCCCCCGCTCGGCCGCGGTGGCCCGCAGCCGCTCCCGCCGCTCCGCCGCGCGGCTCACCGGGTTCACCGGTGATCCCGGGCGGCCAGCCAGCGGAGGGCCAGCACGTAGCCGTCCACGCCCAGCCCGGCGATGACGCCGTCGGCCACGCGGGAGACGTAGGAGTGGTGCCGGAACTCCTCCCGCCGGTGGATGTTGGTGAGGTGCACCTCCACCACCGGCGCGGTGGCCGCGGCCAGGGCGTCGTGCAGCACGACCGAGGTGTGCGACCAGCCGCCGGGGTTGATGACGACCGGGTGGCCGGCGTCGGCGGCGTCGTGGACCCAGCGCAGCAGCTCACCCTCGTCGTCGGTCTGACGCACCTGCACCTGCAGACCGAGCTGCGCGGCGGCCGCCTCGATCAGCTCGACCAGCTCGGCGTAGGTCGTCGTCCCGTACTTCTCCGGCTCGCGCTTGCCCAGCCGGCCGAGGTTGGCGCCGTTGAGAACCTGGATCGTCACGCGCGCTCCTGTTCGGGTGAGGGGGCGGCCACGGCCGCCCAGGCCGCGTCCAACCAGGCCTGGTCGGGGTCGGCGAGGATGCGCGGGCGGCCCAGCCCGTCGAGGACGACGAAGCGCAGCGACGCGCCCCGGGCCTTCTTGTCCACCCGCATGACCGACTGCAGGCCCTCCCAGTCCCCGGCGTAGCGGGTGGGCAGGTAGCGGGTGGGTAGACCGATCGCCTCGATCAGCGTGCGGTGCCGGTCGACCTCGCCGCGGGTCAGCAGGCCGGCCTGCCCGGCCAGCTCCGCGGCGAACACCATGCCCACCGCGACGGCCTCGCCGTGCCGCCAGCCGAAGTCCTCCACCCGCTCGATGGCGTGGGCCAGGGTGTGCCCGTAGTTGAGGAACTCCCGGCGGCCGGTGTCGAAGAGGTCCTCCCCCACCGCGTCCGCCTTGACCTGCACGGCGCGCTCGATCAGCTCCGCGGTGTTCCGCCGGCCGCTGGGATCGGCCGCGAGCAGGTCGAGGATGCCGCCGTCGGCGATGAAGCCGCACTTGACCACCTCGGCGAGCCCGGCCCGGAACTCCGCCTCCGGCAGCCCGGCGAGCACGTCGGTGTCGGCCAGGACCCCCGCGGGCGGGTGGAACGCGCCGACGAGGTTCTTGCCGGCGCCGGTGTTGATGCCGGTCTTCCCGCCCACGGCGGCGTCGACCATGGCCAGCAGGCTGGTCGGCAGGTGCACCACGCGCACGCCCCGGACCCAGGTCGCGGCCAGGAAGCCGGCCAGGTCGGTGACCGCCCCGCCCCCGACGCCGACGACGGCGTCGGACCGGGTGAGCCCGAGCCGGCCGAACTCCTCCCACGCCCCTGCGGCCACCTCGGCGGTCTTGGCCGCCTCGCCGTCGGGGACGACGACCGCCTCCGCGGCCACGCCCGCGGTCTGCAGGGTCTCGACCGCCGCGCCGGCGAGCGCGGCCAGCGGCGGCGCGTGCACCACCGCGGCCCGCGCGGTGCCGGCGAGGAGCAGGCCCAGCTCGGCCTGCGCCCCCGGCCCGATGACGACCTCGTAGGGCTTGTCGCCGGGAACGGTCACCCGCCTCACGAGGGGCTCCGCTGCGGCGCGACGGCGGCGGCGACCTCGGCGATGACCTCGTCCGGCTGGCGCCCGCCGGTGGGCACGGTCAGGGTGGCCACCTCGCCGTAGAGGGGGGCGCGGGCCACGAGCATGTTCCTCAGCGTGGCCCGCGGGTTCATGCCGAGGACCGGGCGCTCCCGGCCCAGGCCGACCCGCTTGGCGGCCGAGGCGAGGTCGACGTCGAGCCAGACGACCGTGCCGCCCTCCCGGACGTAGCGCACGAGCAGGGCGCGGGTGGCCGCGCTGAGCACCGCGCCACCCCCCAGCGCCAGGACGCCGCCGTGCGCGGCGAGGGCGAGCGCCACCGCCTGCTCCTCCAGTGCCCGGAAGTGCGGCTCTCCGCGCTCGATGAACAGGTCGGCCACCGTCTGGCCGGTCACGTCCTCGATGTCGGCGTCGGTGTCCCGGAACGGCACGCCGAGGATCCCGGCCAGCGCCGTGCCGACGGTCGTCTTGCCCGACGACGGCGGGCCGACGAGGACGGCGAGGGGACGGGTCATCGGATCGCGAGGGAGTCGAGGTAGGCCTGCGCGTTGCGGCGGGTCTCGGCCAGGGAGTCGCCGCCGAACTTCTCCAGCACCGCGTCGGCCAGCACCAGCGCGACCATCGCCTCCATGACGACGGCCCCGCGCGGCACCGCGATGGCGTCGCTGCGCTGGTTGATGGCGACCGCGGGCTCCCTGGTGGCGACGTCGACGGTGGCCAGGGCCCGGGGCACGGTCGAGATCGGCTTCATCGCGGCCCGCACCCGCAGCACCCCGCCGTTGGTCATCCCGCCCTCGATGCCGCCGGCGCGGTCGGAGAGCCGCTGGATGCGTCCGTCGGCCAGCACGATCTCGTCGTGGGCGACCGATCCGCGGCGGCGGGCGGTCTCCAGCCCGTCGCCGACCTCGACCGCCTTGACCGACTGCACGCCCATGAGCGCGGCGGCCAGGCGGGAGTCCAGCCGGCGGTCCCAGTGGACGTGGCTGCCCAGGCCCGGCGGCAGCCCGTGCACGACGACCTCGATGACCCCGCCGAGCGTGTCGCCGTTCTTCCGGGCGTCGTCCACCTCGGCGACCATGAGGGCGCTGGTCTCCGGGTCGGCGCAGCGCACCGGGTCCTCGTCGATGCGCGGGTTGTCCTGCGGTCCGGGCACGATCCCGTCGGGCACGACGACCGGCCCGATGCCGACGACGTGGCTGACGACCTCCACGTCGAGGGCCTGGCGCAGGAAGGCCCGGGCGATGGCGCCGAGGGCGACGCGGGCCGCGGTCTCGCGGGCGCTGGCCCGCTCGAGCACGGGGCGGGCGTCGTCGAAGCCGTACTTCTGCATGCCCGGCAGGTCGGCGTGGCCGGGCCGGGGGCGGGTGAGGGGCGCGTTGCGGGCCTGCCCGGCGAGCTCCTCGGGGTCGACCGGGTCGGCGGACATCACCGTGGTCCACTTCGGCCACTCGGTGTTGCCGACCTGGACGGCGATCGGGCCGCCCTGGGTGCGCCCGTGCCGGACCCCGCCGGTCAAGGTCACGACGTCCTGCTCGAAGGACATCCGCGCGCCGCGGCCGTGGCCGAGCCGGCGGCGGGCCAGGTCGAGGTCGAGGTCGGCGGTCCGGACGTGCACGCCGGCGGGCAGGCCCTCGAGGATGGCGGTGAGCTGCTGGCCGTGCGACTCACCGGCGGTCAGCCAGCGCAACATGCCCGTGATTCTGCCAGGCGGGCGCTGCGCGCTCCGCCGCGGCTGCCGGCCCGGTCCTCCGCTCAGCCGAGCGGGACCGGGCCCTCCAGGGCCAGGGCCAGTGCGGCGCCGACGAGCAGCGGGGGCCCGAACGGCAGCGCGGTGCGCCAGCCCGCGCGCCGGCCGGCGACCAGGGCCAGCGACACGAGGGCTCCGGTGAGCAGGCCGAGGAACACCCCGGCCAGCAGCGCACCCCAGCCCACCCAGCCGAGCACCAGCCCCAGCAGGGCGAGCAGTTTGACGTCGCCGAAGCCGAGGCCCTCGGGTGAGAGGAGGGCCGCGAGCAGCGCCAGCCCGAAGGCCGCGCCGGCGGCCAGGACGGCGCGCAGCAGCGCGGGCCACGTGCCGAGCACGGCGGCGTCGACCAGCAGGGCGGCGGCGACCGCGGCGCAGGCGGGGAAGGTCACGCGGTCGGGCAGCCGGTGGACGGCGAGGTCGACCGCGCCGAGGACGAGCCCCGCGGCCGCGGTCCAGGCGAGCCCGACCGTGGCCGGGCGCAGCCCGCTCAGCGCGAGGACGGCGGCGAGGAGGGCGACCAGCGCGAGCGTGGTGACCGCGATCCGCCGTCCCGACGGCAGCGCGGTCTCGTCCCGGGCCGCCAGCCGCACCGAGACGCGGGCCAGCCAGGGACCCACCGCCACGGCCGCGAGCAGCACCGCGGCCAGGACGGGGCCCGGCGCATCCCCGAGGCTCAGCGGGCGTCCAGGGCGGCGCGCATCGCGGCGATCGGCGCGGGCTGCCCGGTCATGAGCTCGACCTGCGCGGTGGCCTGCCAGAACAGCACCTCGAGGCCGCTGATGACGGTGCCCCCGCACGCGGTGACGCGGGTGGCCAGCGGGGTGGGCCACGGGTCGTAGAGCACGTCGAGCACGGTCTGGCCGGTGCACCACTCCAGCGCGGCGGCGGCGGGTTGCCCGCCGACCGGCACGGTGCTGACCACCACCGGCGCGTCGACGGTGGTCCCGGCCAGCGGCCGGACCGTGGTCGGCACGGACAGGGTGTCCAGGACGCGCAGCAGGTCCGCGGCGCGGGCGGGCTCGCGGACGATCACGTCCACGTGCTCGGCGCCCAGCGAGGCGAGGGCGACGGCGGCCGCGGCCGCGGTGCCGCCGGCCCCGACGAGCGCGGCCCGCCCGACCCGTTCGACGCCGGCCAGCTGCAGCGCCATCCCGATGCCGGCGACGTCGGTGTTCTCCGCGCGCCAGCCGGCCTCGGTCCGCACCAGCGTGTTGGCCGCGTGCAGCAGCCGCGGCAGCGGTTCGACGACGTCGGCGACGTCCACCGCGGCCTGCTTGCACGGCATGGTCACCGAGAAGCCGCGCCACTCCTCGCCCAGCCCGGCCAGCAGCACCGGGAGGTCCGCAGGCCCGATGTCGAGGGCGTCGTAGGTCCACCCGGTGAGCCCGAGCGCGGCGTAGGCGGCCCGGTGGAGCAGGGGGGACAGCGAGTGCCCCACGGGCCGGCCGAGGACGGCCGCGCGCGCGCCGGCGGGCCCCGCCTTCCCCCCGGCGGTCCCGTCAGCCACCGCAGCCGAGGCCGGCGGCGGCGCACCGCTCCCGCGCCGCCTGGAACTCGGCGTAATCGGCGGTGAAGAAGTGCCGGCCGTCCGGCGACTCGAGCACGTAGTACAGGAGGTCGCCGGCGGTCGGGTTCAGCGCCGCCTGGAGGCTGGCCTCGCCCGGGGAGCTGATCGGCGTGGGCGGCAGGCCCGGGCGGGTCCGGCTGTTGTACGGGCCGTCGGTCTGCAGGTCGGTGACCGTCAGCTCGTTGCCGTTCTTTCCCAGGCCGAAGGCCAGCGTGGCGTCGATGCCGAGCGCGATCCCGCGGTCGAGCCGGTTGTAGATGACCTGCGCGACGGTCGTCCGCTCCTCGTCCAGCCGGGTCTCCGACTGCACCATCGAGGCGACGGTCACGATGTCCTCGACCGTGCGCCCGCTGGCCGCGGCCCGCTGCTCGAGCTGCATGCGCGCGGCGGTCTCGGTGAACTTGCCGACCATCGTCCGGAGCATGTCCACCGGGGTGGTGTCCGGGGTGAAGTCGTAGGTCGCCGGGAACAGGTAGCCCTCGAGCTGGCCACCGGCGTAGGCGGGCAGGCCCAGCGCCGCGGGATCGGCCGCGGCGGCCTGCAGCTCCTCGACCGGCGTCTCGGTGGCCTCGGCGAGCCGGTCCAGCACCGCCTGCACCGTGAAGCCCTCGGGGATGGTCACCCGGGAGAACAGCCGGGTCGCCGGGTCGAGCAGCAGGTCGAGGGCGGCCTGCCCGCTCATCTGCTCGCGCATGGCGTAGACGCCGGGCTGGATGCCCATCGCCGCGGGCTCGACCTCGGCGGCGTCGACGAACGGGCCGACGGAGGCGATCACGCCCGCGTCGGTCAGGGCCCGGGCGATGTCGCTGAGGGTGTCCCCCACCGCGATCCGGACCTCGACGCTGCCGCTGCCCTGCCCGGCGAAGTCCTCGCTGGGCGGGTTCACCAGGGTCAGCAGCGCCTTGCCGCCGAAGACGATGCCGGCCACCAGGCCGGCGAGCACCACGAGGGAGACGACGACGGCGATCGGGCTGCGGCGACGCCGCCCGGCGGCCGGGTCGCCGGCTCCGCCGCCGTCCCCGTGCCGGGCGCGGCGCCGCGACCGGGGGAGCTCCTCGGTGCCGGGCGTGCCGAGCACCTCCAGGCCACCGGTGGAGTCCTGCTCGTCGTCCCAGGCATCCCGGCCGCGGGTTCCGGCCTCCTCGACGGGGTCGTCGTCGCGCGGCTCGCCGGGCACGCCGGGGGCGGCGGCGAGCGGCTGGGCGACGGTCTGCGCGTCGTCGGGGCCGGCCTCGTCGCGGCGCTGCAGGCGCGACCAGGCGCCGGCCGGCCGCGGCGGCAGGCCCGGCAGCGGGGCCGACGGGTGGGTGCCGGGCTCGTGCGCGGCGCCGGGCACCGGCCGGGCGGGGCCGGGAACGGTGCCCCCGGCGGGCGGGATCAGGGGGCCGGTGCGGTGCTCCCCGTCGGAGGGGCCGGATGCCGCCTCGCGGAACAGCCCACCCGGCGGCACCTGCGGGACGCCGGTGGCCGGGGTGGCCCGGTGCAGCCGGGGCGCCGGTGCGCCGAACGCGCCGGCCGGGACCGGGTTGCCGGGCCCCTCCCCGGTCACCTGTCGCGGCATGGCGGCCCGCCACGCGTCGGCGGGCACGCCGCCGAACTCGTCGGGCGAGGCGTGCCGACCCCGCCGCCGGGGCGGGGTCGGATCACTCACGGGCGCTCCCGCTGGGCGTCCAGGTATGCCTGCAGGATGACCACGGCGGCAGCCTGGTCGATCACCGAGCGCTGCTGACGGCTGTCGAGACCGTTCGCCCGGAGGGAACTGGCTGCGGTCACGGTGGAGAGCCTTTCGTCGACGAGGTGCACGGGCACGTTCCCGATCCGCCCGGCAAGAGCTCGAGAGTAGGCACGGGCCTCCCGCGCCGAGGCGCCCGACGCACCCGAGAGGTGCCGCGGCTCCCCCACGATCACCTCTGTCACCTCGTGTTCCACGACCAGCGCCGCGATGTGATCCAGGTCCGATTCGTCACGGCGGCGCTGGACGGTCTCCAGCGGGCTGGCGAGGGTCCCCGTGGGGTCGGAGACGGCGACGCCGACGCGCACCGTGCCGACGTCGATCCCGAGGCGCCGGCCCTGCCGCGGGCGCCGCGGCGGGATCGGCAGCCCGCCGGGCAGCCCGCCGCTCAGATCGATCTGCGAGGTCTCGTGCCGCACCGGGGGGAAGCCGGCGGAGAGGTCGATCGCCTCGGTCCGGTGGTGGACCTGTTCGGGCGTGGTGCGGGGGCGCGCCGGCGGCACCGCGGGGCGGCGCACGGAGCGCTCTCCTACCGGACCGGTCTCGTCGGGCCGCTGCTGGGGCACGGGGCTCACCTTCCTGCGGCGGTCGCGACCGCCTGCTCGCCGGCCTGCAGGGCCGCGGGGATGCCACCGGCATCGGTTCCGCCGCCCTGGGCCACATCGGCCTTTCCACCGCCCCGGCCTCCGACCGGGGGCGCCGCCGCACGCAGGACGTCGTTCGCGGACAGCCCGCGCTCCTGTGCGGCCGGGTTCAAGGCTGCCACCAGTGCCACCTTGCCCGCCGACTCCGAGGCGAGCAAGACCACTGCGGGCCGGTCGGCCGACAGCCGGCCGCGGACGTCGAGGGCCAGCGTGCGCAGGTCCCCGCCGCCCAGCCCGGTCGGCGAGCCGGTGACCACCGCGATCCCGCCGACGTCGTGCGCCGAGGCGGCCAACGAGCCGGCCGCGGCGAGGGCCTGCTGGCCGCGCAGCTCGGCCAGTTCCTTGTCCACGTCGCGGATCCGGGCGAGCATGCCGCTGACCCGCTCGACCAGGTTGTCGGTCGGCGTCCTGAGCATCTCCCCGAGCTGGCGGACGAGGTCGCGCTCGCGGGCCAGGTAGCGGAAGCCCTCCAGGCCGACGACGGCCTCCACGCGGCGCGAGCCGGAGCCGACGGAGGACTCGCCGGTCAGCGCCAGCGTGCCGATCTGGGCGCTGCCCTGCACGTGGGTGCCACCGCAGAGCTCGCGCGACCACGGCCCGCCGATCTCCACGACCCGCACCTGCTCGCCGTAGGTCTCGCCGAACAGGGCCAGGGCGCCGATGGCCCGCGCCTCCGCCAGGGACATGTAGGTGGCCGACACCTTGTGGTCGGCGCGGACCGCGGCGTTGGCGACGTCCTCGATGTCCTGGCGCTGCTGGGGGGTGAGCGCACCCTGCCAGGCGAAGTCCAGCCGCAGGTAGCCGGGGCGGTTGTAGGAGCCGGACTGCAGCGCCTGCGGGCCGAGCACCTGCCGCAGGGCGGCGTGCACCACATGGGTGCCGGAGTGGGCCTGGCAGGCGTCCAGCCGCCACTCCCGGTCCACCTCGGCGACCAGCTCGGCGCCCTCGCGCAGCTCTCCCTCCAGCACCCGCACCTGGTGGGCGACCAGGCCCTTGACCGGCCGTTGGACGTCGAGCACCTCGGCACGGCCGCCGTCCCAGGTGAACACGCCGGCGTCGGCCACCTGGCCGCCGGACTCGGCGTAGAACGGCGTGCGGTCGAGCACCACCCGGGTGATCTCCCCCGGCCCGGCCGGGGCGGCCCCCCCGTCGGCCTCGGCGAGGTCGGAGACCAGGCCGAGCACGCGGGCGTCGGTGCGCAGCGTGTCGTAGGCCCGCCAGTCGGTGGGACCGTGCTCGGCCAGCAGCCGGCGGTAGGCCAGGACGTCCACCGAGCCGGTCTTCTTGGCGCGGGCGTCGGCGCGGGCCCGCTCGCGCTGCTGCTGCATGAGCGCGCGGAACCCCTCCTGATCGACGGTGACGCCCTGCTCGGCGGCCATCTCCAGGGTGACGTCGATGGGGAAGCCGTAGGTGTCGTGCAGCGAGAAGGCCTGCTCCCCGGAGAGGATCGGGCTCCCTGCCTGCTTGGCCTGCGCGACCGCGGTGTCGAACAGCGCGCTGCCGGAGGACAGCGTGCGGCGGAAGGCCTCCTCCTCGGCGTAGGCGACCGCGGCGATGCGGTCGAAGTCGGCGGCCAGCTCGGGGTAGCTGGGGCTCATGGCGTCCCGGGACACCGGCAGCAGCTCCGGCAGCGTGGCCGAGTCGACCCCCAGCAGCCGCATTGAGCGGACCGCGCGGCGCAGCAGGCGGCGCAGGATGTATCCGCGCCCCTCGTTGCCCGGGGTGACGCCGTCACCGATGAGCATCAGGCCGCTGCGCACGTGGTCGGCCACGACC
Organism: Geodermatophilus ruber; assembly: GCF_900114385.1. Classification (GTDB taxonomy): domain Bacteria; phylum Actinomycetota; class Actinomycetes; order Mycobacteriales; family Geodermatophilaceae; genus Geodermatophilus; species Geodermatophilus ruber. Next base: position 143,988 of record NZ_FOSW01000007.1, read on the forward strand.
CGCAGCCGGACGTCGTCCTCGTGGTTGCGCCCGTAGGTGATCCCGGCGAGCTCGGCGGCGCGGTGCAGCACCGGCGCGACCTCGTCGATCTCGTAGAGGTTGTCCACGCCCTGCAGCAGATAGGCCACCCGCTCCAGGCCCATGCCGGTGTCGATGTTCTTCTTCGGCAGGTCGCCGACGATGCGGAACTCCTCCTTGCTCCGCACGTCCTCGATCTGGTGCTGCATGAAGACCAGGTTCCAGATCTCGAGGAACCGGTCCTCGTCGACGACCGGCCCGCCGTCCTTGCCGTGCGCGGGGCCGCGGTCGACGTAGATCTCGCTGCACGGCCCACCCGGGCCCGGCTGGCCGGTGTGCCAGTAGTTGTCCTTCAGCCCGCGGCGCTGGATGCGCTCGTCGGGCAGCCCGGCGATCCGCTTCCACGCCTCGGCGGCCTCGTCGTCGTCCAGGTAGACGGTGACCCAGATCTTCTCCGGGTCGAAGCCCAGCCCGCCGTCCTCCACCGAGCCGGTGATGAGCTCCCAGGCGGACTGGATCGCGCCTTCCTTGAAGTAGTCGCCGAAGGAGAAGTTGCCGTTCATCTGGAAGAACGTGCCGTGCCGGGTGGTCTTGCCCACCTCCTCGATGTCGAGGGTGCGGACGCACTTCTGCACGCTGGTGGCCCGCGGGTAGGGCGCGGGCTCACGGCCGGTCAGGTACGGGATGAACGGCACCATGCCGGCCACCGTGAACAACAGCGACGGGTCCGGGGAGACCAGCGAGGCGCTGGGGACGACGGTGTGCCCGCGCGCGGCGAAGTGCTCGAGGAAGCGGCGGCGGATCTCGGCGGTCTGCATGTGGTTCTACTCGGCTTCTGTCGTTCCTGGGCCGGCGCCGGTCTCGCGCGGACGGCTCGGGGATGGTCAGCGGTCGGCGGCGTGCGCGCCCCGGCGGGCGGGGAGCTCCACGTGGCCCCGGGTGGGCAGGGGCGCATCCAGTTCGGTGCCCGCGCGCAGTTCCTGCTCCCGCTCCGCGGCGGCGGCGCGCACGTCTGCGCCGAACTCGCCGATCGCGTCGGCGAGATCGCGCAGCCCCTCCACGAGGGCACCGGCGACGCCCTGTGGGGTGAGCTTCTCGGCGGCCCGGGACAGCTTGCGGACGACCAGGGCTCCGATGGTAATGCCCATCGCGAGCCAGAAGAGCCGGCGCATCAGGCGGCCCGCCGGGCGGCGCGACGGGTGCGGCGCGCCTCCTTGTCACGGCGGGCGGCCTCGGCGATGGCCTGCCCCTCCCGCTTCTTGCGCGTGGCGCTGCGGACGCCGTAGCTGAAGGCGGCCACCTTGATCAGCGGGCTGCCCACGGTGGCGGCCACCACGCTGGTCAGGGCGGCGACGTTGCTGGAGACGTTCGCGGCGTTGCCGGTGATGTCGTCGACCCGCTCGAGGTTGCTGTTCACGTGGGCGACCGTGGTCGAGGCCTGGCTCAGGATCGGTGCGCTCTGCTCGCGGGTCTGCCGGATGGTCAGCGTCGCCTCGTCCAGCGTGCGCCCCAGCTTGAGGATCGGGACGGCCAGCAGCACCACCAGCAGCAGCAGCGCCAGCGCTGCGATCATTCCGGCCCACTCTCCTGCGGACACGCGCGGTCTCCTGTTCCTCGTTCGACGCCTCTGCACGCACCTGCCCGGCTCCGACCGGCGGGCGTCGGTCCGGCGTGGTCACAGTAGTCGCGGCCGACGACGGCCGCGGGGAGCCCGCTGGGGGTTCAGCGGCCGCGCCGGACGATCGCCCTCAGCTTGCCCAGGCGGGCGGCGATCGGCCCCTCCGCGCCGCGGCTGGTGGGCCGGTAGTAGTCGCGGCCGACGAGGGCGTCGGGCGGGTACTGCTGCGGCACGATGCCGTCGGGCGCGTCGTGGGGGTAGCTGTAGCTCCGGCCGTGGCCGAGCTTCTTCGCCCCGGCGTAGTGCGCGTCCCGCAGCCCGGGCGGCACCGGCCCGGCCAGCCCGGCGCGCACGTCCGCGATGGACTCACTGATCCCCACCGTGAGGGCGTTGGACTTCGGCGCGGTGGCCAGGTGGACGACGGCCTGGGCGAGCGGGAAGTGCCCCTCGGGCATGCCGATGAAGGCGACGGCCTCGGCGGCCGCGACCGCGGTCTGCAGCGCCGTGGGGTCGGCCATGCCGATGTCCTCGCTGGCGGCGATGACCAGCCGGCGGGCGATGAAACGCGGGTCCTCCCCCGCCTCCACCATCCGGGCCAGGTAGTGCAGGGCGGCGTCGACGTCGCTGCCGCGGATGCTCTTGATCAGCGCGCTGGCGACGTCGTAGTGCATGTCGCCCTGCCGGTCGTAGCGGACCGCGGCCTGGGCCACCGCCGTCTCCAGGGTGGCGAGGTCGAGGACGTCGGTGCCCATGGCCCGCGCCGCCCCGGCCCCGGACTCCAGCGCGGTCAGCGCCTTGCGCGCGTCGCCCCCGGCGACCCGCACCAGGTGCTCCTCGGCCTCCTCGGTGAGGGTCACCGCGCCGTCCAGGCCCCGGTCGCTGGTCAGCGACCGCCGCAGCACCGCGCGGACGTCGTCGTCGGACAGCGGCTGGAGGGCCAGCACCAGGGAGCGGGACAGCAGCGGGCTGACGACGGAGAAGAAGGGGTTCTCGGTGGTCGCGGCGATGAGGCTGACGATCCGGTCCTCGACCGCGGAGAGCAGGCTGTCCTGCTGGGTCTTGGAGAAGCGGTGCACCTCGTCGATGAACAGCACCGTGCGCCGGCCGGCGTAGGTGAGCTCGCGCTTGGCGCCCTGGATGACGGCCCGGACCTCCTTGACCCCGGCGTCGAGGGCGGACAGCTGCACGAACTGCCGCTTGGTGGCCAGCGAGATGACGTGCGCCAGCGTCGTCTTGCCGGTGCCTGGTGGGCCGTAGAGGACGACCGACATCGGCTCGTCGGCCTCGACCAGCCTTCTCAGCGGCGAGCGGGCGCCGAGCAGGTGCTCCTGGCCGACGACCTCGTCCAGCGAGCGCGGCCGCATCCGCACCGCGAGCGGCGCGCCGGGGTCGACGGTCGCGCCCTCCTCCGCGGCCGGGGCGTCGAACAGCGAACTCACGAATACGACGCTACCTGCGGGGCACGACCGTTCCCGGTTCCCGATCCGAGGAGGAGTCTTCCGTGCAGCAGCGCAGCATCGGCAACGACGTGGTCGGTCGGGCTCCGGTCGGGGCCATCGGCCTGGGGGCGATGCTCCTGTCGACCAGGGAGGACCGCCCCTCGCCCGCCGACGCGGAGGCCACCGTGCACGCCGCGCTCGACGCCGGGGTGACGCTGATCGACACCGCCGACGCCTACGCCCACGACGAGTCCGAGTTCGGGCACAACGAGTCGCTGGTCGCGGCCGCCCTGGCCTCCTACGGGTCGAGCACGACCGACGTGCTCGTCGCGACCAAGGGCGGGCACACCCGGCGCGGCACCGGCTGGGAGCTGGACGGGTCCCCGGCCTACCTGCGGCGGGCGTGCGAGGCGTCGCTCAAGCGGCTCGGCGTCGACGCCATCGGGCTCTACCAGTTCCACCGGCCCGACCCGGACACCCCCTGGGAGGAGTCGATGGCGGGGCTGCGGCACCTGTACGACGCCGGCCTGGTCCGGATGGTGGGCATCTCCAACGCCGACGTCGCGCAGATCGACGTCGCCCGGGCGGTCCTGGGCGACGCGCTGGTGAGCGTGCAGAACCAGTTCTCCCCCGGCTGGCGGTTCTCCGCCGACGAGCTGGCGCACTGCGCCGCGCACGGGCTGGCGTTCCTGCCGTGGAGCCCGTTCGGCGGGATCTCGGCCGCCGGCTCGCTCGCGGCGGCCGCGCCGGCGTTCGCGGAGGTCGCCGCCGAGCTCGGCGTGTCGGTGTACCGGGTGACGCTGGCCTGGCACCTCGCCCAGGCCGACGTCCTCGTCCCTATCCCCGGGGCGTCCCGGCCCTCGTCCGTCACCGACTCCGCCGCGGCGGCCGACCTCGCGCTCACCGCCGAGCAGCTCGCCCGCCTGGACGCCACCTGACCCTGCCCGCGTTGATCATCGTCTGCCTGCACGACATCCGGGCAGGCACACCGCTGAGCCGTGCACCCAGACGATGATCAACTGCAAGGGTCGCGTTCCACAGGTCCCGGCCCGTCCACAGATCCGATCAACGGCCCCGCCCGACCCGCCCACGCCCTCAGCGTCGCGGTATGGAGGGCATACCGCTGGGCAGCTCGTACACGTGGTCGGAAGCCCGCCGTCGCGGCGTGACGCGCCGGCAGATCGCTGCGGACGGTGTCGCGATCGGCCGAGGCCTGTACCTGTCCCGCGCGGTCGAGCCGACGCTCGCCGAGCGCTGCCGCGCCTGGGCCGGACTGCTCCCGGCAGACGCCGCCTTCGGGTTGGGCACGGCCACCGCGTTGTACGGGGTGACCGACCCGGAACCGCACGCTCTGCACGTCGTGTTGCGCCCGCGCTCTGTTCTTCCCCAGCAGACCGAGCTCACCGTGCACGCACGCCGGCTGACCGACGAGGACGTCGTCGTACACGGCGATCTCCGGTTGACCTCGGGGCCGCAGACCTACCTGGACATGGCGGCCCGGCTTCTGGCACCGGACCTGCTCGCCCTCGGCGACGCCCTCATGCACGCCGGCCACATGGATTCCGAGGCGCTCGAACGCCGGTTGAGCCGTGCCGATCGGGTCCGCGGGGTGGTGCGCGCCCGCGAATGGGCCCCGCACCTTTCCGGCCGGGCTGCCTCGCCACGCGAGAGCTGGCTGCGGTACTGCCTTCTCGCCAGCGACCTGCCCGACCCGGTGATGCAGGTGCCCATCGTGGACCGCTGGGGGCGCGCGGTCGTGCACGCCGATCTCGGCTATCCGGCGTGGAAGCTGGCGCTGGAGTACGAGGGACGGCAGCACGCCGAACGCGAGCAGTTCGACCGCGACATCGACCGGTACTCGCTCATGGCGGCCGACGGCTGGCTGGTGCTCCGCTTCGGCGCCCGCAACTCCGGTGCCGGCGTGGTCGTGGAGCGCACCCGACGGGCCCTCCTCAGCCGGGGCTGGCAACCCGGCCTCAGTTGATCACCGTCTGCGTGCACGACCCCTGGGTGGACACGCCGCCCGACCGAGCACGCAGACGATGATCAACTCACGGGGAGGTCGCCTCAGCGGCCGAGGACCTCGCGCAGCGCCCCCAGCACCAGCGTCACGGTGTCCGGGCGGGCGTTGTGGCCCATCAGCCCGATCCGCCAGACCGACGCGGCGTACGCGCCCACACCGCCGCCGATCTCCAGGTCGTAGCGCTCCAGCAGCTCCTTGCGGACGGCGGCGGAGTCCACCTCGTCGGGCACGCGGACCGTGGTCAGCTCCGGCAGCCGGTGCCCCTCGGCGGCGAAGAGCTCCAACCCCATCGCCTGCAGCCCCTCCTGCAGGAGCCGCCCGGCCTCCGCGTGCCGGGCGTGGACGGCGTCCAGGCCCTCGTCGAGGATCCGGCCGAGCGCGGCGTGCAGCGACACGACCATCCCGGTCGGCGCGGTGTGGTGGTAGGTGCGGCCACCGGAGCCCGCGGCCTCCCCGGCGTAGCCGCCGAGCATGCCCAGGTCCAGGTACCAGCTCTGCGGCTTCGCGATCCGCCGCTCCCACGCGCGGTCGTTGATCGTGAACGGCGCGAGGCCGGGCGCCACGCCCAGGCACTTCTGCGCGCCGGAGTACGCGAGGTCCACACCCCACTCGTCCAGCTGCACCGGGATCCCGCCCAGCGAGGTCACGCAGTCGGCGAGCAGCAGCGCGTCGCCCTTGCCCGCGGCCAGCGGCGTGAGGTCGGACAGCGCACCGGTGGAGGTCTCCGCGTGGACGGCGGCGATCAGCTTCGGCGCGGGGTGCGCGGCCAGCACGCGGTCGGCGTCGACCGGCTGCCCCCACTCGTGGTCCACCCGGACGACGGTGGCGCCGCAGCGGCCGGCGACGTCGACCATCCGCTCGCCGAACAGCCCGTTGACCGCGACGACGACCACGTCGCCGGGGCCCACGGTGTTGACGAACGCCGCCTCCATCCCGGCCGAGCCGGTGGCCGACAGCGGCAGGGTGCGCCGGTTCGCCGTCCCGAAGACCTGCCGCAGCCGGTCCGACGTCTCGTCCAGCACCTGCAGGAACACCGGGTCGAGGTGCCCGAGCAGCGGCTGCCCGAGGGCCACCGTCGCCTCCGGGTAGGGATTGGAGGGGCCGGGTCCGAGGAGGGTGCGGGCACGCAGCGGCATGGGAGGGACGCTACCGGTGAGACCGTGACCCACCGGCGTGGGACATCGACGCCGTGTCCGGGTCGGGGCCGTCCGGGACGGTGTCGCCCCCGGCCTCGGCCGGGTCGTCGTGCACTACGGCCGGATCGTCACGCCGCTTCCCGGCGCGCCGGGCTCCCCCGGCAGCGGCGGCTCCTCCGGCGTGGCGTCGATGCCGGCCTCCTTGCGCTGCTCCTCGGTGATCGGCGTGGGCGCCCCGGTGAGCGGGTCGTAGCCGGCCCCGGTCTTCGGGAAGGCGATGACCTCGCGGATCGAGTCCACCCCGGCCAGCAGCGCGACGGTGCGGTCCCAGCCGATCGCGGCGCCGGCGTGCGGCGGCGGGCCGTAGGAGAACGCCTCCAGGAAGAACCCGAACCGCTCCCGGGCCTCCTCCTTCGACATGCCGAGGGTCTCGAACACCCGCTCCTGCAGCTCGGCGTCGTGGATGCGCACCGAGCCGCTGGCCAGCTCGTTGCCGTTGACCACCAGGTCGTAGGCGTCCGACAGGGCGTTGGCCTTGTCCTCGGCGAACCGGTCCCGCCACTCGGGGGTGGGCGAGGTGAACGGGTGGTGCATGAACGTCCAGCCGCCGTCCTCGGTCTCCTCGAACATCGGGAAGTCCACGACGAACAGGAACGACCAGGTGCCGGGGGAGATCATGTCCAGCCGGCGGGCGATCTCGTTGCGGACGGCGCCCAGCAGCTCCTGCGCCGGGCGGCGCGCGCCCGCGGCGAAGAAGACGGCGTCGCCGGGCTGCGCGCCCACGGCCGCCACGAGACCGGCGCGCTCCTCCTCGGAGATGTTCTTCGCGACCGGCCCGCCGAGGGTGCCGTCCTCGCCCACGGTGACGTAGGCCAGCCCCTTGGCGCCTCGCGACTTCGCCCAGTCCTGCCACGCGTCGAACGCCCGCCGTGGCTGCGACGCACCGCCGGGCATCACCACGGCGCCCACGTACGGTGCCTGGAACACCCGGAACGGGGTGTGCGCGAAGTAGGAGGTCAGCTCGGTGAGCTCCAGGCCGAAGCGCAGGTCCGGCTTGTCCGATCCGAAGCGGTCCATCGCCTCGCGGTAGCTCATCCGCGGGATCTCGGGCACCGCGTAGCCGGCCAGCTCCCGCCACAGCGCCCGGACGACGTCCTCGGCCACGGCCAGGACGTCGTCGCGGTCGACGAAGCTCATCTCGAAGTCCAGCTGGGTGAATTCCGGCTGGCGGTCGGCGCGGAAGTCCTCGTCCCGGAAGCACCGGGCGATCTGGTAGTAGCGCTCGAGCCCACCGATCATCAGCAGCTGCTTGAACAGCTGCGGCGACTGCGGCAGGGCGTACCACTTGCCCGGCTGCAGCCGGACCGGGACCAGGAAGTCGCGGGCGCCCTCGGGGGTGGACCGGGTGAGGTCGGGGGTCTCCACCTCGACGAAGCCGTGCCCGGCCATCACCTGGCGGGCGATCCGGTTGACCTCCGAGCGCAGCCGCAGCGTGCGGGCCGGGCCCTGCCGCCGCAGGTCGAGGTAGCGGTACTTGTAGCGGACGTCGTCGTTCGCGGCCTGGTCAGTCTCGATCGGGAACGGCAACGGCGCCGACGCCGACAGCACCTCGAGCGAGGACGTGGCGACCTCGATCTCGCCGGTCGGCAGGTCGGGGTTCTCGTTGCCCTCCGGGCGACGGCGCACCTCACCGGTCACGAGCACGCAGTACTCGTTGCGCAGGTGGTGTGCCTCCTCCTCGCGCACGACGACCTGCACGTACCCCGAGGCGTCGCGCAGGTCGAGGAAGACCACGCCGCCGTGGTCGCGGCGGCGGGCCACCCAGCCGGCGAGGGTGACCGTGGAACCGGCGTCGGACGCGCGCAGCGTGCCGGCGTCGTGGGTGCGAAGCAAGGTGGGGTGCCTTTCGGAAGGAGGGGACGGCGAGGACTACCAGCGGTCGTGCACGTGCGCGCGGATGCGCTCGTCGTACACGCGCTCGAGATCGGCCAGCTGGGTGTCGGTGAGAGGGGCGCGGGCCGCGGCGACGCGGACCCCGGCCTTGGCCGGTGCGGGCAGCAGCTCCTCGGCTCCCGTCCGGCCGAGCGGGCGGGTCTGCACGGGACTCATGCCCCCACCGTCGCACGCACCCGCTCGAACAGCTCACCGGTCGGGACGGCGATCTGCTCGCCGGTGCGCAGGTCCTTGAGCTGGCCGACCCCCGCGGCGAGGTCCCGCTCGCCGATGACCACCGCGTGGGAGGCGCCCGACCGGTCGGCGGCCTTCATCGCGCCCTTGAGCCCGCGGTCGCCGTAGACGGTGTCGGCCGAGATCCCGGCCTGCCGCAGCTGCCCGACCAGGCGCACCGCCAGCCGCTTGGCCTCCGCCCCCAGCGGGACGACGAACGCCTGCACGCCGGTCGCGACGCCGATGTCGAGCCCCTCGGCCTGCACGGCCAGCAGCGTGCGGTCCACGCCGACGGCGTAGCCGATGCCCGACACGTCCGGCCCGCCCAGCGCGGCCGACAGCCCGTCGTAGCGGCCCCCGCCACCGATCGCCGACTGCGCGCCGAGCCCGTGGTGCACGAACTCGAAGGTGGTCTTCGTGTAGTAGTCCAGGCCGCGCACCAGCATCGGCGCCTCGGTCCAGCTGATGCCGAGGTCGGTGAGGTACTGGCGGACCGCGTCGTAGTGCGCCCGGGAGGAGTCCGACAGGTGGTCGACCATCAGCGGGGCGTCCTGGAGCTGGGCCTGCACCTCCGGCCGCTTGTCGTCGAGCACCCGCAGCGGGTTGATCTCCGCCCGCCGGCGGGTGTCCTCGTCGAGGTCGAGCCGGTCCAGGTAGGCGACCAGCTTCTCCCGGTACTGCGGCCGGTCGCTGCCGTCGCCGAGGGAGGTCAGCAGCAGCTCGAAGTCGGTGAGCCCCAGGTCCCGGAAGCCCTGCACCCCGAGCGCGACCACCTCGGCGTCCAGCGCCGGGTCGTCGACGCCGAGCGCCTCCATGTCCACCTGGGTGAAGTGCCGGTAGCGGCCGGCCTGGGGCCGCTCGTAGCGGAACGCCGAGCCGACCGTCCACAGCTTCACCGGGAGCGCGCCGGTGTGCAGCCGGTGCTCGATGAACGCCCGCATCAGCCCGGCGGTGAGCTCGGGCCGCAGGGTCAGCGAGCGGCCGCCCCGGTCGTCGAAGGTGTACATCTCCTTCGTCACGACGTCGGTGGACTCCCCCACCCCCCGGGAGAAGACGGCGGTCTCCTCGAACACCGGCGTCTCGACGTAGCCGTACCCGGCCCGCCGCAACGGCGCGGTCAGCGTCTCCCGGACGGCCAGGAACCGCTCCGACTCCGGCGGCAGGACGTCGAAGGTGCCCTTGGGCGCCCGCAGTCCCTCACTCACAGCCCTCGCCCCTTCGGCGCCGGCCCCTGCCCCGCGGCCGCCTCGGCCAGGTACGGGTTGGTCGCGCGCTCGCGCCCGATCGTGGTGGCCGGGCCGTGCCCGGGCAGCACCACGGTCGCGTCGTCCATCGGCAGGACGACCTCGCGCAGCGAGCGCAGCATGTCCTCCCAGGAGCCGCCGGGCAGGTCGACGCGGCCGACCGAGCCGGCGAAGAGGACGTCGCCGGCGAGCAGGCCCGGGGCGTCGTCGAGGTCGACGGAGAACATCACCGAGCCCTGGGTGTGGCCGGGGGCGTGCCGCACGGTCAGCTCCACCCCCGCCAGCGACAGCACGGCGCCGTCGTCCAGCGGGCGCACGTCGGAGGGGTCGGGCAGCTTCACCCCGGTGATCAGCGGCGCCAGCTGCGGGCCGTGCCAGCGCACCGGGTCGGCGAGCATGTCGAAGTCGCGGGGGTGCAGGTAGGCGGGGATGTCGTAGCCGTCGCAGACGGGCAGCACGGAGAACGTGTGGTCGAGGTGGCCGTGGGTCAGCACGACGGCGACCGGGCGGAGACCGTCCTCGGCCAGCATGCGGGCCAGCGGCTCGACGGCGTCCATGCCGGGGTCGATCACCACGCACTCCTGCCGCGGCCCGGGGGCGACGGCGTAGCAGTTGGTGCCGAACGCACCGGCCGGGAACGAGCGGATGAGCACCCCAGCAGGTTACGCGGGCCCGTTCCGCCGCACCGGGGCTTCCCGGCAACCAGGGAACGTCCAGGAACTGCACCTAGACTCGCGCGGAGTCCCGCGGTGTGCGGGCGCGCCCCGGGGCGCCGCCCCGCCGCAGCACACGCCGTCCGAGGAGTACGACCCGTGCCGAGCAACAAGCAGCGGCGGCAGGCCGCCCAGCGTCGCCTGCAGCGCCAACTCGAGCGCCGTGCCGAGCTGGCCCGCAGACGCCGGCGCAACCTGCTGATCGGGGTCACCGCCGCCGCGGTGGTGCTCGTCATCGGCGCCGTCTGGCTGATCACCGGGGGCGGCGGCGACACCGACAACGCCGCCGCGGAGCCGACCACCGCCGCCCCCACCAGCCCCGCGGTCGTCGACGGCAGCGACGGCACCTGCGACTGGACCCCGGCCGACACCGCGAGCAACCCCGCCCTGCGCGGTGACACCGGCACGCCGCCCACCGAGGTGAACCCGACCGGCACCACCCCGGCCACGATCACCACCAACCTCGGGACGATCGGGCTGACGCTGGACAACGCCAACGCCCCGTGCGGCGTGGCGAGCATGGTCCACCTGGCCCAGCAGGGCTACTACGACGGGACGGTCTGCCACCGGGAGACCGACTCCGAGGGCCTGAAGGTCCTGCAGTGCGGCGACCCCAGCGGCACCGGCCGGGGCGGCCCCGCCTACCAGTTCCCCACCCAGGTCACCGGCGCGGAGACCTACCCCCGGGGCACGGTGGCGATGGCCAACAGCGGGCAGGGCTTCGACGGCAGCCAGTTCTTCCTGGTCTACGGCGACAGCCAGCTGCCCCCGAGCTACACCGTCCTGGGGACGATCGACGAGGCCGGGCTGGCGACCCTCGACACCATCGCCGCCAACGGCAACGACGGCAGCAACGGCCCCGGGGACGGCGCGCCGACCCAGGAGGTCCGCATCGAGTCGCTGACGGTCGCCTCGTGACCGAGCCCGCGAGGTCACCCATGGGCACGGCGCGCCGCGTTGCGGGCTCGACGAGCGCCGGCGGGGAGCGCCCGTGACGCTGCGCCTGCGCGCAGGCGCCGGCCTGGCCGGTGCGCTGCTGCTCCTGTCCGCCTGCTCCGGTGAGGTGAGCGGGTCGGGCGCCCAGGCCCGCGCCGGGAGCGGCGGCGGCTCCGGGACGGCCGGTTCCGGCGAGACGGTGACCTGCGAGTGGTCGGCCGCCCCGTCACGCAACCCCTACCTCATCGAGGTGGACCAGCCGGCCGACGAGGTGCCCGCCGAGGGGACCGCGCAGCTGCGCATGTCGACCAACCTCGGTGAGCTGACGCTGACCCTGGACCGGGCGGCCACGCCCTGCACGGCGGCCAGCCTGGTGCACCTGGCCGAGGAGGGGTACTTCGACGACTCCCCGTGCCACCGGCAGACCGACAGCGCCTCGCTGCAGGTGCTGCAGTGCGGTGACCCGACGGGCACCGGCGCCGGCGGGCCGACCTACAACTCCCCCACCGAGGTGACCGGCGAGGAGACCTATCCCCGCGGCACCATCGCCATGGCCAACAGCGGGCAGGGCGTCGACGGCAGCCAGTTCTTCCTGGTGTGGGGCGACAGCCTGCTGCCGCCGGACTACACGGTGGTCGGCACCGTGGACGACGCCGGCCTGGCGGTGCTCGACGAGGTGGCGGCCAACGGCAACGACGGCTCGCTGGATCCCAGCCCGGGCGGCGGCGCCCCCACCGAGCCGGTGACCATCGAGTCGATGACGGTCGCGGAGTGACCCTCCGGGCGGGCCTCCGCCGTCCCGGCGTCGTGCTCGCGGCGGTCGCCACGGTGCTTGCCGTGGCCGCCGTCGCCGGCTGCACGGGCACGGTGACCGGGGACCCCGCCCCCGCCCCCGACGCGGTCACCCTCGAGAACACCCGCGTGGCCGACTACGCCCCCGGCCAGCCGCACGTGACCGGGGACGTCCCCTACGCCGAGCGCCCGCCCGTCGGCGGGCCGCACGACCCGGCCTGGGCCGACTGCACCGGCACCGTCTACGCCGCGCCGATCCGGCCGGAGAACGCCGTCCACTCCCTGGAGCACGGCGCCGTCTGGATCACCTACGACCCGCAGCTGGCCGACGCCGAGTCCGTCGCCGCGCTGGCCGCCGCGGTCGAGGGCGTGCCGGGCCTGATGCTCTCGCCGTACCCGGACCTCGGCGTGCCGGTGTCCCTGCAGGCGTGGAACCATGCGCTCCGCCTGGACGCGGCGGACGACCCGCGCCTGCGGCAGTTCGTCGAGCTGCTCACCGGTAACCCCGAGACGACGCCGGAACCCGGCGCCCCCTGCGAGAACGCCCGCTTCCTGAGCGAGACGCTCCCCGCCTAAGCCCCGCGCCCGGCCGCCTGAGGGTGCCGTTTCTCAGGCGGTGACGCGCTCCACGTCGAAGACGCCCTCGACGTTGCGCACCGTCTGCAGCACCGCGCCCAGGTGCGCCGGGTCGGCCAGCTCGAAGGTGAACCGGCTGATCGCCACGCGGTCGCGGCTGGTCTGCACCGAGGCGGAGAGGATGTTCACCCGCTCGTCGGCCAGCGCCCTGGTGACGTCGGAGAGCAGCCGGTGCCGGTCGAGCGCCTCCACCTGGATGGCGACCAGGAACACCGACCCGGGGTGGCTGCCCCAGGTGACGTCCACCAGCCGCTCCGGCTTGCTCGTGAGGTCCTCGGCGTTGGTGCAGTCGGTCCGGTGCACGCTGACGCCGCCGCCCCGGGTGACGAACCCGAGGATGTCGTCGCCCGGCACCGGGGTGCAGCACTTGGCGAGCTTCGCCCAGACATCGGCCATCCCGTGGACGACGATGCCCGGGTCCCCCCCGGAGGAGCGGCGGTGCACCGGCCGGCGGGCCGGGATGGCGGTCTCGGCGATGTCCTCGACCGCGCCCTCGGTACCGCCCAGCGCGGTGATCAGCTTCTCGACCACCGAGGCGGCCGAGATCTGGTTCTCCCCGACCGCGGCGTAGAGCGCCGTGACGTCGCCGTGGCGGAGATCCATGGCCAGCGTGGAGAGCGCCTCGCCGCCGAGCAGCCGCTGCAGCGGGAGGCCCGCCTTGCGCATGGCCCGGGTGAGGGCCTCCTTGCCGGCCTCGACGGCGTCCTCGCGGCGCTCCTTGGTGAACCACTGCCGGATCTTGGTCCGCGCGCGGGAGGAGCCGACGAAGGCCAGCCAGTCCTTCGACGGGCCGGCCGTGGGCGACTTCGACGTGAAGATCTCCACGACGTCGCCGTTGTTCAGCGTGCTGTCCAGCGAGACCAGCGCGCCGTTCACCCGGGCGCCGATGCAGCGGTGCCCGACCTCGGTGTGCACCGCGTAGGCGAAGTCGACCGGCGTCGAGTTGCCCGGCAGGCTGATCACGTCGCCCTTGGGCGTGAAGACGAAGACCTCCTGCGGACCGAGGTCGTAGCGCAGGGTCTCGAGGAACTCACCGGGCTCCTGGGCCTCGCGCTGCCAGTCCAGCAGCTGGCGCAGCCACAGCATGTCGTCGGGCGAGCCCACCTTGGACCTGCCGGTGTCCCCGGCCCGGCCGCCGGCCTTCGCCTTCTCCTTGTACTTCCAGTGCGCGGCGATGCCGTACTCGGCGGTGCGGTGCATGTCGTGCGTGCGGATCTGCAGCTCGACCGGCTTGCCCTGCGGGCCGATCACCGTGGTGTGCAGCGACTGGTACATGTTGAATTTCGGCATCGCGACGAAGTCCTTGAAGCGGCCCGGCACCGGCTGCCAGTGCGCGTGCATGATGCCCAGCGCGGCGTAGGTGTCGCGGACCGACTCGACCAGGATGCGGATGCCGACCAGGTCCCAGATGTCGGTGAAGTCCCGGCCGCGGACGATCATCTTCTGGTAGATCGAGTAGTAGTGCTTGGGCCGGCCGGTGACGACCGCCTCGATGCCGGCGGCCTTGAGCTGGTCCTTGACCGCGGAAGTCACCTCGGCCAGGTAGGTGTCGCGGGACGGCGCCCGCTCGGCCACCAGGCGCACGATCTCGTCGTAGCGCTTGGGGTAGAGCGTGGCGAACGCGAGGTCCTCGAGCTCCCACTTGATGGTGTTCATGCCCAGCCGGTGGGCCAGCGGGGCGAGGATCTCCAGCGTCTCCCGCGCCTTCTTCTCCTGCTTCTCCGGCGGCAGGAAGCGCAGCGTGCGCATGTTGTGCAGCCGGTCGGCCAGCTTGATGACCAGCACCCGGGGGTCGCGGGCCATCGCCACGATCATCTTGCGGATGGTCTCGGCCTGCGCAGCGTCGCCGAGCTTGACCTTGTCGATCTTGGTGACCCCGTCGACGAGGTGGGCGACCTCCGGGCCGAACGTCTCGGTGATCGACTCCAGCGTCTGCCCGGTGTCCTCGACAGTGTCGTGCAGCAGCGCGGCGACCAGCGTGGTCGTGTCCATCCCCAGCCCGGCCAGGACCGTCGCGACGGCCAGCGGGTGGGTGATGTAGGGGTCACCGCTCTTGCGCTTCTGCGCGGCGTGGGCGGCCTCCGCCACGTCGTAGGCCCGCTGCAGCAGCCCCAGGTCGGCCTTGGGGTGGCTCTGCCGGTGCAGGGCGGACAGCGGCTCCAGCACCGGGCGGACCAGGCCGCTGCGCTGACCCGCGACGATGCGGCGGGCCAGCCGGTCGCGCACTCGGCGCCTGGGCGCGCCGACCGGTTCGTTCTCCCCGGGCGGCTCGCTGCCGACGTCGTCCGGACGACGGACGATCGGCCGGGTGGGCAGCGGCGGGCGCTCCGCCGGCGCGGCGCCCGGATCGGCCGGCGCGGTCCCGGGCGCCGCCGAGCCGGCCGGCAGCGCAGGCGTCTCAGGCCGCGGGGCAGCCACGTTGGTGGCGGCGTCGGGGCCCATGGCGACTCCTGCAGGCCTGAGGAGGAGGAACCCTCACCATGGTAGTCGGCCCCTGGACGAGGACTGCCTGCTCGGGCAGGTCATCTCCCTCTCAGGTGGTCCACAGCGCGTGCACCGTGTGCGGGGCCAGCCGCTGGCGCCCGGCCAGTGCGGCGAGCTCGACCACCACGGAGACCGCCGCGACCACCCCGCCCAGCTGCTCGACCAGCGCGATGGCCGCGCCCAGCGTGCCGCCGGTGGCCAGGACGTCGTCGACGATCAACACCCGCTGCCCGGGGCGGATGGCATCGGTGTGCAGCTCGAGAGTGGCGGTCCCGTACTCGAGGGCGTAGTCGGCGGAGACGCGTTCCCGCGGCAGCTTGCCGGCCTTGCGGACGAGGACCACGCCCACACCCGCGTCCAGGGCCACGGCCGCCGCGAGCAGGAAGCCCCGGGCCTCCACGCCGACCACCACATCGAAGCCCGGATCTCCCGGCGGGTGCGGCGCGGGCCCCGCCAGCGCGGCGGCCCGCGGGTCGGAGGCCCCCGGCGCGGCCAGGCCGTCGATCATCCGGCGGAACGCCCGCCCGTCGGCGAAGACCGGCGTGAGGTCACGGAAGACGACGCCCGGCTCCGGGTGGTCCGGGATGTCGACGGTGAGACCGGCGATGAGCTCGTCCAGCGGCTCGTCCACGACCTCCTGGGCCGGCTCGACGTTCACCGGCGCTTCTTCCCGCCGCCGGACCGGCCCGGGCGCTGCGGACGGGCGCCGGGCCGCGGGGCCGCCGTTCCACCCCGCGGCTCGGGCTGCACCGAGTCCGGCGATTCCACCACCATGTCGGCCTGCGCCGGACCGAGGTCCTCCTCGCGCTCGGCCAGGGCCACGCCGGCGGCGCGGGGTGCTGCGCCACGGGCGCGACGGGCGCTGGCCACCGGGCCGGCGTCCGGGCGGGCGCCGCCCTGGCGGGCCTGGGCGGCGCGCCGGGCCAGCACCCGCTTGCGCAGGGCCTGGACCTCGGGCTCGCGGGCCTTGAGGTCGGCGACGATCGGGGTGGCCAGGAAGATCGACGAGTACGTGCCCGCCGCCAGCCCGACGAACAGGACCAGCGCCAGATCCTTCAGCGTGCCCACGCCCAGCAGGCCGGCGCCGACGAACAGCAACCCGGCGACCGGCAGCAGCGCGATCACCGAGGTGTTGATCGAGCGCATGAGGGTCTGGTTGACCGCCAGGTTCGCCGCCTCGCCCCAGGTCATCCGGGCGGTCTTCATGAGATCCCGGGTGTTCTCGTCGACCTTGTCGAAGACCACCACGGTGTCGTAGAGGGAGAACCCGAGGATGGTGAGGAACCCGATGATCGTCGACGGGGTGACCTCGAAGCCGACCACGGCGTAGACGCCCGCGGTGAGGACGATGTCGTGCGCCAGCGCCGCTATCGCGCCGACCGCCATCTTCAGCTGGAACCGCAGCGCCAGGAACGCCACCACGGCGACGAGGAACACCGCCAGCGCGATCAGCGCCTGCTGGGTGATGTCCCGGCCCCACTCGGGGCTCACCGCCTCGACACTGACCTCGGACGGCTCGATGTCGGCGGCCTCGGCCACCGCCTGGATCACCTTGCGCTCGGCGTCGTTGCTGAGCGCGCCGGTCCGCAGCAGCACGGTGTTGCCGCCCACGATCTGCGCGCTGGCGACATCCGCACCCGCCTCCTCGGCGGCCTCGCGCACCTGGCTCAGCTCGGCCTGGGTGCCGGGCAGCCGGAAGCTGTTGCCGCCGGCGAAGTCGATGCCGAAGTTGAAGCCCCGGAAGACGATCGCGAGGATGCAGGCCAGCACCACGACCGCGGTGATCCGGTAGATCAGCCGGCTGCGGCCGACCACGTCCAGCCCGGCCTCGCCGTTGTAGAGCCGGTGCCCCAGCGACGCGCGCCGCTCGGGACGGCGCGCCGCGGTGCCCTCGCGGGGCAGCCCGGCGTCCTCGAGCGCGGTGTCCGCCGCGGTCCGGCCGGTGGGGGTGTGCTCCGCCGCCCGGCCGGGACGGGGCTCCACGGGCGGGTCGCCGTCGGTCCGGGTGGGCGGCTCGTCGCGGGGGGTCATGACGTGCTCCTGTCCTGGGCACCGGCCCGGGAGGCGGTGCCCGCGGTGGCCAGCTGCTTCGACCCGGCCGGGGCGGGCCGGGCGGGACGGCGGGTGTGCTCGACCTGCCCGAGCCCGGAGAACCGGCTGCCGGCGAAGCCCTTGAACCGGGAGAGCACCGCCATGAGGGGATGGGTGAAGAGGAAGACCACGATCAGGTCCAGGACCGTGGACATGCCCAACGTGAACGCGAAGCCCTTCACGTCGCCGATGGCGAGCACGTACAGGATCGCCGCAGCCAGGAAGCTGACCGCGTCCGCCGAGAGGATGGTGCGCCGGGCGCGCACCCAGGCGCGCGGCACCGCCGACCGCAGCGTGCGGCCCTCGCGGATCTCGTCCTTGAGCCGTTCGAAGTAGACGACGAAGGAGTCGGCGGTGATGCCGATGGACACGATGAACCCGGCGATGCCGGCCAGGCTCAGGGTGAACCCGATCTGCCGGCCCAGCAGCACGAGGACGGCGTAGACGACCACCGCCGACAGGATCAGGCTGGCGAGCATCACCAGGCCCAGCAGCCGGTAGTAGATGAGCGCGTAGACGAAGACCAGCGCCACGCCGATGGCCCCCGCGATCAGCCCCGCCCGCAGCTGCTCGGCGCCCAGCTCGGTGGAGATCGACTGGGCGGTGGCCTGGGTGAACGTGAGCGGCAGGGCGCCGTAGCGCAACTGGTTGGCCAGCTCCTCGGCGCTGGTCTGGTCGAACTGCCCGGTGATCGTCGTGGGGTTGCTGGTGATCGCGCTCTGGATGGTCGGGGCGGAGATCACCCGGCCGTCGAGGGTGAACGCGACGTTCTTCCCCACGTTGGCCGCGGTGTAGTTGGCCCAGGTGGTGCGGCCGGTGTCGTTGAAGTCCAGGAGCACGACCCACTCGCCGGTGCCCTGCTGCGTGCCGGCCCTGGCGTCCTCGATCTCGGTGCCCTCGATGATCGTGGGGCCGAGCAGGTACTTGACCTCGCCGTTCTCGCTGCACGCGGCGACGTAGTCCTCGGAGCGGTCCACCGCGCCGAGCGGCTCGTCGGCGCAGGTGAGCGTCGCGTACTCGGCGGCCGCCTGCTCCTCGGTCACCGGAGGCGCGTCGGGGGCGGGCGCCGCGGGGGCGGACCCGTCGGTCGGGGTGGCCTCGCCCGACGGCGAGGGCGTGTCGGTGGGCGGCGCGCCCTCGACCGCCCCGGCCGGCGGCGTGGCCGGCTCGGGGCCGGCCAGCACCGGCCGGAACCGCAGCTGGGCGGTCTGGCCGAGTTCGCGGGCCTGCTCCCCGTTGTCGCCCGGGACGGAGATGACGATGTTCGAGTCGCCCTCGGTGACCACCTCGGCCTCGGCGACACCGAGACCGTTGACCCGCTGCTCGATGATCTGGCGGGCCAGGTCGAGATCCTCGGGATCGGGAGCCTTGCCGTTCGGCGTCTGGGCGGTCAGCGTGACCGTCGTGCCGCCGCGCAGGTCCAGCCCGAGCTGCGGCGTGCGGGTGTCGCCGGTGAGGAAGATCAGGGTGTAGAGCAGGGCGACGAGCAGGAAGAACGCGCCGATGTAGCGGCTCGCCGGGAGCTGACGCTGGGCCACGGGAAGCTCCGGATCAGCGCAGGGGGTCCGCGGGGCCGTCGTCGACGGACCCCGGCGTGTCGTCACGGGGCGCGGCGGGGCCGGGCTGGGCATCGGCCGGACGTCGCACCTCGAGGATCGCCTGCCGCGCGAACGTGGCCACGACGCCGGGGGCGATCTCCAGGTCCACGGTGCCCTCACCGAGGCCCGCCACCGTGCCGTGCAGCCCGGAGGTGGTCATGACCGGGGTGCCCGGCGCCAGGGACTCCTGCATCGCCTGGGCCCGGGCCTGCATCTTCTTGCGCTGCCGGGCGGGCAGCACGATGAGGAGCACGAAGGCCAAGGCCAGGAGGACGAGCGGGAAGTACTGCTCCACGACAGATGTGCCTCTCTACCGCGGCGCGTCGCGCGGTGGGTACGGCCCCGGACGGGACCGCTCGGGAACGTCGGTTGCGGCACGCCGACGACCGGCGCACGGGGCGCGGCCGGGGCTGAGCTCGGGTTGCGCGCCAGCGACGTGCAGTCTAGGCGTCGAACAGTGGCTCCGCTGATGTCCCCGGTACCTGCGGGACGGCTGTGACCGATCCGAGCGGGATCCCGCCGCGCGGGACCGGCTGCCCCAGGTGACGCCACGCCGCTTCGGTGGCCACCCGGCCCCGCGGGGTGCGGGCGAGCAGCCCGGCCCGCACGAGGAAGGGCTCGCAGACCTCCTCGACGGTGTGCGGCTCCTCCCCCACCGCCACGGCGAGGGTGGCCACCCCGACCGGACCACCGCCGAAGCGCATGACCAGGGCTTCCAGCACCGCGCGGTCGAGCCGGTCCAGCCCGAGGTGGTCGACGTCGTAGAGCGCCAGCGCCGCCTCGGCCACCTGCCGCGTGACCCGCCCGTCGGCCTTGACCTCCGCGTAGTCGCGCACCCGGCGCAGCAGCCGGTTGGCGATGCGCGGCGTCCCGCGCGAGCGGCCGGCGATCTCGGCCGAGCCGGCCTCGGTGAGCTCCACGCCCAGCAGCGCCGCGCTGCGGGCGAGCACCAGCTGCAACTCGGCGGGCTCGTAGAACTCCATCTGGCCCACGAACCCGAACCGGTCGCGCAGCGGGCCGGTGAGCAGCCCGGCCCGGGTGGTCGCCCCGACCAGCGTGAAGGGGTTGATCTCCAGCGGGATCGCCGTGGCCCCGGGCCCCTTGCCGACGACGACGTCGACGCGGAAGTCCTCCATCGCCATGTACAGCAGTTCCTCGGCCGGCCGGGCGATCCGGTGGATCTCGTCGATGAACAGCACGTCACCGGGGCCGAGGTTGGACAGCATCGCGGCCAGGTCGCCGGACCGCTCGATCGCCGGGCCGCTGGTGATCTTCACCGCGGTCCCGAGCTCCGAGCCGATGATCAGGGCCAGGCTGGTCTTGCCCAGACCCGGCGGGCCGGACAACAGCACGTGGTCCGGCGGCCGCCCGCGGCGCTTGGCCCCCTCGAGCACGAGGTCCAGCTGGCGGGCCACCTTGGGCTGGCCGATGAAGTCGGCCAGGGAGTGCGGGCGCAGCGCCGACTCGACGACCCGCTCCTCGTCCCCGGCCTGCGCGGACACCGCGTCGAACGGCCCGGGGCCCACGGCGTCGGACTCGGCCAGCAGCGGCCGGTCGAACGGCGCGCTCATGCGCTCACCCCCTCACACCGACGGTCGCTCACGACCGCCCCAGCAGCTGCAGCGCCTGCCGCAGCAGAACCGCGACCTCGACGGCACCGCTCGCCGCCACCTGCTCGTCGGCGAGCGGCGCGAGCTGGACGACGGCGCCCTCGGCCTCCTTGCCCGACCAGCCGAGCCCGACCAGGGCGGAGGTCAGCTGGTCCCGCCACGGCGCGACGGGGGTGACCGGCCCCAGGCCCGCGGGGATCGGCGCGCCGTCCAGCTGGGTGTCGGTCGTCGTCGTGCCCAGCCGGTCGCGCAGCTCCAGGATCAGCCGCTCCGCGCCCTTCTTGCCGATGCCGGGCACCTGCATGAGCGCCTTGACGTCGGCCGTCGACACCGCCCGCCGCACCTCGCGCGGTGGGTGGATGGCCAGCACCGCCTGGGCCAGCCGCGGGCCCACGCCGTTGGCGGTCTGCAGCAGCTCGAACAGCTGCCGCTCGTCGTCATCGGCGAAGCCGTAGAGGGTCAGCGAGTCCTCCCGGACCACCAGGCTGGTCGACAGCCGGGCGCTCTGCCCCACCTGCAGCCGCGCGATCGTGCCCGGTGTGCACTGCACGGCCAGCCCGACGCCCCCGACCTCCACCACGGCGCCGTCCGGCGAGACCGCGGCGACCCGGCCGCTCACGCTGGCGATCATCGGGCCGACACCCCCTGCCAGCGGGGCAGCGTGCGCTGCACGACGGGCGCCCCGAGCCCGCCGGCGAGCGCCGCGCTCCGCAGCCGCTGCTGTGCCGGGCCGCGCCAGGCGTGGCAGACCGCCAGCGCCAGGGCGTCGGCCGCGTCGGCGGGCTTCGGCGGGCTCGCCAGCCCGAGCACCCGGGTGACCATCAGGGTGACCTGCTCCTTGTCCGCACGGCCGCTGCCGGAGATCGCGGCCTTGACCTCGCTCGGGGTGTGCCAGGCAACCGGCCGGTCGGCCTGGGCCGCGGCCAGCGCCGCGACCCCGGCCGCCTGGGCGGTTCCGGTGGCCGTGCTCTTGTTGTTCTGGGTGAACACCCGCTCGATCGCCACGACGTCCGGCCGGTGCTCGCGCAGCAACGCGGTGACCGTGGTGTGCAGCTCGAGCAGCCGCAGCTCCAGGTCCAGCTCCGCGGCGGTGCGGATCACGCCCACGCCGACCGCGGTGGGCCGGGCGCCGGGACGCCCGTCGACCACGCCCCACCCGCACCGGGTCAGGCCCGGGTCGATGCCGAGCACCCGCATGGAGGCGCCTCCCGCCGTCAGCCGAACTGGTGTTCGACCCACGCTAACCGCCGCGGCCGACGATCCGGCACCGCGACGCGGACTTCCGCGCCGAAAGTCCGCCGGTGGCGTCAGCCGACCTTCTCGAGCACCTCGTCCGAGACGTCGTAGTTCGCGTACACGTTCTGCACGTCGTCGCAGTCCTCGAGGGCGTCGATGAGCCGGAAGACCTTGCCCGCCGTCTCCTCGTCGAGCTCCACCGTGACGCTGGGCACGAACCCGGCCTCGGCCGAGTCGTAGTCGATCCCGGCGTCCTGCAGCGCCGCGCGGACGGCGACCAGGTCGGTGGGCTCGGAGATGACCTCGAAGGTGTCGCCCTGGTCGCGGACCTCCTCCGCGCCGGCCTCGAGCACCGCCAGCAGCACGCTGTCCTCGTCCACGCCGTCGGCCTTCGGCACCACGACGACGCCCTTGCGGGAGAAGAGGTAGGCGACCGACCCGGGGTCGGCCATCGACCCGCCGTTGCGGGTCATGGCGGTGCGCACCTCCATGGCCGACCGGTTCTTGTTGTCGGTCAGGCACTCGACGAGGACGGCGACACCGCCGGCGGCGTAGCCCTCGTACGTGATGCCCTGGTAGTCGACCCCGCCGGCCTCGAGACCGGCACCGCGCTTGACCGCCCGGTCGATGTTGTCGTTGGGCACCGAGCTCTTCTTCGCCTTCTGGATGGCGTCGAACAGCGTCGGGTTGCCGGCGGGGTCACCGCCGCCGGTGCGCGCCGCGACCTCGATGTTCTTGATCAGCTTGGCGAAGAGCTTGCCGCGCTTGGCGTCGATCCCGGCCTTCTTGTGCTTGGTGGTCGCCCACTTGGAATGGCCGCTCACGGCACTCCCCTCTCGTTCCCGGCGCCCGATCGGTCCGCCATGTGTGTGCGCACCAGGTCGACGAACAGCGCGTGCACCCGGCGGTCCCCGGTCAGTTCGGGGTGGAAGCTGGTGGCCACCAGGTTCCCCTGGCGGACTGCGACGATCTTACCGTCGGCCGGCCCCCCGACGACCCGGCCGAGGATCTGCACCCCGGGGCCGGCCTGCTCGACCCACGGGGCCCGGATGAAGACGGCGTGCAGCGGGCCCCCGGGTACCCCCTCGAGCGCGATCTCGGACTCGAAGGAGTCGACCTGGCGACCGAAGGCGTTGCGCCGCACGGTGACGTCCAGCCCGCCGATCGTCACCTGGTCCGGCGGCGCGTCGAGCAGCCGGTCGGCGAGCATGATCATCCCGGCGCAGGAGCCGTACACGGGCAGGCCGCCGGCGACCGCGGACCGCAGCGGCTCCAGCAGGCCGAAGCGGGTGGCCAGCCGGGCCATGGTGGTCGACTCCCCGCCCGGGATCACCAGCCCGTCGACGGAGGCCAGCTCGGCCGGACGGCGCACGGTGACCGCCGCGGCTCCCTGCGCGCGCACCGCCGCCAGGTGCTCGCGGACGTCACCCTGCAACGCCAGCACTCCGATGAGCGGTTCGGCACGCACGAGGGACCAATCTACGGCGCCCGCTCCGGGGCCTCCGGGGGCCCGACGGCGTCCCGGGCGGTCGCGGGTCCCGTCCCGGCCGCCCGCCCGGAGCTCCAGGTGAGCAGCCGTTCGAGCGCTCCCCGCCCCAGGAGCAGCCGCCAGAGGGACGCCACGAGCAGCGCGGCGGTGCAGAAGCGCAGCCACAGGCCGGCCCCGGCCGGGAAGCCGGGGTCGAGCCACCACAGCGCCACGAGGTGCGCGCTGTACACCGACAGCGCCAGGGCGCCCACGGCCGCCAGCGGGTAGGTCAGCCGGGGCAGCCGGTCGGCGAGCACCAGGCACAGGCCGATGACCGCCAGCGCCACCCCGGTGGAGCCGAGCACCTCGAACGTCGTGCCGCCGTGCGCGGCGGCGCCGCTGAGCCAGGCCGCGTCCCACTCCCCGAGCTGCGGGAAACCGACGTCCACCCCGGTCGACGGGCGGCCGTCGGCCAGCAGCTCGGTGCTCAGCCAGCCGCCGGCGTAGCCCAGGGCGGCCAGCGTCGCGCCGCCCGGCACCAGGGCCGCGCGGACCCGGGCCGCGCCGAGATCCAGCCGGCCGACCGCGAGGCCGACGAGCACGAAGGCCCACCAGAGGACGGCCGGGTAGACGCCGGTGAACAGCAGATCGGTGAACGGCCGGTCCGCGGCGCCCTGCTCGGTGGCCAGCTGCCCGACGAGCAGGTCGACCGGAGGCGCCACCACGGCGAGCGCGCCGGCGAGGGTCAGCAGCCGCGGCGGGGACCAGCGCAGGAACGGGACGGCGAGGACGAACAGGACCGCGTAGACGGGCAGGATGACCGCGACGAAGGTGTCGAGCAGCTCCAGCAGGCCACCGATCGCGAAGAGCCAGGCCGCCCGGACCAGGATGCGCACGCGGGCCTGCACCAGCTGGTCGCCGTCGGGCGGGCGGGTGCGCCCGGACAGCAGCGCCATCGACACGCCCGCGAGGACGGCGAACAGGATCGACGACCGGCCGTTGACCACCTCCGACCAGGTGGCGGGGTCCCAGGACAGGTCGTCGGCGAGGCCCATGTGGGCACCGAACATGCCCAGCACGGCGAGACCGCGCGCCAGGTCGATGCCGCCCACCCGGGGAGCCGGCGCGCCCGGCCGGGCCCCGGCCGCCTCGTCCGGGCGCTCCTGCCGCACCGCCACGGGCCGCACACTAGGCGCGGAGCGCATCGCTCCGGTCACGTGCGCACCGCGGGGCGCGGGATCACCAGCCGCGGGTGGCGTACCGCTCGCTGTCGGGCAGGGTGGCCACGTTGATGCCGACCATGGCCTCGCCGAGCCCGCGGGAGACCTTGGCGATCACGTCCGGGTCGTCGAAGAACGTCGTCGCCTGCACGATCGCCGCGGCGCGCTGGGCGGGGTCGCCGGACTTGAAGATGCCCGAGCCGACGAAGACGCCCTCGGCGCCCAGCTGCATCATCATCGCCGCGTCGGCCGGGGTGGCCAGGCCGCCGGCGGTGAACAGCACGACCGGCAGCTTCCCGAGTCGCGCCACCTCGGCGACCAGGTCGTAGGGGGCGCGCAGCTCCTTGGCCGCGACGAACAGCTCGGTCTCGTCGAGGGTCGCCAGGCGGCGGATCCCGGAGCGCAGGGCCCGCATGTGCCGGGTGGCCTCGACGACGTTGCCGGTGCCGGCCTCGCCCTTGGAGCGGATCATCGCCGCGCCCTCGGCGATGCGCCGCAACGCCTCGCCCAGGTCGGTGGCGCCGCACACGAACGGCACGGTGAACGCGTGCTTGTCGATGTGGTGCGCCTCGTCGGCCGGGGTCAGCACCTCGGACTCGTCGATGTAGTCCACGCCCAGGCTCTGCAGCACCTGCGCCTCGACGAAGTGACCGATGCGGGCCTTGGCCATGACCGGGATCGAGACCGCCTCGATGATGCCCTGGATCATGTCGGGGTCGCTCATCCGCGCGATCCCGCCCTGCGCGCGGATGTCGGCGGGCACCCGCTCGAGCGCCATGACGGCGACGGCGCCGGCGTCCTCGGCGATCCTGGCCTGCTCCGGGGTGACGACGTCCATGATCACCCCGCCCTTGAGCTGCTCGGCCATGCCGCGCTTGACGGCCGCGGTGCCGGTGGTGGCGGCGGGGAGGACGGAAGGGTTCTGCTGTGCGTCGTGCGCTGCCACGGGATGCTGCCTCAGGTTCGACGATGATCGGGCAGGCTCATCGTACGGCCCGTCAGGGCCTGCCCCGACCGGCGCCGGAGACGCTGCCGGTCACCTCGTCCAGACCGTCCTCGATGTCGAAGAACCGCGGCAGCGGCCGGGAGGCGTGCAACCGCAGCAGCCCGGTGAGCCGCCGGGTGCGCAGCAGGTGGGTGTCGCGGACGGCGTCGTTGTAGAAGCGCCGGGCCAGCCCGATCCGGGTGGCGGTGCCCCGGAGGTCGGCGAGGAGCGCGGGAGGCACCCCCGGCAGCTCCGCGGGGAGCTCGCGCAGCTCGCGGCCCAGCTGGTTCTCCGCCAGCTCCCGGTCGCCGGCCCGCGGGTCGCGCGCCTCGCGCGCGGCAGCCGCCAGCCGGGCCGCGTGTTCCCTCCCCAGCGCGGCGGCGTGGTCGCGGGTCAGCTCGGCGGCCAGCCCGGCGCGCCGCCGCAGCTGGGTGTCCAGGGCGATCCGGGCGCGCTCCACGCGCGTCTCCAGGCGCCGCAGCCGGGTCAGCGTCCAGCCGGCCCACAGCATCAGCAGCAGCACGGCGGCGGCCACCGCCAGCAGCAGCCAGACGTCGGGAGTCACGACGGGTCAGGCTAGCGCTGGACCCACCGCCGCAGCGGTGACCGGGACGGGGCGTCCGTGGGTTCCCCGGGCAGGAGTGCGGGCACGGCGGGCAGCTCGACGTCCTCCGCCGCGGTCACCTCCGGCCCGCCGGGCAGCACCACGGTCTCGTAGACGGCCAGGATCCGGCGCGCGACCACCGACCAGTCGTAGCCGGCGGCCGCCGCCCTGCCGGCGGCCGAGAGCCCGGCCCGCCGGTCGGGGTCGGCGAGCAGGTCGCCCAGGGCCCCGGCCAGCGCCCGGGGGTCGCCGCGGCGGACCAGGACGCCGGCGGCGCCGTCCTCGAGCACCTTGGCGAAGGCGTCCAGGTCGCTGGCGACGATCGGCGCCCCCGCGGCCATCGCCTCGATGAGGATGATCCCGAAGGACTCGCCGAGCAGGTTCGGGGCGCAGTAGACGTCGACCGAGCGCAGGAAGGCGGCCTTGTCCTCCTCGGCGAGCTCGCCCAGGAGCGCGACGTGCGCGCGCAGGTCCTCCCCCAGCAGCTCGTGCACGGCCCCGGGATCGCCGCGGCCGGCGATGAGCAGCCGGGCGCCGGGGTGCTCCCGGACGACGGTGCGCATGGCCTCGAGCAGCACCGGCAGGCCCTTGCGCGGCTCGTCGTAGCGGCCGAGGAAGCCGATGGTGGGCCCGTCGACGCCCCGGGCGTACCCGGGCAGCGTCGGTCCCTCCGCGAAGGCGGGCACGTGCACGCCGTTGGGGATGATCACCGCGTCCCCGCCCAGGTGCTCGACCTGCACCCGGCGGGCGAAGTCGGACACGGCGATGCGGCCGCTGATCTTCTCCAGCCACGGGCGGATGACCGGCCCCAAGGCAGCCAGGAACTTGGACCGGGTGGTGGCCGCGTGGAAGGTGGCCACGATCGGGCCCCTGGCGATCATGCAGACCAGCAGGCCGGTCGACGGGGGCGCCGGGTCGTGCACGTGGACGACGTCGAAGTGCCCGTCGCGCAGCCAGCGCCGCACCCGCGCGGCCGAGACCGGCCCGAACTGCACGCTGGCCATCGAGCCGTTGTACGGGACGGGGACGGTGCGCCCGGCCCAGGTGACGTGCTCGGCCGGCAGCGACTCCTCCCGCTCGGCGGGGGTGAGCACCTCGACGTGGTGGCCCATCCCGCGCAGGGTCTCGGCGAGGTCGCGCACGTGGTACTGGACCCCGCCGGGGACGTCCCACTGGTAGGGGCAGACCAGGCCGATCCTCATCGGGACCGGTCTCCCCTCGCCGGGTCGGGAGGCACGTCGGCCCAGACCCGCCCGAGCATGTGCCAGTCCTCGGGATGCCGGGCGATGCCGTCGGTGAAGGCGTCGGCCACGCCCTGCATCGCGGCAGCGACGCGGTCCCGCAGCCGGCCCGGGCCGTCGACGGGAACCTCGCGCCGGACGTCCAGCCGCCAGCCGCGGTCGGTGAACGAGCAGACCGCCGGGTGCAGCGCGGCGCCGGTGCGGGCGGCCAGCAACGCCGGCCCGCCGGGCATCGTCGCCGGCCGGCCGAAGAAGTCCACCGGGATGCCGCCGTGCCCGAGGTCGCGGTCGACGAGCAGGCAGACCGACCCGCCGGCGGCGAGCCACTCGCCCAGGACGGCGGAGCTGGGCCGCGGCCCCCCGGTCAGCGGCACCACCCGCATGCCCAGGGACTCGCGGTAGTCGAGGAACCGGCGGTACAGCGACTCCGGCCGCAGCCGCTCGGCGACGGTCATGAACGGGCCGTCGAGCCAGTCGACGAACCACACCCCCGCGGCGTCCCAGTTGCCGCTGTGCGGCAGGGCGAAGACCAGGCCCCGGCCCTCGCCTCGCGCCTTCTCGAGGTGCTCCCGGCCGAGCATCTCGGAACCGGCGACGATCCGCCCGCTCGACAGCCGCGGCAGCCGGAAGGCCTCCTGCCAGTAGCGCGCGTAGGAGCGCATCGCACGCCCGGTGAGCGCGTCGAGCTCGGCCTCGCCCAGCCGGCCGCCGGTGACCACCCGGAGGTTGGCGCGCAGCTGCCGCACGCCCCGGCCGTCGCGCCCGGCCGCCCACCGCCCAGCCGCGTCGAACGCGGCCCGCACCACCGGCTCGGGCAGCAGCTTCACCGCACCCCAGCCGGCCGCGTAGCCCAGGTCGGTCAGCCGGGCCGAGGCCCGCGCGCCCGGCGAGGGGCGGCCCGGCACCGGGCGCAGCTCCACGGCCCCGCCGGGTCCGGCCCCCGGCTCCGGCACCCCGCCGCCGAGGGCCCCGCTCACGGCGCCTTCTCCGGCGACGGCGAGGCCGCGGACAGCTGCTGGTCCCGCGCGGCCCGGTGCACCGCGGCGAAGCGCTGCCCGACGGTCACCGCGCTGCCGACGAGCAGCACCCACAGCCCCACGTGGACGGCGTAGGGCACGCCCAGGCCGAACAGCCCGGTGCCCGTGAGCACGAGGATCAGCCGCTCGGTGCGCTCGACGATCCCGACGTCGCAGGACAGGCCCATGCCCTCCGCGCGGGCCTTGACGTAGGAGGTGAGCACGCCGAGGACGAGGCAGAGCAGCGCCAGCAGCACCAGCAGCCGGTTGTCCCCCGCCCCGGAGAACCACCACACCAGCGCGCCGAAGATCGCCGCGTCGGCGGCCCGGTCGCCGGTGGAGTCCAGCACGGCACCGAAGACCGACCCGCCACCGCGCGCCCGGGCCAGCGCGCCGTCGAGCATGTCGAGCAGCACGAAGACCGTCACGGTGAACGCGCCCCAGAACAGGTGCCCGGTGGCGATGAGCCCGATCGCTCCGGCGATCGCGCCCAGCGTGCCGGTGAGGGTGACCATGTCGGCGGTCACCCCGGAGCGCACCAGGCGCGCCACGACCGGCGCCCAGAACCGCCCGACGGCGGCCCGGGCGTTGATCCCGAGCACCTCAGGCCTCCCGGGGTGGCGCGGCCCCGCCGTCGGGGGGCGTTCTCCGGTCCGGTTCCGTTCCGGGCTCGTTCGCCACGGCGACGCCCCCGCGGCTGTCGTCGGGGAACGGCCAGCTCTCGGCCAGCAGCGCCCGCGTCTCGCTCAGCACCTGCGGGAGTACCCGGGTCAGCCCGACGACCGGCATGAAGTTGGTGTCCCCGCCCCAGCGCGGCACCGCGTGCTGGTGCAGGTGGTCGGCGATGCCGGCGCCGGCGACCGAGCCCTGGTTCATCCCGATGTTGAACCCGTGGGCCCCGGAGACCGCCCGCACCACCCGCATCGCCGTCTGGGTGAACTCCCCCAGCTCCGCGACCTCCTCCGGCGTGAGGTCGGTGTAGTCGGGCACGTGCCGGTACGGCACGAGCATCAGGTGCCCGGCGTTGTACGGGTACAGGTTCAGGACGGCGTAGACCGTCTGGCCGCGGGCCACGATCAGCCCGTCGTCGTCGCTCATCTGCGGGATGAGGCAGAACGGGCAGTCGTGCGCGCCGGTGGGCTTGCCCTCCCCGCGGATGTAGGCCATCCGGTACGGCGTCCACAGGTGCTCGAACACCGTGGCCGGGCCGCCGTCGTCGTTGGAGACCGGGGCGTGTAAACCCGCCCGGTCGCTCGCACCGTCGGTCCCGGCGGTCATCCGGCCACCAGCGCCTCGGCGGTGGGGTCGACGTTGGCCCGGCTCTCGACCCACTGCACGATCGCGGCCACCGCCTGGTCGACCGGCACGCCGTTGTGCTGGCTGCCGTCCCGGAAGCGGAAGGAGACCGCGCCGGCCTCGGCCTCGGTGGCGCCGGCGATGAGCACGAACGGCACCTTCTGCTTGCTGGCGGTGCGGATCTTCTTCTGCATCCGGTCGTCGGAGTCGTCGACCTCCACCCGGATGCCGCGCGCCCGCAGCTGCAGGGCGACGTCGGTCAGATAGGGCACCTGCTCGTCGGTGACCGGGATGCCGGTGACCTGCACCGGGGCCAGCCAGGCCGGGAACGCCCCGGCGTAGTGCTCGGTGAGGACGCCGAAGAACCGCTCGATCGACCCGAACTTGGCCGAGTGGATCATGACCGGCTGCGCGCGGCCGCCGTCGGCGGAGGTGTACTCCAGGCCGAAGCGCGCCGGCTGGTTGAAGTCGTACTGGATGGTCGACATCTGCCAGGTGCGGCCGATCGCGTCGCGGGCCTGGACGGAGATCTTCGGCCCGTAGAACGCCGCGCCGCCCGGGTCGGCCACGAGTTCCAGCCCGGTCTCCCGCGCCGCCTCCTCGAGCACCGCGGTGGCCTCGGCCCACTGCTCGCCGGAGCCGATGAACTTGTCCGAGTCCCCGCGGGTGGACAGCTCCAGGTAGTAGTCGTCCAGGCCGAAGTCGCTCAGCAGGCCGAGCACGAAGGCCAGCAGGTGCCGGATCTCCCCGGGTGCCTGCTCCGGGGTGACGTAGCTGTGCGAGTCGTCCTGGGTCAGCCCGCGCACGCGGGTGAGCCCGTGGACGACGCCGGACTTCTCGTACCGGTAGACCGTGCCGAACTCGAAGAAGCGCAGCGGCAGATCGCGGTAGGACCGCCCGCGCGACCTGAAGATCAGGTTGTGCATCGGGCAGTTCATGGCCTTGAGGTAGTACTCCGCGTTCTCCAGCTCCATCGGCGGGAACATGGTGTCCGCGTAGTACGGCAGGTGCCCCGAGGTCTCGAACAGGCCGCGCTTGCTGATGTGCGGCGTGCCGACGTAGTCGAAGCCCTCCTCGATGTGGCGGCGGCGGACGTAGTCCTCCATCTCCCGCTTGATCACGCCACCCTTGGGGTGGAAGACGACCAGGCCCGAGCCGATCTCGTCGGGAAAGCTGAACAGGTCCAGCTCGGCGCCCAGCCGCCGGTGGTCGCGGCGCTCGGCCTCGGCCAGCTGCTCCAGGTAGGCCTTGTGCGCCTCCCTGCTCTCCCACGCGGTGCCGTAGATGCGCTGCAGCTGCGGGTTCTTCTCGCTGCCGCGCCAGTAGGCGGCCGCCGACCGGGTGAGGGAGAACGCCGGGATGTTGTTGGTCCGCGGCAGGTGCGGGCCGCGGCAGAGGTCGGTCCACACCAGGTCCCCGGTGCGGGCGTCGCGGTTGTCGTACATGGTCAGCTGCGCGCCGCCGACCTCGACGTCGGCACCCTCGGCGGCCTCCCCCGCACCACCCTTGAGCCCGATCAGCTCGAGCTTGTACGGCTCGGAGGCGAGCTCCGCCTCGGCGTCGGCGTCGCTGATCTCCCGCCGGGAGAAGTACTGACCGGCCCGGACGATCTCCTGCATCCGCTTCTCGAGGGCCTGCAGGTCCTCGGGGGTGAACGGCCGCTCCGGGTCGAAGTCGTAGTAGAAGCCGTTCTCCACGGGCGGGCCGATGCCCAGCCGGGTGCCGGGGAAGAGGTCCTGGACCGCCTGCGCAAGCACGTGCGCGGTGGAGTGCCGGATCACCGCACGGCCCTCGGGGCTCGCGGCGGGTACCGGTTCCACCTCGGCGTCGGCCTCGGGCGCCCATGCGAGGTCCTTCAGGTCGCCGGTGGCCAGGTCCCGGACGACGACGGCTCCGTCGGGTCCCTTGAGTGGGATCCCGGCCTCCTTGAGCGCGTCCTGGGCCGTCGTCCCGGCCGGCACCCGGATCGGGGCGGTGGCGGCGAGGTTGGGCGCGGCTGACACGGGAGCTCCTGGGAGGTCGATCGATGCGGCCCGGCCGGGTCGGCCGGGACTAGGGAAGGGTATCCACCGGAGCTCCGGGAACCGGCGCGCCGGACCCAGCCGGCAGCGATCCCCGGGTCGGGGCTCTCTAGGGGGTGAGCACCTCGACCCGATCCCCGACCCGCACCAGGCCGGGGGTGCGGACCTCGGCGTAGACGCCCAGACAGTGCTTGGGCGTGCGGCTCACCGACAGCTCGACCTCGCCGACGCGCAGGTTCCGCCCCACCCAGGTGCGCTCGTCCTGCTCGTCGTCGAGCGCCAGCAGCAGGTTCGCGCGCGGGTCGTCGGCCGAGCAGCCCTCGGGGACGTCGCCCCCGGCGGCGCGGGCGATCGCCGACCGGCTGACCAGGTGGACGGCGGCGGCGTCCCCCTGCGGCGCCTCGGCGCGCACCAGCCGCACCGGGAGGCCCAGCACCTCGGTGAGGGTGATCGTGTCGGCCTCGCCGTCGCCGGTGGCGACCACCTCGGCCATCGCGGGTGCGGTCCTCGTCGTCACCCGCTCGCCCGTCGTCGCGTCGACCACCGCCCACGCCCGGTCCCCGACCAGACCGGCCGGACCCACCCTCGCCTCACCGACGGTGCGGCCGGCCAGGCTCTTCACCGGGTAGACGGCGATCTGCGCCACGCTGCCCACGTTCTCGGTCACGGCCCCTCCTCGCCGGCCCGGTCACCTCGCCGGCTCCGTCACATGGCGACGCTACGGCGACCCGGGGACCGTGCGCCCGCCGGCCGGGGCAGTCGTCGGCGCAGCCGGCGCAGCTGCGCGTCGAGGTAGGGCCGGGCCCGCCGCTGCCCACCGGTGCGGGTGATCGCCTCCTCCAGTCCGGTGAGCGCCCGGCCCAGCCGCGCCGCGTCGGGATCCCAGCCGCGCCGCTCGCACTCCTCGAGCCAGTCGACCGGGGCGCGGTGCCCGCGCTCGGAGTTGCACCGGCGGCAGGCCGCCACCTCGTTCTCCAGCCAGGACGGGCCGCCCTTGAGGCGGGGCACGACGTGCTCGGTGGTGGGGCGGATCAGGGGGCCGAACGCGCGGCCGCACCAGATGCACGTGGCGCCGTCGCGATCGAGGATCACGTCGAGGCGGTCGGCTCGGGCGAGCTGGGGCACTGCCCCATGGTGCGCCGCCGCGGCCGTCCCCGCCGCCGGCCGGCCGGGGCGGCAGCAGGCCGCGCGCCGCTCCTCAGGAGCCGGCGCGCGGCGCGTACATGATGACCAGCACGCCGACCAGGCAGATCGCCGCGCCGAGGATGTCGTAGCGGTCCGGGCGGAAGCCGTCCACGACCATCCCCCAGGCGAGGCTCCCCGCGACGAAGATTCCGCCGTAGGCGGCGAGGATGCGGCCGAAGTGCGGGTCGGGCTGCAGCGTCGCGACGAGCCCGTAGCCGGCCAGCGCCAGGGCCCCACCCGCCACCCACAGCCAGCCCCGGTGTTCGCGCAGGCCCTGCCAGACGAGCCAGGCGCCGCCGATCTCGGCCAGCGCGGCGAGCAGGAACAGGGCCAGGGAGCGCGCCACGGTCACCGGGTGATCATCCCGCGGGCGGTCTCCGGAGCCCTGCACGACGAAGGGTCAGGTCCGTGACGGACCTGACCCTTCGTGCGCGGTGGGCGATACTGGGTTCGAACCAGTGACCTCTTCGGTGTGAACGAAGCGCTCTACCACTGAGCCAATCGCCCGTGCGTCATCGATTCTGCCAGACGCTCATCTCCACAGGGGTACCCACCCCGGCACCCAGCCGGGAACCCCCGTCACGTGCAGGGTGACGACCAGGACGCCGTAGACGGACGCCGCCGTCACCAGGGCGACCGCCGCGCGCACCCACACGGGCTGCCGGCCGAGCCAGTCCGTCCAGGACTTGACGTGCTTCTTGGTGAACTCCAGCAGCCGCTCGGCCCAGAAGAACTCGGTGGCCAGCACGAACAGGCCGGCGATGACGGTCAGCCAGCCCGGGCCCGGCAGCGGGATCGTCGCCAGGCCCACGGCGACGATCACCCCGCCGACGACGCCCACGACGAGGCGGTACGCCGAGTCGACCGTCCGGCGGGTGGCCAACCGGCGCCGCCACCGGGTCTCGGCGACCCGCTCGCGCAGGCTGCGGAACCCGTCGTCGGCGAAGTGCTGCCGCCAGCCCTCGGGGGTGTGCTGGTGGCCGGACCGCTCGGGCGGCGCCGCCGTCTCCGGACCGCTCAGCTGGGCACCTCCCCGATCGCGACGTACTCCGACGGTTCCGGCGGAGCCTGGCGTCCGGGTTCGAGGCTGATGCCGTACGTGGCGTAGCCGTCCGGCCCGGTCGACGCGGAGCCTACGGTCTTCAGCTCCATTCGTGGGTGTACGACGTCGAAGGTGCCCAGCGCCACGTCCGCGCCCTCCCCGATTCCCCACACGACGTAAGTCTGTCGCTCGTCGTCGTTGACCGGGAGTCCGTGCGTCACCACCTGCAGCTGACCGGTACGGACGACGACGGTGGCCACCGCCGCCCCGTCGTCGTCGGACAGCGCCGCGACGGCGGTCCGACCGGGGGCCAGGAGGGCGTTCAGGATGCCGGCCTGCTCCGCCGCCGCGGTCCGGGCCTCGTCCCGCGCCGTGCCGAGCACCACGTTCCACGTGCCCAGGGCGAGGATCGCGGCCACCACGGCGGCGACCAGCGCGTTGGGCAGCACCCGCCGCCAGGCCGAGGGCGCCACGTCGTCGTCGAGCGGCGGGGGCACCCGGTAGTCGGGGGGGCCGGTGGTGGGGTCGCGTCCCGGCCGCGCGGCCGGGACGGGTCCTGCGGGCTCGGCGGGACCGGGCGGGTCGTCGAGCCGCGGCACCTGCGGGGTCTGCTCCACCGCGGCGCGCAGCTGCGCCCGCAACCGCTCGGCCGGCGACGGCTGGGGCAGGTCGGTGGCCATCGCGCCCATGACCTCCGCGGTCTCCGCGACGGTGCGCAGGCAGCGCAGGCACTCCGGCAGGTGGGCGGCGACGAGCGCCTCCTCCTCCGGCTCCAGGGCGTGCAGCGCCCAGCCGACCGCGAGCTGGTCGAACCGCTCGTGCCCCTCGCGCCGGGCCGCGGGGCCGGGGTGCGCGCTCACCGGCCCGCCCCGTCGGCCCGGGCGGCCTCGCCGAGCGCGCCCCCGGTCGCGGCGCCCGCGTGCTGGCCCAGCTCCTCCTTGAGGGCGCGCATGCCGGTGAGCATCCGGGTCCGGACGGCGTCGATCGGGACGCCGGTCAGCGCCGCCACCTCCCGCTGGGTGTACCCGCCGTAGTAGGCCAGGGCGAGCACCGCGCGCTCCCCGGGGGGCAGGAAGTCCAGCGCCGTCGGCGGGTGCTCCGCGGCCCCGGCGGCCAGGGCGAGCTCGTCCCCGGCCCGGGTCTGCCTGCGCCGGTGGGGCTCCTCCCGGCGGACGGCGTCGACCGCGTGGCGGTGCACCGTCGCCAGCAACCAGGCCGCGACGCTGCCACGACCCCGGCCGAACGCGCCGGGCTCGCGCCATGCGGAGAGGAACGCCTCCTGGAGCACGGCCTCGGCCAGGGCGTCGTCGCCGACGACCCGCCGGGCCAGCGCGAGGGCCGGGCGGCTGAAGCGGTCGTACAGCTCGTCGAGCGCGGCCCGGTCCCCCGTGCGCAGGCGCAGGGCGAGGTCGATGTCCCCGGAGCTGCCGCCGGGGCGCCGTGCCGGACGGCTCACCGCTCCATCGTCACACGTCCGGCCCGGAAGGGGCCGCGGTTCAGCCCCTGCCGGAGCGGGCATCACCAGAGCGACACGCCCGGGGAGAGTCCTGGCGTGACCTCGTACCGGAAAGGTCGTTCTACGGAACATGGTCAGCCGCTCGACACCCGGGTACACGT
Source organism: Geodermatophilus ruber (assembly GCF_900114385.1). Lineage (GTDB taxonomy): Bacteria > Actinomycetota > Actinomycetes > Mycobacteriales > Geodermatophilaceae > Geodermatophilus > Geodermatophilus ruber. The sequence continues at coordinate 179,423 of NZ_FOSW01000007.1, forward strand.
GCCCCACCACTCTCCATCTCGTCGGCCCGCAGTCCTGGACCGAGGTGCCCGCGCTGCTCAGCTACGAGATCAGCGACCCGTTCGCGGTCCGCATCACCTTCGGTGACAGCAGCGCCGGCGGTGGCGAGGGCATCTCCTGGCTGGTCGGCCGGGAGCTGCTCCGGACCGGGCTGGACCGGCCGGCCGGCGAGGGCGACGTCCGGCTGTGGCCCTCGCGCACCTCCGGGGACGTCCTCTACCTGCACCTGCGGGCCCCGTCGGGCGAGGCGCTGTTCGAGGTCTCCCGCGGCACGGTGGCGGGATTCCTGCGGCTGACCGAGTCGATCGTCCCGGCCGGGGAAGAGAGCTCGGTCCTGGAGGTGGACGACGAACTGGCTGCCCTGCTGTCCAACGGAGGGGCGGATCCGACGGGTCGCTGACCCCCCGGGGACCCCCCCGTGAACCCCGGTCGCGGGGTCAGGTATCGTTCTTCCTGCAACACAGCAACGCGGACGTGGCTCAGCTGGTAGAGCATCACCTTGCCAAGGTGAGGGTCGCGGGTTCGAATCCCGTCGTCCGCTCGGAACCTCGGGCGCTGGTCGCGAGACCGGCGCCCGTGTGCGGTGGAGTGGCCGAGAGGCGAGGCAACGGCCTGCAAAGCCGTCTACACGGGTTCAAATCCCGTCTCCACCTCGGCTCCTCGCCGAGCGCGGTGGAGCGGACCGGCCTGCAGGCCGGATCGGGCGATTGGCTCAGTGGTAGAGCGCTACCTTGACACGGTAGAGGTCACTGGTTCGAACCCAGTATCGCCCACCAGCACGAGAGGCCCGGGTCCACGTGGACCCGGGCCTCTCGGCGTTCCGAGCCCCTGCGCGGAGATTCCTGCGCCCTACGACCGGTCCCCTGCGTCGTACGACCACCGGCACGGCGGCATGAGGCATGAGGCATCGGTTCTCGCCGTCTTGACGATGCCCGGACGACGGTCTGCGCGCGAGCCGCCCGGCTCCCGCACACCGATCCCCGGGAGATGTCCTGCGCGCCATCCCGCCCCGCCTCACGGCCGTCCTGTCCGCCGGACTGCTCGCCGGCCTCGGGCTCGCCGCGAGCCTGGCTCACGCGGCGCTGTCCTGCCCTCCCGACCCGTACGAGAAGGACTGCGCCGCCGCGGCCGCCCCGCTCGAGGTCGGTGGGACGACGACCCGGGCGATCCGCCAGGCCCCGACCCCGCAGCCGCGGACGGAGAGCCCGTGGGTTGTCACGGCGGTGCAGGGCAGCTACACGCTGAGCGCCCCGCTCCCGCGGGCGGGATGTACGTGCACCTCGGCAGCAGCCACGTCTACAACGCCACGCCTCAGTCGGCGTACACCCCGGCCGGCGCGAGCCGGGTGAACGTCACGGTCACGACCCGCGCGAGCTCCAGCGACCTGCGGGTGACGCTCACCGCCCGGGGCGGGGTCGGCGATCGCCGCCCGCCGAGGACTCGGCATGCACCGCGGTGGCGCCGAGCGCCTCGGCCTCCACCAGGACGGCGATCAGGGCACGCCGGGCGATGCCCGGCTCAGCCATCACGAGCGACCCGCTCGGTCCAGAACCGGTCCACCTGCTCGGCCAGCTCCTCGGGCGTGCCACTGTTGTCGAGGACGACGTGGGCGACGGCGCGGCGCTGCTCGTCGGTGGCCTGGGCCGCGATGCGTGCGCGGGCGTCCTGCTCGGCCAGCCCCCGGAGGACCAGCCGCTCGATGCGGGTGCCGAGGTCGGCCTCCACCACCAGCACGAGGTCGTAGGAGGCCGCCTGCCCGGTCTCCACGAGCAGGGGGACGTCCTGCACCACCACGGCCTCCGCGGGGGCCTCGGCGATCAGTTCGAGGGCCCGTTGCCGGACCAGGGGGTGCACGATCCCGTCCAGCCGCCGCCGCGCCTCGGGATCGGCGAAGACGACCGCGGCCAGCGCCGGCCGGTCGAGTGCGCCCTCGGCGGTCAGCACGTCCGGGCCGAACTCCGCCACGACGGCCGCCAGCCCCGGGGTGCCCGGCTCGACGACCTCGCGCGCGATGCGGTCGGCGTCGATGATCCGCGCGCCGCGGGCGGCCAGCAGCCCGGCCACGGTGCTCTTTCCCGATCCGATCCCGCCGGTCAACCCGATGCGCAGCACGGACGGACAGTAGCCAGCACGCGGAGACCGGTCACGGACCGGTAACACCCGCCCATCTTGTCCGGCGCGTCGCTCCAGTCACACCCGTCACGCCACTAACGTCCGCCTCGGCGATCTTCCCCGCCGAGAGAGGCAGAACCGACCATGACCCGATCCGCCCACGCGGCCCCCTCGCCGTCCCCTGCTGCTGCACGACGGGGCCCTGGTCGTCACCGGATCGACCGCCCCGCCGGGGTGCGGGTCACCGACCTGCCCGCCGTGCGGGAGCGGCTGGAGCGCGACGGGGCCTCCGTGCGTCCGCGCAACGCCTTCCTGCGCTGGCTGTCGGCCACCGCGCCCGCGGGCCGGCACACGTGGCAGTTCCTCGCCAACTCCGGCGGGCGCCCGCGCACGGCGTTCGCCATCATCCTCAGCCTCTGAGCAACCCACCGAGGGCCCCGCGGACGTCGTCCGCGGGGCCCTCGTCGTCCCTGCGGCGGGCCCCCCGCGCAGGGCCCGGGAACGCCCGAGGCCCAGGACCACGCGGGTCCTGGGCCTCGGGCGTTCAGCCGCGAGCTACTGCTCACTCACCGCCGGCGAGCTTGGCCCGCAGCGCGGCGAGCGCCTCGTCGCTGGCCAGCGTGCCACCGGAGGAGGTGTCGCCACCGGTCTCGGCGTCACTGCTGGAGTAGCTGCCGCCGGCCGCAGCCTCGGCGTCGGCGGCGCGGGCCTCGGCGATCTGCTTGCGGTGCGCCTCGAAGCGGGCCTGGGCCTCGGCGTACTGCCGCTCCCACTCCTCGCGCTGGGCGTCGAAGCCCTCGCGCCACTCCCCGGTCTCCGGGTCGAAGCCCTCGGGGTAGATGTAGTTGCCCTGCTCGTCGTACGAGGCGGCCATGCCGTAGGCGGCCGGGTCGAACTGCTCCTCGTCGCCGATGACGCCCTCGTTGGCCTGCTTGAGGGACAGCGAGATCCGCCGCCGGTCCAGGTCGATGTCGATGACCTTGACCAGGATCTCGTCGCCGACCTGCACGACCTGCTCGGGGATCTCGACGTGACGCTCGGCCAGCTCGGAGATGTGCACCAGGCCCTCGATGCCCTCGTCGACGCGCACGAACGCGCCGAAGGGGACGAGCTTGGTGACCTTGCCCGGGACGACCTGACCGATCTGGTGGGTCCGGGCGAACTGGCGCCACGGGTCCTCCTGCGTCGCCTTCAGCGACAGCGAGACCCGCTCACGGTCCAGGTCGACGTCGAGGACCTCGACGGTGACCTCCTGACCGACCTCGACGACCTCGGACGGGTGGTCGATGTGCTTCCAGGAAAGCTCGGAGACGTGCACCAGACCGTCGACGCCGCCGAGGTCCACGAACGCACCGAAGTTGACGATCGAGGAGACCACGCCGGTCCGGACCTGCCCCTTGGCGAGCTTGTTGAGGAACTCGCTGCGCACCTCGGACTGGGTCTGCTCGAGCCACTGGCGCCGGGACAGGACGACGTTGTTGCGGTTCTTGTCGAGCTCGATGATCTTGGCCTCGAGCTCGCGGCCCACGTAGGGCTGGAGGTCGCGGACGCGACGCATCTCGACCAGCGAGGCGGGGAGGAACCCGCGCAGGCCGATGTCGAGGATGAGACCACCCTTGACGACCTCGATGACGGTGCCGGTGACGACCTCGTCGGCTTCCTTCTTCGCCTCGATCGTGCCCCACGCGCGCTCGTACTGGGCGCGCTTCTTGGACAGGATCAGGCGGCCTTCCTTGTCCTCCTTCTGGAGGACGAGGGCTTCCACCTCGTCGCCGACGCTGACGACCTCGTTGGGGTCGACGTCGTGCTTGATGGACAGCTCACGCGAGGGGATGACGCCCTCGGTCTTGTAGCCGATGTCCAGCAGCACCTCGTCGCGGTCGACCTTGACGATGACGCCCTCGACGATGTCGCCATCGTTGAAGTACTTGATCGTCTGGTCGATGGCGGCGAGAAAGTCCTCAGCGGTGCCGATGTCGTTGACGGCGACCTGGGGAGTGCTGTTCGGACGGACCTGGGTGGAGGTCATGTGGTCGAGTGCTCCGGACGGGGGATGCGTAGGGACAGGATTCCCCGCGGCCGGACGACCGCGGGGAAACGCGGGAGAGCCGGCTCGCGCCGCACCCGCGTGCGGGATACAGCACTCCAGACCTCTGGCGTATTCCCCATCGTACGGACGCCGAGACGCCCCGGTCCACCTGGGTCGCCCGCCGGTTTCCGTTCCGGGCGGCGTGTCACCATCGGCGTGTCATGACCTCTTCCCCGCGCCCGCACCCCACCCTGCCCCTGGGGAGCGACGGCTACCCGGTGCCCAGCGGGGTCGAGCGGCGCACCGCGGGCACCGTCGAGTCCGCCCGCGCCAACCGCCGCTGGTGGGACGCGGCGGCGCCGGCCTACCTCGCCGAGCACGGCGACGACCTCGGCGACGTGGACTTCCTGTGGTGCCCGGAGGGGCTGCGGGAGAGCGACGCGCACCTGCTCGGGAACGTCGCCGGCCGCCGGGTGCTCGAGGTCGGCTGCGGATCGGCCCCCTGCTCCCGGTGGCTGCGCCGCGCCGGTGCCGAGGTGGTCGCGACGGATCTCTCCGGCGGCATGCTCGCCCGCGCCGCGGCGCTGAACCGGTCGACCGGCGTCGACGTGCCCCTGCTGCAGGCCGATGTCGGCGCGCTGCCCCTGGCGTCGGCCGGCGTCGACCTCGTCTGCTCGGCCTTCGGCGGGCTGCCTTTCGTGGCCGACGTCGAGGGCGCCCTGACCGAGGTCGCGCGGGTGCTGCGGCCCGGCGGCCGGTTCGTCGCGTCGGTGAACCACCCGCTGCGCTGGCCGCTGCCCGACTCCCCCGACCCGGAGGACCTCCGGATCGTCTCCTCCTACTTCGACCGGCGGCCGTACGTGGAGACCGACGAGGAGGGCCGGGCGGTCTACGTGGAGCACCACCGCACGGTCGGCGACTGGGTGCGCGCGGTCGTCGGGGCGGGTCTGGTGCTGGAGGACCTGGTCGAGCCCGAGTGGACGCCGGACCGCACGCAGGAGTGGGGCCAGTGGTCCCCGGCCCGGGGGGCGCTGATCCCCGGCACGCTCATCCTGGTCTGCCACCGCCCCTGACAGCGGCCGCCGAGCCTCACCCTCGACCAGAGCTGGAGGGTGAGGGTCGGCAACCGCCGGGAGCGGGGCGCCCGGGGAGCGGGGCGCTCAGCGCCGCACCGGCGGACCGAGGCGGTCCTCGATCCAGGAGGCCACGAGGGCCCACGCGTCGGCGTTGTTCTCCTCGTGCGCGAGGCCGTGCCCGCTGCCGGTCACGCCGTGCTCGACCAGATCCAGGTGGTCGACCGGCACGCCGGCGTCCCGCAGGAACCGGACGGAGCTCCGGTCCGCCTCGGCCCGCCCCGACGCCTCCGCCGTGACGACGCACACCGGCACCGTGGCGAGGCACGGCAACGCGGTCCCGTCCGCCGAGCGGGTGAGGGGCACCGCCGTGAGGCCCTCGGAGAGCCGGCCCAGCGGACCGAGGTCGCGGTGCGGCGGGCCGAGCGGCTCGAGCGCCACGACGGCGCGCACCCGACCCGGACGGCGGTCGGCGGCCAGCCACCCCGACGGCGCGCCGGCCGAGGCGGCGACCAGGACCGCGGGGCCGGTCCGGTCCAGCAGGTCGACCAGGCGGCGGGCGTCGAGCTCCTGACTGAGGGCGAGGTCGCGCAGCATGCCGGAGGAGGACGCCACCTGGGCGTCGGCGTGCGGGCTGCCCGCCGTCCGCCCCCAGGGCCACGCGGTGTGCGCCGCCGCCCGCGCCTCGTCGCGCGGCACGAGAAGCTCCAGCCCTGGATAGTCCGGGAACGGCGTCTTGCCCCCCAGTCGGGCCGGGTCCCACGGCGAGCGCCCGTAGCCGGGCCGGTCGAGCAGGTACACCGGGTACCCCGCCCGGACGGCCAGCTCGGCCCACCCCACCGGGGCGCCCGTGGTCCCCAGCCAGTCCGTCGACTGGCTTCCGCCCCCGTGGACGAACACGATCGGCGGGCGCCCCGTGAGCTCGGCCGGCGCCTCCCACTGCACCCACGCCGGGCCGAGCTGCCACGGACGGCCGTCGGTGTGCTGCAGGTCGCCGGGCAGCCAGAACGCGCCGCGGCGGCGGTGGACGGGGTCGGCGAGCTCGTGCGGAGCGGGGCCGGTCACCACGCTCCGATCAGCGACTTGGTCTCCATCGCCTTGGTCACCATCAGGCGCTCGATCAGCGCCTCCCGATCGGTAGCGAGCCGGCGGAGCCCGGCCATGTCCCGCTCGAGCTGCTGCGGGTCGGACGAGTGGAAGATCATCTTCTTGATCGCGGTGGCCGCCGGGTTGACCATCTCGAGGAAGACCCGGCGGCGTTCCCGGGCGTACGCGTCGAGCACCGACCCGTCGGCCTCCCCGCGGATGACCGCGGCGAGCGCCTCCTGCAGGACGAAGGTGTCGAACAGCCCACCGGTCAGGCCCAGCCCGCCGGCCGGGTTCGTCACGTGCGCGGCGTCCCCGGCCAGCAGCACCCGCCCGTCGCGGAACCGCGTGGCGCAGCGCTGGTGCATCCGGTAGGGGGCGTGCTCGACCAGCTCGAAACCGTCCAGGTCGGGCAGCACCGCCGCGAAGAACCCCGGCATCCGGTCGAGGATGGCCTCCTCGGGCAGGGCCACGTCCTCGCAGTAGGTGTAGCGCCACAGCCCCCCGCCGGGCGACTCGTCGAGCTTGGCGATCACGGCGCCGTAGACGTCGTCGCAGACGAAGCTGGTCTGCGCGAAGCCGTGCTGCTGGAACGGGTAGCGGACGTTGGTCGCCACGAACCGCTCGGGCCAGGTGAAGCCCTCGAACTCGATGCCGAGCGCCCGCCGCACGGCGCTGTGCGCGCCGTCGGCCCCGATCAGCCAGCCGGCCCGCAACTCCCGCCGGCCCCCGGGCGCGTCGACCGCGACGGTGACTCCCGACTCGTCCTGCGCGACGCCGACGACGGTGTGCTGCCACAGGACGGTGGCCGAGTCGTGGGCGGCCAGCTCCTCGAGGGCGAGCCGCACCAGATCGCCCTGCCCGAGGTGCAGGTTGTACGGGCGGGCCACGATGCCGTCGAGCGGCTCGAGTCCGAACCGGACCCGCTCCCCCGTCCGGTGCGCGCGGTACTCGTAGTCCTGCTTGAGGAAACCGCGGGCGGCCGCCTTCTCGTAGACGCCGAGCCGGTCCAGCCCCTCGAGCACCGCCCAGTGGTAGACCGCCGCCCGCGGCGCCATCACCACGTCGTCCGCCCGGTCCAGCACGGTCACGGGGATGCCCGCCCGCGCGAGCCCGAGGGCGTTCAGGATGCCGACCGGCCCCGCGCCCACCACCAGCACTGTGTCATCGATCACGGCGCCAACGTCCCGGCCGGCGAACGGCGGGTCAACCCGCCCCTCCGCCCGCCGGAAGGGACGTTCGGGCAGGTCAGTGGGCAGCGGCGTCCCAGCTGGCGCCGAAGCCGACCGAGACCTCCAGGGGCACGCTCAGCTCAGCGGCCCCGGCCATCTCGCGGCGGACCAGCGCCTCCAGGGCCTCCCGCTCCCCCGGCGCCACCTCGAGCACGAGCTCGTCGTGCACCTGCAGGAGCATCCGGGAGCGCAGGCCCTCGGCGGCGATCGCCTTCTCCACGTTGAGCATCGCCACCTTGATGACGTCGGCCGCCGAGCCCTGGATCGGGGCGTTGAGCGCCATCCGCTCGGCCATCTCCCGGCGCTGCCGGTTGTCGCTGGTGAGGTCGGGCAGGTAGCGGCGCCGGCCGAGGGTGGTCTCGGTGAACCCGGTCTGCCGGGCCTCCTCGACCACGCCGTCGAGGTAGTCACGGATGCCGCCGAAGCGCTCGAAGTAGGCGTGCATCTGCTCGCGCGCCTCCTCCGGGGTGATCCGCAGCTGCTGGGCCAGTCCGTAGGCCGACAACCCGTAGGCCAGGCCGTAGCTCATCGCCTTGATCCGGCGGCGCATCTCCGGGTCGACGTCCTCGATCGGGATGTTGAACGCCCGCGAGGCGACGAAGGAGTGCAGGTCCTCGCCCGAGGTGAACGCCTCGATGAGCCCCTCGTCGCCGGACAGGTGGGCCATGATCCGCATCTCGATCTGGCTGTAGTCCGCCGTCATCAACGACTCGAAGCCCGGGCCGACGACGAACGCCTGCCGGATCCGCCGCCCCTCGGCGCTGCGGATCGGGATGTTCTGCAGGTTCGGGTCGGTCGAGGACAGCCGGCCGGTGGCCGCGATGGTCTGCTGGAACGTCGTGTGGATCCGCCCGCCGTCGTCGACCATCGGGATCAGCCCGTCGATGACCGTGCGCAGCCGGGTCACGTCACGGTGGCGCAGCAGGTGCTCGAGGAACGGGTGCCCGGTCTGCCCCAGCAGCCAGGTGAGCGCCTCGGCGTCGGTCGTGTAGCCGCTCTTGATCTTCTTGGTCTTCGGCAGGCCCAGCTCGTCGAACAGCACCGCCTGCAGCTGCTTGGGCGAGCCCAGGTTCACCTCGCGGCCGATCACCGCGTAGCACTCGGCGGCCGCGCCGGCGACGCCGTCGGCGAACTCCCGCTGCAGCTCCATGAGGAAGTCCAGGTCGGCGGCGATCCCGCGCTGCTCCATGCGGGCCAGCACGAAGCTCAGCGGCAGCTCCAGCTCGCCGAGCAGCCGGTCCCCGCCGCGCTGCCCGAGCACCGACTCCAGCGCGTCGGAGAGGTCGTTGACCGCCACGGCCTTGAGGACGTCTGCCCGGGCCGCCTCGCGGGCGAGGTCCTCCTCCGACGGGCCCATCCCGTCGAGGGTGAGCTGCGCCTCCTCGGCGGCGGCCTCCCTGAGCTCGCGGCGCAGGTAGCGCACCGCGAGGTCGCCCAGGTCGAACGACCGCTGCCCCGGCATCGCCAGGTAGGCGGCCAGCGCGGTGTCGCTGACCACGCCGACGAGCTCCCAGCCGCGGGCCCAGATGGCCAGCAGCGGGCCCTTGACCTCGTGCACGACCTTCGGCCGGTCGGGGTCGGCCAGCCAGACGGCCAGCGCCTGCTCGTCGGTGGCGTCGAGGCCGGGGCCGAGGTCGACGAAGGTCGTGTGGTCGTCGGCGGCGGCCAGTGCCAGCCCGCTGAGCTCGCCGGTGCCCCGCCCCCACGTGCCGCGGAAGATCACGCCGGTCCGGCCGGTGCGCGCGTGCGCGTCCAGCCAGGCACCGAGCGCCCCGGCGGGCACCTCGTCGACGGTGACGTCGAAACCGCCCTCGACCTCGGGTTCGGCGCTGCTCAGGGTGGCGAACAGCCGGTCGCGCAGCACCCGGAACTGCAGGTTGTCGAAGAGGGTGTGCACCTCGTTGCGGTCCCACGGCGCGACGGCCAGGTCGCCGGGCCCCAGCTCCAAGGGGACCGCGCGGTCGAGCTCGGTCAGCCGGCGGTTCTGCAGCACCGAGGACAGGTGCTCGCGCAGCTTGTCGCCCACCTTGCCCTTGACGGTGTCGACCTGGTCGACCAGCGCGTCGAGCGAGCCGTACTCGCGCACCCACTTGGCGGCGGTCTTCTCCCCCACGCTCGGGATGCTCGGCAGGTTGTCGCTGGGGTCGCCCCGCAGCGCGGCGAAGTCGGGGTACTGCGCCGGCGAGAGGCCGTACTTGGTCTCGACCTCCTCCGGGGTGAACCGGGTGAGGTCGGAGACGCCCTTGCGGGGGTACAGCACGGTGACGTGCTCGTTGACCAGCTGCAGCGCGTCCCGGTCGCCGGTGGCGATGAGCACGTCCATGCCCTGCTCGACGGCCTGGACGGTGAGGGTGGCGATGACGTCGTCGGCCTCGTAGCCCTCCGCGGTGATGACCGGCACGTGCAGCGCGCCGAGCACCTCCTGGATCAGGCTGACCTGCCCGCGGAAGTCCGTGGGGCTCTCGGCCCGGTTGGCCTTGTACTCGGCGTAGATCTCGCTGCGGAAGGTCTTGCGGCCCACGTCGAAGGCGACCGCCAGGTGGGTCGGCTGCTCGTCGCGGAGAATGTTGATCAGCATCGAGGTGAAGCCGTAGACCGCGTTGGTCGGCTGGCCCGTGGTTGTGGAGAAGTTCTCCACCGGCAGGGCGAAGAAGGCCCGGTAGGCCAGGGAGTGCCCGTCGAGGAGCAGCAGCCGCGGGCGCTGCCCGGCGCCCGTCGGGACGGCGGTCGTCGGGGCACTGGACGCGGGGGCGGAGACCGAAGCGGACATCGGCAACGATCCTAGAAGGACCCCACCGCTCCCCAACCCTCGCAGGCTCGGGTCGGGACCCTGCAGCGGGGCCGCTGAGCGAGCGCTGGTTACCGTGCCGGGGTGACCCTCGCTCGACCCGACTGGCTGCCCACCGGCCACATCAGCCCGCTCGACGAGAAGCTGGGCATCGAGATCACCGACTACGACCCCGACCACCTGGTGGCCACCATGCCGGTGGAGGGCAACCAGCAGCCGGCCGGGCTGCTGCACGGCGGGGCCACCTGCGCCCTGGTGGAGACGGTCGGCTCGTGGGCGGCCGCGCTGGGCGCCGGGCCCGGCCGGCGGTGCGTCGGGGTGGAGCTCAACGTCAGCTACCTGCGCGCGGCCACCAGCGGCGTCGTCACCGCGGTGGCCACCCCGGTACGCCGGGGCCGGACGCTGGCCACGTTCCTGGTCGAGGTCACCGACGAGGCCGGCCGGACGACGGCCACGGCCCGGCTGACCTGCATGCTCGGCGGCTGACCGCAAGCCGGCTCAGCCCTCGGCGGCGTCGAGCAGCGGGACGACCCGGCCCATCGGCCGGCGGCGCACCGGAGGACGGCGCGGGACCGGGATGGTCACGCCGCCGCGCTGCCACGCCGCCAGCGACCGGGCGAGGGTTTCCCGCGGCACGATCCGGCGGGTGGTGAGCGGCGCGAAGCCCATCCGCACGAAGAACCGCTGCCGCTCCGCCTCGTGCCCGCCGACGGCAGCGACCACGTGGTCCGCGCCGGAGTCGACCGCGTGCTGCACCGCGGCCCGCAGCAGCGCCGCGCCGGCGCCGCACCGGCGGTGGTCGCGGTGCACCACCAGGTTGTCGACGGTCACCTGGGGGACCCCCAGCACGACCGACAGCGGGTCGAGCCCGAGGACGGCCAGCCCGATGACGAGCTCGCCGGCGCCGTCCCCGCGGGCCGCGTTCGGCCCCGGCAGCACCGCGAGGACCACGCGGTGCCCCGGATCGGCGAGCAGCCGGCGGAAGCCGGCCGCTGTGGCGGCCCCGGGTGTCTGCCCGGTGAGGACGCCCTCGGCATGTGCCTCCGACCGGTGCTGGCGCACCAGGGCGAGCACGGCGGGCAGATCGTCGGGACGCGCCGTGCGCGTACCCACGCGGGACCGCGAACCTGTTCCTGGCACAGGAGCCCTCCCCTGGACGGTGGCCAGAGCGTGCACCTCCACCGGCCCGGGGGCACGACGGCGCGCCGCCCCCTGGTACGGGCGTGACAGAAGCAGCGTGTCGCGGAAAGGTCACAGCTCATCCCGAGGACAGGAGCGGGTGGGTGAGCTGGGTTACGGTCCTGCCTCACCACACCCGCTGGGAGGTCGAGTGACGCACGCGCCAGGGCGATTCCGACGGCCGGGACGCTGGACCGGCCCCGGAGAACCCGCCGCCCGGGACCGCCGGTGGGCCCTGCTGCGCCTGCTCCTCGTCGCGGTGTTCGCCACGGGCATCGCCGCCCTCACCCCGGGGGTGGCCTCCGCGGAGGGGGAGCAGCTCCTCGGGACCCTGCAGACCAGCCGGAGCGGCCCCATCGGGGGCGTCCAGATCGAGGTCACCACGCCCGGCGGCGAGGAGATCGAGACCGTCGAGAGCGACGAGCGGGGCCGCTGGTCGGTCGACCTCCCCGGCCCCGGGGAGTACGTGGTCACCCTCGACGCCGACGACCTCCCCGACGGGGTGGAGCTGGCCGGGGAGGACAGCCGCACCGTCACCGTCGACGAGAACCGGCGCGAGCCGGTCATCATCGGCCTCTCCGACGGCAGCCGGGACTCCGGCGGCGGCACGGTCCGGGCCGTCCAGCTGCTCGTCGACGGCATCCGCTTCGGGCTGCTGATCGCGATGTGCGCCGTCGGGCTCTCCCTGATCTTCGGGACGACGGGGCTGACGAACTTCGCGCACGGCGAACTGGTGACCATCGGGGCGGTCGTCGCCTGGTTCATCAACGTGGAGGGCGGCGTCCCGCTGATCCCGGCCACGATCATCGCGATGGTGGTCGGCGCCGCCGTCGGCGCGCTCAACGAACTGGCCCTGTGGCGGCCGCTGCGCCGCCGGGGCACCGGGCTCGTCGCCGCACTGGTGATCTCCATCGGGCTCTCGCTGCTGCTGCGCTACCTGATCCAGATCGTCTACGGCGGCCGCTCCAGCCCCTACCGGTTCCAGCCCGGCCGGGCCGTGGACTACGGCCTGTTCACCCTCACCGACCGGGCCGTGGCCTCGATCATCATCTCGATCGTCGTCCTCCTGCTGGTCGCGGTGATGCTGCAGCGGACCAGGATCGGCAAGGCGATGCGCGCGGTCGCCGACAACCGCGACCTCGCCGCTGCCTCCGGCATCGACGTCAACCGGGTCATCCTCGTGGTCTGGCTCATGGGCGGCGCGCTAGCGGCACTCGGCGGTGTGCTGCTGGGGCTGTCCGACCAGGTCCAGTGGGACATGGGCTTCCGGCTGCTGCTGCTCATGTTCGCCGGCGTCACGCTCGGCGGCCTCGGCACGGCCTACGGGGCGCTGGTGGGCAGCCTCATCGTCGGCGTGTTCGTGCAGATGTCGACCCTCGTCATCCCGAATGACGTCAAGTACGTCGGAGGACTGCTGCTGTTGATCGTCATCCTCGTCATCCGGCCCCAGGGCATCCTGGGCAGCCGCGTGCGGGTCGGCTGAGTCATGGGTGAGCTGATCGACGCCCTCACCGTCGCCGGCAAGGCGGCCCTGGGCTTCCAGGCGATCTTCTTCGCGCTGCTGGCCATCGGCATCAACGTCCAGTTCGGGTACGCTGGCCTGCTCAACTTCGGGCAGATCGCCTTTGCCATGCTGGGCGGCTTCGGCATCGCCATCTCGGTCAGCAAGTGGGGCCTGCCGTTCTGGGTGGGTGTGCTGGTCGGCGTCCTCGCCGCCGTCGTCCTCGCCCTGCTGCTGGGCCTGCCCACCCTGCGGCTGCGCGCCGACTACCTCGCGATCGCGACCATCGCGACCGCCGAGGGGCTCCGGCTGCTGTTCCGGTCGGTGTCGGCCACGCCGGTCACCAACGGCACCCGGGGCCTCTCTGCCTTCAACGGCGACTTCATCGCCCTGGCCCCGTGGGACACCGCCCGCCGGTACCGGTTCCTGGGCACCAGTTGGTCCGGCGCCGAGCTGTGGGTCGCCCTGGTCGGGTGGGTCCTCGTCGCGCTGGCCTGCCTGCTGGTGTGGGCGCTGGTGCGCAGCCCGTGGGGCCGGGTCCTCAAGTCCATCCGCGAGGACGAGGACGCCGTCCGCGCCCTGGGCAAGAACGTCTACGTCTACAAGATGCAGGCCCTCGTCCTCGGCGGCGTCGTCGGCGCGTTCGGCGGCATGATCTACGCCGTCGGGACCGGGTCGGCCGTGCCCGACCAGTACCAGAACGCCAACACGTTCCTCGCCTACGCCGCGCTCATCCTCGGCGGCGCCGCCCGCGTGCTCGGGCCGGTCGTCGGCGCCATGCTGCTGCTGTTCATCCTGCAGTTCGCCGACACCCTGTTGCGAGCGCTGATCGACAACGGGGTCATCCCCTCGGAGCTGCTGTCCTCCACCGACGTCGCGCAGATCCGCTTCGTCCTGGTCGGGCTCGGGCTCATCCTGTTGCTGGTCTTCCGACCGCAGGGCATCTTCGGTGACCGACGAGAGGTGATGCTCGATGCCCGCTGACCCCCGCTCCCCCGAGCCTCAGCGGCTGGCGCGGGCGGCGCTGCGCGACGTCGCCTGGGAGGTCGGCGTCGCCAAGCCCGACCCGGCCATCGTCGTCGACGGCGTCACCCGCACCTTCGGCGGGCTCACCGCCGTCGCGGTCGACCACCTGGAGATCCAGCGCGGCGGCATCACCGGCCTGATCGGCCCCAACGGGGCCGGAAAGACCACCCTGTTCAACCTGCTCACCGGCTTCGACCAGCCCAACGCCGGCAGCTGGACCTTCGACGGCCGGCCGCTGGGCAAGCTGGCGCCACACCGGGTGGCCCGGCTCGGCGTCGTCCGCACCTTCCAGCTCACCAAGGCGCTGGCCCGGCTCACCGTGCTGCAGAACATGCTGCTCGGGGCGCAGGATCAGCGCGGGGAGAGCTTCTTCCGGGCGCTGGTGCCCGGGATCTGGCGCCAGCAGGAGAAAGAGAACACGGAGAAGGCGATGGACCTTCTCGCGAGGTTCAAGCTGGACTCCAAGAAGGACGACTTCGCCGGGACCCTGTCCGGCGGTCAGCGCAAGCTGCTCGAGATGGCCCGGGCGCTGATGAGTGACCCCCAGGTCGTCATGCTCGACGAGCCGATGGCCGGGGTGAACCCTGCCCTGACCCAGAGCCTGCTCGGCCACGTCAAGGACCTGCGCGAGCAAGGGATGACGGTCATCTTCGTCGAGCACGACATGGACGTCGTGCGCGACATCAGCGACTGGGTGGTGGTCATGGCCTCCGGCCGGGTCATCGCCGAGGGGCCGCCGGAGTCGATCAGCCAGAACCAGGCCGTGGTCGACGCCTACCTGGGCGCCCACCACGACGCCCCGCTCACCGTCGAGGAGGAGGATCGCGTCCTCGCCCAGGCCGAGCGGGAGATCGCCCGCGAGGAGCACGTGGAGGGCGAGGTCCTCAGTTCCGACGTACCGCCGCAGGAGAGGACCGACCGATGAGCTCCCCCCTCTTCGAGGTGGACGAGTCCGGCGAGGACCGCACCCGGGCCGACCAGGCCGCCACGACCAGCACCCTCTCCCCCGCCGAGAAGGCCGCCACGCGGGAGGAGCACGTCCGCCTCGCCGAGGGCGCGCTCGTCCGCGCCGACGACCTCGTCGCCGGGTACCTGCCCGGGGTCAACATCCTGCGCGGGTGCGACTTCTACCTGCAGGAGGGCGAGCTCGTCGGCATCATCGGCCCCAACGGCGCCGGCAAGTCCACCCTCCTCAAGACGCTGTTCGGCCTCATCCCGGTGCGCTCGGGCACCGTCACGCTGCGCGGGGAGGACATCACCTCCGCCCCCGCGCACCGCCTGGTCTCCCTCGGCGTCGGCTACGTGCCGCAGAACAACAACGTGTTCCCCTCGCTCACCATCGAGGAGAACATGCAGATGGGCGTCTACCTGCGGCCGAAGACGTTCAAGGAACGCTTCGACTACGTCATCGACCTGTTCCCGCTGCTCGGCGAGCGGCGCAAGGGCAAGGCCGGCGCGCTGTCGGGCGGCGAGCGCCAGATGGTGGCCATGGGCCGGGCGCTGATGATGGATCCCTCGGTCCTGCTGCTCGACGAGCCCTCCGCCGGCCTCTCCCCCGCCTACCAGGACGAGGTCTTCATCCGCTGCCGGCGGATCAACGCCACCGGTGTCTCGATCATCATGGTCGAGCAGAACGCCCGCCGCTGCCTGCAGATCTGCGACCGCGGCTACGTCCTCGACCAGGGCCGCAACGCCTACACCGACACCGGCGAGTCGCTCATGCACGACCCCAAGGTCATCGAGCTCTACCTGGGGACCCTGGCCAAGGCCCGGTAACCCGTTCCTCGGACGACGCCGCGCAGCGGCGGCCATGTCACGCAGCATCGGGCGGGCGTCGGCGCCGGGCAGCCCGAATCGGTCGCCGGGGTCGGAGGAGTGGTCCGCGGCCGCGCGGGCCGCCGGAGCCGCGGTGGCACCGGGCCCGGACAGCACAGTGGCCCGGCACCACGAGGGGTGCCGGGCCACTGCGGTGGCTCTACCGGGTCAGTCACCCGGTCGGGACGCTCAGCGCTGGGGGCCGATGCCCTGGTCGTTGAGGCCCTGCAGGATCCGGGAGGACTCCTCGAACCCGATGACCACGATCGCGTCGGGGTTGAAGTCGACCATCTCCTGCACCTCGGCGTCGTAGTTCGCCGCCTGCGGGTCGTAGGTGAGGTCGACGATGTCGTCCTCGGAGAGCCCGGCCTCGATCAGGTTGTTCTTCGTGTTCTCCGACAGGCCGGTGCCGTACGAGTCGTTCAGCGCCAGGATGCCCACGGTGTTGTTGCCGTCCGCGATGATCATGTCGGCCAGGGCGCGGGCCTGCAGCGTGTCCGGGGGCGCGGTGCGGAAGTACAGCCCGTTGTCGTTGTAGTCGGTGAACTGGTCCGACGTGTTGGCCGGCGAGAACTGCAGGACGCCGGCCCCGGTGATGGCGTCGATGACCGTGAGGCTCACGCTCGACGACGCGGCACCGATGATGGCGTTGGCGCCGGCCTGCAGCAGCCGGTCGACGGTCTGGGTCGCCGTGTCCGTCGAGGTGTCACCGGAGTCGCCCTCGACCAGCTGCACCGGCTGGCCCAGCACGCCGCCGGCGGCGTTGATGTCGTTGATCGCCAGCTTGGAGGCGGCGACCTCCGGCGGGCCGAGGAAGGCCAGGTTCCCGGTCAGCGGCAGCAGCGTGCCGATCACCAGCGGCTCGCCGGTCGTCCCGGCCGGGGCGTAGGCCGGCCCCTCGTCGGTGGCCGCGTTCGCCTCGTCGCCGGTGATGACGAAATCGGTCGCGTCGGCGTCCAGCCGGTTGTCGTCCCCGAACTGGAGGAGGCCGATGCTCGCCTGGGCCGGCTCACCGGCATCGGTGAAGCTCAGCGGGCCGGAGATGCCGTCGTAGTCGACGTTGCCGCCGTTGTTGATGATCTCCAGGCAGGCGGCGAAGTCGGTGCACTGCTCGCCGCCGAAGGTGATGCCGTTGACGTAGTCCTTGAAGACGTTGGCGTCGTTGGTGCCGGCCGCCTGCGCCGCGAGCGCGATGATGATGGCCGCGTCGTAGGTCTCACCGGCGTAGTTGAAGTCCTGCAGGTTCGGGTCGACCTCCCGCAGGCGGCTCATGAAGTCCTCGCCGAGGTCGGTGAGCGGCTGCGTGCCCCGCATGCCGGCCAGGGCACCGTTCTCGCTGAAGTCGTCCCCGGTGCCGTTCGCCGTGTTGCCGTCGACGCCGTAGACGTTGACCAGCTTCTCGCCGTCGCCGCCCCCGTTCGCGCTGCCGCCCTCGTCGTCCCCGCCGCAGGCGGTCAGGACGAGCAGAGCGGCACCCGAGACGGCGATGCTCCGGGCCAAGGTGCCAGTGCGCATCAAGCAACTCCCACTGTCGTGTCGGTCATGCACCGGGCCGTCCCGTGCGGGGGCGACCGGATCAGTGGGGGGAAGGTAGCGGCTGCCCACGGGCCCCGAACCGGGGGCGACAGGACCGTGATGACGTTGTGACCTCCCGGATGGACGGCGGACACGTGCCGGGCCGCACCCCTCCGGGAGGAGACGCGGGTCTCAGTCCGCCGCGGCCTCGGGTGCCGACACCGGCTCGAGGATCTGCTGGGCCAGGGCCTTCATCGAGGTGCGCTCGTTCATCGCCGTCCGCTGGATCCAGCGGAACGCCTCGGCCTCGGTCAGCCCCTGCTCGGCCATGAGCTTGCCCTTGGCCTGCTCCACGACCTTGCGGGTCTCCAGCCGCTCCTCGAGCGTGCGGACCTCACCGTCGAGGGCGGCGAGCTCGGCGAACCGGGCGCGGGCCACCTCGATCGCGGGCACCAGGTCGTTCTTGGAGAACGGCTTGACCAGGTACGCCATCGCGCCGGCGTCCCGCGCCCGCTCCACCAGCTCACGCTGGCTGAAGGCGGTGAGCACGATGACCGGTGCGATGCGGGCCGTGGCGATCTGCTCGGCAGCGGAGAGCCCGTCCAGCACGGGCATCTGGATGTCGAGGATCACCAGATCCGGCCGCAACTCGGCGGCGCGCTCGACCGCCTGCTGCCCGTCACCGACCTCGGCGACGACCGCGTAGCCCTCCTCCTCCAGCATCTCCTTGAGGTCGAGGCGGATGAGGGCCTCGTCCTCGGCGATCAGGACCCGGATCGGCTCGCTGCTCACGGGCGGAGCCTAGCGATGCGGGGCGGGTAACGCCGTCGGGCTAGGCTGCTCGGGCAGCCGGAGCCCCGGTTCCGGCGCGCCCCCGTACCCCAATCGGCAGAGGGAGCGGATTCAAAACCCGCGCAGTGTGCGTTCGAGTCGCACCGGGGGCACCCAGGCACCACCACGACACGGTTGAGCGATTCACAACCCGCGCAGTGTGCGTTCGAGTCGCAGCGGGGGCACCGCCCCCGGGCGCCGGCCGCCCCATACGGTGGGGCCGTGAGCGAGCCGATCCCGACACCCCCGCACATGACGCCCGAGCAGTTCCGGCAGCACGGTCACGAGGTCGTCGACTGGATCGCCGACTACTGGACCCGGGTCGGCTCCCTCCCGGTGCGCTCCCCCGTCGCCCCGGGCGACGTGCGCGAGGCGCTCCCGCCGTCGGCCCCCGAGCAGGGCGAACCGTTCTCAGCCGTCCTCGCCGATCTCGATCGCGTCGTCGTGCCCGGGCTCACGCACTGGCAGCATCCCGGCTTCTTCGGCTACTTCCCCGCCAACACCTCGGGCCCCTCGGTTCTCGGCGACCTCGTCTCGGCCGGCCTCGGCGTGCAGGGCATGTCGTGGGTGACGAGTCCCGCGGCCACCGAGCTCGAGCAGCACGTCATGGACTGGTTCGCCGAGCTGCTCGGCCTGCCGGAGTCGTTCCGCTCCACCGGGACCGGCGGCGGCGTCGTCCAGGACACCAGCTCGGCCGCGAACCTGGTGGCGCTGCTCGCGGCACTGCACCGGGCCAGCAGCGGGGCGACCGTGCGGAACGGGGTGAGCCCGGAGGAGTACACGGTCTACGTCTCCAGCGAGACGCACTCCTCCATGGAGAAGGCCGTCCGCATCGCGGGCCTGGGCAGCGACGCCGTGCGGCTGGTCGAGGTCGACGCGGACCTGGCGATGCGCCCGGCCGCCCTCGCCGCGCGGCTGGAGCGGGACACCGCCCGGGGCTTTCGCCCCGTGCTCGTCTGCGCCACGGTCGGGACGACGTCCACCACGGCGATCGACCCGCTGGCCGAACTCGGCCCGATCTGCCAGAAGTACGGCGTCTGGCTGCACGTGGACGCCGCCTACGCCGGGGTGAGCGCCGTGGCGCCCGAGCTGCGCCCGCTGCAGGCCGGCGTCGAGTGGGCCGACAGCTACACCACCGACGCCCACAAGTGGCTGCTCACCGGCTTCGACGCCACCTTGTTCTGGGTCGCCGACCGGGCCGCGCTCACCGGCGCGCTGGCGATCCTGCCGGAGTACCTGCGCAACGCCGCCACCGACGCGGGCAGCGTCGTGGACTACCGCGACTGGCAGATCGAGCTCGGTCGCCGCTTCCGGGCGCTGAAGCTGTGGTTCGTGCTGCGCTGGTACGGCGCGGAGGGGCTGCGGGCGCACATCCGCTCCGGGGTGGCGATGGCCCAGGAGCTGGCCGGTTGGGTCGACGCCGACGACCGGTTCGACGTGGTCGTGCCGCACCCGCTGTCCCTGGTGTGCCTGCGGCCGCGGTGGGCCGCCGACGTGGACGCCGACGTGGCCACGATGACCCTGATGGAGCGGCTCAACGACGGCGGCGAGGTGTTCCTGACCCACACCACCGTCCGGGGGCAGGTGGTGCTGCGGGTGGCCGTCGGTGCGCCCACGACGACCCGGGCGCACGTCGAGCGGGTCTGGGCGCTGCTGTGCGAGGGGCACGACTGGCTGGCCGCCGACTTCGCCGAGTCCGCCGCCGAGCGGGCCCGGCTCGACGCCGAGCGCCGAGCGGCCCTCGCGGCACCGGCGGAGGCGCCGGCGACGCAGGACGAGACGGCCACGCAGGCCGCGGCGCAGGAGGACCTGCCGGCCGGCCCCGCCGACGTGCCGCCGGGCACGGACTCGGAGCCCGTCCCGGACGAGGCCGACGCCGCCTCGCGCTCCGGGAGCTGAACGCGGGGGCTGCTCAGCGCCCGCCGGCGCGGAGCAGCCCCTCCTGGGCGACGGTGGCGACGTGGGTGCCGTCGGCCGACCAGATCCGGCCGAAGCACAGCGCCAGGCCCCGCGAGGCGGCCGGGCTGTCGGTCTCGTAGAGGAACCAGTCGTCGGCCCGCACCGGGGCGTGGAACCACACCGCGTGGTCGAGGCTGGCCCCCTCGTGCTCGCCCCAGCCGCCGACCCGGGCCAGCCCGGCGCCCAGCAGCGTGAGGTCACTGACGAAGGCCAGCGCCGCGCTGTGCACGGCGGGGTCGTCGGGCAGCCGCCCGGCCACCCGCATCCACACCCGCGTGGAGGTGTCCGGCGGCTGCTTGAGCCGGCGCTCGAACGGGTCCTCCAGCAGCCGTTGCTCGACCGCCCGGCTGATCTCCAGGCTCGACGAATCGCTCGCGTCGTGCCGGGCGGCGACCTCGGCCAGCGAGGGCAGCTCCGCGGGTGCCGGCACGTCGGGCATCGGAACCGCGTGCTCCACGACCGCCTGCTCGCCGGCGTGGAAGTCGGCGGTCAGCGCGAAGATGGCCACCTCCTCGCCCCTGCGGTGCTGCCACGCCACGACCCGGCGGGTGGAGAACGAGCGCCCGTCCCGGATCCGATCGACGGCGTAGCGGATCTCCTCCTGCGGGTCACCGGGCCGCAGGAAATAGGCGTGCAGCGAGTGCCCGAACCGCTCACCGGGGACGGTCCGGCCAGCGGCCATGAGCGCCTGCCCGGCGACCTGCCCGCCGAAGATGCGCTGCAACCGGGTGGTGGGCGTCTGCCCCACGAAGACGTCCCGCTCGCGCTCCTCGAGGTCGAGCACGCCCATCAGCGCCGCGGCCTGCGAGGTCTCGGCGGGCTCGAGCGGCCCCGCGGTCCCGCTCACGAGTCGGTACCGACCTCGTGCACCCGGATGAGGTTGGTGGACCCGACGGTGTTGGGCGGGCTGCCGGCGACCACGACCACCCGGTCGCCCTCCTTGAGCCGGCCGATGGCCAGCAACGAGAAGTCCACCTGCTGCACCATGTCGTCGGTGTGCTGCACCTCGGGCACCAGGAAGGTCTCCACGCCCCAGGACAGCGCCAGCTGGCTGCGCACGCGGGCGTCGACGGTGAAGGCCAGCAGCGGCTGGCGGGGGTGCAGCGCGGCCAGCCGGCGGGCGGTGTCCCCGGTCTGGGTGAAGGTGGCCAGCGCCCGGACGTCGAGGGACTCCCCGATGTCGCGCGCCGCACGGACGATCGCCCCCGAGCGGGACCGCGACCGGCGGACCAGCTCCGGGGCCCGCACCGAGTCGCTCTCGACCGCGTCGATGATCCGCTCCATCGTCCGCACCGCGGCGATCGGGTAGCGGCCCACCGAGGTCTCCCCCGACAGCATGACGGCATCCGCCCCGTCGAGGACGGCGTTGGCGACGTCGGAGGCCTCGGCGCGGGTCGGCCGCGACGAGCTGATCATCGATTCGAGCATCTGGGTGGCGACGATGACCGGCTTGTTCCGCTCCCGGGCGGCCTGCACGGCCCGCTTCTGGACCAGCGGCACCTGCTCCAGCGGCAGCTCCACGCCCAGGTCGCCGCGGGCGACCATGATCCCGTCGAAGGCCTCGACGATCGCCTCGAGGTTCTCCACCGCCTCGGGCTTCTCCAGCTTGGCGATGACCGGGACGTGCACGTCCTCCTGGCGCATGATGTCGCGCACCAGCTCGACGTCGCGCGGCGAACGGACGAAGGAGAGCGCGACGAAGTCGACCGAGAGGTGCAGGGCGAAGCGCAGGTCCTCCGCGTCCTTCTCCGACAGCGCCGGCACGCTCACCGCGACCCCCGGCAGCGACAGGCCCTTGTTGTTGGAGACCTCACCGCCCTCGACCACGAGGCACTGCACGTCCGGGCCGTCGACGCCGACCACCGACAGGGCCAGCTTGCCGTCGTCCACCAGCAGCCGGTCCCCGACCTTGACGTCGGCCGACAGGCCCTTGTAGGTGGTGGAGACCCGCTCGGCGGTGCCCGGGACGTCCTCGACGGTGATGCAGACCCGGCTGCCGGTCTCCCAGTGCGCCCGCCCCTCGGCGAACGTGCCCAGCCGGATCTTGGGGCCCTGCAGGTCGGCCAGGACGGCCACGGCGTGCCCGGTGTGGTCCGAGGCCTCCCGCACCAGCCGGTAGGCCTTCTCGTGGTCGGCGTGCGAGCCGTGGCTGAAGTTCAGCCGGGCCACATCCATCCCGGACTCGACGAGGGCGGTGACCTGCTCGAGGGAGCTGGTCGCCGGACCGAGCGTGCAGACGATCTTGGCGCGGCGGGACATGCCCTGAACGCTAGTGGGAGGACCCTGGCGGCGCCGGGAGGGTGGGGTGTGACGATCGCCCACCGACCAGCAGGGCCGGGCCCCGCCTGTGGCAGGACCCGGCCCCGGCCGGTCAGGGTGCGCTCAGCGCAGCGCGACCGCCGTCGGCGTCACCGGCCGCGGCAGCATCGACTCCCCGGTGAGCCACGCGTCGACGGCACCGGCCGCCGCCCGGCCCTCGGCGATCGCCCACACGATCAGCGACTGCCCACGGCCCATGTCACCGGCGACGAAGACGCCGGGCACGGTGGACATGAACTCGCCGTCGCGGGCCACGTTGCCGCGGCCGTCGATCTCCACGCCCAGGGTGTCGAGCAGGCCCTCGCGCTGCGCGCCGGTGAAGCCCATGGCGAGGAACACCAGGTCGGCCGGGAGCTCCCGCTCGGTCCCCTCGACCTTCTGGAACCGCCCGTCGACCCGCTCCACCTCGTGGATGAGCAGGGCGCGCACGTTGCCCTGGGCGGGGCCCTCCTCATGACCCAGGAAGCGCTCGGTGTTGACGCTGTAGAGCCGCTCGCCGCCCTCCTCGTGCGCGCTGGAGACCCGCATGATCATCGGGTACGTGGGCCAGGGGTTGCTGTTCTGGTCCCGCCGGTCCGGCGGCGGCGGCATGATCTCCAGCTGGGTCACCGACAGCGCGCCCTGCCGGTGCGCGGTGCCCAGGCAGTCGGCGCCGGTGTCGCCGCCGCCGATGATCACGACGTGCTTGCCGTGCGCGTTGATCGGCGGCTCGTCCAGCTCGCCGAGGGCCTGCCGGTTGCCGAAGGGCAGGTACTCCATCGCCAGGTGGATGCCCCGGAACTCCCGGCCCGGAGCGGGCAGGTCACGGCCGATGGTGGCGCCGCCGGCCAGGACGACGGCGTCGTACTGGGCCCGCAGCTGCTCGGCCGACAGGTCGTCGGCACCGCTGCCACCGACCTCGACGCCGGTGACGAACCGGGTGCCCTCGGCCCGCATCTGGTCCAGCCGCCGGTCGAGGACGGCCTTCTCCATCTTGAACTCGGGGATGCCGTAGCGCATCAGCCCGCCGACCCGGTCGGCCCGCTCGTAGACGGTCACCTCGTGCCCGGCCCGGGTGAGCTGCTGGGCGGCAGCCAGCCCGGCGGGGCCGGAACCGATGACGGCAACCTTCTTGCCGGTGCTCTCCTGCGCCGGCACGGGGCGCACCAGATCACGCTGGAACGCCTGGTCGATGATCTCCCACTCGATCTGCTTGATCGTGACCGGCGACTCCTGGAGGTTCAGGACGCAGGAGCCCTCGCACGGCGCCGGGCACAGCTTCCCGGTGAACTCCGGGAAGTTGTTGGTGGCGTGCAGCCGCTCGATGGCCTCGGTCCAGTCGTCCCGGCGGGCGAGGTCGTTCCACTCCGGGATCAGGTTCCCCAGCGGGCACCCGTGGTGGCAGAACGGGATGCCGCAGTCCATGCAGCGGGCGGCCTGCTGGCGCACCGCGGCCACCGGGAAGACGGCGTCCTCGCCGTTCTGGCGGGCGAGGTACACGTCCTTCCAGTCCAGGATCCGGACGTCGACCGGGCGGCGCGGTGGCAGCGCCCGGTCGTGCTTGAGGAAGCCGGTGGAGTCAGCCACGGCGGGTCTCCTTCGGGCCGAGGGGTCCAAGGGGCAGGGAGCGGCGCGGGTCAGCCACGTGCGGCCTCCATGACGGCGAGGTCGACGTCCGTGCCCGCGGCCTCGGCGGCCCGCCGGGCCTCGAGCGCCCGCCGGTAGTCGCGCGGCATGATCACGCTGAACCGCTCGGACCACCGGCCCCAGTCGGCCAGCAGGGCGCCGGCCACCGGGGAGTCGGTGTCCCCGTGGTAGCGGACGAGCACGTCGCGCAGCCACTGCGCGGACTCCCCGTCCAGCGGGTCGATGTCGACCATCTCGGTGTTCACCCGGTGCCGGGCCAGGTCGAGCACGTAGGCGACGCCGCCGGACATGCCGGCCGCGATGTTCCGCCCGGTGGGGCCGAGGATCACCGCGCGGCCGCCGGTCATGTACTCCAGGGCGTGGTCGCCCGCGCCCTCCACGATCGCCAGGGCCCCGGAGTTGCGGACGCAGAACCGCTCGCCGACCCGCCCGCGCAGGAAGATCTCCCCGCCGGTGGCGCCGTAGCCGATGACGTTGCCCGCCACGACGTTGTCCTCGGCGGCGAACGTCGCCTCCCGCGAGGGGCGGACGACGATCCGGCCGCCCGACAGGCCCTTGCCGACGTAGTCGTTCGCGTCACCGAGCAGCCGCATGGTGATGCCGCGCGGCACGAAGGCGCCGAAGGACTGACCGGCCGACCCGGTGAAGGTCAGGTCGATCGTGCCCTCGGGCAGGCCCTCCCCGCCGTAGCGGCGGGTGACCATCGACCCCAGCATGGTGCCGACGGTGCGGTTGACATTGCGCACCGGCAGCTCGAGGGTGACCGGCCGCGCGTCGAGCAGCGCGCCCTCGCACAGCTGGATGAGGGTCTGGTCCAGGGCGACGTCCAGGCCGTGGTCCTGCTCCCGCACCCGGTGCCGCGGCGCGCCCTCGGGCAGCTCCGGCACGACCAGCATCGGCGAGAGGTCCAGCCCGGCGGCCTTCCAGTGGTCCACCGCGCGGCGGGTGTCCAGCAACTCGGCGTGGCCGATGGCCTCGTCGAGGGACCGGAAGCCCAGCTCGGCCAGGTAGTGCCGGACCTGCTCGGCCAGGAACTCGAAGAAGGTGACGACGAACTCCGGCCGCCCGGTGAACCGCTTGCGCAGCTCCGGGTTCTGGGTGGCGACGCCGACCGGGCAGGTGTCCAGGTGGCAGACGCGCATCATCACGCAGCCGGAGACCACCAGCGGAGCGGTGGCGAAGCCGTACTCCTCGGCCCCGAGCAGCGCGGCGACGATCACGTCGCGGCCGGTCTTCATCTGCCCGTCGCACTGCACGACGATGCGGTCGCGCAGGCCGTTGGCCAGCAGCGTCTGCTGCGTCTCGGCCAGCCCCAGCTCCCACGGCGAGCCGGCGTGCTTGAGCGAGGTGAGCGGCGCGGCGCCGGTGCCGCCGTCGTGCCCGGAGATCAGGACGACGTCGGCGTGGGCCTTGCTCACCCCGGCCGCGACCGTGCCGACCCCGACCTCGCTGACCAGCTTGACGTGGACCCGCGCCTCGTTGTTGGCGTTCTTCAGGTCGTGGATCAGCTGCTTGAGGTCCTCGATCGAGTAGATGTCGTGGTGCGGCGGCGGGCTGATCAGCCCGACGCCCGGCGTCGAGTGCCGGGTGCGGGCCACCCACGGGTACACCTTCTGGCCGGGCAGCTGGCCGCCCTCGCCGGGCTTGGCGCCCTGCGCCATCTTGATCTGGATGTCGTCGGCGTTGACCAGGTACTCGCTGGTCACGCCGAAGCGGCCGCTGGCCACCTGCTTGATCGCCGAGCGGCGCAGGTCGCCGTTCGGGTCCGGGGTGAACCGGTCGGGGTCCTCGCCACCCTCACCGGTGTTGGACTTCCCGCCGAGGCGGTTCATCGCGATGGCCAGGGTCTCGTGCGCCTCCTGCGAGATCGAGCCGTAGCTCATCGCGCCGGTGGAGAAGCGCTTGACGATCTCGCTGACCGGCTCGACCTCGTCGAGCGGCACCGGGGTCCGCTCGCCGGTCTTCAGCGTGAAGAGCCCGCGCAGGGTGGCGGCCTCCTCCGACAGCTTGTCGACGGTCGTCGTGTACTTCTCGAAGACGTCGTACTGCCGCGCGCGGGTGGCGTGCTGGAGCAGGAACACCGTCTCGGGGTTGAACAGGTGCACCTCGCCCTCGCGGCGCCACTGGTACTCCCCGCCGGTCTCCAGCCGGCGGTGCGCCCGCTCGGCCGGGTTGGCCGGGTACGCCCGGCGGTGGCGCATGGCCACCTCCTCGGCGAGCACGTCGATGCCGACGCCGTCGAGGGGGGCGGAGGTGCCGGTGAAGTACTCGTCGACCAGCTCCTGGGACAGGCCG
Organism: Geodermatophilus ruber; assembly: GCF_900114385.1. GTDB lineage: Bacteria > Actinomycetota > Actinomycetes > Mycobacteriales > Geodermatophilaceae > Geodermatophilus > Geodermatophilus ruber. Next base: position 205,828 of record NZ_FOSW01000007.1, read on the forward strand.
ACGGCCTCGAAGATCTGCGCCATCGTGTACGAGCCGACGGTGCTGATGCCCATCTTGCTCATGACCTTCAGGACGCCCTTGCCCAGCGCCTTGACCATGTTGCGGACGGCCTGGCCCGGCTCCACGCCGGTCAGGACGCCGTCGCGGATGAGGTCCTCGATCGACTCGAACGCCAGGTACGGGTTGACCGCGGCGGCGCCGTAGCCGAGCAGCAGCGCCACGTGGTGCACCTCGCGGCAGTCGCCGGACTCGACCACCAGGCCGACCTCCATGCGGGTCTTCTCCCGCACGAGGTGGTGGTGGACGGCGGCGGTCATCAGCAGCGAGGGGATCGGCGCGCGGTTCTCGTCGCAGTCCCGGTCGGAGAGCACGAGGATCCGCGCCCCGGCGGCGATCGCCTTGCTGACCTTGGTGCGCAGCTGCTCGACGGCCTCGGCGAGCGCCTTCCCACCGCCGTTGACGTCGAAGTGGCCGGTGATCCGCACGGCGGCGTAACCGGGCAGGTCGCCGTCGTCGTCGATGTGCAGGATCTTGGCCAGCTCGTCGTTGTCGATGACCGGGAAGGGCAGGAAGACCTGCCGGCAGGACGCCGGGGTGGCGTGCAGCAGGTTCTGCTCCGGCCCGAAGGTGCGCCCGAGGCTGGTCACCAGCTCCTCGCGGATGGCGTCCAGCGGCGGGTTGGTCACCTGGGCGAACAGCTGACCGAAGTAGTCGTAGAGCAGCCGGGAGCGATCCGACAACGCCGCGACCGGGGTGTCGGTGCCCATCGAGCCGATCGGCTCGGCGCCCGCCGAGGCCATCGGGGTGAGAAGGACGCGCAGGTCCTCCTCGGTGTAGCCGAACAGCAGCTGCCGGCGGACGACGGACTCGTGGCTGGGCCGGGCGCGGCGGCGCTCGGGCAGCTGCGGGAGGTGCACCAGGCCGGCGTGCAGCCAGTCCTCGTAGGGGTGCTCGGCGGCCAGGGCGCCCTTGACCTCCTCGTCGGAGACGATCTTCTGCGCCGCGGTGTCGACGAGGAACATCCGGCCCGGCTGCAGCCGGCCCTTGGCGACGACCTCGGCGTCGGGGATCTCGAGCACGCCGACCTCGCTGGCCAGCACGACCAGGTCGTCCTTGGTGTGCCACCAGCGGCCCGGGCGCAGCCCGTTGCGGTCGAGGACGGCGCCGATGAGCGTGCCGTCGGTGAACGCGACCGCGGCCGGCCCGTCCCACGGCTCCATGATCGAGGAGTGGAAGCGGTAGAAGGCCCGGCGGGCCGCGTCCATCTCGTCGTGGTTCTCCCACGCCTCCGGGATCATCATGAGCACCGCGTGCGGCAGCGAGCGGCCGGACAGGTGCAGCAGCTCGAGCACCTCGTCGAAGGTGGCCGAGTCGCTGAAGTCGGCGGCGGTCACCGGGAAGATCCGGTCGAGGCCGAGCTCCGAGGCGGGGCCGGCCGGGCCGTCGAACAGCGCCGTCTCCAGCTTGGCCTCGCGGGCCCGCATCCGGTTCCGGTTGCCCTTGATGGTGTTGATCTCGCCGTTGTGCGCGATCACCCGGAACGGGTGGGCCAGCGGCCAGCTCGGGAAGGTGTTGGTGGAGAACCGGCTGTGCACCAGCGCGATCGCCGACTCGTACCGCTCGTCGCGCAGGTCGGGGAAGAACGCGGGCAGCTGGTCGGTGGTCAGCATGCCCTTGTAGGTGATCGTCCGGGAGGACAGCGAGGCGACGTAGAGCGAGCTGCCCGCCTCGGACGCGGCCCGCTCGGCGCGCTTGCGCAGCACGAACGCGCGCCGCTCCAGCCGGGTGACCCCGTTGCAGACGATGTTGCCGCCGAAGGCGGCGGCGTCGGCGCGGGCGCCGATGGTCTCGGCGACGAACACCTGGGCGAAGTGCGGCATGACCGCGCGGGCGGTCGGGCCGACGTCGGCGCCATCCGCGTCGACCGGCAGCTCGCGCCAGCCGAGGACGGTCAGCCCCTCCTCGGCGGCGATCCGGGCGACGTCCTGGACCCGCGCGGCCCGCTCGGCCTCGTCGACCGGGAGGAAGGCGACGCCGACGGCGTACTCCCCCAACGGGGGCAGGTCGAAGTCGACCTCGGCCCGCAGCAGGGCGTCGGGGATCTGGGTGAGGATGCCGGCACCGTCACCGGAGTTCGGCTCGGAGCCGGCCGCGCCGCGGTGATCGAGGTTGTGCAGCGCGGTCAGGCCGGCGGCCACGATCTTCCGGGAGCGGCGCCCCTGCACGTCGGCGACGAAGGCCACGCCGCAGGCGTCCTTGTCGTTGGCCGGGTCGTAGAGGCCCACGGCCGGCGGCACCGCGGAGAAGGGAACGGCCGTGCCGCCGGAGGCGGCGGACGCCGTGCCGGAGGCGGGAGACCCGGTGGCGGGGGCGGGGAACTCGGACATGTCACTCCCGTCGTCGGCACGCCGTCCGCGGCCGTCGGCGGTGACGGGCGGGCGGGGGGCGAGGAGCCCGGGCCGGGTGGTCAGAGGGCGGAGAGGGCAGCACTGCGGGGAGCCGGGGAGCGGCAGGTGGTCGGGGACCACCTGCCGCACTGGCTCGCTAGCCCCGGGAGGGGTGTCCCGAGGCTGTCGTCCGCGGGGCGGCGCTGGCCCGGTTCCGACGGTTGGGACCCCCAGGATCACTGGGAGGTCTGGGTGAAGGGTACACATCCGTAACACGGGCCTCACACGCGTGAACCCCGTTCCGGCGCGTCCCGCTCAGGTCGTCCCGGCGTCCGGGAGACCGGCCTCACCTGCGGATTCGTCGCTCCGCCCGGCCTCCCGGGCCGGCGCGGCGGGCGCGGGCGGGCGGTCCTCCCCCGTTCCTGCACGGGGAGTGTCTGACTTGTCACTTCCGCGGGTGAGGACCTCCCGCGGACGGCCGCGCTGCCAGACCAGGTAGGCCACCGCGAGCAGGCCGACGATCAGCGACGTGTACACGTTGAGGCGGACGCCGAAGAAGGTCTCCGCGGGGTCGCTGCGCAGCAGCTCGATCCACAGCCGCCCCGCGCAGTAGCTGGCGACGTAGAGGGCGAAGACCCGGCCGTGGCCGAGGCGGAACCGCCGGTCGGCCCAGATCACGAAGGCCGCCGCGGCCAGGTTCCACAGCAGCTCGTACAGGAACGTGGGGTGGAAGGTGCCCAGCACCACCGGCTCGCCGCCGGGGCCCACCACCGCGCGGGCGCCGTCCCAGTCGTAGATCGTGAGCGCCCAGGGCAGGTCGGTGGGGCCGCCGTAGAGCTCGTTGTTGAACCAGTTGCCCAGCCGCCCGATCGCCTGGGCGACCAGCAGCCCGGGGGCGAGCGCGTCGGCGAAGGCCGGCAGCGGGATGCCCTTGCGCCGGCAGGCGATCCAGGCCCCGACCCCGCCGAGGGCGATGGCGCCCCAGATGCCCAGGCCGCCCTCCCAGATGGCGAAGGCGCGCAGCGGGTCGCCGCCCTCGCCGAAGTAGGCGCGGGGGCTGGAGAGGACGTGGTAGAGCCGGCCGCCGACGATGCCGAAGGGAACGGCCCAGACGGCGATGTCCAGGACGTCGCCCTTGGCCCCGCCGCGGGCCTCCCAGCGCTTCTCGGTGAGCCAGATGGCCGCGACGATCCCGGCGATGATGCACAGGGCGTAGGCGCGGATCGGCAGCGGGCCGAGCTCCCAGACCCCCTGGGTGGGGCTCGGGAGCGCCGCGAGGGAGGTCATGCGGGCGCGCTCTCGTGCCGGCGCACGCCCGCGGCGAGCTCCCCGGCCAGCCGGCGGGTCGCCGCCGCGCCCGCGGCCTCGTCCTCGGCGTCCAGCACGCACCGCACGAACGCCGACCCGACGATGACGCCGTCGGCGAAGGCGGCCACCTCGGCGGCCTGGTCGCCGTTCGAGACGCCCAGGCCCACGCACACCGCCAGGTCCGGCGCCGCCGCCCGGGTGCGGGCGACCAGCTTCTCGGCGGCGTCGCTCACCGTGGCCCGCGTCCCGGTGACCCCCATGGTGGAGGCCGCGTAGACGAAGCCGCGGCAGGCCGCCGTGGTGGAGACCAGGCGGGCGTCGGTGGACGACGGCGCGACGAGGAAGACCCGATCGAGGTCGGCCCGCTCGGCGGCGGCCAGCCACGCGCCGGCCTCGTCCGGGATCAGGTCGGGGGTGATGGCCCCCGCTCCCCCGGCGGCGGCCAGATCGCCGGCGAACCGTTCGACGCCGTAGCGCTCGATCGGGTTCCAGTAGCTCATCACCACCGGGACGGCGCCGGCGGCGGCCACCGCCTCGACGGCGCGCAGCGCGTCCCGCATGCCCACGCCCGCACGGACGGCGACGTCGACCGCCTGCTGGATGACCGGGCCGTCCATGCCCGGGTCGCTGTAGGGGACGCCCACCTCGACGATGTCGGCGCCGCCCTCGACGGCCGCCACCATCGCCGCGATCGAGCCCTCGACGGTGGGGTAGCCCACCGGGAGGTAGGCGATCAGCGCCGCCCGCCCCTCCGCCTTCGCCGCGGCGATGCGATCGGCCAGCTTGCTGCTCACGCGGTCTCCCCCGCTTCCTGCCCGGCGACGGCGTCGCCGGCGGCGACCGCGCCCTCCGTGGGCTGCTGCTCGGTGTCCAGGCCCGGCCCCGGGTCGACGTCCTCGCGGTCGCCGAGCCCGAACCAGCGCGACGCGGTCTCGACGTCCTTGTCGCCGCGGCCGGAGAGGTTGACCAGCAGCAGCGCGTCCGGCCCCAGCTCCTCCCCCACCTTCAACGCGCCGGCCAGGGCGTGCGCGGACTCGATCGCCGGGATGATGCCCTCTGTCCGGCACAGCAGCGCGAAGGCCTCCATGGCCTCCGCGTCGGTGATCGCCCGGTACTCGGCCCGGCCGATGTCGTGCAGGTAGGAGTGCTCCGGGCCGACGCCGGGGTAGTCGAGCCCTGCGCTGATCGAGTGCGACTCGATGGTCTGGCCGTTGTCGTCCTGCAGCAGGTAGGAGCGGGCGCCGTGCAGCACCCCGGGCGTGCCGCCGGTGATGGTGGCCGCGTGCCGGCCGGTCTCCAGCCCGTCGCCGCCGGCCTCCAGGCCGATCAGCCGCACCCCCTCGTCGGGGACGAAGGCGGTGAAGATCCCGATCGCGTTGGAGCCCCCGCCCACGCAGGCGAGCACCGCGTCGGGCAGCCGGCCCTCGCGCTCGAGCACCTGCGCGCGGGCCTCGTCGCCGATGACCCGCTGGAAGTCGCGGACCATCTCCGGGAAGGGGTGCGGGCCGGCGACCGTGCCGAACACGTAGTTGGTGGTCTCCACATTGGTGACCCAGTCGCGGAACGCCTCGTTGATCGCGTCCTTCAGCGTCCGGGACCCCGTGGTGACCGGGATGACCTCGGCGCCGAGCAGCCGCATCCGGGCGACGTTGAGCGCCTGCCGGCGGGTGTCCTCCTCGCCCATGTAGACGGTGCAGGACAGGCCCATGAGCGCCGCCGCCGTCGCGGTGGCCACGCCGTGCTGCCCGGCGCCGGTCTCGGCGATGACCCGCGTCTTGCCGATCCGCTTGGTCAGCAGAGCCTGGCCCAGCACGTTGTTGATCTTGTGCGAGCCGGTGTGGTTGAGGTCCTCGCGCTTGAGCAGCACCCGGGCCCCGCCGGCGTGCCGGGCGAACTTCGGCACCTCGGTGATCGGGCTGGGGCGGCCGGTGTAGTCGCGCTGCAGGCGGGCGAACTCCTCCAGGAACGCGGGATCGGTCCGCATCGCCTCGTAGGCCTCGGTCAGCTGGTCGAGGGCGGCGATCAGCGCCTCGGGGACGAAGCGGCCACCGAAGATGCCGAAGTGACCGGTGGCGTCGGGCCAGCTCGGGCGCGCCGGCTGGAGGTCTGCTCCGGGCTGCGGTGGGCTGGTCGTCGTCATGGGCACAGTGTCCCGTGCCGCGGGCCCGCGCGGTGCAGCGGGTGATCGGGACACGCGCGGAACGCCACCGCACCGCGCCCCGTCCCCGCCGGGACGGGGCGCAGGGTCAGCGGGTGGCGCGGGGCGTCGCCGGGTGCGACCCGGCGGTGACCAGGTCCGCGACCGCCTGACGCGCGTCCCGGGCGGTGACCAGTCCCTCGCCGACGAGCACCGCATCGGCGCCCGCGGCGGCGTAGCTGATCAGGTCGTGCGGGCCGCGGACGCCGGACTCGGCCACCTTGACGACGGTCGAGGGCAGCCCCGGGGCGATCCGCTCGAAGGTCGACCGGTCGACGTCCAGGGTGGTGAGATCGCGGGCGTTGACGCCGATCACCGAGGCGCCGGCGGCCAGCGCGCGGTCGGCCTCGGCCTCGGTGTGCACCTCGACCAGCGCGGTCATGCCGAGGGACTCCACCCGCTCGAGCAGGCCCAGGAGGGCGTTCTGCTCGAGGGCGGCGACGATGAGCAGGACGACGTCGGCACCGTGGGCCCGGGCCTCGTGCACCTGGTAGCTGGTGACCACGAAGTCCTTGCAGAGGATCGGCACGTCGACGGCCGCGCGGACGGCGGCGAGGTCGGCGTGCGACCCGCCGAACCGGCGGCGCTCGGTCAGCACGCTGATCACCCGGGCCCCGCCGGCGGCGTACTGCTGCGCCAGGACGGCGGGGTCGGGGATGGTGGCCAGCGCGCCCTTGGAGGGACTCTGCCGCTTGACCTCGGCGATGACCCCGACGCCGGGAGCGCGCAGTGCGGCCAGTGCGTCGAGCGCCGGACGGGCGTCCTGCGCGACGGCCCGCACCTCGGCCAGCGGAGTGACCGCCTCCCGCGCGGCCAGGTCCGCACGGACACCGGCGACGATCTCGTCGAGGACAGTCACGCGTTCACCCCGCTGGGGATCACCATGGGATCCCGGTGGTTTCGGATCAGTGGGCTCACTCTAGAGGCGGGAACGGCCGCCGCGGCCCGGGGGGCCACCCGAGGAGCAGTTCTCGGTGGTTGAGCCCGGTGGGCCCGGGGTAGTCAAGGCCGCTTGGCGCTCGAGCCCCCGTCGTCGCGCCCGGGTCGGTCCCCGTCCCGCTCCTCCGTCGGGTCCTCCCCCCGGTCGAGGGCGCGCCAGGCGTCCACGGCGCGGTCCTCGTCGGTTCGTTCCCGTGGGCTCCCCCCGGTGCCGCCCTGCCGCTCGTAGCGGCGCCCCATCCCGGGCCAGGTCCGGCCGCGGACGACCGTCAGCAGCCCGGCCAGCACGGCCAGCACCCCGGCGACCACCGCGAGTACCGGCCACGCGGCGTGCACCTCGGTGGTGAGGGCGCCGCCGGACGGGCCGGCGGCGACGGCGTCGGCCGCCGCCGTCGCGACGTCCGTGAGCAAGGGGCGCAGGCCCGACCAGCCGAGCAGCCCGCCGGCGGCGGCGGCGAGCAGGCCCACCACCGCCCGCCCGGCCCCGCGGACGGCAACCAGCGCCACCGCCGCGGCGAGCAGGAGCAGCCCGGCCGCGGGGACCAGGGGCGCCAGCGTGGTCCCGGTCAGGGCCTCGGTGCTCGGGGGCAGGGGGGCCGGGCGGCTCACGGTGACCGTCACCCAGGCCTGCCCCCCGGCCGACAGCGCCAGGCCGCCGGCGACCGCGGCGCCGATGACCGCCGCGGCCAGCTCCCGGCGGGCCGGGGGCGTCACCGGAGTTCCCGCATCCCTTCGGCGGTGGCGATCGCCGAGAGCACCGCGCGGGCCTTGTGCCGGGTCTCGGCCTCCTCGGTCGCGGGGTCGCTGTCGGCGACGACCCCCGCGCCGGCCTGCACGTAGGCCCGGCCCTCGTGCAGCACAGCGGTGCGGATGGCGATGGCCATGTCCATGTCGCCGCTGGCGTCGAAGTAGCCGACCGTCCCCGCGTAGAGCGCCCGGCGGGTCGGCTCCAGCGACTCGATGATCTCCATCGCCCGCGGCTTGGGCGCCCCGGAGACGGTGCCCGCCGGGAAGGTGGCGTCGAGGACGTCGAGGGCGTCGAAGTCCCCGGCGACCTCCCCGGCCACCGTCGACACCAGGTGCATCACGTGGCTGTAGTACTCGATCCGCATGAAGTCGGGGACCTCCACGGTCCCCGGCACGCTCACCCGCCCCAGGTCGTTGCGGGCCAGGTCGACCAGCATCACGTGCTCGGCGCGCTCCTTCGGGTCGGCCAGCAGCCCCTCGGCCAGCCGGGCGTCCTCGTCCGGGGTGGCGCCACGGGGGCGGGTACCGGCCGGCGGGTGGACGACGGCCGACGCGCCGGTCACCGTCACCAGCGCCTCGGGCGAGGAGCCGACGACCTCGAAGGGGGTCTGCCGCCCGGCGAAGCGCAGCAGGTACATGTAGGGCGACGGGTTGGTCGCGCGCAGCACCCGGTAGAGGTCCAGCGCCTCCACCCGGGTGGGCAGCTCGAAGCGCTGGGCGAGCACGACCTGGAAGGCGTCGCCGGCGCGGATGTGCTCGCGCACCTGCTCGACGCCCTTCTCGAACACCCCCGGCGCCATGTTGCTGGTCACCGGCGGCGCCTCGACCGTGGCGAAGGTGGCCACGCCCGGCGGTACCGCCTTGGTGAGGTCGGCGGCCATCGCGTCGAGCCGGGCCACGGCGTCGTCCCAGCCGGTGCCCTCCTCCCCCGCGCCCCTCAGGGCATTGGCGATCAGCAGCACCGTGCCGTCGGTGTGGTCCAGCACGGCCAGGTCGGTGATCAGCATCAGCGCCAGCTCGGGCATGCCGAGGTCGTCGACGCTGGTCGAGGGCAGCCGCTCCAGCCGCCGGACGATGTCGTAGCCGAGGTAGCCCACCAGCCCGCCGGTCAGCCGGGGCAGGTCGGGGGTGCGCGGGGAGCGCAGCCGGCGGGCCAGCGTGCGGACGGCGGCCAGCGGGTCGGCCGGCAGGTCGTCGGTCAGCCCCGGCAGCTGCTCCCCCAGCCACTGGGTGCGGCCGTCGCGCTCGGTGAGCACGCCGGCGCTGCGCACGCCGACGAAGCTGTACCGGCTCCACTGCTTGCCCTGCTCGGCCGACTCGAGCAGCACCGTGCCGGGGCGGTTGCCGGCCAGCTTGCGGTAGAGACCGACGGCGGTCTCGCCGTCGGCCAGCAGCCGTCGCGTGACCGGCACCATGGCCTGGTCGCGGGCGGCGAACTCCTCCCGCGAGGGTGTCGTCTCACCGAGTCGCACGGGACACCTCCAGCTCGCGGTGGAAGCAGCTGCGCTCGCCGGTGTGGCAGGCCGGGCCCTCCTGGTCGACGAGGACCAGCAGCGCGTCGCCGTCGCAGTCCAGCCGCACGTCGCGGACCCACTGCCGATGGCCGGAGGTCTCGCCCTTCACCCAGTACTCCCTCCGGCTGCGCGACCAGTAGGTGGCCCGGCCGGTGGTGAGGGTGCGGCGCAGCGCCTCGTCGTCCATCCAGGCGACCATGAGCACCTCGCCGGTGTCGTGCTGCTGGACGACGGCGGCGACCAGGCCGGCCGGGTCGCGGCGCAGCAGCGCGGCGACGGCGGGATCCAGCGCGGAGTCGGCGGGCGGGGCGGCGGACATGGCCCGATCGTCCCATCCAGCGCCGCCGGCCCGGGTCACCGGTGCTGCGTCGTCCCCTCCCCCGGGGTGCCGCCGAACCACTCGCGGGCGGGCCGGCCGACGAGCAGCCCGAGGCCGACGGCGGGGGCCGCGGCGAAGCAGAACACGGCGAACAGCAGGACCGCCGAGGGGTTCGACCCGACGGCACCCTCGGCGAGGGCGAGCAGCCGCACCGCCCAGTACAGCGCCAGCGCCACCTGGGCGCCGAGAGCGGCGAGCAGCGTGCGGCGGGCGCCCGGGCTGCGGCGGTTGAGCGCGAGGATCCCGCCGGCGACGAGGACGATCACCGAGACGACCTGCAGGGCGGCCAGGACCGAGGCCTCCGTGGCCAGCGCCTCGCCGTCCCCCGGGAACCCCGGCTCGGCCGCGGCCAGGGTGAACACCGAGGCGAGCAGGAAGACGTAGGCCGACGTCAGCGCGACCACGCCCGCCTGCACGAAGGCGAGCACCGCGGCGGCGATGACCTGGCCCGGCAGGCGGGGACCGCCCTGCGGCGGCCAGGGCATGCCGTACGGGCCGGCCGGCGGCCAGCCGTACGGGGCCGCGCCGTAGGGAGAGGCGGGCGGCCAGCCGTAGGGGGCCGGCGTCCCCCAGGAGCTCGCCGGCGCCGTCACCGGCGGGCCGGCGTACGGCGCCCCGGCCCCGGTTCCGCCGGCGGGATCGGACCAGGGGTCGACCGGACCGCTCACAGCGCCGCCGCCAGCGCGCGACCGGCCACCCGCCCGGAGAACAGGCAGCCACCGAGGAACGTGCCCTCCAGCGACCGGTAGCCGTGCATGCCGCCCCCGCCGAAGCCGGCCACCTCGCCGGCCGCGTAGAGCCCGGGGAAGGCCTCGCCGTCCGGCCGCAGCACCCGCCCGGAGAGGTCGGTCTCCAGCCCGCCGAGCGTCTTGCGGGTCAGCAGGTTCAGCCGCACCGCGATCAGCGGCCCGGCGGCGGGATCGAGCAGCCGGTGCGGCGACGCCACGCGGATCAGCTTGTCGCCCAGGTAGCCGCGGGCCCCGCGCAGGGCGGTGATCTGCAGGTCCTTGGTGAAGGCGTTGGTGATCTCCCGGTCGCGGGCCACGACCTCGGCCTCGACGGCGGCGAGCGGGAGCTCCGGCGTCCCGCCGGTGATCCGGTTCATGCCGGCCACGAGCTCGGGGAGGGTGCGGGCGACCACGAAGTCCTCGCCCTTGTCGAGGAACGCCTGCACCGGGCCGGGGACGCCGGCCCTGACCCGGCCCAGCAGCAGCTTGATGTCCCTGCCGGTGAGGTCGGGGTTCTGCTCGGAGCCCGAGAGCGCGAACTCCTTCTCCACGATCTTGTGCGTGGCGACGAACCAGGTGTGCTCGTGCCCGGTCCGGCCGATGTGCGCGAGCGTGCCGAGGGTGTCGAAGCCGGGGAACAGCGGAACCGGCAGCCGCCGGCCGGTGGCGTCCAGCCACAGCGAGGAGGGGCCGGGCAGGATCCGGATGCCGTGGTCGGCCCACACCGGCGAGTGGTTGGCGATGCCCTCGGTGTAGTGCCACATCCGGTCGCGGTTGACCACCCGCGCACCGGCGGCCTCGGTGGCCAGCAGCATCCGGCCGTCGACGTGCGCGGGGACACCGGCGAGCAGCCGCTCGGGCGCCGGCCCGAGGCGGGCCGGCCAGTTCTGCCGGACCAGGTCGGGGTTGCCGCCGATACCGCCGGAGGTGACGACGACGGCCTGCGCGCCGATCTCGAAGGGCGCCACCTCGTGCCGGGAGCTGGCCGCGCCGCGGGCCGCGGAGCTGGGCTCCAGGACGGCCCCGCGCACCCCGGTCACCGCGCCGCCGCTGACGACCAGCTCGTCGACGCGGTGGCGGAACCGCAGCTGCACCAGCCCGCGGTCGACCGCCGCGCGCACCCGGCGGGCGAACGGCTCGACCAGGCCCGGCCCGGTGCCCCACACGATGTGGAAGCGCGGCACCGAGTTGCCGTGGCCGGTGGCGGTGTAACCGCCGCGCTCGGCCCATCCCACGATCGGGAAGAACCCCACGCCCTGCTCCTTGAGCCAGGCCCGCTTCTCCCCGGCGGCGAACTGCAGGTAGGCCTCGGCCCAGCGGCGGGGCCAGTGGTCCTCGTCGCGGTCGAACCCGGCGCTGCCGAACCAGTCCTGCCGGGCGAGCTCGAGCGAGTCGCGCACCCGCAGGCGGCGCTGCTCCGGGGAGTCGACGAGGAACAGGCCGCCGAAGGACCACCAGGCCTGCCCGCCGAAGGAGGCCTCGGGCTCCTGCTCGAGGAGGACCACCCGCTTCCCGGCGTCGGCCAGCTCGGCGGTGGCGACCAGCCCGGCCAGCCCCGCTCCCACCACGACGACGTCGATGTCCGTCACGGTCGGCACGCTATCGGGCGCGCACCGTCCCTCGCCCCTGGTCGGGCGGCCGCGTCGCCCGGCCGGGGCGGGTCCACTCGCGGACGGGGCGGCGCAGGGTCAGCGCCAGGCAACCGACCGGACCGGCCAGGAGCAGCAGCCCCCACCACACCGCCTGCCCACCACCGAGGGCACCGAAGAGCACCACGAGCGCGACCAGGCCCAGCAGCGGCAGCACGCTGGCCGCGGCGAGCACCAGCCAGCCCCATGCCCGGCCCAGCCACACCATCGCCGCACCCAGAACGGTGATCGCGGCGAGCACCGCGGGCAGCACCACGTACCAGTACCAGCCGGGTTCGGGCTCCCACAGCAGGTAGGCCAGGTAGATGTCCTCGGCGGCGACCAGCACGCCGAACACGGCGGCGAACGGGACCAGCAGCGGGCGCTCGTCGAGCGCCGGTCGCGCCCCGCGGGCCAGCGGCGAGCGGGGCGCCGGTCGCGGCGAGCGCCGCGTCGCCGCCCGGCCACGCGAGGAGGACGACGGCATGGGCCGCAGCCTAGGTCCCGACGGCCCGGTCAGCGGGTCCGGCGCTCTCCCCGTGCGGGCCGCGGCCGCCCGGTCACCCACCGTCGCACCGGCGGCGTGAGCGCCAGCCCGGCGGCGATCACCGGGAGGACGAGGAGCAGCAGCGGCCACGCCCGGCCGCCGTCCCCCTGCCCCGCCGCGATGACAGCGCCGGTGAACACCGCCAGCGGCAGGACCGCGAGCACCAGTGGCCACCAGGCCCGGCGGGCGACCAGCCACGCGGCGGCCGCCACCTGCAGGACCGCGGCGGCCACCAGCAGGTAGGTCCACGGGTCGGGGCCGGCGTCCCCCGACAGGCCGCCGAGAGCGATGGCGACCACCGCCAGCAGCGCCGGGGGCAGCGCGCCGAGGAAGCCGACGAGCCCGGCGGCCAAGGCCAGGCCCGGCATCCGGGGGTCGGACGGCGGCACGGTCAGCTCGCCTGCTGGGGGTCGCCGGCCGCGGACCGCCGCCACGAGGCGTGCAGCCGCGCGTAGGGACCCTCCGCGTCGACGAGCTCGGCGTGCGTGCCGCGCTGGACCACCCGCCCGGCGTCGACCACGAGCACCTCGTCGGCCCGCTCCGCGGTGGACAGCCGGTGCGCGATGGTCAGCGTCGTCCGGCCATCGGTGAGCCGGTCCAGCGCGTGGGTGAGCCGCCGCTCGGTCGCCGGGTCGACGGCGCTGGTGGCCTCGTCGAGCACCAGCAGGTCGGGGTCGGCGACGTAGGCGCGGGCGACGGCGACCAGCTGCCGCTCCCCCGCCGACAGCGATTCGCCGCGCTGCCCGACCCGGGTCGCTACGCCCTCGGCGAGGCCCTCGACCCAGGCGGACAGGCCCAGCTGGGCGAAGGCGGCGAGCACCTCGGCGTCGGTCAGTCCCGGCCGGCCGTAGCGCACGTTGTCGGCGATCGTGGCGTCGAAGAGGAAGCCGTCCTGCGGCACCATCACCACCCGCTCCCGCAGCGAGGCGAACGAGACCTCGGCCAGCGGCACCCCGCCGAGCAGCACGCGGCCCTCGGTGGGGTCCATCAACCGCGTGACCAGCTTGGCGAGGGTCGTCTTGCCCGAGCCGGTCTCGCCGACGATCGCCACCCGCCGCCGCGGGGCGATCTCCAGGTCGACGTCGTCCAGGGCCGGGCGGGCGCCCGGCGCGTAGCGGAAGGAAACGTGCTCGAAGCGCACGCCCAGCGGGTGATGGGGCAGTTCGCGGGCGCGTGCGGGGTCGGCCTCGGCGGGGTCGCGCACGTCGGGCTCGGTGGCCAGCACGTCGAGCACCCGGCGGAACCCGGCGACGGCGTTCTGCGCCTCGTTGAGCACCTCGCTGGCCGTCTGCACGGGGGCGATGAACAGCGTCACCAGGAAGAGGAACGCCACGAGCGTGCCGGCGGTGATGTCGCCGGCCAGCCCGAGCAGGACGCCGGCGACGACGACCGCGGCGGTGGCCAGCGCGGCGACGAACTCGCCGCTCACGAACACCGCGGCGGTGACCTTCTGTGCGGCGACCTGTGCGCGGTAGTGCCGGCCGATGGCGCGGTCGAGCCGGGCCGCGGTGCGCTGACGGATGCCGTAGGCGCGCACGGTGGGGGCGCCGACCACCGACTCGGAGACGGCGGCCAGCACGTCGCCCACCCGCTCGCGGACCACGCCGTGGGCGGTGGCCAGCCGGCGGGCGAAGACCCGGACGGCGAGCGCCAGCGGTACGAAGCAGCCCAGCACCAGCAGGGTCAGCTGCCAGGAGTAGACCGCCATCACGGCGGTGGCGACCAGCAGCTGGCCCAGGCTCACCACGCCGAGCACGCCGCCCCACTGCATGAACGTGGAGAGCTGGTCGACGTCGCTGGTGACCCGGGAGACCAGCGAGCCGCGCCGCTGGCCCTGCTGGTGCAGCATCGACAGGTCGTGGACGTGGCGGAACGCGCGCGCCCGCAGCCCGGCCAGCGCGGTCTCCGTCGTCCGGAACAGCCGCACGTTCATCCGGTAGACCGCGACGGCGGTCAGCAGCACGACGGCGGCGCAGAGGAGCACGAGGTTGCGGACCAGGTCCAGGTCGGGGCCGCCCGGGCCGGTCAGGCCGCGGTCGATCACCTGCTGGACGGCGATCGGCACGACCACCCGGCCGCCGGTGGCGATCAGCGCGAGCGCGAAGGTCGCCGGCAGGCCCCGGCGGAACTCCGGCATCATCCGCAGCCCGCGTCGCAGGGTGGCCAGCGCCCCCTCCTCCCGGTGCTCGGCGAGGTGGCCGCCGCCGATCCCGGGCGCGCTCACGCCGCCACCTCCGCCTGGGCGTAGGCGTGCACCAGCGCCGCGTAGCCGGGCACCTCGGCGAGCAGCTGCTCGTGGCTGCCGCGGGCCAGCACCCGGCCCGACTCGAGCCAGACCACCTCGTCGGCCAGGGCGATGGTCGCCTGCCGGTAGGCCACGACCACCACGGTGGAGGGCCGGTCGGCGGCGCGGAGGGCGTCGAGGATGCGGGCCTCCACCGCCGGGTCGACGGCGCTGGTGGCGTCGTCGAGGACCAGCAGCCGGGGCCGGCGCACCACCGCGCGGGCGAGCGCCAGGCGCTGGCGCTGCCCGCCGGACAGGGTCGCGCCACGCTCGCCGACCCGGGTGTCGAGGCCCTCGGGCAGGCGGGCCACGAAGTCGTCGGCCGCGGCCACCCGCAGCGCCGCCCACACCTCCTCGTCGGAGTGGTCGGCGCCGAGGGTGACGTTGCCGCGCACCGTGTCGTCGAAGAGGAAGGTGCCCTGGGCGACGAACGCGGCCTGGCCGCTGACCTCCCCCTCCCGCAGTGCGCGCAGGTCGACCCCGTCGAGCAGCACGGTGCCCTCGCTCGGGTCGACCAGCCGCACGAGCAGTCCGGCCAGCGTGGACTTGCCCGAGCCGGTGGGACCGACGACCGCGACCGTGCGGCCGGCGGGAATCTCGAAAGTGACGCCCGAGAGCGTGGGCCGCGCTGCCCCGTCGAAGCGGAAGCCCACGTCGCCGAGCCCGAGCGCGGCTCCGCCCGCGCCGGCCGCGGCGACCTCCCGGCCGTGCCGCGTCTCCCCGGTCGCGTCGAGCACGGGGGTGACCCGGTCGAACCCGGCCAGGGCCCGCGGCAGGTCGGCGAGCACCCAGCCGATCGCCCGGATGGGCAGCGCGAGGAGCGTGAACAGGTAGGCGATGAAGACCAGGTCGCCGGCGTCGGTGGCGCCCTCGGCCACCCGCCCGGCGCCGATCAGCAGCACGGCGAGGGTGCCGAGGTTGGGCAGCGCCTCCATCATCGGGTCGAACAGCCCGCGGACCCGGCCGACCGCGACCAGCCCGTCGCGCAACTCCTCCGCGCGCCGGGTGAACCGCCGCGTCTCGACGTCCTCCCGGCCCAGGGTCTTCACCACCAGCGCGGCGTCGAAGCTCTCGTGGGCGATCTCGCTGACCTCGGCCCGCAGCTGCTGGGCCCGCCGCATGCGCGGGCTCATCGCCTGTGAGTAGACGGCGTTCACCACGAAGACCAGGGGGAAGACGACCAGGCCGACCAGGGCCAGCAGCGGGTCGGTGAGGAAGAGGGCGCCCGCGGTGATGCCGATCATCACCACCGCGCCGCAGGCGAAGGGCAGCGGCGCGACGAAGTACCAGGCGGCCTCGACGTCGGAGTTGGCGTTGGACAGCAGCTGCCCGGTCGGGTGGCGCTGGTGCCAGGACAGCGGCAGCCGCAGGTACTGGCCGGTGACCCGGCGCCGGTAGTCGGCCTGCAGCCGGTAGCCCATGATCCCGGCGAACAGCCGCCGGCCGAGGATGCCGAGGATCTTCAGGACCGCGACCGCGACGATGGCGACGGCGGCCAGGGTGAGCGCCGCGGCGGTGGTCGCGCCGTCCTCGAACGCGGGGAGGATGACGCGGCCGGACACCTCGCCGATGACGTAGGCGCTGGCGACGGTCATGCCGCCGTAGAGGCTGCTGGCGACGAAGGCCAGCGTGAACATGCCGGGTTGCTCGGCGATCGCCCGCCCGATGTGGCGGATTCCTCGCCGCACCACGGCGTCTCGGCGGCGGGGCACAGCTCTCCTCTGAGGTCGTGCGGGGGCGGCGGCGTGACTGTACTGAGCCGTGCCGACCACCCGTGGCAGAAATCCGGCCGGTGCCGGACCGCTGTCGTCGGTAACTTCGGGCGGTGGCCTCCTCTTCCCGGCCCCTGTCCGACCGCGAGCGGGCCGGGCTCGCCGACCTGCTCGACGCCCTCGGCCCGGACGCTCCGACGTGCTGCGTGGGGTGGACCACCGCCCACCTCGCCGCACACCTCGCCGTCCGCGACCGGCGGCCGGACGCGATGCCGGGCTACGGGCTGGAGATGCTGCCCGTCGGCGGGCGGCTGGCCGGCTGGTCGCACCGGCTGGAGGACCGGCTGCGCACCGCCACGCCGTACGCCGCCGTGGTGGACCAGGTGCGGTCGGGTCCCCCGCGGTGGTCGCCGATGCGCCTGCCGCAGGTGGGCGCCGCGGTGAACTCGGCCGAGTTCACCATCCACCACGAGGACGTGCGGCGGGCGCAGCCGGGCTGGCAGCCGCGCACCCTGCCGGGGGCCGACCAGGACGCGCTGTGGCCGGCCGCCAGGATGTTCGCCCGGCGGGCCACCGGCCGCGACGGGCTGGTGCTCCGGCGCAGCGACGCGCCCGGCGTGGAGAAGCGGCTCGGGGCGGGTGGCCGCACGGTGACCGGCGAACCGCTGGAGCTGCTGCTGTGGGTGAGCGGCCGCCGCGACGTCGCCCGGGTCACCGTCTCCTGAGCGGAGTCGCTCAGCGGACGGGGATGCCGGCGCCGGCCAGGGAGGCCTTGACCTCGCCGATCCGCAGCTTGCCGAAGTGGAAGACGCTGGCCGCGAGCACCGCGTCGGCTCCCGCCTCGACCGCGGGCGGGAAGTGCTCGGCCTCGCCCGCGCCCCCGCTGGCGATCACCGGCACGGTCACCTCGCGGCGCACGGCCCGGATCAGCTCGGTGTCGAAGCCGGCCTGGGTGCCGTCGGCGTCCATCGAGTTCAGCAGCACCTCGCCCACGCCCAGCGCGGCGGCCTGCACCACCCACTCGACGGCGTCCCGGCCGGTGCCGCGGCGCCCGCCGTGGGTGGTGATCTCGAAGCCGGAGTCGGTGGCCGCGCCGTCACGCACCCGCCGCGCGTCCAGCGACAGCACGAGCACCTGGTTGCCGAACCGGTCGGCGATCTCGGCGATCAGCTCCGGCCGGGCCACCGCGGCGGTGTTCACGGCGACCTTGTCCGCGCCGGCCCGCAGCAGCCGGTCGACGTCGTCGGCGCTGCGCACCCCGCCCCCCACGGTGAGCGGGATGAACACGCTCTCCGCGGTCCGGCGGACGACGTCGTAGGTGGTCTCCCGGTCCCCGGAGCTGGCGGTGATGTCGAGGAAGGTCAGCTCGTCGGCGCCCTCGGCGTCGTAGACGCGGGCCATCTCCACCGGGTCGCCGGCGTCGCGCAGGTCGACGAAGTTGACGCCCTTGACCACCCGGCCGGCGTCGACGTCCAGGCACGGGATCACGCGGACGGCGAGGCTCACGCCCCGGCCCCCCGCACCGCGTCGGCCTCGATCTCGACCAGCATCGCCGGGTCGATCAGCCCGGCCACCTGGACCATCGAGGTGGCCGGCCGGATGTCGCCGAACACCTCGCCGTGGGCGCGGCCGACCTCCTCCCACCGGGAGATGTCGGTGACGAACATCCGGGTCCGGACGACGTCGGCGATCGAGAACCCGGCCCGCTCCAGCGCATCCTCGAGGTTGGCCAGCGCCTGGCGGGTCTGCGCGGCCGCGTCGCCGGGGTGCACGACCACGCCGTCGACGGTGGCGGTGGTGCCGCTGACCCACGCGGTGTCGCCACGCACGACCACCCGGCTGTACCCGACCACGCCCTCCCAGGGCGCCCCGGAGCCGAGCCGGATGATGCTCATGCGGCGACCTCCCGGGTCACGGCCAGGGCCTGGGGCAGGGTGAACGCGCCGGCGTAGAGCGCCTTGCCGACGATCGCGCCCTCGACACCGACGGCGCTCAGCCCGGCCAGCGCGCGGATGTCGTCGAGCGAGCTCACCCCGCCGGAGGCGATCACGGGGCGGTCGGTGGCGGCGCAGACCTCCCGCAGCAGGTCCAGGTTGGGCCCGCGCAGCGTGCCGTCCTTGGTGATGTCGGTGACCACGTAGCGGGCGCAGCCCTCGGCGTCCAGCCGCGCGAGGGTCTCGTAGAGCTCGCCGCCCTCGCGGGTCCAACCGCGGGCGGCCAGCCGGGTGCCGCGGACGTCGAGGCCGACGGCGATCCGGTCGCCGTGCTCGGCGATCGCCCGGGCACACCACTCCGGCGACTCGAGGGCGGCGGTGCCCAGGTTCACCCGGCGGCAACCGGTGGCCAGCGCCGCGGCCAGCGACTCGTCGTCCCGGATGCCTCCGGACAGCTCGACGTCGACGTCCAGCTCGCCGACCACCCGGGCCAGCAGCTCGCGGTTGCTGCCCCGGCCGAACGCGGCGTCCAGGTCGACCAGGTGCACCCACTCGGCACCGTCCCGCTGCCAGGCCAGGGCCGCCTCGAGCGGGTCGCCGTAGGAGGTCTCGCTCCCGGCCTCCCCCTGCACGAGCCGGACGGCCTGGCCGTCGGCGACGTCGACGGCGGGGAGCAGCTGCAGCGTGGGCACGACCGACAGGCTAGTGACCCGCCGCGTGTAGCCCGCGTCACCGGCGGGCGACCCTCCGGTCGGCGGTATCCCGTGTCGTCGGCGGCCGGCGCGGCCACCGGCAGCCGGGCTCTCAGCGCGCGTGCAGGGCGGAGAACTCCCCCGGCGTCATCCCGGTGACCCGGGCGAAGTCGCGGTGGAAGTGCGGCTGGTCGGCGTAGCCCAGCACCGCGGCGGTCTCCGCGAGCGTCGTCCCACCGGCGCGGAGCCGTTCGGCCGCCTCCTGGAGCCGGCGGCGCTGGATCAGCCACTTGGGGGTCAGCCCGAGCCGGCGCTGCACGAGCCGCTGCAGCGCCCGCTCGGACAGGTCGAACTCGGCGCAGACCTGCGCCACCCGGAGGACGGCGCTGTTCGCCTCGACGAACCCCACGACCCGGTTGACCAGCTCCCCCTCCGGGTCGACCGGGAGGAAGCGCCGCAGCACCTCGCCGACGGCGTCCATGGCCGCCCGGTGTGCGGCCGGGGAGGCGGGGTCGGGGCCCATCGCCGCGCGCACCCGGTCGGCCAGCCGCGCGCCGTCGTCGCCGAGGACGTCGGTGAGGGCGACGGAGCGGTCGGTGTGGCCGGAGACCGGTGTCCCGGTGAGGAGCCACCCCGCGGCCGGAGCGCACATCACCCCGACGGCCCACCCGTCGCCGCTCAGCGTCGTCGTCGACAGACCCGTGGCCACTCCGTGGAAGCGGGCGTCGTGGGCCGAGACGACGACCAGGCACACCGGGTACTGCAGGACCTTCTGCGGCGCCGCGGTGCCCGGCGGCACCGACCAGACCGGGATCCAGAACCGGCGGAGCAGCTCCTCGAACCCGGCATCCGGCGGGTACCGGAAGATGACGTGCGAGGCGTCCCGCGGGTCCTTCAGGTGCGCCCGCTCGTGCGGTTCCCACGGCCGGGGACCGGTGTCGCCTTTCATCAAGACCGAGTCTGCCGACCTTCCTATGTTTCCTGCATGAACCGCACCGCGACGCAGTACGCAGCCGCAGACCGACGGCTGACCGACATCCTCGACGGCGTGCCGGCGGCCGGCTGGACCAGCCCGTCCCCCTGCGAGGGCTGGTCGGCCCGGGACGTCGTCGGCCACCTGATCGAGACCCAGCGCGCGTTCCTCACCGGTCGCGGCCTCGACCTCGGCGCGGCGCCGGACGTCGCCCTCGATCCGGCCGCGGCCTGGCGGGAGCACGCCACGGCGGTGCTCGGCCTGATCTCCGACGACGGCGTGGTGGCGGCCGGCTACGACGGGGTCTTCGGGCCGACCTCGATCGGCGACACCCTGGATCGGTTCTACGTCTTCGACATGGTCGTGCACCGGTGGGACGTCGCCCGGGCGACCGGCGGGGACACCGGCCTCTCCCCCGACGAACTCGACCGCATCGAGGCCGGCGCGGACGGCTTCGGCGACGCCCTCTACATGGAGGGGGTCTGCCGCCCCGGCATCGAGGCGCGGGCCGGCGCCGACCGGGCGGCCCGCCTCCTCGCCCGGCTCGGTCGCCGGGCCTGACCGGGGCACCGGCGACCGCCGGCGGGCACGGGGGCCGCCCTCAGCGCCCCTGCCCGTCGGCGGCGAGCGGCTCCGGGTGGCGCAGCGGGAACGGGCTCATGCCGCCGCCGTCGATCGGGATCGCCTGCCCGGTGACGTAGCCGGCCTCGGGCGAGGCGAGGAAGGCGACCGCGGCGGCGACGTCCTCGGGCAGGCCCACCCGGCCCACGGGGATGGCGCGACCCCGCTGGGCCATCAGTGCGGCCTCGTCGACGTCCGGACCCGAGCTGAGGAACGCCCGGCTGGTGCCGACCAGCCCGGGGCACAGCGCGTTGACCGTGATCCCCCAGGGGCCCAGGTCCATCGCCAGCGCCCGGGTGAGGCCGATGACGCCGGCCTTGGACGCCGAGTACGGCCCGGAGAAGGGGGCCGCGGTGAGCCCGGCCATCGAGGAGATGTTCACGATCCGGCCGGAGCGCTGGGTGCGCATGACCGGTACCGCCGCCCGGCTCATCAGCCACGGCCCGCGCAGGTTGACCGCGACGACCCGGTCGAAGACCTCGACCGGGATGTCGGCGACGTCGGCGCGGTCCGGGCCCTGGGGCGCCGCGGCGTTGTTGACCAGCACGTCGAGCCGCCCGAAGCGCTGCACAGCCTCATCGACCATGCGCTGGGCGTCGGCCTCGACGGCGACGTCCCCGAGCACGGCCGCGGCCGTCCCCCCGGCGGCGGTGAGGTCGGCGACCAGCGCCTCGACCCCGCCCCAGCCGGCCGACCGGTGCTCCTGCTGCCGGTTGGGCACCCCGGTGGCCTGCAGGTCGGTGACGACGACGGCGGTGCCCTGCGCGGCGAGCCGCCGCGCGATCGCCTGGCCCATCCCGTCCGGCTTGCCGCAGCCGGTGACGAGGGCGACCCGCTGCACGGTCACCGGTTCTCCCCGGCGGGCTTCGGCGGCTTGGGGCTGCTCGGGCCGCCGTCCACCGACAGGATCTGGCCGGAGATCCAGCGGGCCCGGTCGCTGGAGAGGAACAACACCGCCTGGGCGATGTCCCAGGGGCTGCCCTCGGTGCCGAGCGCCGACCAGCCCTTGCGGATCTCCCGCATCTCCGGCGACATGTTGGCGGCGGCGAAGGCCCCCCAGATGGCGCCGACCTGCACGCAGTTCACCCGGATGCCGCGGTCGCCGAGGGTGTTGGCGGCGCCGACGGTCATGTTCTCCAGGCCGGCCTTGGCCAGGTTGTAGACCATGCCCGGCCCGCGTGCCCGGACGCCGACCGAGCTGATGTTGACGATCGCCGAGCCGCTGGGCAGCACCTCCACCGCGTGGCGGGTCATCTGCCAGGCGGTGGTCAGGTTGAGGTCCATCAGCTGGTGGAACCGCTCGGGGGTCACCTCGAAGATGCCCGCGCGGTCGCCCACCGCCACGTTGTTGACCAGCGTGTCGACGCCGCCGAACTGGGCGACGGTCTCCTCCACCGCCCGCTTGCAGGCGTCGTCGTCGAGCAGGTCGGCGACGACGGGGACCGCCTTGCCGCCGTCGGCCTCGATGGCGTCGACGGTGCGCTGCGCCGCGGCCGGGTCCCGGTCGAGGACCGCCACCCGGGCGCCGTGGGCGGCGAACACCCGGCTGATGGCGTAGCCGACCCCGGGCTCGTTGTCGCTCTGCTGGCCACCGCCGGTCACCAGGGCGGTGCGGCCGGCCATCCAGAGGTCACCGGCCCCGCCGAAGGGGTCGGTGAGGGACTCGCTGTACTCGGTCACTGCGCGGCTCCTACCGGAGTGGAGGGGGTGGTCCGGCCGACGACCGGCACGGAGCTGGCCGACCAGCCGGAGAAGACCCGCACGACCATCGAGATACCGGCGTTGCGGGCGCCGGCGACGAGGATCGGCAGCGCCTCGGGGCCGTCGGTGGCGAAGAGGCGGTCGAAGGCTCCGGGGTCGGTGCCGCCGTCGGCGAAGCGGACGCCGTTGTCGCCGACGCCGTCCTTGCCGACCCGCGCCAGGTCGGCCTTGGACCGGCCGCACCGCTCGACCAGCCAGGCACGGACGTCGGCCTTGCTCATCCCGGCCCCGGCCAGCAACTGCGCGTGCTCCGGGCAGAAGACGATGCCGGCCGGGTGGTGGCGGAAGATCGCGGCGCCGCTGCGGGAGATCGTGTCGGCGAAGTCGGCGAGCAGCTGCTCGGGGTCGGCGGTGTGCCGGTTGTCGACGTACTCGACGGTGCGGGTGAGCATCCCGGAGACCGCCGAGGTGCCGGCGGGCACGCCGCCCTCCACGGCCAGCGGCTCCCAGGGGCTCTCCTCCTCGTTCTCGGCGAGGCAGACCTGCCAGCGGCCGGGCAGGCCCTGGGTGGCCTGCTCGAAGCCGTGCGGGACGACGCCGAGGGCGTTGCGCACCATCAGGCCGATCGCACGGGCGATCGTCATGTTGGGGCGGAAGCCGGGGCCGAAGGCGCCGCCGGCGGCATTGAAGCCCAGCTCCCGGCGCACCGGCCCGTTGACGACCAGCAGCGGCGAGGGGCCGCTGGTGCTCTGCCAGCCTCCGCCGGTGGCCGAGCGGTCGCGCTGGATGGCCTCCCAGGCGGCGAGCACCACCGGGAAGTACTCGGGGCGGCAGCCGGCCATCGCCGCGTTGATGGCGGCGAGCTCGAGGGTCACGCTGCGGTTGAGGTGCGGCAGCGTGCCGATGACCTCGTCGGGCTGCCGGTCCACGGTGGCGAGGAACCGGTCGACCAGCGTGCGGGTCGCGGGCACCAGCGGCAGGCCGTCGGACCAGTCCTGCGCGTAGCAGTGCTCGATCGCCGCCTGGGCGGCCTCGGGGTCGGCGTCCGGGACGGCGACCGGCGCGTCCGCCTGCAGCGTCACGACGCCACCCGCTGCGCCGACGCGTCGGTCACCGTCGCCACGACCTGCGGCAGCAGCTGGCGGGCCCGCTCGCGGACCGCGTCGGCGTCGAGGATCGCCACCGGGTGGGCGGTGGTCAGGTAGGCGTAGCCGGGCGCGCCCTGGACCTCGGCCATCCCGCTGGCGGTGGCGGTGAAGGCGTCGGAGCAGATGACCGCGGCCGGCACGCCGGCCCGCTCCAGCGCGATCCCGTCGGCGACCGCCGAGGCGCTGCAGGAGCCGCAGTCGCCGACCCCGGTGAGGACGACGTCGCACTCGCCGACCAGCTCGGCCAGCGTCTCCTCCGGCAGCGGCAGCGCGAACGCGGTCTTGGTGCGGCGCAGGACGGTGGCCGAGGCCCCGTGCTCGCTCTGCAGCAGCGCCGCGAGCTCGTCGAGCAGCAGGGCGGCGTTGTGCTTGGTGTTCTCCAGCAGCCCCAGCCGGACGCCGGTCAGGCCGGTACGCCGCGGCGCCCGCGCGGTGGCACCGATGCGGGCCGTCGCCCGGCCGGTCGGGTCGAGGATGTCGGCGAGGGTGGCCATCAGGCGGTTCCTCCCGCGACGGGGTTCGGGTTCGGGTTCACGCTGCTCGTGTCCTCTCGGCGGGATGGGGCCGCGGGCCGGGGCCCGGAGGCCCGGCCGGCGCGCGGATCACGGCTGATGGACGGCGCGCATGGCGGCCGGCGCACCGCCCTCCGGCGGGCGCCGGGCACCCGCCCGTCCTCGCCCCACCATGGTGTGCGGAGCCACACTCCCGCAGCGACGGGCCTTCCCCCCGGTGGAAGCCGGGCGCGCGGCACACCCACCGGCGGGCGTGCTTGACACCGCAGGAACCGCCTGCGCACAGTGGCGCGGCCCACGATGGGTGCATGACCCAACGTGATGGGCCGCGAAACGAGAGGGCGTTGATGGCAGTTCCGACACCGACCGCAGCCGCCACCGAGAGCCAGCCGGCCCGGCTCCCGGTCGGAGGGGCCGCGACGGCCGCCGGCCGGGTGCTCGCCGTGCTGTCCGCCTTCGGCCCGACGCACCCGTCCCTCACCCTCAGCGAGATCAGCCGGCGGTCCGGGCTGACGCTGACCACCACCCACCGGCTGGTCGGCGAGCTGCGGCAGTGGGGCGGCCTCGAGCGGGGGCCCGACGGCCGCTACGCCATCGGCCTGCGGTTGCTCGAGCTCGGCGCGCTGGCCCCGCACGGGCTACAGCTGCGCGAGCTGGCCCTCCCCTACCTCGACGACCTGCACCAGGCCACCCGCGCCAACGTGCACCTCGCCGTCCGGGACGGCGCCGACGGCGTCTACGTGGAGGCGTTGCGGGCCCGGGGTGCGGTGCAGGTGCTCAGCCGGCTGGGCGGCCGCTGGCCGCTGCACGCCACGGGCACCGGCCAGGTGCTGCTGGCCTTCGCCGACCGGGAGGTGCAGGACGAGCTGCTCCAGGCGCGGCTGAAGCGGTTCACCCCGGACACGATCACCGACGTCGGCGAGCTGCGCCGGGTGCTCGCCGAGGTGCGCCGCACCGGGGTCGCCATCGCCGACAACCAGCTGACGCCCGACGCCCTCGCCATCGCCGTCCCGGTGCGCGGCCGGCGCGACGAGGTGGTCGCCGCCCTGGGCGTCACCGTGCAGCGCGGGACCGTGCCGAGCCACGCCCTCGCGCCGGCTCTGGCCGCCACCGCCCGCGGCATCTCGCGCGCCCTGGGCTCGCCCTCGGCCACCCCCGAGGCGGGCGGCGCCATTCGCGCGTCGCGCACCGGGGGTGCGATGACGCCGCGGTCGCGCTGACCCCCGCTGACCCGACGCCGCCGGTCCTCAGGGACCGGCGGCGTCGTCGTGTCCGCGCACGGCTCGCCGGGCGCACGGCTGAGGCCGCCGGCACCAGGAGGTGCCGGCGGCCTCAGCGTCGGGCCCCTACGACGGCCCCGTCCAGAGGCTCACCGCGAGCCTGCGAGCGGTGAGGAGGACGTGGTCCTTCTACTCGTGCAGGATGACGCCGCGGATGTTCTTGCCGTCGGCGAGGTCCTGGTAGGCCTCGTTGACCTCGTCCAGCTTGTAGGTGCGGGTGACCAGCTCGTCGAGCTTGAGCTGACCGTCCTGGTACAGGCGGAGCAGCCGGGGCACGTCGAAGAGCGGGTTGCAGTCGCCGAACAGCGCGCCGCGGACCTGCCGCTGGTAGCCGATGAGCGCGCCGGCGTGGAAGTGCGCGGCCTTCTCGGTCAGCTTGCCGACGCCGGTGATGGTGACCTTGCCGCCCTTGCCGGTCATCTGGATGGCGGCGTTGACCATCTCCTCGGTCACCACACCGGGGGTGAGGATCGCGTGGTCGGCCAGCTGGCCCCAGGTGGTCTCGACCACGAACTCGTGCGCCTCCTTCGCCGAGGCGAAGGCGTGCGTCGCGCCGAAGACCGAGGTGGCCATGTCGCGCTTGAACTCGACCGGGTCGACGACGACGACGTTCTTCGCGCCGGCGTACCGGGCGCCCTGGACGGCGTTGCTGCCGACCCCGCCCGAACCGAAGATCACCACGGTGTCCCCGGCCCGGACGCCGGCCGCGTTGACCGCCGAGCCCCAGCCGGTGGGGACGCCGCACCCGACCAGGCAGGCGACCTCCCACGGGATGCCGTCGGCCAGCGGGATGGCCGCCCACTCCGAGATCACCGCGTACTGCGAGAAGGAGCCGACGGTGCAGAAGCCGCCGAGGTCCTCGTCGCCGAGGTGGAAGCGGAAGGTGCCGTCGAGGAACATGCCGGTCCCGGCGTTGAGCCCCTTGACGCACATGTTCTGGTGCCCGGTGGAGCAGGGCCGGCAGGCGCCGCAGGCCGGGATGTAGGAGCAGACGATCCGGTCACCGGGCTTGACCCGGGTGACGTTCGGGCCGACCGACTCGACGATGCCGGCCCCCTCGTGGCCACCCACCACGGGCATGCGCACCGGCGCGTCGCCCTGGGTGATGTGGTCGTCGGAGTGGCACAGGCCCGAGGCGGCGAACTTGACCCGGACCTCGTGCTCCTTGGGGTCGTCGAGCTGGAGGTCGACCAGCTCCCAGCCCTTGTGCGCCTCGCGGGCGATGGCCGCGCGCGTCGTGATGCTGCTCATGCGATCCCTCTCAGTTCCCGGTGCCACGGAGGGACACGGTCTTGACCTGGGTGTAGTCGAGGACCGCGTCGGCGCCCATCGACCGGCCGAAGCCGCTGCGCTTGTAGCCGCCGAACGGCCCCCCGATGACCCCGGCGCCCAGCGCGGCGTTCACCGCGACCTGGCCGGCCTGCAGACCGCGGGCGAACTTGACGGCCTTGCCGACGTCGCGGGTCCAGACGGAGGCGACCAGGCCGTAGTCGGTGCCGTTGGCGACCTGGAGGGCCTGCTCGTCGTCGTCCACCGGGGTGACGCCGAGGACCGGCCCGAAGATCTCCTCCTGGTGGATGCGCATCGCCGGGTCGACGTTGTCGAACAGGGTCGGCTCGACGAAGAAGCCGCGCTCGAACTGCTCCCCGGACGGGCGCCCGCCACCGAGGACGAGCTCAGCGCCCTCCTCCTGGCCCAGCTGCATGTACTTGAGCACGCGCTCCTGCTGCTTGGCGTTGATGAGCGGGCCCATGTTGACCTGCTCGTACCAGGGCCCGACCTTGACCTGGGACATGTGCTCGGCCAGCCGCTGCACGACCTCGGCGTGGATCGAGCGCGCGACCACGACCCGCGAGCCGGCGGCGCAGATCTGGCCGGTGTTGAGCGTGATGCCCCGGGCGATCGCCGGGACGGC
The DNA here is from genome assembly GCF_900114385.1 of Geodermatophilus ruber. Taxonomy (GTDB): domain Bacteria; phylum Actinomycetota; class Actinomycetes; order Mycobacteriales; family Geodermatophilaceae; genus Geodermatophilus; species Geodermatophilus ruber. Next base: position 232,974 of record NZ_FOSW01000007.1, read on the forward strand.
GGCGTCGAGGTCGGCGTCGGCGAGGATGACCTGCGGCGACTTGCCGCCCAGCTCCAGGTGCAGCGGGGTGAGGTTCTTCGCGCAGGCGGCCATGATCAGCTCGCCGGTCTGCGGGGAGCCGGTGAAGCTGATCCGGCGGATCCTCGGGTGCGCCGGGATGGCGGCGCCGGCCTCGTGCCCGTAGCCGGTGACGACGTTGACCACGCCCGCCGGGATGCCGGCCTCGACGGCCAGCTTGGCCAGCGCCAGCGCGGTCAGCGGCGCGTCCTCGGCCGGCTTGATCACGATGGTGTTGCCCGCGGCGATGGCCGGGCCGACGTCGGTGACGAACATCGGGCCGGGGGCGTTCCACGGGATGACCGCGCCGACGACGCCGTACGGCTCGCGGAGGGTCAGCCCGAGGGCGTCCGGCGTGTAGGTCGGCAGGGACAGGCCTTGCACCTTGTCGGCCTGGCCCGCGGTGAAGCGGAGCTGGCCGGACATCGGCGGCGGCCCCCAGTGCGGGCGGCCGACCTCCTGGGACTCCAGGGAGTCCAGCTCGGCGATGTTCTCGTCGATGAGCGCGGCCCAGCGGAACAGCAGGGCGGCACGGGCGGTGGCGTTGGTGTCGCGCCAGGCCGGGAAGGCGGCCTCGGCGGCCGAGACGGCGGCGTCGACGTCCGCGGCGGTGCCGCGGGGCACCCGTGCGAGCACCTCGCCGGTGGCCGGGTTCAGCACGTCGATGGTCTCGCCGCTCGCGGCGGGGACCCAGTCGCCGCCGATCAGCTGCGCGTTGTCGATGATCAGGGACTTCCCGGTCGCAGGGCCGGGAGGGGCGATCGTCATGTCTTCGTCCTCAGTTCCGTTGTCTGCCGGCGGCTCAGCGCCTCTGACTTTCGATGCCTCAGTGCTCGTGGACGATGACGCCGCGGATGTTCTTGCCGTCGAGCATGTCCTGGTAGCCCTGGTTGACCTCGTCGAGCGTGTAGGTCCTGGTCACCAGCTCGTCGAGCTTGAGCTTCCCGGAGCGGTAGAGGCTGATCAGGCGCGGGACGTCGTGCAGCGGGTTGCAGCCGCCGAAGATGCCGCCCTGCACGCGCCGCTGGTAGCCGATGAACACGCCGGGGTGCTCGTTCACCCAGCCGTTGCCGACGGCGGTGACGGTGACCTGACCGGCCTTGCCGACCACCTGCAGGGCGTCGGCGATGACCTCGTCGTGCAGGCTGCCGACGGTGATGATCGCGTGGTCGGCCAGCTCACCCCAGGTCGACTCGACGACGAACTCGTGCGCCTCCTTGGCCGAGGCGAAGGTGTGGGTGGCGCCGAAGACGGTCGCCATCTCCCGCTTGAACTCCACCGGGTCGACGACGACCACGCGCTCCGCGCCGGCGAGGGCCGCGCCCTGGACCGCGTTGCTGCCGACGCCACCGGCGCCGTAGATGACCACGGTGTCGCCGGCCTTGACGCCGGCGAGGTGGACCGCGCTGCCCCAGCCCGTGGGCACACCGCAGCCGACGAGGGCCGCGATCTCGAACGGGATGTCCTCGGGGATCTGGATGACCGAGTACTCGCTCACGACCGCGTACTGGGAGAAGGTGCCCAGGACGCACAGACCGCCGAAGTCCTCGCCGTTCTGGTGGAAGCGGAAGGTGCCGTCGGGGAACTCGCCGGTGGAGGCGTTCTTGCCCTCGTCGCAGAGGTTCTGCCGGCCGGTGGAGCAGTAGCGGCACTTGCCGCAGGCGGGGATGAAGGAGCAGACCACGTGGTCGCCGACCTTCACCCGGGTGACGCCGGCACCGACGGCGTCGACGATGCCGGCCCCCTCGTGCCCGCCGACCACGGGGAAGCGCATCTGCGCGTCGCCCTTCTGGATGTGGTCGTCGGAGTGGCACATGCCGGCCGCCATGAACTTGATGCGGACCTCGTTGGCCTTCGGCTCGTCGAGCTCGAGCTCGGTGATCTCCCACGGCCGACCAGGCTCGCGGCAGACCGCGGCGCGCGTGGTCATGCTCATATGGGCTCCTTCCCAGGTACTGGACGTCGGCCGCAGCGGGGTGCTCGGCGGAGGCGCGGGGCCGTCGGGCGCGGGCCCTCGGGTGCCGACCGCCGGAACTGCTGAGCGCTCTCCCGGCCGCGTCCAATCTGCGGCGGCGGAGGTGGCGCGGACCACAGGTCTTCCCCATCACGGAAGACGACGGCGGAACCGGCTCCCCGCCCGAGCTGTGCACTGCGTCTCCTTTCCGGCACGTGGAAGTGGCACTGCTCCCCCGCCGGTGCGGCTGCTGCACTCGACGTGCCGACCTGAGCAACCGCTGCCCGGTACCGGTCGGTCGCTGAACCAGCAGTCCCCGCGCCGCCCGGCGCCTCCGCGGAGCCGCCGTCCGGTCCGCGAGCGAGCCCATCCCCGTGGAAGGACCCATCCCCCGTGAAGGACCGCCAGTGATCGACAAGTTCCGCGAGGACGTCCTGTCCGTGGTCGACGCCGTGCCCTCGGGTGCCTCCATCGCCGTGGGCGGCTTCGGCAGCTCCGGCCGGCCGGACGCGCTGCTCGACGCGCTCTGCGAGCTGGACAAGCGCGACCTGCACGTGATCGTCAACAACGTCGGCCACGACTTCACCGGCGTCGGGCGGCTGCTGCACGAGGGCCGGCTGCGCCGCGTGACGGCGTCCTTCCCGATCCTGCAGGAGTTCTACGACGAGTACTTCGCCGGCCGGGTGGAGCTCGAGCTCATCCCGCAGGGCACCCTCGCCGAGCGGCTGCGGGCCGGTGGCGCCGGCATCCCCGCCTTCTTCACGCCCTCCGGCGCGGGCACGATGCTCTCCGACGGCTCCTTCACGCTGCGCTACGCCCCCGACGGCGGCGTCGCCGAGCACGTGCCGGCCAAGGAGACCCGCCTGATCAACGGCCGCGAGCACGTCCTCGAGGAGGGCATCGTCGCCGACTTCGGGTTCGTCAAGGCGCACAAGGGCGACCGCAAGGGCAACCTGCGGTTCCGGCTCTCGGCCCGCAACTTCAACCCGATGGCGGGCATGTCGGGGAGGACGACGTTCGCCGAGGTCGAGCACCTCGTCGAGGCCGACGAGCTGCACCCCGACGACGTCCACCTGCCCGGCGTGTTCGTGGACGACGTGGTGCTGTCCACCGGCAAGGCCCCCGCCATCGACGACCCCGCCGCCGCGCCGACGAGGAAGGCCTCCTGATGACCGGCACCATCCCCGCCCCGGCCCCCGTCGTCGGGCGCACCCGCGAGGGCATCGCCCAGCGGCTCGCCGAGGACCTGCAGGACGGCTACGTCGTCAACCTCGGGGTCGGCATCCCGCTGCTGGTCCCCCGCTTCCTCCCCGCGGACAAGGAGGTCGTCCTCCACGCGGAGAACGGCGTCCTGGGCATCGGTGCCGAGGCCGCCCCCGGCCAGGAGGACCCCGACCTCACCGACGCCGGCAAGCAGCCGATCACCCTCATCAGCGGGGCGGCCATCACCGACTCGGCGCTGTCGTTCGCGATCATCCGCGGCGGCCACCTGGACTGCACCATCCTCGGCGCGCTGCAGGTGTCGGCCTCCGGCGACCTGGCCAACTGGTACGTGCCGGGCAAGAACCCCGCCGTCGGCGGCGCGATGGACCTCGTCGCCGGCACGCCGCAGGTGTGGGTCGCGATGGAGCACGTCGACCGCACGGGCCGGCCGAAGATCGTGCCCGAGTGCACGATGCCCCTGACCGGCAAGGGCGTGGTGACCCGGGTCTACACCGACCTCGCCGTCTTCCACGTCGTCGACGGCGCGCTGCGGCTGGTCGAGTGCGCCCCCGGCGTCACCCCCGAGGACGTCCGCGCGAACACCACCGCCCCCTACACCGAGCACCTGGCCGGCTGACCGGTCCGGTCCCTGGCTCCCGGGCCCGTACCGCCGTCCGTGCGGTGCGGGCCCGGATCGTGTCGAGACGAGGAGAGAACATGCAGGACGTCGAGGGCAAGGTCGCCTTCATCACCGGCGGGTCCAGCGGGATCGGCCGCGGCATCGGGCTGGCCTTCGCCCGGGCCGGCATGACGGTCGTCATCAGCGGCCGCCGCCAGGAGCACGTCGACGAGACGCTCAAGGAGTTCGCCGACGCGGGCCTGTCCGCCGACGCCGTGCTGCTCGACGTCACCGACCGGGACGCCGTCGAGCGGGCCGCCGAGGAGACCGAGCGGCGGCACGGCCGGGTCGACGTGCTGGTCAACAACGCGGGGATCGGGCTCACCGGCCCCGTCATGAAGGCCACGCCGGCGGACTGGGACTGGCTGATCGACGTCAACATCAAGGGTGTCGGCCACGGCATCCAGGCGTTCGTGCCGCGGATGCGCGCCCACGGGCAGGGCGGGCACGTCGTCAACACCGCCTCGATGGCCGCGCTCATGCCGATCGTCGCGGGCCTGTACTCGATGACCAAGGCGGCCGTCGTGGCGCTGTCGGAGGCGCTGGCCATCGAGCTGGCCCCCGAGGGCATCGGCGTCTCGGCGTACTGCCCCGGCCCGGTGCACAGCAACATCGCCGGCGCCGTGGCCAACCGGCCCCAGCAGTACGGCGAGAGCGGCTACACCCCGCCGCCGGCGGAGTTCCTCGAGCGGGCCAAGACCCAGCCCTACATGAGCTACGTCGAGGCCGGCGAGCGGGTGCTGGACGGCGTCCGCCGCAACGACCTGTTCATCCTCACCCACCCGGAGTTCAAGGCCGGCGTGCAGGACCGCTTCGACACCACGCTGGCCGCGTTCCCCGACGAGCCGATCAACGAGGAGCGGGCCGCGGCGATCCCGTTCCTGACCGCGCACCCGGTCTACTCGCCGGAGCGCCGCCTGCCCTCCCCGCGCCTCTCGCGCTGACCCCAGCCCCGGAGGGGGCAGAAATGGCCATTTCTGCCCCCTCCGGGCGGCCCTGTGGACGGCGGCAGCGAAGACCGGCCTGATCCGGCCACCCTGCCGCAGTGCCTCGCTCACACCTCACCGGAGTCTTCGTCGGCAGCCGTGCCGTTGCCGACGGCCTCCTCAGCGTCAAGCAGTTGCGCGAGCGCAGCTACCGCCGCCTGGTCCAGGGCGTCTACGCCGATCCCGCGCTGGTGCTCGACCACCGGCTCAGGTGCCAGGGCGTCGCCCTCCTCCTGCCGCCCGGCACCGCGATCGGCGGACACTCCGCGGCCGCCTGGCACGGCGCGCCCTTCGCCGGCCCGCACGACCCCGTGACCGTCGTCCGCCCCAGCACCGTGCAGTGGAAGGGACCGCGCGAGGTGCGCGTGCACCGCAGTGACCTCGACGCGACGGACGTCGAGTGGCGCGACGACGTCCCGGTGACGTCGGCGGTGCGGACGGCGTGGGACCTGGCCGCGCTGGAGTCGCGGGGCACCGCAGTCGCCGCAATCGACGCGATGGTCCGGTGCGGAGCGGTCTCGCAGGACGATCTCTCGGCCATGGCGAACGCGGGCGCGGGCCGGTGGGGCGTCGCTCGTGTGCGCAAGGCGGTCCTGCTCGTCGACCCGCGGGCGGAGTCGGCACCGGAGTCCCGGGTCCGGGTGGCTCTCGTCGTGGCCGACCTGACGCCGGTCCCCCAGTACGAGGTGCGGGTGGCCGGTGAGTTCGTCGCCCGGGTGGACCTGGCGTTCCCGGAGGCGCGCCTGGCGATCGAGTACGAGGGCGCCCACCACTTCACCGGCGACCAGATCGCCCGGGACGACGCCCGCCTCGAGCGGCTACGGGCAGCGGGCTGGAGGGTGATCCGACTCAGCGCGAGCGACCTGCGGGACCTGGACGGCGTCGTCGCCCGGGTCCGCGCCGCACTGGGCCTGTGACCCGCTGGAGGGCAGAAATGGCCATTTCTGCCCTCCAGCGGGGTGGGGTCAGGGCAGCGGGGTCTCGTCCAGCGGGATGAGCGGCACGGGGCCGGCGAGGTCCTCGGGGTCGGCCGGGAAGTAGGCGAAGTTCTTCGCCCGCGCGCCGCCGTCGACGACCAGGTCGGTGCCGGTGATCAGCCGCGCGTAGTCCGAGCACAGCCAGGCGACGGCGTGGCCGATGTCGGTCGGCGTCCCGGTGCTGCCCAGCGGCACCAGCGGCGGGCGCTCCCCCGACCACCGGGCCGGACGGCGCCACGGCTCGTCGCCGGTGTTCCCCCCGAGGCCGCCGCCCTTCCGGCCGGCGTTGAGCATGTCCACCGGCCGGCCCTGCGCCTGCAGCTCAGCGACCAGCTCGGGGTTGTCGATCGTCGGCGCGGTCGGGGTGTAGCTGTTGACCCGGATGCCGTACGGCGCGAGGTCCATGGCCGCGGCCCGGACGAAGTTGTTCACGCCGCCCTTGTTGAACGCGTAGGCGATGACGCCGGCCGAGCCGTTCCACCCGTTGGACGACGAGATGCAGACGATCGAGCCGCGGATGCCGCGCTCGGCCATGGCCCGCCCGACGATCTTGGTGTTGAGGAAGTAGCCGAGGCCGGAGACCTTGATCGAGCGCTCGAAGGTGCCGGCGTCCTCGTCGAGCACGCCCTTCCCGCCCAGCATGGCGGCGTTGTTGACCAGGATGTCGATCCGGCCCCACTTCTCCAGGACCGCGTCGACGTAGCCCTGCACCGCGGCCTCGTCGGTGACGTCCCCGGGCGCGGCCATCGCCTCACCGCCGTTGCGCTCGATGCGCGCCATCGCGGCCTTGATGACGTCGTCGCTGACGTCGTTGCAGGCCACCTTGGCGCCGTACCGGGACAGCGCCAGGGCGATGCCGCTGCCGATGTTGGGGCCGACGCCGGTGACCAGCGCGACCTTCCCCTCCAGGGAGATCTCCACTCCGTGCTCCGTTTTCGATCGGGCTGCAGCGCGGGCCGCAGCGCGGGATGTCGGGCTGTCGCGGGCACACCGAGGACCCGTGGGAAGCCACCGGGCTCCCCACGGGTCCGCGGGGCTCGCCGTCCGCGCGGGGGTCGGGACCCGCGCGGACGGACGGTCAGGCCTTGTCGGTCGGGTAGGTCAGCCGGATGCTGTCGGGCTGCACCCCGAGGACCGGGGCGAGCATCGACTGCATGAGGGGCTTGGGCACCAGGCACTCCTCGCACGCGTCGGGCCCGGCCACGATCGCGACGTCGGCCGAGTCGCCCTGCACGTCGACGTCGAGCCGGTAGTCGTCGGCCTGCAGCGTCTGCTTGAGCTGCTCGAGCTGAGCCTGATCGATGGTCACGGGGAGACCTCCTGGACTGTGGTCGGCCGGGCGTCGGCCGACCAGCGGACGGGTACGGAGCGGCCGGACCACGAGGCCCAGCCGAAGGGGCGGAAGACCATGGAGATCGCGGCGTTGGCCGCCCCGGCGACGAGCACCGGGATCTCCGCGGCGGACGGCATCATCGGGAACGCCGCGTCGCCCTCGGCGGGGCCACCGGGCCCGACCTTGCCGGCGGCCGCGAGCTCCTCGTGGGAGTGCGTGGCGTGCTCGAACAGCCACTGCTGGACGTCGGCCCGGCTGTAGCCGGCGTCGGCCAGGACGTGCGCGTGCTCGGGTCCCAGCACCAGACCGCCGCTGGAGTGCCGGATGCCCAGGTAGGCGCCGATGCGGGCGAGTGAGTCGGCGAGGTCCTGCAGGACCGCCTCGGCGCTCTCGGTGTGCCGGTTGTCCACGTACTCGCAGCAGCGGATGAGCATCGCCGAGACCGCGTCGACACCGAGCTCGAGCCCGCCGACGACGCTGAGCGGCTCCCACGGGGAGAGCTCCTCGTTCTCGCCGACGAGCAACTGCCACCGGCCGGGCACGCCCTGGGTGGCCTGCTCCAGCTGCTGCGGCTTGATGCCGTAGCCGTTGCGCACGATCAGCCCGATGGCGCGGGCGATGGTGGCGTTCGCGCGGAAACCGGGGCCGAAGACCCCTCCCGCGCAGTTGATGCCCAGGCGCTGGCGCATCGGCCCGTTGGCCACCAGCAGCGGCGCCGGGCCGCTCGTGGACTGCCACGCCCCGCCGTTGGTGGCCGGCTCGCCGTTGAGGGCGTCCCACGCGGCGAGGACGACCGGGAAGTACTCGGGCTCGCAGCCGGCCATGATCGCGTTGACCGCGGCCTGGCGCACGGTCACCCGGCGGTTGAGGTGCTCCTGCGCACCGATCACCTCGTCGGGATCCCGGTCGGTGGTGGCGAGGAAGGCGTCGAGGTCCTCCCGGGTGGCGGGTACGACCGGCAGGCCGTCGGTCCAGCCCTGCTCGTAGCAGTACCGGATCGCCTCCCTCGCCGTCCGGACCGGGTCCTCCAGTGCCGTCATGAGGCCACCGCCGCGGCGGGCCGGGTGAGCATGCCGACGATCTCCGGCAGGGCCGCGACGGCGCGCTCGCGGACCCCCTCGCGGGAGAGGCTGGCCACCGGGTGGGCGGTGGTGACGTACTCGTAGCCCGGCGTGCCCTGCAGGTTCGCCATGGCGTCGGCGCTGACCCGGAAGGCGTCGCTGCAGATGACCGCGGCCGGGATGCCGGCGGCCTCCAGCTGCAACCCGTCGGCGACGGCCGAGGCGCTGCAGGACCCGCAGTCCCCGACGCCGACGACCACGACGTCGGTCTCGCCGCGGAACTCCTCGAGCATCTCCGGCGGAGCGGGGTGGACGATGCTGGGCTTGGTCCGGGTGAGGACGGTGGTCACGCCGTACTCGGACTCCAGGGCTGCTGCCACCTCCTCGAGGAAGTCCGCGGCGTTGCGCTTGGTGTTGACCAGCAGGCCCAGCCGCAGCCCGTTCAGCTGCGCCGGCCGGCCGGCCAGCGCCGTCCGGCCCCGGTCGTTCCCGGGGGCGCCGACCGTCGGGTCGATGATGCTGTCGAACACGTCCCCTCCTCGGTCAGGCAGCCGTCGTGCTGGTCGGCGCCGGGTCGGCGACGGGCGCGGCCGGCTTCGGCGGCACCGTCGGCATCGGCAGGTCCAGCGGGAAGTGGCAGGACACCTGGTGCCCGGGCAGCCGCTCGACGAGCTGCGGCGCCTCCTCGGCGCACTTCTGCTGCGCCCGCGGGCAGCGGGTGCGGAAGCGGCAGCCGCTGGGCGGGTCGATCGGCGACGGCGGCTCGCCGGGCAGCGCGACCGGGCGGTGCGCCGCCCCGGTCACCGGGTCCACCCGCGGGATCGAGTCCAGCAGGGCCGCGGTGTAGGGGTGCAGCGGCTGCCGGTAGATCCCCTCCGACGGGCCGATCTCGGCCAGCTGGCCCAGGTACATGACCGCCACCCGGTCGCTGACCTGCTTGACCATCGCCAGGTCGTGCGCGATGAACAGGTAGGAGAGGTTCATCTCCCGGCGCAGCTTCTCGAACAGGTTGAGCACCTGCGCCTGGATCAGCACGTCCAGGGAGGAGACCGCCTCGTCGGCGACGATCAGCGCCGGCTCCAGGGCGATGGCCCGGGCGATCGCCACCCGCTGGCACTGACCGCCCGACAGCTCGAACGGACGGCGCTTGCCGTACTGCGAGGGGTCCAGACCGACCAGGTCGAGCAGCTCCTCGACGCGGCGCTTGCGGCTGTCGGCGTTGCCCCAGCCGTGGCCCCGCAGCGGCTCCTCGACCAGTTCGGTCACCCGCCAGCGCGGGTTCAGCGAGCCGAACGGGTCCTGGTAGACCATCTGCATGTGCCGGCGGGAGTCCTTGAGCTCCCGGCGGCCGACCTTCATGAGGTCCTTGCCCTGGAACTCCACCGTGCCGGACTTGGGCCGCGGGAGCTGGATGACCGACCGCGCCAGGGTGGACTTGCCCGAGCCCGTCTCCCCCACCACGCCGAGGGTCTCGCCGGCGTAGATGTCGAACGACACGTTCGACACCGCGTGCACCACACCGCCCTTGACCCCGCCGGCGGCCCGCACCGGGAACTCCTGCACGAGGTTGCGGGCGCGCAGCAGCGGGCTCCCCGTTCCGGCCCGCTGTCCGCCGGTGCGCTCGTCGACCGCGGTCATCGCTGTTCTCCGTTCGCGCTGTTGTGACCGGCGCCGGCACCGACCGGGTGCCAGCAGGCCCACAGGTGCTCGGGCTCGTGTTCGGTGAGGGGCGGGGCCTGCAGGCACGTGTCGGTGGCGTACTGGCACCGCGGCCGGAACGGGCAGCCCTTCGGCAGCGCGGACAGGTCCGGCGGCTGGCCGGGGGTCACGTCGAACAGCGAGTGCGGCTCCCGGTCCAGCGCCGGGATGGCGCCGAGCAGGGCGTGGGTGTAGGGCATCCGCACGTTCGCGAACAGCGTCTGCGTGGGCGCCTGCTCCACGGCCCGGCCGGCGTACATGACGACGACGTGCTGGGCGTAGCTGGCCGCCAGCCCGAGATCGTGGCTGATCATGATCACCGCCATGCCGAGCCGCTGCTGCAGCTCGACCAGCAGCTCCATGATCTGCGCCTGGGTGGTGACGTCGAGCGCCGTGGTGGCCTCGTCGGCGATGAGCAGCCGCGGCTCGCCGGCCAGCGCGATGGCGATCATCACCCGCTGGCGCATCCCGCCGGAGAGCTGGTGCGGGTACTCGTGGAAGCGCCGCTCGGCCGCGGGCAACCGCACCAGCTTGAGCAGTTCCACCGCCCGGGCGTGCGCGCCCCTCTTGTCCAGGTCGCTGTGCAGCCGGACGGCCTCGGTGATCTGGGCACCGATCTTCATCGTCGGGTTGAGCGACCGGGCCGGGTCCTGGAACACCATGGCGATGTCGCCGCCGCGCAGCTCCCGCATGTCCTTCTCCGGGAGGCCGATGAGCTCGCGCCCGTCGAACCGGATGGAGCCGGAGATCTTCGCCGTCGGTGGCAGCAGCCCCATGAGGGCCCGGGAGCTGACGCTCTTGCCGGACCCGGACTCGCCGATGATCGCCATCATCGTGCCGGGCTCGAGCCGGTAGGACAGCCCGTTGACCGCGTTGACCTTCCGGCCGCCCCGGGTGAACTGGACCCGGAGGCCCTCGACCACCACGAGCGGCTCGCCGGCCGCGCCCGCCCGGGCCGGTGCCGGGCGCCCGGCACGGGCCGGCGCGATCACGCCCTCGGACACGAGGGTGTCACCCGCGGGGTAGGCAACGGTTCGTTCGCCGCTCATCGACCACTCCAACGCGCACGCAGGTTCTCGCCGAGAAGGTTGAAGGCGAGGACGGTGACCAGCAGGGCCACGCTGGGCCAGACGACGAGCATCGGCGTCGCCGAGAGGCTCAGCTGGCCGGTCGCCACCATGTTGCCCCAGCTGGGAGCCGGGTCCGGGATGCCCAGGCCGAGGAAGCTCAGCGCGCCCTCGATGATGATCACGATGCCCATGCCCAGCATGCCGAAGGTGATCAGCTGGGGGGCGATGTTGGGCGCGAGGTGCTTGAACAGCATCCGCCACGCCGGGGTCCCGGCCAGCTTCGCCGCCGCCATGAACGGCATCTCCCGCAGCCGCAGGACCGCCGAGCGGGCCACCCGGGCGAACGCCGGGATGCTGAAGAAGGCCAGCGCGAAGATCGTGTTCGTCATGGACGGGCCGAGCGCCTGGGCCACGGCCAGGGTGAGCACCAGCGAGGGGAACGCGATCAGCACGTCGAGGACCCGCATGATCAGGGTGTCGGCGACGCCGCCCACGTAACCGGACAGCGCACCCAGGGTGCCGCCGATGACGAGGCCGAGGATGTTGACCGCCAGGGCGATCCACAGCGAGGACTGACCGCCGTTGAGCAGCCGCGAGAGGATGTCGTTGCCGTTCGGGTCGGTGCCCAGGAAGTGCCCGGGCGAGAACGCCGGCTGGTTGCTCTCCAGGATGTTGCCGCCCACGGGGCTGGGCAGCGACAGCAGGGTCGGGCCCAGGAAGCAGGCGATCACCACGAAGGCGATCAGCCCGGCCGGGATCCAGGTGCCCAGGTTGCCGCCCCGGCGGCGGCCGCGGATACCGGCCTTGGCCTCGGCCTCGTCGATCTCGGGGCCGATGGCGAAGGACGGAGCCGGCTCAACGACTGCCATAGCGGATCCTCGGGTCCAGGACGGCGTACAGCAGGTCCACGACCAGGTTGGCGACCACCGCGACCAGCGCGAAGATCACGACCGCGGCCTGCACGACGACGAAGTCACGGGTGTTGATGGCCTGCAGGAGCATCTGACCGATGCCCGGCAGCGCGAAGATCTGCTCGATGATCACGGTGCCGCCGATGAGCGCACCCAGGTTCAGGCCGACGACCGTGATCAGGCCGAAGGACGAGTTCCGGAAGGCGTGCTTGATCAGCACCGACCAGGAGCCGACGCCCTTGGCGCGCGCCGTGGTGACGTACTCCTCCTGCTGCATCTGGTCGACCAGGTCACCGCGCAGGAACCGGGTGTAGAAGCAGAACAGCGGGAAGCCGATCGCTGCCGAGGGCAGGATCATCGCCTCGAGGTTCGCCCACAGCCCGTCCTCGAGCGGGACGTAGCCGATGGCCGGCAGCCAGCCGAGGGTCACCGCGAACACCAGCACCAGGATCAGGGCCAGCACGTAGTTGGCGACCGAGAGGCCCAGCGTGCTGACCACCATGCTGATCCGGTCCATGATCCCGCCCGGCTTGTGGGCGGCCAGCAGCGCGACCGGGATGGCCAGGACCAGGGAGATGAGGAAGGCCAGCAGCACCAGCTCGCCGGTGACCGGCAACCGGTCGGCGAGGACGTCGCTCACCGGCTGCCGGCTGACGATCGAGTTGCCCAGGTCGCCGGTGACGGCGCCCTGCAGCCACTCCAGGTAGCGGACGACGCCGGGCTGGTCCAGGCCCAGCTGCCGCTCCAGCAGGGCGACGTCCTCGGGGGTGGCCTCGGCGCCCAGCAGCTGCTCGGCCGCGTTGCCGGGGATGAGGCTGAGCACCCAGAACGTCAGGATGGTGACCCCGAGCATGATCGGAACGGCCATCAGCAGCCGCTTGACGATCAGCCGGAGCACCGGCGACCCGGTCACCCGGGTGAGGCGGGAGACCCGCGGGTCCCGGCTGACCGGGACCCGCGGGGTGGTTGCCGTCGCGGTCACTGCTCCCGCCAGACCTCGTCCCAGATGACCCCGGAGTTCACCAGGAGCGGCGGGATCTTGGTGGTCAGGCCGGGGCCGTGGACGCCCTCGACGGCGACGTTGGCCGGGGCGAAGGCCAGCCCGAACGGCGCGTAGAAGTTCTCCGCGATCCGCTCGGCGGCCTGGCTGTACAGGCCGGCCCGCTCGTCCTCGTCGACGGTGGCGGCGGCATCGGCCAGCAGCTTGTCCAGCTCGGTGTCGACCACCCCGCTGTAGCGGGCGGTGGAGTTGAACCGGAAGCCGACGCCGACACCGGCGGCGGGGTCCCACGCGCCGGCGGTCTGCAGCATCGCCTGCCACTGGCCGCCGGTGAACTCCTGGATGACGCCGGAGAGCTGGGCGTCGAAGATCTCGACGTCGATCCCGGCCTCCTGCCACTGCGTCTGCAGCGCGGTGTTGATCTGGGTGGCGACGTAGTTGCTGATCGTGCCCAGCCGGACGGTCAGCCCGCCGAGCTCCTGCACGAGCTCCTTGGCGCGGTCCACGTCGTACTCCGGGTAGCCCCCCACCTCCAGCGCGTAGAACTTGCCACCCGGCGCGACGAAGGAGTCGGCCACCTCGTAGTTGCCGCCGAAGATGCCCTCGTTGATGGCGTCGAAGTCGGTCGCCCGGTAGATCGCCTCACGAGCCCGCGGGTCGTCGAACGGCGCGATCTTGGTGTTGAGCTGGACGACGTAGGGCGAGGTCGCCGGCTGGATCGTCACCTGCAGCTGGGAGTTGTTCTGCGCCTGCTCGACCAGCGGGGTGGTGTTCATGCCCTCGTAGGCCTGCGCCTGGCCGGCCTGCAGCGCCTGGTAGGCCGGCTGGTCCCCACCGATCGACTGGAAGGTGAGCTTGTCCAGGTAGGGCAGGCCCTCCTTGAAGTAGCTCTCGTTCCGCTCCAGCTTCAGCACCGAGGACAGCTGGTTCTCCACCACGGTGAACGGGCCGGCACCGACCGGGGTGATCTTGAAGGCGTCCTCGCCCATCTCCTGCAACGCCGTCGGCGAGGCGATCCAGTTGACGTTGCTGACCGGGAACGAGGCCAGGATGGCCGGGTACGGCTGGGTGAAGGTCAGCGAGATCGTCAGCGGGTCGACCACCTGGATGCCGTTCGGGGCCAGCGGCCAGTTGGGCTTGCAGGTGCACGGGTTGGCGAGGGCGCGGTCCCAGTTGAACTTGACCGCCTCGGCGTCCAGCGGGGTGCCGTCGCTGAACTGGATGCCCTCGCGGAGCGTGACCGTGAAGGTCGTCCCGTCCTCGGAGAGCTCGTAGCTCTCGGCCTGGTTGCCCTCGACGCGGGCGTTGGAGCCGTCGTCGTCGGCCTTCAGGAGGAACAGGCCGCCGTAGATGGCCTGCTGCATCGCGATGTTCGAACCACCGGTGGTGTTGGTGGCCGGGTCGAGACCGGCGGGCCAACTGCCGGCGAAGGCGGCGTCCTCCAGGACGGTGAGCTCACCCCCGGACTGCGGCTCGCCGACCGGGCCCGTCGTGCCGGAGGCGCTCGCGCCTCCGTCGCCACCGCCGCACGCTGACAACGTCAGCGCTGCAGCGGTGAGGAGGGACAGGATCGTCCGTTGCTTCATGTAGGTGCTCCCCTTGGGGCCTCGGTGACTCTGGGGTGGACGGTGGAGCGGCACGCCGAGGGCTGACTCGAGCGGGCGAGCCGGTGGCAGGCGCCGTGATGACGGTCACTGGCGGCCGGACCAGAGTCCGGGAGCGACCCGCCCGCGGACCTCGCCGCTTTCGTCCCGCGGAAGACAAGTTGGGGGCCCAGGGGCGGACCGGGCGGTCCACTCGGCCGCGGCGTCACAGCCGTCCCAGCCGGCACACGGATCGGCCAGCGAGCCCGTTTGACACGCCCGGCCGCGCGAACGGAGAGTGGCGCGGGACACGCCCCGTGCCCCGCGCCGGGGGCTGCCTGCGGGGCAGGGCTGGAGGCTGGGTTGAGCACGACGAGACCGCTGCGGCCGGTCGGCGGACGGAGCCGGGAGGTCCCCGGCAGCGGGCAGGGCTCCGCCACCGCGGCCAGCCGGGTCCTCGCCGTCCTGGACGCGTTCGGGCCCGCCCACGCCACCCTGACCCTCAGCGAGATCAGCCGCCGCGCCGGACTGTCCCTGACCACCACGCACCGCCTGGTCGGCGAGCTGCGGGTGTGGGGCGCGCTGGAGCGCAGCGAGGACGGGCGCTACGGCATCGGGCTGCGGCTGCTGGAGCTCGGCGCGCTGGCCCCGCACGGCCTGCAGCTGCGGGAACTCGCCGTCCCGTACGTCGACGACCTGCACCAGGCCACCCGGGCCAACGTCGTCCTGGGGGTCCGGGACGGCGCCGACGTCGTCTACGTCGAGGCGCTGCGCGCGCGGGGTGCGGTGCGGCTGATGAGCCGGATCGGGGGGCGCTGGCCACTGCACGCCACGGGCACCGGCCAGGTCCTCCTGGCCTTCGCCGGCCCGGAGGTGCAGGAGGAGGTGCTCAGCGGCCCGCTGACGTCCTTCACACCACACACGATCACCGACCCGGCCGCGCTGCGGCGCACGCTGGCGGAGGTCCGCCGGACCGGCGTGGCCGTGGCGGAGAACCAGCTGACCGCCGACGCGCCGGCGCTCGCCGTCGCCGTCCCGGTGCGCGGCCGGGGCGACGAGGTGGTCGCCGCCCTCGGTGTGACCGTCGCGGCGGGCACGACGCAGGCCTCGGCACTGGCGCCGGTGCTCAACGCGACCGCCCGCGGCATCTCCCGCGCGCTGGGCGCCCCGTCCGCGCAGCCGCCGTCCCGCCGCTGCACCTGACCCACGACGGCGCCGGAGCCCGCGCGGGGCTCCGGCGCCGGGCCGGTCAGCGGGTGGGCTGCATGCCCAGCCAGCGCCAGGCGTTGTCCCACGTGATCTGCCGCAGCACGTCGTCGGGCAGGCCCATCGACGCGAGCGTCCGGCCGGCCGGGTCCTCCCGCGGCATCGCCGGGAAGTCCGAGCCGACGAGCAGCCGGTCGGCGCCGAGCAGGTCGATGAGGTAGGTCAGCGCCCGGCGGTCGAAGACCAGCGAGTCGTAGTAGAAGCGCCGCGCGTGCTCCAGCGGCGACGGGCCGTCGTCGGGCATGACGGCGCGCTCGGGGTTCTTCGGCTCCTCGTTCCACGACCCGCCCCAGAAGTACTGGTGGCGCGGGATCATCAGCGGGTAGCCGCCGGCCGCGTGGCTGAAGGAGATCCGCAGGTCCGGGCACTTGGCGGCGGTGCCGCCGGTGACCATCGAGGCGGCGGCGAAGGCGCCCTCGACGCCGACCACGTAGGTGCCCATGGCCGACATGGGCAGCCGCTCGGTGGGCGACGGCATGGCATGCACGAACACGGCCAGGCCGAGCCGCTCGCACTCGGCGAAGAACGGCAGGAACTTCTCGTGGCCGATCGAGGCGCCGAGGATGTTGGAGGCGATCTCCACCCCCGCCAGGCCCATCTCCTGGATGGCGGTCAGCTCGGCGGTGGCGGCGTCCGGGTCCTGCATCGGGACCATGCCCAACGCGATCAGCCGGGTGGGCTCGGTCTGGCACAGCGTGGCGCTGAACTCGTTGACGTGCCGGGCCAGGGACAGGCCGTCGGCCAGCGGCAGGTCGTAGCGCAGCAGCGGCGGCATCGGGGTGAGCACCTCGACGTCGACGCCGGAGGCGTCCTGCGCCTCGAGGCGGCGCTCGGCGTCGAAGAAGACGTCCCTGGCCTTGAACTGCATCTGGCCGAACAGCAGCGTGCGCGCGGTCTCGCCGTCCACCGGCTCCATGCGGGGGAAGCACTCGGGCGCGTCGGCCGGGTAGTCGTACGGCAGCAGGTGGGCGTGGGTGTCGATGAGCATGCGGGTCCTCCGGTCGGGTCAGAGATTCGGGTGGACGGAGACGTGGACGGCGGACTCACCGGGCACCTCGCCGGCGAGGACCTCGATCGCGTGCGCGGTGTCGTCCAGGCCGAACGTGTGGGTGTGCATCCGCTCCAGCGGGAAGCGGCGGGACTCGATGAGCGCGATCGCCTCGGCCATCGCCTTGGCGTCCACGCCGAAGGCCCCTTGGACGGTGAGCGCCCGGTTGATGATCAGGTCGGTCCGGAGCGGGATCTCCCGGTCGCCCTTGATGCCGGCGAGGACGACCCGCCCGCCGTGCTTGGTCGACAGCAGCGCGTCGGTCACCGGGCCCGCGGCCATCGGGGTGAGCTCGAGGGTGGCGTCGACCCCGCGGCCGTCGGTGATCTCGCGGACCCGCTCGACGACGTCCTCGGCGGCGTCGCCGTCGACGACCAGCGTGTGGTCGGCACCGAACTCGCGAGCCAGGGCCAGCTTGTGCGCGTCGGCCTCCAGGCCGGTCACGATGACCGTGCCCGCGCCGGCGGCCCTGGCGGCGATGACCGCAGCGATCCCGCGCAGGCCGGCGCCGAGCACGAGCACCGTCTCCCCGAGCCGGACCTGCCCGTAGTGCAGCGCCCACCGGACCCCGGCACCCATCGAGTTGTACATCGCCGCGACCTCGACGGGCAGCGTGTTGTCGATCTTGTGCATGACCGCGCCGGGCGCCAGGTACATGTGCTCGGCGAAGCCGCCCCACAGCGACGGTGCGACGTCGACCGGGGTGACCCCGTGGCCGCCGACCCGGTTGCGGCAGGCCTGGTAGCTGCCGGTCAGGCACTCGAAGCAGCTCCGGCACGGGATGACCACCTCGAGGGCGACCCGGTCCCCCGGCTGCACGCCCCAGCGCTTGGCGGCGTTCTCACCGACCTCCTCGACGATGCCCATCGGCTCGTGGCCCGGCACGAACGCCGGCATGCCCTGGCGCAGGTGGCCCTTGTAGAACTCGACGTCGCTGCCGCACAGGCCGTTGGCCTCCAGGCGGAGCAGGCCGTCGTCCGGACCGATCTGCGGCCGGGGGAACTCCTGGATCTCGATCTTCCGCGGTCCGACCTGGACCGCGGCACGCACCATGTCGCCCAATTCGTCCTCTTTCCTCGTGCCGAGCCGGGACCGGGGAGGGAGCGACGCGGTCGTCGTCCGGGCACCGGCCCCCCGGCGGGGTCGCACGGGGACCCGCACCGCTCGGTGTGCCGGCGGTCACGCTAGGTCGGGGCGGGGCGGGCCGACCACGGCCCTTCCGCCGTGCGGTGGTCCGGTGCGGGGCGACCTCAGCGGGGCGGCAGGAGCAGCCCGGCGTCGATGTCCGCGACGGTGCGGCAGCCGGTGAGGGCCATGGCCCGGGTGAACTCCGCGCCCAGCAGCTCGAGCACCCGCTCGACGCCGGCCTGCCCGCCGGCGGCCAGGCCGTAGAGGTAGGGGCGGCCCACGAGCACCGCCGTCGCACCGAGGGCCACGGCCTTGAGGACGTCGGTGCCGCGCCGGACACCGCCGTCGAGCAGGACCGGGACCCGGCCGCCCACCGCCTCGACCACCGCCGGCAGCGCCTCGACGGTCGCGGGCACCCCGTCGAGCTGGCGGCCGCCGTGGTTGGAGACGATCAGGCCGTCGGCGCCGCAGTCGAGGATGCGGCGGCACTCCTGGGCCCGCAGCACCCCCTTGATCACGAGCGGGCCGTCCCAGAGGTCGCGCACGAAGGCCAGGTCGTCCCACGTGACCGGCCGGGGCGAGGCGAGGATCTGCCGCTGCGTGGCCCAGGCCGACAGCCGGCCGTCCCGCCGCGTGGGCAGGTTGCCGCGGAGGAACTCCACCGCCCACGCCGGGCGGGACGCCCCGTGCAGCAGCATGCGCGGCGACGGCCGGAGCGGCAGGGAGAAGCCGTTGCGGCGGTCGCGCTCCCGGCCGCCGAAGACGGGGGTGTCGACGGTGAGGACCAGAGCGCGGTAGCCGGCCGCCGCGACCCGCGCGACCATCGCCCGGGTCTCGTCCCGGCTCGCCGGCAGGTAGAGCTGGTACCAGAGCCCTCCCCCGCCGGCCCGCGCCACCTCCTCGAGCGGGTAGCCGGTCACGGTGCTCTGCACGTAGACGGTGTCCTGCCCCCGGGCGGCGGCGGCCACGGCGAGCTCGGCCCGGCGGTGGGCGATCCGGCCGCCCCCGGTCGGGGCGAGCAGCACCGGCAGCGAGAGCCTGCGGCCGAACAGCCGCACCGAGGGGTCGACCCGGGTGACGTCCTCGAACGGGCGGGGGCTGAGCAGGAGCCCCCGGAACGCCGCCTCGTTGCGGGCCAGGGTCAGCTCGTCGTCGGCACCGCCGTCGACCATGTCGAAGACCGGGCGGGGCAGGCGCCGGCGGGCCAGCTCCCGGACGTCGGCCAGGTTCACCGCGGTGCGCAGGCGCACGGATCCTCCCTCCGGGCCGGGGCCCGTGGACGAGACGGAACCGGCGGGGACGGCCGCAGCCGTCCCCGCCGGGGATGAGCGAGCCCGCGGGTCCCGGTCACCCGGGACCCGCGGGGTGGTGCAGGGGTCAGCCCTGCTCGCGCCAGACCTCGTCCCAGATGATCCCGGAGTTGACCAGGATCGCCGGGATCCGGGTGGTCAGGCCGGGCCCGTGGACGCCCTCGACGGCGACGTTGGCCGGGGCGAAGGCCAGCCCGAACGGCGCGTAGAAGTTCTCCGCGATGTGCTCGGCGGCCTGGGTGTACAGGCCGGCCCGCTCGTCCTCGTCCAGGGTGGCGGCGGCGTCGTTGAGCAGGGTGTCCAGCTCCGGGTCGACGACGCCGCTGAAGGGCGAGGTGGAGGCGAAGCGGAAGCCGACGCCGACACCGGCGGCGGGGTCCCACGCGCCGGCGGTCTGCAGCATGGCCTGCCACTGCCCGGAGTTGAACTGCTCCACCAGCCCGGACAGCTGGTAGTCCTCGATCGTCACCTCGATCCCGGCCTCCTGCCACTGCGTCTGCAGCGCGGTGTTGATCTGGGTGGCGACGTAGTTGCTGATCGTGCCCAGCCGGACGGTCAGCCCGCCGAGCTCCTGCACGAGCTCCTTGGCGCGGTCCACGTCGTACTCCGGGTAGCCCCCCACCTCCAGCGCGTAGAACTTCCCGCCGGGGGCGGTGAAGCCCTGGCTGACCTCGTAGTTGCCGCCGAAGATGCCCTCGTTGATGGCGTCGAAGTCGGTGGCCCGGTAGATCGCCTCACGCGCCCGCGGGTCGTCGAACGGCCCGGTCTTGGTGTTGAGCTGGACGACGTAGGGCGAGGTCGCCGCCTGGATCGTCACCTGCAGCTGGGAGTTGTTCTGCGCCTGCTCGACCAGCGGGGTGGTGTTCATGCCCTCGTAGGCCTGCGCCTGGCCGGCCTGCAGCGCCTGATAGGCCGGCTGGTCCCCACCGATCGACTGGAAGGTGAGCTTGTCCAGGTAGGGCAGGCCCTCCTTGAAGTAGCTCTCGTTCCGCTCCAGCTTCAGCACCGAGGACAGCTGGTTCTCCACCACGGTGAACGGGCCGGCACCGACCGGGGTGATCTTGAAGGCGTCCTCGCCCATCTCCTGCAGCGCCGTCGGCGAGGCGATCCAGTTGACGTTCGCGGAGGGGAAGGAGGCCATGACGGCGCCGTTGGGCCGGGTGAACGAGATCGAGATCGTCAGCGGGTCGATGACCTCGATCGGGTCCTCGGCCAGCTGCCAGGCCGGCTTGCAGCTGCAGGGGGCGGCCAGCGCGCGCTCCCAGTTGAACTTGACCGCCTCGGCGTCCAGCGGCGTGCCGTCGCTGAACTGGATGCCCTCGCGGAGCGTGACCGTGAGCGTGAGACCGTCCTCGGACAGCTCGGCGCTCTCGGCCTGGTTGGGCTCGACGCGGGCGTTGGAGCCGTCGTCGTCGGCCTTCAGGAGGAACAGGCCGCCGTAGATGGCCTGCATCATCGCGATGTTGGCCCCGCCGGTGGTGTTGCTGGCCGGGTCCAGCCCGGTGGGCCAACTGCCGGAGAAGGCGGCGTCCTCCAGGACGGTCAGCTCGCCACCGCGCTGCGGCTCGCCGACCGGCGCGTCGGTGGCGGCGGAGGTCCCGCCTCCGCCACCCCCGCCGCACGCGGACAGCGCCAGCGCTGCGGCGAGGAGGAGGGACGGCATCGTCCGTTGCTTCATGTGGTGGATCCCCTTGCTGGGTCGGCCTCGAAATCGGCGGGGTCGATCGGGAACGCTGCGCGGCGCCGCGATGGGGTCGCGGATCGCCCGGCGGGGCTGCGGTGACCTGGATCACTGCGACGGACAAGATCTCGGCCACGGCCGTCCGGGCGTGAGGACGCTTGCGCCTGACGGAAGACATGTTCGGTTTCGGCGTTCGACCTGCACACCTCCGGCCACGCCTCCGGAGGGCAGGCACGAGCGGGGTGGCAGGGTGGGCGCATGGAGCCGCGCCGTGGAGTTCGCTGACGTCGTCCGCCGGCGGCGCATGGTCCGCGACTACGACGCGGACCGGCCGGTCCCGCCGCAGGTGCGGGAGCGGCTGCTCGAGCACGCCGTCCGGGCCCCCTCGGCCGGGTTCAGCCAGGGGTGGGCGTTCCTCGTGCTGGAGTCACCCGAGGAGCGGGACCGGTTCTGGGCGGCCACCACCGCCGGGGGCACGCCCGACAGTTGGCTGACCCGGATGCGCCGGGCACCGCTGCTGATCATCCCGCTGTCGCACAGGGCGGCCTACCTCGAGCGCTACGCCGAGCCCGACAAGGGCTGGGGCGACCGCGACGAGGCCCGCTGGCCGGTGCCCTACTGGGACGTCGACACCGGGATGGCGGCGCTGCTCATGCTGCTGACCGCGGTCGACGAGGGGCTGGGCGCCTGCTTCTTCGGCGTCCCCGCCGACCGGGTCGACGCGTTCCGGGCGGCGTTCGGGGTGCCCGAGGACCACCGGCCGGTCGGCTGCGTCTCGGTGGGCTACCCGGGCGGCGAGGACCGCCGCTCGCCGTCGCTGCGGCGCGGCCGGCGCCCCCTCGAGGAGGTCGTGCACCGCGGCCGGTGGTGAGCCCCGGAGGCTCAGTCGAGGGTGTGCAGCCAGTTGGTCAGCAGCTGTGCGCCGGCGTCGCCGCTCTTCTCGGGGTGGAACTGGGTCGCCGACAGGGCGGCGTTCTCCACGCCGGCCACGAAGCGGTCGCCGTGCTCGGCCCAGGTGACCTGCGGCGGCTTGATCCGCGACGGCACGCCGTCGGCCGCCAGCGGGAGCTCGCGCACGCCGTAGGAGTGCACGAAGTAGAAGCGCTGGTCCTCCAGGCCGTCGAAGAGCACGCTGCCCGCCGGCACCTGCACGGTGTTCCAGCCCATGTGCGGCAGGACCGGGGCCCGCAACGGCTCCACGACGCCGGGCCACTCGCCGCAGCCCTCGGCGTCGTAGCCGTGCTCGACGCCGCGCTCGAAGAGGATCTGCATGCCGACGCAGACGCCGAGCACCGGGCGACCGCCGGCCAGCCGGCGGCCGATGATCCGCGGCCCGTCGACGGCGCGCAGGCCGGCCATGCAGGCGGCGAAGGCGCCCACCCCGGGCACGACCAGCCCGTCGGCCGCCAGCGCGGCCTGCGGGTCGGCGGTCACCGTGACGTCGGCGCCCACCCGGGCCAGCGCGCGCTCGGCCGAGCGCAGGTTGCCCGATCCGTAATCCAGGACGACGACCTTCTTCACGGCGCTCACGGTAGTCGTCAGCCGCGGGCGGTCTCGTGGTGTTCCAGGAGGTCCCTCACACCATGCGGAGGATGCCCGATGCGGTGGCCAGCGCCGCGGCCACGAGCAGCACGACGACGAAGGCCACCTGGGGGCCGGTGCGGCCCTTGGTGTCGGAGTCGGCCTTCCAGATGCTCCAGGCGCCGCCGAGCAGGAAGCCGCCGACAACGAGGAGCAGGACGGCGAACGTCACCTAGAGCGCGCCCTTGGTGGAGGGCACGTCGGTGACCCGGGGGTCCAGGGCGACGGCGGCGCGCAGCGCCCGGGCGAGCGCCTTGAACTGGCCCTCGACGATGTGGTGGGCGTCGCGGCCGGCGTAGAGCACCCGCACGTGCAGGCTGATCCGCGCGTTGAACGCGAAGGACTCCAGCACGTGCTTGGTCAGGCTGGTCGGGTAGTCCGGCCCGATCATCGGCGTCATGTTCTCGGGCTCGGAGTGCACGAAGTAGGGCCGGCCGGAGAGGTCGACGGCCGCCTGCGCGAGCACCTCGTCCATCGGGATGGTGGCGTCGCCGTAGCGGGTGATGCCCTTCTTGTCGCCCAACGCCTGGGCGAAGGCCTGGCCGAGCGCGATCGCGACGTCCTCGACCGTGTGGTGGGCGTCGATGTGCAGGTCGCCGTCGGCCTGCACGGTGAGGTCGATGCCGCTGTGCTTGGACAGCGCGGTGAGCATGTGGTCGTAGAACCCGACCCCTGTGCTGATCGAGCTCGTCCCGGTGCCGTCGAGGTCGAGCTCGACGACCAGCTTGGTCTCGCTGGTCTCCCGCTCCACGCGTGCAGTGCGACTCATGCGATCAGTCTCCCAGGCGGTGGTCGGCGGCCACCTCACCCAGCGCGGTGAGGAAGGCATCGGTCTCCTCGGCGGTGCCGGCGGTCACCCGCAGCCAGCCGGGCAGCCCGACGTCGCGCACCAGCACCCCCCGGTCGAGCAGCGCCCGCCAGGCGGCCGGCGCGTCGGCGAAGCGGCCGAACAGCACGAAGTTGGCGTCGCTGGGCACGCTGGTCAGCCCCAGGCCGGGCAGCGCGGCGACGATGCGGTCCCGCTGCGCCTTCACCGCGTCGACGGTGGCGAGCAGCGCGTCGGTGTGCGCCAGCGCGGCGCGCGCGGCGGCCTGGGTGAGCGAGCTCAGGTGGTAGGGCAGCCGGACCAGCTGCAGCGCGTCGACGACGCCGGGGTCCGCGGCGAGGTAGCCCAGCCGCAGCCCGGCCATCCCGAAGGCCTTGCTCATCGTGCGGCTGACGATCAGCCGGGGACGTCCGGGCAGCAGGGTGAGCGCCGACGGCGTCCCGGTGCGGGCGAACTCCTCGTAGGCCTCGTCGACCACCAGCACGCCGGTGGTGGCCTCGTAGAGGGTCGCGATCGTGTCCAGCGCGACCGCCGTGCCCGTGGGGTTGTTCGGGCTGGTCACGAAGACGACGTCCGGCGCCACCTCGCGCACCTGCGCCGCGGCAGCGGCCGGGTCGATGGTGAAGTCGGCCCGGCGGTGCCCGTCGACCCAGGCGGTGCCGGTGCCCGCGGCGATGATCGGGTGCATCGAGTAGGACGGCGTGAAGCCCAGCGCGCTGCGGCCGGCCCCGCCGAAGGCCTGCAGGATCTGCTGCAGCACCTCGTTGGAGCCGTTGGCCGCCCACACCTGCTCGGGCGCCACCGGCTCCCCGCCGCCGCGGGACAGGTACGCGGCGAGGTCGCCGCGCAGCGCGAGCGCGTCCCGGTCGGGGTAGCGGTTGAGGTCCAGCGCGGCCCGCTGCAGCGCCGCACCGAGGTCGGCGAGCAGCTCCGGTGGCAGCGGATGCGGGTTCTCGTTGGTGTTGAGCCGGTACTTCGCCGGCAGCTGCGGGGCGCCGTAGGGCGAGCGACCACGCAGCTCCGGCCGCAGCGGGAGCTCGTCGAGGGAGGTCATGCGCGCTGCCGGACCCGGACGGCGGCGGCGTGCGCGGGCAGGTCCTCGGCGCCGGCCAGGGCGTCGATGTGCGGCGCCACCTCGGCGAGGGCCTGCTCGTCGTACTCCACGACATGGATGCCACGCAGGAACGACTGCACCGACAGGCCACTGGAGTGCCGGGCGCACCCGCCGGTGGGCAGCACGTGGTTGGAGCCGGCGCAGTAGTCGCCCAGCGAGACCGGGGACCACGCGCCGACGAAGACCGCGCCGGCGTTGCGGACCCGCATGGCCACCTCGCGGGGGTTGCGGGTCTGGATCTCGAGGTGCTCGGCGGCGTAGGCGTCGACCACCCGCAGCCCGGCCTCCAGGTCGTCGACCAGGACGATGCCGGACTGGCTGCCGTCCAGCGCCGTGGTGATCCGGTCGGAGTGCTTGGTGGCGGCCACCTGACCGGGGACGAGGGCGAGGACGGCGTCGGCCAGCTCCTCGCTGCTGGTGACCAGCACCGCACCGGCCAGCGGGTCGTGCTCCGCCTGGCTGATCAGGTCGGCGGCCACGTGCGCCGGGTCGGCGGTGTCGTCGGCGAGGATCGCCACCTCGGTGGGGCCGGCCTCGGAGTCGATGCCGATGAGGCCGCGCAGCAGCCGCTTGGCCGCCGTCACGTAGACGTTGCCGGGGCCGGTGACCATGTCGACCGGCTCGCAGGAGCCGGCGCCGTAACCGAAGACGGCGATCGCCTGGGCGCCGCCGACCGCGTAGACCTCGGTGATGCCGAGCAGCGCGCAGGCGGCGAGCACGCCCGGGTCGGGCAGGCCGCCGTGGTCGCGCTGCGGCGGGGAGGCCACCGCGATGGACTCCACGCCGGCGATCTGGGCGGGGACGACGTTCATGACCACGCTGGACAGCAGCGGCGCGAGCCCACCGGGGACGTAGAGGCCGACCCGGCGCACCGGCACCCAGCGCTCGGTCACCGTGCCGCCGCGGACCACCTGGGTGGTGACGTCGGTGCGCGCCTGGTCGGCGTGCACCCGGCGCACCCGGGCGATGGCCTCCTCCAGGGCGGCACGGACGGCGGGGTCGATCCCGGCCAGCGCGCCGTCGATCGCGTCCTGCGGGACGGCGAAGTCCTCGAGGTCGACGCCGTCGAGCCGAGCGGTGATCTCGCGAACCGCCTGGGCGCCGCGGACGCGGACGTCCTCGCACAGCGGGCGGACCGTCGCCAGCACCGAGTCGATGTCGGTGGCGGCACGCGGGAGCAGCCCGGAGAGCTCCCGCACCCCGGGCAGAGCGGATCCACGCAGGTCGATGCGGGCGAGCACGGGCGGACCTCCGGGGCGTACGAACGGGAACACCCCAGGGTAGACGGGCCCGGACGGGCTCCCGCCGTCCCGTCCGCCGCCGTGCGGGGTCACCCCGGCCGGACCGCTCCCCCGTAGGCTCGCCGCGTGGGCGACCTCATCCCGCTCTTCCCGCTGGGGACCCCGCTGTTCCCCGGGGTGGTGCTGCCGCTGCAGATCTTCGAGCCGCGCTACCGGCGGCTCGTGCGCGACCTGCTCGCGCAACCCGACGAGAACACCCGGCGCTTCGGTGTGGTGGCCATCCGGCAGGGCTGGGAGGTCGAGCAGGTGGCGCCGGCCGCGGCGCTCTACGACGTGGGCTGCACCGCCCACGTCCGGACCGTGCGGCCGCAGCCCGACGGCGGCTTCCGCATCACCACCGTGGGCGGGGAGCGCTTCCGGCTGCTCGACGTCCACGTCACCCAGGACCCGCCCTACCTGAGGGCCGAGGTCGAGTGGCTGGCCGAGGAGGAGGCGGCGGAGGAAGCCGCCGGCGACCACGAGGTGCTGGCCGCCCCGCACGACGGCGGCGTCCACGACAAGGACCTGGACGCGCTGGTCTCCGACGTGGCCCGCAGCTCGCTGGAGGTGCTGGTCCGCGGCGTCCGCGAGCTGTTCACCCGCTACGTCGGCGCGGTGGCCGGGCTGGGCGTGGGGGCACCCGACGACGAGGCGGTGGAGACCGCGCTGCTGGGCGCGGTGGCCGAGGACCCGCGGGCGCTGTCCTACCTGGTGGCCTCCGCGGCGCTGCTCACCACCGAGGACCGGCAGGCGCTGCTGGCCGAGTCGGCCACCCGCCGGCGGCTGGTGACCGAGGCACGGTTGCTGCGCCGGGAGCTGTCCCTGGTGGAGACCATCGGCGCGGTGCCCGCGCCGCTGCAGCGCTTCGCCGTCCCGCGCAGCGCCAACTAGACGAGTAAGTCCGAACTCGATCAGTGGTCGTAGGCGATCAGGGATCGGGTGATCGGCTGGCCGGTGGCGCGGTTGTGCCAGATCGCGGCGGTCAAGGCCAGGATCCGTTGAGCGACGCGGGTAGCCACGCCGGTGAGCGTGCGTGCGCCGTGCAGTTCCAGGTCCAGCTGGCCTTTGAGGGTGTCGTAGACGGACTCGATGAGCTGCCGGATCGGCGCCAGCAGGCCCTGGCCGGGCCGGGGTGCGCGGTGGCGCAGGGACGGGCGCAGCAGATCGGCGCCGCGCCGGTGCAGGTAGTCGTCGAGTTCGGCGGAGATGTAGCCCTTGTCGGCGATGA
>NZ_FOSW01000011.1 GCF_900114385.1 Geodermatophilus ruber
CCGAAGTCGGCGGTCAGCGCGGTCTCCAGCACGTACTGGCGGCCGTCGAACTCGCGCAGCTCCTTGGGCTTGCTCACCTGGGCGACGGCCCCCTCGGGGGTGTAGCGCACCGGGATGCCGCCGTCGGCGACCAGCGTGCCCACCCCGGTGGGGGTGTAGAAGGCCGGGATGCCCGCGCCGCCGGCGCGCAGCCGCTCGGCCAGCGTGCCCTGGGGGGTCAGCTCCACCTCCAGCTGCCCGGACAGGTAGAGGCGGGCCAGCTCCTTGTTGCCGCCCACGAAGGAGGAGATCGTCCTGGTGATCCGCCCGGCGTAGAGCAGCACCCCCAGGGCCTGGTCGTCCACCCCGCAGTTGTTGCTGATCGTGGTCAGCCGGGAGGCGCCCTGCTCCAGCAGCGCCCCGATCAGCGCGATCGGCACCCCGCACAACCCGAACCCGCCCACCGCCAGCACCGCCCCGTCCGGGACATCGGCCACCGCCGCGGCAGGGCTTTCCACCACCTTGTCCATGCAGTTCTCCTCGTCGGTCTCTCAGGGGCGGGCGGCGGAGGCGCTCGGTGCCTCCGCGCGCTTCTCGGTGATCAGCCGGGGCCGGGCGGCGTACAGCCCGGCGGCGAGCTGGCAGGCCTGGAGGACCAGGAGCAGCGCCAGGCCGGCGCGCCAGCCGCCCGACACGTCGTGGAGCAGGCCGACGGCCAGTGGACCGGTCGCGGCCAGCAGGTAACCGGCGCTCTGCGCGGCGGCCGAGAGCCGGCCGGTCTGGGCGACGTCCCGGGTGCGCACCAGCACGAGCGTCATGGCCAACGGGAAGAGCAGGCCGGTGCCCAGCCCGTAGAGCAGCGCCCACACGGCAGGTGCGGCCGCGGGCGCCACCAGCAGGCCGACGATCGCGACCACGATGGGCAGGCCGCCGGCGAGCACCCAGGGGGTCTGGCCGGGACGGCGGGCGGCCAGCGGCGGCACCACCAGCGCGCACGGGGCGCCCAGCGCGGCGGCGACCGCGAGCAGCCCACCGGCGGCGGCGGGGGAGAGCCCGGCGTCGTCCTCCAGGATGTTCGCCAGCCAGGTGAGCATCGCGTAGAACGACAGCGACTGGAGCCCGAAGAAGGCGGTCACGGCGAGCGCCACCCGGTCCCGCAGCACGGCGGCCACCGGCAGGCGGGCCGCCGGGGGGCCGGGTTCGACCCGCCGGCGCCGGGCGAGGACCGCGACCCCCGCGGTGGCCGCCAGCACCGGCAGCAGCCACAGCGCCAGACCGGCCGTGGCGCTGCCGCCCGCGGCGGTCAGCGGCTGCGCCAGGCCGGCACCGAAGCTGGCCGAGAGCGCCATCGACGCGGTCGTCGCCCCCAGGACGGCGGCGCTGCGCGGCCCGTACTCCGCCCGGACGGCGGCCGGCAGCAGCACGTTGCAGACCGCGATCCCCCCGGAGAGCAGCACGGTCCCGGCGAACAGCCCCCAGGTGCCGGCCAGGCGCAGCGCCACGCCCGCCGCGAGGACCGCGGCGCCGACCAGCACGGCGCGGTGGACGCCGAGCCGCGCGGCGAGCGCCGGGGCGGTGGGGGAGAGCAGGCCGAAGCAGACCAGGGGCAGGGAGGTGAGCACCGCGAGCACCGTCGTGGAGACGGCGAGCTCGTCGCTCAGCACCCCGAGGACCGGGCCCACGGCGGCGAACGGGGCGCGCAAGCACAGCGCGAGCAGGACCAGGGCGGCGGCGGGCGCCAGCAGCACCAGCCACCGCATCCGGCCGCGAGGCGGCGTGGTCGGCGGGGGCGTCACGTCGCGCGACGCCGCGTGCGCAGCAGGTCGTGCTCGATGTCGGCGGCCGTCCGCAGCAGCGCCGGGACGAGCTCCTCCTCCAGCTGGGCCATCGAGGTCCGGCTGGCGTGCGCCGAGATGTTGAGCGCGGCCACGACCTCGCCGTCGTCGCCGCGGATGGGCGCCGCGGTCGAGCGCAGCCCCTGCTCGAGCTCCTGGTCGACCAGGGCGTAGCCCTGCCGGCGCACCTGCTCCACCGCGGCCCGCAGCTCGACCGGGTCGGTCACGGTGCGCTCGGTGTACGGGGTGAGCACGGCCCGCTGCAGGTAGGCCACGAGGTCGGCGTGGGACAGGCCGGCCAGGAGCACCCGGCCCATCGAGGTGGCGTGGGCGGGTAGGCGGGTGCCGACCGCGATGAGCTCGGTCATGATCCGCTTGGTGGGCACGCGGGCCACGTAGACGATGTCGTCGCCGTCGAGGACCGAGACCGAGGAGGACTCGCGGATCTCGCGGACCAGCGTCTCCAGGTGCGGTTCGGCGACCTCGGGCAGCGTGAGCCCGGACAGGTAGGACCAGCCGAGCTCCAGCACCCGGGGGCGCAGCGAGAACTCCCGGCCCTCCATCCGGACGTACCCGAGCTGCACCAGGGTGAGCAGGAAACGGCGGGTGGCCGCGCGCGTCAGCCCGGTCGCCCGGGCCACCTCCGACAGCCCCAGGCGCGGGTGCTCGGCGTCGAAGGCGCGGATGACGGCCAGCCCGCGATCGAGGGACTGTACGAACGTGCTGTCCCTCGGCGGCAGGACGGCCGGCTCTCCCGGCACGTCGGCGATCTCCACGCAACTCCTCCGGTAGCGGGACACGGATCGACGCGGCAGAGACGCACGTCGCACTCCGGGGCCATTGTGCGCAGAGTGAACGTGTGTTCGGCAAGCAGCATCGTCAGGGTGTCACGGCACGGTCACGGACAACGTACGGTGCTTGACGGTGACCGGCTTCACCTGTTTCCGTTCACAGGAAGAACATCGGTTCGCAAAGCGAACAGCTGCTCCGTACTCCTCCAACACGCACCGTGGAGCCTTCATGCGCCGGACCATCGCGGCCTTCGTAGCCGCGCCCCTGCTGTTCACCGCCGCCTGCGGCGGCTCGGGCGACGACGGCGACACCGACGGCACCGCCGGCGGTGGCGGGACCGACGAGGTGACCGTCGGTGTCATCCCGATCGTCGACGTCGCCCCCATCTACCTCGGCGTCGAGCAGGGCTTCTTCGAGGAGCGCGGCATCGACGTCACGCTGGAGAGCGGCCAGGGCGGCGCGGCGATCGTGCCCGGCGTGGTCAGCGGCCAGTTCCAGTTCGGCTTCAGCAACGTGACCTCGCTGCTGCTGGCCTCCTCCGAGGGCCTGCCGCTGCAGGCGGTGGCCAACGGCGTCACCTCCACCGGCGAGCAGGGCAACGACTTCGGCGCCGTCGTCGCGCTGCCCGACAGCGGCATCGCCGACGCCGCCGGCCTCGCCGGCAAACGGATCGCCGTCAACACCCTCAACAACATCGGCACGACGACGGTCAACGAGTCCATCCGCACGGCCGGCGGTGACCCCTCGTCGGTGCAGTACGTCGAGCTGCCCTTCCCGGACATGACCGCGGCCCTGAGCCAGGGCAACGTGGACGCCGCCTGGGTCGTGGAGCCGTTCGTCGCGCAGGCGAAGGCGGCCGGCGCGCAGGTCGTCGCCTCCAACTTCGTCGACACCGCCGACGACCTGACCGTCGCCACCTACTTCACCAGCCAGCAGGTGGCCGGCGAGGACGCCGACCTGGTCGCCCGGTTCACCGAGGCGATGAACGAGTCCCTCGCCTACGCCGACGCCAACCCCGACGCCGTCCGCGAGATCCTGGGCACCTACACCCAGATCAGCCCCGAGGTGGCGGCGGCGATGGTCATGCCCCGCTGGCCGACCGAGATCAACCGGGACTCCATGCAGGTTCTCGCCGACCTGGCCGTCGAGGACGGCCTGATCGAGGAGGCCCCCGACCTGGAGACTCTGCTGCCATGAGCGACACCGCACCCGTCACCGTCGTCGAGCCGGCCGCGGCCGACGCCGGCGCGCCGGCCGCTGCCACGCGCGGCCGATCGCGCGGCGCCTCACCGGTGCTGCTCGGCGCGCTGGGCCTGATCGCCCTGGTCGCGCTGTTCGAGATCCTGCCGCGGATCGGCGTGCTGCCCGCGCAGTTCTTCCCGACCTCCACGGAGATCGGCTCCGCCCTGGTCGACGAGCTGGGCCGGTCCGCGTTCTGGACGGCCCTGCTGGACACCCTGCAGGGCTGGGCGCTGGGCCTGGCCATCGCCGCGGTGGCCGGGATCGTGCTGGGCATCGTGATCGGCAGCTCGCCGCTGCTGCGCGAGCTGACCGCCTCCACGATCGAGTTCCTGCGGCCGATCCCGTCGGTGGCCCTGATCCCCCTCGCCGTCCTGCTGTTCGGCACCTCGATCGAGAGCAAGCTGCTGCTGGTCGTCTACGCGGCCTTCTGGCAGATGCTCATCCAGGTGCTCTACGGCGTGCAGGACGTCGACCCGGTCGCCCAGGACACCGCCCGGGCCTACCGGTTCGACTTCTGGGCGCGGGTCCGCTACGTCACCTGGCCCACGGCGCTGCCCTACGTCATGACCGGCCTGCGGCTGTCGGCCGCGGTGGCGCTGATCCTCGCGGTCACCGCCGAGCTGGTCATCGGCAACCCGGGGGTGGGCAACCGGCTCGCGGTCGCGCAGAGCAGCGGGGCGATCGCGACCACCTACGCGCTGGTCGTCGTCACCGGCCTGGTCGGCGTCGTGGTCAACCTGCTGTTCCGGTTCATCGAACGACGGGCGCTGAGCTGGCACCCGTCCCAGCGTGGAGAGGTGGCCCTCTGATGCGGGTCCTGCGCCGGATCGGCTTCGCGGTCGGCCTGCCGGTCGTCCTGTTCGCCCTCTGGTGGGTGACGTCGGCGAGCAGCACCGACTTCTACTTCCCGCCGCTGTCGCGGATCGTCGACAGCCTGGTCGAGGAGTGGTTCGGCCCGCGGCTGGCCGACGACGTCCTCCCCAGCCTGCTGCGGCTGGCGGCCGGCTTCTTCATCGCGGCGGTGGTCGGGATCACCCTCGGCGTGCTCATCGGGACCTACAAGCGGCTGCGGGACCTGCTCGAGCCGGTGCTGGAGTTCTTCCGCGCCATCCCGCCGCCGGTCGTGGTGCCGATCCTCATGCTGATCTTCGGCATCGAGGACACGATGAAGATCGTCGTCATCGCGTTCGGCTGCATGTGGCCGATCCTGCTCAACACCGCCGAGGGTGTGCGCGCCGTCGACAGCGTGCTGTCCGACACCGCCCGCACCTACCGGATCGACGGCGTGGCCCGGCTGCGGAACCTGATCCTGCCCGCGGCCAGCCCGCAGATCTTCGCCGGACTCCGGCAGGGCCTGTCGGTCGCGATCATCCTCATGGTGATCAGCGAGCTGTTCGCCGCCAGCGACGGCCTGGGCTTCGCGATCGTGCAGGCGCAGCGCAGCTTCGCCATCCCGGAGATGTGGGCGGGCATGCTCATGCTCGGGTTGCTGGGCTTCCTGCTGTCCCTGCTGTTCCGCATCGTCGAGAGCCGGTGGCTGGCCTGGTACCACGGCCTGCGCCGCGCCCAGCGGGCGTCGTGACCAGCGACCGTCCCGCACACCCCTGACCCCCTGATCGGAAGGCGCAACACGATGCTCGAGGTCACCGGCCTCAAGAAGGTGTACGAGGGCAAGTCCCGCACGGTCGAGGCCGTCCGCGACCTGACCTTCACCCTGGACACGGGCGAGCTGGTCTGCCTGGTCGGCCCCTCCGGCTGCGGCAAGACGACGCTGCTCAAGTGCATGTCCGGGCTGCTGGAGCCCACGTCGGGCTCGGTGCGGCTGCAGGGCAAGGAGGTCGACGGCCCGCCCCCGGGCATGGCCATCGTCTTCCAGGAGTACGGCCGCAGCCTCTTCCCCTGGATGAGTGTGCGGGAGAACGTCGAGCTGCCGCTCAAGCAGAAGAAGGTGCCGTCGGCCCGCCGCAAGCAGCTCGTCGACGAGTCGATCGCCGCCGTCGGCCTGGCCGACTCCCACAGCGCCTACCCGTGGCAGCTGTCCGGCGGCATGCAGCAGCGCGTGGCGATCGCCCGCGCGATCGCCTACGAGCCGCAGGTGCTGCTCATGGACGAGCCGTTCGCCGCGGTGGACGCGCAGACCCGCGCCGACCTCGAGGACCTCATCCGCTCCCTGTGGAAGCAGTTCCAGGTCACCACGCTGTTCGTCACCCACGACATCGACGAGGCGGTCTACCTCGGGCAGCGGGTGCTCATCCTGTCCAAGTCGCCGACGGTGATCCGGCAGGACCTCGCCATCGACCTGCCCGACGAGCGCGACCAGCTGCACACCCGCTCCTCGGCGCGGTTCGCCGAGCTGCGGGCGCAGGTCTACTCGCAGATCCACCGACCGCGCGAGGAGCAGGACGCGCCGGTGGCCGCTGTGGCCCCGGCCGTCGCCGGCCAGCCGTGAGCTGACGGCACCGCGCGACCCAGGGACGCCGGTCTCCCCCACGCGCGTGGGGGAGACCGGCGCCGCGCCCAGCGCCCTGTCGGAGAGCGAGAGCAGCGGTCAACGCCGGGCGGCCACGACGGGGCTCGCGCTCAGCGAGCGGGACACCCCGCGGGCGGCGGCGAGCAGCGCGGGCACCTGCGCCGGGGCCCGGCCGTCGTTGGGCACGATCACCGACAGCGCCGCGACCACCTCCTGCAGCCCGTCGCGCACCGGGACCGCGACGCCCGCGGCGTCCGGGTGCACGTGACCGGGGGTGACCACGAACCCCTGCCGGCGGATCTCCGCGAGCGTGGCGCGCAGCCGCTCGGCGGTGGTGATCGTCCGGTCGGTGTGCTGCTCGAGCGGCCGGGCGAGGACGCGCTCCTGCAGCTCCGGGGGGCCGTAGGCGAGCAGCACCAGGCCGGACGAGGAGATGTGCAGCGGGAGCCGGCCGGCGATGCGGGAGTAGTTGACGACGGCGTCGCGTGCGGTGAGGCGCTCGAGGAAGAGCACGTCGTCGCCGTCGCGCACGCCGAGCTGGGCGTGGTGGCCGACGACGGCGTGCAGGTCCTCCAGGTAGGGCATCGCGGCGTCCCGCAGCGAGAGCGTCAGCGACGCCCGGGAGGCCAGCTCCCACATCCGCATGCCGACCCGCACCTCGCGGTCCGGCCCCCGCTCCAGCAGCCCGTGGGAGACCAGCTCGGCGATCAGCCGCGACGCGGTGGCGATGTGCAGGCCCGTCCGGCGGGCGATCTCCGAGACCTGGAGGACCTTCTCGTCGGGGGAGAAGGCGTCGAAGATGCGGATGGCCCGGGACAGCACCGACTCCCCGGTCCGCACTCGCCCCACGGCCGCAGTGTGGCACGGGGAGCGCGGCTCACCGCCCGCGGACGGTCCCCCGGAACCGCAGGGTCTGGCCCGGGCGCAGCTGGCCGCAGCGGTCGACGTCGTCGTCGTCGACGTAGGCGATCACCGGGTAGCCGCCGGTCACCGGCGCGTCGGCGAGGAACAGCACCGGCTGGCCGGACGGCGGCACCTGAAGGGCGCCGCGCACCATCCCCTCGCTGGCCAGCTCGCCTTCCCGGGTGCGGGCCAGCGCCGGCCCGGCCAGGCGCAGGCCGATCCGGTTGCTCTCGCCGGTGACCGTCCAGGCGCTGCCGGTGAGCGCCGCCGCGGCGTCCTCGGCGAACCAGTCCGCCCGCGGGCCCGGCAGCACCCGCACGGCGACCTCGCCGCCGGGCGGGTCGGGGACGGGGGCCAGGTCCACCCCCGGCATCGGGGCCGCGGGGCCCCCGACCGGCAGCACGTCGCCGGCCGAGACGACCGGCGGGCCGAGCCCGGAGAGCAGGTCGGTGGCGCGGCTGCCGAGCACCGGCTCGACGGCGATGCCGCCGCGGACGGCGAGGTAGCTGCGCAGCCCGCTCGCGGGCAGGCCCAGCCGCAGCTCCGCGCCGGCCGGCAGCCACACCGGGGCGTTGTGCGCGCGGGAGTCGGGGCAGCGGGCGCCGGTGGTGGCGACCACGAGGTCGGCCCCGGCCCGCACCGCCAGACCGCCCAGGGTCACCTCCAGCACGGCGGCGTCCGGGTCGTTGCCGACCAGCCGGTTGGCCAGCCGGGCGGCGGCCCGGTCGCAGGCGCCCGAGCGGCCGATGCCGAGCGCGCCCTGCCCGGGCCGGCCGGCGTCCTGCACGGTGGTCAGGGGGCCGGTCGCCAGCACCGTCAGCGTGCGGCTCACCGGCGCGGTCACGTCGCCGCCACGAACCGCACCCGGACGCCGGGGCGCAGCAGGGCCGCCGGCTCGCGGGCGAGGTCGAAGACGGCGACGTCGGTGCGCCCGATGAGCTGCCAGCCGCCGGGGGACTCCCGGGGGTAGACGCCGCTGAACTCCCCGGCCAGCCCCACCGCGCCGGCCGGGACCCTGGTGCGCGGCGTCTCCCGCCGGGGCACCTGCCACGGCTCCCCGTCGGGGACGCAGTAGCCGAAACCGGGGGCGAAGCCGCAGAAGGCCACCGTCCACTCCGTCCCGGTGTGCCGGCGCACCACCTCCTCGGGCGCCGTGCCCAGGTGGGCGGCGACGTCGGCCAGGTCGGCGCCGTCGTAGACCACCGGCAGCTCGACCCGCTCCGCCGACCCGGCGCGGCCCGGCCGCGGACGGGTGCGCCGGAGGGCCTGGCCCACGGCGGCCAGGGTGGTCCGCGCGGGGTCGATGACCAGCAGGACCGTGCGCGCGGCGGGGACGACGTCGACCACCCCCTGGAGCGGATCCTCGGTGAGCGCCGCGTACAGGCCGAGCACCTGCTTCAGCCCGTCGAGCTCGACCAGCAGCGCCGTGGAGCCGCTGGGCAGGATGCGCATCAGGGTGCGAAGGGGGCCAGCTCGAGGCCGGCCTCGGTGAGCGCGGCCTGCACCTTCCGCGCGATCGCCACCGCGCCGGGGGTGTCGCCGTGCACGCAGATCGAGTCGGGGGTCAGGCGCAGCGGGCTGCCCTCGACGTCGGTGACCGGCTGCCCGGTGGCCATGGCGAGGCAGCGGCGGGCGATCTCGTCGGCGTCGTGCAGCACCGCCCCGGCCTGCCGGCGGGGGACCAGGGTGCCCTCCGGGGTGTAGGCGCGGTCGGCGAAGGCCTCGCGGACGACGGTCAGCCCCGCCTCCTCGGCCCGCCGCAGCCACGCCGACCCGGGCAGGCCCAGCACCGGCAGGGCGCGGTCGTACTCGACGACGGCCCGTACCACCGCGGCGGCCTGCTCCTCGTGGGCCACGATCGCGTTGTACAGGGCGCCGTGCGGCTTGACGTAGCGGACCCGCGAGCCGGCGACGCGGGCGAAGGCGTCCAGCGCGCCCAGCTGGTAGAGGACGTCGTCGGTCAGCTCGGCGGGGTCCATGTCGATGAACCGGCGGCCGAAGCCGGCCAGGTCGCGGTAGGACACCTGGGCGCCGATCGCCACCCCGGTCAGGACGGCACGCTCGCAGACCCGGCGCATGATCGACCCGTCGCCGGCGTGGAACCCGCAGGCGACGTTCGCGCTGGTGACCACCTCCAGCAGCGCGTCGTCGTCCCCGAGCTGCCACTGGCCGAAGCCCTCGCCGAGGTCGGAGTTGAGATCCATGCGCTGCATCCTCCTCAGGAGAACAGCGCGATGACCGGCCGCACCGAGTTGACCGCCAGGTAGACGGTCAGCAGCCACGCCGCCCAGCCGATGGCGAGCAGCCAGCGCGGGTAGCGGTAGCCGCCCAGGAGATCGGCGCGGCGGGTGGCCACCCACAGCAGCACCGCGATGCCGATCGGCAGCAGCAGGCCGTTGAACGCCCCGGCGAACACCAGCAGCGTGGTCGGGGCCGCACCGACCAGCAGGAAGGCCAGCGTGGTGACCGCGATGAAGGTGACCACCAGCAGCGTGCGGGCGCGGTCGCTGGTGCGGGTCGAGGAGGTCACGAAGGTGATCGACGTGTACGAGGCACCGATGATGCTGGTGATCGACGCCGCCCAGAGCACCACGCCGAAGGCGCGCAGGCCGAATTCGCCCGCGGCCTGGCCGAAGGCCGTGGCGGCCTGGTTCTCCGTGCCGAGGTCGGCGCCGCCGGCCACGACACCGAGGATCGCGAGGAACAGGACCACCCGCATGATCCCGGTGATGACGATGCCGGTGACCGAGCCGCGGGTGATGTCCCGGACGTGCGCGGGCCCGGTGACGCCGGAGTCGAGCAGCCGGTGGGCGCCGGCGTACACGATGTAGCCGCCGATCGTGCCGCCGACCAGCGTGGTGATCGCCAGGAAGTCGACCTGCTCGGGGAGGACGACGTTGCGCAGCACCCGGCCGATCGGCGGGCCCGAGGTGACCGCGATCCAGGTGGTCAACCCGATCATCAGCAGCCCGAGGGCGACGACGATCCGGTCGACGGCCACCCCGGCGCGCTTGGTGACGAACACCCCGATCGCCACGAGCGCCGACAACGCCCCGCCGATCTTCGGGTCCAGCCCGAACATCGCGTCCGTGCCCAGCCCCGCGCCGCTGACGTTGCCGATGTTGAACACCAGACCGCCGAGCACCAGCAGCGCGGCCATCGCCCAGCCCAGCCCGGGGGCGACCAGGTTCCCCAGCTCCTGGGCCCGGCGCCCGCTGACCCCGATGACCCGCCACACGTTCAGCTGCAGGGCGATGTCGATGACGATCGAGACGGCGATCGCGAAGGCGAACGCGGCGCCCAGCTGCACGGTGAACGCGGTGGTCTGGGTGATGAAGCCGGGGCCGATGGCGGAGGTGGCCATGAGGAACATCGCGCCCAGCAGCGTGGAGCGGGTGCTCGCCGCCATGCGGCCGGACGCGGGGGCGGGCGTGGGCTCGTGACTCGAGGTCATGGGCGCTCTCCACGGCAACAGGTGGTCTGCGCACGCTAGGGCCGTTCGCGGAGCCCGGCAAACGCGGGACGGGCGGCCGCTGGGGGACCATGGCGACCATGGCGCAGATGGTGTCCACAGCCCGCCCGGCCGAGGTCCGGGCCGCCTGCCGCAGCGGGTCGGCCGTCCACACCTCGGGGCAGGCGCCCGGGTATGCGCAGGCCAACCTGGTGGTCCTGCCCCGGGACTGGGCCTTCGACATGCTGCTGTTCGCCCAGCGCAACCCGCAGCCGGTGCCGCTGCTCGACGTCACCGACCCCGGGTCCTACCGCACCGCGCTGGCGCCCGGCGCCGACCTGCGCACCGACCTGCCGCGCTACCGGGTCTGGCGGGACGGCGAGCTGGTCGACGAGCCGACCGACGTCGCCGGCCTGTGGACCGACGACCTGGTCGCCTTCCTCATCGGCTGCAGCTTCAGCTTCGAGACGGCGCTGCTGGACGCCGGCGTGCCGGTGCGCAACATCGAGCAGGGCACCAACGTGTCGATGTACCGCACCGCCCGGGACTGCCGCCCGGCCGGCCGGCTCTCCGGGCCGCTGGTGGTCTCGATGCGGCCGGTCCCCGGCGAGCTGGTCACCACCGCGGTGCAGGTGACCGCGCGGATGCCGCAGGTGCACGGGGCCCCGGTGCACGTGGGCGCGCCGGCGGCCCTCGGCATCGCCGACCTGGACCGGCCCGACTTCGGCGACCCGGTGCGGTTCGCCGAGGGCGACGTCCCGGTCTTCTGGGCCTGCGGGGTGACCCCGCAGGCCGCGCTGATGGCCTCCCGGCCACCGTTCGCGATCACCCACGCGCCGGGCCACATGTTCGTCACCGACGTCCCCGACCGCACCTACCGGCAGCCCTGAGGGGCGTTCCGCGCGGACAGTCGATGGGACCGGCTACGGGACGGCGGCGAACCGGGCCCGCAGCTCGGGCTTGCGGATCTTGCCGGTCGCCGTCTTCGGCAGCTGGTCGACGAACTCCACGAGCTTGGGCACCTTGAACCCGGCCAGTCGCTCGCGCAGCGCGGCGCGCAGCGCCTCGCCGTCCTCCGGCGCCCCCGGCCCGGGGACGACGATCGCCAGCCCCACCTCGCCCCACCTCGCGTCGGGCACCCCGATGACCGCGGCCTCGACCACGCCGGGCAGTTCCAGCAGCGCGGACTCCACCTCGGCCGGGTACACGTTCTCCCCGCCGGAGATGATCATGTCCTTGTAGCGGTCGCGGATGGAGAGGAAACCCTCGCCGTCGATCGAGCCGGCGTCGCCGGTGTGGTACCAGCCGTCGCGCAGCACCGCGGCGGTCTGCTCGGGATCGTTCCAGTAGCCGGCCATCACGTTGGGGCCGGAGACGACGACCTCGCCGATCTCGTCCACCGCCGCCTCGGTCCCGTCGCGGCGGACCACCTTGACGTCGGTGAAGAACACCGGCTTGCCGGCCGAGCCGACCTTGCGCTCGGCGTCGGCGGAGTCCAGCACCGTGCAGCCGGGCGCGGCCTCGGTCATGCCGTAGGCCTGCTGCATGGTCACCCCGCGGTCCAGCCAGGTGCGCAGGGTGGGCAGCGGGACGGCGGCGCCCGCCGCGCCGATGCTGCGCAGCGAGGACAGGTCGCGGCTGGCGAAGTCCGGCTCGCGGCTCATCGCGTCGAGCATCGTGGGGACGGCGAAGAAGGAGTTGACCCGCTGCTCCTCGATCACCTGCAGCGTGGCCGCGGGGTCGAACCGGCGGACGATGACCGCGCAGCCGCCGCGCAGCAGGGTGGGGTTGACCGTGCCGTTGAGCCCGCCGATGTGGAACAGCGGGGCCAGGGCGAGGGTGCGCTCGTCGGCGGCGAAGTCGAAGCCGAGCAGCTGGTTGGTCGCGTTCCACGTCATGTTCCCGTGGGTGAGCACCGCGCCCTTGGGCCGGCCGGTCGTACCCGAGGTGTACATGATCAGGCACGGGTCCTCGAGGCCCACCGGCTCGTCGCGGGCCTCCGGCGGGCTGTGCGCCAGCAGCTCCTCGTAGGGCAGCGAGTCCGCCCCGCCGGCGACCGGCGGCTCGGCCGCGAGCCACGCGCGGACGCCGGGCAGCCGGTCGCGCAGCGCGTCGGCGAGCTCCCCGTGGTCGCGGCCGTGCACCACGACGGTGGCGCCGGAGTGGGTGAGCACGTACTCGGCCTCCGGCGCGGTGAGCCGGGCGTTGACCGGCACCCAGATCGCGCCCAGCTGCCCGCAGGCGTAGAGCGTCTCCAGCGCCGAGGGGTGGTTGCCACCGGTCCAGGCCACCCGCTCGCCGGCGCGCACCCCGAGGGCGGCCAGCGTCCCGGCTGCGCGGCGCACCCGCTCGGCGAACCCGGCGTGCGAGGTGGTCGCCCCCTCGAACCAGATCGCGTCGCGCTCGGGGGAGATGCGCAGCCGGCGCTCGGGCCAGGAGCCCAGGCCGGAGTTACGCATCCTTGGCCAGACCCAGGGCCCGGACGGCGTTCTCCTTCATGACCAGCGGGCGCACCTCGT
Source organism: Geodermatophilus ruber (assembly GCF_900114385.1). GTDB lineage: Bacteria > Actinomycetota > Actinomycetes > Mycobacteriales > Geodermatophilaceae > Geodermatophilus > Geodermatophilus ruber. Next base: position 13,192 of record NZ_FOSW01000011.1, read on the forward strand.
CGCGGATCTCGAGGTTCTCGAAGTCGCGGATCCACCGCTCGGGGCTGATCAGCGGGTAGTCCGAGCCGAACAGCACCTTCTTCTTCAGCAGCGTGTTGGCCGCGCGGACCAGCTGCGGCGGGAAGTACTTCGGCGACCAGCCGGACAGGTCGATGTAGACGTTGGCCTTGTGCTGGGCGACGGAGATCGCGGCGTCCTGCCAGGGCACCGAGGGGTGGGCCATGATGATCGTCAGCCCGGGGAAGTCGGCGGCGACGTCGTCGAGCAGCATCGGGTCGGAGTAGCGCAGCTTGATCCCGCGGCCGCCGGGCAGCCCGGAGCCGATGCCGGTCTGGCCGGTGTGGAACAGCGCCGGCACGCCGAGGTCCTGCAGCTCCTCGTAGAGCGGGTAGACCCGCCGGTCGTTGGGCTCGAACGCCTGGATCGACGGGTGGAACTTGAACCCGCGCACGCCGTGCTCGGTGACCAGCTTCCGGGCCAGCCGGACGCCGGCCTTTCCGCGGGCCGGGTCGATCGAGCCGAACGGGATGAGCACGTCGGGGTGCGCCGCGGCGGCCTCGGCGATCTCCTCGTTGGACAGCGTCGGGTGCCCGGTGGCCAGCTCGCTGTCGACGGTGAAGACGACGGCGGCCATGCGCTGCGCCCGGTAGTGCTCGGCGATCTCCGGCACCGTCGGGTGGTGCGGCTCGCCCTTGAAGTAGGCGGCCGCGGCCTCCAGCAGCTCGTCGTCCATCGACAGGTGGCCGTGCAGATCCTGCTCGACGTGCACGTGCACGTCGATCGCGACCAGATTCTCGAGGTCCATGACTGCTCCACGCGAGAGGGATGTGACGCACGACGCTAGGCCGTTATCGTAGAGAACGTCAACGATGGAGGTCCTCATGGACGGCACCACGCTCACCGACGACGTCGGCTTCCTGCTCTCGCGGGCCAGTGGCCTGCTCGTCCGGGCCACCAACGCGGCGCTCGCCGCGCACGGGCTCCGGGTCCGGTCCTACTCCGCGCTGCTGCTCGCCTGCGGGTCGGAGGCCGGCATGTCGCAGCGCGACCTGGCGGTGATCCTCGGGCTGGACCCGAGCCAGGTGGTGCTCCTCGTCGACGAGCTCACCGAGGCGGGGCTGGTGGAGCGGCGCCCGTCGGAGAGCGACCGGCGCACCAAGCTCGTCGCGGCCACGCAGGCCGGCCGGGCTGCGTGCCGGGCGGCCGAGCGGGCCGCCGGTGCGGTGCACGCGGAGCACCTGGCCGTGCTGACGGGCGAGGAGCAGGCGCAGTTGCGGGCGCTGCTGGGCCGCCTCGTCGTCGGCGAGCCGGCCCCGGCGCGCACCTGATCGGGCCGGGGGGCTTGCCCCCGGTCGCTGTGACGTGCATCATCCCGATCATCAACCATTGAGGTTGTCACCGTTTCTGAGATCGGGAGAGACAATGCTCCGCAAGTGGGTCCCTGTGCTGGCCGCGACGACGCTCGCGCTCGCCGCCTGCGGGGGAGGCGACGACGAGGCGGCCGGTGGCTCCGGTGGTGACACGGGCGAGCTCCGTCAGGTGACCGCCGGTCTGCTGCCGGTGGCCGTGACCGGGGCGCTGCAGGCCGGTATCGACCAGGGCTTCTTCGAGGAGCGCGGGATCGAGCTCACCATCGAGACCGGGCAGGGCGGGGCCGCGCTGCTCCCGGCCGTGGCCTCCGGGGAGATGGAGTTCGCCACCAGCAACCCGGTCTCGCTGCTGCAGGCGCGTGGCGAGGGCCTGGACGTGCGGGTCGTCGGGCACTGGACGTCGACCCGCGCCGAGGGCGAGGACGTCAACGGCGTCGTGGCCCGCGGCGACTCCGGCATCACCTCCGCGGCCGGCCTCGCCGGCAAGCGGATCGCGGTCAACACCCTCAACGGCATGGGGCAGCTGACCATCGACGAGGCGGTCCGCAAGGACGGCGGCGACCCCAGCGGCATCCAGTACGTCGAGCTGCCCTTCCCGGACATGCCGGCCGCCCTGGAGGCCGGCAACGTCGACGCCGTCTGGGTGCCCGAGCCGTTCCTGACCCGCCTGGTCGACGCCGGCCACACGATCGCCAGCTACTCGAGCCAGGAGTCGGTGCCCGGTCACCCGACCCAGCTGTTCTTCACCTCCGGCCAGCTGGCCGAGTCCGACCCCGAGCTGGTCGCGGACTTCACCGAGGCGCTGGAGGAGACGCTGGTCTGGGCCGACGAGAACCCCGACGCCGTCCGGACCGCGGCCGAGGAGTTCATGGAGGCCCCCGCCGGCTCCATGGCCAACATCAAGATCGAGAACTTCGGCACCGACCTCCGTCGGGAGCAGATCGAGCGGATGGGCGAGCTGATGGTCGAGGCCGGCCTGCTCGACGAGGAGGCCGACATCGACGGCCTGCTCCCGCAGGAGTAGATCTCGGGAGTGCATTCCGACTCCCTCCCGCAGGCCCGTCCGGACTCCCGGGCGGGCCTGCGGCCTGTTCCGGGCACCGGCCTGCTGCTGGCCGCCGTGCTGCTCACCGGGCTGAACCTGCGCGGGGCGATCGCGGCGGTCTCGCCGGTGCTGCCCGAGATCCGCGCGGAGCTGGACCTGTCGCCGACGGTCGCCGGCCTGCTCACCACCCTGCCGGTGCTCTGCTTCGCCGCCCTCGCCCCGGCGGCGGCCTGGCTGGGGCGGCGGCTGGGGCCCGGCACCGCCGTGCTCGCCGGGCTGGTCGCCGTCGCCGCCGGCACCGCGCTGCGGGTGCTCGACGGCCCGGCGGTGCTGCTGGCCGGGACCTTTCTCGCCGGCGCCGGGATGACCGTGGGCAACGTGCTCCTGCCCGCGGTCACCAAGCGGGAGTTCGCCGAGCGGGCCGGCACGGTCACCGGGCTCTACACCGGGGCGCTGTGCGCGGGAGCGGCGCTGATGGCCGCGCTCACCGCCCCGCTGGCCGCGCTCACCGGCTGGCGGGTGGCCCTGGCCGCCGGGGCGGTGCTCGCCGTCGCCGCCGCCGTCGTCTGGGTCGCGGCCACCCGAGGGCGCCCCGGGGGCGGGCGGCCAGGGGGAGCCGAGCCCGGCGACGCCGGGTCGCCCGGCGCTCCCCAGGTGCAGGTCTGGCGGTCGGGCACCGCGTGGGCGGTCGGCCTCGTCCTGGCGCTGCAGTCGGTGCTCTACTACGCGCTCACCGCCTGGCTGCCGACCGTGCTGATCGACGGCGGCATCGACGTGGGCGCCGCCGCGTTGGCCGCCACCCTCTTCCAGGTCCTCGGCATCCCCGGGACGCTCGTCGTCCCCGCGGTCCTCGCTCGTCAGCACCGGGCGCGCCGGGGGCGGTCCGGCCGGGACGGGCAGCGCGGGCTCGGGGTGGTCGTCGCGGCCGGATGGGGGGTGCCGCTGCTCGGGCTGCTCCTCGCGCCGGCCGTCTGGCCGCTGTGGACGGTGGTGGGCGGCCTCGCTCAGGGGGCCGGGATCTCGCTGGCGTTCACCCTCGTCGTGCTGCGCGCCGGGGACGACGCGGTGGTGCGCCGGCTGTCGGGCATGTCCCAGCTGATCGGCTACTCGCTGGGCGCCACCGGGCCGCTGCTGGCCGGGGCGCTGTATGCGGCCACCGGCGGCTGGACGGCGCCGCTGCTCCTGCTGCTGGTCCTGACCGGCGTGCTGGCCGCCGGGCTCGCCGTGGCCGGACGGCCGGGAAGCATCGGACCGAAAGGGCTTCCACATCGTGGAAGTCCGGTATCCGGGGGCCGGTGACGGCGGTCACCGTGGAGCCCGAGCTACGAGTCCGAGGAGAGGCAGGAATGACGTCGATCGTCCAGAACCAGTGGTACGTGGCCGCCTATGGCCGGGAGATCGGTCGCGAGCTGTTCAGCCGCACCATCTGCGGCGAGTCGATCCTCTTCTGGCGCACCGAGGCCGGCGAGGTCACCGCGATGAGCGACCGCTGCGTGCACCGCCGGTTCCCGCTGTCGCAGGCGCCGAGCCACCTCGACGGCGACACCGTCGTCTGCGGCTACCACGGCTTCACCTACGGCGCCGACGGCAAGTGCGTCGCCGTCCCGGGCCAGACCCGGGTCCCGCGGACCGCCCGGCTCAAGTCCTACCCGGTGGTGGAGCAGGACACCCTCGTGTGGATCTTCATCGGCGATGCGGACAAGGCCGACGCCACCCGCATCCCGCGGGCCCCCTGGCTCGACCAGGAGGGCTGGACCACCGTCTCGGGCATGGAACCGCTCGCCGCGCGGGCCAGCCTGCTGGTGGACAACCTGATGGACCTCTCGCACGAGACGTACCTGCACGGCGGCTACATCGGCACGCCCGAGGTCGCGGAGACCCCGATCACCACCGAGGTCGACGAGGAGGCCGGCATCGTCTACGTGTCCCGGCACATGGCCGACGCCGAGTGCCCGCCCTTCTACGCGAAGAGCACCGGGATCGAGGGCCGGATCACCCGCTGGCAGGACATCGAGTTCGCCCCGCCCTGCCTGTACAAGCTGCACAGCCGGGTCGCGCCGGTCGGCGTCCTGCCCAACGAGGACGGCACCGACCCGCACGCCTTCCATGTCGAGGTGAACTACGCGATCACCCCGGAGACCGAGAACTCGACCCACGATTTCTGGATGGTCTCCCGTGACTTCGCCCTCGACGACGAGGCCGTCACCGACTTCCTCCGCGAGAGCAACCGCACCGTCGTCCTGCAGGACGTCACCGCCCTGGACGTGCTCGAGCAGGTCATCGCCGGCGAGCCGGACGGCTACCAGGAGCTGTCGATCAACATCGACACCGGTGCCCTGGCCGCCCGGCGGATCATCGCCCGGCTGGCCGCCGAGGCGTCGGGTGCTGCGGCCGAGCAGGCGGCGGCGACCGCCCGGTGAGCTCTCCGGGAGGCGTCCCCACGGAAGGTGACGGCATGACCCTGCCCCCACCGCGCGAGGTGCTCGCCGGCGACAAGGTGCTGCGGATCAACTGGCTGCCCGGTTCCGACCGGCTCCGCGGCCGGTGCCACTGCGGCGCCGAGGCCGAGGGGGAGGACCCGATCGAGATGTGGGAGTGGCTGCTCGCCCACCCGAACCACCCGGAGGGCGGGCCGGACGTCCCGCCCGTGCCCGACGTCCTGCCGCCCCCGCCCGCGCACCGGGTGACCGACCCGTCCATCATCAGGAGCCGCATCCCGGTCCTGGTCTGAGCACGCTCCGTCCCCGGCCCGCCGTCCGCACGGCGGGCCGGGGACGTCGCGTGCGCACGTCGAAACGGAGTACTCCCGTGCACACCACGCACGACGAGGTCGACCTGCGCCTGCGGGTGGCCTCCCGCATCGAGGGCGCCGAGGGCGTCGTCGTCCTCCAGCTGCGCGACCCCTCCGGTGCCGAGCTGCCGGCCTGGGCCCCCGGGGCGCACATCGACCTGCAGCTGCCGGAGGGCCGCACCCGCCAGTACTCGCTGTGCGGCGACCCGGCCGACCGCTCGGTCTGGCGGATCGGGGTGCTGCGCGAACCCGACGGCCGCGGCGGCTCGGCGTACGTGCACGACGAGCTGGCCGAGGGCGCCGAGATCGACGTCCGCGGCCCGCGCAACAACTTCCCGCTGGTGCCCGCGCGGCGCTACGTCTTCATCGCCGGCGGCATCGGGATCACCCCGATCCTGCCGATGATGGCCGCCGCCGAGGCCGCCGGCGCGCAGTGGGAGCTGCACTACGGCGGTCGCAGCCGCCGGTCGATGTGCTTCCTGGAGTCCATGGAGGAGGCGACCGGCACCACGGTCACCCTCCACCCGCAGGACGAGGTCGGCCTGATCGACCTCGACGCGATCCTGGGCACGCCGCGGCCGGACACGCTGGTCTACTGCTGCGGCCCCGAGCCGCTGCTGCAGGCGGTCGAGAAGCACTGCGCCGCGTGGCCCGAGGGTGCGCTGCACGTCGAGCGCTTCTCGCCCAAGGAGCAGGGCGAGCCGCTGCGGGCGGACTCCTTCGAGGTCGAGCTGACGCAGAGCGGTGTGACCCTCACCGTGCCGCCGGACAGGACCATCCTCGAGGTCGTGGAGGAGGCCGGGATCCCGGTGCTGTCCTCGTGCCAGGAGGGAACGTGCGGAACGTGCGAGACGCCGGTGCTCTCGGGGGAGGTCGACCACCGCGACTCCCTGCTGACGGCGGCAGAGCAGGCGGCCAACGACACGATGTTCATCTGCGTGTCCCGGGCCGCGTGCCCGAAGCTGGTGCTCGAGCTCTGACCCCGGCGCCCCCCGCTCCGTCCCGGACGTCGGGGGGCAAGCTCCTGGCCGTCCTCGACGCGTTCAGCCGGGAGCGCCCCGCGCTCACGCTGTCGGAGATCGCCCGCGCGATCGACGTCCCGCTGTCGACCGCCCACCGGCTGGTCGCCGAGCTGCGCCGGTGGGGCGGGCTGGAGCGGGACGCCGACGGGCGCTTCCGCATCGGGCTGCGGCTGTGGGAGCTCGGCGCGCTCGCCCCGCGCGGCCTGGGCCTGCGCGAGGCGGCCCTGCCGTTCATGGAGGACCTCTACGAGGTCACCCACCAGAACGTGCAGCTGGCCGTGCGCGACGACACCGAGGTGGTCTTCGTCGAGCGGTTCGCCGGCCGCGACGCGGTCATGGTGCTCACCCAGGTCGGCGGCCGGTTCGCCATGCCACCGACCGGGGTCGGGCTGGTGCTCCTGGCGCACGCGCCGCTCGAGGTCCAGGAGCGGGTGCTCGCCGCACCGCTGAAGCGGTACACGCCGCACACCCTCACCGACCCCCGCCAGCTGCGCCGTGTGCTGGCCGAGGTGCGCCGCACCGGCCTGGCCGTCAGCGACCGGCAGGTGACCGTCGACGCGGTGTCGGTGGCCGCGCCGATCCTGCTCCGCGACAGCGTCGTCGCGGCGCTGTCCATCGTGGTGCGCGGCGACTCGCCGGCCGCGGTCCGCGCCACCGCCCCCGGGGTCCGCGCGGCCGCGCGCGGCATCTCCCGGGTGCTCACCCAGTCGGCGCGGGCCGGCTGGCCGGTCGAGTCGCCGGCCGGCCCCGCCGACGAGCCCCGTTGACCCACCCCGTGAGGAACCCGCGTGAGGCCGGCTGGTCGAGTAGTTCCGGCTGGAGAAGATCGAGGACGCCGTCGAGGCCTCCTACAGCGGGGCCGTGGTCAAGCCGCTCCTGCGCATGCCGCGCTGAGCGGTCGCGGCGGGCGGCGGCGTCCCTGTTTCTGTCTCGAGCTGACGCGGCGTCGGCTCCGGCGGAGGATGGGGGCGCTGACCGCGAACGTCCCATCGACGGGAGGGCCCCATGGCCATCGCCACGATCAACCCGGCCACCGGGGAGACGCTGAAGACCTTCGAACCGCTGTCGGAGGAGGCGATCGAGGAGAGGATCGCCCGTGCCGCGAGGGCGTTCGCCGGCTACCGGCTCACCACGGCCGAGCAGCGCGCGGGCTGGCTGAGCTCGGCCGCCGACGTCCTCGAGGCCGACACCCCCCAGGTCGCCGAGCTCATGACCACCGAGATGGGCAAGACGCTGGCCGCGGCCAGGGCCGAGGTCGGCAAGTGCGTCAAGGGGCTGCGCTACTACGCCGAGCACGGCCCCGGCATGCTGCAGCCCCAGCCGCGCGACGCCGCGGCGGTCGGCGCGCAGGAGGCCTACGTCGTCCACCAGCCGCTGGGCCCGGTGCTGGCGGTCATGCCGTGGAACTTCCCGCTCTGGCAGACGATGCGCTTCGCCGCCCCGGCGCTCATGGCCGGCAACGTCGGCCTGCTCAAGCACGCCAGCAACGTCCCGCAGACCGCCCTCTACGTGGAGGAGCTGTTCAGCAAGGCCGGCTTCCCGGCCGACGTCTTCCAGACCCTGCTCATCGGCGCGTCGACCGTCGAGCGGGTGCTGCGGGACCGCCGGGTGGTCGCGGCGACCCTGACCGGCAGCGCGGCTGCCGGCCGGTCGGTGGCCGCCGTCGCCGGCGACGAGATCAAGAAGACCGTCCTGGAGCTGGGCGGCAGCGACCCGTTCATCGTCATGCCCTCTGCGGACCTGGCGCGGGCCGCGGAGGTCGGGGTGACCTCCCGCTGCCAGAACAACGGCCAGAGCTGCATCGCGGCCAAGAGGTTCCTGGTGCACGCCGACATCGCCGAGGAGTTCACCCGGCTCTTCGCTGACAAGCTGGCCGCCCTCACGATCGGCGACCCCACGGCCGAGGACACCCAGATCGGCCCGCTGGCCACCGAGTCCGGTCTGCACGACGTCGAGCGCTACGTGCAGGACGCCGTCGAGAAGGGCGCCACCGTCGTCGTCGGCGGCAAGCGGGTGGACCGCCCCGGGTGGTTCTACGAGCCCACCCTCGTCACCGGCGTCACCCCGGAGATGGCGATGTACTCCGAGGAGGTGTTCGGCCCCGTCGCGGCGCTGTTCACCGTTCCGGACCTCGACGAGGCGCTGCGGATCGCCAACGACCACGACTACGGGCTCGGGTCGAACCTGTGGAGCGAGGACCAGGGGGAGCGGCTGCGGTTCATCCGCGACATCCAGTCCGGCATGTCGTTCATCAACGGCATGACCACCAGCTACCCGGAGCTGCCCTTCGGCGGGATCAAGCAGAGCGGCTACGGCCGGGAGCTGACCGAGCTAGGCATGTACGAGTTCACCAACGCCAAGACGGTGTGGATCGGCCCACCGAGCAGCGAGCAGAGGGAGGGGAAGACCGTCTCGGCCGCTTCCGAGTGAGGCCGGGCCCGACCGCCCGGGGAGGCCGGTGCCGAGACCGGGGCGTCCTTCCCGATCAGCAGCCGGCGTAGGAGCCGGACTCGAGGTCGGTCAACAGCGAGGCCTCGGACGGTGCCCAGCCGAGGTCGGCGCGCGCCTTCGCGCCGGTGGCCTGCTGGTCGAGCAGGAGCGGACCGGCCAGCGGGCCGAACAGCTCCCGGGTCTCCTCCTCCGAGGAGCCGACGACCGCGCCGCTGCCGCCGGCGCCGCGGGCGGCGGCGACACCGATCTCGCGGACGGTCGGGTTCTCGCCGCCGGCGGCGATGTAGTACGAACCGGCCGGGGCCGCCGTGAGGGCGAGGGTGTAGAGCCGGCCGAGGTCGGCGGTGTGCACCGTCGTCCAGCGCTGCTCACCGTTCCCCGGCAGGCGCAGCGCGCCGTCGGGCGTGCGGGGGGCCGAGCGCAGCACCGCGGGCAGCCCGCCGCTGCGGCCGTGGACGATCCCGGGGGCGAGGACGACGGTGCGCACCCCGTCGGCTGCCGCGGCACGCACCCGGGCGTCGAGCGGCAGCCGCCAGGCCGACGGGGCGGCGGGGTCGAACGGGGTGGACTCGTCGAGCGTGCCGCTGCCGAAGGTCCACACGCCGCTGGTGTGCACGTAGGGCTTGCCGGTGCCGGCGAGTGCCCCGAGGACGGCGTCGAGCACCCCTGAGTCGGCCTGCGCGGTCGAGGCGGTGTGCACCACCCCGTCGGCCTCGCGTGCGGCCGCGGACAGGGCCGCGCGGTCGGTCACGTCGCCGGGGACGGCGGTCGCACCTCGCGCGGTGACGGCCGCGGCGGACTCGGCGCTGCGCGCCAGGGCGGACACCGTGTGGCCGGCGGCGAGCAGGGCCGCCAGCACGCCGGAGCCGATCAGGCCGGTGCCGCCGGTGAGGAAGACGTTCATGGGGAAGCTCTTCTCCTGGAAACGGGGGGGCGAGGTCGGAGTGGTTGTACCCCTGGGGGGTATGTTCGTCAAGCCGGGGCGTGCCGCTGAGCCAGCACCAGGGCACCCAGGGCGAGGGCGGCGCCCAGCAGCTGCGCCGGGCCCAGTGCCTGGCCGAGCACCAGCCAGCCCACGGCCGCGGCGACGACGGGGGAGAGCAGGCCGAGGAAGCCGACCCGTGAAGCGGGCAGGGAGCCGACCCCGCGCAGCCACAGGGCGTAGGCCAGGGCGGTGTTGACCGTCGCCAGGTAGAGGAAGCCACCGACCTCGCCGGTGCTCACGCCGGCCGGGAGCCCCTCGATCGCGACCGCCACGGGGGCGAGCAGGGCGCCGCCGGCGGCCAGTTGCCAGCCGGTGAACGGCAGCACCGGCACCGGGCGGCCCCAGCGCCGGGTGAGTACGACGCCGGCCGCCATGGACGCGGTCCCGGCGAGGCCGGCAGTCAGCCCGACGGCATCCAGTCGGGCGGCGTCGGTCAGCACGACCAGCCCGACCCCGGCCATGCCGAGCAGGCCGAGCCGCACCGTCCGGGCGTGCAGCCGCTCGCCGAGCAGGGGGACGGCGAGCAGCGCGACCAGCAGTGGCTGGGCCGCGCCGAGCAAGGCGGCGACGCCGCCGGGCAGTCGGTAGGCGGCGACGAACAGCAGTGCGAAGAACGCCCCGATGTTGAGCGTGCCGAGCACCGCGGCCTTCCACCACCACGCGCCCCGGGGCAGCCGGCGGCCCAGGGCGACCAGCAGCAGGCCGGCCGGCAGTGCCCGGACGGCGGCGGCCAGCAGCGGGCGGTCCGGGGGTAGCCACTCGGTGGTGACGACGTACGTCGTGCCCCAGGTCGCCGGTGCCGCGGCGGTCGCCAGGGTCAGTGCCCGGACCCGTGGGGATCGGGAGGGGCTGGAGACGGGTGGGGGCGCGGTGGTGGTCACGGCGGGCTCACTCTCACGAAGGAAAGTTTCTTGCTAGCAAGATACTTTCTGGCAAGCATCTGTCAACCGTGAGACGTGGGAGGATGCGGGCATGACCCGGCAGGACGGCGTGGACCTCGTCGTGGGGCAGTGGGCGCGGGAACGCCCCGACCTCGACACCGAGGCGATGGCGGTGTTCGGACGCATCTACCGGGCCGCCCGGCTGGCCGGTGACGCCCAGGAGCGGTGCTACGCCCGGTTCGGCATCACCCGTGCCGACTTCGACGTCCTCGCCACGTTGCGCCGGGCGGGCGACCCCGACGGCCTCTCACCGGGACGGCTGACCAGCGCGCTCATGCTCACCAGCGGAGGGATGACCAGCAGGCTGGACCGGCTCGAGCGCGCCGGCCACCTGCTGCGCACGCCTGATCCCGGCGACCGGCGGGCGCTGCTGGTGAGGCTCACCGACTCCGGCCGCGCGCTCATCGACGAGGCGGTCGCCGCCGGTCTCGAGGTCCAGCAGCAACTGCTCGGCGGGCTCACCGCGGTCCAGCGGCGGCAGGTCAGCGACCTGCTGCGCGACCTGCTCACCTCGGTGGAGGAGAACGCGCCGGCCTAGGCAGCAGCGGCGAGGCCGGCACGCGGACGGGCTGGTGCGGGTCCCGCCGGGTGCGCTCAGACCTCCTCGACGTCGAACGTGCGCGACGGCGAGACGAACTCGTCCTGCGCCGCCACCAGCAGGATCTCCCGCGACCCGGCGTCCTCCGTGGCCTTGAGCAGCCCGTACACCGAGGCGGCGGCGCGGCCCAGGGCCTCGCCGGCCGAGCCGGTGTCCAGCCAGTGCGCGAGGAACAGCGCCGCGATCGCGTCACCGGCCCCGTTGACGTGCACGCCGAGCCGGGGAGTGCGCACCCGGTAGTGCCGGCCGCCCTCGGAGGCCAGCAGGTCGACGGCGTCGTCCGGGGTGTCCTCGGCGTCCAGCGAGGTGGTGAGCACCACCCGCGGGCCGAGCTCCTGGACGGCGGCGACCGCCTCGGTCACCGACTCCAGGGACCTGGTGGTCAGGCCGGAGAGGTAGTCCAGCTCGTAGTGGTTGGGCGTGACGATGTCGGCGGCGGGGACGGCGACCTCCCGCATGAACTCGGGGATGCCCGGGCGGACGAACACCCCGCGGCCGACGTCGCCGATGACCGGGTCGCAGCAGTAGACCGCCGCCGGGTTGGCCGCCCGCACCCGCTGGACGGTCTGCACCACCGCGTGCCCGATGTCGGCCGAGCCCAGGTAGCCGGAGAGCACCGCGTCGCAGTCGCCGAGGACGCCGCGCTCGGTGATGCCCTGCACGACCTCCTCGATCGCCGGTCCGTCGAAGACCCGCCCGCGCCACTCGCCGTAACCGGTGTGGTTGGAGAACTGCACCGTGTGCACCGGCCACACCGCGATGCCGAGCCGCTGCAGCGGGAACACGGCCGAGGAGTTGCCGACGTGACCGTAGGCGACGTGGGACTGGATGGAGAGGACGGCGACCATGGCAGAAACGGTCGCACAGCGCCGACAACGCACCGCACGACCCGGCCGCCCCCTGCACGCCCACCACCTGCGCGGCGGGCAGGATGGCGGCATGGCAGTGCCTCCTCTGACCTCCTCCGGCGTCGTCGGCGCCGCGGGCCGGATCGCCGAACCGGTCGAGATCCGCACCGGGGACCTGTGGCTGGCCGGCCGGCCGCTGCCGGTGACCAGCCCGGCCCGCGTCTACGTCTGCGGCATCACCCCCTACGACGTGACCCACCTCGGACACGCGGCCACCTTCGTGTGGGCCGACGTCCTCGCCGCGGTGCTGCGCATGGCCGGGGCCGAGGTGATCAGCAGCCGCAACGTCACCGACGTCGACGACGTGCTCACCCGGGCGGCCGACGCCCGCGGCCGGCACTACGACGAGTTCGCGCTCAGCCAGGAGTTCGCCTTCGAGCAGGACATGCGGGCCCTCGGCGTGCGGCCGCCGACGCACGCGCCGCGGGCGCGGCACCACATCGCGCACGTCCAGCAGCTGGCCGCGGCGCTGCTGCGCAACGACCGCGCGTACGTGCGCGAGGGCCACGTCTACTTCCGGGCCGGCGACGTCCTCGCCCGGGCCGGCCTCGACGCCGACCGGGCCCGGCAGCTCGCGGCAGAGTTCGGCGACACCCCCGACGACCCGCTGCGCGAGGACCCCTTCGACGTCCCGGTGTGGCGGCCCTCGGAGGAGCGCGACCCCGCCTGGCCCAGCCCCTGGGGCTGGGGTCGGCCGGGCTGGCACGCCGAGTGCGCGGCGATGGCGACGGCCACCCTGGGCCACGGTGTGGACGTCGTCGTCGGCGGCGCGGACCTGGCGTTCCCGCACCACGCCCACCAGGCCGCGATGGCCGAGGCGGCGTCCGGCGTCGGCCCGTTCGCCCGGGCGCAGGTGCACGTCGGCGCGGTGCACCAGGGCGGCGCCAAGATGGCCAAGTCCACCGGCAACCTGACGCTGGTCGCGGACCTGCTGCGGATCACGACCGGCCCGGTGCTGCGGCTGCTGGTCCTGGACCGCCCGTGGTCGCAGCCGTGGGAGTACCGGCCGGAGCTGCTCGAGCAGGCGCAGGCGCGGCTGGACGCGCTGTACTCCGCCGCCGGCCGCCCGTCCTCCCCGGGGTCGGCCTCCCGCGCGGTCACCGACCGCCTGCTCGACGACCTCGATGTCCCCGGCGCGCTGGACGTCGCCGTCACCGAGGGCGGGGACGCCGCCCGGCTGCTGGTCCGGGTGCTGGCACTCGGGTAGCCACCGGGCTCAGGCCCGGACCCGGCGGGTGACGACGTCGACGACCGCGGCCTCAGCGCACCCGGCCCTGGACCAGGCACGTCGCGCCCGCCACGCGGATGCGGGCGTCGGGCACGTGCCGGCGCACCTCATCGAGCACCTCGCTGCTGCCGTGCGGGAGGGCGGCCAGCAGCGGCCGCTCGGACCGCAGCGCGGCGTGCCGGAACACGTCGCGCGCCAGGTCGGTGCCCAGCCGCACCGGCTCCGGGACGGCGGAGACCTCGAACTCCACGCACACCCGATCGCCCTCCTCGCGGATCTGCGCCCAGGCCAGGGGGCCGCGCTCGCCGAGCGCCGTCACCCCGCAATCGTCGTGGACCAGGTACCAGCGGGGCCGCGGCGGCTCGGGCGTGGAGTCGGGGCGCCTCATGCCCGCCGCCGGGAGAGCGAGCAGGCCACGATGCTGCGGCCACCGAGGAGGGTCATCCCCCCACGCTGCCCGCGGCCGGCGCCCCCGGCGAGAGGCGGAAGGCCCCGGTCGCGGCAGGGCGGCCAGCACCTCACGGTGCGGGCACGGTGACCTCCGGTCAGGGAACGTGGTCCCGGGACCTTCGACTCTGCAAGGAAGGGTCCTCCGTCTGCCTAGCCTGTGCAGACCTGCCACCCGGCCGGCGGGTGGCACCCGTGGCCGCGCGCGCGGCGGAACGGAACGAGATGGCTGTAAGCGACGGCGGCCGGTCCCCGATCCGGGTGTTCCTGCTCGACGACCACGAGGTCGTCCGGCGCGGGGTCGCCGACGTGCTGGAGAGCGATCCCGGCATCAAGGTCGTCGGCGAGGCGAAGAACGCCGCCGAGGCGCTGGCCCGGATCCCCGCGCTGCGGCCGGACGTCGCGGTCCTCGACGTCCGGCTGCCGGACGGCGACGGCGTCTCGGTGTGCCGCGAGGTGCGGTCGAAGATGCCCGAGCTCAAGGTGATCATGCTGACCAGCTACAGCGACGACGAGGCCCTGTTCGAGGCGATCATGGCCGGCGCGTCGGGGTACCTGCTCAAGCAGATCCTCGGCCACGATCTGGTCAACGGCGTCCGGGCCGTCGCCGCCGGCGGCTCCCTGCTGGACCCCGCCGCCACCACCGCCGTGCTCGAGCGACTCCGCCGCGCCGCCGAGCCCGCCGGCCCGCTGGCCAAGCTCAGCGAGCAGGAGCGCACGGTGCTCGAGCTCATCGGCGAGGGGCTGACCAACCGGCAGATCGGCGAGCGGATGTTCCTGGCCGAGAAGACCGTGAAGAACTACGTCTCGCACCTGTTGGCCAAGCTCGGTCTCGAGCGGCGCACCCAGGCAGCGGTGCTCGCCACCGAGCTGCGCGGCGTCCCGCCGGCGCCCCGGCAGGGCTGACCCGAGGCCCTCTGCAGGGTCCCGCCGCGGGCCGGCGAGTGGCGGGGGGCAGAGGGGTCCTCTCTCAGGGCAGCGGCGCCCACCAGCGCGCCCGGGTGCCGCCGTCGGGCAGCGCCTCCACGGTCGCGTCGCCCCCGCGCCGGCGGGCACGGTCCTCGAGGTTGTGCAGCCCGCTGCGAGCGGACCGCGGGTCGATGCCGCGGCCGTCGTCGATGACCTCGAGGACCACCCCGTCGGCCACGTCGAGCGTGACCGTGACGTGCGCGGCGCCGGAGTGCCGGGCCGCGTTGCTCACCGCCTCGCGGGCCACGGCCTCCACGTCGGCGGCCAGGTCGCCGGTGACCAGGCTGTCCACGGCGCCGGACATGCGCACCGTGGGGTGCAGGTCGCGCCCGGCGGTCTCGGTGACGATGTCGAGCACCCGCCGGCGCAGGCTCGGGGAGCGGTCGTCGGCGTCCTCGGCGGAGTGCAGGTCGAAGATCGTCGTCCGGATGTCGCGGACGGTGTCGTCGAGCTGGCGGACCACCGCGCGGATCCGGCGCTGGGCTTCGGCGTCTGCGATGCGGGGCAGCACCGACTGCAGGCTCAGCCCGGCGGCGAACACCCGCTGGATCACGTGGTCGTGCAGGTCCTGGGCGATCCGGTCGCGGTCCTCGTACACGTCGAGCTGGCGGGCCAGCCGCTGGCGCGCGGCCATGTCGAGGGCCGCAGCGATCTGGTCGCCGAACGAGCCGATCAGGGGCTCGAGGGACGAGGGGAAGCCGGCTGCGCCGGCACGGCGGGCGGCGATGAGCGCAGCCTCCTGGCTGTGCGTGCCCGGCAGCCGGACGGCGATGCAGGGACCCCACGCCACGTGCGTGTTGGGACCGTCGTAGGGCAGGCCGGTGATGTCCATCGTGATCACCGAGTCGGTGTTCTGGACCGCCGCGAGCACCGGGTTGCTGGCGGGATCGACCCTGGCGCCCCGGGGGTCGTCCAGCCCCTCGCCGGTCTGGGCGCGGATGATGAAGCCGTCCTCGGAGTCCGGGCTGGCCAGCAGCAGCCAGGTCGCGTCGGCCTCGGTGAGCGCGTTGACCCGGTCGGTGATCAGGGTGAGCGCATCGTCGGGGGAGGTGGCGCTGAGCAGGCAGGCGCGGACGTCGGAGACCGCGGCCGTCCACCGCCGCCGCTGCTCGCCCTCCTCGAAGAGGCGGGCGTTGTCGATGGCGGTCCCGGCGGCACCGGCCAGGGCGGTGAGCACCGCCTCGTCCTCGGCGGTGAACTCCCCGTGCCGCTTCTCGGTCAGGTAGAGGTTGCCGAAGACCTCGCCGCGGACGAGAACGGGAACACCGAGGAACGTGTGCATCTCCGGGTGGTGCGGCGGGAAGCCCACCGACGCCGGGTGCTGGACCAGGTCCGGGACGCGCAGCGGGTAGGGCTCGGTGATCAGCTGGCCGAGGACACCCTTGCCCTCCGGCAGCGGCCCCATCCGCGCGACCAGCTGCGCGTCGATGCCGACGTGGATGAAGGTGGCCAGCCCCCCGCCGGGGGCCAGCACGCCCAGCGCCCCGTACCGGGCGTCGACCAGGTCGGTCGCGACCGTGACGATGCGTTCGAGCGTGGTCTCCAGGTCCAGCCCGGAGGAGACGCTGAGGAAGGCGTCGAGGAGGTGCTGCACCCGGCTCTGGCTGCGGGCCACGGTCTCCAGCCGCTCCTGCACCTCGGCCAGCAGCTCGGTGAGGCGCCCGGCGAGGGGCAGCTCCGCGGGAGCGGAACTGCCCTCTCGATCGCGCGGCCTGGGAAGCATGGGGAGCTACCTCCTCCGTGCCGTCGAGGCTGCCACTCGGCATCGGGCAGGGGAAGGCATCGAGCGGTCCGGGTCCCCGTGCTCCTGCTTACCGGAACCGGACTGTCTGGTGCTACCGGAGGGCGGCCTCGAGCGCCGGGGCCTCGTGCGCCACCGGTCCGGTCGCCACGGGGACCAGCAGGACCGGGCAGCCGGCCACCGCGGTGACTGCGGTGGCCAGCACGGCGGCGCGCAGCGGCACCCGCCCGAGGACCAGGAGCTCCGCGGTCCGGGAGGCGGCCACGAGGGCGTCGTAGGGGAGCCCGTGGCGAACGTCCACCACGACCGGCACGTCCGGGAGCTCGGCGCGCAGCGGGTCCAGGTACTGCTCCACGAGGTCCCGTTCGGCCGCGTCCACCGCCGGGTCGAAGCGGTCGTGCTCCGGCCCGCGGGCGGCTTCGGACCGCCGCACCCACGTGTGCAGGGCCCGCAGCGTCGTGTTCCGCAGGGCGGCCGCGGTGCCCGCCCCGGCGAGGACCGTGCCGCTCCCGGGCCCGCCGTCGACGCCGACGACGACCCCCGAGCCGGCGGCCGGCCGGTGGGCCAGCACCGGGCAGGCCGCCCACCGGATCAGCGCGGCCGGGACGCGGCCCACCCGGCCGGGCACGGCGACGACGACGAGCGTCGCCGAGCGCGACTCGTCGGTCATGACCAGGGAGGCCGGGCCGTAGCGCAGCGCGGCCTGCACCGCCCCGTCGGGCCGCTCCGGCGCGAGCGCGCGGAGCAACTGCTCCAGCTCCGCCGCGGCCCGATCGCCGTGGGCGGCCTCCGGTGCGGGCACGGCCCGCACGAGGCGGAGCGGCAGCCCGCGGGCGGCGGCCTCCGCGGCGGCCGCGTGCGCGGCGGCGGCCGCCTCGGACGTCCCGTCCACCCCCACGACGACGGGGTGGGACCGGCTGATCACAACCACGTCGTCCCCCCGCGGCCGTCGGAGACGGGGTGGGAGTGCACCGGCTCGAGGAGCCGGTGCCGGGGCGGTGGCGGGGACGGCGGGCACGGCGGGGGGCCGGTGGGCGGTGCGGCCGGCCGGTTGCTGTTGCGCACCACGTCCTCCCGTCGCCGGCGCGACGCCGGCGCGGTGGGCTCCGCGTGCCCGATGAGCAGCAGCAGCTGCGGGTGCGCGGCCCAGGCCAGCGCCGAACGCAGCTGCATGCGGGTCAGCGGGATCTCCAGCGCCTGCGGAACCGGGCTGGCGACCCAGCCGCGCGCGGTCAGCTCCAGCAGGACGTGCTCGAGCGCCTCGCCGACCCGCAGCCACGCCTGCGGGTCGTCGCTGGTGGTGGTGAGCAGCACGATCGTCTGCCCCGGACCGGTCACCGGATCGCAGGGCAGCGGCCGGCCGCTGTCGTGCGCCACCGCTGCGGTGAGCACCCCGTCGTCGGCCGGGCGCGACCGCGTCGTCCAGTGCCGCACCTCGGCGCGGACGACGGGGTCGTCGTGCAGGATCCTCCCGGCCTCGTCGGCCAGGCGGGCGACCAGCCGGCGGTGGTGGGCACGGCGCACCGGCACCAGCTCGACGTCGGCGCGCGCGGAGACCTCGGTCAGGCGCGCGAGCACGTCCCCCGGCAGCGGACCGCAGGTGCGGCCGCGGCGGCTGGCGCGGCGCCGGTCGATCAGCGGTTCGAGGTCGCCCAGGGCGGTGTCCGCGGGGCCGGGCACCGGGCGGACGACGGCGAGCAGGTCCGGGTCGGCGCGCCGCGGCGAGCGGTCCACCTCCACGGCGAAGTCGCGCGCCGCGAGCGCGATCCGCAGGTCGAACACTGCCGCACCGAGGCTCATCACGAGTTCGCGGCCGAGCGGGTCGAGGGCGGTGAGCTGCCGGGTGCGGTCGGCGCGGACCTCGATGCCCTCGGGGTGCAGCACCAGCAGCCACGGTTGCGTGTTGTGCACCGACGGCGCGAGCAGCGCCCGGTCCACGGCGTCCTCCATCGCCTCCCAGCGGGCGGCGACGGCCACCGCGTCCGGTCCGGCCGCGGGCGGTGCCCCCGGCTCGGCCCCGGTGGGATCGCCGGGCGGTGAGGACGGGGACCCGGGCGGCTGGGACATGGGTGCTCCCTCGGGAATGCCGGTGCCCTGCCAGCATCGGTCGCAGGTCCGGGCAACGGTGGGAGCCGGGAGTCCCGCCGGCCAGCGACCAACGTCCCGCCCCGGCGGGACGCCGAGCCGGTGCCGGGGGACGGCGGGGCCGCCATCATGGAGACCGTGCCCGGTCGGCCGCACCGGGAGAGGGCGGGAGCAGTCATGGGGACCGCACCGACCGGCGCACGGGGCTGAGCGTGCACGCCTGGGTCGTGGAGCGGCCGGGGCCGGTCGACACCGGGCCGCTGCGCCGGGTGGTGCGGCCGCTGCCCGAGCCGGGGCCGGGCCAGGTGCGCGTCGACGTCGTCTGCTGCGGCGTCTGCCGCACCGATCTGCACCTGGCCGAGGGGGACCTGCCGCCGCATCACCCGTCCGTCGTCCCCGGGCACGAGGTGGTCGGCCGGGTGGCGGCCTGCGGGCCGGGCGTGACCCGGTTCGCGGTGGGGGAGCGCGTGGGGGTGGCCTGGCTGGGCCGCACCGACGGCACCTGCCGGTTCTGCCGCCGGGGGGCGGAGAACCTCTGCACCGCACCGGTGTTCACCGGCTGGGACGTCGACGGCGGCTACGCCGAGGCCTGCCTGGCCGACGAGCGGTTCGCCTACCGGCTGCCCGACGGCGTCGACGACGAGCGGGCGGCGCCGCTGCTGTGCGCCGGGATCATCGGCTACCGCGCGCTGCGGCTGGCCGCGGTGCCCCCGGGCGGGCGGCTGGGAATCTACGGCTTCGGGGCCAGCGCGCACCTGACCGCCCAGGTGGCCCTGGCCCAGGGGATGCGCGTGCACGTCTTCACCCGCGGCGAGCGCAATCGCGAGCTGGCCCGCGGGCTCGGTGTCGACTCCGTCGGGCTGGCGGCCGATCACGCACCCGAGCCGCTGGACGGCGCGGTGCTGTTCGCCCCCGCCGGCGAGCTCGTGCCGGTGGCGCTGTGGGCGCTGGACCGCGGCGGCACGCTGGCCGTCGCCGGCATCTGGCTCTCGCCGATCCCCGGCCTGGACTACGCCACCCAGCTGTTCGAGGAGCGGCGGCTGCGCAGCGTCACCGCCAACACCCGCCGCGACGGGGAGGAGTTCCTCCGCCTGGCCGAGCGGCTCGGCGTGCGCGCCACGACCGTCGGCTACCCGATGGACGAAGCCCCGCGCGCGTTGGCCGACCTCGCGCACGGCCGCTTCGCCGGCGCCGCGGTCCTGCGCACCTGAGCCACCCACCCGCCCCCGGCCGTCGGGGCCGGCGGTGCTCAGCGCACGCGGCGGGCCCACACCGGTTCGACGGCGGCCCACTCCCGCGCCCACCGGCGGCGCCGCTGACGGTCGAGCAGCCAGCACAGCGCCAGGTGCGCGGCGGAGCCGGCGATCAGCATCCCCACCCACGCGAGGCCGCCCAGCACGACGGCGTTCTGGGTCGCCTGCTCAGCGGTCAGCGGCGGTGTGGTGACCTTCCCGTCGGGGGTCAGCCAGACCGGCACGGTCCCCCCGGCCCGGGAGCCGACCTGCGCGGGGACGGTGCCCTCGCCGGGGGTCCCGTCGGGAGCCGTCCACCGGGCGGGCGTGGGCGGCCGGTAGTCGGGCTCGCTGCCGACCAGCACGGGCGCGTCGGCGGTGAGGACCGCCGTCGTCCGGACCCGCTCGGGCTGCTGGTCCACGGAGGCCAGCAGGTCGCTGCGGACGACGGTGCCGACGGTGAGGGCGAGGGGCAGCGAGAGCAGGACGAGGGCGAGCAGCAGCAGGCGGGCGGCGAACTGGACCCGGTCGGAGCCGCGCTTGAGGGGGCCGTTGCCCAGGGTGAACCGGCGGAGGGCACAGCGGACGGTGCTCGTGGCGGAGGCGGCCACGATGATCTCCTCTCCCCGTCTCCTCTCCCGTCCTCTCGCCGGAGGAACCGGGCACCCCGGGCTCAGGACCTCCGGCCCGGCGGGGCCGGCCGGAGGTCGGTGTCTGAACCCGCGGGTCGTGCCGAGGCTGGGACCGTCCCGTGCCCGGCCGGGGAGGGGAGGTCCGGCGATGCACGACGAGTGGGAGATGGACTGGGACTCGGACTGGGGGTGGGGCTGGGCGTTCTGGCTGCTCCTGCTCGTCGGGGCGGTGCTGCTGCTGGTCGTCGTGACCGCCCGCTTTCTCAGCGGCCCGGCCCGGGGGCGGCAGCGCACCGGGACTCCGATGGGCAGCGTCGGGCCGCCAGCACCCGCCGCGGCGGCGCCGGCGCACGGCCGGGCCCGCGAGATCCTCGACGAGCGCTACGCCCGGGGTGAGATCAGCACCGAGGAGTACCGCGAGCGCCGGCGGGGCCTGATGGAACCGGGCTAGGCGGGCGGCCGGGGGTCACATCACCAGGTGCGCGGGGGCGCCGCTGTTCTGCTCGATGTCGTCCGTCGCGGTCCCGAGCAGCCGCCGGCTGAGGTCCGACAGCGCCCGGGCGGCGGCGATCTCGTCGCCGATGTCCGGGACGTCCTTGTCCACGGGGTTCAGCCGCGCGAAGCCGAGACCGGCGATCTCGTCGTTCTTCCCGGTGTGCAGCTTGGCCACCGCACGGGTGTGCCCGTCGTGCTCGCTGATCTCGATCGTGACGGTCCAGTTCTTCGTCGCGTCCACGGAATCCCCCTGCCGGTCGACGCTCGATGTCGCCGGCTCTCTCCGGCCACCACACCAGGAAACGCGGTCCGAGGGCGGTACCGGGAGGGACTTCGGGCCCCGGTGCCCGCGGCGTCCGGCGGCCGGGCCGCTCCGGGGACCCGATCGCCGTCCCCCGGAGCGGCACACCCCGGTCGCGCGCTGCCGGGCCTCGCGGGGCCGCGCCGCGCGACGCCTTCGGCCCTACGCCCAGCCGAGCACGGCGGCGCCGACGCCGACGTGCAGCACCGAGCCCGGCACCACCCCGACCGCCGTCCCCAGCGCGTAGGGCGCCAGCCGCACCCCGGTCAGGCCGGCCGCGTAGGTCACCGCCACGAACGGCAGCGGGGTGATCCGGGCGGTGAGGACGGCGAGGAAGCCGCGGTCGCGCAGCAGCCGGTCGGCCCGGGCCAGCAGGGGCCGCCGGCTGATGACCGGTCCGGCCAGGCGGGCCACCGCCTCGCGGCCGAGGGCCCGGCTGAGCCCGAACCCGACCAGCCCGCCCAGCAGGCCGCCGGCCACGGCGACGGTCAGCCCGGCGGTGAACCCGACGGCCGCACCCAGCAGCAGCGCGACCGCCGTCCGCGGCACCGGCGTGAGCGAGGCCAGCGCCACCCCGAGGACGAGGGCCAGCCAGCCGCCGGGCCCGGCCGCGTCGAGCCGGTCGCGCAGCAGCGAGACGGTCGGCCGGTCGACGGTGAGCGCCAGGACGACGGCCAGCACGAGCACGCCGCCGAGGGCGGCCAGGCGCCACCGCGCCCGCCCGGCGGGCGCGGCCGGCCCCGCCGCCTCCTCGCGCACCGGGTCAGGCGTCCACGACGATCGGGATGATCATCGGGCTGCGCCGGTAGGTCTTGTTCGCCCACGTGCCGACGGCGCGGGCGATGAGCTGCTCGAGCTGCACCGCGCCGCCGACGCCCTCCTCGGCCGCCTTGGCCAGCGCCTTCTCGATCAGCGGGACGACGTCTTCGAAGGTGGCTTCGTCGTGCACGAAGCCGCGGGCGAGGAAGTCCGGCTCCTCGGCCAGCAGGCCGGTGTCGGCGTCGACGATCGCCACCACGGAGATGACGCCCTCGTTGGCCAGCGTCCGCCGGTCCCGCAGGTGCGCCTCGGTGGCTCCGCCGACGGTCATGCCGTCGACGTAGACGTTGCCCGCGGGCACCTTGCCGGTGATCCGCACCCGGCCGTCGACCAGGTCGACCACGACGCCGTCCTCGGCGATGACCACGCCGCGCGGGTGCACGCCGGTGCGCACGGCGATGTCGGCATTGGCCTTCAGGTGCCGCCACTCGCCGTGCACCGGCAGCACGTTGCGGGGCCGCACGACGTTGTAGCAGTAGGCCAGCTCCCCGGCGCTGGCGTGGCCGGAGACGTGCACCTTGGCGTTGCCCTTGTGGACGACGTTCGCGCCCCACCGGGTCAGCTCGTTGATCACCCGGTAGACCGCGTTCTCGTTGCCCGGGATGAGCGAGCTGGCCAGCAGCACCGTGTCGCCCTCGGTGATCCGGATGACGTGGTCGCGGTTGGCCATCCGCGACAGCGCCGCCATCGGCTCGCCCTGGGAGCCGGTGCAGACCAGGCAGACCCGGTCCGCCGGCAGCTTCTCCAGCGCCTTCATGTCGACCAGGAGCCCCGGGGGCACGGTCAGGTAGCCGAGCTCCTGGGCGATGCCCATGTTGCGGACCATCGACCGGCCGACGAAGGCCACCTTGCGGCCGTGCGCGTGCGCGACGTCGAGGATCTGCTGGATCCGGTGCACGTGGCTGGCGAAGCTGGAGACGATCACCCGCCGCGGCGCGGTGCGGAACACCGTCTCGATCGCCGGCACCAGCTCGCCCTCGGAGGTGGTGAACCCGGGCACCTCGGCGTTGGTCGAGTCGGTGAGGAACAGATCCACGCCCTCCTCGCCGAGCCGGGCGAACGCGCGCAGGTCGGTGATCCGCCCGTCGAGGGGGAACTGGTCCATCTTGAAGTCGCCGGTGTGCAGCACCAGCCCCGCGGCGGTGCGGATCGCCACGGCCAGGCTGTCGGGGATGGAGTGGTTGACCGCGACGAACTCGCAGTCGAAGGGCCCGAACGCCAGCTCGTCGCCCTCGCTCACCTCGACCTTCACCGGCCGGATCCGGTGCTCCTTGAGCTTGGCGTCGATGAACGCCAGGGTCAGCTTCGAGCCGACCAGCGGGATGTCGGGGCGCTCGCGCAGCAGGTAGGGGACGCCGCCGATGTGGTCCTCGTGGCCGTGGGTGAGCACGATCGCCTCGACGTCGTCGAGCCGGTCCCGGATCGAGGTGAAGTCCGGGAGGATCACGTCGACCCCGGGCTGGTGCTCCTCGGGGAACAGCACGCCGCAGTCGACGATCAGCAGCCGGCCCGCGTGCTCGAAGACGGTCATGTTGCGGCCGATCTCCCCGAGGCCGCCGAGGGCGACCACTCGCAGGCCGCCGGCGGGGAGCGGCGGGGGCGTGCGGAGTTCGGGGTGTGCGTGGCTCATGCGGAGTACGCTACGGCGCACCCGCGAGGGCCCTGGTAGGCCCGCCGTCAGCGGGCGGCCAGCTCCCGGTCCGGAGCGGCCGGCTGCCCGGCGTCCCGGCGACCGTCGCGCCGGTGGGGGCGATCCGCTCCCGCGGGTAGGGGGATCTGCCCGCGGGCGTGCCGCACCGACTCGACGAAGCGTCCGAGCCGCCCCGACGGGCCCGCGTCCGGTGAACCGGAACCCCATCGGTCGAGCCCGGGGGCGGCCTGAGCAGGATGAACCCATGGCATCCGACTGGCCCGTCCGGGACGCGACCGGCGACGACGCGCAGCGCTGCCAGGAGATCTACACCCCGTACGTCCGGGACACGGCGATCTCCTTCGAGACCGAGCCGCCGACCACGGCGCAGATGGCCGACCGCATCGAGGCCGCGCTGCGCGACCACGCCTGGGTGGTGCTGGAGGACGGCGGCCGGGTCGCCGGCTACGCCTACGGCGCGCCGTTCATGGTGCGCGCCGCCTACCGGTGGTCGGTCTCCGTCAGCGTCTACACCGAACCCGGACGGCGTCGGCCCGGCGCGGGTCGGGCGCTCTACACGGCGCTGTTCGACCGGCTGGCCGCCCGCGGCTTCCGCATGGCCTTCGCCGGCATCGTGCTGCCCAACGAGGCCAGTGCCGCCCTGCACCGCGCGCTCGGCTTCGAACCGGCCGGTACCTACCGGCGGGTGGGCTGGAAGCTGGGCCGCTGGCACGACGTCGCCTGGAGCCAGCGCCCCCTCGGGGACCACGCTGACACGGCCCCACCCGATCCGCCGCACTGAGGGAGCCGAGGCATGAGCACGCTGGCCGAGCACGAGCGCGAGATGGTCCCGCTCACCGCGTAGTTCGGCGGCGAGCGGGTGCGCCCGCGGGTGGCGGAGTTCGCGGCGGAGGACCGCTATCCGGAGGACCTCGTCGAGGAGAAGAAGAAAGCTCGGCTTCTTCGTCGGCGTGCGTGCGCATCGCCTGCAGGTCGCTGGCGCCGCCGGGTTCGGTGAGTTCGACGTCGAGCGCTACTTCCGCGACGCGCCGCTGATGATCCTCGGCGAGGGCACCAGCGAGATCCAGCGCACCGTCATCGCCGCGCAGTGGATCGCCCGCCACCGGATCTGACCCGCCGTCGGACCGGACGTGGACACCTCGACCCTCGAGCGAGATACTAGGACGTCCAACTAATTCGGTCCGGGGTCCACCGGGCCGGAGACCAGGGAGTGTCATGCCCGACTCGTCGCCCGCCCTGCACGTCCCCGTCCACCCGGTGCGGTTCGTGACCGCGGCGAGCCTGTTCGACGGGCACGACGCGGCGATCAACGTGATGCGCCGGCTGCTGCAGGCGCAGGGTGCGGAGGTGGTGCACCTGGGGCACGACCGGAGCGTGGATGCGGTGGTGCGGGCGGCGCTGGAGGAGGACGTGCAGGGGGTGGCGATCTCCTCCTACCAGGGCGGGCACCTGGAGTACTTCAGCTATCTGGTGGAGCGGCTGGCGGCGGCCGGTGCCGGGCACGTCCGGGTGTTCGGTGGCGGGGGCGGGGTGATCGTGCCGGAGGAGATCGCGCTGCTGCGCGAGCGCGGGGTGACGATCTTCTCCCCGGCGGACGGCGCGCGGCTGGGCCTGCCGGGGATGATCAACGAGCTGGTCCGGGCCTGCGACGAGGACCTGACGGAGCAGGGGCCGGACGTCGAGGCGCTGTGCACCGGTGATCCGGCGGCGCTGGCCCGGGCGATCACGGTGCTGGAGGCCGGCCGCGATCCGGGGCTGGCGGCCCGGCTGCGGGCGGCGGCGGCCGGGCGGACGGTGCCGGTGCTGGGGATCACCGGCACCGGTGGGTCGGGCAAGTCCTCGCTGACCGACGAGTTGCTGCGCCGGCTGCGGACCGATCAGGAGGACAAGCTGCGGATCGCGGTGCTGGCCGTCGACCCCACCCGCCGGCGCGGCGGGGGGGCGCTGCTGGGCGACCGGATCCGGATGAACGCGCTGGAGTCGGGGGACGGGCAGCAGACCTTCTTCCGGTCGCTGGCCACCCGCTCGGCCGGCGCGGAGATCCCCGAGCACTTCGACGATGTGCTGGCCGCGGTGAAGGCGGCCGGGTTCGACCTGGTGATCGTGGAGACGCCGGGCATCGGGCAGGGCGACGCGGGGATCGTGCCGTTCTCCGACGTCTCGCTGTACGTGATGACGCCGGAGTTCGGCGCCGCGTCGCAGCTGGAGAAGATCGACATGCTCGACTTCGCCGACGTGGTGGCGGTCAACAAGTTCGAACGCCGGGGGGCGGAGGACGCCCGGCGCGACGTGGCCCGGCAGATGGTGCGCAACCGGGAGGCGTTCGGGCAGTCGTGGGAGGCGATGCCGGTGTTCGGCACGTCGGCGGCCCGGTTCAACGACGACGGGGTCACCGCGCTCTACCAGCACCTGCTGGCCCTGCTGACCGAGCGGGGGCTGCCGGCCGGCGCCGGCGTGCTGCCGCGGGTGGACGTGAGGGCCTCCACCGGGTTGTCGTCGGTGGTGCCGTCGTCCCGGTCGCGGTATCTGGCCGAGATCGCCGAGGCGGTGCGCGGCTACCACGCGACCACCGCGGCGCAGGCCGAGGTGGTCCGCCGCCGGTCGGCGCTGCGCACCACCGCCGACCTGCTGGGGGCGGACGCCGCCGCCGGCCGGGTGCGGGAACTGGCCGAGGACGCCGAGGGCGAGCTGCTGCCGGAGGTGCGCTCGCTGCTGGCGGAGTGGCCGGCGCGGGTCGAGGAGTACGCCGGCGACGAGCTGGTCTACCGGGTGCGGGACAAGGAGATCCACACCCCGCTGACCCGGGAGACGCTGTCGGGCTCGAAGGTGCGCCGGGTGGCGCTGCCGCGCACCACCGACGAGGCGGAGCTGCTGGGTTTCCTCCGCCGGGAGAACCTGCCGGGCTTCTTCCCGTTCACCGCCGGGGTGTTCCCGTTCAAGCGGGCCGGGGAGGCCCCGGCCCGGATGTTCGCCGGCGAGGGGGACGCGTTCCGCACCAACCGCCGCTTCACGCTGCTGTCGGCCGGGGGGGAGGCGACCCGGCTGTCCACCGCGTTCGACTCGGTCACCCTCTACGGCCGCGACCCCGACCCGCGCCCGGACATCTACGGCAAGGTCGGCACCTCGGGCGTCTCGATCGCCACCCTGGACGACATGAAGGTGCTCTACTCCGGGTTCGATCTGTGCGCGCCGACCACCTCGGTGTCGATGACGATCAACGGCCCGGCGCCGGCGATCCTGGCGATGTTCCTCAACACCGCGATCGACCAGCGCCTCGACGCGTTCCGCGCGGAGGAGGGGCGCGAGCCGGACGCGGGCGAGGCGGAGGAGATCCGGGCCTGGGTGCTGGCCACCGTCCGGGGCACGGTGCAGGCCGACATCCTCAAGGAGGACCAGGGCCAGAACACGTGCATCTTCTCCACCGAGTTCGCGCTGCGGGCCATGGCCGACATCCAGCAGTGGTTCATCGACCACCAGGTGCGCAACTTCTACTCGGTCTCGATCTCCGGCTACCACATC
This sequence comes from Geodermatophilus ruber, assembly GCF_900114385.1. GTDB lineage: Bacteria > Actinomycetota > Actinomycetes > Mycobacteriales > Geodermatophilaceae > Geodermatophilus > Geodermatophilus ruber. The sequence goes on from NZ_FOSW01000011.1 coordinate 40,422, forward strand.
GCCGAGGCCGGGGCGAACCCGATCAGCCAGCTGGCCTTCACCCTGGCCAACGGCTTCACCTACGTCGAGTCCTACCTGGCCCGCGGGATGGACATCGACGACTTCGCGCCCAACCTGTCCTTCTTCTTCTCCAACGGCATGGACGCCGAGTACTCCGTCATCGGCCGGGTCGCCCGCCGCATCTGGGCGGTCGCCATGCGGGAGAAGTACGGCGCCGGTGAGCGGTCGCAGAAGCTGAAGTACCACGTGCAGACCTCCGGCCGCTCGCTGCACGCGCAGGAGATGGACTTCAACGACATCCGCACCACGCTGCAGGCGCTGTGCGCGATCTACGACAACGCCAACAGCCTGCACACCAACGCCTACGACGAGGCGGTCACCACCCCGTCCGAGCACTCGGTGCGCCGGGCCCTGGCCATCCAGATGATCATCGACCGGGAGTGGGGGCTGGCCGGCAACGAGAACCCGCTGCAGGGCTCCTTCGTCATCGACGAGCTCACCGACCTGGTGGAGGAGGCGGTGCTGGCCGAGTTCGACCGGATCGCCGAGCGCGGCGGCGTGCTCGGCGCGATGGAGACCGGCTACCAGCGCGGCCGGATCCAGGACGAGTCGATGCTGTACGAGCACCGCAAGCACGACGGCAGCCTGCCCATCGTCGGGGTCAACACCTTCCTCGCCCCCGACCGCGACCAGGAGCCCCCGAAGCCGGTCGAGCTGGCCCGGGCCACCGAGGCGGAGAAGCAGTCCCAGCTGCAGCGCCTGGCCGACTTCCACGCCCGCCATGCCGACACCGCCCCCGCCGCCCTCACCCGCCTGCAGCAGGCGGCGACCGACGGCGGCAACATCTTCGCCGCGCTCATGGACGCCGTCCGGGTCTGCTCCCTCGGCCAGATCTCCGAGGCGTTCTTCGAGGTCGGCGGCCAGTACCGGCGCAACGTGTGAGAAAGGACCCCCGTGCCCCGACCGTTCGCAGGCTCACGGCGGGCCCCTGCACGAGGGCCGATGACCTCGGCTACCCGGTCGACCTGCCGCGCCCGCCGCGGCGGGTCGTCTCCCTGGTCCCCTCGCTGACCGAGGCGCTGGCGGTCACGGTGCCCGACCGCCTGGTCGGCGCCACGGACTGGTGCACCCACCCCGCCGACCTCGACGTGACCCGGGTGCGGGGGACGAAGAACCCCGACCGCGCGGCGATCGAGGGCCTGGCCCCCGACCTCGTGGTGGCCAACCGGGAGGAGAACCGGCGGCTGGACGTCGACCGGCTGCGCGCCGCCGGGGTGCCGGTGTGGGTGACCGTCATCGAGTCGGTCGACCAGGCGCTGGCGTCGATGCGCCGGCTCCTCGGCGAGGCGCTGGAGGCAGGCGAGCCGGGGTGGCTGGCGGAGGCGGCTGCGGTGTGGGCCGAACCGGCGCCGCAGATCGGACTGCGGGTCGCCGTCCCGATCTGGCGCGACCCGTGGATGGTCGTCGGTGCGCGCACCTTCACCGGTGACGTGCTGGCCCGGCTCGGCCTGGTCAACGTGTTCGGGGGCGCCGCCGACCGCTACCCGAAGGTCGACGTCGCCGACATCGCCGGGGCGCGGCCGGACGTCGTCGTCCTGCCCGACGAGCCCTACGTGTTCACCGCCGACGACGGGCCCGAGGCGTTCCCCGGCACCCGCTCCGCGCTGGTCTCCGGCCGCGACCTCACCTGGTACGGCCCCTCGCTCGGCCCGGCGCGCGCGCGGCTGCTGGCCGCGATCACCATCGAGCCGCGTTGACGCCGCGCGGGCGCGCCGCCAACCTGGGGCGATGACCGTCCTGCCCCTCCCGGTCCGCGGACGGTGGGTGTGGGACGCCCACGACAAGGCCCGCGCGGTCCGGGTGTCCACGCACGCTGCGGCCGGCCTGCTCAACCTGAGCCTCTGGCGGGACGAGACCTGCGTGGGCACGGTCAAGCTGCGGCCCGACGAGGTCGCCCGCCTGGTCGCCGCGCTGACCGACGGGCTCGCCGAGCTGGCCGACGCGGCGGGGGCACCGGCCGAGGCCCCCGCGCCCGAGGCGGCGCGGCTCGCGGCGGTCGAGCAGCGGGTGGCCGGGCTGGAGTCGCGGACGGGGACGCCCGGCCTGCGGCGGGCGGGACCGGCCGTCGCCGCGGCGGTCGGCCGGCTGCGCCGCCGCCTCCGCTGACCCGGGGGTCAGGCGGCCGCGCGGGCGCGGATCAGGTTCATCGCGGTCATGGTCAGGACGACGGTGCCGCCCTGGTTCAGCAGCTCGACCCGGGTGCGCACCAGCCCCCGGTCGGGCTTGGACCGCGACCGCCGGGCCTCCTCGACGGTGGTGCGCAGGATGAGCGCGTCGCCCGGCCGGACCGGCGCGATCCAGCGCAGCTCGTCCACGCCGGGCGAGCCGAGGCTGGAGACGGGGGAGAGGTACTCGTCGGCCAGCAGCCGCATCATCAGCGCGCAGGTGTGCCAGCCGCTGGCGATCAGCCCGCCGAACGGACCGGCGGCCGCGGCCTCGGCGTCGACGTGGAAGGGCTGGGGGTCGAAGCGCCGGCCGAAGTCGACCACGTCGTCCTCCGCCACCCGCAACGGGCCGAACTCGGCGGTCGTGCCGGGGGTGTAGTCCTCGAACCAGCGCTCGTCGCTCACCTGCCCGAACGTAGGGGACCGCGGGGCGCCGCGCGTACCGGGGTCGGTGTCCCCGGGCGTTGCTAGCGTGACCGCCGTGCAGCCTCCCACCGGCCCGCTGGCGGGCATCCGCGTCGTCGAGCTGGCCGGGCTGGGGCCGGCGCCCTACGCCTGCATGCTGCTGGCCGAGCTGGGCGCCGACGTGATCCGGGTGGACCGGCCCGGCGGCGGCACGCAGCTGGTGCCCCCGGAGCGGGAGGCGCTGCACCGCAGCCGCCCGTCGGTCGCCGTCGACCTCAAGCTGCCGGCCGGCCGCGACGTCGTCCTCCGGCTGGTCGACTCGGCCGACGTGCTCGTGGAGGGGCTCCGCCCGGGCGTCACCGACCGGCTCGGCCTCGGGCCCGACACGTGCCTGGCCCGCAACCCGCGGCTGGTCTACGCGCGGATGACCGGCTGGGGGCAGGACGGCCCGCTGGCCGCCCGCGCCGGCCACGACATCAACTACCTCGGCCTCACCGGTGCGCTGCACGCCATCGGGACTGCGGACAAGCCCGTCGTCCCGCTCAACATCGGGGCGGACTTCGGCGGGGGGTCGATGTTCCTGCTCGTCGGGATCCTCGCGGCCCTGCTCGAGCGGGGCACCAGCGGGCAGGGCCAGGTCGTCGACGCCGCGATGGTCGACGGCGCCAGCTCGCTGGTCACGATGATCTACGGCCTGCTCGGCGCGGGCCTGTGGCAGGACCGGCGGGCGGCCAACCTGCTCGACGGCGGCGCGCCCTTCTACGACACCTACGCCTGCGCCGACGGCCGGCACGTGGCGGTCGGCGCGATCGAGCCGCAGTTCCACGCCCAGCTGCTGGCCGGCCTGGGCATCGACCCCGAGGAGCACGGCCGCCAGGACGACGTCGCGCGGTGGCCCGAGCAGCGGAAGACGATCGCCGGGGTGTTCGCCACCCGCACCCGCGACGAGTGGGCCGCCGCCTTCGAGGGCACCGACGCCTGCGTCACCCCCGTCCTCGGGCTCACCGAGGCGCCGGCGCACCCGCACCTGGCCGCCCGCGGCACCTTCACCGACCGCGGCGGGCACCCGGAGCCGGCGCCGGCCCCGCGGTTCTCCCGCACCCCGGGCGCGGTCCGCGGCGGCCCGCGGACCCCGGGGCAGGACACCCGGGCGGGGCTGCAGGCGTGGGGCCTCCCCGCCGAGGAGATCCAGGAGCTGCTGGACGCCGGTGCCGTCGTCCAGGCCGGCTGACCCGGCACACCCACGACCCCGGCAGACGCAGAATGACACGGGAGGAGCCCCGGTGGCGGACGAGGTACTGGTCGAGCGGCGCGACGGCGTCCAGGTCATCACGATCAACCGGCCCGAGGCGAGGAACGCGCTGACCCGTGCCGTCGCCGAGGGGGTGGCCGCGGCCGTCGATGAGCTCGATGCGTCCGAGGAGCTGCGGGTCGGCGTGCTCACCGGGGCGGGAGGCACCTTCTCGGCGGGGATGGACCTCAAGGCGTTCCTCCGCGGGGAGACCCCGGCCATCGAGGGGCGCGGGCTGTGCGGGATCACCCAGACCCCGCCGCGCAAGCCGTTCCTCGCCGCCGTCGAGGGGTGGGCGCTGGCCGGCGGGTTCGAGCTGGTGCTGGCCTGCGACCTCGTCGTCGCCGCGGAGGACGCCCGGTTCGGCGTCCCGGAGGTCAAGCGCGCCCTGGTCGCCGCCGGCGGCGGTGCCCTGCTGCTGCCGCGGCGGGTGCCGCCCAACGTGGCGATGGAGATGCTGCTGACCGGCGACCCGCTGGGCGCCCTACGCGCGGCCGAGGTGGGGCTGGTCAACCGGCTGACCCCGCCCGGAGGCGCGCTGGACGGCGCCCTGGAGCTGGCCGCGAGCATCGCCGCCAACGGCCCGCTGGCGCTGGCCGCCACCAAGCAGGTCGCCCGCGGGAGCACCGACTGGACGACGGAGGAGGGCTGGGCCCGCCAGGCGGAGCTGATCGCCCCGGTGTTCACCAGTGCCGACGCCCGCGAGGGCGCCACGGCCTTCGCCGAGAAGCGTCCCCCGGTCTGGCGGGGGCGCTGAGGCCGCCGGGGGAGCGGGGCGAGCCGTGAGCGCGGAGATCACGCCCGACACACGGACCGGCGCCGCACCCGCACCGCAGCAGCTGGGCGCACTGGGGCTGCTGGGCATCGGCGGCTTCCTGGTGCTCTACCTCAACGCCGCCGCGGTGTTCCTCGGCGTGATGGGGCAGGCCATCGCCCGCAGCTGGCTGGCCTTCGAGCTCACCGGCTCCAACGCCGCCCTCGGCGGGGTGCTGCTCTCCTTCGGTATCGCGCTGCTGATCGCCACCCCCTGGGGCGGGGTGGCCGCCGACCGGCTGCCCAAGCGGCTGGTGCTGCAGCTGTCGGTGCTGATCCTCGCCACCTCGAGCGCGTGGATCGGCCTGGCCGTCGTCTTCGACGTCATCCAGTACTGGATGCTGCTCGGTGCCGGCGTCCTCCAGGCGGTCGGCTTCGCGCTGTTCAACCCGGCCCGGATGGCGTTCCTGTCCGAGCTCGTGCCGCGCGGGTCGGTGCCGCAGGCGGTGTCGCTACTGCTGGTCAACGCCGAGGTGAACCGGGTGGTCGGTCCCGCGCTGGCCGGCGTCGTGGTCGGCGCCGTGTCCTGGGGCACCGAGGCGGTGTTCCTCACCAGCGCCGGGCTGGCCACGGTCGGGGTGTTGCTCACCGGCGCCCTCCCGCCCGGTCGCCGGAGGGGGGAGCCGTCGGATCGCTCCCCGTTCGGGGAGCTGGCCGACGGTGTCCGCTACGTCCGCCGGCATCCCGAGCTGTCCGCGCTGACCTGGTGTGGCATCGGCGTCACGATGTGCGGGATGCCGTATCTGGCCTTCATGCCGACCATCTCCAGCGACCTGTTCGGGCTCGGGTCGGTGGGCTACGGGGTGCTCTCGGCGATGTCGGCCGTCGGCGGCGTCACCGCCGGCCTGCTGCTCGGACGGCGCTCGTCCCGGGCAAGGGAGAGCCGGGTGTTCGCCGGGTCGGGGGCGCTGTTCGGCCTGGCCATCTGCGCCCTGGCGGTGACCCCGAACGCGCGCGTCGCGGTCGCCGTCCTGCTGGTCATCGGCGGGTCGATGCTCGCCTTCCAGACGACCAACCAGTCGCAGCTGATCGCGCTGTCGGACATGGAGTACCACGGCCGCGTGCAGTCGCTGATCATGCTCAGCTTCGGCGCCTTCGGCATCGCGGCGCTCCCGCTGGGCCTGCTCGCTGACGTGATCGGCCTGCGCTGGACGCTCACCGGCATGGGCGTGGCCGTCATCGTCTTCGTGGCGCTGTTCGCCCTGGGCAGCCGGCGGCGGGTGGCCGCGGCGCAGCAGCTGCGCGACCTGGGCTGAGCGCCGGGGCCGGCCGGCGGCTCAGCGCCAGTCGACCCCGGGCAGGGTCGCGCTCCAGGACTCCACGATCCGGCCGCCGGCCACCCGGTGCACCACCAGCCAGGTCACCACCGACGTCTCCCCGGTATCGAGGTTGACCCCCGTCGTCGTGGCGCGAGTCCACACCCGGTCGTCGGCGGAGACCTGGTCGTCGACCGTCGTCGTCGGGTCGTGCAGCAGCTGCCAGGAGTTGCTGACCTCCCGCTTGAGGTCGGCGCGGGACAGCCGCCGGGTGCCGGCCGAGGAGTGGCGGACGTAGGGCTCGGCGATGAGCTCGTCGATGACGTCCAGGTCGCGCCGGTTCCACAGCCCGTCCCAGTAGCGCCGGACGATCGCGGTCACCGCCTGCTGCTCCACGACACCGGATCCTAGGAACCCGCTGCTCGGCCGCCACCTGGGCGGGCCGCCATCAGGCGGTGGCCACGGGCCCGACTCCGCGTCCCGGTCCGCTCCTCGCTCGCTGCGATGCCCCCGGGGCCGTCGTCAGGCGGTGGCGGTGCCGTCCTCGGCCGGCCGGGGGACGTCGACGTGCGGCCGGGACTGCCACAGCGCCCACTCGGCGCTCACGTCCCCGGCCGTGCGCAGCAGCTTCGGCAGGTGCGCGGTGAGCAGGTGCTCGGTGGAGGTCTCCGCCGCGTGCACGGTGACGTTCATGGCCGCCCGCACCGCACCGGAGCCGTCGCGCACCGGGACGGCGACCGAGCGCACCCCCGGCGCGAGCTCCTCGTCGGCCAGCGCCCAGCCGCGGGCCCGCACCTCCGTGAGCTCCTCGCGCAGCTGCTCGGTGCTGCGGCCGATGAACGGCGGGAGCCCGGCGCGGCTGGGCTGGGCCAGGGCCGCGTCCAGCTCCGCGGAGGAGAGCGCGGCCAGCAGCACCTTTCCCTGGGAGGTCTGCGACGCGGGGAAGCGGGTGCCGATCTCGACCCGCAGCGCGATCAGCTTGGGCACCGACACCCGCGCCACGTAGACGACGTCGGAGCCGTCGAGCTGGGTCATCGAGGAGGACTCCCCGGTGCTGGCGACCAGCGCCTCCAGGTGCGGCCGGGCGATGTCCCACAGCCCGAGCGCGCCGACGTAGGCCATGCCGAGCGTCAGCACCCGCGGCGTCAGCTGGAAGGCGTTGCCGACCGACCGGACGAACCCGAGCTCCTCGAGGGTGAGCAGCAGCCGCCGGGCGGTCGGGCGGGCCAGGCAGGCGGCCGTCGCGACCTCGGACAGGGTCATGCTGCGGTGGTCCGCGTCGAAGCAGGCCAGCACGTCCAGTCCGCGTGCCAGCGCCTCGACGAAGTCCGGCCCGGTCCCACGTCCGGCCATGAGGTGCTCCTTCTCTCTCCGGCGAGACCGCTGATCCCGCACACATCCGGCCGCGGATCCGTGCGAGATCGGCGATCTCGCACGGATCCGCGGTACGGGGTCAGCGCCCGAGGACCCGGTCCTCGGAGCCGGAGCGCTTCGACTCGTCCTTGAAGTCGGTGTACTGGTACGGGTTGTCCAGCACCTCGGTCGAGGGCAGGTCGGGGAACATCCCCTTCTCCCACTCCTCCTCGCCCATCTCGGCGCGCAGGTGCGCCACGGTCGCCTCGACCTCGCGGCGGGCCGCGGCCAGGTCGATGCCGACCAGTCGGTGTTCGTGCTTCACGACCCTGCCGTCGACGAGCACGGTGTGCACGTCGCCGCGCGAGGCCTGGAAGGCCACGTGGCCCAGCGGGTTGAGCAGCGGGAAGGACACCGGCGAGGCGTCGTTCTTGATGAGGACGACGTCGGCCTTCTTGCCCGGCTCCAGGCTGCCGAGGTCGGCGTCGCGGCCGATCGAGTGCGCGCCGCCGCGGGTGGCCCACTCGACCACCTGCTTGGCCCGCAGCCGCAGGTGGGTGATCGTCTCGCCCTTGAGGTGGGCGTCCATGTGCTCGGCCATGCGGTCGGCGTTGAGCGTCGCGCGGATCGCGGAGAACATGTCGCCGCTCCACCACACGCTGGTGTCCATCGACAGCGACACCGGGATGCCGTACTGCAGGACCTGCGCCGTGGGCGCGTGCCCCTGGCCGGCGCTGCACTCGGACTCGGTCGACACGGAGATGGAGCCGCCGGTCGCCGCGATCCGCTGGTAGCTGTCCGCGGTGAGGGTGGCCGCGTGCACGTACGTCGTCTCCGGGGTCATGAACCCGTGCTCGTGCATGAGCCGGATGCCGTCGTCGTTCGTCGCGGCCCAGACACCGGCGTGCGTGGTCACCGGGATGCCCAGCTCGCGGGCGGCCTCGAAGGCGGCCTTCTCCGGGAAGGCCGGGTCGCCGGTCACGTCGAAGGCGATCTGCACGCCCATCCGGTCGTCGCCGGCGTCGCGCAGCCGCTCGAGGAACGTGCGGACGGCCGGGTCGGTCATCCACTCCCACGGCCCGGCGTGGATGTTGCCGTAGGCCAGGACGAAGCGGCCGGGCACCGACCGCAGCGCGTCCACCGCCGCCTCGGCGTGGTCCACGCTCTGCAGGCCGTGCGACCAGTCGACGGAGGTGGTGACGCCGGCGTCGAGGGCCTCGATGGCCGAGAGCCGGTTCCCGGCGGCGATGTCCTCCGGCCGGAACTTCCTGCCGTGCTCGAGGTAGTACCAGACGAAGTACTGGGTGAGGGTCCAGTCGGCGCCGTAGCCGCGCATCGCCGTCTGCCACATGTGCCGGTGGGTGTCGATCATCCCCGGCATGACGATGCCGCCGCGGGCGTCGATCTCCTGGGTCCCCTCGGGCACGTCCAGGGCGGTGCCGACGGCGGCGATCCGGTCGTCCACCACGAGGACGTCCGCGCCCTGCAGCACCGTGCAGGCGTCGTCCATGGTGAGCACCGTGCCGCCGCGCAGCACCACGGGGCGCCCGGCCCGGGGAACCGCCCCGTCGTGGGAACTGGTCATCGTCTCCTCCTCGAGACAGGGGACCGTCAGCGGACCCGCGTCCGTATACCGGTCAGCACATCGGACGTCGCCACCATGCTGGGGCCGCCGGGAGGTGTCAAGACAGCACCCCGCGGCAGCGGCGGTGCTCAGCGAAAAGGGGTGTCGCTTGACAGTGACCGGCATCCCACCAAGACTCCGGGGGACGGAATTCGGACTATCGTCCGCATGCCGGTCGAACAGCGACGAGAGGTGCACGACCGATGACCGCGAATCCGCTCCTCCCGGGCTCCGCGCCGGGTCGGGGGCCCCTGGCGGGGCTGCTGGTCGCCGATTTCTCCCGCGTCCTCGCGGGCCCCTACGCGACGATGCTGCTGGCCGACCTCGGCGCCGAGGTGGTCAAGGTGGAGAGCCCGGCCGGTGACGACACCCGCAGCTGGGCGCCCCCCGTGCGCGAGGGCGTCGCCACCTACTACCTCGGCATCAACCGCAACAAGCGGTCGGTCGCCCTGGACCTCAAGGACCCCGACGACGCGGCCGCGGCCCGGGAGCTCGCCCGCCGCGCGGACGTCGTCGTCGAGAACTTCAAGCCCGGGGGCCTGGCCCGCTTCGGCCTGGACTACGACACCGTCGCCGCGGGCAACCCGGGCGTCGTCTACGCCTCGATCAGCGGATTCGGCAGCGGCCCCGAGGGTGCCCGGCTGCCCGGCTACGACCTCATCGTCCAGGCCATCTCCGGCCTGATGAGCCTGACCGGCGACCCCGACGGTGAGCCGTTCCGCGCCGGGATCTCCGTCTTCGACGTCATGGCCGGGCTGCACGCCACCATCGGCGTCCTCAGCGCGCTCAACCTCCGGCACGAGACCGGCGCCGGCCAGCACGTCGAGGTCAACCTGCTCTCCTCGGCGCTGTCCGGGCTGGTCAACCACTCGAGCGCCTACGTCGCCGGGGGCGTCGTCCCGTTCCGGATGGGCAACAGCCACCCCAGCCTCTTCCCGTACGAGCCGCTGCCGTGCGCCGACGGCGACCTGATCATCACCGCCGGCAACAACGGGCAGTTCCGCAAGCTCGTCGAGGTGCTCGGCGTGCCCGAGCTCGCCGACGACCCGCGCTTCCTCCGCAACGAGGACCGCAACGCCAACCGCGACCAGCTGCGGCCGCTGCTGGTCGAGCGGCTGCGCACCCGCACCAAGATGGAGTGGTTCCGCGACATCATCGCCGCGGGTGTGCCGTGCGGCCCGATCAACACCGTCGACCAGGGTGTGGCCTTCGCCGAGGAGGTGGGCCTCGACCCGGTCGTGACCGTGGGGGAGGGCGCGGCCGCGGTGCCCTCGGTCCGCAACCCGATCCGCTTCTCGGCCACCCCCGCCGACTACCGGCTGCCCCCGCCGGGTCTCGACGAGCACGGCGCGGAGATCCGCGAGTGGCTGGGCGCGCCGGCCGCCCGCCCCACCGGCAGCGAGGAGGGGGCCGCGTGACCGACGACCGCCCGGTCTACCCGACAGCCCTGGGGGCGTCGAGCCTGGAGAGCATCACCCTGCTCGGCACCGACCTCGCCCGCGACGTCATGGGGGAGGTCGGCTTCGGGGAGCTCGCCTTCTGGCTGGCGACCCAGCGCCGCCCCTCGACGGGGGAGACGCGGGTGTTCGAGGCGGTGCTGGCCGCGCTCGCCGACCACGGGTTCACCCCGACCGCGATCGTCACCCGGCTGACCTACCTGTCGGCGCCGGACTCCGTGCAGGGCGCGCTCGCCGCCGGCCTGCTGGGGGGCGGCTCGCGCTTCCTCGGGGTCACCGAGGACTGCGGCCGGTTCCTGCACGACGTCCTCACCTCGGTCGAGGGCGGGCTGCCCACCGACGACGCCGGCTGGGACGCCCTGGCGCTGGAGGTCGTGACCGCGCAGCGGGCCGCTCGGCGGTTCGTCCCGGGGCTGGGCCACCACGTGCACAAGCAGGGGGACCCGCGCACCCCGCGGCTGTTCCAGATCGCCGCCGAGGAGGGGCTCTACGGCCCGCACCTGCAGCTGTTCGCGGCGATCGGGCGGGTGCACCCCCAGGTGCTGGGCAAGACCCTGCCGCTCAACGGCGCCGGCGTGTGCGGCGCCGCCCTGGCCGACCTCGGCCTCCCGCTGGAGCTGCTGCGCGGCTTCGCGCTGCTGGCCCGCGCCGCCGGGCTGATCGGGCAGCTGGCCGAGGAGCTGCGGAACCCGGTGGCCAACGACGTCTTCCTGTCGGTCGACCTGAACAACCGCTCCGTCGCTCCCGACCCCTTCGTCCCGGACCCGCTGCCGGGCGCCCCCTCGGACACCGACACCATTGGAGGTCGTCGTGGCTGAAGTAGCCGCGGTCATCGCGTCCACGCACCACCCGTTCTACTACCGGGCCAGCACGGCGACCGGTGCCGACCGGCCGCCGTTCGCCGACGAGTGGGTGGCCAAGATCGAGCGGTTCCGCGAGACGCTGACCAAGGCCCGCCCGGACGTGCTGGTGATGGTCGGCAGCGACCACTTCCACCAGCTGTGGCTGGATAACATGCCCCAGTTCCTGGTGGGCAAGGCGCCGTTCTTCGACGCGAACTTCTACAACGAGGAGCGGGAGTTCGGCCTGCCGAAGATGACCCTGCGCGGGGAGGAGGAGCTCGCCGCGCACATCCTCCGCGACGGCCTGGACCGGGACTTCGACCTGGCGTTCTCCAACGAGCTGCGGATCGACCACAGCATCACGTGCCCGATCATCACCCTGCGGCCGCAGGCGGACCTGCCGATCGTGCCGATCTACACCAACATCTTCGCCCCGCCGCTGCCGCAGCCGAAGCGGTTCGTCCAGCTGGGCAAGGCGATCCGCGAGATGGTCGAGTCCTGGGAGAGCGACAAGCGGGTGGCCATCATCGGCACCGGCCACCTGTCGCTGGAGCTCGGCGGCCCGCGCCAGTTCGGCGAGCACGGCCCCGACCCGGAGTTCGACCGCAAGGCCGTGGAGTGGATCGCCAGCGGCGACATCGAGGGCTGCCTGGCCGAGGTGAGCCTGGAGAGCCTGCACCACCCCGGCAACGCCACCCACGGGTTCATGGACTTCATGCTCATGATGGGCGTCGCCGGGGAGGGCCGGAAGGCCGACCACGTCGACACCCTCGACCTCTTCCACACGATGGAGGCCTACTTCACCTGGTACCCCAACGGGGCGCCGGCCTGAGGCCGCGGACGACCGGAACGGAGACATCGGCATGAGCAAGTACCTGCTCGACAAGTTCCTCTACACCGTCGACCGCGACCCCGAGCTGGTCGAGCGCTACCGGGAGGACCCGGTCGGCACGGTGGAGTGGTGGGAGGCCGAGATGGCCAACAAGCTGCTCAACTGCATCGACGACGAGAAGACCACCTGGCTGGCCTTCACCGAGGAGGAGCGGAAGGCGCTGCGCGAGCACGACCACGTCACCCTCTTCCAGATGGGCGCGCACCCCTTCCTCACCCTCACGCTCTTCATCGCCATGTTCGAGCGCGACCACGGCCCGCTGGAGTACCAGAAGGCCTACGGCAAGGCGATGGAGCACATCACCATGCCGTACCCGGACATCACGACCTGACGTCCGCCCGATCCTGACCCGCCGCCCCCGTCCCGGTGCCCCCGGGGCGGGGGCGGTCTGGCCTGTCCCGCGAGGAGGAACCGCGATGCGCGCCGCCGTCCTGCACACTCCCGGAGCCCCGCCGTCGTACGGCACGCACCCCGAGCCGGCCGCGGGGGAGGGGCGGACGCTTGTGCGGGTCACCGCCGCGCCCGTCGTCCCGCTCGACCTGCTCTGCGCGTCGGGCACCTCCTACTTCGGCCGCCCGGCGGTGCCGTACGTGCCGGGCGTGCAGGGGGTGGGGGTCGTCGAGCGGTCCGCCGTCCACCCGGTCGGCACCCGCGTCTGGTTCGCCACCTCCGCCGGGATGGCGCCCGGGGACGGCAGCCTGGCCGAGCTGTGCGCGGTGCCCGACGGCGATGTCGTCCCGGTGACCGCGGCGGTGCCCGACGCGCTCGTGGCGGCGCTGGGTCTCTCGGCCGTCGCGGCCTGGATGGCGCTGACCTGGCGCGGCCGGCTGCGGGCCGGCGAGCGGGTGCTCGTCCTCGGCGCCGGGGGCGCGGTCGGCCAGGTCGCGGTGGGGGCGGCGCGGCTGCTGGGCGCCGGCCGGGTGGTCGCGGTCTGCCGGTCGGAGGAGGCGCAGGAGCGGGCCCGCCGGGCGGGGGCCGACGAGGTGGTCGCGCTGGTGGCGGACGTCGACGAGCTGACCGCGCGCCTGGCGCAGGCCTGCGACGGTGGCGTCGACCTGGTCGTCGACCCGGTGTTCGGCACCGCGGCCACCGCCGCCTCGCAGGTGCTCGCGCCGTTCGGTCGGCTGGTGAACCTCGGCGGGGCCTCCGGGGACGAGGCGGCCTTCTCCTCCTCGGTCCTGCGCAGCCGCAGCGCGGAGGTGCTGGGCTACACCAACAACGCGCTGCGCGCCGAGCAGCGGGAGCAGGCGCTGACCGCGGTCCTGGAGCACGCCGAGCGCGGCGCCCTCGGCCTGGAGCACCTCGTCCTCCCGCTGGCCGAGGTCGAGCACGGCTGGGCCGGCACCGCGCAGGGAGCCGGCCGGCGGGTCGTGCTCCAGCCCGGCGCCTGACCGGGTGCCGCTGTCCGCTGTGCGCGCATCTGTCCGTCCCAGGCGGGCCTGCCGGACGGGCACGCAAGGGCGTGGATGTGCTCCTTGACACAGCGCCATGAGGAAGGCATCGTCCTCATGTCCGCGACGCGGACAACTGTCCATTTCCGCAGCCCTGCGGTCCCGCGCGTTGGAAGGACCCCCTCGGACATGCCCATGACCGCCCCGACGTCGGCCCCCACGTACGACGGCGACATCTACTGCGACGCGGCGCTGCTGGAGCCGTACGAGGACTACCGCAACCTGCGCGAGCTGGGCCCGGCCGTGTGGCTGTCGCAGCACGGCGCCTACGCCGTCGCCCGCTACGACGAGGCCCGCGCGGTGCTCATGGACGGCGACACCTTCCGGTCGGCCAACGGCATCGCGCTCAACGAGCCGGCCAACCAGGCGATCCTCGGCTGCACGCTGGCCAGCGACGGCGAGCTGCACGCCCACCTGCGGCAGGTGGTGGCCCACCGGCTCACCCCCCGCGCCCTGCGCCCGATGAAGGACATGGTCGCCGAGAAGGCCGACGAGCTGGTCGCCGGGCTGGTGGAGAAGGGCTCCTTCGACGCCGTCGCCGACCTGGCCCGCGCACTGCCCCTGTCGATCGTCCCGGACTTCATCGGCTGGCCGCAGGAGGGCCGCGAGCACCTGCTGCGGTGGGCCGGCGCCAACTTCGACTCCTTCGGTCCGATGAACGCGCGGGTGGAGCAGGCGCTGCCGCAGTGCGGCGAGATGGCCGCCTTCGGCGCGGAGATCGTCCGCACCCGCAACGTCTCGCCGGGCAGCCTGGGCGCCGGCGTGCTCGAGGCCGTCGACCAGGGCACCATCACCACCGAGCAGGCGATGATGCTCATGCTCGACTACCTGGCGCCCTCGCTGGACACCACGATCAGCGCCGTCGGCAGCGCGATCTGGCTGTTCTCCCAGCACCCCGACCAGTGGGACCTGATCCGCAACGACCCGAAGCTCATCCCCAACGCGGTCAACGAGGTCGTCCGGATCGAGTCCCCGATCCGCGCCTTCGGCCGGCTCGCCAGCCGGGACACCCGGATCGGCGACGTGGAGATCCCCGAGGGCTCGCGCGTGGTGGTCATCTACGCCTCGGCCAACCGCGACGAGCGCAAGTTCGAGCGCCCCGACGAGTTCGACGTCACCCGGGCCAACGCCGTCCACCAGCTCGGCTTCGGGATGGGCGAGCACGGCTGCGCCGGCGCCGGCCTGGCCCGGATGGAGACCGAGTCGCTCCTGCAGGCGCTGGCGCCGCGGGTGACCCGGTTCCACCTCGACGGCACCGAGCGGGCGCTGAACAACCTCATCCGCGCCTTCGGGCGGGTCGACGTCACCATCGACCGGGCCCCCGCGCAGGGCTGAGGCCGCCGGCAGTCCCGGTGCCCCCGGCACGATCCCAGCGGGATCGTCCGGGGGCACCGACGTCAGCGCCCTGCCCGGAGGCCCTCGCCGATCCGCCGCCCCACGACCTCCAGCAGCGCGGCGGCCTCGCGCATGCACCGCGCCTCGTCCGGTTCGATGCCGGTCAGCGTGTGGACGGCGTCCAGGCCGGCCGCCCGGGCCTCGTCCGCGCTGATCAGGCTGCGCCCGGCGACCGCGACCACCGGCGTGCCGGCCTCCCGCGCCAGCGCGGCCAGCCCGACCGGGCCCTTGCCGCGCAGGCTCTGCGCGTCCAGGGAGCCTTCCCCGACGACGACCAGGGCGGCCCCCCGCACGGCGTCGGCGAAGCCGGTCAGGCCCGTCAGCAGCCGCACGCCGGGGGTGAGCCGGGCCCCGAGCACGCCGGCCAGGCCGAAGGCGATCCCGCCGGCGGCGCCGGCGCCCGGCGCGTCCCGCCGGTCGGCCCCGGTGGCCGCGGCCACCACGTCGGCCCAGCGGGCGAGCGCGGCGTCCAGCCTCGCCACGGCGGCCGGGGTGGCGCCCTTCTGCGGGCCGTAGACGGCGGCGGCGCCGTCGGGGCCGGTGAGCGGATTGTCGACGTCGCAGGCCACCACCAGCTCCGCCCCGGCCAGCCGGGGGTCCAGGCCGGCCAGGTCGAGGCGGACCGCGTCGGCCAGGGCGGCGCCGCCCGGGCCGACGTCGCGGCCGTCGGCGGCCAGCACCCGGGCGCCCAGGCCCACCAGCGCCCCGGCGCCGCCGTCGGTGGTGGCGCTGCCGCCGACGCCGAGGACGATCCGCCGCGCGCCGGCGCCGAGTGCGTCGGCCACCAGGCGGCCGACGCCGAGGGTGGTGGCCCGCAGCGCGGTCTCCTCGGTGGGGCCCGGCGGCGGCAGCAGCGCGAGGCCGGCGGCGGCGGCCATCTCCGCCACGGCGGTGTCGCCGCGCAGCGCGTAGCGGGCGGGCACGGGCTCGCCCAGCGGGCCGGGAACCGTGCACGTGCGGGCGGTGAAGCCGGCGGCCAGCACCATCTCCACGGTGCCCTCGCCGCCGTCGGCGATCGGCTGCGCGACGACGTCCGCCGCGGGCAGGGCGCGTCGCAGGCCCCGGGTGAGCGCCGCGGCGACCTCGGGCGCGGTCAGCGAGCCCTTGAACTTGTCGGGGGCGAGCACGATCCGCGGCGCTGCCGGGCCTGGCATCGGGGCGTCTCCTCGGTCGGTGCGGGAGGCCGGGGTCAGCCGGCGAGGTAGGGGATCGTCTGCGGCCCCTCGGGCAGGTAGCAGACCCGGGCGCCCGGCCCGTGCCGCTCGACGGCCTCGGCGATCGCCCCGGCGAGATCGGTCACCGGCTCGAGGTGGGCGGCGCGCACCTCCTCCGGCGCCAGCCCGGAGCAGAACAGCCGGACGTCGGCCTTGGCCAGGATCCGGGCCAGCACCTGCACCTGCCACTGGTCGGGGACGCTGAACCCGGGGGAGCCGATGAGCTCGAGCAGGCCGGCCGGGCCGGCGGCGGCCCCCAGGACGTCGGCGAACGACCCGTGCGCGGGCAGGCCGTCGGCGCACTCGGCGGCGACGACGACCGTCCCGCCGGGGCGGACCACCCGCTCGGCGGCCGCCATGCCCTTCACCGCCTGGTAGAGGTTCTGGTCGAGGGGGAAGCCGGAGTTGGTCGTCACCACGACGTCCACGGGCTCGGGGACGGCGCGCATCGCGGCGGCGCGGGCCAGCTCGCAGGCGGCCGCGTGCATCCGGAAGAGCTCGCCGCAGACGACGTGGGTGATCCGCTTGTCGCGATCGAGCAGCACGTCCAGGGCCAGGTCCGGGGGCGAGGCCGCGGCGCAGGCGCGGATGTCGCGGTGCACCGGGTTCTCCTGCACGACGCCCCACGTCGCCAGCGGGCTGCCGATCCGCACGGCGTCGTGCAGCACCATCACGGTGTCGAGGCCGGCCAGCCCGGGCGCCACCATCTTCGGGCCGCCGCTGAAGCCGGCGAAGAAGTGCGGCTCGACGAAGCCGGTGGTGATCCGCAGGTCTGCCTCGAGCCAGCGGGAGTTCAGCCACAGGGGCACCCCCTCGCCGACCGTGCCGACGAAGGTGAGGGAGTCCCGGTCGCGGGCGTCGTGGTTGACGACCTCGCAGCGCGCCACGACCTCGTCGCCGAGCATCTCCCGCAGCTCCTCGGGCGTGTTGCCGCGGTGGGTCCCGGTGGCCACGAGGACGGTCACCCGGCAGCCGCGCGCGGCGCCGTCGATCTCCTCCAGCAGCGCCCGGAGCACCGGCTCCCGCGGCTGGGCCCGCGTCCCGTCGCAGACGGAGACGGCGATGGACATGCCGTCGCGCACCAGGGCGGCCAGCGGGGGAGCGCCCAGCGGGGACCTGAGGGCCGCCCGCAGCGCCGTCGCCGGGTCGGCGAGGGCGGGGTCGTCCCGGGGCGTGATGACCAGCGCGCCGTCCTGGAGGGGGACCTCGACGACGCCCCGGCCGTAGGCCAGGGACACGGTGCGGGGCGTGGAGGTGACCGTCATCCGCTGGGTGCTTCCCGTCCGTTGGTCCGTATGCCGACCGGACG
Organism: Geodermatophilus ruber; assembly: GCF_900114385.1. Classification (GTDB taxonomy): domain Bacteria; phylum Actinomycetota; class Actinomycetes; order Mycobacteriales; family Geodermatophilaceae; genus Geodermatophilus; species Geodermatophilus ruber. The sequence continues at coordinate 57,949 of NZ_FOSW01000011.1, forward strand.
TACGGTCACGGTCGCGCGCGCGCGTGTCAAGCCGCCGGCGGCCGCGGGCGGAAGGCGATCTCCCCGCACACGTGTGGCTCTTGACATAGACCTGGGTCACATTCAAGCTGTCTTCCCGGATGGTTGTCCGTTCTACGGACACGCGGTGGACCGCCGTTCGGCGGACCGCCCACCTACCGCTCCCTCTCGATCCGACCGAGCCACGCTCAGCAGAACAGGAGCCGCCACCATGACGACGACCGCACCCGACGCGGCGCTCGGCCACCAGAACGGCCGGGAGCCGGCCGACCTCGTGGCTGCCGCCCGCGCGCTGCAGCCGCTGGTCCGGGAGAACGCCGCCGCCAACGAGGCGCAGGGCAAGCTGGTCGACGCCGTCGACGACGCGCTGCACGAGGCGGGTCTCTACGGGATGTGGACGCCCCGTGAGCTCGGCGGGGCCGAGTGCGACCCGCTCTCCTCGCTGGAGATCGTCCAGGCCCTCGCCGCGGCCGACCCGTCGACCGCCTGGGTGCACATGGCCGCCTCCCTGGCCATCGGCACCGGCGGCGCCTACCTGCAGGACGACGCGGTCAAGAAGATGTTCTCCGGTGAGCGCCTGCCGGTCGTGGCCGGCCAGGGCACCCGTCCCGGCACCGCCGTGACCGACGGCGACGGCTACCGGCTCAGCGGCGACTGGAGCTTCGCCTCCGGGATCAAGCACTCCCAGTGGATCCACACGCTCGGGATCATCCAGGAGACCGGCGAGCCGCGGATCTTCGTCCTGCCGGTGGACGAGGCCGAGCTCATCGAGACCTGGGACGTCATGGGTCTCAAGGCGACCGGCAGCATCGACTACAAGATCCGCGACGCCTTCGTGCCGGAGACCTTCACCCACCTGGGCCCGGTCGAGACCCCGCTGCGCGGCGGCTGGATCTTCAAGCTCGGCATCATGCACTTCGCGCTCATCGGGCACTCCGGCTGGGCGCTGGGTGTCGCCCGGCGGATGCTCGACGACCTCGCCGAGCAGGTCCGCGGCAAGGCCGGCCGCGCCGGGTCGATGGCCGAGAACACCCGGTTCCACGCCATCTACGGCGAGCTCGAGGCGAAGTACCACGCCGCCCGCGCCTTCGTGTACGAGGTGTGGCGGGACGCCACCGAGACGCTGGAGAACGGCGGCGTGCTGGACAACGACCAGCGCACCAAGGTCCGGCTGGCGCTCTACAACGCCACCTGGACCGCCGAGGCGATCGCCGTGGAGGTCTACAAGGCGGCCGGCACCGCGGCGCTGCGCACCGGCCCGATGCAGCAGTACTTCCGGGACATGCACGCCGGCACCCAGCACGTCACGTCGGCTCCGCACGTCCTCGAGGGGTGCGGCAAGTACCTGGCCGGGCTGGCGCCGAACCACACCTGGCTCTACATGAACCTCGTGCCGCAGGGCTGAGCGGCTCGCACCACCGAACGGCCGGCCCGGGGCTCCCCGGGCCGGCCGTTCGGCGTGTGCGGCGTTGCGCCGCGCACGCGGAAGGAGCGCGGGCGGGGGCGGAAATGGCCATTTCCGCCCCCGCCCGCGCCCCTGCCGTGGTTGCGGGTGGTGGAGCTCAGAAGACGCCGGTGAGCGCGCCGCCGTCGACCGGGTAGACGCCGCCGGTCATGAACGAGGCGGCGTCGGAGGCCAGGAGCAGGGCCATGCCCTGGATCTCCTGGGTGTGCCCCATCCGCGCGAGCAGCACCGTGTCCGCCCACGCCTGGTCGACGGCCGGGTCCTTGGGGCCGCGGCCGCCGATGTTGGTGTGGAACGGGCCGGGGGCGATGCCGTTGACCCGGATGCCGTCCGGGGCCAGGTCGACCGCGGCCTGGCGCACCAGGTTGGCCAGGGCGCCCTTGGAGGCGCTGTAGCCGTAACCGACCATGGCGTCCGCGCGCAGCCCCGCCGTCGACACGGTGACGACGATCGAGCCGCCGCCCGCGGGGCGCATGGCCCGGGCGGCCGCGCGGACGGTGGCCAGCGTGCCGATCAGGTTGACCGCCAGCGCGCCGTCGAAGGTCTTCCAGTCCATGTCGTAGACCCGGCCCTCCTCCGACCGGATCGACGGCCCCCCGGCTATGCCGGCGTTGGCGAAGACCGCGTGCAGCCCGCCGTGCTCCTGCGCCGCGGCGGCCACGGCGGCCTCCACCGCGGCCGGCTCGGAGACGTCGCAGCACCGCGTGCTGATCGGCCCGCCGGCCGCGGCCAGCGCGGCCGCGCTGCGCTCCAGCTCCTCGGCGTCGCGGTCGAGCAGGGTCACCGCGGCCCCGCACTGCAGCAGGCCCTCGGCGATGGCCAGGCCCAGCCCGCTGGCGGCGCCGGTCACCAGCGCGTGCCGGCCGTCCATGCGCAGCCGGTCGGGCAGCGGGCGCGGATCGGGCGTGGTCATGCGGGGTCCTCTCGGTCGGGGGAAGGGGCGGGGGCGCGCAGGTCGACGAGGACCTTGACGGCCTCGGCGGCCCTGCCCTCGAGCAGGTGCAGCGCGTCGGTCGTGCCGGTCAAGGGGACGACGTGGCTGACCAGGGCGTCGATCGCGGCGGTGTTGCGGCGCACCAGCTCGACGGCCGCGGCGAACTCGGCATAGGTGCAGCAGCTGACCCCGAGCACGTCCAGCTCCTTGATCGGCAGCGGCCCGGGGCTGGTCGGGGCGGAGGCCGCGGTCATGCCGACGACGACCACCCGGCCGCCGTGGCCGGCGAGGTCCATCGCGGTCCCGAGGACGGCGGGGGCGCCCGTGGTGTCGATGACGACGTGCGGCCCCTCGGGGCCGGCGTGGGCGTCCACCGCGGCGGCGAGGCCCGGCGCGTCGGGCGCGACGGCGGGGAAGCCCAGGGAAGCGAGGAGCTCCCGGCGGGAGGCCACCGGGTCGACGACGAGCACGTCGCCGCCCGCGTCGCGGGCGGCCAGCGCGCAGGCGGCGCCGATGGGCCCGGCACCGAGGACGACGACGGATTCCTGCGGCGCCACCCGGCCCCGGGCGACGGCGTGGACGGCGATCGACACCGGCTCGACGAGGGAGGTCTGCTCCGCGGTCAGCCCGGTCGTGACGACCAGCGCCGCGGTGTCGACGAGGAGGTGCTCCTGCAGCGCGCCGTCCCGGTGGACGCCGAGCAGCCGCAGGCGGCTGCACACGTTGACCCGGCCCTCGCGGCACGGGCGGCAGGCGCCGCACGGGAGGACCGGCCACACCGCGACCCGCTCGCCGGCGGCCGGGCCGCCGGCGGGGTCGGCGGTGGCGACCACTGCGGAGAACTCGTGGCCCTGCACCCGGGGGAGCAGGCCGTCGTGGGAGGGGCCGAGATCGGCCCGGTAGAGGTGCAGGTCGGAGCCGCAGATGCCCACGGTCTCGACCCGCAGCAGCGTCTGGCCCGGTCCCGGAGGGCCCGGCTCCGGCCGGTCGGCCAACCGGATGCAGCCCGGGCCCTCCGTGACCGCGGCTCTCATCGGGCGGCGGCCTCCGACCCGGTGATGAAGCCCAGGACCTCGGCGGCGACCTCGTCGGGCCGCTCGTGGTGCAGGCCGTGGCGGGTGCGCGGCAGGTCGCGCAGCTCGGCGCCGGGGATGGCCTTCGCGTAGGCCTCGCTGTGCTCCCGCGGGACGATCACGTCGATCTCCGCGGCGATGACCAACGTGGGGCAGGTGATGCGCGGCAGCCGGGCCGGCAGCTCGGGGTTGTGCAGGTACGGGTCGCGGGCGAACCGGGCGAAGGCCGCCATGTCCTTCTCGGTCTGGGCGATCGCCTCCGGGGTGGGCGGCGCCGAGAGCGCGGCCTCGACGAGCGCGTCGTCGTAGAACAGGGCGCGCACCAGGTCCGGCGGGGCCATGGAGAACAGGTCGGCGGGGGGCGCCTCGGGCACCTCCAGCCCGGCCGGGGCCATGAGCACCAGGTGCTCGACGCGGTCGGGGATGGTGCTGGTCAGCTCCGCGGCGGTCCAGCCACCGAAGGACGCGCCGACCACGTCGAGCCGGTCGATGCCGAGCTCGTCCAGCAGCGCGATGTAGTGCTGCACCAGGTCGGCCATGGTGGCGACCTCGGGCAGCTCGTCGCTGTGCCCGAAACCGGGGTGGTCGGGGGCGATCAGGTCGACCGACTGCGACATCCGCTCGTGGAACGGCTCCCAGTTGCCCGCCCCGCCGGCCGCGTGCAGGAACAGGACCGGGCGCCCCGAGCCCCGGCGGAAGAGGCTGATCTCCCCGGAGCCCATGGGCACCCGGGTGCGGGTCGGTCCAGCAGCCGAATCGGTCACGCTCGTCTCCTGCCTCGAAAGCTCTAGCGGACAGTCGTCCGCTCACCGTGCACCGTGACGCATGACACGTCCGCGTGTCAACGCCGCCCCCGTCCGGCGGGCGGTGGATCGGCGCCCCTTCGGGCCGCGCGCGGCCCGGTGAGCGGCGGACATGTCACGAAACGGACAGCTGTACGCCTGACGGTTGACAGGTGGTGTGGTCGCTGTCACTGTTCCGCCACCACCACGACGCCCGGCCGATCCGCGGCCCCGGCACCCGTGTGCGGCGATCCATCTCGTAGCTGTGCGCCCCCCCGACGAAGAGGACGACTTCCATGGCTCATCGCGTGATCCGTTCGCCGCGAACCCGGCGGCGGTTCGCCCTCCCGGCCGCGGCGGCGGCCCTGGCTCTGGTGACGGTGGGCTGCGCCCCCGCGGCCGATGACGGCTCCGCCTCCGCCTCCGGCAACGGCGGCGGCGAGGCGGTCGTCTCCGAGGAGAAGCTCGCCGAGCTGCGCGCCGAGATCGAGGAGGCCATGGCGCAGCCGCAGTTCGAGCCGCAGGGTGAGGCCTTCTCCGTGGCGGGCCTGGCCGGCAAGAAGATCCTCTCCATGCCGGTGACCAGCCAGCTGGAGGGCTGCGACCGGATGGCCCGCACCGTGGTCGACCTGGCCAAGAGCGTCGGCATGACCGAGAGCACCTACTTCCAGAACGACGGTGGACCCGACGCCTGGGTCCAGGGCATGAACCTGGCGATCAACCAGGGGTACGACGGCGTCGCGCTGGTCTGCGGCATCGACCCGGCGGCGCTCGCCCCGCAGATGGAGGCCGCCCGCGAGGCCGGCATCGCGGTGGTCGACATGCACCTGGCCGACGTCTCCGAGGAGCCGTCGGACCTGATCGCCGCCCAGACGAACGGGCAGTTCAACCGGGCCATGGAGCTCGGCGTGGCGCAGGCGCTCATCGAGTCCGAGGGCCGACCGATCGACGCGCTGATCATCACGTCGAACGAGAACCCGCCGTCGATCGGCATGGAGCAGACGGTCAAGGACACCTTCGCCGAGCTCTGCGGCGACGCCTGCAACGTCGAGTCGATCAACATCCCGATCCCCGGCTACGCCACCGAACTGACCAGCGCGCTCTCCTCGGCGCTGGTGGCCAACCCGGACATCCGGGCGGTCTTCCCGGTGTTCGACGGCCAGACGCCGTTCGTGCTGCCGGCGCTCAAGGCGTCCAACGTGGACGCGAAGACCTACGCGTTCGGTGCCGACCGGACCTTCGTCGCGCTCATGAGCGACCCGGAGAACCCGATGGGCACCGACATGGGGCCCAACTTCGACTGGATGTCCTACACCGGCGCCGACCAGCTGTTCCGCGTGCTGGCCGGGCAGGACCCGATCCCGTCGGACCAGGCCTTCTCGCCCTACCGGCTCTGGACGCCGGACAACGCCGATGAGGTGAAGGGGCCCAACGACGGCTTCGGCGACTCCTACATCGAGGGCTACCGCAGCCTGTGGCTGGACGCGCCCGCGTCCTGACCCGAGGGGGAGGCCCCGGGCACCCGCCCGGGGCCTCCCCGCGCTCGACCCCGTCCCGATCCCCGCGGTGCGCCGACGGCGCGCCGTGCCCCGGCCCCAGGGAAGCACCCGGATGACCACCACCGCTCTCGAGCTCCACCACGTCTCGAAGACCTTCGGCGCCACCCGCGCGCTGCAGGACGTGAGCATGACCGTCGAGCGCGGCGAGGTGCTCGCGCTGCTCGGGGAGAACGGCTGCGGCAAGTCCACGCTCGTCAAGGTCATGGCCGGCGTCTACGACCCCGAGCCCGGCGCCCGGATGGTCGTCGACGGCCGGGAGGTGGCCCTGCCGCTCGAGGCCGGTGCCTCGCGGGACCTCGGCCTCAGCTTCGTGCACCAGGACCTCGGCCTGGCCCGCCCGCTCACCGTGCTGGAGAACCTGCTCGGCGGCGTCGCCGAGCGCAGCGGCTCCCGGGTGCGCATCCGCTGGGGGGCCGAGGCCCGCAAGGCCCGCGCGATGCTGCGCAGCTACGGCGTGAACGTCGACCCCCTGGCCGTGGTCAACCACCTCCCGCCGGTCGAGCAGGCGCTGGTCGCCATCGCCCGCGCCGCCGAGGAGCTCAAGCAGTACCGCGAACGCACCGGGGCCTCGTCCTCGGTGCTCGTGCTCGACGAGCCGACCGTCTTCCTCCCCGAGGACGAGGTGCAGTTCCTCTTCGACCTCGTCCGGACGATCGTCGCCTCCGGGTCCAGCGTCGTCTTCATCTCCCACGACCTGCCCGCGATCCGGGAGATCGCCGACCGGGTCACCGTGCTCCGGGACGGCAAGCTGGCCGCGAACGCGCGGATGAGTGAGGTCACCGACGAGCAGATCGTCGAGATGATCGTCGGGCCCGCGGTCGCCAAGCTCGACACCTTCGGGCACGGCCACGCGCACGGCGGCTCCCAGCCGGCCACCGTGCCGCCGCGGGAGTTCGACCGCTCGCCCGGCGTCGGGCTGCACGTCACCGGGCTGCGCGGCGGGCAGGTCCGCGGCCTGGACCTGCACGTCGCCCCGGGCGAGGTCGTGGGCCTGGCCGGACTGCTCGGCTCCGGCGCCGAGGAGGTGCCCTACCTGCTCTTCGGCGCGCGGCAGGCCACCGACGGCGAGCTCGTCCTCGACGGCCGGGCGGTCCCGGCGGCCCGGCAGCACCCGGGCCAGGCCGTCGGCATGGGCCTCGCGCTGATCCCCGCCGACCGCCGCCGGGACGCGATCGCGCCGGCGGTCTCGGTGGCCGAGAACATGATGCTCCTGGTGGTCCGCCGGTTCTCCCGGGGCGGGCGGCTGCGCAACGGGGAGCTGCGGAGCACCGCCGACCAGCGCGCCGAGGCGCTCGACGTGCGGCCGCGCCGCACCAGCCTGCCGGTGGGCACCCTCAGCGGCGGCAACGCGCAGAAGGTCGTCGTCGGCAAGTGGCTGGAGATCGGCCCCCGGGTGCTCCTGCTGCACGAGCCGACCCAGGGTGTCGACATCGCCGCCCGGGCGGAGATCTACCGGGTGATCAAGCGGGCCACCGAGACCGGCATGGCGGTCGTCTGGGTGTCCAGCGACTTCGACGAGCTGGCGGCGGTCTGCGATCGCGTCGTCGTGGTCAGCGGCGGTGTCGCCGCGGCCGAGATCCCGCTGCAGGACATCTCCCCCGAGGCGATCACCTCCGGTGTCTACGGGGCCAGCACCAGCGAATCCACCATCCTCCCGACCGTTGAACAGGTGGCACGATGAGCGCGACGGACACCGTCGAGACCAAGGACACCCGGCCGGCGCCCCCGGCCGCCGGCGGCGGGTCGGTCCGCGGCCGCTGGGGTGAGAAGGCGGCGCTGCCGGTCGCCTGGCTGGTGCTGTTCGTCGTCTTCGCCGCGCTGGCGCCGGGCACGTTCCTCTCGATGGGGAACATCTCCAACATCCTGGGGTCGCAGTCGATCCTGTTCATGCTCGCCCTCGCGGCCCTGCTGCCGTCGCGGTCCGGGGACCTGGACCTGTCGCTGGGCAGCATCGGCGGGCTCGCGGCGATCCTCGTCGCGGTGCTCAACGTCAACCACGGCGTCCCGATCGCGCTGGCGTGCCTGATCGCGGTCGTGGTCGGTGCGCTGTGCGGGGCCTTCAACGGCCTGGTCGTGGTCAAGTTCAAGACCGAGCCGTTCATCATGACCCTCGGCACCGGCACGCTCTTCGGCGGCCTGGTCTTCTGGATCGCCAACTCCACGACGGTCGTCGGCGTCGACCGCGGCCTGTCGATGTGGACCTACCTGCGCCAGATCGGCGGCATCCCGGTGCAGTTCTTCTACTGCCTGCTGGTGATGCTGGCGATCTGGTACGTCATGAACTACACGCCGCTCGGCGTGCGCAACCTCTTCGTGGGCCAGTCGCGGGAGGTGGCCGTGCTCAGCGGCATCAACGCCGACCGGATCCGGTTCGGGGCGTTCGTCCTCGCCGGGGTGATCGCGGCGCTGGCCGGGGTCCTCTACGTCGGCACCACCGGCTCGGCCGGCCCGACCTCGGTGGAGACGTTCCTGCTGCCGGCCTACGCCGCGGTGTTCCTCGGCGCCACGACGATCCAGCCCGGCCGGTTCAACGCCCTGGGCACCGGGGTGGCGGTGCTCTTCCTGGCCACCGGGACCGCGGGCCTGCAGCTGCTCGGGGCCCAGGACTTCGCCCAGCAGCTGTTCTACGGCGGGGCGCTGGTCCTGGCCGTGGCGATCTCGCGCTACCTGCGCCGCAACTGACCGACCGCGGGGTCGCCGGCACGGTGCCGGCGACCCCGCACCCGTGCACGGGAGAAGGGGAGACATGGCAGGACTCGGCCCGGACGGCAGGGCGGAACTCGGCTTCGGCCAGCCGCGCGACGGCATCATCCAGATGGCCTACGTCGTGCCGGACATCCACGAGGCGATCGCGCAGTGGACCGGTGAGCTCGGCGTGGGCCCGTGGTTCCTGCTGGACTCGTTCACCGGGGTCGACGCGGTCTACCGCGGGCAGCCCAGCCGGGCCGACGTCGCGATCGCGATGTCCTTCGCCGGGCACATGCAGATCGAGCTCATCGCCCCCAAGGACGACCAGCCCTCGGTCTACCGCGAGACGATCGAGCAGCGGGGCTACGGCTTCCACCACTTCGGCGTGGCGACCGACGACGTCGCCGCCGGGATCGCCGACCTCGAGGCCCGGGGCTACCGGCTCGCCTTCCGGGCGGGCGTGCCCACCGGCGGTGAGGTCGCCTACCTGGACGGCGGTCCGGACCGGCCCGGCATGATCGAGCTGATCGAGTACGGGCCCGGCATGGACGCCGCCTTCACCGCCTTCTGGCGGGCGTCGCTGGGCTGGGACGGCGAGCAGCCGGTCCGGCCGTTCGCGCCGCCGGACGACGACCCGGCCGCCACCTGATTTCCCGCTCCACCGCTCCACCGCTCCACCGCGGGCCGGCCGCGACCGGCCCGCGCCCTCCCGGAAGGAACCACCCATGACCCAGCCCGTCGACCAGCCGCTCGACCCCGTCGTCGACCCCGACCTGCAGGCCCGCTTCCGCGAGGTCATGGCCGGCGTGCCCACGCCGGTCTCGGTCATCACCAGCACCACCGGCGGGCTGCCGCACGGCACCACCGTCAGCGCCTTCGCCTCGCTGTCGATGACCCCGCCGATGGTGCTGGTCTCCCTGGACCGCGGGTCGGACCTGCTGGCCGTCGTCCGGGAGTCCGGACGCTTCGGGGTCAACGTGCTCGGCGCCCACCAGTCCCAGCTCGCGCTGGCCTTCGCGCGCAAGGGCGGCACCGGCAAGTTCAACGGGGTCAAGTGGGACCTCGACCACGACCTGCCCCGGATTCCCGGGGCACCGGGCTGGCTGGCCTGCGAGGTGCAGACCCTCGTCGACGGCGGCGACCACGTCGTGGCCCTGGGGCTGGTGGTCGCGGCGGAGACCGTCGAGGGCCGCCCGCTGACCTACCACGGCCGGGTCTTCGGCACCCACGCCGCGCTGGAGACCCCGTGACCTCCCGTCGCCCTGCGGCCGAGGCGGTGCAGCGCGCGGTCGCGGCCCTCGCCGCCGGCGGCATGGTGGTCGTGGTCGACGACGCCGACCGGGAGGACGAGGGCGATCTCGTCGTCGCCGCCGAGCTGATCACCCCCGAGCAGATGGCCTTCCTGGTCCGGCACACGACCGGCATCGTCTGCACGCCGATGGCTGGCGAGCGGGCCGACGCCCTGCGGCTGCCCCAGATGGTCGGGGACAACACCGATGCGCACGGCACGGCGTTCACCGTCACCGTCGACCACGTGGACACCGGCACGGGGGTCTCCGCCGCCGACCGGGCCCGTACCGTGCGCGCGCTGGCCGACCCCGCCACCGGCCCCGGGGAGCTGCGCCGGCCCGGGCACATCTTCCCGCTCCGGGCGCGGACCGGGGGCGTGCTGGTCCGCGCCGGGCACACCGAGGCCGCGGTGGACCTCACCACGATGGCCGGGCTCTCCGGCGTCGGCGTCATCGGCGAGATCGTCGACGAGGACGGCTCGATGCGGCGGGGCCGGTCGCTGACCCGGTTCGCCGCCGAGCACGGCCTGCCGGTGCTGGCCATCGCCGACCTGGTGCGCCACCGCCGGGCCACCGAGCAGCTGGTCGAGCTGGTCGCCAGCGCGCAGATGCCCACCGAGTTCGGCGACTTCCGGGCGCTGGCCTACCGCAGCACCGTGGACGGCACCGAGCACCTGGCCCTGGTGATGGGTGACGTGGCCGCCGCGGGGCGCAGCGAGGCCGGCGCGCTCGTGCGCGTCCACTCCGAGTGCCTCACCGGCGACATCCTGGGCTCCCTGCGCTGCGACTGCGGCGGGCAGCTGGAGCAGGCGCTGCGCGCGATCGCCGACGAGGGCACCGGCGTGGTGGTCTACCTCCGCGGCCACGAGGGGCGGGGCATCGGCCTGGCGCACAAGATCCGTGCGTACGCGCTGCAGGAGCAGGGGCTCGACACCGTCGACGCCAACACCGCCCAGGGCCTGCCGGCCGACTCGCGCAGCTACGGGGTCGGCGCGCAGATCCTCGGGGACCTCGGGATCAACCGGCTGCGCCTGATCACCAACAACCCGGCCAAGTACGGCGGGCTCGACGGCTACGGGCTCGCCGTGGTCGGTCGGGTGGCGCTGCCCACGGTGGTCACCGCGCACAACGTGCGCTACCTGCGGGCCAAGCGCGACCGCATGGGGCACCAGCTGGCGTCGCCGGATGCGGTGCTGGGCTGACTGTGTCAGGCGGTGGCCGGCCCCTCCCGCGGCGGGGCGGTCTGGACGTGCGGCCGCGACTGCCACAGCGCCCACTCCGCGCTCACCTCGCCGGCGGTGCGCAGCAGCTGCGGCAGGTACTCCTGCACCAGCCGCTCGGTCGAGGTCTCGGCGGCGTGCACGGTGACGTTCATGGCCGCGCGCACCGTGCCCGTCCCGTCCCGCACCGGCACAGCCACCGAGCGGATGCCGGGGGCCAGCTCCTCGTCGGCCAGCGCCCAGCCGCGGGCCCGGACCTCCACCAGCTCGCCGAGCAGCTGCTCCCGGGACGGCTCGGGGGCCGGCGGCAGCCCGGCGCGGCTGGGCTGGGCGAGCGCGGACTCGAGCTCGTCGGGGGAGAGGGCGGCCAGCAGCACCTTGCCCTGTGAGGTGCGGACGGCGGGGAAGCGGGTGCCGATCTCCACCCGCAGCGTGATGATCCGGGGCACCGACACGCGGGCGACGTACACGATGTCGGCGCCGTCGAGCTGGGCCATGGAGGAGGACTCGCCGGTGCCGGTGACCAGCTTCTCCATGTGCGGCCGCGCTATGTCCCAGAGCCCCAGGGAGCTGACGTACGCCATCCCGAGGCCGAGCACCCGCGGGGTGAGCGCGAAGCCGTGCCCCGAGGCGCGGACGAAGCCCATCTCCTCCAGGGTCAGCAGCAGCCGGCGGGCGGTCGGGCGGGCCAGCCCGGCGGCGCTGGCCACCTCGGTGAGGCTCATCGTGGGGCGGTCCGCGCCGAAGGCGGCGATGACGTCGAGGCCCCGCGCCAGGGCCTCGACGAAGTCCGGCCCGATACCGCGTCCGGCCATCGGTCCCCCTCTCCCTCCACGCCCGGCGCGCCGACCCTATCCAGGGTGGAGTCCCCGGGGGGTCGTTCGCGGCGATCGGCGCCGGGGGCCCCTCCGGACGGGGGAGACCGCACCCGGGAGCGCGGCGGCGGGATGGGTGGGACCCGGTGCCCCCACCCCACCCGGTCTCAGGCCGGGGCGGGGTGGCGCGCCAGCCAGTCCCGACCGGCGTCGGTGAGCACCCGCATGTCCCGTTCGGCGGCCAGGAGCGGCGGGTCCTGCCGGTAGAGCCGGGCGACCAGGTGGCTGTCAGGGCTCAGCTGGCGGGCGATCTGGTGCGCCTCGAGCTTGTGCAGCCGCCCGTCGGGCGCTGCGGCGAAGTGCTGGAGCAGCGCCGCTTGGGCCTCCGCGGGATCGCGCCGTGGCACGCCGTTCCCGTCCGCGGTCGCGGGCTCTTCGTCGAGCAGCGCGGTCATCGCGCGGGAGAAGGTCTGCACCAGGTCCCGGATCCGGTCGTCCCGGGAGGGGGCGACGGCGTCGCCGCCGGAGCCCTGCCAGGTGCGCTGCGGGTGCCGGCGCAGGTACTCCTGCTCCAGCTCCAGCATCCGCTCGGTGTGGGTGCGGAACTGCTCGGCGGTGCCGTGCAGGAACACCCAGTGCCGGGTGGCGTGGGCGTGCACGCCCTGGCGCTCCAGCTCCTCGTCGGACAGCTCGCGAGCCGGGATGCCCGGACGCTCGGTCATGGCCGCTCCCTCGGTCGGTGCCCGGGCCTTTGTGGCCGGGGTCTCATCGTGGCCGGGGCGCGGGCGGCTGTCACCTCGCCGCCCCTCCGCGCCCGCCGACGAGCTACAGCCCGATTGACAATGAGTAACCGAAGCGTAGAGCATGCGGGCGGGCCCGTCCCCGCCCCGGACGGGACGCCCGACCTCCGGAGGACCGATGAGCGAGCCCACGTTCACCGCGCCGCGGATCACCGCCGAGCGCGGGCCCGACGGCCGGTTGCTGCTCCGCTCCGCGGAGCCGCTGCGGGAGCACGCCGTCAGCGTGGTGCACGAATTCCGGGCCCGGAGCGAGACCCATCCCGACCGGCTGCTGGCCGCCGAGCGGGACGCCTCCGGGGGGTGGGCGCGGTTGACCTGGGGCGAGGCCCGCGAGCAGGCCGACCGGCTGGCGCAGGGCCTGCTCGACCGCGGCCTGGCCGACCGGCCGGTCATGGTGCTCTCGGGCAACAGCCGGTTGCACCTGGTGGTCCTCCTGGCCGCTATGACCGTCGGTGCGCCCGTCGTCCCCACCAGCGTCGCCTACTCCCTGCAGAGCGCCGACCACGCCAAGCTGCGGGCGATGGCCGAGCTGGCCGAGCCCGGCCTCGTGGTCGCCGAGGACGCCTCCTTCGCCGCGGCCGTCACCGCCGTCGCCGGGGACCGGGCGGTGCTCAGCCGGGACGGCGGCGTCCCGGGGGCCACGACACCCGAGGAGTTCGGCGCCGCACCGTCCCCCGAGGTCGACCGGCGGTGCGCGGGGCTGCGCCGGGACGACGTCGCCAAGATCCTCTTCACCTCCGGGTCGACCGGTGCGCCGAAGGGGGTGCTCACCACCCACGGCATGCTCATGGCCAACCAGCAGCAGATCCGCCAGGTGTGGCCGTTCCTCGAGGCCGAGCCGCCGGTGCTGCTGGACTGGCTGCCGTGGAGCCACACCTTCGGCGGCAACCACGACCTGAACATGGTGCTGGCCCACGGGGGCACGCTGTGGATCGACGACGGCCGGCCCGCCCCGGCGCTGGTCGGCCGCACGGTGCGCAACCTGGCCGATGCCCGGCCGACCCTGTACTTCAACGTGCCCGCCGGCTACGCCGCGCTGCTCCCGGAGCTCGAGCGGGATCCCGCGGCCGCCCGTGCCTTCCTCAGCCGGCTGCGCCTGGGGTTCTTCGCCGCCGCCGCGCTACCGCAGCAACTGTGGGACCGGCTGGAGAAGCTGGCCGCCGAGCACGGCTCCCGGATGCGGATGACCACCGCGTGGGGACTGACCGAGACCGCGCCGGCCGCCACCTCGGCGCACTTCCCGATCACCCGCAGCGACGTGCTGGGCGTGCCGCTGCCCGGGGTGGAGCTCGCCCTGGTGCCGGTGGGGGAGAAGCAGGAGGTCCGGGTGCGCGGGCCGAACGTCACCCCGGGCTACCACCGCCGTCCCGACCTGACCGCGGCCGCGTTCGACGAGGAGGGCTTCTTCCGCACCGGCGACGCGGTGACCCTCGCCGACCCCGGGGACGTGCACGCGGGGCTGCTGTTCCGAGGGCGGATCGCCGAGGACTTCAAGCTCTCCACCGGGACGTTCGTCAGCGTGGGCACCCTGCGCCCGCGGTTGGTCTCGGCCGGGCAGGGGCTGCTCACCGACGCGGTGCTCTGCGGCGAGAACACCGAGCAGGTCACCGCCCTGGTGTGGCTGCGCCCCGATGCCGCGGGCCAGGTGGACGACGACGGCGTCCCCGGGGCGGCGCTGCGGGCCGAGCTGGCCGCCACGCTGCAGCGGCTGGCCGCCGAGGGCGGCGGGTCGGCGCAGCGCGTCGAGCGGCTGCTCGTCCTCCGGGAGCCGGCGCAGCTGGACGCCGGCGAGATCACCGACAAGGGCTACGTGAACCAGCGTGCCGTCCGCGAGCGCCGGGCGGAGCTGGCCGGGCTGCTGGCGGCCGACCCCGTGCCCCCGCAGGTGGTCGTGCGCCCGTGACCCGCCAGGCCCGAGCCCGGACCCGAGCCGAGGTCGCCGCGGCGACGGGGGAGGATCGCTGACATGCTCGACGGACACCTCCTCGTGGACGCGCACGTCCATGTCCCGCACCTGGCCACCCTCGCACCCGCCTGGGTGGACTGGGCCCGGCAGTTCGGCCGGCCCGGGATCCTCGAGGAGATCTGGCGGGCCGACGGGTCGCCGGACCCCGCCGCGCTCGACCGGCTCTTCGCCGAGGAGGGTGTGGACGTCGCGCTGCTGTTCTGCGAGTACAGCCCCAAGGCGACCGGCTACCAGCTCTTCGACGACCTGCTGCCGCTGATCGAGCAGAACCCCCGCCGGTTCCGGCCGGTGGCCAACGTCAACCCGCACCTGCACTTCCCGATCGCCCGGGAGCTCGAGCGCCAGCTGGACCTCGGCGCGGCCGCGCTGAAGATCCACCCGGTGCACGGCGGCTTCCGCGCCGACGACGCGGCGATGTACCCCGCCTACGCGGTGCTCGTCGAGCGCGGGGTCCCGCTGGTCGTGCACTGCGGGACCAGCAGCTTCCCCGGGTCGACCAACGCCTACGCCGACCCGGTGCTGCTCGACGCGGTGCTGCGGGACTTCCCCGACCTGCAGGTGGTGCTGGCCCACGGCGGGCGGGGCTGGTGGTACGACGCGGCGGCCTTCCTGGCCGTCTCCCGGCCCAACGTCTGGATCGAGCTCTCCGGCCTGCCGCCCAAGCGGCTGCCGGAGTACTACGCCCGCTTCGACCTCGGCCGGCTGGCGCTCAGGTGGATCTACGGCACCGACTGGCCGGGCGTGCCCGGGCAGGCGGCCAACGCCCGCGCGGTGGCCTCGCTCGGCCTGCCCGAGGACGTCGTCCCGCTGGTCCTGGGGCAGAACGCGCTGCGGGTCTACGCCGGGCTCGACCCCGCGCGCTGACGCGGGCGACCGCCCCGGGCCGTCCGGGCCGGGTGGCGGCTCCACCCCAGGGATGTCGTGCCGTGCGGCATCCGTCAGGATGGAGCGGATCCAGGGAGGGAGAGGTGGACCTTGGGCAAGCACCGTGCACCTGACGCGGACCCCACCGACTTCGACGCGGCCACCAGTGCTCTCGTCGACGTCAGTGGCGACTACACCGTCGACGAGGCGCACACGCGCATCGGCATCCGGGCACGCCACGCGATGGTGACGACGGTGCGGGGGTCGTTCACCGACTTCTCCGGGACCGCGCACCTGGACGCCGCGAACCCGCCGGCCAGCTCGGTGACGCTGCGGATCCGGACGAACAGCATCGACACCGGCCAGCCCGACCGCGACGCCCACCTGCGCTCCGCGGACTTCCTCGACGTCGAGACCTACCCGGAGATCGTCTTCGTCTCCACCGACGTCGAGCAGATCGAGCCGGACGTGTACACGGTGACCGGGGACCTCACCATCCGGGACACGACCCGCCCGGTCGCGGTGGACTTCACCCTCACCGGGTCGGCCCAGGACCCTTTCGGCAACACCCGGGTCGGGTTCGAGGGTGCGCTGGCGATCAAGCGCAGCGAGTGGGGCCTGACCTGGAACACCCCGCTGGACACCGGCGGGGTGCTGGTCAGCGACCGCATCCAGATCGAGTTCGACGTCTCCGCGGTCCGCAGCGCCTGAACCCCGGCGCGGTCGCTGGCGCGGCGCCCTCCGCGGAGTGCTGCGTACGGACGTCCGCCCGCGCGCTCCGTAGCCGTCCCGGCATCGATGAGCCGGGGCCGAGGGAAACCGGTGTCGAGCTGCCCCGCGCCCGCATCACGCGGGCAACCTCGGTGCCGGCGAGAACCCTGCCGCCGGCAGCCGGCGGTCTGCCCTCACTCCGCGTCACCGGGTGACGCCTCGCGGTCGTTGACCTGCGTCACACCCGGTCGATAGGGTCTGTGTGCGATAAACGACACGTTGTTCGGATACCGCACACACTGGCCGACTGACGGCCGATGCCCACCGACCGATCGAGGAGCCGCCATGGAGCTGGAATCGATCCTGGACCCGACCGGCGCGACCGACGCGGCCGCGGACACGTCGCTGGCCCCCCGCATGACCACGTTGCGCGGGAAGACCCTCGGGCTGCTGGACAACGGCAAGCCCAACGGCGGCGCGCTGCTCACGGAGATCGGCTCCGTGCTGCAGCAGCGCTACGGGGTCAAGAACGTGCTGATGTTCACCAAGCCGTACTTCGGCACCCCGGTGGAGCCGACGCAGACCCAGCGGATCTTCGAGGAGTGCGACTTCGCCATCACGGCGATCGGTGATTAGGGCTCCTGCAGCGCGGCCAGTTTGGCCGACGGAATCCTGCTGGAGCGCCAGGGCGTGCCCGCCGTCTCCATCTGCACCGAACCCTTCCGCATCACGGCCGCGGCGATGGCCCGCACCTACGGCTTCCCCGGCTTCGAGTACGTCGAGATGCCGCATCCGGTCGCCAGCCTCAGCGCCGAGGGGATCCGGCAGCGGGTCGAGGAGATGCTCCCGCGGGTGCTGGCGATCCTCGGGGTGGAGGAGTGAACCCCACCCAACGGGCGATCGAGCACTGCTTCGCGGAGGGCTGGACCGACGGCCTCCCGGTCGTGCCGTGCGACCGGGAGGCGGCGGAGGCGATGCTGGCCTGCGTCGACCGGGACCCCGACGAGGTGCTGCTGGCGATGCCGCAGCTCAATCGGTCGGTCACCGTGCGGCTCGCCGCGGTCAACGCGGTGATGGCCGGGTGCCTGCCGGAGTACTTCCCGGTGGTCGTCGCGGCCTGGGACTCGCTGCGTGAGGAGGGCTACGCCCGCAAGGGAATCTGGCAGAGCACCACCGGGACCGCCTCGCTGCTGCTCGTCAACGGCCCCGTGCGGCGGCAGATCGGCGTCAACAGCGCCGGGAACCTGTTCGGGCCCGGGTTCCGGGCCAACGCCACGATCGGCCGGGCGGTCCGGCTCACCGCGATCAACGCCCTGGGCCTCGTGCCGCACGAACTCGACCAGGCCACCCAGGGGACGCCGGCCAAGTACACGGCCTGCATCGGGGAGAACGAGGAGGAGTCGCCGTGGACGCCGCTGCACGTCGACTGCGGCCTCGCCCCGGAGGACAGCGCGGTGACGGCGATGACCATGCGCTCGACGGTGCACATCGAGGCCCGGCACACCGCCGTCCCGGAGCAGCTGCTGCACGACATCGCCGGCACGCTGGCCCGCACCGGAGCGCTGCTGCACCAGACCGTCAGCGCCTGCGTGGTGCTCGGCCCCGAGCATGCGCACCTGCTCGCCGACGCCGGCTGGAGCAAGCGGGACGTCTCGCAGTTCCTCTACGAGCAGTCCTTCGTCCCCCGGGAACTCCTCGACCGGGCCGGCAAGGGCGCGATGTCGCAGAAGAGCCACTGGCGGGTGGCGCGCGACCACCCGGACGCCGTCCTCGACCCCGGGCCCGACCCGGCGCGGGACGGCATCCACGCGATGACTTCGCCCGAGGCGGTCCTCGTCGTCGTCGCCGGGTCGTCGAACTCGGGGGTGTCGGCCGTGGTCGAGACCTTCGGGCCCCGCGGCGACCGGCCCGCGGTCACCCGCATCCCGGCATCGAAGGGGAACTGAGGACCATGGCAGAGGTCGTTCGTGCAGGGGAGGCGCCCCGCTTCCGGGACAACCTCGCCTCCGTGATCGAGGCGCTCTCCGACGCGCTGTCGGCGCTGGACCCCGACCGCGCGGTGCTGCTGCACGGCGACCGCCGCCGGACGTGGGCGGAGTTCGACGACCGCGCGGCCCGGCTTGCCGGCTTCCTGTCCGACCGCGGCATCGGCGCCGGCGACCGGGTGGGCATCGGGCTGTACAACTCGCCCGAGTACCTGGAGAGCCTGCTCGCAGTGCTCAAGCTGCGCGCCGTGCCGGTGAACGTCAACTACCGCTACCGGGAGGCCGAGCTCGAGCAGGTGCTCGGCTTCACCGGGATCCGCGCGGTGGTGGCCGATGCGGCCCTCGTGGGCCGGATGGCGACCGTGGCCGCGCGGCTGCCGGAACTGCGGGCGGTCGTCGTCTGCGACGCCGACGGGGGCCTGACCGTTCCGGTGCCGGAGGAGGAGATGTTCCTCCGGTACGAGGCGGCGGTGGCGGCGGCCGCCCCCCGGCCCCGGCAGGAACGCTCGGCCGACGACCGGATCCTGATCCTCACCGGCGGAACGACGGGCCTGCCCAAGGGGGTGGTCTGGGACTGCGCCGGAGTGTGCGGCGTGGTCTCCTCGGCCTACGGCCGCGCCGGGGAGCCGGTGCCCGCTGACGTCGCCGGAGTCGTCGCGGCAGCCGAGGTCGCGGTCCGCGCCGGAACCGCCCCGGTCATCCTGCCGGCTTCGCCGCTGATGCACGGCACCGGCTTCTTCTTCAGCCTGGGCAACCTGCTCCGCGGCGGACAGGTGGTCACGCTGCCGCAGCGGTCCCTGGACCCGGCCGCCCTCTGGACCGCGGTCCAGGAGCACCAGGTCCAGGAGCTGGCCATCGTCGGGGATGCCTTCGCCGTCCCGCTGCTGGACGAGTACGACCGCGCCGCGGCGGCCGGTACCCCCTACGACCTCGGGTCCCTGCGCCGGGTGGTCAGTTCGGGCGTCCGGTGGAGCACCGCGACCAAGCGACGCCTGCTGCGGGCCGCCCGCGCCACCCTGCAGGACTCGATCGCCGCCACCGAGGGCGGCCCGTTCGGGATCTCCCTGTCCGGCCCGGACCCCGACACGGTCACCGACCGGTTCACGCTGCCGGCCAACGCCCGGGTGATCGGGCCGGACGGCACCGACGTCGTCCCGGGCTCCGGCCAGGTCGGGGTGCTGGCCAGCACCGGAAACCTCCCGCTCGGCTACCTCGACGACCCGGAGGCCACCGCGGGTGTGTTCAGGGTGGTCGACGGGGTGCGCTACGCCGTCCCGGGCGACGCGGCCATCGTCGCGGCCGATGGCACGCTGACCCTGCTGGGACGCGGCTCGGGGGTCATCAACACCGGCGGGGAGAAGGTCTTCGCCGAGGAGGTCGAGCAGGCGCTGGTCGAGCACCCGGGGGTGGCCGAAGCCGTGGTGGTCGGCGTTCCCGACGACCGGTGGGGCAGCCGGGTCACCGCTCTCGTCGTCCCGGTGGCCGGGGTTCGGCTGACCGTCGCCGAGCTGGGGGAGCACGTGGGCAGCCGGCTGGCCGACTACAAGAGGCCGCGGCTGATCTCCGTCGTGCCGGAGATCGAGCGGACCGTCTCCGGGAAGATCGACCGGCGCTGGGCGACCGACCGCGCGGGGCAGCTCGCCGCCGGGGGATAGCGTCGGCTCAGAGCTGTCCGGGCGCGGTGGACCGGACGCCGAGCAGGGCGATGTCCCGCTCGATCCGGTGCGCTGTCTCCCGCAGCGGCTCCAGGGCGGTACGGCGCAGGGCAGCGGGGGAGAGGCGCCGCGAGTGCGTCCCCACGTTGACCGAGGCGACCACGGCCCCTGTCGCGTCGTGCACCGGGACGGCGATGGAGGTGACGCCCTCCTCCAGCTCCTGGTCCACCAGCGACCAGCCCTGGGTGCGGACCTCCATCAACCGATCGCGCAGCCGCTCCGGGTCGGTCACGGTCCGCGCGGTGCGCGGCAGCAGCTTGGCCCGGGTGAGGTAGGCGTCCAGCTCGTCGTCGGGCAGCGCGGCGAGCAGCACCCGGCCGTGCGAGGTCACGAACGCCGGCAGCCGGGTGCCCACGGTGAGCCCGCTGGCAACCACCCGTCGCGCGCCCACCCGGGCGACGTAGATGATGTCGTCCCCGTCGAGGACGGCCACGCTCGTCGTCTCCTTGAGCTCGTCGGACAGCGCGGTCAGGTGCGGGGTCGCCACCTGCGGGAACGACAGCAGCGACAGGTAGGTGTAGCCCAGCTCCAGCACGGTGGGCCGGAGGTAGAACCTGCGGTCGACGGTGCCCACGTAGTCGAGGTCGACGAGGGTCAGCACGAAGCGCCGGGCCGCGGCCCGCGTCATGCCGGTGCGGCGGGCGATGTCGCTGAGGGTCAGCTCGGGCTCGTCGGCGGTGAAGGCCTTGATGACGGCCAGCCCGCGCTCCAGCGACTGCACGAAGTAGTCGCCCCGCGACCGGGGAGCGGCGGGCTCCTCCGGGCGGGCGGCGGGCGCATCGCCGCCGGCGCCGAGCACGCCATCAGGTTCGGTCAGTGGGCCCAGCTCCTCCGCGCCGGCGCGGCCGTGCGCCGCGGCTGTCGTCTCGGTCATCCATCCTGGTCCGTGCTGCGTCCCCGGGACAGGTCCCGGGGACGCTACCTGCTCCTCGGGGTGACGATGACCTGGCCGCGGTCGGCGTCCACCCGCAGCCAATCGCCGGTGCGGATGACCGCGAACGGGTCGCGGTCCAGGTCGGTGACCGCGGGCACGTGGGTCACCACCACGCCGAGGGCGATCTTGGTGTTCATCGTGGTGAACACCATCGCCGCCGGTGCCGAGCCCATCAGCCGCGACATGTGGAACATGCCCGACCAGCCGGAGGAGCCCTTCGCGCCGGGGAAGACCAGCACCTTGCCGGCGAAGGACTGCCCGACCAGCTCGTGGCGGGACTCGATGATCCGCCCCCTGCGCGGCTCCACCCCACCCCAGCCGGAGACCGCCTCGCGGGTGACCAGCGCCTCTCCCTCGGCGATGCCGCCGACCAGCCCGCGGCCGGTCAGGACGACCGGCCCGCTCACGGCTGCACCCCCTGCCAGGTGCCGGTGACCGCGGCATCCACGCACTCCGCGAGCGTCCCGAACCACCCCTGCACGTTCATGATCGCCGGCAGGTAGTGCACCTGCTTGGCCGAGTCGGTGGCGATCACCCGGGTTCCCTTCGGCAGGAACTGCCCGATCGCCGGGCAGGTGTCGCTCATCAGCACGGCTCCGGCGTCCTCGAGCGCCTGTGCGTAGCCGTTCTGCTCGGCGATGTGCCGCAGCGCCCGGGGGGTGAAGACCCACAGCTCGCTGTCCGGGTGCACCCGGCGGCCCTCCAGCAGGCGGACGACGTCACGGATCTGGCCGAGGGTCGCGTGCGGGCAACCGATCATCACCAGGTCGACGGAGGTGTCGGTCGCGGTGCCGTTCAGCCGCTCGTAGGCAGCGCGCCGCTCGTCCGGGCCGTAGCGCAGCCGTACCCGTGGGGCGGCGCCGGCGAAGGCCTCCTCCACGCTGCGGGCCTCCGCGGTGATCCCGGGAACGTGGTAGAGCTCGACGCCGCCGGAGGAGGCCGCCGCGGCGCCGAAGTGCTTGAGGCGGACCAGGTCCGGGGTGGTGGTGATGCCGTCGAGGACCGGGATCCCCTCCTCCTGCACCTGCTCGCCGATCCAGTAGCCGAGCAGCCCCCAGTCGCGGTTGCTCTGCACCGGCGTGGTGACCTCGACCAGGTGGGTGCCGTGCCGGTTCTCCTCCAGGTGCAGACCCCAGTAGGGGATCTTGCCGGTGAGCATGGCGGCACCGGTGCTCTCCCGACCCTCGACGTTGGTCCGCGCCCCGAGCACGGAGTTGACGTAGACGACGGCCGAGCTCTCCATCCATGCGCAGTGCTCACCGCGGACCGGCACGTTCCCCACCTGGTAGGGGGTGCAGGTGTTCATCAGGTGGATGCCGTGGTCGGCGCTGTACTTCTCGCTGGCGACGATCTCGTCGTGCTCGGCCTGCGGGAGCCCCTGCACCTGCCAGTGCTTGGTGTCCATCGGCCCGATGAGCTGGTAGCTCTGCGCCCGCACCGGCGGAATGGTCAGCACCCGCGGCGCGTCCAGGCTGTGCTCGGAGAAGGCGGCGTCCGGGGTGGGGGAGCCGCACACGAGACTGTGCCTGGAGCCGAACAGGTTGGCTCCGCACACGTTGTCGGTGTCGACCAGCCGCTCGGCGCCCAGCACCTCGCCGTAGCGCACCAGCAGGTCCATCGCGGCGGCCACCGCCTCGCCATCGGCGCCGTCGAGCATCGCCCGCTCGCCGTCGGTGAGCCTCACCGCGCCCCCTCCCCACCGAGCCAGACGCCGTCCTTCTCCAGCCGCCGCTGCAGCTCGGTGACGTCGACGTCGCCGACCGCCACCCCGGCGCCCAGTGCCAGGTCCGCGGCCACGCCGGCGGCCTGCCCCATGGCGAAACACGGCCCGGTGACCCGCGCGCTGGACTGGCCCTCGTGGGTCATCGATGCGCAGCGCCCGGCCACGTAGGTGTTGGTCAACACCTGCGGCACGATCATGCGGAAGGGCAGCTGGTTGTACCCGCGAGGGTTCTCCCCGCGCTGCCAGCGGATCTCCACGTCGCCGGCGACGTGCGCCTCGACCGGCCAGCCGTTGACGCCGATGGCGTCGGGGAAGTCGGCGCAGTCGAGGATGTCGTCCTCGCTGAGCTGGTAGGGGCCGACGATCCGCCGGGTCTCCCGGATGCCGATGGACGGCGCGATGTCCACGACGTAGGACGCCGCGAAGCCGGGCACGTCCTCCTGGAAGAAGGGGAAGACGTCGCGAACCTGCCGGCGCCCCTGCAGCTCGCCGCGGGTCAGCTGCCACACGTCGGTGCCGTCGATCGCGCTGCCGTCGGGGTTGGCCAGCTGCGTGATGTTCGCCCGCCACTCGAGCGGGTTGCGCTGCGGCCGCACGATCGGCCGTTTGCGGGGGAAGCGGTAGCGGCCGGACCGCTCGGCTTCCTCCATGAGCGCCGGCAGCCGGTCGTAGGTGGCGCGGGCGGCCTCGGCATCCACGCCGTTGACCCGGAACATCAGCGACGGGTAGAGCATCCCGTGCGCCGGGTCGGTCTTCTCGTAGGGCGCACCGGCCCAGGCGGCGAGGTCCCCGTCCCCGGAGGCGTCCACGAACAGCTGCCCGCGGATGGCCCCGCGGCCGGACTTGGACTCCACCATCAGCGCGTCCACCCGGCGCTCGTCGTGCATGCGCACCCCGACGGCGGTGGCGTGGAAGAGGATCTGCACGCCGGAGCCCACGAGCAGCTCGTCGAGGGCGATCTTGTAGGCGGAGATGTCGTAGGCCTGGGCGAGGATGCGGTTGGCGAAGCTGAGGTGCGGCGGGTTGAGCCCGCCGAGCGCGTCGATGCGCTGGAGCAGCTCGTCGGCGAGTCCGTGCACCACCTGGCGGTGCTCGCCGTGCACGTTGGCGTGCAGGCCGCAGAAGGTGGACAGCCCGCCGGCGCTGCCCGCCCCACCGGCGTACCCGTACCGCTCGACCAGGATCGTCGAGCGGCCCGCGCGCGCGGCGGCGGCCGCGGCCATGACGCCCGCCGGCCCGCCGCCGACGACGACGACCTCGTACTCGCCGAGGACGGCGGTGCGCCGCGCGGGCTCGTCCAGCCAGCTCTCGCTCACGGAGTGCGCTCCTCGGGGGTGGGGGGCCGGCCCGGGGCGGGGGTGGTGAGCACCGCGCCCTCGGGAACGGTGGACACCAGGCGGCGGTAGGCCGAGAGCCAGCCGTGGTCGGGGCCCGGGTCGGGCGTGCCGAGGCGCTCCCGGCGGGTGGCCAGCACGTCGTCGTGGACCTCGAGGTCCACGGTGCGCCGGTCGACGTCGATGACGATGCGGTCGCCGTCCTCCACCAGCGCCAGCGGCCCGCCCAGCGCGGCCTCCGGGGTGACTTCGCCGACGACGGTGCCGACGTTGACCAGGCCCGACATCTGGCCGTCGGTGACCACGGCGACGCTGTCGCCGAGGCCGGCGCCCTCCAGCGCGAAGACCACGGCCGAGCCGAGTGCCATGCCCGGGCCACCGACGACGCCGAGCCCGCGGACGACGAGCACAGCCCCGGGGGTGACCTCGCCGCGGGCCAGGCCCGCCAGCGCCTCGTCGCGCGAGGAGTAGCACAGCGCCGTCCCCTCGAACCGGCGCGCACCGCGGTCGTCGACCGGCCGCTTGACCACCGCGCCGCCGGGTGCCAGCGAACCGCGGACCATCACGATGGTCGGCCGGGTGCCGAAGGGCCGCTCCACGGGGCGGACGACCTCCTCGTCGGCCACGGTGGCATCGCGCAGGACGTCGCCGAGCGTGCCGCCGTCCACCGTCGGGACGTCGAGGTCGAGCAGGTCGCGCAGTCGCGCCATCACCGCTCGGGTGCCACCGGCTCGCTCGAGGTCCTCGATGAAGGCCGGCCCGTTGGGGCGGACGGCGCACAGCAGCGGCACCCGGTCGGCGAGCTCGGCGAACAGCCCCGGGACGTCCACCGGGCAGGCCGCCTCGTGGGCCACCGCCTGCAGGTGCTTGACCGAGTTGACCGAGGCGCTGGTCGCGAGCATGACGGTCACCGCGTTCCGGAAGGCCGCCTCGGTCATCACCTCGCGGGGGCGCAGTCCCTCGGTGACCAGCTCCACGATGCGCGCCCCGGCCCGGCGGACGCCGTCCCACATCGCCGGGCCGTTCGCCAGCACCGGTGTGGTGCCGGTGAGGCTCATGCCCAGCGCCTCGCAGGCCATGTGCATGGTGTTGGCGGTGCCGAGGCCGGCGCACACGCCCGGCCCGCGGATGGCGTTGTCGCTCATCCCGCACAGCGTCTCCAGCGACATCCGGCCGGCCGCGACGGAGCCGGCGGCGAGGAAGACCTCCTCGATGTCGACGTGCTCGCCGCGGTACTGGCCGCTGGGCTGGTAGCCGCAGCCGACGACGATCGTGGGGATGTCCAGCCGTGCCGCGGCCATGAGGTGCGCCGGGGCGGTCTTGTCGCAGGAGGCGAGCGCCACCATTCCGTCGAGCTGGGCGCCCTCGACCGCCACCTCGACGTCGTTCACGATCAGGTCCCGGCTGGGCAGGATGTAGCGCCCGTCGCGGCCGGCCGAGGTGATGAAGTCGCTGGGCGCCGCCGTCCGGACCTCGAACGGCAGGCCCCCGGCGGCGCGGATCGCCTCCTTGAGCGGCCCGACGATGCCGTCGAGGTGGCTGAAGCAGATCGCCAGGTCCGAGGAGGAGTTGACGATCGCGATCTTGGGCTTGGTCATGTCCTCGTCGGAGATGCCCAACGCACGCCACTGCGCCCGGCGTACGGCCCAGCGGGAGCTGCCCACCTGCAGGTTGCTGCGCAGCTGCGGCGCGGCCGGCCCCCCGGGCCCAGCACTCACGGGCTGACCCCGGCGACCGAGTCGTGCCACGGGATGGTCAGCCGCTTGGTGAGGGTCACCGCCGCGTAGAGGAGCGAGCCCATGAGCGCCAGCAGCACGATGACGGCGAACAGCTGCGGGGCGTCCAGCGCGTTGAGGCTGCGCACGACCAGGTGGCCGAGGCCCTCGCTGCCGCCCAGGTACTCACCGACGATCGCGCCGATGACGGCGAACACGATGCCCACCTCGGCCCCGGCGAAGATGTAGGGCAGCGTGCTCGGCAGCTCCAGGTTCTTGAAGGTCGCCCAGCGGCTGGCGCCCAGACCGCGCATCACGTCGCGGTGGCCGCGGTCCACCGACCGGACGCCGAGCATCACGTTCAGCATGATCGGGAAGAACGCCAGGATCGCGGCCATGATGACCTTGGACGTCGTCCCGAAGCCGAACCAGATGACGAACAGCGGGATGAAGGCCACCTTCGGGATCACCTGGAGGGCGACCAGCGCCGGCTGGACCGCCCGCTCGAGCCACACGACCCGGCCGAGGATCGCCCCGATCGCCGTGCCGAAGATCAGCGCGAAGACGAAGCCGACGAGCACCTCGTAGAGAGTGATCCAGATGTCGGCCCAGACCGTCCCGCTGACCAGCAGGTCCAGCAGCGAGTTCCACACGTCCAGGGGCGCGGGCAGGATGAACTCCGAGACGCCGATCACCGAGACGGCGAACTGCCAGCCGCCGATGAGCAGGACCAGCAGGATCGGTGTGGAGATGAACGGGAGGGCCTTCATGAGGCCGTCGCGGTCACGCATGGCGGATTACTCCTCGTCCAGTTCGTGCCGGAGCTCGCGGACGATCGTCTGGAACTCCGGGCTGGTCTCGGTCTCCAGGGAGCGCGGACGCGCCAGCGGGACCGGCGTGACCGAGCGGATCCGGCCCGGCCGCGGGGTGAGCAGCACGACCCGGTCGGCCAGGAAGACCGCCTCGCTGATGGAGTGCGTGACGAAGACGACGGTGGCGCCGGCCTGCGCGTGGATGGACTGCAGCTCGAGGTTCATCTTGTCGCGGGTCAGGGCGTCCAGGGCCCCGAACGGTTCGTCCATCAGCAGGATGGTCGGGTCGTAGCTCAGCGCGCGGGCGATGGCGGCGCGCTGCCGCATGCCGCCGGACAGCTCCCGCGGGTAGGCGTTCTCGAACCCGGGCAGGCCGACCAGCTCGCACAGCTCGGCGGCGCGCGCCCGGCGGGCCCGCTTGCCGACCCCGCGCAGCTTCAGCGGCAGCGCGATGTTGTCCGCCACCGTGTACCAGGGGAACAGGTTGGCGTCCTGGAAGACGAGGCCGAAGTGCTGGAAGGCCTCGTCGTTGCGCTTGCCGCCCCGCCAGATGCTCTCGCCGTCGGCGGTCACGGTTCCCGAGCTCGGCGGCAGGAGGCCGGCGAGGATCCGCAGGAGCGTGGTCTTGCCGCATCCGGAGCGGCCGACCAGCGAGATGAACTCGCCGCGGGCGATGGAGAGGTTGACGTCGCTGAGGGCGTGCACCTCACCCCGGCGCGCCTGGTAGATCTTGTCGACCGCGGTCACCTCGAGCTGGGCTCGGGGGCTGCCGGGCGCCGGTGGCGCGCCCCGTTGCTGGACGGGTGCGGAGATGGTCATGCCGTCCTCCCTGGACCCGGCTGCTCGTGCGCTCACGGGGCCGGGGCGAAGTCGTTCGTGTACCACTCGGCCGGGTCGAGGCCCTCGGGCACGAAGCCGGATCCGGACATCTCGTCGTAGACCGTCTGCCACTGCTCGGGCACCGTGCGGGCGATCTCCTCCTCGCCGGCGGCGGTCCACGACTCGACGTACTGGGTCAGCGCGCCGCGGGCCACCTCCGGGTCCTCGAGCGTCGGGATGCCGTAGTCGGACAGGCACTCGATGGTCTCGGCGAAGTCGTTGGCCTCGTCCTCGGCGACGAACAGGACCGCCTCGCGGATCGCGGCCAGGTAGGCGCGCAGCTGCTCCTGCTTCTCGGGGTCGTCCGCCTGCTCCTGGGAGGTGATGTAGACCTGCCCGCCGCTCTCGACGTCCTCGGACGGGGCGTAGACGACCGCCTCCGGCTGCTGCTGCTCCAGCGCCACCGCGGTGTCCAGCGAGACGATGTAGCCACCGATCCGACCGGAGGTGACCAGGTCGAAGACGCCGGGGGCGAGACCCACCACCTGGGTCTGCACGTCCTCGGGGGCGATCCCCGCCGAGGCAGCGGCGAGCTTCAGGATGATCTCGCTGGTGCCGCCCTCCGAGGGCGTACCCATCAGCCGACCCTCGATGTCCTCGGGCGACTCCAGCGGGTCGGACTCGGCCGAGACGAAGCGGATCGTGCCGGTCTTGAAGATCTGGCCCACGTTGACCAGCGGCGCGTCGCGCTCGCCGATGGCCAGCATGGTCTCCATGTCGCCGACGCGGGTGATCAGTGCCGAGCCGGCGATGACGGTCTGGATGGCCTGCGCGGAGCCCTGGGTGGTCTCGAACGTGACGTCGAGGCCCTGCTCCTCGAAGTAGCCGCAGGCGTCGGCGACCAGTTCGGGAGTGAAGGTCAGGCTCTCCAGCGGAAGGATGTTGAGGAAGGTGACCGGCTGCAGTTCGCCGCCGCCGGACGCGCCGCCACCGCCTCCGCTGCCGGCCTCCGCGTCCTCGCCCCCACCACAGGCGGCGAGCATCGTGGCGACGGTGGCGGCGGCGAATGCGGCCTGCCAGCCGGAACGGCGTCCAGCCGGGCGTGCGGTCCTGCGGGTCATCGGGGGTCTCCTCAACGCGGACGGGAACGAAAGCGGCATGTGGATGGTGCGGGGGACGGGAACCGGAGCGCCTACGGGAAGGTGAGCCGGGCCGGTGTGGTCACGGCGGCCTCCTCGATCGGGCAGCTGCGGGTGCGGTGCGCGCCGGATGTGTGCGCTATCCGACCGCGCGTGCTCTTGCCGAACATATGGCGACGGTCACAGCGATGTCAACGCCAGGCGCCGGGTGTCCCGGCGATTCACCGGGAGCGCGCCGAACCGTGACCCGCCTGTGACCTCCGTCGCGCCCCAGCCTTGACCGCGGGTGAGCGCTCGGCCAGGCTGTGTGCGGATAAAGCGCGCGTGTACGGATAGCGAACACGCTCCCTCGGAGCCGCGCAGCCGCCCCATCCGATCCGTGGCCCCGCGCCGCGTGTCCGGCAGGAGGACGCACATGAGCAGTCAGCTGGAGACCCGGGCGCCGGCCCCGGACGCCGCCCCGCCGGCGGTGGGGGCGACCGACGCTGCCGGCCGCCCGATGGTCGACATCGAGGTGCTGCGGCAGGTCATGGAGTACTACGCGCGGCAGGAGTGGACGGACGGGCTCCCGGTGATGCCGGTGACCGAGTCCTCTCTCGCCGAGTTCCTCGCGCGGACCGCCCGTGCCCCCGAGGACATCGTCTTCCGGATGCCGCACCTCAACCGCAGCTGCACCGTGCGCACCGCCGCCGTCAACGCGGCGATGGCTGGGTGCCTGCCGGAGTACTTCCCGGTCGTGCTCGCCGCCTGGGACGCGCTGACGCTGGAGGGCTACGCGGGCAAGGGCATCTGGCAGAGCACGACCGGCACCGCCCCGCTGCTGCTGGTCAACGGTCCGGTGCGGCAGCAGATCGGGCTCAACAGCCGCGGCAACGTCTTCGGCTCGGGCTTCCGGGCCAACGCCACGATCGGACGGGCGATCCGGCTCACGGCGCTCAACGCGTTCGGGCTGCACCCGCACCAGCTGGACCAGGCCACCCAGGGCACGCCGGCGAAGTACACGTGCTGCATCGCCGAGAACGAGGAGGACAGCCCCTGGGCGCCGCTGCACGCGGACGCCGGATTGGCCCCCGGGGACAGTGCGGTGACCTCGATGCTGGTGCGCTCGGTCATCCACGTCGAGGCCCGGCACACCACCGACCCCGAGCAGCTGGGCCGCGATCTCGCTGGAACGCTGGCCCGCACCGGCGCGCTGGTGCACGAGACGATCAGTGGCTGCCTGATCCTCGGCCCCGAGCACGCCGGGGTCTTCGCGCGGGCGGGCTGGTCGAAGGACGACGTCCGGCGGTTCGTGTACGAGCAGGCGGTCAATTCCCGGGCCCGGCTGGCCGAGGTCGGCAAGGACGCGGTCTCCCGGCACACCCGCTGGCGGGTGCCGGCCGGCCACCCCGACGCGGTGCCCGACACCGCCACGGAGACCGGGCGGGACGTCGTCCCGGTCCTCAACTCGCCCGAGGCCCTGCTCATCGCCGTGGCCGGCGCCAACAACGCCGGGGTCTCGGCGGTGGCCGAGACGTTCGGCCCCCGCGGCGGCCCCCCTGCGACCGCGAAGGTCGAGGACCGCCCGACGCCCATCTCCCCGGAAGGACCCCGATGACCGCGACCGTCGTCGAACCCGCGCGCAACACCCCCGTCTACGGCGAGTTCGACGTCGTCGTCATCGGCGGCGGCCCGGCCGGCCTCATGGCGGCGACCGCAGCAGCGCGCGCCGGCCGCTCGACGATCCTGGTCGAGCGGTACGGCTTCCTCGGCGGCGCAGGGACCATGGGGGGCCTGTCGACCTTCTGCGGACTGCACGCCAAGGTCCACGGCGAGCACCGGCGGGTGATCCGTGGCCTCGCCGACGAGCTGCTCGAGCGGCTGACCAAGCTCGACGGCCTCAACGAGCCGCACCTGACGATCAACGACGGCATCCTGGCCCAGGCCTTCGACATCTCCAGCTACAAGCTGGCGGCCGACGAGATGGTGGTCGCCTCCGGCGCCCGCCTGCTGTTCCACGCGATGGCCGTCGGCGTGGTCATGGCCGACGACGCGACGATCGAGGCGGTGCTCGTCGAGTCCAAGTCCGGGCGCGCCGCGATCCGCGGCCGGGTCATCGTCGACGCCTCCGGGGACGCCGATGTCGCGGCCTGGGCAGGCGTGCCCTTCGAGCGGGCCCCGCAGCTGCTCTTCCCCTCGCTGATGTTCCGCATCAACGCCGTCGACGTCGCCGCGGCCGGCGAGACGCCGTGGCGGACCGTGGAACGGCTGATGGGAGAGGCCGAGGCCGCCGGCACCCACCGGTTCCCGCGCAAGAAGCCGATCGTCCGGCCGCAGCGCAACCCGCTGGAGTGGCGGGCGAACCTCACCCAGCTGGCCAATCCCGACGGCACCGCGGTCGACGGCACCGATGTCGACCAGCTGACCCGTGGCGAGCTGCAGGGGCGCCGGCAGGTCTTCGACGCGTTCGACTTCATCAAGAACCGGACGCCGGGCTTCGAGAACTCCTACATCGTCGACATCGCCCCGCAGATCGGCATCCGGGAGACCCGCCGGGTGTACGGCGCGTACCGGCTCACCGAGGACGACGTCCTCGACTGCGCCGACTTCCCGGACACGATCGGCGTCAACGGCTGGCCGGTCGAGGCGCACGTCGCGGGCACCGTCGAGTTCCGCTGGCAGCGCGATCCGCGCGGGTTCAACCAGCTGCCCTACCGGATGCTCGTGCCCCAGCAGGTCGACAACCTGTTCGTGGCCGGCCGGTGCGCCTCCATGACGCAGGGCGGGCAGTCGTCGGCCCGGGTGACCGGGCCCTGCTTCGCCATGGGGGAGGCGGTGGGAACGGCAGCCGACCTGGCGATCGCCGGCGGGGTCGCCGTGCGCGACGTGCCCGTGGACGAACTGCAACGGCGCCTGGAGCAGGCCGGCGCCAATCTCGGGACGGGAGGCGACCGGTGAGCCTGCGCAGCAACTTCGCCCCCGGCAGCACGCCGTGGGCCATGCGCCGGGCGCAGTGGACCGCGCTGGGCCTCTCCGACGAGGACATGGAGAAGCCCAAGATCGCGATCGTCAACAGCTCGTCGGGGCTGGCGAGCTGCTTCAGCCACCTCGACGGGGTGGTGCCTCCGCTGATGGCGGCGATCCGCGCGGCCGGGGGCGTTCCGTTCGAGGTGCGGACCGCCGCGCCCAGCGACGCGATCACCAGCGCCGGCCGCGCCGGCCAGTACATCCTCCCCAGCCGCGACCTCATCGCCAACGACATCGAGGTCGCGGTGGAGGGCGCGCTGCTCGACGGGATGGTCTGCCTCGCCTCCTGTGACAAGACGACGCCGGGTCAGCTGATGGCCGCCGGCCGGCTGGACATCCCGACGATCGTCGTCGGCTGCGGCTACCAGCCCTCGGGCGTCTACCGGGGGGAGCACGTCGACTTCGAGGACGTCTTCCTGTACGCCGGCCACGTCGCGACCGGTGCGATGACGGTCGAGGAGCTCGCCGAGATGGCGTCGGTGGCCGTCAGCGGCCCGGGCGTGTGCGCCGGCATGGGCACCGCCAACTCCATGCACATCGCCACCGAGGCGCTGGGGATGGCCCTCCCCGGCAGCACGCCGGTGCTGGCCAACAGCCCGCGCATGTGGGCCGACGTCGAGCGCGCCGGGCGGCGGATCGTCGAGCTGGTGGCCGAGGACCTGCGGCCGCGGCAGATCCTCACCGAGGGCGCCTTCCGCAACGCGGTGACCGCGGTGCTGGCGATCAGCGGCTCGGTGAACTGCATCAAGCACCTGCAGGCGATCGCCGTGGAGGCCGGGTGCGACGTCGACGTCCTCGCGCTGTTCGAGGAGCTGGCGCCGCAGGTTCCGCTGCTGACCGGCGTCAAGCCCAACGGGGAGCGGCGGATCGACGAGTTCGAGGCGGCCGGTGGGGCGCAGGCCCTGCTGTACCAGCTGCGGTCCTTGCTCGACCTGGCCTCCCCGACCGTGGCGGGGGCGACGATGGGGGAGGTCCTCGGCGGCGCCGTGGTCGCCGACGCGGAGACGATCCGGCCGGTCGACGACCCGCTGGCGCGGCACCCCGGCATCACCGTCGTCCGCGGCTCGCTGGCGCCCGAGGGGGCCGTGTGCAAGCGGACCGTCGCCGACGACGGCGTGCACCGGTTCTCCGGGCCGGCGACGGTCTACTCCTCCCGGGAGGAGGGGCTGGCCGGCATCCGCAACGGCGAGGTGAGTGCCGGGGACGTCGTCGTGCTCAGCGGGCTCGGCCTGCGCGGCTCCCCCGGCATGGCGCTGACCTCGGCGTTCGTCTTCGCCCTCGACGGGGCCGGTCTCGGTGACCAGGTCGTCGTGGTGACCGACGGGCAGATGTCCGGCCTGGTCAACAAGGGGCTGGTCGTGGCCGAGGTCAGCCCGGAGGGAGCCGTCGGCGGTCCGATCGGCCTGGTGCGGAACGGCGACCGGATCACGGTCGACGTCGACGCCCGCACCCTCGAGCTCGAGGTGCCCGAGGCGGAGCTGGCGCGCCGGCGGGCGGAGCAGCCACCCCTGTCCGCGCCGCGCGGCTGCGGGTGGCTGTCGGTCTACGCGCGGACGGTGTCGCCGCTGGCCCGCGGGGCCACGCTGGGCGGCTGAGCCGCCGCCTGGCCGGCGAGGAGCCAGGCCACCAGCGCCGCGAGCACGCAGGTGCCGCTGCCGATGAGCCCGATGACCGTGTACGCGCCGCCGCCCGGCAGGTCCCCGCCGGCCGGCGTCATCACGGCCAGGACGGTCGCGGTCGAGGCGCTGCCCACCGCGAAGCCGGCGTAGCGCAGTACCTGGTTGAGGGCCATGGCGCTGCCGGTCTCCCGGGGCGGGACGGCGGAGACGACAAGCCCTGCGGCCGCGGCGAACACGGTGCTCACCCCGAGGCCGGCGACCGCCGTGACGACGAGCAAGGCCCACAGATCGGCTCGATCGAGGGCGAACAGTGCCTGGGCGCCGGCCATCAGCAGCGCGCCGATCGACAGCACCACCCGGGGGCGGACGCGCTCGCCCAGTCGGCGGGAGAGGGGGCCGGCGAGCATGCCGGCCAGGGAGAACGGCAGCAGCAGCAGGCCGGCGACCATCCCCGAGGCGCCGAAGCCGTAGCCGCTGTCCTCGGGCGTCTGGGCCAGGATCGGCACCGAACCGAGCAGGAGGTAGTTGGCCAGGCTGACCAGCAGCACCGAGACGTGGCCCGACGCCGGCAGCCGCCCGCGGGCCAGCCGCAGGTCGATGAGCGGGGCGCGGGTCCGCAGCGCCACGACCACCCAGGTGCCCAGCAGCAGGAGCGAGGCCGCGCTCAGCAGCAGCACCCGGGGTGACGTCCAGCCCCAGCCCTCACCCTCGCTCAGGGTGATCAGCGCACCGGCCAGGCCGACCCCGAGCAGCAGGGCGCCGGGCAGGTCGAACCGGCGGGGCGGGTTGGGGGAGGCCGGCGGCAGCACGAGGGCGGCGGCGACGAGCGCTCCGGCACAGATCGCCGTCGCCGTCCAGAACGCGGCGGTCGCCCCGCCGTAGGTGGCAATGGCCCCGGCGATCGGGTATCCGAGGCCGACGCCCGAGACGACGGTGATCGACAGGGCGGCGATCGCGCGCCGGGAACGGGGGGCGGGTAGAGCGTCGCGGGCGGTGGCGACGAGCAGCGGCATGAGCCCGAGGCCGAACCCCTGCAGCCCCCGTCCGGCGAGGAACCACCCCAGCGGCAGCGGCAGCGCGGTGAGAACGCCCCCGAGCACGACCAGGCCCAGGGCGGTGAGCGCGACGGCCCGGCGGTGCGACCCGTCACCGAGCCGGCCGAGGACAGGGGTGGCCACTGCCCCGACGAGCAGCGGCATGGTGAGCGACCACTGGGCCACGTGCAGCGGCACGTCGTGCAGGTCGGCGACGGCCGGGATCAGCGGTGCGCCGACGCTGCTGGTCACCGCGACCACGGTGGCCACGAGGATCAGCACCGGGACGAGGACGCCCGGGGACCGCCGCGCCGCCTCGCGGCGGGTCCGGACAGCCGTCGATGACCCGGCCACGCCGGTGGCCGGGTCATCGACGCTGTCGACGGGCTTGCTGATCAGGCGGCCTTCCCGGTCACGTTGTGCGGGTCGATGACGTACTTCTTGGCCACGCCCGAGTCGAACTCGGCGTACCCGGTCGGCGCCTCGTCCAGGCTGATGACGGTCGCGCCGACCGCGTCGGCGATCTGCACCCGGTCGTGCAGGATCGCCATCATCAGCTGCCGGTTGTAGCGCATGACCGGGCACTGGCCGGTGGTGAAGGAGATCGACTTGGCCCAGCCGGTGCCCAGGGACAGCGACAGCGCGCCGACCTTGGCCGCCTCGTCGATGCCGCCGGGGTCGCCGGTGACGTACAGGCCGGGGATGCCGATCGAGCCGCCGGCCGCGGTGACCTCCATGAGCGAGTTGAGCACCGTCGCCGGCGCCTCCTTCGCCGCCCCCGCGCCGTGCCCGCGGGCCTCGAAGCCGACAGCGTCGACGGCCGCGTCCACCTCGGGCACGCCGAGGATCTGCGCGATCTGGTCCTTCGGGTCACCCTTCGAGACGTCGACGGTCTCGCAGCCGAAGGAGCGGGCCCGGGCCAGCCGCTCCTCGTTGAGGTCACCGACGATGACCACGGCGGCGCCGAGCAGCTGCGCGGAGACCGCCGCAGCCAGGCCGACCGGACCGGCGCCGGCGATGTAGACGGTGGAGCCGGTGGTGACGCCGGCGGTGTATGCGCCGTGGTAGCCGGTGGGGAAGATGTCCGACAGCATCGTCAGGTCCAGGATCTTCTCCAGGGCCTGGTCGCGGTCGGGGAAGGGCAGCAGGTTCCAGTCCGCGTAGGGGACCATCACGTACTCGGCCTGGCCGCCCTGCCAGCCGCCCATGTCGACGTAGCCGTAGGCCGAGCCGGGGCGGTCGGGGTTGACGTTCAGGCAGATGCCGGTCTTCCCCTCCTTGCAGTTGCGGCAGCGGCCGCAGGAGATGTTGAACGGCACCGAGCAGACGTCGCCGACCTTGATGAACTCGACGCCGGGGCCGGTCTCCACGACCTCGCCGAGGATCTCGTGGCCGAGCACGAGCCCCTCGGGGGCGGTCGTGCGGCCGCGGACCATGTGCTGGTCGCTGCCGCAGATGTTGGTGGTGAGGACCTTGAGGACGACGCCGTGCGGGCACTCCCGGCCGACGTTGTCGGGGTGGACGCCGGGGCCGTCGCGCAGGACGAGCCCGGGGTAGTCCAGGTCGGTCACCTCGACCTTGCCGGGACCCTGGTAGGTCACGCCGCGGTTGTTCGCCATGGGTGCTGAACTCCTCGTCTGTCGGTGGTGCCTGTCGTCTTGCGATACCGGGAGGTGCCTGCCCGGGGGAGGCCCGGACACAGAAGACCCGGCGGGCCGCCGGCCGCGGTGGCCGTCAGCCCGCCGGGTCGTCGGGTCCGCTCTCAGGCGGGGAAGCCGACCGCGTGGGTGTCCATGAACTCGCGGAGACCCTCGACGCCCATCTCCCGGCCCATGCCGCTGTGGTTGAAACCGCCGAACGGCGCGCGCTCGTCGAGGTGGGCGGCGCCGTGGGCATTCACGAAGGTGTACCCGGTGCGCAGCCGGGCCGCGACCGCGGCGGCGCGGTCGAGGTCCGCCGTCCACACCGAGGAGCACAGACCCGACCAGGTGTCGTTGGCCCGGGCCACGGCGTCGTCCTCGTCGTCGAACGGCAGGATCGGCAGGGTCGGACCGAACTGCTCCTCGACCACCACGCGGGCGTCGTCGGCGGGGTCGAGCACCAGGCTCGGCCGCAGGAAGTTGCCGGCGGAGAGGTCGGCGCCGGGGGCGGCCTCGCCGAACTCGCGGACCTCGGCGCCGGACTCGCGCGCCTGGGCCAGCAGCTCGAGCACGTACTCCTTCTGCCGGGCCTGGTGCAGCGGGCCCATGGTCACGCCCTCGTCGAGGCCGTGGCCCAGCCGCTGGGCCGCGGCGATGCCGGACAGCCCCTCGACGACCTCCTCGTAGCGGGACCGGTGCACGTACAGCCGCTTGGTCGCCATGCAGATCTGGCCGGTGGAGTCGAAGGTGCCGCTGAACAGCCGCTGCATCGCGTCACCGGACAGGTCGGCGTCGGCCAGGATCAGCGCCGGGTCGTTGCCGCCCAGCTCGAGCGCGACCCGGGTCAGCGACTGCGACGCCATCGACATGATGCGCTGGCCGCCGCCGACGCTGCCGGTGAAGCAGACCTTCTTCACGCGGTCGTCGGAGATCAGCGCCGAGCCGATCTCCGCGTCGGCACCGGTCACCACGTTGAGCACGCCCGGCGGGAGCAGCTCGGCGACCTTCTGCACGGTGCGGGTCGTGGCCAGCGGCGTGCTGGGCGGCGGCTTGACCACGACGGTGTTGCCGGCGACCAGGGCGTAGGGCAGCGCGGCACCCAGGATCGCCAGCGGCCAGTTGAACGGCACGATGATCGTGACCACGCCCAGCGGCAGGTACGAGACCGTCGTCCGGTACGGCGGCGCCGGCAGCGTGGTCGTGTGCCCGACCTGCTCGGCCAGGCCGGTGGCCAGGCCGCAGCGGTGGGCGAACACGATGGAGTCGATGAAGGACTCCATGCGGATCTTGCCGTTCTCCCGGGTGAGGATCTCGGCGGTGGCGTTCCGGTCGGCCTCCAGCGGGGCCAGGGCCGCGGTGATCAGCGCCGCCCGCTCCTGCGGGGTGCGGGCGGCCCATGCCGGGAACGCCCGGTGCGCGGCGGCGACCGCGGCCTCCGCCTGCTTGGCCGTCGCGGCGGCGGCGTAGCCCACGATCGAGCGGCCGTCGGCCGGGTCGATCACCTGCAGGGCGTCGTCGGCGCCCACGGTCTCGCCGTCGATGAACAGCTCGGTCCGGATCTCCGGCAGCTGGTCCAGGGACACCATCAATTGCTTCCTCAGGGGTCGTGGCACCGGGCCGCCGGGAGCGGCCCGCGGGTGTGCGCGCCGTCACGGTATGTCGAACGGCCCGACCCCGCCCGGGCCATCCGACCGGAACCGGGACGGGCGTTCCGGAGGGCCGGAGCGCGACATCCGACGTAGATGGCAGGGTCGGTGGGCGTCGCGACCATCACCACCACCCGTGCCACCCCAGGAGGAAGCCGTGCCCACCGTCCGGGAGACCACCTACGACCTGCTCCGCTCGTGGGGGCTGACCACCGTCTTCGGCAACCCCGGCTCCAACGAGCTGCCGTTCCTCAACGGGTTCCCGGCCGACTTCCGCTACGTGCTCGGCCTGCACGAGGGCGCCGTGGTCGCGATGGCCGACGGGTACGCCCAGGCCACCGGCCGGCCCGCGCTGGTCAACCTGCACTCGGCCGCCGGTCTGGGCAACGCGATGGGCAACCTGGCCAACACCCGGGCCTCGGGCACGCCGCTGGTGGTCACCGCCGGCCAGCAGGCCCGCCCGATGGTCGGCCTGGGCTCGGTGCTCGCCGAGCCGGCGATGACCCGGGTGCCCGAGCCGCAGGTCAAGTGGTCCTTCGAGCCCGCCCGCGCCCAGGACGTCCCGCGGGCGCTGTCGGAGGCCTTCCACCTGGCCACGCTGCCGCCGGCCGGGCCGGTGTTCGTCTCCCTGCCGCTGGACGACTGGGCCCAGCCGGTCGACGACGTCGAGGTGGCCCACCTCGGTGGCCGGCGGGTGCGCGCCGCCGGCGCCCTGCCCGCCGACCTGCTCGACGAGCTGGCCCGGCGGCTGGCCGGGGCCCGGAACCCGGCCCTGGTGGTCGGCCCGGAGGCGGACGACGAGCGCGCCCTCCCGCTCGTGGTCGCCCTGGCCGAGCGGCTGCAGGCGGCGGTCTGGACCGCGCCGACCCCGCCGCGCTGCCCGTTCCCGACCCGCCACCCGCTCTGGCAGGGGGTGCTGCCGCCGAGCATCGCCGGGGTCGGCGAGCACCTGACCGGGCACGACCTGGTGCTGGTGCTCGGCGCACCGGTCTTCCGCTACCACGCCTACCGGCCCGGCCCCTGGCTGCCGCCCGGCACCGCGCTGGTCGCCGTGGGCAGCGACCCGGGCACCGCGGCCCGGGCCGCGTTCGGGGACGCCGTCGTCGCCGACGTCGGGACCGTCGCCGGGCAGCTGCTCGACGCGCTCGGCGACCTGCCCCCGCGGCCGGCCCGCCCGGCCCCGCAGCGGGCGGACGCGGCGGCGCCCCAGGGCGCGCCCTTCCGGGCCGACGCGGTCTTCGCCGAGCTGGCCCGGGCCCTGCCGGAGGGGGCCCGGCTGGTCAACGAGTCCACGTCCAACACCACCCAGTTCTGGCAGCACCTGGACCTTGCCCGCCCGCGCAGCCTGTTCTTCCCGGCCGCGGGCGGGCTGGGCTTCGGACTGCCGGCCGCGGTCGGGGTGGCGCTGGCCGACCCGTCCCGGCCGGTGGTCGCGGTGCTCGGCGACGGCGCCTTCCAGTACGGCGTCCAGGGGGTGTGGACGGCGGTGCAGCACCGGCTCCCGGTGACCTTCGTCGTGCTGCGCAACGGCACCTACGGGGCGCTGTCGGGCTTCGTCGGCCAGCTCGGCGTCGCCGGGGTGCCGGGGCTGGACCTGCCCGGCCTGGACGCGGTGGCGATCGCCGAGGGCTACGGGCTGCCCGCCCGCCAGGTGGCCTCGGCCGACGAGCTGGCCGACGAGCTGGCGGGCGTCGGCAAG
Organism: Geodermatophilus ruber; assembly: GCF_900114385.1. GTDB lineage: Bacteria > Actinomycetota > Actinomycetes > Mycobacteriales > Geodermatophilaceae > Geodermatophilus > Geodermatophilus ruber. The sequence goes on from NZ_FOSW01000011.1 coordinate 96,953, forward strand.
CTCGACGGGCCCCGGCTGATCGAGGTGCCGATCACCGCGGAGACGCGCCCGCTGGGCTGACCTCGACGGTCGACACGGGCGGCCGGTGCCGGTGCGACGGATGACGTAGCCGCTGCGGCCGGCCCGACGCGACGCAGGCGGGTCGCGGGGCGCGCGACTTCCGGATCGAAACCGGCTTCTATACACCGAAGTGGTGTAACCGGCGTCACGAGACCGCCGACACCCGCTGCACACTGCCGTCCAGAGGAGACCTCCACCCGTGGCAACACCCAGCACCACCGCACCCGCCAAGGCGGGGCCGTCGAAGAAGGGCATCTTCGCGGCCAGCTTCGTCGGTACCGCGATCGAGTGGTACGACTACTACATCTTCGGCACCGCCGCCGCCCTGGTGTTCGGCACCGCCTTCTTCCCCGGCTTCTCGTCGGTCGCCGGCACCCTGGCCGCGTTCGCGACCTTCGCCGTCGGGTTCATCGCCCGGCCCCTGGGCGCCGCGGTCATCGGCCACTACGGCGACCGCATCGGCCGCAAGTCGATGCTGGTCCTCACCCTGCTGCTCACCGGCGGCGCGACGTTCCTCATCGGCCTGCTGCCGACCTACGACGCGATCGGCATCGGCGCGCCCCTGCTGCTGGTGGTCCTCCGGCTGGTCCAGGGCTTCGGCGTCGGCGGTGAGTGGGGCGGCGCGGTGCTCATCGCCACCGAGCACGCCACCCCCCGCCGCCGCGCGGTCTACGGCAGCTTCGCCCAGTTCGGCGTCCCGGTCGGCGTGCTGACCTCCAACCTCGCCTTCCTCGCGGTCTCCGCCATGGACAACGACGCCTTCCTGTCCTGGGGCTGGCGCGTCCCGTTCCTGGTGAGCATCGTCCTGGTCTTCGTCGGCTTCCTGGTGCGCAGCAAGCTGGAGGACGCCCCCGAGTTCCAGCAGGTCAAGGAGCAGCGCGAGGTCAGCAAGGTCCCGGTCGCCGAGCTGGTCAAGCGCCAGCCGCGCCAGCTGATCCTGGGCAGCCTGGCCTCCATCGCGCCGCCGGCGGTGGGCTACACGGTGATCGTCTACATGCTCACCTACGGGACGACGGTCATCGGGTTCGAGCGGACCACGCTGCTCACCCTCATCCTCACCTCCACCGCGGTGTGGATCGCCACGATCGTGCTGGCCGCCCTCCTCTCCGACCGGTTCGGCTCCAAGAAGGTCTTCGCGTTCGGCGCCCTGACCGCGGTGATCTGGCCGCTGCCGATGTTCGGCCTGGTCAACACCGGTGACACCGGCGCGGCGCTGCTGGCGTTCGTCGTCGCCGCCTTCGTGCAGGGCGTCATGGCCGGCGCGCAGGGTGGCCTGTTCACCGAGCTGTTCGACGTGAAGGTGCGCTACAGCGGCATCTCGATCGCCTACCAGCTCGGCGGCATGATCGGCGGCGCGGTCACGCCGATCGCGGCCACCTCGCTCTACGGCGCCTACGAGTCCTCCACGCCGATCGCGCTGTACGTCACCGCGCTGTCGCTGGTCAGCCTGCTGGCCGCCCTCGGCATCCGGACGGTCCCTGCCGCGCCGACCGCGGTCGACGCCGGCCGCCGGGACACCGCGGTGTCCTCGGCCGGCTGACCGCCGGTCACCACCACGGCGCGCCGGCCGGGACCGCACGGTCCCGGCCGGCGCGCCTTCGTTCCCCGGCTCCCCGCCGGATACGGGGAGTAGCGTGCGTGTCCGCAGTCGGCTCGGCAGGAGACCCGACGCCGGCGACCGGGACGGGACGAGGAGTGCGCAGCGAGGTGGAGGCTCCCGCCGGTGCGGCGTGGCCGCCGGGGACGGGCGAGGACCCGGTGCTCCGCGCTCTGCTGGCGGTCTCCGCCGACGGGCTGGCGGTCGTCGACGGCCGGCCCGGCAGCCTGCAGGGCCGTCTGCGCGCGCTGAATGCGGGCGCGGCGCAGATCCTCGGTTCCCCGGCGGTCGACCTGCTGGGGACGGCGGTGCCCTTCGAGCTCTCGGCCGGCGACCCCGACCTGCCCGACCGGCGGCGGGTGGTCTGGGCGGCGCCCGGCGGCAGCCGCCGCTATCTCGAGTACCGCACGCTGCTCGTGGAGCCCGGCCGCTGGGCGGTCTGGTTCAGCGACGTCACCGGCACCGTGCGCCAGCAGGAGCGGCTGACCGCGATCACCCGGGCCGCCTCCAGCGTGGCCGACGCCTACTCGCTGCGCGCCACCCTCGACGCGGTGGCACGCGAGATCGCGATGACCGCCTCCATCGCCGCGGTGCAGATCCTCACCCTCGACGACCCCCAGGAGGAGCTGCGCCTCCTCGGGATGGCCGGCTTCGGCGACACCTCCGACTTCGCCGAGCGGCTGAGCGCCTGCCGCCGGCTGGGGGCCCGGGTGCTCTTCATGGAGGCCCTCGAGCGGCGCGAGGCGATCGTCAGCCTGCACCGCAAGCCGGTGATCATGGCCGACCCGCTGTGGGCGCCGCTGCACGCGATCATGGACGCGCCCGACTGGGACAGCTTCGTCTCCATGCCGCTGGTCGTGCGCGGGCGGACGCTGGGCATCATCAACGCCTACTACGCGCCCGGCGAGGACCCGGGGCCCGGCTCGCTGGCCTTCCTCGAGGCGATGGCCGACCACGCCGCGGTCGCCATCGACACTGCCGCGCTGCTGGCCCAGACCCGCTCGCGGGCGCAGTCCGACGAGCGCCGCCGGCTGGCCCGCGACCTGCACGACTCGGTGGTCCAGCAGGTGTTCTCCATGCGGATGCAGGCCGAGGCGCTGCGCGCGCAGCTGGACGCGCCGGACCCCGACCCCGCCCGGGTGCGCAGCGGCGCCGAGGAGCTCAGCAGCCTCGCCGCCACGGCCCTGGCCGACCTGCGCGGGCTGGTGTTCGAGCTGCGCCCGCTCGACCTCGCCGAGAACGGCCTGGTCGAGGCCGTCCGCGCGCACGCCGCCGGCGTCGAAGCGCGCACCCGGCTGGTCGTCGAGGTGCAGGCGCCCGACGACCTGGAGCTCGACGTCGACGTCGACGTGCAGGAGGACCTCTACCGGATCGTCCAGGAGGCGCTGCACAACGTCGTCAAGCACGCCCGGGCCACCGAGGTGGACGTCCGCATCGCGCGGCCGGCCCACGGCGGCGGGCTGCAGGTGGAGGTCGTCGACAACGGCTGCGGCGGGGACCCCGGGACCGACCCGGCGCCCCGCCGCGGGGCGTCCCAGGGCAGCCTCGGGCTGGTGTCGATGCGGGAGCGGGCCGAGCGCTGGGGCGGCCGGCTGCGGGCCGGCCCGCGGCCGTTCGGCGGCTGGCGGGTGGAGGTCGTGCTGCCCGCGCCCGGCGGTGGGCGCGGCACGGAGAGGAGGACCGGTCGATGAACGGCGAACCGGCGACCGGGGTCATCCGGGTGCTGCTGGTGGACGACCACGCGATCGTCCGGCGCGGGGTGCAGGCCTACGTGGCCAGCATCCCGTCGCTGGAGGTGCTGGGGGAGGCCGGCGACGGCCAGCAGGCGGTCGACCTGCTGCACCAGTGGCACACCACCGGGCAGCCGATGCCCGACGTCGTCCTGATGGACCTGCAGATGCCACGGATGGACGGCGTGGCGGCCACCGGGGTCATCGCCCGCACCCACCCGGAGATCAAGGTCGTCATCCTCACCAGCTTCGGCGAGGTCGAGCGGGTGCACGCGGCCCTGGCCGCCGGCGCGGCCGGATACGTGCTCAAGGACGCCGACCCCGCGGAGGTGGCCACCGCGATCAGCGCGGCCGCCGCCGGCGAGGTCCACCTGGACTCCGCCGTCGCCCGCCAGCTCGCCCGGCGCATGGCCGCCCCCCAGGCCGGGCTGACCTCCCTGACCGCGCGCGAGCGGGAGATCCTCGCGCTGGTCGCGCAGGGGCACTCCAACCGGGACATCGCCGACCGCCTGGTGATCAGCGAGCGCACCGCCCGGACCCACGTGAGCAACGTGCTCAGCAAGCTGCAGCTGTCCTCCCGCACCCAGGCCGCGCTGCTCGCGATCCGCGAGGGACTCATCGCGCCACCGGCCTGACGGCGTCACGCGTCGGTGATCGCGTACGTCCTGATCTTCCGGTAGAGGGAGCTGCGCGCCAGCCCGAGCGCGGCGGCCGCGTGCACCCGGTTGCCTCCGCACTGCTGCAGGGCCCGGACGATCGCGTCGCGCTCCACCGCCTCGATCGGGGTGAGCGTGCGGGTCCCGGCCGTGCGGCAGTACCCCGGTAGGTCCGCGGGCTGGATCTCGCCCACGGGACGCTTGAGCAGCGCGTGACGCAGCGCCTCGCGCAGCTGGGTGACGTTGCGCGGCCACGAGTAGCGGCCGATCAGCCGGCTGGTCTCCGGATGGAGCCGCACCCGGCGGTCGGGGGCGAGCTCGGCGAGGATGCGGGCGACGACCAGCGGGAGGTCGTCGGTGCGGAAGCGCAGCGGCGGCAGCGTCACCGCCTGCTCGAAGAGGCCGAGCACCGCCTGGAACGGCAGGTCCGCACCGATGTTCGCCTCGCTCACCGTCGCCGCGACGATGTGCCGGCCGCGGTCGAGGGACGCGAGGAACGCGCGGAGGCGGTCGACGCCGTCGGCACCGAGCCGGTCGATCCCGCCCAGGACGACGAGGGCGGGACCGCTCGGGGCAACGGCGAGCAGGGCTGCGGCGTCGCGCACGACCTGGTCCGCCTCGCCCGCCACCAGGCGCCCCGCCGGGTGAGCCCGGCCGAACAGCTCCGCGACGAGGGTGCGCTTGCCCGTGCCCGGCTCGCCCATGACGAGCAGGTGCTCGCCCCGGTCGAGGGCGGCGGCGATCTGCGAGCACGCGGTCGTCCACGCCGGTGACCGGCCGGCGGTGCCGTCCACCCGCTGCACCCGGACGGCGGGCTGCTGGGGAGGGGGCTCCTCGTCCAGCAGCAGGACGATGCCCGTGACCTCCTCGCCGACGACGATGCGGGTCGCGCGCAACCGGACGCTGCGACCGGGGGCGAGCGTGAACGACTCCGCCCCCCGGTCTCGCCCGCTCATGAGGAGCAGCGCGTGCTGGTGGATCGCGAACTGCTCGGCGGGGGTGAACAGCTGCTGGGCCCGCCGGTTCACCATGAGCGAGTCGCCCACCGCCATGACCGCCTGCCGTGGGCGGGAGTCGGCCTTGACGAACGTCTCGAAGAGGGCCTGCGTGGCCTGGCTGCGGTCCTGCAGCAGGTTCTGGCCGATGTCGGCGGCGGCGCGCCGGACCAGCGCCTGCATCAGGGGTGTCCAGTTCTCGGCCAGCGAGCTGACGTCCAGGACCCCCTCCACCCGACCGGTCACCGGATCGACGACCGGCGCGCCGGTGCACGCGAACGTCACCAGGGCCTCGGTGAAGTGCTCCGCGCCGACGACGCTGACCGGCGAGCCGGCCTCGAACACCGTCCCGATCCCGTTGGTTCCGACGCCTCCCTCGCCGAAGTCGAACCCGGCGGTGAAGTCCACCCGGTCGAGCGGCCGGCCGACGGACGACGAGCAGTCCAGCCGGTGCACGATGCGCGCCTGCGCGTCGGACAGCGCGATGGCGACCGGGACGTCGACCATCTCCTCGGCCAGCCGGTCGATCACCGGCCGGGCACACCGGACGAGCCGGGAGTCGAGGTCGACGTCCTCGTGGTAGGTGATCCGGTACTCGTCGGCGTCGACGCCGGCTTCCTGGCTGCGCCGCCAGGAGGCGGCCACGACGTTCCGGACGCCGGCCGCGCCGGCTGCTCCGTGCTCGAGGAACCCGGCCCGGGCCGCCACCATGCGCAGCCGGTCGTCCTGACCCAGGTGCATGGACACCTCCGGGAGGTCCACCACCCGGCGATGCCGGGCGAGGGGGTTCACCAGCGGGGCGCACCGACGTCGGTGGCCGTCCGTCACCCGCCGCGGGCCCATCAGCCGGTGCCGAGCTGCGACTGTCCCAATCTGGGACGGCCCGACAGCCGGGACGGCACCGACGATGTGTCCGCGAATCGTGATCCAGGACACACGAAGGGTAGGGCATCGGATGACAGTCCAGGCAGCAGCGGCGGCCGAGGTCGACGGCGGCTCCACGACCCGCGAACTCGACGCCCTGATCATCGGCGCCGGGGTGGCCGGCCTCTACCAGCTCCACCAGTTGCGCGAGCAGGGCCTGCGGGTGCGTGCCTACGACGCGGCCGGCGACGTGGGCGGGACCTGGTACTGGAACCGCTACCCCGGGGCGAGGTTCGACTCCGAGTCCCACATCTACCAGTACCTCTTCGACGAGGACCTCTACACCGGCTGGAGCTGGAGCCAGCGGTTCCCCGACCAGCCCGAGATCGAGCGGTGGATGCACTACGTCGCCGACCGGCTCGACCTGCGCCGCGACATCCAGTTCTCCACCACGGTCACCAGCGCCCGGTTCGACGAGGAGCGGGAGCGGTGGGTCGTGCAGACCGACCGCGGCGAGACGATCGACACCCAGTTCCTCGTCACCTGCGCCGGCATGCTCTCGGCGCCGCTGGTCGACCTCTTCCCCGGGCAGGCCGACTTCCGGGGCACGATCGTGCACACCTCGCGCTATCCGGCCGACGGCGTGCGGCTCGAGGGCCAGCGGGTCGGCGTCGTCGGCATCGGCGCGACCGGCATCCAGGTGATCCAGACCATCGCCGACCAGGTCGGGCACCTGACCGTGTTCGCCCGGACGCCGCAGTACGCCCTGCCGATGAAGAACCCGCGCTTCGGGCCGGAGGACGTGGCCGCCTACAAGGCGCGCTTTCCCGAGCTGCGTGCCACCGTCCCGCACACGTTCACCGGCTTCGAGTACGACTTCGAGCACTCCTACGCCGACCTCACCCCCGAGCAGCGGCGCGAGCTGCTCGAGGAGATCTACGACAACGGCTCGCTCAAGCTGTGGCTCGCCTCGTTCGCCGAGATGTTCTTCGACGAGGCGGTCAACGAGGAGGTCTCGGAGTTCGTCCGGGAGAAGATGCGCGCGCGGCTGCGCCACGACCCGCACCTGTGCGACGTGCTGATCCCCACCGACTACGGGTTCGGCACCCACCGGGTGCCGCTGGAGACCGACTACCTGGAGGTCTACCACCGCCCGAACGTCGAGCTGGTCGGCGTCCGCGACAACCCGATCACGCGCGTCGTCCCCGAGGGGCTCGTGCTGCGCGACGGCACCGTCCACGAGCTCGACGTGATCATCCTGGCGACCGGCTTCGACGCCGGCACCGGTGCGCTGACCCGCATCGACATCCGCGGTCGGGGCGGCCGGTCCCTCACGGACGACTGGGGCCGGGACATCCGCACCACGATGGGCCTGATGGTGCACGGCTACCCGAACCTGCTCACGACCGCTGTCCCGCTGGCGCCGTCGGCCGCGCTGTGCAACATGACGACCTGCCTGCAGCAGCAGACCGAGTGGATCAGCGACTGCATCAGCCACCTGCGGACCCGGGGGAGCACCGTCATCGAGCCGACGAAGGACGGCGAGGACGCGTGGGTGGCCCACCACGACGAGACGGCCGCCGCCAACCTGATCTCCCGGACGTCGTCCTGGTACGTCGGCTCGAACGTCCCGGGCAAGCCGCGGCGCGTGCTGTCCTACACCGGCGGCGTCGGCACCTACCGGGAGAAGTGCGACGCGGTGGCCGCCGCCGGCTACGAGGGCTTCGAGATCCGCTGACACCCCCTGCGGTGCGCCGGGGCTCCCGGCGCACCGCCCCACCACCCGCTGGGAGGACTGCAATGACGCAGACGAAGCAGACGCAGACGTTCACGCAGGCGGCCGACGCCGTGCTCGACCGTGCCGTCCGGGCCGACGCCCCGGTCGCCGGGGTCGTCGCCATGGTCACCGACAGGGAGGGGACGGTCTACGAGGGAGCGGCCGGGACGCGCCGCCTCGGGGGGGACGACGCCATGACCCCCGACAGCGTCTTCGCCCTGTTCTCGACCACCAAGGCCGTCACCGCGACGGCGGCGCTCCAGCTCGTCGAGGAGGGACGGCTCGACCTGGACGCTCCCGCCCGGACCTACGTCCCCGAGCTCGGCGAGCTCAAGGTGCTCGACGGCTTCGACGCCGACGGCTCACCGCGGTTGCGCGATCCCAGGCGGGAGCTCACGACACGGCATCTGCTGACGCACACCGGCGGGTTCGGTTACGACTTCTTCAACGAGCACTACAACCGGCTGGCCACCGAGCACGGGCAGCCCAGCGTCATCACCGCGACCAGGGCCTGCCTGCAGACCCCGCTGCTGTTCGACCCCGGCGAGCGGTGGGAGTACGGCAGCAACATCGACTGGGCCGGCCAGGTGGTGGAGGGCATCACCGGCGAGCGCCTCGGGGACGTCTTCGCGGCCCGCATCTTCGAGCCCCTCGGGATCTCGGACACGACGTTCGTGCTCGACGACCGGCTCCGGACGCGCCTGGCGACGATGCACGCGCGGGGCGCCGACGGGTCGCTCACACCGATGGACGACTTCGAGCTGACCTCGACGCCCGAGGTCCACATGGGCGGCCACGGCCTCTACGGCACGGTCGGTGACTACATGCGCTTCATCCGGATGTGGCTCAACGACGGCCGGGGGGAGGGCGGCGTCGTCCTGCAGCCGGAGACGGTGGCGATGGCCGTGCGGAACCACCTCGGGGACCTCAAGGTGACGATGCTCCCCGGGGTGATCCCGTCGCTGTCCAACGACGCGGAGTTCTTCCCCGGGGTGTCGAAGTCGTGGTCCCTCCCGTTCATGGTCAACGACGAGCAGGCACCGACCGGTCGGCCCGCCGGCGCCCTCGGCTGGGCCGGCCTGGCCAACCTCTTCTACTGGATCGACCGGGCCAACGGGTACGGCGGCTTCTGGGCCACGCAGGTCCTGCCGTTCGGGGACGCCACCTCCTTCGGCGGGTACCTGGAGTTCGAGACGGCCCTGTACGCATCGCTCGCGGGGTGACCGCCGAGCGCTGGTGAGCGGCGCCATGACCGCCGGGGTGGTCCCGACCGGGCCGTCCCGGCGGTCGGCGCTGCCCGGACCGACGTCCCCCGACCCGCGCGCCTACGACGCATGACGTAGCCAGGCGGCGTCGTAACGGTCGTCACAGAGCTGACATCGCGCCGATCCCGGAACCCGGCCGGCTTCCTACCGTGGACGTGAGTGCGGACACCCGCCCGCACCGCGCACAACCAGGGAGGCCCGCGCGTGACGTCCAGCGTCTTCGAGACATCCGCGCCCAGCCGGACGTCGTCGGACTTCACCGCCGAGGTGGTGGTGGCAGCCCGACGCCAGGAGGCCGACGGGGTCGTCGGCCTGGACCTGGCGCTCCCCTCGGGGGAGCGGCTGCCCGCCTGGACGCCCGGCGCGCACATCGACGTCGAGCTGCCCAACGGGCTCACCCGGCAGTACTCGCTGTGCGGCGACCCGGCCGACACCGGCGCCTGGCGGATCGGTGTCCTGCGGGAGGCCGACGGCCGCGGCGGGTCCGCCTGGATCGCCGACGAGCTCGCCGTGGGCGACACCCTCCGGGTGCGCGGCCCGCGCAACAACTTCCCGCTGCTGCCGGCGGCCCGCTACGTCTTCGTCGCCGGCGGCATCGGCATCACCCCCCTGCTGCCGATGATCCGGGCCGCGGTGGCGGCCGGCGCCGAGTGGGAGCTGCACTACGGCGGCCGCACCCGCGCCTCGATGGCCTTCCTCGCCGAGCTGGCCCCCCACGGCGACCGCGTGCACCTGCACCCGCAGGACGAGGTCGGTCTGCTGCCCCTGGCCGCCGTCCTGGGGACGCCGGCCGCCGACACCCTGGTCTACTGCTGCGGCCCGGCCCCGCTGCTGGACGCGGTGGAGGACAGCTGCCGCCCCTGGGGCCCCGGCGCCCTGCACGTCGAGCGCTTCACCGCCGCCCCGCGGGTCACCGACGGCGAGGACAGCACCTTCGAGGTGGTCCTCGAGCAGTCCGGGCTGACCCTCGAGGTGCCCCCGGAGCTCAGCGTCCTCGAGGCGGTCGAGAACGCCGGCGTACCGGTGCTCTCCTCCTGCACCGAGGGGACCTGCGGCACCTGCGAGACCACCGTCCTGGAGGGCGAGGTCGACCACCGCGACGTCATCCTCACCGACGAGGAGAAGGCCGCCAACGACACGATGATGATCTGCGTGTCCCGCTGCCGCGGCCCTCGTCTCGTCCTCGACCTCTGACCCACCCTCGACCACTCCTGGGAGACCACCGCGATGACCGACAGACCCTCCGTGCTGGTGATCAGCGCGCACGCCGCCGACTTCGTGTGGCGTGCCGGCGGGGCGATCGCCCTGTCCGCCTCGCGCGGCTCGGCCGTGCACGTGGTCTGCCTCAGCTTCGGCGAGCGCGGTGAGTCCCAGGGCCTGTGGAAGCAGGAGGGCATGACCCTGGAGAAGGTCAAGCAGACCCGCCGCGAGCAGTCCTCCGCCGCCGCCGACGTGCTCGGCGCCAGCATCGAGTTCCTCGACCTCGGCGACTACCCGCTGCGGGTGGACGAGGCCACGCAGGACCGGATCGTGTCGATCATGCGCGAGCGGCAGCCCGACGTGCTGCTCACCCACGTGGCCAACGACCCGTACAACCGGGACCACAACCTGGCGCACGAGACCACGCTGCTCACCCGGATGGTCGCGCAGGCGCACGGCCACGACCGGTCGACGACGCCGATCGGCGCGGCCCAGGTGCTGCAGTTCGAGCCGCACCAGCCCGAGGTCTGCGGGTTCACGCCGGAGCTGCTGCTCGACATCACGCCGGTGTTCGACCGCAAGACCAAGGCGATGCAGTGCATGAGCGGCGCGCAGGGCCACCTGCTGCAGTACTACACCGAGCTCGGCCTGCGCCGCGGCGTGCAGGCGGTGCGAAACGGAGCACCCGCGGGCGTCACCCACGCCGAGGCCTACCAGCGCACCTACCCGACCGTGGGGGACCAGCTGTGGTGAGCAAGCACGTCATCGTCCGCACCAGCCGGCGCCCCGACCCCGACGCGGTCGCGGTGCTCGGCAAGGCCGGCGTCGCCACCGCGCACGAGGCCATGGGCCGCCGCGGGCTGACCCACCCCGTGCTGCGCCCGATCTACCCCGGGGCGCGGATCGCCGGCCGGGCGGTCACCGTGCTCAGCCAGCCCGGCGACAACCTGATGATCCACGCCTGCATCGAGCAGTGCGGCCCCGGCGACGTCCTGGTCGTCACCACCACCTCGCCGTCCACCGATGGCATGTTCGGCGAGCTGTTCGCCACCCAGCTGGCCGCCCGCGGCGTGCTGGGCCTGGTCATGGACGCCGGGGTGCGCGACGTCTCCGAGCTGACCGCGATGCGCTTCCCGGCGTGGTCGCGCGCGGTCTCCGCGCAGGGCACGGTCAAGGCCACCCCCGGCTCGGTCAACGTGCCGGTCGTCATCGGCGGCGCCTACTGCCGGCCCGGCGACGTGGTCGTGGCCGACGACGACGGCGTGCTGATCGTGCCGCTGGAGGACGCCCCCGCGGTCGCCGCCGCCGCCCAGGCCCGCGAGGCCAACGAGCAGGCCAAGCGCGAGCAGTTCCAGGCCGGCGTGCTCGGCCTGGACCTCTACGGCCTGCGCCCCACCCTCGAGCGGCTCGGCGTGACCTACGTCGACGAGACGCCCGACCCCGCCTGAATCCCCACGAACCCCGAGTCAAGGAGTCCGCGATGGCAGCCAACCCCATCGTCATGAACGGCTGGTACATCGGCGCCTGGGCCGACGAGGTCGGCCGGACGCTGATGCAGCGCTGGATCTGCGGGCGCCCGGTGTGCTTCTACCGGCTGTCCGACGGCAGCGTGAACGCGATCGAGGACCGCTGCCCGCACCGCCGCTACCCGCTGTCGCTCGGGCTGCTCGACGGCGACGTCATCACCTGCAACTACCACGGCTACCAGATCGACGGCTCCGGCGCCTGCGTCGGCGTGGCCGAGCAGCCGGACACGCCCAAGGGCGCCCAGGTGCACCGGTTCCCGGCGGTCGAGCGCTACGGCATCGTGTGGATCTGGCCCGGTGACCCGGAGCAGGCCAACCCGGACGACATCCCGGACGTGTCCTGGCTGGTCGACGAGAACTGGACCCACGTGCACGGCTCGGTCGGCCTGAAGGCCCGCCAGGTGCTGCTGGTGGAGAACCTGCTCGACCTGACCCACGAGACGTTCCTGCACCCGTCGTCGATCGGCAACGCCGCGGTCGCCGCCACCCCGATCGACGTGATCGGTGAGGGCAACAAGGTGTCCTTCGTCCGGCACATGATCGACATCGAGGCCCCGCCGTTCTACAAGTCCTCGATGGGCGTCACCACCAACATCGACCGCTGGCAGGACGGCGACTTCTACGCGCCGGGCATCTTCATCCTCAACATCCGGATCGCCCCGACCGGCACCGAGGAGCCCGAGGGCTTCCACATGAAGGTCATCTACGGGATGACCCCGGCGACCGAGACCACGACCCACGACTTCTTCGCCCTGGGCCGGGACTACAAGATCGACGACGCCGAGCTCTCGGAGTTCCAGCTCAAGCAGCAGCTGGCGGTCATGAAGGAGGACGTCGACGCCCTGGAGATCCAGGAGCTGATGGTGGCGACCGACCCGGGGATGATCGAGTCCTCGATCCGCTCCGACGTCGCCGGCATCCGCGGCCGCCGCCTGCTGGAGAAGATGGCCAAGGCCGAGGCCGCCGCCCGCGGCGAGGTGACCGCCCGCCCGCGTCCGGTCCGGCCGGCCGCCACCCCGGAGCCGGCGGGCCAGGCGTGAGCACCTTCGTCCTGGTCCACGGGGCCTGGCACGGGGGCTGGTGCTGGGACCGCGTCGCCCCGCTGCTGCGCGCGGCCGGCCACGAGGTCCACGCGCCGACCCTCACCGGGCTGTCCGAGCGGTCGCACCTGCTCTCCCCGCTGGTGGGGCTGGACACCCACGTCGAGGACGTCGTCCGGCTGATCGACACCTTCGGGCTGCGCGACGTCGTCCTGGTGGGGCACAGCTACGCCGGGCAGATCGTCACCGCGGTCGCCGACCGGCGGCCCGGGGCGATCGCCCAGCGGGTCTACCTGGACGCCTTCGTCGGCGCCGACGGCGAGGCCGCCCGCGACCTGCTGCCCGAGCAGGTCGAGCACCACTGGGCGGAGTCCGCGGCCGAGCAGGGCTTCGGCTGGCTGGTGCCGGTGCGGAAGCTGTCGGTGCTGGGCGTGACCGAGCAGGCCGACGTCGACTGGCTGACGCCCAAGCTGACCCCGCACCCGTGGAAGACCTACCTCGACCGGCTGGACCTCACCGGCGCCGTCGACTCGGTGCCGGCGGCCTTCGTCGAGTGCGTGACCTGGATGCGGGTCTTCCAGGCCCAGGCCGACCGGGCGCGGGAGCGCGGCTGGCCGGTGCACGAGCTCGACACCGGGCACGAGGCCATGGTCACCGCGCCGAAGGCGCTGGCCGACGTCCTGCTCCAGTTCGCCCGCTGACGCACCTCTCCCACCTCACAGACCAGGAGACCACCGTGGAGTTTCTCGTCCGCGCCGAGAACCGGCTGCCCGTCGACACCCCGGCGGAGCGGCGGGAGGAGCTGCGGGCCGCCGAGCGAGCCCGGGCCATGGAGCTGCGCGCGGAGGGCATCCTCAAGCGCCTCTGGCGGGTGCCCGGCCGCAACGCGACCATCGGCCTCTACGAGGCTCCCGACGCGGCGGCGCTGCACGACGCCCTGTCCTCGCTGGCCATGTTCCCGTGGCTGGACGTGCAGGTCGAGGCGCTGGCCCAGCACCCGCAGGAGAAGGCGTGACCGCTTCGACCGGGCGCCAGCTGCGCATCACGTTCCGCCAGTACGACGGTGAGATGCTCGGTACCTGCTGGTGCGGCCGGACCTGGACGAGCCCGCACCCGCGGTTGATGTGGGAGTGGCTGGACGAGCACGAGCACGCCGGCCCGGCAGACGGGAGCGCCTCCGATGACGACCGATAGCCGGTTCGACCTGCCGGGCACGCCGGTGTTCGACGGGCAGACCAGCCGCCGGGGCTTCCGGATGAACAAGCTGTTCATGAGCCTGCGGTACGCGCAGAACCGGGAACGCTTCCTGGCCGACGAGGCCGGCTACTGCGACGAGTTCGGGCTCGCCCCCGAGCAGAAGCGGGCCATCCTCGACCGGGACTGGCAGGCGATGATCGACCTCGGCGGCAGCATCTTCTACGTCTACAAGCTGGCGATGATGGACGGCCGGTCGATGCAGTACCTCGGTGGCGTGTTCAGCGGCATGACCGAGGAGGAGTTCGTGGCTGCGATGCGAGCGGGAGGACGGCGGGATGGCTGAGGTGATCTGGGGCCTGGCGACCTCGCACGTCCCCTCGATCGGGGCGGCGATGGACCGCGGCAAGACCGAGGACCCGAACTGGAAGGGCCTCTTCGACGGGTACGCCCCGGCGCGGGCGTGGCTCGCCGAGCACAAGCCCGACGTCGCGATCGTCATCTACAACGACCACGCCAACGGCATCGACCTCGACATCGTGCCGACCTTCGGGATCGGTACCGCCGAGCGGTACCAGGTGGCCGACGAGGGCTTCGGCAAGCGCCCGGTGCCGGACGTCGTCGGTGACCCGGACCTGTCGCTGCACCTGCTCGAGCAGCTGGTCGACGAGGGCTTCGACCTCACCGTCTTCCAGGAGCTCGACGTCGACCACGGGTTCACCGTGCCGCTGTCGGTGTGGACGCCGGACCCGGGCGAGGCCTGGCCCTGCCCGGTGATCCCGCTGCTGGTCAACGTCATCCAGTACCCGCAGCCCACGGCGGCCCGGTGCTACGCACTCGGCCAGGCGCTCGGCCGGGCCATCGCCGCCTACCCCGAGGACGTCAAGGTGGCGATCCTCGGCACCGGCGGCATGTCCCACCAGCTGGCCGGGGCCCGGGCGGGCTTCATCAACCCCGACTTCGACGCCATGTTCCTCGAGGCGATCGAGAAGGACCCGGCGAAGCTGACCGCGCTCTCCCGCGAGGACTACATCCGCGAGGCGGGGTCCGAGGGCATCGAGATGATCATGTGGCTGATCATGCGCGGGGCCATGAACGACCAGGTGACGAAGGTCCACTCGCACTACTTCGTCCCCGCGTCGAACACCGCGGCGGCGATCGCGCTGTTCGACAACCGGGAGCCGGAGCCGGCCTGAGCCAAGGACCCCGTCCTCCCCACCGCTCGCACGCTCGCGGTGGTGCCCTGGACGGGCCGTGCGGGACCGACGGGCCGTGCCACCCCTGCTCCGGGGCGGCACGGCCCGTCCGTCGTCCCGGGCTACCAGTCGACGCCGGCCCGTTCCGTGCCCGTCCGGCGGGGGCACTGCGCGGCTGACGGCATGCGGACCGGAGAACGGGTGCCGCTGGCGTAGTGTGCCTCCGGAATGCGGCGGACGTGCCGCCGATCGAGGTGGTGCAGACGTCGTGGAGAAGGCGCGCACAGCCTCCGGGCCCGCCGCGGGGGCGGCCCCCGGGGCCTCGGCGGACCGCGTCGCCGTCTTCGACGCCGACTGGACGATCGTCGCCGTCGACGAGGGCACCGCCGCGCTGCTGGGCCGGCGACGCGACGAGCTCGTCGACCGCAACATCTGGATCGCGCTGCCGGAGCTGGCCGGCACGATCTTCCACAGCTTCCTGCTGCACGCGCGCAGCGTCGGCGAGCGCGTGACGTGGCGGGGCTTCTACGCCCCCCGCAACTGCTGGCTCGAGGCCACCGCCGTGCCGGTCGGCGGCCGGCTGCACGTGCAGCTGGCGGCGGCGACCGGATCCGCCCCTGCCGAGGGGGCAGCCGGCCACGCCACCGCGCCGGGGGAGGGCGCGGAGAGCGACCGGCTCCGCTTCCTGGCCGAGGTCAGCGAGGCGATGATCAGCACGCTGGACGCCGATGAGTCGGTGGGCAAGCTCGTCGACCTCGTCGTCCCCCGGCTGTGCGACTGGGCGGTGGTGTCGGTCCTGGGCGACGACGGGCAGTCCACCGAACAGGTGGGGGCACACCGGGACCCCTCCCGGCTGGCCGACCTGGACATCTACCTGACCCAGCGGGTGCAGAGCCCGCGGGACGACAGCAACCCCATGGCGGCCGCGCTGCTCACCGGCGAGCCGATCCACCTGGCCTCGATCGACCAGGAGCTCGTCGAGCCGACCCTGGGCACCGACGCGGTGCGGGAGGCGTGGCGGCGGCTGGACGCGGCCTCGCTCACGATCGTCCCCCTGCGGGCGCGGGCGGAGACCTTCGGCGCGCTGGGGCTGGTCAACACCTCCGCGCGGCCGCCGCACAGCGAGATGCAGATCGCCACGGCGGTGGAGGTGGCCCGGCGGGCCTCCCTCGCGATCGACAACGCGCGCCTCTACGGCCGGCAGCTGAAGGTGGCCGAGACCCTCCAGCGCAGCCTGCTCACCCCGCCCCCGCAGCCGGACCACCTGGAGATCGCCGTCCGCTACCAGCCGGCGGCCAGCCACATGCACGTCGGCGGCGACTGGTACGACGCATTCCAGCAGCCCGACGGCGCGACCCTGCTGGTGATCGGCGACGTCGTCGGCCACAACGTGGACGCCGCGGCCGCCATGGGGCAGGTCCGCAGCATCGTCCGGGGGATCGCCTACGACCGGCAGGAGCAGCCGGCGCGCATCCTCACCCGGGTCGACACGACCCTCACCGGCCTGCGGATCGGCACCCTGGCGACCGCGCTGATCGCGCGGATCGAGCAGCCGCCCGGCGAGGCCGCCGAGGACCGGCGGACGCTCCGGTGGTCCTCGGCCGGGCACCTGCCGCCGCTGGTGCGCCGCGCGGACGGCCGGGTCGAGCGGCTCGACACGCCCCCGGAGACGCTGCTGGGCACCGGCGCGCACCCGGCGCGGTCGGACGCGTCGGTCCAGCTGCTCCCCGGGGACGTCGTCGTCTTCTACACCGACGGGCTGGTCGAGCAGGGGCGGACGGGGATCGACGAGGGGCTGGCCCGGCTCACCGCGCTCGTCGGCGAGCTCGGGCCCTGCGGCGTGGACGACCTGTGCGACGGGCTCCTGGAGCGGATCGTCCGGCACCGCTCCGACGACGATGTCGCCATCGTCGCCGTCGCCTTCCACGCCGCTGGCGGAGCCCCTCCCCGCTGACGCGGGGAAGGGCTGCGCACCGTCCTCAGAAGCTGGACTTCGGCACGCCCGGCGCCGGGTCGATCCGGGTCGGCCCCGACGCGCTCGGACGGACGTCGAAGTCGAAGATCCCGGTCGGGATGTAGACGGTGGAGCAGGCGTTCGGGATGTCCACCACCCCGGAGTGCCGGCCTTCGATCGGGGCTGCCCCCAGGATCATGTAGACCTGCTCCGGCGTGTAACCGAACTTCGACAGGTAGTCGATCGCGTGCAGGCAGGCGCGCTTGTAGGCCAGGGTGGAGTCCAGGTAGCGCTGCTCGTTGTCCCTGGTGACGGACACACCGGAGAAGGCCAGCCACTGGTCGTAGCGCGGGTCCACGTTGCCGGGCATGAACACGGCGTTCTCGCCCACGCCGTAGGTCTCCATGCCGCCCTTGATGAGGTCGACGTGCAGGTCCAGGAAGCCGCCCATCTCGATCGCGCCGCAGAAGGTGATCTCGCCGTCCCCCTGGGAGAAGTGCAGGTCGCCCATCGACAGCTTGGCCCCGGGGACGAAGACCGGGTAGAAGATCCGGCTGCCCTTGGTCAGGTTCTTGATGTCCTGGTTGCCGCCGTTCTCCCGCGGGGGCGCGGTCCGGGCGGCCTCGGCGGCCGCACGGTCGAACTCCTCGCCGCTGAGGGTGCCGAGGATGGCGTCCTGCGGCAGCGGGGGCAGGGCCAGCGGCGGTACCCGGTCGGGGTCGGTGGCGATCAGCTCGCCCTCCCGCTCGTTCCAGCGGGCGAGCAGGTCCGCGGAGGGTGCTGTTCCCATCAGGCCGGGGTGCACGATCCCGGTGAACGACACCCGGGGGATGTGCCGGGAGGTCGCCTTGATGCCGAGGAAGTCCCAGATCACCTTGTAGGCGTCGGGGAACTCGTCGGTGAGGAACCCGCCCCCGTTCTGCTTCGGGAAGATGCCGGTGTAGCCCCACCCCTGGCCGGCCAGCGGTCCGGAGTCCTCCTGCGGGATGGGCCCGACGTCCAGGATGTCCACGAGCAGCAGGTCCCCGGGTTCGGCGCCCTCGACGGCGATCGGCCCGCTGAGCACGTGCACCCTGGACAGCGGTGCGTCGCGGACGTCGTCGGCCGAGTCGTCGTTGTGGATCGCCCCGTCGAACCACTCACGGCAGTGCACCCGGAACACGTCGCCCGGGCGGACGGTCACGTTGGCCGGGATGTCCGGGTGCCATCGGTTGTGTCCGACGTAGCGCTGGTCGGTGAACTTCTTGGTGGAGTCCAGCGGGAACACGACCTCGGGCATGACCTACCTCCTGATCGGCGGGGGTGGGACGACGGTGCTGTGCTCGCTCGGGTGCCGGCCTCACCTCCTCCGGCGCCCGGCGGACTCGTCCCGGCCGGGCGCGGCGCTCTGGCTGGGGCGGGGCGTCGGCGTGGAGGTCTCCCGCAGCTCCGGCGCCGGAGCGGTTCCGGCCGTCGCCCGCGGTTGGCGCAGCCGCGGGTAGAGGGCCAGCGAGAGGATGCAGATGACCGCGATCACGATCGCCCACGTCCTGGTGTTGTCCGCCCACTTGCCGGTGAGCAGCAGGAAGGCGGGCACCGCGGCGGTCACGATGCCGGCGACGATGGCGACGGCGCCGGTGAAGCGGGTGAACTCTTCCCGCTTCAGCCCCAGCACCACGAAGAACAGCGCCCACAGGAAGGCCCAGTAGAGCCAGATGACACCGAAGGCGGGGTCGTCGAAGCGGCTGAAGTTCAACGCGGAGTAGACGATCGCGCAGACGGCGACGAAGCCGGAGAACCAGCCCAGGCCGGCGCCGTCCAGGTCGCCGAGCAGGTTGATGCCCACGTACAGGTAGGTGAAGCCGAACAGGTAGATGCCCGACGCGGAGAGGATCACGTCGGGGTCGCCGCCCGAGGTGACGATCAGGTAGGTCGGGGTGAACACCTGCAGGGCGCCGACGAACAGGTTCAACGGCGCGGCAGCCCGGGCGTCCATCCAGCCCAGCAGCATCACCCCGTTGATGAGGAGCACCGCTCCGACGTACAGCAGGCCGACACTGGCCATGGGAACCGTCCCTTCATCGCAATCGATCGGGGCAGAGGGACGCCCGGCCGGCCGTCGCCGGCCGGACGGCGGATCAGGGACGCGGCAGCCGGCGCAGCTTCGGGTCGGTCAGCGTCGGGGAGCGGCGCCTCGGCCGCGGCGGGGGAGCGGAGACCACCTCAGGGGCGTCGCGGCTGCGCTCGGCGCGGTCCAGCAGCGCCCCCCGGGTCGGGTCGCCCAGAGACAGCCGCGGGGCGGTGAAGACCCGCGGAGCCGGGGAGCCGCACGTCGGGCACGGGACCGCGGCGGTGGCCGTACCGATCGGGCGGGACTGCTCGGTCACGCCGTGCTCGGAGCATCGGTAGACGTAGACGACCATGGCCACCCTCGGTGCAACCGGTCCGGACACTCTGTGGCGCCACGGGCCACTGGCCGCGAGGTTGCTCCGGTCGCCCGGCGGCGGCAAGATCCCCGAACGCGGACCCCCCCGTCCCGGAGGCGCGGGAACCCGGGCGCGGCGCGTCGTGACCGGGGCACACCGTGCGCGCACGAGGAGGGGCCGGACCGCCCCGGCGGCTCCCGGCGGGCACCGCGGGGGCCCGGCAAGGAGCCGCGTCGATCATGATGGGCGGGCCACCCTCCCCTCCTGAGCAGAAGGAACAGCCAATGTCGCTCCTCCCCGGGTTCGCCGCCGCGCTGGCGACCGGCGGCATCGAGGTCGTCGACCTCACCGCGCCGCTGTCGGCCGACACCCCCGTCATCGCGCTGCCCGCCGAGTTCGCCCAGACCGCGCGCTTCGAGCTGGAGGAGCTCAGCCGCTACGACGACCGCGGTCCGGCCTGGTACTGGAACAACTTCCGCACCGGCGAGCACACCGGCACGCACTTCGACGCGCCCAACCACTGGGTGACCGGCCGGGACGGGGAGGACGTCGCCTTGGTGCCGCCGCGCAGGCTGATCGGGCCGGCCGCCGTCCTCGACTTCTCCGCCGAGGCCGGGGCCGACCCCGATTTCCTGCTCGAGGTCGAGCACGTCCGCAAGTGGGAGGCCGACCACGGCCCGCTGCCCGAGGGCGGCTGGCTGCTCTACCGCACCGGGTGGGACGCCCGCAGCGCCTCCCAGGAGGAGTACCTCAACGCCGACGAGACCGGCGCGCACACCCCGGGCATCTCGCCGGAGTGCGCCCGCTGGCTGGCCGAGGAGGCGCCGGTGATCGGGGTGGGCGTGGAGACCGTCGGCACCGACGCCGGGGCGGCGCACTCCTTCGACCCACCGTTCCCCTGCCACGCCGCGCTGATGGGCAGCGGCAAGTACGGGCTCACCCAGCTGCAGAACCTCGCGCAGCTGCCGCCGACCGGCGCGGTGCTGATCGCGGCGCCGCTGCCGATCGTGCACGGTTCGGGGTCGCCGGCCCGGGTGCTGGCCCTCGTCGAGCGCGGATGAGCACCGTCGCCGAGGTGGTCGGCGCGGCGCTGGTCGGGTGCGGCGTGGACGCCGTCTTCGGCGTCGTCGGCTCGGGCAACTTCGCCGTCACCAACGCCATGGTGGCCGCGGGCGCCCGCTTCGTCGCCGCCCGCCACGAGGGCGGCGCGGCGACGATGGCCGACGCCTACGCCCGGATGAGCGGGCGCCCGGCGGCGCTGACCGTCCACCAGGGCTGCGGGCTCACCAACGCCCTGACCGGTCTCACCGAAGCGGCCAAGAGCCGGACCCCGCTGGTCGTGCTGGCCGCCGAGGCGACCTCGCCGCGGTCGAACTTCCACGTCGACCAGGTCGCGCTGGCCACCGCGGTGGGCGCGGTGCCGATGCGGGTCACCTCCGCCCGGAACGCGGTCGAGCAGGTCGCGGCCGCGGTGGCGACGGCGGTCGGGGAGCGGCGCACCGTGCTGCTCAACCTGCCGCTGGACGTGCAGGACGCGCCGGCGCTCCCCGGGCCGGTGGCGGGCGGGCCGGTCACGCTGCCGTTCCGGGAGATCCCGCCCGCGGCCGCCGAGGAGGTCGAGCGGCTCGTCGCCGCGCTCCGCGGGGCGCGGCGGCCGGTGTTCGTCGCCGGCCGCGGTGCCCGCGGCCCCGGCTGCCGAGCGGCGCTGGAGGAGCTCGCCGCGCGGTGCGGCGCGCTGCTGGCCACCTCGGCGGTCGCCAAGGGGCTGTTCGCCGGCAACCCGTGGTCGCTCGACGTCTCCGGCGGCTTCGCCTCGCCGCTGGCCGCCGAGCTCGTCTCCGGCGCGGACCTGATCGTCGGCTGGGGCTGCGCGCTCAACATGTGGACGATGCGGCACGGCCGGCTGATCGCCGACGACGCGGTCGTCGTCCAGGTCGATCTCGACCGGGAGGCCCTGGGCGCCCACCGCGACGTCACCGTCGGTGTGGTCGGTGACGTGCGGGCGATGGCCGAGGCGGCCACCGCGGCGCTTCCGGAGGGCACGGCGACCGGGTACCGGACGCGGGAGAACCGGACGGCCATCGCCGAGCGGGTGCGCTGGCGGGACGTCCCGTTCGAGCCGGCCGGCGGTGCGGGCCGCATCGACCCGCGCACGCTGACCGTCGCGCTGGACGACCTGTTGCCGGCCGAGCGGGTCGTCGCGGTCGACTCGGGCAACTTCATGGGCTACCCGAGCATGTTCCTCGACGTGCCGGACGAGTTCGGGTTCTGCTTCACCCAGGCCTTCCAGTCCGTCGGGCTGGGGCTGGCCTCGGCGATCGGCGCCGCGCTCGCCCGGCCCGACCGGCTGCCGGTGGCCGCGCTGGGGGACGGCGGTGCGCTGATGGGCGCCGCGGAGCTGGAGACGGTGGCGCGGCTGGGCCTGCCGATGGTGGTCGTCGTCTACAACGACGACGCCTACGGGGCGGAGGTGCACCACTTCGGCCCCGACGGCCACCCGCTCGACACCGTCCGCTTCCCGGAGACCGACCTGGCCGCCATCGCCCGGGGCTACGGGTTCGACGCCGTCACCGTGCGCCGCCCGGAGGACCTCGGCGCGGTGGCCGCGTGGGTGGCCGGCCCGCGGACGGCGCCGCTGCTGGTCGACGCGAAGGTGGCCGCCGACGAGCCGTCGTGGTGGCTGGAGGAGGCGTTCCGCGGCCACTGAGCCGCGCGGCTCAGTCAGCGAAGACGGCGGTGAGCGCGGCGGCGACGTCGCGGTGGCCGCGCACCAGCCGGCAGCGGCCCCGGCCGGCCCGCGCGAGGTCGCGGCCGAGGTCCACGTCGTCCTCGCCGGAGGTGTCGAGCAGGACGTCGAGCCGGGGCAGCCGGCCGGCCACCAGCCGCGGGTCCGGGCCGGCGTTGTGCACGCAGTCGGACAGCAGCAGCACGCGCGCGTCCCGGGGCGGGACGCCGGCCAGCTGCGCGCCGGCGGTCTCCAGCGCGAAGGAGACGTTGGTCAGCCCCTGGGTGGGCACCCGCACGAGCAGGTCGACGACGGCGAGCGGGTCCACGGTCTCCCCGAGCCGGACCAGCGCGGCGGCGTCGGACCAGAAGGCGACGACGGCCAGCCGGTCGCGGGCCAGCTCCCCGGCCAGCGCGCCGACGGTGGCGGCCGCGGTCCGGATCCGCTCGCCGCGCATCGAGCCGGACACGTCGACGACGAGCACCACCGAGCGGCGCCGGCGCACCCGCTCCCGCACGACGACGTCCTCGTCCTCGGGTAGCGGCGTGCCGGCGACCGCCTCCAGCGTGCGCTCGAGGTCCAGCTCGTCGGAGCCGCCGCTCCACCGCAGGCTGGCCAGCTCCCCGAGGCCGCGGCGCGCCCGCCGGTCCCGCGGCGGCCGGGCCACGGCCAGCCGGCGGGCGATCTCCCGGGCCCGCTGCCGCGCCGCCCGGTCCGGCCCGTCGACACCGGCCGGCTCGGCCAGCGGGATCAGCTCCGCCGGCTCGTCGGTCGTGCCGCGCGCGGTGCCGCCGGGCCGCGCGCCGGCCGGCCGGTCACGCCGGCGGCTCCCCGAGGTCAGCGCCAGCCCGCCACCCCCGTGGGCGGGCTGATACAGCGCCGGCTGCTCGGTGAGCTCCTTGGGGCGCCGGCGCAGGGGGCGGGTGCCCCGGGTCCGGCCGGCCGCGCCGCGGTCGCGCCGGGTCAGCGGGGAGTCGGCGTCGATCGTCCTTCAACCGGGCTCGGCGGCGCCGGGACGCAGCAGGAAGTGGTCCTCCCAGATCTCCCGGAGGACGGTCTCGGAGGTCGCGTCGAGGGCCTCGTCGAGGAAGATCCGCCCGGACAGCGCCAGCAGCAGGGCGTCGAGCACGGCGTCCGTGTACTCCTCCGGCAGCCCGCGCGGCGGCTCGACCGAGGGCTCGTCGGGAAGCGGGACGGCGCGCATCGCGGCCAGCTGGGCGGCGACCAGGGCCAGGTCGATGGCCCCGCGCACGCTGCTGCCCTGCCGGACGTCGTCCCGGTCGCGGGTCGCCCGGGTCAGCGCGACGGCGTCGGCGATCAGCCGCGGCGACTCCAGGCCGGTGCGCCGCCCGACGATGCCGCGCTCGGCCGCGGCGTCCTGGTAGTCGACGGCCAACCGGCACAGCCGGTCGTAGACCGAGGTGGACAGCCGGGTGGTGCCGACGTTGTCGTAGGGGTTCATCGAGGCGACGACGCGGAAGGTCGGCCGCGCCTCGACCGTGCCCACGCGGGGGACCGCGATGCGCCGCTCGGCCATGGCGGTCAGCAGCGTGTTGAGCGTGTCCTCCGGTGCCCGGTTGAACTCCTCCACGTAGAGGAAGCCGCCCGAGCGCATCGCCTCGACCAGCGGGCCGGCGACGAAGTTGTCCTCCGTGTAGTCCTCGCGCAGCACCCGCGCCGGGTTGTGGTGGCCGACCAGCCGGGTGGGGGTGAGGTCGGCGTTGCCCTCGACGAACACCAGCGGAATGCCCCACTCGGTGGTGATCGACCGCAGCAGGGTCGACTTCGACGTCCCCGGGGGGCCCTCCAGCAGCACGTCGCGGCCGGCCGAGACCGCCGCCAGCAGCAGGTCGATCTCCCGCTCCCGGCCGACCAGGTGCCCGGCGACCCGCGCCCGCACCTCGCGGACGGAGCGCCCGTCGGTGCCACCGATCCTGCTGCCGGTGATCGCGGTGTCCGGCCCCGGCGGGCCGGCCGCGGTGCGGGAATCGATGCTCACGTGTCCTCCGGCGGCCGGGGGTCCTCGGGCTCTGCTCCGGGCAGGGTAACCAGACCCGCCGGCTGATCAGTGCGAACGGCGCGGTCGGCGGGTCAGCCGGGCCGCTTCTCCCGGGGCAGGGCGAGCGCCGCCACCAGCCCGAGGGCGAGCACGCCGGTGCTGACGGCGAAGGCCACCTGGTAGGAGGCGACGTCGGTGAGCCACCCGGCGGCCAGGGGGCCCACCACCGCGCCCAGGTCGGCCGACATCTGGAACACCGCGACCACCCGGCCGCCCCGGGCCGGGCTGACGTCCCCGACCAGCGCGGCCGGCACGCTGGCCAGCAGCGAGGCGGCCAGCCCGTAGCCGGCCATCGCGACCAGGAACGTGCCGATGCCCGGCGGCAGCACGAGCAGGCCGATGGAGACGGTGGCCAGCGCCGCGCCCAGCACCAGCGACGGACGGCGCCCCCAGGTGTCGGCCAGGCGGCCGGAGCGCAGCAGCCCCACCGCCTGGGCGAGCGACCCGGCCAGCAGGCCCGCGCCGGCCCAGGCCACCGTGCGCCCGAGCTCCTCGGTCACGTACAGCGGCACCAGCGAGTTGCGGATGCCGAAGAGCACCCACCCCACGCCCAGGTTGGCCACCAGCGCGGCGAGGTAGACCCGGGAGCGGAACGCGGCGCGCAGCGGGAGCGGGTCGTCGGAGGGCTCGGGCACCGCGGGGTCCGGCGTCCCCGCCGCCGGGCCGGCGGAGCCGGAGCGCAGGAAGAGCAGGCCCAGACCGCCGGCGAGGAGCAGGAAGCCGGCGTAGAGCAGGAACGGCAGCCGGGGGGAGAGCTCGGCGAGCAGGCCGCCCACGGCCGGGCCGGCGATCCCGCCGAGGATGAAACCGCCCTGATAGGTCGCCGCCGCCCGCCCCCGGTGCGTGGGCGGCGAGACCCGCAGCAGCAGGGACAGCGCCGCCACGGTGAACATGGCGCTGCCGATCCCGCCGGCCGCGCGCAGCGCCAGGAACAGCGGGAAGGAGCCGGCCAGCCCCGCCGCGCCGGTCGTGACCGCGACCGTGACCAGGCCGAGGGTCAGCACCGCGCGCTCGCCGAGCCGCTCGACCAGCGAGCCGCCGGCGAAGGCCGAGGCGAAGCGGAAGAAGGCGAAGGCGCTCACCGCGAGGCCGACGGCGGTGGTGCCCACGCCGAACGAGCGGGCGTACAGCGGGATGGCCGGGGCGACGATGCCGAAGCCGAGGGCGACCACGAAGGCCACGACGGAGAGCACCCCGACCTCGCGGGGCAGCTGCCCGGCGCCCCGCTTCCGCACGAGCACCGATGCTCCCACGGCCCCGGAGGAGGTCCGGGGCGCGCCCCGCCGCGGCCACCGTTCGAGAAGTGGTTGTCCTCCGCACCACTGTGGGCCAGGGTGTCGCCCGTGGACGGCCGGTGGGGGGACGCTGTGCTCCCGCCGAGCGGTTCCTTCGAGCTGACCGGCGACGCGGGTGGCTCCGTGCTGCACCTGCGCGGGGACGTCGACGCGCCGGTGGTGCAGGAGATGGAGGTCGCCGGGGTGGACCCCCGGGCCGTGGTCGCCGTCGACGTCGGCGCGCTGACCTACATCGACTCGACCGGGCTGTCGATGCTGGTCCGCTGGGCGCAGCACGCCCGGGGCACCGGGCGCCCGGCACTGATCCGCCGGCCCACGCCCCGCTTCGTCAAGGTGCTGGAGGTCGCCGGGATCTCCCCGCTGTTCCAGGCCGACGGCCCCTGACCGCCGCGGGGGCCCGGCCGGCCGGCGTCCCCCACCCGCGGGGACGCGTGGCACGGACCGTCATCCGAGCGCAATGGGGGGCCGCCTACAGTTCCCGGGGTCTGGCCGCAGGAGGAGGACGCCGATGGACCGACCCCCCGCGATCGCGCTGCTCGGCCTGGGCGAGGCCGGCTCCGAGATCGCCCGCGACCTGGTGGCCGCCGGGGCCGACGTGCGCGGCTACGACCCCCGCGTGGCCGCGCCCGACGGTGTGCTGCCGCGTCGTGACGAGGCCGCCGCGGTGGTCGACGCCGACCTGGTGCTGAGCGTGAACAGCTCCTCCGACGCCCTGCCGGCGCTGCGCAACGCCCTCCCCGGCCTGCGCGCGGGAACGGTCTGGGCCGACCTCAACACCGCAGCTCCCGGCGTCAAGCGGGCCCTCGCCGACACGGTGGCCGGGCGCGGGGTGCCGGTCGCGGACGTAGCGCTGATGTCGACCGTGCCCGGCCGCGGCCTGCGCACGCCGATGGTCGTCTCCGGGGAGGGCGCGCCCCGGTACGCCGCGCTGCTGGCGGGGTTCGGCGTCCGGGTCGAGCTGTGCGAGGGGCCTGTGGGGACGGCGATCTCGCGCAAGCTGCTGCGCAGCGTCTTCTACAAGGGCGTGGCCGCCGCCGTGGTGGAGGCGCTGGCCGCCGCCGAGGCCGCCGGCGCGGGGGAGTGGCTGCGGGAGAACATCGCCACCGAGCTCGCCGCCTTCACCGCGGGGGACGTCGACCGGCTGGTCACCGGCAGCCACCGGCACGCGCGGCGTCGGGCCGAGGAGATGGCGGCGGCCGCCGAGCAGCTGCGCGAGCTCGGGGTCGGGGCCCGGATCGCCGCGGCGGCCCGCGACCAGCTCCGCGAGCTGATGGCGCCGGAGCTCGCGGCCGACCAGGACGGATCGCGGAGAGCCCGCTAGCGTCGGCTCCCCGACCGAACTCAGCGGGCGTGCGCGTCCGCGCGGGCGGCCTGCCGGCGGCGGCGGTGCGCAGCCATGCGGACCGGCGCATCGGCGCTGCCGTACCCGTCGTAACCGCCGATCCGCTGCACCACCTCGAAGAACACCCGGTCGCCGAGGACCTCGGTGGCCAGGTGCAGGTAGCCGCCGTGCGCGTCCTCCTCGTACATCAGGCCGTGCTCGCGGACGGCGGCCAGCAGGTCGTCCGGGAGGTCGAAGCGCGCGGCCAGGTCGTCGACGTAGTTGGCCGGCATCCCCAGCAGGGGCGCGCCGGCCGCGCGCAGCGCCCGGGCGGTCGCGACGATGTCGTCGGTGGCGAAGGCGACGTACTGGGGCTCGGGCACGGCCGGCGCCCACCCGCCGCGGCGCAGCACGGCCACGCTCAGCGCCAGCCGCACCGCCCGGTCGGGGCCGGTGACCGCGCGGGTGCGCACCAGCCCGAAGGGGGCGGCCAGCTCGGTCACCTCCTGCGGCTCGAGGCCGAGCACCGCCCGGTAGAACAGCCCGGCCTCGTCGAAGGCGTCGAAGGGCTGGGTGAGGCCGACGTGGTCGACGCCGGTCAGGCCGCTGCCCGGCCCGGCGGTCGCGCCGGTCGGCAGGAAGTCCGCCGGCCAGCCGTCGGGCCCGGTGCGGGTGAAGAACACCTGGGTGCCGTCGGGGGCGGCGACGGCGGCGAGGTCGGCCTCCGCGGCGCCGCGGCTGCGGGGCAGCACCGGGGCGCTCATCGCCCCGGCGCGCCGCGCCGACCGGGGCGGGTCCGCGCTCTCCAGGCCGAGGGCGGCGACCGACGCCACGCCGGCCGCCGCCGGGCGGACGACGGAGGCGTTGAGCAGCACCCGCGCGGACCCCTGCTCCCACAGCTGCACCGGCTTGGACCGGTGCTGGCCGGTGTGGGTGAAGCCGAGCGCCGCCAGGACGCCGGCGACCTGCGGGCCGGAGACGCCGTCGACGGCCAGCTCGGTGAACGAGTAGCCGGACAGCGCCGGCGCGGGCGGGGGCACGGACCGCCCGGACTCCTGGCCGCCGACCGCGCGCGCCTCCTCGAGCCACTGCAGGGAGCGCATCGCGTCGACCGCGGTGCGGGCCGGGTCGGCCTGCCGGTAGACGTCGTTGAACACCTCGAGGGACAGCGGGCCGGTGTACCCGGCGGCCCGCACGTGCCCGAGGAAACCGGGGAGGTCGAAGGCGCCCTGGCCGGGGAAGAGGCGGTGGTGGCGGCTCCACTGCAGCACGTCCATCGCCAGCCGGGGTGCATCGGCCAGCTGCAGGAAGAACAGCTTGTCGGCCGGCACCTGCGCGAACCCGGCCGGGTCCCCGCCGCGGGAGAGCACGTGGAAGCTGTCCAGGCACAACCCGAGGGCGGGGGAGCCCGCGCGGCGGACCGCGTCCCACGAACCCTCCCAGGTGGAGACGTGCCGGCCCCAGGCCAGCGCCTCGTAGGCGATCCGCAGCCCTCGCTCGCCGGCCCGGGCGGCCGCGGCAGCCAGCTGCTCGGCGAGCAGGTCGGGGTCGTCGACCGCGTCGTCGGCGACCGACGAGCACACCAGCACGGTGTCGACGCCGAGGCCGGCCATCACGTCGAACTTCCGCTCCAGCCGGCGCAGGTTGCGGGCGAACCGCGCCGGGTCGGTGGAGTCCAGGTCGCGGAAGGGCTGGTAGAGGTCGATGGACAGGCCGAGGTCGGCGCAGCGGGCGGCCAGCTCCGCCGGGGACCACGGGGAGGCGACCAGGTCCGGCTCGAACACCTCGATGCCGTCGAACCCGGCGCCGGCGGCCGCGACGATCTTGTCCTCGAGGGTGCCCGACAGGCAGACCGTGGCGATCGTTCGGCCCCGTCCCGGGTCCCGCCCCGAGCGGAGCGAGGGGTGGGGAGGACGGGGTCCTTCTTCAGCTGACACGGACGTTCCGCTCCGGGCCGGCGACCAGGGTGGTGAAGTGCGCGAGCATCCGCTCGGCGTCGGGCTCCACGCCGGTGAACAGCCGGAAGGCGTCGACGGCCTGGAAGACGGCCATGCCGCCGCCGTCGAGCACCCGGCAGCCGCGCTCCCGGGCGGTCCGGACCAGCTCGGTCTCCAGCGGCCGGTAGACGATGTCGGCCACCCACAGCTCCGGCCGCAGCAGCCCGGCCGGCAGCGGCAGGCCCGGGTGCGCGGCCATGCCGGTCGGTGTGGCGTGCACCAGCCCGTCGGCGTCCTGGAGCGCGACGGCGAGGGTGGCCAGGTTGCCGCCGGTGGCCCGGTCGGCGCCGAAGCGCGCGCGCAGCGCGCCGGCCAGCTCGACGGCCCGCTGCACGTCGACGTCGACGATGGTCAGCTGCCGGGCGCCGAGGGTGAGCAGCGCGTGGGCGACCGCCGCGCCGGCCCCGCCGGCTCCGAGCAGCACGACCCGGCCGAGGGCGGCGTCGGGCAGCCCGCGGTCGAAGGCGCGGGCGAAGCCGGACCAGTCGGTGTTGTGGCCGACGGCCCGACCCCCGCGCAGGACGACGGTGTTGACCGCGCCGAGGGCGGCGGCGTCGGGGGAGAGCTCGTCGAGGTGGTCGAGCACCAGCTGCTTGCAGGGGTGGGTGACGTTGAGCCCGTCGTACCCGGCCAGCCGGGCCGCGGCCAGGATCTCCCCGATCGCGCCGGCCGGCCGCTCCAGCCGGTCGAGGTCCAGCCGCTGGTAGAGGTAGCGCAGCCCCAGCTCGTCGGCCTCGCGCTCGTGCAGCGGCGGGGTGAGGGAGGGGCCGATGCCGGTGCCGACCAGGCCGACCAGGAAGCTGCGCGCGCCGGACGCCATGAACGTCTCCTGCCTATGTACCAGTTGGTGAGTTGTTCCAAGGGGACCACATCCGCGGGTCCGCCGCCAGCCCCCGGCGTGACCGGCGACACGGCACCGGGTGGCACAGCCGGGCGTTCCGGGGCGCACCTACGCTGCTCGGGACGGCTGCTCGGGGCGGCCGCCGAGGTGGGAGGGCGCAGTGACCGTGCAGCACCCCGGGGACGAGCTCCCCGTCGCGGGGGCGCCCGCCGCAGCGCCGGAGCGGACACGGGACGCCGAGCGCACCCGGGCGGAGATCCTCGCCGTGGCCACGGCCGAGTTCGCCGACCGCGGCTACGCCGGTGCCCGGATCAACGAGATCGCCGACAAGCTGAGCACCACCAAGCGGATGATCTACTACTACTTCGGCGGCAAGGAGCAGCTCTACGTCGCCGTCCTCGAGCAGGCCTACAGCCGGATCCGGAGCCTCGAGCAGCAGCTCGACGTGGAGTGCCTGGACCCGGTCGAGGCCATCCGCGAGCTCGCCGGGCTGACCTTCGACCACCACGAGGCGCATCCGGAGTTCATCCGCCTGGTCAGCATCGAGAACATCCACCGGGCCGAGCACATCGCCCACTCCGAGGCCCTGTCGGGGTTGGCCAATCCGGCCGTGGACGTCCTGGGCGCCATCCTCGAGCGGGGCTGGGACGCCGGGCTGTTCCGGGACGACGTCGACGCGCTCGACGTGCACCAGGTGATCAGCGCCTTCTGCGTCTTCCGGACGGCCAACCGGCACACCTTCGGCGCGATCTTCGGTCGCGACATGCTCGATCCGGCCCGCCGGGAGCACCAGCGGCGGATGCTCGGCGACCTCGTCGTCGCCTACCTCACCAGCCGCTGAGGGGCTCGACGGGGCGTTCTGACCTGCCCGCTTGACACGGTGACGGCGGTCACCTCACCATTTGGTACGTAACCAGTTGGTACATAAGCCGCTGACCGCGCACCGGCTCCCCGACGACGCACCCCCGACCGCACCCGGGCCCGACCCGCCGCCCTCCGGCACGACGAGATCGCTGCCGCCGCGCCTCCCCAGGAGACCGACATGAGCACGACCACCGCCCCCGGTGGGACCTCCCACGAGCGCACGCCACGCAAGGCCGCCCTCGCCAGCTTCGTGGGCAGCATGCTCGAGTACTACGACTTCTTCATCTACGGGGCCGCCGCCGGGCTGGTCTTCCCGAAGGTGTTCTTCCCCGAGTCCGACCCCTCCACGGCCACGCTGCTGTCCCTGGCGACCTTCGGTGTCGCCTACGTGGCCCGGCCGCTGGGCGCGGTCGTCATCGGGCACTTCGGCGACAAGGTCGGCCGCAAGCGGATGCTGGTGCTGACCCTGCTGCTGATGGGCGTCTCGACGTTCCTCATCGGCGCGCTGCCCTCCTACGCCGCCATCGGGGTCGCGGCCCCGGTCCTGCTCGTCGCGCTCCGCATCCTGCAGGGCCTCTCGGCCGCCGGTGAGCAGAGCGGCGCCAACTCGATGACGCTGGAACACGCCCCCGAGGGCCGGCGCGGCTTCTTCACCAGCTTCACCCTCGTCGGCACCCAGGCCGGCCTGATCCTCGCCAACCTGGTCTTCATCCCCGTCGCGCTGCTGCCGGAGGACGCGCTGCTCAGCTGGGGCTGGCGGATCCCGTTCTTCCTCTCCGCCGTCGTCGTCGCCATCGGCTACTGGGTGCGCCGCTCGCTGCCCGAGACGCCGGAGTTCGAGCGGGCCGAGCAGGAGCAGACGGTCGTCAAGCTGCCCGTCGCCGTCCTGTTCCGGGACCACTGGGCCGCGGTCCTGCGGGTGGTCCTGTGTGCGCTGGTCTCGGTGGTGAGCACGATCGTCGGCACCTGGGCGCTCGCGCACGGCACGAACGTCGTGGGGCTCGAGCGCTCGACGCTGCTCTGGATGATCATCCTGGCCAACACGGTGGCGCTGGGTGCGCTGATCCTGTGGGCCCAGCTGTCGGACCGGATCGGCCGCCGTCCGGTGTTCGCCTTCGGCGCCCTGGGCTCCGCGGTGACGGTCTTCCCCTTCCTGTGGGCACTGCAGCAGGGCAACGTGGCGCTGATCTTCGTGTTCGGCATCCTGCTGGCCGGCGTCTTCTACTCGGCGGCCAACGGCATCTGGCCCTCCCTCTACGGCGAGATGTTCGACACCCGGGTCCGCTACTCCGGCATGGCGATCGGCACCCAGATCGGCTTCGCCCTGGGCGGGTTCTCCCCGGCGATCGCCGCCGCGATCGTGGGCGAGGGCGTCAACGGCTGGGTTCCGGTCGCCCTGCTGACCGCGGCCGCGGCGACCGTCGCCGGGCTGTGCGCCCTCACCGCGCGGGAGACCGCGCACGTGCCGCTGGAGCAGCTCGGCCGCAAGGACGACGCGACCCGACGCGACCGGGACCTGATCGGCGCCTGACGAAGGACCCCGCTGCCCCCCACCCTCGCAGGCGCGGGGCGGGGCCCTGCAGCGGGGCCGCCTGCGGGCCCCGGCCGACGGCCGGGGCCCGCAGCCGTCCCCCGGAGGTGGGGCCGTGCCCGGCAGCGCGTCGACACCCGGGACCGGCCGCGGGAAGACCTCCGGGCGGCGTCCGCGAGGGTGTCGCCGCAGCGCTGCGGCGGGCTAGCGTGGCTGCAGCCCCGGCATCGCCGGACAGGAGGCCCCATGGGCAAGCCGGTCCTGCTGAGCGTCGACGACGACCCGGGCGTGTCCCGCGCCGTCGCCCGCGACCTGCGCCGTCGGTACGGCGAGGCCTTCCGCGTCCTGCGGGCCACCTCGGGGGCCGAGGCGCTCGACGCGCTGCGTGAGCTCAAGCTGCGCGGCGACCCGGTGGCGGTGCTGCTGGCCGACCAGCGGATGCCCGGGATGAGCGGCGTGGAGTTCCTCGAGCAGGCGATGGACCTCTTCCCCCGTGCCCGCCGGGCGCTGCTGACCGCCTACGCCGACACCGAGGCCGCGATCGCGGCGATCAACCTGGTCGACGTCGACTCCTACCTGCTCAAACCGTGGGACCCGCCGGAGGAGAAGCTCTACCCCGTCGTCGACGCCATGGTCGACGCCTGGCGGCAGACGCCCGACAGCGGCGTCGAGGAGATCAAGCTGGTCGGCCACCGCTGGTCGGCGCCGTCCTTCCGGGCCCGTGACCTGCTGGCCCGCAACGCGGTGCCCTACCGCTGGTACAGCGCCGACGAGCCCGAGGGCCGGCGGCTGCTGCGCGCCGCGGACGCCGGGCCGGACGACGTCCCGGTGGTGATCACCCCCGACGCGCGGATCCTCCGGGCCCCGACCGAGGCCCAGCTCGCCGCGGTGGCCGGGCTCGGCGTCGAGCCGCGGGAGGAGTTCTACGACCTGGCGGTCGTCGGCGGCGGGCCGGCCGGCCTGGGCGCCGCCGTCTACGGGGCCTCCGAGGGGCTGCGCACCGTGCTGATCGAGCGGGAGGCCACCGGCGGCCAGGCCGGCCAGAGCAGCCGGATCGAGAACTACCTGGGGTTCCCCGACGGCGTCTCCGGAGGGCAGCTGGCCGACCGCGCCCGCCGGCAGGCGGTGCGCTTCGGCGCCGAGCTGCTGCTGGCCCGCGACGTCGTCGCCCTCGAGGCGCACGGCCCGAAACGGGTGCTGCGCCTCGACGACGGCCGCGCCCTCGCCGCGCACGCCGTCGTGCTGGCCACCGGGGTGTCCTACCGCAGCCTCGGCGTGGCGGGGGCCGACGAGCTGACCGGCCGCGGGGTGTTCTACGGGTCGGCGATGACCGAGGCCATCGAGTGCTGCGACCGCGACGTGTTCGTCGTCGGGGGGGCCAACTCGGCCGGGCAGGCGGCGGTGTTCTTCGCCGGCTACGCCCGGTCGGTGAGCCTGCTGGTCCGCGGCCCGTCGCTGGAGGCGTCGATGTCGACCTACCTCATCGAGCAACTCGCCGGGATCCGGTCGATCGCGGTGCGCACCTGCACCAGCGTCGAGGCGGTGCACGGCGACGGGCACCTGGAGACGATCACCGTGCGCGACGGGCGGACCGGTGGGCGGGAGACCCTGGAGACCGGCCACCTGTTCGTCTTCATCGGTGGCGCGCCGCGGACCGGCTGGCTCGACGGGGCCGTCGTGCGCGACGAACGGGGGTTCCTCCCCACCGGGCCGGACCTGCTCCGCGAGGGCACCGGGCCGCCGGGCTGGCCGCTGGAGCGGGACCCCTACTTCCTGGAGTCCAGCCTGCCCGGGGTCTTCGTCGCCGGCGACGCCCGGGCGGAGTCGGTGAAGCGGGTGGCCTCCGCCGTCGGCGAGGGCGCCATGGCCGTCACCCTCGTGCACCGGTACCTGGAGGAACGGTGACGAGGGCGGCGAGCCGGGTGAGCCCCGGCGCGCTGCGCGAGCTGTTCCTCTTCGCCGACCTCGACGAGGCGCAGCTGGACTGGGTCGCGTGCAACGCCGACGTCGTGGAGCACCCGGCCGGCAGCGAGGTGGCGGTCGAGGGGGAGCCGGCCGAGTGCTTCTTCGTCCTGCTCTCGGGAACGCTGAGCATGGTCCGCCGCGTCGGGGGGGACGAGGTGGAGATCGTGCGGACCTCCGACCGCGGCGTCTACTCCGGAGCGGTGCAGTTCTACTTCGGCGACCGGATCAGCCAGACCTACCAGGCGACGGTCCGCGCGGTCAGCGACTGCCGGTTCCTGGCGCTGCCCGCCGACCGCTTCGCCGTCGTCTTCCGGCGGTGGTACCCGATGGCCGTCCACCTGCTGGAGGGCCTGTTCGTCGGCCAGCGGACGGCAGCCGAGCTGGTCGGCCAGCGGGAACGGCTGCTCGCGCTGGGCAAGCTGACCGCCGGCCTCACCCACGAGCTGAACAACCCGGCGGCGGCCGCCACGCGGGCGGCCGCCGCGCTGCGGGAGCGGTTCGCCGGCATGCGCCACAAGCTGGCCCTGCTCTCGACGGGGAGGATCGACGGCGCGGTGCTGCGCGCGCTCACCGGGCTGCAGGAGGAGCTCGTGGCCCGGGTCGGCAGCGCTGCGGAACTCACCGCTCTGGAGCGCGCCGACCGGGAGGACGAGCTCGGCGACTGGCTGGAGGACCACGGCATCGGCGCGGCGTGGGAGCTCGCCGGGGTCTTCGTCCCGGCCGGGCTGGGCCCCGGGGAGCTCACCAGGGTCGCCGACGCGGTGGAACCGGGCGCCCTGGAGGCGGCGCTGCGCTGGCTGGCCTACACGGTGGAGACCGAGACGCTGCTGGCCGAGGTCCAGGAGAGCACCGCTCGGATCTCGGCGCTGGTCGACGCCGCCCGGCAGTACTCGCAGCTGGACCGGGCCCCGCACCGGCCGACCGACCTGCACGCCGGGCTGGACGCCACGCTGGTGATGATGAGCGCCAAGATCCCTCCCGGGGTCCAGGTGGTGAAGGACTACGACCGCTCGCTGCCCCCGGTGCCGGCCTACGCCGGCGAGCTCAACCAGGTGTGGACCAACCTCGTCCACAACGCGCTCGACGCCATGTCGGGCGAGGGGACGCTCACCCTCCGCACCGGACGGGAGGGGGAGCGGGCCCTGGTCGAGGTGGCCGACACCGGGCCGGGCATCCCGGAGGAGCTGCAGCGGCGGGTGTTCGAGCCGTTCTTCACCACCAAGCCCGTCGGCCAGGGCACCGGCCTGGGCCTGGACGTCTCCTGGCGGGTCGTGGTCAACCGGCACGGCGGTGACCTGCGGGTGCGCTCGACGCCCGGCGACACCCGCTTCCAGGTGCTGCTGCCGCTGGCCGAGGCCGCCGCGGCCCCGGCGTGACGGCCGCCGGTGCGCGGGCCCCGGGCCTGCGGTACGGGGAACCCGAGGGGCGCTGGGTGCTGCTGGCCACGGTGCTCGGCTCGGGGATGGCGTTCCTCGACGCGACGGTCGTCTCGATCGCCCTGCCCGCCATCGGGGAGGACCTCGGCAGCAGCGCCGCCGGCCTGCAGTGGGTGGTGAACGGCTACACGCTGACCCTCGCGGCGTTCATCCTCCTCGGCGGCTCCCTGGGGGACCGCTTCGGCCGCAAGCGGGTCTTCCTCGCCGGGGTGGTCCTCTTCGCGGTCGCGTCGACGCTGTGCGGCCTCGCCCCGAACACCGGCACCCTGGTGGCGGCGCGGGCGGTGCAGGGCCTCGGTGGTGCCCTGCTGGCCCCCGGGTCGCTGGCGATCCTGCAGTCCTCGTTCGCGGCCGAGGACCGGACGCGGGCGATCGGCGCGTGGTCCGGGCTGTCCGGCATGGCCGGTGCGATCGGCCCGCTGCTCGGGGGCTGGCTGGTGGAGGTGGCCAACTGGCGGCTGGTCTTCCTCATCAACGTGCCGGTGGCGCTGGTCGTCGTCCTCGTCACGCTGCGGCACGTGCCGGAGTCGTCGGACCCGGCCGCCGCCCGCCGCCTCGACGTGCCGGGCACGGTGCTGGCCGCGGTGGGGCTCGGCGGGCTGACCTACGGGCTGACCGCGTGGCAGGAGGGCCAGCGCGGCGTCGTGGCCGCCACGCTGGCCCTCGGCGTCGTCGCGCTGGGGGCGTTCCTGGCCGTCGAGCGCCGCTCGCCGGCGCCGATGCTGCCGCTGCACCTGTTCCGGTCGACGACGTTCAGCGCGGTCAACGCCATGACCTTCCTCGTCTACGCGGCTCTCGGCGGCGTCTTCTTCTTCGTGGTGGTCCAGCTGCAGGTGGTGTCCGGCTTCCCGCCGCTCGAGGCCGGGCTGGCCCTGCTGCCGGTGACCCTGCTGATGCTGGTGCTCTCCGCCCGGGTGGGGGCGCTGTCGAACCGGATCGGCCCGCGGCTGCCCATGGCCCTGGGGCCGCTGCTGTGCGCCCTCGCGCTGGTCGGGCTCTCCCGGATCGGGGCGGGTGCGGACTATCTCACCGACGTCCTCCCGCCGGTGGCGTTGCTCGGCCTCGGCCTCTCGCTGACGGTCGCCCCGCTGACCGCGACGGTGCTCGCCGCGGTCGAGGACCGGTACGCCGGCGTGGCCAGCGGCATCAACAACGCCGTCGCGCGCACCGGCGGCCTGCTCGCGGTCGCGGTGCTGCCGCTGGTCTCCGGGGTCGGCGCGGAGCTCACCGACCCGGCCACGCTGGCGCCCGCCTACCGCACCTCCATGCTCATCTGCGCCGCGCTCATGGCGGTCGGTGGCCTGCTCGCGCTGGCCGCGGTCCCGTCCAGCTACGAGCAGGTGCGGCCGCCGACCGAGCGGGGGGCGGCGGAGTCCCCGTGCCGGGTGCACTGCGCCGTCGGGGCCCCGCCGCTGCAACCTGGCGGGGAGCCCTCCCGCCCGTGATCATGGGCTGCGCGCCGCCCGGCGCGGCGGGCGCGCCGGAACTCCGCAGGTAGGAGCGCCGGCATGCGGGGTAGGGCAGCGACCATGACGGTGATCGGCTTCCACAACTCGCACGAGCAGGTGCACCCCGGCGAGCTGCTGCGGGCGGTGCAGCACGCCGAGGAGGTGGGCTTCACCGCGGCGATGTGCTCCGACCACCTCGAGCCGTGGAACGAGCGCCAGGGGCACTCGGGCTTCGCCTGGTCCTGGCTCGGCGCGGCGCTGGCCACCACCGGCCTGCCCTTCGGCGTGGTCAACGCCCCGGGGCAGCGCTACCACCCGGTGATCATCGCCCAGGCGGTCGCCACGCTCGGGGCCATGTTCCCGGGCCGCTTCTGGGTAGCCCTCGGCTCCGGGGAGGCCATGAACGAGCACGTCACCGG
Organism: Geodermatophilus ruber; assembly: GCF_900114385.1. Classification (GTDB taxonomy): domain Bacteria; phylum Actinomycetota; class Actinomycetes; order Mycobacteriales; family Geodermatophilaceae; genus Geodermatophilus; species Geodermatophilus ruber. The sequence continues at coordinate 134,313 of NZ_FOSW01000011.1, forward strand.
CGAGGCGTGGCCGCGCAAGGAGCTGCGCGACGCCCGCCTGCGCGAGTGCGTCGACGTCATCCGGGCCCTGCTCGCCGGCGAGGAGGTCAGCCACGACGGGCTGGTCACCGTCGACCGCGCCCGCATCTGGACCCTCCCGGAGCGGCAGCCGGCCCTGATCGGGCCCGCCGTCACCGCCGCCACCGCCGCCCGGCACGCGGAGTGGGCCGACGGCCTGGTCACCATCAACCAGTCGCACGACACCCTCCGCGAGCTGATCGAGGCCTACCGCGGTGCCGGCGGCCAGGGGACGCTCACCCTGCAGGTGCACGTCAGCTGGGACCCCGATCCCGACCGCGCGCTCGCCATCGCCCACGACCAGTGGCGCAGCAACGTCTTCCCCCCGCCGCTGTGCTGGGACCTCGACACCACCCGGGCCTTCGACCTGGCCAGCGCGCACGTGCCCCCCGAGGCGGTGACGCAGGCGGTGCGCGTCTCCGCCGACCTCGGCCGGCACGCCGCCTGGCTCGCCGAGTACGCCGACCTCGGCTTCGACCAGATCTACCTGCACCACGTGGGCAAGGAGCAGCTGCCGTTCCTCGACGCCTTCGGGGCGCACGTGCTGCCGCAGCTGGAGGTCACGGCCCCGGCGCCGGCGGTCGCGATCGACCCGCCGGGGCCGGCCGAGCCGCTGCGGCCGCACCAGGAACTCCGGCCCGCGGTCGCGAACTGAGCAGAGGAGCGGCGGCATGCGGATCACGGACACGAGCGACCTCTGGTGGAAGACCGCGGTCGTCTACTGCCTGGACGTCGAGACCTACCTGGACTGGAACGGCGACGGCTGCGGTGACTTCGAGGGCCTCGCCCAGCGGATCGACCACCTCGCCGACCTCGGCGTCACCTGCCTGTGGCTGATGCCCTTCTACCCGACCGCCGAGCGGGACGACGGCTACGACATCACCGACTTCTACGGCGTCGACCCGCGGCTGGGCACGCACGGGGACCTGGTGGAGGTCATCCGGACCGCCCGGGACCGCGGCATGCGGGTGATCGCAGACCTCGTGGTCAACCACACCTCCGTCCAGCACCCGTGGTTCCAGCGGGCACGGCAGAGCCGGGAGGACCCCTTCCACGACTTCTACGTCTGGCGGGACGACGAGCCGCCGGACACCTCCGACCAGGTGGTCTTCCCCGACCAGGAGGACGGCATCTGGACGTTCAACGAGCCGACCGGGGAGTGGTACCTGCACCGCTTCTACAAGGAGCAACCGGACCTGAACGTGACCGACCCGCGCGTCCGCGACGAGATCGCCAAGATCATCGGGTTCTGGCTGCAGCTGGGCCTGTCCGGCTTCCGGGTCGACGCCGTCCCGTTCTTCCTCGAGGTGCAACCGGAGGACGCCGAGCACTTCCCCGAGCCGCACGAGTACCTGCGCGCGCTGCGCTCGTTCCTCGGCCGCCGCACCGGCGACGGCATCCTGCTCGGCGAGGTCAACCTGCCGCACGAGCAGCAGGTCCAGTTCTTCGGTGACGAGGACGGCGACGAGCTCACCATGCTCTTCGACTTCATCGGCATGCAGGCGCTCTACCTCTCCCTCGCCCGCACCGACGCCGGCCCGCTCAGCGACGCGCTCACCGGCCGGCCCGCGATCTCGCCGGACAGCCAGTGGGCCACCTTCGTCCGCAACCACGACGAGCTCACCCTCGACAAGCTCGGCGACGCCGAGCGCGCCGAGGTCTTCGCCGCCTTCGGCCCCGAGGAGCGGATGCAGGTCTACGGCCGCGGGCTGCGCCGCCGCCTGCCCCCGATGCTCGACGGCGACCCGCGGCGCGTCCGGATGGTCTACAGCCTGCTGTTCTCGCTGCCGGGCACGCCGGTGCTGTTCTACGGCGAGGAGATCGGCATGGGCGAGGACCTCGACGCCGAGGGCCGGCTCGCCGTCCGGACGCCGATGCAGTGGACCGCAGGCCCCAACGGCGGCTTCTCCACCGCCGACCCCGCCCGGCTGCCCGGCCCGGTGGTGGACGGTGGGTTCGCGCCCGAGTTCGTCAACGTCGCCGACCAGCGGCGCGACCCGGACTCGCTGCTGTCGTTCATGAAGCTGCTCGTCCGCCGCTACCGCGAGTCCCCGGAGCTGGGCTGGGGCACGTTCACCGTCCTCGAGCAGCCGCACGCCGAGGTGCTGGCCCACCTGTGCAGCTGGGCCGACGGCGCGCTGGTCGCCGTCCACAACCTCGGCCCCGAGCCGCGCAAGGTGCCGCTGGCCCTGGCCGGTTGCGGGCCCGAGCACCGGCTGGTCGACCTGCTGCAGCCCGGCGAGGTGGCGCTGGGGGAGGACGGCGGCGCCGAGATCGCCCTCGACGGCTACGGCTACCGGTGGCTCAGGGTGGTCGCCCCCGACAGCCGCCGGCTGGTCTGAGCCAGCAGCGGCGCGGCGTCCCGCTCGTCGAGCCCGACCGAGGCGCCGCGGACGGCGAGCGCGGCGACGAACCCCGGCGGCGGGTGCAGGTCGTACAGCGACGTCGGCTCCGACCGGCCGGTCCAGCGCTCCACCCGCGGTGGCCGCATCGGCGGGGAGACGACGATCTGGTTCAGCCGGACCGCCAGGCCCTCACCGGTCGCCTTGACCAGTGCCTCCTTGCGCGTCCAGTAGGTGCTGAAGGCGTAGGCGCGGCCGCCGCGCGCGGGCCAGCGGGCCAGGTCGGCCCGCTCCTCGGGCGCCAGCGCGTGGTGGGCGATGCAGTCCAGCTCCTCCGGGTCGTACTGCGCGAGCTCCTCCACGTCGATGCCGACGGGACTGCCGCGCACGACCGCGACGGCGACGCAGCCGGCCGAGTGGGCGACCGAGAACTGCAGGTCCGGGGCCTCCGGCAGCCAGGGTTTGCCGTGCTGCTCGCCGCACCGCGGGCAGCTGCGGTCGATCCACAGCTGCTCCGGGCGGGTGCCGGCGTGCGCGGCGAGGATCAACCGGGCGACGGCGGCCGCGACCGTCGACTGCCGCCGGTCGGTGCCCCCCCGGAGCCGGGACCGCCGCCGCCGGTCGGCGGGGGCGAGCAGGTCGTCGTGCTCGGGCCGGGCCTGCCCGGCGCGTGCCCACCACACCTGGCACACGCCCGCCGGCAGCAGGGGGATCGCCGTGTCCACGGGCAGCGTGCCCGCGACGGCGGTCACCGGAGCCATCCCGGGTCGGCGGTCGCGGTGAGCCGGACCGGGTCGGCCATCGCGACCAGCATCTCGCGGGGACCCTCGTACGGGTCCCGGCCGTGCGCGGTGGCGAGGTTGTCGACCAGCATCAGGTCACCGTCCTGCCAGGACACGCGGGTGGTGTGCATCTCGTAGACCTCGTTGATCATCGCGATGACGTCCTCGTCGATCGGCTCCCCGTCGCCGAAGCGGGTGGTGAACGGCAGCCCGTCGGCGCCGTAGACGTCCACCAGGTACTCGTGGACCTCCGACGGCAGCGTCCACTCGTTGAGGAACGCCACCTGGTTGAACCAGCAGCGCCGGCCGGTGCGCGGATGGGTGATCACGGCGGGGCGGCGCTGGCGGGTGCGCAGGCCGCCGCCGGGCTGCCAGGCGGTCTCGATGCCGTTGGCCCGGCAGTAGGCCTCGATCGCGGCGCGGTCGTCGGTGCCGAACGCCTCGGCCACCGAGGCCCCGATCTCGTCGTCGTAGCTGCGCAGCAGCAGCCAGCCCTCGCGCTCGAAGCGGGCGACCACGTCCGCCGGCAGCGCCGCGAGCACGGTGGCCGCGTCGGCCAGCGTCGTCGCCCCGCCCACGGCCGGCGCACACAGGCAGGCGAAGGCCATCAGCCCCGGTACCTGGCGGGCGTAGCTGAGCTCGTGGTGCAGGCGCATGGGCTGGTTCGCCGGCCACGGCGTCGACCAGGAGAGCCGCTCACCGGCGTCCTGCCGGGGCGCGTACGCCTCGCGCTCGGTCATCAGCCCGGTGGTCAGCTCCCGCACGACGGCGGCGGTGGCGGCCGGGTCGCGCAGTTTCAGCCCGCGGAGCAGGACGGCGCCGTGCTCGGTGGCGGCGTCGCGGACGGCGTCGTGGTGGGCGGCCGCCCAGCCGGGGGCGTCCCCGTCCGGCTCGGCCCGCAGCACCGCGGGCCGGCCCGGCTGCAGGCCCAGCTCGAGGTCCGGCAGGGACATCAGCGACGAGGACGACATCGTTCTCCTCCTCAGGTGGTGGGGACGCCGGCTCGGGCGAGGAGCTCGAGCTTCCCGTCGGGCCGCCAGCGGCCGAGGTCACCGCTGCGGCAGAGCCGCTGCCCGGGGCGCTGCGGGTCGGGCGGGAACGCCGCCGCGGTGCGCGCGGGGTCGCCGACGTAGCCGCGGCCGACGCAGACCCCGGAGACGACGATCTCGCCGGGCGCGCCCAGCGGCACCGGGGCGAGGAACTCGTCGACCACGGACACCCGCACGTTGGCGATCGGGCGGCCCAGCGGCACCCGCTCGCCGTCGGGCGCCCGGTGGAGGACCTCGTGGTTGGTCTCGTCGGAGGTCTCGGTCAGCTCGTAGGCGTGGACCAGCGGCACCCCGGGCACGGTGGCGAACCAGCGCCGGGCGAGCTCCCGCTCCAGGGCCTCGCCGGTGACCGACACGCAGCGCAGGTCCGGCAGCGGGCGCGGCCGGCGTTCCAGGGCGGCCAGCACGTCCTCCAGGAAGGCGGGGGTGACCTGCAGGACGGCCACCCGGCCGGCGACGACCATGTCGAGGGACCGCTCGGCGTCGGGCACGGCCTCCCCCGCGACCAGCAGCGTCGTCCCCCCGGCGACCAGCGCGGCGAGCAGCTGCCCCAGCGAGGCGCTCAGGCCGTGCGGCGCGGTGGAGGCGACCACCTGCCCCTCGCCGATCCCCAGGTCGTCGATCGTGGCGAGGACCTGGTTGAGCAGCCCCTGGTGCTCGCACAGCGCGCCCCCGGGCTCGCCGGTGGACCGTGAGGCGAGGGACACGTGGGCCAGCTGGCCGGCCGCGACCGGGACGCCGAGGTCGGACCCCTCGTGCCGTCCGGCGCCGTCCACCGCCAGCCGCTGGAGGTCGGGCAGCTCCGCCACCGCCCGGTCGAGCGGGCCGGCGCTGCCCGCCCCGGTCACCACGAGCCGGCACCCGGCCCGGCGCAGCGTCCGGGCGATGCGGTCGGCGGGCAGGCGCGGGTCGACCGGCAGGTACACGCCACCGGCCTTGAGAACGGCCAGGACGGCGGCCAGCCGGTCCAGGTCGCGCCCGGTGACCACCGCGACCACGTCCTCCCGGCGCAGCCCGTGCGCGAGCAGGGCGCGCCCCAGCCGGTTGGCCCGGGCGTTGAGCTCGGCGTAGGTCCACCGCCGGTCCCCGTCGACGGCGGCGACCGCGTCGGGGGAGGCGGCCGCCCGCTGCTGGATCAGCTCGTGGACCCGCAGGTCGGGCAGCTCCCGGTGGCGCCCGGCGAGCTCCTCGCGCTGGAACCGGAGCTCCTCCGCCGAGAGCAGGCTCGCGCCGGCGTGCCCGCCGTCCGGGTCGGCGGCCATGCGGGCCAGCGCGGCGACGTGGTACCCGGCGAGCCGGGCGGCGCCGCCGGAGTCCAGGACGTCGGTCCGGTACCGCACCCGCAGTGCGAGCACGTCGCCGCGGTCGGTGACGCCCACCCGGACGATGACGTCCTCCACCAGGGCGCCGGCGCCGGCCGGATCGAGCACCGTCTCGTACGACGGGCCCGGCACGCCCAGCTCGCCCCGGAGGTCGTCGAGCCGGAAGCGGCCGTGGGTGCGCAGCGCCGCCTCGGCGTGCGCGGCCTCGCGCACCAGCGCCCGCCACGATCCCGCCGCGGTGGACAGCCGGCAGGGCAGGGGCCGGCCGCCGGCCGCGACGACCACCCCGGCGGTGACCTCCGGCGCGCCGGCCAGCGCGGCCAGCACGCGGGCGTGTGCGGCCAGCAGCACCGCGCGCAGCGGCACCTCCAGCTCGTCGGCGAGCCCGCGCACCGCCGCGGTGACGTCCGCGGGCACGGCCACCGCGTGCTCGGCGACGCCCAGGACCGGCTCGCGGGTCCACCGGGGCACCGTGGTGGACCCGCCGGCGAGGAGCACCTCCCGCCAGAACGCCCGCCCGTCCGCCGTCGCCGGGGGCGCCGTTCCGCCGGTGGTCGCGGTCATCGCTTCCGTCCTCTGGTCGTCGCGCGCGGCCGGCGGCCCGGACCACCGGTCGGTATCGAGCGTCCTCACTGCCCCGGGCGCGCCACCATGCGACCTTGGGGCTAGTACCAAGGACCCCGCCCGCGAGGAGGGCTTCGATCACGGCCCGGTCGATGACGGGACCGGCCCGCCGCCCGGAACTCATCGACGTGTCGACGTGGGGACGAGTCGACACGCCCCGGGCCGGGTCCCCCCGGTGCCGGTCGGCGCGCCTAGCGTGGGCAGGTGATGACCGAGGTCCCGCGCACGCCGTCCCCGTCGACCTCCGAGCTGCCCGCCGTCGGCCCGGCCGGTGGATCGCAGCCGGCTCCCGCGCCGCCCACGAGTCGGGCCCCCGGTCCGCTCCCCGCCGGCCCGCCGCCGGCGGCCGAGGGGTACCAGCCCACTGGGCCGGTAGCAGGCCGGCCGCGGGTGGGCCCGCGGCGCACGAGCCCGCTGACCCGCATGGGCCCGTGGGCGCCGGTGGCCGGTGCGCTGATCGGGCTGCTCGCCGGGGTGCTGGCGGTGCTGCTGCTCGCCGGGGTGGCCGAGGCGTTCAACGAGCGGCTGGCGCTGGTCTTCCTCACCGTCGGGCTCGGCATGCTCGGGGCGGCCGGCGCGCTGCTGGCCGACGAGGTGCGGCTGGTCCGCCGCGGCACCCGCGAGGCCGGCGTCCGCCCGCAGTGGGTGGAGGCGACGGCGAACCTGGTCAACGGCCTCACCCCGGCCCGGTTGCTGCTGCTGGCCGGCGCGTTCGTGCTGTTCCTGGCCGCCTACGTCAGCTGACGCCGGCGGCTACGTGTAGGCCTGCACCGCCAGGGTGAGCGCCAGCCCGAGCCCGGCGACGGCGATGATCCGGCGCAGCGCCGTCTGGGGAGCCCGGCGCACCAGAGGCGGGCCCAGGCGGCCGCCGAGGAACAGCCCGATCGCCAGGGGCAGCGCCGCCGACCAGGCGATGTCGGCCAGCACGACGAACGCGACGGCGGCCACGGCGTTGGCCACGCCGAGCACCACGTTCTTCAGCGCGTTGCCCCGGGGCAGCCCCTCGCCGGTGGTGAGCAGGTACATCGCCAGCATCATGACCCCCGCCGCGGCGCCGAAGTAGCCGCCGTAGACGGCGATGGCGAAGGTGCCGAGCGGCAGCCACCACGGGTCCTGGTGCGTCGGGTGCGCCCGCGCTCCCTGCTCGGCCAGCAGGCGCGGGGGCCGCTGGACCAGCAGCGCGATCGACGCCCCGGCGATCAGCCACGGCACGATGCGCTCGAAGGCGTGCGACGGCGTGAGCAGGAGCAGCGCGGCACCGGCCACGCCGCCGAGCAGCGCTCCGGCGGAGAGCCGCAGGAGCCGCCGGCCCTGCCCGTGCAGCTCCGGCCGGGAGGCGCTGACCGAGCCCACGCTGTTGAGCACCAGCGCGACGGTGTTGGTCACGTTCGCCGTGACCGGCGGGATGCCGGTGGCCAGCAGCGCGGGATAGCTGATCAGCGAGGCGAGGCCGGCGATGCTGCCGGTGAGCCCGGCGCCGATGCCGGCGAGGACGAGGAGGACGAATTCCAACGGGCTCACCCGCGGCCCCCCGCACGCGTCATGCCCGCAAGCCTGCCGTCCGGCCTGCGGGGTCGCGGGAGGGGGTGGGTCACCGCGTCAGCAGGGCGGCGACGGCGGTCAGCCCGAGGAGCACGATCGCCGTCCGCAGGGCGACGGCGGGCAGCCGCCGGCCGAACCGCGCCCCGAGGTGACCGCCGACCAGCGAGCCGGCGGCGACCAGCGCCGCCGCCCGCCAGTCGATGCGGTCGGTGGCCACCACGACGTAGGCCCCGGCGGCCACCGCGTTCACGGCGAGGGTCAGCACGTTCTTGAGGGCGTTGAGCCGCTGCAGCGACTCGTGCAGCAGGAGCCCGAAGATGCCGATCTGGAGCACGCCCTGGCTGGCGGCGAAGTAGCCGCCGTAGCTGCCGGTGGCGTAGGCGCCGGCGAAGAGGGCGGCCATCCGCCCGCGGCCGATCCGGCGCGGCGGCGCGTCGTTCCTCGCCCGGCGCCGGGCCAGCGCCCGCTGCACGGCGGGCTGGACGGCGACGAGCACGACGGCCAGGCCGATCAGCGCCGGCACGACCGCCTCGAAGGCCTCCGACGGGAGGTGCAGCAGCAGGAAGGCACCGGTCAGCGCGCCGAGCACCGAAGCGGGCAGCAGCCGCAGCAGCAGCCCGCGCTGCCCGGCCAGCTCCCGCCGGTACCCGATCGAGCCGGTCAGGTTGCCGGGCACCAGCCCGAGGGAGTTGCTGACCGTGGCGGTCACCGGCGGCAGCCCCACGGCCAGCAGCACGGGGAAGGTCACCAGCGTGCCGGAGCCGACGACGGCGTTGATGCTGCCGGCAGCCAGGCCCGCGCAGGCGACCGCCACCATCTCCCACCCGTTCATGCGTTCATCGGGTGGAGCCTGGCACGGCCGCCGTCGCCACGCGCCGGAAGCCGGTCAGCCGTCGCGTCGGCCGGCGTCCACCAGGCGCAGCACCACGGAGCCCTCCTCGTCTGAGGCGGCCAGGTCCACCTCGACGTCGAGGCCCCAGTCGTGGTCGCCGGCCGGGTCGTCGACGATCTGCCGCACCCGCCACACGCCCGGCTCGGCCTTGTCCCAGATCAGCAGCGCCGGGCCGCGGGCGTCGGCCCCCGTGTTGAGCTCCGCGTGCTCGGCGAAGTAGGCCTGCACCACCTCGCCCCAGCGGTCGGCGTTCCACCCGGAGCCGGAGTCCAGCTCGCCGAGGTCGTACCAGCGCCGGCGGGCCCACAGCTCCACCCGCCGGAACAGCGCGTTGCGCACCATCGCGGTGAACGCCCGCTCGTTGCCGGTCAGCGGCCGCGGCCGGGCCGGCACCTCGACGGGGACATCGTGCGGCTGGTCGGGCGAGGTCAGCTGCTCCCACTCGTCGAGCAGCGACGAGTCGACCTGGCGCACCAGCTCACCGAGCCACTCGACCAGGTCGGTCACCTCGTCGGTGCGGGCGACCGCGGGCACCCCCGACCGCAGCGCCTTGAACGCGTCGGACAGGTAGCGCAGCACCGCGCCCTCGGAGCGGGTCAGCCCGTAGGTGGTCACGAACTCCCGGAAGGTGAACGCCCGCTCCCACATCTCCCGGACGACGGACTTCGGCGACAGGTGCGCGTCGTTCGCCCACGGGTTGCTGCGCCGGTACACGTCGAACGCGTGCGAGAGCAGCTCCTCCAGCGGCTTCGGGTAGGAGATGTCCTCGAGCAGCTCGAGGCGCTCCTCGTACTCGATGCCCTCGGCCTTCATCTGCGCGACGGCCTCGCCCTTGGCCTTGTTCAGCTGGGCGGCGAGGATCTGCCGCGGGTCGTCGAGGGTGGCCTCCAGGACGCTCACGACGTCCAGCGCGTAGGTGTCCGACTCCGGGTCCAGCAGCTCGATCGCCGCCAGCGCGAAGGTCGACAGCGGCTGGTTGAGCGCGAAGTCCGGCGGCAGGTCGACGGTCAGCCGGTAGCGCCGGCCGTCGGCGTCGGGCTCGTCGAGCCGCTCGAGGACGCCGGCCTGCAGCAGGGACCGGGCGATGCCGACCGCCTCCCGGATGTGCCGCAGCTGACGCTTGCGCGGCTCGTGGTTCTCGGTGAGCAGCCGGCGCATCGCGACGAACGGGTCCCCGGGCCGGTCGACGACATCGAGGATCATCGCCGTCGACACCCGCATGTTGCTGGTCAGCGCCTCGGGCTCGGCGTCGACGAGGCGCTTCATCGTCGCCTCCGACCACGGCACCATGCCCTCGGGCGCCTTGCGGCGGACCAGCTTGCGGCGCTTCTTCGGGTCGTCGGCCACCTTGGCGAACTGCTTGAGGTTCTCCACCTCGTGCTCCGGCGCCTGGACGACGACGGTGCCCGCCGTGTCGAAGCCCGCGCGCCCGGCCCGGCCGGCGATCTGGTGGAACTCGCGGGCGTTGAGCAGCCGCGTGCGGGTGCCGTCGTACTTCGACAGCGCGGAGAAGACGACGGTGCGGATCGGCACGTTGATGCCGACGCCGAGGGTGTCGGTGCCGCAGATGACCTTGAGCAGCCCGGCCTGGGCCAGCTGCTCCACCAGCCGCCGGTACTTGGGCAGCATCCCGGCGTGGTGGACGCCGATGCCGTGGCGGACCAGCCGCGACAGCGTCGTCCCGAAGGCGGAGGTGAACCGGAATCCGCCGATCATCTCGGCGATCGCGGCCTTCTCCTCCTTGGTGCACACGTTGACGCTCATCAGCGCCTGCGCCCGCTCCAGCGCGGAGGCCTGGGTGAAGTGGACGACGTAGACCGGCGCCTGCCGGGTGTCCAGCAGCTCCTGGATCGTCTCGTGCATCGGCGTCGTCGCGTAGTAGTGGTGCAGTGGCACCGGGCGCTCGGCGCTCGCGACCAGCGCGGTCGGGCGGCCGGTGCGGCGGGTGAGGTCCTCCCGCAGCCAGCCGGTGTCGCCGAGGGTGGCGCTCATCAGCAGGAACTGCGCCTTCGGCAGCTCCAGCAGCGGCACCTGCCAGGCCCAGCCGCGGTCGGGGTCGCCGTAGAAGTGGAACTCGTCCATGACCACCAGGCCGATGTCGGCGTCCGCGCCCTCCCGCAGCGCGATGTTGGCCAGCACCTCGGCGGTGCAGGCGATGATCGGCGCGTCCCGGTTGACCGCGGCGTCGCCGGTGAGCATGCCGACGTTGGCCGCGCCGAAGACCGCGCAGAGCGCGAAGAACTTCTCGCTGACCAGGGCCTTGATGGGCGCGGTGTAGTAGCTGCGGCGCCCGGCCGCCAGCGCCGCGTACTGGGCGCCGGTGGCCACCAGCGACTTGCCCGAGCCGGTCGGCGTGGCCAGGACGACGTTGGCGCCGCTGACCAGCTCGATCAGCGCGTCCTCCTGCGCCGGGTAGAGGGTCGTGCCGTTCGACTCCGCCCAGGCGGCGAAGGCGGTGAACAGTTCGTCGGGGTCGGCGCCGCCCGCGCGCAGGGCGGTGAGGTCGCGGGGGTCGTCGAGGAGAGGTGCGGCGGTCATCGTGGAGAACAGCGTGCCTGACGCCGTGATCCTTCCCGGCGCCGGCGGTCGGGTTCCGTCGCCGACGGCGGGGGTAGGCGGGGTCGTACGCATCCGACCACCTGGAGGACGACGTGTCTTCGCCCCGCCCCGAGTCCCAGCCCGCGCAGCAGCAGTCGGTTCCCGGCTCGCTCGGCGAGATGACGCCCAAGCCGGACCACGGGGAGGAGACCTACCGCGGGTCGGGCAGGCTCACCGGCAAGGCCGCCGTCATCACCGGCGGCGACAGCGGCATCGGCCGCGCCGTGGCCATCGCCTTCGCCCGGGAGGGCGCCGACGTCCTGATCTCGTACCTGAACGAGCACGAGGACGCGCAGGACACCGCCAAGTACGTCGAGGAGGCCGGCCGCAGGTGCGTGCTGGTCGCCGGTGACCTGTCCGACCGGGCACACGCGCACACGATCATCCCGAAGGCCGTGGAGGAGTTCGGGAAGATCGACGTCCTGGTCAACAACGCGGCGTTCCAGATGAGCCACGACTCGATCGAGGAGGTCTCGGACGAGGAGTGGGACTACACGCTCGCGGTGAACCTGACCGCGATGTTCGTCCTGACCAAGGACGCGATCCCGCACATGCCGTCCGGCGGCTCGATCATCAACTCGTCGTCGGTGAACTCCGACATGCCCAGCCCGCAGCTGGCGCCGTACGCGATGACCAAGGCCGGGATCGCCAACTTCACCGCCAGCCTGGCGCAGATGTACGCGGACAAGGGCATCCGGGCCAACAGCGTGGCGCCGGGGCCGATCTGGACGCCCCTCATCCCGTCGACCATGCCGCCGGAGAAGGTGGAGAGCTTCGGCCAGCAGGTGCCGATGGGCCGCCCGGGGCAGCCGGCGGAGGTCGCGCCGGTGTACGTGTTCCTGGCCAGCGACGAGGCGAGCTACATCTCCGGCGCCCGGGTCGCGGTCACCGGCGGCAAGCCCATTCTCTGAAGAAGGACCCCGGTGCCCCCCACCGCTCGCAGGCTCGCGGCGGGACCCTGCACCGGGGCCGCTCCATCACGTCACCGCGGCGGCGAGGGCGGCGATGTCGGCCGGCCCCACCCGGCAGCAGCCGCCGACCAGCCGGGCACCGGCGGCCACCCAGCCGGGGACGTCGCCGGCCTCGATCCCCGGCATCCCGGTCCAGCGGCGGGCGCCGGCGTCCCACCCCTCGCCGCTGTTGGGATAGGCGACCAGCGGCTTCCCGGCGGCCGCGGCGGCGGCCAGCCCGGGCAGGACGGCGGACGGCGCGGTGCAGTTGACCCCGACGGCGAGCACCGCGTCGACGCCGCGGGCCAGCGCGAAGACGTCGGCGGCGCGCTCGCCCCGGCGGGTGCGCGCCTCGCCGTCCCGCCCCACGACCGTGGTCAGCGACAGCCACACCGGCACGCCGAGCGCCTCGGCCTCGGCGAGCAGCGCCTCCGCCTCTGCGGCCGCCGGCACCGTCTCGCAGGCCAGCACGTCGGCGCCGGCCTCGGCCAGCAGCGCCATCCGCGGCCGGTGGAAGGCACGCAGCGCCGGGACGCCGATCTCGGCCACGTACGCGCCGGTGTACTCCGAGCCGTCGCCGAGCATCGCCCCGTACGGGCCGACCGATCCCGCCACCCAGCAGCCGGGCGCGCCGCGGCGGGCCAGCTGCACCGAGCGGGCGATCAGCCGCCGGGCCTCGGCGGCGCCGATCCCGGCGGCGGCGAAGCCCTCCACCGTCGCCTGGTAGCTGGCCGTCGTCGCCACCTGCGCGCCGGCGGCGGCGAAGGCGCCGTGCGCGGCCACGATCGCGTCCGGGTCGTCGCGCAGCAGCCGTGCCGACCACAGCGCCGAGCCCAGGTCGTGCCCCTGCGCCTCCAGCTGGGTGGCCAGCCCGCCGTCGAGCACGACGGGCCCCGCCGCGAGGGCGTCGGGGAGCGCGGTCATGCCCCGATCGTGCCCGCCGCGTCACCGACGCCGGGCGCCGGCGCGCGGCCTGGAAACCGGGCGCCGCGCCGGAGGCCGGCGGGGGCGCCAGACTGGGGGCATGCCTGCCGGTGACGACGCCTCCGGGGACCTCCCGGTCACCGGCTCCCTCGTCGTGCCTGCCGGGGCGCTGGGCTGGCGGTTCTCCCGCTCCTCCGGGCCGGGCGGGCAGGGGGTGAACACCGCCGACTCGCGGGTGGAGCTCTCGGTGACCCCGCTCGAGCTGCCCGGGCTCACCGACGCCCAGCGGCAACGGCTGGCGCAGCGCCTGGCCGGCCGGCTGGTCGACGGCGTCCTCACCATCGCGGCCAGCGAGCACCGCCAGCAGCTGCGCAACCGGCAGGCCGCCCGTGAGCGGCTGGCCGCGGTGCTGCGGGCTGCGCTGGCCCCGCCGTCCCCGGCCCGCCGGCGCACCAAGCCGACCAGGGGCTCGCAGGAGCGGCGCATCCAGGCCAAGAAGCAGCGCGGCGAGCTCAAGCGCTCCCGCCGCCACTGGGACTGAGCCCGGTCCGCGAGCTGGGCCGGGTCGTCCGGCCTTCTGCGGGTCTGAGCTGCACTTTCCCCGTTCGTCCATCTTGCGGGGATCCGGGACGTGGACATAGCATCGAACATGTGTTCGATGACGTCGCGGCTGCCGAGTGGTTCGCCGGCGCCCGGACCGCGTCATCGGAGCGGCGACGGCGGGCGGCCGAGCCGTCGACGGAGTGGCCCGCGTTCGCGCCGCCGGTGGAGCTCGCGCCCGGCCCGCTGGGCCGGGCGCAGGCCGCGGCGCGGGAGACGGCACGCCAGTTCGCGGTGCAGGCGCGTGCGGTGGCCGAGTTCGCCGCCACCCGACCGGCGGCCGGCGACCGGGCCCAGGGCGAGCCGGGGGCGATGAGCGCCGCACGGTGGGCGGGGCGGGCCGAGGTGCTGCGGCCGGTGAGCGAGTGGGCCGCGCAGGAGCTGATGATCGCCTGCTCGCTGAGCCTGCAGTCCGCCGAGGCGCTGGTCGAGCGGTCGTTGACGCTGGTGCAGAGACTGCCCGGCACCCTGGCCGCGCTCGAGGCCGGCGCGCTGCACCCCGGGCACGTGTTCCCGCTGCTGGAGATCGTCGCACCCATCGGAAGCGACCGGGTGCGCGGCGAGGTGGAGGCCGAAGTGCTGCGCTGGGCCGCCGGCCGGGTGATCTCGCCCGCGCAGTTGGCGGACAAGGCCCGCCGGGAGGCGACCGCCCGCGACGCCCGCGCCACCGCCCGCCGGCTCGCCGAGGCGATCAAGCGGCGCGGGGTGTCCCTGCGTCCCGAGCGCACGCCCGGGATGGCCACGGTCACCGCGGTGCTCACCGTGCCGGAGGCGCGGGCGCTGTACCGGGCCCTGGCCGCCATGGCCGACGCCCTCGACGATCCGGCTGATCCGCGCGGCCGCGGGCAGAAGATGGCCGACTGCCTGCTGGATCTGGTTCTTCGCCCGGGTGAGTCCGGTCTCGTGCCGGTGCAGGTGCTGCTCACCGTGGTCGCATCCGTGCAGACGCTGCTCGGCGGCGACCAGCCCGGCGAGATCGATGGGCAGACCGTGCCCGCGGAGATGGTCCGGCAGCTGATCCGCGCCGTGGCGGAGCGTGGCGTGTCCGCGCCGCTGGCCGTCCGGCCGGACCCGGCCCGGCCCACCCAGCGCACTCCGGTCGAGCCGCTGCCCCCTGCCTCGCCCGCCGAGGACCCGGTGTGGCAGGAGATCGAGCAGCGTGAGCTGACCGCCTGGTGGGCCGAGACCGAGCGCCGGGTCCTCGCCGGCGAACTCATCGACGCGCTCGAGCCGATACCGGACGAGGTGCTCGCCGCGTGGGCCGCCGAGGCTGGGGAAGAGGCGGTCCGGGCGGACCTGGCGCTCGACGAACCGGCCGACGCCGTACCGGGTGATGATCCTCCTGCCGGTGATCCCGCGGACCGTGATCCGTGGGACGCCCATCCAGCGAACGGGGATCCACCGGGTCCTGGGTGGTGGGCTGCGGCCGACCGCGCCCTCGACGACGCGAGCCAGGCGCTCCTCCGGGCGCAGCGTGCGCTGGCACACGCCTCCCGGACGGTGCGCACCGCCGAATGCGCCGACGCCGCGGACGAGGCCGCCTGGCGGGCCGGTCCGGCCGGCCGGGTCACCGCCGCGACCAGCGCCCTCGCCGCGCTGCACGCCGCTGCCGAGAGCGACCGCCGGTGGCTGGCCGAGCTGCTGGGAGCCACCGCCGGTGGCGGGCTGGCCGACCGGCCGCGGATCGCGGTCGTCGACGAGCTGACGGGCGCTCTGGTCGCGCTGACCGACAGCCGCGCACTGCGCCGCCTCGCGCACTGCGGCCGGCCCGCCTGCCGCCGCCGACCCGAACGCTGCGCCCACGACCTCACCGGCCGCCCCGGCCTGGGCCCGCCGCCGCCCACCGACGGCCACGACCCGGAGACCGGCCTCGACCGGTTCGTCCGCGCCCGCGACCGCCGCTGCCGCTTCCCCGGCTGCCGCCGGCCCGTGCGGGAGCTCGACCACCACACCCCCTGGCCCGTCGGTGCGACCAGCGCGGCCAACCTGACCGGTTTCTGCACCGGCGACCACCGCGGCAAGCACCAGGCACCGGGCTGGGCCTACACCCTCACCCCCGACGGCACCCTCACCGTGACCACCCCCACCGGCCTGGTCGCCACCACCGAGCCCCCGCCCTTCTGAGCCGCCGGCGTCGGGCCGGGTCCGGGGCCGAGGAGGCGGGTCAGGCCTGCCGGGGCCGGCGCACCAGCAGCCACAGCGGCAGCTCCTCGTCGGCGGTGTGCATCGCCCGGTCGACCTCGAAGCCGAACCGGCGCAGGAAGCGGACGTTCGCCCACGTGTAGACGGCGGTGGCGGCGACCGTGCCCTCGGCGTCGCAGCGGTCGAGCACGGGCGCCAGCAGCGCCGAGGCCATGCCCTGCCGGCGGCTGCTCGGCCGGGTGCCCAGGTGAGCCAGCCACCAGTGCGGCTGCGCCGGGCGGGCGGCGTCGACCAGTTCGCGGGTGCGCGCCACCCGGGAGGCGTGCGGCCCGGACAGGTAGGGCAGCTCCCGGTCCAGCGCGGCCCGGACGTCGTCCGGCAGCGGGGCGGTGCCCGGTGCACCGGCCGGGGGCTGCCAGGTGGCGACGGCGGTGACGTCCTCGGTGACCCACGCGCTGCCGGTCGACACGCCCCGGTGCCCGGCGTCCAGTTCGTGCAGGCGGGTCAGCCGCTGCATCCGCCCGTCCTCGGGCAGCGCCCAGCGGACCCAGCGGGAGTCGGCCAGCGCGACGGTCAGCGTCGCGGCGATCCGGGGGACGTCGCGCTGCTCGGCCGGCCGGACCGAGGGCGTGCCGAGGTGGACGGTCGTCCCGGGTTCACTCACCCCGCCATCCCACCACCCGGGCGGGGGCGCCCCGGCGGCCGGGCACCGCAACCCGGCCGCCGGGACCGGGGGTCACGCCAGGGCGTCCTTGACCGCCTTCGCCAGGTCGGTCATCAGCGACTCGTACCCCTCGCTGCAGGCCGCGCTGAGCCAGAAGATGCCGTGGATCTGCCCCTCGTAGCGCCGGACGGTGGTCGGGACGCCGGCCTGCTCGAGCAGCTTGCCGTACTTCTCGCCGTCGTCCCGCAGCGGGTCGTACTCGGCGGTGGCGATGAACGCCGGCGGCAGCCCGGAGTGGTCGGAGGCCAGCGCGGGGGAGGCGTAGGGCTCCTTCTGGTGCGCCTCGTCGGGGATGTAGTGCTCCCGGAACCAGCGCATCGAGTCCGCCGTCAGCAGGTAGCCCTGGGCGTTGTCGCGGTAGGAGTCGGTGTCGAAGCTGCTGACATCGGTGGCCGGGTAGATGAGCGCCTGGAAGGCGATCACCGGGCCGCCCCGGTCGCGGGCCATCAGGGCCACCACCGCGGCCAGGTTGCCACCCGCGCTGTCCCCGCTGACCACCAGGCCGGCTGGTTCGGTGCCCAGCTCCGCCTGGTGCGCGGCCACCCAGCTGGTGACCGCGTAGCAGTCCTCGGCCGCCGCCGGGTAGGCCGACTCGGGGGCCAGCCGGTACTGCGTGGAGACGACGACACAGCCGGTGGCCTCGGCCAGCGCGCGGCAGGGCCCGTCGACGATCTCGATGTTGCCGATGACCCACCCGCCGCCGTGGAAGTACACGAGCACGCCCCGCGGCGAGCCGTGCGGGGTGTAGATGCGGACCGGCAGCGCCCCCGCGGGGCCGGGCACCGTCCGGTCGCGGACCGATGCCACCTGGGGCAGCGGGCCCTGCAGGTCCTTGAACGTGCTCGCGACGTCGCGGGCCTGGGACACCGAGAGCTCGGCGAAGTCCGGGGCGGCCTGCGCCTCCATGGCGGCGAGCAGTCCGGCGGTCTGCGGGTGCAGTGGCATGGGTTCCTCCCACGGTGAGCGGACCCCGCCGGGCCGGCGGGGGGCGGCACAGAGGCCCGTAACCTAGATCACACCCACGTCTCACCGACAGGTACCGCCGCACAGCCGGGTCCCCGCAGCGGGGACGGTCAGGCGGGCGGCGTCCCGAGCTCGGTGAGGGCCGCGGTGACGTCCTCGTCCCGCACGAAACCCAGCGCCAGCAGCCGGTGCACCAGCACGCCGCGGCGGGTCAGCCGCAGGTCCGCCGGGCGCAGCCGGGGCTGCGCCGCACCGCCCGGCCGGGGCGAGGCCGGCGGCGGGTCCAGCAGGCCGGCCCGCTGCAGGTCGGTGACGTCCTCCCGGGCGCCCCACGCCGTCCATCCGCGCGGGTCGTCGGCCAGCGGGGTCATCGGCAGGGGCAGCCGGTCGCGCCGGCCCACACCGGCCAGCAGGGTCAGCTGCCGCCAGGACAGCCCGGCCGCGAGCCGCAGCGCCCGGTCGACCAGCGCGGCGTCGAGGTCGGGGGAGGCGGCCACCTCGGCGAGCAGGTAGCCCAGGTGCCGCACCCGCCGCTCGTCGTGCGAGCCGCGCGCGGCGGCGACCACGGCCTCGGTCACCTCGTCGGCCGCCGACCGGCCGCCAGCACGCGGGGTGAAGAAGTCGTCGTCCCGGACCGGGCGCCCGCTGCGGGACAGCGAGACGGCGTGCTCGACGGCGAAGGCGAGGACGGCGCCCGCGCGGACGCGCTCGCGGGTGGCCGGCAGCGCGGCGGCCTCGTCGGCGGCGGAGCGCTGGGCGTGGGCCAGCCGCTCGTCCAGCCCCACCGCCGGAGCCGGGGCCGAGCCGCCGGGGAACACCACCGAGGCCGCGGCCCGGCTCATCGACCCGGCGACCGCCGCGCCCGCCTCGAGCAGCGCACGGCCGGGAGCCGGCAAGTCCTCGGTCGCAGTCACGCCGACGATCTTCGCCGCTCCGGCGGGCGCCGTGCACGCCGATGGCCTGCCCCTCACCACACCGGGGCAGCGACGGTCAGACCGTCAGCCGGTAGCCGCGCTCGACGACGGTCTCCACCAGCGGGGCGCCCAGCGCCGCCCGCAGCCGGGTCACCGCCGTGTCCACCGCGTGCTCGTCGCCGCCGGGCAGCACCCGCCCCAGGGCGGGGCGGGAGAGCACGGTGCCCGGGCGGGCGGTCAGCGCGCGCAGCACCGCCATGGGCCCGGGCGGCAGTTCGACCAGCCGGCCGTCGACGACGGCGGCGTGCCCGCGCACCTGGACGGCGTGCCCGCCCACCTGCAGCACCGGGTCGCGCTCGGGCAGCCGGGCGACCACCTCGCGGGCCAGCGCGCCCAGCCGCGACCGCTCCGGCTGCACCGACGGGATGCCGGCCGCGGTGAGCGGGCCGGCGGTCACCGGGCCGACCGCGACGGGCAGGACGCCGTCGGTCAGCGCGGCCACGAACTCCGCGCGCCGGCCCAGCTCGTCGGCGACCGACAGGAGTCCGGCCGCGGCCGGGGCGCTGGTGAAGGTCACCGCGTCCACCTCGCGGGCGATCACCGTGTCCACCAGCCGGCGCACCGGGGCGACGTCCTCGGGCAGCACCCACCGGTACACCGGCACCGTCAGCACCTCCGCGCCGGTGGCGCGCAGCGCCTCGACGAACTCCGTCAGCGGGTCCCCGTGCAGCTGGACGGCGATCCGCCGCCCGGCCAGCGGGCCCTCGGCGCCGGCCAGCAGGTGCTCGAGCACCTCGGCGGAGGACTCCGACGCCGGCGACCAGGCGTCCACCAGCCCGCCGCCGCGGATCGCGCCCCGCGCCTTGGGCCCCCGGGCCAGCAGCCGGGCGGTGCGCAGGTGGTCGACCAGCGGCAGGTCCCAGGTCTCGGCGGCCTCCAGCCACCCGCGGAAGCCGACGCCGGTCGTGGCGACGGCGAGATCGACCGGGCGCTCCAGCACCGCGCGGGTGGCGGCGACCAGCTCGGCGTCGTCGGCCAGCGGCACGATCCGGATCGCCGGCGCGTACACGACCCGGGCGCCGCGCCGCTCGAGCAGCGCACCGAGCTCCTCCCGCCGGCGGGCCGCGGTGACCGCGACGGTGTATCCGGCCAGCGGCAGGACGTCGGGCTGGGGGGCGGGCTGGCTGTCCGTCACGTCCCCATGGTGCTGCGTCCGCGTCGCGGGCGTGCGACGACCCCTGCTCCCGGCGACCGCGCTCAGCGGACCGCGGCGGTCCACCTGGGCACGGCGCCGCCGCTGCTGATCACCAGGCCCCGGGCGGCCAGGAGCCGCAGGTGCGCGTCGGTCTCGGTGACGGCGAAGATCCGCATCCGCCGCTCGTACTGCTCCCAGGGGCGCGACCAGGTGAGCAGGCCGGCCAGCTGCCACGGCGTGCTGTGCGGCTGCGCCCGGACGGCGGCCAGCAGCTCGGCCAGCCGCCGCTCGTGGTGCTCGCGCAGCTGCGCGGTGCGCGCGGCCAGCCCACGGAAGCGCCACTCGTGCGCCGGCAGCACCTCGGGAACGTCCCGCTCGCCCACGGCCGCCAGCGAGTCGAGGTAGCGGCCCAGCGGATCGGGGGTCCCGTCGTGGGTCGTGGAGATGTTGGGGCTGATCCGCGGCAGGACGTGGTCGCCGGAGAGGAACAGCCCGGTGCGCTCCTCGGCGAAGCACAGGTGGCCGGGGGTGTGGCCCGGCGTGTGCACCGCCCGCAGCGTCCAGCCGGGCAGGTCGGCGACGTCGCCGTCCTCCAGCAGCCGGTCGGGCAGGGCCATGTGGGAGTAGGGGGCGAACTGCGCGGCCGGCCCGACGTCGGCGGCGGCCTCGTCGGGCTCGGCGCCGAGGGAGACCAGGAACGCGACCTCGGCGCGCACCGAGGCGGCCGGGTCCCGGTGCACGGGCGAGCCGACGATCGCCGCGTCGGCCGGGTGCATCGCCACCCATGCGCCGGAGGCCTGCCGGACCCGCTCGGCCAGGCCCAGGTGGTCGAAGTGCAGGTGGGTGATCAGCACCCCGCGCACGTCCTCGACTGCCCCGCCGATGGCGGTCAGCCCCGCCCGCAGCGCCGTCCAGCTCTCCTCGCTCTCCCAGCCGGTGTCCACTAGGCCGAGGCCGCCGCCGTCCAGGGCGAACGCGTAGCTGGTCACGTACCGCAGCGGGCCGTGGGGGATGGGCACGGGGATCGACCACAGGTCCGGGCGCAGCTGCTCCACGGGCGGGAGCACCCGCGCCTGCCAGGCCTCGTGCTGGGCGGTTCCGGTGATCTCCACGTCTCGCACTCTGCCAGCCGCGCTCTGCCGGCCGCACCGCGCCGGGAGCCTGGGACCATGGGGGGCGTGCCGCCCTCCGCGCCGCCCGCCGCCGTCTCCGCCGTCCCCCGCCGCTGGCGGATGTTCTGCGCCGCGCTGGCCGTCGTCGTCGCGGCCGTGCTGGCCTACGTGGGCCTGACGCTGCAGCGGGACACCGGGGGCGTGGTCACCTACACGACGGCCGATCAGGTCGCCGTCGTCGGGCTCGGGCTGGTCCTCGGGGCAGGCCTGCTGGCGCTGGGCCGCCCCCGGGTGGATGCCGACGCCTCGGGTCTGCGCGCCCGCAACGTGTTCGGGACGCGGCGGGTGCCCTGGACGGCGGTGCAGGCGATCCGCTTCGACAAGCGGTTCAAGTGGGCCACCGTGCTGCTGACCAACGACGACGAGTTCGCGCTGCTGGCCGTGCAGGCGGCCGACGGGGAGCGGGCGGCCGAGGCCGTCGAGGGCCTGCGGGCCCTGCTGGCCGCCGGACGCGCCGAGCCGTCGGCGACCCGGGAATGACGTGCACCTGCCCGGCGCTGTACCATCGACGCGCCTCCCCGCTACACCGAGGCGCGCGAACCATCCAGTGGCCCTGCCCGGGCCGCTGACCAAGAGGAGCCCGCTCCCACCTGGCGCCGACGCAGGCACCCAGGTCTCCGGATCGCGGAGTCCGGCCACCGGCCGGTTTCCGCGCCGCGCACGAGCCCACCCGGGCCCGTGCGACCCCGGCGAGTGGGCCCCGTGAGCAGCCGTTCACGGGGCCTTCGTTCTCTCCGGCGTCCGGTCGGGCCAGCGACTCCTCCCGTGCAACAGCAGAGGAGAGGCCATCACCGAGCCCCGTATCAACGACCGTATCCGCGTCCCCGAGGTCCGCCTGGTCGGCCCGGAGGGCGAGCAGGTCGGCATCGTGCCGATCGGCGAGGCGCTGCGCCTGGCCCAGGACTCCGAGCTCGACCTCGTCGAGGTCGCGCCCATGGCCCGGCCGCCGGTCGCCAAGCTGATGGACTACGGGAAGTTCAAGTACGAGTCCGCCCAGAAGGCCCGCGAGGCCCGGCGGAACCAGGCGCTCACCGTCATCAAGGAGATGCGGCTGCGCCTCAAGATCGACCCGCACGACTACGAGACCAAGAAGGGCCACGTCGAGCGCTTCCTGCGGAGCGGCGACAAGGTCAAGATCACCGTGATGTTCCGCGGCCGCGAGCAGTCGCGCCCGGAGATGGGGTACCGGCTGCTTCAGCGGCTGGCCGCCGACGTCAGCGAGCTGGGCGTCGTCGAGTCCAACCCGAAGCAGGACGGCCGCAACATGGTCATGGTGATCGCCCCGCACCGGAACCAGGCCGCCACCGACGCCTCGCGCCGCAACGCGAAGGCCGAGAAGCAGGCGGCCGAGGACCAGGCCCCCCAGGCCTGACCGGCGCCACCGCACGACCGCACCACTGAGACGGCCGGTGCCGTCGCGGCAGCCCCGCGCTGCCGCGGCGTCACCCTGCGCGAGGTCGCCACGACAGCGCGCCGACAGAGACGAACGAGGACCGAGGACATGCCGAAGCAGAAGACCCACAAGGGCGCCGCGAAGCGGATCCGCGTCACGGGTGGCGGCAAGCTCATGCACGAGCAGGCCAACAACCAGCACAAGTTCGAGTACAAGTCCTCGACCCGCAAGCGCCGGCTGGACAAGGACCAGGTTCTCTCCCCGGCCGACGCCAAGCGAATGAAGAAGCTGCTGGGCCTCTGAGCGCCCCCCGTAACGAACAGACAGGAGCACTCACGTGGCACGCGTGAAGCGGGCGGTCAACGCCCAGAAGAAGCGCCGGACGACCCTCGAGGCCGCCAGTGGCTACCGGGGCCAGCGGTCCCGCCTGTACCGCAAGGCCAAGGAGCAGATCCTCCACTCGGCCACCTACAACTACCGCGACCGCAAGGTGCGCAAGGGTGACTTCCGCAAGCTGTGGATCACCCGCATCAACGCCGCGGCCCGGCAGAACGACATGACCTACAACCGGTTCATGCAGGGCCTCAAGCTCGCCGGCATCGAGCTCGACCGCCGCGTGCTGGCCGAGCTGGCCGTCAACGAGCCCGCCGCCTTCGCCGCTCTGGTGGAGACCGCGCGCGCCGCTGTCGCCGCCGCCCCGGCCGGCGGTCAGGCCGCCTGAGTTCCACCGTCTCGACGCCGCCGGCGTCCGGCCCCCGCGGGCCGGCGCCGGCGGCGTCGGCGTGTGCAGGGGTGTCCGTGGCCGGCAGGAGGAGGAAGCCATGAGCGAGCCGCTGACCGAGCGGTCCGCGCGGATCGTGGCCGCGCGCAGGCTCACCCGGCGCGCCGGCCGCGATGCCGCCGGGCTGTTCCTCGCCGAGGGCCGTCAGGCGGTCGCCGAGGCGCTGGCCGACCCGGCCGGCGTGCGGGAGGTCTTCGCGACGGAGGCGGCCCGGGTCGCCCACGCCGACCTGCTGGGCGGGACGTCGGTGCCGGTGCGCCCGGTCACCGAGAAGGCGGCGGCGTCGCTGTCGGAGACCGTCACGCCCCAGGGGCTGGTCGCCGTCTGCGCGCTGCGGGATGTCCCGGCCGCGCGGCTGACCGAGGCGGCCCCGCGGCTGACCGTCGCGCTGGCCGAGCTCGCCGACCCGGGCAACGCCGGCACGGTGCTGCGCACGGCCGACGCCTGCGGTGCCGGCGCGGTGGTCTTCGGCGCCGGCTCGGCGGACCCGTACGGGGGCAAGGCGGTCCGCGCCAGCGCGGGCAGCCTCTTCCACGTCGACGTCGTCCGCGGGGCGCCGCTGGCCCCGCTGCTGCCCGAGCTGCAGGCCGCCGGGGTGACCGTGCTGGCCGCCGACGGCGGGGGAGACGCCGCGCTCGACGAGGTCGCCGCCGCGGGCCGGCTGGCCGGCCCGGTGCTGTGGCTGTTCGGCAACGAGGCCCGCGGGGTCCCGCCGGAGCTGGCCGGCCTGGCCGACGCCCGGGTTCGGATCCCGATGCGCGGCCGGGCCGAGAGCCTCAACCTGGCCGCCGCAGCGGCCATCTGCCTCTACACGACCCAGCTCGCCCAGTAAGGCCCTTGCAGGGGGTCCTCTTTCAGACCAGGCCGGCGCGCCGCCAGAGCAGCTCCGAGCGCCCGCCGATGAGCCCGGCACCGCGCAGGAAGGCGACCAGGCCGGTGGCCGCCTCGCGCAGCTTGGCCCGGTAGTGCTCGTTGGCCCGCGCCGCCGCCCGCGCCTGCCGCGGGTCCAGGCCCACCGCGGCGTAGACGCCCGGCTGCACGAGGTTGTCGACGGCGATCGCGGCCACCGAGGCGATGAGCGCGCGGTGCTTGCGGCGCTGCCAGGCCGACAGGTCCGGGGTCCGCCGGGCGATCTCCTCGCGGGCGAAGCGCATGTGCCGCGCCTCCTCCACCACGTGGATCTGACTGGTCGCCCGGGTCAGCGGCTGCACCCGCTCGTCCTTCATCAGGTCCCGCTGGAAGATGTCGAGGATCTCCTCGACCACCAGGATCGCCGCGTAGGCGGCCGGCCCGCTCGCCTTGGCCGCGTAGGCCCTGCCCAGCCGCAGAACCGACGGCGGCGGCTGGTACGACGGCGCGCCGAACGTCTCGGCGGTACGGGCGAACATGACCGAGTGCCGGCATTCGTCGGCGATCTCGGTGAGCGCCCACTGCACGTGCGGCTGCGCCGGGTCGTCGCCGTAGACGTCACGCAGCACCAGCTGCATGAGCATGCACTCGAACCAGATGCCGACCCCGGAGATCGAGCAGTACTCGTGGATGGTGAGGGTGACCCGCTGCCGCTCGGTCAGCCCCTCCCACAGCGGCGTGCCGTACAGCGACGACCACTCCGGCGAGAGGCCGTAGAGGTCGTCGGGGATCGGCGCCTCCCAGTCGATGTCGACCACCGGGTCGTAGGACTTCCGCGCGGCCGAGCTGAGCAGCCGGGCGGAGATCTCCTGCCGGTCGACGGGCTTCTTCGCCGCGCGCCGGCCGGTGGCAGGCAGGGTGGCGGTCATCGGCACGTTCCTCCCGAGGTCTCGAACAATGCTGTGACGGAAGGTAGCTGTTACTGTGCGACACATGCAACGGGTGGCCGAGGCGCCGCCGGCCGCCGACGGGCGCCGCGCACGCTGGACCGAGCACCGGCGGCTGCGCCGGGAAGAGCTGGTGGACGCCGCGCTGGAGGCCGTGCGGCGGGCCGGGCCGGGGTTCGCCGTCGACGACGTCGCGCGCAGCGCCGGGGTCTCCAAGACCGTCATCTACCGGTACTTCACCGACAAGGACGAGCTGATCGACGCCGTCCTCGAGCGGATCTCCGGCGCGATCCTGCTGCCCCGGCTGCTCGGTGAGCTGGCGGTGGAGCGCGCCGACGACCGGGCCCGGGTGCGTGCGGTCATCGCCGCATTCATCCAGCTCATCGAGGAGGAGCCGGCCCTCTACCGGTTCGCCTACGCCCACGCCGGGCGCGCCGGCCGCCCCGACCTGGTCGCCGCCACGGAGCGGGTGATCGCCGAGGCCCTGGGGGAGCTCCTGGCCGAGCGGCTGGCCGCGGCCGGGCGGCCGACGGCGCCGGCGATGACCTCGGCCTACGGCGTCGTGGGCATGGTCCAGCTGACCGCCCACTGGTGGTCGGCGGCGCGCACGGTGCCGGCCGGGGACCTCGTCGACCAGCTGACCGCGCTCGCCCACGGCGGGCTGGACGCCCTGCTTCCCCCGGCGGAGGACCCGCATGACTGAGCACCGGACCACCGATCACGGCGAGGCCGACGACGGCTACGCGGGCGAGGTGACCCTCGCCGTCGACGGTCAGGCGCAGACGACGGCGCACGCGGTGCTCGCCGCCCGCTTCGACCCGCTCGCCGGCTCGGTCGTGTGGACCGGCCGGGTCCGCACCGAGCTGCCCCTGGGCGGCGAGGTCGTGGTGGGCACGCCGCACGGGCGCGCCCGCGCCCGCGCGGCCGAGCGCGACGTCTGGGGCAACACCCGCCTGGCCGGCCTGGACCGCCCGCCGTTCCCCGTCGAGCTGCTCGACGGCGCCGTGGACGGCTGACCGGGCTCAGCGCACCGCGGTCGCGGCCTTGCGGGCGTACATCCGCACGTCGGCGGCGTACAGCAGGGTGGCGAAGTCGTCGCCGTCCTCGGGATGGACGCTGACCCCGACGCTCGCGCGGACGGCGACCTCCCCGCCGGCCAGCGGCAGCGGCTCCTCCAGCGCCCGGGTCAGGTCCGCGGCCACCCGGCGCGCCTCGTCGGCGGCGGTGGCCGGGTCCAGGTCGAGCAGCGCCACCAGGAACTCGTCCCCGCCGAGCCGGGCGAGCAGGTCGCGCCGGCGCAGCCGGGGGCGCAGCCGGTCGGCCACCGCGCGGAGCAGCTCGTCGCCCGCGGCGTGGCCGTACCGGTCGTTGACCGCCTTGAACCCGTCCAGGTCGACGAAGAGCACCGCCAGGGCGTGGCCCCCGGCGCGGGCCGTCCACAGCGCGGTCTCCACCTGCTCCTCCAGGCGGCGCCGGTTGGGCAGCCCGGTCAGGGGATCGGTGTAGGCGAGCTGCTCGATCCTGGTCAGGTAACCGCGGGTGCGGTCGCGTTCCTGCACGAGCGCGCGCTCGGCCTCGACCCGGGCGGTCACGTCGACCTGGACGCCGATGTAGCGGGCGACCTCGCCGTCCGGGCCGGCGATCGGGGCCAGGTGCAGCTCGTTCCACCACGGTGTCCGCTCGGGCCCCCGGTGGTTGAGCATCGTCACCCGGCACTCCTTCCCGGCCTCGATCGCTCGGCGGACGGCGGCGACGGCGGCGGGGTCGGTGTCGGGCCCCTGCAGGAAGCGGCAGTTGCGGCCGAGCAGCTCCTCCTGCGGCAGCCCGGCCAGCTCCGCGAAGGCCGGGTTGACGTAGACCAGGGGCTGGTCGGGGAGCCGGACGTCGACGATGCAGACGCCGCTGGGCGTGGCCTCCAGTGCGCGCCGCAGCGTCTCGGCCTCCTGCGGTCCGCCGGGCGCGGGGGCGGGCACCGCGCGGGCGGGCTCGACGGCGGGCAGGATGCGGCCGCGCGGGAGCGGCTCGGGCCGCGGCGTCACCCGGGCGAGCAGCGCCGAGGCCGCCCGCACCACGGTGTCGCGGTCGTAGGTCAGGGCGTACACGAACCGGCGCTCGGCGTCGGGACCGTCGTCGCCCAGGTCGCGGGCCAGCAGCGCGGCGGCGAAGTGCGGGCCCAGCACCACGACGTCCCACTCGCCGAGCACCGGGTCCTCGGGGGCGAGCGTCGCACCGCGCAGCCCGGGGACCGGCTCGACCGGCAGGCCCTCGCCCAGCGCGCACACGAAGCCGGTGCGCTCGACCAGGTCGCGGTAGCGCCGCGCGGTCGAGGGGGTGAAGTGCCGCGCCTGCTGGAACGCCGCGGCCGCCACCGACGTCGGGCCCAGCCGCAGCGCCTCCCGCTCCAGCTGCTTGCTCAGCTCGATGAGCAGCGCCTTGGGTGCCTCGCGCAGCACCACGCCCTCGGGCAGGCAGGCGAACGGGGAGACCTCGGTGCCCTCGGCCGTCGGCGCGGCCACCGGGGGCGGCAGCCGCAGCGCGCCGATCTCCCGGCCGGGGGCGGCGCCGACGCCCGGGCGGCCGAACAGCCAGCCCTGGCCGAGCGTGGCGCCCAGCGCCCGCGCCATGGCCAGGTGCCGGTCGTCCTCGATGCCCTCGGCCAGCACGACGGCGCCGGTGCGCTCGGCGTGCGCGTTCACCGCGTTCATGATCTCGGCGATCACCGGGCCCGGCCGCTCCTGCACCAGCCGCAGATCGAGCTTCACCACGTCCGGACGCAGCAGCGGCATGAACGCCAGGGACATCGCCTCGGCGCCGACGTCGTCCAGCGCGACGCCCCAGCCCACGGCCCGCACCCGCTCGACGGTGCGCAGCAGCTCGGCCGGGCGGGCGGCCAGCGCCCGCTCGGTGATCTCCAGGACCACCCGCAGTCCCGGGGCGTCCTCGGCGAGCGCGAGGAGGTCCTCCAGGGGCGCGCGGTCGAGCACCTCGGGCTCGACGTTGACGAAGAGCGTCAGCGGGGCCAGCAGCTCCTGCTCGGCGGCGCCGCGCAGCGCCGCGGTGCGGCAGGCGGCGTCCAGCTCGGCCAGCCGGCCGGCGACACGGGCCGCCGCGAAGAGCGGATCGGGGCGCTCCAGCGGCCCCTCCGGTCCCCGCGCGAGCGCCTCGTAGGCCACCACCCGGCCGGTGTCGAGCTCGATGATCGGCTGGAACACGCTCCGCACGCCGCCGGTGCGGAGGACGGCGTCGATCGTGGTTGCCGGGGAGTTCTCCACGCCTCTGCCATCGGCCGGCAGGCCCCGGGGGATGAGCCGAGCCGCCGGCCCCTCGCCCCGATGGGGGAGTCGTCTGGGTGTCCGGGGGTGGGGGAGCCCGGGGGGGACCGGCGAACCCGGCGGCGGGCACCGGCGTGCGGCGGGCAGAATGGCCTCCCGTGTCTGGCGCCAACGACCCCTACGACCCCAAGCAGGTCGCCGCCCTCTCCGCCGAGGCCCTCGACGCGGCGGTGGCCGATGCGCTCGAGGCGTTCGCCGGGGCCGGCGACCTCGAGGCGCTGGCCGCCGTCCGCCCGGCCCACCTGGGCGACCGGGCGCCGGTGCTGCTGGCCCGCCGGGAGCTCGGCGCGCTGCCGCCGGCCGCGCGGTCGGACGCCGGCAAGCGGGTCAACGCCGCCCGGGTCGCCGTCACCGAGGCCTACGCCGCCCGCCTGGCCGCGCTCGAGGCCGAGCGCGACGCCCGGGTGCTGGCCGAGGAGCGGGTCGACGTCACCCTGCCCTGGGATCGCGTCCCCCGGGGTGCCCGGCACCCGCTCACCACGCTCACCGACCGGATCGCCGACATCTTCGTCGGCATGGGGTACGAGGTGGCCGAGGGGCCCGAGCTCGAGGCGGAGTGGCTGAACTTCGACGCGCTCAACATCGGCCGCGACCACCCGGCCCGCACGATGATGGACACCTTCTTCGTCGCGGGCGGGCCGGGTTGGGAGACGGACTCCGGCCTGGTGCTGCGCACGCACACCAGCCCGGTGCAGGCGCGCACCATGCTGTCGCGGACGCCGCCGATCTACGTCGTCGCGCCCGGCCGGGTCTACCGCACCGACGAGCTCGACGCGACGCACACCCCGGTCTTCCACCAGGTCGAGGGGCTGGCCGTCGACCGCGGGCTGACCATGGCGCACCTGCGCGGCACGCTGGACCAGCTGGCGCGGTCGCTGTTCGGCGCCGAGGCGGTCACCCGCTGGCGGCCGTCCTACTTCCCGTTCACCGAGCCGTCGGCGGAGTTCGACGTCTGGTTCCCCCAGCACCGCGACGGCCCGCGCTGGGTCGAGTGGGGCGGCTGCGGGATGGTCAACCCGCGGGTGCTCGTCGCCTGCGGCATCGACCCGGAGGAGTACTCCGGTTTCGCGTTCGGCATGGGCATCGAGCGCGCCCTGCAGTTCCGCTCCGGGGTCGGCGACATGCGCGACATCGTCGAGGGCGACGTCCGTTTCACTCGAGCATTCGGAGTTGAGCAGTGAGGGTCCCCGTCGGCTGGCTGGCCGAGTACGTCGACATCCCGGCAGGGACGACGGTCGAGGACCTCGACGCCGCGTTCGTGCGCCTGGGGCTCGAGGTCGAGGAGATCCACCGGCCCGAGCCGGTCACCGGGCCGCTCGTCGTCGGCAGGGTTTTGGAGATCGAGGAGCTGACCGGCTTCAAGAAGCCGATCCGCTTCACGCAGGTGGACGTCGGGGAGGGCGAGCCGAGGGGCATCGTCTGCGGCGCGCAGAACTTCGCCGTCGGCGACACGGTGGTGGTCGCGCTACCGGGCGCGGTGCTCCCGGGCGGCTTCGAGATCGCCAGCAGGAAGACCTACGACCGCATCTCCGACGGGATGATCTGCTCGGTCCGCGAGCTCGGCATCGGCGACGACCACACCGGGATCCTGGTGCTGGGTGCCGACGGCGCCGACGTGCCGCCGCCGGGGACCCCGGCCGACGCGGTCGCCGGTCTGGACGACGTCGTCATCGAGCTGGCCGTCACGCCCGACCGCGGCTACTGCCTGGCCATGCGCGGCATCGCCCGCGAGATGGGCACCGGCCTGGCGGCGCCGTGGCGCGACCCCGGGGCGGTTCCCCCGCCCGCCTGGTCCGGGGAGCCGGCCTGGCAGGTGACCGTCGCCGACCCCGAGCGCTGCGACCGGTTCTCGATGATCGCGATGGAGGGCCTGGACCCGACCGCGCCCACCCCGTGGTGGATGCGCCGCCGGCTCGCGCAGGCCGCCGTCCGCAGCATCTCGCTGCCCGTCGACGTCACCAACTACGTGATGCTCGAGCTCGGGCAGCCGATGCACGCCTTCGATCGCGACGCGGTCACCGGCCCGATCCACGTGCGGCCGGCCCGCGAGGGGGAGCGGCTGACCACCCTCGACGGCGCCCAGCGGACGCTGTCGCCCGACGACCTGCTGATCACCGACGACACCGGCCCGATCGGCCTCGCCGGGGTCATGGGCGGCGCGACGACCGAGATCGGGAACGGCACCACAGCCGTGCTGCTCGAGGCCGCGCACTGGGAGCCCACGGGCATCGCCCGCACCGCCCGCCGGCACCGGCTGCCCAGCGAGGCGGCCAAGCGTTTCGAGCGTGGGACGGACCCGGAGATGACCGTGGCCGCCCTCGCCCGCGCCGCGGAGCTGCTGGCGGAGTACGGCGGCGCGAAGGTCGTCGGCGGCCTGGTCGACGTCGACAGCCGCCGGCCCCGGCCGGCCATCCCGCTGGACGTCACGCGGCCCGCCCGCGTGGCCGGGGTGCCGTACACGCCCGGCCAGGTCGTGGAGCTGCTGCGGGCGGTCGGCGCCGAGGTGGACGCCGACGGCGACACGCTGCAGGTCACCCCGCCGTCCTGGCGGCCCGACCTGACCGACCCGGCCGACCTGGTCGAGGAGGTCGTCCGGCTGGCCGGCTACGACGACGTCCCCTCGGTGCTGCCGACCGCCCCGCCCGGGCGCGGGCTCACCGAGACCCAGCGCCGCCGGCGGGCCATCGGCCGGGCGCTGGCCGAGTTCGGGTTCGTGGAGGCGCCGAACTACCCGTTCGTGGGGACGCCGGCCCTCGATGCCCTCGGCCTGCCCGCGGACGACGACCGCCGTGCCGTCGTCCTGGTGCGCAACCCGCTGTCGGAGGAGGAGCCGGCGCTGCGCACCACGCTGCTGCCGGGCCTGCTCGCGACGCTGGCCCGCAACCTCTCCCGCGGCCAGCGCGACGTGGCGCTGTTCGAGCACGGCGCGGTGTTCCCCGGCGGGGAGCGCCGCCCGGCCCCGCTGCCCGGGGTGGACCGGCGTCCGGACGACGAGACCCTGGCGGCCCTGCTCGGCGCCGTGCCCGGGCAGCCCTGGCACGTGGCCGTGGCCCTGTCCGGCCACCGGGAGCCGCGCGGCTGGTGGGGCCCCGGCCGGCCCGCGGTGTGGGCCGACGCGGTGGAGGCCGCTCGCCGGGTCGCCGCGGCCGCGGGCGTGGAGCT
Organism: Geodermatophilus ruber; assembly: GCF_900114385.1. Taxonomy (GTDB): domain Bacteria; phylum Actinomycetota; class Actinomycetes; order Mycobacteriales; family Geodermatophilaceae; genus Geodermatophilus; species Geodermatophilus ruber. Next base: position 165,569 of record NZ_FOSW01000011.1, read on the forward strand.
GACCGTGCGGGCGGGGGAGCGGGCGCCCTGGCACCCGGGCCGCTGCGCCGAGCTGGTGGTCGGCGACCGGGTGGTCGGCCACGCCGGTGAGCTGCACCCGCGGGTGTGCGCCGCGCTGGAGCTGCCGCCGCGCACCTCGGTCATGGAGCTGGACGTGGACGCGCTGCCGCCCGCGCCGGTGCCGACCCCCCCGCGTGTGTCGACCTTCCCGCCGGTGCTCATCGACCTCGCGGTGGTGGTCGCCGAGGACGTGGCCCAGGTCGACGTCGCCGCCGCGCTCACCGAGGGCGCGGGGGAGCTGCTGGAGGACCTGCGGCTCTTCGACGTCTACACCGGCGCGCCGATCCCGCCCGGCCGCAAGTCGCTGGCCTACGCCCTGACGCTGCGGGCGCCGGACCGGACGCTCACCAGCGAGGAGGCCACGGCCGTGCGCGACGCGGCGCTGGCGGCCGCCGCCGAGCGGACGGGTGCTGAGCTCCGTGGCTGAAAGAGGACTCCGTCCTCCCCACCCTTCGCAGGCTCAGGGCGGGGCCCGAGACGGGGCCAGGAGCCTCGGGGGCGGGGTCGCGCTGGTCACCGGCGCGTCGACGGGGATCGGCCGGCACCTCGTCGAGGGGCTGGCCACCCGCGGCATGGCCGTGGCCGGCCTGGCGCGCGGCGAGGACCGGCTGCGGACGGCGATGGACGAGATCGCCGCGGCCACCGGCGCCCGCACGCTCGCCGTCGCCGCCGACGTCACCGACCGTGGCGCAGTGGACGCCGCCGTCGCCCGCGCGGTCGAGGAGTTCGGCCGGGTCGACCTGCTGGTCAACAACGCCGGGCTGATCGACGCCGCCGAGGTGCCCGTCTGGCAGGCCGACCCCGATCAGTGGTGGGACGTCGTCACCAGCCACGTGCGCGGCGCGCAGCTGCTGGTGCGCGCGGTGGTGCCCGGGATGCTGGCCCGCGGCAGCGGCCGCGTGGTCAACATCGCCAGCGGCATGAGCGTCCGCGCCCGCCCCGAGTACTCGGCCTACTCGGTGGCCAAGACCGGCCTGATGCGCATGACCGAGGCACTGGCCGGCGCTCTGGAGGGCTCGGACGTGCGGGCCTTCGACGTCGCGCCGGGCGTGGTGGAGACCGAGATGACCCGCGCCATGCCGATCTGGCAGGGCTTCACCGACTGGACCCCGCCGGAGAAGGTGGTCGAGCTGATCGCCGCGATCGCGTCCGGCGAGCTCGACCCCTGGTCGGGGCGCTTCCTGCGCGCCGGCGTCGACGACCCGTCCGTGCTTCGCGACATCACGCCCGAGGGCGACGCCCGGCGGCTGCGCCTGCGCCCCTACAGCGACGAGGACCCCCTCGCCTGAACGACGCCGGACGCCGCATCCTCGGCTGACCGGGAAACCCGGTGTGAACGGCCATGCATGACCATGTATATTCATGCATCATGAGGACAGCGCAGACGTGGACGGTCGGGGTCACCGGCGCCACCGGGTACGCGGGGGGCGAGGTGTGCCGGCTGCTGGCCGGGCACCCGAACCTCCGGCTGACCGGGGTGCACGCCAATTCCAGCGCCGGCCGCCGCCTGGGTGAGCTGCAGCCCCACCTGCTGCCCTTCGCCGACCTCGAGGTGCAGCCCAGCGACGCGGCGAGCCTGTCCGGCTACGACGTCGTCGTCCTCGCGCTGCCGCACGGGGAGTCCGCCGCGATCGCCGCGCAGCTGCCCGAGGACACGCTGGTCCTCGACTGCGGCGCCGACCACCGGCTGACCGACGCCGCCGCCTGGCAGCGGTGGTACGGCAGTGCGCACGCCGGCTCCTGGCCCTACGGGCTGCCCGAGCTGCCCGGCCAGCGGGAGAAGCTGGCCGGCGCCCGGCGGATCGCCGTCCCCGGCTGCTACCCGACGTCGGTGACCCTCGCCCTGGCCCCGGCGCTGGCCGCCGGCCTGGTCCAGCCCGACGTCGTCGTGGTCGCCGCCAGCGGGACCAGCGGCGCCGGCAAGTCCGCCAAGCCGCACCTGCTCGGCAGCGAGGTGATGGGCTCGGTCAGCGCCTACGGCGTCGGCGGGGTGCACCGGCACACGCCGGAGATGGTGCAGAACCTCTCGCAGGCCGCCGGGCAGCCGGTGCGCGTCAGCTTCACCCCGACGCTGGTGCCGATGAGCCGGGGGATCCTGGCCACCTGCTCGGCGCCGCTGACGCCGGGCGTCGACGCCGAGGCCGCCCGCGCCGCCTACGCCAAGGCCTACGCCGACGAGCCGTTCGTCCAGCTGCTGCCCGAGGGGCAGTGGCCCACGACCGCGCAGGTGCTGGGCGCCAACACCGTCGCGCTGCAGCTGGCCGTGGACCCCGACGCCGGCCGGCTGGTGATCGTCGCCGCCGTCGACAACCTGACCAAGGGCACCGCCGGCGGGGCGCTGCAGTGCGCCAACCTCGCCCTCGGCCTGCCCGAGACCACCGGCCTTCCGCTCGTAGGAGTCGCACCGTGAGCGTCACCGCACCCGCAGGGTTCTCGGCGGCCGGCGTCGCCGCCGGGCTGAAGTCCAGCGGCGATCCCGACGTCGCCGTCGTCGTCAACCACGGCCCGGACGACGTCGCCGCCGCCGTCTTCACCACCAACCGCTTCCCGGCCGCGCCGGTGCTGTGGAGCCGCCAGGTGCTGGCCGGACAGCGGGCGCGGGCGATCGTCCTCAACTCCGGCGGCGCCAACGCCTGCACCGGCCCCGAGGGCTTCGGCGACACCCACGCCACCGCCGAGCACGCCGCCGCCGAGCTGGGGCTGGGCGCGATCGACGTCGCGGTGGCGAGCACCGGGCTGATCGGCGTCCGGCTGCCGATGGACGCGCTCACCGCCGGGGTCACCGCCGCGGTCAAGGCCCTGTCCGAGGACGGCGGACCGGACGCCGCCCGCGCGATCATGACCACCGACTCCGTGCCCAAGACGACGGTGCAGGCCCGCGACGGCTGGACGGTCGGCGGGATGGCCAAGGGCGCGGGCATGCTCGCCCCGAGCCTGGCCACGATGCTCGTCGTCCTCACCACCGACGCCGTCGTCCCGCCGGAGGTCCTCCAGCCCGCGCTGAAGCAGGCGACCGGCGTCAGCTTCGAGCGGGTCGACTCCGACGGCTGCCTGTCGACCAACGACACCGTGATCGTCATGGCCAACGGTGCCAGCGGCATCACCCCGAGCGCCGCGGAGTTCACCGAGGCGCTCACCGCCGCCGCCACCGACCTCGCCATGCAGCTGCTGGCCGACGCCGAGGGGTCCACCAAGGACATCGCGATCACCGTCCGCAACGCCGCCAGCGTCGAGGACGCCCTGACCGCCGGCCGGGCCTGCGCGCGCAACAACCTGCTCAAGACGGCGCTGTTCGGCAACGACCCCAACTGGGGCCGGGTGCTGGCCGCGATCGGCACCACCGACGCCGCCTTCGAACCCGACCGGGTCGACGTCAGCATCAACGGCGTCACGGTCTGCCGAGGCGGCGCGATCGGTGATCCGCGGGAGGGCGTGGACCTCACCGGCCGGGCGATCACCATCGACGTCGACCTGAAGGCCGGCAGCGAGCAGGCGACGATCTGGACCAACGACCTGTCGATCGCCTACGTCCACGAGAACTCGGCCTACTCCACATGAGCCCCCAGGACCCCACCCCACCCGACATCCGCGTCGACGAGCTGCGGACGGCGCGGCAGGTCGGCACCCACCGGGTCATGCGCACCTACGACCCGGAGGGCGACCGGCAGAAGGTCGCCGTCCTCACCGGCGCGCTGCCGTGGCTCAAGGAGTTCCACGGCAACGTCGTCGTCGTGAAGTACGGCGGGCACGCCATGGTCGACGAGGAGTGCCGGCGGGCCTTCGCCGACGACATGGTCTTCCTGCGCACCTGCGGCATCCACCCGGTCGTCGTCCATGGCGGCGGCCCGCAGATCACCGAGATGCTGGGCCGGCTGGGCATCGCCAGCGAGTTCCGCGGCGGTCTGCGGGTGACCACGCCCGAGACGATCGACGTCGTCCGGATGGTGCTCACCGGCCAGGTCACCCCCGAGGTGGTCGGGCTGATCAACCAGCACGGCCCCCTGGCCGTGGGCCTGTCCGGCGAGGACGGCGGCCTGTTCACCGCCGCCCGCACGCACGCGCTCGTCGACGGCCGGCCGGTGGACGTCGGCCTGGTCGGCGACGTGGTCACGGTCGACCCGGCGCCGGTCACCGCGCTGCTCGAGGCCGGCCACATCCCGGTCGTCGCCACGGTCGCGCCGGACGCCGACGGCGTGGTGCACAACGTCAACGCCGACACCGCCGCGGCCGCGCTGGCCGTGGCGCTGGGCGCGGTGAAGCTGGTCGTCCTCACCGACGTCGAGGGGCTCTACGCCGACTGGCCCGACCGCGACTCGCTGGTGCAGCAGATCGACGCCGCCGAACTGGCCGAGATCCTGCCGACGCTGGACGCGGGGATGGTGCCGAAGATGGCCGCCTGCCTGCGGGCGGTCAACGGCGGGGTGAAGCGGGCGACCGTCGTCGACGGCCGGGCACCGCACGCCCTGCTGCTGGAGATGTTCACCACGGAAGGCACCGGGACCATGGTGGTCCCGGCCGAGCAGAGGGAGGAGCCGGCACCATGACGCACACGGAGGAGCTGGCCACCCGCTGGTCGGCCGTGATGATGGGCAACTACCGGACCCCACCGGTGGCGCTCGCCCGCGGCGCGGGAGCCACCGTCTGGGACGTCGACGGCCGCGAGTACACCGACCTGCTCGGCGGCATCGCCACGACGATCCTCGGCCACGCCCACCCGAAGGTGACCGAGGCGATCACCCGGCAGGCGCAGACCCTGGGCCACGTGTCCAACCTGGCGATGCACGAGCCGGGCCTGGCGCTGGCCGAGCGGCTGCTGGAGATCGCCGGGCGGCCCGGCCGGGTGTTCTTCTGCAACTCCGGCGCCGAGGCCAACGAGGCGGCGTTCAAGATCAGCCGGCTCACCGGACGGCCGGAGGTCATCACCGCCGAAGGGGCCTTCCACGGCCGGACCATGGGCGCCCTGGCGCTCACCGGGCAGCCCTCGAAGGCCGCGGCCTTCGCGCCGCTGCCCGGCGGGGTGCGCTACGTGCCCTACGGGGACGCCGAGGCGCTGGCCGGCGCGGTGGGGGAGCAGACCGCCATGGTGCTGCTCGAACCCATGCTCGGTGAGGGCGGCGTGCTGCCCGCTCCCCCCGACTACCTGGCCTCCGCCGCTGCCGCGGCCGCGGACGCCGGCGCGCTGTTCGCCGTCGACGAGGTGCAGACCGGCACCGGCCGCACCGGCTCGTGGTTCATGCACCAGGCCGACGGGCTGCAGCCCGACGTCGTCACCCTGGCCAAGGCCCTGGGCGGCGGGCTGCCGATCGGTGCCACCCTGGCCTTCGGCGAGGCGGCCGACCTGATGACCGCGGGCTCGCACGGCTCCACCTTCGGCGGCAACCCGATCGCCGCCGCGGCCGCGCTCGCCGTCCTCGACACCATCCGCGACGAGGGTCTGCTCGAGCGGGCCAAGGAGCTCGAGCACCGGTTCACCGCCGGCATCGAGGGCCTCGGGCATGCCGCGGTCAGCGCCGTCCGGGGAAGGGGCGCGCTGCTCGGCGTCGTCCTCACCGCCGACGTCGCCGGGGCCCTGGAGGTCGCGCTGCGCGACGCCGGCTTCCTCACCAACGCCGTCGCGCCCGGGGTGCTCCGCCTGGCGCCGTCCCTCGTGCTCACCGATGCGCAGGTGGACGCCTTCGTCGCCGCCCTGCCCGCCGCCCTCGACACCGCTCTGGAGACCGCACCGTGACCCGGCACTTCCTTCGGGACGACGACCTCAGCCCGGCCGAGCAGGCCGAGGTGCTGGCGCTGGCCGCCGAGCTCAAGGCCACCCGGCACACCGCCGGGGCGCCGACCCCGCTGGCCGCGCACGGCGTGCCGCGGGCCGTCGCCGTCCTGTTCGACAAGCCCTCCACCCGCACCCGGGTGTCCTTCAGCGTGGGCGTCGCCGAGCTCGGCGGCTACCCGCTGGTCATCGACGCCGGCAGCAGCCAGCTCGGCCGCGGCGAGCCGATCGAGGACACCACCCGCGTGCTCGACCGGCAGGCCGCCGCGATCGTCTGGCGCACCTTCGGCCAGGACCGCATCGAGGCCATGGCCGCGGTCAGCCGGGTCCCGGTGGTCAACGCGCTCACCGACGAGTTCCACCCGTGCCAGATCCTGGCCGACCTGCAGACGGTGATCGAGCGCAAGGGCTCGCTGGCCGGCCGGTCGCTGACCTACCTCGGCGACGGCGCCAACAACATGGCGCACTCCTACCTGCTCGGCGGCGCGACCGCCGGCATGCACGTGCGGATCGGCTCGCCGGAGGGGTTCCGGCCCGACAAGGCCGTGCTGGAGCGGGCGGCCGAGATCGCCGCGCAGACCGGCGGCTCGGTGGCCTGGACCGCCGACCCGGCGGCCGCCGCCGACGGCGCCGACGTCCTGGCCACCGACACCTGGGTGTCGATGGGCCAGGAGGGGGAGTACGAGGCGCGGATCGCCCCGTTCCTGCCCTACGCGGTGGACGACGCGGCGCTGGCGCGGGCCGCCGAGGACGCCGTCGTCCTGCACTGCCTGCCGGCCTACCGCGGCAAGGAGATCGCCGCGTCGGTCATCGACGGGCCGAACAGCGCCGTCTGGGACGAGGCCGAGAACCGGCTGCACGCCCAGAAGGCCCTGCTCGCCTGGCTGCTCGAGAAGAGCCGATGACCCACGCCGTCACCCGCTCGGCCCGGCAGGCGCGGATCCGCGAGCTGATCGACGCCCAGCCGGTCACCTCGCAGACCCAGCTGGCCGGGCTGCTGGCCGCGGCGGGCATCGAGGTCACCCAGGCCACGCTCTCGCGGGACCTGGAGGAGCTCGGCGCGGTGAAGCTGCGCGGGTCCGACGGTGCCCCGGCGTCCTACGTGCTGCCGCCGGACAACGCGCCGCTGCGACCCGCGCAGGCCGCGCCCGCCCGGCTGGCCCGGCTGCTGGCGGACCTGCTCACCAGCGTCGAGGGCAGCGCCAACCTGGCGGTCCTGCGCACGCCGCCCGGCGCCGCGCAGTTCCTCGCCTCCGCCCTGGACAAGGTCGGCCTCCCCGACGTCCTGGGCACGATCGCGGGGGACGACACTCTCCTGGTCGTCTCCCGCGAGCCCGACGGCGGTCCGGCCCTGGCCGACCGGCTGCGCGCGCTCGCCGAGCGCTCGCCCTCCGTCCACCCCGACCTCAGCTACACCATCGATTCGGAAGAGAGTGCACCGTGACCGAACGTGTCGTCCTGGCCTACTCCGGAGGCCTCGACACCTCCGTCGCCATCGGCTGGATCGCCGAGGAGACCGGCGCCGAGGTGATCGCCGTGGCCGGTGACGTCGGCCAGGGCGGCGAGGACATGGAGGTCATCCGCCAGCGCGCGCTGGACTGCGGCGCGGTCGAGTCGATCGTCGCCGACATGCGCGACGAGTTCGCCGACGAGTTCTGCCTCCCGGCGCTGCAGGCCAACGCCCTCTACATGGACCGCTACCCGCTGGTCTCGGCGCTGTCCCGGCCGCTGATCGTCAAGCACCTCGTCGCCGCCGCGAAGTACCACGGCGCCTCGATGGTCGCCCACGGCTGCACCGGCAAGGGCAACGACCAGGTCCGCTTCGAGGTCGGCATCGGCGCCCTCGGCCCGGACCTCCAGGTGCTCGCCCCGGTCCGCGACTCCGGCATGACCCGGGACAAGGCGATCGCCTTCGCCGAGGAGAAGGGCCTGCCGATCGCGACCACCAAGAAGTCGCCGTACTCGATCGACCAGAACGTCTGGGGCCGCGCGGTGGAGACCGGCTTCCTGGAGGACATCTGGAACGGCCCCATCGAGGACGTCTACGAGTACACCCAGGACCCGACGACGCCCCGCGAGGCCGACGAGGTCACCATCGGGTTCACCGCCGGCGTCCCGACGTCGATCGACGGCAAGCCGGTGACGGTGCTGCAGGCCATCGAGCAGCTCAACGCCCGGGCCGGCGCCCAGGGCGTGGGCCGGCTGGACATGGTCGAGGACCGGCTGGTCGGCATCAAGAGCCGCGAGGTCTACGAGGCCCCCGGCGCGATCGCGCTGATCACCGCCCACCAGGAGCTGGAGAACGTCACGATCGAGCGGGACCTCGCCCGCTTCAAGCGGACCGTCGGCCAGCGCTGGGCCGAGCTGGTCTACGACGGCCTGTGGTTCTCCCCGCTGAAGAAGGCGCTCGACGCCTTCGTCGCCGAGTCCCAGCAGCACGTCACCGGTGAGATCCGGCTGGCCCTCCACGGTGGCCGGGCGGTGGCCACCGGACGGCGCAGCGAGGCCTCGCTCTACGACTTCAACCTCGCCACGTACGACACCGGGGACACCTTCGACCAGGGGCTGGCCAAGGGCTTCGTCCAGCTGTGGGGGATGCCCTCCAAGCTGGCGGCCGCCCGCGACCAGCGGCTCGGTTCGTGAGCGCTCAGCCGCCTGCCGCCGATCCCGGCATCCCCGCCCGGGCCCCCTCCCGGACCCGGCTCTGGGGCGGCCGCTTCGGCGGCGGCCCCTCGCCGGCGATGGCCGCCCTCTCCAAGTCCACCCACTTCGACTGGGAGCTGGCGCCGTTCGACCTGGCCGGCTCCCGGGCGCACGCCCGCGTGCTGCACCGGGCCGGGCTGCTCACCGACGACGAGCTCGAGCAGATGATCGGGGCGCTGACCGCGCTCTCCGCCGAGGTCGCCGCCGGCACCTTCGGGCCGGTGGAGTCCGACGAGGACGTGCACGAGGCGCTCGAGCGCGGGCTCACCGAGAAGCTCGGCGCGCTGGGCGGGAAGCTGCGCGCCGGCCGCAGCCGCAACGACCAGATCGCCACCGACCTGCGGCTGTACCTGCGCCACCACGTGCGCACGCTGGTCGGCGAGCTGGCCTCCCTGGAGTACGCCCTGGTGGGGCTCGCCGAGCGCTACCAGGACGTGGCGGCGCCGGGCATGACGCACCTGCAGCACGCCCAGCCGGTGCTCATCGCCCACCAGCTGCTCGCCCACGCGCACGCGCTCTCCCGGGACGTCGACCGGCTGCGCGACTGGGACGAGCGGACGGCGGTGAGCCCCTACGGCTCCGGCGCCCTGGCCGGCTCGTCGCTGCCGCTGGACCCCGACGCCGTCGCCGCCGAGCTCGGCTTCGACCGGGCCTCGGACAACTCGATCGACGGGGTCAGCGACCGCGACTTCGCCGCCGAGTTCTGCTTCGCCGCGGCGCTGATCGGGGTCCACCTCTCCCGGCTGGGGGAGGAGGTCGTGCTCTGGACGTCGACCGAGTTCGGCTGGGCCCGGCTCGACGACGCCTGGGCGACCGGGTCTTCGATCATGCCGCAGAAGAAGAACCCGGACATCGCCGAGCTCGCCCGCGGCAAGTCCGGCCGCTTCGTCGGCAACCTCACCGGGCTGCTGACCATGCTGAAGGGGCTGCCGCTGGCCTACGACCGCGACCTGCAGGAGGACAAGGAGCCGGTCTTCGACTCCATGGAGCAGCTGCTCCTCCTGCTCCCCGCGGTCACCGGCATGGTGGCGACCCTGACCCTGCGCGCGGAGGTGCTCGAGGCGGCCGCCCCGCAGGGGTTCGCGCTGGCCACCGACGTCGCCGAGTGGCTGGTCCGGCAGGGCGTGCCGTTCCGGTCCGCGCACGAGATCTCCGGCGAGATGGTCGCCTTCTGCGAGCAGGCCGGGCTCGAGCTCGACCAGCTCGACGACGAGCAGCTGGCCGGCATCGACGAGCGGCTCACGCCCGACGTCCGCTCGGTCCTGTCGGTCCGCGGCGCCCTGGCCGCTCGCAAGGCCCGCGGGGGAACAGCGCCCGAGCGGGTCGCCGAGCAGCTGTCCGCGCTGGCCGAGCTGGCCCGGCAGCACACCGAGTGGGCGTCGTCCTCACCCGTGGCGGCGGCGCTCTGACCGATCTCCCCGCCGACCGGCCCGGGCGGCTCCTCACCGCGGAGGAGCTGCTCGGACCGGCCGACGTCGTGGCGCCCACGCTGCTGGGCTGCTGGCTGGTCACCGACCGGCCGGAGGGTGAGGTCGCCGTCCGGCTGACCGAGGTGGAGGCCTACGCCGGCGACGGGACGGACCCGGCGGCGCACTCCCACCGCGGGCCCACGCCGCGGGCGGAGATCATGTTCGGCCCGCCGGGGCGGCTCTACGTCTACTTCAGCTACGGCGTGCACTGGTGCGCCAACGTCGTCGTCGGGCCCGAGGGGCACGGCTCGGCCGTGCTGCTGCGGGCAGGCGACGTCGGCGTGGGGGAGGAGCTGGCGCGTGCCCGCCGGCCGGCGGCCCGGTCCGCGCGCGACCTCGCCCGGGGGCCGGCCCGGCTGACCCAGGCCCTGGCGATCGGGCCGGACGACCGGGGCGCCTACCTGCTCGACCCGGCCGGCCCGGTCCGGCTGCACCGGGGCATGCCCCCGGCGACGATCTCGGCCGGACCCCGCGTCGGCATCAGCCAGGCCACCGAGCACCCGTGGCGGTTCTGGGAGACCGACGCCGCCTCGGTCAGCCCCTTCCGCGTGGGCGGACGCCGGCGGGGCGGGCGGAACGGCGGTCGGGGTGCCGGGCAGGATGGGGTGCCGTGAGCGACGTGATCGACGAGCTGCACCGCCGGGGGCTCATCGCCCAGAGCACCGACGAGGACGCCCTGCGCAAGCACCTCGCCGAGGGACCCGTGGCCTACTACGCGGGCTTCGACCCGACCGCGCAGAGCCTGCACGTGGGTCACCTGCTCCAGTTCATGGTGCTGCGGGCGCTGCAGCGCGCCGGGCACCAGCCCGTGGTGCTGGTCGGCGGTGCGACCGGACTGATCGGCGACCCGCGGCCGTCGGCCGAACGTCAGCTCAACGACCGCAGCACGGTGGCGGAGTGGGTCTCCCGCATCCGCGAGCAGGTGGCGCCGTTCCTCGAGGTGCCCGCCGAGCAGGACGGGTTCAAGGGCCCGATCTACGTCGACAACCTCGAGTGGACCGCTCCGATCTCGGCCATCGACTTCCTGCGTGACATCGGCAAGCACTTCCGGGTCAGCCAGATGCTGGCCAAGGAGGCGGTGTCCGCCCGGCTGAACTCGGAGGCGGGCATCAGCTACACCGAGTTCAGCTACCAGATCCTGCAGGCCAACGACTTCCGCGAGCTGTTCCGCCGGCACGGGGTGACGCTGCAGACCGGCGGGTCCGACCAGTGGGGCAACCTCACGGCCGGCATCGACCTGGTGCGACGCACCGAGAGCGCGAGGGTGCACGCGCTGTCCACCCCGCTGGTCACCAAGTCCGACGGCACCAAGTTCGGCAAGACCGAGGGCGGCGCCGTCTGGCTCGACCCGACCTTGACGTCGCCGTACGCGTTCTTCCAGTTCTGGCTCAACGCCGACGACGCCGACGCACGCACCTGGCTGCCCTTCTACTCGGAACGGCCGGCCGAGGAGATCGAGGCGCTGGTCGCGGAGAGCTACGAGCGGCCGGCCGCCCGCGTGGTGCAGCGGGCGCTCGCCGAGGAGCTCACCCGCCTGGTGCACGGGGAGGACGAGCTGCGCCAGGCGGAGGCCGCCGGGCGGGCGCTGTTCGGCCGGGAGGACCTCTCCGCGCTCGGCCCGCAGACCCTGGGCGCCGCGCTCGGCGAGGCGGGCAGCGTGACCGTCGAGGGAGAGGTGCCGACCGTCGCCCAGCTGCTGCAGCAGACCGGCCTGGTCTCCAGCCTGTCCGAGGCCCGCCGGACGGTGAAGGAGGGCGGCGCCTACCTGAACAACGAGCGGGTGACCGACCCCGAGGCGGTGCCCGGTGAGGACGCCTGGCTGCCCGGGGGCTGGCTGGTCCTGCGCCGGGGCAAGCGGTCCGTGGCCGGGGTGCAGCGGGGGGCCCCGGCAGCCTCCTGACCGAGGTGTGAACGGTGCCTTGCCGGCCGGTCACGGCAGGGTGTCGGGCGTCACCTGCCTCCGGGTTTGACACGGCTCCCGCACCCACGTAACTTTCTCTCTGCGCCGCGCGAGACCGCCTGAGGGTGGCCGCCGAGACGCCCCGAGCGGGCAGATCGAGTGCGGCGTACAATCGAGAATCGCCTCGGACGAAGACCCGATCGGGTCGGGTTCCGTGCGCGTCCGCTCCTTGAGAACTCAACAGCGTGCCGAAAGTCAGTGCCAAGTAATAACCCCGTGCCGGTCTTGATGGTCCGGTGGGGATTCCTTTGGTTGATTGATATCGCGAGTGTCAGCTCGCGGTTCTCAGCCGCGATCAAATCATCTACGGAGAGTTTGATCCTGGCTCAGGACGAACGCTGGCGGCGTGCTTAACACATGCAAGTCGAACGGTGAACCGCCTTCGGGCGGGGATCAGTGGCGAACGGGTGAGTAACACGTGGGCAACCTGCCCCCGGCTCCGGGATAACCCCAAGAAATTGGGGCTAATACCGGATATGACCGCTG
>NZ_FOSW01000017.1 GCF_900114385.1 Geodermatophilus ruber
CGTCCACTGTGCGGTTCTGAACGCACGAACCGGTCTTCGGTTCGACATGTTCACAGCGTTACGGCGGCCATGGCGAGAGGGAAACGCCCGGTCTCATTCCGAACCCGGAAGCTAAGCCTCTCAGCGCCGATGGTACTGCCCCGGAGACGGGGTGGGAGAGTAGGACGCCGCCGGACAACCATTCCCCACGGGCCCCAGCCATCCGGCTGGGGCCCGTGGCGTTTGTCCGCATCCCGCCCAGCCCGTTGCCCCGCGCAACCGCGCGCCCGGGCTCTCGGCCCCGGAGGTCCGCCCGGCAACCCGGTCCCGTACCCGGGACGGGCCGGCAGACAGGCCTCCGCGCGGACGGGTGGGTGGCTGGTGAGTGCACACGCACGCGGCCCTCTTCGTCACCTGACGAAGAGGGCCGCGTGCGTCCGGGCTACGTCACCACTCTGCGAAGAGGGGAACCCCCGCTGTCGGGGCCGGGCACGCACGGCACGGCTAGGGTCGGGAGCGCGTTTCCTCCCACTTCGCAGGAGTCTGCTTTGTCCGGTCTCGGCCGTCGTCTCCCCCTCCTCGCTGCCGCTCCCGCCCTCGCGCTGGCCCTGACCTCCTGCTCGGCCATCGAGCAGGGTGAGCTGGAGTCGCAGGTGGCCGCCGCCCTCGAGTCAGAGTTCGGCGACGCCCCCGAGGTCACCTGCCAGGAGGACCTGGACGCGAAGGTCGACGCGCGCACCGAGTGCACTGCCGTCGACCCCGACACCGGCGAGGACATCCCCCTCACGATCACGGTGACCTCGGTCGAGGGGGACACCGCGCAGTTCGAGATCGAGCGGGCCGGCTGACGGTTCGCGCGATCCCCGCCGTCAGAGGGCGGAGGCGAGGGCTTCCAGGTCCTCCAGGGTGGCGTCCAGGTGCGGGGAGACCCGCAGCACCGGGCCGGTCATCTCCCCCGGGGCGCGTTCCCGGCCGATCGCGGTGGTCACGATGCCGTGCTCGGTGAGCAGCCGCGCCCGGGTGCCCACGACGTCGACGCCGTCCGGCGGGCGCAGCGTGGTCGTGGCGGTGGGCTCGTCGAGCGGCTCGACCACCCGCCAGCCGGCCGTTCCCTCCAGCACCTCGCGGGCGGCCCGCCCGAGCGCGGCCAGGCGTTCCCGCACGCGCACCGGACCCGCCGCCAGGTGCTCGCCGACGGCCAGCACCAGTCCCACCCGGCCGGCCACATGCGCCTCACCGGACTCGAACGCGCGCAACGGAGGGGCGTCGCCCGGCTCGCGCAGCAGCGGCGTGAGCTCGGCGGTGAGCGCCGGCCGCACGCACAGCACGCCCACGCCGCGCGGGCCGGCCAGCCACTTCCGGGAGGTGCCGTAGACGACGTCTGCGCCCACATCGGTGTCGACGTGGCCGAGGGCCTGGGCCGCGTCGAGCACCAGGGGGACGCCGGCCGCCCGGCACAGCGCGGCGATCTCCGCGGCCGGCTGCACGATGCCCCGGTGGCTGCCGATGTGCGTCAGGTGCACGAACCGCGGCGGGTCGGCGGCCAGCAGAGCGGCCACGCCGTCGAGGTCGGCCCGCCCCAGGTCGTCGACCGGCAGGGGCTCGGGCACCAGGCCCGCCGCCCGCAGCTGGGCCGCGTTCGGCGCGTACTCCCCGGGCAGGCAGGCCACCCGCGCGCCCGCCGGCAGCCGCCAGCCGGTCAGGAGCGTCACGAGGGCGGCCTGGGCCGACTCCACGAACGCCACGTCCGCCGCGGCCATCCCGACCAATCCGCCGAGCACCGAGCGGCCCTGCTGCAGCAGGTCACCGGCCGCCGCCTCGGCCACGTAGCCGCCGAGCTCGGCCTCGTGCCGGGCGTGGTGGGCGACGGCCTCCAGCACCCGGTGGCTCTGCCGGCTGCACGCGGCGCTGTCGAGGTGCCGGCCGGCCGGGCGCGGGCGGCCGGCGCGCCACGAGGTGCCGAGGTCCTCGTGGACGAGAGCGGGTTCGAGCGTGGTCACGGCACCACGCTAGGCGAGCGGGCTCAGCTGTCGAGGACGCCGCGGGCGACCGAGTCGCCGGAGTGGGACGGATCCCCGTCCAGCGGTTCGACCGAGACGTCGACCACCCGGTACTCGCCGAGGTCCAGGCCGGGAGGCAGTGCCAGCGTCACCTCGCCGCCGCCCCGGACGACGCCGAGCGACACGAGGTTCTCGACCGCCTCGTCCAGCAGCCACACCTCGTAGTAGCCGTCCTCCAGGTCGGCCGCGGTCAGGTCCAGCTCGAGCACGCGGGACCCGTCCGCCCGCTCCACGACCCGGGCCTCGCCGGACGCGCCGCTGTCGCCCAGCGGGGCCAGGGCGGCCGCGGCCACGGCCGGGCCGTCGTCGTCCCGGTTGCCGAGCGCGACCGCCCCGGCGCCGATCCCGGCCCCGACCACCAGGGCGGCAGCCGCGGCCAGCAGCAACCGGGACCGGCGCGGTCGCGCCGGGACCGGCGCCGGGGGGACGGCGGCAAGCGGCGCGGGGGCCGCGGGGGCCTCCGGGCGGGGTGCGGCCGTGACCCCGGTGGCCGCGGCGATGGCGTCCCACACCCGCGGTGGCGGGGGGACGGGGGTGCTGGGCGCGGCCAGCTGCGGCACGGCCAGCAGATCGACGCTGCGCTGCAGGGAGGCGACCTCCGCCCGGCACTGCGCGCAGGCCAGGAGGTGGGCGGCGTCGGTCGCGGGCAGCAGCTCGCGCAGCGCCGCCAGGGCCAGCTGCTCAGGCGTGCAGTGCTGCACCGTCCACCTCCAACCGGTTGCGAAGACGCTCGAGCGTGCGCCGGATGTGGCTCTTGACCGTGCCGAGGGGCAGCCCGGTGCGGTCGGCGATCTGGGCGTGGGTGAGGTCCTCGAAGAAAGCCAGCTCGATGATGCCCCGCTGCGGCTGGCCCAGTTGCTCCAGCTCGCCGAGCAGCAGCACCCGGTCCGCGACGGCGGCGTCGATCTGTGGGCCGCGGGTCTCCGGCGCGGCCCGCGCCTCGGCGGCGACCGCCTCCGCGGCCCGGCGCTGCCGGTCGCGGCGCACCCACGTGTCGGCGATCTTGTGCCGGCACACGCCGACCAGCCAGGCCGGCAGCGGCCCCTGGTCGGGGCGGAAGCTCTCCCGGCCGGCCCAGGCCGAGACGAAGGTCTGCTGGGTGACGTCCTCGGCGTCCGGGCCGGGACCGAAGGCGCGCACCGCCATGCCGTGCACCTGCCCGGCCCAGCGCTCGTAGGCCCAGGCGAGGGCCTGCTCGTCGCCGGCGGCGAACCGGCGGCCCACCTCGGCGTCGTCCGGCTCGGGGCCGCTTCCCGGCCGCGGGACGACGTCCGTGGTCACGGTGCCGACCCTATCCGGGCGCCGCTCCAGCACGCCCGTCATCGCTCGGGCTCGGCGACGACGACCAGGTTGTCCCGGTAGCCGCCGTGCTCCGGCAGGAAGGGGCCGCCGCAGGTGACCAGCACCAGGCGGGGCGGGCCCGCGCGGGAGAAGAGGCGGTCGAGCGGGAGCGCCTGCTTCGCGATCAGCTCGCGGGACACCACACGCCAGTGGGTCGCCGCACCGGTCACGTCGGTCACCACGATCTCGTCCCCGACCGCGGCCTCCCGCAGCGGGGCGAGCACGCCGAGGCCCTGGTCGCGATCGTCGACGTGGCCGGCGACGACGGCGGACCCGTCGGCGCCCGGCACCGGCCCGAACCGGTACCAGCCCACCCGGTCGACGTCGTCCGGGAGCTGCATCAGGCCGTCGGCGCGGACCCCGACCGGGTCGACCGGAGCGTCGACGCCCAGCGCCGGCACGGCCAGCCGCACCGGTGCGGGGACCGCCGCCGCAGTGGGCGCGGCGGCGCGGGTGGGCACCGCGGTCGGGGGGCCCGCCGACGAGGGGGGTCGCCCCGGCGAGACCGGTGCGGGAAGCACCTGCCCGACCGGTGCGCCCACCGCCGCCGGTTCCCTGGTCAGCTGCCAGGCGGCCGGGACGCCGAGCGCCAGCGCCAGCCCCAGGACGGCACCGGCGGCGGCGGGTCGCACCATCGTCGTTCGCTGCGTGCCCGTCAGGCCCGGGTGGTGACCAGCCGACGGGCGGCGACGCCCGCGGCGACCAGCCCGGCGAGCGACAGGGCCATCAGCGGGGCGGGGAACCCGTCCTCGTCGGCCAGGCCGGCGGACCCGCCGGGGACCCCGGAGGGCGCCGAGTGCGATCCGGAGATCGTCTGGACGGCGAGGTCGTAGCCGGCCTCCTGGGAGCCCCAGGCGTGGACGATCGTCGTCGCGCCCTCGGGCAGGGCCAGGTCGGCCGGGCCGATCGCCACGGTGCCGGTGCCGGCGACGACGACGTCGGCGCTGACCGTGCCGGCGGGCACGGTCAGGGCGGCCTCGTCCGGGTTGGCCAGGCCGGGGGCGACGACCTGGCCGCCGGCCCGGACGTCGACCGCGGGGGCCGCGGCAGTGTGCCGGACGACCACCCGGGCCTGGCCGGCGGGAACGGCGGAGGTGTCGTTGACGAACGGTGTCAGGGCGGGCTGGCCCGCCGCGGTGAGGTGGGCGACCACCGTGGCGTTCGCGCCTGCGGGGACGGAGACGCCGCTGGCGGACAGGAGTGCCTCCCCGGAGCCGTCGGTGGCGTCGGCGGGGAAGAGGGCGAGGTCGTAGCTGCCGGCGGGCAGCTCCAGCGGGTCGGTGAGGGTGCCGGGCTGGAAGTCGTCGATCAGCCGCTCGCCGTTGGCGTAGACGTCGACCGGGGTGTCGGGCACGCCGTGGAGGATCGAGACGGTGGCGGTGTGGTTGTCCGCCAGTGCAGGGGAGACGCCGAGGACGAGCAGGGTGACGGCGCCGGTGGCGGCGAGCCCGAGGGTGCGGGTCCTGGTCACGGGAGTCCCTTCCGGGGAGGTGGGGTGTGCCTGGCACGCCTCCTTCCGCGCGGCTGTCCGCCCTGGATGCAGCCCCGCCCCTTGTCCGCCCAGTAGTCCCCTGCGGATGCTCGTGCTCTGCCCACCCACGTGGGCAGAGCCCGAGGTGGTGGGAAGGAGGCCGGGCGCCCGGCCTCGTGCCGGCGGCCCCGGATCAGGCGGGGACGGAGAGCGACAGGCCGAAGTCACCGTCCGGGTCGGTCCACCAGTGCGTCATCGCCAGGCCGGCGGCGGACAGCTCGGCCTCGACCCGCGCCCGGCGGAACTTCGCCGAGATCTCGGTGAGCAGCTCCTCCCCGGCCTCGAACGCGACGTCGAGGTCCAGGGCGCGAACCCGCACCACCTGGTGGGTGCGCGCACGCAGCCGCATCTCGATCCACTCGTTCGCGGCATCCCACAGCGCGACGTGCTCGAAGTCGCCGAGGTCGAAGTCGGCGTCCAGCTCCCGGTTCAGCACGGCGAGCACGTTCCGGTTGAACTCCGCGGTCACCCCGGCGGCATCGTCGTAGGCACGCACCAGCCGGTCGGGGTCCTTCACCAGGTCGGTGCCGAGCAGGAACGAGTCGCCGGGCCGCAGCGTGCCGGCGAGCTCGTCCAGGAACCGGGCGCGCTGTTCCGGCTCGAGGTTGCCGATCGTCGACCCGAGGAAGGCCACCAGCCGCCGTCCGGACCGGGGCAGCTCACCGAGGTGCCGGGTGAAGTCACCGACCACCGCATCCACCGCGACGCCCGGGTACTCCTCGGTGATCGCGGCACCGGCGGCGCGCAGCACCGAGGAGTCGACGTCGCAGGGCACGAACCGGCGCAGCGTGCCGGCCGCGCGCAGCGCGGTGAGCAGCAGCCGGGTCTTCTCCGACGTGCCGCTGCCCAGCTCGACGAGCACGTCGGCACCGGAGGCCGCGGCCACCTCCCCGGCGCGCTCGGTCAGGATCGCCCGCTCGGCGCGGGTCGGGTAGTACTCCGGCAACCGGGTGATCCCGTCGAACAGCTCGCTGCCGCGCTCGTCGTAGAACCACCGCGGCGGCAGCGACTTCGGCATCGTGGTCAGCCCGGCCAGGGCGTCGGCACGCAGCGCGGCCGCGGCGTCGTCGGGGGCGAGGTGGCTGGTC
This sequence comes from Geodermatophilus ruber, assembly GCF_900114385.1. Lineage (GTDB taxonomy): Bacteria > Actinomycetota > Actinomycetes > Mycobacteriales > Geodermatophilaceae > Geodermatophilus > Geodermatophilus ruber. Next base: position 6,000 of record NZ_FOSW01000017.1, read on the forward strand.
AGCGTGACGGTCACGGAACTCCTCGGCTCGGGTGGGCAGGGTGCGGGTCAGGTCAGGGGCGTCACGGTCAGGCCGTCGGGGGTCACCTCGACCAGGGAGCGGTCGGGCACGTCGGTCCACCCCGGGGCGTCGTCCCACGGCTCGCTGGCCAGCGCGGTGCCCTCGGGGGTGGTCAGCGCCGAGAGCGTGTCGCCCCAGGTGGTGGCCAGCAGGCGGGTGCCGTCGGCGGCGAGCAGGTTGAGCCGGGCGGCCGGATCGGCGGCGCCGACCTCCCGCACCGTCGCCCCCAGGGTCTCCGGTCCGCGGTCGAGCACGAGCGCGGCGAGCAGGGCGCTGTCGACGGTGGACTCCGCGTCCCGCACCGGCGGCAGCACGGCCCGGTCGACCCGGCCGTTGTGCGACAGCAGCCAGCGGCCGTCGGTGAACGGGGCCACCGCGCTCTCCTCCAGCGGCATGCCCACCGTCGCCGAGCGGACGGCGGCCACCACGCACCCCGACGACAGCACCGGCGCGACCGAGGCGAACGACGGGTCGGCCCACAGCGGCCGGGACGAACGCCAACGGGCGGGCTCGGGCCGGCCGGGCGCGAAGAAGCCCACGCCCCAGCCGTCGGCGTTGACCGTGCCGTACCGCTGCCGGCGGGGCGCCCAGGACTGCACCAGCAGCGAGGACGGCGGGTCGAGGACCAGCTCGGCGAGCGTGCGCGGACGGCCCAGCCAGGCGAGGTGCCGGCACATCAGGCGTCCGGCTCGTCGACGGACCAGGCCAGCCGGAAACCGCTGAAGACCTGCCGCCGGTAGGGGTGGTCCCAGTTGCGGAAGCTCGGCCGCAGGATCGAGGGCCCGACCGCCCACGACCCGCCGCGCAGCACCCGGTAGTCGCCGCCGAAGAAGGGCGCGGAGTAGTCGGCGTAGAGCATCGGCCGGAACCCCGGCCACGGGCCGAACGCCGACGACGTCCACTCCCAGACCTCGCCCATCAGCTGCTCGACCCCGTACGCCGACGCCCCGGCCGGATAGGCGCCCACCGGCGCGGGGCGCAGCGCGGCGCCGCCCAGGTTCGCCAGCGCCGGGGACGGTTCGGCCGCGCCCCACGGGAAGCGACGCCGGCGGCCGGTCGCGGGGTCCCACACCGCGGCCTTCTCCCACTCCACCTCGGTCGGCAGCCGGGCCCCCGCCCAGGCCGCGTAGGCCTCCGCCTCGAAGAACGTGACGTGCTGGACCGGTTCGTCCGGAGGCAGCTCCTCCACGACGCCGAAGCGGGTGCGGGTGCCGTCGGCGCCCCAGAACTGCGGTCGCGACAGGGCCGCCTCGACCCGGTGCGCCCAGCCGCGCGGCGACCACCAGCGCGGGTCGGCGTACCCGCCGTCGGCCACGAACGCCGCGTACCCGGCGTTGGTGACCGGCACCCGGCCGATGCGGAACGCCGGGACGTCGACGACGTGCGCCGGCCGCTCGTTGTCCAGCGAGAACGGCTCGTCGGCGGCGTCCACCCCGAGCACGAACGGCCCGCCGGGCACCAGCACCGAGGTGCCCGCCAGCCCGGCCCGCCCCGGCGGCAGCGGCGCCCCGGCGCCCAGCAGCGGCGGGCCGGAGCGCAGATTGAGCGCCTGCAGCATCGTCTCGTCGTGCTGCTGCTCGTGGCTGACGACCATCGCGAAGTCGAACGGGTCGTCGTCGGCACCGAGGAGGTCCAGCCGGTCGAGCACCCGGCCGCGCACCTCGCCGCAGAACGCCCGCGCCGCCACCGGCGGCAGCAGCGGCAGCCGGGAGCGGACGGCGCGCGGCTGGCTGAACGCGTCGTAGAGCGCCTCGACGTCGGCGGGCAGCAGGCCCTCCCGGCGGGCGTCGCCGCGGCGCAGCAGCCAGAGGTCCTCCTGCTGGCCGATGTGTGCGAGGTCCCACACGAGCGGGCTGAGCAGCGGGGAGTGCTGGCGCAGCAGCTCGGGCTCGTCGTGGTCGGTGAGCAGCAGCGTCCGGTCGCGCGCGGCGGTCAGCTCGCGGGCGAGCAGCTCGCGCGGGTCGTTCATCGGTCGGCACCTCCCCAGGTCGGCGTCGTGGCGGTGAGCAGGGCACCCGCGGGCCCGGCGGCGCGGGCGGTCTCGAGCAGGTCGTCCCCCGGGCTGCGGCCGCGCTCGACCAGCTCGGCCAGCGCCTCGACCTCGGAGCGCAGCGCGGCGGGCACCGCGTCGACCGCGGCCGCCAGGCACGCCCGCGCCGCGGTGCGCAGCGCCGGATCGGCCAGGCCCAGGCGCGCGGCCCGGTCCCAGGCACCGGCCACGGGGGCGCTCGCCGCCGCGGCGTGCCTGGCCGCGACCGGGTCGTCGAGCAGCGTCGTCGTCACCGCCGCGAGCGCCGGCCACCAGGGCTCGGGTGCCGCGTCCAGGTAGCGGATCTCCAGGTAGCCGCGCAGCCGGACCGGGGGGAACAGCGTCGTGAGGTGGTAGTCGACGTCACCGCGGGTGGGCCGGCGGCCGCCGAGCGGGGTGGCGCCGGAGATCCAGTCGACGAACGGGACGCGGGCCCGCGCCGGTGACGCCCGGCCGGTGCGCGGGTCGCGGACCAGCATCACCGGAGCGGCCAGGGCGTACTCGGCCCACTCGCCCGCCGGGTCCGCCCCGCCCAGGAGCGGGCCGCACCGGGCCTGGTCGAGATCCCCCCACACCCGCTGCCGGGTCGACACCCACCCGGTGGCCCGGCCGGCGGCCACCGGCGAGCAGGCGGAGACGGCCACGAGCACCGGGCCCAGCTGGTGGGCCAGCGCGACCCGTTCGCTCCACCCCGCGCACGGCCCGGCCTCCAGGTTGACCTGCAGCGACGCGGTCGCGGCCATCATCGCCGCCCCCGCCGCGGCGCAGCCCACGGCGGCGAAGTGCTCCTCCATCGCCGTGTACCGAGCGGCGGGGCTGACCCGCTGCGGCCGGCGCAGCGGATCGACTCCCACCGGGGCCAGCGCGAGCCGGTCGGCGGCCAGCGCGGCGGCCAGCGCGTCCCGGTCGGCCCGCAGGGCCGCGACCGCGGCGGCGACGTCCGGCCGGGGGAGGCCCGACAGCTCCACCTGTCCGCCGGGCTCGAGGGTGACCCGGCTGCCGCCGGGCAGCGCGGGCAGGGCGTCGACGAGTGCGGTGATCCGCGCCCAGGGCACCCGGGACGGCGGGGCGTCGAGGTCGACCAGGTGGGCCTCCAGCTCCAGGCCGACGGTGCCGACCGCCCCGGGGCGCAGGGCGGCCTCGGCGATGTGCGCGACCGCGTCGGACACGGCGAGCTCGGGCGTGTGTTGCGTGATGGCCGGGGCCACGGGCCCCACCCCCTCCAGGTCCGGACCGGTCGACGTCGACCGCGGGTCGGTGCGGGGGCGGCCCGGTGTGCGGCCGTCCTCTGCACCCATCCTCCACCCGACCACCGACAGGGCAACCCCTGCGGCGCAGGCCGCGCAGAACGCGCAGGGGTGAGGATCGGGACATGGACACCGACCGGGACCGCGATCCCCGCGGTCACGCCCGCAACGCCCGCCCCCGGGACGCGCTGGGCCGGCCACTGCCCTATGGCGCCGTCGGTGAGGAGCGCGCACCCGAGGGCGTGGTCCGCGCGCCGGCCGAGGCCCTCGCCGAGGCGCAGCGGCTGCTCGACGCGGAGCGGCCCTTCCACGCCCACGAGGTGCTCGAGGACGCGTGGAAGTCCGCACCGGAGGCGGAGCGGCAGCTGTGGCGCGGGCTGGCGCAACTCGCCGTCGGCCTCACCCACGCCGCGCGCGGGAACCCCCGCGGCGCCGCGACGCTGCTGGACCGGGGGGCGGGGAACATCAGCGGCTACGCGGCGGACCCGCCGCACGGCGTGGACGTGCCCGGGCTCGTCGCCTGGGCCCGGGCGCGGGCTGCGGACGCGACGGCCGGGCGGGAGCCGGGCGCGGCGGGCCCGCGGCTGACCGGAGGGCCGTCCCCTACCGGCTCGAGGTGACCCGGAGCACACTGAGCATGCAGCTCACGGCGGTGCGGGCCGGATGCGGGGAGGAACGATGAGGAGCTTCGAGGCCGCGACGCGGATCGACGCGAGCCCGGAGCAGGTGTGGGACCTGCTGGTCGACGTCGGCGGCTGGCGCGACTGGGACTCCGGCGTCGACCGGGTGGAGGGCCGGGTCGCGCTGGGGGAGCAGCTGACCATCTACGCCACGATGATCCGCAACCGGCCCTTCCCGATCACCGTCACCGACATCCGGCCGCACGAGGCGATGCGCTGGCAGGGCGGGCTGCCGTTCGGGCTGGCGGTCATCGACCGGACCTACCGCCTCGACGGCCAGGCCGACGGCAGCACCGTGCTCACCGTGCGGGAGGACCACACCGGCCCGCTGGCCGGCCTGCTCGGTCGCACGACGCCGGACCTCAACCCCTCCTTCCGCCAGTTCTGCGAGGGACTCAAGGCCCGCGCCGAGGGGCGCACCAGCCGCCCCGCGAGCTGAACGCCCGGCACGAGCCGGCGCGACCGTCCCGGTCGGCGGCACCAACGGCGTTCCCTCCTGAAACCGCCCGGATCGGGGACGGCGGGAGGAGGCGGGGCCGGGGCATCATGGCCGGGTGCCCGAGTTGCCCGAGGTGGAGGCGCTGGCCGCGTTCCTGCAGCAGAACGCGGTCGGCCGGATCGTGACGCGGGTCGACCTGGCCGCCGTCCAGGCGATCAAGACCTTCGACCCGCCGTTGTCCTCGCTCGGCGGCCTGGAGATCACCGGCGCCGGCCGGTACGGCAAGTTCCTCGACCTGGACGTCTCCGGGCTGCACCTGGTCGTCCACCTGGCGCGGGCCGGCTGGCTGCACTGGCGCACCGGCCTCCCGCCCGCCCCGCCGAAGCCGGGCAAGGGGCCGCTGGCGCTGCGGGTGCACCTGGATGACGGGAACGGCTTCGACCTCACCGAGGCCGGCACCCGCAAGGGGCTGGCGGTCTACGTCGTCCGCGACCCGTCGGAGGTGCCCGGCATCGCGCGGCTCGGCCCGGACGCCCTGGAGGTCGACGGCGAGACCTTCGCCCGGCTGATGGCCGGCCGCAGCGGCCAGCTCAAGGGCGCGCTCACCGACCAGACCCTGATCGCCGGGATCGGCAACGCCTACTCCGACGAGATCCTGCACGCCGCGCGGCTCTCGCCGTTCAAGATGGCCGACCGGCTGGGCGACGACGAGGTCCTCCGCCTCCACGGCGCTGTGCGCGCCACGCTCACCGACGCCCTGGAGCGCCAGGTGGGCCAGCGGGCGGCCACGATGAAGGGCGAGAAGCGCTCGGGGCTGCAGGTGCACGCCCGCACCGGGCTGCCGTGCCCGGTCTGCGGCGACACCGTGCGCGAGGTCAGCTTCGCCGACACCTCGCTGCAGTACTGCCCGACCTGCCAGACCGGCGGCAAGCCGCTGGCCGACCGGCGGCTGTCCAAGCTGCTGCGCTGATCCGGTCAGTCCATCTGGCGGCGGGCCACCAGCCAGGACGCCGCCCGCGCCAGCACCGAGCTGCCGACGCCGCCGTCCCCCTGCTCGCCCGGCTCGACGGCCGAGCCGACCGCGGTCCACCAGTCCTCGGCCGGCGGCGGGGCCAGGGCGTCGACGCGCTCGCCCGGCCGCGGTACGGCCACCCGCACCCCGGACCGCTCGGCGGCCGTGCACATCCGCTGCACCGGCTCGGCCCAGCGGTGGAACGCCAGGTTGAACGTGGCCCAGTGCACCGGCACCAGCAGCCCGCCACCGAGGTCACCGTGCGCCCGCACGGCCTCCTCGGGGGTCATGTGGATGTCGGCCCAGGCATCGTTGTAGGCGCCGATCGGCAGCAGGGTCAGGTCGAAGGGGCCCACCCGGGCACCGATGCCGGCGAAGGCCGGGGTGTACCCGGTGTCGCCGCCGAAGAAGACCCGGTGCCGCGGCCCGGCGATGGCCCAGGACGCCCACAGCGTGGTGTCCCGGGCGAAGAACCGGCCGGAGAAGTGCCGGGCCTCGGTGCAGGTGACGGTGAGCCCGGCGACGTCCACCGCGTCGTCCCAGTCCAGCTCGACGATCCGGTCCTCGGGGACGCCCCAGCCGGCCAGGTGGGAGCCGATGCCCAGCGGCACGAGGAACGGCGCCTCCTGCGTGCGCAGCAGCGCACGCACCGTGGGCAGGTCGAGGTGGTCGTAGTGGTCGTGGGAGATGAGAACGGCGTCGACGGGGGGCAGGTCGGCCAGCGGCACCGGCACCGGGTGCAGCCGGGTGGGCCCGAGCAGCGGGGACGGCGAGACGCGCTCGCCCCACACCGGGTCGACGAGCACCCGGCGGCCGTCGACCTCGATCAGCGCGCTGGAGTGGCCGAACCAGGTGACGGCCAGGTCGGCGGCCGCGGCGGGTAGCTCCGGCCGGGCCAGCGGCACCGGCCGCGCCGGCAGACCGGTGAGCCGCTCGTCGTGCATCTGGCGGAGCAGGCCCCGGCGGGCGCTGGCCGGCGGCAGGGCGGGGGTGGTCAGCCGGTTGTGGAAGCGGCCCTCGGCGAACTGCGGCGAGCCCGCGGCGGAGCGGGCCACCGTCCGGCGGCTCGCCCCGAGGGCGGTGGGCAGCCCCCAGGCGGCGCGGGCGACCCATGCGGCGGGTCCGGCGAGGGTGGCGGCGAGGGCGAGGGCGGTGCGGGTTGATGCGAGGGACGGCACGCCCACCAGCATCCCAGCGTCCGGCCGGGGGCAGTTCCGCACGTCCGGGTCCGGGTCGGGGAGGTCCAACGGCGGGGCCGGCGTCTGCCCCCCGGCCGCCGACTGTTGCTGTACTGCAAGGTCCGGCGCAGCATCGTCGGCGTGGGCACGACCCCTGGTGCGGACGACGAGGCGGCGCTGCCGGCGTCCGAGGGCGGTGACCCGGCGTGCTGGCTGGCCCGGGTCTGCCCCGGCTGCGGCCGCCTGGCGGACACGGACCCGCCCACTCGCTGCGCCGCGTGCGGGGAGCTCGTTCCCGTGGACTGACCGGCGCGACCGGTCCGCTCACCGTCCGATCGGATCAGCGTCCAGCGGCGAAATCGGCCAGCGCCCGCCGCAGGGCCACGCCCAGCCGGTCGCACGGCAGGTGCAGCTCCTCGCGCAGGCTCAGCGGCAGCCCGCCGGCGTCTCCCCGGGCCTGCAGCGCGAGGGCCCGGGCGAGCGCCTCCTGCGCGTCGGCGGCCGCCCTCCCCACGTCGGCCGGACCCGGCAGCGGCGCGCCGGGGCCGGCCGACAGCAGCAGCCGGGTGTAGAGGCGGGTGGAGTCCGGGTCCTCCGGCTGGAGCAGGAAGAGCACCGTGGTGACCGCGTCCGCGGACTCCAGCCGCAACCGCAGCCGGAACGGGGCCCGATGGACGTAGCCGGCGCGGCACCCGTCGTCGGTCTCGCGCACGCCGCGGAAGCCGCCGGGCTCGCTGTCCACCCGCCACTCACCGCCTGCGTGCGCGGGCACGAGGACGTGGTCGGCGGCGTCGAGCACGGCGTCGGCCAGCGAGCCGGCCGCACCTGGCGACCGCAGGGGCGGCAGCCAGCCGGTCACGAACCGCCGGTCGCCGTCCTCGGGGACGTCGAAGGGCGGGTCGCGTGGCTTCTCGGGGGCCAGCCAGACCAGCCCGAGGTGTTCCCGGACGCCGTAGGCGGGCTGGTCGGCCAGCAGGCCCGCGGCGCCGCGGCGGAGGGTCCAGGTGCCTCCCAGCAGCCGCACCTGCAGCCAGCCGCCCGGGCGCAGCTCGCGGGAGAGGGCCACCGGGTGCCAGGCGTGCCGGAGCGAGCGGTCGAGGTTGCCGAGCACCGGGCCCCGGGGTGCTGGCGGCACGGGGACCGGTTCGACCGCCGGCTCGGCGAGCGGCCGGGGCGGTCGCGGGGCGGCGGTGCGGTCGGGGGCCAGCCAGATCCAGCCGTGCCGCTCCTCCACCGCCCAGGGCACGGGGAGGTCGGCCCGGGGCGGCGGCGTCCCCTCCGGGCCGAGCGCCGGGATGGCGACGCAGCGACCCTCGCCGTTGAACCGCCACGCGTGCTGCGCGCACTCCAGCCGCTCGTCGACGACCGTGGCCCTCGCCAGGGGTGCGAGTCGGTGCGGGCACCGGGCCGGGAAGGCGCTCACCTCCCCTCCGGGCCGCAGCCGGACCACGACGTACGCCCGGCCGCCGGCACCCACCGGCACCGGCGTCGTCCCGACCTCGGCGGCGCGAGCCACCGGGAACCATCCCGTCGACGTCCTCGCAAGCACGGCCATGACCCATTGCAGCGCCGCCGGGTTCCGCGCCGGTTACGAGTGACGGAAGGTCCTGCAACACGGAAGGGGCACGGGTAACGGGTCGACTCGCACAGTGACCGCGATCACTTCATGCTTATCGGGCCAGTTCTACAGGGGAGGGCACCGTGACACCACCCGCCGAACGCAGGTCGCTGACGCCGGAGGAGTACCTGCAGGCCCAGGCATCACCGGAGTTCCAGGAGTTGAGGCGTCGGTTCCGCCGCTTCGCCTTCCCGATGACCGTGGCCTTCCTGGCCTGGTACCTGCTCTACGTGCTGCTCTCGACCTACGCGCCCGACTTCATGGCCACCCCGGTCTTCGGGAACGTGAACCTGGGCCTGCTGCTGGGCCTCGCGCAGTTCGTGACGACGTTCGCCATCACCCACCTCTACGTCTGGCACGCCGACCGGCGGACCGACCCGATCGCCGACGAGATGCGCGAGCGGCTGGAACACCACGAGTACGCGGCGGGTCATCGCCACGGTGGCTCCTCGATGACCGAGGGGGCGCCCCGTGCCTGACCTGCTCGCGGCCGACAGCGCGACCATCGGCAACCCGATCATCAACATCTCGATCTTCGGCGTATTCGTCCTGATCACGCTGGTCATCACCTTCCGGGCCAGCCGCACCAACAAGAGCGCCGCGGACTACTACGCGGCCGGGCGCAACATCAGCGGCACGCAGAACGGGCTGGCGATCGCGGGGGACTACCTGTCGGCCGCCTCCTTCCTGGGCATCGCCGGCGCCATCGCCCTCTACGGCTACGACGGCTTCCTCTACTCCATCGGCTTCCTCGTCGCCTGGCTGGTGGCGCTGCTGCTGGTCGCCGAGCTGATGCGCAACACCGCGCGGTTCACGATGGCCGACGTCCTGGCGTTCCGGATGCGGCAGGGGCCGGTGCGCACCGCCGCGGCGATCTCCACGCTCGCGGTCTCGCTGTTCTACCTGCTGGCGCAGATGGCGGGTGCCGGCGGCCTGGTCACCCTGTTGCTGGGGGTCACCGGGGAGGCGGCGCAGGCGCTGGTCGTCGTCCTCGTCGGCGCATTGATGATCATCTACGTCCTGGTCGGCGGCATGCGCGGTACGACCTACGTGCAGATCATCAAGGCGTCGCTGCTCATCGCCGGCGCGCTGGTCATGACGCTGTGGGTGCTGGCGAAGTTCGGGTTCAACCTGTCGGCGCTGCTCGGCGGCGCGGCGGCCAACGCCCAGCCCGGTGTCGACGTCCTCGCTCCCGGCGCGCAGTACGGCGCGACCGACACCTCGAAGCTGGACTTCGTGTCGCTCGGCCTGGCCCTGGTGCTCGGGACGGCGGGCCTGCCGCACGTGCTGATGCGCTTCTACACCGTGCCGACGGCGAAGGACGCCCGCCGCTCGGTGGTCTGGGCGATCTGGCTGATCGGCATCTTCTACCTGTTCAGCCTGGTCATCGGCTACGGCGCCGGTGCGCTCGTGGGCCCGGAGGCGATCCTCGGCGCGCCCGGCGCGGTCAATGCCGCCGCACCGCTGCTGGCCTTCGAGCTGGGCGGCACGGTGCTGCTGGGGATCATCGCCGGCGTCGCGTTCGCGACGATCCTCGCCGTCGTCGCCGGGCTGACGATCACCGCGTCGGCGTCGTTCGCGCACGACGTCTACGCCTCGGTGATCAAGAAGGGCAACGTGCCGCCCAACGGCGAGGTGCGGATCGCCCGGATCACCGCCGTGGTCATCGGCGCGATCTCCATCGGGCTGGGCATCCTGGCGCTGCAGGCGGGCCTGAACATCGCCTTCCTGGTGGCGCTGGCCTTCGCCGTCGCCGCCTCGGCGAACCTGCCGACCATCCTCTACACGCTGTTCTGGAAGCGGTTCACCACCCAGGGCGCGCTGTGGTCGATGTACGGCGGGCTGATCGCCTGCATCGGGCTGATCATCTTCTCGCCGGTCGTGTCGGGCGCGGAGACGTCGATGTTCCCCGACGTCGACTTCGCCTGGTTCCCGCTGAACAACCCGGGCCTGGTCTCCATCCCGCTGTCGTTCTTCCTCGGCTGGCTGGGCACCGTGCTGTCCAAGGAGCGCCCGGACGAGGCCAAGTGGGCCGAGCTCGAGGTGCGGGCGCTCACCGGGATCGGGGCGGAGAAGGCCGTCCAGCACTGAACGGACCCCCTGCCCCCGCCACTCGCAGGCTCGCGGCGGGACCTGCAGGGGCCGCCGTCGAGGCGCGCGTCCCCGCGGTGGGGGCGCGCGCCGCGGCGCGGACCGCGGATACGGTCCGGCGGTGGCCCTCCTCGCCTGCGTCGACATCGGCTCCACCTGGACCAAGGCCGCGCTCGTCGAGCTGCCGGCCGGCGTGCTGGTGGCCCGGGCGCAGGCGCCGACCGACCCGGCCGACGTCGTCCGCGGGGTGCTGGCCGCCACCTCCGGGTTCCCCGACGTGCCGGTGCTCGCCTGCTCCAGCGCCGGCGGGGGGCTGCGGCTGGCGGTGGTCGGCTACGAGGAGCTGATCAGCGCGGAGGCCGGCCACCGCGCGGCGCTGTCGGCCGGGGCCCGGGTGGTGCACGTGGCCGCCGGCCCGCTGGACGCGGCAGGGCTCGCGGCCCTGGCCGCCGCCGCGCCGGACGTCGTCCTGCTGGTCGGCGGCACCGACGGCGGGGAGGCCTCGGTGCTGCGGCACAACGCGGCCGCCCTGGCCTCGTCGGCTGCGCTGCAGGGTCCCAGCGGAGTCCTTCGTCGGCCCGTCCCGGTCGTCCTGGCCGGCAACGCCGCCGTCCGCGACGAGGTGGCCGCCGTGCTGCGGGACGGCGGCGTGCCGGTGACCGCGGCCGGCAACGTGCTGCCCGACATCGGCCGGCTGGCGCCGGAGCCGGCGCGGGCGGCGATCCGCGAGGTGTTCCTCCGGCACGTGATCGGCGGCGACCGGCTGTCCACCGACCCGCGGCTGCGGCAGTGGGTGCGCACGGTGACGCCGGACGCCGTCCTGTCCGGCGTCACCGTGCTCGCGGCGGGCCGGGCCGGCGCCGGGGCCCCGGGCGTGGTCGTGGTCGACGTGGGCGGTGCGACCACCGACGTGTACTGCGTGCCCGATCCGGACGCCGAGCAGGCGTCGCTGGGCCGGGAGGCGGTCGGCGTCCCGGCAGCCCGCCGCACCGTGGAGGGCGATCTCGGCGTCGAGGCCAGCGCCGGTGCGCTGCACCGGGCCGCCGCCGCGGAGGACGTGCCGGTGCCCGACGACCCGCTCGGCCTGGGCGCGGCCGCGGCGACGATCGCGCTGCGCCGGCACCTGCGCGCCGAGGCGGCCTACGGGCCCGGCGGCGCGGGGGCGCGGACGGCGGGGCTGGTCGTCCTCTCCGGCGGGGTGTTCCGGCACGGCGACCCCGAGGCGGTGGCGGCCGCCGTCGGCCGGATCGCCGCCGACCGCGGCGGCGCCGGGGCCGTGCTGGCCGACGCCGACGTGCTGGTCGACTCCCGCTACGTGCTCGCGGCCGCCGGGCTGCTGGCCGCCGTGCACCCGGCCGCGGCGGCCGGCCTGCTCAGCGGGGGGCGAGCGTTCGCGCCCACGACCCCGACGCGTTCGCGGTGAACCCGGCGACGTCGGCGGCAGCCACGTCCACCGCCGCGTAGCCGCCGCTGCCGGCGCCCACGCAGGCCACCACGGTGGCCAGCCCGGCCCGGCGCTGGAACGGGCTCTGCCGCACCCGCCAGCCGACGACGGCGCGGCGCTGCAGCACCGCCTGCTCGCGGACCAGCCAGCCGCTGCGCACGGTGAACGAGCGGGGCCCGGCCCGGTGCCCGAGCGCGGCGTACCGGCCCAGCCCCACCGGCACGCCCAGGGCGGCAAGCACGCCTCCCGCGACGAGCACCCACCACCCGCCGGAGGTCGCGGTCACGACCCCGCCGAGGGCGGTGACGAGCAGGCCGGCGGCCACGGCCCGGAGGATCCGCCGGCGGCGCGCGGCCGGCGGGTGGTGCAGGAGCGGCCCGGGGTCCTCGACCAGCCGGCGCAGCAGCGCCCGCGCCTCCTCCCGCGGGCCCAGCGGCAGCAGCTGGCCCCGCCGGTTGGCCTGCCCCAGCCCGGTGACCAGCGCGTTCACCCGGGCCGCGCCGACCAGGCGCATGCCCAGGCCCTCGCTGAGCGTGCCGCCGCGGATCCGGTCGATCTCCAGCTCGGTGTGCCGCCGGGTGAGCAGGCCCCGGACGGCGACCAGCGAGCCGTCCCGGCGGACCAGCCGGAACCCCCAGTTGACCAGCGCCGCGCCCAGCACCGACCCGGCGACGAGCAGCACCAGCCCGACGACGCCGGCGAGCACCAGCACCCGGACGTCGGAGAGGTCGGGGCCGTCGAGATCGGGCAGCACGCTGTCGGGCAGCTCGTCGACGAACCGGAACAGCGCGCCGACCGCGGCCAGCGGGACGACCAGGTAGCTGCCGACCAGCGGCGCGTAGAGCAGCCAGCGGTTGTCGAAGCGGGCGAACTCCTCCTCGGAGGGAGCGGGTGCGCCTCCGGCCGCGGTCTCCGCGCGGGGCGCCGGGGCCGGCCGGCGGGCGAGGAGGTGGGTGCGGAGCCGGTCGCCCTCGGCGCGGGGCACGCCGTCGACGACCACCTCCTCCTCGCCCGGGCCCACCGAGCCCGCGGCCGCGTCGATGCGCACCCGGACCAGGCCGAGCAGCCGGTGCAGCGGTGGCGTCTCGACCTCCACGCCGCGGATGCGGTCGTTGGGCACGGTGCGCACCGACCGCGCCAGCAGCCCGCGGGTGACGACCACCGCCGTCGGCCCGTCGGCGTAGCTGAACCGCCACCAGGACAGCGCCGCCGCGGCCAGGGACAGCACGGTGATCGCGACGGCGAGGACGACGACCGTCGTGGCGCCGTCGTCGAGGCCGGTGATCGCGGCGACCGGGATGAGCATCGGCACCAGCTGTCGGGCCTGCCGGAAGGTGGCGGTGTGCACCAGCACGACCAGCGGGGAGGTGCGCCGGGCGCCGTCGTCCCCTCGCCCTTGTGGCCACGAAGGCCCGGTTCCCGGCGGACTCTGCGGCCACGAAGGCCCGTCGGTGGGGCCGGTCATGTCGCCTCGTCGCGGACCAGCTCGGCGCGGCGGGCGAGGTCGTCGGCGACCCGCCGGGCCACGTCGGCCTCCAGGTGCGGCACCCGCACGGTGCCCTGGGAGGAGGCGGTCAGCACCGCCACCGTGGCCAGCCCGAAGGCCTGCTGCAGCACGCCGCGGGTGACGTCGACGGTCTGGATGCGCGAGACGGGGACGAGGACCCAGGTGCGGGTCAACCAGCCGGTGAGGGTGTAGACCGCCTCGTCGGTGACCTCCCAGCGGTGCACCCGGTAGCGGATCCACGGCCGGACGCCGATCGCCACCACCGCGTACGCGACGACCAGCACCGGCAGCAGCCAGCGCAGCACCGGCACCGGCCCGGCGGGCGGGACGAAGAGCACGAACGCCGCCGTCAGGACGCCGTAGACCAGCGCCCCCAGCACCCCCTCGGCGACCCACAGGCCGATCGCGGAGCGGGACAGCGGCCAGGCCGGGTCGCGCACCGGAGAGGGCGGGTCGGGGAGCATCGGGCCCATCCTCGCAGCAGGGCACGGGGCCTCCGGCGTGCCACGATGGGGTGCGTGATGCCGCAGCAGGTTCCGACCGTGCCCGCCAGCCAGCTCCCCGAGGAGGCCGTCGTCCTCGACGTCCGTGAGGACGACGAATGGGTGGCCGGCCACATCGAGGGTGCCACCCACATCGCGATGGGCGAGGTCCCCGCCCGGCTGGACGACCTGCCCGAGGGCGACCCGCTCTACGTCACCTGCCGCAGCGGCGGCCGCTCGGCGCGGGTGGCCGCCTGGCTGAACGCCAACGGCTACGACGCGGTGAACGTCGGCGGCGGCATGGGCGAGTGGGAGGCCGCCGGCCGCCCGATGGTCAGCGAGACCGGCCAGCCCCCCTTCGTGCGCTGAGCGGAGTGGATCCGTGCGGGTGACCCGCACGGATCCACTCCGCTCACCCTCGGGCGGGGAACTCGGTGAACCGCGCGCGCAGGTCCTTCTTGGAGAACTTGCCGACGCTGGTCTTGGGCACCTCGTCGATGAACGCCACCGCGTCCGGCAGCCACCACTTGGCGACCAGCGGCCGCAGGTGCTCGAGGATCTCCTCCTCGGACGCGGTCTCCCCGTCCTTGAGGACGACGCAGGCCAGCGGGCGCTCGTCCCACTTCGGGTGCGGGACGCCGACGACCGCGGCCTCCTTCACCTTCGGGTGGCTCATGATCGCGTTCTCCAGGTCCACCGAGCTGATCCACTCGCCGCCGGACTTGATCAGGTCCTTGGTGCGGTCGGCGATGCGGATCGAGCCGAAGGCGTCCATCGCGGCGACGTCGCCGGTGCGCATCCAGCCGTCCGGGGTCGACAGCTCCACGCCGGCGTCGGGGTGGTAGTAGTCCTGGGCGCACCAGGGCCCGCGGACCTGCAGCTCGCCGGTCGCCTTGTCGTCCCACGGCTGCGGCTCGAGGGTCTCGGCGTCGACGATCCGCGCCTCCACGCCGAGGAAGGGGATGCCGGCGCGGGCCCGCTGGGCGGCCCTGGTCTCCTCGTCGGCGCCGTCGTAGCGGGGCGGCAGGATGCCGGAGGAGGCGACCGGGTGGGTCTCGGTCATCCCCCAGGCCTGCAGGATCGCCAGGCCGACCTGCTCGCGGTAGGCCTCCGACAGCGCCTTGGGCACCGCCGAGCCGCCGCAGCCGATCTCGCGCAGCTTGTGCGGGCGGCCGGCCAGGTGCGGCAGCACGCCCTGCCAGATGGTCGGGACGCCGGCGGTGAAGGTGACCCCCTCGTTCACGATCAGGTCGGCCAGGGCCTGCGGCTGCATCATCGGGCCGGGCATGACCAGCGACGCCCCGGCGGCCGGCGCGGCCTGGGCGATGCCCCAGGCGTTGGCGTGGAACATCGGCACGACCGGCATCGCGACGTCCCGGACGCCCAGCCCGAACGCGTTGGGCGCCATCACCCCCATGGTGTGCAGCCACGTGGAGCGGTGGGAGTAGACGACCCCCTTGGGGTGGCCGGTGGTGCCGCTCGTGTAGCACATGGAGGCGGCCGAGTTCTCGTCCTCGACGTGGAACTCCACCGGCGAGGCGTCGGCCAGCAGCGTCTCGTAGTCGAGCACCCGCGGGTCGTCGGGGATCTCGTTGTCCCCGCCGTCGTCCATGACCACGACGTGCCGGATGGTCTTCATCGTGTCGATCAGCGGCCACAGCAGCGGCAGGACGGTGCGGTCGACGAAGACCACCTCGTCCTCGGCGTGGTTGGCGATGTAGGTCAGCTGCTCGGGGAACAGCCGGATGTTGAGGGTGTGCAGCACCCGCCCGGACGACGGCGCGGCGAAGTAGAGCTCCAGGTGGCGCGCGGAGTTCCAGGCGAAGGTGGCCACCCGCCCGTCGGCGCTGATGCCGAGGGTGTCGAGCACGCCGCCCAGCTTCCGGGTGCGCTCTGCCCACTCTCCGTAGGTCATCCGCGTGGTCCCGCCGGGCCCGGCGGTGGCGATGGTGCCGTCGCGGTAGTGCTGCTCGACGTGCCGGAAGATCGCATCGATGGTCAGGGGGTAGTCCTGCATCAGGCCGCGCATGGCGAGATCGTGCCAGTGACGGCCCTCACCTTCTACCCGGGCGCGGGCGGTCGCCGTAGGTGGCCCGCAGGCCCGCGACCAGCACCGTCAGCGCCCCGGCCGTCCACGAGGACCACCGAGGTCCGCCGTCGGGTGCCGACGCCGAGCCGGGGCACCCTCGCGCCGCACCCGCTCACGCCACGCCGACCACCGGCGACGGGCGTCGCGGCGGACCGCGGTCGAGGCAAGAACCTTGTCGACGTTCCCGCGGGAACGGCCGCGATCAGGGCGTGAGGACGACGGGCAGCTCGGCCAGGCCGCGGATGACGAACTCCGGTCGGCGCACCGGCTCCCCGCCCAGCTCCAGCCGGGAGGTGCGGCCCAGCAGCGCCCCGAAGGAGGCCTGCAGCTCCACCCGGGCCAGCGGGGCGCCGATGCAGAAGTGGACGCCGGCGCCGAAGGTGATGTGCGGGTTGTCGGCGCGCCCGACGTCGAAGGTCTCCGGGGCGTCGAACGCGGCCGGGTCGTGGTTGGCCGCCCCGAGCAGCGCGGCGATCTTCTGCCCCTCCCGCACGGTCACGCCGCCGATCTCGACGTCGGTGGTGGCGGTGCGCTCGAACAGCTGCAGCGGCGAGTCGAACCGCATGAACTCCTCGATCGCCGTGGGCAGCAGGCCGGCGTCCTGCCGTAGCCGCTGCATCTGGCCGGGGTGGCGCAGCAGGGCGAGCAGGCCGTTGCCGCTGACGTTCACCGTCGCCTCGTGGCCGGCGTTGAGCAGCAGGATGCAGGTGGTGACCAGCTCGTCCTCGGTCAGCCGGCCGCCGTCGGAGTCGCGCACGGCCACCAGGTGGGAGAGCAGGTCCTCGCCGGGGGTGCGGCGGCGCTCCGCGGTCAGCGCGCGCAGATAGGCGACGAACTCGTCGGCGGCCCGCTCGGCGGCGTCCTCGACCGCCGTCGTCCGGCCGTACTCGTACATCTTCACGATCGCGTTGGACCACGGCCGCAGCAGCGGCCGGTCGGCCTCCGGCACGCCCAGCAGCTCGGCGATGACGTCGACCGGCAGCTGCTCGGCCATGCCGGACAGGACGTCGACCGGCTCGCTGCCGCCGGAGCGCTCGACCAGGTCGTCGACCAGCCGGCCGGCCAGCTCCTCCACCCACGGGCGCAGCCGCTCCACGTGGCCGCGCGCGAACGCCGAGCTGATCAGCTGCCGCAGCCGGGTGTGCTCGGGCGGCTCCATCTCGAGGATCGCGTTGCGGTGGATCAGGTTGAAGCTCCCGAACCGCTCCGCGGGCGCCTTGTCCTTCCAGATCCGCCCGAGCCGCCGGTCGCGCAGCACCGCGTTGGACTCGGCGTGGGTGAACGCCAGCCACAGGTTCATGCCCTCGTGCCACTGCACCGGCGCCTGGGCGCGCGCTGCGGCGAAGGACGGGTACGGGTCGGCGACGACGGCCGGATCGGTGAGGTCGAGCGGTGCGGGCGGTGCCTGGGTCACGGGAAGGAGCCTAAGTCGGGGGCCCGCGCGCTCCGTAGGCTCGTGCCATGGCTCGCTCCTCGACCCGCCGCCGTCCCGCCGCCCCCACTGCCGACGGTGGGGTGAACCCGAAGGCGCCGTGCCCGTGCGGCTCGGGCCGCCGCTACAAGCACTGCCACGGCTCGGGCTACGCCCCGCAGGTGGCCCGGCCCTTCGAGGGCCTGCCGGGGGAGCCGCACTGGGTGGCGCTGCGCGAGCTGGTGCCGGCGGCGACCGTCGCGCTCCGGACGGCGGACGGCCGCGACGTCACCCTCGCCAGCGTGCTGCCCGGCGGCGTGCCGGCGCTGGTTCGGGCGAACGGGGAGATCCTGCTCGGCGTCCAGCTGCCGGCCTCCTCCGACGACGTCAGCCGCGACCTCGGCACCGCGCTGGCCGCGGCGCTGGAGGCACCGGCCGGTGCGCCGGTGGACCCGGGCCCGGTCGGCGGCGCGGGATCGGCCGGGCCGCGGCTGCAGGAGCTGCTGGACCTCGAGGCGCCGTTCGCGGTGACCGTGCACCCCGACTTCGGGTTCTGGCTCGAGGGCGCCGACACCGGGCCCGCCGCCCAGGCCGGGCTCGAGCAGGCCAACCAGGCGATCCTCCCCACCGAGGCGCTCGAGGGCCTCGGTGCCGCCTACTGGGTGCGGCCCGGCAGCGAGCGCGCGCACCTGCGCTGGGTGCGCCCGGAACCCGAGGAGCGGCTGCTCGACGCGCTGGCCCGGCTCTCGGCGAGCGGGGAGATCCTGCTCGGCGAGGGCACCCGCTACGCCGGCGCATTCCGGGCCCACGGCCTCGTCGTCCCCGTGTGGGACCTGCCCGCCGACACCCCGGCCGCCGACTGGGTCGGGCCGGCCACCGCGTTCCAGGAGCGCCTGGAGCGGGCGCTGGCCGCCACCGAGCCGTTGAACGCCGACGAGCGCCGCGCCCGCGCCGGCCTGATCTCCCGCCAGATCACCCTGCGCTGACGAAGGACCCCCTCCTGGCCACCCCTCCCACGCTCGGGGCGGGGCCCGGGACGGGGCCTACAGGGGGGCGCGGCTGATCGGGCAGGACATGCACCGCGGCCCGCCGCGGCCGCTGCCCAGCTCGGAGCCGGCGATCCGGATCACCTCGATGCCGGCGGCCTCCAGCGCGGCGTTGGTCACCGTGTTGCGCTCGTAGGCGACGGTCAGCCGCGGCGCGAGCGCCAGGGTGTTGTTGCCGTCGTCCCACTGCTCGCGCTCGGCGGTGACCGGGTCGAGGCCGGTGTCGATGACCCGCAGCCGGTCGATGCCCATCGCCGCCGCGGCGGCCTCCACGAACGGCTCCGGGCCGCGGACGGTGAGGTCGACGACCCCGTCGTCGTCCGGGGGGTGGTCCCCGGCGGTGACCGTCCAGGCGACCAGCGAGTCGGCGACGGCGGGGTACATCACCAGCGCGTCGACGTCGACCATCGTGGCGATGGTGTCCAGGTGCATGGTGGCCCGCTGCTGGGCGATGGGCACGACGAGCACCGTGTGCGCCAGGCCGCGGGCGAACACCCGCCGGGCCAGCCGCTCGGCGCCGCCGGGCGTCGTCCGCTCGCCGACGCCGACGGCCACCACCCCGGGGGCCAGCAGCAGGACGTCGCCGCCCTCCAGGTGCTCCAGCGAGGCGTCGTAGAGCTGCTCGGCGCCGGCGAACCGCGGGTGGTGGGCGTAGATCGCCGCGGTGATGGTGCTCTCCCGGTGCCGGGCCGGCATCGCCAGCGAGGTGACGGCGACCTCGTCACCGACCCACACCGAGGAGTCGCGGGTGAACAGCAGGTTGGGCAGCGGCGGGACGACGAAGTCGCGGCGGTCCATCAGCTCGTAGGCCACCCCGCGGCCACCGCGCAGCTCGTCGTGCGCCAGCCCGGCGATCAGCGTGCCGGCCAGATCGGCGGGTGCGAGGTCGGCCAGGTGCGCGGCGGCCGCCCGCTTGAGCGAGGCACCCAGGCGGGGGTCGTCCACCGCCGCGGTGATCAGCTCCGTGCGGGCCGTCGGGTACGCCAGCACCTCGGCCAGCAACCGGTCCACGTAGAGCACCTCGACGCCGCGGGAGGTCAGCTCGGCCGCGAAGGCGTCGTGCTCCGCCTGCGCCCGCGGGACCCACGGCACGCCGTCGAACAGCAGCTGGTCGTTGTTGCGCGGGGTCAGCCGGCGCAGCTCGGAGCCGGGCCGGTGCAGCAGCACCGTCTGCAGCCTGCCGACCTCGCTGGTCGCACCGAGCGGAGCGGGTTCCGGAGCAGGGAGGGCCATGGTCGAAGGCTGGCACACCGGCGGCCTGCGGGCCGTCGCGCGCCTCATGCGGAACGGGTGAGGTGCCCACCCCTGGCCGTCGGCAGCATCGGCGGGGAACGAGCCGGCAGGAGGCGGACATGACGGCGATCACAGCAGCCCCACCCGCGGGCACGCCCCTGCGCATCGGGCACGGAGCGGTGCTCCGGGCCATCGAGCGCAACACGGTGCGGGTGGTGATCCCCGCCGTGGGCACGATGCACCTGCCGCCGGTCGAGGACCTGGCGTGGTTCGGCGGGCTGGCGACGCTGGCGGTGGTGGGCCTCGTGGAGTGGCCGGTCGCCCTGGCCATCGGCGCCGGCCACCTGCTGGCCCACCAGAACCACCTGCGGCTCCTGCGCGACTTCGGGCAGGGGCTGGAGCAGGCCTGAGCCGAGCTCGTCGCAGGCGCCGGATGCGCGTGCGGAGTGGATCCGTGCGGGTGATGCGCACGGATCCACTCCGCATCAGTCGGGGAGGAGGACGCCGGGGTTGCAGATCCCCCGGGGGTCCAGGCGCTCCTTGACCGCGCGCAGCACCTCGACGCCGAGCGGGCCGATCTCCCGCTCCAGCCACGGCCGGTGGTCGGCGCCGACCGCGTGGTGGTGGGTGAGCGTCCCCCCGGCGGCCACCAGCGCGTCGGTCGCCGCCCGCTTCGCCGACAGCCACTGCTGGATGGGCAGGGCGTCGTCGCGGTCGGCCAGCACGGTCACGTACAGCGAGGCGCCGGTGGCGTAGCCGTGCGAGACGTGGCTCATCACCAGCGGGGTCCGGCCGCCCCGGCCCAGCGACTCGCGCAGCGCCTTCCGGACGGCGTCGTACACGGCCGGCAGCGCCGTCCAGGTGGCCGCCGTCTCCAGGGTCTCGACCAGCAGGCCGGCGTCGAGGAGGCTGTCGCGGGTGTAGGGCGCGGCGAACCGGTGCTTGCGCCAGGACTCGCCGACCCGCCGCCCGACCCGGATCGCCCCGCCGTCGCGCAGCACCGAGGCCGCCGCCCGCATGCGGGCCCGCACCAGCGTGGGCAGCCCCTCCCAGCCGACGACCAGCAGGCAGCCCTGCCCGTGCCGGCGCCCGCGCAGGCTGGCCCGCAGCGCCCGCGCGCCCGGGCCGGACGCCATGAGCAGGTTGGCGCGGGTCTCGTCGGGGTCCGACAGCCGCACGACGTCGGGCAGCAGGTCGTGCCGGGCCAGCCGCTGCAGCCCGGCCAGCCCCGCGGCCCACGACCGGAAGGACCACCCCTCGTACTCGAGGGCCCGCGGCTTCGGGCGGACCCGCAACCGCAGCTCGGTGATGATCCCCAGCGCGCCCTCGGAGCCCAGCGCGAGCCCGAGCAGGTCCGGCCCGGCCGCCGACGCCGGCGGGTGCCCGAGCTCCAGCACGCCGGACGGCGTCGCCATGGTCACCCCCGCCACCAGGTCGTCGAACCGGCCGACCCCGGTCGAGGCCTGCCCCGCCGAGCGGGTGGCCGCGTACCCGCCGAGCGTCGCGAACTCCCAGCTCTGCGGCAGGTGCCCGAGCGTCAGGTCGTGCCGCTCCAGGTGTGCCTCCAGCGCGGGGCCGCGCATGCCCGGCCCCACGGTGACCAGGGAGGAGGGCACGTCGAGGGCGCGGACCCGGGCCATGCGGCCCATGTCCACCGAGATCGACGGCCGGTCGTCGGCGTCGATGCCGGCCAGCCCGCCGACGACGCTGGTGCCGCCGCCGAAGGGCACGACCACGACGCCCATCTCGCTGCACAGGGCCAGCAGCTCGGCGGTCTCCTCGGTGCTGCCGGGGGTGACGACGGCGTCCGGCGCGTCGGAGGCGTCACCTTCCCGCCGCCGCAGCAGGTCCAGGTAGCTCTTGCCGCCGGCGTGCCTGAGCCGGGCGGCGCGGTCGGTGCGGACGTGCTCCTCGCCCAGCAGCAGCGCCAGCCGTAACCGGCACTCCTCGGAGAGCCGGGAAGGCGCCAGCCGGATGTCGGCCACGGCCACCGGCGGGGTGGGGCGCGGGGTCCAGCCGAGCTCCCGGGACAGGTGCTTGCGCGCCACCTTCGGCAGCACCTCGGCCAGATCGGGGAACGGCGCGAGCTGCAGGCTGCCATCGGCGCCGTCGTCCCCCCCGGCCACCGTGGCGTCGCGGGGGCGGGTGGGGTCACCCCAACCCTGGATCGTCAGTTCCGGCTGCTCGGGCACGGCTACAGTCTGCCGGGTGCTCTCCGCGGGACCTGCCGACGGCGGGAGCGCCGGCGCGCTCTCGCCCGCCCGGCGGGTCGCTGACCTGGATCTCGTCGCCGGGAGCGCGGTGGACGTGGTGGTCGTCGGCGGCGGGGTGACCGGGGCCGGCGTGGCCCTGGACGCCGCTTCGCGGGGCCTGTCGGTGGTGCTGCTGGAGCGCGCCGACCTGGCCGCCGGGACCAGCCGGTGGTCGTCGAAGCTGGTGCACGGCGGGCTCCGCTACCTGGCCCACGGGGAGTTCGGCCTGGCACGGGAGAGCGCCCGGGAGCGCGCCGTCCTCATGGGGGCGACGGCGCCGCACCTGGTCCGGCCGCTGCCCTTCCTGGTTCCCGACGTGGCCGGCCGCGACGTCAGCGCGCTCGCCGAGGCCGGCGGCCGCCTGGGGGACGCCGTCCGCGCCTCGGTGCCCGGGGGGCGGCGGTCGCTGCCGGTCACCCGCCGGGTCGGGGCCGCCGAGGTCGCCCGGCTGACGCCGGGTGTCCGTGGCGCCCGCGGCGGGGTGGTGTTCTGGGACGGTCAGCTGACCGACGACGCCCGGCTGGTGGTCGCCCTGGCCCGCTCCGCGGTAGCCGCCGGGGCGCGGGTGCTGACCGGTGCGGCGGTGCGGGCGGTGGACGGCGCCGACGTGCACGTGGAGCTGGACAACGGGGAGGCGCTGGCGCTGCGCGCGGGCGTCGTGGTCAACGCGGCGGGGGTGTGGGCGCAGCGGCTGGCGCCCGCCGTCCGGCTGGTGCCCTCGCGGGGGTCGCACCTGGTGGTACGGGCGGAGCGGCTGGGCGGCCCGACGGCGGCGCTGACCGTGCCGCTGCCCGGGTCGCGGTCCCGGTACGTGTTCGCGCTGCCGCAGCCGGGCGGCCTGGTCTACCTCGGCCTGACCGACGAGCCGGTGCCCGGGCCGGTGCCGGAGGAGGACCCCGAGCCGAGCGAGGCCGAGGTGCAGCAGCTGCTCGACACGGTCAACCGGGTGCTGGCCCACCCGCTGACCCGGGCCGACGTGATCGGCTCCTACGCGGGCCTGCGGCCGCTGGTGCTGCCCGCCGCAGCCGGTGCCGGCCCCGGTGACGCGACCGCGGACCTCTCCCGCAGGCACCTGCTGCGCTGGGACGGACCTGTTCTCACCGTGGTGGGGGGCAAGCTCACCACCTACCGGGCGATGGCCGAGGAGGCCGTCGACGCGGCGGTGGCCCGTCTCGGCCGGGGCGCGCCGCGGTCCCGTACCGACCGGCTGCCGCTGGTCGGGGCGGCGCCGCGGGTCGCGCTGGAGCGGGTGGACGCCCCGCGGCGGCTGGTGGAGCGGTACGGCACCGAGGCGCCGGCCGTCGTCGCACTGGGCGTCGAGCCGGTCGTGGAGGGGCGCCCGGAGACGGTGGGGGAGCTGCGGTTCGCCGTCCGAGCCGAGGGGGCGCGGTCGGTGGCCGACCTGCTCGACCGGCGGGTGCGGATCGGCCTGGTGCCCGCCGACCGGGAGCGGGCCGTCCCGGTCGCCGAGCGGGTGCTCACCGAGGAGCTCACGTCCTATTGAGTGGGAAGGAGAGTTCACTCTCTGGGACGAGTGGCGTAGAACCGAGGGCGTGGACATCTACACGCACGGCCATGCCGACCCGGTCCTGCAGTCCCACCGCTGGCGCACCGCCGAGAACTCGGCCGGGTACCTGCTGCCGACCCTGCGCCCGGGGCTGGACCTGCTCGACGTCGGGTGCGGGCCGGGCACGATCACGGTCGACCTGGCCGCGCGGGTCGCCCCCGGCCGCGTCGTGGGGATCGACGTCTCGCCCGACCCGCTGGACGAGGCCCGGGCGGCCGCCGCCCGGGCCGGCGTGGAGATGTCCTTCGCCGTCGGGGACGTCTACGCGCTGGACATGCCCGACGACTGCTTCGACGTCGTCCACGCCCACCAGGTGCTGCAGCACCTGACCGATCCGGTGGCCGCGCTGCGCGAGATGGCCCGCGTGTGCCGGCCGGGTGGTGTGATCGCGGTGCGGGACGTCGACTACGGGGCGATCAGCTGGTTCCCGGCCGACGAGGGCCTGGACCGCTGGCTGGAGCTGTACTACCGGGTCGCCCGGTCCAACCGCGGGGAGCCGGATGCCGGCCGGTGGCTGTTGTCGTGGGCGCACGCGGCCGGGTTGCGTGACGTGGTCGCGACCACCGGTTCCTGGTGCTACGCCACGCCCGAGGAGCGGCGCTGGTGGGGGCGGTCCTGGGCGGGGCGGGCGACCGCGTCGTCCTTCGCCGAGCAGGCCCGGGCCTACGGGCTGGCGACGGCGGAGGAGCTCGAGTCGATCGCCGCGGCCTGGCTGCGCTGGTCGGAGGCGGACGACGGCTGGCTGGGGATGCTGCACGGGGAGCTGCTCATCCGCGCCTGAGCGGATCAGGCGGCCGGTTTCTGCTGCCCGGTCGCGTCCAGCGCCAGCAGGCCGCGCCGGACGCCGACCGCGACCGCCCCCAGGGCGAAGAAGCCCTCCTCGTCGGCGACCCTGGCGCTGCGCAGCAGGCCGACCAGCCGGTCGAGCGCGACGACGGCGGCGGTGACCGACTCCTCGCGTCCGTCGGGGATCGTCCCGTCCACGTGGTCGTGCGGCGTGCGGACGACGCCGGCCAGGCCGTCCAGGGCATCGGCGAGCACCCAGCCGGTGCCGGCGTCCACGAGGTCCACCCCGCGCCGGTGCGGCTGGAACTCCACGACCAGCGACACGAGGTCGTCGACGAGGACGGCGACGCGGTCGACCGCCCGGGATTCCGCCCGGATCCCCGCCGCCCGGCCCTGCCAGCGGCGGGCGCGGGGATTGGCCCGGCGGGCCCGCTCCACCCGGTTCTCGGCGGCCCGCATGCGGTCCAGCTCGCGGTCCAGGCGCCGGCCGCGGCCGGCCCACTCGGCGGGGTCGGGCACGTGCCCCTCCCGCAGCGTCGCGGCGATGTCGCCCAGGTGCGCGGCGAGGACGGCCCGGGTGCGGCCGATCTGCTCGACGGCCTGGGTGAGCTGCATCGGGGGGAACAGCACGGTGGTGACCAGGACGCCGACCAGCGCACCCAGCAGCGTCAGCCCGGCGTAGCGCAGCACGTAGGTGTTGGGGTCGTCGAGGCCGACGGTGATCATCAGGACGGCGGCGAAGCTCACCCAGCTGGCCTGCTCGCGCCACAGCTGCCACTGCTCGACGGCGACGGCCAGGGCGACGATGAGCGCGATGGTGAGCGCGTTCGGCACCTGCCGGGTCAGTTCGTACACGGCGACGGCCAGGCCGAAGCCGGTCAGGATGGCCAGCACGCTGCGCCAGGCCGCGCTGGCGGAGTCGGCGACGGTGGGGTGGACGGCGATGACCGCGCCCAGCGGGGCGTAGTACGCGTACTCGGACAGCAGCGGCGGCAGCAGCACGGCGACCTGCCAGGCCAGCCCCGCCGCGATCGCCGCGCGCACACCCCGCTGCACCGGCGTCCGGCGCAGCAGGGCCCACAGGGAGGTCACGGGGACCCAGGGTGACCGATGACTCCGCTCACCGCGCGCCCGGGGTCTCAGCCCGCCCGGCGGGCGGCGTTGGCCTGGACGGCGGCGCTCACGTACTCCGCCAGGCCGGGGGCGACCCGCTCGTAGTGGCCGGTGAAGCGCGGGTCCTCGACATACATCCGGCCGAGCCCGGCGTGCACCTCGGGCGGGCAGTCGTAGAAGTTCCGGCTGATCTGCTGCCGGTGCGCCTCCGCGATGTCCATGGCCTGCTCCGAGTCGGCGGCCGCCCCGGCCTGCAGCGCCGACACGAACCGCCGCTCGACGTCCTCGCCCTCGGCCTTGATCCGCAGCCAGTCCTCCTTGGAGTAGCCGCGGGTCCTGCGCTTCGACTCCTTCCAGGCGTCGGTGTCGCCCCAGCGCTCCTCGGCCTCGGCCTCGTACTGCGCCGGGTCCTGCTCGCCGAACACCTCGAAGCGTTCCTCGGGGGTCAGGTCGATCCCCATCGCCCGTGCCTCCATCTCCTTCTCGACGGCCGCGACCATCGCCGACGTCCGCTCCAGCCGGTCCCGCAGCAGCCGGTGCTGCCGGCGCAGGTGCTCGGCCGGGTCGGCGGACGGGTCGTCCAGCAGGGTCGCGACCTCCTCCAGGGGGAAGCCGAGCGCGCGGTAGAGCAGCACCCGGTGCAGCCGCTCGAGATCCGCCGCCGAGTACCGGCGGTAGCCCGCCGGCGTGCGCCCCGACGGCGACAGCAGCCCGATCCGGTCGTAGTGGTGCAGCGTGCGCACGGTGACGCCGGCCAGGGACGCCACCTCCCCCACGTTCACGGCCTCCTCCTCTCTGACGCTCCCGAGTGCACAGCCTGACGTCGCGTCAGGGTCAAGCAGCTCTCCGGGCGCCGCGGCGGGGGCGCGTCGCCGCATGATCGTCATGGCATCGCAACGCGGTTGAAGTCGCGGTCCCCCGAGCGCTGTGACAGCGTTGTCGGGGAGAGCGGCGCTGCGGCACGTGCAGCTACGGCGAGCAGCGATCCGCAGGTCGCCCGGTGGCGTGTCGGCCGTCCGCGAGCTCCGGTCATGGATGCGCGGAAAGCGGGCTGCCTGCTCGATCCACGGAAGACTGCCCGGCCCCGAGCGGCCGGGTGCGGAGAGGACCTGCCCCCGATGTGGGATTTCCTGGTCGACCGTCGCGGGCAGATCGCCTACCAGGCGTTCCAGCACGTGAGCCTGGTCGTTCAGTGCGTGCTGCTGGGCACCCTGATCGCGCTGGTGCTGGCGGCGCTGGTGTACCGGAACCCGGTCGCCACCTCCCTGGCCAACGGGCTGTCGGCGGTGGGGCTGACCATCCCGGCGTTCGCGCTGCTGGGCATCCTGCTCGCGCCGTTCGGCTTCGGCATCGCCCCGGCGGTCATCGCGGTGACCTTCTACGCGACCCTGCCGGTGCTGCGCAACGCCGTCGTCGGGCTCGCCGGGGTCGACCGCTCGGTGATCGAGTCCGCCCGCGGCATCGGGATGAGCCGGCCGGCCACCCTGCTGCGGATCGAGCTGCCCCTGGCCTGGCCGGTGATCCTCGCGGGGATCCGGATCTCGACCCAGATGGTCATGGGGATCGCGGCCATCGCCGCCTACGTGCTCGGCCCCGGTCTCGGCGGGTTCATCTTCACCGGGCTGGCCCGGCTGGGCGGCGCCAACGCCCTGGAGTCCGCCCTGGTCGGGACGATCGCGATCGTCGTCCTGGCCCTCGTCCTCGATCTGCTGCTCCTGGTCGTGGGGCGCCTGACCACCCCGAGGGGGATCCGTGTCTGACCCCGTGCCCACCCCGGTGGCGCCGGCCGCTCCGGAGCGGCGCGTCAGCGGCGTGCCGATCCGCCTGGAGCACGTCACCAAGCGCTACCCGGGCCAGGACCGGCCGGCCGTGGACGACGTCTCCCTGGAGATCGCCGCGGGCGAGACCGTCATGTTCGTCGGCCCGTCCGGCTGTGGGAAGACGACGCTGCTCAAGATGATCAACCGGCTGATCGAGCCGACCAGCGGGCGCATCTTCCTCGGCGACGAGGACGTCACCAACCAGGACCCCGACCGGCTGCGGCGGCGGATCGGCTACGTCATCCAGGCCGGCGGCCTCTTCCCGCACATGACGGTGGCCACCAACGTCGGGATGGTGCCGAGGATGCTCGGCTGGGAGAAGCCTCGGATCGCCGAGCGCATCGACGAGCTGCTGGATCTGGTGGGGCTCGACCCCGACGTCTATCGCGACCGCTACCCGCGAGAGCTCTCCGGCGGGCAGCAGCAGCGGGTCGGCGTCGCCCGGGCGCTGGCCGCCGATCCGCCGGTGCTGCTGATGGACGAGCCGTTCGGGGCGGTCGACCCGATCACCCGCCACCGGCTGCAGGACGAGCTGATCGCGATCCAGGGCGAGATCGGCAAGACGATCGTGTTCGTGACCCACGACTTCGACGAGGCGCTGAAGCTCGGGGACAGGATCGTGGTCTTCGACGTCGGCGCGCGGATCGTCCAGTACGACACCCCGGAGGCGATCCTGGCCGACCCGGCCGAGGAGTACGTCGCCAAGTTCGTCGGAGCCGGCGCCACGCTCAAGCAGCTCACTCTCACCCGGGTGAACAGCCTCGAGCTGCGGCCGGCGACGACGGCGACGGTCGGGGAGGCCGCGGCTGCCGCCGTGGCGCGGGCCCGCGCGGCCGGGGACGAGCTGATCGTCGTCCTGGACCGCCGCGGCCGGCCGATCAGCTGGCCGACCGTGGCCGAGGTGAGCCGGATGACGACCATCCCGGCCACCGTCGACGAGAAGCTGCCGGTGGTCGGCCTCGGCTCCACCCTCAGCGACGCCCTCGACACCATGCTCGCCGCCAGCCAGGGCGGTGCCGTGGTGCTGGGCCGGCGGGACCGGCTGGCCGGCGTGGTCACCGTCGAGATGATCATGGACGTCGTCCAGCGCACCCGGCAGGAGGCGGCCGGGTGAGCGCGACGCAGATCCGGCGGGACGCCGCCGAGGAAGTCCCGGATGAGGCCGCCCTCGGTCCGGGTGCGTCCCGCGCCGGCCGTCCCAGCAGGCGGAGCGGGGAATGGCGTGCCCTGGTCATCCAGCCGGTGCTGGTCGTCCTCGGCGTCCTCGCCTTCGTGCTGTGGCGGGCCACCGCCACCCTCAGCGAGACCGAGGCCCGCCAGCTCGGCGCCGCCGCGTTGTGGGACAGCACGCTGCGCCACCTGTCGCTGACCGCCGTCGCGGCGGCGATCGTCCTGCTGATCGCGATCCCGCTGGGCGTCGCCCTGACCCGGCCGGCGCTGCGCCGCTTCACGCCCGTGGTGATCGGCCTGGCCAACGTCGGGCAGGCCGCGCCGGCGATCGGCCTGTTCGTGCTGCTGGCCATGTGGCTGGGCTTCGGCTTCTGGACCACGGTCGTCGCGCTGGTCGTGTACTCGGCCCTGCCGGTGCTGCGCAACACGATGGTCGGGATCCAGGGTGTGGACCCCCGCCTGGTGGAGGCCGGCCGGGGGATGGGCATGAGTGGGCTCGCCGTCCTGCTCCGGGTCGAGCTGCCGCTGGCCGCGCCGGTGATCCTCGCCGGCGTGCGGACCGCGCTGGTCCTGCTCGTCGGCACCGCCACCCTCGCCACCTTCATCGCCGGCGGCGGGCTCGGCGTGCTGATCAACACCGGGATCACCCTGTCGCTGGACTCGCTGCTGATCAGCGGGGCGGTGCTCGTCGCGCTGCTGGCCCTTGCCGTCGACTGGCTCGGCCGCGTCGTGGAGTACGTCGCCCGGCCGAAGGGGCTGTGATGCGCTCCCTTCGTCGACGTGCGGCCGCGCTGGCGGCGTCCGGCGCGGTACTGGCCGGCTGCGGGCTGACCAGCGCCACCACGTTCGTCCCCGACGCCGGGCCGGCCGCGATCGAGCCGATCGCCGCGGTGGAGGGCGAGCCGATCGCGGTCGGCGCCAAGAACTTCACCGAGCAGCTGATCCTGGGCAAGATCGCGGTGATCGCGCTGCAGGTGGCCGGGTTCGACGTCACCGACCGCAGCGGCATCCCCGGCGCGGCGCCGGCGCGGGCGGCGATGGTCGAGGGCGAGACCGACATGCAGTGGGAGTACACCGGCACCGGCTGGATCAACTACCTGGGCATGCCCAAGGGGATCCCGGACCAGCAGGAGCAGTGGCGCGCGGTCCGGGACGCCGACGCGAAGAACGGGATCACCTGGCTGCCGCCCGCCGAGGCGAACAACACCTACGCCTTCGCGGTGCGCAGCGAGGCCGTCGACGACCTCGGCGGGGTGGCCACGCTCTCCGACATCGCCGCGCTACCGGTCGAGGAGCGGACCTTCTGCGTGGAGTCGGAGTTCGCCACCCGGCCCGACGGCTTCGAGCCGATGCTCGAGACCTACGGCATCCCGCTGGGGGATCCCCAGGGGGTCCCGCGGGACAACGTGAGCATCCTGGACACCGGCGCCGTCTACACCGCCACCGACAGCGGCGAGCTCTGCAACTTCGGCGAGGTGTTCACGACCGACGGCCGGATCGCCTCCCTGGACCTCACCGTGCTCGAGGACGACCGCGGCTACTTCCCCGCCTACAACATCGCCCCGATCGTGC
Organism: Geodermatophilus ruber; assembly: GCF_900114385.1. GTDB lineage: Bacteria > Actinomycetota > Actinomycetes > Mycobacteriales > Geodermatophilaceae > Geodermatophilus > Geodermatophilus ruber. The sequence continues at coordinate 35,846 of NZ_FOSW01000017.1, forward strand.
GCACCGAGACGCTGGAGGAGTACCCGGAGATCGCCGACGTCTTCGCCCGGATCACCCCGCTGCTCACCGACGAGGTGATGATCGAGCTGAACGGCCGGGTGGACGTCGCCGGCGAGGATCCCGCCGACGTGGCGCTGGACTGGATGGTGTCGGAGGGGCTGGTCTCCCGCGGCTGACCCCGCCCTTTCCGCTGACCCGCCTGCAGGGGCCCGCGCCGAGCTCGCGAGGCGTGGGGGGCAGGCGGGTCCTTCTACTGCTGGCCAAGCTCGACGGCCTCGACGAGTACGCGATCCGCCGGCCGATGACGCCGACCGGTACGAGCCTGCTGGGCCTGGTCAAGCACGTGGCCTACGTGCAGCTCGGGTACTTCGGCGAGGTGTTCGGCCGGCCCAGCGGGCGGGCCTACCCCTGGGAGGGCGAGGGTGCCGCGCCCGACGCCGACATGTGGGCGACCGCGGAGGAGTCCCGCGAGGAGATCGTCGGGCTGTACCGGTTCTCCGCCGCGCACGCCGACGCCACGATCGCGGCGCTGCCGCTCGATGCCGTCGGTGAGGTGCCGTGGTGGTCACCGGAGCGCCGCCACCCGACCCTGCACACGCTGCTCGTGCACATGGGCATCGAGACCGCGCGGCACGCCGGGCACGCCGACATCCTCCGGGAGATGCTCGACGGCAGCGTCGGCATGAGCCCGGACAACGCGAACCTCCCGGAGCGCGGGGCGGCGGAGTGGGCGGCCTTCCGGGACCGCGTCGAGACCGCGGCCCGGGCGGCAGGCCGGGCAGGTGCGCCCGTGGTGGATGGGTGAGGATCCTCGGCATGGCCGCCGACTCCGTCTCCCCCGAGGACCCGTTCCCCCGTAGGCGCGTCCGGGTCGACCGGCGGGCGGACGGGAACCTCGAGATGGCCTACGTCGAGGTCGGGGAGGGGGATCCGATCGTCTTCCTGCACGGCAACCCGACGTCGTCCTACCTGTGGCGCAACGTCCTGCCGCACGTGCAGCACCTGGGCCGCTGCCTCGCCCCCGACCTGATCGGCATGGGGGAGTCCGACAAGCTGCCCGACCCGGGCCCGGGCACGTACTCCTTCGCCGCCCACGCCGGGTTCCTCGACCGGTTCCTGGAGGAGGTCGGCGCGACCGAGCGGGTCACCCTCGTGCTGCACGACTGGGGCTCCGCGCTGGGCTTCGACTGGGCCCGCAGGCATCCCGGCGCCGTCCGCGGGATCGCGTTCGCCGAGGCGATCGTCACCCCGCTGACCTGGGCGGACTGGCCGACCGACGCCCGTGGGATCTTCCGCGCCATGCGCGGGCCCGACGGCGAGGCGGCGGTGCTGGAGAAGAACGTCTTCGTCGAGCGGATCCTCCCGGCGTCGGTGGCCCGGGGGCTGAGCCCGGAGGCGCACGAGCGCTACCGCCGGCCCTTCGCCACCCCCGAGGAGCGCTGGCCGACCCTCGAGTGGCCGCGGCAGATCCCGATCGAGAACGTGCCGCCGACGGTCCGCGACGTCGTCTCGCGCTACGGGCAGTGGCTGCGCACCAGCGACGTCCCGAAGCTGTTCATCGACGCCGACCCCGGCTCGATCCTCGTGGGCCGGCAGCGGGCGTTCGTCCGGAAGTGGGCCGCGCTCACCGAGGTCACCGTGCCCGGGGCGCATTTCGTGCCGGAGGACTCCCCGCACGAGATCGGCCGCGCGCTGGCCGGCTGGATCCCGACGCTGCGCTGACGCGTCTCTGCCCCGCGCAGCGACTCCGCTGTCCGGGCGATCCGCGCGGTGTCAGTCCAGGGCGCGGCGGCGGAACCCGACCAGGCTGGCCGCCGCGAAGACCGAGAGAAACCCGGCCAGCGCCACCGCGCACAGCCACAGGGGCAGGTGGGGCACACCCGGGGCCATCTGCGAGCGCAGGGCCTCGCTGACGTAGGTCAGCGGGTTGAGCGCGCAGACCACCTGGAACCAGCGGAGGGAGTCCAGCTGCTGCCACGGGAACTGGGTGGAGCCGGTGAACAACAGCGGGGTGAGGACGACGGCGAAGACCACGTTGATCCGGTTGGGCGTCACGAAGGTGCCCACGGTCATCCCCACCGCCGCGCCGACCAGCGAGCCGAGCACCAGGAACAGGGTGAGGAACGGCAGGTCCGACCAGGTCAGGGGCAGCGAACCCAGCACCCACCAGCTGATCGGGAACATGACCGCCGCCGCGACCAGCGCGCGCAGCACCGCGAACACGATCTTCTCCACCGCCACCAGCGCCGTGGGCAGCGGCGCGAGCAGCCGGTCCTCGATCTCCTTGGTGTAGGAGAAGTCGATGACCAGCGGGAAAGCGGTGTTCTGCAGCGCGGTGAGGAACGCGGTGAGCGCGATCACCCCGGGCAGCAGGACGTCGGAGTACCCGTCGGAGGCGAACCCGAGCTCGACGAGGACCTTGCCGAAGACGAACAGCAGGAACACCGGCTGCAGCACCACCTGCAGCAGGAAGGGCACCAGCTCCCGGCCGGTGACGAAGACGTCCCGCCACAGCAGGGCACGGAAGGCGCGGGCGACGTCCGGGCGGCCCGCGGGCGGGACGCCGGCCCCGCGGAGCAGTCCCGGGGTGGCCGTGTCGGCGCTCATCGCAGCTCCCGTCCGGTGAGGCTGAGGAAGACGTCCTCGAGGCTCGGCTCGCCGATGCGCACGCCGGTCAGGTGTGCCCCCCGCGCGGAGAGCGCATCCGAGACCGGCCCGACCAGCGCGGCGGCGTCGCCGGAGAGGTAGAGGCGGGCGCGCAGCCCGGCCGCGTCGGTCACCCGCTCGACGCGCTCGGCCTGCGGCAGCGCCGAGAGCGCGGCGAGCACGGCCTCGTCGGTGTCCTCGGCGGCGCGCCCGACGTCGATGTCCAGCGTCGCGCTGCCGGGCAGCGACCGGGTGAGCGCGGCCGGGGTGTCCAGGGCGAGCAGCCGGCCGTGGTCCATGATCCCGACCCGGTCGCTGAGCGCGGCCGCCTCGTCCATGTCGTGGGTGGTGATCACCACCGTGACCCCGCCGTCGCGCAGCTCGCGGACGCGGTCCCACACGAACAGCCGCGCCGCCGGGTCCAGCCCGGTGCTGGGCTCGTCGAGGAAGACCACCTGCGGGGCGTGCATGAGCGCACGGGCGATGAGCAGCCGCTGCGCCATGCCACCGGAGTAGGCGTCCACCTTGTCCCCACCCCGGTCCGCCAGCCCCAGCTGGTCGAGCAGGGCATCGGCCCGGCGGTTGCGCTCGGCGCGCCCGATGCCGTGGTAGGCGGCGTGGAACACCAGGTTCTGCCGGGCGGTCAGCGCCCGGTCGAGGTTGGGGCGCTGCGGCACGACCGACAGGCGGCTGCGCGCGGTCACCGGGTCGGCGGCGACGTCCACCCCCGCCACCTCCGCGCGGCCGGAGGTGGGCAGCACGCGGGTGGTGAGGACGCCGATCGTGGTGGTCTTGCCTGCCCCGTTCGGGCCGAGCAGGCCGAAGATCTCGCCGCGGCGCACGGTGAAGGAGAGGCCGTCGACGGCGTTGGCGGATCGCCCGGGATAGCGCTTGACCAGGTCGGTCACCTGCACGGCCGCGTCCATCGGGCGCCATGCTTCCACCGGGGCCGGGCAGGCAACGGCATTACGCCGACGGCGCAGCCGCCGCGAGGGTGGGGGCGACGCCCTCGGTTCCGGGGCGCGTGACGTTCGAGAAGTCCACCAGCCGGCCGTGCCAGTGCTGCATCACACCCCGGTGCGGCTCGGAGCGGGCGAACCGGGCGACCGCCGCCTCGTCGTCCCACCACGACACGGTGGTGAACGTGCGGGCCAGCGGCCGCGCGCGCAGGATCAGTGACCGGGCGCCGGGGGAGGCCTGCGCCTGCCGGCGGATCGCCAGGGCGGCGCGGAGAAAGGCCGGCACGTCGCGCAGCCGGCGCAGGCGCAACCGGGTCACGACCAGGACACCGGGGCCCGGGCCGGGGCGGGCGGCGGTCCAGGGCAGGTCCGGGATGAGCGGCACGACGTCCTCCTCTGCATTCAGCTGCACGGACTTTACAGCTGTAAAGCACACAGTAGGAGGCCCATTTACACCTGTAAAGTGGTCGCGTGCCCCCGCGGACCCCCGGCCGGCTGCGCGCCGAGCTCGTCGCCGCGGGTGCTGCGCTGCTGGAGCGGACCGGCTCGCCGGAGGCGGTGACCCTGCGGGCGGTCGCCCGGGAGGCCGGCGTCACCGCGCCGGCGGTCTACGGGCATTTTCCCGACCTCGATGCGCTCGTCGATGCGGTTCTCGACGAGGGGTTCACCGAGCTCCGGGCGGCGATCGCCGAGGCCGTCGCCGGCCATCCCGATCCCGTGGACCGGCTGCTCGCCGGCTGCCGTGCGTACGTGCTCGCGGGGCTGGCCGCCCCGGCGCGCTACCGGGCGATGTTCGGGCCCCGTCGGCTGCCCGGCGGTCCGGTCGCCTTCGATGTCCTGGTCGACGCCATCGCCGCCTGCGTCGCCGCCGGTCGGTCGGCCAGCCGCGATCCCCGCGCCGACGCGACGCTGGTCTGGACGGCGCTGCACGGGATGGTCACCCTGCGGGCGGCCGCCCCGGACGAGGACCGGCCCGCCGTCGACGGTCAGCTGCAGGCGGTCGTCGGTCGGCTGGCCCTCCTCGACGACGCGACGGCGGATCCCGGCGGAGGACCTCACCCCGCCACCAGATCGACGAGCAGGTAGGCGTTCAGCCCGATGATCACCGACGCCACCGTCGCCGCGGCGGCGGTCGTGCGCCGCCGGTTGACCAGCTCGCCCATGACGTCCCGGCGGCGGGTGAGCAGCAGCAGGGGCACCAGGGCGAACGGGATGCCGAAGGACAGCACCACCTGGGAGCTGACCAGCGCCATGGTCGGGTCCACCCCGAGCGCCAGGATCGCGATCGCGGGGCAGAGGGTCAGCGCCCGCCGGAGCAGCAGCGGGATCCGGCGCCGGAGGAAGCCCTGCATGATCACCTGGCCGGCGTAGGTGCCCACCCCCGCGGAGGCGAAGCCGGAGGCGAGCAGGGCCAGGGCGAACATCAGCGCGGCGGACTCGTCGAGCCGGAGGCCGATCCCCGCGTGGGCGCCCTCCAGCGTGTGCGTGCCGGCCAGCCCCGAGCCGGAGAACAGGGCCGCGGCGACGACCAGCATCGCGGCGTTGACCAGGCCGGCCAGGCTCATCGCGGTCAGCACGTCGATCCGCTGGGTGCGGAGCAGCCCCCGGCGCTGCCCGGCGGACAGGGTCGCCACCCGGCGCGGGACGAGCGCGGAGTGCAGGTAGATGGCGTGCGGCATGACCGTGGCGCCGAGGATCCCGGTCGCGAGCAGCACGCTGCCCGCGCCCTCGAACCGCGGCACCAGGCCGGCTGCGGCGGCGGCCGGCTCGGCGGGCACCCGCAGCAGCATCACCAGGAAGCCGATGAGGATGACCGCGAACAGGCCGATGATCGCGTTGACGAACCGCCGATCCCCGCGGCTCTGCAGGGCCAGCAGCCCGAAGGCGACCGCGCCGGTGATCAGCCCGCCGGTCACCAGGTCCAGCCCGAAGAGCAGGTTCAGCGCGATCGCGCCGCCCACCACCTCGGCCAGGTCGGTGGCGATGGCCACCGCCTCGGCCTGGACCCACAGGCCCAGCACCACCGGCCGCCGGTAGTGCTCCCGGCACAGCTCGGGCAGGTTCGCGCCGGTGGCCAGGCCGAGCTTGGCCGACAGGCTCTGCACGAACATCGCCATGACGTTGGCCGCCACGATCACCCACAGCAGCAGGTAGCCGTAGCCCGCGCCGCCGGCGAAGTTGGTGGCGAAGTTGCCCGGGTCGACGTAGGCGATCGCCGCGACGAACGCCGGCCCGAACAGCGCCAGCCGGGCCCGGCGGGTGCGGTCACCCTCGGTCGGCTGCAGCGGAGCGGGCGTCCTGGCCCCAGCGCGGAACATCGCTCACCCTCCCCGGGGCGCGGTCGTGAGCGGCCGGCGGCCCCCGGGCCTGCGGATAGGCTCGGGCGGGTGAGCGGCGAGGGCCCGCGTGGCTGGGGAGCGCCGCTGCACGCCGCCGTGCTCGACGCGGCCGCCGTCGGTCCGGGCACGCGCCTGCTCGACCTGGGGTGCGGGGCGGGGCGCTTCGCCCGCGCGGCGGCCGACCGCGGAGCCCGGGTCACCGGCATCGACACCGACCCGGCGGCCGTCGCCCGCGCCGCCGCCGAGGTGCCCGGGGGCGCGTTCGCCGTCCGGGACGCCCACGACCCGCCGGCCGGCCCGTTCGACGTCGTGGCCGCGGTGCAGCTGCTCATGCACGTCGCCGACCCGGCCGGGGTGCTGGCGGGTGCGGCGAGGTCGGGCCCGCTCGTGGTGGCCACGGTGTGGGGCCGGGAGCAGGAGTGCGACGTCCGCGCCTTCGGCGAGGCGCTGGCCCCATGGCTCGGGCCGCGCCGGCCATCTCCCGCTCCGCCGGTCACCGAGCCCGGCCGGCTGCGCGCGCTCGCCGAGCGGGCCGGCCTGCGGGTGGCGCGTCTCGACGAGGTGGTCTGCCCGTTCGAGTACGCCGACGAGGACGAGCTGCTCGGACCGCTGTTCGCCTCCGCCCTGGGCCGCGCGGCCGGTCGCCGGGCCGGCCCGGTCGCGGTGCGCGCGGCCGTGCTGCAGCGGTGCGAGCCGTACCGCACCGAGGCCGGGGGTTACCGGCTGCTGAACCTGTTCCGGGTGCTCGTCGCGCGCACCTCCTGACGACGGCCCCGGGAGCATCGCAGCGAGGAGCGAGCGAGCAGCGGACCGGGGCGCGGAGTCAGGCCGGAGAATGCGGCGTGACGGTTCACCCCGCCGTGTCGGCATACCGGGTCTTGAGGAAGCTCCGGCAGAACTCCCCGTTGGTCTCGATCCCGAGCCGGGTGAGCCGGGCCCGCCGCAGGTGCAGCGGGACCTGCGCCGAGGTGACCCGGCTGCCGTCGGGATGGACGAGCAGGGGCGCGGCGTCGTCGTCCCGGAGCCCCAGCGCGGCCCGGCGCCGGCGGAGCCGGTCCAGCGCCGGGGAGGCCGGGACCGCCCCGAGGGTCAGCTCGGCCAGCTCGTCGGGACCGGCGCCGGCGTCCACCAGCGGCCGCGCCACCCGGTCCTGACCGGCGATCACCGCCTTCTCCAGGAAGTACCGCCGCAGCTCGGCGAGGTCGGCCTCGGCTTCGCCGGTGAACGTCTCGGCGAAGCCGGCGGCCGCGGCGACCCCGCCGTTGATCTCCTGCGAGGCGTGGTGGTCCTCCAGGACGATCTCCGCGCGCGTCACCCCCTCGACCGCCGACACGGCGTCGTGGGCGTCGGCGACCATGAGGAAGGAGAAGTTCGGCGCGCAGAAGAACGTCGGCAGCCGCAGGCGGACGGCGGCGACGCCCTCGCCGGAGACGGTGCACGAGGCCACGAAGTCGAGATCCGTGATCGGCTCGTCGAGCTCGGGATCGAGCACCGTCCCCAGCGCGCGCCAGACGTCGTCCCGCAAGCTCACGCCTGCGCCCCCGCGATGTCCTCGACCAGCTCCTGCCCGGGCTGCAGCGTCTCGCCCGCCGTGGTGGGCAGCTGGCACTCGGCCGGCACCTCGATGTCGTAGAGCTTGGCCGCGTTGAGGCCGAGGATCTTCTTCTTGGTGGCGGTGGTGAGCCGGGGGTAGTCGGCGAACGCCTCGTCGTCGGGCATCTGCCAGTCGACGAACTGCTCGATCTGCCACTTGGGCGTCCAGATGTTGTAGTCGCTGCCGAAGGTCATCCGGTCCTCACCGACCCAGAACAGCAGCTCACCCATCACCCGGGCGAAGAACTTCGGCCGGGCGTGCATCAGCGCGCCGAGCACGACCGAGCAGCCCGCGTAGACGTTGGGCTCCTGCACCGCGATGTAGGCGAAGTCGTCGATCCGCGGGATGCCGGAGTGCTCGACGATGAAGTTGAGGTCGCGGAAGTCGGTGGCCGCCTGGTCGATGTCGTCGACGGCGAAGGCGTCCTTGTTCAGCGGCCAGATCGTCGGGCCCTTGTGGGCGTGGACGTTCTTGATCCCGAGCTCGCGGCACTTCTCCAGGAACCGGTAGGACTCCTTGTCGCTGAGCTTCCAGCCGCGGGAGCCGTTCTCGTGCCACTCGGCGGTGTAGACCTTGACGCCCTTGAGGTTCCAGCGCCGGGCGTCCTCCTCGAGCTGCTTCAGCCCGGCCTCGCCGTCCCGGGGGTCGAAGCGCCCGTTGACGATGAACTTGTCCGGGTTCCCCTCCAGCATCGAGCCGTTCTGCTCGGTGGTGTTGAAGCCGTCCCGGTACCAGTACTTCAGGTAGGTGGACTGGAAGATCGCCTTGTCCACGTGGCCGTCCTCGAAGACGTCCTTCATGAGGTCCTCGGGGGAGACCTTCAGGTAGTGCTCGTAGTCCCAGTGGGTCTCCGGCGGGCCGAGCTGGTGGTAGCCGTAGAAGCAGTCGATCCAGCCCTTGGCGTACTCCTCGCGGCCCTGGACCCAGTTCTCCCGGCTGGCGTCCCAGAAGTGCATGTGGGAGTCCACGACGAAGTACTTCTCGCCATCCTTCTCATACATGGGCTGGCACCTCTCGCGTCGATTTCGGAGATTTCTCGGTGGCGTGGTGTTAGGGGACGAGAATGGCGCGACCGCGGACCATTCCGGCGTCGAGGTCGTGCAGGGCCTGCACGGCCTCGGCGAGGCCGTACTGTCGCGTGTGCAGGGTGACCTTCCCGGCCTGCGCGAGCACCATGAGCTCGGCCAGGTCGGTGTAGGTACCGACGAGGTTGCCGATGACGTTGCGCTCGGTGGCGACGATGTCCAGGGTGGGGATGCGCAGCTCCCCGCCGTAGCCGATGACGAAGTACGAGCCGTCCGGCCCGGTCATGTTCCAGCCGTCCATCTCGGCGCCCTGCTCGGCGACGAAGTCGAGGACCACCTTCGCCCCGCCGCCGGTGAGCTCCTGGACGGCGGCCACGTGGTTGCCGTCGGCCGGCACCGTCTCGTCCGCGCCGATCTGCCGGGCCAGCTCGAGGGCGGCGGGGTTCCGGTCGACGACGACGATCCGCGCCCCCGACAGCGCGCGCAGGCACTGGATGCCGATGTGCCCCAGCCCGCCGGCGCCCTGGACCACCGCGGTCGTCCCCGGCGGGAGGAGGGGCAGCGCCTTGCGCACCGCGTGGTAGGCGGTGATCCCGGCGTCGGCGAGCGCCGCGACGTCGGCGGGGTTGGTCGAGGGGTCGAGTTTCACGCAGGCGCGGGCAGTGGTGCGCATGTACTCGGCCATGCCGCCGTCGTGCCCGTCCAGGCCGGGGAAGAAGGCGTTCTCGCACTGCATGTCCTTGCCGGCGCGGCAGGCCAGGCACAGCCCGCAGCTGGGCTGCGGGTGCAGGATCACGGTGTCGCCGACCGCCACGTTCGTGACGCCCTCGCCGACCTCCTGCACCCAGCCGGCGTTCTCGTGCCCGATCACGTAGGGGAGCTGGGGGTTCATCCGCTCCGCCCACTGGCCCTCGATGATGTGCAGGTCGGTCCGGCACACCCCTGCCCCGCCGATCCTGACGATGACGTCGAGGGGCCCGGTCAGCTTCGGTTCCTCGATCTCGTCGAGCCGGGGGTCCTCGTGGTAGCGGTGCACACGGACGGCTCTCATGCCGTGGTCTCCTCAGGCGTCGACGGGGGTCGACGGAGGCCCGCCCGGGGGATGCGGGCCGTCGACGGGTACGGACGGGAACCTAGGGACGGGGTGGCCCGGCGCGTGTCCCAAATTGAGACGGCCGGCGGCGGGCAGGCCGGAGCGGCCGGGCGGACACTCCCGCCCGGCCGCGGCCGCGCTCAGCCCATCGACGGCCCCAGCCCCAACGACTGCGGGGTGCTCGCGTCCGGGGAGGGCTGGGGGAGCCCCTCGTCCAGCGGGCCGAACTCGGTCATCAGGGACTTGTTCCAGGGGGTCTGCTCCTCGGCCACCAGGGAATCGGTGGTCAGGACCAGACCGGCCACCGAGGCGCCGTTCTGCAGGGCGGAGCGCACCACCCGCAGCGGGTCGATGACCCCGAGGTCGATCATGTTGCCGAACCGCCCCTCCAGGGCGTCGAACCCGTCGTCGACGGCCATCATCCCGACCTGCTTCACCACCTCCTCGGCGTCGTGCCCGGCATTGGCGGCGATCAGGTGCACCGGTCCGGTGAGCGCGCTGCGCACGATCTCCACGCCGACCCGGTAGTCGCCCTGCACGTCGAGGCCGTCCAGGGCCGGTTCGGCGTGCAGCAGGGCCGCCCCGCCGCCGGCGACGATGCCCTCGGCCATCGCCGCCCGGGTCGCCTGCAGGGAGTCGTCCACGCGGTGTCGGATCTCCTTGGCCTCGGCGTTGGTCGGTGCGCCCACCCGGATGACGGCGGCCTTGCCGGAGAGGCGGGCGATCCGCTCGGAGAGGAAGTCCTGGTCGGTGCCGATCGTGGCCCGCTCCAGCTCGGCGTGCAGCTGGGTCAGCCGGCGCTCCCGGGCCGCCGGGTCGCCGTGCCCGCCGATGATCGTGGTGTGGTCACCGGTCACCCGGACCTGGTCGGCGCGGCCGAGGTGGGCGGTGGTCATCTGTTCCAGGGCGAACGACGACGCCCGCGAGTGCACCCGCCCGCCGGTCAGGGCGGCCATGTCCTCGAGCAGGTGGATCCGCTTCTCGCCGAAGCCGGGCGCCTGGATCGCCACGCACTGGAAGATGCCGGTCACGTGGTTGTGCACCAGCATCTGCAGGGCCGTCCCCTCGACCCCCTCGGCGATGATCACCAGCGGCCGGGGCTCCCGCATGATGCTGTCGAGCACCGGCATCAGGGTCTTGATGTCGGTGATCTTGTGCGCGGTGAGCAGCACGTAGCAGTCGTCGACGATCGCCTCCAGCCGCCCGGGGTCGGTGACCATGTAGGGCGAGACGTAGCCGTTGTCGAACTCGAAGTCCTCGACGAAGTCGACGTCGATCCCGAGCACGGGGGAGTCCTCCACGGTGACGACGCCGCCGTCACCGACCGCGTACAGCGCGCCGGCCACCGCGGTGCCGATCGTGTCGTCGTCGTTGGCCGAGATCGAGGCCACCCGGCGGAAGTCCTCCTCGGTCCGCAGGGGGTGGGCGACGCCGGCCAGGTGCTCGACCAGCCGGGCGACCGCGACGTCGATCCCGCGCTTGACCAGGACCGGGTTGCCGCCGCTCTCGATGGCGGCCATCCCCTGGCGGACGATGGCCTCGGCCAGCACGATCGCGGTGGTGGTGCCGTCGCCCACGGTGTCGTTGGTCTTGATCGCGGCTTCCTTGACCAGCTGGGCGCCCATGTTCTCGAACTGGTCCCGCAGGTGGATCTCCCGGGCGATGGTCACCCCGTCGTTGGTGACCTCCGGGGAGCCGGTGATCCGTTCCAGGATCACGTTGCGGCCCTTGGGTCCCAGCGTGCTCTTCACCGAGGCGGCGAGCTGTTCGACACCGCTCTGCAGCAGCCGGCGCGCGTCGCCGCCGAATCGCAGTTCCTTGGCCATGGGTCCTCCTGGGTGCGCGGGTGGGGAGGGAGGAACACGAACCCCGTCCCGGGAGGGCCGAAATGGCCATTTCGGCCCTCCCGGGACGGGAGACGGGGAGGAGGGGTCAGCCGGTGGACGACCGGGCGGCGGGGACGTCGGTCTCCGGGCGGGCGACCGGCAGGTCGAAGCCCAGGTACTCCGCCGCGTCCTCGGGGTTGGCGAACATGATGGTCCGGTCGTCCTCGTGGACCATCCGCCCGTAGTGGGTGGACATGCTCTCCTCGAGGTCGGCGGAGGTGAACGACCCCGCCTCCTCGCCGAGCGCCTCGGCCAGCTCGTCGTAGACGAAGTCCATCCGGGTGTCGGCGTCGACACGGATCATCGACGGCAGGTAGGTGACCGTGACGCCGGCCTTGTCCCGCATGGTCTCGGCGATGACGTGACCCACCTGGTCGTTCATCAGGGTGATGCCGGCGCGGTTCGACGAGGTCTTGTTGACGGCGCCGAACGTGCTCGTAGCCGTGGTGGTCACTGGGCCAGCTCCTTCGGGGTCTCCAGGCCGAGGTCGCTGACGATCCCGGCGAAGCGGTTCTTGGCGTGGTCGAGGGAGTCCTCGAAGCGGGGCGGCCGCGCGTCGGGCTGCGACCACAGCGGCTGCAGGGTGCGGGCCGCGTCGAGGCAGCGCGGCACCCAGGACGACAGCCAGCCCTGCATCAGCTGCCGGTTGTGGTCGGCGAACTCCCGGTCCTGCACCAGCGGCCCGAAGCAGGCCTGGGTCCACCGCAGGTCGCGCTGCGCGTAGTCGTACTCGCCGGCCCCGACCACGGTCGGGGTGACGAAGTCCCCGTTGCCGGGGGCGGCCTGCATGACCAGGCCGCTGCGGAACAGCTCACCGATCAGCGGCTCGAAGACGACGTTGGTCGCGAAGATCGCCTCGCCCCAGTCGTCCTCGATCGCCGGCAGCGCTTCGGCGACCTCACGGACGCCCTGCCACTCCGCGTCGTCGTTCCACGCCGAGAGGTGCGCGGTGCCGTCGAAGCCGGGGACCTCCTCGGTGAGGGTGAGGTTGTACAGCGCGAGGTCCTGGGCGAAGCGGATCTTGTGCGCGCTGTTCACCGCCATGGCGGTGTTGTGCATGTTGGTCGGGCCCGAGCGCTCGTTGGCGGCGAAGACGTAGAGCCCCAGCAGATGTTCCACGTGCATCCAGGCGCCGACGCTGCGCTCCACGAAGGTCACCCAGTTCCGGCTCCACTGGTCGAAGGCCTTCGCGTTGCGGGCGTTCTCGATGTTCTGGTTGACCTGCCGGACGACGTTGGCGTTGTACCGGTAGATCGTCTGTTCCCACTCCTCGTTGGGGTCGCGGAACTCGTGCCAGCCGTGCGCCGGCCAGTTCAGACCGCGGCCGCCGCCACCGGTGCCCACGCCGCGCTCGGGCTCGGGCTCGTCGACGCCCCAGGCCTTCAGCTTCGTCCAGGTCAGGGGGTAGCCCCGCTCGCCGTCGGCGAAGCCGTAGATCCAGCCCTGGCTGAGGTAGTGCCGCGGGTCCGGCTGCACCTCGACGGTGACGTCCTCGTAGTGCGTCTGCTTGCGCTTGGCCGGCGTGTAGTAGTTGTAGCGCCGGGCGCTGGCGCCGGAGTCGGGGAACTCCTTGGCGCCCGCCTCGGCGTCGGTGAAGGCCGGCTTGGGGACGCTGCGCGGCGGGCGCTCCGAGGTGCTCTCGGCTGGACGGGGGGTGGTTGTGGTCATGGTCAGTCCTCGCCTTCCGGCTCACCGGTGGTGGTGAACTTGTCGTAGAAGATGTGGTCCTCGCTGCGTCCGAGCCGGGTGAGCGTGGCGATCGCCGCCTCGACCATCGGTGGGGGGCCGCAGACGTAGGCGTCCACCCCGCCCAGCCCGGTCTCCCGGCGCGCGACGACATCGGTGATCAGACCCGTCTCCCCCTCCCAGCCGTCGTCCCCGGACGGCTCGGACAGTGCGGGGACGTACGTGAGGCCGGGCAGTTCCTCCTGCAGCCGGGTGAGCTCCTCCCCGAAGCACAGGTCGCCCCGGGTCCGCGCTCCGTAGTAGAAGGTGACCGTGCGTTCGATGCCCCGCTCGGCCATGGAGCGGAGCAGGGCGAGCAGCGGCGCGAGGCCGGCCCCTCCTCCGATGAACAGGAGGTCTGCGCTGGTGCTCTCCCGGAGCCGGAAGGCGCCGAAGGGCCCCTCCACGCTGAGCCGATCGCCCATCTGCAGCTTCTCCGCGAGATGGCCGGAGAACAGCCCCCCGGGATAGACCTTGATGACGAACTCGAACAGTCCCTCCCGGTTCGGGGTGTTCGCCATCGAGAACGAGCGGGTCGCATGGTGGCCGGGTACCTGGAAGTCCATGTACTGGCCGGGGAAGTACTTGATCTCCTCGGGTTCCAGGAGCCGGACCACCAGGTGTCGCATGTCGTGGGTCACCGGCTCGTTCGCGACGACCTCGACCGTGCCCTGCCGGAGGGGGAGCCCGGAGGCGATCATCTCCTCGTCGTAGTTCAGGAGCTCGATGACGAGGTCCTCGTAGGCGTGCGCCCGGCAGAGCAGGGTCGAACCCTCCTCCCGCTCGAAGTCGGGCAGGGCGAAGGTGGAGTAGCTGTCCAGCTCGATGTCCTCGCCCTCGAGGACGAAGGACTTGCAGGAGGCGCACTGGCCCTCCTTGCAGCCGTGCATGAGCGCGACCCCCTGCTCGGCCGCGGCTCGCAGGATGGTCTGGTCCGAGTCGACCTCGATCTCGATGCCGACCGGCTCGAACCGGACGGAGTGCTTCTCCCCCACGACGATCACCTCTCCGTCGGCGGTTGCTCCCGCGGCCGGGCGCGCGGCAGCCCGGGGCGTCCCGCGCCGGGACGCCGAGCCGGTGCGTGGACGGCCGGGCCCGCGGGGGAGGGCCGGGAGCACCCGACCCTCCCCCTCGCCTGACCCGCGCTCAGGCGCCTGCGGGTGCCGGACGGCCGGCCGGGCCCTGGCGGTTGTAGTCCGCCACGTAGGCCGCCCGTTCCTCGTCGGTCATCTGGTTGAACAGGACGTTCGGGCTCTGCAGCGGGGGCAGCCGCCGCAGGTGGTCGAGGGTCCACATCTTCTTCGGGTCGAGGTTCAGGTGCGGCTGCGCCGTCATCGTCTTCCCGTCGTCCCGGACGTAGCCCATGTCGCTGACGACCTCGTCCCAGGTCCAGCCGTGGTACAGCGTCTCCCACTCGCGGTGGCCGACCAGCTGGCCCATGTTCGGGGTCTCGCGGCCCTGGTAGACCGGCCGGAATGCCTCGACGTCGGTCCACCGGCAGGTCTGGCTGCAGTACGTGCGGTGGTGGCCGTCGACCTCGGCGGTGCACATGTCCTCACGGATGAGGCAGGGCACCATGCAGGTCCAGCAGCGCTGCGGGTACACGTAGTCGACGTCCTCGCCGACGATCGGCTTGTGGCCGTTGGGGATGGCGAGCCGGCTGTAGTTCTCCCACCACTTGCCGTACTTGTCGTACCAGCCCGGGTACTTGTGCTCGAACCACTCGAAGTCCTCGTCGGTCATGCCGTCGATGCGCCAGTAGTTCGCCAGCCACCCGGTGGCGAAGAACTGCGCCACCTCGTGCACGTAGCCCTTGTTCCAGATCCGGTTCCAGGCCTCCTCCACCAGGTCGTGCGGCACGGTGAGGCCGTACTTCTCCAGCGGGACGAGGTAGCTGCGGTAGTAGTCGTCGTAGATCCAGCGGCGCCACATCTCGGCGTAGGACTCGCGGTCCTTGCGGCGGTCCTTCGTGCCGTACTCGATGAAGGTGCCGATGGCGGCGTCGACCACCGCGTGGTTGTTCCACCAGGCGTAGCGCAGGTCGCGCTCGAGCAGCTGCCGGTTGCTCTCGTCCGACAGCGCCATGAGCAGGGTCGCGTACCCGTTGGAGATGTGCCGGGACTCGTCGGACTGCACCGAGTGGAACACGGTCGGCAGCAGGTAGTCGCCGTTGGCCGCCGCCTCGGCCGGCATCGCCACGAACAGGGTGTTGGTGAACGCGGTCTCGGCCACGATGGTCAGGTAGATGCTGGCCGCGGTGATGGCGTCCCCGGTGATGAACCCCTCGGCGAACTGGCGGCCGATCGTGCCCGCGTAGTCGTTGTGGAAGTTCCGCAGGCTGTTGTTGAAGCCGGCCGGGTCGATGTAGTTGTTCATGTACAGGCGCTTGAGGTTCTGCTGGATCGTCGAGTGCCGGACCTCGTCGATCATCTGGATCGCCTGACCGTTGTGCAGTTCCGGATTGGGCACCGCCTGGAACAGCATCGGCATCGAGCGGGCCGCGGAGATCTCCGGCAGCGGGATGATCGACAGGAACAGCTTCTGCCACTCCAGCCAACGCTCCTGCACCTGGCGGAACATGTTGCCGCGGATCGCGCCGTCCTCAGCGCCGTAGACCCGGTTGTCTTTCTCCTCCTCCATCGGGAAGTACGAGCGCAGGATCTGCTTGAGCGGGTCCTTCTTCTGCGCCTTCCGGAAGGTGTAGTCGGTGCCGTACTTCATGTACGGCTCGTGGTACACGGGGTCCCAGGCCAGTTCCTGGATCTTCTGGTGGGCCTTGGCCAGGCTCTGCCGACTCACGTCGTCTCCTCACGGTTGTGGTCGGGGGACTCGGTCGGTGCCGGCCGGCCCGGACGACGGTCGGGCCGGTGCGGCACCGCGCCTTCCTCTCCAGGAGTCCTGACGGGCGTCGGCGCCCCCGGAGGTGTGCGAGCCGGCGACGGAGGGTTCCCGCGTCGTCTCGTGGTGAGGATCACACCGCGTGGGCGCGTGTCGGGTCGTCTAAATATGAGACATTGCTTGGCTCGTCGTGCTCTAAGGTCGCTCCTGTCGCGCCCGAGGGGACGGCGTTCCGCGCCTCCCCCTCCCCGACGGGAGGTCGACGATGACCGAGCCCATCGCCCTCGAACCGGGGCGGCTCCTGGCAGGCCGCGCGGCCGCGCTCGACCTGGAGTGGACGTCGCTGCGCGGCGGGCCGGAACCCGGTGGCCCGCAGGTCGCGCGGGCCCGGATGTCCTTCCTCGGTGGCGAGACGGTGGGCCAGGGCGTGGTGCGCCAGCCGATCCTCGCCTCCTGGACGCGCTCCCGGCTGTGGGAGGTCGACCCCGACCGCCTCGACCTGCTGCTCGATGCCGACCTGGAACGGGACACCCTGCTCACCCGGGCGGCCGAGCCCGTGCTGCGCGACATCGCCGACCTGTTCGCCACCGAGCCGGTCAGCGTCATCCTCTGCGACGCGAAGGGCGTGGTCCTCAGCCGGCGCACCGGTGACTCCGGGCTGGAGCAGCACCTCGACCGAGTCTGGCTCGCCCCCGGCTTCAGCTACGCCGAGGAGTACGTCGGCACCAACGGCATCGGCACCGCGCTGGAGGGCCGCCGCCCGGCGCAGGTCTTCGGGCACGAGCACTACGTCGAGCACCTGGAGGACCTCGCCTGCGCCGGTGTCCCGATCCGGCACCCCATGTCGGGGAAGGTGCTCGGGGTCGTCGACCTGACCTGCTGGCGGCGGGACGCCGGCCCGCTGATGGTGGCCACCGCCGGGACGCTGGCGCAGCGGGTCGAGCAGGTGCTGCTGCGCCAGTCGGGGCGCGGCGAGCTCGCGGTCCTCAACGACTACCTGGTGGCCTGCCGGCGCAATCGCGGGCCGGTGCTCGCGCTCGGCGAGGACCTGCTGATGCTCAACGACCGGGCGCGCGAGCTGCTCGACCCCGCCGACCAGGAGCCGCTGCTCGCCGAGGCGTGGGAGGCGCTGGGCGCCCGCCGGCGGCACCCGCTCGTGCTGGACCTGCCCAGCGGCCGGACCGCCCGGGTGTACTGCCGGCCGACGGTGACCGACCGCGGGGTCGTCGGCGGCGTCCTCGACATCCACCTGACCAGCCCGGGGAGCAACGCGGGCCGGCCGTCGATCCCCCGCCCGCGTGCCCCGCTGGCCACGGCCGTCGGGTCGAGCCCGGCCTGGACCAAGTGCTGGCAGGCGGTCGACCGGCACCTGCAGGCGCGGGAGTGGCTGGTGCTGGCCGGCGAGGCGGGCAGCGGGAAGACGACGCTGGTCCGCGGCGTGCACCAGGGGCGCTCCCCGGCCGCGAGCCTGCGGGTGCTCTCGGCCGAGGACTTCGGGCCCCGCTGGAGCGCCGAGATCGAGGAGGAGCTGGCGACCAGCGGGGGGACGCTGGTGATCCGGCACGTCGACCGGCTCTCCGCCCGGGACGTCGACGAGCTCGCCGAGGTGCTCGAGCCCTGTCGCGAGTCCGCCGACGCGGACCGGCCCTGGGTGGTGGCCACGGTCACCACGACCGCGCGGGAGCCGGCGGTCGACCTGTCCCGCCTGCTCGCCTGCTTCCCGCGGACGATCGACGTCCCCCCGCTGCGGCACCACGTGGAGGACGTCGCCGAGCTGGTGCCGCACCTGCTCGCCCGGCTGGCGCACGGCCCGGGGCCGACCTGCCCGCCGGAGATCCTGCGGGTGCTCATGCACAACCGCTGGCCGGGCAACGTCGAACAGCTGGTGCAGGTGCTGCGCAAGGTGGTCGCGAAGCGGCGGGCCGGGCCGATCGAGCTCCGCGACCTGCCGACCGAGTGCCTGCTCAAGACCCGTCGGCTGCTGAGCCCCCTGGAGCTGCTCGAGTGCGACGCGATCGTGGGTGCGCTCGTGGAGACCGGCGGGAGCAAGGTGGAGGCCGCCCGCCGGCTGGCGATGTCGCGGGCGACCATCTACCGCAAGATCCGGGACTACGGCATCGCCGTCCTCCCCTCCGGCGCCGTCGGGCAGGGGGGATGAGCGCCGTGGCGGCCGGGCCCCTGCCCGCCGGGGGTGGTGGGCTGCGCCGGATCCCGGGGGCCGTGACCGGGCGGACGGTCTGCATCGCCACCTGGCTGGTGGTCCTCGCGCTGGTCGGGGAGCCCGCCTGGCTCGCGGTGCTGTTGGCACTGGGCCTGGCGGGGGTGTGGGCCGCGCCCCTGGTCGTCGCGCGCCGGCGACCGTCCGGGCCGGCCCAGGCGCCCGGCCCCCCGGCCCGGCCGGGCCCCTGACGCGGACTGCGTGCGCCCGGTGAGGCGACGATCACACGGAGGATGCGGGGCCTTCCGTGCCCCTGGCCGGGTATAGTTCAACGTTGGCGAAGGGGAGTAGCCCCCAACGACGCGGTCGACACGCTGACGAACGCCGGTTCTCCGGTAGACGTCCGGCCGCGCGGCCCCGCTCCGGCGAGGCGGGCGAGACCTTCGGCCCAGGCAGCAGCAGACTGCCGGGCCGAGGTTTCATGCCCCGGTCCCGGCCGGACCAGAGAGGCCCACCCGCTCCGTGGACGCAGTCCTCCTCAGCACACTCGTCTCCTTCGGCGTCATCTTCGTCGCCGAGCTGGGGGACAAGTCCCAGCTCATGGCGCTGACCTTCGCCACCCGCTTCCGGCCGTGGCCGGTCATCGCCGGTATCACCATCGCCACCGCCATCGTGCACCTGGCCTCGGTCGGCCTCGGCTACGGGCTCGGTGCCGCCCTGCCCACCGGCTGGATCGGGCTGACCGCCGCGATCGCCTTCTTCGCCTTCGGTTTCTGGACCCTGCGCGGCGACGTCCTCACCGACGACGAGAAGGAGAAGGCCAACCGGGCCGTGAAGTCGGTCGTCATCGCCGTCGGCACCGCCTTCTTCCTGGCCGAGCTGGGCGACAAGACCATGCTGGCCACCATCACGCTGGCCACCGACTACGGCTGGTTCGGCGTGTGGCTCGGCTCCACCCTCGGCATGGTCGCCGCCGACGCGCTCGCGATCGTCGTCGGCCGGGCGCTGGGCAAGCGGCTCCCCGAGCGCGTCATCGCCTACGGCGCCGCGGCGCTGTTCTTCCTGTTCGGCATCTGGCTGGCCATCGAAGCGGTCGTCGAGCTGACCTGACCGGTCGTGGGCCGCCTCCTGCCGACCAGCAGCGGGGCGGCCCACACCGGAAAACCGGCTGCGGCGGCGCCGGGCTGCGGGCTACGGTCCCCGCATGCCGTTCCGTTGACCCACGTCCCCGGACGCACTGATGCCCGCGGCCCGGCGGTTCACCCGGCTGGCCGTGGGGTGGGCCGCGCTCTCGGAGCTGGTGCCCTACTACCCGCTCTACGCGCTGCTGTTCCTCGACACCGGCCTCGACGCGGCCGAGGTGTCCGCGCTGTTCGCCGTCTGGTCGATCGCCGGCCTGCTCACCGAGGTGCCCGCAGGTGTGCTGGCCGACCGCTGGTCCCGCCGCGGCGCGGTGGTGCTCGCCGGCGTGCTGCAGGCGGCCGGTTTCGCGCTGTGGACGGCGGCGCCCGGGACGGTGGCCTTCGCGGTCGGCTTCGCCGTCTGGGGCGTGGCCGGGGCACTGGCCTCCGGCGCCGTGGAGGCGCTGGTCTACGACGGCCTGGCCGCCCTCGGCGCGCGGGACTCCTACGCCCGGGTCAACGGCTGGATGACCTCGGCCGAGCTGCTCGTGCAGGTGCCCACGGCGGCCGCGGCCACCGTGCTGTTCGCCGTGGGCGGGTACCCGCTCGTCGGGTGGGTCAGCGTCGGGGTGTGCCTGGCCGCCGCCGCGCTCGCGCTGCGCTTCCCCGAGGCCCGGCACGTCGCCGAGGACGACCCCGCGGGCGCCCTGCGGCAGGGGCTGGCCCAGGCGCTGCGCCGTCCGGGCCTGCGGCTCGTGGTGCTCGCCGTCGCGCTGCTCGGCGGCCTCGACGCGGTGGAGGAGTACATCCCGGTGATGGCCCGCGACTGGGGCGTGCCGACCGCCGCCGTCCCGGCCGCCGCCCTCGCCGTCGCGCTGGCCGGGGCGCTGGGCGCCGCGCTGGGGGGCCGGGCCGAGCGGCTGCCCACCCGCTGGCTGCTCGCGCTGCTGGTGGGCGCCGGGCTGAGCCTGGCGGCTGCAGCCCTGTGGGCCCGGCCGGCCGCGCTCGCCGCGGTCGCCGCCGGGTACGGGCTGTACCTGGCGGTGCTCGTCGTCGCCGAGGCCCGGCTGCAGCACCGGATCGTCGGTGCACACCGGGCGGCGATCACCTCGGTGGCCGGCCTGGGCCTGGAGCTCGCCTCGCTGCTGGTCTTCGCCGCGTGGGCGGTGGGCGGGCCGTTCGCGGTCGCGGGGCTGTTCCTCGCCGTCGTCCCGGTGGTCGCCGCGGGGCTGCACACCCGCACCCCGGTGGCCCGGTAGCCGACCGTCCGCGCTGAGAGCCCGCCGCCTCAGGTCACCGGGTGGGCCGCCTCGGCGGCCGCCGTGGCCGCGCGGAGCACCTCCTTGACCGGCAGGCCACGCTCGCGGGCCAGCGCGGCGACGTCCTCGAACTCCACGCTCACGTTGACCGGCCGCCCGCCGGCGACGGCGAGCTTCACGCCCACCCGCCCGCCGAGCACCTCCACCGACCCCGTTGTCCGCTCGAGCGCCACCTTGCCGACCGGCACCACCCGCAGCCCGATCGTGGAGGTCGTCGCGAAGACCGCCGCCTGCACCGCCGCGACCCGCTCGGGCGGGCACAGCGCGGAGAGGGTGTGCGCGGGCCGGCCCTTCTTCATGAGGATCGGCGTGAGCCAGGCGTCCGAGGCGCCCGCGGCGTGCAGGGTGTCGAGGACGCCCGGCCACAGCCGCGGGTCGAGGTCGTCGACGTTGGCCTCGAGCACGACCGTCGTCGCCGGGGTGGGGCCCGCCGGCTCGCCCAGCACCAACCGCACGACGTTGGGCGCCTCGACCGGGTCCCGGGCGCCGGCGCCCACCCCCACGCGCTGCACGCGCATCGGCGGCAGCGTCGTCCACTCGTCCACCCGGGCGGCCAGCAGCGCGGCCCCGGTGGGGGTGCACGCCTCGGCCGGGACCGGGCCGGCGTGCACGGGCGCGCCGGCGAGCAGCTCGAGCACGGCCGGGGCGGGCACCGGCACCACGCCGTGCGCGCTGCGCGCCGAGCCGCTGCCGAGCGCGACCGGCGAGGCGGTCAGCCGGTCCAACCGCAGGTGCTCCAGCGCCGCGACCACGCCGACCACGTCGGCGAGCGCGTCCAGCGCGCCGACCTCGTGGAAGTGCACGGTCTCCGGCGCCACGCGGTGCACCCGCCCCTCGGCGAGGGCCAGCCGCTCGAAGACGGCGAGCGCCCCGTCGCGCACGGCCGGGGCCAGGGCGGCGCCGGCGAGCAGGGCGCGGACGTCGTCCCACGTCCGGTGCTCGGTGGTCACCGGCGCGTGCACGTGCACGCGGGTGGCGCCCAGCCCGTGCCGGCTCACGAGCTCGGAGGTCAGCTCGATGCGCTCGACCGGGAGCGCGGCCACGGCGGCGGCCGGCACGTCGAGCGGCACCCCCGCGTCGACCAGCGCGCCGAGCAGCAGGTCACCCGAGGCGCCCGCCGCGAGGTCCAGCCAACCGATCACGCCGTCGTCCTACCGGACGACACCGCGGCCAGGCGCCGTCCCCGACCTGGTCCTCCTGGCGATGCGGGCGGCGAAGACACCGGCGGCGTGGCCGTTGTCGATGTTGCTCACCACGACGCCGGGGGAGGCGGAGTTGAGCATGGTGATCAGGGCGCTGAACCCGCCGAACGAGCCGGGCTGCCCGGTCGAGGTGGGGACGGCGACGATCGGCACGTCGGTCAGCGCCGCGACCAGGCCGGCCAGCGAGGCGTCCAGCCCCGCGACCACGACCAGGCAGTCGACGTCCTGCAGCGCCGCGGGGTCGGCCAGCAGCCCGCGGATCCGGGTGCCGCCCAGGTCGTCGACCCGCACGACCTCGGTGCCGGTGATCCGGGCGACGAAGGCGGCCTCCGCGGCCACCGAGGTGTCGCCGCCGTTGCCGCTGAGCACGGCAACCCGGCCGACGGCCTCGGGGAGCGGGCCGACCGCCGCGGACATCGCCGCGGCGTCGACGGTGGTGTAGGCGTCGTGCTCGCTCGCCAGGGCGACCAGGGTCTCGGCGGTGGCGCGCACCACGACCGCAGGCCGGTCGGGGAACTGCCGGCGCGCCTCACGGACCAGCGCCAGCACCTGCTCGGTGGTGCGGCCGGTGCCCCAGATGACGTCGGGCTCGGAGGGCACATCGCGGAACGGCAGGGCCGGGGCGGGGGCCGTCGTGCGCGCGGGCTCGGCCGGGCCGGAGGAGGCCGGCGGGGCGGGTGCCAGCGGCGGGTCGGTGGGGCCGCCCAGGCCCAGCGGCGGGTCGACGAGGAGGGGGGCGAAGCCGCCGGGATCGCCGGTCGGGTCGTCCAGCGGGGAAGGCTGCACGGCAGGGACACTAACCGCCGCGGGGACCTTCTCCGGGGCTCCGACCAGGGCCGTGTCGTCCCCGGCAGGCTCGTCCGTCACAGCCGCCGCAGCCGCCCTCGGCGGGCCGAAGAGCGCGTCCAGCGGGCTGGCGCCGGCCCGGGTCTGGGTGACCGCCGAGAGCCGGACGACGCGGTCGCGGCCCCGCCGCTTGGCGTCGTAGAGCACGCCGTCGGCGGCGGCGAAGAGGGTGCGCCGGTCGTCGCCGCGGGTCGCCGAGGCGATCCCGACGCTGATGGTCACCGGCAGGCCGACACCGAGGCCGGCCCAGTCGTGGGCGGCGACCGCGCGGCGGGTGCGCTCCAGGGCGCGCTCGGCCTGCTCGGCGGTGGTCTCGGGCAGCAGGATGACGAACTCGTCGCCGGCCCAGCGGCAGACCTCGTCGGTGTCCCGGACGCCGGCGACCAGCAGCTCGGCGACCCGGCGCAGCACGGCGTCGCCCCCGGGGTGCCCGACGGCGTCGTTGATGGTCTTGAACCGGTCGACGTCGACCACCGCGAGCGCCGGCGCCGCGCCGGAGGACAGCAGCCCGTCCAGCCGCGCCTCGGCGTAGCGGCGGTTGGGCAGGTGGGTGAGCGGGTCCTCGTAGGCCTGCCGGCGCAGCTGCCCGGCGGCCCGCTCGGTCTCCAGCAGGCTCTTGCGCCGGCCGAACAGCTCCACCCAGCGGGTGCGCCGCTCGTCGACCCGGTCCAGCTCGTCGGCGAGGTAGGCCTGCAGGTAGGGCAGGGCCCGGCCGGCGTCGTCCAGCTCGGAGTGCAGCGTGCACAGCTCGCGCAGCGCCGCCCGGCGCAACCGGGAGAGGCCGTGCTCGGTGGCGATCGCCAGCGCGCCGGCCAGCTGCTCGTCGGCGCCCGCACCGTCGCCCTGCCGGCGCAGCGCCCGGCCCAGGGCCAGCAGCGCCGCGGCCAGCAGGTCGCGGTCCCCGGAGGTCGCGGTGGCCCGGACGGCGGCGCGCAGCGGGCCGGCCGCGGCGGTGTGCTCGCCCAGCCCGACCAGCGCCCAGCCGTGCACCACCTGCGCGGCGACGACGGCCTCGGCCGACTCCGGGGGCAGCAACGCCAGCGCCTGCTCGGCCAGCCCCCGCGCCTCGGCGAAGTGCGGTCCGGCCGACTCCGGGACGCCGTCGTCGAGCAGCCCCTCCCCGAGCTCGGCGCACAGCTCGCCCAGCCGGGTGGCGGTGCGGGCCACGAGGACGTCGGCCTCCCCGTCGGCGGCATCCAGCGCGCCCGGGGTGGCCGCCGCCTGCACGGCGGTCTCGTGGGCCCGCCGCTGGTAGTCCAGGGCCAGCGGCATGAGCTCCAGGTCGGCGAGCACGCCGGCGAGCGTGCTCAGGGTGTCGACCAGCAGCAGCGACGCCGGGAGCCCGGGGTCGAGCAGGCTGGCCGCCTCCACCGCCTCGTCCATGGCGGCGTCGACGCGGCGGGACAACAGCTCGATGCGGGCGTGCCGGGCCAGCCCGGCGGCTCGCTGCAGGTCGTCGGCGGTCGCGTCGAAGGCGGCCCGGGCCGAGCGGACCAGGGCGATGGCCAGGGCGGCGCGGGCGGCGCACTCCGCGCGGAGGTCGCCGTCGTCGCCCGGCCCGTCGCCGTCGATCAGCTCGGCCACGCCCGCGTGCAGGTCCAGGGCCGGCGGGGAACCGGTGCCGTGCGGCGGTTCGACCGGGTCGCCGACGAGGGTGAAGCCGGCCTGGCGCAGCCGGCGGACCAGCAGCTCGGCGTGCAGGGTGTCGGCCCAGGCCCGGCCGAGGTCGGCGGGCTCCTCGGCGGGTTCCTCGTCGGGGGAGCCGTCGCGGGGGGCGGGGGCCGCGTAGGGGGAGAGCTCGCCCTCGACGCCGGCGAGCAGCTCCTCGGCGTCGTCGAGCCGCCAGTGCGCGAGGGCGGCGGTCACCCTCTGGTGCAGGGTTCCCGGTGGCACGAGCGCACTGTGCACGGCGGTGGGGTTGGTGTCGAGCACCGGTCGGGGGGCGCGCCGGAGGGTGTGGTGCGCGTCGTCCGTTTCGTCACAGGAGCCCCATCCGGGCTGGGCGCTCACGCCGACCCCCCGGCGGCCGGGCGGGCGCCGGGCGCGCGCACCCGGTTGCGGCCACCGCGCTTGGCGGAGAACAGGTGCAGGTCGGCGGCGTCGAACAGCGAGCGCCAGCCCACCGGCTCGTCGGCGGCCGGGCAGGCGGTGGCCACACCGATGCTGACGGTGACCGGTTCGGGCAGCTGCAGGTCGCCCCAGTCGGCGCCGGCCACGGCGGCGCGCAGCCGTTCCATGGCGGCCAGGGCCTGGTGCTCGGTCGCCGTCGGCAGGACGACGAGGAACTCGTCGCCGGCCCAGCGGTACACCTCGTCGCCGGTGCGGCTGTGCTCGCGCAGCAGGTGGGCCACCCGGCGCAGCACCTCGTCGCCGTGCGAGTGCGAGGTGTCGTCGTTGACGGCCTTGAACCGGTCGATGTCGACGACGGCCAGCGACAGCGGCTGCTCGTCCAGCCGCAGGCTGCGCAGCCGGCGCTCGGCGCTGCGCCGGTTGCCCAGCCCGGTGAGCGGGTCCTCGAGGGCGTGCCGGCGGAGCAGGTCGGTCTGCCGCTCGGCCTCGCGCAGCCGGCTGCGGCGCACGAACATCTCCGCCCACAGCTCGCGGCCGCGGGCGTGCGCCCGGCCGGTGTCGGCGCGGTAGGCCTCCAGCCAGTGCAGCGCCTCGGCGGGGCGGCCCATCGCGGCGGTGCTCTGCCCCAGCTCGAGCAGGCACTGGCGGTAGCGCCGCCGGTCGCCCGCGGCGGCGAAGGCCCCCGCGGCGTCGACGAGCAGGTCGGTCGCCTCCGCGCCGTGGCTCCCGCCGGCCTGCGCCTGCGCGAGCCGGCCCAGGAGCTGGGCCAGCACCAGGTCGGCGTAGCCGCGCAGCCAGGTCCCGCCGTGGGCGTGGACCCGCCGGTGCGCCCGGCGCATCGGCCCGATCGCCTCGTCCAGCTCGCCGCGGCAGGTCAGCCCCCACGCCTGGACGACATCGAGCAGGTCCTGCTCGGCGGGGTCGGGCTCCCAGTCCAGCGCGCGGGCGGCAGCGGCGCAGTCGACGGCCACCCCGGCCAGCTCCCGGGAGCGCTCGACGCGGCCGCGCCGGTGCAGGGTCTGGGCCAGCTCGGCGTGCTGCTGGGCGCACAGCCGCAGCAGCAGCCACTGGTCGGCCACGTCGGGCAGCGCCGCGGCGATGACGTGGCCGCGCAGCGCCTGGGTGACGGCGAGCTCCTCGAGGTCGAGGGCGGTGAGGGTCAGCGACAGCCACAGGTGGGCCTGGTGCAGCGCCCGGGACGGCCGGCCGGCGGTGGGGCTCTCGGTGAGCAGGCTGGCGTCGACCGCGAGCAGCATGGCGGCGTCGAAGTGGTCGGCGGTGGCCTCGACGTGGGCGAGGTAGGCCAGGGTCAGTGCGGTCTGCGGGCCCGGGGGGCAGGCGCCCAGGGCCTCGCGGGCCGCCGCCACCCCCGCCGCGGTGGCGTCCAGGTCGGACCCGACCAGCCCGCGGCGGGCGTCCAGGGCGTGCCGCCAGGCGATCCAGCGCGGGTCGGTCGAGGCGGCGAGGGCGTCCTCGACCCGCTCGTGCTCGGTGACGAAGGCGGCGGGGTCCTCCCGGTCGTTGACGGCCAGCAGGCGCCAGAGCGCAGCATCGAGATCACTCTCGGTGAAGCGCACGGTGCCAGGCGTCACGCATTCCTCCATCGACGGGGTGTCGGCCGGTGCGGCCGTTCTCTGCCGGCAGCGAGGCAGCTTCCCCCGGGGGGAGCTACCGCCCCGACCCCGCCGCACTACCCTCGTCGGATGCGTGCGACGCCTCCGACTCGGTTCGCCTATCTGGGCCCCGAGGGTACCTTCGCCGAAGCGGCGTTGAGCAGGGCCGTTGCCTCCTCGGAGGGAGCCCGGTATCCCGCGCCGAGCATCGCCGCCGCGCTGTCGGCCGTCCGGATCGGGGACGCCGACGCCGCTCTCGTCCCGCTGGAGAACTCCGTCGAGGGCTCGGTGCCGGCCACCATGGACGGCCTGGCCGACGGCGAGCCGCTGCTGATCACCCGCGAGGTGTTCCTGCCGGTGTCCTTCGTGCTCGCCGTCCGCCCGGGCACCGAGCTCCCCGACGTGGGCAGCCTGGCCAGCCACCCGCACGCCCTGGCGCAGACCTCCCGCCGGCTGACCGAGCTGCTGCCCCGCGTCGTCCCGCTGCCGATCGCCTCCACCGCCGAGGCGGCCCGGCTGGTAGCGGCCGGGAAGTACGACGCCGCGGTCTGCGCCCCGTTGGCGGCCGAGCGCTACGGGCTCACCGCGCTGGTCGACGACGTCGCCGACCACCCCGGCGCGGTGACCCGGTTCGTGCTGGTCGCCCCGCCCGGCCCGCTGCCCGCGCCCACCGGCAACGACAAGACCTCGCTGGTCGCCGTCGTCGGTGACCGCACCGGCGCGCTGCTGGAGCTGCTCCGCGAGTTCGCCGTCCGCGGGATCAGCCTGACCCGCATCGAGTCACGCCCGACCCGCGAGCGGCTCGGCGTCTACTCCTTCTCCCTGGACTGCGAGGGGCACGTCGCCGACGCCCGGGTGGGGGAGGCGCTGGCCGCGCTGCACCGGGTGTCCGACGACGTCCGGTTCCTCGGCTCCTACCCGCGCGCCGACGGCCGGGAGAACAAGCCGCTCGAGCCGACGTCCACCGACGCCGCCTTCACCGAGGCCAGCGGCTGGCTGGCGGACGTGCGCGCCGGCCGCGCCTGAGCCCGCACCTTCCGCCGTCCGCGTCAGCGCAGGCGGGCGCGCAGCTCGGTGACGATCCGGCGGGTCACCGGGGCGTCGACGCCGAGGCGGTCGGCGGCCCGCAGGACCGCCCCGCCGATCGCCTCCAGCTCGGTGGCGTTCCCCGCGGCGGCGTCCCGCTGCATCGAGGACCGCATCCCGCCCGGGACGCCCTGCATGAACGCGAGCGTGGCCGCGGCGTCGGATGCGGCGCCGTCGGCCCGGGCCACCGCGGCGACCTCCTCGACCACCGCGCGCAGGTCCTCGCCCCGCTGCTCCCGGACGGTGCCCAGCGGCGCGCCCAGGGTGGTGGTCAGCAGCGCGACCGGCGCGAGGAAGGCCAGCTTGTCCCACAGCAGGCCCGCCTCGTCCGGGCGGACGGCGACGTCCAGGCCGGCCTGCTCGAGGGCGCTCGCCAGCGGCTCGGCGCCCGGGGCCAGCTGGACGGCGGCCAGCTGGCCCTCGTGCCGGATCTCGCCCGGCGCCGTCCGGCTGGCCACCACCCGGATCGCGCCGGCGACCGTGCGGGCCGCGGGGTAGCGCTCACGCAGCAGGGCCATGTGCTCGATCCCGTTGAGGAACGGCACGAGCACGGCGCCGTCCAGGACGTCGGCCGGGACCCGTTCCAGGGCGGTCTCGAGCTGGGTGGCCTTGGGCGTGACCAGGACGGCGTCGACCGGCGCGTCCAGCCGTTCGGCGCCGCGGGCGGGTGCGGTCAGCTCGCCGTAGCGGTCGCTGGTCAGCCGCAGCCCGCGCTCCTCGATGCGGGCCGCCGTCGCCGGCCCGGCGAGGCAGAGGACGGCGTGGCCCTGGCCGGCGAGGAGGGTGCCGAGCAGCCCGCCGACGCCGCCGGGACCGAGCACCGCGATCCGAAGAGTCTCCACGCGCCGACGCTATCCGTCCGACGCGGGCCGGCTCGCCGGGCCGGTGCGTGCACCCACCGGCGTCTCCGGCGGCGGCCTCAGAGGTAGAGGCCGGTGGACTCCTCGATCCGCTCGGCCGCGACGGCGTGCACGTCCCGCTCGCGCAGGATGAGCAGGTCCTCGCCGTGCACCTCGACCTCGTGCTGGTCCTCGGGGGAGAAGAGCACCTGGTCGCCCACCTTCACCTGGCGGACGCTCGCGCCCACACCCCGCGCCTCACCCCAGATCAGCCGCTTGGCGACCTGGGCGGTCGCCGGGATCAGGATGCCGCCGCTGGAGCGACGCTCACCGTCCTCCTTGCGCAGCGCCACGAGGATGCGGTCGTGCAACATCTTGATCGGCAGCCCGCTGCCCTTGACCTCGAGCACGGTGATCACGTTACGCGGTGGTGAAGTGCTCGAGCGGCCCGCTCCCGGGGCCGGCCGCGAGCCTGCCAGCGGTGGGGAGGACCCCCTCCCACGTGCCCTTCGCACGCTCAGGCCACGACCGGAGGGGGCCTCATCCCCAGCCGAGCTCGTGCAGCCGGCCGTCGTCGATTCCGAAGTGGTGCGCGATCTCGTGGACGACGGTGATCGTGACCTCCTCCGTGATCTCCTCCGCGGTCTCGCAGATCTCACAGATCGCCTCGCGGTAGATCATGATCCGGTCCGGCAGGGCCCCGCCGTAGTGCCAGCCGCGCTCGGTCAGCGCGTACCCCTCGTAGAGGCCGAGCAGCTCCGGCTCGTCGGGATTGCGGTCCTCGACCAGGACGACGACGTTGTCCAGCAGCGCCATCAGCTCCGCCGGCACCTCGTCGAGGGCGTCGGCGACCAGCGCCTCGAACACCGGCAGCGGCAGTGGCTTCACCAGCTGGTCGGCAGCGGCCGGCCCTCCTCGTACCCGGCCGCGCTCTGCACCCCCAGCACCGCGCGCTCGTGCAGCTCGTCGACGGTGCGCGCGCCGGCGTAGGTGCACGAGGAACGCACCCCGGCGACGATCTGGTCGATGAGGTCCTCCACGCCGGGCCGGGCCGGGTCCAGGTACATCCGCGAGGAGCTGATGCCCTCCTCGAACAGCCCGGCCCGTGCCCGCTCGAAACCGCTCTGGGTCGACGTCCGGGCCTTGACCGCCCGCGCCGACGCCATGCCGAAGGACTCCTTGTAATAGCGGCCCTGGCCGTCGTCGTGGATGTCGCCGGCGCTCTCGTAGGTGCCGGCGAACCAGGAGCCGACCATGACGTTGGCCGCGCCGGCGGCCAGCGCGAGGGCGATGTCCCGGGGGTGGCGGACGCCGCCGTCGGCCCACACGTGCTTGCCCAGCGCGCGGGCCGCCGCGGCGCACTCCTCGACGGCGGAGAACTGCGGCCGGCCGACGCCGGTCATCATCCGCGTGGTGCACATGGCGCCGGGTCCGACGCCGACCTTGACGACGTCGGCGCCGGCCTCGATCAGGTCGCGCGTCCCCTCGGCGGTGACCACGTTGCCCGCGACGACCGGTACGGAACCGGCCACCGACCGCACCGCGCGCACGGCCTCGATCGCCTTCTCCTGGTGCCCGTGCGCAGTGTCCACGACGAGCACGTCGACCCCGGCGGCCAGCAGGGCGCCGGCCTTGCCCGCCACGTCGCCGTTGATGCCGACGGCCGCGGAGGTGAGCAGGAAGCCGTCCTCGTTGACGGCCGGGGTGTACAGCGCCGAGCGCAGCGCGCCCTTGCGGGTGATGATCCCGACCAGCCGGTCGCCCTCGACCACCGGTGCCGCGCTGACCCGCGCGTCGGACAGCACGTCGAACACCTTGGGCAGGTCGGTGCCCGCCGGGATGGTCAGCGGGTCGGGCGCCATCACCTGGGAGAGCTGGGTGAAGCGGTCGACGTCCTGGCAGGCGCCGTCGGTGACCACGCCGACCGGGACGCCGTCCTCGACCACGACGACCACGCCGTGCGCCCGCTTGGTCAGCAGCGACAGCGCCTCGGCCACGGTGGACGACGGCGACAGTGTGATCGGGGTGTCGTAGACCGGGTGGCGCGATTTCACCCAGGAGACCACCTCGCCGACGACGTCGACCGGGATGTCCTGCGGCAGCACGGCCAGCCCCCCGCGGCGGGCGACGGTCTCGGCCATCCGCCGTCCGCTGATCGCGGTCATGTTGGCGACGACGACCGGGATGGTCGTGCCGACGCCGTCCGGCGTGGTCAGGTCGACCTCCAGCCGGGAGCCCACCGTGGAGTGGTTGGGCACCATGAACACGTCGGCATAGGTCAGGTCGGTGGCCGGCCGGGTCTCGCCGAGGAAGCGCATTGCCTCATTGTCGCCCTCCGGAGCACACCCCGGCCAATGGCCGCGCCCCCGCTGCGACGAGGGCATCCTGCCCACGGCGCCGGGAGGCCTCCGGTCTCCGCGCCACCGCGCCCACCCTCGCGGGGCGGCTCCGTACCATCGTCTGGGTGATCGACCTGCGACTCGTGCGCGAGCACCCCGACCTCGTCAAGGCCAGCCAGCGCACGCGTGGGGCCGACGAGTCCCTGGTCGACGTCCTGCTCGCCGCCGACGCCGCCCGCCGCGAGGCGGTCCGGCGGGCCGACGACCTGCGGGCCGAGCAGAAGGCGGCCTCCCAGGCGGTGAAGAAGGCCTCCCCCGAGGAGCGGCCCGCCGTCCTGGAGCGCGCCAAGGCGCTGGCCGCCCAGGTGAAGGAGGCCGAGGAGGCGCAGCGGGCCACGGACGCCGCGCTGCGCGAGGCGCACCTGGCGATCCCGAACGTCGTCCACGACGACGTGCCGCCCGGCGGCGAGGACGACGCGGTGACCCTGCGCACCGTCGGCGAGGTGCCCACCTACGACTTCCCCGTGCGGGACCACGTCGAGATCGGCGAGCTGCTCGGCGCCATCGACATGGAGCGCGGCGCGAAGGTCTCCGGCGCCCGGTTCTACTTCCTGACCGGCCCGGGCGCGCTGCTGGAGTTCGCGCTGGCCCAGCTGGCGATCAGCCGGGCCGTCGCCGCCGGGTTCACCCCGGTCATCGCGCCGGCCCTGGTCCGCCCCGAGCCGATGGAGGGCACCGGCTTCCTGGGCGCGCACGCCGAGGAGGTCTACAAGGTCGAGCGCGACGACCTCTACCTGGTGGGCACGTCGGAGGTCCCGCTCGCCGGCATGCACATGAACGAGGTCCTCGACCTGGGCGCGCAGCCGCGGCGCTACGCCGGGTGGTCCTCCTGCTTCCGGCGCGAGGCCGGCTCCTACGGCAAGGACACCCGCGGCCTCATCCGCGTGCACTGGTTCGACAAGGTCGAGATGTTCAGCTACTGCCGGCCGGAGGAGTCCGCCGCCGAGCACCAGCGGCTGCTGGCCTGGGAGGAGGAGTTCCTCCAGGCGCTGGAGGTGCCCTACCGCGTCGTCGACATCGCCGCCGGCGACCTGGGCACCAGCGCCGCGCGCAAGTTCGACATCGAGGCCTGGTTCCCCAGCCAGGGCACCTACCGCGAGCTGACGTCGGCGTCGGACTGCGCGACCTTCCAGGCCCGGCGGCTGAACATCCGCTACCGGGACGAGGACGGCAAGCCGCAGACCGTCGCCACCCTCAACGGCACCCTGTGCGCGATCGCCCGCACGATCGCCTGCCTGCTCGAGGTGCACCAGCGCGCCGACGGCTCGGTCCACGTGCCCAAGGCGCTGCGGCCCTGGCTCGGCGGGGTGGAGCTGCTGACCCCGGGCATGACCCTGACGGCGGCGGTCCCGCCGACGGCCGCATGAGTCCACCGCACCCGGGGGTGCTGCCCTCCTCCGGGCACGCCGGGCTCGGCTCCGACGTCGTCGTCGACCTCGGGGACCTCGACGGCTGGCGCCCCCGGCTGGTCGCCACCGATCTCGACGGCACGCTGCTGCACTCGACCGGCGCGGTCACCCCGCGCACCCGCGCGGCGATGGAGGCCAGCTGGGCCGTCGGCATCCCGGTCGTCGGCGTCACCGGGCGCGGGCCGCGGCTGCTGGACAGCGTCCGCGGCGCGCTCGACGGCCGGGGCATCGCCGTCCTCGCCCAGGGCGGCTTCGTCGTCGACCTGGAGCGCGACGAGGTGCTGCGCACCGTCGGGCTGCCCCGCGCGCAGGCCGTGGCGGTCATCGAGCGGATCGAGGAGGTCGCCGGCGAGCTGATCGTCGCCGTCGAGGACGCCGCCGAGCAGGCTGAGTCCCAGGGGCCGCTCCGGGTGCAGCACGGGTTCGACTGGCCCTACCCGGAGCCCGCGCACCTGCTGCCCCGCAACGAGGTGCTCCCGCCCGGGCCGGTGCTCAAGGTCTTCCTGCGGTCCTCGTCGGTGGGGCAGGACGAGCTGCTCGCCCGCGCCCGCCAGGTCGTCGACCCCACCGAGGCCGAGGTGACCCACGCGGGGCTGGGGTTCATCGAGGTGCTGCCGCCGGGGATCACCAAGGCCACCGGGTTGGCGCTCGCGCTGGAGCGCTACGGGGTGGGGTTCGGTGACGTGCTCGTCTTCGGCGACATGCCCAACGACCTGCCGATGATCGAGGCGGTGCAGGCCGCGGGCGGGCGGGCGGTCGCGGTGGCCAACGCGCACCCCGCCGTCCGGGCGGCCACGCCGCTGGTGACCAGCGGCCACGACGTCGACGGCGTCGCGCGGTACCTGGAGGCGGTGCTGGGTGTCTGACTGGCGGCCGCGGCTGATCGCCAGCGACATGGACGGCACCCTGCTGCGCGCGGACGACACGGTCAGCGACGCGACCGTGGCCGAGCTGGAGCGCTGGCGGGCCGACGGCGTGCCCGTGGTGCTGGCCACCGGGCGGCCCCCGCGTTGGATGCACCGCATCCGCCAGGTGTTGCGGCACGGGACAGCGGTGTGCTGCAACGGTGCGGTGCTGCTGGACCTGGAGAGCTTCGAGATCCTCGACGAGGACCTCCTGCACCCGGAGGTGCTGCGGGAGATCACCGCCGAGCTGCGCCGGCACCAGCCCGACACCTGGTTCGCCGTCGAGTACGGGCTGGAGTTCCGGCACGAGCCGATCTACCAGCCGCGGTGGGACGTCGACGCGCCCGGCGTGGCCGTCGCGGAGCTGCCCGAGCTGATCGCCGCGCCGGTGGCCAAGCTGCTGGCCCGGCACGAGGCGGTGCCCCGGGACGAGTTCGTCGCGCTGGTGGAGACCGTGGTGGGGAGGAGCGCGACGGTCACCAACTCCTCGAGCGAGGCGCTGGCGGAGATCTCCGCGCTCGGCGTCACCAAGGCC
Organism: Geodermatophilus ruber; assembly: GCF_900114385.1. Classification (GTDB taxonomy): domain Bacteria; phylum Actinomycetota; class Actinomycetes; order Mycobacteriales; family Geodermatophilaceae; genus Geodermatophilus; species Geodermatophilus ruber. Next base: position 69,453 of record NZ_FOSW01000017.1, read on the forward strand.
ACCGGGCTGGCCAAGGTCGCCGCCCGGCACGGCGTCGACCCGGGGGACGTCGTCGTCTTCGGCGACATGCCCAACGACATCGCCGCCTTCGAGTGGGTCCGCGAGGGCGGCGGCCGGGCGGTGGCCATGGCGCACGCCCACCCCGATCTGCTCGCCGCCGCCACCGACGTCACCGGCACCAACGGCGACGACGGCGTCGCGGCCTTCCTCGCCTCGCTCTGACCGCTCCGCGGACCGCTGTCCGTCGGTTCGGTGGTCTGACTCAAGAATGTGAGATCGCTGACGAAAGTCGGTGTACGAGGACCGCTCACCCGGCGGTCCACCGTCCCGACCCGAGGAGCCCCGGCATGGATGCCGCTCACGCCCAGGTACCGCCCGCCGCGCCCGAACCAGGTCTCCTCGGCCGGGTGGGGCTGCGCGGGCGCTTGATGGGCGCCATCCTCGTGGTGGCGCTGACCACCCTGGCCGTCGGCGTCCTCGGGGTGCAGCGGATGAGCGCGCTCAGCGACAGCGCCGAGCGGGTCTACACCGAGGGGACCGTCCCCCTCAACGAGTTGCAGAAGCTGCAGGCGAGCTGGTGGACTTTCCAGACCTTCGCCTCCCGGGCGAACATCGTGACGGTGGCGCCCGAGGTCATCGCCGCGAACCGGGCCAAGGCCGAGGACGCGCGCGAGGCGCTGCTGGCCCAGGGCGAGGTCGTGTCGGCGGTTCCGCTGGGCCGGGAGGCGGCCGAGCGCTTCCGCGAGTTCGTCACCGCCCAGGACAGCTACCTGGTGGTGCTGGAGCAGGTGAACGTCGCGCTCCGGACGAACGACTGGGCCACCGCCGTGCCCGCGATCGCGCAGCTGGAGGCCGACGAGGCGGCCGGGGTGGCGGCGCTGGACGCGGCCACGGAGGCGGAGGCGCACTACGCGGCGCAGATCGCCGCCGCCGCGCACGACGCGTACGTCAGCGCCCGGAACATCACCGTCGCGCTCATCGTCGTGGGGCTGGTCGTCTCCCTGGTGCTGGCGGTGCTGGTCGCCCGGAGCGTCACCCGGCCGGTGCAGCGGATCCGGGACGTGCTCGGCCGGGTGGCCGGCGGCGACCTGACCGTCCGCAGCGGGCAGGCCGGAGGGGGCGAGCTGGGCGAGGTGGCCCGCTCCCTCGACCACACCCTCGACGCCATCGGCAGCGTGCTGACCCTGGTCGGCGACTCGGCCCACCAGCTGGAGGGGGCGTCGCACAAGCTGAAGGCGGCGGGGGACGCGATCGCCGACAACGCGCGGACGGCGGCGGGCCAGGCCGACCGGGTCGTGGCCTCGGCCGGTGAGGTCGCGACCAGCGTGGACACGGTGGCGACCGGGTCGTCGCAGATGGAGACGGCGATCCGGGAGATCGCGCAGAACGCGACGGAGGCCGCCCGCGTCGCCGGTCAGGCGGTGTCGGTCGCGGAGACGACGACGCAGACGGTCGGGAAGCTCGGGGACTCCTCGAAGGAGATCGCGACCGTGGTGAAGCTGATCAACGGGATCGCCGAGCAGACGAACCTGCTGGCGCTCAACGCCACCATCGAGGCGGCCCGCGCGGGGGAGGCGGGCAAGGGCTTCGCCGTGGTCGCCAGCGAGGTCAAGGAGCTGGCGCAGGAGACGGCGCGGGCGACCGAGGACATCTCCCGGCGGGTGGAGGCGATCCAGGCCGACACCGCCGGCGCGGTGGAGGCGATCGGTCAGATCAGCGCGGTGATCGCGGAGATCAACGATTTCCAGGCGACGATCGCCGCCGCGGTGGAGGAGCAGACGGCGACCAGCAACGAGATGAACCGCAACGTGGCCGAGGCCGCGAGCGGGTCGCGGGACATCGCCGCGGCGATCACCGGCCTGGCCGCCGGAACGCAGCAGACCAACGACCGGGTGTCCGACGCCCAGCGGGCCTCGGCGGAGCTGGCCCGGATGAGCGGGGAGCTGCAGGCCGCCGTCCGCCGGTTCACCGTGTGACCGCAGACGGATGACGAACTGACGTGTCCCGGCGTGGAGGCCGGAGGCCTCCACGCCGGGACACGTGCAACGGCTCCGCGCACCTCGGCGGCTCCTGGCGACACGGTCGTCCGGTCGGACGACAGCGTCAGAGGTACTGGCCGCCGCCGGGGCGCAGGTGGTGGTCGGGCTGCTGCGGGGGGTGGCCGCCCGGCAGCGCCCGGCGCATCTCCTCCAGCTGGGCGCGGGCGGCCATCTGCTGGGCGAACAGCGCGGTCTGGATGCCGTGGAAGACGCCCTCGAGCCAGCCGACCAGCTGCGCCTGTGCGATCCGCAGCTCGGCGTCCGAGGGGGTCTCGCCCTCGCTGAACGGCAGCGTGATCCGCTCCAGCTCCTCGCGCAGCTCCGGCGCCAGGCCCTGCTCGAGCTCCCGGATGGAGGAGGCGTGGATGTCGCGCAGCCGGTTGCGGCTGGCGTCGTCCAGCGGCGCCGCGCGGACCTCCTCGAGCAGCTGCTTGATCATCGTGCCGATCCGCATGACCTTCGCCGGCTGCTCGACCATGTCGTTGACGCTCACCGCGACCTGCCCCTCGGCCCCCTCGGGCGGTGGTGCGGGCATCGCGCCGACCGGCCGGCCGTCGGGCCCGACGACGAGGACCTGCTGAGAACGTTCACTGCCGTTTCCCGGTGCGGTCATGCCGTCCATGTTCCCCCGCTGACCGAACGGGTGAACGTCGGAGGGTGGGCGGCCGGGCCGGCGTCGGCCCGTGCTGCCAGCGTCTAGGGTCGATGGCCATGGGGACGGGGGAGGGGCGGCTGGACGTCGCCCGCGTCCGCGGCCTGTTCCCGGGGCTCTCCGACGGCTTCGTGCACGCCGACGGCGCGGCCGGCACCCTGCTCCCGGAGAACGTGGTGCTGGCCGTGGCCCAGGCGATGCGGGTGCCGATCGCCGCCCGGGGCGGGGCGTTCCCGGCCTCGGCGCGCGCCGAGGGGCTGGTCGCCAGCGCCCGGGCCGCCGTCGCCGACCTGGTGGGCGGGGTCTCCACCGGCGTCGTCCTGGGGCCGAACATGACCACGCTGACCTACGCGCTGGCCCGGGCGCTGGCCCGCACCTGGCGCCCGGGCGACGAGATCGTCGTCAGCCGGCTCGACCACGACGCGAACGTCCGGCCGTGGGTGCAGCTGGCCGAGGAGATCGGTGTGCTGGTGCGGTGGGCCGAGGTGGACATCGAGACCGGTGAGCTGCCCGACTGGCAGTACGACGAGCTGCTCGGCGACCGGACCCGGCTGGTGGCGGTGACCGCCGCCAGCGGCGCGATCGGCACCCGCCCCGACGTGGCGGCGATCGCCGAGCGGGCACACGCGGTGGGGGCGCTGGTCTACGTCGACGCCGTGCACGCCGCCGCGCACCACTTCCTCGACGCCCGGGCCATGGGTGCGGACTTCCTCGCGGTCGCGGCGGACAAGTGGTGCGGCCCGCACGTCGGCGCGGTGGTCGCCGACCCGGCGCTGCTGCAGGAGCTGGAGCCCGACAAGCTGGTGCCCGCACCCGAACGGGTGCCCGACCGGTTCGAGAACGGCAGCCCCGCCTTGGAGCTCCTGGCGGGTGTGAGCGCCGCCGTGGACCACCTCGCCTCGCTCAGCGAGGACGCGACCGGCTCGCGGCGCGACCGGCTGCGCGGCTCGATGGGCGCGGTGGCCGCCTACGAGAGCAGCCTGTTCGCCTGGCTGGACCAGGCCCTGCGCGCCATGCGGCACGTCCAGGTGCTCGGCTCGCCGGGGGACCGCACCCCGGCGCTGTCGTTCACCGTCGACGGCATGCGGCCGCGGCAGGTCGCCGTCGAGCTGGCCCGGCGCGGCATCTGCGCCTGGGACGGCGACTTCTACGCCCGCGAGCTCTTCGACGCGCTCGGGGTCAACGAGCAGGGCGGGGCGGTCCAGCTGGGACTGATGCACTACAACACCGCCGAGGAGGTCGGTTACGTGATCGACTCGGTGGCCGCGCTCCGCGCCCGCTGAACCGTTCCCGCTCCCCGGCCGTGCTCCCTGGTGACGGCCCCCGCCCGGGGGCCGCCGGGAGGAGAGCTGCCGTGCGGACGAGACCGGTCCTGACCGCCGCGCTGGTCCTGGGGGCGCTCCGGACGGCCGGGTGCGCCGACGACGACACGTCCGAGGGCACCCGCGTCACCGAGCCCCCCGCGACGGCCCCGCTGCCCGGATACTGACCGGCCCGGAGGAGAGCCCCGTGAGCCGTTCCCGTCCCGCCGTGCCGTGGTCGCAGCTGTCGCAGTTCGGGCTGCTGATGCTGCGGGTGCTCGGGGCCGGCCTGCTGGCCGCCACGGCCGGGATCCACCTCTACCTCTGGAACGCCGGGTACAGCACGATCGACTGGATCGGGCCGCTGTTCCTGTTCGACGTCATCGCGGCCGTCGTGCTCTGCCTCGCCGTCCTGGCCGTGCCGCGCCGCTGGCTGCCCCTGGCCGCCGCGCTCGGGGCGCTGCTGCAGGCCGGCACGCTCGCCGCGCTGCTGCTGGCGGTGGCGGTCGGGCTGTTCGGCTTCGTCGAGGCGACGCAGGCCACGCTGTTCTGGCCGAGCGTGGTGGTGGAGTTGTTCGGCGCGGCGGTGCTGCTCGCGCTCGCCGTCGTCCACCCCGGAGCCGGGGCGGGGGCCGCACCGGTCCGTCCGGACCGGTGAGGGTGCGCGTGGGCGACACCCGGGAGCGGAGCCTGCGCGCCCTCTACGACGCCCACGTCGCGGCCCTGCTGGCCTACGCGCTGCGGCTCTGCGACGGCGACCGCGCGCGGGCCGAGGACCTGGTCCAGGAGACGCTGGTCCGCGCCTGGCGGCACCTCGACCGGCTCGAGCCGGCCGCCGCGCCGGTCCGCCCGTGGCTGTTCACCGTCGCCCACCACCTCGCCGTGGACGCGCACCGGGCCCGCCGGGTCCGGCCCGCGGAGGTCCCCGACGACGGGCTGGAGGCGGTGCCCGGCCTCGACGACCTGGACGGTGCCCTCGACCGGATCATCGTCACCGACGCGCTGGCCTCGCTGTCGGCCGAGCACCGGGCGGTGATCGTCGAGACCTACTTCCGGGGGCGGTCGGTGGGCGAGGCGGCCGCCGCGCTCGGGATCCCGCCGGGCACGGTGAAGTCACGCAGCTACTACGCGCTCCGGGCGCTGCGTCTGGCGCTGGCCGAGCGAGGGGTGACGACGTGAGGTGCCCGCAGGTCACCGACCTCGGGGGCTACGTGCTGGACGGGCTCGAGCCCGACGGGCGGCGCCGGGTGGAGGAGCACCTGCGCGGGTGCGCGGCCTGCCGTCAGGAGCTCGCGGAGCTGTCCGGCCTGCCGAGGCTGCTGGCGCTGGTGGACCCGGCGGACCTGCGGTCGGCCCCCGTCGCGCCGTCCCCGGACCTGTTCGACCGGGTGGCGGCGGCGACCGGCCCACCGCCCCGGCGCGCCCGGCTGCTGCCGGCTGCGGCAGCCGTCGTCCTGGCGGTCGGGGGCGCCGCGGCCGGCGTCGCCGTCTGGCCGGAGGGAAGCGAGGCCACCACCGTGACAGCCTCCTCGGGGCCGGTGGAGCTGACGGTCACCCTCAGCGGTCGGGGCGACGGCACCGAGCTGGACGTCGACGTCGCCGGGCTCGCCGAGGGCGCTGAGTGCCGGCTGGTCGTGGTCGACGCGAGCGGCCGGCGGCACCCGGCCGGGGAGTGGGCGGTCGACGCGGCCGGCGGCGGCACCTGGACCGGCTGGACGGCGGTGGATCCCGGCGCCGTGTCCGACGTCCTGCTGCTCGGCGGGGAGGGGCAGGAGCTGCTGCGGATCGCGCTGTGAGCGTCCCCGGCTCAGTCGCCGGTCAGCAGCAGCACCTTGCCGACGTGCTCGCTCGCGTCGACCACCCGGTGCGCCTCGGCCGCCCGGGCCATCGGCAGCCGGCGGTCGACGATCGGCCGGATGACCCCGCGCTCGACGTCCGGCCAGACGTCGTGCCGCACCGCGGCGACGATCTCCGCCTTGCTGCCGGGCCCCGTCGCCGGCCGGGCGCGCAGTGTCGTGGCGTGCACCGAGCCGCGCTTGCGCATGAGCCCGCCGAGGTCGATCTCGGCCTTGGTGCCGCCCTGCATGCCGATGCAGACCAGCCGGCCCCCGGTGGCCAGCGCGTCGACGTTGCGGGACAGGTACTTGGCGCCCATGTTGTCGAGGATGACGTCGACGCCGGCGCCGTCGGTCTCCTCCCGCACCCGCTCGACGAAGTCCTCGTCGTGGTAGTTGATGCCCACGTCGGCGCCGAGCTCCCGGCAGACGTCGAGCTTGGCCTGGGTGCCGGCGGTGGTGAGCACCCGCGCCCCGGCGCGGGCGGCCAGCTGGATCGCCATGGTGCCGATGCCGCTGGCGCCGCCGTGCACGAGGAAGTTGTCGCCGCGGGTCAGCCCGGCCAGCATGAACACGTTCGACCAGACGGTGCAGACCACCTCGGGCAGCGCCGCCGCGGTGGCCAGCTCCACGCCGGCCGGGCGCGGCAGCAGCTGCCCGGCGGGGACGGCGACCCGCTCGGCGTAACCCCCACCCGACAGCAGCGCGCACACCTCGTCGCCGACCTTCCAGCCGGTCACGCCCTCGCCGACCTCGCTGATCACCCCGCTGCACTCCAGCCCGAGGATCTCGCTGGCCCCGCGCGGCGGCGGGTAGAAGCCGGCGCGCTGCAGCAGGTCGGCCCGGTTGACGGCGGTGGCGACGACGTCGACGAGCACCTCGCCGGGCGCGGGGTCCGGGTCGGGGACCTCGCCCCAGCCCAGCACCTCAGGTCCACCCGCTCCGTCGAGAGTCACCGCACGCATGGCCCCGACCCTAGAAGGACCCCGTCCTCCTCACCGCTCGCAGGCTCGCGGCGAGCCTCTGGACGGGGCCGGCCTCCTCACCGCTGGCAGGCTCGCGGCGAGCCTCTGGACGGGCCGGCCCGAGAAGTGCCGGCGACCTCACTTCGCGGCCCGGAGGTCCTTGCGCAGGATCTTGCCCGCCGCGGACTTGGGCACCTGCTCGATGAACTCGACGAGCCGGACCTTCTTGTGCGGCGCCACCTTGCCGGCCATGTACTCCATGACCGCCTCCTCGGTGACCCCCGAGCCGGGCGCGCGGACGACGAACGCCTTGGGCAGCTCCTCGCCGCTCTCCTCGTCCAGGACGCCGATGACCGCGGCGTCGGCGATCTCCGGGTGGCCGATCAGCACGGCCTCCAGCTCGGCCGGGGCCACCTGGTAGCCCTTGTACTTGATCAGCTCCTTGACCCGGTCGACCACGGTGTACGCGCCCCGCTCGTCGACGATCGCCACGTCGCCGGTGTGCAGCCAGCCGTCGGTGTCGAGGGTGTCGGCGGTGGCCTGCGGGTTGTTCAGGTAGCCCTTCATCACCTGCGGCCCGCGCACCCACAGCTCGCCGCGCTCGCCCGGGGCGGCGTCCTCGCCGGTCGCCGGGTCGACCAGCCGGCACTCGGTGTTGGGGACGGCGAAGCCGACCGAGCCCTTGGGCACGTCGAACCCGGCCGGCTCCGAGCCCGGGTCCGGGGTGGTGTGGGAGACCGGCGACAGCTCGGTCATCCCGTACCCCTGCGCCACCGTGACGCCGGAGTCGGCGCCCTTGCGCAGCCGCTGCTCGGCGGCCAGCGCCAGCTGCTCGTCCAGCGGGGCGGCGCCGGACAGGACCGAGGTGAGCGAGGAGAGGTCGTACTGGTCGACCAGCGGGTGCTTGGCCAACGCCAGCACGATCGGCGGCGCGACGAACGCACGGGTGATCCTGTGCTCCTGGATCGTGCGCAGGAAGCCCTCGAGGTCGAAGCGCGGCAGGGTCACCACCGCACCGCCCCAGGCCAGGCCCTGGTTCATCAGCACGGTCAGCCCGTAGATGTGGAAGAACGGCAGCACGGCGATGATCCGCTCGTCCTCGCCCAGCCGGATCAGCGGCCGGCACTGCGCGACGTTGGCCACCAGGTTGCGGTGGGTCAGCATGACGCCCTTGGGCAGGCCGGTGGTGCCGCTGGAGTAGGGCAGCGTGACCAGGTCGGTGGCCGGGTCGATGTCGACCTGCACCGGGGGCGCGGCGGCATCCAGCAGGTCGAACAGGTTGGCGTGCCCCTCCGCGCCGTCGAGCACGATCACCTCGTCGACCGGGGTCTGCTGCACGGCCGCGCCCGCGCGGTCCATGAACAGCGAGATCGTGATGAGGACCTTCGCGCCGGAGTCCTTGAGCTGGTAGGCGATCTCGTCGGGCGTGTAGAGCGAGTTGATCGGGCTCATCACGCAGCCGGCCGCCGCGATCCCGTGGAACACCACCGGGAACCACGGCGTGTTCGGGCAGAAGACGGCGACGACGTCCCCCTTGCGCAGGCCGCGGGCGTGCAGGTTGGCCGCCACCCGGTCCACGTGGGCGGCGAGCTGGCCGTGGGTGATCACGTCGCCCTTGAGGCCGTCGATCAGCGCGGGGGCGTCGGGCTTGGCCCTCCCCGCGGCGAGGACGAATTCGGGCACCGAGAGGTCGGGGATCTCGACATCGGGAAACGGGCTGGCCAGGGCCACGGCGAACTCCTTCTCGGTTCCGGTGTGGCGCCAGTCTCACATCCGCAGTGATCTGGGCCACGAGCGGCTTCCGGTGAGTTCGCCCGACCGCGTGCAGGCCGACCCCGGCTCAGCGCGGCACACCCTTACGGTGAGAGTGTGATGCGGGTTCCCTGAAACTGTCCGGCCCGAGTTGCCGGCGTCGCGGGCGCTTCGCGACCGGCTGCGGCAGGTCAAGCACTTGCAGCGGACCGTGTCCCGGGCGCGCAAGGGGTCGGCGAACCGGCGGCGCGCGGTGGCTCGGCTGGGCCGGGCGCACGCCCGCGTCGCCGCGGTCCGCGCGGATGCGCTGCACGGCTTCACCGCGCGGCTCGCCCGCGCCTACGGCGTCGTGGTCGTCGAGGATCTCGCCACGGCCAACCTTATGGCCAACCGGGCACTCGCGGCCGCGATCGGCGATCAAGGCTGGGCCGAACTCGCCCGGCAGTTGCCGTACAAGACGGCCCGCTCCGGCGGGCAGTGCATCGTCGCGGACCGCTGGTTCGCGTCCTCCAAGACATGCTCGGCGTGTGGTGCGGTGAGACCCAAGCTCACCCTCGCCGAGCGCACCTACCGCTGCGACAACGACGCCTGCGGCCACGTGGCCGACCGGGACGCCAACGCAGCAGCCAACCTCGCCGCCTGGGGCGAGCACACGCTCGGGCTGTGTCCTTGTGCGCAGAGCCCGTGCGTGACCCAGGTCGGGGACCGCCACCCGGGCGGCCCGTCAGCCGAATCTGTTCGGCATGCCTGTGGAGGGTGGGTGTCAGCCGCAGCCGTCCCGGCCGCGACGGTGCTGCCCGGTGAAGTAGGAACCAGCCGGCCACGCTTCGGCGTGGCGTAAGCACTGGACGCCCCGGACAGGGGCGCTTACGGGATGGGTGTGATGGGCAACCATCACACTTTCACCGTAAGGGGGGGCGCGGCCAGAGCACCGACTGGGTGCAGCGGAACAGCGCGATCGTCTTCCCCGAGTCGGCCTGCACGACGGCGTCCCAGACCTGCGTCGTCCGCCCGGCGTGGACGTTGGTGGCCACGGTGCTGATCCGGCCCTCCCGCGCGGTGCCCAGGAAGTTGCTCTTCAGCTCGATCGTGGTGAAGCCGGCTGACCCCTCGGGCAGCAGGGCCCGCGTGGCCAGACCGCAGGAGGTGTCGGCCAGCCCGACCACGGTCGCGGCGTGCAGGTAGCCGTTGGGCGCCAGCAGCTCCGGCCGGACCTCGAGCGCCGCCTCCAGCCGCCCGGGCTCGTGGGCGGTGATCGTCAGGCCCAGCAGCCCCGGGAGGGTGCCCGGGAGCAGGGCGTTGAGCTCGTCGGCGGTGCGGAACCCGGTGGCGGCCATGCGTCGGAACCTAGTGGCCGCCTTCCTCGGGTCCCTCCGGTGGGGAGGGAGGCGACCCCACGGTGCGGGCCGTCATCCGGCGGCGGACTCCCACAGGCCGACGACGTTGCCCTCGGTGTCCCGCAGGTACGCGGTGAACCCCATCGCGCCCACCGGCTGCTTGCCCAGCACGGTCGCCCCGCCCAGCTCGGCGACCCGCTCCAGCGCGACGTCGATGCTCTCCACCTCGACGACCACGAGGGGTGCGGCCGCGGGGCCGTCCCGGCGGGGCAGCAGCCCGCCGTTGATGAACCCGGGCTCGGCCGGCCCCTGCTGGCCGCTGGGGCCGGTGGTGACGAGCGTGTAGGACATCTCCGGCATCTGCTGCACCTGCCAGCCGAAGGCCTCCTTGTAGAAGCTGCGCGCGCGGTCCCCGTCGTCGACGGGGATCTCGAAGTGCACGACCCGGCCGCTCATCTGGGGCACCTCCCGGTTCGGCGGGCTCCTCGGCGGTCGAGGCTAGGCCCGGGGCGGAGATCGGGACAGGACCTCCGGTGCGGAGTGGCCGCCGCCGGGATTCCGGCCCGATCCGGGCCCTTCGACCTTGGCGGAACGGATCCGGCCGGTCGACGCTGGAGTCATGACGTCGGCTCCCGCCGCTTCCCCAGCCGGCAGCCCGCCCGAACCCCCCGTGACCCAGACCCCCGAGACCTCGCACGCGGACGGCATCGCGCCGCTGTACCTCGACACCCTCGTGCCACGCCGGGAACATCCCCGGCTGCTGGTGCTGGTCGATCCCACCGCTCCCGTCCAGCCCGAGCTGGTCTGGGCGCTGCAGGAGGCCGCCCGTCGCGAGGCGACCGTCCTCGCCGTCGCCCTGCTCGACAGCGGCGCCCGGGAGGACCGCCGCATCCGGACACTCGTCGCCCTCGACGCCCAGCTGCTGCGCGCCGTCGGGCAGACCGGCGTCCACGGCCGCAGCCGCACCGCCCTGGTCGACCCGCTGGTCTTCGAGGCCATGGCCGCCACCGCGCGCGGCGGCGACCTGGTCGTCGTCCGGCCGCACAGCAAGACCGTGCTGCGCCCCGCGGTGCCCCGCAGCACGGTCCGGCGCCCGGTCCGGACCGCCGGCTGACCTCCGCGCGTCCCCCGCGGCCGGGCTCAGGCCAGGCCGCGGGTGGTGCGCAGCGGCGGCCGGTCGCCGCGGATCGAGGCCACCATGTCCAGCGTCTGCCGGGTGGCGGCCACGTCGTGCGCCCGGAACACCGTCGCCCCCAGCCAGGCGCTCACCGCCGTGGCCGCCAGCGTGCCGGTGAGCCGCTGCTCGAGCGGGACGTCCAGCGTCTCCCCGACGAAGTCCTTGTTCGACAGCGCCACCAGCACCGGCCAGCCGGTGGCCACCAGCTCGCCCAGGCGCCGGGTGGCCTCCAGCGAGTGCCGGGTGTTCTTGCCGAAGTCGTGCCCGGGATCGATGAGCACCCGCTCGCGGTCCACCCCGGCCGCGACCGCGGCCTCGGCCAGCGCCGTCGTCCGGCTCAGGACGTCGGCCACGACGTCGTCGTAGGTGATCCGGTGCGGCCGGGTGCGCGGCGGGAGGCCGCCGGCGTGCGTGCAGACGAGCCCCGCGCCCGCCTCGGCGGTCACCTCGGCCAGCTTCGGGTCCACGCCGCCCCAGGCGTCGTTGACGACGTCGGCGCCGGCGGCCAGCGCCTCCCGGGCGACCTCTGCGCGCCACGTGTCGATCGAGATGGGCAGCGTCGGGTGCGCGGCGCGGATCGCGGCGACAAGATCGACCGTGCGGCGGATCTCCTCGGCGGCGTCGACCTCCTCACCGGGGGCGGCCTTCACCCCGCCGACGTCCACCATGTCCGCGCCCTCGGCGACCACCCGGTCCACCCGCTCGACGGCGGCGGCCAGCTCGTAGGTGGCGCCCCGGTCGTAGAAGGAGTCGGGGGTGCGGTTGACGATCGCCATGACGACCAGCCGGCCGGCCGGCACCTCGAGGGCCCCCAGTCGCAGCACGCCGTCACCCAACCAGACGGCGAAGCGGCCCGTCTCGGCCCGTCCCGAACCGGGCCCCCTGCAGGGCCCGCCGCGGCCCCGTCCCGGCTCCCCCCGGAGCCGGCGAACGGTGGGGAGGACGGGGCCTCGTTCAGTCGACGAGGGCCTGGTTGACCAGCTGGCGCAGGTGGTTGCGGATGGGCAGCGTGCTCGAGGGCAGCAGCTGGGTGTAGAAGCTGACCGTCACGTCCTCGACCGGGTCGACGTAGAACGCCGTGGACGCCGCCCCGCCCCAGCTGTAGTCGCCGGCGCTGGCCACCACGCCGTAGCGGGTCGGGTCGATGACCATCGAGAAGCCGAGCCCGAAGCCCACCCCGCGCAGCGGTGTCTCGGCGAACAGCGGCCGCCCGAAGGTCTCCAGATCGGCGTCACCGGGCAGGTGGTTGCGGGTCATGTGGGCGATCGTCCGCGGGCCGAGCAGCCGCCCGCCGTCGTAGGCGCCGCCGCGGCGCAGCAGCTCGACGAAGCGCAGGTAGTCACCGGCGGTGGAGACCAGCCCGCCGCCACCGGAGAGGAACGCGGGCTTGCGGTGCGCCGCGGCGCCCATGGCGTCGAGCGGGGCGAACCCGGTCGCCGCACCGTCGGGCGTCCCCGGGACGGCGGTGTAGAGCCGGGCCAGCGACTCCACGTCGTCGCCCTCGCGCAGGCCGAAGGAGGTGTCGCGCATGCCCAGCGGCGCGAAGATGCGCTGCTCGAAGAACTCGTCCAGCGGCGAGCCGGAGAGCACCTCGACCAGGCGGCCCAGCACGTCGGTGGAGACGCCGTAGTTCCACTCGGAGCCGGGCTGGAAGACCAGGGGGATGGCCGCCCACTGCCGGCACACCTCGGCGGAGTCGGCGCCGGCCGGGGTACCCCACTCGTGGCCGGCGGCCCGGTACAGCGCGTCGACCGGGTGGGCGTGGTGGAAGCCGTAGGTGAGCCCCGACATGTGGGTGAGCAGGTGCCACACCCGGATGGGCTCGGTCTGCGGCGCGGTCACCGGCTTCTGCGCCGAGCCGGCGACGTACACGCGGGTCTCGCCGAACTCCGGCAGCCACCGCGCGATCGGGTCGGAGAGCTCGAAGGCGCCTTCCTCGTAGAGCATCATCGCCGCGACGGAGGTGACCGGCTTGGTCATGGAGTAGATGCGCCAGCGGGTGTCGTCCTCCACCGGCAGGCCGCGCTCGACGTCCCGGTGTCCGTACCGGCCCACGTGCACCAGCCGCCCGTGCCGGGCGACCGTGACGAGGTGGCCGGGGAGCCGGCCGTCGTCGACCCAGCGGGCCAGCCGCCGATCGAGGCGGGCCAGCCGGGCGGGGTCGAAGCCGACCTCGGCCGGATCGGTGTCCACCTGCAGCGCCGTCATGGGTCCTCCGTCCCCGGTGTGCCGGCCCGTGCCGGGCGGCGGCTGCCCCGCATCCTGGCCCACGAGCCCGTGGGCCAGGTCACAGGGGCGGCGCCGCCCGGCCGGCGACGGCGCGGTCGATCAGACCGGGACGCTGCTGGCGGCCTTCTTGAGGTTCGAGCCCGCGCTGACCTTGACCGTGTTGGCCGCGGGGATGTCGATCGCCTCGCCGGTCTGCGGGTTGCGACCGGTGCGGGCCGAGCGCTGCGTGCGCTCGACGGTCAGCAGGCCGGAGACGGCCACCTTCTCGCCGCGGGTGATGGCGTCGACGAGCTCGTCCTGGAGGCCGGCCAGCACGGAGTCGACCGTGGAGGCGGGGACGTCGGCCCGCTTGGCGATGGCGGAGACGAGTTCGGCCTTGTTCATGAAGCTTCCTCTCGGGAGTGGGACAGGTTCGAGGGCCGGACCGCCGCGCAAAACGGGAGGTCCGGACCGGGGGCACGGTGTCATGCCGGGTAGGGGGGCCGCCACCGCGGGGGGTCGAACGGGTCCCTCACGCCCCAGCGGCCCCACCGGCCGGAGAGCGCGGCGGGACGGGCCGACCTAGCGTGGGGGCATGCCGCAGATCCCAGGGACCGACCTGACCGTGAGCGATCTGTGCCTGGGCGGCAACGTCTTCGGGTGGACGGCGGACGAGCCGACGTCCTTCGCGGTGCTGGACCGCTTCGTCGACGCGACCCCGAGCACCGAGTCCCCGTTCGTCGACACCGCGGAGATGTACGGCAACGGCCGCTCCGAGGAGATCATCGGCGCCTGGATGGCCGCGCGGGGGGTGCGCGAGCGGATGGTCGTGGCGACCAAGGCCTCGCCGGGGCAGAAGGAGCACCCGCTGTCCGCGCCGGAGATCCGGGCCGCGGCCGAGCGGTCGCTGCGCAACCTGCAGACCGACGTCATCGACCTGTACTACGCGCACTACGACGACGAGACGACGCCGCTGGAGGAGACGCTCACGGCCTTCGACGAGCTGGTGCGCAGCGGCAAGGTCCGCTACATCGGGGCGTCGAACTACTCGGCGCCCCGGCTGGCCCTGGCGCTGGACATCTCCGAGCATCGGGGTCTGGCCCGCTACGTCGCGCTGCAGCCGCACTACAACCTGATGGAGCGCGCGGCCTACGAGGGCGAGCTGCGCGACGTCGTCGCGTTGCACGGGCTCGGCGCGATCCCCTACTTCGGGCTGGCCCGCGGCTTCCTGACCGGCAAGTACCGCGCCGGCGAGCGGGTGGACTCCCCGCGGGCGGCGGGCGCCTCGCAGTACGTGGGGGAGCGGGGCGACCGGGTGCTGGCCGCGCTGGCCGAGGTGGCCGCGGCGCACGGCGTGACCCCGGCCGCGGTGGCGCTGCGCTGGCTGGCCGAGCAGCCGACCGTCGTGTCGCCGATCGCCAGCGCCCGCAACGTCGAGCAGCTGGCCGAGCTGTTGCCGATGCAGGACCTCCGGCTCACCGCCGACGAGCTGAAGCTGCTCACCGACGCCTCGGCCTGAGCGTCGGGGACCCGGCAGCCGAGCTGCGCGGGCCCCCCGCGGGCTCAGGTCGTGTGGATGTGGTCGCGGACGGCCTGGACCAGCTCCGGGGTGACGTCGGTGACGCCGTGATCGGCGGCCGCGTGACCGGCGACCTGGGCGAGGATGCCGCCCTCGTCCGAGGCGGAGAAGCGGGCGCTGCACCCGGGGATGACGTCGCCGCAGGCGAAGGCCTTCATCGGGAACTCCTTGTCGTGGTGGTGTCGTGGTACCGGGCTGCCCGGGCGGGCGTCCGGGGTCTGGGGGTCAGCGGGCGGACCCGGCCGAGGCGAGGTCCTCGATGCGCAGCAGGCCGAGCACGTTGCCGGTCGGGTCGGTGCAGACGACGGGGTCGAAACGCTGCGCCGGTGGCCGGGTCAGCGCCCGCTGCAGCGTCTCCTCGATGCCGGCTGAGGGGTGCACGCGCAGCGACACCGGGGCGGTGTAGACCTCGGCCGTCCGCGGGTCGGCCAGGAGCAGCCCGACCGGCTCGCCCAGCCCACCCACCAGGACCGCCGGCGGGACGCCGGGGTGCTTGGCGGTGATGTCGCTCTGGCGGACCGGGCGCAGCAGGCTGGCCACGCTCTCGGTGAGCCGGGCGCGGGCGACCTGCGCGCGCACCAGGCGGGTGGCCTCCGCGGACAGCGGGAGGAAGTCCGGCGCGGGACGGCCCAGCAGCCAGCCCTGCGCGAGGGGCACGCCGAGCCGGGCGAAGACGGCCAGCTCGCCGACGGTCTCGATCCCCTCCGCGAGCAGCCAGGCGTCGATCCGACCGGCGAACTCGCCCACCATCTCGGCCAGCGCCGTCCGGACCGGGTCGGTGTCGACGTGGCTGACCAGGGCCCGGTCGAGCTTGACCAGCTGGGGCCGCAGGGCGGCCATCTGCTGCAGCCCCGAGTAGCCCGAGCCGGCGTCGTCCAGGGCGATCAGGGCGCCGCGGGCGCGCAGCTCCTCGGTCTGGCGGTGCAGCTGCGCCAGGTCGTCGACCGGCGTGTGCTCGGTGAGCTCGATGGCCACCCGCTGCAGGTCGGGGCGGGTGGCCAACGCCTCCTGGATCGGTGCGGTGCCCAGCAGGTGCGGGCTGACGTTGACGGTCAGGAAGGTGTTGTCGGGCAGCCGGGGGACGGTCGCCAGCGCCTTGACGATGGCCAGCGCCTCGAGCTCGGCGGCCAGCCCGCACTCGGCCGCGGCGGCGAACCACACGTCGGGGCCGGCGGTGCCCGGGAAGCGGGACAGCACCTCGTAGCCGGCGACCCGCGCCGCGGCCAGATCGACGATCGGCTGGAACAGCAGCGTGAGGTCGTCGGGATCGGCGAGCAGCGGACGGCAGTCCGGCATGCTGCTCGTTCGGGTGCCCTGCATGCTCCCCCATCGGTTCGCGGGCGACCCGGCTTGATCCTGGGGTGGCCGGCTCACCCGGTGGGGGGAGACGGCGGCACGCCCGGCAGACGGTCCGGTTTCGTCCCCTTCACGCGTGTCAGCATGGGGGCACGCGGCTGGCAGGGAGTCCGCTGCAACGGCGGAAGAGGGAGCGTGGTCACGCTGTCGACGCTCCCCGCCGCCGAGCCGGACCTGCTGCGCGACCCGCACCGGATCGCCGCCGCCCGCCGGCTCCTGGTCGAGGTGCCCGGCCCGGCCGCCTTCGACCGGCTCTCCGGCCTGGCCGCCCGCCTGCTCGGCACCGGGCACGCGAAGGTCACCCTCTTCACCGACCAGGACACCGTGGTCGGCGGGTACGGTCTGCCACCCGGCGTCGTCGGCGGGCCGGCGCTGCTGACCGGGGCGCTGTCGGCACTGACCGTCCGGCGCGGCCGCCCGCTGGTCGTGCCCGACGCGACCGCGGACGAGGCGGTCGCCGGCCTCCCGGCGGTCACCTCCGGGCAGGTGGCCTCCTACCTCGGCGCCCCGCTGGTCGCGGACTCCGGTCATGTCGTCGGCGTGCTGGCCATCTACGACCCCGCCCCGCACACCTGGTCGGACGACGATGGCGCGCTGCTGGCGCAGATGGCCGCCTCGGTCGTCGCGGAGCTGGAGCTGTCGGCCGCCCGCTCGGCCATCGGCGCCTCGCTCGCCCGGCTCGACATCGCCCTGGAAGCCAGCTCCATCGGCATCTGGGAGCAGGACCTGCGCACCCGCGCGGTGCACTGGGACGAGCGCTGCGCGGCGATCTTCGGGTTCGACGGGGCCGTCGACATCGACTCGACCGAGCAGATGATCACCGAGCGGATCCACCCGGACGACCGCGAGGTGGTCCAGCAGGCCATGCGCGAGGCGCTGAGCGGCAGCGGGGAGTACCTGGTGGAGGCGCGGGTGCTCCACGTCGACGGCAGCGTGCGCTGGACGGTCTCGCGCGGGCGGGTGGTGACCGATCCCGCGGGGCGGCCGGTGCGCGTGCTCGGCAGCGCGGTCGATGTCACCGCCGCCCGCGAGCAGTCCGAGCGGCGGATCGCGGCGGTGCATCGGGCGGCCGCGATCGCCGAGGTCGCCGCGGAGCTGGCCAACGCCACCCGGATCTCCCAGCTGGCCGAGATCGCCCTGCGCGGCGGTGCGGTGCTGGGCGCGGAGTCCATCGGGCTGGCCGTGATCGACCCGCAGGACGACGCGCTGTACCTGCACCTGACGCGGCAGATCGTCGACGCCGTCGCCAGCGAGGCCGACGTGGCCCTGCCCGCTGATGGCGTGCAGACCCCGCTCGACGACGCGCTGCCCCACCAGTACGTGGCCCGGCACGGCGAGCGGCTGCTCTTCGCCGACGCGGCGTCGGCCGAGGCCCGCTTCCCGCGGATGGCCGAGGTGAACGCGCTGCTCGGCACCCGGGCGCTGGCCGCGCTGCCGCTGCGCGTCGAGGGCCGCCTGATCGGCAGCTTCATCGTGGCGTGGACCACCGACCACGTGTTCACCGACCCCGACATCGAGCTGCTGGAGGGCCTCACCGCGCAGATCGCGCTCACCGCGTCCCGGCTGCAGGCCGACCGGGTGCGGGCCGACGCCGTCGCCGCGATGACCGAGGCGAACGCGCGGCTGCAGCTGCTGGCCGACGCCGGGCGGGTGCTCTCGGGCAGCCTGGACATCACCCAACAGATCGGCCAGCTCGTCGAGCTCGTCGTCCCGGCCCTGGGCGACTGGTGCTGGCTGGTGGTCACCGACGAGCAGGGTCGGCTGCACGAGCTGGCCTCCGCGCACAGCGACCCGAACCTCTCCACCGAGCTGGAGAAGTACGTGCACGGCATGGTGACGGTGATGACCGACGCGGCCGCCGCGCGGATCGTCACGCGCACCGGCCGGCCGCTGGTGCTGCGGGACATCGACTGCGCCCGGGTGGAGCGGGCCCTCCCCGATCCGGTGACCCGCGAGCTGCTGCTCCGGCTCGGGCTGCACTCAGGGGCGATCGTGCCGCTGGTCGCCCGCGGGCAGACCCTCGGCGCCCTGGGCCTGTTCACCGGTGCGGCGCGCGGCCCGCACACGCCGGGTGAGATCGAGACCGCCATCGAGGTGGGCCGCCGGGCCGGCCTGGCGCTGCACCATGCCCGGCTCTACGGCCAGCAGCGCGCCCTGGCCGACGCGCTGCAGCACAGCATGCTGACCGACCCGCCGGAGCCGGAGAACTGCGAGATCGTCGTCCGCTACGTGCCGGCCGCCGCCGGGGCGGAGATCGGCGGCGACTGGTACGACGCGTTCCTCGAGGCCGGCGGGGCGACGGTGCTGGCGATCGGGGACGTGGTGGGGCACGACAGCCGGGCCGCCGCCGCGATGGGCCAGCTGCGCGGGCTGTTGCGGGGGATCAGCTACTCCAGCGGCGCCCCACCGGCGCAGGTGCTCACCCAGCTCGACCGGGCCGTCCGCGGGCTGGCGCTGGACACGATGGCCACCGCGCTGGTCGCCCGCCTCGAGCCCGGCGACGGCGGCCTGACCCGGCTGCGCTGGTCCAGCGCCGGCCACCCGCCGCCGGTGGTGGTCGGTGCCGACGGCGAGGTGACCGCGCTCGATTCGGAGCCGACCGACCTGCTGCTCGGGGTCGACCCGGGCACGCGGCGGCGTGACCGGGTCACCGACCTGCCGGAGGGCAGCACCCTGTTCCTCTACACCGACGGGCTGGTCGAGCGCCGCGACCGGGACATCGACACCGGAACCGCGGCGCTGGCCGCCGTCCTGCGCCGGTCCGCCGGCCTCCCGCTGCCGGAGCTCTGCGACCGCGTGCTGGCCGAGCTGTTCCCGCCCGACGCGCAGGACGACGTCGCGCTGCTGGCCCTCCGGCTGTTCCCGCGGACCTGAGCCTCAGGCCGGGGTGACCGTGTAGGTGTGCCCCGCGGCGCGCAGCCGCTCGACGAGCACCCCGCCCAGGGCCGTGGCCGGGGTGAGCGAGCCGGCGCGGGCGGGCAGCCGGTCGCCGTCGAGGGCCAGGGCGAGCGCGCTCTCGCCCAGCATGACTGCGGTGGCGGCGTACCCGGGGTCACCGCTGCCGGCGGCGACCGCGCGGTAGCGGCGGCCCTGCTCGGTCTCGGCGTCGACGACCATGCGGAACCAGCCCTTCTCCCGGGCGGCCGCGCTCGGGCCGGTGCCGGGCGCGGGCAGCACGCGGTCGAGCAGCGCCCGGGTCGGAGGCAGGGCCATCGCGGCCAGCCCGGCGGCCAGCCCGGCGGTGAGCCCGCCGGCCGCCACCGCCCCCGCCGGTCCCCGGCCGCAGCCCATCACCTCGCCGTAGCGCAGCGACCGGCCGTAGGCCCAGTCCTGCAGCGCGTTGCTGCGCCGCACGATCCGGGTGTTGTAGGGGGCCATCACGAACGGGGCGGTCCACCGGCCGTCGGGGGTGCGCCGGGGCGGGGCGGCGTCCGGCGGCTGCGGCGTGTCCGGTTCGGCGTCCCGGTCGGGGCTCAGCGCGAACGGGTCGGCGGCCAGCCGGCGCAGGGCACGGTCGCGGCGGACCGCGTCGACCTGCCCGCGCACGGAGTCGATCGTGCCGCCGCTGAACCCGCCGCGGGCGGTGGCGACCAGCCGGACCTCGCGCAGCCCGCCCGCCCCGTCGGACGCGGCCCGCTCGGCGAGCAGGAACGTCGCGAGGTCCGAGGGGATCGAGTCGTAGCCGCAGGCGTGCACGAGGCGGGCGCCGGTCTCCCGGGCGACGGCGTCGAACCGGTCGATCGCCTCGCGGACGAACAGGACCTCGCCGGTGAGGTCCGCGTAGTGCGTGCCGGCCCGGGCGCAGGCCTCGGTGACCGGCAGCCCGTACTTCGCGTACGGGCCGACCGTGGTGGCGAGCACGCGGGTGCTCTCGGCCAGCGCCCGCAGGGACGCCGGGTCGCCGGAGTCGGCCTCGACGATCGGCCACGTGCGGGCGGTCGCGGGCAGTTCGTCGCGGACCGCTGCCAGCCGGGCCCGCGTCCGGCCGGCCAGCGCGACCCGGGTGCCCTCCGGAGCGTGTTCGGCCAGGTAGGCGGCGAGCAGCTTCCCGACGAAGCCGCTCGCGCCGTAGAGGACGACGTCGTGGTCCCGCGCGGTGTTCGACACGCCGTCATCCTCACCCGACGCCCGGTGACCGCGCGCGGTCAGCCGCGGCGGCGCCACCGGGTGCCGATCCGGCGCGCCTCCCCGGGGGTTCCGGTCCGGCGCGCCATCCGGAAGGCGCGGACCTGGCCCAGCCGGTGGCGGGTGCGGAGGGGGAGGTCGACGGCGACGGGCGCCTCCCATCCGCGCCACACCGAGAGCACGCGCAGCGCGGCGACCAACAGGATGACCACGGCGGCCACCGGGATGGGGTCGAGGCCGAGGGGCCCGGCGAGGACGGTGAGGGCGCTGGCTCCGAGCAGCGCCGCGACGGCGTTGTACGGCCCGGGCTGCACGATGTCGGCGCGCTGGGCGAGCAGGACGTCGCGGATGAGCGCCCCGCCGACCGCGGTCAGCGTGCCGATGAAGACCACCGACGCGCTGGGCAGGCCGGCCAGCTCGGCCTTCTGCGCGCCGACGACGGTGAAGAAGCCCAGCGTGAGGGCGTCGAGCACGACCAGCAGCGCGGTCAGCCGGGACAGCCAGCCGGAGAAGAAGAACGTGACCATCGCGGTGATCGCGACCGTGGGCAGGTAGGCCGGGTTGGTCAGCGCCACCGGCGGCCCCTCGGCCAGCAGGACGTCGCGGATCAGCCCGCCGCCGAGCCCCCCGCTGACCGCCAGCAGCAGCACACCGGAGAGCGCGAAGCCCTCCCGCGCCGCCAGCAGCCCGCCGGTGAGCGCGCCGACGACGACGGCTGCCAGATCGACCGCAGCCGGGACCCGCAGCGTCTCGGCCGCCACGGCGAGGATCTCCACGGCGGGCCATTCTCCGTCCGCCGTCCGCCGTCCGCCCGCCCCGGGCCAGTTGGTCGTGATCATGAGGATGTTGCCGGCTGCCGCGGCGTGTCCTGCCGTGTCGCGCGCAACAAGCCCATGATCACGGGGGAGGGGCGGTCGGCGACGGGTGACAGGGCGGGCCGGTGTCGCTAGCTTGCCGACCATCCGCCCTCACCTGGAGGCCGCCGTGCCCGTACGCCCGCCGGACCAGAACGAGGTAGCCGCGCTCGCCCGCAGCTACGGCATGCACCCCGCCGCCGAGGAGGTGGCCGCCTACACCCCGATCGTCGCGGCCTTCCTCAGCTCCTACGACGCGGTCGAGGAGCTCTACGCGGAGATCGCCCCGCAGGCGCCGGACGATCGGCCGAGCACCCGGCCCGCCGAGGCCGACAACCCGCTGGGCGCCTGGTACGTGACCACCGACATCCGCGGCGCCGCCGAGGGCCCGCTGGCCGGGCGGACGGTCGCGGTCAAGGACAACGTCGCGGTCGCCGGCGTCCCGATGATGAACGGCTCGCACACCGTCGAGGGCTTCGTCCCCCGCGAGGACGCCACCGTGGTCACCCGGCTGCTGGCGGCCGGGGCGACGGTCGCCGGCAAGGCGGTCTGCGAGGACCTCTGCTTCTCCGGCGGCAGCCACACCTCGGTCAGCGGCCCGGTGCGCAACCCCTGGGACCCGGCCCGGACGACGGGCGGCAGCTCCAGCGGCAGCGCCGCGCTGGTCGCCTCCGGCGCGGTCGACCTGGCGCTCGGCGGGGACCAGGGCGGGTCCATCCGGATGCCGGCGGCCTTCTGCGGGATCGTCGGCCACAAGCCCACCCACGGCCTGGTGCCCTACACCGGGGCCTTCCCCATCGAGCTCACCCTCGACCACCTCGGCCCGATGACCCGCACGGTGGCCGACGCGGCCGCGATGCTCGACGTCCTCGCCGGCCGCGACGGGCACGACCCCCGGCAGCCGACGGACCTGGCGCCGCAGCGGTACGCCGCGGCGCTGGACGGTGAGGTGTCCGGGTTGCGGGTCGGGGTGGTCACGCAGGGCTTCGGCTGGGACCAGCTGTCCGAGCCCGGCGTCGACGACGCGGTGCGCGCGGCGGCGGAGCGGCTGCGCGAGCTGGGCATCGAGGTGGTGGACGTCGACCTGCCGTGGCACCGGCACGCCCTGCACGTCTGGAACGTCATCGCCACCGACGGCGCGACGGTGCAGATGATCGAGGGCAACGGGTACGGCTGGAACTGGGAGGGCCGCTACGACCCCGAGCTGATCGCCCACTACGGCCGGCAGCGGCGGCAGGTGGCCGACCGCTGGTCGCCGACGGTGACCGCGGTGGCGCTGGCCGGGCGGTGGTCGATGGAGCAGGAGCAGACCCGGCACTACGCGATGGCGCGGAACCTGGCCACCGAGGTGCGCCGCCAGTACGACGCCGCGCTGGCCGACGTCGACCTGCTCCTGCTGCCCACGGTGCCGATGGTGGCCCGGGAGATCCCGGCGGCGGAGGACCCGCTGGAGGTCCGGATCGCCCGCGGGCTGGAGATGATCGTCAACTGCGCGCCGTTCGACGTCAGCGGGCACCCGGCGATCAGCGTCCCGGCCGGGCTGTCCGACGGGCTGCCGGTCGGGATGATGCTGGTCGGCCGGCGGTTCGAGGACGCCACCTGCCTGGCGGTGGCGCACGCCTTCGAGCAGCTGGTGGGCGGCTTCCCCCGCCCGCCGGAGCGGGAGCCCGCCGCCGTCTGAGCCCCTCGGTGTGCCGCCGTGATCATGGGGTTGTTGCGGGCCGCTACGGCGTGTCCAGCCGCGTCGCGCGCAACAACCCCATGATCACCGGGGGCTCTACTGCGCGGGCGGGACCTCCACCGAGGTCGCCGTCCCCCGCTTGCCGCCGGTCCGCAGCTCGGTGTCGCGCGCGGCCATCGCCTCCTGCCGGTCGCCCTCCTCGCGGAGGATGGCCGCGGCCTTCCAGTCCTCGGGGATGGCGAAGGCGTCGACCAGCGTGACCATGTGCGGCCGCAGCTCCTGCAGCAGCGAGTTCACCGTCGCGGTGAGCGCCTTGGCGCGGGTCGGGGTGAGCCGGCCGTGCTCCAGGAACCAGGCCTTGTCCGCCTCGATGGTGGTGAGCGCGTAGAGGTCGCAGACCCGGTCGAGCAGGGCGCGTGCCTGCAGGTCGGTGGTGCGCTCGACGCCGGCGACGAAGGCCTCCAGCACGATCCGGTCGATGTGCGCCTGCGCCGTCCGGAGCACGTGGTCCTGGACGTCGTTGAACATGTCGAAGGGCGCCATCCCGCTGGTGCCCGCGTTCTTCCGCAGCCGCCGGATCGCGCCCTCGAGGGTGTGCTTCTCCCGGTCCTCGAGCATCTTCAGCTGCCAGCCGCGGTCGAGCAGCGGCACGTCGTCGTCCCGGCCGGGGACGGCGTCGACCAGCCGGGCGATCAGCCCGCGGGCCGCCGTCCGCTCGAGCACCGTCTCGCGGACCATGTCGGCGATGAAGCCGACCTTGCCCCAGCCGTCGAGGGAGCCGAAGGCGTCGCGGTAGCCGGTGAGCAGCCCCTTGGCGACCAGCTGCAGCAGGACGGTGTTGTCCCCCTCGAAGGTGGTGAACACGTCGGTGTCGGCCTTCAGGTGCGGCAGCCGGTTCTCCTGCAGGTAACCCGCGCCGCCGCAGGCCTCGCGGCACAGCTGGATGGTGCGGGTGGCGTGCCAGGTCTGGGCCACCTTGAGCCCGGCGGCCCGGGACTCGAGCTCGCGCTGGGCGGCCTCGTCGAGATCCTCCGCCGCCTGGACGTCGTGCATCGTCCCGACCAGCTCCTCCTGCGCGAAGTGCAGCGCGTAGGTGGTGGCCAGGGCGGGCAGCAGGGTGCGCTGGTGCACGAGGTAGTCGTTGACGACGATCTCGCGGTCGGCACCGGGGGCGGAGAACTGGCGGCGCACGTCGCCGTAGCGGACGGCGATGTCGAGGGCGAGCTTGGTCGCCGAGGACGCCGAGCCGCCGACGCTGACCCGGCCGCGCACCAGCGTGCCCAGCATGGTGAAGAAGCGGCGGGTCTCGTTCTCGATCGAGCTGGTGTAGGTGCCGTCCTCGGCGACCTGGCCGTAGCGGTCCAGCAGCATGTCGCGGGGGACGGTGACGTGGTCGAAGGCCAGCCGGCCGTTGTCCACGCCGTTCAGGCCGGCCTTGGGGCCGGCGTCCCCGATGGTCACCCCGGGCATCGGGTTGCCCTGCGCGTCGCGGATCGGCACCAGCCAGGCGTGTACCCCGTGGCTCTTCCCCTGGGTGACCAGCTGGGCGAAGACCACCGCCATCCGGCCGTCCTTGGCCGCGTTGCCGATGTAGTCCTTGCGCGCGGCCTCGTGCGGGGTGTGCAGGTCGAAGGTCTGCGTCGCGGGGTCGTAGGTGCACGTCGTCCGCAGCTGCTGGACGTCGGAGCCGTGCCCGGTCTCGGTCATCGCGAAGCAGCCGGGCAGGTCGAAGCTCATGATGTCGGCGAGATAGGCCTCGTGCTGGCGCTGCGTGCCCAGCAGCTGGACGGCGCCGCCGAACAGACCCCACTGGACGCCGGCCTTGACCATGAGCGACAGGTCGCCGAAGGCCAGCATCTCGATCGAGGTGACCGAGCCGCCGGCGTCGTCCTCGCCGCCGTACTCCTTGGGGAAGCCCAGGCCGACCCGGCCGGACTCGGCGAGCTTGCGGGCCATGCGGGTGACCCGCTCGCGGGCCTCGGCGACCGTCTCGCCGTAGACGGGGAGGAACTCCGGTTCGTGCAGGTGCTCGCGGATGTCGCGGCGCACGTGGCCCCAACGGCCGTCGAGCGCCGCGGTGAGCGCCGCGGGGTCGACGGAGTTCGGCAGAGTGGATGTCACTGGTCCTCCTTGCGGGTCACGACGCCGGACAGTCCGGCCCAGGCGAGAGCGGTCAGGTGCGCGGCGAGGTCCCCCCGCGGCATGGGGCGCTCGGCCCGCAGCCACCAGTCGGCGGCCGAGCGGACGAGCCCGACCAGCCCGTGCCCCCAGGGCTGCGCCGCGGCGGGATCGCGGCCGGCCTGCTCGAGCGCGACGGCGACGAGCGCGGCGGCCTGGTCGCCGACGAGGTGGGAGAGGCTGCCGATCGGGTCGGCATCGGCCGGCGGCCCGTGGACGACGAACCGGTAGAGCTCGGGATCGGCCTCGAGGAAGGCCAGGTAGGTGTCGACCGCGGCGGCCACCATCTGCCGTGGCTCGGTGCTGCTGGTCATCGCCTCGCGCAGCTTGGCGGTGAGGTGGCCGGCCACCCGGGCGCAGACGGCGACGTGCAGCTCGCTGCGGTCGGCGAAGTGCCGGTAGACGACGGTCTTGCTGGTGCCGGCCTCCGCGGCGATCTCGTCCATGCCCACGCCGGCGCCGTGCCGGTGCACCGCGGCCAGGGTGGCGTCGACCAGCTGCTCACGCCGGGCCCGGCGGTGCTCGTCCCACCGCGAGTCGCGGCGATCGCGCCCCGGGGCCGGCACCCCCGTCTCCGATTTCACGACACCGACAGTACCTGATACTCTCGGTCCCGCGCACCGCGTCCCGCCACAGTGGCCACTTTGGCCCTCGATCTGGAGGTCCCCGATGGCACCGCAGACCCGCAAGGCCGCGATCGTCGGCGGCAACCGCATCCCGTTTGCCCGGTCCAACTCGTCCTATGCCCAGGCCTCCAACCAGGACATGCTCACCGCGACGCTGGACGGCCTCGTCGCCCGCTTCGGGCTGCAGGGCGCGCAGGTGGGGGAGGTCGTCGCCGGCGCCGTCCTCAAGCACTCGCGGGACTTCAACCTGACCCGGGAGTCGGTGCTCGGCTCGCGGCTGGCGGCCAGCACGCCGGCCTACGACGTCCAGCAGGCCTGCGGTACCGGCCTCGAGGCCGCCGTCCTGGTGGCGAACAAGATCGCCCTCGGCCAGATCGAGTCGGGCATCGCCGGCGGGGTCGACACCACCTCCGACGCGCCGCTCGCAGTGAACGAGGACCTCCGCCGGGTGCTCCTCAAGGTCAACGCGGCGAAGACCGTGCAGCAGCGGCTCAAGGCGCTGGCCGGGCTCCGGCCGGGGCAGCTGGCGCCGGAGATCCCGCGCAACGCCGAGCCGCGGACCGGGCTGGCGATGGGCGACCACGCCGCGCTCACCGCCGCGGAGTGGGAGATCGGCCGGGAGGAGCAGGACGAGCTGACCGTCCGCTCGCACCAGAACCTCGCCGCCGCCTACGACCGCGGCTTCTTCGACGACCTGGTCACCCCGTACCTCGGGCTCGCCCGCGACCAGAACCTGCGGCCGGACTCCTCGATGGAGAAGCTGGCGAAGCTCAAGCCGGTCTTCGGCGGCGGGCCCGGCGCCACGATGACCGCGGGCAACTCGACCCCGCTGTCCGACGGCGCCTCCGCCGTCCTGCTGGCCTCCGACGAGTGGGCGGCCGCGCGCGACCTGCCGGTGCTCGCGCACCTCGTCGACGCCCAGACCGCGGCGGTCGACTACGTGCACGGCGGGGAGGGGCTGCTCATGGCGCCGGCCTACGCGATGCCGGTGCTGCTGGCCCGCAACGGCCTCACCCTGCAGGACTTCGACTTCTACGAGATCCACGAAGCGTTCGCCTCGACGGTGCTCTCGACGCTGAAGGCCTGGGAGGATCCGGAGTTCTGCAAGGAGAAGCTGGGGCTGGACGCCCCGCTCGGCCCGATCGACCGGGCCAAGCTCAACGTCAACGGCTCGTCGCTGGCCGCCGGGCACCCGTTCGCAGCGACCGGCGGCCGGATCGTCGCGACGCTGGCGAAGATGCTGCACGAGGCGGGCCCCGGGAAGCGCGGGCTGATCTCCATCTGCGCGGCCGGCGGCCAGGGCGTCGTCGCCATCCTCGAGTCCTGATCCCCTCGGCTCCTGATCCACTCCGCCGGTTCTCGCGGAAACCGTCCACGTTCCCCGGACGGTTTTCGCGAGAACCGTCCGTTGCAGAGAGGAAGACACCCGCAGTGAGTGACTGGTACCGCGACTTCGCGAACTCCGGCGTCGGCAGCACCCTCGCCAAGCAGTTCGGGCTGCCCCGCCCGGCCGTGCTGCGCCGCTACGAGCCGGGGCAGCCGCTGCTCCCCGGGCCGGCGGTGGTCGGCTCGGCGGGGGAGGGCCGGCTGCGCGACGCCCTCACGCAGGTGCTCAAGGGCGCCGGCGTGACCGTGCTGTCCCCGGTGGTGGCCGACGGTGGCACGGACGGCGGGAAGCTCGGCGCCGTCCTGCTCGACGCCACCGGCCTGACCGCACCGGGCGACCTCGCCGCCGCGCACGACTTCCTCGCCCCGGCGATGAAGCGGCTGGGCCCATCCGGGCGGGTGTTGGTGCTGGCCGACCCGCCGGGCGCGGCCGCGGCCCCCGCGCAGGCCGCCGCCCGCCAGGCGCTGGACGGACTGGTCCGCTCGGTGGCCAAGGAGCTGCGGAACGGGGCCACGGCGAACCTGCTCCACGTGCCCGAGGGCGCTGAGGCCGGCTTGCCGAGCCCGGTGCGGTTCTTCCTCTCCGGCCGGTCGGCCTACGTCGACGGCCAGGTGGTCATGCTCTCCCCCGCCGAGGTCCCGGCGGGGGAGGACGACGAGAAGCCGCTGGCCGGCAAGGTCGCCGTCGTCACCGGGGCCGCGCGCGGCATCGGCGCCGCGATCGCACGCGTCATGGCCCGGGACGGCGCGCACGTCGTCGCCGTCGACATCCCGGCGGCGGGGGACAGCCTCGCGACGGTCGCCAACGAGATCGGCGGGACGGCGCTCCAGCTCGACATCACCGCGCCCGACGCCCCGCAGCGGCTGATCGAGCACCTGCGCGAGCGGCACGGCGGGGTGGACATCGTCGTCCACAACGCCGGGATCACGCGGGACAAGCTGCTGGTCAACATGGACGCCGGCCGCTGGAACTCGGTGATGGCGGTGAACCTGCAGGCGCAGCTGGACATCACCCAGGCACTGCTGGACGCCGACGGTGTCCTGAGGCCCGGCGCGCGGGTGG
This sequence comes from Geodermatophilus ruber, assembly GCF_900114385.1. Lineage (GTDB taxonomy): Bacteria > Actinomycetota > Actinomycetes > Mycobacteriales > Geodermatophilaceae > Geodermatophilus > Geodermatophilus ruber. The sequence continues at coordinate 97,567 of NZ_FOSW01000017.1, forward strand.
TCTGCGTCAGCTCGCAGTCCGGCATCGCCGGCAACCGCGGGCAGACGAACTATGCGGCGTCGAAGGCCGGCGTCATCGGCATGGTGCGCGCCTGGGCGCCGGCGTTCGCCGAGCGCGGGGCCACGATCAACGCCGTCGCGCCCGGGTTCATCGTCACCGAGATGACCGCGAAGATGCCCTTCGGCACCCGCGAGGTCGGCTCGCGGATCAACTCGCTGCAGCAGGGTGGGTTGCCGGTCGACGTCGCGGAGACGATCGCCTGGCTCTCCCAGCCGGGCAGCGCCGGGGTGAACGGTCAG
>NZ_FOSW01000026.1 GCF_900114385.1 Geodermatophilus ruber
TCCGCGATCGAGGTGATCACCTTCACCACGTTGCCGATCTCCGCCGAGGACTCCCCCAGCTTCGCCACCGTCGCCGTCGTCGTCTCCGCGGCCGTCACGGCCTTGGCCGCCACCTCGCTGGCCTCCGCCGCGTTGCTGGCGATTTCCCGGATCGAGGCACCCATCTGCTCCGCCCCCGCGGCCACCGTCTGCACGTTGCGGGAGACCTCCTCGGCGGCCGAGGAGACCACGCCGGCCTGCGCGGAGGTCTCCTCCGCCGACGCCGAGATCTGCGCCGAGGACGCCGACAGCTCCTCCGACGAGGCCGCCACCGCGTCGGCCGAGGAGGCCACGGTGCCGAGCACCTCGCGCAGGTTCTCCACCGCGCCGTCCAGGGCCGCCCCCATCCGGCCGAGCTCGTCCCGGGTGGCCAGGCCGCTGCTCTTCGTCAGGTCGCCGGCGGCCAGCGCCTCCGCGACCCGCTGCACCCGACCGACACCGCGCGCCATCCCGGTGGCCACGACCAGGCCGACGCCCACCGCCGTGGCGATGCCGACGACCAGGACGACGATCGAGGTGGTCCGCTGCGACTGGAACTGGTCCTGCGCCGCGGCTGCGGCTTCCTGCGCCAGGCCGGTCTCGATCTCCCGCATCTTGTCCAGGGCGGCCGTGGCCGCGCTGGTCAGGGGGACGTTCTTCTCCTGGTTGAGGGCGTACCACTCGAGGTACCGGTTCTGCTCCGCCAGCGGGCGCAACTCGGTCGCGGCGATCTTCAGGTAGGCCTCGAAGTTGGTGAGGGCCTCCTCGTTGAGGGCCTCCGTCTCCGGGATCGGGAACGCGGCGTTGTAGGCGTCGTGGGCGGCGCGGTACTGCTCCTCCAGACCCGGGATGGAGTCCAGGATCTGGCCTGCCTTGGCCGGGTCGGGCTCGAGCACGGCGTTGCGCGTGGCGATACGCACGTCAGCGATCGCGGTCCGCATGTCAGCCGCGGCCGTTAGGCCTCCGATGTTGCTGACGTACAGCATCCGGTTCGACTCGGCCGAGGAGCTCAGGGCGGAGATGCCCATGACGCCGATGACCACGGCCACGAGTGCGGCGACGCCGACGGCGGCGAGCACCTTGGTCTTGACCCCACGGTCACCCCACCACGAACGCGTCGTCGGGGAATTGGTCTCCCTCACCGGGGTGTGGGTGACTGCGGGCATCTCCATCGCTGCTTCTCCTTGGAGGCTGGCTGCGGACGCCGGTTCGGCGTTCCTCGAGTCGAATGTTCGGCAGAGGGAACCCGATATCGAGGCGATTCGTCTGTATCTGTTTCGGAAACTTCCGACTCGTTACCCGCCCGATCGGTCACCGCATTCCGGCCGGCAACATGTCGACCCGAATGCGGTGACCGACCTCGCTCCCTCACCCATGTCGAGGACGGAAAAAGGGGAACGCGTGGCCGCGAACAGCCACGCGCTCCCCTCGAGCCGCCGGAACCGTCCGGCGGCTCACCGCATCAGTAGGTGAACCGCCCGACGGTGGTGCGCAGGTCGGCGGCCATCCGGGAGAGCTCGTCGACGGCGGTGCGGGTCTGGGTCAGCGCCTGGGTGGTCGAGTCCGCCGCGGTGGAGACGCCGGTGATGTTGTCGGCGATCTGACCCGAGCCGCTGGCGGCCTCGAACACCGACCGGGACATCTCGTTGGTGGTCGCGGTCTGCTCCTCCACCGCGGACGCGATGGTGGTCTGCCGGTCGGAGATCTGCGCGACGATCGTGCTGATCTCCTCGATCGCCGAGACGGCGGCCCCGGTGTCGTGCTGGATGGCCTGCACCCGGCGGGCGATGTCCTCGGTCGCCTTCGCCGTCTCCTGGGCCAACTCCTTGACCTCGTTGGCGACCACCGCGAAGCCCTTGCCCGCCTCGCCGGCACGGGCCGCCTCGATGGTGGCGTTGAGCGCCAGCAGGTTGGTCTGCTCGGCGATGCTGGTGATCACCTTCACCACGTTGCCGATCTCCGCCGACGAGTCACCCAGCTTGGCCACCGTCGCCGTCGTGGTCTCCGCCGCACTCACCGCGCGGGCGGCCACCTCGCTGGCCTCCGCCGCGTTCGAGGCGATCTCCCGGATCGAGGCACCCATCTGCTCCGCGCCGGCGGCCACCGTCTGCACGCTCCGGCTGACCTCCTCCGCGGCCGATGACACCACACCCGACTGCGCGCTGGTCTCCTCCGCCGACGCCGAGATCTGCGCCGAGGACGCCGACAGCTCCTCCGACGAGGCGGCGACCGCGTCAGCGGACGACACCACCGTCGACATCACCGTGCGCAGCTCGGCGACCGCGGCGTCCAGCGACGCACCCATCCGGCCGAGCTCGTCCTTGGTGGTCAGGTCGGCGGTCCGGGTGAGGTCACCCTCCGCCAGGGCCTCGGCCACGACCTTGACCCGGGCCACGTTGCGCGCCATACCCCTGGCGACGCGGAAACCGATCCCGAAGGCGAGCACCGCCCCGCCCAGCATGATCGCGACGGACACCGTCTGCTGGGAATCAGCCGCTTCGCGGGAGGCCACGGCGGCCGCCCGGGCGGCGGCGTGCTCCGCCTCCACGAGCGCCTGCACCTCTGTGCTCACATCGTTGGCGAGGGGCCGCAGCAGGCTCTCGTTGACCTGGAGCCAGCCGGCCAGGTCCCGCGCGAGGGCGAGCGGAGTGATCTGGCCGTGGATCACCTCGAGGTACTCCTGGAAGGCGGTCTCGATCCGGTCCAGGGCGGCGAGCGTCTCCGCCGGCGGATTGATCGCCCGGTACGCGGCGATGACCTCCTCGAAGCGCGCCTCGTAGCCCGCGATCGAGTTCAGCTGCGCCTGGGCAGCCGGCACGTCCTTGGCGAGCGCGGAGTCGCGGCTGGCGATCCGGACGCTCGACAAGGCGCTGCGCAGTTCCGTGGCGTTGGTGAGCCCATTGATGTTCTCGTCGTACATCCGCTCGGTCCGGTCAGCGGCGGTGCTGAGCGACTGCATGCCCAGGATGCCGACGAGGACGGCTACGAGGGTCGCGACGCCGATCGCCGTCAGCACCTTCGTCGCCACCGATCGATCACCCCACCAGGTGGTCACGGACCCGGCCCTGGCTGCCGCGGTCGGGTCGGCGCGATGCACCGGCCAGTTGGTGGGGCGGGAGGTGGTGCTCATCGTGAGGTACTCCAAGACGCGTGCTGCGGAAGTGGGAGGGCGACGCACCGGCGTGAATCGGTTCGCCACCCCGGTGGTGCTGGTGTGACCGGGCGAAAGTTAGAACAATTCCGGATCCGATTCGCGCGAATCACCGTGGGTGTCGTCACAGCGGGCTGAGATTGGTCCGTGAGTTCCTGTCGCGTGTCGACATGACGGCTACGGGGGCCCGATGGCCCGAGCCGGAAAAGGCGAACAGGATGCCGGTGGACGAATCCACCGACATCCCGTTCGAGATGTGTCGCAGCCGCGTGCGGGGTCCTTTCCGGCCCGCTCAGTAAATGAACCTCCCGACCGTCGTTCGCAGGTCGGCGGCCATCCGGGACAGCTCGTCGACCGCGGTGCGGGTCTGGGTCAGCGCCTGGGTGGTCGAGTCCGCGGCGGTGGACACCCCGGTGATGTTGGCGGCGATCTCGGTGGTGCCTCCGGCGGCCTCGGTGACCGACCGGGACATCTCGTTGGTGGTGGCCTCCTGCTCCTCCACCGCGCTGGCGATGGTCGTCTGCCGGTCCGAGATCTGCGCGACAATCGAGGAGATCTCCCCGATCGCGGCCACCGCCGCGGTCGTGTCACCCTGGATCGCCTGCACCCGCCGGGCGATGTCCTCGGTCGCCTTCGCCGTCTCCTG
>NZ_FOSW01000018.1 GCF_900114385.1 Geodermatophilus ruber
TCTCGATCGGTACAACACCCGGCACTCTGGCCGTCTTCCCACCGCGTCCGCGCTCCGCGTCATGGAGTTCGCGGAGCGGGAAACCGTCCGGTGGGTCCGGGTGTCCCGACGTGTGGCGTCAACGCCGGCCCCGCGGGCCTGCTTCCGGCTGCGCTCGTGGGCTCGCTCACGAGCCACTCAAGCCACGCCGCGCGGCCGGAACTGCACGCTGACGCGGGGGCCCACGGCTCTGGCGGTCTTCGGGATGCAGTGCTCCCACGTGCGCTGGCACGAGCCGCCCATGACGACGAGGTCCCCGTGCCCCAGGGGGAACCGGATGCTCTCGCCACCCCCGACGGGCCGGAGCATCAGCGGCCGGGGCGAGCCGAACGAGACGATCGCAACCATCGTGTCCACGCTCCGCCCGCGGCCGATGCGGTCGCCGTGCCAGGCCACGCTGTCCCGCCCGTCCCGGTACAGGCACATGCCGGCGCTGACGAACGGCTCCCCGAGCTCGGGCCCGTAGTGGGCGTTGAGCGCGGCGCGCGCCCGCCCGAGCAGCGGGTGCGGCAGCACCTCGTCGCCGCCGTACCACCGCAGCAGCCGGGGGACGGCGACCTCCCGCTCGTACATCTGCCGCCGGTCGGCCCGCCAGCCGATGTCGCCGAGCAGCACCTCGAGCACCGCATCGGAACCGGAGACCCAGCCCGGCAGGTGGTCGACCCAGGCGCCCCGGTTCAGGTGGTGCCGGGTCCCGGCGAACGGCGTCAGGGCCGGCTCGTCGGCGAGGTCCCAGATCGACGGCTGGTGGGCGAGCGACATGGCCGCAGGCTACGCCGGGTCGAACGTTTGTACGAGTCTCAGGCGATCAACGCCAGCGCGAAGGGCAGCACGCGCGAGGCACCGGCCAGCCGCAGCTCCCGGCCGGCGACGGTCATCGTCCACCGGGAGTCGGCGAGGTCGTCGACGAGCAGCACCGGGCCCTGCACCGAGGACAGCGCCATGCGCAGCTCCGGTCCCACGACGATCCGCTGCCACACCCCCGCCAGCCGGAAGGCGCTGTTGCCCCCCGGCCCGCCGGTGGGCCCGCCGTGCGCCAGGGACAGCTCACCGAGGTAGGGCAGCCGGCCGAGTCGAGCCAGGCCCTCGGCGAGGCCGGTGACCAACCGCGGCCGCCGGCGCGAGGGCACGGCCACGACCGCGGCCGGACGCTCGGCCCAGTCCCAGGCGGCCAGCACGCGCGCGCAGGCGCGGAGGAGCTCCTCGTCCGGGGGGACGTCGGAGACCGAGCGCTGCACCGGGACGTCGAAGGCGGCGTCCGGGTCCTCCTCGATCCCCGGCGCCTGCAGGTCCAGAGTGACCGTGCCCCCCACGCCGTCGTCCCCGAGCAGGGTGCGCAGCCGCTGCCCCCAGCCGAGGTCGGTGAGCCGTGCCACGGCCCGGCCCGGCTCCAGCTGCTCCGCCGGGGCGATCTTTCCCCTCACCTCGACCCCGAGCCGGTCGGCACCGGTCGGCCACTGCGCCCGCGGCGGCAGCTCCACCCCGGGGCGATCGAGCACCGCGGACGCGGCCTCGGCTGCGCCGGCCGGCACATCGGTCGGGTACCAGGGGCCGGCGCAGACGTCGCACCGCCCGCAGGGCGCGGCGGTCGGGTCGTCCAGCGCCTCCTGGAGGAAGGCCATCCGGCACTGCGCCTCGTCGACCGGCCGGGCATAGGTGATCATCGCCCGCTGCTCGGCCTCGCGGGTGGTGGCCACGCGCCCGTACCGCTCGCCGTCGTAGACCCACGGCTGCCCGGTCGCCCGCCAGCCGCCCTGCACCCGCTCCACCGCCCCGTCGACGGCGAGCACCTTGAGCAGCAGCTCCAGCCGCGACCGGCGCACGTCGGCCACCGTCTCCAGCCGGGCCACCGACCACGCCTTTCCGTCGGCCATCGCCGCGAGCACCGCGGCTGCGTGGTCCTCCCGGGGCATGGACGACGTGGCGAACCACTGCCAGATCGCGAGGTCCTCGGGCCCGGGCAGCAGCAGGACGTCGGCGTGCTCGACGGCGCGGCCGGCGCGGCCGACCTGCTGGTAGTAACTCACCGGCGAGGACGGCGCGCCGAGGTGGACGACGAAGCCGAGGTCGGGCTTGTCGAAGCCCATGCCGAGCGCGGAGGTGGCCACCAGCGCCTTGACCCGGTTCTCCCGCAGCGCCGCCTCGGCATCCTTGCGGTCGGCGTCGTCCAGCCGGCCGGTGTAGGCGCGGACCTCGTACCCGGCGTCCCGCAGCAGCGACGCGGTCTCCTCGGCCGCGGCCACCGTGAGCGTGTAGACGATGCCGCTGCCCGGCAGCTGGTCCAGATGCGCGGCCAGCCAGGCCAACCGCGCGCGGTCGGTGGGCAGCCGGAGCACGCCCAACCGCAGCGAGTCACGGGCCAGCGGCCCGCGCACGGTGGTGACGGAGACCCCGCCGGCGCCCAGCTGCTCGGCGACGTCGGCGACCACCCGCTCGTTGGCCGTGGCCGTCGTCGCCAGGACGGGCGTGCCCTCCGGCAGCGCGCCCAGCAGGTCGCGGATGCGCCGGTAGTCGGGGCGGAAGTCGTGCCCCCAGTCGGAGACGCAGTGCGCCTCGTCGACGACCAGCAGGCCGCAGCGCTTGACCAGGTCGGGCAGCTGCTCCTCGCGGAAACGCGGGTTGGTCAGCCGCTCGGGGGAGACGAGCAGGACGTCGACCTCGTCGGCGGCCAGCCGCGCGGCGACGTCGTCCCACTCGGTGGCGTTGGCGCTGGAGATCTCCACCGCCCTGATGCCGGCGCGAGACGCAGCGGCGACCTGGTCGCGCATCAGCGCGAGCAGCGGGCTGACCAGCAGCGTCGGCCCGGCGCCGCGGCGGCGCAGCAGCGCGGTGGAGACGAAGTAGACCGCCGACTTGCCCCAGCCGGTGCGCTGGACGACCAGCGCCCGCTGCGACCGCTCGACCAGTGCGGCCACGGCGGCGTCCTGCCCCTCGCGGAACTCCGCGTCGGGACGGCCGGTCAGCTCGCGGAGAACCTCGAGCGCCTCAGCGGCGAGGGCGGAAGTCGGGGCGGCGGTGCTCATGGCTCCCGACAGTAGGCACGGCAGCCGACGGAACGGCCCCCGCGCGGGAACGGTGGACGGAGGAGGAGGATCCACAGGTGATGCGACCACCGGACAACCACGTGCACAGCAGGTGGTCCTGGGACACCGCGGGTTCGGCGACCATGGTGCGCGCCTGCGAGCGGGCGCTCGCCCAGGGTCTGCCCGCGATCGCCTTCACCGAGCACCTGGACTTCACCGTCTGGGCGCCGGAGGACCGCGCCACCACCGACGGGCTGGTGGACCGGCACGCGTCCCGGCACGAACCGATCGACGTCGAGGGGTACTTCGCCGAGCTCGCGGAGTGCCGCGAGCGCTTCCCGGAGCTGCGCATCTGGTCGGGCGTGGAGACCGGCGAACCGCACCTGTTCGCCGCCAGCGTCGCCGCCCACCTCCGGGACGCCCCGGTCGACCGGGTGCTCGGCTCGCTGCACTCGCTGAGCCTGGACGGGCGGCTCTACGGCGTCGGCCAGCTCCTCTACCGGGACGCCGACGCGACCATGCGCCGCTACCTCGGCGAGCTGGTCGACATGGTCGAGAGCAGCGCCGTCTTCCAGGTTCTCGCCCACGTCGACTTCCCGCGGCGGTACTGGCCCGGCGGCCGGCAGAAATACGCGGAGAAGGACTACGAGGAGGAGTACCGGGCGGTGTTCCGCGCGCTGGCCGGCACCGGGCGGGCGCTGGAGGTCAACACCACCAGCCCGCTGGCGTCGGTCGACCAGGTGCGCTGGTTCTTCGAGGAGGGCGGCGAGGTGGTCAGCTTCGGCAGCGACGCCCACGGGCCGGACGCCGTCGGCCAGCACTTCGACCTCGCGGTGGACGTCGTCGAGGCGGCCGGCTTCCGGCCGGGCCGCGATCGGTTCGACTTCTGGCGCCGGTGAGGGCGCCGCAGGTCCGGGCCGCGACGGACGACGACGTCGCCTCGGTGCAGCGGCCGATCGGCCCGGACGGCGCCCCATCGGCCGAGCCGCGCTGAACCGCGGACTGTCGTCCCGGCCTGCCAGGATCCGCGGCATGGGACGACGCAGTGCCGACGCCGATCGGCTCGTGCAGGAGCTCGACCACCCGCTGGAGGAGGGGATCGAGGAGCTCCGGCAGGCGATCCTCGACGTCGATCCCGACCTCACCGAGCAGGTGAAGTGGAAGGCGCCGAGCTTCGTGTACGACGGGGAGGACCGCGTCACCTTCCGGCTACGCCCCGGCGACCGGCTGCAGCTGGTGCTCCACCGCGGGGTCCGGACCAGGCCGGACGGCGCCGGCTTCTCCTTCGACGACCCCTCGGGGCTGATCGCGTGGGCCGCGCCGGACCGGGGTGTGATCACGCTGGCGGACCTCGACGCGGTCCGCGAGCACCGCGACGCCGTGGTTTCGCTGGTGGACCGGTGGATCCGCGTGTGAGTCGATCGGGGCAACTACTTCACCGCTAAGAGAAATCCCGCTAGGGTCGCCAGGGTGACCCCCACCCGCCGCGTCGTGATCGCCCTGGGCGGCAACGCGATGACCGGACCCGACGGCTCGGCCACCCCCGGCGCCCAGCAGGACGCGATCGCCGCGGCGGCGGTCCACATCGCCGAGGTGGTGGCCACCGGCGTCGAGGTCGTGCTGACCCACGGCAACGGGCCCCAGGTGGGCAACCTGCTGGTCAAGAACGAGCTGGCCGCGCACGAGGTGCCGCCGGTCCCGCTGGACTGGTGCGTGGCGCAGACCCAGGCGACGATCGGCTTCACCGTCGCCGACGAGCTGGACGCCGCCCTGGCCGCCCGCGGCCTGCCGCAGCGCACCGCCAGCCTCATCACGCGCACCCTCGTCGACGCCGACGACCCGCACTTCCGGGAGCCGTCCAAGCCGGTCGGCCGCTTCCTGACCCGCGAGAAGGCCGAGACGTTCCTCGCGCTCGGCCAGATCTGGGAGGACCGCGGCGAGCGCGGCTGGCGGCGGGTGGTCGCCTCCCCCGAGCCCCTGTCGGTGATCGACGCCCCGACCGTCTCCGCGCTGGCCGCGGCCGGCTTCGTCGTCGTCTGCGCCGGCGGTGGCGGCATCCCCGTGGTGGACGACGGCGAGGGCGGCGCGCTGCGCGGTGTCGAGGCGGTCATCGACAAGGACCTGACCGCCGCGCTGCTGGCGCGGGAGCTCTCCGCCGACACCCTGGTGATCGCCACGGACGTCCCGAACGTGATGGTCGACTTCGGCACCCCGTCGGCCCGGCCGCTGGGCGCGGTCACGGCCGCGGAGCTGCGCACGCACGCCGCGGAGGGGCAGTTCGCCCGCGGCAGCATGGGCCCCAAGGTCGACGCCGCGCTGCGCTTCGTCGAAGGCGGCGGTCGGCGCGCCGTCATCACCAGCCTGGAACACATCTCCGACGCCGTCCGCGGGGACGACGTCGGCACCGTCCTGACCGCCTGATCCGACCACCCGAACCGGAAGGAATCCGATGCCCGCACCGATCGAGGTCCGCAAGGTCCCGCTGCACAACGTCAGTGACGCCTCCGAGCTGGCCAAGCTCATCGACGAGGGCGTCCTGGAGGCCGACCGCGTCATCGCGATCATCGGCAAGACCGAGGGCAACGGCGGCATCAACGACTACACCCGGATCATCGCCGACCGCGCCTTCCGCGAGGTGCTGGAGGAGAAGGGCTCGCGCCCGATGGAGGAGATCAAGCAGATCCCCATCGTGTGGTCCGGCGGCACCGACGGCGTCATCAGCCCGCACGCCACGATCTTCGCGACCCTGCCCGAGGACTCGGTCGAGAAGACCGACGAGCCGCGGCTGACCGTCGGCTTCGCGATGAGCGAGGTGCTGCTGCCCGAGGACATCGGCCGCGTCTCGATGGTGGAGAAGGTCGCCGAGGGCGTGCGCCGGGCGATGAAGGAGGCCGGGATCACCGACCCGGCCGACGTCCACTACGTGCAGACCAAGACGCCGCTGCTGACGATCGACACGATCCGCGACGCCCGCGAGCGCGGGAAGACGACGTACATGAACGAGCCGCACGGCTCGATGGACCTGTCCAACGGCACCACCGCGCTGGGCATCGCCGTTGCGCTCGGCGAGATCGAGATGCCGACGCAGGAGCAGATCATGCACGACCTGTCGCTGTACTCCTCGGTGGCGTCCTGCTCGTCGGGCGTGGAGCTGGACCAGGCGCAGATCGTCGTCGTGGGCAACGCGCGCGGGCACGGCGGCAACTACCGCGTCGGCCACTCGGTCATGAAGGACGCTCTGGACCAGGACGGCATCTGGGCCGCGATCCGCGATGCCGGCCTCGAGCTGCCCGAGCGGCCGCACCACACCGACCTGGGTGACCGGCTGGTCAACGTCTTCCTCAAGTGCGAGGCCTCGCCGGACGGCAAGGTCCGTGGCCGGCGCAACGCCATGCTCGACGACTCCGACGTCTCCTGGCACCGCCAGATCAAGGCGACCGTCGGCGGCGTGACCGCCTCGGTGACCGGTGACCCGGCGGTCTTCGTCTCCGTCGCCGCCGTGCACCAGGGCCCCTCGGGCGGCGGCCCGGTGGCCGCCATCGTGCGCGCGTAAGGCTCAGCCAGCTCCATCGGCCTCGGGGAGGTCGGGCTCCGGACGTCGTTCCGGGGCCCGGCCTCCCCGAGGTCGTCTCCGGGGCCGTCAGGCCATCGGGCCGACGAGCTGCCAGGCCGTCTGCCACGACCAGCCCCGGGTCGCGTTGAGGGTGATGTTCAGGAACGCCATCTCCTCCAGGGAGCGGGCGAACCGCAGGCCCTCGACGTCGAGCGGCGCGAAGCCGAGAGACCGAGCGAAATCGCCGACGACACGCCGGGCGGTCTCGTCGTCCCCGGCGATGTGCACCTGCAGCGGCCGGCCGTTCTCGCTCGGTGCGGCGTACCGGGCCGCCAGGATCGTGTTGAACGCCTTGACGACGGGCGCGCTGCCCGCCGCGCGCTGCACCGCCTCGGCGCCGGACGTTCCCTCGATCGCCAGGTCGCTGCAGGTCTCGTCGAGGGGATTGGTGGCGTCGACGACCACGGCGCCGGCCAGGGCGGGAGCGATCTCCGCCGCCACGAACGGGGCCACGACGGCCGGCACCATCAGGACGACGAGCTCTGCGTGCTCCACCGCGACGACGTTGTTCGCGGCGGGGGTGGCGCCGATGTCATGCGCGACGGCCCGGGCACGATCCGGGCGCAGGGCCGAGAGGTGGACGTGGTGACCGGCGCGGACGGCCGCGCGGCCGAGGGCGGAGCCCGCGGTGCCGGCCCCGATGACCGCGATTCGCATGGCGCCCCCAGATGCTTGATCGCTCAAGTGATCTGTCGACGCTAGGCGGGTGGACGGGGCCCATCAACCCCTCCCGGCGTCAGGGGCCCCTCCACCTGGCGGCCTGATCCGGACCGGGATCCATCCGCTACGGCCGGCCCCCCAGGTCGGCGGTGATCCGGTTCGCCGTCTCCACCAGCAGCGGCACCACCTCTCGCTGCAACTGCCCGCTGCTGGAGCGGCCGGCCGAGGTCGACGACGCCAGCGCCGCGACGACCTGCCCCGTCCGGTCACGCACGGGGGCCGCGGCCGACAGCAACCCGACCTCGAGCTCCTCGGCCACGATCGACCAGCCCTGCTCGCGGACGCGGGCGAGTTCGGCCCGCAGCGCCGAGGCGTCGGTCACCGTCCTGGGAGTGATGGGCCGCAGCGGCCGGCGGTTGAGCGCCGAGTCGACGACGTCCCTCGGCGCCCAGGCCAGGAGCACCCGGCCCATCGAGGTGGCGTACGCAGGCACCCGCGTGCCGACCGAGACGTTGATGCTCATGATCCGGCGCACCGGCACGCGGGCGACGTAGACGGCCTCGTCGCCGTCCAGCGTCGCCAGCGAGGCCGACTCGTGCGTCTCCTCCGCCAGGCGTAGCAGGTGCGGCTGGGCCAGCTCGATGAGCGCGTGCGAGGCCGTGTAGTGCTGGCCGATCGCGAGCACGCGGGGGGTCAGCGACCAGCGGCCCCCGGAGCCGCGCACGTACCCCATCCGCTCCAGCGTGATCAGGAAGCGCCGCACCGCCGGGCGGGAGAAGCCGGTGATCTGCGCCAGCTCGGCCAGCGTCGGCTCGGGATGCTCCTCGTCGAAGGCGAGCAGGACGGCGATCCCACGCTCCAGGCTCTGCACGTAATCGCGGTCGACCTGGGGGGACGCGCCGGTGGAGACGTCTGCGATGACCATCGGCCTCATCTTCCTGCACCGGAGGGGTTGACGTGCCGGGTGACGCGCAGCACACTGCCTGCACGCGCTGCGGTCAGATTGTACGCATAGCGGGCACGACAGGAACCAGCAGGCACGGCCGGCGAGCTCGACGAGGAGATCCCCCGATGCTCGATTCCCGCACGATCCGCACCGCCTTCGGGCGCTTCGCGACCGGCGTCACCGTGGTCACCTGCGCCAAGGACGACGGTCTGCCCCACGGGGCCACCGTCAACGCCTTCACCGCCGTCTCCCTCGAACCGGCTCTGTGCCAGGTGACGCTCACCCGGCAGTCGAAGGCCTGCGGCTACCTGGAGGACGCGCCGTTCGCGGTCAACGTCCTGTCCTCGGCGCAGCTCGACACGGCGTGGCACTTCGCGGGCCGGCCGCAGTCCCGGGAGCCGGAATGGGCCGAGGGCCCCACCGCCCCCGTTCTCGTGGGCAATGCGGCGACCATCTCGTGCCGGCCGTGGCGCACCTACGACGGTGGCGACCACCTGATCGTCATCGGCGAGGTCGTCGACCTGCAGGTCGGCGACGAGGATCCCCTGGTCTTCTTCAGCGGCCGCTTCCGCGAGCTGGCCGCCCCGGCGACCGGCGTCCACTGGGCCGGGTCCATGGACTGCCCGGAACTGGGCTGGTTCGACGCCTCGACCACCTTCACGGCGCTCCACGCCCACAAGCACCGCGCCGCCTCCTGAAGCTCGGCACGGCCCCTGCACCACAGCAGCACCCGACTCCACCGCCGAAGAAGGGTTCCCCTGTGACACTGGAGAAAGAGCAAGAAGTCGTCGGCCCGCGCACGACGGCCGAGGGCGCGCCCGATCCCGATGCCCCCACCGCCACCCGGCCCATGACCGGGGACGAGTACATCGAGAGCCTCCGCGACGACCGCGAGGTCTGGATCTACGGCGAGCGGGTCGAGGACGTCACCACGCACCCGGCCTTCCGCAACCCGATCCGCATGACCGCGCGGCTCTACGACTCGATGCACGACCCCGCTGTCCAGGACAAGGTGACGACGCCGACCGACACCGGTACCGGCGGCGTCACCCACCCGTTCTTCCGCGCGCCGCACTCGGTGGAGGACATGGTCCGCGACCGGGACGCCATCGCGACCTGGGCCCGGATGTCCTACGGCTGGATGGGCCGGGCCCCCGACTACAAGGCCGCGTTCCTCGGCACCCTGGGCGCGAACAGCGAGTTCTACGCGCCCTACGAGGCCAATGCGAAGCGCTGGTACAAGGAGTCGCAGGAGAAGGTCCTCTACTGGAACCACGCGATCATCAACCCTCCGGTGGACCGCAATCTCCCGCCGGACGAGGTCGGCGACGTCTTCATGAAGGTGGAGAAGGAGACCGATGCGGGGCTGATCGTGTCCGGGGCCAAGGTCGTGGCCACCGGTTCGGCGATCACCAACTACAACTTCATCGCCCACTACGGACTCCCGATCAAGAAGAAGGAGTACTCGCTGATCTGCACGGTGCCGATGGACGCACCGGGCGTGAAGCTGATCTGCCGGGCCTCGTACAGCCAGCAGGCCGCGGTGATGGGCAGCCCGTTCGACTACCCGCTGTCGAGCCGGATGGACGAGAACGACACGATCTTCGTCTTCGACAAGGTCCTGGTGCCGTGGGAGAACGTCTTCCTCTACGGCGACGTCGAGAAGATCAACGGGTTCTTCCCCGCGTCCGGGTTCCTCCCCCGCTTCACGCTGCACGGCTGCACCCGCCTCGCGGTCAAGCTCGACTTCATCGCGGGCCTGCTGCTCAAGGCGCTGGAGATCACCGGCAGCAAGGACTTCCGCGGCGTGCAGACCCGGGTCGGTGAGGTCATCGGCTGGCGGAACGTCTTCTGGGCGCTGAGCGACGCGATGATCCACAACCCCGACGAGTGGGTCGGCGGCACCATGCTGCCCAAGCTCGACTACGGCCTGACCTATCGGATGTTCATGATCCAGGGCTATCCGCGGGTGAAGGAGATCATCGAGTCCGACGTGGCCAGCGGGCTGATCTACCTGAACTCGCACTCCCTGGACTTCAAGACCCCCGAGGTCCGGCCCTACCTGGACAAGTACGTCCGCGGCTCCAACGGCGTCGAGGCCGTCGACCGGGTCAAGCTCATGAAGGCCCTCTGGGACTCGGTCGGCACCGAGTTCGGCGGCCGGCACGAGCTGTACGAGCGCAACTACTCGGGCAACCACGAGGGCGTGAGGGCCGAACTGCTCTTCGCCGCCGAGGCCCAGGGCACCACCGGCGCCATGAAGGGCCTGGCCGAGCAGTGCCTCTCCGAGTACGACCTCGACGGCTGGACGGTGCCCGACCTCATCGGCAACGACGACGTCTCGTACTTCCGCAACCGCCGCTGAACCCCGCGGGCCGGGCGGCCCGCATCCACTCAACGAGGAGCACCCATGACCACGGTCGAATCCAGCCCCACCGCCGCCGGTTCCGGCGCCAACGCCACCGAGGCGTTCCGATCCGCCCAGCACGAGGTCACCGACGTCTCCCCCGAGCGCATCAGCGCCGTCGTCCGGGGCGTGCTGCAGGGCGTCCACAGCGCCATCCGCGAGCACAAGGTGACCTATCCGGAGTTCCAGGCCGCCAAGGCCTGGCTCATCGAGGTCGGCGAGGGCGGCGAATGGCCGCTGTTCCTCGACGTCTTCGTCGAGCACGTCGTCGAGGAGGTGACGTCGGAGGCGCAGCAGGGCAGCAAGGGCACCATCCTCGGGCCCTACTACCTGCCGAACGCGAAGCCGCTGGCCGCCGAGGCCACGCTCCCGATGCGGGACGACGAGCAGGGGACGCCGCTGGTCTTCGCCGGCCAGGTCCGCGACATCGACGGCACGCCGCTGGGTGGCGCCGAGATCGACATCTGGCAGGCCGACAGCGAGGGCTACTACTCCGGCTTCGCCCCGCACCTGCCCGAGGGGAACCTGCGCGGCGTCGTCACCACCGACGAGGAGGGCCGGTTCGAGATCCGCACGATCCAGCCCGCGCCCTACCAGATCCCGACCGACGGGCCGACCGGCAAGCTGATCACCGCCGCCGGCTGGCACCCATGGCGTCCGGCGCACCTGCACCTCATCGTGCGCGCACCCGGACACCGGCCGATCACCACGCAGCTCTACTTCGCCGGCGGCGAGTACCTGGAGAGCGACGTCGCCGAGGCGGTCAAGCCCGAACTGGTGCTCGACCCCCAGGACCAGGGCGACGGCACGTTGAGGTCGACGTACGACTTCGAGCTCGAGCGCGCCTGACCGACCGTCCTGCTGCGGCCTCCGGTCCCCAGCGACCGGAGGCCGCAGCCTGCACGGGGGCCGACGGCCCCACCACCCCCCACCCCAGCGGCAACGACGCCGACGTACGAGGAGCAACCCCTACGTGACCGCAGTGACCGAGACGCCCGCCTGGATCGCCGAGATCACCATGGCCGAGCTCGAGAAGAACCCCTACCCGTTCTACGAGCGGCTGCGCCGGGAGGCCCCGGTGGCCTTCGTCCCCGCGCTCGGCCTCCACATCGCCTCGACGAGGGCGGCCTGCCAGGAGATCGGGTCGCAGAGCGACATCTGGGACGGCGTGATCAGCCCGGCCGGCGGCCGCACCTTCGGCCACCCCAACGTGCTCAACGCCAACGGCCCCGAGCACGACGAGCTCCGCGGGATGGTGGACCCGGCCCTGCAGCCCAGCGAGGTCGACCGCTACGTCGACAAGCTGGTGCGCCCCATCGCCAAGCGGTACGTGGAGGCCTTCGAGAACGACGGGCACGCCGACCTGGTGGCCCAGTTCTGCGAGCCGGTGAGCGTCCGCGCCCTGGGCGACCTCATGGGCCTGCAGTCGGTCAGCTCGGACAAGCTCCGCGAGTGGTTCCACAAGCTGAACGTCTCGTTCACCAACGCGGCGGTCGACGAGAACGGCGAGTTCGCCAACCCCGACGGGTTCATCCCCGGTGACGAGGCGCGCGCCGAGATCCGGGCGGTGCTCGACCCGCTCCTGGACAAGTGGACCGTCGAGCCGGACGACAGCGCCCTGTCCCACTGGCTGCACGACGGCATGCCCGAGGGCCAGACGCGGGACCGGGAGAAGATCTACCCGACCGTCTTCGTCTTCCTGCTCGGTGCCATGCAGGAGCCTGGGCACGCGATGGCATCGACCATCGCCGGCCTGTGGAGCCGCCCCGAGCAGTTCGAGCGCGTCGTCGACGACCCCAAGCTGATCCGCCGGGCGATCACCGAGAGCCTGCGCTGGACCTCCCCCATCTGGTCGGCCGTGGCCCGGGTCAACAAGGTCGACACCACCGTGGCCGGCACCTTCCTGCCGGCCGGCTCGGTCGTGATGCTGTCCTACGGCTCGGCCAACCACGACGGGAACGCCTACGACGCGCCGTCGGACTACGACCTCGACCGCGCGCCCGTCCCGCACATGGCCTTCGGCGCCGGCAAGCACGGCTGTGCCGGGACCTACTTCGCCAGCGAGGTGTGCCGGATCGGGCTCGAGGAGCTCTTCGAGACCATCCCCAACCTCGAGCGGGACGAGACGAAGGGGATCGACTTCTGGGGCTGG
Organism: Geodermatophilus ruber; assembly: GCF_900114385.1. Classification (GTDB taxonomy): domain Bacteria; phylum Actinomycetota; class Actinomycetes; order Mycobacteriales; family Geodermatophilaceae; genus Geodermatophilus; species Geodermatophilus ruber. The sequence continues at coordinate 12,841 of NZ_FOSW01000018.1, forward strand.
GGCTTCCGCGGGCCGGTCGAGCTGCACGCGAACTGGGAGGTCTGAGCTGACATGACGGGGCACACCGTCCGCCTGCAGACGCTGGGCAAGGTCACCAGCTGCCGCAGCGACCAGTCCCTCCTGGACGCCTATCTCCGGGAGAACGTCTGGCTGCCGCACGGCTGCACGCAGGGCACCTGCGGCAGCTGCAAGCTCAAGGTGCTCGACGGGGAGGTCGACCACGGGGACGCGCCGGCGTTCACCCTCACCCCGGAGGAGCGGGAGCAGGGGATCACCCTCGCCTGCCAGGCCACCCCGCGCTCGGACCTGCTGGTGGAGCCGCTCGCGGAGGTGTCCGACGACGGCGTCGTCCGGCATCCGCTGCGCGACCTCACCGGCAGCGTCGTCGTGCTGGAGGACATCGCCCGCGACACCCGTCGCGTCGTGGTCGAGCTGACCGAGGCGATGCCGTTCAACGCCGGGCAGTACGCCGAGCTGCGGGTTCCCGGCACCGGCGTGTGGCGCCAGTACTCGATGGCCAACCCGCCTTCGGAGACCCACCGGCTGGAGTTCCACGTCCGGCGGACCCCCGGCGGCGTCGCCACCGACGGGTGGGTCTTCGCCTCGTTGGCCGTCGGCGACGCCGTCGACGTCCGCGGCCCGCTGGGCGTCTTCGGGATCTCCCGGCCCCAGGAGGAGCCGGCGATCCTGATCGCCGGCGGCACCGGCCTGGCCCCGATGAAGTCGATGGTGCTGCACGCGCTGGCCGAGGGGCTGGTGCCCGAGCTCTACCTGTACCACGGCGGGCGGACCGAGGCCGATCTCTACGACGGCGACCTGTTCCGCGCGCTGGACGCCGAACACCCCCACTTCCACTACCGGCCGTGCCTGTCCGAGCAGCAGTGGGACGGCGCGAGCGGCATGGTCACCGACGTCGTCCTCGAGGACTTCGCGACCTGCAAGGGCATGTCGGCCTACCTGTGCGGCCCCCCCGCCATGGTCGAGGCCGCGGGCAAGGTGCTCAAGCGCCGCCGGATGGCCCCCCGACTGGTCTTCAAGGAGGAGTTCACCGACGCCGCCGATCTCGCCGCCGCCGGGGGCCCCCTGGCCACCGCCAGCTGAACCCCGGACGAGAGGCACTCTCCCGATGCACACCCCGATGGCCCCGTACCGCCCGCCGGCCGACCGCGCGGCGTTCAACCGGCACTGCGGGCAGGTCCACCTGCCGCTGGCGCAGAAGCTCCCCGGCGTGCGGGCCGCGCACCACAGCCTGGACGCGGCCGGCGAGGCGGCCGGGGCCGACATCCCGAACTTCGCGACGAGCGGCCTGGAGATCCTGCACTTCCCGGCCCGCGCGTCCTGACCTCGACTCCCCGGACAGAGGCAATCCCATGAGCGACCTGCACATCGAACGAGTCCAGACCGCGATCCTGGACGTCCCCCTCCGGCGACCGCACCGGTTCGCGCGCACCGGCATGGACGCCCAGCCCCTCCTGCTGGTCACGCTCACCACCCGGGGCGGCGTCCGGGGCGTGGGCGAGGGCGTCGTGCCCGGCGGACCCTGGTGGGGCGGCGAATCGGTCGAGACGATGCAGGTCGTCATCGAGCGGTACATCGCACCGCTGCTGATCGGCCGTCGCGTCGACGACATCGCCGGCATCCAACAGGCCGTCGACGACGTCGTCGCCGCCAACCTCTACGCGAAGGCCGCTGTCGAGGTGGCCCTGCACGACGCCTGGGCCCGCAGCCTCGGCGTTCCGGTGCACACGCTGCTCGGCGGCCTGGCCCGCACGTCGATACCGGTGACGTGGGCGCTGGGCACCGAGTCGGCGGCCGAGGTCATCGACGAGGCGCAGGGAAAGCTGGACGCCGGGTTGCACTCGAGCTTCAAGCTCAAGATGGGCGCCCAGGACCCTGCGGACGACGTCGCGCGGATCGTCGAGGTGGCCGAGAAGCTGTCGTGCAACGCCAGCATCCGGGTCGACATCAACGCCCGCTGGGACCTCATCACCTCGCTGCGCTGGCTGCCCCGCCTGGCCGAGGCGGGGGTCGATCTCATCGAGCAGCCGGTGCCGGGCGCCGAGGTCGAGTGGCTGGCCGAGATCAACGCGGCGCTGCCGATCCCGGTCATGGCCGACGAGAGCCTCCGGACACCGTCGGACGCACTGCGGCTGGTCAAGCTGCGCGCCGCCGACGTCTTCTCGCTCAAGACGACCAAGTCCGGCGGCCTCCGCTACACCCGCCAGATCGCCGACGTCGCCGCGGCCGCCGGCATCCCCTGCCACGGCGGCACCGCGATCGAGGGGCCGATCGGCACGGTCGCGTCCCTGCACCTGGCCTGCTCGACCCCGGCGGTCAGCTACGGCAGCGAGCTGTTCGGCCCGCTGCTCATGCGGGAGGAGTTGCTGACCGGGCCACTGCGCTACGCCGACGGCTCTCTGCACCTGCCCGAGGGCCCGGGCCTCGGCGTCGAGCTCGACCCTGCCGCCGTCGCCCGATTCACCCGAGCCTGACCTGCGAAGGAGCTCCAGCATGCTGTTCCACGTCCGCATGGACGTCGCCGTCCCCCGCGACCTCGACCCCGACGAGCGCACCACCCTGCTGGCCACGGAGAAGGCGCGTGCGCTGGAGTTGCAGCGCAGCGGCAAGTGGGTGCACCTGTGGCGGGTGGTGGGCAGGTACAGCAACGTGAGCATCTTCGACGTCGACAGCGGCGACGAGCTCCACGAGATCCTCTGGAGCCTGCCTCTGTTCCCGTTCATGACGATCGCGGTCACGCCGCTGACCGAGCACCCGTCGGCGCTGTCGGCCAACCCGTGAATGCGGTCGAGGAGCGGCTGCGGCGCCTCGAGGACACCGAGCAGATCCGGACCCTCGATGCCGTCTACTGCCGGCTGCTCGACGACGGGAACTGGCCGGCGCTGGTGTCGCTGTTCACCCCGGACGGAACGTTCGACGGCCTGTCGGTGGTCACGGGCCGGGACGCGCTGCTCGCCTTCTTCAGCAGCCTGGCCGACAGCGGGCTGACCGCGTTCTGGCACCACGTGTCCAACCTGGAGATCGCCGTCGACGGCGACATCGCCCACGTCGGTTCCCTGCTGTGGCAGCCCTGCGTCGTCGACGGCGTCCCCCATGTGGCCGCCGGCCGCTACGCCGATCGCCTGGTGCGCACCGACGACGGCTGGCGCTACTCGGTCAAGCAGGTGCGCTTCTTCTACTGGGCCCCCCTGGCGCAGGGGTGGGACCACCACCGGTTCACCCTCGAGTCGGCCCGCAACGCCGCCACCACCCCGTCGAGAGGACTCGCATGACCACCGCCCGCCTGCACGCCGTCGAGGACGGTCCCGCCGACGGCCCCGTGCTGGTGCTCGGCCCGTCGCTGGGCACCGACACCGGACTGTTCGACGCCCAGGTCGCCGAGTTCGCCGGCACGCATCGGGTGATCCGCTACGACCTGCGCGGGCACGGCGGCTCGGAGGTGGTGGCGGGCACGTGCACGATGGCCGACCTGGCGCGCGACGTGCTCGCGCTGCTCGACGGCCTCGGCGTCGAGCGGTTCTCCTACGCCGGGGTGTCGATCGGCGGGGCGATCGGCCAGCAGCTCGCGCTGACCGTGCCCGAGCGGCTGGAGAAGCTGGCGATCATCGCCTCCGCGGCCCAGTTCGCCGACCCGCCCTCCTGGCCGGTGCGGGCCCGGCAGGTGCGCGAGCAGGGCACCGAGATCCTCGTGCCGTCGCGCACCGGTACCTGGTTCACCGAGGAGTGGGCGGCGGAGAACCCGAAGGCGGCCGAGCGGCTGCTCCAGATGCTGCGCGACACCCCGGCCGAGGGCTACGCCGCCTGCTGCGAGGCGATCGGCACCTTCGACGTCCGAGACCGGCTGGGCGGGATCTCCACGCCGACGCTCGCGATCGCCGGCGCCGAGGACCCGGCGACGCCGCCGGACATGGTGCGACTCATCGCCGAGGGGATCGACGGCGCGGAGTTCGTCGTCGTCCCGGGGGCGGCGCACCTGCCCAACGCCACCGATCCGGAGACCGTCAACGCTGCCCTGCGCCGGCACCTCGGGAGCTGAGCACGCCCCTCGTCGGGGGTCAGCGGGAGTAGTACTCCACGACGAGCTGCTCCTCGCAGATCACCGGGACCTCGTCGCGGGACGGCGTCCGCTCGACCCGGGCCGTCAGGTCGGCCAGGCGCACGGTCAGGTAGGCCGGGGCATCGGCGTGCGCGCCTGAGGCGGCGACGACGAACGGCTCCTTGCTGCGGGACTTGTCGGCGACCTGCACGAAGTCACCGGGCTGCAGCCGGTAGGAGGGGCGGTCGACCCGCTTGCCGTTGACCAGCACGTGCTGGTGGACGACGAACTGGCGGGCCTGGTAGATCGTGCGCGCGAACCCCGCGCGCAGCACCGTGGCGTCCAGCCGGGACTCGAGGTCCTGGATCAGCGCCTCGCCGGTCTTGCCCCCGGAGCGCCTGGCCCGGTCGAAGGCGGCCCGGAGCTGGGTCTCGCTGATGTCGTACTGCGCCCGCAGCCGCTGCTTCTCCCGCAGCCGGGTGGAGTAGTCGCTGACCTGGCGCCGCTTGCGGCCGTGCTCCCCCGGCGGGTACGGCCGGCGCTCGAAGTACGGGACGGATTTCGGCGTGAGTGGGATGCCGAGCGCGCGGCTCAGCCGGACCTTGGGACGTGATGTGTTCATGCCACTTTCAAGTGTAGTTAGGCTCACCTTATTTCCTGCTCCACCCTCTTCGACGCCGTCGCCACCCTGCTGGCCTGCGGCTGCTGACGGTCGGCGGCGGGGTCAGGCCGAGCGCGCGCTCTCCACCCGCGGCGCACCGGCGGGGCCGGTGTCGGCGAGCCGGGTCGTCGGCAGCTGCCGGGTGAGGAACAGGCTCAGCAGCGCGATCGCCGCCGCGGCCAGCAGCGCCACCTTCAGCCCCTCCAGCTGCGCCTGGGCGTAGGTGTCCAGCAGGGCGCCCACCTCGGACGGCGAGATGCCCGCCCGCTCGAGGGCGGCCCGCGCCTGGTCGACCGGGACGAAGCCGACGCCGCCGCTGATCGCGACGCCCACCTCCTGCTGCACGGCGTCGGAGATCGCCGGGTTGTCGGTGATCCCGCGCTCGGCCGAGACGGTCAGGGCGCCGATGAGGACCGAGCCGATGAACGCCGTCCCGAGGGAGGACCCGAGGTTCTGCGCGGTGTACTGCAACCCGCCCACCTCGCTGCGCTCGGCCTCCCCGACGCTGGACTGCGCCACGTTGCCGAGCTGGGCGGCCAGCAGCCCCATCCCGATGCCCAGCAGCGCCATGGCGGCGGCGAAGGAGGCGTCGTCGAGCTCCGGGTCGATGGCCGACACCAACCACACCGTCGCGAGGACCAGCAGAGCGAACCCGGCGCGGACGACGGAGCGCGGCGCGGCGACCCGGTTGAGCAGCGGTGCGCTCATCGCGGTGACCAGCATCAGGACCGAGACGGGTAGCAGCCGCAGGCCGGTCTCGAAGGCGTTCAGCCCCTGCACCACCTGCAGGTAGAGCGGAACGGTGAAGAACACCCCGAGCAGGATCAGGTTCTGGGCGAGCAGCGTGGTGACGGCGGCGCGCAGCGGCGGGATGTCGAACAGGCTCCAGTGCAGCAGCGGGTCCTGCCCCCGCTCCTCCCGCCGCCGCAGCCAGCCGCGGAGCAGGCCGAGCGTGGCCAGCCCCGCCGCGATCACGAACGGCGTCGGGGAGAACCCGAGGACCGTGAACGGTGCCTCGCGGGGCCGCAGCCACCCCCACTCGGTGCTCTGCAGCACGCCGAGGACGACGAGGGTCAGCCCGACGACGGAGAGCACGCCGCCCACGACGTCCAGGCGCACGCGGGGGCCGGTCACCGGCGCGTCGTCGACCCAGCGGAGGACGGCGAGGATGCACAGGACCACGACCACCTCGCCGGCGAACACCAGCCGCCAGGTGAGGTTCGTGGTCACCCAGCCGCCGAGCAGCGGCCCGACCGCGATACCGGCGCCGGCCAGGCCACCGATGACGCCGTAGGCCATCGCCCGGTCCCGCCCCGCGTAGTTCCCGCCGACCAGGGCGGCCAGCGCGGGCAGGACCAGCGCCGCCCCGAGCCCCTCGATGATCGACCAGCCGAGGACGAGCACCCCCAGCGTCGGGGCGAGGGAGGTCAGCAGCGAGCCCACGCCGTAGATCACGAGCCCCACCGCGAAGGCGCGCCGGCGCCCGATCAGGTCGGCCACCTTGCCGCCGAGCAGCATGAAGGCCGCCATCACCAGCGTGTAGATGGTGATGACGGCCTGGATGGCGGTCACCGTGGTGTCGAAGTCCTCGACCAGCTGGCTGATCGACACGTTCATGACCGAGGTGTCGAGCACCATGAGGAACTGGGCCGTCCCCAGGGCCACGAGAGGCTTCGCTCTCACGGCCCCGACCGTGACACCGCCGGGCGCCGGGCACCTCGTCCGCCCGGGGCGATCCGCTCGTCCACCCCGCCCTGAACCGCCGAGATCGCGCGATCTCGCACGGATCCGGCGGGGACACGTGCGAGATCGCGCGATCTCGACAGGAATGGAGCCCGGCGTCAGGCCGCGGCGCGGGACTCCTCGGCCAGCGCGGCCAGCGCCTTCTCGAAGCACTCCTGCGGCGGCTGGACCAGCCCGGCACCGACCTGCCCGGTGCCGGCGACGCGGCCGGCCATGCCGGTGTTGATCTGCGGCAGCCAGCCGGTGCGGGCCACCTTGAGCACGTCGATGCCGGTGGGCGAGCCGCGGAAGCCGAGGATCGGCACCTGCATCGCCGGGTTCTCGGCGAGGGTGAGCTGGTACATCCGCTCGGTGGTGGCCAGCGCGTCGGGCACGGAGCCGCCGACGAAGCGGACGATCGCCGGGGCCGCGGCCATGGTGAACCCGCCGACACCGTAGGTCTCCATGATCGCGGAGTCGCCGATGTCGGGGTTGGCGTCCTCGGGGCCGTAGTCGCCGAGGAAGAGGCCGACCGGGGTGTTCGCCGGGCCGGTGAACCAGCGGTCGCCGGTGCCGGCGGTCTGGATGCCGAACTCGGTGCCGTTGCGGGACATGACGGTGACCATCGAGGAGCCGGGGACGTCGCGGGCGGCGTCCATGGCCAGCTTCGCCGTCGGCATCCCGAGGTTGAGGAAGAAGTGCTCGTTGCCGCCGATGAACTTCAGCACCGCGGCGATGTCGGACGCCGGGGCGTCGACCTCGACGATCGCCGGCGAGAGCTCGCGCAGGGTCATCAGCGAACCGGCGCGGTTGCGGTTGTGCCCCTCGTCGCCCATCTGCAGCATCTGCGCGAGCACGGCCTTGACGTCCAGCGGGTCGGCGCCGGCGTCGATCGGGTCGCGGACGGCCCGCGACAGGATCGGGCCGAGCACGTCGCGCATCCAGGCCAGGCGGGTGAGGACCTCCTCGTTGTAGGCCCCCATCCGCAGCACCTTGCCCAGGCCCTCGTTGAGGTTGCAGAACGCCCGCCCCCCGTTCACCGGGTCGGACAGGCACCACATCCACATCGACGGGCTGGTGACGCCGGCCATCGGGCCGACGGTGCGGTGGTGGTGACAGGGGTCGAGGGTGATCTCGCCCGCGGCGAGGATCTTCTCGGCCTCCTCCACCGTGGACGCCCAGCCCTCGAACAGGCAGGCGCCGATCAGCGCGCCGCGCATCGGGCCCGAGGCCATGTCCCAGGTCAGCGGCGGGCCCGAGTGCAGCAGCGTGCGGTCGGGCAGGCCGAGCACCTCGCGCGCCGGCCGGACGTCGACCAGCTGCGACCCGGCGGCCATCAGCCGTTCGACCGCGGTGCGGTTGGCCACGGCCCGCCGCGGGTCGAGGGCCAGCGCGGCCAGATCGGCCGGGTCGCCGAAGCCCGGCGGGCGCCAGTCGACGTCGGTCACGTCGGCACCCTGGGCGCGCAGCGCGTCGGAGAAGACGTCGACACCGGCGGCGACGATCGCCGGCGGGGCGGACAGGAGCTGTCCCAGACTCATCGCGCGGCTCCCAGCAGGTCGAGGGCGTGCCGCGTGGCCGCGGCGTTGGAGGAGAAGACGGCGGCGCCGGCGGCGGCGAGGGCGTCGGCCTGCCGGCTCCAGCCCTGCGGGTCGCCCTCGGTGCCGACCAGCGCGATCACCACCGGCAGCGGGGTGGCCGACGTCTCCCGTGCGGCGATCAACGCCGGCACGAGCGAGCCGGCGGGGTCGGCGTCCGCCCCGTGGCCGAGGACGACGTCCATGAGCAGCACCGCGGGCTCGCCGCTCGCGGCGACCCCGGCGAGGGCCTCGAGCCGCAGCGTGGGGTCGATCATCGGGTGCGCCCGCCCGACGGTGAGCGCGTCGTCCCCGAAGTCGATGACGACGTGACCCGTGGCGGACAGGTCCGTCCCGAGGTCGAGGCCGGGCTCCAGCGGGGTGTTGGACCGGATGCCGCCGAGCACCGGGGCGGCGAGGAGCATCGCCTCGTCGGCGAGGGTGCCCCCGGAGTACAGGCCCTTGAGGACGGCGCCCGGCGCGGCGGTCGTGCCGTCGCCGGGCCGGGCCGGCCACTCCGGCACCGCGGCGCCCATGTCGGCCAGCAGCGCCTCGACGGCGGCGGTGAGGTCGGGGGTCTCGGGCGAGAGGGCCGCCGAGCGCACCGGCACCGCGAGCTTCCCGGCGGCCTCCTCCACGGCGGCGGCCACGGACGGCGCCGGCGGCTTGGAGACCAGCAGCACCCGCTCGGTGGCCGGGTCGGCGTCCAGGGCGGCGAGCGCGTCGAGCGTGGCGAGCCCGCCGACGGCCTCGGACAGGTCCCGACCGCCGACACCCAGCACGTGGCTGACGCCGACGCCGGCCATGTCGAGCAGGCAGGAGACCTGCTGCGCGCCGGTGCCGGAGGCGGCGACCAGACCGACCGCCCCCGGCCGGACGACATTGGCGAAGCCCAGCGCGACGCCGGAGACGATCGCGGTGCCGCAGTCCGGGCCCATGACGAGGACGCCGGCGTCGTGCGCCGCCCGCTTCAGCGCGACCTCGTGCTCGACCGGCACGCCGTCGGAGAAGACCAGCACGCTGCGCCCGGCGGCGATCGCGTCGGCGGCCTCGGCGACGGCGTACTGCCCGGGCACGCTGACGATGGCCAACGCGGAACCGTCGGTCGGGAGGGCGTCGAGCCCGGCGGCGACGGTGCGCGCGGGAATGGCGTCGGCCGTGCCGGTGGAGCGCTCGCGGGCGGCCAGGGCGGCGTCGACGGCGGTGACCGCGGCGGCCAGCACGTCCTCGTCGGCCGCCTTGATGGCGATGAGCAGCTGGTCCGGGGAGGGCTCGCCGTCGGGCGCCAGGCCCATGCCCGCGGCCAGTTCGAGGTTGAGCGGGGTGGCCATGGCGACCAGTACGGCGGAGACGCCGTCGCGGGCGCCGATGTCGCGGCTGACCTGCATCAGCTTGACCGAGTCGGCGTAGACGCCACTGCGGAGGGAGACGTGCCGGGCTCCGGCACCGGGGGGAGGGGCGCTCACCCCGATGACCGTACCCGGGAAGTTCCTCAGCGTTAAGACATCACTGCAATAACGATTTAACGATGAGGTACTTCCGCCGTCTCGTGGTGCATGACACATTGGCGCCGCTCCAGTTCCGGCAACGCCCCTGTGGGCGCCCCACACTCGGTACCGGACCGGGTCACAGTGCAGTCGAGGAGGCACTCATGGCGTTCGGTTGGAAGCTCTACGGGGACGGCAAGACCCCGCCGTTGGGCGAGGCCGTCGCGCCCGACGAACGGTTGTCCTGGCCGCGCACCGTCGGCATCGGCGCGCAGCACGTCGTCGCCATGTTCGGCGCGACCTTCGTCTTCCCCATCATCATGGGGCTGGACCCCAACCTCGCGATCATGATGAGCGGGATCGCGACGATCATCTTCCTGCTCATCGTGAAGAACCAGGTGCCCAGCTACCTGGGCACCAGCGCCGCGTTCGTGGGTGGCGTCCTGGCCATCCGTGCCAACGAGGGTGACTCCAGCGACGTCGTCGGCGCGATCCTGGTCGCCGGCGTGGTGCTCGCCTTGATCGGCCTGCTGATCCACTTCGCCGGCGTCGGTGCGGTCAACAAGCTGCTGCCCCCCGCCGTCACCGGCGCGGTGGTCATGCTGATCGGGTTCAACCTGGCGCCGGTGGTGGCCAGCATCTACTGGCCGCAGGACCAGTGGGTCGCCCTCGCCGTGATGACCTTCGTGATCGTGGCGTCGCTGGCGCTGCGCGGCTTCCTCGCCCGCATCGCCATCCTGCTGGGCCTGATCTTCGGCTACCTGCTGTCGGCGCTGCTCGACGTGACCGCCGGTCCGATCACCGGGCCCGACGGCACCGGCGCCGTGAGCACCCACGAGCGGATCAACTTCGACGCCGTCGGTGCGGCCGACTGGTTCGGCCTGCCGGACTTCATCGCGCCCAGCTTCTCGTTCAAGTTCAGCCTGCTCGTGCTCCCCGCCGTCATCGCGCTCGTCGCGGAGAACGTCGGGCACGTGAAGGCCGTTGCCGAGATGACCAAGCGCGACCTCGACCCGGTCATGGGCCGCGCGATCTTCGCCGACGGCGTCGCCACGGTGGTCGCCTCGTCGGTCGGCGGGTCTCCGACGACCACGTACGCCGAGAACATCGGCGTCATGGCCGCCACCCGCGTCTACTCGACCGCGGCCTACTACGTCGCCGCGCTCGTCGCGATCCTGCTCGGCCTCTGCCCGAAGTTCGGCGCGCTGATCAGCATCGTCCCCGGCGGCGTGCTCGGCGGCATCACCGTCGTCCTCTACGGGATGATCGGCCTGCTCGGCGCGAAGATCTGGAAGGAGAACCGGGTCGACTTCGGCAACCCGATCAACCTGGTGCCGCTGGCCGCCGGGATCATCATCGCGATCGGGAACGTCAACCTGCAGATCACGGACTCCTTCTCGCTGTCCGGCATCGCGCTCGGCTCGATCGTCGCGGTGGTCGGCTGGCACCTCGCCCGGGCACTGGCCCCGGCGGACCTGAAGGCCGCGCTGCTGCGCGAGGGCCCGCACCCGGCCGCCGCCTCCACGCTCAGCCACGCCGCCGACCCGTCGTCGGTGGACCAGGTCGACCGTCCGGGGGTGCCCGGCGCCCGCACGCCGGGAGAGAGGGCGCGCAACAGCTAGCGACCGCCCGCCGGACCGCCACGTCACCGTGGCGGCCCGGCGCCACCGCTGGCCGGAAGGGGCCCCGTCACTCGGTGACGGGGCCCCTTCCGCCACATGTGGGGCAGCGCGAGCAACGGCGCGAGCCACAGTCCCGCGACCGCGAGCAGGGCGGCCGTGGTCCACGAGTGGTCGATGGCGGCACCGAGCAACGGGGTCCCGAGCAGGATGACACCGTTCGCCAGGCCGTTGAGCAGGCCGACAGCAGCCGCCGGCCGCTCGGGCCGGCGCGCCTGAGCGGCGGTGACCAGGCCGGCGAACGGCAGGCCGCTCATGATGCCGATCACGGTGACCGCCACCAGGGCGACGGCCACGTGGCTCGGCATCGCCAGGAGCGCAGTACCGGCGGCGCACCCGACCAGGGCGCTGAGGGTGATCCGCCGGGCGCGGTCCGGGTACCGACCGTTCAGGTATCCGCCGAGCGGTTGGCTGACGGTTGCGCACAGCAGGATCACCGACGCCAGGCCGGCCGCCGCACCCGGCGCGGCGCCCCAGGTGCGCTCGAGGACGGTCGCGGCCCAGACGCTGAGGACGACGGCCATGCCGAAGTTCACGGCCTGGACGAGGGCGAGGCGGTGCAGTTCCCGATCGCGCAGAACGGACGCTCCGGGACCGCTCTGCCGCGGCGGGGTCAGGGGTACCGGAGGGGTCCGGTGCAGGGCCACGCTCACGATGGCCAGCGCGGCGGCGAGGGCACAGGTCAGCCAGGCCGAGCGCCAGCCCAGGACCCCCCCGGCCGCAGGGACGACCGCCACGGCCGCACCGCCGACGGCGAGCGACGCGCCGCCGAAGAAGCCCAGCGCCGTGGGACCCAGACCCGCCCGGCGTGCCACCTCGACGCCGGCGACGAAGCACACGGCGCTCCCGGCCCCGGCGACCGCACGGGCGCCGATGGCCAGGGACATGACGGGCGCGAGTGACGCTGCCAGGTAAGCCAGCAGCGTCATGCCGAGCCCGAGGAGCGCCGCGGGGCGGACGCCGATCCGATCGATGAGCATGCCGGCGGGGATCTGGCCGATCGCGTACGGCACCCCGAACGCGGTGGTGAGCAGCCCGATGCCCACGAGGCTCGTGTCGTACGCCGGAGCCAGGTCGGTGACCCCCGCGCCGGCAGCGGTCAGGCTCCAGGCGGACGCGCCCCCCAGTAGCAGTGCGGTCAGCAGAGCTCCCGCGCGCAACCGTGTCGACAGCGCGTCGACGCCTGCGGCTGCAGCTACCACGTGCGGGCACCGGACGCGCCGCGCGGAGCGACCCGCCTCATGTCCGCAGGCTCTCGGCGATGGAGTGGCACCACGGCTCGAACGCCTTCCCGTCCGGACACCTCCGGGCCTCCTCGAGGTGCGCGTGGGCCTGCTCCCCGGCGGCGCTTCGGAGCGCCACCTCCGCCCGGAGGAGCCAGTAGCGGGCCGAGGAGTCCTGCGCACGCACCGCCATCCGATCGAGCACCACGGTGCAGTCCTGGACCCGCGCCGCCCCGAGCAGGCAGCCCACCGCCTCGACGCCGAGCTCGACCTCCTGCGGGTCGATGCGATGGGCCCTCAGCAGTCGGACCGCGGCGTCCTGGATACGACCGGCCGCGAGGTCGACGAGGGCGAGGTTCCGCTCGGTCCAGACCGTCGGGCGCAGCGCGTGCGACCACGACCAGCGTTGGTGGGCCTCCCGCAGGTCCCCGTCGAGGAAGGCGATGTCACCCAGCCGAAGGTGAACCCGCCAGTCACCCAGCGACTCACGGCGGTGGGCCCGGCGCAGCTCGGACAGCCAGTGGTGGCCCACCGGATGACCGACGTCTCCCGGATGCACGCGATCGGAGGTCCCCAGCCCCTCGTCCCGGAAGAGGTGAAGCCACTGCTGCTCCGGTACGCCGCGGAGGCGTGCAGCGACGTCGGCCGGTTCCGCGGGTTCGCGGACGGGGGTCGCCGCCGGGACGACCGGGACAGCCGTCCCGCGCTCGCGTGCGCGCACCACCTCCAGGCCGGCCCACGCCGAGCCGGTGCCCACCTGGCCCGTGCCGTCCGCAGGCGCGGGGTCCTCCAGACCCGCCAGGACCGCCGGGACCAGCGCCGCGAGCCGTTCGGAATCGACCGGCGCCACGGCCAGCGCCAGCCAGCGCACCACCTGGCCGTCGTTCGCAGGGCGGGCAACGGGCTCGGCACCCGTGCTGTCGCCGTCCGTGTGTCGCGTGATGTCCCCGAACACGCTGATCGCCGCAGCGCCGGTGAGGATCGTGGCCGACCCGTCGTCGCCCGTGCCACCCCATCGGGCATCGTCGACGAGCATCGTGAAGCCTGGTTCGGCGCCGTCCACGGCCGACGTGAGCGGTGTCTGCCGGACGGCTACCAGGAGGACCGGCGCACCATCGGGGAGATGCAGGTCGACCTGGCAGAGGTAGCCGCCGGCCCGCTCCAGTTCCCACCACCGCAGCCGGTCGCCACCCAGGCGGTCCGGCAGGGACACCGTGGCGTGGACCGGTTCGAGGGCGAGCGGTGATCTGCGCAGGCGACTGGGGTTCCACTCCACCCCGCCGCGAAGACCGGTACCGCGCGCGTCCCGGCCGTCCATGACCGCGTGCGCCACGGCGGACAGCCCGGCCCCGCCCCAGGTGACCAGTTCCAGCAGCCGCCCGCCGTGCGCGAGGTCGACCGTTGCCTCGAGATGACGACCGCGCAGCCGGACCTCCCCCGGCCGGCCCGGCTCGGGCTCCGGGAGGAGGCCGCCGGACCACAGCGGGTAGGGGTATCCGCTGTGGTCCGCGCAGCCACGTCCGGGATGGTGCGGGGGAAGGACACCCGCGCGCGGGATGGGCGAGAGGTGCGAAGCCCGCACACCGGTGGCCCGGAAGACGTCCTCTTCCCCCGGCAGGCCGGGGCCCCGCGTCGGTCCCGACGTCATCGGAATTGCCGCGTGCATGTTCATCGTGGGGTCCACTCCCTCGAATCGCACCGGTGGGCCGGGCGGGCGGGTCAGGCCAGCGGTGAGAAGCTCGCCGGCGACAGCAGCCGCATCCGTCGGCGCGTGATGAGATGGCCGTACTCCCCCGCGAAGGACACCCAGTCGGGGTCCTCGGCCAGCGACAGGCGGCGCTGGCGTCGGTCCTCCACGTCGGCGAACCGCCACACCTGCACCATCTCGTCGATGTCGCCGCCGAGGTCCACGCCCCAGCAGCCGACGAGGTCGCCCAGATGGCGGTGCAGCACCGCGAGACCCCGCTGCTCGTAGGCCCGCATGAGCACGGGGACCTTGCCGACCTGGAGGGTGTAGGTCTGCTCCTCGTAGATCATCCGACGGGCCGGCCCGCCGCTACCGTGAGGCCGACGCCGGCCTCCTCGCTCTCGATGGCCACCTGGTCCAGCGCCGCCTGCAGCTCCTCGGGGCCGCGGCGGGCCGCGATGTCGAGCTCCCGGATCCACCGCCGCCACAGAATCATCGGCTTGTCCGGCAGCACCGAGATCTCCTCGTTGGGCTCACCGATCCGCGCCGGCTCGTGCGTCACGACCACCGGGAGGTCCTCGCCGAGGACCATGTCCTGCAGCTGCAGATGGACCTCGTCCGCGGAGTCGTCCACCGTGTGGCAGGTGAACCAGTAGCTCCGGCAGGTGATCCCGTCGATCGGGGTGGCGTGCATGAAGATCTGCGTCGCGAACGTCTCGGTCCAGGTGAACATCAGCGTGATGCTGAACGGCATCTCGATCACGTACCGGGCCGGCGGGATCATGACGGAGTCCGGGTGCGTGGGCGGACCGTAGGTGTCGCTGCCGGGGTTGGCCGCGAGGAACGTTTCCGTCTTCCAGGTCAGCCGCCGGTCGGCCTGGTCCACCGGGTAGACGGGGAAGACGGTGTTGGGCGGCGCGCCCAGCGTTCCCTGGTGGGCGAAGGGGAAGTGGGTGACGTCCATGAAGTTCTCCATCCGGCGGCCGGAGGAGCATGCCCACAGGTACGGCTCGCCCATGATGCAGTGCATGGACTCGTCGTCCCACCCGGGGAAGTCGGGGATCTGCGTGTCCAGCGACGAGTCCAGCCGCACCCAGATGAGGTCGTAGCGGACCTCGCAGTCGTACTGCTTGAGCCGGGCGCGGGCGGGCAGGGTGGCACCCGGCGGGAGCGACGGGATCTCCGTGGCCTTGCCCGTGTTGTCGAAGCACCAGCCGTGGTACCGGCAGCGGAGCCCCTCGTCCTCCGCCCAGCCGAGGGTGAGCGCCACCCCACGGTGCGGGCAGCGATCCTCGAAGGCGACGATCTTGCCGTCGATCTCGGCGATCCCGACCTTCTCCCCCAGCAGGGTCGACTGCAGGGGACCACGGCCGCCCGGCTTGGCCTCCCGCAACTCGTCCAGGGTCGCGACCGGGTGCCAGAAGTGCCGCCACGTCTCCGCCCGGCTGCCCAGGTCGTAGATCCCGTCCCGCGCTCGGGTGTCGTGGCTGAGGTCCTGGTTGATGCTGCTCATCGATGGTCTCCTCGGATGGTTGGTGGGCGACTGGACGTCGAGCGGGTCAGAACAGGTCGATCTCTGAGCCGTTGTCGGTCAAGGTGATGCAGAGGGTCGGGCAGTTCTTCGCGGCCCGGACCAGCACGTCCCGGTCGGTGGTGGCGGCCGTGTCCAGCACGACCGCGACACCGCTGGTGTCCAGCCGGAACGCGGTGGGTGCGATCGAGGCGCACAGCCCCGACCCGCAGCACTCCGTCTGATCGAGCTGCACCTCGATGGGCAGCGTGTGGCTCACGCGGCATCTCCTCCGCTCAAGTCGTCGGCTAGGGACATCTCCCGGGGTGCGATCTGCGACCACGGGGCACCGGCTGCGGCGAGCGCGCGCAGCCGGCGGAACTCCTTGGGGTGGTTGACGGTCAGGACGCCGCCGAGCCGGTCGGCGTCGCGATAGGCCGCAACCAGGCGGCTCCGGTCGGGGCGCAGCTCGAGCAGCGCGGCATCCCGGTTCAGCAGGCCTGCGCCCTGGATCTTCACGCCGTACTGGTCGGACCAGAAGTACAGGTCGTGCTCGAACGGCCCGGCCGCGTCCGCGCCGTACACGAGAACCTCGGCCACGTGCCGGCCCTGGTCGCCGGCGGTGGTCCACTGCTGGGATCGCGTCCGGTAGGCATCCCGGCCCGGGCTGCGGTTCGGCCAGGACACGGCGTCGCCTGCGCCGAGGACTTCGCTGCGGCCGGCGCGCAGGTACTCGTCGCACGCAACCCCGTCGTCCAGCGGCAGCCCGCTGTCGGCGAGCCACTCGACGTCCGGGACCACCCCGACGCCCACGACCACCAGGTCGGCGGCGACGGACGTCCCGTCGTCGAGCAGCAGGCCCTCGACCCGGTCCGTGCCGTGCAGGCCGGTGACCCCGCGCCCGCAGACCAGGCGGACGCCGTTGCGTGCGTGCAGGCCGCCGAGGAGGTCGCCCATGCTCTGCCCGATCGCCCGGGCGAGCGGGGAGGCGGCCGACTCGATGACCGTGACGTCCAGCCCCAGCGCTCGTGCGCTGGATGCGACCTCGGCCCCGATGAACCCGGCGCCCACCACCGCCACCTGGGGACCGGTCAGCAGTTCCGCGCGCAGCCCGGCGGCATCCTCGACGGTGCGGACGACGTGCACGCCCTCGGGGGGCTCGGCACAGGGCAGCCGCCGTGGCCGGGCTCCCGTGGCGATGACCACCGCCGAGTACGGCACCGTCAGCTCCCCGCCACCGGCATCGCCGACGTGGAGCACCCGGCGCTCCACGTCGAGCCGGCGGGCCTGCTGCCCGAGCATGAGGTCGATCCCAAGGTCCGCGAAGTACTCCGCGCCGTGGTAGACGGGTGCCTCGGGGGCCAGTTCACCGGTCAGGACCTGCTTGGACAGGGGCGGACGGTCGTAGGGCAGGTGCCTCTCCGCCGCCACCACGGTGACGCGGCCGGTGTACCCCGCGCTGCGCACGGTCTGCACTGTCCGCAGCCCTGCGATCCCGCCGCCCACGACGACCAGGCCGGGGTCACCTGCCCGCAGGGTCGTCAGGACGCCGGTCATCCGAGTTCCTGCGGTCGTCGGCCGCGCAGCAGCTGGGACAGGGCCACGGCGAGGACCAGAGCTCCGCCGTAGAACAGGTCCTGCACGTACGGCTCGGCGCCGAGCATCTGGAGCCCGGTGATGCCCACCAGCAGGAAGTAGGCAGCGACCAGCGTGCCGAAGGGGTTGAACTGGCCCGGCTGGATGCTGGTGGCACCGAGGAAAGCCGCCGCGAAGGCCGGGAGCAGGTACGCCACGCCTCCCCGGGGGTCGGCCGAGCCGGTGGTACCCGCATACAGCACGCCGGCCAGCGCAGCGACGGCCCCCGACGTGATCAGGGCACCCCACCGGTTGCGGTCGACCTTGATCCCGCTGAGTCGGGCGACGTCACGCCCGGCGCCCACGAACAGCCACCGCCGGCCCGTCGCGGTGCGTTCGAAGACGAACCACATCAGCAGGCACAGCGCCAACGCGTAGTAGAAGGCGAGCGGGATCCCCAGGACCCGGGTGAGGACGACGAGGTCCAGCAGCGCAGAGTCGATGCCCGAGACGATGCGGTTGTCGCTGAGCCAGCTCACGACACCGAGCAGGAAGGTACCGATGCCGATCGTGACGATGAAGGAGTTGATGCCGAAGACGATGACGAAGAACCCGTTGATCGCGCCGACCGCGGCGCCGGCGGCGAGCGCGGCCAGGATGCTGAGCCAGAGCGGGAGACCGTGCTGGCCGTTGAGGACGGCCACGATCATCGTGGCGAGAGTCAGCGTGCCCCCGACGGACAGATCGAAGTCGCCGCAGCGGAGGGGCACCAGCAGCCCGAGCGCGACGACGACCAGGACCGCCTGCGCGCCGAGGATGGCCGCCGCGTTGTCCGTCGTGGCGAACGACGTCGGTCGGAGGACCGAGAAGATCACCACGAGCAGGAGCAGAACCAGCGGCAGCGCCGCACGCTCGAGGGACGTCGCCCACAGTCGGCTGCCGGGCCCCATCGGCGACGTCGTGGTGCGGCCCTCGTCCGCTGCCCCCGGTGCCGGCGCGCTGGTGGCGCCCCGGGACGGCGACGGGGAGTCCAGGGATACGACCGTCGTGCCGCTCGGGGGCAGCCCGGAGCCGGGGTCCGCGTCAGCGTTCATCTCGGTGCTACCTCCTTGCCGACCGGCTGGTCGGTCGTTGCGCTGAGCAGGTCGGTGGACCCACCGGTCAGGCAGGCCTGGGCGATGCGGTGCTTGGTCAGGGACTCGCCCTGCAGGACCTCGACGACCCGGCCCTCGGACAGGACGAGCACCCGATGGCACAGGTCCGCGAGCTGTTCAGGGTCGGAGCTGGTGAGCAGGACCCCCGCCCCCTCGGCGGCCGCGGCGAGGATGCTCGCCTCGATCTGCGCGCGGGCGCCCACATCGACCCCCTGGGTCGGTTCCTCGAGGATCAGGAAGCGAGGAGCCCGGCGCAGCCACTTGGCCATCAGCACCTTCTGAGCGTTGCCACCGCTGAGCGCCGAGACCGGCAGATCCGGCGAGGGTGGATGCACCGCATAGGTGCGGGCCAGCCGGGCCGCCGCCGAACGCATCGCCCGGCGGCGCAGGGCTCCGGCGCGGCGGTACGCGGGCAGGACGGTGATGCTGCTGTTGTCCGTGACGGGCAGCGTCACGCAGACGCCTTCCCTGGCACGGTCGGCGGGTACGAAGGCGATGCCGGCCGCCATGGCCCGGGCCGGGCGCAGCGACGCGAGGTCGAGCCGGCGCCCGTCGACGTCCAGGTGGCCACGGGCCTGCCCGCCGCCGAACAGTCCCCGAGCGACCTCGTCGACGCCGCACCCCAGCAGTCCGGTGAGCCCGACCACTTCACCCGGCGCGATGTCGAGATCGAGGTGCGGCAGGCTCGGGGTGCGCAGGCCGCGCACGTGGACGTGGGGCGCCTCACGCACCACCGGCCGCTCCAGCGCGGCCTGGGAGGTGGCGCTGCCCACGATGTGCCGCATGAGGTCGTGAACGCTCAGCAACTCGACCGGCGCGCCCGACACCACCATCTGCCCGTCGCGCAGAACGGACACCCGGTCGCTGAGGCTGAGCACCTCGTCGAGGAAGTGCGAGACGAATAGCACGGCCGTTCCGCGGCTGGTGACCTGTCCGACCATCTCGTAGACGTGTCGCTTGTCCTCGGGCGGGAGGAACGCCGTGGGCTCGTCCAGCACGAGCAGGCCGGCCGCCGTGTCGCCGTCGCCCGCGGGGATCACTGCCCTGAGGATCGCCAGGTTCGCCTTCTGGACCGCGGTCAGCCGGTGAACCGGCTCCCGCGGGTCGAGGGGCAGCCCGTACTCCTCCAGGGCCTGGGCGGCGTCACGACAGAGCGAGCCAAAGTCCACCCGCCGCCGGGTCCCGAGGGCCAACTGCTCGAGCCACAGGTTCTCCGCGACCGTCAGCCGTTCGACGAGCCCGAGGTGCTGGTGCACGAAGCGCACCCGGTGCTGGCGCAGCACGCTGGGCTGGACGGGCAGATCGACCGGTTGCCCGCCGAACCGCACCGACGCGCCGGGGTCGGCATCCTGATACCCCGCGAGGATCTTGATGAGGGTGGACTTGCCGGACCCGTTGTGGCCGACGAGGGCGTGGACCTCGCTGCCCTCGATGACCAGGTCCACATCGGACAGCGCACGCGTCGGGCCGAAGGTCTTGGACAGCCGGTGGACGGAGAGGGCCTCGGCGCCGGAGGCGGGAACTCCCATCTCAGTTCAGGCCCCACAGGGTGCGGAAGCCCTCCTGGTAAGCGTCGCCGTAACCCTGCGAGTCGGTCGGGGGGTCGCCGGCCTGGTCGAGGTTGTCGTGGGTCCAGATGTAGAGCGGCCAGGTGGCGTCGGGGTTGGTCGGCAGCCCGGCGACGAGGCGCATCTGCTGGTCGAGGGTGACGTGGGCCATCCAGTCGTTGCTCTGCCCGACGTTCATCTCGATGAGGTCGCTCTCCCGCATCATCGCGAGGATGGAGGGAGTGCCGTTGTAGGTCGCGATGTGGACGGAGTCGCTCCGGCCGGCCTGGATGATGGCCTGGCTGGCCCAGATCGACATGGTGTCGTAGAGCGGCAGGACGTAGTCGATCTCGGAGTCGGCGACCAGTGCGGACTGGACCTGCGGAAGGATCTTCGTCGCCCAGTCCGCCGACGGGACGTCGATGTACTCGACCTGGCAGCCGGGACAGACCTCGGCGAACTCGTCCTTGATCGCCTCCTCCGCCGCCTCGCTCGGTTTGATGTCGCTGGACGTGATGACCAGCGCCCGGCCGGCACCGTTCGTCTGGACGGTGACCCAGTCCGCCATCAGGCGGGCGGCTTCCGAGCACGGGCAGTTGACCGCTGCGGCCAGGGACCCGTCGGGCTCCTGCTCCACGTCGTACCCGTCGGTCGAGACGACCGGGATCCCGGCTCGCTCGGCCTCGACCATCTGGGGAGACACCTGACCGGGGTCGATGCCGGCGAAGAGTTCGATGACGTCGGCGTCGTCGGCGAGCGCGGCCTGGATGCCCTGGCCCCACTCGCTAGGACGGCCCTGGTTCTGCCAGGTGGTGTACTCGAAGCCGACCGAGTCGGCGATCCGTTCGGCCGCCTGACGGTAGAACTGGGTGAAGTCGATCGCCGCGTTGACCGGGACACTGGCGATCGTCCGGCCGGACATCGCTGCGGCGGCGTCGAACGGTTCGCCCGGGGCCTCGAACTCCGGCACCTGCGAGAACTGGTCGATGCGCTCCTGCGCCGCCGCGAGATCGCCTTCCGCTGCGCCTGCCGCGCTCTGCGACTCCGCGCCGGAGGAGCAGGCGGACAACACGGCGAGCAAGGCCATGGCGGCGACCATGGTGACGCGCGAGGGCTTTCGCATGGTGTCTCGTCTCTCGGGTGGGGCTCGGGGAGCCGCAGCGGTCGGTACGGCAAGACTCGTCACCCGCTGTGATCCCGGCCTCACCCCGACGGCGCGATTACTGGCCGCCGGCCACCCGTCGCATGTGATGCGCCTCACCCCATCGGGGTGAGGCGGTAGGCGGGCAGCGCCCGGTAGAGGCGGGGACGGCGCGGGCGGCGAGCCGCCGGTCTCGGATGCGCCGGGGTCAGACGAGCCCGAGCTCCCGGGCGCGGGCCACGGCTTCACGGCGCCCGTTGACCCCGAGCTTGCGGTACAGGCTCCGCAGGTGGGCCTTCACCGTGTTCACGGAGACGAACAACCCGGAGCTGATCTCGGGAAGGGTCAGCAAGCTGTCGAGGCACCGCAGCACCTCGAGTTCTCGTTCGGTCGGCGGTTCCGGGAGCGCACCCCTCCCCGGCTCGGCAAGGGGCACCCAGGGGCTGACGTGGCCGGCCAGGCACTTCCTGAGCCGTTGCACGAACCTCCGCTGCGGGCCGCGCTGCCGGTCCAGGGCCTCCAGCAGCCGGTCGACGCGCGCACCGAACTGCAGGAAGGGCTGCACCATCTCCTCGGGCTCGGCCATGGCGACGACCTCGGCCATGGTCTGCACGGCGGCGACGCTCCCCACGTGCTGGGCACGGAGCAGCGACAGCAGCACCCCCGCCTGCAGTCGCTGGTCCAGGAAGCCTTCCCCGACCGCGACCGCCTTCTCCAACAGGTCCATGGCCGCATCGGGGCGACCGTCACTGAGGAGGAGCTCCGCGTGGGCGAGCGCGAGGTGGATGGAGCCGTAGGCATCGGGGGGGCTGCCGGCCAGGAGGCGACGGGTGACGGCGGTCTGCCCGATCGCCAACGACAGCCGGGCGCGCTCGCCGGTGATGTAGCCGCCGAACACGTACGGCACGTGCAGCCGCTGCATGGTGCGCTCGGCTGCCTCCAGCGTCGCCAGGGCCTCCCGCTTACGCCCGCGCAGACCGGTGACCAGGCCCCGCACCAGGAGGATCACGGCGCCCACTGCGGCGTCCTGCCGACGGACGGCGTCTTCGGCCAGGTCGAGGTACTGATCGGCGTCGTCCAGCTCGCCGCGCACGTAGTGGATCCAGCCCAGCGCGTGCCAGAGCTCGGCCGCCGCTCCGCTCTGCTCCCATCCCCGGATGCGGGCCAGCTCGACCGCCTCCTCGGACGCCGTCAGGGCGTCACCGAGGCGGTCCTGAGCGGTCAGGACGCCGATCAGCTGGCTCAGGCAGCCCAGCTCGACGTAACCGCGCTCGTTGGCCCGTGCTGCCGCCAGCGCCTCGCGGAGGTGGTCCTCGGCCTCGGCCCGACGCCCGGCCCAGTACTCGGTGGTGCCCAGCTCCTGAAGCGCGAGCGCGCGCAGATCGTTCGCGTGCCGCGGGCTGCCGGCCCCGTGCTCGGCCGCATGCATGAGCCCACCCGCGGCGCTGGTCACGGCGGCGAGGTCACCGGACAACCGCGCGCGCTCCAGACCCACGACCAGCTCCGGGATGCCCGCCGTCCCGCCGTCGTCGCCCGGCGCGGAAACTGCCGGCACGGAGGCGGCGGTGGCGTTTGGCGTCTCCGACGAGTCGTCGACCCCGGCGCCGGCCAGCGCGGCGTCCCCGGTGCCCACGAAGCCGCTGTCCCCCAGCGCCAGCCCGGTGGCGATGCGTACCAGCGCGATCTGACCGCTGCACCGCACGACGTGGTCGGGCAGGCGCCGAATGAGGTCCTGGAGGGTCACCAGCTGCCCGTCGAGGTACAGGGAGAGCCACGCCGAGAGCAGCACCTCCTCCGCCAGGTCCCAGTCCTCGGCGTGCACGGCGTGCTCGAAGGCGTCCACCGGCATGCCCTGGTCGAGGAACCAGCGGGACGCCGTGACGTGCAGGTGGCTCCGCGTGGGGGCGCCGAGCCGGTCGAAGCGGCTGCGCAGGAGGTCGGCGAACATGGCGTGGTAGCGGAACCAGTCCTGCCGCGACGTGGTCGGCGTCGTGAACACGTTGCGGCGCGCTAGCCCCAGCAGCGTCTCGCGCCCGTTCGCGCGGCCGGTCAGCGCCGACGCCAGGTCGCCGGTGAGCCGATCGCAGATCGACGTCCGCAGCAGGAAGTCCTGGGTGTCCGCGGGCAACCGGTCGAAAACCTCCTCGACGAGGTAATCGGCGACGTCCGCATGCTCGCCGTTGAACTCCACCAGGGTCTGCTCGGCGGAACCGCCGTCGGCGAGCGAGAGCGCCGCCAGGCGCAGCCCCGCCGACCACCCCTCGGTCCGGTCCCGCAGGATCCGCGCGGCCTCGTCGGACACCGTGATGCCCGAGTGCCGCAGCATCTCGGCCGTCTCCTCGGCGGTGAAAGCGAGGTCCTGCGCGTGGACGACCTCCAGCCGGCCCTCCAACCGCAACCGCTGGGTCGGCAGCTCGGGGAGGTAGAGCCCGCTCAGGACGAGCCGGACCGAGGGCGGCAGGTGGAGCATCAGGTACGACAGGCCGGAGGCGACGGGGGAACCCTCCAGCCAGTGGACGTCGTCCAGGACGAGGACCGTGGTCGGCTCGAGGCCGGCGAACGCCTCGGCCACCAGGGCGGGCAGCAGATCGGGCGGTGTCTCGGACTGCGGGGCGGGCGCGAGGGAGGAGAGCAGCGAGCCCTCCGGCGGCGCGGCCGCGCTACGCGCGGCCGCCAGCAAGGCCGACCAGAAGCGGACCGGGTCCCGGTCGGTGCGGTCCAGGGTGACCCATCCGGGCGCACCGGGAGCCGCGGACGAGCGCAGCCAGGAGGCCAGCAGCTGCGTCTTGCCGCAGCCGGTTGGACCGGTCACGACGGTCACCGAGCACCGAGCGGCCTCGGTCAGACGCCGGAACAGCCGGGGGCGGTCCACCACACCCCGCGGCAGCTGCGGCAACGACACTTTGCCGAGCAGCATGGGCGACACCGCGAAACCTGAGGCGTGGCCGTGCTCGTGCTGCGGAGTCACGTCACCTCCCCGCTGTCACGATCCGGCCCTGCCGCTCGTGCGAATCCGTCCGGGCACAGGCCCCGGACACGGGACCAGCGGGCACAGGTCCCGGACGTCGGGGGCGGTGCCACGACCGGTCCACCTGCCCCCGCGAACGTGGTCGGTCCCCGGGATCCGGAGGTGCGCTTCGCTGGATACCAGCCTGGCGGCGTGTGCTGCATCTAACCGTCGCGCGTCCCGTTCGGCCAGCATGAAGTCCCCTGGCCACGGCGCCGACGGTCTCCGTGCGCGGGCGGTTCGTGGCGCGACGAGACATGAAAGTGCTGGTCAAGCGACGGATCGGGGCCCGTCCGGCGGTCGGCGCAGCTGGCGGCGTCGACCGCACCGGGCGCCGGCGGTCCGGGCGAGGCGCCCGCCCGCGGGCCCACCGGGCACGGTTGGCAGGAGCCCTCGGGGAACATCGTCGCGGCATAACAATTTAGCGCTGAGGTACTTCCGCGCCCCGCCTGCCGCGTGACACGCTGACGCCTCGCCGGTGCGGACGACGGACGTCGGCCAGCACCCTCGGGCCGGTCGACAGGGGGCCCTCGAGAGTCGGCGATGTGCGTGGCAAGGAGGCACTCGTGGCGTTGCGTCGGAAGCCCACCCCCGGGGACGTCGGCCGGTGAAGCCCTCGGCCTTCCGCTACGCCGACCCCCGTTCCCTCGAGGAGGCCCTCGAGGTCCTCTCCGCCGAGGGGGAAGGCGCCAAGGTCCTCGCCGGCGGGCAGTCGCTGCTCCCGCTGCTGTCGATGCGCCTGGCCGCCCCGGCCACGCTGGTGGACATCAACCGGGTCCCCGGCCTCGACGCCGTCGAGACCGGCGAGGGCGGCGTCCGGGTGGGGGCCCTCGTGCGGCACGCCCGGCTGCTCGAGGACGCCGCCGCCGCGCGGGTGCAGCCACTGCTGGCCCGCGCGACCGCGAACGTCGCCCACCCCGCGATCCGCAACCGGGGGACGACGGTCGGCTCGATCGCGCACGCCGACCCCTCCGGCGAGATGACCTCCGTCCTCGCCCTCACCGGCGGCTCGGTCACCGTGGCCACGCCCGCAGGCGTCGAGACCGTCGGCTGGCAGGACCTCTTCGTCGGCCCGCTGGAGACCTCCGTGCACGGGCCCGCGGTCGTCACCTCCGCCTTCTTCCCCGCGCTGCCCGCCCGCTCGGGCACCGCCTTCGCCGAGATCGCCCGCCGCAAGGGCGACTACGCGGTCTGCGGCGCCGGCGTCGTCGTCACGCTGGACGAGGACCGCCGCGTGTCGGCCGCGCGGGCCGCCTACATCTCCGTCGGGCTGGTGCCCGAGGTGCACGACCTCACCGAGGCCGTCGCCGGGCAGCCGGTGGACACCGCCGACTGGGCCGGGGCCGGCGCGCTCGCGCGCACCCTGGTCGACCCGGACGCCGACATCCACGCCAGCGCCGACTACCGGCGCCTGCTGGTCGGCGTGCTGACCGAACGAACCCTGATCGAAGCGGCCGCCGAGGCCGCCGGGAGGACCGCCGCATGACCGCCTCCGTCGACGCCGAGCGCACCGTCACCCTCACCGTGAACGGTGTTCCACGTGAAGCCACCGTGCCGGTGCGCCGGCTGCTGTCGGACGCGCTGCGCCACGACCTCGGGCTGACCGGCACGCACGTCGGGTGCGAGCACGGCGTCTGCGGCGCCTGCACGGTGCTGGTCGACGGCGCCCCGGTGCGCTCCTGCCTGGTGCTCGCCGTCCAGGTCGAGGGCGCCGAGGTGCGTACCGTCGAGGGGCTGGCGCACGACGATCACCAGGGCGGCCAGGTGCTCCACCCGGTGCAGGAGGCCTTCCGCGAATGCCACGCGCTGCAGTGCGGGTTCTGCACACCCGGCTTCCTCATGACGATCGCCGCGGGGCTGGAGAACCGGGACGCGTCGGCGGAGCTCACCGAGGAGGAGGTCGAGGAGATGGTCGGCGGCAACCTCTGCCGGTGCACCGGCTACGCCAACATCAAGAAGGCCGTCCGGCACGCCGCCGCCGCGATGAAGGACGCCGAATGACCACCAAGGTGTTCGGCGAGCCGGTCCGCCGGCGCGAGGACGCCCGGCTGATCACCGGCAAGGGCCGTTACCTCGACGACATCGGCTCCACCGCGACCCTGGCCGCCGCGTTCGTGCGCAGCCCGCACGCCCACGCCCGCATCCTCGACATCGACGTCACCGGCGCGCTGGACGTCGAGGGCCTGGTCGCCATCTACACCTACGAGGACCTCACCGGCCCGCTGGCCGAGCCGCTGCCGGTCCTCATCCCGCACCCGCAGCTGACCGCGCCGCGCACCGGCTTCCCGCTGGCCAACGGTGAGGTCAACCACGTCGGCGAGCCGGTCGTCATGGTCGTCGCGACCGACCGGTACCTCGCCGAGGACGCCGCCGAGCGGATCCTCGTCACCTACGAGGAGCTGCCCCCGGTCGTCGGCGTCGACGCCGCCCGCGAGGCGCGGCACGCGGTCCACGCCGAGATCCCGGACAACGTCGCGGCGCGGCACCACCAGGAGACCGGCGACGTCGAGCCGGCGCTGGCGGCCGCGAAGAACACGCTGTCGTTCACCCAGTACATCGAGCGCAGCGCCTGCATGCCGATGGAGGGCAAGGGCGTGCACGCCCGGTGGGACGCCGCCGACTCCTCGCTGCGCGTCTACACCAGCACCCAGGCCTCGACGTCGGTGCGCGCGGCGATCGCGGCCAAGCTGGAGCTGTCGCTGGACAAGGTCGAGGTCATCGCGCCGGACGTCGGCGGCGGCTTCGGCGTGAAGATCGTGCACCCGTGGCCGGAGGAGCTGCTGGTGCCGATGGCCGCGATCGCGCTGCAGGCCGAGGTGAAGTGGGCCGAGGACCGGCGCGAGCACTTCGTCTCCTCGGCGCACGAGCGCCAGCAGCGGCAGGAGATCACCGTCGGCTACGACGACGAGGGCCGGATCACCGCCCTCGACGTCCACATCTGGCACGACAACGGGGCGTACACGCCCTACGGGATCATCGTGCCGATCGTGACCGCGACCCAGCTGGTCGGGCCGTACGTGATCCCGGTCTACCGGGTGATCGTGGAGAGCGTCTTCACCAACACCGTCATCGTGACGCCGTACCGCGGCGCCGGGCGGCCGCAGGGCTGCTTCGCGATGGAGCGCACGATGGACCGCATCGCCGATGCCCTCGGGCTGGACCGGGCCGTCGTCCGCGAGCGCAACCTCATCCAGCCCGACCAGTTCCCCTACGACCACCACCTGACGTTCCAGGACGGCCGGCCGGTCATCTACGACTCCGGCGACTACCCGGGGCTGATGGCCAAGCTGAAGAAGCTGGTCGGCTGGGAGGAGGCCGAGCAGCTGCGGGCGGACGCCGGGGCGCGCGGCCGCATGCTCGGCGTGGGGATGGCCCTGTACGTGGAAGGCACCGGGCCCGGCCCGTACGAGGGCGGGCACGTGCAGGTGCTCGGCAGCGGCAAGGTGCTGGTCTCCACCGGGCTGACCTCGCAGGGCCAGGGGCACGAGACGGCGTTCGCGCAGATCGTGGCCACCGAGCTCGGGGTGCCGATCGAGGACATCGAGGTCACCACCGGCGACACCCGCCGGTTCGGCTACGCGGTGGGCACCTTCGCCTCCCGGGCCGCGGTGATGAGCGGCAACGCGATCGCGCTGGCCGCCCGCGGCGTGCGGGCGAAGGCGCTGCGGATCGCCGCCGACGTCCTGGAGGTGGACCCGGGCGACCTGGAGATCGACGAGGGCGTGGTCCAGGTCAAGGGGACGCCGGGGGCGTCGATCCCGCTGCGGACGGTCGCCGTCCTGTCCAACCCGCTGCGCTACGCGTTCGACGAGGCGGCCCGGCAGGCCACCCAGTTCGCCGGCCCGGCTGACGACACCAGGCCGCCGGTGGCCGAGGGTGACGCGCCCGGGCTGGAGCACGTCGATTACTACTCGCCGGTCCGCTCCACGTTCGCCTCGGGCGCGCACGCGGCGATCGTGGAGATCGACCCGGCGACGTGGGAGATCGACGTGGTGAAGTACGCGGTCGTCCACGACTGCGGAAACATCGTCAACCCCATGATCGTCGAGGGGCAGGTGCAGGGCGGCGTCGCGCAGGGCGTGGGCGGCGCGCTGTACGAGCGCATGGCCTACGACTCGGCCGGCCAGCTGCAGAACGCCTCGTTCATGGACTTCCTCATGCCCTACTCGAGCGAGATCCCCGACGTGGTCATCGACCACCAGGAGACCCCCTCGCCGCTGAACCCGCTGGGCCTCAAGGGCGCCGGCGAGGCCGGGGTGATCCCCGGGACGGCGGCGATCGCCTCGGCGATCGAGGACGCGGTGGGACGGCGGATCACCGCGATGCCGATCTCCCCGACCCAGCTGTACGACCTCATGCGCGACCAGGACACGGAACGGACCGCGGCGGCAGCACGCCGGGCGGGGACAGGAGCGATGGCGTGAACCTCGACGGCTCGGCGGTTCTCTCGGGCGAACCGGAGCGGGTGTGGGCGGTGATCACCGACCCGGCGGTGCTCGCGCGGACGATTCCCGGCTGCGAACTGCTGGAGCAGGTGGGGAACGACGAGTACCGGATGACTGTCTCGGTCGGGGTCGGCGCGATCCGCGGCACCTACGCCGGCGAGGTCAAGCTGACCGACCAGAAGCGGCCCTACTCCTACGTCATGCACGCCTCGGGCGCCGGTGCACCGGGCAACGCGCGGGCGACGGTGACGATCAACCTGGAGCCCAACGGCGACAGCACGATGCTCACCTACTCGGCCGACGCCGTGGTCGGCGGGCCGGTGGCCGGCGTCGGGCAGCGGATGATGACCGGGGTGGCCAAGCGGATCGCCGGCCAGTTCTTCTCCGCGATCGACGCCGAGCTGAACAGCCTCGCCCCGGCGCTGACCTCGACGGCCCCGGGCGAGGCGGCCCCGGGCGAGGTCGCTCCCGCCGAGGCGGCTCCGGTCGAGGCGGCTCCGGTCGAGGCCGCAGCGGTTCCGGCGACCGCTGCTTCCCCGGCCGCGCCCCGGGTGTTCGCCGCCAAGGCCGCCCCGGCCGCCGCCGCGGCGCCTGGCGACCTCCGCACGGCGCTGATCGGCGCGGTCGGCGGTGCGGGGCTCACCCTGCTCGGCGTCGTCGTCGGCTGGCTGCTGGGCCGCCGCAAGGGCTGACCCGCACCACCATCGTGGTGCGCTCGTCGTCGTATCGCGCGCTCCCGGATGCGACAACAAGGGCACAACACACGCCGAGGGCCCTCTCGATCCGATCGAGAGGGCCCTCAGCGCGTGTCCGGAGAGGAGGTTCAGCTGGCCGCGAGGAACGGGTAGTCGGTGTAGCCCTCGGCGCCGCTGGCGTAGAACAGGTGCGGCTTCGGCTCGTTCTCCGGGTGCTCGCCGGCCCACCGCTCGACCAGGTCGGGGTTGGCGATGACGGCGCGGCCCACGGCGACGGCCTCGGCGTGCGCGGCGTCGATCAGCGCGACCGCCTCCTCGCGGGTGGTCACCCGGCCGAAGCCGCTGTTGGCGATCAGCGGGCCGCCGAAGCGGCGGCGCAGCTCCTGCACCAGGTCACCGGCGGGCTCGGCGTGCAGCACCGACAAGTATGCCAGGCCCAGCGGCGCCAGCTGGTCGACGAGGGTGCCGTAGGTGGCCAGGACGTCGTCGCGGTCGGTCTCGAACGCGTCCTGGATGTTGTGCTCGGGGGAGATCCGCAGGCCGACCTTGCCGGCGCCGATCGCCTCGGCCACCGCGGTCACGACCTCGACGACGAAGCGCGCCCGGTTCTCCGGCGAGCCGCCGTACCGGTCGGTGCGCTCGTTGGACCCCGGCGCCAGGAACTCGTGCAGCAGGTAGCCGTTGGCCCCGTGCACCTCGACGCCGTCCAGGCCGGCCTCGACGGCCCGCTTGGCGGAGGCGACGAAGTCGTCCAGGGTCGCGCGTGCCTCGTCGGTGGTCAGCGCGTGGGGCACCGGGTAGGCCTGCTTGCCCTTCTCGGTGTGCCCCTCGCCGTTGATCGCGAGGGCGCTCGGGCCGACGACGGTGCGTCCGCCATTGACGTCGGAGTGCGTCACCCGGCCGGCGTGCATCAGCTGCATGACGATCCGGCCGCCACGCTCGTGCACGGCGTCGGCGACGCGGCGCCAGCCGGCGACCTGCTCGTCGGTGACGATGCCGGGCTGGCCGACGAAGCCCTGCCCCTCGTGGTTCGGGTAGGTGCCCTCGGTGATGATCAGGCCGACACCGGCGCGCTGCGCGTAGTGCTCGACGACGAGGTCACCGGGAACGCCGGACGCGCCGGAACGCATGCGGGTCAGCGGGGCCATGACGACGCGGTTGGCAAGCTGGAGGTCGCCCAGGGCGACAGCTGAGAACAGGTCCACGGATGGTTGAAACGCGAACCATCGGGGAGCCGATTCCGGAACGCGACGCTCGTCACGTCGCCGCCGCCTGCGCCGGTGCGCACGAACCGACCCATCACGAGCCCGGATACCGCGGCCCGCGCGCAATCGGGAACACAAGCCGGCCCGGTCAGTCGTATTCGGGACCCATCGACCCGGTCTGCACCTCGCCGGCGCGCTCGTAGGTGGCGATGAGCGCGCCCGTGGACGTCGCCTTCGACGAGGTCAGCCGCCACGCGCCCGGGATCGCCCCGTCCCCGAACAGCCGCTTGCCCTCGCCGAGCACCACGGGGAAGACGACCAGCCGCAGCTCGTCGACCAGATCCTCCTGAAGCAGCGTCTGCACCAGCCCCGCCGAGCCGTGGACCTGCAGCTCGCCGCCGTCCTCCTCCTTGAGCTTCCGGACGGCGTCGGGCACCTCCCCGTCCAGCAGCCGGGCGGTCTCCCACTCCACCGACGGGAGCGTGCGGGAGGCGACGTACTTGGTCTTCGTGTTCAGCGCCGCCGAGACCGGGTCGCCCTCGGTCGGCATCTGCGGCCAGGAGGCGTGGAAGATGTCGTAGGTGCCGCGGCCGAGCAGGAAGTCCTGCGCCGGCGCGAACCACTCGTGGACCTGAGCGCCCAGGACGTCGTCGAACAGGGGCACCAGCCAGCCCTCGTGGCCGAACCCGCCCGACGGATCCTCCCCGGGGCCGCCGGGTGCCTGCATGACCCCGTCCAGGGTCAGGAACGTGGTGACGACGAGCTTGCGCATGCCCGCTCCTCCGCGACGGCGGGCGATCCCTCCGATCGCCTCCTCAGAACAGACGCCGGACCGGCGCCGTTCTCATCACCGACCGGCGCAGAATCATCGGACGCCCAGGCCGAGCACGGCCGCTGCCACCGCCTTCCGGCGAACACCCGTGCTGCGGGACCCGGGACGATGGGTCGGTGGACGTGGAGACCACCTTGCTCTTCGTGCTCACCGCGGTCGCCGTGCTCGTGGTCGTCCACTGGCTCGCCGACCGGACCGGCCTGCCCGCCGCCGCATTGCTGACCGCCGTCGGCCTCGGCTTCGCGTTCCTACCCGGCCCGAACGTCGTCCTCGACCCTCACCTGGTGCTGACGGTGGTCATCCCGCCGCTGCTCTACAGCGCCGCGCTGGACTCCTCGCTGCTGGCCATCCGCCGCAACCTGCGCACGATGATCAGCCTGTCGGTCCTGCTCGTGCTGGTCACCGCGCTCATCGTCGGTGTGGCCTTCGATCTCCTCGTCCCCGGGGCGACGCTGGCCGCCGGCATCGCACTCGGCGCCGCGGTGGCACCGCCGGACCCGGTCGCAGCCCTCGCGGTGGGCCGGCGGGTCGGACTGCCGCCCCGGCTCATCACCCTCATCCAAGGCGAGGGACTGCTCAACGACGCCACCGCGCTCACGATCCTGTCGGTGGCCGTGGCCGTCGCCACCGGTGAGCGCTATTCGACGTGGTGGGCGGTGGGCCGGTTTCTCCTCGCCTCCGTCGGCGGGGTCGCGATCGGGGTCCTGGTCGCCGTCGGTGTCCGGTGGGTGCGTCGCTGGCGACGCGACCCGATGACCCTGAACGCGGTGTCCCTGGCCACGCCGTTCGTCGCCTACCTGCTCGGCGAGAAGGCCCACGTCTCCGGAGTGCTGGCGGTGGTGGTCGCCGGACTGGTCATCGGTCACGACAGCTCCCGGATGGTGTCCGGCGCCAGCCGGCTTCAGGTCAACGCGGTGTGGCGGTTGGTCAGCTTCCTCCTCGAGGGGTTCGTCTTCCTGCTCATCGGCCAGCAGTTGCCCACGGTGGTGGCCGGGCTGGGCCAGTACGAGACCTCGACGATCGTCCTCGCCTCCGTCGTCACCCTGGGGGCGGTGCTGCTGGTGCGGCCGCTGTGGCTGGCCCTCACGCAACTGCTCCCGCAGTCGCTGCACACCCGCCTCGGCGGTGGAGAGGACGAGGACGAGGACGACCGACCCGACACACGCCGGGCGCACGCCGAGCAGCGGTTCACCGGCCGTGAACTGGCTGTCCTGAGCTGGGCAGGGACCCGCGGGGTCATCAGCCTGGCCGCGATCTCCACCCTGCCGCTGACCTTCCCCGACCGCGACCTGCTCCTGTTCTGCACCTACCTCGTCGTGCTCGTCACCCTGTTGGGCCAGGGCGTCACCTTCGCGCCGCTGGTACGGGCGCTCCGCATGCGCGCGAATGCCGCCGACCAGGCTCGGTTGCGCAACCGCGCCCGCGCGGCAGCCGTGCAGGCGGGGTTGGACCGGCTCGGGGAGATGCAGAAAGAAGAGCACGACGCCATCGACGACCAGGCGATCGCCGCGCTGCGGGCCCAGCTCGAGTCCCGGCTGGCGCGGTACCGGCAGCGGCTGGACGTCCTGAGGAACGCCGAGAGCACGATCCCGTACAACCCGCAGTACGAGGCGGCGGTGCGCGCGCAACGGGCGGTCATCGAGGCCGAGCGCGAGGAGCTGCTGCGGCTGCGGGACGTCGGCCGGCTGCCCGACTCCGGGCTGCGCGTGCTGGAGCGGGAGCTCGACCACCAAGAGGGCCTGCTCCCCGCCCGACCGGCCGGGTGAGCGATGTCCGCCGGGCGTTGAAGCGCGATCATGTGCAGCTGCTTCACCCGCTCCCGAGGTCCAGAACCAGCTTGCAACCTCAGACATTGATTCCCAATGCCCGAGAGTCGGTTGCTGACCGAGCTCGATCTGGCCAACCGGACGCATGCGGCCGACCTCGCCCACGAGGCCGGCCTGCTGGAGGGCTGACCCGGGTGAGCTCTCCGCGCGGAGGGCCCACCCGGGGGCCCCGGATCAGACGGAGACGCCCTGCATCGCCTCGGCGGTGAGCTCCACCGACCGCAGCCGGGCCTCCACGCCCGGGGTCTGGTGGGCGACGATCAGCTCGTCCGCGTCGGCCTCGCGGGCGAAGTTCGTGAGGTACTCCCGCACCTCGGGCGGAGTCCCGAGGGCGGTGTGCGTGAGCATCGAGTCGATGTGGGTGGATGCGCCGCCGTCGAGCAGCAGCTGCGCCTCCGCGTCCGACAGCGTCCGCCCGCGGCCGAACAGCCCGATCGCCAGCGAGCGGCGGGCGGCGGCGAACGCCTCCTCGGCCGCCTTGCGGGTGTCGGCGGCGATGGCGTTCACGCCGGCGATCACGTACGGGCGGTCCAGCTGCTGCGACGGCTGGAACTCACGCCGGTAGGCCTCGACCGCCGGCCGGAGCATGGCCGGCGCGAAGTGCGAGGCGAACGCGTACGGCAGGCCGAGCGCGGCGGCGAGCGTGGCCCCGAACGTCGACGAGCCGAGGATGTACAGCGGCACGTTCGACCCCTTGCCCGGGATGGCGTCGACGCCGGGCACCTTCGAGTTGCCGGTCAGGTAGCCCTGCAGCTCGACGACGTCCTGCGGGAACCGGTCGGCCGAGCGCGGGTCGCGGCGCAGCGCGTACATCGTGTTCTGGTCCGACCCGGGAGCCCGGCCCAGGCCCAGGTCGATCCGCCCCGGGTACATCGCGTCCAGCGTGCCGAACTGCTCGGCGATGACCAGCGGCGAGTGGTTGGGGAGCATCACGCCCCCCGCGCCCAGCCGGATCGACGACGTCCGCGTGCCGATGTGGGCGATCAGCACGGCCGGCGCCGAGGAGGCGATCGTGGGCATGTTGTGGTGCTCGGCGTACCAGACGCGGCGGTAGCCGGTCTGCTCGGCGCGCTGGGCGAGCGCCACGCTGGCCGCGATGCTCTCGGCCGGGGTCGATCCCGGCGGGATCGGCGCCAGGTCGAGGACGGACAGCGGGATGTTCATGGCATGACCTCTTCCGTGGGGATACAGCGAGCAACCTGTGCCCCGTCGCGCCCCTTCCCACGCCGCTCCCTGCCTACGCGGCCAGGGCCACGGCCCGCCCACCGGCCGCGAGCAGGGCGGCGTAGGGGCCGCCCTGCTCGACGAGCTCCCCGTGCGTCCCGCTCTCCCACGCGCCCCTCGGACAGGACCGCGATCCGGTCGGCGCCGCCCACCGTCGACAGCCGGTGGGCGATGGTGATCGTCGTCCGGCCCCGGCTGGCCTCGACGAGGGCCGCCTGCACCGCCCGCTCGGTGCCGGTGTCCAGCGCGCTGGTCGCCTCGTCGAGCACCAGCACCCGGGGATCGCGCGGCAGCGTCCGGGCGATCGCCTCCGGCCGGGAGGGCTCGATCCCGCCGACCGCGCCTCGCTGTCCCGGATCCTCACCGCCCTGCTGGACGCCGAGCAGTACACCTAGCCCGCCCCCTCCCGGCACCGGACCCCGGTGGTTCACCCGGACCATCCATGCGTAGCCTCAGCCGCCGCGGGCTAGGAGCTGGAGCGCCGGACCCGCCGCGCGCCGATCGAGGGGAAGGGACCCGCCGTGCTGTCCGAGAAGGCCAAGCCCGTCATCGAGGCCACGCTGCCCGTGGTCGGCGAGAACATCGGGGCGATCGCCGAGCGGTTCTACGCGCACCTGTTCGGGGAGCACCCCGAGCTGCTCGATGGCACCTTCAACCGGGGCAACCAGGCCGAGGGCGCCCAGCAGAAGGCCCTGGCCGGCTCGGTCGCGATGTTCGCCAGCGCGCTGGTCAACCACCCCGATCACCTGCCCGAGCACCTGCTCAACCGGGTGGCGCACAAGCACACCTCGCTGGGTATCCGCGCCGATCAGTACCAGGTCGTCCACGACCACCTGTTCTGGGCGATCGCCGACGTCCTCGGTGACGCGGTCACGCCGGAGGTCGCCGCCGCGTGGGACGAGGTCTACTGGCTGATGGCGTTCGCGCTGATCAACCGGGAACGCGGGCTCTACAGCGCCCGCGGCGTCCGGGCGGAGACGGTCTGGCGCGACTGGGAGGTCATCGAGAAGGTCCGGGAGACCGACGATGTGGTCACCTTCCGGGTCAAGCGGATCGACGACCGGCTGGTGAAGACCTCCCTGCCCGGCCAGTACGTGAGCGTCAAGATGCTGATGCCCGACGGCGTGCACCAGCCGCGGCAGTACAGCCTCACCCAGGCCGACGACGGCGAGCACCGCTCATTCGCGGTCAAGCGGGTATCCGGCAACGGAAAGCCCGCCGGCGAGGTCTCCACCCTGCTGCACGACACGGTGCAGGTCGGCGACACGATCACCATGTCGCTGCCGTTCGGGGACGTCGTCCTCGACGACTCCGGCCGCCCGGTCGTCTTCGCCAGCGCCGGCATCGGCATCACCCCGATGGCCGGCATGCTCTCCCACCTGACCGCCGCGGGCTCCCACCTGGACGTGACACTGCTGCACGCCGACCTCGACGAGGCCTCCTGGGCGCTGCGGCGGCAGGTGTTCGACGACGTCCGGAAGCTGCCGAACGGGAAGCTGCACGTCTGGTTCGAGCGCGGCGCCGAGTGCAGCCTGCCGGTCGACGGCGTCCACAGCGGGACGATGGACCTCTCGGATGTCGACCTGCCCGCCGGCGCCGTCTACTACCTGTGCGGGCCGCTGCCGTTCATGAAGGCGGTGCGCAGCACGCTGATCGACCGCGGCGTGTCCACCCAGGACATCCAGTACGAGGTGTTCGGCCCCGACCTGTGGCAGGCCGACGCCGACTGACGTCGGCGCCAGCGGTGCGAGTGCGCGCGAAACGCCCCTCCCGGCGCCCCGAGAGGGTGCCGTTCGCCCACTCGCGCTGGAGCCGGTGCCACGATCGGTTCCGTGACCGAGCCGGTGCGCCCCGACGAGCTGCGCGTGTCCGACGTCGAGCGCGCCGCGGTCCAGGAGAGGCTGCGGCAGGCTGTCGCCGCCGGACAGCTCGACCTGCACGAGTTCGACGCCCGCGTGCAGTCGGTGTGGGCCGCGCGGACTCGTGGGGAGCTCTCCCGGATCACCCGGGACCTGCCGGAGCCGCCGCCCGCGCCGCCTTCCCCACCGCCGCTGGGCCGGGCGTTCTCCGACGACGCCGGCGGCATGGCGATGCGGGTGCTGACCATCGTCTGGGCCAGCATCGTGGCGATCAACCTGGTGGTGTGGGGCCTGGTCTCGCTGACCACGGCGGAGGTCGTGCACCCGTGGTGGGTCTGGGTGGCCGGGCCGCCGGGCGCCGTCCTCGCGGTGCTCTACGCCGCCGGGATCGGCCGCCCGAAGCGATGACCGGGCACCTGGGGGCCCGCACGTCACCGCCGCGGCCGGACGCCTGGCCGCGTTCCGGCAGGTGCGGCCGAAGGACGTCGCGATCGACCGAGAGGAGCAGTCATGACCGGGCCCGACGACGCCTTCCTGGCGCCGGATGACGCACTGCAGGACGTCGACGAGGACATCGAGCACGGCACGGGCGGCGTCGCGCGCGGGAGGGAGGACATCGAGCGCCCGGCCCCGCCCGGCCCCCGGAGCGAGGTCGAGGCCGAGGTGCCCTCGACCGACGCCGAGCCGCGGCCCGAGTAGCAGCGGGTACCGGACCTGTGGTGCGTCTTCCGCCGAAGTTATCTCAGCGCTAAGGTTTTTCCCATGACTGCGCCACCCCGCCGGGTCCGCATCGGCATCGACACCGGGGGGACGTTCACCGACGTCGTCGCGGTGGACGAGGAGACCGGGCAGACCACCACCACCAAGACCCCGTCCACGCCCGCGGACCCCGCCGAGGGCTTCCTCAACGGCGTCCGCAAGGTGCTCGACCTCATGGGCCTGTCCGGTGACACGGTCACCGCCGTCAGCCATGGCACGACGGTCGCCACCAACCAGCTGCTCGAGGGCAAGCTCGACCGCATCGGGTTCATCACCACCGAGGGCTACGAGTCGGTGCTGGAGATCGCCCGCCAGTCCGTACCCGACGGCTACGGCAACAGCTACTTCTGGGTCAAGCCGCCGCGGATCGTCCCGGCCGACCTGGTGAGGACGGTGCGCGGCCGCCTCGACCACACCGGCGCCGAGGTCCGGCCGTTCGACCGGGACGACGCCCGCGCGGCGGCCCGCTTCTTCAAGGACGCCGGCGTCTCCACCCTGGGCGTCTGCTTCCTGCACGCCTACGCCAACGACGCGCACGAGCGGGCCATGCTCGAGGTGCTCCGCGAGGAGTTCCCCGGCGCGGTCGTGTCGCTCTCCTCCGAGGTGCTGCGCGAGTACCGCGAGTACGAGCGCTCGGTGACCACGCTCGTCGACGCCGCGGTGAAGCCCAAGGTCGGCGCCTACGTCACCAACATCCGCACCCGCCTCGACGAGATCGCCCCGGGCGTGCCCTTCTACGTGATGAAGAGCAACGGCGGCGTGCTGTCGGCGCAGGAGGTCGTGCACCAGCCGATCACCACGATGCTCTCCGGCCCGGCCGCCGGCGCCCTGGGTGCCGCACTCATCGCCGGCACCGCCGGCTTCGACCGGGTGCTCACCTGCGACGGCGGCGGCACCTCCACCGACGTCACCGTGGTCATCGACGGCGAGCCGACGCTCACCACCGAGGGCTCGGTCGGCGACTACCCGTCCAAGATTCCGATGATCGACGTCGTCACCGTCGGCGCGGGCGGCGGCTCGATCGCCTGGCTCTCCCCCGAGGGCACGCTCAAGGTCGGCCCCAAGTCGGCCGGCGCCGACCCCGGCCCGATGTGCTACCCGAACGGCGGCGACCAGCCGACCGTCACCGACGCGCACGTCACGCTCGGCCGGATCCCCCCGCACCTGCTGGGCGGCGAGATCCCGCTCTCGGTGGAGGCCGCTCGCGACGGCCTGGAGCGGCTCGGCGGCAAGCTGGACCTGTCGCTGGAGAAGACCGCCACCGGCATCCTCGAGATCTCCGCGTGGAACCAGGCCAACGCGCTGCGCCAGGTCACCGTCGCGCGCGGCCTCGACGTCCGCGACTTCACGCTGACCACGTTCGGTGGCTCGGGCTCGCTGCTGGCCTGCCGGCTCATGGACATCCTCAACCTGCCGCGCACGCTGGTGCCGCCGAACCCGGGCAACGTCAGCGCGTTCGGCCTGCTCACCGTCGACGTGCGCAACGACTACGTGCAGACCGTCGTCTCCAAGCACGCCGACCTCGACCTCGACCGGGTGCAGGCGGTGTACGCCGACCTCGAGGCCCAGGCCCGGGTGGCCCTGGACGGCGAGGGCTTCGGCCGTGACGCCCAGCGCATGCAGCGCACCGCCGACCTGCGCTACGTGGGCCAGGCGTTCGAGGTGCGGGTGCCGGTGGCCGAGGGCGCGCTGGACGCCGCGGCCGCCGAGCAGGTCGCCCAGGCCTTCCACGCCGCGCACCGGCAGCTCTACGGCTACGACTTCGCCGACGACCCGCGCCAGGCCGTGGAGTGGGTCAACCTCCGGGTGAGCGGGATCGGCCCGATCCGCCGTCCGGACATGGTGGAGCTGCAGCCGTTGGACGGCGGCCCCGAACGCGCCGTCACCGGCTCGCGCCGGGTGTTCTTCGACGACTGGGTGGACACCCCCACCTACAACCGGCCCGACCTGGGCCCCGGGGACGTCGTCCGCGGCCCGGCGATCATCGAGGAGTTCGGCTCGACCGTGCCCGTGCACCCCGGCTTCGCCGCCACCGTCGACAGCTACGGCAACCTGCTGCTCACGAAGGAGACCGGCCAGTGACCCTCACCGACGGCAAGGTCGCCGCCGACCCGGTGCTCGTGGAGATCGTCGCCGGCACGCTGGCCGCGATCGAGAAGGAGGTCGAGACCTCCATCGGGCGCACCTCCCGCTCGCCGATGATCCGCGACGCGCACGACTTCCGCGCCGGCATCCACGACCGGCAGCTGCGCAAGCTCACCGGCCGCTCGTACTCCGCGCTGGTGCAGCCGGTGGTGCGGGACTACCCGATCGAGCAGATGAACGTCGGCGACGTCTTCTTCCACAACGACGTCTACATGTCCGAGGGCGGCATCGGCCACCTGCCCGACCTGTGCGTCACCGTGCCGGTCTTCGCGCGCGTGGACGGCGAGGAGAAGGTGGTCGCCTTCATCCAGGCCTTCGGCCACCACGACGACATCGGCGGCGCGGTGCCCGGCTCCATGCCGTCGGCGGCGACCAGCGTGTACGAGGAGGGGCTGATGGTCCCCCCGATCAAGCTGTGGGACCGCGGCGTGCCCAACGAGTCGGCGCTGAAGATCATGACCCGCAACTCGCGGATGCCCGACTCGCTGGCCGCCGACCTCGACGCCGAGTGCTCGGCCTGCCTGGCCGGCGCCCGCCGGCTGGGCGAGCTGTTCGACCGGTACGGCGTGGAGGCGGTCGAGGCGTGCTTCGACACGATCCTGGCCAACTCCACCGAGGTCTACCGGCGGGAGATCCTGAGCCAGATCCCCGACGGCACCTACGTCTGGGAGGACTACGCCGAGCACGACGGCGTGGAGGAGCCGCAGCTGCACCGGCAGCGGATCACGCTGATCATGGACTCCTCGAAGGAGACCCCGCTGGTCATCGACTTCACCGGCACCGGCCCGCAGGCCAAGGGCCCGATCAACCACTGCGGTGACTACGCCGACGGCAACTTCCTCAAGAAGTGGCTCGCGCCGATCCTGCGCAACCTGGCCGAGACGCCGGAGCGGATGGCCGAGCTCGACGTCAACGAGGGCGTCGTCCCGCTGATCGAGATGCGATTCCCGGAGAAGGGCACGCTGCTCACGCCGATCTTCCCGGCGCCGACCAACGCGCGGACCTTCGTCATCCTGCGGCTGCTCGGCGTCCTCGCCGGCGTGCTGGCCAAGGCCACCGGCGGCCGGATGCCGGCCGACCAGGAGACGATCCGCTACACCGGCGTCTACGGCACCGACGCGGACGGGCAGCCCTACCTCATGCGCGAGGTGCTCGGCGGCGGCTCGGGCGGGCGGTACTACGCCGACGGCGAGGACACCATCCACGTCGTCCCGGACTCGCGGAACCTGCCGACGGAATTCACCGAGGGGCGCTTCCCGCTGCGGGTGGAGCGGCTGGGCCTGGCCCTGGACTCCGGCGGCCCGGGGCGCTACCGCGGTGGCTGCGGCTACGAGAAGCACATCCGGGTGCTGCGCGACGCGCACTTCATGTCGATCGCCGACCGCTCGATCCTGGCCTGCTGGGGCGTCAAGGGCGGCAAGGCCGGGCGGCCGTTCCAGATCACCGTCGACCCGGGCGGGCCGAACGAGCACGACGTCGACGCGCTGGCCGACGCCGAGCCGCTGAAGGCCGGCACCGTCGTCCGCATCCGGACGACGGGCGGCGGCGGCTGGGGCGACCCGCTGGACCGGCCGGTCGAGGAGGTGCTGCGGGACATCGCCTGGCGCAAGGTGAGCGTCTCCGGTGCCCGCGAGGACTACGGCGTCGTCGTCCTGGAGTCCGGCGAGGCCGACCTGGCCGCGACGGAGCAGCTGCGGGCGTCGCTGCGGGCCTCCCGCACCGGCGAGGAGCCGTTCTTCGACCGCGGCCCCGGCTACGCACAGCTCTCCGGCGGCGCGGCGTTCAACGAGTTCGACGTCCTCTGACCCGAGCAGAGGCGGGCGCGCGTCACGGCGACCCTGCCGGCGGCTGGTGCCTCCGGCCCCGCTCTGTCTCCGAGTCCGCTGTGACTCGGAGACAGAGCGGGGCGCCCCCGCCCGACGTCTGCCGCGGCCGTGCGAGGGTGGGCCGGTGCCGCCCGCCACCCGCCTCGTGCGCCCGGACGACGCCCCCGCCCTCGCCGACCTGCTGCGCCGGAACCGCGATTTCCTCGCCCCGTGGGAGCCGGTCCGTACCGATGAATGGTTCACCGTCGAGGGCCAGCGGACAGCGATCCACGAGGTCCTCG
The DNA here is from genome assembly GCF_900114385.1 of Geodermatophilus ruber. Taxonomy (GTDB): domain Bacteria; phylum Actinomycetota; class Actinomycetes; order Mycobacteriales; family Geodermatophilaceae; genus Geodermatophilus; species Geodermatophilus ruber. The sequence goes on from NZ_FOSW01000018.1 coordinate 53,962, forward strand.
GCCAGCACGAGCGGGGCCTGGCGCTGCCGCACGTCGTCCTGGACCGCGACGGGCGGGTCGCCGGCCGGGTCAACCTGAACACCATCGTCCGCGGCGCCTTCCAGTCCGCCTCGGTCGGCTATTGGGTCTCGGAGGACCGGAACGGGCAGGGACTGGCCACCGCAGGCGTCCGCGAGATGAAGCGTGTGGCGTTCGAGGAGCTCGGCCTGCACCGCTTGGAGGCGGGGACGCTCCTGCACAACGCCGCCTCGCAGCGCGTGCTGGAGCGCAACGCCTTCGAGCGGTTCGGCCTCGCGCCCCGCTACCTGCGGATCGCCGGGCGCTGGCAGGACCACGTCCTGTTCCAGGTGCTGGACGAGGACGAGGCCCGCGACCCGGCCGGCTACTTCCAGTAGGCGCCGATGCAGGCCTCCGGGCCGCCCCCGGAGAAGCCCGCGTTCAGGGCCTGCACCCGGTCCCCGCCGCTCCTGTTCCAGCCGGAGGTCGCCGTCGTGCCGCTGAGCGCCTCCAGGGTGGCGATCGCCTCCTCGACGTCGCCGGCCTCGAGGAGGCCCTCGCGCTGGACCCACGCCATCCAGACGCCGGCCATGCAATCGGCGATCAGCTCCAGGTTCTGCCCGGTGGGGCGCGACCCGCCCAGCGCGGTGCCGCGCTCGTCCACGACGGAGTGGCCGAACTCGTGGGCCACGGACACCGCGGCCGCGAAGTCACCGGGGACGCTGCTGCGGAAGCCCAGGATGTCCCCCGACCACATCCGCTGCAGCGTCACGACGGGCAGCACCATGCTGCCGACGACGTCGGTGCCGTCTGCCGCACGGCCGGTGTCGGTCGAGCAGTAGAAGAGGTTCTGGTACTCACTGGTCACCACGGGACTGGTCCCGGTCCGGTCCACGCACGTGGTCCGGTACGACTCCCCGGGGCCGACGAGGTGGACGACCACGTCGGGTTCCTTCGCGATCCCCTGCGCACGGAACCAGGCCGCCCAGTTCTTCTGGAGGTCGTTCACGACGAAGGTGACGTACTGCTCGACCTCGGCGACCGACGGCGCGGTCGGCGCGCCCGACAGCCCTTCCAGGGGATCGGGCTCCGCCCTCCCGCTCCGCTCCGCCCCCCCGCTCCGATCCGCCCCGCCGCCGGACTGGTCCGACGCGAACGCCGGCAGCGGGCCGACCAGCAGCGCCAGCACCCCTGCGATGATCACCACGACGGTCCTGCGCGCACCGCTCATCGTCCCGGCCCCGTTCTGGCTGCTCGGCCTCGTCCGCCTGGTCGTGCCGAGCGACGCTAGTGACGGGCCGCCCCGCGGCGGCAGGGCCGCAACGACGCCCCGGCGGCCGCTCCGGCACCCTGCGGCGGGTCGCGCCGGTCGGGCGGCGGCCCGGTCGCGGAGCGTGCACCGGCCCGGGTCAGCCGGGCCGGCGGCGCCACCACGGCCGTCGCCGCGGCGGGGGTGCCGGGGCCTCGGTCACCGGGGGCGGCGGCGGGCGGGTGGCCCGCCAGTGCGCGACGAGCGCCTCGACATCGGCCAGGCCGGGCACCGGCGCCCAGCGGCTCTCCTGCGGCCGGCGCCAGAACGTCTCGACGCGGGCGTTGTAGTCCTCGACCAGCGCCCGGACGGCGGCCTCGGACTCCAGCAGCGCGGCCCGCTCCGGGAGCCGGTCCCGCTCCCGCCGCAGCACCAGCCCCGGCGGGAGCATCGCGGCGGTGTCGATCCCCTCCCGCCGCGCCTTGGCCACCGCCCAGTCGTAGGCGGTCTCGTCCCGGTCCAGCCCCTGCAACGGCTTGCCCGCGCCGGCCAGGTCGGCGAAGTCACCGCGGGCCAGGCCGCGCTCGATCTGCGCGTCGACCCAGCTCTCGAACGACATGCCCGGCGGCTTGCGTTCGACCACGGCCCCATCGTGGCACCGCGCGGCCCGGGGCACGCACGTGGAGCTCACCGGGGCGCACTGACAGGACGCGCCGAGGGGTTCGACCGGTACCCCGAACGGGTGACACCACGGGTCGACACCCCTACGGACGGTCGTGCCTGGCCGCAGGCTGACCGGCGTGCCGCTGTCCGCGCCCGGGGTGCCCGACCTGCCGCCCGAGCTCGCCGGGCCGGTCCCCGTGGCGCTGGCCCGGGCCGTCCGGGACCTCCCGCGCACCGACGCGCTCCCCGGCGGCGTCCTCTACGAGCCCAAGTGGGACGGCTACCGGCTGGTGATCGTCCGCACCGGCGGCACCACCCGGCTGTGGTCCCGGCAGGGCCGCGACCTCACCGCCCGCTTCCCGGACGTCGTCGCCGCCGCCGTCGGGCAGGTCCCGGCGGGCACCGTCGTCGACGGCGAGGTGGTCGTCTGGAACGGCGAGCGGCTGGACTTCGGCCTGCTGCAGCGCCGCATGGTCACCCCACCGAGCCGGATCGACGCCCTGGTCGCGCGCTTCCCCGCCTCCTACGTGGCCTTCGACCTGCTGGCGCGGGGCGGCACCGACCTGCGCGGCCGGCCGCTGCGCGAGCGGCGGGTCGAGCTGGCCGCGCTGGCGCAGCGCTGGGCACCACCGATGCAGCTCTCCCCCGCCACCGCCGACCCGGACGAGGCCCGCCAGTGGTCCACCGACTTCCGCGCCGCCGGGGTGGAGGGGCTCGTCGCCAAGGGCGCCGGCACCCGCTACGCGCCGGGTCGGCGGGAGTGGGTCAAGGTGAAGTCGTGGGAGACCACCGAGGTGGTCGCCGGCGGCGTCATCGGGCCGATCGAGCGCCCTGGCCAGCTGGTGGCGGGGCGGTACCGGCACGGCGAGCTGGTCGTGGTGGGCCGCACCAGCCCGCTGTCCCCCGCGCAGGCCGCCGAGCTCGCCGCGGTCCTCCGCCCCGCGGGCCTGGAGCACCCGTGGCCCGACCGGATCGGCGCCGGCCGCTTCGGCGGCGGCCGGCTCTCCGTGCCGCTCACCCGGGTCGTGCCGGACGTCGTCGTGGAGGTCAGCGCCGACGCCGCGCTGCAGGCCGGGATCTTCCGGCACCCGCTGCGCTACGTCCGCGTACGGCCCGACCTGCAGCCCTCCGACCTGGACGAACTGGCCTGACCGCCGCCGGACCGCTCAGGGCTGCTGTGGCAGCCGGCCCAGCGCGACCAGCAGCCGGCGCAGGAGGTCGGCCAGCTGAGCGAGGTCGTCGCCGGAGAGCCCCTCGAGCAGCCGGCGTTCGGTCTCCAGATGGTCGGGGAGCGCGGCGTCCAGCGCCTCGCGCCCGGCGTCGGTCAGCGTCACGACGACGGCCCGCCCGTCGGCCTCGCTGCGCTCCCGGGTGATCAGCCCCTTCTCCTCCAGCCGATCCAGCCGCTGGGTGATCGCCCCGGAGGTGACCAGTGCGGTGCGCATGAGCGCGGTGGGGGTCAGCTGGTAGGGCTTGCCCGCCCGGCGCAGGGCGGCCAGGACGTCGAAGGACGGCGCGTCGAGGCCGTGCCGGGCGAAGGTGACCCGCTGGGCCAGGAACACCTCGCGCTGCAGCTGGGTGATCCGGGCGATGATCCCCATCGGGCTGCAGTCGAGGTCCGGGCGCTCGCGGGCCCACTGCTCCAGGATCAGGTCGACCGCGTCGTCCGCGGCCTCCCGGGCCTCACCGGCCTCCGGGCCCGTCACGCCGGGATCTCCAGCTCGGCGAGGTGCGCGGCGTAGGTGCGCGGTGGCCGGCCCAGCAGCGCGGTGAGGGTCCGGGGGCTGCCGGTGAACCCGTGCGCGCGGTAGTGGTCGAACATCAGCCGGCGGCAGCGCGCGGCATAGGCCTGGGGCACCTCGCCCCGGGGGACGACGTCCTCCACGGTCACCTCCCGCTCCAGCCGGGCGCCGATCAGCTCGGCCAGCCGGGGCGCGGTCAGCGGCTCGGGGCCCACGGCCTCGAAGGTCCCCCCGTCCAGGCCGTCCTCGGTGAGCAGCACGGCGGCGGCCTCGGCCACGTCGGCCAGGTCGACCAGCGACTGCGCCGTGCGCAGCCCCCACGGGCTGCGCAACCGGCCGGTCGCGGCCACCTGGGGCAGCTGGTCGTCGAAGTTCTGCGCGTACGCGCACGGCTGCAGCACCCGCCAGGACAGCCCGGAGGCGTCCAGCGCCTCCTCGGCGCGGTCCTTGGCCGCGTGGTGCGGCATGACGCGCGCCTGCGGGCGCAGCACGGAGTGGTAGACGACCCGGGGGACGCCGGACCGCCGGGCCTCGCCGAACAGTGCCCGGGCACCCTCGGCCTCGTCGGGGTCGAAGTTCGGCCAGATGAGGTACATCGCGTCGGCGCCGGCCAGGATGTCCGCCCAGGGCATCGGCTGGGTCAGCTCGGCGACCACGACCTCGGCGCCGAGCCCGGTCAGCTCCGGCCGCGGGCCGCGCCGGGAGACCACCGCCCGCACCTGCTCGCCCCGGGCCCGCAGCGCCCGGACGACGGCGGTGCCGGTCTGCCCGCCCGCCGCTGTCACCACGATCACCCGGTTACCTCAACAGTGAGATAACCGCGCGTCAAGACCGGCGCCCGATCGGTCAGTGGAGCCGGGTGCAGAGCCGGACGGTGAGCCCGTGCGCTCCGGGCAGCAGGTCCACCGAGTCCCACAGCTTGCGGGCCAGCCACAGCCCCATGCCGCCACGGCTCAGATCGTCCCCGTGGGCGGGCTGGAAGCCGGCGAGCGGGTCGCCGAAGGTGCCCCCGGCATCGGTGATGGTGCAGACCATCCGGGTGCCGTCGGCCCACAGGCGGGCCGAGACCGGTCGCCGGCCGTGCCGGAAGGCGTTGGCCGCCACCTCGCTGATGGCCAGATGGAGGTCCTCCCGCTGATCACGGTCGGGCACCCGGGTCTCGAGGGCGGCGGCGAGGGCATGCCGCAGCCCGGCCAGGGTCGGTGCGTCGTCGATGGCCAGCACCGGGGGGATGTCCTCCACCGGCTCCCGGGGCACGGGCAGCAACCGCAGGAAGTCCCGGGGGTCGCAGTACTCGGGGCTGTCCACCCACCGGCCGTCGGCGACGACCTGCGGATGGGTCAGGCGGGCGCTGGACACCACCGCGGTGGGCAGCACCCGGCTGTCGTAGAGGCACATCGCGGTCAGGGGGCAGCCGTCCAGCAGCGCATTGACGGCGGCCTCGTAGCGCTGGCCCTCCCGCCAGCTGACCGGGTCGGAGCCGAACTGCACCTGACCCAGCACCCGCAGCCGCCCCGACCGGGTCTCCGCTGCCCTGGCCAGCAGCTGCCGGGTCACGCCGAGGGCATCGGGCGCGCGGGTGTCGAGCAGCGCCATCCGGGCATCGCGCTCCACCCCGCCGAGCGCCTCGCCGAACGCACCGGCGAGCAGGGTCGCGGCCTCCGGGCCGCAGGACAGGACGGTGAGATCACCGGCGCGCAGACCCTCCTCCACGAAGGGCACCGCGGCGGCGAGCAGGTCGGCGTCGGAGTCGACGATCGCGGCGGTGTGCACGCGGAGCGCGGGCGGACCGGGAAGGACGTCGTGCGCCAGCGCCGCACCCTCCCCTGCGCCCCGATCCATCGTTGCGAGCCCCTTCTTTCGCCGGGTCGTCCAGCTTCGCCGGGCATGTCCGGTCGACTGAACCGACATTCTGGGACATGCCTGGCCGCGCCCCGTCGGTGGGGAGGGCCGGGCGCGTTCTCACCGTGACGACGCGGCAGCCGAGCCGGCCGCCTGTCCCCCCAATCCGGCCAGGGCGAGTATGCGCGCCGGAGGCGTACCCGGCTCGGTGCGCACCCGGACCTCGACGTCGGCCGCCCCCGCACGGGCGAGAGCGTGCAGGATCATCCCGACCCCCGCGCTGGCGAGGTAGGTCGTCGGCCGCAGGTCCAGGACCGCCACCGCGCCCGGCGGCAGCTGGCCCAGGCACCGGAGGAGCTCGTCACCCACCGGGCCGGCGGTGGCCAGGTCGAGCTCACCCACGACCTCCAGCCGCAGCCCCTCCGGTCCCTCGTGGACCACCGCGCGGGCCGGGACGCCACCGTTCTCCCTCGGGGAGGGTCCGCGCCGCGGGCTGCTGGTGGCGGGGGCCACCGCCGGCATGCGGAAGCGCACCGTCGTCCCCGGTCGGTCCTCCCCGTGGCTCACCTCGACGTCGGTCGCCAGCGCACTGATCAGCTCCAGCCCGCGCCCGCGGTACCCCCGGTCCGCCGGCGGCGGGCGCCAGAGCCCGGTGTCGCGCACCTCCACCCGCACCGAGCCGTCGGCGTCCCGGGCCACCCGGTACGAGCACTCCCCCGCCCCGGCACCGGCGTAGGCGTGCTCCACCGCGTTGGCCAGGGCCTCTCCCAGCGCCAGCTGCAGGTCCTCGGTGGTGTCCTCGGGCAGCGCGGCCGCGACCGCCCAGGCGGTCACCGCACGCCGGGCGGCGGACAGCCGGGCGGGGTCCGCGGGCAGCTGTTCCTCCAGCGGGCCGGGCAGCAGCCGGGCGGCGATCACCGCGACGTCGTCGGGCTGGTCGGTGTCGGCGAGGACGTCGTCGAGCAGGCCGGCGGCCAGCCGGGCCGGATCGGCGGTGGCGTGCCGGGCCGCCACGGCGCGAACGCGGTCCAGCCCCTCGTCGAGCACCTCGCCCCGGCGCTCGACGAGGCCGTCGGTGTACAGCAGCAGGGTGGCACCCGGCGACACCTCGACCGTCCCCTCGGCGTAGGGCGCCCGGCCGGGGGCGCCGAGCACGGCCCCCGCGCCGGCCCCGTCGAGCAGCCGGGTGATCCCGGCGTCGAGCAGCAGCGGCGGGGGGTGGCCGGCACGCGCCCAGCGCACCGTGCCGGCCGCGCCGTCGACGACCAGGCAGGCGGCGGTGGAGGCCAGCGCACCGGGCAGCCGGGCGGCGAACCGGTCCAGCAGCTCCAACGCCTCGGCCGGGCCGCAGCCCTGCAGCAGGGCGGTCGAGAGCGCGCTGCGCAGCTGCCCCATGACCGCCGCCGCGGCGGGTCCCTGGCCGACGACGTCGCCGACGGCGATGGCCACCCGGTCGTCGCCGAGCTCCACCACGTCGTACCAGTCGCCGCCCGCCTGGGCGCCCTCGGCGCCGGGGAGGTAGTGCGCCGCCAACGCCAGCCGCTCCAGCCGCGGCAGGTCGGCCGGCAGCAGGCTCAGCTGCAGCGTCTCGGCGATGCGCCGCTCGGCCCGGTACAGGCGGGCGCGGTCCAGCGCCTGGGCACACTGCTCGGCGACGGCCAGCAGCATGGCCCGGTCGGCGGACGAGAAGCGCTGGACCGTCGGCCAGGCGACGGAGAGGACGCCCATCACCCGGCCGGCGACGGTCAGCGGGAGACCGACGTTGGCCGCCAGCGCGAAGCCGCGCACCGCCTCGGCGAGCGCGGGGGGCAGCTCCCGGTCCCCCGGCGGGACGGCGGAGACGTCCTCGATCCACAGCGGGCGGCGCTCGGTGACCGCCGCCGTGGCGACCAGCGGGGCCGACAGCGGCAGGGTCCGCCACAGCCGCTTGCCCTCCTCGCTGCCGCCGCTGATGGTCAGCGCGGACAGTGCCCGGTGCGAGGGGTCGAGCTCGTACACGGCGACCCGGCTGTCGGGACCGGTGAGCGCCCGGATGTGGCCCGCGGCCGCGGCGGCGACCTCGACGGGGGTGGTCGCCGCCGACAGCTCGGCGGTGACCCGCTGCAGCAGGGCCAGCCCGTGCGCGGCGGCCCGCTCGTCGGCGAGCAGGACCGCGTTGTCCACGGCCAGGGCGGCACGGGCGGCGATCTCCTCGACCAGCAGGCGGTCGTCGTCGTTGTACGACGGCGCGTCGGCCTGCCGGCCGAGCGCCAGCACGGCCAGCAGCCGCCCCCGAACGCTGAGCGGGACCACCAGGGTCGACAGCAGCGACAGCGGCCACCCCGGCTCGTCCGGCTGCGGCCGCTCCTGCTGCAGCTCGGCGTCGCGCGCCGACTTCCCGGGACGCCAGACCGACCGACCGGTCGCCAGCACCTCCAGCGCCAGGCCGGAGTGCGGGTCGAGGCCGGCGAGGCCGGCCTCGGTGGCCGGGTCCAGGCCGGCGATGCCCGCGAAGCGCAGCCGGCCGTCGTCATCGAGCAGCCGCGCGGTGCACAGATCCGCCAGCCGGCTGTCCACCAGCAGCCGGGCCAGGGCGCCGAGCTGCCCGTCGACGGTCGATTCCCGGTCCAGGGCGGCGCCCACCTCGGCCAGCAGCGTCTGGCGCTCGGTCTCCTGGATGCGGGCGTTGACGTCGGTGCAGCTGCCCACGTAGCCGGTGAAGGTCTCGTTGGCGCCGATCGGGACCGCCCGCTCCAGCAGCCAGTGGTAGGCCCCGTCGCTGCGGCGCAGCCGGAACTCGACCTCCCAGCCCTGCCGCTGCGCCCGGGCCGCCCCGACGACCGCGGCGTACCGGTCGCGGTCCTCCGGGTGCATCAGCTCGGCCCAGCCGCGGCCGAGCTCCTCGCCCGGGCTCCGGCCGGTGAACTGGGTCCAGCCGTGGTTGACGTACACCTGCCGGCCCTGGGGGTCGGTCACCCAGATGAGCGCCGGCGCCAGGTCCGCCATCGCGGTGAACTGCTCCTCGGCGGCGCGCCGGGCCCGGCCCAGGTGCAGGTGCGCACCGACGCGGGCGATCAGCTCCTGCGCGGAGAACGGCTTGACCAGGTAGTCGTCGGCCCCGGCGGCCAGCCCCTCGACCGCCGCCTCCTCGCCGGCCCGCGCGGAGAGCAGCACGACGGGAACCCGGGCGGTCCGGGCGTCGGCGCGCAGGGCCGCGAGCAGCTGCATGCCGTCCAGCCCGGGCATCATCACGTCGCTGACGACGAGGTCGGGCGGGTCGGCCAGGGCGGCCGCGAGCGCCTGCCGGCCGTCGGCGACCGCCCGGACGTCGTGGTACGGCGTCAGCAGCCGCAGCAGGTACTCCCGCATGTCGGCGTTGTCGTCGGCCACCAGGACCCGCCCGGCCCGGCCGCCCGGGGCCGGAGCCGGCTCCACCGGGCCGGTCGCCTCGCCCTCGTCCCCGGGCAGCCAGCCCATCGCCTCGGTGACGAACGGCGCGGCGCCCGGCGACACCGCCGGGGTGTCGGACGTGGCCTCGACCAGCCGGTCGACCGGCAGGTGCGCGGTGCCGAACGGGACCGTGACGGTGAACGTGGTGCCGGCGCCCGGGGTGCTCGTGACGTCGACGGTGCCGCCGTGCAGGCCGACCAGCTCGCGCACCATCGCCAGGCCGATGCCGCTGCCCTCGCCGGAGCGGCCACGGGCGTCGGCCACCCGGTGGAAGCGCTCGAAGAGCCGGGGCAGCTCGTCGGCGGGCACGCCGGTGCCGGTGTCGCTGACGGTGAGCTGCGCCCCACCCTCGGCCCGGCCCAGCCGCACGGTGATGCCACCGGTGAAGGTGAACTTCAGCGCGTTGGAGAGCAGGTTGAGGACGACCTTCTCCCACATGTCGCGGTCGATGTGCACCGGCTGCCCGAGCGGGGGGCAGTCGACGCGGAAGTCGAGGCCGGCCCGGGTGACCGCCGACCGGAAGACGCTGGCCAGCTCGGCGGTGGTCCCGGCCAGGTCGACCGGTTCGAACCGCGCCTCGATCCGCCCGGCCTGGATCCGGGAGAAGTCGAGCAGGGTGTTCACCAGCTTGCCGAGCCGCAGCGCGTTGCGCTCGATCATCTCGAGCTCCTCGCGCAGCCGTGGATCGCCGTCCACGACCGGGTGGCCGCGCAGCTCGGCGACCGGGCCGGCGATGAGCGTCAGCGGGGTGCGGAACTCGTGGCTGACGTTGCTGAAGAAGTCGGTCTTGGCCCGGTCCAGCTCGGCGAGGGCCTCGGCGCGGCTGCGCTCGGCCTCGTAGCTGCCGGCGGCCTGCAGCCCGGAGGCGATCTGGTTGGCGATCAGCTCGGCGAAACCGCGGTAGCCGTCGTCCCACCGGCGGTGCGGGTTGAGCCCGACGACCAGGAAGCCCGACGCCGGGCCGCCTTCCAGCGCAGGCGAGGCGATCGGGACGGCCACCGCCTGCGTCGGCGGCTGGTCCCATGCCCCGGTCGGCAGGTCGGGGAAGCGGTCGGCGAGGCCCTCCACGAGCACCTGCTCCCCGGCGAGGATCCGGTCGAGCGGCCAGACCGGGTCGTCCCCGGGGGAGAGGACCTCCGGCGCGGCGGCGGACCCGGGTTCGATTCCCGCCGCGCAGCCCAGCCGGGCGGTGCCCGCCGGGTCGACCAGGTAGGTGACGCTGAACGGCAGGTCGGCGGGGTTGCGCCCCAGCTGCTCGGCGACGGCGGCGAGGACGTCGGCCCGGGTGCGGGCGGCCGCGACCGCCGCCGCGAGGTCACGGAGGTGGGCCATGCGCCGTTCGCCGACGACCCGCTGGGTGGTCTCGGTGACCACGCAGAGCATGCCCTCGGTCCGACCGCCCGCATCGCCGATCGGGCTGTAGGAGAAGGTGTGGTAGGTCTCCTCGGGGTAGCCGCCGCGCTCCAGGAAGAGCTGGAGGTCCTCGTCCCAGGTCGCCACCCCGGTGTCGAGCACCGACCGGACGCGCGGGCCGATGTCGTCCCAGATCTCGGCCCACACCTCGTGCGCGGGGCGCCCCAGCGCCCACGGGTGCTTGGCCTGCAGGGTGTCGTGCCGGTAGGCGTCGTTGTAGAAGAACGTCAGCTCGGGGCCCCACGCCGCCCACATGGCGAACCGGGACGTGAGCAGGATCCGGACGACGTTGCGCAGCTCCGCCGGCCAGCTCTCCGGCGGGCCGAGCGGGGTCTCCGCCCAGTTCCGCTCGGCCATCGCGCGGCCCACCTCGCCGCCGTCCGCGAACAGCGACCGCTCGGGAGCATCGTCGGTCACCGCGACATCACGCAGGGAATCGTAGGACTCGGCCGTCGCGGCCGCCGACAGCGTCAGGACATCGGGCTAACCCTCGGCCGGCGCCATCTGCGAGCGGCTGGTCCCGGCGGTGGCGGTGTCCTCCCTGAGGCCGTGGAGGCCGCACGGTGGCCGTGGCCGCCTCAGCCCTCCGCCCCCTCGATGCCGACGCCCCCGAAGACCGCCTGGACGTGCAGCCGCAGATCGGCACCGGCCTCGTCGGAGGTGCGCTCCGCCTCGCTGCCGACGCCACCCACCCCGCGGAAGTGCCACCACACCCGCCAGTCCTTGGGCACCCGGACCGCCATCCCACCCATGAGCACGCGCACGGTGACGTCGATCCCGCCGGGCACGTGGGGAACCGCAGTCAGGTCGAGCACGCCCCCGGCCATCACCAGGTCGAGCCGGACCCGCGACAGCCCGGGGTTGACCGGCCGGAGCGTGACCTCCCCCAGCGCCCGCACCCGGCGGATGCCGGCGGTGGTCTCGTCGCCCTCGTCCTTGCGGCGGGCGACCAGCCGGCCGGCGGCGACCAGCACCGCCTGGACGGCCGACCAGACCAGCAGCTTCCGAACGGCAGGGGGCAGCGAACGGGGCGTCCTCATGGGGGCAGCCTGCCCGCCGGGCGCGCTGCTGCCCAGGTCCGGGCGCCGTGCACCTGGCACCATCGGCGGACGTGGGCGACGAGCGCGAGGTCCTGACCTACGAGATGTTCGGCACCGCGGCGCGGGAGCTGGCCGAGCAGGTGGCCGACGACGGCTTCGAGCCCGACCTGATCCTCTCCATCGCCCGAGGTGGCCTGTTCCTGGGCGGCGCTCTGGGCTACGCCCTCGACGTCAAGAACCTCTTCGTGATGAACGTCGAGTTCTACACCGGCGTCGACGAGCGGCTCGACCTGCCGGTGGTGCTGCCGCCGACGCTGGACGTCGTCGACCTGACCGGCGCGAACGTGCTGGTCGCCGACGACGTCGCCGACACCGGCAAGACGCTGGAGCTGGTGCGCGACTTCTGCGCCGGCTACGTCGCCGACGTGCGGACGGCGGTGGTCTACGAGAAGCCGCAGTCGGCGGTGCGCTGCGACTACGTGTGGCGGAGGACCGACCGGTGGATCGACTTCCCGTGGTCCAGCCGGCCCCCGGTGCGCCGCCGCGCGGGCTCCCCCGGACACTGACCGCTGCAGCGCCACCGGCTCGGCAGCCGCAGAAGTGCGCTCACCCGTTCCCGGCACCGGTCGACAGCCCCTGTCTCAGCGGCGGGTGGAGACCGTCACGGTGAAGCGGCGGTCCGCGGCGGCCACCCGGGTCGGGCCGACCAGGCGGCGCAGCGCCGCCCGGTGCGGCAGCTGGTTGTTGTAGACCGTCCACAGCTGCCCGCCCGGCCGCAGCACCCGCGCCGCGGCGGCGAACAGCCGGTCCGCAGCGCCGGGGACCACGGCGGTGCCCAGGTGGAACGGCGGGTTGCAGACGACGAGGTCGACGCTCGCGTCGGGCACCGTGGACGCCGCGTCGTCGCGGAACACCCGCACCCGGCCCGCCCCGTTGGCGGCCGCCGTCGCCGCCGCCGAGGCCACCGCCGCGGCGGACTGGTCGCTGGCCAGCACCTCCAGCCCGGGCCGGGCGAGGGCGAGCGCCGCGGCGAGCACGCCGGTGCCGCAGCCGAGGTCCAGCGCCGTCCGGGCCCCCGGCGCCGCGTCGGTCAGCACCTGCAGCAGCGCCCGGGTGCCGGCGTCGATCCGTGTGCCGGCGAAGGCGGCGCCGTGCGCGAGGACGGTGAGCCCGAGGTCCGGGTGGGTCTGCCGGCGCGGGAAGGTCGGCCGGACGCCCGGCCGGGGCCCGCGGGCCACCAGCACCCGCGACTTCTGGCGGGCGAGCGTGGCCGAGACCTCGGCGAACCCGCTGCCGAGGACGTCGTTCATCGCCCGGGTCATGTGCTTGACCCGGGCGCCGACGAGGACGACGACGTCCGGGTCGGCCGCGGCGGCGGCGAGCTCGGTCAGCTCCCGCAGCGCGTCCAGCGACTTCGGCGCCTTGGCCAGGACGACGCGGGCCCCGGCGAAGAGCTCCGGGGCCAGCGGCAGCGCGCGGTAGGTGCCGGCCAGCCCGGTCCGCCCGGCGTTGCCGGCCAGCGCCAGCTCCCCGACCAGCAGGTCCTGGGAGACCCGGACGTCGCGGGCCCCGGCCGCGACCGCCCCCAGGGTCAGCGCGCCGTAGGAGTCGTCGACGACCACCACGGCGTCCGGGTACGCCGCGATCGCCGCCGCCTCGTCGAGCAACAGCCGGTCGGTGGCGTCGACGGCGACCAGGTCGGGCGCCTCGACGTCGGGATCCCGCCGCAGCTGCCCGAAGAGCTCCTCCTGGGTGCGGAGGGCCGCCACCCGTCAGACGCCGGGGAGGCCGACCGGGCAGGAGACCCCGGTCGAGTGGATCGGGCAGTAGCCGTTGGGCACCTTGTGCAGGTACTGCTGGTGGTAGTCCTCGGCGTAGTAGAAGTCGCCCAGCGGCGCGATCTCGGTGGTGATGTCGCCGTAGCCGGCGGCGCGCAGCCGCTCCTGGAACCTCTCCCGGCTGGCCCGCGCGGCGGCCTCCTGCTCCGGGCCGTCGTAGTAGATCGCCGAGCGGTACTGGGTGCCGATGTCGTTGCCCTGGCGCATGCCCTGGGTGGGGTCGTGCTCCTCCCAGAAGACCTTGAGCAGCTGCTCGTAGGAGATCACCGCCGGGTCGAACACCACGAGCACGGCCTCGGTGTGGCCGGTCTGCGCGCTGCAGACCTCCTCGTAGGTCGGGTTGGGGGTGTAGCCGCCGGCGTAGCCGGCCGCGGTCGAGTAGACCCCGGGGGTCTGCCAGAACACCTTCTCGACGCCCCAGAAGCAGCCGGCGCCGAAGACGGCGGTCTGCAGCCCCTCCGGGAAGGGCGGCTGGATGCGGTTGCCGTTGACCGCGTGCACCTCGGGGACGTGCGGCAGCGGGTCGGGGCGGCCCGGCAGCGCGTCCTGCGCCGCCACCTGCTGGGTCTTGGACCGGGAGAACAGCATGGCCCGAGCGTAGGCCGCTCCGGCGACGGCGCGGGCGGACCCGAGCCGCATCGGACGGCTAGAGCCGCCCGGGCGGGGTACTCCCCGGCTGGCACACCGAGGCATCGGAGAAAACATGACCGCCGCCCAGGCCCTGAACGACCTCATCCGCGTCGGCGCGGACGGACGGCCCATCGTCTCGCTGTACGCCGTCGTCCCCGTGGACCCCAAGGACGAGAAGGGAGTCCGGTCCCGGGTCAACGGCCTGCTCGACGAGCTCGATCCCCTGACCGAGGACGAGAGCCTCGACCGCGAGGCCCGGCTGTCGCTCCGGGAGGACATCGTCCGGCTGCGCCGGGCCGTTCTCGAGGAGCACTGGAAACCGCCGGGCATGGCCGTCTTCGCCTCGTCCGCGCGGGACCTCTTCGAGGAGGTGCCGCTCTCCGAGGAGCCGGGCGACCGGGTGCTGGTCGACGCCACCCCGTGGGTGCGGCCGATCGCGACCGCACTGGACAAGGACTACCGGGCCTGCGCGGTCACCCTCGACCGGGGCCGGGCGGTGTTCTGGGAGTACCAGGACGACCAGCTCGCCCAGATCGAGGAGGTCGACGACCCGGTCCTGCGCAACGCGGACTACACCGGTGGGCGCTTTGGCGGCCGGGAGAACGCCACGCACCACAAGGTCCAGGAGCTCGCGAAGAAGCACTTCCGCCGGGTGGCCGACCGGCTGGAGCACCTGTTCTTCCCCGAGCTGGACCACGAGGCGCAGTACCAGACCGTGGTCGAGGGCGTGCCCGTGCCGGCGGGCCGGCGCTTCGACGTCCTGGTGGTCGCCGAGCACGGCGACGAGGTGTCCGGCTTCGTCGACGAGCTCCCCGACCGGGTACGCGAGAAGCTGGCCGGCACGTTCACCGATCCCTCGCTGGATGACCGCGGCGCCCTCAAGGCCCAGGTGGACACCGTGCTGGACCGCTGGGAGCACGACCGGGAGCGCCGGGAGGTCGAGCACGTCCTCGAGATCGAGGCGATGGGCGGCTGGGGCGTCACCGGGCTGCACAAGTGCCTGTGGGCGGCCTCCTCGAAGGGGATCGAGACGCTGCTGCTGCGGGAGTCGGACCAGGCCCCCGGGGTGGTCTGCGACGTGTGCGGGTGGCTGGGCGAGCGCGGGGACATCTGCCCGGTCTCGGGCGACCGGCTGCGCCAGGCGCCCGACATCGTCGACCAGCTGCTGCAGAGCGTGCTGCGCGACAGCGGTGAGGTCCGCACCGTCGAGGAGGGCAGCCTTCCCGAGGGGCGCAGCCCGGCCGCACACCTGCGCTTCCCGCTCCCCCCGGAGCCCACGCCGGCCTGACTGATCCCGGCCGCTTCGGGGCAGTTCCTCCCCATGTGGCTGCTTCTCGTCCGCCGGCTGCGCCTGTGGCTGGTGCTCACCGTCGTCGTCCCGCTCGCCACCGGCCTGCTGCGCCGAGTGGGGCGGGCCCTGGAGCGCCGCACCGGGTCGACACCGCTGTCCCGGGCGCTGCTACGGGCCGGCGACCTCGGCGACCGCGCCCGCGCCACCCTCCGCGGCGGGCGCCGCCGCCGGTGATCCCCGGCGAGCGCCCCGCGCTGGAGCACACCGTTCCACCCGGCTCGCCGGCGGCGGTGGCGGTGTTCTGCCACGGCGGCACGGTGGCCAGCGTCGAGCCGCCCCGCGAGCGCGCACTGTCCCTCCTGCGCATGCGGGCGATCGAGCAGTTCGTCCGCGGCTCGACGGCCGACCACGGGGTCGCCACCTACCTGGTGCGGTACCGGGTGGCGGGGTGGAACGGCGTGGCGGCCGACCCCTACGCCGACGTCCGCTGGGCGCTGTCGGAGGTGCGAGACCGGCACGGGGACGTCCCCGTCGTGCTGGTCGGGCACTCGATGGGCGGCCGCGCCGTGCTGCGGGCCGGGGGCGAACCGTCGGTGCACGCGGTCTGCGCGCTGGCCCCGTGGACGCCGCCCACCGAACCGGTCGACCACCTGCGCGACCGGACCGTGACGGTCCTGCACGGCCGGGGCGACCGCTGGGTGCCGGCCAGGCTGTCGGCCGACTTCGCCGTCCGGGCGCAGCGCGTCGGGGCACGCATCGCCCGGTTCACCATCGGCGGGGGACACAGCATGGTGCGGCGGGCGCCGGTGTGGCACGCCTTCGTCCGCGACGTCGTCCTCGCCGGGGCGGGGCTGTCGCCGTGGCGGCCCGATCTGCGCGAGGCCCTGGACCGCCACGACCTCGCCGTCCCCCTGTGAGCGGGTCGCCCGCAGCTGCCCTCAGGCGGGGACCGAGACCCCGACGCCGCCGCGGGTGTGCGCGCCGTAGCGCTCGATCTCCTTCTCGAGGTTCAACGGCGAGGTCATCGCCGCGCCCTCGGTGAGCTCGGGGGTGATGAACTCCGCCGGCACCAGCCAGGAGACCTCGAACTCCAGGCCGTCGGGGTCGTGCGCGTAGAGCGCCTTGGTGGTGACGTGGTCCGACGCCCCGACCAAGGCCCCGGCCTGCAGCAGCGCGTCCCGGATGCGCGCCAGCTCGGCGAGCGTGTCGACCTCCCAGGCCAGGTGGTAGAGGCCGACGGTGCGCCGCCCGGCCTCCGAGGCGCCCGCACCGGCGCCGATCTGGAACAGGCCCAGGTCGTGGTCGTTGGTCGACCCCTCCGCCTGCAGGAACACCGCGGCGCCCGGGATCTCCATCTTCGCGCGAAAGCCCAGCACCTCCCGGTAGAAGGCGTGGCTGCGGGCGACATCCCGGACGTAGAGGACGGCGTGGTTGAGGCGCTGGACGGGCATGGCGAACTCCTGCTCTGCGGGGAAACCGGCTCCAGTCTGCCCCAGTTTTGTTGACGTTTCAAGCATCCTACGGGAGATCGCCGGGTACCCCCGTCCGGTGAGTGACGTCGTCGTCCGGGTCGCTCCCGAGCTGGCCTTCCTGCTGCATCCGCGGGACCGGCCGGCCCGGCAGCGCCGGCTCGCCTTCGACCCGGACGCGACGCTCGGGCACCTGGTCCAGGCCGCGGGCGTCCCATGGACCGAGGTGGGCAGGCTGCGGCTCGACGGGGCGCCGGCGGGCCGGGACGCGCGGACCCGCCCCGCCAGCGTGGTGGAGGTGGCCCCCGTCACCCGGCCGCAGCCGCTGCCGGCCGGCGGACTGCTGCTCGATGTCGGGCTGGGGGCGCTGGCCCGCCGGCTGCGGCTGCTCGGCCTGGACGCCGCCTGGTCCAACACCGCCGAGGACGCCGCACTGGTCGGGCGGGCGCGGGCGGAGAACCGGGTGCTGCTCACCCAGGACCGCGGCCTGCTCATGCGCCGCACGCTGCCGCACGGAGCGCTCGTGCGCGGGCACCGGCCCGACGATCAGCTCGCCGACGTGCTCGACCGGTTCGCGCCGGAGCTCGCGCCGCTGACCCGCTGCACCGCCTGCGGCGCCCCCCTGGAGCCGGTGCCCAAGGCCGAGGTCGCCGACCGGCTGCCGCCCGGCACCCGGCGGACCTACGACCGGTTCTCCCGCTGCCCGGCCTGCGACCGGCTCTACTGGCGCGGCGCGCACGCCCGGCGGATCGACGCGCTCATCGCCGCGGTGCGGCGCTCCTGACCGCGGTGCCCCTGACCGCGGTCACCGGCACTGCGCGCCCCCGCGGGGCGGTTTCCCGTGAAACCGTCCTCAGGCCCGGCGCCAGGCGGCGTCGAAGAAGCCGACCTCGAGCTGCATCGCCCGCCGGTAGGCCCGGTGCAGCTCCGGGCCGTCGGTGGCGGAGCGGTCCAGCAGCGCCTCCAGCGTGCCGGCCAGCTCCTCGAAACCGGGGTCGGCATAGGTGATGACCCACTCGGCGTAGGTCTCCGCCTCCCGGCCCGCCAACGACTGGCCCAGGTGGGCGTAGAGCCGCATGCACGGCGTCATCGCCGCGCAGATGACATCGGCCCGCCCGAAGGCCGCCGTGGCCAGCAGGAAGTCGGTGTAGGCCAGCGTCGCCGGCGCCGGCTCGACGGCGGCCAGGTCGATCCCCCACCGGGCCGCGTAGGACGCATGCAGCCGCAGCTCCTCGCGGACGCCGGCGAGCAGGTCGGCGAAGGCGTCCAGGGTCGCCCGGTCGGGGCTGTGCGCGACGCCGAGCGCGTAGGCGCGGGCGAAAGCCTCCAGGAAGAAGGCGTCCTGCGCCACGTACCCGGCGAAGGACGCCGTGGGCAGCGTGCCGTCGGCGATGCCCTGCACGAACGGGTGCTCCAGCGCTGCCGCCGCGAGGTCGGCGTTCTCGGCCCACAGGGCCCGGGCGAGGCTCATGCGGCGTCGACCGCCATGTCCCAGAAGGCGCACTCGGCCGCGACCACCTCGGCGAAGACGTCGTCCCGGTCGGCGTCCCCGGCCCCGTCGGCGGCCTGCTCCAGCGCGGTCACGTAGCCGGCGAACCCGGGCGCGGTCCAGTGCTGGACGAACTCGCGGTACGCCGGGGCGCCGGGCGCGGCGACCGCCCAGGCGTCGAGGTAGGTCCGCTCGATCGTCCACAGCGCGGTCAGCGCGGATCCGACGTCGGCGCCGTCCAGGCGCTCCAGCAGCTCGGCGTACGCCGCCGTCGCCGGCAGCGCGGGGGTGTCCAGGTCGAGCCCGCGGAGGGAGGCCTGCACCTCGAACCAGGCCAGCTCGTCGACGAGCGCCACCAGCCCACCGGCCAGCACGGCCTGCGCGGGACGCGGCGCCCGGGCCAGCAGCCGGGCCTGGAAGCGCAGCAGGTCGGCCACGAAGCGGGCGTCCTGGGCCAGCCAGGTGTCGAACGCCGCCTCCGGGAGGGTTCCGTCGCGCACGGCCACCAGGAACGGATGGCGGGTGGCTCGGGACCAGGCGCGAGGATGGCGCTGCAGCAGCTCGGCGACCGGCACGCCGAGGGACTCTACGAGAGTGGCTAAGGTGGCCTCGACATGGCGGAAGCCATGTGCGGGAGCTCGGAGGACCGGGCTGAGAGGGCAGCTGCCTGCTGCCGACCGCTGGAACCTGACCGGGTAATGCCGGCGTAGGGAGCGACCTCGAGCATGTCCGAGACCGTCCGCACGTCCGTCCCCGCCGGGGACGCTCCGATCACCCTCACCGAACCCCCGCCCCGCACGCTGGGCCTGCGCGACACCCTGGGGCTGTGGGCGAACCTCGGCATCAGCCTGCTGCTGCCGGTGGCCGCGGCCTACGTCATCGTCGCCGACCGGCCGCTGGTCGCCACGCTCGGCGCGATCGTCGTGGGCGCCGTCATCGGCTCGATCCTGCTCGGCCTGGGCGCCGCGGCCGGCGCCCGGGAGGGCGTGCCGGCGATGGTGCTGCTGCGCGGCCTGCTGGGTCGCCGGGTCTCCTACCTGCCCACCGCGTTCAACCTCGTGCAGTGCGTGGGCTGGGCCGCCTTCGAGATCCTGATCATCGCCGAGGCCGCCTCCCGGGCCCTGGACGCCCCCCGCTGGCCGTTCGTCCTCGCCGGGGGCGCGCTGGCCACCCTCATGGCGCTGCGCCCGCTGGGCGTGGTGCGGCTCCTGGCCCGCTACGCCGTGTGGGCGGCGCTCGCCGCCATCGTCTACCTGTTCGTCGAGGTCCTGTCCGAGCCGCTGCCGGCGGTCACCGAGGGCGGGACGGCATCGTTCTGGACGGCGGCCGACATCGTCATCGCGCTGCCGGTCTCGTGGTTCCCCCTCGCCGCCGACTACACCCGGCACGTCCGGCGCGGGCGGACCGCCTTCGCCGGCGCCGCCGGCGGCTACGCCCTCGCCGCCATCGCCCTGTTCACCCTGGGCGTGCTGGCGCTGGCCGCCTACGGCCGGGCGGGTCTGGATGTCGTCGACGCGCTGCTGGCCGTCCCGCTCGGGCTGGTCGCGGTCCTGGTGCTGCTGGCGGTGGAGGTCGACGAGGCCTTCGCCAACATCTACTCGACGGCGGTGTCGGCGCAGAACGTCGTCGCCCGGCTCGACCGCCGGGTGCTGGCCGTGCTCGTCGGCGCCGTGGCCACGTTGCTGGCGCTCGCCTTCGATCTCACCGCCTACGAGCCGTTCCTCTTCCTCATCGGCGCGGTGTTCGTGCCGCTGGTCGGGGTCTTCGTCGTCGCGTACTACCTGCTCCCCCGCGGCGCGTGGGACGTCTCCGACACCGCGCCCGCGCGGCTGTCCCTGCTGCTCCCGTGGGCGGCGGGCTTCATCGCCTACCAGCTGACCCTGCCGACGTACTTCGCCGGGCCGGGTGCGGGCTGGACGGCGTGGTGGACCGAGCGGCAGACCGACCTCGGCATCGACCCGGCCAACGGCTGGTCGGCCTCGCTCGTCAGCCTCGCGGTCGCCGCGGTGCTCACCGCGCTGGTCTCCCTGCCCGCGGCGCTGCGGGCCCGGCGGCGGGCCGGCATCCGGTGACCGCCGGCGCCGCACCCGACGTCGTGATCGCCGGCGGCGGCCTCATCGGGCTTTCGGTGGCGTGGCGCTCGGCGCAGCGCGGCCTGTCGGTCGCCGTCGTCGACGACGCACCGGGGGACGGCGCCTCCCGGGCCGCCGCCGGGATGCTGGCCCCGGTCACCGAGGCCGGGTACCGCGAGGAGGCCCTGCTCCGGCTGGGCCTGGCGTCGGTGCAGCGCTGGCCCGCCTTCGCCGAGGAGGTGGAGCGGGCCGGGGGGCTGCCCGTGGGGCTGCGCACCGCCGGCACGCTGGTCGTCGGCTTCGACGACGACGACATGCGCGAGCTCGACGCGCTGCACGCGTTCCAGCAGGAACTGGGGCTGGACGCCGAGCGGCTGACCCCGCGCGCCACCCGCCGTCGCGAGCCGTCGCTGACGCCCCGCGTGCGGGGCGGGCTGCTCGTCACCGGCGACCACTCGGTCGACGGGCGCGCCCTCCACGCCGCCCTGCTGGCCGCCGCGCGCGACGCCGGCGTCCGGCTGGTCCGGGACCGGGTCGCCGCGGTGCGCGTGGACGGCGGCCGGGCCGCCGGCCTGGAGCTGGCCGGCGGCCGCGCGCTCGAGGCCGGCGCCGTCGTCCTGGCGCTGGGCGCGCACAGCGCCGGCCTGCCCGGGGTCCCGCCGCTGCCGGTCCGCCCGGTGAAGGGGCAGATCCTGCGGCTGGCCGGCGCGGGCGGGCTGCTGGAGGGCACGGTGCGGGCCCTGGTCCGCGGCCGGCACGTCTACCTGGTGCCCTACGCGGGGGACCGGCTGGTCGTCGGCGCCACGGTGGAGGACCGCGGGTTCGACCCCACCGTCACCGCCGGCGGGGTGCACGACCTGCTGCACGATGCGATCGACGTCGTCCCGGGCGTGAGCGAGCTGGAGCTGGCCGAGACGTTGGCCCGCTGGCGGCCGGGCACCCCCGACAACGCCCCCCTGCTCGGGGCCAGCTCGCTGCCCGGCCTGGTGCTGGCCACCGGGCACCACCGCAACGGCGTGCTCCTGACGCCGGTGACCGCCGAGGTCGTCGCGGACCTGCTGGCCACCGGGACGCTCCCCGAGCTCGCCGCCCCGTTCACCGCCGACCGGTTCGCCCCCGCCCCGCCCAGGAGATGAGCATGCAGGTGACCATCAACGGCGAGCCCACCCAGCTCGCCGAGGACGCGACCGTGGCCGACCTGGTCGCCGAGCGCAGTGACGGGCACGGCCGGGTCGCCGTGGCCCGCAACGGGGACGTCGTGCCGCGCAGCACCTGGACGACGACCCGGCTCACCGCCGGCGACAGCCTCGAGGTGCTCGCCCCGACCGCAGGAGGATGACCGTGCTGAAGGACCCCCGTGCCCCCCGTGAAGGACCCTCCTGCCCCCCGCCACTCGCAAGCTCGCAGCGGGACCCTGCAGGAGGGCCGATCGACGCTGGCAGCGGGCCCCTGCAAGGGGGCCTGCACGACGCCGCCGACCCGTTCGCGCTCGGCGGCGAGACGTTCACCTCGCGGCTGCTGCTCGGTACCGGCGGCGTGCCCAGCCTGGAGGCCCTCGAGGCGGCCGTGCGCGCCTCGGGCACCCAGCTGGTGACCGTGGCGCTGCGCCGCGTGGAGGCGTCCTCCAGCGCGTCGATGCTCGAGGTGCTGGACCGCTGCGGGGTGCGGCTGCTGCCCAACACCGCCGGCTGCCGCACCGCCCGCGAGGCGGTGCTCACCGCCCGCCTGGCCCGGGAGGCGTTCGGCACCTCATGGGTCAAGCTGGAGGTGATCGGCGACGAGCACACCCTGCTGCCCGACGCCGTCGAGCTGCTCGACGCCGCCGAGCAGCTGGTCGCCGAGGGCTTCACCGTGCTCGCCTACACGACCGACGACCCGATCCTCGGCCGCCGGCTGGCCGACGCCGGGTGCGCCGCGGTCATGCCGCTGGGCTCGCCGATCGGCAGCGGCCTGGGCATCCGCAATCCGCACAACATCGCGCTGTTGCGGGCGGGGGTGGACGTGCCGGTCGTGCTCGACGCCGGCATCGGCACCGCCTCGGACGCCGCGCTGGCCATGGAGCTCGGCTGCGACGCGGTGCTGCTGGCCTCGGCGGTGACCCGGGCCCGCGAACCGGAGACGATGGCGCTGGCGATGCGCCAGGCGGTCGAGGCCGGCCGGCTGGCCCGCCGCGCCGGCCGCATCCCCCGCCGCTGGCACGCCGAGGCCTCCACCCCCATGGAGGGCCTGCCCGAGCTGTGAACCTGCCGCGGCTGCTCGTGCTCACCGACCGCACCCGGTGCGACCGGCCGCTGCGCGACGTCGTGGCCGCCGCGGTCGACGCCGGGGCGCGGGCGGTCGTGCTGCGGGAGAAGGACCTCCCCGCCGACGAGCGGGCCGCCCTGGCCGCGGAGCTCCGGGCGGTGCTCGACCCGGTGGGCGGGGTCCTCGTCCAGGCGGGGCCGGGGGGTGCCGACGCCGTCCACCTGGCCGCCGCGGACCCCTTCCCCGACCCCCGCCCGAGGCTGGTCGGCCGGTCCTGCCACTCGGCCGGCGAGCTGGCCCGCGCGCGGGCGGAGGGCTGCGACTACGCGTTCCTGTCGCCGGTGTTCCCCACGGCGTCCAAGCCCGGCTACGGGCCCGCTCTGGGTGTCGAGGGGTTCGCCCTCCTGCAGGCAGCCGGCCCCCCGGCCTACGCCCTGGGCGGGGTGGTGCCCGGCGACGTGCCGGCCCTCCTGGCGGCCGGGGCGCGCGGCGTCGCCGTCATGGGTGCGGTCATGCGGTCCCCGCAGGCCGTGCGCGACTACCTCGTGGCCCTGGCGGCCGCCGCCCCGGACCCGGCACCCCGGCTACCGTGCCGCGGATGACCACCCGCTACGTCGTCCTGCTGCGCGGCATCAACCTCGGCAAGGCCCGGCAGGTCGGGATGGCCGAGCTGCGGGAGGCCCTCGCCGCCCGCGACGCCACCGGCGTCCGCACCCACCTGCGCAGCGGCAACGTCGTGCTGGACAGCCCACTGGGCGAGGCCGAGCTGGTCGCCGAGGTCGAGGCCGCGGTGCGGGAGCGGTTCGGGTTCGACGTCCCGACCGTCGTCCGGACCGGCGCGCAGATCGCGGACGTCGTCGCCGCCGACCCGCTCCGCGCGGTGGCCACCGACCCGGCCCGCTATCTGGTCACGTTCCTGCCGAGCCCGCCGGCGCCGGAGCGGGTGGCCGCGCTCCCACCGGCCGACCGCGGCGAGTTCCGTGTGGCCGGCCGGGAGCTGTTCCTGTGGGCTCCGGACGGGGTCGCGAGCACCCCGCTGGCGGCGTGGAACTGGGACCGCCTGCTGGGTGTGCCGGGGACGGCCCGGAACTGGAACACCGTCCGGAAACTGGCGCAGCTGGCCGGCTCGCTGTGACTCCCGTCTCAGCGTGTTTGGGGGGCGCTCCCGGCGTGAATACGCAAGTGTTCGGCTGGCCTGCAGCAGGGATCCGTGGGCCGTGGCAAGCGCGTGAGGTGACCAACGGCGTGATACGGGAGAGGGCCGGGCGGGTCTGGCCGTTCGCTACCCCACCTCCGGCGGGCGGGGGTCTGCTGTGGGAGCTCGGTGACATCGCCGAGCTGCCGGGCATGCGGGCGGAGTTGCGCCGGCACCTCAGCGGGGCGGGCCCGGCCGGTGCCGACCCGGCGGATCTGCGCGACCGGCTGATCCTGGCGCTGGACGAGATGGCCTCCAATGCGCTGCGGCACGGCGGTGGCGGGGTCCGGGCCACGGTCCGGGAAGCCGGCGCCGCCTACCTCGTCGAGGTGTCCGACCGCGCCGTGACGACCCCTCCGACCCCGGCGGTCGACCGCGACCCGAGCGAGGGCGGCCTCGGGCTCTACCTCATCGCGGAGCTGGCCACCGAGCACGGCTGGTACGTGCGCGCGGGCACCAAGTACGTCTGGGCCCTGCTGCCGCGCTGACCCTGCGGCCCCGCTACCTGCCGACCCGCCGCTGATCAGTCCTGCGGGTGCAGCCGGATCGCCACCAGGGCGATGTCGTCCTGCAGGCCCTGCGGTCGCAGCCGGGTGATCACCGCGTCGCACAGCCGGTCCAGCGGCTCCCCGGCCAGCTCGCCCAGCGCCACCCGCAGCCGGGCGATGCCCTCGTCGAGGGGGAGGTCCCGGCCCTCCACCAGCCCGTCGGTGTAGAGCAGCACGGTCGCGCCCCGGCGGAAGGTCACCACGTTCTCGGTGCGGGCCGCCGCCGGGTCGACGCCGAGCATCAGCTCCGGCCGGCCGCCGGTCAGCTCCTCGACCCGGCCGTCGGCGTGCAGCAGCAGCGGGGGCGGGTGCCCGGCGTTCGACCACCGCAGGCTGGTCAGGCCCGCGGCGCGCTGCGCGGGACTCTGCTCCACCCGGGCGATCGCGGCCGTCGCCATGGTGCGCATGCCCAGCCCCTCGACGGCGACCTCCAGCTCGGTGAGCACCTGCGCCGGCCCGGCCCCGTGCCGGTAGGCGATGCCCCGCAACAATCCCCGCAGCTGCCCCATGGCGGCGGCCGCCTCGGTGTCGTGCCCGACGACGTCACCGATGACCAGCATGGGGGCACCACCGGGCTGGAGGAACGCGTCGTACCAGTCCCCGCCCACCTCGGCGACCTCCAGGGCCGGCCGGTAGCGGACGACGATCTCGGCGGAGTCCGGCGCCGGCGGCGCGGTGAGCAGGCTGCGCTGCAGGCCCTCGGCCAGCCGGCGCTGCTGCTCGTAGAGGCGGGCGTTGTCCAGGGCCAGGGCGACCCGGGAGGCCACCTCCTGCGCCGCGGCCACGTCGTCGGGGCCGGCCAGCGGGCGGTCGGCGGACCGGTAGACGCTCAGCGCGCCCAGCGTCCGGCCCCGGGCCACCATCGGCAGGGTGACCGCCGAGCGGGGGGCCAGCAACCAGAAGGTCTCGGCGGCCTCACCGGTCAGGGTGCGGCCGACCGCCCCGGGCACGTCCTCCACGGTCATCGTCCGGCCCGACGCCAGCGCGCCCAGGACCGGCGCGTCCGGCTGGATCGCCGACAGGCGCAGCTCCGCGTAGCGGGACGTCGCCGCCCGGGCGGCGGGGTCGCGGTGCCAGCTGCCGACGTCGCGGATCCGGCCGTCCTCGCCCAGGAGGCTCACGATCGTCCAGTCGCCCAGCACGGGGACGACCGCCGCGGCCAGCCGTCGCAGGGCACCCTCCTCACCGGCGGCGGACTCCAACGACTCCGCGGTCAGGGCGCTCACCTCGGCGATGAGGGCGAGCCGGGCGGCGCTCTCCCGAGCCCGCTCCTCCGCGTTCCGCCGCTCGGTGACGTCGAGGAAGTACACCGACAGGCCGTCGGGTCCCGGCCAGGCCCGGATCTCGTACCAGGCGTCCAGCGGCGCGGGGTAGTAGGCCTCGAAGACCCGCTCGCGGCCGGTGGCCGCGGCCCCCCGGTAGTGCTCCTCGAAGTCGCTGCCCACCGTCGCGGGGTACAGCTCCCAGAGCGAGCCCCCCAGCAGCTCCTCGCGGGAGCGCCCGAGCAGCCGCTCGGCCTCCCCGTTGACGTAGGCGAACCGCCACTTCCGGTCGAACAGGCAGAACGCCGACCTCATCGTCTCCAGCACCCGGGCGACGCGGGCGTCCTCGTGCCGGTGGTCGGTGGTGTCGAAGCCCGCGCCGAGCAGGCGCACCGGGACGCCCGCCTCGTCGGCCAGCACCCGGCCGCGGGCCTGCACCCAGCGGGTCTCGCCGGAGGGCAGCACGATCCGGAACTCCGCGTCGTACTCGCGTGCTTCGTCGACGGCGCACTGCAGCGTCTGCACGGCCCGGACCAGGTCGTCGGGGTGGACGCGGGCGGTGAAGGCGGCGAAGGTCCCGTCGAAGTCGGCCCGGTCGTACCCGAAGATCTCCAGCAGGCGGTCGTCCCAGCTCAGCCGGCCGGTCACGAGATCGCAGTCGAAGCTGCCGATGCCGGCGGCGTCGATCGCCTGGTCGAGCCGTGCCCCGGGAGCCGCGGGCCCGGCGCCGTCGGCGTGCGGGGGCGCCTCGTCGGCTCTCACGTCGTGGGCACTCGCATTCCGGGGCCGTGGGCGGCTGGGCTCGGAGGCAGGGCCGCGGCCTCGACGGGCGGCTCCCCCTGGCTCTCGCGGGGGGCCGGTTCCGGACAACCGTATCCGAACCGGCCGCCGGAAACGGGCCAGGGCGGGCGCCCCTCGGCCGGAGGAGGGGCGCCCGCCCGTGCGGCGGGGTGCGGACGACGTCCGCCGGCACGTGCGTGCCGCGGGTCCGGCATCGCTGCGCCGGGAGCGGCCGGTCCGTGCGGCTCGGCCCGGTCTCCTCGCGGCATCTCCCGGTCGCCGGTCGGGGCGGGACCAGCGGCTCGTTCCCTCGGCGCTGCCCGGTCAGGCGGTGCCGGTCGGACCCGGGGGCGCGGGTGCCGGCAGGGCCTGCCGTCCCGGGGACGGGTGCTCGGTGCCGACCGATCGGTGCCGCGCAGCGGTTCGCGCCTCCCTGGAGGGTCCGCGCGCTGCGTCGGGCGCAGTCGGCGGGGGTCGAGGCGAGTACCGGTGGTGCGGAGCGGATCGGGCGGCGGGAGGACTCCCGTCGAGGGGACGGCCGGGCGGTGCGAGGTCGGCCAGGAGAGCGGAGGACCAGTGCCGAGGCCACGGTCGCGACCACCGGAGGAGGACGGTGGCCGGGGTCCGGCGGGCTCGGGCGGAGCGGAGGACGGCGGCGGGGTGCCGGGTGTGCGCTGCGGGATCAGCCGGACGGCGATCCCCGCGCGGGTGGGGGGCGCGGATCGCCGCGGGAGCGGGCCGCGGTGGAGGCCGGGGGCGGTGCCGACGGCCGGCCCGTCACGACGTCCGGTGCACAGGGGGTCCGCGGGGCCGGCACGGAGCGGGCGAGCGGAGGAACCACCGGGACGCGGTGCGGGGCGACCGGCCGGGCAGCCCGGGCCGGAAGAAGCGCCGCAGCGGGGGAAGGCGCCGCGGGCTGGATCGTGGGGGTGCTGGGCAGCGCGGTGAGCAGCACGGGGCCGTCGCGGTGGGACGGCGGCGCCGTCGGACGGCCCCAGGCGAGGTACGCGCCGTCGGGTCCGGCACCCCACAGCGCCAGGCGGCGGGCGAGCGCCCGCAGCCGGGTGCGCAGGGTGCGCGGCGCCGGCGCCGCGGCGGGCGGGGGCTGCGGAGCGGGGGCGGCCGGCCGCGGCCGGGGGGCGGGCACCGGGACCGGCCGGACCGCCGTCCGGGGGCGGGGCGCCTGCCGCCCGGGGACGGGCCGGATCACCACGGCGCGGGCCGGGCGGGGCCGCCGCCGCATAGGCAGCTCGTCAGCGCGGTCGAGCACGTCGAGCAGGGTGTTGAGGGTCAGGCCGTCCGCCACGGCGGTCGAGCGCGGCGCGGTGGCCGGATCGATCGCCATGACGTCCTCCTGCAGGTAGTCGCCGCGGCCGGGGAAGGTGCCGCGGACAAGGAGAACGGTAGGGAGCGCGGGGCGTGGGACCGGCCGGTCGGGACACGTTCTGGAGGGCGCGTGACCGAACCGTTGCGGAGGCTCTCCGGACCGGTCGGTCACCCCCTCCCGGGCCCGCTGCCTTGTCGACAAGCCGTGCCGCTCCGAGCGTGGAACCGGCTGGTCAGCGGGTCGGTCACCCGGGACGGTCCGCGCCGCGCCCGGCGTGTCGGGGCCCTCCCCGGGCCCTGCCAGGATGGCGGCGTGGCCGACCGCATCCCCCTGGTGATCGACACCGACCCCGGCATCGACGACGCGCTGGCGGTCCTGCTGGCCCTGGCCAGCCCGGAGGTCGACCTGCGGCTGGTCACCACCGTCCACGGCAACGTGCCGCTCGCGCAGACGACGGACAACGCGCTGCGGGTGCTGCACCTGGCCGGGCGCTCCGACGTCCCGGTGGCCGCCGGCGCCCGCGACTCGCTGGTCCATGCGCAGCCGGAGCGGGCCGGCCACGTGCACGGCGCGAGCGGGCTGGGCGGCGTGCAGCTGCCGCCGTCCCCGGCAGCCCTCGTTCCGCGCCCGGCGGTGGTCGCGCTGGCCGAGCTGCTGATGTCCTCGCCGACGCCGGTGACGGTGGCCGCGATCGGGCCCTGGACCAACATCGCGCTGCTGCTGGCCATCTACCCCGAGGCCGCCGACCGGATCGGCCGGCTGGTGCTCATGGGCGGCTCGGCCGGGCGCGGCGGCAACGTCACCGCGGCCGCGGAGTTCAACGTGTGGGCCGACCCGGAGGCCGCGCAGCGCGTGCTGAGCGCGGGGCTGCCCACCGTGATGGTCGGTCTGGACGTCACCCTGCCGACCGTGCTCGACGCCGAGGGCATCGCCCGGTTCGCGGCGGCCGGCCACGTCGGCGCGACGGCCGCGGCGATCCTGCAGCAGTACCTGGACCACGCGCGGACGGCCTACGGGACCACCGGGGTCGTCGTCCACGACGCGCTCGCCCTGACCGAGGCGATCGTCCCGGGCACGCTGGGCACCGTGCGGCGCGACGTCGTCGTCGACACCACGCTGGGTGCCGGCCGGGGGCAGACGCTGGTGGACCGGCGCGGCGTGTCCGGTTCCCCCACCGCCGTGGAGGTGGCCGAGACGGTGGACAGCGCGGCCGCGGTGGAGTTCCTGGTCGGCCGGCTGGAGGCGCTCGCCCGCGCGGCCCGGTAGCTACCGGCCGCCCGACCGGGTCGAGGCGACGACGCCGACGGCGATGTCCCGGAGCTTGCGGTTGTAGCGCTGGGAGGCCTCCCGCAGGATCTCGAAGGCCTGCTCGGCGTCGACCCGGCGCTGCGCCATCAGCACGCCCTTGGCCTGCTCGATGACCGCCCGCGACTCCATCGCCAGTCGCATGTTCCTGGCCTGGTCGACGAGCCGGTCGTGCGCGTCGGCGTTGGCCACCGCCACGGCCACGGCCTCGGCCACCTCCTGGCCGGCCGCCAGCGACTCGTCGGAGGCGAAGGCCCCCGGCTGCGTGGAGTAGTTGTTGAGCGCGCCGATCGACGTCCCCTGGTAGGGCAGCGGCACCGACATCGAGCTTCGGATGCCGACCGCCAGCACGCGGGACACGTAGGTGGGCCAGCGCTGCTCGGTGCGCATGTCGTCGACGCGCAGGACGATGCCTGCACGGCCGGCGTCGAGACAGGGGCCGTAGCCCTCCTGGTACTGCAGCTCGTCGGCGGCCAGGGCCATCTCGCCGTGGTGGCCGGCGGTGTAGCCCTTCTCGTTGCGGATCAGCGTGATCGACGTGGCCTCCGCCCCCGGGATGCCCCGGGCGGCGATGGCCGTGATCTCGCCGAGCACCTCGTCGAGCGGGCGGTCGGCCAGCGCCACCCGGCTCAGGTCTCGCAGCAGCTCCTGCATCCGGCCATCCTCCCCTCCACCGGGGCCCGCCGGTATCACGGCACCGGTCCCGGGACCCGCCGGTGCGGGAACGGAGGCTTTCGGTCAGGATGAACGCGCGGCCCGACGACGGCCGTCTCACCTGCCAAGCACCGGCGGAAGGGGTGGCGATGGGCCAGGAGCCGTGGCCGCTGGTGTCCGTGCCTGCCTTCCTCGGCGACGTCTGGCACTGGCAGCTCGAGACGATGCACGAGGTCTCCCGCGTCCGCGCCGACCTGCGCGCCCGGATCGGCCACCCGTCGGTCAGCTCCTCCTCCACCGAGGACGCCCGGGACGGCCTGCTCCTGGTCTTCGAGGAGCTCGCCTCGAACGCGCTGCGGCACGGCGGCGGATCGGTTCGGGCGATGATCATCGCCGGACCGGACGGCTGGCTGCTCGACCTCAGTGACGAGGCCCCCGATCGCCCGCCGGTCCCCGCCGTCGACCGCGACCCCGCGCTGGGCGGCATGGGGCTGCACCTGGTGGCCCAGCTCTCCGCTGACTACGGCTGGGAGGAGCGACCGGGGCGCAAGCACGTGTGGGCCCGGCTGCCCAACGGCCTCACCCCGCTGGAGAGCCCGGCCGACCGAGTGCCCGAACCGCGCGCCCCGGAGATCCCCCAGCAGCGGGACTGACCGCTCAGCGCCCCGCCCGTCCCACCGCCGCGCAGAACGCGCCGTGCTCCGCCCGGACCTCGGCCATCGGCGCCAGCAGTTCCTCCTGCGCGACGCCTTCCACGGCCGCCGTCAGCCGGTGTGCCGCCCGCCGGGCGCGCCGGCGCGCCCGGGCACGCACCAGCGGCCGCGCCACGAGGGCGAGCAGCGCCCCCGCCAACAGCCCGCCGACCAGCAGCAGCGTGGGCAGCGGCAGGCCCTCCACGCGGGGCAGCGGAACCAGGTCGTCGAGCTGGAACAGGCCCAGGACGACGAGCGCCAGCAGCCAGAGGGCGCCGACGAGCGCGACCAGGGCGAGCAGCCACTGCAGGCCACCCACGCCGCGCTGCCAGAGGGGGGTGCGCGGCGTCCCCAGGTCGGTGCCCGCGACCGCGCGGTCGAGCCGGTCGGCAAGCCGGTCCTCGGCCACCTCGACGGTGCGCCGCAGCTCGTCCCGCCACGA
Source organism: Geodermatophilus ruber (assembly GCF_900114385.1). Classification (GTDB taxonomy): domain Bacteria; phylum Actinomycetota; class Actinomycetes; order Mycobacteriales; family Geodermatophilaceae; genus Geodermatophilus; species Geodermatophilus ruber. Next base: position 84,575 of record NZ_FOSW01000018.1, read on the forward strand.
CCGGGGCAGCCCCTCGCCCGCGACCTCCCGCGCCGTGCGCACCGCCCGGGTCACACCCGCCCGGGCCACCGCTCCGGGCGGGGGCAGCGAGGTGCGGGCGCCCTCGTTCCCGAGGTGCAGCCGGTCGAGGGGGTCGGGGCGCAGGGCGCGCGTCCAGCGGATCAGTGGCCAGCCGGTCGCCGCCGTCCCGCTGCGGCGCTCCGCCCGCTCGACGGCGCCGGCGACGGTGGGCACCCCGGCCGCCTCGGCGAGGGCGGCGGTCAGCTGCTCGCGGTCGCGCCGGTCGACACCGGGGCCGCCGGCGCCGGCCTGGTCGGCGGCACAGTGCGAGGCCAGGGCGATGGCCACGTCCCGGACATCGGCGGTCAGCCGGTCGGTCGCCGCCCGCCGGGCCGACACGCGGCGGGCCAGGTCGGCGCGCAGCTCGCCGAGGCCGGCGCCGGTGCGCGCGGAGACGGCCAGCAGCGGCGTGGCGGCCAGCCCCTCCCGGTCGAGCAGTGCCCGCAGGTCGGCCAGGCAGGCCCGCGCGGCGGCGGGATCGAGCCGGTCCACCTGGTTGAGGACGACGAGCAGCACCCCGGCGTGGCGTGCCAGCGGCACGAGGTAGCGCTCGTGGAGGGCGGCGTCGGCGTACTTCTCGGGGTCGAGGACCCACACCAGCACGTCGACGAGCGCCACGAGCCGGTCCACCTCCAGCCGGTGCGCCGGCTCGACGCTGTCGTGGTCGGGCAGGTCCAGCAGCACCAGCCCGTCCAGCGCCGGCTCGGGCCCGTGCCGGTGCCGGCGCGGCACCTCCAGCCAGTCGAGCAGCCGGTCGGTCGCGTCGTCGGCGCCCCACACGGTGGCGTGCGCGACGCCGGTCGTGGGTCGGCGGACCCCCGGTGCGCTCACCTCACCGCCCGAGAGCGCGTTGAACAGCGTCGACTTGCCGCTGCCGGTGGCACCGGCGAGCGCGACGACGGTCGCGTCGCCGAGCGCCTCCCGGGCGCCGGCCTTGGCCAGCAGCGCCCGGGCCGCACCGATCTCGGGCGCCTCCAGGCGGCCCTCCGCGAGCTGCACGGCCTCGCGCAGCGCTCCCAGCCGGTCGGGCAGCGACGACGCCCCTCTCATCCGTCCTGCTCGCCGGCGCCCGTCGGGCTGCGTCTCCCGGGCTCGGGGGGCGGCGCTCATGCGCGGACCTGCGCGACGGTCAGGGCAGCCGCGGCCGCCCGCAGCGTCGTCGCGGCCTCCGGCGCCGGACCCGCGGCGTCCACCAGCTCGTCGAACCGGCCCTGCTCGTAGCGGAGCAACCGGTCGGCGCGTTCCTGGAGGTCCTCCCGGGCACGCGCAGCCAGCGCACGGACGGCGGAGTCGCCGAGGACCGCCTCGAGCAGCCGCTGCCCGAGCGCCGTCGTCCCGCCGGCGACGACGACCTCCCCGCCGGTCAGCCCACCGGTCTGCGCGAAGACGGCGACCATCACCGCGGCGCCGGCCCCGTTGACGCCCCAGGAGAGGACGCGGGCCCGGCTGCGCCTGCCGGCGCCCTCGCCGCGGACGAGGTCGAGCACGTACCCCTGCCAGTCGCGGACCTGCGCTGCGGCCGCCTCGGGGAAGTCGGGCGAGACCCGCTCGAGGTCCTCGTCCGCGGTGGCCAGCAGGGCGGCGCCGCCGGGGAGGGCCCGCCAGGCGGTGCCGGTGCGCTCGGCGGCCCGGTCGGCCTCGGCCCGCAGCAGGGTCTCCACGCCGGTCTCCACGGCCTGCTGCAGGTCCGCGGCCGGCGTCGGCCGGCCGGTGAGCGCGGCGGTCGCCCGGTCGCGCAGCCGGCCGATCGAGCTCTGCAGCGACCGCATCCACTCCCCCGTTCCGACGAACTCCTGCCAGCGGGCCAGCACCTCCCCGCGCAGCAGGCTGCCGCTGCGGACGCCCTCGCCGACGCCCGCGGAGGCGGCGGTGTAGGCCGCAGCCGCCGCGGCGTGCAGCGCGTCCGCCGTGTCGGCCTGCTCCTCCACGGCCGAGGCGATCCCGGCCACCCGCTCCTCCAGGCTGGCCAAGGCGCCGGTGAGGGTCTGGCGCACCACGGCGGTCCGCTGCTCCTGGTCGGCGGCCAGGCCGCGCAGCCACCGCCGCAGAGGGGCGACCTGGTCCTCGGGCAGCCGGCCGTCGACCAGCGGACGCTCCTCGATCACGAAGAGCCGGGCCCCGGCGAGCCCGGCCCGCGCGAGCATGCCGGCGAGGTCCTCGGCCACCTCGCCGACCGCCTCCGGCGGGACCCGGTCGAGGACGACGGCCAGCGCCGTGCCCCGCTTCTGCGCCGTCCGCAGGAGGTCCCAGGGGACGGCGTCGGCGTAGCGGGCCGCGGTGGTCACGAAGACCCACAGGTCGGCGGCGGACAGCAGCTGCGTGGCGAGCTCCCGGTTGGCCTCCACCACGGAGTCGACGTCCGGCGCGTCGAGGAGAGCCAGGCCGGGCAGGACGTCGTCCCGGGCCACCAGCTGCAGCGTGCCCGGTCCCCCGGCCGAGCCGGTGACCCGGGGGAGGCCGGGCAGCACCCGGTCCCCGCTGAAGGCGGCTAGGTCGGTGCGGGCGCACACGAGCACCGGCGCCCGCGTCGTCGGGCGGAGCACGCCCGGGGTGGTGACGGGGGCGCCGATCAGGCTGTTGACGAGGGTGGACTTGCCCGCGCCGGTGGATCCACCGACGACGGTGAGCAGCGGGGCGTCGAGGTCGCCCAGTCGCGGCAGCAGGTAGTCGTCGATCTGCTCCACCACACCGCGGGCGGCCCGCTCGGCAGCGTCGCGGCTCGCGGTGTCCAGGCCGAGCGGAGCCGTCGCGACGGTGTCTCGGAGCGCCACCAGGGCGTCGGGCAGGCGGGCTGGCAGCGTCACGCCCGGGAACTATCCCGCGGGCGGGTTTCCTAGTCGGCCTCGCGGACCCGCTCCACCCGCAGCGCCTGGAAGACGCGCCGGCGCAGCCGGTCCTGCTCCTTCTCGGGCACATCCAGGAACCTCACCGAGACCTGCCAGCGAGCACCCCTGCGCTGCATCCGCACCACCTCACCGCTCGCGGTGAGCGAGGCGTCCTCCAGCTCGAGGGTCACGTCCAGCCGGATACCCGGCTCCGGGGGGAGACCCCAGCCGTCGAACCAGACCCGGGCGCCGGCCTCGCTCAGGTCGACGGTCTGCCCGCTGATGACCTCGACCCCGTTGCTCGCCCGGACCGGGATCTCGACGTGGGCACGCACGACCTGGCGTCGCTGGCTGCGCTCGGCCGGGCCGACGATCCGCAGGGCCCAGCGGGGCTCGGGACCGTCGAGGATCTCCCCGATCTGCGCAGGGAGCGACCGCCCGCCCTCCGGGCCGGCCCAGAGGACATCGACGCGGTCCGTGGGCTTGACCTGGAGCTTCTCGGCGTACTCCTGGAACGCCGGCCGGACGACCATGCGCGTCTCGTCCGACACCTCGATCTCGCTGGTGATCGAGACCCCTCGCATCAGCGGGACGATCTCGACCAGGGCGCCTTCCTCGGGCCGGTCCGAGCCGCGCAGCTCCATGTGCTCTTCTCCCCTGCGATCCCACGGCGTCCCGGTGATCGACGCTGGGAGGTCCATCGGCAGGGAAGCCGCGAGGATTGAGCCGGTCCCGCGATCGGCGCCGGCGACTCACTCGATGGTGCGGGCGCGCTCCTCGCGCAGCGCCTGGAAGACCCGCCGGCGCAGCCGGTCCTGCTCCTTCTCGGCCAGGCCGACGAACCGGATGGACATCAGCCACCGGACGCCCCGCGCCTGCTGGCGCGCCACCTCGGCCCGGGTCACGAGCGGACCGTCCTCCAGCTGCAGCGTCAGCTCCAGGGGGCTGCCGGCCTCGGGCGCGGACCCCCAGCCCTCCAGGACGGCGCGGGTGCCGGCCTCGCTGAGGTCGACCGTCGTGCCGGTGGCCTCGCCGCCGTTCCGCCGGAGCGAGACCGGCAGCGCGACCCGGGCCCGGACCGCCGTCCGCCGCTGGACCTCCTCGGCCGGTCCGGCGACCTGGAGGTGCCAGCGCGGGGCGACGCCGCGCTCCACCGTGGTGACGTCGGCGGGGAGGCCGCGCCCGCCCTCGGGGCCCTGCCAGAACAGCGAGATCCGCTCGCCGACCCGGACGACCTGCGCGTCCACGAACTCACCGGCCGACGGGCGGATGACGAGCACGGTGGGTCCGGCCACCTCCACCCGGGCGCCGACGGACACGTCGCGGCCCAGGGAGGTGACCTCCACCTCGGTGTCCGGCCGAGGGTGGTCCACGCCCGGGGTGCCCATCCGTCCTCCCCCGCTCCGGTTCCGCGACGCACCTTTGCTCCGTCACCGGAACGGTAACGGCCGGTTGCAGACCGCGCCCAGCTGCCGGCCTGGTTCCACCCCTGCGGGGGAAGGGGCGGCGGTCAGGCCGAATCCCGCACGGGGGTGTCCCCGTGCACCTCCCGGGCGCAGTGCGCGCAGCAGTAGAAGTGGCCCTCGACGACGACGCCGTGCCCGATGACCTTGCAGCCGCAGTGCTCGCAGACCGGTGCCATCTTGTGGATCGCGCACTCGAAGCTGTCGAAGGTGTGCCGCGCGCCGGCGGCGATCACCTCGAAGCTCAGCTCGTAGTCGTTGCCGCAGACCTCGCAGACCGCCATGGCTCCTCCTTCTCCGAGGACGGGTTCCTTCCCCGGGCGGAGCCGCCGGACACCGGCGCTCAGCGGGTGCGGCGCACCCGCGGGCGGAAGCTGCGCCGGATCCGCTGCCAGCGGTTCGGCGTCCGCTCGGCGTCCAGCAGCTCGGTGTCGGCGAGCAGCCGGCCCAGCGGACCGAGGTCCGGCGGCGTGAACGGCTCCAGCGAGCGGCCCTGCGGCCGGCGGAGGCTCTCCACCGCGCGCACCAGCGAGCCGCGCTCGGCGATCAGCGCGGCGGCCACCGCCTTCGGCTGCACGCCGAGGTGCTCACCGAGCAGCCGGTCGCGCAGCCCGGTGATCGTCGCGGCGAGCTCCTCGCGGCGGGGGTCGCCGGGCCGCGCCTCGATCGAGAGGTCGCACTCGGTGTCCAGCCCCATCGAACGGTTGTTGAGGTTGGCCGACCCGACCCGCAGCAGCCGGTCGTCGACTACCAGCACCTTGGCGTGCACGTACACCGGCCGCCGGCCCGCGGTCACCGGCACGTACAGCCGGAACCGGTCGTGCGCGTCCGCTTCCCGGACGAGGGCGAGCAGCCGGGCGCGGGCGGTGCCCATCGCCTCCTCCTCGAGCCAGCCGTCGGCGCTCTCGGGGTTGACGACGACGAACTCCGGCCCGTCGGGCTCCTTCAGCCGCTCGGCGATCGCCTCGGCGATCCGGCGGTTGGCGAAGTACTGGCTCTCGATGTAGACGGTGCGCCGGGCGGCGGCGATCGCGGCCAGCCAGAGCAGCTCCACCTCGTGCACCAGGCTGGTCCCGCCGTGTTCGGGCCGGGTGCGGGAGATCGCGACGTCCACGTCGGCGAACAGCGGCTCCACCTCGGCCGGCCAGCAGGTCTCGACGTCGGTGACCGGCTCCAGCCGCCGGCCGGTGCCGCTCTCCCACCGCGCCCGGGCGAGGTCGCCCAGCGCCCGGGCGGCCGGGCCGGACACCAGGCTGGTGACGTCGTGCCACGGGCCGGTGGGACGGCGGGAGGAGGGCCGGCGCCGGTGCGGGTGCCGGTCGAGGTGCTCGGAGGTGTCCCAGCGGTCGGCGGTCACGTCGATGCCGCCGACGAAGGCCAGGCAGTCGTCGATGACCACGATCTTCTCGTGGTGGGCACCGCCGACGGGGTGGTGCGCGTCCACGGTCATCGTGAGCCGGTCGGGGGTGCGCCGGTCGAGCAGCACGATCGGGACCAGCCCGCGGCCGAGGGCCAGGACCATTCCGTAGTCCCACTGCAGCACGCCGATCTCCAGCCGCGGGTTCGCCTTCACCGCTGCCTCCAGCACCCGGCCCAGCGTGTCGGGACGGCGACGTCCGCCCGCCCGCGGGTCCAGCCGGATGCGCGGGTCGAAGTCCCAGCCGATGAACAGCACCCGGCGCTCCGCCCGCAGGACTGCCTGCTTCAGGGTGGCGAAGTAGTCCGCGGCGTCGACGAAGACGGCGTGCCGGTCGGCGCGCTCGATCCGCCAGCAGGTCTCGCCGGGGACCAGGAGGTCCTCGGTGCCGACCGGTCCGGGCCCCTCGTCGGACACCCCCGTCAACCGTTGCGGCGCGCGTAGGAGCTGACGAACTCGCGCAGGCTGCGGGTGGGCCGCAGCCAGGCGCCGTCGGGCGGCAGCGCGTCGAGCCGGACCCTGTCCAGCGGGACGGCGAAGGCGCCGGGCACGTCCTCGATGTCGATGAACTCCAGCAGGTCCGACCCGATCGCGTAGCCGGCGACCTCGCTGAAGGCGACGACGGTGACCTGCGTGCCCTGCCGGACCAGCTCCTCCAGCGGCTCGGCGAAGTTGCGGCCGTCCCCGGAGAACACGACCAGCCGGCGCAGCCGGTGGCTGTGCTGCCGGACGGCGATGTGGTCGAGCATGTCCTGGTCGATGTCGTCGTCGGGCTGGGTCTTCGGCCGGGCGAACACGGCGAAGCCGAAGCTGCGCAGGGCCTCCACCCAGCGTTGCAGCGTGCCGACCACCGGCGGGATGTTGGCGAAGACGCAGGCCTCCACCTCCGGCGCGTCCGGCGCCCCGGGGTTCCCGGCGCCGTCGACGAACCAGGACGCGATCGCGTCGAACCGCGGCCGGGACGCCGCCGTGGGCCGGGCTCCGATCACCGTCGACAGGGTCATGTCGATGTTGGGCGCGTCCCAGATGAGCAGGTCCAGGGCCGGGCGCGCCCGGCCTTCCAGGGACTCGTCCTCCAGCGCCGCGTCGGGCGCCTCGTCCAGATCGGTCACAGGGGCAGTCTGCCGGTTCGGCTGCCGGGCCGCGGACGCCGGACCGGGCGGGCGCGGCGGACCGGCCGGTGCCGACGCCCGCCGGTGCACCCGCCGGCGGAGCCGGGAGCCCCGGTTCACGGTGTCGTCCCTGCTCATCGGGCGGCGCGGGCCTGCAGCGCCAGCGCGCACGAGTCACCCCCGGCCGCCCGCACCCGGGAGGCCCAGCGGGGGACCTCGACCGCCGGCATCGGTCGGGCAACCAGATAGCCCTGCGCGAGGTCGCAGCCGGCCTCCCGGACCAGCTGCAGGTGCTCGGCGGTCTCCACGCCCTCGGCGACCGAGCGGATGCCGAGGGTGCGGGTCAGCGCGACGATCGAGGCCAGCACCGCGCCGCTGGCCTCGGTGGTGAGGCTGGCGGCCGCGGTCAGCAGCGAGCGGTCGATCTTCAGCGTGCCGATGGGCAGGGCGAGGAGCTGGGCGAGGGAGGACCAGCCGGTGCCGAAGTCGTCGATCGCGACCCGGACCCCGAAGCTGCGCAGCACGGCGAGCTGGTCCTCGGCGCGGGTGGGGTCCTCCGCGACGCTGGTCTCGGTCAGCTCCAGCAGCAGGCTCTCCGGGGCCAGACCGGAGTCGTGCAGCGCCATCCGCACGTCCCGCACCAGGGTCTCGGCCGAGAAGTGCCGGGCGCTGATGTTCACCGACATCAGCAGCGGCAGGCCCTGGGCGGCCCACTCCGCCGCCTGCCGGGTGGTCTCCCCAAGCAGCCAGCGGGTGATCGGGATCAGCTGGCCGGTCTCCTCGGCGACGGAGAGGAAGGCGTCGGGCGAGAGGAGCCCCCGCTCGGGGTGGTTCCAGCGCAGCAGCGCCTCCACGCCGTAGAGCTCGCCGGTGTCGAGGCGCACCACGGGCTGGTAGTGGACGACGAACTGGTCCAGCGAGCCGTCCCGCAGCCGGTTGGCCACCTCCAGCCGCCACCGCGCCGCCTCCCGCAGGCCGGGGGTGAACAGGTGGATGCGGTCCCGGCCGGACCCCTTGGCCGCGTACGCCGCGGCGTCGGCGTCGCTGAGCAGCTGATGGGCCTGGGTGCTGCCGGGCTGGGCGGGCGCGATGCCGACGCTGGCCGACAGCGGGACGGGGGCGCCCGCGGCGTAGAAGGGCCGGGTGAACGAGGCCTGTAGCCGGAACGCCAGCGTCGCCGCCTCGGAGGGATCGCAGTCGCGCGCCAGGATGAGGAACTGGTCCCCGCCCAGGCGACCGACGACGTCGCCGGGGCGGACCTGCTCGACCATCCGGTCGCCGACCTGACGCAGCAGCTCGTCGCCCACCTCGTGTCCGAGGGAGTCGTTGACGGTCTTGAAGCCGTCGAGGTCGAGGAAGAGCAGCGCGGCGCGGGGCCGCGGCTCGCGCAGCACCTCGCCGATCAGCTGGAGCAGGCGGGCCCGGTTCGGCAGCCCGGTGAGGTCGTCGTGGCTGGCCTGCCAGGCCAGCGCCCCCTGGTCGCGCACCCGCTCGGTGATGTCGGTGTAGGTGATGACCACCTGGTCGGTGTCCTCGAGCCGGGCGGCCTGGAGCCGGAACCAGGCGACGTCCTCGCCGAAGGGGTGCGAGTAGTCGTGGGCGAAAGTCCGGGGTGGCGACGCGGGCTCCTCGGAGAGCCGGCGCAGGCCCTCGGTGATCGCCGCGTGGTCGGCGGCCGACAGCTCGCGCCCCATCGCGGCCAGGTAGTCCTCCCCCACCCTGGCCAGGTGGTGGCCCTCGCGGCCGTAGGCCTCACCGGCGCGCACCCAGCTGCGGTTCACCGAGAGGATCCGCCCGTCCCCACCGACCAGCACCGTCGGCGACGGCAAGGCGTCGAGGACGGCGTTGAGCTGGCGGAGCTCGGCCGCCGTCCGCTGCTCGCTGCGGTGCTGCTCGTCGACGTCGCGGAAGAAGGCGGTGAGGCCGTCGGCGTCGGCGAAGGCGCGGATCTCGTACCAGCGGTCGTGGGGTGGGTAGAAGACCTCGAACTCGCGGGCGCCGCCGTCGGCGAGCACCGCCCGGTACTGCTCCTCGATGGCCGTACCGACGGCCTCGGGGAAGCAGTCGTAGAAGTAGCGGCCGAGAAGGTCCTCCGCGCGGCAGCCGAGGAGCTTGCCGGCGGCGGCGTTCACGTAGGTGAACCGCCAGCGGTGGTCGATCCGGTAGACGGCGTCGGGCACCGCGGACAGCGGGTCAGGTGGGCCGACGTGCCCAGCCTGGACGTGTGGGTGCACCTGCCAGCTCTCTCCCCCTGCGGCATGCGTCGGCCCGCTCGGGGGCCACGCCGGCGGGCCGTCCCCTCGACGGCGTCCCGGCGGGTGACGCTCCACCGAGGGTAACGGCACAGGTGTAACTCAGGCTGCCGAGACCGAGGATCGCTCGACGATCCCGGTCACCGCCGTCCCGGCCGGCAGCGTGCCCAGGACGGCGCCTCCGTCGCCGCCCAGCCGGGTGGCGCAGAAGGCGTCGGCCACGGTCGGGGGCGCGAAGCGCAGCAACAGCGAGCCCTGCAGGCACAGCGCCAGCAGGCCGGCGATCCGGCGGGCGCGCAGGGGCAGCGCCTCGGGATCGGCCAGCTCGGTGGTGAGCCGGTTCACGGCTGCGTCGAACCGGGGATCGGCCCCGCCGGCGAGGTCGAGCTCGGCCCGGACCGCGGCCAGCGAGGCGGACGAGCGGCCCAGGGCGCGCAGCACGTCGAGGGCGATGACGTTGCCCGAGCCCTCCCAGACGGAGTTCAGCGGCGCCTGCCGGTAGAGCCGCGGCAGCCCGGACTCCTCGACGTACCCGTTGCCCCCGAGCACCTCCAGCGCCTCGGCCACGACGGTGGGGGTGCGCTTGCAGACCCAGAACTTGGCGGCTGCGCCGGCCAGCCGGAGAAAGTCCTGCTCGCCCGCGTCCACGGCCGCGGCCAGCCGGATCGCCAGGGCGGTAGCCGCCTCGCTCTCGACGGCGAGGTCGGCCAGCACGTTCTGCATGAGCGGCTGGTCGGCCAGCAGCGCGCCGAAGGCCCGCCGGTGCCGGGTGTGGTGAATGGCCTGGGTGAGCGCCGCGCGCACGGTGGCCGCCGAACCCAGCACGCAGTCCAGGCGGGTCATGTTGACCATCTCGATGATCGTGGGGACGCCGCGGCCGGGCTCGCCCACCAGCCAGCCCGTCGTCCGGTCGAACTCGACCTCGCTGGAGGCGTTGGAGCGGTCGCCCAGCTTGTCCTTGAGCCGCTGGAGCCGGAACACGTTGCGGGTGCCGTCGGGTAGCACCCGGGGCACGAGGAAGCAGGAGACGCCCTCGTCGAGCTGGGCGAGCACGAGGAACAGGTCGCTCATCGGGGCGCTGGTGAACCACTTGTGGCCGGTGAGCGCGTAGCTGCCGTCGGCCTGCGGCACGGCGCGGCTGGCGTTGGCGCGGACGTCGGAGCCGCCCTGCTTCTCGGTCATACCCATGCCGGCGACCAGGCCGCGTTTGCCGGCCGGTGCGGCGAGGCCGAACTCGTAGGCGGTCGCGGTGAGCCCCGGCTCGTAGCGGGCGGCGAGCTCGGGGGCCCGGCGCAGGGCGGGGACGACGGCGTAGGTCATGGTGACCGGGCAGGCGTGGCCCATCTCGGCCTGCGTCCAGCCGAGGTAGCCGACCGCGCGCCGGACGTGGGCGTGCGGTTCCGGGGAGGTCCAGGGCGCGCCGGCGAGGCCGTGCTCGAACGCGGTGCGCATCAGGTCGTGCCAGACGGGGTGGAACTCCACCTCGTCGACCCGGTGGCCGTAGCGGTCGTGGGTGCGCAGCCGCGGCGGGTTCTCGTTGGCCAGCCGGCCCCACTCCTGCGCCTGCTCGCTGCCGGCCAGCGCGCCGAGCGCCTTGAGCGAGTCGAGGGTCGCCGCGTCGGCGTGCCGCACGCAGGCCTCGGCCAGCGCGGCATCGCCCGCGATGGGGTCGTGCCCGGCCAGGGGCGGGGCCTGGTTGGTGACCTCGTGCGTGACGCTCATGGCGGCACCGTACGACTCCCCGGCGCCCCCGGCGGGTTCCACGTGGAACGTGCACCAGGACGGGCGCTGCAGCGCCCGCTCGAAGCCCTCGTGGGAGGGGACGAAACCGAGCATCGCCCGCCCCGCTGGCGCCGTCGAGCGCGTCGCGCGCCGCGGGGAGCTGCTCGATCCCGGCGCCGGCGGGCCTAGGCTCGACCCGGCGCAGACCGTGCAGCCCCAGCGATGAGCTCGGGAGGCCGACATGTCCAGGCGGGGCGCGCACCAGCGGCCCACGACCGGCGGATGGCGGCGGCGTGCCGTGGTGGGGCTTCTCCTGGTCCTGGCCGCCTCGGGGATCGTGCTGCTGCTCGGCCCCCTCTTCGACGGGAGCCCCAGCCCGGGGACCGATTCGGCCTCCTCCCCGTCCCCGGCCGCGTCCCCGGAGACGGTCACGGTGACCGAGCCGATGGACCCCGAGCAGCTGCGCGCGGAGTTCATCAGCCAGGCGGCGCGCGACCGGGGGTGGGACAGGGCGCTGGGCGACGCCGCCCCTGCGAGTCTGGCCCAGCAGGTCTGCAGCACCATCAAGGCCGGCGGGAACTCCGATGCGGTGTGGCAGGCGGCCGGTGACCTGGAGGAGCGCGGCCTGCCGGTCGACGCCGCGTGGGGCTTCGTCGACCTGGCCGTCACCACCTACTGTCCGGAGCACCACATGCTGGTGCTCACGACCACCGCGGCGATGGGCGACTGACGGTGCGGGCGTGCGCCGGCTGGCTGGCCCCGCCACCCCTCCTCAGCCGCGCGTGGCGGCGGTCAGCGCCGCGCGGATCGTTTCGGCGTCCGCGCTCTTGCCCGGGTCGTCGGGCAGGTTCTGCGGGTTGCGCGCGTAGGGCACGACGTAGGCCGGCATGTCGCGCTCGAATCGCCAGCTGTCGGCCAGGGGCCCGGCGTCGAGCGCGTCGTACCCGAGCCGGTCGAGCAGCTGCGCGACGGCGGCCATGGCCTCTTCGTCGTCGCCGGCGATCGGGAGGGTCGATCGGTCGGCCGCACCGGCGGGCCGTCCGAGTGCCGCGAGGTGCCTGAAGAAGATGTTGTTGAACGCCTTGACGACCCGGGAGTCGGGCAGGTGTCGCTGGAGGAGCTCGCTGGTGGTGGTCCCGCCCGCGTCGAGCTCGGCGACGTGGCCATCGCGCTCGGGGTAGTAGTTGATCGTGTCCAGGACGATCTTGCCGGCCAGCGGGGCTGCCGGGATCTCGGCGTAGCTCTTCAGCGGCACGGTCGCGACGACCCAGTCCCCGGCCGCTGCCGCCTCGGCCGGGGTCGCGGCTCGCGCGCGCGGCCCGAGCTCGGCCACCAGGTCGGCCAGGGTCTCGGGCCCCCGGGAATTGCTGAGAACCACGTCCAGGTCGGCATCCACGGCGAGCCGCGCCAGCGTGCTGCCGATGTGCCCGCTGCCGATCAGTCCAAGAGTGCCCATGGCCGCTGCCAACCCGGTCACCGGGAGCACTGTTCCCTCCTCACCATCGGGGACCGACCGAGTCGCGGGTCGAGCTGACCGGACCCCGTGACCGCCGCACCGCTCCCCCGGCCCGGTTCGGGCGTGCCTGAGTCCCCGCCGGCGGGGTCGTCCGGCGGGGTCGGCGGTCTCGGGGGTTCGGGCGGTTCGGGCGGTCAGGCGGCGTGGAGCAGGTCGGGGCCGGTGCGGATCTCGGTGCCGTCGGGGCGCCAGGTGCGCCAGCGGCCGTCGGGTTGTCGGGCGAGGCGGAAGCCGTGGTGGACCTTGGTGTGGTGCCGCTCGCGCAGCAGCGCGGAGTTCTCCAGGCTGGTCGCCCCGCCGTTGATCCATTCCAGGAGATGGTGGACGTCGCACCAGTGGGTCGGCGCGGAGCAGCCGGTGAACACGCAGCCGCGGTCGCGGGCCTCGACCGCTCTGCGCAGGTGCGAGCTGACCAGCCGGTGTTCCCGGCCGAGATCGAGGGGGACCCCGTCGGGGCCGAGGACGATGCGGGTGATGCCCGCGTCGCAGGCGATCCAGCGGGCCCGGGCGGCG
>NZ_FOSW01000020.1 GCF_900114385.1 Geodermatophilus ruber
TGCGGACGACGATCGCCTGCTTCGCCGCCGGCGTGGGCGGCGCCGACGTGGTGACCGTGCAGCCGTTCGACGCCGCGCTCGGGCTGCCCGACGCCTTCTCCCGCCGGATCGCCCGCAACACCCAGAACCTGCTGGTGGAGGAGGGGTCGCTGGCCCGCGTCCTCGACCCGGCCGGCGGGTCCTGGTACGTCGAGTCGCTGACCGAGGAGCTCGCGCAGGCGGCGTGGTCCTGGTTCACCGAGATCGAGCGGGCCGGCGGGCTGGCCGCCGCGCTCGACTCCGGGCTCGTCCGCGACCGGATCGCCGCCGCGTGGGACGCCCGCGCGCAGCGGCTGGCGCACCGCGCCGACGCGATCACCGGCGTCAGCGAGTTCCCGAACCTGGCCGAGGTGCTGCCGCAGCGGCAGCCCGCGGCCGACGTCCTGCCCACCGGCGGTCTCCCGCGGGTCCGCGCCGCGCAGGAGTTCGAGGAGCTGCGCGACCGCGCCGAGGCGGCCGGCACTCGGCCGCGGGTCTACCTGGCCACGATCGGCCCGGTCGCCCGGCACACCGCGCGGGCGACCTTCGCCGGCAACCTGTTCCAGGCCGGCGGTCTCGAGACGCCGTCCGGGGACGGGGCCTCCGGGCTCGCCGGGACGGGGACGACGGTGGCCTGCATCTGCGGCACCGACAAGGACTACGCGGAGTCGGCCGCGGCGCTCGCCGCCGACCTGCGCGCGGCCGGTGCCACGCAGGTGTGGCTCGCCGGGAAGCCGTCCCTCGCGGTGGACGGCATCGACGGATACCTGTACGCCGGATGCGACGCGCTGGACGTCCTGCGCACGGTCCACGAGCAGTTGGGAGCCACGGCATGAGCGGGATCCCCGACTTCGGCGGTGTCGAGCTGGGTCGCCCGGCGGCACCGGCCTCGGTCGACGACTGGGCCAAGCGGTTCGAGGAGGCCACCGGGCGCAGCGTCGCCGAGGCGACCTGGGAGACCCCGGAGGGCATCGCCGTCCCGCCGCTGTTCACCCCGGCCGATCTAGACGGGCTGGACTTTCTCGGCACCTACCCGGGCATCGCGCCCTACCTGCGCGGGCCCTACCCGACGATGTACACCACCCAGCCGTGGACGGTCCGCCAGTACGCGGGCTTCTCCACCGCCGCGGAGTCCAACGCGTTCTACCGGCGCAACCTCGCCGCCGGTCAGAAGGGCCTGTCGGTCGCGTTCGACCTGGCCACGCACCGCGGCTACGACTCCGACCACCCGCGGGTGCGCGGGGACGTCGGCATGGCCGGCGTGGCGATCGACTCGATCCTGGACATGCGGCAGCTCTTCGACGGCATCCCGCTGGACCGGATGAGCGTCTCGATGACCATGAACGGCGCGGTGCTGCCGGTCCTGGCGCTCTACATCGTCGCCGCCGAGGAGCAGGGGGTGGCGCACGGTCAGCTGAGCGGCACCATCCAGAACGACATCCTCAAAGAGTTCATGGTGCGCAACACCTACATCTACCCGCCCAAGCCCTCGATGCAGATCATCAGCGACATCTTCGCGTTCACCTCGCAGGAGATGCCGCGGTTCAACTCCATCTCGATCTCCGGCTACCACATGCAGGAGGCCGGGGCGACCGCCGACCTGGAGCTGGCCTACACGCTGGCCGACGGGGTGGAGTACGTGCGGGCGGGGAAGGCCGCCGGCCTCGACGTCGATGCGTTCGCCCCGCGGCTGTCGTTCTTCTGGGCGATCGGCATGAACTTCTTCATGGAGGTCGCCAAGCTGCGGGCCGCCCGGCTGCTGTGGGCGAAGCTGATGAAGGAGGCCGGCGCGCGGAACGACAAGTCGCTGTCGCTGCGCACCCACTCGCAGACCTCGGGCTGGTCGCTGACCGCGCAGGACGTCTACAACAACGTCGTCCGCACCTGCCTGGAGGCGATGGCCGCCACCCAGGGGCACACCCAGTCCCTGCACACCAATGCCCTCGACGAGGCGCTGGCGCTGCCCACCGACTTCTCCGCCCGGATCGCCCGCAACACCCAACTGCTGCTGCAGCAGGAGTCCGGGACGACGCGGGTCATCGACCCGTGGGGCGGCTCGGCGTACGTCGAGAAGCTCACCTACGACCTGGCCCGCCGCGCGTGGGCGCACATCGAGGAGGTCGACGAGCACGGCGGCATGGCGCAGGCCATCGACGACGGCATCCCGAAGCTGCGCATCGAGGAGGCCGCGGCCCGCACCCAGGCGCGCATCGACTCCGGCCGGCAGCCGGTGATCGGCGTGAACAAGTACCGGGTCGACGCCGACGAGGCGATCGAGGTGCTCAAGGTCGACAACGCCCAGGTGCTGGCCGAGCAGACGGCCAAGCTCGAGGAGCTGCGGGCGTCACGGGACGCCGGTGCCGTGCGTGAGGCCCTGTCCCGGCTGACCGGCGCCGCCCGCGCCGCGGCCGAGGGACGGCGCGACTCCTCGCTGGACTCGAACCTGCTGAAGCTGGCCGTCGACGCGGCGCGGGCCAAGGCCACGGTCGGGGAGATCTCCGACGCGCTGGAGGAGGTCTGGGGGCGGCACGCCGGCCAGGTGCGCACCATCTCCGGTGTGTACCGCGAGGAGGCAGGAGCATCCGGGCCCGTGGAGGAGACCCGCCGGATGACCGAGGCGTTCGAGGAGGCCGAGGGCCGCCGTCCGCGGATCCTGGTCGCCAAGATGGGCCAGGACGGCCACGACCGCGGCCAGAAGGTGATCGCCACCGCCTTCGCCGACCTCGGTTTCGACGTCGACGTGGGCCCGCTGTTCCAGACGCCGGAGGAGGTCGCCCGGCAGGCGGTGGAGGCCGACGTGCACGTCGTCGGCGTCTCGTCGCTGGCCGCCGGCCACCTGACGCTGGTGCCGGCGCTGCGCGACGCGCTGGCCGAGCTCGGTGCCGAGGACGTGCTGATCGTCGTCGGCGGGGTCATCCCGCCCGACGACGTGCCGACCCTTCTCGACATGGGGGCAGCCGCGGTGTTCCCGCCGGGCACGGTCATCGCCGAGGCGGCGCAGGAGCTGCTGCGGACGCTGTCGCAGCGCCTGGGTCACTGATGGCCGGACGCGCGGTCGACGTCCCCGCGCTCGTCGAGGGGGTGCTGGCCGGCGACCGGCGGGTGATGGCGCGGGCCATCACCCTGGTTGAGTCCCGCCGGGCCGACCACCGGGAGAAGGCGCAGGAGCTGCTGGTCGAGCTGCTGCCGCACACCGGTGGCGCCCGGCGGGTGGGCATCAGCGGCGTCCCCGGCGTCGGCAAGTCCACCTTCGTCGACTCGCTCGGGGTGACCCTGACGGGGGCGGGGCACCGCGTGGCCGTCCTCGCGGTCGACCCGTCGTCGGCCCGGTCGGGCGGCTCGATCCTCGGCGACAAGACCCGGATGGCGCGGCTGGCGGTCGACCCGGAGGCGTTCATCCGGCCCTCGCCGACCTCCGGCACCCTCGGCGGGGTGGCCCAGGCGACCCGGCAGTCGATGGTCGTCGTCGAGGCGGCCGGCTACGACGTCGTCCTGGTCGAGACCGTCGGCGTCGGGCAGTCGGAGGTCACCGTCGCCGAGATGGTCGACTCCTTCCTGTTCCTCACCCTGGCCAGGACCGGCGACCAGCTGCAGGGGATCAAGCGGGGCATCCTCGAGATCGCCGACGTCATCGCCGTCAACAAGGCCGACGGGCCGGGAGCGGTCGACGCGCGCAAGGCCGCCCGCGAGCTGGCCGGCGCGATCCGGATGCTGCGGGGACATGTCGCGGGCGGCTGGGACGTGCCGGTGCTCACCTGCGCCGGGCTGACCGGCGAGGGCCTGGACACCGTCTGGGCCAAGCTGGTCGAGCACCAGGACCGGATGAAGGCCTCCGGCGAGTTCGACGAGCGGCGGCGGTCCCAGCAGGTGCGCTGGACCTGGCAGCTGGTGCACGACGGGCTCGAGCACCGGCTGCGCGCCCACCCCGGCGTGCGCGCCGCCGCGCCGGAGCTGGAGAAGGCGGTGCTGGCCGGCGAGCTGACCCCGGCGCTGGCCGCCCAGCAGCTGCTGGAGACGTTTCTGGCCGCGCCCGGCGATGTCTCCCGTGATCATGAAGTTCGGGAAGCGACACGCTGAGCGAGGTCGGCGTGTCAGTTCCCGAACTTCATTGATCGCGCCCTGCGCGTCGCCGGAGCAGAACTAGAGGCCGGTGGAGCGGCACTCCCGGGTGCGCAGCTCGGCGAGGTAGTCGTCGGGGGCCCCGGCCGACTCCGCCGCGTCGGCGAGCGCACCCAGGTAGCGCGCCGAGGGCAGCCCGCCCTCGAAGGCGTCGAGCACGTAGACGAAGGCCACCGCGTCGCCGGTGAGGGTGTGCACCCGCAGGTGCAGCTTGCGGTAGAGGTCGATGTCGCCGCCCTCCCAGGCGTCCAGGGCACGCTCGTCGGCCTCGGTGAGGTCGTAGAGGGCGACGAACACGCCGGGGGAGAGCGCCTCGGAGGGCGGGGCGTCCGGGGGCAGGGTGTCGTCCGGGACGAGGGTCGCCAGCGCGCCCTCCCAGCCCAGGTCCTCGCCGCCGAAGGTCAGCCGCCAGCCGCGGATCCAGCCCGTGCCCAGGTGCGGGGAGGAGGGACAGCGCCGGAGCATCTGTGCGGCGTCCATGTTCGACCCGTACGCGGCGTAGAGGCCCATCGCCCGCGAGCCTACGTCGGTGTGGCGCGGTCGACCCCCGGGGGATGGACGACGTCGGCGCCCGCAGCGGGGAGAATGGCTGCGCACGTGTCCGCCGAACACCGAGAAGGACCTCATGACCCGCATCGTCATCATCGGTGGTGGCCCCGCCGGCTACGAAGCCGCGCTCGTCGCCGCATCGCTCGGTGCGCAGGTCACCGTCATCGAGCGGGACGGCGTCGGGGGCGCCAGCGTGCTCACCGACTGCGTGCCGTCCAAGACGTTCATCGCCTCCGCGGGAGCCATGACTGCGGTCCGGGACTCCACCGCCCTCGGCGTCCAGGGGACCGAGCTGGCCACGGCCGGCCTCGACCTGGCCGCGGTGAACCACCGGGTCAAGGGCCTGGCCGTGGCCCAGTCGGCCGACATCAAGGCCCGGCTGCTGGCCGAGGGCGTCCGCGTGATCGCCGGCCAGGGGCGGCTCGCCGACGAGGTGCGCGGCCTGATCGAGCACCGCGTCGAGGTGATGGACGCCGACGGCACCGTCACCGAGATCCTCGAGACCGACGTGGTGCTGATCGCCACCGGGGCCGACCCGCGGGTGCTGCCCGGCGCCGAGCCCGACCACGAGCGGATCCTCGACTGGCGCGACGTCTACGAGCTCGAGGAGATGCCCGAGCACCTGATCGTCGTCGGCTCCGGCGTGACGGGGGCCGAGTTCGCCTCCGGCTACCTGGAGGCCGGCGTGCCGGTCACCCTCGTCTCCTCCCGCGACCGCGTCCTGCCGGGGGAGGACTCCGACGCCGCCGAGGTGCTCGAGGAGGTCTTCCAGTCCCGCGGCGGCCGCCTCGAGCGCGGCCGGGCGGCCGGCGTGCGGCGCAGCGAGAAGGGGGTCTCGGTCCAGCTCACCGACGGCCGCACCGTCGAGGGCTCGCACGCGCTGATGACCGTCGGCACGGTGCCCAACACCGCGGGGCTCAACCTGGAGCGCTGCGGGGTGCAGCTCCAGGAGTCCGGGCACGTCGTCGTCGACCGCGTCTCCCGCACGACCGTTCCCGGCATCTACGCCGCCGGCGACGTCACCGGCATCTTCCAGCTGGCCTCCGTGGCGGCGATGCAGGGCCGGATCGCGATGTGGCACGCCCTCGGCGAGGCGGTCACCCCCATCCGGCTGAAGACGGTCGCCGCGAACGTCTTCACCCATCCGGAGATCGCCACCGTCGGGCTGCAGGAGAAGTCGCTGCCCGACGGTGCGCCGATCGACGTCGTCCGGCTGCCGCTGGCCACGAACGCCCGCGCCAAGATGAGCGACCTGCGCGACGGCTTCGTGAAGCTCTTCGCCCGGCAGGCGACCGGCGTCGTCGTCGGCGGGGTCGTGGTCGCCCCGGGCGCGTCCGAGCTGATCCTGCCGATCGCGCTCGCGGTCACCAAGGGGCTCACCGTCTCCGACCTGGCGCACACCTTCGCGATCTACCCGTCGCTGTCGGGGTCGATCACCGAGGCCGGCCGCCGGATGATGGGCGCCGACGCCCTCGCCTGAGGCCGCCCGACCGGAACGACGGGGTCCACGGGAGGCCAGCGGCTCCTGCGACGCGTGTGACGAGGCGTTCCCTCCGCACGGTCCCCATCGGCGGCGGACCCGCCGATGGGGAAGGGGATGCGCTCCGCCCGGAATGTCCTCGGCCCCTGCCGCCGCCCGTTCCGGGCGCTGGCCGCCGTCGCGACCGCCGCGGCCGTCTGCCTGGCGCTGCCCCTCGCCGACGCGCGGGCCGACGAGCCCGGCGAGACCGTCGTCGGCGAGCTGGTGCAGGCCTGGCCCGAGGCCGGCCTGGAGGGGGAGTCCGCGCACGCCGGGACCGAGCACGCCGAGCAGCCGCTGACCTGGGTCGAGACCGAGGGCGGCGCGGCGGTGCACGTGCCCACCGGGGCGGTCGAGGACCTGCCGGTCGGGGCCACCGTGCAGGTCACCGTCGGGAACGCGCCGGCCGGCGAGGACGGCGCGGCGCCGGTGCACGAGGTGCTCGACGCCGCGCTGGTCGAGTCCGCCCCGGTGCCCCGGCCGGCCCGGAGCGCGCCGCTGACCAACGAGGTCACCGTGGCCCTCGTCGTGCCCGCCGGCGGTAGCCGGGACGGGACGACGCTGCCGGAGATGGTGGCCGCGGTCGACGGCCCGGTCGCGGAGTTCTGGGCGGAGCAGACCGACGGGGCGATCCGGGTCGGCGTCACCGCCGCCCACGACTGGCTGACCACCGACGCCGGGTGCACCGAACCCTCCGCCCTCTGGGAGGAGGTCGCCACCCGCGTCGGCTTCGTGCCCGCCCCCGGCCGGCACCTCGCCCTCTACGTCAGCAGCCTGCCGCGAGACCTCCCCGGCTGCTCGTACGCGCTGGGCCAGATCGGGGGGAGCCCGGCCGCGGGCGGTCGGCTGTACGTCCGCGAGGTCCTGCCCTCGGTGATCGCCCACGAGCTGGGCCACAACTTCGGCCTGGGCCACTCCTCGGGTCACCAGTGCGACGGGACCGTCGAGGCCGGGGCCTGCCGCACCGCGCCCTACCGCGACTACTACGACGTCATGGGCATCTCCTGGGGGCAGGTGGGCACCCTCAACGCTCCGCAGGCGGCCCTGCTGGGGACGCTCCCGGCCGCGGCGCAGCAGGCGGTGTCCGCACCCGGCACCACGACGGTCACCCTGGCCCCGCTCGCCGGCCGCGACGGCACGCGCGCGCTGCGGCTGACCGGTCCCGACGGGGCGACCTACTGGCTGGAGTACCGCTCCGCCGCCGGCCGCGACGGCTGGCTGGGCTCGCCGGCCAACCGGTACGGCCTGCAGGACGGCGTCCTGCTGCGGCGCACCGCCGGGCTCCCCGACACCGCGCTGCTGCTCGACGGCACGCCGACAGCGGCGGCCGGGTGGGACGCCGACCTGCAGGCCGCCCTCCCGGTGGGCGCGCCCGTCACGCTGGCCGGCGGGCAGGTCACCGTCACGGTGGACGCCGTCCTCCCCGCGGGCGCGACCGTCACGGTCACGACGACGGCCGCCGCCCCGGTGCCCGCTCCTCGCGGCGACGCGCAGCGCCCGGCCGTGCTCCCCGGTGCACCGACCGCACCGGCCGCGGGGCAGCCCGCCGCTCCCGGCCCGGCCGAGCCCCCGGTGGCCGCCCCGGCTCCGGACGCCGCGCCCACGCCCGATGCGGCGGTGCCGGCCACGCCCGCGCCCTCGGCGAGCCCGGTGGCCACCGTGGCCCGGACGTCGGCCACGGGGGCCTGGACCGTCCCGGCGCTGGGCGCGGCCGGTGTCGCGCTGGCCGGGGTGGCCTGGCAGACCGGCAGCCGCCGGCGGACGGCGGACACCGGGGCCTGAGCCGGCGCCGTCCCCCGAACGGGTCGGGGCCGTGAAGCACCCCGGCCCGGATGCCGATGACCCTGCAGACCCTCCTCGCCCTGGAGCTGCCCGTGCCCGTCGTCCCCCGCCCGTCGTCGCGGCTGCTCGCGCTCGCCGCGGCGGCCGCGGCCGTCCTGCCCGTGGTGGCCCCGACGGCGGCCTCGGCGGACCCCGGTGAGACGGTCGTCGGCGAGCTGGTGCAGGCCTGGGCCGAGCACCCGCAGCCGGCGTCGCACGGCGGCGGGGGGCTGCTCAGCTGGATCGCGGCCGGGAACGGCGACGCGGTGCGCGTCCCCACCGAGGACGTCGCGGGCATCGAGGCCGGGGCCACCGTCTCGGTGGTCGTCGGCGGCGAGGTGGCCGAGGCCTCCCCGGTCGCCGCGGACCTGGAGCCGGCCCGCGAGGTGCTGGCCGCCGGCGTGGTCGCGGACGCCCCCGCCGACCCGCCGGTGGCCCGGGCCGCGGCGGGCACCACCAACGCGGTCACCGTGGTCATGGTCGTGCCGGCCGGAGCGACCCCGGATGCGCGCACCCGGGCGGAGGTCGTGGCCGCCGTCGACGGACCGGTCGCCGCCTTCTGGGCCGAGCAGACCGGCGGGGCCGTCCAGCTGGGGGTGACCGCCTCCTTCGACTGGTTCCAGGCCTCCGCCGGCTGCGCCGACCCCTATGCGCTGTGGAACCAGGCCGCCGCCCACGCCGGCTGGGTGCGCGCGCCGCAGCGGCACCTGCTGCTCTACGTCCCCTCGGACGCCCCCGGCTGCGCCTCCGGGCTCGCCGAGATCGGCAGCTCGCTCACCTCCGGTGGGCGGCTCTACGTCCGGGAGGCCGCTCCCTCGGTGCTGGCCCACGAGCTGGGGCACAACTTCGGCCTGGGCCATGCCTCCCTGCTGCAGTGCGACGGCGCGGTCGACGCCGGTGCCTGCGGGGTGACCGGCTACGGCGACTGGTACGACGTCATGGGCATCTCGTGGCAGCAGCTGGGCTCGCTCAACGCCGCCCACGCCGCGCGCCTCGGGGTGCTGCCCGCGGGCACGGCCCCCACGGTGGCGGCCGGCGCGCCGCCGACCCAGGTCACGCTCGCGCCGGTCGGTGCCCGCACCGGGACCCGGGCGCTGCGGCTGACCGACCCGGCCGGCCGCACGTACTGGCTGGAGTACCGGACCGCCACCGGCCGGGACGGCTGGCTCGGGACGGCCGGCAACTGGCGCGGCCTGCAGAGCGGCGTCCAGCTGCGGCTGGCCGGGGACGGTGCCGACACCTCGCTGCTGCTAGACCCGACGCCGTCCGGTTCGGCGCAGTGGTCCGCCGACGGCGCGACGGCCTTCCCGGTGAACATCCCGGTGAGCTTCGCCGGAGGGGCCTTCACCGTCACCGTGCTCGAGGCCGGCGCGCAGGGGGCGCGGCTCGAGGTCCGGCCCGGGCAGGCGGTCGCCGCACCTCCCGCGGCCACCCAGGGCACCGGTGAGATCGGCGGGACCGGATTCGCCTACTTCCTCAACGACGCCTTCAGCGGCATCGCCAACTGGGTGTTCGCCTATGGCAGCCCGCTGGACAGCGTGTTCGTCGGCGACTGGGACGGCGACGGCGTCGACACGCTCGCGGTCCGCCGCGGCAACACCTTCCTCGTCCGCGACAGCAACACGACCGGGGCCGCCGACCGCACGTTCGCCTACGGGGATCCGGGGGACGCGGTGCTCGTCGGCGACTGGGACGGCGACGGGCGGGACACCCTCGCGGTGCGCCGGGGCAACCAGTACCTGGTCCGGAACTCGCTGACGACCGGCGTCGCGGACGGCAGCTTCTTCTACGGGGACCCCGGCGACGTGGTGCTCGTGGGGGACTGGGACGGCGACCGCGCCGACAGCCTGACCGTCCGCCGCGGTGCGCTCTGGTTCGTGAAGAACGGGCTGACCACCGGCGTCGCGGACACCACGTTCGGCTACGGCGATCCCGGCGACACCGTGCTGGTGGGGCGCTGGCGGGCGGGGCAGCGCGGCGACACCCTGGCGGTCCGCCGCGGGAACCTCTACCACCTGCGGTTCAGCCTGACCTCGGGCCCGGCCGACCAGGTGGTCGCCTACGGCGACGTCACCGACACCGCGTTCGCCGGGGACTGGAACGCCGACGGGGTGGACACCCTCGGCGTCCGCCGTCCGGGCTGAGCCCCGCGGGCACGGGCCGGCCGGCGCCGGACCCGTGCCCCCGCGCCGCGCCTACTCGGCGTCGGCGATGGTGCAGATCACCGCGCCGCTGGTGACGGTGCCGCCCACCTCGGCCGACAGCCCGGTGACCGTGCCGGCCTTGTGCGCGTTGAGCGGCTGCTCCATCTTCATCGCCTCGAGCACGACGACGAGGTCACCGGCCTCCACGGTGTCGCCGTCGGAGACGGCCACCTTGACGATCGTGCCCTGCATCGGCGAGGTCAGGGAGTCGCCCGAGGCGGCCGCCCCGCCGTGCCCGCCGCCCCGCTTGCGCGGCTTGGCCCCGCCCGGGGCGGCCGGCGCCCCGCCCCCGGCGGCCAGGCCGGCGGGGAGGGAGACCTCGAGCCGGCGCCCGCCGACCTCGACGACGACGGTCTGCCGCGGCTGCTGCTCCTCGGCCTCGGCCGGCGCCGCGTCGTAGGGCTGGACCTGGTTGTCCCACTCGGTCTCGATCCAGCGGGTGTGCACCGTGAACGGCTCGCTGGTGAACGCCTCGTCGCGGACGACGGCCCGGTGGAACGGGATGACCGTCGGCATGCCCTCCACCACCAGCTCGTCGAGGGCCCGCCGGGCGCGCTGGAGCGCCTCCTCGCGGGTGGCGCCGGTGACGATCAGCTTGGCCAGCATCGAGTCGAACGCGCCGGCGACCTCGCCGCCGGTCTCGACGCCGGAGTCCCAGCGCACGCCCGGGCCCTGCGGGATCTCCAGGCGGGTCACCGGGCCCGGGGCCGGCATGAAGTTGCGGCCGGCGTCCTCGGCGTTGATCCGGAACTCGATGCTGTGCCCGCGCGGGGCCGGGTCCTCGGTGATCTCCAGCGGCAGGCCCTCGGCGATGCGGAACTGCTGGCGCACCAGGTCGATGCCCGACGTCTCCTCCGAAACCGGGTGCTCCACCTGCAGGCGGGTGTTGACCTCGAGGAAGGAGATCGAGCCGTCGACGCCCACGAGGTACTCGACCGTGCCGGCGCCGTGGTAGCCGGCCTCCCGGCAGATCGCCTTGGCCGACTCGTGGATGCGGGCCCGCTGCTCGTCGGTGAGGAACGGCGCGGGCGCCTCCTCGACCAGCTTCTGGTTGCGTCGCTGCAGCGAGCAGTCGCGGGTGCCGACGACGATCACGTTGCCGTGGATGTCGGCCAGCACCTGGGCCTCGACGTGCCGGGGCTTGTCCAGGAACCGTTCGACGAAGCACTCGCCGCGGCCGAAGGCGGAGACCGCCTCGCGGACGGCGGAGTCGAACAGTTCGGGGATCTCCTCCTTGGTGCGGGCCACCTTGAGCCCGCGCCCGCCGCCGCCGAAGGCCGCCTTGATGGCGACCGGGAGACCGTGCTCCTCGGCGAAGGCGATCACCTCGTCGGCGCCGCCGACCGGGTCCTTGGTGCCGGGCACGAGGGGTGCGCCGGCCTGCATGGCGATGTGGCGGGCCTGGACCTTGTCGCCGAGGGCGAGGATCGCCTCGGGGGAGGGGCCGATCCAGGTGAGCCCGGCGTCGATGACCGCCTGGGCGAAGTCGGCGTTCTCCGACAGGAAGCCGTAGCCCGGGTGGATCGCGTCGGCACCGGACTGCTTGGCGGCGTCGAGGATCTTGTCGATGACCAGGTAGGAGTCACCGGGGGTCGTGCCCCCCAGGGCGAAGGCCTCGTCCGCGACCCGGACGTGCAGCGCGTCGCGGTCGGGTTCGGCGTAGACGGCGACGCTGGTCAGGCCCGCGTCCTTGCACGCGCGGGCGACGCGGACCGCGATCTCGCCGCGGTTGGCGATGAGGACCTTCTGCACCGGTGTACTCCCTCTCGACTGGACCGTTCGGACTGTAGCCAGGGGGGCGGCAGCCGATGCACGAGAGGTCAGGTTCTGCTCACCACGTACCGGAACCCCACCCAGTTGGGACCGGGGCTGGTGTCCGGGTCGACCCGCTCGACGCGCAGGCCGGCGTGGGTCAGCGCGGGGAGCAGGGTCTCCATCGGGATGGCGTGCATCTGCATGGCCGCGCCGAACCGCCGGCGCAGGTAGGCGTGGATCAGCGGCCGCGGCACCACGCGGTACAGCCGGCCGACGAGGGTGTCCGACGGCCGCGACGGAACGGTGAGGACGGCGACCCCGCCGGGGCGGAGCACCCGGGCGAACTCCGCGACGTAGCCCAGCGCCAGCGTCGGCGGCATGTGCTGGAGCACGATCGTCGTGTACACGAGGTCGAAGCTGGCGTCGGGGAAGACCTGCAGGTCCGGCCGCTCGTTGAGGACGAACCGGCAGCCGGACCGGGTGGTGAGGCGCTGCGCCTCCGCGACCATCGACGGGGCGATGTCCACCCCGGTCACCGTCGCGAAGTGGTCGGCCAGCGCCCGGGTCAGCCGGCCCACGCCGCAGCCGAAGTCCAGGGCGGCGTCGCGGGCCGGGGGCGGCCGGACGAGGGAGTCCAGCAGCCGCATCACCTCGGCGATCTCCCGGCGGCCGGTCGCGAAGAACTCCTCGGGATCCCAGCGCCCACCGGCCCGCTCGGGGTCGGTCAGCACCGCCCACATCGGGTCGGTCCGGCCGAAGGTGTTCCACGCGTCGCGGAGATCGCGGACGTCCACGCGCGGACCCTAGTGAGCATCCCGGTGCGGGCGGGGGCCGGAACGCACCGGCGGGCCGGCGGACCACTCGCCGCCGGCCCGCGGTGACTCAGCGCTGCCAGAGGTCGGTGATCGTCAGCCCGCGCTTGGCCAGCTGGGTGCGCAGCGTCGCCAGGGACAGCCCCACGACCGCGGCCGGGTCGCCCTCGATCCGGCGGACGAACGGCGCACCGAGCCCGTCGAGGGTGAAGGCGCCCGCCACCGCCAGCGGCTCACCGGTGGCCAGGTAGGCCTCGACCTCCGCCGGTGTCATGGTGGCGAAGTGCACGACGGTGGAGACGACGGCGACGTCGCGGCCGACCACCTCCCCGTCCTGGATGTCGAACAGCGCCTGGCCGGTGTGCAGCACGCCGCTCTTCCCGCTCATCCGCTGCCAGCGGTCGCGGGCGTCCTTGACGTCGGCCGGCTTGCCGAGCGCCTGCCCGCGGAACTCCAGCAGCGAGTCCGCGCCGATGACCAGCGCGTCGGTCTCCTGCTTGGCGACCGCGGTGGCCTTGGCCGCCGCGAGCAGGGCGACCAGCTCACCGACCCTCGGCGCCCGCACGGCCGTCTCGTCCACGTCGCTGACCACGACCTCCGGGTTGAGCCCCGCCTGCCGCAGCAGTGCGAGGCGGGCCGGGGAGGCCGAGGCCAGAACCAGTCTGCGCTCCACGCTCACGAGAATCTCCCTGACGCGCGCCAGCCACCGGGGCCGGGGCGCAGCGGTGTGCGGTGGGCGTCGCCGAAGGCCGCCCAGGCGCCGACCGGCGCCGGCCGGCGCCGGGGACGGCGCTGGGACAGCGCGGCGACGACCACGGTGAGGGCCGCCAGCTCCTCGGGCGTGGGCTCGCCCCTGACCACCCGCAGGAGCGGGGGCAGCGGTTCGGTGTCGGCCATCACAGCGGGATGTTGCCGTGCTTCTTCGGCGGCAGCGTCTGCCGCTTGTTGGCCAGCAGGCGCAGCGCCTTGGTGATCTCGATGCGGGTCTCCGACGGCCGGATCACCTGGTCGACATACCCGCGGTCGGCGGCGATGTACGGCGACAGCAGCGCGTCCTCGTACTCGGTGATCAGCTCCGCCCGGCGGGCCTCGGGATCGGCGGCGTCGGTGAGCTCCCGCCGGTAGAGGATGTTCACCGCGCCCTGCGCGCCCATGACGGCGATCTGCGCCGTCGGCCAGGCGAGGTTGAGGTCGGCGCCGAGATGCTTGGAGCCCATGACGTCGTAGGCGCCGCCGTAGGCCTTGCGCGTGATGACGGTGATCTTGGGGACGGTGGCCTCGGCGTAGGCGTAGATCAGCTTCGCGCCGCGCCGGATGATCCCCTCCCACTCCTGCGAGGTGCCGGGGAGGAAGCCGGGGACGTCGACGAAGGTCAGCACCGGGACGTTGAAGGCGTCGCAGGTGCGCACGAACCGGGCGGCCTTCTCGCTGGCGTCGATGTCGAGGGTGCCGGCGAACTGGGTGGGCTGGTTGGCCACCACACCGACCGGCCGGCCCTCGACCCGCCCGAAACCGACGACGATGTTGGGCGCGAACAGCGGCTGCACCTCGAGGAACTCCCCGTCGTCGAGGACGTGCTCGATGACGGTGTGCATGTCGTAGGGGGTGTTCGCCGAGTCCGGGATGAACGAGTCGAGCTCGCGGTCCTCGTCGGAGACCCCGTCGTGCGAGGTGTCGGCCGGGGCGACCTCGAGGGCCGGCAGCGGGTCGAGGTTGTTGCTCGGCAGGTAGGACAGCAGCGCCTTGACGTAGTCCAGCGCGTCGTTCTCGTCCTCGGCCAGGTAGTGCGCGACGCCGGACTTG
The DNA here is from genome assembly GCF_900114385.1 of Geodermatophilus ruber. GTDB lineage: Bacteria > Actinomycetota > Actinomycetes > Mycobacteriales > Geodermatophilaceae > Geodermatophilus > Geodermatophilus ruber. The sequence goes on from NZ_FOSW01000020.1 coordinate 14,601, forward strand.
GTGTTGTGCGTGCGGGCGCCGCCCAGCTCCTCGAGGGTGACGTCCTCGCCGGTGACGGTCTTCACGACGTCGGGACCGGTGATGAACATCTGGCTGGTCTGGTCGACCATCACGATGAAGTCGGTGAGCGCGGGGGAGTAGACGTGCCCGCCGGCCGCGGCCCCCATCACCAGGGAGATCTGCGGGATGACCCCGGAGGCGTGCACGTTGCGCCGGAAGATCTCGCCGTAGAGGCCGAGGGAGACCACGCCCTCCTGGATGCGCGCGCCGCCGCCCTCGTTGATGCCGATGATCGGGCAGCCGTTGCGGATGGCGAGGTCCAGGACCTTGACGATCTTCTCGCCGTAGACCTCGCCGAGGCTGCCGCCGAAGACCGTGACGTCCTGGGAGAAGACGCACACCGGGCGGCCGTCGACCGTGCCGTAGCCGGTGACGACGCCGTCGCCGAAGGGGCGCTTGGCGTCCATGCCGAAGTTGGTGGAGCGGTGGCGGGCGAACTCGTCGAGCTCGGTGAACGAGCCCGGGTCCAGCAGCGCCTCGATCCGCTCCCGCGCGGTCATCTTCCCGGCGGCGTGCTGCTTCTCGACCGCGCGCTCGGAGCCGGCGTGCGTGGCCTCCTGGACCCGCCGGTCGAAGTCCGCCAGCTTGCCGGCGGTCGTGTGGATGTCGATGTCGCCGGGGACCTGGTCCCCGGCGCTCTCCAGTTCAGCCGCGCTCACGCATCCTCCTCGCTGGCGCTCCTCGGCCACGTCCGTGGCACCGCTGTACCCACTCGTGAGCTCGCCAGCGCGCTCACGGGTTCCGTAGCGTAGGAGAGTGCCTGATGCCTCGCCGTCCCCCTCCGCGGCCCCCTCCCGGCCCCCCCTCGACGGCCCGGCGCTGGCCGCGGCGCTGACGGCGGACAGCCCGCTGTGGCGGTCGCTGGAGGTGGTCGACGAGATCGGCTCCACCAATGCCGCCCTGCTGGCCGCCGCGGCCGAGGACGCCCCCGAGGGCACCGTGCTGGTCGCCGAGCACCAGGCCGCCGGCCGCGGGCGGTTGGACCGGGTCTGGATCTCGCCCCCCCGCGCCGGGCTCGCCGTCTCCCTCCTGCTCCGCCCCGACGTACCCGCCGCCCGCCGCGGCTGGCTGCCCCTGCTGACCGGTGTCGCGCTGGCCGAGGCGGTGACCGAGGTGCCGGGGGTGCGGGCCGCGCTGAAGTGGCCCAACGACCTGCTCGCCCCCGACGGCGCCAAGCTGGCCGGGATCCTCGCCGAGGTCGGCTCCGGCGCGGTCGTCGTGGGTGTCGGTCTCAACGTCTCCACCACCGCCGAGGAGCTTCCCGAGGGCGGCACCTCGCTGGCCCGGGCCGCCGGCCGCCCGGTCGACCGGGCGGCGGTCCTGCTGGCATTCCTCCGGATCTTCGAGCGGCGCTACCTCGGCTGGGTGCAGGCGCTGGGCGACCCGGTCGGCACCGGGCTGGCCCGCGACTACCTGGCCTGGTGCGCCACGGTCGGTGCGACGGTCACCGTGTCCATGCCGGACGGGTCGCAGCTCGACGGGGTCGCCGAGTCGGTGGACTGGGACGGACGGCTCGTCGTCCGGGCCCCCGAGGGCAGCGTGGCGCTCGCGAGCGGCGACGTCCGGCACGTGCGGACGGCACCCCCGGGGCGGGTGTGACCGGTGAGGACGACGCGCTGACGCCGGCCGTGTCACGCCCCCGGACGGACGGGTCCGCCCGCTAGCTTCGGTCCCGATCAGGAGGCGGTGGCTCACCCCGCCATGTCAGGGGGGATTCGTGACCGCTGCCAGCCAGAAGCAGGTCGTCCAGGGAGAGATCCGCTCGCTGACGGGGCTGCGCATCGTCGCCGCCCTGTGGGTCGTGGTCTTCCACTTCTCCTTCACGCCCGGGGACACCTACTCCGACCTGTGGGAGCCGCTGCAGCCGCTGATCCGCACCGGCGCGCTGGGCGTCGACCTGTTCTACGTGCTCAGCGGCTTCGTGATCACGCTGACCTACCTGGACAAGATGGGGCGGCGGCCCGCCGTACGCCGCACCGTGACCTTCTGGTGGGCGCGGATCTGCCGGATCTGGCCGGTCTACGCCGTCATCACGACCCTGTTCGGCCTCTGGCTGCTCTACAAGGGCTCCCGCGTCACCGACGGGTTCGTCGCCTACCAGACCCAGCAGCCGGTCGTCGACGTCTGGCACTACCTGCAGCAACTGGCGATGGTCCAGCTGTGGGGCCGGGAGGCCTTCGACGGCTCCTCGTGGGTCGGGGCCGCCTGGTCGATCAGCGCCGAGTGGTCGGCCTACGTGCTCTTCCCGCTCGCGGTGCTCCTCCTCTGGCGGCTGCGCAACGCGCCCGCCGTGGTGACCGGCGCGCTGGCGGTCGGCGCGATGGTGCCGTTCGCCTACCTCTGCTTCACCACCGGCGAGCCCTATTTCCCGTGGAGCTGGGCCCTGCGCATCGGCGCGGGCTTCCTCGCCGGCGCGTTCGCCTGCCTGGCCGTGCGGCGGATCACCGTCACGCCGCGGGTCGAGCGCATCGCCGCGGGCGTCGCGGTGCTGGCGGTCGCGGAGATCCTCGTCGGCCTGTGGTGGGGCGAGTGGCGCGGGCAGGGCGCCGGCGAGTACGGCGGCGTCGTGGTCCTGCTGTTCCCGGTGCTCGTGGCCTCCCTGGCGCTGTCCACCCGCGGCCTGAGCCGGGTGCTCTCGACCGGGCCGATGGTGCACGGCGGCCGCATCTCCTACAGCCTCTACCTGATCCACATCCCGGTGTTCGAGATCTTCTGGACCTACATGGGCTGGACGCCGGCGATCGCCCCGGGCAGCGGGCTCGCCGGGTTCCTGATCCCGCACGTGCTGCTGCTCACCGTGCTCCTGGCCCACCTCAGCTACCGGTACCTGGAGGAGCCGGCGCGGCTGGCCCTGCGCTCGCGCGGCCCGGGCCGCTGGGCCCGGACGGACCCGGCCCGGCGCTCGGTGGACCCGGTCATCCCGCCGGCCCCCGCCGAGGAGCTCCGCCGGGCCCCCGCCGTGGTCCCCGCCACGGCGGCCCCGGCCCCCGTCCCGGCGACCGTGCCGGCCATGGCCGTGGCCCCTGGGGCGGCTGGGCGGCACTGAGGACGCCGACGCGCGCGGGTGCGTGACGACTCGTGGCGCGTCGGTCATCCTGTCGGCGTGGCGTACCCGGACAAGCTGCTCGCCGACGACGAAGAGGTCGTGCGGCACCTGCACCCGCACTGGCTGACCGTCTTCTGGCCGATCGTCCTCTTCCTGCTGCTGGTCGGGGGCGCCTCCTTCGGAGCCGCGCTGATCCCCGAGGGGGAGCAGCAGGGGACCTTCCGGCTGGTGATCGCGGTGCTGGCGGTGCTGCTCGTCCTCGCGCTGGTCCTCGTCCCGCTGCTCAAGTGGCGGACGACGCACTACGTGATCACCACGCACCGGCTGCTGTTCCGCGAGGGGATCCTCGCCCGCCGCGGGCGCGACATCGGCCTCTCGCGCATCACCGACGTCTCCTACAGCCAGACGCTGTGGGACCGGATCATCAACTCCGGCACGCTGACCATCGAGTCCGCCGGGGACAGCGGCCCCACCGTGCTCAAGCAGATCCCCGACAGCGACGGCGTCCAGCAGCTGCTCAACCACATGATCGAGGAGGACGCCGACCGGCGGGCGCAGGAGAGCGCCGGCTACATCCGCGGCGTCGACGGCGGGCACCCGACCCGGCAGCTGTGAGTTCCCGCGGCGCGGTGTGACGGTTCCGTCACGGCGCGCCTGGGCGTTTCCGTCGGTACCCCGACCTACCTTGCGCCCATGCGGCTGCTGCACACCTCCGACTGGCACATCGGCCGCACCCTGCACGGCACCGACCTGCTCGCCGAGCAGGAGGCGGTGCTCGGCGGCCTCGCCGAGGTGGTCACGGCCGAGCGGGTCGACGTCGTGGTGGTGGCCGGTGACGTCTACGACCGCGCCGTCCCCTCCACCGACGCCACCGCGGTGCTCGACCGGGTGCTCACGCGGCTGCGGGGGGCCGGCGCGACCGTCGTCCTGACCCCGGGCAACCACGACTCCTCCCGCCGGCTCGGTTTCGCCGCCGGCCTGCTGGCCGCCTCGGGCGTGCACGTCCGGACGGCGACGACCTCGCTGGACGAGCCGGTGTTGCTGGCCGACCGGCACGGGGAGGTCGCGGTCTACGGGCTGCCCTACCTGGAGCCGGAGATCGCCCGGTTCGAGCTGGCCCTGGGCGGGCGGGAGACCAGCACGGCGCGCAGCCACGAGGCGGTGCTGCGCGCGGCGATGGACCGGGTCCGCGCCGACCTGCTCCTGCGCCCGGGCACCCGGTCGGTCGTGCTCGCGCACGCGTTCGTCGGCGGCGGGCAGCCCAGCGAGAGCGAGCGGGACATCAGCGTCGGCGGGGTCGACCTGGTGTCGCCCGCGGTCTTCGACGGCGTCGACTACGTGGCCCTGGGCCACCTGCACCGGCCGCAGACGCTCAGCCCCCGGCTGCGCTACAGCGGCTCCCCGCTGGCCTACTCCTTCGGGGAGGCCGGGCAGCAGAAGCAGGCCTGGCTGGTCGACCTCGACGCGGCCGGGCTGGCCGGCGTGCGGGCCCTGCAGCTGCCGACGCCCCGCTCGCTGTCGGTGCTGACCGGCCGGCTGGAGGAGCTGCTGGAGGATCCCGCGCACGCCGCGGTCGAGGACCACTTCCTCTCCGTCCGGCTCACCGACCCGGTGCGCCCGACCGATCCGATGCGCCGCCTGCAGACCCGCTTCGCCCACTGCGTCCACCTGGAGTGGACCGGCGCGGCGGCCACCCCCGACGGCCGCAGCTACCAGGAGCGCCTGCGCGGGCGCGGCGACCTGGACGTGGTCGGCGAGTTCGTCAGCCACGTGCGCACGGTGCCGACGACGCCGGCCGAGCGGGACCTGCTCGGCCGGGCGCTGGCCGCGGTCGACCGCGCCGAGGCCGCCCGATGAGGCTGCACACGCTGTCCCTCACCGCGTTCGGCCCGTTCGCCGAGACGGTGCAGGTCGACTTCGACGACGCCGGCCGCGACGGGCTGTTCCTGCTGTGGGGCCCCACGGGCGCGGGCAAGACCACGCTGCTCGACGCCGTCGTCTACGCCTTCTACGGCACCGTGCCCGGCGCCCGGGGCGAGGAGAAGCGGCTGCGCAGCGACCACGCCACGCACTCCGTGCGCACCGAGGTGACCTGCGAGGTGACGCTGGCCGACGAGCGGCTGCGGATCATCCGCCGTCCGGAGCAGCAGCGGCCCAAGAAGCGCGGGGAGGGCTGGACCACCGAGCAGGCGAAGCTGTCGGTGCAGCGGTGGGACGGCGACACGTGGGAGCCGGTCAGCACCCGTATCGACGAGGGCTCGGAGTACCTGCGCGCCCGGCTGGGTCTGTCCGCCGAGCAGTTCTGCCAGGTCGTGCTGCTTCCCCAGGGCGACTTCGCCCGGTTCCTGCGGGCCGAGCCGGAGGACCGCGGCCGGCTGCTGCGCACCCTGTTCGACGTCGGGCGCTTCGCCCGGGTCGAGGACTGGCTGGCCGGCGAGCGGTCTGCGGCCCGGGAGCGGCTGGAGATCGTCCGGCGCACGATGGGCGGCCTGCTGGCCCGGATCGCCCAGGTCGCCGGCGTTGACGTGCCCGAGGAGCTGGCCCCCGAGCTGGCCGGGGTCGGGCACGGGACCCGGATCGGCGGCTGGGTCGCCGGGCTCCGGACGGCGGCGGCCGACCGGCTGACCGGGGCTGCGGCCGCGGCCGATGAGGCCGCGGCGCGCACCGCGGCGGTCGAGGCCGAGCTGGCCACCGCCCGGGCGCTCGCCGACCGGCACGCCCGCCGGGACCGCGCCCGCGAGGAACGCGACCGGCTCACCGCCGCCGAGGCCGGGCTGGCGCCGCTGCGTGCGCAGCGGGACGCCGGCCGCCGGGCCGAGCCGCTGCGCGACGTCCTGGAGTCGGCCGGCCGGTGCGCGCTCGAGGCGGAGCGGGCCGCGGCGCGCCTGGCCGCGGCCCGGGGCGCCTGGGCCGCGGTCGCGGCCGGCCGGGACGCCGAACCGGCGCTGGCGCGGACGCTGCGCGACGAGGTGGCCGCGGTGCGGGCGCTCCTGCCGGAGGTCGCCCGGGCCGCGGAGCTGGAGCGGCGCGCGGGCCGGCTGGTGCGGGCGGTCGACGGCCTGACCCGCGGGTGCGAGCAGGCCGCGGCGGCCGCCGCGGAGTGGCCGGTGCGGGTGGCCGCCCACGAGGCGGCGGTGACCGCGGCCGCGGACGCGGCCGCCCGGGTGCCCGGGCTCCGCGCCCAGCTGGAGGCCACCGGGACGGCGCTCGCCGCGGCGCAGGCCGCCGAGGGGCTGGAGCGCACCCTGGCCCAGGCGCGGGAAGTGGCGCAGCGACGGCGCGAGGCGTGGCTGGACGCCCGCGAGCGCTGGGGTGAGCTCCGGACGCAGCGGCTGGACGGCATGGCCGCCGAGCTGGCCGGTCAGCTGGCGGACGGTGCCGACTGCCCGGTCTGCGGCGCGACGGAGCACCCCCGCCCCGCCCGGCACACCGGCCCGGTGGTCACCGCCGCCGACGAGCAGGACGCCCGCGCGGAGGTGGACTCCGCCGAGGCCGCGATGGCCGCCGCGAGCCGGGTCGTGGAGGACCAGGAGCGGGAGCTCGCCGTCCTCCGCGGACGGGCCGGTGACCTGCCGTGGCCGGAGCGGCTGGCCGTGTTCGAGGAGCAGTCCGCCGCGGTGGCCGAGGCCGCCGAGCTGGCGGCCCGGCTCCCTGCGGCGCGCGCCGAGCTGGCCGGGCTCCAGGGCGAGCGGGAGGCCGCCGCCGCGCGGCTCGCGGCCGACCGGGAGGAGCTGCAGGCGCGGGCCGCCGAGCTCGGCGAGGTGCGGGCCGTGCTGGCCGAGCTCACCGCGCAGCTCGCCGCCGCGCGCGGGGAGGACGCCGACCTGCCCGCCCGCATCGCCCGGCTCACCGCGGAGGCCGAGCGGTGCGAGGCGGTGGTGGACGCCGAGGGCGAGGAGCTGCGGGCCCGGGCGGCCGCCGACACCGCCCGCACGACCGCCGAGCAGCGGGCCGCCGACGCCGGCTTCGAGGACGTGCTGGCGGTCGCCGAGGGGCTGCTGGAGCCGGGCCGGCTGGCCGAGCTGGACCGCCGGATCGACGAGCACGACCGCCGGCTGGCGGTGGCCTCCGCGGCGCTGGCCGCCCCGGAGCTCGCCGACCTCGGCCCCCGGCCGGACCTCGACGCCCTCGGGGCGCGCAGCGCCGAGGAGACCCGCCGGCGGGAGGAGGCGGTCGCGGAGCTGGACCGGGCGCGGCGCGCCGCTGCCGGGCTCACCGAGCTGGCCGGCGAGGTCACCGCCGTGCAGGTGGAGCTCGATCAGCGGCGGGGCGAGTTCGAGAAGGTCAGCGGGCTGGCTGACCTGGTCAGCGGCCGCGGGGCGAACACGCTGCGGATGCGGCTGCAGTCCTTCGTGCTCGCCGCCCGCCTGGAGCAGGTCGCCGAGGTGGCCAGCCGCCGGTTGCAGGACATGTCCGGGGGCCGGTACACCTTCCGGCACAGCGACGCCCAGGGCCGGCACGGCGCCCGCGGCGGACTGGGGCTGGACGTCCTCGACGAGTACACCGGCTGCCTGCGCGCGACCAAGACCCTCTCCGGTGGGGAGAGCTTCATGGCCTCGCTGGCGCTCGCGCTCGGCCTGGCCGACGTCGTCACGGCCGAGACGGGCGGAGTGCGGATCGACACGCTCTTCGTCGACGAGGGCTTCGGCACGCTCGACGCCCAGGCTCTCGACGCCGTGATGACCGTGCTCGACGAGCTGCGGCGTGGCGGGCGGACCGTCGGCGTGATCAGCCACCTCGAGGAGCTCCGCACCCGCATCCCCACCCGGATCGAGGTCGTCACCGGACGGCACGGCTCCCGGCTGGCCGGGTAGGCCCGGATGCGGACGGAGCCGGGGTCACTGCCCCAGGTCGGTGACCGGCCGCGGCCGGACGACAGGCGCCTCGTGCCGCGCCGGGGCCGGCGCCGGGAAAACCCAGCGCCGGTAGGCCAGGTACCGGATCACCGTGCCCAGCACGATCGAGCCGATGTTCGCCAACTGGAGGACCAGGGCGCTCTCCTGCCCCAGCGGGTACCGGACGACGGCGACGACCGCCAACCCGAGCCCCAGGGTCAGCCCGTTGACGACCGCGAAGAGCAGGTACTCCCGGCGCATCCCGGTCCGTGCCCGGTGGGAGAAGGACCAGAAGCGGTGACCGAGGAACGCCACGGTCATCGACACCAGGGTGGAGACCAGCTTCGCGGTGACCGCCCCGACCCCGGCAGAGGTGTAGAGCAACTGGAACAGCGCCAGATCCAGCACGAAGCTGACGCCGCCGACCACGCCGAAGGCGCTCAGCTCCTTGACCAGGACCCGCCACGCGCGCAGGGGTGGAGAGCCGCCCGGCCCGCGCGAGGTCATGCAAGCAATGTACGGAGGGGGGCCGCGCCCGGGCAGCGGCGCAGCGTCACACTTCAGGACATGCCCGGTCACGGATCTCCTGCGCCGTCGGTCCGGCGCCGGCTCGTGCTCGTCCCGCTCGTCGTCGTCCTCCTGGCCCTCGCCGCCTGCGGCGGCGGCTCGTTCATGGAGGAGGTGGGGGCCACCCGGTCGGCGGAGAACTCCTCCCCGGGGGCGGTGACGGCCCCGCCGACGACGGACGCGGAGGAGCAGGTCCCCCGGCCGGAGACGGAGCCGGGTGCCACCGCACCGGCCCCGGGGACGGCCACCGCGCCGGCGGACGTGACGCGCTTCGCCGTGGTCGGGGACTCCATCACCGCTGGCTTCCTGCCGCTGCGCGGGACGACCGTCGTCGGTGCGGGCTCGTGGATCCCCGCCGCCCGGCAGCACCCCCAGCTGGAGTTCGCTGGCGGCTGGGCCGTGCCGGGCGCCACGACGACGGACATGCTGGCGGGGGTGCGGTCGGTCGACGCCGACGTGCTCATCGTGCTCGCGGGGACCAACGACCTGGCAATGGGCACGCAGTGGCCCACGACCGAGTCGAACCTGCTCCAGATCGTCGGCGCGGCGGGAGTTCCCACCGTGGTGCTGTCGGCCATCCCGCCGCGCGACGACCGGCCGGCGGAGACGCAGGAGCTCAACGGCCGCCTCCGCCAGCTGGCCACGTCCCAGGGATGGTCGTTCGTCGACCCGTGGGGCGACATGGCGAGCGAGGGCACCTGGGTCGGGGGCACCAGCATGGACGGGATCCATCCGACCGACGACGTGGCGGCGCTCGTCGGGCAGCGGCTCGCGGCAGCGGTCGCCGCCGCCGGCTGAGTGGCGGCCGACTACCCTCGACGCGCCATGGCAGAGCACCTCGACCCGCGCACCGGACTGCCCGTCGTCGCCATGGTCGGCGGTGGTCAGCTGGCGCGGATGACCCACCAGGCGGCGATCGCCCTCGGCCAGTCCCTGCGCGTGTTGTCCACCGGTCCCGACGAGTCGGCCGCCCTCGTGGCCGCCGACGTCCGCCTCGGCGACCACCGCGACCTCGACGCCCTGCTCGCCGCCGCCGAGGGCGCCACCGTGGTCACCTTCGACCACGAGCACGTGCCCACCGAGCACCTGCGCGCCCTGGAGGCGGCCGGGCACCGGGTCGCACCGGGGCCGGAGGCGCTGGTGCACGCGCAGGACAAGCTGGTCCTGCGCCGCGCGCTGGCCGCGGCGGGGGAGCCGCAGCCGGCCTGGGCGGAGGTCACCTCGACCGAGGAGGTCGCCGCCTTCGCCGCCCGGCACGGCTGGCCGGTGGTCCTCAAGGCGCCGCGCGGCGGCTACGACGGGCGCGGCGTCTTCGTCGTCGACGGTCCGGACGACACCCTGGAGCTCTTCGGCCGGTACGACGTCCTGCTGGCCGAGCAGCGGGTCCCGATGGTCAGGGAGCTGTCCGCGCTGGTCGCCCGGTCACCGTTCGGCCAGGTCGCGGTCTGGCCCGTGGTCGAGACCGTGCAGCGCGACGGCATCAACACCGAGGTGCTGGCGCCGGCGCCCGGCCTGGACGAGGGCACCGCGACCGCCGCGCAGGAGCTGGCGGTGCGGGTCGCCGACCGGGTCGGCGTCGTCGGGGTGCTCGCCGTCGAGCTGTTCGAGACCCCGGACGGCGTCCTGGTCAACGAGCTGGCGATGCGCCCGCACAACTCCGGCCACTGGACCATCGAGGGCGCGCGGACCAGCCAGTTCGAGCAGCACCTGCGCGCCGTCCTGGACTACCCGCTGGGCTCCACGGCGATGACCGCGCCGGTGGCGGTGATGGCCAACGTGCTCGGGGGCGCGGCCGCCGAGGAAGGCTGGGCCGGGCCGGGCCTCGACGAGCGGGTGCACCACCTCATGGCGCACTGGCCCGACGTCAGGCTGCACTGGTACGGCAAGGGCCAGCGCCCCGGGCGCAAGCTCGGCCACGTCACCGCCCTCGGGGACGATCTCGACACGGTCCGGGCCCGCGCGGTCGCCGCCGCCCGCTACCTGGCCGATGGCGTGATCGACCCGGCGTTCGCCTTCGAGTCCGAGCACCGAGAGCCCGAGCACTGAGGAGCCCCGTGGAGAACCCGCTCGTCGGCATCGTCATGGGCAGCGACTCGGACTGGCCGATGATGGAGCCGGCCGCCGCGGCGCTGGACGAGTTCGACATCCCCTACGAGGTGCACGTCGTCTCCGCGCACCGCACCCCCCGCCGGATGCTCGACTACGCCGAGTCCGCCGCGGGCCGGGGCCTGCGGGTGGTGATCGCCGGCGCCGGGGGAGCGGCCCACCTGCCGGGCATGGTGGCCGCCGCCACGCCGCTGCCGGTCATCGGCGTCCCGCGCCCGCTGGACACGCTCGACGGGCTGGACAGCCTGCTGTCGATCGTGCAGATGCCGGCCGGGGTGCCGGTGGCGACGGTGAGCATCGGCGGCGGGCGCAACGCGGGGCTGCTCGCCGTCCGCATCCTCGCGGCGGCCGACCCCGGGCTGCGGGCCGCCGTCGAGCGGTTCCAGGCCGAGCTGGCCGAGCAGGTGGTCGCCCGTGACGCGGCGCTGCAGAAGAGGCTCGCTGCAGACTGAACTGTTGGGGCGTCCTAGCATCTACCTGTGGGTAACAACGCCGGCGGGCTGTACGCGCTGACCGAGGAGCACGAGGCGATCCGGGCCGCGGTCCGCGAGATCGCCGAGCGGGAGATCGCCCCCCACGCGGCCGAGGTGGACGCCGAGTCGCGGTACCCGATCGAGGCGCAGAAGGCGCTCACCACGGCCGGGTTCCACGCCACGCACATCCCCGAGGCCTACGGCGGTGAGGGCGCCGACCCGATCGCGACCTGCATCGTCATCGAGGAGGTCGCCCGGGTCGACGCGTCGGCCTCGCTGATCCCGGCGGTCAACAAGCTGGGCTCGATGCCGCTCATCCTGTCGGGGTCGGAGGAGCTCAAGCAGGCCGTGCTGCCCTCGATCGCCGCCGGCCAGGCGATGATCAGCTACGGGCTGTCCGAGCGGGAGGCCGGCTCCGACGCCGCGGCGATGAAGACCCGGGCCCGCCGCGAGGGCGATTCCTGGGTGCTCAACGGCACCAAGGCGTGGATCACCAACTCCGGCGTCTCCTCCTGGTACACGGTCATGGCCGTCACCGATCCGGAGCAGGGGGCGGGCGGCATCTCCGCGTTCGTCGTGCACGCCGACGACCCGGGCTTCGCCGTCGGCCCCAAGGAACGGAAGATGGGCATCAAGGGCTCGCCCACCTGCGAGCTGTACTTCACCGACTGCACCATCCCGGCCGACCGGATCATCGGCGAGCCCGGCACCGGCTTCAAGACCGCGCTGCGCACGCTGGACTTCACCCGGCCGACCATCGGCGCGCAGGCCGTCGGCATCGCCCAGGGCGCCCTGGACGCCGCGGTGGCCTACGTCAAGGAGCGCCGCCAGTTCGGAAAGGCCGTCGCCGAGTTCCAGGGCGTGCAGTTCATGCTCGCCGACATGGAGATGCAGATCGAGGCGGCCCGGCACCTGGTCTACGTCGCGGCCGCCCGCGGCGAGGTCGGCGGCCCGGACCTGGGCCGGCTGTGCGCCTCGGCGAAGGCGTTCGCCTCCGACGTCGCGATGAAGGTGACCACCGACGCCGTCCAGCTCTTCGGCGGGGCCGGCTACACCGCCGACTTTCCGGTCGAGCGGATGATGCGCGACGCCAAGATCACCCAGATCTACGAGGGCACCAACCAGATCCAGCGCATGGTGATCGCACGGAGCCTCCTGAAGTAGGGAGGAGCCTGCGTCTTCGCAGAGCACCGTGAGGATGGTCCGCCGGGGGGACGCCAACCTCCGTGTCGGGAGCAGCTACTTGCCGGAGCGGTCTCGGCACCCCCGGCGGAACCGCTTGTGTGCGGTGACCAGCGCGGCGAGCAGGCCGCCGGCGGCGCCGTGGTCGGAGGGGAAGCCGTTGTCGGCGGCACGCGGGAACGGCGGCGGGGACGAGGGGTTCTCGGGGTGGTCATGACCGCAGGGTGCCCCCAGCCGCCTGAACCCGGCCTGAATCCCGCGACCCGCTGTCGGCAGACAGGGGCACCCGCAGCCGCAGGTGCGCCCCGCTCGGTGAATCCAGTACCACCACGTCCCCGCCGTGCGCCCGCGCGATCGACCGCGCGATCGCCAACCCGAGCCCAGCACCGCCGGCCGCCCGTTCGCGGCTGGTGTCCAGCCGGACGAAGCGGTCGAACACCCGGTCCCGCTCGGCCACGGGGACGCCGGGTCCGTCGTCCACCACGTCGATGACGGCCGCCGCCGCGCTCGGTTCCACCCCTAGCTCGACCCGGTCGACGGCGTGCCGCGCCGCGTTGTCGGCCAGGTTGCGCAACACCCGCGCCAACTGCAGGCGGTCGCCGACGACGCGGGCCGGCACCAGCCGGGTGACGACCTGCAGCCCGGTGGTCCGGCGCAGACGGCCGGCTTCCTCCGCCACGAGGTCGTCGAGGTCGACGTCCTCGCGCTGAGGTCGGGGGCCGCGTTCGTCGGTCCGGGCGAGGAACAGCAGGTCGTCGACCAGCCGTTCCAGCCGGGTCAGGTCCGTCAGCACGTCGGCGTTGACGACCGCCCAGTCGATCGCCTCCGGGTGGACCGATGCGACCTCGTGGGCAGCGCGGATGCTGGCGAGCGGGCTGCGCAGTTCGTGAGAGGCGTCCGCGACGAAGCGGCGCTGGGCCACGGTGGCTGCGGCGAGGCGGTCGAGCATCTCGTTCAGCGTGACCGCGAGCTCTGCCACCTGATCGTGTGAGGGCGGAACCGGCACCCGCGCGTCCAGGTCGGTGGCGTTGATGCCGGCGACCCGCCGGCGCATTCCCTCGACCGGCGCCAGTGCCCGGCCGGTCAGCCAGTAGGACGTTCCGGCGACGAGCACCAACAGGACCGGATAGCCCAGCGCGAGCAGCCGGACCAGGACGTCGGTGGCGCTCTGGGCGCTCTCCAGGCTCTGCGCCGCGATGACGACCGCGTCGCCGTCCGGCCCGCGGACGCCGCGGACGGCGACGGCGAACGGCTCCTCCTCCGCGATGCGTAGCGTGTCGGCCCGGACGGCCACCGTCTGTCCCGGCTGCGGGCGCGGGTCCACCAGCGGCGGCTCGCCGGCGATGGACGGACTCGCGGCCGCCACCCGCCCGCCGGCGTCGAGCACCTGGACCAGCGCCTGCTCACCGGCGCCGGCCGGGTTCAGGTCCGCCGCGGCCGCACCGTCCCGGGCCACCTGCGCCGCGACCGCGGCAGCCTCCTGCTCGGCGACGCCGGCCAGCGTGGCCTCCAGTTGGTGCCGCTGGAGCAGGACGAAGGCGACCGCGGCGACGGCCAGGATGAGGGCTACGACCAGGGTCGCGGCGAGCGCGGCGCGCACCCGGACGCCGCCCAGACGGCCGCGTACGACGGTCCACGATCGGCGGCCGGCCCGGGCCGCCCGCCGGTCAACCACCCCCGGCCGCCAGCCGGTAGCCGGCCCCGCGGACCGTCTCGACCGCGTGCCGACCGAAGGGTTGGTCGATCTTGCGCCGGAGGTAGCCCACGTAGACCTCGACGATGTTCTCGTCGCCGTCGTAGTTCAGGTCCCAGACGGACTCCAGGATGGCGGTCTTGGACACCACGTCGCCGCGGTGACGCAAGAGGAAGTGCAGCAGGTTGAACTCACGCGGGGTGAGGGACAGCTCCCGGTCCCCGCGGAGCACGGTCCGGCTGGCCGGGTCCAGGGTCAGGTCACCGGCGACCAGCAGGGTCGGGCGGACCGGGGCGCCGCGCCGGATCAGTGCGCGCAGCCGGGCCACCAGCACGAGGAAGGAGAACGGCTTGGTGAGGTAGTCGTCGGCGCCCAGGTCCAGGGCGTCGGCCTGGTCGTACTCCCCGTCCTTCGCGGTCAGCATGAGCACGGGTGTCCAGACGCCGGCCGCACGCATCCGCCGGCAGACGTCGTACCCGTTGAGTCCGGGCAGCATGATGTCCAGGACGACGACGTCGTAGCCGCTGACCTGGGCGTTGAACAGCCCGTCGTTGCCGTCGTGCACGACGTCGACGACGAACCCCTCGGCCGCCAGTCCGCGCCGGACGTGCTCGGCGAGCCGCACCTCGTCCTCGACCAGCAGCACGCGCACGCCGCTCACCTCCTCCCCGGAGCGTGGCCGGTCAACTGTCCCGCATCGCGGCCACGCCGATCCGGCGCACGGACATCAGGACCGCGGCGCAGGCGACCACGATCCCGCCCACCACGGCGGCGCTCAGCAGGCCGAGGTAGCCCCACGGCACGGCGGGCGAGCTCGGTGGCGGGTCGAACACGCCGGACAGGACGGTGACGAGCACCCGAGCCACGGTGGCTCCGAGCGTGGACCCGAGGACGAGGCCGAGGACGAGGACGACTGCGGCTTCCGCCACGACGAAGACCGCGGCCTGCCGGCCGTCGGCGCCCAGCGCGCGCAGCACGGCGAACGTGCGGCGCCGCTCGGTCAGCCCGAGGGCGAGCACCAGGCCGCCGGCGGCCACCCCGAACGCGATGGCGAAGCCGAGCTCCAGGCGGGTCAAGCCGTGCAGGTCGACCGAGGTGAGGCTCGACCCGATGGTCGCCACCGTGGCGGACAGGGGGTGCACCGTGGCGCCGGGGCCGGCCGCGGCGGCGACCGCGGCGGTCAGCGCGCGGTCCTCCCGGCCGCCCGTGTCGAGCAGGAAGGAGCCGACCGTGTCGTCCCCGGTCACACCGGCCAGGTGGTCGGCGTTGGCGACCAGGAAGCTGTCCCGGGGTGCGGTGGGGAACTCGTTGACCACGCCGACGTAGTGGAAGGTCGCGGTGACCGGACCGCCGCCGGCGGTGCTCTGCACCCGCAGTTGCAGCGTGTCGCCCGGGTGCAACTGGTAGTCGGTCACCGTCTCGGCGGAGACCAGCACCCCGTCCGGGGTCGCCGCGAGCCGGGCCATGAGCTGGGCCGCCGTCCCCCCGGTGAACCAGCTGTCCTGCAACGAGGTGGCCGCGGCGACGGTGGCCGGCCGCACGCCGTAGAGGTCCTGCAGGTCGGAGCCGACGTAGGCGTATCGGTGCTGCAGCGGCTCGGCGGACCGCACGCCGGGCACCGCCGCCAGCGCGCCGCCGGCGGCGGGGGGTACCCGCGCCCCCGGCGACTCGGTGACCGTCACGTCGGCACCGTTGGTCAGCCGTGCGTCCACCAGGGCCTGCTGCTGGTAGGTCGCGTTGAACACCGCCGTCGAGACGGCGAACGCGATCGCCAGGGCCAGCACCACGGCGGCCCGGGTGACCAGGGCCCGTGAGCGGCTGAGCCCGGCGGCGACCACGCCGGCGAGCGGGCCGGCCATCGGCCGCACCACCGCCGCCAGCGGGCCCCGGCCCCGGCGGAGCAGCAGGTCGCCCAGCCGCCAGCACAGCAGCCCGCCGCCGATCCACAGCAGTGCCGGCCCCAGAAAAGCCCAGTAGTCCACCGAGATGGCCGCGACCCCCTCGGGTGCCAGCACGAGCGCGTACCCGACCCGGCTGGTGGCGCGGATGACCAGCACGGCCACCGCCAGGGCGAGCAGGTCCAACCCCAGCCGTGTCCAGCGCGGCCGGCCCGGCCGCGGCAGGGCGACCGCCGCGGTCACCCTGGTGCTGCGCCAGTCCCGTTCGGCCGGAAGGAGCACCGTCACCGCGGCGACGACCAGCCCCGCGGCGGCGGCCAGACCGGCCCAGCCGAGCGCCGTGCCCGACCTGGCCCCGAGTGCGGCCGGGCCGAAGGCGACCCGCCCGAGCAGTGCGGCGAGGCCGAGCCCCGCCGCGGCGCCGGTGACACCCACCAGCGCCGCCTCGCCGAGCGCCAGGACGAGGACCTGCCGGTGGGTGGCGCCCCAGGTGCGCAGCAGCGCCTGCTCCCGCTGACGGCGCTGCCGGCCGACCCCGGCGACCGCCGCCGTGAGCAGGCCGGCGAGGACCGCCCCGGGCAGGCCCAGGAACAGGAAGAGCACCTGGGCGTAGAGCGCGTCCTCGCGGGCCGCGTCCAGCGTCGCCGCGAGGTTGTCACCGACCCGTCCGGTACCGGCCAGGGCGAGCTCGGCGTGGCGGGCGGCACCGCCCTCGGCGACGAACGCCGCCGCCGGATCCGGCGGCAGCGTGATGTCGCGGGCCGCGTGCACCTGGCTGCTGAGCAGGTCCGGGCGGCCGGCTGCCAGCGGGTCGAACGTCTGCCGCCACACGGCGTCCGGCAGCAGCACGACGTTGTCCGGCGGCGCCGCGGCCTGAGCCGACGGCGGTGCGCCGACCACCTGGAAGAGGGCGTCGGCCTGCGGCAGGTCCACCACGCCCTGGACGGTGACCGTCGCGTCCGGCAGTCCCGGCCGGGCCACCGCGACGACGTCGCCCAGGCCGACGTGCAGGTTGGCGGCGGTCTGCTGCGCCAGCAGGACCCCGGTGTCGCTGCCGGCCAGGGTTCGCAGCTGTCCCGGGAAGTCGGCGCGGTAGGTCGGCGGCAGGCCGAGCACCTCGGCGGCGCCGGTCGTCTGCACGGTCGTCCCGCCGTCGGCAGCCGCGGTCGTCGCCGCCAGCCCGGGCACGGACGCGAACCCGACGATGTCGGTGGACCGGGTGCCCGGCTGCGCGGCCAGAGTGTCGGCGACCCGCGCCGGGTCGGCGCCCGCAGCGACCTGCGCCTGCCAGTCGACGGCGACGCGGGTCACCGCCCGCTCGGTCATCGTCGCCTGGCTGGCGGAGAGGAACGCCCCGATGCCGGCGAGCAGCGCGACCGCCGTCACCACACCGGCCGTCACCGCGGTGAGCCGTGCCGCCCGGCGGCGGACGAGGGCGGAGATCCAGCGGAGGATCATCGCCGTACCCCGCTGGGCACCGGGACGGTCAGCCGGCCGTCGGCCATCGGCCACCGCTCGGCCAGCCGGTCGGCCACCGCGGGGTCGTGGGTGCTGACGACCAGCGCCGCCCCCAGCACGTCCACCGTTTCCAGCAGCACGTCGAGCACGTGCCCGGCGGTGCGACGGTCCAGCTGGCCGGTGGGCTCGTCGGCCAGCACCAGGGCCGGCTCCGCCGCCAGCACCCGGGCCAACGCGACCCGCTGGGCCTGTCCGCCGGAGAGCTCCTCCGGTGCGGCGCCCGCCAGGTCGGCCAGCTCCAACCGCTCGAGCGCGGCCAGCGCGCGGGGGTGCGCCTCCTCCGGCTCGACCCCGGAGAGCAGCAGCGGGACGGCGACGTTGTCGGCGACGTCGAGCATCGGCAGCAGGCTGGGCGCCTGGAACACGACGCCGACGCCGTCCGGCCGGCCGCCGCGCAGACCCAGCCCGGGCCAGGTGATGCACCCGGACGACGGGGGCTCCAGCCCGGCCAGCACGTGCAGCAGCGTGGACTTGCCCGAGCCGGACTCCCCGGTGACCGCCACCCGCTGTCCGTGGACCACCCGGCAGCTGACCCCCCGCAGGGCCACGACCTCTGTGGGGCCGCGCCCATAGGTGCGAGTCACGTCGTTGCACTCGGCCAGCGCCGCTCCGGTCGAGCTCATGCCGCGCCCCGTTCCCCGGCCCACCGGCCGTCGGTCAGTCGCAGCACCCGGTCGGCCGCGGCCGCCACCTCGGCGCTGTGGCTGGCCACCACCACCGCCGCGCCGTCGGCCGCGACCTCGCGCAGCAGACCCAGCACCCGGCGCTCGTTCACCAGGTCGAGCTCCCCGGTCGGCTCGTCGGCGATCAGCACCGTCGGGTCTCCGGCCAGCGCGACGGCCAGCCCGGCCCGGGCGAGCTCACCGCCGGACAACTCGGCGGGCAGGGCGTGCGCGCGAGCGGAGAGCGCGACCAGCGCCAGCAGGTCCGCCACGGCCCGGCGGGGTCGTACCGACCGGCCGCGCAACGCCTGCACCAGCGCCACGTTGCCCCGCACGTCGAGGTGTCCGACCAGGTTGCCCGACTGCCGGAGCACCCCGACCAGCCGGCGCCGCAGCAGCGTCCGGCGGGCCTCCGGGCGGTGGCTCATCCGCTCCCCGGCGAGCGTCACGTGGCCGCCGTCGGGCTCGTCCAGCCCGGCGAGGAGCGCGAGCAGCGTCGACTTGCCGGAACCCGAGGGACCGGCGACCACGACCAGCTCGCCGGCGGCGACGGTCAGCGAGACACCGCGCAGGGCGAGCGTCTCCTCGTCCCCGGCCCGGTAGAAGCGGTAGAGGTCGTGCGCCACCACCGCCGGTTGCCGCAGCGTGGTCATCGTCAGGTCCAGGCGAACGACTGGCTGATCTGCCGCCACGGGTCCACGTTGTCCGCGCCCTTCGGCCCGCTCAGTGTCAGCAGCACTTCCGTGCCGTCGCGCCAGAACACGAACGTCTCGACGTCGTCCCGCACCGTCCGGCCGGTGACCGGGTCCGGCGCCGAGTCCGCCGACCAGGTGGCGTGCAGCGCCGGACCGGACGGCAGCGCCGCCGCCGTGACGTCGCCGACCGCGACGCCGGCGAGGCCATCGGCGACGACGGTCAGCTCATCGGTCCGCACCGAGTCCGGCGTGGGCTGCGGCCGGCCGGTCAGCTCCTGCACGGTGACCGTGTTGAGCTTGTCGGTGAAGGACACCCCGTCCGGCAGATCGGTGCGGGCCCACCCCTCGGGCACCTGCACCGAGAACCGGCCGTCCGGGGAGGGGTGGACGACGTAGACCTGGTTGTCCGGGATGTCGCCGAGCGGGTTGGACTCACTGGCGGATGCCGGGCCGCCGGCCGCCCCGGGGGCCCCCGGTGCGCCCGGGCCGCAGCCGGCGACGAGCAGCGTCGCCACGGTCACCGGGACGGCGATCCACGATCGCGTGTGCGTCATGGGGCCAGGCTCGTCGTCGGGCGCTGAGAAACGGCTGAGGAACTGCGGGGCCGGTCAGCCCGCCCGGCGGCTCCGCCGGGCCTCGCGCGCCACCGGGACCAGCCGGTCTCAGCGTCGGCACAGCAGCCGGCGCGCACGGTGGTCGCACGGGTGCCGCCCGGCACCCGTGCGGAGGAGGAGACCGATGAATCTGCGTGGACGCAAGGCGAAGCTGGCTGCTGCGGGCGTGCTGGCCGCCGCCGTCGGTGGCGGCGCCTCGATCGCCGCGGCCGCGGGCGGCGCCGGGGCACCCCCGCCCGTGGCGGACCAGCAGCAGGCCGAAGCTGAGCATGCCGACAATCCCGACGGCGGCCCCGGCAGCCAGGAGGAGGACCCGGCCATCACCGGCTCGGTCCCCGCGCCGGCCGAGGCCGAGCGGCCTGACGGCGAGAAGACCGGACAGAGCGACACCCAGGAGCGGGCAGCCCTGCAGCAGCTGGCCACCGTGACTCAGCGGCAGGCCGAGCAGGCGGCCCTGGCCGCGGTGCCCGGTACCGTCCAGCAGACCGGCTTGGACGCGGAGAACGGCTACGTCGTCTACAGCGTCGAGGTCCGAAGCGCGGACGGAACGGTCACCGAGGTGGTGGTCGACGCCGGCACCGGGCAGCCGCTCGCCCAGCAGACCGACGTCGAGGATTGAGTCCTCGCCGGGCACGAGCCCAGCCCCATCGCCGTCCCCAGGCGTCCCGAGCCTGGCTCGTGCCCGCCTCGGGGTGGCCTCCCGACCACGCAGGGAGCGCGTCGTGACAGCAACACCCGACGACACTGCACGGGATCGCGGCCTCCCTGTTCGGTGGTAGCGACCCGGCGTGGGCCAGCTTCCGGCGCGTCGGCGTGGAGGGCCAGCTGATCACCGTCGAGCCGGCGGGCCGCAGCGGTCACCGCTGCGTGCGGGCGTTGTGGGGCCGAAGGCCGCGACCCTGGGCCTGCGCGGTCACGACTTCCGTTCGGGCCGGATGGACGAGGAGCAGCATCAGCACCGGCGATCCCTGGTGCACGTCGTGGCACCCTCTCCGTCCTCCGAGCCCATCGGCGCTTCCGCCGTGTTGGGCCCCCGTGACTCATCTGCGGTCGCTGGTGCCGGCGCGGCGCTCGGCGCGGGGCCTGCGGATCCGCCAGGCGACGACGGCGACGATCACGATGGCGAGGACGACGACGGCGACGTCGCGGCCGAAGGTCTTCTCCACCCGCGCGTAGGAGGCGCCGGCGGCGTAGCCGAGCAGGACGACGGTGGCGCCCCAGGTGATCCCGCCGGCGGCGTTCCAGGCCAGGAACTTCGGATACGGCATCCGGGCGGTGCCGGCGAGGGCGGGCATGACGGCGCGGAAGAACGCGGTCCAGCGGCCGAGGAAGACCGCGGCGCCGCCGCGGCGGGCGAGGAAGTCCTGGGCGTCAGCGAGCCGCTCGCCGTGTCGGGCGAAGATCCGCCACTCCAGCACCTGCGGGCCGAGATGGCGGCCGATCTCGTAGCCGACCGTGTCGCCGACGATCGCCGCGACGACGACCACGATGAGCACGCCGGCGAGGGAGACGTGGCCGAGCTTGGCCGCAGCCCCGGCGAGCAGGGCCACCGTCTCGCCGGGCACGACGAACCCGACGAAGATCGCGTCCTCGGTGAAGACGACCAGGCCGGCGACGAGCAGGACCAGCCAGCCGGGCAGCTCGAGGATGCGGTGGACCAGGCCGCTCACGCCGCGAGCGCCTCCCGCGTCGTCGGCTCCCGCCCGGCCGGAACGGCCGCGGGGGCCCGGAAGGCCTGGCGCAGTCCGGGCCGGGCCCGTAGCCGGCCGGTGACGGCGGTCAGCAGCGGGTCGTCGAGACGGTGCAGGGTGTTCATGTGCGGGGTGCTCCTCGAGAGGGCGGCCGGGCCACACGACAGCGACATACTACGTCAAACTGTAGTAGAAGAGCGGTTGCCGGGTTGGGCGGCCGAGCGGAAGGAGAGCTCGTGTCCGAACACGCCGGGGGTGCGCCGTCGGTGCCGGGGGAGGTGTCCGTCGCGGCCCCCGGGGGTGCGTCGCCGACGGAGCAGCACTGGTCGCCGTGGCGGGCCGTCGTGGGCTTCGGCATCGTCTCCCTGGCGGCGGACATGGTCTACGAGGGCGCCCGCTCCATCACCGGTCCGCTCCTGGCCTCCCTCGGCGCCTCGGCCCTGCTGGTCGGTCTGGTCACCGGCGCCGGCGAGGCGCTGGCCCTGGTGCTGCGGCTGCCGTTCGGCACCCGGGTGGACCGCTCCGGCGGCTACTGGTCGGCGACCGTCGCCGGCTACGCGCTGACCGCCGTCTGCGTGCCGCTGCTGGCCGTCACCCCGTTCCTCGGCGCCGCCGGGCTGGCGGTGGGGTGCCTGCTGGTGCTGGCTGAGCGGACCGGCAAGGCGGTGCGCAGCCCGGCCAAGTCCACCCTGCTCGCCCATGCCGCCGGCCCGGTGGGGCTCGGCCGGGGGTTCGGCGTGCACAAGGCGCTGGACCAGGTCGGGGCGTTTGCCGGTCCGCTGCTCGTGGCGGCGATGGTGGCGGCCACCGGCGCGCTGTGGCCGGCGATGGCCGCCCTCGCCGTGCCGGGGGCGGCGTCGATCGCGCTGCTGCTGTGGCTGCGGCGCCGCACGGGAGACCCGCTGCGCGAGCAGGCCCGCGCCGCCGGGCCGCAGCCGCGCACGTCGCTGCTGCGCGCCGGCCGGGACCTGCCCCGGGCGTTCTGGCTGTTCGCCGCCTCGACCGCGCTGACCACCGCCGGGCTGGTCACCTTCGGGGTGATCGGCTACCACCTGGTGAAGGCCGACCTGGCCCCGACGGCGGCGGTGCCGGTCGTGTACGCCGCGGCGATGGCCGCCGCGGCCATCGCCGCGCTGATCGTGGGCTGGGTGCACGACCGGTGGGGCGGCAGGACGATGGTCGTGCTGCCGCTCCTGGTGGCCGCGGTGCCGGCCCTGGCCTTCGCCGGCACCTGGCCGGTCGCGCTCGTCGGCGTGCTGATCTGGGGCGCGGCCACCGGCCTGCAGGACTCCACCGTCAAGGCGCTGGTCGCGCAGCTGGTGCCGGCCGGCCGCCGGGCGACCGCCTACGGCATGTTCGCCGCCGTGCAGGGCGTGGCCGCGGTCGCCGGCGGCGCGCTCGCCGGGGGGCTGTCCGCCCGCTCGGTGCCGGCGCTGGTCGCGATCGTCGCCGCCCTACAGCTGGCCGCTCTCGTGCTGCTGCTGCGCACGCTGCGCACCCGGCAGGCGGCCTGACCGGCGCGGCGCGAGGCGGAGGAGGGCGAGAGCGGCGAGCACGGTCAGCAGCGTTCCGAGCAGCCAGCCGCCGAGCGCGTCGGTCGGCCAGTGCACGCCCAGGTAGACGCGGGTGAGCCCGACCGCGACCGCCCAGCACGCGGTGACAGCGACGCCGGCGACCCGCCACGCCCCGCGCAGCGCGCGGGCCAGGCCCAGGCAGAGCAGCCCGGCGCCGAGGGTGGCGGTGGTGGTGTGCCCCGAGGGCAGTGCGTACCCGCCGGCCCGCGCCGCCCAGTCCGCCGCCGGCGGCCGGGCCCGGCCGATCCCGGTCACCAGGCCGAGCCGCAGCAGCTGGCCCAGGCCGAGCGCGGCGGCCCCGGCCAGGGCGCCGACCCACCACGGTCGCGACCGCACAGCCAGCAGCCCGCCGACGACGGCGAGAACCCAGGCCAGCTCCCCGGAGCTGCCGGTCACCGCGAGCGCCACGGTGGTCAGCGCCGGCGTGCGGTGGGCCAGTGCGGCGGCGTGCAGCGTCAGATCGACCGCCAGCGGCCGCCGGTGGTGCACCAGCACCCAGCCGATCAGCACGGTCAGCGCCGCGCCCAGGATCCAGGCCGTCCCGGCGAGCCGGCGGACCGGCGTCTCGGTCACCGCAGCAGCGCGTAGGCGCTCTGCGCGGCCTCGAACCGCGCCTCGGTGTCCACGCCGGTCACCAGCACCGCGATGCCAGTGGCCAGCATCAGCGCGGCCAGCATCCCGGCGAGCATCCGCCGCCGCGGCGGCGGGCCGGCCAGCAGCGCACGCGCCCGGTCGGCGACCGCGGCATCGGCGCCGGCGAGCGCTGCGGCCGGCGCGGCCCGGCGGCGGGCCGCCGCCGCCCGGGCCAGCCCGGCGCGCGCGAGCGCCCGCGCGGCGAGCTCCCGGCTCCCCACCTCGGCGGCGGCGACCTCGTCGGCGTCGCGCTCCACCGCCGACCGCACCGCGCGGGCTGCCGGGCGCAGCAGCGGGTTGGCCGCCGCGGCCAGCTCGGCGGCCTGCACCCACAGGTGGTGCCATCGGGCCAGGTGCGCGGACTCGTGGGCCAGCAGCACCCGCCGCTCGTCGGCGGGCAGCGCCCGCAACATCGCGGTGGAGACCACCACGCGGCCGCCGAGCCCGGGCAGCGTGTACGCCTCGGGCTCGTCGTCCTCGACCACCACCAGCCCGCCCACCGCCGGGCCGAGTCGCCGGCAGGCGACCGCGGCCAGCACCAACTCCCGCCCGCCGAGCGCGGCCCGGCGCAGCGCCGCAGCCAGCAGCCCGCACGCGGTCACCGCGGCCAGCAGACCGGCCAGCACCGGCACGGGCAGCCCGGAGCCCAGCACGCGCGCCGAGTAGTGCCCCAGCGCCGCGACCAGCGGGATCTGCGCGAGCACCAACATCCCGGCGACGGCCAGCACGAACCCGGTGGCCAGCGCGGTGACCAGCATCGCGATGGTGAGCAGCCGCACCGCCGTCGCCGGCGGCAGCCGCCGACCCAGCCGCGACGCCGACGCCGCGAGCAGCACGCTCACCAGGAGCGGGAAGGTCATCGCGACGATCACGGCCGGCTCCCCGGCTCGGCGCGGTGGCCCTCCGCGAGCAGTTCGGCGAGGACCCGCTCGTCCTCCGGGCTCAGGTCGGCCACGAAGCGGGCGAGCACGCCGGCCCGGTCTTCGCCGGCGTCGAGCAGCCGCGACATCCGCCGCGCGGTCACCGCCGCCCCCGGGTCGGCCGAAAGCGCGTAGGCGTAGCCCCGGCCGGCCGGCTCGCGGGTCAGCGCGCCCTTCGCGTGCAGCCGGCTCAGCGCGGTGAGCACCGTGGTGTAGGCCAGGTCGCTGCCGAGGTCGGCCTGCACGTCGGCGACGGTCAGTGGCCGCCCGGCCGCGGCCAGGCAGGCGAGCACCTCCTGCTCGAGTGCGCCACGCCGCCGTCCACCGGCCATGTCGACCCTCCACCCTCAACTACTACGGTCTACAGTAGTTTCTACTACCGTCGTCGGTAGGACCAGCGTCCCACGTCCCGACCGGGAGAACCGCATGCACCTCGCCTCCACCAGCGTCGAGGCGCTCAACGCACTGGACCCGCGCAGCCTGCTCTCCGCCCTGGGCGCGGTCGGGGTGTTCCTGATCCTGTTCGCCGAGACCGGCCTGCTGGTCGGGTTCTTCCTGCCCGGCGACTCGTTGCTGTTCACCGCCGGGCTTCTGTGCGCCACTGCGGCCACCGCGCCGCTGCACCTGTCCCTGCCCGCGGTGCTCATCGCCGCCGCGACCGGCGCGCTGGCGGGGGCGCAGGTGGGGTTCTGGATCGGCCACCGGGTCGGTCCGCCGCTGCTGGATCGGCTTGACCGGCCCCGGTTGCACGACGGCGTGGCCCGCGCCCGGGCGGCGCTGGACCGCTACGGGGCGGCGAAGGCCATCGTGCTGGCCCGGTTCATCCCCGTGGTGCGCACCGTGCTCAACCCGCTGGCCGGCACGGTGGGGGTGCCGGCGCGCACCTTCACCGCCTGGCAGATCGCCGGCGGCCTGCTCTGGTCGATCGGGGTCACCCTGGCCGGTTACGCGCTGGGCTCGCGCATCCCGAACGTCGACCGCTACCTGCTGCCCACCGTCGCCGCCATCGTCGTCGTCTCACTGGTCCCGGTGGCGCTCGAGCTGCTCCGCAGCCGGGCCCGCAGCCGCTGACCTCACCGCCACCACCGCTCCGCACCCACCTGGAGAACCCGATGCTGGAGTTCCTCACCGTCATCGCTGTCGCGGGCCTGCTGGTGCTCGGCCTGCTCACCGCCGCGGCCTGGCTCCTGTTCCAGCGCCTGCGTCGCAGCCGGCTGACCACCACCGCCCGGACGGTCGTTGCCGTCGGCCCCCTGATCCTCGCCACCTGTCGGCCGGCCACCGTCCGGAATCCGGTCGCGACGCTTCGCATGCTGCGCCTGACCCGGGCGCAGCGGGAACTCCGGCGACGCGTCGGCGACGGCGTCAGGACCGGCGCCTACCTGGGTGACGTCCCGGCCATGCTGCCCCGCCTGCAGGCCGAGACCGACCGGATCCGCATCGGCCTGGGCCGTCAGCCCGGCGCCGCCACCCCCGCCGGTCGGCAACTCCTCGCCGCCGCGGACCGTCACCTGGCCACGCTCACCGACCTGAGCGACGCGGCCGCCGCGACGCTGGCGCTGCCCGCCGCGGAGGGCACCCTGAGCCAGGAGGCCGAGGAAGCCGCGCACGGGCTGCGGCTCTACGCCGCCGCCTACGCCGAGTTGACCGGGCCGACCGCGTCGACCGTGCCACAGCGCATGGCCGGGTAGCAGACGAGCCCGTCGCGCTCGATGACCAGCGCGGCGCGGTAGAAGTCCAGCCGGCCGACGTCAGCGAGCCCCGCACCGGTGGGGTGCGGGGCTCGTTGGGACGGGCGTGGTCAGTTGCCGGTCAGCCGGGCGCCGGGCGGGCGGGTCGTCTGCGGCGATGCGGTCACCAGTCCACCCCCGCCTGCTCGGTGCCGGTGCGCACCAGTCGGCCCTCCTCGACGGAGTAGGTGTTCATCTCGGTCAGGGCGGGCGTGTACACGTGCACGCTGACCGCCGGCTCCTGGGTCGTGTTGGCCACCTGGTGCACGTAGTGCGGGCCGAAGTGGCGCACGCGGCCGGCGGTGAGGTCGTCGGTGGCCTGCCGTACGGGGTGCGCGGACCGGCCGGCAGCCACGACGCGCTCGGTGAGGATGCCGCGGACGACGGCGAAGGCGCCGGCGGATCGTCCGTGGTCGTGCAGCGGCGTTCCCTGGTCCGGGAGCCAGGACAGCAACCAGACCTGCGCCGTGGCGAGCTCGGGGTGCAGCGACGGGTGCAGCAGTGCGGCGGCGTCATCGGCGGCCAGCAGGTGGGTCCACCGGCCTGCGGGCCGGTACTCGACGAGGCCGAGCCAGTGCTCGGCCCCGGCCGCGAGCGCCGCGGCCAGCGCGGCCGAGCCGGTGCGTTCTTCGGTCGGGGTCCCGGGACGGTGCAGCCGGGCGGGGGTGCCGGTGAACGTCGCCAGGACGGGCGAGGGGGAGAGGGCGGAGCTGGAGAGCATCGACTTTCCTCGGGCAGGGGCGCTGACGGCCGGTGGGGGCCGGTGTGCGCAGGGGGGTTGGTGGGCGAGGTGTGCGCGGGGGCGTCAGCGGCCCGGACAGAGCGCGCTCGCGACCCGCAACAGGTCGATGGCGGGACGACGGGTCAGGCACTCCACTGCTCCTCCTCAGCCCGCCCGCACGGCGCGGGCCGCGGCCACCTGGGGCCGGGCGGTGGCGAGCCACGCGTCCAGGGGCGCCGGCTCGTCCCAGTCCTTGTCGAGCAGGTAGAGGCCGCGGGTGGGGGCCGTCGCCCCGAGTTCGACGAGCACCGGCTTGAGCAGCAGCTCCGGGGCGAGGGCGTGCGCCGGGCCGCCACCCAGCATCAGCGGAACCGCGACGACGCCGGCGAGGTCGCCGGTGCCGATCTGGTCGAGGAACAGCTTGAGCAGGCCGGTGTAGGTCGCCTTGTAGGTGGGGCTGGCGACGACGGCGACATCGGCGGCCCGCACCGCGGCGACGGCGTCCTGGACTGCCGGGTCACCCCAGCCGAGCAGGCCGGCGCCGAGGTCGACGACGTCGATCACGCTGTCCGGCGGTGCCCCGGTCAGCCGCTCGGCGACCAGTTCTGCCGCCGCGCGGGTGCGGGAGCGGGGCTTGGGGTTGCCGACGACGGCGACGGTGCTCACGCCGCCGCTCCCGCCGCGGCCGCGTCGCGCGTGGCGACCTCGTCGCGGACCAGCGGGATCACGTAACGGCCGACGTCGATGGCGTCGCCGAGGAGGTCGTAGCCGCGCATCGAGATGATGTCCACGCCCAGGTCGACGTAGTCGAGCAGCGCCTGCGCCACCGTCTCCGGCGTGCCCACCAGGGCGTTGGAGTTGCCCGCCCCGCCGGTCGCCTTCGCCGTCGGCGTCCACAGCGCGCGGTCGAACCGCTGGCCGCGCTCGGCGATCTCCAGCAGTCGCTGCGAGCCGGTGTTCTCCGGCGAGCTCAGCGGGTGGCGGCGCGAGATCGGCTGCTGGCCGCCCGTGGTGTGGGCGTTGATCCGCTCGACCGTGCGCTGGGCCTTCTCCCAGGCCAGCTCCTCGGTGGGGGCGATGATGGGCCGGAAGGCGACCTGGATGCGCGGCATCGTCGTCCGCCCGGCCGCGCGGGCGGCGGCGTGCACCCGCTCGATCTGCGCGGCGGTCTCGGCCAGCGGCTCGCCCCACAGCGCGAAGATGTCCGCCTCCGCGCCGCCGGCCGCGTAGGCGGCCTCGGACGACCCGCCGAAGGAGACGTCCGGGCGCGGCTGCTGGACCGGGAAGGTGTCGCTGACGAAGTCCGCGAAGCGGTAGAACTCGCCGTCCCAGTCGAACGGCTCGCGCGAGGTCCAGGCCTTCTTGACGATCTGGATGTACTCGCGGGTGCGCCGGTAGCGCTCGTCCTTGCCCAGGTAGTCACCCTCGCGCTGCTGCTCGGTGTCGGTACCGCCGGTGATGAAGTGGACGGTCAGCCGGCCCTCGCCGATCCGGTCGAGGGTGGCGAACGTCTTCGCGGCGAACGTCGGGTAGCTCACGTTGGGGCGGTGGGCGAGCAGCACCTGCAGCGCCTCGGTGCGGGAGAGCAGGAAGGCGGCCGCCGCGGAGGGTTCGGGGGAGCCGGAGCCGTAGGCGAACAGCACCCGGTCCCAGCCGAAGTCCTCGTGCGCGCGGCCGAGCCGCAGGGTGAAGTCCTTGTCGAAGCTGGGCCCCGAGCGCGGGTTGGTCTCGGATCCGTCGTTGGTGGCGGCGATGCCCAGGAACTCGATCGGCATGGTGGTCCTCGCAGGGCAGGCGACCGGCGGCGCGCCACGGCACCGACCGGGGTGAACGGGAGAGGGGGAAAGAGGAGCGGCGGGACGTGGTCAGCGACAGAGCGCCGACCACACCCGGCCGAGGTCGATGTGCACGCGCCGGATCAGCCGCGGAGCGGCTCCGGGAGCGGACGACCGGGCGGTCGGGGCGGCGGACACGAGACAATGTCTACCATTTCGATCGGAATTGACGGGAATGCGGGCCGCGTGCCACGCTGCCGGCGGGTCAAGAGCGCCAGCGACAAGCCCCGGCTCGCTGGCCGGCAACCCTTCCTCCGCGATGGGGTGCCCCGGGTGACGACCTGGCGGGGGCCGGCCGGTCCTCGCAAGCGCGGACCCGGTGCGCGGGTCCCCGACTCCTGTGGAGGTCCCATGTCCGGCGCGGTCCTGTCCCGTTCCGACGTCCGCCCGGCCGTCCTCACGGCCGGGCCGCTGCTGCCCGTGGTGGGCGCGGACACCGAGGTGCCGCTGGTTCCCTCCGGCCGCGCCCGGTACGTCAACCTGGACACCGCGGCCAGCACGCCGGCGCTGGTCGCGGTGGCCGAGCGGGTGGCCGAGGCCCTCCCGCTCTACGCCAGCGTGCACCGCGGCGCCGGCTATCTGTCGCAGGTGTCGACGGCGCTCTACGAGTCGGCCCGGGACACGGTCGCCGGCTTCGTCGGCGCCCGGGCCGACGACGTCTGCGTGCTCACCCGCAACACCACCGACGCGCTCAACCTGCTCGCCGGCTGTGTTCCCCCCGGACGGCGGGTGCTGGTGCTCGACTGCGAGCACCACGCCGACCTGCTGCCCTGGCAGCGCCGCGGCGCCACCGTCCTGCCCACCCGGGCGACCGTGACCGCCACCCTGCGGGACCTGGGCGCGGAGCTGGCCCGGGACCGCTATGCCCTGGTCGCGGTCACCGGGGCGTCCAACGTGACCGGGGAGGCGCTGCCGCTGGCCGACGTCGTCGCGCTCGCGCACGCCGCCGGCGCGCGGGTCGCCGTCGACGGCGCCCAGCTCGTGCCGCACCGCCGGTTCTCCCTCGCCGCGACCGGCGCGGACTACGTGGCGCTCTCCGGGCACAAGCTCTACGCCCCCTACGGCGTCGGTGCGCTGGTCGGCCGCCGGGACTGGCTGGACGCGGCTCCGCCATACCTCGCCGGCGGCGGTGCGGTGCACGACGTGACCGTCGAGGCGACGACCTGGGCCACGGCGCCACACCGGCACGAGGGCGGTTCCCCGAACGTCCTCGGCGCGGTCGCGCTGGCGGCCGCCTGCGCGGCCCTGTCCGGGCTGCCCGAGGGCGCGCTCGAGGCGCACGAGGCGCAGCTGCGGGCCCGGCTCGAGGAGGGGCTCGACGCGCTGCCCGGCGTGCGGCGGCTGCGGATCTGGCCGGACTCCACTGCGCCCACCGGGGTCGTCGGGTTCACCGTCGAGGGGGCCGATCCCGGTCTGGTCGCGGCCTGCCTGTCGGCCGAGCACGGGATCGGGGTGCGGGACGGCCGGTTCTGCGCCCATCCGCTGCTGGCCCGGCTCGGGGTGCCGCAGGGGGCGCTGCGGGCGAGCGTCGGCGTGGCGACGACGAGCGCCGATGTCGACCGGCTCCTCGACGGCCTGGCCGCGTTCCTCTGCAGCGGTCCGGCGGTGCCGTACGCGGTGCGGGACGGTCGCTGGCAGCCGGTCGACGATCCCCGGCCGCTGGCCGGCCTCGGCGGTGCCGACCTCGACTCCGTGGCCCGGGGTGCCGGGTGTGGCGCGCCGGGGCGGTGACGGTGTCAGCCGGGCAGCAGCACGGTGCGCAGCTCGTGCGCGCCGTCGGCCCGGGTGGCCTCGTAGAACCAGCGGGCGCCGCCGCCGGGGAGGGGCACGGCATCGGCGTAGCGGAGCCCGGACGGCGGGTGCGGGCTCTGCAGCAGCGGGCCGCCCGCCGCGGCGACGAACCGGCCGCTCCCGTCGGCGACCGCCAGCCCGGTGCGCTCCTCCCAGTTCTCCGCCGCGGTGACTTCTCATCCCGCTCCGCCGGTCCCGCACGGGGCCGGTGACCCTCACCCCGAAGGAGATCCCCGTGTCCGTGACCGACGAACTGCTCGCTGCCAACGCCCGCTACGCGGAGACCTTCCCCGGCCCGCTGCCGCTGCCGCCGGCGAGGCACGTCGCCGTGGTCGCCTGCATGGACGCCCGGCTCGACGTGTACCGCGCCCTGGGCCTGTCCGAGGGGGAGGCGCACGTCATCCGCAACGCCGGCGGCGTCGTCACCGACGACGAGATCCGCTCCCTGGCGATCAGCCAGCGGCTGCTCGGCACCCGCGAGATCGTGCTGGTGCACCACACCGACTGCGGGATGCTCACCTTCCACGACGAGGACTTCCGGGCCTCGGTCGAGCAGGACGTCGGCGTCCGCCCGACCTGGCACTCCGAGGCGTTCGGCGACCTGGAGGAGGACGTCCGGGCGCAGCGGCGGCGCATCCTCGACAGCCCGTTCATCCCGGTGAAGGACAGCGTCCGCGGTTTCGTCCTCGACGTCGCGACCGGGAAGCTCAGCGAGGTGCTCTGACTGCGAGGCCGGCCCGCGGGCCGGAGCCCCTCCCCGGGCGGGAGGAGGTTCCGGTCCGCGGGCGCAGCCGGCGGTCAGGTCCGGGCAGCGTGCGCGCCGAGGGCGAAGGCCTCCACGCCGGCCGGTGCGCCGAGCGCCAGGTCGGCGAGCACCCGGCCGATGGCAGGGGCGGACTTGAACCCGTGCCCGCTGAAGCCCGCGGCGACCACCACGGGGCCGATGCGGTCGAGCACGAACTCGCCGGTGGGCGTGCTCGTGTAGGTGCACGACACCGGCTCGGGATCGTCGGCGTCGAGCCCGGGCAGCCAGCGGCGCACGTACTCCTGGAGGAGGGCCAGCTGCCCGGGCTCGGCGGTGAAGTCCCGGGCGTCGGGGTGGCACTCGGGGCCGGTGCCGTGGAACCCGACCTTCACGCCCTCACCCGGGCTGGAAAGCCCGTAGACGCCGCTCGGCCAGCCCTCGTCCGGGTCCGGGTCGGCGGTGAAGGCGGGCCACTCCAGCCCGGGGTCGAGCGGGCGGAAGTGCGCCGGTTGCTCCTGGGTGACCCGCAGTGGCGGCAACCGCACGTCGTCGCCGAGTACGTCGCGCGTCCATGCCCCGGCCGCCACGACCGCGGCACGGGCGCGGACCACCGCTCCCGCGGCGGACCGCACGCACACCCCCTCTCCGTCCGGCTCGAGCGCGGTGACCCGCCGGTGGTGCCGCACGACGGCGTCGTGGGTCGCGGCGGCGGCCTGCAGGGCGGTGACCGCGGCGTCGGCGTCCACCCGACCGGCGGTGTGCGGCTCGTGGAGGACCGGGCCGGGGAAGCGCAGCCCCGGCCAGCGCTCCGCGGCCGCCGTCGGCGAGAGCCACTCGTACGGCACGCCGGCGGCGTCCATCGCCGCGGCCACCGCGCGCAGCCGGTCCTGCCCGGGACCGGGCGCGGCGGTGGCCACGCCAGGGCCCGGGTGCAGGAGCGTCGTCCCGGTCTCGGCCTCGAGCTGCGCCCACAGCTCCCGGGCCTCGGCGACCAGTGCCTGGTGGTGCGGCTGGGGGTAGGTGCTGCGGTAGATCCGGGACCGACCGTGCGAGGCGCCCAGGGCGTGGCCGGGGCCGAACTGCTCCAGCAGCACGACCCCGACCCCGCGCCGCGCCAGCGCCCAGGCGGCGGCCGAGCCCACGACGCCGCCACCGACCACGACGACGTCGGTGAGCCGCGGCGTGGCCGGCCCGGGCGCGCTCAGGACCCCACCGCCGGGTTGACCACGGGCTCGTCGACGGCCTCGTCGGGCAGGCCCCACCGCTCCAGCGTCCGGGCGTAGGTGCCGTCCTCGAAGACGTGCTGCAGCGCCGCCTCGAAGGCGTCGACCAGGCCGTTGCCCTTCAGCGAGGTGGCCGCGACGTAGGTGGTGTTGGGCCAGCCGGCGTTGACCGTGCCGACGATCTCGATGTCGCCGACCGACTGCTGGTACACGGCGTTCGGGTTCGGGCCGATGTAGGTGTCGATCCGGCCCGACTGCAGCGCCAGCAGGGTGTCGGCGGCGTTGGCGTAGTACTCCAGCTGCGCGGTCTCCAGGCCGGCGGCCTCGTTCTGGGCGTTCCAGTCGAGCAGGATCCGCTCCTGGTTGGTCCCGGAGCTGACGGCGATCGTGAGGCCGGCGATGTCCGCGGGCTCGTCGATCGACAGCCCGCTGTCGGGCCGGGCGCTGAAGGCCATGACGCCCTCGCGGTAGGTGGCGAAGTCGAACAGCTGCAGCCGCTCGCTGTTGACGCCGACGTTGCTGAACACCGCCTCGAGGTCTCCGCTCTGCACGCCCAGCGGCCACTGCTCCCACGAGACGTTGACGACGTCGAGCTGCAGGCCGAGGGACTCGGCGACCAGCGAGGCGATGTCGACCTCGCTGCCGACGACGGTGGCGTTGTCGTCGGCGAGGAAGCCCAGGGGCGGCTCGCCGGCGCCGGCCACGCCGACGGTGAGCCGCCCGTCCTCGGCGATGGCGGCCGGCACGAGGGTGGCGGCGTCGGGGTCCTCGTCGGTGTGGACCCGGCCGGTCTGCTCGGGGCTGGTGTCCACCCCGAGCACCGCCTCGGTGGCGCCGGCCTCGGCGGCCCCCTCGGCGCGCTGATCGGCCTCGATCTCCGCCGAGCTGGTGCAGGCGGACAGGAACACCACGGTGGACAGGACGAGCGCGGTGCGCAGGGGCAGCGCGGCGGTCGGCCGGACGGCGCGCGTGCGGGTGCGGGTCATCGGGGTCTCCTCTCGCGATCCGGGCTCAGGCGGGCTGGCGCGGCAAGCCGGGCGGGTTGGTCTCGGCGCGCTCGATCGCCTCGCTGGTCAGCCCCCACCGCTCGAGGACCTGTGCGTAGGTGCCGTCGTCGATGGCGTGGTTGAGCGCGGCGGTGATCGCCTCGGCCAGGCCGTTGCCCTTCGCGGTGGCGACGGCGATCTGCGCGGTCTGCGGCCATCCGCCGTTCACCGTGCCGACGACCTCGAAGTCCTGCGGCGCCACGCCCGCCTTGTACGCGCCCGTCGGGTTCGGGCCGAAGTACAGGTCGAGGCGGCCGGACTGCAGCGCGAGGATGGAATCGCCGTCGTTCTCGAAGTACTGGACGTCGATGGGCTCCAGGCCGGCTGCCTGGTTCTCCGCGTCCCAGGCCAGCAGGATCTTCTCCTGGTTGGTGCCCGAGCCCACGGCGATCGTCAGCCCGGCGATGTCCTCGGCCTTCTCCACCGACAGGCCGGAGTTCGCGTTCGCCAGGAAGCCTAGGTTGTCGACCCGGTAGGAGGAGAAGTCGAACAGCTCCTTGCGCTCCTCGGTCACGGTCACGTTGGCGATCGTCACGTCCACCGAGCCGGACTGGGTGGCCAGCGGCCAGTTCGACCAGTCGGTGGTGATCAGCTCCAGGTCGAGACCGAGGCCGTCGGCGACGAGCTGGGCGATGTCCGGCTCGTTGCCGATCACCGTCTCGTTGTCGTCGGCCAGGAAGCTCAGCGGCGGGGTGAACGCCCCGACCGCCACGGTCAGCTTCCCGTCCGCGACGAGTCCGGGCGGCAGGAGCGCGATGGCCTCGTCGCTGGGCGTGCTGCGGACCCGGTCCTGGTCGGGGCTGGTGTTGACGGCCAGGCCCGAGCTGCCGGAGCCGGCGTCGTCGGCGCGGGCCTGCTCCTCGATCTCGTTCGCGCTGGTGCACGCCCCGAGGGCCAGCACGGACGCAGCGGCCAGAACGGCGACGAGTCGGGCTCGTCCGGTACGTGCGCTCACTGTGGTTTCTCTCCTTGGAGGGGGCACGCGGGCGCGTGCCATCGACGGGCGGCGCGGGGTGCGCCGTGAAGGACCCCGTCCTCCTCACCGCTCGCACGCTCGCGGCGAGCCTCTGGACGGGGCCGGGTGACTACAGGACCTTCGCGAGGAAGGCGCGGGTGCGTTCGTGCGTCGGGTGGTCGAGCACCTGCTCGGGCGGGCCGGCCTCGACGACCCGGCCGGCGTCCATGAACACGACCCGGTCGGCCGCCCGGCGGGCGAACCCGATCTCGTGGGTGACCACGACCATCGTGGTGCCGTCGCGGGCGAGGTCCTCGATGACGCCGAGCACCTCGCCGACCAGCTCGGGGTCCAGCGCCGAGGTGGGCTCGTCGAACAGCAGCACGGCCGGCCGCATCGCCAGAGCGCGGGCGATGGCCACCCGCTGCTGCTGCCCACCGGAGAGCTGCCGGGGGTAGGCGCCGGCCCGGTCGGCCAGGCCCACGCGGCCGAGCAGCTCGCGGGCCTCGGCCTCGACCTCACTGCGCCGGCGGCCCTGCGCCGAGACCGGCGCCTCGACGACGTTCTCCAGCGCAGTGAGGTGCGGGAACAGGTTGAAGGACTGGAAGACGAACCCGAAGCGGGTGCGCTGGCGCAGCAGGTCCTTCTCCGGCAGCTCGTGCAGCCGCTCGGTGCCGCGGTGCGGCTTGCGGTGGTAGCCCACCAGCTCCCCGTCCAGGGCCACGAAGCCCCGGTCGACCTTCTCCAGGTGGTTGATGCTGCGCAGCAGCGTGGACTTGCCCGAACCCGACGGCCCGAGGACGACGGTGACGGTCCCCGGCTCGACGACCAGGTCGACGCCGCGCAGCACCTCCAGCGTGCCGAAGGCCTTGTGCACGCCGTGCACCTCGACCCGGCCGGGGCGGGTCCCCTCGACCGCCGCGGTCATCGGGTGGCCCCGCGCGGAGCGCCGAACCGTGACAGGACGGCGGCGAGCTCCGACCGCACCCGCTGCCACGGTGTCGGTGGCAACGTCCGGACCGCACCCCGGGCGTAGTACCGCTCGACGTAGTACTGGATCACGGTGACCACCGTGGTGAGGACGACGTACCAGACCGCCGCGACGACGAGCATCGGCAGCACCCGCTGGGTGCGGCCGTAGATGACGCTGACCGTGTAGAACAGCTCGCCGAGGGCCAGCACGTAGACGATCGAGGTGCCCTTGAACAGGCCGATCACCTCGTTGACCGCCGTCGGCACGATCGCGCGCATCGCCTGCGGCAGAACGATCCGGGTGGTCTGCCGGCGCCGCGGGATGCCCAGTGAGGCGGCGGCCTCCAGCTGGCCCTGGTCCACCGAGAGGATCCCGGCACGGACGATCTCCGCGGAGTAGGCCGCCTGGTGCAGGCCCAGGCCGAGGATGGCGGCGCCGAACTTGTCGATCAGCGAGAGCGTCTCGACGCTGGCGAACGACGGGCCGAACGGGATGCCGAAGTCCAGCGTCTGGTACAGGTAGGCGAGGTTGTACCAGAGCAGCAGCTGCAGGATCAGCGGCACCGAGCGGAACACCCAGGTGTAGCCCCAGCTGACCGCCCGCAGCAGCGGCGAGCGGGACAGCCGCATGAGCGCCAGCACCGTGCCCAGGGCGAAACCGAGCACGGCGGTGATCAGCGTCAGCTGGATGGTCGTCCAGACCCCGCGGACGATCGACTCCTCGGTCAGGTACGCGCCGACGACGTCCCACTCCCACCGGGGGTTGGTGACCAGCGAGTTGACCACCATCGCGAGCAGGACCGCGACGGCGGCGGTGGCCACCCAGCGGCCCGGGTGCCGCGCGGGCACCACCTTCAACTGGTCGTAGGGCGTCCCGGATCGCGGCGCGAGGGTGTCGGGACGGGAGGCGAGCGACGTCATGCGAGGTCTCCCAGGGGCTTCTCGAAGGCGTACAGACGCTGGGCCACCGGCAGCCGGCGGAGGGCGGCGCTGTCGGTGGGACGGGGGACGGCGGGGTCGAACAGCGGGGTCCAGCCGGCGGCGAGGTAGAGCGACTTGGCCTCGGGCTGGCGGGGACCGGTGGTGAGGTACATGCGGGTGTAGCCGCGGGCCGTGGCCCGGGCCTCCAGCTCGGCGAGTACCTGGCGGGCCAGCCCGCGCCGGCGGTGGGCGGTGGCGGTCCACATCCGCTTGACCTCGGCGGTGCCCGGGTCGTCGTGCCGGCGGTAGGCGCCGCCGGCCACCGGGACGCCGTCCTCCACCAGCAGGAGCAGTTCGCCGTCCGGGGGCAGGAACTCCGCGGCCGGGTAGCGGGTGAGCTCCTCGGCCGCGCCGCCGAACAGGTCGCCGTAGCGGCTGTCGTACTCGGCGGTGAGCTCGGCGAACAGCGGTGCGGCCAGCGCGTCGTGCGGGTGGGCGCGCACCACCGCCAGGCCGGGCGCGGCGGTCATCGGGCCACCTGCCCGCGGTCGGTGCCGACGCCGCCGCCGGAGCGGCGGGAGCTGCGGGCCGGGCCGAGGCCGAGGTGGTCGCGCAGCGTCGGGCCGGTGTAGTCGGTACGGAAGGAGCCGCGGTCCTGCAGCAGCGGGACGACGCGGGCGGCGAACTCGTCCAGCCCGGCCGGGGTGAGGTGGGGCACGAGGATGTAGCCGTCGCACGCGTCGGCCTGCGCCGCGTCGTCGATCTGCTGCGCCACCGACTCCGCCGTCCCGACGAGGCCGCCGCGGTCGCCGACCTGGATGACCAGTTCGCGGATCGACCAGCCGTGGGCCTCGGCCAGCTCCCGCCACTGCCGGGCCAGCGCCGCCGGGTCGCGGTGGTGCCGGACCCGGCCGCGGGTGATCGACACGTTGTCCGCGTCGGGGTCGTCGGCCGGCAGCGGGCCGTCCGGGTCGTACGCGGTGAGGTCGCGGCCCCACACCTGCTCCAGGAAGGCGATCGCCGTCGGCCCGCTGACCTGCTGCTCGCGGATGTGCCGCGCCCGGTCGCGGGCCTCGGCCTCGGTGTCACCGAGCACCACGGTGACCGCGGGCAGGATCTTCAGGTCCTCCCGCCGGCGGCCGTGCGCGGCCAGCCGGCCCTTGACGTCGGCGTAGAACGCCTGGCCGGCCTCGACGGTCGAGTGCGCGGTGAACACGACGTCGGCGTCCCGGGCGGCGAACTCCCGTCCCTCGGTCGAGTCACCGGCCTGGAACAGCACCGGGTGCCCCTGCGGCCCGCGCGGGGTCCCGAAGGTGCCCCGGACGTCGAACTGCGGGCCGGTGTGGGCGAACGGCCGCACGGCGCCCGGGCGCAGGAAGGTCTCCCCGCCGGCGACCGCGTCGATGTCCCAGGAGTCCCACAGCTGCCGGGCGACCTGCACCAGCTCCGCGGCCCGGGAGTACCGCTCGGCGTGGGGCAGGAAGCCGCCGCGGCGGAAGTTCGCCCCGTGGAACGGGTCGGAGCTGGTGACCAGGTTCCACGCGGCCCGCCCGCCGGAGAGCAGATCGAGGGTGCCCCACTGCCGGGCCACCTCGTACGGCTCGTTGAACGTCGTGTTGATGGTGCCGACCAGGCCCAGCCGCTCGGTGACGGCGGCCAGCGCGGCCAGCACCGGCAGGGTGTCGGGCCGGCCGACGACGTCGAGGTCGTAGACCTGCTCCTTGTGCTCGCGCAGCCGCAGCCCCTCGGCGAGGAAGAAGAAGTCGAACCGCGCGTCCTCCGCGGTGCGGGCCAGGTGCTCGAAGGAGGCGAACTCGACCTGGCTGCCCGAGCGGGGGTCGGCCCAGACGGTGGTGTTGTTGACGCCGGGGAAGTGGGCGCCCAGGTGGATCTGCTTGCGGCTCATCGGGTGGCTCCGGCGGCGTGACGGTCGGCGGTGTAGCGGCTGGCGGGGCGGGGCAGGCCGAGGGTGTCGCGCAGCGTCGGTCCGGGTGGGCCGGCCGGTCGCACGCCCCGTGCGCGCAGCAGCGGGACGACCTCGTCGACGAGCACCTCGAGGTCGGTGGGCAGCACGGCAGGCCGCACGACCACGCCGTCGACCACCGTCGTCCACACCGCGATCAGGTCGGCCAGCCCGGCGGCCTCGCCGACGTGCTCCACCGTGTCGAACGCGGTGGGTGTCCACCGGTCCAGCCGTGCGCGCCGATCCGCGGCGTCGGGACCGAGCCAGGCGACGACCTCGACCAGGACGGCGACCTGCCGCGGGTCCCGGCCGGCCTGCTCGACCAGGCCGCGCAGGGCGGTGCGGTGCGCCACGGCCGTGGCGGCGTCCCGGGCCGGTACCCGGACCACGTCGGCCCGCCGGGCGGCGACCCGCAACGCCGCCTCGGAGTCGGCGCGGACCACCACCGGCGGCCGTCCCTGGGGGGATCGCGGCGTGATGGAGGCCCCCTTCACGGAGAAGCGGGGGCTCTCGAAGTCGACGTAGTGGACCTTGTTGCGGTCGACGAACCGGCCGGTGGCGACGTCCCGGATCTCGGCGTCGTCCTCCCAGCTGTCCTCCAGCCGGGCCACGACCTCGGCGACGTCGTCGGCCTCGGCCCACAGGTCCTCGTCGGGCTCGGCGTCCTTGCGGCCGAACAGCGCCGCCTCCGCGGGGGTACGGCTGACCGCGATCTCCCAGCCGGCGCGGCCGCGGCTGACCCAGTCGAGGGTCTGCACCGCCTTGCCGACGTGGAAGGGCTCGGTGTGCGTCGTCGTCACGCTCGGGACCAGGCCGATGCCCGCGGTCAGCGGGGCGACGCGGGAGGCGGTCAGCAGCGCGTCGAGCCGGCCGCGGACGCCGCCCTCGGTGCCCTGGATGCCGAAGGCGTCGGGGAACAGGGCGAGGTCGAGGTCACCGCGCTCGGCGGTGCGGACCAGCTCGACCCAGCGCGCGGGGTCGAACAGCCGGGTGGGCTCGGCAGCGGCCAGTCGCCAGGCGGCCGGGTGGGCCCCGGCGTCGGACAGCTCGACGCCGAGGAGGGGAGTGCGGGACATGGGGGTGCTCCCAGGGACGGAACGAGTGGGGGGTCGCGGGCACGCCGCCGGCACCGCGCGCAGGCGGTGGGCGAGAGCGGCCGGTGCCGCGGGAGGTCAGGGGCGAGCGGTCAGCGACAGAGCGCGCTGTCGGTGCGCAGCAGGTCGACGGTCAGGCGTCCGACCAGGTGGAACGAGAGGTGTCGCCCGCTTCGGGGGCTCCCCGTGCTCACTGTCTCGGCTCCTCGTGCTGAGCCCCGGAGGGCTGCGGACTTGCGGACGCGGATGGCGTCCGCCAGGTCGTCACCCGGGGCACCCCGTCGCAGCGGAGGGTTGCCGGCCAGCGAGCCGGGGCTTGGTACTGGCACTCAGGACCTGGCCGGGACCATAGACACCGAGCGCTAATCACGTCAAACCCGATCGGTTTGGTAGAGATTGACGTGTCGTCCGGCCCCCGGCCGGCGGACCCCGTGCGGAGGAGGAGGCGACGTGGCGCACCCGGACCTGTCCCGGCGACGGCACGTCGACCTGCTGCGCACCTGCAGTGCCCTCTGTCGGACGGCCTGAGC
Source organism: Geodermatophilus ruber (assembly GCF_900114385.1). Taxonomy (GTDB): domain Bacteria; phylum Actinomycetota; class Actinomycetes; order Mycobacteriales; family Geodermatophilaceae; genus Geodermatophilus; species Geodermatophilus ruber. The sequence continues at coordinate 54,294 of NZ_FOSW01000020.1, forward strand.
ACGCCGTCCCTCGATCCGCTCCGGCACTGGAGAGCACCCGCATGTCCACCCCTGCCCCGGACCCCGTCCGCCCGTCCACCGTCGTCGTCGTCGGCGCCGGCCCCACCGCCATCGGCGTCCTCGAACGGCTCGTCGCCAATGCCCCGGGGCTCTCCGGCGGACGACGGGTCCGCGTCCACCTCGTCGACCCCTTCCCGCCCGGCGGGGGGCGGGTCTGGCGGGCCGAGCAACCCGACCTCCTGTGGGCCAACTCCCTGGTCGGTGACGTCACCGTGCTGCCCGACGCCTCCGTCGTCGTCGACGGCCCGGTGGGAGAGGGGACGACCCTGTGGGAGTGGGTGCGCGCCGTCGCCGCCGCCCGTCCCGCCGAGGACCCCGTCGGCCGCGAGGCCCTGCGGCTCGGCCCGGCGTCCTTTCCGTCCCGCCCGCTCGTGAACGCCTACCTGAGCTGGGTGCTGGAGCGGGTGGCGGCCGACGCCGAGCCGTGGCTCGACGTCCACCTGCACGCCACCCGCGCGGTCGACGTCGCCGACGGCGCTGACGGCACCTGCGTGCGGTTGGCCGACGGGACGGTCCTCACCGCTGACGTCGTCCTGCTCGCCCAGGGGCACCTGGACGCCCGGCCGTCGGCGCCCGAGCAGGCGACGGCGGCGGCTGCCGCCCGACGGGGGCTGACCTACGTGCCGACCGGCTACACCGCCGACCTGGACCTCTCCGTCCTCCCGCCGGGGGAGGACGTGCTCGTGCGCGGGGCCGGGCTCGCCTTCGTCGACCTGGCGGTGCTGCTGACCAGCGGCCGCGGCGGCCGGTTCGCCCGCGGGGACGACGGCGGACTCCGGTACCTGCCCTCGGGCCGGGAGCCGGTGCTGCACGTCGGGTCGCGCCGCGGGGTCCCGTACCGGTCGAAGCTGGGCTATCCGTGGGCGGTGCCCCCGGTGCCGCTGCGGTTCTTCACGCCGGCTGCGGTCGATGAGGCGTTCGGCACCGATCGGCCGCTGGACCTGCGCGCCGACCTGGCCCCCCTGATCGCCCGGGAGCTCGGGTGGGCGCACTACACCGAGCTGTTCCGCGCCCACCCGGAGCGGACGTCGCTGCCCTGGGAGGAGTTCGCCGAGGCCTGGGCCGCGGCGGCCGGCCCCCGCGCCGAGCGGGCGCTCGTGGCGCGGGCGGTGCCCGACCTCGTGGACCGCTTCGACCTGGCCGCGCTGGACCGGCCGCTGGCGGGCCGCTGGTTCGCCGACCCCGGCACCCTGCAGGAGGCGGTGCGCCGGCACGTGCGCGCGGACCTCGACCGGGCCGGGAACCCGGCCTTCAGCACCGACGCCGCGGTCTTCACCGCCCTGCTGCAGTGCCACGGCACCATCGCGAGCCTGGTGGCGGCGCGGCGCCTGACCCCGCGGTCGGAGGCCGAGGACCTCTCCGGGTGGTGGATGAACCTGTTCAGCTACCTGGCCAGCGGCCCGCCCGGACCCCGCCTCGAGGAACTGCTGGCCCTCTCCGAGGCCGGGGTGCTGCGCTTCCTCGGCGCCGACACCGAGATCGCGCTGGACGAGGAGGCCGGGGTCTTCCGGGCGCGGTCGGCCAGCTGCCCGGGCATCACCGAGGCGCGGGCGCTGGTGGACGCGCGGCTGCCGCTGCCCGACGTCACGGCGACGACGGACCCGGTGGTCGCCGGCCTGCTGGCACGGGGAGAGGCCCGGGAGCGGGTCCTCTCCGACCCAGGAGCCGCGTGCGGCGGGTGGCGCACCGGCCGGCTCGACGTCGATGCCTCGCTGCGGCTGGTGACGGCGAGCGGTGCGGCGCATCCACGGGTGTTCGCGGCCGGGTACTGGACCGCGGGAGCACAGGTCCCGGCGTTCGCCCGCCCGCGGACCGACGCCCCGTTCTTCCGGCAGAACGACGCGCTCGCCCGCGAGTTGTGGAGGGGGCTGGATGCCGCCCGCGGGACGCCGGACCGCGCCGGGGACGTCCTCCTCGCGGCCGCCGCGGGGGCCGCCTGATGTCCCCGACCGCCCTCCTGGCCGACACCTTCCGTGAGGTGATGGCCGGTGTCTGCACTCCCGTGTCGGTCGTCACGACCCTCAGCGGAGGGACGGCCGCCGGCCCGGTGGCGGCCGTGGGGGGTAGGACCCGGACCCTGGGGCGTCAGGTGAGGGGCAGGCCGGCCAGCCCGGCGACCAGGCCCAGGACGGCGCAGACACCGAGGGTGCGCAGCACCGACCACCTGACGCGGAACAGCAGCACCGCGGCCACCAGCGCGATGACCAGGGGCACCGGCCGCAGCGTGGTCAGGACCGGCAGCTCCAGCGACAGCGGCCCGCGGTCGACGGCGACGGTGTCGCTGAACAGCGTGTGGACGGCGAAGTAGACGCCGAGGTTGGCGATCACGCCGACGACCGCGGCGGTGATGCCGCTCAGCGCCGCCGACAGCGACCGGTTGCCGCGCAGCCGCTCCATGTAGGGGGCACCGAGCAGGACGAACAGGAAGCTCGGCACGAAGGTCACCCAGGTGACCAGCAGCGAGGCCAGCACCGCAGCCACCCACGGGTCCAGGTCGCCGGGGTTGCGGTAGGCGCCGAGGAAGGCGACGAACTGGACCACCATGATCAACGGGCCCGGCGTGGTCTCGGCCAGTGCAAGGCCACGGACCATCTCCCGCGGGGCCAGCCAGCCGTACACGGACACGGCCTGCTGGGCGACGTAGGCCAGTACCGCGTAGGCACCGCCGAAGGTGACCACCGCGGCGCCGGAGAAGAACACGCCCTGCTCGGTGAAGACGCTGCCCGCGCCGGTCAGCAGCGCCACCACCGCGATCGGCAGGCCCCACACGATCAGCCCGACGAGCAGTACCCGGAGGGTGCGGCGGGCGGTGGGTGCCTCGTGGTGCAGCACGTCGTCGGAGATGACCGGTGGCGGGCCGGCGTCGGATCCCTCGGCGGCCTTCTTGGCCGGCAGCGCGGACGGCCGCCAGCGGCCCAGCACCCAGCCGACGATCCCCGCGAGCGCCACCACGATCGGGAACGGCACACCGAACAGCGCCAGTGCGACGAACGACGCCACCGCGAGGACGACCAGTGCGCGGCTGTCCAACGCCTTCTTCGCCACGCGGATCACCGCTTGGACGACGATGGCCAGCACCGCGGCGGCGAGCCCGGTGAAGACGGCGGTGATCGCGGTGGTGCTGCCGAAGGCGACGTAGACCGCGGAGAGCGCCAGCAGCGCGACCACGCCGGGCAGCACGAACAGGCCGCCGGCGACCAGGCCGCCGCGGGTGCCGTGCAGCAGCCAGCCTACGTACGTGGCCAGCTGCTGGGCCTCGGGGCCGGGCAGCAGCGTGCAGTAGTTGAGGGCGTGCAGGAAGCGGCGCTGGCCGATCCACCGCTTCTCGTCGACGAGCTCTCGCTGCATGACCGCGATCTGGCCGGCGGGGCCGCCGAAGGTCTGCAGCGAGATGAGGAACCAGGTCCGCACGGCGGTGCGGAAGGGGATGACGGTCTGCTCCTGCGGTGGGCCCGGCTCCGGTGCGGCAGCCGGAGCCGGGGTGGGTGGTGCGGCGTCCTGGGGGTGCGAAGCCTCGCGGGTCATGGACGTCCTCGTCGATTGATGCGGGCAAGCAGGCGGCGCGGCTCGGCGGGCACGCCGGGCGTAGGTGGTCGGTGAGACGGGCGGTGGCCGGGGCTCAGCTGTAGGGCGGACAGGAGCGGTCGTGCCGGCCGGCCGCGGACCTCTGGGCGCATGTCAGGCCGGCTCGCGGCCGAGCAGCAGGCGACGGCGGTGGAACTCGTAGAGGCCGTCGAAGACCGGCCCCGAGATGGTCAGGGTGTGCTCGTCATCCCCGGTCATCGACAGCCCGCGCAGCACCACGTCCAGGCCGGGCGCCTCGGGTGCGTCGAACCGCTCGTCGTCGAGGTCAGCCTCGTGCACGATCTCGGCAATCCGCCACAGCACCGGGTCGGTGAGCTCGTGCCGGCGCAGGATCGTCTCGAACGAGCAGTCCCCGCCGTGGTGACCGAGCTCGACCCCGCGCATGTCGAACGGCGTCGAGTCGGCGGGCACCTCGGCCGCGTCCGACACGAAGACGAACTCGGCGTCGGGGTCGAGGAAACGGCGGATCAGCCAGGCGCACGCCGCGCGGTCGATGTGCACCCCGGCCCGGGTCGCCCACCTCATGGCGCGGCCTCTGGCACTGCCGGGCTCTCCTGTGCGGCGACGGCGGCCAGGTGGCGCAGCGCCACGGCGGCCTCCTCCCGCTCGGGTGGAGGGAAGAAGTCCCGGCGGTTGATCGCCCGCCACTCACCGCGCAACCGGCGCAGCGCCCGGGCGCGCTCGGCCGGGTCCGCGGTGGTGGCGGCCCGGCACGAGCCGGCGAGGTCCCGGTACTCCGCAGCGCGGGTGGCCGCCATCGCCGTGGCCAGCTCGCGCTCCTGCGCCACCGCGGCCGGTTGGGCGACCCAGAGCCCCGCCGTACCGCCCGCGGCCAGGACGTCGTCGGCCAACCACTCCAGCGACTCGCGGGTGCGGGCGTCGGCCGGCAGCGCCACGAGGCCGTCGGACAACTGGGCCACGCCCAGTCGCTTCAGCCGGCGCCACAGCGTCGTCCGCGGCCCCGAGGGCTCGCGCGGCAGCCGGTAGGAGAGCAGCACCCACTCCCCGGGGCTGCCGCTGTCGGCGGAGGACCTGGACACAGAAGAATGCAACCACGGTTGCACAGCCAAGTCCACCCGGACGCAGTGCGACGTCGAGAGCCGGTTGGTCTGCGCGCGGCGAAGCTCCGGCCAGCGGTGCCGGCCCCACAGCCCGCGCACGCACGGGTCGGTGGTGACCGGTGGGGCCGGAGCGGTCGCGACCGCTCGCTCCTGATCCGGTTCGGCCTCCGGCCCGGGTAGCGTCGCGGACCGGCACGACCGAGCGGCCCGGCGAGGAGGAGCGCGTGCGCGCACGGACCTCCCGCGGAGGCCTCCTGCTGACCGTGGTGGCCGGCTGCCTGCTGGTCCTCGCCGGGCTCGTCCCCACCGGCAGTGGGAGTTCGCCCGCCGGCCCGGCCCCGGTGACCTCCAGCGCCTCCGCCCCGACCCGGGTGACGACCGGCTACACCGCCTCCGGGCCGCGGATCACCGGTTCCCGGGCGACCCTCGTCCCGAGCGGGCCCGTCCAGTTCGTCGAGCGGATCGGGTCCCTCGACGACCGCACGTCCGCCGGCCCTGGTGATCGCCTGGCCGCCGGGCCGGCCGTCGAGGACCCGTGGGCTGACGCGCCGCCTGCCCCGCGGCCGGATCGGACGGCCGCGCGCCCGGCGAGCACGCCGTACGCCGCGCTCGGCGCCCGCGCCCCGCCGGCGGTCTGAGCCACCGGCCGCCGTCCGGCGCCTTCCTTCCCTTCCGGCGATGACGCCTGCCCCGTGCCCGGTGGCGGTGCCGCATCCCGCCCCTCCGCGCCTCGGCGCACCCCGCACCTCCAGGAGACGACCCGTGAACTCCCCGTCCCGGCGCACCGAGAAGGCGTCGCCGGCCCGCAGCAGGCCCCTGCTGGTCCGCGCCCTGCTGTCGCTGGCCGTGCTCGTGGCGGCCACCGTCGCCGTGCTCACCGCGACCCCGACGCTCGGGCTGGACCTGCGCGGTGGCACGCAGATCGTGCTCGAGGCGCAGGACTCCCCGACGGTGACCGCCGATGCCGAGGCCACCGACCGGGCACTGGAGGTGCTCCGCCGCCGGGTGGACGCCCTCGGCGTGGCCGAACCCACCCTGGTCCGCTCCGGGGAACGCCGCATCGTGGTGGAGCTGCCCGGGCTCACCGAGCCGCGCGAGGCCGTCGAGGTGATCGGCCGGACCGCCCAGCTCACCTTCCACCCGGTGCTCGGCATCGCCGCACCCGGCGAGGAGCAGCCGGCCACCGAGGGCGTCGACCCGGCCGCGGAAACCGTGCTGCCCGACGAGGACGGCGTCCCGGTGCGGCTCGGCCCGGCGGCGCTGACCGGGGAGGGCGTGCAGGAGGCCGGGTCCGGGATCGACCTGCAGGGTGCCGGCGGCCGGTTCGTCACCGTCGACTTCACCGGCCCCGGGCAGACCGCGTGGGAGCAGCTGACCGGGCAGGCCGCATGCGCCCAGCCCGGGGATCCGGCCCGGCGGGTGGCGATCGTCCTCGACGACGAGGTCATCTCCTCCCCGCAGGTGAACCCGGGGACCGCCTGCGGTGTGGGGATCACCGGGGGCACCACCCAGATCACCGGCAGCTTCAGCCAGGAGGAGGCGGACAACCTGGCCGCCCTCGTGCAGGGCGGTGCCCTGCCGGTGCCGGTCGAGGTCATCGAGCAGCGCACCGTCGGCCCCACGCTCGGGGACGCCGCGATCGACGCGAGCGTGCAGGCGGTGCTGCTCGGCATCGTCGCGACCGCGATCTTCATCGTGGCGGTCTACCGGCTGATGGGGCTGCTCGCCGTGGTGGCGCTGGTCTGCTACGCGCTGATCGCCTACGCGGCCCTGCTCACGCTCGGCGCCACCCTCACCCTGCCCGGGCTGGCCGGGTTCGTGCTGGCCGTGGGGATGGCCGTGGACGCCAACGTGCTGGTCTACGAGCGCTCCCGCGAGGAGTTCGCCGAGCGCGGGCGCTCCTTGCGCAGCGCGGTCACCACCGGGTTCCGCCGGGCGCTGTCGGCCATCGCCGACTCGAACGTCACCACCCTGCTGGCCGCCGGGCTGCTGTTCTTCCTCGCGTCCGGGCCCGTCCGCGGGTTCGGGGTCACCCTCACCGTGGGTGTGCTCGCCTCGATGTTCTCCGCCCTGGTGATCACCCGGACGCTGGCCGAGCTGGCCGCCACCCGCCCGGCGCTCGCCCACCGGCCCCGGCTCACCGGCCTGCACACCCTCGGCCGGGTGCGCACCTGGCTGACCGCCCGGCAGTGGCGGCTCTACCGCCAGCCCCGCCGCTGGCTGGCCGTCTCCCTGCTCGTCGTCGTCCTGGCCGCCGCGGGGCTCGCGATCCGCGGCCTGGAGCTGGGTGTGGAGTTCACCGGCGGGCGCAGCATCCAGTACGCGACCAGCAGCCCGCTGGACCCGGACGCGGCACGCGAGGCCGTGAGCGCCGCGGGCTTCCCCGGCGCGGTGGTGCAGGAGGCCGAGGACGGCGACGTGCGGGTGCGCACCGGGCCCATCGACGACGCCGAGCAGGAGACCGTCCGCGACGCGCTCGCCGCCGCGGCCGGGGGCGCCGAGGTGGTCAGCGACGAGCTCATCGGCCCCACCCTCGGGGACGAGCTGCGCCGCAACGCGCTCATCGCGCTCGGCGTGGCGCTCCTGGCCCAGCTGGGCTACCTGGCCGTGCGGTTCCGCTGGACCTACAGCGCCGGGGCCGTGGCGGCGCTGATCGCCAACGTGGCCGTCGTCGTCGGGGTCTTCGCCTGGACCGGCCGCGCCGCCGACGGGGTCTTCCTCGCCGCGGTGCTGACGGTCATCGGGTACTCGGTGAACGACTCCGTGGTCGTCTTCGACCGGATCCGGGAGACCCGGGGCGGCAGGCAGGGGCAACCGTTCCCGATCGTCGCCGGGGACGCGGTGCTGCAGACCCTGCCGCGCACGGTGAACACCGGGGCCTCGACGCTGCTCGTGCTGACCGCGCTGCTCGTGCTCGGCGGCGACTCGCTGGGCGACTTCGCCCTCGCCCTCGTCCTGGGCATCGTCGCCGGCACCATCTCCACCGTCTCGGTCGCCGTGCCGCTCACCGTGGCGCTGGACCGCCGCTGGCCCCCGCCCCCACCCGGAGCGCCCACGGCCACCGCGCGGCGGGGCGCCCCGGTGCGCCGGGACGACGGCGCGGTCGTCTGACCGAGCGCGGGGAGCGCTAGACGGAGGTCCGCCGGCGCGCGGTCAGCGCCAGGCCCAGCGCCGCCAGGCCCGCCAGGAGGGCGATGACCGCCAGGACCAGGGCGGTGACGGCGAGCCCGGACGAGCCGTCGTCGGACGAGGCGGACGCGGAGGCGCTGCCGGCCGTCGCGGTGTCCGTCGGCTGCGCGGGGCCGCCGACGGCGAGGGTCAGCACCGGCGCCGGGCGGTCGGGCTCGGGCTGGCCGTCGACGGTCGGCTCGATCCAGGCCGCCTCGGTGCCGTCGTCGTAGCCCTGGAGGGCGGGCAGGGTCAGCGACTCGGCGTCGGGCAGCGGCCCGGCACTGATCGAGAACGTCTGGTACTGCCCCGGTGCGATGCCGGCGCCCGGGCCGGCGGTCCAGAGCACCTCGGAGACCGCCTCGCTGATCTGCCCGGACTCGCCCTCGACCGGCGGGTCCAGCGGCGTGGTGGTCGTGGTCGCCGTCCAGCCGGGCACCGGCTTGACGCTGACGAACGCCAGCGGCGTGTCGGTGGGCAGCTGCACCCGCAGCGAGACCGTCGAGGCGGTGCCGCTCTCGTTCGGCACCCGGAACGTCAGCTCGCCGAACCCCCCGGGGACGGCGTCGGTCGAGCTGACGCTGACGTGCGCCGACGCGGTGCCGATCCCCAGGGCCAGGACCGCGACGGTCGCGGCGAGCAGCGCCAGCGCGGCGCGGTACGGGCGGACGATCATCGACGGCTCTCCTCGAGAGGTGGGATGCGGCTGCGCCGGCCGGTCAGCGCCGCGACCGCAGCCGGCGGGCGGTGAGCAGGACGGCGCCGGTGACGAGCACGGCCGCGGCGGCGAGCACCCATCCCGGCAGGCCGGCCGGCTCCTCCGCCGGGCGCTGCGCGGCGGCCTCGGTGGGCGCGGCCGGGGCGGAGGAGGTCGGCGCAGCCGCCTCGCTGGTGGGGGTGGCGGGCGGCGGCGGGGCGTAGGTGAAGCTGACCGACCCCTCGACCGGGTGCCCGTCACCGGAGGTCACCGCGTAGGCGACGGTGTACCGGCCGGCGTCGGTGAGCGTCACCGGCTGGGAGACGACGGCACCCGCGGTGGTGGCCGTGCCGCTGGCGGCGCTGGCGCCGGCCGGGCCGGTCACGGTCACCTCGCGGAGGAGGACCTGCCCGGTGAACGTCAGGTCGACGGCGGGCAGCGGCGTGGTGAGGGTGCTGCCGTCAACCGGGTTGGACGAGCCGAGGCCGGTGTGGGCCTGCACGGCCGTCGCGGTGCCCAGCACCAGGCCGATCGCGAGGACCAGCACGGTCAGCAGGCCGCGCAGCGGGGACGGGCGGGTCGAGATGGGCGCAGCGTTCACCGATGGCCTCTCCGGGAGTGGGTCACAGCAGTAGTCGTCCGCGGGGCGGCCGTGGTTCCCGACGATCAGCCGAGCAGGTCCCGCCGGGCGTAGCGCAGGCACCCGGCGAGCGCGAGCACCCCCGCGACGGCGAGCATGCCCAGCCCGCCGGCGACGTCCACCGGCTCGGCAGGGACTGCGTTCAGGTGGGCGAACGGTGAGAACCAGCGGACGGCACCGGGCCAACCGAACGTGTCGCCGAGCACGAGGAGCACATAGCCGCCGGCGGCGGGCAGGACCCCGATCGGCAGCACGGCCGCCGGCGCCCAGCCCAGCGCGGCCAGGGCGGCACCGAGGCACAGCAGCGCGACGGGGAGGACACCGAGCGCACCGGCCAGCGCGTCGCCGAGGCCGAGCCCGGCGCCCACCCACGACGTCCCGATCCAGGTGGCCAGGCCGCCCGCGCCGGCCAGCACCACCGAGGCGGCGGCGACGGTGGCGGCCTCGGTGGCCGCCCAACGGGATCGGCCGACCGGCAGCGAGTAGAGGAGGGCCAGCCGGCCGGCCGCCTCGTCGGCGGCGGTGGCCGCGATCCGGCCGGCGGCGAACACACCGACCGGCACGGCCAGCAGGGCGTACAGCGCGGACACGTAGCCCTCCACCGACCCGAGCTGTGCGAAGCCGGCCTGGGCGGCCAGGCGGGCGAAGAACGGGTTCGCGCGGAGGAAGTCGGTCATCGCCGTCGCCAGCAGGCCGATCAACAGGAAGTACGCCATCAGCCCGGCCGCCCAGGTGCCCAGCGCGCGGCGGGTGCGGTGGAGGGCGAGCCCGGGCAGCGAGGTGAGCAGCCGGCTGTGCGCCGTCCGCCGGTCGCGGCCGGCCACCCGGCTCCCGCCGAGGTCGCGCCCCCCGGCGAGCACGACGGCGAGGACCGCCGGCACCGCGGCCAGGAGGGCGAGGACGAGCAGCGGGGCCGGCCGGTCCGTGGCGAACGGCGCGGCCCGGCCCAGCAGGCCGAACGGGGTGAGCCAGGCCAGCCAGCCCAGGGCCGGCACCCCGTCGGCGACCATGCGGGCGAGCAGGCCGCCCAGCAGCACGGCGACCGCCAGACCCGACGCCGAGCGGCGATCGGGCAGGAGCTGGGCGGCGAGGACGCCCAGGGCGGCCCCCACCGTGCCGGTGCCGGCGAGCACCCCGCCGAAGACCGCCGCGCCCGGCCCGGCCGCCCCGGCGAGGAGCAGCCCGAGACCGGCGGCCGCGCCGGTGACCGCCGCGGCGGCGAGGACCACGACGAGGGTCCGCGCGACCAGGGACCGCAGCCGCAGCCGGCCGGCCAGCAGCAGGTCCCACCGGCCGGCCTCCTCCTCGCCGCGGGTCAACCGGGTGGCGGTGAGCGCCGCCCAGGTGCCGACCAGGACGGCGAGCACCGTGCCGGTGCGCCAGACGGTGAAGCCGCCGGGGTCGTCGAGCGCGACCGGCGGGCCGAACAGCGTCCGGATGGCGGGGTTCTCGGCGAGCGCGGTCAGCGAGCCGATCCCGACCGCGCCGTCCAATCCGCGGTACTGCACCACCACGAGGGCGGTCAGCCCGCCGCAGACCGCGGCCACCACCGCGGTGCCCCGGCGCACCTGCCGGACCGCGGCGCCGGTCACGGCCCGCCCGGCCGACCGGGAGGTGGCGGGCAGCGCCGCGGGCGCGGGGCGCGACGGCGTGCGGGTGGTCACGCCGGGCCCTGGCCGTAGTAGTCGAGGAAGATCTCCTCGAGCGAGGGTTCGCGCATCTCGAGGTGGGCGACGTCGGCATCGGCCAGCGCGCGCAGGACCGGTCCCGGCGGGCCGGTCAGCGACAGCTCCAGCCGCACCGGCGTGGGCCAGCGCAGGTCGCTGACCCCCGGCAGCGCGGCCAGGCGTTGCAGCTCGGGGGCCGGCGTCGACAGGTCGGCGACCACCTCGGCGCGGCGCAGCCGGCGCAGCTCGGCCAGCCCCGTGACCTCGACCAGCCGCCCCTCGCGGATGATGCCCACCCGCGAGCACGCCAGCTCGACCTCGGCCAGCTGGTGCGAGCTGAGGAACACCGTCTGCCCGCGTTCGGCGGCCTCGGCGATGCAGGCCCGGAACTCCCGCTCCATCAGCGGGTCCAGCCCGCTGGTCGGCTCGTCGAGGACGAGCAGGGGAGCGCGGGTCGCGAACGCCGCGACCAGCGCCACCTTCTGCCGGTTCCCGCTGGAGTAGGTGCGGGCCCGCCGGTCGGGATCCAGCGCGAACCGCTCCAGCAGCTGGTCGCGGTAGGCGAGATCGGTGCCCGGTCCGACGCCGGCCAGCAGGTCCAGGCACTCCCGGCCGGTCAGGGACGGCCACAGCGAGACGTCGGCCGGCACGTACGCCAGGCGTCGGTGCGCCCGCGCGACCTCACCGGCCGGGGCGTCGAACACCCAGGCGCTGCCCGTCGTGGGGCGGAGCAGGCCGAGCAGCAGCCGGATGGTGGTGGACTTTCCTGCACCGTTGGGGCCGAGGAAGCCGAAGACCTCACCGGGCGGCACGGTCAGGGAGAGGTCGACCACTGCCTCGGTGGGCCCGAACCGCTTCCCCAGCCCCTCCGTCCGCACGGCGGGGGCGGACGGTGACGGAACGGCCATGGCGCTCTCCTGGCAGTCGGGATCACGACTGCCGACCAGGCTTCCCGGCGCACCGGAGACGACGGTAGCCCCGCCGGCGGCCAGCGGAAAGCTCTGCTGGAACGAGGGCGCGGCCCTACGCTGGACGTCGTCCGCACGCTCGGCCGGTAGCGGGTTCCTGCCCGCCGGCCGCGGCGTCAACTGCCGGAGACCGGTGCCCACGCCGGCCGGACAGGAGCGCAGGTGGCCACGCCGACCGAGACGCGGGTCCCACAGCGCGCGAGGGCCCCGATTCGGGACTGGCTGCTCCACGGCCAGCCGCCCAGGAACCGCCGGTTCCCCGGTGCGCACGCCTCCCCGGCGGCGACGCACCGGCGGCACCCGTGGTGGCAGGTCATGTGCCTCACCGGCGTCGACTACTTCTCCACGCTGGGCTACCAACCCGGGATCGCCGCGCTGGCGGCCGGCCTGCTCTCGCCGATCGCCACGCTCGTGCTGGTCGCGCTGACCCTGTTCGGAGCCCTGCCGGTCTACCGGCGCGTGGCCGAGGAGAGTCCCCGCGGCGAGGGGTCGATCGCGATGCTCGAGCGGCTGCTGCCGTTCTGGAAGGGCAAGCTGTTCGTCCTCGCGCTGCTGGGGTTCGCGGCCACCTCCTGGATCATCACGATGACCCTGTCGGCGGCGGATGCGACGGCGCACATCGTGGAGAACCCCAACGTGCCCTCCGCGATGCACGGGCACGAGATGGCCATCACCCTGGGGCTGCTCGCACTGCTCGGGGCGGTGTTCCTCAAGGGGTTCACCGAGGCGATCGGGGTGGCCGTCGGCCTGGTCGCCGCATATCTCGCGCTGAACCTGGTCGTGGTCGTGGAGAGCCTGTGGGAGGTGGCCACGGCGCCGTCCCTGGTCATCGACTGGTGGGCGGCGCTGACTGCCCAGCACGGCAGCCCGGTGATGATGCTGGGGGTCGCGCTGCTGCTGTTCCCCAAGCTGGCGCTGGGCCTGTCCGGCTTCGAGACCGGCGTCGCGGTGATGCCGCACGTCGAGGGGGACCCGGGCGACACCGAGGAGCGCCCGCTGGGCCGGATCCGGGGCACCAAGAAGCTGCTGACGACGGCGGCCGTGATCATGAGCGTCTTCCTGATCACGAGCAGCCTGATCACGACCCTGCTGATCCCGCAGCAGGCCTTCGAGCCCGGCGGGCCGGCGAACGGCCGCGCGCTCGCCTACCTCGCCCACACCCACCTGGGCGATGCATTCGGCACGGCCTACGACGCGGTCACGATCGCGATCCTGTGGTTCGCCGGCGCCTCGGCGATGGCCGGCATGCTCAACCTCATCCCGCGCTACCTGCCCCGCTACGGCATGGCGCCGGAGTGGGCCCGGGCGGTGCGCCCGCTCGTGCTGGTCATCACGGCGGTGGCCTTCCTGGTCACCTGGATCTTCGACGCGGACGTGGACGCCCAGGGCGGCGCCTACGCCACCGGCGTCCTGGTCCTGATCACCTCGGCTGCGATCGCGGTCACGCTGTCCGCGCGCCACAAGGGCCAGCGGAGGCTGGCCTCCGCCTTCGGCGTGATCGCCGCGATCTTCATCTACACGACGATCGTCAACGTCGTGGAACGCCCGGACGGCGTGAAGATCGCCGCCTGCTTCATCGCGGCGATCATCCTCGTCTCGCTGATCTCCCGCCTGTCCCGGTCCTTCGAACTGCGGGTGAGCGAGGTCCGCCTGGACACCACGGCGGAGCTGTTCGTCCGTGACTGCGCCCGGCGCAAGATCCGCCTGGTGGCCAACAAGCCCGATGCCCGCGACCCGGCCGAGTACCGGGAGAAGCTGTGGCAGGTCAAGGCCGACCACGACCTGCCCGACGAGGACATCGTGTTCGTCGAGGTCACGGTGCGCGACCCGTCGGACTTCGAGACGGCGCTGGACGTGCACGGGATCGTGATGCACGAGCGCTACCGGGTGCTCACCGTGCAGAGCAGCACCGTGCCCAACGCTCTGGCCGCGCTCCTCCTCCACGTCCGGGACGAGACCCGCAAGGTCCCGCACATCTACTTCGAGTGGACCGAGGGCAATCCGCTGGCCAACCTCCTGCGCTTCCTGCTGTTCGGCGTGGGTGAGGTGGCGCCGGTGACCCGGGAGGTGCTCCGCGAGGCCGAGCCCGACCGCGCCCGCCGGCCGCGCGTGCACGTCGGATGACCCCGGAGGGGCCGCCGGCTGGTCCCGGGAGGGACATGGACGCCGCCGGGCTCGCCGGCCTCCCCGGAACCTGACCGGCGCGCGGGTCAGCGCGGCCGGTCGGGGAGGCGGGCGACGACGACGAACTCGTTGTAGGCGAACACCTGGCCCGCCCGGCGCGGGAAGGGGAAGGAGTAGGCGCGCTCCACCGGCAGCCCGGCCTCGCCGCACAGTTCGGCGAGGCCGGTGAAGTCCACGAAGCGGACGTGGGTCGCGTCCGAGGCCCAGCCGCGCTCCTGCGGGCAGATCAGCACGACCTTCCCGCCCGGGCGCACGAAGGGGAGGTGCTCGCGCAGCAGCGCCACCGCGGTCTCGTGCGGCACGTGCTCCACGACGTGGGCCATGAGCAGCGAGTCGAAGGCGCCGGGCCGGGCGTGCGGGCTGTTGCGGAACTCCTCCGGGGTGAACGCGACGTGGCCGTGCTCGCGCGCGGTGGCCACCGACGTCGGGTTGTGGTCGATGCCCACCCCGTTGCCGTCCAGGTGGGCGAGGTTGCGGCCCAGGCCGCAGCCGAGGTCGAGGACCCGGCCCAGGTTCAGCCGGCGGACGTTCCACCGGTAGGGCCGCTGGACGTCGAGCCGCTGCTTCCAGGAGGCGCCGGCGAGGCGGGCGAGCCGCTCGGTGTACCCGGCGGAGGCGGTGTCCGTGGGCGCCTCGGGGCCGGGCGAGGTGGCGCGCGCAGGGTCGGTCACGGCGGCTCCCGGAGCTGGCGAGGGGGTGTCGCGCACACCCTAGGTGCTCACCGTGCCGCTCCGGGAGTGGCGGCTACCGCGAGCACCTCCTCGTATGCGGAGAGGACCGGCTCCAGGGCGTACCGGGTGCGGGCCCGCGCCGCCCCCGCGGCCCGGTCGGGTGGTGCCGCGGCGAGCCGGCGCAGCCCCGCAGCGATCGCCTCGACGTCCCGCGGCGGCACCACGAGGCCGAAGCCGGTCTCCTGCACGGGGGTGCGCACCCCCGGCAGGTCGCTGGCCAGCACCGGCACGCCGGCCATCATCGCCTCGACCTGCACGATGCCGAACGCCTCGAAGGCGTTGACCGACGGCAGGGCGAACACGTCGATCGAGGCGTACAGGTCGGCGATCTGCGCGTCGTCGAGGAAGCCGAGGAGCCGGATCCGGGGGTCACCGGCGACGAGCCGCCGCACCTCGGCGACCACCGAGCCGCCGGCGACGGTGGCAAAGTCCCCGCCGATCAGCAGTCGGCTGTCGACGTTCCCGAGGGACTGGAACCCGCGCACCAGGAACTGCAGCCCCTTCTCCTCGACGATCCGGCCGAGGAACCCGACGTGCAGTCCCGCACCCTCGCGGAACCGGGGTGTGCCGGTCGGGCGCTCCCGGCACGGCGGCGGGATGACCGCCGTCCGGCCGTCCAGCGCCGGCCACAGCCGGCTGTGCCGCGCGTAGTCCTCGCTCGACACGACCACCCGGCCCGAGCGGCGCAGCGCCCGGCGGCTGGACAGGTCGATGCCCGCGGTCTGCAGGCGGTTGACCGGGCCCGGCGGCAGGGACACGTCGCAGTGGTAGGTGGTGATCAGCGGCGAGCGGATGCGCCCGGCCAGCAGCGCCGCCTCGGGCATCGGCAGGTGCAGGTGGGTCACCGACGCGCCCGCCGCCGCCCGGGCCACCGCGCCGATCAGCGCCGGGCTGACCACCCCCTTGCCGAGGCGGGCCAGCACCGGCGTCCGGTGCACCGACACCCCGCGCACCACCTCGTGTTCCGGCAGCGCCGGGTCGTGCCGGCTGGTGACCACCCGGACGCGGTGCCCCCGCGCGGCCAGCCCCTCGGCCACGTCGCGCGCCACGTTGGTCAGGCCGCTGACGTAGGGCGCGTAGTAGTCCAGCGCGACCAGCAGGTCCAGCGGCCGGCTCATCGCGGACCTCCCAGGGGCGTGGGGGCGGGGGCCGTACGGCCGGCCAGCAGCAGGAGCCCGGCGCCGAGGGCCACCGCACAGCCGGCGACCAGCGCCAGCCCGGCCCGGGCGACCAGCCCCGGGACGGCGGCGAACACGACCGCCGCGGCGGCCAGCCCGGCCGCCCAGACCAGCGCCACCCCCCGGTGCCGGGCCGCGGCGACCAGCGCCTGGGTGGTGACCAGCAAGCCCAGGTACAGGGCGGTGCCGACGGCGAGCAGGGCGAGGTCGGCTCCGGGCAGCGCGTAGCGGGCGCCGAAGAGCAGGCCGACCAGGGGTGGCCCGGCCAGCCAGCCGAGCAGGGCGGCGGCGCCGCACAGCAGGACGACGCCCCCCGCCAGGGGGGCCACCAGGGAGCGGGCGCCGCGCCGGTCGGCGGTGACGCGGACCAGGCCCGGGATGAGCACGCCCTGAACCGGGACGGCGAGGAACAGCGGCAGCCGGGTGAGGGTGAAGCAGGCGACGAACTGCGCGGCGAGCACCTGCTCGCCGGGGCCGGCCGCACCGGCCACGAGCACCGGCGCGGCGTTGAGCAGCACCTGCGCGCAGAGCGCACCGACGGTCAGCGAGGCGATCACCCGCAACCGCACCCGCCGGTCGTCCGCCGGGGGGACCGGCACCGGGACGGCGGCCGGGCGGGTGATCCACGCCAGCAGGGGGACGTGGGCGAGGAGGAGGGCCGCCACCAGCGTCCAGCCGAAGCCGGCGGCCGAGGCCGGCTGGATCCACGCGGCCACCGCGGCGGCGCCGGCGACCCGCAGCGCGGCGTCGAGGAGGACGACGGCACCGTGCACGCGCACCGCGCCGCGTCCCAGCAGCAGCCCGCGGAGCAGGAACTGCGCCCCGGAGGCCAGGCAGACCACGGCCAGCGCCGCGACGAGCGCGGTGCTGCCACCGAGCGCCGGACGCAGCAGCGGCCAGCCGGCGAGCACTGCGGCCAGCCCCAGGGCGGTGACTCCCGCGACCGCACGCCCGGCTCCGCGGGGCAGGGGAGCGGTGCGGCCGCGCAGGTGCACCAGCCGGGCCAGCTCCTGCTCGATCGGCAGGAACAGGCCGAACCCGACGATGAGGGCCACCGACCAGAAGGCGCCGAACCAGCCGTACTCGGTCGCGGGCAGCGACCGGGCCACCAGCGCGAGGTACCCGGCGGTCAGGAGGCCGGCGACGCCGACGCTGAGGGCGGCCCAGCTCAGCGAGGCCAGCAACCGCGGACGCCGGCCGGGGGTTTCCAGGGCCACCTCCCCGTCCGCGTCGTGGTACAGCTGGTCCGTCGGTCCTCCGGAGGTCACCGTAGCGGCGGGGCTGACGGGCAGGGGCGAGAAGGCGGGGGCCGGATGGACCTGATCGACGCCGAGCGGGCCGGGCCCGCCTCCGGCGCGGGGGTCCGCGTCCCTCGCGGCCGCCGGTTGCTGGCGCTGGTCCTGGCCGTGGTCGCGCTCGCCGGCGCGGCCGTGCTGCCCCTGGCACCGGTACGGATGAGCATGCCGACGGTCAGCTGGCCGCAGGACCCGTCGCGCCCGGCGTCGACGATGCTGCAGCTGACCAACCAGCAGCCGCTCGCGCTCGACGTCCGCTTCAGCTGCACCGCGGCCCGGGCCGCGGCGCAGGCGCCCGGCGGGGTGCTGGTCGCCACGCTCGTCCCGGGCCAGGACGTGGCCACCGAGGAGGGGCTGCTGGTCACCGTCCGCGACGGGGAGCTCTCCGTCGTCTCCCGCGGGCGGACGCTGGCGGCCGAGCCGGTTCCGGACGGCGCGTGCGGCTACCGGATCCGTGGCGACCCGACCCGGCTCGCCATCGAGCGGGACGGGACCCCGCGGGGGGCGGTCGCGGCCGTGCGGGAGACCGCCGTGCTGCCCGACGTCGACGTCCTGGCCACCGGCATCGAGCAGCTGCCCTCGGACGACGACCTGCGGGTCCGGCTCGGCGTGGACGACCAGTTCGACGCGGTGCCGGCTCCGGCGAAACAGGTGCTGCTGGCGGTGGTGCTGGCCGCCGCCGCCGGCGCGCTCGTCCTGCTGCGGCGGGAGGACCGGGCCCGGCCGCCGGATCCGCCCGAGCCCCGGGTGCGCCCTCCGCGTGCCGCCGCCGTGGGCAGCGCGGTCGTGGACGGCGTCGTCGTGGCGACCCTGCTGCTCTGGCTCTTCCTCGCCCCGCCGACGGACGACGACGGCTACTACGCCGCCATGGCCCGCAACGCCGCGGCCGAGGGCTTCGTCGGGAACTACTACCAGCTGCTCAACCAGTCCTTCACGCCGTTCACCTGGTTCTACCGGTTGCTGGGCTGGTGGGACCAGGTCGGCAGCAGCCCGGTGGTGCTGCGGGTGCCGGCGCTGGTCGTCGGCCTGGGCACCTGGCTGCTGCTGCGCCGCTTCGTGTCCCGGCCGGGCGCGCTGCCGGCGGCGGTGGGGGACAGCGGGCGCGGCCGGCTCGCCGCCGTCGTCCTCCTCGGCGCCGCCTTCCTCGCCTGGTGGCTGCCCTACGGCATGGGCGTGCGGCCGGAGGCCGTCGTGGGCTTCCTCGCGCTCGCCGCCCTCTCCGGGGTGGCCGCCGGGCTGCACCGGCAGCGGTTGCTGCCGGTCGCGCTGGCGGTCGGCGCCGCGGCGCTCGCGGTGGTCTGCCACCCGACGGGATTCGTGGCCCTGGCCCCCCTGCTCGCCGGCCTGCCCCGGCTCGTCCCGCTGCTGCGTGCCGGCGGCACCGCCCTGGCCACCGTGACCCGCACGGCGCTGGTCCTGGCGCCGGCGGCGCTCGCCGCGGCCGCCGCGTTCGCCGACGGGACCTTGAACGACTTCCTGCGCGGTCAGGAGATCTTCCTGTCCGTCCAGGGGCAGGACAGCTGGGAGGACGAGCACGTCCGCTACGGCTTCCTGCTGAGCGCGGCCCCGATGGGCAACTACGCCAAGCGCACGGCCGTGCTGCTGGCGCTGGTGGCGCTGGTGTGGTTCCTCGCCGCCGCGGTCGCCGCCCGGGCCCGCGCCGTGCGCCTGCCCCCGCCGCTGGTGCTCGCCGGCTCCTCGCTCGCGCTGGCCTTCCTGCTGCTCTGGATCACGCCGAGCAAGTGGACCCACCACTTCGGTGCCCTGGCCGGTCTCGGCCCGGCCTTCCTCGCCCTGTTCCTGGTCGCCGTGCCCTGGCTCGCCCGCTCGGCCGGGGCCGGCCGGCTGCCGGGCGCCGTCCCGGTCGCGGCGCTGGGCTCGGCCGTGGTGATGTGCGCGCTGGCGTTCCAGGGACCCAACTCGTGGCCGTACACGTGGCTGCCGGGGCTACCCGACCCCTTCCAGCGCCCCGACGTCCTCGGGATCCCGTTCGGGAGCCTGCTGACCTGGGCGGTCGCGGCCCTCGCGGTGCTCGCGGGGACCGCGCTGCTCCGCCGGCGCACCGGCCGGCCGCGGCCGCCGTCCTGGCCGTGGGCGGTGCCGGCCCTCGTCCTGCTGTTCCTGGCGACGTCGGTGACCTACCTGGTGGGCAGCTTCTCCCTCGCCGCGGCCCGGACCGTCGACAGCTACTCGCCCTGGGCCGACGCGCTCACCGATCCGCTCGCCGAGGACTGCGGCGCCGCCCGGGCGGTCCGGGTGCTGGACGTCGACGCGGCCCGGCCGCTGGCTCCCGAGCAGGCGGGCCCGGCGCCGGCGGGCGGGGCGTTCGTCGGTGAGGGCGGCTGGTTCCCGGCCAGCCCACCGCCGGCCTCGCCGGGGGAGGGGGTGGCGACCGAGGTGTGGGGCAGCCTGCCCGAGCCGGGCCGGGAGGACCTGACGGGGAGCCTGCAGACCCCGTGGTTC
Source organism: Geodermatophilus ruber (assembly GCF_900114385.1). Lineage (GTDB taxonomy): Bacteria > Actinomycetota > Actinomycetes > Mycobacteriales > Geodermatophilaceae > Geodermatophilus > Geodermatophilus ruber. The sequence continues at coordinate 73,991 of NZ_FOSW01000020.1, forward strand.
CCGCTGCCGGGCACGGGCGCGGGCGCCGCGCCGGCCGTCCTCGCGTCCGGCCGGCTCGACGCCGGCAACGAGCTGCGGGTGGAGTACGGCGTGCGCGCCGGCGGTGCCGAGCCGCGGGTGGTGGGCGCGCAGCCGCTGGCGGACGGCGTGGACTCGCCGACGTGGCGGACGTTCGTCCTCGATCCGGCGGGGGCGGGCGCGCCCGGCGCGCAGGTGCTGCGGCTGGTGGCCGAGGACCGGTCCGGGGGGCCCGGTGGCTGGCTGGCCGTCACCGGGCCGTCGGTGCTCCCGGAGGTGTCGCTGGCGGAGTACGTGCCCGACGGCGCGCCGGTCGCGGTCAACTGGCAGACCGCCTTCCTCTTCCCGTGCCAGCGCCAGCCGGTCATCCGGCACGGCATCACCGAGCCGGTCGAGTACGGGGTGGGCTGGCGCTCCGGCCCGACCGGCAGCGGGATGGACGACAACGTCTGGCAGGACTTCCGGGGCGGACAGTTCGCGCCGGTGGCGCGGACCTCGTCGGTGACCGTCCTCGCCACGTCGATCGCCGGGCGGCCGGACGTGGTGAACGTGCAGGTCTACCGGTTCGGGCTGCCCTACCCGACCGGCGGCTACGCGCTCGAGGTGCGTCGCGTGCAGCGGATGGGCTGGGCCGGGCCACCCGCCGGCTGAGGCGCGCCGGCACGCCGGCCATCGCTGATCCGGTTGCTTCCGGCCCGGGGGCACGGTGCACTACCCGGGGCGGGGACCGGTGGTCGCGACGCGCAGGCCGCGCCGGGTGCACCCGGCCGGGCCCGGAGAGGACGGACCCGTGGACGGCGACGGCGAGACCCGCGCGAGCCCGGTGTTCCTCTACCGCGACAACGTGGCGGTGGAGCGACCGCCGGCCGTCGCGACATCGGCCGGCACCTCGGTGGGCGGGGCGCTCCGTGGCCTGGTGCGGACCATGCGGCCGCGGCAGTGGGTCAAGAACCTGCTCGTCGTCGCGGCCCCGCTCGCCGCGGGCACCCTCTTCCAGCTCGACGTGCTGCGCTCCACCGCCCTGGCCTTCGTGCTGTTCTGCCTGGTGTCCAGCGGGGTGTACCTGCTCAACGACGCGCACGACGTCGCCGAGGACCGCCGGCACCCGACCAAGCGGCTGCGCCCGGTGGCCGCGGGGGCGGTGCCGGTGCTGCTGGCAGCCGGTGCCGGGGTGCTCCTGCTCGCCGGCGCGCTGGCCGGCGCGTTCCTCCTGGCCCGGCCGGCGCTGGCCGCGGTGCTGGGCTGCTACGTGGCGATCTCCCTGGCGTACTCCTACTTCCTCCGCGACCAGCCGGTCATCGACCTCGCGGTGGTGGCCTCGGGTTTCCTGCTGCGCGGCGTCGCCGGGGGGGCGGCGGCCGGCATCGCGCTGTCCCAGTGGTTCCTGCTGGTGGCCGCCTTCGGTGCGCTGTTCATGGTGGCCGGCAAGCGGTACGCCGAGCTGGTGGCCCTCGGCGAGGAGGCGGAGACCCGCCGGTCGCTGCGGGCGTACTCCGCCAGCTACCTGCGGTTCGTGTGGAGCCTGTCGGCCGGGGTCACCTGCACCGCCTACGGCCTGTGGGCCTTCGAGCTGCGGGAGGTGCAGACCGGGTTCTCCTGGCAGGCGGTCTCCATCGCGCCCTTCGTCCTCGCGCTGCTCCGGTACGCCGTCGACGTCGACCGGGGGCAGGCGGGCACGCCGGAGGACATCGTGCTCCGCGACCGGGTGCTGCTCGGGCTGGGCCTGGTGTGGGCGGTCACCGTCGGCCTGGGCGTGCTGACCCGCTGAGCGCTGCGCGCCACCCGAACGGAGGACGGTCGGTGGCAGTTCCCGTCGAGTGGCGGGCCGCGGGCATGGTCGCTGCTCACCTACTCTCGGTGGTCAGGTGTCCGTGGACCCGCGGACTTCGAACTTCGAACGGCGGCTCTACTCGACGTGCTCGCGACACTCACCGTCTCGGTGCTGCTCCTGACCGTGCCCGGTCTCCTGCTGGCCCTCGCGCTGGGCCTCCGTGGGTGGACCGCGGCAGGCAGCGCGCCGGTGCTCACGTTCGCCCTCGTCGTTCTGGGGATCGTCACGGTCTCGGTGCTGGGCCTCGACTGGACGCCGCTCACGTTCGGCGTCGTCACGGTCATCGGCGTCGGCCTTGCCCTCGCCGGGACGGTGCTGAGGAGAGTGCGCCGCCGTGCGCCGGACGACCGGTCGGAGCCGGCCGGGCAGCCGGGGGGCCCCGGAGGCCTGACCTGGTCCCTGCTCGCCGTGCTGGGGACTGTGGTCGGAGCCGCCGTCGGTTTCGTCACTGTTGTCGGTGGCACGGGGCAGTTGGCCGATCCGAACCAGGGGTTCGACGCCCTGTTCCACGTCAACATGATCGAGACGATCACGCGCACGGGGCAGGTCAGCCCGGCGACCGCGAGCGCGCTGAACGGTTACGCGGAGGGGGTCTCGGTCTACCCGGACGCCTTCCACGCGATGGCCTCGCTGATCTCTCAGGTGCACGGCAGCTCCCTGACCGCCATCAACGCGCTGATGGCGTGCATCCCGCTGCTCGGAGGGCTGGGGCTGGTGGCCCTGCTCCGTTCGCTGGGCATGGACCGGGCGGCGGCGGTCGTTCCGGTCGTCCTCGCCTGCACGACCGGGTACCCCTTCGACCTCATCTGGCGCGGCCCGATCTGGGTCTTCGTGTTCGGCATCACCTTCGTGCCGTCCTTCCTGGTGCTGCTGCTCCAGACGCTGCGACGGCGGACGGTCCCGCTGGCCGTGGCCCTCGGTGTCGCGGCCGCCGGGCTGGCCCTCATCCACCCCAGCGCAGCATTGTCCGCCGCCATCTTTGCGGTCTGCCTCGTCGGCTCCCGCTGGCTGGCGAACCGCACCGAGGTCGTGCGGGACCTCATGGTGCTGGCGCCGGCTGGCGTACTGGCAGCGGTCGTGGCGCTCCCATTGATCGGCCAGGCGGTCGTGGACACCGGGGCCGGCACGGTCGTCGACTGGCCCGTGGCCCAGTCCGCCGGTGAGGCGGCCGGGGAACTGCTCCTCTACAACTACGAGAACGAGTACCCGCAGATGTGGCTGGCGCTCCCGGCCGTGGTGGGGTTGATCGTAGGTTGGCGGATCGCGGCGCTGCGGTGGTGGTACTGGGGGACGGGGGCGTTCCTCGTCCTCTGCGTCCTTGCCGCGTCATACGAGGGGCGACTGGTCCAGCTGCTGACCGGGCCGTGGTGGAACGACAGGTTCCGGTTCGAGGGTCTGGTCTTCCTCGGCCTGTCCGTCTTCGCCGCGGTGGGGGTCGTCGCCGCGGGTGCGGCGATCGCTGCCGTTGTCTGCTTCCTGGCCCGGCGGCTCGCGGGACGTGCCGTGGATGCGCGCGGCAGCGTCACCGCAGTCGGTGTGGTCCTGACGGTGGCGCTCATGGGTCTGCTCAGCGGTTTCTACATCGAGGAGAACCAGGAGCGGCTGCGGCTGGCCTACGTCCCCGGGGGTGGGGGATCGGTGTCGACCGCCGACACGGCGGCCTTCCGCGTGCTCGCCGATCTCGCGGGCGACGGGCCGGTTCTCAACGACCCCAACGACGGCTCAGCGTGGATGTGGGCGCTGGCCGATGTCCAGCCGGTGTTCGGTGCAGCGCTCACATTCCCGGTCAAGCCGCCCCTGCCTTCCGAGCGCCAGTTGCTGATCGACGGGCTGAACTGCCTGGACTCCGATGAGCAGGTGCGGCAGGCCATCGAGGACCTCGGCGTGCAGTACGTGTACACGTCCGAGGCCACAATCCTGGGTGGTCCCACGCCGAACGCGGGATTCCGGGACCTCTTCGAGGTGGACTCGCTGCGGCCGGTGTACCAGGAGGACGGCGTGACGATCTACGAGATCGACCCGGTGGACCTCCAGGAAGCCCCGGACGAGGCCTGTCACCTGAGCTGACCGGGTGACCGGCTGCAGAACCCTAGTCCAGCAGGCGGGACACCGCGGACAGCCGTGCGTCACCGGCCATCGCGGCCAGCCAGGCGGCCCAGCCCGGCTTGGTGCGCATGGCCTCCAGGGCGGCCCGGGCGGCGTCGCGGTCGCCGCGCCGGGAGGCGGCCAGGGCGGCGTAGAGATCCCGCGCCCCCTCGGGCGCGAAGAGCGCGAGCGTGTCGTAGTCCCGCTCGTCGTAGGCCCGCTGCAGGTTGCGCAGCATCCGCAGCTGGGCGACCGGGTCGCCGGAGTCGTCGACCCGCAGGTCGAACCGGACTCCGTCGTTCTCATCGGTGGCCGGGGTCCCGCTGACCACCAGCAGGGCGGCGGACTGCCGGCCGCGGAGGTCGCCGCCGGCGTCCTGGCCGGCGGTGAGCGCGGCGAGCAGCCGGTCGGCCAGGTCGCCGCTGGCGGCGCCGAACGCCTGCGCCATCGCCGGCAGCACCTCGGCGGAGGCGAGCATGTTGCCCTGCACGCTCATCGCGTCGCCCAGCAGGTGGCCGCTGACCGGGAAGGAGCCGCGCCCGGTGTCGGCGGCCACGGCCCCGGTGGCGTCGAGGACGGCGATCTGCCGGTCGACGTCCTCGGCCGCGTGCGCCGCGGCGCGCACCAGGTCCGCCGGGCTCGCGCCGTCGGCGAGGTCGGACAGCAGCGACTGCCCGAGCCCGCGCCGGCTGCGCGCCTGGACGGCGACCACCCCCACTCCGGGCCGGGCACTGGGCACCGCCCGGCCGACGGCGAGGATGCAGGAGGAGACGGCGATGCCGAGCTCGCCGCTCTCCGGATCGCGGGCGACGACGGAGAAAGTCACACGGCTGCCGGGAGGGTCATCTCGTGGACGTCGTCCGGGATGGTGAGCGGGGCGCCGGTGGCCGCGATGATCTCGTCGAGGGGAACGCCGGGGGCGGTCTCGCGGAGGGTGAAGCCGGCGTCGGTGATGTCGATGACGGCCAGGTCGGTGATGATCCGGTCCACGCAGGCCCGCCCGGTCAACGGCAGGGTGCACTCGGGGACGAGCTTGGCCGAGCCGTCGCGGGCGACGTGTTCCATCATGATGATCACCCGGCGGGCGCCGTGGACGAGGTCCATCGCGCCGCCCATGCCGTTGACCATCTTGCCCGGGATGAGCCAGTTGGCCAGGTCTCCGCGCGGGTTGACCTGCATCGCGCCGAGCACCGCGAGGTCCAGGTGGCCGCCGCGGATCATGCCGAAGGAGGCGGCGGAGT
>NZ_FOSW01000014.1 GCF_900114385.1 Geodermatophilus ruber
GCCTCCCCGGCCCGCGCCGCCTCGATGGTGGCGTTGAGCGCCAGCAGGTTGGTCTGCTCCGCGATGCTGGTGATCACCTTCACCACGTTGCCGATCTCCGCGCTGGAGTCACCCAGCTTCGCCACCGTCGCCGTCGTGGTCTCCGCCGCACTCACCGCGCGGGCCGCGACCTCGCTGGCCTCCGCCGCGTTCGACGCGATCTCCCGGATCGAGGCACCCATCTGCTCCGCCCCGGCGGCCACCGTCTGCACGCTCCGCGACACCTCCTCCGCCGCACCCGACACCACGCCCGACTGCGCCGAGGTCTCCTCCGCCGACGCCGAGATCTGCGCCGACGAGGCCGACAGCTGCTCGGAGGAGGCGGCGACGGCGTCGGCCGACGCCACGATCTCCTCGACCGTCGACGCCATCACGGCCGCCGCGGTGTTGAGGGCGGTCGCCATCTCCCCGATCTCGTCCCGGCCGCGGACGGGCAGCCGCACGGTGAGGTCACGCCCAGCCAGCCGCTCGAGACCGGCCCGGATCTCGCGCACGCCACGGACGATCCCCCGGGCGACGACGAGGGCCACTCCACCGCCGACGACGAAGGCCAGGGCAGCCACGCCGAGGGAGATCAGAAGGGTCTCGGACTCCGCGTGCTCGACCTCCGCCTCGGTCTGCGCCACCCGCGCGTCCACGGACTCGACCAGGGAGGTCATCGCCTGGTCCAGGACATAGAAGACGTCCCACTTCTCGCCGGTGGAGACGGCGTCACCCTCGTCCAGCCGGTCCTGCGACCAGAGCGTGAAGATCTGGTCGTTGTAGTCGCTCATGACCGCCCAGTTCTCCTCGATCGTGTCGAGGCTCGCGCGCCCCTCCGCGTCGAGCTGGCTCCGGTCGAGGTCGAACAGCCGCTCGAAGGCCTCGGCGCCGCCGCGGTAGGTCGTGACGTTGTCGCCGTCCGGTGCAGCCGCCACCGCACCGCCGTCGACCCGCGCCCGCCAGGCGGTGATGTTCTGCCAGTTGGCCGCCCAGAGCAGGTCGTATCGCGCCGTCTCGACCGTCCGCTGGACCGCGGCGGCCTCGTCTGCCTCGGCATTCAGGTCGGCGACGCGGTTCATGCCGACGGCCCCGGTCGCGGTGGCCGCCACGATCCCGAACAGCAGGGCGCCGCTGAGGGCGAGGATCCGGGTGGCGATGCCCCGGTCGCGGTACCAGTGCCGCCCGGGAGACGACGGGGCCGTCGTCCCCGCCTGTGGTGCTGTGGACATTCTGCTGCTCTTCTCTCGTCTGCTCTCGGCCTTGCGGGTGGGCTCCGACCCGTTGGAACGCGTGATGCGCGTGGGGATCCTGAACGACGAGAACCCAATTTCTCAGCGCTGAGATAAACGTGTCGGGAATCGGCGCCGAGATTGGTCGGCGACCGTCCCGATTCTGTTGTCTTGTCGACAGGAGCGAGCCCGGAAAAGCAAGAAAGCGCACGGCCCGGTCCGGCCGTGCGCTTTCCTGCTCGTCTACCGCCCGCGGCGGCGTCGTGGTCTCAGTAGGTGAACCTCCCGACGGTGGAGCGCAGGTCGGCGGCCATGCGGGAGAGCTCGTCGACCGCGGTGCGGGTCTGGGTCAGCGCCTGGGTGGTCGAGTCCGCCGCGGTGGAGACGCCGGTGATGTTGTCGGCGATCTGACCCGAGCCGCTGGCCGCCTCCTGCACCGACCGCGACATCTCGTTGGTGGTCGCGGTCTGCTCCTCCACCGCGCTGGCGATGGTGGTCTGCCGATCGGAGATCTGCGCCACGATCGTGGAGATCTCCCCGATCGCCGAGACGGCGGCCCCGGTGTCGTGCTGGATGGCCTGCACCCGCCGGGCGATGTCCTCGGTCGCCTTCGCCGTCTCCTGCGCCAGCTCCTTGACCTCGTTGGCCACCACCGCGAAGCCCTTGCCCGCCTCCCCGGCCCGGGCCGCCTCGATGGTGGCGTTGAGCGCCAGCAGGTTGGTCTGCTCGGCGATCGAGGTGATCACCTTCACCACATTGCCGATCTCCGCCGAGGACTCCCCCAGCTTCGCCACCGTCGCCGTCGTCGTCTCCGCCGCGGTCACCGCCCGCGCCGCCACCTCGCTGGCCTCCGCCGCGTTACTGGCGATCTCCCGGATCGACGCGCCCATCTGCTCGGCACCCGCCGCCACCGTCTGCACGTTCCGCGACACCTCCTCGGCCGCACCGGCCACCACACCGGACTGCGCCGAGGTCTCCTCCGCCGACGCCGAGATCTGCGCCGACGAGGCGCTGAGCTCCTCCGAGCTGGCCGCCACCGCATCCGCCGAGGCCACCACGCCGGCGAGCACATCGCGCAGGCTGGCCTGGGCGGTGTCGAGCGCGGCAGCCATGCGGCCGATCTCGTCGCTCCGGTCGACTCCGCTCTTACGAGTCAGGTCGCCTTCGGCCATCGCCGTGGCCACGGAGGTCACGGCGTCGAGGGGCCGGACGATCCGACGGACCACGGCGATCGTGGCGCCGAGGAGGACGAGCGCACCCAGGGCGACGACGATGATCATGTTCCGGGTCGCGGCGGCCTGCTGGTCCTCGGCAGCCTGGTCGGCCGCCTCGATCCGCTTCTCGACCGACTCCCGCAGCGCGGTCGTCGCGTCGATGATCTCGTAGTAGACGGGGTAGCTGTCGCTCAGGATGAGGGCGTCGGCGGCCTCCGTGTTGTCCTGGGCGTACAGCGCGGCGACCTGCGAGTCCACGGCGAAGAAGTCGTCCCAGCTCGCACTGAGTGCCTCGAAGGAGGCCAGCTCGCTGCTGGTCAGCGTCTCGGTCGGCATCGTCTCGAGCTCGGCGCGGAGTTCGTCACCGAGGCGGAGGAAGCCCTTGCGGTTGTGGTTCTCCGGGTCCACGGCCTCCGGCGCCCCGATCCGGCGGGTGTCCCACGCGTAGGCGCTCTGCCACCCGACGATGTCGGCGTTGTAGTACTCGATCGTCTGCGCACGCGAGAACACGTCGTTCAGCGCGGCAACCTCCTGGCGGGTCTCGCCGTCCGAACTGAAGCCGCCGAGGGCGAGGCCGCCGACGCCGAGCGCGGCGACCATGCCGACCGCGCCGACGGCCGAGATCATTCCTCGGACTCCGAGGCTGCGCCGCCGCGCAGCGGGCGGGTGTGACTGCGTCATGACTACTGTTTCCTCGTTCCGTGGAAATGGATCGAACACGTAGCGGTCGGACCGGTGAACGGCCCGCAGCCGGCGAGCTGCCCACCCACACCGGCGCAGGTCCTCACACGGACCGACCTCGGAGGCCTCAGCAGTCACAAGCGTTGCCGGGAAGAAATTAGAGCGATCCCGTATCGCATGTCGATCATTCGCAGGTGTCGTGTTGGAATCGGTACCAGAAACAATGGTGACCGACTTTCCCCTGTCGACTTGACGTCTTTCGCGACAATGGCTGAGATTGTCCCGCACAAAGCGCCGGGCCGGGTGGCGACCGATGTCGTCGGTCGCCACCCGGCCCGGGTGGATCGGGATTCAGCCGATCAGTAGGTGAACCTGCCGACGGTGGAGCGCAGGTCCGCGGCCATCCGGGAGAGCTCGTCGACCGCGGTGCGGGTCTGCGTGAGCGCCTGCGTGGTGGACTCGGCGGCGGCGGAGACGCCGGTGATGTTGCCGGCGATCTGCCCCGTGCCGCCGGCCGCCTCCTGGACCGAACGGGCCATCTCGTTGGTGGTGGCCTCCTGCTCCTCCACCGCCGAGGCGATGGTGGTCTGCCGGTCGGAGATCTGCGCCACGATCGTGGAGATCTCCCCGATCGCGGCCACCGCCGCGCCGGTGTCTTTCTGGATCGCCTCGACCCGGCGGGCGATGTCCTCGGTCGCCTTCGCCGTCTCCTGCGCCAGCTCCTTCACCTCGTTGGCCACCACCGCGAAGCCCTTACCGGCCTCGCCGGCACGGGCCGCCTCGATGGTGGCGTTGAGCGCCAGCAGATTCGTCTGCTCGGCGATCGAGGTGATCACCTTCACCACGTTGCCGATCTCCGCCGAGGACTCCCCCAGCTTCGCCACCGTCACCGTGGTGCTCGCCGCCGCCTCAACCGCCCGGGTGGCCACCTCGCTGGCCTCCGCCGCGTTACTGGCGATCTCCCGGATCGACGCGCCCATCTGCTCCGCCCCCGCGGCGACCGTCTGCACGTTCCTGCTGACCTCCTCCGCCGCCGAGGAGACCACCCCGGACTGGGCCGAGGTCTCCTCCGCCGAGGCGGCGATCTGCGCCGACGACGCGCTCAGCTCCTCCGACGAGGCCGCCACCGCATCCGCCGACGACACCACCGACGACAGCACCTCCCGCAGGCTCTCCTGCGCGGTCGCCAGCGCGGCGGCCATGCGGCCCAGCTCGTCCGCCGAGCGCGACTCCGGCACCACGGTCAGGTCACCGGTCGCGAGGGCCTCCACCGACCGCTGCACCGAGCCCACCGTGCGGGTGATCTGGCGCACGACCAGGAGCGCGATCACGGTGGCGGCGGCGACGCCGACACCGAGCGACAGCCACAGCAGCAGGGTCGCGCCGGCGGCCATCGACGCCCCGGCCTGGGCCTGAGCGCTGCCGTCCCGGGACAGGTTGGTCTGGAGCTCGTCGAAGCCGTCCATCACGACGTCGGTGGCGTCCTGGACGGGGCCGCTGACCAACGCCGCGGCCGCCGCACGGTCGCCGGCGTCCACCGCCGGGACCAGCTGCTGGTCCACGACGGCGTAGTACTGCACCAGGAGCTCGCGGAAGGCGGCGAAGGTCTCGGGGTCCTCGGTCTTGCCGGCGTACTCGTCCAGCTTCGCCTCGATGTCAGTGCGGCGCTCGGCCAGTTCCTGCGTGAGCTGCGCCCGCGTGGCCTCGTCGACGACCGCGTAGCTGATGTACCGGGCCCGGTCGCCCTGATAGGCGCGCTGGAGGTTGGCCAGCTCCTCCATGGTGACGACGTGGTGCTGGTACAGGTCCTCCTGATCGGCGCTCAGTTCTCCGATGCGTTGCACGGCCAGGACGGTCAGCCCGACCGCGACGGCTGCGAGCAGCGCCAGCGCGGCGCCGATCTTGACGCCGATCGGCCGGTCGGCGAACCAGCCGCCGGTGCGGCCGGGCCGGCCGGGGGGAGTGGGAACTGTCATGGCGGTGCTCCTGGGAACCGGGGAGTGGCGAGGGGCTGAACCTGTTCGTTCCCACGACGGGTGGCGATCCGAGTGAGGCGTGGTGCTCGTGGGGTGTCGCACATGGTCGAGATTCCGAATGCCGCCGTCCCGCATTCTTCGCGCGTGTCGTGGCGCATTTTCCGAGAAAGTCCGATGCCCGTTCTTCAGCCGTCCCCTTGTCGACATCTCCGCGCCGTTGCGACGGTTCCGCCGGCCGTTCGTGCCGGGGAGCGGGAGAGGGGAATGCCGTTCCGGCTCGCTGCCCGAATGGCGGACGCTCGGCTTCCGGGAAACGGCTGGCCGATGATTCTCAGAAGGGGGGAGAAGCGAGGTGGTGACCGCCGACGGGCCGTCCGGTCACCCCGGCGGCGTGTCGCCGGTGTCAGGCGAGCGCGCCGGCCAGCGTGTCGAGGACGGCGACCACCGCGGCGGGGTCCGTGACCCGGTACCGGGCGGCGGTCTCGCCCTCGCCGACCTTGACCGTGACGTCGCCCGGCGGGAGCGCGCGGAAGGCGTCCTCATCGGTGAGGTCGTCACCGAGGTACAGGGCGGCGGCGACCCCGAGCTCGTCGCGCAGCCGGCGCAGGGCGCTGCCCTTGTCGGCGTCGGTGACGGCGAGCTCCAGCACCTCCTTGCCCGGCTTCATCGTCAGTGACGGATCCGCCTGCCCGCACACCTGCTCGAGCAGCGCCGCCGCCGCGGGGCGGTCGGCGACCTGCCGCACGTGCACCGCCACGCTCGCCGGCTTGACCTCCAGCCGGGCGCCCGGCACCGTCGCGACCAGAGGGGCCAGCCGCTGCGCCAGCGCGTCCCGGCGAGCGGCGAGCGCACCGGTCAGCGGCCCGTCGAACTCCGCCCCGTGGCTGCCCACCCACCGGTAGGGGCCGGTGAACCCGCTCACCGCCTGCAGGTCGGCCACCCCCCGCCCGCTCACCAGCGCGACGACGACCCCCTCGCGAGCCGCCAGCCGGGCCAGCACCTCGGCGATCCCGGGGGAGGGGAGTGCGGCGGACGGGTCGCCGACGAGGGGGGAGAGGACGCCGTCGTAGTCGCTGGCCACCAGCAGCGGCCGGCGCGTGGCGAGCGCGGCGAGCGCGGCCGTCAGATCGGCCGGTACCGCCCTCACGCCTGCGCGCGGAGAGCGTCGAAGAACGACGTCGCCCAGTGCTCGAGATCGTTCTTGAACAGGTGCCGGCGCATCGCCCGCATCCGCTTGGCGAGCTCGTCCGGCTCGCTGCGCAGGGCGCGCACCAGCTGGTTCTTGACGCCGGCGATGTCGTGCGGGTTGACCAGGAACGCCTGCCGGAGCTCGGCGGCGGCCCCGGCGAACTCCGACAGCACCAGGGCACCGCCGAAGTCCCCCCGTGCGGCGACGTACTCCTTGGCCACCAGGTTCATGCCGTCCCGGTACGGCGTCACGAGCATGACGTCGGCGGCCCGGTACAGGGCGGCGAGCTCCTCGCGGGGCACCGACTGGTTCATGTAGTGCACCGCCGGGCCGCCCAGCGCGCCGAAGATGCCATTGATGTGCCCGACCTGCTGCTCGATGGTCTCCCGCATGTGCACGTAGTGCTCCACACGCTCCCGGCTGGGGGTGGCGACCTGCACCATCACGGTGCTTGGAGCCTCGACCATGCCGTCCTCGAGCAGCTCCTGGAACGCCGAGAGCCGGACGGCGATGCCCTTGGTGTAGTCCAGCCGGTCGACGCCGAGAATGATCCTGTCCGGCTTGCCCAGTTCGGCGCGGATCTCCGCCGCCCGCGCCACGACCTCGGGGGAACCGGCCAGCTCGTCGAAGGCGGCGGCGTCGATGGAGATGGGGAACGCGCGGGCGGTGACCGTCCGGCCGTCGTACTCGATGGTGCTTCCCCGGGCGGGCAGCTCGTGCAGCCGACGGGCGAGCTGGACGAAGTTGGCCGCCGCACTGGGCCGCTGGAAGCCGACCAGGTCGGCGCCGAGCAGCCCTTCCACGATCGCCGAGCGCCACGGCAGCTGGGTGAACAGCTCGTACGGCGGGAAGGGGATGTGCAGGAAGAACCCGATGGTCAGATCGGGGCGCCGCTGCCGGAGCATGGCCGGCACCAGCTGCAGCTGGTAGTCGTGCACCCACACGATCGCGCCGTCCGCGGCCACCTCGGCCGCCCGGTCGGCGAAACGCTTGTTGACCTGGACGTAGGTGTCCCACCACGTCCGGTGGTACTCGGGCTTCTCGACGACGTCGTGGTACAGCGGCCACAAGGAGGCGTTGGACATGCCCTCGTAGTAGCGGTCGACCTCCTCCTCGGAGAGCGGCACCGGGACCAGGGACATGCCGTTGGACTCGAACGGCTCCGGGGCCTCACCGGCCGAGCCGTCCCAGCCCACCCAGGCGCCCCCGCGGCCGGCCACGAACGGCTCCAGGGCGGTCACCAGGCCACCGGGGCTGCGCTGCCAGCGGCTCGAGCCGTCCGGATCGGTCACCCGGTCGACCGGCAGCCGGTTTGCCACCACGACGACGGGGCTGTCCGCCCGCTCACTGCCTGCCGATGTCGAAGCCATACCGCCCCTGACCCTACTGAGCCCACCCTCTCGGCGCTCGGTACGCGCGCCCGATCAGCGTCGTTCTCCCCGGAACGCCGTCACATCCGGCACTGCGCGGCTGACGCCCAGCGTGGCCACCGCGATCATGCTGAACCGGCCACCTGTCGACTGTCGCGGGTCAGAGCCCCGCCACCACGTAGCCGAGCGCCGCAGCACCGATGCTCAGCACCAGGGTCGCGGCGAGGTAGCCCAGGAGGCGGGTGAGCGCGCGCCGCTCGAGCAGCCGCACCACGTCGGCGCCGAAGGCCGAGAAGGTCGTCAGCGTGCCGCAGAAGCCGGTGCCCACCAGCGCCAGCACCTGGGCGGGCACGGCCGACAGCCCCATCAGGACGCCGAGCAGTGCGCTGCCGGCGACGTTGACCATCAGGGTGCCCAGGGCCGGGTCGCCACCCCACCGGACGGCGAGCCGGGTGGCCAGCAGCCGCAGCGGCCCACCGGCCAGCGCGCCGGCGGCGACCAGCAGGGCAGTCACGCCCGCCGCCGGGCGGACATCGCCCGCACCAGCATGGTCCCCGCGACCACCGCCAGCACCCCGCCGACGGCGGAGACCAGCACGTAACCGGCGGCGAGGAGCACGGCGCCCGCGGCGGTCAGGTCGACGACCTCCACGGCGAAGGTCGAGTAGGTCGTGTACCCGCCGAGGACCCCGACCCCCAGCAGGGGCCGCACCCAGGCCGGCTCGGGGGAGCGGGCCGCGAGGACGGCGGTGAGCGCGCCCAGCAGCAGGCAGCCGGTGAGGTTCACCAGCAGGGTGGCCCACGGCCAGCCGGCGGGGGAGTGGGGGAGGGCCGCCGCGATCCCCCAGCGGGCCAGCGCGCCGGCCGCTCCTCCCAGCGCCACGAGCAGGTAGGCCACGGTCCGCCTCCTCGCTCAGCCCGACGATCATGAAGTTCCGGAAGCGACACTCCGGCCAGGGTCGGCGCGTCCTCTCCGCAACTTCATGATCGTCGCGGGTGGGCCGGGAGTCAGCGACGGCGGGTCTCCGGGAAGAGCAGGTCGACGAAGCGCGCGACGGTCGGCTGCGGCTCGTGATTGGCCAGCCCGGGCCGCTCGTTGGCCTCGATGAACACGTGCTCGGGGCCCTCCACGTCGGGCACCAGGAAGTCCAGCCCGGTCACCGGGATGCCGATCGCCCGGCTGGCCCGCACGGCCGCCGCGGCGATCGACGGGTGCAACCGGTCGGTGACGTCCTCGATGGTCCCGCCGGTGTGCAGGTTCGCCGTCCGCCGGACCCGGATCCGCTCGCCCGTGGGCGGGACGTCGTCCATCGCCCAGCCGGACGCGGCGACCACCTCGACGGTCGTGTCGTCCAGCGGGATGCGCGACTCCCCACCGGTGGCCCGCTCCCGGCGCCGGCTGGTGGCCTCGACCAGCTCGGTGATCGGGCTGCGACCGTCACCGACCACCTCGGCCGGGCGGCGCACCGCGGCGGCGACCACCTCGTGGTCGATGACCACCACGCGCAGGTCGTCCCCCTCGACCAGCTCCTCGACCAGCACCTCGGGACAGAACTGCAGGGCGAGCGCCACCGCGCGCTCCAGCGCCTCGGGGGAGGACACGCCGACGGTGATGCCCCGCCCCTGCTCGCCGCGGGCCGGCTTCACCACCACCTCGCCGCACTCCTCGAGCAGCGCGCTCGCCCCGGCCAGGTCGCCCTCGGCCGCCACGGCCCCGCGGGGCACGCGGACCCCGGCGCTCTCCATGATCCGGCGGGTGACCCGCTTGTCGTCGCAGCGGCTCATCGCCACCGCGGAGGTGAACTCCGACAGCGACTCGCGGGTGAGCACCGTGCGCCCGCCCAGCGACAGCCGCATCTCGCCCCACGCGGCGTCGGTGACCTCCACCCGGATGCCCCGCTCCAGCGCCTCCTCGGCGATGATCCGCGCGTAGGGGTTGAGCTCCTCCAGCCCCTCCGGGCGCGCGGCGAACAGCGGCGTGTTGATCGGGTTCTTCCGCTTCACGCACACCGCGGGCGTGCGCTGGAACCCCAGCTTGCGGTACAGCGCGATCGCCCCGGTGTTGTCGTGCATCACCGAGAGGTCGAGGTAGGCCCGGCCACGGCCGACATACCGCTCGGCGAGCACCCGGACCAGCGCCTCGCCGGCGCCGGGCGGGGCGTCCTGCGCGTCCACCGCCAGGCACCACAGGCTGGTGCCGCCCTCCGGGTCGCCGAAGGCGAGCACGTGGTCGATCCCGGTCACCGTGCCGACGATCTGCCCGGTGCGCCGGTCCTCGGCGACGAGGTAGGTGAAGGTGCGGGTGCGGTGGTTGTCCCACATGGTGGCCGGGTCGCCGGTGACCATTCCGTTGCGGGCGTAGATGTCGTTGATCTGCGCCATCTCCTCCAGCGAGGTCACCGTGCGCACGAACACGCCCCGGATGAGCTCGGCCCGCGGCCGGTAGCGGTGGAGGTCCAGCCGATAGGTGTAGCTGGGGTCGATGAACAGTTCGTCGGGGGCGAGGCCGACCAGCACGTGCGGGTCACGCGGGTAGATGCAGATGTCGCGGCGGCCGCTCTCCTCCGCGCGCAGCGCGTCGACGACGCCCCCCAGGTCGGCGAAGGTCTGCCCGAAGACCAGCCGTCCCCAGCCGAGGTCGAGGACGACCTCGGACTCCATGCCCTGCCGCTGGTGCGCCGACGGCTCCTGCCAGGAGCGGCTGGTGAACGACGGGGTCTCGGAGACCGCCGCGCGTCGGCGGTGCCCGGCGAGTCGGGGGCCCATGGACATCCCCTCAGACCCCGTGCGCCTGCAGCCAGAGCTCGAGCAGGCCGAGCTGCCAGAGCTTGTTGCCGCGCAGTGGCGTGAGCTCGGCGTTGGGGTGCTCCAGCAGGGCGTTGACGTACTCGGGCCGGAACAGCCCGCGGGCGCGGGCGGCCTCGCCGGTCAGCGCGTCGCGGACCAGGTCGAGCACCTTGCCCTGCAGGTGGGTGATCGCCGGCACGGGGAAGTACCCCTTGGGCCGGTCGATGACCTCCGGCGGGATGATCCGCCGGCCGATCGCCTTGAGCACGCCCTTGCCGCCGTCGGCCAGCTTGAGCTCCGGTGGGCAGGCCGCGGCCAGCTCGACCAGGTCGTGGTCGAGGAAGGGCACCCGCGCCTCCAGACCCCAGGCCATGGACATGTTGTCCACCCGCTTGACCGGGTCGTCGACCAGCATGACCTCGCTGTCCAGGCGCAGGGCGGCGTCCACCGCGGTCTCCGCGCCCGGGGCGGACATGTGCTGCCGGACGAACGCCAGGCTGGGGTCGCCGGGGACCGCGTAGCGGTCGGCGACCAGGCGGGCCATGTCCGCGGCGTCCCGGTCGAAGAAGGCGGCGGCGTAGCGCTCGACCGCCTCCTCCCGGCCGACGTCGGCCAGCGGTGGGTACCAGTGGTAGCCGGCGAAGACCTCGTCGGCGCCCTGACCGGACTGCACCACCCGGATCGACTGGCTGACCCGCTCGGACAGCAGATCGAAGGCGACGACGTCGTGGCTGACCATCGGCTCGGCCATCGCGCCGATCGCGTGCCCGAGGGCGGCGGCGAGCTCGTCGGAGGCCACCCGGATCCGGTGGTGGTCGGTGGCGAATCGCTCGGCGATGACGTCGGAGTAGGCGAACTCGTCGCCCTCGCGGCCGCCCACGGCCTCGAAGCCGATCGAGTAGGTGGACAGGCCCGTCTGCCCCTCCTCGGCCAGCAGGCCCACGATCAGGCTGGAGTCCAGGCCGCCGGAGAGCAGCACGCCCACCGGGACGTCGGCGACCAGCCGCCGGCGGACGGCGACCCGCAGCGCCTCCTCGATCGCGTCCTCCCAGTCGCGGGACGACCAGTTCGCGCGTTCGGGGCTGCGCTCGTAGCGGGCTTCCCAGTAACGGTGCTCGCGGCTGGTGCCGTCGGCCTCGACGATCCGCACGGTGGCCGGCGGCAGCTTGCGGACGCCGTTGAGGATGGTCCGCGGCGCCGGGACGACGGCGTGCCAGGTGAGGTAGTGGTGCAGGGCCACCGGATCGATCGAGGTGTCGACGTCCCCGGCCTTCAGCAGCGCCGGCAGCGAGGAGGCGAACCGCAGCCGGCCGGGGGTCTCGGCCAGGTAGAGCGGCTTGATGCCCAGCCGGTCGCGGGCCAGCACCACCCGGCCGGTGTCCCGCTCGTGGATGACGAACGCGAACATGCCGTGCAGGTGCGAGACGAGGTCGGGACCCCAGTGGTGGTAGCCCTTGAGGATCACCTCGGTGTCGCTGGTGGAGAAGAAGTGGTAGCCGTGGCCCTCGAGCTCGGCCCGCAGCTCCTTGTAGTCGTAGATGCAGCCGTTGAAGACGGCGGTCAGGCCGAGGTCGTTGTCCACCATCGGCTGGGCGCCGTGGGGGGAGAGGTCGATCACCGACAGCCGGCGGTGCCCGAAGGCCACCCGGCCGTTGCTCCAGGCCCCCTGCCCGTCCGGGCCGCGGGGGACGAGGCACTCGACCATCCGCGCCACGGCGGTGGTGTCGGCCAGGGCGCCGTCGAACCGGATCTCGCCACAGAGACCACACATGCACACTGATCTAACCTGCGGTCCCGGGGCTTGGCGACGCGGCGAGGAGAACGTCACACCCCGCAGCACGGCCCGGTTCCACGTGGAACCGGGGCCCGACCTGGGGCCTTTGTGGCCACGACGGCACGCCCGTGGGCGGCCGAAGTGGCCACAAAGGCCCTCCTGGTCAGCGCAGGGCGGCCACCGCCGCGACCACGTCGACCAGCCCGGCCCCCTTGTCGAAGGATGTCGTCCGCCCGCCGACCACCCGGTACGGGGCGCCGTCGGCGTACCGGTGGGCGGTACCGGTCAGCGCCGCCTCGATCTCCGCGGGCGTCGCGGTCGGGTCGGCCTGGACGAGCTGGGCGACGATCCCCGCGACGTGCGGCGCGGCCATCGACGTCCCGCTGATCGTGTTGAAGGTGCCGACGTCGAACATCCCCGGGCCGTTGCGCGGGTCCAGGCCGGTGGCGCAGATCGGCAGGTACGGGCGGCAGGCCGAGGTGATGTCCTGCCCGGGGGCGGAGAGGTCCGGCCAGGTGGACGGGTCGGCGGCCGCGCCGCGCGAGGAGAACTCGCTCACCGTGCCGTCGCGGGTCCCGGTGTCCCCGTCGGAGTAGGAGGCGACGGAGAGGATGCCCCCCGTCGGGTCCTGCCCCGGAGGGTTGGTCAGCGACACCGAGCCGTCACCGCCGTCGTTGCCGGCGGCCCACACCGTCACCACGCCCTCGGCGGCCAGCGCGCGCTGCAGCTTGACGGTGGCCGACTCCGGGTCGAACTCCCCGCCGCCCGAGGGGCCGTAGGAGTTGTTGGTGACCCGGATCGGCGGGCAGACGTCGGCCGGCACGCCCGCACCGCAGGGCGCCTCGTGGTTCTCCAGCACCCAGTTCAGCGCGGCGTCGGCGCCGACGATGAGCAGCACCGCGCCGGTGGAGATCGAGACGACGCTGGCGCCGGGGGCAGCACCCTGCAGCGTCGCGCCGTCGAGAAGGGTCGTCGGGCGCCCGGCGACGATGCCGCTGACGTGCGTGCCGTGGCCGCCGACCGACAGCGTGTCGGTGTCCAGGGACTGCGGGACGGGGACCACGCAGCCGGTGCCGGTGTCGGGCTCGATCAGGCAGACGCTCTTGAGGTTGGCCACCACGGCGTCACCGAGGTAGGGGTGGGCCGGGTCGACACCGGAGTCGATGACCGCCACGGAGACCCCGCGGCCGTCCAGCGGCTGCCCGTCGGCGCCGGTCAGCGTGGCCGCCGCCTCGGCGCCCCGGGTCGCGGTGTTCGAGGTCTGCTGGAAGAACTCGATGGGCCGGTTGCCCTCGAGGTAGGTGATCCCCGGCTCGGCCCGGGCGGCCGCCACCTGGGCCGCGGTGCCGGAGGCCACGGCGACCCCGATCCGCTCGAACTCGGTGACCGGCGCCATCCCGGTCGCCGCCACCGCGGCCCGGGCGGCGGCGATGTCGGCGCCGTGGACCAGCACCGTCGTCGGCGCCGCGGCGGACAGGCCGGCCAGCTGCTCGGCGAGGAAGTCCTGGACCGGGGCGAGCGGCGGGGCGGCGGAGGCGGGCGGCGCGAGGAGGGTGCCGGCGACCAGCGCCGCCAAGCTCCCTCCGGTCAGCAGCGCGCGGGCGGATCGGTTCATGGGCACTCCAGGGTCAGGGGGCGGGTGCGGGCGCCCTGCCTGAACGAGCGGCTGTGGCCCGGGTCACGCCCAGGGGACACCGATCCGCCGTCCGGCCAGCTCGTGCACCTCGACCTCGACGTCGAAGACCTTCCGGGTGCCCGCGCCGGTTCGGACGACGACGCGAGGGGCAGGGGGAGACCCATGCAGACGCGCACACTCGGACAGCTGACCGTCTCGGCCCAGGGGCTGGGCTGCATGGGGATGAGCGAGTTCTACGGCACCGGCGATCAGACCGAGGCCGAACGCACCATTCAGCGGGCGCTGGATCTGGGCGTCACCTTCCTCGACACCGCGGACATGTACGGACCCTTCACCAACGAGCGGCTCGTGGGCCGCGCGATCGCCGGCCGGCGCGACGAGGTCGTCCTGGCGACCAAGTTCGGCAACGAGCGCGGCGAGGACGGCTCCTTCCTCGGCGTCAACGGCCGGCCCGAGTACGTCCGGCGGGCCTGCGACGCCTCGCTGCGGCGGCTCGGCGTGGACGCCATCGACCTCTACTACCAGCACCGGGTGGACACCACCGTTCCGGTGGAGGAGACCTGGGGGGCGCTGCGGGAGCTGGTCGAGGCCGGCAAGGTGCGGCACGTCGGGATCTCCGAGGCCGCGCCGGAGACCATCCGCCGCGCGCACGCGGTGCAGCCGGTGACGGCGGTGCAGACCGAGTACTCGCTGTGGACCCGCGACCCCGAGGACGACGGCGTGCTGGCCACCTGCGCCCAGCTCGGGATCGGCTTCGTCGCCTACTCACCGATCGGCCGCGGGTTCCTCTCCGGGCAGATCCGCAGCGTCGAGGACCTCGCGCCCGACGACTTCCGCCGGCACAACCCGCGGTTCCAGGGCGAGAACTTCGCGAAGAACCTGGAGCTGGTCGACCGGGTGCGGGAGATCGCCGACGAGAAGGGCGTGAGCGCCACCCAGCTGGCGCTGGCCTGGGTGATGGCGCAGAGCGACCGCGGGGGCAACCCGAGCATCGTGCCGATTCCCGGCACCAAGCGGGTGGCCTACCTGGAGGAGAACGTGGCGGCCGCCGACGTCCGGCTCTCCGACGACGACCTGCGCCGGCTGGACGAGGCCGCGCCGGTGGGGGCGACGGCCGGGGACCGCTACCCGGACATGTCCACCGTGCACCGCTGATCCGCGCCGACGGCGATCCGCTCCGAGCCGGCCAGCACCGCGGCGACGTGCCCGCGGGCCGGCTCGGCCAGCCGCGCGCAGAACTCCGCCCACGCCAGGCGCATCTCCGCCCCCGGCCAGCCCGGCGGGCGGAGCGCCTCCGGGAGCAGCGGGTCGCGCAGGACGGTGCGACGCACCTCGGCGAGGGCGCGCAGGTGGGTCACCAGCGCCGCCGGGCCGGCCAGCGGCGGCCCGACGAGCACGGCCCGGAGCCGGTCGATCTGCCGGCGGTAGGCCCCAGCGACGCCCTGCAGGTCCCAGCATCGGGCAGCGAGCTCCCGGTCCGAGCCGCCGGTCTCGGCGGCGACCTGCGCGGTGAGCAGGTGCAGCCGGCTGACCGGCTCACCGGCCAGCTCGGTCCGCACGTCGTCGAGCGCCCGGCGGTGCGGGGACACCCAGGTGGCCGGGGCCAGCGGTCCGAAGCCGTGCCGGGTGAGCGTCCGGCGCACCCGCTCCCGGGCCGAGCGGTCGGTCTCGGGGACGGTGTAGATGACCACCCGCCAGCGCCCGTCCCAGGGGCCGAGGCACTCGTCGAGCCGGGCCGAGCGCCCGCGGACGCTGCCGCGGAGGACCTCGGTGGGCGTGTAGAGGGTCTCCCGGCCGCGGCGGGAGGCGGCCAGCCAGCCCTCCCGCCGCAGGGCGGCCGTCGTCATGCGCGCGGTCGGCTCGGCGACGCCGAACCCCCTGAGCAGCTCCACCAGCGCCTGCAGCCGCACCGGCTCGGTGGTGACGGCGTCGATGTGCTCGGCGAAGAGGTCGGTCACGAGGTCCCGGACGGTCATGGCGATCCTTTCGGCGCAGCCGTGCTCTGGGCGCCCACGGGAATGATCATCCTTGACGACGGGTCGGTGTCCAGGGCGTTCCCCCGCCGCGGGAAGATGGCAGCCGTGCCTGGAGCCGCCGTCACAGGGTCTGCCCGGTGACTCCCGTGCTCGTGGTGGCCGTGACCGTCGTCGCCGCACTGCTGGCCCTGGCCGGGCTCGCCTCCACGCTCGCCCGGCGGCGGATCGGCCTGCTGCACCTGTGGGCCGCGGCGGTGCTGGAGGCGCTGCTGGTCATCCAGGCGGTGCTGGCCGTCGCCGCCCTGGTCGGCGGTGAGCGGCCGCCGGACATCCCGACGTTCCTCGGCTACCTCGGTGGCATCCTGCTCCTCCCGGTCGCCGGGGTGCTCTGGGCGCGGTCGGAGCCGACCCGGTGGGCCGGCACGGTGCTGGCGGTGGCCGCGGGTGCGGTCGGCGTGATGATCTGGCGGCTGCTGCAGCTGTGGGAGGCAACGGGTGGCTGAGCCGACCGACGAGCGGGGGAGCACCGGGACGACAGCCGGCGGGCCCGGCCGGGTCCTGGTCGCCGTGTACGGGATCTTCACCCTCGCCGCCGGCGCGCGGGCCGCCGTCCAGCTGGCCACCCGTTTCTCCGAGGCGCCGGTCGCCTACCTGCTGTCCGCGTTCGCCGCGGTCGTCTACGGCGTCGCCACGGTGGCGCTGGCCCGCGGCCGGTGGCGGCTGGCCCTGGCCGCCTGCTCGGTCGAGCTGGCCGGGGTGCTCGCCGTCGGCACCCTGTCGCTGCTGGACCGGGCCGCGTTCCCCGACGAGACGGTCTGGTCGGTGTACGGCCAGGGCTACCTGTTCATCCCGCTGGTGCTGCCGGTGATCGGGCTGCTGTGGCTGCGGCGGTCACGCCCGGGCGCCCGGGCGTGACCGCCGCGGCTCAGAACTCCCCGCCGCCGAAGTCGCCCCCGAAGTCCCCGCCGAAGTCGCCCCCGGGGTCACCCTGGTCGGAGCCGTCGGAGTACCCCTCGGCGTAGGCCTCCTCCTCGCCGCCGCCGAAGAGCCCGGAGTCGCCCATCCCGGTGTCGAAGAGCGCATCGGCCACCGCCGTTCCCACGACCAGGCCGCCGACCGTGCCCAGCAGGCTGGCGCCCATCATGCTGCCGAAGCTGGGGCCGGTGCGGACTCCGCCGGGGCCGTAGCCGCCGGGTCCGGAGCCGCCGAAGGCGCGCTCGAGCGTGCCCGGCTGGCGCATCTCCGCGCGGGTGGCGGCCCGGGCCAGGCTGCGCGGGTCGTCGGAGGGCGGTCGCTCGCCGGTGGTGACCAGCTGGTCGAGCACCTGTCGGCGCTGCTCGGGGGTGAGCTGGGCGAACGCCTCGGCGTGCGCCTCCTCGATCTTGTCCGGGGGTGCCGTGCGCAGCAGGTAGCGGTAGCGCTCGATGGCCTGCTGGTCGGCCCCCTGTTGACCGGTCGGCGCGCCCGGTGGGGGTGGCTGGTAGCCGCCGTACCCCTGCTGGCCGTAGCCCTGGTTGTAGCCCTGCGCCGCGCCGTGTCCGGAGTCGGATCGGCGGCCGAAGAGCCGGTCGAGCAGTCCCATGGTGATCGTCTCCCTCCGCGAGGTGTACGCCGTGCCTGCTCGGGGAGTTCCCGCCCCGCGGCGCCCCACACCCGCGGCCGGGCCGGACTCAGCCGCGCGGGCCCTCCAGGAGGCCGTAGGCGCCGCGGTGGAACAGCAGCGGGCGGCGGTCGGGGTCGGCGCCGAGGTCGAGCACGCGGGCGGCCACCAGGGTGTGGTCCCCGCCGTCGTACTCGGCCCACAGCTCGCAGTCGATCCAGGCCACCACGTCGTCGAGCACGGGGGCACCGTGCCGGCTGGGCCGCCAGTGCACGCCGGCGAACTTGTCCGACCCGGAGCGGGCGAACGCCGCCGACACCCCGGTCTGCTCCTCGGCCAGCACGTTGACGCAGAACCGGCCGATGTTCCGCAGCCGCGGCCAGGTGCTGGAGGTGCGCGCGGGGGCGAAGACGACCAGGGGCGGGTCGAGGGACAGCGAGCTGAACGACTGGCAGGTGAAGCCGATCGGCCCCTCGGCGGTGTGCGCGGTCACCACGGTCACGCCGGAGGCGAAGTGCCCGAGCACCTCGCGCATGACCTGCGGGGAGATGGCCTCGACCGGACCGTCGGCTTCGGGGACGGCGCTCATGCTCTCAGCCAACCACGCGCGCTCAGCCGATCGGGGCAGAGCGGGGCTCCGAGCGACCGCCCGCCCGGTGCAGCGAGCTGGGCAGCGCGTGCCCGACGGCCCGCTCGGTGACCCGGGCGGCGGTGAGGACCGCGTCGAGGTCCAGGCCGGTGCGGACCCCCGACTCCTCCAGCATGTAGACCAGCTCCTCCGTGGCGATGTTGCCGCTGGCCCCCGGCGCGAACGGGCAGCCGCCGAGACCGCCGACGGAGGAGTCCAGCTGGGTCACCCCCGCCTGGATCGCCGCGAGCGCGTTGGCCTGCCCGGTGCCCCGGGTGTCGTGGAGGTGGACGCCGACCGGCACGCCGGGGCAGGCCCGGCGGACGGCGTCGAGCAGCTGGACCACCCGCAGCGGCGTCGTCGTCCCGATGGTGTCGCCCAGGCACAGCTGGTCGGCGCCCGCGGTGACCGCCGCCCGCGCGACGTCCACGGTGCGGGGGATCGGGGTGCGGCCGTCGAAGGGGCAGTCCCAGGCGGTGGCGATGATGACCTCGAGCGTGCCGCCGGCCCCGTGGGCGAGCGCGGCGATGTCGGCGACCGCGCCGACCGCCTCGGCGGTGGAGCGCCCCGCATTGGCCCGGCTGTGCCCCTCGGAGGCGGAGACGACGTACTCCAGGTTGGCCACGCCGGCGTCGACCGCCCGCGTCGCCCCGCGGGGGTTGGCCACCAGGGCCGACCAGTGCACACCGCCCCACCGGGAGAGCTCGCCGGCGACCTGGTCGGCGTCGGCCAGCGCGGGCACTGCCTTCGGCGAGACGAACGAGGTCGCCTCGATCCGGCGGACGCCGGTGGCGACCAGCGCCTCGAGCATCGCCAGCTTGGCCGCCAGGGGCACCGGCGCCTCCAGCTGGAGGCCGTCGCGCATGCCGACCTCGCGGATGTCGACGACGGCGGGCAGCACCAGATCGAACTCGTTCACGACCCCTCCTCGCGGGCGATCGGCGCTCATCCTGCCCCGTCCGGAGGTTCCACGTGGAACCGGTCGGGGCACCCACCGGCGCGAGAACGTGCTGGACCAGGACGCTTTTCGCGCAGAATGTCCCGGACACGGAGGTGGGACGTGACGAATACCGCGAGCACGCTTCCCCCGGCGGACCGCCGGAGCGCGTTCGACAACGCGCCGATGGGCATCGTCCTCGCCACGCCGTCCGGTCTCCTCGTGGACGCGAACCCAGCCTTCGCCGCCATGCTCGGGCGGGCCGCCGACGAGCTGCGCGGCTGCTCGGTGCTGGACATGATCCACCCCGAGGACGCCCCCACCGCGCGCGAGTCCTACACCCAGCAGATGAGCCGCGGCCGGCCCAGCCGGCAGGAGCTGCGGCTGGTCCGCGGCGACGGCAGCACGCTCCCGGTGCAGGTCACCACGTCGTGGGTGGCCGGCACCCCGGAGGGGGACCCGCCGCACCTGGTCGTGATCCTGGAGGACATCACCGAGCGCAAGGAGCTCGAGGCCGCGCTCGTGCACCGCTCGCTGCACGATCCGCTGACCGGCCTGCCCAACCGGATCCTGTTCGGCGACCGGCTCAAGCACGCCCTCGAGCGGGGCCACCGGGAGCGCACGCCCACCTGCGTGATCGGCATCGACCTGGACGGGTTCAAGGAGATCAACGACCGGCACGGCCACCCGGTCGGCGACCAGGTGCTCGTCGCCTTCGCCGAGCGGCTCACCTCCGTGCTGCGCGCCAGCGACACCGCCGCCCGGGTCGGCGGGGACGAGTTCAGCATCGTCTGCGAGAACAGCGAGCGCGCCGACGCCGAGGCGCTGGCCGAGCGGCTCCGGCACACCGTCACCGACCCGCTGCAGATCGGCGCGGTGACCATCCCGCTCGGCATGAGCATCGGCATCGGCACCGTCACCGGGGGCATCGAGCCCGACCCGGCGCTCGACCAGCTCGTCCGGGAGGCCGATGACGCCATGTACGCCGACAAGGCGCGGCGGCGGTAGCTCACCGGGCCGGGACGGCCCGCTCACCGGGCCGGGACGGCCTCCGGCTCCCCGGCGCGGGCCGGCGCCGGCGGGGGGCCGAGCCGGGCGCCCTCGACGTCGAGGTCGGGCAGCAGCCGGTCCAGCCAGCGGGGCAGCCACCAGGCCGCGCGGCCGACCAGCGCCAGGACGGCGGGGACCAGGGTCATCCGGACCACGAACGCGTCGAGCAGGATGCCCACGGCCAGCCCGAAGGCGATCGCCTTCACGATGACGTCCTCGATCGTCACGAAGCTGGCGAAGACCGAGAACATGATCAGCGCGGCGGCGACGACCACCCGCGAGGCATGCCGCGCCCCGGCGAGCACCGCGGCCCGCGGCTCGGCGCCGTGCACGTACTCCTCGCGCATCCGGGAGACGAGGAAGACCTCGTAGTCCATGGCCAGCCCGAACAGCACCGCGATGAGGATGACGGGCATGAAGCTGATGACCGGCCCCGTCGTCGGGACGCCGAAGACGTCGGCCAGCCAACCCCACTGGAAGACCGCGACGACCGCGCCGAAGGAGGCGGCGACCGACAGCAGGAAGCCGGCGGCGGCCTTGACCGGCACCAGGATCGAGCGGAACACCAGCAGCAGCAGGAGCACCGCCAGGCCGACGACGACCAGCGCGAAGGGCAGCAGCGCGTCGTCGAGCCGGTCGGAGACGTCGATGGCGACGGCCGTCTGACCGGTGACGGCGAGGTCGGCACCGGTCTGCTCCTCCAGCTGCGGGGCGAGGTCGCGCAGCGAGGCGACCAGGTCGCTGGTCGCGGCCTCCTGCGGCCCGCTCTCGGGGACGACGGTGACCAGCGCGGCCGTGCCGTCGGGCAACACCCGCGGCGCGGCGTAGGCGACGTCGGGCAGGCCGCCCTCGAACTCCCCGGGCGTCGGGGTGGGCGTGCCGCCGACGGCGACGGCCACCTGACCCGCGGCCTGCTGGGCGGTGGCCGGGTCCAGCCCGTCGATGAGCACGACGAGCGGGCCGTTGAGGCCGGGGCCGAACGTCTCGCTGATCAGGTCGTAGGCCTGCCGCTGGGGGGTGTCCTCGGCGGCGGTGCTGTTGTCGGGCAGGGCCAGCTCGAGCTGCGCGGCCGGGACGGCGAGGATCCCGAGGCCTGCGACGGTGGCCAGGACGGTGAGCAGCGGCCGGCGGGTGGCCAGCGCCGTCCAGCGCTCACCCATCGAGCGGTACGAACCCCCGGTAGCGGCGACGGCTTCCTCCCGGCGGGCGGCGCGGGAACCGGGCTTCGGAGCGAGCCGGTGGCCGGCGAAGCCCATCAGCGCCGGCAGCAGGGTCAGCGCGACGAGGACGGCGACCACCACGGTGGCGGCCGCGGCCAGGCCCATCACGGTGAGGAAGGGGAGGCCGACGACGGAGAGCCCGGCGAGCGCGATGACGACGGTCAGGCCGGCGAAGACGACCGCCGTCCCGGCCGTGCCGGTGGCCCGCCCCGCCGACTCCTCGGGGTCCATGCCCGCTGCCAGCTGGGTGCGGTGCCGGGACAGGATGAACAGCGCGTAGTCGATGCCGACGGCCAGGCCGATCATCAGCGCCAGGGTGGGCGCGGTCGACGACAGCGAGATGAACCCCGAGAACGCGAGCAGGCCGCCGAGGCCCACCGCGATGCCCACGATCGCCGTCAGCAGGTTCATGCCGGCAGCCAGCAGCGACCCGAAGGTGAGCACCAGGACCAGGACGGCGACCGCGACGCCGACGAACTCGGTGACGCCGATGTGGACGCCGGTGGTGCCGAACGCGTCCCCGCCGACGGCGACCTGCAGGCCGGCGTCCTCGGCGGCCCGGGTGGTCTCCTCGAGCGCGTCGAGACTGCCCTCCTCGAGCCCCTCGCGCTGCACCGTGTACTGCACGGAGGCCAGCGCCGCCCGGCCGTCGGGGGTCAGCGCCTGGCTGGCGAACGGGTCGACGGCGACGGCGACCTGCGGCGCCTCGGACGCCGCGGCCACCACCTCGCCGATCGCGGCCGCGTACCGCGGATCGGCCAGCGTCTGGCCCTCGGGGGCGAGGAAGACGATCTGCGCCCCGGCTCCGGCGGCGGCCGGCTGCAGCTCGCGCAGCCGGTCCAGCGCGGCCTGGGACTCCGAGCCCGGGATGGTGAACCGGTCGTCGAACTCACCCCCGACGGTGACGAGCGCGGCGACGACGGCCGCGAGCACGAGGACCCACAACGCGGTGACGAGCCGGCGGGCGCGGTACGCGGCCCGGCCGAGCCGGGCGAGCAGGGAGGCCATGGGTTCTCCGGATCAGTCGGAAACGGCCGCGCGGAGCAGGAGCAGCAGCGCGGTGTGCTCGAGGTCGGGCCCGCCGGGCGGCCCGGCATCGGTGATCTGCTGGACGGCGACGCCGTCGTGCAGAGCCAGCAGGATCCGGGCCAGCTGCCCGGCGGGGACGGTCAGGGACAGGCCCACGCGAGCGCTCGCGTTCTCGATGAGCGCGGTCAGCTGGGCGTGCAGCGCGGCCGTGTGCTCGCGCAACGCGGCCGCGGCGGCGGGGTGGCGGGCGGCGTGGAGGGCGTACTCGGTCTGCACGAGCACCCAGGTGCGGTCGGCCCGGAAGGTGGTGAGGCAACGCTCGACGGCGGCGGCGACCGGGTCCTGCTCGGACTCGATCCCGGCCAGCTGCTCCTCGGTGCGGGCCAGGTTGCGCGCGGTCTCGCGCGTGAACAGGGCGGCGAACAGCTCGTCCTTGGTGCGGAAGCTGGAGTAGAAGGCGCCGCGGGTGAAGCCGCCCCGGCGGCAGATGTCCTCGACGCTGGCCGCGGCGAACCCCACCTCGGCGAAGGTCTCCAACGCGGCGTCGAGCAGCCGCTCCACCGTGGCCTCGCGCCGGCGCTTGGGGCGCTTCTCGGGATCGGCCGCCGTCACGATGCGGGACTGTATCGGATACGCCGGTGTATCGAACGGAGCCGGGCGGTTCTCGCCATACCCGGCGGTGCAGAGTCAGGTGCCCCAGCGGGTGAGGACGTCGGTGAAGGCCGCGGCCGCCTGCTCCAGCTCGGCGACCTCGACGTACTCGTCGACGGCGTGCATCACCGCCGGCGTTCCGGGGCCCCAGACCACGATCGGGGCGCCGTCCACCACCTGGCCGAGCACCGAGGCGTCGGTGAAGTAGGTCGCCGGCCCGGGCTGAACGACGGCGGGCAGTCCGGCTACCCACGGGTCGTCGGCCGGGGTGCCCACCGGTGGGAGGTCGACCCGGATCTCGACGTCGGCGATCTCCGGCTGCTCGCGCCACCAGCGCAGCAGCGCGCCACCGTCGGCGACGGTGCGCATGTCGATGACCGCCTCGGCCCGGTCGGGAACGACGTTGGCGACGGTGCCCCCGGTCACCACGCCCGGGTTCCACGTCTCGCGGCCGAGGAAGGGGTCGGTGCGGAACGGCAGCCCGCTGCCCGCGCGGGCGAGGACGGCGACCAGGTCCAGGACGGCGTTGTGCCCGCGCTCGGGGGTGCTGCCGTGCGCGGCCCGGCCGGCGGTGCGGACGGCCAGCCACAGCGCGCCCTTGTGGCCGAGGACGACCCGGTTGCCGGTGGCCTCGGGGACGATGACCGCACCGATGCGCTGCTCGGCGACAGCGGCGGCAGCCGCGGCGGCGCCCTTCGAGCCGATCTCCTC
The DNA here is from genome assembly GCF_900114385.1 of Geodermatophilus ruber. GTDB lineage: Bacteria > Actinomycetota > Actinomycetes > Mycobacteriales > Geodermatophilaceae > Geodermatophilus > Geodermatophilus ruber. The sequence goes on from NZ_FOSW01000014.1 coordinate 23,679, forward strand.
GTCGCTGGTGAGCAGCAGCGCGACCGGGGTCTGCGGGTCGGCCCCCGCGAGGGCGGCGGCTGCGGCGACCAGGCCGGCCTTCATGTCGCTGCCGCCGCGGCCCCACACCCGTCCCTGCTCGAGGTCGGCACCGAAGGGGTCGCGCTGCCAGGCGCCGGGCTCGGCCGCCGGAACCGTGTCGACGTGGCAGGCCAGCAGCAGCTGCGGGCGGGCCGGGTCGGTCGGCGTCCGCAGCAGTGTCCAGGGGTGGTCGCGGTCGCGGCCCTCCGTCACCTGCAGGTGCGGAGCGCGCTGCCGCAGCACCTCGGTGACGGCGCCGAGGGCGTCGCGCTGCGCGCCGGCGTCCCCGGAGACGGTGTCCCGGCCGACGAGCTCCCGCACCAGCGCGACCAGGTCCAGTGCGGGGTTCGCCGTCGTCATGCGCCGATCCTCACCCCGGACCTCCGGTGCCGAAAGTCCAGGACGAGGCCGCCGGCATTCGCGACGACCGTCCCGTCGCCTCTGGCAACGGTCAGCCGCCGAGGGCGGCCGTGACGACGGAGCGGGCCTCCTCCTGCACCTGCGTCAGGTGGTCGGGGCCCTTGAAGGACTCCGCGTACACCTTGTAGACGTCCTCGGTGCCCGACGGGCGGGCGGCGAACCAGGCGTTCTCGGTGACCACCTTGAGCCCGCCGATCGGCGCGTCATTGCCGGGCGCGCGGGTGAGCTTGGCGAGGATCGGCTCGCCGGCCAGCTCGGTGGCCGTCACGTCCTCGGGCGAGAGCTTGGCCAGCGCCGCCTTCTGCTCGCGGGTGGCCGGGGCGTCGATGCGCGCGTAGGACGACGCGCCGTGCCGCTCGGTCAGCTCGGCGTGCAGCAGCGAGGGGGACCGGCCCGTCACGGCCTGGATCTCGGAGGCGAGCAGGGCCAGCAGGATGCCGTCCTTGTCCGTCGTCCAGACGCTGCCGTCGCGGCGGAGGAACGAGGCGCCGGCCGACTCCTCGCCGCCGAAGCCGACCGACCCGTCCAGCAGGCCGGGCACGAACCACTTGAACCCGACCGGCACCTCGACCAGCCGCCGGCCGAGGTCGGCGACCACCCGGTCGATGAGGGACGACGACACCAGCGTCTTGCCCACCACGGTGTCCGGGCCCCACTGCGGCCGGTGGGAGAACAGGTAGGCGATGGCGGCGGCGAGGAAGTGGTTGGGGTTCATCAATCCGGCGTCGGGGGTGACGATGCCGTGCCGGTCGGCGTCGGCGTCGTTGCCGGTGGCGATCTGGAACTCCGACCGCCGGCCGATGAGCGAGGCCATGGCCGAGGGCGAGGAGCAGTCCATCCGGATCCTGCCGTCCCAGTCCAGCGTCATGAACCGCCAGGTGGGGTCTACCAGGGGGTTGACCACGGTGAGGTCGAGACGGTGCCGCTCGGCGATCGCCTCCCAGTAGTCGACGCTGGCGCCCCCCAGGGGGTCCGCGCCGATGCGCACCCCGGCGTCGCGGATCGCGTCGAGGTCCAGCACCGACGGCAGGTCGTCGACGTACTCGCCGAGGAAGTCGTGCGGCCGGGCCGCGGCGCGGGCCCGGGTGAACGGGATGCGGCGGACCCCCCTCAGCCCGTCCCGCAGCAGTTCGTTGGCGCGGGCGGCGATCGCGCCGGTGGCGTCGGTGTCGGCCGGGCCGCCGGAGGGCGGGTTGTACTTGAAGCCACCGTCGCGCGGCGGGTTGTGCGACGGGGTGACGACGATGCCGTCGGCGAGGCCGCTGGTGCGCCCCCGATTGGCGCGCAGGATCGCGTGGCTGACCGCCGGCGTGGGGGTGTACCGGTCGGCGGCGTCGACCAGCACGGTCACGTCGTTGGCGGCGAGCACCTCCAGCGCCGAGGCCCAGGCCGGCTCCGACAGCGCGTGGGTGTCCCGGCCGAGCAGCAGCGGCCCGTCGTAGCCCTGCGCCGCGCGGTACTCGCAGATCGCCTGGGTGGTGGCCAGGATGTGCGCCTCGTTGAACGCCGCGTCGAACGCCGACCCGCGGTGCCCGGAGGTGCCGAAGGTCACCTGCTGGGCGGGGTCGGCCGGATCGGGCTCGCGGGTGTAGTACGCGGTGACCAGCGAGGCGACGTCGACCAGGTCGCTGGGGGCGGCGGGCTGTCCGGCGCGGGGGTCGGTCATGGCGCTGATCCTGGCCCGGCAGCCGCTCCCGCCGCGACCCGGTCCACAACGATCCGGTCCCGAATACGCCCGGGCGGGCAGCGGGATTTGCATTGCCTGCACGATCTCTGAATCGTCTGTCCGCACCGACACCCCGGCCTCCATGGCCGATGCACCCGGGAGGAGCCGACATCCTGGACTTCCTCGACTTCGTGTGGCAGCGGCGCGAGGAGGTCCTGCAGCGCAGCCTCGAGCACGTCGGCCTCGTCGCCGCCGCCGTGGCGCTCTCCGCCGTGCTCGGCGTCCTCCTCGGCCTGCTCACCTACCGCAACGCCACCGCCCGGACCGCCGTGATCGCGGCCACCGGGACCTTCCTGACCATCCCCTCCTTCGCCCTCTTCGTCCTCCTGCTCGGCATCGTCGGACTGGGGACGGCGCCGGTGGTCATCGCGCTCACCATGTACGGGCTGCTGCCCGTCGTGCGGAACACCGTCACCGGCCTGCTCCAGGTGGACCCGGCGATCGTGGAGTCCGCGCAGGGCATGGGGCTGTCCCGGCGGCAGCGACTGCTGCAGATCGAGCTGCCGATCGCGTGGCCGGTCGTGCTCACCGGCATCCGCGTCAGCACGGTGGTCCTGGTGGGCATCGCCGCGATCGGGGCGATCGTCAACGGGCCCGGCCTGGGCCACTTCATCTTCAACGGGCTGGCCCGGGTGGCGACCCCGGTCGCCGTCGACCTGGTGCTCACCGGCATCGTCGGCGTCGTCATCGTCGCGATCCTGTTCGACGCCGTGTTCACCCTGCTGGGCAAGCTGACCACCTCGGAGGGCCTGCGATGACCGAGCGCCCCGCGCGGACGACCGGGAGCGACCGGCCGATGATCCGCCTGGAGCACCTCACCAAGGCCTACCCCCGCCAGCCGCACCCCGCGGTGCAGGACCTGACGCTGGACGTGCCCGAGGGGGAGATCGTCGTCCTCGTCGGCCCGTCCGGCTGCGGGAAGACGACCACCATGAAGATGATCAACCGGATCATCGAGCCGACGTCCGGCCGGATCGTGCTCGACGGCGAGGACGTCACGGGCGCCGACCCCGACCAGCTGCGCCGCCGCATCGGCTACGTCATCCAGCAGATCGGGCTGTTCCCGCACCGGACGATCGCCGAGAACATCGGCACCGTGCCGCGGGTCCTCGGCTGGAACCGGCGGCGCATCGCCGCGCGCGTCGACGAGCTCCTGGAGACCATCGGCATGGATCCGGCCGTCTACCGCGACCGCTACCCCAAGGAGCTCTCCGGCGGGCAGCGGCAGCGGGTCGGCGTCGCCCGCGCCCTCTCCGCCGACCCCGACGTCATGCTCATGGACGAACCGTTCGGGGCGATCGACCCGATCACCCGGGAGCGCCTGCAGAACGAGTTCCTCCGGCTGCAGTCGGAGGTGCGCAAGACGATCGTCTTCGTCACCCACGACATCGACGAGGCGATCAAGATGGGTGACCGGATCGCCATCCTCCGCGAGGGATCGGAGGTGGTGCAGTACGACACCCCCGAGCGGATCCTCACCGCCCCCGCCGACGAGTTCGTCTCCGACTTCATCGGCGCCGGCGCCTCCCTCAAGCGGCTCAACCTCAGCCGGGTCCGGGACATCGAACTGAGCCGCCGGCCCACCGTCGGCGAGGACGCCACCGCCGAGGAGGCGCTGGGTGTGCTGCGCGCCTCCAGCCACCCCGCCGTCCTCGTCCTCGACCGGCAGGGCCGGCCCCGCCGGTGGCTGGGGGAGGCCGATCTGAAGCGCGCGGACGGCCGGCCCCTGACCTCGCTCGGAATGCCGCCGGAGGCCGTCGTCGAGCCGCACGCCACCCTCAGCGACGCGCTCAACGAGCTCATCGCCGCCTCCTACAGCATCGCCACCGTCGTCGACGGCGCCGGCGTCTACCAGGGCGTCGTCGACATCGACCGGATCAGCGACGCCATCCGCGCCATGCGCGGGCACGGGCGCCGGCCCGCGGACACCGCTGCGGTGGAGGACGGCGTGCACGGTCCGGCCGGGAGCGCCTGACCGTGGCCGCGCCCACCGCCTACTCCCCGACCCGCCCCGCCGCGCCGCGGAACAAGGGGCCCGGGATCCGCGGCCGGCTGCTCGGCTGGCTGGCGATGCCGGTCGCGCTCGCCCTGGCCTGCCTGGGGCTCTGGCTCTACGTCCGGGCGCAGGACCTGGACACCATCGAGGCGCGGAGCCTGAACGCGGACACCATCCGCACCGCGGTGGTCCGCCACATCGAGCTCGCGGCCGTCTCGACCGTGCTGGTGGTGGTCATCGCGGTGCCGCTGGGCATCCTGCTCACCCGCCCGTTCACCCGGCGGTACCGCGGGGCGCTGCTCACCGTGGCCAACATCGGCCAGGCGGTGCCGACCATCGGCGTGCTGGCCCTGCTCGCCGTCGCCTTCTTCTTCCTCGGCTTCTGGGCCGCGATCGTCGGCCTGGTCGTCTACGCCGTCCTGCCGGTGCTGCGCAACACGATGGTGGGCCTGGAGCAGGTCGATCCCGCGGTGCTCGAGGCCGGTCGCGGCATGGGCCTGTCCCGGGGTCAGGTGCTGCGCGAGCTGGAACTGCCGCTCGCCGTCCCCGTGATCCTCGCGGGCGTGCGCACCGCGCTGGTCATCAACATCGGGACGGCGACCCTCGCGGCCTACATCAACGGCGGCGGCCTGGGCAGCATCATCGTCGCCGGCTTCTCCACGAACCGGTTCCTCGTCTCGCTGACCGGGGCCGTGCTGACCGCCGTCCTGGCCCTGCTCGTCGACCACCTCGCCGGCATCGCCGAGGACCTGCTCCGGCCCCAGGGCCTCTGACCTCAGCACCACCCGCCCAGAGAGAGGAACACCCATGACGACGAGGAGATGGCCCGCAGCGGCCGTGCTCGGGGTCAGCGCCCTGCTGCTTTCGGCCTGCGGGGGCGACACGGACCTGAGCGACGCGGGCGGAGGCGGCGGGGACGCCGCGGCCGGCGGCTCGATCGCTGCCGACTACGACCTCTCCGGGCTGTCGGCCACGGTCGGCTCCAAGGAGTTCACCGAGTCGCAGATCCTCGGCCAGATCACCCTCGCCGCGCTCCAGGCCGCCGGTGCCGACGTCAGTGACCAGACCGGGCTGACCGGCACCGACACCGTGCGCGCCGCCCTGGAGTCCGGCGACATCGACATGTACTGGGAGTACACCGGCACCGGCTGGGTGAACATCCTCGGCAACACCACCACCGAGCTGCCCGAGAACCTCCACCGGGCGGTCTCGGACGCCGACGCGGCGAACGGTGTCGCCTGGCTGGAGCCCGCGCCGTTCGAGGACACCTACCGGATCGCCGCCACGTCGGCATTCGCGGAGGAGCACGGCCTGGAGACGATGACCGAGGTCGCCGGGTACGTGCAGGCCAACCCGGCGGAGGGCACGCTCTGCGCGGCCAGCGAGTTCCTCAACCGGGACGACGGCCTGCCGGGACTGCAGCAGGCCTACGGCTTCGAGTTCAGCGAGGTCGTGGAGCTGGACCTCGGCCTGATCTACACGCAGGTCGGCGAGAGCTGCAACTTCGGGGAGGTCTTCTCCACCGACGCGCGGATCGTCTCCAACGACCTCGCCGTGATCGACGACGACCAGAGCTTCTTCGTCCCCTACAACGGTGCGCTGACCGTGCGGCAGGACGTGCTGGACGAGAACCCCGAGCTCGCCGACCTCATGGGGGAGATCAGCGCGCTGCTCACCGACGACACGATCACCGAGCTGAACTCCCGGGTGGACAACGACGGCGAGGAGTACGACGCGGTGGCCCAGCAGTTCCTGCGGGACAACGGCTTCATCGACTGAGCCGCACCACCCGGCCGCCAGCTCCGGCCCCGCGACGCTGGCCAGCACCGCGCCCAGCGGGTCCTCCCCGGCGGAGGACCAGGAGTCCGCGAGCACCCGGTCGACCAGGTCTCCCACCCCGGTGCCCTCGTCGAACTGCGCCTTGGTGCGCCACACGATGTCGGGGGGCAGCAGGTCGGCGACGGCCTGGCGCAGGACCCACTTCTCCGGCCCGCCGGCCGGCAGCTTGAGCTCGACCGGCACGCGCAGCGCGGTGTCGATGAAGTCCAGGTCCAGGAACGGCACCCGGGCCTCGAGGCTGTGCGCCATGGTCATCCGGTCCACCCGCTGCAGGTTGACGTGGTGCATCTCGCCGAGCGAGCGCACCAGCTCGGCGTGCAGCAGGTCCCGCGGGACATCCGCGTGGTACCGGTAGCCCGCGAACAGCTCATCGGCGCCCTCCCCGGTCAGCACCACCTTGACGTACCGGGCGGCGAGCTCGGAGACGAACCAGGTGGGGACGGCGCTGCGCACGAGGTCCGGGTCCGTGGACTCCAGCGACCACACGATGCGCGGCAGCGCCGCGGCGATCTCGCGCGGGTGCACGACCCGCTCGTGGTGGACCGTCCCGAGGTGCTCGGCCACCCGCCGCGCGGCGGCGAGATCCGGGCTGCCGGCCAGGCCCACCGCGAAGGTGCGCAGCCCGGGCACCCGGCGGGCCAGCAGCGCGCAGATGGCGCTGGAGTCCAGCCCACCCGAGAGGAAGGCACCCACCGGCACGTCGGCCATGAGGTGCCGGTCCACCGAGCGCTCCAGTGCCGCGCGCACGGCGCGCACGTGCGCCTCCGCCGGGCGGGGCTCGGGGTCGGGCGCCGGGACGGAGCCGAAACGGGTGACGCCGGTGCGGGAGGACCACAGCGTGCCGGGGGCCAGCGGCTGCACCTCACGGGTGCCGGGCGGCAAGGCCTTCACCTCGGAGGCGAAGACGGTGTCGGCGCCCCGGCGGCCGACGTAGAGCGGCTTGATCCCCATCGGGTCGCGGCCGACCAGCAGCTCGCCGTCGCGCTGCACCGCGAAGGCGTACATGCCCCGCAGCCGGGCCGCCGCCGCCGCGTCGTCGCGACCCGCGGCGTCGGAACCCGCGCCGGCGTCGCGACCGCCGAGCAGCCGCAGGACCACCTCGCTGTCGGAGCCGGTCTGCCAGGAACCCCCGCCGGCGAGCTCGGCGCGCAGCCCGGGAGCGTTGTAGATCTCCCCGTTGACGACCACGACGACCGCGCCGTCGACGATCGGCTGGGCGCCGTGCTCCGGGTCGACGATGGACAGCCGCCGGTGCCCCAGCACGGAGGACCCGGTCGCGTGCACCCCGGCGGCGTCGGGGCCACGGTGGGCGAGGGCCGCGGTCATGGTTTCGACGTCCTCCGGCGCGACGGCTCCCCACCCGCCGGCGATGCCGCACACGGGTTCCTCGCCTCCTCCGGGGACGGCGCCCCCCTCGTCCGACCGTATCCCCGCCCGTCGGGAGCCGCCCGGTGGACGACGCGCCGATCCGTGACCGGGTCGACATCGTGTCGACACCGCGCCGTGCGGCCCGGCGCGTCATCCTTCGCGCGCAGCACCCACCGGGGGCGCAGGAGAGCGGGGTGCCGTGGAGGCAGTGGTGTGGCAGGGCAGCGGCGAGGCCTGGCCGGGGACGTCGTGGGCCGACCCGGTCCACCGGCTGCTCGTCCGGCTGGGCTGGCGGGTGACGCTCGTGCCGTGGGGGGCCACCGGGGCGGAGCACCGGGGCCGGGCCGGCGTGCTGCACGTCTTCAGCGGCGGCGAGGAGCCGGTCGGCTCGGGGTCCGCGGCCATGCTGGACCGGCTCGCCGCCGTTGCCGCCGCGCTCGGGACCGCGCAGCAGGACGGGTGCGCGGTCGTGGGGATCTGCCTGGGCGCCCAGATGATCGCCGCGGCCGGCGCGGGCCTGCCGCCACGGCCGGTCGCCGGCGGGGGAGAGGCCGGGCTGACCACCGTGCGCGGCGCCGAACCCGGCGTCCGGGACCTGGTGGTGGCCACCGCCCACGTCGCCGAGGTGCCCGAGGAGATCCTCGCCGTCCCCGGGGTGCGGCACCTGTGGAGCAACCCGGTCACGACCGTCCAGGGCTTCGGCTGGGGCGAGCGGGTCGTCGGCGTGCAGTTCCACCCGGAGCTGTCCGCGGAGGAGGGGCGGCGGGCGGCCCTGAGCTTCCGGCAGGGGTTCGCCGCGCCCCCGGTGGATGCCCCCGACCAGGCGGTCGACCCCCGCCGCACCCTGCAGACGATCCTGCGGGCGGCCGGGGCACACCGGCTGGTCGCGGACCGGGAGCGGCGCGAGACCCCCGAGGTCGCCGCGGCACCGGCCGTCCGGGGCTGAGACGCGGCGTCCCAGGGCCCTCCACGCGGAGGGCCCGGGGACGCCGCGTGGGCTACTCGGCCAGCGGCAGGTACAGCCGACCGCCACGGTCGGTGTACTCGGCCGCCTTCTCCCGCATCCCGGCCTCGATCGCCTCCGCGTCGGTCAGCCCACGGTCCTCGGCGAACCGGCGGACATCCTGGCTGATCCGCATGGAGCAGAAGTGCGGGCCGCACATCGAGCAGAAGTGGGCGGTCTTGGCCGGGGCCGCCGGCAGCGTCTCGTCGTGCATCGAGCGGGCACTGTCCGGGTCGAGGGCCAGGTTGAACTGGTCCTCCCAGCGGAACTCGAACCGGGCGTCGGACAGCGCGTCGTCCCAGGCCTGCGCGCCGGGGTGCCCCTTGGCCAGGTCCGCGGCGTGGGCGGCGATCTTGTACGCGATCATCCCGTCCTTGACGTCGTCCCGGTCGGGGAGACCCAGGTGCTCCTTGGGCGTGACGTAGCAGAGCATCGCCGTCCCGTGCCAGGCGATCATCGCCGCCCCGATGGCCGAGGTGATGTGGTCGTAGGCCGGCGCGATGTCGGTGGTCAGCGGCCCGAGCGTGTAGAACGGCGCCTCGCCGCAGATCTCCTGCTGGAGGTCGACGTTCTCCTTGATCCGGTGCATCGGCACGTGCCCGGGGCCCTCGACCATCACCTGGACGTCGTGCTCCCACGCGATGCGGGTCAGCCCCCCGAGGGTGCGCAGTTCGGCGAACTGGGCCTCGTCGTTGGCGTCGGCGATGCTGCCCGGGCGCAGCCCGTCGCCGAGGGAGAAGGTCACGTCGTAGCGCCGCAGGATCTCGCAGAGCTCGGCGAAGTGGGTGTAGAGGAAGTTCTCCTCGTGGTGGGCCAGGCACCAGGCGGCCATGATCGAGCCGCCACGGCTGACGATGCCGGTCTTCCGCCGCGCGGTGAGCGGCACGTAGCGGAGCAGCACGCCGGCGTGGACGGTCATGTAGTCCACGCCCTGCTCGCACTGCTCGACCACGGTGTCCCGGTAGACCTCCCACGACAAGGCCTCCGCCCGGCCGCCCACCTTCTCCAGTGCCTGGTAGAGCGGCACCGTCCCGATGGGGACGGGGGAGTTGCGCAGGATCCACTCCCGGGTGGTGTGGATGTTGCGGCCGGTGGAGAGGTCCATGACCGTGTCGGCGCCCCACCGGGTCGCCCAGGTCATCTTCTCGACCTCCTCCTCGATCGAGGAGGCCACCGCCGAGTTGCCGATGTTGGCGTTCACCTTCACCAGGAACTCCCGGCCGATGACCATCGGCTCGGACTCCGGGTGGTTGACGTTGGCCGGCAGGACGGCGCGGCCGCGGGCGATCTCGTCCCGGACCTGCTCGGCCGGAACACCCTCGCGGACGGCGACGAACTCCATCTCCGCGGTCACGGTCCCCCGGCGGGCGTGGGCCAGCTGGGTCACCGGCGCACCGGGGAGCCCCCGCTGCGGGCGCCGCCCCTCCCGCGCGAACACCGCGTCGAGCCCGCGCAGGTCCCCGGTCCGGCGGCCGTCGTCCTCCGGCCGCGGCGGGCGGCCGTCGTAGATCTCGGTCTCCGCGCGCTCGGCGATCCACTCCGCCCGCAGCGGCGGCAGGCCGCGGCGGACGTCGGCCTCGTACGCGGGGTCGGTGCACGGCCCGGAGGTGTCGTAGAGGACGACGGCGTCCCCGGTCGTCAGCGTCACCTCCCGCATCGGCACCCGCATCCCGGGCCGCGGTCCCGGCAAGTACGTCTTGCGGCTGCCCACGGCGCCGCCGGTGGTGGTGGACGAGGTCTCGGACGCAGCCGTCATCGGCTCTCCCTCCCTACGCCGGTATGACCCGGATCAGGTTGTGGCGGTCAGCGGCCGTCTCAGCCGACTTCTCAGCCCGGTACGCCGGGCTCCCGCGGTGGCAGGGAGGACTGTAGCCACCGCCCGGGTCAGGCCTCGACGCGCTCCAGGAAGCGGCGCAGCGTCTCCACGAAGACCTCCGGCTGCTCGGAGTGCACCCAGTGACCGGCGTTCTTGACCCGCACCAGCCGGGTGGAGGGGAAGAGCTGCTCCATGCGCGGGCGGTCCTCGGGCAGCACGTAGGCGGAGTCCGCCCCGGCGATCCACAGCACCGGCCCGTCGTACCGCGCACCCGCCGGCGGCTCGGGGAAGTCGCGCAGCTCGCCCAGGTCGCGCTCGAGCAGCTCCAGGTTCAGCCGCCACCGCCAGCCGCCGCCCTCACCGGGCCCCTCCCGGACCAGGCTCTGCAGCAGGAACGAGCGGACCATCCGGCTGGGGACGGCGGTGCGCAGCGCGGCGTCGGCGTCCTCGCGGGTCGTCAGGGAGTCGAGGTCGAGCGCCCGCATGGCGGCGATGTACGCGGCGAAGGGGGAGGCCTCCTCGTCGGGGTCGTCGGTGCGGCCGCCGGAGACGGGGTAGTCGGTCGGGGCGATGTCGACGACGACCAGCGCGCGCAGCAGCTCCGGGTGGCGCAGCGCCAGCTGCATCGCCACCTTGCCGCCCATCGAGTGCCCGACGAGGGTGACCGGCTCGCCGAACGACCGCAGCTCCGCGGCCACCATCTCGGTCATGTCGAGGTAGTCGACCCGGTCGGTCCACGGCGAGTGCCCGTGGTTGGGCAGGTCGACCAGGGTGACCCGGTGGTCGCCGGCCAGGCCCTTGCCGATCGTCGTCCAGTTCCTTCCCTGGCCGAACAGGCCGTGCACGAACACCACCCGCGGGCCGGTCTCACCCAGGGCCCGGGCGTGCAGCCGCTCCTCGGAGTTCGCGCTCACCCGGCGATTCCACCAGATCCGCGCCGGCCGCCGACCTACCGTCGTCGACCGACGAAGGGGGAGCACACCCATGCCCGGACGGCGCCGCCGGACGACCACCCGCTCGACCGGCACCACCCGCACCGCGACGACGACCCGCCGGAAGGCGGCGGCCCGCCGCACCGCCACGCCCGTCCCCGAGCGGCCGGTCGCCGGCCCGGGGGAGCGGGTGTGGGTGCTGGCCGTCCCGTTCCGGGCGCCGGCGCCGGGTGCCCAGTGGCGGCCGGACCTGCAGGCGCACGTGTGGGTGGGCCGCGAGCTGCCGCCGGAGCTGGCGCCCTACGACCCGCCGCCGTACACCTTCGAGCGCTTCCTCGAGGACGAGCTCAACGCCACCCCGCGCCCGGTCCCCTCGACCCGGCCGCTGGTGCCGCGCGAGGAGCAGGCGACCGGCGCCGAGGCGGTGGTGGCCTCCGCCGCGGCCGGGCACCGGGTGTTCCTGCTCGGTGACGACCCGGGGGTGGGCAAGACCGGGACCGCCGTCCTGGCCGCCCGCGAGATCTGCGAGCTCCGGGGCGGCGACCGTGTCCTCGTCGTCGCCGACCGGCCGGCGGCCATCACCATCCCGCACTGGACCCGGTCGATCGCCGGCTTCGGCGACGGCGGGCTGCGCTGGTGCGTCACCACCTGGGACCGGCTGGCCAAGGTGGCCAGGCTGCGGTTCGACGTCGTCATCGCCGACGAGGCGCACATGGTCCGGCACACGACGACGCAGCGCTGGAAGCACTGGAAGGCGGTCTCCGGCGCCGGGCGGGTCAAGGACGCGCCGTTCGTCATCGCCGCCACCGCCACCCCGGCGCACACCCCGCTGGAGCTGCCCTACCTGGCACCGCAGTTCGCCCAGCGCCACGGCGAGCCGCTGCGGGCCTGGGCCGACCTGCCGGCGAAGCTGGCCGAGCACGGGTTCCACGTGGAACGCGGCCGCTACGGCTGGGCCTGGACCGAGGACGCCGAGCGCCGCCGCACCGACCTCGCGCGGCTGCAGGGCTGGCTGGCCGAGGGGAACCCGCCCGCCACGCTGCACCGCCCGGCGCCGTGGGGCCCGGTGTCGGTCACCGGGACGCCGGTCGCGCTGACCCCGGCCGAGCGCGCCGCCTACGAGTCGGAGTGGCAGGAGTTCCGGGCCGAGATGCAGCTGGCCCGGCGGGCCCGGCAGACCGCGCGCGGGCGGGCGGCGCTGCTGCGGTTCCGGCAGAAGGCCGGCCTGATCCGCGCCTCGGCCACGGTCGACTGGGTGAAGGCACAGGTCGAGGCCGAGCGTCAGGTCGCGGTGTCGGTGGAGTTCGTGGAGACGGCGGCCGACCCGATCCGCGAGGCGCTGCTCGACTCGGGGATCGCGGTGGCCGCCATCTACGGCCGCGACCGGTTCGACGTCGAGGCCGAGCGGCTGCGCTTCCAGACCGGGGAGGCGCCGGTCTGCGTGTTCACCGTGACCGCGTCGATCAGCCTGCACGCCGGCGAGCTGCTGCCGTCGGGTTCGGCGGCGTCGGGCACGCCCCGGGTCGGGCTGTTCCACCAGCCGCGCTTCTCCGGCATCCAGGCACGGCAGGTCACCGGGCGCACCCACCGGGACGGCCAGGTGTCCCCCTGGCGGGTGGCGTTCGCCGAGGACACCGTGGAGGAGCAGGTCGCGCGGGTGATGGTGGAGCGGCTGGCGGTCAGCGGGTCCACCGCGGGCGCGGACACCTCGTCGCTGCAGGAGATCGCCGAACTGCTCGACGCCGACTGGCTGCCGCCCGCCGTGCTCACCGACGCCTGAGCACGCGACGGACTCGATCATGGGGTTGTTGCCCCCCGCCACGCCGGTCTCGCGCGTGTCCCGCGGCAACAACCCCATGATCGCGGCCGGACGACGCGCCGGTGTTACGTTCGGAGGCGTACGTGGCACGGGGTGTCCCCGCCCCTCGGGGACTGAGAGCACACCCGTCGAACCTGCTCCAGTTCGCACTGGCGAAGGGATGTCACCGGCATGTCCGCCGTCGACCTGCGCGCCGCCCACGCGGCGCTGCGCGCCCGCACCCCCCTGGTGCACTGCCTGACCAACACGGTGGTGCAGACGATCACCGCCAACGCCCTGCTCGCCGCCGGCGCCGCACCGGCGATGGTCGACGCACCCGAGGAGGCCGGCGACTTCGCCGCGGTCGCCTCCGCGGTGCTGGTCAACGTGGGCACGGTGAACGCGCGTACCGCCGAGGCGATGCGCCTGGCGGCCCGCTCGGCCGGCGCGGCCGGGACCCCGTGGGTCCTGGACCCGGTCGCCGTGGGCGCCCTGGCCTACCGGACGCAGCTGGCCGCCGAGCTGGTCGAGCTGCGGCCCACGGTGGTGCGCGGCAACGCCTCGGAGGTCATGGCGCTGGCCGGCGCCGGGGGCGGTGGCCGCGGCGTGGACAGCACCGACAGCACCGACGATGCGGCGAAGGCCGCCGCCGAGCTCGCCGCCCGCACCGGCGGGGTGGTCGCCGTCAGCGGCGCGGTCGACCTGGTCACCGACGGGCGGCGGACGGTCCGGGTGGGCGGGGGTTCGCCGCTGCTGACCCGCACCACCGGCGCCGGCTGCGTGCTCGGCGCCCTGGTGGCGGCCTACGTGGCGGCCACCGACGACCCGTTCACCGGAACGGTGGCCGCGCACGCGCACGTCGCCGTCGCCGCCGAGCGGGCGGCGCGGATCACCGCCGGCCCGGGGACCTTCGCGCCCGCCTGGCTCGACGCGCTGGACGCCGTCGACGGGGCGGCCCTGGCCGGGGCGGAGCTGCGATGAGGCCCCCGTTCGACCCGACCCTCTACCTGGTCACCGACACCGGGTTGTCCCGGCCGCGGCCGGTCGCCGACGTCGTCCGCGCCGCGGTGGCCGGCGGCGTGACCGCCGTCCAGGTGCGGGACAAGACCGCCTCCCGCCGGGAGCTGCTCGAGCTGACCCGGACCGTGCAGACCGCGCTCGCCGACCGGCCGGACGTCGCCGTGATCGTCAACGACGCGGTCGACGTCGCCCTGATCGCCGGCGCCGACGGCGTGCACGTGGGCCAGGACGACCTGCCCCCGGCCGAGGTGCGGGCGCTGCTCGGCCCCGGCCGGCTGGTGGGGTTCAGCGTCTCCTCGGTCGACGAGCTCGACGTCGCGCTCGCGCAGCCGGCCGGCACGCTCGACCTCGTCGGCATCGGCCCGGTGTGGGCGACCCCCACCAAGCCGGACGCCGGCAACGCCCTGCGCCCCGACGGCGTACGCGCGCTGGCCGCCGCCGCCCGGGCCGGCGGGCTGACCACGGTGGCGATCGGCGGGATCGACGCCACGCGGGCGGCCGAGGTGGCCGCGACCGGGGTGGACGGCCTCTGCGTCGTCTCGGCGGTGTGCGTCGCGCCGGACCCTGCCGCGGCCGCGCGTGCACTCCGCACCGCCATCGAGCAGGGCCGGGTGGCCGCGTGAGCGGCGGGCGGGCAGGGGTGCCCACAGCGCTGACCGTCGCGGGCAGCGACCCCAGTGGCGGCGCGGGCATCCAGGCCGACCTGAAGACCTTCAGCGCGCTCGGCGCCTACGGGACGGCGGTGCTGACCGCGCTCACCGCCCAGAACACCCGCGGGGTCACCGGGGTGCACTCCGTGCCCGCCGACTTCGTGGCCCAGCAGCTGCACACCCTGCTCGACGACGTCGAGGTACACGCCACGAAGCTCGGCATGCTGGGTACCCGGGAGGTGGTCCGCGCGGTGACCGGCGTCCTCGCCGAGCACCCCGCCGGGCCGGTCGTCTGCGACCCGGTGATGGTGGCGACCAGCGGTGACCGGCTCATCGACGACGCCGCGGTGGACGCCGTCCGCACCGACCTGCTGCCGCTGGTCGACCTCGTCACACCCAACGTTCCCGAGGCGGCGGTGCTGCTCGACCGGCCGGCCGCCACCGACGTCGACGAGCTGCCCGGCCAGGCCACCGCGCTGCTGGCGCTCGGCCCGAAGGCGGTGCTGCTCAAGGGCGGCCACCTCGGCGGCGAGGAGAGCGTGGACGTGCTGGCCACCACGGCCGGCGTGACGGTCACCCGGCGGCCCCGCGTGGCGACGACGGCGACGCACGGCACCGGCTGCACGCTGTCCTCGGCGCTCGCGGCCCTCGCCGCCCACCACCGCACCGACGACTGGGTCCGGCTGGTCGACCCCGCGCGGGACTACCTGCAGCGGGCACTCGTCGCCGGCGCCGGGCTGGGCATCGGGTCCGGGCACGGCCCGGTGCACCACTTCGCCGGCATCTGGGGGCAGTGACCCTGTCGTCCTACCGGACGACACCGCGGCCACGTGCCCTCCCATGGAGGCGGACCGGCGACAGGGAGGTGGGGCGTGCGGCGGGAGGCGAGCATCCTCCACCTGGACCTCGACGCCTTCTTCGCCGCGGTCGAGCAGCGGGACAAGCCGTCGCTGCGCGGGCGGCCGGTGGTGGTCGGCGGTGTCGGCGGCCGCGGGGTGGTGGCGACGGCGTCCTACGAGGCGCGGGCCTACGGCGCCCGGTCGGCGATGGCGACGGCCGAGGCACGGCGGCGGTGCCCTCCGGGGACGGCGTTCCTGGGCGGCCGGTTCAGCGCCTACCGGCGCACCTCCGACGTCGTGATGGAGCTGCTGCGCGAGCTCTCCCCGCTGGTGGAGCCGGTGTCGATCGACGAGGCCTACGTCGACCTGGCCGCCGGTGAGGTGCGCGACCTGTCGGTGGACGGCGTGACGGAACTGGCCCGCGGGCTCAAGGCGCGGATCGCCGAGGCGACGGGCGGGGTGACCGGGTCGGTCGGGATCGGCTCGTCGAAGCTCATGGCGAAGATCGCCTCCGACCTCGACAAGCCCGACGGGCTGGTCGTCGTCCCTCCGGGCAGCGAGCTGGGCGTGCTGCACCCGCTGCCGGTGACCCGGCTGGGCGGGGTGGGGCCGGCAACCGCCGAGCGGCTGCACCAGGTCGGGGTGAGGACGGTGGCCGACCTCGCCGCCAAGTCGCTGCCCGACCTGATCGCGCTGGCCGGGCGGGCGCACGGGGCCGGGCTGTACGCGCTGGCCCGGGCCGAGGACGACCGCGCGGTGGTCGCCGAGCGGGAGGCGAAGTCGATCTCGCAGGAGTCGACGTTCGAGCGGGACCTCACCGACCTCGCCGTCCTCGGCCGGGAGATCGACGCGATGGCCGCCCGGGTCGCCGGCCGGCTGCGCGCCGCGGACTACTCGGGGCGCACGGTGACGCTGAAGCTGCGCCGCTACGACTTCACCACGCTGACCCGTTCGCAGACCCTGCCGCAGCCGACCGACGACCCGCGGACCATCGCCGCCATCGCCCGGCGGCTGCTCACCGAGGCCGGCACCCAGGGCGGGCTGCGGCTGCTCGGCGTCGGCGTCTCCGGGCTGTCCCTCTACGCGCAGGGCGACCTGTTCGCCTCCGACGAGGAGCCGGCGGCGCCCGACGAGGTGGCCGTGCCCGTCCAGCCCGGCCCCGCGGAGCCGGTCCTGGCACCCGCCGAGTCGCGGTGGTGGCCGGGGCAGGACGTGCACCACGACGAGCTCGGCCCCGGCTGGGTGTGGGGCCGCGGGCTGGGTCGGGTGACGGTGCGCTTCGAGGGGCCGCGCACCGCGCCGGGGCCCGTGCGCACCCTCGCCGCCGACGACCCCGCGCTGCACCCCGCCGAGCCGCCGGACTGGCGATCGGCGACGATCCCCGGGTGACCGAGCAGAGCATGTGGGTGCGGATGACCCAGGAGGACCCGGGCCACTCGGCTGCCTACGTGCAGCGCTTCCGGAGCCTCGCCGACCAGGGCTTCGATCTCGCGGGGGAGGCCCGCCTGGTCGACGCCATGCTCGGCCGCGGCTCCCGGGTGCTCGACGCCGGGTGCGGGCCGGGCCGGCTGGGTGGGTTCCTGCACGCCGCCGGGCACGACGTGGTGGGAGTGGACGTCGACCCGGTGCTGATCGCGGCCGCGGAGGAGGACCACCCCGGGCCGCGGTGGCTCGTCCGCGACCTCTCCGAGCTCGACCTGCCCGCCGCCGGCATCGACGAGCCGTTCGACGCGATCGTGTGCGCCGGGAACGTGATGACCTTCCTGGCGCCCAGCACGCGGGTGACCGTGCTGCGGCGGCTGCACGCGCACGCGGCCGCCGGCGGGCGGGCCACCATCGGGTTCGGTGCCGGCCGTGGCTACGGCTTCGACGAGTTCCTGGACGACGCCCGCGCCGCCGGATGGGTGCCGGAGCTGCTGCTGGCCACCTGGGACCTGCGCCCGTTCACCCCCGAGTCGGACTTCCTGGTCGCCGTCCTCCGCCCCGCCTGAGGGCGGACCGCATGTTCGTCGGTGGGTTCGGGGTCGGCGGGCCGGCTGCTGCGGGTCCGCCGGCACCGGGCCGGATCAGCGGTGCTGCGGCTCGATGCCGGTGACCGTGAAGTTCTCGCCGACCTCCACGGTCACCCGCTCGCCGCCGCGCGTCACCAGGTGCGCCTCGTAGGCGCCGTCGGAGTCGCTCTCCACCCGCCGGACCGTCGCGCCGGGGTACTCGGCCAGCGCGGCGTCGGTCACCCGCTCGGCGGTCGCCCCGGTGAGCGGCTGCTCGTGGGCGCGCCCGCCGTCCCGGTGGTCGCGGGCGTCGCCCTGGGTGACCGGGGACCGGTCGCGGAAGTCGTCCGTGGCGGCGTTGACCACCAGGGTTCCGGCGATCACGGCGCCGGCGAGCACCCCTGCCCCCACGAGCGCGGTCGACCGCGCCCGTCCCCGCGTGCGCTGCTGCACGTCGCCCGGCATGAGGACCTCCTGTGCCCGTTCGATCCCGACGAGCCCCCGCGCAGGACATGCTCCCGGAAAGAGCTGGCAAACGGCTGTGGAGGAGCTGGCAGTTCGGGAACGATCAGGTCCGGGGCCGCCAGGCCGGCCGGGTTCCCCCGACGAACTCGGCCGCCGCGCGCCAGGGCGGTGACCCCGGCGGTGCGACGAGCGTGACCGTCCCGGTCGCCGAGGGCAGCGTCACCAGGTAGCGCGCCGGGTCGACCGGCTCGCCGTCCTCCGCGGGTCGCCGGGGCGCAGAGAGCAGCCAGTGCGCGGTCCGCGCGAGGGAGAGCTCCCCGTGCCAGCCGCCGCCCTCCGCCCGCTGCCGGGCCAGGGCACCGAGCACCGTGGCGGCGGCGAGGTGGCCGGTCGCGTGGTCGAGGGCCTGGGCCGGCAGCACGCCCGGAGCGTCGGCCGTCCCGCACACCGCGGCGATCCCGGTCGCGGCCTGGACCAGCGAGTCGAACCCCCGCCGGTTCCGCCACGGGCCCTCGCCGCCCCACGCCGACAGACTCACCACGACCAGGTGCGGGTGCCGCTCGGCGAGCGCGGCGGGGTCCAGCCCGTAGGCGGCCAGCGCGCCGGGCCGGTACCCCTGCACGACGGCGTCCGCGGCCGCGAGGAGCTCCTCGACGGTCCGCCGGTCGGCCGGCGCGGCCAGGTCCAGCGCCACGTGCCGCTTCCCGGGGCCGGTGTCCACCAGCGCCGCCGGGTCCTCGGGCAGCCGCGGGCTGTCGATCCGGAGCACGTCGGCGCCGTACGAGGCCAGCGTGCGCGTCGCGACCGGACCCGCGATCACCCGGGTGAGGTCCAGCACGCGCAGCCCGGTGAGCCCGACCGCCCGCGGTGCGCCGTCGGCCACCCGGCGCAGCCCGATCAGCGGCAGTTCCGCGACGGCCCGGCCCTGCGGGGAGTTCGCCCACGCCGACGGCGTCCGGACCGCGGCGGCCGCGCCCCCGGCCGCGACGACGGCGGACTCCAGCTCCTCCGCGGCCCACCGGGCAGCGGCCGCCTCGACGTCCTCTCCGAGCACCCGCAGCGCCGCGGCCCGGTGGTGCGGGTAGTTCCCGTGCAGCCGCAGCCAGCCGTCGGCGGTCCGCCAGAACCGGGACAGCGGGGCGAAGCCCGGCCCGGCCGGCCGGCCGGCCACCTGCGCGTGTCGCTCGCTGCGGAAGGCCAGCCCGACGTGCGCGGCGTCCACCGCGACGGCGGCGTCCGTGACCGGCCGACGGGCGGCCAGCAGCTGGGCGGCGACCGCCCCCACGGCCAGGTCGGGCACCGGGAGCGGGCCGTCGAGACCGGTCGCGCCGGTGACCTCCACGGCCGGTGCCGGGGCGGCGGTCAGCAGCGCCCAGGCCTCGGCCAGCAGGCCGGCGCCGAGGGCGCTCATGCGCCCCGGCCGGTGATCCGCACCGCCGGTTCGGTGCACCAGTGCTGCCCCTGGCCGGCCGGACGCCGGTTCTCCCACCCGTGCGCCACCAGGAAGCTCCGCATGCGGTGATCGTAGGAACGGCTCCGCGCCGGGTCAGGGCTCCCTGGCGGCCAGCGCGAGGGTGAGCTCCAGCACGCACTGCGGGTCGTCGAGCCGGCTGCCGAACAACTCGCGCAGCTGGCCCATCCGGTACCGCACCGTCTGCGGGTGCACGAACAGCTCCGCCGCGATCCGCTCCCGGCGGCCGTGCAGCAGCAGCCACGAGCGCAGCGTCTCGACGAGCTTCTCCCGCGGGCCGGCCCCCAGCCCGTCCAGTGGGGCGAGCACCTGCGCGCGCAGGTCGGCCAGCGCCTCGCCGTCCGCCCGGAGGACGAGGTCGGCCAGGCGCTGCTCGGTGTCCACCGGGGCGTCGCCGTCCGGCCGCAGGCCCAGCTGCAGGGCGCGCAGCGCCCGCGAGTAGGACGCGCGCGCCTCCTGCCACGGCCGCGGGGGGCCGACGACGGCCTCCCGGCCCTGCAGCGCGCGCAGCAGCGTCGCCCGGGCGAACCCCTCCGCGTCGGGCACCAGGAGGACGGCGCGCTCGGCCGCCGGCTCCGCGCCCGGTAGGTCCTCGCCGGACTGCAGGGTGCGCGCGTCGAGCTGGCCGAGCGCTCCCCGCGCCCGGACCTCGGGCAGCAGCACCGCCGTCAGCGTGCGCGGCGGGGTCCAGTCGGCGCGCTCGGCCGCGGCCACCAGGTCGTAGGCCGGGCTCCCGGTGAGCAGCAGCTCGGCCAGCCGCTCCAGGTGCCGCCGGCGGAACCGCCCGCTGGTGGCGAGCTGATCGGCGTGCCCGGCCACGCTGGAGGCCGAGAGCTGGTCGATGTAGGCGAAGACCAGCTCGGCGAAGCGAGCCAGGGAGTCCACCGGCATGCCCGCGGCGACCGCGGTGGCGCTCATGTGCCGCCAGGCGACCCGGGCACCCACCCGGTAGGCGGCGAGCAGCGCGTCCATCGACCGCCCGCTGCGGGCCTCACCCCGGCCGAGCGCGTACGCCCCCTCCAGCGCCGGCCCGATCGGGCGGCTGGGGTCGGCGACGCTGGTCGCCGTCGCGAGCTCGAGGAAGCCGCCGAGCGCCAGCTGGACGGCGTTCTCGATGGCCCGCCCCATGTCGCCCCGGAACGCCTCGGTGTAGCCGGGCACCTCGACGACGATCGCGGCGACGGTCTGCTCGGCGACCGCCGGCAGCTCGGCCCGCATTGCGGCCACCACCCCCGGCGCGAACGTGGTGAGCTCCGGCACCATCCCCCCTCACTTGTTCCAGCCGAACAAAAACTACCGGTCTATTCACGTCGGGTGCACAGGTAATTGCGCTCCAGGCTGGGAACGATCGGAGACGTGACCTCGACCGTCCCGCGCCCTTCCCCGGCCCGGCCGGCGCTGACCGCCCTGCGCGACCGGGCGCTGCGGCTCGCCGAGCTGGTGACGACGCCGCTGCTGCCCGCCGACTACCTCGACCTGATCCACCCCCTGCGCGCCGGGGCCGACCTCCGCGGCCGGATCGAGGCGGTGCACCGCGAGACCCGCGACGCCGCCACCCTGGTCATCCGGCCCGGGGCCGACTGGCGCCCCCACCTGCCCGGCCAGTGGGTGCGGATCGGCGTCGAGGTGGACGGTGTCCGCCAGTGGCGGGCCTACTCGCTGACCTCGGACCTGCCCCGCACCGACAGCTGCATCAGCATCACCGTCAAGGCGATCCCGGGTGGCCGGGTCAGCAACCACCTGGTGCACCGCACGCAGCCGGGCACCCTCGTACACCTTGACCAGGCCACCGGCGAGTTCGTGCTGCCGACCCCGGCCCCGGCCAAGGTGCTGTTCGTGACCGCCGGCTCCGGCATCACCCCGGTGATGGGCATCCTGCGCAACCGCACCGACCTCTCCGACGTCGTCCTCGTGCACTCGGCGCCCGCCGCCGATGACGTGGTCTTCGGCGCCGAGCTGCGCGCCCTGGCCGCCGCCGGCCGCCTCCGGCTGGTCGAGCAGCACACCGACACCGCCGGCCTCCTCGACGCCGCGGCGATCGCCGACCTCGTCCCCGACCTGGCCGAGCGGGCCACCTGGGCGTGCGGCCCGGTCGGGCTGCTCGAGGCGCTGGAGGAGCACTGGGCGGCGGCCGGCCTGGCCGACCGGCTGCACACCGAGCGGTTCCGCCCGACGGTGCTGGTGCCCGGCGAGGGCGGCACCGTCACCTTCGCGAGGTCCGGCACCACGCTGGAGGCCGACGGCTCGACGCCGATCCTCGACGCCGCCGAGGAGGCCGGCGTCCTCATGCCGAGCGGCTGCCGGATGGGGATCTGCTTCGGCTGCGTGCTGCCGCTGCGGGAGGGCGCCGTCCGCGACCTGCGCAACGGCGAGCTCACCACCGCCGCCCCGGGGGACGGCGTCCTCGTCCAGACCTGCATCAGCGCCGCTGCCGGCGCCTGCGACATCGACTACTGAACCACCGAGCACCAAAGAGGAGCCCGCATGACCGCGCTGCAGAAGAAGCCCGTCAACCCCATCGCCCACCTGAGCGCCGACGACATCGAGCTCATCGGCAAGGAGCTCGACGAGATCCGCCAGGGGGTCATCGACGGCCGCGGCGAGGCCGACGCGCGCTACATCCGCAAGGTCATCGACGTCCACCGGAAGCTGGAGCTGGGCAGCCGGGCCGTCCTGCTGGCCTCGGGTTTCCCGCCGGCCTGGATCGTCGGCACGATCGGCCTCTCGGTCGCCAAGATCCTCGAGAACATGGAGATCGGGCACAACATCCTGCACGGCCAGTGGGACTGGATGCGGGACCCGAAGATCCACTCCACGACGTGGGAGTGGGACATGGCCAGCCCGGCCGCGCAGTGGAAGCACTCGCACAACGAGCTGCACCACACCTACACGAA
Source organism: Geodermatophilus ruber (assembly GCF_900114385.1). Classification (GTDB taxonomy): domain Bacteria; phylum Actinomycetota; class Actinomycetes; order Mycobacteriales; family Geodermatophilaceae; genus Geodermatophilus; species Geodermatophilus ruber. The sequence continues at coordinate 45,967 of NZ_FOSW01000014.1, forward strand.
CGTGATCGGCAAGGACAACGACCTCGGCTACGGCATCATGCGCGTCGACGAGGACCAGCCGTGGCACCCGTTCCACCTGGGTCAGCCGGTGTGGAGCTTCATCAACGCCTGCTTCTTCGAATACGGCATCGCCGCCTACGACCTGGAGCTGGGCGCGGTGATCGCCAAGAAGCAGACCAAGGACCCGGAGTTCCGGGCACGCGCCAAGGCGGTGCTGCGCAAGATCGGCAAGCAGGTGGCCAAGGACTACGTCGCGCACCCGCTGCTGTCGGGGCCGAACTTCGTCTCCACCCTGGCGGCGAACTTCACCGCCAACATCGTGCGCAACCTGTGGTCGAACTCGGTGATCCTGTGCGGCCACTTCCCGGAGGGCGTGGAGACCTTCGAGAAGAAGTCGATCGACGGCGAGACCCGCGGCGAGTGGTACCTGCGGCAGATGCTCGGCTCGGCCAACATCTCCGGCTCGAAGGCGATGCACATCCTGACCGGCAACCTGTCGCACCAGATCGAGCACCACCTGTTCCCCGACCTGCCGAGCAACCGGTACGCCGAGATCGCACCCAGGATCCGCGATCTGTTCGACCGGTACGGGCTCAACTACCACTCGGCACCGTTGCCGAAGCAGGTCGCGTCCGCCTGGCACAAGATCATCCGACTGTCGCTGCCCAACGGCTGGCTGGAGCGGACGACACCGAGGAACCTGCCGTCCCAGCTGGTCACGCTCTACAAGATGACGACCGGCGGCCCGAAGGTGCGCCGCCGCCTGCAGCGGCTGCTCGCCGCGTGAGCATGCCGGGTCGGGGTGGGGTCAGCACTCACCCACCCCGACCCGGCCGTCCTCACCCGAGGGGGTCGGCGACCTCACCAGGGTGTGCTGGGAGTGGACGGCACCGCGGGTTCCCGGCGGTCGGCTGTCCCCTCCCGATCGCTCAACGAGCGTGGGCAGAACGGGTCACGTCCGGTGCAACGTTCTGCTGTCCCCGTCGCAGCCGGCCGTTGTCGCGCAGGACGGTGAGGGCCTCGACGGTGCGGTGGCCACGCCACTCCAGGGCCGCGGCGGGGGAGTAGCTGGCGAAGTCCACCGGCCAGCCACCGTCGGCCTGCTGCTGGCTCGCGAGCCGCTGCAGCTCCTGCTGCATCACCTCGGGCCGGAAGAGATCGCGCGCGGGGCGGTCCGGGGAGGGCGCGAAGTCCAGCGGGCGCATGAACTCCTCGTCCGCGCCTCCGGCGACGTGCACCAGGCCGTCGGCCGGGATGTGCACCCGGAGCCGGGCGAGGAGCTCCCGCGCCTCGGGGTGGGTCGCGTGCGCGGTGTCGAGGAACCGCACCGCGAAGGCGAGCTCCAGCGCGTGCGGCTGCGGGCCGAGGTCGCGCACGGCGGTCAGGCAGAAGCCGGTGGCCCGGGCCAGCCACGGGTGGCCGGCGACGGCAGGATCGTGTGCGGCCACGCGGTGCGCGACGGCGACGACGACCGCGGTGATCTGCAGCGAGGACGTGGTGGGGTCGGCCGTGGCCCAGAACGGCGCGCAGCCGGCGGGGTCGGGCACCGGGAGCGCGAACGGCAGGCCGCCGTCGGGCAGCGTGACGGAATCCAGCCAGTCGCAGAGCTCCCGGGCGCGCTCGGTCGTCACCGGCGCGACGTCGGCGAAGACCTCGAAGGCGTGCAGCGCTCCGCCGGGCTGGCTGGTGCGCGAGCGCAGGTCGGGCTCCAGGCCCCAGCCGTAGCCGCCGTCGGGGTTGCGGTAACCCTCGACGGCGGACAGGGCGGCGGCCGCGGCCTCGCCCCGGTCGCCGTCCCCGAACAGCAGGTCGAAGCGGCGGCGGTCGAACAACCGGGCGTGGGTGGTCATGAAGGCGGCAGCGGCGGAGAGGTCGGCGCTCATGCCCCCACCCTGGCGCAGTTCCCCTACCCGGTCAGCAGGTTCCCGGGCATCGCACGAGCGTCCCGACCCGCGTCATCGCCCGCTGCTGCCGTGGTCCATGGTCGGCACCGCGAGCCCGGACACGTCGGCGGCCGCCACGAACCGGTCCGGCCGCAGCGCCACGACGCGGGCCCCGTGCGCCCGCAGCCATCCGCCGACGACCCCGTCGATGTCCACGATCTCCTCGGGCCCCGTCGTCCCCTTGGTCGGCGGCCGGACGATCAGGTAGCGCGTTCCCAGGGCATCCCACTCCGCCTTCTCGACCGGACTGAGGAGGGAGGCCGGATCGACGTCATCGCCCAGGAGAGCGAAGCAGTCGCCGATCACGTCGTCGAGCAGGCCGATCCGACCCCGGGGAGTGGCGACCAGCGGCTGCGGGACCATCTTGCCCACGGCGCTGGCTTCGTCGAGCGGACCCCGGAACCAGCCCGCCACCAGGAACGGCGGCAGCACGAGCGGCGGGGGCGGCGGTTCCTCGCCCTCGGGCGGCGGCGCCATGACCGCCGCCATCTCCTCCTCGGAGAGCTCCTGCTTGATGATCTTGCCCAGCCCGACGGACATCTCGGTGAACATGGCGACGTTCGGCCCGCGCTCCATCTGGTAGCTGTCCAGGAACGAGTCGGGGGCCCTTCCCGCCAGCACGGCGGCCAGCTTCCAGGAGATGTCGTAGGCATCCCTGATCCCTGACTGCATCCCGTTCCCGGCCCAGGGCGGCATGAGGTGCGCGGCGTCCCCCACGAGGAACACCCGTCCCACGCGCCAGCGGTCCGCCATGCGGACGTGGTGCTTGTAGAAGGCGTGCTGGTGGATCTGCACGTCGTCCTGCGTGATGCCCATCGCCTCCAGCAGGGGCCAGATCTGCTCGGCGGTCGCGAAGTTCTCCACCGATTCGTCCCGGCCGAGCGGGATCTCCCAGCGGTGGTTGCCCTGGGCCAGCGGGATGTCGACGACGGGCCGCACCTTGTCCGACCAGAACGTCAGCTTGTTGCGGTCGGGCCACCACCGCTTGACCCGCGCGTCGATCACCACCCAGGTCACGTCTTCCGTGTCGCCCTGCAGCGTGGCGCCGATCGCCTTGCGCGTGGCGCTGCCACCCCCGTCGCAGCCCAGCGCGTAGCGCGCCCGCGTCGTGGTCGTCTCCCCGGTCGAGCGATCCCGCGCGGTGATCGTCACGCCCTCCGTGTCCTGAGCCACCCCCACTACCTCGCAGCCGAACCGGACGGAGACGACGTCGGGGAACCGCTCGGCCCCCCGACGCAGCGTCTCCTCCATCACGGGCTGGTACAGCATGTACGAGCTCGCGCCGTCCCCCAGCGTCGAGGGCGGGAAGTTGATCGAGTAGATCTCCTGCCCGGCGTAGTTCACCCACCGCAGCGAGTTGTACGGGGTCATGTCCTTGCGCAGGGCCTCGTGAAGACCCACGGCCTGGAAGACCCGCATCGTCCACTCGTTGACGGTGACGGCTCGGGCACGCGGATAGATGTCCTTCTCCGCCTCGAAGACGATCGTCGGGACACCCCTCGCCCCCAGAGCGTTGGCCGCGGTGACTCCGCTGGGGCCGTAGCCGATGATCGCGACGTCAGCGTCGAACGGAAGGGTCACGGGGGGCTCCGGTCGTGGTCGTGGACGGCGGCAGTCGCCAACGGGCTGCCTCGACGACAGCCGCGTGCCGCGTCCGCGCGGTGTCCGGCGGCGTGGTCGCAGCAGTCATGGCGGGTTCCTCGGGTTGGCTGGCCTCGACCCTGCCGCCCGGCCGTCCCACGCACACGTAGCTGTTCCGCTCGCTGGAACCGCACCGGTCGGGGTGGTAGGACCAGGCGATGGCGCCGACCGAGGCAGGATGCTCCCGCCACGATCCGTCACGTGATCCACGTGGAACACCCGCTCCTGGGCTCGCCACGCGCCCCTTCCACCAGCTCGACCTGCGCGGCTGAGCCGGATGGACGTCGTCGCCGTCCTGGCCGCCTACGACGTCCAGTTGCGCCGGGACGTGTCACCAGGGCCGACGTCGGTGGTGGAGCGGCAGGACGGCATCACTCGCGAGGTGGGGAGTGACGGCACCTGGGGTGCGGTGCTGTGGAGCGACCTCGACGAGGACACCGCCGACGCCGTGATCGCCGGCCAGGCCGCCCGCTTCGCCGGCATCGAGTGGGAGTGGAAGCTCCACGGCCACGACCGCCCGGCCGACCTGCCGCAGCGGCTGCGTCGCGCGGGACTGCTCCCGGAGCCGGCCGAGACGCTGCTGGTCGCCGATCTGCGCGAGGTCGACCTGGAGCCCGTCACGCCCGACGGCGTCCGGGTGGTGCCGGTGGACGACGAGGCCGGGGTCGCCACCGTGCTGGAGGTCCACCGGGCGGTGTTCGGCTCGGTGCACCCGGACACCCGGGCAACGCTCCTGCGGGCGCTGGAGCTCACACCGCGGCCGGTCGAGGCCGTGGTGGCCTGGGCCGGCTCCGAGCCCGTCTGCGCCGGCCGGGTGGAGTTCCGCCCCGGCACCGACTTCGCGAGCCTGTGGGGCGGCGGGACGCTGCCGGGGTGGCGTGGCCGAGGTGTGTTCCGCACCGTCGTGGCCCACCGCCTGGCGCTGGCCCGGGCCCGGGGCGTCCGCTACGTGCACGTCGATGCCACGGACGCGAGCCGGCCGGTCCTGGAACGGCTGGGATTCGTCCGGCTCACCACGACGACACCGTGGATCGGCCGGCCCCGCGCGACCATCTCCGATCGGGCGGCGGAGCGGTGAATCAGAGGGGCCCGGGACGATCGTCCCGGGCCCCTCGGATCCGGTGGTGCAGGGGGTCGTGCGTCAGTTCGCCATGTCCACGAAGCGGCTGTAGTGGCCCTGGAAGGCGACGGTGACGTTCGCGGTGGGACCGTTACGGTGCTTCACCAGCATGATGTCTGCCTCACCGGCCCGCGGCGATTCCTTTTCGTACATGTCTTCTCGATGAATCATCATGACCATATCCGCATCCTGTTCGATCGAACCCGATTCGCGGAGGTCGGAAAGCATGGGCTTCTTGTCCTGGCGCTGTTCTGAGCCGCGATTCAGCTGGCTCATCGCGATGACAGGAACTTCCAGTTCCTTGGCCAGGAGCTTGAGCGCACGCGAGAACTCGGAGACCTCCTGCTGGCGGCTCTCCACGCGCTTGCCCGACGTCATCAGCTGCAGGTAGTCGATGACCACGAGCTTGAGGTCGTTGCGCTGCTTGAGCCGCCGAGCCTTGGCCCGGATCTCCATCATCGTCATGTTCGGCGAGTCGTCGATGTAGAGCGGTGCATCGGCGATCTCACCCATCCGGCGGGCGAGTTTCGACCAGTCCTCGTCCGAGAGCGTGCCCGCGCGCATGTGGTGCAGCGGCACCTTCGCCTCGGCCGACAGCAGACGCATGGTGATCTCATGCTTGCTCATCTCGAGCGAGAAGATCGCCGCCGGCAGGTGGTGCTTGACCGACGCCGACCGCGCGATGTCCAGTCCCAGCGTCGATTTCCCCACACCGGGACGCGCCGCGATGACCACCATCTGGCCGGCCTGCAGGCCGTTGGTGAGCTCGTCGAGGTCACGGATGCCGGTGGGCACACCGCGAGCGGTGCCACCCCGGGAGGCGATGGCGTCCAACTCGTCCATCGTCGGCTGCAGGATGTCCTCGAGGCGCGAGTAGTCCTCGCTCATCCGCTTCTCGGTGACGTCGTAGATCTCCTGCTGGGCGCGGTCGACGATGTCGTCGACGTCGCCCTTGCCGCCGGCCGCGCCGTAGCCGAGCTGGACCACCCGGGTGCCGGCCTCGACCAGCCGCCGCAGCACGGCCTGCTCGGCCACGATCGCGGCGTAGTAGCCCGCGTTGGCCGCGGTGGGCGTCGACTGGATGAGCGTGTGCAGGTAGACCGCGCCGCCCATCCTCGACAGCTGATCGGTGCGATTGAGCTCCGCGGCGACGGTGATCGCGTCGGCCGGCTCGCCCCGCCCGTACAGGTCGAGGATGCAGTCGAAGATCACCTGGTGCGCCGGCCGGTAGAAGTCCGGGCCCTGGAGCACCTCGACGACGTCGGCGATCGCGTCCTTGCTCAGCAGCATGCCGCCGAGCACCGACTGCTCCGCAGCGACGTCCTGCGGCGGCTGCCGGTCGTACTCCGGCGCCGTCGGGACCGGCCGGCTGAACTCGTCGGCCACCGCCACGTTGGTCCTCCATCCACTCACCGGCGCACCCGCGAACAGACCCCGGCCGGAGCGACCGGGGTCTGGTGGGGGAAGCACCAGAAACGCTGCACCTGACTCGAACATCTGTTCGGGTCGTTGCTACCGCGGGACGCCGACAGTTCCGGCGCAGCGGTCAGCCGAGGAGGACGTTAGGAAGACCGGACGGACCAGTCCAACACCGATGTGCACCCGGTTCTGCACAACTTGTGGACAAGTCGGTGGACACAGGCATGTCGACATGTGGAGACAGCGGGGGAAGCCGTCCGCCCTGCCAGCCGATCGGCGTGCTGACCTGCACAGACTCAACGCACCGGGTGTGGACAGGAGAAAGTTCGGAGAAATCCCGGTGTGCCGTCACCGGCGTGTCGCCCAAGGTGACCACCAGCCCCAGCGGTCACACCCGGCGGCCGTCGTCCACAGCCACCCGCAGGGTGCCGCAGCCCGGTCGGCCCTCGTCGGGGTCGCTCGCGGGTCACGCCGGGGGACCGAAGACAGCCATGCTGGCAGGCGGCCCCGTCACCACCGGCCCCGGAACGCCGCGAGGGGCGCCGGACCGGAGTCCGACGCCCCTCGGGCGGTGCTGTGGCCCCCTCCTGGCGTACCCCGAACGTGCGAAGGGCTCGAGGAGGGTGGCCCCCTCCAGGGCACCGCCCCGAGCGTGCGAGGGGTGGGGAGGAGGGGGTCCTTTCTCAGCCGGGGACGACCTCGATGGCCAGCTGGGTGACCACCTCGGGGTGCACCCGCACGGTGACGGTGTGCTGCCCCGTGGTCTTGATGCTGCTGGGCAGCTCGACGCGGCGACGGTCCAGCTCCGGCCCGCCGGCGGCGGCCACGGCCGAGGTGACGTCGGCGGTGGTGACGCGGCCGAACAGGCGACCGCCCTCACCGGAACGGGCCGGCACCCGGACGGTCAGGCCCGCCAGACGCCCGGCCACGGCCTGGGCCTCCTCGAGCGAGCGCACCTCGCGGGCGGAACGCGCCCGGCGCAGGGACTCGATCTGCTTCTCGGCCCCGCGGGTGGCGGCGATCGCCAGGCCACGCGGCAGGAGGTAGTTGCGGGCGTAGCCGCCCTTGACCTCCACCGTGTCGCCGGCAGAGCCGAGACCGGAGACCTCCTGGGTCAGGATCAGCTTCTGAGTGCTCATGATCAGCGCGCCGTCGAGGTGTAGGGGAGCAGGGCCATCTCGCGAGCGTTCTTGATCGCGGTGGCGACGTCCCGCTGGTGCTGGCTGCAGTTACCGGTCACCCGGCGAGCGCGGATCTTGCCGCGGTCGGAGATGAACTTGCGCAGCAGGGTGACGTCCTTGTAGTCGATGTAGGTCACCTTGTCCTTGTGGAACTGGCAGACCTTCTTCTTGGGCTTCCGAACAGGGGGCTTGGCCACTGGGTTCTCCAGAGTTCAGTAAGAGGGGCCGGCCCCGTCCAAGGGCCCGCCCTGAGCTTGCGAAGGGTGGGGAGGACGGGGTCCTTCGACTTTCAGAAGGGCGGCTCGTCCGACGGCGGTGCCGGGGTCGACCACGGGTCGCTCGCCCCACCACCGCCACCGAAGCCGCCACCGCCACCGCCGCCGAAGCCGCCGCCACCCTCACCGCGGGAGGCCTTGGTGACCTTCGCGGTGGCGTAGCGCAGCGAGGGGCCGATCTCGTCGACCTCGAGCTCGACGACGGTGCGCTTCTCGCCTTCCTTGGTCTCGAACGACCGCTGCTTGAGCCGGCCCGAGACGATCACCCGCGATCCGCGGGTCAGCGACTCGGCGACGTTCTCGGCCGCCTGCCGCCACACGTTGCAGCGCAGGAAGAGCGCCTCGCCGTCCTTCCACTCCTGCGACTGGCGGTCGAAGGTCCGCGGCGTCGAGGCGACCGTGAAGTTGGCGACCGCGGCACCGGACGGCGTGAAGCGCAGCTCCGGGTCCGACGTCAGGTTGCCGATGACGGTGATGACGGTCTCGCCAGCCATGGTCAGTGGACCTCGGGCCGCATCAGCTTCGTGCGCAGGACCGACTCGTTGAGGTTCAGCTGCCGGTCGAGCTCGGCGACCGCCGCCGGCTCGGCCTGGATGTCGATGACGGCGTAGATGCCCTCGACCTGCTTGTTGATCTCGTAGGCCATCCGACGCCGGCCCCAGATGTCGGTCTTGACGGTGCCACCCGAGTTGGTGACGACGGTCAGGAACCGCTCGAGCGAGGGAGCGATGGTCCGCTCCTCCAGGTCGGGGTCGAGAATGACCATCAGTTCGTAGTGACGCACGGAGAACCCCACCTCCTCTGGTCTTCACGGCTGCAGGGCATCTGCAGCAGGAGGGTCGTACACGCGTCGCGCGCCCGGCCCGCCGGGAGCCGACGGTGGACGCGCACCCGACAGGCTACCAGCGGGAGCGTCGCCCGAGGACGGCGCCGCCCACGGGGAGGGTCAGCGGCGGGCCAGGTGGGTGCGCACCAGCGCCGCGGTCGTGCCCGCCAGCGCCACCACGGCGACCAGGGCCGGCAGCGGCAGGGCCTGGCCGGCACCACCCGGGGCGGCAGCCACGTCCGTGTCGCTGCTCTCCTCCTCGATCATGGTGCCGTTCAGCCCCGCGAGCTGGCCGAAAACCGGCACCGACGCACCGTCGTAGGTGCCGGGGACCCCGCCGGACCCGCCCGCCGCGCCGCCCGCGGTGAGTCCCGGGCGGTTCGCGACGCCGGCCCGGGCCGGGTCGAAGGCAGCCGCGACCGCCTCATCCACCGGCGACATCGCCACCGCGGTCCCGCCGGTGTCGTAGCTGTAGGGCGTCCCCCCGACGGTGGGTGCCGGGGCCTGCGGTGCCGGTGCGGGCGCCCCGGGGGCGGGCGCCTCCGGCCCGGGTGTGGGCGACGCGACCGGGGGGGCGACCGACGGAACCGGCAGCGGGACGGTGATCGGCGGGGGCGAGGGCAGGTTGACGCTCGGCAGGTTCGGGAGCGGGAGGACCGTGTTGACGACGAAGGGCACGCCCACCGGCAGCCCGGGCAGCGTGGCGATCGCCTGGCCGAGCAGTGCATCGGTCAGCCCCGGCCCGCTCAGCGCCCGGTAGGTGTAGGTGATCGCGCAGGTGACGCAGCTCGAGTCGAACCGCTCGGTGACACGCTGACCGGGCTGCAGCGCCCGGGCGCCCGACGGCAGCCGCAGCGAGACGTCGGTCTGCACCGTCACGTTCACCAGGCCCAGGGGGCCGACGCCCACCTGCACGGTCTTGTCCTGGATCTGGTTGACGAAGGTGACCGAGCCACCCGCGTCGACCGAGACGACCGGCGGGGTGAGGTCACGGATGGCCACGGTCTCGCTCGGCGCGGCGCTGGCGCCGGGCGCCAGGAGCACCGACCCCCCGACGGCGGCCAGCCAGCCCAGGAGCAACCCGGCGAGCCCTCGGCGGGCGGTACGTCGGATCCGACCGGTTGCCATCAGCCTGTCTGCCTCCACATCGCCCGTTCCTACCGGGGAGTAACCCCCGTCACGCTGCAAGAACGAGAATGTGACCTGGGCGATACGGCTAAACCTCGGAAAACTCCCGAACTAGGGTCGGCGGGGTGGCAGCTCACCCGATCGGCGTACACGTCGGACCCGGCCTGACCGAGGACAACGAACTCGACGCCGGTGGGCCGCTGGCCCGCGCCGCCGAGATGGGCACCGACGGGGTGCAGGTGTTCCTCGCCGATCCCCAGGGTTGGACCGCCCCGAAGCCGCGGCCGGACGCCGAGGCGCTGCTCGCCTCCGACGTCATGGTCGTCGTCCACGCGCCCTACGTGCTCAACGTGGCCACCACCAACAACCGCATCCGCATCCCCAGCCGCAAGCTGCTGGACAGGCACGCCCGGGCCGCGGCCGCCGTCGGCGCGGTCGGCCTGGTGGTCCACGGCGGGCACGTCCTGGCCAAGGACGATCCGGCGACCGGCGTCGACAACTGGCGCAAGACCTTCGCCCGGCAGGCCGAGGACGGCGGCTTCGCCGTCCCCCTGCTCATCGAGAACACCGCCGGCGGGGGCAACGCCATGGCCCGCGACCTCGACGCCCTCGCCCGGCTGTGGGAGGCCGTCGGCGAGTTCGGGGCCGGCTTCGTGCTCGACACCTGCCACGCCTGGGCGGCCGGCTGGGACCTCGCGACCGTGGTGGACGACGTCCGGGCGATCACCGGCCGGATCGACCTGGTGCACCTGAACAACAGCCGCGATCCGTCCGGCTCCAGCCGGGACCGGCACGCACCGCTGGCCGGCGGGGAGATCCCGACCGAGCTGCTGGTCGAGGTCGCCCGGGCGGCCGACTGCCCGATCATCCTCGAGACGCCGGGCGACGCGGCCGGCCACGCCGAGGAGGTCGCGGGGCTGCGCGCCGCGCTGGGGTGACCTCGTCCCGGCTCACGGCATGGCGTCCCGGCTCGCCGGCGGCGGTGAGCCAGGACCCCGACGACCAGCTGACCCGATCAGCCTGCGGCGGCGCAGCACCACGCGATCCCGGGCGTGGTCGAGGACTCCTCCGGCGGGGTCGTCGACGCCGAGCCAGGTGGTGCGCACGACGTCGCGGTCGGGGTGCCAGATGTCGCGCACGACCAGCGCCATGAGGACGACGACGGCGATGTCGCGCACGATCACCGCGAGGAAGAACCACTCGACCTCGACCCCACGGTTGTCGGGGCCGAGGTAGTGCAGCATCGTCAGGACCCACACCAGCACCTCGGTGGCCTGCCAGAGCAGCAGCGAGCGCCAACGGGGCCGCGCGAGCACCAGCAGCGGCAGCAGCCACAGCGAGAACTGCGGGCTCCACACCTTGTTGAGCAGCAGGAACGCGGCCAGCAGCAGGAACGCGATCTGCGGCACCCGGGGCCGCACCGGTGCGGCCAGCACCAGCCAGCCCACCCCGCCGGCGAACAGCACCAGGAGCACCGCCACCACCGCGTTGAGCACCGCGGGCGCCTCGCCCCGGGCGAGCGGGCCGTCGAGGATCCCGAAGTCGGTCGCCGTGAGGAGCATGTTCCAGATCGACTCGGGGTTGGCCGCGCGCTCCCGGCTGAACGCGAAGAACCACGACCAGTTGTCCGGCGCGGCCAGCGCCACCGGCAGGTCGACCACCAGCCAGGCCGCCCCGGCGGCCAGGGCCGTCCGCAGCCAGGCACGCAGCCGCCCGGCCCGCAGGCAGAGCAGGAACAGCGCGCCGAGGACCAGCACCGGGTAGAGCTTCGCGGCGACGCCGAGGCCGAGCAGCACCCCGGCGAGCACCGGCCGCTGCCGGGCCCACGCCCACAGGCCCAGCGTGGTCAGCGCAACGGCGAACACGTCCCAGTTGGTGAAGGCGTGCACGAGCAGCAGCGGCGACAGCGCCACCATCGCGGCGTCCCACGGCCGGCGGCCGGCCAGGGCGAGCACCGCCCGGATCACGAGCAGCGCACACATCGACAGCAGCAGGCAGGTGACGACGTAGAAGCTCAGCACCGGCGGGACGGCGGGCAGCAGGCCCGTCGCGGCCGCGACGCCGTCGTACCCGCGGGCGATCGCGGCCGCCAACGCCATGAGGCCCCCGGTGAGCACCGGGTACTCCACCCGGGCGTCGAGGTAGGGCAGCGCCCCGGAGCCGAGGTCGTAGATGCCGAAGAGCGGCACCGCGTCGGAGTAGCAGAAGTGCGTGTACTGCACCGACCCCGCCCAGTTGCCGTCCGCGCAGGGCACCTGCTTGAACCAGGCGAGGGCGAGCACCGCCGTCGTGAACAGCAGGCAGACCCGCAGCGGCGTCCAGAACAGCGCCCGCCCGGTCACCGCGTGCCGGCCCCACGGGCCGCCGACGGCCTCGCTGGCCTGGGCCGCGACCGGGTCGACCCAGGTGGGGACGACGCGGTCGGGCCGGACCGGTGCGGTGCGGCCCGCCGGAGACGGCGCGGACCCCCCGGCCGGAGTGCTGGCCGGGGGGTCCGTGGGTGTGCCGGTCGAGCGGTCTGGGCGCACGGGCCCAGTGTGCCCGAGCGGGGTCAGCCGTCCTGCCCGTCGAACGGCGGGCCGCCGTTCCCGTTGCTCCCCTCACCGTTCTGCGGAGGTCCGGGAACGCCGGGGACCGTCGGCTGGGTCGGCGTCGGGGTGGCCGGCGGGGGCGGCGTCGGAGCCGGCGGGGTCGGCGTCGGCGTGGGCGCCGGCTCCTCGGTCACCGGTTCCGACGGCGGGGCCTGGCTCGACGGCGGGGCCTGCGTCTGCGACTGCGTGCGCTCCGGCTTCGGCGCCGGCGCGGGCACGCCCACCCCGGTGTCGCCGCGGATGGTGGGGCGGTCGGGCAGGTCCTCCTCCGGCGTGCCGGCCAGCACGGTGTTCATGAACTCCTGCCAGATCGCTCCCGGCAGGCCCGAGCCGTAGATGATCGACCCACCGGCGTTGACGATCGGGTCGCTGGGCGAGTCGTTGCCCATCCACACGGCCGTCGACAGCGACGGCGTGTAGCCGACCATCCAGGCGTCGGAGTTGTCCTCACCCTGGCCCTGCGTACCGGTCTTGCTGGCCACCTCCCGGCCGCCCTGCAGCGCCCGCTTGGAGTAGGACGCGACGTCCTTGAGCGCGTAGGTGACGTCGTTGGCGACGTTGGCCGGGATCGCCTGGTCGCCGGAGTCGCCGCCGTACTCGAGCAGCACCGCACCCTCGTTGTCGGTGACCCGGGAGACGAAGTAGGGCTCGTGCTCGACGCCGCCGTTGGCGAACGTGGCGAAGCCGTGCGCCTGGTCGATCGGGCGCATCTCGTACTCACCGATGCCGATGGCCGAGCCGGTGAACCCGTCGGTGTTGGCCAGGATGGTGTTGTTCCTGAGCGCGCCGCCCGTCCAGGTCTCCGGCAGCCCGGTCGCGGCGAGCGCGGTCTCCCGCACCTTCTCCGGCCCCACCTCGTGGGCCAGGCCGTAGAAGGTGGTGTTCAGCGAGCGGGTCATGGCCTCGACGAGGGTGCAGGAGCCGCACGAGGCCCCGCCGGAGTTGCGCACGGGGGCCTCGCGGTCGGGGAAGGTCTGCGGCGAGCTGCCGTCCCGCCGCGAGTTCACGCTGATGCCCTCCTGCAGTGCGGTGGCGAGCACGTAGGGCTTCATCGACGAGCCGGGCTGGCGCTGGGCCAGGGCGTAGTCGGTCCCCACCCCGCTGGGCCCGCCGTAGTAGGCCCGCACCGCGCCGGTGCGCGGATCGACGGCGACCAGCGCCTGTCGGAGATTCTCCGGCTCGCCCGCCATCACGTCGGTGACGGCGGCCACCGCGGCATCCTGCGCCGGCTTGTCCACGGTGGTGGTGATCCGCAGCCCACCGGCCCGGATCTGCTGCTCGGTGTAGCCCTTCGCCTCCAGCTCACCGATCGCCCGCTGGACGATCAGCCCCTCCGGCCCGGCCGGGATGTCGAACGAGGAGTCGGTCCTGGGCAGCACCGGGGGGTAGACCGACGCGTCCCGGTCGGCCTGGGCCAGCCAGCCCTCGTCGACCATCGCGTCGAGCACCAGCCCCCAGCGGTCCTGGGCCCCCTCCGAGTTGGCCTCCGGGTCGTAGTGCGAGGGGCTGCGGACGAGGACGGCGAGCACCGCGCCCTGCTGGGCGGTGAGCTCGGAGGCGTGCACACCGAAGAAGGTGTTGGCCGCCGACTCGATGCCGTAGGCGCCGCGGCCGAAGTAGATGGTGTTGAGGTAGTTCTCGAGGATCTCGTCCTTCGAGTAGTTGTTGTCCAGCTTGATCGCGAGGAAGAGCTCCTGGAACTTGCGACCGAACGTCTGCTCCGAGGAGAGGAACGCGTTCTTCACGTACTGCTGGGTGATCGTCGAGCCACCCTGCGTCGAGCCGCCGGTCAGGTTGTTCCACGCGGCCCGCACGATCCCGGTGAAGGAGATCCCGGGATCGGAGTAGAAGCTGCGGTTCTCCGCGGCGAGAATGGCCTGCTGGGCCGGCTCGGAGACCTCGTCGAGGCCGACGTTGGTGCGGTTGCCCCCGGCCACGGCCAGCCGCGCCATCTCGGTGCTGCCGTCGGCGTAGTACACGACCGTCGTCTGCTTGCTCTGCAGCGACTCGATGCTCGGCACCTCGGTGGCCGCGTAGACGACACCGACGAAGACGCCGAGCAGCACGAACAGGCCGGCGAGGGTCGCGACGGCGATCTTCAGCCGACGACGGCGGCGCTGCTTCTTGCTGCGGGCCGCCTTGCCCTTGCCCGGGCCCTTGCGGGGGGCGACCGCGGCGCCGGTCCGGGCCGCCGTCGTGCGCCCGCCCCGGCCGGCCGGGGGCCGCCGTCCCCCGCCGCCACCGCCGGCGGCGGTGCGGTTGGGCGGTGGCCGGCGGACCGAGCCGCCGCGCGGCCCGACCGGTGAGGTCTCGTCGTGGGGAGGCACGAAGGGGCCCCTCTCTGGCTCGGTCTCGGTGGGCTCGCAGACGTCTCGCAGACGTGAGGACGTCCGACGGCCCAGGGTGGCGTCTTCTGCTGCAGGAACGGGGGAGGCCCGCGGCTGCGCGGGCGAGCGGCCCCGCTCCCATGCGCAACGACGGCGCGGGGCGCCGGGTCTTCCCGCCGTGAGGCGAACTACTCCGTCGCGGCCCGCCGGCGGGTCCGACGCGGGGACCGGCGCGGCGCGGGCTCGGTCCCGAGGACGTAGGAGGAGTCCAGGTGGTTCCACCCGCAGCCCCGGCACACCTCGACGGTGTAGACGGAGAACTCCTCCTGCATGGCATCCATCCGGGCGAGCTCGGCCTGGGTCTTGGCCTGGCCGGCCGTGGATCCCAGATGCTCGCCGTACACGTAGCTCACCAGTGTCAGCCGCTCCTTGCGGCACACCGGGCAGGCGGCGTCGGTCGCCTCGCCGTGGTACTTGGCCGCACGGGAGAGGTAGGGACTGGCGTCGCAGACCTCGAAGAGCCCGGTGCGTCCGGCGTACACGTCGGCGAGGACGGCTCGCCGCTGCAGCGAGTAGTCCACGACGGATCGACGTCCGGGCACGGCGCCAATGTACGCACCGCGGGCCCTCCACGACCTGCTCGTGCGGGTCCGGTCCGGTCCGAGGTGGTCCTGCGGACCCCCTCGGTGTACGACCGCAACCACCCCCCGATGTATCGTTTCGATACATCACACCGTGGGGCGAGGGGAGAGCGACGTGCTCGAGTTCGCCATCCTGGGCCTGCTGCACCAGTCCCCCATGCACGGCTACGAGCTGCGCAAACAGCTCGCGCAGGTGCTCGGTGGGCTCCGCAGCATCTCCTACGGGTCGCTCTACCCCGCACTGAAGCGGCTGCGCGCGGCCGGTTTCGTCACCACCGACGAGCCCGACCGGCACGCCCCGCTCCCGGCCGATGCACCGCCGCTCACCGGCCGCCGCGGAAAAGTGGTCTACACGATCACCGCGGAGGGCAAGGAGCGCTTCCACGAGCTGGTCAGCCAGGCCGGCCCGGAGGCGTACGACGACAGCGGGCTCTTCGGCGTCCGGCTGGCGTTCTTCCGGCACACCGCGGCCGACGTGCGGCTGCGCATCCTCGAGGGCCGCCGGCGCACCGTCGAGCGGCAGCGGGAGGGGCTGCGGTCCTCGGTGACCCGGGCCCGCGAACGCCTCGACCGGTACACCCTCGAGCTGCAGCGTCACGGCCTGGAGTCCGTCGACCGGGAGGTCCGCTGGCTGTCCGAGCTGATCGACAGCGAGCGGAAGAACGCCGACTCCAGCGGCGCCGACCCTCCCCGCACCGATCCGGAAACCCCCACCCCGACGGGTTGACCCGTCCCCAGCTCCGCCCAGGACCGCGCCCGGTCCGCTCAACCGACCGTTCACGGTCCGAGGAAGAAGGAAACCCCATGGGATCTGTCAAGGTCGCCATCGTCGGCGTGGGCAACTGCGCCGCCTCGCTCGTCCAGGGTGTGCACTACTACCGCGACGCCGACGAGACGACGTCGGTGCCCGGTCTGATGCACGTGCGCTTCGGCGCGTACCACGTCTCCGACATCGAGTTCGTGGCCGCGTTCGACGTCGACGCCAAGAAGGTGGGCCAGGATCTCTCCGCGGCGATCGTCGCCAGCGAGAACAACACCATCAAGATCTGCGACGTGCCCCCGCTCGGCGTGGCCGTGCAGCGCGGCACCACGCTCGACGGTCTCGGCAAGTACTACCGCGAGACCATCGAGGAGTCCGACGAGCGGCCGGTCGACGTCGTCGCCGCACTGCGGGAGTCCGGTGCCGACGTCCTCGTCTGCTACCTGCCGGTCGGCTCGCAGGAGGCGGCCGAGTTCTACGCGCAGGCCGCGCTCGACGCCGGCGTCGCCTTCGTCAACGCGCTCCCGGTCTTCATCGCCGGCACCAAGGAGTGGGCGGACAAGTTTACCGCCGCCGGCGTGCCGATCGTCGGTGACGACATCAAGTCGCAGGTCGGGGCGACCATCACCCACCGGGTGCTCGCCAAGCTGTTCGAGGACCGCGGCGTCCAGCTCGACCGCACGATGCAGCTCAACGTCGGCGGCAACATGGA
This sequence comes from Geodermatophilus ruber, assembly GCF_900114385.1. Taxonomy (GTDB): domain Bacteria; phylum Actinomycetota; class Actinomycetes; order Mycobacteriales; family Geodermatophilaceae; genus Geodermatophilus; species Geodermatophilus ruber. The sequence continues at coordinate 62,531 of NZ_FOSW01000014.1, forward strand.
CTTCAAGAACATGCTCGAGCGCGAGCGGCTGGAGTCCAAGAAGATCTCCAAGACCCAGGCCGTGACCAGCCAGGTCGACCGCGACATGGGCGCGGGCAACGTGCACATCGGCCCGTCGGACCACGTGTCGTGGCTCTCGGACCGCAAGTGGGCCTACGTGCGCCTCGAGGGCCGCGCGTTCGGCGACGTCCCGCTGAACCTGGAGTACAAGCTCGAGGTCTGGGACTCCCCGAACTCGGCCGGCATCATCATCGACGCCGTCCGCGCCGCGAAGATCGCCAAGGACCGCGGCATTGGCGGCCCGATCCTGTCGGCGTCGTCCTACTTCATGAAGAGCCCGCCGGTGCAGTACAGCGACAGCGAGGCCCACGACGCCGTGGAGGCGTTCATCCGGGGCGAGGTCGAGCGCTGATCGAAGACCCCCTGCTCCCCGCCCCTCGCTAGCTCGGGGCGGTGCCCTGGAGGGGGCCGACAGGGTCCGTCCCCGGGAGGGGGCGGGCCCTGTCGCGTCCCGGGGCCTGCCGCGTGCCCGGCCCTTCCGCGTGGAGCGCGGGCCCGGCCCCACCGGCTGCCTACCCTGGCCGTATGCCGCCGCGCCGCCGTCTGCTGCTCCCCACCCTGGGGCTGGTGCTCGCGCTGCTCGCGGGGTGTTCCGGAACCGGCCAGCGGCAGACCGGTGACCCGATCACCGAGGGGGAGGCCACCGTCCTGGCCGACCTGCTGGTGCGCAACCGCGAAGCCGGCGGTGCGAACTTCGTGATCACCGCCCCCTACGGGGAGGGCACGGTGCTGACCCTGACCGGCGAGGTCGATTTCACCGGTTCCGCGGGCCGGGCCCAGGCCGTCACCCGCTACGGCGACGAGCGCCCCGAGGAGCTGCGCACCCTGTTCTTCACCGCCGACCAGGTGTGGTTCGGCGACGTGCCGGGCCTGGCCGAGGCGCTCGGGGAGGCTGGCCTGCCCGAGGCGCGGTACGTGCGCCGGCCGACAGCGACGGGAGACCAGCTGCCGCTCACCGACGTCCTGGTCCGGCTGGTCCTCAACCTCGCCGCCGAGGAGGCAGACGACCCGGCCGCCTTCCGCGGCTCGGACTACACCTGGCAGGGCGACCGGTCGATCGACGGGCAGCTCACCTCGGTCTTCGCCGCGGAGGCCGGCTGGTCGGTGGCGGTCGACCGCTCCGACGATGTGCTCGTCCAGTACGTCACCCGGCTACCCGAGCTGCCCTTCGACGTCACCGTGACGCTCTCCGACCACGGGTCCCGGGAGATCGCGCTCCCCGGCGACGAGGAGACGGTGGACGGCGCCGAGCACCCGGAGATCGCCGCGTCCGTGGGTCTGTAGGGCGAGCCGCCCGGCCCCGGACATGCGGAAGGGGGCGGCCTCTTCCCCAGACCGCCCCCTTCCACCTGTGTTCCTACCAGATGGCGGCCGCCGGCGCTGCCCCTGGCGCGACGAGTCGCGCTCAGTTCACCGAGGGATCGGCCGGTGCGGTGGACAGCACCGCCAGCCGGCCGGTCTGCCGGCCCATCACCCGGCGCCACAGCTCGGGGCCGGCCAGGACGCTCAGCACGTCCTCCGCGGTGCCGGGCACGCAGGCCCAGGCGCCCTCGGCGACCTCGGCGGCCAGCTGGCCCGATGACCAGCCCGCGTAGCCGGCGAACACCCGCAGCCCGGAGACCACACCGGCCAGCTCCTCCGGATCGGCGTCGAGGTCGACCAGGTGCACGTCGCCGGCGACCCGGCGCAGGCCCCGCCCGCTGCCGGGCGCGACGGCCAGGCACAGGGCGGTGTCGGTCTCGCACGGGCCACCGACGTGGAAGACCCCCGGCTCGACCACGAGGTCGCACCAGCCGGGCAGCACGTCGCGGATCTCCACCTGGCTCGGGCGGCCCAGGACGACGCCCAGGGTGCCGCTCTCGGTGTGGTCGAGGACGTAGACGACCGTGCCGGCGAACGTGGGGTCGGTCAGCGCCGGCATGGCGACGACGAGCGATCCCGGCCGGACGTCGTCGAGCGTGCCGATCGACAGCGCGGGGACAGCATCCGCACGTCGCCGTCCCGTCGCCGGCCGGGCGTGCGGGCCGGGCTCGGAATCGGGTTCACGCGGGGGATTCATCACGCCCAGTGTGCCCCACTCGGGGGTGTCAGGGAGGGAGAGGTCGCCTCCCGCGCATCACCGTTCCCGGCCCCGCGACGACCCTTCGGGACGAGCGGGTCACCGTAGGGTGACCGGGTGCAGCGGGCGGCGGCGACGGTGCGTCACCTCCTGGTGCGCCGGGACTTCCGACGGCTGCTCGCCACCCGGCTCTGCGCCCAGTTCGGGGACGGGGTGCTGCAGGCCGCGCTCGCCGGCACGGTGCTGTTCAACCCGCAGCGCGCCGCCGACCCGGTCGACGTCGCCGCCGGGTTCGCCGTCCTCCTCCTGCCCTACTCGCTCGTCGGGCCGTTCGCCGGCGTGTGGCTGGACCGGTGGAGCCGCCGGCAGGTGCTGCTGCACGCCAACGTGGTGCGCGCCGGGCTCGTCGCCGTCCTGGCCGCGCTGACCGCGGCCGGAGTGGACGGCGGGCCGTTCTACCTGACCGGCCTCGCGGTGTTCTCGGTGAACCGCTTCATCCTCTCGGCCCTGTCGGCCGCGCTGCCGCACACGACCGACGCACCGTCGCTGGTGTCGGCCAACGCGCTGTCCACGACGGCGGGGTCGGTGGCCACCGTCGTCGGCGCCGCGGCCACGGTCGCGCTGCTGCCGCTCGCCGGGACCGGCGACACCGCCTACGCGGTCGTGACGCTGGCCGCGGCGCTGCCCTACCTGGCCGCGGCCGGCGTGGTCACCGGTCTCGGTCGCCCCGAGCTGGGGCCGGACCACACGGCCCGCAGCGCCCTGCTGTCGGCGCGCGAGGTGCTGGCCGGGATGGTCGCCGGCGCCCGCCACCTCCGGGCCCACCGGCCGGCGGTCGCGGCGCTCGGCGTGATCACCGTGCACCGGCTCTGCTTCGGCCTCCTCACCCTGATGACGCTGCTGCTGTTCCGGAACACCTTCGACGCGTGGGGGCCGGTGCCGGGCGGGCTGGCGGGTCTCGGCGTGGTCGTCGCCGCCGGGGCCGTGGGCACCCTGCTGGCCGCACTGGTGACGCCGCGGATGGTGCGGCGCCTGGGCGCACCGCGGTGGATCGTGCTGCAGCTGGCCGGCGGCGGGGTGCTGCTGGTGGCGCTCGGGTTGCCCTTCCGGCCGCCGACCGCCGTCCTGACCGGCCTCGTGCTGGCCTTCGTGGGGCAGGCGGTGAAGATCTGCGTCGACACCACCCTGCAGGCGGTCGACGACGACTTCCGCGGCCGGGTGTTCGCCGTCTACGACATGCTGGTCAACGTCAGCTACGTGCTGGCGCTGGTCGCGGGGGCGTTCCTGCTGCCGGAGTCGGGGATCTCATCCCCGGTGCTGCTGGCGGTGGGCGCGCTCTACCTGCTCGCCGCCCTCGGGTACGGAGTGGATTCGTACGGGTCACGCGGACGAATCCACTCCGCTCAGGCGACGATGCGACCGATCTCGGAGCCGCAGGCCGGCCCCTCCTCGCGCAACCGCCGGACGGGGTAGCGCAGCACGACCACGCCCGCTCGCTGGATCGCGTTCTGCCGCCGGAGGTCTGCGCCCCGGTCCTGCGCACTCAGGTGGTAGGCCAGCCCGTCCGCTTCCACCGCCACACGCTTCCGCCGCCAGAGCGCGTCGACGAAGAAGGTGCCCAGATCCGTCTCGACCGGCGCGTTCCACTCCGGTTCGGGTAATCCCGCGGCGAGCACCACCCGGCGCAGATCGCTCTCACCCACCGACCGCATGCCGCGCTCCGCGTCCGCCGCGGCCGCCCGGAGCCAGGCTGTGGCAGCGCGGCCGGCCCGCTCCGTCTCGGCCAGCAACTGCTCGACGGTCACCAGTCCTTCTGCAGCGCATCGGACACGGCGTGCTCCACGTCCGCACGATGCGTGGCCGTCAGGCACACGTCCACGACGGCCCGCGCCGCACCCGTGCACCGCAGGCCGGACAGCTCCAGGATCCCCAGTCGGCGGCGGCTCTGGTGCACTGGGAAGACGGATCGGGTGGGCACTGCGCGATCCTGCGGCCGACCTGCGATATCCCGCTGGCATCATCCACAGGCCCCACCGACCGGAGTGGATTCGTGCGGGTCACGCGGACGAATCCACTCCGTTCCTGCGCTCCCACCAGGCGCGGAGCTCGGCCTCGGCGTCGGCGGGGTCGAGCGGGCCGCGCTCGAGGCGGAGGTCCTTGAGGAACGTCCACGCCTCGCCGACCTCCCGGCCCGGCGGGATGCCCAGGATCTCCATGATCGCGTTCCCGTCGAGGTCCGGCCGGACCCGCGCCAGGTTCTCCGCCTCGGAGAGCACCGCGATGCGCTCCTCCAGCGAGTCGTAGGTCGCCGACAGCGCCGCCGCCCGCTTCTTGTTGCGGGTCGTGGAGTCCGAGCGCACCAGCTTGTGCAGCCGCGACAGCAGGTCGCCGGCGTCGGTGACGTACCGGCGCACCGCCGAGTCGGTCCACTCGCCGCGACCGTAGCCGTGGAAGCGCAGGTGGAGGAAGGTCAGCCGGGCGACCGCCTCGACGACGTCCTTCGGGTAGCGCAGCGCGGTCAGCCGCTTGCGCACCAGCTTGGCGCCGACCACCTCGTGGTGGTGGAAGGACACGCGCCCGCGCGGCTCGTGCCGCCGGGTCGCCGGCTTGCCGACGTCGTGCAGCAGCGCGGCCAGCCGCAGCACCAGGTCGGGGGATTCGGCGTCCGGATCGGCCTTCTCCAGCGCGATCGCCTGCTCGAGCACGGTCAGCGAGTGCGAGTAGACGTCCTTGTGCTGGTGGTGCTCGTCGATCTCCATCCGCAGCGCGGGCAGCTCGGGCAGCACGACGTCGGCCAGCCCGCTGTCGACGAACAGCTCCAGCGCTGCGCGGGGGGAGTCCTGCAGCAGCGTCTTGGACAGCTCGGCGTTCACCCGCTCCGGCGTGATCCGGGCCAGCTCGCCGGCCATCGAGGTCATCGCCGCGACCACCTCGTCGTCCGGGGTGAGCCCGAGCTGGGCGACGAAGCGGACGGCGCGCAGCATGCGCAGCGGGTCGTCGGCGAAGGAGTCCACGGCGGCCCCGGGCGTGCGCAGCCGCTTCACCAGCAGGTCGCGCAGCCCGCCGAACGGGTCGGTGACGGTGCGGTCGGGCCCGAGGGAGACCGCCATCGCGTTGACCGTGAAGTCCCGGCGGGCCAGGTCCTCGACGAGCGACGTCCCCCAGGCCACCTCCGGGTTGCGCGACTCCCGGTCGTAGCGGTCGGCGCGGAAGGTGGTGATCTCCAGCCGGACGCCGCGCACCTCGGCACCGACCGTGCCGAACGCGATCCCCGTGTTCCACGTGGAACTGGCCCAGCCGCGCAGCACCTCGAGGGTCTGCTCCGGGCGGGCGTCGGTGGTGATGTCGAGGTCCCCCGGCACCTGCGCCGTGCCCGACCCGGCGGAGAGCAGGGCGTCGCGCACCGACCCCCCGACGAGGTGCGCCTCGAACCCGGCTGCGGCGAAACGCCCGCCGAGCTCGGTCAGCACGGGGGAGAGGTCGACGAGCTGCCGCACCGTCTCCTGGACGGCGGGCGGCACCGGCTCGGCAGCCGAGAGACCCGAGGGACGACGCGGAGGCTGACCGGACACGACGATCCAGGGTAGTGCCGCGCATCGCGCTACCCTCCTGGCATGGCTGGGACGGGCGGACGCGGGCGCCCCGGGCGCCGGTTGCGCCGGGTCGACGAGACCTCCGCCGGGGGCCTGGTGGTGGCCGACGACCCCGTGACGGGGCCGCGAGCTGCGCTCATCGGCCGCACCGATCGCCGGGGCCGGTTGCTCTGGTCGCTGCCCAAGGGCCACATCGAGGAGGGGGAGACCCCGGAGGACACCGCCGTCCGCGAGGTCGCCGAGGAGACCGGGATCATCGGGGAGGTCGTCGCGCCGCTCGGCATCATCGACTTCTGGTTCGTGGCCGACGGCCGGCGCGTGCACAAGACGGTGCACCACTTCCTGCTCCGCGCCATCGGCGGAGCGCTGTCCGACGCCGACGTCGAGGTGACCGAGGTCGCCTGGGTGCCCCTCGACGAGCTGAGCGGCCGGCTGGCCTACGCCGACGAGCGGGCGCTCGTCGAGCGGGCGCCCGCACTGCTCGCCGACAGCGCGTGACCCCTCCGGCTACCGGCCGCGCCGGTGGCCGGGGCGCCGCGCGTGGTCCCGGCCGCACGGCTGCCCGCAGCACCGTCCGCGCGCTCCTGGCCGGGCTGCTCACCACACCCCTGATCGCGCTCGCCCCGGCCGCCGCCGCGGCGCCCGGTGACCACGCATCGGCCGGCGAGCAGCGCCCGGTCCGCATCGACGTCTCCCGGCTCGAGCCGCGCACGCTGACCCCCGGCGCCGTCGTCACGGTGACCGGCCGGCTGACCAACACCGGCACCGAGACGCTCACCGACCTCGACGTCCGCCTGCAGCGCGGGGAGATCCTGGAGACCCGTGCCGAGCTGGTGGCCCTCGACGAGGAGACCGACCCGCCGACCGCCGTCGCGACGCCCTTCGTCGAGGTGCCCGGCGACCTCGCGCCGGGCGACTCGCTGTCCTTCAGCGTCACGAGCAGCACCGACGAGCTGGGCATCGACAGGGACGGCGTCTACCCGGTGCTGCTCAATCTCAACGGCACCGACGCCGACGGGGAGCGCCGGCGGGTCGGCGAGCTGAGCACCTACCTCGTGCAACCGGTGGAGCAGCCCGCCGCGCCGCCCGCCGTCGGCTGGCTGTGGCCGCTGGTCGAGCGCACCCACCGTGACGCCGCCGGGCGGTTCGTCGACGACGACCTGGCCGAGGAGGTGGCGGCCGACGGCCGGCTCGACCGCGCGCTGGCCGCCGTCGAGCGGGTGCCCGCGACCACGCCGCCCGAGGGCGGTGACCCGGTGCCGGTGGCGCGGGTGACCCTGGCCGTCGACCCCGCGCTGGTCGAGGAGCTCGAGCTCATGGCCGACGGCGGCTACGACCTCGCCGGGACCGACGCCACCGGGGAGCCCAGCAAGGACGCCGCCGCGTTCCTCGGCCGGATGCGCGCGGTCGCCGCCGACCACCCGGTCCTCGCCCTGCCCTACGGGGACGTCGACGCCGACGCCCTCGCCGCGGCCGGTCTCTCCGACGTGCTCACCCGCAGCCTCCCCGGCACCCCCGCCGGGACCGCGCGGGACGGCGCGGGGGACGAGGTCGCCGCCCCGGCCTCCGAGCCGCCACCCGCCCCCGCCGAGAAAGCCGACGAGACCACCGGGGAAGGGGCTCGCATCCTGCGCGAGGCCCTCGGCGTGACCCCGCGCACCGACCTGGCCTGGGCGGTCGGCGGGACCGTGCGCACCGACACCCGGGCCACGCTGCGGGCCGGCGGCGTCGAGCACCTGGTGGTGGGGCCCGGCGGGCTCACCGACGGCACCGAGGCGCTCGGCCTGGGCAGCGGGGGCGCCGCGGCCCGGGCGCCGGTGCCCGCGGGCGACGGCGCGCTCGACGTGCTCGTGGCCGACAGCGGCCTCGGCCGGCTGGCCGACTCCTCCGTCGACGGCGGGCCGCGCGTCGGCGAGCAGCGCTACCTCGCCGAGCTGGCCCTGCTCGGGCTGCGGTCGGCAGGGGATCCGGGCGCCGGGCAGAGCGTCCTGGTCGCCCCGCCGCGCGAGGTCGACGCCGACCCCACGGCGGTCAGCTCGATGATCGCAGCCACGGCCCAGCTGCCGTGGCTGCGGGCGGCCTCGGTGGAGCAGCTGGCCACCGGGCCCGCGGCTGCCGCCGGCGAGCTGCTCGACCCCCGCGAGCCCGGCGGGCTCGAGGCCGCCGGGCTGGGCGACGTCGTGGCCGCGGTGCGCATCCGGGACGACCTGGCCGGCGCGGTGGTGGGGGACCCCGACGCCGCGCTGGCCCCGTACGACGCCGCAGCGTCGCGCGCGACCTCGGCCGCCTGGCGCGACCAGCCGGAAGGCTTCGCCGCGGCGGCCGGCGACCTGCGGGCCACGCTCGGCCGGCTGCGCGGGCAGGTCACCCTGCTCGCCCCCGCCGACGGGACCTACAGCCTGGCCTCCGACGATGCACCGCTGGTGCTGACGGTGCGCAACGACCTGCCCTTTGCCGTGCGGGTGCTCCTGGAGGTGCGCACCCGGGGCAACGCGGCGCTGTCGGTGGCCGATATCGGCCCGCAGGTCCTCGCGCCCGACCAGCGCACCACGCTGCAGGTCCCCACCGAGCTGCGCCAGTCCGGCCGGTTCGGGGTCGTCGCCACGCTGACCACGCCGGACGGCGATCCGCTCGGCGAGCCGGTGGAGCTGCAGGTCAACAGCACCGCCTACGGTTCGATCTCGCTGGTCATCACGATCGGCGCCGCGGCGCTGCTGGGGCTGCTGTTCCTCCGCCGTCTCGTGCTGTTCCTGGTGCGCCGCCGTCGGGGGACGCCGGCCGACGAGGCCGCGGAGCTGCCCGAGGGCGCCGCGTCGCTGCCGCCCACCCGGAGCCCCGTGTGAGCGAGCCCGCGGGCTCAGCACCTGCTGGAACGGGACGGACGAGCGCCGGGGAGGAGAACGCGTGACCCGAGAGCCGCAGCGCCGGATCCCGCTGCCCCCGGTGCCCCCGCCGTCCGCGGGGGAGCGCACCCCGCCCGAGCGGCCGGCACCCCGGCGACCCGGGCCGCCGTCCGCCGGGCCCCGTGCGGCCCCCCTGCCCCCGCCGCCGTACCCCAAGGCGCCGCCGGCTGCGAAGGCACCGCCGCCCGCGAACCCGGCGGCGAGCCGGGCCCGGCCGCCGGTGTCCCCCGCCGCCGAGCGGATCCGCCGGCTGCCCCCGCCGCCGCCCCCACCGCCGGTCCGCGGACGGAACCGCTGGGTGCCCGGCCCGGATGACACCCAGCTGATCCCGGTGCTGCCGGCGGTGCCGCGGCCGGTCGACGAGACCGAGGAGGAGCTCGAGGCCCGCGAGGGCCGGCCGGGCGCCAGTCGCGGCATCCTCCGCGCCGCGGGCACGATGGCGGTGGCCACGCTCGTCTCCCGGGTGACCGGCCTGCTGCGCACGATGGTGCTGGCCGCGGCCCTCGGCGTCGGGCTGGTCAACGACGCCTACAACACCGCCAACACGCTGCCCAACATCGTCTACGAGCTGCTGCTCGGCGGCGTCCTGACCTCGGTGATCGTCCCGCTGCTGGTGCACGCCCAGGAACGGGACGCCGACGGCGGGGTCCGCTACGCCCAGCGGCTGGCCACCGCGGCGGTCGCCGGCCTGGTCGTGATCACCGTGGTGGCCATCACGATCGCCCCGGCGCTCACCGCGCTCTACGGCATCGAGGGTGACCCGGACCAGGTGCGGCTGGCGAACTGGCTGGCCCGCATCCTGCTCGTGGAGATCGTCTTCTACGGACTGGGCGCGCTTGCGCAGGCGATCCTCAACACGCGCGGGAGCTTCGGGCCCCCCGCGTGGGCGCCGGTGCTCAACAACGTCGTGGTCATCGCCACCGGGCTGCTGTTCGTCGCCGCCAGCGGCCCCGGCGAGCTGACCCCGCTCACGATCACCCCCGGCCAGGTGTGGCTGCTGGGCATCGGCACCACGCTCGGCATCGCGCTGCAGGCGCTGGTCCTGCTCCCGCTGGTGCGCAAGGCCGGCGTCCCGCTGCGCCCCCGGTGGAACCTGCGGCAGATCGGCCTGCGGGAGGTGGGCGGCCTGGGGCTGTGGGTGCTCGGCTACGTGGCGGTCAGCCAGATCGGCGTCATCGTCGCCACCCGGATCGCCAACGCCGCCACCCGCGAGGGCGGGCTCGGGTCCAGCGCCTTCGCCTACGCCAGCCTGCTGTTCCAGATGCCCTACGGGATCATCGGCGTCGCGCTGCTCACCGCGCTGCTGCCGAGGATGAGCCGCGCGGCGGCCCGCCGGGACGTGCCCGGGGTGGTCCAGGACCTCTCGCTGGGCACCCGGCTCTCGGCCCTCGGCCTGCTGCCGGTCACCGCCGCGCTGACCGTGCTCGGGCCGGCGCTGGCCACGGTGGCCTTCGCGCGCGGCAAGACGAGCCTGGCCGACGCCCAGGCCATCGGCGTCGCGCTGGCAGTGGGCGCGTTCGGGCTCCTGCCGATGGCGGTCACGCTGCTGCAGCTGCGGGTCTTCTACGCGATGAAGGACGCCCGGACCCCCACGCTCATCCAGCTCGGGATGGTCGCCGTCCGGGTGCCGCTGCTGCTGGCCGTTCCCGCGGTGCTCTCCCCGGAGCACGTGGTCGCCGGCCTGATGCTGGTCACCAGCGTCACCTACCTCGCCGGCTGGGTGCTGGGCCAGGTCGCGCTCCACCGCCGGCTGGGGGCCCTGGCCACCCGCGAGACGTTCGGGCCCCTGCTGCGGATCGCCGGGGTGTCGGTCGTCGCCGGGCTGCTCGGCTGGCTGGCCGTCTCGGTGACCGAGGACGCCTTCGGGACGTCGGTGGCGGGCTCGCTCGCCACCCTGCTCATCGGTACCGTGGTCATCGGCGTCGCGGCCCTGGCAGGGTTGGTGCTCGCCCGCGTTCCCGAGGTCCGGGAGCCCCTCGCTGTCCTCCGGGCGCGGCTGGGACGCGGGCGATGACCGGGTCGACGCCAGCACCGGGGCGACCCAGCCACCGGCCGGGAGCGAACAGGGGGGCCGCCGCGTCGATGACGTCCACGATCACCGGCCTCCCCGACCGCTACCGCCCCCTCGACGAGTTCGGCCCGCCGGAGTCCACGGCCACCGGCGTCATCCACTGCTGGCGCGCGAAGGACCGCGTGCTCAACCGGGACGTCGCCATCCGGGTGCACACGCCCGGCGGTCTCCCGGCCCGCGACTGGATCACCCGCGCGCTGACCGCCGGGGGCCTGGCCACCCCGGCGCTGGCGATGGTCTACGACGCCGCGGAGGGCAGCGCCCCCGGCGGCGCGGCGTACGTGGTGAACGAGTGGATCGAGGGGCAGACCCTCGCCGAGCGGCTCGCCGAGGGGCCGATGACCGAGCGGGAGGCGCGCACCGTGCTGCGCCGCCTGGCCGAGGGCGTCGCCGAGGCCCACCGGGTCGGGCTCGCCGTCGGCGGGCTCACCCCCGAGACCGTCGTCCTGCGGCCCAACGGCCTGGTCGGTCTGCGCGCCGTGCCGGCCGCCAGCGGCACCATGCAGGGCGACATCGCCGCGCTGGGCGAACTGCTCGACCACTGCCTGACCGGGCCCCGTGCCGGCGCGTCGGGACGCCCTCCTGCCGTCGCGCCCGACCTCGCCGCCCTCATCCGGCGTGCCCGCTCCACCGAGCCGGGCGCGGGGCTGTCCAGCGCGGCCGCCATGGCCGCGCTGCTGGCCGAGCCGTCGCGGCGGGGGCAAGGCCTGTCGGACTCCGGCCGGGTGGTCGACCTGGAGGACAGCGGCTGGCTGCGACGGCTGCGGGAACGCCGCGACGAGGTCACGGTCGACCCCGCGCCCACCATGGACACCCATGGGGAGGACACCCCCCGACGCCTGGATCCGCAGGGCCGCCCGCCGGTGCCGCCGCCCCGCGGTCAGGTGACCGAGGAACCCCTGCTGCCCCTTGCCGAGGACGCCGACGACGACGCCCCGTTGGAGGACGGCGGCACGGTCCCCGAGGGGCGCCGCCGGCTGCTCGTGGTGGGCCTGCCGCTGCTGGCGCTGGTCGTGGTCGTGGCGCTCGCCTGGTGGATCGGGTCCAACGTGCTCTCGGTGGCCGGGGACGTCGGGGGCGAGGGCGCCCCGACGGCGAGCGCGCCGGCCGCCGGCAGCTCGACCGGGGCGGAGCCGACGCCCGCCACCCCTCCGGCGCTGACCATCACCGACGCCACCGTGTTCGACCCCGGCGGGGACGGCGGGCCGGAGAACGACGGCGACGTCCCGCTGTCCTTCGACGGCGACCCGGCCACCGCCTGGTCGACGGTCTCCTACCGGGGCAGCCCGAACTTCGGCAATCTCAAGGACGGCGTCGGCGTCGTGTACGACCTCGGCAGCGAGCGGGCGGTGGCCGGCGTCCAGCTCACCACGACCACCCCGGGCGCCTCCGTGGAGGTGCGCACCGGGGACAGGCCCGACGGCGCGCTGGACAGCTTCGACCTCGTCGCCTCGGGAGAACTCACCGGCACCACCGAGCTGAGCTTCGACGACCCGGTCACCACGCGGTACCTGCTGGTCTGGCTCACCTCGCTGGTGCCGGCCGACGGCGGGTTCTCCGCCACCGTGGCCGAGGTCTCCCCGCAGCCGGCCGGCTGAGCCCGGGGCTTCCGCCCCGGGGAAGCAGGGCGTGTGGGCGGGGAATGCGGCTCCTACCATGCTGGTTGTGCCGCCCGTGACGACAGAGCAACCGACCCCTGGCCCGGCCGCGACGACCGACGGGAACCCCGCGATCCCGCCGGCGGAGCACGACGGCATCCGCGACGTGATCATCATCGGGTCGGGGCCGGCCGGCTACACCGCTGCGATCTACGCCGCCCGTGCGAACCTGCACCCGCTGGTGTTCGAGGGGACGCAGTTCGGCGGTGCGCTGATGACCACCACCGAGGTCGAGAACTTCCCCGGCTTCCCGGAGGGCATCCAGGGCCCGCAGCTCATGGACGACATGCGCACCCAGGCCGAGCGCTTCGGCGCCGAGCTCGTCGCCCGTGACGTCACCGAGGTCGACCTGACCGTCGACCCGAAGATCGTCAAGGTGGGCGATCAGGTGCACCGTGCGCACTCGGTGATCGTCGCCACCGGGTCGAAGTACCGGTACCTGGGGCTGGCCAACGAGGAGCGGCTGCTCGGCCGCGGCGTCTCGGCCTGCGCCACCTGCGACGGCTTCTTCTTCCGCGACCAGGACATCGTCGTGGTGGGCGGTGGTGACTCCGCCATGGAGGAGGCCACCTTCCTCACCCGCTTCGCCAAGACGGTGACCGTCGTCCACCGCCGGCAGGAGCTGCGCGCGTCGAAGATCATGCAGCAGCGCGCCCAGGACAACGAGAAGATCCGCTGGCAACTGGGCAAGCGGGTCAGCGACGTCCACGGCGACGACACCGTCTCCGGGGTGGAGCTCACCGACGTCGAGACCGGCAGCACCGAGACCGTGCCGGTGACCGGCATGTTCGTCGCGATCGGCCACGACCCGCGCAGCGAGCTGTTCGTCGGCCAACTCAAGCTCGACGACGAGGGCTACATCCTCGTCGAGCACCCGACCACCCGAACCAACATCCCCGGCGTCTTCGCCTGCGGCGACGTCGTCGACCGCATCTACCGGCAGGCGATCACCGCCGCCGGCACCGGTGCTGCGGCGGGCATGGATGCCGAGCGCTGGCTGGCCGAGGCCTTCGGCGAGCGCTGACGCCCGCGCCCGCCCCGAAGGCACCCGCCCGCACAGGGGCATAAACCGCCCGCCCGGACGGTTGCCCCTGCCGGGCCCTTTCCGAGCCACGCGAGAACCCCGAGGAGAACGACCATGGCAGGCAACACCGTGACGGTCACCGACGCCACCTTCGCCGACGACGTGCTGGGCAGCGACAAGCCCGTGCTCGTCGACTTCTGGGCGGAGTGGTGCGGCCCGTGCAAGATGGTCGCCCCGGTGCTGGAGGAGATCGCCGCCGAGCACGGCGACAAGCTGACGATCGCCAAGCTGAACATCGACGAGAACCCGCAGATCGCCCGCGACTACCAGGTCATGTCGATCCCGACGATGACGGTGTTCCAGGACGGCAAGCCGGTCAAGAGCATCATCGGCGCCAAGCCGAAGGGCGCGATCCTCTCCGACCTGGCCGACTACATCTGAGCCGACCGCTCCGGTCAGCTCCATCGGGCCTCCCCGGCCGTGTGCCGGGGAGGCCCGATCTCGTTCTGCGCCCCCGGTGAGCCGGACCGGCCGCCGGGGACGACAATCGACCCTCTATGGGAAACGACAGCCGCATGCAGCCCCTCGGTCCAGGTGACCGCGGCCCCGCCGTGGCCGACGTGCACGCGGCCCTGCGCAGCCTGGGCCTCCTGGCCCCGGGCGACGGCGGCGCCGAGGAGGAGCCGCTCGGCCAGGCCGAGTACGACCCGTCCACCGAACTCGCCGTGCGCCACTTCCAGCAGGTGCGCGGCCTCTCGGTGGACGGACGGGTGGGTGAGGAGACCTACCGGGCGCTGTCCGAGGCACGCTGGTCGCTGGGCGACCGGCTGCTGCACCACGACCCCGAGCGCCCGATCCGCGGCGACGACGTCACCAACCTGCAGGAGCGGCTGCACGAACTGGGCTACGACGCCGGCCCGGTCGACGGCGTCTTCGGCGCCGAGACCGAGATCGGGCTGGGCGCCTTCCAGCGCGACTACGGGCTGACCTCCGACGGCACCTGCGGGCCGGCCACCCTGCGGGCCCTGCGGCAGCTCGGCCGCAAGGTCACCGGCGGGCGGCCGCAGCTGCTGCGGCAGAGCGCCAGCTTCGTCGAGAGCGGGCCGCACCTCATCGGCCGGCGCATCGTCATCGACCCGGGTCACGGCGGCGGCGACCCCGGCTTCGTCGTCGGCGAGACCACCGAGGCCGACCTCGCCCTGGACCTGGCCTCCCGCATCGAGGGCCGGCTGGCCGCCGCCGGGGCCACCGTCTACCTCACCCGCGGCCGGGACCAGAACCCGACCGCGGCCGAGCGCACCGCGTTCGCCAACGACGCCCGCGCCGACCTGTTCCTCTCCCTGCACGTGGACGGGCACCCCTCCGAGCACGCCCGGGGGGTGGCCGGCTACTACTACGGCACCGGGTCGGGCGCCTCCTCCACCGTCGGTGAGCAGTTCGCCAACCTGGCGCGCCGCGAGGTCGTGGCCCGCACCGGCATGCTCGACCTGGGCTCCCACCCCATGACCTGGGACCTGCTGCGCATGACCCGGATGCCGGCGGTCCGCATCGACTGCGGCTACCTCTCCCACCCGGTGGACCGGCTGCTGCTGCTGGACGCCCGGCTGCGCAGCACGGTTGCCAGCGGCGTCCTGGCCGCCGTCCAGCGGCTGTTCCTGCCCGCCGAGGCGGACCCGCCGACCGGCACCTTCGTCCTCCCGTCGAAGGTCTGATCACGACGAGTGGGCCCCCGAGGGCTCCGCGCGGGCATGGCGGACGGCGTCGTGACCGCGGTGTGACCGTGGTGTGACCGACCCGTCCGTCCGCCCTCCGTGTCACTGCGGAAGCGCTGTGTAGCGCTGCCTACACTCGTCAAGGTGGCCACTCTCCCGCCCGGAACGCCCCCGGGCCCCGGTGCGCATCCGCACTCGCACGTCGTGCCGCGGCACCCGCGGCTGGACCCGCTGGCCGACCGGTACGCAGCACGCACGCACGGGATGAAGAGCTCCGAGATCCGCGCGCTGTTCTCCGTCGTCAGCCGGCCCGAGGTCGTCTCGCTCGCCGGTGGCATGCCGGCCGTGACCGCACTGCCGCTCGATGCCGTGGGCTCGATGATCGGCGAGCTGGTCTCCGGCATGGGTGCCCAGACGCTGCAGTACGGCTCCGGCCAGGGCGACCCGCGGCTGCGGGAGCGGATCTGCGACGTCATGGCGCTGGAGGGCATCACCGACGCCTCGCCCAGCGAGGTGGTCGTCACCGTCGGCTCCCAGCAGGGGCTGGACCTGGTGACCCGGGTGTTCTGCGACCCCGGCGACGTGATCCTCGCCGAGGGCCCGTCCTACGTCGGCGCGCTGGGGGTCTTCCAGTCCTCCGAGGCGCGGGTCCGGCACGTGCCCATGGACGACGACGGGCTGATCCCCGAGGCGCTGGAGCAGGCCCTGCTGGAGTGCCGGGCGGCCGGCGACCGGGTGAAGTTCCTCTACACGGTGCCGAACTTCCACAACCCCGCGGGCGTCACCCTCTCCGAGCCGCGCCGCGAGGCGATCATCGACATCGCCGAGCGCTACGACCTGCTGGTGATCGAGGACAACCCCTACGGGCTGCTCGGCTTCGACCACGAGCCGATGCGCGCGCTGCGGGCCCGCAACTCCTCGCGGGTCATCTACCTGGGCTCGTTCTCCAAGACGTTCTCGCCGGGGCTTCGGGTGGGCTGGGTGCTCGCCCCGCTGGCGGTCCGGGAGAAGCTCGTGCTGGCCACCGAGGCGCAGGTGCTCTGCCCGCCCTCACTCACCCAGTACGCCGTCGCCCGGTACCTGGACACCCAGCCCTGGCGGGAGCAGATCAAGCTGTTCACCGAGCTCTACCGGGAGCGGCGCGACGCCACCCTGGAGTCGCTCGAGGCGCTGATGCCGCCGGGCACCACCTGGACGCGGCCCGACGGCGGCTTCTACGTCTGGCTGAAGCTGCCCGACGGCCTGGACGCCAAGCTCATGCAGCCCCGCGCGGTGAACGCGCACGTGGCCTACGTGCCCGGCATCGGCTTCTACGCCGACGGGGGCGGCCGCGAGTACATGCGGCTGTCCTACTGCTACCCCGAGCCCGACCAGATCCGCGAGGGCGTGCGCCGGTTGGCCCGGGTCATCGAGGCCGAGCAGGACCTGCACTCCACCTTCGACGCCGTCGACACCGGCAGGTTCCGGGCCGTCCACGACTCGGCCGTCGACCCGCTCGTCGGCCCGGCCACCAGCGACCGATTCGAGGAGGAGGCATGACCGAGCCCGCTGCCGCAGCCGAGCCCGCCGCGCCGCAGTATCCGCTGCGCGCCGTCGTCCTCGCCGGCGGGCTGAACTTCGAGCGGGAGGTCAGCCTCTCCTCCGGCACGCAGGTGTGGGAGGAGCTCACCCGCGCCGGCCTGGACGCCGAGGTGCGCGACGCCGACGCCGACCTCCTGCCCGGGCTGGCCGCCTCGCCCGCGGACGCGGTGTTCATCGCCCTGCACGGCGCCACGGGGGAGGACGGCGCGCTGCGCGCGGTGCTCGACCTCGCCGGCGTCCCTTATGTCGGATCACCCGCGGCCGCCTGCCGGCTGGCGTGGGACAAGCCGGCGGCCAAGTCCGTCGTCCGCTCGGCCGGGGTCACGACGCCGGACTGGGTGGCGCTGCCGCACAGCACCTTCCGGGAGCTGGGCGCGGGCGCCGTGCTGGACCTGATCGTCGCCCGGCTCGGCCTGCCGCTGATGGTCAAGCCGGCCTCGGGAGGCTCGGCGCTGGGCGCGCAGAAGGTCACCCGGGTCGAGGACCTGCCGGCGGCCATGGTCAGCTGCTTCGCCTACGGCGACACGGTGATGGTCGAGCGGTTCGTCGACGGCGTGGAGCTGGCGCTGTCGGTCGTGGACCTGGGGGAGGGCCCCGAGGCGTTGCCGGCGGTGGAGATCGTCCCCGAGTCTGGCGTCTTCGACTACACCTCCCGGTACACCCCGGGGCTGACCGAGTACCACGCCCCGGCGCGAGTGTCCGACGAGGTGGCACGGGCGGCGGCGGAGCTGGCCGTCCGGGTGCACCGGGTGCTCGGCCTGGCCGACCTGTCCCGCACCGACGCGATCGTCTCGCCCGACGGCACCGTGCACTTCCTCGAGGTGAACGTCTCCCCGGGGCTGACCGAGACGTCGATGTTCCCGATGGCCGTCGAGGCAGCCGGTCACTCCCTGGGCGACGTCCTCGCCCGGCTGCTCGCCCGCCGGGCCAGCACCGACCGCTGACACCGTCAACGGCCCGCTTCCGTCAGTGACGGAAGCGGGCCGTTGGGTGGCGGCTGAGGATCACCCCTCGGCGCGCCGCCCGGTGATGTCCGGAGCCATCTGGTTGATGATGCGCTGCAGGTCGTCGACCGAACCGAACTCGACGACGATGCGACCCTTCGCCCGGCCGATCTGGATCTTCACCTTGGTCTCGAAGGCATCGGACAGCCGCCCGGCGAGGTCTTCCACCCCCGGGGCGGTGATCCGCCGGGTGCGGCGCGTGGCGGCCGGCTGCTCGGCGACGGCGAGTGCGACGGCCTCCTCGGTGGCCCGCACCGACATGCCCTCGGCGACGATCCGGGTCGCCAGGGCGTCCTGCGCCTCCGGGTCGGCCAGCCCCAGCAGCGCCCGGGCGTGGCCGGCCGAGATGACCCCGGCGGCCACCCGGGTCTGCACCTTCACCGGCAGCTTGAGCAGCCGGATGGTGTTGGTGACCTGTGAGCGGCTGCGACCGATCCGGCTGGCCAGCTCCTCGTGGGTGGCGCCGAACTCGGCCAGCAGCTGCTGGTAGGCCGCCGCCTCCTCCAGCGGGTTCAGCTGGACGCGGTGGATGTTCTCCAGCAGCGCGTCGCGCAGGAGGGCGTCGTCGGTCGTGTCCCGGATGATGGCCGGCACGGCCTCCAGCTGGGCCGCCCGGGCGGCCCGCAGCCGGCGCTCGCCCATGATCAGCTCGTAGCCGCCCTCGGCCCGCTCGCGGACGACGATGGG
Source organism: Geodermatophilus ruber (assembly GCF_900114385.1). GTDB lineage: Bacteria > Actinomycetota > Actinomycetes > Mycobacteriales > Geodermatophilaceae > Geodermatophilus > Geodermatophilus ruber. Next base: position 80,883 of record NZ_FOSW01000014.1, read on the forward strand.
CTGCAGCAGCCCGAACTCGCGGACCGAGTGGGTCAGCTCCTCCAGCGCCTCGTCGTCGAAGACCTGCCGCGGCTGCTTGGGATTGGGGACGACGTCCTCGACCGGGATCTCGCGCAGCTGCGCGCCGGGGACGCCGACCGCGGCCTCCTCGGCCTGCCGGGCCACGGTGGCAGCCGCCTGCGCCGCGGGCGGCAGGAGGTGGACCGGAGGATCGGTCGGCGTCTCGGCCACGGCGGCGGCAGCGCCGTCGGCCCGGGTCTCCCCGCCCGGCAGCGTCGGCTGCTCGACGGGGGGCGCGCTGGTGGGGATCAGCGCCGCGAGCCCCCGGCCGAGACCGCCACGCTTGGTCATGCTCTCTCCTCAGGGGACGGGGGGACGGGCACGGTGGCCGCGTCGGTGTCGGGAAAGCCCAGCGCGCCCGCCGGGGGAGCGGCGATCCCACCGGGCGCGGGGTGACTGGTCAGCGGCGGGAGCGCGACGCCCCGATGCGCGAACTCGCGCGCGGCGTCGACGTAGCTGGTCGACCCGCGCGACCCCGGGTCGTAGGTCAGCACCGACTGGCCGTACCCCGGCGCCTCGGAGACCCGCACGTTGCGCGGGATCACCGCATCGAGCACCAGGTCCCCGAAGTGGTTGCGGACCTCCTCGGCGACCTGGTCGGCGAGCTTGGTGCGGCCGTCGTACATGGTGAGCAGGATCGTGCGGACGGCGATGCCCGGGTTGAGGTGCTGGCGGACCAGGTCGATGTTGTTGAGCAGCTGCCCCAGGCCCTCGAGCGCGTAGTACTCGCACTGGATGGGGATGAGCACCTCGTCCCCGGCGACCAGGGCGTTGAGGGTGAGCAGGCCCAGGGACGGCGGGCAGTCGATGAGTACGTAGTGCGGTCGCCGCTCCACCGGCAGGGAGTGCAGGTACGCCTCGATCGAGCGGCGCAGCCGGTACTCGCGGGCGACGACGGAGACCAGCTCGATCTCCGCGCCCGCCAGGTCGATCGTCGCCGGCACGCAGGACAGCAGCGGGCTGGCGGTGGTCGGGTGGACCACCTCGGACAGTGAGCTGTCGCCGACCAGGGCGTCGTACACCGACGGCGTCCCCACGCTGTGCTCGACGCCGAGCGCGGTGCTCGCGTTCCCCTGCGGGTCGAGGTCGATGACCAGCGTTCGCAGGCCGTAGAGCGCCAGCGCGACCCCCAGGTTGACCGCCGAGGTGGTCTTGCCGACGCCGCCCTTCTGGTTGGCGATGGTGACGACCCGGATGCGCCCCGGTGCGGGGAAGGGCTCCTGGTCGGCCGCGTGCAGCACGCGGGTGGCCCGGAGTGCCTCCATCGCGATGGGGCTGTCGAATTCCGTTCCGGAGCTGGCCGCCTGGTCGGCGGCGAGACTGCTCCGCAGCCGCTGGCCCGGGTCGGTCATCGCGGATCCTTCCTGCCGACCCGTTTCACGTGGAACGGGATCGGGAAGCTGTACGGGTTCCACGTGGAACGCGGGTTCACCGCGTCCCTCGGGTCATGACCACCACGGTAGTGGCAGCGTCACCGAGGCCCACGCCGACAGCCCGGGGGTGGATGTCGCGCATCCCCGCAGCCTCCAGCTCGGGGACCAGGGCCGGGAGCTCCTCCAGGGCCCGCGCGCCGACCAGCGCGACGAGTTGGGCACCCGGTCGCAGCAGCCCGCGGCACCAGGAGACCAGGCGGGGGAGTGCGGCCACCGCGCGGGCGGTCACGACGTCCACCGGCCCCACTGCGGCGCGCACGCTCTTCTCCTCGGCCCGGCCGCGCACCACCGTCCAGGGCGCCCCCAACGCGGCGACCGCCTGGTCGAGGAACTCCACCCGCCGGGCCATCGGCTCGACGAGGGTCAGCCGCACATCCGTGCGGGCCAGGGCCAGCGGGATGCCCGGCAGCCCGGCCCCGCTGCCGACGTCGACCACGCGGGCGCCCGCGGGCACCGCCTCGGCGACCGCAGCGCTGTTGAGCACGTGCCGCTCCCACAGCCGCGGCACCTCGCGCGGGCCGATCAGGCCGCGCGTGACGCCGTCGGTGGCCAGCATGGCGACGTAGCGCTCGGCGTCGCCGAGAGCGTCCCCGAAGACGGTCCGGGCCACGTCGGGCGCGGCCGGCACCGCCGGCCGCGCCGCCTCGGGGGTGCCGCTCACCTGTCGGGCAGGACCACGACGCGCCGGTTCGGCTCCTCGCCCTCCGACTCGCTACGCACCCCGGAGACCGCGGCGATGACGTCGTGGACGACCTTGCGCTCGAACGGGTTCATCGGCTTGAGCCGCTCGGGCTGGCCGCTCTGCGCGACCCGGCGGGCGGTCTCACCGGCCAGCGCAGTGAGGTCGGCCCGGCGCTTGGCCCGGAAGCCGCTGATGTCGAGCATCAGCCGGCTGCGCACACCGGTGGACTGGGCGACGGCGAGCCGGGTGAGCTCCTGCAGCGCCTCGAGCACCGCACCGTCCGGTCCCACCAGGTCCTTGAGCTCGCTGCCGACGATCGCCACGGACGCACGGTCGCCCTCGACGTCGAGGTCGATGTCGCCGTCCACGTCCAGGATGTCGAGCAGGCGCTCCAGGTAGTCGCCGGCGACGTCCCCCTCGCGAACCAGCAGGTCGTCGTTCCCCCCCGCCTCATCCGCCGCGTCGGTGTCAGCGGGCTCGACGAGGGCGTCGGCGTCGGAGGCGTCCGGGTCGGGGAGCTCCGGCTGCCCGCCGGGCGTGGTCTCGTCGGTGGGGGGGCTGAGGACGGCGCCGGAGGTCGCCTCGGCGGTCGCGGTCGTGTCTGTGGGGTGCTGCGGTGCGCTCATGGAGATTCCTCCCAATCGGAGCGGGCGGCCGGGCTTCCCCGGTGGTCGGTGGCCGGCGGGCGCCGGCGGGCGTCCGGAAGGGACGCGGGCGCGCCGGTCAGTGGCGCTTGCGCCTGCCCCGGTTGGCCGGGCCGGCCGAGCCACGGCCGGCGCCGCTGCGCGTCCGGCCGGGTGCCCCCTTGCCGCTCGGCGGGCGGCCGTTGCTGCCGGCTGCACCGGCGGGCGTCTCCGGCGTCGTCCCGGGGCCGTCGGCCCCGGTCGGCTCGCTTGCCCCGGTCGCGTCAGCTCCTGTCCCGGTGGGGGCGGCGGACGCCGCCGGTCGGCCGGGCTTGGGGCGCACCGGCTTGGCGCCCGGCTTGGGAGCCAGCGTCTTCGGGTCGATCGGCGGCTTCTCGGCAGCGGCCTTCGCCTTGGCGGCGGCCGAGCCGGGCGGGGGCATCTTGCGCAGGATGAAGAACTGCTGGCCCAGCGTCCACAGGTTGTTGGTGAACCAGTAGAGGAGGACGCCGATGGGGAAGAAGAAGCCGGTGACGAAGAGGCTCAGCGGCATGCCGTAGAGCATCAGCTTCTGCACCATCGCGGCCTGGCCCTCGACCGGCCCGGACCGCTTCATGATCTGCTTCTGCGTGATGAACGTGGTGACGCACATGACCACGATCAGGACGAACGCGACCACCCGGATGTTGGCGTAGGTCGCGATCTCGAGGATCGCATCCTCCTTCGGCCCGTTCATGCTGAACGAGGAGGAGATCGGCGCCCCGAACAAGGGCGCCTGGGCCGCTTCCTGGGTGAGTTCGGTGGTCCAGCTGTAGAGGCCCTGCGCGTCCGGGGAGAGCCGGCGCAGCACGTGGAAGAGCGCGAGGAAGACCGGGATCTGCGGCAGGATCGGCAGGCAGCCGGCCAGCGGGTTGACGCCCCGCTCCTTCTGCAGCGCCATCATCGCCTGGCTGAAGCCCTGCCGGTCGCTGCCGTACTGCGTGCGCAGCTTCTGGATCTCCGGCTGGATCTCCTGCATCGCCCGCTGCGACTTGATCTGCTTGACGAACAGCGGGAAGAGGATCAGCCGGATCGTGACGACCAGGAACACGATCGACAGCGCCCAGGCCAGCCCCGAGAGCCCGGAGCCGGTCGCGGGATCACCGAAGACGACGTTCCACAGCGAGTGCCATCGGGCCATGACCCAGGCGATGGCGGTGTACAGCCAGTCAAGCAACGCCAGCCTCCTGCTGAGCGGCCCGGCGGGATGCCGGAGGGTGAGCGCGATCGGTTCCGGGTGCTGCGGAGCGAGCCGGCGGCACGAGGTCGACCCCGCCAGGGTGCCACGGCGCGCACTTGCCGAGGCGCCGCAGCGCCAGCCAGCCACCGCGGGCGGCGCCGTGGATCTCCAGTGCCTCGACCGCGTACGCGCTGCAGCTCGGGTAGAAGCGGCAGCGCGGCGGGAGCGCCGGGCTGATCGCCCGCCGGTAGAAGCCCACGGCGCCCAGCAGCAGCCGGCCGGCCGGACCCGGGGTCCGGGAGCGACGGTCGGGGGTCGCCGGGTCTGCGCTCACGAGGCGCGGACCCGGGGCTCGAGGAGCCGGTCCAGCCCCGCGGCCAGATCGCGGCGCAGGTCCTGGGAGGTGGCGGTGGCCGCGTCCGGGCGCGCCCGGACCACCAGGTCGGCCGTCGGCGGGAGCCGGTCCAGCTCGTCGCGGACCACGGCACGCAACCGACGGGTCACCTGGTGCCGGACCACGGAGTTGCCCACGGCCTTGCCCACCACGAAGCCGGCCCGTGGACCGCCGGCCGTCCCGGCGTCGCCGGAGGTCGGGGTCACGGGCCGTTCGGGGAGGTAGTGGAGCACCATGGTCGGCCGTCCGGCACGCCTACCGGACCGGACGACCGCGGTGAACTCCGGACGCCGGCGCAGGCGTGCCTGCGCGGGCAACACCTCAGGCGGAGAGCTTCTCGCGACCCTTGCGCCGACGGCCGGCGAGGATCGCCCGGCCGGCGCGGGTGCGCATCCGCAGCCGGAAGCCGTGGGTCTTGGACCGGCGACGGTTGTTCGGCTGGAACGTGCGCTTGCTCACGAGGTACTCCCACTACACGACGTCGACGGGGCGTGCCCACCGGTGGGCGGACACGCGCGAAGGGACCATGGAAACACGACGCCCCGATCGGCCGCCGTCGTCCCGGTCCACAGACTCCCACCAGCATAGCCGAGGAAGCCGGCGCACCGGGCGGCCGGTCGGACACCGACTGCCCAGGCTCCACCACGCCCGACGCCGGAGCGGAGCGACGCGCCGGTACGGTCCGATGATGTTCCTGGCGGCACCCGGCCGGCGCCTGGCCGCGTCGTTGCCGGGCTGTGGATGAGGCTGTTAGCGTCGCCGTCGCTCCGCTCCGGACAACCGAGTCCGGCGCAGAGGTCGCCCCCCACGGTCGACCGACCGCCGCACCACCCGCACGGCCGCCCGGACACGCCTCTGACCAGCGTAGACATCTGCCTCAGGGGCACCCGGGCCCATCGCGACCGGTGGTGCCGCAGGTCGTGCACAGCCTGTGGACATCGATGTGGACGCAGCGTGTCCGGCTGTCCACAGCGGGGGATCGGCCAGGGGATGACGGACCGCGGGAGCGGACCGGCCACGACAGTGGTCGGGAACACACGGTGCGGGAGGACACGGCCATGGCCGATGCCACGGTGGACCTGGCGACGGTCTGGGACCAGATCCGCGAGCGACTGGCGACCAGCCTGTCTCCGCAGCAGAACGCGATGCTCAACCTGACCCGCCCCGTCGGGGTGTTCGAGGACACCGCCGTGCTCGCCGCGCCCAACGAGTTCACCCAGACGGTGCTCGAGTCGCGGATGCGGCGGGTGCTGGCCGAGGCGCTGTCGGAGTACCTGGGCCGCGACATCCGGGTGGCCGTCCAGGTGGACGACAGCCCGGCCGAGGCCGCCCCCGCGCCGGAGACCGAGGTCCCCACCCGGCGGGCGTGGTCCGCGGTCGAGGCGCAGCGGGCCGAGGAGGACCGGGAGACGCAGGACCGGACCGACGACGGCCGCAGCGCCTTCGGCGTCCGGACCGACGTCACCTCGCCGCTCACCTGGGAGCGAGACGCGGCCGAGGCCGCCGACCGCGCCGAGGAGCCGGCCCGGGACCGCGCCGGCGCGGAGTGGGACCCCACCGACTGGAGCCCCCCGGCCCGCCGGACCGGCAGCCGCGGCACCCGCGGTGCCGATCGGGACTGGGGCGGCACCGACCTGGACGAGAACGGCGCCGCCGTCCTTCCCTTCGACCTCGAGCCCGGCCCCGAGTCGGATGGGCAGGGCGGCGCTCCGCGCGGTCGGCGGGGTGAGGGCCGCCCCGGAGGCGGCCGCGGCGGGGACGCCGTCCCGCTGTTCGGGGACCGCCGGGCGCCGGCGGGCCAGGACCCGGGGCTGAACCCCAAGTACGTCTTCGACAGTTTCGTCATCGGCAACAGCAACCGGTTCGCCCACGCCGCGGCGGTCGCGGTGGCCGAGGCGCCGGCCCGGGCCTACAACCCGCTGTTCATCTACGGCGACTCCGGGCTGGGCAAGACCCACCTGCTGCACGCCATCGGGCACTACGCGGCGCGGATGTTCCCCAACGTCCGGGTGCGGTACGTCAGCACCGAGGAGTTCACCAACGAGTTCATCAACCTGGTGCACTCGGGCCGGGCCGAGGACTTCCGCCGCCGCTACCGGGACATCGACTTCCTGCTCATCGACGACATCCAGTTCCTGGAGCGCGCCGAGCGGACGCAGGAGGAGTTCTTCCACACGTTCAACACGCTGCACAACGCCAGCAAGCAGATCGTCATCACCTCCGACCGGGCGCCGAAGAAGCTGACGACGCTGGAGGACCGGCTGCGCACCCGCTTCGAGTGGGGGCTGATCACCGACGTCCAGGCCCCCGACCTGGAGACCCGCATCGCGATCCTGCGGAAGAAGGCCTACGGCGAGCGGCTGCAGGTGCCCGACGCGGTGCTGGAGTTCATCGCCAGCAAGGTGCAGACCAACATCCGCGAGCTCGAGGGCGCGCTGATCCGGGTCACCGCCTTCGCCAGCCTCAACAAGCAGCAGGTCGACCTGCCGCTGGCCGAGCTGGTGCTCAAGGACCTGATCAGCGACGAGCAGGGCCCGCAGATCACCGCGGCGATCATCATGGCCGCCACCGCCGAGTACTTCTCCGTGACGATGGAGGAGCTGCAGGGCGCCAACCGCAGCCGCACCCTGGTCAACGCCCGGCAGATCGCGATGTACCTGTGCCGTGAGCTGACCGAGCTGTCCCTACCCCGGATCGGTGCCTCCTTCGGCGGCAAGGACCACACCACGGTCATGCACGCCGTCAAGAAGATCACCAACCTGATGAGCGAGCGCCGGGCCACCTACACCCAGGTGACCGAGCTCACCGCCCGCATCAAGAGCCGCGCCCGGCAGTAGAAGGGCGCGTCCGGTCCGCGGCCGCCCACACCCCGGTCCCCAGCTGTGGGCGGCCGGCTGCACCGTCGGCTGTCCACACCCGCTGGGGACCGGCCGGCCGGGGTGGTCGCCGCCCGCGGCGCGGCCGAGCGGTCACCTGCGGCGATGGCCGCGGTCGACTCGTCGAGAAGTTGTCCCCAGGAATGTGCACAGCCTGGGGAGATCTCTGCGCGGGTGTGCACGTCGGGTCACGAACTGCGGGCTGCCGGACCCCTCGCCGACAACCGTGTCATTTCGGCGAAGAGGCCTCTGACCTGCATATATGCGAATTGTCCCAGGTGACGGGGCCGTCGGCCGACGGGCGGTCCTCCCGGCCCTGGGTACGGCCTGGGGACGGAGACGGGAGAACCAGGGGACAGGACGTGGACGGAGAACGGCCGGTGTGCACAACGGTCGAGATGTCCACGTGTCGACAACAGGAAGCGCTCGTCCACCCACAGCCTGCCAACATGTCGACTTCGGTGCTGACCTGCGCGAAAGGCCTCGATCCCCAGGATCCACACCAGTGATGACGAGGATGAAGGAGTTCTCTCGAGGATTTCTCGAACCACAATCAGGGTGGGGAAGCGGCGGTCCGGGAGCCCGATCGGGGCAGCGGTTACCCGTAGGAGCACTCCGCACGGCACGATGGGTTCCCGTCGACGGGAACCCATCGACGGGAACCGCAGTGCGGACAGGCACGACAGAGCAGGGGTGGATCAGGTCATGAAGTTCCGGGTGGCACGTGAGGTGCTCGCCGACGCCGTCGCCTGGACGGCGCGCAGCCTGCCGCCCCGGCCGTCGGTGCCGGTCCTGGCCGGGATCCTGCTGGAGGTCGACGGCAGTCAGCTGTCGGTCTCCGGCTTCGACTACGAGGTGTCCGCGCGCGCGGAGGTCGACGTGCAGGCGACCGAGAGCGGTCGTGCCCTGGTACCGGGCCGGCTGCTCGCCGAGATCACCCGGGCGCTCCCGCCGCACCCCGTGGACATCACCGCCGAGGGGCCGCGGCTGGCGATCTCCTGCGGCAACGCCCGCTTCAGCCTGCCCACCCTGCCGGTGGAGGACTACCCGTCCCTGCCGTCGATGCCCTCCTCCGCGGGGACGGTGGACAGCGACGTCTTCGCCGAGGCGGTCGGCCAGGTCGCCGTCGCCGCCGGCCGGGACGACACCCTGCCGATGCTCACCGGCGTCCGCCTGGAGATCGAGAACGACCTGGTGACCCTCGCGGCCACCGACCGCTACCGGCTCGCGGTGCGCGAGTTCGCCTGGCGACCGGACACCCCCGGCCTCTCGGCCGCCGTGCTCGTGCCCGCCCGCACGCTGGCCGACGCGGCCCGGACGCTGACCAGCGGCCCGGAGATCACGCTCTCGCTGTCCTCCGGCGGCTCCGGCGAGGGCATCCTCGGCCTCTCCGGCAAGGACCGGCAGACGACGACCCGCCTGCTCGACGCGGAGTTCGTCAAGTACCGCGCGATCATGCCCACCGAGTCGCACGCCAACGCCGTCCTGCCGGTGGGGCTGTTCACCGACGCGGCCAAGCGCGTGGCCCTGGTCGCCGAGCGCGGCACGCCGCTGCGCTGCGAGTTCACCCCCGGGCAGGTCACCCTGCGCGCCGGCGGCACCGACGACGAGGGGCAGGCCGAGGAGCGCTGCGACGTCGAGTTCGAGGGCGAGTCGCTGACCATCGGGTTCAACCCGACATTCCTGCTCGACGGGCTGGCCGCGGTGCACACCAGCCGGGCGCGGATGGACTTCACCAGCCCGCTCAAGCCCGCCGTCCTCTCGGGCGTCGAGGAGCCCGCGACCGACGACGAGGCCGAGGCCCGCCCGGCCGAGCGGCCCGGCAGCTACCGCTACCTGATCATGCCGGTGCGGCTGCCCGGCTGATCCGCGGGCGGAGGTGGCCGGGCGGCACCGCCCGGCGGGAGCGCGCACGATGGACGGTGCAGTCGGCGGGAGCCGGGCACCTGCGAGGAGAGGACGGTCGTCGTGCAGCTGGGACTGATCGGGCTGGGCAAGATGGGCGGCAACATGGCCGAGCGGCTGCGCCGCGCCGGTCACGAGGTCATCGGCTACGACCACCACGCCGACAAGCGGGACGTCGACAGCCTGCCGGCCCTGGTCAAGGCGCTCGAGGCGCCGCGGGTGGTCTGGGTGATGGTGCCGGCCGGGGAGCCGACGCGGGCGACCGTGCGGGAGCTCCGCGAGCTGCTCGACGCGGGGGACGTCGTCGTCGACGGCGGGAACTCCAAGTTCACCGACGACCAGGTGCACGCCCAGATGCTCGGCGAGAAGGGCATCGGCTACCTCGACGTCGGCGTCTCCGGCGGCGTCTGGGGGCTGGAGAACGGCTACGCGCTGATGGTCGGCGGCGCCAAGGAGGACGTCGCCAAGGTCCAGCCGGTCTTCGACGCGCTCAAGCCGCCGGCGCCGGTCGACGAGTCGGGCCAGGCCCTGCCGGGCGCTGGTTTCGTGCACGCCGGGCCGGTGGGTGCCGGGCACTTCAGCAAGATGGTCCACAACGGCATCGAGTACGCGATGATGCAGGCCTACGGCGAGGGCTACGAGCTGCTGGACGCCGTCCCGCTGATCGAGGACGTCCCGGGCGTGATCGCGTCGTGGACGCAGGGCACCGTCATCCGGTCCTGGCTGCTGGATCTGCTGGTGCGCGCGCTGCAGGAGGACCCGGAGCTCGAGCAGATCAGCGGCTGGGCCGACGACTCCGGCGAGGGCAGGTGGACCGTGGAGCAGGCGATCGAGCACGCCGTCCCCATGCCGGCCATCGCGGCCTCGCTGTTCGCCCGGTTCGTCTCCCGCCAGGAGGACTCGCCGACGATGAAGGCGGTCGCGGCGCTGCGCAACCAGTTCGGCGGGCACGCGGTGCGCGCGGTGCAGGCCGCGGAGGTCGAGCACCCCGCGTGAGCACTGCCCGAGTGCGGTCCCAGGGCGGCAGAAATGGCCATTTCTGCCCCTCGGAGGTCTGAGCCCGCGTGTACCTGCGACACCTGCAGCTGGGCTCCTTTCGCAACTGGGACCGGGTCGACCTCGCGCTGCGCCCGGGGCCGACGGTCTTCGTCGGCCGCAACGGGGAGGGCAAGACCAACCTGGTCGAGGCGGTCGGCTACCTGGCGACGATGAGCAGCCACCGGGTGGCCAGCGACGCCCCGCTGGTCCGGCAGGCGGCGGCGCAGGCCGTCGTCCGCGCGGCGCTGCGGCGCGAGGACCGGGAACTGCTCGTCGAGATCGAGATCAACCCGGGGAGGGCCAACCGGGTGCGGGTGAACCGGGCGCCGCTGCCCCGGCCGCGGGAGCTGCTGGGCCTGGTGAAGAGCGTGCTGTTCGCGCCGGAGGACCTCGTCCTGGTCCGCGGCGATCCCGCCGAGCGCCGGCGCTTCCTCGACGACCTGCTCGTCAGCCGCACCCCGCGGCTGGCCGGGGTGCGCAGCGACTACGAGCGGGTGCTCAAGCAGCGCAACGCCCTGCTCAAGACCGCCCGGCTGGCCCGCGGCGACGCCCTGGCCACCCTCGACGTGTGGGACGGGCACCTGGTCGACCTCGGCGGCCAGCTGCTGGCCGCCCGGCTGCGGCTGATCGCCGACCTCGCGCCGCACGTGGCCCGCGCCTACGCCACGGTGGCCGGTGCCGACGCGGCCGTCGCGGCCCTGGGCTACGCGAGCACCGTGCCGCTCGCCGGTGACGGGACGCCGATCGTCGAGGGGACGGCGCTGCCGGGCGCGGGCGAGCTGGGCGCGGCGCTGGGCACGCGGATCGCCGAGCGCCGGGGGGAGGAGGTCGACCGCGGCATGACCCTGGTCGGCCCGCACCGCGACGACCTGGTGATCTCGCTGGGCTCGCTGCCGGCCAAGGGGTTCGCCAGCCACGGCGAGTCCTGGTCGCTGGCGCTCGCGCTCAAGCTCGGCTGCTTCGCCCTGCTGCGGGCCGACGGGGAGGAGCCGATCCTCGTGCTCGACGACGTCTTCGCCACCCTCGACGCCGAGCGGCGCGCGGCGCTGGCCGCGGTGGCCCGCTCGGCGGAGCAGACCCTGATCACCGCGGCGGTGCTCGACGACGTGCCCGGCGAGCTGCGCGGCACGGTGGTGCAGATCGCCGGCGGGCAGGCGGTCCCGCTGGACGCCGGCCCGGCCGAGAATGGGGCCGTGGACGGTGCGGTGCTCGAGGAGGGGGCCCGGTGAGCGGTGAGGGGCGGCCCAGCGACATCGCCCGGGCGGCGCTCGAGGCGGCCCGCGCGGCCTCGGCGGCCCGCCCCCGCCCGACGCGCCGCCGGATCGCCGGGCCGCGGCGCACGTGGACCGGTCCGCGCCCCGGCGACGACGACCCCCAGCCCCTCGGCCGGCTGGTCGACTCGCTGATCAGCCACCAGGACTGGACCGAGCACACCCGGGTGGGCGCGGTCTTCGGCCGCTGGTCGGCGATCGTCGGGCCGGACATCGCCGCCCACTGCACCCCGCAGACCCTCACCGAGGGGGAGCTGCTGGTGGTGGCCGAGTCCACCGCCTGGGCCACCCAGCTGAGGCTGCTCGCCCCGACGATCCTCGGGAAGCTGCGCGCCTCGGTAGGCGGGGACGTCGTGACCCGGCTGCGCGTTGTCGGACCGACGGCCCCCAGCTGGAAGAAGGGCCCGCGCTCGGTGCGGGGGCGGGGGCCGCGGGACACGTACGGATAGGGGCGGCGGCAGCTCCCGCCGACCCCGGGAGGACGATGCAGCGATGACCAGGCCCGGCGACCGCGACGGCTTCGACGACCGCCCCGACGAGGGCAGCGGCTGGCGGGAGCCGGCGCACCTGGGCGAGGGTCAGCCGCCCGAGCAGGACCGGCCGCGCAACGAGCAGCCGCCGGCCGGTGCCGACCGCGCCGGGGACGCCGGGGGGCCGTGGCAGCCGCCGGGCTGGGACCTGCCCCCGGCCCAGCAGCAGGGCCCGTCGCAACAGCCGGTGCGCGGCGGGCTGTTCGGCCGGCGCCGGCCGCGCACCCCCGGGGAGGTCGAGCGGGTCTTCGCCTACCAGGGCGACACCGTCGGCGCCCAGGGCTGGGCGGTGCAGAACGGCTGGACGATCTCCGACGGCAGCGCTCCCGAGGACGCCGTCCTCGCCGAGCTCGTGGCCACCGCGCCGGTCCGGGCGACCAGGGACCACCGGCCGGCCGGGGTGATGCGCGGCCGGTACGGGACGCTGGAGCTGGTCGCCTTCGACGTCCTCTACGCGTCAGGCCGCTACGCGGTCCCGGAGTACGCGATCACCGCCGCCCCCGTGCTCGGCACCGTGCCCGCGCTGCGCCTCTCGCCGGCCCGGTTCTGGAAGCACCGGACCGGCGGCCTGGTGCAGATCCCCAGTGGGGACCCGGAGTTCGACGGCCGCTGGGTGCTGCTGGCCGCCGAGGACGGCCCGGCGGTGCAGCGCCTCGCGCAGGACCCGACGGTCCGCGGGCTGCTGCTGGGCAGCGACGACGGTGACGAGTTCTGGACGGCGGCCGGCTTCACCGCGGCGATCCGGCCCGACGGGCACCGGCCCGAGCTCATCGAGCACCACGCACGGCTGCTCGGCGCGATCGTCGCCGCGCTCACCGTCTCCTGGTGAGCGCGGCCCCCGGTTCCCCCACCCCGACCGACCCGGCGCCCGCAGCCGGGCTCCGGGAGCTGCTGCCGCTGCTGCGCCCGCACCGGCGGTCGCTGCTGCTGGCGGCCGGGCTCTCCCTGGTGGCGGCCGCCGCCGCACTGGCCCAGCCGGCGCTGGTCGCGCGGGTGATCGAGGCGGTCGGCGCCGGCGAGGCGCTGCTGCCGGCGGTGCTCGCCCTCGTCGTCGTGCTGGCGGCCGCCGCGGCGCTGGGCGCGGTGCAGCAGTACCTGCTGCAGCGCACCGCGGAGGGCGTGGTGCTCTCCACCCGGCGCACCGTGGCCGATCGCCTGCTGCGGCTGCCGATCGCCGAGTACGACCGGCGGCGCACCGGTGACCTGATGTCCCGGGTGGGTGCGGACACCACGCTGCTCCGGGCGACGGTCACCTCCGGCGTCGTGGAGATCGCCGGCTCGGTGCTCCTCGGGGTCGGCGCCCTGGTCGCGATGGCGCTGGTCGACGGCTGGCTGCTGCTGGTCACCGTGGTCGCGGTCTCCGTCGGTGTCGCCGTGGTCGCCTCGGTCGCCCGCGGTGTGCGACGGCTGTCGCGGCAGGCGCAGGAGGCCGTCGGGGTCATGACCGCCGCGGTGGAGCGCGCGCTCTCGGCGGTGCGCACCATCCGGGCCAGCGGGGCGACCGCGCGGGAGGTCGGGGTGGTCGGCGACAGCGCCGGGCACGCCTACGCCGCGGGCGTGCGGGCGGCCCGGCTGGAGGCGATGGTCGCCCCGGCCGGGGCGATCGCCGTCCAGGGGGCGTTCCTCGCCGTCCTGGGGCTGGGCGGTTACCGGGTGGCCAGCGGCTCGATCGCCGTGGCCGACCTGGTCGCGTTCATCCTGTACCTGTTCCTGCTGGTCATGCCGCTGGGGCAGGCGATCGGGGCGTGGACGCAGCTGCAGACCGGGCTGGGTGCGCTGGCGCGCATCCAGGAGGTGCTCGCCCTCGAGCCGGAGGACGACGCCCGGCCCGAGCGCGGAGCTGCCGCGGCCGTCGTCCCCGCCGCGCCGCCGGCCGGGACGCCGCTGCTCGAGCTGGACGACGTCACGTTCGCCTATCCCGACGGCACCGAGGTGCTGCGCGGGGTGTCGCTGTCCGTGCCCGCCGGCGGGCGGGTGGCGCTGGTCGGCCCCTCCGGCGCGGGCAAATCGACGGTGCTGGCGCTGGTCGAGGGCTTCTACCCGCTCACCGGCGGGGCGATCCGCTGGGCCGGCACCGACGTCCGGGACCTGCCGCGGGCCGCGCTGCGCGCCCGGCTGGGCTACGTCGAGCAGGAGGCGCCGGTGCTCGCCGGCTCCCTCCGCGACAACCTGCTGCTGGCCGCGCCGGAAGCCACCGACCCGGAGCTGTGGGCGGTGCTGGCCGACGTCGGTCTCACCGAGGTGGTGCAGCGCTCGCCGCGGGGGCTCGACGTCCCGGTGGGGGACGACGGCGTGCTGCTGTCGGGCGGGGAGCGGCAGCGGCTGGCGATCGCCCGGTCGCTGCTGGCCCGCCCGGCGGTGCTGCTGCTCGACGAGCCGACCGCCAGCCTCGATGCCCGCAACGAGGGGCTGCTGCGGCGGACGCTGGCCGCCGCGGCCGCCGACCGGGCGCTGCTGGTGGTCGCCCACCGGCTGTCCACGGTGCTCGACAGCGACGAGATCGTGGTGCTCGACGCGGGCCGGGTGGTCGCCCGCGGCACCCACGACGAGCTGGTGGAGACCAGCCCGCTCTACCGGGAGCTCGCCGCCGCGCAGTGGTTGGTGCCCTGACGTCGTCGGCCTACCGGCCGACACCGCGGCCGGGTGCCGTTTCCCGGCCGGGTCGAGCCGCCGTGTCCTCACGCGTCGCGCGTACCCCGGCCGCGGCCGCCGTCCCGGTCTCCGCGGCCCGGCAGATGTTGCGCACCATCCCGCCGAAGACCATGCCGTGGAAGGGCGCGATCGCCCACCAGTACAGGTGGCCGAACAGCCCGTGCGGGCGGAAGGTCGCCCTCTGCCGCAGCCGGGTGCGGCCGGGCCGGCCGTCGGCGGGCTCGTCGCGTTCCACGTGGAACTCCAGCCAGGCCAGCCCGGGCAGCCGCATCTCGGCGCGCAGCCGCAGCAACCGGCCCGCCTCCAGCTCCTCCACCCGCCAGAAGTCCAGCGCGTCCCCGACGAACAGGTCGGAGCGGGATCGCCGCCCCCGGCGCAGCCCCACCCCGCCGACCGCCCGGTCCAGCCAGCCGCGCACCTCCCAGGCCAGCGGGAACGAGTACCAGCCGCTCTCGCCGCCGATCCCCTCGACCACCCGCCACAGCTCCTGCGACCCGGCGTCGGTCTCCCCGGTGCGCTCGTCGACGTAGAGGCTGCCGCCGGCCCAGTCCGGGTCGGTGGGCAGCGGGTCCGACGGCGCTCCCGGAACGGACGCCGACGACCAGCGGGTGGCCACGGCCGAGTCCTTCACCCGCTGGATCGCCAGCCGCACCGCCTCGTCGAAGCCGAGCAGCCCTCCCGGCGGGTCGGGCACGTACCGCGCGATGTCGTGCTCGGTGCAGACGACGGTGTTGCGCAGCGACTCGACCAGGGGTCGGGCGATCGAGGGGGGCACCGGCGTCACCAGGCCGACCCAGAGGCTCGACAGGGCCGGGCTGAGCACCGGCACCGGCAGGATCCGCCGCCTCGGCAGCTCGGCCACCGCGGCGAAGCGCTGCATCATCTGCGCGTAGTCCATGACGTCGGGGCCGCCGATGTCGAAGCTGCGGTGCACGTCCGGCGGCAGCTGCGCGCAGCCGACCAGGTAGCGCAGGACATCGCGGATCGCGATCGGCTGGATGCGGCTGTGCACCCAGCGCGGGGTCACCATCACCGGCAGCCGCTCGGTCAGGTAGCGGAGCATCTCGAAGGACGCCGACCCCGAGCCCAGCACCACGGCCGCGCGCAGCACGGCGGTGGTGACGCCGGAGGCCAGCAGGATCTCGGCGACCTCCGCGCGCGACCGCAGGTGCGGGGAGAGCCGCTCGCCCGCGGGGTCCAGGCCGCCGAGGTAGACCAGCCGCCCGACGCCGGCCTCCCGGGCGGCGCGGGCCATCACCCGCGCGGTCCGCCGGTCGGTCTCCTCGAACCGCGGACCGGCGCCCAGGGCGTGGATCAGGTAGTAGACGACGTCGACACCGGCGCAGGCGGCAGCCACCGCCGCGGCGTCGGAGGCGTCGGCGCGGGCGATCTCCACCTGCCCGGCCCACGGGAGGTCGCGCAGCCGCTCGGGAGAGCGGGTCAGCACCCGCACCCGGTACCCGGCGGCGAGCAGCTCGGGCACCAGCCGGCCGCCGATGTACCCGGTGGCACCGGTGACGAGACAGGTTCTCGGCGCGGCGGTCTCGGCCATGCCCCCAGTGTCCGATCCCCGCGTGCCGGCCGCTCGACTCGCGGGGTGGTGCCGGCCCGGACGATCATGACGAGCCCGCACCACCCGACGCCGGTCGTCCCGCACCCCAGCCGAGCAGGAGGCGCACATGGCTCACCCCGCCGAGACCGAGGCCGTCCGCCCGGACCAGCAGCCGAGCCTGCGCCGGGTGATGGGCCCCGGCCTGCTGCTGCTCTTCGTCGTCGGCGACGTCCTCGGCACCGGCATCTACGCGCTCACCGGCACGGTGGCCGCGGAGGTCGGCGGCGTCGTGTGGCTGCCGTTCCTCATCGCCTTCCTGGTCGCGCTGATCACCGCCTTCAGCTACCTGGAGCTGGTCACCAAGTACCCGCAGGCGGCCGGCGCGGCGCTGTACACGCACAAGGCGTTCGGGGTGCACTTCCTGACGTTCCTGGTCGCCTTCGCCGTGATGAGCTCCGGGATCACCTCGGCGTCGACCGCGGCGCGGGCGTTCTCCGCCAACGCCGCGGAGGTGTTCGGCCTCGATCTCGGCGAGGGCATCGGGATCACGCTGATCGGCCTGGGCTTCATGGGCCTGGTCGCGCTGGTGAACCTCCGCGGCGTGGGCGAGAGCGTGAAGGCCAACGTCGTGCTCACCTGCGTCGAGCTCTCCGGGTTGCTCATCGTCATGGGCGTGGGCCTGTGGGCCCTCGGCGTCGGGGACGGCGACTTCTCGCGCGTGACCGAGTTCGACACCGGCGACTCCTCGGTCGTCGCCGGCGTCGTCGCCGCGACCGGGCTGGCGTTCTTCGCGATGGTCGGCTTCGAGGACTCGGTCAACATGGCCGAGGAGTGCAAGCAGCCGCGGCGGATCTTCCCCAGGGTGCTGCTGGCCGGCCTGCTCCTCACCGGGCTGATCTACGTCCTGGTGTCGATCTCGGCGATCGCGCTCGTGCCGGCCGACCGGCTCAGCGAGGGCGAGACCCCGCTGCTCCAGGTGGTGGAGGCCGGCGCCCCGGGCTTCCCGCTGGGGCTCTTCGGCGTCATCACGATGTTCGCCGTCGCCAACACCGCCCTGATCAACATGCTCATGGCCAGCCGCCTGGTCTACGGCCTGTCCCGCGAGGGCGTGCTGCCGTCCCTGCTCGGCCGGGTCCACGCCCGGCGGCGCACCCCGGTGCCGGCGATCCTGTTCACGACCGCGCTCGCATTCGGGCTGGTCACCTTCGTCGGCGCCGTCCCCGCGCTCGGCGGCACCACCGCGCTGCTGCTGCTGTGCGTCTTCACCGTCGTCAACGTCGCCGTGCTCGTGCTCCGCCGCGACACCGTCGACGAGGATCACTTCCGCACCCCGACCGTGCTGCCCGTCGTGGGCGCGCTGGCCTGCGGTTTCCTCGCCACCCCGCTCGCCGGGCGGCCGGCCGAGCAGTACCGGATCGCCGGGATCCTGCTCGGGATC
This sequence comes from Geodermatophilus ruber, assembly GCF_900114385.1. Taxonomy (GTDB): domain Bacteria; phylum Actinomycetota; class Actinomycetes; order Mycobacteriales; family Geodermatophilaceae; genus Geodermatophilus; species Geodermatophilus ruber. The sequence continues at coordinate 98,556 of NZ_FOSW01000014.1, forward strand.
GGCGTCGTGCTGTGGATGGTGACCGTGTTCGTGAACCGGACCCGCGGGCGGGAGACGGGGCGGCTGGACGCCGGCCGGCTCGGCGACTGACAGCGCCCCGCCGGGAGAGGGCGTCAGCGCCCCGGGAACGGCGTGCCGACGCCGGGCCCACCATCGGGGGTGGCGGGCGGGTCGTTTGTGGCGCAGATCGGCCCTGAGGGCATAGATGAGCGTGTTCCTGTCGTTGGTACGAGTAGACTCGACAGCAGAAACCGCCAGCAACCGGCTGAGAGCCGTTCTGCGCCGTCTTGCCCCCTGCCCGGGGTGGGGGAGCCGTCCGCCGGTTGCGCGACAGAAGGGCCCCACGTGGTCGCTCGACCCCAGACCGACAGCACCAAGCAGGACAACGCCTACTCCGGCAGCTCCATCACCGTTCTCGAAGGCCTCGAGGCCGTCCGCAAGCGGCCCGGCATGTACATCGGCTCGACCGGTGAGCGGGGTCTGCACCACATGGTGTGGGAGGTCGTCGACAACTCCGTCGACGAGGCCCTCGCCGGGCACTGCGACACCGTCCGGGTCACCCTCCTCGCCGACGGCGGGGTGCGGGTGGAGGACAACGGCCGCGGCATCCCCGTGGACATGCACCCGGTGGAGAAGCGCCCCACCGTCGAGGTGGTCATGACCATCCTGCACGCGGGCGGCAAGTTCGACGGCAAGAGCTACGCCGTCTCCGGTGGTCTGCACGGCGTCGGCGTCACCGTCGTCAACGCGCTGTCCACCGCGCTGGACGTGCGCATCTGGCGCGACGGCACCGAGTGGCACCAGCACTACGACATGGCCAAGCCCGGTGCGCTGGAGAAGGTCGGCCCGACGACGAAGCGCGGCACCCAGATCACCTTCTGGGCCGACCCGTCGATCTTCGAGACGACGACCTACTCGTTCGACACGATCAGCCGCCGGCTGCAGGAGATGGCCTTCCTGAACAAGGGGCTGACCATCGTCCTGCGCGACGAGCGGCCCGGGCACGGCAAGGCCGAGACCGGCCTGGCCGAGGAGCTGACCCTCGCCGAGGCCCCGCCGGAGCCGGGTGCCGAGGCGGAGGCCTTCGAGCCCACCGAGATCACCTACCGGTACGACGGCGGCCTGGTCGACTACGTCGCTCACATCAACCGCCGGAAGACCCCGATCCACCGCTCGGTCATCGGCTTCTCCGCCGAGGGCACCGGGAAGAACGACATGGCGATGTCGGTCGACGTCGCGATGCAGTGGTCCGACGCCTACTCCGAGTCGGTGCACACCTTCGCCAACACGATCAACACCCACGAGGGCGGCACGCACGAGGAGGGCTTCCGCGCGGCGCTGACCTCGATCGTGAACCGGTACGCGCTGGACAAGAAGCTGCTCAAGGAGAAGGACGACCGGCTCACCGGCGACGACATCCGCGAGGGCCTGGCCGCGATCGTCTCGGTGAAGCTCGGCGACCCGCAGTTCGAGGGCCAGACCAAGACCAAGCTCGGCAACACCGAGGTCAAGGGCTTCGTCCAGAGGGTCTGCAACGACGAGATCAGCCACTGGTTCGAGGCGAACCCGGCCGAGGCCAAGACGATCATCACCAAGGCGGCGTCGGCGGCCCGCGCCCGCCGCGCGGCGCAGGACGCCCGCAAGCTGGCCCGCAAGAACCTGCTGTCGGTCAGCGGCCTGCCGGGCAAGCTGTCGGACTGCCGCTCGACCGACCCGCGCAACTCCGAGGTCTACATCGTCGAGGGTGACTCGGCCGGTGGTTCGGCGAAGTCCGGCCGCGACTCGATGTACCAGGCGATCCTGCCCATCCGCGGCAAGATCATCAACGTCGAGAAGGCGCGGATCGACCGGGTCCTCAAGAACACCGAGGTCCAGTCGATGATCACCGCGTTCGGCACCGGCATCCACGACGAGTTCGACCTGTCGAAGCTGCGCTACCACAAGATCGTGCTGATGGCCGACGCCGACGTCGACGGCCAGCACATCCGGACGCTGCTGCTGACCCTGCTGTTCCGCTTCATGCGGCCACTGGTGGAGGCCGGCTACGTCTACCTGGCCCAGCCCCCGCTGTACAAGATCAAGTGGGGCGGCAAGCACGGGGACGAGTACGCCTACTCCGACCGCGAGCGCGACGCGCTGCTCAAGGCCGGCAAGGAAGAGGGTCGCAAGATCCGCGAGGACGCGATCCAGCGGTTCAAGGGCCTCGGTGAGATGAACGCCACCGAGCTCTGGGAGACGACGATGAACCCGGAGACCCGGGTCCTGCTCCAGGTGACCCTCGAGGACGCCGCCACCGCCGACGAGCTGTTCAGCGTGCTCATGGGCGAGGACGTCGAGGCCCGCCGCAGCTTCATCACCCGCAACGCCAAGGACGTCCGGTTCCTCGACGTCTAGTAGGACCCCGTCCTCCGCACCCCTCGTAGAAGGCCCTCTTGCCCCCACCACTCGCACGCTCGCGGTGGGACCCGGCAAGGGGCCGGCCCCGGACTGGGCCGGCGGGACCCTGCAGGGGGCCAACCGGATGACCAGCGCTTTTCCACCTCTGTGCACCCACTTGTGGAGACCTGAAACGTGACCGAGACACCTCCCCGCGACCGGATCGAGCCGGTCGACCTCCAGCAGGAGATGCAGCGCAGCTACATCGACTACGCGATGAGCGTCATCGTGGGCCGCGCCCTGCCGGAGGTCCGCGACGGCCTCAAGCCCGTGCACCGTCGCGTGCTCTACGCCATGTACGACCAGGGCTTCCGCCCCGACCGCGGCTACGTCAAGTGCGCCCGCGTCGTGGGTGAGGTCATGGGTAATTACCACCCGCACGGCGACTCGGCCATCTACGACGCCCTGGTGCGGCTGGCCCAGCCGTGGTCGATGCGCTACCCGCTGATCGACGGCCAGGGCAACTTCGGCTCCCCGGGCAACGACCCCGCCGCGGCCATGCGGTACACCGAGGCCCGGCTCACGCCGCTGGCCATGGAGATGCTGGCCAACATCGACGAGGACACCGTCGACTTCCAGCCCAACTACGACGGCAAGAACCAGGAGCCGCTGGTCCTGCCCGGGCGCATCCCGAACCTGCTGATCAACGGCTCGGCCGGCATCGCGGTCGGCATGGCCACCAACATGCCGCCGCACAACCTCCGCGAGGTCGCCGCGGCGGTGTTCTGGATGCTCGAGAACCCCGACGCGGAGCCGGAGGAGGCGCTGACCGCCTGCATGCAGCGCATCCCGGGCCCCGACTTCCCGACCGCCGGCCTGATCGTCGGCCGGGAGGGCATCGAGGACGCCTACCGGACCGGCCGCGGCTCGGTGAAGATGCGCGCCGTCGTCACCGTGGAGGAGGACAGCCGGGGCCGGGTGCAGCTCGTGGTCACCGAGCTGCCCTACCAGGTCAACCCGGACAACCTGGCCGAGGCGATCGCCGAGGCGGTCAAGGACGGCCGGTTGCAGGGCATCAGCGAGATCGCCGACGAGTCCTCCGACCGCGTCGGCCGCCGGCTGGTGATCACGCTGCGCCGCGACGCCGTCGCCAAGGTCGTGCTGAACAACCTCTACAAGCACACCCAGCTGCAGACCTCCTTCGGCTGCAACATGCTCTCGATCGTCGACGGCGTCCCGCGGACGCTGCGGCTCGATGAGCTGATCCGCCACTACGTCGCCCACCAGATCGAGGTCATCCAGCGGCGGACCCGCTACCGGCTGCGCAAGGCCGAGGAGCGCGCGCACATCCTGCGCGGCTACGCCAAGGCGCTGGACCACCTCGACGACGTCATCGCGCTGATCCGCAACAGCGAGTCCGCCGAGGCCGCGCGGACGGGCCTGATGGAGCTGCTCGAGGTCGACGAGATCCAGGCGACGGCGATCCTCGACCTGCAGCTGCGCCGGCTGGCCGCCCTCGAGCGCCAGCGGATCATGGACGAGCTGGCCGAGATCGAGGCCCGCATCGCGGACCTGGAGGCCATCCTCGCGTCGCCCGAGCGGCAGCGGCAGATCATCCACGACGAGCTCGCCGAGATCGTGGAGAAGTACGGGGACGACCGGCGCACGAAGTTCGTGCCCAACGACGGCGACGTCTCCATGGAGGACCTCATCGCGGAGGAGGAGGTCGTCGTCACCATCACCCGTACCGGGTACGCGAAGCGGACGAAGAGCGACCTCTACCGGTCCCAGCGCCGCGGTGGCAAGGGCGTGATGGGTGCCCAGCTGAAGCAGGACGACATCGTCGACCACTTCTTCGTGGGGTCCACCCACGACTGGATCCTGTTCTTCACCAACAAGGGCCGCGTCTACCGGGCCAAGGCCTACGAGCTGCCCGAGGCCAACCGCACCGCCCGCGGTGCGCACGTCGCCAACATCCTGGCCTTCCAGCCGGACGAGCGGATCGCGCAGGTCATGCAGATCCGCGACTACTCGGTGGCGCCCTATCTCGTGCTGGCCACGGCGCGCGGCCAGGTGAAGAAGACCCGGCTGACCGACTTCGACTCGCCGCGCAGCGGCGGCGTCATCGCGATCAACCTGCGCGAGGGTGATGAGCTGGTCGGCGCCGCGCTGATCGACCCGGAGCAGGATCTGCTCCTGGTCAGCCGCAAGGCGATGTCGATCCGCTTCCGCGCCGACGACGACCAGCTGCGCCCGATGGGCCGGGCCACCGAGGGTGTCCGCGGCATCTCCCTGGCCCCGGACGACTCGCTGCTGTCGATGATGGTGGTCGAGGAGGGCGTGGACGTCCTGGTCGCCACCGAGCGCGGCTTCGCCAAGCGGACCGGGATCGAGAACTACCCGGCCCAGGGCCGCGGCGGCAAGGGTGTGCTCACCGCCGACCCGAAGGCGCGGAAGGGTTCGCTGGTGGGGGCGCTGGCCGTGCGGCTCGGCGACGAGCTGTACGCCATCACCTCCGGGGGCGGCGTCATCCGCACGCCGGTGAACGGGGTCCGGCACAACAAGGACCGCGCGACCATGGGTGTCAAGCTCATGAACTTGCCGGAAGACGTGTCGATCGTCGCGATCGCGCGCACGACGGACAACGACGAGCCCGCCGCCTAGGGTGGGTCCGATGACAGAAGGGGCGTTGCGGCCGTGCCCGCGGGTGCGGCCGCAGCATTCCCTCCTGTTCAGCCACCAGGGAACTGACCGGCGCCCGGGCGCCCCCGGCCGCGTGCCGGGACGTGCGGGTGCGACAGAGCGGCGAGGGCCGCTGGGGAACGGGAGACTGGCATGAGCGACCGGACGCAGGGTTCGGTGCGCACCGGGGCCCGCATCGGGGAGAACACCCTCTCCGCGACGGGAGCGGCCGCGCAGCCGGCCGCGACCGACGGGCAGCAGCCCGGGGCGTCGCCGACCCAGGCCATCCCCGGCACGGCCACCCAGCGGGCCCAGGCCGGCGCGGCGCCCGAGGGCACCGCGCCGGTCACCGGTGCCGGAGCGCCGCGCACCCAGGGCCCCGCCGCCCAGGCTGTGGCGCCGTCGACGGCGCCCCCCCAGACGGCCACCCCCCGGACGGCCGCCCCTCCTGCAGCGGCTGCCGTGAGCGCGCCGCCGGCGGTCACCCCCCTGGGGGTTGCCCCGCAGGGTGCCGCTGCCCAGAGCGCCCCGGTGGCGACCGGCGTCCCCCAGGGCGCGCCCGCGGCCGCCGTCGCGCAGCCGGCCGCCGTCGCGCAGCCGGCGACCGTCAAGGCCGCTGGGGCCAAGGCGAAGGCCGCCCGTGGCCCCCGCCGCGCCCGCCTCCAGCTGCGGCACATCGACACCTGGTCGGCGCTGAAGATCTCGCTGGTGCTGTCGATCGCGCTGTTCTTCATCTGGATGGTCGCCGTCGGCATCCTCTACGGCGTCCTGTCCGGTCTCGGCGTCTTCGAGACCCTCAACGACCTCTTCGGCCAGCTCGGCACCGCTTCCGGCGGCGACAGCAGCAGCGAGTTCATCACCCCGGGCATCGTGTTCGGCGGGGCGGCGGTCATCGGGGCCATCAACATCGTGCTGATGACCGCGCTGTGCACCGTCGCCGCGTTCATCTACAACATGTGCTCGGACCTGGTCGGCGGCCTCGAGGTCACCCTCTCCGAGCGCGACTGAGGGTGACCCCCTGCGGGGTCGCCCTCGGCGACCAGGTACGCTGTTCGAGGTTCACGGGCCTGTAGCTCAGGCGGTTAGAGCGCATCCCTGATAAGGATGAGGCCGGAGGTTCAAGTCCTCCCAGGCCCACCCGTGTCCCGGCGTCGACGGCGCCAGCGGTGCCGGCTCCGCTCCGGGGAAGGCCCCGGGCCCCCTCCCTCAGGAGGCGGGCACTCCCCTCGAGGAGGTACTCCGCGTGCTGAAGAAGCTGGCCCTGGCGGCCGCCGCCGTCGGCGCCCTCGCCCTCGTCCGTAAGCGCTCGGCCGGCCAGGCCGAGGCCGACCTGTGGCACGAGGCCACCCGCGGCCCCGACGCGGTCAGCACACCCACCGACCGCTGACCCACCGGGGCCACTCTGGCGAGAGCCAGCCCGGGGACGTAGCTCAATTGGCAGAGCACCGCCTTTGCAAGGCGGGGGTTAGGGGTTCGATTCCCCTCGTCTCCACTCCTCTGACCTGCGGATCCCTCTCCGTCGGGGGCTCGGGCGAGCCCTCCGGAGGGGTCTCGGTCCGCACAAGGTCCGCAACTGGTCCGCGGGATGTGGCCCGCAGGGCGTCCAGCCGGTCGGCCACGTCGTTCAGGTCGTCGTCGAACAGGTCGGCGTAGCGGTTCAGGGTCATGGCCGTGCGTTTCCGATCGGCCGCTGCACGTGTCACAATTCGGCATGGGCACGAGCAGTGCCGAACCTCCCGATCGTTCCCAACCTCCCGAGACGGCCGACCCGGACCAGACGGCCGACCCGAACGAGCGTCGCGGGCGCCCGTCGTCGCACGCGGGAGAAGAGACGGTGCGGGACGACCTGTCGCAGGGCTTGTCCGACCTGGCGCGGAAGATGCAGCACCAGACCGACGCCGCGGCGGTCATGGAGCTCATCGTCTCCTCGGTGGCAGGAACCATCCCCGGCGCCGAGCACGCCACGATCAGCCTCGTGCACGGCCGCCGCCGGGTGGTGTCGGCGGCGGCCACCGGGGAGCTGGCGCGACGGTTCGACGATCTGCAGGAGAGCACGCAACAGGGCCCTTGCCTGGACGCCATGTACCAGCAGGTGACCGTTCGCGTCGACGACCTGGCCGCCGACCCGCGCTGGCCGGAGTTGGCCCGGCGGGCCACGGCGGAGCTGGGCGTGGCCAGCATGCTGTGTTTCCAGCTGTTCGTGCGCGATCAGGACCTGGGGGGGCTGAACCTGCTGGCTCACCGCCCCGGGGCATTCACCGACGAGTCCGAGCGCATCGGCCTGCTCTTCGCCAGCCACGCCGCGGTCGCGGTCGCCGACGCCCAGGACCTGAACCACATGACCACGGCACTGAGGAGCCGGGATGTGATCGGCCAAGCCAAGGGCATCCTCATGGAGCGCTACAAGATCACCGCGGAGGTGGCGTTCGCCCTGCTCGCCAAGACCAGTCAAGACACCAACCGCAAGCTCCACGACGTGGCTGAGTATCTGAGCCAGACCGGCACGCTTGGCATCGAACGCTGACCGTCGGACTCTCCGCGGGTAGTCAGCCGAGGTCCACCCCGGCCCGATAACGCCCTTCCGGCGGCCGGCGCAGTCGGAGAGGCTCCAGCGGGGTGGGGGGCTCGATTCCCCTCGTCTCCACTCCGCTCCCTCGGGACCTCGGTCCCTTTACTCCTCCGCGTCGCCCGGCCACTGTCAGCGGGGCCGCTGGCCCACCGGACGGGCGGGCCGGGGCGCACGGCTGCCGAGGAGGAGCCATGGCACGCAAGACCATGGACTGCCGGATGATGCCCAGCGAGAGCAACTGCACCGTCCAGATCTCCGGCGAGGAGGACGAGGTCCTCGAGCTGGCCGCGGCGCACGCCGTCACCACGCACGGTCACACCGACGGTCCCGAGCTGCGGCGGGAGCTGCAGGCGGGGCTGCGCGACGAGGGCGAGCTGCAGCTGGAGGCGGGTGCCTTCGTCCAGCTCATCGAGTTCCACGCGCGGGACCTCGACGGTTTCGGCGAGGCCGTCGAGCAGTGGCGGGAGCGGATGGGTCGCGAGGCGACCGCCCGCTGGGGCGTCGTGGCCGCCGACCGGGACCGCCCGGAGACCTACGTGGAACTCGTGGCGTTCCCGGACCACGACGCGGCGATGCGCAACTCCGAGCATCCCGTCACCGCGGACTTCGCCAAGCGCATGCAGGAGGTCACGGAGGGGGAGGCCCAGTTCCGCAACCTCGACGTCGTCCAGGTGCTGCGCATGTGAGACGCGCTGCCCGTCCGCTCCCCGTGTCTCGCGGGGAGTGGACCAGTGGGAGAGTGAACCCGTGACCGAATCGACCTCCGCCGCACGGCGTGCCGTTCTGCACACCAACCACGGCGACATCACCGTCGACCTGTTCCCCGACCACGCGCCCCGGACGGTCGCGAACTTCGCGGACCTGGCCGAGGGCCGCCGGGAGTGGACCCACCCGCAGACCCGCGAGAAGACCACCGACCGCCTCTACGACGGCACGGTCTTCCACCGGATCATCGACGGCTTCATGATCCAGGGCGGCGATCCGCTGGGTCAGGGCATCGGCGGCCCGGGCTACCAGTTCGGCGACGAGATCCACCCGGAGCTGGCCTTCACCCGGCCCTACCTGCTGGCCATGGCCAACGCCGGCCCCGGCACCAACGGCTCGCAGTTCTTCATCACGGTGGCGCCGACCGCCTGGCTGACCGGCAAGCACACGATCTTCGGCGAGGTTGCCGACCAGGCCAGCCGCGACGTCGTCGACCGCATCTCGAAGGTGTCCACCGCCCGCGGCGACCGCCCGGTGGAGGACGTCGTCCTGCAGTCGGTCGAGGTGCAGCGCAGCTGACCACCGGCCCGGACGACGGGGGCGCCGGGCCCGGCCAACCGCAGCCGGCGCCCCCGACGGCGTTCTGCTACCGGCACTCCGACCGGTCCACCCGCATCTCCTGCGCGCGGTGCGGGCGGCCGATCTGCCCGCAGTGCATGACCCCCGCCTCGGTCGGGTTCCAGTGCCCGGAGTGCGTCCGCGAGGGGCGGGCCACGGTCCGGCAGCCGCGCGCGACGCCGGTGCTGCGCCGGGCGGGCCGCCGGTTCGGGACGGTGACGGTCACCCTCATCGGGCTCAACGTGGCGATGTTCGTCGTCACCGCGGTCTCGGCCGGCCTCGCCGGCGCCAACCCGCTGGACAACCAGTACTCGCCGCTGTTCGCCCAGCTCTCCCAGGTGCCGATCCTCGTCGAGCTCGGCGAGGACTGGCGGCTGCTCACCGCAGCGTTCCTGCACATCGGGCCCATGCACCTGGTGCTCAACATGCTGGCCCTGCTGATCTTCGGCTCCGAGCTCGAGCGCCAGCTGGGCCGGTGGCGCTACCTCGCCGTCTACCTCATCTCCGCCCTGGGCGGCGCCGTCGCGCTGCAGCTGTTCGGGGAGCCCGGGCGGCCGGTCGCGGGCGCGTCGGCGGCGATCTACGGCCTGCTCGGCGGCTTGGCGGTGCTCATGCTCGCCCGCCGCGAGGACCTGCGCGGGCTGCTGACCCTGCTGGCGATCAACGTGGCCATCAGCTTCCTGCCCGGCGTCTCGCTGCTCGGGCACCTCGGCGGGCTGGTGGCCGGTTTCGCCGCCACCGCCGTGGTCGTGCTCCTCCGACGGCGCACCGAGCTGCAGGTCCTGGGGCTCATGCTGCTGGCCGGGGTCCTGGCCGTCGTCGCCCTGACCGTGCCGACGCTCGTCGTCCTGTAGCCCCGTCAGGGGCGGAACCGGCCATGTCCGCCCCGGGAGGCGAGGTCCTGGAGGGCACGAGCGACCTCCTCCGGCGGCGCGCCCAGGTCGCGGCGCCCCAGGAGGATCAGCATCCCATCGTCGTCCGGCCCGGCGGCGGTGTCGAGCTCCAGCAGCCGGGACCGGACGCCGAGCCGCCGGGTCTCCCGTACCCCGACCCGCAGCTGCGGCCAGGGCAGCCGCACGGTGCCGGTCAGCGTCCGCACGGCGACCCCCGCCGGCCCCGCGGACAACCGGGGCCGCAGCAGCCGGTCACGGGCCGCCAGCGCCACGAGCAGCAGCGCCGCGCCACCGACCAGGAGGCGGCCGAGCGGGTCCAGCAGGACCGCGACCACGCCGAGCACCACGCCGGCGGCGGCGAGGACGGCGGTCTGCGCACCGGGTGCCGACCAGTCCATGCGGCCAGCTTTCCAGCACACCCCTCCCGGGGCGTGGCGAGGGCACAGGTACGGGGACGTCCTACCATCGTCGCGGCGGGCGTGACGCCGCCCACGTCGATGAGGAGTGACCATGCGAGACGCCGTCATCTGCGCCGCCGTGCGCACCCCGGTGGGCAAGCGCGGCGGAGGCCTGTCCGGCGTGCACGCCGTCGACCTCTCCGCGCACGTGCTCCAGGCCCTGGTGGAGCGGGCCGGCATCGACCCCGCCGCGGTGGACGACGTCTTCTGGGGGTGCGTGAGCCAGATCGGCGAGCAGACCTACAACGTGGGCCGCACCGCCGCCCTCGCCGCCGGGTGGCCGGAGTCGGTGCCCGGGACGACGATCGACCGGCAGTGCGGCTCCTCCCAGCAGGCGGTGGCCTTCGCCGCGGCCACGGTGATCAGCGGCCAGGCCGACGTCGTCGTCGCCGGCGGCGTGGAGTCGATGAGCCGGGTGCCGATGGGCTCCTCGGTGGGCGACGGCGCTGCCGGGCGCCCGCTGGGTCCGCGCTTCCTGGAGCGCTACGGCGTGGCGCCCAACCAGGGCGTGGGTGCCGAGATGATCGCCGAGCGCTGGGGCTTCTCCCGCACCCAGCTCGACGAGTTCTCCCTGGCCTCGCACGAGAAGGCGGCCAAGGCGCAGGCCGACGGCGCCTTCGACGAGGAGATCGTCCCTGTCACCACCCCCGACGGCACCGTGGTGCGCGCCGACGAGGGGATCCGCGCGGGCGGCACGCTGGAGAAGCTGGCCACGCTCAAGACCCCGTTCAAGGCCGATGGCGTCATCAGCGCCGGCAACGCCAGCCAGATCTCCGACGGCTCGGCTGCGCTGCTGGTCACCACCTCGGAGAAGGCCCGCGAGCTGGGTCTGCGCCCGCTGGTGCGCATCCACACCACCGTCATGGCCGGAGACGACCCGGTCATCATGCTCACCGCGCCGATCCCGGCGACGCAGAAGGTGCTGCAGCGCTCCGGGCTCGCCCTCGGCGACATCGGGGTGTTCGAGGTGAACGAGGCGTTCGCGCCGGTGCCGCTGGCCTGGCAGGTCGAGACCGGCGCCGACGGCGACCGGCTCAACCCCCGCGGCGGCGCGATCGCGCTGGGCCACCCGCTGGGCGGCTCGGGCGCCCGGATCATGACCACGCTGGTCCACAGCATGCTGGCCACCGGCACCCGCTACGGCCTGCAGACGATGTGCGAGGGCGGCGGGATGGCGAACGCGACGATCCTCGAGCTGCTGGACGCCTGAGTCCACAGCCCCCCGACGGCAGCCCCCGGTCCGCCGTGGACCGGGGGCTGCCGTCGTCCTGGGGACAACCGGTGCGCCTAGCGGCATCTGCCGTGGTCACGCCGCGTGTCGACCGTCCGGCGGCGGGGTACGGAGGCGCCGAGGTGATCGTCCGGAGCGTGGCTCCATGTCGACTCATCCACAGTTGGGTACACAGCTGGGGACGGACTTGCACCGGTGTAGTTACCCATGTGCCGTTCCCGTCACACCCGTACCACCGACAGAAAAACCGCAGGTCAGCGGCGTTCGGTCGAACATTCGTTCTCCACATCCGGTGGACAACTCTGGGGGTAGCGCGCTTTGTCGACCTGTGGACGACGAGGTGGGCTGTGCACAGCGCGGCCGTCGTCCCGCTGCGAGTGGGGTAGCCCGCCGAACGTGCCGGAGGCCCCCGTCCCGGCGGGGACGGGGGCCTCCGGCGAGGTTCGACGGCGGTCAGCGCCAGCGCATCGACATCACCAGGCCGGCCACCATCAGGCCGAAGCCGATCGCGAAGTTCCACGCGTTCAGCGACACCATGAAGGGGATGTTCTCCCCGGCCACGTAGTACACGACGATCCACAGCAGGCCCAGAAGCATGAGCGCGACCATGACCGGGGCGTACCAGCGCGGGCTGGGCGTGGCCGCCCGCGCGGCCGCTGTCCCCGACTGCAGCGCACCCTGCGGCGGCGTGTAGACCGACTTCTTGCGCACCTTGGACTTGGGCACCGTGCGAACTCCCTCCGGGGCCGGTTCGTCGCTGCCGGCCGAGACTGCCCTCCAGCCTAAGCTGGAACGGTGCTCGTGGTCCGCAGCCTGACCCGCCAGCGGGGTCGGTCGGCCTGGGCGGCGCTGGTCCCGGTGGTCGCCCTCGCCGCCGGCCTGCTGTTCGCGACCTCCAGCCAGACGGCTCAGGGCGGCGATCTGCGCGCCGGGGAGACCACCGAGCTGTCGGTCCTCATCGCCCAGCGCGAGCAGGTGCTGGCCCAGCAGCAGCAGCAACTGGCGGCCCTGCGCGCCCGGGCGCAGCAGCTGACCGACCAGGCGGCTACCCGCAACGGGGACGTGGCCGCGGCCCAGGCCGACGGTGACAGCGGGCTGCTGTCGGCCGGTCTGGTGGCCCTGCGCGGGCCGGGGGTGGAGATCACCCTCGACGACGCGCCCCGCCGTCCCGACCGCGCGCTGCCGGCCGGCGCCCGCCCCGACGACGTCGTGATCCACCAGTCCGACGTGCAGGCCGTGGTGAACGCGGTGTGGGCCGCCGGCGCCGACGGCGTGGCGATCATGGACCAGCGGCTGATCGCCACCAGCGCGGTCCGCTGCGTGGGCAACGTGCTGCTCCTGCAGGGCCGGACCTACTCGCCGCCGTTCGTCGTCACCGCGATCGGCGACGCCGCGGCCATCCGCGCCCATCTGGCCGCCTCCCCCCAGGTGGCGGTGTTCGAGCAGGCGGTGGAGGACTACGGGCTGGGCTTCGCGGTCCGCGAGCGTCCGGCGGTGTCGGTGCCCGCCTACGATGGCCCCCTGGGCTTGCAGCACGCCACCGCCGTCGGGGAGTGATCGCGCGGGCGTGCGCACCCGGAACGGGCACGCCGCAGCCGGGGCGGGTCCTGCCGCCGTCCACCGGAGAGATCGAGCCCGCCGTGAGCCGTCCCGTCCTCGTCGTCGACAACTTCGACAGCTTCGTCTACAACCTGGTCCAGTACCTGGGCCAGCTGGGCGTGCGCTGCATCGTCCGGCGCAACGACGCCGTCACCGTCGACGAGCTGCCCGGTCTCGACGTCGCCGGCGTGCTGCTCTCCCCCGGACCGGGGACGCCGGCGGACGCCGGGGTGACCGTGCCGATGGTGCGGGCCGCGGCCGCGGCCGGGACGCCGGTGCTCGGCGTCTGCCTCGGCCACCAGGCGATCGCCGAGGCCTTCGGGGCGGAGGTGGTCCGTGCGCCCGAACTGCTCCACGGCAAGACCAGCCAGGTGCTGCACTCCGGGGCGGGGGTGCTCGCCGGCCTGCCGTCCCCGTTCACCGCCACCCGGTACCACTCGCTGGCCGTGGACCGGGCGACGGTGCCCGACGAGCTCGAGGTCACCGGGTCCACGGAGTCGGGGATCGTCATGGCGCTGCGGCACCGGGAGCTGCCGGTGGAGGGCGTGCAGTTCCACCCCGAGTCGGTGCTCACCGAGGGCGGCCACCGGATGCTCGCCAATTGGCTGTCGGCGTGCGGCCTGACGCCCGACCCGGCGGCCGTGGCGGCGGCCACGGCCGCCGCCCAGCGGCTCGCAGCGGCCGTCTGACCGGTCCCGGTACGACGAAGGGCTCCTCCCCGATCGGGAGGAGCCCTTCGTGCGTCTGAGGTCAGTCGAGCAGACCCGGCATGCCCTCCTGGTTGAGCCCCGCGGTCGGGGTGGCCGTGGGGGTCGGCGTGGGCGTGGGGGTCGGGGTGGGGGTGGCCGGCGGCGTGGTCTCCGTCGAGGGCACCGGGACGGCGACCAGCAGCACGATCTCGTCGCCGGCGGCGGCCTGGTTGCCGGCGCCCGGCTCGGTGCCGACCGCCTCGCCGGGGGCGACGTCGTCGCTCTCGGAGTTCTGCACGGTGATGTTGGTGAAGCCGGCGTCGGCGAGGATGCGCCGCGCGGTCTCCGCGTCCTGTCCCCGCACGTCGGGGATCTCCACGTCGCCGTCGGAGACCTGCAGCGTGATCCGGGTGGCCGGATCCACCTGCTCGCCCTGGCCGGGGTTCACGTCGACCACCTCACCCTCGGGCTCGGCCGAGTCCACCTGGGTGGTGTCGACGCTGCTGAAGCCGGCGTTCTCGAGCGCGGTGCGGGCGTCGTCGACGTCCAGGCCCTTCACCGGCGGGACGGTGATCGTGTCCACGCCGCCACCCACCACGAGGTCCACCTTGCTGTCGGGGTCGACCTGCGCGCCGCCGGCCGGGTTGGTGCTGAGCACCCGGCCCTCCTCCGCCTCCGTGCTCGGCTGGACGCTCACGTCCCCGACGGTCAGCCCGGCCTCGGTGAGCGCGGCCCGCGCGTCGTCCTCCAGCTCGCCGGTGACGTCGGGCACCGCGATCTGCGCGACCGCGGGCGGCTCCTCCTCGCCGCCGCCGCCCAGCAGCAGGACGGCGGTGAGGACCCCGCCGAGGAGTACCAGCGCGCCGACGACGGCGGCGATGACCCGGTTGCGCCTGCGCCGGCGGCCGGGGTGGTCGTCGGCGTCCCAGTCGCCCTCGGGGTAGCCGGCGGGGGCGGCGCCGAGGATCGTCGTCTTCTCGGCGTCGTTCATGACCGGGGTGGCCTCGACCCGCTGGCCGGCCAGGGCCCGCAGCAGGTCGTTGCGCATGTCCGCGGCCGACTGGTAGCGGTTGGCCGGGTTCTTGCTCATCGACTTGAGCAGGATCGCGTCCAGCTCCGGCGGGATGGCCGGGTTGATCGACGACGGCAGCCGCGGGTCCTCCCGCACGTGCTGATAGGCCACCGCGACCGGGGAGTCGCCGGTGAACGGCGGCGCCCCGGTGACCAGCTCGTAGAGCAGGCAGCCCACCGAGTACACGTCGGAGCGGGCGTCGACGCCCTCGCCGCGGGCCTGTTCCGGGGACAGGTACTGCGCGGTGCCGATGACCGCGGCGGTGGAGGTCATCGTGGCGGCGGAGTCGGAGACCGCCCGGGCGATGCCGAAGTCCATCACCTTGACCCCGCCCTGGGGCGTGATCATCACGTTCCCGGGCTTCACGTCCCGGTGAACGATGCCGTTGCGGTGGCTGAAGTCGAGGGCGCCGCAGATGTCGGCGGCCAGGCTCATCGCCCGCTCCGGGGAGAGCACCCCCTCGCTGCGCAGCACGTCGCGCAGCGTCTGGCCCTCGACGTACTCCATGACGATGTACGGAGTGGCGCCGTTCGCCGTCCGGTCCTCGCCGGTGTCGTACACCGCGACGATCGCCGGGTGGTTGAGCGAGGCGGCGGCCTGCGCCTCCCGGCGGAACCGGACCTGGAAGGAGGGGTCCCGGGCCAGGTCGCTGCGCAGCACCTTGACCGCCACCTCGCGGCCCAGCCGAAGGTCCCGGCCCCGGTGCACCTCGGCCATGCCCCCGCGCCCCAGCACCCCGCCGATCTCGTAGCGCTCACCGAGCACCTGCGGCGTGGTCATCGGAGGTCCTCTCGGGCGGTGCGGGGCGGCGTCCAGCGGGCACGGGGATGCGCGGGAGCGCGGCGGACGGGCGGGCCGGCGGGCAGCCTAACCGCTGGAGCGGCCGCATCCCGGGCGGCGCGAGCGGGCGGGATCACTCGCTCTGCCCCTGCGGCGCCTGCTCCCCGCCCTCGCCCGGCTGGCCGGGCAGCACGGTGCCCGTGGCCGTCGGGCTCCCGGGCAGGGTCGTGGTCGGCGCCGGGGGCTCGCTGGTGGTCGGTGTCGGTGCGGCGCTGGTCGGTGTCGGTGCGGCGCTGGTGGGTGTCGGTGCGGCGCTGGTGGGTGTCGACGGGGCGCTGGTCGTCGGCGCCGCGGGCTCCTCCTCGTCCGTGCCGCCCCCGCCGTCGTCCTGCCCGGTGTCGGGGGTGAAGTCGTCCGGCGCGACGAACAGGATCACCGTGTCGCCCCGGCTGAGCTCGCCTCGCACCGGGTCGGTGGTGACGACGTCGCCCTCGTCCAGCGCGATGCCGGCCGCGCGGACCTGGTCCTCGTCGGCCTGCTCCTGGGTGACCAGCAGCCCCTGACCTTCCAGCTCGGCCTGGACCTCGTCGGCGTTGCGGCCGGCCAGCGCCGCCGCGTCGATGCTGACCGTCCCGCCCGGCGTCGTGGCCGCGCTGGTCGCCGGCGCGGTGGTGCGGTCCGGCGTCGTGGTCCCGGCGTCGTCGCCGCGGAGGGCCAGCCAGGTCCCCCCGGCGAGCAGGGCCAGCAGCACCAGCGCGGCGACCAGCCAGGCCCAGCGGCGCCGGCCCCCGCGGCCGCGCGTGCCGTGCCGACCAACCCGGCCGCCTCCGCCGTCCCCGGACGGCGGGCCGGACCAGCCGTCCCCGTCGTCCTGGGCGCGCTGCAGCGGGGGCATGGTGCGCGGCGCCGTCCCCGGCCCCCCGGCCGGGGCCATGCCCAGGACCTGGGTGCGGTTGCCGCCGAGGTCCTCCACCAGCTCGGTGCGGGCGGTGGCCGAGCCATCGCCGTGCCCGGCCGGCGTGGTGGTCGGGCCGCCTGCGGCCACGGGCCCGGCGGCGAGCCCGTGGCCGGAGGCCACCGAGCGGATGGCGGCGGCGAACGCGGCGCCGTCGGCGAACCGGTCGGCGGGGTCCTTGGCCAGCGCCCGCTCGATCAGCAGCCGCACCGCGGGCGGCACGTGCGCCGGCAGCGGCGGCGGCGGCCGGTTGATGTGGGCGAGCGCGACGGCCACCTGGGAGGTGCCGTCGAACGGGCGGCCACCCGTGAGGCACTCGTAGCCGACGACGCCGAGGGAGTAGACGTCGGAGGCGGCGGTGACATCGAACCCCTGCGCCTGCTCCGGCGACAGGTACTGCGCGGTGCCGACGACCATGCCGGTGCGGGTCAGCGGGGTGGCGTCCCGGGCCCGGGCGATGCCGAAGTCGGTCAGCTTCACCACGCCGTCCGGGCGCACGATCAGGTTCCCCGGCTTGATGTCGCGGTGGACGACGCCGGCGCGGTGCGCCGCCGACAGCCCGTCGGCGGCCTGACCGAGGACGTGCAGCGTCCAGTCGACGGGGAGCGTGCCCTCCTCGTGGAGGATCGTGACCAGCGGCTTGCCCTCGACCAGTTCCATGACGAGGAACGCCAGCCGCTGATCCGGGAGCCGCTCGTCCTCGGTGGTCTCGCCGTAGTCGTAGACCGAGGCGATGTTGGGGTGGCTCAGCGCCGCGGTGTGCCGGGCCTCGTTGCGGAAGCGCGCCACGAAGCTCGGGTCGCCGGTGAACTCGCTGCGCAGCACCTTCGCGGCGACGACGCGGTCGAGCACCCGGTCGCGGGCCCGCCACACCTCGCCCATGCCGCCGGTGGCGATGGGGGCGGTGATCTCGTAGCGGCCGGCGAGGACGGTGCCGGTGGACAACGCCATCAGCCGCCCTGCCCCTCGAGGTAGGCCCGCATGACCTCGCGGGCGATCGGCGCGGACGTGTCGCCGCCGGTGCCCCCGCCGTTGGCCACGAAGACCGCGACGGCGATCTGCGGGTCGTCGGCGGGCGCGAACCCGATGAACCAGTTGTGGTCGGGGACCCCCTCGGCCACCTGGGCGGTGCCGGTCTTGCCGGCGACCTCGACGCCCGGGATGCGGGCCGCGCGCCCGCTTCCGTTGGCCACGACGCTGGTCATCATCTCGGTGAGCTGCTCGGCGACCTCGGGGGAGACCGGCTCACTGAGCTCCTCCGGGTCGGTCTGGTCCAGCACGCTCAGGTCGGGGGCGCGCAGCTGGTCGACCAGATAGGGGTTCATGAGCGTGCCGTCGTTGGCCACGGCGGCGGCGATCATCGCCGCCTGCAGCGGGGTCATCCGCACGTCCTGCTGGCCGATCGAGCTGACCCCGAGCTGGGCGTCGTTCTCCGGGTCACCCATGCTGCTGGGCGCCACCGGCAGGGGGATCTGCCGGCCCTCGCCGTCCATCCCGAACGCCTCGGCCATCTCGCGTACCCGGTCCTCACCCAGGTCGATGCCGAGCTGGGCGAACGCGGTGTTGCAGGAGATGGTGAGGGCGTCGATCAGCGTCTGCTCGCCGGTGCTGCTGCACGAGGACCCGCCGAAGTTCTCCAGCGTGGTGGAGGTGCCGGGCAGGGTGAGCGTGTCGGGGGCGGGGATGACGCTGTCGGGCGTGTAGCCGTTGGCCAGGGCCGCGGCGGCCACGATCACCTTGAACACCGACCCCGGCGGGTAGTTGTCGCCGATCGCCCGGTTGAGCCGCGGGTCGTGCTCGCTCGCCTCGAGCTCCGCAGCGTAGTCGCGGATCGCCTGCGGGTCGTGGCTGGAGAGCTGGTTCGGGTCGAAGGACGGCGTGCTGGCCAGGCCCAGCACCGCGCCGGTCGACGGGTCGAGGGCCGCCACCGCACCGGTGACGCCCTCCAGCTCGGCCATCGCGGTCTCCTGCACCGCGGGGTCGAGGGTGACGACGACGTCGCCGCCGGCGGGGTCCCGGCCGGTGAACAGGTCGGCCAGCCGGCGGAAGGTCAGCCGGGGGTCGGAGCCGGCCAGGATCTCGTTCTCCGCGCGCTCGAGTTGGGTGTTGCCGTACACGAGCGAGTAGTAGCCGGTGACCGGCGCGTACACGGGGCCCTGCGGGTACTGGCGCAAGTAGGTGAGCCGGCCGTCGGTGGGCACCGACAGCGCCACCTCGGTGCCGTCGACGACGATCGAGCCGCGTTCCCGGTCGTACTCCTCGGCCAGCACGCGGGTGTTGGAGGGATCGTTGCGCAGCTCGTCGGAGCGCACGACCTGGATGTAGTTGACGTTGACGATCAGCAGCGTGAAGAGCACGAGCACGCTGATCGCCACGCGGCGCAGGGGAGCGTTCACGACTGGACTACCTCGGTGGGGGCGTCACCCAGCGCCGTCCGGGGCGGGGTGACCGGTGGGGCCGGGCGGCGGGCGGCGTCGCTGATCCGCACGAGGATCGCCACCAGGGCGAAGTTCGCGACCAGGGAGGACCCGCCGTAGGCGAGGAACGGGGTGGTCAGCCCGGTCAGCGGCAGCAGGCCGGTGACCCCGCCGAGGACGACGAAGACCTGCCAGGCGAGGGCGAAGGAGAGGCCGGCGGCCAGCAGCTTGCCGAAGGCGTCGCGGACGATCAGCGACGTGCGCAGCCCGCGCTCGACCAGCACCAGGTAGACGATGATCACCGCCACCAGGCCGAACAGGCCCAGCTCCTCGCCGATCGCCGCGGCGATGAAGTCGCTCTTGGCCACCGGCACCTGGTCGGGGCGGCCGCCGCCGAGCCCGGCGCCGAACAGCCCGCCGGTGCCCAGGCCGAACAGCGACTGGACCAGCTGGTAGCCGGCGCCGTCGCGGTAGGCGAAGGGGTCCAGCCAGGTGTCCACGCGCGCCTGCACGTGGCCGAAGATCTGGTACGCGAGCAGCGCCCCACCGGCGAACAGACCCAGGCCGATGAGCAGCCAGCTGGCCCGTTCGGTGGCGACGTAGAGCATCACCACGAAGATGCCGAACAGCAGCAGCGAGCTGCCCAGGTCGCGCTCGAACACCAGGACGAGGATCGACAGCGCCCAGGCCACCAGGACCGGCCCGAGGTCCCGGCCGCGCGGCAGCTCGATCCCGGCGACCCGGCGGCTGGCCAGCGCGAGCACGTCCCGCTTGTCGACCAGATAGGCCGCGAAGAACACGATCAGGCAGATCTTGGCGAACTCGCCGGGCTGGATGCTGAACCCGGCGAGCCGGATCCAGATCTTGGCGCCGTTGACCTCCGAGATCGACGAGGGCAGCACCGCGGGCAGGGCCAGCAGCACCAGGCCGATCAGGGCGAGGGTGTAGGCGAACCGGGACAGCAACCGGTGGTCGCGCAGCACGACCAGCACCGCGACGAACAGCAGCACACCCACCGTGGCCCACATCAGCTGGACGGGGGCGTCCTCCCGGGTGACGGTGCTGTCGACCTGCTCGGCGGCGAGGTCGAGCCGGTGGATCACCGCCAGGCCGAGGCCGACCAGCAGGGCGACCGCGGGCAGCAGCAGCGGGTCGGCGTAGGGGGCGAACTTCCGGACCACGAGGTGCGCGACCACCCACAGCGCGGTGATCCAGCCGCCGAAGGTGAGCATGTCCGGCCGCAGCGACCCGGTGATCGTCAGGTCGACGATGGCCTGCGCGACCAGGGTGATGAAGAGGGCGAAGCCGAGCAGGGCGAGCTCGGTGCCGCGCCGCTTGGGCGGGGGCGGGGTCGCGCCCGGCGCGGCCGCCCGGGGATCGGTCGACGGGGTGCCGCTCATTCGACCTCCCGGCAGTCCACTCCCGGCTCGAGCGTCTTCGTCGGGGGCGCCACCGGCGGCGTGGTGTCGGTGGGCGCCGCGGAGATGCCCGGCTCGGCACCGTTGGCACCCGGGGCCGGCTCGGGGCCGGGGGGCGGGGACGGCGCCGCCTCGGTCGTCGGCGCGGCCTCGCTGGTCGGGGCCGGCTCGGTGGGCGGCTCCAGGTCGGCGCAGACCGGCAGGCTCTGCTCCTCCAGCATGGCGACGATGCGGTCGGCGTGGGCGCCGTCGGTGGCCTCGATGCCGCGGCGCACCTTGCTCGTGTCGGCCGGGGTGAGGTCGGCGACGTCGAGGTCGGTGACCGCGGCGACCCGGTTGAGCTCCATGCCGAGCAGCGAGGCGTCGATGCCGCGGTAGACGGCGACCCGCTCGCCGTCGGCGGTGTCCTGCACCCCGACGAACCAGTTGGACAGCACCCACAGGTAGGCGCCGACCGCCGCGGCCGCGACCAGCAGCGCCCCGCCCAGCGCCCAGAGCAGCCGGCGGCGGCTCCGGGACGGCGGCGGGGCGGCGGCCGTCGGGGCGGCGGTCGACGGGGGCGGCGGGGGCGGATCGGCCAGGGCGGCACGGCCGGCCGCCGACCGCGGGTCGACCTCCCGCTGCCCGACGTTGTCACCGGCGGCACCGTCGACGACCGGGTCGAGCGGCGGGGTGTGCCCGCTGTCCTCGACGACGTCGGCGACGATCACGGTGATGTTGTCCGGGCCCCCGCTGCGCAGGGCCAGCTCGATCAGCCGGTCGGCGGTCGACTGGGGGTCGGGGTCCTTGAGCGCCTCGGCGAGGGTCTCCTCGCTGACCACCCCGGAGAGGCCGTCGGAGCACAGCAGGTAGCGGTCGCCGGCGCGGGCCTCGCGCATCGACAGGTCGGGGTCGACGTCCTGGCCGTTGAGCGCGCGCAGCAGCAGCGAGCGCTGGGGGTGGTGGTTGGCCTCCTCGGGCGTGATCCGACCGTCGTCGATCAGCGTCTGGACGAACGTGTCGTCGTGGGTGATCTGGGTGAGGGCGCCGTCGCGCAGCAGGTAGGCGCGGGAGTCACCGACGTGGCACAGCGCCAGTCGGCCGCCGGCGAAGAGGATGGCGGTGAGCGTGGTGCCCATGCCCTCCAGCTGCGGGGACTCCCGGATCACCTCCCGCAGGTGCTCGCTGCCCTCGAAGACCGCCGCGCGCAGGGCCTGCAGCATGTCGCCCGAGGGCGCGTCGTCGTCCAGGTGCTCCAGGGCGGCGATGACCACCTTGCTGGCGACGTCACCGGCCGCGTGGCCGCCCATGCCGTCGGCGACGGCGAGCAGGCGGGGCCCGGCGTACACCGAATCCTGATTGTTGCCGCGGACGAGACCGCGGTCGGAACGGGCTGCGTAGCGCAGCGAGAGACTCATCCGATCGTGCTTCCGGTGAGGCGAGCGCTTGCCACGGCGGTCAGGAACACGGCGGTCATGAGCGCAGCTCCAGGGCCGTCTGGCCGATGCGGATCGGCTGGCCCGGGGCCACCAGCAGGGGCCCCTGGACGCGCTGCTGGTCGAGGTAGGTCCCGTTGGTGGACCCGAGGTCCTCGACGTACCACTGCCCGCTCCGGTTGGTCAGCCGGGCGTGCCGGGAGCTGGCGAAGTCATCGGTGAGCACCAGGGTGGAGTCGTCGGCGCGACCGATGAGGATGGGCTGCTCGCCGAGGGTGATCTTGGTCCCGCTGAGCGGGCCGGCGGTGACGACGAGCGTCTTCGGCCCGCGGTTCTTCTTCCGGCCCCCGGCCGCCGCGCGGGGCGGCACCGAGGCCACGCGCCCGGCCCGGCCACCGAACAGGTCGGCACGCACCACCCGGAACGCCGCGAAGATGAACAGCCACAGCAGCAGGAGGAAGCCGAAGCGGAAGATCTGCAGGACGATCTCGGCCGTCACGGAATCACCTCGACCGGCTTCACGCGCCGTCCTGCCGGTAGACCAGCACCGAGTGGCCGATGCGGATGACGTCCCCGTCCGACAGCGGCTGGCGGGTGATCCGCCGGCCGTTGACCAGGGTGCCGTTGGTCGAGCCGAGGTCCTCGGCGATCGCCGTGGCGCCGTCCAGGACCACGTCCACGTGTTTGCGGCTGACTCCGGTGTCGGGCAACCGGATGTCGGCGTCGGTGCCCCGGCCGATGATGTTGCGGCCGTTGGTCAGCTCGTGCCGCGTGCCGGGGCCGTCGACGAGCAGCACGTGCGTGATGCCCGGCTTGCTGCCCGCGCGCCCCACCACCGAGGGGCTCTGGCGGCCGGTGTCGGTGGCCACCCGGCCGCGCAGCGGCGGCAGCGGCGGAACCCCTGATCCGCCGGTCGCCGGCGGGACGGCGAGGGCCTCGGCCCGAGGGGCCGGCCGGGCTGGGTCGGCCACGTGGGAGCCGACCTCGAAGACGCCGGTGCGCAGCTCCTCGTCCCGATCGAGCCGCACCTGGACCTCGCCGAAGACCTGGTAGCCCTCGGCCTCGATGTGCTCGGACACCATGTCGGCGAGCCGGGCGGCCAGTTCCTCGGACCACTCGGCGAGGTTGTCGTAGTCGGTCGGCCCCAGCCGGACGTCGTACACGTTGGGCGCCAGAACACGCCCCTCCCCGAGGACGGAGCGCTGCTCGTCGGCCTCGCGGGTCAGGGCCTTGGCGATCTCGGCAGGGTGCACCTTGCCCTTGAAGATGCGGGCGAAGGCGACTCCGACCATGCCCTCGAGGCGTCGTTCGAAGCGCTGCAGCACGCCCACAGTCGCTCCCTTGCGCTCGTCGGACGGCTCGAATGCCTCCGACGATCGTAGCCGGGCGCCGCACCCGTGACCGGCCAGCGGCGTCACGACGCTCTCCGCGCGCCGCGCGGGCCGGTGACCGGCGGAAAAGCCGGAGGTCGGGGGATCCCCCACCCCGCTGCGGACAGCGGCGGGTGGGCTGCTACTGTTTTCCCTCGCCAGGGCAAGTGGCGGAATGGCAGACGCGCACGGTTCAGGTCCGTGTGTCCGGAAGGACGTGGGGGTTCAACTCCCCCCTTGCCCACCACGCACTGGGGAATCCCCAGGGCTCCCAGCCGGTGGTCACCGGCCCCCGGGAGGCGACGAGCGCCCCCGGGGAGCAACGGTCCACGACCGGCAACGATCCGCACGCCTCCGCCGCGATGGCCCCGTCCGCGACCGCATCCTGCGGTCCGCTCGGGACGGCGCCGACCGCGTCGGCCAGGCCGCCACGATCGACGGGCAGAACCGGATCAATCTGGGCAAGCTGCTCGGCCCCCTGATTCGGGCATCGGATCGCCTGAAACGGCGTGGGCCGTTCGAAGGGGTCGTACCGCCGGCAAGGGCGGCGCGACGTCCGTGGAGGCTCACCGCTTCGAGTGAGTCCCCCGACCGATGAATCTTCCTCCGCTCAAGGGCACGGCAGGCCTTGACGAAACGTGATCGGGCCGGATCCGTCGACAGCAAGGGAGCTGTGATGCCTGTCGGGTGGGGAACCCCCGTGGGCCCTCGGTGGTGGCTGGCGCTGACAGCGGGACTGGCCGTGGTGCTGCTGCTGTCGGCGGTCCTGGGCGGCGGCACGATCTCCGAGGTCGCCTTCCTGCTGGGCATGGTGACCGTGTCCGCCGTGGCGTGGAGCGGTGTGCGGCGGCGCCGGCTGCATCGACAGGCCGCGGTGTGCCTGGCCACCGGGATCAGCCTGTTCGGCTTCGCAGACGTCGTGCGGCAGGTGGTCGCACTGCCCGGATTCTCCGCGGTGGATCTCATCTATCTCGCCGCCTACCTGTCCATCGCCGTCGGCATCCGGCTCCTGCTCACCGGAGAGTCGGGGACGGGGCGGTCGCGGGGCGGGCTCGTCGACGCCGCGGTCGCCTTCGTGGTGCTGGCCTACCTGGAATGGGAACTGGTGCTCGGCGCCGGAGCCGGCGGGCAGGCACCGCACACCGCGCCGGCGATCTGGGCGCTGCACACGATGCTGGACGCGTGCATCGTGGCCGGTTCCGTCCGACTGTGGCTCGCACGTCCCGCGCTGCGGCAGCTCGCCGGCTGGATGGGGCTGACGGCATCGGTCTGGTTCGCCGTCGACCTGACCTACCTGCGCAGCGGTGCCACCGTGCCGGCCTGGATCTTCGCGGCCTGGCTGCTGGCCGACGCATGCCTGGCCGTCGTGATCCGGGCGCTTCCCCGGGTGGCCGCGACGCCGGTGCACCAGGAGCAGGCGAAGGTCACGCTGCCCCGGATGGCGTTCGTGCTGACGCCGGTGCTCATCCCGCCGTCCTTCGAGCTGGCTGCCTACGTCAGCGGACGTGACATCAGCCCGGTGCCCGGGATCCTGGCCACTGTCGCGTTGCTCGGGCTGGTCTTCACCCGGGCTGCCTACCTCCTGCGCGACAGGGAAGCGTTCCGGCGCCGGCTGCACTCCCAGGCGCGGTTCTTCTCCGCGCTTGCCGCCAACTCCTCCGACGCCGTGGTCCTGCTCGACGCCGACGGCCGATTCCTCCCGGGCCCGGAGGAGCCGCAGCAGCAGGACCTGCAGTTGATGCCGCTGCTACGCGGTGGTGACGGACTGCGGACCGCCCTGGTGCAGAACCACGCCGAGACGCGGGCACTCGTCGCCCGGGCGCGCCGGGTCCCCGGTGTGGTGGTCACCGGACAGCTGAGCTCCCGGGACGAGTCCGGCCGCCCAACCTGGTTCTCCGTCCGGGTCGTGGACCTGCTCGACGACCCGGACGTGGCAGCCGTCCTGGTCACCGGTGACGACGTGACCGCGCGGACGGTCGCCGAGCAGGAGCTGATGCATCGATCGCTGTACGACGAGCTGACCGGTCTGGCCAACCGAGCTCTGTTCGACGACCGCGTCGCCCTGGCCCTGCGCCGCCGAGAGCGCTCCGGGACCGCCCCGGCCGTCCTCAGCATCGACCTCGACGGCTTCCGGGACGTCAACGAGAGCCTGGGCTATGACTACGCCGACCGGTTGCTGTGCGCCGTCGCCGACCGGCTTCGCGCGGTCGTGCGGTCGGAGGACACCGTGGCTCGGCTCGGCGCCGACGAGTTCGGCGTTCTCATCGAGGGCGGCGGTTCACCGCTCGCTGAAGCGGAGACCGTGTCCGCCCGCGTGCAGGAGGCGCTGGCCGAGCCGTTCGCCCTCGACGGCCACCAGGTGGCGGTGTCAGCCGGCTTCGGCCTGGCCGTCGCCGACCTCGACGTCGCCGACCTCGACGCCGCCGCCGCGATGGTGCTGCGCGATGCTGACATCGCCCTGCACCGGGCCAAGGCGGCCGGCCGGGGCCGAATGGTGGTGTTCGACCCCGAGATGCGCGCCACCGAGCTGCACCGGGTGCGGCTCGAGGCCGACCTCGCCCAGGCACTGGAGCGCGGCGAGTTGCATCTGGTGTTCCAGCCGGTGGTCGACCTGGCCACCGAGCGTCTGATCGGCTTCGAGGCGCTGCTGCGCTGGACCCACCCGACGCTGGGCCCCGTCCCGCCGGATGCGTTCATCCCGGTTGCCGAGGCCACCGGGCTGATCCGCGAGCTCGGCCACTGGGTGCTCGAGCAGGCCTGCCACACCGCTGCCGCGTGGCAGCGCACCTACCCGCAGGCGCAGCCGCTGGCGATCTCGGTGAACGTCTCCGGTCGCCAGTTGGCCGACGCCGACTTAGGCCGCTTCGTCGCCGATGTCCTGGCCGACTCCGGCCTGCCGCCGTGCTCGCTGGTCCTGGAGCTGACCGAGACCGCGCTGGTCGACGACCCGGCACGGGCCGCCGCCGACCTGGGGCGGCTGCGCGCACTCGGCGTCCGCCTCGCCGTCGATGACTTCGGCACCGGCTACTCCTCGCTGGCCTACCTGGGCCAGTTCCCGGTGGACATCCTCAAGATCGACCGATCCTTCGTCGCGGCGATCACCGACATCGAGCACCGCTCACCGCTGGTGCGCGGCATGCTCGAGCTCGCCCGCAACCTCGGGCTCGAGACCGTCGCCGAGGGCGTGGAGTCGGCCGTGCAGCGGGACCGGCTGCGCGCCGAGGGCTGCGACCGGGCGCAGGGCTACCTGTTCTCCCGGCCGCTGGACTCCACCGAGGCCGAGCTCCAGCTGGTCAACCTGACCGGCCGCAGGCGCCGGTCCACCGGCCGGACGGGAACGGGCCTGGACTCACGGGCACGCTGACCGGCCGCCGACGGGTTCGCCTGCGCACGGTCGCGACGGGTTGGTGTGCCGGCTCCGGACACACTGGGGCAGCACGCGGCTCCGCTGGTGGATCTCGCACCGGGAGCAGGTGGCGGCGGCGCTCAGGGGAGCTGGCGCCGCTTCCCGTCGCCGTCCCGCCCGGCGGTGATCGACTGGGCGAGCAGGATCGCGCCCCAGGGGCCGATGACCCAGACCGGCCAGGGGTAGAGCAGCTCTCCGGCGGCGAACGAGGTCACCAGCCAGATGGTCAGCACGATGACCGCGGTACCCGCCCAGCTGGCCCAGGCCGCCTGCCGGGTGTGCCTGCCGGCCCAGCCGTCCCAGTGCCCGGCACCGGCGATCCCGGAGTCGGGGACGGGTGCCGGGGCGGGGGACGGCGCCGGCTCGACCGGCCGGGGAGCCGGCAGGTCGGCGGTGAGCTCGTCCAGCTCGCCGTAGGTGCGGGCGGCGTAGGCGCGGCCGAGGCGCTCCTCGTACTCGAAAACGGTCAACCGGCCGGCGGCCATGTGCTCACCCAGCTGGGAGGCGACAGCTGCGCGGTCGGCGTCGGCTGCGCGCAGGTGCGGCTCGGGCATCGGGGCCTTCCTCGTAGGGAGCCCCAGTCTGGTCGCTCGCGCGCCGCGCGGTCCACCGGCGAACGTCACCCGTTCCACGTGGAACGGGTCTCAGGTGCGGCGGGTGCGAGCCAAGGCCGCGGCCGGGCCACCACGAGGAGATGACCAGTGCCATCTTCTCGTCGTCGGCGACAGCGACCATGGGCGCACTGGGCACCCGGTACCGACAGAACCGGGCCGTCAGCGCGCGGCGGCTGCCGACTCGGCTGCCAGGTGCCGGCCGATCACCATCCGCTGGATCTGGTTGGTGCCCTCGAAGATCTGCATGATCTTGGCCTCGCGCATGTACCGCTCGACGGGGAACTCGCGCGTGTAGCCGGCACCGCCGAGCACCTGGACGGCGTCGGTGGTGACCTTCATCGCCGCGTCGGTGGCCACCAGCTTGGCGATGCTGGCCTGGCGCGCGTACGGCTTGCCGGCGTCCTTGCGGCGGGCCGCGGACAGGTAGGTGGCCCGGGCCGATTCGACGGCGGCGGCCATGTCGGCCAGCAGGAACGCCACGCCCTGGTGCTCGACGATCGGCCGCCCGAAGGCCGTCCGCTCGCGGGCGTACTCCACGGCCACGTCCAGCGCGGACTGGGCGAGCCCGACGGCGACCGCGCTCACGCCGAGCCGCCCGGAGTCCAGCGCCGCCAGCGCGATGCCGAGCCCGCGGCCCGCTTCGCCGACCAGCCGGTCGGTCGGGACCGGCACGCCGTCGAGCCGGATCGCCGCCGTGGTGGACCCGGTGAGCCCCATCTTCTCCTCGGGCTTGGCGGCGGAGAACCCGTCGAGGTCGGGGGTGAGGTGGAAGCAGGAGATGCCGTTCGGGCCGTCGTCCGGCGTCCGGAGGAAGGTGGAGTAGAAGTCGGCCTGGCCGCCGTGGGTGACCCAGGCCTTCTCGCCGGTGGCGACCCAGCCGCCGTCGGTGACCTTGGCGGACGCCCGCATCGCGGCGGGGTCGGAGCCGGCGTGGGCCTCGGACAGGCAGTAGGCGCCGAGCAGGCGACCGCCGACCATCTCCGGCAGCAGGTCCCGGCGCTGCGTCGCGCTGCCGAAGTTGTCGATCGGGAAGCAGGACAGGGTGTGCACGCTGACCCCGAGGGCCACGCTCGCCCAGCGGGCGGCCAGCTCCTCGACCACCTGCAGGTACACGGCGTAGGGCTGACCGCCGCCGCCGACGTCCTCGCCGAAGGGCAGGCCGAGCAGCCCGGCGTCACCGAGGGTGCGGAACACCTCGCGGGGGAAGCGCTCCTCGCGCTCGTACTGCGCCGCCCTCGGCGCGAGCTCGGCGTCGGCGAGCTCGCGGGTGAGGGCGAGGAGGTCCTCGGCCTCCTGCGTGGGCAGTTCGCGGTCGACCGGCACGGCATCCTCCTCGACAGGAACAGTACTGAGCAATGTACGGCAGTACTGTCTTCGGTCCAGGTGCATGCTGTCGCGCGAGGAGGTGCCATGCCGGAGGAGGCGCGGTTGACCCGCCGGCAGGCGGAACTGCTCGACCAGCTGGAGCAGGTGTTCCTGGCCGAGGGGTTCGCCGGTTTCACCCTCGAGGACCTCGCCGTCCGGCTGCACTGCTCCAAGAGCACGCTGTACGCCCTGGCCGGGAGCAAGGAGCAGCTCGCGGCGCGCGTGATCCGGCACTTCTTCCGGAAGGCCACGGCCGCCGTCGAGGCCCGGGCGGCGACCGAGGAGGACCCGGCGCTGCGGGTCACCGCCTACCTCACCGCGGTGGCCCGGGCGCTGGCCCCCGCCGGGCCGGCCTTCTATCGCGACCTGGACGCCTTCGCCCCCGGTCGGGCGGTCTACGAGCGCAACACCGCGCTGGCCGCCGAGCGGGTGCGGGAGCTGATCGCCGACGGGGTGGCCCAGGGCCGGTTCCGTGAGGTGCACCCCGCGCTGGTGGCCGACACGGTCAGCACGCTCATGTTCCGCATCGGCCGGGGGGACACGGCACGCGCCACCGGCCTGGACGACGCCGCGGCCTACCGGGAGCTGGCCGCCCTGCTGCTGCACGGCATCAGCCTGTGAGGATCGGCGGCGTGCGCGTCCAGCCGGCGGCGTGGGACGACGAGGACGTGCGGCGGTTGACCGCGGCCCAGCAGGCCGAGCTGCGGGAGCGCTACGACGGCGCGGGCGAGCCGGGCACACGACCCTCGGCAGCCGACGTCGAGGTCGTCCTGGTGGCCCGGGACGCCTCCGGTGCCGCCCTGGCCTGCGGTGCGCTGCGGTCCCTGGGGGAGGGCGTCGCCGAGGTCAAGCGCATGTACGTCGTCCCCACCGCGCGGGGACGGGGGCTGTCCAGGGCCGTGCTCGCGGGGCTCGAGGCGGCCGCCCGCGAGCGGGGCTGGACGACGCTGCGGCTGGAGACCGGGCCGCGCCAGCCCGAGGCGATCGCGCTGTACGAGAGTGCGGGCTACCGGGCGATCGGGGCGTTCGGTGCCTACGTCGGTGCGCCCGACGCCGAGGGTTCGCTGTTCTACGAGCGGGTGCTCGACCCGGCGTGAACCCGTTCCGCCGCTCGGGACATCAAGGGGTGTGACGAGCTCACCCCCGCCGCCGGACCATCACCGTCCGCGGCCGTTTTCCCGGTGCACGCTGTCCACAGAATCGGCGAGCGCCTCGCCGAGGCGGATGCGTCGCCGGTCACCGCGCGGATGTCGTCGGTCCGGGCCGGTGTGGTGGGGTGGGCCCATGAGTGCCTGGCCCGCGACCGAGCCCACGGGCGTCGAGATCACCGCAGGTGACGCCCGCCTGGCGGTCGACCTCCGCGGCGGCGGGCCGCGCAGCCTCGTCGTCGGGGACCGCGAGGTGCTCGACGGCTACCCGGCCGGCACGGTGCCCTCGGGACGTCGCGGCGGGGTGCTGCTGCCCTGGCCGAACCGGATCCGGAACGGCCGGTGGAGCTGGCGGGAGCGTGATCTCCAGCTGGAACTGGCCGGCCCGGACAAGCCCACGGCCATGCACGGGCTCGTCTCCTGGCAGCCGTGGACGGTCCTGCACCGGTCGGCCGACGCGGTCACCGTCGGCACCGTCCTCGAGCCGCGCCCCGGGTACCCGTTCCGGCTGGCGACCGCCCTCGACTACGGGCTGGACGCCGACCGGCTGACCGTCACCCTGCGGGTCCGCAACGCGGGCGACGAGCCGGCTCCCCTCGGGGCCGGCATGCACCCCTACCTCGCCGTCGGCGCGCAGCGCGACGGCGGGATCGCCGACGCCGAGCTGCACCTCCCCGCCCGGACCGAGCTGGTCGTCGACGCGGGTGGGCTGCCCACCGGGGAGCGGCGCCCCTTCGACGGGGCGGTCGGCCGGATCGGCGACCGGGCGATCGACACCCCGCTCACGGACCTCGACCGCGACGCGGACGGCTGGGCGCGGACCCGGCTGCGCGGCCCGGCCGGCGAGCTGGAGCTGGCGGTGGACCGCTCCTGGCCGTGGCTGCAGGTCTTCACCGGCGACGGACTGCCCGAGGGGCAGCGGCGGCGCAGCCTGGCCGTCGAGCCGATGACCTGTCCGCCCAACGCCCTGGCCGACGGGGTGGACCTCGTCGTCCTCGACCCCGGCGGTGAGTGGTCGGGCAGTTGGACCCTGAGCTGGGAGGCCTGAGTGCACATCGCGGAGCTGTGGCGCTACCCGGTCAAGTCCCTGCAGGGCGAACGGCTCGTCCGCGCCGAGATCGGCCCGGAGGGGCTGGCCGGCGACCGGCAGTGGGCGCTGTTCGACCTCGCTACCGGCCACGGGCTGACCGCCCGGCGGGTGCCCGATCTGCTGTGGGCCGCCGGCCGGCTGCGCCCCGACGGTGGGGTGGAGGTGGTGCTGCCGGACGGGTCGGTCACCTCCGACGACGCCGTCCTGTCCTCCTGGCTGGGGCGGCCGGTGGCGCTGCGGGCGGCGGCGGACGCGCCGGGGGAGCGCCGGTACGAGAACCCCTTCGAGGTGGAGGAGGACGCCGAACGCGGCTGGGGCGCCTTCACCGGCGCCGGCGGGGCCTTCCACGACAGCGCCCGCACCCGCGTCTCGCTGGTCTCCACCGGCACGCTGGGCGGATGGGACCGGCGGCGGTTCCGTGCCAACGTCCTCCTCGCCGGGGAGGGGGAGGACGCGCTGGTCGGGCGGCGGGTGCGGCTGGGCGCGGCCGTGCTCGACGTCGTCAAGCACGTGGACCGCTGCGTCATGGTCACCCGGCCCCAGCCCGGCGGCCTCGGCCGCGACACCTCGGTGCTCAAGCGGGTGCACCGGGAGCGCGGCGGCACGCTGGCGATCGGCGCCCTGATCGCCCAGCCGGGCCCGGCGGCCGTCGGGGACGGACTGACCCTCGTCGAGGAAGGATGAGCTCCGTGCGCACCGTCGAGCTGCGTCCCGGTGAGGACTCCATCCGGCTCGGCCAGCTGCTCAAGCTGGTCGACGCCGTGCCGACCGGCGCCCAGGTGAAGGACGTCCTGCTCACCGGCACCGTGCGGGTCAACGGCGAGCCCGAGGAGCGCCGGGGCCGGCAGGTCCGGCGCGGGGACGTCGTCAGCATCGAGGGCCTGGAGGACGTGCGCGTCGGTTAGACGGCGTTCCACGTGGAACGCCGTCTGCCAGGCTGGGGGCATGACCCGGGCCCCTCACCTCGCCGCCCGCCTGCAGGGCTTCGGGACGACGGTCTTCGCCGAGATGAGCGCGCTCGCAGTGGCCACGGGCTCGATCAACCTCGGCCAGGGCTTCCCGGACTACCCCGGCCCGCCGGCCGTGCTCGACACCGCCCGCGCCGCCATCGGCACCCCGGCCGACCAGTACCCGCCCGGCCCGGGCATCCCCGAGCTGCGGGCGGCGATCGCCGAGCACGTGCAGCGGTTCGGCGGGCACGCCTACGACCCCGCCGACGAGGTGCTGGTCACGGCGGGCGCCACCGAGGCGGTGGCCGCCGCCCTGCTCGCCTTCCTCGAGCCCGGCGACGAGGTCGTCCTGTTCGAGCCGATGTACGACAGCTACGCCGCGGGCATCGCGATGGCGGGCGGTGTCGCCCGCCCGGTGCCGCTGCGCCCGCCCGCCGACGGCGCCGGCCGGTGGACCTTCGACCCCGAGGAGCTGCGCGCCGCGGTCACCCCCCGCAGCCGGCTCCTGCTGCTCAACACCCCGCACAACCCGACCGGCAAGGTCTTCACCCGGCCCGAGCTCGCCACCCTGTCGGCCCTGGCCATGGAGCACGAGCTGCTGGTCCTCGCCGACGAGGTGTACGAGCACCTCGTCTTCAGCGGTGCGCGGCACGCCTCGATCGCCACCCTGCCGGGCATGCGCGAGCGCACCCTCGTGGTCAGCAGCGCCGGCAAGACGTTCAACGTCACCGGCTGGAAGATCGGTTGGATCTGCGGCCCGGCACCGCTGGTCTCCGCCGTCCGCACGGCCAAGCAGTTCCTGACCTACGTCAACGGCGGCCCGTTGCAGCCGGCCGTCGCGGCGGGGCTGCGGATGGCCGACGACTACTTCACCGGGATCGCCCGCGACCTGGAGTACCGCCGGGACGTCCTGGTGCAGGGCCTGACCGACGCCGGGCTGCCGGTCATCTGCCCGGAGGCGACGTACTTCGCGACCGCCGACGTCCGGCCCGTGCAGCCCGACGGCGACGGGTTGGCGTTCTGCCGAACGCTGCCGACGCGGGCCGGGCTGGTCGCGATCCCGAGCGGCGTCTTCTACGACCCCGCGCACGCGCACCTGGGCCGGCACCTGGTGCGGTTCGCGTTCTGCAAGAGCGATGACGTGCTCGGCGAGGCGGTCGAGCGCCTGAGGAGGCTGGCATGAGGATCGCGGCGGTGCAGCACGACATCGTCTGGGAGGACCGGACGGCGAACTTCGAGCGCCTCGCGCCGCAGATCGCCCGGGCCGCCGGTGCCGGCGCCGAGCTCGTGCTGCTCAGCGAGACCTTCTCCACCGGCTTCTCGATGACGCCGGGCATCGGCGAGCCCGAGGGCGGGCCGTCGGCGCAGTTCCTCCAGGCCCGGGCGGCCGAGCACGGGATCTGGGTCGCCGGCAGCTGCCCGGAGATCGCCCCCGGCGGGGAGCTGCCCTACAACTCGCTCGTGCTCGCCGGCCCCGACGGCACCGTGCACCGCTACCGCAAGCTGCACCCGTTCACCCACGGCGGGGAGCACGAGCGCTTCCGGGCCGGCGAGAAGCCGCTGACCGTGCAGATCGGCGACCTGCGGATCACCCCGTTCGTCTGCTACGACCTGCGCTTCGCCGACGTCTTCTGGTCTGCCGCGGCCGACACCGACGTCTACCTGGTGACGGCGAACTGGCCGGCCGCCCGGCGGCAGCACTGGACGACGCTGCTGCAGGCCCGGGCGATCGAGAACCAGTCCTACGTCGTCGGCTGCAACCGGGTGGGGACGGCGCCCGACGGCACCGAGCACGCCGGCGACAGCCGGATCGTCAGCCCGATGGGGGAGCTGCTGGCCACCGCGGCCGGGGTCGAGACGTTCGTGCTCACCGACGTCGACCCGGCTGAGGTCGCCGCCACCCGCGACCGGCTGCGCTTCCTCCGGGACCGCCGCTCCTGACCGGAGTGGATTCGTGCGCGTAACGCGCACGAATCCACTCCGGTAGGGAGCCGACAGCACGCGGAACGCGCCGATCTGGATAGCGTCCGGGCATGAGCACCGTCCACCTGGAGATCGAGCGCAAGTTCGAGGCCGGCCCCTCGTTCGAGCTGCCCGATCTCGCCGGGCTCCCCGGGGTCGCCGAGGTGGGAGAGCCCGAGGAGCGCCCGCTCGAGGCCACGTACTTCGACACCGACGACCTCCGGCTGCTGCGCAACCGGGTGACGCTGCGCCGCCGCACCGGCGGCCCGGACGCGGGCTGGCACGTGAAGCTCCCGTCCGCCAACGGGGGACGACGCGAGCTGCACCAGCCCCTGGGCCCCGCGGTGAAGTCGGTCCCCACGGCCGTCATCGCCCCGGTGCTCGGCCTGCTCGGGACGGCGACCCCCGGGCCGGTGGCCATCATCCGGACCCGCCGGGTGGTCCTGGAGCTGCGCGGGCCCGACGGGCAGGTGCTGGCCGAGGTGGCCGACGACCGCGTGCACGGCACCGCGATGGCGGCCGGACCGGGTGAAGCGGCGACGGTGACCGAGTGGCGCGAGCTGGAGGTCGAGCTGGTCGACGGCGACGAGGCGCTGCTCGAGGCGGTGGCCGACCGGCTGCTCGCCGCGGGCGCCCGCCCGTCGTCGGCGCCGTCCAAGCTGGGCCTGGTGCTCCGCAGGCGGCTCGACGCGCAGGTGCGGGCACCGGAGGCCGGGCACGGCGCGGCAGCGGTCCCGTCGGGGGGCGGCGCGACACCGCAGGGCACGAAGAAGGCAGGGAAGAAGGGGAAGGGCGCCAAGGGGAAGCAGGGAAAGAAGGCCGGCAAGGACGGGCCGGCCACCGCCGGGGAGGTCGTCCTCGGCGCCCTCGCGGAGCAGCTGACCGCGCTGCGGACCGCGGACCTGGACATCCGCACCGAGCAGCCCGAGGGCGTCCACGACTTCCGGGTCGCGTGCCGGCGCCTGCGGAGCATCCTCGCCGCCTTCCGCCCGCTGCTGCCGCGCGAGCACACCGATCCGCTCCGGGAGGAGCTGCGGTGGGTGTCCGGTGAGCTGTCCGACGCCCGGGACGGCGAGGTCGCGCTCGAGCACCTGCGCGCGCTCGTCGCCGCCCAGCCGGAGGAACTCGTGCTGGGCCCGGTCGCCGCGCGGATCCAGCAGGCCGAGGTGCAGGAGCAGCGGGTGGCCGGCGAGGGGACCGCGACCGCGCTGTCCGGACGCCGCTACCTGCGCCTGCTCGACGCCCTGGACACGCTGCTGGCCGACCCGCCCGTCACCGAACTGGCCGCCGAGCCGGCCGGACCGGTGGTGGCCGACGCCGTCCGGCGCAGCGGCAAGCGCCTGCGCCGGGCGATCCACGCGGCGCAGGAGGCCGAGGGGGCCGACCGCGCCGCGCGGCTGCACGACGTGCGCAAGGCGGCCAAGCGGCTGCGCTACACCACCGAGGTGGCCGCCCCGATCGTCGGTGGGCCCGCCGCGGACCTCGTCACCGCCCTGAAGGAGGTGCAGGACGTCCTGGGCGGCGCGCAGGACACCGTCGTCACCCGGGCGTGGTGCAGGCGGCTGGGGATCGCCGCATTCACGGCCGGGGAGAACGCCTGGACCTACGGTCGGCTGCACGCCCTGGAGGAGACGCGGGCCGCCGAGGCCACGGCGGCGTTCTGGGCGCAGGAGCCCGCGCTGAAGCCGGCCGTCCGCGCGGTGGCCCGCCGGCGCTGAGCCCTCCCCCTGGGAGACGCCGGGAACGCGCAGCGTCCCGCCGTCGTCGAACCGACGGCGGGACGTCCGTCGCGCCGTGCGAGAAGGAAGGTCCCCCTGTCCCTCATCGGCCTGATCGGGTTCGGCACCGTCGTCCTGCTGGCCCTGCTGCTCCTGCACGGTTATCTCTGGTGGCGGCTGGTCAGAAGCACCACCCGCCGCGGCCGCGCCCGCCGGTGGCTGACCCTCGGCACCGTCCTGCTCGCGCTGCTGCCGGCCGCCGCGGTCTTCGTGGACGGCCCGCCGCGCAGCCCAGCCGCGGTGCTCGCCTACGCCGGCTTCACCTGGCTGGGCATCGCCTTCTACACGTTCCTCGCCCTCGTGGTGCTGGAGCCGGTGCGTTGGGTGGCGGCACGACGCCTCGGGTCGAGGGGGCCCCGGAGGGCTCCGCGCCGGCGCGACGACGCGGCTCCGCGCGACGGGGGAACGGCACCTGGCCACGGCGCCGTCCGCCAGGACGGCGATGGCATGGCTCGCGGTGCCGCCCGGCAGGTCGGCGACGTCCTCACGCAGCCGGAAGCGCCCGTCCGGGAGGACGGCGAGGTCACCGTGGCCGACCCCTCCCGGCGGCTCCTGCTCGCCCGCGGGCTGGCGCTCACGGCCGGCACGGTCGCGCTGGCCACCGCCGGCACCGGCATCTGGGCGGCCAACAACGCGCCGGTCGTGCGCCGGGTGCCGGTGACGCTGGCCGGTCTCGACCCGGCGCTGGACGGCCTGCGGATCGTCACCTTCTCCGACGCCCACCTGTCCTCCACCTACGGCGGCCGGCGGTTCGAGCGCGTGGTGGAGGCGGTCAACGCCCAGCGGCCGGACGTCGTGGCGATCGTCGGCGACCTGGTCGACGGCGAGCTGGCCGACCTGCGCGAGGAGGTCGCCCCGCTGGCCGACCTGGTCAGCGAGCAGGGCGTGTACTTCGTGACCGGCAACCACGAGTACTTCGTGCCGGACACCACCGCGTGGCTGCGGCACCTGCCGACCCTCGGGGTGCAGGTGCTGCGCAACGAGCGGGTGCCGATCCGGCGTGGGGGCGCCTCGTTCGACCTGGCCGGCATCGACGACCGCGTGGCGGCGAGCTCCGGGCTGCCCGGCCACGGAGCGAACCTCGCCGCCGCGCTGGACGGCCGCGACGACGCCGTGCCCGTGGTGCTGATGGCGCACCAGCCGGTGCTCGTCGAGCAGGCACGGGCGGCCGGCGTCGACCTGCAGCTCGCCGGGCACACCCACGGCGGCCAGCTGTGGCCCTTCGACTACGCGATCCGCCTGGACCAGCCGGCCGTGGAGGGGCTGTCCCGGTTCGGCGACACCCAGCTGTACGTCACCGCGGGGGTCGGGTTCTGGGGCCCGCCGATGCGGATCGGCGCCCGGCCCGAGGTCACCGTCGTGGAGCTCCGGGCCCCCTGACGGCGGTTCAGAGCTGGCGCAGGGCTGCCAGGACCTCCTCGGCGATCTCCTCCAGCGACCGCCGGCCCTCCTCCTCGGCCCACCGGACCAGGATCTGCGTGTACGCCGACAGGGTCGCGGAGACGACGACCCCGGGGCCCACCGGCGGCGGGCCCTCGTGCCGGTCCGGCGCGACGGCCTCGAGCACCATCTCGGCGGTGGCCCGCTCGAACGTGGCGGCGCGGGTGCGCAGACCCGGGCTGGTGACCACGATCCGCCAGCGCTCCAGCAGCTCGTCCCGGTCGCGACCCTGGATGGAGCCGAACCAGGAGAAGATCCCCCCGCGGACGCGCTCGCCCAGCGGCAGGGTGGCCGGCTGCTCTGCCATGACCTGCTCGATCTCGGCGGGCTCGGGCAGCGGCAGGACGATGTGCTCCTTGCTCGGGAAGTGGTCGTAGAACGTCGGCACCGAGACGCGCGCGGCCGAGGCGATCCGGGCCACGGTGACGGCCTCGAAACCCTGCTCGCGGAAGAGTTCCATGGCGGCGAGGTAGAGGCGCCGGTGGGTCTCCGCGCGGCGTCGGGCACGGGGATCCTGCGGCGGGGTCACGGCTATCCATCCTGCGACCCGGGCAGGTCGGGCGGCCAGTCATGCGCTGTGTGATGGCTGTCAAGCTTTCCGTGCGGGATCCTGGGGGACCGGCACACTGGCCCGGTGCGCATCGCCATCCGGGTGCGGCCCGGCGCAGCTCGTACCCGCGTCGGCGGCAGCCACGACGGCGCGCTCGTCGTGCGGGTCACCGCGCCCGCGGTCGAGGGGCGGGCCACCGAGGCGGCGCTGGCGGCGGTCACCGAGGCGATGGCGGTGCGCCGCCGGCAGCTCCGCCTGGTCAGCGGCCGGACCAGCCGGACGAAGGTCGTGGAGGTGGAGGGCGGGGACCCCGCGCGGCTGGCGGCTCTGCTTGGCGAGGCGGGTACACCGCACTGCTGAGAGAGACGTCTCATACGACCAGACGTCTACCCGTCCAGTACCTTTGCGGGCGTGCCCAGCGGACCGAAGTACCTGTCGGTCCGCGAGCACCTGCGCCGCCGCGTCACCTCGCTGCCCGAGCACACCCTGCTGCCGCCGGAGCCGGTGCTCTGCGCGGAGTACGGCGTCAGCCGGATCACCCTGCGCCGTGCCGTCGACGGGCTGGTCGCCGACGGCCACCTGGTGCGCGAGCAGGGCCGCGGCACCTTCGTGACCCGCCCGGCGATCCGTCACGAGTACCGCGAGAGCTTCGTGCACCGCATCGCCGGCTTCAACTCCGTCATGACCGAGCAGGGCGCCCACGTCGGCACCGCGGTGCTGACCCAGCGGATCGTGCCCGCCCCGCCGCCGGTCGCGACGGAGCTGGCGCTGGAGCCCGCCGTCGACGTCGTCGAGCTGGTGCGGCTGCGCAGCGTCGACGGCGCTCCGAACCACGTCGCGCACAGCTTCCTGCCGTCCACGATGTACCCGAAGGCGGCGGAGGAGGACTTCAGCGAGGGCTCGCTGTACGAGTTCCTCCGGCGGGAGTACGCCGCCGACCTCGCCCACGCCCGGATCGTCGTCGACGTCGGCACCGCCGCGCCCGAGGAGGCCGACCTGCTGCGTGTCGTCGCGGGCTCCCCGCTGCTGGTGGTCCGGACGACGGTGCGCGACAGTGGCGGGGCCCCGCTGGTGCACAGCTTCTCCCGGCTGCGCCCGGACGTCAGCCAGGTGGAGTTCGAGGTCTCGGTCGGCGGCCGATGAGCGCCGGGCCGCCCGGCGGCGACGACTACGGTCGTCCGCGATGACCAGCGCCAGCGGTTCCCGCGAGCTGCCCTTCGACCGTGGCCACGTGTGGCGGGCGCTCGCCGTCCTGCAGCCCTACTGCGCCGTCTGCGACGTCTCCTACGTGGTGGCCGGCACGGGTGGCCCCGGCCGGGGGACCCGGTTCGTCTGCGTTCCGGGCCGGCTCGAGGACGGCGCCGAGCCGCCGGCCGGCGCGCCCCGCGGCGAGATCGTCGAGTGGGAGCCGCGCCGACGGGTCACCACCCGGCTGGAGCTCACCCCCGAGACCTGGACCACGCGGATCGAGCTGGCCGACGCCGGCCCGGGTGCCACCCGGGTCACCATCACCGTCGGCCACGAGCCCAAGGGCGGGAACCGGCTGGCGCAGCGCCTCCAGCGGACGGCGGTGCAGAAGATGGTCCAGCAGACGGTCGACAGCGAGCTGGAGACGCTCCCGCGGCACGTGGAGCAGCTCGCCGCCGGCTGAACCGGGTCACCCGATCCGGGGACCTGCATGTGTGGCCAGGTGATCTTGGGGGTACCCCTGCCTCGGTCGGGAGCGCCGCCTGGGGCGCCCCGCAGGCGCAAGGAGGAACGCCGTGCAGATCCTCGGTCTCATCGTCGTAGGCCTGATCATCGGGGTGCTGGCTCGTCTCATCAAGCCCGGCAAGCAGCGGCTGAGCATGGTCGCCACCCTGCTGCTCGGCATCGTCGGGGCCCTCATCGGCGGGATCGTCGCCAGCCTGCTGGGCACCGGCAACATCTGGGAGCTCAACGTGCTGGGCTTCATCGTCGCGGTGATCGCCGCCGTCCTGCTCATCGGCGTCGCCGAGAGCGTGTCCGGCCGGGGCAACCGCGCCGTGCGCTGATCGGCTCCCGGGGGCTCGGGCCGGCTACAGGTCGACCGAGTCCCCCGGGGCCAGCCGGCTGTAGGGGGTCGGGGTCCCCGGCCCCCGCTCACCGAGCATCCCCCCGATGACAGCCAGCCCGTTGTCGTTGAGCAGCCCGTCGTGGACGGCGAAGGCCTGGTCGGCGTGCACGGCGCGCACGTAATCGATCACCTCGGAGATCTTCGACCAGGGAGCGTGCACCGGAAGCAACAGCGTCGGCACCGGCTCGTCGGGGACGGTCAGGGCATCGCCGGGGTGGAAGACGGTGCCGTCCACCAGGAACCCGATGTTGGCGATGCGCGGTAGCTCGGGGTGGATCACCGCGTGCAGCTCGCCGTGGACGCGCACGTCGAAGCCGGCCACCGAGACGGCGTCCCCGTGGCCCACGACGTGCACGCGGTTGCCGAGCCCCTCCAGCTGACCGGCCACCGAGCGGTTCGTCCACACCTCGAGCGCCGGGTCGGCGTCCATGGCCGCCCGCAGCGCGTCCGGTGCGAAGTGGTCGGCGTGCTCGTGGGTGACGAGGACGGCGGAGGCGCCGTCCAGGGCGGCGGGGTCGGTGAACACGCCCGGGTCGATCACGAGCCGGCGATCCCCGTCACCGAGGACGACGCAGGCGTGGCCGTGCTTGGTCAGCTCCATGACCGCATCCTGCCGCGTGACCGGCGCACTCGCCGACCCTCCGGACCGGGGATCGGCCTCACCCCTCCGGGGGAGACCACCCGCCGCCGCCTGTCCCTCGGGGTGCGGACTGCCGACCGTGAAGGCATGACCGCTCCGACGCTCGCCTCCACGGTCCACGCTGCCACGACGTACGCTCCGGCCCGCAGCCGGGCGCACGGTCCGACCGCAGCGCTGTGGCACGCGGTCGAGCTGCACCGCCCGCCGGCCGAGGTCGACGGCGCCTGCGAGCTGACCGTCTGCGGGTCGCTGGCCCGGGTCGCGGTCGACGAGCAGTGGCCGACGGTGGCCCGCGACGTCTGCCCCTCCTGCGTGGTGCTCACCTCCTGACCATCGCGGGACAGAGCCGGGATCCGCTCCTCGCTGCGGGGTTCCCGGGGCTGTCCTTCATCAGGCGCCCTCGGCCAGCTCCGCCCGCAGCCGGGCCAGCAGGTCCGACCGGTTGCTCGCCCCCAGCCGTTGCCGCATCCGCGAGACGTGGTGCTCCACGGTCTTGGCCGAGATGTAGAGCCGGCCCCCGATCTCCCGGTAGGTCTGCCCGGCCACCACCAGGCGGGCCACCTCCCGCTCCCGCTCGCTGAGCTGGCCCGATACCGGTGCCGGGGCGGGCCTGGATTCCCCCGCCCGCCGGGGCGCGGGCACCGCCGCCGTCGCCTCGCAGCCGGCGCTGTCGGCCAGCGTGCGGGCACACGCCAGCAGGGTGGCCCGGTCCCGCGGGTCGGTCGCCCGCGCCGCCGCCTGCCCCGCCAGTCGTGACCCGTCCCAACCCAGCCCCACCGCGGTGAGCTGCTCGGCCGCAGCCACCACCGTCACCGCGTCGACGTCGTCGGCGAGCACCCGCAGCCACGCGCGGCCCGCGCGGGCGAGCGTCGCGGCGTACGGGCTGGTCCGGGCCGCCGCCACCAGGGCCGCCGCGTGCGGCCGCAGCGCCGCGGGGTCGCCGGTGAGGATCGCCGCCTGCGCGCCGCTCCAGTGCAGCGAGGTCGCCCACAGCTGCGGGCTCCCCAGCCGGTCGAGGAGCGCCTGCGCCTCGGTCAGGTGCGGGCGCACCCGATCGGCGTCCTTGAGCTTCGCTGCCGCCACCACCAGCTCGCCCAGGGGCAGCAGGGTGAACAGGTCCACCGGGTAGCGGACGATGGCCTCGCGGGCCCGCACCCACGCCCGCACCAGCGCCGGCACGTCGCTGCTGCGGCGGGCCAGGCCCACCTCCAGGGCCTGGAGGAAGACCTCGTCGCGGGGTTCGAGGCCGTGCGGTTCGAGGTCGCGCGATCCGGGGTCCCCTGCATCTGGTGTGCCACCGCCGGCCGCCCGTGCCCGCGCCATGTACGCCTGCGCCTGCGACATCCGGCCTGCCAGCATCGCGATCCAGGCCAGCAGCAGCAGGTGCCGGGACCGGCAGGGCGGGCCGCCGACGTCGGAGCCCACCGCCCGCTGCAGCACCGAGTCGGCCACGCCCAGCTCCCCGCTGTGCAGGGCGACCAGCGCCGCCAGGGCCGCGGGGGTGTCCATGAGCAGCGCGGTGCGGCCCACCGGCTCGAGCAGGGCCGCCGCGCGGGTGAGCGTGGACAGCGCCGCGGCGATCTCGTCGGCGGCGTTCTCGCCGGGCTGGAGCGACTGCGCCACGCCCTGGGCCATCAGCTCCTCGCTGACCGACTGCATCGTGGGCAGCCCCTGCGCCTTGCGGGCCGCCTCCAGCACGGCGGTGGCCTCGTCGCGGGCGCCGGTGGCCAGCAGCGCCAGCGCCGCCGATCCCGCCCGCTCGGCACCGGCCAGGCGGTAGAGCGCGGCCGCGCGGGCCGGCAGCCCCCGCTGCGCGAGCACCGCCGCGGTCACGCCGGCCGCCCGGGGGCGGTCGG
The DNA here is from genome assembly GCF_900114385.1 of Geodermatophilus ruber. GTDB lineage: Bacteria > Actinomycetota > Actinomycetes > Mycobacteriales > Geodermatophilaceae > Geodermatophilus > Geodermatophilus ruber. Next base: position 140,697 of record NZ_FOSW01000014.1, read on the forward strand.
GGGCGGAGCCGTCGGCCAGGACGGTGTCGGCCCACTGCAGCGCGCGGTCGAGGTCCCCGGCCAGCGCGGCGGCCTGCGCCCGGCGCGCCGCCAGCCCCGCCACGGGGGCCCCGCTCCGGGCCGCCTCGCCGAGCAGCTGCGCGGCCAGGGCGGGATCGGCGGTGAGCGCGGCGTCCCCGAGCCGTTCCAGCAGCTGCGCCGCGTGCGGGTCGCGGACACGCTCGGCGGCCAGCCGGCGCGCCAGCTCCAGGGGTTCCTCCCCGCGGTCCACCAGCAACGCCAGCAGCCGACGCCGGGTCCGGCGGGTCACGTCCGGCGGGGTCGCCGCGAGCAGCACCCCCTGGGCCAGGGGGACGACGGCGCCGCTGGCCAGCAGCAGCCCGGAGGCCCGGCCGGCATCGATCAGCTCCGCCGCGTGCACGGCGGGCAGCTCCAGCACCTCGCCGAGCACCTCGTCCTCGAGCGGGGCACCGGCGGCGACGGCGTGCAGCAGCGCGCGGGTCTCCTCGTCGAGGGCGGTCAGCGCGGTGCGCATCCGGTCGAGGACCTCCGCGGGCACCGGCAGCTGCCCGGGCCGCCTGCCGCCGGGCACCGGTTCACCGCCGCGCCGGGCCAGCGCGCGCAGCAGCGGGTGCACGAGGGCGGGCAGCCCGCCGGTCTGGGTCAGCACGGCATCGACCAGGCCCGCGGGAGCGGCCTCGCCCAGGTGCTCGCGGGCCCAGGTCCGCACCTGGGTGCGGTCGGCGTGGCCGAGCACCACCGCACGGCGGTCGGGACCCAGGTCGGCGAGCAGCCGGGTGAGCGCCGCGGGCCGCGGCCACGGCCGGTAGGCCAGCGCCACCCGCGCGCCGGGGGCGCGGAGCAGGCGGCGCACGTGGCCGGCGGCATCGTCGGTCAGCCGGTGTGCGTCGTCGACGAGGACGGCGAACTCCCCGGTCGGATCGGCCGGCTCGGCGGTGTGCCCGTCGACCACGGCCACCCCCGTCCGGTCCCAGGCGGTGGCCAACTCGTCGAGCAGCACCGACTTCCCCGTGCCGCCCGGGCCCTGCACGGTCACGGCGGTCCCCGGCCGGCCGGCGATCGCCCGGACGGTGTCGGAGCCGTCGCCGGCCGCCACGGCGCCGGCGGTGCGGAGGTCCGCGATCACGGCGTCGCCGGGTCGGGGGTGGCCGTCCCGCTGTCGGGCGGCGGGGGCGCCGTCGACGGCTCGGGGGAGGGCTCGGGCGTCGGTGCCGGCGAGGGCTCGGGCGGCGGCGAGGGAGCGGGCGACGGGGAGGGCTCGGGCAGCGGCGCGGGGGTGGGCGCAGGCTCCGGGGAGGGCGAGGGGTCCGGCGTCGGGGCGGCCGACGGCGGTGCGGCGGCGCCGGTCGCTGGAGGCGGCGAGGAAGCGGACGGTGTGGCCCGGGCCGGCGAGGTCGGGGCGGTGGCCGAGGACCCGGAGCCGCTGCGCGCCGTCGCGGGAGTGGGCCGGGCCGCGCCACCGGGGGCCCCGCCGAGGCCGGTGCCGGCCACGACGCCGTCCGCGGTGGCGGCGGTCCAGCCGGCCGGCGGAGCGGCAGCCCCGTGGACCGCCGCGCCGCCGGCCGGGTCTGCCGGGCCGGTCGCCACCGGCCCGGTGTCCTGGGGATCCTGCGCCTCGGCGACCCCCTCCCCCGTGGGGGTCGCGGTCACATCGACCCCGAGCACGCCGGCGAGGGCCGGCGGCAGCACGAGCAGGCCCAGGGACAGCCCGGTGACGGCCGCACCCCGCCGGATGCGGGACCCGGTCGCCGGCTGCCCGGGCCGGCCCGCGGCGGGTCGGCGGGGCGGCGCGACCGCGGCCGGCGCGGGGCGCACACCGCGCCGCCGGCGGGCGGGAACCGGGCCGGTGGCCGGGTCCGGGACCGGCGCGATGTCAGCCGACACGGGCGGGGCTGCGAGCGGCTCGGGGGCCCCCTCCGGCAGCGCGGCGAGCAGGGCGTCGGCGAGCAGGGCGTCGGAGGCCAGGGCCGCGGCACCCAGCGCGGCCGTGAGCGCGGGCTCGGCCGCCACCACCAGGGGCCGGCCCAGCTCCCCGGAGAGCGCCTCGGCCACCAGCGGGAGGCGCACGCTCCCGCCGGCCAGCACGACCGCGTCGAGGTCCTCGACGGCGAGCCCGGCAGCGGCCACCGCGGCCACCACCTCCTCCACCGACGCCTGCGCCGGGTCGGCGATCAGCTCGTCGAGCTCCTCGCGGGTGAGCCGGACCGGTCCGCCCGTGCCCCCGTCGAGGTCGATCCGGACCGCGGTCTCGGCCGAGAGCTCCTCCTTCGCCGCGACGCAGGCGGCCCGCAGCGCGCGCCCCCGGCTCCGCCCGGCCGGGCCCTCGAGCGGCCCGGTCCAGCGGCGGACGTGGCCGACCAGCACGTCGTCGACGTCCCGGCCACCCCACGGGCGTGCCGCCGGGGGGAGGGCCAGATGGTCCAGGGGCGCGTCCGGCGTGGGGCCGACCACCGCGAGGTCGAGCGTGCGGGCGCCCAGGTCGTAGACCGCGACGGTGGGCTCGGCGGGCAGGTCGCCGCGCGCCACGTGGTGGGAGGCCGCGGCGACCGCGCCGGAGACCAGCGAGAAGCGGGGAACACCCGCGGCCTCCAGCGCACGCGCCAGGACGGCACGGCGGTGCCCGCCCCAGGAGGGTGGGACGGCGACCACCGTCCAGGAGTCCGGTCGGCCGGCGCGCTGCGCGGCGATCTCCCGGATCCGCTGCACGGCGCCGGCGGCGACCTCCGCGGCGGCCCGGGGCCGATCGCCCGCGTAGATCGGCGTCGGCGACCCGATCCGGGCCATGACGGAGGAGACCGCGCCGGCGTCGTCGGTAGGCGCGAACGTGACCTCGCCGTCGGCGTCCACGGCGAACCACGCCGGCGCCGTCGCCCGTTCACCGCCCAGGTCGAGGGGCTCGGCGGGACGCGCAGCCCCGCCGTCGTTCCCGCAGATCGCCGCGGCGACGCTCGCGTCGCCGATGTCGATCCCCAACCCGAACTCGCCGTTGTGCACAGGTCCCCCTGATCGCTTCCGCCGGAGGCCTGCCTCGAGCCGGCCGGGCGCTGCGGAACGTAGAACGCGTGGACCTCATGTGTCCCACGGTTCCCATGCCAGGACCGTCTTCGGACGGTAAGTGGGGGGCGACACCCCGCATCCCCTAACGGGGAGTCAGCGCGCACCCCCTAACGGGGCAGCGGGACGAGGGGACGGGCACCCGATGCCGGGGCCACGGGACGCCGGTTGGACTGCGCTTCGCCAGCCGGCCGATGGCGGACGGCTCAGATCACCGCCCAGACCCAGGAGTGCCAGCCATGTCGACTCTCGCCAGCACGTTGCTCGACTTCATCCTCGACCTGTTCAGCGACCCCGCGAAGGCCAAGGCCTATGAGGACGACCCGCAGGGCGCGCTCGACGCCGCCGGCCTCTCGGACTCCTCGCCGTCCGACGTCGACGACCTGATGCCGATGGTCCGCGACTACTCCCAGGTGGGGTGGCGGGACGACGACGACAGCTGCGACGACGACAAGGGTCACGGCGGCGGCAAGCCGGCCCACGACCGCGACGACGACGGCGGCCACGGCGGCCACGGCGGCCACGGCAAGCACGACCGCGACGACGACGACAAGAAGGACGACCACGGCCGCGACCACGACTACGGCCGCGACCACGGCCACGGCGGCGAGACGACGGTCATCACCCACCTGCACAACATCGAGCAGAAGTTCACCTACGTGAACACCGAGATCGACGTGGACATCGACGCCTCGCACGGCATCTGGGTGAGCGGCGACTCGCAGGCGATCTTCGGCGACGTCGAGGACTCGGTGATCGTCGACGACGGCGGCGTCGGCGTCGGCGGCGACGTCAAGGGCGACATCGACGTGGACAACAGCGAGACCAACACCAACTCGGGCAACCACGTCGGCGGCGACGCGGTCATCGGGGAGGACAACGAGGTCGGCAACACCGACGTCGACGTCGACCTCGAGGACGTCAACCTCAACACCGGCGACGGCACCTTGGTGGACGGCGACATCACCAACAGCGGCAACAAGGACACGAACATCGCCGACCGCGGCGGCGAGGTCAACGACGTCGACGTCGACGTCGAGGACGTCAACCTCAACACCGGCGACGGCGATTTCGTGAACGGGGACGTGTCGGTGGAGGACTCCTTCGACACCGAGGACTCGTTCAACACCGAGGACTCGTTCAACACCGAGGACTCGTTCAACACCGAGGACTCGTTCAACTCCGAGATCGACAAGTCCGTGGAGATCGAGGACTCCTACAACACCGATAAGTCCGTGGAGATCGAGGACTCCTTCACCTACGAGGAGACTACGTCGCTGGAGTTCGAGGACAACGCGGTGGCTCTCGGCGGCGACGCCAACAGCGGGCACATCGACGACTGACCGGTCTCCCCGGTGGCGGCTGAACCCGTCGCCGCCACCGGGGGTTCCACGGCCCGGTCCCGGCGCCTCCTGGCGTCGGGACCGGACTCGTGCCACCCGGCGAGCGCGTCCGGTGGTAGGACGGCAGTACCGAGGAGGTGACCGTGGTCTCATCAGCCCAGCTGATCGACCGGGCTCTGGCGCTCGCGCAGGTGTGCGAGCGGCCGGATCTGCACCGGCGGCTCGAGCAGGCCCGCGCGCGCAACCGGGCGCCCAGCGTGCGCGTGCTGGTGGTGGGGGAGTCGAAGCAGGGCAAGAGCTCGCTGGTCAACGCGCTGGTCGGCGCGCCGGTATGCCCGGTGGCCGACGACATCGCCACCGTCGTCCCCACGGTGGTGCGGTCCGGGGAGGTGCCCCGCGCGGCGCTGGTGCTCGCCACCGGGGCGACGGGCGAGGCCGGTGCCGAACCGGCCGAGGGGCACACGGAGCGGGTGCCGGTGCCGATCGACCAGGTGGCCGCCCGGGTCGTGGGCCCCGGCGCCGAGCGGGTCGTGCAGGCGGAGGTGGAGCTGCCGCGGCGGCTGCTGGACGGTGGCCTCGAGCTCGTCGACACCACGGGGGTCGGCGGGGTCGGGACGGCCCGCGCGCTGCGGACGGTGGACCTGCTGCCCAGCGCGGACGCCGTCCTGCTCGTCTCCGACGCCAGCCAGGAGTTCACCGCGCCGGAGATGGCGTTCCTCGAGCAGGCCACCGCGCTGTGCCCCACCGTCCTGTGCGTCCTCACCAAGACCGACGCCTCCCCGCACTGGCGGACGATCGCCGACCTCGACCGGGGCCACCTCGCCACCCACGGCATCGACGCGCCGGTCTTCCCGGTCTCGGCCACGCTCGCCGCGCTCGCCGTGCAGCACCGCGACCGGGAGCTGCACGAGGAGTCGGGCATCGGCGCGCTGATCACCCACCTGCGCCGGGAGGTGGTCGACCGGGCCGATGCGCTGGCCCGCCGCGCCCTGGTGCACGACCTGTCGGCGGTGACCGAGCACCTGTCCCTCGCGCTGCGGTCCGAGCTGGCCACGCTGGAGGACCCGGCGGGCCGCGAGCAGCTGCTGCGCGGGCTGGAGCAGGCCCGGAACGCCGCCGACGAGCTGCGCCGGCGCTCCTCCCGGTGGCAGCAGGTGTTGGCCGACGGCGTCACCGACCTGATGAGCGACATCGAGTTCGACCTGCGCGACCGCTCCCGCGTGGTCACCCGCGAGGCCGAGGAGGCCATCGACGCCGAGGACCCCGGCCCGATCTGGGGCGAGCTGGCGGAGTGGCTGGACCAGCGGATCGCGGCCGCCGTGGCCGACAGCTACGTGTGGGCCGAGCAGCGCTCCGAGTGGCTGGCCGAGCAGGTGATCGCCCAGTTCGCCCGGGACGGCGGGGCGGCCGTGCCGGCGCTGACGGTGGGGGCGGCCGGGGACGCGCTGGAGAGCCTGGTCGACCTCCCGCTGATCGACGACGGGTCGATGACGCTGCGGGAGCGGACGCTCATCGGGTTGCGCGGTTCCTACACCGGCGTCCTGATGACCGGGCTGGTCACCAGCCTCGCCGGCATGGCCATCATCAACCCGATCTCGCTGGCTGCCGGTGTGCTGCTGGGCCGCAAGGCGTACAACGACGACCGGAAGCAGCGGGTGCAGCGGCGCCAGTCCGAGGCCAAGGCGGTGGTCCGCCGGCACCTGGACGAGGTGGTGTTCCAGGTGGGCAAGCAGCTGAAGGACCGGCTCCGCACCGTCCAGCGCACGCTGCGCGACCTGATCACCGACACCGCCGAGGAGATGTCGCGGTCGCTGGCCGACGCCGTCGCCGCCGCGCAGCGGACGACGAAGGAGGCCACCGCCGAGCGGGACGCCCGTGTCCGGTCGCTGCGGCTGCGGCTCGAGCAGCTGGACCGGCTCGCGGCCGACGTCCGCGGCCTGGCGGCCCCGGCGGTGGCGGCCCGGTGAGCGAGGCCGCCACGGTGGACGACGTCCGGGTCCTGCTGGACCGGGCGCTGGAGCTCTACCGGGCCGAGCTGGCGGTCGCCGACCGGCTGCGGGCCCAGCGCCGGCGGCTGGACGAGCCGATGCGCCTGGCGCTGGTCGGCCGGGTGAAGTCGGGCAAGTCAACCCTGCTCAACGCCCTGGTCGGGGCGCGGATCGCCCCCACGGACGCCGGCGAGTGCACCCGCGTGGTGACGCTCTACCGGCACGGCGCCACCCCGCGCGTCGTCCTGCACGGCATCGACGGGCAGCAGCGGGGCCTGCCGGTCCGCCGGGCCGACGGCGGGCTGCGGCTGGAGCTGGCCGGTACCGACCCGGCCGAGGTCGGCCACCTGGTCGTGGACTGGCCGGCCGCTGATCTGCAGCCGGCCACGGTGATCGACACCCCGGGGCTCTCGTCGCTGTCGACCGGCACCAGCGCTCGCACCAGCACGTTCCTGGCGGCCGACGAGGCACCGGCGGGCGCCGACGCGGTCGTCTTCCTCACCCGCCAGCCGCAGCCCGACGACGTCGCCTTCCTCGCCGCCTTCCAGGCCGCCACCGGGACCGCCGGCGCGCACACGACCACGATCACCGTGCTCTCCCGCGCCGACGAGGTCGGGTCCGGGCGGCTCGACGCGCTGCGTGCCGCCGACGTCGTCGCCCGCCGGATGTCCGAAGACCCGGTGATCCGGGCGGTGAGCTCGGCGGTGCTGCCGGTCGCGGGCCTGCTCGCGCTGGCCGGCCGCACCCTGCGGCACGGGGACTTCGTCGCCCTGCGGACCCTGGCCGGCGCCGACCAGGGCCAGGTCTCGCGCATGCTGCTGACCCCGGACCGCTTCACCCGGCCGGAGGCGCCGGTGCCGCTCTCGCGGGAGGTCCGGCTCGCGCTGCTCGACCGGCTGGGGCTCTTCGGCATCCGGCTGGCGATCACGCTGGTCCGCGCCGGGGTGCCCGACGCCCCGGCCCTCGCCGAGGAGCTGCTGCGGCGCAGCGGGCTCACCGAGTTGCAGCGGCTGCTGCGGGTGCACTTCACCGGCCGCGGGGCGCAGCTCAAGGCCGGGACGGCGCTGCGGCTGCTGGAGCGGGTGGTCGGCGAGCACCCGGTCGAGGGCGCGGAGGCTCTGCGGACCGAGCTCGAGCGGGTCCGGCTCGCGGCCACCGACCTCGGGGAGCTCGAGCTGCTGGCCCGGTCCCGGGCGGCCGACGGCCCGTTGCCTGCGCAGCTGCGGGAGGAGGGGGAGCGGCTGCTCGGGGCCGCGGGGACCGGTCCCGCCGCGCGGCTCGGGCTGGCCGGGGACGCTCCCGCCGACGTCCTGCGGGCTGCGGCGCGGGCGGCACTCGAGCGCTGGCGCTGGGCGGCGGCCGACCCGCTGGCCGATCGCCGGAGCGCCGAGGCCGCGGCCGGCGTGGTGGCCGCGTGCGAGGCCGTGCTCGCCGCGCTGGACGGCTGGCCGGCCCCCGAGCGGCCGGCCCCCGAGCCGTCAGCCGCTGAGGGGTCGGCTCTGGGCGGGGTGGAACCAGTCGCGGGCGGAGCCGGCCAGGAGCGGGAGGAGCGCGACGGCGAGCAGGCCGGCCGCGACCACTAGCGCGATCCGGTCCAGGTCGGCGTCCCCGGCCACGACGCTCTGCGCCACGTCCAGGACCAGCAGGGTCGGCAGCAGGGTGGCCAGCAGCGCCCAGCGGGCCCACGACCGGCGGCGCAGCAGCAGCGCCACCCACACGAGCGAGACCACGACCAGCAGGGCCACGCCGCCGGCGACCACCGCGATCGTGGCGCGCACGCCGTCGGCGAGGAGCTCGGCCGGGGCCGAGGGGTCCTCCGCGGTGGCGGTCGCGGTGAGCCGGGCGTCGAGGTCCGCGTAGTCGACCAGCGCGGCGACCAGCCCGACGAGCGCGGCCAGGCACCCGGCCCACCACAGCGCGGCCGTGGCCCGCACCGGGCCGGGGCGGGCGCCGTCGGACCGGCCGACCGGCGGGGCGAGGTCGCTGGTGAGGGCCGGGCGCGGCGGTGGCAGCTCCTGGGCCACGTTGCCGGTCATCACCGTCGGCCGGCGGGGGAGCGGGCGGTGGGCCGCCGTCGATCCCTCGGCCGACGCCGTCCTGCCACGTGCACCAACCGGCTCGACCACGAGGCCCCCCTCCGACGCGGAGCCCGAGGGTGCCACCGGGCGGGACCGTTCCCGCCGGGCGATCGGCGGCCGGTTGCGGGACTTCCTCGTGTCGGTACCGGGAGGAGTGCAGCCGCTGCGGTCAGTGACCGGTGAAGCGCGGGGCCCGCTTCTCCAGGAACGCCTCCACGGCCTCCCGGTGGTCGTCGGTGCGCCCGAGCTCGGTCTGGAGCTTGGCCTCGAGCGCGAGGGTGTCCTGGAGCGAGTCGGTCGCCGCGGTGGCCAGCACGGTCTTGATCGCCCGGTAGGCGGCCGTGGGTCCGGTGGCCAGCCGGGCGGCCAGGGCCTGCGCCTCGGGCAGCACCTGCGCGGGCTCGACGACCCGGTGCACCAGACCCCAGGTGGCGGCGGTCTCGGCGAGGAAGGGCTCGGGCAGCAGCAGCAGCTCGGTGGCCCGCGAGCCGCCGACGCTGTGCACGAGGCGCGACGCCAGCCCGGAGTCGCTGGAGAGGCCGATGCCGGCGAAGGCGGTGGTGAACTTGGCGCCTGCGGCGGCGATCCGCAGGTCACCCGCCAGCGCGATGCCGAGGCCCGCCCCCGCGCAGGCGCCGTTGATCGCGACGACGACCGGCACCCGCAGCGCGGCCAGCGCCAGGATCAGCGGGTTGTACTCGTCCTCGACCACCGACAACGACGTCGCGGCGTCGCCCCGCAGCGCCTCGACGTGCTGGCCGAGGTCCTGGCCCACGCAGAAGGCGCGCCCCGTGCCGGTGATGACGACGGCGCGCACCGACGCGTCGGCGTCCACCTCGCGGACGACGTCCAGGAGCTCGCGGCGCGACAGGGAGGTGAGCCCCGCGCTCCGCATCGTGATGGTGGCGACGCCGCCGGCGTCCGCGCGGGTCACGGTCTCGGGCATCGTCGCCCCACCTCTTTCCTGATTGCGGCGAGATCGCGCGATCTCGCCGGCTCCCTGGGGCGGGAGCGTACGAGATCGCGCGATCTCGACCGGGTGGGTCAGCCGGTGGGCGTGGCGGGGGCGCTCTGGTCGCGCAGCTCGCGGCGGAGGATCTTCCCGGTCGTCGTCTTCGGCAGCTCGTCGACCAGCTCCACCGACCGCGGGTACTTGTAGGCCGCCATCCGGTCCTTGGCGAAGGCGATGAGCTCCTCCGGTGTCGCCGCGGCACCCGCCTTGAGCGAGACGAACGCCTTCACCGTCTCGCCCCGGTAGGGGTCCGGGACGCCGACCACCGCCGCCTCGCGGACCGCCGGGTGCCCGTAGAGGACGTCCTCGACCTCGCGCGGCCACACCTTGTACCCGGCCGCGTTGATCATGTCCTTCTTCCGGTCGACCAGGTAGAACCAGCCCTGCTCGTCCATGAACCCGACGTCGCCGGTGCGCAGCTCGCCGCCGGGCAGCGACTCCGCCGTCGCCTCGGGCTTGCCCCAGTAGCCGGGCACCACCTGCGGGCCCGAGGTGGCGATCTCCCCGATCTCCCCGGGCGGCAGCTCCTCGCCGTCCTCGCCGAGGATGCGGACGACGGTGTTGTAGATCGGCACTCCGACCGACAGCGCCCCCGAGTTCGGGTCCACCGGCGCCCGCCGCCCCATCGGCACCGCGTGCGAGGGGGAGTTGGTCTCGGTGAGGCCGTAGATGTTGTGGATGTAGCGGCCGGTCCGCGCCTCGAACTGGTCGGTGACCGCCGGGGCGATCGGGGCGCCGCCGGAGTAGATGGTGCGCAGCGAGGCGAAGTCCGCAGCCGTCACCCCCTCGACGCCGGAGAGCGCGATGAACACCGTGATCGACCCGACGGTGAACGTGGGCCGGTGCTCCCGGATCGCGTCCATGACCACCTCGGGATGGAACCGGTGCGCCAGCACCAGCGGGCAGCCGGCCAGCAGCGCGACGGCGATGTGCCCGACCAGCCCGGTGATGTGGAACAGCGGCGCGACACCCAGGACGCTGTCCGCCGGCGTCAGCCGCATCCACTCCCGGTAGGCCTCGGCGTTGAACACCATGTTCGCGTGGGTGTTCATCGCGCCCTTGGGCACGCCCGTCGTCCCCGACGTGTAGGTCAGGATCGCCACGTCCTCCCCGCCGGGGGCGGGCGCCGTCGGCTCCTTCCCGGCGTGGGTGGTGAGCAACTCCTCCAGGTCGAGGGTCTCCTCCGGCCGGGCACGGACGACGTCGCCGAGCACCCGCGGGTCGTCCCGCGCCTGCCGGTCCAGCGGCGAGCAGGTGACCACCGTGCGCACCTGCGTCTCCGGCAGCACGCCGCGGGCCACCGACGCGTAGAGGTCCTCCAGGCACAGCAGCGCCGTGGCGCCGGAGTCGGTGAGCAGGTAGGTGAGCTCGCGGGCCTTGTTCATCGGGTTGATCGCGACCGCCGCGCCCCCGGCCTTCCACGCGCCGAGCAGCCCGATGACGAACGCCGGGTCGTTCTGCACGTACAGGCCCATCCGGTCGCCGGGGGCGAAGCCGGCCTCGGCCAGCCCCGCCGCCAGCGCGTCGGAGGCCGCGTCGAGGTCGGCGAAGGTGAGGACGCCGTCGAAGTAGCGGATCGCGACGGCGTCCGGCGTGGCCGCGAGCGAGGCCTCGAAGACCTCGAGCATCGTGGCGTGCTCCGGGCTGATGTCGGCCGGCTGGCCCTCGGCGTAGAGGGCCAGCCACGGCCGCTCCGCGTAGATGCCCATGACGCCTACTTGATCGCCAGCGGGTTGACCGGCGAGCCGGTGGCCCGGTGCACCTTCAGCGGGGCGGCGGCGTAGAGGAACGTGTACTGGCGGTCCTCCGCGCAGCTGTCGGCCAGCGCCTCCAGGTCGCAGATCTCGGTGAGCGCGACACCCAGGTTGCGCATCAGGGCGCAGTGCAGCGGCAGGGCGGTGCCGTTGTTGGGGTCGTAGGTGACCTCGTTGGCGATGGTGTCGGTGACCAGGTTGGGGATCTCCATGTCCTGGAACCAGGACACCAGCTCCGGGCTGTAGACCAGGCCGGGCTCGTTGAAGCCCTCGTAGAACTTCTCGCCCTGGTCGTGGAACAGCTGCAGGAAGTTGGTCCGGATGATGAGGATGTCGTGCTTCTCGATCCGGGTGCCCTGGGCCTCGGCGCAGGCCATGAGGTCCTCGTGGGTGAAGGCCTCACCCTTGTCGAGGGTCTTCTTCCCCCGGTGCCGGGCGATGTCGAGCAGGATGCCGCGGCCCACGACGCCGCGCCGGGCGATCGGCTCCACGCTGGCGCGGTCCAAGCCGCCGACCGTCGTCCGGGCGTCGTAGCCGTTCCAGATCTGCCCGCCGTACCAGACGTGGCCGAGCGCGTCGTACTGCGTGGAACCCTGCAGGAAGGCGTTGATCTTGTCGTCGGCGTAGTGCAGGCCGCCGGGGAACTGCGGGGCGTCGGGGGAGTCCCAGCTGGACTCGTCGAGGATCATCGTCCGCTCGGCCGGCGAGCGACCGGGCCAGACCGGGTCACCCTTGGGGTCACCGATCAGCCGCTGCAGGGTGAACACCCGCCCCTGCCGGACCTGCTGGACCCCGCGGAGGACCTCCTCGGCGGTGAGGTAGTTCAGGGAGCCGACCTCGTCCTCGGGCCCCCACTTGCCCCAGTTGGTGGGGGCATCGGCCAGGACGTCGGTCATGTCGGGCACGTTGGGCACGGGGGTCTCCTCGCGACTGAGGGATGAGATGTGCCCACCGTCACAGTCGACGGTTGCGCCTGGCAAGGGGGTCGGCGCGAGCCCTGCAACGTCGCCGCAACGTCGGCCGGCCGCACGTATCGTGGCGCGGCGGCGGCCCCGCCGGCCGGGCGCCATGGACGACGGGGGACGACGCCGTGACCGAGCACGACGCGGCAGCGCCGCGGCCCGCGGGCGTCTCGCGCCGCCGGCTCCTCGGGCTGGCCGGCGCCGGGACCGCGGGCGTGCTCGCGGCCGGCGCCGCCGGCGGGCTCATCGGGCGGGTGACCGCGGAGGACGCCTCGGCCCTCGCCCCGGCTGCTCCTGCCGGGCCGGCATCCGCCGACGCCGTGGAGTTCACCGGTCCGATCCAGGCCGGCATCGTCACCCCGGCGCAGGAGCGGCTGCACTTCGTCGCCTTCGACGTCCTCACCGACAGCCGCGACGACCTGGCGGGGATGCTCCGGACCTGGACGGCGGCCGCGCGGCGGCTGACGGCCGGCCGCGGTGCCGGGCCGGTCGGGGCGGCCGACGGGGCGCCGGCCGCGGTGCCCGACGACACCGGCGAGACGCTCGGGCTGCCGGCGTCCGGGCTGACGCTGACCATCGGCTTCGGGCCCACCCTGTTCACCACCGCCGACGGCCGGGACCCCTTCGGCCTGGCCTCCCGCCGGCCCCCGCCGCTGGTCGAGCTGCCCGCCTTCGACGGCGACGAGATCGACCCGGCGATCAGCGGCGGCGACCTGTGCATCCAGGCCTGCGCCAACGACCCGCAGGTGGCCGTGCACGCCGTCCGCAACCTGATCCGGCTCGGGCAGGGGGTGGTGCGCGTCCGCTGGACGCAGCTCGGCTTCGGACGGACGTCGTCGACGACCACCGGGCAGGAGACGCCCCGCAACCTGTTCGGCTTCAAGGACGGCACGAACAACCTCAAGGCCGAGGCAGCCGAGGCGCTCGACCGGTTCGTGTGGGTCGCCCCGGGGGACGGCGTCGACTGGATGGTCGGCGGCACGTACCTGGTCACCCGCCGCATCCGGATGCTGCTGGAGGCGTTCGACGAGACCCCGCTGGGCGAGCAGGAGGCGGTGATCGGCCGCGCCAAGGGCAGCGGCGCCCCGCTGGGCCGGCGGGCGGAGTTCGACCCGGTCGACCTCACCGCGCAGGCCGACGGCCGGCCCGCCATCCCGGAGACCAGCCACGTGTTCCTGTCCCATCCGAACACCGCGGGGACGGCGATCCTGCGCCGTGGCTACAGCTTCGTCGACGGCACCGACGGGGAGGGCCGCCTCGATGCCGGGCTGTTCTTCATCGCCTTCCAGCGTGATCCGGCGACCGGCTTCGTCCAGGTGCAGCGGAAGCTGCGGACCGACGCGATGAACGAGTACATCCGGCACACGTCGTCGGCGGTCTTCGCCTGCCCGCCCGGTGTCCAGGGGGACGACGACTGGTGGGGGCGCACCCTTTTCGAGGGGTGACGCAGGACCCTGCCTGCGCATGTGTACCGGCGGAGGAGACTGGACATCCTGCACCGAGGGCACCGGCGCCCTCGGGTCGCAGCCGAGCGGCCGAGTCCAGGCGAGGGGTGAGCCACCGTGGTCGAGCCGGGTCGGCGCCACCTGGGAGACCGCTACGAGCTGGCTTCCCTGATCGCCGCCGGCGGCATGGGCCAGGTGTGGCGCGGCACGGATGCGCTGCTGGCCCGCCCCGTCGCGGTCAAGGTGCTCCGCAGCGAGTACACCGGCGACCCGACCTTCCTGGCCCGCTTCCGCGCCGAGGCCCAGCACGCCGCGGCGCTCAGCCACCCGAACATCGCCGCCGTCTACGACTACGGCGAGGTCACGGCGACCGACGGCAGCGGCGAGACGCTGGCCTACCTGGTGATGGAGCTGGTCGAGGGCGAGCCGCTGTCGGCGGTGCTGCAGCGGGAGGGCCGGCTGGACGCCGGGGCCACGCTGGCGGTGCTCGAGCAGACGGCCGCCGCGCTCGCCGAGGCCCACCGCGTCGGCCTGGTCCACCGCGACGTCAAGCCGGGCAACATCCTGGTCCGCGACGACGGCAGCGTGAAGATCACCGACTTCGGCATCGCGTGGTCCGCCGGCAGCGTGCCGCTCACCAAGACCGGCCAGGTGATGGGCACCCCGCAGTACCTCGCCCCGGAGCAGGCCGAGGGCCAGCACCCGACCCCGGCGAGCGACGTCTACGCCCTGGGACTGGTCGGCTACGAGTGCCTGACCGGGCACCCGGCCTTCGACGGCGAGAACGCCGTCACGATCGCGCTCAAGCAGCTGCGGGAGGACCCCGATCCGCTGCCGGCCGACCTGCCCGGTGACGTCCGCACGCTCATCCGCCGGGCGATGTGCAAGGAGCCCGGGGTCCGGATCCCCGACGGTGCGGCGTTCGTGGCCGCGATCCAGGACCTGCGGGCCGGTCACCCGCAGCCCGAGCCCTCACCCACCCGCGCCGTGCCGGTGCTCCCCCCGCCCGCCCTGCCGGACGGCGGGCCACCGGCCGTCGTGCCGGCGACCGGCCCGGGGAGCACGTCCGGCACCAGCAGCCCGCCCCCGCCGTCCCCCCGGCCGCGCCGGCGGCGGGTGGCCGCCGTGCTCGTGCCGCTGGTCGCCCTCCTGCTGGGCGCCGCCACCGCCGCCGCGGTCTTCGCGGTGGTCTCCGACGGCCAGGGGCGGATGACCGTGGGGGCCTCTCAGACCCGCGACGGCGAGCAGGTCGTGCTCGACGCCGGGGACTACCTGGGCCGGCCGGTCGACGAGGTGGCGCTGTCGCTCAGCGCACGCGGGCTGCTCGTGAACCGCCAGGAGCAGGTCAGCGGCGACGCCCTCCCCGGCATGGTCACCGGGGTGTCCCCGACCGGGGTGCAGCTGTCGGCCGGCGACGACGTCCTCGTCTCCTTCGCCGTTGCCCCGCCCGAGACGTCCGCGCCGCGAGCGGGATCCCCTCCCGTCGCGAGCGTCACCGGCGAGGAGGACAGCACGCCCTCCCGGGAGCGGAGTCCGCGGACGACCGCGCCGGCCCCCACGCCCGCCCCCGCCCCCGTGGAGCGGACGCCGAGCCCGCGCGCGCAGCCCGAGGAGCTGCCCGGCACCGGCCCGGCGCCGTCACCGTCGACCACGAGGGCCGCCCCGTCACCGCCGACCACGAGGGCCGCCCCGTCACCGCCGTCCTCGTCACCGCCTCCGTCGTCGCCCCCTCCGTCGACGAGCGCGCCGTCGTCGCCGGGCACGTCGACTGCTCCCTCGACTCCCCCCTCGTCGCCGGCCGCACCGCTGGAGGACTGAGGGGCACGGGCCGCGGTCGGCTCCCCGACGTGTCCGACCGGGGCGACGGTGGCAGGCTGGAGGGCCGCCGGGGGACGGCGGGCGAGGTCAGGAGGGGCACGAGGTGGAGCCAGGGCCACGCATGCTCGGGGACCGCTACGAGCTGCTCACCCTGATCGCCACCGGCGGGATGGGACAGGTGTGGCGGGCCCGGGACCGCCTCCTCGACCGTGCCGTGGCGGTCAAGCTGCTGCGCAGCGAGTACACCGGCGACCCGACGTTCCTCGCCCGGTTCCGCGCCGAGGCGCACCACACCGCGCGCCTGGTGCACCAGAACATCGCCGCGCTGCACGACTACGGCGAGGTGACCGCCGCCAACGGCAGCGGGGAGACCCTCGCCTACCTGGTGATGGAGCTCGTCGAGGGCGAGCCGCTGTCGTCGCTGCTGGCCCGCGAAGGGCGGCTGGACCCGGCGCGCACGCTGGACATCATCGGCCAGACCGCCTCCGCGCTCGCCGTCGCGCACGCGGCCGGTGTGGTGCACCGCGACGTCAAGCCCGGCAACGTGCTGGTCGGCGCGGATGGCATCGTCAAGATGACCGACTTCGGGATCGCCTGGTCGGCCTCGAGCGTGCCGCTGACCCGCACCGGGCAGGTCGTCGGCACCGCCCACTACCTGTCCCCCGAGCAGGCCGATGGCGCCAAGGCGGGCCCGGCCAGCGACGTCTACGCGTTGGGGATCATCGCCTACGAGTGCCTGGCCGGCCGCCGGGCGTTCGACGGCGAGAGCCCGGTGCAGATCGCGCTGTCCCAGCTGCGGGACGAGCCCGATCCGCTGCCCGCGGACGTCCCGGGTCCCGTCCGCACCCTGGTCGCCCGGGCGCTGGTGAAGGACCCGGCGCAGCGCTTCGCCGACGGGGCCGCGTTCCGGGCGGCCGTGGACGACGTCCGTGCCGGCCGGTCGCTCCCGCCGGTCCTGCCGGCGACGCAGAACCTGCCCCTCCCCGCCGCGCTTCCCGATAGTGCATTTCCTGCTGCTGCGGTGCCGTCCGCGCTGCGTCGCCGCCGGGTGCTGGTGCCGCTCGCCGCGCTGCTGGCCGGCGTGGGCATCGGCATCGGGGCCCTGCAGCTGGCGGGGGACGACGGGACGCCGACGAGCGCGGCGGTGGCCGTGGACGAGGGGCCGGAGGGGATCCTGGTGATCGCCGCGGACCTCGTCGGCCGGCCGGTCGACGAGGTCGAGGCCGAGCTTGTCGATCGGGGCCTGCGGGTGCTGCGGAAAGCCGAGGAGCGCTCCGACGTCCCCTCCGGGACGGCCACCGCGGTCGGGCCGGTCGGCCGGCTGGCCGAGGGGGACCTGGTGACGGTCGGGTTCGCCACCGCCCCGCCCGCCCCCGAGCCCGAGGTCGTCGTCCCGCAGGTCGACGTGCCGGAGGTGGTCGCCCCGGCGCCCGCCCCCGCGCCGGCTCCGGTCGACGACGAGGAGGACGAGGACGCCGGGCATGACAAGGACGCCGGGCATGACAAGGACCGGGGCAACGGGAACGGCCGGGGGAACGGGAACGGGGGGCGCGGCCGGGACTGACCGCCCCCGGCGGGTCAGGACCGGCGGGCCGGAGCGACCCACAGCGCGGCGCCGAGGGCGGCCAGCGCTGCGGTGAGGACGAACCCGCGGTTGCTGTCGACCCCGGGCAACACCACGAGGACCCAGAACACCGCCACCCCGGTGAGCCCGCCGGCGGCGATCCGCCAGGACGCGTCGGACCGCAGCCGGGCACCGGGAGCGAAGCGGGCCACCGAGGGCAGCAGGCCCAGCACCGTCGCGAGGGTCGCGAACGCCGACCAGAGGGGAACCGTCGACCAGAACGACGCGGCGCCGAACCCGAGGACGAGGCCCAGCTCGAGCAGCACCAGGCTCAGCGCGGCGAGGCCGGTGCCGATGAGCGCGGCCCGGTCCTGCGGTGTCCGGGGCTGCTTCGGCGCCTTCGGCTCCTCGGCCTTCGGGGGCGGCGGCAGCGTGCCGACGCCGGGCAGTCCCGGGACGAAGTCGACCGGCCCGGTGGGCTGCACCGGGGTCTCCGCCGGGACCTCCGCGCCGGGCACGTCGATGCGCGGCAGCTGCTGGGTGCCGGCCACGGTCGCGGCGACCGGGATCTCGGCGGTCACGGGGTGCTCCGGATCCGACTGGGCGGTCGGCTGCGGGCTGATGATGGGCTGAGACACGGCTCCTCCTCGCTCGCGCGCGGTGGCCCGGGGGCGGACCAGTTCGTCCCCGGGACGCTATCCGGACGGCCGCCGATGACCGGGGAGGCGGCCCGGCGGGTCCCCGCGGTCACTAGGGTCGGCCGGGTGGTCGCGCGCGCAGGGATCGTCGTCACCGGCACCGAGGTGCTCACCGGCCGGGTGAGCGACCGCAACGGCCCCTGGCTGGCCGAGCAGCTGCGCCGCATGGGCGTCGACGTCGGCACCGTGCTCGTGGTCGGCGACCGGCCCGAGGATCTGCGGGCGGCCCTGGGTTTCCTCATCGCCGCGGGGGAGGACCTCCTCCTCACCACCGGCGGGCTCGGCCCCACCGCCGACGACCTCACTGCCGAGATCGTTGCCGAGGTGCAGGGCCGCCCGATGGCACTCGACCCGTCGCTGGAGCGGGAGATCGCCGGGATCGTCGAGGGACTCATGGACGGCCGTCGCTGGCGGGCCGACGCCGAGGCCACCGCCGCCGGCGTCCGCAAGCAGGCGATGGTCCCCGCCGGGGCGACGGTCCTCCCGCCGGTCGGGACGGCGCCGGGCCTCGTCGTCCCCCCTGCCGAGGGGCGCACCGGGCCGGCCGTCGTCGTGCTGCCCGGGCCGCCGCCGGAGCTGCAGGGGATGTGGCCGGCGGCGCTGGCCGCCGAGCCGGTGCAGCAGGCCCTGGCTGCGCGCAGCGAGCTGTACCAGGAGACCGTGCGGCTGTGGGGCACGCTGGAGTCGCAACTGGCGGCGACGCTGCGGCAGCACGAGTTCCCCGGCCTGGAGATCACCACCTGCCTGCGGGACGGCGAGCTGGAGATCGTCACCCGCTACGGTCCCGATGCCCAGCCGGTCTACGACCGGCTGATGTCGGTGCTCAGGGAGGCGCACGGCGAG
Organism: Geodermatophilus ruber; assembly: GCF_900114385.1. Lineage (GTDB taxonomy): Bacteria > Actinomycetota > Actinomycetes > Mycobacteriales > Geodermatophilaceae > Geodermatophilus > Geodermatophilus ruber. The sequence continues at coordinate 159,277 of NZ_FOSW01000014.1, forward strand.
CAGCTGTTCTCCACCGGGCCGACCGTCGACGACTTGGTGGCCGATGCGCTCGCGGGGAAGGGGCTCACCGTCGCGACGGCGGAGTCCTGTACCAGCGGTCTGCTGGCCGCGCGACTCACCGAGCGGGCCGGCTCCTCGGCGTGGGTCCTGGGCGGGGTCGCCTCGTACGCGAACTCGGCGAAGGAGAACCTGGTCGGCGTGCCCGCGGAGATGCTGGCCGAGCACGGCGCGGTGAGCACCCAGGTGGCGGCGGCCCTGGCGGAGGGTGCGCGCGCCCGCTTCGGTGCTGACGTGGGGGTCGGGATCACCGGGATCGCCGGCCCCGGCGGCGGAACGCCGGACAAGCCGGTCGGCACGGTGCACCTGTGCGTGATCGGGCCCGACGGCAGCCGGCCGAGCTCCGTCGTCCTGCCGGGTTCGCGCTCGGCGGTGCGGCAGCGGGCGGTCACCCTCGCCATGCACATGCTCCGGCACCTGCTCCTGGGCGGCCCGCCGGCCTGACCGCCGGGCGGTTCGATCGGCCGGCCCCCACCCGCCTGTGGCAAGCAACTCTTCCTCGTCGTCGAGGGCGCTGGGTGGGCTCCGGCGCCGACGAGCGGCGCCGTTCGATCGGACCGGGGAGGCGGAGCCTCCCGTGGACGGACCGCGGAGAGCGGCCTCATACACCAGAATCCCCAGCCGCGGCGATGAAGCCTGAACGTGTGGACAGGGCTTTGACCTGGGGATTTCCCTGGCTCCGCCGGCCCATGCGGACTAGGATTCGAACATGTGTTCGGGTCGCGGAGGGGGTGTCGTGGCCGGGTTGACCGCGGCGCTGGAAGGGCTGGCCGGCGAGGACCTGTTCGGGTGCGGCGCCCCCGAGCTGCTGGACCGCACCCGTGCGCTGGTGGCCGCCCGCAACCGGCTCGAGGCCGAGCTGGCCCGCACCGTCCGGCGCGGAGAGCTGGCGCAGGCGCCCGAGCACGACGGGCTCACCACGATGGCCTCCTGGCTGCGCGGGCACGCCCACCTGTCGGGAGTCGAGGCCGGCCGGGTGGTGCGCAACGGGCGGGCGCTGGAGCAGCTGCCCGCGCTGGCCGCGGCGCACGCGGCCGGGCGGGTGAGCGCCGAGCAGGTGGCGGTGGTGGAGCCGATCACCCGCCCGGACAACCGCGCGGCCGCCGCGGAGCGGGGGGTGGACCTGGCCGAGATCGACCGGGTGCTGGCCGGGCTCGCCACCGAGCGGCCGCATGCGGAGCTGCGGATGGCGGTGCACCGGCACCTGGCCTGGCTGGATCAGGACGGCCCCGAGCCCGACCCCACCGAGGGCCGCACGCTGCGCCTCGCCACGCACCCCGACGGGCACCTCTCCTTCCGCGGCGACCTGGACCC
>NZ_FOSW01000021.1 GCF_900114385.1 Geodermatophilus ruber
AGCAGAACCTCCTCCAGCGGACACCCCACCGACCCAACCCACACCGGCCGACCCAGGTGCGGCTCCAGCCTCCAGCGGCACAGAACCACCGACCGGCACCCAGCCAGGCCCGACCCCGGAATCCCCCGCCACCAAGCCGCCCGGCAGCCCACCGCCACCGCGCGCCGCCGAACCAGGCACCGCTCCAGAACCCGCCAACACCAAGCCCCCCGCGGACCCCGAGCCGGGCCCAGCTCCAGAACCGGCCGACACCAAGCCCCCCGCGGACCCCGAGCCGGGCCCAGCTCCAGAACCCGCCGACACCAAGCCCCCCGACAGCCAACCGCCCTCGGTCGGCACCGGGCCCTCCGCGGACCCCGGGCCGGGCTCGACTCCGCCACCGCGCGGCGCCGAACCGGGCGAGGACCCCGAGCCCCCCGGCACCGCAACACCGCCCCTGGAAGCCACCCCGGCTGAGCATTCCGCTGTCCCTGAAGGCATCCCGACGGCCTCGGCGATCGGCCCACCGTCCAACCCCGCGCGCGTCGACCAATCGTCGGTCGCGCCTCAGCAGGTCTCTCCGCAGGCGGCTGCCCTTCCACCCCGACCGGCCGTTTCCCGACTCCCCGGTCTCGTCCCGGCTCTGGCGCCGACTGCGAGACCGCCCACTCCAGCAGTCCTCCAGGGCGGAGCGACACCAGTTGCCGACCTGCCCGCAGGCACCTCTGAGTCAACCCTCACGATGGCCGGTCGGGGTCGGGGCCTTGCGCTAGGACCGGAGCCAGCACCAGCCGTGCCCTCCTGCCCGGGCGCCCGTTCGGGTACGGCTGGGGACCACTCCACATCCGGGCGGCAGGCGACCACCGCGAGCGTCCAGCGCCTGACGAGCACCGACGATGCACGGGGAAGCCCGAGCACGCGTGCGCTCACGATCGCTCCCACGACCACGGATGTGCCGGCCGCCCCGCTGTCCCCCCTCCCCCTCGGGGACCCCTTCTCTTCGCCGCCACCGCCACCGCCACCGCCACCAATTGCGGGAACGTCCGGCTGCTCGTCCACCTCGGCGGCCGGAAGCGGGAACCACGTGGACGGCGGGGTCGCGACACCCGTCGCACAACCGGGCCTCCCGCCCCCACAGGTGTCGGCCCACTCGGCCCGTGGTGTCGACGACGCCACCCTGACGCGCCCCGACGACCCGGGGAACCGCCCTGGCTGAGCGCTGACGAGCCACCGTGCAGCCGGGTCGCACCGGCCGCGCGCCACCGCCGCCCTGCCTGGAGACCGGCTTCAGCCCGGTGTCCCGTCCACGAATTCTTCCCAGCCCCTCACCGGGGTTCCCCGCGCTGTCAGCGCATGCCCGACAAGGACCAAGTCATGAGTCCACAGCACGCCCCCAGCACCGCCGCGACGCACTACCCCCCTTGCGATCGTGTCGCCGTCGTCGGCTACGGCTACTGGGGTTCCAAGCACGTCCGCGTCCTCAGCAGCATTCCCGGCGTCGAGGTCACCATCGTCGACGGCCACACGCCCCGCCTGGCGGATGCGGCAGCGCACCACCCTGCCGCCCGCCTCGCCACCCACTTGGACCACGTGCTCGACGACATCGATGCCGTCGTGATCGCGACGCCGCCCGGCAGTCACGCAGCGATCGCGCACCGGGCCCTGGGGGCGGGGAAGCACACTCTGGTCGAGAAGCCGTTCACCACATCCGTGGAGGACGGCGAACGCCTCGTCCGGATGGCGCGGGAGCAGGACGTCCGCCTGATGGTCGGCCACACCTTCGAGTACAACCCCGCTGTCCGCAAGCTCCGGGAACTCGTCCGCTCGGGGGCACTGGGCCAGATCCTCTACGTCGACACCGCGCGGCTGAGCCTCGGCCGCTACCAGAGCGATGTGAACGTCATCTGGGACCTCGCCCCGCATGACATCTCCATCGTGTCGTACGTCCTCGACGAGATGCCCTCGTCCACGGCGGTGTGGGCCCACAGCCACATCACCAGCCAGCACCCGGACGTGGCCCACCTGCGCTTCGACTTCTGCCGCTCGCACACGCGGGCCTACGTCCACGTCAGCTGGCTGACCCCCAACAAGGTCCGGCAGGTGACGGTCGTGGGGGAGAAGAAGATGGCGGTGTACGACGACATGTCGGACAACGAACGGATCCGGATCTACGACATCGGCGTCGACGTGGAGGCGATCGAGGGCCCGCCGCAGACCCAGGCGCTGCCCGTGTCGTACCGCACCGGGGACATCGTCTCCCCGTACATCGCCTTCGAGGAGCCGCTCCTCGTGCAGGACCAGCACTTCCTGACCTGCGTGAGGACGGGCGCGACACCCGATACGCCGGGGGAACGAGGCCTCGACGTCGTGCGCGTGCTCGCGGCCACGGATCGGGCGCTGCAGGCGGCCGGGCGCGAGGTCCTCGCACCCACGGGATCGTCCGACGGCCTGCCGGACGTCGCCACCACCGGCGACCGACGGGTGCCCGACCGACCCGCCCCGCTCACCCCGTCCCCGATCGCTTCGTGACCCCGAGCCGGGTCACCACCGAAAGCGAGGTATCGCACCGCAGCAGAGACACCGCAGCAGAGACATGGAGACACCGACGCGCCCTGACACCCCGGGGTGAGCCCCGTCGGCTCGCCCGCGGGAGGACGGGAGCCTGACAGGTCGACGACAACGGTCCCGGACCTGCCGGGGGGCAGCCCCACTGCCCCCCCGGCGGCCGCGGCGCTCCTACGGCCGGGGGGCGGGACGACCGGGACGGACGTAGCCCAGCTGCCCGAGCCGGTGGCACACGATGTCGCCGACCACCGCCGCATCCGTGCCGCCGGCGTCCTGCACGCGCGCGCTGACCGGCACGCTCACGGAGATCGTCGGACCGACCTGCGCCACGGCGTCGACGACGTCCAGGACCAGGCCGCGCCGCGCGAGTCGCGGCCCGGCGTCACCGACCCGCTCGGCGGGCACCACGCTCGGACCGGGCGGGAAAGGCCCGGCGCAGTTCCGCAGCGACCACCGGAGGCGTGAACCACGAGGGCAACTCCTCGCCCTCGGCCAGGCGCCGGCGCTGCTCCGTCCCGGAGATGCGCAGGCAGTGGTAGCCCGGCCGCACCTCGTCCTCGGGCACGTGCTGCTGCAACTCCTCGACATAGACCATCGCCCGGAACGGGACCACCCCGATGCCGAGCTCGGACTCGTGCTCCCGCACCAGGTCCTGCGCCGCATAGGGCTCGTAGAAGGGTCGGCCCTGCCGATCCACCCCTGGACCTGCGTGGTCGCGACCGACGATGAAATGCGTGGCCCCGTGGTTCTTCCGGATGATCGCGTGCCAGAGCGCCTCGCGCGGCCCCGCCATCCGCATGGCCAGCGGTAGCAGGGACAACAGCGCGGTCCCGGGCGGGTACGTCGGGAGCAGCGCCTGGTAGCACCGCACACGCACGTAGGGATCGACGTCGCCCGGCTTGGTCATCCCGACGACCGGGTGCAGGAGCAGGTTGGCGTCGAGCTCACGCGCCGCACGGATCGTGAGCTCCTGGTGGGCACGGTGCATGGGGTTGCGGGTCTGAAAGGCGACCACCCGATCCCACCCCCGCTGCGCCAGCAGGGCACGGACGTCACCGGGCGTGTGACGCAGGGAGCGGAACGCGTGGTGACGGGGCAGCTCGAGCACCTCGAGCGGTCCGCTGACGTACCAGGGATGACTCTCGTGCAGGAGCGCCTGCGCGGCAGGATGGGTCGGGTCCGTGGTCCCCAGGACGGCCAGCGCCTCTGCCGCCGGGTCCGGCCGCCAGGCCGACTGCAACCAGAGAACCGCCACGTCCGCGCCTCGGGCGCGCAGGGTGAGGCCACCCGTGGCGCTCGCGGCCTCCACCACGCTCTCCGGCAGGTCCAGCGTGACCGGGATCGGCCACAGCTCGCCCGTGACGAGGCGCATCGAGGTGCAGACCGCCTCGTAATCGGCCCGGTCGAGGAAGGTCCGCAACGGTGAGAACCCGCCGGTGGCGAGTAGTTCGAGGTCGCAGCGCTGCCGGCGGGTCAGCTCCCACGCGGGGAGGCCCCGCGCGACCGCCGCGAGGTCCCCGGCCCGATCCGGCTCGACGCGAAGGTCGACGAGTGCCCCGCCGTGCGGAGGTGGACCCATCCCTTCTCCCCTCCCCGTCCTCGTGGCGCCTGGGCCCTCAGGCCCGGTTCGCAGGTGCGGAGAGCGATCCGGGTACCGCGTGCCGTGGTTGCACGGGCCCCTCGCTCGACAGCAGTGGCCACCCCTTGCGGAGCACGACGTCCAGCCAGACGCCGCAGGCCTGGGAGGTGATCACGGCCGTGAGCACCAGGGTGGTGAAGAACGGGGCGCTGATGATGCCCGCGTCGAAGGCCACGCTCGCCAGCACGATGCCGGGGCCGCCGCGAGCGTTGTGTGTCAGGGCCAGGTTCAGGATGTCCAGCCCGCGGAAGCCGGCCACGCGCGCGGCCAGTCCGACCGAGACCAGGACGACGGCGGTGGAGCCCAGCAGGAACCCGACCACCATGAGGCCCGAGAAGCCGCGCGTGAAGTCGAGCCGGTAGCCCACGAGGGCGAAGTAGATGGGGATGAACACCGCCGACGACACGTGACTGATGGCGTCGATCGGTGCGCCGAAGCGATGTTCCTCGCTGCTCCTCATGCCGCCCACGACCCCGAACCCGGCGAGGAAGGCCGCGAAGGCCAGCGTGACGTCGAGGGCAGCGGCCACGCTCACGTAGCCGAGGAAGACGACGACGACCCAGGCGGTGGGCGACTGGGAGGCGAGGATGTTCCACCGCGCCCGGCTCAGGCGCCGGAGAACCGCCGGCATCACCGTCATGGCCAGGACGACGTACAGGGCGTTGACGCCCACGTGGACCGCCACGCTCCCGGCCACCCCCGCGTCCGTATCGGCGACGGTGGCGGAGGCGATGGCGGTGGCCAGCGCGAGGAACCCCCAGAGGATGATGTCCTCGAGCACCGCGACGCCGAGCATCAGGCTCGCGAACCGCGTGTGCAGGATGCCCAGGTCGTAGAAGATCTTGGTGATCACCGGGATCGAGGTCACGGCCGCCGCGATCGCGAACACCAGGACGACGGCGGTCTCGCTTCCCGCCTCGCCCATGAACGCGTCGAGCGGCAGCAGCCGCGCGGCACCCAGCGCGATGAGGAAGGGCAGCGCGGTCCCCAGACCGAGGATCCAGGCGGTGGGCCTGCGGTTGTCCTTGCCGAGCACGTTCCGGACGCCGGCGCCGGAGACGAACATCAGCAGCAGAAGTCCCAGGTGGTAGAGGAAGCCCAGGACCACCGTCGACGGATCCCGCTCACCCGTGCCGAAGATCTGCGCGGTCGCCCCGGGCGCCAGGAGCCCGAGCAGGGACGGTCCGAGGAGGATGCCCGCGAGGATCTCCCCCACGACCTTGGGCTGACGGAGCCGGACGGCGAGCTGTCCGAAGAGGTTGGCCCCCGCCACCAGCAGGAGAAGCGCGAGCGTGAGAGAGCCCAGGGCCTGTGTCGACATCTGCCCCCCTAGGCGTCCGGAACAGGGACGCGGCTCGTCAACATAGCGGGGCACAGGGCCTCAGGGCAGGGACCTCGGACTCATCTCGCCAGCTATTCCCACAATCAGCTGCCGCGTCTGGCAAATTTCTCCATCCGGCACCGAACCGCGCTCGATGTGGTTTCGTGATCAAGCTCCTCCCCCTAATCTCACCGCACCGTCCAATACACGTCGTCCGCCAGGCACCGTAAGCGGCTGCTCTGTTACCAACAGTGCTCATTGGCGGCAAAATGGGGGGAGTCGAGTGACCACTCCGCAGCAGATCCAGCCGGCCCAGCACGGGACGACCACGTCGTCGTCCGGCACGTGCCGGCTGTTCGCCGTCCGCCACGGGACGACCACCATGAACGTCGAGAACCGCTACCGCGGCCGCTGCGACGTGCCGCTGGACGCACAGGGCTACCAGGACGCCGTGGATGCCGCGCGCCAGCTCTCCGGGGCGGGGCTCACCGCCGTCTACTGCGGGCCCCTCCGGCGCACCATCGCCACCGCGCAGATCATCGCGGACGAGGCACGGGTGCCGGATCTGCGGATCCTGCACGGCCTGAACAACGTCGACTACGGGGCGTGGGAGGCGATGACCTCCGGCGAGGCCGCCATGTACGACCCCGAAGCCTTCGAGCTCTACCGCACCTCACCGAGCCGCGCGGCCTGCCCCATGGGGGAGCGGCTCAGCGACGCACAGGCCCGCATGATCGACGCGATCCGACTCATCGGCAGCCGGCACGCGGGCGAGATCGTCGCGGCGGTCACCCACGCGGTGATGATCCGCCTCGCGGTGGCCCGCCTGACCGGCATCGAGGGCGAGGAATGGCGCATCCCCGTGGGGCGCGGCTCCCTCACCGAGTTCCGCGTCGAGGACGGCGAGATCTCGATCGCCGAACTGCCCGAAGGCGACGACGTCGACTGATCCCGGCGCCCGGGACCACACGACCGGAGCCGCATTCCGAGCGGACCCTGCGCAATATCGTGAATGCATGGCGTGATATTTCCTGCACATCGACGGAATTGGTCGAAAAATGGGCCGGAAAATTCGGCGGACGGTCCCGAGCCCAGCCCACCGCCACTCCGACGAGTGAGCGTCCGACGCCACCGGGGAGCAGCCATGAAATCGACACCACTGCAGCAGCAGGGGGCGGCCCTCCGGTCGCCGCCGACCGGGGCCATCCCGTTCGCCGACCTGTCGGCGATGACCCAGGAGGTGCGGGAGGAGGTCGATGCCTCGTTCGCACAGGTGCTCGACACGGGCCGCTTCATCGGTGGCGCGGCCGTGGCGCGGTTCGAGGACCAGTGGGCCGCCTACTGCGGCACCACCCACGCCGTCGCGGTGGCCAACGGCACGGACGCCATCCAGCTCGTCCTCCGCGCGATGGGGATCGGTCCCGGGGACGAGGTCGTCGTCCCGACCAACACGTTCGTCGCCACCGCCGAAGCCGTCGTCCTCGCCGGCGCCGTGCCCCGCTTCGCCGACGTCAGCCCGGACACCCTCCTGCTGACCCCGGCCACTCTCGAGGCTGCCCTCACCCCGCGGACCCGGGCCGTGATCGTCGTCCACCTGTACGGGCAGATGGCCGACATGCAGGCCATCTCGGGAGTTGCCGCCGCCGCGGGGCTCGCCCTCGTCGAGGACGCCGCCCAGGCGCACGGCGGGAGCTGGGAGGGCCGGCCGGCCGGATCCTGGGGGCGGGCCGGTTGCTTCAGCTTCTATCCCGGCAAGAACCTCGGTGCCTTCGGCGACGCCGGTGCGGTGGTCACGGACGACGCAGACCTGGCGGACCACATCCGGTCCATGCGCAATCACGGTCGCTCGGACGGCTCGCACCACGACCACCCGGTCCTCGGCACCAACAGCCGCATGGACGCGCTGCAGGCCGTCGTGCTCTCGGCGAAGCTGCCGCGGCTGGATGCCTGGATCGCGGCCCGGCGGGCCGCCGCTGCCCGGTACGAGGCCCTTCTCGCCGGCGGACCGGTGCGGCTCGTCGGCAGGGCCTGCGGCGCCGGCCACGCCTACCACCTCCTGGTGGCCCGGGTTCCCGACCGCGACCGGGTCCGTCGAGACCTGGCCGGGGCGGGGGTCGAGACCGGCCTCCACTACCCGACCCCGTGCCATCTGATGGCGCCCTACCGGAGATACGGCGCGGAGCCGCTCCCCGTCGCGGAGCACTCCGCCGGGCAGATCCTGTCCCTCCCCCTGTTCCCGCACATGACCCACGACCAGGTCACCGCGGTCTGCGCGCGGCTGCGTGAGCTGGTCCCCGCGGAGGCGAGCTCCGATGTCGCCTGAGCCGCAGGTCGGTCCACGGTTGTCCGCCGATCCGGGGGTGACGCTGGACTACCCCCCAGGACGCCCGGTGGAGGAGCCCCTCGTGCTGGGTTCGGACGCGCGACTGCGCAACGGAACCATCCTCTACCGCGGCTCCCGCATCGGAGCGCACCTCGAGACCGGGCACCACGTCGTCATCCGGGAGCAGTGCCGGATCGGGGACGACGTCAGCATCTGGACCGGCTCGGTGATCGACTACGGCTGCCGCCTCGGCGACGGCGTCAAGATCCACTGCAACTGCTACGTCGCGCAGTTCACCGAGATCGGCGAGGGCGCCTTCCTGGCCCCCGGGGTGACCATCGCGAATGACCTGTATCCCGGCGATGCGGCGTCCGAGCACGTCATGTCCGGACCCTCGATCGGCGCCGGCGCGCACATCGGGGTCAACGCGACGATCCTCCCCTTCGTCCGGATCGGCGCCGGCGCCCTCGTCGGCGCCGGGGCGACCGTGACCCGTGACCTCCCGGAGCGCTGCGTCGCGTACGGCAACCCCGCCGTCGTCCGGGGCTCGGTCGACGACCTGGTGGACATCGGCCTCAGGGTGCGGGCCGCTGACGGGTCCGCATCCCCCTATCGGCTGGCGAGGAGGACGCCATGGTCCTGAACGCTCAGTACTCGTCTCCGGTCCGCCCGGCCACCGTGCACATCGCCCCGTTCCCCGTGGGACCGCGCCCGGCGGCGACCCCACCGGCCGGCCTCCCGCCGCCGCGCCGGCCGGTGGCGCGCCTGCTCGACCTGGTCGTCGCCGGCGTGGCCCTGGTCCTCCTGTCGCCGGTCATGGCCGGGATCGCAGCTCTCGTGGCGCTCACCTCGCGCGGGCCGGTGCTGTTCCGGCAGGTCCGCCTGGGCCAGCACTGCCGCCCGTTCGTGATGCTCAAGTTCCGCACGATGCACGTCGACTGTGACGACGGTCCACACCGCGAGTACGTCCGTGCGCTGCTGGCCGACCCGGCCGTGGCCCCTGAGGGTGCCGGTGGCCTCTTCAAGCTGGTCGACGACCCGCGGATCACCCGGCTGGGTCGTTGGCTGCGCACGACGAGCCTGGACGAGCTGCCGCAGCTCGTCAACGTCCTCCGCGGGGACATGGCCCTGGTGGGACCGCGTCCGGTGCTGCCGTGGGAGGCCGCCTTGTTCGATCCCCGACATGCCGGGCGCTTCGCGGTCCCCCCGGGGATCACCGGGCTCTGGCAGACGAGCGGTCGCAACCGCCTGACCATGACCGAGGCTCTCGACCTCGATGTCGAGTACGTGCGGCGGCGGTCCCTCCGCCTCGACCTCGCGATCCTCCTCCGCACGATCCCGGTCGTCCTGACCCACGAGGGCGTCGGGTGAACCTCCCGGGCCGGCCCGCTCCCCCGGAGCCGAGCGAGAGGGAGGGCGAAGCCACCGCGGTCGCCGCTGCCGGCGACTCCGTGACGATCGCCGGGTGGACCCTGGTCAGCCGCCTCACCGGGTTCCTGCGCCTCGCCGTCATCGGCGCCGTGCTGGGGCCGACGCTCCTCGGTAACACCTTCCAGTTCGCCAACTCCCTGCCGAACCTCGTCTACTACGGGTTCCTCGCCGGCTCGTTGTTCTCGTCCCTGCTGGTGCCGCCCCTGGTCACCACCCTGGAACGCGGGGATCGTCACGCGGCCGCGCGGATCGCCGGGGGGTTCCTCGGAGTTGCCCTGTCAGGACTGGCACTGGCCGCCTGCGCCGCGGTCCTGGTGGGCCCGCTGCTGCTCCGCCTCAGCGACGTCGGGCTGCAGGCCGGGACCGCGGGCGCCGCGCAGGAGCGGGTCGCCCGCCTGCTGCTCCTGCTGCTGATGCCTCAGGTCCTGCTCTACGCGCTGGCCGGGACGGCGGTGGCGGTGATGAACGCCCGGCGGCGGTTCGCCCTCGCCGCCGCGGCACCGGCCCTGGAGAACGTCGTCCTCCTCGTCATCCTCGGGTTGACCGCCCTGCTGTACGGCTCGATCGATCCGATCGATCGCGTACCCGGCGGGAAACTGGTGCTCCTGGGCTGCGGGGCGACGGCGGCGGTGGGCGTGCACGCCGCGGTCCAGTGGTGGGGAGCCAGACGTGCCGGCGTGACCGTTCGCCCGCGGGCGGGCTGGCGGGACCCCGAGGTGCGGGCGCTCGCGCGGCGGGCGATGCCGGCCCTGGGGGTCGCGGCACTGGCCGCCCTGCAGATGCTCGCCGTGCTCCTGCTCGCCAACCGGGTGCCCGGGGGCGTGGTCGCCGCCGAGATGGGCATGACCTTCTACCAGGTCGTGGTCGCGCTGGGCGCGGCCCCGGTGGCCCTGGCCCTCCTGCCGCGGTTGGCGCGACTGCACGCCGACGGGAACCGTCGGCAGTTCCAGGACGCCTTCGCCAGGGGCGTCGCCCTGATCCTCTTCGTGAGCGTGCCGGCAGCCGTCGGCTACGTCGTGCTCGCCCGGCCGCTGGCCGAGGTCCTCTCGGTCGGCCGGATGGGCTCGACCGCGGGGGTGCACCTCGTCGCCACGGCGATCGCCGCCTTCGCGCCGGCGGTCGTCGGTCAGGGACTGTTCCACGTGCTCTCGTACACGTGCTACGCCCGCCAGGACACCCGTACCCCGTTGCGGTCGATGACCGTGCAGACCGGCGTCTTCGTGGTCCTGGCGAGCGGCGCGTTCCTCGTCGCCCCGACGAACGTGCTCGCCGTCGTGGGCCTGTCCTTCAGCACGGCCACGCTGGTCGGCGCCGCGCACCTGGGCGTCCGCCTGCGCAGGGACACGGGGAAGGTCGGCGGCCGGCTCGTGCCCTGCCTGCGCCGGGTGGCCGCCGGGACGGTGCTGATGATCCCGCCGGCGTGGGCCGTCGCCTTTCTCGTGCCGCGCTGGATCGACAGCCGGCCCGGCTGGCTGATCGCCGCGGTCACGGCGGCGCTCGTCGGCGCGGCGGTGTTCCTCCTCGTGCAGGCCTGGTGGCGCGCGCCGGAGTTGGCCTGGGTCATCGGCAGTCTCGGCCGTGCGCGCCGGAGAGCGGATGTAGCCGGAGGTGACCTCGGTTGACGGCCCGGACCCTGGTCCTGCCGTGGAGCGCGGGGAGGAAGGCCTCCGCGCAGGCCGCGGCTGCCGTCCCTCGCCCGTGGCCGCGGGCCGTGGTCGAGCCCACGGTGCTCGTCGCCGCCGGCGCCGCGGGCCTGGTGGTGGCGTACCAGCCGCTGCTGGTCCTGGGCGCCTGCGCGGTCACCGGGCTCGCGGCGCTGGTCTGGGTGCGACCGGCGACGGCCGCCTACCTGCTGGTCGGCGTGACTCCGCTCGTCGTCGGGATCGACCGGGGCGTGGTGCTCCCCCTGCTGCGGCCGCACGAAGGGCTCCTGGCGGTCTTCGGGGCCACCCTGGCCGCCAGGTGGCTGATCCGGCTCCGGTCCGGCCAGGTCCAGCGGTTACGGATGGATGCCGTGGAGGTCGCCATCCTGCTCATGGCGGTCACCAACTCGGTCCTGCCGTTGGCGATGATGGTCGTGCGGGGACGGGAGATCAGCGGCGACGACCTGTCCTACAGCCTGGTCATGTGGAAGCTCGCCGCGTTCTACCTCATCGTCCGGGGGAGCGTCCGCAGCGACCGGGAGGTGCGCACCTGCCTGATCGTGTCCGTGGCCGCTGCCTGCATCGTCGCGGTCATCGGGATCCTGCAGGGCCTGGACCTGTTCGGCGTGCGCGGTTTCCTGGCGGTCTACTACAGCGAGGTCGGTGTCTCGAGCGAGGCCCGGGGCGGCTCCACGCTGACGTTGCCGGCGGCGACCGCCGACCTGATGATCCTCAACCTCGCGATCGTCACCGGGCTGTGGCTCCGCGACCGGCGGTTCACGGCCCTCTCCAGCGCCGCCGCCGGCCTCTTCGTCTTCGGGACCCTGGCAGCCGGCCAGTTCGCGAGCATCCTCGGCCTGGTCGTGGGCATGGTCGCGCTGGCCCTGGTGACCGCCCGGTTCGCGCTGCTGGGCGTCTTCGGCCTGTTCGCCGCGGGCGGGGCGGTGGTGGTCTGGCCGGTCATCGCCGTCCGCCTCGAGGGCTTCTCCCTCGCCTCCGGGCTGCCGGAGAGCTGGCTGGCCCGGCTGCACAACCTGCACGCCTACTTCTGGCCCGAGCTGTTCTCGCACGGCAACGTCCTGCTCGGCGTCCGGCCGAGCGCCCGCGTGCCGGCACCCACGCAGTTCAGCGGGTGGGTGTGGATCGAGAGCGGCTACACCTGGCTGCTGTGGGGTGGGGGCATCCCCCTCCTGGCCGGCTTCGTCTTCTTGGTCTACGCCGCGGCGGCGCGCACCTGGGCCGTCGCCCGGAGTCGCGATGACGCGGTGGGTGCCGCGGCCACCGCCGCCTTCGTCGGCGTCGTGGTCGTCACCGTGCTCATGGTCTTCGACCCGCACGTGACCTATCGAGGCTCGGCGGAGGAGCTGTTCGCGCTGCTCGCGCTCACGGCAGTGGTCGGACGCCGCCGTTCCCGGTCGACCGACCGACCGCCGGACGTCGCCCGGCGCGAGGAGCGATCTCGGGGGCGCGATCGTCGAGGACAGATGGCAGGGGTGTGAGAACGCCGATGGCGGATCTACCGGCCGACCGACTCTCCGTAGGCGTCCGACGCGACGGCTCGCTGCTCAGGGTGCACCTTCGCTGGATCGTGGCGATCGCGCTCCTGACGGCGGCGAGCGCGTGCGTCCTCACCTGGGCCCTTCACCACCCCGTCTACCGATCGCAGGCCCAGGTCCTGGTGAACCCGTCGGTGACCAGCGGCGGAACAGCGGTGCTGCCGAACATGGAGTCGGAGCAGGAGGTCGTCCTCTCCGGCGTGGTCACCTCGTCCGCGGCGGAGGCGACCGGGACGTCCGTGGCACAGCTGCAGCAGAACACGAGCGTCACGATCCCCCCGGACAGCACGGTGCTGGTCATCGATCACACGAGCACGACGGCTTCCGGGGCGCAGCGCGCCGCCCAGGCGCTCGCCGAGGCCTATGCCTCGTACCGGGCCCCGCAGGCGGCGATCGTCTCCGCCGCGACGATGCCTCCCTCCGCGATCCAGCCGAACTACGTGCTCAACGGCGCGGCCGGGCTCGCCGTCGGGTTGCTGCTGGGGATCGGCAGCGCGCTGCTCCGGGATCGGCTGGACGATCGCGTCCGGGGCCCACGTGATCTCGTCCAGCGCACCGATCTGCCGCTGCTGGCCACGGTCCCGCTGACCGCGGCCGACGCTGCCTCCGCCGACGATCAGCCCGTGGTCCTCGCGGCCCCCCGGTCCGGGACCGCGGAGGCGTATCGCATGCTCCGCGGCAAGATCCACCGTGCCGCGCAGGGCGGGGACGCCGGCCCCTCCGTCGTCCTGATCTGCAGCCCGGCTCGGGACGACGGGGCGGCCCACGTGGCTGCCAACACCGCGGCGGCGCTCGCCCTCGCCGGTGACAAGGTCCTCCTCGTCGAGGCGGACCTGCGGAGTCCGCGATGGGCGGAGATGTTCGCCGTTCCGGCCGACGGGGGCCTCGGCGCGGTCCTGGCCGGTCGCGTGGCCGTGGCCGATGCGGTGCGGACCACCCGGGTCCCGAACCTGCTGGTGCTGCCGGCGAGCACCGACATCCCCTCGGCTCCGGGGGAGCTGTTCGACGAGGAAGCCGTGCAGGCGTTCCTGAGCGCAGTGCCCGCCGATGTGGATCACGTCGTCGTCGTGGCGCCACCCGTGCTCCGCGCCGCGGAGACCTCCGCCGTCGCCGCACACGCGCAGCTGGTCGTCCTCGTGGTGAGCACGGGGAGCACCAGGCGCGAGGACGTCCGCGCCGCGACGAGGGAGCTGGCCGACCTCCCGCCGCGCCTCCTCGGTGGGGTTCTCTGCCAGCTCGACCGCGGGCGCCGCCACCGCGGCGACCTCGACGCGTCCGGCCCGGCTCCCTCGGCGGACGCCGGCCCGAACGGCGCACCCCCCGGAGGCGGGGGGAACGGCGCACGCCCGCCGGAGGACCACACCCGCGTACCCCGCGCCGGGCAGCCCGGTGCGCGCCACCCCGAGTGAGAGGTCCGGAAGTGTTCAGGTCCGCGCAGCCCTTTCTCGTCTTCGACTACTTCCGCGTCCCCTACGACGTCGACCCCCACCCGGAGACCTCCCGCGGTCCGGACATGACGGGGGTCCGCTGGGCCCGGCTCACCCCGTCCCCGGGCACCGGCCGCCCGGCCCTGGTGTGGCCGGTCCTCCAGGGATCGCAGCCGGCGGTCGCCGGGCGGGTCGTCCGGTTCCGGATGGGCGACCTCGTCCTGCACGGGCGCGTGCTCCCGGACCACCTCCTGGACGCGGCGCTGACCGGTTCCGGCCGGTCGTGGCGCCGTGCCGAGGAGCTGCGCGCCGAGGACGGATCCGTGCTGGGATCGGTCCGGCGTTCATCCGACGGGGACATCACCCTGCCCTTCGACCCGGACGAGATCGTCACCCGCTTCTGGAGCGAGCGGTACGTCGATCCCGCCGACACCGGGGCCGGATCCGGGGCGATGGCGGTCGCGCTGCGCACCTACTACCTCGTGCGGCCCGTGCTGCCGCGGCCGCTGCAGATCGCACTTCGGCGGGCGGCCAGCCGGATCCAGCGGCGCAGAACCTTCCCCCGGTGGCCGGTCGAGGAGTCGCTGCACGGCTTCTTCGACCTGGTCCTGCAGTGGGCCGCCGCGCTCGCCGGGCGTCCGGTGCCGTGGATCGCTCCCTGGCCCGCGGGGCGGTCGTGGGCGCTGGTGCTGACCCACGACGTGGAGACCGAGGTGGGTGTGCGCCAGATCCCGGTCCTCCGGGACGTCGACCGGCGGGCCGGTCACCGGGCCTCGTGGAATCTCGTCCCCGGTCGCTACCCGGTCGACGACGCGCTCGTCGCCGACCTGCAGAACAGCGGGCAGGAGGTCGGCGTCCACGGGCTCCTCCACGACGGACGGGACCTCGATCCCCGGGAACTCCCGCGCCGGCTGCCCGAGATGCGCCGATGGGCGCAGCGCTGGGGTGCCGTGGGCTTCCGTTCCCCGGCGACCCATCGCGACTGGGACGTCATGTCCACGCTGCCGTTCGAGTACGACTCCTCCTCCCCCGACAGCGATCCCTTCGAGCCACACGCCGGGGGATGCTGCAGCTGCCTGCCGTTCGTCAACGGCTCCGTCGTCGAGTTGCCCATCACGCTGCCCCAGGACCACACGCTGTATGTGATCCTCCGCGCCCGCGACGGGCAGCCGTGGATCGACAAGGCCGAGCACATCCGGGCCCGCGGGGGGCTGGCGCTGCTGATCACCCATCCGGACTACGCCTTCGAGGGGCCCGTGCTGGCGGCCTACGAGCAGCTGCTCGCGCACTTCGCGGCCGACCCCGGTGTGTGGCGGCCCCTTCCGGCGGAGGTGAGCGACTGGTGGCGCCGGCGGGCGGCATCGTCGCTGGACCGGGACGGATCGGCGTGGCGGGTGGTGGGTGCCGCGGCGGGTGAGGCGGCGATCTCCTTCACGGCTCCGCCGGCCGGAGCGGTACCGCAAGACGCAGCCGTACCGGAACACCTACTGCCCCAACACCGTGGTGAACACACTGGCCGCATGACCGGGCTGCCGTCCGACGCCCCTGGGGCCCTGGTCATCGGAGGGGACTACCAGGGGCTCGGGATCGTGCGGAGCCTGGGCCGGCGCGGCGTGCGGGTGTGCGTCGTCGACAGCGAGCTCTCGATCGCGCCTCTGTCGCGCTACACGACCAAGGCGGTGCGCACGGCCGACCTGCGCGACGAGGGCCGGACGGTGGACGCGCTCCTCCAGATCGGCCGGCGGCACGGCCTGGACGGGTGGGTGGTCTTCCCCACGCGCGAGGAGACGGTCGCCGCGTGCTCCCGCCACCGCGACGAGCTCGGCCAGGTCTTCCGTGTGCCCACGCCGCCCTGGGATGTCGTGCGCTGGGCGTGGGACAAGCGCCTCATGCAGGAACATGCCGAGCGTGTCGGCGTCCCGACCGCCCGGACGTGGTGGCCACACGACCGGGCCGAGCTCGACGAGGTCACCGGGCGCGCGGACCTGCCCGTGGTTCTCAAGCCCTCGATCAAGGAGCACTTCCTCTACGCGACCGGCGACAAGGCCTGGCGGGCAGACACCCGTGACGAGCTCGTCGCCCGCTGGCAGGCGGCCACGGCGATCGCCGGCGAGGGCGAGGTCATGGTCCAGGAGCTGCTGCCCGGCGACGGACGCCACCGCCTGGCCTTCTGCGCATTCTTCAAGGACGGCGAGGCGCCCGCGGCGCTCGTCTCGCGGCGCTGGCGCCAGCACCCGCCGGACTTCGGCCGGCACAGCACGTACGTCGAGACGACGGACGCGCCCGAGGTCGAGGAGCACGCGACGCGCTTCCTCAAGTCGCTGGACTTCTACGGGCTCGTCGAGGCCGAGTTCATGCTCGACGAGCGCGACGGGCGCCACAAGCTCCTGGACGTCAACGCACGCACCTGGGGCTACCACTCCATCGGCCCGCCGGCGGGCGTGGACTTCCCGTGGATCCTCTACGCCGACCAGGTCGGCCTGCCGGTCGAGGTGGGCCGCGGGCGGCCGGGGGTGCGCTGGATCCGCCTGCTGACCGACACGCCGACGGCGATGCGCGAGATCCGGCACGGCGCCCTGGCCCCGCGCGACTACCTGCGCTCGCTGCGCCGCCTGTCCGCCGAGGCGGCCTTCAGCCGCGACGATCCGCTGCCCGCGATCGCGGAGCTGGCGGTCCTGCCGTACCTGTCCGCAACGCGGGGTTACTGACCATGCTCGAGATCACGCTCATCGGGGGGCTCCTCGCCCTCGCCCTCGGACTGCCGCTCGCCTGGAAGTGGGAGCTGGGTGTCGCGCGCGCAGCCGTCGCGCTCGCCGTGCTGGCGGTCATCTCCGGGGGGCTCGTCGCCCTCACCGGCGCGGACGGCCTGCTCGGCGGCGCCTTCACGGCGGCGCTGACGCTCGCGCTCGCCACCGCGCTGGTGCTCTGGCGCTTCTTCCGCGACCCCGAGCGCACGGCGCCCGAGGGCGAGGACATCGTCGTCAGCCCGGCCGAGGGCCAGGTGATCTACGTCAAGCGCTCGGCGGACGGGCAGGTCCCGGTGTCCGAGAAGCTGGGGCATTCGTACCGGTTGGACGAGCTCGTCCGCACTCCGCTCGACGTCGGCGAGGCGATCATCGTCGGGATCGCGCTGAGCTTCCTCGACGTCCACGTCAACCGGGCGCCGGTCGGGGCCCGGGTCGTCGCGCAGCGGAGGTTCCCCGGCCCGTTCAGGTCACTGAAGGACCCGTCCGCCGTCTTCGTCAACGAGCGGTCGACCACGCTGCTCGAGCACCGTGGGACGCAGCTCGCGGTCGTGCTCATCGCCTCGCGGCTCGTGCGCCGGATCATCTCGTTCGTCAAGGAGGGTGACGACGTGGCGATCGGCCAGCGCATCGGCGCCATCCGCTTCGGCTCGCAGGTCGATCTCGTCCTCCCGGCCCACGGGGACGTCGAGGTGCTGGTCACGCCGGGGCAGCGGGTCCGCGCGGGCGAGACCGTCGTCGCGCGGCTGTCGCCCCCGAAGCCCTGAGCGACAGCCCTGAGCGGCGGTGGGCAGCCCCTTCGACCCGGTCAGCCCGCGACGGCACGCGACGGCCGGCCGGCGTCCTCCGCGCCGACCTCCCGCCGGCCGGGCAGTTCGCCGCCGAGCAGAGCGGCGTAGGCGGCCAGGTAGATCTCCTTCTGCGCGGTCCAGCCGAAGGCGCGGCACCGCTCCCGGGCCGCGGCCACCAGGGCCCGCCGGCGATCGGGGTTCTCGTGGAGACCGACGAGCGCGTCCGCGAGGCTCTCTGCGGAACCCGGCTCGAAGTACTGCACGGCGTCGTCCCCGAAGTACCGGGCCGTCGACCGCAACCGGCTCGCCACCACCGGGACGTCCAGCAGCATGTACTCGTACATCTTGTTGGTGTGGACCAGGTTCGAGTACGGGGACGACTTCTGGGCGACGATCCCCACGTCGGCCGCGCACAGTTCCGCCACCAGCTCGGGCATCTCCAACCACCCGAGGTACTGGACGCGGTCCCGCACCCCCTCCTCGTCGATGAGCCGCTGCACTTCGGGCAGGTACTCCCCGGTCCCCATGATGCGGAGACGGAGGTTCGGGATGCGGTCCGCGGCCAGCCGCACCGCCCGCACCATCGTGTCGTGGCCGTACCGCTCGTCCACGAAGCCATGGCACACAGCGGTGAACCACGCGGGGTCGGGGGGCGCATCGGTCCTGTGCTCGAGGAGGTGCCGGGCGTCCGGGCCGTTGAGCACCACCACGATCTTGTCCGGGTCCGCGCCCCGCGCCACGTACGTCTCCTTGAGGTCGTCGGTCACCGTGACGACGAGGTCCGCGAAGCGGATCGCGGCCTGCTCGATGAACCGCAGGAGCCGCACCAGCAGGGCAGACCCGTACTTGGTCTTCCCGAGTTCCGGGGTGGGTTCCTGCAGGAACGCAACCACCTTGGCGCCCCGCAAGCGCGGGAGCAGCGCGGTGAAGACCAGGAAGTCGGGCATGGAGTGGGTCTGCACCACCCGGAAGGGACGCTGCCGGTGCAGCCGCGCGACCGTGACCGATGCCCCCACGAAGAACGCGAGGTAGTCCCGCACGTAGCTCAGCGGACCGCCCCGCCGGCGGGCCAGGGGCAGCCGGTGGAGGGTGACCCCGTTGTCGGTCTCGACGGCCGGCTTGCCGGGCTCCCGCAGGCACACGATGTCGACGTCGAGCCCCGCGTCCCGCAGTGCCTCCGCCTCCCGGCGGATGTCCAGCTCATAGTAGGCGCAATGGCGCACCAGGCAGACCCGGCCGGCCGGGGACGTCCCCCGCGCCGACATCCGCGGCCCATCACGGACGTCGGCAATCGCCCTCCCCCGCGATCGCCGCACCTGCCGGGTCTCCCTGCGGCCGAGCGTGAAAAGACGCATGACCTGACCTGCCTCCGGATCCGCTAGCCGGCCGCCTCGAACATCGCCCCGTACGCCGCCCACGCGCGCCGGCGCACCGCCCTCACCTGCGGCCGTTCCAACTCAGCGCGACGGGCCTGCTTGGCCAGGCGCCGCCGTTCCGACGGCACCCACTCGTCGGGATCCGCGGCCGGTGCCGGCCGCCGCTTCGGATCGGCGAGTGCCGCGAGGACCTCTGCCCGGGAGACGCGGCCCGACTCGAAGGCGATCATCGGCCAATCGGTCGGACGCAGCCGGACCAGTTCGGTCACCAGTGGTTCGTCCTCGGCGTCCGGCAGCCGGAACACCGTCCCGAAGCGGTCGTTCAGCCGGTGTACAGCGGGCTTGATGTCGCGGGTCACCTCCTCGAAGTCGGCGACGACGAACGAGTCCCGGTACGGAAGCAGCCGCTCGTGGAAGCGGGCATACGCGAACAGCGCATCCCGCACCGTGACGTGCGGCTCCTGCACCGCTTGCGACAGGGCGGACTCGTCAGGATCCCGCACCAGCACGAGCGTCGGCAGCGCACGTCGAGCGGCTTCGATGATCTGCGCGGGAGCATGCAGGTGATGGGCCAGCCGAATCGGACGCTCCTGGGCGAGCTGGAAGGCGTAGACCAGATAGGTGCTCGCCGCACGGGTGTATCCGTCGATGACCAGCTCGGTGTCCGGTCCGATCACCTCAGGTGTCGGCCCGGGGTAGCGCCTGCGGGCGAGCGGCAGGTACAGCGCCGGCCGCTCGCTCAACCAGGTGCGCGCGACATGCCGAGCACGCCCCCATGCGCTGGGACGTCTCGAGAGCGGAGTCCTCGGCCGGTGCGGCACCCGTCTGTGGTGCACGTGGAGTTCGGGCATGCCCGAACGTTTCGCGGCGCGGGTGTTCACGAGTTGCTCCTGGGTTCGGAGGCGCCATGCTCCGGCTCGTTCACCGAGCCGGCGGGGACATGGCGACGGCGGCCGTCTGGTCGTGCGGGGACACTAGGGGCGGCCGGCACGGGATCGGGGCCGTCCCGGTTCGGTTCTTCGCCGGCATCCCGTTCCCCGGCGCAGTCCGCACGCAGGACGCCCGAGTACTCGCCCTGCGTGAAGAAGCCGGCTGCCACCTTCACTCGCTGTTCCCGGCCAGCCGCTCCCGGACCTCTCTGCCCCAGAACGGAGTCGGGGTCCCCTCGTAGTCGGAGATGAGCGAGGCGCAGTCATTCCAGACGTTCCATGTCCACGCTGTGTAGCTGGCTCCGTGCGCGTCCAGCCAGTCGAAGGCCCGCTCGGAGAAACCGGCCTCGGCCACGTTCGCCGGCGTGCAGTTCTCGTCCAGGTCGGGGCCCACCTCCCCGGCGTAGAGCGGCACGACCGATGCGACCCTGGCCAGCACCGTGTCGAAACACGATTCGTCCGCGCACCGGTTGTGCGGGTAGGCGTGGAACGAGGCGACGAGGTTGTGGAGGGGGTCGACGGGCTGGTACTCCAGCCACCGGTCCAGAGCAGCCGCCCAGTCGATGCCGCCCACGGCGATCACGTTGCGTGCACCGGTGGCGCGGATGGTCGTGATGAGCTCGTTCATACCGGCCGCGGTGTAGGTCTGCGAGGCGTTGCGCGACGGCAGCCGGCAGCCACCGTCGCGCCAGCACGACCAGGCGCGGCGGCTGTCCGCCTCGTCGAACGGGAACGGTTCGTTGAACACGTCGAACACCACTGCGGTGTCGTCCTTGAAGGTGGTGGCGACCCCGCGCCAGAAGTCCGGGCTGTGGCTCCGACTCGGCATCTGCTCCTGCTCCAGCGCGCGGGCCCGACCCGGTGCCGAGCGATGCAGGTCCAGGACCACGACGAAGCCGTGGCTACGCAGGAGGCTCACGAAGTGGCGGATGGCCTTCTGGTACGCGGCTCCCCCGTAGGCCCGCTGCACGCCCGGTCCGAGCCAGCACTGCTCGTTGAGGGGGACGCGTACGGTGTTCGCGCCCCTCCAGGTCATCATCGCGGCCACCGTCGATGCCGACATGCGAGTGTTCCGAGCCGCGTGGCTGTCGAAGATGCCCCAGCCCTGGGCGCAGGCGTACTCGGCGCCGGAGTTGTTGAAGCCGAGCAAGCGGACCGGAGCGCCATCCTGGTCGACGAGTTGGTTGCCCCGGACGTTGAGGGCGGTGATGTGGCCCCGGGCACCGGTCACGGCCGCCGGTGACGAGCTCGGGGACTGTGCGGAGTCGACGAACGATCTCGTCCCGGACGCTCGGCCGACGACCACGAGGATCAGCAGGACCCCGACCGCCACGGCCGTCCAGCGCGTGCGGTGGGACATCGGCTGTTCCTCTCACCCGGACGACGGCCACGACGGGGGCGGAGCACAGCGGCTCAGGGGCCGTTGGCCACGACTTCCCGGACCGTCTTCACCGTCGTCCCGGGGGGCGCGTCGTGCTGCAGCCAGTCCAGGAAGGCGGTGAGGGCGCTCTCCTCCACACCGTCGGCCATGCAGGCCGCGAACTCGGGATCGCTCGGCCTGCAGATGCTGTGGAAGACCACCTGCACCCAGCCGCCACCTGAGTCGGCCGCCGTCACGATGGCCCGCTGGAGGCGGTCGAGGGTGAGGGGGCTGTTGCCGGAGACGCCGACCGCCCGCGTGGAGAACGGGTCGACCGGCGGGATGGTGTCGGGGACGACCACCCCATCCGGGGAGACGCTCTGGGTCGACCGGGCCGACCGGTAGCCGCAGGACTCCACCAACTGCCGGGCCG
This sequence comes from Geodermatophilus ruber, assembly GCF_900114385.1. Lineage (GTDB taxonomy): Bacteria > Actinomycetota > Actinomycetes > Mycobacteriales > Geodermatophilaceae > Geodermatophilus > Geodermatophilus ruber. The sequence continues at coordinate 21,518 of NZ_FOSW01000021.1, forward strand.
CCGCGTCCGCCTTGCCGTACGGGTAGGCGAAGCTCTGCGGGTCCAGTCCCATCTGCCACAAGCGGGTGCGGTCCCGGCAGATCTCGTCGCGTTTGACGGATTCCGGTATCCCGGGATCGGTGAGATCGACGTAGGTCGACGTGTGGCCGCCGATCTCGTTGCCCTGCATGAGCAGGCGGAAGATCGCCTCCCAGCTCAGGTGGTTCGGGTTGCTCCCGGCGAAGGGGTTCTCCCCGTCGATCAGCCCGGTGTTGACGAAGAAGGTCCCGTGCATCCGGTGGGCGCGCAGCGCATCCCCCGCCAGTTCCTGGCTGGCGTGGCCGCCGTCGAACGTGAGCGACACGACCGTCCTCGGTGCGGGGAGCGGAGGCTGCGGCGGCGCCCCCATCACCTCGCGCACCGTCCGCACGGTCGTGCCCGCCGGGGCTCCGTCCGCGGTCCCGGCGTCGTGCAGCCAGCGCAGGAAGGCCGACAGCACGGCGTCGTCGACGGGCTTCACGCTGGACATGCAGTCCTCGTACGCCGGGTCCGTGGAGTGGCACACCTCGTTGAAGACCAGCGGGATCCAGTGCCGGTTCCCCGCGCCCGCCGTCACCGCGCGCTGCAACTCCTCCAGGGTGAGCGGGGACGGGGAGGTCCGATCGGGGTTCCGCACCACGAAGGGTTCTTCCGGAGGCAGCGGGATGGCGGCCGCGGCCGGGCCTTGATCGGCGAACAGCCCACCGATGACGCGGCCGGACGAGTACCCGCACGAGGCGACGAGGTCGGCCAGCGAGCGGTGAACGGTGGAGAAGTCGTACGTGTGCTTGCCGGCGGGATAGGCGAAGCTGCGCGGGTCCAAGCCGAGCCCGGCGAGTCTGTCGCGAGCCCCGCAGACCTGCTTCTGCTTGTCGGCGTAGTCCTGGGCGGGATCGGGCAAGGGGATGGTGAGGTCGCGAGCATCCTGGGTGGAGCCCCCGATCTCGTCTCCCTCGCGATAGAGCTGCTGGGCCTGCTGCCAGCTCATGCAACAGGGGCCGTTGGCGTCGATCGGACCGGTGGGCACGTAGAAGGTGCCGCTCATGCCGTACTGGCGCAGCAGGGGCCGGGCGTAGCGGTACTGGCTCGCCTTCCCGCCGTCGAACGTCAGGGAGACCACGGTGCCCCGCGGTCCGCCCGGGGCCGCCCCCGACGAGGGATCCTCGCTGGTGGTCCGGGCGAGGGCCCACACGGAGGCGGCCACGACGCACGGGACGAGGACGAGCAGGATGGCCCACCGCAGCCGTGAACCGGGGCGGCGGGGTCGTCGGGAAGGGGTCATGCCACTGTCTCCTGGCGGATCACCGCAGAACAGGTGGCCTACACGCGGGCCCGAATCGCCCGGCGGGCCGTCAGCAACCCGAATGGTTCGTCATGGACGGGTCCCCGTGCGGTCTGGACGATACCGAGGCTCCGCGCCGCCTCGGAAGGCCTCGAAGCAAGGCGTCCCCAATTGTCCGGGCGCACCGACACCCATTGACGTACACGGCAAGAAATGGTCTCGGAGAGCGATCACTCTTCGCGCACGCCGAAATACACCAGTTGGCAGGCGTCCTGCTGCGGTGCTCACAAATGGTTTCGCGCTGGCCATGCCGACGTCGAACACCCCGAACCGGGTCAGCAGCGACCCGCGGCCCCCTCCAGGGCAGAAATGGCGATTTCTGCCCTCTCATCAGGGCCTCCGCGAGCCGAGGACGGCGGACAGCGCCGCCTCCAGCGGTCCGCCCCGCAGGTCATCTCGAAACGAGACCGAATCCTGGTGCGCGCAGACCACGGGGCGCACCGCCGGACGGGCGTCGACCGCAGGCGCACCGAGCGGGCGCGACGGCGCGCTCTCACCGTGGGTGCGCTCAGAAACCCCGAGCCGACGGCCGGGGCCGCTCAGAACCCCGAGCCGACGGCTGCGGCGAGGAGGATCGTGAAGAACGCGAGCGCGCCGATGATCCCGCAGACCAGGCCCGCGGTCGCCAGGCCCGCGCTGCCGCCGGCCCGCTTGATCTGGGACATGCCGACCCCGCTCAGCGCGATGCCGACGATCGCGAGCACCAGCCCCAGGCCCGGCACCCAGAACAACAGCAGCCCGAGCAGGCCGGTGACGAACCCGGCGATCCCCAGCCCGTTGCCCGGCACCGGCTGGCCCGGGAACGGCGGCGGGTAGCCGTACCCCGGCGGCACGGGCGCGCCGTACGGCTGACCGCCGTACGGGTCCTGCCCGTAACCGGGCGGCGGCGGGTACTGCGGGCCGCGCGGATCCACCGGCAACTGGTGGGGACCCTGACCCTGCGGCCAGGTCGGTTCCTGGGGGTTGCTCACGGCGTCGTCGTCCTTCGGGCGGCCGGTGGGACCCGGCCAGTCTGCGCCGTGGTCCGGCCGGCGGCCCGCGGGTCTCCCCCCGAGGGGTGATCCCCGCCGTCCTCGCCTCGCGCGGAGTCCGCCGGGGACCGATGGGTTCCGCATGCAGTGCGACCTGGGCAGACGCCCGTGAGCCGGTCCGCCCCCGCGCGCGGCCGCCACCGGGCGACCCGTGCCTCCGCCGGCTTGCGGCCCGCCCCGGCGCGCCCGGCCGCCGTCCGCCGGCGTCCGCGGCCGGGCGGCGAGCTGCCCGCCCCGGAGAGCACCGCGCGCCGCGCCCTCCTGCACGCGGTCGCCGTCGGCGCGATCGCCTGCACGGTGGTCTACCTCGTCTGGCGGATCGGCTGGACGATGCCCTCCGGCGACGCGCTCTGGCTCGGCATCCCGTTCCTGCTGCTGGAGCTGCACGGCTTCGTCGCGCTCGTCCTGTTCGTCGTGACCACCTGGGACGTCACGCCCACCCGCGAGCGGCTCCGGACCCCGCCCAAGGCCGGCCCGCAGCCCAGCGTCACCGTGCTGATCGCGACCTACAACGAGCAGCTCGAGGTGCTGCTGCCCACCGTCACCGCCGTGCTCGCCATGGACGGCGACCACGAGACCTGGATCCTCGACGACGGCGACCGCCCCGAGGTCGCCGAGATGGCTCTCGCGCTCGGCGCCCGCTACGTGACCCGCCCGGTGCACGACCACGCCAAGGCGGGCAACCTCAACCACGCGCTGCGGATGGTCACCACCGACCTGATCGCGGTGTTCGACGCCGACCACGTGCCCGAGCCGGACTTCCTCATCCGCACCGTGCCCTACTTCGCCGACCCGCAGCTGGCGCTGGTGCAGACCCCGCAGGACTTCTACAACCAGTCCTCCTTCGAGCACCACCACCCCGGCTCGGCGCTGCACGAGGAGTCGCTGTTCTACCGGGTCATCCAGGCCGGCAAGCACAACGCCGGGGCGGCGTTCTGGTGCGGCACCAACGCCGTGCTGCGGGTGTCGGCGCTGCGCAGCGTCGGCGGGGTGGCCACCGAGACCCTGACCGAGGACTTCCACACCACCATGCGGCTGCACGCCGCCGGCTGGCGGACCGCGTACCACAACGAGGTCCTCGCCAGCGGCCTGGCCGCCGGCACCCCGGACGCCTTCTACGCCCAGCGCCGCCGCTGGGGCCGCGGCGCCATGCAGGTGCTGCGCGTCGACAACCCGCTGACCACCCCCGGGCTCACCCTCGCCCAGCGGCTGAGCTACGCCTACTCGCTGTCGGCCTGGTTCGACTCCTGGCGCACCCTCGGCCTGGCGCTGCTGCCGGTCGCGGTGCTGGCCACCGGGCTGTTCCCGGTCAGCACCGACCCGTGGGCGTTCCTGTTCTTCGCCGGCTCGGCGTTCGTGCTGCAGCAGGCGGCGATCACGCTGCTCGGCCGCGGCTTCGCCCGGGCGGACTTCTCGCTGCTGTTCGACGTGCTGCGGCTGCCCTCCAACCTGGCGGCCACCCTGTCGCTGCTGCTGCCGGGCACCGGCACCTTCGCGGTGACCGCCAAGGGCCGCACCGGCGAGGACCGGGCCCGCGCCCGGGTGCCGTGGGTGCTCTGGGCCCTGGCGCTCGTGCTCGTCTCCGCCGTCGGCTACGCCGGACTCTCCCTGGCCGGGCTGACCCCCACCCGCTACCCGGCCACCGTGACCGCCGCGGTGCCGCTGCTGTGGCTGGCCGTGACCGCCGGCTTCGTCGGGACGGCGATCGCGCGCATCCGCAGCTCCCGGTTCGGCACCGAGCGGCGGGACGGGCACCGCTTCCCCCTCACCGTCCCGGCCACGCTCGACGGGCTGCCCGGGGGGATGGTCGACGTCTCCCTCGGCGGGGCCCAGGTGCGCCTGCCCCGTCACGCGCTTGCGGTCGGCACCGAGACCCTGCTGGCCATGTGGGTGCCCGACCGGCGCGAACCGATCATCTTCGAGGTCGTCGTCCGCTCGGTGCAGGGCGACCGGCACCGGCTGCAGTTCCGCTCCCGGGACTGGCGCGCGCTGGCCGCCCTCTCCGCGGCCGCCATGGGCGTGGCCGCGCTGAAGTGGGCCCCCGCCGCCGCCGGTACCGCCGTCCGCCCCGGGGCACGCGTGCTGGAGCCGGCGTGAAGCGCGCCCTGGCCGCGGCGCTGGTGCTGGCCCTCGCCGGCTGCGCGCCCGCGGAGGAGCAGGCCGAGCGCTCGACGTGCGCCCCGACCCCGGCCGCCGACCTCGTCCCGGCGTCGGGCGCCTACCTCGGCGTCAACCTCGAGTGGGGCCGGCAGACCCTGGCCGAGTACGCCGCCGACCTCGGCGAGCAGCCGGCCGTCGCGGTGAGCTTCGCGCACTTCCCGTTCGCCCCCGGCGAGGAGCGCAACCTCGACCTCGCGGTCGACCAGCTGGCGGCCGCGGGCGGGATGCTGCTGCTCACCCTCGAGCCGCACGACGGGCTGCCCGCCGTCACGGGGCCCGCCTCCGGCGACCTGGCCGAGCGGCTGGACGGCTGGAACCGCCGCGGCGTGCCGGTGATCGTCCGCTTCGCGCACGAGATGAACGGCTCCTGGTACGCCTGGGGGCAGCAGCCGGCCGAGTACGTGGCCGCGTTCCGCCGGGTCGCCGACGCCGTCCACGCCGGCGCACCCGGCTCGGCGATGATGTGGGCGCCCAACTACGGCGGCGGCTACCCGTTCGCCGGCGGGGAGCACCAGGGCGACGATTCCGCGCTGGACACCGACGGGGACGGCACCGTCACCGGCGCCGACGACCCGTACGCCCCCTACTGGCCGGGGGAGGACGCCGTCGACTGGGTGGGCATGTCCCTCTACCACTGGGGCAGCGCCTGGCCCTGGGGCGAGAACGAGGTACCCGAGCCGGGCAAGTTCGTCGCCCAGCTGACCGGCACCTACGCCGGGCTGGCCGGCGACGACCGGGGGCTGCCGGACTTCTACGGCGTCTACGGCGAGCAGCACGGCAAGCCGGTCGCCGTCCCGGAGACCGCGGCGCTGTACGCGCCCGGCCGCCGCGGCGCCGCCGAGCTGGAGCTCAAGCAGGCGTGGTGGCGGCAGGTCTACGACCCGGCGATCGCCGTGCAGCTGCCCCGGCTGGCGATGGTCAACTGGTTCGAGTGGGACAAGGACGAGCCCGAGATCGGCGGCCGCGTCGACTGGACGGCGACCACCGGCACGATCGGGAAGGCCTACGGCGCCGACCTGCCCGGCTGGGCGCGCTGGGCCGACGCCGTCCCCCGCTGCGGGTCTCCCCCCTCCCCGTGATCATGGGGTCGTTGCCGCAGGACACGACGTTGCCAGCGGGTCGGGCGATGACAACTCCATGATCGACTGCAGCTGCCGGGCCTCAGCGGGTGACCGCGCCCGAGCCCTTCCCCGCCTCGATCCGCTCCCGCTGCGGGACGACGATGTACTTCGGGTCCTTCGCGCTGGCCATGCCGGCGTCGAACACCCCGAACCGGGTGAGCAGCGACCCGGCGGCCAGCAGCACGCCGGACAGCACCGCACCAGGCCGCCGCCGCCCGGCGACGACGGTGAGCGCCGCGCCGGCCGCGGTGCAGGCCTTGGCCGCGCGCAGCAGCCTCCCGGCCCGGCCCTCGTGGTAGGGCTCGCTGACGATGCCGTGGTCGTGCTCGACCCGGTGCATCGCGGCCAGCTCGATCGCCGCCCCGGCCACGGCCATCTTCCGCGACGGGCCGGCCTCCTCGACCGGCGTCAGGGCCATCGTGAGACCGCCGCCGGCGGCCATGGCCGAGCCGCCGAAGACGAACGGCAACTGCTCGTGCGCCGCGTGCCACGACGGGACGGCGGTGTTGGACAGCAGCACCGCGGTGTAGGTGGCCATCGGCCCGCCGAACAGCGCCGACACCGCCCCGCCGAAGCGCTTGAGCCGCGGGAACCAGCCCAGCAGCTCCACCGCCGCCGTCGCCCCGGCCGCCGCGCTGAACGGCGACAGGATGTAGGTGCCCACCGACAGCGGGGACGTCGGCTTGAAGATCCGCAGCATGTGCAGGAACCGCTCGGGCCGGCCCAGGTCGTGGACCAGGAAGCCCACCGAGGCCATCGAGCCGCCGCCGGCGATGAACCGGGCGACCCGGCTCAGGTGCGGCCGGCCGGTGACGTCGGCCAGCGCGCCGAGCACCGCCGACGAGCCCGCGGCGCCACCGAGGAACAGATACAGCGGCACGTCCGGCGTCTTCCACACCGGGGGCTTGATGATCGGCCGGCCGTAGTACGAGGTGAACTCGACGTCGTCCACCATCGGCATCTCGGCGTTGCGCCGTCCGCCGCCCCTGCGCCGGCGCTTGCCGTTGCCGGCCCACCGGTCCGCCCGGCGCCAGCCGCCGCCCGGCTGGGTGATCCCCTCCGTCACCGCTTCCTCCGTGAGCCGAGGACCGCCGACAGCGCCACCCCGACGATCATCGCTGCGCCCTTGGCCGCGGCCCGCCACATCGCGGGCAGGTCCCGGGTGGTGACCACCGGGTCCGGCGGCAGGCCGTAGACCTCCGGCTCGTCGAGCAGCAGGAAGAACGCCCCGTTGCCGCCGACGCCGTCGTTCTCGTCCCGGCCGTAGAGCCGCGCGCCCTCCACGCCCTGCGCCTGCAGCGTCGCCAGCCGGGCGTCGGCGCGGGCCTGCAGCTCGTCGAGGTTGCCGAACTGGATCGACTGGGTGGGGCAGGCGGTCGCGCACGCCGGCTGCAGCCCGTCGGTCAGCCGGTCGTAGCAGAGGGTGCACTTGAACACCCGGCCGTCGTCCTTGCGCTGGTCGATGACGCCGTACGGGCAGGAGGGCACGCAGTAGCCGCAGCCGTTGCAGATGTCCTGCTGGACGACGACGGTGCCGAACTCGGTGCGGAACAGCGCCCCGGTCGGGCAGACGTCCAGGCAGCCGGCGTGCGTGCAGTGCTTGCACACATCCGAGCTCATCAGCCAGCGGATCTGCTTGTCCGCGCCGGAGGTCGCCGCCTGCGGGTCGAACTCGGTCAGCGCCTCGGTGTTGAGCACGTTCGCCGGCCGGTCGGCGCCGGGCAGGCCGACGGCCGGCATCGGCAGGTCGACGGTGCGGCTCTGCTCGATGAACGCCACGTGCCGCCAGGAGTTGGCGCCCAGCTGGCCGGTGTTGTCGTAGGACATCCCGGTCAGGCCGATGACGTCACGCGTGCCGTGCGCGTCGTCCATCGGCAGGAGGTTCCACTCCTTGCAGGCCACCTCGCACGCCTTGCAGCCGATGCACACCGAGGTGTCGGTGAAGAACCCGACCCGCGCCGGGTGGTCGGCGTCGTAGCCGGCCTCGCCCTGGACGTCGGGCAGCGGCCCGAACAGCCGGTTCTCCGGATCCCGCCCGGTGAAGGCCGGGCTCGCCGAGCTGATCGAGGTCATGCCGGCCTCCTCTCTGCCGTGCTCACGATGCGGTGGATCCCTCTCCGGCGACCGCCTCGACCGGGTCGCGCCCGTTCAACCCGACCTTCCCGGAGGCCACCCCGGCCCGCCGGCGGTAGGACTCCACGAACTCCAGCAGCTCGGGCCCGCGCGGCCGCGGTCCGGGGACGATGTCGCACGTGCTGACCTTCGACTCCTGGATGTGGGTGTTCGCGTCCAGCACGATCCCCAGCAGGTCGTTGGCCGAGTCCCCGGTGGAGATGCCGGCATAGGCCCAGTGGTACGGCATGCCGATCTGGTGCACGACCCGGCCGTCGCGCAGCCGGATCGGCCGGACCCGCTCGGTCACCAGCACCTTGGCCTCGATCGCCGTGCGCGCGCTGACCAGCGTGGCGAACTCTCCGTTGGTGAGCCCGCGCAGCTCGGCCAGCTCGGGGCTGACCTCCACGAAGAACTCCGGCTGGAGCTCGGCCAGGTAGGGCAGCGTGCGGCTCATCCCGCCGGCCGTGTGGTGCTCGGTGAGCCGGTAGGTGGTGACGGCGAACGGGTAGACCTCGCTGCGCGTCGGGTTGGCGCGGTTCCAGGGCCCGTCGATCATCTCGAGCGTCGGGTTGGCCTGCTGCTTGTAGAACCCGTTCTCGACGACCGACTCCGCCGGCTCGTAGTGCGCCGGCAGCGGGCCGTCGACCAGCCCCGCGGGCGCGAACAGCCACGCCTTGCCGTCGCCCTGCATGACGAACGGGTCGATGCCGGCGATCGCGTCCTGCGCCCGCGCGCCCTCCGGGGGCACGTAGTCCGGCCGCTTCTGCGCCTCGAAGTCGGGGACGTCGAGACCGGTCCAGCGGCCGGCCTCCTCGTCCCACCAGACGTACTTCTTCCGCTCGCTCCACGGCTTGCCGGACGGGTCGGCCGACGCGCGGTTGTAGAGCACCCGGCGGTTCAGCGGCCAGGCCCAGCCCCACTCGGAGGCGACCTGCCCCTGCTCGCGGCCGGGCTTGCGGCGCGCGGCCTGGTTGACCTCGTCGGCGTAGACGCCGCAGTAGATCCAGCAGCCACCGGCGGTCGAGCCGTCGTCCTGCATCTGCAGGTAGGACGACAACGCCCGCCCGTCCGGCCCGGTGCCGTTGATCTCCCGCAGCACGGCCTCGGCGCTCGGCTCGGCCTCGGGGCCGTGCGTCGGGTAGTCCCAGGTGAGGTCCAGCAGCGGGCGGTCCCGCGGGTCGGTGGAGTCCTTCAGCCGTTCCCGCAGGATGCGGCCCAGGTGGTAGTAGAACCACAGGTCGCTGCGCGCCTCACCCGGCGGGTCGACCGCCTTGTGCCGCCACTGCAGCACCCGCTGGGTCTGGGTGAAGGTGCCCTCCTTCTCCGCGTGCGAGGCCGCGGGCACGAAGAAGACCTCGGTGGCGATCGACTCGGGGGCCAGTTCCCCCGTCTCGATCTCCGGGGCCTCCTTCCAGAAGGTCGCCGACTCGATCATCTGCAGGTCGCGGACGACGAGCCAGTCGAGGTTCGCCAGCCCGAACCGGTTCATCCGGCTGTTCGGGTGGCCGACCGCCGGGTTCTCGCCCACGAGGAAGTAGCCGGAGACCTCGCCCCGGATCATCGCGGCGATCGTCTGGTACGAGCTGTGGTCACCGCTGATCTTCGGCAGGTGGTCGAAGCAGAAGTCGTTCTCCGCCGTCGCGGCGTCCCCGAACCAGGCCTTGAGCAGGCTGACCGTGTAGGCCCGCTTGTTCCCCCAGAAGCCGGCCTTGCCGGCGGCGTCGGCGACGTAGTCCTCGAGCGTGTCGTGCTGCAGCACGTGCGGCATGGGCAGGTAGCCGGGCAGCAGGTTGAACAGCGTCGGGACGTCGGTCGAGCCCTGGATGCTCGCGTGCCCACGCAGCGCCATGATCCCCCCGCCGGGGCGGCCGATGTTGCCCAGCAGCGTCTGCAGGATCGACGCCGTCCGGATGTACTGCGCGCCGACGCTGTGCTGCGTCCAGCCCACCGAGTACACCCAGGCCGTCGTCCGGTCGCGGCCGCTGTTCTCCGTCACCCACCGGGCGACCTGCAGGAACACCTCCGGCTCGATGCCGCAGACCTCGGCCACCATCTCCGGCGTGTAGCGGGCGAAGTGTCGCTTGAGGACCTGGAACACGGTGCGCGGGTGCTGCAGCGTCTCGTCCCGCTTCGGCTTGGCCGGGATCGGCGGCCCGCCGCTGCCGGCGGCCTGGGCACGGTCGGACCGCTTCACGTCCGGGTGCTGCTCCGAGCGCTCCTGCTCGGCCGCCTTGGCCGGGTCGTCGCCGTTGGTGTGCGGCGGCTCCTCCGGCTCGTACTGCCAGCTGGCCTCGTCGTAGGTGCGGTTCTCCGGGTCGAAGCCGGAGAAGAGGCCGTCGAGGTCCTCGGCGTCGACGAACTCCTCGCCCACCAGCGCCGCGGCGTTGGTGTAGGCGACCACGTACTCCTTGAAGTACAGCTCGTTGTCGAGCACGTACTTGATCAGGCCGCCGAGGAAGGCGATGTCGGTGCCGATGCGCAGCGGCACGTGCAGGTCGGCCAGCGCGCTGGTCCGCGTGAACCGCGGGTCGATGTGCACGACCTTCGCCCCGCGCGCCTTCGCCTCACCGACCCACTGGAAGCCGACCGGGTGGCACTCGGCCATGTTCGAACCCTCGATGACGATGCAGTCGGAGTTCGCGAGGTCTTCCAGGGTGTTCGTGGCACCGCCACGACCGAACGTGGTCCCCAGACCGGGGACCGTGGCGGAGTGCTATATGCGGGCCTGGTTCTCGATCTGGATCGCGCCCATGGCGCTGTAGAGCTTCTTCATGAGGTAGTTCTCCTCGTTGTCGAGGGTCGCCCCTCCGAGGCTCGCTATCCCCATGGTGCGGTTGACCCGCCGGCCCTCGTGCTCGTCCTGCCAGCCCTTGCGGCGGGCGTCGAGGACGCGGTCGGCGATCATCTCCATCGCCGTGTCGAGGTCGAGGTCCTCCCACTCCGTCCCGTACGGACGCCGGTACTTGACCGTGGTGACCCGGGTCGGGCTGGTGACCAGCTGCTTGCTCGCGCTGCCCTTCGGACACAGCCGGCCGCGGCTGATCGGCGAGTCCGGGTCGCCCTCGATCTGGATGATCTGCTCGTCCTTGACGAAGATCCGCTGCCCGCAGCCGACCGCGCAGTAGGGGCAGACGCTCTGCACGACGCGGTCGGCGGTGGCCGTGCGGCTGACCACGTTCTCGGTCGCCCTGCTGCGCGCGGCCCGGCCGCGGCCGAGCGGGTCCGGGCCGGTCAACTGCCGGAACACCGGCCACGAATCGAGCCAGGTCTTCACGCGCCCCACCTTGCCATCTGCTGCCGGGCCCGACCTGTCGAACCCGGCGTAGCGCTCCCCCGTCGGGGCTGGTATACGGCCCACTCCGCCCGGGCGCGCAGGGCTTCGCGCTCTCCCACCCGGTGGAGGCCAGCCAGCTGACCGCCCCGGCCCGCGCTCTTCCGTGATCATGGGCTTCCTGCCCGCCGCTGCGGCGCGTCGTCGCGTGTTGCCCGCAACAACCCCATGATCACGGCAGGACTCCCCATGATCACGGGCAGGACTCGGCATGATCACGGCCCGGTCCGAATCCGGTCGTCTCGTCAGCGGGGAGGCCGATACTGGGCCCGTGAGCGATCCGGAGATGCACTTCCTCGGGCACTCGACGGTCCGCGTCGAGCTGGCCGGGCACACGGTGCTCACCGATCCACTGCTCGCCCCGCACGTCGGGCTGCTGCGCCGGGTCGTGCCGGCCCCGCCCCCGGCGAGCTGGTCGGGCGTCGACCTGGTCCTCGTCAGCCACCTGCACGGTGACCACCTGCACCTGCCCTCGCTGCGGATGCTCGACCCCGACGTCCGGATCGCCGTCCCCCGGGGCGCCGGGGCGTGGCTGCGCGCCCGCGGGTTCCGGTACGTCGAGGAGCTGATGCCGGGCGAGTCGTTCCGGCACGGCGAGCTGCGGATCACCGCCGTCCCCGCCGAGCACAGCGGTCACCGCTGGGGGCCCCGGCTCACCCACGGCCCCGACACCGACGCCGTCGGCCACCTCGTGGAGGGCGCCGGGCGCACCGTCTACGTCAGCGGCGACACCGACCTCTTCGACGGGATGCACCTGCTGGGCGCGCGCGGCATCGACGTCGCGCTGCTGCCGGTGTGGGGGTGGGGACCCACCCTCGGCCCCGGCCACCTCGACCCGGCCCGCGCCGCCGCGGCCACCGCCCGGCTGCGGCCGCGGGTCGCCGTCCCGGTCCACTGGGGCACCCTCGCCGTCCGCGGCACCACCGTGCTGCCGGGTCTGCGCGGGCGGATGCGCTCGCTGCTCACCGAGCCGCCGCACACCTACGCCGCCGAGGTGGCCGCGCTCGGGCTCGACACCCACGTGGCGGTGACCGAGCCCGGCCGGCCGGTGCTGCTGCCGGCCGCGACGGAGATCGCATGAGCAGCGCGCTCGCCGGCCTCTCCGACGGGTCGGTCATCGGCTACCCGGTGCTGTTCGGCGGCGTGCTGCTGGGCTCGATCGTCCCCGTCGTCCCGACCGGTGCCGTGGTGGGCGCCGCCGCCGCGTTCGCGATGACCGCCGACGCGCTGAACCTGCCGCTGGTGCTGGTGGTCGCCACCCTCGCCGCCTGGACCGGCGACGTGGTCACCTTCGCCGTCTGCCGGTTCGGCGGCCCCCACGCCGTGGGCTGGGTCGCCCGCGGCCAGCACGCCGAGCGGCTCGAGGAGGTCCGCGACCAGTTCCGCCGGCACGGCTGGCAGATCATCGTGATCGGCCGGCTGCTGCCCGCCGGCCGGATCCCGGTGCTGCTGGCCGCCGGGGCGCTGAGCTACCCGTGGCGGCGGCTGCTGCCGGCGTCGCTGCTGGCCGCCTTCCTCTGGGCGCTGGCCTACGTCTCCCTCGGCGTGATCAGCGGCGGCGTCTTCGACTCCCCGCTCACCGCCGTGCTCATCGCCACCGCGCTGGTACTGCTCGCGGGCGCGGTGCTCAACCTGGTCACCTCCCGCCGGCGGCGGGTCCCGACCGGGAAGGCCTCCGAGCCCGACTCCTGTCGACCGGCATGACCCGGCACGCTCCGGTCGGCCGGGTCCTGCAACGCGGCCGGACGCCGGCCCGCGTCCTGCTCACCTGGGGGGCCTCCACCGCCGCGCTGGTCGCGCTCGACGCATGGCTGGCCGCCTTCTCCATGCCCGCGGCCTGGCAGCCCCCGGTGGCCGCCCTGCTGCTCGGCCTGCTCACCGCGGTGATCTGGCCGCTGGTCATGCGGGTGGCGCTGCCGATCGCCTTCTTCACCCTCGGGCTGGGCAGCTTCCTGCTGCTGGGCGCCGCGGTGCTCGGCCTGTCCTTCCTCATCCCCGGCGTGGTCATCGCCGACCTGGGCACCGCGCTGTGGGTGGCGCTCGGCATGGCGGCGGTGTCCGGCCTGGTGAGCAGCCTGCTGGCCATCGACGAGGACGAGCTGTTCTTCCGCCGTGCCCGCCGCCGGGCCCGCTCCGCCGCGAGCGAGGGTCCCCGCCCGCCCGGGGTGCTGTTCCTGCAGATCGATGCGCTGTCCTACGACACCGCCCGCCGCGCCGTCCGCGACGGCTCGATGCCCACCCTCGCCCGCTGGCTGCGCTCGGGCAGCCACGTGCTGACCTCCTGGCACACCGACTGGAGCTCGCAGACCGGCGCCGCGGTCAGCGGCATCCTGCACGGCTCCAACCACGACATCCCCGGGTTCCGCTGGTACGACAAGGACCAGAACCGGGTGGTGCGGGTGTCGCACCCGGGTGACGCAGCGGCCATCGAGCGGCGCATCTCCGACGGCCGCGGGCTGCTCGCGGGCGGCGGCGCCAGCCGCGGCAACCTGTTCACCGGCGACGCCGAGCACGTGAGCCTGACGATGAGCTCGCTGGCGCACGTGGTGCCCGCCCGCGCCCGCCGGGATCGCCGCCGCGACCGGGCCGGCTCGGGCTACTACGCCTACTTCGCCAACCCGGTGAACGCGCTGCGGACGATCGCCGTCTCCGCCGTCGACATCTACCGCGAGCTGGTCGCCGCCGCCCGGGAGCGGCGCGACGACGTCCGGCCGCGGGTGCCCCGCGGCGGCATCTACCCGCTGGCCCGGCCGGGGACGACGGTCATCTCCCGCGACGTCGTCGTCTTCGCGCTGCTCGAGGACATGCTCGCCGGCCGGCCGGTCGCCTACGCCGACTTCCTCGGCTACGACGAGGCCGCGCACCACGCCGGGCTGGAGCGGGCCGACAGCCTCGCCGTGCTGCGCAGCATCGACCAGCAGATCGGCCGGCTGCACCGGGCCGCCCAGCTGGCGCCCCGGGAGTACCACCTGGTGTGCCTCTCCGACCACGGGCAGACGCAGGGCGAGGCGTTCAGCCAGCGGTTCGGCGAGACGATCGAGGAGCTGGTCGGCCGGCTGTGCGGGACCGCGGGCGAGCAGTCCTCGACCGGCCCGCGCGACAGCCGCCGGCTCACCGAGGGCTGGCAGGTGGGCGCCGCCCTCGCCGAGGGCGGCCCGATCGCCCGGGCGCTGCGGCAGCGGGTGGAGCGGGCCGACGGCGCGCCGCACGAGCACGAGCCGCAGGCCCGCGGGCAGGTGCCCGGGGTGGCCCCCGGCGTGGTCGTCACCGTCTCGGGCCACACCGCGATGGTGTCGTTCCCAGCCATCCCCGGCCGGGTCTCGCTGGAGGAGATCGAGGCGCACTGGCCGCACCTGCTGCCCGGCCTGGTCGACCACGACGGCGTCGGGTTCCTGCTGGTGCACTCGGAGGAGTACGGGCCGGTGGCGCTCGGCCGCGACGGGGTGCACCGGCTGGCCACCGGCGAGGTCTTCGGGACCGACCCGCTGGCCCCGTACGGGGAGCACGCGCCGGCGCTGGTGGCCCGGGTGTCGGGGTTCCCGCACTGCGCCGACGTCGTGATCAACAGCCGGTACGACCCCGAGACCGACGAGGCCTCGGCGTTCGAACCGCACGTCGGCTCCCACGGCGGGCTCGGCGGCCCCCAGCAGCGCGGGTTCCTGCTGCACCCCCGGTCCTTCACCCCGCCCGGGGAGGTCGTCGGCGCCGAGCACCTGCACCGGGTGTTCCGGGGCTGGCTGACCGATCTGGGCCACCCCGAGCCGACCGGGGACGGCGCCGCCGTGGGCCCGCAGAGCACGACGGCGCTGCGCTCGGTGGGGAGCGCTGCCGGCCGGTGACGAACAGGTGAACTCCGGCGCACTCCGTAGCGGCACGCCGGTCCGCTCCCGGAAGGTGGAGCGATGAGGCCCGACGCGCGCGCGTGGTTCGACCAGCACACGACCGCGGCGCCGTCGCTGGAACGGCTGGACCTCGGGCGGCTGCTGCGCGCCAAGCGCCGCGGGCGGCACCGGATCAGCGTGGTCCTGCCGGCGCGGGACGAGCAGGCGACGGTCGGGGCGCTGGTGGCCGACCTGCGCGCGCGCTGGGTGCTCGACGTGCCCCTGGTCGACGAGCTGCTGGTGATGGACTCGGACTCCACCGATCGCACCGCGCAGGTGGCCCGGGCGGCCGGCGCCGAGGTGGTGGCCACCGCGGACGTCCTGCCCGCGCACGGCAGCCGCCCCGGCAAGGGCGAGGCGCTGTGGAAGTCGCTGGCCGCCACGTCCGGCGACCTCGTGGTGTTCCTGGACGCCGACCTGCTCGGCAACGTCGGCCACTACGTCCCCGGCCTGCTGGCGCCGCTGCTCACCGATCCGCAGATCGACTACGTGAAGGGCTGCTACACGCGGCCGCTGGAGGTCGACGGCGAGATCCGGCCGGCCGGCGGCGGGCGGGTCACCGAGCTGACCGCCCGCCCTCTGCTCAACGCGCTGTGGCCGGAGCTCGCCGGCTTCGTGCAGCCGCTCGGCGGGGAGTACGCCGGGCGCCGGTCGGTGCTGGAGCAGGTGCCGTTCGTCTCCGGGTACGGGGTGGAAATCGGACTGCTCATCGACCTGCTGTGCGTGACCGGGCTGGCCGGGCTGGCGCAGGTCGACCTCGGCGTCCGCCGGCACACCTCGCAGAGCGAGCAGGCGCTCGGGCGCATGGCCGGCCAGGTGGTCTCCACCGTGCTCTCCCGGGCGGGGGCCGGGCACGCCGGGGCGGCCGGGCTGCTCACCCAGTTCGCCCACGACGGCGCCGCGTTCGTCCCGCACAGCACGCCGGTGGCCGTGGACGAGCGCCCACCGATGCGCACCGTGCCCGAGTACCGGGCGCTGCGCGCGGAGGGCGTGGGCTGATCGATCGCGGCGCGGCCGAACCGGGCGGAATCGGTGATCTTCGGGCATCCTGACCCGACGGGGGGTCCGTGCCGACAACGGTGTCGGCACCTGACCTGAGGGAGCCCACCGTGCGCCCTGACGTCCGCGACTGGCTCCACCAGCGCACCTTCTCCGCCGACTCGTGGTATGCGAGCGAGCTGCTCGCCGCGAAGGCCGAGCGCAACGCCACGGTCAGCGTCGTCCTGCCTGCGCTGGACGAGGAGCGCACCGTGGGCACGATCGTCTCGACCATCCGCGAGCGGCTCGTCGAGCGGTGCCCGCTGGTCGACGAGCTGGTGGTCATCGACAGCGGGTCCGTCGACCGCACGGCCGAGGTGGCCACCGCGGCCGGCGCCCGCGTGGTCCACGTCGACACCGTGCTGCCCGGCCACGGCTGCCGCCCCGGCAAGGGCGAGGCCCTGTGGAAGTCGCTGCACGTCACGACGGGGGAGCTCGTCGTCTTCCTCGACTCCGACCTGATCCGCTTCGACCACCGCTTCGTCATCGGCCTGCTCGGCCCGCTGCTCACCGACTCCACGATCGGCTACGTCAAGGCGCTCTACGACCGGCCGCTGAGCACGACGGAGGGGATCGTGCCCTCCGGTGGCGGCCGGGTCACCGAGCTGGTCGCCCGGCCGCTGCTCAACGCCTTCTGGCCCCAGCTGGCCGGGTTCGTGCAACCGCTGTCGGGGGAGTACGCCGGCCGCCGGACGCTGCTGGAGGAGGTGCCGTTCGTCTCCGGCTACGGCGTGGAGTTCGGGCTGCTGGTCGACCTGCTGCGGCGGGCCGGGCTCAACGCCCTCGCCCAGGTGGACCTCGGCGTCCGCCGGCACAGCCACCAGAACGACGCCGCCCTGGGCCGGATGGCCGGGCAGATCCTGCAGACCGCCCTCGCCCGGCGGCCGGGGGCCGGCCGCCCGGAGGGCGAACTGCTGCAGTTCCTGCGCACCGGCGACGGTCTGGAGGCGGTCAGCTGGGACGTCACGGTCGTCGAACGGCCACCGATGCGCACCCTCCGTGACGCCGAGGCCCGCGCGTGGCGGCAGGCATGAAGATCCTGATGGACGCCGGCCCGTGGCTGCCGGTGCCACCTCCGGGCTACGGGGGCCTGGAGAACGTCGTCGCCACGCTCACCACCGAGCTGCGCGCCCGCGGGCACAGCGTCGTCCTCGCGTCGGTGGGGGAATCCACGCTGCCGGTCGACGGGCTGGTGAGCGCCTTCCCCACCGGCCAGTTCGGGCAGCTCGGCGGCCCGTACCCGACGGTGGTGGGGACGGCGCACGCCCACGAGCAGGTGGTGCTCGCCACGCTCGCCGAGCACGCGCAGGCCGGTGAGCCCTTCGACCTGGTGCACACCCACGTCGAGGTGGTCGGCCCGGCCCTGCTCGCCACGCTGGGCGACGCCGGCCCCCCGGCGCTGGCGACCCTGCACTGGGACGCGCAGCGCAACGCCGCGTTCTGGGCGACCTTCGACGGCGCCGGCCGGGTGTTCTTCGCCGGCGTCTCCGACTCCCAGGTGGCCCGGGCGCCGGAACGGCTGCGTGAGCAGGTCATCGGCGTCGTCCCCCTCGCGGTGCCCACCGACGACGACCGGCCGCCGGTGCCGCGGGAGGAGCGGGCGGACTCGGTGCTGATGCTGGCGCGGCTGTGCGAGTTCAAGGGCGTGGACACCGCGCTGCGGGCCTGCCAGGAGGCCGGGGTGCCGCTGGTGCTGGCCGGTCCGGTCGGCGGCCTGCCCGACCGCAACGCGCTGGCCGCCGCGCTGGCCGTGCCGGGTCACCCCGCGCGCTCGCACCCCGACGTCGCCTGGTTCCTCGAGCACGTCGACCCGCATCTGGACGGCGTACAGGCCCGGTGGATCGGCAGCGTGGGCGGCGCGGCGAAGGCCGACCTGCTCCGCTGCTCGCGGGCGGTGCTCTTCCCGATCCGCTGGGAGGAGCCCGGCGGCACCGCGGTCTGCGAGGCGCTGGCCGCCGGCACCCCGGTGGTGGCGATGGCCCGCGGCTGCCTGCCCACGCTGGTCGACGACGGCCGCACCGGGTTCCTCACCACCGACGAGGCCGGGTTCGCCGCCGCGCTGCGCCGCCTCGACGAGATCGACCCGGCCGCCTGCGCCGCCGACGCCCGGCGTCGCTTCGCCCCCGCGGTGATGGCCGCCGGGTACGAGCGGCTCTACGAGCAGGTGCTCCGGCGGGCAGTCCGCAGGCGGGTCACGGTGCCGGCACCGCGAACACGGTCGACAGGGCCCGACGTCGCCGCGCGCTGAGCTCGGCGAACACCGTCGGTGCGTCGGCGAAGGGGACGACGTCGGTGAGCAGGTGCGCGCGGAGGGCGTCGCCCTCGGCGGCCAGCAGCTCGAGGGTGGCCGCCGACAGCCGGCGGCGGTCCCACGTCCCCGCCAGGCCGCGCGGCACCCGGCCGATCTGCGCGCACCGGATGCCCAGGCCGTTGTGGTGGAACTCCTCGCCCAGGTGCACGCCGGCCGCTCCGCCGGTGTAGTAGGCCAGGTCCACCACGGTGCCCTGCGGCCGCAGCACGCGCAGCGCGGTGGCCAGCGCCGCGTCCTGCCCGCGGCACTGGAAGACGATGTCGGCGCCGTGGTCGGCCGGCCCGTGTCGCCAGCGCAGCTTCAACTCGGCGGCGAGGTCGGGGGTGTCCTCGACGGCGCCGAGCCCGAGCCGCGCCGCGGCCGCCAGGCGTTCGGCGGTCGCGTCGACCACCACGACCTCGGCCGCCCCGTGCCGGCGGGCGAGCAGGCCGACGAGCAGCCCGATCGCCCCGGCGCCGGTGACCACGACCAGCCGGCCGCGGACGCCGGCGTCCAGGGTGCTCCCGCCGGCCTCGGCCGCGGCGTGCAACAGCCCGTTGGCGCAGATGGGGCCCAGGTGGGCGACGTAGACGCCGAGGACCGGGTCCAGCTCGTCGGGCAGCGGGACGACGTGCTCGGTGCGCGGGTCGCCGTGGTGGACGGTGGTGTGCCCGTAGGCCATCGCCACCAGCGCGCCCTCGGGGACCGCCGGCGTCCGGCTGCCGGTGACCCGGGCGACCTCCATGTAGCCCAGCCGCTCGACCGGGAAGTGCGCCGCCGGGCGGCCGGGGTCGAACAGGCCCAGCTCGGCGTCCCAGCCGGCGGCGAACCAGGGGCTGGTGCCGCGGTACCAGGTCAGCTCCGTGCCGGCCGAGAGCCCGGTGAACAGCGTCGCGGCGCGGAAACGCCCCTCGGCCAGGGCCGGCTCCTCGGTCTCGACGACGTCCAGCTCACCGGGGCGGGGCACCACCAGCGTGCGGACCGTGCTCATCACGCGCCGCCGTCCGGCCGGACGGCGGCGCCGGTGCGCACCGCCTCCGCGATCGCCACCGCGAGCCGGTGGGTGCGCGCCGCCTCGGCGTAGTCGACCAGCGCCTCGGGCGGGGCGGCACCGGCCAGCACGTCGACGAACGCCCGGTCGACGGCGGTGCGGGCGTGCACCGCGGGCGTGCGGCGCTCGGTGCCCCCGGCCGTGGTCACGGTCAGCTCCGTCTCGGTCAGCTCCAGGGCCACGCCCGTGCAGACGACCCCCACGCCGGCGCGGACCTTTGCGGCTGGGAGGCAGGCGGCGGTGACCGTCCCGACCGCGCCGGACTCGAAGGTGAGCAGCGCGGCGGTGGCGTCGTCGACGTCCCGCCCGGCCGCGCTCGAGGGGGCGGCCAGCGCCCGGACCTCGACCACCTCGCCGGCGAGCAGCCGGGCCAGGTCGAGCACGTGCGTCACCTGCTCCACCACCTGGCCACCGGAGCGCGCGCGGTCGGACCACCACGCCGGGGGCGGCACCTTGTCCAGCCAGGTGACGTCCACCAGCCGGGGCGGGCGGTCGGCACAGAGGGCGCGGGCCGCGGCGACGGTGTCCAGGTGCCGCCAGTGGTAGCCGGTCGCGGTGGGCAGCCCGGCCGCGGCCACGGCACCGGCCACCTCCTCGACCGGCGCCGGCCCGGTGGCCAGCGGCTTCTCCACGAAGAACGGCACCCCGGCACGCACGGCGGCCAGCTCCAGCTCGCCGTGCGCGAAGGGCGGCACGCAGAGCCAGACACCGTCGGGCGCCTGCGCCAGCAGCCGGTCGACGCCGTCCACGACCGGGATGCCGAGCTCCACGGCCAGCGCGTCGGCGGCGCCGGGGACCGCGTCGGTGATCCCGACCAGCTCCACGTCGGGGAAGCCCGCCAGCGTCCGCCCGTGCCGCGCGCCCACCCCACCGGCGCCCACGAGCCCGACCCGGACGGTCATGACGGCGGCCTGCGTGGGACGCCGACTGCTGCGCGCATGCCGAGCATCTGCCCAGGCCACGGCCGAGGAAACCAGCGACCGCTCCGGCCCCGGCCGCGCGGACCCGCGCGTTCCGCCGCGCTCCGGCACGATCGGCTCATGTCGCAGTCCGCCCACCCCGTTGCCGGTGGCCCGGCAGGCCAGGATCGCCGACGTCGCCCCCTACCTCGACGTGGTCGACCTGACCGCGCTGGTCAGACGCGGACCCGCGCCGCGGCGGAGGACTGGCCGGCCGGAGCACCGAACCGCCCGGGACCCGTCGATGATCATTACGCACCGGAGTTAGACTGATACTGTGGGTGAGCTCAGTGACCGGCGGGCCCGGAAGAAGGCGCAGACCCGCGAGCTGATCCGCCGGACTGCCCAGGACCTGTTCGCCGAGCGCGGCTTCGAGGCGGTCACCATCGCCGACGTCGCGGCCGCCGCCGACGTGGCCGTGCAGACCGTCTTCAACCACTTCGCCACGAAGGAAGACCTCTTCTTCGACGGCCGGACGCCATGGGTCGAGGGCGCCGCGGCGGCGGTGCGCACCCGGCCGCCCGCCGTCCCGCCGCTGACCGCGCTGCGGGGATACCTGGTCGAGTTGGTCGCCGGCCAGGTCGGCGCGGACGGCGATCCCGAGCAGCGGTGCTACCTCGCCACCATAGGCGCCTCGCCGGCGCTGCTCGCCCGGGAGCGGGAGCTCGTGCACGAGGCGGAGTGCCGGCTGGCCGAGGCGCTGGCCCAGGCGTGGTCCGCCGACGCAGCCCCGGTCGACGCGGGTCCCGCGTCGACCGACCCGGCCACCGCGGCAGCGCTCACCGCCGCCACGTGGCTGGCGGTGCCCCGGGTCCTCCTGACCGGCCGGCGCACGGAGGCCGCGAACGACACCGACGACGCCGCGATCGTGCCGCTGACCGAGATGATGCTGATCCAGCTGGAACAGGGGCTGCGCCCGCTGCACGGTGCGCCGCCCCGGTCGCCCGACGCCGGCTCCCCCCGGGGGGTGCGGCAGGCCGGCTGACCGGCCCCGCCTCAGGCCGCGGCCGTCTCCCGCGCCGGCTGCACGACGGGGACGAGCACGTCGTCGATCAGCCGATCCAGCTGCTCGGCCGAGAGCACGCCGGCGGGCGAGGTGAAGCGCCGCCACCAGAAGGCCTCCAGCACCGAGGCCAGCAGTGCCAGGCGCTCCTCGGCGACGACCTCCCCGCGCGCGGCCGCCCGCTCCCCCAGCTCCGCGACCGCCGCGGCCAGCGGGCGGACGAGCGCCTCGTCCAGCCCGGCCTGCAGGTCCTCGTCGTTGCGGGCGGCGCCGACCAGGCTCGCCGCGGCCCGCTCCTCCCGGTTCAGCGGCCGCCGCCAGCGCTCGACGAGCGCGGCGAGGTCGTCCCGCAGGGAGCCGGTGTCCGACGGGACGGTGACGAGGGTGAACCGGCGGATCGCGTGCCGGGCCATGGCGGCCATCGTGGGCCAGCGGCGGTAGATGCCGGCCTTGCCCGCGTGCGCCCGGGCCGCGACGCGATCGCTGTTGAGCTTGCCCCAGCCCTCCTCAGCGAGGATGTCCACGGCGACGGCCAGGAGCTGCTCCGACAGTTCGGCGCTCAGCGGGCGCCCCGGGGTGCCGGTCACGCCGCGGCCCCCTCACGACTGGTCATCACCGCGTCATCGTGGACGTTCATTGGAGTCACCACAATGACCGCGGCGAACTTTTTCTTGCAACCGTCAAGAAACGGGCCATGGGCGGCGCGAGATCAGGCTCCCGCGGCGCTCTCCACGTGAACCTGCAGGCCGGCACCGTCATCGACCAGCCAGCCCTTGCTGCCGGCGTACTCGAGCATGCCGTCCCACCGGCGGTCCCAGTCCTCCGTGGACGCCTGCGCGGCGGCCGCCGAGCGCAGCGCCGCGACGTCGAGGATCCCCGTCTCGGCGTCCTGCACCCGACCCAGCCCGGCCTCGCGCAGCACCCGGTCGGCCTCCCCGTCGGTCACCGCCCCCAGCGCCAGGTGCAGCCGGGTCAGGTCGTCGACGTCGACCACCCGCACCTCCGGCCGCTCGTCGGCGCCACCGACCACCTCGACGATCACTGCGGCCTCCTCGTAGGTCTCGATCCGCGGCCCTCCTGCAGGGCCCCGCCACGAGCCTGCGAGTGGTGGGGGCAGGAGGGCCCGTTCATACGTGCCAGGGGAACTGGGAGAAGTCGGCCGGCCGCTTCTCCAGGAACGAGTCGCGCCCCTCGACGGCCTCCTCCGCCATGTAGGCCAGCCGGGTCGTCTCGCCGGCGAACAGCTGCTGGCCGACCAGCCCGTCGTCGATGAGGTTGAACGAGTACTTCAGCATCCGCTGGGCGGTCGGGCTCTTGGCGACGATCCGCCGTCCCCAGTCCAGCGCGGTCGCCTCCAGCTCCGCGTGCGGGACCACCCGGTTCACCATGCCCATGCGGTGGGCGTCCTCGGCGGTGTACTCGTCGCCGAGGAAGAAGATCTCGCGGGCGAACTTCTGCCCCACCTGGCGGGCCAGGTAGGCCGAGCCGAAGCCGCCGTCGAAGCTCCCGACGTCGGCGTCGGTCTGCTTGAACCGTGCGTGCTCGGCCGAGGCGAGGGTCAGGTCGGAGACCACGTGCAGGCTGTGCCCGCCGCCCGCGGCCCAGCCCGGGACGACGCACAGGACGACCTTCGGCATGAAGCGGATCAGCCGCTGCGCCTCCAGGATGTGCAACCGGCCGCTGCTGTCGGCCGAGTGCTGGTAGCCGTACTTCCCCCGGACCCGCTGGTCGCCACCGGAGCAGAACGCCCAGCCGCCGTCCTTCGGGCTCGGGCCGTTGCCGGTGAGGATCACGCAGCCGACATCGGTGGTCAGCCGGGCGTGCTCGAGTGCGGTGATCAGCTCGTCGACGGTCTGCGGGCGGAAGGCGTTGCGCACCTCGGGCCGGTCGAAGGCGATGCGGACGACGCCGGCGTCCACGGCGCGGTGGTAGGTGAGGTCGGCGAAGTCGAACCCCTCCACCGGCCGCCACGCCGCGCTGTCGAAGATCTCGGAGACGTCGTCGCGGGCGCTCATGGACCCGAACCTAGTGCGCCCCGGGAACGGGCTGTCAGGGGGCGAGCCCACCCACGACTCCACCGACGGCGCCACCGAGGCCGCCCACCGCGCCGCCGAGCCCGCCGACGACCTCACCGACCCCGTCGGTGACGCCGCCGACGACGCCGCCCTCGCAGCCGCAGTCGCCGCCGGAACCGCTACCGCCCCCGGGGCCACCGTCCGACCCGCCGGAGCCGGCCTCGCCGGAGCCGCCGCCGCCCTCGGAGCGGCCGCCCGGCGACGGCGCAGCCGGGGCGGACCCGCCGGTGGAACCACCACCCGTGGAGCCGCCGCCCGTAGAGCCACCGCCGGTCGAGCCGCCGCCGGTCGGGGCTCCGGGGGCTCGGCTGCCCGCGGCCGTGCCGCCCGTCGCCGCGCCGGGGCCCGGAGGAGTGCCGCGCTGCGCGGAGGCCGGCTCGCCCGCGGCCGGGGCCGCTCCCCCGCCGGAGGGCGCGGGGCCCTCCCCACCGCTCCCCGGCTCCGGGTGCCCGGCCGGGTCGCCCACCGGCGTCCCCGGCGCGGGCTCGGCCGGCGCGTCGGTGGCGGGCGGGGTCGGTGTGCGGCGGCCCGCGGTGCTGAGGCCCTCGTCCCGATCGTCCACGGGCCGCTCCGTGCGGACCGGTCCCTCACTCACGGTCGCCTGCTGCGCCGGGCCCAGCGCCAGCATCACCAGCGACGCGGCGGCGAGGACACCGGCGAGGAACAGCAGGGCGAGCGGTCCGCGGGCGTGCGCCGCGTCGCGCAGCCGGCCCGCCGCGGGGCGGCCGGTGTCGGCGGCGCGGTGGCGTGGGGCGGACAGGACCGGCTCCTCGGGTGCGGGCGACGTCGGGGCGCACTCACGGTAAGTGCCCCGGCACCGAACGGCATGCCGAGATCGGGATCGGGCCGTCGCGGGAACGCGCCGGTAGCGTCGGGGAAGTGCCCGATGTCCCCGGACTGCGCATCGGGACCGTCAACATCGCCTCGGGGCGCGACCGCACCGGCACCGTGCTGACCGCAGCGCAGCTGCGGGCGGTGTTCGCCGGCCTGGACGTCGACGTCCTCGCCGTCCAGGAGGTCGACTGCGGGCAGCCGCGGTCGCACGGCACCGACCAGGCCGCCGTCCTGGCCGACGGGCTGGGCGCGGGCCACTGGCGGGGGGCGGCGACCGTCGCCGGCACCCCGGACCGGTTCGGCAGCTGGCAGCCGGTCGAGCCGGCGCTGCGCGCCGCGCGGCGCCCCGCCGAGGGGCCGGTCTACGGGATCGCGCTGATCAGCCGGCTGCCGGTGGTCGAGTGGTCGGTGCTCGGCCTCGGCACCGGGCGCGCCCGGCTGCCGGTCAAGGGGCACGACCCGCGCACCGGCCGGCCCCGCTGGTCCTGGTTTCCCGACGAGCCGCGGGTCGCGGTCGCCGCCCGGCTCGAGGACCTCACCGTGATCGCCACGCACCTGTCGTTCGCGCCGCACACCGCGGTGCGCCAGCTGCTGCGGCTGGGCCGCTGGGCGGCCGGCCTCCCGGGCCCGGTGGTGCTCGCCGGTGACCTCAACCTGCCGGGCCGGGTGCCGGCGCGGGTGCTGGGCGCGACCCCGCTGGTGCGTGCCGCGAGCTTTCCCGCCCCCGACCCGCGGGTGCAGCTGGACCACGTCCTGGCGGTGGGCGACGGCCTGGCCGCCCGCCACGCCGCGGCCACCGAGCTGCCGGTGGGCGACCACCGCGCCCTGACCGTCACCGTCTCCCGGCGCTGACCCCGGGGCGGTTCGCGCGACGACCGTCAGAAGAGCAGCGCGTGCAGGCGGCCCAGCGAGGCCTCGAACCCGGGGTGCAGCGGCACCGACGCCAGCTCGCCCAGCGGGATCCACGCGACGCCGTCGCTCTCGCCGTCCAGCCGCAGGTCACCGGGCTCGATGCTGCGCAGCGGCCGCGCCAGGACCGTCGTGTACGACCAGCCGCCGTGGTCGTCCACCGAGCTCGCCCCGAGCACCAGGTCGTCGGCGAGCAGGCCCAGCTCCTCGCGGACCTCGCGCAGCGCGCCGTGCTCGGGCGTCTCACCGGCGTGCAGCGCCCCGCCCGGCGTGCCCCAGGTGCCGCCGTGGTGCGACCAGCCGGCCCGGTGCTGCAGCAGCAGCTCGGGACCGTCGCCGCCGTCCCGGTGCACCAGCAGTCCGGCGGCGCCGACCACACCCCAGTGCCGGTGGCCGAGCGAGCAGTGCACCCAGCCGTCGGTGGAGGAGAACACGCCTCCAGTGAACCGCGCGCGGCCCGCCCGTCGGCGCGTGTCAGGCTCAGAACGTGCGCGTCGCGATCTTCACCGGGTCCCAGAGCGGACCGCCGTCCCACCGTTCCGCCGCCGCCGACCTCGCCGCGGGCCTGGCCCGCGCCGGGGTGGGCATCGTCTACGGCGGCGGCCACGTCGGCCTGATGGGCGTGGTGGCCGACGCCGCCCTGGCCGCCGGGGGTGAGGTCGTCGGCGTGATCCCCCAGCACCTGGTGGACGACGAGCTGGCGCACCCCGGCCTGCCCAAGCTGGAGATCGTCGGGTCGATGCACGAGCGCAAGTCCCGGATGGCCGAGCTCGCCGACGCCTTCGTCGCCCTGCCCGGCGCGGCCGGCACCCTCGAGGAGCTGTTCGAGGCCTGGACCTGGGGGATGCTCGGCCTGCACACCAAGCCGACGGTGCTGGTCGACGTCGAGGGGTTCTGGCAGCCGCTGCTGGAGCAGCTGCACCGCATGGTCGGCGACGGCTACCTCGACCGGCGCCGGCTCGACGCGCTGGGCGTGGTCACCGACGCGGCCGGGCTGCTCGACTTCGTCGCCGGCTACGAGCACCCGGCCCGCAAGTGGACGCCCACCCCGCCGTGACCCCGCCCGGAGAGCGGAGTTTCCGCGCGGAAAGCCCGGGCGGCCCCTAGCGTCGGCGCGGTGGAGCGCTGGGACGTCCTCGTGGTCGGCGGCGGCCCCGCCGGGACGGCCACGGCGCTGGCCGCGCGGCGCACCGGCGCGTCGGTGCTCGTGCTCGACCGCGCCGATTTCCCCCGCGACAAGGTGTGCGGCGACGGGATCGCCGCCGAGACGCTCGACGTCCTCGCGGGCCTGGGCGTCGACCCGGCCGCCGTGGTCGCCGGGTACCCGCCGGTCCCCCGCCTCGCGCTGCGCTCCCCCGGCGGCGCGACCGTCGACCGGGCGACCGCCCGGCCCTCGTTCGTCGTGCCGCGCCGGGTGCTGGACGAGCGGTTGCTCGCGGCGGCCCGGGCCGGTGGCGCGCAGTTCCGCCGGCACACCGTCCGCGGCGTGCACGCCGGCCCGGACGGCGTGGTGGTCGACGGGATCCGGGCGGGGGTGCTGGTCGGGGCCGACGGCGCGGAGTCGGTGGTCCGGCGGGCCCTGCGGCTGGGGAGCAACCGGGCCGACCGGCTGGCCGTGGCGATCCGCGGCTACGCCCCCGAGCTGCCCGGCCGGGCCGGCACACAGCTCCTGGTGACGACGGAGCAGCGGTGGCCGGCCTACGCGTGGTCCTTCCCGCTCGGCGACGGCCGGGCGAACGTCGGCTACGGCGAGCTGGTCTCGGGCGGGGCCACCCGGGCGGCGCTGGTGGCGGGGCTGTACCGGCTGCTGCCCGGCGTCGCACCGGGGCCGCTGCGCGCGCACCGGCTGCCGCTGTCCACCGGCCGGCCGCGGCTGCCCGACGGTCGGGTGCTGCTGGCCGGCGACGCGGCCTCGCTGGTCAACCCGCTCACCGGGGAGGGGATCTACTACGCGGTCCTGTCCGGCGCCCTGGCCGGGCAGGCGGCCGCCGCCGGCGCCGGTGCGGGCGCGCGGTACCGGGCGGCGATGCGCCGGCGGCTGGCCCGGCATCTGCCGTCCTCGGGCATCGCGGCGCGGCTCTCCCGCTGGCCGGCCCTCATGGACGCGGCGTTCCGCGCGGCCGACGCCGACCAGCGGGTCTTCGACGACGTCGTCGCCCTCGGCCTGGCCGACGGCGCCCTGACCGCGCGCACGCTGGCCGCCGCGGCCCGCCGGCTGGCCGCCAGGAGGGGCTGACCGCGACCCCGCCGGCGGTCAGGTCGGCGGGGCGGGGAGCGCGCTCGCCGTCGGGGCCGGGGACAGGAAGCTCTGGTAGTCGGCGGCGGTGAGCGGGACCGGCGTGAGCTCCCCCGAGGGCAGCGGTGCGTCCACCCGCTGGCCGTCGAGGGTCAGCACGACCGCATCCACCCCGGGAACGCTCGTCGCGGTGAGCACGAGCTGCGCGACCGCCCGCCGGCCGGCCCCGCCCGACGGCGCCTGCTCCGCGCCGCTGAGGTCGATGGTCGCCGTGCCGTCGGACACCCCGGTCACCGTGAGCTCCACCTCGGGTGGCAGCGCGGTCGACAGCTGCTCGTCGCGCTCCCGCGCCGTGGGCCCCTCCGCGAGCTCGTCGAGCAGCGCGTCGAGCCGGTCGCGCGACGACGCCCCGGTCACGTCCCGCCCGCGCCCGACCAGACCGTCGTCGCCCGCGACCAGGTAGACCAGCGTGGAGGTGAGCATCGGGCTCGGGGCGGTGGCCGTCGCCGGCTCGGGGCTGGGCGTGGTGAGCCCGTAGGGGACGTCCGACGCCGGGATGGTCTGCGCCTGACCGCCGGTGGGCACCCCGCACGCGGCGAGCGCGCACAGCAGGGCGAGCGCGACCAGTGCGCGGATCCCGCGGGTCATCGCCCGGCCCCCGGGAGCGCGTCGACCGACGGCAGCTCGTCGATGGCCCGGGCCGCCGGCAGCGAGAGGCTGAACCGGGCGCCGCCCCCGGGCGCCTCGCTGCACCAGGCGGCCCCCTGCTGCCGGGCGGCGGTCTCGGCCACGATGGCCAGCCCCAGGCCGGCGCCGGGCAGTGACCGGCGGGCCGCCCGCGGCCCCCGGGCGAACCGCTCGAACACCCGTTCCCGGTCCTCGACGGGGACACCCGGGCCGGCGTCGTCCACGCTGAGCACCACCGTTCCGTCGCGCCGCCGCACCTGCACGGCCGACGGCCCGCCGGCGTGCCGGTCGGCGTTGTCGAGCAGGTTGCGCACCGCCCGCTCGAGGCTCGTCTTGTCTCCCAGCACCGTCGTCTCCGCCTCGCCGTCGGCGTCCAGCAGACCGGCGTCCCGCCCGCCCGCGCTCAGCACCTCCCGGACCAGCACGGCCATCGACACCGCCGTGGCGCGCGCCGAGGACGGGGCGCCGTCGATGCGGGCGAGCTCCAGCAGGTCGTCGAGCATCCGGCGGAACCGGCCCAGCTCCCGCTCGACCAGGGTGAGCGCCTGGTCGGCCCGCGGGGACAGCTCGTGCCGGCGGGCCGCGAGCACCTCGACGCTGGTGACGACGCTGGTCAGCGGGCTGCGCAGCTCGTGGCTGACGTCGCCGACGAAGCGGGCGTCCCGGTCGATCCGGGCGGCCAGCGCATCGACCATGCTGTTGAAGCCGGCCACGATCGCCAGCAGGTCGGGGTCGTCGGTGGGCGGCAGCCGGGTGGTCAGCTCGCCGCCGGCGATCCTGGTGGCGGCGGCGGCGACCTGCTCCAGCGGCGAGATCGCGCGCCGGCTGGCCCAGACGCCGAACGCCGCCCCCGCCGCGGTGGCGGCCAGCGCACCGGCCCCGAGGACGACGGCCAGCGTGCGCAGCACCATCTGCAGCTCGGTCAGCGGGGAGAGCTCGTAGAACTCCACGCCCGCGCTGGCCACCGGGACGCCGACCAGCAGGGCCGGGCCGCCCGGGGTGTCGACGCGGACGCTGCCGGCCGCGCCCCCGGCGACGATCTCCTGCAGGCCGGCGGGCACGTCCCGCGCGCCGACGTCCAGGCTCGAGGAGTACCAGGAGCTGCCGCTGCGGACGACGACGGCCGCCCCGCCCGAGGGGATCAGCTCGCCGACCACGTCCCCGACCTCGGTCCCCGCGGTGGACAACCGGCTGCTCAACACGTTGGCGTCGGCGAAGGCCTGCCGGGTCAGCGAGCGCTCCCGCTGGTCGAGCAGGTAGCCGCGGGCGAGCAGGAACGTCGTGACGACGAGCACCGCCGAGACCAGCAGCGTGCCCGCGGCGAAGCCCAGCACGATCCGCGCCCGGAGCCCCCGCGATCCGAGGGCCTCCCTCACTGCGGGTCCAGCCGGTAACCCAGCCCCCGGACGGTCACGACCAGCCGCGGCGCACCGGGATCGTGCTCGATCTTGGTGCGCAGCCGGCGGATGTGGACGTCGACGATCCGCTCGTCGCCGAAGAACCCGTGCTCCCACACCCGCTCGAGCAGCGCCTGGCGGCTGAAGACACGGCCGGGCGCGGCCGCCAGCTCGCACAGCAGGCGGAACTCGGTCAGGGTCAGCGGCACCTGGTCGGCACCGCGGTGCACGGTGCCGGCCATCTCCCGCAGCACCAGCGGCGCCTCCGGGTGCCGGTCGAGGACGACCTCGTCGGGCCGCGGTTCCGGTGCCCCCGTGGCACCGGAACCGCTCCCCGCCCGCCGGCGCAGCGCCCGCAGCCGCGCGGTGATCTCCTTGACCTGGAACGGCTTGGTCACGTAGTCGTCGGCGCCGGCCTCCAGCGCGGCGACCACGTCGTGGGTGTCGGCCCGCGCGCTGACCACGATGATCGGCAGGTCGTGGTCGCGGCGGACCTCGCGGATGACGGCGAACCCGTCGGTGGGGCCGAGCATCAGGTCCACGACCATCAGGTCCGGGGTGTGCAGCGCCACCTGGGCGATCGCGTCCTCCCCGCTGACCGCCTCCGCGACCTCGTAGCCCTCGTCCTCCAGCGCCCAGCGCAGCGCGGTCCGGATCGGGTCGTCGTCCTCGACGAGCAGGAGGCGCGGCGGCACCGGCCCATGCTGCCACCGGTCACCGGCGCGTCGGCGTTCCGTCACACGATCGCAAAGCAGTTCCCCGCGGGATCGCAAAGTGCGCGCAGGACGCTGGCGGTGGACGCCTGCACGAGCGCGACCGCTGACGGAGGGGGACGGTGATGACGATGCCTCGGGTGCACCCGGCCAGGGACGCCGGGCGGCGCGCCGACGAGGTGACGATCCACCTGGACGACGACCTGCTCGCCCACGGTCTGGCCGACGTCCGCTGGCTGCTGCACGACGCGCTGCTGGCCGGCGCCCGGCGGCTGGTCGTCGATCTCACCCGCGTCCAGCACCTGTCCAGCTCGGTGGTGGCCAGCTTCCTGTGGGCGCACCGCACCTGCCGGGCCCGCGGCGGCGCGGTGGTGCTGCGGGGCGCCAACCGCCGGACCGAGGACCTGCTGCACCGCACCGGGCTGTGGCGCGTGATCGAGCTGGAGCCCGCAGCCCACCGCGCCGCGGCATGACCGCCGTGACGCCGCCCCCGGCCGGCACGGCGCGCACCGAGGTGGTCGTCGGCGACGCCGGGCTGATCTGCGCCCGCGGCCACCTCACCTCGCTGGGCGCAGACCTGGTGCGCGGCACCGCCGACCGGCTGCGCGACAGCGGGCACCGGCGGGTGGTGCTCGACCTGCGCGGGGTGCGGGGCGCCGACGACGACGCGCTGCGCATCCTGCGCGAGCTGCACAGCGAGTTCGCCCTGGCCGGAGGGGAGCTGCTGATCCGGTCCTGACCCGGTCAGCGCGCCCCTCTGCGCGCGTCCCGACGGCCGGCGGGCACCAGCCACTCGACCGTCCACGTCGCCCCCGGCGCGAGCGCGGCCCAGCGGTCCGCGGCCCCGGCCAGGGCGGCGGCGTGCATGCGGAACGCGACGCCGTCGTCCCGCTCGACGCGGGTCTCCACCGGACGCCGGTCGGTCATCCGCTCGAAGGTCAGCCGCACGGCCCCAGCATCGGGGCGCAGTCGAGCGAATTCCGGCGCCGGGGCGGGGTCACCACCAGCCCTGGCGCTTGGCCCAGATCAGCAGGGTGATCGACATGGCCACCATCACGATGAGCAGCTCGGTGAGCAGCGCGGGATCGGTGGCGGAGTTGACGATGACGTTCATCCCCAGCACCGAGGAGAGGGCGGTGACCGGCAGCGTGACGGCGGCGATGACCGCCAGCCGCTCGGCCGCGATCATCATCTTCGTGTTGGCGCGGGTCTGGTAGAAGTCCATGACGCCCTGCAGGTAGTCCTCCTGGGTGCGGGCCATGGTGGCCAGCCGCTGGAACTGGTCCACGGTGTTCTCCAGCAGCCGCTGCCCCTCCGGCCCGAAGACGGCGAGGGCGTGCATCCGGCCGTAGACCTCGTGGCTCAGCGAGGCCATGGTGCGCACCGCCAGCAGCCCGTGCCGCACCCGGAACATGCCGTCGAGGAAGCGCTCCGGGTCCCCCAGCTGGCCGCCGGTCACCTGCTGTTCGTAGCGCCAGACCTCACGCGTCTGGGTGCTCAGGTGATCGCGCATGCGCCCGCTCAGCGCCGAGACGACGGCCGCGGACAGCTCGGGGCCCGACGCGGGCCGGAAGCGCCCTCCGTCGGTCCGCGCGGCGACCGCGTCGGTCTCGCGCCGGGCCACCGCGGGATCGACCGCCGGGTTGACCGGGCCGTGGACGGTGACCAGATACCGCGGCCCCACGAACTGGTCGAGCTCGACGTAGTGGATGTGCCCGCCCCGCCCCGCCTCGGGTGCGTGCAGCACGACGAAGACGTGGTCGCCGTAGAGGTGCACCTTGGGCACGGCGTTGCGCTGCAGGCAGTCCTGCACGGCCCGGGGGTGGAAGCCGAACACCTCGCCCAGCACCCTGGCCGCGTCCGGATCGGCCTCGGGGACGTCCACCCACAGGACGCCGTCCCCACGGGTCACCAGGTCCGGGAGGTCGCCGGGCTTGTGCCGCTCGACGCCGTCGGGCGTCACGACGCGAACCTCCATGGCCCACCTGCCCTCGCAGATGGGCAACCTACTGCTCGAGGGATCCCGCCGGGGGCCGCGGCCCCGTGCGTCGCGGAGGGCGTGGGATTCGAACCCACGAAGAGGGGTTACCTCTTAGCGGTTTTCAAGACCGCCGCCATCGGCCACTAGGCGAGCCCTCCTGGCGGGTCGAGGCTATCCCGCGGCCCGCGCCTTGCCGCGCCTGCATCTGACGCCGGTCCCGGGCCTCCTGCTCCCGTTGAGCATGGGGGTGTCGCCGCGGGACACGCCGTGCCCCCGCGTGTCCGCGCGCAACAACCCCATGATCACGGCCCGACGATGACGACGGGGCGCTCACCTGGCCGAGGCGACAGTCCCCTCCCGCTCGACCGGGCCGCCGACCACGCCGTGCAGGTGGCATGCGGCGACGTGACCGGGCGCCGCGCCGACCGGCTGCAGCGCCGGGTCGACGCCGGGGCAGGGCTCGAAGGCGTGCGGGCAGCGGGTCCGGAACCGGCAGCCGCTGGGCACGTCGGCCGGCGAGGGGACGTCGCCGCGCAGCACGATCCGCTGCCGGGAGCGCTCCAGCGCCGGGTGCGGGACCGGGACGGCGGACAGCAGCGCCTGCGTGTAGGGCATCTGCGGCTCCGCGCCGACCGCCGACGCCGGCCCGACCTCGACCACCCGCCCCAGGTACATGACCGCGATCCGGTCGGAGATGTGCCGGACGGCGGACAGGTCGTGGGAGATGAACAGCAGGGTCAGCCCGAGCTTCCGCTGCAGCCGGCGCAGCAGGTTGAGCACCTGGGCCTGCACGCTGACGTCCAGGGAGGCGATCGCCTCGTCGCAGACCAGGAAGTCCGGCTCACCGGCCAGGGCCCGGGCGATGCCCACCCGCTGCCGCTGGCCGCCGGAGAACTCGTGCGGGTAGCGCCCGGCCACCGCCGGGTCCAGCCCGACCAGCTCCAGCAGCTCGCCGACCCGCGCGGCCCGCTCCCGCCGCCCGGACCGCAGGCCGTGCACCTCCAGCGGCTCGGCCACGGTCTGGGCCACCGTCCGCCGCGGGTCCAGGGAGGCGAACGGGTCCTGGAACACCATCCCGGCTCGCCGGCGCAGGTCGCGCAGCGCCCGCCGGCCCAGCCCGGTCACATCGGTGCCGTCGAAGGTCACCCGCCCACCGGTGGGTTCCACCAGCCGCAGCAGCGCGTTGCCCAACGTCGACTTGCCGCAGCCGGACTCCCCGACCAGCCCCAGCGTCTCCCCGCGGTGGATGTCGAGGTCCACGCCGTCGACGGCGCGCAGCACGCCCGCGGTCCGCCGCAGCGCCCCGCCGGACCGGACCGGGAAGTGCACCTCCAGCCCGCGCGCGGAGACCAGCACGTCAGACAAGAGACACCTCCTCCGCACACCACGTCGCCGCCCGGTGCGGTAGGGATCCGCCCGACGCCCCGACGACGGCCAGCGGGGGTTGCTCGGTCTCGCACCGCGGGTCGGCGCGCACCGGGCAGCGCGGCCAGAACACGCAGCCAGACGGCAGGGCGGTGGGCGCGGGCGGTACCCCTGGCACGGTGGCGAGCTCGTCCGCCGGAGCGGTCAGGTCCGGCAGCGCGCCGAGCAGCCCGCGGGTGTAGGGGTGCGCGGGGCGTTCCAGGACGTCGTCCACCGTGCCGTCCTCCACGCACCGCCCGCCGTACATGACCAGCACCCGGTCGGCGATGCCGGCGACGACGCCTAGATCATGGGTGATCCAGACGACGCCGGTGCCGTGGTCGGCCTGCAGCTTCTCGACCAGGTCGATGATCTGCGCCTGCACGGTGACATCCAGCGCGGTGGTGGCCTCGTCGGCGATCAGCAGCGCCGGCGAGTTCGACAGCGCGATCGCGATCATCACCCGCTGCCGCATCCCCCCGGAGAGCTCGTGCGGGTAGCGGTCCACCGCCCGCCCCGGGTCGGGCAGGCCCACCTCGCCGAGCAGCTCCACCGCCCGCCGGCGGGCCTCGGTCTTGGGCACCTCCCCGTGCGCCCGGATGCCCTCGACCAGCTGCCGGCCCACGGTGAGCATCGGGTTCAGCGAGGTCATCGGGTCCTGGAACACCATGCCGACCCCGGGACCGCGGACCTCCCGCAGCCGGTCGGCGGGCATCGCGAGCAGGTCCTCCCCGTGCAGCAGCGCCCGCCCGGACACCGTCGCCGTCCGGGCCGGCAGCAGGCCGAGCAGGGCCAGCACCGACACGCTCTTGCCGCTGCCGGACTCGCCCACCACCGCGACCGTCTCGCCCGGCCCGACGCTGTAGCTGAGCCCGTTGACCACGTGCGCCGTCCCGCGCGGGGTGCGCAGCTGCACGCGGAGGTCCTCCACCTCCAAGACCGGCGCGGTCACCGGCCGCCCCCGGCCATCAGGGTGCGCTGGCGCGGGTCGAGGACGTCCCGCAGCCCGTCGCCGAGCAGGTTGAAGCAGAGCACGGTCACGAAGATCGCCATCCCCGGGAAGAAGGCCAGCCACCAGGCCAGGTCGATGAAGCCGCGCCCCTCGGCCAGCATCAGCCCCCAGGAGGGATCGGGCGGCTGGGTGCCCAGGCCGAGGAAGGACAGCGCCGCCTCGGCCAGAACGGCGAAGGCGAGGCTGATCGAGGTCTGCACGATGATCGGCGGTGCGGCGTTGGGCAGCACGTGCCGGGTGAGCAGCCGCCAGTCCGAGGCCCCGACCGAGCGGGAGGCCCGCACGTAGACCTCCTCCCGGACGCCGAGCACGCTGGCGCGGGTCACCCGGGCGAAGATCGGCACGTAGACGATGCCGATGGCCAGCGCGGTGTTGCCCGGCCCCGGGCCCCGGACGGCGAGCACGGCGATGGCCAGCAGCACCGCCGGGAAGGCGAAGAGCACGTCCATGACCCGCATGAGGACGTCGTCCACCCACCGGCCGTAGAAACCCGCGAGCAGGCCGATGACGCTGCCGACCACCAGCGCGATGCCCACCGCGAGGAAGCCCACCCGCAGCGACACGGCGGCGCCCAGGACGACCCGGCTGAGAATGTCCCGGCCGAGGTCGTCGGTGCCGAACGGGTGCGCCCAGCTGGGCGGCCGCAGCCGGTCCTCGACCGCGATCTCGTTGGGGCCGCTCGGGGCGAGGGCCTCGTCGAAGACCGCGACCAGCACGATCGCGAGCAGCACCAGCCCGGCGACCGCCGCGGTGGGGTTGCGGACCAGCAGCCCGAGGGTCTCCCGCCAGCGCGGCCGGGCCGGCCGCAGCGACGCGGGCGCCCCCGCCTCGGGGGCCTTCTGAGCGGGGACGGTCATCGGCGGATCCGCGGGTCGATGGCGGTGTAGAGCAGGTCCACCACCAGGTTGATCACGAGGAAGACGAGGGCGAAGAGCAGGATCGCCCCCTGCAGCACGGGGTAGTCGCGGGCCTGGACCGCCTGCAGCGCCAGCTGCCCCAGCCCCGGCCAGGAGAAGACGATCTCCACGACGACCACGCCGGAGAGCAGGTAGGCCAATTGCACGCCGGTCACCGTGACCAGGGGGAGCAGCGCGTTGCGCAGCACGTGCCAGGTGAGCACCTGCCGCCCGGGCAGCCCCTTGGCCTGCG
Organism: Geodermatophilus ruber; assembly: GCF_900114385.1. Classification (GTDB taxonomy): domain Bacteria; phylum Actinomycetota; class Actinomycetes; order Mycobacteriales; family Geodermatophilaceae; genus Geodermatophilus; species Geodermatophilus ruber. The sequence continues at coordinate 57,255 of NZ_FOSW01000021.1, forward strand.
CCGTCCGGACGTGGTCGGAGCCCAGCGCCTCCAGCACGCTGGAGCGCACGAACCGGGTGATGACCGATCCGGACACCACCCCGGTCACCACGGCGGGCAGGACCAGGCGGGCCAGCCAGGCCCCCGGGTCCTCGGTCAGCGGCACGTACCCACCCGAGGGCAGCCAGCCCAGCGTGCCGGCGAAGACCAGGATCAGCACGATGGCCATCCAGAAGTCCGGCACGGAGATGCCGAACTGGCTGAGCACGGTGGCCACCCGGTCGACCGCCGACCGCGGCCGAAGCGCCGAGAGCGTGCCCAGCGGGACGGCGATGAGCAGCGCGACCAGGATCGCGGCGAAGGCCAGGGTGATCGTCGCGGGCAGCCGCTCGGCGATCTGCGAGGTCACCGTCTCCCCGCTGCGGAAGCTCACCCCGAGGTCGCCGGTCACCGCGCGGCCGAACCAGCCGAGGAACTGCTGGACCAGCGGCTGGTCCAGCCCGGCGCGGGCCTGCAGCGCGTCGTAGGTGTCCTGGTCGAACCGGGTGCCCAGCGCCAGGCGCACCGGGTCGCCGGGGACCAGGTGCACCAGCGAGAACACGATCACGCTCACCCCGGCCAGCACCACCAGCGACTGGCCGGTGCGCCGGAGCAGGTACCCGGTCAGGGCAGCTCCACCGTCTCGAAGTTGATCGCCTTGTCCGCCCGGATCTGGTAGCCGGACAGCCCCGGCGCCCAGGCCTGCACCACGTCGGGGTTGTAGAGGTACAGGTAGGAGACGTCGTCGACGATCAGCTGCGCGGCCTGGTCGTAGATCTGCTTGCGGGCCTCCTGGTCGGTCTCGGTCGCCCCGGCCTGCAGCAGCCGGTCGACCTCCGGGTTGCTGTAACCCTGGTAGTTGTTCGGCCCGTCGGTCTGGTGCTGCTCCTGGTAGTAGGCGGCCGGGTCGAGGTTGCCCAGCCAGCCGAGGAGGAAGGCGTCGAAGTCGCCCTGGCCCTGCCGGTCCAGCCAGCTGGCGAAGTCCAGCGTCTCGATCTCGACCTGGACACCGATCTGCTCGAGCTGACCGGCGATCACCTGTGCGGCGGTGACCGTCTCCGGGAACTCGTCGGTGACCATCAGGCCCATCGTCAGCGGCGTCTGGACGCCGGCCTGCGCGAGCAGCTGCCGGGCCTGCTCGAGGTCGGGCTGGAAGGGCGCGTAGTCGGAGTGGAAGAAGCTGTCCTCGGGGATCGCCGTCTGGTTGGGCTGGGCGGCCCCGAACCACGCCGCCTCGGCCACCGCGGCGCGATCGACGGCGAGGGAGATCGCGCGCCGCACGTCCCGGTTGTCGAACGGCGGGCGGGCGTAGTTCATCGACAGGTACCAGTAGTCGACGCTCGGCGTGGTCTGCAGCTCGACGGTGTCGCCGCCGGTCAGCGACTCGATCTGCTGCGGCGGGATGTTGTCGGTCCACTGCACCTCGCCGTTCTGCAGCGCGGTGAGCGCGGCCGCCGGCTCGGTGATGTAACGGAACTCGACCCCGTCCACGCCCGGAGCACCGCCCCAGTAATCCTCGTAGGCGGTGAGCACCGTGCTGCTGGCGTCGGAGCTCTCCAGCGTGAACGGGCCGGTGCCGACCGCCTCGGTGGTGAGGTCGAGCTCCTCGGCCGCCCCCTCGGGGAGGATCGCCATCCCCTTGAACGAGCCGATCCGCTCCAGCAGGTTCGGCGTCGGCTGGGTCAGCGTGAGGACCACGGTCTGCGGGTCGGGCGCGGTGACGTCGGCGACCGTGGCGAACCGGAAGGAGTTGGCGAGCTCCTCGTCGATGATCCGGTCGTAGGAGTAGACGACGTCGGCGGAGTCGAACTCGCTGCCGTCGTGGAAGGTGACGTCCTCCCGCAGGGTGAACGTCCAGGTCAGGCCGTCCTCGCTGGTCTCCCAGCCCGTCGCCAGGCTCGGCTCCATCGTGAGGTCCTCGGGGTTGGGGACGACGAGGGTGTCGTAGACGTTCTCGAGCACCTGGAAGCTCGGGTAGGCCGTGGTCACGTGCGGGTCGAACTGGTCGGGCTGGGCCGCGACCGCCGCGACGAGCACGTCCCCGCCACCTCCCCCGCCGCCGGTGTCGATGCTCTCCCCGCCGCCGCAGGCGGCCAGGATCAGCGGGCCGGTGGCGATCAGGGGCAGGGAACGGATACGGCGCACGAGGGCCTCCGGACGGGCTCGACGGTGGGTCCTTGCCGCCCGACCCTGCTCCCATCCCGCCAACTTCGCAGGTCGGGGCGGGGATCGTCACCTCCCCGTGACAGAAGCGGCCGCCGTCCCCGGGGTGGGGACGGCGGCCGCCGGAGTGCTGCCGATCATGGAGTTGTCACCGCGGGACACGCCGGCGCCGGCGTGTCGGCGAGCAACAACTCCATGATCACCGGGGGACGCGCGTCAGAACGCGACGTAGACCGACTTGGTCTGCAGGTACTCGTCGAGCGCCTCGGGGCCGTTCTCGCGGCCGTAGCCGGATGCCTTGTAGCCGCCGAAGGGCAGGCTCACGTCCAGGACCCCGTAGGTGTTGACCCAGATCATGCCGGCCTCGAGCTGCGCGGCCACCCGGTGGGCACGGCCGAGGTCCGTGGTGTGCAGCCCGGCGGCCAGCCCGTAGGGCGTGCCGTTGGCCAGTGCGATCGCCTCTTCCTCGGTGTCGAAGACCTGAACGGTGAGGACCGGCCCGAAGATCTCCTCCTGAACCAGGCGGGAGTCGGGGGCGACGTCGGTGACCACGGTCGGGGCGATGAAGAAGCCACCGTTCAGGTCGATCCGCTGCCCGCCGGCGACGACCTTGCCGTTCGGGCCGCCGTCGGCCAGCGCCACGTACCGCTCGACGTTCTCCAGGTGCCGCTGCCCGGCCATCGGGCCGACGACGGTGCCCTCGGCCAGCGGGTCGCCCACCGGCACGTGGGTGGCGCCGCCGATGACGCCGGCCAGCACCTGGTCGTACACCGACCGCTGCACCAGCAGGCGGGTACCGCCCATGCAGAACTGGCCGGTGTTGAAGACGAAGCCGGAGACCGCGGCCTGGATCGCCTCGTCGAGGTTCGCGTCCTCGAAGACGATGTTGGCCGACTTGCCGCCGAGCTCCATGGTCACCGGGGTGACGTTGGCCGCCGCGGCCGCGGCGATGGCGGCGCCGACCTTCGTCGAGCCGGTGAACGCGATCCGGTCCACGTCGGGGTGGCGGACCAGCCGGTCGCCGGCGACCGCGCCGTGCCCGGTCACCACGTTGAGCACGCCCGCCGGCAGCCCGGCCTCGGCCAGCAGCTCGGCGATCCGCAGCGCGGTCAGCGGGGTGTCCTCCGCCGGCTTGTGGACGACGGTGTTGCCGGCCGCCAGCGCGGGGGCGATCTTGGACGTCGACAGGATCATCGGGAAGTTGAACGGCGTGATCGCGCCGACCACGCCCAGCGGCTCCCGGCGGGTGTAGGCCAGGCCCGGCCCGCGGATCCCGCGGGTGGCGCCCTCGATGGCGCCGGCCAGCCCGCCGAAGTAGGAGAAGTGCTCGGCGGTCGTCCCGGCGTCGATCATCCGGGCGAAGGCGAGCGGCTTGCCGGTGTCCAGGCTCTCCAGCCGGGCCAGCTCCTCGGCGTTCTCCTGGATCAGCTGCGCTGCCCTGGTCAGGACCGCGCCGCGCTCGCGGGGGCTCATCGTGGCCCACGGCCCGCTCTCGAAGGCGCGGCGCGCGGCCGCGACGGCCAGGTCGACGTCCTCGACGGTGCCCTCGGGGACGGTCGTCACCACCCGTCCGGTCGCGGGGTCGACCACGTCGCGCCGCTCGCTGCCGGTGCTGTCCCGCCACGCGCCCTCGATCCAGAGCTTGCCCGGGGGCAGGGCCACCTGGCCGGAGGTCTCGGCGACTGCGTCTGTCGTGCTCATGTGCTTCCTCATTCCCGGGGCGCCCGCTCCGGACCGCCCTCACGGCTGACCGTAGGCGCGCGATTGATCACCGAAGGCTCATTGAACGCGCAACCACCCCCGGGGAGCGGGTGACGTCGGCCACACCTCCCGCGGTCAGCCCTGCCCGAGGGTCGCCCGCCGCAGTTCGCCGGGGTCGCACTTGGGCACCCGGTCCGTCGTGAGCAGCCCGTTGACCTCCTGGTAGGTGTCGGTGAGCTGCGTCCAGCAGGCGCCGGCCAGCGCCTCGCTGGCGTGCACGGCCGCCCACTGCGCGCGGTAGCGCACCAGCAGGTCGTCGGGCGAGGAGGCGTCGGCGTAGCCCCACGGCTCGGTGCGGTCCGCGGCGCCCCCGATGGCCCGCGCGTTCAGCGACACCCCGCCGAACTCCGAGAGCACGACGGCCCGTCCCGCGGTCCCGGCCCGGTCCAGGTCGGCCAGGTGCCCGTCGCCCCGGCGGGTGGTGGCGGCGCGCTCGAGGTCCTCCCGGGACCGGTACCGCGCGGCCAGCGTGGCGGGGTCCTGCTCGTAGTCGTGGATGCCGAGCAGGCTGCCGCCGCGGGCCTCCCAGCCGTCGTTGGCCGAGACCGGGCGGGTGCCGTCCAGCGCGTCGGCGCTCGCGGCCAGCGCCGTGATCAGCGCCCGCTGGCGGACGTCGCGCTCGGCGTCGGGCACCCCCCACGACTCGTTGAGGGGCACCCAGGCGACGACGCTGGGGTGGCCCCGGTGCGCGGCGACCACCTCCGGCCACTCGCGCAGCAGGCGGGCGGTCGCCGTCGGCCCGGGGCGGTACGCCGAGGGCATCTCCGCCCAGACCAGCAGCCCCATCCGGTCGGCGAGGGCGAGGTAGCGGGGGTCCTCGGTCTTCTGGTGCTTGCGGGCCCCGGTGAAGCCCAGCGCCCGGGTGAGCTCCAGGTCGCGGCGCAGCGCGGCCGGATCGGGCGGGGTGGCGCCGGTGTCGGGCCAGTACCCCTGGTCGAGGACCAGCCGCAGCGGCACCGGGCGGCCGTTGACCAGCAGGCGCCCGTCGTCGACCTCCACCGACCGCAGCGCGGTGTAGCTCGCCACCTCGTCCAGGACCTCGCCGCCGTCGGTGACCAGCGCCAGCTCGGCGTCGAGAAGCCGCCCCCGACCGGGCTCCCAGAGCAGGCGTTCCCGGTCGTCGAGGCCGCCGTCCCCCACCTGCACGGTGCGCTCGACGACCGCGCCGTCGACCCGGACGGCGTCGTCGGCCAGCAGCCGGTCGCCGGCACGCAGCCGCAGGTGCAGCCGGGCGCCGGAGACCGGGGCGGCGAACTCCACGCGGACGTCGACCCGCAGCGTGCGCGGGTCCACGTGCCACTGCACGTCGGCGATGTGCCGCACGGGCACCTGCTCCAGCCAGGGGGTGCGCCAGATCCCGGTGGTCCGCGGGTACCAGATCGCGTGCGGCTCGTCCCGCCAGTCCTGCTTGCCGCGCGGAGCCGCCAGGTCCAGCGGGTCGTCGTCCGCGCGGACGACGACGTCGGCGCCGTCGCCCAGGGCGTCGGTGACGTCGACACTGAACGGCGTGTAGCCGCCCTCGTGCCGGGCGACGTGGGCGCCCCCCACCCAGACGTCGCAGATCCGGTCGACCGCGCCGAAGTGCAGCACGGCGCGGCGGCCGCCGGCGGGTGCCGGGAGCGACCGGCGGTACCAGGCGCGGCGCAGCGGCCCCTTCCAGTGCACACCGCTGGCCGGGGTCTCGGGGGCGTAGGGCACCCGGATCCGCCGGTCGAAGGCCACACCGCCGACGGTTCCGGTCAGCTCCGGGTCGGCGGCGAACTCCCACTCCCCCTCGAGGGAGGTCCAGGGACGGCGCAGCAGCGGCCGGGGATGCAGGGTGGGGTCGGAAGGCACGGACTCCACCTCACCGGAGACCGCGCCGCCCGATCCAGTCGATCATCGGCGCACTACAGCGGGCGGACGGTCCCCAGCAGGTGGTCGGCGCCGCTGGTCACGTTCCGGACGGCGAGGTCCCAGCCGTCCTCGGCCCGCACCGTGGCCAGGGTGACCGTGGAGGGCAGGTACAGCGGCTTCTTGAACGCCACGTCGGCGGTGAACGCCTCGGGCAGCCGGCCCGACAGCGCGGCGAGGGCGCGGGCCT
>NZ_FOSW01000025.1 GCF_900114385.1 Geodermatophilus ruber
CGGTGAGGCAGTCGGCCATCCGCGCCTGCTGGGTCCGCTCGTCCCCGGCGACCGCGCAGGCGGCGGCGTACTGCTCGAGGGCGGCGTGGCAGGCCCGGGCGACCGGGGCGGGCAGCACCGCGGCCAGGGTGGCCATGCAGTCCTGGCCGGGATGCAGCCACACGCCGCGCTCGCGCAGCGCCGCGGCGGCCCGGCGCAGCGCGGCGTTCGGGTCGGCGCGCAGCACCGCCCGCCGGGCGGCCTCGCGCAGCTGGGGCGGGGTCTTCGAGCCCAGCCGGGCCAGCAGCCCGGCCTCGACCGCCGCCCGCACGGCGGGGTCGGCCAGCAGCGGCAGCAGGTCGGCCAGCACCGCGGCGTGCCGCTCGCCGAGTCGCCCGGCCTCCAGGGCGGCCAGGGTGGCCGGCAGCTGCTCGTCCAGGATCACCGCCTGCTCCAGCAGCGCCTGGGCGGCGTGCGCGGTCAGCCGCAGCCGGACCGCCACCTCATCGACCGCCCACTCCGACACGTTGGTCAACACCGCCGGCCGCGCCGCCCGGGACGCCGCCGAGGCCGCGCCCCGCTCGCCCGGCATCCGGTCGAAGGACCCGGCCGGTCGACACCGGGCGAAGGCGGCCAGCGCCCGGAACCGCCCCGCCGCCGCCCGCCCCGCCGCCCGGTGCGCGTGCTCGGCGCGGTCCAGCTCGGAGGCCCCGTCGTCGAGCAACCGCGCCAGGGTGCCGAACTCGTCGGGTTCGGCGACCGCGTCATCGGCAGGGGCCGGCTCCGCCTGCGGAAAGGCGCGCCCGAGGAGGGCGAGGTCGGGATCGACGACGTCGAGGCTCGGGTCGGCGAACACCTCGAGCTCGACCAGGACGCCGGTGTCCGGATCGCGCACCAGAGTGCGCTCCGTCCAGCGATCGGTATCGAACACATGTACGAATATATTGCTTCGGCGGCGCGCTGACCAGCGGAAACGGCAGCTGTGGACAGCGGTGCCGGGCCGCTTCAGCGTGTGGGGAGGCGTCGCTGGACACGGACGGTATCGCCGGAAGGAAGGAGCGCCGGGGGGCGGTTGCAGCAGCGCTGAAGGTGCCGTCGGGCGGCGAGCCGGTGGGGACGCAGCCGAGGGAACGGCAGGTGACCGGGATGCAGCTGACGAACGGGCGGACGCCCGTGTGCGGATCCGCCGACAACGAGCACGCAGGGCCCGGCGCTCACCTCACCCGGACGGCGACCCCAGCCACAGCCGCCCGACCAGCGACGTGCCGCCCGTCGTCGCCGCCGGCTCCCAGCGCGTCGTCCACCCCTCGGCGTGCAGCTGCACGATCACCGCGCCGATCAGCGCGCCCAGGTTGAGTGCCGTCGTCGTGGTGGCCCGCTCGGGCAGGTGGACGTCGACCACGCCGTCCTCCTCGCCGCCGTAGCGCAGCACCACGGAGAACTCCGGCAGCGCGGCGACGGCGACCCGGAACGCCTCGGCGACCGCCTCCAGGTCCCCGGGCCGGGGCACGAGGTCGGCGCCCGGTGCCCGGGACGCCACCACGTCGCGGCTGCCGTACGGGAAGAGGTCGCCGGGGCCCAGCCGCACCAGCGGCCGGGTGCCGGGGTCCGGTGTCGGCGGCGCGTACGCCAGCCCGCGGACGACGGCCACCGGCACGCCGCCGAGCTTGCCCTTCACCAGATCGGCCGCCGAGGCCAGCTCGTCGACCACGGCCACCTGGGTGGTCTCCAGCCGGTTGCCGTGCGCGTCGACGTCGCCGCGGTGGTCGATCAGCGCCGGGATGCCCGCCGAACCGACGGCGACGTCGGTGAGGCCGTCCCGCCAGGTGCGGCCGAAGGTGTCACTGACGATGACCGCGACGGTGATCCCGAGCAGGTCCGCCAGGCGCTCGCGCAGCCGGGCGGCGGAGGCGTCGGCGTCCTCCGGCAGCAGTACCAGCGCGTCGCCGGGGACGTTCGAGGCGTCGATGCCGGCCGCGGCCACCACCCAGCCGTGCCGGGTCTCCACGATCCGCAACGGCCCGCGCCGGGCCACGACCCGCACCGACTCCTCGTCGATGGCCCGCTGGCGGGCGGCCTCCCGGTCGGCGCCGGGCTCGACCCGCACCAGCCGGCCCTCGACCTTGGAGACCACCTTCGAGGTGACGACGACGACGTCGCCGTCGGCCAACCACGGCGCGGCCCCGGCGATCGCACCGGCCAGGTCGTCGCCGGGGGCGAACTCCGGCAGCCCGGGCACCGGGTGCACCGACAGCCCGGCCGCTGGCCCCCCTGCGGGGTCCCGCGGCGAGCTCGCGGGCGGTGGGGGGGAGGGGTGGCGTTGTTCAGACATCCGCGGCGTCCAGCGCGGCCCGGGCCAGCGCGGCGGTGGCCGCCGGGGAGGACATCAGCAGCGGCACCTCCCGGACGTCGACCCCGGGAACGTCGGCGCCGTCCCCGGGTGCCACCAGCCAGCCGTCGAGCAGGCCGCCGGCTGATCGGGCCCCGTAGTGCCGGCCCACCCCCTCGGCGCTGACCTCCACCCCCACCACCGGCAGGCAGCGGTCGGCCATCCCGCGCACCACCTCGCCGGAGACGATGGGGGAGACCCCGACCACCCGGCCCGGCGTGGCCAGCAGTGCCTCGCGCAGCCCCGGGACGCCCAGGATCGTGCCGATCGACACCACCGGGTTCGACGGGGCCAGCAGGACGGCGTCGGCCGCGGCGAAGGCCTCGGCGACCCCCGGCGCGGGGCTGGCCGAGTCGGCGCCGACCTGGACGAAGGCGGAGGCGTCGAGCGCGGCCCGGTGCCGGACCCACCACTCCTGGAAGTGGATCGCCTGCTGCCGCCCGCTGCCGGGTTCGGTCACGACGACGTGGGTCTCCACCCGCTGGTCGCTCATCGGCAGCAGTTCGACGCCCGGCTTCCAGCGCTCGGCCAGCGCCGCGGTCACCTGGGAGAGCGGGTAGCCGGCGTCGAGCATCCGGGTGCGGACCAGGTGGGTCGCCAGATCGCGGTCGCCGAGCCCGAACCAGGTCGGCTCGGCGCCGTAGGCGGCCAGCTCCTCCTTGACCGTCCAGGACTCGCCCATCCGCCCCCAGCCGCGCTCGGGGTCGATGCCGCCGCCGAGGGTGTACATGACCGTGTCCAGATCGGGGCAGATCCGCAGCCCGTGCATCGTCACGTCGTCCCCGGTGTTGACGACGGCGGTGATGCGGGCATCGGGAGCCGTGGCCCGCACCCCACTGAGGAAGCGAGCCCCACCGACCCCACCGGCAAGCACGACGATCTGCACGAAAGTCATCGTGCCCGATGGTCAGTTGTCGACTGTTCGCTGGGCGTGTCGGAGGGTGCAACGAGAAGTGACAGACACCGTGTGACTGGTGTGACCGGTGTGGCGAGTCGCTTACACCGGGCGAAGTTGACGCCTCGGCAACGACACGCGTGTAATTCCGGCGGTGTCAACGAGTGCCGAGCGGCCCGGGAACGTCCCGAGGAGCGCACATCGGGACGACAGCGAGAGGGGACGCATCGTCATGGGAGAGGTTTCGTTCTTGAGCGATTACCTGGGCGCGTCGGACCGCTCCGCCGACCACGGACCCGTCGCGTCCGGGCAGGGTTTCTCCGGGCAGGGATTCTCCGGGCTGTGGACGATGGGCCTGGAGGCCGAGGCGCAGTCGTGGCAGGAGCGGGCGCTGTGCGCCGAGACCGACCCGGAGGCGTTCTTCCCGGAGAAGGGCGGCTCCACCCGCGAGGCCAAGAAGATCTGCACCGGCTGCGAGGTCAAGGCCGAGTGCCTCGAGTACGCGCTGGCCAACGACGAGCGGTTCGGGATCTGGGGCGGGCTCTCCGAGCGGGAGCGCCGCCGGCTGCGCCGCCGCGCAGTCTGAACCCCCGGGCCGGCACACAGCGCCGTGTGACACCGCACCCGAGCTGACCGCAGCCGCCGACGGATCGCCGTCGGCGGCTGTGGTGCTATTCGGGAGTGTTCACGCGGGTCGCTTCCGGCCGGGCCGAGGTCGTCCGGGAGCTGCGCGCCGCCGGTCCGCTGCTCGCCGCGCTCCGCGCGCCGGCGACCGCCCGCGCGCCCTGGCTGACCACCGCCCTCAACGTCCGGGCCGCCGTCACCCCGGTCGCGGTGGTGGTGGAGCGGGACCGGCAGGGGCCTCCCGAGGCGCTGGCCGCCCTCGCGCTGCACCGCCGGGGTGGCACGGTGACCGCCACCCTGCTCGGCGACGGGCTCGGCCCCGTGCCCCCGGGTGCGCCTGCGGCCCGCCTCCCGGCGCGGGACGACGCCGCGGCGCAGCGGCTGGCCGCCGGCATCCTGGCCCTCCTCGACGGCCACCGGCGCCCCTGGACGCTCCGCCTGACCGGCCTGCCGCTCGGCGACCCGACGCTGGGCGCGCTGGGCCGGCTGCGGCCGGACGCCGCGTTCGCCAACGCCCGCAGCTCCCGGCTGGTGGACTCCCTCGACGAGGCGGGCGCGGTCCGCAGCAGCGACCCGCACGACCTCGAGCGGCGGCTGCCCGAGCTGCTCGCCCGGCTCCCCGACCTGCCGTCGCGGACCTTCCTGCGGGCGGCGGCCCGGCTGCACGCCGCCATCGGCCAGCTGGAGCTCGCCGTGGTCGCCGACGGGGAGCGGGTGGACGCCGCCCTGCTCACCCTCGTCGACGGCGCCGACCGCCGGCCCTGGTGGGGCTTCTCCGAGGTCGGCGGGCTCGCGGCCGAGATGGCCGCCCCCGTGGTCACCTTCCGCGCGCGGCGCGGTCCCGACCTCAGCCGGCGTAGCGGACGACGTTGAGCCCCGGCTCGTCCCGCGTGCCGACCCGGTCGGTGCCCAGGAAGAGCGTCGCCTCCGCGTCGGCCCGGCTGTCGCGCACCGGACCGGCGGGGCGCACGGACGCGGTGAGCTCGTAGCTCCGCCCGGTGTAGACCGGCGCGGTCCCGTTGGGCCGCGTGTAGGTGGGGAACCGGCCGGTGATCCGCACCTCCTCGCCGTCCCGCGTCACGCCGAGGGCGGGGGCGGGCAGGTCGGCGTACTCGACGGTCGAGCGCACGCACCCGGCGCCCTCCGGGTCGGCCGGCACCTCGACGGCCAGGCAGTTCCAGGTCTCGAGCCGCAGGTGGGCCAGCGCGGCGTGCGCGTCGTCGCCCGGCTCCCCGGTCGTGGTCACGCTCAGGCTCGGGTGGGCCACGGTGACCCCCACCGCGTGCCGCTCCAGCACGATGCCCCCGAAGGTCAGCCGCGCGGTGACCCCGTCCTCCCCGAGCGGCACCGACCGGGTCGCCAGCGCACCGGCGCCGGACTCGCCCGGGAGCGGGTGGGCCGGGACGCCGGGCAGCTCGGGAAGCGGCGGAGCGGGAGCCGGGCGCGTCGCCGGCGGGGGAGTGGCCCGGGACGCCGATCCGGCGGCGGGCGCGCCGTTCTCCCGGCCGGCCAGCGCCACCGCGGCCAGCGCCCCGATCAGCAGCAGCGTCGCCGCCGCCATCACCGCCACCGCCTGCCCCGGCCCCGGGCCGTCGCGCCGCTCGGCCGGCGGCGCGGCCGGCGCGACGACCGCCGCCGGCACGGGGGGAGCGGGATCGGTCCGCGGCATGCCCGGCGGGGTGTCGAGGAACCCGGGCAGGTCGTCGTCCGGGTAGCGGGTCGCCGGGGCGGGGAGGGCGGGTTCCTCCGCGGGCGCCACGGCGGCCCGCGGGCGGGCTCGGCGGCGGACCAGCCAGGCCGCCGCCAGCCCGGCCAGCGCCAGCAGCGCCACGGCCAGCACGATCCAGGGCACGGCGGCCGGCGCGGAGGACTCCATCCCGGCAAGCATCCCAGGGCCACCCGCGCGACTCCGTGCGCGCCACCGGTGCGGCTGAGACGATCCCTGCGATGAGCGACAGCGGGACGGACGGCGGGCTGCGGGAACGGGTCACTGCACTGCTCGCCGAGCTCGGGCTCGACGAGCCGCTGACCGGGGTCACCGACCTGTCCGCGTCCCTCGGCGTGGTGCAGGGCGTGCTCCCGGAGCGGGTGGTCGACCTCGCGGTGACCGAGAGCGGGCGCCGGCGGCTGCGGGCCGAGCTGCGCGGGCGGCGCTGGGCCGAGGAGCGGCAGGTCGGCGTCCCCGAGGTGCTGGCGGCGGCCGACGACGGCCGGTGGCTGCTCTCCCGGCGCGTCCACGCACTGCCGGCGGGTGGCCCGCGCTGGACCGAGGCCGCCGTCGACGCCGCCGTCCGCATCGCCCCGCTGCCCGCCCCGCCGGGTGCCCCGTGGCAGTCCCCGGCGCGCCCGGCGCTGCGCCGGGCGCGCGCCTCCGTCGGCGGCACCGGGCGGCTGGTGCGCGGCGGCGTCCGGCTGGGGGAGCTGCGCGCCGTCCGGGCCGCGGCCGCCCAGCTGCCGCGCTCCGAGGTCACCCACGGCGATCTGCGCGCGGCCAACGCCGTGCTGGACGCCGACGGGCACCTGGTCGTGCTCGAGTGGACCGGCGTGCGCCCCGGGCCGCGGCACCGGGACCTGCTCACGCTGTGGGCCACCACCGCTGCCGAGGAGGACCGCGCGCAGATCGCCCGGGTGGTGCTCGACCGCACCGCCGGCTGGGAGGAGCCCGACGTCGGCCTGCTGTGGCACGCGATCGCCCTCGAGCAGCTGGTCGAGCGGCTCACCCGCCCCGGCCACGCCAACGGGCTGGACCCCGCCTTCGCCCGGGCCCGGCTGGCGGACGCCCGCGGCATCGCCGCGGAGCTGGGCAGCCCGGTGCGCTAATCGGTCGGGTCGATCTCCTCCGGGTCGCGGCCCAGCAGCACCGCGACCTGGTCGACGACGACGTCGCGCACGAGGTCGGCCAGGTCGTCGCGGTCGTGCGCCCGCAGCTCCAACGGCCGCCGGTAGACCACGATCCGCGGCGGCACCTCGCGGCCGTTCTCCCGGTGCGCGGCCAGCACGCGGGCCAGGGGGACGCTGCCGTCGTCGAGCACGTCGGAGTCGAGCACCACCTCGTCCGGGCTGGTGTGCTCCACCCAGGGCACGTCCTCGACGGCGAACTCGACCCCGGCCAGCTCCTTCTCCCACCGGTGCTCGAGGTCCTCCACCGCGTCGAGCACCAGGTCGTCGAACTGCTCGCCGCGGCTGCGTGCCAACGGCAGGCCCTCGGGTACGAGACGTCCCCGCAGCCCGCGACCGTGCCGGTCGCGGCGGGAACGGGAGGATCGGCTCATGGCGAGGGAAGCCTACGGCGGGCCGGGGGAGCGCGGTGCACGGCGGGACGGATCCGGCGCCGGGGCCCGCGGGGTCATCGGGCAGGATGGGGCTCCTGCTCCGGGAGCTCGACAAACCCGGTGTGCCTGCTGCCAACCGCCGCCGGACGGGATTACTGTGCCCAGCGTGAGGAACCGGTGGTGAGGCAGTCACGTCGCTGCTCGCGCAGCGGCTGCGCGCAACCGGCGGCAGCGACCTTGACCTACGTGTATGCGGAGTCGACCGCTGTCGTCGGCCCGTTGGCGACCTTCTCGGAGCCGCACAGCTACGACCTCTGCGAGTTCCACGCCGAGCGGTTGACCGTGCCGCGCGGCTGGGAGGTGGTCCGGCACGAGATCGACATCGAGGACTCCGGCCCGACCGGGGACGACCTCCTGGCCCTGGCCGACGCCGTCCGCGAGGCGGCCCGGCCCGAGCCGCCGCGCAACCCGGCGGACGACGGCAGCGGCACCCGCCGCGGTCACCTGCGGGTCCTGCCCGACATCCCCTGAAGGTTTCGCCCGGCCCCGTCCGGAGGCTCGCGCCGAGCGTGCGAGGCGTTCCCTGAAGGTTTCGCCCGGCCCCGTCCGGAGGCTCGCGC
>NZ_FOSW01000022.1 GCF_900114385.1 Geodermatophilus ruber
TGCGCGACGCGGAAAGCAACTACTGAGGAGAGCCGAACGATGACGTCCAGTCAGCCCCCGTCGCAGCCCGGGGGGTACGGGCAGGGCCAGCAGCCGTCCGGCTCGCCGACGCCGGAGGGCTACGGCCAGCCGCCCCAGGGTTACGGCCAGCCGCCCCAGGGCTACGGCCAGGCGCCGGAGGGCTACGGCCAGCCGCAGCCCCCGCAGCAGCCCTACGGGCAGCCTCAGCCCCCGCAGCAGCCCTACGGGCAGCCTCAGCCCCCGCAGCAGCCCGGCTACGGGCAGCCCCAGCCCCCGCAGCAGCCCGGCTACGGGCAGCCCCAGCCCCCGCAGCAGCCCGGCTACGGGCAGCCCCAGCCGCCCTACGTGCAGCAGCCCGGCTACGGGCAGCAGCAGCCGTACGGGCAGCACCCGCACGGCCGGCCGGCCGGGACGGGCGGTTCGGTGGGCTTCGACCCGAAGAAGCTGTCCCTGGGTGACTACGTGGTGGCCGGCAGCGTCGTCGCGTACCTGATCTTCATGATCATCCCGTGGTTCAGCGAGGACTTCGGGTTCGGTTTCTCCGTCTCGGTCAACGGCTTTGACTCGGGCCTGCTCACCCTCGCCTTCGTGCTGCTGCTCCTCGCCGGGCTGTGGGCGCTGCTGCCGGCGTTCTACGACGTGAAGCTGCCGTTCCCGCGCGGGTTGATCACCGTCGGTCTCACCGGCCTGGTGTTCCTGCTGACCCTCCTCGAGTGGATCAGCACCTTCGAGGTCGGGTTCAGCGCGATGGCGCTGCTGACCTTCCTCACCTCGGCCGCGGCCCTGGCCTTCGCCGTCCTCACCCTGCTGCCGCAGCTGCGCAACCGCCCCACGCTCCCCGGGGGCGTGGCCACCGCCGCGCAGTGGGCCAACCAGCAGGCGCCGCAGTTCGGTGCCGGGGCGGCCCAGCCGGGCCAGCCCTACGGTCAGCAGCCGCCGCAGTACGGCGCGCCGCAGCAGTACGCGCCCCCGCCCCCGCCCCCGCCGCCGGCGGCCCAGGCCGCGCCCCCGCCGCCGCCCTACGGGCAGCCCGGCGGCCCGGAGCAGGGCACCGAGCCCGGCGGTCCCGGCGCCCACCCGGGGCACCCCTCGGGCAACGCCTGACCTGATCGATCCCTGCGGGGACCAGCACCAGCCGACGAGGGTCGGCGGCCACCCGGCCGCCGGCCCTCGTCGGCTTTGTCGGCCCGTCCGGGCGCGGGGTCCCGCGTTCGGCAGCCGGGCTTGGGACAGTGGGGGGATGGTCGCGCTGCTCGCACGCCTGAGCCTGCCGGGGCAGCGGGAGCCGGGCGCCCGCCGGCGGCCCCACCCCGCCCTGCTGGCCGCGGCCGCCGCGGCGGCCGTCTCGGTCCTGAGCCTGCTCGGTCTCGGCCTCGCGGTGGTCGTGGTGCAGGCGCTCGACCCCTCCGGCGGCCTGCCCGTCGCGGGCTCGACCCGGCTCGCCGGCCAGTTGTGGCTGCTCGCCCAGGGCGGCGGGATCACGCTCCCCTCCGGACCGGTCGTGCTCCCTCCGCTGCTGCTGACCCTCGCCCTGGCCTGGGGGCTGTCCAGCGCCGGCCGCGGGGTCGTCCGGGTCTGCGACCTCACCGGTGGACGGCCCGCGGGGGGCGTGGTGGCGGCGGTGGCCGGCACGCACACGGCCCTCGCGCTGCTGCTGGGCCTGGCGGTCGACCGGCCCGGTGCCGCGGTGGACCTGCTGCGGGTCGCCGTCGGGTGCCTGCTGCTCGCCGGGCTGGCCTCCGGCTGGGGTGTCCTGCGGGAGTCCGGCCTCCTGGGCGCGCTGCCCGGGCCGGTCCGCCCGTTGGGGCGCGCGGTGCTCGCCGGGCTGCTCGCCGCCCTCGCGCTGGGCCTCGGCATGGTCGCGGTGGCCCTGGCCTCCGACGCCGGCGGGTACGCCACCCTCTCCGACTCCCTCGGCGGTTCCGCCGCCGGGGCCGTGGGCCTCCTGGCTCTCTGCGCGCTGTTGCTGCCGAACGCCGCCGTGGCCGCCATCGGGCTGGCCGCCGGGCCGGGCTTCGCCGTCGGCAGCGGCACCCTCGTCTCCGTGCACGGCGTCACGCTCGGCGCTGTCCCCGCCCTCCCGCTGCTGGCGGCGCTGCCGGACACCCAGGCCGTGCCGCTGCTGGCCTTCGCGTCCCAGGCTGTGCCCGCGCTCGCCGGTCTGGTCGCGGGCGCGACCCTGGGCCGGCGGCTGGGCGACACCGAGGGCGGGTCGGTGGTTGCCGCTCTCTGGGGCGTGCTGGCCGGTGCGCTGCTCGGCCTGACCTGCGGGGTGCTCGCCTGGCTCGCCGGCGGCTCGCTGGGTGACGGCGCGCTGGCGCAGGTCGGGGCGCCGCCGGTGACCACCGGGCTGGCCGTCGCCGCGCAGGCCGGGATCGCCGCCGCGCTGGGGGCCGCCGTCGCCCGCTGGCGCTCGCTGGGCTGACCGCCCCGGCCGGTGGGCGGCCCCCGGGGCCCGGATAGGGTCGCTGGAGTGGGCGGGAGGAGGAGTTCAGCCGTGTCTCGCCCGCGGGCGCGAGTGGTCGTCCTGCTGTCGGGGACGGGCTCGCTGTGCGCCGCGCTCCTGGAGGCCGCCGACGAGGCGGGCTACCCGGCCGCCGTCGTCGCGGTGGGCAGCGACCGCCCGGCTCCGGGCCTGGAGCAGGCCCGCCGCCGGGGGATCCCCACCTTCACCTGCACGCTGCGCGACCACCCCGACCGCGCCGCCTGGGACCGCGCCCTGGCCGCGGAGATCGCCGGGCACCGGCCGGACCTGGTGGTCTCGGCGGGCTTCATGCGGATCGTCGGCCCCGCCGTGCTGGACGCGTTCGGCGGCCGATTGATCAACACCCATCCCGCGCTGCTACCGGCCTTCCCCGGCGCACACGCCGTCCGGGACGCCCTGGCCGCGGGCGTCGAGGTCACCGGCAGCACCGTGCACCTGATCGACGCCGGCGTCGACACCGGCCCGGTGCTCGCCCAGCGGGAGGTGCCCGTGCTCCCAGGGGACGACGAGACGCAGCTGCACGAACGGATCAAGACCGTGGAGCGGACGCTTCTGGTCGAGACGGTGGCGCGACTCGCCACCAGCGAGGAGGACCCCCGATGAGCGACCGCACCCCGATCCGCCGGGCGCTGCTGGGCGTCTACGACAAGACCGGGATCGAGGAGCTCGCCCGGGGGCTGGCCGATGCCGGCGTCGAGCTGGTGAGCACCGGCGCGACGGCGGCCCGGATCGCCGCCGCCGGTGTGCCCGTCACCCCGGTGGAGCAGGTCACCGGCTTCCCCGAGTGCCTCGACGGCCGGGTGAAGACGCTGCACCCGGCAGTGCACGCCGGGATCCTCGCCGACCGGCGCAGGCCCGAGCACGTGCGGCAGCTCGAGGATCTGGGCATCGCCCCGTTCGACCTGGTCGTGGTCAACCTCTACCCGTTCACCGAGACGGTGGCCTCGGGCGCCACGCCCGACGAGTGCATCGAGCAGATCGACATCGGCGGCCCGGCGATGGTGCGGGCGGCGGCGAAGAACCACCCGTCGGTCGCCGTCGTCGTCGACCCGGCCCGCTACGACGACGTCCTCGCCGCCGTGCGCGAGGGCGGCTTCACGCTCGCCGAGCGGCAGCGGCTGGCCGTGGCGGCGTTCCGGCACACCGCGAGCTACGACATCGCCGTCGCCTCCTGGCTGGGCAACGCGGTCGCACCGGACGACGACTCCGGCTTCCCCGCCTGGGCGGGCGCCAGCTGGGAGCGTGCCGACGTGCTGCGCTACGGCGAGAACCCGCACCAGCGGGCCGCCCTGTACCTCGGCGACGAGCCCGGCCTGGCGCACGCCGAGCAGTTGCACGGCAAGCAGATGTCCTACAACAACTACGTCGACACCGACGCCGCCTGGCGGGCCGCGCACGACCACGCCGACCCGTGCGTCGCGATCATCAAGCACGCCAACCCGTGCGGCATCGCCGTCGGCGACAACATCGCCGCCGCGCACCGCAAGGCGCACGCCTGCGACCCGGTGTCGGCCTTCGGCGGGGTCATCGCGGCCAACCGCGAGGTCGACCTGGCCATGGCCGAGCAGGTCGCCGGCGTCTTCACCGAGGTGGTCGTCGCTCCGTCGTTCACCGACGACGCGCTGCAGGTCCTGACCGCGAAGAAGAACATCCGGCTGCTGCGCCTGCCCGCCGCCGATCGCCCCGTCACCGAGGCGCGGCCGATCAGCGGTGGGCTGCTGCTGCAGACCGCCGACCGGATCGACGCCCCCGGTGACGACCCGACCACCTGGACGCTGGCCACCGGCGAGCCGCTGGACGCCGCCGGCCTGGACGATCTGGTCTTCGCCTGGCGCAGCGTGCGTGCGGTGAAGAGCAACGCGATCCTGCTGGCCCACGAGAAGGCCACCGTCGGTGTCGGCATGGGGCAGGTCAACCGGGTGGACGCCGCCCGGTTGGCGGTCGCACGGGCGGGGGAGCGGGCCGCGGGCGCGGTCGCCGCCTCCGACGCCTTCTTCCCCTTCGCCGACGGGCTCCAGGTGCTGCTGGACGCCGGCGTGCGGGCGGTGGTCCAGCCGGGCGGCTCGGTCCGGGACGAGGAGGTCATCGCGGCGGCGGCGGCCGCGGGCGTGCCGCTCTACCTCACCGGGACCCGGCACTTCGCGCATTGATGAAGGACCCCCTCGCCCCCCACCCCTCGCAGGCTCGCGGCGGGCCCCTGCGAGGGGGCCGTGTGCTCGCGGCGGGCCCCGGCAGGGGACCCCGCCCGCACGTCCGGCCGCCCGGACCCGGCGCCGTCGTGGAGGGGGAGGACTTCGCGCGGGTCGACTGGTGGGGCGCCGAGCTCGACGGCGTCACCTTCACCCGCTGCCGCTTCGATGACGCGGGACTGGAGGAGCTGGTCACCCGGCGGTGCGTCTTCGACTCGTGCATGCTGACCGGGGTGCGGATGGCCGGGTCCCGGCACACCGGCTCGGCGTTCCTGTCCTGCCGCTTGGACCGGGCGCGGCTGTTCGACGCCGTCTGGGAGGGCTGCAAGCTCACCGGCTCGCAGTTCCCGGGCGCGCAGCTGCGGCCGATGACGACGATCGACAGCGACTGGAGCTGGACGTCGCTGCGCGGGGCGGACCTGTCGGGGGTGGACCTGTCCGGTCAGCGCTTCCGCGAGGCCGACCTCACCGACGCCGACCTGCGCGAGTGCGACCTGTCCGGCGCCGACCTCGACCGGGCCCGGCTGCAGGGGGTGAAACTGCGGGGGACCGACCTGCGCGGCGCGTCGACCGACGGGGTGAACTGGCTGGCGTTCGAGCTGACCGGCGTCCGGCTCGACCTCGTGCAGGCGGTGCAGGTCGCCCGCGCGCACGGCGCCCTCGTCGCGGACTGAGGGGACGACACCGCCGCCCGACCTGCGCCGAGTCGGCGGGACTCCTCAGGCGCGCCTCGGCCCGGAGAACATTGCCTTGAGCGCGCCGAGCAGGCCGAGCGCGGGGACGGCGACGGCGAACCAGAAGCCGGTGTCGACCCGCACGACGTCCCAGCCGACGTCGGCCAGCGGCACCAGCACGCCCGCGGCCGCGACCAGGCTGACCAGCAGCGCCAGGAGCCCCAGGAACCGGTGCCCGCGGGCCGGCAGGACCATGAGCAGCCCCAGCAGGAACAGCACCCCGCCGCCGAGGACCACGGCCAGCGGCTGCCAGAAGCCCGTGTCGACCAGCTCGCCGATGCCGCCCGCGCGGAAGTCCTCGACGCCCCGCCGCACGAGGTCCAGGCCGGTGCGGTCGCTGCCCGGCAGCCAGCGCAGCAGCAGGCTGACGCCGGCGGCGACGCCCGCGAGGATCAGCAGCAGGCCGGCGAGCGTGTCGGGCCGGCGCAGGACCACCGGCGAGGTCGAGTACTGCGGTGCGGTGTCGTGGCCGAGGAGCGGACCCGATTCGAGCCGGGCGCTCCTGCCCGGCTCGGTACCGGCCGCCGTCGACCCGCGCGGGCCCACCGGTTCGCCGGGGGTGCCGGGGGGAACCTGCTCGCGCTCGCTCATGTGCTCTCCTCGCGCGTCGGCAGGCGGGGAAGACGCCTGCTCCCTGCGAGCCTAGGACCGCGGCGGCATCCCCGGAGCGCTCTCGGGCAGACTGTCCTCCGTGCCCGCGACGATCCTCGACGGCAAGGCCACCGCAGCAGCCATCCGGGCGGAGCTGACCGAACGGGTCGCCGCGCTGGCGGCGTCCGGACACCGGCCCGGCCTGGGCACGCTGCTCGTCGGCGACGACCCGGCCAGCCGGTGGTACGTCAACGCCAAGCACTCCGACTGCGCCCAGGTGGGCATCGCCAGCATCCAGCGCGAGCTGCCGGCGACCGCCACCCTCGACGACGTGCTCGCCGTCGTCGACGAGCTCAACGCAGACCCCGCCTGCACCGGCTACATCGTCCAGCTGCCGCTGCCCAAGGGCATCGACGAGAGCACCGTCCTCGAGCGCATGGCCCCGGGCAAGGACGCCGACGGCCTGCACCCGGTCAACCTCGGCCGCCTGGTGCTGAACGTCCCGGGCCCGCTGCCCTGCACGCCGGTCGGGATCGTCGAGCTGCTGCGCCGCTACGACGTGCCGATCGCCGGGGCCGAGGTGGTGGTCGTGGGCCGCGGGATCACCGTCGGCCGGCCGCTGGGCCTGCTGCTGACCCGCCGCACCGAGAACGCGACGGTCACCCTCTGCCACACCGGCACGCGCGACCTCGCCGCGCACGTCCGCAACGCCGACATCGTGGTCGCCGCGGCCGGCGTCCCCGGCCTCATCACCAAGGACATCGTCAAGCCCGGCGCGGCGGTCCTGGACGTCGGGGTGAGCCGGGTGAACGGCAAGATCGCCGGGGACGTCGCCCTCGACGTCGTCGATGTGGCCGGCTTCGTGGCCCCCAACCCGGGCGGGGTCGGGCCGATGACGCGGGCCATGCTGCTGCAGAACGTGGTCCTGGCCGCCGAGCAGGCCGCGGCCGCCGAGGTCCTCGGCGCCTGATGACCCGCCCGCCGCTGTACGTCCGCCGGCCGTTCCTGGCCGCCCTGATCCGGCAGCTTCCCCTGCTGGTGGTGTTGGTCGCGGTGGCGGTGGGCCTGCTCCTGGTCACCTTCGAGCACTGGCGGCGCGGGCTGTTCGTCGTCGCGCTGGCCCTGGTCGGGGGCGGGCTGCTGCGGCTGCTCCTGCCGGAGCGCCGGGTGGGCTTTCTCGCCGTCCGGAGCCGGCCGGTGGACGTCGTCCTGATGGCCGGCGTCGGGGTGGTCCTGGGCGGGGTCGCGCTGGCGATCCCGAGTGCCTGAGGTGCGCGTGCGACCCGCTCGGGCGCGACGGTCCCCGGAGCGTTAGGTTGGCCGCCATGGCAGAGCAGCCCAGGAACGGCAAGGTGACCGTCGTCGGTGCCGGGTTCTACGGCTCGACCACCGCCCTCCGACTCGCGGAGTACGACATCTTCGACACCGTCGTCCTCACCGACATCGTCGAGGGCAAGCCCGAGGGCCTGGCCCTCGACATCAACCAGTCCCGGCCGATCGAGGGCTTCGAGACGAAGGTCGTCGGCGTCGGCGGCGGTTCGTACGCGGGCACCGAGGGCTCCGACGTCGTCGTCATCACCGCGGGGCTGCCCCGCAAGCCCGGCATGAGCCGGATGGATCTCATCGAGACCAACGCGAAGATCGTGCGCGACGTCTCCGAGAACGTCGCCCGGACCTCGCCGGACGCGGTCGTCATCGTCGTCTCCAACCCGCTCGACGAGATGACGGCGCTGACCCAGCTGGCCACCGGGTTCCCGAAGCACCGGGTGATGGGCCAGGCCGGCATGCTCGACACCGCCCGGTTCACCAACAATGTCGCCGAGGAGCTCGGCGTCCCGGTGAGCTCGGTGCGCACCCTGACCCTCGGCTCCCACGGCGACACGATGGTGCCGGTGCCCTCGCGCTGCACCGTCGACGGCAAGCCGCTGGCCGACGTCCTGCCCGCCGACCGCGTCGAGCACCTCGTCGACCGCACCCGCAACGGCGGGGCCGAGGTCGTCGCGCTGCTCAAGACCGGCTCGGCGTACTTCGCGCCGTCGGCGGCCGCGGCCCGCATGGCCCGCGCCGTGATGGAGGACTCGGGCACGGTCATGCCGGTCTGCGCCTGGGTGGACGGCGAGTACGGCATCTCCGGGGTGTACCTGGGGGTCGAGGCCGAGATCGGGCGCGAGGGCGTCCGGCGGGTCGTCGAGGGCGACCTGACCGAGAGCGAGCTGGCCGGGCTGCGCGAGGCGGCCGAGGCCGTGCGCGCCAAGCAGGCCGACGTAGCCGACCTCTGAGAAAGGACCCCCTTCCTCCCCACCCTTCGCAGGCTCAGGGCGGGCCCCTGGAAGGGGGCCGTTCCAGAACGTCACCAGCAGAGAAGAGGAACGTGCAAGTGGCAAAGATCAAGGTCGAGGGCAAGGTTGTCGAGCTCGACGGCGACGAGATGACCCGGATCATCTGGCAGTTCATCAAGGACCAGCTGATCCTCCCGTACCTCGACGTCGACCTCGAGTACTACGACCTCGGCATCCAGAAGCGCGACGAGACCGACGACCGGATCACCGTCGAGGCGGCCAACGCGATCAAGAAGTACGGCGTCGGCGTCAAGTGCGCGACGATCACCCCGGACGAGGCGCGGGTCGAGGAGTTCGGCCTCAAGCGGATGTACCGCTCGCCCAACGGCACGATCCGCAACATCCTCGGCGGCGTCATCTTCCGCGAGCCGATCATCATGCAGAACGTGCCGCGGCTGGTGCCGGGCTGGACCAAGCCGATCGTCGTCGGCCGTCACGCCTTCGGCGACCAGTACCGCGCCACCGACTTCCGCTTCCCCGGTGAGGGGACGCTGACGCTGACCTTCACGCCGAAGGACGGCTCCGCGCCGATCGAGCACGAGGTCTTCCAGTCGCCCGGCGGCGGCGTCGCCCTGGGCATGTACAACCTGGACGAGTCGATCCGCGACTTCGCGCGGGCCTCGATGAACTACGGCCTGCAGCGGAACTACCCGGTCTACCTGTCGACCAAGAACACGATCCTCAAGGCCTACGACGGCCGCTTCAAGGACCTGTTCCAGGAGGTCTTCGAGGCCGAGTTCAAGGACAAGTTCGAGGCCGCCGGCATCACCTACGAGCACCGGCTGATCGACGACATGGTCGCCGCTTCCCTCAAGTGGGAGGGCGGCTACGTCTGGGCCTGCAAGAACTACGACGGTGACGTGCAGTCCGACACCGTGGCGCAGGGCTTCGGCTCGCTGGGCCTCATGACCTCGGTGCTGATGAGCCCCGACGGCCGCACCGTCGAGGCCGAGGCCGCGCACGGCACGGTCACCCGGCACTACCGGGCGCACCAGCGCGGCGAGGCGACCTCGACCAACCCGATCGCCTCGATCTTCGCCTGGACCCGGGGCCTGGCCCACCGCGGCAAGCTCGACGGCACCCCCGAGGTCACCCGCTTCGCCGAGACCCTGGAGAAGGTCTGCATCGACACCGTCGAGAGCGGCCAGATGACCAAGGACCTCGCGCTGCTGATCGGCAAGGACCAGCCGTGGCTGACCACCCAGGACTTCCTGGCGGCCATCGACGCCAACCTGCAGAAGGCCATGGCCTGAGGTAGACCCCTCCGGTCACCGTTCGGTGACCACCACACGTCAGTGGCCCTCTCGGTGCGTCCGAGGGGGCCACTGACGTGTTCTCGCCTGTGGATACCTGCCGCAGAGACGGATCAGGCGCCGAAGAGCTGGGTCCACCATGGGCCGCCGGCGCCCTCGGCGACGCCGACCCCGAGGCGGGTCAGGTCGCAGTCCAGGATGTTGCGCCGGTGGCCGGAGCTGTTCATCCAGCCCTCCATCACCGCGGCGGCGTCCGGCTGGCCGTAGGCGATGTTCTCCGCGCGGGCGGTGCTGATCCCGGCGTTCCGGGCCCGGTCGAACGGGGAGAGCCCCTCCGGGTTGGTGTGCGAGAAGAAGTCGCGGTCGCGCATGTCCGCGCTGTGCGCCCGGGCCACCGCGGCGAGCCCGGCATCGGCCACGACCGGGGCGCAGCCGGCCGCGGCGCGGGCCTCGTTCACCAGCGCCAGCACCTGTTCCTCGGCGGAGCTGCCGGCCGGCGCCGGCGCCGGAGCGGCGGGTGCGGTGCGGGTGGGCGCCGGGGGAGCGGCCGGCGACGGCTTCGGGGCCGGGGCGGGCGGGGGAGTCGCCGGGGGAGCGGCCGGCGACGGCTTCGGGGCCGGGGCGGGCGGGGGAGTCGCCGGGGACGTCGGCGCGGGCGCGGAGGACGACGGCGCCGGCTCCGGCCTCTCCGCGGCGGGCGGGGGAGTCGCCGGGGACGTCGGCGCGGGCGCGGGCTCCTCGGCCACCGGGACCTCGGTCGCCCCCGGGGCGGGTGCCGGCGCCGGGGTCTCCGGGCGCGGGCTGGGGGTGCTCCCGCCGCGGGAGCTCCGCGACCCGTGGGAGAGCCAGTGCTCCAGCGCGCGGGAGGACCAGCGGTCCGACCCGTGGCTCCACCACCGCTCCGAGGGGACCCGGGCCGAGGGAGACGGCGCCTCCAGCGCCACCGCGTCGGCGTCCGGGCCGCCGGTCACCACGGGGGCGGCGAGGGCGGCGCCCGCGAGGACGCTCATCGCGATCAGGACCGGCAGCACCCGGCGCAGGCGGAAGGCCCGGCCGAGGGCCCGCGGGGTGCGGCCGAGCGCGGCGGCGAGGCGGGACGCGAGCGGGCGACCCGCCGGAATGTGGTGCACGAGGTAACCCTCACGAGTTGCTAGATCACGGACCGTTACTTTGGGGAGGTTAGCCGTGACTAAACCGTTACCGTGAGGGGTCTGTGGCGGACGTCACTGTCGACAGCGCCTCACCCCTGCGGGCGGCGGTGCGCTGGGCGCGCGAGCGGAGAGCGGGCAGCATGGTCCTCGTCCGCACTGCCGCACAGATCGAGGAGCACGCCGCCGGTGAGCGACGTCTGGCTCAACATCGTCATGGTCGTCGCCTTCGTCCTGATCGGAGGAGCTTTCGCGGGGGCGGAGATCGCGCTGGTCTCGCTGCGGGAGTCGCAGGTGCGTGGGATGGCCGACCAGGGCCGGCGCGGCCAGGCGGTGCAGAGGCTGCTCAGCGACCCCAACCGCTTCCTCGCCGCCGTCCAGGTCGGCGTCACCCTGGCCGGGTTCTTCTCCGCCGCCTTCGGTGCGAGCACCCTCTCCCAGCCGCTGGCCGGCTGGCTGGTGGACCGGGGGATGCCGGAGGGGCTGGCCGGCACCCTGGCCCTCGTCCTGGTCACGATCGCGATCAGCTACCTGTCACTGGTCGTCGGCGAGCTCACCCCCAAGCGGCTCGCGCTGCAGCGCGCCGAGGGGTTCTCCCTGATCGTCGCCGCCCCGCTGAACGCGATCGCCAAGCTGTTCCGGCCGGTCATCTGGCTGCTGTCGAAGTCCACGGACCTGCTGGTCCGCCTGCTCGGCGGTGACCCGAAGGTCTCCGGTGAGTCGATCAGCCAGGAGGAGCTGCGCGACCTCGTCGCCGCCCACGAGTCGCTGACCAGCGACGAGCGCCGGCTCATCGACGAGGTGTTCCGCGCCGGCGACCGGGAGGTGCGCGAGGTGATGACGCCGCGCACCGAGGTCGACTTCCTCGACGCCTCGATGACCGCCAGCCGGGCGGCCCGCCAGGTGCACGACTCCAGCCACTCCCGCTACCCGGTGGTCGGCCGCGACGAGGACGACGTCGTCGGCTTCGTGCACGTGCGCGACCTGTTCCTGCCCAACCATCCCGCCGGCCGCGCGGCCACCGTGGGCGACCTGGTCCGCGAGGTGAAGCGGCTGCCGGGCACCGCCGGCGTCCTCACCGCGCTCAGCGAGATGCGGCGGGAGAACCAGCACCTGGCGATCGTCGTCGACGAGTACGGCGGCACCGACGGCATCGTGACCCTCGAGGACCTCATCGAGGAGGTCATCGGCGAGATCTACGACGAGTACGACGAGGACGTGGCCGAGGAGGGAGCCGAGGAGCCGGGCGCGCCGCAGGAGGTCGACGGCCTGCTCAACCTCGACGACTTCCGCGAGGTGACCGGTCTCCCGCTGCCCGAGGGCCCCTACGAGACGGTCGCCGGCTACGTGCTCGCCGAACTGGGCCGGCTGCCCGAGCCCGGCGACACCGTCACCGTCGACGGGCGCACGCTCACCGTGCTCGAGCTCGACGGCCGCCGGATCGCCCGCCTGCGGGTCGACCGGGCGGCCGAGGAGGAGCCGACGACGGGGGAGCCCGTCACCGGCTGACCCGGCCCTCGTGGCCACGAAGGCCGACCGCCGAGCGGCCGAAGTGGCCACGAGGGCCGGCTCCGGGGTCAGCGGCGGGCGCGGGCGGTCTCCCAGGCGTCGCGCACGATGTCGGGCAGCTCGGTGTGCTTCGGCGTCCACCCGAGGTCGGCGCGGATCCGGTCGCTGGAGGCCACCAGCTGGGCCGGGTCGCCGGCCCGCCGCTGGCCGACGACGACCGGCACCGGGTGCCCGGTGACCTCACGGACGGCGTCGACGACCTGCTGCACCGAGAAGCCGGTGCCGTTGCCCAGGTTGTAGATGCGGTGCTCGCCGGCGGCGGGCGCGGTCAGCGCGAGCAGGTGGGCGTCGGCGAGGTCGGCGACGTGGATGTAGTCGCGGATGCAGGTGCCGTCCGGCGTCGGGTAGTCCTCGCCGTAGATCGTCAGCGCCTCGCGGGTGCCCGCGGCGACCTGCAGGGCGATCGGGATGAGGTGGGTCTCGGTGGTGTGCCGCTCGCCGAGGCCGTAGGCGGCGCCGGCGACGTTGAAGTAGCGCAGGCTCACCGCCGCGAAGTCGTGCGCGGCCGCGTAGGAGGTCAGCATCGCGTCGACGGCGAGCTTGCTGGCGCCGTAGGTGTTGGTCGGCCGGGTCGGGGCGTCCTCGCGGATCGGCACGGACTCGGGCTCGCCGTAGGTGGCCGCGGTGGAGGAGAACACGATGCGCCGGCAGTCGACCGCGCGCATCGCCTCCAGCAGCGCCAGCGTGCCGGTGACGTTGGTGTCCCAGTAGATCTCCGGCTTGACCTGCGACTCGCCGACCAGGCTCTTCGCCGCGAAGTGCAGCACCGCCTCGGGCCGGACGTCGGCCAGCACCGGGGCCGAGTCGTGCAGCGTGGCCTGCACGAGCCCCGCGCCGGAGGGCACCGCGTCGGCGTGCCCGGTCGAGAGGTCGTCGAGCACGGTCACCTCGTGGCCGCCCTGCAGCAGGGCGGCCGTGACTACGCTACCGATGTAGCCGGCCCCGCCGGCGACGAGAACGCGCATGCGTCCACCCTAGAGACCCGCGCGCGGCCGCCCCGGCCGATGCGGGACTGCGGAATCAGGAGGCCGAGGCAGTGGTCAGCGCACGACCGGCGGTGCAGCAGCTCCCCGCCTACAGGCCGGGGCGCAACCCCGCCGACCTGGCCCGCGAGATCGGGGTCGACCGGGCGGTCAAGCTGGCCAGCAACGAGGTGGCCTTCCCGCCGCTGCCCGCCGTCGTCGAGGCGCTGGCCGCCGCGGCCCCGGAGACCAACCGCTATCCGGACAACGGCGCCGTCGTCCTGACCCGGGCGCTGGCCGAGCACTACGGCGTGGACCC
Source organism: Geodermatophilus ruber (assembly GCF_900114385.1). Lineage (GTDB taxonomy): Bacteria > Actinomycetota > Actinomycetes > Mycobacteriales > Geodermatophilaceae > Geodermatophilus > Geodermatophilus ruber. The sequence goes on from NZ_FOSW01000022.1 coordinate 13,611, forward strand.
CGGGCAGATCGCCACCGGCTGCGGCGCGGTGATGCTCTGCCAGCAGCTGGCCCAGTCGTTCAACGAGCCGGGCACGAGCATCGCCTTCGCCTGGCGGTCGTTCGAGATGTACCCGTTGCTCGCCCAGGTCGCCGGGGCGCGCGCGATCCAGGTGCCGCTGACGCCGGGGCGGTCCGGCGGCCCGGCCGACACCCACGACCTCGACGCGCTCGCGGCCGCGATCGACGACACGACCCGCCTGGTCTTCGTGTGCAACCCCAACAACCCCACCGGCACGGCGGTCCGCCGCCCCGAGCTGGAGCGGTTCCTCGACGCCGTCCCGGCCGGCACCCTCGTCGTCCTCGACGAGGCCTACCGCGAGTTCGTCACCGACCCCGAGGTCCCCGACGGGCTGGAGGTGATGCGCGGGCGGCCGAACGTGGCCGTGCTGCGCACCTTCTCCAAGGCGTGGGGGCTGGCCGGCCTGCGGGTGGGCTACCTGATCGCCGAGGACCCCGCCGTCGCCGAGGCGGTGCGCAAGACGTACGTGCCCTTCAGCGTCTCGACCCTCGCCCAGGCCGCCGCCGTCGCCGCGCTGGCCAGCGAGGAGGAGGTGCGCTCCCGGGTCGCCGCCGTCGTCGCCGAGCGGGGCAGGCTGACCGCCGCCCTGCGCGAGCGGGGGTTCGACGTCGCCGACAGCCAGGCGAACTTCGTGTGGCTGCCGGTGGGGGAGCAGACCGCCGAGCTGGCCGCCGCCCTGGAGGCCCGGGCGATCATCACCCGCCCGTTCGCCGGTGAGGGGATCCGGGTCACCGTCGGCACGCCCGAGGAGGACGACGCCCTGCTCGCCGCCCTGGACGCCGTGCGGGCCGCGGCGCCCGTCCCATGACCGGGCCCGCGGGATTCCGCGCCGGGCGGGACGCCGGCACGCCCGGTCCGGTGCTGACCAGGGCGTTCCGGACGCGCGCGGCACGGAAGTCGGGACGGCTGGTTTGATGGCCGGCGTGCCTCTTCCCCGTGTGCTCTCCGGGATCCAGCCGACGGCAGGTTCCTTCCACCTCGGCAACCACCTGGGTGCGCTGCGGCAATGGGTGAGCCTGCAGGAGTCCACCGAGGCCTTCTACTGCGTCGTCGACCTGCACGCGATCACGGTTCCGCAGGACCCGGCGGAGCTGCGCCGCAACACCCTGGTGTCGGCCGCGCAGCTGCTCGCCCTGGGCGTCGACCCGGAGCGCAGCACCCTGTTCGTGCAGAGCCACGTGCCCGAGCACCTGCAGCTGTCCTGGGTGCTGGAGTGCCTGACCGGCTTCGGTGAGGCCAGCCGGATGACGCAGTTTAAGGACAAGAGCCAGCGCGAGGGCACGTCCGGCACCACGGTCGGGCTGTTCACCTACCCGGTCCTGCAGGCCGCGGACATCCTCGTCTACCAGGCCGACCAGGTGCCGGTGGGGGAGGACCAGCGGCAGCACCTCGAGCTGACCCGCGACCTCGCGATCCGGTTCAACGGTCGCTACGGACAGACGTTCACCGTGCCCGAGGCCGTCATCCCGCAGGGCGCGGCGCGGGTCATGGACCTGCAGTCGCCGGACAAGAAGATGAGCAAGAGCCTCCCGCCGGCCGGCTGCGTGCTGCTGCTCGACGAGCCGAAGGTGACCGCCAAGAAGATCCGCTCGGCGGTCACCGACACCGGCCGGGAGATCGTGGCCGACCCGGTGAACAAGCCGGGGGTCACCAACCTGCTCACCATGCACAGCGAGCTGTCGGGCCGGCCGGTCGCCGAGCTGGAGGAGCGGTTCGCCGGCCGCGGCTACGGCGACCTGAAGAAGGAGCTGGCCGAGGTTGTCGTCGACTTCGTGACGCCGGTCCGCGAGCGCACCCAGGAACTGCTCGACGACCAGGCCGAGCTCGAGCGGATCCTCCTCCGGGGCGCGGCCCGGGCGCGGGAGGTCGCCGCCGCGACGGTCGCCACCGTCTACGACCGGGTGGGCTTCCTCCCCTCCGCGGGGGCCGGCGCATGAACGACGACACCTTCGTGCCGCGCAGCCGCAGCGCGCCACCGGACACCGCCGTCCTGGGGATCGTCGTCCCCGTCCCGGAACCGTGGGCGCAGCTGTTCATCGACTGGCGGGCCAAGGTCGGTGACCCGCAGGCCAGCCTCGTCCCCCCGCACGTCACCCTGCTGCCGCCCACCGAGGTCGCCGTCACCGACCGGGAGGCGATCAGCGAGCACCTCGCCGCCGTCGCCCGGGTCCATCCGCCGTTCGACATGCACCTCGCCGGCACGGGCACGTTCTCTCCGGTCTCCGAGGTCGTCTTCGTCACCGTCGCGCGCGGTATCGGCAACTGCGAGCTGATCGCCAACGACGTGCGCTGCGGCCCGCTGGCGCGCTCGCTGTCCTACCCGTACCACCCGCACGTCACCGTCGCCCACGACGTCCCGGCCGACATGCTGGACCTCGCCTACAACGGGCTGGCCGACCTCTCGGCGGAGTTCCGGGTCGACTCCTTCACCGAGTTCGAGCAGACGCCGAGCGGTGCCTGGGTGGTCGCCCGCGAGTACCCGCTGACCGGCCGGTCGCACTAACCACGCGCGCCGCTCCGCCGCGCGGCACCCCCTCCCAGGCCGCAGACTCGAGCGGGTGAGTGCCACCCGGACCGACCGGTCCGCTCCCGTGCCCGCGGGCACACCCGCCTCCGGCAGCCGCTGGTCGTGGCTGACCCGGCTGGGCGAGGGCTGGGAGTCGCTGCTGGCCGGGCGGCGTCGCAGGTGGCCGTGGTTCGACCACCTGGCCCGGGCCGGCGGCCGCTACCGGCGCACCCAGGGCGACCTCATGGCCGCCGGGGTCACCTACTTCGTGTTCCTCGGGCTGGTCCCCGTCCTGCTGCTGATCGCCTCCGCGATCGGGCTCGTGCTCGCCGGCAACGAGCTCCTGCAGAACGAGCTCTACGACGCCCTCCGGGAGACCTTCCCCGGCCCACCCGGCGAGCAGATCGTCCGCGAGCTGAGCGGGGCGGTCGGCTCGGCCGGCGTCGTGGGCCTCATCGGCCTGGTCGGGTTCCTCTACGCCGGGTTGCGGGCCATGGACAAGCTCCGGCTCGGCATGGAGCGGATCTGGAAGGGGCGGGTCGACGAGCCGGAGTTCCTCCGCGACAACCTGCAGGACCTGCTCGCCCTGCTCGCCCTCGGGAGCGCCGGCCTGCTGAGCCTGGGGCTCACCGGCGCGGTCACCCAGGCCACCTCGTGGGTGCTGGAGCTGCTCGGCCTGGCGGGCGCGCCCGGGCTGGGGGTCCTCACCGCGGTCATCGGCCTGGGCCTGGCCGTCGGCACCGACGTGGTGGTCTTCCTCTGGCTGCTCAAGGTGGTGCCCTCGACCTCGCACCCGCTGCGTCGGCTCCTTCCCGGCGCGCTGTTCGGCGCCGCCGGGTTCGAGGCGATGAAGCTGGTGGGCAGCCTCTACCTGGCGCTGATCTCCGGCAGCGTGACCGCCTCGGCCTTCGGCGGCGCGGTGGGCATCCTGGTGTGGATCAACGTGGTGAGCCGGTTCGCGTTCTTCACCGCGGCGTGGACGGCGACCCTCCGCCGGGTCCAGGAGCGGGCCCCGGGGCCCCCGGACCTCGCGGAGCCGGTGGTGCCTCCGGCGTCGGCCTGACCGGCGCCCCGTCGCGGTCGGCCCGAGCGGGTGGGACGACGACCCGCGCCGCGCGGCGGCGGCCGACCACGGTGGCCACGACGATGAGCAGCGCCGTGGCGCCGAGTGCGACCGGCACCAGGAGCTCCTCCGCCGCGTCCCCGCCGGCCGCCGAGGGGCCGGGGGCCGGCGGTGCGACCGGCGCCACCGACGGCACCGGGGCGGCGGGCGGCGCCACCGGGGGGACGTCCGCCGCGGAGGCGACGAGCACCCCCACCCCGGAGGTGGCCGGCGGGACGGCGAAGCCCCAGTCCAGCAGCCGCGCCGCCTGGTCGGCCGCGCTCAGCGGGGTGCGCTCGGTGCCCATGACGCTGACCACCAGTCGCCGGCCGTCGCGCTCGGCACCGGTGACGAAGGTGTGCCGGGCGGCGTCGGTGAACCCGGTCTTGCCGCCGAGGTTGCCGGGGTAGGTGGCCAGCAGCGGGTTCTCGTTCTGGATCTGGTAGCCCGGCGAGCGGCCCTCCACCGGTGGCATCTGCGCGATCGGGGTGCGCAGGATCGCCGCGGTGCGCGGGTCCTCGAGCAGCCGGCGGAAGACCAGCGCCAGGTCGTAGGGGGAGGAGGACTGCCCGGCGACGTCGAGCCCGGACGGCGTCCCGGCGACGGTGTCGAACGCGCCGATCTCCGCCGCGGTCGCGTTCATCGCCGCCAGCGTCGCCGCCGTTCCCCCGGCGGCCCGCGCCAAGGCGTTGGCCGCGTCGTTGCCCGACTGCAGGACGAGCGCCTCGAACAGCAGCGCCACCGGGTAGCGCCCGCCGGACACCAGGCCGACCCGGCTGCCCTCGACCGCCTCGTCCTCGACCGTGCCCTCGACGACGGCCCCGGGGTCCAGGAGCGGGGCCAGGGTGAGCAGCGTCAGCGTCTTGAGCGTGCTCGCCGGGTGGTAGCGGCCGTGCGGGTCCCGCGCCGCCAGCACGGTCCCGCTGCCCGCGTCGGCCACCAGCCAGCCGGCGGCGGTCAGCCCGTCGGGGAGCGGGGGAGCCCCGCCGGCCACGACGGTGCCGCGGGTGTCGAGCTCCTCCCCGCCGACGGTCTGCCCCTGCGGCCCGGAACCCTGCGGCGGGCCGCCCGGGTACGGGGCGGTGGGCGTGGGCGCCGTGGGGTCGACGGTCGGCCGCGCCTGCTCGGCCGACGCCGGCCCGGCGCCACCGAGCACGAGGAGCACCGCCACCAGGGCGCCCGCGAGCAGGCGTGCCGCCCCCGGCCTTCCGCGCATGAGGCAGACGCTAACGGCGCCGGTCGGCAGCCCGCCGCAGCACGCGCGCGGTGGCGCAGGCCACTGGTGCCGGGCGGGTTCGCAACGATCGCATCTCTATCCACCGGCGGGATGGTGGCGGACCCGGCACGCGTGGTTAGCGTGCAGCGGTCGCGCGTTCCCCGGGTCCCGGCCTGCGCCGGTCCGGCCGCGCACGACCCCTGATCCCCACCGGGGCGGGCCTGCCGGGAAGGCCGGTCCGTCCCTCCAGAGAGGAGAGCGTCTTGCGCCGAGCGCGGAGGATGAAGGCCGCGGCGCTGCTGCTGGCCGGCAGCATGGCCCTGGCCGCGTGTGCGAGCGACGAGGACAGCGGCGGCAGCGCCAACGGCGGGGGCGGTGACTCCGGCGGCGACCTGCGGATCGGCCTCGCCTTCGACACCGGCGGCCGCGGTGACCGCTCGTTCAACGACTCGGCGGTCGCCGGGCTCGAGGCGGCGGTCGAGGAGCACGGCGGCGAGTTCCGCGACCTGAGCCCGAGCGCCGACGGGTCCAACCGGGTCGACCTGCTGACCCAGTTGGCCGACGAGGGGTACAACCCGGTCATCGCCGTCGGCTTCGCCTACGGCGAGGTCATCGGTGACGTCGTGGAGCAGTACCCGGACACCACCTTCGCGATCATCGACTCCTCCGCCGAGGAGGTCGGGGCCGACAACCTGACCGGCCTGCTGTTCGCCGAGCACGAGGGCTCGTTCCTGGCCGGCGTCGCGGCGGCGCTGAAGAGCGAGACCGGCCACGTCGGCTTCGTCGGCGGCGTCGAGACCCCGCTGATCCAGAAGTTCGAGGCCGGCTACGTCGCCGGTGCCCAGGCGGTCAACCCGGACATCGTCGTCGACACGCAGTACATCTCGCCGGCCGGTGACTTCTCCGGGTTCAACGACCCGGCCCGTGGCCAGATCGTCGCGCAGGGCATGTACGACGCCGGCGCCGACATCGTCTACCACGCCGCCGGTGGCTCCGGCGTCGGCGTCTTCCAGGCGGCCGCCGCCTCCGGGGGCCGGGCCATCGGGGTCGACTCCGACCAGTACCAGACGGTCGACGACCCGGCCCTGCAGGCCGTGATCATGACCTCGATGCTCAAGCGCGTGGACAACGCGGTGGAGGCCTTCATCGGGGAGTTCGTCGACGGCAACGTCAGCGGCGGCACCGATGAGGTCTACGACCTGTCCAGCGAGGGCGTCGGCCTGGCCACCAGCGGTGGTTTCATCGACGACATCCAGGGCGAGATCGACGACTACCGCCAGCAGATCATCGACGGCGAGATCGAGGTCGCCACGACCCCGTGACGCCGCTCGGCTGACCGGGGCACGACCGGCGGCGGGCCCGGGGAGCGCAGATGCCTCCCCGGGCCCGCTGTCGTCCGCGGCACCAGCGGGTCCCCCCCTGGTCGCCGGGCCGGGGCCGGTGGTGCGCGATCATGCGGCGGGCCGGTGAACCCGGCTCGCCGAACGGGTGACGGCGGTCGAACCCGCGCCGCCGATACAGCAGAGTGAACGGGCCCGGCCCACCGGCGCGGGCGCAGCGAGGGAGAGGGCCCACCATGGCCACAGCAGGCGAGCCGCCGTCGAGCGGCGGTGCGGACGGCGGTGCGGCCCCGCTGGCCGTCGAACTGCGCGGCATCACCAAGCGCTTTCCCGGCGTCGTGGCCAACAAGGACATCGAACTGCGGGTCCGCCGCGGTGAGGTGCACGCCATCGTGGGCGAGAACGGCGCCGGCAAGTCGACGCTGATGAAGACCCTGTACGGCATGCACCGCCCCGACGAGGGGCAGATCCTGCTGCACGGCCGCGAGGCCCACTTCCGGAGCCCGGCCGACGCGATCACCGCCGGCATCGGCATGGTCCACCAGCACTTCATGCTGGCCGACAACTTCACCGTCCTGGAGAACATCGTCCTGGGCAGCGAGCCGACCCGGGGTGCCCGCCTGGACCGGGACGAGGCCCGGCGCCGCATCCGGGAGATCTCCGACGCCTACTCCCTGGGCCTGGACCCGGACGCGATGGTCGAGGACCTCGGCGTCGGCGACCGGCAGCGGGTGGAGATCGCCAAGGTGCTCTACCGCGGGGCGACCACGCTGATCCTCGACGAGCCGACCGCCGTCCTGGTGCCCCAGGAGGTCGACGAGCTGTTCGGCAACCTCGCCGAGCTCAAGCGCGAGGGCCTGACCGTCATCTTCATCTCGCACAAGCTCGACGAGGTGCGGAAGGTGGCGGACTCGATCACCGTCATCCGGCGAGGCACCACCGTCGGCACCGCCGACCCGAGGACCACGACCACCCGCCAGCTCGCCGAGATGATGGTCGGCTCGGAGCTGCCCTCGCCGGAGACCCGCACCTCCACCGTGCGCCCGACACCGGTGCTGCAGCTGCGCGAGGGCACCGTCACCAACGTCGACGGCCGGGCCCTGGTCGACGGCGTGAGCCTCACCGTCCGGGAGGGCGAGGTCGTCGGCATCGCCGGCGTCGAGGGGAACGGGCAGGCCGAGCTGATCGAGGCGATCATGGGGCTGCGCCCGCTCTCGGCCGGCAGCATCGGCCTCGGCGGGGAGGACATCAGCCACTGGAGCACCCGCGCCCGGCGGGACGGGGGGATCGGGTTCATCCCCGAGGACCGGCACCGGCAGGGCATGCTGCTGGACGCGGCGCTGTGGGAGAACCGGATCCTCGGCCACCAGACCCGCCCGCCGGCGGTGAAGGGGCCCTTCATCGACCGCAAGGGGGCCCGGGACGACACCGCGCGGATCATGCGCGAGTACGACGTCCGCGCGCCCGGGCCGGACACCCTGGCCGTCGCGCTGTCCGGCGGCAACCAGCAGAAGCTGATCATCGGCCGGGAGATGAGCGCGTCGCCGCGGCTGCTCCTGGCCGCCCATCCCACGCGCGGGGTCGACATCGGCGCCCAGGCGGTGATCTGGGAGCTGCTCAAGGACGCCCGCGCCGAGGGCATGGGCATCCTGCTCGTCTCCGCCGACCTCGACGAGCTGATCGGCCTGTCCGACACGCTGCACGTGATGCTCCGCGGCCGCCTGGTCGCCACCCTCGACCCGTCCGCGGTCACCCCCGAGGAGCTCGGCGGCCACATGACCGGCGCACGGACGACGGCGGGTGCGGCATGAGCGCGCTGCGCAGGCTCGGGCCGACGCTGCTGGCCCCCGTCCTCGCGGTCGTCGCCGCGATCATCATCTCCGGGCTGGTCATGGCCGCCCTGCAGGTGAACCCCTTCGACGTCTACGCCGTCATGGTCGACTTCGGGGACACGCCGGCCCAGCAGATGACCGCGATCGTGGTGATCCTCAACCGGGCGGTGCCGCTGTTCCTCGCCGGGCTGGCCGTTGCCGTCGCCTTCCGGATGGGGCTGTTCAACATCGGCGTCGAGGGCCAGTACCGGCTGGCCACGATCATGGCCGCCGCCATCGGCGCCGCGGTCGCGCTGCCCGGCCCGCTGCACGTGCTGCTCATCGTCGTCGTGGCGATGGCGGTGGCCGCGATCTGGGCCGGCATCGTCGCCGTCCTCAAGGTGACCCGCGGCGTCAGCGAGGTCATCAGCTCGATCATGCTCAACTTCATCGCGCTGGGCATCGCCTCCTACCTGCTCACCGGGCCGTTCCGGGGCAGCCCGGAGGGCGCGTCGATCATCAGCACCGCGGAGATCGCCGAGTCGGGCTGGATGCCCAGCCTGAACTGGGTCTTCGACGCGCTCGGGCTGGCCAACCCGCCCCGGCAGCTCTCCGGGTTCCTGCTGGTCGCGATCGTCGTCGGGATCGTCATCTCGGTGCTGCTCGACCGCACCCGGTTCGGCTTCGACCTCAAGGCCACCGGCCTCTCGCCGTCGGCGGCGCGGGCCAGCGGGGTCGACTCCCGCGGCATGGTCATCAAGACGATGCTGATCTCCGGCGCGGTGGCCGGGCTCATCGGCATGCCCGACCTGCTGGGCTCCACGCACAGCTACACCACCGACTTCACCGCCGGCCTGGGCTTCCTGGGCATCGCGGTCGCGCTGCTGGGCCGCAACAACCCCGTCGGCATCGCGTTCGCCGCGCTGCTGTTCGCCTTCCTCGACCGGGCGCTGGTGCCGCTGCAGATCGCCGACTACCCCGCCTCGGTGGTCACGATCATCCAGGGCACGATCGTGCTCGCCGTGGTCATCTCCAACGAGGTGGCCCGCCGGATCGCCCTGCGCTCGGCCGAGCGAGGCATGGCCCAGAACGGCCCGCCGCCGGCGGTGGGGGACGGCGGCAGCGGTCCCGCCCAGCCCGCGGGCGCCGGACGGGCCACCGGAGCCGGGCAGCACACCGACGAGCGGCAGGAGGCCGGGGCATGAGCCAACCCCACGAAAGCGCTCCGCTGGCGCTCCTCGTTTCCGCGGGGGCCCCGGCATGAGCACCGTCACCACAGCCCCGCAGCGCGCCGGCCGCGGGCCGGTCACCGAGCTGCTCCTCGGCGGCGGCCGGGCCCGCCGCATCACCTGGCTCGTGGTCGCGGCGTTCGTCCTCGTCTCGGCGGTCCGGGTGATCAGCGGCGAGCAGGCGTTGACGTCGTCCTCGACGATCTCGGCGGCCCTGCTGCTGGCCGTGCCGATCGGGCTGGCCGCGCTCGGCGGTCTGTTCAGCGAGCGGGCCGGCGTGGTGAACATCGGCCTGGACGGGATGATGACGCTCGGCACCTGGGGCGCGGGCTTCGCCGGCTACCAGTGGGGCTGGTCCGCGGCGTTGCTCGGCGGCGTGCTCTTCGGTGCCCTCGGCGGCCTGCTGCACGCCCTCGCGACGGTCACCTTCGGCGTCGACCACGTGGTCAGCGGCGTGGCGATCAACATCCTCGCCGCCGGCGTCGTGCGGTTTCTCTCCGAGCTCTTCTACACCGACAACCCGGCCGGGGGCGGCGTCACCCAGTCCCCGTCGCTGTCGAGCGACCCGCCGGACTTCTCCGTGCCGGTGCTCTCCTCCGGGCCCGACCTGCTCGGCCACCTGGAGCGGCTGAACTGGTTCCTGGTCAGCGACGTCGCCGGCGTCCTGCGCGGGCTGACCAGCGGCGTGGGCCTGCTGACCCTGCTGGCCGTGCTGCTCGTGCCGGCGTCCTACCTGCTGCTGTGGCGCACCGCGTTCGGCCTGCGGCTGCGCTCCTGCGGGGAGAACCCGGCGGCCGCCGACAGCCTCGGCGTGCCGGTCTACCGGCTCAAGTACATCGCGGTGCTCATCTCCGGCGCGCTGGCCGGCATGGGTGGGGTGTTCCTGGTCTTCATCGCCGGCATCTACCGCGAGGGGCAGACCAACGGCCGCGGCTTCATCGGCCTGGCCGCGCTCATCTTCGGCAACTGGCGGCCCGGTGGCCTGGCGGCCGGCGCGGGCCTGTTCGGCTACGCCGACGCGCTGCAGCTGCGCAGCCGGTCGGCGGTGGTCGCGCTGTTCCTGCTGCTCGCCGTCCTGCTCGCCGGGGTGGCCGTCTGGCAGGCCGTCCACCGGCGGGCGGTGCGCGCGGTGATCGCCGGAGCCGTGGCGGTGGGCTCGCTGGTCGCCTTCCTCAGCATCGACGAGCTCGCGCCCGGGCTGGTGTCGTTCACGCCGCACCTGACGACGCTGCTGGTCCTGTCGCTGGCCTCGCAACGACTACGGCCGCCCAAGGCCGTCGGTCTGGTCTACCGACGAGGGGAGAACTAGTGCCCGAGCCGGACTGGGACGTCTTGCGGGCGGCCGCGCGCGAGGCGATGACCCACGCGTACGCGCCCTATTCGAAGTTCCCCGTGGGCGTCGCCGGCCTGGTCGACGACGGCCGGATCGTCACCGGCTGCAACGTCGAGAACGCCTCCTACGGGCTGGGCCTGTGCGCCGAGTGCGGCATGGTCAGCGACCTGGCCCGCACCGGCGGCGGTCGGCTGGTCGCGGTCGCCTGCGTCGGCGGCGACGGGCAGCCGCTCATGCCCTGCGGCCGCTGCCGGCAGCTGCTCTGGGAGCACGGGGGAGCCGGCATGCTCATCGAGACCGTCTCGCTCGGCATCGTGTCGATGCGCGAGGTGCTGCCCGACGCGTTCGGGCCCGAGGACCTGGCGGCTGCCGCCACGCGGTCTGCCGGGGGAACGGCCGCGGCCGAGCGGGGGCAGGGCTGATGGCGGTGTTCGACGCGATCGACGTCATCCGGGCCAAGCGGGACGGCGGGCCGCTGACCCCCGAGCAGATCCGCTGGGTGATCGACGCCTACACCACCGGCGCGGTGCCCGACGAGCAGATGAGCGCCCTCCTCATGGCGGTGTTCTTCCGCGGGATGTCGCCGGACGAGCTGGCCGTCTGGACCCAGGCGATGATCGACTCCGGCGAGCGCAAGGACCTCTCCTCGCTGGGCCGGCCGACCGCCGACAAGCACTCCACCGGCGGCGTCGGCGACAAGATCACCCTGCCGCTGGCGCCGCTGGTGGCCGCCTGCGGGGTGGCGGTGCCGCAGCTGTCCGGCCGCGGGCTCGGCCACACCGGCGGCACGCTGGACAAGCTCGAGGCGATTCCCGGCTGGCGGGCCGACGTGCGCGAGGAGGCCTATCTGCGCCAGCTGCGCGAGGTCGGCGCGGTCATCTGCGCCGCCGGCAACGACCTGGCGCCGGCGGACAAGAAGCTCTACGCGCTGCGCGACGTCACCGGCACCGTCGAGTCGATCCCGCTGATCGCCAGCTCGATCATGAGCAAGAAGATCGCCGAGGGCGCCGACGCGCTGGTGCTGGACGTGAAGACCGGCTCGGGCGCGTTCATGAAGGACCCCGATGCCTCCCGCGAGCTGGCCCGCACGATGGTCGGGCTGGGGGAGGCCGCCGGTGTGCGCACCGTCGCGCTGGTGACCGCGATGGACCGGCCGCTGGGCCGCGCCGCGGGCAACGCCGTCGAGGTGGCCGAGTCGGTGGAGGTGCTCGCCGGGGGCGGGCCGGCCGACGTCGTCGAGCTCACGCTGGCCCTGGCCCGGGAGATGCTCGCCGGCGCCGGGCGCTCCGACGTCGACCCCGCGGACGCGCTGCGCGACGGCCGGGCGATGGACGTGTGGCGGCGGATGATCGCCGCCCAGGGCGGCGACCCGGACGCGCCGCTGCCCCAGCCGGCCGAGAAGCACGTGGTGACCGCCCCGGCCACCGGCACGCTCACCCGGCTGGACGCCTACGCGCTCGGAGTGGCCGCCTGGCGGCTGGGCGCCGGGCGGGCCCGCAAGGAGGACCCGGTGTCGGCCGCGGCCGGCGTCGTCTGGACCGCCGGTGTGGGGGAGCAGGTGACCGCCGGGCAGCCGCTGCTGGAGCTGCAGACCGACGACGCCGACCGGATCCCGCGGGCGCTGGAGGCGCTGGCGGGTGCGGTCGGCGTCGACACCGCCGACGAGCCGCTGCCGCTGATCCTGGACCGCATCTCCGCCTGAACGGAGTGTGAGATGCCAGGTTTCCTCGCATCTCACACTCCACCCGCGCCGGGGCGCTCAGGGGCAGGGGGGAGACTGTCTCCTCGTGACCCGAACGTCCGCGGCTGCTGAGGTACGAGGCGGCCCGCAGCCCCCCGCCCCCCTCGACCCCGCAGCGGCGATCTCCGTCCGCGGCCTGGTCAAGCGCTACGGGGACTTCACCGCCGTCGACGGGCTCGACCTCGACATCCGCCGCGGCGAGATCTTCGCGCTGCTCGGTCCCAACGGGGCCGGCAAGACCACCACGGTCGAGATCTGCGAGGGCTTCCGCGGCCGGGATGCCGGGGAGGTCCGTGTGCTCGGCGTCGACCCGGCCCAGGCGACCCGGCGGTGGAAGGCGCAGCTGGGCATCGTGCTGCAGTCCGGCGCCGGCGACAGCCAGCTCACCTGCCGGGAGCTGCTGCGCGCCCAGGCGTCCTACTACCCGGACCCGCGCGACCCGGACGAGGTGCTCGAGCTGGTCGGCCTCACCGAGAAGGCCGGCGCCCGGGGGCGGTCGCTGTCCGGCGGTCAGCGCCGCCGCCTGGACGTCGCGCTGGGCATCGTCGGCCGGCCCGCGCTGCTGTTCCTCGACGAGCCGACCACCGGGTTCGACCCGGAGGCCCGCCGGCAGTTCTGGTCGCTGATCCGGTCGCTGCGCGACCTCGGCACCACGATGCTGCTGACCACCCACTACCTCGACGAGGCCGAGGCGCTGGCCGACCGGGTCGGGGTGATCGCCCGGGGCCGGCTGGTCGAGGTCGCCGTCCCCTCGGCCCTGGGTGGGCGCGGGGCGGCCCCGGCGATGGTGACCTGGACCGAGGACGGCGTCCGGCGCACCGAGGCGACGCCCACGCCGACCGCGTTCGTCCAGCAGCTGGCCGCGCGGTTCCCCGGTGAGGTGCCCGACCTCGCCGTCGCCCGGCCCACCCTCGAGGACGTCTACCTGCAGATGATCGGGCACGAGCCCGGCGAAGGAGCCCAGGCGTGAGCGCCACCGTCCGCGACCGGGCCGAGGTCGCTCTCCCCCCGGTCGCCCGCGTCTACCGCTCGCGGGCGGCGGTCGAGCTCAAGGAGTTCTTCCGCCAGCGCGAGTCGGTCGTCTTCACGCTGGTGTTCCCGGTGATGATGCTCGTCGTCTTCGGCGCGGTGCTCGACTACGACCTGGGCGCCGGCGTCACCTTCACCCAGTACTTCATGGCCGGGATCATCGCTGCCGGCATCGTCGGCGCCAGCCTGCAGAACATGGCGATCAGCATCGCCACCGAGCGGTCCGACGGCACGCTGAAGCACCTGTCTGGCACGCCGATGCCCAAGAGCGCCTACTTCGTCGGCAAGGTCGTCCAGGTCCTCGCCGTCACGGTGCTGATCGCGGCGATCCTGCTGGCGGTCGGGGTCTTCGCGTACGGCATCGACCTGCCGTCGGGCAGCGACTGGTTCACCTTCGTCTGGGTCGCCGTGCTCGGGGCGGCGGCCTGCACGCTGCTGGGCATCGCCGTCTCCAGTCTGGCGAAGAACGGCCGGTCGGCGTCGGCGATGGTCACCCCGATCGCGCTGGTGCTGCAGTTCATCTCCGGGGTGTTCTTCCAGTTCAGTCAGGTGCCGGCGTGGATGCAGACGATCGCGTCGCTGTTCCCGCTGAAGTGGATGGCGCAGGGGCTGCGCTCGGTGTTCCTCCCCGACGTCCTGGCCGCGGAGGAACCGGCCGGCACGTGGGAGCTGGGCCGGGTGGCGCTGGTGCTGGGCCTGTGGTGCGTCGCCGGCCTGGTGCTGTGCGTGCTGACCTTCCGCTGGCAGGACCGCGGGACGGACTGACCGGGCTCCCGGCGTCGAAAGTCCGGTCGCTGACCGCTGGTGACCCGTCGGTAGCGTGGAGCGGTGAGTTCCGTCCCGGACGCCGATTCGCTCCGCCGCGCCCCCAAGGTCCTGCTGCACGACCACCTCGACGGCGGGCTGCGGCCGCAGACGGTGCTCGAGCTGGCCGACGAGAGCGGCTACCGGGGCCTGCCGGCCGACGACGCCGACGCGCTGGGCCGCTGGTTCCGGCAGGCGGCCGACTCGGGGTCGCTGGAGCGGTACCTGGAGACCTTCGCGCACACCGTCGGGGTGATGCAGCGCCCCGAGGCGATCCGCCGGGTGGCCCGCGAGTGCGCCCTGGACCTGGCCGCCGACGGGGTCGTGTACGCCGAGGTGCGCATGGCCCCCGAGCTCCTCACGAGCCGGGGCACGCCGATCGAGGAGGTCGTCGAGGCGATCCTGGACGGGTTCGCCCGGGGCAGCGCGGACGCCGCCGCTGCCGGCACCCCGATCACCGTCGGGAGCCTGCTGTGCGCCATGCGGCAGAACGACCGGTGGGACGAGGTGGCCGCCCTGGTGGTCCGCTACCGGGACGCCGGGGTGGTCGGCTTCGACCTCGCCGGCCCGGAGGACGGCTTCCCGCCCGACCGGCACCCCTCGGCGATCGCGCTGCTGGACCGCGAGGGTGCGCACCGCACCATCCACGCCGGCGAGGCGGCGGGCATCGGCAGCATCGTCGCGGCCCTCGACGGCGCGCACGCCGAACGGCTCGGCCACGGCGTGCGCATCGCCGACGAGGTGGCCGCCGACGGTTCCCTGGGCCCGGTGGCGAAGCGGGTGCGTGAGGAGCAGGTGCCACTGGAGGTCGCGCCGTCGTCCAACGTGCAGACCGGCGCCTACCCCTCGCTGGCCGAGCACCCGGTCGACCGGCTGCACCGGCTGGGCTTCGCGGTCACCCTCAACACCGACAACCGGCTGATGAGCGGCGTCTCGGCGACCGGCGAGCTGGCCGACGTGGTCGCCACCTTCGGCTGGGGGTGGGACGACGTGCAGACGGTAACCGAGCGGGCGCTGGCCGCCGCCTTCGTCCCCGAGGCGGAGCGGGCCCGGTTGCTGCGCGACGTCGTCCGCCCGGGGTTCGCGGCACTGCGGTCCTGACCTGCGGAAGTGACCGCGCCCACCCCCGACCGCGGGAATGCCGGGCGGCTACGCGCTGCTACGGTAGGTGTACCGGCACACAGGCCGGTCACCCTCCCGGACGGTTTGTCCGGGCATGAGCGCATCCGTGCAGATCCAGCGTTCCATCCCTGGGCGCAGACGATCGCCAGTGAGGACGCCGGTACCTGCGGCGCCTCCTTTTTCACGGGACGCGCTCCGAGCTGTATCGGAGCCCCACCCCGCATGACTTTGGTCCACCCTGTCTCGTTCGAGTCGGACACCACTGAGAACACCGCCCCCGAGCGCACCGTCGCTTCGGAGAGCACCACCTCCTCGGAGAGCGTCACCCCCGAGAACATCGCCGAGGCGCCAGCCGAGCCGACCGGCCCGACGTTCCGCCAGCTGGGTCTGCCCCAGCAGTTGGTGACCGCGCTCGAGCGCCGAGGCATCCGCCACCCGTTCGCCATCCAGACCTCGGCGCTGCCCGACGCCCTCGCCGGGCGAGACGTGCTCGGCAAGGCCGCCACCGGCTCGGGCAAGACGCTGGCGTTCGGCCTGCCGCTGCTGGCCCGCATCGGTGCCGAGGTGAAGAACGGCCGCCGCAGCCCTCGCGGGCTGGTCCTCGTGCCGACCCGTGAGCTGGCCCAGCAGGTGCACGACAACCTTGCCCCCCTCGGCCAGGCGACCGGCGTCCAGCTCGCCACCGTCTACGGCGGCGCGCCCATGTACCGCCAGATCCAGCAGCTGCGCCGCGGCGTCGACGTCATCATCGCCACCCCCGGCCGGCTGCAGGACCTGATCAGCCAGGGCGAGGCCACCCTCGCCGAGGTCGTCGTCACCGTCCTCGACGAGGCCGACTTCATGGCCGACCTGGGCTTCCTCCCGGTCGTCAAGGAGCTGCTCGACCAGACCGACCGCAACGCCCAGCGGCTGCTGTTCTCCGCCACGCTGGACGGCGAGGTCGACACCCTGGTGCGCCGCTACCTGAAGGACCCGGCCCGCCACGAGGTCAAGCGGGCCGGCGACGACGCCCCGCCCGCGGAGCACCTTGCGTTCAGCCTCGCGTTCCGCGACAAGCTGCAGGTGGCCACCGAGCTGGCCGGCCGCCCCGGGCGCACGATCATCTTCGCGCGCACCCAGCTCGGCGTGGACCGGCTGGCCGAGAACCTGAAGGCGGCCGGGATCAAGGCCGAGGCGATCCACGGTGGGCTGCCCCAGTCCGCGCGCAAGCGGGCGCTGGAGGAGTTCACCGACGCGCGCTCGCCGGTGCTGGTGGCCACCGACGTCGCCGCCCGTGGCATCCACGTGGACGACGTCTCGCTGGTCCTGCACTACGACCCGCCGACGGACGCCAAGACCTACCTGCACCGTTCGGGGCGTACTGCCCGCGCGGGTGCCGCCGGGGTCGTCGTCTCGCTGCTGCTGCCCGACCAGGTGGGCCAGGCCAAGCGCCGGTTCCGCCAGGCCAAGGTGGATCCGGCCGTCGACCGGACCCGCCCGGGCGACGCTCCGATCAACGAGCTCGTCGCCACGGGCATCCCGGTGGAGCCCAAGGAGCGGACCCAGCGCGACATGCGTCGTGGCGCCGGTGGTCCGGGTGGGCGTCCCCGTCGGGATGGCGACCGTCCCACCGGCGGTCACCGTGGCGGCCCCCGCCGTTCGTTCGGCGACCGTCCCCGGCCTGCCGGGGAGCGGTCCTCGGGTGAGCGCTCGTTCGGCGATCGTGCCCGCGGGAACGGCTCCTACGGCGAGCGGTCCGGCTCGGGTGAGCGTCGTGCCAGCACCTACCGCGGCCAGGGCCAGCGGCCCAGCCGCTCGGCGGACTTCTCCGACTGAGCACGCGACACACGGCAGCGGCCGGTCCCGGGATCTCCCGGGGCCGGCCGCTGCCGTGTGTCGTGCGGTCGCTCCCCTTGTCGATCATGGGCCTGTTGCCGTGGGACACGCCGCCGGCAGCGTGTCCCGCAACAAGAAGCCCATGATCAACGCCGAGAGAGGGCGGGCGAGGATCAGTCGCGGAAGACCAGCGCCCCGCTGACCTCGGTGACGACCTCGTCCCAGGCGGGGCGCAGCGTGGCGGCGTCCTCGGCGCGCAGGGTGGCGTCGGGGTTCCGCTCGCCGCGGGCCACGGCCTGGCCGAGCGCGGCCGGCGGGGTCAGCAGCTGCTCGACCCGCGTCAGGCCGGCGTACTCGGCGACGTCCCGGACGCCCTCCACCGGCTGGACGAGGGCGTGGTGCTCGACCAGGCCGGCGGCGCCGTCGGCGACCTCGGTGAGCACGTCGGCGAGCTCGGTGAGGTCGTAGCGGTCCTGCTCGGCCGGCAGCGGCGGCGTGCTGGTCTCGGCCACCTCCGGCCAGGAGGCGATCTCGGTCAGGTCGTGCTCCTCGTCCCCGGCGCAGAAGCGGGCGAGGTCGGCCGGGGTGGCGAAGAGGTAGATCTGGCCCTCGCGGCCCAGGAAGCGGGCCCGGTCGTCGACGTAGCAGCGCAGCGTGACCCCGGCGCCCTCGGGCAGCACGATCTCGACCGGCAGGATGCCCACCGACTCCCAGAACTTCGCGGCCGCGGCCACCTCGTCCGGTGTGGCCGAGATCCGGCCGGGCCGGGCGATCGCGCTCACCCCGGGCGCGGGCGACGGCGGGGCCGGGGGGGCCTGCGCTGCACCGGCCCCGGTCTCCTCCGCTGGACTCGGCTCCTCCTCGAGGTCCTCCTCGGCCTCGGCCACCGACGGGTAGTCCTCGAGGGTCACCGTGCCGCCACCGGTCCAGTCCAGGTGCTCGCCCAGCTCCTCGAGGACGTCCTCCCAGAGGTCGTCGAGGGCCGCCCCGACGCCGGCCCAGGCGTCCTCGCCGGAGCGGCCGACGAAGGCGTCCACGCCCAGGCCCAGCGAGCCGACCTCGGGCCGGGCGACCAGTTCGGTCAGGGCGCCGAACTCGCCGCCGCGCTCGACGTCGCCGGCGGGGCGGCGGTCCAGCTCGACGTCGGCGTCGACGTCCCGGTCGTCGTCCTCGTCGCTGAGCCCGTCGATCTCGTCCTCGTCGGTGTCCTCCTCCACGTCGAGGCACTCGGCCAGCCGGGTCACGATGTCGATGGTCGCGGCGAGCTCCTCGACCGCCCAGCGGTCGGGGTTCTCCGCGGCGACGTCGTAGACGCCGTCGAGGTCGTAGCGGTGGTCCTCGTCGGGGGTCAGGTCAGCGGCGCCCAGGCCGACGACGACCGGCCAGACCGGGTGGTCGGCGAGGTCGTGGTCGGTGCGGGTGCGGCAGAACGCCGCGAGCGCCGCCGGGGTGGGGAAGAGGTGGACCGTCGCGGCGTCGTCCTCGGACGCGCCGAGGAAGGCCTGCCACTCCTCGCCGTCCTCCTCCCACGGCGGCGCCCAGAGGGTGTAGCCGACGCGGTCGTCGACGGTGAGGGCGATGGGGACGATGCTGGGCCTGGCCACGAGCACATCCTGCCCGATGAAGGACCCCGTCCTCCCCACCCCTCGGGGAAGGATCCCCTGCCCCCCGCCACTCGCAAGCTCGCGGCGGGACCCTGCAGGGGACCGACCCGGGACGGGGCCGTCAGACGCCCATCGGGTGCCAGACGGTCTTGGTCTCCAGGAACGGGGTCATCCGCGCCAGGCCGGGGTCGGCGGTCCAGTCCGGCTCCTCCGCCGGCGGGCGCAGCACCCGCTTGATGCTGCCGGCGGCCAGCCGCTCGAGCTCCATCGCCCGGCGGGCCGGGGCGCCGGTGAGGTCGACGGCGTCGACGTCGTCGTGCTCGGCCAGCCAGGGCCCGATCTCCTCGGCGTCGCCGGTGAGCAGGTTGACCACGCCGGCGGGCACGTCGCTGGTGGCCAGCACCTCGCCGAGGGTGACCGCGGGCAGCGGGCGCTCCTTCGACGTCACGACGACGGCGGTGTTGCCGCCGGCCAGCACCGGCGCGAGCACGCTGACCAGCCCCAGCAGCGAGGAGCGCTGCGGCGCGAGGACGGCGACCACGCCGGTGGGCTCGGGCACGGAGAAGTCGAAGTACGGGCCGGCGACGGGGTTGGCCCCGCCGAGCACCGACGCCAGCTTGTCGGTCCAGCCGGCGTACCAGACCCAGCGGTCGATGGCGGCGTCGACGGCGGCGCGGGCCTTGCCGGAGGAGAGCCCCTCTCCGGCGGCGACCTCCTCGCAGAACTGGACGTGCCGGCCCTCCATCACCTCGGCCACCCGGTAGAGCACCTGCCCGCGGTTGTACGCGGTGGCGCCCGACCACTTCGGGAAGGCGGCGCGGGCGGCGACGACGGCGTCCCGGGCGTCCTTGCGCGACGCGAGCGCGGCGTTGGCGAGGAAGTGACCCTTCGCGTCGGTCACCTCGTAGGTGCGGCCGGACTCCGAGCGCGGGAAGGCGCCGTTCACGTACAGCTTGTAGGTCTTGCGGACGGCGAGACGGTCGGAGCTCACTGATCGGCACCCTTCAGGTACGCGGCGAGCCCGTGCCGGCCGCCCTCGCGGCCGTAGCCGGACTGCTTGTAGCCGCCGAAGGGCGACGTCGGGTCGAACTTGTTGAACGTGTTGGCCCACACCACGCCGGCGCGCAGCCGGTCGGCGATCTTCAGGATCCGGGAGCCCTTCTCGGTCCAGATCCCGGCCGAGAGCCCGTAGGTGGTGTTGTTGGCCTTGGCGACGGCCTCGTCGGGGGTGCGGAAGGTGAGCACCGAGAGCACCGGGCCGAAGACCTCGTCGCGGGCGATGCGGTGTGCGGGGGAGACGTCGGTGAACACCGTCGGCGGGAACCAGTAACCGCGCTCGGGCAGCTCGCAGGCCGGCTGCCAGCGCTGCGCGCCCTCGGCCTCGCCGACGTCCGACAGCTCGCGGATGCGCGCCAGCTGCTCGGCCGAGTTGATCGCCCCGATGTCGGTGTTCTTGTCCAGCGGGTCGCCGAGGCGCAGCGTGCCGATCCGCCGCTGCAGCGAGGCGATGACCTCGTCGTGCACGTTCTCCTGCACCAGCAGCCGGCTGCCGGCGCAGCACACGTGCCCCTGGTTGAAGAAGATGCCCTGGACGATGCCCTCGACGGCCTGGTCGATCGGGGCGTCGTCGAAGACGATGTTGGCCGCCTTGCCGCCCAGCTCGAGGGTCAGCTTCTTCCGGGTGCCGGCGACCGCCCGGGCGATGGACCTGCCGACCTCGGTGGATCCGGTGAACGCCACCTTGTCGACGTCGTCGTGCTCGACGACCGCCCGGCCGGTGTCGCCGGCGCCGGTCACGATGTTGACCACGCCGGGCGGCAGGCCGGCCTGCCGGCAGATCTCCGCGAACAGCAGCGCGGTCAGCGGGGTGGTCTCGGCCGGCTTGAGGACGACGGTGTTGCCGGTGGCCAGCGCCGGGGCGACCTTCCACGCCAGCATGAGCAGCGGGAAGTTCCACGGGATGACCTGCCCGGCCACGCCGAGCGGCCGCGGGCCCGGCCCGAGGCCCGCCCAGTCCAGCTTGTCGGCCCAGCCGGCGTGGTAGAAGAAGTGCGCCGCGGCCAGGGGGACGTCGACGTCGCGGGACTCCCGGATCGGCTTGCCGTTGTCCAGCGACTCCAGGACGGCGAACTCCCGCGCCCGCTCCTGCAGCAGCCGGGCGATGCGGAACAGGTACTTGCCGCGGTCGGCCGGGCGCATCGGGCCCCACACCCGGGTGAACGCCCGGCGGGCGGCCCTCACCGCGCGGTCGACGTCGGCCTCGGTGCCGGAGGCGACCTCGGAGAGAACCTCCTCGGTGGCCGGGTTGACCGTCTTGAACGGCTCGCCGGAGCCGTCGACGAACTCGCCGTCGATGAACAGGCCGTAGGACGGCGCGATGTCGACGATCGAGCGCGACTCGGGCGCGGGGGCGTACTCGAACACACTGGTCATCTCAGTCCACCGTCACGTGGTCGGGGCCCGAGTAGTGGCCCGTTCGGAGCTTCTGCCGCTGCAGGAGCAGGTCGTTGAGCAGGCTGGAGGCGCCGAAGCGGAACCAGTCGGGGGAGAGCCAGTCCGGGCCGACGGTCTCGTTGATCAGCACGAGGTGCTTGATCGCGTCCTTCGTCGTCCGGATGCCACCGGCCGGCTTGACCCCGACCTGCCGGCCGGTGGCGGCGCGGAAGTCGCGGACCGCCTCGAGCATCACCAGGCAGACCGGCAGGGTGGCGGCCGGGGAGATCTTGCCGGTGGAGGTCTTGATGAAGTCGCCGCCGGCGAGCATCGCCAGCCAGGAGGCGCGGCGGACGTTGTCGAGGGTGACCAGCTCGCCGGTCTCGAGGATGACCTTGAGGTGGGCGTCCCCGCAGGCCTCCTTGACCGCTGCGATCTCGTCGTAGACGTCGAGGTAGCGGCCGGCGAGGAAGGCGCCGCGGTCGATGACCATGTCGATCTCGTCGGCGCCGTTCGCGACGGCGTCCTGCACGTCGGCGAGCTTGACCGCCCGGCTGGCCCGGCCGCTGGGGAAGGCGGTGGCGACGGCGGCGACGTGGATGCCGGTGCCCGCCAGGGCCTCCCGGGCGATGCCGGCGAGGTCGCCGTAGACGCAGACCGCGGCGACCTGCGGGGTGGCCGGGTCGGTGGGGTCGGGCTGCTTCGCCTTGGCGGCGAGGCTGCGCACCTTGCCGGGGGTGTCGGCGCCCTCGAGGGTGGTGAGGTCGACCATCGCGATGGCGGTATCGATGGCCCAGGCCTTGGCGGTGGTCTTGATCGAGCGGGTGCCGAGCACCGCCGTCCGCGCCTCGGCGCCTACCTGGTCGACCCCCGGCAGACCGTGCAGGAAGGCCCGGAATGCGGCGCCGGAGCGGGTCACGTCGCGGAACGGCGCTGGAGGCTCGCGCCGCGGCGGGGTCTCCGCCGCCAGAGCGTGTGGATCGAGCAGGTCGGTCATGCGGGCATTCTCCCCCGTGCGGCGGTGCCGCCCACCGTCCGCACACCCGTCCGGGTGTCCACGTGCGGGCGGCCACCGGGGGCAGGGACGGGCCGGACGACGAGGGGCGCCACCCCGGGGCGGTTCTCCTGCCGCGTCGTCGTCGCAGCCCAGGCCCTTCCCGCCGAGCCGGTGCCGCGCGTCGTCGGGGAGGACCCGCGTGGTGGGCTGCGATGTGGGCCCGATCCGGTGACCGGCGGGCCGCTACCGTGGCGCGCGTGCAGCTGACCGTCGTGGACCACCCGCTCGCCCGTGCTCGCCTCACCCGCATGCGGGACGAGCGGACCGACAACGCGGCCTTCCGCGCCGCGCTGCGCGAGCTCACCCAGATGCTGGTCTACGAGGCCACCCGGGACCTCGCCGTCGCCGAGGAGCCGATCACCACCCCGGTCACCAGGACCACCGGCTACCGGCTGGCGGCGCCCCCGCTGATCGTTCCCGTGCTGCGGGCGGGCCTGGGCATGGCCGACACCGCGCACGGGATGCTGCCGGAGTCGCAGATGGGCTTCGTCGGGCTGGCCCGCAACGAGGAGACCTTCCAGCCGGAGGCCTACATGGCCTCGCTGCCGGAGACGCTGGTCGACCGGGAGGTGTTCGTCCTCGACCCGATGCTGGCCACCGGCGGCTCGCTGGTGCACTGCTGCGGCCTGCTCACCGAGCGCGGCGCCACCTCCATAACGGTGCTGTGCGCGCTGGCCGCGCCCGAGGGTCTCGAGCGGCTGGCGGAGAGCGGGCTGCCGCTGCGGGTGTTCACCGCCTCGGTCGACGAGGAGCTCAACGAGCAGGCCTACATCGTCCCGGGGCTCGGGGACGCCGGCGACCGCCAGTTCGGCGCGGTCTGAGCATGCGCGTCGGCGTCCTCGGCACCGGCCACTGGGCGCGCACCGTGCACGCGGCCGCACTGGCCACCCACCCCTCGGCCGAGCTCGCGGGGGTGTGGGGCCGGGACCTCGCCAAGGCGAAGGCGGTCGGCGCCGAGTTCGACGTCCCCGGCTACGCGGATCTCGACGCCCTGCTCGCCGACGTCGACGCGGTGGCCGTCGCCGTGCCGCCGTCCGTGCAGGTGGGTCTGGCCGAGCGGGCCGCCGCGGCGGGCAGGCACCTGCTGCTGGAGAAGCCGATCGGGTTGTCGCTGGCGGAGGCCGACCGGGTCGTGGCGGCCGCGACGTCGGCCGGTGTCGCGTCGGTCGTGTTCTTCACCTTCCGCTTCCAGCCCGGGACGGCCACCTGGCTGTCGCAGGCGGCCCGGACCCGTCTCGCCGGCGGCGCGGGCTCCTGGCTCAGCGCGCTGGCCGGCAGCCCGTTCGACTCGGCCTGGCGGCGCGAACACGGCGCGCTGTGGGACATCGGCCCGCACGCGCTCTCGCTGCTGATGCCCTCGCTCGGCCCGGTCACCGCGGTGCAGGCCGGGGCCGGCGCGGGCGACACCGTTCACCTGGTGCTGCAGCACGCCACGCCCGGGGTGGCCTCGACGCTGACGCTGTCGCACACGGTGGCGCCGATGTCGACGGGCATCGAGTTCTTCGTGCACGGGGACGCCGGTCGGGTGGTGCTGCTGCCTGACACCGAGCACCCGGTGGAGGCGCTGCAGGTGGCGGTCGACGAGCTGGCCGCGGCGGCGCTGACCGGGGGCCGGCACCCCTGCGATGTCGGGTTCGCGCGGAACGTGGTGGCGGTGCTGGCCACCGCGGAGCGGGCGCTGGAGTCCGGCTGCCGGGAGCTCGTGGAGGGCTGAGGGCGGTTCGGGCGAGTGCGGCTTCGAGGGTGCGGCTTCGGGGGTGCGGCTTCGGGAGTGTTTCTCGTGCTTCGGGAGCCCTGCAGGACTCCCAGAGCACGGGAAACACTCGTAGAGCATTCAGTCGTACGGGTTGGTGAGCACCGGGCGGGCCTGCAGGACCGTGAACGTCACCGGCGGGCCGTCGGTGGTCGTTGTGCCCGGGACGTCGGCGCTGGCGCCGCCGTTCACGCTGAACGTGCCGCTCCAGGTGGTGGTCAGGGAGGCGGTGTAGGTGCCGCTTCGGTAGTCGTGGGTGACCGTGTGGTCCGGATACGGGGCCCCGGGGTCGGTGGTGGTGAGCTCGGCGCCGTCGCCGGTGTGCCAGGTGAAGCCGGTGGCGGTGGCGACGATGTCCACGGTGAACCCGCGGATGGTCACGGTGAACGTCTGCGTGGTCTGGCTGCCGTCGGTGAAGAAGATGACCGGCAGGCCGGCCAGGCCGTTGCCGGGTGGTTGCTGCTGGGTGACCAGTTCGGGCAGTGGGAGCGTCTGGAAGTAGCGGAACACCTCCCCCGGTGACGGCGGCGGGTTCAGCGCCGTGATGTCGACGCAGTCTCTGGCGAACGATAGCCAGCCACCCACGGCGCTCCCCGGAGCGGCGCCCAGGGGGTCAAATCCATCCACGGTTGTGCCGTCGGACTGAACTAGCCTCTGGCGCTCGAGGACGAGCGTCTGTACGACCCGATCTGGGGGCGCTGTACACAGGACCTCGTCATCTGCCCGGCACACGTCGCCAGCTTCGATGTCTACCTGGCATGTGGTTCGGAGCCTGTAGATATACGGCTGTTCTCCGGAGGCCTCATTGCTTGCGATCCATCGACCATCAGGTCCCTGGTAGGCGTACGTTGCCGTAAGGGCCCCTGCTCCGATGCCCACGTTCGGGCCATCGCAGTGGATGCGGCAAAGGTGCTCGTCTGCCTCGGCGCCTTGAATCGTTAGTCCGAGCGTCCATGCCGGTATCGCCAGCAAGAGAAAGAGGACCTTCAACCGATTGCTCATCCGAGTGAGAGTTGGGTTGAAATCCAGCATGTCCGGTTGTTGTCCCACTGAAGAGTAATGCTAGAGAGGAGAGCTGGGTAAGCGCTGAAACTAAGCTCGGGTACTGGTTGGTCGGATTGGTCGACGACTGTGAGCGCGGCCAAATCAACCCGGAACGGGATTTCGGCTGTCCTCTCTCGTACTAGTGGCCGCCCGATCTCTGTAAGCGTCAGTGCCCCACCTTCGTAGTGGTAACCCGCTGCGGCGTCATTCTCCGTATCGGTCGCGACACGGTCGCATTCCGTGCAGCCGTCGCTGAATTCGCGGAGGGGAGCTGCGTCCATCACGGTCGACGTCCGGTTGATGAGGTCGATGTAGTACCGGACGAAGGCTTCGGCGCCGGCGGCGTCCTGGGTGCGAGCCTCGTCGGGCATCGGCAGATCGGCAGGGCCGAGGGGTGGGAGCGCGGCCTCGGTGGGGCTCGCCTCGGCGCTCGCGCTGGGCAGGGTGTCACTCGCCTCCTGCTTGTCCGAGCAGCCGCTCAGCACGGCCGCCCCGGCCGCGAGGCCCGCCACCAGTCGCATCCAGCGCCGTGTCACGTCGTCCCACCCCCGATTCGATCACCGGTCGCCGGGAGACTACGGAGCTCGGGAAGGTTCCGGCATCCTGCCTGTGGACATTCACCCGGTCAGCGGGCGGAGTGCTCAGCCCTCCAGCTCGTACGCGAGCCCGTGCCGCGGTTGGTAGAGCAACAGCCAGCCCGCCCCGGGCACCCGCACCGACGTCACCAGCCCGAATCCCTGGTCCTGCACCTCGTCGCGCACCTCGACGCCCCGGGCGCGCAGGTCGGCGACGGTCGCCTCGATGTCGTCGCACATCAGCGAGGCCTGGTGGAACGGGACGGATGCCGAGCGCTCGCCCGGCTCCTCCGCAGTGGGGTGCACGCCCAGCTCGCCCGGCGGGGTCTTGAAGATCAACCACCCCCGCCGGCGTCCAGCGACGGCCACTGCAGCACGTCGCGGAAGAACCGCGGGGTCGTCGGAGTAGACGATGGTGTGGAACCCGGTGATCACGGCCGCGCCCTAGGCTCCGAGCCGGTCGGCCAGCTCCTCGAACGAGGACACCGACAGGTCGGCGTCCGGATCGCTCGCCGGCGGCACCTGCCGCCCGCCGAACTCGTCGGGCCGGTGCACGTAGGCCGTCCGCAGGCCGCGCCTGCGGGCCGCCGCCAGGTCGTCGACGTGCGCAGCCACCATCAACACCTGCGCCGGCTCGAGCGCCAGCAGCCGGGGAGCGGAGTCGTAGACCTCGGCGTCGGGCTTGTAGTGCCGCACGATCTCCGCCCCCAGCACGAGGTCCCACGGCAGGCCCGCCCGGCGGGCCATGTCCACGATCAGCGCCACGTTGCCGTTGGACAGCGGCGCGAGCACGTGCGACTCCCGCAGCCGGGTCAGCCCCGGGACGACGTCGGGCCACGGGTCCAGCCGGTGCCAGGCGAGCACGAGCTCGTCGCGCACCGGCCGCGGGACCCCGGGCACCCCCAGCGAGGCCAGCACCTCGTCGAGGGAGGAGCGGTGCAGCTCGTCCAGCGGCGTCCAGGGCAGCTCGCCCGATCGCACCCGTTCCATCGACGGCACGTACTGCCCGCGCCACCCGTCCGCCAGGGCGGGGGCGTCCACCGCCGGTCCCAGCAGCCGGCGCGCCTCGCGGGCCACCCCGCCGCGCCAGTCCACCACCGTGCCGAACACGTCGAAGACCAGCGCGCGGACGTCCATCACAGCCCCAGCCCGGCAGCCATCTCGGCGCGCAGCTGGTCCAGCTCGTCGGCGCCCCGCCCGCGCGCGGCGATCAGCCCCGCGTCGTCGTGCACCGGCACCACCGTCTCCAGGTAGGCCTTGAGCTTCGGCTCGGTGCCGCTGGGCCGCACGATCACCCGCACCCCGTCGCCGAGCAGCCGGACGGCGTCCACGGCCGGCGTCTCGAACAGCAGGTCGGAGAACGCCACCTCGCGCCCCAGCAGGTGCGACGGCGGACGGCTGCGCAGCCCGGTCATCATCCCGGCGATCCGCGAGAGGTCCTCCACCCGCACCGACAGCTGCCCGGTCACGAACAGCCCGTGCTCGGTCGCGAGCTCGTCGAGCCGGTCCAGCAGCGTGCGGCCCGACGCCTTGAGCTCCGCGGCCAGCAGCGCGACGGCCAGCGCCGCGGAGATGCCGTCCTTGTCCCGCACGACGTCGGGGGCGACGGCGTACCCGAGCGCCTCCTCGTAGCCGAACACCAGCGGGTCCTCGGGAGTGCCGGCACGGACGATCCACTTGAACCCGGTCGGCGTCTCGGCGAACCGCACGCCGGCGGACGAGGCGAGCGCGTGCAGCAGCGACCCGCTCACCAGCGACGCCGCATAGGTGCCGCGCACGCCGCGGCGCAGCAGCCAGTCGGCGAGCAGCCCGCCGACCTCGTCGCCGGTGAGCTGGCGCCCACCGCAGACCACCGAGCAGCGGTCGGCGTCGGGGTCCTCGGCGATCGCCACGTCCGCACCGACGCGCTCGGCCAGCGCCGTCAGCAGGTCGACCGCGCCGGGCTCCTCCGGGTTCGGGAAGGCCACCGTCGGGAAAGCGGGGTCGGGGGCGTCCTGCTCGGGCACGCTGACCGGCGGGGCGAACCCGGCGGCCGCGAACACCGCGCGCGTGGTGTCCGCGCCGACGCCGTGCATGGCGGTGTAGGCGACGACGAGGCGGTCGCGGTCGGGCACGCGGGAAGGCTCGAGCGCGTCCACCACCGCCGCCACGTAGTCGGCCGCGACGTCGTCCCCGAGCGTCAGCCAGTCGTCGGACCGCGGCACCTCCCGCGCCGGTCCGGCGCCCGCGATCGCCGCCTCGATCTCCCGGTCCGCCGGCGGCACCAGCTGCGCGCCGTCGGCCAGGTAGACCTTGTAGCCGTTGTCGTCGGGCGGGTTGTGGCTGGCGGTGACCATCACCCCGGCCGCGCAGCCCAGGTGCCGGACGGCGAAGGACAGCACGGGCGTGGGCAGCGGCCGGGGCAGCACCTGGACGGCGAACCCGGCGGCGGCGAGCACCGCCGCGGACACCTGGGCGAACTCGTCGGAGCGGCGGCGGGCGTCGAACCCGATGACCACCCCGCCCCCGGCGTGTCCGGAGTCGGCCAGGTACCGCGCCAGCCCGGCCGCGGCGCGGGTCACGACGGCGGCGTTCATGCCGGACGGCCCGGCGCGCAGCGGCCCGCGCAGCCCGGCCGTCCCGAAGGTGAGCGGGCCGGCGAAGCGGCGCTCGAGTTCCTCGACGTTCTCCGCCTCGATCAGCGCCTCGACCTCGGCGCGGTCCCCGGGGTGCGGGTCGGCGTCGGCCCAGTCCCGGGCGGCGTCGAGCAGCCGCATGTCCCAGCCCGAGAGCTCGCTCATCGCACCTCGAAGTGCTCGGCGTCGAACGACGGCAGCGTGTACTGCCCGCCCACCAGCCGGTGCACCGGGTCGGAGAGGTCGGGCTCGCCCTCGGCCACGATCAGCGCCGCGGCGAACGCCTCGGCGTCGTCGGCCGGCTCGTAGCCCAGCGCCCGGGCCGCGGCCGGGTCCCACCAGCTGCGGGTGTTGGCCGACACGCCCCAGACCACGGCGAAGCCGGGGGAGGGGGCGCTCAGCGCGGCGTCCACCAGGGACACCTGGTCGGCCGGCGAGAGCCAGGTCGACAGCATCCGGGTGCTCGTCGGCTCCGGGAAGGCGCTGCCGATCCGCAGGCAGACGACGTCCATGCCGTACCGGTCGGCGTAGAGCGAGCCGAGCGCCTCCATCGCCACCTTGGCGACGCCGTAGTAGGTGTCCGGCCGCGGCGGCGCGTCCTCTTCGCGGAGCAGCCCCTCGGCCGGCCGCGGGGTGTACCCGGTGGCGTGGTTGCTGCTGGCCAGCACGACGCGGGAGATCCCGGCCCGCCGGGCGGCCTCGAGCACGGAGTAGGTGCCCTCGATGTTGGCGTGTGAGATCGCCGCCCAGGTCGACTCGCCCGAGATGCCGGCCAGGTGCACCACCGCGCTCGCGCCCTGCGCGGCGTCCTCCATCGCGACGAGGTCGGTGACGTCGGCGACGAGCTGCTCCTCGCCGGGGCGGGCGTCGGTCACGGGGACGACGTCCAGCGACCGCAGGGCCCAGCCGCGCTCGGGCAGCCCGCCGCGCAGCACCGTGCCGATCCGCCCGGCCGCGCCGGTGAGCAGGACGGGCGCGCTCATGCCAGCCGCCCCACGAACTCGACGAGGAACTCCCCGAGCCGGCCGGCCGCGGCCTTGCCGGCGGCGAGCACCTCCTCGTGGTCCAGCGCCTCACCGGTGATCCCGGCCGCGGCGTTGGTGACCATCGACAACCCGAGAACCTCCATGCCAGCGGCGCGGGCGGC
The DNA here is from genome assembly GCF_900114385.1 of Geodermatophilus ruber. Classification (GTDB taxonomy): domain Bacteria; phylum Actinomycetota; class Actinomycetes; order Mycobacteriales; family Geodermatophilaceae; genus Geodermatophilus; species Geodermatophilus ruber. The sequence continues at coordinate 42,947 of NZ_FOSW01000022.1, forward strand.
GATCGCCTCCAGCGCCGTGGACATGCCCACCAGGTCGGCCCCGAGCGTGCGCAGCATCCGGATCTCGGCCGGCGTCTCGTAGTGCGGGCCGGGCAGCGCCGCATACACGCCCTCGGTGAGCGCCGGGTCGATCTGCTGCGCCAGCTTCCGCAGCCGCGCGGAGTACAGGTCGGTCAGGTCGACGAAGGTGGCGCCGACCAGCGGCGAGCGGGCGGTCAGGTTGAGGTGGTCGCTGATGAGCACCGCCTGCCCCACCCGGTGCTCGGGGGCCAGCCCCCCGGCGGCGTTGGTGAGGACGACGGTGCGCACGCCCGCCGCGGCCGCCGTCCGGATGCCGTGCACCACCGGCTCCACGCCCCGGCCCTCGTAGAGGTGGGTGCGGCCGAGGAAGAGCAGCACCCGGGCGTCGCCGACGCGCACCGAGCGGATCTCCCCGCCGTGGCCGACCGCGGTCGGGGCGGCGAACCCGGGGAGGTCGCCGATGGCGACGCTGCCCTCGACGGCCCCGAAGGCGTCGGCGGCCGGAGCCCAGCCCGAGCCCATGACGATCGCGACGTCGTGGCCGTCGCCGAGGGCGCCGGTGAGGCTCTCCGCCGCGCGGGCGGCCAGGGCGGCGGGGTCGGTTCCGGCGGGGGTTCGGCTCACCGGGCGACGCTAACGCAGAGCCCGGACGCCGGCCGCGGCCACGCGGGCGCCGGCGGTGATCCGCGGCCGGGCCGGGTGCGGTGATCGTCCCTAGACTTCCCGGGGTGCAGATCCCCTTCCGGTCCTCCGAACGCGCCAGCCTCGGCGTCGAGTGGGAGTTGCAGCTCGTCGACCTCGAGACCCGTCAGCTGACCGCCGGGGCGGTGGAGATCCTCGAGGAGCTCCGGCCCGAGGGCGCCGAGGACCACCCGAAGGCCAAGCACGAGCTGCTGCAGTCGACCGTCGAGATCATCACCGGCGTCTGCACCACGGTCGCCGAGGCCAAGGCCGACCTCGCCGGCACCCTCGCCGAGGTGCGGGCCGCCGCCGGGCGTCGCGGGCTGGACCTGATGTGCGCGGGCACCCACCCGATCACCGACTGGCAGACCCAGCAGATCTCGCCGAAGGAGCGCTACCTCCAGCTGGTCGAGAAGATGCAGTGGCTGGCCCGCCGGCTGCAGATCTTCGGGGTGCACGTGCACGTCGGCGTCCGGGCGCCGGAGAAGGCGATCCCGATCGTCAACGCGCTGACCCAGTACGTGCCGCACTTCCTCGCGCTGTCCGCGTCCTCCCCGTACTGGGTGGGCTGCGACACCGGGCTGGCGTCGGCCCGCTCCAAGGTCTTCGAGGGCATGCCCACCGCGGGGCTGCCCTACCAGCTGTCGGGCTGGGACCGTTTCGAGGAGTACATGGACACGCTCATCTCCACCCACGCCATCGAGAGCGTGCGCGAGGTCTGGTGGGACATCCGCCCGCACCCGGACTTCGGGACCGTGGAGCTGCGCATCTGCGACGGGCTGCCCACCCTCGACGAGATCGGTGCGGTGGCGGCGCTCTCCCAGTGCCTGGTCGAGCAGTTCGACACCCAGCTCGACCGCGGCTACATCCTGCCGGTGCCGGCCGGCTGGGTGCTGCGGGAGAACAAGTGGCGGGCGGCCCGGTACGGCCTGGACGCCGACATCGTGGTCGACGAGAAGGGCACCGTGCGGCCGGTGCGGCAGGCGATCAGCGACCTGGTCGAGGAGCTCGAGCCCGTCGCCCGCCGGCTCGGGTGCGAGGCCGAGCTCGCCGACGTCCACCGGATCCTGGCCGTCGGGGCCTCCTACCAGCGGCAGCGGGCGGTGGCCGCGGCCTCCGGCGGCGACCTGCGCGCGGTCGTGGACAGCCTGGTCGCCGAGCTGCGCGACGGCCTGCCGGTGGCCGGCCCCGCCGGCGCGCCGAGCACGCCCGCCGGGGGCCACGCCGCATGACCGAGTTCCCGGAGAAGCTCGGCACGGCGGTCGACGACTGGGCCGGTGACCGGCACTCGCAGCTGGTCGCCGTGCGCCGGCACCTGCACGCTCACCCCGAGCTGGCCTTCGCCGAGTTCGAGACGACGTCCTTCCTCGAGCAGCAGCTGCGCAACGCCGGGCTGACCCCGAAGCGGCTGCCCACCGGCACCGGGCTGGTGGTGGAGGTCGGCTCCGGTGATCCGGTGGTCGTGCTGCGGGCCGACATCGACGCGCTGCCCCTGGCCGACCTCAAGGACGTCCCGTACGCCTCCACCCGCGAGGGCATGTGCCACGCCTGCGGGCACGACGTGCACAGCACCGTCGTCCTCGGCGCCGCCCTGGCCCTGGCCACGCTCGACGACCTGCCCGGCACGGTCCGCTGCGTCTTCCAGCCGGCCGAGGAGACGGTCCCCGGCGGCGCCACCGAGGTGGTCGCCTCCGGGGTGCTCGACGGCGCCTCCCGGGCCTTCGCCCTGCACTGCGACCCGTCCCTGCCGGCCGGCTCGGTCGGCCTGCGCACCGGGGCGATCACCGCGGCCTGCGACCGGATGGACGTCACGCTCACCGGCCCCGGCGGGCACACCGCCCGCCCGCAGCTGACCGTCGACCTGGTCGACGCCCTCGGCCGGCTGATCACCGACCTGCCCGCGCTGCTGTCCCGCCAGGTGGACCCGCGCGCCGGGATGTCACTGGTCTGGGGGGCGGTCAACGCCGGGGTCGCGGCCAACGCGATCCCGCAGCGGGGCCTCCTGCGCGGCACCGTGCGGGTGCTCGACCGCGACACGTGGCACGAGGCCGAGACGCTGCTGCGCTCGCTGGTGGAGCGGGTGGCCGCCACCACCGGCGCCGAGGTGGAGGTCGACTACATCCGCGGCGTCCCGCCGGTGGTCAACGACCCGCGGTCGGTCGCGCTGCTGCGCGCGGCGACGCTGGAGACCGTCGGTCAGGACGGGCTGCGGCTCTCACCGCAGAGCATGGGCGGCGAGGACTTCGGCTGGTTCGCCGACGTGCTGCCGATCGCGCTGGCCCGGCTGGGCACGCACGGCGGCGGCGCCCCGCTGGACCTGCACCGCGGCACCTTCGACGTGGACGAGCGGGCCATCGGTGTGGGGGTGCGG